>DASZTA010000020.1:0-525566 GCA_035548415.1 Polyangiaceae bacterium
TCGCGGCGGTCGTCGACTTATTCTTTTTCTTCAACGCTTGGCTCCCGGCTGCGGCTTTCACCCAGTTGCAGATGTTGCTCTTATGGGTACCAAACTGCTTGCCGACCTCCTCCAACGTCAAATCCGTCGTCAAATATCGCGTAACCGCGGCCGCTCGCAGCTCCCGAGGCGCATGCCCGAAGTACTTCTCAGCCAATCTTCTCCTCGCCTCGTCGGGAAAGCGACGGGCGACAACTATCCTGGCCGGTAGGGCCGCCCCCGCGCAGATAGTCGCAATTGCGACGAGAGCACTCTGGCGCGGAGCGGGCGCGAATTGCTTGAGGAATCATGGGCGCAATTGCGACTAATCCGTTTGCTCGGAGCGGCTGCAGCTCGTGGTCAAGCCGCACGTCATCGCCGCTTCCCCGAAGGCAAGCTGAAGCCTGTTGCCCGTCCGCTGCTTCGACCGTCAGGGCTCGCGAAACGCGAAGGTCGACGAGCCCGTATTGGTGTCAATATACAGCAAATTGCCGGAAATGCGTGGGTTCGTGGCCGCGCCCACACGCTGCCCCGGTGCATCGCAGCGCTCACCCGGGTGCCAGTGTGGCCGCCAACTTTCGCTCGGGCAGACGTTCTCGACGATGGGCAATTTTTGCACGACCGAACCGGTGTGACTATTGAGCACGTACACGAAGCGCGGCTCGCTCGTAAACCCATACGGTGAGATCAGGTAGTCGCCGAGCAGCAGCAGACCACCGTTGCTGGTGGCGTTGGCCGACGACCACACCACGCGACCGCTGCACAGGTCTGCCGCGATCACGCGGTTGCCGCCCGCCGGGAACTCGCGCGCGTAGCCGTTGAAGCCGACGCTCAGCCACACTGCCGAGCCGGAGCGCACCAGCGCCGTGATGGGGTTGAAGGGTGGCACCAGGTCGGGGCCCAGCACGACCGGTGCGCCCGAGCCGTCGGCGGCTCGCAGCTCGAAGCTGCATTGGTTGCCGCTCCAACCGCGCCCTGTCGTGCCCGCCGCCGCGGCTCGCGTCAGCCGCACTTCGACGCCGTCTACGGTCGTTGTAGCGCTGCTGCTTTGGCTCGGTCCGTTGGGGCTATCGCTGCAGTCGGCGTCGAACAAGAGCTGCGAAGCGCCGCCTCGCTCGGGCTCGGCACGCTGCGGTTCCTTGCCGGCGGCGAGCAGCGGCGGCAGCGCGCGTGCGTCCCAGTTGGCGGCCGTGCACGCGGGGGCGAGCACGCCGCTCGCTGCCGCTGGCTCGCCGACCATTGCCGCAGCTTTCTCGGGCGCCCTCGGGCTCGCCATGGGGGGCGGCTGCTCGTGACAGGCCGTGAGCCCTGCCAAACATGCACCCAGCAAGGACGCAGCCCCGCCCAGCTTCATCGTCGAGCCTTGGGTGGAATGAGCTTCGCGTCTCGTACGCGCTGCACCAAAGTGCGAAACACTCGTTCCAAACCGCTCGCGATCTCAGGCGCTTCGCCGCACAGCGTGAGCGCCCCCGCCACCGATTCTAGCGTCGACACGTATTCGCGGCGCGGCTCTGCACGCAGCTTGCCGTAGATCGAAGGTTTCTCTGGTTTGAGGTTGATGCGATTGAGCTTGTTGAGCCAGGGGTTGCGCCACCACAGCGTTTTTGCCTTCGACCAGGTGCCGTCGAGCACGATGATGCCGTCGATTTGCGAGGGCTCGAGCGGAGCTCCGCGCCGCGTCGTGATTTGCTCGCCTTCGGCCTCGCGATCGGGAAACAACACCGCCCAGCGCTTGGCGTCCACCTCCGGCTCACCGAGCGCGTGGCCGAGGTTACGCCAACTGAGGCCGACGACCACACGCGCTTGTGGCAAGCTCGCCTCCAGAATTTGCGCCGAGCCGAGCACGGCGTCTTGCTCTTGCGGGTGCTGCAAGATGAGCACGCGACGCGCGGTGGGGTAACTTACGATGCGGTCGCACACGCAAGCGACCTTGGGGCGGCGGCAAGTCTCACAAGCTTCGGTCACGATGGGCGCCCGACTATACGCTGGCCCGCGCAGGGCGGCACACCGTGACGGGCGGCACGAGCGCGCTCTTGACCTCGCCGCAGCTGCAGCGCAGGTACGCGCTCCCCACGAACGCCCTCAAATCGCGGTCGGTCTCCAGCTCTTCGCCGCTCGGGAGCTGCAGGCGGACGCGCCGTTTCGTCAGCTCGAGCAGCCAGCCGGCTGCCGCGTGCTCGCCCTCGTGACGACCCGTCAGCGACTCGGCGTCGAAGGCGCCGATGAGCGTGAATAGCCCATCTTCTCGGAGCCGTTTGCGTGAGGGCGAGCGGAGGCCGCGCTTCACGTCGAGCAGCGGCGGGTTTTTCGGCATGCCGCGTCCGCTCGGTAGCGTGCGAATCTGCTCGAGATTGCGGCTGCCGTAGTAGTGAATGCCCGGTGCGCCGTACAGTCGAAAGAAGTAGGGAACGTCGCCGCGCGCCAGCTGTTCGGCTTCGGCTTCGAGCAGCGGTGGCCATGGCTGCTGGTCGTTGGCGTTGACGTAGTCGCCCGTGCTGCGCAAAAGCACGCGGATCGGGGCGTGGTGCAGATCAGGCAGGCCTGCCAGCACCTCCGCGAGCGCGGCGCCGTTCCGATCCAACAGCTCGAGCGTCGCACGGTACTGCGCGACCACGTGCAGCAGCTCTTGCGCGGCGAGAGGCTTCCCCAAAAAGGCGAGCGCACGGCGCACACCGGCTGCGTGGCGACACAGCTCCGCGTACTCTGGATCGGCGTCGGGCAGCAGCTTGGTCTCCGTCGGCAGCCGGAAGTCGCTCAGGACCATCTCCACATCGAGCGGCCCGAACACGATGCGGCCTTGCGGAGCGCTGCCCAGGGCGAGGTTTTCCCAATGGAGATCGGTGAGCCCGAGCCAGCTGAAGAGCGCGATGGCGCGCCCCAGCACACTCGCTAGCTCGCGTTTTTTTTCGCCGGAGCGCGCCACCAGTGGCTCCAGCTGCAGCCGCTCGACCTGGCCGCCGGCGGGGGCGTTCGCCTTCCAAAACCGCAAATTCGGCAGGAATTCGAAGGCCGTCGCGCCGAGCGCGCTTTCTGCCGAGAGCTCGTTCAGGCGGCGGCGCAGCGGGCTATGGGCCGAGAGCAGCAGCTGCTCCCAGAGCAGGGTGCGCGGCTTGGTCACGCGCTCTTCCCTGATTTCGACTCGGCGACCGAAGTTGTGTGAATCGCCGCGCGGTGCGCCCGAGGACATGGACCGGACCTTAGCGTACCCTCCGGGCCGATGACGGATTTCAGCGAGCTGGCGCGGCTCGACGCCATGGCCCAAGCCGAGCTATGTCGCCGCGGCGAAGTGAGCGCGGCCGAGCTGTGGGACGCTTGCCAAGCGCGCCTCGACGCCCTGGAGCCGTCGCTCCGCTGCGTGCTCACTCCGAACCCCGAGCGCCCGACGCCTGCTTCAGGACCGCTCGCCGGTGTGCCGTTCTTGGTCAAAGACTCGCAGCCCTGGCCGGGCCTGCGCTGGACGCTCGGTTCTCGCCTGTTTCGCGAGCGCGTGACGTCGCAGCAAACGGACTACGGCAAGCGCCTCGCACAATCGGGCTTGGTGTGCGCGGGCAAAACAGCGCTGTCCGAGTTCGGCTTGCTGGCAAGCACCGAGTCGCTGCTCTCGGGTATCACACACAATCCGTGGGACTTGGCGCGCTCGCCGCTAGGCTCGTCGGGCGGCAGCGCCGCGGCGGTGGCGGCCGGCTTGGTGCCGCTAGCACATGCCAACGACGGCGGCGGTTCGATCCGGGTGCCGGCCTCGGCGTGTGGCATTTTCGGCTTCAAACCGAGCCGTGGCCGCACGGTGAACGCCAACCGCAGCGGCTCCGATTTCGCTGAAATGACCAGCGAGCATTGCTTGAGCCGCTCGGTGCGCGACAGCGCGCTGTTTCTGTCGCTCACCGAGGACTTGACGCGCCCGGACGTGGTCGGCTTCGTGAGCCAACCTTCGCCGAAGCGGCTGCGCATCGGCGCCTTCACCTCGACCATGAACGGCGACCCGCCGGAGCCGAGCGTGCTCTCGGCGCATGAAGCCTCGGTCAAGCTGCTCACGGAGCTCGGACATCGTGTCGAACCCATGACGGCGCCCACGTACGCGCTCGCCGAGCTCGGAGAAGCATTCTACTTGGTGGCGGCGGTTGCCATCGCCAACGTGGTCGAAACGATCGACCGCACCCGCAGCGAACCAGTGCAGCAGCACGAGCTAGAGCCGTTTACGTGGTCACTGCTCGAGCGTTTGCGCGAGCGCGGAGGGGACGTGCTGAGTGACACGCGCGCGGCGTTTGCCGGCGCAGTGCGCGAGTATCGCGAGAAAACAGCTGGATTCGACGCCGTGCTCACGCCGGCGGTTGCGGCGGAGCCGCCGCTGCTGGGCGAGCTTTCTCCGGTGCTTTCGCGGGAAGTGCTGATGAGTCGCAGCTTGCGCGTGCTGGGCTACACGCCGGTTCACAACATTGCGGGCTGCCCGGCGATGTCGCTGCCGCTCTACTGGTCCGAGCGCGGACTGCCGATTGGGACGCAGCTCGCCGCAGCGCCAGGCCAGGACGCCCTGCTCATGAGCTTGGCTTACGAGCTGGAGGCGGCGCGCCCGTGGCGTGAGCGCTGGCCGCCGTATTCGATTCCCGCATTGTTCTGAGGCCGAGCCGTGACCTGAAGGCGTGGCGACGAAGCGTCCATGCTAAGCCAGGTCCTCGAGATGCTGAACGGCGCTGCAAGCGTGCTCCTCTTTCGCTGGTCGCTCGGGCTTGCGCAATCTCTGGTCGTGGCCGGCAGTGCCGAATGCCCGGCACCAAGCGCGGTCGATGCGCGCACGCGCGAAATTTTGGGGCTGAGTGTCAACCAGGTGGTGGCGGAACGAGCGACTGTCTCGCACGAAGACGCAGCGCTGCGCGTCACATTGCGCGCGGCAGACGCGCACGTGCTCGGCGAGCGGCTTTTGCCGGCAGAAGGCAGCTGTGACGAGCAGGCGGCTGCGGTCGCGGTGCTACTCGCGGCGTGGCTCTCGGACGTGCATCCCGAGTACGTCGGAACGCTGCCCGAGGCACCGCCGACGCCGGTGTCGGCGGCGCCCGCTACAGAAAGGGCGCCGCAGAGCGCAGCAGCTACGCCCGCCGTGGTTGCTCCGCCCGCGGTACCTTCGTCTCGCGACAGCGCGGCAGCCAAGGTGGCATCCCCGCCGGAGCGACCGACGCAGCGTCGCAACCTCGAGCTCGGTGTGGCCGCCGGCGGCGTGCTGTCTTCGGCGTCGCCCGCGCCGTTCGGGAGCTTGGGGGTGCGCTACTTACCCGAGTCCACCGGTTGGGGCGCGGCCTTGAGTGGCACGTTCAGCACGCCGCGTCGCACGGAGTTGTCGCCTGGGTCGGTGAGTTACTTTCGCTGGCCGCTCGTGGTTGGGCCAGCACTGCGCGCGAGCCTCGGCTCCACCCGGCTCGACATGACCGCCGGCCCGGCTGGCGCGTGGTTTCACCTCAGCGGCGTCAACTTTCAAGACTCGCGCACGTACGACGTCGTGGTTTGGGGCGGTGCGCTCGCGGCGCGCTGGGCGCTGCCGCAGGGGCGCATCGCGCCCTTCCTCGAGGTCTCCGGGATGGCCTTCGCTGGCGCTCGAGCCATCGTACACGTCGGCACCGAAGAGAGGGCGGTAGAGCTACCAAACCTGGAGCTTTACGCGAGCTTGGGGGCCTCTTTTCGTGCCTGGTGAGAAACCCGATTCGACCTGTAAGGCCCTTCGGCAGCCGGGTCACTAACCGGCATGGCCCGAAGGGAGACAGGAAAATGAAGCTCTGCTGCGTGGGAATTGGGTTGGGACTTCTGACGTTCGCGTGCTCCGGCCGCTACGACGTCGGCTTCGAGCCCGCCGGCGGCTCCGCCGGTAAGGCGAGCCAAAACGCAGCCGGCACGGCGGCGAGCTCGGGTGGCTCGTCGAGCGTGGGCGGCACCGGGTCCGGTACCGCCGGCGGCAGCGTGATCGGCGAAGGTGGCGTTGGCGACAACGACGTGCCGGTCGACATGGGGCGCTGCGGCTTCTCGCCGACCGCCAAGTCTGCTCCGGCGACGGCGGTTGCGTCGAGCGCGGAGCTGGCGACGCGCGTCTATCACTTTCTCGACGCGAGCGAAGCGCCGAGCGACCTGATGTTGCCGCGCACGCCGAGCGCCGCCTGGGCCGCCACGCTGGCCACGCAGATTCTGGACGGCCACGCGGCGGCCCAGACCGAAGCCCCCGGCCTCGTTCGCTTCCTCGCTTCCTGGTTGCCCGGCAACGCCGACCACCCCACCGCGGATTCCGCCCATGCCTGGGGCTTGAAGCTTACGGCCGCGGACGCCACCCTCGCCACGCTGCTGTCCGAGCCAACCGGTGAGGCGCATCGCTTCGGCATCCTTACCGAGGTCGATGTACTTTCGGCCAAGAACGGGATTTCCGCGCGCGGCACCTGGATGGTGAAGGCACTGTTTTGCACCGACGTGCCGCCGCCGCCGCCGAACTTGCCCGAGGCCGATCCGGCTCCTCAACCCGGCATGACGCAGCGTGAGGTGTTGGAGGCGAGCGTGGCGAACCCGGCTTGCAATGCTTGCCACGCGTTGTTCGACCCGAGCGGTGACTCGCTCGAGCACTTCGACGACGCCGGTAACTACCGCGTGCTCGACAATGGCGAGCCCGTGGACGCATCGGCCCGCATGGCGTCGCCGCCGCTCGAATTCCAAGACTTCGAGTCGCTGGCGCCGCAGCTGGCGGTGTCGTGCCAGGTCGCGCAGTGCATTGGCGGCTCGATCTTTCAAGACGCGCTGAACGCGGGCCTCGGCTCCGGCGCCGTCACGCTATCGGAGAGCGAGCGCAACGCCGTCGCCAACCAGTTCGCCAACGCCGACTTTTCGATCCGCGCGCTGGTGCAGGCCATCGTGACCAGCCCGAGCTTCGTGCGCTGAGGAAGCCAGGGAGGAGACCTGAAGACACCCGGCCTGATGCTCGAGCAAGTCGACGGGCTCGCAGAACACGCGAGCCCCGAGCACCAGCTCGATTTGGCGACGGTTTATCGCCGTCACGGGGCCGAGGTGTCGCGTTGGGTCAAGCGGCTGTGGGGACGCAGCGACGCCGAAGACGTCCTGCACGAAGTCTTTCTGGTCGTGCAGCGCCGCCTCGGCGAGTTCCGTCATCGGTCTTCGATCAAGACCTGGCTCTATGCGATCACGATTCGCGTCGTGAGTCACAGGCGCCGCAAAGAGCGCTTGCGGCGCTTGCTCTTCTTGCAGGTGGCGCCCGCGCTGGACGTGCAGCAAGCACCGGTCGAAACGCCGCTGGGCGGCGCGCTCAAGCAGCAAGCCGCGCGCATCGTATACGCGGTGCTCGACGAGCTCTCGGAGCGCGATCGTACTTTGCTGATTCTGTTCGAGATCGAAGGCTTGCCGGTTTCGCAGATCATGGATGTTCTGGCCATTTCCGAGGACAACGTTTGGGTCAGCTTGCACCGCGCCCGCGCGCGCTTTCGCAAGGTGTACTCGCGTCGTTTCGGGCGTGAGCGGGAGGAATGACGATGCCCCACGAGGATCCTCAACCGGTCGAGCGCTGGGTCCATGAGCCCGAGCAGGGCGGCGTCGACGCCGAGCTAGGTGAGCTGTTCCGCGCGCTACCGCAAGAGTCTCCGCTGGAAGCCGCGCGCCTCGGCGCGGTGGGGCGCAGACTGGTCAGAGGCCGCGCGTCGCGCGCGCCGCGTCACGCCCGGCAGTTTTTGCTGGCCGCCGCGCTCTCGCTGAGCGCCGCCAGCATCGCGCTCGCGCAATGGGGGCGCCCGCTGCTCAGCGCGCTTGGGTCGCCGACACTTGCGCCCAGCGCCCGCCCGGCTGCGCCCCGCCCGGCGCGTTCTGGTCGCGTGGCAACGCCAGCCGTCGTGGCGCCGTCGGCTGTGCCGCCGGTAGCGGCGCCGCCGCCGCAGCCGGCCATGTCACTCACGCCGCTCGCCGAGCGCGCTCCGCCGCGAGACGCGCGCGAGGTTGCGCCCGGCTCGGCAGCCGCGTCGCCGGTTGCGTCGCCCGGCGAGCCCGAGAGCTCGCTCACGCGCGAGTCGGCGCTGCTCTCGCACGCGCTCACGGCATTGCGACGCGATCACGACGCTGCGCTGGCGCTGCGCTGGCTCGACCAATACCAGGCGCAATTCCCCGGCGGTGTGATGGCGCTAGAAGCTGCCACGGCTCGCGTCGATGCGCTGCTGCTGCTGGGGCGTCGCGCGGCCGCCTTGCAGCTGCTCAGCGGACTACCGCTCGAGCGCAGCGGTCGCAAGACCGAGCTCATGCTGGTCCGCGCGGAGCTCAACGCCGAACGCGACTGCCACCGCGCACTCCCTGACTTCGACGCGGTGCTCTCTGGCTCTCCGGCAGGCGCGCTGGCCGAGCGTGCGCTCTTCGGTCGCGCCGGCTGCCAGCTCCGCCTTGGCCGCACCGCCGCCGGCAAGTCGGACCTCCAAAGCTACCTCACGCGTTTCCCGCACGGCCGCTTCGCTTCGCAAGTGCAAGCGCGCCTGGCCGAGCCGTAAGCTGCGGGGCGGGCTGCGGCTGGTGATTCTACACATCTCGCGGAACGGCGAGCGCTGCATGGCACGTACGAGGGTCCGACGACTGAGGACGCCCACTCACCTCTCGCGCGCGCAAAACATTCTTACGCTCGTCAGTAGCTTCGTGGACGTCCGATGATACCTGGGGTCCCGAAGAGCATCGCGCGTTCACCCAAGTTCTTACGTTCGGAAGAACTTCTTGGCGATGGAACTGGGGACACGCCGCAATGGGATGGCGACTGCGAAGCGGCTCGAAGAGCGCTCGGACACTGCGAGCTCTGCTTCGTGGGCCACTGCGTCGAAATGTGTAGAATCCTGAGGGGCTGCGGCTTGGCAGCCCCCTGAGCAGCTCAGAGCGTTTCGAGGTAGGCGACCAGGTCGCTCTTCTGGTCTTGCGTGAGGCCGGACACGTTGCCGTGTTGGTTGCCGCCGCAGGCCGGGTCGAAGCGACCGGCGAGTGTGAGCGCGCAACCGTCGTGCATGAAGGGCGCGCGGTAGCCGACGTCTACGAGGGAGGGGACCTGCAGCTTTTCGCGGTTGGCGTCGATCGCGACCGTCTGGTTGTTGGTGAACTTTTCTCCCGCGTGGCAGGAGTTGCAGCCGACCGACGGCGATTCGAAGAGCGCCTTGCCGCGGATGGCGGCAGCGTCACCGGCGTCGCGGATGGCGGGGGTGCGCTGCATGCCGAACAGCCACTTGGTCAGCGTGTCCGTGCGCTCGGGCGTCTGGTTCACACCGCCCATGCGGCCGACGAACACCGTGCTCATCACGGCGCCCACGTCCGCCAAGTCGCCAGCCCAATGGAACGGCGCCGTGCCGGAGAGACCGACCTGCAACGACTGCGTGCGGCGCGCGCCACTGTCGGCGAAGTGCCAGGTGTGACCGTCCTCGCCGCCTTCGGGATGGCACGAGGCGCAGGCGATGCCACCACCCGCATCGCGGTGGAACAACTCGTGGCCCGTGTCGGCCCGCGACTCACCCATCAGGTCGACCGTGGCGAGGGTGCCGCTGCTCGGGTTGGTCACGGTCAGCTGCGCCGGCTCCTGGCTTTGAACGACCAGGTTGCCGTTGGGTGCGAAAGCGACCGCCGTGACGGGGCCCTGGACCGGCACGAAGCCCTCCGGGAATGCGCAGTTGCCGCCGCCGGCGCTCGCGGTCGAAATCATCGTGACGGCACCGCCGCCGAACTTGGCGGCGGTGCCCACGGGGGCAGCGCTGGCACCGGAGCCGCTGCCCGGGAAGACCATGAAGGGGCGCGGCGCTTGGTCATCGACGGTGCCGGCTTGCGCTACGGCTACCCAATTCGTGTTCATGGCCACGTCGACCGCGAGCGGGCTGCTCGTGAACGGAGTCGTGGTGGTGTTGCCGTTCGCGTCCACCAGGGTGATCGCGTTCTTGACGATGCCGTCGCACAGCGTGCCGCCACCGCCACCGCCGTACGCGCTGGTGCCCTGCGTGGGCTCGGAAATCGTGATGTCGTCGTCTACCTCTTGCTGGTGTACCAGCAAGGCGCCGCCCGACGGATTGGCCAGCGCGCGCCAGGCCACGCCGGGGCTAACGGTCACGTCTTTGCTGCCCGCGAAGTCGACCGGAACGTTGTTGTTGGTTTGCTTGGGCGGGGGAACCGAGAGCTGGCCCGTGGTCTTGGGCAGCGTGACGCGATGGGAAATGGAGCCAGCGCTGTCCACCCGCAGCACCTCGGCCGACTTGAAGCGCGTGACCCACAGCTCGTTGCCCTGCACGACCACGTCGCGCAAATCGGGCTCGAGCGTGAGCGTACGCGTGGCGGCGCCACCGGTTGCCTGGAGCGACACCAACGTGCCCTCCGCGCAGGCCACGTGAAGGAGCGACGTCGCTTGGTCGAATGCGATGCCGCGCGGAGCCTTGCACACAGCGCGACGATCGAGCACCTCGCCGCTGGCGGGGTCGATGCTGACGACGGCGCCGCCGCCCCGCAGCGCGACGTGCACGTGTTGGCTGCCGTCTTCGACGATGCGGCCCGGCTCGTCTCCCGGTTGCAGCTCGATCGTCTTTCTGACTTGGTTCAAATTCAAGTCGACGATCGACACGCGATCGCGGTCTGGATCGGCGACGATCGCGGCCGAGCCGTCTTTCAGCACGGCGAGGGTGCCGCCCGTCACCGGGCGCGGCCGCGCCGCCGACGTGACGGCCGGGCGCTCGTCGGTCGGGATTTCCAAGTGCGGATCTGTGTTGGGCGGCGGGTCGAACGAATTGCAGCCGCTCAGCAGCGCGCCGAGCGCGATGCCAACCCCTCCGATCAAGCCTTGCTTATGCGCTACCTGGATCCACATGGGTCTACTCTCCCTCTGAACCAACCAAACCACCTCCGCTAAGCATAGCGGAGCCCGGCGGGCACGCATCCCGCATTTTCGAGGGCCGGCGCCGAAATGGCGCAAATCGGCTAGGGCCGCGAAACTACAGCCTTCTGCAACTTCCCTTCTCACCTCCGGAATGTCATACAAGGTGTGGGTGAGGCGAATGGTAAGGCGAATGATGCGGCTGGCGGTCGCGGGAGCCCTGCTCGCGCCCGCCGTGGCCCGCGCCGAGGAAGCGCTGCCGGCGGGGTTTTTTCAGTACCAGGTCAACGAGCGCGGCCAGCATTGCGAGCCGCAAGCCGAGCTCACGGACGGCGCGCGGCGGCTCGTCGCGTGCGGGGCTGCGGGAGTCTGGGAGGTGGCGATCGAAGCCGCTGGACCGCGCTTCTTGCGCAGCTACGAGCAACCGGGCGAAGCAACTGGCTTCATGCACGAGCCCGACGGGCGGTTGTGGGTGAAGCTCCGCACCGTCGTGGCTGTTCCGTTCGGTGCCGCCGGCGCACCTGCCGGCTCGGCACCCGGTGCCGTGCGCTTTCCGACTCAAGGCTCGTTCGAGGCCACGCCGGCCGCGCCGCAACCCACCGCGCCGCCGAGTGCTGCGTCGCAGCAGCCAGCGTCGGAGGCCGCTGCTGCAGCGCCCCAGCCACAGGCGGGGCTGGTGAAGCGCGTCGAGGATCGCTTCGTCGTGATCACGTTGGGTAGGGCCGAGGGCGTGTCGCACGGCGATCGCATCGAGCTGTCGCGCGAGTACGTCGACCCGGACGACGATAACGGCGCGACGTCGCACGAGGTGCTCGCTGTCGGCGTCGTGACGGACGCGTTCGAGCACAGCGCGCGCGTGCGCCTGGGCGTGAACGAAGACGTGCCTGTCGGTTCGGTCGCGATACCGACGCGCGCCCCGACCAGCTCGAGCCTGGCGGGAGCGCCGCGCGCCCACGACTACTGGTCGATGGGCGTCGCGTTTCGGCCGTTCTTCGCGCTCAGCCGGTTCGGCGGCGGCGCACTGCTGAGCGGCTGGGCAGGGCGCCACTTGGGGGCCCCGTTCCATGTGCAGGCGTTCTTCGACCCGTTGGCGCTGGCTGCGGTCGAGAACGATCGCTCCATCTCGGTCGTCAACGCTGCCGTGGCCGCCAGCTACGATTCACGGTATTTCGAGATGGGCTTGGGTGTCGGTGGCCAGACCGTCAACTCGACGGATTTCCTGGTGCAGCCCGGCTCGGGCCTGTCACTGGTGCAGCTCATCCGGCTCGGTGCGCTCGACGGCCTGAATTTCACGGCGCGCACCAGCGTCGTGATCTTCCACAGTCAATTCGGGTTTGGCGGCATGGTCGCCAACCTGCAAATCCCGGTAACCTCCGGCTACTGGCTCAACTTGGCCGGCGGCGGCGGTGACGTCGGCTACGGCTACGGTGAGGTGGGCTTTCGCGCGTTGGTCGCCGGCAATGGCGGAGCGGGTTCCAAGTTCCTCTACGTGGCGGCAGGCGGCGCGGGTGTGTTCGAATCGAACCCCAACTGTGGTTTCCAGTTCGACGGCGTGTTCTCGGAGTGTACGACCGCCTACGCCGGGCCGATGATCGCCGTCGGCGGCGAATGGCGTTTCTGAGCTGCCGCTCGGGGCGGCCGATCCTGTATCGCGGCCTGGACAGGTGTGTGCAGCGCCGAACAATCGGTGCAGGTTCGTCGGGTCGGACCGCCTTGGGGCTTGAATTTTGGCTTTCTCTGGGGCTCGATCGACGCGAGGGCTTTGGCATGGCGCGTGCTCGAGCCGGGTTCCGATGCGCGAGAGCTCCTCATTCGGTGTAGTGCTGCTGGCGGCCTTGGTCGGGTGCTCCGGCATCCACGAGCGCGTCGTCAGCGAGCGTAGCAGCAGCGATGCCGGTGCCGGCGTCGGTCAGGGCGGCGTCGCCGTCAACGGCGGCAGTGGCGTGTCTGGCGGTGTGGGCAACAGCCCCTCCGCGGCTGGCACAGCGCCGGTCGCCGGTGTGGCCGCTGGCGGAGCAGCGGGCGGCGGCGCGCCGACGCAAGCGTGCGCCGAGCAACCGTCGACGTTGCCGCTGCGAGCGCTCTCGTCGTGGGAATTCGCCCGTAGCGTGGCTGCGCTCACCGGAACCGCCGTGGCGGCCAATGCATTGCCCAGCGACGTCACGCCGGATGCATCGCTGGCCGAAGCCATGGATCTGAGCCCGGCGGGGGTCGCCGCATTGTTGGCGGAGGCCGAGCGTCAAGGCGAGGCGGCGCGAAGTGGGCAGCTCTTGCCTTGCCCCATCGACGAGCCGGTCGATGACGCCTGCGCCACGCAGTTCGTGGCTAACGTCGTGGGCCGCGCCTTTCGTCGCCCGCTGACGGCCCCGGAGCAGAGCCGCTACGTCGATCTTTTCAAGGCTGCGACCGGCACGGGCGACTTCGCGAACGGGGTGCAGGTCGTGCTCGAAGGCGCGCTGCTTTCACCGTTGTTTCTATTCAAAGTCTACCTGGGCGACCCGGCTCAAGCCCCGAACGCCCAGCATCCGCTGTCGCCTTTCGAGCTGGCGAGCCGGCTCTCGCTCGCGCTCACCGGCGCGCCGTCCGACTCCGAGCTGCGGGCGGCTGCCGACAAGAACGACCTAGAGCCCGGCACTGGGCTCGAGCGCAACGTCGATCGGCTACTCGCGTTGCCGGCATCACGCGAAGCAGCCGTGCATTTCATCTCGACCTGGCTCGGCCTCAAGGAGCTCGACAAGCTCGCTTCGCCCGACCTGCCGCCAGAGCTGTTGGCATCGATGCGCGGCGAAACCGAGCGGTTCATCGACGACGTGATGAGGTTCACGGGCTCACTTACCGATTTGCTCCAGTCGAGCAACTCCTTCATCGATCGCCGTCTCGCGGATCTTTACGGTATTCATTCGCCCCAAATTCCAGAGCAAGGCTTCATCGCCGTCACCCTGGATTCCCCGCGAGGCTTCGGGATTTTGACTCAGAGCAGCACGCTCGTTCATTTTCCCAATCCATCGCGTCGCGGTCGCTTCGTTCGCGAACGGCTGTTGTGCCAACCCGTACCCGAGCCACCGCCCAACGTGGACCGAAACATCACGGTGCAACCGACCGAGACCCGGCGCCAGGCCTGGCAGGCTCACCAGGCCGACGCCAAGTGCGCGAGCTGCCACAGCTTGATTGACCCGATTGGCTTCGGGCTCGAGAATTTCGATGAGGTAGCTCGCGCTCGGACGACCGAGAACGGCTTGCCGATCGACGCGAGTGGAGAGCTCACCGAGCCCGTCGACGGCATCACCGCCGGTCCGTTCAACGGGCCCGGCGAGCTCGCCGATCGCCTGGCCCACAGCGCGCGTGTGAGGGAGTGCGTAGCGCGCGCCTGGCTCAGTTACACCTTGGAGCGCGAGCTCCTTGCGAGCGACGACTGCACGGTGCAGTCGCTGCTGGCGGCATTCGGCACGGGCAGCCCCAATCTGCAAAGCCTGATGCGAGCAATCGTGCTCAGTCACGCCTTCCGTACCAGCGATGCTGCCGGCATGGCGATGGCTCCCCCGCTTTCGTTCTCTGCCGAAGGGCCCTTCATGCCCGCCGTGGCCCGCCAAAAGGCCGTGCTAGATCTCGCGGACGCCGAGGCACAGTGGCTCACGCCGCAAGTCGAGCCCGCGGGGCAACAGGTGATTGCCTCTTACCTGGATTCGCTGCGCCAGGTCGAGCAACAGCTCGGCTCACAAGGTCCTGTGGGACCTGGTCCAGCGCCGTAGCGCTTGCGCGCGGCTGCTCACTCGTCACCGCCGCCGAGCCGCCCGTCGCGCTCGCCGCCGGCGACGCGCAGCGCCTCGTAGCCGTAGCGCTCACGGATGCCATCCATGGCGCGATGGATCGGCAGCGTGGGCTCGAACAACGACAGCTGTCGTTCGATTTGCAGATTCGACAAGCGCACACCCAAGAGGCGAATCGCGGTGCGACGCGTGCGCGCCTTGCGAAAGAGCGCCAGCACCACCGGGTAGAGCTCGAGCTCCGAGCAGGTGGCGGTGACGGTGCGCGAACGCTCCAGCGTCTCGAAGTCCGCGTAACGTAGCTTGAGCGACACGGTGCGGGCTTTGACGGCGCGCTTGCGGGCTCGCCAGCAGACGCGCTCGCACAGCCCGCACAACATCGCCTCGATACAGCTGGGGTCGCGCACGTCTTCGCGAAAGGTGCGCTCGTTGGAGATGGTGCCGAGATCGCCGCCCAGCGGATCGAACTCTCGAAAAGCCGGTCGCTCCCGCCCCAGCTCGTGCGGCCCGTAGCCTCGGCAGCCGCGCTGCAGGCCTTCTGCCCAATTACCGACGGCTTTGCGCAGCTGGGGTAGGGGGGTGGCCACGACCTCGGCCAGGGTTTTGACGCCCAGCTCTTGTAGCTTTTGCTCGGCAACCGGCCCGATGCCGGGAAACTTGCGCACCGGGAGCGGCCCCAAAAAACGCGCCTCGGCACCGGCCCGCACCATGACGACGCCGCGCGGTTTGGCGACACCGCTCGCGACCTTGGCGACCGAGCGGCTGGTGGCGATGCCGGCGCTCGACGGTAGGCCGACGCGCGTCTGGATCTCGTCGGTCAGGCGCCGCACCGTGCGCTCGATGGTGGCGTCGGCGCTCTCGTCGCCCGGCGTAAAGTACAGACTCTCGCAACCAGAGAAATCCAGGAACATCTCGTCGATGCTCGCGACCTGCGAAGCAGGGGTGTAGTCTTCGGCGATGCGGCGCACGCGCGCTGCGTACTCGCCATACAGGTTGTGCCGGGTGGGCACGAACACGGCGTGCGGCGCCAGCTCGTACGCCTTCGTGAGCGACATGCCCGAGCGCACCCCGAACGCGCGCACCTCGTAGCTCGCCGACGTCACCACGCCGCGCTGCCCCGGCTTGCCGCCGACCACGACGGGCTTACCCACCAGGCTTGGGTCCAAGAGGCGTTCGACCGAGACGAAGAACGTATCCAAATCCAAGCAACACAGTCGCGGTGCGGAAAGGGCCACACCGTGGATTCTAAGCTGCGCGGATGTTCAGTGTTTGGAAAATGAAAATACCAATGATCTTCTGATGTTAATGACCGCTCAGCGCGGGAGTTGTTGCAGCTGCACGGTCTGGGTTGGGAACGCGAGCGCGGTGCCCGCGTCTTCGACCACCTGCAAGAAGGCGAGCAGCATGTCCTGACGAATCACGGTGAACTCGTCGAAGCTCGGCGTGTCGAACCAACACGAGACTTCGATGTTGAGCGAGGAGCTGGCGAGCTCGACCAGGCGCACGCTCACGCCGTCGGGCCACAGCTTGGGGTGTTTGCGCAGCGTCTCCTCGACGCCGGCCAGCACGGCCTTGAGCTGCGCCGCGCTGGTGCCGTAGACCAGGCCGAGATTACACGCGAGGCGCATGCGGTCACGCACCGCGAAGGTTTCGAGTCGCATCTCCGCCAGCTTGCCGTTCGGGATCGAGACCAGCGTGCGGTCCGGTGTGCGAATGCGGGTCGAGCGCAGGCCCAGTCGCTCGACGGTGCCGGTGAGATCTTCGATGCGCACGAAGTCGCCCTCGCGAAAGGGTTGATCGATGCCGAGCGAAAAGGCGCCGAACAGGTTTTCGACCGTCTTTTGTGAGGCGAGCGCGACGGCCAGGCCTCCGATGCCCAGACCCGCGATCAAGCTGGTGACCGGATAGCCCAGCGCCGAGAGCAGCAGCACCAGCGCCGCGACGGCGACCAGCGCCTTGCCGGCGCGGCGAGCCAACGGAATCAGCGCGCGTGAGCCAGCGTGGTCGTGGCTCCACGCTGAGTCCCACGACAGCTCCGCCACTACGTCCACGAAGCGCCAGACGGCCCACAGCAGATTGGCCAGGAACAAGCCGCGCAGGGCGCGGTGCACGAACACCTCGGCCGGCTCGTACAGCAAGAGCAACGGTAAGAGCGCGCGCAAGGTGCCGAGCGCGAACGCGAGCGCCAGCGGCCCCCGACTGCGCGCCACGATGCGGTCGTCCCACTCGGTGGGGGTCTTGGCTGCGGCGCGCCCCAGCCATTTGCGCGCGACCGCGCCGAGCAGCGCGCCCCAGATGGCACCGACGAGCGCGGCCAGCCCGAGCCCGAGCCATTGCCACCACAGCAAGCTGCGCGGACCCACGCGCAGCAGCGGTGCCGGCAGGTTGTCGAGCAGCCAGCGGTCGGGCAAGGCCTCGTACCATTCGTCGACCTTGTCTACGGTCGAAGGCGAGAAGCGCCAGCCGGCGCCGTGGCGAATCATGCGCACGGGCTCGCTGGTCTTGCCCTCGACCGGTATGGTGGCGATCTGCTCGAGCTTGGCGGGCAGGCCGTCGTTGAGCGCGCCGTCGTCGACGTCCGAGACTTTCTCGAGGTCGATCCACACGTAGCGGTCGAGCACGGCGAGCAAGCGCTTGGCCAAGAGTGGCCGCTCGGCTTCGCGCGCTTTCGGAACCTCCAAGAGCGTGCTGGCTTCGGCGAAGCGCCCCTTGTGACCGAGCTCCAGGTATTTTTGGAGGGCTGCGCGCGGTGAGCCAGGGGGCGGCTCGGTCACCGAGGGTTCCTCGGCCGGGGGCGGGTTGGTGGACGCTGCGGCCCGGGCGAGGGGAGAGGGTTGCGCCAGCGCCGGCGAGCCGAAACAAGCCAGGCACAGGAGCGCCGTCAGGGCTAGCAAACGGCTGCGATGCATCGACGGCTGGTTACCACAACGGCGGGTCTGTCGCGTCGCGTGGCTGCGGAACGCGGTTGGACGGCCGTTTTCTGCTAACGTGCGCGCCATGCGCGTTTGGTTAGGGCTGGTGGTTGGGGGAATGTCGTTGTTCGGAACGGCGCGGGCTCATGCGCAGTGCACGATGGACACGGAGTGCAAAGGCGATCGCGTGTGTGACGCGGGGCAGTGCGTGTCGCCGCCGAGCGCCAGCGCGCCGATGGTCGAGCAGCCCTATGCGTCGGAGGTGCCGCCGGTAGCTCCGGCGCCCGCGCCGCCGGTCGAAGAGAAGCCCATCAAGCAAGACACGACCAGGCGCTCCAAGCCGCTCATGGTGGGTGGCATCGTCACCACGGCGATGACGCCGGTGGCGCTGATCGCCGCCTACATCTTCGCGCTCGAGAAGACGCTGTGCGACGTCGACAATAGCACCGGCACGTACTCGGGCTCCGGCTCTTATACCTACCCGCAGAACGATTGCACCAAATACGAGACGCCTATGTACGTATCGTTGGCCGCTGCTGCGAGCTTCGTCGCCGTGGGCGTGCCGATGATCGTCATTGGCGCCAAGAGCGTGCCCGTCAACCCCACCGCGACGCAAGAAGCCGCCATCTCGCCGTGGTTCACGCCCACCGCCGCCGGCCTCTCGCTGCGCCTGAAGATGTGAGCGCGCGCGGCGCGAATCAGGGTGGGGGCAGCTTGCTCAGCACGTCCCACATCGGGCCCGGCGAGTAGTTGGTGCCGTTGTACGTGCTGTTGTTGTGGCCGACTCCTGGCAGCGAGCACCAGATGACCGGATATGCATCGGGGCAGCCCGTGTACTTCTTACATTGGCCGTACTTGGCGTCGGAGTAGCCGACGGTGTCGGTTCCGACGCAGCCGTTGCGCATCAAGATGTCGTCGCGCCCGGGCGCCGAGCCCAAGCTGCCGAGGCGGTTGATCGCGCCCTTGTCGGCGTCCTTGTTCGGGTCGAGCGGGCCGATCGGGTTTTCGGTATCCGCCTCGCCCGCGACGAGCACGGCCGCGACCGGACCTTTGCACTCGGGGTGCATGGTGCGGAAGCCGCCTTCGTCCGTACCGATGCCGCGCACCAAATCGGCCGCCGCGCAGCCCAGCGTGTACGCCTCCCAGGCGCCGCTGCTGAAGCCGCCCACGAACACCTTGGCTAGGTCGATGCAATAGTTCGCCTCGATCTGCTTCATGACTTCGCGGAAGTACGGTTCGTCCGGCGTGTCGGTGCGGTTACCGATGGAGGGGCCGCCGTCGGCGAAGCAGGTTTCGATGTACGAGAGGCCGACCTGAATGGTCTGCCCGTTGCCGGCCATTTGCAGGCCCCCGCCCGGATTGCCAGCGAAGTTTGCGGCACTGCCGCCGCAGCCGCCGCCGCCGAACGTGACCGCGTACGGCTTGCTCGGGTCGTAGCCCGCTGGTAGGCGCACGGCGTACGGACGGAACGAAGGATCGTAACCGCCGCTGCTCTTGTAGTACATGCCACCCTGCAGGTAGACAGGGTCGAGGCCGGTGATGTGCACCTCGTGCTTCACGTAGTTGTTGCTGGAGTCTTCACCGGGCGGCTGCTTGTTGCAGCCGGCGCTCATGCCCGTGCGCACGTGACCAACGGGGCCACCACCACCGCCGCCGCTCATGCCACCGGCACCAGACACGCTACCGCTACCACCCGCGGGAGTGTTACCGCCGGAGCCATTGCCCGCCGTGGCGTTCGAGCCGCCCACCGGCTGGCTGCCAGCGACGCCTTGCGTGCCGCCGGTGCCGGGGCTGGTGCCCGCCGTGCTCGCGCCGGCCGTGTTGGACGCGCCCCCGGGGGGCAGGACACTACTGCCCGCCGTGTTCCCGCTACCGCCACCACCCGGACCGTTGCCTGGGGATTCGGCCGAGCATGCGAGTGCCAAACCGGCGGAAGAAATGAACACGAGGGACGCGCACGACAGACGGTAATAGCCCATATACGGCACTCCGAAAGCGCGACAAACGCGCGGCGATCAGGGCTTAGTGTCCGGCTCTTGCCGCGCACGTGAAGGCATTTGGTGGCACGTTTTCAACTGGCTCATTCCCTGTTGCGCCCTGGTATGCCGGGACTTTTCTGTTACCGTGATCGCCTACCGGACACGGCGACATAGCCTGTCCTGAGAGCTATTTCCATTTTGGAGGCGTTGACGATGAAGGCCAGGGCCGTGGTGTCGATTGGTGCAGTTTTGGGCAGCACAATGCTGGTCGGTATGTTCAACGCTGCGTGCAGCAGCGACAACTCCGGCGGCAGCACGAGCGCCGGTGGCACGGCACCGGTCGCCGGGACCAACACGGGCGGCAGCGCCACGGCTGGTACGGGTGGCAGCTCGGCCGGCAGCGGCGGCTCCGCGACCGGCGGCGGCATGGGCCTGATGATGATCAACGGCATGTGCCCGGCCAACTCCGTCAAGCGCATGGACGGCTTGTGCTACTGCCAGCCGACGACGCTCAGCGCGTGCATGGACGGCTGCGGTGACTTCATGACCGATCCGGATCGCTGCGGCGGCTGCGACACGAAGTGCACGGCGCAGCAGACCTGCAATGCCGGTAAGTGCGGCAAGGATCCGACCGTGGTCGTGCCGGCGGCGGCAGGCTGCGGCTCGATGAAGATCGCGGTCGCGGGCGGCAAGCTTTACTACACGGACATGATGCACGGCACCGTGAGCAGCGTGGCAACCACGGGCGGAACGCCCATGGCGGTTGCGACGGGGCAAATGGGGCCGACGCTGCTATCGGTCACGGCAGACAAGGTGTTCTGGCTCGCCAGCACCGCCAAGCAGATCATGAGCGCGCCAATCGCAGGCGGCGCCGCGACTCCGCTCCTCAAGGCAGCAGAAGCCATGGACATCGGTGGCTTCGCGCTCACGCCCGACGGCATGAGCGTCGTCTATTCCACGGCCACGTTCGTCAAGAAGGTGCCGGCGGCCGGCGGTGCTGACGCCGTGGAGGTCGGTCACGAAGATAGCGGCATCCCCAAGGCCCTGGCCGTTACCGACAAGTTCGTCGGTTACCCCGCCGACATCAACGGCGACGTGGACGTGATGCAGCTGATGGACACGCCGTCCGTCTGTGCTTCAGAAGACTCGGCGGTGATGAACAAGGACTGCAAGCGGCTTGGTCGCTCGCAAGGTGCGCTCAACTTCGACACCATCTACATCATCGGCGACAACACCTACTGGGCGAACCAGGCGAGCATCTACACGTCGTCGGCCAGCATGCCGAGCGGCTTCAACGAGACGATCGTGCAAGCCAATAGCCCCACCGCCAACAAGATCACCGCCTTCGCCATCGCGAAGGACGTAGTGTACCTGGCGGACGACAGCGGCCTGGTCTACACGTCGCCGCTGATGAAGGACTCGATGCCGACGCAGATCGCGCGCGGCCAGACGTCTCCCAGCTCGATCGCGGTGGACGACACCAACGTCTACTGGGCCGACGGCGACTGCTCGATCAAGAGCCTGCCGCTCAAGTGAGCGCAGCAGGAGCCGCCCGCAACGGCGGCTCTAGTTCGGCTTCGGGGCGCTTGGTTTAGCCGGCGCGCCGCAGCTTGGACCGAGTTGAAAGCCGTCGGGCGGCGACTGTTTCAAGCGCTGCTCGACGGCTGTGCTGTATTTGCCGTCTTCGGTGATCTTGTCGGTGGGGTGGTTGCGGTTCCAAAGCTTTTGGAACGCGAGCACGTCCGTGTGACTGCTGCTCGGGTTGGCGCCGCCGCCCCGGTAGTCGAAGTGCACGCGATCGCTCTGGCCCAGCCACCTGAATTGTTGCGCCTCGAGCGCGGGGCGCCAGGTACCGGCCTCGGCAATGTCGAGCGCGACACCGATTTCGTGGTTGCTCTCGCCCGGCGGGGTCGCCAGCGGCACGCCGCAGCGCTTGGTCGCTGACCAGCGCCAGACCAGATACTGCTGCGCCACGGTACGGAGCGCGCTGTTGATGGTCATCTTCTGCTTGGGCTTGGAGTCGAGCGCTTTGAGCAAGCGGTCGCGCGCCTCGAGCTCCAAGTACGGAAAGACCTGGCTAGCGATGGTCAGGTTCGGGCGGCTGGGCAGGGGCACGTAGGCGTTGGGCTTGATGCAGCGCGCCTGCGCGATGATCTGCCGGCTCAGGCCGTCGACGCTGGCGGTGGTGCAGCTGTCGATGGCGGCCTGCGCGACGGTGGCAAAGTGTTTGCTCGGGCCGGAGGGCTTGTTGGTCGGCGCGCGCGGCTCGCCGTCGTCGCTCTCGAAATAGTCTTGCGCGTCGCCGGGCACGGCGTCGTCGGCGCTCGCGGCGGTGCTGCCGCTGGATGCGGGCGCGGGTGCCAAGGCAGCAGCGGGCGGCGCGGGCGGCGCGGGCGTGGCGGTTGCGACCGCCGCCGGGGAGCGCCGCCGAGCGTCGCTCTTGAGCATGAAGAAAATGTCGAGCGCGATGACGCCAGAAAGCCCCACGCAGCCTAGCAAGAGCGCCAGGTTGCGATTCTGCTGCAGCCACGAGCGCATGCCGGGACGCCGGGTAGCGCCGTATTCGGGCTCCGGAGCCGCTTCTTCGCGGCTGGCGTCGTCCGTCATGGCCGCCCCCGGGTAGCGCGATCGCCGAGATTGAGCAAGCGTTGCGGCGTGGGCTCGACTCGAAACCGCTCGTTTCGTCGCTTTTGGTTGGGGCAGGCGATCTCGAATCTGGGCGATGCCTTTGGCTTTGTGGCCATGCCGTTGCTCGTGTTCGAGACGACCCATTCGGTGCTGCAGATGGGCTACGTGACGGCCGTCACGGGGGCGGGGCAGCTCTTGAGCGCCACGTTCGCGGGTGTGGTGGTCGATCGGGTGAATCGTCGCCGGCTGATGATCGGCTGTGACGCCGCGCGGCTCGTGCTGTACGGAGCGCTGCCGTTGCTGTCGCTCTTTGGTGCGCTGCCCATGAGCGTGATCTACGGCGTGGCGCTGCTCACGGCGCTGGCGAGCAATCTGTTTCTGGTGGCGTACATGGCGGCGGTCTCGAACCTGGTCGAGCCGGGCGAGGTAGCTTCCGCGAATGGTCGTCTGCAAGCGACGCAGGCGCTGTGCTTCGTGATCGGCTCCGCGCTGGCGGGCGGCGTTTGCGCGCGCTTTGGTCCGGTGTGGGCGGTGGGGGTGAACGCGCTGTCGTTCGCTGCGTCGGCCGCGAGCCTTTCGTCGCTGCGCTTTCGCCGGGACCGCGCCGAGCGGGATCCGAACGAAGCGTTGGCGCCGCTCGCCGAGATCGCGGCCGGGTTACGTTACCTGGTCGGGCATCGGGTGCTGCGCTCGCTCACGTTGTTTCAAACGGGCGTCGCGCTGCTGGGCAGTATCGGAGTCGGTGCGGCGGTGATCGACCTGGTGGTGTATCGGTTGCGCGTGGATTTGGCGGAGAGCGGCGGCGTGGTGGGGTTTTCGTTGGCGCTGGCGGCTTTGGGTGCGGTGCTGGGCGCGCTTTCGGGGGGCAGATTGGCGCGCCGTGCGGGGCTCGGCACGATTGGCATCGTGGGCACGGCCGTCCAGGGGCTGGGACTGGTACTGGGCGGTTGGGGTCGCAGCCTGGGGCTGGTGATCGTGAGCGGCATGCTGTGGTCCGGTGGGCTCACGTTTCGAGCGGTGGCGGTGACGTCGCTGCGACAGCGCCTCACGCCCGATGCGCTACTGGGCCGGGTGCTCGCGGCGGGGTGGACGCTGATCTTCGCCGCGAGCTCACTCGGCGCGGTGCTGGTCACGCGCGCGGGTGCCGTATTGGGCGCCGGCTCGGCAATGAAGCTGGTCGGCGCCCTGCTTCTGGTCGTTGCGGCGAGCGCGAGTGCCTCGCCGCTGTTCGGTGCGCAAGTCGACTAGGACTAGGCGGCCGCGCGCCGACGACGGCGTGCCAAGCCTAGTAGCGCCAGCAAGCCCAGCGCTGCAGCGCGGCTGCCGGGTGCGCCCGGCACGGTGCAGTTGCACGACTTCTGGTCGGTGGTGACGCCGAGCGGGCGACCAGCGGCGTTCGTGGTTCCGCCGCTGGCGTCGCTCGCGCCGCTGCCGTTCAAGGTGCCGCCCGTGATCACGACGACATCGCTACCGCCGGTGCCATTGCCGCTGCCGCCCGTGCTCATGGCGTTGGGGTCGCCCACGCATTCGCCGTTCATGCACATCTGACCGGTGGGGCAGGCGGCTCCGTCGCAGTCGTCGACGCAGTCGCCGGCTGCGCAGTGCGTGCCGGCGTTGCAAGTCTTGCCCTCACAGCCGGTGTCCGTACACAGCTTGATGCTGGCGTCAGCGACGCTGGGTTGGCAGCTCGTGCCGTCGCCGCACGCGGAGCACTCGCAGCTCGAGCACACACCCAGCACGCAGGCGAAGCCTTCGTCGCACTCTATGCCAACGCACGGGTCGACGCAACCACCGTTGCGGCAGACGCGGCCGTAGGGACAGGTGATGCCGGTGCAGGCGTCTACACACTCGCCGCCGGAGCAGACTTTGCCTTCGGGGCATTCCATGCCGACGCATGCGGGGTCGACGCACAAGCCTTCGGGGGTGCAGGTGGCGCCGTCTTGGCAGCGGAACTCGCCAGTGCCACACTTGGGCACACAGGAACCGTGGCTGCAGATGTCGCCATCGGGGCACAGATTGTCGCCGTCGTCGACCGAGCCGTTACAGTCGTCATCGAGCGCGTTACATTTTTCGTCAGAAGGCTGCAGCGTGGGCACGCAGGTGATGACGCTCTTTTTGCATTGCAGCACGCCGGCCGCGCACACGCCCATCTGGCCCGTTTCGCACGGCTGCCCGCCGCCACCGCACTGCACGCCCGAAACGGAGAAGAGGAAGTCGTCGAAGTCGTTGTCGCTACCGCCGTCGACCGGTAAGTCCTCCCAACCGAAGTAGAAGGTGTTCTTGTGGGCGACGCTCTCCCAGGTGAGCACGTTGTAGAAGGTCTTGCCTGGCGTGCTGCCCGGGTTGAGCGCGTGCTGCGTGTAGAACTGAAAACGAATGTTGCCGATCACGGCATGCGTGGTCGGGTCGATCGAGAGCTGCTCGCTCGTCGAGACGAGGAAGAAGCCGATTTGTCCACCTTTGTAGCGACCTGCAGCCGCTTCCACGCCCAAATCGAGCACCACTGACTGGTTCGTCAGCTGCGTCGAGTCCTTGAAGTCGTTGGTGACGAACATGCCGTACAATTCGGCCTGCGTCGGCTTGATGAACTGGCCAGGATTGAGCGGGTCTTCCTTGACGTTGTACCAGCCGAAAACATCGTAGATGCTGCCGCCCTTGACGATGGGCGTGAACGTGAGCTGGCAGGTGGGCTGAAACGTCTCGGGTGACGTGAGCGCGTCCTTTTGGGCGTCGATCAGCGCCGGGTCGCCCTCTTGCATATCGAGACACGCCTCGACGTTCTTGTCAGCGGGCTCGTCTGCGGAGACTCGCTTGCATTGCGGCGCCAAGTTCGCCTGGATCGTCGGAATAGTGACACCGCCCGTCGACGGATTGGTCACAGCAGAAGCGACCGACGAGAGTGACACGGCGGCGATGAAGGCACCCCAAGCTGCGCAGTTCGAACGACCCAACATGCGTCGTCAGTGTGCTTCGTCGTCTGACGCAAAACCTTCGAAATCGTAGTCAAAAATCAAAGATTACTGCGATTGTTGACAATGCGGGTAGGGCTGTTCGTCTTCACACAGCAGTGAGTGCAGAAGCTTCCGTGTTGATTGCGTGCACCGTCCAAAGCGGTGCGTGCACGGTCGAACGCGGTGGTGCGTGGCGGTGCGATGGGAAACGCGCCGCACAGGGTGGTACGCCGCGCTCGACGCACCGCGCCGAGCAAATCGCCTAGGGCGACAACAAGGCCGGTAAGGTCCGCCTCGAGCTATCGCACGAACGCGACGCGCGGGGCGCGCCGTGGAAGAGTCGCTCAGCCACTTGGGCCAGCCAAAGTGACGGCTCGAGAAAGCGGTGCGGTTCCGCACCGACGGTATCGCCGAAGCGAGCCGCGTGGTTCACGTTTCCCGCCGTCAGTAGTGATCGGCCGACTGAACTGGCGCCCGTGCGCAGGCGTTCGGACAGTGAAGGCGTGGGCGAACATCACGCCCTGCAACCGTTGCCGGACTCAATGGCGCTTCTTCAAATCCCTCGGTCGATGTGACATCCCTTCTGTAAAGCGTCCCAAAGAGAACATAAGACAGCGCTCGATCTCCGCCAGTGAGCGGACACGAATTCCTATCTTTAATCGGGAACTTTGAGCTTGACGGTTTTTTGCGCGGCGCGCGCCCGAGAGTGGCGATCGCCTTCAACGAGCACGCTACGAGCTTTCTGCGCGAGCTCAGATGCGCGTCTGGACAAGTTTTGAGTTTTGTCTCGGTCGTTGCGGCGATCGCGCAACCTGGAGTCGCTCGAGCATTCAAAAAATGGCGTGCTAAACAAGAACCATGCAAGAGCGGGGATTTTGGTTATTGCACGACGTGGCCGATGAGCACTTGGAGGAGGAGCTTCGCAAGTTGCTTCGTTCGGGATCCATCAGAGAGGCGCGGATCGTGGCGCACTTGGCAGAGCTCGATGCGCGGCAGCTTCCTCTAGTAAAGGGTCTGTCGCTCTGGGACTATTGCCTCACCACGCTCGGGCTCAGCGAGAGCGAAGCTTTCTATCGCATTGGCGCGGCGCGGCTTGCTCGCCGGTTCCCGCTCGTGTTCGAGCTACTGGAGCGGCGCGAGATTCATCTGACCGCTCTGGTGCTGCTCAATAAATACCTGACAGATGAGAACCACGCCGAGCTGCTTGCGGAGGCTCGCGGGAAGAGCAAGCGAGCACTGCTAGAGCTGTTGGCATTGCGCTTTCCGAGAGCGGGTGTGGGGAGCAATCTGCGAAGGTTGCCGGTTTTGCGCGACGCGGTGGCGGCGGGGCCGACTGGCTCGCTGCAGCCTCGTTCGGCCGATCGCTATTGCCTGCAATTGGAGCTGACGGCGATTCAAACTGCGAAAATTGAGTTGGCGCGTGATTTGCTGAGTCACGCCAACCCCTGTGGGGATTTGGCGGTGGTAGTCGAACGCGCGATCGATCTGTTGATTGAGCGGCTCGAGGCGCGCCGCTTTGCCAAGCGGGTGCGCGATGAGAGCGTCGCCGCACGACCCGAGCCCACTCACGGAGGCGTTCCGCAACCCGAGCCTTCGGATTTGGGCCAACCAAAGCAGTCACCAGTCGAGCTCTCAGACTTGGGCCAGCCAAAGCAGCTACCAGAAGACCCACCGCCGAGTGCGTCACCACACCGACCACACATCGATCACGAAGTGCGCCGCCAAGTGCTCGCTCGCGATGGCGCCCGATGCGCTTACGTCGGCGCCAATGGGCGCCGTTGCCGTGAGCGCGCGTTCTTGCAGTTTCATCACATCGTGCCGTTCATACGCGGTGGCACCGAGACTGCTAGTAACTTGCAAATACTCTGCGCACGCCACAATCGACTCCTGGCATACCGCGAAGGCTTGCTTCGACCCGCCGCGTGACGTGCGTGCTGGTCATGCTCTGCGCGGTGCAGTTATGCCTGCGTGGCAGGGTCCCAGCCCGTGACCAATCCCTCTTCGAGCCCATTCAGTTGCTGCATCGTCGCTGCATCGAGCTCGAAGTCGAACAAGGCCGCATTCTCAGCGATGCGTGCGGGCGTCACCGACTTCGGTAAAACCACGAAACCTCGCTGAATTCCCCAGCGAAGCAGCACCTGTGCCGCCGACCGCCCCGCGCGTGCCGCCGCCGCCGTGACCACCGGATGCCCGAGACGTTGCCCGCGCGTGAGCGGACTATAAGCCTCGAGCGTGATGCCCAGCTCTTGGCACAAGGCCACCGTATCAGCGCGCTGCAAGAACGGCGTCAACTCAATCTGATTCACGGCTGGCAGCACCTGGGCGTGCTCTCGCAGCTCGCGCAGGTGCGGCACCAAGAAATTACTCACCCCGATAGCTCGCACCCGCTTGTCCGCGTACAGCTGCTCGAACGCGCGCCACGTGTCGAGCCGCAGCTCCGCCACGGGCCAGTGAATCAGGTAAAGGTCCGTATACTCCAGCTTCAGCCGCCGCAACGTCGCGTCGAAAGCGCGCAGCGCCTTGTCGTAGCCGTGGTCCGAGTTCCACAGCTTCGTCGTGATGAACACGTCTTCGCGCGCCATCCCGGACTCTGCCAGCGCTGCGCCGACCTGAGCCTCGTTGCCGTAAACGGCGGCCGTATCTATGTGCCGATAGCCCGCCGCCAGCGCGGCCGCGACCGCCGCCTTGGTGTGCCCGCCGGACTGCCAGACGCCCAGCCCCACCTGTGGAATCATCACACCGTTGTTCAGCGTCACCCTGCGCGTCGTCACGTTGTCGGACATGGCGCCGCGAGAGTAGCCGAGGGCATGCAGCCCAGTCCAGTCAGCGTCACGCGCAACGCCTCGTCCAAGGGGGTGTGCGGCTCATGCCCCAAAAATGCAACCAGCCGGCGATTGTCGAGCAGCAGCGTGCGCGACCACAGATATCGCATCTCCAGCATCTCGCGGAAGGTCTCATTGAACGGCGCGAGCAGGTAGATCGCGACCCAAGGAAACCGCCGAATCGGGGCTGCTGGCGCACCTCCGACGCGCCGCGTGGCCTCCGCCAGCTCCACGCCACGCTCGAAGCCGTGCCCCCCGAAATGAAACACTTCGAACGCCCCTAGCTCCGCCGCTCGCTCTAGCAGCAAAGCAATCGTCTCCGCCAAGTCCGGCAGAAAGGCCCACGCATGGCCAACCGCATGCTGCCCCGGATACGTCACCGAGCGCAAAGTCTTACCCGGTCGCACCAGCCCCTGGCTGAACCAACTGTTTCCAGCCCGCGGCCCAAAGAAGTCGCCGGCTCGCACAATCAACACCGGCACACCGGCACGAGCTGCCTGACGCAGCCGCTCCTCCATCGCCACACGAATCTTGCCTTTGCGCGTCACCGGGCGTTGCGCCACCTCCTCGTCTATCAGCGTGGGTGCGTCCGGACCAAAGTTGTACACCGTGCCGGGTAGCACCACGCGCGCACCGCTCGCACGCGCCGCCGCGATGCTACTCTCGAGCATCGGCAGCGCTAGCCCCTTCCAGTTTTTGTAACCGGGTGGATTAGCGGCGTGCACCACCACGCTCACCCCATGGGCTGCCGCCACCACATCTGCCGTGCGCAGGGCGTCGCCCTGAACCCACTCCACTCGGCCCAGCTCCGGCTGCTCCCGCCGGGCACGCTCCACGTCGCGCGTCAGCGCTCGCACCTGCCAACCGTGCGCCAAAAGCGCTCGCGCCGTTTCGCTGCCGACCCCGCCCGTTGCTCCTACGACCAATGCAATCTGCTTCATGACTCGCCACTTTCTGCCGGGAACCGCCTCGGCACGACGAAGATGCGCGCATTCGCCTATGAACGAAATTGTGGAAATGCGAAGACCTGCTATACGTTTTTGTATGGCAACCTCGGAGCCCGGTTGGGAGCTGTTCCGCTCGTTCCTGGCCGTCGTCCGCGAACGTAGCCTGTCGGCGGCCGCCCGTTCCCTGGCGCTGACTCAGCCCACCATCGGCCGACACATCGACGCGCTCGAAGACGCACTCGATACGCCGCTCTTCACCCGCTCCCAAACCGGCCTCATCGCCACCGATGCCGCGCTGAACCTCGTGCCGTACGCCGAGGCCATGGCCAGCGCTGCGAGCGCGCTGGCTCGCGCCGCCTCCGGTCAGGCGGCAGAAGAGCGCGGCGCCGTGCGCATCACCGCTAGCGAGATCATCGGCACTCAGGTACTGCCGTCGATACTCACCGACTTTCGCCGCGCCCACCCGCGCATCGACGTGGAGCTCGCCATCTCGAACCGCGCGCAAGATCTGCTCCGGCGCGACGCGGACATTGCGGTGCGCATGGTCAAGCCGACTCAAGGCGCGTTGCTGGCGCGTAAGCTCGGCGTGCTCGAGCTCGGCCTGCACGCGCACCCGGACTACCTGAGGACCCAGGGTACCCCGCGCAGCTTGCAAGAGCTGCAGCAGCACCCGCTCATTGGCTTCGATAGCGCGGCCTCGGTGCAGCGCCTACCACCCATGAAGGTCACGCTCACGCGCGAGCTGTTCGCGTTTCGTTGCGATAGCGACATCGCCCAGTACGCCGCCATCAAAGCGGGTTTCGGGATTGGCGTCTGCCAGAACGCGCTCGGCAAACGTGACGGGCTGGTGCGCGTCCTGCCCGGTGCCCTCGAATTCGAGCTCGGTGTTTGGGTCGTGATGCACCGCGACCTCAAGACCAGTCGCCGCATGCGCCTCATGTTCGATCACCTGGCGCAGGCGCTCGGTGCGTACATCCAGAGCCAGCCCTGAGCTCTCCCGCGGCTGCTTCGCGCTGGAAAGTCTTTTTGGCATACTGGCGGCCGTATGCCGCGTTCGCACGCTTACCCGCCCGACCTCGCTCACTACGTCGAGGCAAATTGGCCAGCCGCGCAGGTGCTGCCGCTCTCCAGCGAGCTATTCGAAGAGGCGCTGTCGATTGCTTTTCAGTCGTCGCTCACGCTCGAAGAAGCGCGACCCACGCGCTTTCGTCTCTTACTGACCTCGCCCGAGGCGCTGCCGGCGGCGGGGGTTCCCAAAGCGGGCGTCTTGCGCCTGCGCTTCGATGAGCCCCGCGCGCTCACGGCTGACGAGCTGCGCCGCCTCGCGCCCGCGGTGCCGTTCGAAACAGCGCTCATCGCCGCCTATCCGCTGCAGGGCAAGCTGCGCATTTGGGGCGTGGCGCACTCGGGGCCGGCCTGGCTCGCGCCGACCTGGGGTGGTCGCAACGTGGTGCCGAACTGGACCTACGATCCGATCGTGCACGTCACCGGCCCCGGACACGTGGCGGTGCGCTGCGCCGGTAAGCTGATTGGCGCCATCGAGCGCGGGCAGGTGGTCGACGCCACGCTCGATGTCTTCGACTCGCAGTGGCTGCGAGGCATGTTCGTGCGCGAGCGCGAGGCGATCCGCGAAGCGCACGACGAATCGCAGCGTGGGGCGGCAGTGCCCACCACGGTCGAGCCCTCACTCGTCGGCATGATCGCCCAGCAAATGCTCAGGCGCGCGATCCAGCTCGTGCGCGGTGCTCACCACGGGGGCCTGCTCCTGGTGCTCAACCAACAAGGAGACGAGCGCCCGCGCGGCTTGCGGCTCAAGTATGCGCTCAGCCACGACGAGCCCTCGCGGCGCTACCGCACCCTGATCCTGCGCTTGCTCGAAGCCGTGGCGCGCAGCAGCAGCAAGCCGAGCGTGGGTTGGGACGATTTCGTTTCGGACCAGAGCTCGGAGCTCGCGGCGCTCGAGCAAGAGGTGTTCGAGCTCAGCCGCGTGCTGGCCAACTTGACGGCTATCGACGGCGCGCTGGTCTTGGACAAGCGCTTCAGCGTGATCGGCTTTGGCGCCGAAGTCTCGGCAGAGCTGCCGACCCCCGAACGCGTGTACCGCGCCCTCGACACCGAAGCCGAGCAGCTGAACCCGGAGAGCATCGAGAATGTCGGTACCCGGCACCGGGCCGCCTACCGCTTCGTCAACGACCACCCCGACGGCCTCGCGGTCGTGGTCTCGCAAGACGGCGCCGTTTCGTTCGTCGCCAACCGCGATGGCAAGGTCGTGTTCTGGGAGCAGTCGGTCAGCCCGTAGCGCTCCGTCGCCACCTCCCACCGCGCGCGCCTAGAAGCTCAAGAAGCCGGCGAACCCGGCGCGGATCAGGCCGACCGGGCGAGCGCTTTGCGTGTTGTAGTAGCTGGAGCCGCGCGCAAAAAGGTACGTTTTCGGCACGGCGGCGCCGAGGCCGGGCAGCGGGAGACGTGCCTCGAGCTCGACCGCCCGGCTTACGATCGGTTGGCAGGTGAGTGTGCAGTCGAGCTCGTACGCGCGCTCGGCCGTTGTGGCGGTGAGCAGCTGCAGGTGCGGACGGTCGAGCCACAGAGCTTCGTACCGGAACAGCGGGAGCGGGGTGACGTAGCCCGTGACCACCTGCTGGGTGAACGACACGCTCAGCGGGCGAACAGGGAACGTGAGGCGCAGCTGCGGCACGTGCGGCAGCGTGAGCGGCGGCGCGACGAAGATTGGTGGCGGCGCCAGCGATGGTGGCGCTGTTTGCGCCACGGCGCCGGCCGTGCTGAACGAGACGAAAGCTCCGCATGCTGCTGCCCAAGCGCTGCGTCCCATGGGCGGAATGTTAGCAGCGCGCGCGTGCCCGGCCACTGGTGCGAAGGCGCTAGCTGGGCAAACCGAGCTCCCGCCAGCGCACCATGCCGCCTGCAACGTTTGCAATGCGCAAATGGCCGGCTTTATTCAAAATGACGCTTGCCATGCCCGAACGTTTACCTGTTTGACATACCACCACGATGGGTTTGTCTGCCGGCACTTCGCTCAGGCGAGCGCGTAGCTCGTCGAGCGGAATCAGCTGGGCGCCCTCTAGGTGCCCCAGCTCGCCGTCGAACTCCGCCGCGCTGCGCACGTCGAGCACCCGAACGGCGTCGCGATGTTGTGCGACCCACATCGGCGCGATCTCCCACAAGCCGGCGTAGGTTTTCACGACCGGCGCCCATTCGGGCGTGGACGGTAGAGCGCCATCTTCCGGCTTTCCGCAGCGTAAGTTGGCGGGCAGCGCGATGGCGAGCTGCTTGGGGTGCGGCAGGGCCAGGTTGTGCATGTAGCCGACGAAATCTTCTTCACGCGCCTCGCCGCCGATGCGCGGATTGTGTGCACGCTCTTCGGCGACCGTGCTCGCCGTCCGGCCCTCGTAGTCGTGGCCCGGGTAGACGACGCACTCGTCGGGCAAGCTGAACAGCTGCTCGCGGATCGAGCGATACAGTCGGTGCGCATCGCCCTGCTGAAAATCGGTGCGGCCAGCGCCGCGCACCAACAGCGCATCGCCTGTGAAAACCGCGGTGCGGTCGTGCGTCACGAACGACAGGCAACCATCGGTGTGACCGGGGGTGGCGCGCACGTCGAGCCAGCGTTCGCCGAAGCGGAGCACGTCCCCGTGCCGTAGCGCAACGTCGACGTTCTCGGCGCCGTAAGCGCCGGAAAGTGCGATCTGGCAGCCGGTTGCCTGCTTCATCAGCCATGCGCCGGTGACGTGGTCGGCGTGGCAATGCGTGTCGACCGCCGTGCCGAGTGTTAGCCCCAGCTCGCGTATCAGGGCCAAGTCGCGCGCGTGCTGCTCGAACACGCAGTCGATGAGCACCGCCCTCTTACTGGCGGGATCGGCCAGCAGATACGTGTAGGTGCTCGAGGCCTGATCGAACAGTTGGCGGGGGTACATGCGCGGGCTCCTGAACGCTTCTCAGCGACGTTAGCAACGTCTGTGGAAAATACCTATCGACAGGCGGCGGCTTCGGACCTCTAGTCATGGCATGCGGATTCTGGGGATCGACGTGAGCCACTATCAGGGAAGCGTGCGCTGGAGCGACGTCGCCGCGAGCGACGTGAAGTTCGCGTTCGCCAAAGCGACGGAAGCCAACACCGCGATCGACGCCACCTTCGAACAAAACTGGCGCGGCATCCAACAAGCCGGGTTGTTTCGCGGCACGTACCACTTTGGTCGCCCTGCCGGTGATCCGGAGACGCAGGCCGCGCATTTCTTCTCGGTAGTCGGGCAGCTCGGCTTTCGCGATCTGCCACCGGTGCTCGATCTCGAGGTGGCAGACGGACGGAGCGCGCAACAAATCTTGGAGTGGGCCCGCGCCTTCCTGGCCAAGGCCGAGGCGCTGTTTGGCCGTAAGCTCATGCTCTACACCGGGCAGTTTTGGCGCGGGCCTCTCGGTAACCCGAACGATTCGTTCTTTGCCGAGCGCGCGCTGTGGCTCGCCGCCTATACCCGCGAACAGTCCCTGGTGGTGCCGGCGAGTTGGAAGCGCTGGACCTTCTGGCAATACACGGATGGCAGCCACAACGAGCCGGCCAGGGTGCCGGGCGTACCGCCGTGCGACCAGAGCTGGTTCGAAGGCAGCGAGGCCGATCTCGACGCGCTGTGCACGGGCGAGCCGCCCGTCATCAAGCCGGTGGATTGCGGCGCGGCCGACCCGTGGCCGGGCGTACATTTCGTTTGGCCGCAAACACCTGCCGTGCGCGGCACCGCCGTCAAGGCTTGGCAAGAGAAGCTGCGCGCGCTCGGCTTTGCGATCGATGCAGACGGCGTTTACGGGCCGCAGTCGAAGGTCGCGTGCATCGCGTTCCAGCGCAGCCGCGGCCTCGCGCCGGACGGCATCGTCGGCAAGGCTACGTGGGCTGCCGCGTTCGCCAGCTAGCCGTAGCGCGCGTAAGCGGCCCCGAGCCGTAGCCCGAGCTCACTCGGAGCAGCTGACTTCGATCTCTTCGGCCGACCACCAGCTTAGCGAGGAGCCGGTCTGCTTGATCAGCAGGTAACGGCCGCTAGCCAGCGCAGGCAGCAAAATAGCCGTCGAAACGCCGCTCTTCCCGGCGCCCGCCAACAGTACCGTGCCGCTCGTGTCCTTGGCCGTGTCGCTCACGATCACCTGGTAGCCGCGCGGGTAGTCGTTTGCGTCGTCGCCCTGCTGCAGGTTGATGTGGTTGATGGTGACTTTGCTGCCAAAGTCGAGCTGCAGCCATTCGTCGCCGCTCTGCGGCTTGCCGGTGGACCAACGTGTGATGGCGCTGTCGAGTAGGTTGGCGGGCACTCCGTTGTTCTTCGAATCGTAATGCGAAGCGCTGGCAACCCAGGTGTTTCGCGCCGTCAGTGGGTGATCGCTGCACTTGGGCTGATTGCCCGCACCGCCGCCGCCCGTACCGGCGCTGCCCGACGCGCCGCCCGCTCCACCGCCGCCGTTGCCGCCGGCACCGCCGCCGGCGCCGCCACCCGCCGTGCCTGCATGTCCGCCGCTTCCGCCGCTGCTCATTCCCCCGCCGCCAGTCGCCGCGCCACCTTTGCCGCCCGTACCGCCACTGCCACCGCCGCCACCCGACGTGGTTTCGGTTCCATCTCCGCCCGCCGCCTCGCCTCCCTGATTGCCGAGTGAGCCCCCGCTCGCGCTCGGCGAGCCGCCGCCGCCGACCGTCGTCATGCCGCTCGTGCCCGCTCCGCCGCCCGCCGCCACACCGGTCGTACCAGCGACGCTGTCGTGCCCGGCGTCGCTGCCCGTCTGCACGCCCGCGCCGCTCGAACCAGCAACATTCACGGCGCCGTCGATGGGCTTCAGCGCGTCGTCCTGGTAAACGGCGCATGCCAGCGGAAACACAAAAAGCAAACCGAGCGCGCGTGCGCTGGAATGGGCTCTCATCGCGGGGAACCTAACACCGCGGGTGAGCACGCGTGTCGATCCAAAGCTCGATAAGACATGCTCACTTCTGACCCTGAGCAGCCTCACTGCACGCCGAGTTTGTGGGACGTGTGAAGGTTGGAGCGACACCCGCCCATGGAGCGCCCGAGAAAGAAGATTCACGTTCCCAGCTGCCGTGCGTCGCAAACTTCCCGCGTTTTTCGCGGGTCGTTTTGGCGCAGCCCTGGGCACGCGTAGTGTCGCGCCGTGGACGTCTGCTCGCTCTCCGGTAACGAGATCTTCTGTCTGCAACTCAAGGGCTTTGCGCCGACCGAGATCGTGGTCGGCAATAGCGTGCGCAGCCTGGGTTTGGCGGGCGCCATCGGCTCGGGTTTTCGCACCCTGGCGGGTGGCGAGGTCGAAAACATCACCGCCCTCATCTCCGAGGGCCGTCACTCCGCCATCGCGCGCCTGGTCGAGGAGGCGCAGCGTCACCGCGCGCACGGTGTGACCGGCGTCACGACCGAGCTCTCGTCGCTGGCCGGCTATACCGAGTTCTTGTCGCAGGGCACGAGCATCACGGCGCTGGGGAGCCAGCCGCATTTTTTCACGACCTCGGCTTCGGGCACCGAGCTGTATTGCCACCTGGACGCCGGTTACACGCCGATCAGCTTCGTGATGGGCAACGTCGCTTACGCACTGGGTATCGGCCGCGGCATCACGGGCGGCTTGTCCACGCTGGCGCGCGGTGAGGTGCACCAGTACTCCGAGATGTACAACCGCATCCGCCACTTGGCGCTATTTCGGCTACGTCGCGAGGCAGCCGCCGTTGGCGCCAACGCGGTCGTCGATATTCGCATCGACTTGCGGCCGTTCGGGCCGGGCGTGGTGGAGCTGCTGATGACCGGCACCGCTTCGCGTCACCCGGCGCTCGCCGCCGACAGTCGCGATCCCGCCAATGTGTCGACCAGCGAGCTCACCGGCGCCGAGATCTTCAGCTTGGCCCAGCTCGGCTACGCGCCGGTGCAACTGGTGATGGCGACCAGCGTGTATTCGCTGGGTCTGGTGGGCGGCATCGGCGCCAGCTTTTCGGCGCTGGCCAAGGGCGAGCTGCGCGAGCTCACGGAGCTGATTTACGGGGCGCGCGAGAATTGCCTCACGCTGCTCAAACGTGAGGCGGAGTCGGTCGGGGCCGAGCGAGTGATCGGCAATCGCCTGCAGATTCGCGAGCTGTCTCCCGGCCTGATCGAGGTCGTGGCGGTAGGCACCGCGGTGCGGCGGGTGCCCGGCATTGCTCCACATAGCCAGACGCTGCCGGTGCAAGCCGTGGTGCGCGACGAGGATTCGCTCAGCATGGCGGGCGGGGGCAGCGCCGGTTTCGCGACCAGCCTCGCCATCGGAGCGGGCATCGAGCGCGGCATCCAGCGCCGCGCCAGCCCTGCCGGCTGCCTGGTGGCGTTCATCGTCGTCACGATGATGCTGCTCGGCATCCTGGCCGCGGTGATCGCCGCCGCCGCGAAGCATTGACGCGCGCCGCGCGCAGGTTTTTCGCGACCGTAACGGAAGTCGTTCGAATACGCGGCGGCACGATCGTTGCCTGGCGTCTCACCATGAATCCGTCGCGGTCGCCCGGTCGTACTCAGGTGTTGGTCGTCGGCGCAGGTCCCGTGGGCCTGCTGGCAGCGCTGCGACTGCGCGAGCAGGGCATCGACGTGCGAGTGGTCGAGCAACAGAGTGAGCAGTCGGCGCGCAGCTTTCCGGTCGTGCTCCACGCGCAAAGCTTGCGCCTGCTGAGCGAGCTGGGGCTCTCCGCGGCGTTGTTTTGGCGCGGGCGCCCGGTGACGCGACTGGCCGTTTACACGGAGTACGAGCGGCGCGCCGTGCTGGACTTGCCGAAGGTGCGCGGCGTCGCTCCGGGGCTCTTGACGTTGCCGCAAGACGTGCTGCGCCAGGCATTGCTCAACGCCCTGGCGCGCTCGGGCGTCGCCGTCGAGTACGAGACGCGCCTGGCCGTGCTTGCCCAAGACGAACGCTCGGTTTGGGGTCGCCTGGTGCGAGATCAGGCGGGCGCCCGCGGCTCGGGAACGTCGCCCGTCGACGCCTTCGACGCGGACTATGTGATCGGCGCCGACGGCTACGAATCGACGGTGCGCGAAGCGCTGGGGCTGCGCCTGGTGGAGCATGGCGCGCTCTCGAGCTTTGCCTTCTTCGACGCGACCACGCAGCGCGCGGGCCGAGAAGCGCAGCTGGCGCTGTCCGAGGATTACACCAACGCGGTCTACCCGCTGCAAGATGGCGTGGCGCGCTTCAGCTTTCAGGTGGCGCGCTCGCTCAATCGGGGTGCCGACCCCCACCTGCTGCGCGAGCTCGTAGCCGCGCGCCTGCCCTGGTACGCGGCCGAAATCGAGCGCTGCACTTGGAGCGGCGTGGCCGAATTTCGGCGCGCGCTGTGCGAACGCTTCGGTCTGGGGCGCGTCTGGCTCGCGGGGGAGGCGGCGCACCTCACGGAGCCGCTGGGCGTGCAGAGCCTCAACGTCGGTATGGATGAGGCCAACGAGCTGGCACTGCGCATGGCGGACGCGCTTCGTCACCCACAACGCGCCAGCTTCGGCGGAGACTACGAGGCCAAGCGGCTACTGCAATGGCGTGAGCTCTTGGGCTTGGAAGAGCGCGCAGCGCTCAGCGCCCGCTCCCCCGACTGGGCGCGCCGCCACCTGCAGCGCATGATCACCTGCCTGCCCGCCTCCGAAGCCGACCTCGACGACCTTCTGGAACAACTCCGCGTGCAACCCAGCTCCCACCGCCCCCACGCCGAAACCTGACTCCGGCAAGGGCAGATTCGCGCGGCCCTGCCTCGGGGCCGCTCCTCAGGATCCCAGCAAGAAGCGCCGCCGCCCCCTCGATCAGCTTTCGCGGTCGGGGGGGACGAGGAGCACCGGGATGCGGGCGTGTTGGAGCAAGGCCTGCGCTTGGGAGCCCAGGAGCAGGCTGCCGGCGGTGTCGCGGGAGTGGGTGGCCATGCACACGAGGTCGGAGCCGGCGCGACTGGCGTGCTGCCAGATGGCGAGCCATGGCGCGCTGCCCTCTTCGACGTGCAGCTCCGTGCGGATGCCTCGCGCTTCCGCTTCGGCGGGTACACGGGCTTGCAGCTTCTCGAGGAGGGCAGCACGCTCCGCGGCGCTGGCCTCGCTCGTGACGTGCACCAAGTGCAGCGTCGAGCCGCGCTCGAGTAGCGAGTAGCCGACTGCTACCGCGCGGTCGGCGAGGGGCGAGAAATCAGTCGATACGGTGACGACGCGCGGAGGGCGCGCGACGCGTGGCGCGGCTTGACGCTCGGGCACGCACAGCACGTTGCAGCTCGCTTCGTGGATGGCGTTGCGCGAGACGGAGCCGTGCCAGACGCGCGCCACGAGGTTGCGCTGGTGGCTACCGACGACGAGCAAATCCGCTTCGCGCTCGCGCGCGAGCTCGGCCAGGTGCGAGTCGATGCGACCCCAACCCGGGATCACCTTGAGCTTGGGCGGGCTCTGGCAGGGGATGCCCGCCGCCCAGCGGCCCAGATCGCTCACCAGCTGGTGGTGAACTTCGGGCCTGAGATGGTCGAGCGGCATCGGGCTACCAATGCCGAGCCGGTAATGCTCACCGTAAGGCCACGCCACGTGCGCCACCGTCAGTGTGGTCTCGGGCCAGGCTCCGACGTGCTCCAGCGCGCTCGTCGAAGCTTGGCCCAAGCCCGAGCCGAGCAGCACGTTCAGACTTCGCGACCCGCGGCTCCACGCCAACAGGCCCTCGGCGTCGCGCGCCACCAGCACCGGCACCTGCGCGTTTTGACACAGGTGCTCCGGCACGCTGCCGAGCCGGCGCCCGCGGCGGCTTTTGCCTTCCGCACCCACGACCAGCAGCCTGGCCTCGCGTTTCTGAGCCAGGTCGAGCAGCCGCGCGTCAGGCGCGCCGGTCACCACCACGGTCTCGACGCTGACACCGAGCTCGCGCCGCAGCTCGGCGGCTTCTTGCTCGAGCTGAAGCTCGGCGGACGAGCGCGCGGCAGAGTCATCGCGCTCGAGCACGTGGGCGAGCAATAGCTCACGGCCCTGTTTCTTGGCCAAAGCCCCGGCCGCTTTGAGCGCGGGCTCCGATGCGAGAGAAAGATCGGTACCGCAGAGGATCATGACGGGCCTCAAGCACTATCGGTGCCAGGCCAGACCCAGCCCGCGCGGCGCGATATTGCTGCGGTATCGTGCTGACCCAGCCGCGAAAATCCTGCGCATGGCTGCAAGCGCTGCGCGTGAGCGCAAGGGCTTCTGCGGGGTTTTGCGGCGGCGGGCGGGCTGGCTTGGAACCTGCACCGGGGCCCTTTGCTGGCGAAAATGGTCGATGCGCGAGATGTGAACGCTGGGCTCACGAGCGAACAGGCGCGCGAGCTCCGCGTGCGCTTCGGGCCTAATGCGCTGCCCGCCAAGCCGCCGCGTCCGCTCGTGCGGCGGGTGCTGGCTCAGCTCAAGAGCGCGCTCATTTACTTGCTGCTGTTTGCGCTCGTGGTCGACATGGTGGCGTGGGCGATCGCGGGCGCGGTGGGGGCGCCGCTCGAGGCCATCGCCATCTTGTGCGTGATCTTGCTCAACGCGGCGCTGGGCGTCGCGCAAGAGTATCGCTCGGAGCGCGCGCTGCTCGAGCTGGAGCGTCTCTCGGCGCCGCGAGCCTGGGCGCTGCGCGACGACTGTTTCCAGCGCATCGATGCGGCGGAGCTGGTCCCGGGCGACGTGGTGCGGCTCGAAGCCGGTGATCGCGTACCGGCCGACGGCTACGTACACGGGTCCGAGACACTGAGCGTAGACGAGTCCGTGCTGACGGGCGAAGCACTGCCGGTCGACAAGGCAGACACCGACGAGCTCCTGAGCGGCACGCTGGTGACGCACGGCCGCGCGCAGCTCGTGATCGAGCGCACTGGACCGAGCAGCAACATGGGCAGGCTCGCGGCGACGCTGAGCTCGATCGACGTCTCCAAGACGCCACTCGAGCAGCGGGTGGACGAGCTGGGGACGCGTATTGCGCGCGTGGTAGCGGTGCTGTGCCTGGCCATGGTGCTGGCCGGACTCGCCTTGTACGGCCTGTCCCGGCCGCTGCCGGTGCTGATGTTCGCGGTAGCGTTCGGCGTTGCGGTAGTGCCGGAGGGCATGCCGGCGATGATGACGCTCGCGTTGGCGTTCGGCGTGCAGCGCATGGCGCGTCGCCAGGCGGTGGTGCGGCGCCTGGCGGCGGTCGAGGCGCTCGGCTCCGTCACCGTGATCGCGACCGACAAGACCGGGACGCTGACCCTCAATCAACTCACGGTGGAAGAGCTGCAAGCGGCCGACGGCCACCAGGCAGACGCGCTGTGCGCGATGGTGCTCGCCAACGACGCCGATCTCGGCTCTGGCGCCGGCGATCCGCTCGAAATCGCGCTGGTCAAGTATGCGGAGCGTCACGGAACCGACGTGCACGCGCTCACGCAGGCGTACCCGCGCATCTCGAGCCGTGGCTTCGACAGCCAATGGCGCTGCATGCGCGTGACCGTGATCGCGCCGAGCGGCGAGCAGGTGGCGTTCTTGAAAGGGGCGCCGGAAGCCATCCTGGCGCGCTGCGTGCTGAGCGAAGCCGAGCGGCATCGTCTGCTCGGCCTTGCCGACGCCGCCGCGCGACGCGGCTCGAAGGTGCTGGGCCTGGCGCGCGGCACCGCCGAAGCGGAGCGCGAGCTCACATTTCTGGGTCTGGTGAGCCTCGGCGATCCCGCGCGTCCGGAGGCGCGCGGCGCCGTCTTGGCGGCACGGCGCGCCGGGGTTCGCGTCGTCATGATCACCGGCGATCACCCGGCGACGGCCCGCGCGATCGCAGAAGCCGTCGGCATCGATGCCAAGCAGGTCGCGCAGGGCAGCGAGCTTTCGGGCAACGACGCGCAGGTCGACGCGCTCCTGGCGAGCTGCAACGTATTCGCCCGCATGCAACCCGAGCACAAGCTGCGCTTGATCGAGCGGTTGCAGGCTTCAGGCGCGGTGGTAGCCATGACCGGGGACGGCCTGAACGACGCACCGGCGCTGAAGCGCGCGGACATCGGCGTGGCGATGGGGGGGCGCGGCAGCGAGGTGGCGCGAGAGGTCGCCGACCTGGTGCTGCTGGACGACAACTTTGCGACCATCGTCGCCGCCATCGAAGAAGGGCGCGGCATTTACGCCAACGTGCAAAGCTTCGTCCGCTTCAGCTTTTCCAGCAACGTCGCGCTGATGGTGCTGGTCTTCGGTGCTGCGTTCGGGTCGCTGCTCATGGGTCTGCGCTCCAGCGACGGCTCGCTCTTGTTGCCGCTCACGGCGCTACAGATCTTGTGGATCAACTTTTTGGGTGACGGCCCGCCGGCGTTGGCGCTTTCGCTCGATCGCAGCAAGAACGCGCTGCTCGAGCCGCCTCGTTCTCCGCACGCGCCGCTGCTGGACGGCGTGGGCGTCCGCTTCGTGCTGAGTGACGGGCTCGTGAAGGGCGGGCTCGGCCTGCTCTTGCTGGTGCTGCTCCCGCTCTTGGGGCAGAGCATGGTCACGACCGCCAGCGCCGCGTTCTTGTACGAAGGCATCGCCAAGCTCCTGAGCATGTTTCCGGCGCGACGGCTCCGCGGGCGGTTGGAGCCCAACCATTGGGTGTTGGCCGCGACCGCCGCGTCCGTGTCGCTGCAGCTCGGTTGCGTGCTCATCTCGCCGCTTCGCCGGGTGATGGGGCTGGCGCCGCTCGCCGCGCCGGACGTGACGGTGGTCGGCCTGCTCTTGCTGGCGACGGTCGCGCTGGGGGAGCTGCTGCTGCGACTGTTACGAGGCTCTGCGGAGCCGCATCCCGCGCTTTCTAGCTGAGGAGGAGCATGAGTCCATCGTCCCATTTTACCTTGTCGTTCTTGGGTGCCGCCGAAACGGTCACGGGCTCACGCTACCTGCTCGAGTCCGAACGCTCGCGTGTGCTCGTCGATTGCGGGCTGTTTCAAGGCTACAAGAAGCTGCGCGAGCGCAACTGGGCCGAGCCGGGCTTCAGCGCGGCGGCGGTGGACGCGATCGCGCTCACGCACGCGCACCTCGATCATTCGGGCTACTTGCCGCGGCTGCTCAAGGCGGGCTTTCAGGGGCCCGTGTACTGCACGCCGGGTACCGCCGCGCTACTCCGTATCTTGTTGCCGGACGCCGGGCACCTCCAAGAAGAGGAAGCGAAGTATGCGGCGCGGCTGGGCTACTCGCGCCATGCGAATCCGGAGCCGCTCTTCACTCGCGAAGACGCCGAGCGCTCGCTCGGCTTGCTGCGTGTCGTCGACTACCAGCAGAGCTTCGCGCTCGGCTCGGAGCTGAGCGCGAGCTTCACGCGCGCCGGGCACATCGTCGGCTCCGCGTCGCTGAAGTTGGCTTGGTCCGGCACCTCGCTCGTCTTTTCGGGCGACGTGGGGCGACCCCACGATCCGATCATGCGCCCCCCGGCGGCGCTACCCCACAGCGACTACCTGGTGCTCGAATCCACCTACGGCGACAAGCGTCACTCCGGCGTCCCCGTCGCGGACCAATTGGCGGAAATCGTGCGTGAAACGGCGGCTCGCGGCGGCAGCTTGGTGATCCCGGCCTTCGCGGTGGGCCGCGCCCAGCACGTGCTGTACTTGCTGTCGCGTCTGCAAGAATCTCGGCAGATTCCGCAGCTGCCCATCTACCTGGACAGCCCGATGGCCATCGACGCCACGTCGATCTTTCGCCAGCACACCGACGAGCACGCGTTGTCTGCCGAGGCGTGCCAGGCCATGTGCCGGCTCCCGCGCTACACTCCCACCTCGGACGACTCGAAGGCGATCGACGCCCAGAGCGGACCGCTGATCGTGATTTCAGCCAGCGGTATGGCAACCGGTGGCCGGGTGCTGCACCATCTGAAACGCTTCTTGCCCGAAGCCCAAAATACGGTGCTGCTGGTCGGCTACCAGTCAGCGGGTACCCGCGGTCGCAGCTTGGCCGACGGCGCCGACGAGCTGAAGCTGCACGGCCAATACGTGCCCGTGCGGGCGCAGGTGCGGCAGCTCGACGGCCTTTCGGCTCACGCCGACTACGTCGAGCTCATCGACTGGCTGAAGCAGAGCGGCACGCGCCCGCGGCGCGTCTTCGTGACGCACGGCGAGCCCGCGGCTGCCGACGCCTTGCGACGCCGCCTGCGTGACGCGCTGGGGCTCGAAGCGGTCGTGCCCGATCACGGTGCCCGCTACGCCCTTTCGAGCTCTGCCGGCTGATCTTCGAGCTCCCGCCGCTGCGCATCTTCCAGCGCAGGCTTTGCGGGGACCCACGCTCTGCGCTGCAGCGCTTGCAGCCCCGGCCCAGCAAGTCCTTTGAAAGATGGCGTTTTCGGGCGCGCTGGGTCGCGGCACGAGCCCTGCATCGAGGCACGGCGAAGGGAAGCACCATGACTCGAGACCTCGAAGGACAAGTGGCACTGGTGACGGGCGGCGCACAGGGTATCGGACGAGCCACCGCGTTGGCTTTCGCCCGCGAAGGCGCGCGTGTCGTGGTCTCGGACGTAGACGGTCGCGGCGGCGAGCAAACGGTCGCGCAAATCCGTGGCGCGGGCGGCGACGCGCAGTTCGCGCCGGCCGACATCTCGAAGGAGTCCGATGTCATCAACCTCATCGACGGCGTGCTGCGCAGCTACGGCACGCTCGATGTCGCCTTCAACAACGCTGGTATTTCGGGCGCACAAGGGCCTGTCGCCTCGCTGACCGAGGCGCAATGGAACCAGACCCTCGCGGTGAACCTGACGGGGGTTTTTCTGTGCATGAAGCACGAGCTGGCACAGATGGAGAAGCAAGGCACAGGATCCATCATCAACAACGCCTCGATCTTGGGCACGGTGGGCTTTGCCGGCGCCGGAGCTTACACGGCCAGCAAGCACGGCGTGCTGGGCCTCACCAAGGTGGCGGCCATCGAATATGCAACCAAGGGCATTCGCGTCAACGCCGTGTGCCCGGGTTTCATCGTCACGCCGATGCTCGAGCGCGCCGGGCTGCTCGGTGACGCCCGGCGTTACATCGAGGGCCTGCACGCCATGAAGCGCATGGGCACCTCCGAAGAAGTGGCCGAAGCGGTGGTGTTCCTGGCCTCGTCCAAATCGTCTTTCATGACTGGTCATCCGCTGCTGGTGGATGGCGGCTTCGTTGCCATGTAGGTCCACCATGCGCATCCTCGCAGCTCTGTTCTTGTTGTTTCACGGCATCGCTCACCTGTTTGGGTTTCGCGCCGCCTTCTGGGCCAGCGCGCCACAAGCCGCGGGCCTGCTCGGGTTGGGCCAGTCGGGCACGCGAGCGCTCGGCATTGCCTGGTTGCTGCTCGCCGTGGGCTTCATGGCGACGGCGGCGTTGCTGCTCGTACGGTCGCCCGCCTGGTCGAGCGTCACCCTCACGCTCACCGTGCTGTCCGCCATCCTCTGCGTGCTCTACCTGCCCGAGGCGCGTATCGGCCTGATCTTGGACATCGTGCTGCTGGTTGCGGTGCTGTGGGCTTCGCGTGCCAGCAGCGAGCACCTCTGGGCGGCCTTCGCGCGCGAGCTACGCGGCGCAAATCTACCCAAGGCCGCTGCCGCGGCCGCGGTCATCGACGAGAGGGCCATCGCCTCGCTGCCCGAGCCCGTGCAGCGCTACCTGCGTTTCATGGGCGTGCTGGGGCGACCGCGCGATTGGTCTTTGCGGGCGCGCTTCGTGGCGCGTTTTCGGCGTGGGTCCGGGGATTGGCTCGCGTGCGAGGCTCTGCAATACGACACGCGGCTCCAGCTCTCGCGCGTGTTTTGCATGCAGTTGGCGCTCGGTAAGGTATTGCCGGTTACGGTGCGTGACACCTACGTGCGCGGGCGCGGCACCATGCTGGCCAAAGCCTTCGACTACTTTCGCGTGGTCGAAGGCACCGGACACGAGCTCGACGTGGGTGAGCTCGTGACGTACCTCAACGACGCCATCCTGATGGCGCCGTCGCTGTTGCTCGGACCCGAAACGTCGTGGAAAGAAGTCGGCCGCGATAGCTTCGACGTGACGCTCACGGACGGCAAGCTCAGCGTCACCGCGCGCGTCTGGCTGGATGAGCGTGGCGCACCGACCGACTTCAGCACCACCGATCGCTTCTACGATATGCCCGACGGGAAGCGCGTGCGCACGGAATGGCGTACGCCCATCAGCGGCTGGCAAGATGCGGCGGGCCGCAAGCTGCCGACCCGCGCTCGCGCGGTCTGGCAATTGCCGACGGGTGAGTTCCCCTACGCCGACTTCAGCATCGATCCGGCGCAGGTCGCCTTCAACGTGCCGCCCGACCTGCGCGGGCTTCAACCCGGGAGCGATTCATGACCGAAAATCCTCTGCCATCGCTGTTTGGACGCTTCACCGCCCTCTTTCAGGACCACGACCACCTGAGTAAGACGTTGCGGCGCCTGCGCTTGATGTGCGGGGTTCTCGATGGCGGACGGCAATCTCTGCCGGCCGAGCTATCGCCGGACGTGCTCCTCCTCGACCTGCGCGCTCACCTGGGATTGCATTTCGCGGCCGAGGAATCCGACGAGTACTTCGGCACCGTGGTCGATGAGGCGCCCGCGCTGGAACCGGAAATCGCCGGCCTGAAGTGGGAGCACCTGACCATGCTCAAAGCCGCCGACGTGCTCTGTGGCGTGGCCCGCGATCGCACCCGCTGGCGCGATCTTACCGGCCCCACGCGCGAGCTCATCGCCCAGCTCGAGCGGCACGAGCGCTCCGAATCCAAGCTCCTGCGCAGCCTCTTCGCGGGGACTTGAGGCGCTTGATCGGGGTGGCCCAGCTTACGGGTCGAGCGGGCCGTCGATCAGCTTTTGCAGCACCGTCAGGGCGCTCATGATCTTCTCGAGGAACGAGTTGGAATGCGGGATGAGCGTGAAGCGTGGGTGTTTGGACCACAGAGCGCGCAGGCGGCCGTCGAGCGCCACCGCTTGCTCGAGTGACTCGTTGCGGACGGGGTTGCCGCCTTCGATCGAGAGCCCGGCGACCGCGGCGGTTTCGAAGAAGACGACGGCGTCGTAGCGCGAGAGCTCGGCTTCCAGCGAGGTGCCTTGCAGGTGGAAAAACGCCTCTTGGCCGTTGTACCAGTAGGCGGCGCCGTCGACGGTGCCGCGATCGCAGAGCAGCACGCGATCCGGGTAGAGCGCGGACTGCACGTCTTCGAGGTTGCGCTGCACGTGAAAGATGGCCGTCTGCGCCGCGCGGTTGGCGTCAATCAGCGGTGAGCGCGGGAAGCCTCCTGCGAACAAGATGGTAGCGGCTTCGGGCACGATCACGATGCGGCTACCGAGCTCGCGGCGGAGCAGGTCGGCGGCGGTCGTCTTTCCGCCGCCGGGGCCACCCGTGAGCACGATGCGACGCCGTTTTTGCATCGGCATTACTGCGGTCTTGGTCATGCCTTCTCGTCGTGCGGCCGGGCTTCAGCGTGAGGTGGCGTGCACGGTCTTGCCGGCGTGGCTGGGCTTGGGCTTGAACACGGACAGCGCCGCGTAAATGGGGCAGAAACCGAACGCCGCGGTCGCGACCAGCACCAGGCCGAGCAGATTGAACGGGTAGGTCGGCAGCTCGAGCAGCGGGGAGGCCAGGAGCAGCATGCCGAGACCGAGACGGATGGAGCGATCAACGAGGACGACGTTGGCTTTCATGGGCTTACCTCGCGCGGAGTAACTGCACGGGGTGTGCCGGACTGTCCCACTCGGAAAATCGCCGCAAAACATGGCCCGGCTGCGCTAGATGAAGGGACGTGGGCGCAAGCTTTGCGCCGGGCTGCGCGTCTTGCGCCGACTCCGGCTCAGTGCAGGCGCAGGAGCGGTTCGGTAGGGCGAGCCGGCGCGGCTTCGGCCGCTGGCGGCAGGGTTGCGGCTCGCGACGGCGGCGTCGAGCTCGGAACCAAGGAGGGGCGAGCGTGGACGCGGTTGCGCCCCGCGCTCTTGGCCTGATACATCGCCAGGTCGGCTGTTTGGATCAACGCGGCGACATCGGCCGGCCCGCTGTCGGGCGGGGCCAGCGTCACGCCGATGCTCACGGTGACCGCGTGCAGCGCGCCCTGGCTTTCGAATTGCAGCTCTTCGACGTGGTGACGAATTCGCTCGGCCAGAATCTCGGCGTTGCGCAGCGAGGTGTCGCGCACCACCACCAAGAACTCCTCCCCGCCGTAACGGAATAGCGAATCGTAAGGCCTGAGCAGGCGCTGGATGGTGCTCGCCACCAACTGCAGCACGACGTCGCCCATGGCGTGACCGAAGCGATCGTTGACGCTCTTGAAGTGATCGATGTCCACCAACAGCACGGCCACCGACATGTGGCGGCGGGTCGCAAAAGCCAGCTCGCTGTTCAAGTGAGGCACCAAATGCCGGCGGTTGAAGGCGTGCGTCAGCGGGTCGCGCACGGTGAGCTCGTACAGGCTGAGCAGGGCATTTTGTTCCAGCTCGTCCAACATCGAGAAGCGCAAGGTGGTGTTGCCGAGGCGAATGTGATCGCCGTCTGCCAGTCGGCGCGGCGTGTCCACGCGCTGGTCGTTGACATAGGTGCCGTTGAGGCTCTGGCCGTCTTCTAGGTAACAACCACCATCGCGGTGACGGGTGATGCGCGCGTGCCGCTGCGAAATGGCATCGTCATTCAGCGACACGGGCAGGCCGGGGCTACGCCCGAGCCACGCGCTGCTACCGTGCAGCGCGAATACCGCACCCAGCTCCGGCCCGGAGATCGCGAACAGCACGGGATGGACTCGATGCTTGGTGGAGGGAGGGGGGGCGGGGGTCGACGTCATGCGGCTATTTCCAGCAACAAACGTGCCGGTGGCGTCAGGCGCGCGCCGTTCGCGCGCCTGCAGTTCTTGCGTGCTCGTTCGACCAGACCACGCCCAGCAAGATCAACCCGCCCAGCACCAGCAGCAGGTCCATGGCGACGCCGAGACGAATGGCTCCGAACAGACCGTAGAACAGCCCGAAGACGGCGAGCACGCTGGACCAGGCGCGCGCTTCGAAGCCGTGCACCAGCAAGGCCAAGCCCATGACGGCCGCCAGCGTCGGGCACGGCAAGACGCCGAGCGGAGCCCGGTACAAGTAGTGGAGCGTGAAGCTTTCGGCGAGAAAATGCGGGTAGAGCCAGCCCAATTCGACCAGCATGAACGCCCACACCATCACGCTGGTAGAGCTCCGCGGGACTGGCTCGGAGCCGAGGCTCGGCGCCAAAGCCAACAGCAACAAAGCGGCGGTGCCGACGCTCGCACCATTGAACGGCATGGCGCCCGCGAACGCGAGCGCGCTCACCGAGAAGAGGGGCAAGCTCAAGAGTGCCGCCGCCGAGCGCCGGCTAGGCCGCCAACCGAGCGTCGCGGCTACCAGACCAGCGGCCAGAGCGGCATGCCAAGCTGCTGCCCACCACGCCGATTCGCGAGCGATGCGCGTGAGCCCCGCTAAAATTTCGTCCGTCGCCGGCATAGCCAGCGTACAGGCATCAGTTGTGCCACTGCGCTCAGCGGTTCAGCTCGAGGCGTGCGCCGTCTTTTACGCGCTCGCCGGGGTGGACCACGACCATGTCGCCCGCGCGGAGGCCGGCCGTGACTTCTACGGCGCTCTCGCCGCGGTGCCCGAGCTGCACGTCGACCAAGCGCGCGACGCCTTCCACGATGCGAAAGGTGGCCCAGCCGCTGCCGCGCCGAAATACGGCGCCGCTCGGCACCTGGAGCACGTGCGCGCCTTCCCAGAGCACGAGCTTTGCTTCGACGCGATAGCCGTCGCCCAGCGCCCGGAAGCGCTCGGGCGGATCCACCAGCGTGACCACGACATTGACGCGTTGTTCGTCGACGCCCAGCGCGGACGGGCGAGTGAACCCCGAGGGCTCCACGCGGCTGACACGGCCGCTCAACGGCTCTCCGCCCCAGCCCGAAATGCTGACCGGCGTGCCCGGCTTGACACTCACGGCGTCCGTCGTGAGCAGGTCGATCACCAGCTCGAGCGCGTGCGGATCGCCGACTTCGACCAGCGGTGTTCCGGCTTGCACGACGCCGGCGCTCTTCTGATGCACGCGCAAGATGGAGCCCGACGCCGGCGCCAGTACGTCGACGTGGCGATCGCGTGCCCCTTCGCCTCCTTGGCCTAAACTGACGCGCGCGATGCGCAGCTCTTCTTTGGCGATCTTCTCCGCGAAATGCGCCGAGCCGAGCTCGTCTCGGCGCATTCGGGCTAGAAATTCTGCTTGTTCGAGTGCTTGCCGCGAGAGCGCGCCGCTCTGCACCAGCTGCGCCGTGCGCCCCAGGTCCAGCTCGGCTTGCTCCTGCGCGGTCAGTGCTCTCGCGACTTGAGATTTGGCCTGCCCCAACGCGGAAGCCGAGGCGTCCAGGCGCGCCTCCGCTTCGGCCCGCGTGCGCTGGTCGAGCAGGGGCGAGCTGAGCGGCGCAATTTCGGCCAGCGCGTCGCCTTCGCGCACCTCGTCGCCCGGCTCGAACGCCAGGCGTGCCAGGCTACCGGTGACCGGCGCCGAAACCACGAAGCGATCTTTGACGCGCGCGACGCCGCTCTCCTCGATGACGAGCGCGAGCGGCGCGCTACGGATCGCGGCCGCGTCCACCGGTACGGGCCGGGGGCGCCACGCCAGCGCCGTTGCGCCCATCGCCGCCAGCAGCGCGAGGCCCAGGCCCAGGCGCCGGGCATACAGCGACAGCCTCTTGCGGCGCTCGCGTTCGTGGTGCCGGGCGGCGGCGCCTTCACGCGAAAGCAGGCTGCTGCGCGTGCCCTGGGCTTCGTCATTCACGGGCGGGGTGAGTTGGGCTGTCGTCATTTCCTACTCCCGAGTCTTGAGCACGGCGATCAGATCCAGCTGGTTCAGGCTGCGGCGCACCCACAGCGCGCTGGCGAGCGCCGAGCCCACCGCTACGGCTGCCGCCATCAGGTAAGTGCGTGGTGAAACCACGGTCGAAAACCGGAACGTCTCCGGGTCGAGGGACATGCTCATGAACTGCTCCGCCCAAACGCGACCGAGCCAGAGGCCCAGCGGGATGGCCAGCGCGACTTCCAGCGCCAGGCTGCCCAGCAGCACACGGCCCACTTCAGCCCGTGAATAGCCGAGCACGCGCAGGCTGGCCAGGTCGCGGCTGCGCGCGGCGAGGGCGATGCGTGCGTTGTTGTAGTTGACGCCGAAGATCACGCTGGCCGAGAGGGCGATTGAGACGAACGTCCAGATGTCGATGAAAGAGGCGTTCATCTCGCGGAGGCGCCGCATTTCGAGCTTCGTGTCGGAGACGTCCAGAATCTGCGGCGAACGCCGCAGCCGCTGCTCGACCTCTGCCAGCTGCGCGGGCTCGACCCGCAACAGCACCGACGACACCGCGCCGAGATCTCCGGTGAGCTGCGCGATCAGCCGGCGCGAGGCGTAGACGTGCAGGCCGTTGGATTCGTCGAGCAGCCCGGCGACGACGGGGTGCACGCTGCGCCGGTCCCCTTCTTGTACCTGCAGATCGAGTCGCTCTCCGACTCGCAGCCCCAGCACGTCCGCCAGCGTCTTGGTGACGACGACACCTTCGGACGGTAACGATTGCGCTTGGCCGAGGCGAGTCATCAGCCGTTGCAACGTCGCCTGATCCGGCAAGCCGAGTAGCACGACGTCGCGCTTGCGCTGCTCGACGCTGGCGCGCACCGGGACCGCCCGCACACCCTCGGCGCTCAAGACGCCCGGCAGGCGCAGCAGCTCGCCTGCCGCGCGCGGCGCCACCGGCTGCCGAAACACGACCGACAGATCCTGCCGGTGCTCGCGCGCGAAGATGGTCTCGAAGTAATAGTTGATGGAGTCCATGCCGAAATGGCCGAGAATGAGCAGAGCGACCGCGCCCGCGATGCCCAGCGACGAGAGCAGGGTGCGTAGCGGCCGACGTAGAGCTTCGCGCAGCACCATCATCGCCACCGGGCCCAGTAGATGAGTCAAGCCCGTTCGCTCCCACGCGCTACGTCGGTAACGCGCAGGCGCAGGCGGCCGCATGGCCTCGGCAGGTGGCAACCGGACGGCCGCGCGGACGGCCAGGAGCGCGCCGAACGCTGCGGCGGCGGCGCTGACCCCGAATGCGATCAGCACCACCTGAGGATCCAGCCGGAAAGCCAGCTCTGGGATGCGAAAGACCGCGCTGTAGGCGCTCATCACTTGCCGTCCCAGACCGACGCCTCCGAGAAGGCCAACGGCCATGCCTGGCACCATCACCACGGCCACGATGCCCAAGTAGTGCCAGCGAATCTCGCTGTTCGAGTAGCCGACGGCCTTCAACGTCGCCAGCTCGTGGCGCTGCAGCCGGATCAGGCGACCGAGGACGAGGTTGACGAGAAAGGCGGCCACCCCCAAAAACACGAGCGGGATCATGCTCGACAGCATCGACAGCTGTCCCAGCTCTCCGCTCAAGATTTGCGCCGAGGGTTGGCCCTTTCGCCCGTGCACGGCGTCGCAGCCGTAGGGCGAAAGAATCCGTTCGAGCTCTGCCTCGACCGCCGACTCCGACGCACCTGGCGCCAGGCGCAACGTGACATCGTTGAACGCCGCGTCGAGCTGAAACGCTGCCGCGAGCGCCGAGCGCTGCATCCAGAGCACGGCGTAGCGCGCCGGGTCATCGACCATGGCGCCGGGACGGATCGCGTAGACGAACTCGGGTGACAGGGCCACGCCGACCACCCGCAATTGGCGGAGCTTGCCGTTGATGACGGCGGGCAAGCGCCGGCCGGGCTCGAGACCGTTCGCATCCGCGAAGGCTTTGAGGACGACGACCTCGTCGTCGCGGGCTCGCTCGGGGAGGCGACCTTTGGCGAGCTGCAGGGCGTTGGTGGCGGGTTGTCCTGCTGCCGGTACGGACAGCAGGCGGCCGTAGGCAGGCCGCTCGAGGTCGGGCAACGGCAGCGAGACTTCTTCGCTGATGCGGGTCTGGAGCGACGACACGCCCGAGATGCCTTCGATTCGGCGGGCCAGGCTTTCGGGCGCGCGCTTCACGCGGGCGAAGACCTGCGCGAAACGGTAGCGATCGTAGTAGACGTCGCATGAGGTCGCGAGCGAGGCGTACGTACCGCGCAGCGCCAAAAAGCTGGTGATGCCGCTGGCGATGACCAGGCCGATGGTGAAGATCTGCCCTTTGAGCTGCCAGAGCTCGCGCCAGAGCTTGCGATGGATGGCGCGCATGCTCATCCTCACCAACTCAGCTCGCAGGCGCGGCGGCGAAGGGTGACGCGCCGCTCGCTCTGCACGCGCCCGTCCGCCAGCGTCACCACGCGGTCTGCCATTTCCGCGATGGGCGCGTTGTGCGTGATCACCGCCGTCGCGGTGCCGAGCTCACGATTGACGCGCTCGATCACCTCCAGCACCATCACGCCGGTCTTGGAGTCGAGCGCGCCGGTGGGCTCGTCGCACAGCAAGATGGCGGGACGCTTGGCGACCGCGCGCGCTATGGCGACGCGCTGCTGCTCGCCGCCCGACAGCTGCGCCGGAAAGTGGTCCAGACGATCGCCGAGCCCCACCAGCTCCAGGGCCTGCTCCGGCTCCAGCGGGTCGTCGGCGATGTCCGTGATGAGGGCCACGTTCTCTCGCGCCGTCAGGCTGGGAATGAGGTTGTAAAATTGAAAGACGAAGCCGATATGCCGGCGCCGGTACTCGCTGAGCTCGTCTTGATCGAGCTCGCTGAGCTCTTGGCTGCCGAACAGCACCAGGCCCGAGGTCGGCACGTCCAGGCCCCCCATGATGTTGAGCAACGTCGATTTGCCGCTCCCCGACGCTCCGAGCAGCACCAGAAGCTCGCGGGCCCCGAGCTCGAGGCTGACGCCGTCGAGCGCGTGCACGTCGACGTCGCCCATGCGGTAGATCTTGTGCAGCCCTGCGCAGGTCAAGACCGGCTCGGCCTCGGCGGGCGAAGGCTGGAAGGTTCTTGAGGGCTCCTCGAGCTGCAGCATGCTGCCCGCGCGGGGGAGCAGCTTCCGTGCCACACGTTCGGATTGCCGCGGCGCGCATCCGGCGCGGGTGGCGGCTGAATCTGGCCGCAGCAATGGCGGCACGCGCAAAAATTGCGCGGACCTGCTGGTATAGATGGCGCGACTGCACTACCGTGCTTATCGCTTCTAGCCATGATGGACGCGGCAGAAAGGCGGGCGTTGGTTCTGGTCGTTGACGACAACGAACAGAACCGCGCGCTCGCCAAGGCCGCGCTCGAGATGGAGGGCTTTGACGCCGTGCTCGCCGCGAGCGGGCAAGAAGGGCTGGCGGCCTTCGAGGCGCAGCTTCCCGATTGCGTGCTCTTGGACGTGCGGATGCCGGGAATGGACGGGCTGGAGGCGTGCCGGCGCCTGCGAGCGCTGCCCGGTGGGCAAGGCGTGCCGGTGCTGTTTCTGACGGCGCTGCGTGACGTCGATACGTTCGACGCGGCGCTGGCGGCGGGTGGCGACGACTTCTTGACCAAGCCGATTCAGCCCACCGAGCTGGTGCTGCGCGTCCAGGCCGCCGTGAAGATGCGCGACCTCGACGCAACGAACAAACAATTCTACGAGCTCGTGAAGCGGCAGCGCGACGATTTGCTGCGGCTCCAGCTGCAGAAAGAGCGCCTCACCTCGTTCGTGGTGCACGACCTCAAGAACCCGGTGAACAGCATCGACCTTTTGGCCCAGCTGATTTACCGCGACAAAAAGCTGCCGAACGAGGCACGCGAGACGGCAGGCTCCATTCGGCTGGAGGTCGCCGCGCTGATGCGCCTGATCTTGAACATCCTCGACATCAACAAGAGCGAAGAAGGCGCGCTGGCAACGAACTCGGCCCCGCTCGACCTAACGCCGCTGGTTCAAGGCGTGGTGGAGGCGCTCGGCGTACGGGCGCGGTCCAGAGAGGTGACGCTGCGCTCGGAGCTGGCCGGCCTCGAGCCGATCCCGGCGGATGCGGACTTGTTGCGGCGCGTGCTCGAGAACCTGGTCGACAACGCTTTGCGCTACACGCCCAAAGGTAGCCAAATCGCCATCAGCGCGCTCCTTCACGAAACTGAGCTGGAGCTCCGCATCGCCGATCAGGGGCCGGGCGTGCCGGCGGAGCTGCGCGAGAACATTTTCGATCGCTTCGTGCAGCTGGGTGGCTCGGGCGGCGCCGCAGAACGCCTGGTTCCCCGTACCGGTCGCGGTCTCGGCTTGACCTTCTGCCGGCTGGCGGTCGAAGCTCACGGCGGTCGTATCTACGTGGAAGATGGCGCCCCGGGGGCGGTCTTCTGTATCAGGCTGCCGCGTGGAAGCTGAACAAGAGCAACTTCTGGCGAGTGACGAGCTGTTTCGGCAGCTGGTCGACGCCGCCCCCGACGCGATGGTGCTGGTCGACGCCGAAGGGCGCATCACGCTCGTCAACCTGCAGGCGGAGAGCTTGTTCGGCTACGGCCGCGCCGAGCTGGTGGGGCAGCTGATCGAGGTTTTGATTCCCGAGCGGTACCGCGGCGGGCACGTCGCGCACCGCTCGGGCTTTGTGCGGAGCCCCAAGCTGCGCCCCATGGGCACCGGGCTGGAGCTGTTCGGGCTTCGCCGCGACGGCAGCGAATTTCCGATCGAAATCAGCCTGAGCCCGCTCGAGGTGAACGGAAAAAAGCTGGTGGCCAGCGCCATCCGCGACGTGACCGTGCGGCGGCGCGCCGAGCAAAAATTCCGAGCGTTGCTCGAGGCCGCGCCCGACGCCATGATCATCGCCGGTCCGGACGGCCGCATCGCGCTCGTCAACGCCCAGGCCGAGCGCTTGTTCGGCTACACGCGCAGTGAGTTGCTCGGGGAAACCATCGAACGGCTCATACCGGAGCGCTTCCAGCGCGCGCACGTCGGCTATCGCCAAAAGTACGTGGCCGAGCCCAAGGCGCGCTCGATGGGCTCGGGTCTCAACCTGTTCGCGCGCCGCAAAGACGGCAGCGAGTTCCCGGTCGAGATCAGCCTGAGCCCGCTCGAGACGGAAGACGGGCTGCTCATCTCGAGCGCCATCCGCGACATCAGCGAGCGACGCCAAACCGAGCAAGCCGCCAAGCTCGCCAGCGAGCGCTTGCTCAGCGCGGTAGAGAGCTTTCACGGCGCCCTCACGCTGTGGGACGCCGCGGACCAGCTCACGCTCTGCAACAGCACCTCGCGCGCGCTCTTCGCCCCGGCGGTGGAAGGGCCGCTGATCGGTACGACCTTTCCGGAGCTGATCGACTCCGCAATTCGTCACGGCTTGTTTGGCCAGCTGGAGCACCCGACCGAGTTTCGGGACCAGCTGGTCGCCTACCACCAAAATCCGCAAGGCACTTTCGACCTCAAGCTGGCGGGCGGCGGCACTCTGCGCCTGACCAGCCGCCGTACTCTCGAGGGTGGCGTGATCTCGACGGCCATCGACGTCAGCGAAGAGGTGCAGCACGAGGCCGAGTTGCGGCAGGCGCGCTCGGAAGCCGAGGCGGCCAGCGCCGCCAAGAGTGAGTTCTTGTCTTCGATGAGCCACGAGCTGCGCACGCCCATGAACGCCATCTTGGGCTTTGCGCAGCTACTCCAGCGCGACAAGCGCACGCCGCTCTCGGCGGCCCAGCAAGAAAAGCTGGGCTACGTGCTGCAAGGCGGCGAGCACTTGCTGCGGCTGATCGACGACATTTTGGATCTGTCTCGCATCGAAGCCGGGCGCATCATGATTTCGCCCGAGCCGGTCGGGGTGAACGAGGTCTTGCTGGAGGTGCAGCAAACGCTCGAGCCGATGGCTGCGCGCGCCGGCATTCAGCTGTTCGTCTCGACCGCGCCGCACGATCTTTCACAGGTGCGCGCCGATCGCACGCGCTTCAAGCAGATCCTTTTGAACTTTGGCTCCAACGCCGTCAAATACGGCCGGAGCGGCGGCAGGGTGGAGATCCGCGTCGGGCGCGCCGACCAGCGCTTGCGGCTCTCGGTGACTGACGACGGCATCGGCATCCCGCTCGAGAAGCAGGACAAGATCTTCCAGCCCTTTCAGCGCGCCGGTCAAGAAGCGGGGCCGATCGAGGGCACCGGCATCGGCCTGTCCATCACCAAGCGCCTCGCCGAGCTGATGGGCGGCACGGTGGGCTTTCGCAGCGAGCCGGGCAAAGGCTCGGAGTTCTGGGTCGACTTGCCGCTGCACAAACGCAGCGAGCCGGCGCAACCCGCCGCTGGTCCCGTCGTCCCCGTAACCTCCGAGCTGGGCGGCGAGGGCAGTGACATTTCGATCGTCTACATCGAGGACAACCCCTCCAACATCGCCTTCATGCGCGGCGTGCTCGACGAGCTGCCGCGCGTCCGCCTGACCGCCGTGCCCAACGCCGAGGTCGGCATCGAGCTGGTGCGTAGCACGTTGCCTCGCGTCGTGATCATGGACATCAACTTGCCCGGCATGAGCGGCTACGAGGCCACGCGGCGCCTGCGCGAATGGCCCGAAACCAAGCACATTCCAGTGATCGCGCTGACGGCGGCGGCGATGTTGGGCGATCGCAAGCGCCTGTCCGAAGCCGGCTTCTATCGCTACCTCACCAAGCCGGTGAAGGTGGGCGAGCTGCTCGAGGCCATTGAACAACTGCTGACGAAGGCGTAGAGCCTGTCGGTGGTCGCGCAAACCCTCGCCGTCGAAGCATTTGCCGTTGCCAGCACGACCCCGGTCCGGCAAGTGGAGCCGTATTTTGCGGCTGGCGCCGAGCGGCTCAAGGTTTCGAAGACGACGCTCGTCGTGCGCTATTCGGACGAGGCCTGGGCGGTGGCGCACGACTTTGGCGTGCTCGTCTTCATCGGCGTCGACGCGGCCGAGCGCGATCGCGTGACTCAGCAGCTGGTTGCCAGCTGTGAGGCAGAGCCGCGTCCGCCCTTGCTCGAAACCTTCCTGGTCGAGATCGTGCCCGGCCAGCCGCCGCGTGCCCGTTTCGATCGCGTTGTCTTGCCTCAGCTCGACATGCGCAGCGTGGAGCTGGTGGCGCTCGCGGTGGGCCAGTCGGTGGGCATGGAGTACTACGAGGACAACGTCGATGTTCTGGTGAGCCAGCTGGAGCGCGCGTCGCGCCACCTGGCCGAGGACGGCAAATTGCGCGATCGCAACCGCGAGCTCTTGCGGCTGGTCGGGCGCGGTATGACGACGCGCACGCAAGTCGTGCACACGCTCGCCCTGTTGGACGCTCCCGCGCTGGCCTGGGACGACGAAGCGCTCGACCGCTTGTATCGCGACCTGCGCGCCTCTTTCGCGATTGAGGACCGTTACCGCGCGCTCGACCAGAAGCTCAGCATGATTCAAGACAACTTGGAGCTGATGGTCGACCTGGCGCAGCACAAACGCTCGGTCTTGCTCGAGGTCGCGGTCATCGGCCTGATCGCGGCCGAGATTCTGCTCGCGTTCGTCCGGCACTAGGGCGGGCGCAGCTTCTGCCTAGGAGCGCATATTCTGCGCGGACTCGTCCGGAACGACGACGACCGGAACGTGGGCCAGGCGCGTGAGCTTCTCGGCAACGCTGCCGAGCAGCACGTGCGAGAGCCCCGTGCGGCCGTGGGTACCGACCACCACCAAGTCGTGCTGTCGGTTCTTCAGCTCGTGAAGCAACGAGGACGCTGGGTCGCCCGAGAGCAGGCGCCCGCTGGCCACCATGCCTTGGGGCAGTGAAACAGCTTGCAAAAACTCCTTCAAATCTCGCTCGGCGTTCTCCTCGATCAAATGAATCAGGGATTTTCCGGACATGGGGTCCTTGTGGGTCAGGGCGACCTCGGTCACGTAGCTGGGCCGGTCCCACACGTGCACCACGTCGAGCGTCGCCCCGTAACGCTGGGCCAGATCGACGGCAAAGCGCAGCGCCGCGCGCGAGCAAGGGGAGTAATCGACCGGGACCAGGATTTTGCTGACGGACATGATTGCCGGTCGACTACGCTTGCACGCTTCGCGCCAGCGCCAGCGTCGCCCGGCAGATCATACGATCTTCGTCGGTCGCGATCACCCTGACCTGGCAGGCTGCCCCCGGGCGGCCGATGAGGGGCGCGTTGCTCGCGTTCTGCTCCGCGTCGAGCTCGATGCCCAAAACCGCGAGGTTATTACAACAAAGCTCGCGTACGCGCGCGGCGTGCTCGCCGATACCGCCCGTGAAGACCAGGCAATCCAGCCCGCCCAAGGCAGCCACGTAGGCGCCAATTTGCTTTTTGAGCGCGTAGGCGAACCAGGCAACAGCCAGCTTGGCCCGTGCATCGCCGGCGGCTTCGCGCGCCAGCAAGTCTTGCATGTCCGCGCTGCCGCCGACGCCGAGCAGACCTGCTTCGTGATCCACCAGCTGCTCGAGCTGCTCCCGGCTCCACCCCTGCGTGCGCTGCAGGTACAGCAACACGCCCGGATCCAAATCTCCGCTGCGGGTACCCATGGGGATGCCGCCGCTCGGCGTAAAGCCCATGCTGGTGTCGATGCAACGGCCCCGCAGCACCGCGGCCAGGCTCGCGCCGCTACCCAAATGCGCGATGACGAGCCGCGCGGGTGCTGGCTCGCCCAGCACCGACAGCACGTATTGGTACGATAGCCCATGAAAGCCGTAGCGCCGGATACCGCGCTCGTGCAGCTCGAGCGGCAGCGATAGGCGCCGCGCGACCTCCGGCAAGTCGCGGTGAAACGCGGTGTCGAAGCAGGCCACGTGCAACGCAGCGGGCAGACGCTGGAGCGCGGCTTCGAGCAGCTCGAGCGCGGGCGGTAGGTGCAGAGGTGCGAGCGGCGCGAGCGCGTGCAGGCGCGCCAGCGTCGCTCTGTCTACCGCTAGCGGCGCCGTGTGCTCGCCGCCGTGCACCAGGCGGTGGCCGACCCGCGTGATGGTGGCCATTTCAGGCGCAGGCAGGCGCGCCAGCAGCGCATCGAGCACGGCCGCCGAAGCGCTGCCGTGCATGGGCAAGGTGGCGCTCGTAAGCTCGTGCTCGGCGCCGTTTTCGCAGCGGTAGAGCGCGTACTTGAGCGTCGACGAGCCGGCGTTCAGCGCCAGAACGACGTCGCTCACGACGCTGTCCAGCGAAAGTCTTTGATCTCCGGCAAGTCCTCGAAGCAAGCGCGCACGTATTCAGCGTGACGGGCGAGCGCGGCGTGGCACTCGCGGACGAGCAGCTCGGCCTCGGGGGGCCTGTTCCGTGCGTGCTCGAGCGCCAGCTGCGCCAGGTGAAAGCGGCTGGTTTGGTTGAGCACGACCATGTCGAAGGGTGTGGTGGTGGTGCCTTCTTCGGTGTAGCCGCGCACGTGGAAGCGGCCTGGATCGGGCCGGCCGTGCAAGAGCTGATGCACCGCGCCCGGGTAGCCGTGAAACGCAAACACGACCTGAGTATCGCGTGTGAACAGCTCATCGAAGCGCTGCGCGGTCATGCCGTGCGGGTGGTGGTCGGGCGTGGCGAGCGTCATCAAGTCCACCACGTTCACGACGCGGACGCGTAGACTGGGGGCGTGCTGGCGCAGCCAGGCGGCGGCGGCCAGCGTTTCTTGCGTCGCGGTGTCGCCGGCGCAGGCCAGCACGACGTCCGGCTTCTCCGATTTGGCGGTGCTGGCCCAGTCCCAGATCGAAGCGCCGGCCTCACAATGCCGGCGCGCGGCCTCGAAATCGAGCCACTGCAGCTGCGGCTGTTTGTCGATGATGATCAGGTTGACGTGGTCCTGGCTGCGAAAGCAGTGGTCGCTCACCGCGAGCAAGCAGTTGGCGTCCGGCGGTAAGTAGACGCGGGCCACGCTGCCCTTCTTGCTCAGGATGGTATCCATGAAGCCCGGGCCCTGGTGGCTGAAGCCGTTGTGGTCGTTGCGCCAACAGGTGGAGGTGAGCAAAATGTTGAGAGAAGGGACCGGCGCGCGCCAGGGCAGCTCGGCGCACGCCTCGAGCCACTTGGCATGCTGCGTCGCCATCGAGGCGACGATGAGCGCGAAGGCTTCGTACGTGGCGAACAAGCCGTGGCGGCCGGTGAGGGTGTAGCCCTCCAGCCAACCCTGGCAGTTGTGCTCGCTCAGCACTTCCATCACCCGGCCTTCGGGCGACACGTGGTCGTCGCCCGGTTGCGGTGGCGCGACCAGGCAGCGTTGCTGGGTCTCGAACACCGCGCCCAGACGGTTGGAGTTGGTTTCGTCCGGGCACATCAAGCGGAACGACTGCGGGTTGTCGCGGTAAAGGTCGCGTAAGAGCTGGCCGAGCTGGCGCGTGGATTCGTGCAGCTCCGCGCCGGGGCGCGGCACCTTCAGCGCGTAGTCGGCGATCGGCGGCATGCGCAGCGGCGCGAAGTGCTGGCCGGCGTTGGCCAGCGGGTTGTCGCTCATGCGGCGTGGGCCGCTCGGCGCGAGCGCGGCCAGCTCCGGCACCAGGCGCCCGCGCGCATCGAACAGCTCTTCGGGGCGGTAGCTCTTGAGCCACGCCTCGAGAGCGCGCAGGTGTTGTTCGTTGCTGCGCACATCCGACACCGGCACCTGGTGCGAACGAAAGGTGCCTTCTACCAGCTTACCGTCGATTTCGTGCGGACCCGTCCAACCCTTGGGGGTACGCATCACGATCGCGGGCCAACGTGGCTTGTCGCTGATCTTGCCGGCGCGCCGCGCACTGGCTTGAATTTCGGCGATGCGCGTCAAGCAGTCGCCGAGGGTCTGGTGCAGGAGCTCGTGCACCGGCTCGACTTCGCTACCGCTGACGAAATGCACGTCGTAGCCATGGCCGCCGAGCAGCTGCGCGATGTGCTCGTCGCTGGTGCGCCCCAGCACGGTGGGGCCGGCAATCTTGTAGCCATTGAGGTGCAAGATCGGCAGCACCGCGCCGTCTCGCACGGGGTTCAAGAAGCTGATGCCCTTCCAAGCGCCTTCGAGCGGGCCCGTTTCGGCCTCGCCGTCGCCCACCACGGCGGCCACGATCAGGTTGGGCTGGTCGAAGGCGGCGCCGAAGGCGTGCGACAGCACGTAGCCGAGCTCTCCCCCTTCGTGGATGGAGCCCGGAGTATGAGGACCGGCGTGGCTGGGAATGCCGCCCGGCGTGGAGAATTGGCGGAACAAGCGGCGTAGGCCCGCTTCGTCTTGCGAGATGTGCGGGTAGATTTCCGAATAGGTGCCTTCGAGGTAGGCGTTGGCTACGACTGCCGGGCCGCCGTGGCCGGGGCCGGCCATGAACAGCACGCTCAAGTCGCGCTCGCGAATGAAGCGATTCAGGTGCGCGTAAAGCAGATTGAGGCCCGGCGACGTGCCCCAGTGGCCAAGCAGGCGCGGCTTGATGTGCTCGGGCCGCAGCGGCTCGCGCAAGAGTGGGTTCTCCTGCAAGTAGATTTGCCCCACCGTGAGGTAGTTGGCGGCGCGAAAGTAAGCGTCCAGAAGCTGGTGGTCGCTCATGACTCGGCTCGTTCACTCTCACGGGTGATTCCGGGGCCGGGCGCCGGATCGTGCAGCGCGCGCAGGGCTGGCGTCTGCAGGTCGTCGAACTGCCCGCCGCGCGTGGCCCAGGCAAAGGCCGCGACGGCGCCCAGCGAGAGCAGCAGCGTGATGGGCAAGATCAAGAAGATGATACTCATGGTGACCCCGCGTTGAAGGTCTTGGCCCGCAGCGCGAGCGAGACGACCGAGATGGAGCTGAGCGGCATCATGATGGCTGCCACGAGCGGGCTCAAGAGGCCCGTGACCGCCAGCCCGACACCGACCAAATTGTAGGCGAGCGAGATGGCGATCCCGCGACGGATGGCGTGCAAGGTGCGGCGCGAGCCGAGCGCGGCTTGCGTCAGCGGCGCCAGGCCTTCGCGTGTAGCGAAGACGTCGGCCGCCTTGAGGCAGGTTTCCGCGCCGCCGTGCACGGCGATGCCGACGTGGGCGGCGGCCATGGCGGCGGCGTCGTTCACGCCGTCTCCCACCATGAACACCCGCTCACCGCGCTCACGGAGCTCTTGAATGCGGCGCAGCTTGGCTTCCGGCGATTGCTGCCCGCGCGCCGCAGACAGCGGGATCCCGAGCTCGCGCGCGACGCCGTCGACCACACTCTGATGGTCGCCGGACAAGATTTCGAAGCGGTAACCGAGCGCGGCAAGCTGCCCCAGGTTGTCTCGTGCCTCGGGGCGCAAGGCATCGCCAAAAGCTGCGACGGCGCGCACGCTACCGCCCGCCGCCACCACGACCGGCGTGCGGCCCGAGTCGGCGTGCGACTGCACCAGCCGCTCGGCCCAGGCCGGCAACTTGCCCAGCACTTGGGTGACGAGCGTGGGAGAGCCGGCGAGCAGCTCCGTGCCCGCGACCTTCGCCGAGATGCCGCCCTGGGCCAGCTCCTCGAGGTCGCTGACGGGCAGCTCGTTTTCCGGGAAAGCGCGCTGGATGGCGCGGGCCAACGGGTGTCCGCTGGCCGCTTCTACGGCGCGCAGCGGCGCTTGCCAGGTGGCTTCGCCCAACCAGGCGACCAGCTCCGGCTGACCGCGCGTGAGCGTGCCGGTCTTGTCGAATACGATCACGCCCGGGTGGGCCAGCTCTTCCATGAACTCGCCGCCCTTGAACAGGATGCCGCCGCGTGCGGCCTTGCCGAGCGCCACGCTGACTGCCAGCGGTGTGGCCATGCCCAGTGCGCAGGGGCAAGTCACGACCAGGAGCGCCACCGTGTGGTCGACGGCCAGGCGCGGATCCCAGTGCAACCAGAGCCCGAACGTGAGCGCCGCGAGCGCCAGGATGCCGAGCACGAAGTGGCCGGCGACGCGATCCGCGAGCCGCACGATGGGGGCGCGCTGGCGCTGTGTTGCCTCGACGCTGGCCATGAGCCGGCCGAGGCGCGTGGCGCTGCCGGCGCTCTCGACGCGTAGCCAGAGCGTGCCCGCTTCGCAGCTGGTGCCAGCGTACACGCGCTCGGCGACCTTGACCTCGACCGGCATCGGCTCGCCCGTGAGCAGCCGCGTGTCGACGCTGCCGGTGCCGCGCAGCACCAACCCGTCTACTGGAATACGCTCACCGGCGTTCACCCGCACCGTGGCGCCTACCGCGACCGCGCTGGCCGGCACGTCGCGCCCCGCGGAGCCTTCGACGAGGTGCGCGGTTTGCGGAGCCAACGCCAGCAGCAGCTCACTCTGACTGGTGGAGCGGCGATGGTGGCTCTGTTGCAAGTAGCGCCCGACCAGCAGCAAGAAGATCAGCGTACACAGCGAGTCGAAATAGATCTCACCGCGACCCGTGAAGGTGCTCACGGCGCCGCCGGCGTAGCCCCCGAGAATGCCGATGGCGACCGGCAAGTCCATGTGCGGCGTGCGGGTGCGCAGCGCCGCCCAGCCGCCGCGCAAGAAGACGGCGCCCGCCCAAAATACCGTCGGTGTCGCGATGGCGAAGCTGGCCCAGCGAAACAGCGCTTGATACGCGGCTTCCATCCCGTTGAAGGCGCCGCTGTACAGCGCGAACGCCATGAGCATCACGTTGCCGGCCGCAGCGCCGGCGACGCCCAAGCGCAAGAGCAGCTCGCGGTCCCTATGGCGCGCGGCCTCGGTTTGCGCCGTGCCGAGCGGATGGGGGGCGTAGCCGAGCGACTCGAGCCCACGCGCGATACGGCTCAAGCTGGTGCGGCTCTCGTCCCAGCTGAGCGTGACGACGTTGCGCGAGAGATCCAGGCGCGAGCTGACGACGCCTGGCGCAACACGCCCGACTCGCTCTACCAGCCATACACACGCCGAGCAGTGCACGCCCTCCAACAACAAATCCGCGCAGGCGTGGCCCTGTTCGTCGCGGCGCAGGTGCTGAGCTCGGAAGGCTTCGTCGTCGAGCTCCTCGTATTTGCGGGGCGCGCGCCTTTCGCCGACCGCTACGGCGGCTGCGCGATCTTGATACGCGTAGTAGCCGGTGAGGCCGGCAGCGTGGACGATCTCGTAGACAGAGCGGCAACCCGAGCAGCAGAACTGCGGCCCAGTCTCCGCGGAGGGTGACGGTACGGGTAGCCCGCAGTGCGCGCAGCTCAGGGGCGCTGGCGGCGCCGCCGGTAATGGGGCGGCAGCCCTCATCGCGCGTGCTTTCGGTGGCAGGGGCAGTCGCTGGGCATCGGCAGTGGTGCAGCGGCGTGGTGGGCGCCGGGCGGCGAGAGCGTTTGCGCCGCAAATGCCGGCAAGTGCACGCGGTCGTTCAGGGTGAGCACGCCCAGGACGAAAACGGTGGCGGCGCTCAGCAGTGGAATGTGCCGCTTGAGCCGCGACAGCGCGCTCGAGAGCAAGAGACCGAAGCCGAGCAGCGCGGGCAGGTTGCCGAGCCAGAGCGCTGCCATCACCAGCGCGCCGCCCCAGGGGCTACCGGTTGCAGCTCCGGCCAGCGCGAAGGCGTAGAGGAAGCCGCAGGGCAAGAGCGCGGAAGAGCCGCCGAGCAGCGCTGCCCGCAAGACGGGCGGTTTACTGCGCGCGCGGCCCAAGAACTCCGTTACGAAGCGCGGCATCAAGCGCAGCCGTGGCAACCGCAGACCGGCGCCCACGGCGTCCAGCATCGCGGCGAGGCCCCCCAGCGTCATCGCGACGCCGGCCACCACCGCTGCGGCTTTGCCCCAGCCCGCGGCTTGGCCGGCCAGGTCGAGCGCGCGACCCAAGCTGCCTGCGAGCGCGCCGAGCGTGACGTAGCTGAGCAGGCGGGCGCCCTGGTAGCTGAGCTGTACTCGAAGGCGCGCTCTCGCGCCGGAGCTGCCGTCGGAGGCCACGGCCAAAAGCCCCCCGCACATGCCGATGCAGTGCGCGCTGCCGAACAAACCCGCGCTCACCACTGGCAGCAGCCACGAGCCGATCACGCGGCGTCTCCCTTGCTCGCGTCGTGCCGGAGCACCTCGCGATAGTGGTCGCGGTCTTTTTTGACGCTGACGCGCAGCTCCCACAATCCCAGCGTTTTTGAGTCAATTTCGGCGGCGTAGCGGCCCTTTGCCAGCTCGCGCAGCGAAAGCTCGTGCAGTTGGCTGGCGCGCCCGACCGCGAAGGCTTCGACTTTGACCTCGGCGTCGCCGTAGCTCGCGCCGCTCTTGTCGGTGATGGCGAGCTCGAGCTCGAGCTTGCCGGATTCGGACAGTCGCAAGGGCTTGCTCAGGCTGAGCTTCAAGCCGAGCTCGCGACTGGCGGCGGCCTCGGCCTGGCTACGGTCCCAGTGCAGGGCCTTGTCGTAATAGTTGGGCTCCAGCGCGAAGCCGGGGTCGTTCACGGCCACGTAGGCCATGCTGCCGAGTCCGACGAGCATGCTACCGAGCAGGCCGACCGGGACCCAGGCCCAGAATGAGCCGGTGCTGGTGGGGGAAGATTCTTCGTTCATGGGCCGGCGTCTCCTTCGGGGCCGAGCAGGGTGTAGGTCGTCAGATCTCCGCCGCTGGCGTCGCCGACGCGCAGGTGAATGCGGCGGCTGCCGTGCACCGCGCCTTGCGGCGCCACGACGAAAAAGCTCACCGAGGCCTGCTCGGAGGGGGCGACGTGCAACGGCAATTCCGGGGCAATCAGCCTAGCTTCGGGCATGTCCGTGATTTGGACGGAAAAATCGCGCGCCTTTTCGCCGCGATTGGTCACCTTGAGCCGCAGCTGATTGATGACGTCGTCGCCATTTTGCGAGAAGGGCGCACCCAGGCCGCGCAGCACCGTCACCTCGGCGCTCGGCCGCGAGCGGCCGATGAGCAGCAAGCTGGCGAGCAGGCCCGCCAGCACGACGGCGTAGATGACGACACGCACGCGCAGCTTGGAGCTGGTCTGCCCGCTCTCGAGCGCGCGCTGCGACGAGTAGCGAATGAGCCCGCGCGGCTTCTTGATGCGATCCATGATCGAGTCGCAGGCGTCCGCGCACTGCCCGCACGCGATGCATTCCAGCTGCAGCCCTTGGCGAATGTCGATGCCGGTCGGGCAGCTCACCACGCAGGCCTGGCAGTCGATGCAGTCGCCGTGACCCGCGGTCTTGGCCTTGCCCTTGCTGCGCGGCTCGCCGCGGCGCGCGTCGTAGCCAATCAACAATGACTTCGGATCCAGCAAGACCGATTGCAGCCGCGCGTACGGGCAAACGACGGTGCACATCTGCTCGCGGAAGTAAGCAAAATCGAAGAACACCAGGCCCGTCGTCACCAGCACGACGCTGAACCCACCCAGGTGCTCGCTCGGTGCTTCGAGCACCCAGTGCTCCAGCGCGTCCGTTCCTACGAAATACGCCAAAAAGACGTTGGCGAGCAGGAACGAGAGCGCCAGGTACACGCCGTTCTTCGCCAGACGGCGTCCGCTCAGGCCCGCCTTGTCGAGCCGCAGTTGAGCTTCACGCGGGCCCTCGAACAGGCGCTCGATGGGGCGAAACAGGAACTCCATGTACACGGTCTGGGGGCAACCCCAGCCGCACCAAGCGCGCCCGACCAGCGCCGTGACCAGAACGATGGTCACGAAGATGCTGAGCAGGAGCAACATCAACAGCACCCCGTCGGTCGGCAGGTAGGTGTGGCCGAAGAGCACGAATTGCCGATGGAGTACGTCGAGCAGCATCACCGGCTTGCCGTGGATGCGCAGTCTCGGCAAGAAGATGAACAGCGCCATCAACGTGTACGCGACGGCGCGGCGCGCGCGGTAGAGGCGCCCCTCGTAGAGCCGTGGGCGGATACGGTTACGGGTTCCGTCCGCGTTCAGCGTCGGGAGCACGCGCTCAGGCGAGATCGGGGTGGACATGGGAGCGCTCAGGGAACGACGACGGCGCCTTCCGGAGGCTTGCCCGGAACGGCCTTGCCGCGCTGCGTGCCGACGAAAGCCGCGAGCTTGCGCACCTCGATCGGGGACAGCTGCCTGCCCCAGGCCGGCATGCCCTTGGCGAGCACGCCTTCGTTGATGACCCCGAAAATGTCTTTCAGCGTGCCGGCGCCGTGGATCCACGCATTGTCCGTCAAATTCGGCCCGATCAGGCCCTGAGCCTTGTCGCCGTGGCAGGCCGCGCATTTTTGCCCGAACAGCGCCTTGGCGTCGCTCATCAAGCTCGCGTCTGCCATCAGCTTACCGAGCGACTCTTCGCTGACCGGTTGAGCCAGGTTGGCTTTGGCCTCGGCCTCGCGAGCCTCACGCATCTCGGCCTCGTAGGCCGCCGCGACGCTCTGCCCATTGCCTGACAGGTGGTAGTGGAAGAAGTAACCGATAGAAAACACGAACGAGCCCCAGAAGATTGCCTTCCACCACAGCGGTAGCGGGTTGTCGTACTCGCGGATGCCGTCGTATTCGTGGTCGAGCAGCTGATCGTGCTCGGCGTTCGATTCGGTGTCGTGCGCGACCGGCTTGGTCGCGGCGTTCGCTGTGCTGCCGCCATCGCTCACGGGAGGTCCCTCCGGCCGCGGTTGCGCTCATCGCGCAGGGGTAGCGTGCCGAGCTGCGCCAGCTCGCTCTTGTTGCCGAGAAGGTGCACGGCCACGCCGATGAAGATGCCCATGAAGACCAGCAGCGGGACCTCGGCGAACAGCGGCAGGTGCAGGGCGGAGACGACGTCACTCAGTTTCATGATCAAGATCCTTGGTGTTTGATGTCGGTGCCGAGGCGCTGCAGGTAGGCGACCAGCGCGACGATTTGCTTGTTTTCGAGGTGTTTGGGGCCGCCCTGGCTGGCGATACGCTCGGCGATTTCGCGGCTTTGCGCGTGGGCGAGTTGCTCGGCGTGCAGTACGGCATCGCCGTAGGGCACTCCCAGCATGGCCATGGCGTCGACCTTCTTCTGCACGGAGCCAAAGTCGAGCTCCTGGTGCTCGAGCCAGGCGTAAGAAGGCATGATCGACTGCGGTGTGGTGGAGCGGGGGTCCTGCATGTGACGCACGTGCCACAGGTCGGGGTACTTGCCGCCCTCGCGCTGGAGATCGGGGCCGATGCGACGTGAGCCCCACTGGAAGGGGTGGTCGTAGACGAACTCACCCGGCTTGCTGTACTCGCCGTAGCGCTCCGTTTCGGCGCGGATCGGGCGGATCATCTGCGAGTGGCAGTTGTAGCAACCCTCGGCCACGTAGATGTCGCGGCCAGCGAGCTCGAGCGGCGTGTACGGCTTGACCGAGGCGATGGTCGGCACGTTCGAGCGAATCAAGAAGGTGGGCACCATCTCGAACGCGGAGGCGACGATCACGGCGACGGCCGTCCAGATCGCGAGCTTGAACGGGTGGCGCTCCCATACCCGGTGCCACTGCGCTTTCGCGAAGTACACGAAGGCATGGCCCGTCGCGGTCATCTGGCTGTAGCGCGGCACCACGAGCTTCGGCGTGTGACCCGTGTACGGGCCGAGCGCGGGCGCTTCGTCGGTCGACTCGGCGTAGCTGGCAGGGCGGTTTTTCCAGGTCATCACGATGTTGACCAGCCCCATGACCATGCCCGCCACGAACAGTGAGCCGCCCACCACGCGCACCCAGTACATCGGGATCAGGCGCACGACCGTTTCGACGAAGTCGGGATACTGCAGGCGACCGGTGGCGTCGAAGGCGCGCCACATCAGGCCTTGCGTCACGCCCGCCGCGTAAATCGCGACGATGTACAGCAAGATGCCGAACGTGCCGCACCAGAAATGCAGCTCGGCCAGCTTCTTGGACCAGAGCTTGGTCTGGAAGATGCGCGGAGCCAGCCAGTACAGCATGCCGAACGACATGAAGCCGTTCCAGCCCAGCGCGCCGCTGTGCACGTGCGCGATCGTCCAGTCCGTGTAGTGCGAGAGCGCGTTGACGCTCTTGATCGACAGCAGCGGCCCCTCGAACGTGGCCATGCCGTAGAAGGTGACGCCCACGACGAAGAACTTGAGCACCGGGTCTTCGGCCACGCGGTTCCAGGCGCCGCGCAGGGTAAGCAGGCCGTTGATCATGCCGCCCCAGCTCGGCATCCACAGCATCACGCTGAAGAGCATGCCAAGGGTAGACGCCCACTCGGGCAACGCCGTGTAGTGCAGGTGATGCGGGCCGGCCCAGATGTAGATGAAGACCAGCGACCAAAAATGCAGGATCGACAGCCGGTAGGAGAACACCGGCCGGTTCGCGGCTTTGGGCAAAAAGTAGTACATCAGGCCCAAAAACGGGGTCGTCAGGAAGAAAGCGACCGCGTTGTGGCCGTACCACCACTGGATGAACGCATCCTGCACGCCGGCGTAAATCGAGTAGCTCTTGGTAGCGCTGACCGGCAGGCTCAGGTTGTTCACGATGTGCAGAATCGCCACCGTGATGATGGTCGCCATGTAAAACCAGATGGCGACGTAGATGTGCCGCTCACGGCGCCGCGCGATGGTGCCGAAGAAGTTCACCGCGAAGGCCACCCACACCACGGCGATCGCGATGTCGATGGGCCACTCGAGCTCGGCGTACTCCTTGGACTGGGTAATGCCGAAGGGCAGCGTCAGCGCGGCAGCCACGATGATCGCTTGCCAACCCCAAAAATGAAAGTTGGACAGCGCGTCGTTGAACATGCGCGTCTTGAGCAGGCGCTGGCTCGAGTAGTAGACAGCGGCAAACACCGCGTTGCCCGCGAAGGCAAAGATGGCGGCGTTGGTGTGCAGCGGCCGCAAGCGACCAAACGTCAATTGTGGGAGCCCGAAGCTCAAATCGGGCATCACCAGCATGAGCGCGAGCCACAAGCCCGCGAGCGTTGCGACGACGCCCCAGACCGCCGTCGCAAAAGCGAACTTGCGCACGACGGCGTCGTCGTAGTTGAATTTCTCGACCTCGGTGGACATTCGCGAGGCCTAGGGGCAAGACGCATGCCGCAGCGCGCCGCAGCGATTTTGCTGCTTCCCCGAAGAGCCTCCCGCAAGTCCTGCGCGCCCGCGAAAATTCATCGCCTTGCGCCAGCTCGCGCCGACAATGCGCACCTCCCGCTTGGGCAGCCCACCCGCAGCCCCCCGCAAGGACGCATGAATCCTGAGTCGGCGGCGCGGAGGTACGTTAAGGTGTGTGGTCGTGCAGGGCGCTCAGCGAGTTCTCGTGATCGAAGACGACGCAGCGGGCCGGCGGCTGCTGGAGGAGATGCTCACGCTCGAAGGGTGGGAAACAACGTCCGCGCACGACGGCCCGGCGGGGCTCGAGCTGGCGCAGTCGCGTCGCTTCGATCTGGTGCTGCTCGACTTGCATTTGCCCGGTATGGGGGGGCTCGAGGTACTCGGCCGCCTGGGCGAGCTGGACGCGCACGTGCCGGTCATCATCCTCACGGCTGACAACGACCTGCGTAGCGCCGTGCAAGCGACCAAGCGCGGGGCCTTCGACTACCTGAACAAGCCGATCGAGCACGACCCGTTGATGCTGGCTTGCCAGCGCGCCCTCGATACGCGCGCGCTGTGGCTCGAGCTGGACGAGCTGCGCGGCTCTGGCAGCGGGCTCTTGGCGCAAATGGGCGGGAGCACACCCATTGCGAGCCTCTTGTCAGAGGTGCGCCTGGCGGCCCAATCCCAGAGCCCCGTGTTGATCACGGGCGAGACTGGCTCCGGCAAAGAGGTGGTGGTGCAGGCCCTGCACCGCAAGAGCGCGCAGCGCGATCGCCCGCTGATCGCGGTGGACTGCGGCGCCATGCCCGCGGCGTTGCTCGAGTCGGAGCTGGAGGGCACTCTCTTCTTGGACGAGGTCGGTAATCTGTCGCACGCGCTGCAGCTGCCGGTCTTGCGTTGGCTCGAAGGGCAGCGCGCGGCCGTTCAAGAGCCGTCGCGGTTACGCCTGGTTGCCACGACCCATCGCGATTTGCCGAGTCTCTCGCGGGAGGGCCAGTTCCGCACCGACCTTTACGAGCTGCTGGCCGAGAAGGTCTTACACGTGCCGGCCCTGCGCGACCGGCGCGAAGACATTCCCTGTCTGGCGCAGCGCTTTTTGGAAGAAGCCAGCGTCGAGCTGAAGCGACCGATGTCGAGCATCGCCGCTGACGGATTGCGCGTGTTGGGCGAGCACAGCTGGCCCGGCAACGTGCGCGAGCTGCGGAACGTCGTGCGGCAGGCGGTGCTCCAGAGCAGCGACTTGACGCTGCGGGGAGCCACGCTGGCCAAGCTGCTCGTGCCCGGCGACGCCCGCTGACCCGGTCGCGCAAACGGCGCGCCCGCGCGCAAACACTGCGCGCGGGGCCGGGCGCTGGCTGAATTTGGGCGATTTTAAGCGGTGTTTAGGGTTGGCACACCGGCTGCAACGTCGCCCGCTCGAGGTTCAACATGGACGCGCAGACCCCTTACATTGTCGTGACCGGCACCGACTATTCGGAGCAAGCCAGCCGGGCTCTGCGCGCCGCCTACGAGCTGGCCAAAAAGCACGCCCCCGCCGAGCTGCACGTCGTGCATGCCTCGCTGCTGGCGAGCGCGGCGGTGGGCTACGCGGTTCCCCCCTTCGGCGGGGTGCCGGCGAGCCCGGTGCGCGATCTGGACGACCAGCAGCGCGCGCTCACGCAGCACCTCGACGAGCAGCTGTCGAAGCTGCCGGGCTTTGCGCAGTCGGGCGTCTCCGTGATGGCGCACGTATTGCTCGACGCACCCATGTTCGCGCTCACGCGCCTGGCCGCCGAGCTCGACGCCGACGTGATCGTCGTCGGCTCGCATGGCCGGCATGGCATCGCACGCTGGTTGCTCGGCTCGGTCGCGGAAGCGGTCGTGCGCCAGGCGAGCTGCCCGGTAATGGTCATTCCGCCGCTGCCCGGTGAGCTCGCGTCGCCGCGCCACGAACCGGGTGGGCGCGCTCAGATCTATCACGAGGCCGAGCCGGCCGTTCGTCAATGAGGCAATCGAGAAAGTCACGAAGATGTCCAAGAGCATTCCCCACATCAAAAAATACATGACCACCGACGTGCAGACGATCGGCGACGACCAGCCGATGGCGGTCGCGCACAAGATGATGCGTGAGCAGCGCATTCGTCATCTGCCGGTGCTGCATCAGGGCAAGGTGGTCGGCATCGTGACCGACCGCGACCTGCACCTGGTCGAGACGTTGAGCGACGTGGATCCTCGCAAGATTGCCGTGAGCGAAGCCATGACGCCCGACCCCTACGTGGTGTCGCCCGACGCCGCGCTCGACGAAGTGGTCGCGACCATGGCCGCCAAGAAGTACGGCTCTGCCGTGATCAGCGACCACGGCCACATCGTCGGCATCTTCACCACGGTCGACGCCTGCAGCGCCTTCGCTGATCTACTCAATACCCGGCTCACGCACTGAGACACCGCAACTCTTGACATGTCCCCGTCTTCCAAACCCCGATCCAACAAGCTTTTGCTGGTGGATGCGGATTTTCGCACCAGCCAGCGCCTGGCGGAGCTCTTGGCGGAGGATGGCTTCGAGGTCGAGGTGGTGCGCGACGGGGCGGCCGCGATCGCCCGGCTCTCGCGTGCACCGATGCCGGGTACGCTGATCACCGAGCTGTCGGTCGCTTTGGCCGACGGCTCGGCGATCGCGCGCTACGGGCGCTCGCTCGATCCCGGGCTGCGCGTGATAGTGCTGACCCGGCACCCGAACCTGCTCGTTGCCTCGAGCTTCGGCGGCTCGGCGCCGGCGGTGCTGACCAAGCCGCTCGACTACGCCAGGCTGCTCGACCTGTTGCACGACGGCGGGCGGGGAGAAGCTGCGGTGGAGGCTGGCGCCCTTTCTCTCAGGCCCTGACGGATGTTAAGACCCCAATTGAAAACAGGGTATGCCCACCGAAACGCGCTTTCAGGAGATCAAACGCTACGTGCGCCTCGATGAGCACGACGCCGAGCTGCTCCGTGAGTTCGGCGGGCGCATTGCCGCCGAGCTGCCGCGCATTGCCATGCAGTTTTACGATCGGATTCGCGAGCACGAAGATGCGCACGCCGTCTTGAACGGCGAAGAGCAGATTCAGCGGCTGCAGCGCTCGCTGGTTGCCTGGCTCTCGCGCGTGCTGGGCGGCAAGTACGACGAGCGGTACCACGAGCAGACTTCGGTCATCGGCCGGGTACACGTGCGTATCGGTTTGCCGCAGCGCTACATGCTCACGGCCATGGCGCTGATCCGCGTGGAGCTCTTGCGCCTGGCCGACCAACTGCTGGGCGCGCAAGCAGGGCCGACGCGCGAGGCCATCGTGCGCATTTTGGATCTCGAGCTTGCGGTCATGCTCGAGGCTTACAAAGACTCGTTCGTCGAGCGCATCGAGCACGCGGTCAAGCAAGAACGCCGCGCCCTGGGCACGGCCCTGGCCCAGGCCGAGCAACGCTACGTGAGCGCCGTGGATTTGGCGGGCGTCATCATCGTGGGGCTCGATCGCCAGGGCAGTGTTCAGCTGTTCAACCGCGAGGCGGAGCGCGTGACCAGCTACGCCCGCGACGAGGTCCTCGGCCGCTCCTTCGTCGAGGTACTTGGCCTGGAAGAGAACGGGCATTTTCGGGCAAAGCTCGCGAATGCGCTGGCGGGCCAGGCTTCGAACGTGGAGCTAGAGTCATCGCTGCGGACGCGCGCGGGCAAGCTGCGCGACGTGGTTTGGAGCCTCAGCACCAACGCGGAATCGCGCGATGACAGCGTGGTGCTGCTCGCGACGGGTCGAGACGTGACCGACGAGAGAGCCAACGCAGAGCGCTCTCGCCAGAACGAGCGCCTGGCGGCCATCGGCACGCTGGCGGCCGGCCTCGCCCACGAAATCCGCAACCCGCTGAACGGAGCGCAGCTGCACGTGTCGTTTTTGGAGCGCGCGATCAAACGAAAATCCAACGATCCGGACATGTTGGAGGCAACGCGCGTGGTCGGCGACGAGATCAAGCGCCTGGCCAACCTCGTGACCGAATTCTTGGACTTTGCCCGACCCAAGCCGCCCGAGCTCAAGCCGACGAGCCTGGTCAAGGCCATGGAGCATGCTTGCGGGCTCGTCGCGGAGACGGCCAAGGCCGCCAATGTCGAGCTCACCTGCGACGTGCCGAGCTCGGACGTCGAGTTCCCGGCGGACCCGGGCAAGCTCACGCAAGTGCTGCTCAACCTGCTCAACAACGCGGTCGAAGCGACGGGCGCAACGGGTGGCGGCAGCGTGCGCTTGCGCGGCCGGCGCGGACCGCGCCAAGTCTTCATCGACGTCGAGGACAACGGCCCCGGCCTCCCAGGGCCGGATGCGCCGATTTTCGACGCCTTCTATTCGACCAAAGAGGGCGGTACGGGCCTGGGCCTGGCCATCTCTCATCGTATCATCACGGACCACCGCGGCACGATTGACGTGAGCAGCCAACCGGGCAAAACCAGCTTCCACATCGCATTGCCGCTCGACCAGAGCGCCGGAGCACTCGTATGAGCAAAACCCGTATTTTGGTAGTAGACGACGAGGCGACCGCCCGCAACGGCTTGGGCAAGCTGCTCGAGCAAGAAGGCTACCTGGTCGACCTGGCGGCGGACGGGCAAGAGGCGCTGACGCAGATCCTCGAAAATCCGCCCGCGCTCGTGATCAGCGACTTGAAAATGCCGAACATGGACGGCATGGAGCTGCTCAAGCAGCTGCGCGAGCGCAGCGTGGAGGTTCCGGTGGTGGTGGCCACGGCCTTCGGCGAGGTATCGACGGCCGTGTCGGCCATGCGCGCCGGCGCCGAAGACTACCTGACCAAGCCCATCGATTTCGACGCGCTCCTGTTGGTGGTCGAGCGCACGCTGGCTCGCGAAGAGCTGAAGAGCGAGGCCGAGAACCTGCGCCGACAGCTGCGCGCGCGCGACAAAGAGGGGCTGGAAGGCTTGCTCGGCGCCAGCGCCGCCATGCAGCGCGTCTACCAGATGGTGCGGCAGGTGGCGGGCGCTCGCGCCACCGTGCTGATCACCGGCGAATCCGGCACCGGCAAAGGTGAGGTCGCGCGCGCGGTGCATCAACTCAGCCCGCGCTCGAGCGCGCCGTTCGTCACCCTGCAGTGTGCGGCGCTGGCCGAAAGCTTGCTCGAGAGCGAGCTGTTCGGGCACGAAAAGGGCGCCTTCACGGGCGCGGACAAGCGGCGCATCGGCCGCTTCGAGCAAGCCGACGGCGGCACGCTCTTCTTGGACGAAATCGGTGAAATTCCGGCCGCGACGCAGATCAAGCTGCTGCGCGTCCTGCAAGAGCGCACCTTCGAGCGTGTCGGCGGCAACGAAACCCTCAAGGTAGACGTGCGCGTGGTCGCGGCGACGAACAAGAACTTGGCCGAAGAAGTACGCGAGCGCCGCTTCCGCGAAGATCTGTATTACCGGCTGAACGTCGTGCACATCGACATGCCGCCGTTGCGCCAACGCGGCAACGACGTGGTTCTGCTCGCGGAACATTTTTTGCGGCGTTTTGCGCGCGAAAACAACCGTCGTATCGACGGCTTCAGCGACGGCGCGCGCGCCAAGCTCGTGGCGCATCGCTGGCCCGGTAACGTGCGTGAGCTCGAAAACGCGGTCGAGCGCGCCGTGGTGTTCACCGAAGGCGAGCTGGTCGAAGCCGAGGCGTTGCCGTTCGATGCGGCGCCGGCCACCATCGAAGGCGGCCCCCGCATTCCCGGCGCCACCATGGCCGAGCTGGAGAAGCACGCCATCTTGACCACGCTCGAAGCGGTCGGCGGCTCCACCAGCCGCGCCGCAGAAATGCTCGACATCAGCGCGCGCACCATCCAGTACCGCCTGCACGAGTACGGCCTCGCCGCTTCGCGCAAGGGCTAAAGCAGCAGGTCGCGGTGTGGTCGAGCCGTAGGGCTACTCGACGTGCACCATACCCATCATGCCGGCATCGGCGTGATCCAGGATGTGACAGTGAAACATCCACATCCCGGGGCGATCGTTGAAGTCGACGACGAAGCGCAGCGTACCGTCCACCGGCACGTTGACGGTGTCGCGCCACTCGCGCTGCGCAGGCGGCACGCCGTTCAAATCGAGTACCTGGAAGAAGTAGCCGTGCAGGTGGAAGGGGTGGTCGAACTCGAACGTGTTCTTGACCGTCCACAGCTGCCGCTGCCCGAGCGGAGTCATGATGTGCTCGGCTTTCATGCTCGGCACCCCGTTGATGCCCATCTCCAAGTGCCCGTCCGGGTCTTTACCGATGGTGAGCGAGATGTCGATGGGGCGGGCGCCGGTGGGGTCGAGCACCGGGATGTCGCGTGACAGCGTCGGTAGCTCGGGGTTGGGGGCGGCCTGCTCGTCGGTGAAGCGCAGCTTCATCACGTCTTCTTCCGGTCGGTTGAAAGCCGTGCCGAAGCCGCGATCGTAGGGGAGCCAGCGCAGGGTAAGCTCGTTACTGCCCGGCGCAGGAGTCGGCTCGAGGATGACGTCTGCGCGCTGGGCCGGCGTGAGCAAGAGCTGGTCGAGCTGCTCCGGCTTTTCGAGCAAGCCGCCCTCTCCGCCGATGCGCGTGAAGTGATTGTCGCCCAGCTTGACGTCGAAATAACGCGCCTTGGCGGCGTTGATCACGCGCCAGCGCTGGCGCACTCCGCGCCGCACCGTGAGCTCGGGCAGCTCCTTGCCGTTGACCAAGATCACGTTGCCTTCGCGTCCGAACAAGGTGCCGAACTCGCCTCCGCCGTCCGCCGGCTCCAGCTGGTTCTGGTCGTCGAGCCCCATGTCGCTCAGCACGAGCACGGCTTCGTCGCCCAGCCCTGCGGGCTCGTTCGGGTCGTCGACCACGAGCGGGCCGTATAGGCCGTCCCCCACTTGCTGCGCCGACGCGTAGTGCGGGTGGTACCAATACGTGCCCGCGTCCGGAAGCACGAAGTCGTAATCGAAGCTCTCACCCGGCGCGACGGCGGGGTACGGCGCGTCCGGCACACCGTCCATGTCGTTCGGAATGCGTAGGCCATGCCAGTGGATGGACGTCGGCTCTGGCAGCGAATTTTTGAAATGGACGATCAGTCTGTCGCCCACCTTGGCGCGCAGCAAAGGTCCCGGTACGCCGCCGTTGTAGGTCCACAGCTTCGTCTTCGCGCCGGGGCGAACCTGCACGTCCTCGAGCCGTGCTTCCAGGTTCACCTCGAGCACGTTCGGGTCAGCGCTCAGATCTTGAATTGGTGTGAGCGCAATCGGATCGCTCCAGCCGGCAGGCTCGCCCGCGGCCGGCGCCTCATCCGGGGCCGGTGAGCTACATGCCAGGAGCCAAATGGCGCACGACCCCACGCAGCCGAGGTGAGCGTGACGGAGGAGCGGCATCACTCCTTGGTAATAGCAACGAACGTACCGTGCGCAAGTTCTCGAAACCGCACGGAATTATGATGATGCAGCGCGCACCGCTTGCGCCGAAAAGCGGCCTTCGCGCAAAGCTTGCGCGCTACGGGCGCACGCTGGAGCCGAGCTCGATGCAGCGCCGCACGCACGCCAGCAACGTTTCGGGTGTGAAAGGCTTCTGCAAGAAGTTCACGCCTTCGCGCAACTGCTCGTCGCCGGCGTTCAGCTCGCCTGCGTAGCCGCTCATGTACAAGACTCTGAGGCTCGGCTTCTTGTGTACGAGCGCGCGCGCCAACTCCACGCCTGACATGCCGCCCGGCATCACGATGTCGGTCAGGAGCACCGAAATGTCCGATGCCCGCTGTTCGAAAGCGTGGATCGCCTCCGGACCGGAGCCGGCGGCCGTGACACGGTAGCCCTGAGCCTCGAGCAAGCGCTCGACGAACCTGCGCACCGACGCTTCGTCCTCGACTACCAGCAGGTGCTCGCCGCCGCCAGCGCGCGGACCAGGCGAAGGGCTGGCCGCGGCCGCCACCGACTCGGGCGCGGCCGGCAACGTGACCGTGAAGCTGGTCCCGTGACCGACTTCGCTCGTCACGCGCAGCGTGCCCGCGTGCTGCTGCACGATGCCAAAGACCGTGGCCAGCCCGAGGCCGGTGCCTTTGCCCGGCTCCTTGGTCGTGAAGAACGGCTCATAAATGCGCGGCAAGTCTTCGGGCGCGATGCCGCCGCCGCTGTCGGTCACTCGGAAGAAGACATGTCGGCCGAGCTTGGCCTGCGGAAACTCTCGCACGTCGTTCTCGCCGAGCGTCATCTCCCCGGTTTCGATACTCAGCTCGCCGCCGCGCGGCATGGCGTCACGCGCGTTGACGATCAAGTTCAAAAGTACCTGGTCCAGCATGCTCGGATCGGCGCGCGTCACGAGCGGCTTGGGCTGCGTCTGCAGCAGCAGGCTCACGTCTTCTCCCAAAATGCGCTTGAGCATGCGCGAGAGCCCCGTCACCACCTCATTCAGATCCAGCGCCCGTGGCTCGAGCACTTGCCGGCGACTGAACGCCAGGAGCTGGCGCGTCAGGGCGGCGGCGCGCTCGGTAGTCTGCACGATTTCGTTGCGCGCCTCTTCGCGCTCGCTCTCGTTGTCGAGCGCCTTGAGCAGCGCTGCGTTGCCGTGAATGATCGTGAGCAGATTGTTGAAATCGTGCGCGATGCCGCCCGCCAGGCGACCGATGGCCTCCATCTTTTGCGACTTCTGCACCTGCTCCTCGAGCAGGCGGCGCTGCTGCTCGTTGCGCGAGCTCTCCAGCGCGAAGGCGATGTCCTCGGCCAGGCTGTCCAGCAGCCGCAGCTCCTCGTCGTCGAAGAATCCCACGCTGCCCGCGTACAAGCTGAGCACGCCGATGCAGCGGCCCGACACCACCAGCGGAAAGGCTGCCATGGCCAGGTAGCCGCGCGCCAGGGCTGGCGCGCGCCACGGCCGCGAGAGCTCGTTGTGCTGCACGTCGTTGCAGACCGAATGCTTTCGCGTTTTGGCGGCCTCGGCCGTGAAGGCGCAGCCTGGGCCACGGTAAATTTCCTGGATGATCTGTAGCGTGTCTTCGCTAGCGCCAGCGTGGGCCGCCAGGCTGAGACCATTGCCGTTGTCGACCAGCGCGATGCAGGCTGCGCCGAAGCCGCCGGCCGCGACGGCCACGCGACAGGCGCCGCTCAAGATGCTCTCGACCTGGCGGTCGCGCACCATCAGCTGATTGATTTCGCTCAGCACGGCGTAGGTGCGGTTCACCTGCCGCACGCGCTCCTCGGCGTGCATGCGATCGGTGATGTCGACCAACATGCCGAGGCGCGCCGGCTCGCCCGCCAGCGAAAATTCCTTCGATGCCGTGAGCACCCAGCACACCTCGCCGTTCGGACGCAAGAGCCGAATCTCCGCGATCTCGTCGACAGGCTCGCCGCGGTCGAAGCGCTGTTGGCGTTCGCGGATGCGCGCGCGATCCTCTGGGTGCACACGCTCGTACAGCTCGGTCATCGGCAAGCCGACGATCTGCTCGGCGGGGTAACCGGTAATCTCGCACCAAGCGCGGTTCACGTACTTGATGCGCATGTTCTGAACCAGGGAGATGCCCTGGAACGAGTTGTCCATCAGCGCGCGGAACCGTTCCTCACCCTGGTGGCGTCGCTCCACCTCGCGCAGGCCGAGGGTCTGTTGCGCGGCTGCGTCGTCCGGTACCTCACCGCTCAGCAGCAGCGTTGTCGTCAGAAAACCGGCCTGGGCAGCGCAGTCCAGTAGCTTTAAAGCTGGACGTAAATGAGGTGCAATCAGCAGGAGGTCGCAGCCCCGGCGCTGCAGGGCGGCTAGCGCCGCTTCGGCCGTGGCGACGACCACGAGTTGCGGCGGCCAGGGCTGGGCTGCCAGGTAGGCGCGGGCGCGCTCGGCCGACTCAGGGCGATCTTCCAAATACAGGATGCAGGACGGCCAGCTCACGATCTCATCGCGCCGGGCGAGTCGGCTCGGATCCCCAGGCGGCGCGTCATCGTGAGCCTCACCATCGCTGAACGTCAACTCAGGGGCGTCGAGGGCTCTTTTTCGGCGGAGACAGCGACTTTGACCGGCCCGCTTGGGGCAAGGGCGGCATGTTCTTCGGTAGGTTGGGGCCGAACGGTAACGGGGGCATGCCCTTGGGCATGCGCTGCGCCGGTGCCACCGGTGTCTTCGCGGCTTGCTCGTCCGTCAGCTCGAGATGATCGAGCGCGTCGAGTGCCGCGTCGAGCGATGCGGTCACGGTGGCTTTCAGGTCTTCGTGGGCGGCAGCTCGTTTGATGCGAGTCCCGGACTCCGCTTCTCCCGGTGCCTCACTGCTGCGCTTGTTCTTCGGTTTGACGGAGCTCCGTCGTGCGTGACGTGATGTCATGGCCAACCCCGCCCGTCGCACGGCGCCCTGAAGGCGCTGACGAGCTCGCCCGAACAACGGCCCTTCCGGGCCGCCGTTAACGAGGCAATTTTCGAAATCGACGCGAGGCGTTCTGGAAGCACGCGCGAAACGTCAGCTCGGCTCTACTGGCAGGCGTGAGCGATGTCCTGATATTGAGCGTGGGACTTCTCGCTAGCGTCCTCGGGTGTCTCGCTCGCCCCTGCCGACCCGAGCAATGGGCGAACGTCAAGGCAGCACGACCCATGCCAACCCCCGCCGCGGTCGACGTCGACGTCGACGTCGACGTCGAGCCCCGCTCGGAGCCCGGCTTCGCCGACGGTCTGAGCCGGGCGGCTGCCTGAGCGCCAGATCGAATCTGGCGCCATGACGCGCTGTAGGTGCGCGAAATGACGAGCGTCACGGCGGTGAGAAACTTTTGCTCCGCTGGTTCGTAGTGAACCTTGGCGCTCGACGCGTCGTGGTTTCAGGGATTCCAAGGTAGCTAATTTCAAAACACCGCATGCAGAATCGATCTCAGATCCGCTTCTGTTCGGTGGGGGACGGACAGCGTATTGCATTCGCCGTTCAGGGCACTGGCCCCGTCGTGGTCGTGGCCCCCTGGTGCGTGAGCCATCTGGAGCACGACATCGAGGAGCCAAAGCTGCGAGCTTTCTTCGAACGGCTCTCCGCGCGCTACACGCTCGTGCGCTACGACCATACCGGCGTAGGCCTGAGCGATCGCGCGCGCACCGACTTCTCGTTCGAGCGCGAGCTCGCCGAGCTGAGCGCCGTCATCGGCAGTGTCACGGGCGAGCCCGTTTCTCTGTTGGGCGGTTCCTTTGGGGCTCCCATCGCCACGGCCTTCGCGGCGCGCTTTCCCGAGCGCGTCTCGCGGCTGGTGCTCTACAGCGGCTACTCGGCAGGCTCGCAGATTGCCCCGCCCGAGGTGCAAAGGGCGATGGTCGGTCTGGTGGGCGCGCACTGGCGGCTGGCCGCCAAGACGCTCACCAGCATCTTGGCGCCGGGCCTGGCAGAAGACGAGGCACGGCGCTTCACCCGCAACCAGTACGCCGCCACCTCGGCAGACGTTGCGGCGCGGCTGCACGAGCTGTTCTACGCCATGGACGTGCGGGAAGAGGCCTCGCGCGTGCAAGCGCCGACGCTGGTCGTGCACCGCGTGCAAGATCACTCCATTCCGCTGCAAGCCGGGCGAGACATCGCGGCGCGCATTCCGGGTGCCACCATGGTCACGCTCGAAGGGCAGACTCATTTGCCGTGGTTCGAGGGCAGCGGCGTGCTCGACGCGATCCTGGAGTTTCTCAGTCCCGATGGCAGCTTCGAGCCTGCTCTCGAGCCCGCCGACGACGCCGAGCTGATCCGCAGCGGTGACGTGTGGGCCATCGGTTGGGCAGGTAGCCGCCAGCACCTCAAGCACGCCAAGGGCCTGGCCGACATTGCCGCGCTCGTGCAGCACCCCGGCACCGGCATTGCGGCCCTCACGTTGACCGACAGCGCACCCGCCACCCCCAGCGACGCCGAGCGCGCCCGCAAGGCGGTCACGGCGCGCCTGCGCGACGCCATCGCGCGTGTCCGCAACGTCCACCCCGAGCTCGGCGCCCACCTCGCGGGCGCCATCAGCACCGGCCTCACCTGCGTGTACAAACCCGAACGCCCCATCCGCTGGAAAACCTCCACCTCCTGACCGCCTCGAGTGAGGGGGCTGCAGATTGGCAGCCCCATTCGAGAATGTTCGGACACTATGCTCGGCGCATGACGACGCACGGCAAGGTGGCGCTGGTAACGGGAGCGGGCTCGGGCATTGGGCGAGCGGCGGCGCTGGCCCTGCTGGGTGACGGCTATCGAGTGGCGCTGGTCGGGCGTCGGGTCGAGGCGTTGGTCGAGACGGCCAGCCTTTCGGGTGCCGGCGAGCGCGCCCTGGTCGTGCCTTGCGACGTGACGCAGCCAGCGGCGGTCAACGCTGCTTTCGAAACGACGCGCGAGGCGTTCGGAAGGCTCGACGTGCTGTTCAACAATGCCGGCCGCGGCGGGCCGCCGGTCTTGCTGGAAGACGTGACGTTCGAAGACTGGCAGTCGGTGGTTTCCGTCAACTTGACGGGCATGTTCTTGTGCACCCAGGCGGCGTTCCGGCTGATGAAAGAGCAGAGCCCGCGAGGGGGGCGCATCATCAACAACGGCTCGATCTCGGCCTACGTGCCGCGCCCCAACTCTGCACCTTACACCGCCACCAAGCACGCCGTGGCCGGGCTCACCAAGAGCACCGCGCTCGACGGACGCAAGTACGACATCGCTTGCAGCCAAATCGACATCGGCAACGCCGCGACCGAGCTCACCGAAAAGATGACGCGAGGCATGCCGCAGGCTAGCGGCAGCACGATGCCGGAGCCGCGCATGGACGTGGCGCACATCGGCTCGTCCATTTTGCACATGGCAAATCTGCCGCTCGATGCGAACGTGTTGTTCATGACCATCATGGCCACGAAGATGCCGTTCGTCGGTCGCGGCTGACTCCCCTCCGGCTGGGGGCGCTGGGCGTTAGCTCGCGGCGCCCGCGAGGGGCAAACGGATCCGGGCCAAGGTGCCGCCGCCTTCGGCGCCCGTGAGAGTCAGGTCACCTTGGTGCTTCTTGACGATGGAATAAGCGATGGAAAGGCCCAAGCCCGTGCCCTGGCCGACCGGCTTGGTCGTGAAAAATGGCTCGAGCACGCGCTCGCGCAGGTGCTCCGGTATACCGGGCCCGGTGTCGATCACGTCGAAGACGAAGCTCTCGCCATTCGCGTAGGTTTTGATGGTGACCTTGCCCTTGCCGTCGATGGCGTCGATGGCATTGACGACGAGGTTCATCAACACCTGATTCAGAAGCGCCGGGTAGCAGTCGAGCTGGTCCGGTCCCTGCAGGTCGCGAACGAGCTCGGTGCGTTCTTCGAGCCGGTGAGTCAGGATCGTTACCACGGATTCGACGCATTCTCGCACGCTCACCACCTTGCGTTCGCCCTCGTCGAGCCGCGAGAACGTGCGCAGCTTGAGCACCAGATCGCGGATGCGGATGAGGCCGCTCTCGACCTCGGTCAGGCGAGCCTGCGCGCGTTGCCACTGTTGCTCGGCGCGCTCGGGCAGCGAATCCGGTACGTCCCCGCGAAACTGAGTCAAGCAGCGTCTTGTCGTGTCGATGTGATTGAGCACGAACGCCAGTGGATTGTTGATCTCGTGCGCTACGCCCGCCACCAGCTCGCCGAGCGAGGCCATTTTGGCGGATTGAATCAGCTGTGACTGCGTTGCCTGCAGATCGCGATACGCTTGCTCCAGCTGGGTGTTGCGGCTCTCCAGCCGCTTGTTGGTGTCGGCCAGCGCGCGACGCGCGCCGTAAAGCTCGAGGAAGACGCGCACCTTGCTGAGCAAGACGGCGGCGTCGATGGGCTTGAACAAGAAGTCGACGGCGCCCGAGCCGTAACCGCGCGCCACATTTTCGGGCGAGTTTGCGGCCGTCAAAAAGATGATGGGTATCTCGCGCGTCGACGGATTCGAGCGGGCGTGCTCTGCGACCTCGTAGCCGTCCATCCCGGGCATCTGCACGTCCAGCAAGATGACGGCAAACTCCTGGCGCAGCAGCAAGCGCAGCGCCTGGTCGCCCGAGCTCGCCGACGTGACGGTGCAGGCGACGTCCTCGAGCAGGGCACGCAGCACGACCAGGTTGGCTTCGACGTCATCGACGATCAGCACCGCCGGCAGGTTGCTCTCCGGCATGGGCGAAGCGCTCCTCAAGAGTCTCTCCGATACTGGTAGATGCGCAGCGGCGGCGATATTTCGTGAAACTCGGAGCGGCTATGGGCCGGCAGCGCCTCGCTCGCGCCCAGGCACAAGAAGCCACCGCGCGAGAGCCCGTCGGCAAACAGCCGGAGCACGCGTTGCTTGAGCTGGTCACCGAAATAGATGAGCACGTTGCGGCAGAAAATTACGTGCATCTCACCTAGCGAGTGGTCGCTGACTAGGTCGTGCTGAAAGACGTGCACGTTGCGCTTGAGCGAGGGCAAGACCGAGACGCTGCCGTAAGCGCGCGAGAAGTAGCGCTCCAAGCCTTCGCCGCCGGATTCTCGGTAATTTTGCTGGAAACGCTCGAAGCTCGCCTCGGGGTAGACACCCTCGCGCGCGTGCTCGACCGCCACGCTGCTCACGTCCGTGGCGTAAATTTGAGCGCGGTCGTACAGGCCCGCTTCGCTCAATAGGATTGCCGTGGCGTATACCTCTTCGCCCGAGGCGCAGCCGGCGTGCCAGATCTTGAGCTGCGGGTAGGTGCGCAGCCGTGGCAGCACCAGCTCGCGCAATCCTCGATAGAGCGCCGGATCGCGGAACATCTCCGTGACTCGCACGGTCAGCACGTCCAGCACGATCGCGAAGGTTTCGGGCTCGTGCAGCAAGCGATGTTGCAGCTCGCCCAGGTGCTTGGCGCCTATTTTCGCGGCGGCCGCCTCGACGCGGCGCCGCATCGACTCCTCCGCGTAGCAGCGAAAGTCGTAGCCGTAGCTGGCCTGAATGGCCTCGAGCACCAAGCGCATCTCGAGCGCCGTTGCCTGCTCGCTCGAAAAGGTCATGCCGCCCCCGCGCGCAGCCAGTGCTGCAAGGTGGAGAGCAGCTTCTCGCTGTCAACCGGCTTGGGCAGGTAGTCAGAAGCACCAGCTTCGAGACAGCGCTCGCGTTCGCCCTTCATGGCTTTGGCGGTCAGGGCGATGACCGGCAATGATGCGTAGCGCGGCTGACGACGCAGGCGCCGCATGGCTTCGTAGCCGTCCATCTCGGGCATCATCACGTCCATCAAGACACCCTGGATGTCGGCGTGTTGGGCCAGAGCCGCGAGCGCTTCTGCGCCCGTTTCGGCCGTGACCACGTCGGCGCCCTTGCCACGCAAGAGCGCAGAAAGCGAGTAGGCGGTGCGCATGTCGTCTTCGGCGAGGAGCAGCTTGATGCCGCGCAGCGAGGTGTCTTTGCGCGCCGGCGGGTCGGTGTGTTGCGGCGTGCCGCTGCCGGTCACGTGACGAACGAACAGCCGCACTTCGTCCAGCAGGCGTTCGGCGGAGTGGCCGTCTTTCAGGACGATTGCCGCCGAGTACGCTTCGATCTCGCGCAGCTCTTGCTTCGACAGCGAGCGACCGGTGTGGATCACGATGCGCGGTGAGCCCAGCTCCGGCCGCGCGCGCAGGGCTTCGAGCAGGCGTAGGCCGTCCATGTCGGGCAACCCCAGATCCAAAATCATGCAACCGAATTCGCCGGTGCCGAGCTGCTCCAGCGCCGCCGCCGCGGTGCGCACGTGGGCGCCACGAAAGCCCGCGCGCTCCACCACCGCCAAGATGGCGGTGCCGTGATCCTGGTCGTCCTCGACGACCAACACGCCGCGGCTCTGCGTTTTTGCCGGCACGAGCGCGCGGACGGCATGAGCCAGATCGGCATGGCTGGCGGGTTTGACGAGATAGCCGACGGCGCCGAGCGCCAGGCCGCGTTGCGGTTCGTCCACGCCCGAAACGAAATGGACCGGGATGGCGCGCGTCACGCTGTCGCGCTTCAGCTGCTCCATCACGCTCCAGCCGTCGATATCGGGCAATTTGACGTCCAGCACGATGCCCAGGGTGCGCCCGCCGCGCGCGATGCGCAGGCCCTCGGCGCCGCTGCTCACGACCAGCACTTTGAGCTGGCGAGCGTGCGCGATCTCGACGAGGTGCTCGGCCAGCACGGGATCGTCCTCGATGATGAGCAGGTGCGGCTCGCCTTCGGCGAGTTGTCGTGAGTCGTCGATCACGGTCAGCGTCGGCCTGCCGGCAGGAGACGTGGCCACGTGCGTCCGCTCGGGAACCACACAAACGAAGCGCGAGCCGCGCTGCGAGCTGTCTTCCAACATCAGCTCGCCGCCCAGCAGCCGTGCCGACTCCCGCGCGATGGCCAGGCCCAGGCCCGTGCCGGCATGGCCGCGGCTGGAGGCTCCTTGCACCTGTTCGAACGGCGCGAACACGCGCTCGCGCGCCTGCTCCGGAATGCCGACTCCCGTATCCGACACCACCATGGCGACGGCCGGCCCATCGACGATGCGCGCTGCGGGGCCGCTGGGCCGTCCCAGCCAGAGCGCGACCTTACCGTGCTCGGTGAACTTGAGCGCGTTGCCCAGCAAATTGAGCAAAATTCGCTCCAGCCGCTGGCGATCCGTGACCAGCTGGGCCGGGGCCGCGGCGTCGATTTCGATCTCCAGCTTCAGACCTTTCTGCGTGGCCGTGACCTCGAACAGTCGCCGCGCAAAGGCAGCAAAGTGCTGCAAGTCCACGGTCTCGAGCCGCACGTCCTGCTTGCCCGCCTCGATCTTCGAAAGGTCCAGCACCTCGTTGATCAGGCTGAGCAAGTCTTGGCCTGCGGCGTGGATGGTACGCAGGTGCTCGATCTGCTTCGAGCCCAGGTTGCCCCCGTCGTTTTCCGCCAGCAGCTGTGACAGCAAGAGCATGCTGTTGAGCGGCGTGCGCAGCTCGTGTGACATGTTGGCCAAGAACTGCGATTTGTAGGCGCTCACCCGCTTGAGCTCGTCCGCCTTCTCGCCCAAGACGTTCTGCGCCTTTTCGAGCGCCTCGTTCTGTCGCGCCAGCTCGGTGCGCTGAGCCTCGAGCTCGGCATTGGCGTGACGCAGCTCTTCCTGTTGGGCCAAGAGCTCCTGGTTGTTGAGCCGCAGCTCCTCTTCTTGTGCCGTGAGCTGCTCTGCCTGCTGCTGCGTCTCTTTCAAGAGCTTCTTGCGCGCCGCACCGGCGCGCGCTGCCATCATGGCGATCACCAGCTGCGGCCGCACGGCGGCAAGCAAGTCGCGAGCTGCGTCCGTGAGCGGCTCCAGCAGCGCCAGCTCGAGCACGCCCGCGCTCTGCTCTTGGTCTGACAGCGGAACGAAGACCAATTGCCGCGGCGTGCTTTCGCCGAAGGCGGAAAGCAGCTTCCAGTGGTCGGAGGGCACGTCGTTCACTACCGAAAGGTCGTTTGCGAGCAGCGCCTGACCGACCAGGCCTTGTCCAGCCGCAAAGCGCGCCGCCGCGCTCGCGTCTTGAAAACCCTCGGCGCCGGCGCACAGGGCTTCGAGCGTGAGCTTGCCGTCGTCATCTACCAGGTACAGGGCGCCGGCCAAGGCGTGCACGCGCTCGAGCAAGAAGGCGAGGGTGCGCTCGGCCGCGACGCGCGGCTCGAGATCGCCGCGCAGCTGATCGCTCAGGCCCGCGATGCCATTTTTGAGCCAGTCTGCGCGCTCGCGCTCGTCCGATAGCTGGAGCAAGTTCGCGGCCATCTGGTTGGCTTGCGAGGCCACGATCGAGAGCTCATCGTGGCCCGTGAGCGGAATGGGCGTTCGAAAATCGCCGGTGCCGAAGCGCGCCAGACCCGCTATCAATTCTTGCAGCGCCCTCAGGAGACCCTGCGCGCCCCACAGCGCGAGCCAGGCGACTGCCAGCACCCCGGCGCCGGTGATGCCGAGCCGTAGCTGGTTGGCGTGTTTGGCGTTGATGCGCAAGTTGTCGAACGCGCCGGAGAGCACGTGGCGGTCGAGCCCCGTCGTCTGTTTGATCAGCGCTTGCGCCCTGCGCTGTTGCGCCTGCATCAGCGCGACGTTCTGCAAAATGGCTTCGCCCGTCTCACCTGCGATCATGCGCCGCGAAACGTCGCGCGCCGTCTGGTAGTAGTCCTGCACGGCCCAGCGAATGGCTGCGGCCGAGGCCGGCTCGATCGCGGAGCCGGCGCCGGCGATGGTCTCGAACAGCGCGGCCTTTTGCTCGGCCGTGGCTTCGAGCGCGGCCTCGTCTTGCGCCGCCACGGCGTCTTGCAGGGCGCGCGCGAGTCGCTCGAAGTCGGTCTGCAGGCGCGGGCCGAGCTCGGCCTTGGGCAAGAGCCGGCTCTGCACCTCGTCGAGGCCGTTGGCCTGCTGTACGCCCATCACCACGCTGACCACCAGCGTCGCCACCAACGCCAGCAGCGCGGCGCCGAAGATCGTGAGCAGCTTGAGGCGGAAGGTCGTCTTCACGGTGGTCCTAACGGAGGGGGAGCTCTTTCACGCCGGCGAGCTTGGTGCTCGCCGAGACGTAACCGATGGCGCCCGGGTTCTTGGCCACGTAAGCGACCACCGCGTCGTCGGACTCGAGCTCCGGCGGTGGCACGTCGCGCCCGGAGAAGATGCGCTGCTGCCAATAACTGCGCACGGCATTCACGGTGCGCTTGAGCACCGTTTCGCTGAAGCGCCGGCGCACGGCGTTGTCCGGGCGCAAATCCACCGGCTTGGCGCCTTCGCCGTTGGGCCAGCGTGTCACCTTCTTCAAAAAGGTGTCGGCGACGAAGTCCCTGTCCATGGCGCCGGCACCATTGCTGGGGTGCACGATGACGCGAAATTCTGCGTCGCCGGCCAGCGCGGGCGCCGTGACGGCGGGAGCCAGGGCGAGCAAGAGCAGCGCCGCGCCGAGCCCGAAGACCCTGCGGCGCCGTCGATCAGCTTGCACGAAGAAAAGCCGCTTCGACATGTTGCCCGTCAGAAGTAAGCGGTCGTCTTCACCAGGAAGACGCCCCAGTCTTGGGTCAAGTCTTTCAGTGGCTTGTTGTCGTTGAGGACGCTAGTGAGCCCGGCGGTGCCGTGCATGTAGTGGCCCTCGAGCTTGACCAACCAGTTGGACGTGATGTCGTAGCGCAATGTGGCTGCGACATCGTGCTGGTAGTTGGCGCGCGAATGCTCGGGTTGGCCGGGCGCCGGCTTGCCATGGATGTTGGGGAATAACGCCGAGTAGTAAACGCCGGGCGTGAACCAGGGTCTCACCTGGTAAGACGCCATGAGGTACCCAGCCTGGCTGATGGCAGTGGTTTGCGGCAAGACCAGATTGGTCTCGTATTTGACGTACGTGCGACCGTACTCGGCGGCCAACAAGAGCCCTTCATGCTGGTACTCGAGCGAGGCAATCCACAGCTTGATCGGCAGGCGCGCCCACACTTGGCCGCTGAAGTTGGCCGGTAGTTGCCCGGCCATTTGATACTGGGCAAGCTGCTCAGGGGTGGGAGTGAAGTCGAAGTCGAAGCGCAAGAACTGAGCGCTGGCGCCGAGCTGGAGTCCCTCGAGCGGGGACTGCCACATCAAGCGTCCGCCGGCGTCATAAGGGATTTCGAAATCCTTGAGCTGCGGCGAAGCGTCTTGCGCGTTGATGTACATGGTGCCGCCGTAAGCTCGATACTCGAGCGAGCCAGCCGGACCGATTGGGACGTTACCGTACAGCTCTCCGCCCGTTTGCGCGTACAGGTACTCGCGGTTGGAAGCCGAGTAGAGCGACTGCGGCAACAGCACCGGCACGCGGCCGGCGTCCACGTCGTTCGACTCGTTGTACAGGCCCCAAGGGAGCTTGGTCTTGCCGGCGCGCAGGCCAAGCCAATCGAAGAAGCGATAGTCGAGGAAGTACCAGTCGAGCTGTGGGGCATAATTGCCGAAGGGACCGAGGTCGTGAGCGAAGATCTGCATCGCCACGCGCAGGCGATCGGTCAGAGGCTTCGTGAGGTTCACGCCGACTTCGCTGAACTCGAAGCTGCCTTGCCCGCGTGCGGTCTTGCCCAGGTAGTTGTTTGCCGTGGTCTTGATGTACCCCTGGCTGACAAAGCCGTGGATTTGCACATCTGACGTCGCATCTTGGGCTCCTGCCGTGGCGGTGGTCGCCAACAGGGCAAGCAGCAGCTTGCCTCCAACTCGACGCATGGGTTGTAACGTCCCTTCCTCGGCGGATGCCCGCTGATCGTTACTGCTCAGCATCCTCGCCTGGGACTGACGTTGTCAACGGCGGAGCCGCAACTCGCACGCGCGGCTCTAGTACTTTTGAAATGTACACAACTCACGCTCTGTACGAGTCGAGACCAGTTGTGGCGTTTGGCTACGGCTAGCGAAAGCAGCCGCGAGTTGCGCAAGTCTTGTCGGCGCTGCAGAGGTCACTTTCACAGGCAGAGTCTGCGGTGCAGGCCTGACCAGCGGCATTGAGGGGGCGACAGGTGCCCGGTACGTCGGAGGTCGCCGCCCCGCTGCGATCGCAATACAGGCCGGGCCCGCAACCGAGCTGATAGTCGGAGTTGAAGCAGGCGCTGCCGCTACTGCCGTCGCCCGAGCCGTGGCACTTCAAGTCTTTTCCGCACACGAGGCCACGGAGCGGGTCGCAGATCACGAGCTCTTCTTTGTTACAGGCGTCGCCCACGGCGGTCGCGACTTTCACCGGCTCGCACTTGAGCGTGTCGGTGTTGCAGACGCCGGTCAGGCACACGTCGTCGCTGTCGCGGCAAGGCATGCCGTTGCCGATCGGTAGCGCACACACGCCCATCACGTCCTCGTTGGGGTCGCCGCCCGGCGCGGTGTCGCACCACAAATCGTCTTCGCAAACGGTGACTTCTGCTGCCGGGCTGAGGCGGCGTGTACAAGGCTCCCCCTTGGCGGCCTTGGGCGCCCACGCCTGCGTGTGGCACACGCCTTTGCCCGACATCCCATGATAGCAGCTGAGCACGCCCTCGCTGTAGCTGCACTCGTCGTCGAGGGTGCACTCGGCGCCCTCCGGCTTGCGCGCCACGCACGTGCCGGGACAACCCATGCTGGCGTCGCAGTAAGCGTCACCGACGCAATCCACGCTGCGCTGGCAGGGCTGGCCCAGCTCCGTGCGGCCTTCGAGCACATCGCGGCACGAACCGTCGTCGAGGTTGTTGGGTCCGTTGCAGGCGGCCAGATCCTGCAGGCAGCGCTTGGCTTGCTCCGGGACCACGTGCAGCGCTCCCGCCGCGAGCTGCGCGCGCGCGTCGCGCTGAGCCGCACCCGTCGCGTTGATGCGCTCGACCAGCTGCTGGCAACGCGCGAGCGTTTGCAAAATCAGGTGCGCGGTCGAAAAATCGTCGTTACCCTCGAAGCAGCGGAAAGATCGCTCACAGAAGCCTTTGCCTTCTTGCTCGAAGAAGTCGTCCAGCTCGGTGACAGGCCCGCCGCCGGATGAGCCACCGCGGCTGTTGCCGCCACCACTGGCGGCGCCGGCAGCGCTGCGATTGCCCCCGCTGTCGCCCGCGTCGCCGCCGCTCGCGGTGCCGGCATGTTCACTCTCGGGAGTGATTGTGGTCGCCTTTTTGGGGCCGCAACCCGAGCCGACGAACGCATTCACCAATGATGCTGCGAGCGCAGCTGTCCCACCAATCCTCGCCAAGCTAAGTCCCATGAGGCCAGTGTGCCACGCTCGTGGTCCGCTGACGAGCGCGGTGCCGCACGAGCGCAGGCGCCCGCCGGGCAGCTTTTGCCATGCAGGGGCGCGCACCGTCTCCGGCTCCGAGACAGGCTCGGCCAGCGAAAGCGGCTGATTCATCCAATTTTCAGGTGGCACGTCGCTTGCTGCCCTTGAGGCGAGCAAAGGAGAACGACCATGCCTAACGCGATGGAACGAGCAGCATCAGAAGTAATGGGTGCAGCCAAGGACATCAAGGCAGGCGCCAAGGGCCTGACCGGTGTCTTCATGCACCTCATGGAAGAGCACGGTAAGGTCGGCGCGCTGATCAAGCGCGTCAGCTTGACGCACGACGTCGAAGTGCGCGCCAAGCTTTACCCCACGATTCGCAGTGAGCTCTTGGCGCACGAACAGGGCGAGCTCAAGGTGGTGTACCCGGCGCTGGGCGAGTTCCCGGAGACGGCCGCGATCGCCTCGGCACACTCCATCGAGGCCAGCGAGCTGAGCGCGGCCATCACCGAGCTCGACGCCTTGTCGTTCAACAGCCCGAGCTGGGCTTCGGCTTTCGAGCGACTCGCCAAGCTGGTCGAGCTTCACGTCAAGCGCGAAGAAGGTGACTACTTCCCGCGCGCGCAGAAGGTGCTGGGCGAGGCTCGCGCCAAGCAGATGCTGCCTGCGTTCGAATCGGCCAAGCACCGCGTGTAGCCGGCGCTGGTCTCGTCTCACGGCATCGAAAACGCTTTGACGAAGCCCCATACCTCGCGCGCCGCATGAAGCGGCGTGCCGGTGGGGTAAGCGTGGTCGACGCCGTCCATGCGCATCAACTTCACGCTGACGCCGCCCTGGCATTGGCCGTAGCTGTAGACGGAAATCGGGCCTGGCGGGTCGTCGACCGTGGGCTTGGGGTTGCAGCCGTCTTTGGTGGCCCAACCCAGTACTGCCTCTTCCACGCTTTCGTTCCAGCGCGGGTGCTCTGGGCCTTCGCCGGCGTAAGCATTGGTGGTGTCGCCCAAGCCATGAATGGCGATCACGGGAAGCGGGCGGCCGGTACAGGGCGCAGGCCAGCGGACGCCCGCTACGGGGCCGATCGCGGTGATCTTTTCCGGCAAGAGACAACCGAGGCGCGAGCTCATGCGTCCGCCGCCCGAGAAGCCGCTGGCGTAAACACGCGCCGTATCGATACAGACCTGGCTCGCTACCAGGTCGATCGCCTCGCTTCCGTATTTGACGTCGTCGGGCGCGCCGTCGGCGGGTGGCACGTTCCACTGGCCGGCCACCGCTTCGAGGCCCGCGACGACGAAGCCCTCGTTGTCCGCCACTTGCTCCATTTGGCTCGATTTCGCGAAGTTGTCGGCGTTGTCGCTGCTGCCGTGCAGGTTGAGCAACAGCGGAAGCCGCGTGGCTCCGTCATACGTCTTGGGCACGAACAGCCGCACCTTGCGCTGTAGGCCCCCGGACATCAGCGTGAGCTGCGTGACGCCCTGAGCGTGCGTGAGCGTGCACGCCGGTGCCGTGCTGCCCCCGCCGCTGCCAGCGTTGCCGGCCAAGTTGCCGCCGCTACCAGCGGTGTCGCCGCCATTCGCGTCTGCCCCGCTGCTGCCGCCACTGCTCTCGGTACCACCGAGGCTTCCGCCAACTACCGGGTCTGCGCCCGCGCTCGCGACGGCGCCGCCGTTCGTGCCGCCTGTACTTGGAGCCGAGCCGCCCGCGCCGGCAGTCAGTTGACCACCGCTGGCAGTGCTCGTTGCCGCGCCAGGCTCGGCGTCGCTGCAGCCGATACTCAAGAGCAGCGAGGCGAGCGTGATCGTTTCGGCGCCGCAGCTGTAAGCTGAGCGCGCCGACTTGCAAAAGGCGCTCATGTCGCCTGAACATGGCGAGCATCGCCGCGAGTCTTCAAGGCATATCGCGGGCTTATTGCAAATCCCTGTCAGTTGACAGGTGCTCGACTACCCTCGCGCGAGCATGGGCAAAGCCAGGTTCGAAGCGTTCAGCGACGGAGTGATCGCCATCCTGATCACCATCATGGTGCTCGAAATGAAGGTGCCGCACGGCGATTCGTTCGCGGCGCTCGCCCCCGTCTTGCCGGTGTTCTTGAGCTACGTGCTCAGCTTCGTTTACCTCGGCATCTACTGGAACAACCACCACCACATGCTTCATCTGGTGAAGCACGTGACGGGGCCCATGCTGTGGGCCAACCTGCATTTGCTGTTTTGGTTGTCGCTCGTGCCGTTCGTGACGGGCTGGATGGGTGAGAACCATTTCGGAACCATGCCCGCCGCGCTGTACGGCTTCGTGCTGCTGGCGGCCGGAACGGCGTACGTGATCTTGCAGCACTACATCATCAAGTCGCAGGGGCCCGACTCTCAGCTCAAGCGCGCCGTCGGCAGCGACTGGAAGGGCAAGATCTCGCCGGTGCTTTACACCCTGGGCATTGCCGGAGCGTTCATTCACGGCTTCATTTCGCTCGCTTGCTACGTCGCGGTCGCGCTGATCTGGATCGTGCCCGACCTACGAATCGAGCGCGCTCTCGGGACCGAAGAGTGAGCCCCTAACGCTTCTTGGTGGGTTTGCCGCTTGCGGGCGTGTCCTTGCTGGGAGCTTTCTTGGTCGACGCCTTCTTGGTCGACGCCTTCTTGGCCGCTCCGCTGGCGCGCACGTGCTCGGCGGCGGCTTTGAGCTGCTTGGTGTAGGCAGCGACGGGCGGAAGGTCCTTCGCGGAGCGCGCGTCCATCATTACCGGCTTCATGTCTTGCCAGACACCAAACTTGGTGTGCGCCTTGAAGGCGGCCATGTTCGCCACGATCTTGCCGTTGATTTCGTAGAACGGCATGCGCCATTTGATGGTCTCGATGGCGTCGGGCAAGGCCTTTTGTATGCGCTTGCGCATCTCGCTCAAGAGCGGCTGCGCGAACGCAGCCGCCCCGGCAATGAACGCATCCACTCGTGGATCGGTCTTCATGCCCGCAGGCTAGCGGGAACGACGCCGACGCACGAGGCCGAGCAGCAAGCCGAGCGCTGCGAGCGCCGAAGCACCGCCTGGTGCGCCGTGCGCGATGCCGCAACCGCCGTCGTCGCCCGAGGTGCCGCTGCCCGCCGTGCTGGTGCCGCCGGTGCTCGTGCCGCCTGCGGCGGTCGTACCGGTGCCGGCCGTGGTCGTGCCCGTGCCGCCGCTGCCGGAGGACGCGCTGGTGCTACCACCGTTGCTGCCACCGCCCGCAGTGACACCCGTGCCCGCGGCACCGCCCGTGGAGCTGCCGGCCGTGGCTGCACCGCCCGAGCCCGCCGCGCCCGCGGAGCCGCCGCTTCCGCCGCCACCCGTGCCGCCGCCGCCCGGATTGTTGGGGTCGAAGATCGGCTTGCCGGCGTCGGCGGTGATCTTGAGGTCCGCGCAGTGATGGTAGAAGTAGCCGCCGCCGACGTTGGGGCCGTGCGGCGCCATGAACTCGATGACTTGCAGCGTGCAGCGGTCGCAGTTGACGTTGGGGATCGCGACGCTGCCCATATAGGTCTCGCCGTTGCCGTTGTTGTCGGTCTGGTTGTGCGGAAACAGATTGTCCGCCAAGATCGGGAACGTCGGATTCATGTCGTAGTCCGCATGATCCGAGGTGCCAGGGCCATCTGGGCTAAGCAGCATGTTGTTCTTATCGTAGACCTTGTTGTCGGCCGGAAAGCAGTCTGCCCCCATCTTGCAGTTCTTGAGCGAGAGGGCGATGCGATAAAAGCCGCCGTGTCGAACGGTCTCGTTGATCGTGATCGGGAGCATGCTGCCGCCCGTGACAGGCGTGGCCGTTCCGTCCGTCGTGTCCGGACCGCAGGGAGGCGCCCCTTTGCCGCTGCCGTCACCCTTGGTGGAGGGGGGCGCCTGCAATGCGAAATGCGCGGACGCAGACGCAGCCAACAGCAAGACCGGAGCACACAAGACTAAGGCGAGCTTACGCATTCGAGATCTCCCAGCGCCGCCGGGCGGCGCGCACGAAGCCTGACACGTTCAGATTGGGGCAGGCAGCCAAATGCTTCATGACGTGACGAGTTAGTGCCTGCCGCGCCGGGGTTCCGTTCGACATTGGCGGGCTACGGCTTCGTGTCGAAGCCGAGCAAAATCCGTGAATTTAAGGAAATGTGCCGCGCAACTGCTCGGGCTTGCCCGAGGCGGGGGGGAAGGGCGGTAGGATGCGGGGGGTATGCATTCGGTAGCTCCGCCTCCCAAAGATCCGACGACCGAGCCCGGTCCGTGGAACGCCGTAGCGGCCGACTACGACGCCGTGATGTTCGACCAGCTGCCGGAGCTCACCGACGTCGCTATCGAGCTACTCGCGCCCGAGCGTGAGGATACGATTTTGGACGTGGCGACCGGTCCGGGCACGCTCGCCGTGCGGCTGGCTCCGCGGGTGCGCCGTGTCATCGCGATCGACTTTGCCGAGGTCATGATCGAGCGCCTGCGCGGCCACATCATGCGCAGCCGCCTACCGAACTTGGAAGCGCGGCTGATGAATGGCCAAGACCTGGCGTTCGAAGACGACTCGTTCGACGCTGCGGCCTCGATGTTCGGCGTGTTCCTGTTCGACGACCGCAAGCAGGGGCTGCTGGAGATGTCGCGCGTCGTCGCGCCGGGTGGCCGCGCCGTGATCAGTAGCTGGGCCGCGCCAGAGCAAAACACGCTGCTCGGAGCCGGTTTGGAGGCGCTGCGCGCCGCGCTGCCGGATCTGCCGCGTCCCACGGGCCCGCTGCCTACCCAGCAGCCGGACGTCTGTCGTGCCGAGCTGGAAGAGGCGGGCTTCGAAGCGGTGGAGACCCAGCTGTTTCAGCAGAGCCTTCGCTTCGAGTCGGTAGAGCACTACTGGCGTGACATCGAGCGTGCCTCCGCCCCGATCGCAGTGCTGAAGCAGAAGCTCGGCGACGACGCGTATGCAGCGGCCGCGCAGCGCGCACTCGGTGTGCTGCGCGCGCGCCTGGGCGACGGGGCGTTCACGCTCGACTGTTGCGCCATCCTCACCAGCGGCGAGAAGCCGCTCTCGGCGGCGTGAGCGCCGTGCGTCCTGAATTGCCTCGGCGACACGCGCGGGAGCCCCAAGCTATGCTGCCTGTCATGGCTCCCACGCGTCGTGAGGTGATCAAGCACAGTCTGAGCGGCGGCTTCGCGTTGGCCACGCTGCCGATCGCAGAAAGCGCGCTGGCCACCAACGCCCAGGGGCTGGACGCCGGGGAAGTGAAAATCGCGACGGCGGCGGGCGAGATCCCGGCCTACCGCGCGGTCAAGACGGGCGACGCCAAGCACCCCATGCCGGTGCTGCTCGTCGTGCACGAGATTTTCGGCGTGCACGAGCACATCAAAGACTTGTGTCGGCGCTTCGCGAAGCTGGGCTACTTCGCGGTGGCGCCGGATTTGTTCGCGCGCCAGGGCGACGCGACGCAAATCACGGACGTCAAGCAGCTCGTGCAAACCATCGTCTCGAAGACGCCCGATGCGCAGGTGGCCGGCGATCTCGACGCCACCGTGGCCTGGGCCGGAAAGCAAGCTCGCGCCGACGTGAGCAAGCTAGGTATCACCGGCTTTTGCTGGGGCGGGCGTATCACCTGGCTCTACGCGGCGCACCAGCCGGCGCTCAAGGCGGGCGTGGCCTGGTACGGCAAAGTCATCGGCGACAAGGATCCGCTGCATCCCAAGCAACCGGTAGACCTCGCGGCCGACTTGAAAGCGCCCGTGCTTGGCCTGTACGGCGGCCAAGATGCAGGCATCTCTCTGGACAGCTTGGAGCAAATGAAGAGCGCGCTCGCCGCCAGCGCCGCGCCCGCCGCCAAGCAATGCGAGTTTCACGTCTACCCAGACGCCGGGCACGCCTTCGCCGCCGACTATCGCCCCAGCTACCGCAAGGCCGACGCGGAAGACGGCTTTCAGCGTATGCACGCCTGGCTCAAGAAGCACGGCGTCGGCTGAGCTTCGCCCGTCGCCGCGCGGCTCTGCGCGGCGCGACACCGCGTGGCCGCTACAGCTTGTAGCCGCGCCACATCCAGCGCAAAGCTTCGGCAAAATCTTGCACGCCGGCTTGCGGTGGAAAGTGCTGGCTCGTCTCGGTGATGTAGCGCACGTGGTACTGCTTCGCGCTGAGCTTGCTGTACGCGCTGTTGTTGGCGTCGTACCAGCCACCCAGGTCGTTGGGGCCGCTCATCAAGTACACGCGCAGCGGCTTGGCGGCCATGGCATCGATGGCATTGAGCAGCGAGTTACCCGGGATCGCGAACGATGCGTCGTGCGTCAGGATCTTGTGGAACTTTTCGGGGCGGTACCAGCCCGCGATGAACGCCGCCACGCCGCCGGAGCTGTGGCCGCTGATGGCCCAGCCGTCCGGATCGTCGACGATGTCGTACTTGGGCAAGACGACGTCTTTCAGGAATTCGTCGATCACGAAATTGGCGTAATTCGTGTTGTTGGTGTCGTACTGGACGTGGCGGTTCTGGTACTCGCTGCCCGTGTAGTTGCCGTCGCCCGGCTCGCCGGGGTTGATGAACACGCCAATCGTGACCGGCATGTCGCCCTTCGCGATCAGGTTGTCGAGCACGAGCGGCGCGTTGAACTCCGTGTCTTCAGCCACGTAGTGCATGCCATCTTGAAAGACCATCAGGGCGGCGGGGCAACCGGCCTTGTATTGCGCGGGCACGTAGATCCAGTACTCGTACTTGAGCATCTGGTTCAAACCCGGGTACTGCTTGGTGGCGCTGTAGATGAGGGCTTTCGGCGGCTTGTCCGATACGTCCGTATCGTTCACTTTGCCGACAGGCGCGTTGTTCATGCGCATCTGCGTCTCGGGTGCGGGCTTGTAGGGCCCGTCGAGCTGCACCTTCGCGTCTCCCTCGGTGCCCGGGTCGGCTTGGGTACCCGTCTTGGAGCAGGCGCCTGCGCCGCCCGAACCGGAGCCGCCCGAGCCGCCGCTCGCGCCGCCACCACCGGTGTTTCCGCCGCTGCCCGCGCTGCCTCCCACGTCGCCGCTGCCGCCCGTGCCGCCCGTTTCAGAGCCAGCGACTCCTGTGCCGGCCATCCCGGCAGCGTTGCCGCCGCTGCCACCGCCCCCGCTCGCCATGCCGCCTGACCCAGCAACAGGCACGACGGGGTTGTTGTTCGCGCTGTCCTCGCTGCTGCAAGCGAGCGAGAGCACACCGACGAGCAACGCAGAAGCGCTCGCGACCGATCGAAAGCTCAGCATGTGCTCGACAATGGTGGCCACTCGCTCCGGGCTTCGAACGTCGGCGGCGCCGACGGACGTTTGCTGTCACTGGCTGACGGCGTGTCGGCGCGATTTTCGGTGCCGTCACATAATTCTACCGTTAGTTGCTGCGGTCTCGCAGACGTGCGGCTTTCATCAGCAAGTAATTGCGCTCGGGCGTGCTGGCGGTTCGCGCCGCCGCGTTTTGGAAACAGGTGATCGCAGCCGAAATATTGCCGGCTTTTTCGTGAAGGTGTCCGCGCACGGCTGCCAACCGGTGGTGTTGGGCGATGCGTGCGTCGGCGTCGAGCGAGGCCAAGAGCTCGAGGCCGGCGTTCGGGCCGTGCACCATGGCCACGGCCACGGCGCGGTTCAACGTCAGCATCGGATTGTCCGACATTTGCTGCAAGACCCCGTACAGAGCCAAAATCTGGGGCCAATCCGTGGCCGCGGCACTCGCGGCCTCGTCGTGACACGCCGCGATGGCCGCTTGCAGCTGATAGGGGCCGACCTCGCCGCGCCGCAGCGCCCGACTCACCAGCTCCACGCCTTCCGTGATGGCGTCGCGATCCCAGAGCGAGCGGTTTTGCTCGTCGAGCGGGATCAGCTCGCCGTCGGGACCGCTGCGCGCGCGGCGCCGCGCGTCTGTCAGCAGCATCAACGCCAAGAGGCCCGCCGCTTCGGCGTGATCCGGTTGCACGCGCAGCACGAGCCTTCCGAGCCGAATCGCTTCAGTCGATAGATCCACGCGCTGCAGGCTATCGCCGGAGCTTGCAGCATAACCCTCGTTGAAGATCAGGTAAACCACGTGCAGCGCTGCCGCGAAGCGCGCGTCGCGCTCCGCTTCGCTCGGCATTGCGAAACCGACGCCCGAGCTCTTGATCAGCTGCTTGGCGCGGCTGATCCGTTGGGCCATCGTCGCTTCGGGCACCAAGAAGGCGCGTGCGATCTCGGCCGTGGTGAGGCCGGCCACCGCGCGTAAGGTCAGCGCGATGGCCGAGGTGCGGGTGAGCGCCGGGTGGCAACACATCAGCAGCAGCACGAGCGAGTCGTCTTTCTCGGGCTCCTGCTCGCTGTCGGGCGCGGGAGCCCACTGGTCTTCGGGCAGGGCGTCGTTCACCAGGGTGGTTTCGCGACGGCGCCGCGCGCTTTCTGCCCGAATCTGATCGGTCAGGCGGCGTGCGGCGACTTGGATGAGCCAGGCGCGAGGGCGTTCGGGTAAGCCCTCGCGCGGCCAACTTTGTGCGGCGACGAGCAGCGACTCTTGCACGGCGTCTTCCGCCGCGGAAAAGTCGCCGTAGCGGCGCACCACCGCGCCGAGCACCTGCGGCGCCAGCTCGCGCAGCAGCTGCTCGTACGCAAACGGGGCTTGCTGCGTCTCGGGCGCGCTCACGGCTCCACGGGCGGCGCGCTCATCACTTCACGCACTTCGATGGGGAGGTAGAGCGGCTTGCCTCCCGGGCCAGGCGCGACCGAGGCGCGCGCTGCGATCGCGTAGGCTTGCTCGGGCGATTCCACGTCGACGATCCAGTAGCCGGCCAAAAATTCTTTGGCTTCTGCGAACGGGCCGTCCGTCACTTCGGGCGACTGGTCCGTTTTGCTGGCGCGCACGACGCGAGCCTGGCCGGGCGGCGCGAGACCTTCGGCGCCGACTAGCGCCCCTTCGCTCTTGAGCTGTTGGGCGAACGTCTTCATGAACCCGATGTGAGCCTTCAGCTCCTCCACCTTCCAGTTCTTCACGCCCCAGTCACCGTCTCCGCGGGGCGCATTCATCATCAACATGAACTTCATCGATCGTACCTTTCGCTAGGGCACCCATCGTGGATGCTTCGTCGAGACGTCGGAGCGGCCGAGCGATTCTCGACATCGCTGGGGACTCCCGCTGTCGATTTTGTGTAGTTGTGCGAAATTGCTCGAGTTTTAGCTGTCACAATGCCAGCACGTCGGGCCGCGAGCGGTGCTGGTCCGCCCAGCGCGTCAGCTCTGGGGGGAGGGTCCAGCCGAGCGCGGCTACCCAACCAGCGGGCGGAAAATTCGCGGCGCGCCCCGGCAGCCCCTCCAGCCACGTGATGAGACAGTAGAGCGCGATGTCGGCACCGCCCCAGCGGTCACCACAAAGCGGAGCCTCGCCAGCTCGAGCCGCAGCACGCCGAGCGAGCTCGTCGAGTGCACGCTGAGCGCGGCCGACCACGTTCGCGCTCACATCCGGAAACGCCGGGTCCTGGTGCAGCGCATGGTAGCGCATGCCGCAGTCGCTCAGGATATTCGAGACCGCATCCGCCAGCGCGGTGATCTGAAAGGCCTCGGCACCGGCCATGCCGGCCGGCCACAGTGGCGGATCGGGAAACTTGCGATCCAGGTAGTGACAGATGGCGGTGGAGTCGAACACCACCGCGTCGTCTTCCTCGTCTACCAACACCGGGACGGTGTGCATGGGGTTGAGGCGATTGACGGTCGCGCGGTGCTCGGGAACGGCGCGAGCATCGCGCAGCTCGACGGGAAGGGCCTTGAGCGCGAGCGCGAGCCGCACACGGCGGGACACCGGCGACGTCGGGAAATGATAGAGAATCACGCCCCGAGCAATAGCACCGGGCTCACGAGCGAAAGCCGATTTTCGCGTGGGTACCGTCGCAAAAAGGCTTGTTCGCGCTGCCGCCGCAGCGGCACAGCCGGGCCTGTGTCAAACGTGCCACGACGCGACCGGTACCGCTCGTGATCTCGAGGTTGCCGCGCACCTGCAGCGGCCCGTCGACTTGTGGCTCCACTTCGAGCGGGCCTCCACGCACCGGTAACATGTCGGCCTGGCCGGTGGCGGGCTCGCCCGTGGCCGCAAAGCCCACCTCGTGGTGTGAGCCGTCACAATACGGTTTGTTCCTGGAGGCGCCGCAGCGGCAAAGCGTGGCGCGGTAGCTCGACTTGTTGCCCGCGATCGAGAGCTCACCCCGGACGGCGTACGGACCTGCTTCGCGCACCGCCAGCAAGTTCACCGGTGGCGCTGCTTCGTTGGGCTGGCCATCTTGCCGCTCGTATCGAATCGCTCCGGAGGGACAAGCGTGCGCGATCTCGACCAGGCGCGCGGCCTCGATTGCGTCCGGCGCGATCCACGGACCCTTCACGTTTGCCAAGAAGACTTGCGGCGCGCCGGTGACGCAAAACCGGGCGTGAATGCAGCGCTTGCCTTCGTAAATCAGCGTGAGGCTCTTGCCCTGAATGTGCTCGACGCCATTTTCCACGCGTGGGATGGGGATGCCGTCTTCCGTGGTGATGGGTGCGGCCGCCGCGCCCGGAGTGGCGGCCGCCGCTCGAGGTGCGGCCGCCGCCGGCGCGCTCGCAAGCACAGCGCTTCGCGAGCTTTGGCGCTGGTTGGCTTCGCCGAAGCCGCGCTGTGCTCGCTCGTGCAGTTGCTCGAGCTGGCGTGCGGCGCGCACACAGCGCTCGTCGCCGGTTTGTGCCAACGCTTGCGCCGCAGACCTGAGCTCAGCGAAGCGCTCCACGAAGGCGTGACGCGCTCCCTCGCTCGGCGGGAATGCGCCCGTGTCGCGCAGCGCCGTGAACGACATCCCGGCGTGGCAATCCGGGTTCGACGCACCCGCAGGCAGCCGCGCGGCGCGCTCGCCGAGTAAGGTGACGGCGCGCATCAGGCCCGTGCCCAGCTCGATCGCCAAAGATTTTTCGGCCTCGGGGCGCGGTACCAGGTAGGCGTAGCCGAGCAGGCGCAGCATCAGCGCGTAGCCGCTGTTCGCGAGGTCGACGGTGTGAGCAGCCTCTTCATTTTCGATCCAGACGCGCCCTTCGGACCTGAGCGGCTTGCGCAGCACCGGGTTGTGAGCAGCGGGAAATGCTGGAGAAAAGTGCGGGTTCTGGGCCTTGAGCTGGAGCAGCTCGTCGTGCATTGCGCGGAAGCGCGTGTAGTGCGAGGTCTCGGAATGCTCGGGAGCGCCTTCACCTTGTTCGCGGATCGCGGTGAACGCGGCCAGCGCCGTCTTGGAGCAGATGACCGGCTTGGCACCGAACAGCGGCACCTCGGCGCTCGAGAGCTGCAACGCCGGGTCGCCGCAAAACGCCAGCTTGTCTCCGTGGTGCTCGGCGAACCCCAGCAGACACGAGCCGAGCTGCTCGTAGAACTCACCGACGGTCAGGTAATCGGTGACGGTGGGCGTGAGCCGCAGCGTCTGCGTTCCGCGTTGAAAAGCGAGCTCCGGCGAGAAGCCTGAGCCGTCCGGCTCGCTCGAGCTTTGCGGCCGCTCCAGATGAACGAAATGTTGCAGCGCCGGCTCACCGAACGGCACCAGCTTGACTACGATGCCGGCCGGCAAGTATCCCGGGTCGAGCGGGAAGTTGGCGCGGCCGAACCGCGGCGCACCGCCCAGCGCCGCGCTGATGTTCCACACGGCGGTGAGGTGCCCCATCTCTTCGACGGCAATTTGCAGGATGGTTCTGCGCCAGCCCGCGACGGCCTCCGCCTCGCGCGGCGAGAGCCCCTCCGCGCTGCCCGAGCGCAGGCTGAACGCAGCGTACAAGTAGGTGCACATCAGGTTGTGCTCGAGCTCGGCGGCCTCGTAGAGGTTGAACAACAGCTGCTCGCGCGTCGCGATCCTGCTCGGGTTAGCCACGGATCCGCTGTATCAGCTGCTCCTACATGCGCCAACCACCCAGGCGGCTAGGCAAAATTGCGGAGCGGGGGCTTGCCATTTACTCTGGTGAAGGAGCTCTTCATGCGTGACGAACTGACGAAATCTCTGGCTGGCCTCTGGTTGCTACTGGGTTTCGCGCAGGTCGCTTGCAGCAGCGATACCCCGGCTGACGGCGCAGGCACGAGCGGGAGCGCCGCCCAAGCGGGCAGCAATGCGGGCGCCTCCAGCTCGGGAGGCTCGGCCGCGGGCGGGACGAGCTCGAGCCACGCGGGTTCCGGCAGCGCGGGCAAAAGCTTCACCGCAGGCGGCTCCACCGCAGGCGACTCCACGGGCGGTAGCTCTCAGGGGGGCAACTCCACCGGCACTGCCAACAGCGCAGACTGCGGCGATCCCGGCTTGACCTGGAAGAGCGCGAACAAGACCTGGTACGAGTCCTATCCGGATCCGGGCAGCGAGGAGTGCATCAAGTACAACGGCTGTACCTGGGCTGGAGAATTCTCGGCCTGCGACGGGAAGAAGCCGGAAGCTTGGGTGCAGACGCACGACATCGTCTCGGCGTTTCCGGATTTCGACACGCTACAGCTCCACGATTTGTGCTTGCGCAGCGGTGACAAGACCCTCGTCGTGACCGTGCTCGATACTTGCGGCGACGACGATTGCGATGGTTGCTGCACCCAAAACCTGGGCGACGCAGACGAGCTGATCGACATCGAGAGCTACACCAACGATCGCTGGGGCGTGGACGACGGACGCATCGAGTGGGCCGACCTGGGTCCGACCCGAGGCGACGGTTGCAACTAGGCGCTCTGGCCGCCCAGGTCGTCGTCGTCGTCGCCGGGCCGCGGCACTTTGATGCGCTCGACCGAGCGGTACGGCTCGAAGGCTTCGCGAGCCAGGGCCCGCGCCCGACGTAGGTCCACGGCCTGGTCCACCGTCTCGCGCATCGCTTCGAACGATACGGGTTTGACCAGGTACGCGAAGGCGCCGAGGTCCGAAGCCTCGAGCGGCGCGACCACATCTGGCGAGCCTGACGTGAGCACGACCGGCAAGTCCGGCTCGAGCTCGGCGAGCGCCTGCAGCAGCTCGACGCCGCTCATGTCCGGCATGCGCACGTCGCTCACCACGACGTCGAACGACAGCTGCTGCACCAGATCGAGCGCCACGCTCGCGTTGGGGGCTTCGACGACCACGTGCCCGGCCCGCGTCAGGTTGCGGCGGAACAGCCGGCGCAGCTCGGGTTGATCGTCGACGTAGAGCACCCGCCCCGGGGCTTCTGCTCTGTCGACGGCTTCGCTGGAGGATGACGCCATGGCTTCCTCACCGGTCGAGAGCCTCGGAGCGCTTCCCGACCAGCGCTGATCTTGGAACTAATAACGGTAAGGAGTGACGGACCTTGAATCAAGCAAGTTGTCGCGGGGTCGGGAGCTCCGCCGGGCACCCTAGCGTGTGAGATTTTTCAGTTGCGCAACGGGCACGCGGATGGGCAAAAAAGCCACAAAAGCCTCAAAAACCTGGGAAATGATCGATTGTGACGGCTCGGAGCTACAATACCGGCAGCATGGACCAGGCGGCACCGCGGCCGATCGAGCGCAAGACTCTCGCGCGCATTCTCGGCTATTTCCGCCCCTACCGCCGCCAAGTCGTGCTGGTCATGACCAGCATCGCGATGGCCGCCCTGTTCGGGGCCATGCCACCGCTGTTCATTAAGCGCATCGTCGATCACTCGATCCCAAAGCATGATTTTCGAGAGCTGGCCTGGCTTTGCGGCGGCATGGTGGTGGGGCCGCTCGTGGCCGGCATGCTCGGCGTCGCCCACAAATACCTGGCGGCGTGGATTGGCGAGCAGGTCATGTACGACCTACGGCTCGAGCTGTTTGGGCACGTGCAACGCCAGTCGCTGGCTTTTTTTGCCAAGGCCAAGCCTGGCGAGGTGATCTCGCGCGTGCTCAACGACGTGCAGGGTGTTGGCCAGGCCCTGCAAGACAACCTGGTGAAGCTGCTGCAAAACGCGCTCACGCTGAGCGTGTCCGTGGTGCTGTTGGTCGCCTTGGATTGGCGGCTAGCGATCGTGGCGCTGTCGGCGCTGCCGCTGTTCGTATTTCCAGCCAAGCGCGTGGGGCGCCAGCGCAAGCAGCTCAAGAAGCAGACGCAGGCGCGCATGGCGGAGCTCACCGGCATCTTGCTGGAGACGCTCTCGGTGTCCGGCGTGCTTTTGATCAAGGTCTTCGGGGCGCGTAAGCGCGAGACGCAGCGTCTGCGCGAGAAGGCGCTCGAGCTACAGCAAGCCTCGCTCAAGCAGAACCTGGTCGGGCGCTGGTTCCAGATGCTGATGAAGCTGTTCGAGGATCTGGGGCCCGCGTTGGTGTACGCGGTGGGCGGCTACCTGGTCATCACGGGTGAAGCGGGGCTCGGCACCGTGCTGGCCTTCGTGGCGCTCTTGAAGAAGCTGTACTCGCCGGCCTCGGATCTGGCCGGCGTGCACGTCGATATCGTCACTTCTTACGGGTATTTCGAGCGCGTCTTGGGCGTGCTCGATCTGGAGCCTGCCATCAAGAATGCTCCCGGCGCAATCGCGCTCGACGACGTGAAGGGCGCGCTCACCTTCGAGAACGTCAGCTTCTCCTACGGCGAAGAGTCGCCGACGCTCAGCGACATCGAGCTCGACATCGCGCCCGGGGAATCCGTGGCGGTGGTGGGCCCTTCCGGGGCCGGCAAGAGCACGCTCGCGGCGCTCACGCTACGCCTCTACGATCCCACCGTCGGGCGCATCTTATTGGATGGCCACGACTTTCGGGACATCAAGCTGAAGACGCTGCGCAAGCACGTAGCGGTGGTGTCACAAGAAACGTATCTGTTCCACGCCAGCATCGCCGACAACTTGCGCTACGCGCGGCCCACGGCGACGCAAGAAGAGCTGGAGCAGGCGGCGCGCGCTGCGCAGATTCACGACTTCATCGCCTCCTTGCCGGAGGGGTACCAGACGATGGTGGGCGAGCGCGGTTACCGGCTCTCGGGCGGCGAGCGACAGCGCATCGCGATTGCGCGCGCGATCCTGGCCGATCCCAAAATCTTGATTTTGGACGAAGCCACCAGCGCGCTCGACTCCACGAACGAACGGCTGATTCAGGCCGCGCTCGAGCCGCTACTGGCCGGGCGCACGAGCCTGATCATCGCTCACCGCTTGTCGACGATTCAGCGCGCCAACCGCATCGTGTCGATCGATCAGGGCCGCATCGTCGAGGTGGGCAACCACCGCACGCTGCTCGAGCGCCGCGGGCTTTACGCGCGGCTCTACGAGCAGCAAATGTCGAGCGCCGCCCATGAGGCGGGCCCGAGCTAGCGCGCGCTGCGCCGGCGGCGCATGACTCCGAGCAGCGCGATGGCGGCGAGCCACGCGACGCCGCTGCCTGGCTCGCCGCCGGTAGTCGTGCAGCTGCAGCCGCTCGAGCTCCCGGCGGAGCCGGAGCCGCTGGAGCCCGCCGGGTCCCCGCCTTGTCCGGCGCTGGTCGGCGAGGGCTCGTTCGGCTCGCCCCCTTGCTGGGTGCCTGCGCTGCCGCCCATGTTGGTGGCGCCGCCGTTTTCGCTCGGGCTGCCCGCTTCGGCGTCGCCCGGCGCGCCCGCGTTGTTCGAGAGCGGAGCGCCGCCTTCTGCGCTGAGGCTGCCGCCGGTTCCGCCTTCAGCGACGAGGGTGCCGCCGGTTCCGCCTTCTACCGGAGCGCCTGCATTGCCGCCTTCGCTCGTCGCACCGGCGCCTCCCGTCGTTCCGCCTGCGACGCCGCCGGTGCCGGCCGTGCCACCGCTCCCGGCGACGGCGCCGCTGCCAGCGTTGCCCGCTGTGCCGCCCGTCTCGACGGAGCTGCCGCCTTCGCCTCCGGCACCACCCGCGCCGCCCGCGTTGTCGGGCGGCAGATCGACGCACTTTCCGGCCTGGCAAACCTGGCCCGTTCCGCACGTGATGAGCGAGCACCGGTCGACGCAAACGCCCACGCGGCACGTATCGCCGAGCGGGCATTTGACGCCGCTGCAAATGGCGACGCAGGCGCCATCACTTTCGCGGCAGCGATAGTTACCCTTACAAGTCGCGGGATCGCACTGGGGCACGCAGGTGTTCGAAGCGTCGCACTTGAAGCCGTCGATGCAGGCGCCACCGGCGCAACCGGGCCTCAAGTGTGACTGCGGTACGATCTGTGCCGCTTGAGAGGCGCTCTGCCAGCTGAGGTGGATCTGCGCGCCGCCGCCGTTCTCGTAGTACTCGAGCAGTATCGCGTGCCAGCCGGGCGTGAGGGCGATGTTGCCCTGGTCGAGTGTGGGGGCGTGGTCGTCGAAATGGTCGATGACCACCGTGCCGTCGATGGTCAGCCGCACGCCGTCGTCCGACGTCGTCGAGAACGTGTAGAGCTCGTCGAAGTCGGCCTTGACGTCACCCGTCCAGCGCGCGGAAAAGGTGTCGGCCGCGATGGAGGCATCCGGCGAGCCGCCGCCCCAATCGAAGTCGACCGTCGGGTCCACGCGCGTGAGCGGCGTGCCGCCGAATGCCAGCTGATCGAAGTACTGTGCGGTGAGCCCGCCGTCCGCCGTGTACGTGGCGACGTAGCGCGCCGCCGCGTTGGCGGTGATGGAGTGGCTGGCGGCCAGGCCGTCCGACCACTTGCTGAAGGTCCACGAGCTGCCGCCTGCGGTTTGCGTCGGCAGGGCCGAGATCGTGTTCTCGGAGCCGAGGATCACGCGGCGGGCAAAGGGTGTCTTTTCCGCGGTCGGGCCCACTACCAGCTCGAACCCGGACGGCTGAGTATCGAAGACCAAGCTCACGGTCTTGGGATCGAGCTCGCGGCGCACGGTGCGCGTCTGACCCGACGAGTCCGTCGCGGTCAAGATCAGCTCGAGGTGCATCGGGTAGTCGTGATCTTCGGCGGTGAAGCTGCCGCTCGCCTGGCCGTCGAACGTGAGCAGATCGTGAATGTGGCAACCGCTCGGGCAATGCTGAATCACGATGTGCCACGACAGCGCGGACGCCGGCAGCGTGCCGTCTTCCGCGTCGGTAGCGTGACCGCTGAACTGGATGGTGTCGCCCACCTGCCAGGTCGAGCCGGCGACGGGCGTGTCGATGAACACTTCGGGCGGCGTGCTGACGGGGGGCGGCTCTTTGGTGGCCTTGATGACGAGCGGCGCGCTCACGTCGCTCACACCGCGTTGGTCGGTGACCTGCAGCTTGACCGTGACGTCGCCGACGTTGTCGTACAAGTACGCGGGCTTGGCCTCGTCCGCGTCGTCGAACACGCCGTCGCCATCGAGGTCCCACGCGTACGTCAGCGTGTCGCTCGGCAGCGCCTTGGTCGACTTGGTGCCGTCGAAGCGCACGATCAGCGGGGTCTGGCCAGTAGTGGGCGTGGCCGTGAAGGCTGCCGCCGGCTGCAAGTAGCTGATGCGCTGGATGGTGCCGGTGTTGAGCGCGGCGTAGAAAAGGTCGCCGCCGGGACCGGTGGTCAAGAACACGGGCCCGTCTGCATCGACGTGGAACGAGCGCGCCGTGGCGGGCGCAGGCTCGCCGTTTTGGCCCTGGTCCATCACGTAGATGCAGCGGCGTGAGTAGTCGGCGAAGAACATCGCGCCCTGGTAAGCCGCGGGGTAGCTGCTACCCGTGTAAAACGCGATACCCGTGACGGACGAGCTGCCGCGACCGCAGCCATCGTTGGCGGAGACCCCGGCGTTGTGCGCGTAGGTGAAGAACGGCGCCGTGTGGCCGCCGCCCGTGTACAGCGACTCACACAGCGCGAGGTCGGCGGCGTCGTATCCGGCTTGTTTCCCCGCGCCTTCGTAGCACGGCCAACCGAAGTTGAGCGGAGCCGCGCCACCGAGCGGAATCCGATTCACCTCTTCCCAATCGTTCCAGCCCACGTCCGCGATCCAGAGCTCGCTCTTGCCGGGGCGCGAGGCGATGCGGAACGGATTGCGCAAGCCGTACGCAAGGATGCGCTGCGCGTTCACGTCGCCAGAGCTCGCCAGGGGATTGTCGGCTAGCCCCAAGCCCGTATCCGGATCCACGCGAATGATGCTGCCGTTCAGCACCGCGGGTCCGTCTTGACGGCGCACGCTTTGCGCGCGCAGCGCGCCGCCTTCGGCGCTGGGCGGAGTTTGCGCCGCGCCCACGGCTACCGGCGGATCGCCCAGCGGATTGAGCGGATTGCCGTCTTGCCCGTAGTCGACGAAGTTGAAGCTCGCGCCATCGCCGCCGGATGCGTAGAGCGCGCCGTCGGGGCCGAACTCGACCTGGCCGATCGAGTGGCTCGGGTACTGCTGTCGCCAGCCTTCGACCAGCACCGTTTCCGCGCCCGCCACGTTGCCGTTGGCGGTGAAGCGTGAGAGGCGCCCCGAGATCACGCAACCGTCGCCCGTGGCCCCGGGCGGCGTCGGACACTGATCGCCCCATTTGGGGGAGGCGCCGCCGGGATCGCCGTCGTACGCGTAGAGCACGTACACGTAGGGCTTCTGCGGAAAGTCAGGATCGAGCGTGAGACCGAGCAAGCCGCGATCCCAAAAGTCGTGCACGCGGGCGCTGAGGTCGGCGAACAGCGTGGGGATCGCATCGTCCAACCCGTCGAACACCCAAATCTTGCCGCCCTTCTGGCCCACGAACACGCGGCCGTCGCTGGCAAAGCGGACCACGGTGGGCAGCTGCAACCCTTGCAGCACCGTGGTCTCAACGAAGCCGGCTGTCGCAAGCGACAGGCCCGCTGTCGTTTGGCCGACGGGGCCTTCGCTGGGTGGAGCCTCGGCGCTGCAGCCACCCCCAAGCAGGCCGAGCGAGAGAACGAAGAGACTGGTGGTAGTGAGCGCGTGAAAAGGAAACCGAAACATGGACCGACTGCTCGTAACCCTATTGAGTGCGAGCGACAATGAGAGAACGTTCACGTTTCCGCTCTCGTCCATCGCGGTTCTGGCTCGTATGCCGGCGCTTCAACCCCGGCTATAGTCGGACGCTCCTATGACGATCGCGCAAAGCCCTCCGCCTCCCGCTGGCATCCCTCCTCAATACGGTCCGCCGATCACGCTCGAAGCTGCGAAGCGCGTCGCGCTGGCTGCCGAAGCTTTTGCCGAGAAACAAGGCTGGCCGGTCGTGATCGCCGTCTTCGACAGCACGGCGCATCTGGCCGTGCTCTTGCGGCGCGATCAGGCGAACCTGGGGGCGGTAGAGCTGGCGCAGCGCAAGGCTGAAACGGCCGTGCGCTTTCGGCGCCCCACCAAAGTCTTCGAAGAAATCGTGGCGGGTGGCGGCATGCGCCTGTTGTCGGTGGCGTCAGACATCATCGCGCTCGAGGGCGGGCTCCCGCTTTTGAAAGATGGTTGCGTCATCGGCTCGATCGGCGTCTCGGGCCTCACCTCGGGTGAGGATGCCCAGGTCGCGCAGGCCGGCCTGGCCGCCCTTTAAGCCACGCTGGAACGCCGCGACGACCAATCAGCGCGCGACTCTAGGGAATGCAGCCGTCGAACTCGCGCTCCGTCGCTCCGGCTTGCAGCTGTGAGTCGATCACGTGTGGGCCGTACGTGGTGTAGCCGACGCTTGGGCCTTTGCAGCGCGGGCTGCCGCCGACCTCGCCGATGACATTGTCCACGACGGTGAGACCTTTCACTCCGTCGACTTCGAGGTTGAAGTTACTGCCTGCCACCTGATTGCACGCCACGGTGCCGCCGGTGTTGTATGGCGCCGGCATGCCATCCAGCGGCCAGTTGTGCCAGGGATGGATACCGAGAGAGAAACCGAAGCTTATCATTCCGTTCTTGCCGGTGACGATGTTGTGCGCCACCACGGTGCCGCTGTGATCGACGCCCTTGAGCGTGAAGTCGTGGAGCGTGATGCCGCCGAAGACATGGCGGCTCACGTTGCTGACGTCGTTGTGCACGATGTTGCAAGCGCCGCCTCCGCTCACGATGCCGACGTCCGTCGCGTCGATTACCTTGTTGTCGTGCACCTCGCCGCCAAAGCAGTTGTGGAGCGTGATGCCGTCGGCCCAGGGCTCGCTGGCGTCCTTTGCTTCGAGCCCGTGGCCGCTGCCTTCGATCACGTTGCGCGCTACCTCGAAGTCGGAGCCGTCTACCTCGAGCGCTGAGCCGCACAGCGTATTGGTGATGTGATTGTCCGCCACCACGAAGTTGCGCGAGTAGCGAATGGCGAGCCCCGTGGCCCAGATGCGATAGCCGCCGCATTGCCCGAGTAAGGCAGTGCGAGCGTCGCGATTGCCGTCCAGCTCGAGAAAACGCACCACCGTGTCGCTGATCGTGTCGCCGCGCACCATGGTGTCTTGCAAGGTGGCTGCCGCAACGAGCCGCGCCGGGTGCGCCGGGTCGGCTCCGCGCAGGGTTTGGCCGTTGTTGAAGATCTTGAGGCCTTTGGCCAGGATGAAGCCGGGCGAGCCGGCGGCAAGCGCCGTGAGCCCGCCGCGATTCAGGCAGGCTTGCAGCGCGTCGTCGTCGGGCACGTTGTCGTTCGGGTTGGCGTCGGGGCAGTTGGCAGGAATTGCCGCCTCGATCACCGGCGCCGCGGGGCAAACGCTGCGCGCGGCGACTCGGTCGGCCAAGCTCGCGCGGATGCCCGGTTGTTCCGCTCCGCAGCCGGAGACCGGCGCCGTGAACGCGGGACGCGCGGTGCCTTCGATCTGGGTGCACACCGTGCTGCTGGACCCGCCGCTGCCCGCGTTGCCCGAGGTGCCCGCTTGCCCTGCGTCACCACCGCTGCCGCCCGCCACGCTTCCGGCGGTGCCCGCGCTGCCCGCGTTGCTACCGCCCGCGTTGCCGCCGAGCGCTGCGTCGCCGCCGTTGCCCGCCACGGTGCCGATCGTTCCGCCGCTGCCCGCATGGCTCGAACCTGCGCTGTTGGCATTGCCACTCACACTGGACGAACCAGCCAGCTCACTGCCCGTGCCAGCGCCGTTGGCGCCACCCATCGCGCCGCCTGCGCTGCCGTTTGCGTTACCTGTTCCGCCGGTGCCGGTATCCGAACAGGCCGAGAAAAAGGCTGAAAAGAACGTGAGGGCAGCGACGGTCAGAAGTGTGTTCGACATGCGTTTTCGAGAAATCGAGATCACGCGCTGCGCCCACGAACACGTGATTGCCGAGGGTGGCGAGGGTGGTGATGCGTGGCGGGCGCGCAATGATTTCCACGCCGCTACGTGGATACTCTCGCGCGCCGCGATCAAACTTTGCGCGCCGTACGCGTCGAAATTCCGAGCTCGCTGGGCGCTCGATCGGAATCGACATGTGGAGTGAGCGTGCGTGCGATTGAGAGTTGAAATGTAGTCGCGCGTTAGCTTACTAGCCTCGTGTCACGTTCATCGTTGGGCGAGGGGAGCGTACAATCGAACTGCAGCAAGCAGTTTGCTGTCTGCATTCGCCCAATCATCGCAGCTGACCCAGCAAGGCAGGTAAAATGGTAAACTTAACCAAGCGGTCGATTCCGCATCGTGCGTACGTGTGTCTTGGGCTCTCGTCGCTCGGCATCGCGCTCCTGGTGAGCGCCTGCTCCGACGGCACCGGCAGCACTGGAGGCACTGGAGGCACCGCTGGCACGACCAGCCTCGGTGGCTTTGCTGGCAGCTCGAGCGGTGGAGTCGGCGGCAGCGCCAGTAGCGCCGGTAGCATGAATTCGGCTGGAACAGCCGTCGGCGGCATGGGCGGCAACGCAGCGCACGGCGGCAGCGGTGGCTCGGGCGGCGGCGGTGGCTCGGGCGGCGGCGGTGGTGGTGGTAGTGGCGGCATGGCCTGCGCACCCACCGACAAGTGTTGCGACGATCCGAACAAGACAGACCCCGGCCTGTGTGGTTGCGGCGTGCCTGATGCCGACGACGATAAAGATGGCGTGCTCAACTGCAAGGAAGAGTGCCCTGCCGATCCGGACAAGACGGAGCCCGGAATGTGCGGTTGCGGCAACGCCGAGAACGACAGCGACGACGACGGCACCATCGACTGCAAGCCCGGCCACTTCTTCGAAGCAGAAGACGGCGTGCTCTCGCAAGTAGACGCGCCCCTCACTCCGAGCGATGAAGGAGCGGGTGGTGCAGGCGGTGCTGATGGCGCTGGTGGTGCCGGGCCCACCTTCGCCGAGATGTTCACGGTGGGTGAAGACGCCAAGGCCTCCAAAGGCAAATACCTCGAGTCGCCCGCCGGCTTCACGGCAGATGGCCTGCCGGGGCCTGCGCGCGCCACGTACACGTTCGAGATCGCGGCCGCCAAGATGTACGTGTTTTGGGGCCGGTTTTACACGCCTTCGCGCGAACACAATCGCATTTGGGTCAAGGTGGACGACGGCGTTTGGACCAAGCTGCGCGTGACCACGGGCGAGACCTGGTACTGGTACACCTTCCACAAAGAAGGCGAGTTCGACATACCCACCCTGTTCGACCTGGCCAAGGGCAACCACACGCTCGTGGTCGCCAGCGACAGCGACGGAGTGAAGGTCGACCGCTTTTACGTCACACCCGGCGGCGATCGTCCGCCGGGCGATACCACCACGTGCAACCCGCCGCACACCATTCAGATTGGCGACGTGTGTCAGTCGAGCTGCGGCATGCTGCAAGGCAACAGCTGCGACCCCGTGATGTGCGCCGGAAAGCCGGCTCTGCCGGCCTACGACTGCGAAGTGTGCTGCACGCTTTGACGAGCGCGGGGGGGGCGGCCATCGACGAATTGATTGTGGCCGAGCGGTGTACACCGTACGACGCGGCGTGCGCTTTCAGGCTTCGTCCGCTTCGCCGCGCAAGCCGTAGAGCGTGAGACTCGTGAAGACGAACGGCAGTAGCGTGAGTAGCGAAATGAAGACGGTGAAAAATACGGTCGCGGCCCAGCCCGTCGGCTGTGCGCCGTGACCGGACACCGGCCCTGGTACCGAGAAGATCGTCGCGAACGCGCCGGCCAGGCCACCCCAATAGCCGTCGAGCACGACCGCGAAGCGCAGCACCGCGCGCTGTCGCGGCGTGAGTCGTAACCGGTCGTAGACCAGGCCGACCAGCACCACGAACACGGCGGTGAGCATCAAGGTCAGGTGCGTCGCCATCCAGGCCGACGCTCGGGGACCGCCGGCCACGATGCCGAAGCCGGCAAGCAAGCCGAGCATCAAGATGATGAAGCCCTGTCGGAGAATGGAGCGTGCCGCACTGGGCTGAGCCATGTAGGCCCTTACGAGTCAGCTTCGAAGCTGGATCGGGCCGTCGTGACGAAAAGCTACTCGGTCGACAGTTGCGGGCGGTCGAACGGCGCGGTCTGGGCTTTGACGCGCGGATGCAGCCGCTGGGCGGGGGGCACGGTCCTCGATGCGGCCCGAGTAAGTGCGCGCGAGCGAGATTTTCGGTCTCGAAATTCACGAAGACCCGTGAGCCGAGCGAACGCGAGGAAAAATCCTGCCAAGCTAACCAGCTGGTGTTCGTGTGACGACGCTCGCACTAAGGTATCCAGTGTGCAGGCACGACGTTTGGCGGAGCGGCAACTCGAGCTGGATCGGCAACGCACGCAGCGCTTTCCGGCACTGCTTGCACGCAAGCGCGCGCGTATGAGCGCTTCGCCGCTCGCGTTCTTGCGTGGCGCGGCGCCGCTGTTTTACGAGATCTTGGCTGCCGATCCGGAGCTGGCCCAGGGGCCCGAAGGATTTGGCGTGATTCAGGGAGATGCACACCTCGAGAACTTCGGCGCTTTCAGCCCCGCGGTGCGCGACGATAGTGGCTGGAAGAAGGGCCACGCCACCTTCCACCTGAACGACTTCGACGAGGCGACGTTCGGCGCTTGGCGTTGGGACGCACTGCGCCTGAGCACCAGCCTGATCCTAGCCGGCAGAGAGCTGGGTCAAAACGGAACGAGCGTGCTCGAGCTGTGCGAGCAGTTGCTCGCGAGCCATTCCGAATTCGCTTTCGAGGCTCGCTCGTTGCCGACGGCGCCCCAACCCGTGGCGCAGCTGATCGAACGAGTGGACGGTCGCACGCACAAGAAGCTGCTGGACGACCGCACTGAAGAGCACGGCGATCTACGGCGCTTCGTGCGTGGAGAGCGCTACTTCGACTTGCCCGAAGCGCTCGCTCGCGAGGTGCCGGGGGCGCTCTTGCTGTTCGCGGAGCGTACCGCCGACAAGGGCGGCCCCAAGCCCGAGCAGCTCGAGCTGCTGGATGTCGCCTTTCGTGTAGCAGGCACCGGTAGCCTGGGCTCGCTGCGAGTGGCGGCACTCACGCGCGGCAAAGGCGGAGACGACGGTGGCTGGCTCTTCGATCTCAAGGAGCAGCCAGGCTCGAGCTTGGACGTGTTGGTGCCCCGCCCCGTGACGGGCTCACGCGCGGCCGAGGTGGAGGAGGCATTCCGCAGCTGCGTCGAGCAGCCGCCGCGCATGCTCGGCACGAGTCGCCTGGGCGAAACCGACGTGCTGGTGCGTCGCCTCACCCCGCAAGAAGACAAGCTGAGCCTCAACCGGCTCGAATCGAAGCAGCTCGGACCGCTCGCGGTGTACCTGGGCGCGCTGCTCGGAGCCGCGCACCGGCGCGGCAAGAAGGGCGAGTTTGCGCCTTGGTCCGAGGCCGAGCGCGCGAGCATATTGCGGCGAGCCATCACGCTCGCCGGCATTCACGAGGCCGTGTACCTCGAGCTATGCCGGCTCTGGCGCGAGACCGGCGTCTGAACCTACTCTTGCACTGTGAGAACGCTCTTCGGCTCGGGAGCGGCGTGGCGACCCGTCACGCTCTTACCGTAGACGGCGCCCCGCGCGCGCATGATGGCGCCGAGCGGCCGATGCTCTTCGATGGCATGCCAGGGATCGAACGAGAGCTGGCTCACCAGCTCCGAAATCTCCCGACCGCGCGCGGACTCGGGATCTTGGCGCGGCAGCGTGAGCGTGGCCAGGTCGACCCAAGGGGCGGACCAAACGACCGATGCATCTTCAATCGGTGTCGACGCTTCGTCGACGAAGAGCTGGGCTCGCAGTGTCCACGACAGCGGCGCTCGGGCGAGGCGGGCGCTCAAATCCAGCCGATAGAAGTCGTCGCCTTTGGCCACTTCGGGCGCCGTGCCCGCGTTGCTCTCGGCGGGCACCAGCGCGAGCTTTGCGGCGCTCTTGCCGAACGCGATCGGGGCTGCGGTGTGGAAAGCGTGCGTCGAGAACGACTTCACCTTCTCGCCCGAGACGGCGCCCCACAGCAGCCCCATGGCTCGCGAAAATCCGAAGCTCTTGATCAAGCGCGGCAGCAGCTTGCCGGGGCCGTCCTTGGCGGCTCGCACGAACTGCATGAACTCGTCCGGAGTCCTGAACGGAATCGCCGGCGTATCGATGAACAAGAAATCCTGCGTGAGCTCTTGCTCGAGCCCCGGGATGAGCTTCTTGCCGGGGACGCCCACCAGCTTGAGCGCGAAGCCGCGCGGGTCGGGCTGGCTGTCGGACTGGTAACGGCTGCTGCCGTTCGAGAAGCGAACGTAGACAGGCCACGACTTGCCGGTCATGCCGAACACGCCGCTGCGTGCCGTCTCGGGCGCCTTGATCAGCAGCTCGCCGACGGCGCCCAGGTGCTGCTTGAGGTGCAAGGCACGGCCAGCGGCGGTACCGCGCTCGGCCGCGCGCGCACGCTGCAAGTCAGCGATCTCGTCTGCGAAACCGGCGAAGCGCTGGGCTTCATCTGCCGCAATGGTCTCACCGAAGGCCATGCGGGAGCCGTAACACGGCTCCGGCGCCCCGTGCATCAGCGGCTGCGCTTTGGCCGAACGGACGAGCCCCTGCCGCGGCGCCACAAAAGCAAAAGCGCCGCGAGCCAGCCGTGCCGAGCCACGCCACCCCGGCTCGGCGGCGCGAAGCTGCAGGTCTCTTTCGGCTCGTCGTCTGGTGGCGCCGCGCAGGAATGAGTCGCGTCGCAGGCCCAGGCGGGGGGCTCCTGCCCGACGGCCCGAGCGGCCAGGATGGCCTCGCTTTGCAGCCAGTCCGCGCGGCTCGCCACGTCGCTGAAGACGGGCTCGGTGCAGCCCGCCTTGCCGCGCGAGACGACACCGATCACCCGACCCTTGGCGTCGAGCGCCGGACCGCCCGAGTCGCCGGGGCAGGGGCCGCCGCTGCCGATCCATTCGTTGTCGCGCACGTCGGGTGCCTGGCAGCTCGAGCCGCCGCAAGTCACGTTCAGCGCGTCGAGCCGCTTGCGCTCGCCGGACGGCATGTCTGTCAATGATTCGTCGACGCCGTAGCCGACCGACGAGTAGGGCTCGTCGGCCACGACCGGCTTGGTCACGCGCGGCTCGAGCGGCGTGAGCTCCGTGAGGGGCTTCTTGAGCCGTAACAGCGCCACGTCGGTCCCGCATAGGTCCGCGTCCTGATCGGCGGCCATGCGGATCTCGGCCACCGCCCGGTAGTCGTCCGGATCCTCGGTGATGGTCGGCACCGGTACGACGAAGATGGCGCCCGCGCTGTCGGGCGCTTTGAACGGTGTCTCGCCGCACACCACCTTGACGTCTTTTTCTTGCGTGTCGGCGACGCAATGGCGGGCCGTGAGCACCAGGTTCGACGCGATGAGCGAGCCCGAGCATTGCCCGCCGGAAAAATTGACGACCGCCACGACCGACGTGTCGTCCGGCGCGGGGGTGCCGCCGAAGACGGCCTCTGCTGCGGTTCCTAGCGGTTCGCTCGTGGGAGCACCGCTACAGCCCAGCAAGAGCCACGCGCCGAGCGGCGCGAAACGCAGCGCGGCGCGGCTCATGGTAACGGCGCGGCGCGCAGCTTGTAACGCCCCGCGATGGTGCCGTGGGCGCCGCTCGGCGTGCTGTAATAGTCCTCGATTTGCACCTTGTAGACGGTGCCATCGCCGCCTGCGGTGATGAAGACGGTATCGGGCGCGGCCGAGACCACGTGCGTCGCCTGATCGTATTCGCTCCAGCTAGCGTAAGTCGTGAGCACGTTGCCGAGCGAGTCGAGCTTGTCCATGGGGATCTCGCATTGATCGCCCGTGAACCATGACTCGGTGGGGAGGGCCTTGTTGCCGAGCGTGGCGCGCGTCACCTTTTCCCAAGCCAGGCCGACCCGGAGCGCTCCTCCGTCGCCGGGCCCGCTGTCGCCGCTGTTGGTGCGGATCAGGTTGCGCTTGAACGCGAGGTCCCATTCCGTGGACTTCAGAGCGTCGATGTCCGTGAGCCCCAGGGCCATGCCCGTCTTCAGTGACAGATAAACCCAGGGCTGCATTTCCGAGGCGGCGATGCCGCCCCCCGAGGCATCTACGTACAAGCTTTGCTCTCCGTCGCTCTCGCTCAGAATGCTGACGACGGCGGTGGATGTTTCGTCGACGAGGCTCAGCTTCTGGCGCAGCGCGGCGCTGCAAGCCAGCGTGTGCCCGGCTTGGCCGCCGCTGCCGGCAGCCCCCGAATTGGCATCGAGCGGCTCCGAGCTACAACCGAAAAAGACGCCGCCCGCCGCAGCCGCCGCCAAAATTCCCAGCACCCGCTTCATGTCTCGCCCTTTCGTCGGCGCTTGCCGCGGCACAGTCGCCCGCCCAGCGCGGCTACCGGCCACATCTTGCTCACGCCTTCTTGAGTGTCCGGAGTCCCCAAAAACGAGCAACCGGACGACTTGAACGCGGTGAGCGCTGCCGCGACCGGGGTTTGTGCGCGTCCCATGGGGCTCTAGGGCACTTCCAAAGCGTCGAGCTGTCAAGGCGGGGCGTGGCTTTCGCGTTTCTGCTTGAGTGGCGCGGGCCGCTCCGGACATCCTTACTTCATGACGTCGAGGGCCTGCGCCGCTATCGCTTGTTCTGGGCTGCTGCTCGGCGGCTGCGGCACCGACGCCAAGACGAGCGATCAGGGCGGCGCCGGCGCCGCCAACGACGACGTTCATTCGCTCACGCTCACGGTCGGACCCGACGCGCGCACCTTCGTGGATCTTTCGGGCCCTTCACGGGTGCAGGTCGAGGGGGACGGCAGCGACTCCATCGCCTGGGACCTGGCCTTCCAGGCGCACGACATCTTCAGCAATGGTGGCGTTTCAGGTCCCGGCAATTGCAGCGCCTTCGGGCCGTTGTCGGCACCCACGTTCCTGTCGGACACGGTCGAGGTGCCAATCACGCTCAACGACCGCGCCGGTGGCGCGCTGCTCGAGTGGTACGACTACGGTGGCAACACGCACCAACTGTTCAGCCGCTACCACGTTTACGGCATTCGAGACGGCGAGCGGCTCTTCAAGCTGCAGGTGCTGGGCTATTACGGTGAGCAGCAAGGCGCGCCCGTCGCGGCCCTTTACCGCGTGCGCTACGCGGAGGTTACGGCAGACGGCGTCGGCAAGACGCAAGAAGTCGTCGACATCGACGCCACGGCCGGCGGCAGCAAAGCCAACGAGCAGGAGCCGTCCGGTTGTCTGGATCTGGATAGCGGCACCATCACGCCGCTTCTCCCCAAAGAAGCGGCTGCTTCCAGCGATTGGCAGCTCTGCTTTCGGCGCGAGATCATTTCGGTCAACGGCGGCGTGTCCGGCCCGCGCGGCATGCAGGCGGTGGATCTGCAAGCCGCCGACACCCAAACCGAAACCGAGCAAGACATCCAAGCGCGCACCGCGGACTCCGAGCTCGCGCTGTTCGACGGCGTCGACTACACCACCCTGAGCGACAGCGCGCTGAGCTATCGCGCCGACGGCGTGGTCACCGCTTTCGCCGAGCGCTGGCTCGAGCTCGGCTCCGATCCGCTCGCCTTGAGCGACAGCACCTGGTGGGTCGTTGGGGCGGACGGCGCCTCCAAATACCTCGTGCGCTTTACCGACTTGGTCGGTGACCCCGCGACAGAAGACGCCCAGCTCACGCTCGAGACCAAGTCGGTGCAGTGAAGGCCATGCCCGCGCGATGAACCGAGCCGCGCGCGTCACAGCTCTCTTGCTGGCCGCACCGGCGCTGCTCGTCCGCGTCGCGCTTGCCGAAGACTGCAAGGCGGACGCTCAGCATCCGGACGCTTGCAAGCCGGTCGAGGTCGTCGTCACCGGTACCCGCACGCCAGAAAGCTCACAGCGCGCGACCGTGCGCACGGACTTCGTCACCCGCAAAGAAGCCGAGCGGCGCGGCGCCACCAACGTGGCCGAGGCGCTGGCGGGCGAGCCCAACCTCCAGGTCAATCCCGAGAACTACGGCTACCTGGGCAGGCCCAGCGGCGTCATGATCCAGGGCCTGGACGCCGACCGCGTGCTGATTCTCGAAGATGGTGAGCGCGTCGTCGGGGATCAAGACGGCGTGGTCGATCTGGCGCAGCTGCCGATCGCGGATGTCGAGCGCATCGAGTACGTTGCGGGGCCGACCAGCTCGCTCTACGGCAGCAACGCGCTGGGCGGTGTGATCAACGTCGTCACGGCGCCGCCGGCCGCCCAGGGCCCCAGCAGCCGTTACCGCGGCGAGCTGCGCAGCACCGGCGAGGGCCTGGCAACGCTCGGTGGTGCCTATCGCGAGCTCGACTCGTGGCTGGTGCTCGATACCTCGTACCACTACCGGCCCGGCGTGTTGCGCAGCAGCGACCGTCCGGATTTGGTGGCGGCCAAGTGGCGCTCGACGTTACTTGGCCTGCGCGCGGGCACCAAGCTCGCCCGTAACGTCGAGCTCAAGCTGCGCGGCCGTTGGGTGCGCGATCGCTCGGACGGGCTCGAGTCCGAGGACGTGCCGGGCCTCGGGCGCTTCTTGATCGACTTGCCGGACACGACCGATCGCTTCTTGCTGCGCGCACAAGAAACCGTGCTGCTGGCTGGCGGCAGCCGCATCGATTTCAGCCTGGCTCGCAGCTGGTACATCGACGAATCGCGGCGCGATCGCCGGAATTCGCCGCTGGACGAGCTGCGCAAGAAAGAGCTCTCCAACCAAGGGCTCGAAGGCATCGTCACGGTGCCGGAAGGCACGCGCACCTGGGTTCTCGGAGTGCGCAGCGACGCGGAGCATTTCGAGCAAACGCTGACCCGCACCTTGCCCGATCTTTCGCACGAGGGCGTGACCGAGATCCAGCCGCGCCTGCTCGCGAGCGGGGCGCTCTACGCGCAAGTCGGTTGGAAGGTAACGGACAAGTGGACGGTGATGCCCGGTGGTCGCGCGGAGCTGCACGACCGCTACGGAGTGGTGCCGGCGCCCCGGTTGGCCACCGCGTATCAATTCACCCCGAAGTGGAGCGCACGCGCCGCCTTCGGTCGCGGCTTCCGTGCCCCGACCGCCAAGGAGTTCGGCTTTCAGTTCGACCACTCGGCGCTCGGCTACCGCGTCCTCGGCAACGGCCAATTGCGCCCGGAATCGTCGTGGGGCCTCACGGCGGACACGACTTGGCGCGCCAAAGAATGGCGCCTGCGCGTGGGCGGATTCTTCAACCACATCAAAGATCTGATCAGCATCGACTTCGCACCCGAGCAGCGCATCGCCGGCGTGACCGACTATGTCTACAAGAACGTCGAGCGCGCCCGCACCGCCGGCGGCGACGTGAGCGCCCGCCTCAAAGTCGCCCAAGCACTCTCCTTCGACGCCGGCTACGCCTACCTTTGGACGCGTGATCTGGACAGCGACGAACAGCTGCCCAACCGGCCGCCACACACGCTCACGCTATCGGCCCTCCTCGAGCTGGAGAAGCTCAGCGCCACGCTGCGCTACCGCATCACCGCGAGCGCCTTCGCCGGCCGCATCGATGAGGTGGAGCGCACGAGTCCCCACTACGACCTGCTCGACGCGCGCGTGAGTTACCGGCTGTGGCCGGCGCTCAGCTTGTTCGTTGGGGCGCTCAATATTACGGACTCGCGCCGCAATGCGCTCGAGCCGACGGACACGCGGCCGGTGCTAGGGCGGCAGTTTTACTTTGGAATCAGTGGGGACGCCCCTGCGGACTAGACGGGCAGGCCGTCGGTCAGCGGCCTTTGACCAAAACCATTGGCCTTTCGCCCCTTTGCACGCTGTAACCGCGCCGGGCGCCCGCTCGTACGGTAAGCATGCTGAGAGCACTGCTCGTAGGCCTTTTGGGCTGTTTGGCACTTGTCGCGGTCGCTTGCGGGCGCAAGGTTCTTAGCGATCCGGGACGAATGCCGGCGACGAGCCAGGGTAGCATCGTCATACCCCACACAGAGGGAAGGAACATGTTCAAGAAGCCATCGGAGGCTGAGCTCCGCAAGAAGCTCAGTCCGCTCGAGTACGAAGTCACGCAGAACGACGCCACTGAGCCGCCGTTCAACAACCGCTACTGGGACAACCACGAAGACGGCCTCTACGTAGACATCGCCAGCGGCGAGCCCTTGTTCAGCTCGCGCGACAAATTCGATTCGGGCACGGGCTGGCCGAGCTTCACGCGACCGGTGGACGAGCAAGCCATCGTCAGTCACAGCGACATGTCGTACGGCATGCGCCGGGTCGAAGTTCGCTCCAAAGCCGGCGACTCGCACCTGGGCCACGTGTTCGAAGATGGGCCGCGCCCATCCGGCCTGCGCTACTGCATCAACTCGGCGTCACTGCGCTTCATCCCGGTCGCCAAGCTGGCTGAATCCGGCTACGCCGATTACCTGCCGCTGTTCGGGCAAAAAGCGCCCGCGGCGCCCGCCGCGTCGACTGACAACAGCTGCGCGCGCCCAGCCCCGGGCGAAGCACCCGGCTGTGAAGCAACGCTCGACACCGCCATCCTGGCGGGCGGCTGCTTCTGGGGCATGCAGGAGATCATCCGCAAAATACCCGGTGTTATCTCGACCGACGTCGGCTACACCGGCGGCCGAGCCGGCGTCACCTACGAAGACATGCACCACGACACGACCGGCAATGCCGAGGCCGTGCGCATCGTCTTCGACCCGAAGAAGCTGAGCTACGAAGACTTGCTGGAGAATTGGTTCTTCCGCATGCACGACCCGACGACACCCAACCGTCAGGGCAACGACATGGGGCCGCAGTATCGTTCGGTCATCTTCGTCAGCTCGCTTGCGCAACGCCAAGCCGCCGAGGCCGTCAAAAAGCGCGTGAACGAAAGCGGCAAATGGCCGCGTCCAGTCGTGACTGAAATCAAGGACGCGGGACCGTACACGCTCGCCGAGGACTACCACCAGGATTACCTGCAGAAGCACCCAGGCGGTTACTCGTGCCACTACCTGCGCGACTTTCCCAAGCTGCCCAAGGCAGCGGAATAACGCACCGCTTAAAGCACGCGGCGTAATGTCCCGCTGACGAAGAGCGCTCGGGGCTCCGCCTGGACAGGCGCGGGCCCCGGGCGTATCCATAGCTGTACGACGTCTTCTTTTCGGTGAAGCGAGTCAGCGGAGACCTGGATGGCGACTCGAGACACTCAAGTCTTGGTGGTGGATGACGAAGAGCAGCTCAGGCGTCTGATCGGGCGCATGTTGGCCAGCAATGGTTTCGTCGCCGAAACAGCCGAGGGCGGGGAACAGGCGCTGGAGCTTTTGCGGCAGGGCCGCCGCTTCGACACCATCGTGTCGGACCTGATGATGCCGGGCATGGACGGCATGCAATTTCTCAAAGAGGTCCGGCAGTTGGATCTGGATGTGCCGATCATCTTCCTGACCGGCAATCCCTCCCTTTCCACGGCCATGGAGGCCATGGAGCAAGGCGGCTACCGCTACCTGGCCAAGCCCATCGAGGGGGACCGCCTGGTCGCCGTAGTGAAAGACGCCGCGGCGCATTTTCGGCTATCACTACTCAAGCGCAAAGCGCTGGAGGTGTGCGAGGCCGGTGGCTGGCTGATCGAAGACCTGGAAGATTTGGGCAGCCGCTTCGAGCGCGCCCTCGACAAGCTATGGGTTGCCTACCAACCGATCGTCAGCTGGCCGCGCCAGCAGCTGTTCGGTTACGAGGGGCTGGTCCGCTCCAGCGACCCCGACTTGTCCACACCCGCCAAGCTGCTGGACGCCGCCGAGCGTTTGGGGAAAATTCCGGAGCTCGGGCGTCGGGTGCGCGCGGCGGTGGCCACGGGCGCCGCACAGGCTCCGCCCAACGCCGTCTTGTGCGTCAACGTCCACGCGCTCGAGCTGATGGACGACGACTTGTTCCGCCCCGACGCACCGCTGTCGCGGCTGGCGCAGCGCGTGGTGCTGGAGGTCGCGGAGCGAGGCGCGCTGTACGGAGTCGAGCAATTGCAGGCCAGAATCGAGGCTCTGCGCGAGCTGGGCTACGGCATTGCAGTCGACGATCTGGGCGCAAACCATGCGGGGCTTTCCAGCTTTCGGCAGCTCGGACCCGACTTGGTGAAGCTCGACATCTCGCTGGTGCGCAATGTCGATAGCTCACCCGCCAAGGCCAACCTCATCAAAGGCATGATCGCGCTTTGTACCAAAGACTTGGGCCTACGCGTCGTGTGCGAAGGCGTGGAGACCGAGGGGGAGCGCGACGCGCTGCAGGCGCTGGGGGCCGAGCTGATGCAGGGCTACCTGTTCGGCATGCCGCTGCGTAGCTTTCAGTCGGATCGCGCGCTCGCTTCCGTCGCTTCGTAATCTCAGTCGTCCAGCGCCGTTACGGTGGTTGCGGATTTGAGTAGCTGGTGATCGTCCAGCGTCCACACCACGCGCTTGTCGCGCGTCACTTGAAAAGCGTGCACGCCCGGGCCGCCGTTGCCGCCGACCCAGTTGCCCACGAGCAGGTCGCCGTTCTTGAGCGGCTGCACGCTGGTGATGAACGCCAGGCCCAGGTCTGGCGCGTCCTTGTCGTTGAATTCCCACGCGATTTCGCCGGCGGGCGTCACTTCGAGCACGCGCTTGGACTCGCCGCCGCCGATCAGCGTGTTGCCATTCGCTAGACGCAACGCCTCGTGAATGCGCGTCACTCCCGCGAACTGCCAGATGGTCTTTCCGCTGGCGTCGATCTCGCGCGCCACGCCTTCGCTCTCCAACGCGAGCAGCACGTTGCCGCTCGCGAGGCGGTGCACGTGACGGATCTGCCCGTGCGCGACCTGCTCGGTGGTGGTGACGTCGATCGAGCGAACCGGCGACTTGGCGGCGTCGAGCTCCAGTGCCTTGGGGGGCCCGCCTTCGCCCAAGAGGCTGTTGCCGTTCGGCAGCCGCTCACCGCCGAGCAGCTCTTGCGCGGCGCTATCGTAGCTCCACACCACGTGGTGGTCGCGATCGATCTCCTCGGCGCCGCGCGCGTTGCCGCCGTGCGGGTAAAAGATGTGCCCGTTCGGGAGCACGTTGAACATCACGGTGAGGCTCGGGGTTTGGTGCTCCCAGAGCTTTTGACCTTCCGTCGAGATCTCGACCAGGCGGCCCGGATACTCGATCGCCATCACGTGATGTTTCACGGGGCCCGGATCCGGCGCGGCGCCGCCGTTGCCCGCGCTGCCGCCGTCTCCGCTGCCGCCGCCACTTCCGGCGCTGCCTCCGGTTCCGCCCGAGGCTCCGGAAACGCCCGAGGCGCTACTCGATGCGCTACCAGCGACTCCCGCCGTTCCGCCGCGGCCCGAGGTGGCGCCGGCGGTACCGGGGGCCGACGCGCCCGCGCTCGCAAGACCCGCAGCACCGCCCGTGCCGGCGCCGGCGGATGAGCTGGTGACGGGCGCGCCGGCATCGGAACAAGCCGCCAGCGCCAGTGCGGCGCCGAGCCCGAGCAGTCGAAGGCGGGCTGCCTTCATGGCCGCTCAGCCCACCAAGAACGGCAGCGCGTCCGAGCTCTCGCCGCCGTTGAAGCCGTAGCTGGCTTGCTCGAGGCCCAGCGCACGCAGCACCGTGAGGTGCACGCGCGCCATGTTGCCGCCCTCGTCTCGCACGTGCCAGCCCGTGTCGAGGCGGCCGCTGGCCTTGCCGGCCAAAATGAACGGGTGCTCCTTGTTGCTGTGCGTGAAGCCCTCGCCGTACTCGGAGGTGCCGAGGATCACGGAGCTGTCGAGCAAGGTTTGGCCGTTCACGTCTTGCTCGGCAGTGAGCTTGTCCAAGAGCTTGGCGTAGGCGGTGAAATTCAGCTTGGTAAAGCCGGTGATCACGTCGCGTTCGCCGCCGTGGCAGGCGTCGTGCAGCTGGTGTGCGCCGGCGCCGTTGATCTCACCGGCGCCGTTCATCTGCATGAGCGAGGCGCCCGTCGTAAACGCGATCGTGAAGACGCGCGTCATGTCACAGCGCAGGGCCGCGACCAAGATGTCGGCCATGATGTCCAGCTTGTCGAGCACTGCCGGCTCACCCGCCATGGCGCTGGTGGGCGCAGCCGGCGTGGTGCAGGCGGCGCGCGTGACGTTGAGGCGCCGCTCGATCTCCGCCAAATGCGTCAAATGCTCGTCCAGGCGATCGCGATCGCGCTTGCCCAGGCGCTTGCTGAGCTGACGCGCGTCTTCCGACACCACGTCCAGCACGCTGGTGCGGTGGGCAACCTCGGCCAAATCTGGCTTGACCGAAAATAGCTGGTCGAAGAGCTTTTGCGGGTCGCGCTGCGGCGGGTTGATGGAGTTCGGGCCGTTGTGCGACACCGAGTTCCACGTGCCGAAGTCGTGCAGCACGGCGCTGCTCATGCCCAGCTCGAGTGAGTGGTAGAGCGGCGCGCCGTCCGCATAAAACTGCGGATGCTTGGCGATGTACTGGTCCAGCGTGGCGCGGCTCACCGCAAAGATGTGCGGGTCGTGGTCGAAACCTTCGGGGCGAATCTGGTCGGCCGTCAGCGCCACGCAAATGCCGCGCATGTGCCCGTCGGATTGGCCCGCGGGGGTATCCGGGATGGCGGTGTGCGGCTCCAGCCCCGTTACCACGTTGATATTGGCGAGGTGGCGCTCCAGCGGCTTGAGCGTGTCGGTGATGGCAAAGCCCTTACCCTGCGTGGTGGGCGTGTATTTATCCGTCAACGTGTCGTCGAGCGGGTGCTCGATGCCGGGCGAAACCGTGTCCGTGCTGCCGCGGTGGCGGTACGTCCACGGCAGGCCGTTGCCCCAGAAGAACAAGCCGTAGCGCACCGGCAAGGCCGAGCCCGCCGCCAGCGCCGTACCCGACTCGTTCAGCATGGATTCGAACAGCGGCAGACCGAGCGCGACGGCGGAGCCGCGCAACATGCCGCGCAGCACGCGACGGCGTGAAAGCGAAGACGCAAGGCGCAGCATTACGGTGCCTCCTCCACGGTGTAGCGAAAGCCGTCGCTGCTGGTGAGCTCGAGGAGCAGCGGGCGCAGCTGGTAGCCGTTCGCCGCGAAGGAGTCGTTCAGCGCGCTGAGCGTTGCTTCTTCGCCGGAAGCTTCGAGCCGGGCGGAACCGTAGCGGTACAGCTGCTTCACCATGCAAGCGACGACGCGCGGATCTTGCGCGAGCAGCTCGCCCAGTTGCTTGGCACCGTTGAAGGCCTTGCCGTCCACGTCGCCGCCTGAATCGACGGGCTGGCCGGTGTCGTACGTGCTGCGGTAGCGCCCGTATTGATCGAAATCTTCCATACCGAGGCCGATGGGATCCATGGAGTTGTGGCAAGCCGCGCAGGTGGGGTTCGAGCGGTGCTTTTCCAGCTTTTCGCGGATGGTTTTGGGCGGCCCGGCGTCGTCTTCCATGATCGGCGGGATGCCGGGCGGTGGCGGGGGCACGGTGCCGCACAGCAGGCGCTGGCGCACGAACAAGCCGCGAATCGTGGGTGAGGTGCGATTCGGCCGATTGTTGAGCGTGAGCAGCGCGCCCGTCGTGAGGATACCGGCGCGCGGGCTGTCGGCCCCGAGCTCGACCGGGGTGAGGCTCGTGCCCGCCACCGCCGGCATGCCGTACAGGCTCGCCAGGTCCGCGTTGATGCTGGTCTGGCGCGACGTGAACAGCGTGCGCATGTCGGCCGATTCGCGCAGCGTGATGCGGCTCACCATCTCGAGCGCTTCGTTCTTCATCGAGGCCGCCAAGGTGTGGCTCGCGTCCGTACCGGGCGGAAACTGGATGGTGTCGAGCAACGGTAGGTCCAGGTACTCGGCGTAGAAGGAGCGCACCATGGTTTCGGTCGGCGCGGTCGCATCCAGCAGGCGTTTGACCTGCGCCAGCACGCCATCGCGTGTCGCCAGGTCACCGCGCCCGGCGGCCGCGAACAGCTCGCTATCGGGGAAGCTATTTCGCAGCAAAAATGACAGGCGTGAGGCCATTTCGTAGGCCGTGTAGCGCCTCCAGCCCGGTTTCTCGGCGTCTGCTTCGCCCAGCTCGACGCGATACAAGAAGCTCGGCGATTGCAGGATCGCGGCCGTCACGTATTCGAGCGCAGTCCACGGTTGTTCGCGACCGATGTCGCTCGCGAGCTTGGTGTAGCGGGTGAGCTCGTCGGCAGTGAGCGGCCGTCGCCAGGCGCGGAGACCAAAGTCGTTCAAGAACTGGGTCAGGCAGGCGTCGTCGAGCGGCGTGGCCGGCGAGCAGCTGACGAGTTTTTGTCGGCGCTCCGCGTCAGCGAACACGGCATGGGCGATAGCGAATGCGGCTTGTCCGTACAGGTCGACGCCATGCTCCGACACCGTGGTGGTCGAGGCGCCGATGATCGAGAACGAATACGGTCGCTGGTCGGGCTCGAGCTCCGGCACCACCACGTCGGGCCCGAACAGGTCCGCGATGACATTGTGGTATTGAGCGGTGGTCAGGCGGGGCAGGGCCGGCTCCGAGGGCGAGAAAACGGCCGCGGTCGGGGTTACCGGTGCCATGCCGGCACTGCTGCCCGCGCTGCCCGAAGGCTGGTTACCGGCGCCGCCGCCCGCCGGCACGAAGTCGCCGCTCACGACTGCGGTGCAACCGCTGAGCGCCAGCCAGGCGCCCGCCAAGAGAACGGAAAATCCCCGTGAAAGAGGCGATTTTTGGTCGTCGAGCATCGGGATTGCCTGGACAATCCGAAAAGTCGACGGGGTAGGGAGAAACCAGACAACAAATCGTCAAGCCGGCCTCGATTCGGATTATGGGTGGCTCACACGGGAGAGATGCTGAGCGTCGCCATCGCCCTCGAGCCGCCGATCGAGCCCGCCCACGTGCAGGTCGTGGCGCAGAGCTGTGAAGCCAGCCTGGGCAGGGGGCGCTGTCGCGTGGCGAGCGAGCTTTCCCCTGGCAGCGTGGTCGCCTGGTATGCGCTCGTTCGGAGTGAAGAAGGGGCGAGCGGGCTCGCGATCGAATTTTACGATCGCAACAGCAGCGGCACTTTGATCGAGAGACGCGAGCTTTCGTTCCCCGAGCAAGCCAATGGGCAACAGCGCTGGGCCTCCGTGGGGGCGGTGATCGCCGCGTTCGTGGCGGCGCGCGAAGGGGGCGAGACCGTGCCGAAACCCGAGCCTGCGCCGGAGCAAGCTCCTCCTGCGCCTGCGCCTGCGCCGCTTCCGCGTCCTGGTCTTGCCTACAACGCCGATTTGGCTCTATTCGCAGGCCCCGGGCTCGATCAAGGGCGCTACCGTCTCGGCGCGCTCGCGCGTGGTTATGTGGCATCGCCCGAGGTGCCGCGCGTGCTCGGTCTCATTTCCGTGCGCTATGCGGAGCGCCCCGGCGCGCTGTCGCTAGCGTGGTGGGGAGCCTCGTGTGGCATGGGTGCGCGGCTCGGTGCCCGCGGCAGCCCGCTCAGCCTCGAGCTCACGGGCGAGCTCGTCTTCGAGCGCCTGCAAATGTCTGCTCGTGATGATGCGACCGGCAACGCCGAAAGCAGCAGTCAAAATCGCTTCGGCGGCCGCCTCAGCATCAACGCCGCCCTCGCCTTCGCGTCTCACTTTGGCCTCGTCGTCGGCGCCGAAGCGACCGCGCTTCGCCCCTCTGTCGCCATCACTGTCGGCAGCGATGATGCGGGCCGCGCGTTACCCGTGTCGTACGCGTTTTCGGCCGGTTTGCGGTTTTCCAGCGACTAGATGCCACGCTGCCCATGCGCGATCCAGCAGGCGCAATCCCGGCACGCGCGGGCCGGCACGCAATCGTGTGCGGGGTCGCGCGTCAGGAAAGTTGTTACGTCTGTGAGAATCTTCGTGGACGACCGGTTGGGTGACCCGGTGTCTCGTTGCGCAGACGTCCACAAAAGTTGTTGCGCGTGTAAGAACTTTTGTGGACCGCGAGTCGTGGTGAGCGGGTGTAGCCGATTCACTCGTCGAGCAAAGGTCTCACGTGTGTAAGAGCTTCGGCGCTTCCGAAGAGGGGTCACCGCGCGCGGGAAACGGGGGTGGATGCCCCAACGACACGACACGGAGGCCGCGCCAGGAACCCCGGCCTCAACCCCGAGGCTTTTTGATGGGAGCGGACCCCAGCAAGCAAACAAATTTGTCTGGGGGTGGGGGGCTCGCGCGACTTGGTGGTGATTGGTCATGTTAGGATGCATGCGTGGGAGTACCCAAATCCCTCACAGCGGCTCGGCTAGAGCCGGGCGCGAGCGCTGCTACGGCTGCTACGCCGACCGACGCGCAGGTTTTGGCCGGCGTGGTCGCGGGCGAGCGCTGGGCGCACGCGGCGCTGTTCGACCTGCTTTTTCCGGTGGTTTCGCGCACTCTGCACAAGATCTTGCGGGACAAATCGGGCGACTACGAGGACTTGGTGCAAGTCTCGTTCGAGCGCATCGTGCGCACTCTGGTGGGCGATCAGCGGACCCAGGTGGTGAGCTTGTCGGCATGGGCAGGATCCATCGCCGCACACGTGGCGCTCGACGCGCTGCGCGGGAGGATGCGTGAGCGACGCTTGTTCGAGCGCGACCGGGCGGAGGCACCGCGGCTCGAGCGCGTGCCCGCCGGTAACCTCGAGCAACAGCTCGAAGCTCGGCAGAAGCTCGAGTGGCTGCAAAAGGCTTTGGCGAACATGAACGCTGACCAAGCTCAAACGCTGCTGCTGCACGACGTGCTGGGTCACGGCGTGAACGAGATTGCGGGCATCATGGGGGTTTCGCCCGCGGCCGCCCAGCGGCGCCTGTCGCGAGGCCATCAAGAGCTGATGAAGCGCGCCGCCGCGCGCGACAAGGAGCGCTCGTGAGCGAGCTCCAAGACTTGCTCGCGCCTCTGCGCGAAGAGAGCGAGCCGCCGCGCCGGACCGTGAATCGCGAGGCGATCGTCGACCGCATGGTCGAGGTATCGCTGGCGCCAGAAGAGCGCTTTTCGAGCCGCGCGCGTTGGTTCGGCGCGCTCGCGCTCGCGGCCAGCGTCGCCTTGGCGGCGTGGGGCGGTGCCAGTTACTGGCGGCACGCCGCGCCCGGGGCTGGCGTCCTTCGAGTCTCCGCGTTGCGCGGCAATGTCAGCGGCTCGCAGGGAGCGCTCGGCGTGGGGCAAACGCGCCAGCTCGACGCGCAGGGCTCGCTCGAAACATCACCTGGCGCCGAAGCGCGCATCGAGACGAGCGGCGGCCTGCAAATCGACTTGCTCGAAAATACCAGAGTCTCACTGGCGGAGCTGGGAGCAGCGCACGGCTCGGCTGCGCTAAGGCTCGAGCGCGGTCGCGTACGCTGCGTCATCGAGCACCGGCCGGAGCGAGCTTTCGAGGTCGTCACTCCTGCCGCGCGCATCATCGACGTGGGGACGGTGTTCAGCGTCACCGTCGATCCAGCGAGCGCCGTCACGGTCGTGCATGTGGAAGAGGGCGCCGTGCAGGTTCTACACGCCGGCGCGCAAACCCGCCTCAACGCCGCGCAAACCTGGTCGAGCGCGAGCGAGCCGGCGCCGGTCGTAGCGCAAGAACCGGCGGCAGCCCCGAGCGAGCCGGAGCTCGCGCCCAGCGCGCGTCGCGAGCCGGCGCGCCGCCGCACGCCCACCCTGGCGCTCGAGACCGAGCTACTCCAAAGCGGTCTCCGCAGCGAGCAGCAGGGAGATTTGCGCGCGGCGGAGAGCTCGCTCAAGGCACTGGTGACGCGCTACCCGGCTTCGCCGCTCGCGCCGGATGCAAGAGCGGCGCTTTCTCGCGTGCGCAGCCGTTTGGAAAGCTCGAAGTGAAAAGGCCTGCGTGGCGACGGTGCGCCGCGCTGGCGCTATTTGCGCTCGCCGGCTGCGAAAACGACGTCGCGGTGCACCTGCTGCGGCCGGCGCCGCCGGCGCCTTCGTCCACCTCGATGCCCGATCCGATGCCGATGCCGTCCACTTCATCGCCGGATCCGAAGCCCGATCCGTGTGTTGACGGCGACCCTTGTTCTGGCCGCTACTGGGCGCTCTCGTTCACGGGCGCCTACGACCGCGTCGAGGTGCCGAGCTCGAGCCTGCTCGACGTGCCCCAAGACTTTGCTATCGAAGCCTGGGTTTACGTGCGCAGCTACGAAGGCGGCCACGGCATCCTCAATCGTTGGGTCAGCGGGCTCGGCGACCTCCAGCTCACTTTCGGCACGCCCGAGCCGCTCTCCCAGCTCGAGCTACCCACGCTCGAGGTCGTTCCCTCGCATGTCCTTGCCAGCTGGGCCTTCGTCCACACTGACTTCTGGCTTAGCGTCGTCGCGCCCACGCTACCGAGCGTCAACAACTGGCACCACCTCGCGACATCCTACGGCGCCGGGCAATACCGGCTCTACGTCGATGGCATGCTGGCAGCTAGCGCAGCAGGCACAGATACCGTTCCGAATCCTCAAAACACTCTGTTCATCGGCGCTACCGAACGCCACGAAGGAACTCTCGATCCCACCCTCGGAACGCGATATTGGCCGCCGATAGACGGCTTCATCGCGGACGTGCGCCTGTCCTCCTTCGACCGCTACACCGCCGATTTCACGCCCGAAGCCGCGCTGAGCGCCGACGACGAGACGCTCGCGCTCTGGCACCTCGACGAAGGCACGGGCTCCACCGCCAAAGACAGCGGCGGCAGCGGGCTCGACGGGGCAATCGTGGGTGCGCGCTGGGAGCTGGCGCCGAGGCGCTAAGGCTACGGCCGCCCTGTCAGTCAAAGTTGGGGTTTAACTATCGGGGCATCGCTCCACGACAGGGTGCGCGATTTCGATCTTCGTGCGGCCCAGCGCGTGACCGACGACGTAGGGGAATGGTGTGATGGCGCAGAGCGCCGTTGCGTATCGTCAGAAAGGCAAAAACGAAGATGAAATTGGGGAACTTCACGAGTGGCAGCGTGGCGTTGGGTCTGATGATCGTTCTGGCTGGATGCAGCGTGGAGGCCGGCGACTCCGAGGAGGAGCTCGGCTCGTCACATGCAGCTCTGATCACCAAGGGCATTGGCGTCATCAATCCCGACTCGTTCTACTGGCACTCGACAGATGCTTCGCCCAGCAACGAGGGCGCGACGGGCGCTCCAGGCTGCGCCGCCAGCCACGTCGGCACGGACGTCGACTACTGGTTCAACAGTGAGCCGCTCACGAACGGCTGCCACATCGGCTGGAACATGCCGGGTGAATCTTACGCCTATGGTTTGGGTGTGGACGCGGTCCCGGCGCCGCCCGCCGGCCAAAACTCGGCCAAGATGGACGTCGTGCTCCGCGTCGGCAGCATGTACAGCGGTCGCCGTATCACCGTGCGCATGCGCTACATGGGTGACAAGAGCACGCCGATCGTGCGCACGACGACCGTGACCGCACCGAACGTCGGCCAGTGGGGCAAGTTCGCCGACGTGTACGCCTTCAAGTACCTCGATATGTACCCGGGCATGCCGTACAACCTCGAGGTCGTGATGGTCGACGGCGAGATGGACTTCAACGGTTTCGAAATCCGCCCCGCCTATCGCGTCGAGGCCGAGAACGCGCTCGGCTGGTCGGACACGACGCCGACGGATCAGGGCAACTCGCCCGCATGCACGCGTAACAACTCCATCGACATCGAGCCCACCTCCGATCCGGCGGGCGGCACGTGTGACGTGGGTTGGACGGTCGCCGGTGAATGGCTCGGCGGCTACGCGTTCCCGCCCGTGCCAGGTGACTACCGGGTGATCGCGCGCAGCGCGAGCGCCATCACCGGCAAGTTCAAGATGTCGCTGCTCGGCCAGACCTCCGCCGAAAAATCGGTCGCGACGGGCGGCTGGCAGAACTGGACCGACGTCACCGTCTTCGACAGCATCACCATCCCCGGTGGCGGCGCCAAACCGACCTGGAACGTGAGCTTCACCGCCGACGGCGCCAACCTGAACTACCTCGAATTTCAGCTGATCCGCCCGTGCGCCGACGCCTACTGCTCGAGCTACTGAGCGAACGCAGGCAGTGAAACCAGCGCGCCGCCTCCGTGTCGACGCGCCGCTCGGCGCTCGAGGCGGCGCGCTGACCCTGCAAGGTCAAAACATTGGGTCGCTGCAGGCGTGACAATTGTAACCTAGGTTACAATTGTTTTGCGGGCATGCACTCCATCACCGACGTGAGCCTGTCGGGGCTACACTTCGACGACACGGTGCCGCTCGCCGATCTTTCAGCGCGCCCGACCCGACAGTCTGGATCTACATCGAAATTCGAGACGGCCATGTCGGTAGCTTCGGCTCGTTTGCTGCGTACGGCTTGGCAGTCACGACTTGTGGGCTCTCGACCTGACCCGGCAATCTAGTCACGGACCTGACGCTACTTGCGCGGCTCAAGCGGATAACCTCGCTGCGCTCCGAAGCCGCGGCGTGGGTGTGATCACTGCGTGTCCTTAGTCCACCAAGATATCCTTAGGCGCTGCTTTTGCTGGTCTCGCGGCTCGTTACGGCTCGAACGCGGAATAGTCGTCGAGAGTGTATTTCTACGCTGAGACGTCAAAGCTCAGCTTCTCACGCAGTTGCGGCCGCTTTCCTTGGCTCGATAGAGGGCCGCGTCGGCGCGGTCGAGCCAAGCGCGGAGCGTGCTATCGAGCGAAGGGACGAGCTCGGCGGCTCCGGCGCTGATCGTGACGACGCCGCCCGCTGGCGAAGCCACGGCCATGGCGGCTACCGCGCCGCACATGCGACGAGCCGCGTGCATCGCCTCCGCCAGCGACTGCTCGGGCAAGATCAGCAAGAACTCTTCACCGCCGTAGCGATAGAGCTTGTCGCATTGACGGAGCTCGGCGGCCATGGTGAGCGCGACGCTGCGCAGCACGGCGTCTCCCGCGAGATGCCCGAAATGGTCGTTGTAGTCTTTGAACCAATCGACGTCGCACAGCACGGCACTGTAGTGGTGCCCGTAGCGCTGTGCTCGCGCCCACAGGGCTGGCAGGTCTTCTTCGAGGCACAAGCGATTGGCAACACCGGTCAGCGCGTCCATGCGCGCGATGTTGAAGGACGCCAGGCTGTCCCTCCTCAAAACCTCGTTGGCGTCAGCGAGCCGCTGATACAACGCCACGACCCGTGCCGCAGAGACCAGGCGTGCCTGGAGCTCGTCCAGATCGACTGGCTTGGTTTGGTAGTCGTCGGCGCCGGCGTTCATGCCGCGTAGGAAGCAGTCTCTGGCGTCGAACGCGGTCAAGAAGATGAAGTAGGTGTACCCTCGCTCGCCGTCGACTTTGCGGGTCTGCCGGCAAAGCTCCAAGCCATCCATGTTGGGCATGTCCCAGTCGCTCAAGATCACGTCGGCGTGCTGCTGCCGGTGCATGGCGAGCGCCTCGACGCCGTCTCTCGCGGCTCGGCACTCGTAGCCGAGACTGCAGATCACCGTCTGCAGGGTCGCTCGCGAGATGGCGTCGTCGTCGACCACCAGGACTTTCAGACGGCCGGGCATGGCGTTGCCCGAAGCAGGAGCCGTGCCGCGCTCGTTCAGGTCTTCTCGGCCGCCTGGCGCCCTCGCGACGCAACCGTTGCCGCCCGGCACGACCGGTCGGCGCAATCTTTGCACCGGAGCCGTACGGGTGCATCGTTCACCCCAACGCGAGCAAGATCGCGCTCGACCGCGCGAGCACCGTGTAAGCGGACGTGCCCGAAACGATCGCCGGCTGTTCCCACACGAAAGGCCGTCGTCCCGTGTCGACCGCGACGTGCCAGCTCCGCTCGGGGCTCAGCGGCGGCAAGACGAAATGCTGGCTCTCGGCCCCAGCGTTGAAGGTCAGCAGCAATGCGGGGCCGTCGTCGGCCTCGGCGAGCAGGGCGAGCGCCCGCGCTCCGGGATCGAACCAGTCCGGCGTGCCCCCGCCTGGCGCGAACCAATGCGCGGCGCGCTGGCTGTAAAAGGCGTCGCGTCGTAGCACCGCGTGCGCTCTGCGAAATGCCAGCATGTCACGCGCGAAGCGGAACAGCTCGGCGTTCTGCTCGAGCAGCGACCAGTCGAGCCAGCTCGTCTCGTTGTCTTGGCAATAGGGATTGTTGTTGCCGCGCTGCGTGCGGCCCAGCTCGTCGCCGGCCAAGAGCATGGGCACGCCGCGCGACACGGCCAGAGTCAAGAGCAGGTTCCTTTGCTGGCGCGCTCGCAGCTCCACGATCACTGGGTCATCGGTCTCACCTTCCACGCCGTAGTTGGCGCTCTGGTTGTCGTCCGCGCCGTCGCGGTTGCCGTGGCCGTTGGGCTCGTTGTGCTTGCGCTCGTAGGATACCAAATCGCGTAGCGTGAAACCGTCGTGGCAGGTAATGAAGTTGATGCTCGCCTCCGGGCCCTTGCCCGAGGCGCCGTAGATGTCGGAGCTGCCCGCAAGCCGACTCGCGAAGCGACCGAGCATGCCGAGATCGCCGCGCCAGAAGCGCCTGACATCGTCGCGGAAGTGTCCGTTCCATTCCGACCAGCGCCGCTGCGAGAAGCTCCCGACCTGGTAGGCGCCCGCGGCATCCCAGGCTTCGGCAATCAGCTTGGTGTCTCGAAGGATGGGGTCTTCGGCGATGCGCTCCAGCAACGGGGCGTCCGCGAGCAGGCCTCCGTGCGCGTCGCGACCGAGCACGGAGGCCAGATCGAAACGGAAGCCGTCGACGTGAGCCTCGATCACCCAATAGCGGAGGGCGTCGAGCACGAGATCGCGGACGAATGGGTGCGCGGCGTTGACGGTCTGTCCGACGCCCGTGTAGTCGCGGTAATAGCGCTTGTCGTCTTTCAAGTAGTAGTAGACGGCGTTGTCGACGCCCCGAAAACACAGCGTCGGTCCCAGCTCGTTGCCTTCCCTCGTATGGTTGAAGACCACGTCCAGGATCACTTCGAGCCCCTCACGATGCAGCAGCCGCACCATTTCCTTGAGCTCCAGGAGCGGCCCGCCCTTTTCGGACGCGCCGGCGTACGCGGATCGTAGGGCAAAGAAGTTGATGGGGTCGTAACCCCAATAGTTGACCGCGGTGCTCTGTCCGGTCTCGATCACCGGCATCAGCTCCACCGCCGTGACCCCCAGCTCCTTCAAGTGTCCAATTTTTTCCGTCAGGCCGCGGAACGTCCCTGGAAAACGCACGCGTGAGCTGGGGTGGATGGTGTAGCCCCGCACGTGGAGCTCGTAGATGACCGTCGACGCCCAGGGCCGCCTCAGCGGTTGATCACCCTGCCAGTTGAAATCGTCGAAGACCACGGCGCTCTTGGGGACCTGGCCCGCGTCATCCGTCTCGGAAAACGAAAGATCCAGCTCACGCGAATCTGGGTCGTAGCCGAGCGCCGCCGTCAGGTCGCGCGCGGGACTGAGCGCCGCGGCGTAAGGGTCAATCAGGAGCTTGTTGGGATTGAAGCGGTGCCCTTCTGCCGGCGCGTAGGGACCGGTCAAGCGGAACCCGTACAGCTGTCCCACCGGAACGTTTGCCAACCAGACGTGCCAGATATCGCCGGTTTTGTTGCGCTCGGGGTCGAGGATGATGGTCCGGCTCGGAACCGCGTCGGCCTCGTGCTCGAACAGATCGAGGCGCACGCCGCTGGCGTTCCGGCTGAACAACGCGAAATTGACGCCGTCCCCGCGGCGGTGCGCGCCGAGCGGCAACGGAACGCCGGAGCGGGTGCTTTGCACCTCGCATAGCCCGAGCAACCGCTCGATCTCCTGAAGCTCGTCAACCTTGCTCTTCATTCGACCTCATCAAGCGGCTTCACGCTTTACTTCCAGACGAACGCAACTGCGTCGTAAGTCGTCGCGGTAGTAGCGAACCACGTCGACGCTGCTCTGAATCATGAACACTCCGAAGCCGCCCTCGCGCGAGCCGTCGAAGGCGGGCAGGGGGACCTGCGAGGCATCGAAGACTGCGCCCTGGTAGCGCAAGCGTACGGCGACGCGATCGGTGTAGGCTTCCGCCCTGAGCTCGATGCGCTGGTCCTTGCGGCCGTGGTAGGCGTGCTTCATCACGTTGCTGAGCGCTTCATTGACGGCGAGCGTCAGCCTCGCGATGCCGTCGTCCGACAGAGCTCGGCCCTCCAAGCCTCGGCAGAAGCTCGCGATGAATTCGCGCCCTTCGCGCAGATCTGAGAGGTCGCTACCGAGCACGATATCTCGGCGCTGCGTGGCCGGCTGATGAGGCAGCACTTTGACGACCACGCAAGTCAAGTCGTCGGCTAGACCGCTGCTCGAAAAAGCGACGACGGCGTTGCGCACCGCCGCGACGATCTCGGCAGGCTCCCGCGCTGCGTGGTCGTGCACGCAGGCCATCAGGCGCTCCGTGCCGAACAGCTCCCCCGCGCTGCTGCGCGCTTCGGTCACACCGTCCGAATAGAGAATGACCAGGTCGTCGGTTTCCAGTGGGACCGAGCTCTGGCCGTAAATCTCGCCTTGGCGGACACCGAGCGGAAGGTTGTCGCCGTGCACGATCGTGCACGAGCCGCTGCGCGCGTGCCAAATCAGCGCGCCGGTGTGCCCGCAATCCACGAGCCACAGCCTGCGTCGGACCACGTCGATGCGCGCGTAGCAAAGAGTCACGAAGCTCTCGATGTCGATGAGCTGCTCGGCCATTTGGGTGTGGGCCAGCGTCACGATGTCGCGAGGCTCCGGCAGCTCGTTCGAGGGACAAGTCGCCAGCAGATGCCAGAGCGCCTCCGGAAAGTAGCTCTTGGTGGCAGCGCTGAGCAGCGCCGCCGGCACGCCTTTACCCATCACGTCGGCAACCAGCCAGTCGAGACAGTCGCTGCGCTCGTAGCGGAAGAAACCGTAAAAATCCCCCGCGATCTGCTGTGCGGGAACGGTGAGCGCAGCGACGGCCAGCCCCTCGAGGTCTCGCGGCGGCTCGTCGAGCAGCAGCTGCTGTTGGATCTTCGTGCCGATCGCGGCCTCTCGCTGGCGTGCCTCTCGCAAGTCGGCGGTCCGGAGCTCGACGCGATGCTCGAGCTCCGAGTTGAGCGCGCGCAGCTCGGCCGTCGACTGCTCGACGGCTGAACGTGAAGCCCGGAGCTTGTCGACCATGCTGTTGAAGGCCCGAGTCAGCGCCTCCAGTTCCTCACTGCCGCTCGCGCTGGCGCCCTGCTCCAACTTGCCCTCGCCGATACCGACCATCGCGCGCGTCAGTGCGCGAATCGGGGCCACCAACGTCGTACTGGTGCTCCAGGCCGAGACGCCTGCCAGCCCGAGCGAGAGCACCAAGCTCACGAACAAAGCGGTCGCGGACAGGGTCGCCATCGAGCGTGCGCGCAGGCTGGCCGCCTCCATGCTGGCCTGGTTGAGGTCGCGAATGCGAATCGTCAGGGATTTCAGCTCGCGGAAGAGCTCGAGTAGCCCCTCGAGCCTGGTGTAGCGGTCGCGCCGCAAGCGGCGCTCGCTCTCGGCGTAGAACGCCTGCCCCTCGACCCGATACTGTTCGGTGAGCTGGTTCAGCTTGGCCACTGCTTCACGCTCGCCCGGTACCGTGATGCTGCTTTGCTCGACGAGCAGGTTCTCGCGATAATGTTTCCAGCTCGCCTCGTACTGAGCCCGGGCCGGCTCAGGTTGCCCGGCGAGCGCGTATTGAAACGATGAATCGATGTTTTCGAGCGCTTCGTTGAGCCGCTCCATGGCGATGACGCTCGTGTAGTTCTCGCGCAAGATCTCGCCGCTCAGGTGTCCCAGGTGCCAGACCAGCGCCGTTCCCGCGCTACCCGAGCCGACCAACAAGACAACCAACGGCAACAAAGCGAGAAAGACTCGTTGGCGTAGCGTTCGCGGGGCGAATCGGGGCATCAAACCGGCTTGCTCAAGGAAGAAGCATGCCAGCCCCGCACAGCACCACTGCTGCTTCCGCGAGTTGTGCCGCCGCGCCGTTTGCGCGTCGCGAACACTACAAGCGCTGGTTTTGCGCGCTGAGCGCCCGCTTCACGAGCGGCGGGGCGCGATCTGGCGGCCGGTATGCACCTTGCTTACTGGCGACGTCACATGGAATTGACCGTTGAACACAGCGGTGATGTCGCGATCGTTACTTTGCCGATCGAGGAGTTGGACGCCGGCAACTCTCCCGAGCTCAAGCGCGACGTCGGGCCGCTGGTCGAAGCCTACCTGAAGCTAGTGTTCGATCTGAGCCGCCTTCGTTTCGTCGATAGCTCGGGGCTCGGCGCGTTTCTATCCTGCTTGCGTCGTGTCAACGTGCGCGGTGGAGATCTGAAGCTGTGCAGCCTCTCGAAGCAGGTCCGCTCGGTGTTCGAGCTCGTGCGGATGCACCGTGTGTTCGACATCCACACGACGCGCGAGGCGGCCGTGCGGGCGTTCCAACCGGTCAGCGAAACAACAGCCGCGCCCAATCAGCCTTAGACCGAAACGAAGGATCATCCAGTTCTTGCCGTCGCGCTCGCTGCTTGAGCGGGGATCGCGATTTCGACCGCCACGCCTTTCGCTTTGACCACGGTTAGCTCGGCTCGGTTGCCATACACGAGCTGCAAACGCCGCCGCACACTCCTGAGCCCGAATCCGGTGCCGCCCTTACCCTCGTACCATCCGGGGCCGTCGTCGCTGACGCGAAGGATCACCGTGTCGTCGCGCAGGCGTGCCGAGATGCTGACCGTGCCGCTGCCCCCCTCCTTGCGACGCACACCGTGGTTCACGGCGTTCTCCGCCAAAGGCTGAATGAGCAAGGAGGGGACGCCGCACGATTTTACGGCGTCCTCGATATCCCAGCTCACCTGCAGCTTGTTGCCGAAGCGCGCGCGCTCGAGCTCGAGGTAGTCACGCACCAGGGCCAGCTCCTTTTCGAGCGGAACGCGCAGATCGGCCCGGCTCGTGACCATGGCTCGATAGAGCCGATTCAACTTGTAGGCCGCCTCTTCTGCCTGATCGGGCGCACGCCCGGCCAGCTCGGCCACGACGCTCAGCGCGTTGTGCAAAAAGTGAGGGTTGACCTTCGACTGCAACGCCTCGATCTCGAGGCGATGGTTGTCGGCGTTCGTCATGGCAATCGCGGCTTGCTTGCCGAGCAGGGTGACGAGCCGGATCTCTTCTTGGCTGAAGGTTTCCGCGTTGCTGCTGTTCTCCAAGTACAGAATCGCAACGAGCTCGCCCCTGTACACCAGGGGGACGCAGAGGAGCGCTCGTGGTGCCGACCGTCCCGCGAGGTATGGATCGTCGAGGAACTTGGCACGCTGGCGCGGTAACTCTGCCAGCTCGTGCGAGCGCTCGACCCGATGAACTGGCTTGAGCGCGTAGTGCAATGGATCGAGCTCCGCAAGCGGAGTCGGCTTCACCAAGAGATTCGCTTGGTCGCGTTCGCATTCCGCCACGAGCATCGGCTTGCCATCGGCGATCTGGAAGAGGACGGCCCGCATCGCCCCGGCCGTGGTGGCAATAACCCGCAGCAACGTTGGACCGAGCTCGTCGGTCGAAGTGGCCTCCACGATCGCCGTGGCCGCGCGCATGATGCCTTCGGCCTGGAGGGTTTCGGCATTCGCTGCTTCGGGTCGCATCCAATCGATGGCTGGAAATTCACGAACGAGAGCATCTGCCGCGGCGGTCGCTCCGAACCGTCGAAAGGCATGGGCGGCATCCCGCAGGGATTCGACACAGCTGCCGTACTGCCCTGATAGGCCGTAGAGGCGTCCCAAACGCTCCAGGCAAACGGCAAGGACGAGGCGTTGCCCCTTCTCGCGGGCAACGGCTGCCGCCTCCTTGAGCAAACCGAGGGCCGAGGCGTCGCGGGCAGCGGCGGCCCGGACACCCTGGGCGAGTCGCAGTGAGGCACGAAACGTTCCGAACGACGCTTCTCCGGCGGGCGAGAATGCGTCGAGCCCTTCGAGGAAGCGTATGCCGGCGCGTGCCGCCCTGGTGAGTCGGCCGTTCTTGCGCGTCGAGGCCAGGACGACGAACAGGGCGTGACTTGCCCGGTGCAGCGGATTGCCTTTGAACACGCCGTGCTTCTCGACTGCGTCGCCCAGCCGCAACACCTCGTCATCGCTACCGGTGAGGTAGGCGACCTGCATGCGCAAGAGGTCGCGCGTGCCGATGTACGAGCGGTGCTTGACCTCTTGAAAGAGCGCCGTCTTGCGCGGCTCGCCGGTTTCGGCGTCGAGGTGACCGTCAACCAGCAGATCGCGCCACGAACGCACGAGCCCGATCAATTCGAGACAGGCGGTTGCGCCCAATGCCCGTGCCTCGCGTTCGTAACCGACCAGAGCGTCCGTTACGAGCGGCAGCTCCGGGCCGAGGTGCGGCAAGGTGGTGAGGGCACCGTCGATGAGGTGAGCGGCGATGCTCTCGCCGTGTGCGACACACTCTCTGAGCGCTTCGTCATACTTCTCGACGACCTGATTGAGCGGACGTTCGAGCACACCCATGAAGGTGAGCCGCGCGAAGCGCACGAAAGCGCGAATGTAAGGACTCTGACCGAGCGCCAGCTCCTCGGCGGTGCGTGCATAGCTGATGGCCTGAGCGCGCTCGCCGAGCATGTGTAGAATGATCGAGTACGAGATACAGCCCATCGCGGAGTGCGGGCCACTGCCGCAGCGCAGTGCAAACTCCACCAGGCGCACCGCCACGAGCAGGCCGAGCAGCGGGCTCTCCCACCAGGCGCAGCCCCAGAGTCCCACCAAGAAGCGGTAAACGTCGCGATCGCGCTCGGTAGCGCTACCGGGCCCGCCTGCCAGCTCGCCGGGAGTGATCCGCCGCAAGCGTCGTCGCAGCCAGAGCACGGTACCGAGCGCTCGGAGCAGCCCGGGGTTGCGCGGCAGTGATTGATTCCAAGACGCGAGCGCGTCGAGCCCGATCTTGACGCCGGCCGCATATTCCTGCCGGTGCGCACAAAACAGCAGGCGCCGATGGAGCAGCTCGATACGCTGCTGTTCGGTCGTGGCCAGGGCAGCACAGGCGTCCATGGCGACGTCCGACGGACTCGGTCGTGGGACGTCTGCGCTGGTCGCATCTCTTGCTTCGAGCAAAAAGGTGCACTCGGCCAAGAGCAGGCTTGCTTCGAAGCGGTCCTCGGCAGAAAGCTGGTCGCTCGCGAGATAGGATCCGAGCAGGAGGATGGCTCGCTCGTAGGCGATGCTGGCTCGAGCTCGCCGCGCGCCCTCGAGGTTCAGTAGTGCAAGCGCTTGCAGCTCGTCCGGATCGAGCCAATTGCGCGCCTGATTCAGGCACTCGAGACACGGGAACAGCGCCGACTGGTCTTGCGCTATGCGTCCCCGGTAGTAGCGCCCGAGCCGCAAGAAGATCTCGGCCTGCTTGTTGGCGTCACCGAGCTCGAAGCTCAGCTGTTGTACGCGGTCGTGGCAAAACGCCAGCTCACTGCCGCGCTGCGATGCCACCAGGAACCCGCCCCGCACCGCGGCGTCCAACCTTGACCCGAGCCTTGACGGATCTTCGCCGAGCGCCACGGCCAAGGTGCCCACGGAGAAACGATGGCCGGCGCACGCGGCCGCCGTGAGCAGCCGTTGCGTCTCCGGAGGCGCACGCCGGAGGCGGTCGCGGATCAAAGCGACGACGGTCTCCGACAAGTCTTGCAATGCATGGCCGCTGTTGCGATAGACCCAGCGTCCGCGTTCCCGAACGAGCTCGCCGTTGTCCATCAGGCTGCGGACGAGCTCTGCGGCATGGAGCGGATTGCCGTGGCTACGATCTTGAAGCGCAGCGGCCAGAGTTTGGGCTCCATCACAATCAGGTACCAGCTGTTCGCACAGCGTTTCGGTGTCGGTTAGGTCGAAGGGGCCGAGCTGAATCAGGGGCGCCGCGGCAAGCACGCGAAATAGCTTGCCGAGGTCAGGGTTCTTTTGCGCCGCGTTGTCGCGATAAGCCAAAACCAACATGAAGTGGTCAGGCAAGCCCGCCTCGAAGATCTCGGCGAGCAGGTCGGCGGTAGCGCGGTCCGCCCACTGAACGTCGTCGAGAATGAGCACGAGCCGAGTTTCCTGCGAGCACAACGTGGCCAGCAGCTCGGTAAACGCGCGCTTGAAACGGTGCTCGTTTTCGCTGGGCCCGGCTTGCGGTACGGCCGGCAACGGACCGCACAGATGCTCCAGCTCGGGCATCTCTGGACGAAGCACGGCCAGCAGCGCCGGATCGGCTTCGCGCAGTCGGCGCCTGACGCTCTGCAGCGCTGGCTCTTCGCCGGCCAAGACGTGGCTCAACGCATTGGCGCAAGCGAAGAACAGCGCGCTGTAGGGGCGCCCTTGCCGAAACTGCTCACACTTGCCGTCGGCTACGATTCGATGTCGCGCCGCCATCACTCGGATCAGCTCGCCGAGCAGCGTCGACTTGCCGATACCGGGTTCTCCCGCCAGGCGCACGACGGTCGATGCTCCACTCTCCGCCAAACGTGCTTGTGCGAGCAGTAACTCGAGGTCAGCGGCCCTGCCGACGAAATGGCGTGCCTGCCGATCCGGTACGCGCGCCGGAGACTGCGCGCCCAACCTGGCTGCTTGGAGCTCTGCAAACACCGCCGACGCGTCGGCCGGTCTCCAGCCAGGCGCTTTCGACAGCATCCGCGTCACGAGGTCGCAGAGCGCTTCTGGAAACCGGGCGGGATCCAGCCTTGCTGGTGGATTTGCCGCAGCCTCGAAGGCCAAATGTCCCGAGGAGGCTACCGCTGCGCGGCCTGTCAACAGCCGATAGAAAATGGCGCCAAGCGAGTAGATATCCGCGGCGATGCTCACCTTCGCGCGCTGGGCGACGATGAGCTCGGGGGCGGTGTCCTCCGTCGGTGGCAGCTGGTTGGCGAGGTGCGCATCTTCGGCGGGCACCATGCCCAACAACGCGACGCGGCGAGTCGACGGATCCCACCAGATGCAGTTGCTCTGAAGGCGTCCATGGGCTCGTCCGCTCTGGTGTGCTTCCGAGAGGGCTGCGGCGGCGGCCTCGGCAATGTCCCAAAATTCAGCGAGCTCGCAGGGGCTGGTCGCGTCGAGCGGGTACCCGGCGACGTCCTCGTAAAGCAGCCACGACACCCGCTCTCCGTCGATGCGTTGTGACGGGCGCGGCACGTGACGGATGCCGCTGTTGCGGAGTGAAGCGCCGAACTCGGCGTCCAAATGTTGGACCGCAGCATCGCCGGGGTAGCCGCTGTCTGCGCTCCGCGCAACGAGCTCGCACCCGTCACTGTCGCGTCGCACGCGGTGCAGCGCGCCGCCCAGAGCCGGAAGGCTCGCCCCAGTAAGGCTATGTCCCGGCGGCGGTCGCTGCATGCTGGCTAGCAGAAAAGGGGAGGGCGTGCGGGACTGAACCCGAGATACGCCTTATACTCCACCTTATCGCCGTCTAGCACTGCTTTGGTGTCGAGCCAGCGGCGGATCCACACGCGCTCTCCGCCCATTCGGACTTCGCTATAACCAGCCCAACCCTCGAGGTCCTTCTTGAAACCTTCGAGCTCTTGGGGCAGCCGCCACCAGGCGAGTCCCGAAAAATCGGCCTCCGCGCGCTGAAATTGGGAGGTGGCGATGCCGAGCCGCTGCTCGACACGGTCCGTCAGCGTGAGATCCATGTAGATACTCTGACGAAACGGTGCGTAGTAGGTGTCGAGTAGGGCGGCGAGGGCGCGACGCGAGCCTGGCCAGCCAATTTGGTCCAAGAACGGAAACATTGATTCTCGCGGCATGATCACGAACGGCTTCACCGTTACGGGGTCGCGCGCGATCATCACGGGAGCGTGGGGCACGGCCCCGACAGGGCTGAGCGCGGCGTAGCATCGGTCCACTATCTCCATGCGAGATTGGCGGGTGGCATCGGGCAGCATTCGGCTGAACGCGACCTTGCCCAGAGCCACGCCCGCGACGTCGTTCGCCCGCAACCCACCATCTCGACGGCCGAGGTAGTCTTGCTCCACGCCAAACGCGAGGCTCGGCTCGGGCTCCGACGCGACGAATCGGCTCCCGCCATCGTATTCGAACCAGACGAACGGAGCGTGCGACAGCTCCGCGCCGTCTGTCGCCCATTCGCGCAGGACCGTCAGGTGCTCGGCCCAGACCGGGCTCGGATCGCTGCCGACCTGAGCCTCGAGCTGCGCGACGATGCCCTTGTCCATGGCGACGGACAAGAAGTCGACCTGCTGGTCGCCATTCAGACGAAACTCGATGTAGTGCGACGCGGCGTGGTCGGGGACCCGCTTCGCGATCTGCGCACAGCGCTCGACGCCGGCGTCCGGCAGAAATCGCGGTAGCTTCTGCCGGACGTGCTCGAAGGTCTCACTGACTGACCAGTGCATCGGCCGTTACCACCACATCATCCAGCCGTTACCGTTCGCGTCTGCCATCATGCGGTTGCAGAGACCGGTTGCGTGCTCGAACAGGGCTTTGAAGTCTCCTTGACCAGCAACGAGCGCGGCCTTGAAGGCGTCCCATTCGGTTTTGATGCTGGCGTCCGGAGCCGCCGGATCGGTGTCCCGAAATTCCTTGGAGTAAACCAGACGGTAGACACTGGCCACGACCCCGTTTCCGACTCCCTTGCCGTCATCCATCGGCTGATCCGACTTGGCCACGCCCTGCGACACCTCGGCCGCGAGGAATGGTACGAGGTCGGCGAAGATCACCTTCGACGCCGCTTCGAGATCTGCTTGGGCCTGCTGCGAGGTCGGGGTTTGTCGAAGAGTTTCTGCTGCCTTATCCGCATCCAGACAAGCTTTTTGGAGGCTTGCGCTGGTGATATTGAAGCGAGCGAATGACACATCGGGAGTAGCGTGCACCTCGTCCCGATAGAGTTTGATCAGGGTATGGTACATGAAAGAAAGGGGGGTCTTCGGTATAGTCATGGTTGTTTTCCTCAGATCTGCTCTGCAAATTTCCGCAACATGGAGACGCCGTCGATGCTCGGGGCGTAGAGATACTCTCCCCCGATCAGGTTGACGCAATCCCAGATGCTGAAGTCCATGTCGGTGGTTGCCTTCCAACGTTTCCAGCTTGAAAACGATGGGCTGTCTTGATCTGGTCTGCCGACAACCGCATCGAAATCGGGAGTCGGCAGGTGATCTTCGTCCACCACGGCAGCGTGTGCCCACGTTTCCATGATGTATTCGAATTGGTCCAGAATGCTGGCCTGGGCGCACCAGAAGAGCAGCCCCGCGCCGGGTTCAACGTGCTTCTCCTCGCCGCAGATCTTCGTTTGATAGTACGAAGTGCCCCGCCGAGCGATCGTTTTTGAACGCTCGTGCTCGACGTCCCCCGTCCGGCCACGTGGGTTCATTTTGCGAATGTGGCTCTGAAACGGGCACGCCTTTCCGTCGGGGTCAGAGCTGAAGTCGAAGTCGTTGCCGTCGGTGCCGAACGCTGTCATTCCGCTGCTGTCGCGTCCGAAAATATGGCGCTTCAGCTCTTCGACGCGGTCCAGCCCTCGTCGTCCGTGAAGACGCGGGTACGCTGACTCAACGGTGGATATGTTTGCGCCCTCCTCCTTTTTCTTACTGCGCTCGCCGATCACCCGCTCCATCTTCTTGAGCGCCTCAGTCAGCTTGTCCTTGTGCTGCTCGTATTTGAGAAACGCGAAGTAAGAACCGAATGCTGCGTCCGAATCGATGAGCGGGTCGCGCACGATCAACGTCGAGAGCTTGTGGCGCGGATCGTAGGTCCACTTCTCGCCCGCGGGTTTTTGCTCGAGCTTGTCGTAGGCTTTGCGCGTGTAGAGCGGCATGCTGATCCCGTCGCGCACGCTGAAGTGACCGTAGCTTTCCTCGTGGCGCTGGCTAATCTGTTTACCGTTCTTCTTGTAGCCACTCCCATATTCGATGACGCAGTTCTGGCTCTCGGCGGGTTCGAACGTCGAAGTTGCGTCGTGGGAGTGGATCTCGACCACGTGCCAACGCTTCTCGTGCGGACCCCACTTCGATGGATCTGCCTTGATCCGCTGCGAGGAGTCGGCGTGGCGGACTCCCCTCACGAATGCGGGATCCATCGCTGCCAGTTTCTCCGAAAGCTCTTGCGGCGCGAGCCAGCTTAGCGCCTCGGCCGAGAACAGCAGCGTCACGACCTGATCGACGTGGTCCTCTTCACCCGCCTTCGTGGGGTGCGGCATGTCGTTGCGGAGCCACTTTGCGAGCTCCCGGCGCGAATCGAAGCGATGGAACACCTGCGTGCTGCGCGGGCGCCCCGTTGAGCTCAGAATGTTGCATTGCAGATTACGAATTGCGGCGTCGCTGAGCTCTGCCGGAACCGGGTTGTTCGTTGACAAGGTATTAGCCCTCTCGTTGTTACTTTTCGTAAACTAGCTTTCGCCGAAATTCGCGCAGGTGGCGGCGACTGAGGGGCACATCGTGGCCATTTCGACCGACGAAAACGAAGTCGTTCCCCTTGCTGAGCCCCGTCACGTGCCGGACGTTGACGATGGTATTGCGATGCACCCGCGCGAAGTGTTCCGGCAGCCGATCTTCCAAGCCGGTTAGCGAGTCGCTGAGCAGGTAGCTCGCTGCGTCTGTCTGCACGTTGCTATAGCCACCGTCGGCTTGGATGAAGAGCACGTCGTCCGTGTGGACCACTTTGGTAGTTTCGCGATCCCGGCACAGCAGGCGAACGACGCGTTCGCTGGCTATCGCGGACGCCACCCGTGTGACGGCCTCGAGCAGCTGCTGCGGGTCCACCGGCTTGAGCAGGTAGTCGGTGGCGTTGGCGCGGTAGGCTTCGAGCGCGTGCTGAGGGTCACCCGTAGTGATGATCACGTGGGTTTCGCTGCGGAGCTGCGCGAGGAGATCGAAACCGTCGAAGCCTGGCAGGTGGAGATCGAGAAAAAGGACGTCCGGCTGCCATTGTTCGCAGAGAGCGAGCGCCGCTGGGCCGGTATCGGCCTCGGCTACGATCTTGATGACGTCGGAGTGTCTGCGCTCGAGCAGCCTTCTGAGCAGCTGACGCGGACCTTCCTCGTCCTCCACGATGACAGTTGTGAGTGTGCGACTGGGGGGCATGCGTCTGCTGTCCCGAAGGCGGGCGATTAGGGCACGATCCCGTGTTCGTTGGAAGGGAGCGCCCCGCGAATGGGCGAAAGCCGGGGGCGAGCGGTCGTCCTCGGGGGGCGAGTGGTTGTGTGCTTCCAACCTGGTACTAACAGCAGCGCGGCCTCGTCGCTCGAGCTCTGCATCGGCCGGCAGTATCCACTCGAGGAATCGGAATTGCCGTTCGAGGGCGATTGATGTCTCCTCGTGGGTTTCTAGTAAACGAAGCCTAGAGAGCGTGGGACTCTGCCGCTCGACCGTGTCTCCGTTCGGCGACCGGGGCTCTTACTAGGGAGTTGGCATTGGAAATCGTACCCATTTCCGTTGTGCCCGCAGTCAGCGCCGGCTGGATGGCCCCGCCGCTGCCCAGCAGGCTCGACCTCGACCTCGACCTCGACCGAAACCGCACTGCCGGCCTCGTCGGCTCACAGGCGAATATAGGCGGCATCTGGGAAGATCTCGCGGCCGGTCGCTTGACGGTCGTGAGGCAAGAGCTGGATACCCACGTCGTCCGCTTGCTGTTGCAGCTCGGCCCGACGTCGAACGTGACGCCCAGCCATCGGGCCAATGTCGAAACCTTGAAGAGCGTCCTTACTGGGCGGGCTCAAAAAATTCTAGCTCTGGACCTCGACGCCGCACCGAGCACGATCTCGTCCCGGGTCCGCTGCGCTCTGATCGGAATGGGGGCCGCCGGTTCGGTACGACGGGCACCCCTCGCGCTGGCGATGGTCGCGGCACTTCACGAGCTCGACCTCGCGTCGATGGGCGAAGGCTATCAGCTGACCTATTCACCCAACGGCACTCAGCTCGAAATCTCGATGCCGCGGCCGGAGCTCGCTTTTCGCTGCCTGCTCACTCCCGCCGAGCTCGACGTCGTGCGCGCAATCATGGCTGGCGCCAGCCACCGGCAAGTTGGCGGTCAGCGCAATCGATCCGCACGGACCATCGCCAACCAGATCGCTGCCATCGCCGGAAAGCTGCGCGCCAATGGACGCTTTGGGTTCATCCGCCTGGCCGTCACCCTGGCGAGCGGCAGCGAACGCCCCCACTCTCGAGAGAGCGGCGTGGTGCTCGGCGGGTACAACGGCGCCGGGAATTGAAGCGAATTCCGGACAGCCCGAAGTCACGATGGAGCATCAATCAGGCACGATCAGCACCGATGCGGATCCGGCCAACTTGTCCGATCGTGCATCTAAGTGCGCGTTAGTACGTGGCGTTGTGACGGAATCGTCCGACGCCTACGAGCTGTCGAACGTGGTCGAGACGGCGCTCGCGCCGGCGTTGGTCTTGGCGGCAGAGGCGAAGCGGTGGGACGTCGTGATGCAGATCGCCGACGAGCTACACGGAAGGCGAGTGGGCAGGCTGGCGGCGCCGTGCGTCACGAAGGTGTCCGGCTAGGTCGCGAGGTCGAGACGCGCCACGGGTTCGGGCATCCGCAAGACCGGTACGTTCAGCCCTCGTGGCTCACTTCACAGCCGATGGCGGCGATCAGCTCGACGCGAGACGGATCGAGCACCCGCACCTCGTGCTCACCCGCGAAGAAGGTCGTGATGCGGATGTTGGTGAGCGGGGTGCGGCAGACGACCCGATGCGGACCGAACTTGTTTTCGCTCACCCAGCTCCGCAGTGCAAAGCTCTGGTGAGTTGCTTCCCAGAGCGCACGCGTCCACAGGTCGTGATCGATGTCCAGGCCCCCCGCCCGTGCGAGCTCGTCCGTCATCCAGCTGTCATCTAGAATGTGCCCCGTCTCCGCTCGCTTGGTGCGGTCGTGGATCGAGTTGAAGGAAAAGTCAGAGCGTGCGAGGAGGTCGAACTGCAGCTGCGCGTAAGTCTCCCACGCCCGACCGAGCCGCAGTTCCCGGTTTAGTCCGAAAGGACGCCAGAAGCGAAAGACCTTCGCGTCGCCGATGCCACGGTGTAGACGCACGTAGCCCGCCTCAAGCTCAGGCTGCTCGTCTGTCGGAACACACTGATAGCTGCCGTGCTGAACGAAGACGTAGGTCCTGTCACCATGTCGCCCGTTGTGTCGATACACGGCGATGGGAGCATCGAGGCGGCGTCCAGTGAGCGTGCCCTCGTGATAGACGCAGCGCTCGACTGTGCCACGGCGAGCGTCCTGCCAGAACGCGAACACGTCGTGCGCGGCCTCCCGTCGCATCGCACCGAAATAGGCATGCCGCCGAAGACCGGGCCTGCACACTTGCGGCAACACCCATCCGTACTGGAACAAGCTGTCACGCGCGGGTGGCAACTCGGGCGTGTACGCCAACGGTCCTTCCGCGGCGAGCCACGGAACCAGCCGATCGCCTGACGCCTTAGTGGAGGTGGAGTACGCCTTCCTCGTCACGGAACCTCGAGATGGTGGGCGCGTCGGCCGCGCGCGCGGAGGTCACTCATTTTGACTTGGTTCCGCGCCTCGGAAATACGTCGAAGCCATACTTGTAGTACCGAGGTCGTCCTGCGTCTCGAGCTCGATCCGGATGCCAATCTCACGACGTTCGATGCGCATCTCCTTGCAGCGTTGCACCCACGCTCGAGCCACCCGACGAATCCAGTCGAAGATCTCGTTCCAGCGCGTTTCGAGCTGAGTCTCGTCGAAGCGAGCGAGCCCGTGTTCAAGCGCGGCCTGGAGTCGTCCAATGTCAACGGCGGAAGCATAGAACCCCGTGGACAAGTTCGGGCCGCTGATGTGCATCTCGCTCCTCGCGATGCCTGCGATGGCACCGATAGCCTGTGCGCTGCCCGATTGCCTCGGATCGGCTGGAGGCCGTGGTGCCTTAGGGAGCCTCGGAAGCGGTGGGAACGGCGTCACTTCTCGCGACCTGCTGGCCATGCGATCGCGCGGGGCCATGTCTCTAAATTGTTCTCCAGTTGTCGATATGAAGCTCGAATCCCGCTGAGCGCACCTGCTCAAAGTGAGCCACGTTGCCTGTGACGATAGGCAAACCGTTCCGCAGCGCGATAGCTGCGATGAACACGTCCGGCATACCGATGATTCGGCCGACTCGCTCCAAGTCGGCGTTAATTCGGCCGGCGAGGCGCGCCGCGTCGTCATCAAGTGGCAGGACCTCCGCCGTCTCGAGCGCAGCTTCGAACTGCGTCAATCGATCTTCGCGTCCCACTCGCCGAAGCCCATACACGATCTCAGCGACCGACACGGCCGAAGTCGTGAAGCTACCTTGCTGCGCCAAGTACGTGCGCGCTCTCGCCGTAACCACCGCGCTCTTGCCCTTGAGGATCTCCGACAGGATATCCGTGTCGAGCAGCACCTTACTCATCGACGGCGCGTAGGTGAGCCGTACGACGCGCCTCGTACGCTATCGAACAAACTTGGTCGACGAGGTCCGGGTCGTCGTTCATCAGTCCGAGCAGCGAGGCAGGACTAGCGCGCTCACCATCGCTCGGGCCTTCGGCGATCGCTCGATCCATATCTTGCAAGGTCACCGGACCCACGCCGGGCGGAGGTGTCAGGCGGGCGGCGAGCACCTCATCTACGCTCAACCTGGGCTCGGGCGAAGCGACGGCCGCCGGCTTTGGCGTGTCCTCTGCGGCTTCGTTCGCAGCCCGCTCGATGAGCCGTAGACGCTCTTGCAGGGGAAGCCGCCGAATCGTCGCTAGAATCTCGTCGATGGCGCCCATAACGCACAGCATAGCGCCGTTTCGGGGCCCGCTGCCCCACATGACTACGCCTGCCCTGGAGCGAGCACACGATCGAAGCACCGCGCGCTTTGCCCCATTGGTGACGGTATTAACTCAATAAATTCCGCGGCTTAGGGTAGAAGCGCCGGGAATTGAACCCGATCAGGCCTCTTCGCGGATCAGCAAGGAAAACGCCGATCCAGCATCAACTCGGCTCGATTGCGATTCCATTGAACCCAGCTCGTTCCATCTGGATCCGCGGGTTGGAACGACGTCGCGGGACATACGCGCAACATCGCGAGGGGCACCGGATCGCCCTCTCGAAAGCTCATGTGCGATCATCCTCGCCGTCAGGGTTCCTCCGCCTCTGTCTCCCGCATGTGCTTCAGCGCCATCGACGCCGCGAACGCCACGACGGCCTGCAGGTGGGCCGGGGTCAGCGTCGGAAAAGCCCGTAGAATATCCATTTCACCAGCGCCCTCGGCGAAGCTGGTACCGACGCTCCGGACGAGAACCCGCGTCCCGCGTACTACGGTCGCGCCACCACCGACGGTCAGCCTTTGCTCGAATTGCTCTTCGAACGCCGCCATGCAGAGCGTGTACCACGAGCATGCGCACTTGCGCTCTTGCCAGCCCAACCAGCCAGCAGAACACGGCTCCACGGCAGGCCGCTTGCGGGCGGGACGCCCCGTCGATCCCGCGAGGCAAGCGGCATGCGGTGGGGCCGAGGCACCAGTCACCGGCGCGACAGTCTTGCCGAACTCGGCAACGCGGAGAATTGTGCTCGCGCGAGACCGCTCGAAACGCATTGCGTAGCCCCCCTCATCACTCACCAGGCAGCCTGTCGTTCGCGCGCTCATCCTTCACTGATGATGAGCGCACTGAGCGCTGGAACTCGCCACTGAGCCATTGCAGTGTCCGCTCGAGGTCGAGCAGGTAGCGCTCGATGACCTCCAACGCGAACTGCTCTGGGAGGCAATCCTGAAACTTCGACAGTCGGTATTCTGGCAACCGCGCCAGTACGGCACGACGGGTGTCGCGCGCGTCCCAAAACTCGGGCGACGTCATCCTACCGATGGCGGTGCGTACGGTCTCGTGGTTGATGCCATCACCCTCGATACGGAGTTGAAAATTGTCGGCAACTACCTTCCAGCCTTCCGTGACCTCGAAGCCGTATTTCAGCGTGTGGTTCACCCTCCCGCCCGCGAACGTCCACCAATAGGCCTGACTGCCGTCGACTTGCACGGCGTGACCGGAACGGCGCAGTAGATCTCCTAGGTCCTCGCGCTTCTCCTCGATGTGCTTCGAGCCAGGCCCATCTACGTAGGGATAGCGCGTCGTCTCGGTCAGGATGCGCTTCATCCTCTGGCACAGATCAAAGCCGAGATGCTGTGGGATGTATCCGCCCCAGGACGGCTTCACACCTCCAGGAGCCTCGCGGACGACAACCTCGCGGTCCTCGTGGCTGACGCGGTCAACAGTCCAAGCCCTTCCGCCCAAGAGGAAGGAGCTCATCTGCTCGACGAGGCGGTCCACGAAATCCTGCTCGAGCGAACCCACGTCGCGCTTCGCCTGCGTGACGACGCGGTACAGGACCGGACTGGAGAAGACGGCGTAGAGCTCCAAGAAGTTCTTCTTGCCGAATCGCTTCTCGGCCTTCCCCCCCATCGAGAGCAAGCCGCCCGACTCGAACAGGAACTCTTCCGCCTTCATATGCTCGATCGTGAGGTCGAACTCGGTCCGCGTGATCGATCGGAAGTCGGGGACTAGGGAGAGCTGTTCCCAACATCGTTCGGCACTGACGGCGCCGTACTGCAGCGTCAGGGCGAGCAACTGGTGAACGAGGACGGGCCAGCACCGCTCTTGACGGGCGACATGCTCGACCCAGCCCTCCCGGGCGAGCTCGACGAGGGCAACCGCCTGAAGAACAGCCTCGGGGCCGTCGCATAGAAAGGTTGTGTTTGCGGTGGTTCCCACCCGGCGTCCGGTCCTGCCCATACGCTGCATGAAGGACGACACGGTGCTCGGAGCGTTCGCCTGGAACACGAGATCCAAATCGCCAACGTCGATTCCCAGCTCCAAGGTGGACGTGCAGACGATACAGGCGTTGTTGCCGTGCGCGAACCTATCCTCGGCAGCCTTCCGCTCCTCAAGGGACACCGACGAGTGATGGACGAAGACATCGATCGATCGTCCGCGCATTCTCTCGGCGACGGTTTCCGTGAGTGCTCTCGACTGGCAGAAGAAAAGGCTTTTCTTCCCGGATGCGCGGGCGGCGCCTTCGCTGGCGAGGCTCACGATGCTGTCGTGGAGGCCAATGAAGAGGTCACGTTTCGCGGGGTTTTTCGGCGGATCTACAACCACGCCCTCTCGCTTCGACGAGCCCTTCAGCCAGGCGAGGATCTGGTCCGGGTTGCCGACGGTTGCTGAGAGTCCGACACGCTGGACGTCGTTCTTGCTCGACGGCGCAAGCCTCTCGATCACCGACATCAAGTGGGCACCGCGGTCCGTACCAGCCAGCGCGTGAACCTCGTCAATTATGATGACGCGAAGATCCTTGAAGAGCCTGCCCACGGGCGACCGAGCGGAAACGAGCATCACCTCCAGCGACTCCGGGGTCGTCATCAGGATTTCGGCGGGCTCTTTGACGAACCTCCGCTTCGCGCTGTCTCCCACGTCTCCGTGCCACACAAACCGCCGGAGACCGACCATCTCCGCGTACATGCCGAGGCGGTCCTCTTGGTTGTTGAGGAGTGCCTTGATGGGCGCGATGTAGATGACGCCGACACCGTCGGGTTCGTGCTCGACGAGGCTCGCGAGCGCCGGGAACATCGATGCCTCGGTCTTCCCGCCCGCCGTCGGAGCGAGGACGACGGCGTTCTTTCCGTCGAGGATTGCCGCCCCCGCGAGCTCCTGAACCGGTCGGAGTGAGGTCCAACCTAGACGCGAGACGATCGCTTCCTGGAGCCGCGGAGGGAAGCGAGCGAAGGCAGTCACGACTTAGAACTCCACCGACGCGACTGGATACCCCTTGTCGTCGTCGGGCTCGGGTTCGTATTCCAGCGGCTTCTTACCCGCGGTGGCCCGTTCCTCGACGACCGTCTTGGGGGGCGCGGGAAGATCAGCGTCGGGGTTCTCGGCGACAACATCGAACAGGTTCACAAGGCTTCGGAGAAATTGGCGTGGGACGATCCCGACATCGCCGCCGAATCCTTTGGTCACCTCGTCGACCTTGGCGTTGATGATCTCCGGCGTGACCTTCTGCGCGACGATGTTCGGGTCCCCCATGGGGTAGAGCTGGCGAAGCCGGAGACCCACGTCCTTCAGTCGATCGTGGTCGAAGGGTCTCAGCTCCAACTGCGGCTGGCGCATCGAGACAAGCCCGCCCTCGACCTGGAATCGGATCCGATCGTGTAGCGGTTGAAGCCCGGCGACCCCCCTGCGCGTGTCGAAGAACTCAGGGGTTCCGGTGAACACCCAGAGTGCTCCCTTGAAGCTGTTCGCGTCGTCAAGGATCTGGCGGATGCCATTCAGGGATTTACCCCGGACATCCCCGCGCATTCGGAGGATCGTCTCGGCCTCATCGATGACGATGACCAGGCCCTTGTAACCGGCGGCCTTTACGACTTCCAGAATCCCACGGAGGTACGCCATCGCGTCCTTGCTCGTAATGTCGCCCTTAATGCCGGCGGCCTTTTTCTCAGAGGAGCTGACGTTCTCGCTGCCCCCCAGCCAGGACATCAAGGACCCCGCCTCGGAGACTTTCCCGGCCTGTTTCAGTTTAAAGACCTCGCGAAGGACGCGCCCGAGGTCCTCGGGCGCCTTGCCGCCGGTCAGGGAGCTGATGTCCTGCTGGATGCGCTTCTGAACCTGTTCATCGAAGTCGGAAGCGTTCTCGTCTGCGCCGCCGTCGATGAGAGCATTCTCAACCTTGGCGATCCAGCGGTCGATGATGTCGCCGAGAGCTCCGCGGGGGCATGAGCTCGTTCCCAGCTCCTGGAGGACCTTCCGGTAGACATCGTCGAACTTGTGGAAATGGAGATCGTTGTCCGAGACCACCACGAAGCTCGTTGCAAACCCCTGCGCTTGGGCATCCAGAATGGCGAGCCTCGCCATGAAGGTCTTGCCGCAGCCGTATCCGCCGCGCAGAAACTTGAAGACGCCCTCACCGGATGCCGCGAGACCGAGGAGTCTATTGATCTCGGCTCGCTGTTTCTCTATTCCGACGGCGAACGTCTCCAAGCCGCGCTCAGGGACAACGCCAGAGCGAAGGCGTTCGAAGATGTGTTCCCGGTCTCGTTGGCTCGTCATCGGTCACCCTCTCTCACGTAGCGCTTTCCGCCTTCGGCGGTTTCGATCCGAACCCGGAATGGGAGCTTCGGCAGGTGCACCTCGAATTCCAACGAAAACCGCCGGAATGCTCGCGGCGAGCCGAGGAGGTTGGTGACCTCGAGCTCAGTCACGACGCCGTGCTTCTCGATGTGCAAGAACACCTTCCTGATCCCCTCGTCGGCGATGGTGCCAGCCCATCCCTCCGGTGCAGGGGGTGGAGGCGACGCCGGCTTGGCTCCCTTGGGAGCGACGTTCACCGCGCTGCCGCTCACCGAGTACCACTGCTCAGGGGTCGCGCTCCTGACCTTTTCGACATTGTCCGGGTGATAAACCTCGATGCGCACGCGCTCGTCGGTAGGACCTTCAAGTCCGAAGAAGACCTCCATCCACGCCGCTCCTACGGGCAGTTGAAGGCGTCCCGCCTTGAGCGTTCCAGGACCTGCCGCATCTTTGAAGATGACGCGAATGTCGTCGCGATCGGCAACTCGGAGGGCAAGGTCCACGGCCCTTGCTGCAGCGAAACCCAGACTTGTCGTCGTCTGCTTGGCGAAACAGAGTCGAACTCGAAGGCGATGGAGGCCCACTACGTCGGGCTGGGGCTCGACCTCAACGGCGTACTCGGAGTAGCCGCCGTGTTCGACTTGCTTCCGGGTCACCGTGAGCACCGGGATCACGCGTTCTTGGGGACTGTTGCCGCCGTGAACGAAGCTCGCTCCTGGATTGCCTGTGGCGAAGACGGCGGTGTCGTCTCTAAAGAGGAGGTAGCCCGTCAGCCCCTCGTAGCCGAGCGACGAGACTGACACGTTGACCATGCCAGACTCGGCCCGCGGGTGTTCATCGAGGACGTGGCGACGCTGCGGATCGCGTTTGGTGCCAAACGGCCGAACTTCAGTCGTCTCGTCCTGAAGAAGGAAGCCGTGGTCGGCAGTGAATACACAGTTCTTCACCCCCGCAAGCTGGAGATGATGCCAAGCGGCCTTGATCTGACGGAGCGTCGATTCGAACGTGGGCAGGCCGACGTTGGCTTCGCCGGCGTCGTCGATCTCCTTCGAGTGCACGACGATGAGTTGGTGGGCCTTGACGTCCTTGGTCAGAGCGGAAGTGCTCGCCTCACAGACGTTGGCCAGTTTCAATAGAAGGGCGGGCTTGCCCGCGCTCCTCATGCCCATCGCTCGCGAGCGGTCGTCGGGCTTCCGGACGGTGAACTCGCCTGTCTTGAAGCCCTGAAAGATGCCCGCGACCATAAGCCGCTCCCCCTGGGTGACGGGAGCGAGGACGTTCATGCCGACCGACGTGATCGAGGGGAGCTCGGCAAGCCTGGGCTTGAGATCCACAACGGTGCCGGCCCCCTTCAGCTCCTCGACCAACTCGGTCGCCATCTCGAAGCGGAAAGCATCGATTAGGAAGACAGCGACCTTCTCACTGGTGAGCGTGAGCGGATGTATCACTTGCTCGAACAAGTTCCTCTGCCGAAGCTCGGCTGACGGCAGGAAGCCCTGGTCTTTGCAAAGGATTGCGAAGTCTCGACAGAGCTGATCGGCCCATGCGCGGTGAGCCCGTCGAAGGTTCGTGGCGACCTCACGGAGAGAGCCGTAATGGGGCAGGCGAGACTCAAGAAGAGCCAGGCGGCGCTGCTCGAACCGCCGATGGGCCCGGTCCACTTCAAAGGCGCCCGCGGCGTATCTTGCCGTAGCGTCGTCGAGGCTCTTGGCATCAGCGAAGGGTTTGGTATGGCGAGCGAGCGTCTCGCCGAAATCAGCGGCCTCTCCCACGAGGCTCCATGCCCAACGGCGGAGCTGGTCACGCTGAAGCCAGAAGGACTTGTCTCCGTGGCGGACCTCGCACCACACCCTAGCCTTCGACCATTCCTCCTTGCGGAGCGCCTCGACCGCGCCCGTGAGGACTCGGTTCTCTTCTTCACGGAACGTGTCGATCTGTCCGAGGTCGTCGGGCGACATCGCTGCGAGCTCCTCGGCCAGGAACCCCTCAACCTCATCGGCCATCCGGGCGTACGCCTCCCCGTTGTCGCGACGAAGCTGCGCCGCGAGATCGCAGCACGCCTTTACGAGCGGGACCGACAGGTTCTTCAATCGTCGAAGATGCTCGTCGTGAGCAGGACGACGGAGGTCGTGGACGTACTCGACCGCCAGGATCCACGCGCCGAGCTGGTGAAGGACGCGAGCGAGCGGTTTCGCTTCCGTGTCGGGATAGAAGGTCTCCCAGGCCGCATCCATCCCGGTGAGCTTGTGGATGTAGCCGCGGAGCGTGTCGATCTCCTCCGGCGCCGTGACGCGAGGGGCAAGGGACGTCGGCTGGGCGAGACCTTCTGCCAGCATCCTCGGGCCGAACTCATGGAGGGCAGCGGCGAGCCCAAACGTGCTCTGGGTCACGGCCGACGTGAGCCAATTGTCGGCTTCCTCCAGGCTCGGCAGCTGAGCGACGAACTTCTCCACCTCGGCGGGCGCCACGCGCGACGTTGCGGCCTCGCGGATCAGAGTGTCGATGCCCTTCCGAAAGCGGACCCCGGGCTCGTACAGTTCCAGGATTGGCGTACTCCGGATGGACTGTTCCGTGAAGCCGGGCATGTGAACAAGGAGTGGCTGCTTGTCGAGTCCACTCCCGAAGTCCTCGAGCTTGAACAGCAGCTCCAGGAAGCTGCCGCGGAAGCCGACCACTGGGAACGGGAAGTCACCCTTCGCTTGCTTCACCGCGAGGTCATCCACAAACCGGGTGTAGGAGGCGTCCTTGTCGAGCCAGACAACAACGCCTTGGCGGCGAAGCTCGCCCAGGACCTCTTGCTCGATGACTTTGGACACCGGGCCGCGGGACGCCGCTGACACCTGAGGCTCAGTCATGGGCTTCCGCCCTCTCGTCGCGTTCCCGGTCGAACAAGGGGTTGTCCTGGTCTTCCTTTCTCGCGCTCAGCTTCTCGCGTCGCTTCAGCTCTTTCACGAGGGCCTCTCGGACCTCGCGATCGTGCTCGTTTAGAAACTTGGCGCGGGCCTCGTCCGATGCTGGCTCGTCGATCGTGAAGTCCGGTCGGATCTCGTCCTGAAGTCGAAGTTCCCACGCATACGCCTTCGCTGGGTGGAGTTCCCAGAAGCACTTGTGGGCGACGGCCAAGGACGAGTCGTCATGGCACTTACTTTTGACGCGAGCAGGAAAGTAGCGAGCCGCCAGATGGGACCAATCGTACTCCTTCTTGCCCTCGGCGTTGGCCAGCTCCTTCCACCACTTCTTCGGCTCCTTCCACTGGGGCTCGAGCAGAGGCCAAAGCGCCGCGCAGTTCACGATGATGCCATCGTCCAGATCCATGACGTAACGCGTATCGACCTCGCGCTTGGTGGTCTTGCTATCGGGGGCCGGTGGGCCTTTCTCGGCAATCTCGGTGACCTTAGCGATGAAGTCCTCCAACTCTTCGAGGAGTTTCTGCACCTCGGCGAAGCGCCTTTCGGTCGCCCCCTTTGTGCGCCCCTCGTGTCGGGCTTCTCGTAGGTCCGCCAGCTCGCCCTCGACTCTTCGCTTTTCGGGCATCAGGTGCTCCGCAAGAAGAACGGAAAGAGTGTCGGAGCGGAAACTATGGATGCAAACGTAGGCGACGTACGCTCGCTTTGCGGACGAGAGCGGCAAATGGATGGGCCGGCCTTCGTACATACTCCGGTGTTCTGCAAAGAAGCTCTTACGCAGGTAGCTCGCGAGATCGTTCTCGGAGTCGATCGCGCCTTTGGACTCCTGCCAGGTAGAACGCAGAGTTGCACAAGCCTCATGGTTCAAGGCCGAAGATTCAGGACCGAGGAGCAGAATACCATCGGGCAGGCCTCGGCCATGCGCCGCTTCGATACCCCCGCCAGCGGCGAACCGTCCGAGAGCGACGCCGAGCGCATGAGAGACGGCGCGCGATGGGTCGGGTGGTGCTTCGGCAAAGTTGGCGGGTGGCAGAGGCTCGCCAGCGGGGCGGTCCACGGCGGCCTGCGCCCACGTCTGTGATGATTCCCACGTCGTCGAGTCCGGGATGAGGTAGTCGATCGACAGCTCGCTGGCGCGTTCGTGCCTTGCAAACGCGCCTCGGAGGGCAGCGACGATCTCGGAGGCTCCTTCAACTGCGTCGAACGGAAGCCGCCGTACGTCACCCAGCTGAAAGTTCACCGTTGGGTTCAGAGCAGACGCCAGGTCCCGAACGACGGTGCGGTTCAACGCGCAAACGAGGGCTTCCGCGCTGACCAGTTCAGTTTCTGGAAAGACGGAAGCTCCCGACACATCGCGAACGCTCGTAACAGTGTGCAGTCGAGTGCCAAACCGATGACCGATGGTCGTGTACGCAACACCGAGTGACGAGGCTCGTTCGATGCGAACATTGGGGATGAGCACCCGCAACTCAAGCGCGGCATGTTCGGTCCGCAGCACCCAGCGGTACGGTTCGATCCACTCGCGCCCTTCAGCACCCTTCAGATACGGCAGGAAAGGGCCGTCCTCAGTCCCCGACGCGGCTGCCCTCGCGAGATGAGCGGGCACCTCCCAGATGGCTCGCAGGAATCGTTCGTTGTTTGTCGTCGCGATTCCACCTTGGCAGTCAGCGACACCATCGATCTTGGGCAGCTCGCCGTAGCGTCGCATGAACCCGGGATCGAGCCAGAACAGTAGCGGTGCGCCCTCGATCCGCGCAAACACACTGGGATCGAAAAGCGTGTAGCTCGTCGCGTTCTTCAGCGCGTCCGCGATCTCGGCGGTCTGCGACGCCGAGATCGCATCGCGACTGCCAACCCTCGCGGCAAGGGACTTGCCCTCCGGTTGGTGCTTCGGTGAGGCAACGACCATCGCGGATTGAATCAATTTGGAAGCCCGGCGGAAGGCGCCCTTCCCGACGTCGGCTAGAAGCAAGATGTGCCCCGCGAGCATTCTTTCTCGGGTGTCGCGAAAGGAGCTAAGAAACATCCAGTTAGAGAGGGCGACGAAGGCCATTAGCCCCGTCGGCTTGCAGAGCTCGAAGGCACGCTGAACGAACGCCGCGAATAGATCAGGAGTGTCGCCAAATGCCTCCGCTAGCGCTGCGGCGGGCAGGTCGATCTTTGAAGTAGCCAAGTACGGTGGATTGAAGACCACAACATCGTAGCGCCCCTCCACCAACAAGTTCCGCAGCCGCAGGCCCGCCGCGAGTTGGGTCCCGTCAAAGCGAACGCCTAGGTCGTTCGCGCTCGTGTGGTTGGTCACAAACCGCTCGATGCTGAAACTTGGGTCTGACTCTCCAAACAGAAGCGGAGCTGCCTGATTGGCTCCGAACCGCATCAGGCTACCTCGCACCCCGACGTGACGCAGGGCGCGCACGGCTTCGGCCACGTCACCCCGCGCCTCTGGCAGTGCTTGTGCGAGCGCGGCTAAAGCAGGATCATCGGGGGCGAGTCCATCTAAGTCGAACGCGGTGGAGACTAGGTTCATCGGCGGAATGCGACCCAGCGGGGCTAGCCGCCGCGCCTTGAGGTAGAGCACCGCCGCGGCAACTTGGACCGCACGACCGTCGATGTCGATGCCGTGGAGGTTGTGCCGCAGGATGTTCTCCGCGATTAGGTCGTCGGAGATATCCTCGCCGTTGTCGAGCGCTTCCTCGCGGTATAGCGGCACCAGCAAGTCGAAGGCGCCGGCCAAGAAATGGCCACTCCCGCAGGCGGGATCGAGCACCTTGAGTTCGCTCAGACGAGACGGCAGTTCGTCGCCGTCAAGAACCGCCGCGCCGCGGACGAACATCGGCCACGGCGGGGACGCCTTTGACTGGTTCGCCAGACGTTTCCCGCGCGCGTCGCGCATGGCGACAGTGATCCGTCCCAGACTGTTCTCAAGAAGCCACTCCACCATGTATTGCTCGGTGAAGAGCTGGGTCTTCGAGGCAATTTCGTGCGCCCCTACCTTGCCCCGGGGTCCAACTCGTTCGTCGATCGCTTCTCGCTGCGGATCGTTCCAGAATTGGTAGACCCACCCGAGCGTAGTGTCGTCCTGCCAAGCACTGGCCAGCTCGGGCGCGTTGAGGACCGCGACGATCTCGCGCAAGGCCGCGGGTGAGAGCGTCAGGTATCGGTCGAGTGGCTGCTCGCCGTAGAGCCCCGGAAGGTCGACTGCGAGTTCTTCGAAGAGGAGCTTCAGTAGGAAGTCGAGCCCCTCGTAGTCGTCACGGCCCTGGCCATCGGTCAGTCCGGGACCATGACTTCGGAACTCCAGATAGCCCTTGCTGCTCCACCCTCCTGACAGCACCGTCGGTCGAGAGACTCCGCACGCCTCTAGCTGCCGAAGCAGGAAGAGTCGCAGTAGAGCGTTCGACGCCATCTCGGACTCGACTGACGTGGCGGCCGAGCCATTTGCTTGCGACGCTCGCGCTCGCTCTCCGAACCATCCCTCTAGCCGCGCGCGAAGTGCGAGGTCCTTGGCGTCGAGTCCCGCTTTGGCCGCGGGTACCGAAAGGCGAAAGCGTCGGTCGAGCTGACGCGTGAGATCGCCCTCCAGAAGCGTTCGCAGGCGCCTGACGCTCGATGAAAGCGCCTCCATCGCTTCGGGAGCCATTTCAGGCATCTATGGCCCCTACGTTTTGGGCATCAGCGTTGTCGAAGAGAGGGCCCGTATCGCCCTCATCGTCGGCCCTTGAGAGTTTCTTCTCTCGGCGTTTAATCTCCTTCGAGAGGATCTCGCGAGCTTCCCGATCGTGCTCTTTCAGGAATTTGGCGCGCGCCTCGTTCGAGGTAGGCTCATCGATCGTAAAGTCAGGCCGGATTTCGTCCTTGAGGCGCAGCTCCCAGGCGTATGCCTTCGCGGCGTGAAGTTCCCAGAAGCGCTTGTGCGCGATGGCGAGAGACGGGTCGCCTTGGCACTTCGTGCCTACGCGATCGGGAAAGTAGCGAGCCGCCAGGCGGGACCAGTCATAGTCCGTCTTCCCCGTTGCGTTCGCTAGCTCCTTCCACCACTTCTTCGGTTCCTTCCACTGCGGTTCCAAGAGCGGCCAAAGGGCGGCGCTGTTCACCATGACGCCGTCATCCAAATCCATAAGGAAGCGAGCATCCGCGTGACGCTCCTCGGTCTTGTCGTCAGACGGCGGCGGACCCTTCTCTGCGACCTCGACAACCTTGGCGATGAAGTCGTTGAGTTCTTCGAGGAGCTTCTGCACGTCGGTGAAGCGCTTCTCGGCCTTGCCCTTGTTATTTCCTGACACCCGAGCGACTCGGAGATCCTCAACCTCGCCTTCGAACCGCCTCTTCGCAGGGACTAGGTGATCCGCGAGCAGCACATTGAGCGTGTCGTCCGCCCAAAGGTGAATCGAAACGAAAGCAACGAAACTCTTCTTCGTCGAGGACAGGGGGAAGTAGATCGGACGTTTCTCATACATCTTGTTGTGCGCCTCAAAGAACGACTTCCGCAAGAACGTCCGCAAGTCTGGCGAACTGGGCACGCTCGTTCCCTGTTCTCGCCAGGTGCGTGAGATGTTGAGGCAAGCGGGGTGCTCAAGCGTGTCCTGTGCGTCGATGGAAACGAAGAGGATCCCCGCCGGAAGGGCGGTCGGCGGAGGAGCATCAAGAACGCCCTCACCATCGGCTCCGAGCCGACCCAGCGAGACCCCAATGGAGAACGAGAGGGCGGCCGCTGGGGACGGCCCTTCGTAAGTAGGAACATATTTTGCCAAAGGCGCGTCAATGTCGCGATCGATCGCCGCATCCGCCCACTGAACGGCACTCGTCCATGACGACGGTCCGGGTCTGCGGAACTCGACTGAAGGCTCCCGTGTCTTCTCGTGCTCGTCAAATGCCGTTCGCAGCACTCGCACGATGTGATCGGCACCCGGCACAAACACGACCGGTAAGCGCTCCACGTCCCCAACCTGAAAGTCGGTGCCAGGGTTGAGAGACTCAAGTAGGGCTCGCGCCTCGCTCCGATTCATCGCGCACAATACGTCCGCGCTGTCCGTCTCGTTCGCGCACAAGACCGATGGCCCCTTGTCCCCGATTACAGACGGTATTCGATGAAGCCGAGCCGCAAACACAGCGCCCGTGTCAGCAAAGGCGACGCCGCCGAGAAAATAGCACTCCACGTTGCGTGGGTAAGATTTGGGGAATACGCGAATCTCAAAGCCTTGGTGCTGCCAGCGCACGAGGTCATCCACGGGCTCCATCCACTTCTTTCCGGAAGCGTTGGCGACGAGCGGGGCCCACTTCGCCTCACCTCCAGACGTGCGGAGCGAAAAGCGAACCTCCCACGGTCGCCGAAGGAACCTCGCATCACGCGAAGTTTGTAGCCCCGTGACGACCTTCGCAATCTTGCCCAGCAGCGGCCGGCCGGAAAGCGCTGCCAGCTTCTTCGGGTTCCACCAATAGAGGATCGGGCTGCCGGCAATCTGATCGAAGCCCTGAGCGTCAAAGTCAAATCGCCCCCGCTGAACCAGGACCGCGGCTCGTTTCAACTCCGTGCGATCTGCACCCCAATATTTTTCTCCTGGCGCCGTCGGCTGAAGCGCGGCCGCCCGGCGCCCGGACGAGAGCCGGGGCGGGCGCTTGCAAAGGACTAGCATGGCCACGCTGATCAACTGCGAGGTAACCATGGACTCGAAGGCACCCCTATCGAGGTCGCCGATGGACCACACCTCATAGTTGCTAAGAAGGTGTTTTCTGAAGTCAGTGAACTGCCCTAAGAACATCCAGTTGCGCATCGTCACCAGGGCAAGCATTCCGCCCTGTCGGGCCAGGTCAACTGCCCGCTCTACGAAGGCCGCATACAGATCGGGCCTCGCCGTAGGATAGGTCCTCGCAACGTAGCCGAGTGACTCCGTCTTTCCGAGACCGAGGTACGGCGGATTACCGACGACAAGATCGTAGGCGCCGGTTCTCGCGATCCGAATGAACCGGACGCCAGCCGCGACTTGCTCACCGTCCAGCCGCAGACCCAGGTCCTCTGACTTCGAGTGTTTTGAAAGGAACTGCTCAAGCTTGTCGAGGATCGTCGCCTTGGCCTCGACGACGGACAGCTTCACCTGATGCGCTGGGAAGCCACCGAACAGATTGCCTTGGCCGTGGGCTCGCTCTAATTCCAGCTCGACATTCTTGATTGCGTCTTCAACGGCGGCGTCCACCTTCAGTAGTGAACCGAGGTAGTCCACACCCGCTAGTGAGTTGAGGAGCTTCGTCGTCAGCTCTTCCGGGATACCGACCTGGTTCTTCAGGTCCTTGCGTAGCAGCACAACAGCCGGATCGTCCGCGGGGAGAGCGCCAAGCTGGAGGATCGGAGCAACGATGTTGAGCTCCCTCGGGCGAGCGGTCTTCGCGAGCGCCTTGGCCTTAAGATACAGTCCAGCCGCCGCGATCTGGGTGGCTCGCGGATCGATGTCGATGCCGTGCAGGTTGTTCTCCAGAATCGATTCGGCGATCTGCTCGTCTGTGATCTTCGCCCTGGTGTGCGTGGCCTCTTCTCGGTAAAGAGCAACGAGCAGCCCGAACGCTATGACGAGGAAGTGCCCGCTACCGCATGCGGGATCGAGTATCTTGATGGCTCTCACCGACTCGGGAGCCTGCTCGACGGCGTCGTCGGAGATAGGCTGAGCGACGTAGTATTTCCAACGTTCTTCTAGGTCGCCCTCGATGGGCATGAGTGCGTCGAGGGCAACCTCTCCACTGTCGCGTCGCCTTCGCCATTCGGCTCTGCGGGTCTCGAGCAAGGGCAGCACGCGCTCCGCGTCCGCCGTCCACCCTCGCCGTTTGCACATTGCCAACCACGTAACACCGAGGCTATTTTGTAGGAGCCACTCGACAATGTATCGGTCGGTGAACATCTGCGTCTTTGACGCGATTTCGTGAGGTTCGATCTTTTCGCCGCGCAAGGCCTTTGCATCGAGTGCATCTCGCTCGAAATCGTTCCAAAACTGATAGACCCAGCCGAGCGTCGTGTCGTCGGTCCACGCGGAGGTGAGTTCTACGTCGTCAAGTCGTTCGATGACCTCTCGCAGCGTGGCCGCGGGAATCTGAAATAGCCGAGTCAAGCCAACGTCGCCGAAAAGGCCCGGCAGTTCCAGAGCCAGCTCGTCGAAGAGGAGTTGGAGGAGCGTTGCGTAGCCCTCCGTCGCGTCCGTCGTACCGTTGGTGCAGAGCGTCGGAGCGAACTCCCGGAACTCGCGGTAGCCCTTGCTGCTCCACCCGCCGGTCACCACCACCGGCTTCGAGAGACCGAGCGCTTCGAGGTGGCGGAGGAGCACCAGGCGGTTGACGAGGGTGGCAGCCGCCTCGTTCGCGGCCTGGGCGAGGAGACGCTCCCTGGTTGCCTCTAACTCGGTCTTGTCTTTGGGCTTCGTGGCGCGGGCGCGTTCGTCGATCCAAGCGTCGATCCGCTCCCGCCGACGCAGGTGTGCCTCATCGAGGCCTGCCTGGTCGATGGGAACCGACATTCGGTATCGCCTGTCAGCCTCATCGTGAATGGCGCGGAGGAGGCGCCCACGGAGCCCCTTATCGGGATCCTGTGCTGTTCCCCGGATCGTCTCGGCGAGAAGTTTCTTTGCCTCGGGCGTCAGCATGGGCTCACGCGATGCGGACTCGGGCGCCCTGATCGAGAAGTGGGACAATCCTGTCTTCAAGTTCTTTCAAGACAGCATGGAGTTGCTCTCTGTTCGCGACCTCGCGGCCTCGCAGATGCGTCTCGACCTTCACCACAGGCACGCGCGGCTGCGACGTGTTGCCCTCCGGCTCCTTGCTCAACTCCTCGTCGAGCCGGTCGTTCGCCTGCTCTTCTGCCTGGTGGATTCGGCTCGCGAAACGATCCCGCACCTCGACCAGAGTCGGTGAGATGGCCTCGGCAGTAGTGTCCACCATCACTTCGGCGATCGGACGGAGGACACGGTGGGCCTGGTCGGCATCGAGCTGAGCGAAGCCCGGACGGGTCTTCACCCGGTTCCTTGCGGCCTCGGCCTCCATGTTCTGCTTGTTCAGGACGGACCGTCGCACCTCGACGTAGCGAGCACGGATGCGGTCGATGGCGGGCGACAGGTGCAGCACCTCGCGCCAAGGTCGCTCGGCAGACAGGTGGTTGGTCACGACAGCAGCGTCGTCCTCGAGGCCCCCCAGCTCTTCCATCTGCCTGAGTTGCGATAGCTCGTGGTCTCGCGTCCGCGCAGCCCTGGCGACTGTCTCTATGGCTTCGGGCGTTAGTTCGGCACTGCAGACACCGAGTTGCTCTAAACCGTCTCGAAGCACATCCAGATTTCGCTTCACCTCGACAACAGTCTTCTGAACAAGCCGCGAGCGGCAGCAATCTTCGAGAGCCCGTCCGAGCTTCTGGAGCGCCTGTGGAAGCTGAGGCCGCCCCGGGAGCGCGTCGAAGCGCCGCTCAACCTCACGGAGGCGTTCCCGGTACGGTGGGAAATGAAGGAACGTGGTGTCAGCGATGGGTTCGTCATCCGGTTCCAGGTCGACTTGGAGGTACGTTTGAAAAAGCTTGCGGATGGCGATCCTGTCCCTGCCAGTTACTTCACCCTCGGTGGCAGGGAAGAACTCGGATCGACGAAAGTCTCGATCGCGGGTAAACAGATCGCGTACGCCGGGGTCCTGGTACGAGGTGATGTCGTCCCCCTGCTCGGGACGAATGCGGACCTTCTTCCCTCGCAAAAGGCCCGCGCAACACGCCTTCACCAGGTCCGGCGCGTAGCCGTAGGGCGGACTCACGAACGTGGCCACCAGAGTCTGGCCGGAGAGCCCTCCGTTTTGCTCAATTTCCTGGGCGATCCGAGTTGGGTAAAGCCCGGTGCAGGAAGCGACGTACTTGCCGGCGTCGAGAGCAAGGATGCCCAGTCCGCCCTCCATGAACTTCGTTGAGGGTCCAGTCAGTTCCTTCTCCATGAGTTGGTTCAGCTCGGCCGGCGAGACCGCGATCTCAGAAAAATGGGGATAGAGGTCCGGCAGCACTCTCGTGGCAATGCTGCTCAGGGCAGGGCCAAACGCGCTCCCAGCATCGCGCGGGCGGAGCTGCTGCCCCCGGAAGTAGACTGTCCCTTCGAGGAAAGCTTCAGCGACAGCTGCGCGTACGCGCCCCTCGAGCTCGTCAAACCGCGCTTCCTCTTCGATGAGCAACCGTTGCTTCTCGCGCGTGAGTGACTCGCGGCGGGGCCTGTTGCGTTCCAGCATCTTGTCCGAGCGAGCCAGCTGCCGCGCGTGATCTTCGATCGACCCGGATTCACCAACGATCCACAAGAGGCGGTTGCGGAGCTGATCCTGATCGCTCTTCTGGACCCACAGATTGGAAGCTCGGTCCTCTTTTTTTCCGAGGAACCTGAAGTCTACTGCGATCGTCGAATCCTCGCGGACATCCTGGAGCTTCACGTCGTGGGCTTGGCGTCCGTCGGAGAACCAGAGGGTCCACGGGAAGGTTCGGCCCTTCCAGCGGGGGCGCTCTTGCATTGAGCCCACAAGGTGCTTGAGCGCGTCCTGGGTGCTCTTGCTGATCTGCTCCTGGGTGACGCCGATGTCGTCGCGCTCGCGCTGCCACTCCTGACCGGCAGAGCTTTGGATCTTGAACCCGTGCTTCTCCGAGTAGGACAGCAGACTAAGGGAGCGGAGTTTCTCCAGCGCTTCGGTTACGGCCTGGACGCGATTGCCTTCACCCAACCGAGCGTACAGGCATGCGGCGACCAGCCCTGGCGCGGTAGGCGTCTGCTCTTGGATCAACTCCAAGAGCGCGACGGCCTTCGCCGCCCGCTGCGCGAGCACATCATCTCGAACTTGGGGCTCGTTCGCGATGCGCGCGAGCGTCGTTTGGACATCGGCATCAAGGGCCGAGTATTGCACCTCGAAGATGGCATCGAGTGTGACGAGCGAGCCTAGCTCTCCGTCGGCCAGCTTCTGTTCCCGGAACAATTCTCCGAGGAGTTGGAGAAGGCCGCGGATGCCGTGGTCGTCGCTTTGCGCGCGCGTTGAGCGCGTCCGCAAATTCGAAGTGATCTGCATGAGCAGATCGATCTGCCCGGGGAGCATCGGATAGACCTCGACGAAGTCATCCACCGTGATCTCCTCACAGGCGTAGCCGTAGAGTTTCAAGTCGCCGCGATGCTTGAGGAATTCCTCCCGAAGCTTGTCCTCGTGCTCAGGCTTCTTCTTCAACAGTCGCTTGTGAACAACGTCGCGAATGTTCGTGGTCGCGAGGTGCACCCTGAGGTGCGCCGGGAAGCGGTCCTTGAGCTTGCCGATATTGTTGTTCTCGGATTGGTCTTCCAGTTTTTGCTGCCCCGTGGCGAGTAGCCAGACGCGGCCCTTGAGCCGCTGGCCCAGCTCCGAAACGAACGACTGCAGCTTGAGCATCCGGCTCTCGTCCTGATGCACGTATTGACTCACTTCGTCGACCACGATGAACAACGATTTGTTCTCTTCGCGGATGTGGATCATCGCGTCGATTGCCTCGACGACCTCCCGGACGCTCGTGCCCGCACCCGTTCGTGAGCCCGCACGGCTGTCGATCCACGTCGTTGGCTCCGGGTAGCGGTCGGGCTTCAGTACGTGGAGGACGTGTGAGAAGTGATCGTCCGCCTGCTCCTCTTCCTTGGCGACGCTCCAGTCCTTGCCGAGCGTCTTCTTGGCTGCATGAACGAAGGGCTCCCACTCGCCGTCACGCTCCAAACGCAGCTCATAGTCGGCGACGAGGTTGCTCTTCGAGCAGTACCCGAGCCTGGCCTGTACCAGCCGCAGCACAGCCGAGTGGATATGCTCGTTGTCGCGGGCCACTCCGCCGATGTCAAAGACCACCGCCATCGGATTCACGCGCTTGGCGAGCGCTTCCCATGCCTGGACTAGCTCTTGGCGCCGTGGTGAGTCGTCACGGTTCAGGAGTGCAGTCCAAAGGGGAGTCTGATCCGGTAGCGCCGCGCCGTCGAGGGACAGACCGAGAAGCTTCGCAAAGCTCGACTTGCCTGAGCCGTAGAAGCCCGAGATCCAAGATGCGGGAAGCTCGGGTCCGCTCTTTTTGGTGAGCTCCTGGAGGATGCCTTGAAGCAGATGTACGAACTGTTCGTGAATGCCCGACTTCACACGCCGGCTGCGAGGGTCCCCTTCGGGGTAGCCGCCGGTGACAATGTACTCGCTCACCTCTGCCTGGAGCTTGGCCGGCGATTGCTCGTGGAAGTACACGACAGGCGGGATGTCCCGAGTGACGTCGGCTACGAACAATTGTCGAATCTGCATGGTCGGACTCACGGATAGATGCGGGGGCGGTAATCACGGTCGGCGTCAAGTTCGCCCATGAATGAGAGCGCGGTGGTGTCTTTGCGTTCGCCCGGATAGAGAAGCACTACGGGAATATTCTTCGTCTTGCCGTCGATGTGCTTGAGCAGTGCTGAAGAGCGGAAGAACGGGTAGAGCGCACCGGCCCGACCGATCAACACCAAGGTTCGATCGCCGTCGTCGGGATGCTCCTCCGCGAACGCGTTGATAAGCCTCGCTACGTCGGCCGCGATCCCCTCTGGCCCTTCGATGTGGGGAGCTATCTTATCGCGCAGATGCGCGAGAGCTCGTTCTGGGTCCTTCTCGTAGAGGCGCCTCTCTCGGGTTATCAGGCCCTCCACGTTACTGTCCCCCGTCGCCCGAATCCGATCGAGCAACAGCTTCTGCAGTGAGATCGGCAGTACGCCCCAGCCCTCGGCACGCAGCTCGTCGGTCAAACGGCGCATCAACTGGCGTAATTTGAACTCGTCCTTCGGGCGATAGGGCAAGATCGCAAAGCGGTAGTTGCGCATCGTGCTGATCTGCGGTCCCTCTGCGGCGAGCAGATCACGTCGGAGTGCGGCGACGGCATCGACTAGAGAGTCCTGCGGAAATAGCGGCTCCGTCATCGAAGCCTCTCCGCCCACGCACTAAGCGTCGGTGCTTCCCAATCGAACTCAGTGAGCTGCCCCATCCGTCGGAACGATATTCCCGGCAGCGCTCGAAGGCGTTGATCGAGGAAGCCCTCAACGAGGCCCACGGAAGCCAAGTAGGGGTTCTCCGTCAAGGTCCCCGTGAAACGAAGCCCTCGAAGCAGATGGAGCAAGTACCCGAGCGCGAGGTCGGGCACCTTAGGGAGCAGGAGCGCGCGAGGATCACGCTTGGGGGAGATGACACCCGCTTCGGAGGCAGCCGAGAGAAGCTTGCTCGCGAACTGCACGCATGTCGCCTCGGACCAACGGTCGGGAAACTCGTTCTTCACCCAGCGGAGCGCGACGTCGCGGTCGACCTTCGGGTCTCGCAATGCGCGGCGCTCGACGAGGAACTGCCCAGTGAAGCGTCGGTAGAGCGGATCCGAAAGCTGGAGATGCCAGTGGCAGATTACCTGCCTCTCCGAGGCCTCCATTGACCGCCACCGGCGCAGAACCCCGAGAGCTTCGGGGTAGGCGTCGTACCGGTCGATGAAGTTCGAGAGGAGGAACCGGACGCGTTCGAGGCTCTTGCTGCCAAACCAGCGTTGCTCGAAGGCGATGAGGGCGCGATCCGCGACGGGCACCGCGGGATCCACGCGCTCCCAATAGGAGCGTGACTCCTCGATGCCTAGGGCTAGACGGAGAATGCGCGTGTGGCCATCGGTCGTCTCGGAGACACGCTCCGTTCGACTGCCCCCGCCGTGGGATGAGATCGTCGCGGTCTCCACCCCCGTCATCCCTCCAGCTTGAAAAACGGCAGTGGGTACTGATCGGCGAACGGCACGAGGGCTGCAGCTAGACGTTTCACAAGCTCGTCGGGTTGATCGGGGAACTTGCCTTTCATCTGGCGCCCGTTGGGCACCGTGGTGAATGCCACGTCGCCTCCCTGAAGGGAGGAGGCGAGCTTCTCCTTCGCGAACTCTGCGGTGAGCGGGATGGCGAGCGGCAGCGCGTCCGCGGGGGCGCGGCCCGAACGCTTGTGGGCCGCGAGCCGATCCCCGAGCTGCTCGTCCACCTCGAACCCCAGGAAGAAAAGCGTCCTCATCTTGTCGGGGTCGGCCATCTTCGCCCGTGCCTTTGCATCGACGCGACGAGCGGCCTCACGGACGGCTTCAAGGGAAGCCCAGGCGTGGGTTTGCGGCAGGAGCCGGGCGAAGAAGTCACCGCCGCCAGCCTCGTCGATCAAGTCCGTGTCCCACCAACCGAGCCGACGCGGTGAGCACCGCCCCTCGCCAGCCCATCCGATGGTGAGCTGCATCGCGAGGATCGCGTCGAGCGTTGCGTCGGTGAGCAGCGAAGGCATTGGGCGCGAAGGCTACTCGCACATTGCCTCGATGATCAAGGTTGGTTAGTCTGTGCTTCGTGGCACGCCGTCGTTCGCCCGAACCCGCCGACATGATCACGATCGCCGAAGCAGCGAAGCTTCTCGCCGTCAGCCTACCGACCATGCGGCGGTGGGACGATAACGGGAAGTTTCCCGCGCGCCGGCACCCGATCAACGGCTACCGGATGTACCTGCGGCGCGACGTGGCGAGGCTGCAGAAAAAGATCGTCGAAGGTGAGAGAGCGGCCTAGCGCTCGCCTCGGGGGGAAGCTTCGAAATCGTGAATCAACCTGGAAGCACGTCGTCGGCGGTCGCAAAGCCCTCTTACCGCGACGTTGCGCCGTTGGAGGAGGGCGGGCGCATAGCTCGCGACGGGTTCGCCTACCAAGACCACGTCACGGTCGGTAAGTGCCTCGACATGCTCTTGGTCGACGGACCGAGCGAAGTCTGGTGCGAGGCCGAGGACGACATTGTGCTCGTGTGGACGAACGGGGGCGTCGAGGAATTCGAGTTCGTACAGGTCAAGGGCCACGACCTCCATCAGGCATGGACCGTCTCGAAGCTCTGCGCGCGAGAGGCGGGCAAGGGCGGGAAGAAGAAGAGCTCGATCGTCGAAAGATCGCTGGCGCATGACCGCGGGAAAGAGCCATGTCGTTTTCGGATCGTCACAAAATGGGCGCCGGATGAAGTGCTGAGCATCCTTGGCACTCCTCCTTCCGCGAGGGTTGACCCGGAGGTGCCCCCCCTCCTGGCGACTGCGGTGACCGCGATCGAGGCCAGTCTCGGCGCCTGCGTCTCTCCGAACGGCAATTCGGTGGCGTTCTGGGTCGATCGCCTCGAATGGGAACACCGCGCGTCCATTGCCGATGTGGTCAACGCGAACCTGGTGAAGTTGCACCGAGTACTTGACGTCGAAGGCGAATCGCTTGCGCCCGATCAATCCGACGTGCTTCTCGAAGCGCTCTACGCGAAGGTGCAGGACGCCGCCGTGGCGCATGCGGTCACGCACAAGCTGGACAAACGACTCTTGCGCAATGAAGTACGGGGGTGGCTGCTCGATCGCGCTAAGCAAATTCAGCACCCCACGCACTCAGGTGGGGCTGGGCCACTCGTCGCTAAATTGACGGAAGCCGCGATCGACGATGAGTCGATCGAAGTCGCCAAGGAACTACGCCGCCGCTATGTCGCCGAGGCCCGGCTCCCCAAGTACCTCCCCGCCGATGATCGGGACGCGCTCGAAGGAGAAATCCTCGCTGCGTTGCACGCGCTCAGAGTTCGACTGAATTCGGGAGCCTGCAGCGATGGCGGCGGCGAGTTCCTCAGTAGGTGTCAAGATGAGTTGCGCAGAATCCGAGACACCATGACCGGACCTCGGCCCCCTGATGCTGTCCTCTACGGATGCATGTACGAGGTCATGAACCGCTGTCTCCACCGCCTCGTTCGGGTGCGGCCATGAGGCGCGCCGCAGATCTTGCTGGCTACCCTGCCTCCCGGCCTCTGAACGCTGACCAGGTCGTCGAATACCATGCCGCCCGGCTTCTCCTCCTTCTCCTCTTATGCGGGACCAAGAGTGGGATTCACGGACTCACAAAACTCGCAAAGCTCGATTTCTTCGTCCGCTATCCAACGTTCTTCGAGCGCGCGTCGAAGGAACTCGACGTGACCGTAACGGCCGGCACGCAAATGAACGATTCCGCGATGGTCCGCCATCATTACGGGCCGTGGGATCCGCGCTACTACGAGGTGCTGGCCTATCTTGAAGGGCGGGAGCTGATCACCGTGAATCGGGAGAAACAGACCTTCATCTTTGCGCTGACCGAGGCAGGCGCCACGCTGGCCAAGCATCTGGCGTCGGCGGAAGCGTTCTCAGACCTGGTTGTGCACATGAAGTCAGTGAAGAACGTGTTCGGTGGCAAGAGCGGGGACTGGCTCAAGAAGCTGGTTTACCGCGTGTTCGACGATGAAGTCGCTAAGCTCTCTCGTGGGCAAGTCATCCGATGAGCGCGCGAACGATCCGCGTCGTTGTCATCGAACGATTCGTCCAAGACGGCTCGGTGGACCGGTTGACATTGAAGCCCGGCGTCAATGTTCTTGTTGGTAGCAAGGACACCGGAAAGACGGGCTGGCTTCGCACGATCTCTTTTCTCTTGGGCGACACGGACAGTCCAGAGGGTGCCCTCGGTGCCGGGATAGCCGGAAAATATGTCTCGGCGCGACTTCAGGTCGTGATAGGCGACGCAGAAGAGATCGTCTTGGAGCGGCGCTGGAGGGAGACCGGCGCCAAACACAAGATCTTCATCAACGGCGAGGGCATCCAGTCGAGCGCATTCTCCGAATGGATTCACACGAAGCTTGGCTTGCCACTCCTGCGGTTTCCTCGAGGGAATCCCTACTCTGGGGCCACGTGGCCCGAGTTGAGCTGGCGGATGCTTTTCCGTCACATCTATCGGGAGGAACGTTTTTGGAGCGACCTTGCCGACAAGCAGCCTGAGCGGGAGCAGCACGCTTGCTTGCTTCAATTTCTTGGCGGCGCGAAGCAGCTCTATCCAGAGGAGCTTGGCGATGAGATCAAGCTACGCCAGGACCTTCTCCGATTGCGGGCCAGAAAAGATCAGTTCGAGGAAGTACTCCAACAGGCCGCACGGGGGCTTCTGGCGGATCCTTCGATCTCGAACGCGCCGACCCGGGACTCCATCGAGGCAGGTGTTCAGCGACTTCGATCAGAAATCGTTCACCTTCGAGCGCAACGCGACGAGATTCTCGCCGACGCGCTGTCCCCGAAACCTGGTAAGCCCGACAGGGGGTTCGCGATGGAGCGTCAACTCGCCGAACAACGGGCAGCGCTGTCGATCCAGCGTGAAGGGCTTTCTCAATCCGTTCTCGGGATCGACCAGCGCTTGCAGGAGCTTTCGACTTATCGCACGTCAGTCTCTGCGGAGCTGACGAGGATCAAACGTGTAGAGGTTGCCGAGGAACTGTTCAGACCACTCAGCGTAACGCGCTGCCCACATTGCGACCAGAAGGTGTCGCCGGGCGCGGCGTCTCCTGGGTCCTGTTTTGTTTGCCACCAGCACCTTCCTGAAGCGGCAGGCGGACCGCGGGGATCCAAGCGTCGCCTTGAGTTCGAGCAAGAGCAGCTTGAAGGGGAGAACGAAGAGTTGGAAGAACTCGTGGGAAAACTGAAGGACGAGCACCGCGAGCTGATGAACCAGCTGCGTACTCTCGATGCGTCAATCGCGGAAATCGATGTACGCCTGCGCCCTACGAGAACTGCCATCGCCGCTCTGGCGCCCGTTGGTCTGGAGACTACGGACACTCAACTGGGCCAACTCGAAGAGCGCGTCGCCCAACTACTCCGTCTGCAGGAGACGCTGGGACAAAGGGACCAGCTCGCGGAGCAGATCGACGCTTTGGCAGCGAATGCTCAGACGACCGGAGCGCAGGTCGACGAGAAGAGCGCGGGCATCCCGTTCGAGCAGATGTCAGACGCGATTACGGATGGCATCAACGAGTACCTAAACCGCCTGAACGAAGGGGACACCAAGCGGTGGGAGCATAAGCCCGTGCGCTTCCGGATCACCGAGCGGAGTTTCAAGCTTCTGGTCGGTGATGCGCCTTGGTCAAGCGTTGGCGCTACGTCAGCCGGCCTGGTCCTACTGGGCTACCACTACGCGCTGCTCAAGCTTTCGGGTCGTAGCGATTTCAACTACCCAGGACTCGCGCTGATCGACTTTCCCATGACGTTGGCGGACGGGGTGTCGATCGCCAACAAGGAGAACTACTTGGTCGAGCCCTTCGTTGCGCTCGCTACCGCCAACGTCGCCACGCAGACTATCGTCTGCGGTCGGGCTTTCAAAGGATTGAAGGGCGTCAACCGCATTCAGCTCGACGAGGTTTGGGCGCAGGGAGAAGTCCCGGATGTCGCGCCAGATGTCTTGGCGCCCGCGGGACCGGGTGAACTTGACCTGACGGTTGCCGCTCACTTTCACAGCGCCCAAGCGCAAATCATGATGGTGCTTGATCACGGCGAGGTGGCTCGGTTGGGAGCCATTCTGCCCGAACTCGGCGCCGCTATCGTGGCGCGACAGACCTGGCCCGGCAAGGACGTGACGGTCCGTTGGAGTGGTGGGCGCTACGAGACGAAGCTCGTGCACCACAAGGACAACGGCAACGTGAAATTCACCGTTAGAAAGCGTGAGGCCCAACGTCTCTGGGATTACCTCGACGATTTGCTCCGCCGGGATGACCCCAACCGAGACTTCCGGGCCCGTTACACGCCTGGGAGGCAAGGCGCCCTCGACGAGTTCTTCGTTGACGTCCCGATGCCTCAACCACCAGCGCCGGCGTGAACCGCGCGGTCGGCGCTTCGAAGCGTACGAGCGTTTCCTGGCTCCTGTGTGGCGCGGCGCGCGGGAGTCCTTCAGCCCAGGAACAGGTGGCACCTGACCCCTCGGAGGGAGTAGGCTTCGAAGGTCGTGACGACGAAGGACTACTCCGTGCTGCTCGAGGGCGTTGACGCGCTGGATCTTCCGCTCAGCGTACTTCGTGATCTCTGCGACTTGTTCGTGGAGGGGGCGCAGCGGTGTGCGCGTTTGGTGGCTGAGGGGCGAAGCGTTGCTCGAGGAACGGTCCCTGCCTGGGCCATGGCGGCCGCGGACATCCACGTATCCAAGTTCGAGCGAGGCTCTCTTCAGTTGGGGTTGACGGTGCAGCGTCTGGTGGACGCGGCGCCCGACGCCTTTTCGCAAGCGTCGCTGTTTCTCCCAAGCGCTGACTCGGACGCGACAGCCCTGGACCTATTTCTCGACGCTGCCGATGATGCCGCCGCCGGCCGACGCGATAGCGAGCGGCTAGACGCTGGCGTTCTCGAGGTGCTTGCGCGAACCGGTGGTTTGTTCACGACGAGCGCGATGCGTCTCTCGGTGCAACGCGCCGGAAGGCCGACGGTGACACTGGATCAATCGGCTTTGGTTACCATTCGCAAATTGACCGATGAAACGCCTCCCGGTCGCGTGACTCGTGTTCGCGGGGTGCTCGACACGTTGACGATGAGCACGCGAGCGATGGTGCTTCGACTCGAGAATGGCCGAGCTCTACGCGGATTCGCTGGGGCCATCCCTATCGAACAGATGAAGCAGCTCCTCGGCACGGACGTTGTGGTTGAGGGCGTCGTTGCGTTCCGTCCTTCTGGCGACGCGATCCGTGTGGAGATCGAATCGGTGGTCCCTGCGAGGCCAGGGGATAGCATCTGGTCCAGTTTGCCGGTCGCCGAACCACTCACGGCGCGGCCCCGTCTGCCGCGTGCGGATGTTGGGCTCGACGCTTGGTTTGGCAAATGGCCCGGTGACGAAAGCGACGCCGAACTGGCCGAGGCACTTCAGAGCGCATCGTGAAGCTTGAGGGGGAACAACTCGTTCTCGACACGAACGTCCTCGTGCATTGGCTGCGTGGGAAGGACGCGGGGCTCAAACTTCGCCAGGATTACGAGCTCGGCGCCAGGCGTCCTCGCCCCATCATTCCGTTGGTCGTGAAGGGCGAGATCAAGTCGCTGGCCCTCCAGTTCCAGTGGGGCGACCAAAGGAACGAGCAGCTTGATGCGTTGCTGCGCGAGCTACCCGTCGCCGACATCAGTTCTGAGGCCGTCATCCAGGCCTACGCTCGCATCGACCATGAAAGTGGGCGGATCGGGCGCCGGATGGGCAAGAACGACCTCTGGATTGCCGCAGTCGCAGCCGTGCAGAGCGCTGTGGTTCTTACGACCGATCGGGATTTCGATCATTTGCCCACCTCCGTCGTCAGAGTCGAACTCGTCGACGTCGCCGCGCTGCTGACGCCTACCAGTTGAGCCCGACGGCCTGCTCCTGCGTGGAGCCTGCTTGATCCGTCGTCGGAGCGGTACGACAATAATCCCAATGGGCTCTGCGAAAAAGCGTCCGCGCGGCAGGCCGCGCAAGAAGGAGTCCAAGCTCTCAACTTGGATGGACTCCCAAGGCCTCACACGCGACGCCGTTGCGACGCGTCTCAAAATTCAGCGCACCTACCTCGACAAGCTGTGCCGTGCGGAAAGCCGCCCCAGTCTCGAGCTTGCGTTCGAGATCGAAAAGCTCACGCGGGGGGCCGTGCCAGCATCTGATTGGCTCGCAGTGCCGGCCCACAAGGGAGACTGACAGTACGCACTTGCTCCGCAAATCTAAGACATCGAGGGTTGCGCCTCTGCTCATTGGGATTATAATATAAACCATGGGTATCGAGTCTGTGCAGGGGTTGGACGGGGATCGGAGCGGCAGCGCCCTGCCTCAGGTGTTGACGGTCGAAGAGGTCGCCGACCTCATGCGCGTGGACCGAAAGACCGCGTACGCTGCGATTGCAGAGGGTGGAGTGCCCGGTGTCCGCCGCATCGGCCGCTGCATCCGCGTCTCGCGCGATGTGCCTATGCGCTGGCTCGAGCAAGGCGACGTGAAACAGGGCAGAGGAAGGCACCCATGACTGTCCGTCGCCGAAAATGGACTGACCCCACCGGCGCACCGCGCGAGGCCTGGATCGTCGACGTCAACGCGGTCGGCAAGGACGGCCGATTGCGACGTATCCAGCGCGTCGCGCCCATCCAAAACAAACGCGCAGCCGAGAAATTGGAGCACGAGCTTCGCGAGGAGCTGCTGAACGCCGACGACCGGAAGGCCGCCACGGACATCGAGTCGCCGCTCTTGGCCAACTTCGCCAAGGAATTCATGGACACCTACGCCACCCCCAACAACAAGCCGAGCGAGGTTGAATCCAAGCGAATGATTCTTCGCGTTCACCTCGTCCCCGCGCTCGGCAACCTGCGGCTCGATCAGATCGGTGTGGCCGAGATCGACGCCTACAAGGCCAAGAAGCTCGCGGCCAAGGTCGCGCACAAGACCATCAACAATCACCTCACGGTCCTTCGCAAGATGCTCGCAGTGGCGATCGAGTGGAAGCGCCTCGCCGTGGCACCACCCATCAAATGGCTGAAGCCCCCGCCACCCGAGTTCGACTTCTTGACGTTCGACGAGAGCAACCGCCTCCTTGTGGCCGCGCAGGGGGAATGGCGCACGATGATCACGGTTGCGGTCCGCACGGGCCTTCGCCTCGGTGAGTTGCTCGGGCTCAGTTGGACCGACGTTGACCTCGAGGCAGGCCGCCTGTTCGTGCGCCGCGCCGTGGCGCGCGGCATTGTCGGTACGCCCAAGAACGGTCGCAGCCGCGAGGTGGCGCTCAGCCAACAGGCTACCGCAGCGCTTGAGGCTCACCCGCGTCGGAGCCTGCTCGTCTTCTCGGACCCGGAAGGGAAGATGCTGACGAAGGGCGCGACCAAAGCCCCGCTCGAGAACGCGCTGAAGCGAGCCGGCTTGCGACACATTGGCTGGCACGCGCTGCGCCACACGTTTGCAAGTCACTTGGTCATGCGTGGCGCGCCCATCAAGGCCGTCCAGGAGCTCTTGGGCCACAGCACGATCGAGATGACCATGCGCTACTCCCACCTGAGCCCCGACGCTCGGCGAGACGCAGTCCGGCTCCTCGACATCAAGGAAGCGCTGACGATGACTTGGAAGACCGCCTCGGGAACCGTTCTGCAGATCCCGCTCGGCCGCTCGCGTCGAGCGGCGTGATCGTGCTCCCAGCCACGGCTCGATCAGCTCGCACGTCACACATGCCCAGGCCGCCCCTCACCCAAGCACGGGTCCCCGGCAGGCCGGTTGCGGGCGGGACGCCCCGACGATCCCGCGATGCAAGCGGCATGCGGGGGGCCCGGGGATCAAGCTACCTGGTTGCCATGACCCCCTACTGCTCACTGCAGCCCAACGCAACATGAGCGCAACATGGAAAAGCGAAATCGCGGCTGCTGGGGAAAACAGCCGCGATTTCAGTGGAGGCGCCGGGAATTGAACCCGGCGCCTTGCGTCGCTCAGGTATTGAGCATCCACGTGTACGGCTTTCCGCCTTGCACGTCTGGGAACTTTTTGGCCAAGTCGTCGGGAACTCCGAGAGCTTTCATGACGGTGAGCCAGAGGTCGGCGCTGGGGATGCGCTTGCTGGGGTCACCCCAGTTGGTGATGCCGTTACCGACGGGCATGCCGGTGGTGGGATCGGGAGGGAGGAAGCCGTATTCGTGGCCGTCCGTCAGGTCTTTCGTGATCTTGATGTCGCCGTAGTAGCCGCCCTTGATCATGCCGCCGGCCAGGATCATGGTGCCTTTGCCGTCGTTACCGTAGGAGTTGGCGGCGGGGCGGCGGCTGCCGTCGAGCGCGTAGAGCGCGATGAGGGTGCGATTCCATACGCCCAAATCCTTCATGAATTTGATCAGCCGGGCGAGGGGTTTACTGGCTTGTTGGGCCTGCACTTGCAGGACCTTCATGGGGCGTGCGCCGTCTCCATGCAGGTCCATGAAGTCGAACTCCAGGGCCGCGCTGCGCGTGATGCCCGAGCCGAGGATCTTGGCGGCGTAGCCGAATTGCTCCCAAATCTGCGCTTTGGAGAAGACGGCGCTGGTGGCGTCTTGGCTGGTGTCCGTGCTGCAGTCCATGACCTCGATGTCGCCGGTCGTGCATTGCTGGTTCGGTACGCCGTCGCCCCAGTATTTGGACTCGGTATCGTCTAGCGGAACGGTGACGACTTTGGGGTTGTCGATGTGCAGCAGGTTGCGTGTCTCATCGAGCTGCGCCAGGTGATTGGCCTGCGCCGTTTCCGAGTAGCGACGGGTGAAGAGCCGCGTGTCCAGGCTCTTCATCATGCGCACGAGTAGGTCCGCCTGGGCCGCCGTCGGCACCAGGCTGGCGTCGGCCGCGACCGCCGGGAACGCAGAAAAGAGGCTGTCTTTCGACTTGAAGCGGTCGAGCTCGGAGCCGGGTAGCTCGGCCCCGTAGTGGTAGACGGAGTGCTTGAAGCGGCTGATGCCTTTGAAGGTGAAGCCGTTCTTGAGCGTGCTGTCGAGCTGCTTTTGATAGTAGTTGTGCAGGGTGGCCGGCGTCGGCGTGGTCGTGTACAGCTTTTCGCTGCCGGCGCCGTTCGCGCCTTCTACCGGCGCGTCGATCAGGTACATGGCTTTCTTGCCGGAGGCGCCGCTGTCCATCAGACGGCCGGGCGAGCGCATGCCGTTGCCGCCTTCGTGCCCGTGCACGTTGCCGATGGTTGCTTCACCGGAATCGATGATGGCGATGTTGTCGACGTGCGGCAAAAGCTCGAGCGAATCGGGCGTGAGGTAGTGGTTCGTGGTGGGCGACTTGGTCAGCTCGCTCTGCTGGTAGAACATCGAGATCTGCTCGCCGTTCACCCCGCGCTTCAAATTGGCATATTGCGCGATGCTGGGCGGCACGAACACGTGCATCAAGTCGACCTGGTCGCGGTAGTTGAACTCCAAGAAGATGGTTCCGGCCGTATCTTCTGCGGCTTGCGCGTATTTTACGCCGCCGACCATGTCGTCGAACGCGTAGCGGAGCGCGGCGGGGATCGCGGGAACGGCCAGCGCGGCGCCCATCAGCTTGAGGAACCGACGCCGCTCGGTCGGGTGCATGTTGGCAAATTCGTCCTTGAACTTCATGCTCTGTCTCCGCGCGGCTAGCGCTTGAGCCCGTTGAGGGTGGCGGCCATCACGCGCACGTCCGAATAGGTGGCGATGGCCAGCTCTTGAATCGTCGGATCAGGATCGATGTCGGAGACCGATTGGGCGATCTCCGTCAGGAAGCCTGGCATCACCGCCAGGCCCTTCACCTTGGTGTCGAAGCCCAGGTCGACGCCCACGCCCAAGTCCAGCAGCTGCTGCACCGCGCATTCGCGGAACTTGGGGTTCTTGGCCATCACGGCTGCGCCTTCTGCCAGGTTGGCGACGGGAGAGCCGAACCACTGCGCCGACTCGGAGCCGGCGTCGCTCGCTGCTTCCATGTGCGAGGCGAACAAGTCGTGGTCGGCCTCACCGAGCTGGCCGCTGGTGCTCTGCAGCCCGGTGGCGTCGGCGATCCAGGTCCCGCTCTTGTCGAACTTGACGAAGGGCTGGGCGTGATTGCTGAACTGGCCATGACACATGAAGCACTGCAGGCCGTTACCGAACCCGCCGGCCACCTCCGCCACCTGCTGCTCTGCCGCGTTGGAGGCGCGGAACATGAGCTTGAGCTTGGGCTTGTCGATGTAGGGCTGAATCGTGTCCTCCATCGGGTAGTCACGGCACATGAAGGTGAGCAGCATGGCGCGCGCGCGACCGAGGTTGAAACGGCCCTCGTTGCCCGCCAAGAAGCCGCGCGTCGTGAGCACACCGGCCGTGTAAGGCGCGCCGGTGTCGCAAGCGATCGGCGCGTCTTGCTCGTCGTAACAGCTGGTGCTGGTCAAGATTTGCGACCAGGGCAGCGTGTTCTTCACGACGTGGCGCACGATGTAGCCGGCCAGGTTGAAGTCGACCTTGCCGCGCTTGCCGTTGGCGCCGAGCCGGATCTCCATCATCGCGCGAACGGCCTCGACGAAGCCCGGCTCCGCGACCCACGCTTCGATGATGGGCTTTACCGCGTCGGCCGCGCCCGCGCTGAGCTTGGCTTCTTCTTCGTCCGTCAAGACGCGACCGATCAGCGCGGGGCCGAGGTAACGCATGTAGTCGAGGGTTTGCGCGGCGGTCGGTTTGAAGGTGGGCTCGACGGGCAGGGTTTGGCTCGGCGTGACCTCGCCGGGCGTGCCTGTCATCGTGGTGTCGGTCGGAGTCGTGCCGGCCGGCGTGTCGCTCATCAGGTTGCCGGACGGCTCGCTGGCGCAAGCTGCGGACACGCCCGCGCTGATCAGGACGGCTGCTAGAAGCTTGGCGTGGTTCATCGGTACACGAACTCCGCCGCGGTGAAGACGGCCATGCAGGTGGATTCGTAGGCGATGGTCGCGTCCGCCCCAGAAGCGGCGAGCGCGTCTTTGAAGTCAGCGGTGTCCTGGTCGGAGGGCAGGTGACCCCATGCCGCGCGCACCAACTGCGGCAGGTTGTCGGGCAGCGCCGGGTATTTGGCCTTCATTTCCGGAGAGGCGCACACGGGCTTGAGCGCGTCGATCCACGCCGCGATGCGGTTGGCGTTCCAGCTGCTGTCCGGAAGGGCGCCGTTGGCGTAGTCGTAGTCGCCCAGCTTGAGCGCGTTCTTCGTCATCGTCGCGAACATGGGGTTATCGGTTTGGACCCCAATCGCCGCGGCGATGCGCCGGACTCGCATCTCGAACGGGATCAGCTCCGGCTCCGTGTTGCGCACCTTGAAGGGCGGCCCGGCATTCACGTCGGTGGGCTGCGAAGGCGTTGAAGATGCCGTGCCCGCGCTGCCATTATTCGTTTGTTGATTCGATGACGGATTGCCCGGCTTCTGGTCACTACCAGAGCGCCCGTCGAGAATGCCCGTGCAAGCGACGGATAGCAGGGCGCACAGCGGAAATAGGTACTTCATCAGAGACCTCACGCGAGAGCAGGCGCGAAGACGCGCCGCCTGGTCACTGGCACCGGGGTTTCGCAAGCTCGATAGCCAATGAGCTTGCCCCGTCTCGAAAAAGGTAGCTTTCAAATGCGAGCTCGTAAAGCGAACCGCGTGAAAGCGATGCAGAAACCTGTTTGTTTGCCGCATCGATCAGCACGCCGCTTTTACGAAAGTTCGGCGCGAACGCAGCGCTGAACGAAGCGAACGCGCGCCGCGCGTGACAGAGCACGACGTCGTGCGACACAGGACACACGTCGTGCGAGCTCGCGCTATCGCGCGACGCAACGTGACACTGCTCCTTCACAGTTAGTGAGTGCAGCGTCGAGCCCAAAGTGGGCCGCGGTTCTGGATCGATTTCTACAAAAGTTGTCTGCTGACAACTGCGCGGATTCCAGAAAAGCGCGGTGTTTTTCGAGAAAGTCGTCAGGACAACCGCCCCGACCGCGTATGGAAAAAATGCGCGCTCGTCGAGAATTGGGGGGCGTGCCCAAACGGTAATCGGCGTAGCCGCTGCCGGCGCCAGTGTAGGTGCCAGTGTTCAAATACCGTCGACGTAACGCGGATGCTCGAGCTCGGCAGGCTCTTCGCGGCCTCTCGTCCACCTGGCTCGACTCGAACAGTCACAAGCGGTGTGGACGGTCGCCTGGTGGCGTTGCCCCCGGGCAAGCCGCCGCCAGGAACTCGAGCCGAGCGGCGGAAGTTTCGGCGTTAACGCCGTTTGGTCGGTTGCGATACGGAGTGTCAGCTCGCGCCCGCCGCAAGGCGGCGCAGCTCGGCTTCTTTGGCGCGCGTCTCCGGTGTCAGATTTTCGCCGAAGTCGTCGGCCTCGAACACCGGGCGGATCTCGACGTTGCAGGGCTCGGCGCCTTCTTCGTCTTGCGGCATTCGCTTGAGCCACTCCACTGCCTCATCGATCGACTTGACTTGCCAGAGCCAGTAGCCCGCCACAAGCTCCTTCGTCTCGGTGAAAGGACCGTCGACCACGGTGCGCCTGCCGCCGTCGAAGATGATGCGCTTGGCGTGCGAGCTCGCCTTGAGGCCTTCGCCGGCCAGCATGATGCCGGCCCTGACCAGCTCTTCGTTGAACTTCATCATGGCGGTCAGCGCCTTCGCGCTCGGGAGCTTGCCGGCCTCGGAATCCTTGTTTGCCTTCACAATCACCATCACTCGCATGTTCGTTCTCCTTGTAGTGAGGCGGGGTTGTTCGCTGCCTCACTAGCGCGACGAACGACCGCCCCGGGGATCGACAAGCGGTTCGACGATTTTTCGAAGCGGCGAAGAATTCGGAAAATCGCCGCCGTTTCCGAGCTTTAGGCGCTCAATGAGCGCCCTCGACCTGCACGCCTGGGGCCGGTCGCTTGAGCAGCAGGACCAAGACCAGGCCCAGCGACATGGCCAGCGCCGTCCAGCGGAAGCCGTTTTCGAAGCTTTGCACCATGGCCTGGGTCGTGACCTTGAGCTTGAGCACGGTTTCGGCCACCAGGTCGCGCTGGGCGGTTTGGTTACCAAGTGAGCCCGACAACTCCAGGATGCGCTGCTGGACCAAGGGATTGGAGGAGTAAATGTTCTCGCTCAGGTACGAGCCGAAGCGCTTCATGTCGTTCGTGACGAGCATGCCCATCAAGGCCGTGCCCAGTGAGCCGCCGAGCTCGCGCGTGAGATTGAAGAGGCCGGTCGCGTTGCCACGCTGCGAGGCCGAGAGACCGGAAAGCGCCATCACGCTCACGGGGATGAAGATGAAGCCGAGGCCGAAGCTTCGGATCATGTTGGGCTTTACCATGTCCCAAAAGCCTGCCTCTTGCGTCAAGTGCGAGGCGGCCAACTGGCTCAGCGCGACCACGCTCACGCCGATGGTCAAGAGGATACGACCGTCGACCTTGGGCGCCAGGCGGCCCATCAGTGGCATCACGAACACCGAGACGGTGCCCGCCACCAAGAAGACCTTACCGATGTCGAGCGCGCTGTAACGAATCACCGAGCCCGCGAAGAGCGAGAACATGTACGAGCCGCTGAAGAGCGCGAAACCGGTGAGAAAGTTGAGGCCGGTGCCGGCCGAGTACGAGCGGTTCAAGAACACCCGCAAATCCACGACCGGGTGGGGTGCCTCCAGCTCGTGCACGATGAACGTGATGAGCGCGATCGCCGCGATTGCCGAGAGCACGATGATGAGGTGGCTATCGAGCCACCCCTCGCGGTTGCCCTCTTCGAGCACGTATTGCAGCGAGGCCATGCCGACCGCCAGCAGCGCGATGCCGAAGACGTCCACCTTCGCGGCCGCGCCCGTGGGCGGCTTGAAGCCGGGCTCATTGATGAAGCGCAGCGCGAGCAGCGCCGCCACGCAGCCCAGCGGAACGTTGACCATGAAGATCCAGTGCCAGCTCGACCACTCGATCAAGTAGCCGCCGATGGTCGGGCCGAACAGTGGTCCCGTGATGGCACCCAGGCCGAACAGCGCAGCGGCCATGCCGTGCTCTTTCTGTGGGTAGCGCGCGAACAAGATGCTTTGCGCGGTCGGGATGATGGCGCCGCCGCCCAGGCCTTGCAGGGCCCGAAACACCACCAGGCTCGGCAGGTTCCAGGCCAGGCCGCAGAGCGCGCTGGCCAGCGTGAACAGCGCGATCGAGCCGGCGAAATAGCGCTTGTAGCCGAAGCGACGCTGGAACCAGCCGGTCATCGGGATGATCACGATGTTGGCCATCATGTAGCCGGTCGACACCCAGCCAATTTGATCGATCGGAGTGCCGAAGCTGGCGCGGATGTCGTTGAGCGCGACGTTGACGATGGTGATGTCAATCATCGCCATCAACGCTGCTACCATCACGACGGCCGTGATACCGACCTTCGAGCCAGAGACTTGTTCGGATTCCATGAGCTTGCTCGCGCTGAAGGGCGGTTATCGAGTGCGCACGGTGACTTGCGCGCTCAAACCGGGGCGCAGCGATAGCTCCGAGTCGCCATCGATTTTGATCAGCACCGGCACGCGCTGCACGACCTTGGTAAAGTTGCCGGAGGCGTTGTCGGGAGGCAAAAGCGAGAAACGCGCACCCGTGCCGCCGGCGAGGCTGTCGACGTGGCCTTTCAGCGTGTGTCCGTCGAAGGCATCGACCTCGATCTCGGCGGGCTGGCCGGGCTTCATGTGCGCGATCTGGTCTTCCTTGAAGTTGGCGACAACCCAGGTGTCGTCCAACGGCACCAGCGCCAAGAGGGGCTTTTCGGGCGCCGCCATCTGCCCGGCTTCCACCGAGCGACGCGATACGATGCCCGAGATTTCAGCTTTGATTTGCGTGTAGCTGAGGTTCAGCTCGGCTTGCTGCTCGGCCGCTTCGGCCTGCGCCAGCTTGGCGGCCGCTAGCTCCACCGCCGCTTGGGCCGCCTCGATCTGCTCGGGACCCGCCTCGGCTGCCAGCACACGACCGCGCGCCGACTCGAGCGTACCGGAAGAGTTGGCGCGGCTGGCTTCGGCGCTCTTGAAGCGCGCCTGAGCTTGAGAGACGTTCGCGTTGGCTTGCTCCAGCGCGGCGCTGGCATTGTCGAAAGCCGCTTTCGAGACGACGTTCGAGCTGTACAGCTGTTGGTTGCGGTCGAAGTCGAGCTGCGCGAGCTTTTGCCGCGACTCGGCAGCGCTGACTTCGGCGCGGGCCTGGTCGATGCTGGCCCGCGTGGTGCCCTGCACGGACAGCGCCTGCGCCATGCCGCCGTGCGCGACCGCCAGGTTCGAGTCCACCGACTTGCGAGTGACCGCCAGCTGGGTCTCGCTCGAGTGCAGCGCCGCCTTGGCAGCGGCCACGTCCGCGTGCGTCGATGCCAACCGCACTTTGAGGTCGCGATCGTCGAGCTCGACGAGCACGTCGCCTGCTTTCACGTGTTGGTTGTCTTTCACCAACACGCGCTTGACCTGGCCCGCGACGTGCGGCGCCACGTACGCGACGTGGCCTTCGACCTGCGCGTCGTCCGTCGTCTGTTGGTTGGCGCCCCCCAAGAAGGCGACTGCGCCGCCGGCGGCTGCCAGGGCCGTCAGCAATGGAAGTAGATAGAGGGCCTTGCGGCGGGGCGCGGGCTTGGCTTCGGTCTCTCCTTGGAGGTTCGTGAGGGGGCCGCCTGATTCTGCAACACTGACCATGTTCGGCCCTTGTGCACTCGCCGTGCCGGCGTGTCGGAACGATAGGAATTCAATGATTACAATAAGATGACAACTCTGTCGGGCTGACATGGATCCAGGGACGGCGGCAAGGATTACTTCCGGAGTGCATCCAATTAGAGCGCGTGGAAGTATTCCGGATGTGATGCTCTCTTCCATTTCGCCGGAGCGCGTTCGCGAGCTGAGGGGTGGCTCGAGTCGGGCGGCGTTTGCACGCCAGCTCGGCGTGACCGCCAACACCGTCTACCGCTGGGAGCTGCCGGAAGGTGCGCCCGAGGCGCGACGCCCACGCGGGGCGGAGCTCCAGAAGTTGTCACGTCTGCACCAGGGCGAGAGCTTGCCCGAGCGGGTGCGACACGATGCGGAGGGCGTCGCGACGGGTGCCTCGTCGCACTCCGACGACCTGACCTCGGCGCTGCTCAGTGTGGAGCGCGTGCTGACCGGTGAGGCGCGACGCGGCCAGACGGAGCTGGTGCAACTCTTGGCCACACAGCGCGGGCTGTCGAGCAACGCGCGGGCCCTGTCGAGCTTCGGCATTGCGCTGGCCGAGGTCGTGCTCACCGGCGACGCCAAGAGCGCGCTGGTGGCGATCTCAACGGCGCTCGAAGACGCGGAGGCCGGCGTGCTCGAACCCGCGATCGCGGCGCGCGTGTTTGCGGTGGCCGCGTTGGTGCGTGCGCTGCCGCTCGCGGCGCTGTTCGACCACGGTTACGTGCACGCGTTTGCAGCGCGCGCCGAGGCGCTCTCGGCCGGGGCGGATCCGGAGACGTTGACGATCGGGATCTTGGCCACGCTCTCGGCCGGTATGCTGGTTGGCGATCGGGATTTGCTCGAGCGTGGTTATGCGCGGCTCGAAGAGGTGCCGAGCTTGGGGCTGCGGCCGCTGGTGGCGCTCCATTTGGAGGAATTTCAGGGGTTGAGGCCGATGATGGCGGGCAAGGCCACGGCGGCAACTCGCAGCTTCGAGGCGCTGTCCGACAAGGCGCGCGCGGCCGGTTATCCGATTTTGGCGGCGCGCGCGCTGGCGCATCAAGCCCAGTGCGATCTCGATAACCTGGCCGACCCCGAGCAGGTGCTGGTGCTAACCCGGCGCGCCCGCCAGCTGCTGGGGGCGCGCACCGTAAGCGGGGTGCAACACCTGCTCCTGGCGCGAGCCGAGGCCGAGGCGCAGCTGCGCGCGGGGCGACCCGACGAAGCGCTGGCCGCGCTCTCGACGCTGGAAGCGTGGACGGAGGACACGGGGCTGCCCGCGCTGTCCGCGGTGCCGACTTGGGCGCGGGTGCTGCACCTCTCCGGACACGAAGAAGGCTTCGCACCGCTGCTCGTGCGTTTGCGGGACTGCGATGTGCCTGCGCTCAAGCCGATTTGTCGCGCGTACCTGGCGTTTTTGGAGGCGATTGAGGGCTTGTGTGCGGGCGCCGAGCCGTCGCTCTTGGTGACCGCCTTCGAGCGCGCCGAGCAGGAGGCCAAGCGCTGGCCGTTCTTGCTGCGCCACGTGATGCCGCACCACGTGCTCGCGCAAATTCTCGCGGACCAGGACGGCGCGGCGCGCCTCACACTGCGGCGCGCGCAACGGCTGATGGACGCTTTTCCGGCGCCGTGGATGACGGCGGTCTTGCGGCGCGTGGAGGGCACGATGCTCGCGGCGGGTGGGCACTGGAGCGAGGGCCGCCACCTGCTGGAATCGGCCATTGCCACCTTCGAGCTGGCCCGGGACCGCTGCGACGCGCTCATCGTGCGTTATTTGATTGCGTCGTTCGAGGGTGCGTACGACGAGCCGGGCGCGCCCGAGCGGCTGGAGCAAGCGCGCCTGGCGCTCGCCGAGATCAACCTGAAGCCGCCCAAGTCCATGGGCCTCGGTATGGAGCGGCTGCGCATCAAGCGCGCGCAGGAGCCGGAGCAGCCGCGCTCGCGCGGTGGTGCTTCGATCGAAGCACTGGTGGTGCCGCTGCAACGGCTGTCGGTGCGCGGCGCCTTGCCGACGCTGATTTTGCAAGAGCTGGTGTCGATCGTGCAGGGCTTCTTTCCGAGCCGTAGCGTGCGGCTGGACGAGCTGGATTCGACCGGCGCGCCGCGTGAGCTGCTGGGCGGTGCCGCCACACCAGCCGCGACCTCGGTCGAGCTCGGCGACGGTGCCGGGCGCACTTTTCGGCTCAGCATCAGCGGAGACGCGACCAGCGCCGAGCGCGCGCTGTTGTCGCTGCTCGGCACCGTGGCCTCGCTGTCGCTCGAGGCGGCTACGCTGCGGGGCTACGACGAACGGCGCGCCAAGGCCAACACCGATGATCGCTTGCCGGAGCTACCCGGGTTCCTGGCGGCGTCACCCGCCATGCGCAAGCTGCGCGCGGAGCTAGCGCGACTCGTCGGCTCCAGCGCCACCGTGATCATCACGGGCGAGTCGGGTGTCGGGAAAGAAGTCGTGGCGCGAGCCATTCACGACTTGTCCGATCGCTCGGGCAAAGCTTACGTCGCCTTCAACTGCGCCACCGTCCCACGTGAGCTGTTCGAAGGTCAGCTGTTCGGCTACAAGCGCGGCGCCTTCACGGGTGCCACCAGCGATCACGCCGGCGTGATTCGGGCGGCGGCGGGGGGCACGCTCTTTCTGGACGAGATTGGCGAGCTGCCGCTGGACATCCAGCCCAAGCTGCTGCGCTTCCTCGAAAATGGCGAAGTTTTCCCGCTGGGCGAGCGCCGGCCGCTGCGCGTCGACGTGCGCGTGCTGGCCGCCACGCACCGCAACCTGAGCGAGCTGGTGCGCAGCGGCAAGTTCCGTGAAGATTTGTACTATCGACTGCAGGTCGTACCGATCGTGGTGCCGCCGCTGCGCGAGCGCCGCGAAGACGTGCCCGTGCTGGCGCGCCATTTCTTGCGGGAGCTCGCACGGCAGGGCGAGCCACCGGTGCTCGCCCCGGACGCGCTGGCCGCGCTGAGCGCGCACCCTTGGCCCGGCAACGTACGAGAGCTCAGAAACGTGATGGAACGCGCGATGGCGTTTTCCCCTGCGCCGAGCGTGTTGCGTGCCGAGCATCTGAACATCGACTCGAGCAGTAGGCCGGGCGGCTGACGCCGTCCGTAAACCAGGGTGAGACCAGGCCTAGCCGGCCCGAACGACCGATTTTGTGTTACGAAAAGCGAGCATGGGATCGTTGGGCTCGTTCGAAGCCTTGGTCGCCCTCGCCGACGCGGTGAGCGACGCGGTCTACGTGTGGAAGCCGCTCGGCGAGATGCTTTGGGTCAATCGCGCGTTCGAGCGCCAGACCGGCATGAAGCTCGAAGACTTTCAGCTCAAGAACGCCGACAACCCGTTCATTCATCCGGACGACTTGCCCGGCGTGGCGCAGGCGCTCGAGCGCTTCCTGGCTTCAACCGATCGGGTCTCGGCGCCGATCGACAACCGCTTCTTCGATGCATGGGGGCGGCTGCGCCACATCCACTCATTGGTTCACAAGGTGGAGTTTGGGGGCGAGCTCGCGTTGCTGTGTGTCTCGCAGGTCGACGAGGGGCGCGCCCTTGCCGAAGACGCAGCGGACTTCAAAGCGCTGGTGGAGACGGCCGACGACGGCATCCTCAAGCTGTCGGCAGAAGGCCGCATCATCTACGCCAACCGCCGCATGCAAGACTTGACGAAGCAGTCGCAAGTCGCGCTCGCCAAGGTGAGCTTGCCCGAGGTGTTCGCGGCGCCGCAGCGTGCAGCGATCGCGCGAGCCATCGAAGCAGCTGCGGCAGGCGTGCCGACGTCGGTGAGCGGCCAGCTCCTGTCCGGCAAGCACGTCGACGTACGACTCTCGCCGCTCGGAGAGAGCGACACAGCGACGCTGGTGCTGGCGATTGCGCGCGATCGCGAGACCGAGCGTGAGCTGGAGCTGAGCCAGCGCCGCCTCGCGCTAGCCACGGCTGCCACGAGCGACGCCATCTGGGAATGGAACCTCGACACCAATCAGACCTACTACAGCCCGCGTTGGTACGAGATTTTGGGCTACGGCAACCGCAGCATGCCGATGACCTTCGACGCCTGGCGCAGCCTGTGCCACCCGGAGGATCTGCAGCCGACGGTAGATACCATCACGGCGGCCATGGCCGCGCCCGGCAACAAAGGTTATGAGGTCGAGTTCCGGATGCGCGCTTCCGACGGCAGCTACCGTTGGATCCTGGGCCGCGGCGCAGTGGTCGAGCGCGATGACCAGGGCAAGCCGCGCACCTTGGCGGGCACGAACACGGACATCACGGAGCGCAAGAAGGCCGCCGAAACACTGGCAGAAAACGAACGCCGCCTGCGCTCGCTCACGAACAACGTGCCCACCGTGATGCTCTACCAGCTCGTGGTGGACGCGCAGGACAGGCGCCGCTTCACCTACGTGAGCGCGGGGGTCGAGCGTCTGCACGGGCACACGCCGGAGGAGCTGTTGGGCGACTCCAGCCTGCTCTACAACCAGGTGCACCCTGACGACATGTGGTTGCTGCGAGCCGCGCACGACGCCTCGCGGCGCGAGCTGTCGAAGTTCGAGGTCGAGGTGCGTATTCGCCTGGCGGGCACGATTCGTTGGGCGCTGTTTCGCTCATCGCCGCGCCGCCTGCCCGACGGCGGCACCGTGTGGGACGGCGTGGAGATCGACGTAACCGCCGCTCACCAAGAAGAAGCCGAGCGTCGGCGCCTCGAAGACGGCCTGCGCCAGGCGCAAAAGATGGAGTCGGTGGGGCGGCTCGCCGGCGGCGTGGCTCACGACTTCAACAACATGCTCACCGCCATCAAGGGCAACATCTCGATGGCGGAGCTGGCCATGCCTGCGGGGGGCGCCATTCGCGAGCACCTCCAAGAGGCGCAGCGCGCGGCCGACTCGGCGGCGAACCTGACCCGGCAGCTGCTGGCGTTCTCGCGCAAGCAGGTGCTGATGCCGCAAGTCTTGAGCTTGAACGACGTGGCCAAGCGTATGCACAAGATGCTCGGCCGCGTTTTGGGCGAAGACGTGGAGCTCGTGCTCACGCTGGGCGAGTTCTTGGAGCCCGTGCGCATCGACCCCGGGCAGGTCGAGCAAATCTTGGTCAACCTGGCCGTGAATGCGCGCGACGCGATGCCCGACGGCGGCCGCTTGACGCTCACCACCGAGAACCTCGTGCTGGATGAAGCGATGGCCGAGCGCCTGCAAGTGGCGAGCGGCCAATGTGTGCTCTTGTCCGTCGGTGACACCGGCACTGGCATGTCCGACGAAGTGAAGTCGCGTTTGTTCGAGCCCTTCTTCACGACCAAGGGCGTCGGTAAAGGCACCGGCTTGGGGTTGGCGATGGTTTACGGGGCCATCAAGCAAGCCGGCGGCGGCATCGAGGTGTACTCGGAGCCGGGCGAGGGCAGCGTCTTCAGGATGTATTTGCCAGCCGTAGAAGGCAGCGTGCAGAGCCTGCCGCCCACCACGCCGACGCCGCTGCCGGTCGGCAGCGAAACGGTACTGGTGGTCGAAGACGAAGAGGTCGTGCGCACGCTGGCCCGCAATGTGCTCGAGCGCCTCGGCTACACCGTGCGAACGTTCGGCAACGCCAACGAGGTGCTGGCGAATATCGGAGTGCTCGCCGAGCCCGTCGACCTATTGCTGACCGATCTGGTGATGCCGGGCATGAGCGGGCGAGAGCTGGCCGAGCGACTGCTCGGCATCCGGCCCGAGTTACGCGTGCTCTACACCTCCGGCTACACGGAAGACATGGCGGTGCATCGCGGTATCGCCGAGCGCGGCATCGCCTTCTTGCCCAAGCCGTACTCCATGCAAACGCTGGCGCAGCGCGTGCGCGAAGTGTTGGACGAAGAGCCCGCGCGCAAGCTCGACTAGCTACTAGCGCGACCACTTCACTTTGGTTAGCCTCCGCGCGTGAAGCAACCCGCCCGAGCCCCCGTCGACTGGTTTCTGCTCGGCATGGCGGGCGCGGTGCTGCTGGCGTGGCTCCTGCCGGAGCCGGGCGCCAAGGGCGGCAGCCTGCACCCCGAGCTCGTGAACAAGCTTGGGGTCGCGCTCATCTTCTTCTTGCACGGCCTCACGCTGTCGTTTCAGGCGCTGTCGGCCGGCGTGCGGCAATGGCGGCTGCATCTCTTGGTGCAAGCCTCCACATTCCTGCTGTTCCCGCTACTCGGTTTGGTGTTGTTGCGGGCGTGCGGGACACGTCTGGCGCCAGAGCTGCGCACCGGCTTGTTCTTCCTGTGCGCGCTGCCTTCTACGGTCTCGTCGTCGGTGGCGCTCACGGCGGCCGCGCGCGGCAACGTGGCGGCGGCGGTCTTCAACGCCACGCTCTCCAGCCTGCTCGGCGTCGTGCTCACACCGCTCTGGCTCAGCGTGGTGCTGGGCGCTTCGGGGCAGGCACTACCGCTCGGCTCCGTGGTCCTCGATTTGTGCATTTGGCTGGTATTGCCGCTCCTGGCGGGTCAACTCGCGCGCCCGCTACTAGGCGCCTGGGCAAGCGCGCACAAATCACGAATCAATATCGTCGATCGCCTGACGATCTTGCTCTTGGTGTACACGTCGTTTTGCGATTCAGTCGTGGGCGGCGTGTGGCGGAGCGGGGCAGTGTCGCTGTTGGTGTCCGGCGCGGCATCGTTTTTGCTGCTCGGCGTGGCGCTGACAATGACTTGGCTGTTCGGCCAACTCCTCGGCTTCGAACGCGCCGACCGCATCGCCGCGCTCTTCTGCGGCTCCAAAAAGACGCTTGCCTCCGGCGTGCCGATGGCGCGAGTCATCTTCGGGAGCGCGCCAGGGCTCGCGATGATTTTGTTGCCGATCATGATCTATCACCCCATGCAGTTGGTGGTCGGCGGATGGCTCGCGGGGCGCTTGAGCCGCGCTTGACGACCAGCACCGCCACGCGAGGTCTCACCGCATCGACGCCAGGTGGGCGCGGAGGCACGGAGCGACCGAGCCCGAGCCAACGCGCGCTGCCCGCCTTCAGCCTGGCGCGCGCGGTACCACCAACCGGAACCGGCTGCCTTTTTCCGGCCCGCTCGCGGCCGTAATCTGGCCGCCGTGCGCCAGCGCAATTCTTCGTGCCAACGCCAGCCCCAAGCCGACGCCGCCGGTAGTGCGCGCGCGGCTGCGATCGGTGCGATAGAAGGGCTCGAAGATGCGCTCGAGCTCGGCAGGGTCGATGCCGATGCCGTGGTCGCGCACCTCGAGCTTCAGGCCGCCGTCCTGGTCGCGGGTGGCTTCGAGCTCGATGGGGGTGCTCGCTTCCGAGAACTTGGCGGCGTTGTCGAGCAGGTTGTCGACTACGCGCCGAAGTAGGCTGGGATCTGCCTCGACGTCAGGAGCGTCGGGGGCGACGCGGTGCTCGAGGCGACGGCCCGGGACGCGCTTTTCGAAGCGGGCGCGGGAGGCTTCGACCAGCTCTTCAGCGCTCACGCGCTTGAGGCGCAGTGGTGGCAACGCATCGCTGGCGGTGCCGCGCGCGATCTCGAGGCGCGCTGCGGTCATGACGTCGTCGAGCAAGCGCTCGAGCTCGCCCAGGTCGTCTTCGATGTCGGTGAGGTAACCGGCCGCGCTGGGCGCGTCGCCCTCGCGCACCAGCTCGAGCGCCATGCGGATGCGCGCCAGCGGTGTGCGCAGCTCGTGCGAAACGTTGGCTAGGAGCTCCCGCTCGGTTTTGCGCAGCTCGACGACGCGGTCGGCCATGTCGTCGAGAGCACGCGCCAAGTCGCCGATTTCGTCCTGGCTTTTGAGGCCGCTGCGCACCGACAGATCGCCGGCGCCGAAGGCTCGCGTCACCTCGCTCAGTTGCTCGAGCGGCGCGCTGATGGAGCGCGCTAGCGGGATGGAGAGCACAGCGAGCACCGCCAGCGCCGCGGCCAGCTGTGCCATGGCCGTGCCGAGTGGCACCTCCGGTTGTGGGTAGGTGGTGCGGGCGTAGCGCAGGACCTGACCGGCCGCGTCGCGCACCGCCACGACGCCGGTGCCGTTCTTGAACTCCGTGCCGTGGCTGGCCAGCAACGCCAGCTCTTGCTCGCGCAGTGGTGGCGGTGCGTGGGTGGCGTTGGTCGCGATCAGCTGACCCTGCGCGTCGAACAGTGTCATCTCGACGTGCGCGCGGCGCTTCACGTCCGTGAGCTCGCGCGCCAGGCGCTCGGGCTCGCCGACGCTGTCCAACAAGTGCCAGGCGAGCCAGGCGGTTGCGGGACGCACCGGCACCTCGACCGCCGGTGTGAGCACGAAGCGCCCGACCAGAAAGCTGGCGCCGCCGGCCAGCGCCAACAAGAGCACGCCATAAAGGTAGACACGCAGCAAGAGCCGCGAGCGCGGAAAGCGCTGCCCGGTCACCGCTCGTCGCCTGCCGTCAGCATGTAGCCGGAGCCGCGAATCGTCTTGAGCAACGCCGGATGCCGCGAGTCGTCGCCCAGCTTGTGGCGCAGGCGCGAAATGCGCACGTCGATCGAGCGATCGAAGGCGTCGTCCGCGTTGCCTTTGGCCAGCTCGAGCAGCTGCTCGCGGCTGAGCACGCGTCCCGAATTTTCGGCCAGAGCGCGCAGCAGCGCAAACTCATAAGAGGTGAGGTGCAGCGGCCGGCCTTCGAGCGAGGCGTTGAGGCCTGCGACGTCGAGCACCAGCTTGCCCACCGTGAGCTCGCGCGGTGGCGGGCCGGCCTTGCCACGCGCGCGCCGCACCACCGCCTGAATGCGCGCCGAGAGCTCGCGCGCCGCGAACGGCTTCGTTAAGTAGTCATCGGCGCCCAGCTCCAGCCCCAGCACGCGATCCGCCACTTCTACGCGGGCAGTTACGGCGATGATCGGCACGTGCGAGCTCTTGCGCAGCTCGCGGCATACCTCGAAGCCGTCGCAGCCGGGCAGCATCAAATCGAGCACCACCACGTCGATTTCTGGCCGCAAACCCTCGCGGATCGCCGAGGGGCCGTCGCCCACGCGTGTGACCGTAAGGCCCTGGTGCTCCAAATAGTCGCAGGTCAGCCGCGCCAACTTGGCGTCGTCTTCGACCAGGAGCACATGAATACCGGCCATGGCGTGAGGGTACACGAGCGGGGCGAAGCTGGCCGTGAGCCTACACAATCTGACACAATCTCGACAGAGTCATGCAAGTGCCGGGCGGTACGTCATGGGGGTGAGAGTCGGAGCAAAGCCGTCGCGGTCTGTCGCCCAGGGTTCGTTGGCGCTCGCCCTGCTCGGCGCCGCGCTCGGGCTCGCGGGCTGCGAGAATAAGTCGCAAGCGCAAAAGGGGGAAGAGGCCGTCCCGGTCACGCTCGCCACGGTGCAAACACTCGATGTGCCGCGCGAGGTCGCAGCGTTCGGCACCGTCGAGGCGTCGAGCACGGTGGACGTGCGCTCGCAAGTGCAGGGCCTGATCACGCAGGTGCACTTTCACGAAGGCGATTTCGTCAAGAAGGGCGATCTGCTCTTCACGGTCGATACGCGGCCGTACAGCGCGTCGCTGGCCGCTGCGCAGGCGGAGCTCTTGCGCAATCAGGCGGTGGCCGATCAGGCCAAGGTCGAAGCCGATCGCGCCGCGCGCCTGCAGAGCGAAGGCGTCGCCAGCGAGCAAGAAGTCGCCAAGGCTCAGGCCGACGCGCGCTCCACCGCCGCAAGTGTCGCCGTCGGCAAAGCACAAATCGCGAGCGCCAGCCTGAACGTCGCCTTCACCCGCATCGCTTCCCCAATCGACGGCCGCACCGGCAGCCTGATGGTGCACGCGGGCAGCACCGTCAAAGTGAACGATCTGTCGCCGATGGTACAAATCCGCGCTCTCTCACCGATTTACGTGCGCTTCACGGTGCCGCAAGAGCACCTGAACACGATTCGGCAGAAGCTCGGCCACGAGCCGCTCACCGCGCGCGTCACGCCGCGCGGCGAAGGCGCCAAAACGATCGAAGCGCCCGTCACTTTCATGGAGAATAGCGTCGACGTCGCGACCGGTACCATCACGCTCAAGGCCACCTACCTCAACTCCGGGCAAGAGCTGTGGCCGGGTGCTTCGGTCGACGTCGTGCTGGTACTGGGCGTCGACCAAAATGCCACCGTGGTGCCGGAGCCGGCGCTGCAGCGCTCACAAACGGGCTCCTTCGTTTACGTGCTCGGCGAAGGCGGCCGCGTGGCGCCGCGCCCGGTCGAGGTCGAGCGCACGACGGCCACGCAAGCCCTCATCAAATCAGGCCTGCGCGCGGGCGAGCAGGTCGTCACCGACGGCCAGCTGCGGCTCAGGAAGGGCAGCAAAGTGGCGCCCAAGTCGGCCGCCGCACTGCCGGCGAGCAGCGAAAAGCCCGAGCAGCGCAAGCCCGAGGGGCTATGAGTATCTCCGAACCGTTCATCAAGCGTCCGATCGCGACCAGCTTGGTGATGGTCGCGATCCTGATCTTCGGCATCATGGCGTACCTGCAGCTGCCCGTGGCGGCGCTGCCGGACGTCGATTTTCCGACCATTCAGGTCAGCGGCGCCTTGCCTGGGGCCAGCGCCGAGACGATGGCTTCGTCCGTCGCAACCCCCCTGGAGCGCGAATTCTCGGCTATCGACGGCCTCGCCAGCATGAGCTCCGAGAGCTCGCTCGGTAACACCAATGTCACGCTGCAGTTCGACCTGCGCCGCGACCTCGATTCAGCGGCGCAAGACGTGCAGGCTGCGATCGCCCGCGCCATCCCGCGCATGCCGCGCGACATGCCGCAGGCGCCCAGCTACCGCAAGGTCAACCCGGCGGATCAGCCAATTTTGCTGCTCTCGCTCAGCTCGAGCACGCTGCCGCTGTACGTCGTCAACGAATACGCCGAGACACGCCTATCGCAGATGATTTCGCAGACACGTGGCGTCGCGCAGGTCAACGTGTTCGGCTCGCAAAAGTACGCTGTACGGGTCCAGGCCGATCCGCAAAAGCTGTCGGCGCTCGGCATCGGGCTCGACGACGTGTCGGACGCCATCAAGGGCTCCAACGTCAACTTGCCGACCGGCGCGCTGTACGGCCCTCGCACGGCCTTCGCGATCGAAGCCAACGGGCAGCTAGAAAACGCCAAGCCGTACGAAGACATCGTCGTCGCGTACCGCAACGGCGCAGCCGTGCGCGTCCGTGACGTGGGGCGCTCGCTCGATAGCGTCGAAAACGACAAGACCGCCGCCTGGCGCGGCGACAAGAACGGCATGCCGCGCGCGGTGGTGCTGGGCATCCAGAAGCAACCTGGCGCCAACACGGTCGAGGTCGTGAAAGAGGTGCTGGGGCTCTTGCCGAATTTTCGTCAAGAAATCCCGGCGTCCGTCGATCTCGAGGTGCTGTTCGACCGCTCCCAAACCGTGCGCGCGTCCGTTCACGACGTCGAGCTCACGCTGTTGCTCACGCTGGCGTTGGTGGTGCTGGTCATCTTCTTGTTCTTGCGCCGTCTCAGCGCCACCATCATCCCGAGCCTGTCGATGCCGCTGGCCACACTGGCGACCTTCGCGGTGATGCACCTGCTCGGCTTCTCCCTGAACAACCTGTCGCTGATGGCCATCACGCTCAGCGTCGGTTTCGTGGTCGACGACGCGATCGTGGTGCTCGAAAACGTGGTCCGCCACATCGAGCTCGGCAAAACACCGCTGCAAGCGGCCTTCGACGCCACGCGCGAGATCGGGTTCACGATCGTGTCGATGACGATCTCGCTCGTGGCGGTGTTCGTGCCGTTCCTGTTTTTGGGCGGCATCTTGGGCAGCCTGTTCAAAGAGTTTGCGGTCACGATCGCAGTGTCGATCTTGGTGTCGGCGTTCGTGTCGCTCACGCTCACGCCGATGATGTCGGGGCGCTTGCTCAAGGCGGGCCACGACGCGCAAAAGCAAGGTCGCCTCTACGTGACGATCGAGCGCGTGTTCGATGCCTGGCTCGAGCTGTATCGCAAGACGCTCGCCTGGTCGATCCGGCACCGGCGGGTCAATCTGCTGTTTTCTTTGGGGATTCTGGCGGCCACGGTGGTGTTGTTCGTGCGCATGCCCAAAGGCTTCTTGCCGACTGAAGACACCGACCAGCTGCAGGTCACGACCGAGGCCGTGCAAGGCATCTCGTTCGAGGCCGTCGCCGAGCGCCAGCAGCAAGTGGCCGAGATCGTGCGCAAGCATCCCGACGTCGAAGCGTTCATGTCCAGCGTCGGCGCTCGGCAGGGGCGCGGTGGCACCAACCAGGGCAGCCTCTTTTTGCGTCTCAAGCCGCGCGCTCAGCGCAGCAAAACGGCGGATCAGATCGCGGGCGAGCTGTCCAAGCAGATGAATCAGGTGCCGGGCATGCGCTCGTTCGTGCAGGCGCCGCCGCCGATTCGCCTCGGGGGGCGCGTCACCAAGAGTGAGTACCAGCTCACCCTGCAGAGCACCGACACCAGCTTGCTCTACGAGTCGGCACCCAAGCTCGCGCAAGAGCTACAAAAGTCACGGATCGTGAAAGACGTGACGACGGACGTGCAGCTCAACAACCCCGAGCTACGGGTCGAAGTCGATCGCCTTCGCGCCGCCGAGCTAGGCGTCACGGTGGCCGGCATCGAGGACACTCTCTACAACGCTTACGGCACACGCCAGGTTTCCAGCATCTTTTCGAGCAACAACACCTACCAGGTGATCTTGGAGCTCGACCCGCGCACGCAACGGGAGCCACAATCCCTGGGCCTGTTGTACCTGCGCTCGGCGACGGGCGCGCTGGTCCCGCTCACTTCGGTGGCCAAGCTCAGTCAGGGGGTGGGGCCGCTCACGGTGAGCCACTCCGGGCAATTGCCGGCCGCCACGGTTTCGTTCAACTTGCGCCCCGGCCATTCGCTGAGCGAGGCCGTTGCCGAAGCGAACAGCGCCGCGCTCCGCGTGTTGCCGGAGCGAGTGAGCGCGCGCTTTCAAGGCTCGGCGGAGGCTTTTCAGTCGTCGCTGAGCGGGCTGGGCGGGCTGCTACTGATCGCGGTGCTGGTCATCTACCTGGTGCTGGGCGTGCTCTACGAGAGCCTGGTTCACCCGCTCACGATTCTGTCGGCCTTGCCGTTCGCCGGCTTCGGTGCCGTCGTCACGCTGATGATCTTCGGCATCGATCTCAACGTGTACGCGTTCGTGGGCGTGATTCTGCTGGTAGGGCTGGTGAAGAAGAACGGTATCATGATGGTCGATTTCGCCGTCGAAGCGCGCAAAAACCCGGGCGTGAGCGCAGAGCAAGCCATCACCGAGGCCTGCCTGGTGCGCTTCCGCCCGATCATGATGACCACGATGGCCGCCTTGCTCGGCACCCTGCCGATCGCGCTCGGTCTCGGCGCGGGTGCCGAATCACGCCAGCCGCTCGGCTTGGCGGTGGTGGGCGGCTTGTTCTTCTCGCAGCTGCTCACGCTCTACGTGACGCCGGTCTTCTACTTGTACCTCGAGCGGTTCAGTCAGTGGTGGGCACGCCGCCGTCACCACGAGCCGCCGGTCGCGCTTGAGGCCGCCGGCACCTCGTAAAGCTGCCTCACCTCCGAAGTGCCGTGCTTGACGAGCGCCAAGAAGCGCTTGGTCCACTCGATCGCCTCGGCTTTGGTCTTCACCTGCAGTAAGCAGAATCCGGAAATCAGCTCCTTGGTCTCCGGAAACGGCCCGTCCGTCACGCTGTACTCACCGCCTTCGATGCGCACGCGCGTCCCGAACTCACTGCTCATACAACCCTCGGCGCCGAGCAGCACACCTGCCTTCGCCATATCTCCAATCAACGCCCCCATCGCCGCCTGCTCCTCCGCCGTAGGCGGCACATTCGACTCAGCAGCCTCCGGCTTATAAATACATAGAAATCGCATAGTTAGTCCTTCCTGGTTGGGTCAGCTCCGGCGCGCGCTCGTCGCCTTCGTGAAGACGTCAATCGAAGCTGCGCGAGATCGACGAGCGGCGAGTCGATTTCTGTCAGGTCTTGGGCGGCTGGCGTCCCAGGGAGATCGGTTGGTCTTGTTGTTCGAATCGTTGACGGACGCGCGACGAATGAGAGCAGGGCGCCTCCGTCACGCAAGCGCGTCAGTGGCCGCAGTTGCGGGCGCGTTGTTTGAGGCGGTCGCGTTGTTTCGCGTTTTGGGTGAGCAGGGCGGCGCGTTCGAATTCGGTGCGTGCTTCGTCGAAGCGGCCCAACTTTTCCAGGAATTCGGCGCGGGCGCCCGGCAGCAGGTGGTAGCTGCGGAGCGCGGGCTCGGAAAGCAGCGCGTCGGCGATGGCCAGCCCGGCGGCGGGGCCTTCGGCCATCGAGACGGCGACCGCGCGGTTCAGCTCGACGACGGGCGATTTCAGCAGCATGTTGAGCGCGGCGTAGAGGCTGGCGATGAGCGGCCAGTCGGTGGCCTCCGGCGTGCGGGCGCGGGCGTGGCACGCCGTGATCCCTGCTTGCAGCACGTACGGGCCCGGCGCACGTCCCAGGCTCTCGGCGTGCGTGAGCGCTGCTAGACCGCGGCCGATCGCCAGGTGATCCCAGCGGCCCCGATCTTGCTCGAGCAGCAGCACCGGCTCACCCGCGGAGTTGGTGCGCGCCGCCAGGCGCGAAGCGTTGAGCTCCATCAACGCCAAGAGACCGTGCACCTCCGGCTCGTTCGGTGCCAAACCCGCCAGGATGCGCCCCAGCCGGAGCGCGTCCTCGACCAGCGCGGGGCGCATCAAATCATCGCCTGCGCTCGCTGCATACCCCTCGTTGAAGATGAGGTACACGACCTCGAGCACGGACGCGAGGCGCAGCGAGAGCTCGTCGCCGCGGGGAACCTCGAACGGTACCTGCTTTTCGGCCAGCGTCTTCTTGGCTCGCACGATGCGCTGAGCGATGGTCGGCTCGGGAACCAGGAAAGCGCGCGCGATCTCGTCGGTGGTGAGCCCGCCCAGCAGCCGCAGCGTCAGCGCCACGCGCGCTTCCGTGCTCAGCACGGGGTGGCAAGACGTGAAAATCAAGCGCAGCAAGTCATCACCCACGTCGTCGTCGAGCGCACTTTCGAGCTGCTCGATCAGCTGTTCGGGACGTTGCTCGATTTCGAGCTCGTACCCCAGCTCGCCGTGCTTCCGCTCCAGCATCTTGCCACGGCGCAGTGAGTTGATGGCTCGATTCTTCGCTGCCGCCATCAGCCACGCCGCCGGATTCTCGGGGATGCCTTGCTCGGGCCATTGCTCGAGCGCCGCCAACAAAGCGTCTTGGGCTAGCTCTTCGGCTAGCCCAACATCACGCACGATGCGCGCCAAGCTGGCGATGACTCGAGCTGATTCGATGCTCCAGACAGCGTGGATCGCGCGATGCGTTTCACTGCTCATGGTGGTCCGGGCGGTCCGCCTTCCGAGGCGTCGAAGACCTGTAGCACTTCGCCCAAGCCGTCGCCCGCCACGCGCATGAAGCCACTCGCCAGCTCGATGGCCTCTCGCTTGCTGCCACATTGAACGAGCGCAAACCCGTCGATCAGCTCTTTCGTCTCGGGGAAGGGGCCGTCCGTGATCGTGAGCTTTCCTGCGGCATAGGCCAGCTTGGTTCCGTGGTCCGGGCGGACCAGACCGCCGGTCATGAGCACGATGCCTTTTGCCACCATTTCTTGCGTGTACTTGCCGATTGCGGCCATCGTCTCGGCGGTCGGCGGTTTGGTGGTGTCGCCCTGGTAAGTCAGAAGGAATTTCATCGTTCGAGCCTCATTGGGGTTGGGGGACGCGCGGCTCAGCGAGCGGCGGCGACGCTCGGGGTTTTGGCGGAAGTCTCGGCAGCCACTTTCATCGCCGAGAGTCCTCGCTCGAAGTCAGGGCCGATCATCTTGTCCATGTCCATCACCAAGTGGAACGCTTTGCTGATGAAGTTGTTGTTGCCGTCCATGGCCCAGGTCGTCTTGGTACCCTCGGCGGTCTTCGCGAACGTGAAAGTGGCTTTGTTCGTGGCGGCGAACGGCTTGAGGAGCTCGAGCTTGATCTGAATCTGCGTGGGCTCGCTCTTCTCGATCGTCATGCGACCTTCGCCGACTTCCTTGTTGCCAACCCAGGCGTACTTGGCACCCTCACCGGCGCGCGCGCCGTCGAAGCTGCGCTGCATTTGAGGGTCGAGCTTTTCCCACGGCGACCAGGCACGCCAGGCGTGAAAGTCATTCACCTGCGCGAAGGCGGCTTCGGGCGGCGCCGTCATCGTGATGGAGCGTTCGATGTGAAAGGTCGCGGGCTGCAACGCGATCACGACCAGCAGCCCAGCCAGCGCTGCAGTGACACCGATCAGAGTCTTCTTGAGCATGTTGTCCTCTTCGAGCCCGGGTTACGAGAATCGGGGGCTCGAAGTCACGACAATCGGCCCCGCCAGCGATCGACACGCCTCGCGCGATTTTTTGCGGCGCGGGCGTAAATATTCGAAATGATTGGCGCGGAACGCGATCTCCTTGTTTTGCACGTGTGGTATCGTTACCATGTGGCATGTCGTGGCGAGCCTGGTGCCTGTTTGGAGCTGTTTTTGGCTGTAGCGAGGCCGTCCGCGGCCCTCTGACCGACGCGGAAACGCCGAGGGGCGGAGGTGCCGGAACGACAGCGGGCGGCTCGGCCATGGCGGGATCGGAAGCGGGGTGGGCAGGGGGAGCGGGGATGGGAATGGGAGCGGGGTCGGCAGCGTCCGGTGCCGGTGGCACTGGACCAGAGCTGGGCGTCCCCTTCGCGCCCGACGTAGGCAAGACGGCGCTCCTCATCGGTCAATCCGGGCGGCGCGCACATGTCGACTACGTGCTCGGCACCGCCAGCATGCCGGCCGGGGGCTCCGTCTACGCAGAGCTATACAGCGGCAAGCTGTTGAGCTTCGAGCAAGAGGCGTTCGTCGACTACCTGGCGCGGGAGGCGCCGGGGGCGCTCGTCGAGGTGGGGCTGTCTTGGAAGGACAATCGCGTCAACGCAGGCTACTGCGACCTGGCCGATGCGGCGTGCCTGGCGCGCGGCGGGGCGGTGGACCCGGAGCTCGACATCGTGGCCGGCAAGTACGACCCGGCTTTGCAGAGCTTTGCCGCCTTGCTCAAGAGCAACACCCAGCTGAAGTTTCTGCTGCGCGTCGACTACGAGGTGAGCCCGAATCTGCATTGCCGCCCGAGCGACGAGACGGATTGCCCGGCGTACGTCAATGCCTTTGCGCACATCAAAAAAACGCTGCAGCAAGCAGGAGCGAGCAACGTGGCGTTCGTCTTTCATCCCACGCGCGGCTGGGCAAAACAGCTGTACCCGGGGCCCGAGCTGACTGACTGGATCGCTTTCTCGGTGTTCAATCACGACCTGTGCCTGCCCACTCCCGAAGGCACGAACGGCGGCTGCACGCCGGGCGCGCACCTGGATCAGAACTTGGCTCGGGATCTTGCCTGGGCGGCCGAGCAGGGCAAGCCGATCTTGATCGCCGAGTCGACCGTGCAGCAGCCGAGCTCCGCCTCTGCCGCTGGCTTCAACGAGTACCTGAGCCGCTTGCTGGAGCTAGTGAACCTCTACCCGCAGGTGCGCGGCCTGACTTACATCAACATGAAGTGGGCCGGCGGCTGGATCTACGGTGAGGACTGGACGAGCGGGGCCTTCGGCAACGTGGACGCACGGCTTTCGCGCTTTCCGGAGACGCGCGCATACTTCTGCGCTCAGCTGGCGTTGGGGCGCTTCGTCGGCCTGGGAGGGGCGATGCTCGGCTGTGATCAGGCCGTGCCCACTTTCGAGCGGCCCTTGCCGACCGACCTCGATGCGCCGGCGTACGAGCGGCTGATCGCGCTCGGCAACAACCGTTGCGTGCGCATGGCCGCGGGCTCCGACGCGGCCGGTAGTAGCCTTTCGCCCAGTGAGTGCGCTGAGCTCAGCGGCAACGGTGAGGCACGTTTGCACGTGGCTGAAGCGCCGGGGGGCACGCACCTATTCGGCGACGTGAGCTGGCTGTGCTGGAGCGCGGAGGGCGAGCGGGTGGTCGAGCGTGCGTGCGCGGATGACCCGGCTCAACGCTTTCGCCTGGAAGAGCTGCAAACGACGCCACGATACCGAGAGCTGCGCATCGAGAGCTACGACGGCCGCTGTCTGGCCAGCGCAGGAAACGACGCACCGTTTGCGCTTTTGCCGTGCGGGGACGCGCCCGAGCAAACTTTTCGGCTGTAGCGGCCGCCGAAATTGAAGAAGCGCGCCCGGTCGAGTACACACTTCGTGTGGAAACGACCCGGGCCGACGCCAGCGCCGCGCGGCTGGCCATGCTGACGGCGGCTCTGGCCATTGCTCATCAGGTTGCGGGCAAGTCGTTACGCGAGGGGTTGTTTCTCTCCACGTTTCAGTTTTCGCACTTGCCGCACATGATGCTGGGCACCGCGCTCGGCTCCATTCCGGTCGTCCTGCTGGTCTCGCGGTTGATGACCAAGCGCGGGCCGGCTGCGCTGACGCCGGTTTTATTCATCGTCAGCGCGCTGCTCTCGGCGGCCGAGTGGCTGCTCTTGCCGAGCTTTGCGCACGGCGTGGCGCTGGTTGTCTACCTGCACGTGTCGATTGGCGGCGCGCTGCTGGTGAGCGCGTTCTGGTCGCTGGTGAACGAGCGCTTCGATCCGCACGCGCTCAAGCATTGGATCGGCCGCATCACGGCTTGCGCGACGCTAGGCGGGCTGGTCGGCGGTCTCACCATGGAGCGCATGGCGCACTGGCTGGGGGCGCGCAGTACCCTGCCGGTGGTGGCCGCGATCTGCTTGTTGGCGGCGCTGGCCAGCAAGCGCCTGGCAGGCAGCCACCTGGGGGACGGACCGAGCCCCGCCAGCAGGTTGCGGCAGCCGGTGCGTTTCACGGGTTACCTGTGGACGCTCGCGCTGCTCACTGCCAGCATCGCGGCGGCTTCGTCGTTCGCCGATTTCTCGCTCAAGCACGCGGCCGTCGAGCACCTGGGCAGCGCCGAGCAACTGGTGCGGTTCTTCGCGGTGTTTTACACGGCAGCGTCGCTCCTCAGCTTCTTGCTGCAGGCGCTGGTGGCTCGCTCGTTGTTCGAAGCCGTGGGGCTGGGCGGCACGCTCGCGGTTGCGCCGACTTTGGGCGTCGGGTTGGGCGCGCTCGCCGCCCTGGCGCCGTCGTTCTTGACGGTGGGTGCGCTACGCGGAGCCGACATGGCGCTGGGGCCGTCTCTGTTCAAGAGCGCGTTCGAGCCGCTATTCACCCCTTTGCCGTCGACGACCAAGCGCGCCACCAAGTCACTGATCGACGTGGTGTTCGACAAGGGGGGCGACGCCTGTGCCAGCTGCTTGATCCTGCTGATCTCACTGGGGAGCCCGCTGCTGGTGGAGCGCGCGCCTTTGCTCTTGGCTACGTTTGCGTTCGCCTTGGCGCTGCTGCTGTCGCTGCGCGCCAGGCAGGGTTACGTGGCCGAGCTCGAGGCGAGCCTCCGCGCCGGTACCTTGAGCGTCGCGGCGGTCGAGGCCGAGGATCCGGCCGCGCACCGCACGCTGTCGTCGACCACGCTCGGTTTGGATCGCGAGAAGCTCCGCGAAGAGATCGAGCGTGCCCGCCGGGAGCGCGCGGCGCGGACCGAGGCGGCCGCGGTGTCGGCATCTGCCGTCGGGCGTGCGGCGACCCAGCAAGTCTTGCAAGACGTGCGCACGCTGCTGGGCTCGAACACGGCTGCGATTCGGGCGCTGCTCGGGCGTCCCGAGCTCGATCAGCGGTTGGCTGCTTTCGTCATCCCGCACTTGGCCGACGATTTGCTGGTCAAGTCAGCCCTCACTGCGCTGCGCGCGATGGGGCCGGACGTGGTCGGGCTCTTGGCGGACGTGATGCTGAGCGACTCGCAGCCGCTGGCCGTGCGCCGCCGGGTGCCGCACGTGCTGCGGGCGCTGCGCGGACCGCGCGTGGCCAGCGCGCTCAGGCGCGCCTTGTCGGCTGCCTCGCTGGAGGTGCGTTACCGCGCCGCGCTGGCGCTGCTCGAGGTGGCTCGCGACGAGCGCGAGCTCTTGCCCCCGAGCGAAGAGGTGTTCGCGCTGGCGCTCGCCGAGATCGGCCGCGGCCCGCTTTCGCAAGACGCCAGCGACCACGTCTTCGCGCTGCTGTCGTTGTGCACCGCGCGCGGCTCGATCGAGCTCGTGCGCCAGGCCCTCAAAACGGATGATCGCAAGATGCGCGGTACCGCTCTCGAGTACCTCGAGAGCCTGCTGCCAGAAACCGTGCGCGCGCCGCTGGTGCAGGCGCTGGCCGAGCGCCCCGAGCCGCGCACGGAGCAGCGCACCGAAATCCAACTGCTCGAAGAGCTACGCCGCTCGATGCCGGCCGAGGTCAGCCCCCAAACGCTCGCCAGCGAGCCCGACTGAAACGCCCACGAATGTAAGCCGCGTTAGATTGGTGCTCGGTTAGAAACGGCCGCGCACGGCCACGCTGCCGGGGCCGACGCCGAGACCCACTTGCTCGGGGCCGGAATCGTGCGTGAAAATCAGCACCGTGGCGATGCCGGCGCACACGACGGCGGCTCCGCCGAGAATGTCGGTCGTGAGCGCAAGCGTTTTGGCGCGATCGTGCGAGTCGTTGAGGTCCTTCTCGGTCGCGCCGAAGCGCTGCACTTGATCTTCGTGATCGTGCTGCGCTTGGAGCGCCAAGTAGCCGGTGACGCCGGCGCCGGCGCCCAGCGCGAGCGCGCCGATACCGGTGACCCAAAATCCGGCGCCCAGGCCCGATGATTGCGCGGCCACGGGGCGCGTGGGCTCCGGACGGCTCGCTTGCAGGGGAGCGGCGCTGGACGGAGCCTCGAACTCGATGCTGACCGCTTGCTCGTCTCCGCCTGCGAGCTGCACGACGCGCTGCTTGCTGCCGCGATCGGCCGTTTCTACCGACAGCGTGCGCTGCCCCTCGCTCACGTCGATGGCGCCGCTGAGCGGCGTGGTGCCCGCTTTTTTGCCGTCGATATACACGGTCGCGCCATCGACGTTCACGCTCAGTTTGAGGTGCGCGATGCGGTGCTGCAGGTCGCGCAAGTCATTTTCGACGGAGGTCTTGCGCTCGGCCTCGATGCTCGCGTCGCCCTCCTTCAAGTACCGTGAGAGGTTGTCGCGCGCTTCGACGTATTGATGCAGCTCGAAGTGGCACTGCGCGATGTTGTACAAGACCTTGAAGTTCGGCTTTACCGCGTAGGCGCGCTGGAACTGAATCAGCGCCGCGTCGAAGTCGCCTTCCTTGTACAGCTTGAGGCCTTGTGAGAAGTGCTTGCGCGCTTGCTCGACGTCGCTGTTCGCCGCGGCGGTGTCGGCGCTGTCGCCCTCGGCGTGCGCCGGCGACGCGAGGCCGAGCGTGCCCAAGAGGCTGGCGGAGACGGCGGCGCGTCGGAACAAGCTCGGCAAGGTCATGCTCAGGGTCCGTAGGGATCGGAGTTGTCGATGGGGCGTGAGGATTTGCCTTCGCGCGGCTTGTGCACGAAGTCGTCGGAGGTGGCGCCCTCTTTCCGGGAGGCACCTTTGGCGGTGGGCGAAGTCGCCGCGGCGCTCGCGGCGGGTGCCGCCGCAGTCGTGCCCGTCGGCACGAGCGCAAGGCGCAATGTCAGATCTTGATCGAGCCGAATCATACGCGCCTCACTGCGGCGGCCCGGGGCTCGCGCCTCCAGCCGGTGCAGGGCACTGTCGCGATCGAGCTGGCCGCTGAACGGATTGCCCTCGAGCTTGGCGCCGTCGAGCAAGAGCTCGGCGCCGGGCGGGTCGGCCGAGAGCTCGAGCTTGACCAGCTGCTTGCCCGGTGCGCTTGCCGCAGTTGGCGCGGCGGCGCTCGCGGGGGTGGCGGCGCTCGCGGGGGGCGCCGGTGCTGCGGGCTTGAGCTTCATCGCCACCGCACCGGCGATACTTGCGAACAACGCAACGACGGCGCCGAAGGCGAGCAGCCTGCCGCGGCCTGCGCTGGGCGCGGCGTTCGTGGGGCTGGTGCTCGTGATGCTGCCGAACACGGCCGGCGCGTTGGGCACGTACGGCGCCTGGCTGTACTGCGAAGGATGCTCGTCCTCGAGCGCGACCTGCTTCATGCGTTGGTCGATCTGCCGGCGCATCTCGGCGCGCTCGTTCTGGTAGACGTCGTGCAGCAAGTCGCGCAGCTTGTCGGCCGGAAACTCGAGCGACTGCGCGCTGACGTACTGGCGAATCGCGTCGCGCATCGCCGCCGCCGACGCATAACGATCTTCCGGCGCTTTGGCGGCCGCTTTGGCGCAAATCGCCATCAGCTCGGGCGGTACGTCGCTGCCTCGTTGCAGCATCAGCTCCGACTCTGCGCCGGCGATGCGGCCCTGCACGATCTCGGTCTGCGTGCGATCTTGCGTGAGGCGCCGGTAAGTAAGAATTTCCCAGAGCAGCACGCCCGCCGCGAACACGTCGGAGCGCTGGTCGCTTCGCCCGACGATTTGCTCGGGCGCCGCGTAACCCAGCTTGCCCTTGAAGGTGCCGGCTTCTGTCACGTGGCTGATGCCGGCGGCCTTGGCGACCCCGAAATCCAACACCTTCACGCTGCCGTCGAAGGTGACGAAGATGTTGTTGGGGCTGATGTCTCGGTGCACCAAGCCGAGCGGCGTGCCGTCGAGATCGCTGAAGCCATGCAGGTAGCTCAGGCCTTCGAGCATCTGGCACATGATTTCGAGCCGCGCGCCGAGCGGCAGCGTGCCTTCGATCGTCTTCTTGAGCAGCCGGCTCAGGGTCTGCCCCTCGAGGTACTCCATGCAAATGAAGTAGCGACCGGCGTCCTCGCCGACCTCGGAGGTTTGCACGACGTTGGGGTGATTCATGCGCGCGGCCAGCCGCGCTTCCCCCAAGAACATGTTGAGCGACGCGGGGTGCTCGCGCAGCTCGTCGCGCATCACCTTGAGCACCACCAGCTTGCTGAAGCCCGCCAGGCCGCTGACCAGCGCCAAGTACACGTGCGCCATGCCGCCGTGACCGAGCTCGAGCAGCAGGCGGTAGCGCCCCAGCATCGCCGTCGGCTTCTGCTGCGGTAGCCCCGCGTTCATGGCGCTGGCCAAAGCTCCGCAAAAGACATGAAGCCGGGCCGCGTGCGGATCGACACCGGGCCGAAATTCTTGCCAGAATCGTGCGTGCCGCTCAAAATCGTCGTCGTGATGGGCACGTTGGCCCAGCCGGCGGCGCCTTGCGGACCCGTCTTGGTCAGGTTCGTGTCCGGCAAGAAGTTCACGAAGTAATAACCGAGGCCGCCCTTGGTGTTGTGCACGGTCACGTTCGCCAGCGGGTTGCCGGCGCAGTCGCGCGCTACGGTGAGGATCAGCCCCTTCATCGGATCGACGTCTTCGCCCGTCACGGCGCTGAGCGTGACGACGAGCTGCGGCGTCGGCATGGTGATGTTCCAGCCGATCGTATCCTGCACGACGGGGCGACCCACGAACATCAACCCGCCGAGCGTGTCGGGGTTGGTGATCTCGAAGTAACCGTTGAAGCCGGTCGGAACGATGAAGTCTTGCGGCTCGTCGACGTTCACGTCGATCGGGCCGAACACCGGGTGCTCGCAAGTCAGGTCCAGCTGCTCGCAGGCCTTGATGCTGAACGGCTGGGGATTGTCGGGCTCACCGCCGGGCGCAAAGATGGGCGCGAAGGAGTACTTGACGGTGTCTTCTTTGCTGGTCCCGCGCGTCGCGCACTCGAGCGGATCGCCGCTCATGCCGGCTGCGCCCGCGGACGCTACGTCGCCATCGGGCCCCACACACAGCGACTGTACGCAGACGGCACCGGCGGGGGCCCCGGTCAGCTTGGCGCAGTCCGCGTCTACTTCGCATTGCTTGGCGTCGACGTCGATGAGCACCGAGCAGGCAGCCGCCAAGGCGGCGAGGCTCGTGGGGAGGAGAAATCGCTGGAGCATGCTGCGTTCGGAGGCACGCGGATTCTAACCCTCGACCTTGCCCAAACCAGACTTTTCGTGCGCTTTCGAACCGGCCAGTCGGATGTAGCGCAGTGTGCGTGCCTCGACTCGAGACGGCAGTCAGACGCGAAATAGCGGCGCGTATCGTTGCTCGCTGGCCCTAGTCGCGGCAGGCGGCTGCGCGTCCGAGCAGCACCTGTCGCTCCCGCTCGTTTCTGGTCAAAGAAGCTGCGCGATCGAACTCGGTCGCAGCCTCTGCACGCCGCCCGAGCTTTTCGAGCAGGTCGCCCCGAACACTGGGCAACAAGTGATAGCTCGCCAGCGCCGGCTCCGAGCCCAGCGTGTCCACGATAGCGAGCCCAGCGGCGGGACCGAAAGCCATCGCCACCGCGACCGCGCGATTGAGCTCCACGATGGGCGAGCCCGTCTGTACGGCCAAGCGCTCGTAGAGCGCTGCGATGCGTTGCCAGTCTGTTTCTGCTCCACTGCGCGCCTGCGCGTGGCACGCAGCGATCGCGGCCTGGAGCGTGTACGGGCCGTCCGCTCCGCCGAGCTGCAGCGCGCGCTCGAGCGCCGCCAGGCCACGCCGGATCAAAAGCTGGTCCCAGCGCGCGCGGTTCTGGTCGAGAAGGAGGATCGCCTCACCGCTCGCACCAACGCGGGCGTTCGAACGCGAGGCCTGCAGCTCCATCAACGCCACCAGACCGTGCACCTCCGGCTCGTTGGTGGCCAGCTCCGCCAGGATTCGACCGAGGCGCAGCGCGTCTTCGCACAGGCCGGGGCGCATCAAGTCGTCGCCTGCCGTCGCCGAATAACCCTCATTGAAGACCAGGTAGATGACGCCCAGCACCGAAGACAGGCGCTCCGCGAGCTCGGGTCCGGGCGGCAGCTCGAACGGCACGCGCTCTTCGGCCAGGGTGCGTTTGGCGCGTACGATGCGCTGCGCGATCGTCGGCTCTGCCACCAAAAAAGCGCGTGCGATCTCGTCCGTCGTCAATCCGCCCAAAAGCCGGAGCGTCAGCGCCACGCGCGCCTCCATCGACAGCACGGGGTGGCAAGAGATGAACACCAGCCGCAACAGGTCATCGCCGATCGGCTCATCGAGCTGTTGCTCGAGGCGCTTCACGAGCGCCTCGCCGCCTTCGAGCGCGTCGGCTTCGAGCGCGTGCCCCAGCTCTTCGTGTTTGCGCGTCAAGCGCTTGCTGCGGCGTAGCTCGTCGATGGCGCGCCGCTTGGCCGTGGCCATGAGCCAGGCACCAGGGTTGTCCGGCACACCTTGCTCGGGCCAATGCTCGAGCGCCGCGATCAGCGCGTCTTGGGCAAGCTCCTCCGCCCGGCCCACGTCGCGCAGCAAGCGCGTCAGCCCCGCGATCAGCCGCGCCGATTCCATGCGAAAGACGGTGTGAACGGCGCGTTCGACCTCGGGAGTCGTCACCCCGCATCGCTACGGCAGTTCTCCCACCACGGCAAGCCTCGGGCTTCTTGTCGGGACAGGGCAGCCACACCGCAGCCCGACCGCAGCCCGACCGCAGCCCGCTCAGGATTCTGCACATTTCGACGCAGTGGCCCACGAAGCAGAAATCGCGGTGTCCGAGCGCTCTCCGAGCCGCTTCGCAGTCGCCATCCCATTGCGGCGTGTCCCCAGTTCCATCGCCAAGAAGTTCTTCCGAACGTAAGAACTCGGGTGAACGCGCGATGCGCTTCGGGACCCCAGGTATCATCGGACGTCCACGAAGGTAATTACGAGCGTAAGAATTTTCTGTGCGCGTGAGAGGTGAGTGGGCGTCCTCAGTCGTCGGACCCTCGTACGTGCAATGCAGCCGTCGCCGTGACGCGAGAACGCCCTCGCCGTCCCGCGAGATGTGTAGAATCCTGAGCGAAGCAGCCCGAAGCGTGACGCCCAGTGAGACCGAGGGACGCTAGGTTAGCCTTCTGCAAGAGGGCTGCGGTTGGGCAGCCCTCGAGGGAATCAAAAATCCATGATCGCGGCGCGCGCGGCTTTGGGCTGATGCTGGTCGTTGTACAAGAGCGGAAAGTCGTCGCGGCCCGGCACGGGTTGACTGTCCAGCCAGGTCTGGTCGTCGGACACACCCCAGAAGGTGACGCTCGTGATCTCGCCCTTGTTCTTGCGGTAGAGCGCGAACAAGTCGGCAAAACGCTTGGCTTGCTGCATCTCGAGCGCGGGCGTGAACGGCACCGCGGGCGATGCGACGAACGACCCGGTCGAGTAGTCGCTGTACACGGTGATGTCGAGCTCGCTAATCTTCACCTTGTAGCCTGCGGTCTTGAACTTATCGATCGCCGTCTGCAGATCGCTAACGCTCGGCCAGCTCATGTTTTCGTGGCTCTGAAAGCCGACACCGTCGATGGTGATGCCCTTCTCGTCCTTGAGCCAGGCCAGCATCTTGAGGATCTTGTCGGCCTTCACGGTCGCGGTGTACTCGTTGTAATAGAGCTTGCCGGCGGAGCTGCCCGGCTCCTTGGCTTCCAGCGCGTCTTTGGCGAACTTATAGGCCCAGTAGATGTACTCCTCGCTGCCGAACAGCTCGTACCACTTCGAGCCTTCGCTGCCGTCGCGGTACTGCTTGGCGGCGTCGTCGCTCAACGCTTCGTTCACCACGTCCCAGTTGTCGACCACGTCGGCGTAGCGATCCACCATCGCTTCGATGTGCGCCTTCAGGCGGCTCTTCAGCAGCTCCAGGCTGGTCGCGTCACCCGCCGTCACGCCTTCGAACATCCAATCCGGTGCCTGTTGGTGCCAGAGCAGGGCGTGCCCGGTCATCTTCATCTGATGCATGCGCGCGAAATTGGCGACCTGATCGGCATCCTCCCAAGCGAAGGTGTTCTCCGCCGGGTGAATGTCCTGAATCTTCATCGCGTTTTCACAAGTCAGGTGGTTGAAGTCTTGCGCCAAGATCTCGGGCAGATACAAGAGCTGAAAGCCACCGATGGCCGCGCCAATCGGGAAGTAGTCGGCGTACTTCATGGCCAGCGAGCCCGTGAGCGGCGCAGCACCGCCCGAGCCCCCGCTGCCACCCGTCGCGGAGCTGGTCCCGGCGGCGGCCATGGACCCGCCGCTGCCCGCCGTGGTCGTCGACGTACCAGCCGTGCTATTCCCGGCGCCGCCCGCGACATCGCCCGTCATTTCGGTGTGTGACCCGGAGTCGCAACCGAGCACCAGAATCGGTAGGGCAACCGCGCAGCACACCAACCATCGATGCAGCATCACGAAACGGCTATGGCTTGAGCCGGAAAGTGCGTCAATGCATCTGGAAACGGTTCCAGGTTTTTGGCGCGTTTGTGCTGATTCGGAAGCGACCTTAAGCTTTCGTCATGTCTTTGCCCCGCACGCCCCGCACCATCTATCGCTTGCTCGCCGCGGCGGATTGGGAGCAGGCCCGCGCGGCGGGCCGCTTTACCGGCACTGAGCACGATGTGCGCGACGGCTTCATTCACTTCTCGACCGCCGAGCAAGTCGCGGAGACGGCGGCACGCCATTACGCGGGCCGGGTCGGTCTGTTACTCCTCGGAGTGAGTGTCGCGGCGCTCGGAGACGCGCTGCGCTGGGAGCCGTCGCGCGGCGGGGCGCTCTTCCCGCACCTGTACGGCGCGCTCCCCGTGAGCGCTGTGACGAGCGCCGAGCCACTTCCGCTCGCAGCAGACGGCCGACACTCGTTTCCTGCATTGCTGGAGTAGGGCCAACGAAGCCGTTCTCTCGCCGGCACGAACGTCGTTCGGTGCTGCTTCGGAGTGGGTGGTGAACGGTCGTACTTTGCCTGGGCAAAGCGAGCCCAAACGGTCGTACTTTGCCTGGGCAAAGCGAGCCCAAACGGTCGAACTTTGCCTGGGCAAAGCGAGCCCAATTCGCCGTCACTTTGCCTGGGCAAAGTGAGCTCGACCGGCGGCGCTTTGCCTAGGCAAAGCAAGCCCGATTCGCCGTCACTTTGCCTGGGCAAAGCGAGTCCAAACGGTCGTACTTTGCCTGGGCAAAGCGAGTCCAAACGGTCGTACTTTGCCTGGGCAAAGCGAGCCCAAACGGTCGTACTTTGCCTGGGCAAAGTGAGCTCGACCGGCGTCACTTTGCCTGGGCAAAGTAAGCCGGCGTTTGCGCGCGCGGTTAGCGTCGCTGTGCGGCTGGCAACAGGCGGCTCACGACGAGACGACGCGCGAGGCTTTACGGTTCAAGTTGGTAATTGACCGAGTTCATCTTGGTAATTGACCAAGAGAAACTAGAACTTTGCGCCAGACGCTGTATTCGCGTTCGACGCGGAAATCACGGTTGAATATGTGCGTTCTTGGAAGCACATTGAAGCTCGCCGCGGTCGCGCACCTTGTTGGTGTAACGCGCGCTTCTTCATCATGAATCCATTTCGAATTCGCTCATCGTGGGCTGCTGCGGCAGCCGCATGCCTCCTGCTTTTGGGCTCCACCGCGTGCGGTCGCGGTACGCACCACTCGGGTGACGACGACGATGACGACATGACGGGGATCGCCGGTACGGACGCCGTGGGCGGCTCGCTGAGTCCGGCGGGCGGCGCTGGCAACGTTGCGGGCAGCATCAACCCGGCCGGCGGCGCCGGCATGGTGGGTGGCAGCGCACCCGTTGGCGGCAGTGTCCCTGCAGGCGGCAGTGCGCCGGTGGGTGGTAGCGCCACCGCAGGCACGGGCGGCATGGGCGGCCCCAGCAAGCCGCTCTGGCCGGATGGTCGGGGCCCCTCGGTGCCGTTCCGCACTTACGAGGCCGAGGCCATGGACACCAACGGCATGAAGACCGTGCCGACACGCGCTTTCAACCGGCTCTCCGGTGAGTCGTCGGGGCGCCAGGCCGTCACGCTTTCGCAAACGGGTCACCAAGTCGCCTTCAAGACGACAGAGGCCGCAAACTCCATCGTCGTGCGCTACTCGATTCCGGACGGCGGGCACGACTACTGGACCACGCTCGGCGTGTTCGTGGACGGCCAGTCGCGTGGCAAGCTCAACCTCACCTCGCGCTATTCGTGGACCTACGGTAACGAAGACGCCTTCAACAAGCCCCAGCAAGAAGACAAGAACGCCGGCAGCGAGCACCACTTCTTCGACGAAGCGCACGCGCTGATCGGTGACATTCCGGTAGGCTCCACCGTCACGCTGCGGAAAGAGGCAGACGACACGGCCGCCACCATCACGGTGGACCTGGTGGAGCTCGAGCAAGTCGGTGGCGAGATCCCGCCGCCCGCCAATTGCGTGAACATCAAAGACTACGGTGCGATCCCCGACGACAACAAAGACGATTCGGACGCGATCCAAAAAGCCATCGATCAGGCGATGGCCTTCAACAAAGTCCTCTACATCCCCAAGGGCAACTTCCAGAGCTACACCAAGACGCTCGCCGCCCAGTCGGTCACGATTCAGGGCGCGGGCATGTGGTACTCGGCCATCCTCGGTTTCAACGCGCAAATCAACTGCTTCGGCGCCGGTAAGTGCAAGTTCTACGACTTCGCCTTGTTCGGTGACACCGTTTCGCGCGACGACGGCTCGCCCGAAACGGGTCTGCGCGGTGTGCTCACGAGCTCGATCATCAAGAACGTGTGGATCGAGCACCTCAAAGTCGGCATCTGGCCCGACAAAAACACCGATACCCTGCAGGTCAGCAACGTGCGCGTCCGCAACTTGATGGCGGATGGCGTCAACTTCTACAACGGTACGCAAAACTCTTTCGTCGAGAACTCACACTTCCGCAACACCGGCGACGACGCGCTGGCCCTGTGGTCCGACACTTACCAATCTTCCGGCCCCAACAAGAACAACGTCTTCCGTCACAACTACGTGCAGATCCCGTGGAAGGCAAACTGCTTCGGGGTCTACGGTGGCCAAGACAACAAGATCGAGGACAACGTCTGCGCCGACACCGTGCAGTATCCGGGCATGTTTTTCGCCGCGCAGTTCAACGCGCAGCCCTTCACGGGTGACACGCAGGCCAACCGCAACACGCTCCTACGCTGCGGTGGCAACGCTTACAACCACACCCACGGCGCCCTCAAGTTCCACGCCGATCAAGGGGCGGTCGGTAACATTCACATCACCTCTCTCGACATCATCGACCCGACCAACGCCGGCGTTCACGTCGAGGGCGGCAACGTCGTCGATAAGGTGTGGCTCAACACGGTCACGATCCAAAACGCCGGCCAGGGCTCGTTCTATCTCAACGCGGGCTCCAAAGGCTCGCTCGACGCGGTCAAGGTCACTGCCATGGGCGGCAACACCGGCGTCGTCAACGAATCCGGCGGGGCCTTCAACCTCATCAAGGGCGACGGCAGCACCGGCTGGTAGGCCCAGCGCCCAGCTCGACGCCAGCGTTGGGCGTCTGTTGAGCGCGCTTGAAGAAGCGTAAAGCGCGCTGTGCCGGTCGCGGCGCGCTCTTGACGGGCCCTTTGGCAGCCCCACATTCCGGGCATGTCAGCAGTGAAAGGCGGCGATCCAGGGTTTTCGATGCTGCCGCTCCTCGTTCATAGCAGTGCAGTTTCGGCCGGCGCTCGCAGCGCGCTCCTGGCGGCCCAAGCCAGCAGTCCAGAAAAACGCGTCCAAGCTCTCAAGAGCGCCGCGCGCGTCCTCCACCACGAAACCGGCCTAGAGTGCCGAGACATTTTGGAAATCGTCGGGCTCGACGACACTGCCTGTTGAAGCGCCGCGCGCGCCCCGCTTCACGGGGCCGCGCAGCCCACACGCGCGTCGTCCACGGCAAAGTCGTCGAGCCACGCGGTGAAGCCAGGCGGCGCGCTCTGGTAGTTGTTCCAACCGAGGCGCACCTCCGCAAAGGTGGTGGGTAGCTCGGAGTCTTTGTAGTTGCCGGCGCCCTTCATGAAATCGATGACCTGCTTGTCATCGAAGTAGAACGTGTAGCTCTGCGTGGCGGCGTCCACGTGCCACTCGGCGCAGTGCCATTTGTCCTCGAAAGTGTAGTCGTAGTTCGAGCCGGTGCCGAACTCGGCGCCGTTGGGTTGCACGTTGTACAAGAACTGGTGCTTGCCGCCCGCAAAGCCGCCTGTCTTCTGGTCTTTCACCGTGTCGACGAAGCGGAACTCGGCGTCACCGACGGTTGGGCCCTTGCCGTAGAAGGTGACGAGCGTCGAGTGTACGAACGCGTCCGGCACCGGTAGCTGTACCCGGTAGTGCACACGGCCCCAGTGCTGCGCGCCGACCATGGGTGTCGGGTGATAGATGCGGCGCTCGCCATTGTCGGCGGGACTGATCTTGAGCGAGTGCTTGCCGCCACGGGCCTGGTCTTCGGCGACGCTGGCCATGCCGTGCGCGGTCCAACCGGTCGGCACCTTGCCGACGTCCGTACCCTCGAAGTCCTCGCACAGGAGGTAGTCCGGCTTGCAGCTCGAGCCGCTGGAGCTGCCGCCCGAGGCGCCACCCGAGCCGCCGCCACCCGGCGTCGTGCCGCCCGAGCCGCCGATGCCGCTGCCCGCGGCACCGCCCGAGCCGCCGCCGGGGGCCGTGCCAGCGCTGGAGCCACCCGTGGGGGTGCTGCCGGCCGCGCCCGCCAAGCTGCCCGAACCGGCAGCGGCTCCGCCAGCGCCCGCCAGCGAGCCAACGCCGGCCTGGGAGCCACTACCGGCCGAACCGCCAGAGCCGCTCGGCTCGCTGCTGCACCCGAGCCAGAGAGGCCCAGCGCAACACAGCGCGAGCAAGAATTGACCACGCGACGAATCAAAAGAGGAGGGCACGGTCCAAATGTTCCCGCGAGTCGTGCAAACGGTCCAGTCACAGCGGACTTTCCGGGCCTTTCGAGTCGGCCCGGTCAACGCGCTCCGGAGGCGGCGCCTCGGACTCGCCAGGACGCGATGAGCCAAGTTCCAGATATCGATATTGGTGCCGGGACCTGGAATCAGTTCCATATACATATAATGGTGATCATTTATGTCTAACTGGCGCCTCGCGGAGCCGCGCGTGAAAATCTCGAAGCGCTCGTGGATGACATCCGCACACCTCGTCACCGAATCGCCAGCGTGCTGCTGATCACGCTGTAACGTGACTGCTTTCGCCGCTGCGGCGCGGCCCGTATTTTCTCCGCTTGAGCCGAAGCGGAAAGCTCGCTGCATTCATGCTTCGTGTGCGCGCTCGACCCAATTTCTCAGCAGATAGCTAACAACTTTGTGCGTGATCTCGCAGGTTTTGTGGTCTCGAGCGCGGCAATTGGTGATCGAGCGTGGTACCTTCTTCCACGTACCTAGCGTGAAAAAGCTGGTCCCGGGCGGAGCCTTCGCGTGGCTCTACCGGTACGGAATAGGACGGCTGATATGGGTTTGCGTTTTGCTGCCTGCGTCGGATGGCTGAGCGTCGTTGCGGCTTCCTTGTTGGGAGCGTGCACGGCCGACGTCACGGGGAACCACCCCGGCAATATGGGTATGGGTGCGTCCGCAGCGACCGGCGGATCCGGCGCCGGCGGGTCCGCCGCCGTGGGCGGTAGCTCCAGCACGCAGGCGTGCAATTCCACCGCGGCCCTGGCCAGTGCCCGCATCTGGCGCGTTACGGACGCGCAATACGTTAACGCGGTGCGTCAGGTGTTTGGCGTCACGACAGGGCCGGAGGTGACCGAGGTCGACGCCGGTGCTGCCGACTACACCAACTTCTCCGAGCTCACGCTGGTGAACGACGGCATCGTCGCCAAGTACCAGACTTCGGCGCGTGACGTGGCGCGCCAGGCCGTCAAATCGCACTTCGACACGTTCATGGCGTGCGGCACCGCCGATGTCTGCGCCGAGCAGTTCATCCGCAACCGCATCGCCCGCGTCTTCGGTCGCCGCCTGGACGACACGGAGGTTGCCGGCTACCTCGACCTGTATCGCAAAGGCTCACAGCAGAGCCCGCAAGACGGCGTGCGCCTCATGATCGAAGCGGCGCTGCAGTCGCCTTCGTTCATCTACCGCACCGAGCTCGGTCAGCCCACGCCCGGTGGCCCCACCGCTCAGGTCCAATTGACGCCGCACGAGATCGCGACGTCTATCGCCTTCTCGCTCACCAACTCGGTGCCCGATCAGCAGTTGTGGGAGAAGGCGGACACGGGCGCGCTCGCCGATCCGGCGGTTCTTGGAGCCGAAGTGGATCGCTTGTTGGATCTGCCGGAGACGAAAGCCAACCTGACGCAGCTGGCCAGCTACTGGTTGGGAGTAGAAAAGCTGCGTCGCGCCGAAAAAGACACGTCCAAATTCGCCGAGTTCACGCCCGAGCTCAAGGCGGACATGTACAAGAGCGCCCAGCTCTTCGTGCAAGATCTGCTGGCCAACGGCTCCGTCAAAGACTTGGTGACGTCGAAGCGGATGTACCTGAACCAGGCCATGGCCACCGTGTTCGGCATCCCGGGCGTCACCAGCGCGGACATGGTCGCGGTCGACACGACCTTGCCCGAGCGCAGCAACGGCATCCTCACTCAGCCGGGCGTGCTGGCCGCCTACTCGCGCCCCACGCGCGGTGATCCAATCCACCGCGGCTTGTTCGGCTTCTACGCGCTGGCTTGCGGCGGCAGCATCCCCGCTCCGCCCGCCAACGCGCTGGAGATTGCCAAGACCTTCCCGCCGGACGCCAGTGAGCGCGAGCTCGCCAATCTGCGCGCTGCGAACCCGCTGTGTTTGGCCTGTCACGGTCGCTTCGACCCGATCGGCCTGCTCACGGAGCGTTACGACCCGATTGGTCGCTACAGCGCGACCGACGCCGCCGGTATGTCGATCGACCAAAAGTCGACGCTCAACCTCGGACCCGATCTGCAGGGTGAGGTGGACGGCTTGCAGCCGTTCGTCGACAAGCTGGTTCAGGGCCGTCGGCTCTCGGACTGCGCGGCATCGAACCTGGCCGTGTTCACGCTCGGTCGTGACGTCAAGAGCGACTCCTCGTGCGCCCTGCAAGGCGTCAAAGACGCGCTAGCTTCGAGCGGCAAATTCCGGGACTTTTACAAGGCGCTCGTGACGTCTCCCGCCTTCATCTTGCGGGACCCTCAGTAGTCGGAAGGCATGGTCATGAACCGAACGATTTTCGCAAAGTCCGTCGCTCGCCGCACCATGCTTGCGGGCGCCGGCGCGGGCGTGCTCGGCTTGCTCCTGCGCCCGTTGCAAGCGCAAGAGGCCAAGGGCCCGCCGAAGCGTATCCTCATCGTGCATCGGCCCTGCGGCACCGTGCTGGAGAAGTTCTTCCCGCCCGCGGGCGACGCACACAACTTCACGCTGCCCTCCATCATCTCGTCGTTCGAGCCCTTGAAGAACGACATGGTGATCCTCAACGGCGTCAACTGCTCGCGCGATCCGAATTGGCCCGCCGACAAGCACGCCGCCGCGCTGATCGCCATGATGGGCGGCAAGAAATTCGTCGAGATCCCGGGCACGGACGCGGCAGGCGACCCCAACGCCAAGAACATCGTCGCCCCCGACGCCACGATCGATCAATGGCTCCTGAACAAGGTGCCGGACCTTCAAGGCACGCCCATCCCGTCGATCCAGTCCACGGCCTACGCGCCCTCCACGGGTGGTCTGCCGTCGTTCAAAGTGATGTCCTACAAGGGCAACAACCTGGCCCTCTTCCCCGAGGTGGACGCCAAGGGCCTTTTTCAGCGTATCTTCGTGGGTGACAACGCCGGCCTTTCGCCGGAAGAGATCGCCCGCAAGGTCGACCAGAACAAGAGCGTGCTGGACCGCGTGCACGCCGATCTGACGCGCCTGCAGGGTCTGATTCCGGCCTCGCAGAAGCCCAAGCTCGACGCCCACCTCTCGGCGATTCAGGGCCTGGAACTAGCGCTGCAGAACTCTGGCAACACGCCCGGCAAGATGTGCACGCCGCCCAGCCAGGTCGCGCTGCCGACGCCGATGAACGGCGCCACCCAGGCCGAGGCCGAGCACCTCGCCCTGGCGCAAAATCACCTGTCCATCATCCAGACCGCGTTCCAGTGCGACCTCACGCGCGTGGCGACCTTCACGTTCGCGCACGGCAACTCGGATCTGCGCTTCCAGAAGATCGACGACAAGGTCGACAAGGGCGACGGTCACCACGGCGTATCGCACGACACCAGCGCGGCCCTGGCTCAAGAGCGCATCGACCAGATCTACTCGGAGCAGCTTTCGCTCGCCCTGCAAAAGTGGAAAGCGACACCCGAAGGCACGGGCAGCCTGCTCGACAACACGTTGGTCGTGTTCTTCAACGAGTGCGCCATCGGTAACACGCACTCCATCGAGAACATGCCGATGTTGATGCTCGGCGGTAAGAACCTCGGGCTTCAAACCGGCCAGCACCTGCAATTCACCAACAAGTGGACCAACGACATGTGGGCCGCCGTTTGTGGTGCCTTCAAGCTCGAAGCGTCGTTCGGTGACAAAGCCTTCGCGAGCAGCCCACTCAACGGCCTTTTTGCCTGATTCCTCCATGAAGAACGAAAGCCGACTCCCAGTCCTCGCGCTCCTCTTGCTTGCCGGCGTTGCGTGCGGCGACCCTGCTGACGGCGGCACCGGGGCTGGGGGTACGGGCAGCACCATGGCTGGCTCCGGCGCGACGACTGCCGGCACCAGCCCCGTGAGCACGGGCGGCACGGGCAGCGGTGGCTCGCTGACGAACATTCCGCTCGCCGGCAGCGGCCAGGCCGTTGGCGGTGGCGATCAGGGGCAGCTGTTCGGGCCGGACATGTCGGTTCCGATCATGCCGCCGGACATGGGCGGCAGCGGCGGCTCGGGGGGCGGCAAAGCCATCCCGGGCGATGGCAACATGTTCACTTCGATGATCAAGGGCTCCATCAGCGGCACCGCCGTCTTCACTCAAAAGGGTGAAGACGTGGACCTGGTGGTGAACCTGAACAGCGGCTGCGCCGACGGCAACCATCAGTTCCGTATTCACGACGGCTACTCGTGCGACAGCGCCTCGACCGAGGGTGTGCCGTGGTCGCGCGGCACCGATATCGGCCCGGCCGAGGGCATCAAGTGCAGCGGTGGCAAGGGCACGCTCATGTACACGCGCTCCGGCGCCGACAAGACCAAGAATTGGACGGTCGGCGATCACGTTCAGGAGACGGATCTCACGGCCCATGTCGTGATCGTCAGCGACGAGAAAGATCCGAACTCGCGCGCTTCGTGCGGCAACTTCTTCTGAGCCGTCTATCCTAAAATATGAGCAATATCAGAGGGTTGGTTGCGAGGAGCGGCCGGCCCTTTTCGGGGTCCGAGAATGACTGACATAACGCTGTCATTCGGTGTCGGTAGGGTCGCTTTCGTCAACCCAACGAGGAGCAAGACCATGACCGAGCACGACCAGAGCAAGTCCAAGACCCAGACCCTCCGCGGCAGCTGCCACTGCGGTGCGGTAAAGTACGAAGTGAACGCCGACCCGGCGCGCGGTGGTAGCCGCTGCAACTGCAGCGTGTGCACGAAGCTCGGCGCGTTCGGAGCCATCGTGAAGCCGGATGCCTTCAAGCTGCTGACACCAGAAGAAGAGCTGGGGACCTACGTCTGGGGGCACAAAGTCTCGACGCGCTATTTTTGCAAAGCGTGCGGCACGCACTGCTTCGGCAAGGGATATTTGGCCGAGGTCGGCGGCGACTTCGTCTCGTTCAGCTACAACACCATCGACGATCTCGAGCTGAGCGAGCTTCCGGTCGTTTACTGGGATGGCCGGCACAACAACTGGCAATCCGGCCCCGCGAGCAAGCCGTGGCCCATCCTGAAGGCACCGGCGATGGGGCCTTCCGACGCCGCATGAGACGGACCTAGCTCCGGTACGTGAGCTTTTGCTGGTCGGGCTGCAGGGCCGCAGTCCCCTCGGAAAGGGCTTCGCTGAGGCGGTAGAGTTGGTTGCCGCTGGCCTCGTAGGCGTCGGCCAGCTTGAGCACGGAGAGGTGACCCCGCACGGCGCGGGGATCGCCTTCGAGCAGCGTTTTGCGCAGGCGGGCTTCGAGCGCGTTCATCGAAATTTCTGCGCTGCGCGCGGCGTCCAAATCGACGGGCGTGAGGTCTTGCAGGGCCTCGCGCACGGCGCTGCCGGTGCGGGTGAGGGTCTGGTGCATGTCGCTGAGCGCGCGCAGGTCCGTCTCGGCGAGCTCGCTGGGTTTGCCGTCGTGAGACAACGCGACCCGCGCGTCGATGAACAGCTCGGCCTGGCGCTCGAGCGCTTCGAGGCTGCGCTGGAGCTGCACGCTGGTGAGCGCAGCGCTGCGCAGTGAACGTGCTTCGAGCGATTCGCCGAGCGCGAGCACCGGGCCCGTCACCAGCTCGTCGAGCAGGGCTTGCGCCTGCGCGATCGAAAGCTCGACGCGACGGCCAGCGTCACGATCGCCGTCGAGCGCGAGCTCTCGCAAGGGCTCGAGCGCCGCCAGCTGAGCGTCGAGTACCTCCAGCAAGCGCGAGCGCGTGACGCGCACCGGGTCGCCCACGTTGGGCAACGCGCCGGGCGGATCTTGCGGGAACCACGCTTCGACCAGGCGCGCCAGCGGGAAGCTGACGGGCAGCAACAACAGCGCCGATGCCAGCTGCGAGAGCGCGAACGCCACGCCGAGGTGCAAGCCCAAGTGAGGCAAGAGCACGCGCTTGCCCCAATGCACCTCGTGCGGTACGCCCGGCACCAGGCGATCGGCGAGCAGCGCGAAAACGTCCACCAGCAGCACCGCCAAGAGCGTGCTCAGCGCGCCCAGCATGAGGTGCAAGAGCGCCAGCTTGCGCGAGCTTTTCCCCGAAAAACCCGTGAGCGTGGCGCCGATGCCGGCACCCAGCCCGGCGCCGGCCAAGACGGAGAGCGCCGTGCGTAGATCCCACTGGGCGGTGGTTTGTGCCAGCACCAGGACCAGCACGCACACCGGCGCTGGGCCTTGAAAAACGGCCACGAGCACGGCGCCCAGCAGCGCGCACGCCATACCGCCCGCGACGCCGCCCGCCTTGAGCTTGACGATCAGCGAGAGCAGCGCCGGTTCCTGGACGAACGGCTCGAAGCCTGGGCGCAGCGTTTGTAGCCCGAAAGCTATCAAGCCGACGCCTAGCGTGAGCCGCGCCAACGCGGTGCTGCGGCGGTTGCTGGCGAAGCCGAGCCACATCACACCCAGCGCCGTGAGCAGCAGGCCTTCTCGCGGATCGAACAAGCCGCTGATGAGCGGCGCGCTGGCGGCGCCCAGCTGCGCGCCCAAGAAGGCGGCCGCGGCGGGACCCAGCGCGAGCAAGCTCGAGCTCACCAAGCCGGCCAGCACGCTGGCAGCGGCGGTCGTGGATTGAGCCAGCGCGCCGAGCCCGACGCCCATGGCCAGCGCGGCAGGCCCGCGCCCGGCCCAGCGCGCCAGCACGTGCGTGCTCGAAAGGCCGACGGCTTCGCGAGCGCCGCGCCCGAGCACGCCAATCCCAAAGATGAGCAGCGCGAAGCCACCCAAGAGCGCGCGGAACGGTTTGCGCCAGTTGGGCGGCTTGATGCGTAAATCGTAAGGTTTGCTGCGCTCTTCGCCGTCTGCCACGCGCAGCTTGATGTGACCGGGCGCGGCGTCGTTGGGTAGGCGTACGACCAGCGCGTCATCCAGGCGCGAAAGCACCTTGAGCGCGCTCTTGCTGACGTAGGCCTGCACCTGATCGGGGTGCACGGCGCCGGCGAACTGCACCGTCACGGCGCTGCCGGCGGTGGCGTCGCTCGGTGTTACGGAGAGCACCTCGATGCGGGCCGGAATCGGTTGGTCGGGCGCGGTGCGGCTCGACAGATCCGCGCTGGGAGCGTCGTCTGCATCGGGCAGGCTGAAGTAAACACCAACGAGCAGCGCCGTGCAGAGCCAGGCGAACAGAAGCTTGAGGCGCCGCGCGCGGGTCGCGCTACGCGCCATGCACGGCCTCGCTGGCGGCCACGAACTTGCTGAACGTGACGGCGCTGCTGTTGGCTTGCGCCAGCGCTTGCTCGAGCCAGCCGGGCAGGGGCGCCAGGCGTTTGAGCTCGACTACGGCGCGTGTTTCGGCACCGGCACGCGGCCCCAGCTCGCTCTTGGACAGCGGGCGAGCGCGGCGGAAGAGATCGACCGGCACCGGAAAATACGAAAGCCCGAGATCGACGGTGACGCGCAGGGTGCTGTCGGCGTTTTGGAACGACAAGCGGCGGTAATTGACGAGCGCGCTGGGCGCGATGGGCTCGGCCTGGGCGCGAACATGGGCGATCATCGCGTCGGCGTCGTCACGCTCGCTGCCGGTGAGCTGCGAGAGCTCCGGCGAGCGTTGCTCGTCGAACAGAGTCGCGGCGGAGAGCTTGGGAAAGCGGAAGCGGCGCTTGCTGGTGCTCAAGCCTTCGCGGCGCTTGAGCTCGAACCAGAGCCAAGGCTGGTAGCGCAAAATCTGCTCGGGATCCGTCGCCAGCTCGGCCAGCGACGGGTGCAGGTCGTAGTATTCTTTGGCGCGGATCTTGAGGTTGCTTTGCTGGTTCTGCCGAGCCGCCGTGTAGTAGGCGCGCGTCGGCGTATCGAAGTACAGCGTGGTCACGAAGTGCTCGGCACCGGGCAGGCGGTTGGCAGCTTCGCCGCTGAAGCGATGCGGCTCCAAATGCTCCGCCACCTGGCGAAGCAGCGTCGGCAGACGCGCGGGCTCGACCAGGTATTTCGTCTCTTCTCGCTCGGCGGTGATGGCTGCGTCGGCCTCGGGGGCGCTCGCGCGCAGAGGGGCGAGCGAGCTGCCGCTCACGGCGCGTCCTCGAGCTGGTACTCGGTCAGCTCTTCGGTCTGCGTGCCCGTTTCCTTCAGCTTGCCCACGCCTCGCAAGTACCAATATTCCTTGGTGGATCCGCTGACCTTCTGAAAGTGCACCACGTGCTCGAAAGTGCCAGCCGGAACTTCGAGCGTGGTGTCTGCTTCGAGCACTGTCCAGAGATCGCGCACTTCGTGCGTGGTGGGGGTCAGGCCGACCGGCAGCTTGGTCTCGGTGTACTGCTCGAGCCAGCTGGCGCCGTCAGCGGTGTGCTCGGCGGTGCCGTCGATGTGCAGCTTCTCGGGATCCCAGTATTCGTCGAGCTCGAGCTCGCCGCTGGTGGCATTGAACGATTGCTCGCGGAAGCGCACGAAGCGCTCGGGCTCGTCCTTGCTCGGCGCTTGCCAGCTCTCGGTGTGATCTTTCTGGTCGGAGCCCTTGGCGGTGGTCACGTGATACGCCATCACGTCGGCGTTGGGGCCGTCGCCGCCGACCGCTTCGAGAGCGCCGATGGTGGTCGTCTTCAGGCTGGTGACGCCGTCTTTGGTGACCTGGTAGGTCCAGTTGTTGCCGACCGCCCAGGGCAGGAGCGGCCCCGTAGGCGCGTTGCTTTCGCCGCCAGCGCCGCCGCTGCCGTCGTTGGGGGTTGGCGCGCCGGAGCCTGGTTCCGCGTTGCCACACGCAACCACGAGCGGCGCGAGTAGCGACAAGACGACGAGCCAGGGCGAAGAATAGGGCGTGGGTTTCATGACGAGCTCATTCGGAATCGTACAGGGAAGCGCCGCGGTGCAAGCCGAGCGCGATGGCGGCCGCATGCTTGAGCAGCGACACATTCGCCGGATGCGTTTGCAGCTGGCGCGTGAGCAGTCGGCGCCCGCGCTCGCCGTCCGCCACCGCACCCAGCGACTTGACGACGGTCGACGGCCACACGTCGGCGTGGCTCTCGCGCAGGCTCCAGGCCGGCGCCGCATCGACGCCTTGCAGGCCATCGAGCGCTTCTTTGCAGTCGGCCGCCACGGTGTTGCGCATTTGCCAGGCTTGCTCTTCGAGCGAGCCGCGCAGTGAGGCCATCACGACTTTGGGGGCCTTGTGCAGCAGCGCGCGGCGCCACTGCCAACTTTCGGCGTCCGTCACGCCGAGTAGCGACATCAAGGCTGCGACCGGTGCCTGGGCCCGCGTGGCGCGCCGCAGCTCCCAGGCTCGCTCTCCGCCCAGCCCCGTGACCGACTTGGCCAGAACGCGCGCCAGGTCGTAGCTGGTTTTGAGCTCGCTCTGCCGTTCGTCGCGCAGACGCTCACGCAGCTGCCACGCGCGCTCGGAAGCGAGCCCGCCGAGCGAGCCGACCACGACCTCGCGCAGGGCGGCGTCGCTCGCGAAGGTGCGCTCACGAGCCTGCCAGGCGCGCTCGTCGTCGCTGCCCGAGAGCGCGATGATCGCTTCGGCGGGCGCTCGCTCGAACAAGTCTTGCCAGAGCTGCCAGCCAGCGCCGCTGGCCAGGGCCAGGCCCAAGGAGCGCAGCGCGAACGCCGGGTGCTCGGCGCCGCCGCGCCTGCGCAGCTCGACACTGAGCGGATCGCTCAGATGCCGCAATCCCGCCAGCACCGCGTCAGGCGCTTGCTCGAACAGCTGCGCGCGGCGCTCGTCGATGCCGGGGCCGAACATGCCGCCCAGCAAATACGCGGCGACGCGGGGCTCGCGTTCGACCAGCCCATCGACGACACGCAAGAAGGCGGATAGGGCGGCTTGCGGCGTGTGCAGCGGCGCCTGCGCCGGCTTGCTGCGCGCAGCGTGGTCGCGAAAATGCGCCACGGCGCGGGGCGCACCCTCGCGCTGCGCGTGGCGGATCAGCTCGAGGGCGCGCTCGACGCTCCGCTCCAGCACGTCTTCGTTTTCGAGCACCACCCAGCGCTCGGGCTGTGAGGCGGCCAGCGCCAGGTAGCCGTTTCGCAGTCGTTGCTGTAGCCCCGCGCCCGACAGACCCTTGCGTGCTGGCGGCTTGGCCTGGTGCTCGCCCAGCTTGCGCAGCTTGCGGCGCGCGCGCGCAAATGCCGGGTCGACATCGACCAGAATCACCAGGTCCGGCTGCAGGCCTCCGGCAGCCGCGTCCAAGATGGGGCGCATGAGCTCTTCCGGCAAGTGGCGGCCGTGGCGGCCGAGCACCTCGGGGGTGTAGAGAAAGCGATCGGCCAAAACCAGATCGTGCGCAGCCAGCGCCGGCAAGAGCGCCTCGTGAATGAGCTGCACGTCGCGCGCGACGTAGAGCAAAAACTCCGCTTGCCAGGACAAATCCAGGTTTTGCGCGTTGCGGCCGAACTCACGAATCCCTTCCACTACCGGCGAGACGAACTTACCTTCGGCGCGCAGGTGCTTGACGCTCGTTCCTTCTTGCGCGAGCGCGGCGGCCACGCGATTCGAGATCGTCGTCTTGCCGCTGCCGTCGATGCCTTCGAACACGATCAGCATCAGAAACGGGCTCCGGCTTGCAGCAGCAGGCTCTTGTGATCGGGCTCCTGGTAGTCCAAGAGGTCGCGCGGAAAGTTGCGCCGGGCGTGAGTCGTCTCGGCTTGCAGCGTGATGCGCGCGCGATACCAAAGGCCGCCCGCGATGCCGACCGCCGCTTCGGTCGCGGCGTCGCTCGTGATGTGTGCGTCGGGATCCAGCGCAGCGAAGAAGCCGAACGTCTCCACGTACGGCTCGCCCTGCGCGGCGCCGCCGAAACGGTACGCGACGAGCGCGCGCGCTGCCGCAAACCACGGCTTCGGATCGCTCACTTTTTCGGTACCCGCAACGTAAAAACTCTGCCCACCCATACCGTCCAGCCAGAGGCGTAGCTCGCCTGGGCCGAAGCGCAGGTCCGTCGTCGCATCCAACCCGAAGGTGGCGTAGTGCTCGAATTGCCCGACCGCCCGCGAGCCGACGCGCTGCTCGTACCATGCGCCCAGGGCCACGCCGAAAACCGTGACTTCGCCGCGCGCCGCGAAGGTTTGCGCCTCGAGGGAAGCGTGATCGATCAGCTCGGTGTCGCGGTCGCCGGGCACCACCTGCTTGAGTGTGGTGCCTTGAAAGATGCCGACCGTCAGCCGTGGCTTGAGGCTACCCTTGTCGCGGTAGCCGAGCGCCAAACCGGGGCGGCGTTTGCCGACGTCCATCCAATCCGTCAGCAAGTCGTGCACGAAGCCGCGGCGCACCAGCGGCACCCTCCAAGGCGACGCCAGCTCCAGGGCGGGGGCTGGCACCTTGAATTGCCCGGCCTTGGCGTAAAGGTGGTCGCCCGCTTGCAGGTAGGCGTCTTTGACGCGCACCTTGTTCGCCAGCTCCAGCTCGAGCTCGGCCGACAGCCAGGGGATGGGCGAACGGTACTCCGCCGCGACGCGCGCGCGTTGCAGCGAGAGATCGAGCGCGTCGCGATCGCGGGTCACGAGCAGGGCGCCCGTACCCACGACGGTCTCGCGCCGGTGAGAGAGCTCTGCGAGCACGAAGACGCGCGCCTTCAACTTGAGCTTGTGCTTCTTCTTATCGGTCTTGTCGCGCTTGGGCTTGCCCGTCTTGTCGCCCTTGGTCTTGCCGTGACGCTCGCTGGGCTCGTCGCCGTCCGCTGCGTCGGCGCTGATGGGGGTTGCGGGCTCGGGTGGAGGGAGCGGATCCGGCGACGGCTCTGGCGCCCTGGCGGGTGCGGGCGTCACCGGCTGTTCTGGCGCATCATCGGTGACGGGAGCAGGCTCTGGCGGCAGGGCCGGAGCCGCCTGCGCTTTTGCCAGGGCAGGCGTCGCGACGATCGCCAGACCCAGGCCCCAGCGCACGAACCGGGGGGCGGCGCCCAGGAATGATTCACTCGAGCTACATCTGATCGTCATCGAACGGACACGGGGGCCAACCAGTGACGTTGTACCTCCCGGGCCCGTGGAGCGATCAGTTTGTTCGGGACTTTGCTGACTTGCGGCAGAACAGCAACAGCCCCAGCGCGCCAAGGCCGAGCCACGCCCCGCCACTGCTAGGCCGAGGCGAGTGCGAGCAGCTCGCGCTTTCGCCTGCTCCCGAGTCCGCGAGGTCTAGGGGTGAGCTGCCGCCTGGGCCGCCGACGCCGCTCGTTCCGCTGGCCAGGCCTCCCGAGCTGCCGCCAATACCGGCGCCGCTCGCCGCTTCGCCGCCCGAGCCAGCTCCGCCCGAGCCTCCCAGCGTGGCGGCTCCGCTGCTCGCCGCGCCGCCGGTGCCGGCCAAACCGCCGCCGGCGCTGCCGCCAGCCCCGCCGTTAGCGGCGGCCCCCGCGGCACCCCCGGCGCCCATGCCGCCGCTGCCGCTGACCCCCACCATGCTGCCCGGCAGCTGGCTCGGATCGTAGGTGCCGCCCTTCGACACCTGCACCATCGCGATGCGCACTTTGGTCGGCGTCGTCAGGTCCTTCAGCTCGGGAAAGAAGTGCACGTGACCCGAGCCCGAGTCGTTGATGGTGTAAATGAGATCGACCTCGTTGATGCCCTGCGTCCAGCCGATGTTGGTGTTGTTGTAGAACTTGGTCATGTCGACGTCGTTCTCGTACACGCCCTTCTCCGTGTAGTACTTGCTGTACGGGCAGCCGTAGCCACCGCCGCCCACGTAGCAGAGCGCCCAGCCTTGCTTCTGGCCGCCCTCCGGCTTCTCGAGCACCTCCACATAGATGTGCACCTTGCCACTGCGATAATCGATCGGAGTTATCCAGTTGGTGGGCCGCTGCGGATTCAGGTCATTGCTCTTCACGTAGTGGTGTGACTTGGAGGGGGTAGCGTTGATGGCGTCTTCCCAGGTCATGGTGAAGGTCACGTCGAACAGCGTGAACTGCTCGGCGTGGCCCGCCTTGGTGGACAACGTGACCAGGGTGCTGGCCGCGCAAGCAGCCAGACCGGCGCGCGTGAAGAGCTTGGGTGTCATGGTCAGGTAGACACATGGACGACACGTTGACGGACCTTCTGATGACAGCGGAACATCGTCCTTGGTGGAAATTTCCAGGTATTTCGCGGCGTAAGTACGCGAGACGCGTGGGTCACCTAGGTGTAGAACAAAGACGAACATGATTCGTCACATCGTGATGTGGAAGCTGCGGGGACCTTCGCCGGAGGAGCGGCGTGCGCAAGCGGAGCAGGTGCGGGGAGCGCTGCTCGGGATGCGCGGTCTGATCCCCGGCATGTCACAGCTCGAGGTGGGGCTCGGCACTGTCTCGGGTGAGCAAGAGAGTGACGTCGTGCTCACGAGCACTCACGACAGTTGGCAAGCGCTCGATGACTACCAGAAGCACCCGGCGCACGAACCCGTGAAACAACTCATCGGCTCGCTCCGCACCGAGCGACGCGTCGTCGACTACGAGGTTTGACCATGTGCCTGATCTGTATCGATTTCGATCGCGGCTCGCTGAAGCTCAGAGAAGCCAAGCGCGCGCTTGGTGAGATGCGCAGCAAGCTCGACCCGCAGCACCTCAAAGAGGTCGAGCAAAAACTCGCTGAAGCCGAGCGCGCCGAAGAGCGGAAGCCGTAACGCGGTAGAAACCCCACGCGCGCCTGCGCGAAGCAATCGCCGCTCGGAAACACGGCGTTCACCGATCGCCGGGCTTTGGCGGACGGTGTTGAGCAAAAGTCGACATGCGCGGCCGCTGCTCATACTCTAACTTTTCGAGCATGACGCATTTTTCACTCCTCAGGGTGATTGTGGTCGTGCCCGTCGTGTTCCTCGCTTGTGCGCACGAGGTGACCGACTTCCCGGAGCGCTTCGGTGCCGACGACTCATCAGTGCTAGCCGAAGCCGGTAAAAGCTCCCTGGCTGGCTCGGCTGCGACGGGAGGGAGCGGTGGTGCGCCGCTGGGCTCGGCCGGCATGGCGGCGAAACCGACCAGCGCTGGCGGGGGCGGCCGTGCTGGCTCGACCAGCACGACCCAGCTTCCACTGGCGGGCGCCGGCGGCACGGACGACGCGGGGAACGAAGGCGAGGGCGGCGCGTCGCAAACGACGGCCGGCAGCGGTGACGGCCAGGCAGTGAGCGGCGGCGGCAGCGGAGGCGAGGCGGGTAGCGGTGGCAAGGGCGGCACCGGTGGCGGAGGCAATGGTGGCGGAGCAGCCGGCAGCGCGGACAAGGGCGGAAGCGGAAGCGGAGGAAGCTCTAGCTCCGGCGGTGGGGGGTCTGGTGGTGAATCGGGCGGCGCCTGCAGCGGAGTCGGCAAATGGTCCCAAGGCAGCTACGCCGCCGGCGATCGCGTGAGAAACGGCGTGAACCTTTATGAGTGCAAGCCCTACCCCTACTCCGGCTGGTGCGGGCTAGACGCCTACGCTCCCGGTTCCGGCTGGGCGTGGACGGACGCGTGGGCCCTGGTGGGTCCGTGCTGAGGGCGCCTCAAGCGACGATGCGGAGCAGCCCCTGCGCGTGGGGCCTGCGCGTGGCGAGCAGCTCGCGCAGCGTGGTGGTGCCGTCGCGGTACCTCGTTGCGAGCTCAGACGCGCCGTCGCCGCCGAGGACGAGCAGTCGGATGCTGCCAAAACGCGCTGTGGCGCGGGTGAGCGCCGCATAGAAGGCGTTGCGCTCGGGCTTGTGCTGGCGGCCGACTTTGCCGACCACCGGTGTCTCCAGCAGGGCGCACGAACAACCTTCCAGTGTCACGCAAACGACCGAATCGGTCGCCGGGAAGCGACGCACCGCGTCCCCGTCCGCCGGCGAGTCGGTGTCGAGGGTGCCGTCCGCGGACAGCACTTCTCGCAGCTCGAATCCCTCAGCTTCGGCACCGACCAAGACGTAGTAACACATGGGCTCTGGCGCGCTCTCCTGGAGCTACTTCAGCAAGCAAGCCGCGTTCCCTGATTGTCGCAGCCAAATTAGGCCGTTTCGTCCGCGTTGAGTCGGGTGGAGCTGTTTCTGAATGACACAGGTGGATCAATCGGAAACAGTCCCCCTGCTCGGTAGGCTTCGACTCCCGGGGGGCCTGTGACATGGTTTCGGCCGTAGGCCATGAGAGTCGCGCTCAAGTTGGTCCTGGCAACCGTGCTCGGAACCCTGGCCGTGCTCGTCATGTTCGGCTGGATGCGTGCGCGCCGCGAGGTCGAGCTGTTCGACGCCGACATGCGCCGCGATCACTTGTTGGTCGGCACGACGCTCGCCGTGTGCGTGGCAGACGAGTGGGCGGCTGCCGGCAAAGATCGCGCGCTGCAGCTCGTCAAAGAAGCAGACGAAGAGCGCCCGCACATGCGCCTCGGCTTCGTGCATCCGGACGGCACGCAGAGCGACGTCGCGCCGGGTCGCGCAGTACGGCACGAGGTCGTCGATCACCTCGAGCACTTCGTCACCACCGAAGTGGACGAGCCCGACGAAGAGTTCCTGGTGACGCGCGTGCCGGTTCACGGCCGTCATGGCGAGGTGTTGGGTGCGGTCGAGATTGCCGAGCGCCTCGGTATCCGCGAAGAGTTCGTACGCTCCAACATCGTGGGCACACTGGCGGCGACGCTGGCCATGGTCGGCTTCTCGGGCTGCGTGGTGCTGGTAATGGGGGTGTGGCTCGTCGGCAGACCCTTGAATTTGCTGGCCGCGAAGGCCAAGCGCATTGGTCAGGGTGACCTGAGCGGCCCACTCTCATTGGTGCAGCGCGACGAGATCGGGCAGCTCGGCAGCGAGGTGAACGCGATGTGCGAGCGGCTGGCGGAAGCCAACGCGCGCAGTCAGGCCGAGACCACCGCGCGCATCAACGCCATCGAGCAGCTGCGCCACGCCGATCGTTTGATCACGGTGGGGCGGCTAGCGGCCGGCATCGCGCACGAGCTCGGCACGCCGCTCAATGTCATTGGCGGCCGCGTGAAGATGCTGCGCCGCGGAAACGTGGAGCCCGAAGCCGCAAGCGAGTACCTGGCGGCGGTGGCCGAGCAGGCCGAGCGCATGACCCTCATCATTCGCCAGCTGCTCGATTTTGCGGGGCGTCGCGAGCCGCGCGCGGCGCCCACCGACTTGCACGCCATCGCGCGCTCGACGCAGCGTATGGTCGAGCCGATCGCGCGCAAGCACAACGTCGAGGTGTCGATCAAAGCCGAGGGCGCGGCCATGGCCATGGGCGACGCGGTGCAGCTCGAGCAGGTCTTGTCGAACCTGGTGGTGAACGGCATTCACGCCTGCGAGAGCGGTGGCAAGGTCCAAATCGCCTGTGGCACGGAACCTGCTTTGTCGAGCGACACCAACCAGCATGCCCAGCGCGCTTACTTGCGCGTGACCGACGACGGACACGGAATGGACGAACAGACCAAAGCCCGCATCTTCGAGCCCTTCTTCACCACCAAAGACGTCGGCCAGGGCACCGGGCTCGGGCTCAGCGTGGCCCACGGCATCGTGCTCGAAAACGGCGGCAGCATCGCCGTGACGAGCCAGACCGGCCAGGGCAGCACGTTTTCCGTCTTTTTGCCGGCGGTGAGCGCATGAAGCCGCGCGCGCTGATCGTCGACGACGAGCGGGCCGAGTGCGAAATGTTCGCCGATGCGCTGCGCCACGCCGGCTTCGACCCCAGTTGGGACACGAGCCCGGTGGCTGCGCTGACCCGGCTCGAAACGGAGCCGTTCGACGTGATCGTGACGGATCTGAACATGCCCGGCATTTCGGGCAGTGAGCTGTGCGCGCGCATCAAGCAGCAGAAGCCGAACCTTCCGGTGGTGGTGGTGACGGCGTTCGGCAGTATCGATTCGGCGGTCGCGGCCATGCGCGCGGGGGCGTACGACTTCGTCACCAAGCCTTTCGACATCGACACGATCGGACTGGTGCTGCAGCGCGCGGTAGAGAATCACGAGCTGCGCCTCGAGGTCGACGCGCTGCGGCGCGTAGTCGACACCTCGCAGCGCTACGGCGCCTTGATCGGCTCCAGCGAGCCGATGCGGCGGCTTTACGCCACCATCGACCACCTGCAAGGTGGCGATTCCACGGTGCTGGTTACGGGGGAATCCGGTACCGGTAAAGAGCTGGTAGCCCGGGAAATTCACGCCCGCGGCCCGCGCAAAGACAAGCCGTTCGTGGCCGTGAGCTGCGCCGCGATGCCCGAAACCTTGCTCGAGAGCGAGCTGTTCGGGCACGAGAAGGGCGCCTTTACGGACGCCAAGAACCGGCGCGATGGCCTGCTGATCTCGGCCGAGGGCGGCACGCTGCTGCTCGACGAGATTGGCGACATGCCGCTTCCGCTGCAGGGCAAGCTGCTGCGCGCGCTCGAAGAGCGTTCGGTGCGCGCGCTAGGCTCGAACCACGAGCAACCGTTCGACGTGCGTATCATTGCGGCCACCAATCGCGATCTTGAGGCGGCCGTCGACCAGGGACGCTTCCGCCAGGACCTGTTCTATCGGGTCAACGTGATTCACATCGAGCTGCCGCCGCTGCGTTCGCGCAGCGGTGACGTGCTGCTGTTGGCGCAGGCTTTCTTGGGAGAGCTGGCGGTGCGCAGCGGTCGCCCCATCGCGAAGTTCAGCGCCGCCGCCGCCGAAAAGCTGTCGGCGTACGACTGGCCCGGTAACGTGCGCGAGCTCAGAAACTGCGTCGAGCGCGCCGTGACGCTCAGCCACGGTCCGATGGTAGATGTGCAGGATTTGCCGCGAAAAGTGCGGGATTTTCAGCCCGGGCACGTGATCGTGGCCGGTGATGATCCGAGCGAGCTGCTGCCGCTCGAAGAGGTCGAGAAGCGCTACATCGCGCGGGTGATCGCCGCGTGCGGCGGCAACAAGAGCAAGGCTGCGCGCATCCTCGGGATCGGTCGCAAGACTCTTTACCGACACCTCGACGGCGGGGCGTCGCCATCGACGCTGCCCGAAGAAGAATGAAGCGAGCCGTTTGGCTGCTGGTCGTGGCGTTCGCGGCGTGGTTACTCGCGTTGCCGGCGAGCGCCCTGGCGGCGCGCCGCGCGGCGGTGACTCAGGTCGCCGCGCACGCTCACGTTGCGAGCAGCATCGAAGCATTGCCGAGCGCGGTCGAGGCGGTGCGGGTTGCACCCGCGCCGCAGCTGGCGCGATTGCCCGCGGTGCTGCCGGTGCTGAGGCGTTCGTGCGTGAAGTGGCCGCGGCTGCTCGAAGCGGCTCCTCGCGATGCGCGCCGTGAGCTTTCGCGCGTGCAGGTGCGGCGGGCGGTACCGCGTCTCAACGATGCGGAGCCGCCCTGGGCGAGCGCACGTTAATCCGAAGCCTCACAAATTTTTCTCGTGCATCAGCCTCGCGCCGAGCGAGGTCAGGAGTCGTGTATGCAAGCCGAACCGAAGCAAGAATCGGGCAGAAAAGATGCGCCCGCAGACAGCGAGATCCATCCACCGCCCTCCATGTGGTGGTTCGTGATTCCAATGATACTGATCGCAGCCTACGCGCTGCTATCGAAGTAGCGAGTGCAGGAGCGCCCCAACGCAGACGCCGCCGCGCGCGGCGTTGGGGCGCTCCGACCAGCTTGGCCTGAAGACGACACGGCAGCCTTCTGCAAGAGGGCTGCGGTTTGGCAGCCCCAGTAAAGTTTCTAGAGTGACTGCGGATGTTTGGTGGCTGTGCTTCCTTCGGCGGACGAAGGGATCACAGCATGCGAAATTCTTGGAAGCTCGGTTTGTTTGCGGCCTTGTGCGTGTCGACCGCGATGGTCGGATGCGGCGATGACGACGACAGCACGTCGAACACGGGTGGCAGTGGCGGTAGTAGCGCGGGTAAGGGCGGTAGCACCAACAACGGCGGCTCGAGCGCGGGCAAGGGCGGCACCACGAGCGGCGGCACCAGCACCGGTGGCAAGGGCGGCGCCACGAGCGGCGGCAGCGGCGGCAAGGGCGGTACCGGCGGCACCGCGGGCAAGGGCGGTACTGCGAGCGGCGGTGGCGAAGGCGGTGCGGCAGCCGGTGCAGACACGGGCGGCGCCGGCGGCGCCGGCGGCGCTGGCGAATGCATGGAAGAGGCCGTTGGCGGCGCGGCGCCCGAGGGTGCGGGCGGGGCTGGTGGCGCGCCCGCAGCCGAGACGGCGGTCGTGCTGTTCGACAACATCACCGTGAAGAACGGCGCTACGGTCGTAAAGACGTGGGCTTTCGACAACGGCAACGACATCGCGGACGTGCTCAAGGGCGACGTCGGCGACAAGTGGCTACGCCCGCCGTTCGATACGAATCCCGTGAACCTCGCCTACTCGTCGCCGTACGCGCACGATGTGTTCGCCAAGTGTGACGGCAAGCCTGCCGGTAGCTTGGCTGCGATCGTGCCGTTCACGGCGGCCGCGCAGTACTACAAGATGGGGATCGGCTTCGCGAGCGCGGATTGGTCCGGCTACACCATCACCGCCGACATCAAGTTGGTTTCGGGTGGCAACAACGAAGGCGCTTGCGGCATGCAGGCAGGGTTGTTCGTGCAAGACGGCGCGGGCCCTTTGACGGGTGAACGCACCTACCTCAACGTCGTGGACGGTTGGAAGACGATGACGCTCACGGTGCCGGCGTCGACCAACGTCGACCACTTGTCGATCATCATCTCCGACTACACTTGTCTGTGAGCTGACAAGTCGCCTACTCGCCTGGTACGGGTGCTTCGGTCCAAACCACGACTGAAGCGCTCGGCCAGGCGCAGGCGAGCGAGGTGTGCCGCGTAGTAGAAGACCGGCAACACCACCAGCGTGAGCAGCGCGGCCGAGATGGTGCCGCCCACCACCACGCAGGCGATCGGACGCTGCGTCTCGCTGCCAATGGCGTGCGACAGCGCCGCGGGCAAAAGACCGAGCGATGCCAAGAGCGCGGTGACCAACACGGCGCGTAGCCGCTCGCGTGTACCTTGAAACACCGCCGAGAACGGCGCTTCACCGGCCTGTAAGCGCGTGCGAATCGCGGCGACGACCAGCACGCCGTTCAGCACCGCCTGCCCCAAGAGCGCGATGAAGCCGACCGCGGCCGAAACCGACAGCGGCATGCGCGCGAACGCCAGCGCCACCACGCCGCCCACCAGCGCCAGCGGCACGTTGACCAGAATCAAGGTGGCGTCGAACACGGAGCCGAAGGCTGAAAAGAGCAGTAAGAAGGTGATGGCGAGCGCCAGCGGGATCACCAGCTTGAGCCGCGCCATGGCGCGCTCCTGATTCTCGAACTCTCCGCCCCACGATTCTTCGTAGCCGGTGGGCAGCTTGATGGCGGCGTCGACCTTGCTGCGCGCCTCGGCCACGAACGAGCCGAGGTCGCGACTACGCACGTTCATGCGCACGCCCACATAGCGTTGCCCGTTTTCGCGCGTGATGGCCGCGCGCCCGGTACCCATGCTCACGTGGGCGATCGCCGACAACGGCAGGAGCGAGTCGCCTTTGAGCGGCAGCGCGATACGCGAGATGGCGCCCACGTCTTCGCGCGTGCTCGGAGGCAGGCGCACCGTGACGTCGAAGCGCCGCTCGCCTTCCCACAATTCGCTCGCCACGTGGCCGCCCATGGCCGTCTCCACGTAGTCTTGCACGTCGTCCAAATCGAGATCGAAGCGGGCCAGCGCCTTGCGGTCGAGCTTGACGCTGATCTGCGGTGAGGTACCGCTCTTGGTGATGCCCACGTCGGCAGCGCCCGGGATCTTGGCGATGACGTCGCGTGCTTTTTCCGCCAGCGGCAGCAACTGGTCCAAATCTTCGCCGTAGAGCTTGAGCGCGACCTGGCCCTTTTGGCCGGAAATGTTCTCCTCCACGTTGTCGCGGATTGGCTGCGAAAAGTTGTAGTCGATGCCTGGAATCACGCTCAGGCTCTGACCCATCTCCTCTACCAGATCCTCGATGGAGTGCATGCTGGGGCGCCATTCGGCGAGTGGCTTGAGCTTGATGAAGAGCTCGAGATTGTTGGGGAGCTTGGTGTCGGTGCCGTCCTCCGGGCGGCCGAGCTGCGACAAGACTTCTACCACCTCGGGTGTTTGCGTGAGCAGGGTCTTGAGCTTGGGGCTCAGCTTGCGGCCTTCGGTCAGCGAGTAGTTGGAGGGTAGCTGCACGGTGACGTACAGCGCGCCCTCGTTCAGGGCGGGCAAGAACTCCGAGCCGAGCCGCGGCAACAACAGCGCGGTCGCGCCCAGAGCGCCGGCGGCGATTAACGCGACCAGTAGCACGTGCCGCATGGCAAATCGCAACGTCGGGTCGAAGGCGCGCTGTGCCCAAACCAAGAGCGGCGACTCCTTCATCGGCTTGGGTTTGCGCAGCGCGAACAGGCACAAGACCGGCACCAGCGTGAACGTCATCAAGAGCGCACCGAGCAGCGCGCTCACCACGGTGTTGGCCAGCGGCGAGAAGATGCGCCCCTCCACCCGCTGCATCGAGAAGATCGGTAGATAAGCCGCGATGATGATCAGCAAGGAGAAGAGCGTCGGGCGCGCTACCTCGCGCGCCGCCTCGAACAGGCGCTGGCCCAGCGGTAAATCGGGGTTCGAGGCGGCGTGTGCGTGCTCGGCGGGCGACAAGCGATGAAACAGGTGCTCGACCAAGATCACCGCGCCGTCCACGATGATGCCGAAGTCGACGGCACCCATCGACAGCAGGTTGGCGGACATGCCGCGCGCCTGCAGGTACGCGAACGAAGCCGCCAGCGAGAGCGGAATCACGGCCGCCACGATCAGCGCCGCGCGCAGAGAGAGCGTGAACGCAAACAGCACCACCACGACCAGCAGCGCGCCCTCGAGCAGGTTGTGAAAGACCGTGTGCAGGGTGGTGCTGACCAGCTCCGAGCGATCGTAAAACGGCTTGATCTTCACGTCCGCCGGGAGCACACCGTGGGCGAGCTCGTTCAGCTTCTGGCGGATGGCGTCGAGCACCACGGACGGGTTTTCGCCACGGCGCATCAGCACGATGCCTTCGACCGCGTCTTCGTTGTTGCCGCGCGTGACGACACCTTGGCGTGGCGCGTAGCCATCGTTCACCTGCGCTACGTCGCGTACCGTGACGGGTACGCCGTCGTGGTAGCCGACGCGCACGCTGCGCAAGTCGTCCAGCGACTCGAAGATGCCCAGGCTGCGGATCACGAACGTTTCCGAGCCGCGCTCGATGTAGCCGCCGGTAGCGTTGGAGCTGGCCTTTTTCAGGGCTTCGAACACCTGGCCCAGCGTGATGCCGAGCGCGGTGAGGCGCGTGTTGTCGGGCTCGACGTGGATTTCGCGCACCAGTCCGCCGTACGAGACCACGTCCGCCACGCCGCTGGCGCGCAGCAGCCGCGGCGCTACCACCCAATCTTGGAGGGTGCGTAGCGTCATCGGGTCGGTGTGCGAGCCCTCGAGGGTGTACCGGTAGACTTCGCCGATGGGGGTGGCCATCGCGCCGAGCGCGGGCTGCACGCCCTCGGGCAGCTCGGCTTGCGCCATGCGCTCGATGGTTTGCTGGCGAGCGCGCGGCACGTCTACGCCGTCGTCGAAGGTCATGGTCACGAAAGACAGACCGAACAACGAGATACTGCGTAGTCGGGCCAGGCCGGGGGTGCCGTTGAGAGCGCGCTCCAGTGGTAGCGAGACGCGCCGCTCGACCTCTTCGGCGGGTTGCCCCGGAAAGAGCGTGATGACTTGCACCTGCGCGTCGGTCGGATCGGGGAACGCCTCGATGGTGAGGTTCTTGTAGGCCCAAAGACCCCAGGCGCCGAGCACCGCCGCCAGCACGAACGCAGCTAGACGGTTCTCCAACGAAAACTTGAGCAGCTTTTCGAGCATGATCCCCTCAGTGCGAAAGCGCGATCGCGTTGTCGAGCAGCGCGGAGCCTTCTTCGACGACGCGCTCGCCGTCTTTCAGGCCCGACGTGACGACGACGCGGCTGCGGCTGGCCGAGCCGGCCACCACTTGCCGCCTGACGAAGTGCCCGCGCTCCTGTTCGACGTACACGTATTTCTCGGCTCCGTCCGAGACCAACGCGCTGGCCGCGATTTCCATCGCGCCGGGCTGCGCTGGTTGTTCGAAGCGCATTTCGACGTACGTGTTGGGGCGCAGCGAATGGTCCGGATTCGGCACGACCATCCTTACGGAAACGGTGTGCCTCTCGGGATCGACCACCGATGAGACCGTATCGACCTTTGCTTCACACGAGAACCCTGGCAGCTCTGCCCGAGTGAGCCGAGCCCGCGCACCCGGCACGAGGCCTTGCGCGTCCGCCTCGAAGATCTCGGCCACGGCCCAGACCACGCTCGTATCCGCCACCTCCAACAGCTTTTGCTCGGGCGATACCTGCTGCGCCGCCAGCAAGGTCTTTTCGACGACGACGCCGTCGCACGGCGACAGCACGGTGAGCTCGTTGTCGGCGCCGGTAGAGACGCGCAAAGAGGCGAGCTTGGCGTTGGCCAAACGCAGGCCCAGCTCGGCCTCGCGCAGCTGCGCACCGGCCTCCAGCTCGTCCTTGCCGGGCAAAGCGTGCGCCTCGACCATGGAGGCCACGCGATCGTGCTTTTCTTGCGCCGCGCTGCGCTCCACCTGCGCGCGCTGCTGCTCGACTCGCAACGCCGCCACGTCCGCGCTCGTGACCGAGAACAACGGCTGCCCGGCCTTGACCGGATCGCCGAGCTCGACCAGCACGCGCGTCACGCGGCCGGCCAGCGGCGTGCCGACGCGCGCCGCGCGCGCCTCGTCGACGCGAAAACGGGCTGGAAACGCGTCGCTCCAGGCCGCGCCGGCTGGTTTGACGGCGCCGATGCGCAGCGCCGCCCACTGCGGCGCGCCCTGTGTGAGCATGACGTCTTGCTCGCCCGCCTTCATGCCACCGGCGCGTGGTGGCTCACCCGGCGGAGCTGGGTGAAAGCTCAAGGCGCCGAGCGCGGCCAGCCCGCAGAACGCGGCGCCGAGAAGCAATGTGGCGGTGGATGAGAGGTTCTTGGTAGCGGGTGGCAGTGCTGCGATGTCGCCGTGGTCCATGAAGCGGCCACCGCGCCATGAAAACTAACTGCCGTGAGTGAAGAATACTTTCAGCAGATACGCGGGTGGCAAAAGACAATAACAACGCGGAATGCCCGCGCTACTTACGTGTTCTTAAGGAACCGCGTGGGCATCGCTCGCGCTCACGAATGTTAGCGTCGCATGGTGCCGTATACCGCGTTGGTTGTCGAAGACGATCCCCTGCTCTTGCAGCTCATCACACGCATCATGACCGAGGAGGGAAACGCCACCATCGAGCAGACGACGGTGAGCGGAGCGCGCAGCGCGGCGCTCGAGCAACGTTACGACATCGTTATCTTGGATTGGATGCTGCCCGACGGAGATGGAGCCAGCCTGTGCGCAGAGCTGCGTGAAAAAGGCGTTACTACGCCGATGCTCATGCTCACTGCACGGGGTGAAGTGGCCGATCGCGTCAAGGGCCTGCGCAGCGGCGCCGACGACTACGTCGTCAAACCGTTCGACGTGGAGGAGCTGCTGCTACGCGCCGACGCTCTGGTGCGGCGCTCTCAAGCCGGACGTCACCTCAAAGTCGGCGACCTCAGCATCGATCGGCTGACACAACGCGCCAAGATCGACGAGCGCGCGCTCGATCTCACCGCGAAAGAGCTGCAGCTGCTGGTGGCGTTGGCGGCGCGCCAGGGCCAACTGGTGCCGCGTGCCGACCTGCTGCGCGACGTATGGGGCCTGACCTTCGATCCGGGCTCCGGCGTGCTCGACGTCCACGTCAGTCGCCTCCGCGACAAGCTGGGCGACCGCGCCTGGATGGTCGAGACTGTGCGCGGATCGGGTCTGCGGTTGCGGAGCAAGCATTGAGGTTACGCCAGCGGCTGATCTGGTCCGTGACCTTGGTCACCGGGATCAGCCTGACCGGCGCGTTCGTCGCCGTGTCGGCTCTGTTCGACTACTCGCAGCGCAAATCGTTCGACAGCGCGCTTTTGCACACCGCCCACAGCGAGTCGCGCGAAGCACAGCAATTCAACTTCCGCTTCAGTCCCCGGCCCGGCCCCGCCGTGAGCGACGTCGGCCCGCTGCGCGACTTCGGCGTGATCTACGGCGAGGCCGCCGCCGTGCTCGCCGCGACGGCGCCGTTCGATCAAGATCCGCCGAGGCTGGCCCAGCTTTCACACGAAGCGGAGCAGCCGTTCGATTTCTGGTTTCAGGGCCTGCATCTGCGCGGCGTGCTGGTGCCCATCCCGTCTTCGCCACACAAGCTGGTACTGATCGCGTCGTCGCGCGACAAGCTCGATGCAACCTCGGGCTTTTTGCATCGCGCCATGTTCGTGGCGTGGGCGCTGGCGGTGGCGTGGTCCACCGTGCTGGTGATCTGGATGGTGCGCCGCCAGACCACGCACCACGAAAACATCGCCGCAGTGGCGCGGCGCGTGGCCAGCGGCGACCTGGCGGCGCGCGTGACGACTCACGTCTCGGATATCGAAGAGGCGCAGCTCGGTCACGACATCGATCAAATGATCGATCAGCTCTCGGCGCTGGTGACGTCTCAGTTGCGCTTCACCGCCAACGCCGCGCACGAGCTGCGCTCGCCGATTGCGGCCGTCTACGGCGAGCTGCAGCAAACGTTGCGCAAGCCGCGCGACAGCGCGGGCTACCGTGAGGGCATCGAGCGCGCGCTGCGCGGGGCCCAGCGCCTCAAGCAGCTGACCGACGATCTGCTCACGCTCGTGCGGCCCACCCAGGGCGAGCCGAGCGAGGTGGTGGACGTCGGGCAGCTGGTCGAAAATGCCTTGGCCCCGCTCGAAGCGTTGGCGGCCGAGCGCGGCGTCAAGATCGAGCTCGAGTCGGCGCGCCGGGGTGGAGTCGTGCTCGGCCACGCCCGCGACCTGGAACGCATGCTGCGCAACCTGGTCGAAAACGCCGTCTGCCACTCGGCGAGCGGCGGGCGCGTCAGCATCGTCAGCGCGGCCACCCCGCAAGAGCTCTCCATCCGGGTTGCCGACGACGGGCCGGGCGTGCCGCCCGAGGAACGGGAGCGGATCTTCGAGCCGTTTTATCGCGCGGCGGCGGCGCGCACGGTGGCACCGAACGGCTCCGGGCTGGGCCTGGCGATCGCGCGCGAGATTGCCCGCGCCCACCGGGGCGAAATCACCCTCGCCACGCCAGCCGCGAGCAAGCGCGGCGCCTGCTTCGTCGTCAACCTCCCGTGCGCCGGCGCTTGAGCTTGCTCGGGCTCTGCACGTGCTGGCGAGCGCGCAGCCGCAGCTCGAGCAGCCAGTAGCTCACGGCACTGGTGGCGATGCGCTGCATGCGGTCGCTCTTGCCATGCTCGATGTTGTAAAACAGCGGCGAGGTGAGGGCGGCCGCTTCGTCGTGCTGCTGAAAAATGTAGCGTTTGAGCACCTTGGCGTCGCGGCCAATCACCGGCAAAAAGCTCGGGGCTCCACGGCGCTTGCGCGCCCGGCTGCGCACGCTCACGCACACCACCGAGCCTACCAACACCACGTCCGACACATCCAGCGCTACGATTTCATGCTTGCGCAAGCCGAGGCCGAGCAGCACCAGCAGCGCGGCGGCGCGGAGCTCGCTCGGTTGCTCGATGTCGAGCACGGCCCGCAGTGCTTTCAGCTCTTCGGCGCTCTTGGGCAGGCTGCGGCTGAGCGGCACGACAGAGCACGTGATGTCGTTGGCGGCTGTTGGCGAGCGCAGCTCACGCCACGAGGCTGCGGCGGCTGCGACGTTTTTCAGCGAACGAACGTTTTGGGTCATCGTCGCAAGTATCTGGGGCAAGCGTTTCCACCCAGTATCAGCCGGGTGTTCACGGTGGACACGGCGGGAGCGACCGTGACTCTGAGCGAAAACGTACAGCTCGCCGCAGGTCTGTTGCGCTGTTACTGCACGATGAACGACAGATCGTCCACCCACAGCTCGAAGGCATTGCCGGTGCTCGTCTTGCGACCGGGGAAGAACAGCTCGAGCGCGTACATCTTCGTGAGATCGATGCTCGGAAACGACATGCCGACGCCCGCTTGCTGAAAGTCTTTGAAGAGCAGCTCCACGTGCTGCCAGTCTTGGCTCAACTTCACGGGCGCGAAGAAGTGGTCGTAGCAAGCAGTTGCCACCGTGCCCGATGCCATGCACACACCACCGCGCGGATCCGTTTGCCCGCCGATGTAGCGCACGCGCAGCGAAGTGTCCGAGCCTGCGCCTACCTTGGCCCAAAACGAAATGCCGATGTACGCGCTCGCGTCGTACACGGGCGTTTGCGCGTAGTCCGGCCAGGTGCGCATCGACACGGTCATGTACGCGCCCCAATCTTTGAAGCCGGCGCCCTGCGTGTAGGCGGCAAAATGGCTTTCCGGGCGCGACGCATCTACCAGCTCCGCCATCGTGAACGCGGCGGCAGGGGGTGCTTGCGTCGCGCTCGCGGTGGCGTCGTTGCTCACGTCCCAATGGCCATTGCGGCCGTTGCTGGCGAGCACGAAGGCATCATTGTCCTCCATGTCGTCGATCGGCTCGAGCACGCGCTCGGGTGGCGCGCCGCTGCCGCCCGTGCCCCCACCGCCCGAGCCGCCGCCTTCAGGTGCGCCCCCCGGCCCCGGGCCCGCGCTCTCGCCGCCGCGCGGCGCCGAGCCTGAAGCTCCGCTCGGGTTGGGGGCGCCGCCGTCGCCCGGCATGCCCGCATCGGTCGTATTGGTGGCGGTATCGGGCGTTGTCTTGGATCCGCCACTGCTGCCACCCACGTCGTTGCTGCCGCCGCTACCGCCAGTAGAGAGCGCGCTGTCGAGCAAGCTGCTCTGATAAACGCTACACGCGACGCACCAAGCCGTGAGCCCGAGCAACGCGCTCTGCCGCTTTGCGAGGATTGAGATCATGAATGCACCAACGCCAACCATGAGGGTGAGCGTGGTGGGCCGTGCTTAGCATCGCACTGGGCGCGCGAGCACGACGGTCGTGGTCAATCGCCATACTTTACCGAACGCGCACCTCGTTCCTCGGTGATTGTCTCGCCGCGATGCTCATTTTTCGGCGTGCGAGCGAGTGTGATACCTCTACGTGCGTGAGCAGCGTCGCGGTAACTCCGGTCGTGAAAGAGGCGCTCGGCGACGCGCCGGGTGTAGGCTCACCGCGCGTCGCCGAGTTTCTGTTTACGGGCGGCGCCACGTTGATTCTGCTGCCGCTGTGCTGGTTGCTCGAGCGCGCGCTAGGGCTCGACAGCGCCGAGCTCGCCGTGGGCTTCATCACGTTCCACGCTGCGCACGTCATCAACGATCCGCATTTCTCGGTGACCTATCTGCTCTTTTACCGCGACGTGCGGGCACGCGCGTGCGGTGCCGAATACCCACTCGCGCAGCGCGTTCGCTACGTGCTCGCCGGCTTCATCGCTCCTGCGGCACTACTATCATGGGCCATCTCGGCGCTCGTCATGCACTCTGCGCGCTCGCTCGGCGCCATGACCCAGTTGATGTTCTTGCTGGTCGGTCAGCACTACGTGAAGCAAGGCTTCGGCGTGGTCACGGTGCTGTCGGCGCGTCGTGGCGTACGCTTCAGTGCGGTGGAGCGCCGCGTCTTGCTCGCACACTGCTTCAGTGGCTGGGCCTACGCGTGGGCCAGCCCGTTCGATCCGGGCCGTATGGTGGAGGAAAAGGGCGTCGTCTACACGACCTGGGCGCACCCGCACTGGCTCGAGCCGCTGACGCGCGGCGTCTTCTTTGCCAGCTGCTTGCCACTCGCTTGGATGCTTCTGCAGAAGTGGCGCAAAGGCGGGGCCGTACCGATCTCGCCGCTGCTCGGCCTGCTATGCTCGGTGTGGCTGTGGACCGTGTTCAGCGGCGTCGACCCACTGTTCATGTACTTGATTCCGGCCCTGCACTCGCTGCAGTACCTGTATTTCGTCTGGCTGCTGAAGCGCAACCAAGCCCGCGCGCACGAAGGCCCGCCCACCTTCGGCCGCCCGCCCGCGACCGTGCTCGGCGCCCTCGCTGCCGGCGCCGTCGCGCTCGGCGTGTTGCAATTCCACCTGCTCCCTTCCGTGCTCGACGCGGCCTTCGTCGACCCACGCCTCGCTCGCTTCTCGGACCTCGGCCCCACACCGTACTTCGCCGCCCTCTTCACTTTGGTGAACCTCCACCACTATTTCATGGACTTCGTCATCTGGCGCCGCGAAAACCCGGAGAGTGCGTACTTGAGGGGTTAGCGTTCGCTGCCGCCGTTCAAAGAGACAACCTGCCCCAGCCAATCACGCGGCTATCTGGCCTGAAGCGTTGAGATTGTAAAATTGATCCAAGCGGCGCTGTTGGCGCCAAAGTGCCCAGGCAACGGATAGGAATCGGCAAGGGCGACGCCGAAACCGGTTGGTAACTTGGAGGTGTGAAGCGTTCCACCTCGCCGTCGTGGATGAGTCGGTTGCGTATCGCGGTGCTGGCGGCCGGCCCCTTGCTCGCTTGCGTGTCCGGCGCCGCCGAGCCTTTCGAAGGCACGACCGCGGGACCTGTCGGCCAAGCGGGCGCCGGCATTGCCGGCGCCGTGGGCATCGCCGGCAGCACGTCGGTGGCGGGCACGTCGCCGGTCGGCACCGCTGGTAGCCAGACGGGCGTCGGCGGCAGCGGCGCTATTGCGGGCAGCACCAGCACCGGCGGCAGCGCAACGGCTGGCACCAGCAGCAGCGGCGGTGCCGGTGGCAGCACCACGACCGAGAAGTGCGACTACCCGGCTTGGGTCGCGAAGCAAGACTACAAGAAGGGCGACAAGGTGATGTACATGGGCAAGGCCTACATCGCCAACGAGGACAACCCCGGTTACGACCCGGTCGTCAGCACCTTTTTCTGGTCGCCCTACGACTGTGAAGCCGTGATGGGCAATGGCGGCAGCGGCGGCACCGGCATCGTCATGAACAACGGCGACTGCGTGCTCGACAAGCTCTTGCCGCAGGGCGAAACCACATTCCACAGCATGTTCATCCCGCCCTGGCAGGGCCACGCCGAGAAGCCGCTCTACAACTACTCGGCGCTGTGCACGGCGCTCAAAGGCTTTGGTCAGTTCGCCAATAGCGGCAACGCCGACGCCGACAAGAAAGAGATCGCCGCCTTCTTCGCTCACGTCGCCAAAGAGACCGCCTTCCTCGAGCAGACCGACGAAGCCGGCCAACCTTCGAGCTCCGGCGACTTCCACGGGCGTGGCGCGATCCAGCTCACCGGGCAAGCCAACTACCAGGCCGCCGGCGACTACCTGCAAAAGAACCTGGTCGGCAGCCCCGGCATGGTTTCGACCGACGCGGTGACCAACTGGCAAACCGCGCTCTGGTTCTGGGTCGTGCACAAGAACCCCGGCACCCAAGGCACCCAAAACTGCCACGACGCCATCAAGGCCGGAGATTTCGCGCAGACCACGCGCATCATCAACGGCGGCATCGAATGCCCTGGCTCGGACAGCGCCAAAACGCGCGCCCAATACTACACGACGAACTGCGGCCTACTCAGCGTGAGCCCTGGTGGCAACCTCGTGTGCTGAGCTAGGGCTTGCGCAAATGGGCTTCGATCCAGGCCGCGATCATGTCCGGATGATCGATTTCGAGGTCATGGTCGGCGCCCGGAATGACTTCGATGCGGGCGTTGGGTAAGTTCCGCTGCAAGAGTTGGCCGACCTCGGGCGGGGCGATGAGGTCGGCATCGCCGTAGACGAGCAGCGTGGAGTGAGGGATATTCTGGAGTTGGGGCGTCACGTCCGTGCGATCTTCGACGAACCAGTCGGGCGCGGTGGGCTGAGCGCGGCGGAAGTTGTCGCGCCAGTCGATGCCGCCAAGCGCGGTCACGTTGACGCCGCCCGACGTAGCCAGCAGCGTGAGCTTGCGTAGCCGCTGCGGATGTTCCAGCGCGATGCGCAGCGCGAGCACACCGCCCATCGACATGGTCACCAGATCGAAGCACGCAGGCAGGCGCTCGAGCAGGTGCGCCTGCAAGTCTGCGAAGGTGCGCAGGCGCGGGTCGGGCGCGACGCCGCCCAGGCCCGGATATTCGCACAAGATCGTTTCGCGGCGCGGCGCGAGGCGCTGCGCGATGGGGCGCAGGTTGTCGGTGCGGCCTCCGGCGCCCGGGAAAAATACGAGCGGCAGAGGCGGGGCGGTTTCGAGCATTGGGCGCAGCGTGCCACTCGTGTAGCTTTCGCGCATGCGGATTCTTTACGGTGTGGTCGGCGAAGGGATGGGGCATGCCACGCGCTCGAGCGTCATTCTGGAGCACCTGACCAAGCAGCACGACGTCCACGTCGTGGTCTCGGGGCGCGCGCGCGACTACTTGGCGCAGCGTTTCGAGAACGTGCACAAGATCTGGGGACTCACGATTCAGTACGAGGGCAATTCGGTGCGCAAGCTTGGCACCTTGCTCGAGAACCTGAAGGGCGCCGTAAAGGGCTTTCCGGAGAATATTCGCGCGTACTTCGACCTTGTCGACGACTTCAAACCGGACGTAGTGGTCAGCGACTTCGAGTCGTTCAGCTACTTGTATGCGACGAACCACATGCTGCCGTGCATCAGCGTCGACAACATGCAAATCATCAACCGTGCCAAGCACGACCCGCAGCTACTGGCCGGGCACGAGCGCGAGTTCGAGCTAACGAAGAACATCGTCAAAGCCAAGCTACCGGGTTGTTTTCACTACTTGGTGGCGACATTCTTCTACCCGGAGCTGCGGAAGGACCGCACCACGCTGTTGCCGTCGATTCTGCGGCCAGAGATTTTGGCGGCCAAGTCTGAGCCTGGCGAGCACCTACTGGTTTATCAGACATCGACGACCAATACTGAGCTGATGGAGGCGCTCAAGAAGAGCGGCATTCCGTGCAAGGTCTATGGCGTACGCCGCGGTATCAAGGCGGACGAAGTGGAGGCGAATTTGACGTTTCGTCCCTTCAGCGAAGCGGGTTTCATCGATGACTTGCGGACGTCACGCGCGGTGGTAGCGGGCGGCGGCTACACCTTGATGAGCGAGGCGGTCTACCTGCACAAGCCTTTGCTGTCGCTGCCCGTGCAGGGGCAATTCGAGCAGACTCTCAACGCGCTGTACTTGCAGCGCTTGGGTTACGGGCGACACGCAGAGGTGCTGGACAAACCGACTCTGGATGCATTCTTGGCAGAAGTGCCGCGGTGTGCGGAAGCGCTCAAGGGCTATTCGCAGGACGGCAACAAGCTGATGTTGGCGGGGCTCGACGAGCAGATCCGCTTGGCGACGGATCGGCGCAAGTAGGTGCTGCCGGGGGCGGCGGTAGGTGACTTTGCCGGGCAAGGTGAGCGCTCGCGCCAAGCGTCCCCGCATCGACCACGACGCACCGTCACCCGCGCTCGATGGGCGGCTGACAATTGCGGCCGCGTTGCGGAAAGGCGTCGCCGAGCCGCGTGAGCCCGAGGGCCTGACTTGGGCCAAATAAGCGTTCGCCGGTCAACTCATGCGACGGTCGAAGACCTCTGGCGGCGTCATCCGAGCAACTTGGGCCAGGCAACGTGAATCGCCGGCAATCGAAATCCCGTGCGGCGGACATGGCCGGCGCGCCCTGAGGTGAGTGGCAAACACGCGCAAGTCGCGCCCTCGGGAAGTCGTTCGACTTTGCCTGGGCAAAGCGAACGGCAGACATTGTGAATCGCGTTGCATCGCCGCACACTTGGTTGGACCGAGCGAGCGCGGACAAGCTATCGGTGGCGCGGCTCGGGCCCATTTGCAAGTCGCCTCGGATGACGCATGGGGTCTGGAAGGTCGGTGGTCGACAATTGCCTGGGTGCGCCCCACCCGTCCGGGCACGAACGAGCATCAACGCGCCGATTGGCGCTGCGGTGATCCGCGACCATGCTGCCGATGCTGCCGAGCTCGACGGCAATGCCGTAGGCCGCGTCGCATGCGCAGGCACTTGGTCTGGACAAAGCATGCGCAGGCACTTGGTCTAGACAAAGCATGCGCAGGCACTTGGTCTAGACAAAGCATGCGCGGGCACTTGGTCTAGACAAAGTCAGCGGGTCGATAGTGGTGGGCTGCGTCGCATGCGCAGGCACTTTGTCTGGACAAAGTCGGTGGTCGACAATTGTAAGTCGCGTGCTGCGATTGTGCTTTCAGGGCAGAGTGAGCACAGGGGTCACGACAGCCGTGGGGTGTGAACGCGGACACCTTCTGGGGAAAATGAACCGCGACAATTGTAAGTCGTACGGCGCTGCTCTCCACGAGGCGCGAAGAGATCACGTCTCGCGATCGTTCATGTCACGAACGTCAGTTGCCAAAAGCAACTGGTCAGTTCGTGTGTCACGTGGTAACCTGTCAATATGAATCAGCGGGGATTTTGGCGGTTGGAGCTCGTCTCTGATCAAGAGCTCCAGCGCGAGCTGTTACGGCTGCTGGTGGTGGGTGCACGCACCGAAGCGCGGATTGTGGCGCACCTTGCCGAGGTGGACGCGCGGAAGCTGCATCTCGCGTTGGGGGCTAGCTCCCTGTTCGATTATTGTTTGAACAGGTTGGGGCTCAGCAACAATGAAGCCTTTCATCGCATCACGGCGGCGCGCCTCGCGCGGCGGTTTCCTGTGATTTTTGACATGCTCGAGCGCCGTGAGGTGCACCTGACCGCCATCTGCTTGCTGCGCGACTACCTGACTCCAGACAATCACGCTGAGCTGCTGGCGAGCGTGACGCGTAAGACCAAAGCTCAGATCGAAGAGATGTTGGCCCAGAGATTCCCCCTTGCGCCAGTACCTGAACGACTCCGCAAGGTGCAGCTCTTGGAGCCGCTTTCCGCTGAGCAATATCACCTTCACCTGACGCTGAATCGAACGGCGAAAGAAAAGCTTGAACGCGCGCGCGACCTGATGAGTCACGCGAATCCGACGGCCGCTCTTGCCCTCGTGGTCGAACGAGCGCTCGACGTCCTCCTCGAGCGGCTGGAGAAACGGCACTTTGCCCAGACCAAGTCGGCGAGAAAGGAGACGCCGCCGAAAGTCGAAACGCCGCCGAAAGTCGAAACGCCGCCGAAAGCCGGGACGCCGCCGAAAGTCGAGGCGCCGCCGAAAGTCGAGACGCCGCCGAAAGTCGAAACGCCGCGAAAGCGTGATGCTGCGGCGGGACCCTGTTACGTCAAGAGCGGCTTTCCCGGCAATGAAGGTCACGTGAGCGCGCGCCCGTCGTCGCGCACCGACCCGCTAGCGCGACGCCCGGCTCTACCAAATGCAGTCCGTCGCCATGTCGTCGCGCGCGACGGCGCGCGATGTACCTTCGTGGGAGACGACGGCCAACGCTGTGGGGCGCGCTCGCACCTGCAGTTCCATCACGACCGGCCGTGGGCGCTCGGGGGGCAAGACTCGCTGGAAAATGTCCGGCTACTTTGCCGCGCGCACAATCTGCTCGTTGTCGAGCGCGAGCTTGGCGTGGACACGGTTGCCGCAAAGGTAGAGCAGTCGCGGCGCAAGCCGGCCGCTTGAGCCGCGTTTAGCTCGGGAAAACGCCGGCCTTTTCTTCGCTCGCCGCCCGTGCCACACGCGAGCGCCCGTATGGCTTTTGATCCGCCCCTTTACGCTTGCTTGCCGCCGAAGGGCGCAAACTCGGACGCCGTGTTGGAGGGCTTCCTCAAGTACGTGGAGCACTTGGGGCTGAGCCTGTACCCGCACCAAGAAGAGGCGGTGTTGGCGGTGATGGCCGACAGCAACGTGATTGTGCACACGCCGACCGGCTCCGGTAAATCGCTGATCGCGTCCGCCGTGCACTTCAAGGCGGTCGCGGAAGGCCGTCGCTCGTTTTACACGTGCCCCATCAAGGCGCTCGTCTCCGAAAAGTTCTTCGATCTGTGTCGGGAGCTGGGGCCAGAGCATGTGGGGATGATGACCGGCGACGCGACCGTGAACCGCGACGCCCCGGTGATTTGCTGTACGGCGGAAATTCTGGCCAACATCGCGCTCGCAGAAGGCCAGGACGCCGACGTCGACTACGTGGTGATGGACGAGTTCCATTACTTTTCGGACAAGGACCGCGGCGTGGCCTGGCAGGTGCCGCTGCTCACGCTGTGGCGCAGCCGTTTCATCTTGATGAGCGCAACGCTCGGCGACGTCACCGCCTTCGAGCAGCTGCTCGAGAAGCACACCGGCGAGCCCACGATCACGGTGCGCTCGGCGCAGCGCCCCGTGCCGCTCAGCTTCGAATACCAGGAGAAACTGCTGCAAGAGGCCGTGCAGACGCTGGTCGAGCAGGGCCGCGCGCCCGTCTACATCGTCAACTTTACCCAGCGCGGCGCTGCCGAGGCCGCACAAAGTCTGCTTTCCGTCGACTTTGCTAGCAAAGAAGAGAAGAAGGCGCTGGCCGAAGCCATCAAGGGGGAAAGCTTCCGTAGCCCGCACGGTAAAGAGATGCAGAAGCTGCTGCGCCACGGCATCGGCTTGCATCACGCGGGCCTGTTGCCGCGCTACCGCTTGCTCGTCGAGAAGCTCGCGCAGCGCGGCCTGCTGAAGATCATCTGCGGCACCGACACGCTGGGCGTCGGCGTGAACGTGCCGATCCGCACGGTGCTGTTTACCAAGCTGTGCAAGTACGACGGCGAGAAGGTGCGCATCCTCACCGCGCGCGACTTTCACCAGATCGCCGGCCGCGCCGGTCGCAAGGGCTTTGATACGCAGGGCTACGTGGTCGCGCTGGCGCCCGAGCACGCGGTCGAGAACCTGCGTCTCGAAGCTAAATCAGCCGCGCAAGGTCGCAAGAAATTCGTGCGCAAGAAGCCGCCCGAGTGGGGCTACGTGCACTGGGACAAACCGACGTTCGAGAAGCTCATCGGGTCTGCGCCGGAGCCGCTGCAATCCCGCTTCGAAGTGTCACCGGGCATGCTGCTGTCCGTGCTCGGTCGCCCCGCTGGCGGCTGCAAAGCCATGAAGCAGCTGGTGAAAGACAGCCTGGAGACGCCACAGCGCAAGCGGCACCACAAGCAAGAAGCTTTGGCCCAGCTGCGCTCACTCTGGCAAGCCGGCATCGTCGAATTTCGCAGCGCAGCCGACGGCGGCGGCGTTCGTTTGAATGAAGAGCTACAAGACGACTTCTCGCTCTTTCACACGCTGGGCTTGTTCATCGTGGACGCGGTGGAGCGGCTCGATCGCGAAAGCCCGAGCTACGCGCTCGACGTGCTCACGCTGGTCGAATCCATCTGCGAAAACCCGGACGTGGTTTTGCGCCAACAGCTGGACAAGTTGAAGGGCGAGAAAGTCGCCGAGCTCAAAGCTGCCGGCGTCGAATACGACGATCGCATGGCCGAGCTCGAAAAACTCGAGCACCCACAGCCCAACGCCGAGTTCTTGTACAACGCCTTCGAGGCGTTCTCGAAAGAGCACCCCTGGGTCAAGCGTGAGGTCCTCAAGCCCAAGTCGGTCGCCCGCGAGATGGTCGAGCACCTGCACTCCTTCAGCGGCTACATCAAGGAATACGGGCTCTCGCGCTCGGAAGGCTTGCTCCTACGCTACCTGTCGGAAGTCTACAAGACGCTGCTCCAAACTATCCCCGAGCTTGCGCGCACCGACGAGCTGGACGACATCATCGTGCACCTGGGTACGCTGATTCGCGGCGTCGACTCCAGCCTGCTCGACGAGTGGGAGCGGCTACGCGATCCCCAGTACCAACCCGCCCAGCGCGACGCCGAAGCGACCGAGCCTGCCACTCAGGACATCACGACCGACGCCCGCCGCTTCACCGCGCTCATCCGCAACCTCACCTTCAGCATGCTGCGCGCCATCGAGTACGGTGACTACGAGACCATCGCCGACCTGGCCGAGCCCGGCGAGCTGGACCTCGCGGTGGTGGAGCTGCAGCGGCGTATTAAGCCATTTTACGGCGAAAATGAGCACATTCAGCTCGACGCCAACGCGCGCAGCCCCCAGCACCTCACGGTCGAGCCGGGCCCGGATTTCTGGCGCGTGCGTCAAGCAATCTTGGCCAACGACGAAATCACCGAGTACTGGCTCGGCGGTCGCATCGACCTCGCTCGCTCACGCGCCGAGCGCCGCCCGGTCTTGTTGCTCGATCACTTGGGGCAGTAGATGCTCTTGGTCGTCGATGACGACGTCGTCGAGCCACAGGTCGCCGCCGGTGAAGTGCTTGCTGCCGTCATCGTGCCAGTATTGCCGACCGAGCTCATTCCCCCGTTGCCGGTTCCGCCCGTGTGGCCCGTGTGGCCCGCGTGGCCGCGTGCCCGCGTTGCCCGCGTTGCCCGCGTTGCCCGCGTTGCTCGGGACTTTCCGGCCCGCGCGCGAGCGCGAAACTATTTTGCGCGTTGGGCTCGCTGTCGCTTGCGAAGCGCCAAGCCCAGCGCCGCGATCGTCAGCAGCGCGAGCGAGCGCGAGCCGGCGTCAGGTGCCACACGGCACGAGCAGCCGCCGTCGGTTCCGCTTTCCGCACCATCGCCTGACGGACCGGCGTTCGCCCCACCCGCGCTCGGTGCCATGCCGGCGCTGTTTGCGCCCGCCGCCGTGCTGCCGCCGCCGGTCGGCGCGCTACCGCCTAGCGTGGGCATCCCACCCGAAGGCTCGGCCGTCGCGCCACCACCACCAGAGGCCACGCCGCCGCTGTGCGCGCCGCCGTTGTTGGTGCCGCCGTTGTTGGTGCCGCCGCCGGAATTGCCGCCACTGGCATTGCCGCCACTGGCGTCGCCGCCCGTATTCGTGCCGCCGCCGCCCGCTGCGCCCCCGCCGCCGGTGCCGCTGCCGGGGATGGGATCACCTTCCTTGATGAACTGAAAGTCGCGGATCACGATCTCCACGTTTTGGCCGTCCGTGGGCGGCGCGCCGAAGCACCACAGGTTCATGCCCAGCGGCATGGCTTGCTGCGGGATGTTCGTGCTGGCGTTGTCGGGCGCGTACTTCCATTTCTTGATCAGTTGGGCCTCGCTCGCGAGCGGCTGGTGCCCCTTCAAGACCGAGCTCTCGATGCTGTCTTTGGTCCAGGTGAAGCGCGCGGTGGACGAGGTGCCGCCGTCGAGCGAAAACTTGAAGGTCGTTTCACCGACCACGTTGCCCGAATTGGGGTAGTCGGTGAAGTCCGCGTTGGGGCCGTTGGCTTGGCCCCAACGCGAGAACTCGATGTCGATCTCGTTCGTGCCGTCGCCACCGATGCCGGCAGCGGGTCCGTAAGGGAACAAGCCGAGCACCATCTGCTTGTCGAACACGTCGATGGGGCCTTCGATTTGCCACTGGTAGGTGCCGAAGCCGAGCTTCTGCACCGTGAACATTTCGGACGCAGTCCAGGTGTTGCCGTTCTTGACGACGCGCAAGTGTAAGTAGCCATCGCCGTCGACCGAGATGTTGGCGGAGCTACCGTCGGCCACGCCGGCCATACCGCCATCCGTGAGGTTCCAGTCGAAACCCTTCCACTTCAAATCTGCCGCGCGGGCGGGACAGCTGAGTCCCAGCGCGGCGACGACGGTGAAAAACGGCAGCTTGCGAGCGAAATTCCGGGGCATCGGCCGGTTAGAGGCAGAGCCGCGCTGCTTTCCCCAACAAATCGACCGAAAGCGGCGAAGTCAGCGCTCGGCGTGCTCGCGCAGCGACGACAGTAGCTCCCCCCACCACAGACCCATGCGGCGGATGAAGGGCGACGGCTCTTCGCCGTGGCGCACCGGGTGATCCGGACGAATCTTGCTCCAGCCGCGGTGCTGCACGGTCACGAGCGTGCCGCTCGGGCTGGGCTCGAACGTGACCTCGACTTCCGTGCTCTCGTGCGGTGCGAAGTTGACGGCGCGCCATTCGAGCACCAGGCGCAGCGGCGGCTCGAAGCCGGTCACGCGGCCCGTCTCCTTCACCTTCGTGCCCGCCGCGGTCTCGAACGACTCGAACAGGCGCCCGCCCAGCTTGGCCTCCAAGTGCACGACGCTGCGTTGCTTGCCGATGCGGTACTTGAGCCCGCCGCGCCACCAGCCGTCGATCTCTTCGGTGAAGATTCGGAACGCTTCGTCGGGCGGGACGCGTACCAGCACGCTCACGGTGGCGCGGTCGCCGCGCGGGACGGGCTCGGTCATCGCCTGGGCCGTGCGCGCTTTTCGGCGTGCTCTTTGAAGGCCTGCAGTTGGTCGCCCCAAAAGGCCTCGACCTCGCCGAGCCAATCACGCAGCTCCGCAAAGGGTGCGCGCTCCAACCGGTAGACGCGTACGCGCGCGTCATGATCGGGCTCGCTCTCGCTGACGAGGCCGGATTTACGCAAAATGCGCAGGTGCCGGCTCATGGCCGGGCGCGTCATGCGCAAGCGTTCGGCCAGCTCGCTGGCGCGGCGTGGCTCTTCTCGCAAGAGCTCGATCACACCGCGGCGTGTGGGATCGGCCAGCGCGACCAGGGTGTGATCGAGTGGCGTCATTCAGCCGCGCATACGTTGCATGAACCACCACAAGTGGCCTTCGGGATCGAGCGCGCCGTAGCTGCGATCGGCCCAGTAGTCGTCGCCATAGTCGTTGGTTTGGGGCTCGCGAATGATCTTTGCCCCCGCTGCGCGCGCCTTGGTCGCGTGCGCATCGACCTCGTCGATGTGAAAGGCAAGCGCCGCAGTAATGGCACCGCCGATTTGCTGGGGGCTGCGGTAGGCCTTCTGCCAGGGCTCTTCGCCATCGCTTCCGCTGACCGTGACCAGCGCCTCTTCGAGCTTGAGCTCGCTGTGGACGATCCGCCCCGCGTCGTCTTCCACCTTGAGCTGCACTTCGAACCCGAACGCGCGGCACAGCCAATCGATGGCGGCCTTGGGGTCATCGTAAAAAACGGACGCGCTCATGCGCGGCCAGCCTTTGGGCGGTGGTTTCATGCGATTTCTCCTAGTTTCTCGACCGGTGAATAGTTAACGCAAAGTAAAACTATCGTCAAGGTGGCGGCCGAAGATCCCTCAGGGCTTGACCCTGACGTGGCGTGAGGCACCACGCTCAGGTGATGGCTCGCTCGCGCCAGTACCAGGTCAAAGAAGTCGCCGCTCTGGCGAACGTCTCCGTGCGAACGCTACACCACTATGACGCTATCGGTCTGCTGGAGCCCTCGGGCCGCACCGAGGCCGGCTACCGCTTGTACGGCGACGCAGATTTGCTGCGCCTGCAGCAGATCTTACTGGGCCGCGAGCTGGGGCTATCGCTCGAAGCCATTCGCCGTTCGCTGGATGATCCCAAGTTCGATCGACGCCAGGCGCTCTTGCTCCAACGCGCGGAGCTCGAAGCTCGCTCGGCACAGACCGCGGCAATGCTGCGCGCCGTAGACGCTGCGCTCGCCTTGCTGGACGACGCCGGCGCTCTTTCCTCGACGACAGGAGAAATCGACATGAAGCAGCTCTTCGAGGGGTTCGACCCCCGTGAGCACGAAGCGGAGACCGAAGAACGCTGGGGCAACACCGAGGCGTTCCGCGAGTCTCAGCGCCGGACCGCGCAGTATACGAAAGAAGACTGGCAGCGCTTTGCCGCCGAGCAGTCGGCGATTTACGCCGAGGCTTTCGCGGCACTTTCACAGGGAAAACCGCCTGGCGATGCTCGCGCGCTAGCGGTGGCCGAACGCCACCGAGCCTGCATCGACCGCTGGTTTTACCCCTGCAACCACGAAATGCATCGCGGTCTGGCCGACCTGTACGAGCAAGACGCCCGCTTCGCGGCCAGCATCGACCGCCATGGCGCGGGCCTGACGGGCTTTTTGGTGGCCGCCATTCGCGAGAATGCTCGCCTCCACGGCTGTCCCTAGCTCGCAGCCGTGACGGCCAGGCGGCGTCTGGCGCTTCCGAGATCCGTCCAGCGGGGGCGTTCGTACTATAAATGTGGCCGCAGAAACTGTGCCGCGTGCCATCCTGGAGACCGACCCGGTGACGGACCAAGCCGATAGGGCCCTACATCCCGACTTCGCGCTCGAGGCGCTCGAGGGGACGGATCCGGGGGCGCGGCGAGAGCTGCTCGAGGCCGTTCACCGCCTGCCTGACGCGCTGCCGGTTGCCAGCGGTCCCGCCGCACTGCGCGCGCGATTGCTGGAAGAAACGTCGCGCGCTCCCGAGCGCTACGCGCCGTTCACGCGCACGTTGAGCGAGCTGTACGATTTGCCGCGCGACAGCGTGCGCTCGTTGCTCGAGCGTGCAGCCGATCCTCGCGCTTGGCGCCACTCCGGCTTACCAGGCATCAAGAAGCTTCAGGTTCGGGCAGGCGAGGGCTGTCGCGGCGCGCAAACGTACCTGGTCACGTTCGCGGCCGGCGCGCGCTTCCCGGCGCACCACCACGACGGGTTGGAGACCGTGTTGTTGATGGCCGGTTCCTACACGGAAGACAGCGGCAAGGTCTTCACGACGGGCGACATTCACCTGATGGAACCGGGCACCGCGCACGCCTTCACGATCGCGAAGGACGAAGACTGCGTCGCCGCCACCGTCCTACACGGGAAACTGAATTTCCGCTCACTGCCGCTGCGGCTGCTCGCGCGCCTGCTCGGTCATTGATTCGATTTTTTTCCGGACACGCTCGCGAGCCCTCGTCCGGAAGGCTGGACGCGCCCACCGTGGCGCTTGCGCGCCTTTCTTCGGGGCATTCCAGGGAACCGGATAGCGAGTCCGAAAAACGCGACCAAATCCCCGAGTTTTCGCGGAAAAAGCCAGCTTAAGGCCCGTGGTTCGAGACCGTCCATCGCCTTTGGAGCGACCGGACATGAGTTTCACGTCTTTGAAGTTCAAGCTGCTGGCGGCATTCACCTTCCTGATCCTTGCCGCCGGTTTCGTTGGGTACGTCGGGGTTTCCTCGCTGAACAGCGTGGACGAGCTGCTCGACAGGAGTAGCGGGCAGCTGATCCCGAAGCAGACGGCAATGAGCGAGATTCGCTTTTGGTTCTCGTCGGGGCTCTACGCTTCGCACAAGGGCGAAGCGTCGCTGCTCATGAACGACGCCAAGCAACGTGCCAGCGCGGCGAAGAACCGGGACGAATCGGCGCGCGAGCTCGAGGCGGCCCTTGCTCGGTTCGAGGCGCTGCCGCTCGACGAAGAAGACAAGAAGTACCTGGGGCAGCTGAAAACGGCGTACGCGACCTGGAACAACGTCAACCAAGAAGTCTGGGAGGCACTCGGCAAAGACGACAGCAAGGCGGCGTGGGAAGCGCTGGACAAGCGCTCGCCTTCCACCAAAGCGGTGCTCGCGGCTCTCGAGGGTCAGGTGCAAGACTTGGCTGGCGAAGCCAAAGTGACGCGCGAAGAGGGCGCTGCCAAGGCGCACGCAGCCACCTTGACCATCATCTGGTCGGCCGTCGTGGCGGCGCTGGCCGCGCTGGGCCTGGCCATCGTGATCACGCTCAGCATCACCCGGCCGCTCGACAAGATCCGCGAGGCCTCGCAGCGCATCGCGCTCGGCGATGTGGACCAGAACATCGACTACCAGGGCAAGGACGAAATCGGAGCGCTGGCAGAGGCATTCCGCTCGCTCATTGGTTACATCAAAGGCATTGCGCAAGCCGCCGCCGGTATTGCGCAGGGCGACGTGAACGTGCACGTCGTGCCGAAGAGCGTGAAAGACGTGCTCTCCGTGAACATGGCGCAAGCGCTCACGGCGCTGCAACAGCTGCTGGTCGATAGCCGCGCGGTGATCGACGGCGCGCGCTCCGGCGACCTCAAGAAGCGCGCCGACGTGGCTCGTTACTCGGGTGCTTATCGCGACATGCTGGGCGGCTTGAACGACGTGCTGAGCGCCGTCGATGCGCCGATGCGCGAGGCCACGCAGGCGCTGGAACGGCTGGCGGCGCGCGACCTCACGCAGCGCGCTCGCGCCGATTTTTCCGGCGACTACGCGCGCATGATGGATTCCGTGAACCGCGCCACCGACAACTTGGCCGAGAGCCTGCGTAACGTGTCGTACGCCACGGAGCAAGTGTCGGCGGCATCGTCGCAGATCGCGGCCAGCAGCCATTCTGTCGCGCAGGGCGCCTCCGAGCAAGCGAGCGCGCTCGAAGAGACTTCCGCCGCGCTCACGCAAATGGCGGCCGCCACCAAACAGAATGCCGACAGCGCGCGCAAGGCCAGCGGCCTGGCCGACAACGCTCGCCGCACGACCGAGGTCGGTCGCAGCGCGATGAGCAACATGACCTCGGCGATGCTGCAGATCCGCGAGTCGTCGGAAGCGACGGCAGCCATCATCCGTGACATCAACGAGATTTCGTTCCAGACCAACCTGCTGGCGCTCAACGCCGCGGTCGAAGCGGCGCGCGCAGGTGACGCGGGGCGCGGCTTTGCGGTGGTGGCCGAAGAGGTGCGCAACCTGGCTGCGCGCAGCAAGGAAGCGGCTCAAAAGACCGAGTCGCTGATCAGTAACTCGATGACCCTCGCGCGCAAGGGCGAGGAAATCTCTGGCCAGGTCAGCGAGAACCTGTCGAGCGTGACGCAAGCCGTGCAAGAGGTGAGCTCGATCGTGGCCGAGATCGCCAGCGCCAGCAGCGAGCAGGCCGAAGGTATCGAGCAGTCCAATCGCGCCATGGCGCAGATGGACCAGACCACTCAGCAAGCGGCTGCCAACTCCGAAGAGACGTCCAGCGCCTCGGAAGCGCTGGCCGCCCAGGCCCGCGATCTGGCCGCGCTGGTGGGTCAATTCAAGCTCGAGAAGTCTCGCGGTAACGCGCCGCCGCCGTTGCCCGGGAACGGCAAGAGCCCGCACCCCGTCACGCTGCGGCCGACTTCGTTTCTTCACTCCTGAGGGTTAAAAACATGAGCATTCGTCAGCGCGCATTGTCCTGCGCGGCCACGCTAGTCGTGTCTGCGCTCTCGCCGGTCCTCGCTCACGCCGCCGATCCGAAGGCGCCGCCGGCTCCCGCAGCAACTCCAGCAAAACCTGCCGCGGCCGCTGCCGTTACCAAGCTCGCGGCAGGACCCGCCGCGCCCGGCAAGCCCGCCGCCGCCGAGCCGGCCAAGCCGGCGGCCGAAGTCGCCAAGCCGAAGCCCAAAGCAAGGCCCGTCGCGGCCTCGCCGCCCGCTGCCAAACCGGCCGCGCCCCCCGAGCCCGCTGCGGAGGCTGCGCGCCTGCAACGGATCGAAGCCAGCCTCCGCGCCGCCGGGCTTTTGGGACCGAGCGAGGACACGCGTCAAAAGGAGCTGGCTGATCTCAAGGCGCAGCAGCAGAAGCTCGACGAGCAACGCGCGAACCTCGAGCAAGCCGTCAAGCAGGGCCTCGACGATGCAGCCGTAAAAGGCGTGTTGGCTCAGCTCGAGCAAAAGTCGGCCGACAACGAGCAGCGCATCGCAGCGCTCGAAGCCGCTGGCAGCGGCAGCGCCACCCCGGCGCCGCTGCTCGAGCGGCTGCAAAGCCTCGAAGCGTCCGTCGCCGAGCTACAGGCGCAACGAACGGAGAAACCCGCTGCCAGCGAGGCCGCGCCGCCTGCGCCGGTACTGGTACCACCTCCGGCACAGACGCAGGCGGAGCCGGGCCGGGACGCAAAGCCGGTCGGACGCGCCGGCTTCAAAGATGGCTTCTTCATCGAGTCGGCGGACGGCGCCTATTCGCTCAGGCCGCAGAGCTTTTTGGACTTCAAGTTTGCGTACGCGGGGCTCGCAGGCAAAGACGACGAGTTTGCGCTGTCGGTGCCGTACGCGCGCATCGCGCTCAAGGGCACGCTCTTCACCAAGAGCTTCAAGTACAACGTGACGACCGACTTCGCCAAGGGCAACGCCGTGCTCACCTACTACTGGGGCGACTACCTGGTCGCGCCGGACTTCTTTGCCGTGCGCGCGGGGCAGCAGAAGCGCCCGTTCTCGCGCTTGTACATCGGCCCGAGCGAGAAGGGACAATTCGTCAGCGCCGCAGCGGCTGTGAAGGCGTTCGGCGACGCGACCGACATCGGCGTCGTGCTGCACAACGGGCAACCGGCGTTCGAGTACGCGGTCGGCATCTTCAACGGCACTACCTCGAAGAGCAACTTCGCCGGGCAGGTGCAGGTCGATACGATGACGGGCAAGGGGAGTGTGTCGGGCGGCGCGTTCAGTAACGTACCGGCGCGCTTCCGTCCTGCGTTCGTCGCGCGCGTCGCCGCCAACTACGGCAAGATTGAGGGCTATAGCGAGACGGATTTCGAGGGAGGCGGATTCCGCGCTTCGCTCGGTTTGGCGTCATATATCGAGCTCGACTACGACAAGGACGACAAGTCAGCGGTTCGCGGCACCATCGACGGCCTCATCAAGTACGAAGGGCTCGCCGTGAACGTCGCCGGCTTCATCGGTTCCAAGCAGGATGGCACGCATTGGGGCGACCGCGCGCTCGAAGGCACGGGCGGCGTCGTACAGGTAGGTTACCTGGTAACCGAGCACGTCGAGCCGATTGCGCGCTACTCGTTCGTTTCGCCGAAAGGCTCGAACAACGACACGCACGAGCTGACGGGTGGCGTGAACCTGTATTTGTACAAGCACAACCTGAAATGGATGAACGACGTCGGCGCGAGCATCCGTCCGGAGGTCGGCAAAACCACTACGGACTACATCTATGAAAGCCAGCTGCAGATGATGTTCTGAGCCGCCACGCTGAAAAGCCTGAACCAATAGTGGAACCGGCTCCAGCTGCGCGGAAAAATGCCGCTGCCGTAGCGAGCTCTTTCTAAACCCCCGCGATTATCAGCAAGTTTTAGAAGTTGAGCCGGACACCTGACCATTGGAGTCAAGTGAGCACCTCAGCATGGCTTTCCACTGGGCTCGCTGTCTTGCTGTTGGCTTGCCAGGCCGACATCAAAGGCACGAACAACGGACAGACGCTGCCAGGCACGAGCGGTGCGGGTGGCACTAGCGTAGGTGCGGGTGGGATGAGCGTTACGGCGGGTACCGGGCCCGGCTCGGACCCCAACGCGCTCGCCGGCCCCAGCCTGCGCTTGCTCACGGAAACGCAATACCGCAGCACGCTGAAGAGCCTGTTCACTTTTGCGGACGAGCTCTCGTTCGATCTGGAAGACGACGTCGCGCTCAATGGCTTGCGCGCCATCGGCACCTCCAACATCGCGCTCTCGCCCAAGGCTACGGAGGCGTATTTTCACGCGGCAGACATCGCGAGTGATCGTGGTTTCGGCACGGCCGCCAACGCCGCGGCTACCGCCGGCTGCGACGTCTCGCAGCAAGCGTGCGCCGACAGCTATCTGGCGGACTTCGGCCGTCGCGCGTTTCGGCGCAGCCTCACCGCAGACGAGAAGACGCGCTTCAGCGGCATCTACCAGTCCGGAGTCAGCAAGCTCGGCTCCGGCGCGGCCGGCCTCAAATACGCCACCATGGCCATCCTCACCTCGCCGTACTTCGTGTACCGCGTCGAGTTGGGCGAGGCCGCTGCGCCCGGCACCCGCGCGCTCACCGGGACCGAGATTGCTTCCAAGCTGGCCTACTTCTTGTGGAACGGCCCGCCCGACAAAGAGCTGCTCGACTTGGCCGAGAACGGCGGCCTCAAGGCACCCGGTGCTCTGGCCGCCCAGGCCGCACGCCTGCTCGGCTCCATGACTCAAGTCTCGGCCGGCATGGACGCGTTGTTCGAAGACTACGTCGGCCTTTACAACCTCGGCTCGGTGGAAAAGCTCCCGGCGCGCTTCCCCAAGTTCACCCCCGCGCTCGTGGACGCCATGCGCCAAGAAACGCTGATGAACCTGAGCAAGGCGGCGCTGTCGCCAGCCGATTTTCGCAGTGTCTTCAACTCCAGCAAGTCGTACATCAACGGCGATCTCGCCCAGCTCTACGGCGTGAACGGCGTGAGCGGCACGAGCTTCGTCCAGGCAGACTTGCCGGCGGAGCGGCGGGGGCTGCTCGGTAATGCCAGCGTGCTCAGCCTGTACGCTCACGCGAACGTGAGCTCGCCCACGCTGCGCGGCAAGTTCATTCGCAACATCTTGATGTGCCAGGCCATCCCGCCACCTCCGCCCAACGTCGACACCACGTTGCCGGACGAGAGCCAGGTGAAGACGGCGCGCGAGCGGCTCACCGTGCACAGCACGAACCCCACCTGCGCGTCGTGCCACCAGTTGATGGATCCGATCGGCCTCTCGCTCGAAAACTTCGACGCGATGGGTCAGTACCGGACGCAAGACAACGGCGTCACGATCGACGCGAGCGGTCAGCTCGATGACGCAACCTTCACTACCGAAGCCGGCTTGGCGGACGCGCTGGCCAAGAGTGAGCGCGTGCCGAATTGCCTGTCGCGCCTGGTGTTCCGCTCGGCCTGGGGCCGCCTCGAAACGGCAGCCGACGAAGGCTTCATCAACGACATGACGACGGCGTTTGCTGCGAGCACGTACCAGATGCAAAAGCTTTTGACCAACGTCGTTACAGCCCCAAGCTTCACGAACGTGGGGGAGCTCGACCAATGAAAGAGCTCAGGATGGTGCACAGCTCGCTCAAACGGCGGGCGTTTTTGCGCGGCATCGCTGCCGGCGTGCCGGTCGCGCTCGGGCTGCCGATTTTGGAGCATTTCTTGGGCGGTAACGGCGACGCCTTCGCCGATGGTACGGACCTCCCCAAGCGCTTCGGCGTCTTCTTTTGGGGTAACGGTCGCGGCATCGACGCCAAGCGTTGGGACCCGGCAACCGTCGGCGCCACTTGGGACTTGAGCCCGCAGCTCGAGCCGCTGATGGCGTACAAGGACTACTTGAACGTCGTCACGGGGATGAAGATCAAGATCGACAAGAGCCCGCAGGGGCACCACCGCGGCAGCGTGGGCATCTTGTCCGGGCGCGACTTCATCGTGCAGCCCGCCGGCTCCGCGCCCTATCGCTCCACATTTGCGGGCCCCAGCATCGACCAGACGATCGCGGCTGTCACGGGCGCGATGACGCCATTCAAGTCACTCGAGCTCGGCATCAGCCAGCGCCTCGACAAGGTCGAAGGCACCACGCTGCAGTTCATCTCGCACAACGGTCCCGATTCGGGCAATCCGCAAGAGTACGACCCCGTCAAGCTGTTCGATCGCGTCTTTGCCGGTGGCGGCAACAGCGGCCCCGCGCAAGATCCGGAGCTCTTGAAGAATGTCTCCGAGATGAAGACGAGCGTGCTCGACTCGGTGCTGACCGACCTGAACGGTCTCTCACAGCGCGTCGGCGCGCGCGACAAGGCGCGCCTCGAGCAGCACGCCGAAAACATCCGCGCCATCGAGAAGCGCCTGTCCGGCACCGGGACCAACCTGAGCGCCCAATGCACGATGCCGACACGGCCTGGTCCGCTGGCCACGAATCCGAACGGCGAGCCCTTCGAAGAGCGCGTCGAAGCCTTGAGCGGCGTACTGGCGCTGGCGCTGGCGTGCGACCTCACGCGCGTGTTCACGATCGACTTCACGGGCTCGGCGTCGAATCCCGTCTTCCACCCGATCGGCATCGACGGCGGCAACCACGACATCACCCATCAGGGCGCCGCCGGCCAGGACAAGATCGATAAGTCGACGATCTGGACGATGAAGCAATTCGGCGTCTTTTTGGGCAAATTCATGGCTGCCGCGGAGGGCGACAGCAACCTACTCAAGCAGAGCGCCATCATGGCGACCTCCGACGTGTCGGACGGCGCGGCCCACTCGATCGAGGACTATCCCATCGTGATCGCGGGCAGCGCCGGCGGCTTCTTCAAGAACCCGGGCGTGCACTACCGGGGCAACGGCGACAACGCTTCCCTGGTGTTGCTCTCGCTGGTGCGCAGCATGGGCTTGCCCGCCACCGAGTTCGGCGCTGACGGTGGCCACGTCACCGAGAGCCTCACCGGCATCGAAGCCTGATGCTTGCGGAGGGGCTGCCAACTCGCAGCCCGCTTGCAGAAGGCTTCCGTGTCGTCGCTGGGTCGTGCTGGTCGGCGCCGCTGGGTGGCCTCGTGGGCCATTCGCATCCTGATCCGTCGTTCCGATTGCTGAGATGCAACAGGAAGACGCGAAGACGCAAAGTTTCTTAAGGGACTCCTTCGCCGAATGCGGTTGAGCCTGCGCAGGCGTCGCTCGGAAGTTCGCGATTCGAAACCCCAGCTGCTCGCCCTTCGCGTCTTCGCGGCTTTGATGAGCCGCGGTGACGCGGGGTCAGCCGCGGGGCGTGTAGCGGCCGATCGCGGTGAGATCCAGGTCGCTGCCGCCGTCGGCGATCAGCTGTTGGACCTTGGCTCGTACGGTTTCGGCTACGGGGAGGGCCGCGCCGTTCTGGCGGGCGGCGCTGAGCGCTAGTGAGAGGTCTTTTTTGGCGAGGGGTAGGGCGAAGCCGGGCGGGCCGTCGAAGCGTTGGGCCAGCATCAGCTTGCCGTAGTTGGCGTAAAATGGCGCGCTGAAGACGGAGCTCGTGAGCGCGGATAGCAGCGCTTCTGGCGCGAGCTCGGTCTTGTGGGCGACGTTCAGGGCCTCTGCCAGGAGCTCGACAGACGAGATGAGCATGAAGTTGCCTAGCACTTTGCACAGGTGTGCGGCTGCTGGCGCCGTGCCGAGCGGCAGCACCTTTTGGCTCAATAGCTCGAAGAGCGGCTGGCAACGCTCGAGCGCCGTTGCTTCACCGGCGGCCAAGATGAAGAGCTTGCCCGCCGCAGCGGCGTCGGGACGACCGAAGACGGGCGCGCCGACCAGGGCCACGCCGCGCTCGGCATGCGAGCTCGTGAGGCGTTGCGCGAGCTCGTGACTGATGGTGCTCATCGACACGTGAACGGCGCCCGGCGGTAGCGCTCCCAACGCGCCTCCGCGCTCCAGCACGTCCGCCAGCGCCGTGTCGTCGGCCAGCATCGTCACCAAGATTTCGGCATTGCGTGCGGCGCCATCGGGCGTCTCGGCCGGGCGCGCGCCACGCTCGGCCAGCGCCGTGGCTTTCTCGCGATTGCGGTTGTACACGGTGAGGTCGTGCCCGGCGTCGAGCACGCGCGCTGCCATCACACTTCCCATATTGCCGAGCCCAATCCAGCCGATCTGCATCTTGACCTCGCCGGCAGCCTACCACTTTGGTCCGATTGCGATGGGCCGGTAGGCGAGCTCTCGCCCATCTTCGACGGCGCGCAGCAAGAGCGCCCCGCGTGCCATGTCGCCCAGGCCCGCAAACAGCTCGGGGAAGAGCAGGCGCTCGCCGAGCACCTCGCGCAGCGGCGCCACGTACTTGTTGCTGGCGACGCTACCGAGCAGCACGAATTGCGTCTGCGGGTCGTGTCGATCCAGGAGCTCGGCGGCGTGCCGCTGAAGCGGAGCGGTGAAGTGCGGGTTCCGCTCGCTCACCGTGACTTTTTGCCAACCCTCGAGGCGAGCGAGCGTCACTGTCTCGTTCAGCTGGCACAGGCCGCCGCCGGCGGTCATGACGAAGCTGGCTGGCGAGCCGTCGCTGCTTTTGCCGAAGCGCCGTGCGTACGTCACCTTTCCGCGAAAGTACAAGCCGCTCACGAACGTAAACACCTCAGCAAGCGGCGCGCCCGCGCCACGCAGCCGCTGCGCGAGCTCGAAATTGGCGCCCGGGCGTAGCAGCATCTGCCCGCGCTTCCCGCTCAGGTTTGCCGGCGAAACGAGAAACAGCCTCACGCGCGCAGTGTGACACGAGGTGCGAGTGGGTGCGCTTCCGCACACGGTTTCGTGTGGGACGACGGCCTGTTAACGTGATGAGTTTCGGCTGACGCTTCGTCTTTTTCTAGAGGGCACCATGAGATTCAGCGGCTTGATTTGCGCTTCTGCGCTGGGCTTGTTGTTGGCTCCGCTTTCCTGCGGTGATGATTCGTCGGGCGGTGTTGCCGCGGGCGCGTCCGCGGGAGAGCCTGCGGGCGGCGGCGATACGTCCCCCGGCACCGGCGGCGACGGAATGGGAGCTTCGACAGCGCAAGGCGGAAAGAGCACGGGCACTGCTGGCAAGAATCCTGGTGGCGGCTCGACCCAAGTCGGACTCGGTGGCGATGAGGCCTTGGCAGGCGGCGACGCGGCAGAGGGTGGCGGGCCCGGCGCGGGCGGGGGCGACGGCGGCGGCCCGCTGTGCCAGCCCAAAGATCAAGTTCCCGAGCCCGTGACCACCAGCCTCGAGGTACAGCCGACGTGCACTGCAACGACGGCGTGCGCTGGCGACATCGAAGACACCGCCTGGGCCTACTCGGACGTTTGCCTCGACCAGGACGTGATTTTTGCGCCCGTGTACAAGAGCTGCGCCACGAGCCATCTCAACGGTCCCGCCGACATCGTCGTCAAAGGCTCGCTGACCTTCGCCAACGGCGTGGCCACGCACGAGGCCACCATCTCGACGACGGGCGTCTTCCAGATCCCGAGCGAATGCGCGTCTTGCGACTGCAAGGGCGAGCAAACCGTGCTCAAGAACGCGGGCGCCGGTCCCAACACGTACTGCTACCCGGAATGCTACCCGGATTTCAGTTGCCGCTGCCTGATCGACTTCGAAACCAACGTGAGCCAATCAGAGGCCTACACGTTGACGGGCGGCGCGCTCACGCTCAAGAGCGGCAAGAAGTACGACGTCTGCAAGAGCGACGCGGGCCTTTCGATGACCGAAAAAGGCGCGTCGCCGCTGGTTGCCGGCACCGCCAAGCTGATTCCGGCCGCCGACACCGTAACGCCCGAGATTTGCGACGGCATCGACAACGACAAGAACGGCAAGATCGACGACGACCCCGTCGATTGCCCGCCCACGCCGTGCGACAACTTGGGCGTTTGCAAGGGCGTGAAGCCCACCTGCAACACGTTCTGGAGCTGCGACTACACGGCTGTCAAGCGCGAGACGGGCGACGAAAAGACGTGCGACGGTCTCGACAACGACTGCGACGGCGAGGTCGACGAAAAACTCGTCGGCTGCTTCGAAATCTGCGACGGTCTCGACAACGACAACGACGGCACGCCCGACGACGACGCCGCCGGCTCACCGTGCAACGCTTCGCTCGGCGTCTGCAAGACGGGCTCGACCTCGACCTGCCTGGGCAAAGGCGGTTGGCGTTGCGACGAAGCCTCCGCCAGCTTCGAGGCGCAAGAGAGCTCGTGCGACGGTCTCGATAACGACTGCGACGGCCAGGTCGACGAAGGCTGCGGCTGCGCAACCGGCACGAGCAAGATGTACGTGGTGCATTGGGGACAGACGCCCGAGCTCGTGCGCGCCAATCTCGACGGCACCAACGTGGAGCCCATCGCTCCGCTCAGCGTGGCCGCGCTCACCAAGGTCGCCGTCGACAGCAAGAACAACCGCCTTTACTTCGGCGACGGCGCCAAAATCCAGAGCGCCGACCTCGACGGCAAGAACATCAAGACCGAGTGGACCGGGCAGGCCCAAACCTGGGACGTGAACCCGGCGAACGGCCTTTTGCTGGGCGAATGCAACACCAGCAACGTCTGCAAGCTCAACCCGCCGAGCACCTACGGCACACTGTTTCAGCCTGCATCCGTCGCCGGGCTCGACATCGATCCGGTCAACCGCTGGCTGTATTGGACGGACTACGGGCAGGGCGCCAACTATTGGATCCGTCGCATCGGCTTCGATGGCACCGGGCAGATGGACATCGTCAAAGACGCGCAGGCCGCACTCTCGATCAAGGTGGACCCGGCCGGCCAGCGAATCTATTGGCCCAACGCCTACGGCATCTACCAGGCGCATCTAGACGGCACGAACGAAGTGTTGTGGTACCCGATGACCGGCGTTTACGTGTACTCGATGGCGATCGACCACAACGGCGGCAAGCTCTACTACAGCGACGTGAACGCCAAGCAGGTGCGGCGGGTCGGCCTCGACGCCAAGAACGACGAGCTTTTGATCAAAGACATCGACTACGCGGTGTCGATTTCGCTCTACCTCTGCCCGTAACGGCCGCTCAGCCGCTGTGGTTCGAACACCACCCTGTGACGTGACAGTCACGGTGGAGCTGGTGTTGCTCGTGACTCAGCCCGACTATTTCGCGGAGTTTTTCCGGGACGCGAAAGCTGGCCCGGCGCTTGCTGTAGTGCGCGCGCCGGCGCTCGGCAGGTTCCGGGCACGGGTGGAGGAGATCACATCATGAAGCTTGGGAAAGTCGTGGGGAGTGCTTTGTCTTTGGGGCTGCTTTTGGTTGCGGGCGTAGCCAGCGCCCAAGAGGCGCCGGCGGCTGCTCCGGTCCCCAGCAGCGACGGGCACGCCAACGGCCTGATGGTTCAGGGGCGTCTGCTGGCCAACAGCGGGCTGCTTTCGCTCGGTGGTGGACCGGGGTTCTTGATCGGCTACCAGGGGCCGAGCTTCGCGGTCGGCTTGGGGCTGGGGCTGAATCGCGTCGGCGCTTCGAGCGGCGACGAATCGGCCAACGCCACGCTGTTTCAGATCATGCCTACGGCCCTGTTCGACGTGTGGTCGTCGAAAGACGGCCGGGCGCATGCCAACCTGATTGCCGGCATCGGCTACGGCCACGCCTCGATCGGCGGCACTGAAAGTAGCGAAACTTGTGTGCTTAACGCGTCGGGCATCGGTGAAACCTGCACCACCAGCAAACGTGACTTCGGCACCGGTATCGGCTTCGTACCGTTCATGTTGGGCTTCGGCGGCGACTACTACTTGAGCCGCAATTTCGCGCTCGGTGCAGACGTGGGCCTGCAAGCGGCGATCTCGACCGGCATCGACAGCAAGTCCGGAGCCACGTCGCGCAGCATCGACGGCTCCGGCAACCTGCAAATGGCCTACGGCGCCTTGCGTGCCACCTTCGTGATGGGCGATTGACCAGGAGACCGCGCGAAACTGGTCGTAGCCGGGCATGAACGCCGGGCACCGTAGGCGAGCGTCGCCCTTGACGGCCTCGGGTTGCTTTGCGCCGGGGCTCGGTGCCGCCGATCGAGGTGTCCGGAGCGCGCACGAGCTCGTCATTTTCGAAAGCAGCCAGCGCCACGCGTCCCCGCCACAAGCCGGGAGTATTGCGAAAATGCCCAACGAAAGTACGGTCAAAGCGCGTTTCATGTCGGGTGAGTGGTGGCTCGGCCAGGTGCGTCATGAGCACCGCGCTTTTCCACCCTTGCGCGAACCACACTCGCTCACCCGGGAATTGAGCCGCAAAATGCTGCTATAGGACGATCTCTCGCATGGCGCGCCCCGCGTCGGAGCAAGGCCCTGGTGAGGGCACCCGTTTCGGCGACGGCCTCGAGTCGTTGAGTGGACGAGCTGCGCGCGATGCGATCGCGATCGGTTCGGTGATCGACGGCAAGTACCGCGTCGAGGGCTTGCTGGGAGAAGGCGGTATGGGCTCGGTTTGGTGGGCGCATCACCTGCAGCTCGATCGCCCCGTCGCGATCAAGTTGCTGCGACCGGGATCGGACCGCGTGACGCTCTCCGAACGCTTGAAGATCGAAGCGCGAGCCGCAGCGCGCCTCGTGCATCCTGCGATCGTGCGCGTGTTCGACATCGATACCAGCGATGCCGGCGAGCCGTACATCGTGATGGAGCTATTGAAGGGTGAGAGCCTGGCGGACTTGCTCGATCGCGGCAGAGTCTCGAGCGTGCATGCGGTACAGCTGGCGCTGCCGATTGCCGAGGGATTGACGCTCGCGCACGCCGAGGGCGTGGTGCACCGCGATCTCAAACCACACAACGTATTTTTGGCCGAAGAAAGCGAGCGGCTGCAGCCCAAATTGCTCGACTTTGGCGTCGCCAAGCTCGTGCGCGGGCCGGAAGGCAGCTTGACGGAAACCGGCGCTACGGTGGGCAGCCCCGACTACATGTCGCCCGAGCAAGCGCGCGGCAGCAACGACGTCGACTACCGCGCCGACATCTGGGCCTTCTCGGTCTTGCTATACGAGGCCGTCAGCGGCGAGCTGCCGTTCAGCGCCGATAACTACAACGCCCTGATGCGCTCGATCGTCGAAGACGAGCCGCGTCCACTCGTGAACGACGAGACCATCGACCCGGTGCTCGCCGACCTCATCATGTGGGGGCTCAACAAGGATCGCGCCGAGCGTCCGCAGTCGATTCACGAGCTGGGTCGCGAGCTGGCGCGCTGGCTGCTCGATCGCGGCGTGCAAGACGACGTGTGCGGCACGCTCTTGGGCCCCAAGTGGATCACGCGCGTCTCGCAAAAATCCGTCCCCGTGCTGCCCCTGACCGAGATTTCGCGCGAGCCCACGCCGGCACCCTCGCGTGCGGCAGCTCCGCCGTCGGTCGTGCGCGGCGATACGCTCGTCTCGCCGCGGCATCCCAGCCTGCCGCAGAAGCAGCCTGAGGTCGTCGAATCGCGGTTGCCGCCGGTCGCGTCCCCGCGACGCGTGCCGTGGGCGGTGGTGCTCGTGTTGCTGCTGGGGGCGGGGGGCACCGCCTGGTTTTGGGGCACCCGCCCATCGCCCGCTCCCGCGGCCGGCGCGGCCTCGCCCGCTCTGCTGGGCCCGCCCTCAGCGACTCCACGAAGCGAAGCTGAGCCTCGATCCGAACCGGCCCCGCCACTCGTACAGATTGCGCCCAGCGCTCCGTCTCCACCGGAGCCTACGGCCCGCGCGACGCCGCCGCGTCCTCGCGACAATGTCAATTCTGCCCCACTTGGCACGGCTTCGTTGAAATCGCGAGAGTCCAAGGCGCTCATCGATGCTCCCAAGCCCTCCTCGGCCAGCAAGCCCGCGAGCGACGCCCACGACGAGGCGCGCGAATTGTTGCAAGCTTACTGACGTGCTTCGGCTTGCTTTGCAGCCTCTCGGCGGACGCCCGAGGGCTGGCGTTGTGATTCTGGGTCTCGCGCTCGTATGCGCTGCTCCATCCCACGCTTGGGCGGACGCTCCCAGCGCCGAAGCAGGCGCCGAGGCGCGGCGCAACGAGGCCAAGGCGCGCTTCGACGAGGGCGTGAATGCCTTTCGCGAGCACCGCTGGGCTGACGCTGTCCAAGCATTTCGACAAGCCGACGCGATCGCGCCGAGCGCCGCGCTCTCGTTCAACATCGCCAAGGCTTACGAGCATCTCGAGGACGTGACCGGCGCGCTGCGCTGGTACCGCGACTTCCTACGGCGCAGTCCGCAGGCCGCGAACGCTGGGGAAGTGCAGGCGCGCGTGGCAGCTCTGGCTGCGACGCTGGCTCAGCGCGGGGTGCAGCAGCTCACGCTCTTGACCACGCCCGCGGGGGCGGCCGTCACCATCGACGAGCGACAGCTCGGCACGGCTCCGCTCACCGTCGAGCTCGCGCCGGGGCAGCACCGGGCCCACCTCGAGCTGCCCGGCTACCGCGCTGCGGACAGTAATTTCGTGCTGGATGCCCGCATGCCGCAGGACCTGGCACTTCAGCTCGAGCCGCTCTCGGGTGCGCCGCCAGCTCCCGTCGTGCCTGCGGCGGCAGCTCCGAGCTCGCCGCGCCCGGCGGAGCGCCGCTTTGGAATCGCGCCGTATATCGTGCTGGGAGCCGGTGGTGCCGGCTTGCTGGGCGCGTTGGGCTTCGAATTGGCACGGCGCTCGGCCGAGTCGGCTGCCAGAACAGAGCCGCAGCTCGAGTACCAACAGCACTACGACGCCATGCAAACCCGGCAGACGACGGCGCGCGTGCTGCTCGGTGTTGGCGGCGCGCTGGCCATCACGGGCGGCGTGCTGCTGTTGCTCAACACGCCGCAGCACAGCGAATCAGCGTGGCTCGTGGGCTGCGCGCCGAGCGGTTGCGGGCTCGGCTGGCACAGGAGCTTTCAATGAAGGCGCGGATCCTCGCGGCGCTCGCGTGGGTGGGCCTCGTGGTGGCGGCGTGCGCCTCCGATCTCACGGCGGATCCGAACGGGCGCCCTTGCGACCCAGACGGGGTTTGCCTGGCCGGGTTCAGCTGCGATGCGCAGAGCTGGCGCTGTTTACGTGACGACGCATCCCAGGCCGGAGACGGCTCGGGCCCCACGCCCACCCCGACTTGTCACCAGGGCGAGACGCTCTGCGGCAGCGAGTGTGTGGTGCTGCGCGACGACGCCAGCAACTGCGGCGGTTGCGCGACCGCCTGCAGCGCGCCGCCGAACGGGACGCCCGTGTGCGTGAAGAACGACTGCAACTTCGTGTGCGAGGCTCCGTATACGGCGTGCGGCAGCGTTTGCCTCGACAGGTCGAGCGATACGCAAAACTGCGGTGCTTGCGGGCTGCGCTGCCCCGAGAGCCAAGGCACCGTGAGCACCTGCGACGGCGGCAAATGCCATCAGGCGTGCCGCTCGCCGTTCGAAGCTTGCCTCGGGCAATGTGTCGACCTCGCCGCCGATCCTCTGCACTGTGGCGACTGTGATCGGGCTTGCGACGCGGGCCTGGTGTGCTCGCAAGGCGATTGCTCCGACAAGTGCGCGGCCGGGCTCAGCAACTGCTCGGCCGCCTGCGTCGATACTTCGCGAAACCCGGAGCACTGTGGTGAGTGCGGCATGCGCTGCCCCGCGCCGCTCAACGGCGTCGCGACCTGTCTGGATTCGGCTTGCGGCTTCGACTGCAGCCCCGGCTTCGAAAAATGTGGGGACGCCTGCGTCGACCTCGCCACCAGCGCCGCCAATTGCGGCGAATGCGGCAAGGCTTGCGACGCGCCGGCCAACGGCAGCGCGACCTGCGCGAAGAGCGCGTGTGGCTTCGTCTGCGACCAGGGCTACGCAGCGTGCGGCGAGCAATGCGTCAAGATCGCCAGCGATCCGGTCAATTGCGGCGCGTGCGGCCACGACTGCCAGACCACCGAGGTGTGCAGCGCTGGTCAGTGCCAGAGCAGCTGCGGCGCGGGCACCGAGGCCTGCAATGGCGCCTGCGTGAACGTGAGCGAGGATCCGTCCAATTGCGGCGCCTGCGGCAAACAATGCGCCAGTGCCGCTCACGGCACACCACAATGCAAGAGCGGCGCATGCCAGCTCGCCTGCGACAGCGGCTACGCCTCCTGCGGCGGCGCCTGCGTGCACCTCGGCGACGACGCGAGCCATTGCGGCACTTGCGACAACGCCTGCCCCTCGGTCACCAGCGGTGTGGCCGTTTGCCAGGACGGCACGTGTAGCGTCGCCTGCAACTCCGGCTACAGCGCGTGCTCCGGGAAATGCTTCGACCTCAAAGCCAACCGCGACCACTGCGGCAGCTGCGGCAAGGCCTGCAAGGCCGGCGAGCTGTGCAAGCTCGGCGTGTGTAGCAGCGACTGTGGTGACAAGACCGCCTGCTCCGGCTCCTGCGTCGACCTACAGTCCGATTCGGCGAACTGCGGCGCTTGCGGCAAGGCCTGCACGGCTCCCGCCAACGCCGCTCCGCGCTGCACTAGCGGCAGCTGCACGTTTCAATGTAGCGCGCCCTTCATTCGCTGCGGCGACCAGTGCGTGGACCCGCGCAGCGATACGAAAAACTGCGGTCAATGCGGCAACGTCTGCGCGGTGCCCAGCGGCGCGACCGCCACCTGCGTCGAGAGCCAGTGCGGCTTCGAGTGCAACTCGGGGCTCTCGGCCTGCGGCGGCAGCTGCGTGAACACCCTGACCGACAAGAAGAACTGCGGCAAGTGTGGCACCTCGTGCGGCTTGCTCGGCTGCGTGCTCGGCCTTTGCACCATCTAACCACGAGCCAGGCGCGCGCCAGGGAGTGCCAACCGGCCGGCCCTGGGTTAGCTTAAGGGCATGGCGGCTGCCAAGGGTCCGAAGCTCAGCGAACGCGAAGTCACCCGCATTGCGCGCGCGCTCGCCGAGCCCCGCCGGCTGCAGATCCTCAAACAGATCGGCAGCTGCGACGAGGAGGCGCTGGCCTGTCGCTTCATCCTCGAGCAGCAAGACATTTCGCCCGCCACGCTCTCGCATCATTTGAAAGAGCTCGAGACGGCGGACCTGATCGAGACTTCGCGCGACGGCAAGTACGTGCTGGTCAGCGTCAAGCGCGACGTCTTGCGCGCCTACCTGGATCAACTTTCGGAAATTTGAGCGGTCACTCCTCGGCGGGCGATTGACGTTGCTTGGTTCGATAGTTAGATGATTGTCGAATCGTCGAACAGAGATCGAACGAGGTCAACCATGGGCAAATTACTCAATAAAGTCGTAGTGGTTACGGGCGCTTCCAAGGGTATCGGCGCGGGCATTGCCAAGCGCGCAGCCGCCGAGGGCGCCAAGGTCGTCGTCAATTACGCCAGCAGTCGGGAAGACGCCGAGCGCGTTGTTTCGGAGATCAAGGCCAAGGGCGGCACGGCGCTGGCGGTGCAGGCCGACGTGGCCAAGGCCGAGGACGTGAAGCGGCTGTTTGCCGAAACCAAGCGCGCGTACGACAGGCTCGACGTGCTGGTGAACAACGCCGGCGTTTACGCGTTTTCGCCGCTCGAACAGGTCACCGAGGCCGAGTTCACTCGCCAGTTTCACACCAACGTGCTCGGGCCAATCCTGGCCACCCAAGAAGCGCTCAAGTACTTCGGCGCGGACGGTGGCAACGTCATCAACATCAGCTCGGTCGTGAGCGAATCGGCGCCGCCGGCGTCGACCGTCTACTCGGCCACCAAGGGCGCGCTCGACACCGTCACGCGCGTGCTGGCCAAAGAGCTTTCGGCACGCAAGATCCGCGTCAACACCATCGCGCCCGGGGGCGTCGAAACGGAAGGCACAGCGGGCTACATGGGCTCGGATTTCTTCAACAAGGTGGTTGCGGACACGCCGCTCGGGCGCATTGGTCAGCCTGAGGACATCGCACGCGTGGCGGTGTTTCTGGCCTCGGAGGACTCGGGCTGGCTCACCGGTGAGCGCGTGAGCGCCAGCGGCGGCTTGCGCTGAACAGAAACGAGAAAGGGGCTGGGTCTCTCCCCAGCCCCTCACGGTGCCGTCAGCGTTTTCGTGGCTTCAGCGGCGCGCCGACATCAAGATGCGCAGCAGGAACATGAACAGGTTCCGCAGCTGGACCAGCAGGGCGAGCGCGTCGCCGACCGCGTCGTCCATCTCGCTGTTGCGGAAGATGTACGAGGTCACGTACAGCAGCATGCCGATCGACAGGAGCGCACCGGCGCTGGCCACTGCCAGCGAGAACACCTCGGTCTTGAAGACGAAGGTGAGCAGGCAAGCCCCGAAGATGACCATGACGCCCATCGACAGGATGGAGCTCATCCACGAGAAGTCTTTGCGTGTGATGAAGATGTAGCCGGTGATACCGGCGAACACGCACATCACCATCACCATCGTGTCGCGCACCGGGTTGTTGGAGAGCGTGTCGCCGAGGCCCGCATAGTACTGGGCGACGAAGACCATATCCGACAGCTCGATGCCCATCAGCAAGGCGACGCCCATGAGCGCGACCACGTTGACGACGCGCACTTTGCTGACCGCGCTGGCCGCGAGCGTGCTCACGAAAAGCAGCCCGAATGCTCCCAGCTGAACGATGCGGTTGCCCAGCATCAAAGCCGCCAGGAGCGGCACCTCGACCGTCGCGCCCTCGGGCGAGGTCATGGTCGTGGTCGGTCCAAACGTGAGCGAAGCATAGCCGGCGAACACCGCGATGAACGCAGCGGCACCGAGCAACCCGTAAACCTTCTTAAGGTAGGCAACGCGCTGGCTCGAGAGTGGCGGAGCGATGGCGCCCGCCGTGGCCCCTGCCGCCATTGCGCCGCCACCGGCCATCGCATACGACATGCCGCCCGTCGGAGGCGCAGCAGCTGGTGACGCCGACGCCGCGTAAGCGTTGGGGCTCGTCGTCGGCGCCGCGGGGGCTCCGTATCCGCCCTGCGGCGCTCCGTATCCGCCCTGCGGCGCTTGCGGCGCTCCGTATCCGCCTTGCGGCGCTCCGTATCCGCCCTGCGGCGCTTGCGGAGCTTGCGGAGCACCGTACTGGGGCGGACCGGGCGGCGCGTACTGCGGCGGGCCGGGCGGCGCGTACCCTGGCGGTCCCGGCGGAGCATATTGAGGAGCGGCTGGCGCGTACTGCGGGGCCGCTACCTGCGCGGGCGGCGCCTGCGGAGCCGCCTGCTGGGGAGGCGCGATCGTCACTTGATAGCCCCCCGTCGGTAGTGGCTGCGCGTACAGCTCGAGCCCCTGCGCCCGGTAATGCTGCTGGTAGCGATTCAGCTCCTCGTGATCCCGCTGCTGACTGCCGGTATTGACGACAAAGTTCATATGTCTCCTCGACTCGCCCCGCCGCTTCCCAAGCTAGGGGAAAGGCGGCGTGCGCTGGGAAACTTTCTCCCGGCGTCCGAAAATGCCTGGTTTCGGCGGCCCAGGCCGCTGAATTTGCTGGGCAAACCATAACCGGCAGCCCCCTGGTTGGCGCCGGCCAGGGTTGTGCTAAGAGGGCGCCCACCGTGGCAACCCGCATCCCTCTCGAACGCATCCGTAACATCGGTATCTCGGCTCACATCGACTCGGGCAAGACGACGCTCACCGAGCGCATCTTGTTCTACACGGGCCGCATTCACGCCATCCACGAGGTGCGCGGCAAAGACGGCGTCGGCGCCAAGATGGACTCGATGGATCTCGAGCGCGAGAAGGGCATCACCATCCAGTCCGCCGCGACCTACTGCGTGTGGAAGGGCCACAAGGGCGATCGCGAAGAGTACAACATCAACATCATCGACACGCCCGGACACGTCGACTTCACCATCGAGGTGGAGCGCGCGCTGCGCGTGCTCGACGGCGCCATCCTGGTGCTCGACTCCGGTAAGGGCGTGCAGTCGCAGTCGATCACCGTCGACCGCCAGATGAAGCGCTACCACGTGCCGCGCATCGCCTTCGTCAACAAGATGGACAACCCCGGCGCGAACTACGAGCGCGTGGCGGAGATGCTGAAGGAGAAGCTCGGCCACCACCCGGTCTGTCTGCAGGTGCCGATCGGCGCGGAAGACAAGTTCCAAGGCATCATCAACGCCATCAACGGCAAGGCCTACTACTTCGAAGGCAGCGACGGCGAGAAGATCATCGAGAAGGACCCGCCCGCCGAGTACGCCGACAAGGTGAAGGAAGCGCGCGCCCTGATGATCGAGAAGGTCGCCGACGTGGACGACACGCTGGGCGAGAAGTTCCTGGCGGAAGAGCCGATCAGCGACGACGACCTCAAGGCCGCCATCCGCCGCGCCACTCTAGCGCTCAAGATGACGCCGGTGATGTGCGGCTCCGCCATCAAGAACAAGGGCGTGCAGCTCTTGCTCGACGCCGTGCTCGACTTCTTGCCCAACCCGACCGAGGTCACGAACGAGGGCCACGATCAGGACAAGAACGAAGAGAAGGTCGTCATCCAGAGCGACGCGACCAAGCCGTTCGTGGGTTTGGCGTTCAAGCTGCAGCAGGACAAGTACGGCCAGCTCACGTACTTCCGCGTGTACCAGGGCTCGGTCACCGCGGGCGACACCATCTACAACATCTCGAACGAGCGCCGTAAGGTGCGCGTGCCGCGTATGTTCCGCATGCACTCGGACGACCGTGAAGAGATTCAGACGGCCGAAGCCGGCGACATCGTGGCCTTCTACGGCGTCGAAGCCTCGTCCGGCGAGACCTTCACCGACGGCAAGGTGAACTACACGCTCACCTCGATGCACGTGCCGGCGGCCGTGATCTCGCTCGCGGTTCGCCCGAAGGACCGCGCGGCCGAAGCCAACTTCAGCAAGGCGCTCAACCGCTTCACCAAAGAAGACCCCACCTTCCGCGTCCACCAGGACGAAGAGAGCCAGGAGACCATCATCTCCGGCATGGGTGAGCTCCACCTCGACATCTACATCGAGCGCATGAAGCGCGAGTACAACTGCGACGTCATTTCCGGTAAGCCCCAGGTGGCGTACCGCGAGACCATCTCGCAGCGCTCCGAGCTCGCCTACACGCACAAGAAGCAGACGGGCGGCTCCGGTCAGTACGCCAAGATCGGCGGCCACATCGAGCCGCTGCCGGCGGACGCGGTGGAGACCTACGAGTTCGTGGACGAAATTGTCGGCGGTATCATCCCGCGCGAGTTCATCCCGGCCTGCGACAAGGGCTTCCGCGAAGGCATCAAGAAGGGCTCGCTGATCGGCTTCCCGGTCGTGGGCGTGCGCTGCGTCTTGAACGACGGCGCCTATCACGCGGTCGACTCGTCCGAAATGGCGTTCAAGACCGCCGCGCTCATGGGCTTCCGTGAAGCGTACGCCGGCGCCAAGCCGATCATCCTCGAGCCGATCATGAAGGTCGAAGTCGAAGCTCCGGTCGAATTCCAGGGCTCCGTCGTCGGCCAGGTCAACCAGCGCCGCGGCGTCATCTTGGAGACCAAGAGCGACGACAACGTCACCATCACCGCCGAGGTCCCGCTGAACAGCATGTTCGGCTACTCCACGGACCTCCGCTCCGCCACCCAGGGCAAGGGCCAGTACACGATGGAATTCGCCAAGTACCAGCCCGTGCCCAAGCAAGAGCAAGAAGAAATGGTGAAGAAGTACCGCGAGCAGCAGGCCAAAGAAGCCGCGGCTCGTAAGTAACCTTCGCCGTTTTCGAAATCGAAACGCCTCGTGGCTTCAGGGTTGCGGGGCGTTCTCTGTTTTGGATTGGGATGCGGCTCGCTATGCAAGCTCGAAGCCGAACTCGATCTCGAATTGAATGCTCCGCAGAGGTGGCGTGCGTCCACCTCCGCTGCGAAGGCCTTACCTTGACCCAACCGACAGAGCACCCGCAAACGTCGACGTAGAGGAAGTCCTACTCTGCTGTCTCCGCTTGAGCGGTCGAAGCGGGCAGAGCCCGGACGGCTTGGTCAGGGCCAGCGAGTGGAAGATCACGCTCTCCCACAAGATCCGGATCGCGTCTGAAGTCGAGCCAGTCCACGGGTCCCGTTCCACTCAAGCCCTGCAACGCGACGGCCTCGATATCCTCGCCAAACACGAGCAGCAGGCGTGGTTCCCCATTCTCTAGAGAGATGTAGAACCCAGCGAGCGGGCTCAATTCTTGGACGGTTAGCGGTCTGTCGCTGAGAAATACCGACACGTGACCGCCAGCCACGCTGAGCCGCCAAGCGTTGTTCGCTACGACGGATAACCAGTGTCCTTCGGGACGTGCTTGTTCCACGCGTCGTCGCCAAGTCTCTAAAAGCCGATGAACTGCGGTCGCAACACGAGACCCATAGGATCGAAACTCCGACTCCTTCTTGCGTTCTTCGCTCACAGACCGCTCGAGGCTGGCGCGTATGGAATAGGGAAGGCCTGGATCGGATGAGTTGAATTCACCAACATGATCTCGGAGAATTTCCAAGCCAGCCTCAGCGACCGCGCCGGTATCGAGTAGCGTAGCCATATTTGCTTTCGCCACCGAGGCTCCGTACTGAGCCGCCGCCCGATAGTCCGCGAATTCCAGTGACCTCAGGCCAGCCTTCCCGCGGAGAAGGCCCCTATACAAGTGAGATTTGTCATTCGCCTGCTTTGAAAAGCAGCGCGAAGCCATGTGAAGCCCAATGCTGGTGTAGTCTTTTTCCCAGCAGAAGCGAGCGACGTTTAGAAAGTGCTCGAACGATTCATCGAGCGTCGCCTCAACTAGCAGCAACAGCTTGAGGAACGCTTTATCTTCCGCGACATGAACAGCCAGCTCTTCTGCGGCTAGGGCACGCAGCCGCCGGTCTTCAGATGCGAAAGCTTCGAGAAGGCGACGTGTTGCCTCACGCGAGTGGCCTAGCTCGAATTCGTTGCGAACCAGCGCCTCAAGGGCCCAGCGTTTATGGAACCCCTCCAGAGGGCCATTCGACGCTTGGCGTAAGAGCTGGGTGGCTTTGACAGGATTTGTTTCATAAACGCCAAGCCACAATTTGAAGATGGCAGTCTCCTTCACCTCCGGCGACTGCCGTTCAAGAAGTTCGAGCAGACCATCGCTGTCTTTTCGGGTGAACACGAGCTTGGTGATTTTGATATTTGCTCTTGCTTCCGGCCGTTCCTCCTTTTCCGCGAGCTCATCAAAGAGTTTTTCGCCCTCTTCCCTACGGCCAGTTTCGACGAGGTGGATAGCGAGTGGCACGCCGGAGAGGTCTTCCGAAGAGTCCGGTTTCCCATATGCATCGACAGCCTTAGCGAACCGGCTAAAGCGTTGCGCAAAGTGAGGCTTGAGTTGCCCGCCAACCGCTTTGGCGATGTCTTCAACAAACTCCCGCATGCGAGCCTGGTCCTTCGCCATTGCGCCCTGATATCCCCCGATGGACATGGGGAGGTCACTCGGTACTAGGTCGACGAGGACGGGCGCGTAGAGGACCCCGCGCCCGAATGCAGCTCCGGCCTCGAAAAAGATCCATTCACGGTCCACTGACGCCTTCGTTATGAGGCCGACATACGCGTCGGCCTTCATCGCTGCGTTACGGAGTTGCTCGCGATACCCGTCGGCGCTCGCTCGTAGACCACCCAGGCCAGACACAAAAACCTTGGGGCGAGGCTCGATCGCCGATTCAAGAAGCGCCTTCAACTCTCCGGCTAGCTCTTCGTCTGGACGAACGCGGTATGAAATGAAGATCTCGAAGGTGGGAGCCTCTCCTTCCTCACTGTGCACTTGGCCATCGGTCGGTGGAACGTCTTGCGACTCGTCGTGCATTGTACCCCTTTGAGAGTGAGACTAGCGCCCCTGATGCGCCTCGCAAAGAGATTCTCTTAGTTGTGAGGGCGACCCAGAGGCTTGCTCCGGAGTCGCTGGCAAATCGCCTGTATGCTGCGAATGAGTACTAGCGCAGTGCTGCTGCGATGAGCCGCAGCGCTTCGCGCGGCTGCAAGCGGACGAGGTGCACCGAAAGACGTAGCACGCGCAGACCCATTGCTGCGAGGACGCGGTCGCGCCGCTTGTCAGCACCGCGCCGGCGCGCGTGCTGCGCGCCGTCCACCTCCACGACGAGCCGCGCCTCCGGAGCAAAGAGGTCGACGATGTAGCCGTGCAAGACGACCTGCCGCCGAAACCGCACGCCGACCTGCGAGCCACGCAACGCCGCCCAAAGCAGCTGCTCCGGCTCTGAAGGCGCGACGCGCATGCGATGCGCATGTGCCGCGAGTTGCTGCTGTTTGCGAAGCCTGCCCACTGGGTTTGACATGTTGCCTCCTGGGGACCGGAGTGGGGCCGGGCGCAGCCTCCCCAGCGCAGGATCTGTGACGCGCCCCCAACTCTCGGATCCGTGAAACACCAGGCGCGGCGCAGAGCGTGCGCTGCTCACGGAGCCCGGCCCCACTCCGGTCGCCAGCAGCGATGCCAATCCCCCGACGGCAGCGGCGTGATCCCCTCCGGGACCCTCGCGCCCGGCGCAGCCGGCGCTTGAGGGCCCCCACCGCGCGCAGGCCGAAGGCCGAGCACGGATGGGCCGTGCAGCAACGTGCTGAGCGGGGGAGCAGGCGCGCAAGAGCAAGAAGAAATGGTGAAGAAGTACCGCGAGCAGCAGGCCAAAGAAGCCGCCGCGCGCAAGTAACTTCGCCAACACTTTGCCCAGGCAAAGTCGAGACGCCCTGCGCGGAAACGTGCAGGGCGTTTCTGCATTTTCCTGCTCCCCAGCGCGGTGCGGTGCCGTGAGGCCCGTCCGTGCTCGCTTCGCTGCGCGCGGGCGGGGGCCCTCCGGCGCCGGCTGCGCCGGACGCGAGGGTCCCGCAGGCGCCGACTCAGCGCGACAGTGCGGAGGCAATGAGCTGCAGGGCTCGGGGCGTGCTGCCGATGACGAGGCTCGCAGGCAGCCGCAGCACGCGCAATTCAGCTGCCTCGAGGGCGCGGTCCCTGCGGTTGTCGGCACCGCGCTGGCGCGCGTGCTGCGCGCCGTCCACTTCCACGACGAGCCACGCCGCCGGAGCGAAGAAGTCCACGATGTAGCCGCACAGCACGACCTGCTGCCGAAACCGCACGCCGAGCTGCGAGCCGCGTAGCGCCGCCCACAGCACGCGCTCCGGCTCCGACGGCGCAACCCGCATGCGGTGCGCGTGTGCTGCGAGCCGCTGCTGCTTGCGAAGTTTGCCGAGTGTGCTGGACATGATGACTCCTCGCGACCGGCGTGGGGTCGGGCGCAGCTCCCCACGCGCAGGCTCTGTGCCGCGCCCCCAACGCGCGCAGCCGAAGGCGAGCACGGACGGGCTTCACGGTTCCGCGTGGCGCGGGGGAGCAGGCAAGTACCGCGAGCAGCAGGCCAAAGAAGCCGCCGCGCGCAAGTAACTTCGCCAACACTTTGCCCAGGCAAAGTCGAGACGAGACGCCCTTTACGGCAACGTCCAGGGCGTTTCTGTTGGCGGAGATGCCTCAGCGCCGGAGCGCCACTGCGATGAGCTGTAGCGTCGCGTACGGCCCCACAACCAAGACTTTTTCAGCCCCGCTTGCTCGTGGGTGCTGAACAGCGACTCGAAGGTCGGGCAACAGCTGTCGGCGCACTAGCGCAGCCGCGCCCCGACGCTGAGAGCCCCGAGCTCGCCCGCAAGCTCTGGGAGGTCTCCGAGCGAATCGGGGTCCTACGTTGCCATGAGCAAGCCTTGATTCTTTGGGTGATGACGAGCCCGGTACCTGCCTCGTGCATCCTGGACATCGAGCGGGACCCTCAGCCTTATCGCGAACGACAGGGGCACCCCCTGCTCGAGAGCATCCCTCGGGGTGACGAGCTCGTGACTACGGTGGGTCCGCTTTTTTTGCCTGATCCTGGCAATTCAGCAGTGTCGCGGTTGCGGCGCCGAGCGCGGCGGCGTCGACGATGAAGCCGCTCACGGCCAGAGGCACTGCCACTTCGGTCGGTGCCGCTGCCAGCACTTTGATCAGGGACACGGCGGCGTGCGTGGCTGCGGCTGCCAAGGCTACCTTTTCGGCCGTGCAGGCCGCGGCGGGCGTTGAGCCGCTGTGGCTGGCGACCAGGTGTCGCACGGCCGGGGAGCTGCCGTTGTCGGCGCTGGGGGCGGGTTGCCGAATTGAAGTGGCGCTGGCTGCGGGTGCTGGTGGCGCCGCGCAGACCAGCGGCTCGGGTTCATGCATGCACGCGTTGGGTGATGTCGAGCTGATGGGTTCTGGCAACTAGAGAGCCTCCGTACGGGTGAGCTTCGAACGGCAGCCGGGGTGCTGCGCGTTCACCTGCAGGCTCGTCGGTCACGCTCAGGCCCGAGTTGCGTGAATTGCGTTTGGTGGCGCGTCAGGTCGATTTTTCGCGCACGATGAGCACCGAGCAGGGCGCGCCTTCGACGATGCGTGAGGCCATGCTGCCGAGCACCCAGCGCGAGAGACCACGGCGCCCGTGCGTGCCCACCACCACCAGCGCGGCGGGCAGCGCTTCGGCGAGGCGCAACGTTTCGTGCGCGGCGTCTTCGTCGGCGATAGTGATTTCGCCCTGGACGTGCAGGCGGGCGAGCGCGCTGTTGAGGATTTCTGCCGCGAGAGCGCGCCGTTGACCGTGCACCTGTGACGTTTCGAGCGCGGGCAGAGCGCCGAGCAAGCCCATGGCTGCGTCGCCCTCGCGTGGCTGCTCCATGGCGTGCATGACCACCAGCTTGGCCGAGCGGCGTTTGGCCTCGGCCGCCGCGCTTTCGACCACGGGCATGCCGGGGTCCGAGAAGTCGACCGCGGCCAGCACCGCGCCGGGGCGGGCAGGTCGGGCGACCAACACCGGGCAGTGCGCGGCCCGCACCACTTGATCGGCGGTGCTGCCCAGCAGCAGCCGCGAGATGCCACGCCGCCCATGGGTGCCGAGCGCGATCAAGTCCGCCTGCCACAGCTCGGCGCGCCGCAAAATCTGATCGTAGTCGGAGCCCAGCTCCACGAAAATTTCCGGCGAAAGCTCGCGATTGGGGAAGAGGCGAGACAGCTGGTCTTGCAGGGCGCCCGCGATGCGCGGCTGTTGGGCCATGTGCCAGCGCATGTCGTCTTCGTACTCTTGAGGCAAGAGCGCGTGGATGCCCAGCTCGGGCATGACGTGGCACACCGCGACGTGCCCGTCACCCGCCAGTTCCACGCCCTGGCGAATGGCTTCGTCCGACGCCTCGCTCAAATCCGACGCAATCAAGACGCGCATGGCTCTCTTCTACTGTCGCAGCCTGCTCTCGTCCAGCCCTCCGGCATGGGGCATGCTTAAGTCAGCATCGTGCAAGACGCACAGCAAGTCTACGAAGCGCTCCGCGAGATTGCGGCGTTTTTGCGCTTCGACGGCGCGCCGCGCTTCAAGGTGGATGCTTTCGAGCAGGGCGCGGAGGTGGTGAAAACCGTCGGCGCCGAGCTCGGCGCGCGCGTCGAGCAAGATCGCTTGCGCGAGCTGCAGGGCATCGGAGCCACGCTGTCGCGCCAGATCCACGAGCTGTGGAACAGCGGCAGCTCGAGCTTGCTCGAACAGCTACGCGCGACGCACCCGCCGGGGGCGGCCGAGCTGATTCGCATGCCCGGCATGACCCCACGGCGCATCGCCCTGCTGCACGAAGCGCTGGGCATCAGCTCCGTCGAGCAACTGCTCGCGGCTTGTGCCGCGGGGCAAGTGCAAGGCGTGCCCGGCTTCGGAGCGAAGACGGAGCAAAAGTTGCGCGAAGCCGGGGAACGCTACCTGGCGCGCAAGCCGAAGCCGCCGGCGCGGCTGCTCTTGGCGGAAGCGCTCGCGCTCGTGGAGCGTCTGCGTACCGAGCTGGGCGAGCTCGGTGAGCGGCTGCAGCTGGCGGGCGAGCTGCGGCGGGGCGAGGAGCTGGTCGGGCGGCTCGAGCTGTTCGTGGCGGGCGACGTGGCGCCCGTGATCGAGGCGCTGAAGCGGCTGCGCAGCGTGCTGCGCTTCGACGAGGCCCGCAACGTGGCGTTTCTCGCGCAAGGCATCGAGCTCGAGCTCGCCTCGTCGGAGGTGGCGCGCGCCGGCAATGGCTGGCTGGAGGCGACGGGCAACGCGGCACACCTGGCCAGCGTGCGGGCGCGCGCGGCCACGCACGCGGTATCGCTGGAGGCGCAGCCCTTCGCCAGCGAGGCGGAGCTGTACCGCGCGCTCGGCCTCGCTTTCGTGCCGCCCGAGCTGCGCCAGGGGACCGACGAGTTGAGTCTGGCCGAAGCCGGAGGCTTCGAAGACTTGATCGCGCTGGGAGACGTGCGCGGCGCCGTGCATTGCCACACGATCTTTTCGGACGGCCGCGCGTCGGTGCTCGAGATGGCGCAGGCCGCGCACGCGCTGGGCCTGGACTACATCACCATCACCGATCACTCACCGAGCGCGCACTATGCTTCGGGCGTGGCGCTCGATCGGCTCCGGCAGCAGTGGGACGAGATCGCGGCCGCGCAAGAAATCGTGCCGATCCGCATCTTGCGCGGCACCGAGTCCGACATCTTGAGTGACGGTAGCCTCGACTATCCCGACGCTGTGCTCGAGCGCTTCGACGTCATCATTGCCAGCATTCACGCGCGGCACAAACAAGACCGCGCTACCATGACCGGGCGCCTGGTGCGTGCCATGGCGCTGCCGGTGTTCAAGATTTGGGGCCACGCGTTGGGGCGCATCCTCAACCACCGCGATCCGATCGATTGCGACGTGCCTCGGGTGCTGGATGCCCTGCAAGGCTCGCGCGGCGCCATCGAGCTCAACGCCGATCCCCACCGGCTCGACCTGCCTCCGCAATGGATCCCCGAGGCACGGCGCCGAGGCATTCCGTTCGTGCTCGGGGTCGACGCGCACTCGACGCGCGGTTTGCAGGCCCTCCCGCACGGCATCACCCAGGCGCGCCGCGGTGGCCTGCGCCGGCGTGAGGTGCTGAACTCCCTGACGGCGGATGAGTTCGCCGCACGCGTGAGGCCGAGGCCATGAAGGCCTTTTTGTCGCGTCATCGCTGGAGCTTGCCGCTCGCGCTGGGCTCGGCGCTGTGCTTTGCGCGGCTGGCGAGCGAGCTACACGAGCAGGAGCTGGGACCGCTCGATGCCCATCTTTCGAGGTCGCTGGTGGGCCTGCGCGGTAGTTTGGACGGGCCAATGCTGTGGCTCACGCGGCTCGGTGAGGGGGAGTCGCTGTTCGTCGTGGGGCTAGCGGCGGGAGCGCTCTTGCTGGCAGGCCGGCGGCCGCGCGAGGTCAGATTCTTGGCGGCCGTGGGCAGCGGTGCGCTCGCGCTCAATGCGCTGCTCAAGCTGGCGTTTCATCGCGGTCGGCCCAGCGCCGCCGAGCTTTATCTGATTCACACGCCGCGCTCGTACTCGTTTCCGAGCGGTCACGCATTGGCGTCCGCCGCCGTGCTGTTGGGGTTGGTCGTCGTGGTGAGGATCGTGGGCGTGCGCGGGGTCTACCTGGTGCCACTCACGGGGACCGCGGTGCTGCTCGTGCTCGGGATTGCTGCTTCGCGCGTGTACTTCGGGGTGCACTACCCGTCGGATGTGCTGGGCGGGCTACTGGCGGGGGCAGGCTGGCTCAGCGCCGTGACCGGCTGGTTCTACCCGCGCGTGCTGCCGGGCGAAGAGGTGCCGCCCAGTGATCAGGCACGAGGGTTGCAGCAACCTGAGTCATGACGATCACTCTGACTGGTCTTTTGATCTTGTTGGTGATTGCTGGCGTGTGCGGCGCGATTGGTCGGGCCATCGGTGGCGGCACGGGCGGTGGATTTTTGGTGTCGATAGCGGTCGGCTTCATTGGCGCGCTTTTCGGCACGTTCATCGCCCATTACCTGCACTTGCCGGAGCTGCTGATGGTCGCGGTCGACGGTCGCGGCTTCCCCATCTTGTGGTCCATCATCGGCGCGGCGCTATTCGTCGCGCTGGTGCACTTGATCTCGGGCGGCACCGGTCGGCGCTTCCGCTACCAATAGGCAAATGAGCCCGTGGCGGGGGCTCGCATTTTGCAGCCTCTGCCGCATGCCATCCGTACGAGGTTTTCAGGCATTGCTTGCGGGCGCTTCCGTGCTCGCGCTCGCCAGCGGTTGTGGCCGTCGTCCAGCTCCTGCACGACACAAGACAACTCAGCCCGCGCCGGCCCAAGCTGCTTCGATCTTCGAAGGGCAGCACGGCGCCGGACCGGCTGAGTCCGCGCAGGCGAGTAACGCTCCAGAGCGAAAAAATACCGAGCCGCTCATCGTCGCCAAAGTGGAAGAGCGCAGCCTGCCCAGCGCGAGCGGTGCCCTTCCGCTGCGCATCTACACGCCCGCTGGAAACGGCGCCGCGCTGCCCGTCATCGTTTACTTTCACGATGGAGGCTCCAGCGAAAATAGCGGCACGCACGACACGGTCGCGCGCGCGCTGGCCAACGACACCCCGGCGCTCGTGGTGGCGATGGAGCTGCCCAAAATGCCGCCGCCCAAGCCTGTCGAGCAGGGCGTTGCCATCGCTACAGAAGGGGCCACCGACGTTTATCGGTGGGTGCTGAAGAACGCCGACAGCCTTCACGGCGACGCCAGGCGCGTCGCGCTGGTGGGTGAGGGGGGTGGCGGCAATGTGGCCGAAAAGGTGGCGATCTGGGCGCGCGACCAGCGCCAGCAGCAGCCGCTCCACGTGGTGCTCGTCTGCCCTGATGCCTCGGGCTTGCTGAAGACCAAGCTGGTGGGCCTACCTGAGACGACCATCATCAACGCGGAGATCGATCCGCTGGAGCCCGACGGCAAGCGGCTCACGGAACGGCTGGCGCTGGCAGAGGTGCAAGTGAAGCAGAAGACGTACGTGCGCATGACGCACGACTTCTTCGGGTTGTCCGTCGGTGAAGCCCGCGATGCTCGGCAGTTCGCTAGCGAGCGTCTTCGTCAGAGCTTCGACGCCGCGAGCCGCGGCGAAAAGACGGTATCGGGAGGTGGCAGCTAGCTCCAGGGCGCTCGACGACGGCGTGGCCTCGGGCGCCACGCCGTCGCATTCTGGTGTGCTCAGTGCGAGCGTTCAGGCCGGTTGGCGCTCTGGCGTGCCTCGCCCTTGAGCTCCTTGACCTTGCCCTCCGCTTGCATCTTCTCATTGTCGATCACGGCGCCGACGCGATTCTTGGCTGCGCCGACGGCTTCTTCGAGCTTGCCCTTGGCGCGCTCTGCCGTCTTGGCAGCTTCTTCCTTGCTTCGGCCTTTGGCTTCTTTCAGCTCGCCTTCGGCCTGCATTTGCTCATTGCCGATCAGCTTGCCGATGCCACCCTTGATTTTGCCGCCGAGTTTTTCAGCGGCGCCTTCGTTGCGTTTGCTTACATTGCTCATGGGCAACTCCTGGCTCACAGAAGAGCAACCGCCGTGCCAATTCCTAAAGTGAGCGGGAGCGCTCGGTGGGATCAACCTGCTCAGGACTGCTTGCCTGCTCGAGCGCGCTGCGGAACGAGCCGCCGACTGCCGCCCAGTCGCGTTTGGGCAGAGCCAGGCACGACAGCGCCTCGCGCTCGCTCGCGCCTTCGCTCAGCAGCGCCGCGACGCGCTCTGCCAAATCGAGGCGAAACGCACGGCGACCGAGCACCACGTAGCCGAGCGTCATCCAAGCTCGTTCCGAGAGGTGCTGGGGATCGAACACCGCACGCCCGACGGGGGGCAGCTTGGTGCTCGGCTCGAACGTGTGCAGCAACGTGACGCGTCGAGCGAGCGCGCGCGGCCCGAGCAGCTGCGGAATGTAGACGGCGAGCCGGCCAGGCTCGACGACGGTCTGGTTCAAGGCTTCGCGATCGGCATCGCTCAGCGCGCCGAGCGTCGTTGCCAGGTCGCGCCGGCGTACGCTGCCGAGCTGCCGTTCCAGCTGGTAGGCGATGGCTCGGAGCGGTGACCGCGCGGAGTGCCGCAGCGGCGCGAGCGGCTCGAGCAGCCGACTGACCACGTCGCGCGCGAACGCCAGCAAGCGCCGCTGCAGCTGGTTGCGTGTCCCTGCCGGCACGTCGTCGAGCGAGGCCATGCGGATTTCCGGCTGCGTGAGCGATGCGCCTCGCGCCAGTTGGGCGAGCTTCAAATCGCCGTACGAGATGGCACCGCTGTCGCTCAGCTCGAAGGCTTCGTGGGGTGCGTCGATTAGCTCCTCCCACGTCGAGAGCGGTTGCGGTTCTGGCACCGGCTCGTGCACCCGCCCCTTGAGCTTGTGCAAGGTCGCGAAGGGATGGTGCGGGTCCACCAGCGACGGCAGCTCAGGCTCGGCGGAAGCGCCGGCAATCAGCGAGCGTTTCGGTAGCACGCGCGTCTTCCCGCGCCGCTCGACGAAGCTTGCCACGAGGCCGGCGTGCAGGGCGTCGCTCAGGCCGTCTTCGAGCGTCGCCAGCTGCTCGCGCCAGGCCTCTGCGTGCGCCACCCAGCCTGCGCGATTCGCGATGAAGGCCCAGGTGCGTAGCCGTGCCGTGCGCGCGAGCAGCGCGTCAACGTCGCCACGCCGGTCGCCGAGCTCGGCGGTGTGGCGCGCCAAGAAGGCATCGGACAGCGGCTCCTCCGACAGGCTCAGGAACAGCTCGCGCAATAGCGCCACGTGCACCTCGAACAAGATGTGCCGAAAATCCGGGATCTCGCAGACACGCCACAGCAGCTCGAGCTCCGGGCCGCGCCGCGCTCGCCCGGCGACCTCCGCGTCTTTCAGCAGCGCGCGCAGCGAGGCGACGTCGAGCGCCGTCGGGACCGAGGCCAGGTGCGCGGCGGGTGGTGGCGCTTCGAGAGCCGCAAGCAGTGCCTCGCTCGACGAGAAATCCAGCTCCGAATTGCGGTAGCGCACGCGCCGCACCGGCTCGAAGGCATGCTGCTCGATGCGCTCGGCGACATCCTGTGGCAGCTCGAGCGGGGCGAGCGTGCCGAAGCTGCCGTCGTGTAAGTAGCGGCCGGCGCGCCCCGCGATTTGCGACAGCTCCGGCTCGCTGAGGGTGCGCGCGTGCTGGCCGTCGAACTTGCGCAGCGAGGCGAACGCCACGTGGCTCACCTGCAAGTTCAGACCCATGCCGATGGCGTCGGTGGCCACCAAGTAGTCGACCTCGCCCGCCTGGAACATGGCCACTTGCGCGTTGCGCGCGCGCGGCGAGAGCGCGCCCAGCACCACGGCCGCTCCACCGCGCGTCGCCCGTAGCCGCCCCGCCAGCCGATACAGCTCCGGGATGGAGAAGGCGACCAGCGCGCTCCGCGGCGGCAGCTTTTGCAGCTTGCTGCTGCCCGCGAAGGTGAGCCGGCTCAGCCGCGGATGCTGCTGATGCCGCGCCGCCGGCACCAGTCGCTGCATCAGCTCGTGCATCGCGGCCGAGCCCATGAACCAGCTCTCGCGCCGCCCGCGCGCGTGCAGCAGCCGATCCGTGAAAACGTGGCCGCGCTCGTCGTGCGTCGCCAGCTGCACTTCGTCCACCGCGACGAAATCGACCTCGCGCGTCAACGGCATGGCTTCGGTCGTGCAGACCCAGTAATCGGGGCGCCGCGGCACGCGCTTCTCTTCGCCCGTCACGAGCGCGACGCGGTCCTCGCCGACCCGGCTGCTCACGCGGTCGTACACTTCGCGCGCGAGCAGCCGTAGCGGCAGCCCGATCATGCCGCTCTCGTGCTCGAGCATCCGTTCGACCGCGCGGTGCGTCTTACCGGTATTGGTCGGACCGAGCAGCGCGACGCTCTGAGTGGCATCCGCCAGCGGCACAACTGCAGCATGCCGCGTGGGCTGGCCCTCCGCTAGTCCTCAAGGGCTGCCCACGCCGCAGCCCCCCTTGCGGAAGGCTCACGTGCCGTCTCCAGGTGCCTCCGTGCGGCACGCCTCGGGCTGCCTCCGTCTTGTGCTGTCACGGCGGGTACCTGCGAGAACACGGGAGATCGGGCAGATCGGGAGATCGGGACGTTTTGTTGTTCGAGCCGTATGCTGCCGCTCCACGACTGCGCAGTCATCGTACGGAGAGGCTCGTTACTGCGAAAGGGGTGCGCTGTGGCAGCCCGGGGAGACTCCCGGCGCGGCGAGTTCTGCGCTATGACGCCGCCATGGCTCTGAGTGAAGCGCTGAAGCAGCGGATCGACGGTTTTGTCGCGAGTGATCGCGTCGTCTTGTTCATGAAGGGCACGCGGCGCGCGCCCCAGTGCGGCTTCTCCGCGCAGGTCGTGCAGATTTTGGACGAGCTCGTTCCCGAGTACCAGACGCACGACGTGCTCAGCTCGGCCGAGCTACGCGACGGCATCAAAGAGTACTCGCAGTGGCCGACGATTCCGCAGCTCTACATCGACGGCAAGTTCGTCGGTGGCTGCGACATCGTGCGTGATCTCAAGAGCTCGGGCGAGCTCGAGCAGCTGCTGGCGCAAGCTAAAGGCGCTCCGCCGCCTGCTCCGCCCCAGGTCAGCATCAGTGCCGAGGCCGTCGCGGCCATCAAGGCTGCCGTTCCGGAAGGCGATCCGGATCGTCTGCACCTGCAAGTGAGCGCGAGCTGGGAGCACGACCTGTACTTTGGCCCGGTCGAAGCGGGTGAGGTCGAGGTAGACCTGGGCAGCCTCAAGCTGTACGTGCCGCGCTCCAGCGTGGGTCGCGCCCAGGGCGTCAGCATCGGCTACATCGACGGGCCGAACGCCGGCTTCAAGATCGAAAACCCCAACCAGCCGGCGCAGGTCATCGAGCTGTCGGTGCAAGACGCGAAGGCCATGCTGGACCGTGGGGAGCTGCAGTTGTTCGACGTGCGCCCTGAAAGTGAGGGCAACATCGCGCGAATTGCCGCCGGAAAAACCTTGAACGACGAGACCGTCGACTACATCAATGGTTTACCGAAGACGACGCCGATCGCCTTTTACTGCCACCACGGCATGCGTAGCCGCGGCGTTGCACAATCGGTCGTGCAAGAAGGCTTCCGCAAAGTCTACAACCTCAAGGGTGGCATCGACGCTTGGTCGCTGGCCATCGACTCCTCCATCCCCCGTTACTGAACCATGTCTTCACATCCCACCGACTTCAAGGGCGACGTCGTCCAGGCGCTGCGCGAAGCCATCGAGAGCAAGATCCCGGACAGCAAGGCCGACGTGAGCGGCGGCGGCGGTCACTTCACCATCGAGGTGGTGTCCACGGCCTTCGCCGGCCTGGGTATGCTCGAAAGCCAGCGCCTCGTGTACAGCGCGATCGCCCATTTGATGAAGGGCGACCTGGCTCCCGTGCACGCGGTCGACAAGCTGAAGACGCGCGTACCCTGAGCCCTCGCTACAGCGAGAGCTCGCTCGGGTGCCTCGGAAAGCCGGTCACGAAGCCGAGCGTGTAGCGCGCGTTGATCTCACCCAGCGCGCAAAAGCTCACGCTGCCGTCCAGCGTGTAACGGTAGGCATCGATGCCGAACGGGCCGAAGTAACCGGCCGCGTGCAGCGCGCGCGCCACGGCGCCTGCTCGTTCAAAAATGGCCGTATTTTCGGCCTCGGAGAGCTCACCGGGGGCCGCGAGTCGTACCGCCTGAAACGCGCCGCGCTCGCTCACGGCCTGGCGACACACGCGGCCAAGCTCGCAGCGGCCGCCTTGCCAGACGAAGCCGTGCAGGCTGACCTCGAACGCCGGCGTGACTAGCGGCTCCACGATCAAGCCATCGCGCTCGAGCGACAGGTCGACCCAGGTCCACTGCTTGTCGGTGAGCGGGCCGATGACCCGCATTTGCCCGCGTCCGGCGAAAGCCAGTGGCCGCTTCATCAGCCAGCGTCGCTGGTAGTTGCCCACCCGCGCCAGCAGCTGCTCGCGGCTCTTCACGTAAGCTTGCTCGGGTAAACCACCGCCCAGCTCGTGCGCGAACAGGCGGTGGTTCACGCGCCGCAGCACCGATGCGTCGGGGTGCGGCTCCGGCTCGATGCCCGCGGCGCGCAGCGCCTGCAAGGCGAGCGGCGTCGGGCACCAGCAGCGACCCCGCAGCTCGCTGCCGAGCGCGTCGCGCTCACCGGCCGCGAGCGCTTCGAGCAAGATGTCGCGCGGCCCGAGCAGCGCGCGTGACGAGCGGCCATGCTGCGCGAGCTGCTCCGTGAGCTTGCGCTGGGCGACGTAACCTGGGCGGCCGCGCGAAAGCTCGAGCTCGGCGTCCAGGTTCAGCACCCAGGCGTAGCGCTGGCTCATGGTCTGTCGGCCGGCGGTTCCGAGCGCCCCGGCACGGACTCGTGACTCGCCGCGACCGGGCGACCCTTGGGGTCGGGCACGTACGCGCGGAGCGCCGTCAGAAAGTCCTCGGACATGCCGGCGCGTCGGCGTGCGTCCAGCGCGAGGGGCTCGCCATGCATGACCCAGGGCGAGAGCGGAGGGGGCAATTGCGCGGTCCAGGCGCCGAAGTCGCAGCCGCCCGTCCAGCGCGTGAACCAGCGCGTCGCAAAACCGACGTGGGCTACCTCTTCCGCCGCGATGCGCTCTTGAATGAGCGCGCCGGCTTCGTCGCCGGCGGCGCGGAAGCGCGCGGCGAAATCCGGCGCGTACTCGAGGTTGGCGGCTTCGAGCCCCATGCCCATCACCGCGACGAATTCGAGCTTGCTGTTGCAGCTCGGCACGCGCTTCCAAAACCAATCTCGAATCCCGAAATCTCCGACGGCGTGACCGAGCGCGCGAATGTGCTCGGCATACAAGTTCATGTGCCGGATCTCGTCCAGGCAGATACCGAGCAGCCCGCGCCGAAACTCCGCCTCGGCGTTCGGGAACGCCAAGATCGCCCAGCACATCAGCTCGGCTGCTTGCAGCTCGTGATGCAAGAAGGCGTGCAGCGTGCGCGCGCGGTAGTGTGGGTCCGTCAGCGCGGCGGCGCGCGGGGTACGCTCGCCGCGGCGGGCTTGCCGGAGCTCCGGAGGTCGCCCGGGTGCCGTGATGCGCACGCCTTCGAACGAGGTCAGAAAGACCCGGGGAGGCGTGGGCGGAGACAACTTGATGCGCAAGTCGTCGCTGCGAATGTAGCTCGATGCCCAGGACTCTATGTCCGGGTGGATGTCTGGCAAGGTGGCGGCGCTGCGGGGCACGGAGGCGCGCGCAGCATAGCGTGCGAACCGCCGGTCGCCGAAGCGGCGGAGATTGCAGCGAAAATGGCAGGCAAATTGACTCGTACACGATGGCCCAGTTGGTACGACTCGCCTTGGGCCGGGCGGGCCACTGACGGGCCACTGAGTAGGGCGCCAGCCGTTCTTTTTCTCGTCCGTGCGAAGAGCAGAGTTTGTACGCTTCTGAAAGAAGTCCTACGAGCGCTACGGAGCAAATCGCCCCACGCCGCGTTGCTTGACCCGCCAACTTTCACGCGGATATTTTCAGGGTTCCGTGAGTAGCAAGCGCGCCCGACTTTGCGTTTCCATCGCTTGGCAGCAAGTACACGCGCGAAGGATGACTTGAGCATGGATGGCGGGGAAAAAGAGCGCGTACTCGTTGTCGACGATGAGCCACAGATCCTGGTCGCTCTCGAAGACCTGCTGAGCGACGACTTCACGATCCTCAAGAGTACTACGCCCGAGAACGCTCTCAAGACGATCGAAGAGGTGCCCAACATTGCGGTGGTGGTTACCGACCAGCGCATGCCGCGCATGACCGGCGACGAGCTCTTGTCGCGGATGTCGAGCGAATCGGCGGTCGGCATCATGGTCTCGGGCTTCGCGGACTTGCCGGCGGTCATTCGCGCCATCAACGAGGGCAAGGTCTTCGCTTACGTGACGAAGCCGTGGAACCCCGACGACCTGCGCTTCAAGGTCTCGAAAGGTGTGGAGCATTTTCGCCTGGCGCGCCAGATCGCGCGCGAGCGACAGCTGCTGGCCGATTTGATGAACAGCAGCCCCGACGGCATCTTCTTCAAGGACAAGGACCTGCAGATCATCCGGGCGAATCGCTCGTTTGCGCAGGTGATGGGCGTGGACTCGCCGGATAGCCTGATCGGCCGCAAGCTGCGCGATGGCCTGCTGCCGGTGGAGCTGGCGGCGCGCATCGAGGCGGAGGAGCAACAGCTGCTCGACGCCGGCCAACCGGTGCTCGACGTCGTACGCCAGTACAGCGACAAGTCGCAGTCGGAGTGGTTCTCCGAAAGCAAGGCGCCCATCCGCGGACCCGAGGGCCTGATCGAGGGCCTGGTCGTCATCTCGCGTAACGTCAGCGAACGCCTGCGTACTCAAGAAGCGCTGCGGCGGAGCGAAGAGCGCCTGCGCAGTCAGACACGCATCTTGAACTCGATTCTGGATGGCATCGGTGAAGGCGTGATCGTGGTCGACGGCGCCGGTCACACGTTGCTCTTCAACAGCGAGGCTCAGCGTGTGCTGGGCGCGCAAGCGCGCGACGTACCGCCTGCCGAGTGGGCCAACGCTTACGGTGTGTACCTGGCCGACGGGCGCACCCTGGTGCCGGCCGCAGAAAATCCGCTGGTTTTGGCCATGCACGGCACGCGCCGTGTCGAGATGGAGGTCATCATCAAAAACGGTGGCCTGCCCGAGGCGCGCGTCGCGATCGTGGCCACGCCGCTACGCAGCGACAGCGGCGAGACGACCGGCGCCATCGCCTTGCTGCGCGACGTGACCCAACGCCGTAGCTTGGAGCAGCTGCTGGCCCACTCGCAAAAGATGGAGGCGGTGGGGCAGCTCGCCGGCGGTGTGGCTCACGATTTCAACAACCTGCTGGCGGTGATCGAGGGCAGCGGCGAGATGGCGCTCGAAGAGCTCATCTCGCACCCGGCACGAGAAGACGTGCTCGACATGGTCACGGCCGCCAAGCGCGCGGCGTCGCTGACCCGCCAGCTGCTGGCCTTCAGCCGCCGCGAAGCCGCTCGCCCCGAGCCGCTGCAGCTTGCGGCCGTGGTGCAGAACGTAGAAAAGATGCTGCGCCGCCTGATTGGCGAGCACATCACGCTCGTCACCCGCCTGCAAGAAGTGGGGCCGGTGATGGCCGACAGTAACCAGCTCGAGCAGGTGCTGATCAACCTGTGCGTGAACGCGCGCGACGCCATGCCCGAAGGTGGCACTCTCCGCATCGAGCTGGAGCGGCTCGAGGCGAGCGACCCCAACGCGCTGGCCAGCGCCGAGACGGCCGTGCTCACCGTGACCGATACCGGCAGCGGTATGGACTCCGAGGTGATGAAGCGCATTTTCGAGCCGTTTTTTACGACCAAAGAAGTCGGCAAGGGCACCGGGCTCGGCCTCTCGATGGTGTACGGCATCGTGACGCAAAACGGCGGGCAGATCTCGGTCGAGAGCTCGGTCGGCCGCGGCACCAAGTTCACGATCGTTTTCCCGGTGACGAGCCTGGAGATGACGCGCCACTACAGCTCGCGCCCGCGCGATAGCTCACCCGCGAGCGGCACTATCTTGCTCGTCGAGGACGATCCCTCGGTGCGCCACATCACGGCGCGCATCTTGCGCCGCAACGGCTACACGGTGGTCGAGGCCGGTCGACCCAGCGAGGCGCGCGCCATCGCCGAAGCGGGCGATCACATCGACCTCTTGCTGACGGATTTGGTCATGCCCGAGATGACCGGCGTGAAGCTCGCGGACGAGCTCATTCTCACGCGCCCGCACCTGGGCGTGCTGTACATGACCGGTCATGCCGGAGTAGCGCTCACCCAGAATCAGAGTGAGCTGCTCGATCCGGAAGAACGCGTGATTCAAAAGCCGTTCACGTCGGACGCCCTGCTCGACCGGGTGCGAGCCTCGCTGCTGAGCGCCGCTCAGGCGTGAGCCGTGGCTCGAGCGGAGCTCGAGACCAGAGGCAGGCGCAGCTCGACGACCGTGCCGCGCGGCGCGGCCGGCAAAAGTAGCAGACTTCCGCCGTGTTTTTGCACGATCGAGTAGGTGATGGAGAGCCCCAGGCCCGTGCCCTTGCCGGGCTCCTTGGTGGTGAAGAACGGGTCGAGCACGCGCTCGCGCACGGCTTCGGGGATGCCGGCGCCGCTGTCGCGGATGCGTAGCAGGTATTCACCGTCCACCGCGCCGCCGAAGATCTCGATCTTGCCAGGTTCGCCCAGATCCTCGATGGCGTCGATGGCGTTGGCGATCAGGTTCATCAGCGCCTGGTTGAGTAGGCTCGGGTAGCAATCGAGCTGCGCGGGCTCTTCGAACTGGAGCGAGAGCTGCACACGGTCGCGTAGCCGGTGCATCAAGATCGTCAGCACGGAGTCGACGCACTCGCGCACACTGATGACTTTGCGCTCACCCTCGTCGATGCGCGAGAACGTACGCAGCTTGAGCACCAGCTCGCGAATGCGTTCGAGCCCGCCGCCCATCTCTTCGAGGCGCGCTCGAGCTTTGTTGTAGTGCTGCGCCGCGGGGGCCGCCTCGGGGGGGCCGACCGCGGCGAGGCTGTTCTTCGCCGTTTGCAGGTGGCTGATCGCAAAGGCGAGCGGGTTGTTGATTTCGTGCGCCACACCGGCCACCAGCTCGCCCAGCGAGGCCAGCTTGGCCGACTGCACCAGCTGTGATTGTGCGTGCTGTAAGTCAGCGTAAGCTTGGGTTAATTCGCGGTTTTTTCGCTCGAGCGCGTCGACCATGCGCGCGCGGGCCTCGGCCATTTCCTGGGCCGCGCGGGCCTCCGTGGCGGCGAGCTCCGAGCGCAGCAGTTGCTCGCGCACGCGGCGGTGCTCGTCCTCGAACTGCTTGCGCCGGAGCTGGGCTTGGACCCGCGCCATGAGCACCTCGACCTCGCTCGACTTGGGAATGAAGTCGTCGGCGCCCGTGCTCAGGCCGTCGATCATGGCCTGTCGGTCGTCGTTGCTGGTCAGTAAGATGAGCGGGATGTCGCGGAACAGCGGCGAAGCCTTGATGCGGCGGCAGGTCTCGATACCGTCGAGCCCGGGCATCATCACGTCGAGCAAGATGCAGTCGACGGCCTGAGCCGCCAGCATCTCCAGTGCTTCACTGCCGGAACGCGCGCCCACTACCTCGTAGCCTTCGCCACGCAGCAAGGTCGAGAGCTCGTTCAGGTAGGTGGGGCTGTCGTCCGCGGCCAGGATGCGCTTGGGGTCCAGCAGGCTGGCCGCCGGTGGGCGCTCGACTTTGACGGCGCGCATGACGGCCGTGAGGCGCGCCATGATGACCTCGAGATCTTCTTTGCGCACGAAGGCGTCGGCGCCGGCCTCGAGCGCACGGAGCTCGGCGCCGCGACCTTCGCTGGCGGTCAGCAGCACGCACGGAGTGCTGCGTAGCGCCGCGTCCAGCCGCACACGACGAATCAGGGTGGCGCCGTCGATGCCGGGCATCACGCTATCGACCAGAATCGCGGCCGGGCGCAGGTTGGCGGCGACCCTCAGGCCCTCTTCGCCGGTGGCGGCCATGGCGACCGCGTAGTTGGCGGCTTCCAGCGAGTGGCGCAGCGCTTCACGGAAGGTGGGGCTGTCGTCCACCACGAGCACGGTGCTGCGGTCGGCCGTGTGTAGACCGAGCAGGGCTCGCGAGCGCGCGATGACGTAGCCGGCGTCGTACGGCTTGCCGACGTAGTCGTCGGCGCCCTTCGTCAAGCCGCGGATGCGATCGCGCACCTCGGCCTCGGTGGAGAGCAACAGCACGGAGGGCGTAGGTTCCGGCAGCGCGCGAATCTCTTGCAAGAGCTCGATGCCGTCGGCGTCCGGCAGCACCACGTCCAAGATCACGAGCGCGACGCTCTGCCGCGCGAGCACGGCGCGCATCTCGGCGCCGCTCGCGGCCAGCACGACCTCGAGGTCGGCCGCCTGGAAAGCCTCCTGGAGATCCATACGCACGGTCAGGCTGTCGTCGACTATCAGCGTGGTCTTGCTCATGCGCCCACCCGCCGGCGCGCTTGCGCGGTTTGGGCCAGGAATTTACCGATTTCATCGAGCGGTAGCACGTGCTGAGCGGCTCCCAGCAGCGCCGCTTCGCGCGGCATGCCGTAGACGATACTGCTGAGCTCGTCTTGAGCCACGGTGAGCGCTCCGGCGGTTCGCAGGGCCAACAAGCCCGCGGCGCCGTCTCGGCCCATGCCGGTCAACAGCGCGGCGGCACTGCGCAGAGGCGTGGCACGCGCCAACGACTCGAACAGCACGTCGACAGAAGGCCGGCACGAGTGGCGCTCGGGGGCGTCGCTCAGTGCCAGCTGTTGGCCGTTGACGACGAGGTGTCGGCCGGGCGGCGCCATGAGCACGCGACTGTACGGCGTTTCGAGCGGCTCCCCACCGATCGCAAAGCGTACCGGCTGCGCGATCTGCTCGCTGAGCCAATCCGCAAAAGCGGAGCCGAAGGGCTCGTCGATATGCAGCACGAGCATGATCGAAAGCGCGAGCTCCGAAGGTAGATCGCGCAGGACGCGCACGAGAGCGCTGGGGCCGCCAGTCGAGGCGCCCAGCGCGACGAGCTTCAGCGGTTGTGGGCCGGCGGCTGCGTCAGGCAAGCGCCCCGTGCGGGCCGCCGCTGGCGACAGCGATGGTCGAGGCCGTGCGGCGTCGAGCCGGCCGCGTGGATGGGTGATGACCTTGATTCTGGCGACCAAACGCACAGCCGCGACGAAGCGGGCGGGCCAGCCGTCGTCCGAAGCGTCGCCCTGCGGTTTTTCCAGCACGTCGACTGCGCCGGCCGCCAGTGCGTCGTACGTCTTGTACAGCTCGCCGCGGTTGGTCGATGCGGAGACGATCAAGATCGGCGTCGGGCAATGCGCCATGATGTACTCGGTGGCCGAGAGTCCCGACATGACCGGCAGGTGCAGGTCGAGCGTGATCACGTCGGGCCGCAGGCTCTGGCACAGCTGAATGGCTTGCTGGCCATCGCTGCCTTCGCCGACGACCTCGATGTCGGGTGATGCCTCGAGCGTCTCGCACAGGACGCGGCGCACCGTGAGCGAGTCTTCCACGACCAGCACGCGCAGGCGGGGGCCGCTCATCGCATCAGCCTTTCGATGCGATCCAAGAAGTCTTGTTGGTCGAACTCGCCCTTGGCGATGTGGTCGCTGGCGCCAGCCGTCTTGCCACGTGCCAGGTCTTCGGGCGTGGCGCGCGAGGTGACCAGCACCGCCGGGGTGCTGGCCAGCCGTGCGTCGGCTCGGACCTTCTCGACGAAGGTGAAGCCGTCCATCCCGGGCATTTCCACGTCGACCAAGAACAGGTCGTGAGGACGCGCGAGCGCACGGCGCAGGCCTTCTTCGCCCGAGGTTGCCAGCTCCACCTCGTAGCCGGCGGACTCCAAAATGCTCTGTTCGAGCATGCGCGTGGTGAGGGAGTCGTCCACCACGAGCACCAGCCGTTTCTGGCGCTGGGGGCGCACGGCGCGGCCACCGAGCTCGGCGGCAGCGGCCAGCAAGGCGTCCGGATCGAGCAAGAGCCGGGGATTGCCGTCCACGTCCAGCGTGACGCCAACGACGCTGGGCGCGACCACGGCGGACTCCGGCAACGCGCGCGCCACGATGCTGTCGACACCGAGCAAACGGTCGACACCCAGCGCCAGCGGCCCGCCGCTAGTCTTGATCAGCACGGTTGACCACAGCTGGCGATCGTCTGCGCTGGTCGAATCGCGCCTGAGCACCGCCGAGAGCGGCACGAACGGTACGCTCCGGCCTTCGAACGACAGCGAAGCGCCAGCGGCAGTGTAGCTGAGCTCGGCCGCGCCGATGCGCAGCGCCCGCGCCACGCACGAAAGCGGCAGCACCTGCTCGGCGCCGCCCGCTTCGACCAGCAAGCCTTCCAGGGCGGAGAGCGAGACCGGCACCTCCAGTCGCAGCTCGGTGCCCGAGCCGGGCTCGGTGTCGAGCCTGACCGTACCGCCGATGCCTGCCAGCGCCTCGCGGATCAGATCGAGCCCGACGCCGCGGCCCGCCACTTGCGAAACCTCACGCGCCGTGCTGATGCCGCCTTGCAGCAGCAGCTCGAGCACCTGCTCGCGCGGCACCTGCGCCGAGCCCGGCGGCAGCCGGCCCTGCCGCTCGGCGCTGCGTCGCACCTCGGCCACGTCGACGCCGCGGCCGTCGTCGCGGCAAACGAAGCTGACGACCTTGCCGACGCGCTCGACCCGCAAGCTGATGCGCCCCTGCGCCGGCTTGCCCGCGGCTGCGCGCTCTTTGCTCGGCTCGATGCCGTGCGCGACGGCGTTGCGCACCGCCTGCACCAGCGCGCGCTCGACCGCGCTCAGCACCTCGGCGTCGAGCCGCACGTCTCCGCCCTGAGTTTCGAAGCTGGTCGACTTGCCCAGGCTGACGGCGGCATCGCGAGCGGCGCGCTCGAGCACGCCGAAAATGCTGCCGGCGCTGACCAGCCGCAATTGGTCGACGCGGTCGCGCAGCTGGCCCAGCTCGCGCGTGGCGCGCGCCAGGTTCGTGATCAGGTGTCGCTCGAGCTTGCCCAGCCGTGCTTCGAGCTCCGAGCTGAGGGCGCGCAGCGGAGCTGCGGCAGCGCCCCATTCGCGCGTGCGCTGCGGCTCGAGCCGTCGCGAGAGCTCTTCTGCCAGAAGCTGGGCGCGGTTCAGCTCCGGCGTGGCCTGGCGGATGCCGCCTAGTTGGTAGCCGAGCTCGTTCACGCTGCCGACCAAGGGCTCGAGCTGGGCTCGCGAGCCGCTGGGCGGGCGCGCTTCGGCGACTTTGGCTGCGGCTACCGGTGCCGCGGCGGCTGAGTGCTTTCCGGCAGTCGTCGGAGCTGCATCGGCCACCGGTGCCTCGGGCGCGGGCGCGGGCGCGGGCTCGAGCGCGGCGACGTTTTGGGCGATCGAGTCCACGATCGCCAAGAGCTGGCTCACTCGCTCCGCCGGCAGCTCGTCTTGCTGGCCCTTGAGTGGCAGCAGCAGATCTTCGAGCCGATGCGCCAGATCGGCGACGCTCGTTTGCTTGACGACGCGCGCAGCGCCCTTGAGCGTGTGCCCCAGCCGCAACAGCTTTTGCACGAGCTCCGGTGCGCGTGGACCGCGCTCCAGCTCCAGCAGGCCGCTTTGTAGCTGCTCGAGGATGTCGCGCGCTTCGACGCGGAAGTATTTGAGCGGGTCTTTCATGCGGCGGCGTTCGCGCGTGCGAGCTCACCGCGCTGGGCCTCTACGATGCGCAGCAGATCGCGCGACAGGGTGGCGAGCTCCGAAGCGGTGCGCAGCGTCTGCCCGGTGCTGACCTCGCTCTCCTTGGAGGCCGAGGCCACGTTGGTGATGGCGATGTTGACTTGCTCGACCGCCGACGCCTGCTGCTTGGTCGACAGCTCGATCTCCTTGGCGGCTTCGGTGGTGGTGCTGACCTGACCGCTGATCTGGCGGAAAGAGCTCTGCACCTCGCCGAACTGCTCCGAGCCTGCCAGCGCCGCCTTCGAGCCGGTCTCCGTCGTCATCACGGTGGTGTTCACGGCCGCCCGCACGTCGTCGATCAACGCGCGAATCTCCTTGGTGGAGCCGCTCACGCGATCGGCCAGCTTGCGGATTTCGTCGGCCACGACCCCGAAGCGCCGCCCGGCCTCGCCGGCGCCCGCCGCCTCGATCGTGGCATTGATGGCCAAAATGTTCGTTTGCTCGGCCAGCTCGGCGACGATGTCGAGCACCGAGCCGATCTGCTGTGACTTCTTTCCGAGCTCGAGCATGTGGCTGACGATCGCGTCGACTTGGCGCTTGATGGCGTTGACGGCTTCCGAGCCGCGCGTGACCGTGGCGTCCCCGGCGCGCGTTTGCGACGCCGTTTGTGCCGCGATGTCCGCCACTCGCTGCGCGCTCTCTGCGATCTGTCGTGAAGTCGCGAGCAGCTCGCTGATGGTCGTGGTGACCTCGTTCAGAGCCGTCGCTTGCTGTTTGGCTCCGGCGGCCTGCTGGCTGGCGGCGGCTTGGAGCTCCGCCGACGAGGTCTGGATGTGCCGGACCACGACCCCCACCTGGCTCGTGAGCGAGCGCGAGAGGACGAAGCCCGCCAGAGCAATCATGCCAATACCCAAGACGCTGCCCCACAGGATCGTGGCTTGGGTGCTGGTCGCCGACTGCACGGAGCGCTGTTGGCGCTCGCTGAGTAGGTCGCCCTCGGCCTGATCGATCTCGAGGACTAGGCGGTGGATGCTGTCCATCTGATCTTTGCCGTCGACGAAGGCGTGGCTCTTGCTCGTGGTCTCGAGTCCTTGCGTCTTGCGCAGCTCGATGACGGTGGCGAGCGAGCTCAATCGCGCATCGACCACCGGCCCCATGGTCGCGAAGCGGCGCTGCTGAACGTCGTTGTCAGTGGTCAGGCGCCGGGCCTCGTTGAATGACTTTTCGGCGCTATTCACGCTCTCTCGGTAGGAGTCCAGAAAGCGTTCGTCGCCGGTCAGTACGTAGCCGCGCTGGTTGCTTTCCGCCTCCCGCAAGGACGCCATGAACTGAGCCACGGCGCGCCTCACCTCTTGGGTGTGCTCGACCCAGCGATCGTTTTCGATCAGATCGGTCACCGATCGGTGCCCCGAGATGCCGATCACCAACACGGCCAAAACCGCGATGGCGAAGCCCAGCGCAAGCTTGCGCCCAAAAGTCCAGCTCATGTCCGTCCCTCGTTGTTTCGCGTGCTCGTTTGAGTGCCCTGGCCGGTGACTTCCGCGTACACGGCCGAAAGGTCGATGACAGGCAGCGGGCCGGCCTCGGTCGCGGCGTTGCCCGCAAACCGACCGCCTTCGCCCGCGCCCGCCGTCAGCTGCTCTGCTGGTAGCCGCAAATGGCCCTCGAGCTCGCTGAACGCCAGGGCGCATGGCTTGGCAGCCCGCAGCTCGAGCAGCCAGCGTGGTCCCGTAGCGCGCTCGTGACCGAGCGCGAGCGCCAGGTCGAAGACTGGCGCAATGCTGCCGCGCAGGCCCACCAGGCCGAGCAGCTTCGAATCCGGAGTCGGTACCGCAACGACACGCCGTTCGGCGTGCACTGCTGCGACGTCGGCCAGGCGCACGGCATAGCGCCGTTCGCCCACGCGGATCTGAAGCAGATCCACCGCGCTGGGCTTGGCGAGCTCGGGAGCCTGCGCGAAGCTGCGGTCGAACTCGTCGCGCATGCGGAGCGCTGCACGTGCTCGCTCTCGGTCGGCGCTCATGGCGCTCCTTTCAGGTTGGCAAGCTCCGAGCGACACAGCGCGAGCAGCGCGGTTCTGCTGAAGCCGCCGCCGAATAGCAGTAGCCGCGAGGCCTCTTCGCGCTCGAGCAGCGCCAGGGCAGTGGCGAGCTCTTGCCGCGCGGCGGACGCGTCGTGCCGCCGTCGTGCCATCAGTCCCAGGTGCAGGTGTGGCATCGCGAACGCCGCATCGAGGTAAACGGCCGTGCGGTCGTGCTCGACCGCAACCTGCGGGTTGCCCTGCCGCTCGCAGCACAGCGCGAGCAGGTAGTGAGCGCCGGCGTTCAAGTCGTCGAGCCTGAGCAGCTCATGGCAGGCTTTTTCAGCGGCCGCGAGCTCGCCTTGTTGCGTCAAGAGCGCCGCTTCCAGCAGCAAGGCCGCCGGGTCGCTGCGCTCGCCGGCCGAGAGTCGCTGCATCAGCTCCAGCGCATCGCCGAAGCGCTCGCTTCGAAGCAGCTGCAGCGGCTGCTCGAGATCGCGCGCGCGGCTGCTCGGTGCGGGCTCGGAACGCCGGCCACGGCTCGTGCCGCTGCTCTCGCTCAGCGTCTGGATGCGCTCGGACGAACGCTCCACGCTGGCGAGCCAGGGCTGGACCCAATCTCGCTCTTCGGCCTGCGCGGGCGCTGCGGGCAGCTCAGGCAGGGCTTTTTGCGGCGCGAGGTCGAGGTGCGCCCCGAGCCCGGCGCGCGGCTCGAGCTCCGCGCGCCGCTGGTAATAAAAGGTGTTGTGCGAGTGCCGTAGGTGAAAATCGTGAGAGAGCCCGCGCAACGTTTCGGCGTGGCCCAAGAACAAGAAGCCGTTCGGTAGCAACGCATGCGTGAGCCGCTCCACGATGCCGGCCGCATGCTCGGGCGTGAAGTACATCAGCACGTTGCGGCAGAAGATGACGTCGAACGTCGCCGGCGGCAGTAGCCGTGGCGAATCCAAGATCAAGTTGTGCTGGCTGAAACGCACGCTGTGCAAGAGCTCGGGCACGAGCCGAAAGTCCTTACCCTGCGTCGTGAACCAGCGTTGTTTGCGGGCGTCCGACGTTTCTCGCATCGACCAGGGGCCGTACAGGCCCGTCTGGGCTTTCGCGAGCGCGTCGGGGTTCAGATCGAGGCCTTGCACGGAGATCTCGAAGCCGAGCCCCAGCTCCTGCTCGCGCACCATCATGGCCAGCGAATAGGCTTCTTCGCCCGAGGCGCAGCCTGCCGAGAGCAGCCGCAACTTTCGCGAGGCGGCGCGCGCCGACAAGCGCTCGGGTAGCGCCACTTCGCCGAAGGCACGGAATTGGTCGCCGTGGCGGAAGAAGTACGTCTCACCGATGGTGAGCTCACGCGCTAGCGCCGCCAGCTCGTCGGAAGCTTCGAGCTCGCTCAGCAGCGCTGCCAGGTACGCGCCCGTGCTCAGCCGTCGGGCTTGCACGCGCCGCTCGAGCACCTCGGCCAGGTGTGTCATGCGGTGGTCGTCGCAGCGCAGCCCCAGGCGCTGCTCGATGGCCCGCTGGAATTGCTCCAGCTCTCGGTTGCCGAGCACGGCGCTCACGCGTGCACCTCCGACGTGCCGAGCTGCGGCCAGAATTCGGGTGGCAAGACGCGGCTGTGCTCCAGCACCAGCAAGAGCTCGCTGTCGAGCGAGCCCAGCGCGCGGATCAGCTCGCCTCGCGTTGTCTTGAGCAGCGCCGGCAGCTCGCCGAGCGCCTGCTCTTCGAGATCGGCGACGCCGAGCACGGCATCGACCGCCAACGCTGCCACACGGCGAGCGTCGTCGGTGGCCAGGCGCAAGGTAACGTAGCGCCCGGCGGGCCGTGCGCCGCTACCGCCGAGGAGCGTCCGCGCATCGACCACCGGGGTTGGCCAACCACGGATGAGCGCGAGGCCCAGCACGAAGGGAGGCAAATCGGCCAGTGGTCGCACCGGCAAAGGCCTCATGGTTTCGAGCACGTGCGCTATCGGCAGCGCGCAGATCTTGCCGTCGGCTCGGCAGGTGAGCACCCGCGTCGACGCACGCACGTCCCCCCCCGCCATCGTCTATGACGCTCCCGATCCTGCAGCCGCTCGACAGCTTGCAGACATTTTGCTGTGACCATAACAGAGCTAATTCACAGCGCACAAATCGTATTGCTGCGTGCAACCTCAGCAATCCGTACGAGTCGCAGGTTGAGGCACGACCGCGACATTTTTTCTCGGTCGCGCGTCGCGGGCCTTGCTCAGCTGCAACGGCGTCGGTGCGACGCGCCGTCGGTCAGAGCTTGGCGGCGACGTGCAGGGCGACCGCGGTGTCGGCGGGCACGTTGAGCGACGCGGTACCGTCTGCGCCGACTTCTACGACGGTGCCGGAGCACGCCGCAGCTCCGGCGCCGGAGCCGGCCGTGAAGTCACCGCTCAGCACGTCGCAGTATTTACCGGCCGCGAGCCCCGTCTGCAGGCTTTGCACGAGCGGAGTCTGCTCGTGATTGATGGCCACGAAGCCGCGGTCGCCGCGCGAGAACGCCAGCTGATTGCCTCCGTTGTCCCACTCGTTTTGTACGGCTGCACCGGCCGCGGTCTTGCGAAAAAGTACCATGTTCGCCGCCGAGCGCGCGCGGTGCTCGCAGATGTACCCCTTGGTCGTCTTCAGGTAGGGACCCGCAACGCAGCTCGGGGCGTCGGCGCCTGGCTCGTAGGCGGGGTGGGTCGTTCCGGCGCCGTCGCTGGGGGGGCCGAGATCGTGCCCCGCGACGCGATCGAAGCCGTAGCTCGACATGACGGAAGGGTAACCGTACGGCCACGCCAGCTCGAAAACGGTCGCGAGCTCGTGGGCTGCGCCGTCTTGATAAAAGTTCGCGTCGCCGCGCTGCGTGTCGTGGTTGTCGATGAACGTGACCGCTCGATCACTGGGGAGCAGGGTCCAGGCCTGCTCGCTCAAGAGCTTTAGGCTCGAAACTTTCTTGGCGGCGCGACCCAAGAAGGCATCACCCACGCCCTTGTAGCGGAACTCGGTGATGTCTAGCTCTGCGCCGCCGCTCACATCGAGGTAGTCGGTGGCGTGCACGGCCTCGCCGCCGTAATCGATCACTTCCAAAAAATAGTACGGCTTCTCGTCAGCACGCGGGACGACCAGGGCCAGGAACGCGGCGATGTCGGCCGGAGCCATGTGCTTGGCGGCGTCGATGCGGAAGCCGCGCACGCCGATCGCCAACAGATCGCTCAAGTATGCAGCCAGCTTGCCTTGTACGGTGGCGCTCCCGGTGTCCAGATCGGCCAGACTCACCAGCTCGCAGCGCTGCACGTGCTCGGCGCTCGTCGCGTAGTCCGTGTCCTGGATCTGGCACGCGGGCGTGTGGAAGTCGGCTTGCGTGTACAGGTCCGGGTAGGCGTATTTCGTGAACTTGGTGCCGGCGCTGCCGGTGCCGGAGGCCTGAGCGGTGGTGTGGTTCAGCACCGCATCGACGTAAATGCCGACGCCTGCCTTGCGGCAACGTTGCACCATGTCCACGAACTCGGCGCGCGTGCCGCTGCGGCTCTCGAGCTGGTAGCTCACCGGTTGGTAGCGCTGCCACCATGGGTAGCCGTAGGCCGACAAGAGCGCGTGCTCGTTCGGCGGTGACACCTGCACGGCGGTGTAGCCCTTGGGACCCAAAAAGGTCTCGCACTCGCGCGCGATGTCCGGCCAGCGCCACTCGAACAAGTGCACGAAGACGCCGCTCGCCGTGTCGTTGGGCAAGCTGGGCAGGTTGTCGGCGCCGCCCAGGGCCAGGCTGCCGCCGACGCTTGCACCCGCGCTGCTCACGCCGCCGCTGCTGCTGCCGCTGGCGCCACCGGTCGCCTGGCTCCCGGCGTTTGCCGCTGTCGCGCTGCCGGCGCTGCTCTGGCTGCCTGCGCCGCCGTTTTCGTCGTCCGGCGAGCTCGAGCCGCGCGAGCAGGCGACAGCGGACGCCAACAGGCCACACAGGGACAGAGCGACGGTCGGCAACGAGCGCAGGGTCACCCTACAGATGTGGCCCGGAGCGAGCGGCTCCGGCAACGTGAATCGCGGTCAAATTCGCAGATTTACCGATGTTTTGCTAAGAGTCGCTGCTCCGGTGCTCAAAATCCATGAATACATCGCGCCCGACGGCTCCCTCGCGAGCGTCAGTCTACGAGCGGAGGCCGACGCGCTTTGGCTCGTCGGCGAAGACGGCGAGCTGCCGTTACCGCCCGGTAGTCTCCAGGCGGTGATGTTGCGCTACGGCGCGCCGTTCGATGAGCAGGCTCAGAGCCAGCGCTGCGCCGAGCTCGAGCTAGCGCGCGGCGCTCGCTTGGTGCACGTGCGGCACCTCGCGGGTTACGACGTCGTGGCCAAAGACTACCTGGTGTACTCCGAGCCGGAACTGACGCCGGTGTGCGTCATGGCCACGAACGTCGCCGGAGCGCTGCGCCACCTGGCGCTGGCGCTACGCCGCGGTCTCGTCTCGCAGGGCCAAGACCCCGCTTAGCTGAACAGTGCCGAGACGGAGCTGCCGTCGTGGATGTGCAAGATGGCCGTGGCCAGTTGCGGCGCCAGCGACAACACTTCGATCTTGGGCGACAGCGACGACGCAGGAATCGGCAGCGTGTTGGTCACCAGCAGCCGCTCGAGCCGCGAAGCTTTGAGCTTTTCCGGCGCCTTGCCCGACAGCACCGGGTGCACGACGGCAGCCGAAACCGAGCGCGCTCCGCGCTCGAGCAAGAAATCGGTCGCGTTGTACAGCGTACCGCCGGTAGCGATCTCGTCGTCCACCAACAGGCAATTCTTGCCCGCGATATCGCCGATGATGTGCGCCGGCTTGGCGTTCTCGTCGTCCCCGAAGCGGCGCTTGTCGATCAGTGCCAGCGGCAGCTCGAGCCGTTTGGCGAAGCGCCCCGCGTCTTTGGCTTCGCCCACGTCGGCCGCCACCACGACCGTGTTCGACAAGTCGTCCTTCTTGAGCCGCTCGCACAGCGCGGGCACGCCGGTGAGTTGGTCGGCAGGGATCGAAAAGAAGCCCTGAATCTGCGGCGAGTGAAGATCCATCGTCAGCACGCGATCGGCGCCGGAGGTCGCCAGCAAGTCGGCCATCAGCCGCGCCGAAATCGAAATACGCGGCTCGTCCTTCTTGTCGCTGCGTGCGTACGGAAAGTAGGGAATTACAGCCGTCACGCGCTTGGCCGAGGCGTGCTTGAGCGCGTCGAGCATGATGAGCAGCTCGACGATGTGCTCGGACAGGGGTGGACAGGCCGTCTGCACCACGAACACGTCCTGCTCGCGCACGTTCTCTTCGATGCGAATCTTCAAATTCTCGTTCGAGAAGCGCTTCGTCGTGGCCCGCCCGAGCGGAATGCCAATCTGCTGGCAAATCTCCTCGGCCAGAGTCGGGTGTGAGCCGCCAGAAAATACTTTCAAGCTATTGGAAGGAGAAACCATATCGCGCGCAACGTACCATGACGCCCCCATCCTTTTCTTGGGCTGCCACCCCGCAGCCAAATTCGCACAGTCTCCGTGCCGTCCCCTGGTCCCGCCGCTCGCCCGCTGAACCGCCCCCCCTTGGCGCACGCGTTCCGTCTCATTCGGGGCTCGAGATTTTTTGCAGGGAGATCGCGAGATCGGGAGGGCGAGACAGAGGCGAGGGAAGCCTGCTGCAAGAAAGCTGCGGCTCAGGATTCTACGCATTTCGACGCAGTGGCCCACGAAGCAGAGCTCGCAGTGTCCGAGCGCGGTCCGAGCCGCTTCGCAGTCGCAATCCCCTTGCGGCGTGTCCCCCGTTCCATCGCCAAGAAGTTCTTTCGCACGTAAGAACTTGGGTGAACGCGCGATGCGCTTCGGCACCCCAGCTATCATCGGACGTCCACGAAGCTAATTACGAGCGTAAGAATTTTCTGCGTGCGTGAGAGGTGAGTGGGCGTCCTCAGTCGTCGGACCCTCGTACGTGCCATGCAGCGCTCGCCGTGACGCGAGAACGCGCTCGCCGTGACGCGAGAACGCCCCCGCCGTCCCGCGAGATGTGCAGAACCACTCGCGACTGCGGTTGGGCCGCCCTAGAGGCGAAAGGGATTGAAGCTGTAGAAGCTGGAGACGCGTTCGTGAGGGGAGAAGTAGCTGCGCACCAGGCGCGCGGGGTCGTAGGCCATGGCGCCGGAGGGGACCTGGTCGTCGTGGTCGTCCCAGGCCCAGCTGGCGTGGGCGGCGTTTTTGATGCACCACAAGGCGGTGTCACCGCAGCCGCCGGAGCGGTTACCGGGGAATCCACCCTGCGGCGAGATCAGTTGCGTCTGGCCGCGGCGTTGCCACAGGCCGCCCGGCGCGAGCATGTCGTGCAATTGGTAGAGCACGTGCCGATCGTTTGCGCTGGCCGGCACCTCCGCGGTGGTGAGCGACGGGTAGTAAACGATCCCCTGTTGGGTGATGCGGTAGTAGGGCCACGCCTTGAGCGCGTGCGTTTCCGCCTGTTGCGCGGTGACGGGATGCAGCGCGCCCTCGAACAGCGAGAGGCTCAGCTGGCCGTCGATGTCTTCGTCGCCGTCGCTGTAGCGGCTGCCGCTGGGAACGTACGAGTAAAAGTCGGCGTGCACGACGGTCACCGCTGCCCGCAACGCGCCGAGGCGTGAACCGTCGCGCGCTACCGTGAGCAGCACGCCTTCGGAGTCGTTCTCGTGCTCCGTCTCGAAGAAGGTGCTCGACCAGTCGCGCGGGTGAAAGAACTGGTAGGTGATGAACCAGTGCGTCGGCGTTTCGACGACCGAATAGTACGCGTGCGCCGAGAGCGGAAAGCGCGCATCGCCTGCGTGGTCCCAGTTGTTGCTGGCGTCCGAGTCACGATCGAAGTCGTAAGCGGCGATGTAGTCGGCGGCGCCGGCGAGCGCGTGCCGCCCCGTGGTGTGCACGTCTTGGTGGTGAATCGGTGCGTAACGCAGGGCGAGCTCGGCGCGGAATTCGGCTTCGCGGGCGCCCGCAGCTCGCGCGGTCTCCGCGCTCAGCGTCAGAGCCAGAACCAGCGCGAAACCTACGGCGGAGCGACTGCCCATGTTGCGGTGTGTCGCTATCAACGCTCACACGACGGGGCGCATAAGTCTCCGAAATTTCTCAGCCTGCGCGCGATAGGTCGGACCATGTACGACAGGAGTTGCTTTAGCCGTTGAGAGGCGTAGCTTTTGTTGCAATTCCTTCGCTACCAGCGCGCTTGTCTTAGCGAATCGCTTTCCGAAACTGGTTCTGAGCAGCCCAAACCAGGGCTCCTGAGGTTATCGAGAAAGGACGGGTCAGCGGATGTCCGACCGAAAGAAGGTTCACGAGCGTCGCGACGCGACGGGGCACGATGGCGCGGAGTACGAGCGTAAGCGCCGCCCCAAATGGCGTAGCGCGCACGACTACGATTTGGGGTTTTTGAGCGGGTTTCGCACGGGCGAGCCGCTCGCCGAGGAGCTGGGCGAAGCTTTCTTGGAGTCGGCGACCTCGGGCGAAGAGAGCGAGCCGGAGCGCCGCGAGCGCGTCTTCGTCGAGGAAGACGGCGGACCCTTCGTGCGCACCCGCGCCAGCCAGGAATTCGCTTACGACTTCGACGAGTCGAACATCGCAGAGGCCACCCGCGAGCCTCTCCCGAAGACCAGTAACGCCGATCCGTGAGCCCGTCCCTCCGGGATGGGTTCTCACTCATCTTTCCTTCGGGAGCGAGGCCCCCCCCAAAACCAATCGAGGCGTATGTTGGCTTCATTGGGCTGGGGCGGCTGGCTGTGCTACGCGGCCAGCTTCGAATGCCGCCGAGTGACCAGGAAATCGACGATTGCTTACGCGTCCTCGAAGCGCTTGCCGAGGATCGGGCGGAGCTTTTGCACGTGCCGGTCGAGAAGCGGCATCGCTTGCTGACGGCGGCCGGGCGGGTATCGCGTCCGGACCGCAACGAGCAGCGGCAGCTGCTGCGCGCCGCGCGCCGCAAGGACAAACGCGAGGTGCGCGCCCACGACCAGGCCCTGCTCGAGCGCGCGCAGATTCGTCAAAAGCGCCTGGAGCCGGTGTTCACGACGCCCGAGCCCGCGCTGCTCGAGGCGGCGGCCGGCGGCGTATTTATGGGCACGCCGCCGGTGGCCGAGCCGGCGGCGGACGAGCCCGAGCTGCAAGTGCCGCGCGCCTGCTACGTGTGCAAGACGCGTGTCACCCGCGTGCACGCCTACTATGACCAAATGTGCGGCGCGTGCGGCGACTTCAACTACCAGAAGCGCACGCAGACGGCGGACCTGCGTGGTCGCGTGGCGCTGATCAGCGGGGCGCGCGTCAAGATCGGCTACCAGGCGGCGATCTTGCTGCTGCGTGCCGGCGCGCGCGTGATCGTCACGACACGCTTTCCTCGCGACGCCGCCGAGCGCTACGCGAAGGAGCGGGACTTCGACGTCTGGGGCGGGCGTCTGGCCATCTACGGGCTCGACTTGCGTCACACGCCCAGCGTCGAGGCGTTTGCCAAACAGCTGCTCGAGACCGAATCTCAGCTCGATTTCGTGTTGCACAACGCCTGCCAAACCGTGCGGCGCCCGAGCGGCTTTTACCAGCACTTGATGGATCGCGAGCTCGAGCCGCCGCACAGCTTGCCCGAGCCGCAGCGGCGCCTCTTGGCCGACTACGAGGCGCTGCGCACCCGCGCCGCGCGCGGTCTGCCTGGCACCGAAGCGGGGCCGCTGTTTCCGGTCGGCTTGCAGGCTGCGCCCTCGCTCTCGCAGGTGGCGCTTGCCGAAGAAGATCACCGAGCTGGGCCGCTGCTCTTTCCGAGCGGGCAGCTCGACGCCGACTTGCAGCAGGTCGATCTACGCGACATCAACAGCTGGCGGCTGCCGCTCGACCAGGTGGGCACGGTGGAGCTGCTCGAGGTGCAGCTGGTCAACGCGATTGCGCCGTTCGTGCTCAACGCGCGGCTCAAGCCGCTGATGCTGCGGCAGCGCACGTTCGACAAGCACATCGTCAACGTATCGGCGATGGAGGGCCAGTTTTATCGGCGCTTCAAGACCGACAAGCACCCCCACACCAACATGGCCAAGGCCGCGCTGAACATGATGACGCGCACCAGCGCCATCGACTACGCCAAAGACGGCATCTTCATGAACAGCGTCGATACGGGCTGGGTCACGGACGAGGACCCGCACCACATTGCGCGGCGCAAGACCGAAGAATGCGGTTTTCACCCGCCGCTCGACATCGTCGACGGCGCGGCCCGCATCGTCGACCCGATTTTCGACGGTATCAATAGCGGGAAACACGTGTGGGGCCAGTTCCTGAAGGACTATCGCCCGACCGCCTGGTAACCTGGCTCTTCCGGCGGGGCCATGCTCAAGACCGTTCGCGTTCCCGACGCACTGTCACCGTTGTTCGAGCTCGCGCAGTCCTATGTCGCGCGCTACTTCGCAGACCAACGTTCGGAGCCGGAGCGCGCCCGGATCGAGATTGCCGGCCAACGCTACGTGCTGGTGCGCGCCGGCGCGCTCTCCGTCGAATTTTACGAGCTCGTGCAGCGCCTGTACGCCAGCGCTGACGAAGCGCAGGCGGTCGCTCAGGGCTTGCTGTTCGATCTGGCACACGCCATGGGCCTGTCGGACGCAGACAAATTCGCCGAGCGGATGGACGTGCGGGATCCCATCGCGCGGCTCTCGGCCGGGCCGATTCACTTTGCCTACGCCGGCTGGGCCTTCGTCGACATATCGCCGGAGAGCGCGCCGTCTCCGGATCAAGACTACTATCTGCTGTACGACCATCCGTATTCGTTCGAGTCGGATTCCTGGCTGGCGGCGGGCAAGGCGTCCGACCACCCCGTGTGCGTGATGAACTCGGGCTACTCGTCCGGTTGGTGCGAGCACGCCTTCGGGCTGCCGCTGGTGGCGGCCGAAATCCTGTGCCGCGCCAAGGGTGACGACGTCTGTCGCTTCATCATGGCGCCGCCCGAGCGCATCGAGCAGCGCATTCGCAGCTACGTGGAGCGCCACCCGGAGCTGGCATCGCGCGTCGTCGGCTACAAGGTGGAGAGCTTCTTGTCGAAGCGCACGGACGCCCAGCTCCTGCGTAGCAATCTGGATTTGGAGCGCCGCGAGCTACTCACGCGCGAGCTGAATACACGCCTGATCGAGGCGCTCCCGGGCGGCGTGGTCGAGGTCGGAAAAGACGGCTCGATCCTCAACGCCAACGCCGAGGCCATGCGCATCTTGGGCCTCAGCTACGACGCGCTCACCAAGCGCGTGGTGGCGGACTTCGAGAGCGAAACCATCTTCGAAGACGGGCGGCCCGCGCCCATCGCCGAATACCCAGTCGTGAGGGCTCTGGCCACCGGGCAGCCGCAAGGCGCGGTCACGCTGGGCATCAGGCGTAAAGATCAAGAGACATCGTGGGCCGTGTATCGCGCGGTGGCGACGCGCGACCCCGCGACCCAGACCGTTACCGGCGCCGTCGTCACCTTGCTCGACATCACGGAGCGCAAGCGCTTCGAAGACAAGCTGCGTCAAACCCAGAAGCTCGAGAGCCTGGGCGTGCTCGCGGGCGGCATCGCGCACGACTTCAACAACTTGCTGGTTACCATTTTAGGCAATGCCAGCTTCGCCAAGAGCATCGCCGGTAACGACCCGCGCCTGGCCCCGCTGCTCGACCAAATAGAGCTGGGGGCCCAGCGAGCGGCCGAGCTCACGCGGCAAATGCTGGACTACTCGGGCGAAGGTAAGCTCAAGGTCGAGCGGCTGGATCTGGCCGGCGCCGTGCGCGAGATGGCGCGCCTGCTCGCGGCGCTCATCCCCAAGCAGGTGGAGCTGCACTACCAGTTTCAAGAAGGTTTGCCGCCCGTCGAGGTCGACGCAACGCAGATCCGCCAGGTACTCATGAACCTGATCACCAACGCGGCCGAATCCATGGCCGATCGCCCCGGTCGCGTCGTGATCGGGCTCGAGCAGCGCTACTTGCCGGAATCGGAGCTGGACGGCTACGAGCATCACTCGCTCAAGCCCGGCAACTTCGTGGTGCTGAGCGTGAAAGACAACGGCCAGGGTATGGACGAAGAGACGCGCCGCCGCGTGTTCGATCCGTTCTTCACCACCAAGTTCCAGGGCCGGGGACTCGGGATGGCAGCCGTGCTCGGCATCGTGCGCGGCCACCAGGGCGCGATCCGCATTCAGAGCGAGCCGTTCGCGGGCACCGAGGTGCGGCTGCTGCTACCGGCACGAGAAGCGAGCTCCATCACGCCCAGCGCCGGCGACCGCGGTACCGTGCTGGTGGTGGACGACGATCAGGGCGTGCTGGCCGTGGCGCGGCGCGTGCTTTCGGCACATGGATACCGCGTGCTCACCGCCGCCAACGGCGTCGAGGGCGTGGCCAGCTTCCAGGAAAGCCGCCACGAGATTCGGCTGGTGTTGATGGACATGACCATGCCGCAAATGAACGGCCTCGACGCGCTGAAGCACATCCGCGCCATCGACGCCGACGTACCGGTCTTGCTCTCGAGCGGCTACGGCGCCAGCGCCGCCATCCACTCCAAAGAGTTCTCGGGCGTGCTCATGAAACCCTACGGCTTCGCCGAGCTCCTCGCCGCCGTCGAATCCAAGCTCACCCACCCCCCACCCTGACCCCACCCTGCACGCCACGCTTCGGGTTGCCTCCTTGCTGCTGGATCAGGTGCCAGGAAGCGAATGGCCGAGGTGCCATCATCAGGCGGGCCGACCCGGGGGACCTGGGGTCGCGCGGGAGACTGTGCAAAGGGGGCTGCGAGGTGGCAGCCCCTGGGGTGATGCTACATTGCGCCGCGTTCGATGATCGGCATCTCGGATTTGAGCAAGTCGTTTGGTGCACGCACGCTGTTCGAGGGCGTGACGCACAAGCTGGTGAAGGGCTCGCGCTACGGGCTGGTTGGCGCCAACGGCTCCGGCAAGACCACGTTTCTCAAGATACTCAGCGGTGACGAGCAGGCCAGCGGTGGACAAGTCGTTTGGCCGAAAGAAGCGCGCGTCGGCGTGCTGCGCCAAGACCGCTTTCTGAACGACGACGAAACCATCTTGAACGTGGCCATGGCCGGTGACGAGCTCGTCACGCAGGCGCTGGCCGAACAAGCCCGCCTCGCGCAAGCGCCCGTGCCCGACGCGGCGCGCTTGGCCGAGCTCGAAGATCGCATCGCCGCGCACGATGGTTACACGCTCGAGGCGCGCGCCAGTCAAATCCTCGAAGGCCTGGGCATCGCCGTGCCGTTGCATCGGCAGCCGCTCGCCACGCTCTCGGGCGGCTTCAAGCTGCGTGTGCTGTTGGCGCAGGTGCTGATCGGCGGCCCCGACGTGGTGCTGCTCGACGAGCCGACCAACCACCTCGACATCCTCTCGATCCGCTGGCTCGAGAAATTCTTGGCGCAATACCGGGGGCTGGCGCTGGTGATTTCGCACGACCAGCGCTTTCTGGACAACGTGGCCACGCACATCTTGGACGTGGACTACGGCACCATCGAGCTCTACCCCGGCAACTACAGCCACTTCGTACGCGAAAAGGCGGAGGTGCGCGCCCGTAAAGAGGCGGAGATCGAGCGCGCCCAGGAGTCGATTGCCGAAAAGCGCGCCTGGATCGAGCGCTTCGGCGCCAAAGCAACCAAGGCGCGCCAGGCGCAAAGCCGCCTCAAGCAGCTGGAAAAGATCGAGGTCGACGAGCTGGAGACCAGCTCGCGCCGCACGCCGCTCTTCAAGTTCGAGCCCGAACGCCCGAGCGGCAAAGAAGTGCTCACGCTCGACGCCATCACCAAGTCATTCGGCCCCAAGCGCGTGCTCACGGGCGTGTCGCTCACGGTGCGCCGTGGTGAGCGCGTCGCCATCATTGGGCCGAACGGGCTCGGCAAGTCCACGTTGCTCAAGATCGCCACCGGCAATTTGCAGCAAGACGGCGGCAGCTCGAGCTGGGGCTACGAGACGCGCGTCGGCTACTTCGCGCAAGATCACCACGAGCTGCTCCGCGATGGCAACGCCACGCCGCTGCAAATCATCTGGGACACGATTCCCCAAGAGGGCACCAGCACGGTGCGCGGCCACCTCGGGCGCCTCCTGTTCTCGGGAGACGCGGTGAGCAAGCCGGTTTCTGCGCTCTCGGGTGGAGAAGCGGCGCGGCTGATCTTCTGCCGTATCATGGTGCAAAAGCCCAACGTGCTCGTGCTCGACGAGCCCACCAACCACCTCGATCTCGAAGCCATTGAGGCACTGGTGCAGGCGCTGCAAGCCTTCGAGGGTACGGTGCTGTTCGTCTCGCACGATCGCGCGTTCGTGTCGGCGCTGGCGACGCGCATTCTGGAGGTCACCGAGCAGGGCTTCCGCGACTTTCCGGGCACGTATGCGGAGTATTTGGCGCGCTGCGGCGACGACCACCTGGACGCCGAGGCGGTGGTGCTGCGCGCCAGGGCCGACAAGGCTCCGGCTGAAGGGGCGCCGGTTGCGGGCGCTCTTTCGTGGGAGGAACAGAAGCGCCGCAACAACCGCAAGAAGCAGCTGCCGGCGCAGCGCGACGAGGTGCTCGCGACGCTCGAGGTGAAGGAGCAGCGCAAGGCCGTCATCGCCGCGCAGTGGGGGGACCCCGGGTTCTACGAGAAGACCTCCAAGGAGCAAGTCGCCGCGCTCGAGCGCGAAGAGCAGCAGCTCTCGCGAGAAATCAACGACCTGGTCGCCAAGTGGGAAGCGCTAGAAGCCGAAATTGCCAGTCTTTCTGCGTCGTAAAATGGCTGATGCCGCGCCACTAACCACGCGCATGCCTCTTGTCAAAAGCGCCCGATTGGCCAAAAACTACCGGGCCGCGCATGGGTAACTGGGTCTTCGTCACGTCGAATCAGAACAAGTGGCTCGAGGCACAGCGTATCCTCGGCTACTCGCTCGAGCGAGCCGAGCTGGAGCTAGAAGAGCTGCAAGCCGAGAGCGTGTCGGCGGTGGCGCTGGCCAAGGCGCGCGCCGCCTTTGCCCAGCTGGGCCGTCCCGTGATCGTGGAAGACGCCGGCATCGAGCTCCATGGCCTCGGCGGCTTCCCGGGACCGTTCATCAAGTATTGGGAAAAGCTCGGCGGTCTCGAGTCCATTTGCCGGGCGGCAGATGGCTTGGGCGATCGCCGCATCCGCGCCGTGTGCGCGCTCGGCATCTGCACCGAGAAGGGGAGCGACGTGGTGGTCGGCTCCGTCGACGGCTTGTTATCGGTGCACCCCCGCGGCCGCAACGGTTTCGGCTGGGATTCCGTGTTCGTTCCGCAGGGCGAAGGTCGCACCTTCGGCGAGATGACCTCCGCCGAAAAAGACGCCCGCTCTCACCGTCGCCGCGCGTGGGAGCTACTCAAAGAGCGGCTGTAAAAACGCCCGTTGTGTTAGTCTGCGACCATGCTTTTGCGGTGGATCGGGCGGACGGGGGCGTGGCAGGTCGCCAAGTTGGCAGGGGCGGCGTCCTTCGCGTTGGGGCTCAGCGCGTGCAGCGGCGGTGAGCGCGCGCCGTTCGTTGATGGTGCGCGCCACCTACCCGGCGAGGGCGGCGACAGCTCCGGTGGCGACGGCTCCGCGACCCAGCCGTCGGACATGTCGATGACGGGCGGCGGCACCGGCAGCGGTGCGGCCCCGAACACGCCGAGCGGCTCGGTCGATGCGCGCGAGGTGTACCTGATCGGCTTCTTGAATAACGGAGCCAGCGAACCGCCGTTGGGCTACGCGCCGATCGCCGATACCAGCACCTACGCGCTCACCGTGCCGTCGCCAGACTTCCCCTACGCGGTCGACCATTCGCTACTCTACATGGACGCGAAGATGTGGCTGATGGCCGACGACTACGTCGGCTCCGACCCACCCGCGGACGTCGCGCTGCCCAAGAGTTCCCAAGCCAACGACCACCGCTACAAGTACCAGTGCCCGTCGCCCCGGACACTGCTGGGCGGCATCGTCGGCCCGGAAGGCCAAGCCGTCTACCAGTGTACGGACGACGTCATCTACGAGAACAACGCGCCGCTGCCGACCATCGGCGGCTTCGACTTCTTGGCTCTCGGCCACGACGACCTCGCGCTCGGCCTGTACAACGGCATCTTGGCCGTTTCGCACGCCAAAACCGGCATGACTCGCTCGATCGACGGCAACCCCACCGTGCTCCCGTTCGCCGCGCGCGCCACCGAAAAAGGCTTCTGGATCGCCTGGCAAGCCGACGTCCTCGAGCTGATCGAGGTCGACGACATGGGCACCAAGACCCTGGTCAAACAGTATCCGGCGCCCGCCGACGACATCGAAGTCAGCGGCGCCGGCGCCAAAATAGACTCCAAAGGCAACCTCTTCTGCCGCGCGTTCCCCAAGAACAACGCCGACCAAGTCTTGGTCTACAAGTTCCCGATCGACGACGAGGAGCCGTCGATCGTCTACGACAACCAAGCCGAAGGGCAGACGCTGTTGCTCAACAAAGAAGCGTCGGAGACGCCGTTTTTTACGGGGCCTTGAGGGCGTTGGGTGGGGGCGTGCACGATGCAGACGGGTAGGACCAGGTACCACCCTTTTCTTGGCATCTTTCGTAGCCGGGGTCATGGAAGCATGACTGCGTTTTGTTTTCCCAGCGGCCCCCACTGTCTAGGCAACGATCCACCGCGCACGACTCGCCGTGCAAGCAGGTGTGTAGGGTAGACACGCCGGCTAGTAGGAGTAGAACGGGCCCGCTGACGAGCGCGAACGTGTGTTTTTTAGCCAAATCGGGCACACCTACTAGTATTGCGAAGGAAGACCGGGCGGTCGAAAGGAGCCACACTGCGCGGCGCACGAACCGCCGGACGGAACGCTCCGACCGACCGCGTTGGCGGCGCGATCCTGTCGCAGACCAAACGCGAGTCGCCTTTGAGATACTCATCTGTATATTCGCGAGCCTCGCTCATCAAGTACGCCTCGCCCCTCCCCAACGTCCCATCTGCGCTGGATTGGCAGTTCGCCAGGCAATGGAAATATTTGTCTGCCCCAATGGTGTTTGCCGTCTCCATGTTGTGAAAGTTTGACATGAAATGCCAAGGCGTCGGCAGTAGGAGGCTGCCTAAAACGGTGCCGTAGACCACGCCTCCCAACGGCCCCAGGGCGGCTCCTAGGACCGCGCCGCCGACCATCGGTGAGACGTTCCCCGACACCCAACCAAGCGTGTCTCCCACCCACGAGGGCCTTCCTCCGGTTAGGTCCTGCCAGTTCACAGGATCGTTCCCCACATACACGTAAAGATTCGCCTGTCGCCCACCACCATGCGTTCAGTCAGCCCACTCACTCAAAGAACTACTATTCACTGCGCATGGGCGACAACGGTCACTTGCGCGTGAAGTACGCCATCTTGGAGCGGGTGAAAGAGCCGCTTTGGATAAGCGTGCCCGCGGGGGCATCGTCGTTCGAGATTGAAGTGGGACCCGAGAAGGAGTCGACGAATCCGTTTGGACCGGCCATTTGATCCACGGTCGCGTAATCGCCATGAGTTTCGATTCGCCAGTAGTAGTCGCGCGCGGATACCCACGCGAAGCCCTCGACTGTGGGCAGCGTGAACTTCTTGTTCGCGGTAACGATGTAAAAGTACTGATTGACGTGGACGGCCTCGATGTGAATCACGAAGCCGCCCTTGTTGTCGCCGCTGCCCACGAACGAGAACTCGGTCGTCTCATCAACCATGTCGCTAGCGGTGGCTGGCTTCACGGGCGTCGCAGCCGCTGGAATGGTGAGGGTGCCGGCTGCGTCTCCCGGGTTCAGGCCGTCTTTGTGCACGATCGAGTGAGCAGCGTAGAAGTCGTCGCCCTCCGACGCGGCGATCGTTATGCTGCCCTTGGGGATCGTCGGAACCAAATAGCTGAAAGCAGCCGCTGCGGGGGTGTGCTGGGCAAGTGGGATGGCGTCACCCGTATCGAAGCGCAAGAAGACGGAGTTGGTGCGATTACCGCTGCCGTTGGCGATTGCGGTACCGTCGATGTTCTTGCTCACGATATCGCCGGCCGTGAGCGTGAACGAATAGTCAAGCGCCGTCCCCTCAGCTAGGGCGACGAGCTTGGAATCGAAGGCCTTGTAGGCGGTCGGCAGTGTGGTGGAGTTGTTCTTCGTCCAATACAGGGCGTGAGCGGTGCCCGAGGTGTTGTCGGGGCCCTGCCAGTCGGGATCGAAGTAGGTGCCGAACTGATCATTGGCCGTGATGGAGCTCGACTTGATTCTGGCGCCATCGGGTGTGCCGACCGAGATCGCGAGCGCATCGTTCGCGCCCGGGGCCGGGGTTGCCGAAATCTTGACGTAGCCCGTCGTGCCGCGATCCTCGAGCGCTTGGTAAACCTGTAGGGTAGGGTCGCGGCGCGTGAGTCCCTGGAAGCACCAGGCGTAGACGAAGTCACCCGAATTGCGGGTGAAGCTCATGGTCACGTCGTAGGTTGCGGGCACATTTTCGGCCGTGAATTTGCCGAACTTGTCGGTCGCAATTTGTTGGTCTCCGATGTTGACGACCTGATTGACCAGCGGGTGGCCCCAGAAGTCGATCAGCGTGCCGTGCACGGTGGGATCGGTGTTGATGGGCTCGCCGCCGGCGCCGCCTTCGTTCACGCTGCCGCCGGTATTCGTGCCGCCGTTGTTGGTACCACCGGAGGGCTTGGTGCCGCCGGCCGTGTTGGTACCGCCGGTGTTGTCGGTACCGCCGGTGTTGTCGGTGCCGGCAGTGCTGTCCGCGCCGCCGCCGCTGTTCTTGCCGCCGTTGGTGCTCGAAGTGCCCCCGGAGGCGTTGTCACCGGCAGAGCCGGGGCGCGGGCCGTCGTGCAGCTCTTCGATGCCGAGCACGCTGGTGCAGGCGCCGAGACCTGCGCCTACTCCGAGGAGCCAGAGCAAAGACGAATAGCAGAGCGAACCACGAAAGACCCTATTTCCCACCATGACCTACTCCTCGTTCACCACGTTGGCTGAACTCGCGCTCGGATGCGTTACAGGTGCATCACGGCTTCGTCGTGAATTTGCGCGTGGCCGAATTGCTGTACTGCCCGCTGACTCGCCGCGGACCATAGGCACGCGTCTCGTCCAAGGCGAACTCGTCGATGAAGCCGCCAGGCGACACCATCGCATCGACTGAAGCGTACGCGCCAAACGTGCCGATGCTCCACAGGTAGTCGTTACCTGGGTACATCGCGAATCCTCCCCCGATGATGGTCGGAATCGTGAACGACGGTTTGGCCGTGACGATGAAGATGGTCTGGTACGCTTGCGGGTCTCCGCTTGGCGCGTCTTGGCTGTAGAACATCGCCACATATGGACCCGGAGCGCCGCCCGGATCCTTGACGGTGAACTTCGTGGTTTGGTCCACGTTCTTGGCGCCGGCCGCTGGAGTGAGCTGCACCACGAGCGGCGGAATCTGGAGCGCCGGCTTTGCGTCCGCCGCGAGCGCGTCAGCGTGAGCGACCTGGAAGCCTGAGTACTGGTAGCCCTGGATGGCGGCGACGGTGAGGTCGCCACCGACGATGCCGGTCGGCACCTTGTAAGAGAAGGCGTCGAGGGCCGCCTTCGGGCCGTCGTAGTCGAGCAGCTTGATGCGAGCGCTGTCGGCAAAGCCCAAATAAACTTGATTGCTGCGCGTCCCCGCACCGACGCTGGTGGCGGTGCCCGTCATCGTGGCTACGTCGAGCGTGCCTTTGGTGAAGGGAACGTTGACGCTGGTGTTGGTGTCACTCTGACTGAGGTTGATGCTAGCCGTGCCATAGAACGAGTAAGCTGTCGGCAGATCGTTTCCGTCTTTCGTCCACTGCAAGGCGTGGAGCGTGTCCTTGGTGGTGGTGGGGCCATACCAATCGACCTCGCTGCCTGTCGTTCCGGTCGCGTCCACGTTATCGTGGTTGTAGTTTCCGTCCGGACCACCGAAACCAACCCAAATGGTTTGCGTGCTGAGCTTGGTAGGCTTCGGGTTGAACGTGTAAGCGGCGTAGCCGTAGTTCTGATCGCCGCCCCAGAACATTTGCAGCGTGGGATCACGGCGAGAAAGCCCGAGGTAGACCCAGGCATCGGACTGATCCCCGAAAGCGGTGCTATGGTTAAGCACCATGCTCACGTCGTACGTTGCCGGGACGTCGGCGACGGTGAATTCGCCCTTCGCGTCGGTCGAGGTGAGCACCTCGCCGATTTGAACCGGAAGGTCCGGGATCGGCTTGCCCCAAAAATCGATGACGTGGCCGTGCACGGGTGAGAGCACTGGGTTGTTGGCGCCACCTGCCCCGCCGATGGGCGACTCCGTACCGCTGCCGCCTTGCCCGCCCACGAGGCCTTCGTTGCCGGTTCCGGCGTTGCTAGACGGCTCACCGCCCGTGACAGGCGTGGTGCCGCCAGGGTTATCGTCACCCGCGACGTTGCTCTTGCCGCCGGTGCTGTTCGTCGCGCCGGTGCCGTCTCCGCCTTCGTTCTGCGTGCCGGGACGCGGGCCTTCGTGAAGGTCTTCGATCCCGACGATGCTGTTGCAGGCGCCGAGGGCCACCAACCACACGAGCGGAGCGAGGCGGCGTCGGGACTTCGACATTAGAAGGTTCCTTGAACGAACGCGGAGCCTGGACCGATGCCGAGCGCGACGCTCTCGCGCTTGGGCGCGGTGAAGTAGAGGACGAGGCCGGTGGCGAGCAGGGCGCCACCCGCGATGAAGCCGACGGTTGAAATGGTGCCGGCCGATTTGGCGCTCGCCTGCAGGTCTTGCGCTTCGGGCGTGCAACCGTACGGGTAGTCGCTGCACTTGCTCTTCGCGTCCGACCACTTGCTGGAGGCTTGCACGCCGAAGATCGCGCCCGCGCCGAGGCCGACGATGCCGACGCCGCCGATCACGAGACCTGCCATGCGACGGCCGGCTCCCGGATCTGCGCCGGTGTCTGCCGGCGGTGGAGTCGTGACGGTGGTGGTCGTGGTGGCGGGAGCTTGCGTGGCGGGTGTGGTGGCGGCGCCGGGAGCGGCCGGTTGGAGCGCCGGGATGTCGACCGACACCTTGGCGGCATTGGCAGCGACTTGCACCTTGGACGACCACGCTTGCTTGCCTGGAGCCACTGCCTCGACCACGTGCTCGCCCGGGTCCACCGGGATGGGCGAGCCGAGCTCGGCCTCTTGCAAGGCGACGCCGTCGCGCCGCACTTCGAGGTGGGCGTTAGGATCGTCACCCGCCATGGCACGAATGGTGAGTGTGGACAGCCGCTCTTGCAGGGCCTGGGCGCGCTCGGTCGCCAGATCTTGCCTGGCTTTGGAGCCGGCGGCGCGCGCGAGCGGAATTGCCTCGCGGTACTCGGCCCAGGCGCTCGCGGTGCGGCCCGTCTTTTCGTAGCACTCGGCCAGGTTCAGCATCGTGCCGAGTCCCGGATCGAGTTGCTGGCTCGCCTCGAACTTCGGGCACGCCTCCGTGAATTTGCCGGCCGTCATCAGGTCGCGTCCCTGATTGAACAAGGCTTCGGCCGCGGCGCGATTCCCGCCGGATTTGCCCTGCGCACCGCCGTGCAGCGCGAACATGAACACCGAAACGCCTAGAAAGGAAGATACCCGCCTCACGACATTCCGAATATCGCAGCTTTTGCCGCGCGACAAGCCAATCCCGCCGCCAGACACGCAAGGAAGAAGCTTCTCGCCTGGTGCGTACATGGGTAGCAGCGTAAACTCTGCCGGCCGCAGCCAATGACTGAACCGAGAGAAGGCGACATCCTCGCGGGGAAATTCCGGATCGAGCGAGTGCTCGGGGTCGGAGGCATGGGCATGGTCGTCTCGGCGATGCACATCCACTTGGACGAGCGCGTCGCGATTAAGTTTCTACTGCCCGAAGCGCTGTCGAACGGTGAGGCCGTAGCGCGTTTCGGTCGCGAGGCGCGCGCCGCCGTCAAGATCAAGAGCGAGCACGTCGCCCGGGTCATCGACGTCGGGGCGCTGGAAACCGGCGCTCCGTACATGGTGATGGAGCTGCTGCGCGGTCACGATCTGTCGAACATCTTGCGCGACAGTGGCGCGCTGCCGGTGCATCTGGCGGTGCAATACGTGCTGCAAGCGTGCGAAGCCCTGGCGGAGGCGCACGCCATCGGCATCGTTCATCGCGATTTGAAGCCGGCCAACCTGTTCCTCACCGCGCGCGCGGACGGCAGCCCGTGCATCAAAGTGCTGGATTTCGGCATCTCGAAGGTCACTGGCAAGTCGGGCTCGGGCTCGGACATGGGCATGACCCGCACCCAGTCGATCATGGGCTCGCCGCTTTACATGTCGCCCGAGCAAATGGCGAGCGCCAAAGACGTCGACCAGCGCTCGGACATTTGGGCCATCGGCTGCGTGCTCTACGAGCTCGTTACCGGTCGCGTGCCGTTCGAGGCGGAGACGATGCCGCAGCTGTGCACGCTCATTTTGCACGCCGAGCCGCCCTCGCCGCGCACCATTCGGCCAGAAATTCCGGAGCAGCTCGAGCAAGCGATCCTGCGCTGCCTGCGCAAGCCGCGCGAGCAGCGCTACGCCAACGTCGCGGCGCTTGCCAACGATCTCGCGTTCTTCGCGCCTGACGCGGGGCCGCGCAGCGCCGAGCGCATCTCCAAGGTGTTGAGCTCCAGCGGCATCACCTCGCCCGAGCTCTCGTCTTCGAATCTGCATTCGCGCACCGCGGGTGCCAACACCGCTTCACAGGCGTGGGGCAACACGCAGACCGCGCGCAAGAGCCGCGCCATGTGGTTGGGGCTCGCCGGGGGCGCGGCCGTCGTCGCCATCGCGCTCATCGCATGGAAGGCGACCAGCTCGCCGCACACCGCCCCGCCCGAAGGCACCGCGGTGGTTGCCGCCAAACCCCCAGCCGAGCCGCCCACCGCCGTCGCGCCGCCCGTCGCCGCTGCACCGGCCCCCGCTGCTCCCGCAGTCCCCACGACCACACCCAGCGCCGCGCCGCCGGTCACAGCCGCTCCCGCGCCCGAAGCCACGCCCACCCCCGGCACCAAACCCAAGCCCAGCGTCCGCCCCACCGCCAAGCCCAAGCCCGGCGAAAAGCCCAAGCCTTCCGGCGGTGGCGACATCGACCCGCTCTCCGAGCGTAATTAGAGACGCTGCTCGGTGCACGGTGTCTTCGAGCAGGTGAACGCTCGGAGCCAAAGCGTGCACGGACAGAGCGACCAAGACGCTGCCGCGTTGCTCTCATCGCTCAGCGCTTGCCTCTCATCGCTCAGCGTTTGCGTCTCCAAAGCCGAGCGCTTCGAGCGAAGCCGCGAAGCCGCGAAGCCACGGAGCCGCGGAGCCGCGAAGCCACGGAGCGCGGAGCCACGGTGCGCGGAGCCACGAAGCCACGGAGCCGCGGAGCCACGCAGCGCGGAGCCGCGAAGCCACGGAGCGGCATGACGCCGAGCCAAAGATCTTACGAACGTAAAGATTATTGGGGACGATTGGCGGCCAACCGGCGATGCGTCCACGCCCATGCTCTCGAAAAGTTCATGCGAACGTAAGAACTTTCTCGGACGATGGGTGGTTTGCCGTTTCCGAAAGCGCCGCGAGCGTCCGCGAAAGTTCTTACGTTCGCGAGAACTTTCGTGTCGGGAAATGGGGTTCGGCACGAGCGGGGCCGCGAAGCACGAGCAGAGCCGCGAAGCACGAACGGAGCGGGCGCTAAGCTTTGGGTGTGCGGGGGCGACGCAAGGTAAATAGCGTGAGCGGAAGCCAGAGCGGAAACAGGGGTGGGAAGGCACGGGCAAGCTCGCGCCAGGCGGGGACGCCCGCGTGCTGGGTGCCGCTGCGGTCGGTGACGAGCACTAAGGGCTGCTGCGTCGTGGAGGTTTGGTGTTGGAAGCGGGCGAGCAGGTCGAGGCGTCGGCAGAACGCGGCCCAGCGCTGGCCGCGTAGTGTTGCGATGTTCCAGGAGACAGCGCGTTCGCGGAGCTCGGGGGTGACGAAGGCGATGTAGCCGGCGATCATCGTGTAACTGAAGAGCTCGACGTGGGCGGCGATTTCGATGCCGGCGTGGAACATGAAGCCGAGCCAGAGGGCGAGGGCGCGGGTGCGGCCGAACCAGAGCCCCAGCGCGAGGAAGAGCTCGCTGGCAATGGCGGCCAGTGACGCGGCGTGCGCGAACGTGGGGGAGCCGAGGATCGGCGTGAGAGCGTGCAGGCCGTGGTGGTCGAAGAAGGGGATGCCGTTGCCGAAACGCCGCAGCAGCACGGCGCCGCCGCGCCAATCGGCGTCGAACAGCTTGCCCAGACTGGAGGCTAGATAGACGAGCGAAACCTGCGCGCCGACGAGCCGCACCGCCCACCACGGCGCTTTGCCTTGCCGATCGCACGGCGTGAGCGCGACCAGAAACGCCAGCAGCAGCAGCTCGTAACGGTTGTTGTGATACTCGAGTCGATTGCAGAGCACGCCGTAGAGCCCGAGCGACGCCGCCACGAGCAGGGCGGGGCGTGCCCGAACGTTGAACAACGCCAGCCCGCAGCCGAGCGCTTGCAGGCCGAGCATCAACCAATAAACGCTACGGCTCGGCACCCAGCTCTCGGGCACGAGCGGCATGTGGAACACGTCGCCGAAGTACGCGACCTGCACCACCAGCTGCCCCATCTTCAGCGTGAGCAAGAACAGCAGCACCGCGAACGCGATGCGCTGCAAATTTAGTACGTAAGCTTCCCGCTCTTCGCCCAAAAAGCCCAACATCACGGCTTCGCTGCTCGTAATCGCACGGACCCGGCCACGCCGTTGCGCAGTGTCTCCACGTCGGCCACGAGCGCCAGGGTGCGCGTGTCGTCCGGAATGTGTGAGGCCACGTCGTCCAGCGCCGCCTGCAAGCGAAATAGCTGTGCATCGAGGCCGTAGGCGGCGTGTACGCTGACGTCGAGCGTGCGTACCCCGACGTCGGTCACGCGATCTTGCCAGCGGTACTGGCGCTGGGCTCCGGACTCGTCTGGTGCTTGCCAGCGCCCGTTGTCCACCGGCACGAGCGCCTTGCCACGCTTGGTCTTCACCTCACGCTTGAGGTGGATGGTGAGCCGCGACGACTCGTTGAACATCTGGAAGCCGAACGCATGATCGGGCGTGCGCTGCCCGTAGGCGACGCCCCAAAGCTCGAGCCCGAAGAAGGTGAGCACGAACGCCGCACGGCCCAGCAGGCGTGCGGGTGAGGGCGTAGTCGGGGACTCGGGAGTGGGCGCGGCGGTCGGCAGGCCGCTACTTTGGCTGCTTGCCCGTTACTTGGGAATCTCTTTGTCACACTTGGCCGTGCAGCCGTCGCCGGAAACGGAGTTGCCGTCGTCGCACGCCTCGTCCGGCTCGTCGACGTTGCCGTCGCCGCAGCGCGGCCCGAGCGTGCAGTCTTTGTTGCAACCGCCGTAGCCGCCGGCGTTGGTGCCGTCGTCGCACTCTTCGCCGAAGAGGCTGTCCAGCTTGCCGTCGCCGCAGTAATTCGGCAGCTTGCAACCCGGGGCGCAGCCCGTCTTGGTCGGGCTGTAGGGCGTGACGTTCTTGCCGTCGTCGCACTCTTCTTGCGGCATTTGCACGAGGGCGTCGCCGCAACGCGGCCCCTTCTTGCAGCCCGCGGCGCAGCCGCCGTAGCTGCCGTCAACCTTGCCGTCGTCGCAGGCCTCACCCGGCGTTTGCACGCCGTCGCCGCACACCGGCGAGCACTTGCTCTTGGCGCTGACGAAGCCGGTGAGCGCCAGCTTGAAGTTCGAAGCGTCGCTGTGGCGCTCCGCGTGGAACAGCGCAATCTCGTACACCTTGCCCACGAGCAAGCCGAGGCCGCGCTGAGGCATCTTGCACTTGGTGGGCAGCGCGTCGAAGGTCGTGCCCGCCGGGTCGCCTTCTTTGCAATCGACGGTACCGTCCGCGTTCAGGCGGATGGTGCGCGTCTCTACCGGGTGGATACCGCCGATGTCGAGCGCGAGCTTGCCGTTGATGTACACCCAGACGTCATCGTCGCCGTTGAAGGTGAGCAGCTCGCCGCCGTCGAATTGGAACCAACGCCGCACCTCCGTGGTGAATCCGAAATTGTGCGTGCCGCGCTTCAGCTCGTCTCCCGAGGCGACGAAGCCGTCGTTATCCAGCGGAAATAGGCCACCCGCAGCGTCGGAGTCGAAGCGGTAAGCGCCGTTGCTCAAGTTGAGGGTCGTTTGCACCAGCTTCTCTTTGTTGACGCCATCCGTCGTGCGGTACCAGAAACTGAAGGGGTCGCCCGCGTGCCCCGCGATGGGATGCAGCGCGTGGAGCTGGTCGCAGCCATCGAACTTGGCGGGGTCGACGCAGAACTCGTGCGCGTCGCAGTTGCCTCCCGCCGGGTCCATGTAGTCCGTTTGCAGCGTGCACGCCGCCTGCAGGTTGCAGCTGCCACTGTTCAGCGGCTTGCCTTGCGCGTCCAGCACCGGATCGAGCATGCCGTCTTGCTGCTGGCCGATGCAGCGCGACTGAAAATCCGGGTGGCGCTGCAGCGTCGTGGTCTTGCTAGGGAACGCGATGAAGTCGCGGAACACGAACGGGATCGAAATCGAATTCGGCAGTGTGCCGGCCTGCTCTTCGCATTTGTAGCCGGGCTCGACCTTGCAAGCCGCGGAGCAGCCGTCGCCGTCTTTCTTGTTGCCGTCGTCGCACTCCTCGCCCAGCAAGATGCCGTCACCGCAGCTCGACGTGCAGCCTTGGGCCGTCGATGGGTGCGTGCAGATCGGCTCGGCGACGCAACCCGGGCTACAGCCGTCGCCGATGACGGTGTTCTTGTCGTCGCACGGCTCGCCGCCTTCCGCGACGCCGTCGCCGCAAACCGCTTTGCGGCAGGCTTTTCCGGGCTCGTCGCAGACGTAGCCTGGCTCGATCGCGCAGTTGGCGTCGCAGCCGTCGTTGGCCGTCGGCGTCGCGCCGTCGTCGTCTTCACACTGCTCGACACCGGCGATGATGCCGTCGCCGCACTTGGCGGCCACGCACGAGTCGCCCGACGTCGGACACACCCAACCCGTCTCGATCAGGCATTTGTCGTCGCAACCGTCTTTGGCTTTGTCGTTGCCGTCGTCACACGTCTCGGCGCCTTCGATCTTGCCGTCGCCGCACTTGACGGTCGATTCGCAGGGCTTGCCCGGCGTGAGACAGCTGAAGCCTTGCTCCACGACCTTGCAGTCCGCCGAGCAACCATCGCCTGAAGAATTGTTGCCGTCGTCGCAGACTTCGCCCAGCGCGGCGGCTTGCAAGACGCCGTCGCCGCAGCCGCTGGTGTCCGTCTCTTTGCCGCCGCTGCCGCCCTTGCCACCGCTGGAGCCGCCAGCCTTGCCGCCCAAGTCGAGGCCGAGCGAGCCAGCGCTGTTCATGCTGCCGCCGGTCGTCGACTGGCTGCCTCCGCTCGTGCTGCTGCTACCGGCCTGCGGCGTTTGCGTGTGCGAGCCGGGGTCGGTCCCCGCGCTGCTGCAATCGGTGAGAGCCAAAAGACAAAGCGGTGCCCAGAAACGCGCGCGAACCATCAATCTCCCTGTGTCCAACCGTCAGAGCGGCAATCAAAAAATCGAGCAAAAGCGAACTTTTCCAGTCTGCGCACAGTTGCCCACAAGGGCCTACCGCGCGTAGAAAGCTGAAATCGCAGCACAAGGGCCGCCCGTGACGCGAAGCTTCACGGCGAGGGACTGTCGCCCAAAAGATGACGTCTCGGCGCGGCACGCGGATCCGACTCGGACGCCGGTTGTGCCAACTGTGCCGAGCCAGCCCGCTCAGAAGCTCGGGAATTTGCGCGCCGCGCGCGGGCCCGGAGCTTGCTGTAATGGTGAGCATGTCCCGCTCGCTGTCCTCGGTGATTCCGGTGCTCCTCGTCGGTGCGTTGCTCGCGGCGTGCGGCGGCAAGTCGTTCGAGAACGGGGACGACCCGAACGGCGGGAGCGGAAACACCGCCGGGTCATCGCAGGCCGGCTCTGCGAACGCCGGTAGCGAAAACGGCGGCACCGACTTTGGCGGAACGGGCTCGGGCGGTAGCGGCCAGGCCGGCACTTCCAACGGCGGTAAGGCAGGCGCCTCCTCGTGCGATGCCGCCGACTACCCGGACGAGATGGGCGGGAGCGTTCCGGTCCGACTCATCAACGGCACCAATCACCCCATCTACCTCGGGCCCGAGGTGCAGGGCTGCGGGGGAGTGCCGCTGTTCCAGGTGGCCGACGGAAAGGGGCAGCCGCTGTCCGCGGTCGGCTTCTGTCAGTCCACGTGCGCGATGATGATCCAGGGCACGCTGATTGGTTGTCCCGCGATCGCCTGTGCGATCAATTCGGTCATCACGCTGCAGCCCGGCGAGAGCACGATGGGGCTGTGGAACACCCTGTACACGGAGCAGGAGAAGCTTCCGCCCGTGTGCAGCAAGGCGGCGGGCGTGAACGAGTGCCAACGCATCGTTGCGGCGAAGCCGGGCGACTACATCTTCTCGGCCCAGGCGGGCTCCAACATGACGTGCGGCGGGCCGACCGCGACCGGCACTTGCGGCTCCTGTGACGCCAACGGGAACGGTGGCTGCGTCACCTATGGTGCCGTGATCGCGGGGCCGCTGCTGAACGCCAAGGTGGAGGTCATGCTCGACGGCAGCTACGGCCTGGGCGGACCAGGCGGTGGGGGCATGGTCCGCGAGGTCATGCTCGAGTTCAAATGATGGGCTGCCGCCCGTGGCTACTTGCCATCGTCGGCGCGGTGTTCGTCGCGTGCGCTGGCAGGTCCATGCACTCGAGCGCGGACTCGGGCGACGAGGACAGCAGCGGTGGCTCGTCTAGCGCGGGTACGACGAGCAGCGGCGGCGGCACCGCTTCCGGTGGCGTGAGCCAGGGCGGCAAGGCCAGCAGCGGCGCGGCGACGGGGGGCTTGGCGAGTGCCGGCGATACCGGTACCGATCTGTGCGACCCCGCCAACTACGCCGACGCGCTCGGCACGTCGATTCCGGTGCGGCTCGTCAACGGTACGAACCAAACCATCTATCTCGGCCCGCGGCAGGGGGGATGTGGCGTGGGTCGCTTGTTCGGCGTCGACGATGCTTTCGGCACACCGCTCGAGCCGCCCCGCTGCGCAACCACCTGCGAGCAACTGCTCGATGACTTGGTGCAGGGCTGCGCGCCGATTCTGTGCCCGGTCTCGGCCGTCGTGACGCTGCAGCCAGGCGAGAGTCGGCTGCAATCGTGGGACGCCCTCTGGATGGAGAAGGTGACGCTACCTGCGGCCTGCGCTGTCAGCCCCGCGCAATGCTCGCAGGTGGTTTTGGCGCAGCCGGCCGACTACGTCTTCTTTGCCGAGGCTGGGTCGAGCCAGCAGTGCCTGGTGCCGCAAGGGGGCTGCAACGTCTGCACGCCGGACCTCAATGGTGGTTGCGTCACCCCCGGCGCCCTGGCCGCAGGGGCGGCGTTGCAAGCCGAAGCCAAAGTGACGCTCGACGAGAGCTACTTCGCCGCAGCGGGCGGGCGCCCCCCGCTCAAGCCGGTGGACATCGTGTTCCACGATTGAAGCCGACGCAGCACTATTCGGACTTTTGGTCAGGCTTCTCGGTGTGGCCGTCGATGTGACGCGCGAAGCGCGCCGGATCGCTGCCGTGCACCGGATCGTCCGCCGGCCAGGGCCAGCCGCCGAAGCGCGTGCGCTGGTAGTCCTGGAACGCTTGCTGGATCTGTTCGCGCGTGTTCATGACGAATGGGCCGTGCTGCGCGACGGGCTCCCCGATCGGCACGCCTTGCAGCATCAGCACCTCGCAAGGCTCGGCTCCTGCCTCGAGCGCGAGCGCGACGTCCGACTGGACGACGGCGGCGGAGTGCGTGGTCAGCGTGCGGTCGTCGATTTTGAGGCTCGGGCCGACGAAGAAGTAGAGCACGCGGATGGCTTCTGGATTGCGGGCGGGCGGCAGCGTCCAGGTTGCGCCGGCGTCGAGCTTCAGCGTCCAGATCGCGACGTCTGTGTTCGGGCGAGCGGCCCAGGATTTGGGCGGCGGCGAGGGCGGCGTCTTGCCTTCGAGCGCGCCCGCGACCGTGGTGACCTCGGTGGCACGGCCTGCGCCATCGCGGAAAACGTGGCGCGGGATTTCGCGCTCCCACAGCATGGAGAAGTGCGGCTTCACCAGCTTGTCTTCACCCGGCAGGTTCAGCCAAATCTGGAACAGCTCGACGGGGTTGGGCTCGTTTTGATCGAGCAGCGGAAACATCTCCGAGTGCACGATGCCGCCGCCGGCGGTGAGCCACTGCGCATCGCCACGGCCAAAGCGCGCGGCCGCGCCGAGCGAATCCGAATGGTCGATCAGGCCCCGGCGCGCGAGCGTCACCGTTTCGAAGCCGCGGTGCGGGTGTTGCGGAAAGCCGGGCACGACCTGGCCGTGGTACATGCGAAAGCCGTCTTTGACGGTGAAGTCGTTGCCCAGGTTGCGGCCGGCGAGCGACGCCTTGGGGCCGAACTTTTCGTTACCGGCCGGGTAAGCGTCGTCGTGATGTACGCAGAACAAGAAAGGGTCGACGGTTTGCCACGGGAAGCCCAGCGGCACGGTTTCGAGGACGGCACTCATGGCGAGGAGTGTAGTGCCGGTCCCGCGCTTTGGCTCGTCTTGCCGGTGCTGCCCGGCGTGCTTACGCTGAGCACGCGGGTGCCCTTGGGGGTGATCTCCAGCACCTGTGCCGGGTTGTCACCGTAATAGGCGGAGAGGCCGACATCGATACGGAATACGCGCTCCTGGCAGGAGCTGGTGATGCCGCCCTTTTGGACGGTGTGTCCGACAATCAGACGTTTCGCGCCGACCTCTTTCAGCACGCGCCCCAAGATTTCGCAGGTGGCGTCGTCGACCTCGGGCGCGCCGTACGCGCGCGTCCACACCGGCGAATCCTCCGCGCTGAGCGCGGGCGGCAGCGCGCGCAGCTTGCCGGACAAGAACGCGCTCGCCTCGCTGTTGAGGCGATCCAGGCCGTATTCGATGTGCGCCGGCAGCACTCCGCCATGGGCGAACAAGCTGTCGCCAACTCGCGCCACGGTGAGGTGGGGGGCCAGCTTGAGCGCATAGGGGCCGCCAGGCATGAGCGCCGCCGCGCGCCCGCGTTGCTCGTCCGGCATGCGTCCTTCGAAAGCGCCTGCCTGGCCGCGGTACTCGTCGAAGCTGCTAAAGCTCTTGTGAGTAACGTAGCGGAAGTCGAAGCTGCTGTTCATCAGCTCGTGGTTGCCGTTCAACACGATGAACGCGCTGCCAGCAGCCTTGGCGTCGTTCTCGAGCTTCTCGATCACGTCGAGCACCTCGCGGTCCTGATCGCCGCGGTCGAGCAGATCGCCGGTTTGCACGACCGTGAGCTCTTTGCCGCCGATCCAGCGGTCGTCGGAGTCGATAGCGCCGGCCAGCTTCAGCGCATGGCGTAGCGCGTTCAGATCGCCGTGAATATCGCCGATCGCGACGACTCGCGCGCTACCCGCCAATTGGTACGAGCTGGCCTTCGGCGCTTCTGCCGGCTTTTCCGCGCGAGCGACGGATGCGGCCGTGGGCGGTGGCGGCGTCGCGTTCGCCTTGGCCTCTGGAGTTCGGTCGCACGCAGGGGCGAGCGCGAGCGCGAGCAGGCTGGGAAACAGAACGGCTGCTGACGAAGACATGATCGTTCCCATAGCGGTGGTTTTTTCAGACAGCTGCCAAAATCACGATGGGGCTGGCAGGAACCACAAATGTTGCAGCAATTCGACCAGTAAAGCGAGCGGCCTCGGCTTGTCGGTTCCCGGGGGCTGAGCTACTTCGGGAGCCTGCCAGCGATGCGTACGTTCATCAGTTGCTTGGTTCTGGGGCTCGTGACGGCTTGCGGTTCTTCGGTATCCAACGGGGAGACGGCATCGGCCGCGGACGAAGCGAGCGCCAAAGAGGAACCGGGGCCGAAGAAGCCGCACATCCCCACTCGCTGCGCCAAGGGCAAGAAGCACCGTGGCGAATGCGTGCCACCCCCCGGTTGGGTCAAGCGCCTGTGCGACGACGTTTACCCTGACGTGGCGCTGCACATGTTCGCACCCGGCACGCCGTGGAAGCGCCTGTACATGCTCAAGCGCGCAGATCCATTCAATGCTTCGGGCGGCTCGTCTTTGCTCGGCGACAAGCTCGAGCGCGGCGAAGAAATCATCGCGCTCAAGCGCCGTAGTGACGGCGAAGGCGAAATCCAGGTCGGCGACAACAACGCCGGCTACGACGTGCTGCGCTGGAATGGCGCATGCGCCACCATCCACGACGGCGACTTCGCCGAAGAGCGACCCAGCCACATCGTGCAGTCCAAGGTGGAATGGCGGCGTTTGGGGCTCTCGGTGCGCCAACAGCTCGAAGCACAACCGGCCATCTCGGCCGCTTACGAAGCCCGCAGTAAATCGTGCCATGGCTTCAGCATGGGCAACGTTTCCGGCGACTGCGAAGCCAACGACAAGCTGCTGATGCAAGAGGTCGTACGCTACGTGCAAAGCGGCGCCGAGCTGCCCCCCGCTACCCGCATGCCCTGAGCGCCAACGAAGCCGGTTGCTCCGCCCGGCTTCGTCGCAATTGCGACAATCCCAGCATTCCTCGAGCTCAACCCGCCGGCCTAGCGCTCCGACTCGCTCGTCCCTTTCTTGGGCTCTGGTGCCGGCTCCGGGCTCAACCACGACGCCAACTGAGATGTCGCAATTGCGACGGAGCCCTTTTCTTGCGACGAGTCCCGAAACTGTTGGAGAAAAGCGGTCGCAATTGCGACTACTTGCGGGCCCGCAAACGGGGCCTCCAAACGGGGTGCTTCGTGAAGGGGCGTCGTTGGCCCAACCGCTGCCGTTGCGACAGTTTGTCGCAGGCTGACCTCGCTATGCTGGGCTAGGTTCTGGCGCATGAAGCGCGGACAGCAGCTTGGTTGGGTCTTCTTGGTCGGTGGCTCGCTCTTGGCGTTTGCCGGTTGCGGCGATGATGACGACAGCGGCGGCAACACGGGCGGCACTGCCTCCCATGCGGGGGCGAGCAGCGGCGGTGAAGCGCAGGGCGGCGCCGTTGCCGTTTCGGACGGCACCGACGAGTGCAAGGTTATGGGCGAGCTTTGCCACGAGGCGGACACCGGCGCGGGCAGCCCCGCGCACGAGTGCCACGAGACGGGCCACGAGGGAGATGGATCCGCGTGCCTGAAGGTGTTCGCGGGCTGCATCAACACCTGCGTGGACGAAGCCCCCGCCAATCTCTCGCTCGCGGACGCGCGCTGTGCCGCCCTCGGCGAGCTGTGTCATCCGGTCGACGACGGAGACGGCCCGCTGCACGCCTGCCACGAGTTGGGCCACGAAAACAACGCCCCCGAGTGCGCGGCGCAGTTCGCCGATTGCTCCACGCGCTGCCTGGCGGCGCGCGAGCTGCTCGAAGCGGGCGAGGGCGGAGCCGGCGGCGGTGGCGCGGCCGCTGCCGAGCACGGCGGTGCTGGCGGCGTCGGTGGCGCGAGCGACGCTACGGCTGCTGGCACTTCTGGTAGTGCAGGATGAAGCGCAAAAAGCTCTGGTAAGTCGGGTCGGTGGTGCCTTCGAACTTTTGACCGCCACCGTGCTTGATGCCGTTGCTGCCCGCCCCAATGTCGGGAGAGAGCGGCTTGAGCAGGATGAGGCTCTGGGTCGGATCATCGGTGTTGATCAGGTCCAGGCTCAGCACGCGCTTGAGCGACACGGCGGATCCGGTCGCGCAATTGCCGACCGATGACAGCCAGCGCGGCGCCGTCGGATCGGCCTTGGTTTCGGTATCGAAGTGGCACGGAAAGCAGCGGCCGCGCCAGGCGTACACATCGTCGCTGAACGCCTGCTCGATATCCATGTCGGTACAGCCGCGCGTGTCCTCTTCCGTCGGTGGCGGTTCGGGGTTGACCTTGGGAGGCTGGCACGTGGGCCCGTCTTTCGGCTGTCCACACGTGACGCCCGCGCACGCATCTGGACACGCCGCATTGGCTTCGATCCAGTCGCGGAACGCGTCGTGCTCGGCCTGTACGACGTCCGGCGTGATCAAGTCGCTCTTCGGATTGGCGCGCTCGATCCAGCCCAGGATTTTGCTGTCTTCGGGCGAGTTGGTATCGACCAGGCTTTGCTCGACCAGGCACGCCCAGGTCTTGCACGGAGTTTCTCGGGCAAACGCCGACAAATCGACGCCCGAGAGGTGACACTCGTTGCAGGTGGTGACGCGGCTCGGCTCGAGCAGCGGCTCGATGCGCTCGTGAAAAGTTTCGGTCGGCTTGAGCGTGCACAGCTGCTCGCCAACGGGGGGCGCGTCGTGGTCACCGCACGCCGCCACGGTGGCCGACGCGGCTAGCGCCAGGGTGAGCACGATTGAGGAGGGACCGAGACGCAAAGCTCGTCAAGGTTAGGACGCACACCGCGCACGGTCGAGGAAACTCAGGGGGGTGCGACATTCTGTCCACATCGCCCGAGCCTTACGGTGGGCTTGTCGGTGGCGTGCTCGACAGCGAGCGCCAGCTCACCGCGGCCTGATTTAACGGGCGCATCCAGCTTCATGTGCTCGGGTGGCGTGCCGGTGAGGCGTGAGACGAGCTCCTGCCAGCTCATGCCTGGCGCGGCGTAGGCGGTCACGCACCGCGGCGCGGCGTCGCTCAGCTTGTCGAACGCGAACACGTACAGCTCGCTGCCCATTTCGGCCCGGACTTCGGCCGGGTTCTCCTGGCTCGTGACCTTGAAATGCCGGTCGCCGTAATAGGTTCTCAGCGCCTCGGCGTTCATGTCCGCGAGCTGTGGGCCGACGCAGCGAATCTCGCTCTTGCTGTCTTTGGGTTTGTACGCTTGGCCCTTGGGGCAATTGGGGTCACCCGATTTGACGAGCTGCGCGAGCTCTTCGGGCGTGGGGGCCTGAAACTTCTTTCTACTGGCGCGCTGCTTGAGCAAATTGAGCTGGGCCGAGAGCTCGTTCTTGGCCTTGAGCAATTGTTCGCGCTCGGTGCCGAGCTTGGCCTTGTCGCAGGCAGCGTGAGCGGCGCTCACGGCGCTCAGGCTCTGCTCCAAGCTGGGGATCGACTTGCTGTCGACTTGGTTGACGATGCCTTGCGCGCTCGTCATCAGCTCGTGGCATTGCTTTGCTTCCGGATCGCAGCCCGCCAAATACAGCGCGGCGACCCAAATCTTTACGGCCCGCATGGGCCGCACGATATCAGAGCAGCCAAAAACACGGGCTGCGAACGCGGCTGCGCAGCCGCCGCCGGCACAGCGTATGCTTCGTAGTCGGGTATGGCTCCACAAACCGCCGCCATTTGGCAGGGTTATGCGCTGGCGCTGGCCGCTGGCTGCGTCGCTTGCACCACACTCGGGCCGATGCCTGCGATGACAGGTGTGCCGCCCGCGCCACTCGAACGCCCCGGCGCGGAGGTACAAGCTGCGATCGTGCCCGGCTACAACCTGAGCCAGATCACGCAGAGCGAGCCCAAAGCCGACGCGCTGCCGCAGCTGCTCGCGCTGCTCGAGCCGGACGAGCTGCTCGGGGTTCCGGGTCTCACCTTGGGCGGTCGTTACGCCGGTGAGAGCAAGGCCGGCGCTTCGATCGAGCCGCTGCTCGGCTATCGCCGCTACATCGACGACGACAAGATCTTCAGCATTGCGGCGTTCGGCTTCGGCACGTACGCGAGCGCCAACCGCGATGGCGCAGACTACAAGGCGCTGCGCGGCGGGCTCGAGCTGGGCAGCGACGCGCGCATCACACCGCGCAGTCGCTGGGCCGAGCTGCACGGCAACGTGGGCTTCACGCTCACCGCGCTGGACGCCGAAGGGCACTATTGCTTGGACGCCGATCGTGTTTACGGCAGCGACTGTCCGGATCCTCCGCCTGCGCCGGCGCCCGTGGGAGCGAAGGTCTCCGGGGTCTTCCCGACCGGTCACACCGGCTTGTCGCTCGACTTCGGACGCCACCTCCAGAGCACGTTTCACGGCGTCCGCTTGGCGCTGGACGTGGCGGGCGGCTCGATGCCCACCCTGCGCGGCGGCGAGCAGCATTCGACGCGCTGGTTCGGCAATGCCGGGCTCTCGCTCACCCTCGGCCTGGGCTCGGATACCGGCAGCGGCTTCCGCGAAGCTACCGCACGCTGAGCACTTCGTAGCAGCGCGTGGCTTCGCCGGGTTGGCGCGCCGGTAGCTCTGCCTCGTCGCCCTCCGTGAGGCCGAGCAGCGCGCGCCCGAGCGGGCTTTGAGGCGTGAGCGTTTGCACCTCTACGCCGCCGACGTTGATGCGTTCGCCGCCGGCGGCAGGCACCAAGAAGTAGTGGAGGCGCTTGCCGTCGTGATCCAGCTCGAGCAGGGCCGAGATGGCGATGCGGCTGCCGGGCTTGAAGCTCAATAGCTCCAGCGCGCTCACGCGAACCAGCGCCTCTTCCATCTCCGTGGCGCGCCCCGCCTGACCGCGCGCGACGTACGAGGCTTCGGTCGCGCGCATGTCTTTGTCGCCTTCGGCGCGGTTCTCTTCGTGCGTCGCGCCCTCGGCGGCGTCGCGGGCGCGCTTTTGCGCCTTGGCGAGCTCGCTCTCGAGCCGCTCCTTCAGCGCTTCCCACACCGCCTTCTTGTCGAGCTCAGGCATGAGTCGTTTGCATCACCTTCAGTACAATCGAAAGTAGCTCGCGCAAATCTTCGAGCAACTCGCTCTTGGCGAGCTGTGAGGTGACCGAGAACGCCGCCACGCCGAGCGGCTCTTCGCCCAGCACGAGCGGCAGCAAAAATAGCGTGCGGCTGGCCTCGACCAACGGATGCTCGGGCAAGCGCGTCAGCGGCAACGCTTCTTGCTCCGGGTGGCCCTTGCCGGGGCCGAAGCCGAAGCGCACACGCCCCAAAAATCCCTGCTCGCCCGGCAAAACCGCCGCCACCACGCAAGCTTCCACGCCGAGCCCGGGCAGGTGCTCGCCGAGCGCGCGCGACACCGCGGCGGGGCCCTCGAACATGGCCTGTTCGACCACGCGAGCCAGCGTACGCGAGCGCATCATCGCAACCCGCGTGCTGGCGACCGCGGCTTGCACGAGCATGGTGGTAGCGATCTGTTGCGCGTCGGCCAGCGCATCTTCGAGTCGATCGCGCGCCTCGTCGTTCAGTGCCACACAAGGCAGCGCCTGGCGGCGTAGCGTGGCGAGCACCTGAGATACCACCGAAAAATCGCCGCCCGCTTGCTCCAGCTTGAGCAGCAGGCGTTGCACGCGGCGGCTCAGCGCGCCTTGCTTGCCGTCGCGCATCTCTTCGATGAGCGCGCTGAGCAGCGCGCTCTCCCAATCGCTGCCACCGGCGCCGAAGCTGCCCTGCGCTGAGCGAGCCAGCTCTGCCACGATCACCTGGCGGCGTTGGATCAGCGCGGCCTCGAAGCGCGCGGAGCTGGAGCCGCCCTGCACGCGTTGGGCCAGCCCGACCTCCGTGCCCACGCAGCCGCACGAGCGGCGGATCTTGAGCTCGACCGGCAGCACGTGCTCGCCGCTACCATTTTGCCCGCCGCCCACCAGCAACATCAGCCGCTTCAGCCCCTCTCGCCCCAGCTCGCTGCCCGGCTGGTGCACGGTGCTCAGCGCGGGCCGCGACTCGGCCGCGGAAGCCACGTCATCGAAGCCGAAAACGGCGATCTGCTCGGGCACGTTGATGCCACGCCGCCCGAGCTCGTCCATCGCGCCCAGCGCCATGTAGTCGTTCGCGCAGACGAGCGCGTCGAGCGCGTGCACGCTGACGCGGCGCTGGTCCAAGATCTGGCGCACGGCTTGCGAGCCGCTGGGGCGGTTGTAGTCGCCTTCCGCGACCCAGCGGGGGTCGGGGTTGATACCGTGGTCGAGCAGCTTGTTCTTGTAGGCGGCGTAGCGCAGCTCGGCCTCGTCGCTCTGCGCCGGGCCGCGGATGAAGCCGATGTTGCGCTTGCCGTGCTCTTTGACGAGATGCTCGACGGCCGCGCTGATGCCGGCGGCATTGTCGACCCGCACGCTTTCGTAGCCTGCGATGGACACGCCCATGCAACACACCGGCACCCCTCGGTAGCGCGAGAGCCAGCTGCCGAGGCGCTCGGGGCCGACCGCGTTGCCGAGCGCGCTCGACAAGCACAGGATGCCGAGGGTGTTGTCGGGCCCCATCAGGTCGAAGGCGAAGTTGCTGGCGCGCAGGCGCTGGTGGGGGGAGTCGATTGGACCCCCCGCGACCACGACCAGCCGCGCGTCCAGCTCGCGAGCGGCGCTCAGGCTGCCGTGAACCACCGATTGCTCGTGCTCGTCGTCGAGCGAGTCGACCAACAGGGCATATCGCTGTCGGGTACGCGCGGGAGGTGGCCAGGACGCACGGGCGATCATTTACAACCCCGAAGCAGACGGAAGCCCCCAATATAGCCCTGACGCAACGCGCCTTTGGGTCAAATTTTGCAGCGCATCACCTAGGGCTTGCGCTTTCCGCGGCATCTTGTATCTCCACGCCTCTCTCTAGCTGCAGAAACCACTAGACAGATTCCCGGAGACATCAGCGTGAGCCAGAAGCCGAAGGTTGCGATCCTGACTGCGGGCGGACTTGCCCCGTGCCTTTCATCAGCGGTCGGAGGGCTCATCGAGCGTTACTCCGAGCTCGCGCCCGAGGTCGAGATCATCGGCTACATCGGCGGCTACAAGGGCCTGTTGCTCGGCCAGAGCGTGTCGGTTACGCCCGAGGTGCGCGCCAATGCGCAGGTCTTGCACAAGCACGGCGGCAGCCCGATCAAGAACAGCCGCGTGAAGCTCACCAACGTGGCCGACTGCGTGAAGCGCGGCCTGGTGAAAGAGGGTCAGGACCCGCTGCAGGTCGCGGCAGAGCGCCTGACCCGAGACGGCATCACCATCTTGCACACCGTCGGCGGCGACGACACCAACACCACGGCCGCCGATCTCGCCGCGTTCCTGGCGAAGAACGGCTACAAGCTCACGGTCGTCGGTTTGCCGAAGACGATCGACAACGACGTGTACCCGATCCGTCAGTCGCTCGGCGCCTTCACGGCCGCCGAGCAGAGCGCGATCTACTTCGAGAACATCGTCAACGAGCACTCGGCCAACCCGCGCATGCTGATCGTGCACGAGGTGATGGGTCGTAACTGCGGCTGGCTCACCGCCTACACCGCCAAGGTGTATCGCGACCGACTGCGCCAGCCGACCTTCTTGCCCGGCTTCAACCTGGCGCGCGACCACAAGGACGTGGACGCCGTGTACATCCCGGAAATGGGCTTCGACGTGCAGGCCGAGGCCAAGCGCCTGCGCGCGGTGATGGACGAGCAAGACTGCGTGAACGTGTTCGTTTCCGAAGGCGCCTGCGTCGACCAGATCGTCGCGGAGATGGAAGCCAAGGGTGAGTCGATCCCGAAAGACGCTTTCGGCCACTACAAGCTCGACAGCGTCAACGTCGGGCAGTGGTTCAGCAAGCAGTTTGCCAAATTGCTCGGCGCCGAGAAGGCCCTGGTGCAAAAGTCCGGCTACTTCGCGCGCTCCGCCGCCGCCAACCCGGACGACCTGCGCCTGATCCAGAGCATGGTCGACCACGCGGTGGAGTGCGGTCTGCGCGGCGAGTCGGGCGTCATCGGCCACGACGAGGACAAGGGCAATCGCCTGCGCGCCATCGAGTTCCCGCGCGTCAAAGGCGGTAAGCCCTTCGACGTGGAGACGCCTTGGTTCAACGAGCTGCTGCGCGACATCCGTCAGCCCAAAGGCGCGAAGCTCGAAGTGCACCACGGCGAAAAAGTCCCGTCCATCCCGCCGCAGTGACGTTTCTTTGATGAAGAGGGCTGCCCCATCGCAGCCCTCTTGCAGAAAGCTATCGTGCCGTCGTAGGTCCCGCTGGTCGGCAGGTCTTGGGCTACTTCCGTTCTGGCAGCTCGTGCGACGGCAGGCCAGCACGCCCGTGGCCCCAGGCGCTGTCAGCCTGCTAGGCTGGCGGCGCGATGCGCGGCGTTGGTGTGAAGGGTAGGGCTTGGCTGTGTGGCGTGTTGTGCTCGCTGGTGACGGCGACGGCCGTTGCTGGTGAGGTGGTCAAGCCGCAGCTCGTCGATTCGGTGCAGGCTAGCTACCCCGAGGGCGCGCACGGCGACGCTACCGTCGAGCTGCTCGTCTTGATTGGTGAAGACGGGCACGTGAGCGACGTTCAGGTGCGCTCGGGTGACGCGCCGTTCGACGCGGCGGCGCGCGCGGCGGTAGTGCGTTGGATCTTCTCCCCCGCCATGCGTGACAACGTGCCGGTCAAGGCGCGCCTCGCGATCAAAGTGACGTTCACGGAGCCGGCGCCGCCGCCCGCGCCGGTCGCCGAAAAGCCCGGCAGCGCGTCGGTAGCTGGCGGTGCGACGCCCGCCGACGCCGCCGCGGCAGAGCCGACCACCGCACCAGGGTCGGGTAGCGCACCGGCCCCGGCCGCTGCGCCTGCGGTCGAAATCACGGTCGAGGGTGAGCGCGTCGAAGACCTGGCGGCGATTCACGTGCCGAAAGGCGACACGCGGCTGATACCGGGGGCGTTCGCGGATCCGTTTCGCGTCGTCGAGATCTTGCCGGGTGTGGCCACGGTGCTGTCGGGCTTGCCATACTTCTTCGTGCGCGGCGCCCCGCCCGGAGACGTCGGCTATTTCATCGACGGCATCCGCGTACCGCTGCTGTTTCACGTCGGCGCCGGCCCTTCGGTGATCGCGCCGGCCCTCGTCGACAGTGTGGAGCTGGTGCCTTCCGCGTACCCGGCGCGCTTCGGACGCTTTGCCGGCGGGATCATGTCCGGCGAAACCACGGCGCCCAGCAGCACCGGCCGCGCCGAAGCCCAGGCGCGAGTCTTCGATGCCGGCGCGATGATCGAGCAGCCGTTCGCGGACGGCCGAGGCAGCGCGCTGGTCGCGGGCCGCTACAGCTACACCGGCGCGCTGCTCTCGCTGGTCGCGCCCGAGTACAACCTCGACTATTGGGACTACCAGGCGCGGCTCGCTTACGCGCTCGGGCGGCACGATCGCGTCTCCGTATTCGGCTTCGGCGCCTTCGACCACGTCGGCAACGAAAACCTGCACCAAACCTTGTTCGACGTGCAGTTTCATCGCGTCGACCTACGTTGGGATCACAACTCCGAAACCTCGCGCGCGCGCCTGGCGCTCACGTTCGGCGCCGACAAACGCCTCAACTCGGATGAAGGCGATCCCGCGCCGAACGGCGTCTCAAAAACGAAATCGCTCGGCGTGCGCTTCGAAGGCGCCCAGCGGCTGTCGCACGAAGTCGAGCTGCGCGGCGGCCTAGACGCCAACCTCGAGCGCTACGATCCGGAGCTCGAGCAGATGTCACAGGGGACCGTCACCTTCGCGGCCCGCACCGATCGCAACTTGGGCTTGTGGAGCGAGCTGTCGCTGAAGCCTCGCCGCGGCTTCGAGATCGTGCCGGGCATGCGCCTCGATTTGAGCCGCTCGCGCGGCCAAAGCTACTCCTTTCCGGAGCCGCGCCTTTCGACGCGCGCGCGCCTGGTACCCAAGCTGGCGTGGCTCAGCGGCTTCGGCCTCGCGCACCAGCTGCCGACCTACCGCGTGTACGTGCCCGGCGGCCAAGTCGGAGGGCTCGAGCTGAACGTGCAGCGCGCCTACCAGGCCACACAAGGGCTCGAGCTGGCGTTGCCGCAGGCGATGTACGCGCGCGCCACCGTGTTTCACAGCTGGCTCGAGTCGCGCGACGTCGGCTTGTCCGGGCGCAACTACGGGCTCGAGCTCTTTCTGCGGCGTGACTTCGCCGAGCGCCTGGGCGGCTTCCTCAGCTACACCTTGTCGCGCAGCGAGCGCACGGCCGGCTCCACCACGGTGCTGTCCGGCTTCGATCGCCCGCACGTCGTGTCGGCGGTCCTGGGCTACGACCTGGGCAAGGGCTTTCGCATCGGTGGTCGCGCCTACTACGCGTCCGGCCGGCACTACACGATCCGCTGTCCAACGCCCGACTGCGGCCCGGCCGACCCCAACGCCTCCGCTTCCTCGCCCGGGTACGTGACCGAAGGTCGCGTGAAAGGTTTTTTTCGGCTCGACGTGCGCTTCGAGAAGCGCTGGCGCTTCTCGTCTGGCAGCTGGATCGCCGGCACCTTCGAGTGGTTCAACGCGCTTTTGGCGCGCGAAACCATGACCCGCTACTGGGATCCGCAGACGGGTGGCATCAAGACGCAAGATCGCAGCCCCCTCACGCTGCCCAGCATCGGTATCGAAGCTGGCTATTGAGGCGGTCGTGATAGCGTAGCCGCCGCATGGCGGACGATCAGGTACCGGTATGGCCGCGCCCTTACTTCAAGCGCGGTGAGGCCCAGACCGATTTGTTCTTCGTCTGTTTCGGCCGGGCGCCGCTGGCCGACGTCGAGCTCAGCCGCCAGCGCTTCGGCTTGCCGAGCCGAAACGTGCTCGACCGTGTCGATTTGCGCGAGCACCGGCGTGCCGCCTCCGCCGCGTGGTTCGAGGGCTGGTGGTCTTCTTCCTTCGGCGCCATCGCGCGGCGTGACCTCGGCGAGCAGCTGAGCGTGCTCACGTCGACTGACGTTTGCCACACCCTCACCCTCAAGCTCGAAGATCAGCCGGATCTCGCGCCGCAACAGACAATTTGGGGATTGGTACGCTGGCTCTGCGAGCGCGGCGCCAGCATCGTGCTGGACGTGCACGCCTTCCGCTTCCGCACCCGAGCCGAGGTGAGCGCGCTCTCGTTCGAGGGCAGCGACGTCCAGCGCGACGTGAAGCTGGTATTCGAGAATCAGCCGACGCTCGACGGTATGCACCTGCTGCACACGCGCGGCCTGTGCAAATTCGCGAGGCCCGAGCTGCTTTGCTACGTTCACCCCGACGATCTAGATGTTGCCGGGCGCCTCCTGAATCAGGTCGCGCGCACCTTGATGGAGGGCGCTGCACCCTCGCAAATTCACCTGCGCCCGGCAGAAGGTCTGGAGCTTACGGCGAGCGAGAGCGCCGACTCCAGGCTGGTCGAGAGCCTGGGTCTGCTCGGCGCGGTCATGCTGACTCGCGCTGGGGGCACGGCGCTCGCGGGCATTGCTCGGCTGGTGCCGCCTTGATGGCGCGCCTGGCTCCGCTACTCGGCTGCCGAGCGCTGCTCGCCGCCTGGCTCCTGCTCACGGGCTGCGATCCGTTCCACACCGGGTTCGAAGACGAAGAAGGCGCCGTCTACTACGAGGGGCACGGCGACAAGCCCGCACCCGACCCGAGCCAGCCGCTGCGGGTCATGAACTACAACGTCAAGTTCGGCGGCGGCCGCATCGACTTCTTCTTCGACTGCTTCGGCGACCGTGTGCTGATGAGCAGAGAAGAGGTGATCGAGAACCTGACGCGCTTGCTCCCGGTCATCGAAAAGTACGACCCGGACGTGCTCGTGCTGCAAGAAGTCGATGTCAACTCCAAGCGCGGCGCCTACCTGGACCAGATGCAGTGGCTGCTCGACCACACGCAGCTGCGCTACGGCGTGTACGCCTCGCAGTGGAAAGCCGACTACATTCCGAGCGACGGGCTGGGCGCAATGGACGACGGCAACGGCATCTTGTCGAAATACCCGCTCAGCGGCGCGGAGCGCATCGCGCTGAAGCTGCGCAGCGAGCAGTCCGGCATCGAGCGTTACTTTTACCTCAAGCGCAACGTGCTGCGCGCCAAGCTCGAGGTGCCCGGCAAGCAGCCGACTTACGTGGTGGCCACGCACTCGGATGCGTATTCCAAAGACGGCACCAAGCGCCAGCACATCGATCGCTTCAAGCAGGAGCTCGATGCGCTGTCGGCCGACGGAAACACCGTGCTGGGCGTGGGCGACTTGAACACGCTGCCCCCCGGCACCAAGAAGCAATTCGGCTTCCCCGACTCGGTCTGCAAAGACGAGGAGTTCATCGCCGACGACTACCGCGCCGAAGCCGATTGGCTCGATTCGCTCTACGACGACTACACGCCCGAAGTGCCCCTCGACGCCTATCAGGCCGACAACGAGAGCTACTTCAGCCACAGCGTGGACAAGAATGGCTTCTGGAATCGCAAGCTGGACTACATCTTCACCAACGCCACGGTCGTGCCTGGCTCCGGTCTCGTGCATCAAGACAAGGCCCACGGCGGCATCGAGACGATGCCCCTCTCCGATCACGCCCCCGTGTCGGTGGAGATCGAGCTGCCATGAGGCACGGGCTTTCGCTGGCGCTGGCGCTGGCTCTAGGCTCGCACGTCACCGCTGCTCACGCGCAGGTGGAGCAGCAGCCGCGACCCATCTGGTCCGGCAACCACGCGCGCCCCGTGCCGGAGCACCGGCTCGAGCTCGGCTTGCTGCAAAACGGGCACTACGGCCTCAGCAAACGGCTGGAGCTGGCGCTGCACCCGCTGTGGTTCTTCGCGCTGCCCCACGTCGAGCTGAAGGCGCTAGCGGCCGAGCAAGGCCCGCTGGCGCTCGCGGTGCGAGGTAGGCTCGCCTACCCGACGATCTTCTTGGGCCTGGTCTCGCGCGAGGGCGCCGGTGGCCTGTTGCCGAAAAGCAGCTCACCGCCGCAAGCCCTGCAGATCGAAGGGGAGCTGCTCGGTAGCTACGATTTGGCGCCGGCCCAGACGCTGTCGGCTGCGCTCGGCGTCGCGGTGGCGCCGCACGCCTCGTTCACGTCGGCCGAGATGCCGCTGCTCGACTTTCCGTTTCTGTACCCGCGCTTTGCAGCGCTCTACACGGTCCTGGTGCCGCGCGCGGCCCTCTACCTCGAAGGGCGGCTCTGGCGCAGGCTCTACTACGATGCGTCGGCGCTCGGTTTCTTGATGCCCAAGCTGCCGGACGTGGGCACCGCGTGGGCTCTGGAGCAGAGCCTCGCCCTCGAATACCGTGCGGGTGATCGAGTCGCGCTCTCTCTCGGCACGCGCCTCTCGGAGGCCAAGTACGCGTACGCGACGCGCCTGCACTACCTGCCGTACGCAGACGTGCGCTTCGGCTTCTAGCGGCGCCTGCTAGCGGCGCGAAGAAGACGCCGGCGCCGGCAGCGTCTCGTACTCGCTGTAGCGGGCGAAGCGACCAGTGGCGTTGGCGCTCGCAATACCGGGGCCGAGCGACGTCGTTCTCTCGTCGTCGTTGGCCGCGTTGCGCGAGAGCTCGAACGCCGCGACCTCGGCCGAGGGCGGCACGCTGAGCCGGCGCACCTCTTGGTCCAGCGCTTCGATAGCTTGATCTTCTGACGGAGCCTCTGCCTCGACCGAGCCGGAAAATGCTCGGAAGACGCCTGAAGCTGCGCCCCGGTCCGACTCTGCGCGAGGTTCCACGGGGACCGGGAACACGCAGGCGAGGGGCCCGCTGGGGAGACGGATCAACTTCATGGTCGAGCCAGAGTACGGACTCGAGGTTCACAACATAAGTGGGTGAAATTACGGAGCCGAATCGCCTGTGATCTTGAGGATCTACGACCGGTCAAATTGTTTCGTAGGTGTTTCGTTGCAGGTTTGCAACGCGGTTTTCTTGGCTGCGAGCGAGCTCTCAGGGCTCGTCGAGCGTGCGCAGCTCGAAGCCACCGACGCGCAGGTCGCCGTTCGCGCCCAGCTTGAGCTCGCCGCTCGTAATGCTCACGCGGTACGGGCCGAGCGGCACCCAAGGACCACCTCCGGCAAAGCTCTGCGCTCGAAACGCGTCGAGGTCTTGGTCCTGTGCGCTGAGCGTCCCCGCTTCACCGCCGTCCGCCGACCACGCATACGCGACCAGCGCGTAGTCGCCGCTCTCGACCGGGTACACGAACGAGTCGTCGTGAAAGAAGAAACCGGCGCGCAGCATGTCTTCGCGACCCTTGTCGATGGCAGGCTTGAATACGACCTGGTCGTTGAGATAGCGCGCGAGCAGCGAGGCGGGGCTGCCTTCCCACGCCTGGCCGTCGATCGTCAGCGCGGGGCCGTCGAGGTTGACTCCCACCTTCAAGCAGCTGGGGGGATCGGAGACCGGTGGGCCATTGCCCCAAACACGCTTGCCTTTGAAGTAAACGGCTAGCTTCTTGCTCTCGTGCAGCGCGGTTTCCGCGTCGAACGAGAAGTGGGTTTGCTGGTTGAATAGCGTTTTCGCATCCCCCGTGACGGCGCTGGCCGTCAGGTCCAGGCTATCTCCCGTGTTCAGGATTTTGCCGTTGATGAAGCCGATTTCCAGGTAGGCGTCGCTGCTGATGCCGTCGCCGCGGAGCATACGTCCGATGCGCCACTCGGTATCTCCGCTGATGTCGTCGCCCTTCGGCAGGCGCGTGCTCGCGCCACCGGGCAAGATCGGTTCCATCACGCTGTTACGGCTGAAGAAATAGCGCAGCGTGATGTCTTTGAGGGCGATGGGTGCGGTCGCCGTGTAGCCAAGCAAGGCGCGAAACCGAAACGACGCGGTCTCTTCTTCATCGGTGAGGTGCAGGTATTGGAGCGTGAGCGCGCGCGTGCAGCTTCCCTTCGTGCACGTGCCGCTGCTGCAGTCGCGGTCGTCGCTGCAGCTCTCGTCGGCGGCGCAGCTCGCGCAGCGTGAGCCGCCGCAGTCGACGTCGGTTTCGTCGTCGTTCTTCTTGTGGTCGTAGCAGTGCAGCGCGTAGCTGCGTTGCCCGCACGGACCGATGTCGACAGGCATTGGCTCGCCGCCTTCGCCCCCTCCGCCCTCGTTGACGCCGCCGTCGCTGCTCGTGGGCTCGGCACCGTTGCCGCCGTCGCTCAGGGTAGTTCCACCCGAGCTGCTGCCGGCGCGGCCGCCGCTCATTGCGCCGCCCGACCCAGCCGCAGCCGGCGCCAGCAGCGAGTAGTCGGGAAACGTGCAGGCGCCGGACAGTACGAGCGCGACCGCGGGTAGGGCCCACCAGGTCCGCAAACGCCGCCCGAGCGATCTCATCGAGCCCGGCAGCATAGCCGAACGGCGCGTGTTAGCCTCGCCCCGTCTTTCATGAATGCTCGTGCCTCGTTTTTGCTGGTCTGTGCTGCAATCGGCGGCGGTAGCGGTGGGACTTTCGCCTGCTCGAGCGATGACAAGCCCGCAGCCGTTGGCTCCGGAGGTGATGTAGGCAACGCCGGCACGCACGCTGCGGCAGGGGATACCGAGACGAGCGGCGGCACGCCTGCTCTCGAGGGTGACGCCGCTGGCGCGGGCGGCGCCGCGGGCGCGGCCGAGTCGATGCCTGAAGGCGGCGCGGGCGGGGCCGAGAGCCCGGAGTCGAGCGGCGGTGTGCCCGGCGTCTGCAATCAAGGCAAGGGCGCCGTGGTGCGCGGCCGCGTGACGAGCCCGAGCGGCGAGCTGCCGTTGGCAGGCGTCGCAGCCTACGTGCCGAGCAGCACGGTCGACGCTTTGCCGTCCGGAACCGGCTGTTGGCGATGTCAGACCGCGCTCGTCGGCAAACCGCGCGCGCTCGCCTTTACCAGTACCGACGGCAGCTTCGAGCTCGACAATGTGCCTGCAGGCGACAAGGTGCCGCTCGTGATCCAAACCGGCAAATGGCGCCGCACGCTCGAGCTCGAGGTCGTCGACTGCCAAGAAAACCTGGTGGCGGACGACGACGCGCGCCTGCCCAGCAAGCGCAGCCTCGGCAATCTGCCGCACATTGCGCTGGTCAGCGGCGGAGAAGACACGCTCGAATGTTTGCTCCGCAAGCTAGGCATCGACGACAGCGAGTTCGGGACCAGCTTCAGTGACGCCCGAGTGCGCATCTTTCAGGGCAAAGGCGGCATGGACGGGCTGGCCGCGGACGCGCAGACGAAGCTCGATCCAGCGAGCGCGCTATGGACGAAGCCCGCGCCGCTCAGCAATTTCGATCTCGTGCTGCTCGGCAGCGAGACGGATCAGAACGCCGCCGACAAAACGGCGGACGCGCGCGCGGCGCTGCACGAGTACGTGGCGACCGGCGGGCGGCTGCTGGTGCAACATTTCCAGAACTACTTCTTGTCGGCCGGCGCCGAAGACGTGTCGAGCGTCGCTACCTTCAGTCAGGAGGCGGACCTGACCGATCCGTTCCAGGTCAAGGTCGACCAAAGCTCCGAGCGCGGTCGGCAACTGGCGGCCTCGCTCCACGCATTGGATCTGCAGGGCTCGCTCGGGCAGCTCGCGGTGCACTCCGGGCGCAACAGCGTCACGGCCGTCAAAGCTCCGGCGCTGCGCTTGCTCTACGGCGAATCGCCGGCCACCGTGCAGGCCTACTCACAAGATTTGTCGAACGACGCCGGGCAGCCCGCGTGCGGGCGCTTGACCGAAACGGAGCTCTTGACCAGCGCAGGTGACAGCGTCGCCGTCTTTCCCAACGGCTGCAAGAGCAGCGGGCTCACGGCCCAAGAACGCGCGCTGGCCTATCTCCTCTTCGACCTCGGCGCCTGCCTACCGTAACACCAGGCACGCGAGCACGCCGACGGCAGGCCATTCGCTTTAGTCGGGGCGCTTCGAGATTTGCAGCAGAATGTCGGCGATGCGGTTGGCGTTCTTCTGCATGTTGAAGCGCGCCTCGCCGATTTCGCGAGAGCGCATGCCCATGTCGAAGCACAGCGTGCGATCGCGCTCCAGGCGATCGATGCGGTCGCGCAGGGCCGCCGCGTCGTCCTTGTCGATCAAGAAGCCGCTGCGCCCGTCTTCCACTGCTTCGGCGTGAGCGCCGACGCGCGTGGTGATGATCGGCACGCACGCAGCCATGGACTCGCCCAGCACCATGGCCAGGCAATCGCCGCGCGTGGGCAAAACGAACACGTCTGCCTCTGCAAAACGCTTGAAGATTTCAGGCGACAGCGGCTTGACGCCGCGGTGCACGAACACACCATCGCCCGGCTTCACGTCGGCGCCGGTGACGAGGTGCAGCTCGACCCGGCCCTTGAAATGTTGGCGCACCGTCTCCAGCAGCAAGTCGCCGCCCTTGCGCGGGAAGTCGCCGCCCACGAACAGGATGTTGAGCGGCTGCCCGTGCCGCGGCTTACGCGCCGCAGCTTCGGGGAAGCTCGAAACGACGGTGCCGGGGTGGAGCACCGTGATCTTGTCGGCCGGCGCGCCGTAGTCATCGACGAGGGAGCGCTTGGCCCATTCCGACCAGCAGGTAAACGCGGCCGCCTGCTTCATCACCGTGCGATGCGCGAAGAGCTTGGCGCGCTCGATCGGCGCGGCGTGCACCTTGTCGTTGTACCAGTTGGCGAGCTCGTCGTAGTTGATGGGCGTCGCGTCGAGCGACAGCAGGGTCGGGATCTTGGCCATCAACGGGCCCGCAAACAGCGCGATCGTCTGCGTGTGGATGAATAAAGCGTCCAGGCGGCGCTTGCGCTGCGCGGCCATGATGGCGCGCGCTGCGCGCTCGCTGCCTCGCAGTGTCCAGTTTCGGCCCACGAGCGGCAGCTTGCCGAACGTCCCCGGCTCGAACGGGATTTCGATCCACTCGAGCTCGATGTCGTCGCGCCCGGCGAGAGCTTGCTTGAGTCCCATGCCATAGGCGACGTGCCCCAAGGCTTGCTCGATCACGAACCCGATACGCCTCTTCATGAATGAAGCCCGATTAGACCCAAGTCGAGGGAGGCGCAAGGGGTAGCGCCGCGTTGCGCTTTCGTTCACCATCCGCGCGTCATGCAGAGCGCGCTTTTGGACCAGTTGGGGCAGGTGCTTCGTGAGGTGGCGCAGCGCGAGATTGCGCCGCGGTTTCGCCAACTCGCGCCGAGCGACGTCTCGCACAAGCCGAGCGTGGACGACCCGACCGACGTCGTGACCGCCGCCGATCGTGCAGCCGAAGCGGAGCTGACGCTGCGCCTGCCGGAGCTGGTGCGCGGCTCGTCCGTGGTGGGGGAAGAAGCCGTGGCGGCAGATCCGAGCGTGCTCGAACGTCTGCGCGGCGCCTCACCCGTGTGGGTGGTGGATCCGCTGGACGGCACTCGTAACTTCGCGGCCGGCCACGGCCCCTTCGGCACCATGGTGGCGCTGGTCGAGCGCGGCGAGCTACTCGCCTCCGGCATCTACATGACCGAGGGCGATCGGATGTTTCTTGCGGAGCGCGGGCTCGGTACTTACTTCAACGGGCAACGCATCACGCCCCGCGGGGCCGCCTCGGGTGAGCTCTCCGGAACGCTCTCCGTGCGCTACATGCCGGAGGAAATTGCGGCAACGCTCACGGCTCGCATTGCTGGCCACCACCAGGTGCCGGCCGTGATCTGCGCTGCTCACGAGTACACGGAGATCGCCCTCGGCCGGAAAGACTACGTGCACTACTACCGGCTGTTGCCTTGGGATCACGCGCCCGGGGCGCTGATCGTGCGCGAAGCGGGCGGCGTCGTGCGCCACCCCGACGGGCGCGACTACGGCATCTTCGACAAATCCGAATCGACGATTCTGGCGCCTGATGAGCCGACCTGGCAGCGGGTGCGTGAGGAGCTGTTCGGCTGATTCGAAGCGCGCTTTGCGGCTAGCTCAGCTGCCGAACCAGCGGCGCCAGAAAGGCCCGCCTTCGCTGGGGTTCGCAGGGGCGGCGGGGCGCGCACGTTGCGCAGCCGGAACGGGCGGAGCAGCGGGCTTTGGCGGCGGCGCGCCCTGGGCCGAGGGCGCAGGCGGTGGCCCGGCGGGACGAGCCGGAGCGGGCGCGGCGGCCGGAGCCGGTGCCTCGTCGAACAGCGCGTCCAGCCCCCACTCGCTCGGGTTCACGAAATCGGCGGCCGTAGGCGCCGCGATGCCGCGTGTGCCCAGCGACGTGGGCGCCGCTTCGACCGGACCGCCCGAAAAGTCGTGCAGCGCGTCGATGATCAAGTCGCCGACCATCCCCGCCGCGTCGCGCTGCTCCGTCTTCTTCCCCTTGGAGCGCTCGGCGGCGGTCACGCTCACGAGCTTGCCGATGTCTTGAAAGGTGACGGCTTTGCCCAGGCGCGTGAGCACCAGAGACAGGTCTTTGGCAAAATCGCCGGCTTGCGCGTAACGCTGATCTCGATCGCGAGCGAGCGATTTGGCCAGCACGTAAGCCACGTCGTCGCTCACGTCGCTGCGGATTTGCCGCATGTCCGGGATGTTCGCAGCCTGAACCTGCTTGAAGGTCTCCAAGTCGGTTTCACCCTTGAACAGGCGCCGCCCCGCGAGCATCTCCCAAAGCAAGATGCCTGCCGCAAAGATGTCGACGCGCCGATCAGCGCCCTGACCCAACGTGACCTCGGGCGCCAGGTAACCGAACTTGCCCTTCACGATGTCTTCTTCTTCTGCGGTGAGGTGCGAGCTGGCTTTGGCGAGGCCAAAGTCCACCAGCTTGACCTCGCCGTAGCGAGTCATCAGCACGTTGTGCGGCGAGATATCGCGATGCACGATGCCCAGCGGCTGGCCCAGGTGATCGCAGGCGTCGTGCGCGTAGGCCAAGCCTTCGCATACGTTCATGGCGATGAGGCACGCAAGCTCCACCGGCATTTGCTGCTCGTGGCGCTGCAGGTACTCGAGCACGCCTTGCAGGTCCGCGCCGTCCACGAACTCCATCACGATGAAATGCGCGCCTGCCGCTTGCCCGATGTCGAACACCTGTACGCACTTGGAGTGGCTCAAGTACGCGCACAGGCGCGCCTCGTCCAAGAACATGTGAATGAACTCGCGGTTCTGCGATAGCTTGGGCAAGACTCGCTTGATCGCGACCTTCTTGCGAAAGCCCTCGATACCGGCGCTCTCGCCCCGGTACACCTCGGCCATGCCACCCGCCGCGATGCGCTCGATCACTTGATAGCGTTGTTCGGTCATGCTCGAAGCCTCTTGAGACCGCGCGCGGCCTGAACGCGCACCGCCAATCGTCACCAGGCTTGCCCTCCCAGGTCAATGACCGCCCGATCCGAACGCTGTGCCCCCTGCGCGGGGCGGCGGCGGACGAAGGCCGCGATTTCCCGGCAATTTGCCCGGGAGCCGTTGGCGCAGAGGTTGCAAATGCAGCGCCCAGCACCCGTGCAGCGGTTGGCTCGAGGTGTGGTGGCGCTCGCTTTACTGGGCGGGGTGGGGGCCGTGGCGTGCTCGGGCAAATCCGTTCGAGCCGATGCCGACGGCGGGGCCGCAGGCTCCGGGGCCGATGCTGGAGGGGCTGTCGCCGGCTGAGTCTGTTCGCGAGCTCGTTCCAGCTCCACAAGCTGCCCTAACGGGGCTCATAGCTCGCTTCTACCTTCGGCAAAGCCTGCGGGTGCACGCCCGACTTCGCCAAGCGCTGGTAAACGAAGAGCGTGACTTCGCGTTCGTGGTGCTCACGCCGTTGAAAGAGTGACCAGGCGTCCTTGTCGGGCGCGTCGGTGCTCGGAACAGTTGCTGCTAGTTGCTCCACCCAGCGGATGCGATCGCTCGGCGCCGGGTGGCTGTCGTACGGCGAGGGCTCACGTTCGAGGGCCTTGGCTATCTCCCCGGGCTCCAGCGTGTCGAGTGGCAGCGGGGTCCACAGGTTCTGCAGATGCACCTTGTTCTTCAACGCGCGATTGATCTCGGCGTTGACGTGATCGCCGAAGCGCAGATCACAGGCGATGACGTGCTTGAGCCCGGTAGCGAACGCTGCTCCGCCGTACGCCTCGGCAGCGCGGCGATCCGCTAGGATTTCTTGCAAGCGCGACGCTCCCTGAGAAACACGAAGAAACAACTTGTAAAAGCTGGTCGCGAACCACCAGGCCGGGTTCCACGGGCGGTTCTGGCCGGACTGTGCCAGGCCCACGATGAAGCCCAACAGTGAGCGGCGCACGCCCAGGGCAAAGCCGCCGCCGGCGGTATCGCGATTGGAAAAGTGGCCGTATTCGTGGGCCAAGATCGCCTTGAAGGCATCGAGCGGCATGCCGTGCAGCACGCCCGCACCGACCACCAGGCAGCGCTCGCCCCGTTTGCGCTCGAACACGGCCAGGTTCGTGTTCGGCGCCAGGTAAACTTTGTCCACGCTGCGCGTGCCAATCGTTGCCGCTACTTCGTCGAGCACGCGACGCAGCTCGGGCTCGGTCGATAGATCGATCTCGATGCCGGGCGCTTCCTCGGTGGGACGGAAAGTAAGACTCTTGAGCAGCGCCGCGCCGGTCGCGAACACCATCACGATGGCGACCAAGCCTAGCTTGATCGGAACGTAGCCGATCGCGAACATGCCCCAAACCAATCCTGCGCCCGGCGCGATGACCAGCAGGAACACGAGCGGCAACGACACGTAGTAGAGTAGTGAGCAGACCACGAGCACGCCGCGATAGAGGCTGCGCAGCGACGCACCTCGACGCGCGGAGTCCGGTTGCCAATTCTCGGCTGTGCGCAGCGTGGTACGGCTCAGCACCGAGCCGAGCAGGACCAGCACCAAGCCGATGCCGAGCCAGGCGCCGATCAGTCGCATGCCCCAGTACCAGGCACGATCCGTCCACGGGCGATTGCTGCGGGTTTCTTCGGCCAAGTGGGCGACGGCGCTCGCCTCCATTCCGTTCCTGCGGGCCTGCTCGACGTAGCCCTCGGCGTCATCGAAGCGGCCGTCTTCCATCGCCACGAGCCAGCTCGAGTAGGCGGCAACCGGCTCGTTCGGCGCGATGCGCTGCAAGCGCGTCGAACAGTCGCGCAGCTCGCCCAGATTCTTACGCTGCACGGCAGCCTGGCATTGCGTCATCGCTACCTGCGCGTTGTCCGGCTCGAGCCCTTGGGCGCGATCGAGCAGTCGCACGGCTTCATCCGTCTCGTTGTCGTTCGGTTCGGCGCCAGGAATGCGCCGGAGCAACGCGCTGGCCAGAGCCGCCATGTTCAAGGCGCTCTCTTCTTTGCTCACCGCGTCTCGGCAGGCTGTCAACGCCTCGCCGCGGCGCCCCAGCTCCAGCAGCTCCCCACAGCGACGACGCTCGGCATGTACGAAGGTCGGCACGTTGACGAACACCTGCTCGTAGAGCATTTCCGCCGTGCGGTGGTCGGCGCGCTCGCGTGCCATGTTGGCCTGCTCGAAGATGTCGGCCATGGCCGCGTCCTTGTTGCGCAGCTCTTCCGCTATCCGCTGGTCGAGCTCATCCCGCGGCTTGGCGAGCGCCGCCGTGCTCGCGACGAGCCCTGCCGACGCCACCACCGCCATCCCGACCCTGTGCGTCCACCGCATGCCTCTAGCGATACCAGGCTTGGCCGTGCGGTCAACGCGCAGCGCCGCTTTGCCTACTCCTCTGGCAGCTGAAGAGTATCGAGCACCGCGCCGGTCTGCACCACGGGGGCTTTGCTGTGCGGTGCTCGGTACACTACCAGCTGGAGATCGGTGCCGCGCGGTATGGGGGGCGTGCCGGGCATGGGGATCGACACTGCGCCGTCGGGCCCTACTTGAATCGGCCAGAGCTGGCCACCCGGACCGCGCAGCACGAGCAGCAGCTCTCCCAGGTCGTGACGGGACAAGCAACGCTCGAGCTGGCGTGTGAGTTGTTGCTCATGGGCCAGCGGCTCGACGCGGACATCCGTTGGGATGAGCAATGCCACGAGCCCGGCTGCGCCCAACGCAAGACCCATGCTGGCGAACCCCAGCCCGAGCTCCTTGCCGGGTTGATGTGTGGTGCAGCTCTCGTAAGGATATTGTCCGTTGCAAACTCGTTCTGGCGGCTGATTGAGCAACACGGAGCCAGCGGTTGCGCTGAGCGCGCCAGCGGACAGGAACGCGATGGCCCAAGCGCGATTCGGCTTCTTTACCGTCACGCGCTCGCGATTCGTTTCCCACACTCTCGTCGTGTCACACATCGTCGGTTGCATCCGCCCCACGACCGCGTCTTCGTGAAAATGCCAGACGGACGGCGTCAAACGCTGGTCTTCACCGATGATGGTGCGCTGCTCGCGGAGCAACAAACGCTGCTCGTTCACCGACACGGTCGTGCTGAAACAACCGCTGCAAAGCAACGCATAGCCCCCCACAGTAACCCCCCAAGCTCTCTTCATCGCGAGTCCCTCCTCAGTGCGATCCCAACCACTTTGCCCACTGCTCGGCGCTGAGCTTCTGTCCCTTTTTCGTGATCGGCTCGAGCGTCGTCTTCGCGAGCTCTTGGCTCGTCTTGGGGTCGATCACGACATAAGTCGCGAGCGCACGCACTGCGAAGCTTTTGCGGAGTGCTTCGTGGCGGTCCCATTTGCCGACGTTGATGCGCACGCGCTCGAAGCGTTCGCGCAGCGTTTGCGCGACGGCCGGCGTCTCGTCGAGCTTGGCCATTTCTTGGCAGTCTTCGCACCACGGCGCGACGAACTCGAGCAAGAGCTTACGACCGTGCTCCGCCGCGCACGCCTTGGCCGCGCTGATCGCGTCGAGCACTTCGCCCTCGGTGGTTTCGTCCCACAGGCGTGCGTGCGGGATCGGCTCTCCGCAACCAACGTAGGCGGCGCCCGTTGGCGATTGGGGCGGAGCCTCTCCCGCGCTCGCGGCTGCAGACGTCGCGGAGGTCGGCGCCGAGCTGGGGGCGACTAAGGGAGCCGCGGAGGCGGGGGAGCTGGACTCCGCGGCGGCGCTACCGGCCGGGCGCTCCTTGGTGGGCGTAGCGCAGGAGGCCAGGACGCCCCAAAGCAGGACAGTTCGAGGGCTTTTCACCAGCACAGCTCGGGATGCGAACGCTAGCACGGCACCAAAACTCAATAAAATCAAAATGTTAGATTCCGGGCGCCGCGGGTTGACACAGTAGCGGCCTGGAGTTAAGTCCTGCTCGCCAAACCCTGACGCATACGTTAGGGTAAGTGTGATACGGCCATACGATGTCTTCTTCCCACCGTCATCTAACGCTCATCCCGCAGGAGGCTTTGCCCTCCGACGGGTCGGGGCGTGACGTTCCAGAAGAGGAGCTGCTTCAAGTCGGTGACTTGGCGCGTGCCGTCGGCAAGACGGTGCGGGCCATCCACCTGTACGAAGAGCTCGGGTTGCTCAAAGCGCACGAGCGCTCCAAGGGCCGCTATCGCCTCTTCACTCCGGACGCGGTCGTGCGGGTACGTTGGATTGGAAAGCTGCAGAGCCTCGGGCTCTCGCTCACCGAGATCCAGGGCATCGAGCGCGCGCGGACCGACGTGCCCTCCGCGCAGTCTGCGGCCGCGCGCTTGCGCGAGCTGTACGATGCCAAATTGCTCGAGACGCGCGCCAAGATCGACGAGCTACGCGCGCTCGAAACCGAGCTCGTCGCCAGTCTCGACTACCTCGCTGGCTGTCACACCGCCTGTGAGTCCGAAGTCAAAGTGGAGTGCTGCCCTAGCTGCGAGCGCCACCCCGAAACTCCCCCCGAGCTAGTCGCCGGAGCCAACGTTCACTGACATGACCCTCAAATTCCCGATCTACATGGACAACCACGCCACGACGCCGGTCGACCCGCGCGTCCTGAGCACGATGTTGCCCTACTTCACCGAAACGTTCGGCAACGCCGCCAGCCGCACGCACGCTTACGGCTGGAGCGCCGAGGCCGCGGTCGACGACGCGCGCGACACCATCGCGCAGCTCATCAACGCTGAATCCGGCAAAGAAATCGTGTTCACGTCGGGCGCCACCGAGAGCGACAACCTCGCGATCAAGGGCGTCGCCGAGTACTACAAGTCCAAGGGCAACCACATCATCACCACCACGATCGAGCACAAGGCCGTGCTCGACTCGTGCAAGCGCCTCGAGAAAGAGGGCTTCACGGTCACCTACATCAACGTGGGGCCGGATGGTTTGGTCAACCCGAAGGACATCGAAGCCGCCATCACCGACAAGACCATCTTGGTCTCGGTCATGCTTGCCAACAACGAGGTCGGCACCATCCAGCCCATCGCCGAGATCGGCAAGATCACGCGCGCCAAGGGCATCATTTTGCACTGTGACGCCGTGCAGGGCCTCGGCAAGACCCCGTTCGACGTGCGGGCCATGAACGTGGACCTGGCGTCGCTCACCGCCCACAAAATCTACGGCCCCAAGGGTGTGGGTGCTTTGTACGTTCGCCGCAGCAAGCCTCGCGTGCGCCTCGCCCAACAGATGGACGGCGGCGGTCACGAACGCGGCAACCGCTCCGGCACGCTCAACGTCCCGGGCATCGTCGGCTTCGCCAAGGCTTGCAAGATCTTGATCGAAGAGGGAGCGCAAGAAGCAGAGAAGATCCGCGGCCTGCGCGATCGCCTTTACAACAAGATCACCAGCGAGCTGGACGACGTGGTGCTGAACGGCTCCGCCGAGCACCGTCTGCCTGGAAATCTCAACATTTCCTTCGCCTTCGTCGAGGGTGAAGGCTTGATGATGGCCATCAAAGACGTCGCCGTCTCGAGCGGCTCGGCCTGCACCAGCGCCAGCCTGGAGCCGAGCTACGTGCTGCGCTCGATGGGCTTGCCGGAAGACATGGCCCATTCATCCATTCGCTTCGGCCTCGGCCGCTTCAACACCGAGGAAGAGGTCGACTACGTGGCGGAGCTCGTCATCGCCAAGGTCAAGCGCCTGCGTGACATGTCCCCGCTCTACGAAATGCACAAGGCCGGGATCGACTTGAAGTCGATCCAATGGGCCGCCCACTGAGGATTTAGGAACCTACAAAATGGCCTACAGCGAAAAAGTCATCGAACACTACGAGAACCCCCGCAACGTCGGCTCGATGGATCAAGAAGACGAGTCGGTCGGCACCGGCTTGGTCGGCGCGCCTGCTTGCGGCGACGTGATGCGTCTGCAAATCCGCGTCAGCGACTCGGGCGTGATCGAAGACGCCAAATTCAAGACCTTTGGTTGCGGCTCGGCCATCGCGTCGTCGTCGCTCGCTACCGAGTGGATCAAGGGCAAGACGATCGACGAGGCGGCGACCATCAAGAACAGCCAAATCGCCGAAGAATTGAGTCTGCCCCCCGTCAAGATTCACTGCTCCGTATTGGCAGAAGACGCCATCAAGAGCGCGATCGAAGACTTCAAGAAGAAGCGCGCCGCGAAGCAGGCGCTCGCTGGTCAGTAAACCCAGAAACCTTGGAAGCAATGTCCGAAGCCGTCTCCCTTTCCACCACCGAAGCTGCTGCTCCCAGCACCCCCCCTGCTCAGTCGAGCAAGCGGGCCTCGCTGAGCATGAGCATTGCGCCGGCGGCTGCCGTGTTCGCTCGCCAAAAGCTGGCGCAGCGCGGCACGCCCAACGCCGCGGTGCGGCTCGGCATCAAGGGCGGCGGCTGCTCCGGCTTTTCGTACGTCATCCAATTCGACGACGAGCCGGCGCGCGAGCGCGACACAGTCTACGAGGTGGACGGGGTGAAGTTCTATGTCGACAAAAAGAGCCTGGTGTATCTCGCCGGCTCCTTGCTCGACTACGAGAAGACCCTGATGTTCCAGGGCTTCAAATTCCGTAATCCGAACGAAGCTACGTCGTGCGGTTGTGGTCACTCCTTCACGGTGAAGTGAGCGGTCGCTGGTTCGCGGTGGAGAGTGTGAAGTGACGTCCCCTTTCGAGGTCCTCGGTGTGCCCTACGTGTTTTCGCTCGACGAAAACGAGCTGGAGCGGCGACACCGCGATTTGAGCAAAGCCTTGCACCCGGATCGCTACGCCGGTCGGCCTTCGAGCGAACGCCGCGAGGCGCTCAGCCGCGCCATTACCGTGAACGAAGCCTTTCGTAAGTTGCGTGACCCCATCACGCGCGCCGAAGCCCTGCTCGAGCGGCTGGGTCGCGCCGTGACGGAATCCAACCAGCCCAAGCCCGACCCAGCCTTGCTGATGCAGGTGATGGAAGAGCGCGAAGCCTTGGCGGCCGCGCGCCGCGCCGGCGATCGCGCCAAGGTCGAGGGCATCGCCGCGCAGGCCAGCGGCCGCGCCGAAGACGCGACCGATCGCATGGCAGACGCCTTTTCGGTGGAGCCCGTGCCGGTCGAGCAGGTGCTGAAGCTGCTCGGTGAGCTGCGCTACCTCCGTCGCTTGAAGGAGGAGGCGGGCGCCGCCCTCGACGAGCTGTAAGGCTCGCGGGCGCCGTTCGTCAGCCGCTCATGCTCCTCGATATCTTCGATCCCAAAGCCGCGCCTCGCGCCATCGGCATCGATCTCGGCACCACGAATTCGATCGTGGCTTACGTCCGCGACGGCTCGCCTGCCGCGCTCACCACGTGCGACGGGGGCCCGCTCTTGCCCAGCGTCGTGCACTACGGGTCGAACGGCGCAGTGCAGGTGGGGCGGTCCGCCAAGGCTCAGCTCACGCGCTCGCCCGAGAACACCATCGCCAGCGTGAAGCGCTTCATGGGGCGCGACGCGAAAGATCCGGAGACGGCTCGGCTCGGGGCCTACCGCTTCGCCAAGCCACAAAGCGAGGAAGAGGCGCGCAGCGTGCGCTTCGATGTCGGCGACGGCGCGCGCGCCAAGGCTGTCACGCCGGTCGAGGTCAGCGCAGAAATTCTCAAGAGCCTGAAGCAGAGCGCGGTCGATCAGCTGCGCGCGGTGGGCGGCGCCGTGGTCACGGTGCCCGCCTATTTCGACGACGCGCAGCGCCAGGCCACGAAAGACGCAGGCCGCCTCGCCGGGCTCGAGGTGCTGCGGCTACTCAACGAGCCGACCGCGGCCGCGCTCGCGTACGGGCTCGAGCAAAAGCAAAACGGCTTGTTCGCCGTATACGATTTGGGTGGCGGCACCTTCGACATCACGATCTTGCTGCTCGAAGACGGCGTGTTCCAGGTCAAGAGCAGCGGCGGCGACAGCGCGCTCGGTGGCGACGATATGGATCGCGCGATTGCCCAGGGGTTGCTCGAACAAATGGGCGTCGCCGAGGGCGCCCCGCCGGAAGCGGTAGCGGTGGCGCTCGCGTCGGCTCGCGAGCTCAAGCACGCTCTCACGACGCAAGAAGAAGCCTCGATCGAGCTTCCGGCCAAGGGCGGCGTCAGCATCGTGGCCAAGCTCACGCGCGCGCGCCTGAACGAGCTGATCCAGCCGCTGCTGGATCGCACCGGCAAGGCCTGTCGTCGTGCGCTGCGCGACGCCGGAATCGAAGCCTCACAGCTGGACGGCGTGATCCTGGTCGGCGGCTCCACGCGCGTGCCGCGCGTGCAAAGCTACGTGGCCGAGCTGTTCGGCAAAGAGCCGCGCTGTGAGCTCGATCCGGAGCTGGTCGTCGCCTACGGCGCCGCGCTCCAGGCCGATCTGCTCACGCGCGACAACGACGAAGTGCTGCTGCTCGACGTGCTGCCGCTCTCGCTGGGCATCGAGACGATGGGCGGCGGCGTCGACAAGATCTTGCCGCGCAACACGACCATTCCGACCGGCGCCCGTTCTACGTTCACGACTTACGCCGACAACCAGACGGGCTTCGAGCTGCACGTCGTGCAGGGCGAGCGCGAACTGGCGGGCGATTGCCGGTCTCTGGCGCGCTTTTCGCTGCGCGGCATTCCGCCCATGCCGGCCGGTATGGCCCGGCTCGAGGTGGAGTTTCACGTCGACGAAAACAGCCTGCTCAAGGTGAGCGCGCGAGAGACGACCACCGGCATCGCGCAAGAAGTCTCGGTGCAGCCGAGTTACGGTCTGACGGACGACGACGTGGAGCGCATGCTGATCGAGGCGCTCGACCACGGCGAAGAAGACTTCGAAAAGCGGCGCCTGGTCGACGCCAAGGTCGAAGGCGAACGCTTACTGCTCGCCACCAACAAGGGCCTGCAAAACGACGCCGATCTGCTCGACGCGAACGAGCGCGCCGCCGTCGACGGCGCACTGGCAGCACTCAAACAGGCGATCGACACCGCCACCGGCGCCTCACAGGTCCAGTCGGCGATCGACGCGCTCGATCACGTCACCCACGACTGGGCCGGGCGCCGCATGAACCGCGCCGTCGCGCAGGCCATTGCCGGCAAGAACGTCGGCGACATCGAGCGCAGCGTCGAGCACGCCGCCGGCGTTGACGCCCATGTCGCCCGTCACCGCGGCGAAAGCCCCTGAGAGAGCTATGCCCCGAGTTCGTTTCATCGATCAAAACCTCGAAGTAGAGGTTCCTGTCGGCACCTCACTGCTCGAGGCCGCGCGCCAGATCGACGCGCCCGAAGGCAGCGCCTGCGGCGGGGTTTGCGCCTGCAGCACCTGCCACGTCTACGTCGAAGAAGGCGCGTCACTGCTCAGCGGGGCAGAAGAAGACGAAGAAGACATCCTCGACAAAGCCTTCGACGTGCAGATGACGTCGAGGCTCGGCTGCCAGGCTAGGATTCAGAAAGACGGGCTCGTCACGTTGCGCATCACGAAGGAATCGTTGGACGCGTTCTACAACGAGCATCCCGATGTTCCGAGGCCTTAGCGGGGCCGTCAGCCACTGAGACCCTGACGGCTGCTCAGACCTTGAAGCGGTAGCCTACGCCTCGGACCGTGAGCAAATGCTCCGGATCCGTCGGGTCTTTCTCCAGCTTGGAACGGAGCTGCAGCAAGAAGTTGTCGATGGTGCGAAGAGTTCCGTGGTGACCGACGCCCCACACCTGGGTGAGGATCTCTTCGCGAGCCAGCACGCGGCCTTGGGCTTCGACCAGGCACCACAAGACGTCGAACTCGGTGGCGGTGAGCTCCACGGGGGCGCCGCCTCGGCTGACCTGACGGGTGCCGGAGTCGATGTTGAGATCACCGGCGCGCACCACCGCTTCCACGTGCTTGCGGCTCAGCCCGTCTCGCCGTAGCACGGCTTTGACGCGCGCCAGGAGCTCCGCCAAACCAAACGGCTTGGTGATGTAGTCTTCAGCCCCGAGCTCGAGCCCCATCACCTTGTCCATCTCGGCGCCGCGCGCGCTGAGCATGATGACCGGCACGGTGGCTTGCTTGGCGCGCAGCTGGCGCACCACCTCGAAGCCGTTCACCTTGGGCAGCATCACATCCAAAATCACCAAGTCCGCTCCGCCGCCTGCTGCCAGGGCCAGCCCCTCTTCGCCGTCGGCCGCGACCTGCACGTCGTAGCCCTCGGCCTCGAGGTTCATGCGCAAGCCGAGCGAGATGCTCTCGTCGTCCTCCACGATGAGGATGCGTTTTTTACCGTTTGGCGGGGCCAATGCAGCCTATTTAGTGCTGGCTCCGGGAAGCAACAAGGTCCAAGAATGCGCCCCGCATGAGCTCATCGCCTTTGCCTCGCGCCAGCCTGGCTGCCACCTGCTTGGGCCACGCAGCCGTCCTCGGCGGTGCGGCGGCTGTCCTGCCGTGGCGGTCAGGCACGATGTTCGCGCTGATTTTGACGCTGCTCGCGCTGCTGCACGTGGCCACCGGCATCACCGCGCTGCTCAAGAAGCCGGACTGGTTGCTGCAAATCTGGCGTGTGCTCAGCGTGGCGTCGGCGGTGGCTTTCCTCGTCGTTGGCTGGTCGATGGCGGCAGCGGCCATTTACGTGGCCAAGCTCTACCTGCGGCTCGGTCCGTCCGTCGCGGGCGGCATCGTTGCGGCCGGTGTCTTGTTCGCGCTGCTCACGGTGCCGATGGCGATTTGGGGTGGTCGGTACACCTGGCCGTCGCGCTTCCGATCTGCCAAGCGTCTCGGTATCGGCGCCGGCATCATCAGTGGCGTGTTCGTGCTCACGCTGCCGCTCGCGGGTAGCGCCGCGCAAAGTGAGCAGGTGCGGCTGGTCGACGCGCGCTTCAGCTCCCGTTTGAGCGACGAGCTCGAGAGCTTCAGCCACGAAGAGGCGAACGGCGCGCGGCGCACGGTGGCCGGCGCCGGGCCGGCCGTCTGCAAATGGCCGCTGGATACCGAGCGCATCACGGTGCTGCTGGCGTTTGCTGCGCGCAGCGGTGGCGTGCGCTCGTTGTGCCTGCAATCGGCCGATGGGCGCGTGCTGATCCACAAAGTATCGAGGGAGCTCGAGCGCCGCGGCCGCGCCGGGTCGACCGTGGTGGTAGACGTGGTCAAGGCGGTCAAGCCGCTGAAGCGTCGCTTTCCGCTGCTCGACACGTTGGAGGTACGCCCCGGTATCGACGGCGTGTGTGAGGAGCAGCGTTGTCTGCCGGCCTGGCAGCTCACGCTCGGAGACGCCTTCGGCGAAAACCACCCGCTGCCCTCCATTCCCGAGGTGAGCTACGGCTTTTCGACCGAATCGGTGCGCAAGGCGCTCGGCTCGACGCCGGACAGCAATGGTCGCGGCCTCGACGGCTTGGTGCGCATCGAAACGGAGAGCTTTGCGGCCGACGGCAACGGCGTGCACCGTCTCGTGCGCACCCGCACCACGCCGCCTTCGCTGAGCGCTGCCGGCGTCGAGCAAGTCGTGCGGGCCGCGCAAAAATACATCGAAAACGCGCAGGAGCCGGACGGCACCTTCCGCTATTCGCTCGACCCGCTCACCGGCAACGAAGACAAGCAGACGCTGAACCTGCCGCGCCAGGCGGGCACCACCTACGCGCTGTGCGAGCTCGGCACCGGCCCGCAGTTGGCGGCCACCGTCGAGCGGGCGCTGGGCGCGTTCGAGCCTACGGAAAAGCGCTTTGGCAAGGTGTCGGCCCTCAACGACGGCACCGGTTTCGGCCTCGGCAAGAGCGGGCTGCCGCTCCTGGCGATGCTGCGTTGCCGCCAGCTGGTCGGCGCCGGCAACGATCGCCTGATCGGTCAGCTGAGTCGCCTCATGATGCGGCTGCAGCGCGAGAACGGCAGCTTTTTTCCGGCCTTCGACGAGCGCAAGAAGCGAGGCACCGGCGACTACGAGCAACTCTACGCGGCCGGACAAGCCGTGCTGAGTCTCGTGCTGCTCGAGCAGCAATTGGCAGACTTGAAGGGCGGCGCCGCCGAGCCGCTGCCGAGCGCCGCAGATCTCAAGAGCGCGCTCGACCGTGCCATGGCCTATTACGGCGGCCCCTATTGGCCGCGGCCGCTGCGCGACTTCTTCTTCTTCGAAGAGGGCTGGCACTGCCTGGCGGCACGCCACGCGCTCACCTCGCACCGCAACGACGCCTACGAACGGCTCTGCATCGACTACGTCGCTTCGCGCATGCGTTTCGTGGCTCGCGCCGAAGATACGAGCGAGCCGAACTTCGTCGGTGGCTACGGCGTGAGCGATCTCTTTCCGCCGCGCAATACTGCCACCGCTGGCATCGGTGAAGCGCTCAACGCTGCCATCACCATCAAGCAAAAGCGCGGCGAAGACGTGACGCACGAGAAAGCGCTCCTACGCGACGTGGTCTCGTTCCTACAGCGCGCGCAGTGGTCGGAAGCGAGCTGCTACGCCTGCCTCAAGCCGCAGTTGGTGGTGGGCGGCTTCTCGCAGATGCTCGCCGCGCCCGATATCCGCATCGACTACGTGCAGCACGCCATGTCGGCGATCGGGCACGGCGGCCGCCTGCTGTTCGGCTCCTGACCTCCGGCCTTCGGCCGGGGCGTGCCGCAAGGCGAGACCTGGAGCCGGCAAGTAAGCCTTCTGCAAGTGGGCAGCGATGTGGCAGCCCCCCTAGGACGCAGCGCGAGATTGCGGTAACTACCCGCCGTGGACCAGAACCTCCTCCGCTCCTACTTTGCGACCGTTTACGAGCTGCCGGGCGACAGCGGCGCGCTCCGCGTCTCGATGGATGGAGAAATCGTAAAAGATGTCAATGGGTTGCCGCCGCTGCTGCGGCAGCGCTTCGCCATCCTCACGGCCTACAATCCTCGGTCCATGTTGTTACCTCGCCGGGTGAACGACGCGCGTCACCAGGTGCTGCGCGACCTGCTCATCCTCGGCTGTTACCGGGTCGAGCATTGCGTGGGCTACGACGAAGAGCCGGAAGGCGTTTTCCGCGAGCCGGCCTGGGTCGTCCACGGCATCGCGCGCGACGAATCCATCCACTTTGGCCAGACCTTTCGCCAGAACACCATCGTCTACTGCCAAGACGCGCGCCCGGAGCTGATCGTCACCGACCCGACGTGTGACAACGTGGGCAAGACTTTCCAGGGCAACTGGCGGGTCCGCGTCTAGCCGGTATAGTCACAGGCGTGACGAGGCGACGGCTGGTTCAGACGCTGCTCGTAGCGGTCGCGCTCAGCGCGCCGTTCGCGCTGGTGGCGCAAGCGGCCGAGGCACTGGTAGCGCCATTCACGGCCCGTAGCGTGCACGCACTGCTGAGGCTCACCGCGCCGCTCGTGGCCGAGCCGCCCCCCGTGGTGCTCGAGGAGCTGGTCGAGAGCGATACGCCCGACAATTGGGCCGAGCCAGTCGTGCTGGCGGCGAAGGGCAGCGGGCGTGGCGGCGCCAAGCCCTTCCGAGCTCCGGCGCCGGCCGCGATTTTCGTTTCGAAAGCCACCGTGCTCAAGCTTTCGCAGAGCACCGCGCGTCCTCAAGGGGTGTTCGTGACTGAGACTCTGCAGCATCCCGCGGGGCTCAGGCTCTCCGGCGTCGCCGCGCTCGGCATCGGGGTGCAAGACGGCGATATCTTGGTCGAGGCGCTGGGCATCACGCCGCGCTCACCGGGTCAGGTCATCGGCGCCATCATCGAGGCGCGCGCTCAGCAGGCACGCTTGCTGAGCGGCAAGCTGTGGCGGCAAGGCAAGACGTTCGCGATCACGGTCGAGCAGCCCTATTTGGATGCAGTTCGCACCGACGTGCCCCAACCGCCTGGCGACCTTCCCGATCGAACCACGGATTTTGCGCCCGGCCGCGCCGGGTCTCACGAGGGTTAAGGACCTCTCTCGTGATCGTGATCTGTTCTTCCAAGGTCGGTTGAGGTCGAGGCAGCTCGCGCGGGCGAGCCGCCTCGCGTTGAACGGGCACCGTCCCAAACCAAGCTTGACGGCCGTTCCTTCCGCGGTAAAGGTCCGGGCGAAATGGCTCGCACCGTGCATTGCGTGAAGCTGGACAAGGACCTCGACGGGCTGGAGAAGCCGCCATTCAAGGGCGACCTCGGTCAGCGCGTGTTCGACAACGTCTCCGCGCAAGCCTGGCGCAGCTGGCTCGAGCACTCGAAAATGCTCATCAACGAGTACCGCCTCGACCTCACCAGCGAAACCGGCCAGCGCCTATGGATGACCGAGTGCGAAAAGTTCTTCTTCGGCGAGGGCAGTGCCGCGCCGGCCGAGTACAAGCCGGTCTGATCTTACTTGCCTGGGAGCCTGAGCGACCCCGACGAAATCGTTCGACCGGGCGTTGCCGAAACCGGACGCACGGCAGGCATCGACGGTACTGACGCGCCCATGTCGTCGGCGAAGACGACGCGGTTGCGGCCGGCCGTCTTGGCTTCGTAGAGAGCCGCGTCGGCGCGGGCGAGCCAGGTCTTGCCGGTGTCGCCGGGGCCCAACACCGCCACGCCGACGGACGCCGTGACGCTGAAGTGCTCGTTGCCTTTGCTGAAGCCGATCTCGGCGATCGCTTGACGGACGCGGTCGGCCCGCTGCCGCACGGCGTGGGCCGAGGAATCGGGCACCACGACCACGAACTCCTCGCCACCGTAGCGCGCCACGAAGTCCTCGCGGCGCAGGAAATTGCGCACCAAGGTGTCAGCGACTCGGCGAATTACCTCATCGCCGATGGGGTGACCAAAGCGGTCGTTGACCGACTTGAAATGGTCGACGTCGATCATGAGCAAGCAGGGCGTCGCGCTCATCAAGAAAGACAAGTCCGCTACCCGCTCCAGCTGGGTATCCAGCGACGTACGATTGTGCAACTGCGTGAGCGGATCCAGCGCCGCGCTCTCGCGCGCTTCGTGCAGCTCGGCCTTGAGGCGTTGAATCTTCTCGCTCAACAGCTGCAGCTGCTCCTGCTGCAGCTTCTTGCGCTGCTCCATCACGTCGCTCACGACTTGCACGACGTTTTCCGCCTCGCGCCGAATCACGTCGGCGTCGTTGGCGCCGAAGGCTGCCACCAGGTTGCCGAGCTGCGCGCCGACGCGCGCGTCCGCCGAGCGGTCTTCTCCCACCGTGCGCGTGAGGCAGCGCGCGAAGGCGTGCACCGCTTCGCGCAGGTTCGTCACGCTCGAGGAGACGTACTCGCGCTCGTGCGCGCGGTGCGCGGCGAAGTAGCGCCGCACGCCGCCGAAGTCGCGCTTGGGTGGCCCACCTTCGACGCCCAGCTTCTCGCCCATGGCGATCTTGCGAGCCCAGCCGTCGCACTCGGCGTGGGTGTCTTCAGCCTGCACGTTGTCCAGGTCGAAGGCGTGCTCCCCGAAAGAGCGCAGCATGGCCACCACCGTGTCGATGGCGGCGTCGAGGTCGCGTCCGGCCTGAGCGGTTTCGGCTTCGGGCACGGCCGGGGTTGTGGTGGCTGCCGGTGGGCCAGGGGGGGTGCTGGGCGTGTTCTTCTTCCAGAACATGGGGTTACGCCCCGTACAAACGGCGGCTCTTTACGGAAGTTCAGAACGAAATCGGGCTGTTCCAAGTTGAGACCCCTATAGTTCCGTACAGCGCGACCGTTTGACACGGAGAGGTCCAGGCCCCTTGCTGTCCCGAGAGAGCGATTCGCTCAGGTTATCGACCAACCCGCCCATTGCGGAGCGGGCCGGTCGTGTGCTGGTCGTCGAGCCTGAGACCGAACGCCGCAACGCGCTACGCGAGCTGCTCGAGGCCGAGGGGTACGACTGTGTGTTCTTGCCCGACGGCGACGAGCTGCTGCGGCTCACCGCGGAGTACGAGCCAGACCTGATCTTGCTCGCGGCCGACCTGCCGACCGTGAGTGGTCTGGAGCTGGTGGGCGACCTGCGCGCCATGGACCCGCGCCTGCACTACCCGGTGATCTTGCTCGGCACCGCCGCCGACGAAGAAGAGGTCGCGCGAGGCCTCTTAGCCGGCGCGGACGACTTCGTGCCCGATCCCGAGCGCCAGCAAGAGCTGCGGGCGCGCATTCGCGTGCAGCTTCGCAACAAGCGTTTCTACGATGCGCTCGAGCGCGTGCGCAACGAACGCGACAACCTGCGCCGCGATTCGCAAACCGATCCGCTCACGGGTTTGCTCAACCGACGCTCGCTGCAAAGCGAAGTCACGGCGCGCTGCCAGGCCAAAGAGCGCTTTGGCGTGCTGTTCATGGATCTGGATCACTTCAAGTCCGTGAACGATCGCTTCGGTCACGAGATGGGCGACCGCGTGCTGGTCGCGGTAGCGAGCGTGCTCAAGACCGCGCTGCGCCCGGGTGACGTCGTCGGTCGCTACGGCGGTGAAGAGTTCGTGGGTGTCGTCGCGGGCGCCGGCCCCGAATCGGCACGATTGGTGGCCGAACGGCTGCGCCGCTCCATCGAGAGCATGCTCCCGCCCAAGAGCGGTCCCGCCAAGCTGACCCTCAGCATCGGCGTCACCGTTTTCGACCCGCGCCAGAGCGACGAGCGCAGCGAGGACCTCTTGCATCGCGCTGACATGGCGCTCTACGCGGCCAAGCGCACCGGCCGCAACCGCGTGGTTCTGGTGGCGCCGGGGCAGAGCATTCCGGCCGCGGTCGAGCAAGATCCGCGCGGCTCGGCCAGCATTCCGTTCACGACGCCGCCCGAGCAGCCGCCGAGCGTGCTGCCGATCACCGACATTCCGGTGCTGCCGCTCGAGAGCCTCGAAAGGCTGAGGTCCGGATGAGCGCGCAGGCCTCGCAACCCCTGGGCGAAGTCGCTGCGAACGACAGCCAGATCATCCCCGGCGAGGCGGCGGTTTCGTCGGAAGACCCGACCCTGCCCGAGCTCGAGCGAGAGCTCGCCAAGCGGCTGAAGACGGGCCGCGCCGCGCTGCCCGTGCTGCCGGCCGTGGCTCAGTCCGCCATCAGGCTCGCCAACGATCCGGACGCGCGCATCACCGAGCTCGCGTCGCTCGTCGACACCGACCCGCCTATCGCGGCGCGCTTCATGTCGGTCGCGAACAGCGTGATTTACTTCCGTGGTTGGGTGACCAGCTCCACCCAATCGGCCATCGTGCGCCTGGGCCTAGCCAGCACGCGCGACCTGCTGTTTCAGGTGGTTTACGCCAGCACCTCGGGCGGCCTGAAGAAATACCAGGCCGCAGTTCAGGAGTCGTTCCGCAAGAGCGTGATCGCTGCCCACGCCGCGCGTGTCGCGAGCCGCGAGCTCTCGATCGGCAGTGAATACGACTACATGAGCGGTCTTTTGCACGACATCGGCGAGTCGCGGATCTACCGCATTCTGGACGGCCTGAAAGCCCCCTCCACGCCCGCTCTGGTCGCGCAACTCGTGCGCAAATACCACGAAAGCGCCGGCGCCGAAGTCGCGATGGCCTGGAAGCTCCCGACCGAGATCGTCGACGCTTGCGCCGCCCACCACGACCCCGCCGCCGCCGCGACGCCGCACGTGCGCCTGGTCATGATCGCCGACTGCGTCGTCGACGCCCTCGAAGCCGAGCTCGGCCAAGAAAAGCGTGAGCTCGACTTCGAGCCCTTCGACAAGCTCTTGGTAGATCCGCGCATCGCGCGACGTTTGATCGAGAAGACGCGGCCGTTTCTGGCGCACGGCGTGAAGATTTGAGCGGTCGCTCCCGGGCACGACGGTTGTCGCCGGGGCTAGTCGAGGGTTGGCGACCATCCTTTCCTGGTTCGTACTTCAGCGTGACGTTTTCGAGCCCTGGCCGGGGAGACGTAATTGTTAAGTCAGCACATCCAGCTTGCCACTCAGCAAACTCGCGTTCTTCGATTCGCCATAACGCGTGATCGGCGCACCGAACAGGTTCGCAATCGACACCAACAAGCGGTTGTTCGGCACGCCTTCTTGCTGATTCTTGCCGTGTCGCAAGTCGATGTAACGGCCGGTTTTTAGGCCGAAATCGGGGCCGGCGACGAGCAGGGTGGGGACGTGGCGGGAGCTGTGGCGCGCGGGGTCGCCCATGTCGCTAGAGACGTGCACGAGCGTGGAGTCGAAGGCGCCGGCTTCGTGCAGGCGCTGCAACAGGCGCGCAAGCTTGCCGTAGCTGTAGCGGTTTTGGATGGCGAGCTTGTTCCAGCTTTCGGGCGTACCTCGGTGCACGTCGTCGCGACCGTCGTAGCGGTGGGCGACTTCTTGGTGCACGTCTTCCGGCAGCTCGGCGAAGAGCTTGCTGCGCGTGAGATCGGCGAAATAGAGCGTCGCAAAGCGGGTGAGGTCGCAGCCAATGGCGCGCGCCGACAGATCGATTTGCAGGTCGGTGATGGCGTCGAAGTAGGGCTCGCCGCCGCCGAACGATTTGAGGCGTTCGAAGGTGGGCGGGGGCGCGGGGCTTTGGCAGCTCGGCGCCACGTGCGTGAGCCGCTTTTCGATGTCGCGCAGGGCCGTGGCGTGCTGCTCGAGCTTGGTGCGCTCGCTCTGCGGCGCGCGCCTGGCCAGGCGCGACAGGTCGCTGCGCACGCGGTCGAGCACGCTCTTGCCGGCGCGCCGCGCGTGGTCCAGCTCTTCTTGGCGGGCCCCGAGCGGGTTGCCAAAAAGCTCCGCAAAGACGCGCGAAGGGTCGATCCACTTCGGCACGGGCGTGCCGCCGCGAGAAAAGCTGAGATTCATGCCGACTTCGGTGCTGTCGCTACCGACGCCGAGCGTTAGGCTGGTGTGGGGCGTATCGGCTCCCAATGCTTGTTCGACCGCCAAGAATTGGTCGAGCGACGCATTCTTGCCGTCCGCGCCGCTGCCGGTCAGGATGACACGCGAGCCGTCGTGACCCGTCGTGCCGACCTCGATGCCGGCGCTCAAGTCGATGCCGTCGAGCACCAGCAGCTGCTCACGGAAGCTGCGACCGTAGCGCGCCGCGTCGGCGAGCGGAGCCAACACCGAGCCTTCGTACGTGACGTCGAAATCGGCGCGCGGTTGCCACAGCTCGTGCGCGCGACCGTGCGGTGTGTACACACTGATGAAGCGGCGTGGCGCGACGCTCTTGGTCGGCGCCGCTTCTGCCAGCCCGCGCGTCTCGTGCGCCAAGAAGGCGCCGCTCACGCCGAGCGCAGCCAAAAAGCGACGGCGAGACAACGCGCGGCTCATGTGCCCTTCACCTCGCGGAGCACGAACAAGTCGCTGGCGACGTAGGCTACGAGCACTCGAAACAGGTTATCACGCTCGGACTCATCCAGCTCGGCGCGCAGCGCGACGAACGTTTCTTCCACGCGCGGGTCGGCTTGGGCGCTGAAGTAGCGGAAGGCGTGACGCGCGAAGCACTCGGAAACCTTGTCGATTTGCGGATTTTCGAGCAACGCCCGCGTGAGCGCTTCGCTCGATGCCAAGCTTTGCACCTCGGTGGCTTGCTGGCCCAGCCGGACCTGGGTGCGCGTGTCGATGGCGTGGCCATGATCGCTGGTTTGTGCGGCGCCGGCGGCGTCGAAGCTCTCGAAGGTGAAGCCGATCGCGTCCAGCGTCGAGTGGCACGAGGCGCAACCCGGGTCGGCGATGTGCTGGCTCAGCCGCGCGCGATTGCTGAGCGTCGCCGACGGCGGCGGCATCACGACCTCGAGCCCGATCTCGGCGGGGCGCTTGACCTTCTCGCACAGCAGCTTGCGCATCACGAAGTCGCCCCGCTTGACCGGGCTGGTCACGTCTTCGTGCGCGTGCGCCGCCAAGAAGCTGGCTTGCTGGAGCACGCCGAGCCTGCCGCTGCCGGCGAGCGACGCGCGCGGGCCGTACGTCTTGAGGCCGTAGAACCGGGCCATCTCCGGACCCACCGACGCAAAGCCGCCCGCCAGCAGCGCCTGTACGGAAGCGCCACGGTGGACCAAGACCTCGTCGACGTAGTTCTCGGTCTCCGCGAGCATGTACGGCTTGAGCGCGTCGTACGTCGGAAACAGTTGCGAGCTTTTGGCGGTGTCGAGCAGCCGGTCGACCTCCAGCCATTGCAGCGCGAAATGGCGAAACTGATAGCGGGTGCTCGAGAGGCCGAGCAGCCGCCAGGCTTGCTGCGCGCGGGCCGCGGGCTCGTCGAGCGCGCCCTGCGCGGCTGCGGCGCGCAGCTCGGCGTCGGGCGGGGCACCCGTGAGCATGAACGAAAGCTCCGAAGCGAGCTCGTCGTTCGTCAAACGGCGCGTGCCCGCAGCCGTTGCCTCACCCAGCTCGCTCACGTAGATGAAGCTCGGCGACTCGAAGAGCGTTTGCAGCAACTCGCTCATCGCGCCTTCGAAGCCTTCTCCTGCGTTCGCGGCTTCGCTCACCAGCGCCTCGAGCGAGCGCTGCTCTTCGGCTTCGAGCGGGCGGCGAAACGCGAACTCGCCCAGCTCCACGACGCGCCGCGCGCGGCAATCGGGGCCCAGATCGCGGCAGCGCTCGCGGCCCGGCAGGCGCGCCGCCGCTTTCACGGCCAGCTGCTGCACCAGCGCCGAATAGCGCGTGGCCCAAGCCGTGGAGACGTCTTGGGCGACGTTCGGCGTGTAGCCTTCTTGGCGCACGTCCGGCGGAAGCTCTTGCGCGATGGTGACGTCGAGGCCCGTGAAGGCAGCCAGGCTGCGCTCCAGCTCCCAATTGGTGAGGCGCCGGGTGCGCGCCGGTAGCAGCGCCGCGCCGGCCGGCAGCTCGGCAGTGGGCCTACGCGTGGACGCGGCGAAGGCGCCGCATCCCCCAACGGCGGGGCACACAGCGAGCAGCAGCGCGCCCAGTCGCCGCATGGCTCAGGGAGCGGCTGCCGCCGGAGCCGCCGCTTGAGCCGGCGCGGTTTTGGGAATGAGCTCCACGTCGTCCAGCCACAGATCGGCGGGCAGCGATTTCACGTCGACGTTGACGGCCAAGTTCACGACGCGTTCGGGAGTGAAGCGCGCCTCGGTGCCCCAGCCGCCTTGCTGCATCTTCTCCCAGCGCATCTCGTACGTGTCCCAGGCGCTACTCAGCAAGAAGACTTTGCCGTGAGCGTCGTAGCAGCGGTCCGCACAGGTTCCGCCGCCCTCCTTGGGCGTGACCTCGGGCACCGCCATCGACACGCGAATCGTGCCCGGGCCCTTGGCGCGAAAGCGCACGCCGGCGAAGGCCGAAACGTTGAGCGGGCACTTGATGCCTTCGCGCGTCCACTGCAGCGCGGCACCCCACACCACGCCCCAGTTCTTTTCGCCGGCCGCGGTGAGGTGAGCGGCGTAGCGGTTCTCTTTGCTGGCCTCGGCGGCGGGCAGGAGCTCGGCCGCGAAAGGCGCCAACGGCGTGATGGTCGAGCCTTCGGTCTTGTCGCTGGCCGAGAACCAGAAGCCGTCGCGCTCGAAGGCCTTGAAGATGCGATCGTTGCCGTCTTCGAAGTCGTCGATCAGCGCAGCGTCGCTGACCGGACCAGGTTTGCCACAGGGACCCAATGCCTCCGGCTTGCCCGCGCCTTCGGGCAAAGGCTTTTCGTCCGCGACCTTGGCGCCTTCTCCTCCGAAGACGCTCGGCTGACCTTCGGTTTTTTGGCAGGCGACCAAAATCAGAAGCGCGGCAAGCGAGCCGTTCAGGAGGGTCTTCGGCATGCCCAAAGGGTAGTACAGTTCGGGGCGATGTCGGTGGCAACCATCGCGATGACCGAGGCGCTCTATGGCTACTTGCTGGAGACGACGCTGCGCGAGCCGGAGATCTTGGCTCGACTCCGCCGAGAAACCGCCGCGCTTCCGAGCGGCCGCATGCAAATCTCACCCGAGCAGGGGCAGCTGATGGCGCTGCTGGTCGAGCTGATCGGAGCCAGGCGCACGCTGGAGGTGGGGGTGTTCACCGGTTACAGCTCGACCGTGGTGGCGCTGGCGCTACCGGCAGACGGACGCATCGTGGCCTGCGACGTGAGCGAGGAGTGGACCGGTATCGCGCGTCGCTACTGGAAGGAGGCGGGGGTGGCGCACAAGATCCAACTCGAGCTGCAGCCCGCCCTGCAAACCCTCGACGCGCTGCTCGCGCAAGGCCAAGGCGGCAGCTTCGATTTCGCCTTCATCGACGCCGACAAGACCAGCTACGACGCCTACTACGAGCGCTGCCTCACGCTGCTTCGCCCCGGCGGCTTGCTCGCCGTCGACAACACGCTGTGGAGCGGCGCCGTGGCTGACCCGCGTGACCAAAACGAGAGCACGCGCGCCATCCGCCAGCTCAACGCCAAGATCGCCGCCGACTCGCGCGTCTCCGCCAGCCTCGTGCCGATCGGAGACGGCCTCTACCTGGCCCGCAAACGCTAGCTCCTGAGCTCTCATGGGGCTGCCCATCCGCAGCCCGCTTGCAGAAGCTCACGTGGCGTCATCAGGTTTCACCCCCCGACGCGGGAAGACTGTGCAGTCGATCGAGCGAATGGCCCGAGGCGCTATCAGAACGACGGCCGACCAGCGCGACCTAGCGCGGGCACGGAAGCCTTCTGCAAAGGGGCTGCGTTTTGGCAGCCCGCTCGGTCAAACGGTGCGCAGGTCTCGCTCGTTCCAGCCCATCAAGTAAAGCAAGGTGTCGAGGCGCTCGTGGTGGTTGAGCGAGAAGCTCGCGACCTCTTGCAGCTTGGGCTTGGCGCGGAAGGCGATGCCCAGTCCGGCACTTTGCAGCATCAAGATGTCGTTGGCGCCGTCGCCGATGGCGATGCTTTGCTCCAGGCGACAGCTGTAGACCTGCGCCATGTCTTTGAGCACTTGCGCCTTGCGCTCGCTGTCCACGATCGCACCGCGCACGCGGCCGGTGAGCTTGCCGCCTTCGACCTCGAGCTCGTTGGCGAACGCGAAGTCGAGGCCAAAGCGCTGTTTCAGCACGTCGACGAAGAAGGTGAAGCCCCCGCTCACCAGGCCGATCTTGAAGCCGAGGCTCTGCAGCTTCTTCACCCACAAGTCGGCGCCCGGCGTGAGCTCGAACTTGTCGATCAGCGACTGAGCGCGCTCGAACGGCAAGCCTTCGAGCAGCTTCACGCGCTCCGTGAGGGCGCCTTTGAAGTCGATTTCGCCGCGCATGGCGCGGGCCGTGATGGCGGCGACTTGCTCCTTGACGCCGACGAGCTCGGCCAGCTCGTCGATGAACTCGCCCTTCACGAAGGTCGAGTCCACGTCCATACACACGAGGCGCTTCGTGCGGCGGAAGATGTCGTCTTTCTGCACCGCCATGTCGACCCCCAGCTGCATGCCGAGACGCAGCAGCTCACCGCGCAGCGCCGCCAACTCGGCCGCCTTGATCTCGGTGCCGGGAGGCAAGTCGGCGATCAGCTCCAAACCGTTGAGCTCGACATCCGAGAGCGAGCGAATCTCGCGGATGTTCATGTGCCGACCGGCCATGAAGCGCGTGATCTCGGCCGTGGCACGCCCGCTCGACAGCGGACCGAGCAACGTGACCGCGAGCGCCGGAGCCTCCGACGTAGTCATTGATTCAGCCGCGTTCTTGAACGGCGTGACCTCGAGGCGCAGACCCATGTCGGCCGCCGCAAACAGAATTTTCCTGAGCGCGTACGAGTTCTTCGGTAGGTCGACGATCGCCGACAGCATCAAATAGCCGTTGAGCACGGACTGACCGATGTTGATCAGCGCTCCGCCTTCTTCGGCGACGATCTCGGTGAGACGCGCGGTGACGCCTGGACGGTCGGCACCGGCAATGTGGAGCACGAGGCGATCGGGGTGCTCGGTATTGGTCATGCGGCCGCTTAACATGCCAGGCAGGTCTCGCGCCGCAATGATTTGCATGACCTTTGCGTAATCGTCGCAATCCAGGGGTGGGACACGCGTCCGAGCTTGAATTTGGGCGGTCCGTGCCGGAGAGTACCCGGCTCGTGCTTCACCGGTTGACGCGAGTTTTTCTGCGTGAGTGCGGGCGCGCAACGGCGCCGACCCTGCTTTTGTGTGGCTTGTTGTGGGGACAGACGGCGGGGGCCCAGGTGCCCGTCGCTTCGCCGCCCCCAGAGCCGAAAGTCAAAGCGGAGCCGCCGAAGACGGCCCGTCCGCTCGCGAGCTCGCCGCTCGCGGCCCGTCCGCTCTCGCCCTCTGGCCCACCGTCGGCCGCACCGTCGATTGAGGCGCCGCCCGTGGCGCCGCTGCCCAGCGCGGTACCCTCGGCGGCGGCGAACGGCGGCTCAGCGCCGGAGGGTGCGGCGCCTTCCAGCGGCGGCGAACCGACGGACATGGCTGCGGCGCCGGTGCCGCCGCCGTCCGAGTCAGCCGTAGCTGCCGCCCCGAGCGCGCCACCACCACCTGCTCCTCCTCCTGCGCCGGAGGAGCCCGTCGGGCCTGAGCCCGCCCCGGCGCCGGTCCCGGCGTTCGCCGCAAAGCTGGCTGACGACGAGGTGTTCATGCTGCGGGCAACGCTCGGCGGCAAGTCGCCCGAAGCGCGCGCGCGCGAGGCGAGCGAACAGCTGAAGCGCGCTTACGACAGTGAGCCGGGTGCTGACGTGAGCATCGCGCGCCGCGGAGACGGAGCGCTGCTCTCCGTTGGGCGTACCTTCATCGTCGAGCTGAACGAGGAGGAAGCCAAGCTCGCCGGAGCCACGTCACTCGAGGCCTATGCAGCGAGCACTGCCTCCGCGATTCACGAGAAAATCGTGAGTGATCGCAAGCGCGCGGCTGTGGCGCGGAGCGCCTTCTCGTTCTCGCTGGTCGTATTCTTCGCGCTAATCGCCTTCTATCTCGTCAGAAAGCTCGGCGATTTCGAGGAACGCGCCCGAAAGTGGTTGGATGCTCGCAGCGACAGAGATCTGTCCCTGCGCTTCCAAGGTATCGAATTCGTCCGGCCCGCCATGCTGCGCTCGACCGGGCTGCTGGCGCTGGGGATCCTGAAGTGGTTGGCGCAGCTGGGCGTCGCCTACACCTGGCTGGTCGTCGTGCTGTCGCTGTTCGAATCGACGCGCGACTACACACAGAAGCTGACCGGGATCGTTCTGGCGCCGCTCTCCCAGCTGATGGCGCGGCTCGCTACCGCGCTGCCGCTCTTGGTCGTAGCGGCGCTGGCGGCGTTGGCAGTGTTCGTGCTGGTGCGCTTCGTGGGGCTGTTTTTTGCCAGCGTGGCGCGCGGCGAGACTCCGCTCGGTTGGCTGCCGAACGACTTGGCCGCGCCGACCAGCGTGCTGTTGCGCGCCGGTATCGTGATCGCCGCGTTGGTCTTCTTGGCGCCCGTCGTCACGGGTGACACGGACGGCGTGCTGGGCAGGGTGGGTATCATTTCTCTGGTCGCGCTGGGGCTGGCCGCGACGCCGGTCCTGGCCTCGGGTACGGTGGGCGCGATCTGGCTGTACGGGCGGCGCTTGCGCGTCGGCGAGTTCGTGGAGCTCGGCGCCTACCGTGGTCGCGTCTCCGAGCTCAACTTGCTCGAGCTCCGCCTGATCGTCACCGATCGCACGGAGCTGCGCGTCCCGCATCTACTGACACTGGTGCGTCCATTGCGCCTGCTCGGCGCCAAGCCGCGGCTGACCCTCGACCTCTACGTCCATGCCAGCTCTTCGGTGACGGAGGTGCGAAGCTTGCTGGCGGCGGTTGCGGGCAAGGTCGGCTCGGAGCCCAGCGTCGAAATCGTCTCGGCCGACGCGGACGCAATTCGCTTTCGCATCGCCGCCACTTGCGACTCGCTCGAGGCTCGCACGGCGTTCCATATCGCGGCACTCGACGCGCTCTCCGGCGCCGGCATCACGCTGGGGAGGGATCGCGCGTGAGCGACGGCATCTGGCTGCTGCTCGGCCTGCTGTTGCTAGCCTACCTTGGCAGCAACTTGGTGGGCGGACGCGCGATTCGGGGCTTCGGTTTGCCGAGCGGCTCCGAGTACCTGGTGCTCGGCTTCGCCCTCGGTCCGCATGTGTTCGACGTCGTGGCTCGTTCGCTTTGGCGCGCATTCGAGCCCGTCGTCCTGGTCGGTACGGGTTGGTTGTCGCTGGTCGTGGCCGTGGGCTACACGCGCGTGGCCAACCGCTGGCTCCAGCCTGCTCGAGCTGCCGTGGGAGTCCTGCTCGGGGCGCTGACCTGCCTCTTGGTCGCGGGCGTGGCGTACTGGCTGGCGCCGTTGCTCGGCGGATTTCAGGGCCCGAATCGACTCTCGTTGGCCATCGGCATGGGTGCCTGCGCCTCGGCGACCACACGCCACTCGGTGCGCTGGGTGGTCGAACGTCATGGAGCCAGCGGGCCCTTGGCTGATTTTGCAGCCGACGCGGCTCGTGCCAGCGCACTGGTACCGCCGCTCGCGCTCGCCACGCTGTTCGCGCTCGCGCCGGGCAGCGCCCTGCCGACCGTGCCCGCGCTGGGACGGCTGATGATCACGTTGGCGTTCGGCTCGGGGCTGGGGCTGATCGCCGCGCTGCTGTTGGGACGAGACTTCCGGCGTGACGAGAGCTGGGGCGTGCTGCTCGGAACCGGCCTCTTGTGCCTGGGCGCGGCCGATCGGGCGGGCCTTTCGCTGCTGGGCGCCATGTTCGCCATGGGCCTCACGCTCGCCATGTCGCGCCACCGCTTGGATATCAAGGCCATGTTGACCCCGACCGAGAAGCCCGTGCTGCTGCCGGTGGTGCTGCTGGCCGGCGCCTACGTGAACCTCAGGTTGCCCACCCCGGTGTTCGGGCTCGTTGGGGTGTTGGTCGTGGTCAAGCTGTTGGCGCGCGTGCTGCTCGGCCTGCTGCTCGGCTTGGGTCCGGCGCGAGGCACTGGCGCGGATTTCGGGCTGAGCATGCTCGCTTCGGGAGGGTTCACCATCGCCTGTGCGCTGGCCATGTCCACGCGCATGCCGGGCGTCGCGACCGACGCCGTGCTGTTATTTGCGGTCGTCTCGAACATCCTCGGAGAGTGGCTCTCGCCGGGCGCGTTGCGTCGCTCGCTCGAGCGAGCGGGCGAGCTGCATGCTGTCGGCGAAGACGAGCTGGGCCGTCCGAGTGACGCGCCCGAAAGTCTGAGCACGCGAGAGAGCCACGGATGAGCGGGCATGGAGCGAGCTCCAAAGGCCCGGCGACCCGCCTGCTACAGGCAGTGGCGCTGGTCATCACCTTCGGCGTGCTGTTTGCGCTGACCAAGCTGGCCCCGCATACGCCCGTGCAGCTGGCGACCATGACTGCGATCGGCTTTCTGGTCTTGGCCGGCACGCTGCTCAGCGAGCTCATGGAGCCGTTGCGCCTGCCGCACCTGTCCGGCTACCTGGTGGCGGGCATCGTGGGCGGCCCCTACGTGCTGCACCTGGTGGATCATCACACGGTTGGTCAGCTTTCACCGGTCAACACCCTGGCCCTGGCGCTAATAGCGCTGGCCGGAGGCGTGGAGCTGCGGGTTAGCACGCTGCGCAGCGTGGCCAAGAGCTTGACCTACGCCAGCGTGCTCCAGTCGAGCGTGGTGCTGGTCGTCATGACCGGCGTGTTCGTGCTGCTGTCGCGCTTCATCCCTTTCGCCAAAGATCTCGCGCTCAAGCCGCTGCTGGGGGTGGCGCTGCTCTGGGGCGCGCTGTCGGTGACGCGCAGCCCTTCGGCGTGCATGGGCATCCTCTCACAAACGCGGGCCAAAGGGCCGCTGACCACCTTTTCGTTGGGCTTCGTCATGCTGTCCAACGTGCTGGTGATCGTGATGCTCGCTGCGGCCATCCTGGTGGCGCGGCCGCTCATCACACCCGGCGCCTCGATCTCGATGAGCGACTTCCACGTGCTGGGTCACGAGATCTTGGGCAGCATTTCGATGGGCACGACGCTCGGCCTGGTGCTCGCCATCTACCTGCGCCTGGTCGGTGGGCAGCTGTTGCTAGTGCTATTGGCATTGGGCTTCGGCGTCACGGCCGCGCTGAAGTACGTGCAGGTCGATCCGCTGCTGACCTTCTTGACGGCTGGTTTCGTCGTGCAAAACCTGTCCAATCAGGCGCCCAAGCTGATGAACGCAGTGGAGCAGATGGGCAGCGTCGTGTTCGTCTTGTTCTTCGCTACGGCCGGTGCCGAGCTCGACTTGCCCCTGCTACGCGAGGGCTGGGCGATCGCGGTTGCGCTGTGTGTGATCCGCGCCGCCGTCACCTACGGAACCGCGAGGGTCAGCTCGCGCCTGGCGGGTGATCCCCCCGTGGTCAAGACCTGGGGTTGGACGGGCCTTGTGCCGCAGGCTGGCCTCGCCCTCGGACTCGGCATCATGGTCGAGTCGGCATTCCCAGGCATCGGCACCAAGTTTCGCTCGTTGGTGATCGTCTCGGCCTCCATCAACGAGATGTTCGGTCCGATTCTGTTCAAGCTGGCGCTCGACCGCGCGGGTGAATCCGCACGAGGCGAGGGGCCGTCGCGACCCTCTTTGCCGCCGCCGGCACCGGCCTGAGCGCGAGCCGCCGCTCACTGAAATATCCGAGCAGTTTTGACCAGTTGGGTAGCGCGCACTTCACGCGCCAGCGGACTGGGACTTGCCCGGCACCGAGACACCCAGCTACTCACGAGATCGCTTGTCGAATCTCAGCGCTGCCCAAAAGGGCTTCGGCACACGCATCATACAACTGCTCGCGCTGGTCGCCGCTTTTGGCGTGCTGCTGGCGCTCACCTTGCTCGCGCCTGACAGCGATTCGAGCCTCGGCGTCATGACGGCCATCGGCTTTCTGGTGCTGGCCGGTACGCTGCTCAGCGAGCTGCTCGAGCCGCTGAAGCTGCCGCACCTCACAGGCTACCTGTTCGCGGGCGTGGCGGCGGGCCCACACGTCTTGCACCTGGTTGGCCACGAGACGGTCAAGCAGCTCGCGCCCGTCAACACGCTCGCGCTGGCGCTGATCGCGCTGGCCGGCGGTGTCGAGCTGCGCTTGGGAACTTTGCGCTCGGTGGCCAAGAGTCTGACCTATGCCAGCACGCTGCAGTCGTTCGTGGTGCTGTTCGTCATGAGCGGCGTGTTCCTGGCCCTCTCGCGCTTCATCCCCTTCGCTCGCAACCTGCCGCTCAAGCCCCTGCTGGGGGTGGCGCTGCTCTGGGGCGCGCTTTCGGTCACGCGCAGTCCGTCCGCCTGCATGGGCATTTTGGCGCAGACGCGTGCCAAGGGGCCGCTGGCGACGTTCTCTTTGGGCTTCATCATGCTTTCGGACGTGCTGGTCGTCATGCTGCTGGCCTTCGCCATCATGCTGGCGCGCCCGCTCATCACGCCCGGGGCTCAGCTGTCGATTGAAGACTTCAACGTGCTCGGTCACGAAATCCTGGGCAGCATTTCTATGGGCACCACGCTGGGGCTGGTGCTCGCGATGTACCTGCGCCTGGTCGGCAGTCAGCTGATCCTGGTGCTGCTCGCGATTGGCTTCGGCATGACCGCCGCGCTCAAGTATGTGCACGTCGATCCGCTGTTGACGTTCATGACCGCGGGCTTCGTGGTCCAGAACCTATCGAATCAGGGGGCAAAGCTGCTGCACGCGGTCGAGCAAATGGGAAGCGTCGTGTTCGTGCTCTTTTTTGCCACCGCCGGCGCCGAGCTCGACTTACCGCTGCTCAAGCAGGCGTGGGTGATCGCGCTGACCTTGTGCCTCATGCGTGCGGTCGTCACCTTCGCCACGGCCCGCGTCGCCTCACGCTTGGCCAACGATCCGCCGGCCGTTCAGGAGTGGGGCTGGGCTGGCCTGGTGTCGCAGGCTGGTCTCGCCTTGGGGCTGGGTGTCGTGGTGGAAGCCGCGTTTCCCGGCATTGGCTCGCAGTTTCGCTCCCTCGTGATCGCTGCCGTGGCAATCAACGAGATGGTTGGCCCGGTGCTCTTCAAGTTCGCGCTCGACCGTGCCGGGGAATCTTCTCAGGCAGAACCGGCGGCACGTCCCTCTCTGGCCCCACCTGCGCCATCCCCCTGAAGAATTTATGCCAATAAATTCGATGGCTTATATCCGTGTGCGGCAATCCCTACTTTCTCGATAGGGAGTTAGTGCTAAGAGAAGGGCGCGATGGATCCGATTGTTGCCTTGGCCGGCTTGCTCGTGGGCTTCGTGGTGGGCCTGACGGGCATGGGCGGCGGCGCGCTGATGACCCCCATCCTGGTGCTGCTGTTCAAGATCGAGCCGCTGGCGGCCGTGTCGAGCGACATCGTGGCTTCGATGATCATGAAGCCCATCGGCGGCGGGGTGCATTTCAAGCGCGGCTCGGTGAACAAGGAGCTGGTGAAGTGGCTGGTGATGGGCTCCATTCCCTCGGCATTCCTGGGCGTGGTCCTGCTCAAGCATTTTGGTCAGGGCCCGGCGCTACAGCACTTGGTGAAGAACGCGCTGGGCGTCGCGCTGTTGGTCGTGGCGTCCGGCCTGGTGATTCGTCCGTTGCTCACGCGCTCGCGCAAGCCCGGCGACAGCATGATGCCGCTGCAGGTCAAGAAGGTGCCCACGCTGCTGATCGGTATCGCGGGAGGGCTCATCGTGGGGCTCACGTCGGTGGGCTCTGGCTCGCTGATGATCATCCTGCTGCTCATGCTCTACCCGAGCTTCAAGCTGTCGGAGCTGGTCGGTACCGATCTGGTGCAAGCGGTGCCGCTGGTCGCTTCCGCCGCGCTCGGTCACATCCTGTTCGGCGACTTCAAGCTCGCGCTCACGGCCTCGATCTTGGTGGGCGCGATTCCGGGCGTTTTCATGGGCGCCCAGCTGTCGTCGCGGGCGCCTGACTACGTGATCCGCCCCGCGCTGATCGTCGTGCTCTTGGCTTCCGCCTCGAAGTTGCTCGGCGCTTCGAATCAGGTGGCGGCCATGGCGGTCGGCGCCGCCGCCCTGATCATGATCGTCGTGGGGCTGAGCCTCGGCGCGCGCCGCAAAGCGGCTCAAAAGCAGCTGGTGGGTACGGGCACCGTTAGCGAGTCGGCGTAAAGGCGATTGGATACTCGATGGTGAGCGGCGCGCCTTCGGCCTGCGGAAACGACAGGGCCCGGAAGGCGCGCAGCACGCACGCGACGACGTAGTCGTCCGGCATGTTGCCGTCGTCGTTCTCGGCCTGCGACACCTTGCCGTCGGGCTGGATGATGAAACGCACGACCACGTCTCCGCGCAAGTTTGGGTCGCGGCCGAGCCCGCTCACGTAGCAGCGGCGAAACGTCGCAAAGTAGTCGCGCACCGTGTGCTGCACGACGGGCGGCGGCACATGCGCCAGGTCGTCATGGCGTGTGCGAATCGTGAGTGTCGTCGGCACATCGCCGAGCACGCGTCGCCAGGCGTTGAGCGTCGCGACCACGGGCCAGTCGTCGTCGAGCGAGAGCGCCGCCTTGCAATGGCCGGTGGCGCAGGCCGCCCCAATGGCGTCGCGCGCTGCGGCCTCGGAAGCTTCGTCACCCGGAAGCAAGGGCTCGAGCTTTCGCCCAAACGCAGGGTCAGGCCCGCGCCCCCGCACGTGCAGCTCGATGCTCTTACCGTGAGCGAAGGCGTTCAGGTCGGCGGCGTCAGGTGCCCAATACAGGCGACTGAGCAGCTGGATCTGGAGCTCTTGCAGCTGCACCGTGATGCGTGGGGTGGGGCCGTGCGCGACCTCGCGCAGCACGCGGCGCAGGCGCTGCTCGTCGTTACCGACGTGGCCGCGCAGCTGCAGCACGACCGAGCTGCCGGGCGCGAAAGCGTAGAGCGCCTGCTGCAGCGTGCGCGGCTCGTCCGACAGCGGGCGGCCGTTGATGGACAGCTGCTGACCGCGCAACTCGAGCACGACCTGGCTCGTGGCGTCGGCGTGCTGCGCCGTCTTGGGCTGGGCGCTGCACGCTAGCAGCGCCGCTGTGCTCAGGAGCAGCGCGGAACACGGAAGTGAGCTTGGCGCCGCCATCTTCGAGCCTCAATCCGCAGCAGGCAACGAGACGGCGGGTGCGCTGGTGCTCGCCGCAGCGCGCGGGTCGTCTCGCCGGAAGACCTGCGCGAAGACGACGAACGCCACCCACAAGGCCGACAAGTGGTACAGCATCGGACCACCACCGGAGCGGTGGAAAATCTGGCTCGAGATGGGTGGACCGAGCACCATGCCGGCAGCGTAAAAGGCGTTGTAGACGCCGGTGGCTCGGTGATACTCGCGCGTGACCAGCCCCTGAAGAGCCAGGCTGAGCGGCGAAATGCTGGCCAGGCTCGCGCCGGCGATGGCGACCGCGACGGCCATGCCCGCAAAGCCGTCGAGCCAGACGAAGCCGGCGATCATTGTCGTGCCGATCACGGCCAGCACGCGCATGACCAAGAGGTGGCCGTAGCGGTCGCCGATGCGCCCGGCCACGTTGATTGCCAAGAGCATGCCCACCGCGAAAAACGCCGTAATCAGCCGCGTGTACTCGTCGGGGATGCCCTTTTCTTGCTTCATGAATAGCGGCAAGAAAAGCACGACGCTGGACTGAAAGTAGCCGTAGCAAAACGTGGCGAAGCACGAGGTCTTGATGCGGTTGACCAACGCGCCGAGCGGCGAACGCTCGCTCACTTTACCTTCGCTGTCGTCGCTCGGGCCTTCGTGGTGCGCGTCGGCGTTCTTGTCCAAGCGGAAGAGCACGAACAGCGAGGTCAATACCGAAATGGCGCCGGCCACCAAGAACACGCGCTCGTTGGGCAGCACCTTGGCGGCTACGAAGGCGCCGAACGAGCCGAAGCCGTAGCCCACCGCGATCGACATACCGTAGATGCTCGTGACGAAGGCTTTGATCTCGCGCCGCGCGCGCGCCACCAAAATGGTCTCCGACGACACCCACACCAGCACGCTGGCCGCGCCGTCGAAGAAGCGCAGGCCGGCGATGGCGCCGTAGCTCGGCGCGAACGGGAACAAGGCGACGGTGCTCGCGTAGATGAGCAGCGCCGCCGTGAGCACGCGCTTGGCGCCCAGTTTGCCGACGATGGTGCCGGACGCGACCGCCGTGACCATGATGCCAGCCGCGAACCAGGCCGCGAGCGAGCCGATGTCCGTCTCTTTGTAGCCACGCGCCGTCAGGAAGACGGCAATCACGCTGATCGCCATGCCGTAGGCGGTCCCGAGCCCCAGCGTGGCGAGGTAGATGCGGATGACGTTGGGGTCGTTGATTCGCTTCAGCATGTGAAAAATGAGGAACGCCCGGGGACCTTACGGCGCCCGGGCGTCCTATCACGGCTGGCTGACGGCGGTTATTCCGCGGCCGCGACGTACTCTTCGCTGGCCTTTTCGGTCTTGAAGAGCGGCAGCACGGTGCCGAGCTTGGCCTTGGCCTTACCCAGCGCGGCCTCGGCGGCGCCGGGCGCCTTCTCCTTGGCGATACCGTACAGCTCGACCGCGGCCTCGCGCGCGAAGGCGGCGGCGGCCTGCGCCTTCTCGGGCGCCTCGCTGCCGGTCTTCATTGCGAAGGCGCCGAAGGCCGTGAGCGCGCCCTTGGCCTGGATGGCCAGGATCTCGAGCTTGCTCTTGCCGTAGACCTTGGCGACCTCGTACACGAGGTCGGCCGCGGTGTGCGCCACCGAGTGCGGCGGCAGGTGGAGCGAAGCGGCGTAGCGCGGGTTCTGCTTCAGGAACTCGCTCACCATCTCGATGGTGAGACCAGTGTCCTTGAGCGCGGCCTCGAGCTCGGCTTGCGCGGCCTGCTTGGCCTTGAACAGGTACATTTGCACGCGGCTCTGGAAGTTGACGGCGCCGTCGCCGCTCGTCTCCACCGCGCAGAAGATGGTTCCGGGGTAGCGCTCGGTGATCAGCGACTGCACGCCGTCGCTCACGCTGGAGCTGGGCATGCAACCGAAGGGCTTCACGCTGAGCGTCATGGTGGCCTTGCTCTTGACCACGTTGAGGATCAGCTTGCCGACCTCCATGTGGCCTTCGCCGCCGCGCAGGTCGTTGTTGTAGAAGGGGGCCGCCACGTCTGCCACTGCGTCCATGTCGGGCAGGTGGTAGCCATAGAAACCGCCCGCGTGCGCGAAGGTTTGGAACGCCGCGCGCAGGGCCTTGTCGCCCGCCCAGAGGCCGATCTTGCGCATGAACACGCCGTACTCGCCGGCGCCGGCCAGGCCGAGCTTGGCGTTGTCGGCGCCGCGCAAGAGCGCGCGGTTCTTGGTGTCGAAGCGCACCTCCCAGATGTTGTAGAGGATCCACGCCGTGACGAACTGAATGTCGCACTCGGCGCCTTCCTTCTCCAGGAAGCGCTGCAGCTGGTAGTTGCCGTCGCCTTCGGTCGTCATCGCCCAGAACTCACCGATGATGGCGACCTTGGGCTTGCACCGCGTGCGGTCGACCTCGACCTTCTTGAAGATCTCTTTGCTCTTCATCAGAGCGACCAAGATGCTCTTCTTGTTGAGCAGCGCGTCGTAGCAGACCTTCTTGGCTTCTTCGCAGGCCTTGTCGGTCGCGCCCTGCACGACCTCGTAGGGGCGCAGGCGGTAGCCGATGCCGTTGATCACGTCGCCGGCGATCAGGCCCTTGAGCATGCCCATGAAGAACGGCGCATTCAGCTCCAGGCCGCTGGCCTCGCCGGTGGCCTGCGAGAGACCGCCCTGCTGCTGGAACAGCATCACGCGGAAGCCGTCGAAGCCGGCGTCGCGCAGAGCCTTGCGGTACTCGGTCACGTACATGCCGAAGCGACAGGGGCCGCAGGCGCCAGCCGTGAGGAACACGTACTTGTCGACGATCTCTTTGGTGGAGATGCCGCGCTCGTCGCGCAGGTACACCAGGTACTTCACCAGGTTGCCGACCGTGAAGTAGGTCGGGTTGCACTGGCCGCGGTTACCGAACTCTTTGCCGGCGCGCAGCGCGTCGTAGTTGGGCGCGTCGAGCGGCACCGTGTTGTAGCCGAGGCTCGTGAAGGCGCCCGACACCAGGTAGTCGTGCGCCATGGTCAGGCCGCCGATGAGCAGCGTGATCTTGGCCTTCTCGGACTTGGTGAACTGCAGGTTCGCCATGTCTTCCAGCCAGCGCTTTTCGATTTCGAGCCCGAGCTTCTCGCGCTCGGCGTCTTCGAACGCTTTCAGCTCGGCATCGATGTCGAGCATGACGTCTTGGCCGACGAGCGGCAGGCTCTTCTTCTTCGCGCTGGTTCCGAGGTCGATCTGCTGGGTCATTGGTGCGCTCCCTGTCCTGACACGGGCGTCAGTGTAGCCCTCTTTGGGGGCGGTAAAGCAAGCATTCCCGCAACTTTTCTGCGGTGACATGAGTGTCAGGAGAGGTTGAGCCCGGCCTGGCGACTGCCGCAATGGACCCACCACCTCGAAACGCTCGGAAATCGCAGAAATCGTCGACTAACGCCGGCCTCAGGTTATTCTCGTGGGCCAAATGTCGGTCGGGGTGTCCGGTCAGATTCTGCAGTCGAAGTATAGGCTCGAGAGGGAGCTCGGGCGTGGCGGCATGGGCTCGGTCTGGCTCGCCCAGCACCTGACGCTGCAATCCCAGGTCGCCATCAAGCTGATCGAACCCGAGATCGCCACCAACCCCGAGGCGCTCGCCCGCTTTTTGCGCGAAGCGCAGGCCGCCGCCTCGCTACGCAGCCCGCACGTCGTGCAGATCCTCGACCACGGCGTGGACGAGGGCGTGCCGTTCATCGTCATGGAACTGCTCGACGGTGAGTCGCTGGCCGGTCGCCTCGAGCGCGTGCAGCGACTGTCGCCGCAGGAGACGTCGCGGATCATGACTCAGGTGGCGCGGGCCATGGGCCGCGCTCACGAGGCCGGCATCGTTCACCGCGATCTCAAGCCGGACAACATCTTCCTCGTGCGCAACGACGAAGAAGAAATCGCCAAGGTGCTGGACTTCGGCGTGGCCAAGTCGCGCACGCACGGCATGGGCGGCGTCTCCAGCGCGACCCGCACTGGCTCGGTGCTCGGTACTCCTTACTACATGAGCCCCGAGCAAGCGGAGGGCTCCAAGACCGTCGACCAACGCAGCGACATCTGGTCGATGGGCGTGATCGCCTGGGAGTGCCTGCTCGGCACGCGGCCCTTCGAGTCCGACACGCTGGGCGGCTTGCTGCTCGCGATTTGCGCGCGAGAGATGCCCGTTCCCTCGCGTAGCGGCATGGTACCGCCCGGCTTCGATGCCTGGTTCGCCCGCGCTTGTTCACGCGATGTGAGCTACCGCTTTGCGACCGCCAAAGAAGCAGCGCAGGAGCTGCGAGCGCTGTGCGAGGCCGCACCGCTCGGGCAGAGTGGGAACGACTTTCAGCTTTCCGGAGGCGCGACGCCGGCCGCGTCGATGCGTTTCGCCTCCACCACCGGTCAGCTCGGCGTCGCGAAGACGAACGACGCTCCGCAGAAGCGCTCCAGGGCGCCTGTCATTGTCGTCGGCGTGCTGCTCGGCTGCGGCGTGATTGGGGGTGCGGTGTTCGCGCTGCGCGGTGGTGGCTCGGCCACCGACGCCGCCGCGAGCGCCGCCCAACCGATGGTTGCCTTGCCGTCGGTAGAAGCCCCGAAGCCACCGCCCGTCGTCGAGCCTGAGCCGCCGAAGCCGGTGCCGCCGCCGGCTGCTTCGGCGGCCGTGACCGCCGCGCCCGTGGTCGCAGCGCCTACTGCGGCTGCTGCCGTGAAGGGCGCACCGGTGCACGCTGCGGCTCGCCCAGCGCGTAGTCGCGCCGCCGCCGCCGCGCCGGAACCGGCCAAGCCGGCTGCAGCCGCTGCCGCGCCGGCTCCCGCGCCGGCGGCTGCGCCCGCGCGCCCCCGCGTGAACCTCGGCATCTGAGCCGCGGCCGTCAAAACGGCTCGAAGCAATCGAAGGTGTGCTGCTCGGCGATGCGGCCGCCCGCGATGCGAAAAAACATGCCGCAATGGGCGGCCATGGTGTCGCCCGCGGCGAGCCGCCCGAGCGGGACCTTGAGCTCTGCCGTCCACCGAACCTCGACCGCGACGCGCTCACCGTCTACCAATGAGCTCGTGACCTCGTAGCGCTGGTTGGCCACGACGTGTTTACCACGCCGAAACCCGTCCAACAGCTCGGGCAGGCCGCGTTCGGCGCCGTGCGCCAGCAGCCGGTTCGGAAATTCGCGCTGCTGAACGTGCGGCGCGAACAGCTCGAGTAGCGCAGCCTCGTCTCCCTGCTCGATGGCGCGGAGCAGGCGGTGTACCAACGCCAAATGGGGGTGCAGTTGCGGCTCGCTCATTGCACAACCTTAGTTGTGCAATGTAGGTTGTGCAAGTGCCCTCCGCAATCAAGCCGATTTCAGTGGACCCCCGCGGGCTGGGGCTTTCGCACCTGGCGTTTTTCGTAGGTGCTTTTGCCAACCAGCACGTTCTGGCAGCAATGAAGCGCGCCGGTTACGGAGACTTGCGCGAGTCTCACGGCTACCTGGTGCAGCACCTGCTGCGCGGGCCGCACAGCGTCGGGCAACTGGCCAAGCTGCTCGGCGTCAGCCAACAAGCCGTGTCCAAGACGGTGGCCGAGCTCAGCCGCGCCGGCTACCTGGAAGCCGCCGTGGGGGACGACGCGCGGGTGCGGCTGGTGCAGCTCAGCCGGCGTGGGCAGGCGGCGGTCTCGGCCACGCGCCGTTTACGTGAGCGCCTCGAGGCGAGCCTCCGTAAGCGGCTGGGTACTCACCGCTCGCAGCAACTACACCACAGCTTGTTGGAGCTGCTCGAAGAGCTGGGCGGTGTGACTGCGGTGCGCGAGCGCCGCGTGCCGAATCCGGATTTTCGCCCGCGTTGACGCAGTAGTATCGGCTGCTTCCGATGCCTGGGTCCTACGCGCGTTTCTTGGGTCGATCTTGCTGGGCGCTGCTGCTGGCGGCTGGCTGCTCGGGCGGTGGCGCGCGCTCTGCGGTGACGCCCCGCCCGCCGACACGGGCCACGGCGCCCTTGCCGGCGAGCGCGAGCGTCTGTCGCTTCGGTGGCAGCGAAGCGTTGCCTGCGGCCGACGCGAACGGCCGCGTGCGAGTACCTGGCAATCACCCGCTCGTGGCCTACGCGGGGCGCGTCGACTGCCAGGCTTCGGGCGGCCCGATGCTGGGTTTCGTGGGCGCGAGCGTGCGGCTGCGCTTCAAGGGCACGGCGGTTTCGTTGCGGCTCAAGGACTTCGGGCGCGAAACGCCGCAGAGCACCAACTACTACGACGTGTCGCTCGACGGCGCCGTTCCCACCCTGCTCGAAGTCTCGCCCGCGAACGAGCTTTACAGCCTCGCCAGCGGCTTGCCGGACGCCGAGCACCAGCTCGAGATCTTCAAACGGGTAGAAGCTTCGCCCGGTGGCAACGCGGGGGCAGGGCGCGCGCAGGTGCTGGGCTTCGAGCTTTCGGGCAGCGCGCTGTTGCCGGTGAGCCCGCCGACGCGCCGCATCGAGGTCATTGGCGACTCAATCACGTGTGGCTACGGCGACGAGGTCTCGACGGAAGATCCGAGTAACGCCCGCTACACCACACGCGCATCGAATGGTCACCGCGCGTACGGGGCGCTGACGGCGGCGCTACTGGGGGCGCAGTACTCGGCGGTTGCGTATTCCGGGCGCGGTGTCTCTCGCAACTACGCGGGCATGGCCGGGCCGCTCTTGCCCGACCTGTATCTCAGCAGCGTGCCGGACGACGCCAGCGCCAGCGCCTGGGATCCGCGACAGTACACGCCCGACGCCGTGATCATCAACCTCGGTACCAACGATTTTTCGACGCCGGGCGTGGACGGCGCGGCCTTCGTCCAAAAATACGAGCAGTTTCTGGCGCGCCTGCGCGGCTACTACCCGCGGGCGGTGCTGCTGGCGGCGCTGGGGCCGATGCTCAGCGATTACTACCCGCCTGGCGCGCAGGCGTGGACCAACGCCCGCGCGGGCGTGAACGCGGCGGTCGCGGCGCGCGTTCAGGCCGGTGATCACGACGTGCACGTGCTGTTCTTCGAGCCACAAACGCCGCCTTACGGCGAAGACTGGCACCCCACGGTCGCGACCCACGAGAAGATGGCCCAGGTGCTCCGCGCCAAGCTCGAAGAGCTGCTCGGGTGGTAGGCTGCGAGGCTGGAGCTTGGCGACAGATCATCCCGTCACGATGGCCGTTCGGGTGCTGCGGCAACATCGAGTGCCGTTCGAGCCCCACCTCTACCCGTGGGAAGCGCGCGGCGGTACACGCGCTTCGGCCGAGCATCTCCAAGTCGACGAGCACCTCGTCATCAAGACGCTCATCTTCGAAGACGAGCGCAAGCAGCCGCTGTGCATCTTGATGCACGGCGACAAAGAAGTTTCCGCCAAGAACCTGGCCCGCACGTTGAGCAAGAAGAGCGTCGCGCCGTGCACGCCCGAGGTCGCCGATCGTCACTCGGGCTACCAAGTGGGCGGCACATCGCCGTTCGGGCTCAAGCGCGCCATGCCGATCTACGTCGAGCGCAGCATCTTGGAGCTTTCGCGCATCTACATCAACGGCGGGGCGCGCGGCTTTCTGGTCGGCCTCGCTCCCGCCGACCTGGCGCGGGTCCTCAACCCCACGCCCGTCGACGTTGCGATTTAGCCGCAGCGCAGGCTGCCCAGCTGGGCAGCCCAACATCAACACGGCCTACCCACAAAATCAGGGCAGAACCGTGGTCAGCTGCAGGTGCGGCGCGGACAGCTTCGTTCCGCGCCGGCGCGTGCGCCGTTATTCGGCGGCGGTCACGGAGTCGGTCGCGGGCGAGCTGATCGGCACGATGCTGCCGTCCGCGGCCTTCTTGCCGAGGCGCACGGTGCCCTTCGGCAGCTCGACCTCGGCTTGGCGACGCACTTCGTAGCCCATGATGCGCTCGGCCGTTTCCGCGATCGCGCGCTCCAATGCTTCGTCCGTCTTCTTCAGGCCGGCGAGCTGTTGCTGCTTGAGCTGCAGCAGCTCGAGGCGCTTGCGGTCGACGGTCTCAGCCAACGAGCGCTTCTTGTCGGCGACGTCTTCCAGGCGCTCTTGCTGCAGGCGCAGCGAGTGGGCGTAGGTCTTGACGCGGATCTTGATCGAGCCGCCCGGCTTGTTCGCGTCCAGGTCGTGGAGCGCGGCGGCCGGTGTCTTGCTGGTCTGCAAGATGGCGTCGATCAGGCCGTAGGTCGGCGCGTCGTGGCCGCACTTGAAGCTCGACAAGTCGAGCACGGCGACGTTCGGGTGGTGGGCGGCGAAGTTCGCTGCCCACACCTTCTGCGAGCTGTTCACCGAGTAGTTCTCGGGCCACACGTGGTTGATGGCGAGCGGGCTCTTGATCGTGCCGTTCTGCAGCTCTTCCTTGAAGTAGCGGTCCAGATACTCGCGCGATTTCGGCAAGCTGCGGATGCTCAAGATCGGGTAGCCCAGCACCTGGAACTCGTCCGGAATGCCGTGATTCAGACCCGGATCGGCGTGGTACGGGCGGTTGAGCACCAAGATCGCGATGCGATCTTCGGCCTCGACCGTCTCCAAGATGGCGCGACCCTTGTCTTGCAGGTCGAGATCGAAAGCGTCGAGCGCCTTCATGCCCTCTTTGCAGGCGAAGTCGTTCTCGTCCTCGGTGATGCCCAGGCGCTCGCCGAAAGTCTCGAACATGCGCTTGGCGAGCAAGATCGGCTCACTGAAGCTGAGCGCGGGCGCCAGGTACTCGATGCCGCGCTCTTTGAAGAAGTCGACCTCTTTGGTGAAGGCCGCCTTCATCACGTCCGGGGTACCGGCCACGATCGGGCAGGAGGCGTTGTCTTGCGTGTCTTCCACGAAGTTGTTCACGTGCGTGAGGATCGGGAAGAAGATGTAGTTGAGCGGGCGCTTACGCTCCGGCTCGTGCTTGTGGAACAGCAAGTTGTGGATGTGCGCCTGCGCGCCCTTGCTGGGGAAGCACGGATCGATCGAGCCGTACTTGCCGCCTTCGACCCACATTTCCTCGGTCATGGGGTCGCTGAACACGACGTTCGATCGGCCGAAGCCGAGCGTCTCGAAGTAGGTGCGGATGAACGGCGCCGTGGAGTAGATGTTCAAGACGCGCGGAATACCGACGCGCAGCGATTTGCGGCGCTTGGCCGCCTCTTCGCTGGAGCGCTCGAACGGGCGCGTGATCTTCTCTTGCTTGATGCGGAACAGGCCCTTGGTGACGCGAATGTCGTCGATCGGGGTGCCCGCGTCCGGCAGCTTGGCCTGGTCGTACTGGTGCACGAACGCGCGCTCGGCCTCGTAAGTGACCAGGTTCGGGTAAGCGGCGGCCGTCTTCTTGCGCTCGGCCATCAGCGACAGCATGGCCTCTTTGCTCTCGACGGTGCCCTTCTCGCAGCTGAAGCCGGAGATGTAACGGCTGCTCGAGCCGTCTTGGCGCTTGGTGTCGATGAAGGTGCGTTTGCACTCGTTCGGGCAGAAGTGACACACCGTCTCTTCGTCGTTCTTGGTCGTGTACTCGAGATCGAGCGTGGCCTTGATGCCGATGAAGCGTGTCTTACCGCTGCGCTTGTAGCGACGCAGCGTTTCGATGGCGGCGCCGATTGCGCCCGCTTCGCCGGTGTGCGGGTGCACGAATACCTGCGCGCCCGGCACGCGCTGCTTGATGTAGTCGACCTGGGCTTTGACGGCCGCTAGGTTGTACTGCGTACCGCCTTGCAGCACGAACTTGGTGCCGAGCGAGGCCAGGCGCGGGATCTGCACCACGTACTGCCACACGTTCTTCGGTAGCACTTGGGCGAGGCCGGCCAAGAGCTCTTCCTTCTGGTAGCCCTCTTTCTGGAAGTTCACCCGGTCCGAATCGAGGAACACCGCGCAGCCGTACGAGAATTTGGGCGCGAGCTCGGCCTTGAAAGCGTTCTCGGCGTACTCGGTGACCGGGATGCCGAACTGGTCGGCCATGGCCTGCAGCAGCATGCCGTTACCCGCGCTGCAGCTGTTGCTGAGCTTGAAGTTCTGGATGTCGCCGTTCTTCATGAACAAGACCTTGATGTCTTGTCCACCGATGTCGCAGATCACGTCGACGTCGCCGAAGAAGTGCACGGCGCTCATCATGTGCGCCACCGTCTCGACGATGTTCACGTCGCTCAGAACGCACTCGTCCAGCACGTCTGCCGCGTACCCGGTAGCACCGAAACCCAAGATCTCGAGAGTAGCGCCCTGGCTCTCTACGTCGTCTTGAATCTTGGTCAGCAGCTCTTTCGTGTCTTGGATCGGGTTGCCCTTGGAGAGCTGGTAGGCCTTGAGCAGGATCTCGCCGTTCTCGTCGATCACGACGGCCTTGGACGAGGTGCTGCCGCCGTCGAGGCCGATCACGCCGCGCACGACCTGCCCGGGCTGGAACACGGCTTTCTTGAACTTCGGGATGGCGTAAGCGTCCACGAAGTCTTTCGTCTCTTGCTCGGCCGCGGACAGCGGCGGACCGGCTTGCTCACCGAGGCGCGCGCGGCGGCCGTTGGTGATGAAGTCACGCAGCGAGTCCGTGCCCTTGAACAGACAGTCGGTGCCGCCCTCGGCGATACCGTAGATGGCGGCGCCGAACGCCGCGTACAGGTCGGCGTTCTTGGGCACGAAGATCAGCTCTTCGATCGGCACGTCTTTCGGGTAGTCGTAGCCGCGATCTTTCCACGTTTGCGGGATGCGCAGGCGCCAGCACTCTTGCAGGAACGGCAGGTAGGTGTTCGGACCGCCGAGCAGCAGCACCTTGGGCTTCAAGGTGTTGCCGCGGGTGAGCACGCTCAGGTTCTGCAGGACGATCGCGTCGGCCAAAGAGTTCAGCACCTCGTCCTTCGGGATGCCGGTCTTCACGAGGTTCACGATGTCGGTCTCGGCGAACACGCCGCACTTGGCCGCCACGTGGTGCAGCTTCTCGTCGCTGAAGTGCAGCGAGGTCGCGTAGCCGGGAGGCGCGCCGACCTTGATCATGCACTTGTCGATCGTGGCGCCGGTGCCCGACGCGCACTTGTCGTTCATGCTCGTGGAGGCGGTCTTGGCGCCCGTGTTGGCGTCCTCCTTGAACATGATGATTTTGGCGTCTTGGCCGCCGAGCTCGATCACGCTGAGCACGTCGGGGTGCTTGTGCTCGACCGCGAGCGTCACCGCGTTCACTTCTTGAACGAACTTGCCGCCCGTCGGCTTCTCGAGCGGGCCGGAGCCCGAGCCGGTGAGGAACATGCGGAAGGACTCGGGCGCCTTGTCAGGGAAGGCCGCCAGAATGGCTTCGAGCAGCTCGAGCACCTTCTCGGGCTGCTTCGTGTGGTGGCGCTGGTAATCCGACCAGAGGATCTCCTTCGACTCCGGATTGATGACCACGGCCTTGACCGTCGTCGACCCCACATCCATGCCAATGACTAGATCCTGGACTGACACGGGCGTCAGTCTGCCCGCACCTTCGGCCGCGAATCAAGCAGTTCGGCAGCTTTCCTGCGGTGACATTCGTGTCAGTCACCGAAATCCTTGGTTTTGATGGTGCGCGCCAGTCTCCAGAGAAGCGGATTCGGGGCCGGATCGTGTAAGGCCGCCGGGGGTGGCCCGTTGTCTGCGGGTCATGTCCCCCCGCACCCGGACCTTCTCCTCTTTGTTGGTGGCCCTGGCTTGCCTGGCCAGCCCGTCCCTGGCCCGCGCGGACTTCGCGCCGCCGCCGGAGTCTCCTTATCAGGGTGATCGATCCGAGCCGGCCCCCCCACTCAACGATGAGCGACCCCGCGAGGGCGACTGGGTCGAGGCATCGCCGTCCACGTTTCGTTTTCAGGTCGGACCAGCATTGCTGCTTGCGCCCCAGGGCCCCGGTCTCATGACCGCGCTCGATGTCGGGCAGCGCGCAGTGGGGGCGCGTGTTTCCGCAGCGTGGCTGCGCGCCGAAACCGAGCGTGGGCTCGCTGCCTATTCGGCCGAGCTGTGGCTCGACTTTCGGCATCGCTATCAGCTGCATCCGATCGTGGCTGCGGGAGGCAGTTACTTACGAGGCGGCGGAGTCGGCGCTGCGGGCAGCAGCGCGTCGGCGGGCGCGGGTGTATTGCGGGGCACGCTGGAGTACGAGCTACCCATCGCCGATGCGGACGCACGGCTCGGGCTCAGCATCATGGCGTTCGTGCCGGCGATTGGTACGCAGCGCAGTGCGCCATGGACGCTCGCTGCATTGACGGTCGCGGCAGGATTTTGAACCGCCGCCGCTCTGCACGGCACCGTCGCGACGCGCTCCCGACACAGAGCCGCCCGTCGTTCGCCGGAACGTCGTCACACCCTTAAGTTATGCAAGCAGCTCGCCGTACTGCGTGCGCCTACATCAGCCGCGACGGTGAGCAAAAGTGGGCGCTATTGCCCTTCGCTCGTCCACGGGCGACGCACCGGTCGCGTGCCGCCAATCGTGAAATACTCACATCCTGGAAACCCTCAAGTCGCTAAAGTCGTGTAGCTTTGCGAACTTGCGAGGGGCTTTCCCGGAATGAGACCAAAGGCCTTTCATGAAAGACCGAGCAACTGAAGACACTTGTGCCCGGGTGGTCCACTCGGGCGCTGAGCGCGAGCGCGCGCGGGTGACGCAGTGATCAGCGCGGCAAACGCCGCCAACGCACTCGAGTCGAGTGACGTGGCGGACGAGGACGAACCCGACTCGCGCATGCTGGCCCACCCGTCCCCGTCGGGTCGTTCGGACGCGCCCTCGGCGGATTCACGACGTGCTCGCAGGTTGCGTGCGCGCCGAGTTCGTATCGAAGAGCTGCAGCTCGAAGGACTCGCGGCCACCGCGCGCCACGCGACGCTGGGCGCGGTCGAAGCAAGCGTAGAAGATCTCTCCTTGAGGGGAGCGGCGCTGGTCATTGGCGAAGGGGGTGCGCGCGCCGGGCTGGTGCTCACGGGTGATCGACTCGAGCGTCTCCGCATCCTGTGTCGCGACTCGGTGCTCTACGAGGGTGATGCGCACGTGCGCCGTGTCGCCGAACGCGGCAGCGACTTGGTGCTCGGCATCGAGCTGCAATCGAGCGCCATCGACTTCTCGGAGCTTTATCGGTTGGGCACGCGCCACAGCTTTTCCGAGCGGCTGGAGGCGGCGCTCGACTCGGACGAGGATTCCGTACCCAACGACTTCATGGTGTGGGTCAACGCCCAACGGATCGCGCTCGAGAAGCTCAAGGCCTTTCTCGATCTCGAGGAGCGGGCGCTCGAAAATCTAGACCTTTTCACGCGCGAGCAGACTCTGAAGACCTACCTCGAGGAGATTGGGCCGCGCGTGGTGGAGCGCATGAACGCCTCCTCGCGCGAGCTTCGGCAGCTGGTCTCCGGACTGCGTGAAGAGCAACACCAGAGCTGCCGAACTTACTACAAGAACGCGCTACATCACCTGATCTTGGAGTCACCGTTCATGAAACGGGCGTACACCAAGCCGCTCGGCTACGCCGGCGACTACGAGATGATGAACATGCTCTACCGCGATCACGCGGAGGGCGACTCGCTGTTCGGTAAGGCGCTCAACCTCTATGCCACGCAAGAGAGCGCGGCGCAGGCGAACGTCAACCGCCTGGAGTACCTGGGCACGAGGATCCGCGCCGCCATCGAGGCGCGTGGCCATGTGCGGCTCGCCAGCATCGGTTGCGGCCCGGCGCGCGAGCTGGCGTTGCTGCTGGAGCAACAGCCCGAGCTGGGGCGGCACCTCGACGTCGCGCTGATCGACCAGGAGGAGCGCGTGCTCGTTTATTGCGAGCGCACGCTCTCGCCGCTGGCGGCCAAGACGGGCGTCAAGCTGCAGTTCATCCGTGAATCCGTGCGTCGCCTGCTGGGCGCAAGAAAGCTGAAGGCGGCGCTGGGCGAACGCGATCTCATCTACAGCGCAGGTCTTTTCGACTACCTGAACCAACGTAGCTTCTCCGCGCTTTTGGCGGGCCTGTACGATGCCCTCGGCCCCAGCGGACACCTGTGCGTCGGTAACGTCGGTAGTCACAATCCGACCCGCTACACCATGGAGTACCTTCTCGACTGGTTCTTGATCCATCGCAGCCCGGCCGAGCTCCAGGAGTTTGCTCAGGCCCTGAAGCCGTTGCCCACGCGCATCGAGGTCGACGCCGAGGCGACGGGTGTGAATCTATTTCTTCGCATTTGGAAGTAAGGAGTACACCTGTCTCGGGATCGCGGCTTCGAAGCGTGGCTCGCGGAATCGAATCTGGCCGGAGCCCGACGTGGCTACGTGCTGGCCGCGACGTTGATGCCTGCCGGCGTGGCGCTCGATCTGATCACGGTGCCGCACAAGGTCGGCGAGTTCTTGCTGATCCGGTTGGCCGCGAGCGTGCTCGCGCTGGCGGCGCTGTCCGCTTCTTACCTACCGGCGCTCAGCCGCCGGCCGGTGCCGCTCGGCGCAGCTGCCGTCATCATCTGCGCCACCGGGGTAGAAGCCATGATCTTGCGCTTGGACGCGGGACACACGCCCTACTACGCGGGGCTCAACCTGTGCTCACTCGCGATGGCCGTGCTCTACACTTGGCGCTGGCAGCAGTTCATGTTCGTCAGCGGGCTGATCGTCCTGATCTGGCTGGTGCCCGTGTTGCCGCAGGTCGTGACCGGGAGCGTCAAGGTCGCTCCATTCTTCAACAACCTGTACTTTCTCAGTCTGACCAGCGTGATCGTCGTCGCGGCCGGCACGATCCGTTACAACGCTGCCAAGCGCGAATACGACGCGCGCACCGATCTGGCGAAGACCTCGGCGGAGCTTGCCACCACGCTGACCCGTTTGCAGGAGCTGGATCGGCTCAAAAACGAGTTCTTCGCGAACGTTTCGCACGAGCTGCGCACGCCGCTCACGCTCATCCTCACGCCGGTCGAAGATCTGCTCAGTCGCGATCTCAGGCCCGACGTCCGCTCGGCGATGAGCGTGATCCGCCGCAACGCGCACCGCCTGCTGCGTCTGATCGACGATCTGCTGGACCTGGCGCGGCTCGACGTGGGCGGCCTACGTTTGCACGTGGCAGAGCTGGATCTGGTGGAGCTGGCTGCGCGTGTCGTGGAATCGGCGCGTGCGGCCGCCGAAGCGCGGCGCATGACCCTGAGCTTTCGCGCCGAGGTGCCGACGTTGGCGGTCTACGGCGATCCCCACCGGCTCGAGATCGTGCTCACGAACCTGCTCGGTAACGCGCTCAAGTTCACGCCGGACGGCGGGCGCATCAGCGTGCGCCTCGGCGGGAGTGACAAGAGTTGCGTGGTCGCGGTCGAAGATTCGGGCCCGGGCATCCCCGAGAACGAGCTGGGGCGCATCTTCGATCGTTTCTATCAGGTCGAGGGCTCGCAGCGGCGGCGCCAGGGCGGCGCCGGCATCGGGCTCTCGCTCGCGCGCAAGCTGTGCGAGCTCCATGGCGGCAGCATCGCTGTGGCGAGCGTCGTCGGACAGGGGACGACGTTTTCGGTCACGCTACCGCTTGGTCGCGAGCACTTTCGCGATGACGTGCTCGAGCGTCGCCGGGTACGGACCGACGAGCATCCGAAGCGGCGCGCCAGCGACCGCGTCGACGCGCCGGTTTCGACGCCGCCCGAGCCATCGTCCGAGTCGTTCGAGCCGGGGGCGGTCCCCGTGCGAATGGATCGAGGCCGACGGCCGCTGGTGCTCGTGGCGGAAGACGAGCCCGATTTGCGTGAGTACATCCAGGCCTCGCTGCAGGACCATTTCGACGTCCTCACCTCCAGTGATGGCGCGCAGGCGCTGGCTGCCGTCAAAACACACGCGCCAGACTTGATACTTACTGATGTGATGATGCCCGGTACGACCGGCACCGACCTGTGCCGGACGATCAAGCAGGATCCGCGGCTCAGGAGCACGCCGGTCATCATGCTGACCGCGTTGTCGGCCACCGACAACGTGCTCGACGCGTATTCGGCGGGGGCGGACGACTTCATCACCAAACCGTTTCATAGCCGGGTGCTGCTGGCGCGCATCAACGCGCAGCTGCGGCTGCGCTCGGTCGGCCTGCAATTGGCCGATCAGGCTCGCCTGGCTACGGCGGGGACGCTGGCCGGGGGCGTCGCGCACGAGGTCAGAAATCCACTGAACGCGGTGCTCAATGCCGCTCGTTCACTGCCGGGGGTGAAGGGTCGGCAAGAGTTGGAAAACAAGCTGCTCGGTATCATCGTCGAGGGCTCGCAGCGCATCGATAAGATCGTGGCGGCACTGGAAGAGCATGTTCGGCCGGCCGAAGAGAACGCGATCTTGCAGTGTGACCTACAATCTGGGCTACGCTCCTCGATCGAGCTGCTCGAACACAAGATGTCTGAGATCTCGGTTCACCTGGATTGCGAGAGTCACCGCGCGGTGCTTGCCTCGCCGCGTGAGCTCAACCAAGTGTTCCTCAACTTGCTGGATAACGCGGTACGCGCAGGCTGCAAGAACATCTGGGTCAGAACCGAGGACGAGCTCGGTGGCGTGCGCGTTTCGGTCAGCGACGACGGCCCGGGTGTTCCCAAGGAGGTCGCCGAGCTGATCTTCGAGCCGTTCTTCACGACCCGCCCGGTCGGGCAGGGCACCGGCCTCGGTCTGTACCTGTCGCGCCGCATCGTCCAGCAGTGTGGCGGCAGCCTCAGCTACGCGCCGCGCGAGGGCGGCGGCGCCGTGTTCGGAATTCGCCTGCCGGCGAGCGAGGCGGCGGCATGAATCCCAAAGTGCTTTTCGTCGACGACGATGAGCCCAATCTCGTGGTCTGCGAGGCTGCCTGCGGCGGCGACTTCGAGGTGCTCACGGCGAGCTCGGCGGAGGCCGCGCTCAAGTACCTACGCGAGCAAGAGGTAGGGGTGATCGTCGCCGATCAGCGCATGCCGGGCACCACGGGCGTGGAGCTGCTCGAACGAGTTCGCGTCGAGTACCCGGACACCGTGCGCGTGCTCATCACCGCTTACAGCGACGTACAAGCCGCGATCTCTGCCATCAACCGTGGTCGCGTGCGGCGCTTCTTGCGCAAGCCTTGGGAGCCGGGCGAGCTCAAGGCGGAGCTGGCCGACGCGCTGGACGTGTACGCCATGAGCCGCAAGCTTTCGGCGATGGAAGTGCGCTTGCGCGAGACCGAGCGGGTATACGCGCTCGGCATCGTCTCTGCCAGTATCGCGCACGAAATGCGCAACCCCATGATGTGGGTCAGCAACAGTTTGTCGTTCGCCCAGGGCGAGTTGCGCAAGCTGAGCGAGGTCTCCTCGCCTGGTCCCCTCAAATCGCGGCTGGAAGAGATCGAAGCCAGTTTGACCGACACCCGCACCGGCGTCGATCGCGTGATAGACATGGTGCGCGGCATCGAGCTGCCGACGCGCAGCGACGCCGGCGCGCTCAAGCCCGTCGACCTGGCCGAGGTGCTGCGGCTGAGCCTGCGCCTGGTGTCGGGTGAGCTGGTGCGCTGCGCCTCGCTGGAGCTAGACGTGACGTGCGCGCCAAAAGTGAAGGGCTCGCCCACCAAGCTCGGGCAAGTGGTGCTCAACCTGATCGTCAACGCCGTGCAAGCCGTGTCTTCGCGCGCGCGCAGCGAGAACGTGATCAGCGTGCGTCTTCGCCTGGAAGACGCCTGGGCAATTCTCGAAGTAGCCGACAACGGGCCTGGTATCAGCGAAGCGGACTTGAACCGCATCTTCGATCCGTTCTTCACCAGCAAGGCCGGTGTGGGGACCGGGCTGGGCCTGGCCATTTCGCGCCGCATCGTCGAAGAGCTCGACGGCAGCCTGCAGGCCGGGCGAGACGATCGCCTGGGCGGCGCGCGCTTCACGGTGCGCTTGCCGATCTGAGCTCGGCGTGGCTAGGGCAGGTCTTGCTCGGGCCGGTAGCTGTCGTCGAGCTGCGGCAGATCCGGCGCGCCGATCGATTTTTCGCGCCAGTGGCGCCGTGGTGGCGAGGCATCCAACCAGTGAAAGCTGTGCTCGCGGCTGTCGAGGTGCACGTACTGCGTCTTGGGGTGCGTGTAGATGCCGACGCCGGTGCGTGGGATCCGTCGCAGGTAGGCGGCCAGCTCGCGCGCCTCGACGCCGCTCAGGCGAAAGTCGATGGCGGAGCCGGTGCCGTGCGGGCCTTCGCGTCGGCGGCCGGGCTTGCGGTAGGCCGACACCACTTCGACCTCGCTGGCGTGAAAGTGATAGGCCGCTTTGAACAGCAGCTGCAGCGTGCGCCGCTGCAGCGTCGTCGTCTCGTGCTGCTTGGGTTTGCGCGCGTCACACAGCAGCGCGTCCAGCCTTTGCGCCGCTGCTTCGTCGATGTTGCCGGCAGCGTCGTACAGCTTGATGTCGGCGCTTTCGCGCGAAGCTTCGTTGACGATGTGCAGCGCCGGAAGCCGCTCGAAGCGCGTCACAGCGGGTTCGTCCGCCAGCGGCCCGGGGCCACTCGCGACGGCGGCGATGGCGCGCGAGGTCGCGCGAGGCGCAGCCGGTAGGACTTGTGCGGCCGGTGCCGGGCGCGGCGCGAGCGCCAGTGCGGCGCACGCCACCGCGGCGAGCGCACCCGAAAGCACGAGCAACGAGACTCCGCGCGGGCTCATCAGCAGAGCCCGGAGTCTCGCACCTACTTGCTGGCGATGCGAGTACTGGTCGTCTTGGCAGGTGCGCGTACGGGGGGCGCCTTGGCGATCTCCAGGAAATCGCGTCCGAGCAACGCGCCGAACTGATCTTTGACCTCGACCCGCACGACCCACGGCCCCGGCTTATCTACCGGCGGAACCGTCCCGACTAGACGATTACCGTCGCGGGTGAAATTCACGTCGATGGTCTCGATGCCCAGCTTTACCTCGGTCTTCGGCTCCAGCCATTGCGGCACGGGCTCGCCGTCTTTGCTGCGCAACTCGACCGCAATCTGCACCGGATCCGTCGGCCACACGGCGCGCTTCGGGCCGAGCGCCACGTGCGCGTACAAGCCGCGCGGTCGCAAGCGCGCGCTCGTCGGGTACAACGAGCCCGGCACCCGGAAGCTCACGACGGTGGTCTCGCCGCGGTAGAGCGACACGGCTTGGGACGCCGGTACGTAGCGGCCGGCGCCCTCATAAGTCATCTCGAGACCGTCGGTGTTCGAGAAGTGCACCTCTTGACCGGAGCCGATGAAGATGTCGCCGCCTGAAGCGTACCCGCCTGGCGGCAAGGTCACGCCGACCACGCGCACGGGCTCGCTCTTCGTCCACGGTCCAGCCAGGCCTTCGCGATCGATGGAGCGCGCGGCGAGCTCGTATTGGCCCGGTGGCACCGGCAAAAACGGGTCGTCTTGCCTGAGGCCGCGCACGCTGCGCAGCTGCTCACCACCGCCGTCGCGCGCGCGCAAACGGAGCTCGTAGTGGTCGGCGTCGTTCACGCGCGCGAGCGTGACCCCGGCGATCGGTACCGGGTCGCCGGGTGAGAACCACAAGCGCTGCCCGCTCGCGAATGCCGGCGCGGCAACGGCCGGCTCCGGCGTACCCGGGCGCCCCGGGCCGAAATGAGCGAGCGTGGCCGGAGCCAGGGTCTGCCAATGGTCGTCGAGCAGCGTGCGCACGTCGCCGGACTGAGCTGCGACGGTGGAGTCGTCACCGTGACTCAGCAGGCTGGCTTGGCCGGCGCTGACCACGGCGCTCAGCTTGCCGATGCTGCACAGCACGGCGCTCCTCGGCTTGGCCGGGACCTGCACGTCCACGCGGCCGTGCATCAACGCAAAGCTGTAGGTGGTCGTCTTGGCGCCCGGCGCGAGCTGAAGCTGCTGCGACTTGGGGAACACGCGCACGCTCGCGCTCGGCGCGAGTAGCAGCCGCGCCTGGCTGGGCAGCACGTATTCGGCCCCCTGTGGACCGGCGGTGAGCACGCCGCCGATGTTCGTGACGGAACCGGCCACCACGCCGAGCTTCGGCGCGGCAGCTTCCGCCGAGCAAAGCGGCAGCACCAAGAGCGCGAAACCGAGCGCGCTGGCGGCCAACAGTCCGGACGAGGCGAGCTGTGAGCGACGCAAGATCATGGGCTCCGGTACGGCGCAGATGCGCAGGACTTGAGGCTGCGCAATGTTGATTCACAAGCTATGATGCGGCCCTACATGGCCGCCTCTTCCAAGGCTGCACGGGGCAAAACAACGCCGAAAAAGACGGCGCTGCCAAAGTCCGAGCGTCGCCAACAAATACTCACGGTAGCACGCGACGTGTTCGCTCGTCGTGGTTATCACCAGACCACCATCGACGACATCGCCCTGCAAGCGGGCGTCGCGCGCGGCACGTTCTATCTCTATTTCGAAGACAAGCGCGCGGTCTTTTCGGATTTGATCGATCGCTTCGCAGGGCAGCTCACCATGGCGATCGTGCGTATCGTGACGGACGACGAGAAGCGCCCAGTCGCGGATCAGGTAAGAGAGAACATTCGCGCCATCATCGGCACGTGCCTGATGGAGCGCAGCATGACCAAGATCCTCTTCACGGACGCGGTTGGGATCGATCCGGCATTCGACCGCAAGCTGTTCACCTTCTACGACACAGTGGTGCAGCTGTTGACAGAGAGCCTGAAGGACGGCCAGGCGCTCGGCATCGTCGACGAGGGAGAGCCGCGTGTGCTCGCGTACCTCACCATCGGCGCACTGAAAGAGCTCCTGTACCAAGCCGTGACACTCGGCTACTCCGAAGAGAGCGCCGACGTGCTCACCCAACAGATGTACTCGTTCTTGTCCGGTGGTTACTTGCGTGTCGGTGCAGGTAAGACACCCCCTAAGCCCCGCCGCACCCGGCTCTGAGCCGTCAGCTCGTCCGCCCCGACCCCGGCCCCCCCCGGGAATGTCGGGCAGGGCACCGACACCCGCGCATTGTGGCCAAACTCGAAATATTGCCGAAACGTAGCGGCGACGTGTTTAGAACAGGAAATCGCGGCCGTTTTGCTTGACCCGACCATCTCTTGGGGGGAAAAAACCGCCGGGTTTAGCCGCAACCATGACCATCGAAATCACTGAAGGCTCGCCAAGTACGCTGAGCCTGCTGTTCGCTGAGGGGCTTTATACAGATTACCTGCGAGACCCGAGCTCGGTGCCGCCAGACTGGCGCGCCTACTTCGACTCGCTCGCGCAAGACGGCGCGTTCAACCAGAAGCCGAAGCTGGGGCCCGACTTTCGCCCGGCGAGCGTCTTCAACCCGCCGGTATTGAACGGTAACGGCGCGGCCAAGGCCAACGGCAGCAACGGCCACGCGGTCGTGAACGGCAACGGCGCCGCGAACGGTCACGTCAACGGCGGCGCCGCGCTCGTGGGCGGCGTCTCCGAAGCCGCCGTGCGCCAAGATCGCGTGGACGCGCTGGTGCGCGCCTACCGTGTGCGCGGCCACATGATGGCCAAGATCGATCCGCTCGGCTTGCCGCGTCCGACGCAAGCCGAGCTCGATCCGGAGTTTTACGAGCTCAGCGGTTACGATCTGGATCGCAAGTTTTCGAGCCGCACCATCTTCGGGGCGCAGGTGCTCACGCTGCGCGAGATTCTGACGCGCCTGCGCAACACCTACTGTCGCTCGATCGGCGTGCAGTTCATGCACATCGACGACTTGAAGGTCAAAAACTGGCTGCAAGATCGCATGGAGGGCTCGGAGAATCGCATCCAGCTCTCGCGCCAGGAGCAGCTGCGCATCCTCACGAAATTGACGGATGCGTCGACCTTCGAGGAGTTCATCCAGAAGAAGTTCGTCGGCGCCAAGAGCTTCTCGCTCTCCGGCTCGGAGACGCTGATCCCTCTCTTGGCTTTCGCCATCGACCGCGCCGCCGAGCACGGCGTGGACGAGATCGTGCTGGGTATGGCCCACCGCGGCCGCCTCAACGTGCTGGCGAACATCATGGGCAAGAACCCGCGCGAGATCTTCCGCGAGTTCGAGGACGCTGACCCACAGCTTTATTACGGCTCCGGCGACGTGAAGTACCACCTGGGGCACAGCTCGGACTTCGTGACCGAGAGCGGCAAGAAGGTGCACCTCTCGCTGTGCTTCAACCCCAGCCACCTGGAGTACGTGAACCCGGTGGTGGTCGGCCGCACGCGCGCCAAGCAAGATCGCGCGGGCGACCTCACGCGCAGCAAGAAGGTCGCGGTGCTGATCCACGGCGACGCCGCGTTCGCGGGTGAGGGCGTGATTCAGGAGACGCTGAATCTCAGCCAGGTCGACGCCCACACCACGGGCGGCACCATCCACATCATCATCAACAACCAGATCGGTTTCACCACGCCGCCGCAACAGTCGCGCAGCACGACCTACGCGACGGACGTGGCCAAGATGCTGCAAATCCCGATCTTCCACGTCAACGGCGAGGATCCAGAAGCGGTGGCGCAGGTCGTGCGCCTGGCCATGGACTTCCGCGACACCTTCCTGCGCGACGTGGTCATCGACATGTACTGCTACCGTCGCCACGGCCACAACGAGAGCGACGAGCCGAGCTTCACGCAGCCGCTGCTGTACGCGGCCATCGCTCAGCGCAAGAGCGTTCGTGAGGGCTACCTCGATCACCTGACCAAGATGGGCGAGGTCACGGTCGACGAAGCCGACAAGATCATGGTCGAGCGGCGCGAGCACCTAGAGCGAGAGCTGTCGGAGGCCCGCCGCAAAGATTACGTGCGCGTGCAAGACTGGCTCGGCGGTTTCTGGAAGGGCTACCGCGGCGGCGCCGAGGCCGACGTCCCGGACGTGGACACCGGTGTCGACAAGGCTCGCTGTCAGGAGCTGATCCTGCGTCAGCAGCAGCTGCCGGCCGACTTCCACCCGCACCGCCAGATCGAGAAGCTTTTGGCCGAGCGCACGGCCATGGCCAACGGAGAAAAGCCCATCAACTGGGGCATGGCGGAGCTGCTCGCGTTCGCCTCGCTCGTCACCGAAGGCACCCGCGTGCGTCTCACGGGGCAAGACTGCGGGCGCGGCACGTTCAGCCATCGCCACGCCGTGCTGCACGACGTGCAAGACGGCCACACGTACATGCCGCTCTGTCACCTGGCGCCCGATCAAGCGCCGATCGAGATCTACAACTCGGTGCTGAGCGAAGCCGGCGTGCTCGGTTACGAGTACGGCTACAGCCTCGACTGGCCGGACGCGCTCGTGTGCTGGGAAGCGCAGTTCGGCGACTTCGCCAACGCCGCCCAGGTCATCATCGACCAGTTCATCGTCAGCGCCGAGGACAAGTGGAAGCGTCTGTCCGGTCTGGTGATGATGCTGCCCCACGGTTACGAAGGCCAGGGGCCGGAGCACTCCAGCGCCCGCCTCGAGCGCTTCCTCGCGCTGGCGGCAGAAGAGAACATCCAGGTCGTGCAGCCCACGACGCCTGCGCAGTACTTCCACGTGCTGCGCCGTCAGGTGCAGCGCCCGTGGCGCAAGCCGCTCATCATCTTCACGCCCAAGAGCCTGCTGCGCTTGCCGCAGTGTGTGAGCACGCTCGAAGACTTCGGCAGCGCCGGTTTCCAGCGCGTCATCCCCGACATCCGCGGGCTGAAGAAGGCCTCGCGCGTGCTGCTTTGCACCGGCAAGGTCTTCTACGATCTGGAGAAGCGCCGCGCCGAGCTCGGCAGGAGCGACGTGGCCATCGTGCGCCTCGAGCAGCTGTACCCGCTGCCCGATCGCGTGCTGCGCGCTGCCCTCGATCATTTCGACGACGGCACGCAGTTCGTCTGGGTGCAAGAAGAGCCGGAGAACATGGGCGCCTGGCGCCACATGCGCGTGCGTTACGGTTCGATGATGTTCGGCCGCTTCCCGTTCTCGGGCGTCTGCCGCACCGAATCTGCCAGCCCCGCCACCGGCTCTGCCAGCTGCCACAAGCTCGAGCAACAAGAGCTCCTCGAACGCGCCTTCGCCTGAGTCCGGTGCCTTCGGCCCGTCCTCAGGCTACCTTCCTTCGGGAGCTCAGCTCCCGCCCCGCTGAAGTGAATTCAGCGGGGCCCCACCCTCAGGTTTTGGGTCCCCAACCCCAAAACACAGCAACCTTACGTCACGCGTAGTTCCAGTTGACGAGCAAGGCCCAGCGGCGCAGAGTCGCGCGCAAATTCGAAGGTTTTGAACGATGGCTATTGAGCTGAAAGTGCCGCCGGTTGGCGAGTCGATCACGGAAGTCCAGATCGGCGATTGGTTGAAGGCCGAAGGCGAGAGCGTCTCGCGCGACGAAGTGATCTTGAAGATCGAGACCGACAAGGTAACGGTCGATTTGCCCGCGCCCGTCACGGGCACCATCACGCAGATCAAGGCCAAGAAGGGCGCCGTCGCGCAGGTGGGCGAGGTCATCGGTTACATGGAAGAAGGCGCAGGCGCCGTCAGAGCCAAGTCGGTGCCGCCGCCTGCCGCTGCCGCGCCTGCCGCGCCTGCGCCTGCCGCGTCTCCCGCGCCGGCCCCGGCCGAGGCTCCCACGCCGGCCAGCATCCCCCCGCAAGGCTTTGCGCGCGTGATGCCGTCGGCGCGCCGTGCCCTCAAAGAGCGCGGTGTGCAGGCGGACGATGTTGAAGCGACGGGTCCCGGCGGTCGCATCCTGAAAGAAGACGTGATGCGCTACACGCCGCGCGCCGAGGCGAAAACGGTCGTCTCCGAGAAGCACGAAGAAGTCGTGCCGATGAGTCCGTTCCGCAAGAAGATCGCGGAGCGCCTGGTGCAGTCGCAGCAAACGGCCGCGCTGCTCACCACCTTCAACGAGATCGACATGAGCGCCGCCATGGCGCTACGCAAGGAATACCAGGAGAGCTTTCAGGAGAAATACGGCATCAAGCTCGGCTTCATGTCGTTCTTCGTGAAGGCGGCGATCGACGCGCTGAAGCTCGTGCCGGCGGTGAACGGCGAGATTCGCGGCAACGACATCGTCTACAAGAACTTCTTCGACATCGGCGTGGCCGTCGGTGGCGGCAAGGGTCTGGCGGTACCGGTCATCCGCAGCGCCGACCGGCTGAGCTTTGCCGAGGTGGAGCAAACCATCGCGGACTTCGGCAAGCGAGCCAAAGACAACAAGCTCGAGCTGAGCGAGCTGATGGGCGGCACCTTCACCATCTCCAACGGCGGCATCTACGGTTCGCTGCTCTCCACGCCGATCGTCAACCCGCCGCAGAGCGGCATCCTGGGCCTGCACGCCATTCAAGACCGGCCCGTCGCGCTCAACGGCCAGGTAGTGATCCGCCCGATGATGTACATCGCGCTCACCTACGATCACCGACTGATCGACGGGCGGGAAGCGGTCACGTTCCTCAAGCGAATCAAGCACTGCGTCGAAGCACCGGCGCGTATGCTGCTCGAGGTTTAAGTGGCCACGCACCAGCACGACCTGCTCGTGATCGGCGCTGGTCCCGGCGGCTACGTCGCCGCCATTCGAGCCGCGCAGCTCGGCCTCAACACCGCGTGCATCGACGCGGAGGCCGCGCTGGGCGGAACTTGCCTGCGCGTCGGCTGCATTCCGAGCAAGGCCTTGCTCGAGTCGAGCGAGCGCTTTCACGAGGCGAGCCACGCCTTGGCTGATTTCGGCGTGAAGGTCGGCGCCGTGGAGCTGGACCTCGAGCGCATGTTGAAGCGCAAAGAGGGCATCGTCAGCGGCCTCACGCAAGGCGTCGCTGGCCTGTTCAAGAAGAACAAGGTCACGCGCTACCACGGCTACGGTCGCATCGTCGGCCCCGGGCGCGTCGTCGTGACCGGCCCAGATGCCTGCGAAATCCAGGCGACGCACGTGGTCATCGCCACCGGCAGCAAGGTAGCGCCGCTGCGCGGCGTGGAGCTGGATGGTGATCGCATCGGCACGAGCACCGAAGGTCTCAGCTACCCTGACGTGCCCCAGCAGCTGGTCGTGATCGGCGCCGGTTACATCGGGCTCGAGCTCGGCTCGGTGTGGAAGCGGCTGGGCGCCAAAGTCACCGTGCTCGAGTACCTCGAGCGCATCTTGCCGGGCATAGATGCCGAGATCGCGCGCGAGGCCGAGCGCACGTTCGAAAAGCAAGGCATCGAGTTCAAGCTCGGGGCGCGGGTCACGTCCGCGGTACGCCGGGGCGACACCGTCACGGTGGGCATCGATGGTCAGCCCAGCGTCGAGTGTGACCGCGTGCTGCTCGCCGTGGGCCGCGTGCCCAACACCGATGAGCTGGGGCTCGGCTCGGTGGGCATCGAGCTGGATCCTCGCGGCCGCATCCCCATCGACGATCACTTCCGCACGTACGTGCCGGGCTTCTACGCCATTGGCGACGTGGTGCGCGGCCCGATGCTGGCGCACAAGGCCGAAGAAGAGGGCGTCGCCTGCGTCGAGCAGATCGTGACCGGCTACGGTCACGTGAACTACGACGCCATCCCCGGCATCGTCTACACGCACCCCGAAATCGCGAGCGTTGGTAAGACGGAAGAAGAGCTCACGGCCCAAAACGTGCCCTTCAAGAAGGGCAGCTTCCCGTTCATGGCCAACGGCCGCGCCCGCGCGCTCGGCGCCACCGAAGGCCGCGTGAAGATCCTGGCCCACGCCAAGACCGACCGGATCCTGGGCGTACACATCATCGGACCGCGCGCCGGCGATCTCATCGCCGAAGCCGCCGTCGCCATCGAGTTCTCGGCCAGCGCCGAAGACATCGCACGCTCCTCCCACGCGCACCCGACGCTGGCAGAAGTGATGAAAGAAGCCGCGCTAGCCGTCGACCGCCGCGCGATTCACATCTAGGGCCGGCGACCCGCGGCGATTCAGGCGGCGCGCGCTGGCTCAGGCCACGCGCGCCGTGTGCGCGAACATCCGGGGGTGCTGAGCGGGGGCTCGTTCCGGGCCGACGAGCACCGTGACCTCGAGGCCGGCGGTGCGCCATTCGTCGAACAGGCTTTGGCTCAGGGTGGTGAGCCCTTGGCGGAGGCGTGCGCTGCTGCGCTCGGACGCAGAGAGAGAAACCTGGCCGCTCTTTTGTTTGGCCATCGCACCGAGCGCGAGCCCGCAGAGCTTGCGGCGCGCGGCTTCGGCCGGTACGTCGAGGCGCTCGTTGCACGCCAGCACGGCTTTGCCGAGCGGAACGCCACGGCCGAATAGGCTGTCGAGCAGGCTGGCTGCGCGCGTAGCGAATTGGGCCGGGGTTTCACCCTCGAGCTGTGAGAGCACGCGCCGAGGGGCGGTCTCGGCGAGCTCGATGCTCGGCCACTGGCCTCCCAGCTCGACCAAGATGAGCACGCCGGCCTGCGCCGTACTTTCGGCATTACTGGCTATGGAGCGCGGCAAACGAGCGGCCTTCTTGCGCATGGCTTACTTCCTCTTACCTACACCTCTCCCTAAACCTCCCCAGTCCAAGTGGGAAAGTTTTGGGAGCCGCCCGGCTGACGCTCCAGGGCGATTGAGGGCGCTCGAGGCTGCGTGAATGGCCCTCGAAGCGAACCTCCTGCTTCCTGCAGCGCGCGAAAAGCGGCGTGTTAGTATATAAAGGTTTGTATGAGAGGGACTGTGCTTAGAACGCGTTCGCTTACCCTTGCGGCTCTGATGGGCCTGTCTTCCCTGGGCATTTCTGCTCACGCCCTGGCCCAAACTGACGAGCAGCGTGCCGGCGCCCGAACGCTCGCGACGGAGGGCGCGCAGGCTTTCAACGAGGGTCGTTTCAAAGACGCGGTCGACCTGTTCAGCAAGGCCGAGTCGCTGGTGCATGCGCCTCCTCATTTGCTGTTCATGGCCCGCGCTCACGCCAAGCTGGGCCAATTCGTCAAAGCGCGCGAGGCGTACCTCAAGATCGTGAAAGAGCAGCTCGCGCCCAACGCGCCTCAAGCCTTTCGCGACGCACAGTCTGCAGCAGAAGAAGAGCGCAAGCAGGTGGAGCCGCACATCGGCAAGCTCAAGGTCGCGGTCGAAGGCGCGGACGGCGCCAAAGATTTGAGCGTCGCCATCGACGGCCAGCCCTTCTCGACCGTGCTGCTCGGCGTGCCGCAACCGATGGATCCCGGCGATCACACGGTGACGGCCACCGCTACTGGCTTCAAGGCTGCGCCCGCAACGGTCTCACTCAAGGACGCGGGCTCCGGCTCCGTGGTGGTGAAGATGGAGGTCGACAATTCCGTGCCGCCGCCGAGCGCTGCGCCGGCCGCTGCCGCGGCTCCGGGCGCGCTCACTGTCTCTACTGCGCCGAACGGCGCTCCACCGAGCGACTCCGGCGCGAGTGGCAATAGCAGCCTGCGCACGGCCTCCTACGTGGGCTTTGGCGTCGGCGCGGTGGGTATCGTGCTCGGCACCGTGTTCGTCATGAAGTCGGCCTCGAACCGCAAAGACGCCGACAACGCGACCGCCGAGCTCGAGAAGGTCGGCAGCACCACGGGCGGCCCTTGCAGCGTCGCGGCGATGACGTGCCGCGGCGACATCGACTCCGCACAGAAGGTGACCGATGCCGACGATAAGGCCCGCAGCGCCAAGACGCTCGGCATCGTGAGCTATATCGTGGGCGGAGTCGGCGTGGCGGCGGGTGTCACCCTGTTCGTGCTGTCGAACAAAAAGAGTGACGCCCAGGCGGCCTACGTGGCGCCGTATGTGGGCATCGGCGCGGTGGGTGTGCGAGGCGCGTTCTAATTCTTAGCGGGGACTCGGTCCCCGGGCTTACAGGAGTAACTGGATGGCACAGAATCGAAGCAGTCAACGCGGTGTGATCAAAACGGCGACCGCCGCCATCATCGCCGCGTTGGGCGCGCTCGCGAGCATGACCGGTTGCTCGAGCGATCAAGGTTCCGGCGGAAGCGAACGTTTGGGCGTATCGGTACAGGCGCTCACCTGCAACAAGCTGAGCCCGTGCCCCCCGAGCAATGAGTGCGCAAAGATCACCTGCAATCTTTCCACCTTTACTTGCGACATCACGCCGCTCGCCAAGGACGGCGAAAAGTGCCCCACGAGCGGGAAGGGCGTTTGCACGAGCTTCCCGGCTGCCGCGGACGGGACGCCGGTGCCCGTTTGCTGCACGGGCTGTACCCAGCTCGTGAAGGGCGGGTATGCCTGTCACCCCGGCGACGAAACGAAGTTCTGCGGTGAGCCAGCCAAGCCAGGGTCCGCCTGCTTCAGCTGCGACACCCAAAATGTCTGCAGCCAGGATTCATGTAAGAGCGGCCAATGCGTGTCCGACACGCAAGCCCTCGACAAGACCGCTTGCAACGGCGTCGGTCAATGTTGGGGCGGTGTTTGCTGCAGCGGCTGCATCGATAAGAACGACCAATGCCAGCAGGGGAACGCCACGACGGCGTGCGGCAAGAGCAGCGTCAACGGGTTGGTGGGCTGCAATGACTGTACCGACGGCGAGCCCATCTGCACGAGTGACTCCTGCGACGCCAAGGGGAGCTGCGTCAATTCAGCTGTTTCCGACAATACGCCCTGCGCCGACAACACCAAATGCAACGGCGACGAGGTGTGCAAGAGCGGCGTCTGCAAAGGCCCCGCGAATTTCAGCTGCGACGACAGCAACGTTTGCACCGCCGAGAGCTGCGATGCGGTGACCGGCTGCGCCCACCAGAAGCTCACCGGCACGTCGTGCGCGGACGCCAACAAGTGCAACGGTGACGAGGTGTGCAACAACGGCGCGTGCGGTGTTGGCACCCCACTGGACTGCAACGACAACAACGCTTGCACCACGGATACGTGCGCGCCCGCGACCGGCTGCGTCAACACCAAGAAGGTCGACGGCGTCAAGTGCGAGGACGCCACCAAGTGCAATGGCATCGAGACTTGCTCCAATGGCGTCTGCATCGCCGGCACCCCGCCCAACTGTGACGACGGGAACCCGTGCACGGCCGACTCTTGCGACGCCGCTCAGGGTTGCATGCACACCGCCGTCGGGGCCGGTACCAAATGCGACGACGGCAACGTCTGCAATGGCATCTCGACCTGCGTGGGTACCGTGTGTACGGCCGGCACGCCGCTCAGCTGCGATGACGGCAATGTGTGCACGGACGACAGTTGCGTACCCGCCACAGGCTGCAAATTCGTGAACAACACGGCCGATTGCAGCGACAACAACTTGTGCACCGTCACGGACAAGTGCGACGGCAACGGAAGCTGCAAGGGCAGCGGCGCGCCCAACTGCGACGACCACGAAGCTTGCACGACGGACAGTTGCGACCCGGCCCGGGGCTGCCAGCACAACGCGGTAGTGGACGGCGGCAATTGCGATGACGGCAACGATTGCTCTACCGGTGACAAGTGCGTTGCCGGCAAGTGCAAGGCCAGTGGCGGCAAGCTGTGCGATGACTCGGACCCCTGCACGCAGAACACCTGCGATCCACAGAACGGCAGTGTCTGCGCCTACCCGGCCGAGACGAACGGCACGCCTTGCACCTTCGACAAGTGCCACCAGAACAGCACCTGCCAGGCTGGCAAGTGCGACCAGGGCGACCCCATCGACTGTGATGACGCCAACCCGTGCACGACCGACAGCTGCGATGCTTTGACCGGTTGCAAGCACGTCGCCGACAATGCTGCCACCTGCAGCGATGGCGACCTGTGCACGAAGGCCGATCACTGCAAGAGCGGCGTCTGTATCGGTACCGACATCACTTGCACGCCGCTCGACGAGTGTCACGAACCGGGCAAGTGCAGCACTGACACCGGTGTCTGCGACGACCCGCGCTCTGAAGACGGCAAAGTCTGCACGGGCGGCCATTGCCAGCTCGGCAAGTGCGTGCTCGACCCGATCGGCGCGGGCGGCGCCGGCGGCGAGGCGGGCCTGGGCGCTGGCGGCGACGGGACGGCCCTTCCCGAAGGCGGCGCGCCCACGAGCGTCGGCACGGGCGGCGAAGGCAACGAAGCAGTCACGTCTGGCGGCGAGTCGACCAACGCCAACGGTGGCAATGCCGGCAAGGGCGGTAGCAAGGCTACCGGCGGTTCCAGCATCACGGGCGAGGGCGGCGCTCCCGAAATCCCCGATCACGTCTTCGTCCGTGACCCGGGCGGTTGCTCCTGCACCGTACCGGCTTCGCCGAGCGGGCAGGGTTGGGCCGGCTTGGCGGCGTTGGCGGTGGGTGTAGGTCTCGTGGCTCGCGGGCGTCGTCGTCGCCAGGCGGGCCAAAGGCACGTATCCTTGTGAATGAGGCGCCCTGAATGTCCCTAGAACCCGGCCAGGTAATCGACGGCAAATACCGAATCGTCAAGATGATTGGCGAGGGCGGCATGGGCGCCGTGTACGCGGGCGAGAACACCCGCATCAATCGCAAGGTCGCCATCAAGGTGCTGCACGCGGCCTTCACCGGCAATCAAGAGGTGATGCAGCGCTTCGAGCGTGAAGCTCAGGCGGCCGGCCGCATCGGCAACGACCACATCCTCGAGGTTTTGGATCTCGGGCAGCTCCCCGACGGCGACCACTTCATCATCATGGAGTTTTTGGACGGCGAGCCGCTCTCGAACCGGATCAAGAGCCGCGGGCGGATGATGCCGCGCGACGTTGCGCCAGTCATCCGCCAGGTGCTCGAGGGGCTGGGGGCTGCCCACGGCGCGGGCATCATTCATCGCGACTTGAAGCCCGACAACATCTTCATCTTGCGCGAGAAAGCGGGCGTACCCGACTACGTCAAGATCATCGACTTCGGCATCTCCAAGTTCAACCAGCTTTCGGGCGATGGCGAGGCGATGAAGATGACTCGTACGGGCGCCGTGATGGGCACTCCGTACTACATGTCACCCGAGCAGGCGAGTGGCAGCGCCGAGGCCGATGCGCGCAGCGACATCTACTCGGTGGGCGTCATCTTGTACGAGGCCGTCACCGGTCGCGTGCCGTTCGATGCCGGCACGTTCAACCAATTGATGTTCAAGATCGTGCTGTCGGAGGTGCCGCCCCCGGAGACGATCGTTCCCGATCTGGATCCGGCGTTTTCGAGCATCATCGCGCGCTCGATGGCGCGTGACTTGACACAGCGTTTCCAGACGACTGCCGAATTCATTCAAGCGCTCGATGCTTGGGCGCAGCGCGGCGCGGCCGTTTCGGTGCCGCCTGCGGGTGATCCAGCCGCGTCCGGTTTGTTGCCCGTCAGCTCGCGTGCTGCGATGGGGTCGCAAGCACACATCAGCGGCGGCGGTACGATGGCCGCCGGCAATTGGGCCAGCTCGCAACACGCTTCTCCCTCGCCCAACAAAAAGAGCGCGGGGCTCATCGCAGGACTGGCAGCGGTTGGCTTGCTCGTGATGGGCGGCGCAGCTTTTGCGGCTTACTCGGTGCTGGGCAAGAAATCGGAGCCTACCGTGACCGCGTCGAGCGCAGCTCCGATCGTTTCTGTAGCGCCTGTGGCCGCCGCTGCCGCGATCGCGACAGAGCCGGCGAAAGCAGAAGAAGCAAAGGCTGAAGCGAGCGCGGCTCCTTCCGCAGCTACGCCTACACCGGCTACGCCGGCCACAGCAGGCGCCGTAACCGACAAGCCCGCACCCGTGGCGGCAGCGCGCGCTGCAAAAAAACTCGCTCCTGCTCCCGCCGCTGCAGCGCCTGTACCGAAGCCCGCCGCAAAACCCGCCGCAAAAGGCGGAGGCACACCGGACTTCGGCTACTGACGCAAGCGTCAGTCTCCGCTTCTGTGGATTCGATCTTGACGAATCGGATCCAAAAGCGGATAGATGAAAAACCCTGGGATTCTATTTGTGCCGCTCGAAATTTCGCGCGACCACAATGATGACTAGGATGTTTTCGTTGAGCGTCTGAGAGGCACCCGCTTCGTGGCGGGTAGAGGGAAAATATGCTCGAGAACCACGACGATTTGATGTCCATCGTCGTCTTGGAGGCTGGCGCGTCCTGGCCTCCTTGGCTCAGCGAATATCAACGGCTTGCGCCGAACGCCGTCGTGATCGCTCAAGCTGCAGCCGAGTCCGCCGCGGTGTTCGAAAAGCGCGTGCTGCACCGCATCACCGAGGCTTCCGTCAGCGGGAGCGGCCGCGTTCGTGTCGGCGTGATCGTCTCGGCGGATGCCGGCGCCGAGTCGCGTCTCGAGATGAGGCAAAACGTCGCTCGCGGTCTGCTCAAAGCCATGGGGAGCAGTCACGAAGCCGAGCTCGTGCTGGCCGGCGACAGCGACGAGCTCGAAGCATCGCGCCACCAGATGTTCGCCCTCGCCGGAACCCTGTGCGAGGAGCTCGGCGGTACGAACGTCAGCGTTCGTGTGAGATTCTCGAACGGCAAGAGCGGCGTGATGCGCTCGGTTTCCCCGTCCAGCCCGGACGTCGAGTCGCTCGTCTCCAAGGCTTGAAGCCTCGAAGCCGGAGGTGCCGCAAGCGGCTGCTTTGCCTGCGGCACCCGACGCTCGCAGATTACTTGTTGGGTTGTGGCGTCATGCGCAGGTACGGGCGCAGCGCCGTGTATCCCTTGGGGAAGCGCTGCTTGAGCTCATCCGGATCCTGCAGGGCGGGGACGATCACGCAATCGTCGCCATCGCGCCAATCGGCTGGGGTCGCGACCTTGTGATTGTCGGTCAGTTGCAGCGAGTCGATCACGCGCAAGATCTCAGCGAAGTTGCGGCCGGTGCTGGCCGGGTAGGTGATCATCGCGCGGATCTTCTTGTTGGGGTCGATGAAGAATACCGAGCGCACGGCCAGCGTGTCGTTCGCCTCGGGGTGGATCATGTCGTAGAGCTTGGAGACCTTGCGATCCGCGTCGGCCAGGATCGGAAAGTTCATCTTCGTGTTCTGGGTCTCTTCGATATCCGGGATCCAGCGCTTGTGGTCGTCCACGTTGTCCACGCTGACCGCGATGGCTTTGACGCCGCGCTTGTCGAACTCAGCCTTGAGGTTGGCGGTGCGACCCAGCTCGGTCGTGCACACCGGCGTGAAGTCCTTGGGGTGCGAAAATAGGATGGCCCAGCCGCCGCCCAGCCACTCGTGAAAGCGGATCTTGCCAGCGGTCGATTCTTGCTCGAAGTCGGGGGCAATGCTGCCAATGTGAAGGCCCATGGTTGTCTCCTCGAAAAGCCGCGCCAGCGACGGGTGCGTGCGGGCGGGGCAGAGAACGTAGGTCGCTGCCCCGTGGCCTGCAAGCGCCCCGCTCTTTGTGCTGGAAAGCCGTTCGATAGTCCGCTGAAGTTCGGGGCCGTGAAGGCGCTCATCTCGCTATTTCCGCTCGCCTTGCTGAGCTTTTGGGGCTGCAAGCCAGGCCCCGGCAGCTCGTGTGACGCTCACGAGGCGCGCTGCCTCGACGCCAAACGCGCCATCGTGTGCGACGACGGCAAGTTCGTGGAGACGCCCTGCAAGGGCAAGGGCGGCTGCGCCACCGATCCGCAGCTGCAACGCACGAGCTGCGATATTTCCGGCAATGAGCCCGGCGATCCATGCAGCGGCGGAAATGAGGGCGTGGCGGTGTGTCAGGGCGAGCAGGCCATGCTGTCGTGCCACGGCCGCAAGTACGAGAGCGTGCCGTGCCACGGCCCCAAGGGCTGCCAGATGCTCGGCGACCAAGCCAACTGCGACCAATCGGTGGCTGAGCCCGGCGACGCTTGCAAGAAGGACAACGCCAAAGCGTGTTCCGTCGACGGCAGTCAGGTGCTGTCTTGCAAGGACGGGCGCATGACCGCCCTCTACCTTTGCCGTGGCGATCTGCACTGCAGCTCGGCCGGCGGCAAGCTCGCCTGCGACCAGACCATCGCCATGGCCGGCGACGTCTGCGACAAGACGCTCGCCGGCAGCACAGCTTGCAGCATCGACAAGAAGGCGCTGCTCACGTGCCAGAGCGAACGCTTCGCCGCGCCCGAGAAGTGCAAGCCGGGTACGACCTGCACTGTCTCGGGGCAGTCGACGAAATGCGAGAAGCCGTGACCATGAGTTCGATTTCGAAATGCAGCAGGCAATACTCTTTTCGTTCGGTGCCGAGATGCCAGCGGCCAGTGAGGTGGCCAAGGTTGCAGCTGAGATTTGTGGGGAAGCTCCGCGCTGGAAGCTTCATGGGACCGGTGCTGGACCTTGGGCGCTGGAGCTATCCGTTCCTTGGCCTGAACGCGTCGTGGTCGAGCTCAATCCCGCGCGGCAGCACGCTTACATCGAGGTGGATCCCGTGCCGAGCTATTGGGCCTGGGTGACGGTGTTGGCGCTGCAGCGCTTGGGAGGCAGGCCGAGTCAAAGCCCACCCGCGTGGGCCGGCAAGCGTCGCAATCAGGTCACGTGGTGGGACCAGCTACAGCTCCGTCGCCGCATCCTGGGGCGCTAAAAGGGCAAGGGGACGGCTAGGTTCGGCGCGCCCGAGAAGTGCAAGCCGGGTACAACCTGCATGTCTCGGGGCAATCGACGAAGTGCGAGAAGCCTAGGGCGCGCCGCCGGCGCCGCCGCTCGATGCGCCTCCGCTGGCAGGCGCGCCGCCGCTCGATGCGCCTCCGCTCGCAAGCATACCGCCCGCGGCCGGGAAGCTCGGCGCGACGCAGAAGTCGATGGGATTGGTGTCGGCAGGCTCGAGTGGTGAGGTACACGCCGATTTCGGCGGCACTAACCAAACCTAAAACGCATCCCGGCGTTTCAAGATAACCAGAATGAACACCAGCGTGGCGAGCATCATCCCGGCCAGGACTGCCGGCGGCAGCCAGAACAGCTGGTAGTCCGTAAAGCCCCAGGCGCCGTTGAAGTCGGTGCTGGCGATTTGGGCTTCGGCGCAGCGGAACTTACCGGCGATGAGGAAGTTCTCGATGCTGGTGGTGTCGGGCTTCTTGATGTCGATGATCCAGGCCGCGTTGTTGGCGATGGCGAGCTTTTCTTGGGCGACCATGCCTTGGAAGCCCCAGCGGGCGGGCATCAAGTACATGGGCCACTTGAGCATCGGGTTGGTGGTCATGGGCACCATCAAGCCGCCCAGCACGACTTGCGGAATCAGGGCGATCGGAGTGAGGGCCATGGCCGCCTCCGAGCTGGTGACGAGCGTGCTGAGCAAGAGCCCCGTCGCCACCGAGTTCATGGCCGTGACAATCAGCGTGGCCAGCGACATGCCGAAGGCCGGCAGGCCGCCGTTGAAGCCGAGCGCAAAGAAGACGATTGCCAGCAAGACCGTGCACTGCACGATGCAGAACAGGCTGAGCAGCACGAACTTGGAGAAGATGTAGTTGAACAGCTTCAGGTTCACCATGCGCTCGCGCATGTAGATGGCGCGCTCGCTCACCACCTCGCGGGCGGCGTTGCTGGTGCCGAACCACACCGCCGAGACCACACAAAAGAAGATCGCCGCGGCATGGTCCGGCGTCGATTGCATGTTCTTGAGCGTGTCGGCGATGCCGTCGCCCGTGCCGCCGGCCTTCTTCGACAGCTCTTGCAGAGCGCCCAGGCACCAGAACGGAATGCTGTCGCGCTGGCCACCGAACACGCCCGCCAAGAGCACCCCGATGATGGGCGCTTGCAGCAGCATGATCATCGTGCCACCCACGTCGCGCGCCTTGACCTTCCAGTAGCGGCTGAAAAGCAGGCCGAATTGCCCGCTCGTCGGCGGGGCGTGGCGCGACATGCTCTGCTGCGGCGAGCCGGTGCCTACGGCGCGCCGGCCCGCGAACATCTTTTGAAAGATGGGATTTTGCGGGTTGAAGTACTCGGCGTTCCACTCGCGCGCCGCGGCCGCGCGCGCCATGAAGCGCGGCGTGCTCGGGTTCTGCGCCTTCATGGCCTCGAAGATCGGCCGCTCGCGCTGGTTCAACATGTCGAACATGTCGCGCGGGTTGTCGACGTCGTTGTGCTTGCCGAGCCGCTCCTTGAAGGCGCCGAAGAACTTGTAGCCGTCGCGCGGCGGGCCGAAGAAGATCGTCAGGCCGCCGGGGCCGAGCACGAGCGTCTGGTTGAACTTCTCGAACTCGTCCTTCGCGGGCTGGTGGATGGTGGTGATGATGGTCTTGCCGGTCTGCTTCGACAGATCGGCGAGCAACTGCACCAGTGCCTGCGTGTCGTCCGCAGCCAAACCGCTCGTCGGCTCGTCCAAGAACATGATGACCGGATCGGTCACCAGCTCCATCGCGATGTTGACGCGTTTGCGCTGGCCGCCGGAGAGAATCTTGCGCTCAGGTTTGCCAATCTGCAGGTGGGCCACCTGTTCGAGACCCAGCTGCTGCAGCGTGATGTTGACGCGCCGATCGATTTCTTCGTCCGAGTAGTCCGGCGGTAGGCGGAAGCGCGCGCTGTAGCGCACGGCTTCGAACACCGTGAGCTCGGGGTGGACGATGTCGTCTTGCGGCACGTAGCCGATCGAGCCTCGCAGCGCGTCGTAGATGGCGTACAGATCTTCGCCGTTGATACGAACCTGGCCGCCGCTCGGTGGCAGGTAGCCGTTGAGCGTCATGAGCAGCGTCGTCTTGCCGGCGCCGCTCGGGCCCATGAGCGCGATGAAATCGCCGGGCAGAGCCTTGAAGCTGACGTGATCGAGCAGCGTCTTGAGCTCAGCGGGGTTGTCGCGGTCGGGCACTTGCACGACCAGATCCCAGGCTTCGATCTCGTAGAGCGGGCGGCCTTCCCAGCTCACCGCGTCTTCGACCACGACCGCGACGTCTTGACCCTCGACATGGATCAAGAGGGGCATCGGGCCGATGAAGACCTTTTCCCCGTTTTGCACCGGAACACGTTGGCCCGGTGGGATGCGCTGGCCGCGCACGAAGGTGCCGTTGGCGCTGTTCTTGTCCTCCAAGAACATCTGCCCGCCGCTCACGTGCAGCACGGCGTGCTTGCTCGAGACCTGCGGGTGCGCGACCTGAATGTCGTTGTCCGGCGTGCGGCCGATGCTCTTGGCGGCGCCCCCGCTGGGGCCGTCCATCTTGATCTGCCCCAGCACCGTTTTGTGGCGGGGTTTAGCGGGCGTGGCGCTGCCGCTCGGGCGATCGCCGGTGGCACCGAGCGCCGCGGGAGCCGCCGCGACAGGCGCGTGTTGTGGCACGACGCTGGTGCCTTGACCTGCGTGCAGCGCTTGCGCGAGCTGCAGCACCAGCGTGACCGGCACGGCAATCGGGCCCAGGCCGACGAAGGCGTGCGGATCCAGCGGGCGCGGTGTGCCGGGCGCGATGCGCTCGGAGCCGATCCAGGTGCCGGCCGTGGACTGCTGATCGGTGACGCTGAGCGGATTGAGCGAGAAGGTGGCGTGCAGGCTCGAGACGTTCGGGTGATTGACGACGACGTTGGCCCGCGCCGGGTCCCGCCCGAACGTGATTTGCCCGGCCGTTACCGGCGCCTTGCCGGTCTCCATCAGCATCAGCGCCAGAGCCGGGTGCGCGAGTGGCACGGGGCTCTGGCCGACCGTGAACTGCGCACGGAAGTCGAACGGCGCCGAGCCGCCGGGCGGCAGCGGTTGGCCGTTCACCGCCGACGGGCCGGCGCCCGCGTCCGTGAAGGTGACGTGGCCTCCGGCCAGCGCGATGCGCGCGTGCTCGGGGGCCACGCCGGGTCCACCCAAACGAATGTCGCAGTGCGGTGCGCTGCCGACGAGCAGCGTCGCCTTGGAGAAACCGGGAATCATGGGTCTACTGCACCGCCGCGCTGAACTCGATCGGACCGAAGCGCACGATGGACCCATGGGGGACCGGCGACCAGATGCCTGGCGAGAGGCGGTTACCGTTCACCAAGGTGCCGTTGTTGCTGTTCTCGTCGCGCACGTATAGCTGTCCGCCTTCCAGCTTCAGGCTGGCGTGCACTCCCGAGACGCGCGGCTCGTTCAGCGCGATCACGCACTGGCCGGCGTCGCGACCGGCGCGCACTTCTTGTCCGGCCAAGATGGTGTAGCTCCCGCCCGCACCGGTGAGGATGGCGCTGGTGGCCGAGCCGCCGCCGTAAGGGTTGCCCGGCGGAGCTTGCGGCGCCGGAGCCTGCGGCTGCACCGGCGGTGCGCCGTAGCCTGGCGGAGCGCCATAGCCTTGCGGCGCAGGTGGTGGGCCGTAGCCGCCGGCCACGACCGGCATCGGACCGGCGCCGCCCGTCGGGCGCTTTTTGCCGCCGCCACGAACGATCACGACGACGAGGAGCGCTACCACCACGAGGCCGAACAAGCTGCCCAAAATGAGCAGCAGGGGTAGCGGTGCGGTGCTGCCCTTCATCTGCACGATGGTGGAGGCGGTGACGCCGCTCGTGCGGTGCGCCTTGTTGTCGTAAATCACCAGACGCACGACGGCCTGGTCGCCACTGCCGTGCAGAATCTTGTCGGAATCGGGCGCTTGGAAGCTAACGAACGTATCGCTGGCCTCGAGGGCCGTGCCCTTCATGCCCATCGCGATCAGCTGCTGCTGCGTGCGCTTGGCGGTCTCGATATTGGCGCCGGTGAGCGCCGTGGGGATCGGCTGACCGGCGGGCAAGAAGTACACTTCCGCCCGCTCTTTGGAGCCGCCCCAGCAGAAGTCGCCGTACACCTTGAAGGTGCCACCCGGGTAAACGGCGCCACCCTCGCGCTTGCTCATCTCGGTCGTGTACTCGATGTTCACGTCGAGCGGCCACGCCGTGGGGTCGATGCCGACGGGGACGTCTTTGAAGGTGTTGTCACCGAGGATCGGCGGGTTCGTATCTTGAAAGACGAGCTTGAAGCTCTGCGTCACGCTCGGCGCGACGCACGACACCTTCCACTTCACGATGTTCATCTTCGAGAAGCGTTGGCGCACCGTGTTCACGATGGCTGGCGCGCGTCCGCCGCTGCCCTGCTGAATGACGCTGAAGAACCCGCCAATCTCGGGGTTGGCCAGGTTCTGCATGAAGTCGAGCGAGTTCTGCTTGAACTCGTCCAGCGCCGTGACCGGGAAGTACACGCTGATCACGGGCACCGGCGCCTTGGGCAGCGCGGTGTTGTCTTCCGGAAAACGGCCGCCGGTCATGAACTGCTGCAGCTGTAGCGCGGCCACGCCCGTGGTGCCGGGGTCGGCGCCGGCGAAACCGTCCGACAGCAGCACCATGGCCTGGTGTAGCGGGACCTTCACGTCCTCTCCCACGTTGCCGAGCGCTGCAAAGCCGTCCGTCGCGGCGGACTTGATGATGGTGAGCAGCGAGCGGTTGCGGCCGGTATTGCCGAACAGCTCGGTCGTGGAGCTGATGAACTGCGCGGCCTTCGCTTTCTGCGATGCGGGCAGCCACTTGGAGTCCTTGGCGACCTGGCGGTCGTCGAAGAACATGATGTTCACGATGTCGTTCGGGCCCATGGTGGCCACGAACTGCTGGGCCACCTGCTTGGCGTCCTCGAAGCTTTTGCCCATGCGCTTGTCGGCGTCGATGAGGATGAGCCACGAAGTGCCGATGCCCGGCTGCTGCTGACTTTCGCCCCAGCGCGCCAGGCTCAGGAACTTGGCCGGAATGTCGGTGCCTTCGACGTTGACCGTGAACAGCGCGCGGTCCGACGGGAACGGGAACGACTGGTACAGCGCGAACGGCTTTTCGAGCGCTTGCGCCATGCAGTCGAGCTGAGCGTTGCCGTTGAGCGCGGCGCACGAGCCGGTCGCGTCGCTGACGCGCTTGCTCTGCGAGATATCGACCACCGTCGTCAAGACGGGGTTGCCATTCTCTTGAGCGGCGCGCGGGTCGATGCGCAGGATTTTGACGGCCGGTGCCGCCGCCGACGGCAGCGCGAACAGCGCCATCGCCAGAACCAGGAAGAACGAGAAGATCGAGTTGATAAAGCGCGTCATCTCCGAAACTTGCTCTCGGTTGTTGCCCTCGTGCGACGCGAAACGCGCGCACCTGTACGAGCTTTTTTACGAACAGTCAGATGATCTTCACGATCACGTTGAAACCACCGAACCGCACGGTCTCGCCGTCGCGAAGCTCGTGCAATTTGTTCTTCTCGAGCATGCTGTCGCCCAAGAACGTGCCGTTGGTGCTGCCCGTGTCTTCGACGCGCAGCTTGCCAGGACGAGCGGTGGCGTGAACCACCGCGTGACGTGACGACGTGGTCGGGTGGTCGATCTCGATGTCGAGCCCGGGTGCGGCACCTTTGCGCCCGATCAGGTTCTGCCCCTGGTAAATGGGCCAGAACACGCCAAGCTCGGTGGCTTCGTAGCTGACGAGGAAGCCGGCGAGGACGCGCAGCGAGGGATCCGCCGATGGTGCGGCTGCCGGAGGCGGCGCGGAGGGCGCTTGCGCGACGGGTGCTGGTGGCGCGTACGGCGCAGGCTGAGGCGCAGCTTGCGGAGGAGGCGCGTACGCTTGGGGCGGTGCCGCGGCGATCGGCGCGTGCGGGCTCTGCGCGCGCTCGAACTCTTCGTTCGTGGGTGGCGGCGCAGTGGCCGCGTACGCCGATGGATCCTTGGAGTGCATGGGCACCGGCGCGGGGGGCGGTGCGGCGGCGGGTCCAGGAGGTGGCGGTTGCCACACCGGCGGCGGCGCGAGCGGCGGCGGCTCTGCGGGAGGACCCCACGCGGGCGGTGGCGCGCCGTACGCTTGCGGCGGTGCGCCATACGGTGATGGCGGCGCGCCGTACGGCGACGGCGCACCCTGCGGCGGACCGACGGTGGCGCCGAACGGATTCAGTCCTTCGGGCGAGCCAGCCTGGTAGCGTTGCGGCTCAGCGGGAGCAAACGCCGGAGGCGCTGGTGGTGCGCCCCATGCTTGAGGCGCTGCAGGAGGCGGAGGCGCGGGAGCGGGTCCAGGTGCCGGCGCCATACCGGGCGGCTGATAGCCGGGCGGGCCCCATTGCACGGGGGCAGGCCCCGCCGGTTGCGGCGGCGGCGCGTATTGAGGTTGTTGCGGCGGCGGCGCTCCCCACTGCGGCGGCGCAGCTGGCGGAGGCGCGGCGGCGGGAGCGGCCGGCGGCGCGTAGTGTGGCGGCGAGCCCTGCGGGCTCGGCGCCGGTGCGCCCGGCGCAGCGGCAGCTAGCGGCGCGCCGCAAGAGAGACAAAACTTGCTGGTGGGCTGATTCGTGGCGCCACACCGCGTGCAGACGATCATGAGTCGGACTCCCGAAGCTGCGCGCCCCAGTCACGCTAGGGTCGGGGCCCCGCCAACAAAACCGAAGGCGAGAGCCTGCGCGGGCGCAGCATACCCGGTTTCGCCCGAAAAGGCGCGAAATCGCTCGGGTTCGGGCGGCTTACGGTGTTTTTCGCGTGGGTCGGCGGGTCGACCCCGCCTCCGGACCTAGCGGTCCTTCTCGTCGGCGACGCGGGCAGCCTTGCCCTTGAGGTCACGGAGGTAGAAGAGGCGAGCCTGGCGAACGACGCCTTTGCTCAGCACCTCGATGCTCTCCAGACGCGGCGAATGCAGGCCGAAAATACGCTCGACACCGACGCTGAAGCTCACCTTGCGGACCGTGAAGGTCGAACGCAGGCCGGCGCGGTGCTTCTGAATGACGATGCCGCGGAAGGTCTGCACGCGGAGCTTGTCACCCTCGACGATCTTGTAGTTTACGGCCACGGTGTCGCCGACGCGAAACTCCGGCAGGTCCTTACGGAGGCTCTGGGCTTCGAGGTTGGCGATTTTCGAGAGGGTCAGCATGGGGATTTCCGCAAAGCGAGGACGAGAAAAAGCGCAAAAAACTGCGCGAGAGCGCGGCATTATGCATCCCGAACCCCCCGAGTCAAGCGCTCCGGGCTCGGCATCGTGCATTTGTGGCGCCCCAACCCCGCAATTGCCTTGACGATAGTGCCCTTGAGGGCTAATCCGACGCCCCCCCGGCAGCCGCCCCTCGCTTTTCGAGGTTTCGGTGATGAGGGCCAAAGGTAGGCATCGATGAATCAGTACCCCGGCGTGATTGGCCGCAAGCTCGGCATGACTCAAATCTTCGCGGAAGACGGCTCGGTCGTCCCGTGCACCGTGATTGAGTCGGACGCCATCGTGATCGGCAAGCGCACGAAGGAGAAGGACGGCTACGACGCCCTCGTTCTCGGCACCGGTGAGCGCAAAGAGAAGCACACCAGCAAGCCCGTCGCCGGTCAGTTCAAGAAGGCCAACGTCCCCGGCAAGAAGACGGTGCGCGAGTTCCGCTGCAGCGCCGAGTTTGCCGCGGGTTACGAGGTCGGTGCCAAGCTGGCCATCGACGCGATCTTCGAAGAAGGTCAGAAGGTCGACGTGCAGGGCGTCAGCCTCGGCAAGGGTTTCCAAGGTGTGGTCAAGAAGCACCACTTCGCCGGTAACATCCAGACGCACGGTACCCACGAGTACCGTCGCCACGGCGGTTCGATCGGTACGCGCATGACGCCCGGTCGCGTGAAGCTCGGCATGAAGATGCCGGGTCACATGGGCGACGCAACCCGCACAGTGCTCAGCCAGCAGGTGGCCAAGGTCCTGGCCGACCAAAACCTCATCCTCATCCGCGGTGGCGTGCCCGGCGCACGCGGCGGCCTGGTCGTGGTGCGTGGCGCCGTTAAGAAGAACGGCGGCAAGAAGGTCGAAAAGAAGAAGTGAGCCGGCGAGGGCTCTCGGCAAGCTCAGGCTAGCCCGGAGGCCGCTTGGATTCGTCGTTCGACAATCCGCCGTTGTTCGTTCCGTTTCGCGCCGAGCGAGTGATCGCCCGGCGCGACGGCGTTTTTGTGGTCGATAAGCCGCCGGGACTGGTCGTGCATGGCGGCGACGAGCGGCTCGGCGGCGACTTGGTGTCCCGCCTCTCGAGTCTTCTGCGCGCCGAGGGGCATGATGGTTACCTGGGCGTGCATTCGCGGCTAGATGTCGGGACTTCAGGCGTGCTGCCTTTCACGACCGAGCGTGACGTCAACGCGCGCGTCGCGGCGGAGATCGAAGCTGGCAAGAACGAGCGCGTTTACGTGGCGGCGGTGTCGCTCGGGGGGCGTTCGCGCTTGGCGCAGTCGGGCAAGCTCGAGCACTACCTGCAGAGTGACAAGCGCCGCGCGCGCGTCGTGCAGAGCGGCGGTGAGCGTGCGGTGTGTCATTACCGCATCCTCCGCGAGCAAGGTGCGCGAGCGCTCGTGGAGCTGCGGCCCGAGACCGGGCGCATGCATCAGCTGCGCGTGCAGCTGGCCGAGGTGGGCGCGCCGATCGCGGGCGACGCGCTCTACGGCGGTGCGCCAGCTTGGCGGCTGCTTCTGCACTGCCGTGAGCGCGTGGTGCTCGGGCAGCGCTTCGACGCGCCGGTGCCGGCCGAGCTCGCGGCTTGGGTAAAGACAGGCAATGCCTTTGCGCCGCTCGCGGAGTTTGCGGATCGCATGTTGGACGCAGCGTCGCTGCGGGCGCCTTTGTGCGCCGAAAACGAGGTATTTCGTGTCGTGAACGATGAGGGGGACGGCTTGCCGGGCGTCACCTGGGATCGCTACGGTGAGTTTGCGGTGCTGTCGGTGGCGACGCCCGAGGCCGACGACCTCGCGCAGCGGATGGCCAGCTTCTTGGTCGAGCGTGGCGTGCGCGGCGTCTACGTCAAACGGCGCGAGCGCCGCGACTTGCGGCGAGCAGAAGCACCGGAGCTGGCCCCGGCGGCTCCGATTGCGGGTGAAGCCGCACCGGTGCCGCTGGTGGTGCGCGAGCGGGCGCTACGAGTTGCCTGTGAGCTGGGTGACGGCCTCTCCACCGGCTTGTTCATCGATCAGCGCGACAACCGCGCGCGCCTGCGCGAAATCTCGGCGCAGAAGCAGGTGCTGAACCTGTTTTCGTACACCTGCTCGTTCAGCGGCGCCACCGCGTTGGGCGGCGCGCACAAGGTGACTAGCGTGGATCTTTCGGGGCGTGCGCTCGAGCGCGGCCGGCGCAATTTCGAGGTGAACGGGCTCGACCCCGCGCAGCACGAGTTCGTGCAGGGCGACGCCGTGCGCTTCGTTCGCGGCGCCGTGAAGCATGGCCGTCGCTTCGACATCATCGTGCTGGACCCGCCGAGCTTTGCCACCGTGGGCAAGGCGACGTTCCGCTTCGAGCGTGATATCGCGGACTTGATGGCGGATTGCCTCAAGTTGCTCGGCCCGGGCGGCAAGCTGCTGTGCGTCACCAACCACAAGAAGACGAGTCTCGCGCAGTTTCGGCGCTTGCTGGCTCGAGCTGCTGAGCAGGCGCGGCGCGAGATCCGCATCCGCGACCTGCCCGCGGGCCTCGATTGCCCGGACGCGCTGGACGGCCCGCACCCCAGCAAGAGCCTGCTCGCCGAGGTCGTGGTATCGGAGAAGCAGTGAGCAAGCGCGGTAACCCCTACGCCCGGCCCGACGCCAAGACGATGGAGGCGCGCTCCAAAGGTTATCCGGCGCGCAGCGTGTTCAAGCTGCAAGAAATCGATCGACGCATGCGCCTGTTCAAGCCGGGCCAGAACGTGATCGATCTGGGGGCCGCGCCAGGCTCCTGGTCGCTGTACGCGAGCGAGCGTGTCGGTCCGACGGGTCACGTCTACGCCATCGACATCAAAGAGATTCAGCAAGTGTTCGGCGAGAACGTGCACGTGCTGCAGGGTGACGCGCTCTCGCTCGAGAGCGGCGTGCTCTCGGCGCACGCTCCGTACGACGTCGTCTTGAGCGACATGGCGCCCAATACCTCGGGCTCAAAGTTTCAAGACCAGGCGCGCAGCACCGAGCTATTTTTGCGCGCGCTCGAGGTTGCGGTGGCGTTTGGCAAACCAGGCTCGCATTTTGCCGCCAAAATCTTCATGAGCGGCGACTACAAAGCCGCCGAGCTGGACGTACGCAAGGCCTACGACGTGGTGCGCACGATTCGTCCCGAGGGTACACGCCAGGTGAGCACGGAAGTGTTCGTGGTCGGGATGGGCAAGCGCGCCTAGGGACCGCCGGGAGGAGGCGGACCGCCGCCGGGGCCGCCCTGCGGAAACAGAAAGCACTGGCCCTGGCTGCAAGCGCCCTGGCTGCAGTCACCGTCGTTGTACGCATCGAAGATCTTGCTGAAGCCGTGGGCAGTGAACAGCTTCTCCAGGGCGTCGAGCGTGTCGCACGTCATCTTCGTGTATTGGATCATGACGTTGCCCTGAATCACCAGCTCCGGATTGAGCTGGAGGCCGGTGATGGGCACGTTGCGGATGGTGAAGTTGCCGCGGATCAGCTTGAGGTTGGCGAGGCCTGCGAACGGGTTGACGTCGGCGGGCAAGCCGCTGAGCCCGCTGAGCCCGCTGAGCTCGATGCTACCCACGCTTTGCAGGCTCTCGAGCCCAGCTGTCGTCGTCAGGTTGCTCGAGCTGATGAGCAACGTGGTCTCGACGTCGGTGATGCCGCGCATCAGCGCGATGTCGCCCGAGTCCTTGATCGTGGCGTCGTGAACACTGGTCGAGCCAGGGGCGGGTTGGCACGCACAACCATCGCACAGAGAGCCCTCGGCGCAGTCACGATCGGCGACGCAGCTGCAGACGCACGCGCCATTCAAGCATTGCTTGCCGGCGTCGCAGTCGCTCGAGCTCTGGCAATCGGGGGCCGGTGCGGGCTGGCAGGCGCAGCCGTCGCAGATTTCGGAGTTGCTACAGTCGACGTCGGCGTGGCACTCGCAGCGGCACTCGCCGTCGACGCAGCTCGAGCCAGCTTGGGAGCACTCGGAGTCGCTCTGACACGCGTCGACCGGGATTTGACGGCAGGCGCCCTGATCGCACGCTTGACCCGCGGCGCAGTCACGATCGTTCACGCACTCGGGCAGGCACGTACCGGCGGCGCAGCGCTGGCCGGCCGCGCACTCGCTGTTCAGGCGGCAGGTGGAAAAATCCAGCTTTTGCGGCAGATGGCCGCTGGCGTCGAGCTCGCTCGGCTCGGCACACACGCCCGTCGTGCACACCTGCCCGTCAACGCACTCGCTATCGGTTGCGCAATAGTCGCGGCACTTGCCGTCGGAGCCACAAACGAAGCCGTCCTCGCAGTCTAGCGAGCGCTCGCAGCTGGCTTCCACATCGAGCTGACAGACGCGCGAAGCTTCGTGCGCGCCCACGCAGCGCAGCGTCCCGTCACAGTCCCGCGTGGTGACGCACTCCACGTGACAGCGCTGGAAGGCGCAGACGAGCGGCGCCTGACAGTCGCTGTTGACGAGGCAGCCCGGAAAGTCGTCGAAGAGCATCGGGTCCGACTCGTGGTTGCTGCACGCCGCGACCGCCGACAGCGCCGACGCGCTCGCTAGAGCCAGGCCCAAGAGATGGCGCCTCATTGGCACACGGCTCCGTTGCACGCACAGCCTGCACAGTTGCAACCCAGGTTACCGGCCTGATCCAAGGTGTCGGTCCAGCCCTTGTCGAGCAACGCGGTTTGCAGGGCAAATATCGCACAGATCGGGAGCGCGTCGTTGTCGTTCATGCGGATGGGGCCGGACGCCTCGAGCGCGCCGCCCAAACCGAGCGTGATGCTGTCGAGGTTGGTGAGCGCGGTGGCGCTGATGGCGAGGTCGCTGACGGATTCGAGCGCCGGCAGCGCCATCGTGGTCAGGCTCGGATCGACGACCAGGTAAAGCGTCGTGAGTGCGGTAACGTTCGGCAGGCTCACGCGGGTGAGCTTGGAGTTGGTGAGGACGGAGACGCCTCCCGTCATGGTCTCGACCGGCAGGTCGAGCGCGGTGAGCTCGGTGTTCGTGACCTTCAGGTCGCCGAGGTCTTGCAGCACGGGAGCATTCACGCTGGCCACGCCCTTCAGGCTGTCTAGCGCAAAGCTTCGCCCACTCCCGAAAGAAGGCAGGTCCAGCACGGTGGGGCCCGAGCTGGAGCTGAACGAGAAGTCTCGGGTCGTGCTCAGGTTGGGCAGAGAGAGCTGAGTGAGGATCGGCGCATTCGAGATGCTGAAGTCCCGCGTCTGCTTCAGGCCCGAGAGGTCCACCGACTCGAGCAGCGGGTTGTTGCCGATCGAGAGATCTCCCGACAATGTGCTGGCCGACGGCAGAGCCAGCGTCTTCAGCGTGGCCAGGCCGATCACGGCGATGCCGGCGCTCGGATTGGCGAGCGGCAATGAGATCGTCTGCAGCTTCTCTGCCATCGCAATCGCGAGGCTGTCAACCGTCGAAAGCAGCGGCAGGTCGATGCTGGTAAGCGTTTGGTTGGCCTCCAAGCGCAGGTTCTTTGCCGTCTTGAGCTGCGGCATCGACACCCTCTCCATGAGCGGGCTGGAGCCGATGTACACGTCGCCGGTCGTTTCGAGCGACGGCAGCTCAAGGCGATGCATGCTCTCCGAGTGGAAGGTGAGCGACCCCGCCCACTTCAAGCGTGGCGCACGGCAATCCTGGGAACACTGAAAACTCCGTTCGACTCGCTCGAGCGCGTCGAACACCAGCGCTGCTTTGTGCTCGTTGGCCGCTATTGCCCCCACTTTGCGCAGATTCGGCACGTGGTACTCGCCGAAGCCGGCGAGGTTGAACGTCAACAGGCCCGTGATCTCGATCACGTTGGCCAGCTCTTCCAGCTGGCGGCTGTTGCTCACCATGAAGTCGCCACTGATGACACGGCCGGCCACGCACTGGCAGCCGCCCCCGCAAACCTGGTCGCTCGCGCAGTCTTGGTTGGCTGCGCACTCGCAGCGGCACACGCCGGCCTGGCAATGCTCACCCGCTTGCTCGCAGTCGGAGTCGTAAGCGCAGGCGGGCCGGGGCGTCGTGGGTAGAGGCTGACAGGCGCCGGCAAGACATTGCTCGCCTTGCTTGCAATCGGAGCTCCGCAGACAGTTGCTCGGGTTGACAACCGCTGTTTGGCAACGCCCGTCGAGGCAGCTCTCGCCGGCGCCACATTCCGCGTCATTGGCGCATTCGGCGACGCAGCGGCCGGCGCGGCAAACCAAGTTGTCCGGGCAATCCGAAGCGAACGCGCAAGGGGTCGGCGTCGCTGGCCGATCGGGGGAAGGCACGAGCGCGCCCTGGGGGTCGAGCTCGTCTTGGTCGGCGCAGGTGCCCGCGCGGCACACCTGCTCGCTCAAGCACCCGCTGTCACTGCTACAGCCGTCGCGACACTGGCCGTCTACGCCGCACAGCTCGGCACCGTGGCAAGTGCCGGCATCCGAGCACGCTGCTTCGTCTTCGAGTTGGCACACGCTCCGACCGCGTTCGCCCGCCACACAGCGTGAGCCCCGGTCACAGTCGCGGCTAGAGCTACATTGCTCGTGGCAACGCTGAAAGACGCAAGCGAGCTCCGAGCTGCAGTCGCTGTTGATGCGACAGCGGCTGCTCAGACCGGCCAGCGCGAGCTTGGAGTTTACATCCGACTCACAAGCGCCGAGCCCTCCGGATAGCAACGCTACCAGCGCCGCAAGGTGAAAGAGACGTTTTTGCATCGGTTCAGCCTGGGCAAACCGCGCCACTACAGGCGCTCTGGCATGCGATCGCGTCGGCGATGTAGGTCTGCGTGCGGTCGGGGCACTTGGCCGCGAACGCATCCACCGCGCACTGACTGAGTAGCAAGTTGCGGCTGAGTTGCAGGGCGGTGCAGTGCCCCACGAAATTCTGGGGATCGCCCAGGCCGTCCAAGCTGGTGAGTTGCGTGTTGTCGATGGTCAGCCAGCTGCTGGTGAGGCCTTTCCCGGTCGTTTGCAGCTTGGGAGCCGACAGCGTGGCCAGCGCCGCCGGGCTGCTATTGGAGATCTGGAACCAGGCCCCGACGCTCGTCAGCTCCGGCATGACCAGCTCCTTGATCGCGAAGATGTCGTTGAAGTGCAGCTCGCTCAGCGTCTTGAGCGACATCAGGCTCAGCTGCTCGAGCTTGGGTAGCGTGTTCAGGCTGAGCGCGCCGCTTTCCAGGGCGGGCAGCGAGAGCGACTTGAGCGCCGGCAGCTGGGTGAGGTTGACGCTGGCACTCTCGAGCGCGGGTAGCGAGATGGAAGCGATATTGTTGTCGCCGCTGAGCGAGATGGTAGCGACGGTCGTCAACTGGGGCAGTGCGAGCGTTTGCAGATTGGTGGCGCTCCAGATCTGCAGCGTGCCGTCCACGATCTCGAGCTGATCGAAGGTGTCGCCCAAGTCCGTGATGCTGATGCCGCTGATGATCAGATCGCCGTGGATCTCGGTGACTCCGCGGTAGAGGGCGAGCTGCAAGCTGCTGTCGATGGTGACGCTGCCCTGGACGACACCGTCGAGCGGGTTCCTCGCGTCCACGCAGCCACAGCCATCACAACGAAAGCCGTTGCCGCAATCGACGTCGGCCTTGCACTGGCAGGCGCAGGCGTGGTCTTTGCAGATTTCTCCCGGGTTTTTGCAGTCCGAGTTGTACGTGCACCCCGGGTCGGCGTTCGGATCCGCTTCGCAGCCGCAGCCGTTGCACACGTCCCCGCCCGGACAATCGCGATCTTCCACGCATTGACAAAGGCAGCGACCGCGCAGGCAGCGCTCGCCGCGCTTCGCGTCGCAGTCGGAGTTGTAGTCGCAGGTCGTGGGCTGCGAACCGTCGGCAAGGCAGCGTGTGTCCGTGCAGACCTGATGCAGCGGGCAGTCTTTGTCAGCCTTGCACTCGGGCAGGCAGGCCTGGCTGCGGCAGAGCAGCGCCTCGGAGCAGTCCGAGACGTAAACGCAGGGTGAGCCCTCGGCGCCGCGGATCATGCCCTTGGCCGGGGTAAGCTCTCCACTTTCGTCCAGCTCGTCTTTGTCCGCGCAAGTGCCGGAGACGCAGACCTGGTCTTCGACACATTGGCCGTCGGCCTGGCACTGGTCGCGGCACTCCCCGTCGATACCGCAAATCAGGCCCTCCACGCAGTCGGCCGTGCGCTCGCACTTCCGTTCCGTTTCGAGCTGACAGACTTTGTAAGGTCGCGCGGCGGCCACGCAGCGCGCACCCTCGTCGCAATCGCGTGAAGACACACACTCGGCGTGGCAAGCCTGGAACGCGCACACCAGCGGAGCAGAGCAGTCGCTATTGACGAGGCAGTCTTGCGCGAGCTGCGCGAGGGCGATCTTTTCTTTGACGTTCGACTCACAAGCGCTGGGGGCGAGGACGAACAGCGGCACCAGGGCCGTGAGCAGCGGGCGTAAGCGAGCCAAGAAGCTGAAATGAGTCATGGTCCTAGGAGCGTGCGTCTAGGTAGTCGAACCGTGTACGGCTGCAAGGTCGCAGCCGCACGATTTCATGGCTGCTTCTTAGCAACCGCGCTCACGCCGTGGGGGTGACTTTGAAGTCACTCCTCAGGGCGGCGCGCCGGCCAGGAAGGCTTGGGCAAGGATGTTTTTTTACTCGTCGAGCTCGGCGTCCGGATCGTGGAAAGCGGCGGGCGCCATCGTCGAGGGTGATTCGAGGACGCGCGGCCGATCTTCGGACATGCCGAGGTAGAGCATGAGCCGTTCGTGGCGTCGCGGCGGCTGCTGTGCGTTGAACTGGTCGATGCGCGCGCGCAGCGCGCTGACCTCGGAGCGCAGCTGCTGAAACAGCTTCTCCACCTCGTGGCTCATGGGGTGGCCAGGCCACAGGTCGAAGGTAAAGGTAGCCGACGCGGTGTTCTCGGCGTCGGGCGTCGCCAGCGACGTGGTCAGGGTGCGGACGACGGCGTTGTAGTGCTCGAAGACCAACGCCTCCCAGTGCTCGGGGGCGTCCAAATCTGGGACGGTGCTGGCCGAGCACAGCAAGATGCGCTCGCGCTTGGGGCGCTCGAAGATGCGTCCGGCCTCCTTGAGCCGCAGCACGATCGCGTCGAGCTCGGAGTCGGGCAGGCCGACGACTTGTTGCAGCGTCTCGCGGTAGAGCGGCCCTTCGCGGAAAATCACGGCCCACACCAGCTCATCGCTGCCGCTCCTTTGCCCGGCCCGCGCCAGGCGCGCCCCCAGCTCGCGCCCGCTCGAAGCCACGTAGCGTGGCGGTTGCTGCGCGGTCATTTCGACCAGCCCGCTCTCGCGCAGGTCGCTGAGCACGCCACGCAGCACACCTTCGTCGTCGCGGTGGAAGCGCCGCGAAAGCTCGATCATGTCCACACCCTGAGTCGAGGCGATGTGCTCGTATGCGGCTTGCCACAAGGAGTAGCCGTGATCGGTGACGCTCTCTTCTGCGCGCCGTACCTTACGCAGGTAAGCGCGCGGCACCATGCCGAACATGTCGGCCGCCACACGCCGACGGATCTGCTTGGCGTGCAGCTCGCAAGCCAGGCCGTGAAACAGGCGATCTCCGAGCGGGCCGAGCGGCATGCGTGCGCCATCGCGCGTGGCCACGGCGGCCAACAACATCGAGGTGTCGCGGATCAGGGCGCGGGCGAGCGATTGCAGGCTCATGTCGCTAGAGTTGCTTTCCGATGCTGAGACCGCCCCCGTTCGGGCCGAGCCACGGCAGCAGGTCGAGTGAGCCGAACACGTCGCTGTCCGCCTGCGGATCGTAACGGTGTGGGTCCGCGCCTGTCAGCCACAACGCGACACCGGCGCCGAGGGCTGCTGCGCCCACACCGAGGCCCACCCAGCCAAAAACCTGCCGGTCGCGCTTGCTGCCGAGGTCGTCTTCGCGAATGGCGGCCCGGGCTTTGAGCGTATCGCAGTCTTTGGTGGCAGCGGGGCTACAGGCCATCTTGGCCTGGCTCAAAGCGTCGTTGAAGTCGCTCTCGGCCGTCGTCACCTGCTTGCCGTTGATGAGCAGGTAGCCGGTCGAGGCGGCGGCGACGACGGCGCCGCCGATGCCGATGCCGAGCGCCCAGCTGCGCCGGCTCGAGGCCGACGCCACGTAGTCGGCGCGGTAGTCGGCGGTTGGCTCGAGCGTGACCTGGATGGTGGCGTTCGAGGCGCGCGGCACCGAGATCGTGCGCTCGCTCGGCAGGAACCCGGCCCGCTCGACGCGCAAGCGGTGCTGCCCTTCGGGCAAGGACATCCCTTTGAGCGCAGCGTTCTCGACGGCGCCGTTCACGAACACCACGGCTTCGGCTTCGCTCGGCTTGACGCTGAGCCAGCCTTCGTGACCGGCGCGGCTCGCTGGATCGAAGGTGAGCGTTTCCGTGACCTCGAGCGCGCCTGCTTCGGGTACGACGATTTCGCGCGCGACATCGCGAAAGCCCGGGCGAGCGAGCGAGAGTCTGTGCTTGCCGGGCGCCAGCGCCAGCTCCACCAGGTGCGGAGTCTTGCCCAGCTCTTGGTCGTCGAGCGTGACCGTCACGTCCATCGGCTCGACGTGGAGCTTGACGTGACCGAGCGTGCCTTCGAGCGGTTCGAGCGCAAATTCGACCGTCTTTTGCTCCTTGCCGGCGAGCCAGAGCGTCTTGCGCAGCGGGTAGTAGCCTGGCACCAAGACGCCGACCACGTGGCGTCCTGCCGCCAGGCGCAGCGGCTTTCCGGGGTCGATCGCTCCGGCGTCGATGCCGTCGACCTCGACGCGCGCGCCGGGTGCGACGCTCGAGCGCACGCTGAGGAATCCGACGCGCTGCTCTTGGTCTTGCTTGAGCGCCTGCAGTTGCGCCATGCGCGCACCGGGCAGGTCGACCGGCGCGGCCAACAGCCGTTCCAGCGTTTCGAGCGCTTCGACGGGGTCGCCTGCCGCTGCCTGCACGCGCGCGATGTTGTAGAGCACCGTGGCGTTGCCGGTGAGTTGATAGGCGCGTTGAAATTCGGCCAGCGCGCCCTGGTTGTCACCCTGGTTGAAGAGCACCAGGCCGCGATCGAAACGCTCGCGCGCCTCGAGCCGCTTGCTCGCATCGGGCGCCGCTGCGGCGCTCTGCGCGAATGTGAGCCCCAGACAACCGACGAGGAGAGAGGCGCGGGCGCGCGCCAGGCAGCGTGAGCTCATTTGAACGGATTTTCTTCTTCGAGATCGTGCGCGTGGGCGCGGGTGCCGGGTTTGGCGGACTTGGCGAGGGCGGGAGAGCCGGGCACTGCCGCGGGCGCAGGCGGGGCGGCGCTGGTCGACGCGACGGCGACGGGCGGTGGCTCGAGCGCGCTCGCCGTTGTCGTCGTGAGCGGCTCGGCGCTCGTGCTCGACCGGGCTGGTTCTGCGCTAGCGCGACGGGCGTCCGTTGCGGGCGCGGCCACGCTCGGCTCCGAGCGCGTCCACCACAGCGCTGCGGCGGCGGCAGCGGCGGCCAGCGCCAAGCCGATCGCGACGCGGCGGCTAGCACGCGCGGCAACCGCGGCGGGCGGCGGCTGGCTCCCCGCGCTGACGAGCGTCGCGTCGTTGCCAGAAGGTGGCGTCGAGGCGCGCGGCGGTGATTGCGGCGTCACGGCGTTGGCCGCGGGCGCAGCGGGCGGTGCGCTCGCCGGGCGTGGCTGGGTCGGCGCTAGCTCCGGTCGGCGGTGCCGCTCGAGCAAGCTCTCCAGATTCTCGGCGCGCTTGGTGGTTTCGTAGGGCGATTGGTGCCGCTCGGTTGCTCGCGCGAGCTCGCGCAACGCGCTGGCGAGCTCGGCCGGTGTTTGAAAGCGCTCTTCGGGTTTGCGCGCCATCGCGCGGGCGATCACGCCGTCTAGCAACGCGGCGCTCGGCGCGATGGACGAGGCGGGGGCGTAGTCGCCCAAGTGAATGCGCACGATCAGCTGCGGGTAGGTTTCGGCCTCGAACGGCTTCCGGCCCGTGACGCACTCGTACAGCACGACGCCGAGCGCGTACACGTCTGCGCGCTGATCGACGCTGCTGGTATTCGAGGTCTGCTCCGGCGCCATGTAATACGGCGTGCCGAGGGTGAGGTCGCCCGTGAGCTGCTTTTCACCCGTCAAACCCGGGTCGAACTTGGAGATGCCAAAGTCCAGGATTTTGACGCGGCCCGAACGCTGGATGAACAGGTTGTCCGGCTTGATGTCGCGGTGAATGATGCCGGCGTCGTGCGCGGCCTGTAGACCGTCGCAAGCCTGCGCCACCCAGTCGATCGCGTTCGCCTCCGGCACACGGCCATGCTCCTCGAGCAGGTCAGCCAGGCTGCGCCCGTCCAGCATCTCCATCACCAGGTACGGCTCACCGGTTTCGAGCGAGCCGGCGTCGAAGGTCTCGACGATGTGCTCGCTGCCGATACGCCCGGCCGCCGACGCCTCACGCAAGAAGCGCGCGACGGCCTGCGAGTTGGAGGCAAACTCGGGGTGGAGCAGCTTGAGCGCGCGGCGGTGACGGGTGAGCTCGTGCTCGACCTCGTAGACGGTGCCCATTCCGCCGATGCCGAGGGCGCGCACGATACGAAGCTTTCCGGCTATCAGGGTGCCGACGGCCAACGCCGGGACTTCGTCGCTCATGAAGCCGGCCCTTATACCTCGACTTTTCCGGCCGGCTAGTTGCCGAGCAGAAACGGCCCGCGGTTTGAGTGCTCTCGCGCCCGCGCCATTTACATTTCGTAGTAGTGGGCCGGGTGCTGGCGGCAGAATTCGGTGAGCGCCGCGAGCGCTTCTGGCGCCAGCTCGGTGAACGCGACGCCGAAGCCGGGGCGTTGGTCGCTGTCCTCGATCTCGGCGCGTTCCCAGCGGACCTGCCCGCGCACCTCGACTCGGCCGCTCGGCAGCTCCAACCCGAGAGTGACGGTGCTGCCGATGACGAGCCTCTGGTAGGTGGCGACGAAGACGCCACCCTCGGAGATGTCTTGTGACAGTCCCGCGATGAGATGGGTGTCGCCCAAAAACTCGATTTCGAACTCGCAGCCGAGCCGGGCGCGGCGGCGCCGCTCGATGCTGCTGGGGCGATCCAGCTGGCTCGGGCGGTCGCCGTCGGCCAGCAGCTCCGGCGGGGGCTCGCTGCCGGTAGGCGCCGCGGGCGGAGTGCTCACGACCAGCCGCGAAAGTGATAGCGGCTCGAGCGACACCGGCGCCGGCACCGAGGCGTACGGTGCCGGCATGGACGCGTACGGTGCCGGTACCGAGCTGTACACGGGCTCGAGGCGCGGCGGCAGCGAGTCGAGCACTTCGAGCTCGCCGTCGAGCGCCTGGATGATTTCAGTCTCGGGCTCGCTCCGTTGCGGTACCCCTACGCGCGCTCTTAGCTCGGCGCATTCACGTGTGAGCTCGGCAATCGTTTCGTTGGCGCGCGCGAGCTGCTCCTCGAGCTCCGCGATGCGACGATCGCCGTCGAGCGGCAGCGCGGGTGGCTGCGCGGCAATCGGCAAAGGCGGCAAGCGTCGCGCACCGACATGTGGGAGCGCATACGTGCCCGAGACACCGCTCAGCCCCGTGTTATCGGGTACTAAGTCAGTCGCAACAGGCGCCGGTTTGCCACGCATCAAGCAAAGCCCTCTCTCGGTCTTTGCTTACGTGGGCGGCGGGGCGGAAATTTGTTGTTCTTTCTGCAAAGCTCGCAGGATTTGGGCGAGGCAGTGTTCGTGTGTCGTCGCGGCGGCGTGCGGTAGCCACACGCACACACTGGCAATCTGCCACTCTCCCGCGCGCGCGAAATACGCTTAAGATCAGAGATTATGCGTACTCTATTTCTTGGATGTGGCGCGCTCTTCTTGGCTGCCTGTGCTTCCGGTAAGTCGACCGCTCCCGACGCACGAGCTGCAACTGATGCTCCGGCTACGGCCAGCGCCGGTCCTGCGGTGGCTGGTGCCAGCAGCGATTCCGAAGAAGACGTGAGCGCTTCCGAATGGTGGACGCGCAGCACGCCTTGCCCGGCCGGCGCCGAGCTCAAAGGTGCGGCGCCGCCCGCCGGCAAGGTCGTCTGGTGCGAAAAAGACGGTATCGCCCACGGCCCCAAGACCACCTTCTTTCCGAACGGGCAACGTGAGGCCACGCGCACTTATTACCAAGGCAAGGCGCTCGGGCACTTTACCGCCTGGTACGAGAGCGGAAACCTCGCGGAAGAGGGGCGCTATCGAAATGACGTACTCGAAGGCCACTACACCCGGCACTACAAGAGCGGCGCGAAGGAGCTCGAAGGTGACTTTCACGCTGGCAAGCAGAACGGCATCTTCAAAAAGCTTGCCGAGACGGGCGGGGTGATCGAAGAGGTGCAGTACCGTGAAGGCCTGCGGCACGGCATCTCGCGCGTCTTCTACGAGGGCGGCAAGGTCAAGGAAGAAACCGAGTATGCGAGCGGCCTCAAGCACGGCGCCTCACGCACGTTTTACGAAAATGGGCAGCAACGCACGACCGGCAAGTACGACAGCGACAAGCAAGTCGGTACCTGGCGCTCGTGGCGTGAGAACGGCATGCCGCTCGAGGAGCGCCACTACGTGGCCGGCCAGAAAGAGGGCGTTGCCACGAAGTGGCAGAAGAACGGCGCCAAAGAGGTCGAAGGTAACTACAAGGGCGACGAGATGGACGGCACCTTCAGCTACTTCGACGGTGACACCAACCTGATCAAGACCGAGGTGTACAAAGACGGTCGCTTGATCAGCACCAAGAAGTTCCCGAAGAAGGCCAAGACTAAGTAACGAGCTTTCGCTTCACTCGCGCGAGGCGGGCTGGCCGAGCTTGCGGCGGAGCTCTTGCAGCTCGCCAGCGCGTTCGTGCAACAACCCGGAGTCGAGCGCTTCTTGGGCTAGCTCGCTGGCTCGTTGCTCGTTGCCGGTCGCTATCAACCAGCCGATTTCAGCCAGCATCGCCTCCCCGCGCAGGGAGCCGGCGGGGAAGCGTTCTCGGTAGCTTGCCAGGGTCCGCAAGGCTCGCGCCGGGTCTCGCAGCACCTTGCCCTCCAAGCGAGCCGTCTCGAAGAGCGCCAGCTCGGCGCCGATGCCATCTCCGCGGGCGAGCTCCGCATAGCAATCGAGCGCGCGCGCTGCATCGGCGCTGCGTGCCATCTGGGCGCAGGCCTTGGCGCTCACCGAGCGCGCGCCGGCGGTCTCGGAGGGAGCGGCGCTGGTCTGATGCGAGGGAGCGGCGCTGGCACGAGCTCGCCGCGACGGGCTGGAAGGTGGAGCTGCAGGTACGGAGGCTGCGGGGTGCGTGGACGCGGGCGCTTCGTGCAACAAGATGGATGCGCTGGGTGTGGCCGGCGCTGGGTTCGTCGCGCCGCTCGCCAGCTCCGCGCGAATGCTCGGTGCTGGCTCATTGGCGCCTGAGCCGCGCAGCACGGCGGCGCCGAACAGCGCGGCGACGAGCATCGGCACGCTCCAGCGTCGCCGCGCTCGTTCGTTGCGCCTTTCGCGTAACGCTACGAAGGGCGGAAGTGGCGGCAAGCTGACGGGCTCGAGCCGCGCTCGCCGCAGGCAGTCGCCGGCCAAGCCTTCCGAGTCCACCAGGCGTTCGGGCGCTGAAAGCTCGTCGCTCATCGCTCGGCCTCCTGCTCGACGAAGGCGGTGAACTTCTTGCGCGCTTCGTGCAGCCGTCGATACACCGTCGGCTCGGGGCAGCCGAAGATGACCGACAGCTCGACACCGCTCTGCCCCTCCAGCTCGTACAGCACGAAGGCCTCGCGCTCCAGCGCGCTGAGCTGGCCGAGCGCTCGCTGGAGCAGACGCTCGGCCTCGCCGGCTTCTGGTTGGACGCTCGACGTCTCGCGCGCTTCGAGCGCCAGGACTTGACGGATTCGACCCCAGAACCTGGCTTTTTCTCGCGAGCGACGCGCCTGGGTCACCGCCAGCCGATACAGCCATGTCTTGATGGCGGCGTCGCCGCGGAAGCTCTCGAGCGAGCGGAAGGCCTGTAGAAAGACTTCTTGCACCGCGTCGTCCAGCCCGTCTCGCGACACACCCAGGTGTTTCAGAAATTGGGCCATGGTGCGGGAGTAGCGTGTGTAGAGGGTGGCCCAGGCTGTGTCGTCGCCCGCCACGCAGCGTGCCACGAGCACGTCCTGGGGCTGTTCGATTCCGGCGATGGCGCGCATGCTCCCTTTGCGGATTGGAGTCGTTAGGTTGCCCCGACCTTCGCTCGCTCGCGAAAAATTTTCTAGAGCGCTAGCGATAGTGCCAGGCCCGCTTGCGCAAAGATGGTTTCTGGAACCAGTACCGGTTTCTTGCTGCCGTCGGCATCGCGCAGGACGAACCGGGCGCTGGCCTCGCTCAGCTGCGCTCCGATCGCGCCGCCCAGCGTCAGCGTCAGCGCTGGAATGGCGGCGCTCGGAGACCAACCCAAACCTGCCCCAACGCCGATGCCAAAGAGCCCGCGGTAACCGGGCTGGTCATGCTCCAAGCCGGCGCCCTCCGCGCGCTGCACGCGGAGCTGGGCCCACGGACCGAGCCAGCTCGACCAGCGCTGCAGCTCGAGCTCCAAGGGCAGGGAGCTGGCCAATTGCAGCGTTTTTTCAGCCACGAGCTGGTCACGGACCGTCTCGGTTCGCTTGGAGACGAAGGGCGATAGGGCGGCCGCCCAACCCAGGCGCCAACGGCGCCCGAGCTGCGCCCAGGTCGGGCGGAGCTCCAAGCTCAGCGTGGGGGCCCAGCCCAGCTCTCGCGCGTCGATCAAACCCAGCGAAACCCGGAGCGCGCTCGCGCCGTGCCGGCCGCGAGTCGGCCCAACGTCACGCGGGCGCATGGCGGCCGTGGACATTTGCGACATCTGCGGTCGCGTCACTTCAGGAACCGGTTCCAGTTTGGGCGCAACGCTGGTGGAATTGGGCGGCTCGATGGCGTCGAAATACCGTTCCAGAACGAGCGCGATGGTCTGCGCCGCGTCCTCACAACCCGTTGCATCGAGTGGCAGCTGGCGCTCTAGTACGGGCTGCTCGTCGTGGAGCACGACGAGCTCGAGCGCCTGCTTGCCGTCCGCTAGACGTACGAGCGAAAACTCGACGCGATAGCCTCCCTGAACTTCGCCGACTCGCGCCGCGATGGCTGCTCGCGCCTCTTCGAGGGGTGGACACAGCGCGTCGGGCGTGCTGGTCGTTACTTCTAGAGCTAGTAATCCCGGCCAGAACATCTTCACGTGCAGCCTATGCCGATGTTACGAAAGCGAACAGGCGTCTCGACGCGATTTGTGCTGCTCGTTGGCTTGAGCTCGCTGGCATGCTCCGGCGAGCAGGTGCTCGGTGACTATCCGCCTTGCACCTGTGATCTCGCGGAGCCTCCGTCGCAGTTGAGCGATACTCCGCTCAGCATCGCCACCTTTTGGGCGGCGGATCCGCACGAGCGTGACGCATTCCAAACGCTCGTCGAGCGCGTCGATCAGCAACGTTACTTCGTTTCCACCCAACAAATGAGCACGCGCGTCGCCGTGCAGCGCCACATCAGCGACGCTTTCGAGAGCCAACAACTGCCGGACGTATTTCAGGTCAATGCCGGCTCGGATGTCCTGCGTTGGGTCCAGGATCAGCCTCGCGACGCCAGCGACGTGTGCTCGCTCGACCGGCTGCGCGAGCGTTACCACTACGAGCGCGGGTACTTCGCGGCCGCGCTGGCACCGCTCAGCTGCCACGGCAGCCTCTATGGTCTGCCCGTCGGTATCCACCACCTCAACGTGCTGTTTTACAATACGCAGCGCTGGCAAGAGCTGAGCGCGCGCGCCGCAGCCAGCGGGGCAGCGTTACCGGCGCCCGACAGCTTGCAGAGCGCGGGCCAGCTCGTCGCTTTGCTCGGACGCATCGCCGAGCTGGGCATCACCACGGCGGAGGGTGCGCCGCTGGTGCCGTTGGCCATGGGCACCGAAAGCGGCTGGCCGCTGACCATCCTCGCCTTCGAGGACGTGCTGCTCGGTCTGGAGCGATCTGCCTACGAGACCCTGTGGATGGGCGGGCTCGCCGGCGCCGCCGGGACGGAAGAGGTCGAGCTCCGTCGGCGCCTTTCGGACGTGCTGTCTCTGCTGCGCCAGCTGCGAGGCTTCAGCAACGCGGCAGCGCGGTCGAGCTGGCAAGCGGCTTTGCGCCAGGTGGGAACTGGCGAGGCGCTGATGACGGCCATGGGCGATTGGGGCTGGGCGCAGCTGAGCGACGAGGCAAAGGCCAACGTGGCGATGGTCACGTTTCCGGGCACGGCAGGCACATTCGTGTATACGCCCGACAGCTTTGCGGTACCGCGCGAGCTGGGTAAGAACGGCTTTCCGGCGCGATCGTTCTTGCACGACGTGGTCGAAGACAAGGACGCGCTGATCGAGTTTTCGAACGCCAAGCACTCGATCCCTCCGCGCCGTGATCTGTCAGAGGCGGACATCGCGCGGCTTTCGCGCGAGAGCCTGCGCGCGACCTACCGGGACTTCACGCGCTGTCAGGCGGGTGAGGGCGACTGCCGGCTGCTGCTCGCGGTGTCCGGGCTCGCACCGCCGCCCGGTACCGACGCCTGCTTCGACGAAATGGACGCCCTGTTGGCGATCGCGGTGGATGACTCCGCAGTAGCCCTCGACGCGCCGGAAGAGCCGCGGGCCTGTGCCGAGCCTTTCCCCAAAACGAGCCAGGAGGCCGAGCAGCGCTTGCTCGACCTCCTGATTGGCGTGGCACGCCGTCGCTTTGCAGCAGCGTGTCGCTGAGGCGTGCGCTCAAAACATCAAGTTGCCGGTGCCAAGTTGGAAGGTCAGGTTGGTGCCCAGGCCTGCCTTCGCGTTCACGACCAGCGTTTTGGCGGACACCGTGCGATCCCGGCGCACGCCAGGATCGGTGGCCGCCGACGCTTGCGCCAGCAAGGCTTGCGCATCTTGCAGGCTCGCGCGCTGTGCGGGATGAAGGTCGTCGGCGCCGTTTTGCAGCACGCGAATCGCGTCGTCGATCTCTTCGCTGGCCAGGCGAATCAGCCCCTTCTGAATATCGTCGCGGTAGGCCCAATAGGCGACGTTGAGCGTGCGTGACGCTTCCAAGCGCTGGTCCGCGATCGATAGGTTGAAGGCGGCGTTGAGCACCCGCAGAAACCGCCCGATTTGCCCGATCACGGGGCCCACGTTGACCGGTGCGCCGAAGCGCGCGTCGAGCTCGTGCGCCGCCGGCGACTCGAGAAAGAAGTTCGTGGCGTAAAACGAAACCGCGCCCTCGATGCCCTTCGTCGCGTCGCTGTTGTCACCGAAGGCGTGGGTGTGAAAGAACGGCCCCGTATCGGCGGCCTCGACCAGCGGCGGGGGGCTGAAGCTGCCGTCTCCGAACGCATCCGGTTGCCCGGTCACGGTCACCAGGTTGGGGCTACTCAGGCCCTGACCACCGAAACCGCCGTCGAACAAGAAGCTGCCGTCGGGCATTTGACTGAAGCCGCTGGGCGCTCGGAAAGTGCCGGTGTTGAAGTTGCGGTTCTTGCCCGTCAGCCGAAAGTTGGCTCCGGCGTTGTTGTGGCATTCGTTGCAGCGACCCTGCAGGGGATCGAGAAAGGCTGCCTTGCCGACGCTCGCACCGGCGTCCGTGAGCGTGACTTGCTCCAGGTTCAGCTCGTTGGTGCGACCGAGCGCACGCTGGAACGACAGCAGCTCGTCTTTCTCGGTGTTGGTTGCCACGCGGAAAGAGGAGCCCGCCGTGCGGCTCACATCCTTCGGGTAATGCTGGGTGATGGCTCCGTCGATGAACGAGCGCAGCGAGCCGTCACCGGGCGCGCCGTCGCCGCCCCAGCCCGTGCGCTCGGCGAAGGCGGCGCTGGTGCCGTCGTCGGGATCACGACTGGTGGTGAGGCTGAGCGACAGCGTGTGAGACACGGCGCGGCTCACGAACTTGTGCGCGGGGTCTTCGAAACCGTCGACGTTCTCTTTGATCAGCGCAAAAGGTCCGTGAAGGTCGGCGGTCTCGAGCGTGCTCAGGTTCAATGCTGGATTTTCGGCGACGAAGAGTGGGTCATTCGGATTGCTCTGAGCCAGCGCAGCGATGAACGGCGGATCCAGCGTGTAGTTGTTGGCCGCCGGGTGGCAGGTGCCGCAAGCGCGGCCGTTGCCGCTGAAGGTTTCATCGAAGAAGACCCGCGCTCCGGCGCAAACCGAGAGCGGCACCAGGTTGCTCCACACGCGCGGATCCTGATTGCAGACCGCGACCGGGTCGGCCGTCGTGACCGCTTGTGCCAGCTGGCCGACCCTTTCGTGCTCTGGCTCGGGCGCCGAGATGTTGGCGCAACCGAGGCTGATGACGGCGGGCCAGCACAGCCGGCTCGCCCGCGACAAACTACGCTGGGCATGTTCGAGGATTGTGACCATCGCAAGCTGAGAGCCTGCGGAGCCTCGCGACCTTCGGTCGCCTTCGAAAAAAGATGCGTTCGTAAGTAAAGACCGTTTCCAAGACCAGCAGATGAAGACGTGACGTAGTCGCGAATGTCTAACGGTCAGTCTCGGTTGGTCTAATAATTACCTAACAAATTGCCGGAAACAAAAGCGCGCCCCGTGTGGAAACATAACAAATGAGATTTGAGAGGCCTCTCGCTGGAGCCACAGGTGACTCTCATGAAAAATCGCGCAGGTCTGGCAGGTTTCGTTGGTTATTGGCAGGTTTTCACGGTCGTTATTGCGGCCGCCTGCTCGAGCGCAGGGGGTGAATCGTCGGGAGCAGGCTCGGAGCAGCAGGTTGACGGCTCGGCCACGGCCGGCACGCTAGGGAGCCAGAACGAAGCTGGCGGAGCGCCCGTTGCGGGCGGCGGAGAGAGCTCCAAGCCCGATCCGATCGCCTCCGGCAATGTGGGTTCTGTAGGCGAAGAGCCCGAGCCGGATCTCGAGCCCTCACGTGGCGGGACCAGCGGCGCGGGTAGCGAATCGAGCGGTGATGCTGGTGCGACTGACGAGCCGTCAGAGCCGGCTGGCCCGGGTGAGGCCTTTCTGCGTGGCGAGGAGCTAGTCAAGCAGAGCGCTTGCGTGACCTGCCATCAGGCTGACTACTCGGGATTTACCGTCTTTCCGAACATTACACCGGACGTCGAGACCGGCATCGGCGCTTGGACTGACGAGCAGATCATCGAGGCGATTCGGGGCGGGCGCGACGCCGACGGATCGACGTTGTGCGCCACCATGCAGCGCTACGCCCTCAGTGACGAGCAGGCGGCGGACGTGGTTGCGTTTTTGCGCGGTATCCCGGCAGTGCCCCACCGCATCACGAGCGCTTGCCCAGGGCACGGCCAGTGACGAGGAACGTAACTCGCGTGCCTGCACCCCTAGTACCCTGACGAGTATTTGCGAAGTCCTCCGACACAAATCTACACATTGAGATTGTTTTGAGCGCGCCGTGCGTGAACGGTGTACGCCTTCGCTGCGAGCCAAAAATCAGCGCGTTCGTTCGCTAAACACTATAGAAGCGATCCCGAAACTTCGCCTCACGATTATACAAACTCGTGGCCTCGTGATATACCCACGAGGTTGCATTGGTCAGCCTGAGCCGGGACGACCCGGTTCGCGACGGGCATCTGCCGGGACGACTCGGCGCTTTCAACCGGTGGTAAAACACCGATCACTGGAAGATGCATTCATGAGCCTAGCCGCGGTCTGACCTTGTGGTCGTAGACAAGCGTCCGTTGTCGAAGCGAGTTGCTTGGCGGTGACTCGCCGCGCGCCATCACCTGGCAGCTGCGACGCGGACGTGATGCTCGTCTGCAGTTTGTTACGCTCCGTGATGTGCCCGGTCCATGGACCCACGCGCTGACTCGAACAGTGCGCGCGCGCACGCAGGGGCGGTGAGGAAAGGAACCTGCTCCGATGTTGGCGAAGAAGACTCCAAAGACCCGAGCGCGGGCGGCGTCGAGTAAGACGGCCAAGCAAGCTCGCTCGAAGTCGGGAGGCAAGATTGCGTCCCAAAAGGGCCCCCCGGTGGGCAAGCGGCGGCTCACGCCGCTGGAGGTACAGTTGCGCAAGACGCTGGCCGAGATGGGCTTGGCCCGCGCACGCCGCGTCTTCGCGGCGGTCGAAAAATCGTTCGACGACTAGTAGTGAGATTCGTGAGATCCGCCGACGCTCGAACCAGCGGCTCGCGCCGGTCACGCACCGGCCCCTAGAATATCCTAGCAATCGCGGCTCTTCGGCCAACGGGTCAGAAACATCTCTGAGAGCTCAAGGTTGCAGGTATTGCTCAACTTAGTGTGGAACCAGAGGTCTGGTCTCGTGTACTGTGCAGTGAGGTCCGAGTGGGGAGCGCACCCTCACAGGATCGCGAGATTCGAGGTTTGGTTCTTTCATGGTCGCAGAAAAATCCGGGAAGCCGCGATTCGGGGCCAAGAGCGAATTCGTGCGGTCCCTCGACCGTTCCCTATCGGCTGCCGAGGTGGTGGCTTTGGCCGAAAAGCGTGGCCTGCGACTGACTCCGGCTTTCGTCTACAACATCCGCAGCGCCGAGGCGCGCACCAGCAGGGTGCGGCAAGCCACCAAGAGCAGCCGTCGTGCGCCGCGCTCGCCCAGCCCAGCTAGCTCTCCGGAGGCGCAGCTGCGCGCGGCCATCGCGCAGATCGGGCTAGCGCGCGCCAGGGAAATCCTCGAAGAGGTCGAAGATACCTTCGCGGGCTTGTGAGGCTACGGCTCCAGCCAGAGCCGAAGCAGGTTTTGTTGGATGCGCGCCAAGAGCAGCGCTTGCGCTTGGCCTTCGGCGAGGGCTAGGGCTTCGCGCAGTGATGCGAGCACGTCGCGCTGCCGTTCATCGCGAATGAGGCTCTGGATCCAGAGCACGGCTGCCTGGCGCTGCCCCCGCGTGACGCGAGTGACACGGTGAATGCTGGTCGCTGGGTACAGCACGAGGTCCCCGGCGGGAGGCCTGTGCTCCACATTGCCGACCTGTAGAGCGCCGCCATCATAGTCGGCCGGATCGGACAGAAAGAGCGTGACGGCCAGGTCGGTGCGCACGCCCTCGCGCGCTTGGTACGCGTCGTCCGTATGCCAGCCGTACTCCATGCCCGCGTCGTAGCGGCTGAACAGAGGCGAGGACACCCGGCGCGGCAGGGCCAATTGCTTGAAGAGCGAGCTACGGCCCAGCGCCTGCTTGACCAGCTCAGTGAGCGCGGCGTGCTCGCTGGTGCCCGGCGTGAGCTGCAGGTTGTGTTTGACGCGCGCGGCGTCCGCGCCGGCGGTTTCGCGGCCGTTCCGCCAGTTGCCACGCTCCAGCAGCGACTGTGCCTCGGCGAGCTCCGTACCCACCAGTACCTGGCGCAGGAGCTGGAATGTCACGGTACGTCCCAGCCGTTTTCGCAGCTGCGCGCGAACGAGGGACGAAAGAACGGATTTTTCAGGTTGGGCCTGAAGGTGTGCGGATCGATGAACAGGCTGGTGCACGACACGAACGACTGCGCCGATTTGAAGCCGTGAAACGGCAACTCGAGGTAGCCGGCGCGAGTGAGCAGCGCGGCGCCGTTCCTGTACCAGTCGGAGTTGTCGAGCACGATTGCGGGCGGGCGCCGCGCCGGGTTTTGCGCCAAAAAGCGTTCGATGAAGCGCGTTCGGTAACCTGCAAAGTCGATCAGCAGCATGCTCTCCCCTTCATAGGCGAGCTCGCAGCGCTCCAAGGCGTCGAGCTCGATTAAGGAGAGCTCCGCGTTGGCTTGCAGGTAGCCGGCGACGTTCTGGTACCACTCAGGGTTGGTCTCGAACGAGCGCACGCGCGCGAAGCGACGTTGAAACCAGAGCGTGGAGTTGCCCGAGCCCAGCTCGAGCAAGCTATCTCGAGAAACGTCGAGCGAGTCGAGAAGGTCGAGGAACGGCCAAGTCAAGAGTGGCACCGGCTCGAGCGGCTGCAGGCTGCCCGCGTCGCAGACGAGGCCGCGTTCGTGCAACACCGAGAGGCCGAAGCCCAGTTGTGCGCCGACGTCGGAGAGCCTCATCACTTCTTGTCGATTCAAGAATTGCGGGTCGAGCCGCGCGGGATTGAGGCGAGCGTAGTAACGCAACATGTGAGTTGGTCTCTCGAGTAACTCCGACTTGGTTTCGCCTGGTCGTTGGTTGTGGTTTCGGATTGGATAATTGTTAGTGTCTAACTAGGTCGCGGCGCCGGTTCGGGTCTCCTGTGCCTAAATTGCGTGATTGCGCCCTTGTTTCGCTGGTTGTTTCGGGTCGCTGCTCACAATTTAAATTGTTAGAATCTAACATATCGTGCTTGACGGATCCGTGGTCGCGAGGTTAGACCTTGCTGCGTCGGTGCAGCGGCTCGTCAGCGCGAGTCGCTGGAGCCCGAGCTCGCTTGCAGTCGTCAAACCAGCGACGTGCGTGCCTTCTCAAAGCGGCGCGGACCATTCGCTAGATGGAGATTGGTGTATGAAACGACGTGATTTCTTGCGCGCGTCTGCCGTCGGAGGCGCCGCCGCTCTCGGCGCCTCCGTCTGGACCCGACGCGCGTCTGCGGTGCCGTTCGGTGAAATACCGGTCGACAAGGGCAGCTCGATGTTGCCCGAGCAATTCCGAGCGCAGAGCGTGCTCGAGTGCTTCCTCTACGGCGGGCTCATTCCCTGGGAGACGTTCTACTGCGTCCCAGGCCGTGGCCAAGCCGACGAAACCTGGGCGTACACGAACTATCCGTTCATGATCAAGGCCGCGCAAGGTTGCGGGCCCGAGTTCGACAACGCCGCGGAAGACCCCTTCACGTACTTTGCGAAGGACTCGAACGGTCAGGAGATCTTCTTCGGGCCGTACATGAAGAAGCTTCTGGCGCGGCCCGATGTTTTGGCGCGGCTGCGCATCGTGATCAACAGGCACACGTTGGCGCCGCACGAGGCCGCGATCCCGCTCGTAGCTTCGGGCCGCACGTTGGGCAACCCGTCGCTGGCCGGCCTGTCCACCCACGTGAATCGCTACTTCGTGGATCGTGACACGGCGGGGGCACATCCCCCGCCTTTTGCTTATGGCTTCGCCACGGGAAGCAACTTCATCCCGAACGACGGCGTGCTCTCGCTCGTCGCGCAGGGGTTGCATCCAGGTCAGGCGCGTCCATTGCTGATCAAGGTCGACAACGCCGCCCGGCTCAACACGCTACTCAACCGCACCACGGTGGGAACGCTCGACGAGCGCGCGCAGTACGATGCGCTTCTCTCCCTTTACTTCGAGCAGTACGCCCAGAGGCTGCATCTGGGCGGCGGTAGCGAGGTAGTGCGCGCCGCCAAGTTTCAGGAGCTGCTCCAATCGTCGAAGACCGTCGCCAAGACGGACATCATTCAGACGATGTTCCCGCCGGAGCTGTTCACGGCGATCCCGGGCTCGTCCTGCTACCAGGTCAACGGCACGGTCGACAACATGACCTTCTCTCAGAATCCGCTGACCGCGGGCGCCGCGGGAAATATTCCGGCGATGAGTCTGCAGCTGGCGACGCACCTGCTGACGCACCCGACGTACCCCGCGCGCCACTGTACGGTGGTCGACGTCGGCCTCATTCAGGCAGACGGCGGAGGCGGCTACGACACGCACAGCAACGGACCGTGGCGCCAGGCCAGTAACTTCAACAATTTCCTCGATCAACTCCTGCCGCGCATCAACAAGCCGGGTGAAGGCGACCCGAACAAGATCGACCTCGACAAGACGATGGTGATCTTGAACTCGGAGTTCGGGCGAGCTCCGGGACGACAGAACCCGGGTGGTCAGGGCCGCAATCACTGGCCCAACGGCTTCCCGCAGATCTACATCGGCGGTCCAATCGGGCCCGAACAAGCGGGCATTTACGGTGCCATCGGCGAGGACGGCAACGCCACGCTGTTCACCACCCCCGCGGAGAACCGCATCGCAGCGCTCCTGGCGCTGGGCATCTATCCATTCGACGCCGTCGCTTACAGCGGCAGCGACGCGCAAGGCCAGACGCAAGAAGCGCCAGCGGCACGCAGCATCATCCAGCGAGTTTTGGGGCATCAAGTATGAAAACTTCGATCAAGATCCTTTCTTTGGCCGCCTTGACGGCACTCGCCGGTTGCGGCGATGACGCGAAGCCCGGCAGCGTGGCTACGGGCGGCACCGCGCAAGCGGGCGAGCCCGCCGAGTCCAACGCCGGCATGAGCAGCGGCGCTACCAGTGGTAGCGGTGGCAGCACGAGCTCGGAGACGGGCGGTGAGCCCACGGAGGCCGCCGGTACGGGCACCGGCGCGACCGGCGGCACGGACACGACCGGCGGCACCACGATGATGCCCGAGCCCATGACGGGAGGGGCTGGCGGAGAAGGTGGCGCGCCCGAAGCCGCGCCGCAGGCCTACTGGGCGTGTCAGGCCTCCGATCAGGCGTTCGTGCGGCGCGCGATCCAGGGAGTGCTGGGCCGTCGCCCCTACAGCCAGGCGGAAGTCAACCTGTACACCGACCTGATTCAAGAGATTGACGGCCTGGATGGAGTCGACCCGGCGGAGCTCGCGGCCGAGCCTGGCAAGCCACTCCGTCACTCCCGCCAAGTGATGCTGGAAGCGCTGTTTCAGAGCCCTGAATACTCGTCCAACTGGGAAGAGCTGTACCGCGACTTCATGCGCGTGCAGCGCGTCGACGAGTACCAGAACGCGGCCTGTTACGGCCTGCGCACCCACGTCAACGACGCGGCCGCGGTCGCGAGCTTCGTGCGTGACAACGCGCCCGACGTCGCCGCCGCTGGCACGCCTGCCACGATGGCCGACGTCATCGCCGGCTCACTCGAGCTCGACGACATGACGCCGATGTACACGGCCAACCTGTTCGGCATGGTGGTCAAGACGTACGCCGGCGCCAACGGCATCCCCAAGGAGTCGGAAATCGGACGGCGTCGTGACTTCGGGGCCTGGTTCGACGCCGTGTATCTGAATCGCGATACCGTTTGCCTGCAGTGTCACAACAGCGAGTTCTCGGTCACACAGACGCCGGACGTCATGACCAACCGTCACTATCCGGTGCCGGCGCTGCTCGAGAAAGCGCTGTTCGGCGCTTCGACGGGCGTGTCTCCGCAAGGTGAGTTCGAGCCGGTCGATCGCATGCACGGCGCGCTCAAATACGCGCGCTTCACCTCGAATTGCAGCGTTCAGGTGACGACCGACCAGACCTTTCAGAGCGCGCTGGCGGCAGGGCAGGTGACGGAAGACATGTGTCCCGACGGCTACCGCCTGTGCAAGACGGCGAGCAGCATCGGCCCGAAGGACTGGATCTGCGAGTCGACGTTCCAGGCGACGCGCAACATGCACCCGTGGAACCTGGCGCCCGCTTGCGGCACGTTCACGTCGCCGCAAGCCATGCCCGTCGATCTGGCAGGGGTGGACACGAAGTTCGGCAACGTCACCGGTCAACGGAGCTCCATGTGGGACATGCAGCGTTCACTGCGTGCCGGGTTCGAGAAGCTGCGCACGGAAGGTTTGGGGGCCGACCCGGTCACCTGGGAAGTTTCGGATCCCGATAAGGCCTTTGCCTACCTCACGGTGATGAACATCGTCGAAAAGGTGTGGATCGAGATCACGGGCACGCGCCTGACGATCCAAACCTACTTTCCACGCAACGCCGCTGCGCGTGACCAGTTGCAGCATTTGGCCGACGTCTTCATCGCCGCGGGCTACTCGAACAAGGCGCTGCTGGAGGAAATCTACGCTAGCCCGTACCTGAACCTGGCTTCGGCGGATTCCTCCTGTTGGGAGAGCGGCTACCCGCTGCCGCGCATCTTCGACCCGTGGGTGACTGCCGAAACTGATCCGGTAAAGCGCGGCAACAGCGTCGGTGACGCAGCGGTCATGCTGAGCGCTCGCACTGCCGCGCGCAGCGCTTACGGGGCGCTCGGATGGCGCCTGGGCGCCTACGGCTCCGCCTTTCCGAACAGCAGCGGCTACGGCGAGAACTCGGTGACCACCAACGGCGTGTCCAGCGGCGCGACCGAGCGACAGTTCCAAAACGAAACCGGGTTCTGGAACAAGAACACCGAGGTTGGTTTCCGCGGCTTCGATTTCCAGGCGCGCCTGGGGTTCGAAGATCGGCTGGGGCGCTGCAACAAGTTGGCGCCCAACCACCTGGCCAAGGACACCATCGACGTGCTGGTGGCGAAGGTGAAGAACCCTGGTGTCGGCACCGTGCGCGATTTGGTGGAGGTGCTCAAGGACCGCATCTTCGGGTCGAGCGCCATCGACGAAATCAGCGAGCGACCGCTGCTCGAAACCGTGCTGGGAGCCAAGCTCGACGACGATGCGAGCACCCTCGTTACACCCGACGCCAAGCTGCGTCAGGTGTGCGGCGCGATGATCACGTCACCGCAGGCGCTGATCACGCCGCTGGCGGTCGTGGCGCCCGACGGCGACCTCGTGCCCAAGCTCACCCCGAACACCGACAAGTACGAGAGCCTTTGCAGCAACCTGGAAGGTCTCACACTGCGCGATGGCCTGGTCGTCACGTGCAACGGCGACCAGCCGCTGACCGTTTCGATGCTTGCCGCTCCCTGAGCCAGTCCGTTTTTCTGCTCTTTTTTAGAGGTTTTTCCATGTCTCAACGAAAGCTCTCAAGCACTAGCGTTGCCACGAGCGCGCTGACCCTGGCCGTTGCCTTTCTCGCCCCAAAACAGGCCGCCGCAGTGCCTTTTTTCGAGGACTTGACGGCGTCGTTACCGGAGCCCGACCCGGTCTGCGCGACGACCAGCAAAGCCGGTTGTTACACCAGCTGGTTGGCAGCGGTGGACATCGACGACGACGGCGATCTCGACGTCGTGCTGGCCAACGGCGGTGACTACTACGACCCCGGCGACGACGAGCCGTCCACGGTGCTACTGAACGACGGTAGCGGTAACTTCAGTGATGTCACCAACAGTATGTTCGGCGGAGCGATGTCGCGGCTCCGCCAGGTCGGCGTCGGCGACGTGGACGGCGACGGTGACAAGGACATCTATGAGCCTGGCGGCTACGGGGTAGACCTCGACAAGCTCTGGATCCAAACGGCCCCGGGCGTGTTCGAGGACAAGGCCGCCGAGCTTCTCCCAGCGGGGTTGATGTCGAACACGCCTGGGTTTCATCTCGGCGATCTCGACGGTGACGGCGACTTGGATCTCGTGACAACCGATTGGTTCACTTCCAAGGCCAATACGCCCGTGTTTTTGAGCCTGTACTTGAACGACGGCACCGGAAAGTTCGTGCTCGCCGAAGTCGAGCAAGATCCGGACTTGTGGACCAAGGATCTGCGCCTGCCGCCCACCATCCCGTTCTCGGCGACCGCGGGTCAGCCGTACTGGGGCAGTCGCGCCATCGACCTGGACTTTGCAGACATCGATGGCGACTTCGACCTCGACATTCTCGTCAACATGCGCAACGGCATCAGCCGCATTCTGCTCAACGACGGCAAAGGTTACTTCAAAGACGGCAATGGCAAGGTTTACACCAAGCTCGATCCGGTGACCGGCACGGTGAAGACCATCTCCAACTATCCGCCTAAGATCGGCCCCTACGTTTACAACCAGGAGCTGTGCGACTTCGACAACGACGGTGACCTGGACCTGTTGCTGGACAATGCGGCCGCCAGGCCCGCCGGCGCTTCCGGCAATTTCACCCAGGTGTTGGTGAACAACGGCAAGGGCGTCTTTTCGGATGAGTCGCGCGATCGCATCTTCGGCGAGACCGGTTCGGACGACAACGCCGTCAAGTGCGTCGACATGAACAACGACGGCAACTACGACCTCTTGGTGGCAAGCCTTGCCGGCAACTCGGAAAAGCTGCTGCTCGCCGATGGCACCGGCAAGTTCAACATGGTGCTGGACGCCTTTCCGACCATCAAGGATTCGACGCTGGGCATCGATGCCGCCGACTTCGACGGCGACGGCATCTTCGACGTGTTTACGGGCCAAGGCGAAGGTGGCAATTCGTTCTTCGAGCGCTACTACCACGGCGTCTCGCAGGCCGACGGCAGCGGCGCCAAGGTCGACACGCTTCCGCCCAAGTTCCGCCAGATCGAAAAGCCGGTCGCGATCGAGGGCGAGCCGATCGTCTTGCGCCTGGCGGTTCGCGACGCGGTCACGAGCGAAACGGGCGACATGGTGAAAGACGTTTCGGTCGTGTACTCGAGTCCGTTCGGCAGCAACGGTAAGGTCAAAGCCAAGTTCATCGGTGGCGATCTGTTCCGTGCCGTCATCCCGGCTCAAGTCGCGTACACCACGGTTACGCTGGCGCCACAGGCGACCGATAGACGCGGCAACAAGGGCTTTGGTACGCCGGTGGCGCTCACCGTGCAGCCCGTGCCAGATCGCGGCACGGGCGGCACGGGTGGTGCCGGCGGTACCGGAGGCATGCCACCGGTGGAAGGTGGCGCCGGCGGCGAACCGCCCGTCACGAGCGAGGGAGGCATGGCTGGCGGCGCGACCGACGAGCCTGGCAGCGCCGGGACGCCGAGCGAGCCGGACCCCGAACCCGGTGTAGCCGGAGCCGGTGAGCCGATGTCCACCGCTGGTGGCAACGCCACGGGCGGCAGCGGCACTGGCGCGACCTCATCAGGCGCGACGCCGGGTGAAGAGCCTGACGAAGGCGGCGCACCCAGCAGCGGCGGCACGCAAGGCACCGCCGCGCCCCCAGGCTCGAGCGACGATGGCTGCACGGTGGCGAACGGCCCCGTGAAGTCGAACGGCACCGGTGTCGCCTTTGCGGCGTTGCTCCTCGGCATCGTGCTGCGGCGCCGTCAACGCGGATCGTGACACAACGACGCAGGGGCGTGTCGATGGTCGCGGTGCTCGGCTTGTTCGCCGGCTGCACCGCGATTATCGACGGTGCCGACAATCTTCCTGAAAACGGGACCAGCATGGCGGACGGATCGCAGCCGCGAGCCGCAATTGCTGAAGGCGCCAGCGCGGGCCGACTCGGAGCCTCGCGCGGCGACGGCGGCGACGGCGGTACGAGGGCGGAGCAGTCGCCGCCGGCCGATGTTGGCGGCGAGCCAGGCAGCTCAGCTGCAGAAGCTGCCAGTGACGGAGGTGTAGGCGGTCAACCCGAGGCGAGCGGCGGTGTGGCCAACGGGGGGGCGCAATCCGTCGTGCCGGCCGCGGGCGCAGGGGGCGAGGGCGGCGCTGCGCTGGCCGCGGGCGGTGCGTCGGGCACCGAAACGGCGGACGGCGCTGCTGGCAGCACGAGCAGCGCAGGCTCGACGAGTGCAGGTGGCGGCACCGGCGGCCCATTGCCTGTCGGAGAGGCGGCACATGGCCACCAACTGCTGGCCCTGAGCAACTGTTACCGCTGTCACGGCGACAACCTCGCAGGTCGCAGCTTCTACCGCAACATCACCCCCGATAGGGAGACTGGTATCGGCAGTTGGACCGACAAGCAGATCGCCGACGCCGTGCGCGGCGCGATAGGTCCAACGGGCGAGCTGTTCTGCGCTTCGATGCCTCTCTACAGCGGCTTCAAGGATCAGGACATCGCCGACGTCATCGCTTACCTGCGGCTGATCCCTGCGGTCACCAACAAGATTACGAGCGTTTGCCCCGGCCATAACCCTTGAGGAGAATGCGAGGTTCAATCTCTTTCCCAGCGCGGCGGACGCGCGCCCTGCTGCTTGGCTCAGCGTGGCTATTGGTCCTGCGGTGGGGGCCGGGCTGCAGTGAGGACGCTGCGCGGTCGTCTGCGAGTGACGGCCCAGCGCTGGCCGGTAGCGCGAGCGCCGGAAAGACCTCGACCAGCAACAGCGAGAGCGGTTCCGAGAACCCGAGCCGGCCGGAGGTAGCGCCAACTGCTGGGACCGCTGCCGGCGGAGGGGCTGGCGAGATGCCGAGCAGGGCCGAGCCGCCCGCTGTCGGCGGAGCCGCTTCAACGGCCAATGGCGGCGCCGCCGACGAGACGGCAGCCGCAAACGGCGGCGCAGCCGGCGTCGGCGAGCCGAACGTTGGCGAAAGCAAGGCTGGCCAACCGAGCGGTGGCGAGCCCAACGGCGGCGCCGACGGACGGGCGGGGAGCGGAGCGGGGGGCGCCGCCGATACCTCGGGCAGCGGCGGTGGTGGCGGCGCTGGCGGTGTGGGCAGTGGCGGTACCTCTGGCAGTGGCGCTAGCTCCGGAGCGAGCAACGAAGCGTCGTTACCTTGTGAGGTGGGTGCCGTCCTGAAAGCACGTTGCTGGACTTGCCACACGGATCCGCCCAAAGCACCGGCACCGATGTCGCTCACGACCTGGAGTGCCGTTCACCAATACGCCGACGCCATCCAAGAAAAGCTCGACGCTGACCTCATGCCGCCGCCAGGCGCGCCCGATCTCTCGGCGTCCCAACTCGATACGGTGCTCGTTTACGTCTCGATCGGCGCTCCCGCAGCGGGCGCCGTTTCTTGCCGATAACGGCGGCACGGCGAAGGAGATCGCATGGCTCTGGAGGATGATCGCAATGGCAAGGTCAAGTTCGGCGCCAAGAGTGAGTTCGTGCGGTCTCTCGATCGGAGCATTCCGGCCGCGCGCGTCGTAGAGCTCGCCCATGAACGTGGCATGAAGGTGACCACCGGCTTCGTCTACAATATTCGTAGCAATACGGTGCAGCGGGAGCAGCGTCGCGCACGGCCGTTGCCGGCGGAGGCGACGCTTCGAGATGCCATCGCGCAGATTGGCCTGGCGCGCGCTCGTCAAATCTTGGACGAAGTCGAAGCGACGTTCGCGGGTAAGCTCAATAGACGCTGAAAACCGCTAAAATGCGCTGTTGCCGGTGAGCGCCTTGCCGAGGACGAGCGTGTGGATCTCGTGCGTACCCTCGTAGGTAAATACGCTTTCCAAGTTGAGCATGTGCCGGATCACCGGGTACTCGAGCAAGATGCCGTTGGCGCCGAGCAGGTTGCGACAAGTGCGCGCGACCTCCAGCGAGATGCCCACGTTGTTGCGCTTGCACAGCGAGACTTGCTCGGGCGTAACGGAGCCTGTGCGCTCTTTCAGGCGCGAGAAATGGTACGCGAGCAGATCCGCTTTGACGATCTCTGAGGCGCAGTCGACCAGCTTTTCTTGCACCAATTGTTTGCTGGAGAGAGGCACGCCGAACTGCACGCGCTCGTTCGTGTAGCTCACCGCGCACTCCAAGCAGGCCTTGGCCGCGCCCACGGCACCCCAAGCGATACCGAAACGAGCCTGGCCGAGGCAGCGCAGCGCGGCGCCTAGCCCCGGCTTGTGCTCCATCACGTTCTCTTTCGGCACGCGGCAGCCGTCGAGCACGACCTCGCCGGTCTCGCTGGAACGCAGGCTCATCTTGCCCTTGATGCGCGGCGTCTCCAGGCCCTTCATGCCGCGTTCGACGATGAAGCCGCGGATGCTTTCGGGGCCGCCGTCGTCGACCTTGGCCCACACCACGCACAGGTCGCAAAAGGGTGCGTTGGTGATCCACATCTTGGTGCCGCTCAGCACGTAGTCCGTGCCGTCGCGGCGCGCGCGCGTCTTCATCGAGCCCGGGTCGGAGCCGCTGTCGGGCTCGGTCAGACCAAAGCAGCCGATGGCTTCACCTCGTGCCATGCGCGGCAAGAAGCGCTCTTTTTGCTCGTCGGTGCCGGCCGAATAAATTGCGTACATGGCCAGCGACCCCTGCACGCTGACGAAGCTTCGTAACCCCGAATCGCCGTACTCCAGCTCTTGTAGGAGCAAGCCGTAGGTCACCGCGCCCATGCCGGCACAGCCGAAGCCCATGATGCTCGCGCCGAGCAAGCCCATGCTCGCAAGCTCCGGGATCAGCTCCTTCGGAAACTCCTCGCGCTCGTACAGCTCGCCGGAGTGCGGCAAGTAGCGCTCACGAATGAAGCGGCGCACGGTATCGCGCACCAGCTTCTCTTCATCGGTGAGCAGCGGTTCGAGGGACGTGAGGGCGTCGAGGGGAGCGAGCGACACGTTGCTTGAAGCGTATCATGCGGCCGTTTCCGGCGCCTGTAAGTCAGCGAAAACTCCCCCAAAAGTTGGCGGCGTCTGTCCCGTGGGTCGCTCGTGGGTCGCGGGGCCCCAACCCCGCTCAGCAAACTTGGCCGAACGTAGTCGGGTTCGGTAAGTCCTGATCATGAGTGCCCGGAGCACCCTCATCGCGCTCGGCTGCGTTGTCGGCGCGGCTTGCTCCGCCGGCCGGTTGTCGTCCCTGGGATCACGGGGCGAATCTCCGACGCCCGCGCCGGCGGGCCCGTTTGCTTCAGCTCCGAGCCAGCCGCCGGCCGTGGCTACGGCGTCGCGCGCTCCGGCAGAGCCGGCCGAGCCCGTCGTTGCGGCGGAACCGGATGCGGGGGTGGCTCCGGAAGCACTTCAGGAAGCACCGGCTTCGATCGACGCGGTTGCCGAAGCTGCTGCGGACCCGCACGACTCGGAGCCGGAATACACCGAGCCGAGCCTGACGAGCATCGCGCGCGAGACCCTGATCTACGCGCGCCCCTCGTTCAAGGCGCAAAAGATTGGCTACCTGCGCGTCGGTGCGGTGGTGAGCCGCTCGCGAACGGCGATGGGCGACGAAGGCTGCAAGAGGGGCTGGTACCGCATTCAGCCGCAAGGCTACGTGTGCATCGAAAACTCGGCCATCCTCGATACCGAAGGGCCGAGCCCGTTCGCGGAGCTGGCGGCGGTACGACCCGATCGCATGGCGGCCTTGCCGTATCAATACGGTCGCTCGCGCTACCCGACCCCGCCGTTCTACACGCGCTTGCCCAGCAAGCTCGATCAGGAGCGCAGCGAGCAAGAGCTGGTCGGTCATCTCCGCGCTCGCACGGCCGAGGCCTGGAAATCGTTGCCGACCAACCCGACGCCCGCGCTCTTGGCCGACGGCAAGAGTGTGCCGATGCCGTGGGGTTTTTTTCGTGAGGGCAATCCGCTCACCACCGGCCGCGCCATGCCCGACTCGGGCTTCGCGCTGCTGGGCGTTTACGAGCACGAGGGGCGGCGCTTCGCGCTCGACACGGACTTTCAGCTCGTGCCGCTCGATCGCCTGAAGCCGGTCGAGATCAGCAAGTTCCACGGCATTCGCCTGGACGACCAGGTCACCCTGCCGGTGGCGTTCGTGCGCTCCGGTAGCGCCAACCTGTACACCGGTGATCCGAAGAAGACCGGCCTCAGCATCGCGCGCAAGCTCGACTACCGTGAGGCCGTGCCGTTGAGCGGCCGTGAGGTCATCGTCTCGGGCATTCACTACCTCGAGACCGCCGCGCACGACTACATCCGCGACGAGCGGCTGGTGCGTATCGACAAGTTCAAGAACAAGCCCGGCTGGGCCACGCCCGGGCGCAGCTGGATCCACGTCTCGATCTTGCAGCAGTCGCTGGTGATGTACGAAGGCGAAAAGCCCGTCTACGCGACTCTGGTATCCACGGGCATCGACGGCCTCGGCGATCCGGAAGAGACGCACTCCACGGTGCGTGGACAATTTCTGATTCACACCAAGCACGTCAGCGTCACCATGGATAGCGACGCCGAGGGCGACGAGTTCGACCTGCGCGACGTGCCGTATGTACAGTACTTCCGCGATGGCTTCGCGCTGCATGCGGCCTTTTGGCACGACAGCTTTGGTCAACCTTACAGCCACGGCTGCGTGAATCTTTCGCCGCTCGACGCGCGCGCGCTCTTTCACATGACCGACCCGCCGGTGCCGCAAACGTGGCACGGCGCAATGAGCTTGCACGGCGGAACCCTCGTGCACATCACGCCCTAGGCGCGTAAGCTCTCGGCGGCGTGGTGACGAAGCGGGTAGCTCCAAGGTGTGCGACGGCGGTTGGCGCGCTGACGGCGGTGCTGGTTGCTTGCGGCGGTCGTTCGTCGCTGGAGTCGTATCCGGGCAATTCGCTGGCGGGCGACGTCGCGGGCGGGACGACGGGCGGCTTTCGCCACAATTCTTTCGGCGGTAGCGGTGGCGCCGGCGTCGCCGGGACGTTCGGGACGATCACGGCGGGCATGACTGCGGGCGGCATGGCCGTCGGCGGGATGCCCATTGGCGGCATGGCGATCGGCGGCATGAGCACGGCGGGCATGGCCGGCGCTGGCAGTGATCAGTGCCAGCTGTCGACGACCGATTGCTACACGGCCGACGAGCCCGAGTGCGCTGGTGTCCGGGTGAAGTGTCAGGGGCGGGTGCTGAGCCATGGTCTGGTGTGGAGCACGAATCAGGCGCGTGTGAGCGCGCTCGCGACGGCCGTCGACGGGCGCGTCGCTCTGGTTGGCTCCTTCTTGGGGCTACTCAATGTCGACAATGAGACGTTGCCCGCGGTGTCGGACGGGTACGACGGCTTCGCGCTGGTCTTCGATAGCGAGCAGAACCTGGTGTGGTCGCATTTTTTCGGCGGCTCTGGCGCGGATTCCGTGACGGGTGTGGACTTCGCTCCCGGCGGCGACGTGCTGGTGCAGGGCGCGGACGACACGACGGGCTCGGCATTCGTGACCCGGCTCGATCAGCAAGGAAAAGCGGTGTGGACTTACCCGCTCGGCAAGGCCGACGTGAAGCCCGGCCAAATCGGCGTCGACAACGACGGCGACATCACGCTCGTCGGCGGCTTCAAGGACGAGATCGAGTACCGCGGTAATGTCCAGGGCGCACCAGGTGAGGGAAGCTATGTGATCCGCCTCGACGGTGAAGGCAACATGCTCTGGGGCTACACCGGGGCGCCCCCCTCTTGGAAGAGCGCCGCCGCGAGCAGGCTCGTGGTCGACGACGAAGACAACCTGGTCGTCTTGGGTCGTGGCGCCATGGCCGATGGTGCACCCGCTGGCTACGTTGAAAAGGTCTCGTCCGTGGGCGCTTCGTTGTTCGTTCGTGAGCTGGTTGCGTCGAAGTACCTGGATGCCGGCGGACTGGCGGTCGATCGCAAGATGCAAATCGCGATCGGTGGAGTTTTTCGCGGCGATTTGAAGTTGGGCGACCTCAGCTCCTCCAGCCAGGGGCAGGTCACGAGCGACCTGTGGCTCGCCAAATTGGGCCGCGAAGGCGGCTGGGAGTGGCTCAACAAGTTTGCCGGGCGGAGTGATGGCATGAGCAAGGTGAGCTCCATTGCTACCGATCCGCCGGGCAATATCGTGATGGGCTCCAGTGATAGCGATCAGGTCGTGGTGAGCAAGAGTCGCGACGACGGCGTCGTCGTTTGGCGCCAGGCGTTCGCGGCGACGACGCCATCGGACGTACAGCTCGCCGGCGACAACGCCGGCAACATGTGGCTTGCCGCCAACTTCACCAAGTCGTTCGACTATGGCGCGGATGTCGTCGAGCCGCAGGGAAACCGCGCGGTGATCTTGCTGAAGCTCAGCCGGTAATCCGCCGCGCGTAGTCGCTGGGTTGCTCGAGTCGACGCCCCGAAAGCCGCTCGAACGCGGCCGCAACGGGTAGGGCCTTGGCGCCGCCCGGCAGGGCCACGCGGTACACCTCCGCGCGGATTTCGCCGCGAATCGGCTCCCAAGTGCCACCGCGCGTCGCGCGCAGCACCTCGCCGACGTAGGCGCCGACGAGCACCGCGGCGCGGCGGATCCAAGGTGCCTCGGGATCGGAGGGCGCGAGCGGCGGCGCGAGCAGGGTGACGTACCGATCCAAGCTGCGCAGCGACGCGAACGACATGTCGAGCGGCAGCTCGACCCCGGCGCAATACAGGCCGACCGGTGACTCGCGCAGGCTACTGCCGAGCTCGGGCATGAGCGAGACGTCTGGCCACGGCGCGGGGTCCCAGGGGGTCGGCGGCGCGACGCTGAGCGCCACGCGTTGACCGAGCGGCTCAGCACCCGGGTGAGGCACCGGCACGTCTCCGACCTCGAGCGGCGCCGCGTTTTGCAAGCGCGCGTTCATGTCGCGGAACGGAGAGAAGCAGAGACCTTGCCCCTCGATGTGCATGCGCAACAGGTCGACGGTGCCGCCCGTCCACTCGCCGGCAAACGCCTGGCGCAGAGTCTCACCGCTGTACGCGCCCAAACCGAGCAACGCACGGCTGCGCAGCTCCGTGCGCGGACCAACGCCGCCGCGGTACAAAAGTCCCAGCGCGACATCGAGCCGCGCGATGCTGAACAGCGAAAAATCGTAGGGCGCAAAGTGGCGCGTGACGGGCGATTCGGTCAAGTAGCGAGCCGTCGCCAACGCCGCTCGAGCGAGCTCGTCGGAGCCGCCGCGGCCCGTGATGGTCTCGAGCCGGCGCGCCAGCTGCTGCTCGAAGTCGAACAGCGCCGCCTTGCCGTCGCCCACCACCAGGCGCTGCTCCTTGTCGTCCCACGGCGAAATCAAGCCGGGCTTTGCGGCTGCCGCTGGCCGGGCGGACACCGCTCTCTGCCTTTCGAGCGCGGCGGCCGGTGCGGGTTTGGCGGCGGCCTTTTGCGCGTGCACCGGCGCGGGCGGCACTGATGCGTTCGTAGGCGCGGCGGCGGCGCGCGGTTCTTCCGGCTGCAAGTTACCGAGCGTCGCTGCGAGCTCGTCGGCGGCGTGGTGGTCGACGTCGCGCAGCCGCTGAAACAGCCGCTTGGCGTCGTTGATTCGACCTTGGCGCTCGGCCACGACGCTGGCCACCGCCAGCGCGTCGGGTGAAGCTGCGTCGAGCGCGAGTGCTGCGTCGGCTGCTTGCCGCGCGGCCTCTGGCGATACCTTGAGCAAGCTCAACGCCGAGAGCGCGTAGCCGAGCGCCGGCAAGGGCGAAGACTCGGGCACGAAATCCTCCAGCAGCTCGTTCAGCTCGGCGGTGCCGCGCGGCGAGAGCATCCAGGCGTCGTGGCGCGCAACGGTCCAGGCCAGGGTGAGGCGCGCCAGCTCCGAGGCCGGATCTTCGGCGTGGGCGCGCCTGGCTTGTTGCTCGGCGCGATCGATGTCGCCAAGCTCCACGAGCAAGCGTGCGCTGGCCGAGCGTAAATCCGGATCGAGCAGTGGCGCTCGACATAGCCGATCCAGCGAGCGCCGTGCGGCCGCTTTGCGGCCCAGGCCCACCAGCGCCCGCACCTCGAGCAGCGAGAGCTCCGGGCTGGTTTCGGGGCCCAGCTTTTCCACCGCGCTGAGCGCGCGCTCGAAGTCGCGCTCCGACAGCCAGGCTGCGATCGCGAAAACGCTGGGCGGCTCAGCGGCGTACGGGCCGGGCGCACCAGGAGACGGCGCGGTGTTGCGCTCCACCGTTGGCGGTCGCAGCGTGCCATCGCGTGGACCCAGCTCCACCGCAATCGGAGGCGGAGAGTCGATGCGCTCGTTGCGAGTGCTGCTGGGCGGCGGCGCCGAAACGGTGTCTTTCGGGCCCGGAGAAATCGGAGGCGTGAGATCGAGGTCGAGCTCGGGCGATGACAGCTCGAGCTCCGGCGGCGGCGCGTAGCTGGGCGCAACGTTTTCGCGCGGCGTGAAGCGCGGTACGAGCGGCGCGCGCGGAATGCCGGGCGCCTGCGGAGTCTTCAGGCGCGCCTCGAACACCGGCACGCTGGAGGGGACGTGTCCAGGAAACGTGGGACGATCCCCTTCGTCGTCTTCTTCCTCGACGGGCGCGACCGCCGGCGGCGGCACCGTGGCCTGGTTGAAGCTCTTGGGATCGGGGCGCAGCGTGCCGCGCTCGGCGGCGCCCAACATGGCGCGCGCTTCTGGAAAATCGGGGCAACTCTCGAGCAGCTCGTTCAGGCGCGCGACCACCCCCGACAAATCGAGTTTACCGCGCTGGTAGAGAATGCGCGTCGCGAAGTAGGTGGTGGCGTGGACGTGCTCCTGCCCGACGCCGAGCTGTGCCAGCAGGCGTTGGGCTTCTTCGAAGGAGCCGGCGTTGAGGCGGGCCTCGATCTCGGAGTGCAGCGGGTGGTTGAACGGGCGCGTTTGTCGTCAGAGTACTAGATGGACTTGGCGCAACGGAAGCCCACGCCGTGGCTCTGCGACTTGGGGTCCTGCGCGTAGCGGAACGCCGGGTGCAGCCACTCCGGGTAGCTGCCGTTCCACGCGCCGCCCCGAATGATGCGCTTTTGGCCGGTGTCGGGGCCCGTCGGGTTCTTTTGGTCGGCGGCCTGGTAAGCGCCTTCCCAATCCGCGACCCACTCCCAGACGTTACCGACCACATCGTACGGACCGAAGCGCGAGCGCCCGGCCGGAAACTTACCCACGGGGGCGGTGGTCGCGAAGCCGTCGTCCGCCTGGTAAAGGGCGCCGGGGAACTGCGCCGCCACCTTGTTTTGCTTGGCCCAGGCCAGGCATTCGGTGCCGCACGCGTTGAGGTGCTGCGCGGTGGGCGCTTCATCACCCCAGGGGTAGACGCGACCGTCGGGACCGCGCGTGGCGTACTCCCACTCGGCTTCGGTCGGCAGGCGCTTGTCGTTGTTCTTGCAGTAGGTGTTCGCCATGTCCCAGTTGATGCAGTTCACCGGGTGGTCGGATTTTTCGGGATCCGCCAGCGTGCACAGCGCGGAATACGTCTTCTTGTCGGCGGGCGTGATCTTGTCCCACTCGACCTCGGGCGTGGCGCGCTTGCATTTGCCGACCTTCGTGCACTCGAGGTACTGCGCGGCCGTCACCTCGTAGAGGTCCATGCAGAAGCCGTTCAGCGTGACGTTGTGGCTCGGCTTCTGATTCGGTAGCGCGTCCTTGGCGTCCGAGCCCATGAAGAATTGACCGGCGGGGATCAGCACCGTGCCGGCCGGGCAGCTCGTGGCGGGCGCGGCGGCCGCGCTGGCGGGCGGCTCGGCGCTCGGCGTGGCGGCTGCGGCGGCTGCGCTCTTGTCTTCGGGCTTGCTCGCTTCGGCCGCGGGCTTTTTGCTCATCATCATCACGGCGCCGCCGCCGAGCGCGGCGAGGCCGAGCAGCACGCCGACGATCGCCCCGGTGTTGCTCTTGCCCGGCGTGCGCGTCGAAATCGTGGAGGGCGAGCTCGTGGTGGCTTCGGGGCTGCGCGCCATCACGCCCATCGGCGTGGGCTGGGTGCGCGGCGCCGACACGGCTGGCAGCTCACCCGTTACGACGCCGGGATGCAGCACCGTGTCCGAGAACGAGCCGGCCTGCGCGGCCTCCAAATCGCGCCAAAATTCCTTGGCGCGCGCGTAGCGGTCGTCGGGTTTTACGGCTAGCGCCTTCTGGAAGACGCGCTCGACGGGATCCGAAACCGCGGCCCCCAGACCGCGCGGGGTAGGGCGCTTTTCCGGGTTACCGGAGGCGAAGGCGAGCTGAATCAAGTCGTCGCCGTCGAGCGCGACCTTGCCGGTCAGCATCTCTACCGCCACCAGCGCCAGGGCGTACACGTCCGTCCACGGGCCCGTCGCACCGTAGCTGCGGTTGAATTGCTCGGGCGCGCCGTACTGCGGCGTAAAGCTGGTGATGCCCATGCCCGTCTTGGCCAGGGCGGCCTTGAGCTGGGTGTTGTCGCTCATCATCTTCGCCACGCCGAAGTCCAGCACCTTGACGGTGGCCTTGCCGGAGCGCGCCTCTTCACCCAAGACGAACAGGTTGGCGGGCTTGATGTCACGGTGCGCGATGCCCTTGCCGTGCGCGACATCCAGCGCGTTCGCGGCCTGGCCCAGCAGCGACACGATTTCGGGCAGTCCCCAAGCGGGCATGCCGGCGGCGCGCTCGCTCTCGAGCAGCTCGTCGAGCGGCTTACCCTCCAGCCACTCCAGCACCATGTACGGCATCCATTGGCCGTCCGGCGAGGTGTAGGTGCCGACGTCGCGCGCCTGCACGATGCCGGCGGTATGGCTCGACAGCTCCGTGAGCAGCGCTCCCTCTTGGATGAACGCATCGCGAAACTGATCGCGCTGGTCGACCGGGGCGTTCGAAAGCCCGTTGAAGAACTTGATCGCGACCGGCTTGTTCCAGATCGTGTGCGTGGCCCGATAGACGACCGCGAAGCCGCCCTCGCCGACGAGCTTTTCGATGCGGTACTTCTCGGCGATGGTTTGGCCGGCAATGCCGAGCGGGTCTTTGGCGCTCATGGGACCTTGGTGGGGTTTCGTAGAATACGAGCGATCCGGGCAACTGGGTTTCACAAATCAGGGCGTAGGCCCTGAAGCCGGCGGCCGGGTCACGCGGGGCTCGAGCTCCCTTCGGGCCTCGGGCCTCGAATGACACCTCTTTCAGCCAAATCAGCCAAGAGCCGGGCCGCGCCTTCTAGCACTGCTTCGGTCAGGGATGTGCCACTTGCGGCGGCGGCGCGGGTGACGGCCGCGCCCAGGCTTTCACCGGCGAGCAGGCGCTCGACGATGCCGCTCGCGACCGGAGTGAGCTCCAGGTAACGCACCTCGTGCTCGGGGCTCCTGTAAACCAAAAGCTGCACCTGACGCTCGCTCGGCACGCTGCGATCCTGCTCGTCTTCCGGCAGCTCGTGCACGGCATGGTGGTAGCTCACGTGGCGCAGCGCGGCGCCGAAGTCGACGCCTTGTTCCAGCGTGAGCGGCGCGGCCTGATGGCCGCGCGGCAACGTCGGCAAGGCCGAGACTTCGATGTGCAACGATTCATGCAGCGCGAGGTCGTACAGGTAGCGCGGCACCCGCGCATCGCTCGCCCAGAGCGGTGCGCAGAATTCGAGCAGCTCGGGCGTCACGTCGCGCAGGTAGTGGGTGCGCGGCGCGCGCTCTTGCAAGAAGCGGTCGAAGTATTCGTCGAAGAGCGGTCCGAGCCGCGCCATGCTGCGCGGAATGCTGAGCGACAGCGCTTCGCGCAAGTTGCCGCGAACGAGCTCGCGATACACCGCCAGCCGTTCGTAGCTATCGCGCAGCGCGCTCGCGTCCGTCGCGGAAATCTCGTGTTTTTTGCACAGCTTCGCCAAAAGATCGGGGCTCGGCGCCGGCCCCAGCAAGAGCTCCCCCAACAAGCTTTCAATGCCCGGCATGGTGCCTCTCGAGGCTGCGCTCGTAGATGCCGCGCAGTGTTTGCACCTCGGCCACCAGCTCTGCCAGCTCGGGCACGTTGTTGTCGCGCTCGAGCAGGACCGGCACCGGCCCCGTGCGCTCGAGCGTGAAGGCCAAGAGCTCGAGCACCGGATCGGCGACCGGCGCGCCGTGCGTATCCAGCACGAGCCCGGAAGGCTGCCGCGTGTGACCGGCGACGTGGACCTCGACCACGCGCGACGAATCCAAAGCGCTGATGAAAGCGCGCGGATCGAAGCCGTGGTTGAGCGAATTCACGTAGACGTTGTTCACGTCGAGCAAGAGCCCCGCGCCGCTCTGTTCGAGCACCTCGCTCAAGAACTCAAGCTCGCTGAGCTCGGCGCGACCCGGGTGCGCGTAGTAGGTGATGTTCTCGAGCGCGAACGGAACGCCCAAAATATCTTGCAGGCGGCGGGCGCGCTCGGCGACTCTGGCCACGTTTTGCCGCGATTGCTGCAGTGGTAGCAGCTCGTGCAGCGAGCGCGGGCCCACGGACGAAAAGCACAGGTGGTCGCTATGAAACGGCGACCGGGTGCGTGAAACTTCGGCTTTGAGCTCGCGCAGGTACTCGGCGTCCGGCTCCTCTACCGCGCCGATCGACAGCGTGAGGCCGTGGGTGACGAGCGGGTAACGCGCGTCGAGCTGCTCGAGCTGCTCGGGGTAGTAACCGCCTCGCCGCATGTAATTTTCGGGAGAGACCTCGAAGAAATCGATGGGCAGCGCGGGGCCATCCACGACCTCTTCGAGGAAATCCCAACGCAGCCCGAGCCCAACTCCAGCGAGGCGCGGCGATGCGCGCTGGGGCGGCTCGGGCGCGTTCATGGCGCTCGCTCAGCCGCAGGTGCCGGCGCCGCAGCCAGCTTTGGCGCCAGCCGCCTTTTTCTTGTGTGCCGCTGCGGGTGCCTTTGCATCGGCGGGCTTGGCGGCGTCGGCGGCGGGAGCAGCAGCGGGAGCGGCGGCTTCGGCGGCAGGAGCAGCGGGTGCGTCGGCGGGCTTCGCCGCGTCGGCCGCGGGCGCAGCGTCGGCCGGCTTCGAAGCATCGGCGGCGGCAGCCGGCGCGGCTTCGGTCGTGCTGGCGGCCGGAACCTCTTTGGCCTCGACCGGGCTCTCAGCGGGCGGTGCGGAACCGCCGCAGGCGACGGCGCCCAGCGTGACGAGCGTGGCAAGGATCGAGGTGTAGTTGAGGGGTTGCGACATCTTCAGAAGCTCCTTGGAGTAAATCGTGGGCTGGAAAGCCCTGAGCATAACGCTCGCGCGGCGCCAGTTGGCAGCTCGCGCTCGCCTGACGGTACGGCGCCGCGAAGACCTGGTTTCAAGTTTGGCGCGAAATGTGAGAAATCCGAATGTTTGTAAACAGTTGGCTGTCAGTTGGCCGACTCCGGCTCCGCCAGGAGCTCCAGCTCGATTCGGGCATTCTTGCCGATGAAGTCCGTGGCGCGGGCCGTGGCTGCGGCGTCCACCACGCCGCTCGGGCTCCGCGCGCTGATATCGTGCGGGGCTAGAGGTAGTACGAGCGCGCTCGCGCTGCGGATCGACAGCTTACCGGGGTGGCCGCCGGCGCCAGGCTCGGCTGCTTGTGGGGTGAGGGCCAGCTCCACTCGAACCGGCGCCCGAAAGCCGTGCAGCAGCAACGTGCCGACGGCCGTGACCCTTACCGTCGTGCGGCGCCGCCCCGAGAAATCCAGCGCGGCTCCAGACCAGCCTTCGACCGAGCTCAGCTCGAAGCGCGCCACACGAAACTGCTCGCGTTTTTCGGCCGGCACTTCTGCGCCCAGCTCGAGCCATTGCTGAGCGACGGCGCTCGGTGACATGCCCAGCGCCATGCCTTCCGGCAAGTTGCTGTCGTCTACGGTGAGGGCGGCTAGGTCGACGGTGAGCGTGGCGCTCGTGTGAGTCAAGTCGCGTGGGTCGAGCTGAAGTGAGCCGCTTTGCACGGGCGCGCTGCCGCTCAGCTTGCCCTTCCTGCCCAGGAGGCTGAAGCGCACGCGGCTGTCGGGATTGAAATGAAAACGGCGCGGCGCCGTGCCGGCCGCCGTGGCGTCAGTGCCGCTGGCGCTCGGGTGAGCAAGCCAGGGCTCGGTGCGGTGCACGGGTTCTTCGTGCTTGCGGCACGCGCCGAGCAGGGCCAGCGCGAGCCCGGCAATGACGAGCGCGAGCGATGTTTTCAATGCCAGTTTCCGATCGCGATACCCCAGCCGAGGTAAGCGCGGCTCGCGTCGATCGAGGCGCCGATGCGCCACGCCGCATCGCTGGGCCACACACCGAAGACGTCCCAATTGAACAGCTTTTGATCGAAGCCGAAGGTGGCGTGCAGGCGCGCGCCCTTCTGGTTGCTCTCGAAGCGCGAGGGCTCGTTGTAAAATCCGCCGCGCACGCGCAGCCAATTCGGTATGGCCTCCGTTTCCATACCGATGTGCGGCGAAATGCTGGCGTGCAGGCCCGAGCGCTGCACGGTGCGGTCGAGCATGGACTCGATGCCGACGGCGTTTTCGACGGAGCCTGAGATCATGAGCGAGGCCGTGATGAGGACGTAAAAGCGCTGAAGCTCGTGGTAGCGCCGGCGCAACCGGTCGTTCAGGTCCCGTTCTACCCGGCTGCGCTCGTAGTCGTCGAGATCTTCCTCGGCGTGCAGCTCTGCGTACAGCTTGTGCAGGCGGTGGCGGCGTTCTCGCTCGGTTTCGCCGGGCGAGGCGGGGCGCTCGGCCTGGCGCAGGCGCCGCTCGCGCTCGTGCGCGCGCCATTCGAGGTAGCGGCGCATGGGCTCCAGCACGATCGAGGGATCGATCCAGCGCGGGTTCAGCGGTCGGGGGCCGAACTGAGCCGCCACGCCGACGTTGGCGTCCCACGGCTGCGCCACGCCGCTGGGCAAGTGCAGCTCGTTGTCCAAGTCGCCCTCGTACAGCACGAACTTGTTGCTGCCGTCGGCCGAGGCGCGCGTGCGAAAGCCGCCATGGTACGCGGCGCCGACCCGGACTTGCCAGTCGTTGGGCCGCCAGATGAAGCCTGTTTCGAAGCCGGTGCCGACGGTGGAGAACAGATTCTGACCGCCGATGGTGGTGGTGTTGTCCTTCGCGACCGACATGCCCGTAGTGCGCATGCCGATGCCGAACAAGAGCTGCCCGTCGGCGAAGGCGTGGGCGAGCTGCAAGTGGCCGACCGCGATTTGGGCAGCCAAGCGGTCGACTTGAGAATTCTCGCTCGGGTTCACGCCGCGCAGTAGCGAGTAGCGCTGAAAGTCCGTCGACAAGCCGAAACCCCAACGTCCGAACTGCAGTTGCAACGCCAGGTTGAGGAACAGGAAATTGTTGCCGTACGACTTGGGCAGCTCCGTACGGTGCCCGGAGTTCCAGAAATCGGTGTTGCTGATGGCCGATGGGAAGGTGACGCCCAGTCCCAGGTCGTAGTCGAAATGCCCGTACGAGTACGGCGTACGCGCGGATGCTGCAGCGGGATTGATCGCGCCGCCCTCCACGCCGTCGGCGATCGCCACGAACGCGCCGGCCAGTCCGATCACACGGTTCGCCGACAAGACCGGGCCCTGGTACAGATCGATGTTGTAATCGTTGGTCTCGATGTGCCCACCTTCGGCCGGCAGCGTCGCCCAGGCTCTGCGTGCGGTGCCGCACAGCAGGGCCAGGCAAAGCGCGGCTCGGAGGAAGCGAGGGCGGCTCACTGGGGGCTATCCGGTCGCGGCTCGCGCTTCGCGCGCGAGGCGCAGCTCGGTCTTGAGCACCGAGAACAAGATGCCGATGGCCCCGAGTGAAAACACGCACAGCATCGGCCCGAGCGCGCCGCCCAGCGCGGCGAGCAACGTCAAGAACACGAACGTGTCGCGCTTGAAGAGCGGCGCCAAAAACGCCAGCTTGCCCTCTCCGCTGCTGGCCTGGCTCAGCGGGTACTTCAGCAAATCGCCGGAGCCGATCTTGATCAGGTAGCGGTACTCGAGTCCGCTGGCGAGCACGCCGCACGCCACGCACACGATGCCTGCAATCAGGTACAGCTGCTGCCCCGTCTGGCGATAGAGGCCGAGCCCTGCGCCGCCAAAGAAGCCGTAGTTGGTGAGGTCGTCCCCGATCGTGTCGAGCCATTCACCCATTTTCGAGCCGCGGTGGCTGACGCGGCTCATCTCGCCGTCGCAGCCATCCAACACGCTTTGAGCCTGAAAAAGCGCAGCACCGAGCGCCAGGTTGGCGTAGCCGCCGCGCGCCGCCAGCAGCGCGCCCAGCACGCCCACACCCAAGATGCCGACCGACACCTGGTTGGGGCGCAGCGGCGTCTTGACCAACCAGCGCGAGATCGACAGCGAAATGTAGCGATTGAGGTGGCGCGAGGTCCAACCGTCTTGCGGCTTGCGCAGCGAACGGAACAACGCGCGCTCCGCCTGGCTCGCCACATCGCTCGAGCTCACGTCGATGGGGGCGAACGAGTACGCGACGCTCGGAGGCTCGCGCACGTCGGTCACGTTCTGGATGGCGCCTGGCACCAGCCGCTGCCCGAGCTCTTTCAACGTGCCGCGGTGCGCCAGCAGGCTCGCTGGCGCCGCGAGCACGCCCGCGCCGTGTGGCGCAGTTGTCACGATCGGCAAGCGTAGGCGCGGGTCGTCGAGCAGCGCGCGTAGCTCGCTCGCCGCCTCCGGCACTACCACTGCGCTGGCGCCCGCGGCCTGAGCGTCGAGCGCGAGCCGTAGGCCCAGCGGCAGGCCACCTAGTCTTCGGTCTTGGCCGTCGGCCGGGTCGAGCCGGAGCACGAATTTCGGCTGTTTCGGGCCGTCCGCCGGGGTCTCCGCCATCTTGCCGGGCAGGGCTAACACCGGACAATCCCCGGGAAAAGCCACAAAGAACGCCGGCCGCGACCGGTGCTATAACGCCGCCGTGCCGTACTCCTCCGAGTTTCGTTGCTTCGCCGGTTGTGAAGGCTCCTGGCCCGTCACGCGACCCATCTATCGCTGCCCCAAGTGTCAGGGCCTGCTGCAAGTCGTGCACGACACCAGCGCCTTGAAGGATCGCAGCGGCGCCGCTTGGATGAAGCTGTTCGACGATCGCTACCGTCAAAACGTCTGGCCCTACGGCTCGGGCGTCTGGGGCAAGCGCGAATGGGTCATGCCCCAAGTGCCAGACGACATGATCGTCAGCATGTACGAGGGCGGCACCAACCTGTTCTGGGCCGATCGCTACGGCAAAGAGCTGGGCATCCCGGACCTATGGGTCAAGCTTTGTGGCAACAGCCACTCGGGCTCCTTCAAAGACTTGGGCATGACGGTGCTGGTCAGCGTCGTGCGCATGGCCATTCAAGAAGGCTTGAAGGTGAAGGCCATCGCCTGCGCGTCGACGGGCGACACCAGCGCGGCGCTCGCGGCTTACGGCGCGGCCGCTGGCTTGCCGGTGGTGGTGCTACTACCGCACAACAAGATCTCGACGGCGCAACTGGTGCAGCCCCTCGCGCACGGCGCCATGGTGCTCGGCCTGGATACGGATTTCGACGGCTGCATGGAAATCGTGCAGCGCCTCGCCGCCGAAGGCCTCGTTTACCTCGCCAACTCGATGAACCCGCTGCGCCTCGAAGGCCAAAAGACGGTGGCGATGGAGATCGTGCAGCAGTTCGACTGGCAGGTGCCGGATTGGGTCATCTTGCCGAGCGGCAACCTGGGTAACGCCTCGGCGCTGCACGCCGGCTTCAAGCTGATGCGCGAGCTCGGGGTCATCACCAAGTACCCGCGCCTGGTCGTGGCGCAGGCGGAGAACGCGAACCCCTTGTACCGCGCCTGGAGCCAGGGCAAGCGCACGGTGGAGGCCATTCAGGCCAAACCCACGCAAGCCACGGCGATTCAGATCGGTAACCCGGTCAGCGCGCCGCGCGCCATCCAAGCGCTCGAGGAGCTGAACGGCATCGTCGAGCAAGCGAGCGAAGAAGAGCTATGCGAAGCCGCTGCCCGCGCCGACCGCACCGGCATGTACACCTGCCCGCACACGGCCGTCGGCCTCGCGGTGCTCGAAAAGCTCGTTGGTCGCAACGTGATCAAGAAGGGCGAGCGCGTGGTGTGCGTCTCCACCGCCAACGGCCTCAAATTCACCGAATTCAAGGTGAAGTACCACGAGGGCTCGATCCCCGGCGTCTCGGGCAAGCTCAAGAACCCCCCCGTGCTCTTGCCGCCCAGCTTCGACAAAGTCGTCGACGCGATCATGCAAAGATTTGCATGATCGCAGCTTGATTTCGCTGCCGCCGGGGCGGCAGATGCGTCGAGCGTCCCTCGCGATCGAAGCGCAGCGGGCGCTCGGCCTCGCCGAGCTTGTTCACTACGGTCTTCTCGGGACGATCGTGATCTGATTGTGCCAAGGTCTTGGGAGGACGTTCCAGCTCGCGCGCACGCGCGCTCGCGATAGCCTCCTAGAGCGCGTGCGGTCCGACGTCGGCGTGCGCGCGCTTGTCGCGCGTGAGCTGGAACCGGGTCAACCGACCTCGGCCCGAGCAGATCACGATCGAGAAAGAAGCGAGAGTACGGGAATCCGGCGAGGCCGGGCGCCTACCGCGTTTCGAGTTACGAAGGTCGCAGGGCGCCCGGGCAAGGCACGGAGGAGAACTAGAAACTGTACTGCATGCCGGCGCCGCCGCCTTTGGGCGAGGCGTATGGGGCGACGACGAGCTTGGCGCGCTTGGGCAGCTTCTCCAGCTTCGCTGCGGCGGCGGGGGCCGTCGAGTCGTCGCTGGTGAGCAGCACGACGCCGGTGACGCCGAGCGTGATCGCGACGCCGAACGCCATGTCGGCGATCAGCGCGTTGCGTTCGGTGTCGTCGGCGGCGGTACCGGTCGGCTGCTTGTCGAAGTCGTTCTTGGCGCCCAGCGCTTTGATGCCGAAGATCGTGCCGACCACGGCGCCAGCGCCGGCGATGCCGAGCGTGATGTACGCGGGCACCTTGCTGCGTGGTGGCGGCGGAGGCGGCGGAGGCGGCGGAGCCGGGGCTTCGACCACCGGCTCGGGCGGCGGCGGGGGCGGGGGCGCCTTGGCCGTGAGCTCGAGCTTTTGCTCGGCTTTTTCTCCACCCTTCACGTCGATGTCGACGTCTTTGGGCTCGTAGCCGGGGGCCATGAGCGAGAGCTTGTGCGGGCCGGGCGGCAGCTTGACGATCATCGGCGTTTCGCCGGCTTGCGGCGTGCCATCGATCGAGACCGTCGCGCCGATCGGGGTCGTGACGAGGTTCACTTCCCCCACCAATTTGGCCTTCAAATCGGTGACACGCTGCTTGGCGTCGTTCGTCTTCTCGTCGCCGAGGCTGCTGATGTTCGGATCCGCCAGCAGCTTCTCGTAAGCGGCGATGGCGTCTTCGATCTTGCCTTGGCCGTCGATCGACTTCGCGGCCCAGTAGGCGGCCTGCGGCGCCGGCACGAGCTCGTTCGCTTTGGTGAAACCGGCGAGCGCTGCGGTGAAATCGCCGGCAGCGTAGGCCTTCTCGCCCTCGCTGTACGCTTTGCGCGCGGCGTCCTTGGTCTTCTTGTCCGGGGGCTTGGGCTTGTCTGCGGGCTTGGCCGCAGCAGCCTTCGCTTCCTTGGCGTCAGCGGGCTTCGCGTCGGCAGGTTTAGCGTCCGCCTTCGGCACCGGAGCAGCCTTCGCGTCGGCTGCGGGCTTCGTCTCTGCCGGCTTCGCCTCGGGTTTTGCGGGCGCGGCGGCCTTCTCTTTGGCAGGAGCCGCGGGATCTGCCGCGAAAGCGGGGGCGATGTTGGCGCTGAAGAGCGCGCCGACGGTGACGGCTGCCACGAAACGGGGCAGCAGGGGTGGACGAGTCTGGTTGAACATTGAGCCTCCGGCAGCCCTGGGGGCGCCGCCGGGAAGGCTAGACCGGGGTTCAGGCTGCCGACAAGCCCCCGCCGTCTAGTATCGCGGGGTTGGGGACCCCGGGTTGGCTTATAGTCTCGGGCCGCGCACTGCCTATGACCACAATTGACTCGAAAGACCCCTCGCACAGCGAGGGCTCGAGCGCGGCGGGGGGACCTCTACAGCCAGCGCAGGGCCATACTGCGTACGCTGCGCCGCGTCGAACCTTGCCGCCGCCCGAATGGGGACGCGAAGGGCCGCGCTCCGCGGCGTCGCTGGCACTCGAGCGCTACGAGCTGGTCGCGGCAATGTCACGTCGACCAGGCCCGCGCGCCGAGCTCGCCTCACTCGCCGCGAAGCTGAGCGCCGCGAGTCGAGCCGGCAACGAGAACGACGAGCGTCTCGCGGCGGCCGCGCTCTCGCGCGCGCTCTCGGCGCGCGGCACCGAGCTCGACGCCGCCACGCGCTTCGCGCGGCGCGCCCTGCTGCTCGGTGAAGACCCGCTCTTGCGAGAGGAGCTGTCGGCTTGGTTCACGGGACTCGGCGAGCCCTTGCTGGCAGCGGCTACGCTGCGCCCGCTGCTCGAGCAAGCTAACGTGGACGTGGCGTCGATGTCGCTGCGCATCGGCCAATTGCTGGCGCGCGGCGGCGACGCGCGCTCGGCGCGCGAAGCGCTGCTGGTGGCAGCGAGCGAGAAGCCGACCGACCCGCAAGCAGTCGAGCAATTGGCGGCGCTGGCTGCCTGGAGCACGCAGGTCTCGCCCGAGGAATCCGCGCAAGCCTACCTGGATGCGGCGGAGCGCCGCGAAGCGCTCGGCGAGCGCCCCGCGGCGTTCGAGAACCTGATCCGCGCGTTCGAGATGGCGCCGCATTTCGGCGCCGCAGTGGAGCGCCTGGCGCAGGCGCTGGCGGGTCGTGGCCGCGTCGGCGCGGCGGACGAAGTGCGCCGTGAGCAGGCGCGCGCGTTGCCCGAGCAGGCGCGCTCGATTCATTTGCGTCGACTACGCGACGCGCTGCGCGACGGCGACCTACCGCGCGCCATAGGGGCGGCCTTCGACGCGCGGCTGGACGCCGAGCTGGACCTGAAGAGCGTGCTCACGGCGATCGAGCGCCGTGGCGAGCCGAGCTACGAGTCCGCGGTTGGTTTCGACGAGCTGCTCGAGCGCGTCGGCATGCACGAGCTGTTCGCGGCGCGGCTCGAGCTGGGCTGTGACTTGCTCGCCGGGCGCGAGCTGGCGCGCGCACGGCTCGCGCTCGGCCGTTTGTACGGTGGCTCGCTGGGCCGCCAGGAACGCGCCGTGGAGTGTTGGCTCGAGGCGCTGGTGGTGGAGCCGAGCTCGGTAGAGGCCAAAGAATCGCTGCGCAGCCATGCGCTGTCGACGCGCGATTTCACGCCGCTGGTCGAGGCGCTGGTGCGCATCGGCGACGGCAGGCCGCAAGGCCACGTCGAAGAACGCTTGTCGTGCTTGCGCGAGCTTTTGGCGATCGCCGAAGAGCGCCTGAGCGACTCGGGTCTGGCGTTGTGGGCGGTGGAGCGGCTGCAAGCAGCTGGCCAAGACGACGAGCTCTTGCGCGACGCCGCGCTGCGGCTGGCTCCGCAAAAGGCACGTGAAGACCACACTTTGCAGCAAGCTTTTGCCAAGCTGGTCAGCGCGCAAGGCGAAGAGCGGCTCGAGGTGCTGTCGCGGCTGGCGGCGGTGCTGTCAGGGCGCCCGGCGCAAGCCAACGAGTACCTCTCGGTGCTGCGCGAGATCACCAAAATGGTGCCCGAGGAGCGAGGCTACCAGGTCGCGTTCGAGCGCCTGCTATTGCGCCTGGGGCGCAACGAAGAGCTCGAGGCGCACCTGGCGGCGCTCGCCGATCGTGCCGGCTCGGAGCTCGAGCGCGGCCGCTTGCGGCTCTTACTGGCCAGCTTGCGGCGTCGCCGCGGCGATCTGGACAGCGCGCTGCGCGAGCTTTCGCCGCTGCTGGACGACGCGGGCGCACAGCCGGCAGTTGCCTGCATGGCGCTGCTCTTGGCCGCACAGCGCGGGGTCGAGCCGGTGCGGGCGCGCGCGCTGCTGCGCGTAGCTTCCGGGCTCTCGCCGTCTCTGCGCGCGGTGCTCGGCAGCTTGGCGGCCGAGTCATTGCTCGACGGCGGCGAGCTCGAACGAGCGCGCGTGGCGGCCGAGCAGGCGTCGCACGCCGATCCTTCGCTGGCGCGGCCCGTCGCGGTGCGGGCGCGCGTCGGGCTGCTCAGCGGCGATCGCGCCGGCGCGGAGGCGCTCGAGCGCGCCATGGGCGTCGTCGTGCCGCGTGCGTCCACGTGCATGGAGCTGGCCAACGTCTACGAGCGCCTGGGCGAAGACATTCTGGCGCTGGCTTGGACGCAGCGCCGCATCGCTCTCCGCCCCGGCGATTTGGACGCGGCGCGCTCCCGTCTCTCGCGCATGCGCAAATCGGGCGACGCCTCGCGCTTGGCCGACACGTTGGCCTGGCTCTTGTCGCAGCACCAGCCGCTCGGCGAGCTGGAGGGCGACATCGCCGAGGTGCTGCGCGAGCTGGGGCCGGTCGAGCCGATGCGCGCCGGCGCGCTGGCACGCCGCGCGCTCGAGGTGGTAGGACCGCGCAGCACGCGCTTGCGCGAGGCTATTTTGGCCGTAGCCGACGCGACCGGCGAGCGCGGGCTCGGCATTGCCGCGATGGAGCGCTGGCTCTCGGCCGGCTCGCCCGGCGCCGAGCGCGCCGCGCTCTTGCTGGATTTGTCGCGCCGGCGCCGGGCGGCTGGCGACGCCGACGGCGCCGCGCGCACGTTGCTGCGCGCCATCAAAGAAGGCGCCCCGGTGCGCGAGGTCACGAGCGAGCTCGACACGGCCTTGCCCACGCGCAGCTCCGACGGGGATTTGGCCTTGCTCGAAGCGCGCGCCGAAATGTTGAGCCTGCATCCCGAAGCGGATCAAACCGGCACGGCGCGCGCCTTTCGCGAGCTGGGTGCGGCGTTGTTCGACCTGGCCAGCGACACCGAGGGCGCGCTCAAAGCTTGGGAGCGCGCGATGGCGCTCGATCCGGAGCACGGGCCCGAGCTGTTTGCGGCTGACGTCACGGCGTTCATCGGCCATGACGCCGCCTTCCGGCGCTTGAAAGGCCTGAGCGTGTCGCGCACCGAGCCGAGCCAGGCAGCGCGCTTGCTGGCGGTGGCCGCCGGCGTGGCGCTCTCGGCCGGGCGCATGCACGACGCGTTCGAAACTTCGGCGCGCGCGCTGGAGCTCGACCCGGCCCGCGCGGACGTACTGGCGCTGGCCGAGCGCACCGCGGGCGACGACGACGTAGATGCGCTCGAGCGCATCTATGACGGCCTCGCGCAAGCCACGCTCGGTCGCTACGGCGAACGCGCCGTGCACTACCGCGCCGCGCGTCAGTTCGAGCGGCGGCACGACGACGGCCGCGCGCTGCGGCACGCGATTTCGGCGTTCGAAGCCGTGCCGAGCGAAGGTGTGGCCTACGTGACGATGGCGCGCCTGGCCGAGCACTCCGAGCGCTCCGGCGACGTGGTGCGGGCCATCGAGCGCGTGGCGATGACGAACTCGTCGCCGGAGCTGCGCGCGGCTTGGCTGCGGCGCGCGGCGTTGTTCGCGGGGCCCAGCGAAGACGGGCAGCGGCAGCGCATCGACGTGCTCTTGCGCGCGCTCTCGGTACGCGGAGACACCCAGCTTTTGCAGGCGCTGGCCGAGGCTTGCGAGAACCTGCTGCTCACCGTGCCAGAAGAGCGCGAGACCCTGCTGATGCGCTTCACGCGCGCGATCGAGAGCTTGCTGGCCAAGGCGGACGGCCCGGAGGGCGCGCGCATGGGCATCGCCGGCGCCAAAGCGGCGCTCAAGACGTTCGACGCGCCGGACCTGGCGCTGAGCGCGCTCGCGCACGCCTACGGTAGCGACGGCGATCTGGAGGAGTACCAGAACCTGTTCGAGGACGCGCCCGCGCTCGCCCGTTCGTCAGCGGCACCTGCGACGGTGGCGAAGCTGGTCGAGCTGTCCGGCCAAAAGTGGAGCGGCGCCGGCACGAACCTGCTCGAGCTCGGCGGCCTCATCGCCGGCGCGCTCGGTGACCGTTACAACGAGGCGCTGCTGCTCGTGCGCGCGGCCTGCAAGGAACCCGAGAAGGTCGAGCTGGTCCGGCGTGCGGAGGCGAGAGCGCGAGCCATCGGCGATGCGCAGTTGATGGAAGCCGTGCTCGAAGCCGTGCCGCCGCGCGAGCGGGGCCAAGCGCTGCTCGACCTGGCTGCAGGCGCCAGAGACAGCGGCGAGGCCGAAGAGATCCTGCGCCGTGCCGCGGCCGTCGACGACCTGCCCGACTCGCAACAAGTCGAGGTGTTCGAGCGGCTGGCGGAGCTCTTGCGCCAGCAGGGGCGCCACGAAGAGCTCGAGCAGCATTTGGCGCGCGGCATGGACACGCTCGGCTTGCCGGCAGAGGGCCAGTCGCGGCTGGCGGCGGAGCTTTCGGCGCTGATCGCCGCCCGGGGCGAGCCGGATCGCGCGATCGAGGTGATGCGTCGCGCGCTCCACGAAACGCCCGACGCCGAGGCGCTGTGGTCGGACCTGGTGGCGCTGGCCCGGCAAGCTCGGGATCGCCACATCGAGGCCGAAGCCCTGGGGCAATGGATCGAGCGCTGCGCCGACGATCGCACGCGCCTCACGTTGCTGCGCGATCTGGCGCTCTTGCTCGAAGAGCAAGGCGACGAAGAGGGGGCGCTGGAGCGCTGGTCGGCGGTGCTGGAGCTGAACGCTGACGACGCGCAAGCCATCGCGGCGCTCGAGCGCAAGGCGGAGCGGCAGGGCGACTACGAAACCTTGGTCAAGTTGCTGGCGCGTCGCGCGACGCTGGCCAGCATGGTCGAGGACATGAGGCGTATCCGCTTGCACCGCGCCACGGTGCTCGAGCAGCGCCTGGGCCGACCCGACGAAGCCGCCGCCGAGCTGGAAGCGCTTCTCACTGCGACGGGGGATAACCTCAGCGTGCTGCGGATGCTGGCGGACCTGCACGAACGCTTGGGGGCTCCCCTGCGTGCGGCTGCGCTCTGGCTGCGTGGCAGCGCTATTGCCGGCGTGCGCGACGAGGCCGCGGACTTGTCGCGCCGGGCCTGCGAGGCCTACTTGGCCGGTGGCGACGTCGAAGCGGCGCGCCGCGTGCTGGAAGGCATGGGCACGTGGACGCGCTCCGAGCGGCTGCTGGAGCTGGGCGTCGAGGTCGAGCGTCGTCGCCAGAACCCGGTCGGTCTGGCCGAGGCGCTGGACGAGCTGGCTGCGGCGTCCAGCCGCTCGCCCGAGGAGCGCGCGGCGCTGCTGGTAGAAGCCGCGCGTAGCTCGCTCGCGGCCGGCGACGGCGCCACCGCGCTGATGCAGGCGTCGCGCGCGGCGCGCATGGCTCCCGAGCAAGCCGAGGCCCAACTCATGGCTCGTTACCTCGAGTACCTCAATCGCGGCGGTCCGGGGAGCGCCGAAGAGTCGCGCGTGGCGGCCACCGAGCTGCGCGCCATGCGCGGCGATCTTTCGGTCGAGCAGAGCGACCTGCGCTCGTTCTTGACCGCGGAGGCGCTCGATCGCGCGCTGGGTAGCGACGCTGGCTTGCGCGAGCTGTCGCGCAGCCGCGCCGAGTTGGGCGAGACGCCGCTGGTATCGCTGGGCATGGCGGAACGGCTCGAAGCCTCCGAGCCCGCTCAGGCCCTGCCGCTGTTCGAGCGCGCTCTCGCCGGAGACTTGCGCGGTTTGCGCGTCAAGAGCCGCATCGCTCTGGCGGCGGCGCGAGCTGCGCAGCGCCTGAACGAGGTCGATCGCGCGCTCGGCTATTTGGACTCTGCGCTGGGCGACCCGGAGACGCGCGACGCCGCTCTGGCGCTCAGCACGGAGCTTACGCCGCAGCGCTCGGCGCGCACACGCTCGGCACCGCCGGCCGCCGCCACACGCAAGGTGTCGTCACGACCGCCCGCCGCGCCGAGCTTCCCCGAGCCCGCGCCCACCATCGTGGGCACGACGACGCCCAACGAGCGCGGCCGTTATTCGCAGCGTCCACCCAGCGTGACCGGCGAAGATCGCCTACCGGGCGCCGAGCCTGCGCCCACTACCGAGCGCATTCCGGCCCCACCGGTGCCGCGCTCGCTCTCTCCCGTGGAGTCGGTGGTGCCGCGCTCGCCGCGCAACTCGCCGGTACCCGAAGAAGAGGCGCGCTTGGGCGTGCCGTCGGCGCCACCACCGAGCCCGCGCCAGGGACCCAACCCGCGCAGCCTGGGCTCGATGCGACCCTCTGTCTCTGGTCGCTACTCGATGTCGACGGAGGTCGAAGAAGAGCGGGTCCCGGCGCTTTCCGCACCGCCCGTCGCTCCGCCGCTGATCTCGCCCTCCGGCGCGCCCGCCTACGACGGCCCCAGGACCTACATCTCGGAGCCGCAAATCCCGCAAGTGCGCCTGCCGGATCCGCGGCCCACCTTCGAGTCGCGCCCGGAGATCCAGGCCGCGCTCGACCTGTCGGCCACGTTCGTGGGGCAAGAAGCGAGCGGTGAGCAGGCGCTGTACGACGCGCTGCGGCGCGGCTCGATCGAGGCCGGCATGGAGCTCGTGCGGCAGCTCGAGCCTCGTCCGTCGCGTGCACACGATCTGGTCAGCGTGGCTCGCCGACTGGCGTTGCTCATGCCCGGTGACGTTCAAGCAGTGTCGCGCTTGCACGACGCCGCGCTCCGCGATCGCGATCCCGTTTACGCGCGTGCCGTCGAGCACGTGCTGTCGGTACTGAGCGGCGCGCAGGGCAGCGAGCCGCCCGCGCTGTCGGAGCAGCCGGAGCAGCCAGACGCCGTGCGCGCGCTGCTGTTCCGCGAGCAATCGAGCCGCGCGCTCGAGGCGCTATCGTTGGTCTGGGAAGGGGCCGAGCACGTGTTCCGTCGTGACCCGAGCACCTACGGCGTGACCGGCCTCGAGCGCGTGCCGGTTGGCGCGCCGACCCCGCTAGCCCGCGCGTACGCGGCGCTGGCCCGCGCGCTCGGTTTGCTTCGGACCCCGCTTTTTCAGCGGCGTAGCGCGGGGCCGGTGACGGTCAGCCTGGCGTTGCTCTCGCCGCCGGCCGTGATCTTGTCCGGCGACGTGCGCCAGGAAAGCGCGGAGCTACGCTTCCACCTGGGCGCGATGTTGGCTGCGGCGACTCCTCAGTTTGCATTGCTCTTCGGCTCGCCGGAGTCGCAGGGGCGGGCAGTGCTGCGCGGCTTGGCGTTCGCGTTCGGGCCCCCGCGACCCGCTCCAGGCGGTAGCAACCCGGGCGCTGTGCTCAACCTGGCCGAGGTACTGTGGGAAAGCATCCCGGCGCGTCTGCAGCGCCGCCTGCGTGAGCTGTGCGACGATCCAGGAGTGCTCGACTACGACTCGGCGCTGGCCGCAGCGAAGATGGCCGTGCGCCGCGCGGGCTTCTTCTCCGCGGGCGATCTCGGCTCTTCGCTGCGCCAGGTCGCCACCGAAGAGGGCTACGAGCTCGACACGGTGCAGCAGAACCTGCGCACCTTCGTTCGCGACAGCGCCGCGGCGCGCAACCTCTACTCCTTGTCGCTCGGCGCCGAATACGCGCACACGCGCTTTCAGTTCGGTCGCGGAGGCGGTCGTTAGGTTTCGCCATGATGCAGCTGCTCTCGGCCACCCCACGTCGTATCGCGACACCGATGTCAGAGCCGCGCACGCGCAGCGCCCGGTGGAACGGCCCTTTTCGGGCCTTGGCACGACTGTCGCTAGTAGCGGCTCTCGCAAGCATGTCCGGCTGCCTCGTCGATGACCCGCCGCCCTACCCGGAGCCCAAGCAGACTCCGCCGCGGCTGGACACGTCGACCATGCAGCCGCCGATGGGGTTCATCCTGAACGTCAACACCAACGAGCAGGTCCCTTTCAGGGTCAATGTCAGCTCCGAAGACGCGGGCGAACCTCTCAACGCGTTCTTGCTCCTCGACAACAAGGATCCACCAGACGAGCTGTTCGCCAGACCCTTGCCGGCGACGACGCTGGATGACACGAGCCGCTACTTCAACGTCGATTGGACGGTGCGGCGCGTGAGTCCAGGCTGTCACCGGCTGCTGCTGCGCGTGGCGCACGCTGGGAATCTGCCTGACTCGGCGGCGACGCCGCTCAACAACGCGGATGTGGCGGAGGTCGCCTGGTTCGTTCAGGTCGACGCGGACCCGAGCGAGGCCAACGCCTTGACCGATTGTCCGACCCCCACGGTGACGCCATGAGCCTGCGCTGGCTCGCGTGCCTGCTGCCGCTGCTGGGCCTGGGCTGTACCGTCAACGCCACGGCCCAAAAGGACCGGCGGCAGCACAACACTTGCAACGTCGACTCGGACTGTAGCAACAACCACTGCAGCTCCGGCATTTGTCAGGAGGTGAACGGCACGCTCGAATCGTTGCTGGTGACCGTGACCCCGCCGTCCGGCAGCAACCTGCCCCAGCTCAACTTCGTGAGCCAGCTGGAAAACGTGCCGACGAGCGGCGGCAGTTTGGATCTCACCCCGCCTGCCGCGCATCACGTCAGCGGTACCTTGAGCTTGGCGAAGGGGGTCAGCTGCTATCCCACGTTCTTGGACGAGAACGACGAACCGCTCAAGTTGCGCGCACCGGACGGCAAGAGCCTGCCGGTAGACATCACGTTGTCACTGCGTGAACGGCCTTTGGGCTTGCCGCAACAGCAGTATTTCGATTCGGCCAGCACGCTCGACAAGCTCTCCGTCAAGCTGGGTAGTTACCCCTTCGAGCTTACCGTTCCCGGGGGGCACTACGATATCTACGCCGCCACGCCGCCGTACCAAGAGCAGGATTGCGCCGTGCCACCACAACTGTGGCGCGACTTCGTGCTCGAAGGTCCAGACGCCGAGCTCGCTCTGGCGCCGGGCCCCATCACGGATCTCACGGTCACGCTCCACTGGCCAGGCGGCGACCACGCCGGCGACTTGATGGGCTGGCTCGCCGACATCATCGAGCCCCTGGACGGAAATCGCTTGTCCACGGTGGCAAAGCTGGGCGCGCCGGTCGGTTCATCGGCGATGGTCGAGTACGACGTGCAGCTGCGCTACTCCCCGGCGATCGAATCGAGCGAAAGCAAGGCGGCCGTCGGGAGCGACCTGTTGCGGCTTCGTCCGCCCGCCTCGGTTACGGCCCCTACCATCTACTGGGACCTTTCGGCGCTGCAGCTGTTCGATCCCAAACACCCAGACATCACGGGTTTTTCCAAGCTTCCAGCTCCCGTCAAAGTCCAGGGCTTGCTCACTCGCCAGGATACGAACGCGCCCATCCCGGGCTACGTCTTTCTGATCTCGCAGAAGATCAGCGGGGTCGACGCCGGCATTTTTGCCTCTTACAAGACCACCTTCGAGGTCGGGGCGGACGGCGTCATCGACCTCGAGCTTCCGCCGGGTAACTACCGGGTGCAGGGGATGCCAGGAACGCGGGTGGGCATGAACGACGACTCGCTCGATTCCATCGGCTCGCTCCGGACCGTCTGGCCCATCGCTGCCACCCCGTCCCAGCAGTTCGGAAAGACCCTCGAGCTCCCCGCCATCGCGCAGCTGACGGGCCAGTCGCCGATGCCCGGCGCGGAGGTGCAGGCCGTCCCGGTCGCAGCGCACATCGGTGAGTTTGCGGCCGTCTTCGGCGATACGCGCTCGACTGCCTCCTCCGACGACGGGGATGGCGTACCCGATCCCAGCCTTCCGACCGTCTTGTCCCCGCGCTCGACTACGGGGACCGTCGACGCGTCCGGGCATTTCACGGTGCAGGCTGATTTGGGACTCTTCAATGTGTCCGTACGTGGCCCCGAGTCGCTCGGCTTTGCCTGGTTCGTGAGGCCTGGTGTCGTCGTGACGGGCGACAACCAGGATTTGGGTCACCTCGTCTTGCCTCGCCCCACAGTCTTGTCTGGCTCTTGTTTGGTAGGGCTCGTGAGCGGCAACTCCGTGCCCGCACCGGCCGCCACGATTCGCGCCTACGCCTACTTGGACAAGGACCTTGCTTACACGCGAGATCGCAGCCAGGCCCGGACGGTCATTCAGGTGGCGGAGACCCGAGCAGACGACAGCGGCGCCTATCGTCTCCTCATCCCGCCCAGCCTTGCCCACTAAACTCCAAATCAGGTGTAACTAGAATTGGCAACCCTGGGGAATGGAGTGGCGACAATCTTATCGCCACAGTAATCTGTCGCCCGTGCCTCTTTCGAGCGCACCCAGAAGCTTGCCGCCACCGCCTCCCGACCAGGAAGCGGACCTGGCGGGAGCACTCCATGAGGTGTCGAACGCCCTAACCGTGGTGCTCGGCTGGCTGGACGTCGCCTATTCCAAGCTCGAGCCCGGCCCAGCCCGAGACGCGGTCGACGTCGCGCGCACGCACGCCCGGCTCGGGCACGGTATCTCCCGCACCGCCATCGGTGCCGAGGCGCCGGATTCCACGGCCCAGGCCAGTGGCCGCAGCGTCGCCGAGAGCGCGCTCATGGGCGTCCGACCCCAGGCCGAGCAGCGCGGGGTCAAGCTCGAGCTGGAGCTGCTCGACTCGGGCTCGGCGCTGCTGGGCAGCGTCGGCTCCCTGCTACAAATTTTGACCAACCTGCTGCTCAACGCCATCGACTTCTCGCCACGGGGCTCCACCGTCTCGCTCGGGGTGCGCGAGGGCGAGGGCAGCATCGTGTTCTCGGTGAGCGACCAGGGTCCTGGTATCGATCCGGAGCGGGTGGCCACCCTGCTCACGGCGCCCGCCTCCACCCGTCGGGGTGGTGCAGGCGTCGGGCTACGGCACTCGGCCGCTCTGTCTCGCGCCAAGGGCGGCTCGCTCAGCGTGGCTCGCACCAGCCCTGGCGCCTGCTTCGACTTGCGCTGGCCCATCGCCGAGCTGCGTACCGGCACCACACCCAAGCGGGTGAAGAAGCCGACGGTTCTCGGCGCCCGAGTGCTGGTGGTAGAAGACGACGCAGCCGTGCGCTCGCTGGTGGAGCTCGCGCTCGAAGCGCGCGGCGCCGAGCCGGTCGTGGTCGCCAACCTGGCCGAGTTCGAGGCCGTGCTCGCTCGCGGCGGCGAGCTCGACGCCGCCCTGGTGGATCTTTCCCCGCTCGCGGCGGACGTCGCTGGCGCGTTCCAAAACCTACGCCAGCGCCATCCAGGCATTCCGGTGATCTTGATCAGCGGCGTCGCGAGCGGCGTGCCCGAGCAGCTGGCGAGCGAGGTCAGCGCCTGGGTTCGTAAGCCCTTCGAGATGGGTGAAGTGCTGGCCGTTCTGGCGAGCATCCTCGAAGCGCGCGCGCGCGGCTGAACGCCGCTTGTACGCAAATTAAAGCGGAAACGGCCACCGCTGCGCACGGCTGACCAGCGATGATTTGATCGCTCGCGAGCGGCGCGAGTCACATCAAACTGGATGCATTGTCCATGTCGTTGTGTGTGTGTACAGGTGGCATTGCGTTTCTTTCATGCGCGGGGGCACGAGCATGGAACCGTTTCCAGTAGCGAGGCAGGAGCGCAGTGAAGCTGGTAAATCTTGCGAACATCGGTGCGCTAGTTCAGATCAGAGTGATGCGAGCTTTGCCGAACGCTCTGGCTGTCGCGGCTCCGCTGCTCGGATTGGCGTTCGCGTGCCAGCCCGCAGCGGATCCGCACCCGGGCTCGGGTACGGGTGGTAGTGGCGCTGGCGGCAGCGCTCAGAACTTGGCAGGCAGCGTCTCGCTGCCCGACGGCACGCAGGCCACGGCGCTGCTGCCGGCGCGCATTCGCCGCCTGAGCGACGCCGAGTACCAGGCCAGCGTCTCCGCGCTGCTCGGCGACTCGGCGGCCGTCGCCGACGTGAGCAAGGATTTCGTGCCCGACTCCCGCCAGAGCGGCTTCACGCTGAACGAAGCGCAACGTGTCGATCCGGTGCTGGCCGGACAGCTCGCGGCCGCCGCCACCCAGCTCGCCGCCGAGGTCCGGAAAGACGTCGCTCAGCGCGCGCCCTGCGACAATCCGGCGACCGACGCCGATAAGTGCGCGACGGCGTTCATCACCAGCTTCGGCTTCCAAGCCTACCGGCGCCCGCTGGACGCGGACGAAGTCACGCAGCTGATGACCGTGTTCCACACCGCGCTGGACGGCGGCAGCTACGACGAGGGCATCGAGCTCACGGCGCGCGCCATGCTGCAATCCGCCGCATTTCTCTACCTGACTGAGATTGGCAAGGCGCCCGCCACCACGGTGGAGCTCACCCCGTTCGAGGTGGTGAGCGCCATCAGCTACTTGATTCAAGGCCGCCCGCCAAGCCCGGACCTGCTGATGCAGGTCAAGGACATGAACGCGGACGACGCGCGAAAGACCATCCTGGGGACCGACCTGTTCTTCGGCACTTACACGCGTGATCGTGTGGTGCGGATCATCCGCGAATGGTTGGGCACGGATCAGGTCACCGACCTCGCCAAAGACACCACCAAGTACGCCGACTTCGAGAAGATCAAAGCCGACATGGCCGGCGAGACGACCAACTTCTTGGCGGAGCTCGCGCAGACTCACGGCAGCAGCTTGCGGGAGCTGCTGGCCGCCGATTGGACGGTGGCCAACGGCAATCTGGCCAACATCGGCTACGGCATGCCGGACGTAACCGGCGACTTCCAGCACATTTCTACGCCCAATCGCCTGGGCATCTTGAACCAGGGCGCTTTCTTGTCGGTGTTCGCCCATGCTCAAGAAACTGCGCCGGTGCTGCGCGGCGTGGCCTTGATGCGGCGCGTGGCCTGCGTCGCCGTGGGCGATCCCGTCAACCTCACCACCGCGGTGGTGCCGCCGGCGCCCGACCCGTCGAAGACCACGCGTGAGCGTTTCGCGGCGCACTCGGTCGGCAGCTGCGCCGCGTGTCACGACGGCATCGACAACTTCGGCTTCGCCTTCGAAGGCTTCGACGCCATGGGCAAGACGCGCACTGACGACAACGGTAAGCCGGTAGATACGAGCGTGACCATCGCCGGTACCGATTTTGCGGGTAGCTATGCGGACAGCAACGCGCTGGTGAAAGCCATGTCGGTGAGCCCGCAGGTGCGCGAGTGCTTCGCGCGTCACATGTTCCGCGCGCTGGCCGCCAGCAGCGCGGACGCCATTCGCCCCAGCGAGGACGACTTCGTGACCTACTGGAAAACCACCTTGCCGCAGACGGCCGGCACCGTCGACGACGTCGGCATCGTCGACACGCTCAAGGCGTACATCAACAGCCCCGCGTTCATTTACCGGAGGGCACAGTAATGAAACGCTCCAGCACGCGTCGGGCCTTCTTGCGAGCCGTGGGTGGTGGTGTCCTTCTCGCACCGTTCGGGCGATTGCTCGAGAACTCGGTGGCTCAGGCCGCCGGCGAAACCCTGCCGCTCAAGTTCGTGACCATCTACCACCCGCACGGTATCTCGGCCGAATACTGGGCAATGAAGGCGGCCGATACCGAAACTGCTTTCGATATCACCTACGAAAATTGCTCGCTGCAGCCGTTCGACGACGCCGCGACCTACGGCAAGAGCTTCAAGGACAAGCTGCTGGCAATCGAGGGCATCGATCTGCTCTCCAACGCCAATGGCCACGACACCGCCGGCTGCATCTTGACCGGCAGCCGTATCGAGGGCGGCGCCAAGCCGCAGAACATCTCGCTCGACCAATACCTGGCGGTGACCAAGGGTCTGGGCAGCGCGACTCGCGTGACCAGCCTCTCGCTCGGCGTGGGCAACGACGGCACGGCGTCTGGCGTCACGCTCTCCTACGGCGAGGGCGGCGTGGCGCTGCCCAAAATCATCGATCCCGTCAAAGCGTTCGACCTGCTGTTCGATGGCGTAGTGGTGGGCGACGATCCCGCCGCCAAGGCGGCGGCAGAGCGCAAGCGCAAGCTCAGCCAGAGCGTGATCGATTACCAAACGTGGGACATCAAGCGCCTGCGCGCCAAGCTCGCCCCACCCGAGCAGCAAAAGCTCGACCAGCACCTCACCGCGCTGAGCGAGCTCGAGAAGCAGCTCGGCACGGGCAGCAGCGGGGGCGGAGCTTCGTGCATGGTGCCGCCGCGCCCCGACGCGACCAAGTTCCCGAACCTCAAGCAGTACAACGGCGGTGAGCCTTACTTCGACGCCATCACTGACGCACATATCGATGTGCTGGCCCAAGCTCTGGCCTGCGACATCACGCGCTTTGCCACCCTGTTTTTGGACGACTTGTCGTACGCCGACAATCCGCTGGGCCTACCGTCGGACAACCACGGCGCCGTCGCGCACCCGTACAACGCCTCGCCGGTGGGTAACGATGGTCGCCCCGGTGACGGCGATCCGGCCACGTGGGTTCCGCTCGCCAAGTTCAACCGCTACGCTTACTCCAAGGTCGCGCGGCTGATGCAAAAGCTCGACGCGCTGGGCGCGCTCGACAGCACCATCATCTACGTGACGAGCGACATGGGTAACCCCGCCCAGCACAGCACGCGCAACGTGCCTACGGTGTTGGCGGGCGGCGCGAACGGCAAGTTCCGCATGGGCCGCCGCCTCAAAATGCAGCCCGATTGCCCTGCCATGAGCCCCTGGTGCGGCCCGAACGACGCGGCCTTCACTCCCGTCACCAATAGCCGCCTGCTCGTCTCCATCGCCCAAGCCTTCGACCAAGAGCTCGACGCTTTCGGCACCCAGCCCGACATGGCACTCACCCAAGGCACCCTCAGCGGTTTGACCTGAGGCTGAGGTCAGCACGACTGCGAGCGTGCATCTAGCCAGGCGCGTATTGCGGCGAGCGGCAGCAGAATCACGCAAGCGAGCGCCAGCGTCTCTTCCACCTCGAAGGCGGCGTGGTGGGCGACCGCCAGAGCGACGCGCGCGAGGCTACCCAGCCACAGCACCAGCAGCGGAGCCCAGAAGTATTCGCGCTCGTCAGCGGACAGCGGGGCTACTTGGACGACGCCGCGTGTCGAGCGGGGACGAAGGTAAACCAGCGAGCCCATGGCCCTCATAAGCTGGCATCTGGTACATCAAGATACCGTAAAAACACCGGCGAAAACCATCAAGATGCGCTGGCGACGCGGCACCCGGCGTCGCGTAGGGCTCGTTGATCCTCGCTGCTGAGCAAGGCGGCGTCCTCCTCGGCGAGCGCTTCGGCCGCTTGTTGCTCGCCCCGTGCTGCCTTGAGCTCGATCAGCAGCTTCGTGGTCTCGCGGGTGCGCTGTCCGAGCTTGCGCGCCTTTAGCAGGAGCTCGTCCGCCTCGCTGAGACGACCGCAGGCGCGTAGGTAAGCGGCCAAGAGGTGCACGCTCATTGCTTCCGGCGACAGCTGCTGCAAAGCCGCATGAGCGAGGAAAATGTCGCCGTCGCCAATCGCGCCCCACGCAAGAACCAGGCAGAGCCGGCCGCGCAGCTGAGCCGACCGCGCCAAGCCCAGCCCGGTGCGCGCCAGGCGAATGGCATCCACCGGCGCTCCGCGCTGCACGCCCTGCTCCGCCTCGTGTGCCAGGCGCGCGGCGCCATTGTTCTCGTCGCGCAGCTGGTTCGCCATCTCTCGCCACGTGACCAGAGCGAATGCCGCGCTCGCCGCAACCACGACCATCAGGCTCGGAAGCTTGGTGAGCGCCACCAAGAGCGCGCCGCCCGGTACCACGACCGCAATCGACAGCGTGCACCACACGAAGCGAATCGGCGGCGGGAGGTACTGCGCCATCAGCGAGCCGGCCCGAAACGGCGCTATCGGCAGTAGCTGGCAGGCGGGCCACGCGACCAGGATGGTCGCGACCACCTTAGCCAGGTTGTAGGCTCTGCTCTCGAGCCCGGCTCGCGCCGCGAGCCTGTGCAAGAGCGCCGCAACGAGCAAGCTCAGCACGCTGCCCAAGGCGGCGGTCAGCAATACCGAAGCCGGGTGCCGCGGGCTCTCGCCTCTCACGCGAGGGCCACTCGCTTCCAGCGTGAGTGTTGCGAGTCCGCCGCGGCTGGCGAGCAGCAGCGCAGGTACCTCCGACAGCAGCACGGCCCCTAGGAGCGCCAGCGCGGCTACGCCTGCGCGCCCGCCAGCCAGCGGTAGCGCCGCCAGAGCGCAGACGAGTAGGAAGCCGGGCTTGACCTCCAAGCTCACGCCCGAGCGCGCGGGCCTCGCGCCCGCAGCAGCGCGCAGCGGAGCCATCGCCGCCCGCTTCCAGGCGACCACCTGATCTTCGCTCAAGCTCATCGCGAGGCGCGCGCGCAGGCCGGGGCGGTTCGATGACATTGGCTGCTCGCAGTCTGCAAGCACACACATCAAAAAACCGTAAATTGCTGCCGACTATTGCTCAGTTTTGTGTGCGCAGCCGGTAGCCAACGCCGGGCTCGGTCGTCAAAAACTGCGGGCGGCTGGGGTTGTCTTCGAGCTTGTGCCGAAGCTGGGCCATATAGACACGCAAATATTGCGTCTGCTCGCTCGAGTTGAGGCCCCAGACTTCGCGCAAGAGCTGGCGGTGCGTGATGACGCGGCCCTCGTACTTGATGAGCGTGGCCAGCAGCTTGTACTCGATGGGCGTGAGGTGCACCTCTTGGTCAGCTTTGCTCACCTGACGGCGCGCCAGATCGACCTTCACGTCGCCCATCGTGAATTGTGATTCGCCCGATTCGCTGCGCGCCGAATGCCGGAGCGCGACACGGATACGCGCCAAGAGCTCGCCGATACCGAATGGCTTGGTCAGGTAGTCGTCGGCGCCGGCGTCGAGCGCCTTGATCTTGTCCTCTTCTTTGCCGCGCGCAGACAGCACGATAATCGGCATTTTTGCCCAATCGCGCAGGCGTTCGGTCACCACCAGGCCGTCTTGATCGGGCAATCCCAAGTCGAGCAAGACCAAATCGGGATTGCGCGCGGCGGCTTGCGCGAGCCCATCGGCCGCGGTTTCGGATTCGAAGACCTGGTAACCATTGCCAGTCAACGAGGCGCGCAAGAAGCGCCGCATCTGGACTTCATCCTCGATGACAAGAACGATGGGTAGGGGCTCGCTCAAACGGATTCTTTCGCGGGGAGCACCGGCTCGGGCGGAGGCGCAGCCGGCGGGGGACCTTCGAGCGGAAGTGTAAAACGGAAGGTGGCGCCGCCGCCATGCCGGTTGAGCGCCCAGATCTTTCCGCCATGCGCCGACACGATGGCGCGGCAGATGGTGAGGCCCAGCCCCACGCCTTCGCGGCTGCCTTCGTGGCTGGTGCGGTGAAATTTGTCGAAGATTCGCTCCTCCTCACCCGCGGCAATGCCGGGACCGCGGTCGCTCACGTCGACTGCGACCTCGCCCGCGCCGGCGGAGGCCTGGATCTCGATCTCGGCCGAGCTGTATTTCACCGCGTTCTCGACCAGATTGATCAGCACTTGCTCGAGCAGAACGGCGTCACAGGGGACCAGCAGCGGGTCGCCCGGAACGTCGACCCGCACCTCGCGCGATCCGAGCCGCGACTCCAGGTGGGTAAGCGCGCCGCCTATCACTTCTTCGAGCGGCACCCACTCCTTGCGCACCTTGACCGCGCCCGACTCCAGCCGAGTCATGTCCAAGAGATTGCGGATCAGGCGATTGAGGCGCTCGGCTTCCTCGAGCACCGTTTTGAGCAACTCTTGGCGTGTCGGTTCGGTCATCGAGCTGCCGCCCTGCAGCACGGTGCCGGTGGCGCCCGTGATGACCGCGAGCGGCGTGCGCAAATCGTGGGAAACCGAGCTGAGCAGCGAGCTGCGCAGCTGCTCGGCCTCGATTTCGCGCCGCGCCTTTTCGGCTTCTTCTGCCAGCTTGGCGCGCTCCATGGCCAAGCCCATTTGCGCGGCGAACGCGTCCACCTGCTTGCGTTGGGCGAGCTGGCTCAGACGCGCCGCATCTTCCGGCGTGACGCCCAACACGCCGACGATGCCGCGCGAGGCGATCAGCGGCAAGTAGAGCGTGGAGCCGCCAGGCAGGGTGTTGGTGCCCAGGCCTGCCTCGCGTTCATTGGCCCAGACCCATTGGCTCACGCTGGTGTCGCGCTCGGTCGGTGCGCCGATGCTGGGCGAGGCGTAGTTACGTGCCAGCAGCGTGCCATTCGGCTCCGGGGTGAACACGGTGACGCCTGCCCGGAAGGCCTTCTCGATTTGACTGGCCGCCGCCTGAATCACGCGCTCGAGCCCCTGTGCAGCGGCCAGCTCGCGCGTCAGCGCGAACAGCGCCGCCGTGCGAAGCTCGCGCTCCTGCGCGGCGGTGACTTGATTGCGGATCCGCTGGGTCAGGCCGCTGATGACCGCCGCGACCACGAACATAACCGTAAAGGTGGTCCCGTGTCGAAAGTCGGCGATGGCAAAGGTGAGGTAGGGCGGGACGAAGAAAAAATCGAACGCGGCCACGCTCAAGAACGCCGCGAAGATGGACGCCGCAAAGCCCAGCCGGCTCGACACCAGCATGATGCCCAGCAGGTAGATCATTACGACGTCGGGCAGCTGGTCGCGGCCGAAAACGAGCAGCGACACGCCGGTCGCGAGCGCCGGCATCACCGCCGCGGAAGCCAGGCTCGGCCAATGGGGAGGCTGCAGCGGGGCCCGCGCTTCGGGGCGCACCTCGGAGTCGTCGGGATCGCCGGCCGTCACATAGACGTCGATATCGCCGCTTTCGCGTACCAGCTGATCGACGAACGACGGCCGCAGGCGATCGAGCAGTCGCCCCATCACCGGCTTGCCGATGATCAGCTTGGTGATGTGTTGCTCGCGCGCGAAGCGCAGAATTTCTTCGGTGGGATTGTCGCCGCCCAGCGTCACCACCTCGGCGCCGAGCTGCTCGGCGAGGTCGAGATTTTGTGCCAGGCGCGCGGCCATGGCGTTGGACAGCGGGCGCGAGCTACGCGGCTCGACGTAGACGGCGTACCAGCGTGCGTGCAGCGAGCTGGCGATGCGCCGCGCCGCGCGCACCAGGCGCGCGGAGTAGGGGCTCGGGCTCACGGCTACCAGGAGCTGGTCCGTGATGGCCCAGGTCTGCTCGATGCCCTGAGCTTCGCGGTACTCGCGCATCTGCGCGTCGACGCGCTCGGCGGTGTGGCGCAGCGCCAGCTCGCGCAGCGCGATGAGGTTGCCCTTCTTGAAGAAGTTGTCCAGCGCGCGCTGGGCGTTCGCGCCGAGATAAACCTTACCCTCGCGCAGGCGCTCGAGCAGGTCGTCCGGCGGCAGATCGACCAGCTTGAGCTCGTGGGCCTCCGCCAAGACGGAATCGGGAACCGTCTCGCGCACTCGAATGCCGGTGATCTTGGCGACCACGTCGTTCAGGCTCTCGACGTGTTGCACGTTCATGGTCGAGAAGACGTCGATACCGGCGGCCAGTAGCTCTTCGACGTCTTGCCAGCGCTTGGGGTGGCGCGAGCCCTCGGCGTTGGTGTGCGCCAGCTCGTCTACCAGCAACACCTGGGGCCGGCGCTTGAGCGCGGCATCGATGTCGAACTCTTCGATATCGACGCCGCGGTAGTGGATCTTGCGCCTGGGTAGCAGCTCGAGCCCGAGCAGCTGCGCGCCCGTTTCGTAGCGGCCGTGCGTTTCTACGATGCCGACGACGACGTCGCGCTTTTCTTGCTCCATCTCGGCGCGCGCCACCTCGAGCATGGCGTAGGTTTTGCCCACGCCGGGTGCGGAGCCGAAAAAGACCGTGAGCTTGCCGCGCTTGGCGCGCTCCTGCTCCGCCACCACGCGGCGGAGCAGCTCATCTGGGTCTGGACGCGAGGCGGCCAACGAGGGGAGCTTAAGCCTACTTCAGCGCGTCGAGAGCCAAATTCAGCTTGAGCACGTTGACGTGCGGCTCGCCGATGAAGCCGAGCGCGCGGCCTTGAGTTTGCTCGCTTACCAACGTTTGCACCCGGTCGGGGCTCAGACCACGCGCCTTGGCGACTCGCGCAACCTGCAATTGAGCGTTGGCGGGGCTGATGTCCGGATCCAAGCCGCTCGACGAGCGCGTGGCGGCGTCGGCCGGAATGATCGCATCGGCCGCGAGCCCGTTTTCTTCGCGGTAGGCGCGCGCCAAGTCGTTGAAGCTGGGGTACGACTCGTCCACGTCTTTGGTGGCCGGGTCGTCCTTGATGCCGTTCACGAGCTTGTCGCTGGTGGGCCCCAGGTTGGTGCCGCTCGAGTTGGCGGCATCGTAGCCGGCGCCGGCCGCCGACGGTCGCGGATGGAAGTACTCGGGCCGGGTAAAGTTCTGGCCGATCAGCTCGGAGCCGATCACGTTGCCCTTGGCGTCCTTGATCAGACTGCCGCCGGCCTGGTGCGGAAAGATCGCGTTGCCGAGGGCCCAGACGGCCCCCGGAAAGAGCAGCCCGAACAGGACGACGAAGAACGCGGTGAGCACGATTGCGGGACGGAGATGTTTCATGACATTGGCTCTTTCAGGCCAGGTGCAGCACGACCAACATGCGGTCGATCAGCCAGATGAAGGGGAAGGGCAAGATGACCCCGCCGACGCCGTAGATGAGCAGGTTGCGCTTGAGCGTCTCGATCGCGTTGGCGGGCCGGTATTTCACGCCCCGTAGAGCTAGCGGGATCAGCGCGATGATGATCAGCGCGTTGAAGATCACAGCCGCCAGCACGGCCGACTGGGGGTTGGTCAAGCGCATGAAGTTGAGCTGCCCGAGCGCCGGGTACGTGACGAAGAACATGGCCGGGATGATCGCGAAGTATTTGGCCACGTCGTTGGCGATGCTGAAGGTGGTGAGCGCGCCGCGCGTCATCAGCATCTGCTTGCCGATCTCGACGACCTCGATCAGCTTGGTCGGGTTGGAGTCGAGGTCGACCATGTTGCCGGCCTCTTTGGCCGCTTGTGTGCCGGTGTTCATGGCCACGCCCACGTCGGCCTGCGCCAGCGCCGGCGCGTCGTTGGTGCCGTCGCCGGTCATGGCCACCAGCCGCCCGCCTTCTTGCTCGGAGCGAATGTACGACAGCTTCATCTCGGGGGTAGCCTCGGCGATGAAGTCGTCGACACCGGCTTCGGCGGCGATCGCGGCCGCGGTGAGCGGGTTGTCACCGGTGACCATCACGGTCTTGATGCCCATGCTGCGCAGCTGCGAAAAGCGTTGTTTGATGCCGCCCTTGACGATGTCTTTGAGCTGAATCGCGCCGAGCACGCGGTCCTTGTCCGCCACCACGAGGGGCGTGGCGCCTTCGCGGGCGATGCGTTCGACCGCGCTCGTGACGTCCGCGGGCATCGTGCCCCCGTGCGACTCCACGAATCGCTTGATGGCGTCCGCCGCGCCTTTGCGAATGTAGCGGCCGTCCACGTCCACACCGCTCATGCGCGTTTGCGCCGTGAACTCGACGAACTCGGCCTTGGGGTAGTCATCGGAAGAGAGCGGCTTGGCGTTGTACGCCTCGCGCGCCAACGTCACGATGCTGCGACCTTCGGGTGTCTCGTCGGCGAGCGACGCGAGCTGCGCGGACTGCACGAGCTCGGCCTTCATGACGCCGGCAGCCTGAATGAACTGCGTGGCCTGGCGATTGCCCAGCGTGATCGTACCGGTCTTGTCGAGTAAGAGCGTGTTCACGTCACCGGCCGCCTCGACGGCCTTGCCGCTCATCGCCAGCACGTTGTGCTGCATCACGCGATCCATGCCGGCGATGCCGATGGCGCTGAGCAGACCGCCGATGGTGGTCGGAATCAGGCACACCAAGAGCGCTACCAGCACCGTGACGGTCGGCACGCCGCCCAGCTGACCCGCCGCGTATTTGGCGAATGGGAGCAGCGTGACGGTCGCGAACAAGAAGATGATGGTGAGGCCGGCGAGCAAGATCGACAACGCGATCTCGTTCGGAGTCTTTTGACGTTTGGCGCCTTCGACCAGCGCGATCATGCGATCCAGGAAGCTATTGCCGGGATCTTGCGTGACCCGCACCACGATGCGGTCCGAGAGCACGAGCGTGCCGCCCGTGACGGCGCTGCGATCGCCGCCGGCCTCGCGAATGACGGGCGCCGACTCGCCGGTGATGGCCGACTCGTTCACGCTGGCCAGGCCTTCGATGATCTCGCCGTCGGCGGCGATCATGTCGTTGGCCTCGCACACGAACAGGTCGCCCTTCTTCAGCTGCGCAGCGGCCACGAGCTCTTCCGTCTCGCCCACCAGGCGCCGGGCTTTGGTATCGGTCTTGGTTTTGCGCAGCGTCTCGGCCTGGGCCTTGCCGCGGCCCTCCGCCATGGCTTCGGCAAAGTTGGCGAACAACACCGTGAACCACAGCCAGACGCTGACTTGACCGACGAACAGCGCATCGGAGGAGTGCGTGACCAGCGCGCGAATCCAGAAGTACGTGGTGATGGCGCTGCCCACCTCGACCACGAACATGACCGGGTTTTTGGCGACGGTGCGTGGGTCGAGCTTGACGAAGGCGTCTTTGAGCGCCCGCTTGACGATGGCTGCCTCGAACAGCTGGCGGGGCGCGTTCTTGGGGCGTGTTACGGCCGCAGCGGGAGCATCGCTGGCGACGGGAGAGGAAGCAGGAAGGGTCGGAGCTTTTTGCATGGTCATGGAGTGCCTTGGCGGCGAACCGCTCAGTGCGTGGCGAGCGCCTGCAGCTGAAAGTGCTCGACGATGGGGCCGAGCGCGAGACCGGGGAAGTAGGTGAGCGCGCCGACGATCAGCACGACGCCCACGAGCAGCGCGGTGAAGGTGGCGTTGTCGGTCGGGAAGGTGCCCGACGTGACGGGCACCGCCGCCTTCTTCGCCAGCGCTCCCGCCATGGCCAGGAGCGGGACGATCATCAAGAAGCGCCCGACCAGCATCGCCAGGCCGAGAAGGACGTTGTAAAACGGCGTGTTGGCGGTGATGCCGGCGAACGCGGACCCGTTGTTACCCGTGGCGGAAGCGAAGGCGTAGAGCATCTCGCTGAAGCCGTGAGCGCCCGAGTTGTTGACGTTGTTCGCGGTCGCGCCGTACACGCTATCCGCGCCACCGTAGGCGCTACCCGGCCAGGTGTTGAGGAAGGCCCAGGCGCCTTCTTTCGGGAGATCGATGACGCTGACGACCGCCGCGCCCAAGAGCACGCTGGCGGCGAGGACCAGCGTGGCCAGCATGGCCATCTGTACCTCGAACTTTTCGATCTTTTTGCCGATGTATTCGGGAGTTCTGCCGACCATCAAACCGGCGATGAACACCGCCAAGATGGCGAACATCAGCATGCCGTACAAGCCGGCGCCCACGCCGCCGAAGATGACTTCACCGGTCAGCATGTTGAACAGCGGCACCAGGCCGCCGAGCGGCGTATAGCTGTCGTGCATCGAGTTGACGGCGCCGCACGACGCACCCGTCGTCACGGTGGCAAACAGCGCCGACGAGGGGATCCCGAAGCGTACTTCTTTGCCCTCCATGTTGCCGCCGGACTGCAGCGCCGTGGCGGCTGTTTCGATGTGTGCGGCGTGCAGGTGTGAGGTGCCGGCTTGTTCGGCGCTCGTGCAGATCAAGATACCGGCCAGGCCCAGCGCGGCCATGGCGCCCAGCACGGCCCAGCCCTGCTTGGTGTTCCCCACCATCTTGCCGAAGGTGTAGGTGATGGCGGCGGGGATGCTCCAGATGAGCAGCAGCGTGAAGAAGTTAGCGATGCCGGACGGGTTTTCGAAGGGATGCGACGAGTTGGCGTTGAAGATGCCGCCGCCGTTGGTGCCCAGCTGCTTGATGACCTCCTGCGACGCCACCGGCCCGAGCGCAATCGTTTGCTTGGCGCCCTCGAGGGTGGTGACGGTGAGGTAAGGGTCGAAATTTTGCGGCACGCCCAGCGCGATGAACACCAGCGCGCCCAGCAGCGAGATGGGTAGCAGCACGTAGAGCGTGCAGCGCACCGTGTCTGCCCAGAAGTTGCCGATGCCGCTCGCGCTCTTACGGGCGAAGCCGCGAATGACCGCGATCGCGATCGCGATGCCGACCGCCGCCGATGCCCAGTTGTGGATCGCCAGCGCCACCATGTTCGAGAAGTACGAGATCGTCACCTCTGGCGAGTAGGCTTGCCAGTTGGTGTTGGTCGTGAACGACACCGCGGTGTTGAACGCCAGATCCGGCGTCATCTGCTTGGTGGTGTAGTGCTGCGGGTTGAGCGGTAATACGCCTTGTAGCCGCAGTGCCGCGTACGTGAACACGAGCGACGCCAGTGAGAACACCAGCATTGCGATGGCGTATTCGGTCCACTTCATGTCGCGGTTCGGGTCGATCCCGAGCAGCCGGTAGGTGGCACGCTCGAGCCCGCCGAGCGGCTTCGAAAGCAGGGTCTTTTCGCCCTGGAACACCCGGGCCATGTAGGAGCCGAGTGGTTTGGTGATCAGAAACAGCAAGCCGGCGTAAAGCGCCAGTTGCAGAATGCCGAAGGCAGTCATGGCTCAGAATTTCTCCGGGACGAGGAGCGCATACAGCAAATAGCCGAGCAAGAGCGCGGTGACGCCACCGAGCCAAACCAAGTCAGTCATGGGACCCTCCACGTAGCTTTTCGCAGCCCTTCACGTATGCAATGGAGATGCCGAAAAAGGCCAACGCGGTGACGAGATAGAAGATGTCGCTCATTTGCTGCTCCTGCTTGCTTCGTGAGGAAGCGCAGGAGGTGCAAGAAACGTAGCCAGCAACTGATCAAGATGCCGTTAAGAGGATTTAGGCCAACATCAAGAGGTCATAAGGAGCCGCGCACGCAGATCGTGCGTGCCGGTCACGGGCCGCGCGCCAAAAGTGCGCGCTGACGACTCCGAAACTTTGATGGCATCCTAACGCCAAGAGTCGCACCATCATCGAGCCAGGCACTCGCAGTTACCGGCAAGGCAATCGTCGACGAGCGGCAGGTTTACAGGATCGAAAACAGCCCTGACTTGCCCCGGAAACTGGTGTCGTGCGGGCAGCATTAAGAAAACATCAAAACGACATGGGGGGCCCGCCCTGCGCTTGCTGGCCTCCACGGCGCGCGCTTAGGTTGGCGCGCGCCCAGCGGACTGACGGTCTGGCGGGCTAAACCCCCAGCACGACCATGAATCTCCGCCGTTTCGTCTTCGGGGCTCCGAAAGACGTCAAGGACCCGCACGCGTTTCACAAGTTGTCGCTCGTCGCCCTACTGGCTTGGGTGGGCCTGGGGGCTGACGGGTTATCTTCTTCGGCTTACGGTCCGGACGAAGCCTTTCGCGCTCTGGGTGAGCACACAGGGGTCGCCTTCTTCCTGTCGCTCGCCATGGCCGCGACCGTGTTCATCATCAGCTACGGCTACAGCCGGATCATCGAGCAGTTTCCGTCGGGCGGTGGTGGCTACGTCGTAGCGTCGAAGCTGCTGCACGAGCGCGTGGGCGTGGTCTCGGGTAGCGCGCTCTTGGTCGACTACGTCCTCACCATCACCATCTCGATCGCCAGCGGCGCGGACGCGATCTTCAGCTTTCTGCCGCCTTCGTGGTTGTGGCTCAAGTTACCGGTTTCGTTTGCCGGCATCGCCCTTCTCACCGTGCTCAATATCCGGGGCGTCAAGGAATCCGTCACGGCCCTGGTGCCGATCTTCGGCGCGTTCATCGTGACGCACGCCGTGCTGTTGCTCGTGACGATTGGCGGTCACCTGGGCGACGTCGGCGCCGTCAGCAGCGAGGTGCATCAGAATTTGACGCGCACCTCGACCGCGCTCGGCACCCTCGGGCTGCTCAAGTTGTTCGTGCATGCCTACTCGATGGGCGGTGGTACCTATACCGGCATCGAAGCCGTCTCCAACGGCGTGGGCATGATGCGGGAGCCGCGCGTCCAGACCGCCAAGCGCACCATGGGGCTCATGGCCGTCTCGCTGGCCGTTACCGCCGGTGGCATCCTGCTCTCCTACCTGTTGGTGCACGCCGCTCCCGTCGAAGGCAAGACCATGAATGCCGTCTTGCTGGAGCGGGTGACCGGCTCGTGGCAGCTGTTCGGCATTCCGGTCGGCCACGGCTTCGTGGTGCTCTCGTTGCTCACCGAAGGCGCGCTGCTGTTCGTGGCGGCCCAAGCGGGTTTTCTGGACGGTCCGCGCGTGATGGCGAACATGGCCACGGATTCGTGGCTACCGCACCGCTTTGCCGCGCTCTCCGACCGGCTATCCATGCGCAACGGCGTGGCGCTCATGTCGTCGGCGGCGCTCGGCGCGCTCATCTACACCCACGGCGACGTGGGCAAGCTCGTCGTCATGTACTCCATCAACGTGTTCGTGACGTTCAGCCTGTCGAACTTCGCGATGGCGCGGTTCTGGGTCAAGCACCGCGCTGAACACGGCGACTGGCGCCGCCACCTGTTCGCGCACGTTCTGGCGCTGGTGCTATGCGTCACGATTCTGGCCATCACGGTGTTCGAGAAGTTCACCGAAGGCGGCTGGGTCACGCTGCTCGTGACGGCCGCGCTGATCATGACGTGCTTCGCCATCAAGCGACACTACGGTCAGGTAGTCCGCGCCCTGCGCAAGCTCGACGAAGATCTGCCGTCCCCGCCGGAGATCGACGACATGACGCTCGCCGGTGTCAACACCGAGCCTCACTACATCAACGGCCCGACGCAGGGGTTGTTGGAGCACCATTCGGCTCACGATCCCGACGTCGAGAAGCCAGTGGCGATTCTGCTCGTCGGTGGCTACAGCGGGCTGGGGCGGCACTCGCTGCTCACGCTGCTGCGCATGTTTCCGCATCACTTCTCGGGCGTCGTCTTCGTGAGCGTCGCGGTCGTGGACTCGGAGTCGTTCAAGGGCGCCGATCAGGTCGCCGCGCTCGAGGAGCGCACGCGCCAGAACTTGCTCCGCTACGAGCGCTACGCGCGTTCTCTCGAGCTGAAAGCCTCCAGTGCGTTTTCGGTCGGCACGGAGGTGGCGCTGGAGGTCGAAAAGATTGCAGAAGCTTTGGTGTCCCGTTACCCCAAGGCGCTGTTCGTGGCCGGACAGCTCATCTTCGAAGAAGACAGTGTGTGGAACCGGCTGCTCCACAACGAGACCGCGTTCATGGTGCAAAAGCGCCTGCAGCGGCGCGGTTTGCCCATGATCGTCGTGCCCGTCCGCATCGATCTCCGTCAGCGCACCGCGCTGCGCAGCATCCGCGCGGTCGCCGCCTGAAGGTGCGAGCTGCCTCCTCGCCTGCAAGCGCGAAGCAGACTAACGTGGCGGGCATGTTTGCGAGCTCGTCTGGTTCCGTGCCTACCCGACGCTGGTTGACGGCGGCCCTGATCGCGCTGCTGTCGCTGGGTTTCGCTTGCCGAAGCTCTAGCTCGATGCTGACCGACCTGGACCGGGCGCGCTCGCTGACGGCAGAGCTGCGCTTGCAATTCGACAAGGCGGACAAGGCTACGAGCCAGGCCGTGATGGCCGACACCGACGAGGCGTCCATCGCCTTTGCCAAAGAGGCGCAGCAAGCGACCGCGATGGTGGCGAGCGACGTCGCGGCGTTGGGGCCGCTGCTGACGAGTCTGGGCTACACCCAAGAGCTCGAAGCCTTTGCGGCATTTCAAAGCAGCTCGTCCAAGTACCTCAAGCTCGACCAAGACATCTTGGCGCTGGCCGTGGAGAACACGAACCTCAAGGCTCAGCGCATGTCTTTCGGTCCCGCGCGACAAGCGGCAGACGCCTTTCGCGACGCGATCAGCAACGTCGCGGGCGACGCTCCGGCGAAGGATCGCTGCGGCGCCAACGAGCTGGCTCAGAAAGCGATCGTGGCGGTGCGCGAAATTCAGGTTCTGCAGGCTCCGCACATCGCCGAAGCCGACGACCAGGTGATGACGCGCCTCGAGCAAGACATGGCGGCTCTGGAGCAGAAGGCCCGGGATTCCTTGACGGCGCTTTCGGAGCTCGTGGGGGCGGCTGGTGGCTCGAAGGTCGCCTTGGCCACGGCGTCCTTGGATCGATTCAAAGACCTCTCTGGTCAGATCGTCAGCCTGTCGAGGCGCAATACCAACGTGCGTTCGCTCGCGCTTTCGCTGCGTGAGCAGACCGCCTTGGCAGCCGCTTGCGACAGCCGCTTGCGGACCTTGCAGCAAGCCCTGGATCGGGAAGGGTCGAAAGCGACCCGCTGATTCGCGAAGCTCGGGCGTCCAAAAATTGCAGCTCGACGTCTGCTGTCGAGCCTGGCGCCTTCGGCCGGCATGGCCCTTGCGTTCGGGAACTGGCGCGGTAATGCCCAGGCGCCTCGCGCGTCTACGCCCGAGCAGCCCATGGCCCACGAACCCCAGCATCGCCGCCTCTCGCTCGCCCAGCCGGCGTCCGACGCACCGCAGCCACTCGCGCCACCGGCCATCGATCCGGTCTGCCACATGAAGGTGAACCCCGCGGCCCCTCGCGGCGGAAGCTTCGAGCACGAAGGCGCGACTTATTTCTTCTGCAATCCGAAATGCCGCGAAAAATTTGCGGCCGAGCCGCGCAAGTACCTCGCAAGCAATGCGGCTCCCGAGGCCATGCACGATGCGCGTGCGACCGCGACGGCGGGCGCACGTGCGGCTGCAGCCGGGGCGGCTCCGTCCTCGCGCGTCGTCTACGTGTGCCCCATGGATCCCGAGGTGCGCTCGGATCGCCCTGGCGCATGCCCCAAGTGCGGGATGGCGCTGGAGCCGGAGCAGCCGAGCGCGAGCGAGGGCGAAAATCCCGAGCTGCGCGATATGTCGCGGCGCTTTTGGTTCGCGTTGGCGCTCGCGGTGCCGCTGCTCGTGCTCGCGATGGGCGACATGCTGCCGGGCCATCCGATTAGCAGCGTGATGAGCGGCCGCGGACGCGTGCTGCTCGAGCTCCTGATAGCGACTCCGGTTTGCACGTTCTCTGCCTGGCCCTTCTACGAGCGAGCATGGCGCTCGGTTGCGAACCGCAGCCTCAACATGTTCACGCTCATCGGCCTCGGTGTCGGCGTCGCTTATGGCTACAGCCTGGTGGCGGCGCTAATGCCCCAGGCGTTTCCGGTGGGTTTTCGCGGTCACCACGGCGAGGTCGACGTCTACTTCGAGGCGGCAGCCTCCATCGTCACGCTGATCTTGTTGGGCCAAGTGCTCGAGCTGCGGGCGCGGAGCCGAACCGGCGCCGCTATTCGCGCCCTGCTCGGGCTCGCACCCAAGCTGGCGCGGCTGGTGAGCGAGTCGGGCGACGAACACGATGTGCCGCTCGAGAGCGTGAAGCCTGGCGATCGTTTGCGGGTGCGTCCGGGCGAAAAGGTGCCCGTCGACGGCCTGGTGCTCGAAGGCTCGAGCCGCGTCGACGAATCGATGATCAGCGGCGAGCCGATTCCGGTAGCGAAAGTGGCCGGCGACCGTGTCGTGGGCGCCACCGTGAACGGCACGGGCGCGCTGTTGATGCGGGCCGAGAAGGTGGGCAGTGACACGCTTCTGGCGCGCATCGTTGCGCTGGTGGCGGAGGCACAGCGCAGTCGTGCGCCGATCCAGCGCCTGGCAGATGTCGTGGCGTCGTATTTCGTGCCGACCGTGCTGCTGGTCGCCGTGGCGACGTTCGGGGTGTGGGCCCTGGTCGGTCCGGAGCCGAAGCTCGCGTACGCATTGGTCAACGCCGTGGCGGTGTTGATCATCGCCTGCCCGTGCGCGCTGGGGTTGGCCACGCCGATGTCGATCATGGTCGCAACCGGTAAGGGTGCGACGCTGGGCGTGCTGTTCAAGAATGCCGAAGCGATAGAGCTGCTGCGCCGTGTCGATACGCTGGTGGTCGACAAGACCGGCACGTTGACGGAAGGCAAGCCCCAGCTCGTGGCCGTCGCGGTAACTCCGGGCTTCGACGAACAGCGCGTCGTGGCGCTGGCCGCGGCGCTCGAGAAGCAGAGCGAGCACCCTTTGGCAAACGCCGTCGTGCAGGGAGCGGCCGAGCGTGGCGGTCCGGCGCTCAGCGTCGAAAATTTCGCTTCGGTGACCGGCCAGGGCGTGCGCGGTCGCGTGGACGGGGCCGAGGTCGCGGTCGGTAGCGCAGCCCTGATGCAGAGTCTGGGAAGCGAGCTCGGCGCACTGGCGCACGAAGCCGATGCTTGGCGCGAACAAGCGCGCGGCGTGATGTTCGTCAGCGTCGACGGCAAGCTCGCCGGTATGTTGGGCGTCGCGGATCCGATCAAAGACACGGCGCGCGAAGCCCTCGGCCAGCTGCACGCCGAGGGCGTGCGCGTCGTGATGCTGACCGGCGACAGCAAGAAGACGGCAGCCGCCGTGGCGCGGCAGCTCGGCATCGACGACGTTCGCGCCGAGGTGCTGCCGGACCAAAAAGCGGCCGTGGTGCGTGAGCTGCAGAAGTCCGGCCGTTTCGTGGCCATGGCCGGCGACGGCATCAACGACGCTCCGGCGCTGGCGCAGGCGCAGGTCGGCATCGCCATGGGTACGGGAACGGACGTGGCCATGCAAAGCGCCGGCGTCACGCTGGTGCGCGGCGACCTGCGAGGTATCGTGCGCGCGCGCCGCCTCAGCGAACGTACGCTGCGCAACATTCGTCAGAATTTGTTCTTTGCGTTCATCTACAACAGCCTGGGCGTGCCGCTGGCAGCGGGCGTGTTGTACCCGTTCTTCGGCATCCTGCTGAGCCCCATGCTGGCTGCCGCAGCCATGAGCCTGAGCTCCGTTTCGGTGATCAGCAATGCTCTGCGGCTGCGTTCCGCCACGCTTTGACATCGTCGCCGGAAGCCTGGCGTGCCTCCAGTAGGCGGCTCACGAGCGACCGAACGTTGGGAACGCTGAACGGTTTATAGAGCTTTTCGTTCGGCACCGAATCGAGGAATGCCTGCGCGTCGGCGCGGGTGGTGCCGCCGGTCATGAACACGAACCGGTCGGTTAGCCCTGGCGCGTCCCGCGCAATGCGTTGGAAGAGCTCCATGCCGTTCATGTGGGGCATCATCAGGTCGCACAGCACCACGTCGTAGTCGGGGCGCGAAGCGAGCAGGGCGAGTGCTTGCTCGCCGTCGGCCGCCACGTCGACCTGGTGCTCGCGCGAGAGCACGCGCTCCAGCAACTTTGCGACGATCGGCTCGTCGTCGATGACGAGGATTTTGCCGCGCCGACTCGACCCGGGCGCGAGCTGGCGGAGCTGCGACTCTTGCCAGGGCTCCGCGGGTTGAAGCACGATGCGGAAGGTCGTGCCGACCCCCAACTCCGAGTCGCACTCAATCAGGCCACCCAGCGACGCCACGATGTTGTAACTGATGGCCAGCCCGAGCCCGGTGCCTTGGCCCACCGCTTTGGTCGTGAAGAACGGCTCGAAGATACGCGCCCGGGTTTGGGGCGTCATGCCCGCGCCGTTGTCACGGATCTCGACCACGGCACGACCCTGGGGGTCGGTGCGCGTCGCGATGCGTACCAGGTTGTCGCTTTCGTCGCGCTCGGGCATCGCCTGCACGGCGTTGATAAGTATGTTGATGAAGACTTGCGCCAGCCTCGATTCGTCTGCCAGGACCTTGGGCACGTGCTCGAGGTCGAGCTCCACGCGCGCGCGATGGCGTAGCTCGTTGCGTACCAGGTTCAGCGCGAGCTCCAGCACGGAGCGTACGTCCAAGATGCACGGTTCTTCGCGTTCGCCGCGTGAGAACGTGTGCAGGCCCAGGACGATCTTGCGGATGCGCTCGGCTCCGCGAAGCGCGTCGCCCGCCATGTCCAACAGGTCGCGAAAGCGCGCCGAGGGTGAGCCCCCCGCGACGCTCTGGAGCTCGTCGCGCAATAGCTCGAGGTTCATCGTTACGTGCTGCAGCGGGTTGTTGATTTCGTGGCCGACCCCGGCCGCCAACGTGCCCACCGTGACCAGCCTGTCACGGATTGCAAGCGTCGCCGCCATCCGCTTTTCGTCGCGACGGTCGTGCGCGACGACCAAGTGCGCCGGCTGGCCGTGGTAATGGAGCGAGACAGAAGGCGAAAAGTCGAGCGGCACCGGTGAGCCGTCTTTGGCCAGCAGGCGCAGCTCGATCGAGCTGCCGAGGGCAGGGGCCGCCAGACGGGCCGCTGCGATCGTGTGATCATCGGGGTGCATGCTGTCGAGCACCGGCTTGCCTATCAAATCGCGCGGATCCTGGTAGCCCAGCACGTGCAGCCAGGCTGGGTTCACGTAAGCAAAGACGTCACCGGTGCGAATGGCGACGGGGTCCGGCAACGTTTCGAGCACGGTCTCTAGCTCACGCAGAAACCGCGCCTGGGCTTCCGCCGCTTGTTTACGCTCCGTGATGTCGCGCACGAACGCCTGCCATCGCCCGTCGGTATGGATCATGGATGAGACTTCGACGGGCACGCGCACGCCGTCCGCGCGCAGTAGCGTCCATTCGTCGACATCGGCCTCGCCCGGTCGCAGCAGCCTGCCGCGGGTCTCGGATAGCCGCGGTAAGTCATCGGTCGGGATCAGGTCCATGATCGTCTTGCCGATCAGTTGCTCGCGCGTGTAGCCGAGCATCTTGCAGGCTGCGGAGTTGACGTCGGTGTAGCGGCCCGTCAGGTCCGCCACGAACACCGCGTCGGGTGCCTGTTCGAGCGCCGAGTGATAACGCTCTTCCGATTCGCGCAGCGCTCGCACGTAGTCGGGTGTTTCTCGGACCGTGACCAGAACGAACAGGGCGCCTTGGCTGTGCAGCGGGCTGAGCGCGATTTGCACCGAGAGCTCTCGGCCGTCCGCGCGTACGGCCCTGAGCTCGCGGCCTTGCCCCATGCTGCGCTGGCTAGGTTGCAAGATGAATTCGCGGCGGGCTTGCTCGTGCTGCGCGCGCAAGCTTGACGGGAGAAGCAGCTCCACGTTCTGGCCGACCAGGTCGCGCTCGGCGTAGCCGAACAGCTCGCGAGCGGTCGCGTTCACTGCGACGATTCGACCGTTCGTATCCGCCACGAACAGCGCGTCTGGTAGCGCGTTGAACAGCTCCAAGCCGAGCTGCTCGGACGCCAAGAAGTCCCGCAGTTGCATCCGTTGCTGATTTCAGCAACTTCTGGGCCATCCGGAGGATGCCGTGAATTGCCGAAAAAAACGTCGGCGCACGCTGCCTTTGCCGGCGGGCGCGCAATATCTGCACGGCTCGCCGGGCCGTCGGCGGCTGACTAGACTGCGGCCATGGCCGGCTGGACCAAAGGCAAACCGAAGTCGGTCGACGACTACTTGAGCAAGCTGGATCCGGAGCGGCGGGCGGCGCTCGAAGAGCTGCGTCGACAGATCCTGAAAGTCGTGCCGGACGCTGAGCCGTGCATTAGCTATTCGATGCCGGCCTTTCGTGTCGGAGGCAAAGTCGTGGCTGGCTTCTTGGCGGCGAGCCACGGCTGCTCGTACTACCCGTTCAGTGGCCAAACGCTGGGCGCGCTGGCCGCCGAGCTCGAAGGTTACGAGCACACCAAGTCGGCGCTTCACTTCGACACGCGCCGGGGCTTACCTCTGGCGCTGGTGCGCAAGCTGCTCAGGGCTCGCATGGCCGAGACGCAGAGCCGGGCGTCACCCCGCCGCGTGAAGAAGTCGTCAACGAAGGGCTAGTTGCAACAGCGGCCTATCAAGAAGGCATCGGCTGCTCGCTAGTCGATCGTGACCTCGGTCACGCGGATGCTCGAGGTGCCGAACGTGCCGTTGGCGTTGCTGCCGGTGCCGATTTTGAGGCCGATGCGCGTGACGGCGGCAGGGTTCACGCCCTTGGCGGCCAGCTCGTCGAGCGGCACGCTGAGCATGACCGGCCCGCTCGAGCCGAGGCTATCGAAGCTGGGGCTACCCCAGGCGCCGCCATAGGCATAGACCTGCACGCCCACGAAACCGCCGGCGGTGCGCTCGAGCGCCACGTGTAATGTGCGGCCGCTCAGATTGGCGGCCGGCGAGAATGTGTACGCCAGATCGACGAACTGTTTGACGGTGCTGAACGGCACGTCGAGCAGCTCGACCGCGCCGGCCGTCTCGCTGAGCTTGGCTGCAAGCTCCGGGCTCTGATCCCGAATCATCCAGTCGCTGGCGCCGCTATCGAAGGTCCAAGCCAGAAAATGCCTGCCGTCGGCGCCGCCGGCACCCGTGGAAGCGCCCGCGGCGCCGCTGGCGCTTCCGGCCGCGCCGCCTGCCGTCGGCGGTTCGCCGCCTTCGCCTGGAGCCATGCCTCCCGCTGTCATGCTCGGTTTGCCGGCGGCGTCGTTACCGCCACTGCTCAGGCTGCCGCCGCGCGTCGTTGCGCCGGAGACGCCACTCCCCGATGTTCCTCCAGTCGCCGGAGTGTGGCGGGTGCCTGCGGCGGCGTCGCCTATCGGTTCTTGGTTCCCACCAGCCGTCGGCATTTGCTCGTAGGTGGCACAGCTCAGCGCGAGCCATGCCGCGACGGACACCCAGCGCGACTTGAAAGGTACGACGGCCACGCGAAGCCGCCAGTGCAAGGCACGAGCCATGCACTTTTGCCGAGTCGGCGCGAAATCATGCTGACTTTCGCGTGCGCGGCTCGTTCAAGGCGTGCGCTCGATGCGCACCAGCTGCACAACGAGCGCGCGAATTCGCAACCTCAACCCGCGCGGTGCTTCGCGCCGTCCGGCGCGCGCGGGCTCAGGCAATCGTCGACCATGCGAATCAGTTTCTTGATCTCGTAGGGGGCGCGCAAACAGCCGGCGACGCTGGGGTGGCGAATGTCGTCGAGGTGCGGGTCTTGCGCGGTCACGATGATGACGGGAATGTTCGCGAGCTTTACGTAGCAGCGCAGCACGTCGAGCAAGTGCCAACCGTCCATGACGGGCATCTGCAGGTCGAGCACGATCAATGACACCGACTCTTGCGGGCGCGAGACCATGAAGTTCAAGGCCTGCTGCCCGTTTTGGGCTTCGGCGACCTTGTAGCCCGCGCTCTCGAGGGCTTCGCTCACGTTTTGGCGGGCGTCGTCGTAGTCATCTACGACGAGCACCAAACCGCGGGCCGTCGTGACGCCACTGATGCTGCGAACAGGCTCGGTTACCACTTCTGAGCTCCTTCGGTGCTTGCCGGTACCTGTGCCGCCACCCACCGCAGCAAAATATGCTCGCTGTCAACCATCAACGCGCGCCAGCCGTGGCGGAGTGAGGTGGCAATCGGGACGACATCGACCATGGCGACGGTTTAGAAAACACGCAGCAGTGCAAGGAATCTGCCATGCCTTGCTCCTCGCCAACCCGGCTGAGCTCGCGGCGCGCCGCGGCGTGCTTTACCGCAGCAGGCAGCGGGTTTGCTCCGTGGCTGCCAAGTCAGTCGTCTCTGCCGAGAAGAGCGGCGGCGAGGCGGAATCGAGTCACTGCGGCGGAACGTCACAGACAGGAGTGTGGTGGTGAATTCTCGGCTCGAACGGGCTCGCAGGGCTTTTCCCGGCATGCAAGCGCTCGAAGGCGGGGCGAGTTTCTGCGCCGCCGGCATCGGAGGATAGTTGCGTCAGCAACAAAATGATTGCGTGTGCAACTATGTCGGGGTAACGTCGTGCATGCTCAGCAAGGCGGATACGGCGCGCGAGCTTCAGAGCTCGGTGCAGGCCTTCGTACGCAGCTTTGGCCTGCTCGTGACGAAGCAGACGCCCTGCGGTCAGCCGGTGACCCCCTCCGTGGCGCACGCCTTGATGTTACTGCTGGAGCGCGAAGACGCCGGAGCGACCACGCACCAGCATGAGCTCGCGGAGCGGCTGGCCCTGGATCGGAGCAGCATTCAGCGACTCTGCGCCAAGCTCGAGGCGGATGGGCGGGTCAGGCAGGCCTCAGCTCCCGACGACGGCCGATCGCGCCGCATCGAGCTCACTGCGGCCGGGCGACGAATGGCGTCGACGATCCATGCGGCGAGCCTCCAGCGCTTCACGCGCATCGTGGACGCCATTCCGGTTTCGAAGCGACAGATGCTGCTCGACGCGCTGCAGGTCCTGACTGCTGCCGTGTTGACCTTGGAGGAAGAGCGATGAAGATGGTGCCTGTGCTCATCGGATTTTTGGCTTGCCTGGCCTGCACCCCACAGCGAGGTAGCGGCAAGCCGACGCCAGCTCACTCGACGCAACCCATCGCGTCCCTCACGCCGACTCCGTACGAGGTGCTGCAGAATCTCGACCAGCGCCGCCCGGTTCCGTTGTTGCCGCCGATGGCGCAGCACCAGAAAGAGAACATGCGCGAGCACCTAGAGGCCGTTCAGGCAGTCGTTTCCGCCGCCGCGCTCAACGACTTCGACCAGGTGGCGGCATCGGCCAAGCGCATGGGGTTTTCGGAAACGATGGGACGAATGTGCGAGCACATGGGCGCGGCCGCCCCGGGCTTTACCGAGCAGGCCCTCGCTTTCCACCACTCAGCAGACGAAATCGTGAGCGCCGCAGCACGGCAAGATGGCCCCGCGGTTCTGGCCGCGTTGTCCAGGACGCTGAGCGCTTGTACGAACTGTCATGCCACCTTCAAGCAGCAGCCGGTGTCGGCCCTGCCTTAGCCTGGCTGGATTCACGGAGATCCGACATTTCTTGATCGGGTTGGGGCGGCCGCCCGCACTCTGCTTCGAGAATGCAAACCCCGTGCAAGACGCGCGCGCGTCGCCTCCTTCGGACTTTGCTCGCAGCGCCCCTGGCCTTCACCTTGGCGGCTTGCTCCAGCGATGGCGGGCCGCCCATGGGGCCATCCGGCGGTGTCGCCTCGACCGCGGGAGGCGGTGGGGGGGCGCCGTCGGGAAACGCTTCGGGGGGTAGCCAGAGCGCGAGCGGAGCCTCGGGGTCGAATGCCGGCACGCCCGGCGACGTGGCAGGCAGCACCAGCGCGGGCACTTCGAGCGCAGGCGCCGGCGGCTCGGGCCTTGGCGGTGTCGCAGGTAGCGGCGGCACCGCCGGTAGCCTGGGTGCGGATCCGACGGCTGGCAGCGCGGGCGCTCCCACCGGCATGTGTCCGACCACTTTGCCGCCGCTCGCGGCCGACGGCGAGACGGCGTTCTACGCCAATCGGCAGGGTATCCCTCACGGTGTCGTCAAACAGGTTCAGTACAAAGCGGGCGTCACCAAAACCATGCACGTGTACACGCCGCCCGACTACGACACCAACACCGCCGCCAGCTACCCGGTGCTGTACATCAACCATGGCGGTGGAGAAGACGACCACCAATGGGGCTGCACCGATGCCTACAACTGCGGCTACGCCGGGCGCATTCTCGACAACTTGCTGGCGGACGGCAAAGCCGTGCCGATGTTGATCGCGATGCCGGACACCGGCGACTGCGCCAGCTTCACTCCGCCGAAACCGCCCACCTTCGACGCCCCCTGCACCACGCAGTACGTGAACGACTTCATACCGTACATCGAAAAGACGTACCGGGTGAAAGCCGATCGCAGCTCGCGCGCCATCGCCGGTCTTTCTATGGGCGGCCTGGTCACGCTAACGACCGGCTTTGCGCACCTCGAGCTCTTCAGCCACGTCTTCGTCTATAGCTCCGGTTACGACGCGCAGACGCGCCCGCCGTGGGAAACCAACCTCAGCAGCGTGCTCGACGATTCGCACGGCACCAACCACCTGCTCAACGCGCCCATCTACCTGGCCGCCGGCGCGACCGACATCGCTCTGCAAAACGCCCAGGCCGTGCGCGACATCTTCGAGCAGCACGGCATCCAAGTGCTTTGGCAAGACAGCTCGCTCGGCCACGAATGGGCCAACTGGCGCCGCTACCTGGCCCAAACCTTGCCGCTCATGTTCAAGAACACGGCAGGCTGCGATTGATTGCCGAAAGAAAGACTCCCGTGCTGCAGCTCGAGCGCTAGCCGGAGGTCGAAGCGCGATGCCGATCGAAGGCAGTGGAACAGCAGGATGTGCCAAATCCCTGTGCCAGGCTGATCCTCGCGTCGCTGTGGAACCGAGTTTCACAGCCAATAAGTGGGGAATCCCCGTGAGTCGTGCCGAGGCATATGGCTTGCACTATGCAGCGCATGCGCGAAACACGCTTTCCGATCGTTCGCTTCGCTTTGGCCGGCATTATTCCAGCGGCGGTGCTCGCGGCGTGCGGCGCATCGACGGGCAGTCAGCAGCGCCAGGGCGGAGCGGGTAGTACGGCCGGCAGTGGCACGGGAGGTTCCACGGCTGGCGCTGGTGCCGGGGATGTTGGCGGCAGCGCGGGGCCTGCTGGCGCGGGTTCTGGCGGAAGCAGCGGCGGGGGTGGTGTCCTGAACCAGGCGGGCGCTGGTGGCACCAGCGGTGCCGCGGGTCACGCTGGTGCGAGTGGCGCAAATACCGGAGGTGAGAGCGGCGGTCCGTTGCCTTGCGGCGGCACGACTTGCGGCGCGTCGCAGTATTGCGTGATCCCTTGTTGCGGGGGCGCCCCTCCCGCCTGCGTCCCGATGTCGAGCGATGGCGACTGCCCGGCCGGCACTCACAGCGGATGCTCTTTCAATTTTGGTCAATGCACGTCGCCGGGTGGTTGTTGCCAGTACGATCCGTGCATTCCTCCGGCGCCCTACTGCGCCGACAAGAATCCCGGCGGATGCTTCCCTGACGCCGGTCAGCCTCGCGTCTGCCGCATGGCCTGCGCGTGAGTAGCTCTCGGAGCTGCTCTCATTGCTCGAACGGCCGGCGCGCCCCAAAAAAGAAAAACCGCCTGACTCGTCATCAGGCGGTTTTTTCAGTGCAGCGGAGAGGACTTGAACCTCCAAGCCAGTTACGGCGCCAGCACCTCAAGCTGGTGTGTCTGCCAGTTCCACCACCGCTGCGTGGGGTGTTAACCGAAAGGGTGCGGGGGTTTACCTCAGGGGCAGGGGAGGCTGCAAGGCCCTTGGGTCAGAAAGCGCGCGTCCCGCTCCGAGCCGCAAAAGTGGCGGTGAATTTGGCGGATCAGGGGGCGCCGAGCTGGGGGGCGGCCTCGGAGACGGGGGCGTCCCAGCCCCGGCCGCCGAGAATGGCCCCCAGCGCCGCCACCATTTCGGGTCCCACCGACTTCAGGTGCTGGCGGTGCTGGCGCGAGAGCTCTTGCAAGAGCTCGCTCCCCGCTGTCGTCAAGTGCAGCAAGACTTCGCGCTTGTCTTCGGTGCTGCGCTCTCGGCGCAGCAGGCCGCGCTCTTGCAGCTTGTCGACCAGCGCGACGGTGGTGTGGTGCTGCACGCAGAGCCGCTCCGCGACCGTGCGGATGGTGGGTCGGCTGCCTGCCGGTAGCCCGGCGACGGCCAGCAGCAGCTGGTGCTGTTGCGGCTCGATGCCGGCGGCACGCGCGGCTCGCTCGCTGAACGCCAAGAAGCAGCGTAGCTCGTAGCGGAACGCAGCCAGCGCGCGCAGGTCCGTGAGTGGCACGCGACGCGCTTTCAACTGGCCGCCACCATCGGCAAAGATGCTTTCTTCGGACACTTGGCGACGATTTGAGCGATCTCGTTCTTGCAAGAGCCGCAGCCGGTGCAGGCCTTGGTGGCCGCGCTCACCGCTTCGACGCTTTCGGCGCCTTGTGCGACCGCTTCGCAAATCTGTCCTTCGGTCACCTTGTGGCAGTTGCACACGATGCGGGTGGCCGGATCGGCGGCCACGGTGGGCTGGCACAAGACCTCGAGCGGGTCTTCCGGCAGCAGATCGCCGCGATCGAAGTGCTGCACGAGCGTGGCGGCGGCGGACGTGTCACCGACCAGAATCGCGCCGACGAGTCGCCGATCGCGCACGATGAGCTTGCGGTAGGCGTCTTTGCGGTCTTGCACGATTTGCAAGACGTCGTCTTCGGGGCGCTCGGGCTCACTGATGCCCATGGTCGCCACCTCGACGCCGGCCACCTTGAGCCGCGTGTAAAGTTTGGAGCCGCGGTACTTGGCGGCCGCGCCGCGCCCGGTGAGCACGTCGGCCAGCACCGTGGCCTGCTCCCAGACGGGGGCCACGATGCCGTACGTTTTGCCGTCGTGCTCGGCGCACTCGCCGAAGGCGTAGACGCTCGGTACCTCGGTCGCGAGCGCGTCGTTGACGATGATGCCGCGGTTCACGGGAATGCCGGACGCCTTGGCCACGTCGATGCGCGGGCGCACGCCGCACGCGAGCACCACGATGTCGGCCGGGCGGTTCGTGCCGTCGTCGAGGAAGACGCCTTTCACCTTCTCTTCGGCGTACACGGCCTCGACCGTGCGCCCGGTGCGCACGAAGATGCCCGAGCGCTCGATCTGCCGCTCCAGCATCTCGCCGCCGATTTCGTCGAGCTGCGCGTTCATGAGCGTCTTTTTCAGCTGCACCACGGTCACGTGCAGGCCGCGATCGGCCAGCACCTTCGCGGCTTCCAGCCCGAGTAGGCCCCCGCCCACCACGATCGCGCTGTCGCCCGAGCGCGCGTGCTCGCGCATACGCAAACAATCGCCGATCGTGCGGTAGACGAAGATGCCCGGCTTGAGCTCGCCGTTTTCGTCGTTCATGCCCTCCAGCGAAGGCACGAGCGGCTGGCTACCGGTGGCCAGCACGGCCACGTCGTAACCGCGCAGCTGGCCGTCGGCGGTTTCGATTTGCTTGCGCAGCGTGTCCAGCTTCACGACGCGGGTGCGGTCGATCAGGCGCACGTTGTGGCGGTCGTACCACTCGAGCGGCTTGGTCACGATGTCGTCGGGCGAGCCGCCCGCCAGCACCTTGCCCAGCCGGATGCGGTTGTACGCGCCGCCCTGCTCTTCGCCGTACACGGTGATCTCGTATTGGAACGCGGCGCCCCTCGCCGCGAGCTCGTCGAGCAATCGGCACGTGCCCATGCCGTTACCGATGATGGCCAGCTTCTTCTTGCTCATTTTTGCTTTCTGGGTCCCCCGTCCGCGCTGCCCGCGCGGGCTCTCACGGCGCAAATCTTGAACTCGGGCATGCGGCTCTGCGGATCGAGCGCCGGAATGGTCAGCAAGTTGGCGGCCTGCTTGCCTCCCCAATGGAAGGGAGCAAACAGCGTGTCGGGGCGGATGTCGCGGCTGAGCGCCACGCTCATGCTCACGCTGCCGCGCCGGCTCTCGATGAGCAGGCTCTGGCCCTCGAGCACGCCCAGCTCTCGAGCGAGCCGCGGATGAATTTGCACGCGCGGCTGCGGCTTCGCCTCGGCGAGCTGGGCCACGCGCCGGGTCTGCGCGCCGGAGTTGTAGTGCTCCTTGTAGCGCCCGGTCGTGAAGAACAGCGGGTATTCGCCGTCCGGCAGCTCTGCCGCCGGGCGGTGCGGCACCACGAAGAAGCGCGCGCGCCCATCCGGAAACGCAAAGCCGTCGGCAAACAGCCGCGGCGTGCCCGGATGCAGCGGCCCCGGGCACGGCCAAAAGACGCCTTTCTCGGCGCGAATCCGCGCGTAGCTGATGCCGCTGTAGTCGGCCTTGCCGCCGGCGGTGGCGCGGCGCAGCTCGTCGAACACGGCCTCGGTGCCGTCGAAGCGAAAGCCTTCGACGTAGCCGAGCCGCTCGGCCAGCTCCGCCAAAATTTCGAGATCCGTCTTGGTGCCTTCGGGCGGCTGGCGCGCGCGCTCGCGCAAGATGACGCGACCCTCCAAATTGGTGAGCGTGCCCTCTTCTTCACCGAACTGCGCGATCGGCAAGATGACGTGAGCGCTGCGCGCGGTCTCGTTCTCGAAGGCGTCGCACACCACCAGCAGATCCAGCTGCGCGAGCTTGCTCTCGATGTTGCTGGTGTTGGGTGAGGCCACCGCCACGTTCGAGCCGAAGACGAGCAGCGCACGAATGCCGCCTTTGGGGCCCATGGCATCGAGCAGCTCGTAGGCACTCTTACCCTTGCCGGGCAGCGAATCGGGTGACACGCCCCAGACCTTGGCGATGGCGGCGCGGTGCTCGGGATCCTCGATCAGCCGATAGCCCGGCAATTGGTCGGCTTTTTGGCCATGCTCGCGGCCGCCCTGGCCGTTGCCTTGGCCGGTGAGGCAGCCGTAGCCGCTGGCCGGTTTGCCGACCTTACCCAGCGCCAGCATCAGGTTGGTGAAGCTGAGCACCGTGGCGGTGCCCTTGGATTGCTGCTCCGCACCGCGCCCCGAAAGCAGCATGCTGCGCTCGGCGCGCGCCAAAAGCTCCAGCGCGCGGCGCTGCTTGGCGAGCGACACGCCGGTCACGCGCTCCACATGGGTCGGATCGATCGAGAGCAGGTGCCGGCGCAGCTCTTCGAAACCTTGGGTGCGGCGCGCGATGTACTCGTGATCGATCAAGTCGAGCTCGAGCGCGAGCGCCAGTAGCCCGTTGGCGAGCAACAAGTCGCTTCCGGGCGTGAGCTGCAGGTGCAGCGCGGCGCCGCGCGCCGTGTCGGTCAGGCGCGGATCGACGACGATCAGCGCGCCGCCCGCTTCTTTTTGCGCGTACACCCACTGCATGATGGGCGGCATCGTTTCCGCGCAGTTCGAGCCCCAGAGCAGGAGCGTTTGCGCCTCGGCGATATCCGAGACCGGAAAGGGCAGCCCGCGATCGATGCCGAAAGCGCGGTTTTGCCCGGCCGCCGCCGACGACATGCAGTAGCGCCCGTTGTAGTCGATGTTCGAGGTGCCCAGCGCCACGCGCGCGAACTTGCCCAGCAGGTACGCCTTTTCGTTGGTGAGCGCGCCGCTACCGAACAGCCCGATCGCGTCTTTGCCGTGCGCCTTCTGCAGCGTGAGCAGCCGCTCGGCGATGAAGTCGAGCGCGCTCTCCCACGACACCGGCGCAAGACGGCCGTTCGGCTGGCGCAGCATCGGCTGCTTGATGCGCTGCGGATGATCGAGCAGGGCCGCCGAGGTAAAGCCCTTGATGCACATCTGCCCGCGGTTCACCGGAAAGTCCGGGTCGGCGGCCACGCGCAGCTCGGTCGCGGAGCCGCCAAGCCGGGTGACCGACAGCTCCATCCCACACTGAAACGCACAGTACGGGCAGTGCGTTCTCACTGTTTCGGACGTGACCGCCGCGAGTCGCGGCGCAGAGCGAGGCATGGTGGCAACCCTGTTTGTCACCCGCCGCGCGTTTCACGCCGGTATCGCGCCGGTGTTGCGGCGATGAAAAGTATCGCCTCTCGATAGATTTCTCACCCCGCCCAGTGCTCTTGACGTAAGCCCTTCGGACACCATTCCCAGGTTTGGCTGCCAAATCGCAGCCCCCTTGCAGAAAGCTGCCTTCGCGTCCGTAGGTCTCAGCGTGCGGCAGGTCCTGGGTCGCTTCCAGGCTGGCAGCTAGTGATTCTACACATCTCGCGGGACGGCGAGGGCGTTCTCGCGTCACTGCGCGCGCTGCATGGCACCTACGAGGGTCCGACGACGGAGGACGCCCACTCACCTCTCACGCGCGCAGAAAGTTCTTATGCTCGCAATTAGCTTCGTGGACGTCCGATGATACCTGGGGTCCCGAAGCGCATCGCGCGTTCACCCAAGTTCTTACGTTCGGAAGAACTTCTTGGCGATGGAATGGGGGACACGCCGCAATGGGATTACGACTGCGAAGGATCCTGA
>DASZTA010000021.1:0-4229 GCA_035548415.1 Polyangiaceae bacterium
CGGACACATCAAATGGAACGGAGAACCCGGCTGGAAAACCATCTGCGGTGGGCTCGAGAAGCTCCTATCGGTGACAGAGGGTTTTCAGATCGCGCGAAAGTTCCTGCTAGGTAGTGATCAATGATGAGACGAGCGTAAGAAGTTTCTGCGCGCGTGAGAGGTGCGTGGGCTTCCTCAGTCGTCGGACCCTCGTACGTGCAATGCAGCGCTCGCCTTGACGCGAGAACGCCTTCGCCGTCCCGCGAGATGTGTAGAATCACCAGGGGCTGCGGCGGGGCAGCCCACGAGGACCAGCAAAGCGCCTTCAGCGGTTGGCGAGGACTTGCTCGGCTTGCGCGCGGAAGCGGCCGTGCGGGAAGCTGGCGAGATACTTTTGGGCGAGCTTGGCGGCGCTTGCGTCTTTGCGCGCGGCCGCGGACTCGAACGCGATGGCCAGCGCTTCTTCTTTCAAGGCGCCGTTCGGGTACTTCTTCTGGTACTCGGCGGTGAGCTCTTGGGCGCGCGCGGTGTCGCCCGCGCGGCGAGCCTGCAACGCTTCCATCATGAGCGAAGCGCCGGGGCCGGATTGGCTGGCGCGCGGAGCGGGCGAGGGCTTCTCCGTCTCGAGCTCTTCGGGCGTGATGCTTTCGGGCAAGCTCGGTGCAGCAGGCGCGGCAGCCGGCGCGTGCGCCTTGGCAACGGGCGCAGGCGGTGGCTGCAGGCGCGGCGGCTCTTGCTCGAACGAGTGCTGCGGCACGACCGCGTGATAGATGCGCGGACCGACGGTGGCGCCGGCGACACCGACCACCAGCAGAACTGGGATTGCAAACGCGGGACGGAGCCAGCGCATGCTGCGCGGCTGGTCGCTCACGGCGTCGATCCGGGCGCGGATGCGGCGCCGCTGCATCGACGACAGCTCCAAAGGCGGCACCTTGGCGAGCAGCGCAGCGCTGGCTCGCAGGATGTCATCCGGATCATCCAAGTGTTCACGTAGCGGTTTCATTTGATGCTCCCCGCGCGGCCGCTCTCGGCGACGAGTCGCAAGAACTCTTTGCGCGCATGATGCAGTCGCGTCCACACCGTGTTCAGTGGGATGCCCTGCATTTCGGCGATCTCTTCGCCGCTGTAACCCTCGATCTCGAACAAGATGAACGTGGTGCGACGCACCTCGCTCATTTGCCCCAGTAGCCCTCTTAGTAGCCCCTCCGCTTCTTTCCGTTCGAAAAGATCGCTGGGGTCACTGTCGCTGGCGGCGGTGTCGTAGTGATCGGGCGCGTTGCCGCCGCCCAAGAACACGCGACGGAACCAGGCACGACGCCGGTAGTCGCGCACCGTGCGCTGCGCGATACGGTAGAGCCAACCGCGCAGGTTGCGACCGTCGAACCCGCTCAGCTTGCGGCGCACGACCAGGAAGACCTCTTGCGTGAGATCTTCTACGTCTGCAGGTAGGCCGCCGAGCGCGCGAATCCAACGCGCGACGTCGTTGAACGACGAAGCGTAAACTTGCTCGAAGGTGAGCGCCGACCCTTCATGCTGCTCGAGCACGACATCGAGAGGCGATAGGCGCTGCACCATTGCATTCATCGTGTCTCAAGAAGAGGGATGCAAGCAGTAAAAAACTTCAGAGGCACCGCTGTTTTCGCACGTTTAGCGCATGGAAACGCACACTCGGTACCTTCAACGATCGGAATGATTTTTGGGAAGACCGCGATTTAGAGGCGAATTATCGCGCCCAAACTGCCGCCGACCCACGCCGCGGGGGTTTGACCCACCGTGCCTATCCCCTCGACTTGCAAGGCATAGGGCTGCGGAAAATAGGTAACGAACATGCCGCCCCAGATGCCGGCGTGGTCGCTCGCCCAGTAGCGCACCTGTGCGCCGACCCTGCCACCTACTTCCAACCGTACTGCTTGTTGCGTCGCGTCGAGCGCCTGGCCTTCGACCAGCAGTAGCGCCGGAGCGACGCCCAAGTCGAGCTCCACTTCCCAACTCGAGACGCGCTGGGCGAACGCGAGGCTCAGATCCATCGGTGCCCACGTCGCGCGCGCATCGGCTTGAGCGAAATGCAGCGACGTCGGTAACAGACCAGCGAGACCGAGCGTGATGCCGAAGCTACCGCCGTAGCGCAAACGCAGACCGAGGCCGCCCGCTTGCGTGCCGCCGGACGCGTCGGTCTTCAACGCGACCTGCGCGAGCGGGCCGAGCGCGAAGTCGAAATACGTGGTTCTGACCGGCGCGGGCTTCGGACGTGGAAGGGGCGGAGGTGGCGGTTCGGGCGGCTTTTCCGGCTCCGGTTCCTCTTCTGCGTCGTTGACCGCGTTGACGGGCACGTGCAGTGGATCGATCACCAGCACCGCGAAGACGGCGACGTGCCGCGCGCGCTCCAGGCAATCGCGCTCGGTGTTGCGAAAGCGTTTACGTTGGCCGCGCACCTTGACGGTGAAGCCGGCGCCGCGATCGGAGACGATCACGTCGCTGTCCACGACGTCCGGGCTGATCGACAGCGTGGCGTCGGGCATCAGCTCTTGCAGCTCTTGCCCCACGTCTTCCGCCGATGGACAGGCGCCCGCGGCAGCGATCGACAGCTGCTGAGGGCCCTCGGCGCGCGCGAGCGCGGGACACAACGTACCGAGCGCGAGCAACCAGGCGAAGACTAAGCGAGCGGGGGAGGCCACGAGCGAACCAGCCAGCGAACACTACACGAGCACGGCCTCGATCAGGGTCACAAGCGAATGCCCCGGCGCGCTGTCGGGGCGCTGGTGGCGGTGCTCCCAGCTCTGTTGGGCCTTGATTGGGGCGGTCTGCGGCAAGCGTTCGCTCAGCCGCTCGACCAGGAGGAGGTCGTGGGGCTCGCCGTCAGCAGCGTCTTGCCCGTTCGGTAGCCTGCGCAGCTCCACCTGGCTGACCGCGCTCACCAGCACCGCGGCCTGGGCGCGGCGCAGCAGCGCTTGTACGTGGTGTTGCTGCACGAGGCAGCCCAGCAGGCTGAGGGCGGGGCCGAGTGGGCGGGCTGCCGCGGCGTCCCAACCGCGCGCTTTGAAAGCGCTGGTGATTGCCGGCGCATAGCCTCGCCCGAGCCCGCCGAGCAGCATGGCCGAGATGGCCAGTGCCGGGCGCTCGTCGACCGCGCTCAGGCCCGCGCTGCCTGCGCCGACGTCGTAACCTTGTAGCCAGGCGAGCAAGTCCCGCACCGCGTCGGGCGCGCTCGCGGCGTCGGCCACGATGGCTCGCAGCTCGCGCGTGAAGGCGCCGTAGCTGCCGCTCACGTCGTAGCGCTCGAGCTTGAGCTTGGCGCGCAGCGGCTCGGGCACCACGCGTTTGACGAGCGCTTCCAAGCTTGCGAGATCGATGTCGCTGAGCGTGAGGCGCTCGAAGCGCTGGGCGAGCTCGGCCAGCGGTAGCTCGGGCGCCGACAGCGCCCCGACGACCAGCGCGCTGCCGGGCTCCACTCCCTTTGCGGCTTCGAGCACGAAGCTTTCGAGCTTGGTAGCGTGCTCGCCCTGGCTCGGCGCGGGCGGCGCTTCTGCAGTGGCGAGCCACGCCGCGGCGCTTTCGTCGTCGAGCTCGGGCTCGAATTCCCAGCGCTGCTCGTCGTTCTGGCGCAGCTCGGCGTGTGCGTCTTCGATCGCGAGCAGCGCGTCCGCGAAGCTGTAGTTGCCGAAATCGGGCGGGAGCTGCGAGCTCTGCAAGAGGTTGGTGAAGGCGGCCAACGGCTCCAGCAAGCCGGGCTCGAGCAGCTTTTCGGCTTTCAGCACGGAGTCGATCGCGGCCAGCGCCTCCACGCTCTCGCGCCCCTCGGGATCGCCGCCGCGGCGCTTCAAGGTCTCTTGCGAGAACTTGTGGAACATCCGCACGCTCTTCTGAAAGCCCGCTCGGCTCATGATGGCGGAGCCTAGCGCAGGCTGCCAGCAAAGGGGGCTGCCAAGCTGCAGCTAGAATTGCAGAAACTTCCGTGTCGTCCCTAGGTCTCGCTGGTCGAAGGCCGTACTGCCGGCGCCTCGGGCCATTCGCTCGAGAGCCGTCGTTCCCTTGGAGATGTCACAGGGAGATCGGGAGGATCGGGATCCGAGAATTGGGGGGCGCTGCGAGCGTCTCTTCCCGGTGACTGCCTAGCACTACTCAGTCACTTTTTTTATGGCGGAATGAACAGCCTCACCGCGAGGCCGCAGCGTGGGCAAGGCGTAGCGAGATGGAGCAAGAGCTGCCGACGAATGGCCGGTAGCGTTGCTGGGCGGTGACCGTCGCCGCTA
>DASZTA010000022.1:0-215479 GCA_035548415.1 Polyangiaceae bacterium
CGTAGGCTGACCTGTGGATCGCACGCGGTCAGGAAGAGAAGGCCGCCCAGCAGGACGAGTGCAAGCCAATGACTCTGTGGCGCTGCGAGAACCCAGCGCCTTCGGATCGGTCGCGCGCACGTCAACATTCGCCTGCCCAACTATAATTGGGTTGCAGCCGGACGGGGTAGTTCGGTTTGGGCGCGTCTGTGTAAGATGGCGGGGGATGGGGTTGGGAGGGTGGGATTCTGCGACGTTTTGTTGAGGGTGGGGCCGTAAGGGGAGGTCTGTGTAAGGCGGTAAGGGGAGGTCTGGGATTTATTTTGTGTCGAGGGGGCTGCGGATGCCGAGGGGGCCGCGGTTGAGGACGTGGGTGTAGATCATGGTGGTTGAGACGTCGCGATGGCCGAGGAGCTCTTGGATGGTGCGGATGTCGTAGCCGGATTCGAGGAGGTGGGTCGCGAAGGAGTGGCGTAGGGTGTGGCAGCTGACGCGCTTGCTGATTTGTGCGGCGCGAGCAGCTTCGCGGATGGCGCGTTGGAGGACGGTTTCGTGGAGGTGGTGGCGACGCCGCTCGTTGGTTTCGTGGTGGTGGTAGATGCGGGTGGCGGGGAAGAGCCATTGCCAGGGCCATTCGCGAGAGGCTTGGGGGAATTTGCGGCGGAGGGCGTTGGGAAGGTCGACGTAGCCGGCGCCTTGGCGGAGGTCGGCGTCGTGCTGTTGCCGGACACGCTCGAGGTGTTGGCGGAGTTTTTCGATCATGGAGGTGGGGAGGGGAGCGAGGCGGTCTTTTCCGCCTTTGCCGTTGCGGATGCGGATTTCACGGCGTTCGAAGTCGACGTCTTTGATGCGGAGGGTGGCGCACTCCATGAGCCGAAGGCCGGCGCCGTAGAGCAAGCTGGCCATGAGGAGTGGAGTGCCGTGGAGCTGGTCGAGGACGCGCCAGACTTCGCTCGGGGTGAGGACGACAGGGATGCGTTCGGGCGGCCGAGCTCGTACCAGCTTAACGTGACGTTCGAGACCCAACGCGAGGACGTCGTTGTAGAGGAAGACCAAAGCGGCGAGGGCTTGATTCTGAGTCGCGGCGCTGACGCCCATGTCGCGCGCGAGGTGCTCCAGAAAGGCTTGGACTTCGCTGGCGCCGAGGTCGCTGGGATGGCGCTTGTGATGAAAGAGGATGAAGCGACGGATCCAGAGCACGTAGGCTTGCTCGGTTCTCACGCTGTAGTGGCGAAGGCGCAGAGCGCGTCTTACCAAGTCGAGGAGTTTCGGAGGGCGCCGCACGCAGCTGGCGCATGCGACCTGCATGCCAGCGTCGTCGGCCTCTCGACGAGCGTGAAAGAAGCCTTTCGCGCGAGCGGGCGAGGTTGCAGCGCCGGCCGTCGGCGGCCAGTGGCGGCCGCGCGTTGGCACCTTTTGCCGCTACGGAAGCCTTCTGCAAGGGGGCCGCGATTGGGCAGCCCCACCGATCCTAGTTCTCGAAGAGGCTGCCCTGCGTCGGTGCGGCGACGACCGGCGGTGCGGGCAACGCGGGTTCGCTGGTGAGGGCGCGGCGGCCGGAGACGATGACTTCTTCGCGGCCGTCTTCGGTGACTTTGCGGACGAGGCGGTAGGTGGTGTTGCCGTCGGCGCGGGCGACTTCGGGGGCGGCGATGAGGAGCTGCAGGTCGAGGGCTTCGCAGAGGTCGAAGAGGGAGCCGAGGTTGTCTTGCGAGAGGCGGTTGGCTTCGTCGAGAAAGAGGAAGCGGAGGGAGCCGGGGCCGCGGCGGGCGCGCAGCAGGTTGGCGTCGCGTTCCCACTCGGCGAGGATGACCATCATGAGCGCGGCGCCGACGCCGATGGCTTCGCCGGTGGAGAGGCGTGTGGGGTTGGCGGGCTCCCAGCTGCCGTCGGCTTTGCGTTGTACTTCGACGATGAGCTCGAGGTATTCGCGGTAATCGAGGACGCGTCCGCCGCCGCTGCGTCCGCCGCCGTAGCGACGAAGGATTTCGCTGAGCGCTTCTTCGGTGGGCAGTGAGCTTTGGAAGAGGAGCTCTTGGGCGCTGCCTTCGGCGAGAGCGCGCAACACGGGCTCCATCTGTTGGGAGCGGCGCATTTCGACGCGGATGCCGGCGATGCTGCCGAATGAGACGCCGGACAGGTTTTGGTTGAGGCGCCGGACTTGCGCCTTGGCGCGACGCAGCTGCACTTCGATGCCGCGCGCGACGTCTTCGGAGGCGCCGCGCAAGTCTGCTTCTTGATGCGAGAGGCGTTGCTCGAGCACGCTGAGGTGGCTGCGTAGGCGTTCGAGCGCGAGCAGCGGGTCGTCGACCTCGGCGACTTGCGCGGGGACGCGGCGGGCGAGCCATTCGCGGACGCGCAACCACAGCGAGAGGAAGGCGTCGGCGTCGTCGAGCGATTGTTCCGCGACCTCGCGCGCCAAGGCCTCACCGCCGCGCGCGTCGCTCAGGCGATCTTGCAAGAGGGCGGCGCGGCTGCGCGCTTCGGCCGCGAGCTCGAGCGCCGAGCGCTGCTCGTCGTGCTCGCTGGACTCGCCGGAGTGCAGCACGTGCGCGGCGTCGGCGTGGGCGCGCAGGGCTTGCCAGCGGGCCGCGGCGGGCTCAGCGGCTGTGCGCGCGTCTTGCAAATCGCGCTCGATTTTGCCCAATTCGAGCCCCAATTGGCGGACTCGCTCGGCCTGAGCGCCGCGCCGCGCGAGGAGGTCGCGCTCTTCGAGGCCGAGGCGCTCGGCCAAGGTCGTCAGCTCGGCCAGGCGTGCGGCGGCGCGCTCCGGCGGCAATTCGGACGAGATGCCGAGGCTCGCCAGCTCTTGCGCGAGTCGCTCGGCGTGCGCGGCGATGGCGCTGCGCCCAGCCTCGGCTTGCTGCAGCTCGCCCACGGCTCGTTCCCAGGCTGCCTCGGCGGCGAGCACTTGCTCTTCGGCAGCTTGCAGGGCCGCGTGCGCGCGCTGGTGCTGCTCTTCGAGCGCGGGCGCAATTTGCGTGCTGTTCTCGAGCGAGCGCTCGGCGTCTTCCCAGCCTAGCGCCGGCAATTCGGCGAGCAGCTGTGTGAGTCCTTCGAGCAGCTTGAAGGTGCGATCGCGCTCGGCGACGAGCGTGCTGCGCTCGCTCGCGAGCTGCTCGAGGCGTGCGGCATCGGGCGGGGGAACCCGCAACGCTTCGAGCAGCGGGGTCAGTTTTTTGCGCGCGGCTTGCGTGCGCTGGTGCTGTTGGGCGAGCTCGTCCAGCTCCGTGAGCTCGCGGCGCAGTGTTTCGGCGCGGGCGGCGTGATCGGCAGCATCGAGCAAGAAGGCATCGGCCAGCAGGCTGCGGAAACGGCCGGCCGTCGTGCGCGTTTCGTGCGCTTTCGTGGCCAGCTCCACGATGCTCTGGTCGAGCGCAGTTTCGTCTTTGGTCAGCGCGGCGGCTGCGGTTTCGAGCGCGCTTTTTTGCTCGGCAGGGTCGCCCTGCTCGAGCAGCTCCGCGTCAGGCAGCAGTTGATCGATGTCGCCGAGCGCGCTCTGCACGGCGCGCAGGCGTGCCTGGCGTCGCTCCAGCTCTTCGCTCATGCCGGCGGCCTCGCGGCGCAGCTCTTCGATGCGCGCCTCGCGCGCTTTGCGGCCGAGCGACGGTCGCTCCGGGCGGCGCGTGACCCTCAGAGCGGCGCCTTCTTGCACGTGCACGTCGTTGGCAGAATCGGCAGCGTTTTGGCCGAGGGCATCGAGCGCCGTCCCGGCCGCGACCAGCCGCAGCTCGGCCAGCTCGCGTGGTTTGCCGGCCAGTCGCGCGGTAGCCTCGGCGATGTCGTCGACGACGATCGCTTGCGTGAGCGGGCCAAGCAGAGCTTCGAGCCGCGCGGCTTCTTTCAGGTCCAGCTCTTCGAAGCGATTGCCGAGCAGCTCGCCGTCGAGCTCGTCGCGTAGTCGCAGCAATTCGGCCGAAAATTGTCCGCCGGAGGCTTCGAGGTGATTGGCGTCGTGCAGTAGTTGCTCGCGCCGTGCCTGCGCGGATTCGAACGCGCTCGTCAGCTCTTGCCGCTCACTGCTGAGGCTGTCGCGCACGCGAATCACGGCCTCGCGCGTGGGCGCAAACGGACCTGCGACTTGGCTGATGCGCTCGACGCGCTGGAGCAGCCGGCGATGTCGGCCCAGCGCGGCCGCCGTTTTGGCGGCGCGTTCACGGTTTTGGGCCAGCTCCGCTTTCACGGCGCTGCGTTGCTCTTCGAGCGCGCGCTTTTGTTCTTCGAGCCGCAAAAGCTCGCTGTCCGCTTGGGTCAGACAAGCTTCGATGCGCTGGCGCGCGTTGCCGGCGTCGAGCGCGAGTCCGAGAGCGCGCGCGGCGCTTTGCGCGCTCGCCTGGCGCTCGGCCAGCGCCTGCTCTTCTTCGAGCGAGCGTTGCAGGGTTGGTTGAGCGACGAGGCGCTGCTCGATCGCGTTGGCTTGCTGCAGCGCTTCGCGCGCTACTTCGTAGCTTCGTTCCGGCTCCGCGGTGAGCCCGAGCTCGCTCAGCAGGGCCCGTGCCGCATCCCATTCGCGCTTTTGCTGTGCCGCGAGCGTCGAAGCGCGCTCGCCGGCCAGGCGCTCGGCGTCGATTTCGTTCAGGCGCGCTTGGGCCGCGTCGCGCTGAGTCGTAAGAGTCTCAGCGCTGGGCGAGTCGACCTGGGCGCCCTGCGCGCCCAGCTCGGCGAGTAGCCGTCTCGCTTGGCGGTGCGCGCTCGAACGGCGGTGCAGCTCGTCGAGACCGGCCTGCAGGTTTGCCAGACCGAGCGCGGCGCGCTCCTGATCTTGACGGCACTTTTCGCGCTTCTGCTTTTCGGCCTCGCGCGCCTGCGTCGCCGCTTGCTGCCGCGTTTTGGCTTCCGCCACTTGCGCCGTCGCTGTTGCCAGCTCTTGCTCGATGTCGCGCTGGATCGCGCGCAGCGCTTCGTGGCTGTCGTGCAAACGGCGCTGCTCGCGGAGCTCGTCGAGCGCGGTGCGTTGGCGCGCCAGCTCTTCGCCCAGCTCCGCTTCGCGGGCCGCGAGCGCTTCGTTCGCGCGCTGCTCGTCCGTCAACGCCTGACGCGCCCGTGCCAGGACCTGCTCGAGCTTCGTTACCTGCGCGCGCCGCTCGCTGGCTCCCTCTCTCGTCGCTTGGAGCGCGGCCGCGAACATGCCTTGGCCCGCGTCGTACACGCCGGAAATCTCCTGCTCGAGCAGCTGCGCCTCGCTCACCTCGATGCGGGTGCGGCGGCACGCATTCAGGTTTTCGCGCATGCGCCCGAGCGTGTCGGTGATGCTGCCTTGTTCGCGCAGCAAGAACGAGCGCAGCTCGGCCGTGATGGCGCGCGAAATGCCGCCCGTCATGCTGGTGCGCAGCATGTCGCCCAGGCGGCCGCGATCTTCCTCGCTCGCTAGCCTCAGCGCCCCGATGCCGAGCTCGAAAAGAGCCGCAAAGTAGTCTTTGGCGGAGCTGAACACCTCGAGCCGCGCCTGCGCCGCGAGCGTGTTTTGGCGCAGCTCGGCCAGCTCGGGCACGGATTCTTCTTCCGCCGTCATCACGAGCAGCAGATCTTGCATCCGCACGCCCGGCTTCAGGTCGCTGATCAAGAACGGCGTGAGCTCGAGCGTGGGCTCGGCCTTGCGCGTCAAGAGCACCCCCGCGATCACACGCACGCCTTCGCCCAGGTCCAGCTCCAGCGCCGCGTACGACGGCCGCGTCGGTTCGCCCAGGCGACCCCAGATGCCGCGGTCGCCGCCGATGGCCGCTGTTTCGCCCAGGTTCGTGAAGCGCAGGCGCGTCATGTCGGGCAAGAGCACGATGTACGCGGCGATCATCACCGTCGTCTTGCCGGCGCCATTGGCGCCCTCGAGCGCCGTCACGCGGCGATCGAGCTGGTAGCGTTCGTAAAAGACGCCCTTCCAGTTCACCAGCGCGAGCGCCGTGGCTCGCGCGCGACTCATGACAGCGGCTCCTCGTCGCTCTCGGCGTCGGCGTCGGGTCCGCGGTATTCGTCTTCGGGCGGCACGTCGGCGTCGGGACCGCGGTATTCGTCTTCGGGCGGTGCGTCGGGATCCGGCGGCGGCGCGTCGAAGCTCGACCCCCACTCAGCGCCTTCGTTCCACTGCGGAATCGGCGCGTGGCGTGGATCGACGCTGGCACCGGGGCTCGACGCCTCGGCTTCGCTGTCGTCGCCTTCATCACCCTCGGTGAGCGCGACCTCACCGGAAGCGACCAGCTTGTTCAACGCTTCGATGTCGGCACCGCTGCCGCGCACCGGCTCCGCAAAGCGCATCAATGAGGCGCGCAAACGAATGCGATCGTCCGGCAGTAGCTCCACGAAGCCGAGCCCCGCCAGGCGCCGAATCGCCTCGCTCACGCGCGAGCGCACCATTTCCTGCGCCACGCGCTCATCGAGCCGTTTCTTTTTTGCGGCGTTGAACGCGGCCATCAGCTGCTCGGTGCCCATGCTGGCCGAAAGCTGAGACAACAAGGCCTCGCGCGTCGTCACGCCGCCTTGCTCGACCGTCGCCGGATCCAAATACAACAGCGTGAGCCCTTGTCCGACCAGCATCTCACTGGGCGACAGATGCCGCCGCCCCAGCTTGTCGCCGCTCGGCAGCAAGAAAAAGAAGCCGTCCGTCCGCTGCACCAGCTCGGCGCCGTAGCGCCGGTAAAAACGCTCGAGCTGCGCCTGCGCGTCCGTCAAGAAGCCATACCAGGCCACGTCGTCGCGATCGATGTGACGCCCGCGCCGCAGCGCCAGGTCCACGTCCACGAACAGCTCGTGCTCCACCACCTGCGCGAGATCTTCGAAAGTCTGGCTCGTCTCCATGCTCATCCACGCCCCGCTTTGGCGCTGTCTTTGCGCGGCAAGGTCCACTCTTCGATCGCGAACGCCTCGTCGACGGGCAGCCACGGTCGCTCGCGATCCGAATGGGTGCGCGCCAAGCGCGCCACCACCTGCGCGACGCGGCCCGCCGCGCGAAAACGCTCGTCTTCCGGCAATTCGGCCGTCACCTGCGCCGTCACGTCGCGCAAGCTCGCGGCTCCGGCGTCCAGCTTCTGGCGCACGCTGTCTTCGATCACCGCGTACGGATCGACGGGCACCGTTTCGTCCGGTGCCGTGTCGCGCTCGGCGCGTGGTCGTTTCACGGGTGGCCGATCGGGGGCAGGCGCAACCTCCCGCAACAACAACGGAGCCGGCGTGGTCGCGACCGCCAGCGTGAAGCGCTTGCCACCCTTGCCACTAATCTGGTCGCGCAGGCGCGCCGTGAGCGCTCGGCTCGGATCCAGCCGCACCACGTCGCGTAAGAAGCGGTGCACGTACTGGTAGTAGTCGGACCACGACTTCTGCCGTCCCGAGCTCCAAGCCGCGATGCGGTCAATCTGGTCCGCGGCGCGCCGAATCGCCTCTTCAGAAGCCTCGGCGCCGTGGCGCAACGCCAGCTCTTGCAAGTCCTCGAGCTGCGCTTGCAGCCGGTGTGATTCCGAAAGCAGCACGTGGTTCAAGTCGCGCAGCGTGCCGGCGGTGCTCTCGAGCAGTGTCTGACAGCTCTCCACGGCCCCAAACCAATCGGCGCTCAGGAGCGCGGAAATTTCCTTCTGAAACTGCTCTTGCTGCAGGTCGAGGCCACGCTGGCGGCGCTCGATGCCCTCCATCAGCTCGTGCACCGTGACCTTGAGCGGACCCACCACGGCCTCGTCGAGCGTGGCGGCATCGGTCGTAGTTCTGGCTCGTGCCAGCACGTCACGCAGGCTGCTCTCGAGTGTGCGCGCCAGCAGCGTGAGCGTCTCGGTCGTCAGCACCTCGTCTTCGAGGAAGAAGCTGACGATCGAAGCGCCGAGGCGCGACAGCGCATACTCGCCGGCGCGCATCACGCCCGCGCCGTCCACGCGAGCCAGCAAGCGCTGGGCGCGCAGTCGCGCGATGGCGTGCGTGGCGCGCTTGCGCACCGCGCTCGGGTCGCGCTCCACGATCTGCGCCGCTTGCTCGAACAGCTCGAACAGCTGCTCCTCGCTGAAGGCCGAATGTCCGGCGCCCTGACCGCGCAAGTACAGGGTCGCCAGAAAGCACAGGTCGAGGGTCGACAGCTCGAGCTTGGGCGCGCGGGCAGAGAGCGCGAGCAGCGCCGTGGCCTCGTTGGAAGGGGCGGCGGTTGGGGTCGGTGCTGCGGCCTCGGTCGCGGGGGGCTGCGACGGGTCGGCGGGGGGCGGGTCGAAAGGCTCCAAAGGCGGGCCGGGTCTCGTAACCTCGGCCGCCCGGGGGCCACAATCCCCCCTGAAAAAGAAAAAATAACTGATGGATTTCAAATGCTTACTATCCACAGGCCTTGACGAATTAACACTGTTCCGTAGGTTAACATCGTTAAGTGTTGGAACACCGTTTACGCAAGGGCATGGGCACCAACGAAAGGCGCGAACGCGAGCGCCTGGCCATGCGTGAGCAAATTCTGGATGCGGCGCGCGAGCTGTTCGCCGAACGCGGCTACGAAGCGGTGACGATGCGCGAGATCGGCAAGCGCATCGAGTACTCGGCGACCGCGCTCTACAACCATTTCGAAGACAAAGAGACGCTGGTGCGCGAGCTGTGCCGGCGTGACTTTCGCGACTTTGCGGGGCGCTTCTTGGAAGCAGTCGCTGGCAGCAAGAGCCCGATCGAGAGCGCGTGCCGCGCGGGCTTCGTCTACCTCGGGTTCGCCGAGCAGTTTCCGCAGCACTACCGGCTCATGTTCATGACGCCGTTGCCAGAAGCGCCGCCCGAAGCGGGTGAGCGCGAAGACCCGCGCGTGAACGCCTATGTGTTCTTGCATCAGCTCGTGCAGCAGCTGATGGCCGGTGGCTATCTGCGACCAGAGCTCACCGACGTCGATCTGGTGTCGCAATCCATCTGGTCGATCTTGCACGGCGCTGCGGCGCTCGACTTGATTCTGAACAAGCAGGAGCCGTGGCTCGATTTCAAGCCGCGCCGTGAGCGCTTCTTGCAGGCGCTGCGCTGCGTGCTGCGCTCTCACTTGCGCGATCCGGAAGCTGCCGAGAAAGAGCTCGAGGGCGCCGCCAGCTCCGGCATGCCGGGTCTGGTCGAAGCCGAGGTGCCCACCAAGACGAAAGCCAAGGCCAAGAAGCCGACGGCAAAGCCAAAACCGAAGGGGTAACGCCATGGTCGATTTGGGGTTGAAGACGCTGCTGCATGACAAGGTTCGCTTTCTGATCACCGTCTCGGGTGTGGCCTTCGCCGTCACGCTGGTGCTGGTGCAGGTCGGCTTGTTCGTCGGTTTGCTCGACAACTCCACGATCACGATCCGCAAGCTCGACGCGGACTTGTGGATCACCTCCAAGAACTCGCCGAATCTGGATTTCGTGCATCAGTTTCCGGAGTCGAACCTGTACCGCGCGCGCTCGGTGCCGGGCGTCGCGCGCGCCGACAACCTCATTCTGTCGTTCATGCAGGTGGCGCTGCCGACCGGCGCCGAAGAAACGTCCATCGTTTACGCGATGGAAGACTTCAAGCGCTGGGGTATTCCCTGGCAAATCAGCGAAGGCAGCGTCGACGACTTGAAGCGCGGCGCTTTCGTGATGTTCGATGAGTCGGCGTCCAAGCGCTTTGGTGCGTTCGCGGTGGGTGACTACCGCGAGGTCAACGGGCAGCGCTTGAAGGTCATCGGCAAGAGCCGTGAGGCCAAGAGCTTTACGACGACGCCCCTCGCGTTCATGGATTTCCGGCGCGCGCAGGAGCTGCAGCCGGAGCTACTGGGGGGCAAGACTTCGTACATCGTCGTCAAGCTGGCGCCGGGCGCCGACGTGGCGGCGGTCGCGGCGGAGCTTTCGCGGAAGCTACCGTACAACGACGTGTACACCAGCGCGGCGTGGGCAGAGCGTTCGCGCGGTTACTGGGTCGAGAACACGGGCATCGGTTTCAACGCATTTTTGACGGTGTTTTTGGGGTGTTTGGTGGGCGTCGTGGTGGTGGCGCAAACGCTCTACACCTCCACGATGGAGCATCTCAAAGAGTTTGGCACCGTCAAGGCGATTGGCGGCAGTAACCTCGATATTTACCGCATGCTCGGCAAGCAGGCGACAGTCGCGGCCGTGATCGGTTTCGTGCTGGGCTATGTGCCGGCGCAGTTCTTGAAACCGGTGATTGCGAGCGCGGGACTGAAACTAATCATCGCGCCGCAAGTAGTAGTGGTGACGCTCGTGGGCACGTTGCTGTTGTGCTTGGTGTCGGCGCTAGTGAGCTTCCGCAAAGTTGCGAGTATCGATCCGGCGCTCGTTTTCAGAGTCTGATTCGAGTGGTTCTAAGTGAGGGGCGAGAGGTAGCAGGCGATAGCCATGTTCAATCTAACGGCAGAAGACGTGACCAAGACTTTTCGTGAGGGCCGCGAGACCGTGAACGTGCTCAAAGGCGCGTCGCTTCATCTCGCGCCAGGCGAAGTGCTGGCGCTCGAGGGCCCCTCGGGCTCGGGGAAGACGACGTTCTTGTCGATCCTGGGTTGCTTACTGAGCGCCAGTAGTGGCCGCGTCGAGGTTGCAGGCAAGCCGGTGGACGCGACAAAACCGGCCAAATTGCAGGCAGTCCGCCGCCAGCATATCGGCTTCGTGTTTCAACAGTTCAACCTGTTTCCGGCGCTCAGCGCGCTCGAAAATGTAGAGTACGCGCTCAACCTCAAAGGCGTAACGGGCGACGACGCGACTCGGCAAGCTCGGGAGCTGATCGCGCGGGTCGGCTTGGCGGACCGCGCCAGGTTCTTGCCGCGCGACTTGTCCGGCGGGCAGAAGCAGCGCGTCGCCATTGCGCGCGCGATGGCGGCGTCACCTTCAGTGTTGTTGGCAGACGAGCCGACCGCCAACCTGGATGCAAGCGTCGCCGCTCAGATTTTGGATCTGTTCAGCGAGCTGGCGCGCCGCGAAGGGCGCTCGCTCTTGATTGTGACGCACGACCCCAAGGTGCGGCGTGTTGCCGACCGCGTCGTGCACATCGAAGACGGACGGATTGCAGCCTGAAGGGAACGCGAGCTATGTCAATTTCACAACGTCTCAAGTCGCATGTGAGCACGCTGGTGCTCGGTTCCGTGCTCCTCGGGGTCGCGGGCTACGAGTGGAAGCAGGCCAAGGCGGGCCAGGTCATTGCCAGCGCCCAGGCCAAAACCGCCGCAGAAGGGCCGCAAAGTGTGCTGGCGGAAGGGCGCGTTGCGGTGCCGCCAGGCGCCGAAATCACGCTCGGCGCCGAGCTGAGCGGCAAGCTCGTCAAGCTGTTGGTCAAAGAGCAAGATCACGTCAATGCCGGCGATGTGATCGCCGAGGTCGATGTGAAAGAGCAGCAAGCAGCGCTCAACGAAGCCTGGGCCCACGTCAAAGAAGCGGGTACGGATGTCGACTTTGCCACGCGCGAGCGCAGGCGCAGCGAGCAGCTGTGGAATAGCAACGTCGTCGCCGAAGCCGCGCTGGATCGCAGCGTGCACGATTCGAACGCCGCGAGCAGTCGCCGTGCGTCGCTGTTGGCGGGGGCCGCGCGCATCTCCGCCAACATCGCCAAGTCGAAGATCGTCGCCCCCATCGACGGCAGCGTGACGCAGCGCTTCGTCGATGCGGGTGAGATGGTATCGGCCGGCACGCCCGTCGTCACGGTCACCAACCTCGAACGGTTGCGCGTCGAAGCGGAGGTCGGTGAATTCGACGCCGGTCACGTCGCGCTGGGCGCTAACGTACTCATCCGCGCAGAAGGCTACGCCACGCCTTGGCGCGGAAAAGTCGCCGAAATTCCCGATCGCGTCGTCCCTCGCGCCCTCAAAGCCCTCGACCCGTCACGCCCCGTGGACACGCGCGTGCTGGTCGTCAAAATCGAGCTCAGCGAGCCCGTGCCGTTGAAATTGGGCCAACGCGTCGAGGTCGAGATTAGCCGTTAGCCTCGCGTGGCCCCGGTTGCGCGTCTTGGATTTTTGGTAGGCCTGGCCTGCGCGGCCAGCTGGCCGCGTCGCGCTGGGCGTCGCCGTCGCCGAGACTGCGCGTTCATGCGGCCTCGCAACGCCTACTCGCGCACTCCCTGGCACTCGGGGCAGTAGTAGGTGGAGCGCTGGAGCGGGCCTTGGCGGCGCATTTTGATTTTGGTGTCGCACTTGAGACAGTGCTGACCGCTGCGTTCGTAGACGAAATAGGCTTGGCCGGCGAAGGTGCCGAACGTGGTGCGGCGGGGGCCTTTGAGGTTGCGGCGCATGAGGTCGCGAGCACGCTTGAGGAGGCGCTCGAGGGTGGCGTCGTCGAGCGATGCAACCGTGACGAAGGGCGACACTTTCTCGAGGAAGAGCGTTTCGGCCTTGTACACGTTGCCGATGCCGGCCACGGCGGACTGCAGCATCAGAGCTTCGGCGATGGTCGTGTCAGGGTGCTCGCGCAGACGGCGTAACGCCTCCGCCTGGTCGTATTCCGGGCTCAAGAGGTCGGGGCCCAAATCCGAAAGCCGCCGTTCGATCTTCGCGAGCGGCGCCAGCTCGGCGACGGCGGCTTTGCTCAGTAGCGCGATGCTGGCTTCTGTTTCGAGGATGAGCGTGGTCTCTTCGTCGTCCCAGCGGATGTCACGTCGGAGCTTTTCCAGGAGGCCGTCGCGCACGTCGGATTTTTCGCTGACGAACCACTGGCCCTGCATGCGCAGGTGACTCAAGAAGGCGCGGCCGTCATCGAATTCGATGATGACGTGCTTGCCCTGCGAACGGACGCGCGTGACGGTGCGGCCCTCCACGCACTGATCTTGGAGCGCCGGAACCGGCGAGGCAAAGCGCGTTACCACGCGACCCGCCAAGACGGCGTGCAGCTTTTGCGCGTGCACGAAGAGGTTGTCGCCTTCGGGCATGTCAGGCGTCTTCCAGCGCGTCTTCTTCTTCGAGGCTGGCGACGCCGCGCCGTAGGCCGAGGCCCGAAGCTCCGCCCGAGAAGCCGGCGGCGATGAAGGCGGCCGCGAGCGGCGATTTGGGTGCGTCGACGCGGTCGATGGTTTGAATCAGAAGGACGCGGCGCTTGCCCGGACCGACCAGAGTCTTGAGCGCCGCGAGCAGCGCTTGCAGCTGGTGCCCGCGCGCGGGCTCTTCTTCGTCCAAAAACAGCGACAGCGCGCGATCGCTCTTACCCAGGTAGGCCAACAGGCGCCCCTGGTGCAGGATCACGAGCGCGCCCGGCGTGCGCTGCGGCCGCGGCTCGGCGCCGGGCCAAGGCAGCGCGGCACCATACGGATTCGCTGGATCCGTTGCGGCTAGCACCACCGCCGGCTTCGTCTCATCCACCTTGGAACGTAGCCGTTCGTCAGCGCCCGGCTGCGCGAACTGGGCACCCCCCAAGCCGGCGATGAAGTAGCCGCGCCGCACTTTGCCGGCATCTTCCATCGCTTTGAGCACCGGATAGAGCTCCGCAAAGCTGCCGAGGCCGTCGGCATTGACGATTTCACGGCTCACGATGCCGTGGCGATCGAGCAGCAGCCGTGCGCGCGCCGCGCGTTGCTCCGCCACGCTGCGACCTGTTTCACGCCGTACCAGCGACCAGCGCCCCTCACTGCCCGGCATCGGAGCGCGCCTGGCGCGCGGATCGGGCCGGCCGCGCTGCGGCTTGGCGGCGGCTTGCAGTGAACGTAACGGCGCGAGCGTGTCATTCGTCACCTCGCCGGCCCACACCAGATCCCATAGCGCGCCCAAGAGGTCGCGCGGAAAGCCACCGACGCGTCGCGCCAGATCGGCAAAGAACAAGGCGCCGCCCTGAGCGAGCTCGGCGCGCAGCTTTTCGTGCACCTCGCCCGGGGCTGGTACCGGTGGCGGTGCCAACAACGACAGCTTGTCAGTACGGTAAAGCGCGATCTTGCCGTCGCTCGAGCCATGCGGCTCCACCCCCACCCAAATCAGCTCGCCGGTGGCGAGCAAACTGTCCAAATCTGCCGGAGAAAACCCGCGAACGCGCGCTGGCAACACCTCTTGCACCAGCACGCTCGCGGCGATCGGCGTGCCCTGCAGTTGCTCGATGGCGCGCTCGAGCGCGTCAGGCGAGCGCGACGGATCTTGCGCGCCTTGCCAGACCAAGGCCAGCCGCGCGAACGCTTCGGGCGGCGCCGGCTCGATGGCCTTGCGCAGCTTGGCCAAGCTGCGTTGCTTGATGAGCCGGAGCACGTTCTTGTCGCACCACTCGCGCTCGTGGCCGCCCGGCATGAATTCGCCGCGGACGACGCGACCCGCTTCCTCGAGCTGGAGCAGCGCCTGTTCGACCACGCCGCGGCCCAAACCGTACCGCCGCGCGGGGGCGTCGCTCGTGAACGGCGCGTGGGTGCGAGCAAAGCGTGAGAGCAGCTCGCGCAGCGCGTCCGTCGTCGGCGCGAGAAAGGTGCTGGGCAATCCCGGCGGCGGCATCACGCCCAGCGCGTCGCGCAGCTTGCCCGCGTCTTCGGCCGCGAAGTAACGCTCTTCGCCCGCGACGAGCGCGACGGCGACCCGTCGCGCGTCTCGCAGATCGCGCAAAATTGCCGGCAAGTCCGTGGGGTTGTGCGCGCGTGCCTGCAAGTCCGCCAAAGTCAAGTCGCCGAGGAGCAGCAAGAGGTCGTGCACGTCGTCGGCGTGGCGCAACGACGGCTCGCGCAGCTTGAGCAAATCGCGCTCCACGCTTTCGATGGTTTCGGCATCGAACAGCTCGCGCAGCTCGGCCTCGCCCAGCAACCCGCGCAGCTCTGCCTGGTCGAGCACCAGCGCTTGTGCGCGCCGTTCGGCCAGCGGCGCGTCGCCGTCGTAAATGAAATTGCCGACGTACGAGAAGAGCAAGGTGTTCGCGAACGGCGAGGGACTCTGCGAGTCCACCGGCACGAGCGCTACTTCGCGCCGGCGGATTTGTTGCAAGAGCTCGATCAGCGCGGGCAAATCGAAGACGTCGCGCAAACACTCGCGGTACGTCTCCAAGATCATCGGAAACGACGGATACTGGCTCGCGACGCGCAGCAAATCAGAAGCGCGCCGGCGCTGGGCCCAGAGCGGCGTGCGTCGCCGCGGATCGCGCTTCGGCAACAGCAGCGCCCGCCCGGCGTTTTCGCGAAAATGAGCGGCGAAGAGCGAGCTTTTGGCGAGGCCCTGCACTACCTGCGCCTCCACCTCGTCCGGATCGGGCGCGAACTCTTCGGCGGACAGCTGCTCTTCGGTATCGGGCAAGCGCAGCACGATGCCGTCGTCCGACCACACCGCGTCGAGCTCGGCGCCCGAACGGTTACGGAAACCTTCGGCCAGGGCCATGGCCCACGGCGCATGCACGCGCCGCCCGAACGGCGTGAGGATGCAAACCCGAAAATCGCCCACCTCGTCCTTGAAGCGCTCGACCACGACTGCGCGGTCGTTGGGTACCACCGCGGTCGCGGCGCGCTGCTCGTACAAGTATTCGAGCAAGGTTTGCGCCGCGCCGCTGTCGAAGCCGTGTTGCTCTTTCAGGATTTCGGTCGCGCGCAACATGGGCGCTTCGAGCAACTCACGCGTGAGGGCACCGATCTTGCGGCCTAGCTCGACGGGGCGCCCCGGGCCGCCGCCGCGCCAGAACGGCATCTTTCCCGGCTGGCCCGGCGCCGGGCTCACCAGCACGCGATCGTGCGTGATCTCGTCGATGTGCCACGAGCTGGCGCCCAGCAAGAAGACGTCGCCGGCGCGCGACTCGAACACCATCTCTTCGTCCAGCTCGCCGACCCGCACGGGGCGCTCGCTGTTCGACAAAAATACGCCATAGAGACCCTGGTCTGGAATGGTGCCGCCGCTCACGACGGCGATGCGTTTGGCACCGGCGCGCGCGCTGATTTCGCCGCTGACACGATCCCACGTGATGCGTGGCCGCAGCTCCGAAAATTCATCCGAGGGGTAGCGCCCCGCCAGCAGCTCGAGCACGCCGTCGAACGAGGCGCGCGGCAATTCCGCGAACGGCGCGGCCTGGCGGCAGAGATCGAACAGCGCGTCGACTCCGAGCGGGGCGGTCGACACGATGGCGACGATTTGCTGCGCCAGCACATCCAGCGGGTTGCGCGGGTAACGCGTGGCTTCGACCGCGGCTTCGTGCATGCCGCGCGCGACGACGGCGGCGGCCGGCAATTCGCCCTTGTGCTTGGGGAAGACGATGCCGTGCGAGATTTCGCCCACGCTGTGGCCGGCGCGGCCGATGCGCTGCAAGCCCGAAGCAACGGTCGGTGGTGCCTCGATTTGCACCACCAAATCGATCGCGCCCATGTCGATACCCAATTCGAGCGACGACGTGGCGACGAGCGCCTTGAGCTTGCCGAGCTTGAGTTGGTCCTCGACGAACGCGCGTTGCTCTTTGGCGAGCGAGCCGTGGTGCGCCAACACCAGCTCACTGCCGGCCAGCTCGTTGAGGCTTTGCGCAAGCCGTTCGGCGAGGCGACGGCTGTTCACGAATACCAGCGTGGAGCGGTGCTGTTGAATCAGCTCCAAGAGCGGGGCGTGGATCTCCGGCCAATTGGATTTGGGCGACGCTGCCGCTGGAGGCGCGCTGAGGGCTGGTGACTCCGGCACGGCGAGCTCGCCGGCAGTGCGGGCCGCTGCTCGCACCTCCACGTGCAGGCGCGGCGGCATGCGAGCGTCGATGACCTCTACCGGGCGGGGTGCAAGGGGTCGCAGCGCCGCGGGATCGGTGATGGCGCCGAGCTCGTTACCGCCCAGTAGCCGCGCGGCCTCTTCGAGCGGGCGCTGGGTAGCAGAAAGGCCGATGCGCTGGAGCGGTGGCTGCTCGCTGCTGCGCAGCGCCTCCAGCCGTTCGAGCGAAAGAAAAAGGTGGGCGCCGCGCTTGGTCGGGAGCAGGGCATGGATTTCGTCGATGATGACGGTCTCGAGCGTGGCGAAATGGCGCGCCGCTTGTGACGTGAGCAGCAGATACAACGACTCGGGTGTCGTGATGAGCAGGTCCGCGCCGCCGCGCTGAAAACGCGAGCGATCTTTTACGGATGTGTCGCCGGAGCGCATGGCGACGTTGGGCTCGCGCACCGGTACGGACAATTCTGCCGCGGCCGCGCGGATGCCGGCAATGGGCGCGCGCAGGTTGCGGTCCACGTCTACCGCCAGCGCTTTGAGGGGCGAGATGTAGAGGACCTTCACGCCTTCGCTCGAGGGAGGCGTCGTCATCACGCGGTCGAGCGCTGACAGAAACGCCGCGAGCGTCTTCCCGGAGCCGGTGGGCGCGAGCAAGAGCGTGGACTTACCGGCGCGAATCGGCCCCCAACCCAGGCTTTGCGCGCGCGTGGGTGCCTGGAAGCTCTTCGAAAACCAGTGGCGCACGGGCGCCGAGAAATCAGCCAGAGCGTCCAAGGCAGCCCATCATAGTACCGAGGCACGAGCATCGACAGGGGCCGGCGAGCCTGCCAAATTATGCCGCGATGCTCCCGGTGCTGTCCGCCCAGCAGATGCGCGCTTACGACCGCCATGCCACCGACGTGCTCGGCGTGCCGAGCATCGAGCTGATGGAGAATGCGGGGCGTGGCGCGGCCGAGCGCGTGGCCGCGCTGCTCGGCGTCGACATCACGACGCCGGTTGCCGCTTCAGCGAACGCACCCGTGCGGGTGGTGGTGGTGGCGGGTGCCGGTAACAACGGCGGAGACGGCTTCGTGGTCGCGCGCCGGCTCGGCGGTGTCGGCGTGCGCGTGAAGACGTTCCTGGCGCTGCCGGCAGAAAAGCTCAAAGGCGACGCGCTCACCAACTACCAGCTGCTGGTCGAATCCGGAGCCAGCATCGTCCAGCTCGAGAGCAGCACCGTGCCGCTCGTGCAAGCGCTCGAAGCGGCAGACGTCGTGGTCGACGCGCTCTTCGGCACCGGGCTGGATCGCGAGATTGACGGATTTTTGGCGCAGGTCATCGACTCCATCAATCGCTCGGCCCCACGCTGCCGCAAGGTCGCGCTGGATTTACCTTCGGGCTTGCACGCCGACACCGGGCGCGTGCTCGGCGCGTGCGTGAACGCCGACTTTACGGTCACGTTCGCGCATCGCAAGCTCGGCTTGTGCACGCCGCGCGGCGCGCAGCGTGCGGGTGAGCTCACGGTGGTCGACATCGTAAAACCCACCGATCCGAGCGCTACCGGCATCAGCGCGGAGCTGCTCGAGGCCAGCGACGTAGAGCGCTGGATCATGCGGCGCGGTAGCATGGCTCACAAGAGCTCGGCGGGGCGCGTGCTGGTCGTCGCCGGTTCGCCGGGCAAGCTGGGCGCGGCGTTACTGTCGGCTCACGGTGCCCAACGCGCCGGCGCCGGCCTGGTCACGATCGCCACGTCACCGGCCAGCGCCGATGCGCTCGATCAGCGCGTGCTCGAGGCCATGACGGCGCGCATCGATGCCTCTGCGCCCGACGCAGCGCTCCAAAAATTGCTCGAGCCGATGGCGGCGGCCGTCGTCGGTCCCGGCTTGGGGCTCGATGCGGGCGCGCGCCGCATCGTCGACGCCGTAGTGCTCGGCTGGGGCGGGCCCAAGGTGGTCGATGCCGACGCGATCTCGCATTTTGCGGGGCGCGCCGCGGAGCTTGCGCAGGCTAAAAATGTAGTGCTAACGCCACACGCGGGCGAGCTCGGCCGCTTGCTGGGCGTGCCTTACGCCGAGATCGACGACGATCGCTTCGGCGCCGTTGCGCGCGCGGTAGAGCTGACGGGCGCCGTGGTGCTGCTGAAGGGCCGTTACACCATCGTGGGCGCGCCAGGCTCATTGCCGGTCGTCAATCCCACGGGTGGCCCCGCGCTCGCAACGGGTGGCACCGGCGACGTGCTCTCTGGCATCATCGCGGCGCTTTGTTGTGAGCTCGCGCCCCGCGACGCCGCCGCCGCTGGCGCCTACTTGCATGGCGCGGCGGCGGACGCCTGGTCTGCGGCGCACGGTGGAGCTGATCGCGGCATGTTGGCGCACGAAATCGGCGATGCTTTGCCGGCTGCGCTCGCTGCTTGCCGGACGTCGTGACGCGCCCCACGCATCATTGGGGCGCGGCTTCGCTGACGCAATAGCCCCGATAGCAGTGGCCCATCGCCTGCAGCGTCGGGCAATCCGGGCAACCGTCGTCGATCGGGCACTGCATCTTGTATTGCTCGGCGATCAGGCTTGCCTGGTAGGTGAGCATCATGTCGTTGTCGGTTACCCGGCGCCCACAGCCACACGGCAGATAACTCGGCAGGGTGACGGTGCACTCCTCGTTCTGCGTGCACTTGGCGGCGCTGTCGAGGAGCTCCACATACTGCTCCTCCAGCATCTGGCAAGCATTGTGGGGGCAACCAATCTCGGTGCAGCTGACGGTTAGATCGGCTCCGCAGCTGCAGCTATTGCAGCCGTCGGCGGCCGGAAAGCTCTCGCCCACATCGTAAAAGTTCGCTCCGTACTTGCAGCCGGGCGAAGGGTCGCAGGGCAGAAGCGTGCAGCTGACTTCGCCGTCGGCGCAACGGCATTGCGAGCACTCGCCCATCGGCACCACCTCGCCGTTCGCGTACGTCTTGCCGTCGTAGTCGCAGCTCTTGCCCGCCGGGCTCGTGCTGCCACCCGACCCCGCGATGCCACTCGTTCCCGCTCCGCCGTTGGAGCCGGAGTGGCTCACCGTGCCGCCGCACGCCCAGGCCAAGCCCGCGAGCACGAACCACCTCGAGCGCGACGACCAACCCATGTGCGGAAAGCTAGCATGGACGCCGGCTAGACCTGCCCGGATGGCAAGAGAGCCGGCGGGCTATTGCCAGTTTGACACCGGGGGTGTGTCGGATGAGACGCGCAGAAACCGCGAAAATTCGCAGAATTTGCCGAACGCGCCGCTGGCATGCGGCTTGCGATAGCCGGTGAGCGGAGGTTCGAAGGTCATGTCAGGCAGTCAGCAGGTCTCGGTCCAATCGTCACAGGTGAGCGAAGTGCGCAGCAAGCTCACGGAGCATTTGCCGCAGCTGCGCTTGCGCGCGCTCAAGCTGTGTCGCGATCGCGACCTGGCCGAGGACCTACTGCAAGAGACCGCCCTGCGCGCGCTGTCGTTCGAAGACAGCTACAAGTCGGACACGAACTTGAAGGCGTGGCTCTACCAGATTCTGTTCAGCGTATTCGTGACGCGCTGCCGCAAACGCCGCCGCGCGGGCCGCTTCGTCGCCGAGCACGCTGCGGATCCGAATTTGTGGTGCGGCAGCCGTGAGCCCAGCCGTCCGAATGAAGGCTTGAGCCCGCCCGTCAAGCGCGCCATCTCCGAGCTGCCGCAGCACTTTGGCCAGGTCGTCGTGCTCGTCGATCTCCAAGACCTGAGCTACGGCGAAGCCGCCGAGCAGCTGGGCGTACCGATCGGCACCGTCATGAGCCGCCTGCATCGCGGCCGCCGCCTGCTGGCCGCCGAGCTCGGCACCGACGCATCGAAACAAGCGGCGTAACAGGCACAGGCGAATCCCCGTCCGTCCAGAAAGGATTTTGCACCCGAATCGGCGCGGTCATCTTGGTACTTAACTCATCAAGAGAACTCCGCTGTTGACGGGAAGAGGCGTGTGCCCGAGTCTGCCGGGCCATGGAGAGGACGATTCGGCGTTCGCACGCCTTGGGTCTGCGCTCAGTCGCACTGGTTCTGGTGGCTTTGGGCGTCGCGGCAGCATGCTCCGACGACAGCTCGAGCCCCGGTAACAACAACCCGACGCCGACAGGCGGTGAAGGGGGCGAAGGCGCCACCACCACCACCGGCGGTGGCGGCAAAGGCGGCAAAGGCGGCGGAGGTAGCGGCGGCACCGCGACCACCGGAGGTAAGCAATCTTCGATGGGCGGTGCTTCGGCTGGCGAAAGCGGCGAAGCCGGCATGGCCGGTACACCGCAGATGGCGACCCTGGGCGAGCAATGCACGACCTGCGGCGCCAGCGAGTGCACCGACAAGCTCAACAGCTGTAAGGACGGCACCGAGTGCGGCGCTTGGCTCACCTGCATCACCGCCTGCGACACCAGCGAGTGCGTGAGCGCCTGCGACGCCAAGCACGAAGCTGCCGCTCGCGTTTACAGCGACGTGTACGACTGCTTGTGCACCTCGTGCAAAGACGACTGCACGGGTGCGGATGCGTGCGGCAAGAAGACTTGTACGGACGAGAACCCGCTCGCGCTGATGCCGACGGCGCCTGCCACGCTCGCCGAGACAGGTCTGTACGAGCTGGTCGACGCCGCGGGTGGTGCTAGCGGCGCCGGCGGCGCGAGCTCGGAGCTGGCGATGCCGATCAAGATCTCGTCGCAAGTGCACACCTTCGTGCCCAGCTACCCGCTGTGGGCGGACGGCGCTACCAAGCAGCGCTACGCCTACATTCCCAAGTGCGAAACCATCGACACCAGCGACATGGATCACTGGAAGTTCCCGGTTGGTACGACGTTCTGGAAGACGTTCAGCGTCGGTGATGCGCGAGTCGAGACCCGCATGATGCATCGCTTTGGTACCGGACCGCTGGACTGGACCTATGCCGCCTATCAATGGCCCCAGGACGCGAACGCTACGGATCCGACGTTGGCCGTCCTGGCGTCTGGAGCCGGAGTCCCGAACGCGAACGGCACTACGCACGACATTCCGAGCGAGGGCCAGTGCCTCACCTGCCACAACAAGATGATCGACAAGCCCCTCGGCTTCGGTGCCATTCAGCTTAGCCACGACGCTGCCGCCGGGGACATCGCTATCAAGACCATCAGCGAGCTTGGCTGGCTCAGCGTGCCGGCGCCCAATGGCTTCAAGGTGCCGGGCACGCCGGTCCAGCAGGCCGCGCTGGGCTACATGCACGGCAACTGTGGAGGCTGTCACAACGAGATCTCTCCCACGCCCGCCAATGCACCGCAGCTGCTGCGTTTGATGGTGGCCGAAACGGACTACGCCACCAGCAAGCCGGTAACCACGACCGTCAACGTGCCGGTTCTCAGCGGCAACGCCGCGTTCACCGGTAAGGATCGCATCGAGCCCATGGAGCCCGACAACAGCGCGATCCTCATCCGCATGAAGAGCCGCGTCGCGGGCGTGCAGATGCCGCCCCTGGGCACGAAAGTCGCCGACACCGACGGTGGTGTCAAAGCCGTTACGGATTGGGTGAATTCGATCCCGAAGTAACACCGGGCTGACGGCGTTTCGTAGCAAAGGCGCTCGGATGTTCAGCGGAGACTCGTCCCGCTGCTCCGAGCGCCTGCGCAAAACTTGACGATCGTGGAGGCGCGCCGTGAAAATGCGCGTCGTGCCGGATTCGATTCAGCCCGCGCCGACCGGGCGCGCCAAATGTCGTGGTTGCGGTAACGCCATCGCCAAGGGCGAGCTGCGCTTTGGTGAGACGGGGCCGAACTCTTATGGCGAGGGCGAGGCGACGAGCTGGTTTCATCTGGCTTGTGGCGCGCTGATGCGGCCGGAGAAGCTGGAGCCGGTGCTGGCCGCGCAGGCAGAGCCGTTGCCGGAGCGCGAGTGGCTGGAGGAGATCGTGAAGGGCGGGCTCGAGCATCAGCGCCTCCCGCGGCTGGTGCGGGCGGAGCGAGCCAGCTCGGGCCGCGCCACTTGCCGCTCTTGTCGCGAGCTGATCGCCAAGGGTGACTGGCGCCTTGCGCTGCAGATGTTCGAAGAGGGTCGGCCGAATCCCATCGGCTTCATCCACGTGAGCTGCGCCGAAGCGTACTTCGGAACGGCCGATGTGCTGGGCCGGGCGCGGCGGCTCACGCCCGATTTGAGCGAGAGTGACATGGCCGACTTGCAGAAAGCCCTTTCCGAGCAACGGCCCGGTCTGGCAAAAACGCAAGCATCGGAAGCCGAAGACTCCTCCGCAGACGCAGGCAAGGCGAGCTCCGGCAGCGCTTGAGCCCGACGGCGCGCGCGGGGCGTGGCCTGGCGCTGGCGAGCGTGTGCCTGTGGACCGCCGCGGCCGCGGCCGAGCCGAGCGAAGAAGCCGTGCGCTTTCAATACGCAGCGCCAGCCGAGTGTCCGGACGCCGCAAGCTTTTCTGCGCGCGTACGACTGCGCACCGCGCGCGGCCGTGAGGCAGCGCCGGGAGAGCTCGCGCGCACTTTCATCGTCAACGTGGGCGCGCAGGGCAGCGGCTTCGTGGGCGCTATCGAATTTTTGGATGACGCTGGTGTCAGGGTAAGCAGGCGTCTGGGCGGCGAGCAGTGTGAGTCGGTCGTCGATAGCCTGGCGCTGATCACGGCGCTCGCGCTGGACGCGACCTTGCGCGAAGAAGAGCCCGCCACGACTTCTGCAGATGCGACGGAGCCGCGCTCCGAGCCCGAGCTCGAACCCGAGTCTCAGCCCGCGAAACTAGCGCCAATCGCCGCGCTGTCTCCGCCGGCACCGCGCCCTCGAGAGCGCTGGTTGCGCTCCGCACGTCTCGGCGTTCTCGGCAGCTACGAAACGACGCTCGCGGCGTCGCCATTCGGCTTACTCGGTCAGCTCGATTGGCGTTCCGGTTGGGCGCTCCGCCTCGACGGACACTTCGCGTCGAGCGAGCTCACGCTCGACGATGGCCGGCGCGCCAAGCTTCGCCAATTGGGTCTCGAAGCCAGCGTCTGCCACAGCGTTTTCGAGCGCGACGACTTCGTGCTGTCGCCCTGTGCCTGGCTCGATGTCGGCTCGCTGCGGGCGGAGGGCCAGAAGTCCGAGCAGCTGACCCACACTGGCGCGAAAACCATCATGTGGGTCAGTGTGGGGCCGGAGCTGCGCGCCGCCTGGGAGCCGCAGCTGCCGCTTTGGGTCGAGCTGCGCGCGACGCTCGGCTTTCCCCTGAATTCGTACACGTTCGTCTTCGAACGGCCCGACGCCACGGTTTACGACGTGCCCACCATCACGGCCGCGCTCGGGGCGGCGGCCGGCGTGCGCTTTTGGTGATCGGCTGCCACATTGCCCGGGGATAAACAGCGTGGCAGCAGAGGCAGCCGCTTTGGACGAGCCCGAAATGAGCGCGGAACGCCTTTCCGCGGAGCGCCCCTCCTCGGAGCGCGTCGCGCGTTTGGTGCGCGAGCACTACCGCTTCGTCTGGCGGCTGCTGCGTCGCCTCGGCTTGGGCGAAGGTGACGCGGACGACGCGGCGCAGCAGGTCTTTTTGGCCGCGTCCGGGCGGCTCCGCACGGTGGAGCCGGCGCGCGAGCGCTCGTTCTTGTACGGAGTCGCGCTCAACGTGGGCGCCCGGGCGCGGCGCAGCTTGGGTCGGCGGCGCGAAGAATCGCTGGAGGCCGCCGGTGAACGCGAAGCGCGCGAGCCCAACGCCGAGCAGGTGCTCGAACGCCGAGAAGCACGCGCGCTGCTCGACCAGCTGCTCGACGAGATGCCCGAAGACTTGCGTGTGGTGTTCGTGCTGTTCGAGCTCGAGGAGCTATCGACGCCCGAGATTGCCGAGGTGTGCGCGATTCCAGTCGGTACCGCGGCGTCGCGTCTGCGCCGCGCACGCGAAGATTTCGAAGAGCGGGTGGCTCGCGCCGAAGCGCGCCGCCGTTTCGCAGGAGTTGCCAAATGACCGATCCGGAGCGTATCTCCAAGCGTTCGAGCGGACTCGCGGCGCAGCTGCTGCGCGCGGGCGGCGAAGAGCAACCCAGCGAAAACAGCGTAGAAAAGGCGCTGGTAGCGCTCGGCGTCTCGAGCGCCGTCATGACGACGAGCGCAGCGGGCGCTGCGGCAGCGGGGGGCGCCAAGCTCACGAAAGCGGTGTCGTTCACGCTGCTGGCAAAATGGGTCGGCATTGGCGTGGTGGGTGGAGTCGGGCTGGCCAGTGTCGCGGCCGTCGCCACGTCGCCCGCAGCGGCACCGGTAACTCCGCCGAGCGCCTCGATCGTAACGAAGCCGCGCCTGGCTGCGCCGGCGAAAGCGACTCCTGCTCCTGTCGAGCCGACTTCGGTCGAAGCAGAGCCAGCGCCAGCCGAGGCTGCGCCGGCACCCCCTGCATCGCCGCATGTCAGCATCATCGAACCGGTGACGTCGGCCGCACCAGCGCTCGAGGTGGGCGCACCGCTCGCGGCCGAGGTGGCTTACGTCGATCGCGCTCGCGCCCTCGTGGCGTCCGGCCAGGCTTCGCAAGGCCTGGCCCTGCTCGGCGGTTACGAGCGCGAGTTCCCCGAAGCGCGCCTGCTCCCAGAAGTACTGTTTTTGGAGCTGCAAACGTTCGACCAGCTCGGTCGTACCGCCGAAGCGCGCGCCGCCGCAAAACGCCTGGTCGACGGCTTTCCCAAGAGTCCCCACGCCTCCCGCGCTCGCAGGCTTCTCTTCCCCTAACCCCTCATCTCGAGCTCTTACCGCTTTTTCAGTGATCGCTCAGTGCCCCGAGCGGGGATGACCCGCTGAAAGGATGGGTTGCCGATGAAGTCGATGAATGTGTTGCGATGGCTCACGCTGGTCAGCGTGAGCGTGCTGGGCGCGTGCGGTGGGGTCTCGAGCATCGGCAGCGGCGACGACCCCGGCAAGGGTGGCAGCAGCAGCATGGCCGGCACTGGTAAGGGCGCCGAGAGCACCGGCGCCACCAGCATGGGCGCGCAGAGCACCGGCGCGACGAGCAGCATGGGCGCGAGCCCCAATGTTGCGGGCAAAGACCCGGGCGTGGGTGGCACGGGTATGGGCGGCGGCGAGTGCACGAGCGACATGGACTGCATCGATCCGGTCGCGCCGTGCGAACCCTGTGCGGACGGCAGCTACGCTTGTACCAAGAACTACTGCGACGCGGGTAAGTGCGTCGTCTCGCAAGGCGCCTGCGCCACCAAGTGCATGACCGACATGGACTGCCCGGTTCCGAAAGTCGCATGCACCACGTGCGCGGACGGCAGCACCTCCTGTCCCACCAGCCAGTGTCTGAAGGGTGTCTGCCAAACGTCTCTGCCGGGTTGCGGCGGCTACGACCCGTGCAAAGGCCTGGCTTGCGGCACCGAATGCAAGCCGTGCCTCGACGCCACGTGCGACCCCACCAATCAACTCAGTTACTGCAGCGCAGAAGGCAAGTGCCAACCCGGCATTCCCCAGTGCGGCAACCCGGGCATGTGCAAGACCGTCATGGATTGCGGCGCACCGCCACCCAAGTGCGTCCCCTGCGGCAACGACACGTGTGCGACCTTCGATTGCATCAAGGGCTCCTGCGTCTTCGCCTGCCCGCCGAATCCGAACCCCCAGTGCAAGACCAGCGAAGAGTGTCCAGTCATCGGCGACCAGTGCAAAATGTGCCAAAGCGGGAAATGCGCCGTCAACGCCTGCCTCCAAGGCAGCTGCGAGCTCGTTTGCCCGCTGTGAGCTTCAGCTAGTTGCAGGAACACGAGCCGGTGGGGTGTGACTTGCACCCACCGGCTCGTTCCCTTTTGTGGAGCGCGTAGTCTGACCAATTGCGGCGCGTGAGCGAAGGCTGGAAGTCCAACGCTTAGCCCTCGATCTCGACGTGCCCGCTCACGATGGGCGTGACGGTTCCGTCCGCGCCGCATACCAGTAGCTGGCCAGAGTCGTCGATGCCCGCACCCGTTCCATTCACGGAGTCGATGCGGAGCTTTTTCCCTGTCAAAGCGTCATGCGGGCGGAGCGCCGCCGCGATGGCGGCGATGCCGCCGTCGCGTAGCTCCGCCAAGCGCTGCTCGAGGCCGCAAAGTACGCTGGCGAGCACGGACTCTCGGCGCTGGTCGTTCGCTTGGAGTAGCGCCAGCGACGTCGCGATGCTCGCAATCGGCTGCGGAAACTCCGTTTGCGCGACGTTGAGGCCGATGCCGACGATGACGCTCGTGATCTTGCTGCCGCTGAGTTGGCTTTCGATCAGGATGCCGGCGAGCTTGCGGCCGTCGGCGAGCACGTCGTTCGGCCATTTGACTTGTACGGTGGCGGCGACGAGCGGGGCGACGGCGTCGCGCACGGCGAGCCCCGCGCAGAGCGATAGTGCTGGCGCCTGCTCTGCTGTTAGCTCGGGCCGTAACAATACGGAGAACCAGACGCCGGCGCCGGGCGTGGACACCCATTCGCTGCCGCGGCGACCGCGTCCACGGGATTGGGTTTCGGCACCGAACAGGGCGCCGTGCGGAGCGCCACTTTTGGCGGCGGCCAAAGCGTCGTCGTTCGTCGAGCCGGTTTCGTCGCGCCAGCTGACGGGTTGGCCGAGTGCCGCCCCGCGGCGTTGGCGCTCGGCTTCGAACAGGCGCTGATCGAAGCTCATCCGATGCGCTCGATGTCGAGGCCGATGTCGGCGGCGGGCGCTGAGTGGGTGAGCGCGCCGACGCTCGCGACGTCGACGCCCAGCTCGGCCAGCTCTTTGACGCGCGAGAGCGTGACGCCGCCCGACACTTCGACGATGGCGCGGCCGCGCGCCTTGGCGACGGCTTCTTTCAAGGCCTCGCGCTCGAAATTGTCGAGCAAGACGATGTCGGCGCCAGCCGCCAAAGCTTCCTCCAGCTCGAGCAACGACTCGACTTCGATTTCGATGCGGCTGGTATGCGGCGCGTGCTGGCGCGCGCGCTCGATGGCCGCGCGGATGCCGCCGGCCGCTACGATGTGGTTGTCTTTGATCAGCACCGCGGAGCCGAGACAATCGCGGTGGTTGTGCGCGCCGCCGACCCGCACCGCGTAGCGCTCGAGAAAGCGCAGCCCCGGCGTCGTTTTGCGGGTGTCGACGATGCGCAGGTGCGAGCCGTGCGGAATCGCGTCGACGAAGTGGCGCGCCAGGGTGGCCACGCCGCTCATGCGCTGCACGAAATTCAAAGCGACGCGCTCGGCCATCAGAATCGAGCGGGCCGAGCCCTCGACGACCCACAGCACGTCGCCCGGCTTCGCGCGATGCCCGTCCGCCAGCTTCTCTTCGACGCGCAGCCCCGCGTCCACGCGATAGAACGCGCGCGCAAAGAGCTCACCGCCACACACGACCAGCGGAGCATGCGCAACGGCTCGTGCAATCGCCCGTTCCTTCTCGCTCACTACCGCCGCGCTCGTCACATCGCCGCCGGACAAATCCTCCGCGAGCGCGCGACTCACCACGTCATCCAACAAAAAATCCGGTAACAAGGTGCGCAAAAGGTACTGCACGCTGCGCGCGTCTCCCAGATTTTTTCACAGAGATCTCAGTGGCCGAAGTAGCTTCGGATCAGGTACGCGCTGTAAAGGTTGCACATGGCGTGAAAGATCACGCCGGCGCCGATGCCGCGCGTTCGTGCGCGGAGGAAGCCGAAGACGAGCGATGGAAAGAAGACGGCCAGGCGGGCAGGGTTGAGCTCCGTGAGGAGATGTCCCAGCGCGAAGATGGCGCTGGTGAGCACGATGCCCCAGCCGACAGGGGTGCCGAAGACGTTCAGCTTCTTGGGCAGCGCGCGCTCGAGCGAGGTTTGCAGGTAGCCGCGGTAAAACGCTTCTTCGGGCAGCGCGATCACCAAGAGCTGGCCGAGCGCGCCGTCCGCCAGGCTGCGCAGCGGTGCGGGATGAAAGTCGCCCGTCTTCCACCAGATGCGAAACCCCAACCAAAAGAACGGGTAGATGATCGCAGCTGCAGCGAGGGCGTGCAGCAAGGCGACGCGCGCATCGCGCCACAGGCGTGAGGCGGAGAGCTCGTGCGGCTCGAGCAAACCGCCGAGCGAGAGCCCGAACTCACGGATGCGCTCGACGTCGTCGCTGCGGATCACCAGCCAGTAAGCGGCCAGCAGGAAGGTGAAACCCACGCCGGTCGCGGCCCAGCTTTCGGGCAGCAGGTAGGAGAAGGCGGTGGCGAGCGCGGTCACGGCCGCCGCCACCCCGATGGGCCGCCAGACTCCGCTCAAGCGCCTGCTCTCCCGCTGTGAGGCAATTTTCCGACCGCAGGCGAAGCCGCAGGCCTGGCCGGCAGCGCTACCAGGACGGATTCCTTCGCCGCAGCAGCGAGCGGACCTCCCAAGAATTTCCAGTATCGGCTAACGTCGCGCCCCACCTCAGCGCCGAGGCCGCCGCGCGCGCGCCGTCCGATTGTGCACTCACCACGAGGACCCATGCTCGACCCCAATCTGCCCGAAATCATTCCGGCTCGTAACCCGAACCCACAGGCTCCTCTGGTGAATTTCGCGAAGTGGCCGCCGGATGACGACGGGCCGGCCATGCCCATGGGCGGTGGTGGTGTACCGGCAGGCGGCGGGTACGATTCCGGTGACGGTAATTTCAAGAAGGGGCGTACTGCACCGATTGCGATCCTGATCGGCGTGCTCGCCGCGGGCGGGCTCGCTGCCTTCCTGGTACTTGGCGCCAAGCAAGACGCCGCCAAGCTCACGGTGGAGCAGGGTGAGCAGGTCAAGAAGGACATCTTCGTCCTGCCCAAGGCCGAGCAGACGCCGAAGTGGCGCGAGTGGGCGATCGGCGAGAAGGCCGCGTCCAGCGACGAAGTGCGCATGGAAGCGCTCAAGCAGCTGGCTTGGGCGAAGGATCCGGAGGGGGTCAAGGATTGTATCGACGCGCTCAGCTATCCGACCGAGCCGATGCAAGCCATGGCCGCGACCGCGCTGGCCGAATACGGCAGGCCGATGGGTGAGCCGGCGCGCGACGCGCTGCTCGCGGCGCTCAAGAAGGCGGGCCCCGGTGCCAAGCCGCAGATTGCCTGGGCGCTGGTGGTGCTGGGTGAGACGCGCGCGCTCGACGACGTGATGGCGCTCTATCGCCTCGGGCACTTGTCGAAGGTGCAGCGCCTGGGCGGCGGCGTCGCGTTCGACACCGAAAAGGTCGTCCAGCTGATCAGCGTCGACAAGCTGGCGGGCATGGCGAACGACGAGAGCCCGGCGGTGCGCCAGCTGGTAGCCACGGTGCTTTCGGCGAATGCCGAGCCGAAGTGGACCGACACCCTGATCAAGCTGGTGCAAGACAAGGACGCCGAGGTCGCGCGTCAAGCGGCGCCGGGTCTCGGCAAAATCGGCGATCGTCACGCTCGCGACCCGCTGATCGAGGCCATGAAGACGGCCGACAAGGACAGCCGCAACAAGTACCTCGAGGCGCTGCGCGACGGCATCGGCACCGAAGGTTTGGTGCTCGGCTTGTCTGCGGTCACGCAAGACGACGAAAAGCTCTCCTGGTACCAGAAGAAGCAGATCTTCGACATGATCGACCAGCTCAACGATCCGGCGCCCCACGGCGCGGACGCGCTGTATGCGTTCATCGAGAGCAAGCCGCACATCCACTACCAGACCCGCGCCGCCATCGCGCTGGCCGCGATCGGTGACGTACGCGCCGTGCCGACGCTCGCCAAGCGCCTGCGCATGGATCCGCTGAAGATCTACAGCGACCAGTACGACTGGGAGATGATGCTGAAGCGCGACGACAACGAGCGCGTCGTCGCTTCGCGCATGATCGCCGATCTTGCGATGCTGCATCCGGACAAGCGCTCGCAAATCGCCGAGCAGGCGGAAGACGCCGTGATTTTCTGGATCCACGAGCAGCCGTCGCCGCACGCCAACGGCCTGCGCGCCCTGGCCGCGATGGAGTCGACCAAGGACATCGAGGCCCTGCGCAAGTGGGCGAACCCGAACGTGCCGCTGCCCAAGGAAGGCCAGCAGCCGCCGATGCCGGAAGAGTGGGTCATCGCGCAGAGCGCGATGCGCTATGTGGGTTGGCTCAAAGATCAGCGCAGCTACACGGTGCTGGAAAAGGCGCTCACGGCGCGCCCCAAAGAGCTGGACGTCACGATGGACGGCCTGAACGTCGGCGGGGTCGCCATCTTGGGCATGACACTGCGCGCGCTCGGCGTGGGCGCGGCCGACGGCCTGAGCGAGTGGCGTGACCACAAGTCCTTCAAGCCGCTGTTCGATTACGTGCAAGAGCCGAAGAACAACGAGCAGTCGCGCATGAGCGCCTGTGCGGCGTTGGCTTGGGTGGCCGAGAAAGAAGACTTCATCGAGATCGCCAAGAAGATTCAGGAGTATTCGAGCGAAGAGAAGCCGGACCAACTGCGCCGCGCCTGCTTGCTCGAGACCTTGATTCAGCGTCCGGTCCCGGGCACGGCCAGCGCGCTGATGTCGCTGATGACGCCGGGAGCGGCGGTCGAGACGCGGCATCAGGTGGCGCGCGCGATCGCCAAGGGCGGCTTCGACGCCACCATCGAAGCGCAGCTGTTCAAGATGATGGAGAACGACGCGCTGATGAACGACGCGGCGCTGGCGCTGATGCTGGGCGGGTCGCCCGACACGGCTTCGCGCGCGGTCGCGCTCTACGCGAACAAGCCGAAAGCGGCTTTGGACGAGCTGGGTGACCTCTGGTACCGCAGCTTCGGCTACTGGTCGACGGAGGACCTCGAGAGCGGCCTCATCTTCAAGTACGTCGACAACGCCGAAGCCGTCAGCAAGCTCAGCATTCGCATGACCCAGCAAGAGTGGGCGCGCGTGATGCTGATGAAGCAGTTCGACAACCTGGCGTTCGACAACGGCCCGCACTCGTTCACGCGCGTGGTGCTGCGTTACCGCCTGTGGCAGATGGCCAAGGGCGACGATCAGGCAAAGCGCGCGGGCGCGATCCGCGCGCTCAAATTCATGAAAGAGCAGGGCGTGTTGCTTGCGCTGCGCGACGAGAGCGGCCCTGCCGGCGAGCTCGCGCGCGCCGCGTACTTCGAGCTGATGAACCCGAAGGTCGTGACGGACGGCGTGAAGATGCCGGACGACGACAACGCCAAGAAGGGTCAGTAAGGCGCATGGCCCCGCGGGGCGGCTGGCTCTGGGCCCTCAGCCTGTTGCTCGCCGCCTGCGGGGCGCGTTCGGCGCCGCCGCCCGTCGCGCTCGCGACGGATGCTTCCGGTGAAGCGCCGCTCAGCGTCGCGACCACGCCCACTTCGCCCGAGGTGTGCGCCAACGCGGCCGACGACAACCAAAACGGCCTGATCGACGAAGGCTGCGGGCTCTCGCTCGGACTCGTGCAGTTCTTGGCCGGTTGGGGCGCCAGCAAGGCGGACGTCGACTTGCGCGTGGTCGATCCGAACGGCGAGCTTATCGAAGTTGGGCGGGTCGCTCGCAGCGGGCTCACCAAAGATCGCGATTGCCCCGGGCGAGGCACCGAATGCCAGGGCGCGAACCTCGAGAACGTCTACTTGGCGGAGGGCGAGCCGCTGAAGGGCGAATACCGACTGCGGGTGCGGCTCGAGTCCTTGGGCGGTGAATCGCCGCCGATTCGCGTCACGCTCGGTACCCGTCTGGGCCCCGTCACCCATTCCTACGAGGTCGAGCTGGAAACGCCGGAATCCGAGCGGGAGATACGGCTGCGTTTTTGACCAGCTGCGGCAAAAAGCGCGTCAATTTCCACTTAGTTGACGGGCCTGGAATGAATCGCCCCTCGCGTGGCTTCTGGGCCCCAGAATGCTATTGTCAACCAGCTCCGCCATGCGGCACTGTCCCCGCCGCCCGGAGGCCTAAAGCATGGGTTCTCTCTCTCCTATCCACTGGCTCATCGTCATCGTCATCGTCCTCCTCGTCTTCGGACCGGGGCGGCTCGCCGGTGTCGGCAAAGGTCTCGGTGAAGGCATTCGCCAGTTCAAGAAGGGACTGAACGAAGACCCCGAGGGCGACGAAAAAGCCGCCGCACCCAAGCCGCAAATCACCGAGAAGAAGGACGACGCTTCGGCGTAAGTCCCGCTCGGCACGCCCAGCAGCTCAGTCGTTGAACGAAGCCTCGCTCACTTGCGAGGCTTCGTCGTCGTTTGTGCGCGCTGCTTCTCTTGCTGCGCGTTGTAGATGACGAGCACGACCAGGGCGATGAGCGGGATTCCAGCGGGGAAGTACATACCGGCCGCCGCATTGTAGCCCAGATTTTCGGCGAAGTTGGCAGGTGCCAAGCGCCCGTGACAAGGATCCGGCCATGCCCGGTTGCCCCGCCCGCCTCCGGCCGCTCGCCTGGCTGGTATTCGTCGCCGCCGCGACGGGGCCGCGACCGGGCCTCGCCGAGCCTGACGAAGCCAGCGCGGACTGCGCCTCGTATCAAGAGCCGTTGCCCTCGCCGGTGGTGGCCAAGAGCTCGCACGCCTCGCGCTGGGCGAGCCTGACCGGGGCGCAATGTTTGGCCGAAGTCAGCCGGCGCAAGCTCGCGGTGAAGCGTTGGCGCGGCACGGCGGTCGGTGTGCAAACACCCGTTAGGGTGACGGGAGCGATTGGCGGCGTGCGCTTCGTCACGCCGGGCGCGAAGAGCCCTTACGGTATCTTGGATTGTCGGCTGGCGCTGGCGTTCGCGGACCTGGCGGAGCTTTTGCGCAAGCACGACGTGGTCGAGGTGCGCATCGACAACATGTATCGGCCGCACGCGCATTTGCCGGGCAAGAAGAAGCCGAGCCAGCACTCATTCGGGCTCGCGGTGGATCTCACGCGGCTCAAGCTCGAAAACGGGCAAGAGCTCGTGGTGGAGCGCGACTTCGACGGCGCCATCGGTGAGCCCGTGTGCGGCGACGGCGCGCGTGCGTCGCTATCGAGCGAAGGCAAAGCCCTGCGCGACTTGATCTGCGACGTGGCGCGCTCGGAGATATTTCATCACATTTTGACGCCGAACCACGACGCCGCGCACAAAGATCATTTTCATTTGGATATCGCGCGCGGCGCGCGTTCCCGCATCATCGAGTAGCGGCAGCCGGAAACGGCGGTCTCCGGTTCCAGCGCGCCCAGCTAACAAGGCCCTTGCCAACCAAAGAACTAGTCGCACTTGCGACAAGCATTCCTCAACGATCTTCAGCCCCGAAGCCGCTAGCGAGTCGTCGTCGCAATTGCGACCATCCAAGCGCCTCGCCCCATTGCGCGGATATGGTTTCTGCGCGGCGCGGGTCAGGCTTTTTGCGCGTAGTGCGCCATCGCGCGGGTCTCGTTTTTTTTGAGTGCAGTGGATGGAGGATCTGTTTCGGAGTACGAGTACGTGCGCGCATGGATCGGTGCGAGGGCTGCGTCGGAGATAGTCGCGATTGCGACGAGCGGGTTGGACCGAGGTGGGACCGCGATATCGTTAGGGAATGGCTGTCGCGATTGCGACTACTTCTGCGGACGGGAACGGTGGTCCTGCCTGGCGAAGCTACGGGCACTGGTTTCCCTTCGTCTGAATTGCCCGGTAGAGCTCCCCTGGTCGTCCTCGCGCGTGCGGTTGGTGGCAAGCTCGCGTGCTCGCAGTCCCTAAATATGTAGTGATGCCACCACTGCATGTAGGTCGGTTGTCGCCAACGACTGCAGCCAGCGAACAATGTTCTTTTCGTAGGCGATTGTCCGCGCAGGTGCGCGCTTTTGTGAGCGGTTTTGGCCCCTACGTGCCGACCAATCTTTTACCGATGCGCGGCTTTGGCTTCTCGCTCTCGATGCTCACCGCCTTGGGGCTCGTGTGCCTCGGCGGTTGCACCGCAAACATCGCTGGCCAGCAGCAGGGTGGTCCACCGCTGGGCACCGCGGGGTCCACCATGGCGGCCGGAGGGGGCGGCGGCGCGGGCGTTGGTGGCACTGGCAGCACCGCGCCCCTCGGCGGGCCTGGCCGAGTCGCCATGCACCGTCTCAACGTCACCGAGTACAACAACACCGTCCACGATCTGCTGGGGACGGATCAGCGCCTTTCGGAGAATTTTCCGCCGGACGACACCGCATACGGCTTCGACAACGTGGCCTCCGCCCTGAGCATGACGGACGTCACCCTCAGCTATTACATCGACGCTGCCAAAAAGCTGGCCACGGAAGCGCTGTCGCCGGCCAAGCGCGCGAGCGTCATCAGCTGCAACCTGGAAGCCGGCAAAGAGGCCTGCGTGAGCGATAGCCTCAACGCCTTCTTGCCCAAAGCCTGGCGCCGCCCCACGCAGCCCGACGAGGTGACGCGTTTGGTCGCTCTGTACACGGCCAACAAGACCGACGGCGCGACCGACGACGAAGCTTTCGGCCGTGTGCTGCAGGCCGCGTTGCTCGCGCCGAGCTTCTTGTTCCGTATCGAGCAAAACTCCGGGGTGGCGGGCGCGAGGCCGCTCGATGGTTACGAGCTGGCATCGCGCCTCTCGTATTTCTTGTGGAGCTCCATGCCGGACGCGGAGCTCACTGGCGCCGCAGCGAATGGCTCTTTGAGTGGAGACGCCGGGCTCTCCGGGCAAATCGCGCGGCTGTTGGCCGACAACCGCGCGAGCTCCCTGTCGCAGAACTTCGGTAGCCAGTGGCTCACGCTGCGCAGTCTCGAAAACGTGCACCCCGACGCCATGGTGTACGGCTCCTTCGACGACTCGCTCCGCGACGCCATGCGCGAAGAGACGATGCGCTTCTTTGCCGATATTGCCGCGGGAAAGCGCGCGCTCAGCGACTTTTTGACGACCAATAGCGGCTACGTCAACGACCGGCTCGCTCAACACTACGGCATGCCCGCCGTCGGCTCCACGACTCCGACATTTACGATGTTACCGCCGGCGCGCGGTGGCTTGCTCACGCAGGCCAGCATCCTCACCGTCTTGGCGCACCCGAAAGAGAGCGCGCCCGTGCTGCGCGGAAAATGGATCCTGAATCAGCTGCTGTGCAAGGACTTGCCGCCGCCGCCGCCCAACGTGCCGCAAGAACCAGCGGCCGCCACCGGGACGACTCGGCGTGAGCGCCTGGCTGCGCACCGTGTGGAGCCCACCTGCAAGGCCTGTCACGACATGATGGATCCGCTCGGGCTGGCACTCGAAAACTACGACGGCATCGGCCAGTTTCGGACGATGGACGCCGGCGCCCCCATCGACCCATCGGGCACGCTGTCGGACGGTACGAGCTTTCAAACGCCGCAAGAGCTCGCCGGCATCATCGCGAAGGACCCGGCGCTGCCACGCTGCGTGGCCAAACACCTGTTCACCTATGGGCTCGGTCGCTCGCTGCGCGCGGACAGCGACTTCGATACCGCGATGCTCGACGCCGCGACTCAGTCGTTCACGAATAGCGGGCAGCTACTACCCAAGCTGGTCGAAGCAGTCGTGATGTCCGACGTATTCCGTCAGCGTGAAGACGAGGCTGCGCAATGAGTAGGCGTAGTTTGGGCACCAGCTTGGGTCAGCGTGGGTTCTTGTCGCGCCGTGCGCTCTTGCGCGGAGCCGGTGTCACGCTGGCGCTGCCGTTCTTGGAGTCGGTGGCGCCGCGTGGCTTGCGCGCCGCGCCGCCCAGCGCGCCCGTGCGGCTGATGTACTGGTTCATTCCGAACGGCATCCTCTACGACAAATGGATCCCGAAGACGGCCGGCATGCTCGACCCGCTGGCGGCACCCGAGAGCCTGGTGCCGCTTGCGGATGCAGGAGTGCTCGGCGACGTGAACATCTTGTCCGGCGTCGACAACCTGTGCGGTTATCCCGAAACCGTCGGCGATCATGCCAGCGGCGCGTCGGCCATGCTCACCTGCGTGCCCGCCAAAAAGGTGATTGAAGGGGTGGAGCTCGGCATCTCGGTCGATCAAGTGGCGGCCGCCACGTTGGGCCAGCTCACGCCGCGGCCGTCGCTGGAGCTGGGCATGGCCAAATCCGGCGGTGTCGGCGATTGCGACTCCGGCTACGCCTGCGCCTACGCCCAAACACTGTCGTGGAACGACAAGACCACGCCGCGCCCCAAGCGCACCGATCCGAAAGACGCCTGGCTCTGGCTGCTCGGAACGGAAGACGCGTCGCTCACGGTGGAGCAGCGCGAGCGCATGCGCCGCGGTGACAAGAGCGTACTCGACTACTTGCTGAACGAAGCGACCGGTCTCGGGCCGAAGCTCACCAGCGAAGATCGCGTCAAGCTCGACCAGTACCTGACCAGCGTGCGCACCGTCGAAAAGCAGCTCGATTCCGCGGCCGTGCCCGTGGAATGCCAGAGCGCCAAGCCGCCCGAGAACAGCACCGACTACATCAAGCGCTTGGGCGCGATGATGGACGTGATGGAGTTTGCGTACCGCTGCGATCTCACGCGCGTGGTCACGTTCGGGCTCGGTAACGCCTTCGGCCCCGGGCCCATGCCCTGGATCGAAATCGGCGACGACTACCACTCGCTCACGCACCGCATGACCGATCCTGGGGTGCCGGAGCAAGTCGCCAAATGCATCTTGTGGGAGGTGCAACAGATTGCGGCGTTCCTCAAGCGGCTCAAGGCCATGCCCGAGGGCGACCACAACGTGCTCTACAACACGGCCTTCTTCGTCTCGTCGGATGTCGGCGAAGGCGGCCCGCACAACCACGACAACATGGCGTGCCTGCTCGCCGGCAACGCGGGCGGAGCGATCGCCACCGGTCGTCACATCGCCTACAAACCCGAGGATCCGAACGCCAAGCGCCTGGCCGCCAAGCGCACCGCCGCCGACCGCGCCGCCGCCATCGCCATCCCCAACAGCAACCGCCTGGCGAACGTCCACCTCTCGCTCCTGCAAGCCGCCGGCGTCCCGGCTACATCTTTCGCCGACAGCACCGGACCAATTCCCGGCCTGCTCAACACCTGAGCCCCTCGACACGGGTGTGGACCTGCGGCTGCAGCGCCTGCCGACCGGACCTTTGCGCCGGCCCCGGCGCATCGCTTACTGCCAAGAAGCCGAGTCGGTGGCAGAGCGCCTCAGCGAGGCTTTGATCGCCGCGGTGCCGGTGTTAGGCAAGCGGGAGAGGTAACCGAGTGCCCGAAGATGAGTCGTACTACACGCACGCACGGCCGGAGGTGCTGCGGCTGGTCCCCGAGGGGGCGCGCCACGTGCTCGACGTGGGCTGCGGCGCGGGCGCGCTCGGCGCGTCCATCAAGCGCGCCTTTCCGCAAGCCCAGGTGCGGGGAGTGGAGCTGGTGTCGAGCGCGGCCGAGCAAGCGCGCGGCCGGCTCGATGCCGTGAGCAACGCGGACGCCACTGCGCCGCTACCCGTGGATTGGCCGGCGCCGGACGTGCTGGTGTTTGCGGACGTGCTCGAGCACCTGGTCGACCCCTGGCAAGCCCTGCAAAGCTGGCGCCAGCGCGCGGCACCCGGCTGTCACCTGGTCGTGAGCCTGCCCAACGTGTCGCACGCCAGCGTTGTTTCCGGCTTGCAAAAGGGTCAATTCCGCTACGCCGACGAGGGCTTGCTGGATCGCACCCACCTGCGTTTTTTCACGCGCGAGAGCGCCATCGAGCTGGTCGAGGCCGCGGGTTTTCACATCGAGCGCTTCGAGCGAGTGATCTCGATCCCAGGCCCCGGCATCAAGCGCACCTTGCTGAAGGGCCTCGTACAAGCCCAGTACCGGCGCGAGCAGCGCGATCAAAGCTGGCGCAGCGCGCCGCACGGATTACTCGACACGGTGACGTTTCAGTTTTTGGTGCAGGCTCGCGCCGAGAGCGGCGGGCGGTGAACGACGCTTCCGAGCCGGGCGCCGCGCGCCCCTTGCGCATCGCGTTCGTGGTGCAGCGCTACGGCGCCGAGGTGAACGGCGGAGCCGAGCTGCATTGCCGAATGCTGGCCGAGCGCCTGGCGAGACGCGACGACGTGCAGTCGGTCACCGTGCTCACCACGTGCGCCAAAGACTACGAGAGCTGGCGCAACGAATACCCGGCTGGAAACAGCCAGCTGAACGGTGTGCAAGTCGAGCGCTTCGAGACGCGGCTGCCGCGCCAGGGCTGGCTGCAAGACATCGCGAGCTACGCCGGCACGCTCGGCCTGGCGCAGCACGCGCTGGACCGCTTGTGGTTGTGGAGCCAGGGGCCGGTCGCGCCCGGCCTGCTGCGCCGCCTGGCCGAGGTCGCATCGCAGCACGACGTGTTCGTGTTCTTCACGTACCTCTACCACCCCACCGTGCACGGTTTGCCGCTCGTTCCCGGCAAGCGCTTGTTGATTCCGACCGCGCACGACGAGCCGGCCATTCGCCGCTCCGTCTTCCGGGCGGTGTTCGAGTTGCCCGAAGCGATCGCTTTCAACAGCGTCGAAGAGCGCGAGCTCGTTCAACGACGGTTCGCCGTGGATCTCGCGCGCACGGACGTCGTCGGTTGCGGAGTAGACGAGCCGCCGCTCGTTTCGGGGGCGCCGGCGCGCGAGCGACCGTACGTGCTTTACCTCGGCCGGCTGGCGGAGCCGAAGGGCGTGGCCACTTTGGCCACGCAATTCTTGGAGTTCCGGCGCCGGCAGGCCGACACGCGCTTCGAGTCGGCGCAGGGTTCTTATCTCGGTCGTGAGCTCGAGCTGGTGTTCGCCGGTAGCGGCGATCGCTCACTGGTACCCACGCACGAGCGGCTGGTGCTCGAAGGGTTCGTCTCCGACGAGCGGCGCCATGAGCTGCTCGCAGGGGCGCAGGTGCTCGCGATGCCGAGCCGATTCGAGAGCCTCTCGCTGGTCACGCTCGAAGCGTTCATGGCGCGCGTGCCGGTGCTGGTCGAGCGCGAGTGCGAGGTCACGGCCGGGCACGTCGCTCGCTCCGACGGCGGGCTTGCCTATCACGGCGTGGACGAGCTCTGCGCACAGCTCGCGACGCTGCTCAGCAGCCGCGCCAATCGCCGGCGTCTCGCCGAAAACGGACACCGCTACGTGAACGCCACCTACGCCTGGCCCGTCGTCGAGCAGCGCTTGATGAAGCTGATTGGGCGCGTAGCCCAAGCCGGGGCGGCCTGAGCCGTCAGCGCCCGACCCAGCGCCGCTCGACTTCGGCGCGCTCGACGCGGCGTACGCTCTCCACCTCGCGGCGCAGCTCCGCCGCCGACGCGAGCTCCGTGAAATAGCGATCGAGCCCTGCGAAGCCGCGGCGGCTGAGCACCCAGACTACGTCTTGGATGGTGCGCGGTAAGCTGCGAAGAAGGAAGCCTGGCGACGCATTCTTGATCAAGGTTGCGGCGCGGTTTTTGCGGCAATGCCACTCGACGAAGTCGCTCGCGACGCGCTTCGAGCTGGCCTGAAAGGCGTGCTCGACCACCGCCGCCGGCCAGTACAGCGCCTCGTAACCCGCGAGGCGGCAGCGCCAGCCCAGATCCAAATCCTCGCAGTACATGAAGTAGGCGCGATCGAAGACGCCGCGCGATGAGCGCGTCTCTTCGAGCATGCGCTTTCGGTACAGGGCAGCGCCGGCGGTGGGGCAGAAGATGGCCGTGGGCTCGGCGCCGGCTTCGACTGGCTCGCCGAAGCTGCGGTCGCGCGCGGTGCCGTTGGCGAACATGATGATCCCGGTAGAGTTGAGGCGCGCCGTGTCGCTCTTGAACAACATCTGGCACTGAATCATGCCGACGCGCTCGTCCGCGCTCGCGATGGCGCGCAGCAGCTGGGCGGCCCAATCGGGCCGCGCGCAAGCGTCGTTGTTCAGCGTCATGACCCACGCGGCGCGCGCCAGGGCGATGCCGCGGTTGTTTGCTTCGGCGAAGCCCAAATTTTCCCCCGTGGAAAGCAGGCGCACGCCTGGAAACTTTTCGCGCACCATCTCGAGCGAGCCGTCGGTGGAGCCGTTGTCGACCACGATTACCTCGAAATCGCGCGCGCTTTGCGCGACGAGCGAGGTGAGGCACTCCTCCAAGTCCGCGCGCGAGTTCCAGTTCACGGTGATGACCGAGAAGGCGGGGACGGGAGGGCTCGAGTCGGTCATACGTTCAACTCGCCGTTTGGGGGACGTTCTTGCGGATTAGACCGACCAGCTCGTGGATCGCGCTCCGGTCGAGCAGGCCGACGATGCCGAGGAACACCGCCACGCTGGCGGCGACCCCGCCCGCGAACGAAAGCGGCCCGCTGCACACGTGAGCGAGCGCGAAGCGCCCCAGCAGCGCCACCGTGATCGCCCCCGCGATGAGCGCGCGAGTGCGAGGCCACAGGTGCGCGTCCGGCACCAGCTGCTTGAGGATGTACAGCACGACCACGTTGCCGAGCACGGTCGGGATGCTCATGCCGATGGCGAAGCCCAGCGCGCCGTAGCGCGGGGTGAGTAGCGCCACCAGCACGACCATCGCGGTCGTCCACACCACCATCATCTTCAGATTCAGCCCAGGCTTGCCGATGGCGTCGATGGCCGGCGCGACGACTGGATGCAAGAAGCCGATCGAGAGCGCCAGCGCGTACACGTAAAATAGCGGCAGCGCCGGCAGCCACTTCGCGCCGTAGAGCACCGCAATCAGGTTCGGACCCAGCCCGACCGCCAAACCGACGAAGAACAACGTGCCCATCGCCGAAATCATCACTCCGCGCTCGAGCGTGGCGGCAAAAGCCTTGGGCTCGTGCTGCAGCCGGCTGAACAGCGGGAACGAGACGCGCGCCATGACCTCCACCAGCTTGAGCGGGAAATAGGCGGTGGACTGACCCAGGTTGATGAAACCGAGCTGCGCCTGACCGAGCACGCGGCCGCCGTAGACGGGGGCGATGGCCGACGACAAGAACGCGGTGACGTTCTTGAGCTGGAAGCGCACGCCGAAGTGCAGCGTGGGACGAATCAGCTGCCAGTCGATGACGAGCGAGGGCCGGAACGGCCGCAACAAATGCGCGCCAAGCACGCCAGCGATGCTGCGCGACAGCACCGCGTACGCCAGCGACATGACGCCGTGACCGGTAGCGGCAAAGCAGATGGCGGCGACGTAGTACGTCATGCTCTGCAGCACCTCGAGCGCGGACAGCTTCGTGTACTCGAGCTCACGCTCCATCAGCAGGGTGGGAGTGAGCCGGGCGCTCGACAGCAGTAAGTCGATGGACAGCGCGCGTAGCACCCAGATGCCGTCGCTCGACATGTCGGACCAGAAGTGCAGCATGAGCGGCGCTCCCATCCAAAGTACGAGCGTGATGCTCGAGGCGACCAACATCTGCAGGCACCAGGCGCTCGACAGCTCGCGGCGCGTGGGCGTCGCCGATTGACGGATCAGGGCGCTGGCCAGGCCCACGTCGCCGAACTGCATGAACACGGCCAGCGCGAACTGCACGATGGCGTAGAGGCCGAAATCGGCCGGCTCCAGCCGGCGCCGCAAATACAGATCACCGCCCAGCACCACCAGTTGCATCACCGCTGTGCGCGCCACCAGCGCCATCACGCCGACGCGGGCACGCCGCTGCAGGCCCGCGACGTCCACGGCGGGCCGGCTGGAAGCGCTGGCGACCGCCTCCACCTCCACCGGCGGGGCGGTGCGAGCGCTGTCCGGTTCCGTCAATCCGTGCTCAGCCTTCCGCGGCGGGAGCGGCGCCACGGCTCCGCATGCGCTCGCGCGTGATTTCGACGAGCATCGGCAGCACGCTCAAGAAAATGATGGCGAAGATCACGAGCTCGAAGCGCTTCTTCACGATCTCGGTGTCGGCGAAAAAGTAGCCGAGCGGGCACAGCAGTCCCACCCACAGCGAGGCGCCGAGCACGCTGAACATCACGAAGCGCCGGAACGTCATCTGGCCGATGCCGGCCACGAACGGCGCAAAGGTGCGCACGATTGGCACGAAGCGCGCCATCACGATCGCCTTGCTCCCGTACTTCTCGTAAAACAGCTGAGTCTTGATGAGGTGCTTCTTGTTCAGCAGCCGCGAACGCTCGCTGCTGAATACCCTCGGCCCAAGGCTACGGCCTACGAAGTAGTTGACGCAGTCACCGGTCAGCGCCGCGCAGAACAGCAGCAGCATCACGACCGGCAGCGAGGGTACGAAGCCGTCCGCCGGCAGCCCCAGCCGCGCCGGGTCCATTGCGCACAACACCCCAATTGCGAACAGCAGCGAATCGCCCGGTAGAAACGGCGTTACGACCAGGCCCGTTTCGGCGAACACGATAGCGAACAGGGCCAAATACAGCATTGGCCCCATCGTCTGCGTCATGTGCACCAGGTGCTTGTCGATGTGCCGAATGAAGTCGAAAAGGGCGAGAATGGCGCTCATGGGCAGGCTGCTTGGGGGCTAAGTGTCGCGAGCACTTACAAGCCCTTGGGCCAGGCGGCAACATAAGGCCAGGATTTGGCCATTTCGCTCGTTGCATGGCGCGCGAGAGCGTTGAGATGCCGCAGAGACCCGGGTATAAAGGCCTATTGCCCGAAGTACTGGCTCGCGTCAGCAGTCGTAGCGTCGAAGGACCTAGAGGTCCCGACGTATTGCATCGGGTCAAGGTGCGCCGAGAGTGGCTGGCTCACGGCGAGGTCGTCGAGCTGGAGCTGCCGCGTAACCTTTCGTGCGCGGCGTGCGGCGGTGGCGGCTGCGACGCCTGTGGCCGCTCGGGCGCCATCACGCTGCGCCGGCGGAGCGAGCCCGCCGAAATGGTCGAAGTCACGCTGCCGGTGCGCCCGCAAGACGAGCAGCCCGACTCGCGTGGCATCACGCTGCGGATTCCCGAGCAGGGCGGCTTGCCGGAGCCGGACTCCGGGCTACCGCGCGGCTTGCTCCTGCTCACGTTGATCCCGAGCGAGCAGCCGGACGCCACCATCAAGCTGCTCCGTGGCGTGCCGTCCAAGCGCCCGCCCGCGTCGATCGTCGACAGCGACGAAATGCCCAAGGCCTCTATCGCCCCAGCACCGAAGCGTCCGGCTACCGCCGCCAAGGTGATCGTGATCGTGGCGGTAGTGCTTTGGATATTGCTTTTGATTTGGCTCAGGCTGTCGGGGCGGGGCTGACTTCGTCGCGCCTCGCCATCCGGGCGCCTCGGCCGCGATCTTCGATCGACTTAGCCATGCGCGGGCCCTAAGCTTCGGTCCGGGCCGGCGCGCGGCCCCGAAAAGACGAGAGCTCGATGAATCCTATCTTGATGGCGCTCATCATCGTGAGCCTGGTCGCCGCCTTTGCCTGGAGCGCGCGGCGGCGCTGGCACCTTTTGCAGGTCGGTGACACCACTTGGGAGAGTCGAACCGACCAACCGGGCAAGCGCGCCGAGTCGGTGTGGACCTTCGCTCTCTATCAAAAGAAGATGCGCAACTACCTGGCCGCGGGCCTGGCGCATCAGCTCATCTTCATGGGCTTCGGCGTGCTGCTCTTGCGCACGCTCATCTTGTGGGGGCGCGGCTTCAGCCCGACCTTCAACCTGTTCATCCTCGGCCACGAAGGCTTTCTGGGCCTGCCGCTGGGCGCGGTGTACTCGTTCGTCAAAGACGTGTTTTCGCTCCTGGTGCTGCTGGGCGCGAGCGTGTTCGTTTACTACCGCGCCATCAAGCACGAAAAGCGCATGACGCTGAGCGGCGAAGGCCTGCTCATCCTCGGCATCATCATGACCATGATGCTGGCGGACCTATTGTACGACGGCTCCAGCATCGCGCTGCGGGAGCGCTTTGGCACCGCTCTGTGCGACGCCGACGCCGCCTGGTGCGCGCGTGCCGGCACGCTCTTGGCACCGCTCGGCCCGCCGCAGGGCCCCGGCTACCACGCCTTTCCGGATCCCGGCGGCTCGCTCATGGCGCAGCTGGTGGGGGGGCTCAGCGTGCCCGCGCTGGTGATTCTGGCGCATGCCGGCTTTTGGACGCACAGCACGCTGGTGCTGGTGTTCCTGAACATCCTGCCGCACTCGAAGCATTTTCACATCATCACCGCCATCCCCAACGTCTACTTGGGAGATCTCACGCCGCGCGGCCGCCTGCGCCCCCTCGCCGAGAACACCGAAAAGCTCATGGCCGCGGTCGAAAAAGCGACCGAAGGCGAAGACCTCTTGGCGGCTCGCATCGGCTACGCCCGCATCAATCACTTCAGCTGGAAGGACGTGCTCGACTTCTACACGTGCACGGAGTGCGGCCGCTGCTCGGACAATTGCCCCGCCTTCAAGACCGGCAAGATCCTCTCGCCCAAGCAATTCACGCTCGATTTGCGCAACCACCTTTATGGGCGCGAAGCCGAGCTGGAAGAGGTCGGCCACGACAAGACGAAGCTCAAGCCCGTCGATCTGGTTCCCGAAATCATCCACCCGGACGTGCTGTGGGCCTGCACGACGTGCCGCGCTTGCGAAGAGCAGTGCCCCGTCAACATCAGCTACGTCGACAAGATCGTGCAGATGCGGCGCAACCTGGTGGTGATCAAGGGTGAATTCCCGCAAGAACTGGCCAAGCCGTTCGAAGGGATGGAGAGCAACGGTAACCCGTGGAACCTGGCGCGCGTGGATCGCACCAACTGGGCCGAAGGTTTGGGCCTCAAGATGTTCTCGGAGAAGCCCGACGCGGAGGTGCTATTTTGGGTCGGCTGCGCCGCTAGCTACGACGATCGCGCCAAGAAGATCGCGCGCAGCACCGCGCAGCTTTTGCAAGCCGCGGGCGTCGACTTCGCGATCTTGGGCGAAGAAGAGACGTGCACGGGCGACCCGGCGCGCCGCGCCGGCAACGAATACCTGTTCGCGATGTTGGCCGAGACCAACGCCGCCACGCTCAACGGCTACAAAGAGCAGGGCGGCATCAAGAAGATCCTCACCACCTGCCCGCACTGCTTCAACACGCTCACCAACGAGTACCCGGACTTCGGCGCCAAGTTCGAGGTGATTCACCACACCGACTACATGCTCGGCCTGGTCGCCGAGAAGAAGCTCGTGCCGAAGAACCCGGTCAAGAGCAAGGTCGCGTACCACGACTCCTGCTACCTCGGCCGCTACAACGACATCTACGAATCGCCCCGCCAAATTCTCGCGGCCATTCCGGGCGTGGAGCTGGTCGAGGTCGAAGGCTGGAACAAGAAGAAGGGGCTTTGCTGCGGCGCCGGCGGCGCGCAAATGTTCATGGAAGAGCAGAACAAGGATCGCGTGAACGTGAAGCGCACCTTGCAGCTGGTCGACGCGCTGGGCCGCCCCCAAAGCGGTGGCGCCCAGGCCATCGCCAGCGCCTGCCCCTTCTGCATGACGATGCTGAAGGACGGCGTGAAGGCTCACTCGAAAGAGGAAGAGATCGAAAACCTGGACGTCGTCGAGCTTTTGGCGCGTTCCTGCGGTGTTGGCGAGCGCGCTCCCGCCTCGGGCGATACGGCCACGGCCGCCGAATAAGCGCGGCTCTGGCATTTCTCGCGGCAAGCGTTACGCTCCGGGAGTCTCACGCGATGCCCGCTCCGAAACCCCTCATCGTCGAATTCGATACGCCGGACGTAGCTCCGGCGCCGCCAGCCCCCGGGCCCGGCTTCGACTGCGACGTGTGCGGCCAGCATTTCGAGGGTGAGCCCGCTGGCTCCGGCCTCTTCATGTGGACGCGCGGCGACGAAGTGCGCTTCGAAGAGCCGCCGCTCTGCGAAGCGTGCGCCGAAAACGTCACGCTCGACGCGCTCACCCGCTTCGAAGTCGAAGAAGAAGAAGAAGGCTGACGTCTGGTTGGGCTGCCCAACCGCAGCCCGCTTGCAGAAAGCTTTCGTAGCGTCGCCCGGTCTTTCTGGGCGTCACGCTTTGGGCTGCCGCCGTCCTGGTCTGTCGTGGCGCGGGCCCCGCGAGATTTTTCCACAGGGACGGGAGGATCGGGAGGCGAGAATTTTGGGTTTCGAGATGGCTCGTCGGCGCGCAGAGGCTGTGCAGTCATTTCTCGACGTGGTGCGGCTCGAGCAAACAAAATCTCGCCTCTGTCTCGTCCGCCCGTCCTCCCGATCTCCCTGTAAAAAAACTCGAGCCGCTAGTGAGGGGCAGACGTTTGCGCCAAGCAAGCTTACTGCATCAGAGACGGATTCAGGCCGCGGGGGAGGGGCGGGCTGCGCTCGAGCAGCTCCTGAGCGGAGCCGCGCAGGGCCAGGGGCGTGTCGACGCCGTGCACGACCTCGAGCAGCTCGCAGCGGGTGCACACGGCGAGTAGCGGCATCGAAACGGCGGGAGGCGTGCCCGGATTGAGCAGCAATGAGAGGCGGACACGCTGGCGGCGCAGCCAGCGTGGGCTTTCGGCCAGAACCTCCACCGTGGCAGCGTGAAGCGGGCGGCGTGCGGCGAGCCGCACCACGTCGTCCTCCGTCAGTCGCGGATTTCCGAGCAGTTGTCGAAGCACCAGCGGGTGCGGATCGCGCAGCAGCTTCTCCAGGACTTTGCGGTTGGGAGAGCGCGCCATGCTGCGCCGTTCGCCCACCGTGAGCTCGCGCCCGGCGCCGTAGTCCGGCACCGGCGGCTCCGAAGGCGAGCGCAGCGTGTTGCTCTCGTTACCGCGCCGCAGCAGCCGCGCCAGGCTGAGCAGGTGCCGCTCGTCGGCGTGCTGGCGCAGCCGCTCCACGAACGGTGAGTCACCGTCCGCGGCCAGCAGCATGGCGACCACGAGCAGAGCTTCGCGCGAGTCCGGGTCGGCGCGCTCGCCGTCTTCGCACAGCGCGCACAGCAGCTCGGCGGCTTCGGCATCGCGGAGCTCGGCCAGGTGGGCGCGCAGCCAGCCCACCCGAAGCGTGACGTCGGTCAACGAAAGCAGGACTCTGCGCAGCCGGTGGGCGCCTTCCAGGTTCATGGAGACGATGGCGAGCCGGCGAGCACGGCCCGACGCTCGGAAAGCATGAGCTAGCTGCCCGCTGCTGTCGAGCCGAGCTATGCTCCGCCGGGTCATGGCTTCGTCCCGCTCGCGCGCTCGCGCCTCGGCCCCTCCGGCCCCGCTAGACGCGCTCGCGCACAGGTTTCGTTCACGAGTCGCGCGGGCCCGTCGCCAGCTCGGTTGGGGGCTGGTGCTGCTGGGGGTGGTCGCGGGGGCGCACGTCGCTCGCGCCGGTACCGGCTGGCTGCGCTTCTCCGGTGCCGCGCTGCTGCTGGCGACCATTTCTGCTTTGGTTTTCGCGATCCTGCGTGCTCGGCGCACGCTCGCCAGTCGTCGGCAGCTGATCGCCGCGACGCTGCAGAAGGCCGAGCCGGCGCTGGGCGCCAAGGCGCTGCGGGCACTGTCGTTGGTGGAGCGTGGTCCTGACGGCGAATCCCACCTCGGCGAATCCGAGGAGCTGGCGCAGCTGCATTTTCAGCGCGTGCTCAGTCAGGCGCCGGCGGAGGCTCTCGACAAGTGGGCGGCCCGCACCGCCGACCGCGCGCGGCTGCTGCTGCTCGTCGTCGTCGTCGCGGCGGGTGTCGGGGTGGCGTTCGACCCGCCCCGCGTGCCCGAGGGGCTAGACGTGATGCTGGCGCGCGGGGGCACGGCTCCGTTTCCGATGGCCTGGCTGGGCAATCTCAAGGTGGAGTCGCAATCTCCCGCTTACCTGCGCTCGCCCGACCATTCGCTCTTTCCCGAAGGCGTGAGTCACGAGCCCGTCGGTAGCGTGATCACCTTTCAAGGCACTCCCGAGCGCGAAGGGCGGCAGCTGGTGCTGCTCGGCGACGGCAAAGAAGTGCCGTTCGTCAGCGACGGCGCGGGCGGCGTGGTGGCGCGCTGGCAGCTGGCGCGCTCGGTCGACCTGCGCGTGGCCGCGCGCTTCGGTAACGTGCTCATTGCAGAAGCCGAAGCGTTGTCGCTGCAAGTGGTGCCGGACCAAGCTCCAGATGTCGACTTGGAAGACGCGCCGCGCAGCGTGCTGCTGAAGGACCTGCAGTCGCTGGAGCTGCGGTACGCCGTGCACGACGATCACGGTTTGCGCGAGGTCGCGCTGGTGTTGCGCGCCGGGGGCAAAGAAGATCGCCGCACGCTGGAGCGGCTGGACGGCGAAGCCAAGCAGCACAACGGCGCGCAGGCGCTTTCGCCGCGCGACCCGCTGCTGCGCCGCAGCTTCTTGCCGGTCGAAGTGACGATCGAAGCGCGCGACAACGACGCGGTGAGCGGCGCCAAGTGGGGACAGAGCCAGGCCATCACCGTGGTGCCGCCCGGCATCGGCGAAGGCGAGGCCGCTCGCTACGCCGCCCTGAAAGAGGCACGCACGGCGCTGGTCAAAGCCTATGCGCAGGCCGTGCGTGACGCCGACGCCGCTAGCAAAAAAGACGCACCCACGCTGTCGCCTCAGGCGCAGCAAAAGGCGCAAGCCGAGCAGGTCAAGGCCGCGCTCGAGCCGTTGCGCCATTTCGTGGACGCCACGTTCGCCGGCTCGGCGGTGCCTAAGCCGCTCAAGGCGTTCCTGCAAGGCCAGGCGCGCGCGCTGGAGCGCCCGGCGCAGACTCGCGAAACGCACCTGCGCCGCTTGGAAGACGTGCTGCTCGCGGTGGACGCCGCGCTGCGCGCCACCGGTGATCGCGACGCCGAGACGGTGGCCAAGCGCCTGGGCGACGCCGCGGACGAAGTGGCGGAGGCGTGCAAGGTGGGCCAGGATCCCGAGAAGCGCACCGCCTCGCAAAAGCGCCTCAAGAACGCGATGCCGGTGCTTACTCGCGGCGCCGAGGCGCTTTCCACGCTGAGCGACTTGGGCGCCGATATCGGCAGCGTCGCGCAAGGTGAAATCCGGCGCATTCGCCGCGGCTTCCTCGCCGAGAGCTACCTCGACGCCGAGCTCGCCGCGCGTCACCTGGCGGCGCGGCTGCGGCGCCCCAAGCCCTCGTTCAGCTCGGCCGGTGGCGGTGGCGGCGTGGAGTCGGGCGGGCAGCAAGGCCGCGGCGGCCCCAAAAAGCCGGGCGAAGCCTCGCAAGCGCACCAGCAGTTTCAAGAGCTGATGCGCGAGCTGGAGCAGCTTTCGGCCGAGCACTCCGGTGAGATCAGCTCGGTCGAGAACGCGCTCGAATCCGCCGAGCAAGCCCAGCAAGATCCGGAGGTACAGCGCGAAGCGAAAGAGCGCGCTGACGCGCTGCGCCGCGCGTTCGAAGATTTGCCCGACTATGCGCCCGGCGAATCGAAGGCGGAACAAGCCGCCGCTCTGGCTCGCGAGCACGCGCGGGCCATGGCCGAGAGCCTCTCGCGGCTCTCGCTGAAAGACGCCAAGCAAAGCGGCGACAGCGCGCAGCAGCAACTGTCCGGCGCCAAGAGGGGCAGCGGCGGTAGCAGCGTCGATCCCGCCGCGCTGGAGCGCGCGCAGAAGGAGCTGGAAGAGCAGCGCGCCTGGGTGGAAGACCTGCTCAAAAAGGCGCGCGAGCGCGAGAGTGAGCGCTCCAAAGAAGCTCTGCAGCGCTCGGGCAAGCGCGAGCAAGAAATGGCCGAGCGCGCGCAGAACATCTCCGGTCGCGGTAGCCATGGCGAAGCCGCGTTACCGGGGGAAGTGGCAGACGCGCTGGACCGCGCCGAAGGCTTGATGCGCGAAGCCGCGCAGGAGCTGTCGAACGGTCACGGCGAGCGCGGCCTCGAGCTGCAGCAACAAGCGCAGCGCCTGCTCGATCAACAAGACGACGACCAGAAGCAGCCTGACGAGCCCAAAGACAGCCACGACCAGGACGAAAAGTCCTCCAAGCGCGACGGCCACGAGAGCGATCAGGGCGACATGGCTCAAGACGCGGGGGTGCCGGGGCGCGCCAAGAACCAAAAAGCCGAAGAGTTCCGCAAGCGGGTGCTCGAAGGCTTGTCGCGCGACAAGGGTGGCAAGCTCGGTCCCGCCGTGAAGCGCTACGCGGAGGGGCTGCTCAAATGAGGCGCTGGCTTTGGGTGGCGTTGGCGGCGCTCGCCCTGTTGGTGTTCGGCGTGCGCGCTCGCGCGACCATTTTCGGCGCCGTCGATCTGCGCGCGTTGTCGGACGCCATCGTCGAGATCGATCTGGAGCGCGCCCAAAAGCTCGCCAGCCGTAGTGATGCCGAGACGCCGCAGTTCTTGCTCGAGCGCGCGCGGTTGCTCGTTTACCTGGGCGACTGCGTGGGCGCTTCGGCTCTGCTGTCCAATCCGGCCGTCACCGAATCCAAAGACGCTGCGCAGCTGGCACAAATCGCGCGCAATTGCGCGCGCGCCACGGCCGCCGGCTTCGTCGTCGAAGACAAGGCGCGCGGCATCTGGCTGCGCCTGCAAGACGACGCCGACCGCGTGTTCGCGCCGTTCGTGTTCGACGTGGCGGCTCAGGCGCGCGATCGCATCGGCGCGGAGCTGGGCGTGGATTTGCCCCGGCCCTTGCGCATCGACATGGTGCGCGACCTGTTCTCGCTTTCCGCCGTCACGGGCCTGCCGCTCGAGGCCGCCGAGACCACCGGCACGCTTGCCGTGGCGCGCTTCGGTCGCATCATCATCATCTCGCCGCAGGCTGCGCGCGGTGGTTACCACTGGCAAGACACGCTGGCGCACGAGCTCACGCACTTGCTGGTGACGCGCGCCACGCGCGATCGCGCGCCGCTCTGGCTGCAAGAAGGCGTGGCCAAGCGCGAAGAGAATCGCTGGCGCGGCCCACGACCGTTCGACCCCAAAGATTGGGCAGAAGAGACGGCGGCGCGCGCGCTGCGTAGCGGCCACTCCATCGGCATCGACAAGCTCGGGCCCTCCATCGCGATGCTGCCGACCCCTGAAGCCGCCTCCACCGCTTACGCGGAAGTGCAGAGCTTCGTCAGCTTCTTCGTGCAGGAGCAAGGTGAAGCAGCACTGCGCTTGTTCTTCGCCGACCTCAAAGGGCTGGGCGCCGACGATCCGAACAGCGCGCTGCGCAGCGTGAGCGGCTACGACCTGCCCGCCTGGAACCGCCGCTGGCAAAAGCACTTGCTCGATTCGCCGCACGGGCTCTCGTTCCCGGCTCCGCCGTCGCCGCCGCCCAAAGGGTTCGACCCGCGCGACCTGGCACGGCGCGCTCGCCTGGGCGATCTACTGCTCGATAGCGGTTATGGAAGCGAGGCGGCGCTCACGCTCGCACCCGGCATTGCCGGAGGCGAAGCCGTCTACCGGGCGCGAGTTGCACGCGCGGAGCTGGCTCGCCACGACCCAGTCCAGGCGGCCGCTCGGCTTGGTACAGAGACGGAAATTGACGGCCTGTACGGACCTTGGTTCGGCTTGAACGGACGACTGCTCGAGAAAACCGACCCCAAAGCTGCCGCCCGTTCATTCGAGCTGGGCCTCGCGTCCGACCCTCTGGCGGAAGAAGTCGCTTGCCAGGGCCGCTTTTCCATTGGAGTTACCCCCGACGACCCGAAGCTGCCGGACGCGCCGGCCGCTCGTGCGCTGTGTGAAGCGGCGCGAAAGCTCCCGCGAGATTGACCTGCTGCCCCGGCTAGCCCTACGATGGGCGGTCGAATTCCGCGAAGTTCCAACGGATTTTTGGTGAGCCTCAGTACTTTTGCCGCCGCCCAGATCCTGCGCGCATTGCCGCGTGTCCACATCAGCCGGGCCGTCGGTCGCCTGTGCGATCAGCCGATACCCAGCGGCCTCGCACGCGCGGTCGAACGAGCCTACTGCCGTGCCTATCAAGTGAATATGGACGAGGCAGAAGGGCGTCTCGGTTCGTACCCGAGCTTCGATGCCTTCTTCACGCGTCCACTCAAGAAAGGCGCGCGACGGATCAGCCCGGATCCGGTGGTGAGCCCGTCGGACGGCAAGCTGTCGTGCCTCGGGCGCATCGACACCGGCTCCCAGATCCACGTGAAGGGTCAGCTGTACGAAGCCGGCGAGCTCATCGGTGACGAGCAAGACGCCAAACGCTACTCGGGTGGCCAATTCGCGGTCGTCTACCTGGCTCCAGGTGACTACCACCGCGTGCACGCGCCGGTAGACGGCAAGGTCACGCTGCTACGTGGCATTCCGGGCGATCTGTTCCCGGTGAACAGCATCGGCGAGCGCTACGTGCCGCGGCTGTTCGTGCGCAACAACCGCGTCGCGATCGTGATCGATACCGAAACCATGGGTCGCGTTACGGTGGTGATGGTCGGCGCTACCATCGTCGGTCGCATCAGCGTTACCGCCATGCCGGGCGCTCCTGCGGTGCCGCCTGGCACTCACGCGATCGAGCCGGGTTTCGCCGTGGCTCGTGGCGACGAAATCGGCATGTTTCATCTGGGCTCCACCGCCGTCGTGCTGTGCGAGCCGGGCCTGACTTTGACGCGCCCGACCGGGGTCGTGCGCATGGGACAATCGTTGGTTTCCTCGTCATGAGCGAGTCTTCGGACGACGCACGAATCCAGGCCGAGGAGGGGGCGCCGCCTCCGCCTGCGGTCGACGCGTCTTCCGACGACGACGTCGAGGTAATGGCGCAGGCGCCCGAGGAGCCTCCGGCGCCCCGCCACGACTCGGTCGCACCCACGTCGCGCAAGCTCGCGCCACCGCCCAAGCCCAAGCGCGACTCCGCCAATCCGGGCTCGGTGCCGCCCTCGGCGGGCGATGTGTCCGTGAATCTCGGCTCCATCAAGGCGCCGAGCATGCCCGCCATCTCCTATCAAGATGCCGGCGCGAGCTCGCGCGAAGCGGTCGCCGCGGCTCTGGCCAGCAGCGAATCGTTGCGCAGCATCGGTGAGGCGCTCAGTAAAGACGCTGGTGCCTTCAGCACGAACGAGGCTGCGACCGGCGGCGGCAGGCCAGCGGTACCGCGTCCTCGCTCGTCGCCGCAGCTCGCGCCGGCCGGCGACGCGCCGCTCAGCGCTGGCCCGGAGACGCGACCCTCTCGCTCACCGAGCGAGCCGCCGCGACCACGCGACAAGACTCCCACGGTGCCGGACGACGTGCCTGCGCCGCTTTCGGCTGCGCCGTCGTCAGCCGTGCCCAAGTCGGGCGGCATTTTCGCTCAGCGCATCATCGCGGTCGGCACGCCTTCGTCGCCGCCGCCAGCGCCTTCGTCGCCGCCGGCAGCCGCGGCGCCGCCGCCCCCAGCGGCGCACGTCGATCTCGATCGTACGCTGGACGCGGCCAGCGACGACGCCCCGCCCGACATCCCGATCACCACGGAGCTCGACGACGAAGCGCCGACCGCTCCTACCGCGTCTGCGCAGCCGCTCGAAGCACCGCCGCCTCCGCTGCCCAGCGCCCCGGTGATCCCGGCCGAGCCAACGCCGCCCCCGCCCGCGTTCGTCGCGGCTGAAGCCAAAGCCGAAGCGCTCGCGCCCGAGGAAGCCGCGCCCGACTCCGTCGACCGCATGCCGGTCGAAGAGCTATCGCGCGAAGACTCGCCGTCGATCCCTCCGGAAGAAGCAACGCCAATGATGCCGCCCCCGGCGCCATCGGCGCGCGTCGAAGCCAAGCAGCCTCCGCCTCCGCCCAAGCGCGCTCCGGCCCCGCCCCCGCGCGAAGAGACCGCCGCGCCGGACGGCGAAAAGAAGAAGGCCAAGCAGAAGCGCCCCTGGTGGGAAGAGCTGTTCAGCGAAGACTTCGTGCGCGCCAACTGGAAGGTGAGCGACGAGCAGATCAAGCGCGAGGTCACCTTCGTCGAAGAGAGCCTGGGCGTTGCGCCGGGTGGCGTGGTGCTCGACCTCGGCTGTGGCTCGGGTCAGCACGCGGTAGAGCTGGCCAGCCGCGGCTACGGCGTGGTCGGTTACGACCTTTCGCTGTACCAGTTGGCGCTCGCCGCCGACATCGCCCAAGAGCGTTCGCAGAAGATCAATTTCCTCCAGGGTGACATGCGGGAGATGGCCTTCGAAGAGATGTTCGACGGCATTTTCTGCTGGAATACGACGTTCGGCTACTTCGAAGAGGACAAGAATTGCTCGGTCGCCGAGCGCGCGTTCCGGGCGCTTCGTCCGGGCGGCATGTTCCTGGTCGACGTGATCAACCGCGACTTCGTGGCCGCGCACACGCCCAGCAGCATGTGGTTCGAAGGCGATTCGTGCGTCTGCATGGACGACGCCGTGATCGACTACTTTACGAGCCGTCTGCGCGTGAAACGCTCGGTCATCTTGGACGACGGCCGCACGCGCGAGTGCACCTACTCGGTGCGCCTCTACTCCTTCCACGAGCTCGGCAAGCTGCTGCACGAGGTCGGCTTCCGCGTCACCGAAGTGAGCGGCCACCCCGCAACCCCCGGCGTCTTCCTGGGCCAAGCCTCGCCCCGCATCTTGATGCTCGCTCAGCGGCCTTAGGTTTTGTTGGCACCTCGGTGTCCCAGGCGCCCTGCGTACTTCGCGACCTGAGCCACGGATTTTGCGCTCGGCGCGGCGGGAAGCGTTACTTCCCCAACGCCACTAGGGCGGCTTGGATGGCTTCGGGCGTGAGGGTGCCGCTGCGCCAAGGGGGCATGCGTTTGACGGAGCCTTCGGGCTCTTGGATGCGCTCGCTGGCGAGTTGTTTTTCGTCGGCGCTCATTTCGCTGAGCTTGAGCACGTTGAATTTGGCGCGGCCGATGTCGGGGTTGGCGCGGCCGTCGTGGCAGCGCGAGCACATCTGTACCAGCACGGCGTTTCCGTCGGCGCCTGCTTGCGGCACGAAGCTGAGCTTTTGCCGCGCGTCTTCGGAGAAGACGTCGCGGATGTCGAGCAGGGTGTTGCGCGCTGCTGCGCCCGAGACGGCGTCTTTGTAGGACTGCGTGGCGGCCGTGCGCTTGGCTTCGTCGGTCACGTCGGCGCGCGGGTAAGGCACGGTGATGGCCTGGCCCTGCGTGGCGAGCATCCATTGCATGAGCCAGGTTGGGCTATCGGCGCCGCCCTTGGCTTCGGCCTCGATGCGCGGATCGAAGGCGTTCGGTTGATCACCGAAGCCTTCTGCGCGGATGAGCGCCTCGAGCTGGGCGCCGCTGCCTTCGTCTAGCGCGTTTTGAATCGTGGCGGTGGGGATGCCGCCGTACTGCTTGTCTACCCCGTGAATGTCGGCAAATTGCGCGCTGAGCACGCGATCCGAGTCGGTGCGCTGCACGAAGCGCTGCGGGAACCAGTGCAGCCACGGGCTCGACAGCTCTTGCATGCGCAAGATCTTCTTCGTACCGAAGCCTGCTGGACGGTGGCAGGTCAAGCAATCGAACGACGTATTTTCGAGATCTTGCTCGGGGTAGATGCTGTACGCGCTAAAGTCGTGCTCGATTTCCTCGCTGAGCGCGCCGAGCAGGTCGCAGCTACCGTCGTACTGGCAGCGCTGCTCGAAGGTGATGAGGTAGAAGTTCGGCTCGCCCGTCGTCACGTCGCGGCTCGTGACCTCGATGAAGCGCTCGCCGCGCACGAAGCCGACGATGATGTAGTCGTCCTTCTGCTCCAGCGTGGGCGCCACGCGCGGAAACACGATGATGCGCGGGTTCAACGCCGACACGCTCTTGGCAACCAGCGACGTGGAGTTCCCGGTCAGCGCAAAGGCGCTGTCGTGGTCCAGCCCGACCAGCTTCAGCAGGCTGGCCAGGTCGGGAATGTTCGGGCGTACGCCGCCGCAAATCAGCTTGAAGAAGGCGTCGTCGTGGGGCGTTTTGCAGAGCCGGTCGTACTGTGCTTCGCGCGACGGCAAGATGCCGAGCTCCGCGTCGGGCTCCAAGATCTTGGGGAGATCGGCCCAGCTCGGCGCCGGCTCGATGCCGCCCGCTGCCGTGCCGGCGACAGCGGCGCTGCCACCTGCCGCACCGGCACCGCTCGCACCACCTGAGCCTGCTGCCGTCATCGGCGTGTCGTTCGGCTCCGAAGGCGAGCTACAACCGAGCGTCGCAGCCAGGGCGCAGGCGCTACCGAGCCAGCCGAGCGCGCGGCTGCGGCTCATCGCGAGCCTCCGCGGCGCCGACGGCGCCGTGCCACTCCCAGAGCCGGCAAAAGCCCGAGCCAGGCCCAAGATTCCGAGTCGCTGGGCAACGCCAATGCGCAGCTGCTGCTGTGCTTGGGCGGAGCTTGCGGCGCCACGACGTCCGTCCCCCCGCCGCCGCCAGTGCCGGCAGTTGGCAGGGAGCCGCCGCTGCCAGCCATGCCGTCGTCCTGCCCGCCCGCGCCGCCGTCGTCGGCGGGTAGCGGCGGCTCGAAGGGCAGGCGCCGCGGCCGCTGATCGCCGTCAATTTGCTGCAGAAACGCGACGAGCTGGTCGAGCTGCTCGGGGCTGAGCGAGCTGGTAAAGCCGTGTTGGTCGTTGGGGTTCTGGGTCGTGAGCACGTCACGCAGCGTCGCGGCGGAGCCGTCGTGCAGGTACGGCGCCGATTGCCAGACGCCGAGCAGCGAGGGCGTGTCGAGTCCGGTGAGCGGCATGCCGCCCCGCGTGCCGCTCGTTTCCTTGAGCGTGCCGACGTCGTGTAGCCGGCCGCGCGCGCTGTCGGTGAAGTCGGGACCCGCATGGCAGAAGTCGCAACCGAGCTTGCCGAACAGCGCTTGCCCGGCCTTGGCGTCGTCCGTCATCGTGCCGTCGTCGTTACGGAACGGGCTCGGGTCGACTTTGTCCAGGGTCGTCAGGTAGGCGGCGAGCGCGTCGAGCTCTTTGCTCAAGCCCGCTTTCGGATCGCCCAGCGCTTGAGCATGCGTGCCCGTCATCAGCTGGTCGTCGGCGATGAAGCCGTGACCCAAGAACAAGCCGCGGATCTCTTCTTCGAAGTCTTGAACTTCGTCGAAGGCTCCGCTCCACAGCAGGTTTCCCTGGCCGGCTCCGCGCTTGCCTCTCAGTGAGATCGTGTTGCGGAAACCCTCGTTTCGGCTCGTAAAGTCGTAGACTTGCCCGTCGTCTCCGCCGTCGAAATGGCAGGTGATGCAGGTGAGGTAGCCCTGCACGGTCATGCGCCCGTCCGCCGAGTTGCTGAACACTTGCTTGCCGAGCAGCACGTCGGGCGAAAGCTTTTCTTGAGCGACGACCGGAATGTCTTTGGTCTTGATCGAGCGAATGTCGGACGAGTCGAGCACCGTCTTCACGTCGTAAACGACGATGCTGCGCTCCATCGAGCCCTGCACGAAGAGCTGGTTGTTCGGACCAAGCACCGTGCCGCGCGGCGCCAGCCCCGCGTCGGTCAGCGCAGTGATGAAGCCTTTGGTGTAGGCGTCACGCACTTCTACGAGGTTGGAGCCAGTGACGGTCACGAACGCGTAGTCGCCGAGCGGACTGAACTCCACGTAGGTCGGCAAATCGCGATCGTCCAAATCGATGCGGTTCGTGAGCGACTCGGTGGTCTCCGAAAGGTTCAGCACCGAGACCATCGGGCGCACGGTGTTGTCCTGCGTCAGGTTCAGCCCGTCGCGCTTCACGCCGCGGAAGATGTTGTCCTTCTTGCCCGAGACCCAGGCCTCACGCCCGTCCGGGCTGAGGCCGACGGAGAACAAGAAATTGGGCAAACCTCGGCCTTTTTGGTCGGTGTCGCCGGTGGTGGTGTCGGGCGCCAGCTGGTAGCGGTTCTTGACCATCAAGGTCGCCGCGTCGACCTGTGCGACCTCTCCGCCGGTGGTCGGCGAAACGAAGCGCGTCACGAAGACCTGGGTTCCGTCGGCCGAAACGGATACGCCACGCGGGCTCGGCCCCACGTCGAGCTGGGCGATTTCGTCGCCCGTCTTCGGGTCGAGCTTGAGCAGCTTACCGACGGCCATCAGCGTGACGTACGCCGCGTCTCCGGTCGGGCTGATTACCAGCCCGATGGGCTGCGAAGCGTACGGTAGGCGGAAGCCGCGCTCGATCTGCAGCGCGTCCGGGTCGACGATCGCGATGGCGTAGTCGTCTTTGTGCAGTACCCAGAGCTTGCCGTCCGGCGCGAGCGCCAGCGCCTCCGGGTCTTTGTAAACGGCGAGCTCGCCCGCCTTCTCGAGCTTGTCAGGGTCGACGACGCTGATGCTGTCGTTGTCTTGATTGACGTTGTAGATGCGGTTGCGAGTCTTGTCGTAAACGATCGTGGCAGAAGCGGTCGGGCGCCCCGTCGTCGTGGGGTAATGCACGATGTGTGTCGTGGTATCGCCCGAAAAATTGCCGGAGTCGTCTTTGACCGTGACCGCGATCGCAAAGTGGCCGGGCTTCGCGTACACGTGATCGACCTGCGACTGGTCGACCGTAAACTCGGTCTTCACGTCGTCGCCGAAGCTCCAGCGGTATTGCACGGCGCCGACGGTGTCGGTCGCGGTGGCGCTGAAGCTGTAGCTATCGCCGACGAGCGACGGCTCCTTGGTCGTGATCTCGACCGTGATGGCGAGCGCTGGCGTCGTCCAAACCGCCGCCGCCAGGACGGTGCTACCGAGAAGCTTGGCTACCTGCACCGTCCGCATACTTTGACCCACTGATCAGTGGCGTGCCACGCCCAACTTCGCTCTGGAAAACGCCTCCGCGAATCTCTATTTCGTGGTGAACGTCGACTTGAAATCTTCGGCGATGGCGTTCTGCACCAGATCGGTAATGCCGCCCTTCGGGATGACGACTTCGTACGTGGTCGCGGGCTTCAAGTCCTCGTTCGGGGAGAAGTTGAGCACGCCCATGTTCCAGCCCCACGTGCCCTTGAGCGGCTCGCCGCCCATGGGCCGCACGATGAAGCTAGCGGCGTTCACGGTCACGAACTCGATGTTGTCGGTGGTCGACACGCCGATGCGGCTCTTGACCGATTGTCCCGTCGCTCCGTTTTTCGGGATGACCGTGTCGATCACCGGCGGCTTGGTATCCGGATCCGCGGCCCACTGCGCGATTACGGTACCCGCGTACGGCTCTTGATCGTCGCCGAGCACCAGCAAGTTACCGATCATGATCGAGAACTGGTCGTCGTTGACGCCGCCTAGATCCAGGCGGCCCCAAACCGTGCTCTTGAGCGTCATGGCCTTGGTCGGGTCCGTCACGTCGTAGACGCTGGCGCCACCATCCGGGCGCAGGCGACCGAGGAACAGGTTGTTGTCGCCGAAGCTCAGGTACTCGCTGCCCGGCGTGGTCGTCTGGCTGAGAGGCTTGTCGGCGGCGCCGATGTTGGTCGGATCCGTCAGCACGTCCCACGAGCGTAGCGGCGACTGCAGGAAGACGAAGTGCCGGTAGAACTGGCCGATGTAGCTCTTGGCGGCCGGTTTGATCGAATCCAAGAGGATGGGGTTGACCGGATCGCTGATGTCCATCGTGGCGATACCGGCGCTCTCTTTGGGCGTCGTGATCACCAGGATGTTGCCGATCGCGTCGAGCGGACCCGCGCTGACGCCACCGAACTCGGAGGTTGGCAGGCGCTTGACGAACTTGACGTTCAGCGGGTCGTGCGCGTCGAGGATGTGCAGACCGGTGTCGGTGCCACCCACGTAGATGTAGTTGCCCTGCCACGACAGGCCCCAGACGGCGGCGGTGAAGTCGCCGTATTCGATGCCTTCGAGCTTGATTTGGCTGACGTGGACGACCTTCGTTTGATCCGTGACGTCCCAAATGTCGACGCCGTGGCCGCCGGTCGTCACCTCGTAGAACTTGTCGCCGTAGCGACCGTACGACACGCAATGTGACTCGGCCTCGCCCTCCATCTTGCCGCCGCCCTTGGGGTCGCGGTTCGGCGTGAGGTACTCGGTCATCTGCTTCGGGTTCTTGGGATCGGTGATGTCCCAGAACCAGAACTCCTCGTTGCCGTTGAGGTTGAGGTAGCCGTTGAGCACCGTGGGCTGGTTATGGTGGTGCAGATCGTCCATCGTCGGCGAGACGATGTCCTTCTTCCATTGATCGCGCGGCACGTTCACGTTCGCGGGGTCGCGCGCGATGTTGGGCAGCTGCATCTTGGGGCGCTGGAAGCCGACCATGCCGCTGCCGCCGCTGCCCGCGGTGCTGTCGCTGCCGCCGGCCGCGCTACCGCCGCCGCCGGTGCCGGCGCCACCCGTGGCCGCGGTGCCCGCGCCGCTGCCGCCCATGGACTCCGTACCCGCTACGGAGCTGGTACCGGCGGCGCTGCTCGTGCCCGCGACCGCGTTCGTTCCCGCGGCGGCGCTGGTGCCGGCGGTGTTGCCATTGGGCAACGTGCTTCCGTTGTCCGAACAGGCGGCGACGAGGACGCCCAGACCAACGAAATAGAGGGGAAACGCGCGGAAATTGACGGTGCTCATCCCAACTCCTGCAGCTAAGGCATGCCGAGTGCGGCTCCCAAACAAGATACCCGCCCGGAGAGTGATGTCCAAACAAAATAGAACAAACGGTACGATTTTTTGAAAAGTAGAATAAAAATTCTAATCATTCCGTGCCGCATGTTTTCAGCTCGATAGCGATTCGCCTGCAGATCCAGGGACCTGTGTCGGCGGGACACAACACACGTGCAGGTGCGACAGCGCGGGTGTGCGTTCGCTGGTGCAGGTGATCACTTAACAGGCTGAAAGGTGCGCTAACTGTCCGGCTACCGCAGAGCCCGGAAAGCTGCGCTCACGCTGCGCGCGCTCGCGCGTTGCATGGCGCTAGTCGCAGGCGACCTTCAGCCCGCCGCCCTCTTCGTGACACTTGCAGGCGGCGCCTAGCACACGAGTCACACAGCCACAGGTGGGCTTGTCGACGCACTCGGTGAGCCAGCTGCAGGCGCTGGCCTTTTCGTCGCAGTACCAACCCGCGGGGCAGATGCTGCTGCCGCATATCGAACAGGTGCCGTCGTCGCAGCTCGGGCCGTGGGGCTTCTCGGGTGCGGAGCTCGCCTCGCTCGAGCCTTCCGACTCGTCGCTGTCGTTGCCGGCGCTGTCGTGGTCGGCGCTGTTTTGGCTCGCGCCCGACTTGGGCTCGCCGGTCGCGGCACTGCCGCCTCCGCAAGCGAGGAGCACGATCGCGGCGAAACAGCTCAGGAAAGGGCGCATCCTCCGCTCGGTATACGTCCCGCGGCTACGGGGGTACAAGGGGCTGTGGATTTGGCCGCTGCCGTGCGGGACGTGATGCCGGGGCTGGCCTCCAGCAGCCGCCCGGTGGACCGCCTGGGGGTGTCGCGCGACGCCTGGCCCCGCCACCTGATAGCCGAAGCCAACCGGCCCGGGCGGGGAGCGGACGCGGCGCTGGTGGTCTGGCCCGAGCACGCTGACCAGGTAGAGGAGCTGGTGGCGTTTGCGCGCCGCGAGGGCGTCAGCTTGGTGCCGTACGGTGCGGGCAGCGGGGTTTGTGGCGCGGTGCAGCCGCAAGAGCGCACCGTCGTGGTCGACACCAAAAAGCTCACGGCGCTGCGCGTGGATCGCGGCGCCAACGTGGTCGAGGTCGGCGCGGGCGTGCTCGGCGTCGACTTGGAGGCGTGGCTCGAGCGACAGGGCCTCACGGTGGGGCACTTTCCGTCGAGCATTCTGTGCTCCACGGTTGGGGGTTGGCTCGCGGCGCGCGGCGCCGGACAGTGCTCGAGCCGCTACGGCAAGATCGAGGATATGACCGAGAGCGCCGACGTGGTGCTCGGTGTGGGCAAGCGCGCGCGCTTTCGGCGACGCAGCGGTGGTCCGCAACCGCTCGAGCTGCTGATCGGCTCCGAAGGCACGCTCGGGCTCATTACCAGCGCACGGTTGCGCTTGCATCCGGCGCCGCGCGAGCGCGCCTTCTCGGCGTTTCGGTTGCCCAGCTTCGAGGCGGGCGCCGACGCGATGCGCGTCATCTTGCAAGCTGGGCTGCGCCCCGCCGTGATGCGGCTGTACGATCCCCTCGATTCGTACCTTTTGGCGCGCGGCAAGGTGGCGGACGAGCAGGGCCGTGAGCCGGTGTCTTCGGGAGTACCGAGCGGGTTTTGGCTACGCGCGGTGCTGTCGCAGCCGAGGTTGCTCAACGGCGCCATCGCCGGTTTCGAGCGGTTTCTGAGCAGCTCGGCGACGTTGATTCTGGTCTTCGAAGGCGAACCGCACGAGGCGCGCGAAGAGCAGCTGGCGACGTCGCAGCTGCTCGCGCCGTTCGGCGCGGCGGATTTGGGAGAGACACCGGCGCGTGCCTGGCTCGCGCACCGTTACGCCGTCAGCTATCGGCAATCCAAGGTGTTTCAGCAGGGCGCCTTCAACGATACCCTCGAGGTGGCGGCGCCCTGGGCGCGCTTGTCGGCGGTGTACGAGGCGGTGCGGCGCGGCGCCGGTAAGCACGCCTTGGTGCTCGCTCATTTGTCGCACGCGTATCCGGATGGCTGCAGCATCTACTTCACGCTCGTGGCCACGCGCGCCGGCGACGCGCTGCGACGCTATGACAGCATCGTCGATGCGGTGCTCGGCGCCGCGATCAGCGAAGGCGCGACCTTGAGCCACCATCACGGCGTCGGGTCGAGCAAGGCGCACCTGCTCGACGCCGAGCTGGGCGGAGGCGTTTCGACGCTGCAGCGGGTGCGCGACGCGTGGGATCCGGACGGGATCTTGAACCCGGGCACTTTCGTGCCGTTACGCCCCGCACCCGCCCTGCGGCTTGCGGAGCCGGTGCCAGGCGTCGACGCGGTTTCGGGCATTGCCAGCTACGTTGGCGGGACGCAGCTCGGCGACATCGAGGCGGATGCGCAGCGGCATGGCTTGAGTCTGGGTTTGGTCGGCGCCGTGCCGGAGCTCACGCTTGCCCAGTTCGTGGCGGCGGGTTTGCCAGGCGCGCCGGAGCCTTTCGACGATCCGGTGCGGGGCTCGGTGTGCGGTCTCTCGGCGCGTACGGCGTCCGGCAGCTTCCGTTACTTGCCAGCGCCGCGGCGCGCGGCGGGCCCGAGCTTGATGGCGCTGTGCGTGGGGGCTGCCGACGCCATGGCGCAAATCGAAGCGGCCTCGCTGCCGCTCGTGCGCCGTGGTGCGCGCGGCCAGAGCACGCGCGCTGCCGTCGCCGCTCCGCTCACCGAAGGCGAAGCGGCGGCGTGGGCCCAGCTGATCGCGGCGTTTGGCCCTTAGCGTCCGCGCAGGCGCGAGATAGCGCGTCGATCTGCTTTGGTGGGACGACCCGCGCCCCGCTCGCGCACCGCGATGCGCTCTTCTTTCGGCGGCGGCGGCGGTGAATGATCGTCGAACAAGAGCTGCGCCATGGCTGCGGACAGGCGCTTGTCGGCGAGCCCCTTGACCAGCAAGACGACGGTGCCACGCGGCGCGAACGCTCGCACTTCGTCGCCGATCTTGACCAGGTGGCTGGGGCGCACCTGCAAGTCGTTGATGCGCACGTGACCGGCCTCGCAGGCGGCTTGCGCCAGGTTGCGCGACTTGAAGATGCGCGCGGCGGTGAGCCAGCGGTCGATGCGAGTTTGCTCGGAAATAGGGCCCATCGGCGCGCCCAGCAAAGCATTGGGCGGGGGCGTCAGCAAATGGGTGCAGCGCGAGGGCGGCTCGTGTGAGCATGGGCCCACCGATGACCAACCCGAGCAGGCGCACCATCAGCCGCTTTGGGCTTGCGCTGGTGCTCTTGGTGCCGCTCGGCCTTTCGGTGTGGTGGTTCTCGACCCGCTCGGCACCCGTCACGACACGCTTCGATGAGGCGCTCGACCGCGCGCTCGTGCCCGTGATGGAGCAGCGGGAGGTGCAGCACAAGCTCGGTACTTCTACCTCGAATCAGGCGCGCATGCTGGCGCGCGAGCTGGCCCGTCGCAGCGTGCCCTATGTGGCCGCCCACGACTTGGAGCTATGGGCCGAGGTTCGCGACAAGGTCGCGCGGGCGTCGCCAGCGGCCTGCGCCAAGTTGTGGAAGGGCGGAGACGACACGTTCTTGGGGCCAGCCATTGCGGAGCTGGGTGATGCGGAGCTGGAGAGCTACGTGGCGATGCTGGCGCGCGGCTTCGCTTTACGATTGGAGCGCAAGCCACCGCCCAGCATCGCGGCCGGTAGCATCGAGCGCGGCTTCGCCGCCGCCGCCGAGGCGCTGCCAGCGGAGGCGCGCGCAGCTTTTGAAAAGGACGTGAAGCGCGCCGACGTCGGCGATACACGCGCCTGCGAGCTCTTTCTGCAGCTTTCGCGCGGCGCACAAAAGATGGAACCAGCAGCGCGCAGTGACTTCTACCGCGCGCTCGCGGTGTCACTCACGCCACCGGAGCTTCGGGCTCGCTAGACGTTGCGGGGCCGAGCTGGACCCACGCGGGTGAGCGATATGAGAGCTGCTCGAACACTTGCTTGTTACTAAGGTTCCTGTCGGGAAAGAGTGCTCCCGGGCTGTTTTGGTAGAGATCGATCAGGCCAGCGGCTCTGGCCACGAGTGATCTCGGCTTGTGGTGGATGAGAAACTGGTCGAGTGGCGGATTGTCACCATGGCGGGTGAGCGGCGAAGGTAAATGGATGTTGGCACGTTGAAGTAGGTCGAGATTGACGCTCGTTGGCCCTTCGATCCCCATGAAGCCGACCACGATAGTAATGTCTGCACCGTGCGCCTGGTGCCATTGCGGCAACTGCTTCGCGAGCTGCGGAGCTACGTCGGCCCCGTTCTCGTGATTTTTCGGGGCGATCTGGATCAGTTGGAGCGTCGTGCCGCGAGCCTGAAACGAGGAAACGAGTTGAGGGCGCAACGACTCGTCCGCATTGCTGAACTCAATCTGCCGTGCTCGTTCTGGCGCCACGGTCCGCTTGTCGTAGACCACGACTGGACGACGCTCCGTCGCCGTGGCGGTTGGCGCACCAACCATTGCCCAATCCGTCCCTAAGAGCTCCAAGGCTTTGGCTAGCTCGTCGACGTCATAGACGTTGTCGAACATCGTGAGGTCAAATCTTCGGAGTACCTCTGTGATCAGCTCGATAGCTTCCGGCCAGCGCGCGCGCCGGCCGAGCTTGCCCACGTGCCAAGTGCCTATCAGCAATGCGTCTTCTTGACGCTCCGGCACTCCTGATTGGCGCAAGCGGCGTCGCAGCACGTTGAGCCCGCTGTTGCGCGGCTTTTCGAAGATGGCGCGCAGCTCGACCTTCGCCACGGCACGCGTGAAAGACTGACCGCCTGCCACGATCAGTCGACCCTCGTGTAACTGGGCTTTCCAGCGCGAAGGCCCTTGCATCAGCTTTCGCTGGTTGCGCCACTGCCGCCAAATCGCCGTGTTGATGGGGCATTCGAGGACGAGCTCTTCTTCGACGCTGGCTTCGAAATCGATGGCGTAGGAGGCGCGACCTTCGATCGGAAGTTGAATGCCTTCGTGCAGCTTTCGCGAGTCGAGCACGATGGGCGCCGGATAGAGCTCTCGCGCAAACGCCGCATCCCCCGGCGACAGTCGCGTCGCGCGCTTGGTCTCGAAGCCGTCGAGGGTGAACTCGCGCGAGACGGGGTTTAGCATCACGGACGCCGGGTCGAATTCTCGGTAGCGATGCACCTGCGGCGGGCCGTGCGTGCCGAGCCAGCTCGTCATCAGCTGCTCGCGCGACATGTTGTTTTGCTCACCCCAGGCGTAGATCGCCTCGGCGTTCCAGGCGATGCGGGCGTGGGGATTCTGCGCTTCGTTCACCAGTCCGAGCACGTGACCAAACTCGTGGAGCACGACGCTGCGCAGCTCGTCTTCGCTCGTCGAGTTGTCGACGTCGAGGTTCATGGTCAGCTGCTTGTCGAAAGCCGCGCGCTGGCTCTCGGTCCCATGAAACGACCACGAGCCCGCCCCTTTTTCGAAACCGACGATGATGTCCGCTACCGCTTTTGCCCTGGCTTGTCCGAAATGCAGGGCCGCGTGCTCACTCCACTCGCTCGCAATCGCGAGTACCTGCTCTTGTAGCGCCTTGTTTCTCCCCTTGAAGCGCACCTTCAAAATCGTTCCGGGCGGCCACAACCGCCACGGAAGCGGACCCAGCGCGCCGATCCAAGGTGCCGCGCCTTCGGGCATCCCCGACGCCAACTCGTGCGTCCGCCCACCGACGGTGCTGATTTCGACTTTGGCGCCCCGCACCTTCACGGCCCGAGACGGCCGCTCGCGCTCCACGACAACGACGCTTCGTGAGCCCTCGGAAGCGACCTCGACCAACAGCGGATGGAGGTTGCGCGCCAGGATGCCGCGATGGCTCTCGTCGCGCTCTTGACCCAGCGTGAAGGTGAGCTCGTCGTCGTCGAGGTGCGGCTCGATTTCGACCCAGCCAACCCCAGACAGACTCGGTAGGAGCCGTGCCGCGCTGGCCAGCACCTCCGGGCTCGGCGGCGCAGCTACGCCCACGTTCGCGCTGCCGCGCCCTTGTGCGTCCGCCGCAAACAGTACGCTCCAAAAGGCAGGCAAATCGCGCACCGCCGCTGGCAAACGTGGCAGCGCCGTGACGGCCCACGCAGCCACGTGCGCGGCGCGCTTCGGATCATCGAGCAAGGTACCGAGCACTTGCTCGAGCTTGCTGCCTACATTTTGACCTGCGAGCACCCCGAAAATTAGCTCTTCTTCGAGTTGAATGAGCCGCGGCTCACCGGTGTGCAGGCGCTTGATCACCGCGTGAGCACGCTCTGCGTCCGCGCCGACGGTGCTGCGCAGCTCGTCGAGCGCCTCGGGGGACAAGCGAATTGCGGTGGGCGACCTCACCTCGACCGCATGGCTCCACCACACGTCTGCTTCCGCGCTCGCGTCGGCTTCCTCGCACAGCTCGAGGCGCAGCGCGCGCAGGAGCTCTGGCTCTACACGGGCGGCGAGTGACGCCAGGCGCGCCAGGCGCAAGGCGTCCGGATTCGTCTCACCCAAATGAGCCAGCGCACCGTTCATCGCCGCGACCTCTGCGTCGAAAGCGCGCTACGCACGTCGGAGAGCGAGGTGCGGCGATCCCACGGTACCAGGCGCAGCTGCTCGCCGAGCGCTTCGGGCCAACGCTCTCGAGGGTAAGGCACGAAAACTAGCAGCGGACATCCGGCCTGGCGCAGGTCCTCGGCTAGCAAGCGCCAATGCTCGAGCAGGTCGGGCACACAAGAGCCGCTGTGAGCGATGCCGAGGTCGCTGATCGCGAGCACGGCGGTGGCCGGGCGGGGTAGCGGCATCGGTCCCGCTAGCTTGGGCATCTTTCCGACCCGCAGCGGCGTCTGCCAAAACGGCAAGATTTCGCAGCGCTCGCGGCTCGCCACCGCGCTGATGCGTTTGGCGAAATCAGTCGCATCACGCGCGAACGGAGCCATGCCGGCGCCGCGGTCGATCAGGACGCGCGTCCACGGTGCAACGCCCCACCAGCTGGCGCGCGGCACGTCGCGAATCGCCGCGCGCCGCGCCATCAGCTCCGTGAGTCGCGCCACATCGAATGGGCCCGTCGCAGTGCGGCGTGCCAACGCTTTGGAAACCAGCGCGCGCGTCACTACGGGTCGCATCAACGGCTCGAACGGCAGCTCTACCGGCCCGAGCGCTTGTCCCTCCGGAAACGACAGTGCAGCGACCTGTTTTGGAGCTGCGGCCACGGTTGGGCGGATGGCTAGCAGGGTGAGCTTGGCAGATTGGGGTCCGGTGGCAGCGCCTTTCCGGTGTTGCTCCGGCTCCTTCGTCGTGGACTGGCTCGGCGTGGGCTCCGGTTCGTCGTCTTCGTCGTCGTCCTCAACGAGGGCTGCACCGCGAGATGGCGGAAGAAAGCTGGGCGGCGGCGCTTCTTCATCCGCTTCACTCGCCCAAGCGATGCCCAGAATATCGGCGATTCGGGCCGCAGTGGCCGCGTCGGGCCGCAAGGTGCCCAGGGCGGAGATCAGCGCCGCAAGGTTGCCGGGCTGCGGCACTAAGAAACGCTCCGGCTGCTCTTTGCCGGCTCTTCTTGGAGCGCGGGTTTGCCCGGTTCCTTCCACATTGCGGTGCTCACGATGCGCTGCCAAGCCGGGCCTTCGGCTTTGGCGATGCCCAGATTCTTGCAGGCTTTGAGCGCGTCGATCAGCTCGGCGGTGCTGGGCTCGCGCAGCTTGCGCCGGGCGGCGCCGTCGCGAACCTTGCCGAACAGCGCGATCACTTCGCCGAGCAGCGTATCGTCGATCTCGTCGGCGCCGAAGTGTCGGCGAGCGATCTCGCGCATGCGCGCGCTGCGCTCCTGCTCGGGCAGCTCGATGCGGTGCGTGATGCAGCGTCGCAAGAAAGCCGGCGGCAGGTCGCGCTCACCGTTGGTCGACATCACCACCAGCACCTCCAAATCGTCCGCGGCCTGAACGGGCGTGCTCGTCTCTGCCACGGTAAAACGGCGCTGATCGAGCACGACCAGTAAGTCGTTGGGCACGTCGGGATCGGCCTTGTCGATCTCGTCGAGCAGCACCACCGCGTGCCGCCCCTGGTCTTGCCAGCCGCGATCTCCGAGCGGCTTACCGTGCTCCGCGGCGCTTTGCGGCTCGAAGGCGCGCCACAAGACGCCGGGCTGCACGAACTTGCGCAAGTCGTCTACCGGCCCGCCCGCGTTCGCCGATGCCAGCCGCCCGACCGCGTCGAACGACCATTGCAGGTCTTGCGCCTGTGTGCGCGACGTGACGACGCCCGCGTAGAAGCGGCGCTCGAGCTTCCACGCCAGGTCGGCTGCGAGCGTGGACTTACCGCTGCCCGGCTCGCCGCTGAGCAGCAGCGGCCGACCCGTTGCGAGCGCGACGTTCACCGCCAGCTCGAGCGGCTCGTCGTAAAAATACGCCACGCCGCCTTGCGGCTTGCTTCGGCTCTTTTCGAGCTTTTGCCAGTCAAATCGCTTGTTGTAGGCCATCGCTACTCTTCTTTTTGAGCTCGGGAAAAACGGCGAGCAAAGTTTTCATGCCGCGGTCGAAAGCCTTGCGGGCCTCGTCGACGGCGTCGGGGCGCGGAGGGGGCGTGATCACGACGGCCTCCGGATACTCGCTCGCCAACTTGTCCGGGCTGCCGCTACCTACCAAGAACAGCATGCGCACCTGGTCGTAGCCGGCGCCCGCGTTGCGAATCGCGTCGAAGGCCGTGCGTGGCGGCACGCTGGAAAACCAGGCGACGATCGGTAGGGCGGCGTGCGGGTAATTTTCCAGAGCTTCTGCCGCGGTCTCGCCGAACTCGGCGATGCGCGGATGCGCCACGACGGCCGCGCTGAAAGCCGCTACCAGCTCGGCGTCATCGGCAGCTACTGCGTCGATGGGCACGAGCAAGTCGAACCTGCCAGGCACCGGATCTGCCAGGCAGCTGGCCCGGTGCAGGTAGTCTTCGGCCACGCGAGGCTTGTCCGTGTTGAGCACGATGGGGTTTTGGCCAGCCTCCAACTGCTCGGCCAGTAAGCGCACTGCGTCGGTCTCGATCCACGCGCGCGCGGCCAGCTGCAGCGTCTCGCGAGCGAGCTGTGCAGCCGCGCTCTGCCAATGCCTCCGAAAGCGTTGGTTGATGCCGAGCAGCACTTTCACGGTCGGCTCGACGCCGCCCATCATCGTGATGGCGCAGCGCTTTGCCAGGCGCCCGGGGGCGAAATGCTTGGCCGCGTCCTCCTCCGAGAGCGTGAGCTCCAACTTGACCGCGACCTTGCGCAGCTCCACCTCGAACGGGCTGATCGAGCCGCGCACGTGCTCCGCGTAGGGCGCGTCGCGCGGCAGCAGCGCGAGGGCACTGCACTTCACGTGCTCGATGGGACGAACGTAGAGGGTGTCGGTCGGCTCGGTGTCGTCCTGAGATTTCACGATGATGCCGACGACGAAGCCGTCCACCAGGCACGGACTGCCCGAGAGCCCGGCGACGCGATCGTTCGAGGACGCCAGCCGTAGCTGAATCAGGTCCGCGCCGGCCGCCACCACCAGGCCGTCGTAAGCCTTGCCGACGTCTTTTTCGGCCCTTGAGTAGCCGAACGTGTCCCAGGCGAGCGTGTTCTCGGCGGGCAGCGGCAGCCCCTTGAAGGGCTTGGCCGCGGGCACGACCGTCCCTTTTGGCAGGCGCACGATGGCCCAGTCGAGCTTGGGGTCGAACTGCGTGGCATCGACGGTCGCTTCCGTGACGGCGAAGCGAGTGCCGTCGTGTACTCCGAAGTGCAGCTTGACCTTGCCCGGGTACGGCTCGTTGGGCTCCTTGTTCGATTTTTTTACTACGTGGGCGGCCGTCAACACCGCATCGTCGCCGATCAAGAAGCCGGTGCCGCGGGACTCGGTGCCCGCTACCCAGATCCGGCAAATTGCCCGCTGCTGCCCGGCGCTAATCACCGGGCGTGAGCATACACCATCGAACCACCGTGATTCTCGCGCTTCGCGCGCGACGCTTCGAAACGATTGTTACTTAATAAGCAGCGCACTAGTGTTTCGAACAAGCACCTATGCGGGCCAGATACGCTTGGTTGAAAGTGGTGGTGGCGGTTTGTGGTTGGCAGCGGCTGGCGCACGCGCAGCTGGTCGAACCGCTCGCGGGCCCAGCCTATGAGCTCAAGAACGAAGCCAAGGCGGCGCCGGTGGAGGTTCCGCTCACGCTCGGGGACCAAGTCACCCTCAAGGGTGTGATCGTCAATCGGGTCGACGCAGGTGACCGCCAACAGCCGTCTCTGCTGCCAGCCTTCAATGCCGCGCTCGATGGCTCCACGCTGCGGCTGGCCGTCGCGTTCTCCCAAGTACACGTACCACGCACCTACAAGCTTTGGCTCGAGCTGAGCGGCAACGCGCCCCAGGCTCCGTCTGGAACGGCGCTGGCCAAACAATTGTTGAATGTAGAGCTCGTGCTGCCGCCGGCAAGGCTCGAGCCCATCGCGCCGTTCGTGGTGACGCACGAGCAATGGCCGTGGGGCACCTGCCAGGGCAAAGAAGCGAGCTTTCAGCTGCCGCTGCACGAAACGACCGGGCAGACATCGCTCAGCGGGCTTTGGATCGAGCAAGAGCACCCCGTGCTGAACGACGACCGGCAAGTTCCGACGCGCCTCGTGGCTGACACAGGCTCGACGGAGCTCGCGGCCGGTGCTCGCCGACGCGTGACCGTGCACGCCGACGACGTCGGCGTGGGGACGACCAAGGGCAATCTGGTGATCGCCGCAGAGCAACTGAGCGAGCCCATGAAGGTCCCGTTCGAAATCCGCACGAAGATCTTCGACGTGCTGATCATCCCCTGGTACCTGTTCTTCGGTTGGATTGGTTGGGTCGTGCGGATTCGCTTGCAGCAGGCCAGCCAGCGCGCGGAGCTGCGCGTACAAAGTGATGCGCTCCGCAAACGCGCCGACACCGAGATCGCCTCCAACCCGGACGACGCGAACGTGGTCGCCTTGAAGGCAGCACGCAGCGCGCTCGACGAGGCGTTGCGGCAGGACGACAACCAACTGCTGCAAAAGGCCGTCGCCGAGCTGCGCAGCGCGCTCGAAGACGCGCACAAGAAGCGCGCCGAGCTGGTGGCGCAGGCGCTTGCCCTCGTCGCGCAGCAGGAGACCGAGCTCTCGGTGGCGTACGATTTGCCGGAGGGCTTGACGCTCGATCGCGCCCGCGAGCTGACGGGTCTGGTGCGGCAGCAGCTGCTCAATGACCGCCCGCGCGAAGCCAAGCAGGTCCAGAGCCGGCAGCGCGCGGAGCTCGACAAGCTCGGTGACGAGATCGACCGCTGGAGTCGCGCGGTGCGAGCCAGCCTGGAGGCGTTCGAAGCAGGAGCGAACGAAGAAGTCGCGGTCAATGTGCCGAGCGCCGCGCGTGAAGATGCGACCAAGCTGCTCACCTCGCTGCTGGCGTTGCTGCAAAAGGCGGAATACAGCGCCACGAAACCACCAGCCGCGCTCGGTGAGTATTTGAGCGCCGTGAGTGACGCCAATCGTGGGCTCGCGCAGTTCTTCGTATTCGTCAAGAACGCTTCCGCCAATGAGATGAACGCCGCCTTGCAGGCGTACCGCGAGGTCGATGGCGTTCCCCCAGCGATCCAAGCGGCCGTGGCCGCCCTACCGCAAGACGTTGACGACGTGACCGCAACCCAGCTCGGGCAGCTGGCGGCGGCGATGCGCGACTTCAGTCACGCCGTCGCCAAGTCGCTCACGGACAGCGAATCCAAAGACATGGCCCGGGCCGGCAGGATGGCCGCCGCCATCAAGAACGACCAGGCGCTCGGGCAGGGAGTCGGGGGAGCGAAGATCAGCGATAGCGAGTCGGAGCCCGCCCCTTCTTCGGTAGCCCCTTCGCTGCGTGAAAAGCCGCTACGCGCGACTGCGGCCGCCGCTGCAATTTGGGAGCGTGCGGCCGCACCCGAGTTGCCCGCCGTCAGCGAGCTGCGCACGATCCAAACCACGCGCAGCCTGGTCTCTGCCGCCATCCTTTCGGTGATCGCCTGGATGGTTTACCGCACCAGCTGGGTCGGCACCGTCAGCGACTTTGCGGGCATCGCTGCCGTGGCGTTCTTCACCGACTTCACGCTCGACGCCGTGCTCGAAGCGGTCGCCAAGGTCAAGAAGCCGGCCCAGTAAGGGAGCCTATTCGCTCTGAACCAGCTGCTGGCCCACGCCGAGCGATTGGTGCAGCCGTGCCAGCGCGCCTTCCACGGCGGTGCGCTCTTCGTGCGATAGCGAAGCTTTGCCAGAGCGGTGCATGGCGTAGCGCAGCGTGGCCGCTTCGAGCGACGAGAGCGCGGCGGTGCGCGTGTAGCCCAGATCTTCGACGCGGTAGCGCAGGTGCACCTGGCCGTCGGCCAGCACCCGCTCGCCCACGATTTCGGCGGCCGGCCTGGGCGTGCCGGTCAGCTGCCGCAAGATGCCGCGCACGCGCGCCGCGCGCCGCCGGATCCGCATCGCCTCCGGCTTTTCGAACAGCCAGTAAAAGCGATTCCGCGAAAACGTTCGAGGCGCCAGGATCAGGGCCGCGAGCAGCGCGTCCAGATCCACCTCGTTCACGGCCCCTCGCCGTTCGGTTTTTGAGCTTCGAGCAGCGCGGCCTGATGATAGGCGATGACCGCGTCGATCAGCTCGTCCATATCGCCTTCCACCACGCGGTCGAGCTTGTACAGCGTGAGCCCGATGCGGTGATCCGTCAGGCGATTTTGCGGGAAGTTGTAGGTGCGGATCTTTTCGGAGCGATCGCCGCCGCCGACCATGCCCCGGCGCTCGTCGCGAATCGCGTCGGCCTGCTTTTGCTGCTCGATGTCGAGCAGGCGGCTGCGTAGCACCTTCATCGCCTTGGCGCGGTTCTTCAGCTGGCTGCGCTCGTCCTGACACTTGACGATGATGCCGGTCGGCAGATGCGTGATCTGGACGGCGCTGTTGGTCGTGTTCACGCCTTGGCCACCGGGGCCGCCGGAAGCTGCGATGTCGACCTTCAGGTCCTTGTCGTCGATCGCGACGTCGAGCTCTTCTGCTTCGGGTAGCACCGCGACCGTGGCGGTGGACGTGTGAATACGGCCCTGAGCTTCGGTCGCGGGTACGCGCTGTACGCGGTGGACGCCGCCCTCGTACTTGAGGCTCGAGAAGACGCGGTTGCCGCTGACCAGCGCGATCACTTCCTTGATGCCGCCGGCGGCCGCCTCACTGGTGTTCAGGATCTCCACACGCCAGCCGCGGGTCTCCGCGTAGCGTGTGTACATGCGGAACAGGTCCGCGGCGAACAGCGCGGCTTCTTCGCCCCCCGTACCCGCGCGGATTTCCAAGATGGTGTTGCGCTCGTCGTTCGGATCTCGCGGCAGGAGCAGAATCTGAATTTCGCGCTCGAGCTTCTCGAGCCTTTCGTTGAGCTCCGGCAGCTCTTGCTCGGCGAGCGGGCCGAGCTCGGGGTCTGACAGCGCTTCTTTGTCGTCCGCAATCTGCTTGGTGAGGTGCGCCCATTTGCCGAACGCTTCGGTCACCGGCAAGAGCTGCGCGCGCTCGCGGTTCAAGGTGGTGAGCGCTTGCGGATCCGAGAGCGTCTTCGGATCGCATAGCAGCTGTTCGACCTCGGCGAAGCGCCGGCTGAGCGATTCGAGCTTGGCGGCGGGGATCATGCTGCTTGCGGACCAAACAGCGCGGCGTAATTCGGGAACGAGGCGTCGGCCGTCCGCACCGCGGCCTCACCCTTCTCGACGCGCAGCGTGACGAGCAGGGCCGAAAGCGCAACCTCGAGCTGCTGATCGTCGGGCTCGATGGTGGTGATCTTTTGCACCAAGAAGCCCGGCCACAGCAGCACCGAGAGTGGGCCGGTCGAGCAATATTTGGCGAGCAAGCGCTGCAGCTCGAACGTGATGGCGGCGATGAACGGCAAGAACGGCAGCTTCATCGCGAAGAACAGCAGGTTGTCGCCCAGCTTACCCAGACCCAGCTGCGGCAAGAACGGCCCGAGCGCGCTGAACACCAAGATGGACACCAGCGCCACCATCACGATGAAGGTGGTGCCACAGCGCGGGTGCAGCGTGGTGCGGCTGCGCGCGTTCTCGACCGTTAGCTCTACGCCCGACTCGTAGGTGTAAATCGATTTGTGCTCCGCCCCGTGATACTGAAACACGCGGTAGATCTCGGGCAGGCGGCGGATCAGCAGCATGTAGCCGATCAAGATCACCAGCTTGGCGGAGGAGGTGAGCAGCTGAAACAGGGGCGAGCGCACGTCCAAATTCAGCTTGAACAGGCTGGAGGCACCCTGAGCAAAGGCTTGCGGCAGCGCCACGAACAAGCCGATCGCAAAGGCGATGCTGAGCAAGCCCATGAGCCCGCGGCCCTTGGGTTCTTCTGCCGGAGCGCCCGCGGGCAATCCGGGCTCGGCCGTCATCAAGTGAATGATGGGCAGCGAGAGCGCCGAGAGCAGCGTGCTGCCGCTGGCGCTCTTGGCCTTGGCGGCTTGCTCGCGCTCTTCTTCGGCCATGTCTTGCTCGAAGATCTCGGCGGAGAAGCGCAGCGCCTGACTACCGAGCTTGAGCGCTTCGACCAGGGCGACCATGCCGCGAACGATCGGGAAAGCACGCACGCCCGTGCGCAAGTCCGCCATGGGGCGTTCGCGCACCACCAACGAGCCGTCGCGTCGGCGAACGACAGCCGAGAACGCATGCGGCGAGCGCATCATCACGCCCTCGAGCAGTGCCTGCCCGCCGATGTACGGCCGCGCCACTCCGTCCGGACCCATTACGGCAGGCTGGTTCGACATGTCTCTCCTACTATAGCCACGCCCCGCGTCCGTGTCTGGCTCGAGCCGACAGGAGGCGGGGCGGAAGGAAAGATCGCGCACAGGTGCCGGGTAGCTGAGCCCCGGCTGTCGCGTAAGCGCAGCGGCCGAGACCGCTGCGGCGCGCTCACTTCTTGGCGGCGGCGGTGTTGCCGTACTTCTTGCGGAAGCGATCGACGCGACCTTGCGTGTCCATCAAGCGGTGCTTGCCGGTGTAGAAGGGGTGGCAAGCTGCGCAGACGTCGACCACGAGCTCGGTCTTGGTGGAGCGGGTTTCGAACGAATTGCCGCAGGCACACGTGACCTTGACGACCTGATACTCGGGGTGAATTCCGTCTTTCATTTTCTCTCTCTCCTGCCTCATGCGGCGAACCGCTGGGGGGCTTGGGGGGCGGCGTTTGTAGCTCGCTGTGGGGTGATGCACAAGCTTGCGGGTGACCGAAGCGGACAAACTTAACAAAGACGCGAGGTTAGGTGCCGGACGCGCGACCGAACGAAACTTGACGGCACTTTCGCGATCGGCCAGGTTGCAGCCGTGGCTGACGAGAAGAAGTCGCGGCGCGAGGCGCTCGAGCGCATCGGCCTGACCGGCGCGGTGCTGGGCGCCTCTGCGCTCACGGCGCGCCTCCTCTATGATCATGGCGGCTACGGTCTGGCGGCGCCGGCCGGTGAGCGCCAGGTGCGCGACTTTCGCGTCAAGGGCGACCCCAAGATCCAGCTTGCGATCGCCAAGAGCTCGCAAGAGCCCGAGGAGCTAGTGCGGCGTGCGGTCGCGGCCATCGGCGGGATGAAGCGCTTCATCTCGAATGGGGACATCGTCGCCGTCAAGCCCAACATCGGTTGGGATCGCATGCCGGTGCATGCCGCCAACACCAACCCGCGCGTGGTGGCGGAGGTCGTCAAGCTCGCGTTCGACGCCGGCGCCAAACAAGTCATCGTCACCGACGCTTCGTGCAACGAGCCGAATCGTTGTTTTCAGAAATCGGGCATCTGGCGCGCGACCTACGCACTCGGCGCCACCGTGATCTTGCCTTCCGCGCATCGCTTTCGCGAGCTGCGCATGAAGGGCGACGTGCTCGACTTGTGGCCCGTTTATACGCCGCTCGTGAACGCCGACAAGGTGATCAACGTGCCGGTCGCCAAGCACCACAACCTCTCGAAATACACGGGCGGCATGAAGAACTGGTACGGCCTGCTCGGTGGCCGCCGCAATCGCCTGCACCAGAACATCGACGTCTCGATCGCCGATCTGGCCACGTTCATGCGCCCCACGCTCACCATCGTCGACGCGACGCGCGTGCTTTTGCGCAATGGCCCCCAGGGCGGCAACATCGACGACGCGAAGGACATGCATCAAGTCATCGCCAGCCTCGATCAGGTGGCGAGCGACGCCTACGCCTGCGGACTGATCGGCGAAAAGCCGGAGAACGTGAAGTACCTCAAGCTCGGCCACCAGCGCGGTATCGGCAACATGAATTGGCACGAAGTGCCGCAGATCGAGGTCTGAGTGTCCGCGCACCAGCAACCCGGGCACCAGTTTCCCGAAGTCATCCCGTGGCTGCTCACCCATACGCCAGGGCGAGTGCGTGCCCTTGATGCGACCGAACCGCCTTCCGATTTCACAGGGAGATCGGGAGATCGGGAGCTCTGCGAGGTCGAGAATTTGGGGGTGGAGAACCGTGAGGTTTCGAGCGAAGCCGTCGACGGCGACGTGCGTTCCCCTGCGGGCCGCAGGCCCGGCGAACAACAAAAAACTCGCACGACTCCCGATCTCCCGATCTCCCTGTCGAGTCTCGCGGACGCCCAAAGTGTGAAGCGACGTTTGCCCGTCATCGCTCAAGGCGCGCCGTCGACGGTTGCTGCAGCCCCCACGGTGCACGCAACGGTGGCTACGGCGCCTGGGGTTGCCGCGACCAAACCCCCCGCCAAACCGAAGAAGAAGCGGCCGGGGTCCGGGATTCCGGCGCGCAAGATCATCACGAACCTGGTGTGGCTGCGGCGCGCCTCGCAAATCGGGTTCTTCGGGTTGTTCTTCTTCTTTTTGGCGCACACGGCCTTTCGCGGCACCTTTCAGGCGCAGTCGGGCGAGCCGGTTCGGCTGCCGCTGCCGGTCGAAGGCTTCTTGCTGGCGGATCCGTTCGTCGCCTTCATGACGCTGCTCAGCACGCACCACGTGTACCGCGGCCTGGCGTGGTCGCTGGTGATCGTGGCGCTCACGCTGGTGTTCGGGCGCGTGTTCTGCGGTTGGATTTGCCCGTTCGGCACGCTGCACCACTTTTTTGCGTGGATCATGCCGAGCCCGCGCGGCAAGGGCATGTCGCGCATCGACGCGAACAAGACGCATTGGTGGCAGGCCGGCAAGTACTACATCATGTGGGGCTTCCTGGCGGCGGCGGTCGCGGGCAGCGCTATCGGAGGCTTGCTGGATCCGATCTGCGTGGCGGTGCGCGCGATTGGCCTGGGCGTGATCCCGGCGCTGCAATACTTCGGCATCCGCGGCAGCACCGCGATTGCGACCACCAACGTACGCCCGCTGCAAATGGCGGCAGACGGCGCGCAAGACGTGCTGGCGCAGCAGCTGTGGACTGCGAATCAGAGCTACTACCACCAGACGTGGTTCATCGTTTTCTTCCTGGTCGCGATTCTGTTCATGAATCGCTTCATCCCGCGCTTCTGGTGTCGCGCGCTGTGCCCGCTGGGCGCCTTCTTGGGCGTGATGAGTCGCTTCGCGCTGTTCGGGATGGAGAAGGATCACAGCAAGTGCACCGACTGCAACTTGTGCCTCGTCAATTGCCAGGGCGCCGACAGCCCGCAAGGCGGGGTGAAGCACCGCCAAGACGAGTGCCACATGTGCCTCAACTGCGAGAGCGCGTGCCCCGAAGACGTGATCAAGTTCCGCTTCTTGCCGAACCGTAAGGGCACGATCCAAAAGCCGGACCTGCAGCGCCGCACGGTGATGGCCTCGGCTGCGGCTGGCGCGGTAGCCATTCCGGCCATGCGCATCGCAAATTGGCCCGACAAGGCCTACAGCGAAAAAGTGATTCGCCCGCCGGGCTCGGTCGAAGAGCGCGAGTTCTTGGAGCGCTGCATTCGCTGCGCCGAGTGCATGAAGGTGTGCCCGAACAACGCGCTCCACCCAGCGTTTTTCGAGGCCGGGCTCGAAGGCTTGTGGACGCCCATCCTCATTCCGCGCATCGGCTACTGCGAGTACAGCTGCGTGCTGTGCGGCCAGGTTTGCCCCACTGGCGCGATCCAGAAGATCAACGAGCTGCAGAAGACGGGCAAGGACGAGAAGACCGGCAAAGAGCAGAAGCCGATCGCGATCGGCACCGCCATGTACGATCATGGCCGCTGCTTGCCGTGGGCCATGGCCACGCCCTGCATCGTCTGCGAAGAGTTCTGCCCGACCTCGCCCAAGGCCATCTGGCCCGAAGAGGCCGAGGTCCCCAAGCGTCACAGCAAGTACGAAGCCAAGGGCGAAGCGCTCACGATGGAGACCATCAAAGTGCAGCGCCCGCACGTGGATCCGTCGCTGTGCATCGGCTGCGGCGCTTGCGAAAAGGTCTGCCCGATCGTGGATAAGCCCGCCGTCTACGTCACCAATGCCGGCGAGACGCGCAGCAAGACCAACGTGATCTTGCTCGAGAACACCAGCTACAGTCAGAGCTAGGCTCGTCCGCGGCTTTCACGCAACTGCCGCCGGCTCCGACCGACTAGGCCTCATGCTGGAGGCCCAGGGGAGGAAGTGGTAAGTGTTTGCCGTGCAGAGTCTCGATCCCAATCGCTGGGGCGGCAAAGCGATGCCGGGGCAGGACGACCTCCCCTGCGACGACGGTGAGCCGGTGGAGACGGACTTTCACGATGCGCAACCCGCGCTCCTGAAGGACACGTTGATCGACGCGTGGGCGGATCGGCACGATTTCTTCATCGGCGGGAACATGTTCGTCTACTTCAGCGAACGCCAGCTCCGCAGCAACGATTTTCGCGGCCCCGACGTGTTCGTCGCGCTCGATATCGAGCAAAAGGAGCGCAAGAGCTGGGTCGCTTGGGAAGAAGGCGGCCGACTTCCCGACGTGGTGATCGAGGTAACGTCGCCGAGTACCGCGCACGTCGATCGCGGCGAGAAGATGCGAATCTACTCGCAGATTTGGCATACGGGCGCTTACTTCATCTTCGACCCCGAAACAGAGCAACTCGAAGCCTACCGGCTCGATCACACGGGTCGTCGTTACGAGACCATCGCACCCGATGAACGAGGTGACTACGAGGTGGCCGCCTTGGGGCTGAAGCTGGGTCTACGCGAGACCAAGTTCCGCTTCCAGCAGCGCCGCTTCCTGCGCTGGATTGCTGCCGACGGCTCCGCTCTGCCGCTTGCCACCGAGCGCGCCCACATCGAGCGGCAACGCGCGGAGGCGGAGCACCAGCGCGCGGAGGCGGAGCGCCAGCGTGCGGAGGCGGAGCGCCAGCGTGCGGACGCTTTGGAAGCGGAGCTGCGCGCCCTTCGCACCAAGTAGTCTTACGCTTACATATGTTCAGGGGCGCAGCCGACTTCGGTGTCGAGCGTGTGCCACGGGGCCTAAGAAAACTGGCACAGCGTGCGTTTCATCGGTCACAATGTGCAGGTAATTCGAAGTGGTTGGGTGCTGGTGCCGCTGGCCCAGAGATTGCTGGGGTTTACGTGAGTCGCATGAAGTTTTGGTCGAGCGTACGGTCCTTCGTCGTTGTCGCGCTGCTGAGCGCCTTGCCGGTGGCGTGCGGTCGTGCCGAGCTGCCTCTTACGGGCGGCGCCGGGGATGACGGCGGTTCGAGCGTCGGTGCGTCGTCCGGCTTCGGTGGCTCGATCAGCGGTGCGGGCGGCAGCATCGGCGGTGGGGGCGGCTTGCCCAGCAAATGCGGTGACGGGCGCTGCGCCGCCAACGAAAACCCCAAGAGCTGTCCGAACGACTGCGGCTTCTGCGGCGACGGCGTGTGCAACGGCAACGAGCCCGCGCAAGGCTGCGGCGACTGCGGAATCATCTGCGGCAACGGCGTGTGTGAGCCGGGCGAGCCCGCCACGTGCCCGCCCGATTGCGGCATCCAACCCAGTTGCGGCAACGGCGTGTGCGAGCCGGGCTTCGGCGAGAGCGTCAACACCTGCAAAGACTGCGGCTGCGGCGACGGCGTGTGCGAGCCGAGCGAGCAGGGCGTGTGCGGCGACTGCGGTTGCGTCAACGGCAAGGGCTGCAACTGCGGCAACGGCCGCTGCGACAAGGACGATTACATTTTCTGCCCCCAAGAGTGCAGCTGTGAGAACGGCGTGTGCGATTGGGATTGGGACGCCGTCAACGGTTGCCCGAAGCAGTGCCCGTATCCTTACACGTGCAACAACGGCCTGTGCGACGCGCAGTACGACGCCATCAACGGTTGCCCCGGTGAGTGCCAGACCTGCAACAACGGCGTTTGCGATTGGGGCTACGATGCTTCCAACAACTGCGCCTGGCAGTGCCCCTACACCTGCAACAACTTCGTGTGCGACGGCCAGCTAGACCAGCTGAACGGCTGCGCCGACATCGAGTGCTATTCGTGCAAGTACGCAGATTGCCAGTGGCCGTACGACCAGAACAACGGCTGCCCCGAGCAGTGCAACCAGAACAACACCTGCGGCAACCTGCAGTGCGACGGGGACCTGGACTACAAGAACAACTGCGGCGAAGAGTGCGAGACCTGCAACAACGCCCAGTGCGACCAGGGCTACGACGCTTCGAACGGCTGCCCCGGCCAGTGCACTTGCGGCAACTTTGCCTGCGACGGCTTCTGGGACAGCAACAACGGTTGCCCGAACGAGTGCGACACCTGCAACAACGGCCTGTGCGACAAGGGCTACGACGACTCGAACAACTGCGGCAATGAGTGCCTCACTTGCGGTAACGGCCTGTGCGACCACGGCTACGACGAGAGCTCCGGTTGCCCGAAGGAGTGCGGCGTCACCTGCAACAACGACCAATGCGACCTCGGTGACTGGAGCAGCTGCTGGGCCGAATGCCAGAACTGTGGCGACGGCAAGTGCGGCGCCGATGAGGACCCGACCTCGTGCAAAGACTGCTCGTGCGGTGACGGCGTTTGCAGCCGTAGCGAGACGAGCGACAACTGCCCGGACGACTGCGGCGCCCCGCCGACCTGCCCGAACGGCAAGTGCGATGCCGATGAGACCTCGCAGAGCTGTCCACAGGACTGCCCGGTCCAGAATGCCTGTGGAGACGGCAAGTGCGACGCGGGCGAAGAACGTTCCTGCCTTGCCGACTGCTGCGGCGACGGCAAGTGCGGCTCGGTGCTCGAGCGGTTCGCCTGCCCGGCTGACTGCGGTGACACCTGCGACGACCCGGGCTGCGATTTCTTCGACCTCGCCCGTTGCCCCGAACAATGCGGGCTGATGGGCCTCCCCGTGCCCGGCGTACCGGTCCCCGCGCCCTAAAAAAATCGGGGGTTTACGGCGGACAAACTCCGCTATGCTGCGGAGCCCAAGCCCGTCATGTCCGCCGCTCCGAGTCTGACCCAACAACGCGAAGCCGCAGCTCGTGTCGCCCAGTGGCTGGTGGACAAGGGGCGGCCCGACGAAGCGGTGTCACTGCTCGCCGCTTGGGCCGCCACCCACAACGACAGCGAAGGCCAGCACCTGTTGGCCGAGGCGCTGCGCATCGATCCGGGGGCCAAGGTCGCGCAGATGGCGTTCGAGCGCATGGAAGGCGTGGCCGGTGATCACGCCGCGCTCGACCAGGCGATCGCCCACTTTGGTGCGCAAGAGCTAGCCCGGCTCGAAGCCGAGATGAAGCGCCCGAGCTTTCGGCGCGCTCAGATGGGCTTCAACAACAACATCAAGTTTCAAGAGCAGACCTTCCACGTGCAGACGGAAGACAGCGGCTTGGATCAACCGCACATCATCACGCACCTGTTCGCGGATGGTGGGCGTGTCATCAAGAGCCACAAGCGCTCGTACGCGGACTCCGTCTCCCGCCCGGACGTGGCCGAGTTCGTGCGCGGCTTGATGAAGTCGCAGCACCTCGAGATGGTGCTTCTGCTCCGCGAGGGCCGTTTCGACAACGTGATCGCCGGGCGTGAGGCGGGCGGGTTGCAGCTACTGACCGAGCCGCCGAACGTCGACAACATCAAGAAGCTCGCCAGCCAAAAGAAGCAGCGCGCCGAAGCCGGCGCCCCCGCTTCGTCGGCGGCGCCGCCTCTCGCGGCTGCTGCGCCAGCCCCGGCCCCCGTGCTGGTGCAGCCGGCGGCCCCGGCCCCCGTGGCCCCCGCCGCGCCCAAAGTTCATTTCACGATTCACGTGCTGCGCAGCCTTACTGGCGGCCCCGAGCGCTACGACCCGCCCGGCACCGAGGTGCTAATCGGCGCGGCGGGTGCCATCAACATGCCGGGCGAGCGCTTCTGTCATCCGGAAGAGGCGTTGCTGCAGTGGCGAGACGGCCGCCTCTGGCTCGAAGACCTGGAGGGCGGAAACGGCGTCTTCTTACGCATTCGAACGCCGGTCGAGCTCGAGATGCTGGACGAGTTCGTGGTCGGCGATCAGCTGCTGCGCATCCAAAAGAATCCGGTTCCGGACGACGGCCCCGATCCCGATCCGACCTACTTCTATTCGTCGCCCAAGTGGCCGTCGTCGTTCCGCGTCACGCAGGTGTTCGAAGGCGGCGCAGACGGCTGTTGCGTCGTCGCGCGCGGTAACACCCTGCAGATCGGCTCCGCCGTGGGCGACCTGGTGTTCCCCGATGACCCACTGGTGGCCGAGCAACACTGCCTGATCGAAGAGCAAGCCGGCGCGATGGTCCTCACCGACCTCGGCACCCGCACCGGCGTCTTCGTGCGCATCCGCGGCGAACAAGAATTGGCGCACGGCGACGAATTGCTCATCGGCCGCACGCGCCTGGTCGTGGATTTGGCTCGCAGCGCGGCTTGAGCGCTTGAGTTGATAAACCCGCCCGGGCCAGCTGCCCGGTTTCCGTCCAGGTCCGCTCCCGCTCGAGACGGCAAAGCGGAGCGCTCTCTACGGTGCGAGCTCGCGCAAAGCGCGAGCCAGAAGCACCTCAACCGCCGCGGAAGACCAGATCACGATCCGCGATTGAGAGGAGGCCCGAGACAGACTCGGCGAGGCCGAGCGCCGATCGCGCTTCAGAACGACGGGGTCGCTAGCACGGTTGGGCAGGGCACGGAGGCGAACCAAGAACCCCAACAAAAAGCAAAAGGCCGAGTCCGTAGGACCCGGCCCTTTGCAATAGCCTCACTCGTTAGAGTGAGAGAAGAATCACTTCTTCTCTTCGGCCGGGGCCGCAGCCGCGTCGCCCGCCGGAGCGGCCGCGTCGGCCGGCTTGGCAGCATCGCCCTCGGCCGGAGCCGCCGCGTCAGCCGGCTTCGCCTCGCCAGCAGCCGCCGCATCGGGCGTGGCCGGCTCGGGGGTGGCTTCGCCACCGCAAGCAACCGCGAGAGCACACACCGGAACGAGCGCGATCAAAGAACGAATCGACATTTGGGGATCCTCCTAAAAGGCCGAACCGGTAGGCTCGGACCACAGACAGACGCTCGAGTACCGCAAAGCGGCTCACGCACAAAGCGGAAACAGTAGCTCGGCTTCGATAAACCAAGCGAATACGTTTGGTTACATACGCCGGGGCTGGTGCTAACCCTCGGGCCGGTCGATTTGAGCCGAAATCGGACGGCCGTGCGTCCATCATCTGGACCCGCATGGGAGCCCCGAAGCGATCGCCGCGACTTCGCCTGATTTCGTCCGAATCCCTCGAGGATGCGGCGTCGGGAGTCGTGCAGCACGCCGGGCCGGTCCAAGCGGTCGCGCCGGACGAAGCCACGAGCCCCGAAGCGGAGGCACGAGCCGATGAAGAGCTGGTCGGTCGCGCCTTGCGCTCGGAGGCGCGCGCCTTCGAATCCTTGTACCGGCGGCACGCGGAGTTCGCCTTCAACCTGGCCGTGCGCATTCAGGGCAACGCGAACGACGTGGAGGACGTCGTGCACGACGCCTTCCTCAAAGCGCAAGAACGCCTGGACGACTTGCGCGACTCGGCTGCGTTTCGTCCGTGGCTGGGCAGCATCGTGGTGCGGCTGGTGCGCACCCGGCTGCGGCGTCGCAAGCTGCTGGGCGCGCTCGGCCTCACTTCGCCCGAGCCGGTCGAGATCGACAGCATCGCAGCAGTAGACGCCGACCCGGAGGCGCGCGCCTTGCTCGCGCAAGTCTACGCGCTCCTTCAAACCATGGCCGCCGACGAACGCATCGCGTGGACGCTGCGGTACGTCGAACGACACCGTCTCGAAACGGTGGCCGTGATGATGGATTGCTCATTGGCGACGGCCAAGCGCCGCATCGCCCGTGCTCAACGCTTTCTCAGCGACCACTTCGTCTCCCCCTATTCCTGATCTTAGCCCGCAAAGCTCGCCGTCATGACTCGTGAAAGCTTCCCCGAAATCCCCCAAGCGGCGCTGAAGAGCCACGCCGAGCCGGCGCGCGTCGCGCGCGTGTGGCGTCGACTCGAGCTCGACTTGGCGGGCGCACCGCGCAACAAGCGCTCGAGCTTCGTGTGGGCGCCCGTGGCCGCGCTGGCCATCTTCGGTTTGGGGATCGCGGTCGGGACGCGCCTTCACGCCCAAGCTCCAGAGCTGGCGGCGGTCGCCGAGCCGCGCGCCGCCTTGCCGGTGCCGGGCGCCGGTCCCGCGCTAGAGCCGGAGGCGCCGGCCGCGCAACAGCCCGATGCGCCCGCGCCCAAACACGCGCACGTGGCGCGGAGCGCGCCCACGGGTGAGGCCGAAGCCGAAGCGTACGCGCCGAGCTACGGCGAGCCGTCGGGCGTGGTGGCGAGCGAGCCAGTGGCAGTCGTCGAGTTTGCGGAGTGGGAGAAGCTGGCGGAGGCCGGCGATTTCCGGGCCGCCAAGCAGGCGCTCGATCGCGATGGCGGTTTCGAGCGCGCGCTCCAGCGTGCCTCTGTCAGCCAGCTCATGATGCTGGCGGACGTGGCGCGCGGCTCCGGCGGTCGCGAGCAGGCCGCTCAGGCGCTGCGCCGGGTGCTCTCGGCGTACGATTCCGCTCCGGAAGCCCCGATCGCGGCGTGGACGCTCGGTAACTTGTTGGAACAATCGGGCGACCGGGCTGGTGCCGCCGAGGCTTACGCAACGTATCGGCGCTTGTCACCGACCGGCGACTTCGCGGAAGATGCCGCGGCCCGTCAGGTAGACGCGGCGCTCGCCCAAGGGAATCTGGAGCTTGGTCGCCGCACTCTCGAAGAGTACGCCCAGAATTTCCCGAAGGGCCGACGTCTGGTGGAGCTGCGCAAGCACCTGGCTGATCTCGAGGCTCCTCCGGCAGATCCGGCAGCCGCCGCCGCCGCCCCTGCATCTGGCAACGAAGCAGACGACGACGACGACAACGAGCCGGCCGCCGACGCACCGAGCGCGCCGCCCGCGGCTGCCGAGCATTGAGGCGAGGGCGCTCGCGCGGCTGGTGGCAATCTGCTGCTGTGCCGCGCTGGCGAGCCTGACACCCGTGGCGCGCGCCGCGACGCCGGCCAGCGTCGTCGTAGAGATTGACCCAGCTGCCGAGCGCGTCGTCGACGCACGCAGCGCGCGGCGACTGGTGTCGCTCGAGCTTTCCGACGTGTCGTTGCCGCTGAATGCGCAGCGTGGCGCGCCGGTGTTGTTTTTTCGGGTGCTGGGGCGCCCGGACGGCAGCTTGCGCGTGGAGCTGTGGGAGCGCGGCGAGTACCACGGCGCACGGGCGCTGAGCGGTGCGGGCGAAAACACGCAGCTGGTGGCACGGCGCGTGGCGCTGGCGGCGGCCGAGCTCGGGCGGCGCCTGGCGCGCAAACGCGAAGCGCAGCTGGCTCGTGAAGAAAGACTGCGTCGTCTCCGCGAAGCCTGGCGGCGCGCCGAGCTCGAGCGGACTCAGGACGGCCCGTTGGCGCTGCGTCCGGAGCTGGCCGTTGCCAAGGCTTCCGGGCTTTGCGCGCTGGGCGAGCGGCTCACCGGCGAGCTGACTCTGCGCGGACCGCTCCGGCTCGATGTGGGCGGCGAGCTTTGGGCCGGCTGGCTTTCTGGTTCGGCTCACGCCGTTTTGCCAGGTGTCAGCCTGGCGCCGGCGTATCGTTTTTCGCTCGCGCGGTCGCTGGATCTCGATCTGTCTGCGCAGGTGGCGGCTTTGCTCGTGCAGGTGCCCACCGCCACGGCCCTTGACGGCATTTCCAACCAGAACAGCAGCTGGACGGCGCGCGCCACCGGTGCAGCGCGGCTGGAGCTACGGCTCACGCGCCAGCTCCGTGCCGGCGTGGGATTGGAAGCCGGAGGCTTACTCCGCCGCGTCGGCTACACCTTTCAAAATCGAGATGCCGATTTCGAGGGCGCGTGGTGGGGCGGCAGCCTGAGCGTCGTCTTCACGCCTCCGCGTTAGGCGTCTATCCACAAAAGACCAGCAACCCGAAGCGCGCTCGGGCGCTTCGGGTTGCTGCAGGGAGAGCCGGCGTCAAGCGCCGGGGTAAAGGGCAGCGACCCGAGGCGAGGGGAGCACCCCGGGTACGCTGGGGAGAAAAAACAACGGGTCTCGGCGAGGGGAAGCACCGAGACCCGTTGAGGAGAGAGCAACAGGCTGCAGCGAGGGGATTACACGGCAGCCCGTTGAGGAGAGAGCAACGGTCCGGGCGTTGGGATTGAACGCCCGGCCGTTGAGAACGAGGCGGCGGCACTCGCTCGAACGATCAGGAGGGGAGGGAACGGGAACGAGAATCACAGGGGGGAAGCGGGAACTTCGAGTGCCGCCTGGGTGTGGCTATTGCACTCGGTGTGCCAGCACTTCGTCGACGCAAATTCAGCTACTTAGCCCTGCGCCGTCTTCACCTTTGTGTCTCCCAAGGGAACTATGTTTCAGATGTGGATCCGCCAGTTGATCCGATCTGGGACGCGAACAACATTTCGCGATCGCTGCGCGTCAAGCTGACGAAGCGGCCTTCGATCCGAAAGCCGTCACGACCGTCCGGCAAAGGCTCTTTGCGACAGCCGCGCACCTTCACCCGCACGACGACGCTGCGCGGACCTGTAAACACGGCTTCTACCGTCGAGCCAGGGGGTGACGGCGCGCTGGAAGCGAGCGTGACGAAGTCTTCCTGAGCGCCGCCCGAGTGTTCGACGATGAAAGCGTCGCCGCCGCCGCGTTTCAGCGTAAGCGGTATGGGTGATGATGACGGCGTCGGCAGTGTCATCCTTTACGGCCTCGGCGCATGGCGGCTTCGGCTTCGCGGTCGGCCATCTTGGCGCGCAGGGCGTGGCGCTTGTCGTGCACCTTCTTGCCGCGAGCTAGCGCGAACTCGAGCTTGGCGCGACCGCCCTTGATGTAACACTTGGTGACGATTAGCGTCATGCCGTCGCGCTCGACCAGGCCCTTGAGCTTGTCGATCTGCTCGCGATGCAGCAGCAGCTTGCGCGGACGGCGCTCTTCGTGACCGAACGCGGCGTGCTTGAGCGGTGGCACGCGCATGCCCTTGACCCAGGCCTCGCCGCGCCCGTCGATGTCGACCCAGGCGTCGGTCAGGTCGGCGGTGTTTTCGCGCAAGGAGCGCGCCTCGCTGCCGATCAGCACCAGGCCGGCCTCGTAGGCGTCGCCCAGCTCGTAGTCGAAGCTGGCCCGGCGATTCCTCGAGACCAGGCGATCGCCGCCTGGGTTTTTCTTGTCAGCCGCCATGGGTCCGGGTCCGGGGGGCGGAATATGCGGGCAAGCCCCGGCCCGGGCAAGCGAAAGGAGCCGGCTACTTGATGAGATCCGAGACTTTTTGGGCGATGCCGAACACGCCCAGGCACATTTCGTCGAGCGTCTCTTCGCCGAGCGGTACGTCGCGCGGCTCCTGCAGCCCTTGCTCGGCGAGCGCTTTCTGCACGTACGGGTTGTTCATGCTGTTGTCGTAGTCGCAGCGGAGCTCGACGATGTCGCCCGCGCGCACGGCCGGCGCCTGCTCGATCGGTACATCGAAGGCGTAGCCCCGCTGCCAGTTGAAATCCCATTTCGGCGTGTCGAGCAGGCACTCGTCCGCGGGCTCGTCGCCGACCGGCGAGCTGCGCTTCACGGCGATGCGCATGTTGGTGCCGACGTAGTGCATGTGCGTGCCGACGATCCAAATGCGTGACTCAGTCAGCGTGGCCGGCATCTTGAACAACATCGACTCACTGTGGTTCGTCGCGCCGGCGGGAATGACGAAGCTGGGCTTGCCGGTGTCGTCGGGATCCGGTTGTAGGCCCATGCCATCGGCCTTTTGCGCTTTGGCGTTGCCCATGAGGGTGGAGGCGGCCACATACGCGGGGATGCCGGCACCGTAGCCGCGCAGCTGCAGCGACGTGGCTTCGTCCATCTGCCCAGTCTTGGTCGGGTGGTAGTGCACCTGGAGGACCAGCCGGCCCTTGCTCGGAATGGCCATGGCCACGCCTTCGGGCGCGACCACCGGCGTGGAGCCTGGAGCCCAGGCCATGATCAGCTGAGGACTGTCGAGCTTGGGACCGCCGAAGCAATCGTAGTAGCCCTTGTCACCCGCGAGGGTGGCGCTCTGTCCGTCCGCGTCCGCGTACACGAGCACGTGGTGCACGATGGTCTTGTTGCCGGGGGTGACCTGAATGCCGTCGATCAGCACGCGATCGCCGAGCAGCGCTGCTTCGGGCCCGGTCGCGGCCAGCGGCGTGAGATCAGGAGCGAGCGAGAAGCAGACGAATTTGTCGCCGGGCCCGTCCACCGTGACAGGCCCCGGGATGGTCACGCTCACCTCGGCGTTTTTGAGCTGAAGCTCCGGCGGTGCCGGCAATTCGGCCGCGGTTTCGGGGTCGCCTTCGGGGCAGCCGGCGTCGTTCCAGCGTTTGAAAAGCTCGACCTGCTCGGGGCTCAGGCGCAGATCGTCTTTGTAGCCAAGGCGCGGTTTACAGTCGTCGGTATCGCGCGCCAAAAATGGCGGCATGATGCCCGTGCGCAGCACTGCGTCGAAGGTCGGGCTCCACATCTTGGCCTGCTCGTAGGTCTCGAGGCTGAACGGCGAGATGCCGCCGTCTTGATGGCAGCCGGTGCAGCGCTGCGTGACGAGCGGCGCGATGTCTCGGTGCCAGGTCGGTGCTTCGCCGCTCGTGCCGTTGCCGCCGCTGGCACCCTTGCCCGCGTCGTCGGAGCTGCCGCCGCATGCGCTGAGCAGAGCACCGAGCGCGAGCCAACCAACGAGCGATGCTGCCTGGGCGTTCACGGCGGCCATTTTAGAATATCTTTCAGCTGGTAGGTGTTTTGGCCGTGATTGTGTAAGTGAAACAGCACCTTGTCGCCCTTGCTCAGACCACAGGGTGACCGAAATCTTTCTTCATAGACCAGCGCGGCGCTCGGAATGGGGATCGATTTCGACCACGCGTCGCAATCGCCGAAGCGCAGCCGGAGCTCGGCGCTCGCGGGGGCAGCGGCATCGAGATCGTAGTGGCTGAAGTCGATCTCGAGCTGATCACCGAGGGCCACGGACGCCTGCGCCGCCTGCGCGAGTGTCACCCAGTTGCACAGCGTGGTGTCGATCTCCACCCACCGCTGGTCGTCCTCGACGCGAAACGTGGGCTCGGCGCAGTCAGGTAGGTCGCTGGCCGTCACGAATGGATCTTGGGGGTGCGGCACGCTGCTCCAACCGTGCAGCATGACGAGCGGTTCCGGCGCTTCTTCGGCGTCGGCGGGGGCCGCCTGCGAGCAGCCACAAACGAGCAGCGCCAGCGGAGCGAGCGGCGCGGCCAGCCGTACGAACGCGCAACTTTTACGGCTGGAGCGCATGAACTGGGCAGTATTGCTCCGGATTGCCACTCTGCAAGAGCCGTGGTGACCGCGCCGCGGCCGTCGGCATACAATGCCTCCGTGAGCTCACTTCCCGAGCTGGCGGCCGGGACCGTCTTCGCTTCTGACTACAAAATCGAACGGTTGCTCGCCCGTGGTGGCATGGGCGCGGTTTACGTGGCCGAGCAGCTGAGCACGGGACGGCAGCGCGCGCTCAAGCTGATGCACCCGATGCTCACCGGAGACGAGTCCCTGCGGCGGCGCTTCGAGCAAGAAGCGAAGGTCGGCTCGCGCATCAAGAGCAGCCACGTGGTCGAGGTGATCGCAGCCGGTGTGGACGCCGCTTCGGGAATGCCGTGGCTGGCGATGGAATTGCTCGAGGGCGAGGACCTCGGGCACTACGTGGAACGGCTCGGCGCGCGCCCGCTCGCAGAAGTCGCCGAGATCTTGAGCCAGATTTGCCACGCGCTCGGCGCGGCGCACGACGTGGGCGTCGTGCACCGCGACCTGAAGCCGGAGAACGTCTTTCTGGCGCGCTCGCTGCAGCAGGGCTCGCCCACGCTGGTCAAGCTGCTGGACCTGGGGATCGCCAAGATCGTGGCCGAGGCGTCGCCGAAGCAAACGGCGTCGGTGGGGACGCCGCTGTGGATGGCGCCTGAGCAAATGGGCGGCAGCGTCGGGCCGCAGGCAGACGTGTGGGCGCTCGGCCTGCTCGCGTTCTGGCTGCTCACGGGACGTCATTACTGGCGAGCGGCTTCGTCGATCGCCGACGGCTCGCTGATGGCGGTCTTGCGCGAGGTGGCGGCGGAGCCCCTCGAGCCCGCGAGCGTGCGCTCGGCCGCGCTCGGGGTCTCGCTGCCATTGCCGGCGGGCTTCGATGCCTGGTTCGAGCGCGCGGTGACGCGCGAGCCGGCGATGCGTTTCGCGAATGCCACGCAGGCCGCTCAGGCTTTTCAAAGCGTCGTCGCGGGGGTGGCGCAAACGTTGTTGGTCCCGAGCTCACTGCAAGTCGTGGGTAGCAGCCCGAGCGGCTCCGTGCCGACCGCGTTTGCGCCGACCATCACGGTGCCGGGTGCGGCGCTGACACCGCCGCCGGCGCAGCGTCGCGGCTGGGTGCCGGTGGCGTTGCTGGGCGTGGCGGTGGTCGGGCTCGGTGGCTTTTTGGCGGTGCGCGGCGGCCACGACCCGGCGGCTTCGCCCGTTGCCGCGACGCGAGCCAGCGCACCCGTGGTTACTGCCAGCGCGGCGGTGGCGAGCGCGAGCGCGGTGCCATCCGCGGCGCCGCCCGTGGCACGCCAGGCTGGCAACTTGGACGATCCCAATTTGGTGTGGAAGGTGCCGCTGGGCGATTCGCCGGTGCGCGGCGCTGCAGACGCGCCCGTCACCATCGTCGAATTTGCGAACTACCAGTGCCCCTACACTCGTGGCGCCGAGCCGGAGATCAAGGCGCTGCTCGCCGAGCTCGGCGACAAGGTGCGGCTGGTTTGGAAAGACGACCCGCTCGCCGTGCACACTCAAGCCGAGCTTGCCGCCACGGTGGCGCGCGAGGCGCGAGCCGAGCTGGGCGACGCCGGCTTCTGGGCGGCGCACGATCGCTTTCTGACGCCGGATTTTCGGCCTACCGACGCCACGCTACACGGAGCCGCCAAAGACCTGGGCCTCGACGCCAACAAGGTGGCACATGCGCTCGCCGAGCGTCCCTACACCGAGCAGATCGCCACGGACGCGGACCTGGCCGACGACTTGAAGACCGTCGGCACGCCTTACTTCTTCGTGAACGGAAGGCGCGTGGTGGCTTCGGGCTCGCTCGCCAAGGTGCGCGCCATCGTCAAGGAAGAGCTGGCAAAGACCGAAAAGCTCGTGGAGAGCGGGGTGCCCCGCGACAAGATCTACGAGCATTTGATGGAGAGCGCGCGCGGAGCGCAGCCGCTCGAGCTCAAGGTCTACGACTTTGCCTCTGCCACCATCCCCACGCGCGGTCAGGGCTTGGTGATGATGGTCGAGTTTTGCGACTACAAGAATTTCTTGTGCAAGCTCGTCGACCCGTTGGTGGACGAGCTGCTCAAGAAGTTTCCCCAAGACATGGGCGTGGCCTGGGTGGAGCCGGACCACTACGTGTCGGACGAATCGCGCAAGGCCGCGATCGCCGCGCGCGCGGCGTATCGCTCGGGCGGTGTCGCCGGCTTCGACCGCTACCGGCGCCTGCTGTTCGAAACGCAGAGCCAGGGCTTCGGCGGAAAGAAGCTCGAGCTGCTGGCGACCGCCGCCGGGCTGGATTTGGCGAGCTATCGCCAGGTCACCAAGGATCCCGAGGTCTTCGGCGAGCTGGATCGCGAAGCTTTGCAATCCAAGAGCGCCGGGGTCCACGACGTGCCCGCGTTTCTGGTGTGCGGCCCCGACTATTGCAAATCCGGGGGCTACTTCTTGAGCGGCGGGCAGCCGCGGCGCGCGTTCGAGAAGCGCGTTCGGCTCGTGCTCGCCGCCAAAGGTGGAGAGCTCCCGGCCAGTCCATGAGCGAGTCGGCACCCGAGCCGCGCGTCGCGGTCATCATTCGCTCGTGCGCGTGGCTGGGTGTGGTGGCGCACGCCGGGTTCATGCCGCTGTTTTGGCTCAGTGGCTACCCGGCGCTGGCGCTGTTCAACGCGCTCAGCGTGGCCATCTGGGTCGGCTCCTGGCTGCTCAATCGGCGCCAGCGCAGCACGCTGGCGATGTGGCTGATCACGGCGGAGGTGGTGGCGCACGCCGCGCTGGCCGTCACCTTGCTCGGTTGGAACAGTGGCTTTCAGTTCTATCTCATCCCGCTCGTGCCCTTCGTGATGTTCAACGACCGCGCGGGCGCGAGGACGGTGATCGGCGCCTCAGCCGTCGTCTTGCTGGTGTTTTTGCTGCTCCACGCCCTGGCGCCGGCTGGCACGACGCTCGGGGCCGGTCTCGGGCTCTTTCGTTACGTGAACCTGGTGGTGCCGCTCTGCATGCTGGGCTTGCTCAGCTATTACTTTCGCCTCGCCTCCGAGAGCGTGGAGCGCAAAATGACCGAGATGGCACAGACGGACCCGCTCACCGGTCTGTTCAACCGCCGCCAGATGAGCTTGCGCTTGCAAGAAGAGGTGGCGCGCTACAAGCGTCACGGCACCGACTTCTCGGTCATCATCGCCGATATCGACCACTTCAAGGGCATCAACGATCGCTACGGTCACGACGTGGGCGACCGCGTGCTGAGCCGCGTGGCGCTGTTGTTTGCGGAGGCGCTGCGTGGCGGCGACGCGGTGGCGCGCTGGGGCGGCGAAGAATTTCTGGTGCTCCTGCCCGGCGCGCACATCAACGCCGCCCAAGACGTGGCGCAACGCCTCCGGCTGGCGGCGGAGTCGCGGCTCGGCGATGTCGAAGGCTTGGGCGCGCCGCTCACGGTCACGTTCGGTGTGGCTACCTTCGCCGCCACACCCTCGCTCGAGCGTTGCCTCAAAGCAGCCGATGAGGCGCTTTACCGCGGCAAAGCCGAGGGCCGTAACCGCGTGGTCAGCGCGCCACCCCTGCCCGGCTGAGGCGTGAGCGCCACGCCGATTGCGAGTGTCGCTGCGCGGCACTACGTTGCCCGTCCCCGATGGTGAGCACGATTCTCGAAGGCGCGCGGACGCACAACCTGCAGGGGGTGAGCGTGGCGCTCGAGCCGGGGCAAATCGTTGCCGTCACGGGCGTGAGCGGCGCGGGCAAGAGCAGCCTGGCGCTCGACACGTTGTACGCCGAGGGCCAGCGCCGCTTCGTGGAAGGTTTCAGCCCCTACGCGCGCCAATTTTTGGAGCGGCTCGAGCGCCCACCGATGACGCGGCTCGAGCCCGTGCCGGCGGGTATCGCGGTCGACCGGCGCGCGCCCGTCAAGAGCTCGCGCTCCACCGTCGCCACCATGGCGGACATCGAGCCGTACTTGGCCGCGCTGTTTCTGCGCGAAGCCACGCCGGTTTGCCCCGAGCACGAGCTGCCCGGCGTCGATCTCACGGTGGAGCTCGCCGCGCAGCGCATCGATGTGTGGGCCGGCTCGGAGCGCGTCGTCGTGAGCTACGGCGTTGCCGTCAAAGGCCGCGAAGACTATTTGGAGGTGCGCGAGCAGCTGGCGCGCGAAGGTTATCGCCGCTTGCTGATCGCCGGCGAAGCGCAAGATATCGATGCGCTCAAGCCTTCCGTGGCTGCCAAACAAGGCTCGCTCAGCGTCGTCATCGATCGCTTTGGTGGCTCGCGCGAGCTGGCGCGCGTCGCTGCCGCCGTCGAAACGGCGTGGCAGCGGGGCTCCGGGGTCTTGCACGCGCACGTCGCCGAAACGCGGCTCGTGCTGCGGCGCGGTCTGTCGTGTCCGGAGTGCAGCCGCGCGCTCGAGGCAGCCCGCTCCGGGCTGTTCAGCTACGAATCACCGGTCGGCGCCTGCCCTGCTTGCCGCGGTTTCGGGCGCACGCTCGGGGTCGATCTGAACAAGGTCATCCCCGATCCGTCGCGCTCCATCGACGACGGCGTGGTGCGGCCGTGGCGTGGTAACTCCACCAAGTGGGAGCGGGCCGAAGTCAAGAAGCTCTGCAAACGTCATGGCATTCCGAGCGATAGGCCCTTTTCGTCGCTGACTGCGGCGCAGCAAAAGCTCATCCTCGAGGGTGACGGTAGTTGGCACAAAGGCCTGTTTCCAGGCGTGCTCGGCTGGTTCAAGTGGCTCGAGACGAAGACGTACAAGATGCACGTGCGCGTGCTCTTGGCGCGCTACCGCTCGTACGACGAGTGCGCGGCCTGCGGCGGCCGTCGCCTGAATCCGACGGCGCTTTCGTACCGCGTGGGCGGCCTCAGCATCGCCGACTACCATGCGCTCGAAATCGGCGAAGCGCGGCGCCTCGTCGACGCTTTGAAGACGCAAACCGCGCAGGGCGACCTGGCGCGGCGCGAGCTTTCGACGCGGCTCGGCTACTTGGATCGCGTGGGGCTCGGCTACCTCACGTTGGACCGGCAGGCGCGCACGCTCTCGGGGGGTGAAGCGCAGCGCGTCACGCTCACGGCCGCGCTCGGTACTTCGCTGCACAACGCCCTGTTCGTGCTCGACGAGCCCAGCGTCGGCCTGCACCCGAGTGACGTGGCCCCGCTGGGGGAGATGATTCGCGAGCTGGGCGAACGCAACAACACCGTGCTGGTCGTGGAGCACGATCCGGCCCTCATTTCCGCCGCCGATCGCGTGCTGGAGCTGGGGCCGGGCGCCGGGCCGAGCGGCGGCAAGATCGTGTTCGACGGCTCGCCAGCGGAGGCGCGCATGGCCGGAGGCGCCACGGCGCGCGCGCTTTCCGGCGTGGCCCGGCGCAGCGAGCCGGTGCGCGTGCCGAGCGGCTGGCTCGAGCTGCGTGGCGCGACCGCCAACAACTTGCGCGGCATCGACGTGAAGGTGCCGCTCGGCGTCATCTGCGCGGTCACGGGCCCCAGCGGCTCCGGCAAGAGCACGCTGTGCGAAGATATTCTGTACCGCGCCCTGGCTCGCCACTTCGGCGATTTCGACGAAGAGTTGCCGGGTGCGCACACGTCACTGACGGGGCAGCAGCAGCTCGAGCGCGTCGCGCTCGTCGATCAGTCGCCGCTCGGCCGCACCTCGCGCGGCAACCCCGCGACGTACACCAAGGCCTGGGATGCGATTCGCACGCTTTACGGTAAGGAGCCCACCGCGGCGGCGCGTGGCCTCACGGCGTCGCATTTCTCGTTCAACGTGGCGGGTGGTCGCTGCGAGGCGTGCTCGGGTGAAGGCTTCGAGACCGTCGAAATGCAGTTTCTGGCCGACGTGCGGCTGGTTTGCCCGGTGTGCCAGGGCCTGCGCTTCAAGCCCGAGGTGCTTTCGATCCAGCGCGCCGGCGTGAGCATCGCGGACGTGCTCGAGATGACCGTCGAGCGCGCGCTCGGCACGTTCCAGTCCGAGGCTGCCATCCAGCGTGCGCTGGGGCCGCTGCAGCTGCTCGGCCTCGGCTACTTGCGCATTGGTCAGCCGCTCACGACGCTCTCGGGCGGTGAAGCGCAGCGCCTCAAGCTCGCACGCACGCTCACGGAAGAGCTGCGCGGCGCTCTGCTGATTCTGGACGAGCCGAGCGCGGGCCTGCACGCGGACGAAGTGGAGAAGGTGCTCGGCGCGCTCTCGGCGATCGTCACGGCGGGCGGCAGCGTGCTCGTCGTCGAGCACGATCTCGACGTGATTGGCAGCGCCGATTATGTCCTGGATTTGGGGCCCGGCGCCGGCGCGCGCGGCGGCCTACTGCTCGATCAGGGCCCACCCCGTGGCCTCTCGAACCCCGACTCCAAAACGGCGGCGGCGTTGCACACGTATTTTGCGGGCTCCGCCACCCCCAAGAAAGGGACCGGAAAGAAGTCGATCGAGCGCCGCGCCGCGCCCCGCAACGCGAGCCACACGCTGAGCGTGGTCCGAGCCCGTGAGCACAACCTCAAAGACGTATCGATCGAGATCCCCCACGGCAAATTGAGTGTCGTAACCGGGCCCAGCGGCTCGGGCAAGAGCTCGCTGGCGTTCGATGTCGTGTTTGCCGAAGGCCAGCGGCGCTTTCTCGAGACGCTCACGCCGTACGCGCGCCAATTCTTGCCGACCATGCCGCGCCCCGACGTCGATCGCGTGAGTGGTGTACCGCCATCCATCGCGCTCGAGCAACGCACGACGCGCGCCGGTGGAAAATCGACGGTCGCCACCGTGACCGAGGTCGCGCACTACCTGCGTTTGCTCTTCGCCAAACTGGCGATCTTGTATTGCCCCGATCACGATCAGCCGATCGCGCACACCACGCCCGAGGTCGTGCTCGCCAACTTGAAGCGCGCAGGCTCCGGCAATGCGCTGCTCGCGCCGGTCGTGCAGGCCCGCAAAGGCACCTACTTGGACGTGTTCACGGCGGCCGAAAAGGCCGGCATCGCGCACGCTTACGCAGACGGCGTGCTCGTCAAGACGAGCGAGCCACCGCGGCTGGCCAAGACCAAAGAGCACACCATCGACCTCGTGGTGGTGCCACAAGTCGACCCTAAAAAGCTCGCTCGCGAAGATTTGGAGCGCGCGCTGCGGCTCGGCGCCGGCGCGGTGAAGCTGCGCGCGCCTTCGGGCAAGGAGCAGCTGTTTTCACTGCAAAGCGCCTGCCCCAATTGCGGCTTCTCGGCGCCCGAGCTCGACCCGCGCTGGTTCTCGTTCGCCACCAAGCAGGGCCGCTGCGAAACCTGCGACGGCGCGGGCGTGCTGATCACGGAGCCCGTCAAGAAGCGCGGCCGCAAGGCCGCCGAAACGGTGGCGGCGCCGCCCGTCCCGTGCCCGACCTGCCACGGCGCGCGGCTTTCTCCGATTCCGCGCGCCGCGCGTTTCGACGGCGAGCACTTTCACGAGCTGACGGCGCGCTCCGTCACCAGCCTGCTCACCCGGCTCGAAGCGCTGCGCATCAGCGGCGACGCCGCGCAAATCGCTCAGCCGATTCTGACCGAGTTGCTCCGGCGCGTGCGGTTCTTGAACCAGGTCGGCCTCGGCTACCTGAGCCTCGATCGTTCGGCGACGACGCTCTCGGGCGGCGAGATGCAGCGGCTGCGCCTCGCCGCGCAGCTCGGCGCCGGCCTCACGGGAGCACTTTACGTGTTGGACGAGCCGACCATTGGCTTGCACCCGCGCGATACCGGGCGCTTGATCGACAACCTGCGCAGCCTGGTCGACCTGGGCTCCACGGTGCTGGTCGTCGAGCACGATTCGGAGACGATTCAGGCGGCGGATTTTTTGATCGATCTCGGGCCCGGCGGCGGCTCGCGGGGCGGGCGCATCGTCGCGGCGGGCGCGCCGGCTGCGGTGTGCGCCGAGCCCGATTCGCCGACGGGCCGCGCGCTCTCGGCGCCGCCCGAGCTGCGCTCGGCGCTGGCGATCCCGGCCAAGCACGAGATGCTGAGGCTCAGCGGCGCGAGTGCGCACAACTTGAAAGGCGTCGATATCGAAATCCCGCTGGGGCGCTTCACGGTGGTGGGCGGCGTGAGCGGCTCCGGCAAGAGCACGCTGGTGCGACAAGTGTTGCTGCCGGCGCTGCGCGAGCGCTTGCAGCTCGTGACCGAGCCGCCCGGTGCGTTCGAGTCGCTCAGCGAGGGTAACGGCTTGAAGCGCGCCGTGTCGGTCGATCAGTCGCCGATCGGGCGCACCCCGCGCTCGGTACCGGCTACGTTCCTCGGTATTTGGGACCAGATCCGTCGCATCTTCGCGGCGACGCCGGATGCAAAAGTGCGCGGCTTCGAGCCCGCGCGCTTTTCCTTCAACACCGGTCGCGGTGGGCAGTGCCCGACCTGCGAGGGTCAGGGCGCCATCACGCACGAGATGAGCTTTCTGCCGGATGTCGTGTCGACTTGTCCGACGTGCGACGGCCTGCGCTTCGAGCCGCGCACGCTCGAGGTGCGCTACATGGAGCGCAGCATCGGCGATGTGCTGAAGCTCACCGCGGAAGAAGCGGTGCGGGTCTTCGAGAATCACCCGAGCGTGGCGGCGCCGCTGCGCATTCTCTGCGACTTGGGAGCCGGCTACATCGCGCTGGGTCAGGGCTCGCACACCCTCTCCGGTGGCGAAGCTCAACGCCTGAAGCTAGCGGCCGAGCTCACGCAAAAAGCGACGCCAGGCGGGACCCTCTACGTGCTGGACGAGCCCACCACCGGCCTGCACATGGCCGATGTCACGCGCTTGATGGGCGTCTTGTCGCAGCTCGTCGACCGCGGCGACACGCTAGTCGTCATCGAGCATCATCCAGAAGTGCTTGCCGGCGCCGATTACTTGATCGAGCTCGGGCCCGAAGCAGGCGAGCGCGGCGGAAAGGTCGTCGCGGCCGCTGCTCCGCGCGCTGTAGCCAAACTGAAAACAGCAACCGCGCAGGTGCTGAAACAGGTATTTCAAGCTGAACGAGGCCGGTCTACCCTGGCCGGCTGATGTTCTACCTGAATCGCGGTGGTGCGCCCGAGGGACCGCTCGACGAAGCTCGCATCGTGCAGATGATCCGCTCCGGCGAGCTCACGCAAGGCGGTGTGTGCCCGGTGGGACAGAACCAATGGTGGCAGCTGAATCAGATCCCTGCATTCGCGCAGGCGCTGGCCGAGCGCGCGGCGGCGCCTGCCGGCTACGGTTCGCCACCGCAATACGGCTACCCGCCGACACAGCAGCCCGGTTACGGCCCCGGTCCGACAACTCCCGGGGGTTATGGTCCCGCACCGACTGCGCCGGGTGCTCCCGCTGGTTACGGCCCTGCTCCGACTGCGCCTGGTGCTCCCGCTGGTTACGGCCCCGGTCCCACGCATCCTGGCGGCTACGGTCCCGCTCCGACGAATCCGGGTGGCTACGGCCCGGGTCCGACCAACCCCGGCGGTTACGGTCCGCCGGTTGCCGCGCAAGCTGGCGGAGCGCGTAAAACGGTCCCGGGAGAAAAGAAGGGTAGTCGCACCCTGATCCTGGTCGGGCTCGGCGCGATCTTGCTGGTCTTCTTGGTGAGCAGCGCCATCGGCGCGTACCTGCTGTTCTTCTCCAGCGGCGGCGCACCGCAGATGTCGACCAGCATGCCGCGCGACTCGGAAATGCTGATGGAGGTGTCGAGCCTGCCCAAGCTGCTCGTCGACCTCAAAAACGTGGAGTACCTGGACACCTCGCTGCGCGACGACAAAAAGGTGTTCGACGACACCGCCGATTCCGTCGCCAAAGCCTTCGATATTTCGCTCGACGACGCGCGCGCGTTTTTGGTGGCGTCGCGCAGCATGGGCTTCGCCGGGCGCAAGTTTGCGACCCAGCCAGAGGCCGCCTTTGCGATCGGCTTTGCCAGTGCGGGACCGGTGGAAGGTCTGCTCAAGTCGCCGCGCTTCGTCGCGTCGGGTGCGCTCGGCCAAACCGGCAAGCGCTACCAGCTGACGAAGAAGCAACTGCAGTCGAGCGTCGGGCAAGATTTGCTGCTCAAAGGCCTGGCCGATGCCGAGCTGGGTAACGGCAAAGAGGTGTTGGTGTGGTTCCCGAACAAGAAGCTGCTCGCTTTCGGCACGGAGGCGTTCGTCTCCGACCTGGCCAAGGTGATCGAAAGTGGCGCGGCGGCCGTGGACGCCAATCCGTCTTATCAAGCGGCTGCCAAAGACTTCGACAGCAACGCACGCCTCACCGCGTTCCTCGACCCGACGGTATTTTCGAGCATCGACGACGCGAAGGTGAAGGAGCTGGTCGACAGCTACTTCAAGCCGGCTGGGCCGATCACGGGCGCGCTCACGGTCAAACCGGCGGGCTTCGTCACCAGCCTCACGGGTCGTATCATCGGCAGCAAGCTGCCCAAAGCTTCGAGCTACGAGCCGCCGAGCAAGCTCGAGTTGCCGAATCGACTGCCAGTCGAAGCCTTTGCGTACACGGCGTTCCAAACCCAAACCAAGCTCACCGGTGCCGAGGCGCAAAAGCTCATCTTGGATCAGCTCGAGGCCGCCAATCCGCGCTCACGGCGCGAGGTCGAGCAGGGTCTACGGCAAATCGAGCAGCAGCTGGGAGTGAGCTTCACCAAGCTGGTGGACGGGCTCGGCACTGAAGCGGTGCTGGCGCTGGCCGCACCGACCGATCTGGTGCTCGACGCCAGCATCATGAATCAGGGGCCGCAAGCCGCCTCGAAAATCAACGTTACTTGGGTGCAGCAGCTGAAAGACGACAGCGAGTACAAGAAGCTCGCCGCTCAGCTAAAGCAAAAGATGCTGCCCGCGATCCGCGAAGTGAACGTGACCGAGGACGGACCCGGCTTCACGCTCACCCCACGCGGCGCGCCGTTTCCGGTCAGCCTGCGCGTCAAATTCTTCGACAAGTTCCTGTTCATCACCGCGGGCGGCAACACCCTGTGCGATCGCGCCGAAGGAGCTTTCTCCAAGGGCGATCGCACCCTGAAGGACGACGCCGCGCACCAGTCTGCGCTGGCGGCACTGCCCGAAAAGCACCACTTTCGCCTGTGGCTCGACACCGGGCGGCTCGCCGATACGCTGTTCAAGAATCCGCTCATGCGCGCGCGCGCGACCGAAGCCGGCATGCAGCTCGAAAAGTTTCGCCTCGTGGGCCCGCAGCGCGTGACCAGCGCACTTTCGATCACGAGCGCCGTGGAGAACGAAGTGTGGACCTACCACATGGATGCACTCAACCTGCAGGCGCTGGCTCCGCTTGGGCTTGGCGCGGCGGGTCTGAGTGGTCTGGGCGGAGTCGGCGGCGGACGTAGCGCGCTGCCGCCGCTATGAGCTTCGCTCAGCGTCGAAACGGCCGCAGCACTCGCCCGAGCCACGGCGCTACGAACGACAGGCCGTGCTCGCTGACGGCGGCTACACACGGCACGTCGCCCAGGATGTGCAGGCGGTGCTCGCTGCCCGGCGCCATGGTTTGCGTGTCGCCCGCTCGCACCTGCTGGCGGGTGTCGTCGGCGTAGCTGCCTTCGAGCACGAGCACTCGCTCGGTACCGCGATGCCGGTGGAGTGGGAACAGCGCGCCCGGCTGGAAACGAAGCAGGTGGGCGCGCCGGTCGGGTTGGGGTTTCGACGGCTCGACGTCGAAACGCTCCAGGCCAGAGAGCAGCGTTCTGCGCCAGTGGCGCGGCTCGGCGGCGCGGGCCAGCTGGGCGACGACGGTGTCTATCGGCAATTGCCAGAGGTCCCCCAGGCGCGCGAAGAACGGTGCGTAGCGTTCCGGTAGCATGGCCACGGCCGCTTGCAGACGCTCGGCCCCAAGCCGCAGCGCGCGGTCCTGCGGCAGCTCAGGCTGAGAAAGATCGGGCAATTGCGCGGTGTCCAAGGCCTTGGTCTGTATACGACCCGGCTCGCCCGTTGGATTTGCTAAGTTTTCGCGCGCATGACGGCCGGCCCCGACTACCTCACATCACCCGCGGGGCTAGCGAGCGCCCTGGCCGAGCTGGGGGCGGCGGACCTGGTTCTGCTGGCCGCGCAGGCCTTGCGAGTTGGTAGCCTCGACTACGCGGCGGCGATCTGTGAGCAGCACCGCGGCGCACCCGAGCCTGCCGTCACGCTCACCCACGCCGCGGCCCTGTTCGGCCTCGGAGAGCACGCGCGCGCCGTCGAGCTGGTGGAGAGCGTGCTGGCGCAGCAACCAAAGCACCTGGCGGCGTTGTTCTATCGCGCGCAAATGGCGCAGCACGCTGGCGATACCGCGCGCGCCAGCGCGCTCTTGCTCGAAGTGCTCGAGCGCTTTCCCGATTTTCCGGGCGCTTCGGGAGCGCTCGCCAGCTGGCGCATGCCGGGGCCGCCCTACCGCGACGTGCTGCGGCGCGTCCATGAGCTGGTCAAGCCGCGCAGCTACCTCGAGATCGGCGTGGAGACGGGCGCGACGCTCGGGTTGGCGCGCGACGCCGAGCGCGCCATTGGCATCGATCCGGACTCGTCGAAGTTGCGTCCCGAGCTGGTGCCGCCGACGGCGCGCGTGTTTCACGAAACCAGCGACGCTTTCTTCGAGCGGCAAACGCCCGCGCAGGCGCTCGGCCCCCACCGCGTCGACCTGGCTTTCGTCGACGGCATGCACTTGTTCGAGTATGCGCTGCGCGACTTCATGCACGTCGAGGCCTGGTCACACGCCGGCGGTACGGTGATTTTGCATGACTGTCTGCCGCTGTTTCCGCTCACCGCCAGCCGCGAGCGTCGTACCAAATTCTGGGTGGGTGACGTCTGGAAGGTCGTGAGCATCTTGCGCGAGTATCGGCCCGAGCTCCGCATCAAGCTCGTCGCCACGGCGCCTTCGGGGCTGTGCGTGGTGCGCGGCTTGAATCCGGATTCGCGGGTGCTCAGCGAGCAGCTCGACGCGATCGTAGAACGCTATCGTGACCTTCCCTATCCCGTTTCCGCCCTGGAGACGCCACCCGGTTTCGAGCTCGTGCCCGCCAGCGAGGCCGGCCTCCGCGAAGCACTGAAATGACCGATACTCGCCAGGAGCAGTACCGGCGCTTCGTCGAGGCGCGCGCTCCCCGTGCCGACGAGGACGGCTACCTCTTCGATACGCCGCGTTGCCGCTTCGAGCCGGAGCCGGGCGACGAGCTCGTGGCCGCACCGGGCACGCGCGTGGTCGCGGCGCCGGGCGGCGTGAACGTGGAGGTGCCCGGCGGTGGTGTGCTCTTACTGCACGGCTTGCCGCTGGAGCTCGTGCAGCGCGCGTTTCGAGCGCTGCCGTGCAGCTACTCTCGCCTGAACATCGAGCTGGGTGGGGACTGCCCGAGCTTCATCGAACAGGCGTTTTCCAAGGTGGTTTTCGCACCAGCGGCGGTCGCCGAGCTCGAAGCGGAGCTGTCGTCGGTCGAGCTCGTGCGTTTTCCAGGCTCGCCGTACGAGGTGGTGCGCGCGTATTGGCGCAATTGCTGTGCGGTGCGACGCCACCTGGAAGGTGCGGGCGAGCCGCAGAGCGTCGCGCAACTGCGCGCGCTCCTGCTCGAGCTACACGAGCTGCTCCTGCTCGGTGAAGGCACGGGCCAGAGTCGCAGCTCGTTCTATTTGCCGGCCAGCTTGCTCGGCCGCAAGCGTCCGCAGCCAGGCAGCTTTTACGAGGTGCCGACCGGCATCGAGCGTCGGGGCACCGAGACGATCTTGTCGAGCGGCGCGCGGGTCAGCGTGCCGCTCTTGGGCGGCGTCCATTACTGGCAGCTGCTCGGTGAGAGCCTGAGCGATACAGGGCTGCTCGACGAGGAGCGCCAGATCACGGTCGGCGGGCTCGACCTGGGCCAGGTGGTGCGGGGGCGCGCCGAAACCGAGGAGCAGGCTCGGCCCTGGTTCTTGCCGCCACGCCCGCTCACCGACGCGCATTTCGCAGCTCTTTTGGCGGATCTAACCTCGGCTGGTGCGGCCGAACGCGCTCGCGACTTGCCGTCCGCGCTGCAGGCGTTGGCTTCGTTTCATTACCGCTTCGTGCGCATCCACCCATTGCCCAGCGGTAACCAGAGCTTGTCGATGAGCTTCGTCAATCACGCGTTGGGACGTTTGCTGGGGCTCGGCATGCCGCATCTGCTGCTCGATCAAATGGCACTGCGGCTCGAGCTGCCGGCGTATCGAAGCTTGTTCGTGCGACTTGTGCGCACCTGGTGCGCCCCGTGGCCAAACGCCGCAGCGGGGCCGGCGGCAAATAAAGCGCAGCGGCTGCGTCATCTCTTACGCATGCGTCACGAGCTGAATGATTTCGTTGCGTCACTCGGAAACGCCCCCACGTTGCTCGAAGCGCGCGGCCTCCTTGCCGTACTTAGTGAGGCCGCAGCGCTCGCCGGATTCGATGGCGCTGACGGAGTGACTGGCGTTTGAGAATCGGTTACGCTCGCGGTTCTCATGTCGCTTGCTTCGTCGCGCTGGGCCGCGTGTGCCCTAGCGCTCTTGGCCCTGCTTCCCACCACTGCCCGCGCCCAAACCGCTGGTTTTGCCATCGACCGGTTCGACCCGGCCGAACGCGGCAGCGACTGGTTCGCGGCCGATTCGCTCGACCTGCGGGGTCATGGCCGGCTCATGCTCGGCGCGACCGGCGACTGGGGCTACAAGCCACTCGTCCTCTACGACAAGAACGGCGACGAGCTGCGCGACATCATCGAGCACCAGCTGTTCGTGCACGTGGGGGGCAGCCTCGTGCTCTGGGACCGGCTGCGGCTGGGCGTGAACCTGCCGATCTTGGCCTACCAGGCCGGCGAGGGCGGCACCGTGAATGGCCAACGCGTCGAAGCGAGCAAAGACGCGGCGGTCGGCGACTTGCGCGTCGGCGCCGACGTGCGGCTGCTCGGCGAGTACCGTTCGCCGGTTTCGCTCGCGGCCGGCGTGGCCGTGTTTGCGCCGACGGGAAAGCAAGAAGCGTTTGCCAGCGACGGCAAGGTGCGCGTCTTGCCACGGCTGCTGCTCGGTGGTGACATCGGTAACCTCGCCTACGCCGTCAAGCTCGGCGTGCTGTACCGCGCCAACAACGACGGCTTCAACGGCTCCACCAAGGGGACCGAAGCGGTGGTGGCGGCAGCCGTCGGTTACCGCTCGAACGACGGCAAGCTGGTGCTCGGCCCAGAGCTCTTTGGCTCGACCGTGATTACCAGCGGCGACGCCTTCTTCTCCAAGCGTGAGACTCCTTTCGAGCTCGTGCTGGGGGCGCACTACAAGGTGACGGACGACCTGCGCATCGGCGCCGGCGCCGGGCCGGGCCTGACGCGGGGCTTCGGCGCGCCGCAGGTGCGCGGCCTTTTGTCGATTGAATGGGCGCCCGAGGTCAAGAAGGAGCAGTTGGTCTTGCGGCCCCTGCCGCCCAAGGATCGCGACAACGACGGCATCCTCGACAAGGACGACGCGTGTCCGGACGAGCCTGGCGTGGCCAGCGACGATCCGGCGAAGAACGGCTGCCCGCTGCCCGGCGACCGCGACAAGGACGGCATTCTCGACAAGGACGACGCGTGTCCGGACGAGCCTGGCGTGGCCAGCGACGATCCGGCGAAGAACGGCTGCCCGCGGCTCGACACCGATAAAGACGGCATCTTCGACGACGAAGATGCGTGCGTGAAGGAGCCGGGCATCCGCACCACCGACCCGACCACCAACGGCTGCCCGCCGCCGAAAGACACGGACAAAGACGGCATCATCGATCCCGAAGATGCCTGCCCCGAGCAACCCGGTGACAAGAACGAAGATCCGAAGAAGAACGGCTGCCCCGCCGCCCGCGTCGAGCAGGGTCAGATCAAGATCTTGGAGCGCGTCGAGTTCGAGAACAACAGCGCCAAGATTCGGCCGGAGAGCGATCGCATCTTGAACGCCGTGCTGGCGGTGATGAACGAGCACCCCGAGTTCACCAAGCTCAGTGTAGAAGGCCACACCGACAACCGTGGCGGCGCCAACCACAACCTCGACCTGAGCCGCCGTCGTGCGGCGGCGGTGATGAAGTGGCTGACCGACAAGGGCATCGACAAGGCCCGCCTGAGCTCGAAGGGCTTCGGCATGACCAAGCCCATCGACAGCAACGACACCGATGCCGGGCGCCAGAACAACCGCCGCGTCGAATTCCACATCTTGGAGAAGGACGGCAAGCCGTTCTCGGAGTGAGCAGGAGCCAATATGCGACAAAAACGCCTTATTTCCAGCCTGATCGCTCTCACGACCGCGTGCGCCGCCGGCGGCGCGTTCGCGGCGCCCGCCCTGCGCAAGCAAGTCGACCAAAAGGGCGACTTCGTGATGTTCGGCAACACCACCGGCTTCGAGTGCGCCAATAGCGCCAACGTGCCCAACCCGGTGGTGGGCGCGGTGGATTGCCCGAACGGGCAAGGTAACGCGATCACGGACACCGCACCTGACGTGTTCTGGCGTTCGGACGATCCGATGGTCGGGCAGGCGAACGCCAGCCAGAATTTCAACGCCGCTCAAGCGCGCAGCACCGCCGTGCTCAGCGTTCCCAACGGCGCGACCATCACCTACGCCCGCATCTACTGGGGCGGCATGCTGGCCGCGGCCATGTCGAGCGACGACGGCGTGACCATCGAGCGCCCCAGCACGATGTTCAGCCAAAACGTGGCTGCGGACGACCAATTCACGATCGATCGCAACGGCAACAGTTGGTACCAGTCGACGGCAGACGTTACCAATCTGGTAAAGGCCAACGGCGTCGGCGCGTACCGGGTCAGCGACATTGCCTCGGTCAACCTGAACGGTCTGAACAGCAACGACCCCTTCATCGGCTGGGTGATGGTCGTCTTTTATTCATTGCCCGGCGATCCGCCGCGCAACCTGGCCCTGTTCGACGGCCTGGATCTGGTGGCTCAGGGTGGCACCACGCAAGTCACGATCAACGGCTTTTTGGTGCCCAACGCCGGCTTCGACGCGAAGCTGGGCGTGGTCGCGTACGAGGGCGAGAACCAGTACACCGGTGACTCGCTGTCGTTCAACGGCGTGCAGCTCAGCAACGCCGCCAACCCGGCCGACAACTTCTTCAACAGCACGCGCAGCAACTTGGGCGCGTTGGTCTCGAACATGGGCGACCTGCCGCAGCTCACCGGCGGCCCCGCCAGCATGGCCGGCATCGATCTAGACGTCGTGAACGTGAAGCCGCAGCTCAAGGCGGGCGACACGTCGGCGACGATCTCGGCGAACAGCGCGAACGGCGGTGACAGCTACGCGCTCGGCGCCTTCGTCACGTCCATCTCCACCTTCAAGCCGGACTTCACGACGTCTGGCAAGACGTTCGAAGATCTGAACGGCGCGCCGCTGCGGCCCGGCGACATCATCGAGTACACCGTTACCGTCAAAAATACGGGCAACGATGCCTCCGCCAACACGGTGATGACCGACAAGCTTCCGGCCGGCATCACGTACAAGCCGGGCACCATCAAGATCGCCACCGGCCCCGGGAACCAGGCGGCAGCATTCACGGATGCCGCCGACGCCGATCGCGCCGACTACACGGCGGGCACGCGCACCATCAAGGTCAAGCTCGGCACCGGCGCGACCGCGAACGCGGGCGGCTCGCTCGCCGTCAATCAAACGACCACTGTCACGTTCCAGGTCACGATCGACCAGAACGCGCCCAGCTCGATTTTGAATCAAGCCATCGTCACCGCCGAAGGCGCGCAGGGCGCGCCCGCCGACGACTATCCGACCGACGGCAACGGCAACGGCGCGGGCGTGCCGCCGACTGAAGTCATCGTCGACAAGTGCGGCACCAACGCCGACTGCGCCAACCCGACGCCCGTTTGCGACACGACGCCGAGCCCCAATATTTGCGTCGAATGCCTGGCCGACGGTGACTGCAAAGATCCGAAGAAGCCGAACTGCGCGCCCGCCACGCACACCTGCGGTTGCACCGGCGCTTGTACCGATACCGACGGCGATGGCATCCCGGACACGACCGAAACCAAGATCGGTACGGATCCGAACGACGCCGACTCGGACGACGACGGCGTGATGGACGGCGACGAGCCCGAAGCGACGGGCGACTCGGATATGGACGGGGTCATCGGTGCCCTCGACCCTGACTCGGACAACGACGGCTTGTTCGATGGCACCGAGCTGGGCAAAGACTGCAAGGGCAAGGGCACCGTAGCGAATTCCACGCACTGCATCGCCGATGCGGATCCCGCCACCAAGACCGACCCGCTCGACGCCGACACCGACGACGGCGGCGCCAAAGACGGCTCCGAGGACCTGAACCACAACGGCGCCAAGGATGCGGGCGAAACCGATCCGACCACTGGTCACGGCGCCGACGACGGTGACTTGAAGGACGACGACGGCGACGGCCTGACCAACGGCGAAGAAGGCGCCATCGGCAGCGATCCGAAGGACGCCGACACGGATGACGACGGCGTGAAAGACGGCGACGAGCCCAACCCCTCGGACGACACCGACGGTGACGGGCTGATCAACGTTCGCGACCCCGACTCCGACAACGACGGCTTGAAGGACGGCACCGAGCTCGGCTTCGGCTGCGACGACGCCGGTACCGACAAGACCAAAGGCTTCTGCGTGCCCGACGGCGACGACGGCGCTACCTTCACCAGCCCGATCGATCCGGATACGGACCACGGCGGCGTGACGGACGGCAACGAAGACAAGAACCTCAACGGCGTCAAAGACGCGGGCGAGACCGACCCGACGCTGGGTCATGGTGGCGACGATGGCGCGCTCGCCGACAGCGACGGCGACGGGCTCTCCAACGGCACCGAAGCCACGCTGGGCACGGATCCGAACGACGCCGATAGCGACGACGACGGCGTGAAAGACGGCGACGAGCCGAACTTTGCCGACGACACGGACGGCGACGGCAAGGTCAACGCGCTCGACCCCGACAGCGACGGCGACGGGCTGTTCGACGGCACCGAGCTGGGCAAGGACTGCAAGAACGGCCAGACGGACCTCACCAAGAAGACCTGCGTTGCCGACGCAGATCCGGCCACCACCACCAATCCGCTCGACCCCGACACGGATCGCGGTGGCGTAAAGGACGGCGACGAAGACACGAACCACGACGGCAAGGTCGATACGGGCGAGCGTGACCCCAACGATCCGACCGACGACGATGTGGGCGGTGGCGAAGGCGGCGCCGGCGGTGAAGCCTCGGGCGTCGGTGGCTCGGCAGTCATGGCCGGCACTGGCGGCGAGATGGCGATTGCCGGAAACGGCGGCGTGGCTGGTGACTCCGGCGGCGCGGGCAACACGGCGAACGGCGGCAACGCTGGTTCGAGCGCCACGGCGGGCGCCAGCTCCGGCGTCGGCACCGTGCTAGACGAGGGTACCCTCGAAGGCGGCGGTTGCGCCTGCCGCACCACGGCCCCGGCCTCGAGCAGCGCACCGTGGAGCTCGCTGGTCACGATCGCGGGCCTGGCTGGTCTGGTAGCGGCGCGTCGTCGCCGCCGCGGCTAACCGCTACTCAACGACGCCCGAGGAGCCGCGCCACGGCGCGGCCTCGGGTGTTCGACGAGGCGTTTTCCGGCGGGTTGGCCGAGCGCGGCGCGATTTCCGAGCGTGGTCCGGAGCTGGGCGGTGGCGAAGAGCTGGGGGGAACGAGCTGGCTCGGCGATGGCGACGCGCGCGTCACGGTTGGTTGCGGCAGCGCCTCGAGCACGTGCGCGCCGATCTCCGAGAAGCCGCGGCTGCGCAGAGCGGCGTTGGTGCGTTCGAAGGCGACGGTAGCGTCGGCTGCAAAACCCAGGCGACGATGCAGCTGCACGAGCTCGGTCGCAACGTCGACCAGCAGCCTCGAGGTGGCGGGCAAGCCATCCATCGCCAGAACCCAAGCCGTGCGCAGCGGAGCCACCGCACGCTTGGAGAAGTCGGCCATCTGAAAGGCCATGGCCGCACGGCGAAAGTGCGCGATGGCTACGTCGTTCTTCTTCAGCTTGCGCGCCAGCTCGGCGGTGCGGTGCTGGAGCCACGGCGCGCCCGGTAGCTCTTCGGCAGCTCGTCGGTACAGCTCCAGCGCGGCGCCTTCTTTCCCGGCGTCGGCGAGCTTCTTGGCTTCGGCGGTCCAGCGCTCGACTTGTGCTTCGACCTTTTGGCGTTGCTTGACGGCGTCGTCGTTCACGGGCCCTCATGGAGCACGAGTCGTGCCGCATTGCGCGAGGGGTGGAGGCCGCACGTCCGGGCGCTCTTTCGACGTGCTTTCGCGGGCTTCGCCGTGCGAGCCTTTCACCTGCGAAATGCCGCGACGCGCTCACCCTGAGACGCGAGGTCTCACCACGAGACACTCGAGATTTGCGACGCCAGCGGATCTCGCCCTGCGCCCCGCAGGCGTCGCTGCGGTGGCCTCTCTTGCGATCGCTGCGCTGCTCGGAGCCTGCTCGCCGCGCGCGGCGCCAGAACGCGAGCAAGAGCCGCCGAGCGCCGGAGCCTTGTCGCGCGGCCGAGCCCAGCAGCTGCGCGAGCGCGAAGCCGTGCTGCGTGCCGGCCTGGCGCCGCGAGAGCAGCTACCGTGGATCGACGTCAGCGGCGCCGATCCGTATCGTATCGCCGCCGCGGGCGACGGCTTCGTCGCGGTGCTACGCGGCTCGCAGGCGCTGGTGCGGCTCGATCGCGAGCTTGCCGAGAGCGCGCGCGCTTCACTGCCGTTCAATCCCACCGCGCTGTGTGTCGATCGCGACCACGCCTGGATCGCCAGTCGCTACGATTCGCGCCTGTTGCACGCGAAGATCGCGCCTGGTGGCGGTCTCGCGCTCGCCGAGAAAGTCGACTTGAGCGTTGCCGGCATCGCCGACGTGGCGTGCGGCGAGAGCGGCCCCGTTTACGTCTTGCCGGCGGATGGCTCGCCATTGCTGGCGCTCGACGGCCTAGGTCAACGCCGCGGCAGCTTTCCGGCGCTGGCTGGTGGCATGCGGCTCCGTCGCTACGGCGACTATTTGCTCGAGCTGTCGTTGTTCGAGCGCTCGCTGCGCGTGCTGACCTTGTCGGCGCAGGGCGCGATCACGGGCGAGCTGGGGCGTGTGCGGCACGACGGCACGCTCTGGGCTTTCGACGCGCTGTCGCGCGGCGGTGAGCTGTGGCTGGCGCTCACGGGTGTGGAAAACAAGCCGCTCGTACGCGCTCACGGCGAGTTCGAGAACATCGACTCGTTCGCCTGGATCTACAGGCTCGGCGTTGGCGGCGCCGGTGAGCGCGAGCCGCAGGCCCTGGCCGAGCTCGATGTCTCCGACTCGGGGTTGGTAGTGCCCAAGGCCATCGCGCTGCGCGAAGACGGCGCGGGCGTGAGCTTGTCGGTGCTGGCGGCGGGCAGCGGGCGTCTGCTACGCGCGCGCTTCACGGAGCAGCTGCCGAACGCGCCCGAGCTCGAGGTAACATCGGCGCCACCGGGGGCGTCGGACGCCGTGTTCTCGGAGACGGGGCGCGCTGTCGTTTATGCGAGCCCGCTGCTCGACGCCTTCGTGACGGTGGATGAGCGCGGCGTGAAGGTGCGGCATGTCGATAGCGCGCGGCAGCCGGCGCCGGCCGTGCGCCTGGGCGAGGCCCTCTTCTTTACCGAGCTGATGGCGCCCGAAAATACCAGCCAGGGGACACACTCACGCTTCAGCTGCGAGACTTGTCATTTCGAGGGTGGCGTGGATGGGCGCACGCACTTCACGGGACGCGCGGACGTGAGCGTGGTGACCAAGCCGCTGTTCGGGCTGGCCAACAATCGCCCCCATTTTTCGCGCGCGATGGATCCGGACCTGAGCAGCGTGTGCCACAACGAGTTTCGCGTCGCTGGCGCGGGCAGCGGCAAAGATCCTTGGTTTTGGCTCGAAACCGCGCGCTACCCCTGGCTCGGAGACCTCGGCATCGAGCGCGCTACGGCGTCTCCGCTCGAGCTGCGCGAGGCCTTGATGCAGTTTCTGTACTCGTTTTCGCATGCGCCGAACGCGCGCAGCCAGGGCCGCAGCCATTTCTCCCGGCTCGAGCTGCAAGGCGCCGAAGCGTTTCGCGAACACTGCCAGAGCTGCCACCGCGCTCGGCTTTCTACGGATGACCCGCACAGCGAAGTCCCGTTCGCCGGTTGGGAAGCGCTGATTCTGAGCCGCAACGGTCCCCTGGTTTGGGCCAGCCCCGACTACGCGCGCGTGGGCGTACTGCCCTACGTGCATGAGCGGGGGACCCGCGTCACGAGCCTGCGCCGGCTTTCGCTCAAGCCGCGCTACTTCACGAACGGCAGCGCGCCCGATCTCGCGAGCGTGCTGGCACGCTTTCGCGAAACGCGGGACGGGGCGCTGCACGAGGCTCCGCCGGCAGGAGAGGGCACGGCGCTCTCGGCAGACGAGCAGCGCGCGCTCTTGGTGTTCTTGCAGCTGCTCTGAGCCGCCAGCTTTTGAGCCGCTAAAAGAGCGGTTCCTGCCGATCGGGTGGGGTCAGCGGCGCCGATGGCACCGACTCAGGAGCGTATCCGTCCGGCGGTGTGGTGGTTGGATTCGGGTAGCTGGTGGGCGGTGCCGGGGGCGATTGCGGCGCCGCGGGCGGCTGACCCAGCGCTGGTGGCTCAGCTGCTGGTGGCGGCTGCTGCGGCTGCACACCCGGAGCCGAGTCGTCGATGAAGACGTCGTCGTCGTGTTTCTTGTCCACGCCCTTGTCGACCACGCTCTTGTTGATGCCGAACATCGGCTCGTTGTCGGCCGCGTCGTTGGGCGCGCCGGTTTGCGGCACGGCCAGTGCTGGGCCGCTCAGCTCGTTGGTCACGTTCGCCTGCACAGCGAGCGTATCGGGCGTGAAGCTCCGCCACAGCGGTGTTACGGGCGTTTCGGCCATCGGCGGAGCCGGCGCGTTGATGACCGCATAGCCGCTACCCGCGACGAGCGCGACGGCGGTCAAGGCGGCTAGCAAGAGGCCGCCGCCCGCTCGGAATATGCCGTTCTTCGGTACGACGACCGGCTCGTCTTGGGTATTGCGGTACCAAGCGTCGCGAGGCGCATGCCAGTTTGCTTGGTGGTGAAACGGGTGGTCGTAAATGACATGGGCTCTGGCCATGACTTCCGAACCTCCTTCGGGTCATGAAGACTCGTGCAAGCCCCAGGCCTACCGGGAAGCCTCAGCCGTAGGTGCCCGACCTCATTGGTTATTGGCAGCCGCTGTGCCCCCCACGCCCCCAAGAAAACGCGGGCGAGCACGCCTCAACGAGGCACTTTGAGCCGAGCGATCAGGCTTGAGCGCTGAGGCTCTCGCCGTCGTCTGGGACAGGATCGATCGCTGACAGAATCGCGACTTGGATCTCGAGGCGACGCGCGGGAGAGATCGGCTTGTTGTCGAACTCGACGATGTGAAAGCGATCGAACACGCGGCCGCCGCGCGTCTTCACTTGCGAGCCGACGATCTGCACGCGCTGCGCAAACAGCGCCTGCGAGAGTGAAAGCAGTAGGCCCGAGCGATCGAAAGTCTCTACCTCGAGCGTGGCGAACGTGCCGTCCTCACCCTCGATGAAACGCACGACGGTCTCCTTGGCGGAGGGCGTCACGGCGGGGCGTGCGGAAGAATCGGGCTTTTTGCGATCGAGCTTGCCCTCGATCAGGCCAATCAGGGTCTGGCACAGCTGCAGCAGCTCTTCGTCCGACAGGCGCAGCCGGTGGTCGGCTGGATCTTCGTGGCGAACCCAGAAGATGTCGACGGCTTCGTCGTGCTGGCCGGGGATGCGCCGGGTGTAGGCTTCGGCCTCGATGACATCTAGCCCGCACAGCACGAGCGCGGCGCTGATCGTCGCGAGCAAGCCCGGCCGATCGTCGGCGACCACGCAAATGGCGGCACCCGGCACGCGATTCGAAAAGAAGGAGCCGATGTTCGCGGGCGCCGATTCACGCTCGCGCGAGACCCGCGCATGGGCGGCGATCGCACCAGCTTCGAAGTTCGCGCGGTAGCTTTGGGGTAGCGACGCCGCGAACGAACGCAGGAAATCCTCGGAGGGGGGAACGGAGCTCACTTCGAATCTCTGGGCTGCGCGAATGATGAACCATACGAGCGCGGGAGGCACCCGCGCCTTTCGGTCATGTTTCGCGGCGATGACATACTCCCATTTTCGGGAGCGGCTAGGGATTAGCGGGGCACCCCGGGCAGGGGCGGGTGCGTGGCCGCCTTGCGGTGGTGGTCGGAGCTGCCGTGGGCGTGCCGGCTGGCGTGCCGGTCCCCGCCGTGCCGCCTTGCCCCTGTTGCGGAAGGCCCGGAAATCCCGGAGGAAACTGAATTCCGGGTGGCAACTGGATGCCCGGAGGCAACGCCGTGGGGATCTGGATGCCACTGGGTAGTGGAAACGGGAGTTGAATGGTGGTGCTGCCGCCCCCACCGCTGATCACGACCGGTCCCGAGCTGGTCGTACCACCGGCGCTGGTGCTGCTGCCCCCCTGGCCCGTGGAAGGTGGCTTGCTGCTCGAGCCACCTGGGCCGCTGGGCGGCTTGCTCGGAGGCACGCTGGTGTTGCCGCCGCTGGTGGGGAATTGGTTTTCGGGCGGCAGCGTCTCGACCGTGGGCGACGAGGTCGGCTGCGTGCCGGCATCGAAGTCGGGCAGTGGCGGCACGACGACGCGATGTTGATCTGCCGCGCGGTACGCAGCGTAACCGATGGCGCCGCCTGCGCCGAGCACGAGCACCACGAGCGTTGCGATCAGCAAGCCGCTGCGTCGCTTCTTCGGCGGAGACGACGGTGTGGCTGGCAGCGCGCCCGTGTGCGCAGCGGGCGCGTAGCCGCCGTACCCGGGCGGAGCTCCATACGGCGGCGGGCCACCACCCATTTCCGTTCCACGCGGTGCCGTGACGGGCGGCCGCTCCGACAAGCTGGTGCGCGCTGCGCCCAATTGACTCACGCTGAGCGGCGGGGCATCGGGCGGTAAAGTCTTCGGCACGCCAGCGGGTGCCGCCGGCGGCGGTCCCGGCAACGAGACGAGCGCGGCCGAAGCCGGTGTCGGGAGCGGCGCGAGCGGCTCGGCCATGGCCGCGAGTCGCCCGGCGTGGCTCAACTGCCCTGCCATTTGCCCGAGCGCTAAGCGCATGGCGCTGGCGCTTTCGAAGCGTTGCTCGCGGTCCGGCTGGGTCGCGCGCTCGACCAACGCTACCAGCGCTGGCGGTAGGCCCGGCAGCAGCTCTTGCAGCTTGCGCACTCGGCCGGCCTCGACCGCCGCGATGATGATTTCGGCGTCTTCGCCGTCGGCGGGGCGAACACCGGCCAGCATCTCGAACAGCATGACGCCGACGGAATAAATGTCGGCACGGTGATCGGTGGTGTGCGCCGACATCAGCTGCTCGGGCGCCATGTACTCGGGCGTGCCCATCACCACGCCCGCGCGCGTCAAGCCCTTGGTGTATTCGCTCGAGGCGCGGAGCTTTGCGATGCCGAAGTCGATCAGCTTCAGCAGCGGGCCGCCGCTGGTGCTGGTGACGAACACGTTGTCCGGCTTCATGTCGCGGTGCACGACGCCCAGCGCGTGCGCTGCCTCGAGCCCGGACAAGATCTGCAGGGTGAAGTCGATGGCCTGATCGAGGAAGAGCTTGCCCTGGCGATCGAGCATCGCCTGCAGCGACTGCCCGGCGAGCAGCTCCATCACCAGATACGGCGAGCCGTCTTGCGACGTGTCCACGTCGGTCACGTGCGTGACGTGTGGGCTCTGGATGGTGGCGGAGACGCGCGCTTCTTGCAGAAATCGCTCGGTCAATCCGGGGCGCTTGGCCAAATCGGCGTGCAAAAACTTGAGCGCGACGCTCGAGCCCAAGACCTCGTGGCGCGCCTCGTACACAACGCCCATGCCGCCGTCGCCGATCAGCCGCACGATGCGGTATTTGCCGGAAACCAGCTCGCCGGGGTTGTAGCGACTCACGACGCTCCTCGATCGACGATGCGCTCTTCGCGTGGGATGTAGCGCTCGTACTCGCGCAAGAAGGTCAGGCTCTTGCTATCCGCCTTGTCGACGTACAGCACGCCTTTGAGGTGATCCGTTTCGTGCTGCACCACGCTGGCGCGCACGCCCTCCCACACGAAATCGAGCGGCTTGCCGTGGCGGTCCAGCGCTTTGACGTGCACGCGGCGCGGCCGCACCACCTGCCCGCGCAAGCCCGCCACGGACAAGCAACCCTCGTACATGGCGATCGAATCTTCGGGCGCGAGCGCGTTGGGCGGGCTGCTTACAGCCGGGGTGACTACCGGATTGACCAGCACTGTCAGCGGAATGTCGAGCGCGTCCGGGTAACGCGGATTCTTCTGGATCTCGATCACGCAGATCTGAAGCGACTCATACACTTGGGGCGCCGCCAGGCCGGCGCCGTCCGCGTCGTGCATCGTGTCAATCATGTCGTCGATCAGCGTTTGGATGCGGGGGCTTGCTAGTTGCTCGACGCTCACGGGGTCGGCAACCCTACGCAGCACCGGTTCGCCCATTTGCGCGATCTTTCGGATGGCCACGGCGGGCATCGTAGCCCAAATCAGCCGCGCTTCACGCCCGCTCGCCGCGTGGCGCCCAGGGCACGTCCGTGCCGCCTGTTTCATGCTGCTCTCGACGCGCGAGCACGAATAAAAGGTCTGCGAGGCGGTTCAGATACACGAGCACGGTGCTGCGGAGCGCCTCGCGCCGCGAAAGCGTGAGCACGCGCCTTTCGGCGCGCCGCGCCACCGTGCGGGCCAGGTGCAAGGCCGCGACATCGGGCGGCCCGCCGGGCAGGATGAAATTCTTGAGGGGAGCCAGGCCCGCCTCGGCATCGTCGATGGCCCTCTCGAGGCGCAGCACATCAGCGTCCGTCAGCAGCGCGATGCCGAGGCGCACTTCGCTGCCGCTCACCGCTGCCAGCTCCGCGCCGAGCGTGAACAGATCGCTCTGCAAATCCGTCAGTACCTGGCGCACGCTATCGACTCGACAATGCGCGAGCGCGAGCCCGATAGCGGCGTTCGTCTCGTCCACGCTACCGTAAGCTTCGACGCGCGCGTCGTCTTTCAAGACGCGCTTGCCACCGAACAACCCTGTCTCGCCCTGGTCGCCCGTGCGCGTATAAATCTTCATCCCGCCCAGCGTACCCTATCAGCTCCTGACCTATCCATTGGCTGCCCAACCGCAGCCCAATTGCAGAAGCTCACGTGCCGTCTTCGGGCCACACCATGCGGTGCGCTTCGGGCTGCTGCCGTCCGGATCGGGCGTGGCGAGAGCCTGCGAGATTTTCACAGGAGGACGTGAGGACGGGAGGCGAGAATTTTTGGTTTTCGAAGCCAGCTTGACGAGCGCGAGGGGGCGTCAGCCTAACGCCGTCGACATGGTCGAGTAGCCGTCGGTCCAGGCGTCGAGGTCGGCCTTGGCGCCGTCCACGATTTGCGCGCCGAAGCCGGGCGGTACGGTCGCGTTCTCGTTGTGGTTGAAGCGCCTTCGCCAGGCGATCTTCACGACCAAGCGCACCAGCCTGTCGGTGCGCGGCGGCCGCAGCTCGATCCACGCCAGCTCGTCGTCCGGCGGCGCCAGCGTGCGCACGTAGATACCGCTGCTCGACACGTTGTAGGTGAAGCCCAAATCGTCGCGTTCGCGGCCGGCGCCGCGGAACGCGACGGTGGTGCCGTAGAGCAAGCGCGCGCTCTTGCGGTTGTTCACGCCACCGGCGCGCAGCTCGTTGGAAGCGAACAGGACGTTTTCGGGAGCAGCAAAGCCGTCGACGGCTGCCACTCCGTTCAAGTCTTCCATGCCTTCGCGCACGGAGCGCAGATCGCGTGGGGCGCAACACACGATGAAGTTCGCGCTGCTGCCCGCGCTGCGCGCGCGCTCCACGACGGGGCGCAGATCGGGCACCAGCTCGGTGCTGATCACGGCCAGCACCAGGTCAGCGCGCTCGGCGAACTTGAGCGCATCTTCGCCCGTCACGGCGAACGTCACCGCGTAGCCGGCGTTGCGCAGCACGCGCGCCACCACGGTGCGCCGCGTGCGATCGGCCTCGGCGATCAGCGCGTTGCCGCGGCCCGTCTTCGGCGCTTCGGCCTGCTCGCGCGGCAAGTTGCGCAGCCGCGTCAGCAGCGGGCGCACCTCGCCGAAGGGCAGCACGTCGTCGGCGCCCCAGCTGAAGGCGTCGTTGAAGGCCAGGTCGGAAACGCTGCGCGCGAGCGCCAACATCGGCAAACGCACGTGGCGCGCGCTGCTGCGGGCTTCGACGGCCAGCGCCTCCGACTGCTCGCTCTCGAGCAACGCGGCGTGCGCGTCGTGATTGGAAAGCCAGCTCGAGGCCTCGTCGCTGGTGTCGACCGCGTGCAGCTGGAACGCCGCCTGCTCGGCTGCGACCGCCAGCGCCGCGCGCTCCTCACGCCGGAACTTGCCCAGGGCCAACAGCGCGCGAGATTCCATGCCCCCCTCAGATCGGCCACTGTCGCTATCTCTTTAGGGGCCAGGTCCCATTTCGGGACGCCTGCGCAAAACGTTCGGAACCATTGGCCATCGCAGCCATTGCCCGCGGCGCTTTCCGGCTCGGCTACGCTGTCGGGCCGTGGAAGACATCACGCCTTACGACCGCCGGGTCGAAGCGGCTCCGCACGACGGCGCGGCTTACCTCTCGCGCGGCAAATGCCACATGCGCAACGGCAGCTTTGCGCTCGGCAGAGCGGACTTCGAACGCGCGTTGAAGTACGAGCTCGACCCTGACGCACCGCCCGACGAGCGCGGCATCAGCTACGAGCGGCCCAACGCCAGCGATGCTCACCTGCAGCTCGCAGCTGCGCTGGTCGAGCTCGGCGACCTGGAGACAGCCGCAGCGGAAATCGAGCTCGGCCTGCGTCTCGACGCCAGCGTGGCGGCGTTCACCGCCCGCGGCGCGGTGAAGTTGCTGCGCGGCGATCCGTCGGGCGCGCTGGCTGATCTCGACGTGGCGCTGCGCAAAGATCCCAGGTTCGAGCGCGCCTTGCGCCACCGCGCCAAATGCTACGACCAGTTGGGGAAGAGCGACGCGGCCGAGAGCGATCGAGCGAAGCTGAAGGCGCTCGAGGACGAGCGCGAGAACCAACCTCACACCTGGCTGCAGCGCGGCCTCGCTTTGGAAGCGACCGATCGCGAAGGGGCGCTGGCTGCATTCCGTCGCTATGCCGAGCTGTCACCGCGAGACGTGCAGGGACCGCTCCAGCAAGGGCGACTGCTCCTGGATGCCGAGCGCCTGGAGGAGGCCGCACTGATGCTTCAGCGGGCGCGGCAAATCGCGCCCGACGATGTTTCGGTCGGCTACCACTGGGCGAAATTGCTGCGCAAACAGGGCGACGCTGCGGCCGCGCTCGTGTACCTGGATGCGTCGCTGCCGCGTGCCGTCGGCTGGTACGCCGGCTTTCAGCCGTTCATCTTGCGCGAACGAGCGCTGGCGCACCGGACGCTCGGAAATGACGAAGCCGCGGCTACCGACGAAGCGGCGGCCGCGGCCGAGCAGAAATCCGAGGGCGGTTGAGAGCCCGCTTCGCATTCCGTCGTTGCTCCTCCTCAGCGTACCTCAGTACGCTTCGTCGTCGCGCCTAGGACTGCTCGCGCCTCTTTGGCGGGCTCGGTCCGTGCTTTAGGACTGCCTCTAAGCGCTGAAGATCTGTTGAATCTCGCCTTCCATCGTGGAGGGCGGCACCTTCTTGGCGAGTGCCAGCTCTTGCACGAGCAGGCTGCGCGCTTGATCGAGCAAACGGCGCTCGCCGAAGGAGAGATCCTTGTCGAACTTGAGGCGGTACATGTCGCGGAGCACCTTGGCGATCTCCGACGGCAGGCCGCTCTTCAGCATTTCGGTGTAGGCGCGGAAGCGGCGGTTCCACGGTTGCAGGTCCACCGCGACCTCGGGCGCTTTCAAGATGTCGAGGATCTTTTGCGCCTCTTTCTTCTTCATCACGGGCCGGAGGCCAACGCGTGAGGCAGCCTCGGTGGGCACCATGACCTTCAACCCGCTGTCTCGGATCTTGATCACGTAGCAGGAGGTTTTGCGGCCTCCGAAATCCTTCTCTTCGATGTCCTGAACTTCGCCTACGCCGTGGGCGGGATGTACCGCCATGTCACCGGTCTTGAAGTTGATGCGAATAGTTTCAACCGACAAATTGCCCTCCTGACCTGCTTCCGCGGGAATTAACTTCTCGACAAGGGCAGGGGCGGCTACACGCCCGCCACGCGACTTCGGCTTCACCATGAAGTCACCTCTGACCTCCGACGCTCAAGCGCTGGCTGCCGTTCGTTGATCCCGCTCGCCGCAGTGCAGCACGCGAGGGGTCGTAACACCTTCGATGCCTTTTGGTCAATCGAATCCATCGCTCGCTGTATCTCATAGATCGTCGAAATCGCTGCAATTTCTAGCGAGATTCTGGAGCCGATGTAGGTGTGGCGATTCCGCTACTGCCTGGAGACAGTCTGAGAATTTCCCCAAGATCACCGCTCGTTACCGCATGCGTGTGTCGCGCAATGTCGGTGATGGGGAGCGGCACTTGTAACGAGACAACGTCGTTTTTCGGACTCAGCAGCGTGCGCGCGTCGAGCGCGGCATCGAGTCCGAGCAGCGTTCCGGTCGAGCTGCTTGCGACCGACATGTAGGTTGAACGGAGCCGCTCTGGCGCGTCGCTATCGGCGAAATCACCGTGAAGCGAGACTTCGAGCGCCGCGCGCCCCGGCTGAGTCGCTGTGAGCTTGGCGGACACCGCCGTCGTAATGCCGAGCAGGCCTGCGGCGGCCGACTGCCAGCGCTCGTCGAAAGGACCGGGCACGTACGCAGCCACCAGCGCGTCGGCGGTTTCGACGTCGAGCCCTCGTAGGGCCGCGCCTTCGAAAGCTTTTTTCGCCTTGAGCCGGCCGCGCGCGTACGCCTCGACCACGCGACAGAGCAAGGGATCACCGACGCCATAGGCGAGCACCTGCTCGTCGATGGTGACCAAGCCGATCGGCACGCCCTCGTTCAGTCCGCTCAGCACGTAGATGCCCGGGTCAGGATTTCGTGTCGAGATGTCGTGGATCTGACGTGCGCTGAAGCGCGCGCGAGCTTGCGCGGCGGTCGTGCTCGGCAGCTCAGCCAGGTAGAGCGTACCCAGATCGAAACCGGCGATCAGCCCGTGGTTGAGGGTCTCCAGGGCGAAGCCAGTCGTTCGCGCGACCGCGCCTAGCCGTTCACCGCTGAGCAGCTCGGCGAGCGCCGGGCGAAAGCTTTGGCTTTCCGCGAGCTTCGCAGGACTGCCGCGGACGAGCCAACGCAGGCCTGCGGCGGGCACGTAATCTTCGAGCTTTCCGCTGTAACGCTTGGGCGGCGGCGGCGGCCCGGACGGCGCGCGCGCCGTGGGTGCGCTGCAAGCCAGCGAAAGCGTTCCGACTACTGCCGCGCGGCGCCCGATGCGAAGCGAGTTGGTGTTAGCCGCGGACGGGCGACTCACTCGTCGCCGTCTTCGTCGCCATCATCGTCGTCGTCGTCGCCCTCATCACCCCCGGTGATGGGGATGTGGCGGCTGTCGTTCACGAGCTCTTTCAGCTCTTTGCCGACCTTGAAGAAGGGTAGGCGCTTGGCAGGTACCGGCACGGGCTGGCCAGTGCGCGGGTTGCGCCCCGCGTAAGGTTTGTACGGGCGTACGGTGAAGCTACCGTAGCCACGAATCTCAATTCCTTCGCCACGTTGCAGCGCTTCGGTCATGGCGTCGAAGACGCAATTCACGACCATCTCGGCGCGTGCCTTCGTGAGCTCGCCGCGTGCTGCGATGGCTTCGATGAGCTCGCTCTTCGTCATTCGCGGGTCGCCTCCCTCAGCCGGTGAACCAACGCTAACTGCTTAGAAGGCTGATGCTCCCCCCAAAGGTGTTGATTGTCAACGGGTTACGGGCGCTCCGGGTGCGAGGTAGTCGAGCGCGCCCTCGCCCGAGATGAGCTCTATGAAGAGAGAGGAGGGGACGCTGGGTGGATGGCCGGGGAGAAGCACGGCGCTGCAACCAGGGCCGGGAAGCAGCAGCTGCTCGGCTCGGGTGGAGCGGCCCCAGCGCAGGCGGAGCCGAGCTCCTTCGCCCGTTTTGGCCAGCCAGCCCATCGTCAGCGAGCCCTCGCCGGCCAGCGAGGGCGACAGTGGGAGCTCGACGGTACTGCCCGGTAGGAGGCGCAGGCCGCGGCCGCCCGAAGCACAGGGGTAGTGGGTCGGGTAGGCGCTGCCCTGGACCATCAAGGCGGGCCAATCGGCTTCTCCTTCTTGGCGGCGGTTCGGGGCCGGCTCGTACGCGACGAGCCGAGGAGCGCTCCGGCCCTTCAGGTCGAACTCGTAGCGGTAGGTGGGGGGGGCGCCAAGCCGCTCGTAGAGCTCGCGGTCGTGCGCGTCGTCGCGAGCGCGCGCTACCACGATGCCGAGTCGCGCATCGGTGGCACCTGGGCGGTGCCCCAGGTTGAAGCCGTGATCGGTGCTGACGAGCACGAGGCCGTGCTCTACGCCGGCGCGCTCGAGCACCGCCGGCTCGAACATCGGTCGACCGCCTTCGCGATCGCGGAGCTCTTCGTGACCGTGGTGGGCGAACACCGCGAAGCCGAGCGCCGAGATGGCGGGAGCGAGCCAGCCGAGGCGCAGGTCCCATGCCGCACGCGCGACTGCGATCTGCGCAAGTGGAATGACCTCTGCCAAGAAGCGCGCGCCGCCGCCCGGGTAGTTGCCGTCGAAGTAAAAGGGCAAGTACGCGAGCGCTTGCAGCAGAACGGCATAACCGGCGAGCGCGAGCGGCGAGTGGCGGTGCTTGAAGAGCGCCACGCCCCCGAGCAACGTGAGCGGTGCAAAGTTCGTGGCGTCGCTCGCGAACACCCGCAAGTGCACCGCCAGGTTGCGCAGCGCGGGCACGAAGCCATAGCCGTTGGGCAGGTAGCGCGAGACGTAGTCGCCGTGCTCGAAGTGGCAGCCGGTGCCTGCGCCAAAACCATAGCGAAAACACCCGGCCGGTGCGTCCGACACCGCGTAGTAAGCGAGCTGTGTCGAGCCCAACCAATGGCCAGTGAGCGCGCGCTGTTGCAGCAGCAAGAGCGCCACACCTGGCAGTGTTCCCAGCGCCAAAAGCAGCCAGGAGCGGCGCGGTTTTCGACGAACCGCATAGCCAACGAGCAGCAGAGCCACCCCGGCGCTGACCGGTCGCGTCGCCGAAAGCAAGCCGAGGCAGCCGCCGGCCACCAGCGTCGCGGCGGACGAGCGAGCTTCCAGCGTCAACGCGAGCGCGCTGCACAGCAGCAGCGCGGCCAGGCCATGCGACATGGTGTCGGCCGTGTGGTAGCGCAGCGCGCCGCACAGCACCGAAAGCATCGCAGCCAGCATCGCGACCTTCGGTTGCTCGCCGAGAGCACGCGCCAGCCGGTAGGTAGCCAGCACCAGCAGCGCGCCGAGCAGCGGCCCCACCAGCAGCGGCGCCCCGGCGCGCACGCCGAGCGAGAGCACGAGCGGGTAACCTGGCGGAAAGATCACGCCCAGCTCGTGCCCGTCTGCGCTGGCCAACAAGAAGCGTCCGCGAAAGGCGGCGCTGGGATCGGGCACGTGAAACGAGAACGAGCCCGCCGCCAGGCTGCGCGCTTCGAGAAAGTAGCTGGTCGCGTCGATGATGCGCGGGCCGCCGCGCAGGTAATACTGGAGGTATAGTAGCGATAGCGCGAAAGCCGCGCAGCACAGCCCGGCGAGCCAGAGCGAGCGTCGCATCGTCAGTCGGGCTGGACGGCCCAGGCGTGGAAGAAGATGTGCTCGACTTTGGGTGCGCTCAGTCGCACCGCGAGTTGAGACACGCCGGGCGTTCCGAGCTCGATGCGCTCCTCGAGCCAGCCGTCGCGCGGCGAAAGGCGCGTGCTCAGCTGCACGTTGGGGTCGGCCTCGACCGAGAGCTCCGTGAGCTCGGTGGGGGCGGCGCGCACGATCAACGTTACCGGCTTTGCTGGGTCCAGACCGCTGAGCACGAAGCTCTCGCGTACGCCCGCCGGTACGATGCGCCCTGCATCCCACAAGTCTTCGCGCGGGCGCTGCGGATGGGGCAGGAGCTTCATCGCCACGTGGCCCACCGAGCCGTTCGAAAGCGCGTAGCCGTGCGCTTTTTCGCTGACCAGGTCGGCCATGTCGACGCCGTCCACCTTGCGCTCGCCGCCACGCAGCGCGACCGGGTCCTCACTGTGATCGAGCGACTCCCAACGCGGGCGGTACAGCACCTTGCTGGCGCCGCCGCAGATCACGTTGCCGCGCACCGGCACTTCGTCCAGCCGCTCTCCGAACCAGAGCGGGAAGTCGCCCCACCAGCTCGGATAGATCGCCAGAATGTCCGGGCGATCGGCGGCTTTCAAGCGCTCGATCAGCTCGATGCCGGCGGCCACGTGCTGCCGCGTGGCGCGCGCGAAGGGCAAGCCATGAAAACCGCCCAGGCCGATGATGTCGAGCGCCGGCAAGTCGGAGATGTACGGCATGGCGCCGGCGTCACCCACCAGCACGCGGCTCGGCTGCGGCCGGAACTCGTCGCGCAGCTTGCGACCGGCCTGCACGTGTTGATCGTAGATGTTGCGCGAGGCGCGACCGAAGAACCAAAGCTGGTCGGTGAAGCGCGGCTGCTGCTGCCAGCCGAACAGCGCCAGCAGCGCGGCCGCAGCCAGCGCCGGTGCCACTTTCTGACGCGTGCGAAAATCGGCTTCGACGAACGCCACGCCTGCGCCCAGCGCCGCGCAGCACAAAAGGCCGATCACGGTCGGCATGGCGTAGCGCGTGTTTTGCCAGGCGACCTGGCCGTTCAGCGCGACGAGCGATAGCCATGCCAGCATGGTGAGCCAGAGCATGGTGGCGACGGCGCGCGTGCGCTTGGCCCACAGCGCGTAGCCGGCGAGCAGCCACAGCGCCCAACCGGTCCACCAAGTGTACGCCAGGTGGTAGTGCGTGATGTGCTTGACCTGCCAGGTGAAGAAGTACCACCACTTCTCGAGCACCTCGGCGCGAGACAGGTACGGGTGATACAGCTCGAGCTTCACCAGCGCGCCGGCCGCGCTGGAGTCCGACGTGAAGGCGCGGTTGGCGAATCCGTGCGCCACCAGAAGCGCGAGCGCGGGCGCGAGGGACAACCCAGCCGCGACACCCGCACGCCTGAGCGCGTGCCGCGCTGGCCAGAGCGCCGTGAGCGCCAGCACGCCCTGCGCACCGATGGCTTCGGGTCGCGTCGCGCAGAGCAAGAGGCCAGCCGCTCCGAGCGCGAACGAGCGCGCCAAGTAGCCGGGCGCTGCCGGCTGCAGCACGCGCAGATCATCCCAAGCCACGATGGCCAGCGCCCAGATGCCGAGCAACAGCGCGACCTCCATGCCGCTCCAGAACGACCAGTCGAGCGCGCCCACGCTGAGGAGCAGTGGTGGCAGCAAGTAGCTGGTGAGCTTCGGCAGACCTCGAAACAATCGGCGCAGCGCGAGTAGCCCGCCGAACACGCTGACGCACGCCACCACCGCCGCCCAAATCATCAGGTTGAGGCCGCGGAAATTCAGCCAGAAGCCGGGCACCAGCAAGAATGGATACAAGAGGCTCGTGCCACCGCTGGAGTAGCCCGCGCCCTGCGACCATTCGAAAGCGTGGCCACGCGCCGCCTGGCGCGCGAAATCGAAATGAATGAACACGTCATCGAGTGGTGCCGACCACGGCCCGAGCGCACCCGCTCTCGCTGCTTCGAAAGCGCGATCGGAATAGCGAAACAGATCCGCATAGGCGGTCTGCAGCCGCATCGACGAATAGAACTGACAAGCACACCAAAGGGTAAGCGCGGCGGCCCATGCGGCGTAGAGCAGGGGCTCCAAAGGCGCGAGCTGCGCGACGCGCTGGCGCGCGCGGGCGAGGAGCGTATCGTTCACGTTTCGGCGCTTGTACTACGGCACGCCCCGCAGGTGAGCGGGTCCGCCGGCCGGGGGTGATCAAGGGCAAGTACCCCGTCGCCAGCTTCACCATGCAGTCATTTTTCTAAATGATGTGCGAGACTTCGCGCTGCTCGCGCGGGGCCTCCGGAGAGCGCGCATCCGTTCAGCGGCCTGCACTTTTTTCGGTCATTGTCGCTTGCCGGGGCGCGCTCGAGGCGCTCTACTTGCGGTCCCACCACTGGCGCGTGGGGATAGACTCCCACCAGGACCGCGCGGCTCCGGTCACACGTCACTCGGCACTGAATTTTGATGCGATGGTTCGTTGAGGTCTCTCGCGTTGGCGAGAATAGTTCCGACGAGAAGTATTGCGTCGAGGCCAAGCAGTGGCAGGCGGCCCTCCAAGAGGCGCGCAAGCTGCGCGGTGACAGCGGCCCCCTCTCCAAGTTCTCGATCGAGCTTTTGGACGACGGCTACCGGGCCGTCGACCCCAAACAAAAGCTGCGCTTCGTCGTCGCCAAGGCCCCGCAAGACGCCGCGCTCAGCACGGAGGGCGCGCCGCGTCGCAACGGTCAGTCAGCGGCTCCCTCCATCGCGCCTGCAGCGGCACCGTCCCTAGCTCCGCCGGCTCCGGTCGTCGCGAGGGCGCCTGCGCCCGCGCCGGTGGTTGCTGCGTCCGCGCCGGTGGTTGCTGCGCCCGCGCCGGTGGTTGATGCGCCCGCGCCGGTGGTTGCTGCGCCTGCGCCAGTCGTTGCTGCGCCTGCGCCGGTCGCGGCCCCGGTCGTTGTCGCGCCGGCTCCGGTCGTTATTGCACCAGCGCCTGCCGCTGCGCCGGTCGTTGTCGCGCCGGCTCCGCAGCCCACGGAGCCAGCGCCCGGTTTCGTTGCTCATGCGGAGCCTTACGCGGGCGTGCCATCGAGCGCGCTGTCGCCGAACGCGCCCACCAGCGCGGTGCACACCACGGCCAAGTCGCCTTCGGCGTTTCCACCGCGTCCCGACGCCGGCAAGAGTCCGTCGGTCAAGCCGGCGGCCGGCATCACCGTCCCGGCGGACGTGATTCCCGCAGCTCCCGCGGTGCCGAAGAATTTGGGGCCGGTGGCTGCGCCGCAGAACCTCACGCAGCCCAGCGCGGCGATCGACATGCCGCCGCCCTCGAGCATCCTGCGCAAGCGCCAAGAAGAGCCTTCTACCGAGTCGCCCATTACCTACCGCGAGGTCGCCTACGTGGTCGAGCCCGGTGCCTCGCGTGGCTCGGTCGAGGCGCTACTTTGGGCGAGCTTCCGCGATATTTCGCGCGAGCTAGCGGCGCGCCCCGGGCAAAAGTTCGTGCAGCTCGCGGTCTTCGACCACAAGTTCGACAAGCGACCCGAGCGCGCACCGCTGGGCACGCTGGCGTGGAAGGACTGGCGCGGTAACCCCGTGCTCACCTTCCCGTTGTTCGACGGGTCGGCGCCGGCGCGCGCGTCGGTCCCCGCACCGTCCATCAAGCCCGTCGCCGTGGTGCAGATCTCCAGCTCGAATCCGCCGGCTCCGGCGGCAGCTGCCGTTGCCGCAGCGCCGGTTGCCGCAGCGCCGGTTGCCGCAGCGCCGATTGCCGCAGCGCCGGTTGCTCCCGCGGCGGCGGACGTTGCCGCTGAGCCCGTTGCGGCCGCGCCGGCTCCCGCTGTCGCTGAGGCCGTTGCGACACCCGCCGTCGCGGTCGAAGCGCCTGCTCCGGCGAAGTCCGAGCCGCAAGCCGCCATCCCGCTCACGCGCGAAAAGATGCCGTCGCACCCGAGCAGTGCGCGCTCTTCCAAGCCGCGCCTGGCGGCCGTTCGTCGTCGTGCCGGCGAAGACTTGATCGGCGAGCTGTTCGAAACCATGCACGACCTGCACTTCATGCAGGGTGTGGCGGACGGCGCCGAGTTCATGCTCGCGGCGGTAGAGTCGATCGTCCCCTGCGACGGCGTGTTGATCCACGTCTTCGACATCAACAGCCGCCAGTTCGTGGTCGTGCGCGCCAAGGGGCCCGGCACCATGCAGGTGCTGCTCCACCGCACGCCGGACACGGACCCTTTCTTCAGCGCCGTCATGCGTCGCCCCGGCTCCGTCGCCATCCACGATGTCGAGAAGGACCCACGCGTGCTCGGTCCCCGCTGGGATGCCCTCGGGGTCGCGCCGCAGCGCGCCCTGTGCGGCCCCGTCCGCCAGGGCGGCCGCTACCTTGGCCTGTTGGAAGTCGCCAACCCCCTGGGCGACGCGCCCTTCCACCAGACCGAGCAAAACGCCATCGACTACGTCTGCGAGCAATTCGCGCAGTTCCTCGCAAATCGCCCGATCGTGCTCGACGCCGACGTCATCCTGCGTCGCTGATCGCTCGGGCCAACGAAGCCGTTCTCACAGCGGCACGACCGCCGCGCGGCGCCGCTTCGTGGCCTGTAGGCCTGCTAGGATGCCCGGCGATGGCAGAGCGAACACCGCGCGAGCGTTTGCTCACGTTCTTGCTGCTGCCGGCGATCGTGATCGCGGTGTTGGTTTTGTCGGGGGTGATGTTTCGCTCCAGCTTCCAGCTGGAGAAGCTGCGTGAGCAATCCGTGGTGGAGGCGACGCTGTCGCTCGCCAACGAGCGCGCCGACCGCCTCGACAAGCGCATCATCGAGCAAGACAACGCCGTGCGCTCCGTGCTCGATCTGAACGAGCGCAGCGAATTCGGCAGCAAGTGGCTCGAGGCGGCGGCCTTGCAGACGCCGACGGTGCGCGCCGTGTTCTTGGTCGACCTGAGCTCGCCCGCGCACAACGTGCTGGCGTTGGCGTCGCGCGCGCCGGAGCTCGAGACCGAGCGCTTTCGGCGCTTGCTCGTGCACAAACTGTTGCCCGAGCTCAAGCTCGATAAGCCGCCGATCGAAGAGCTCCGCCACCTGCACCGCGTCGAGCGCGAGAAAGCGCTGCTGCTCAGCCACTGGCAGCAGCAGGTCGAGGATCGTCACCTGCTCGTGGTGGTATGGCACGACGTGCCGCGCATCGTGCACGATCTGTTCCCGGCGCTGTACTCGGACATGCAGCAGAGCCGCGTCAACATCGTGGATGCCGACGGCAAGATCATCTACGGCCCGCCGCTGGGGCGCGGCGGCATGGTGCTCGGGCGCCAGTTCGAGACCACGCTGTACAAGTGGACCCTCAACGTGACCATGAACAGCGCGGAAGAGCTGGCGGCGGCCGTGGCGCGGCGTCGCCTGCTCGAAATGGTGCTGGTCGGCCTTTCGAGCGTGGTCGTGATCGCAGGTTTGTTCGTGATTCTGCTGGCTGCGGAGCGCGAACGACGGCTCTCGAACTTGAAGAGCGAGTTCGTTGCCAACGTGTCGCACGAGCTGAAGACGCCCCTGGCGCTCGTGCGCATGTTCGGGGAGCTCTTGCAGACGGGCCGCGCCGATAGCGAAGAAAAGCGCAAACAATACCTATCGATCATCGTCAACGAGAGCGATCGCCTGAACGCGCTGATCGAGAACGTGCTCGATTTTGCCAAGGTCGAGCGCGGCCAGGCTGCCTACGAATTCTCACCGGCTACCTTGGCCGAGCCGGTGGCGCGCGCGGTCGAAGTTTGCAAGGTGCGGGCGGAGCGCGAAGGTGTCGCGCTGGAGCTCAGCCTGCAAGACGTGCCGCCGCTCTTGCTCGACGAACGCGCGATCGAGATCGCGGTCATCAACCTGGTCGACAACGCGCTCAAGTACGCGCCGGACGGCAAGCGCATCGCGGTGCTGGTGCGCTCGGTCGCGGGCGGCGCCGAAGTGATGGTGAGCGACCAAGGCCCCGGCATCGCCCCCGAAGATCGCAAACGCATCTTCGAGCGCTTCGTGCGCGGCAAGTCAGCGAGCGGCAAACAGGTACGTGGCTCCGGCATCGGTCTCTCGCTCGTGAAGCACATCGCCGAAGCCCACGGTGGCAGCATCCGCGTCGACGACGCGATTCCGCACGGCTCGATCTTCACGCTGCGGCTGACGCGCCGGGCCTAGGAGCGGCCGTCGACCGATGGCCCCTTGACGAATTCAGCTGGCGCGCTACATAACCAATGCGTTATATGCAGGACCAGTTATGAACAAAAGCGAGGCGTTGGACGCTACTTTTACGGCTTTGGCCGACCCCACCCGGCGCGCCATCCTGGCCCGTTTGGCCGAGGGAGAGGCAAGCGTGACCGAGCTGACGCGCCCGTTCGGGCTGAGCCAGCCAGCTATCTCGCGCCACCTCCGGGTGCTCGAGCGGGCCGGCCTCATCACGCAGGGGCGGCGCGCCCAGCTGCGCCCGCGGCGGCTCGAGGTCGCCCCGCTCAAAGACGCAGTCGACTGGCTCGAGCGCTACCGCCGCTTTTGGGAGGAGAGCTTTCAGCGGTTGGACGGTTTCTTGGAAGAGCTGAAGGAGAAAGAGACAGAGCATGCTTCAAAAAAATAGGTTCGAGGGCGACACCGAGCTGATCGCGCGCCCTGGCGAGCGCACCTTCACGGTCACGCGCACCTTCAACGCGCCAGCGCGCCTGGTCTGGGAAGCGTGGACACGCCCCGAATACATGATGCGTTGGTTCGGCAACAGCTGCGCCAGGCTCGACCTGTGCGAGATGGACGTGCGTGTGGGCGGCAAGTGGCGCCGCGTGCTGCGCATGGATGACGGCAAGCTCATCGGCTTTCACGGCGAGTACCTGGAGCTCGACCCGCCCGGCTACATCAAGTTCACGGAAGTGTTCGAGCCCTTTCCAGATTTTCCCTCGACCGTGACCGTCACGCTCAGCGAGCAGTCCGGCAAGACGCACGTGAGAGTCGTGCAAGAGCACGCCACCGTACAAGCGCGCGACATGCACCTCGGCTCCGGCATGGAGCCGGGCATGCGCGAGACGCTCGATCGCTTGCAAGGCTTCCTGTCCGAGCAGGCTTTGCAGCCCAATTGAGGCCCACCATGCACGCTCACGACTTTTGCGAGCTCAGCGTCGAACAAGAAGAGTACCTGCTCGAGCTCTTGTGCACGCGCGGTGCGTGCACGCTAGATTTGATGGCGCGTGAGCTCGACCAAGCGTGCCGCGCCGCTGCTCACTCTTCGACTTCGCCGTCGTCGGTCGCGGACTGCGCGTCGAGCAGCTCCTTGTCCGACAAGTAGACGGACGAGCCGCCCGGCTTCTGCGCGGGTGGCGCCCCCGGAGCTGGTGCCGCGGGCGCAGGGGCGGCAGGAGCAGCGGGCGGCGCGCCCACGTCGGCCGTGACAGCGGGCGCCGCGGCTGCGGGAGCTGCGCCGTCGTCCTCGCTGTCGCCCAGATCTTCGGCGCCCACGGCGATGCTGGGCGTCCCGGCGCCGGGCGCTGCAGCAGCCGCTGCCGCGACGGGAGCCGGCGCGACCACGATCGGCGCGTAGCGCTCCGGCATCGCGATGCCGTCGAGCATGGGGTCGTACTTGGCCAGGAGCGGCTGAAAGGCGGCGCGCTCTTCCGGCGAGAGGCTGCGCATGCCGTCCAGGTTCAAGGTCTCGGGATCGAAGAAGGTGCCGTCGCGGCTGGCGCTGAAGTGCAGGTGCGGACCCGTAGAGCGCCCGGTGCTGCCGACGTAACCGATGATCTGCATGCGCTTGACCGGGTCGCCCACCTTGAGGCCTTCGGCGAAGCGCGACAGGTGCGCGTAGCCCGTCTCGATGCCCCCCGGATGCTGAATCTTGACCAGGTTGCCACCAGCGCCCGACGGTCCGACGAAGCTCACGGTACCGAACGATGCCGCGCCCACGGGGGTGCCCGCGGCGGCGCCGAAGTCAGTGCCCTGGTGCGGCATCACCTTGTGCAGCACCGGGTGCATGCGGTGCGGGTTGAATGGCGACGTGCGCGGCGCGTCTTTAATCGGTTTGCGCCAGCCGCCTTCGCTCGGGGCGTGCCCGTCACGGTCGTAGTAACCGCGGCTGCCGGGCGTGTCGGAATAGTAGATGCGCAGGCGCGTCTTCTTGGGATCGATGCGCAAAAGCTCCAGCGCCTCCACCCCGGCGTAGCGCGAGAACTCGCCCAGCACAGTCACCTCTTGCACGACCAGCTTCAGCACGTCGCCGCGGTCCAGCTCTTCCAGCGACATGTGGCCGTCTAGCGCGCGCTGGACCACCTTGGTCAGGCCCGGATCGAAGCCAAAAACCTCGGCAGAATGCTCGAAGCTCGAGCCGTCGTAGCTGAGCGCGCCCAGCACCTGAGCGCGCTCCACTTTGAGATCTACCTTGCTGCCGGTCAGCCGCCCGTCGACTTCTTTGGCCTGGTAGATTTCTTCCGGGCCCGTGACGTACTCCAGCGCGAAAAGCTTGTTCGAGCCGCGCCCGAGCAACGCCTCGAAGCGGTCGCTCTTCTTGTGCTTGTCGAGATCCACCACGCCGCGCAGCGCTGCCAGCACGCGGTAACCCTGCGCTTCGGGGGCACCCGCCGCCTCCAGCGCTTTCAAGAACGACTCGGTACCGAGCTTGCCTTCGATGAAACGATACTTCGCGTCGCCTCGCGCGTCGCTGAGCCGCCACGGTCCTGGCAGCTTTTGCCGAGCGCGGCGGGGCCTCGGTTTCGGATCGGGTGAGGGCGGTGCCACGCTCGTCGCGACCGGCGCGGCTTCCACGACCGCGAGCGTCGCGCTCGAGCCCCCGAAGCGAGCTTCGAGGCTCATGAACAGCGCAGTGATCGAGGCGATGGTGGCGATGCCGACCAGCGCCGAAAACAACGCCACCAGGCCCGGCGACAGCTCGCGCGGCGTGATCGGTACGAAAGGCGCCGACGGCGCGCGACCCGAAGCCGGCGGCGCCGTGAACTCGGGCTCGTCGTCCGTCTCGCGCCGCGCATCGCGACCGATGCTGTCGAGCTCCTGATCCAGGCTCGTCGGTACTTCGGTCTTGGCGGCCTCGGCGGCTCGGGCGCGCGCCAAAAGCCGCTCGCGCACCTCGGCGCCCCGGCTCGACGTGTCCGGACGCGACACGGGCGCGGGCGACGGTTCCGGCTCGGAGGCCTCCGTCGCGACCTCGACCACGCCCGGCAACTTCGGGCTGGGTTTCAGCTCGACTTCCGGTTCCGTCTCGCCGTCCTCGCGCACGTCCGGATCGACGACGCGGCCGACATAACGGGAACCACCGGCGTCCGGCGGTGAGGCCACGGGGGCGAAGTAGCAACAAACCCCCAGCGCGGCAAGCCGGCCTCCGGGAAGGCCTGTACTTTCCCGCGCGTTTCGGGGCTACCATGGGCCCCCGCATGGACGACCACGTCAAGCAGCTGCTGCTTTTGGGTAGGGAGCACTATTCGAAGCGTGAGCTCGACAAGGCCGAGTACTTGCTGCGGCAAGTCGTCGCCGAAACGGATCGTTTCGCGGATGTTTTCGACATGCTCGGAGTGATTTCACACTCCAAGGGCGACTTCGCGCAAGCCGAGCGCTACTTCGAGAAGGCTGTCAGCCTCAACCCGAACTACACCGAGGCGCAGCTCAACCTGATGGTCACGTACAACGACCTCGGGAAGTACGAGGCTGCTCGTCAGGTTTACAGTCAGATTCGCCACCGCGGTTCTGGTGGGCCGGCCAAAGCCGACCCGTTCGCCAAAGGCAAGATCGCGAACATGCACGCCGAGATCAGCCAGGCGTATCTCGACGCCGGCATGGTGCCCGAAGCCGTGCTCGAGCTGGAGCGCGCCGTGGCGCTGTGCCCGGGCTTCGCGGATCTGCGCACCAAGCTCGCCACGCTTTATCGCGACACCAACCAGAGCGACCGCGCCAAAGAGCAGCTCGAAGCCGCGCGCGAAGCCAACCCGAACTACGGTCAGGCGCGCTTGCTGCTCGGCGTGATGCACCTTTCGGCAGGCGAATACGAGTCCGCGATCCGCGAGTTCGACGCGGTGCTACTGCGTGACGGCGAACACAAGAGCGCCCTCATGTATCGCAAGCTGGCCGAAGCGCAGCGCGCTCGCTCCGAGCATCCTGGCTCGTGAAATCGCTGGCGACCCCGTTCGAGGCCGCCCGGGCGCGCACGCGTGCTCGTTACCGTCGCGCGCCCACGAGTGATCGCTACTACGTGACCTGTAAAATGAGCATCGATCCGGTGTTCAAGCTGCTGAGCGAGCTGCCCGGCTCGTTCGACAGCGTGCTCGACCTGGGGTGCGGGCGCGGCCAGCTGGCGCTGCTCTTGCTCGAGCTCGGCCGCGCCACGCGCGTATTGGGGATCGATTCCGACGCGCGCAAGGTCGAGATCGCGGTGTCGGCGGCCGCGTACGGTACCGAGCTCGCGCCCGCCGAGTTCATCGCCGGCGATCTCGGCAACATGTCGCTCCCCAAGGCCGACACGATCCTCATCGTAGACGTGCTGCACTACTTGCCGCTCGCCGAGCAAGACGCGCTGCTCCGCGCGGCCGCTACGGCGCTGACGCCCGGCGGCCGTTTGCTGATTCGAGAGCTCAACGCCAAACCCGACGCGCGCAGTGGCTTCACGCGCTTCACGGAGTGGTGGGCTCGCCTCACGGGCGTCAACCGCGGCCGCGCCACGCACTACCGCCCCGCCAGCGAGCTCACCGGGGTGCTCGAAGACGCCGGTCTGCACTGCACCGTTCAGGGCGCGTCGGAGCGCACGCCGTTCGGCAACGTGCTGATCGTCGCCGGCGGGTCGCCGAGCTTGAAGCTCGAGCCGGCCACGTCGCCGTCCAGCACGCGCATGAGCGCCGTGAAGGCCTGAGCCGCAGCGTCTACCACGCTCGGCGCCGGCCCGCCCATCAGCTCGCCCAGCGACGCGACGCCGAAGTCGCTGATGCCGCAGGGCACGATCAGCGAAAACAAGCGCATGTCGGGCTGCAAGTTCAGCGCGAAGCCGTGCATCGTCACCCAGCGTGAGATACGCACGCCAATCGCGCCGAGCTTGACCAAGTCGTGCGGTGAGTCGGTGCCCAAGTACTGGGTCACCGACTCGCGATTCGCCCACAAACCAATGTGCTCCTCGAAGCGCCCGGTCGCTACGCCTTGCGCCTCCGCCACCTGGCGCATCACTTCTGTCAGATCTTTCACGTAGCGCCGCACGTCCTTGCGGTCGGGCGAAAGGTCGATGATCGGGTAGCAAACCAGCTGTCCCGGCGCGTGTAAGGTCACGTCGCCGCCGCGCCCCGTCTCGACCACGTCCACGCCCAGCTCTTTCAAACGTTCGGCGGATGCCAAGAGGTGCTCGGAGTGCGCGCCGCGGCCCAGCGTGATCACGGCTGGGTGCTCGACGAACAGCACCGTGTCGCCCACCGTGCCGGCGACACGTGCGGCCAGCAACTCCTCTTGCAGCTGCAAGACCGAGCGGTAGTCGCGGAGTCCGAGGAAGTAGCCGGCGAGCTGGCGCTGCGTCATTCGGGCGGTTCGAGCCCACTAGCACGCAGCTCTTCACGCAGCATCTCGATGCGCTCGGTGAACGTACCCGCGATGTCCGGGTCGAACTGTGTACCGGAACAGCGTTCGATTTCGCTGACCGTGACCTCGTGCGGCAGCGCGCGCCGATAGGCGCGATCGCTGGTCATGGCATCGTAAGTGTCGGCCACCGAGATGATGCGAGCGATCAGCGGGATGTCTTTGCCGGCCAGGCCGAGCGGGTAGCCGCGGCCGTCCCAGCGCTCGTGGTGCAGGTGCACGCCCGGGATCACCGGACCCAGGAACTTGATCGGGTCCAAAATCTCGCGCCCGTAGGTTGGGTGGCGCTTGAAGACCTCGTACTCACTCTGGGTGAGCTTGCCGGCCTTGTTCAGGTTCATGACGCAGCCAATCTTGCCGATGTCGTGCATCAGCGCGGAGTGGCGCACGACTTCGATCGTCGGTTCGTCCAGCCCCAGCCACTTGGCGAGGTTCACGGCGTAGCGCGCGACGCGCTCGGAGTGACCGCTGGTGTAGCGATCCATCTTGTCGATCGTGCGCGCCAAGCTCTGGATCGTCTGCTGGAACGTTGCCTGCAAATCCTCGTAAAGCCGTGCGTTTTCGATGGCGGCAGCGGCGCGAGAGGCGATGATGGTGAGCAGCTTGCGCTGGCCTTCGTCGAAGCGGCGGCTGGCGCTGAGTGACGCCGCGCCCACGAAACCGAGCAGGCGATCGCGCATCTTCAGCGGCACCACGATCAGGCTCGAGACCTGGCGTGACGGGTGCGCCAAGAACAGCTCGCGCGCGCGCGCGCCGTGCTCGACGATGGGCCCGGCCGAAAGCCTCTCCACCACCTTGGGCGGATCCAGCTCGCCCAAGTCTTCGCCCGCTTCCAAGAGCGAGCTGTAGTCGAGCTTGCGCAGGGCAAAGTTGCCTTCGCCATCGGCCAGCCAGGTCATCACCAAGTCCGCGTGAATCTCGGACAGCGCGCTATCGGAAAGCGTGGAGACGACTTCGTCCAGCGACAGGCTGGCGGCGATGGCTTCGCTCACTTTGTAGAGCGAAACGGCTTCGCGCAGGCGCAGGTTTTCGGCGGTCAGGCGGCGCTTCTCGAGGCCGCGCTGCACGATGTGCACGATCTCTTCCACCTTGAACGGCTTCAAGATGTAGTCGTAGGCGCCGCGCTTCATCGCATCGATCGCGGTCTCGACGGTGCCGAAGCCGGTCATGATCACGGTCAGCGTGTCGGGGTGGACGCGGGCCACCTCCTTCAGCAGATCCAAGCCGCCCATCTTGGGCATCTTGAGATCGCTGATCACCATGTCGTAGCGCGCGCGCTCGAGCTCGGTGACGGCGCTGGTGCCGTCCTCGGCGGTGCGCACGATGTAGCCCTCCATGCCGAGGAAGTCCGCGATGATGTCGCGGATGAACTTTTCGTCATCGACGACGAGGACCCTGGGACGGTCCTCGGGGTGACCAGACTCGAGCACGGGCATTCTTGCTGGGGGGTGTTCCCACCAGAATAGCTCAGATGCGCTCGGGCGCGCCCGAATGCGTAAGTCCGCCGCGTTTATCCGCGGCCGGGCCTCGGAGCCTAGGCTCGGCGGCCGGCGGGAACGGGGGATTTGCGCTCCGACAACAGCCCACCTAGCGAATTGCGAGGGGGAGCGGTGTCGTGCGACTTCAAGTACGCCAGGTTAATGGCGTTGATCAGCGCGTGCGCCAGGATGGCTCCGAGCAACGAGCCGGTCAGCGCAAAGATGGCGCCCAGCGCCAGTCCGACCACGCTGGCCCACGTCACCCACACCCAGCGGCTCGGCCCGCTCAACTGTGCGTGGACGACCCCGAACAGCAGCGCCTGCGGCAACAGGCCCAGCCAGGGCATGAGCAGGCCGCGGAACACCAGCTCCTCGGCCACGGCGGAGAGCGCGGCGATCACCACGATACCGGCGCCGTCGAGCCCCTCCGTCATGGGGCGCAGATCGCGGTGCAGCGCCTTGGCCCAGCTCGTATTTTCCACGAGCACGCGCGTCCCAATCACGACGGCCGCGGCGAAAACGCCACCCAGCAACAGCCCGAAGGCGTGTGCCTCGACGCCCGACAGCGGCAGCCACGGTGCCGGGTACGACATGAGCCAGCCGCGATCGAAAACGTGGCCGACCACCAGCGCGCCCATCGCGATCAGGGCATACGCTACCGAGGCTCGGCCCCAGCGGAACATGCACTCAATATGGCACGCTTTAGCCGGGTTCGAAACCGGGCTAGATCTGCCGGCCTGATGGCGACACCGCCCAGCACGACGAAAGCTGCGCCGCCGAGCCCGAGCGCCGGCGGCCTCGCCGAGCGCGACGCGCCCGAAGTGCTGCAGCGTTTTCAGGCCGAGGCGGATTTGGTCGAGATCATCTCGCGCCAGGTGGTGCGCAGCATGGGCTCCGCCGTCGAGCTCGACGACCTCAAGAGCTACGCCCGCGAGGGCCTTCTGGACGCCGCACGTAAGTTCGACACGGAGCGCGGGGTGCCGTTCCGCGCCTACGCGAATTTCCGTGTGCGCGGCGCCGTGATCGACGGCATCCGTTCCTCCGCGCACCTCTCGCGTCGCACCTACGAGCGCCTCAACGGCCTGTCCGCCGCCCTGAAGACCAGCGAGGGCGCCGCCGAAGACACGTTCGGCGCAACGGCCACCACCACGCGCGCCCAGGCCGATCAAGCCTTGGGCGATCACTTGGCCGCGATGGCGGCTGCCATCAGCGTCGGTCTGATCGCCCCTACCGCCTCCGGCGAAGAAGGCGAGATCGTGCAAGTCGCCACCGCCGACAGCCCAGAAGACACCGTTGCACGCGCGCAGCTGCTCGCCGTCGTCCAAACGGCCATCACCGAGCTCCCCGAACAAGAAGCAGCCCTCGTGCGCCGCCATTACCTCGAGGGTGAACGCTTCGACCACGTCGCCGAATCGCTCGGCCTCAGTAAGTCGTGGGCCAGCCGCCTGCACACGCGCGCGATGCAGCGTCTCTCGAAAAAGCTGCGCGACGCCTGATGCCCCCTCAGCGTGCCCGTGTCCGTGCCGTGCCCGAAGGTCTGTGAACCGCCGGACCGATCCCTTGCTTGGTAGGCCAGGGTTTGTGGCGCGGGCTGCGCCCGCGCGCGCCGCGCCCAGCTGGGCGCGCAGGCAAGGCCTACCCCCGGCCTCCCTGTAGAAGGCGAAGTGTTGTCCGCAAAGGCTCGGCACCGGCGAAAACGTCGGAGAGCGTTTGCGAATTCGCGAAAGTTGTTACAGATGGAAGAGCTTTCGTGGACGACCAGTAACGCTCTTGGTGCTCGGCGCGCGTATTCGTCTGCCAGAGTTATTGCGTTTGTAAGGACTTTTAGGGAGTGCCAGGCGTCGCGCGGGCGAGCGAGCGCATCGAGGGTCCACGGACGTCTTTACCGAGGTTTCACGCAACCGCTGCCGCACCCGACCGATAGGCTGTCATGAGGATTGGCGGCGAAAGCCCGAGCTACGAAATGGTTCCGATCACTCCTGAAGCCGACGGCGCAGCGCCAGCGCTTGCGAAGGGCGAGCACTCGGGCGTGAGCTTTCAGAAGGCTCTCCGTGGCATCGGGCGCGCGGTCGACGGGGGAGAGCGGCTGGTCGCGGGCGCGGCGAGCGGAAACCTGGGGGATCTGGATTCAGGCCAGCTGATCGCGCTGCAGGCGGGGATTTACCGCTACAGCGAGGCGGTAGACCTGGTGGCCAAGCTGGTCGACCGCGCTTCTACGGCGGTAAAAACGGTGGTTTCTCCGCACTGACCGGCATTTTTGCGGGTTTGCGGGCCTAGCGACGAAAGCCGGCTACCATTCGGCCCGTGACTAGGCAGCGCATTTTGGTGGCCATGAGCGGCGGCGTCGATTCGTCCGTCGCCGCTGCGCGTTTGCTCGCGCAGGGCTTCGATGTGGTGGGCGTGACGCTGCACCTCTGGGACTATCCGGACGATGGCAGCGTGAAGAGCCGCTGCTGCGCGCCGGAGGACATTCACGATGCGCGGCGCGTCGCCGACGCGCTCGGCTTTCCGCACTATGCGTTCGATCGCCGTGAGCTGTTTCAGCGCGAGGTCGTGCAGCCGTTCGTCGACGGCTACCTGGGCGGCGAGACGCCGAGCCCCTGCGTGCGCTGCAACCGCGGCGTGAAGATCAAAGAGCTGATCCAGCTCGCGGATCGGCTCGACGCCTCGCGCGTCGCGACCGGTCACTACGCGCGTCTGGTCGAGCGTGACGGTCGCACGGAGCTGCATCGCGGCAAGGACGCCAGCAAAGATCAGAGCTACTTTTTGCACATGCTCGGCGAAGACACGCTGTCACGCCTCTGCTTCCCGCTCGGAGATTCGGACAAGGCCGAGGTGCGCGCAGAGGCGCTCGAGCTGGATTTGCCGGGCGCGCAAAAGGGCGAAAGTCAGGAGCTGTGTTTCGTGCCGACCGGTCGCTACGACAGCTTCGTCGACGAGCGAGCGCAGGGCCGCGTCCGCCCGGGCCCGATCGTCGACGAGCACGGCAAAATCGTGGGGCAGCATCAAGGCGTGCACAAGTTCACGGTCGGGCAGCGCCGCAACCTCGGTGTCGCGCTGGGCAAGCCGAGCTATGTCGTCGGCATCGATCCCGAGCAAGGGCGCATCGAGCTCGGTCCGGTCGACAAGCTGATGGCGAGCGCGGCGGAGCTCGGCGACGTGAGCCTGGCCAGCGACCTTACGCTGCCGCTCGGCGCGCAGGTGCAGGTGCGCTATCGCGGCAAGCCGCTGCCGGCGCGCATCGTCAAGTCCGCGGGCGGAGCGCGCGTCGTCTTCGAGCAGCCCGTGCAAGCCGTGGTGCCGGGGCAGTTTGCGGTGTTTTACGCCGGCGACCGCGTGCTGGGCGGCGGCTTGATCCGTCGCGCCGAGCACGCTCCGGCGGCGGCGCTGGAGATTTCGCCTTGATCAAGTGGCAGCGAATCCTCTGCGGCGCTGCGCTGCTGATCGGTGGCGCCGGCTGCACGGTGGGCGAGGGCCACGGCGACGTTTTGACGCCCGAAGGCGATCATCTGTACGTGGCCGATTGCTGGAACGGGCCGTTCGACTTGAAGCCGGACTTCTTCGCGGCCAATCCGTACCGCGAAGAGTCGCTGATGATTCGCGTGCAGCGTGGCGACAACAACGAAGAGGCGTCCGACGGCCTGCTCGTGATCGTCAACGATCTGGCCGCCGTCAAGAGCTCGCTGAATCAACCGCTCGAGGTCGGGTTGCCCAATGGGGTCACTCCGCCGGGGCAGCCTGTCACCGGCGAGCCGAACCCCGTCGTGTCGCTCTCGCTCTACTTGCACCAGAGCTGCCACGAGCAGAACAGCGCCACCTATTCGGTCGGCGGCACCATCACTTTCAGCAAGATCTTCAGCGGCAACCCGAACGAGAAGAATAGCGACGAGCGCAGCACGGACGCCGAGTTCGACGTCACCATGGCCGATCCCCGTGATCTGCTCGACGCCACGGACGTGAGCAAAGTCACCGGTCACCTGACGGGCAACTTTCACTTCTTCTTCCAGCGCGGTCAGCCCGCGCAGCCCTTCCAATGACCACCAGCCGCGTGGACGAGCAGCTGCGCGGCGAAGCGCGCCAGTTTCGGCTGCGATTTGGCTGCGAAGATTGCGCGCATTTCGCGCCAGAGACGCGCACCTGCAGCAACGGCTTCCCCACGGCTCCCCATCTCGGAATCGATCTGGCGCGCGTGCAGAGCCTCGAGTTCTGTAAAGCGTTCGAAGTAGCGTGAGGGCGCATGGCCCGCTCTCACCCGCCGAGCTTGCTGACGATCGCGCGCCGCACGCTGCGCGAAGAGTGCGGCGAGCTCCGTTCACGTACCGTTCTGGCGGCAGTGTCGGGCGGTGGCGACTCGCAGGCCATGCTCTCCGTCTTGGCGAGGCTCGCGCCCCAGCTCGGTTTTTCGCTGATTGCGCACGGCGTGGACCACGGCTTGCGGCCTGCCGCAGCCCGGGAGCTCGATCTGGCCGAAGCGCTGGCGAGTGAGCTGCGCGTGCCGTTCGCGCGCACCCAGCTGTCGCTGAGCCGGGGCAGTAACTTGCAGGCGCGCGCGCGCGAAGCCCGCTACGCAGCCTTGCGCGAAGCCGCGGCGCCGAGCGACGCCTTGATCGCCACCGCGCACCACGCCGATGATCGCGCAGAGACGGTGCTGATGCGCCTTTTGCGGGGCGCCGGGCCACGGGGGCTTGCGGTGCTCGCTCCGCGTGCGCACGATGTGATTCGCCCGCTGCTGCGGGCGGAGAAGCGGGACGTGCTGCTGCACCTGCAGCGGCATTGCCTCGACTTCGCCGAAGATCCGTCCAACAAGGATGCGGCTTTCTTGCGCGTCCGGGTGCGCAATGAGGCCATGCCGCTGCTCGCGTCACTTTCTCCACAAATCGTCCGGCACCTGAACGCTTTGGCAGACGCTCTCAGCGAGGCAGGCTTGCCGGAGCTCGGGACGCTGAGCGTGCCCGAGTCGGTCGCCTCGCTCAATCGCGCACAGATTCGCGAGGTTTTGCGGGCGAACCGGCTGGGACGCTCCGTCACGATCAGGGTTACCGGGGGCCGGGACCTGCGCACCCAACGTCAACAGAAAAGCAAGTCATAATGGGGAAACACTGAAGAAAAATGCTTTTGCCCAATCGACGTTGGACGTCATGGGTGGCATGATCCGATGGGCCCCGCCGGCTCATTTTAGTTTGTAGAGGTTCGAGTGAAGCAACCGCCGAAGACTCTTCTGCTCTGGGTAGTCGTTCTCGTCGCTTTCCTGTCCATCTGGCACTTCCTCAGTATCGAGAACCCACCCCGCAACGACATCCCGTACAGCGCCTTCATCGCCCTGACCAAGGCGCCGAAGGACCAACGCCACATCGACAAGGTCGAGATCAAGGATCGCGAGTACTCGTTCCTGATCAAGAACCCGAGCGGCAAGGGCGAGCCTGAGCGCGGTCGCACCGTCGGCCCCGTGAAGGACGATGACCAGGCGGCGGAGCTCGTGAAGAGCGGCGTGGAGGTCACGTACCAGAAGGACGAGAGCAGTCCGCTGGTCGGGCCGGTGCTCACCGTCCTGTTGCCGATGCTGTTCGTGATCGTGATGTTCTACCTGTTCATGCGTCAGCTGCAGGCGGGCGGCGGCAAGGCCATGAGCTTCGGCAAGAGCCGCGCGCGTCTCTTGAGCGAGTCGCAGAACAAGATCACCTTCGCCGACGTAGCCGGCATCGACGAAGCGAAGGACGAGGTCGAAGAGATCATCGCCTTCCTCAAGGACCCGAAGAAGTTCCAGCGCCTCGGCGGCCGCATCCCCAAGGGCGTCTTGATGATGGGCCCGCCCGGGACTGGCAAGACCTTGCTGGCCCGCGCCATCGCGGGTGAAGCCGGCGTGCCGTTTTTCAGCATCTCCGGCTCGGACTTCGTGGAAATGTTCGTCGGCGTCGGCGCCAGCCGCGTGCGCGACCTTTTCGAGCAGGGCAAGAAGCACGCGCCCTGCATCATCTTCATCGACGAGATCGACGCGGTGGGTCGTCACCGTGGCGCCGGTCTCGGCGGCGGTCACGACGAGCGCGAGCAGACGCTGAACCAGCTCCTGGTGGAGATGGACGGCTTCGAATCGAACGAAGGCGTCATCATCATCGCCGCCACCAACCGCCCGGACGTGCTGGATCCGGCCATCTTGCGGCCCGGCCGCTTCGACCGCCGCATCACCGTGCCGCGTCCGGACATCCGCGGTCGCGAAGGCATCCTGGCCGTGCACACGAAGAAGGTGCCGCTCTCTGGCGATGTGGACCTCAATACGCTCGCCGCCGGCACCCCCGGCTTCGTCGGTGCGGATCTCGAGAACCTGGTGAACGAGGCGGCCCTGCTCGCCGCGCGCCAGGACAAAGAGGCCGTGACGATGGAGGATTTCGAGCTGGCAAAAGACAAGGTGCTGATGGGCACCGAGCGTCGCTCGATGGTCATGAGCGAAGAGGAACGCCGCACCGCTGCCTGGCACGAGGCCGGCCACACCATCGTGGGCAAGCTGGTCAAAGGCAACGACGCGGTTCACAAGGTGTCGATCATCCCGCGCGGCGCCGCCCTGGGCGTCACCATGTTTCTCCCGACCGAGGACCGCCACCTGATGACGAGCCAGCAGACGCGCGCTCGCATCTCCATGGCGCTCGGCGGCCGCGTCGCCGAAGAAGTGGTGTTCGGCGAGATCACCACCGGCGCTCAGGACGACATCAAGCGCGCCACGCGCCTCGCGCGCGCCATGGTGTGCGAGCTGGGTATGACCAAGAAGCTCGGCCCCATCGCTTACGGCGAAAACGAAGAGAGCGTGTTCCTCGGCCGCGAGATGACGTCGCGCCGCGAGGACTACTCGGAGACGACCGCCACCGAGATCGATCAAGAGGTCCGCCGTATCGTCGACGAGCAGTACGCCATCGCCCACCAGGTGCTGAGCGACAATCGTGACAAGCTCGACGCGCTGGCCACGGCCTTGCTCGAGCGCGAAACGCTCGACGCCTCGGAGATTGAGGCTGTCCTCGCCGGTAAAGAGCTACCGCCCCGTCAACGCGCCATCATCCCCACCTGGAGCGAGAAGCGCAAAGACAAGGCCGAGAAGCGCCGCCCCGCGAGCATTTTCGGCGCACCGAAGCCGGCCACGTCCGGCACCTGAGCGCCAACCAGCGCTCAGACGGAAAGGGCGGCTCGTCGTGAGCCGCCCTTTTTCACGTTGGCGCTAGGCTTGACTGAGATGAAAGTCCGCCAGTTGCTCCTCGTGGCGTGCCTCGTAAGCTGTTCGCAGCCGCAGACGCCGGCGCCAGCCAGGCGCGACGGCGAGCTCCGGGAAGCGTCCCGCGCCTACGCCACCTATTGTGGTGCCTGTTCCAGCGCTCCCGTCTGCTGTCTTAGCGGAAGCGACTTCCGGCCGGATCGTTTGGTCAGCGGACTCTGGCCCGTATTTGCGCGCCTTGCGCGAGTACTCCGAGTGCATGCTCGGCGATACGCTGATCGCCAACACCTACCCGGAGTCGTGGCCACTCCGCGATCCAAGACTTGAGCACGAGCTGCTCCACGTCGCGAAATACAAGGGCATCTGCGAAGTGCACGGCTGCATGGCCGCGGCAGATGTCATGGCAAAAGAGCTGGACCACGCGCTCGCGACTCGAACCCAGCACGAGCCCGGCGCGCTCGTCGCTTGTTCGCCGAACGACGCACCATCCCAAGTGCGGAGGTAACCCAGAAATTAGTGGTGATGCTCGTGCCCGTCGGGCCCGTGGGGGTGCCCGTGAGCCATCTCGTCCTTCGTCGCTGCGCGGATTCCGGTAACCTCGACCTCGAAGTGTAGAGTCTTGCCAGCGAGCGGGTGCTGGGAGTCGACGATGACCTTGTCGCCTTCGACGGCGATGACCCAGATGGGTGCGTGCTCGTTGTTGGGGCCCTCGGCCATGAAGGTCATGCCGGGCTCGATGTCCATGTCCGGCGGGAAGGCTTTGCGAGGGATCGCATCGGGCTCTTCGTCTTCGCGCTCGCCGTAACCTTCGGCGGGGGAGACGGAAATCGTGCCCTTGAAGCCGACAGCCTTTCCAGTGAGAGCTTTTTCCAGGCCAGGGACAATGTTCTCTGCGCCGTGTAGGTACGCCATCGGCTCGTCGGGCGTGGAGGCATCGAGCACCTCGCCGGCGTCGGAGCGGAGGGTGTACTGCAGGATGACCACGAGGCCATCGGCGATGAGCTGGTCGGACATGGGGCACAACTACCTCGGGGCCGCCCTGCCGCCACGACTTTTTGTAACCATCGTGTTGGCTCGCGAATCCGGCGCGATTCTTGACTATGCCGGAAGCATTTCCCCGCTCGTGACCCTTGCTTAAGATGAGCGGTATGCGAGCTCGCGGGGTTTCCTGGGTAGTCCTCGTTGCCTGTGCCATCTCTGGTGCGTGCGGTTCCGATCGCAAGCCAACGTCAAGCATGACTGGAGGCAAATCCGGCTCCGGCGGCGACGCAGCAGGCGCGGATGACACGGGCGATGGCGGCTCCGATGTGGGCGTCGCCGGTCAAAGCGACGGCGCCGGGAAGAACGGTGGCGGCGCGAGCGCTAACGGCGGCTCGAGCGGCAGTGCCGGTAACGGCGGCTCTGCCGGCACGGACACGAACGGCATGGCGGGCAGCGCCGGCGACGGTGGCGCGGGTGGCACTCCGATCATCACCGGACCCCAGCCCATTCAATTCACGGTCAACGGCTCACAGAACGTGCACGCCATCTCGCCGCTCATCTACGGCGCCAACGTGGACGGCCTCGTGTGCAACGACGCCAAGGCCCGATTCAGCTTCTGCCGCGCACGCAGCAGCGCCCTGAGCACCTACAACTGGGAGAACAACGCCTCCAATCGGGGCAACGGCGATTGCAATCAGAACAGCGATTCGCTTTCTGCTAGCGACGACCCGGGCGTCGCCGTCACCGATTTGATCGATCAGGCGGACGGCATGGGCGCCTCTACCATCGTCACGGTGCCGATGCTCGATCACGTCGCGCTCGACAAGATCAGCGGCACGCCCGCGCCAGATTGCTCGGGCGACGTCTCGAAATCCGCCGACTATCTCAATACTCGCTTCGCCAAGAACCGCGCGCGCAAAGGCTCCGCGTTGTCGCTCACGCCCGACACCGCTGACGGCTTCGTCAATCAGGACGAGTTCGTAGCCTTCCTGAAGGACGGCTACGGCAGCTCTCCATTGTTGTTCTCGCTCGATCAACAGCCGGAGCTTTGGGTCGGGGAGCACCCCAGGCTCCGTGCGACCAAGCTTACCTACGACGAAGAAGTCAACCTGACCGTCGAGTACGCAAAGATGATTAAAGACGGCTGGGCCGACGCCGAGGTCTTGGGCCTCGTCGGCTACGGTTACCTGGCTGCCATCAACCAGCAGATCTCGCCGGACTTCGACACCAAGGGTCAGTTCGTTTCGTACTTCTTGAAGAAGCTGGCGGCGGCCAGCGCCACCGACAAGCGTCGCTTGCTCGACTACGTCGACCTGCACTGGTTCGCCGAAATCTACGCCGGGCCGAGCAACACCCGCATCATTGGTGAAGAGAGCGATCCGGCGTCCGTCGCGGCGCGTGTGCAGGCGCCGCGCGAGCTCTGGGACCCCGACTTCGTGGAGCAGAGTTGGATCACTGACTTGCGCAATGGCGAGCCGCTGCAGCTCTTGGACTTGCTACAAGGCGCGATCGACGACAATTATCCGGGCACCAAGCTGGCAATTTCCGAGTGGTCGTATGGTGGCGGTAAGCACATCAGCGGCGCGGTCGCGGCGGCGGACGCGCTCGGAATTTTTGGCCAGAAATCCGTCAGCTTGGCGGGCGCGGTTTCGTTCAGTCCGAACAGCGAGCCCTACCTGGTCGGCGCCTTCGAGGCCTACCGCAACTACGACGGGCAGGGTCACGGTTTCGGTGACACATCTGTCGCGGCCAGCAGCAGCAACGTGCAGCTCGGCAGCATCTACGCCAGCATCAACGAGGCAGACGCGAAGCAGATGGTGCTAGTTGCCATCAACCGCTACGACGACGAGCTCGACGCGACGATCGAGATCGCGCACAGCGCGGCCTACCAGAGCATCACGCCGTACGTCATCTCGGACGGGCATCCCGACCCCGTAGCGGGCGACGCGGTCGCGGCGACCAGCACCAATCACTTTGCGCTCAAGTTGCCGCCCTACACGGTGACGATCTTGGTGCCCAGCGAATAGCCCGGGCGTAGCGGTTGTGCCACGCTTGGCGCGCCCATGATCGGCGCCTCCGACCCCTCGAACATCGAACGGCTCTCGCCCGAAGACGCGCTCCGTAACGTCGAGCTTTCGCGCAGTGTCGGTTGGCAGGACGTGGAGTCCGAGTGGCGCGTCCTGCACGCAGCCGCCGAGGTGCGCGGTGTGCGCCGGGGCGAGCGCCTGGTGGCGCAAGGCGCTCTTGCCGACTACGGCAACGCGGCCTGCCTCGCAAAAATGATCGTAGCACCCGAGCTGCAGAGGCAGGGCGTGGGCGGCCGATTGTTGGATGGTTTTCTGGCGGACGCTGATGGGCGCGGCACGCCCGTCAGCCTATGCGCGACTGACCAGGGCCGGCCGCTCTACGCCTCACGCGGCTTCGAAGTCTCGGCGGAGCTGGTGATTTTGCTGGGTGAGCCGCAGCTTTCGGGAACAGCACCGGGCTCGTCGGTCGTTGAAGCGGCGGATGTGGAACGCATCGTGGAGCAGGACCGAGCCTTCGCGGGCTGCGACCGCAGTCGCATGGTGCGCGCCCGTTTTCGCGAAGCTCGCGCTCGCGCGCAGCTCGTGGGCAAAGCTTCCGGTTTCGGGCTGGCGACGCAGCAGAGCGAAGCCGCGCTGGTTGGTCCGATCTGGGCGCACGAAGCAGACGCCGCGCTGGCGTTGGCGCTGGCGCTGTTCGCCGCGATGCCCGGCCCCGTGCGCATCGACGTGCCGGTGCAACACGTGGGCCTGCGTCGCGCGCTCACCCAGCTCGGCCTCAAAGAGGTCTCGGTGCGCGTAGAAATGACGCGCAAAGCGGCGAGAGCACCGTGGCAAGTACCCGAGCGCTTTGCGCTCGCCACGCAGGCTTGGGGTTGAACGTGCAGGCGGCGCGGCTGCTGCTCGTTGGGCTCGGGCTCGTCGGGCTCGCTTGCGCCCGAAGGCACCCGCCGCCCGGGCGAGACGACGCGAACTCCAGCGAGCCAGCTCGGGGCGCCGTCGCGCCACCGCAGGCGCGCACGGTCACCAGCACGGTCGAGGTCGATGGCTTGCGGGTGCAGATGGGCGTGCTGCCGGCGACGGGTACGCAGACGCCTTCAGTCTGGGGGTTTAGTGACCTGGCCGTCGATTTACAGCGTTTGCGGCTCGAAATCGTGCCGACGCACGCGGGCGCGCCGCTCGCCTCGTTGCTGCCCGCTCGAGGCCTGGCGGTCATCAACGGCGGCTACTTCGAGGCCGATTTTCGCCCCAGCACCTGGCTGAAGAACGGCGGCGTGCAGCTTTCACCGCAAGCCGATCCGAGCAAAGGCGGCGTGCTGGCGCTTGGTCCCGCCAAGGACGCCCAGCCATACCTCGGCGCGCTGGCGGGCTTGCGTTTCGAGCCCGAGCTGGCCGTCCAGAGCTTTCCACTCATCGTCGAGCCCGACTTCAAGCAGGGAATTCGCCGTGACGACGGCCGCCGCGCCGCTCGAACCGTGGCTTGCCTGATCGACGACACGTTGCACTTTCTGGTGATCACGGCCCCGCGCGGCGAAGGTCCCACGTTGTTCGAGATGGCGGATTGGCTACGCCAACCGGAGCCACGCGGCTTCCACTGTCGCGTCGCGCTCAACTTGGACGGCGGCCCCAGTACGGGCGTTTGGTTCTCGCCGCGCGTCGCCGCACGCCAGCGCCCGCCGCTGGCCAACGTGGGCTACGCGATTGCCATCGTGCCGCGTTGACGCGCGGTGCGAGCGCGCTAGCGTAACGCTCTCGCGCGATCCAGCAGGATTTCGCGCTGATTTTTGCTGGGGTCGTCCACCACTTCGTCCAGCAGCGCTTTCAAAATGCGCCCCAGATCGGGACCGGGCTTCATGCCCAGGTCTTGCATGAGCGCACGGCCGTCGATCGCCAGGTCGCGAATGCTGAAGGCCGCACCGGCCGCGAGCACCTTCTCGACGTGCGCCTTCAAACCTTCGAGGGCCGCCAGGTCGGGGCTACAGTCGCGCCCCTTACCGCGCACGTCGGCTTCGTTGAGCAGGTAGAGGTCCGGCACCAGCTCGGGCGTCACGCGGCGAATCCAGCGGCGCACTGCCGAGTCCGACCAACTCGAGTCATAGCAAATCAGGTGATGCCGCACGAGCGCGCCGATGTGCTGGCGCTCTTCGTTCGAGAAGCGCAAGCGTGAAAGCATCGGCTCGACCATCTCGGCCCCAATGCGCTCGTGCTCGTAGAACGTGTAGTCTTGGGTCTTCTCGCTGAACGCGCGCGAGCGTGGCTTGCCGACGTCGTGCAGCAGCGCCGCGACGCGCAGCACCGGCATCAGCGGCGCCGCATCGAGACAAGCCATCGCGTGGCCCCAAACATCGAAGGCGTGGTACTTGTTTTGCTCGCAGCCGACCGACTCCAGCATCTCCGGCGCGGTGATCGCCAAGAGACCGTGATCTTTCATGATTTCGAAGGCGCGGCTGGGGCGCTTCGCCTTCATGGTTTTCATCCACTCGTCGCGGATGCGCTCGGCGCTCACCTTGCGGTAGCTGTCGAGCGACGGCTCGATCGCGCGTGCCGTCTGTTCTTCGAGTGTGAGGTCGAGCGTCGCCACGAAGCGCGCGCCACGCAGCACGCGTAGGCCGTCCTCGGCGAAGCGCTCGCTGGCAACGCCGACCGCGCGCAGCAGCTGCCGCTTCAGGTCACCCGAACCGTCGAACGGATCGAGCAGCTTGTCTTCGAGCACGTCGTAGGCGATGGCGTTGATGGTGAAGTCACGCCGCGCCAAGTCGTCTTTGATGTCGTCGACGTAGTATACGGCGTCCGGACGGCGTCCGTCGCTGTACGACGTCTCGCCGCGTAGCGTGGTGACCTCGTACTGCGCGTCTTTACCCATCAACACCGTGACGGTGCCATGCTGGATGCCGGTCGGGATCACGCGCCGGAAGAGCTTCTGCACCTGCTCGGGGCGCGCCGAGGTGGCAATGTCCCAGTCGTTCTGCGCGTGTGTCGCCCCGCTCCCCCGCTCCTGCCGCAGCAGCTCGTCGCGCACGCAGCCACCGACGATCCACGAGCGGTGTCCCGCCTCTTTGAGGCGCTGACAGAGCTCGCGCACCTCGGTCGGTACGGCCTGTTGCAGCTGTTGCGTAGAGAGCGTCGTCACGGACAAGCCTTTAGCACGCTGACGGCTGAGGCTTGACGGCCGACGGCTGCTTCAGTCCCAGGGATTGACGATCTCGCCGCCGCCGATGCCGGGCTTCTTCTTCGGCTTTGGCTCGGCCTTGGGCTCGGGGCCCTTCTTGGCGGGGACGGGCCGGGGCGTGTAGCCGGAGACCTTGGTGGCGCGCTCGAGCTTGAAGCTTTCGCGCGGCTTGGTGCCGTCGAGCGCGATGTCGAGATCCTTGTAGCCTTCCATGCGCGCCACGACGGTCAGCGACTTGCCCTCTTCGACCTCGAGCAGCACCGGGCTCGTCCCCAAGTCTTTGTCACCTTGGAAGACGTGCGCCTCGGCCGGCGTGACGGCGAGCGCCACCTGCTTGGTGAGTACCAACGACTCTTGCGCGCTGGGCGCTGCCGCCGGGGCCGGCTGCGCCGCGACGACGGGCGTGTTGGCGACCGGCTCCGGCTGTGCGTGGCTTTGCGAGCTCTTGGCGAAGATACCGGCGACGATTGCGATCGCTGCCGCCACGCCCGCCAGGCCTGCGATCAGCGGCCACTTGCTCTTTTGGCGTTCGCTGCTGGGCGATGCCGGCACGGGCTCCGGCATCTTGGCTTTGTTGAAATAGTCGGCCGGCACGTTGAAGCCGCCGGAGCGCGACATCATCTCGGGCACGGCGTCCGGCACATTGCCGGCCTTGAGCTTGTCGAGGTCGCCGATCAGCTCGTCCATCGACTGATAGCGGTGCTCGGGCCGCTTCGACAGGCACTTGAGCACGATCGCTTCGAGCCCGGGCGGCACCTCTTGCGGCTGCGGCACCAGCGCGCGGATCGGCACCGGCGCCTTGTACATGTGCTGCGTGAGGATGCCCATGAAGTTGTCGGCGTCGAACGGCACCCGGCCGCTCGCCAGCTCGTACAAAATCACGCCAAAAGAGTAGATGTCGCCGCGATGGTCGACCGGTTGACCTGCGGCTTGCTCGGGCGACATGTAGTGCGGCGTGCCGAACACCGCGCCCGCGCGCGTGAGCTTGGCACCTTCGCCGGAGGTCGACACTTTGGCGATGCCGAAGTCCAGGATCTTGACGAAGTCTTTTTCGCTGCCGCGCTCGATGAGGAAGATGTTGTCCGGCTTCAGATCGCGGTGAACGATGCCGACCGCGTGCGCCGCCGAGAGGCCCTCGCACAGCTGGCGCGCGATGTGAATGATGCGCGGCACCGGCACGGCTTGCCCGCCCTCGACCGCTTTGGTCAGCGGATTGCCGACCAAAAACTCCATCACGAAGTAGGTCGAGCCATCCTGGAACTGGCCAAAGTCGCTGATGTCGATGATGTGCGCGTTGCCGATGGTCGAAGCCGACTTGGCCTCGTTCAAAAAGCGCTCGGTTACCTCGGCGTCGCGAGCCAGGTCGGCCCGCAGCACTTTCATCGCGACCTTCTTGCCGATGATGGTGTGAACGCAGCGGTACACCACGCCCATGCCGCCTTCGCCGAGCAGGGCTTCGACTTTGTAGCGGCCGTCGATGGTGGCGCCCAGGTAGGGGTCCTGGCGCATCTTCTTCAGACGCGAGCTGGTGACCTCTTCGCTGTCGGGGAAGGAGATGGAGCCGGGCGAGATCGTGACGACCTTCAAGCCGTGACCGGGTGCGCTCGGCGGCACCGAGGGTGGCGCCACCTGCGTGACCTGCATCGAGCTTTGGCTCGGCTGCGACAACGCTACTGTGCCGCCGACGGGCGCGCTCGCAGGACCGGTACCAGAAGCGGGGCCTTGAGCGTTCGACGGCCAGTTGCCGCTCGAGCCGACACTGCGCACCGGGCGTGGCGGAACCTTGGGCTGCTTGTTCTGATCCGTCATCGTGTCAGTGCTCTTTACGTCCGTGTCGCCCCGACGCTCTAGCAGGCGTCCATACCCCAAGTCTGGTGTTGATTCCACCTTGGCTACAATTGGCTTCGGTGGTTGTCAAAACTCGCTGCCGGCGTTGCAAAGGGTGGGCCGATCGTGGTGCCGGGGCCCCATCGGTGATCCTTTGAATAAATGGCCTAACTACTACGGCCACCTTCCCACGGGCGTGAACGGCGGTCCGCAACCGTTGCGAGCCAGCGACACGTTGTGCCGGCGCCCTGCGCGCAAGTGCAGTCGAGAAAGGTGGTTTTCGGGGGAGGACGAGCTGCAACAAAAGCTGCTACGAGGGCGCTGAGATGGGCTTTCCGCTCGACTTGGCGCTGCGCTACATGGGCTCGAAGAAGCGAGCTTTCATCTCCGTTGGAACCATGTTCGCGACGCTGGGCGTTGCGCTCGGTGTCGGCGCGCTTGCGACCGTGATGAGCGTGACCGGTGGTTTCCGCGCGCAGTTCCGCGAGAAGGTGCTCGGTGTCAACGCGCACGTGCTGGTGCTCAAGTACGCTACCGACTTTCGCGAGTACCGGCAGGTGATGGAGCAGGTGAAGCACGTGCCGGGCGTGACTGGCGTGGCGCCCTTCGTGATCAACCCGATGATGATCACACACGGCGACCGCACCGCGACCGGCGTGCTGCTCAAGGGCGTCGACCCAGCCAAGGTGAGCGCGGTGCTCGACCTACCGCGGCACGTCATCGAGGGCTCGCTCGACGGGTTGCGGCTGGCGACCTCTCGCCCGCCCGAGCGACGACGCAAAGGTTTGATCGACGACGACGCCCTCAACATGAAGACGAGCGGCTTTGGCAGTGACAGCGGAGATCCGCTAGCGCCGCTACCGAGCGCGTCGGGCGCTCCCGCGGCCGCACCGAGCGCGGCGCTCAGCGCGGAGCCGCTGCAAGGCTCGCCGCTCAAGCTGTTCGAAGACGTGGCGAAGGCCGAAGCCGCGCAGGCGGCGCCCGACGTGAGCTCGCGGGCCAGCACAGCGCGGGACGAAACCGCCGACGCCGGCAGTGACGAGCTCGTCGTGCCGAAGGGCGCGCCGGTCGGTAACATCGTGCCAGACGGCGGCTATGCCGGCGATCTGCCCGAAGAAGACGCGCTCCCGCCGGAGCTCAACGTCGACCCTTGTCACGATCCCGAAGCCGTCAAAAAGCTCCCCGGCATCGTCATCGGCGTGACGCTGAAGAAGAATCTCGAAGTCAAGCTGGGCGACTGCTTGCAGGTCACCAGCCCGACCATCGGCTTCTCGTATTCGCGCGGCAACATGCGCGCGCCCGTGGCCAAGCAATTTCGCATCACGGCGGTGTTCGACGCCGGTTTCGATCAGTACGACTCCAAGCTCGTCTACACGGACTTGTACGAGGCGCAAGCCTTTTACGACACCGGCGACAGCGTGACCGGCGTCGAGATGAAGGTGGCCGACATCGAGAAGGCCAAAGACGTCGCGCGGCAAATCGACAAGCTGTTGGCCAACGGTGTGTACCACACGCTCGATTGGGAAGAGCTGAACCATGGCCTGTTCACGGCGCTTCGCATCCAGCAGCTGCTGATGAGCCTGGTGCTTGCGCTCATCATCGTGGTGGCTGCCTTCACCGTGATCGCGACTCTGATCATGGTGGTGCTCGACAAGAAGAAGGAAATCGCCGTGATCAAGGCGATGGGCGCCACCGACAGCGCCGTGCTGCGCGCCTTCTTGTACCAGGGCGGCATCATAGGCGTATTCGGCACGGCCTTCGGCCTCGTGCTCGGCGTCGTGGTGTGCAAGCTGCTGCTCGTTTACGCGCTGCCGCTCGACCCCAAGGTGTACTTCATCTCGCACCTACCCGTGCAGGTGAAGCCGCTCGAATTCGTCTTCGTCGGCATCTTCGCCATCTTGGTGTGCCTGCTCGCCACCGTTTGGCCCGCCGCCTACGCGTCGCGACTACTGCCCGCCGAAGCCTTCCGCGAACAGTAGGATTGGGCCAACGAAGCCGGTCACACAGCGGCACGACCGCCGTACGTCACCGGTTCACACTGAGCGGGCGCCTCGGGCTGCTGCCGAACTGATGACTCGTCTCGAGGACCTGAAATGCAACAGAGCTAGCGCGGGCCGGCGTTGCTCGGGATTGACGTGGCGAGCTCGTTCACGGCGTCGAGGGTGTAGGCGTACGGCGGCGTGAAGGTTTTGCCGGTGTTGTCGCGGTGGTCGGTGCTGGTGGAGCCCGTGTAGAGGTTGCCTTTGGCCTCGATGGTGCCGCCGTCGGCCCAGTGGGGGTAGCGGCTGTCGCGGTACGAGTTGCCTTCGACCAGCACCTGCGCGCCGGCCGCGGCGCTGGCGCAGAAATACGAGATGCCGTCGTAAAAGTTCGAGTACAGGTGCACGCGTGAGGCGTCGCTCACTTTGGGGTTTCGGCCCGAAGCGTGATCGAAGAAGACGTGGTCGAAGGTGACCTCGGAGTCGCTGACCAGGCTCACGTAGTGGTGCTGGCCGCCGCAAACGTACGGATTTTTGCCGACAATGTGCGTGTGCGAGACCGTGACGGCGCTCGAGTCGTAGCGGATGTCCATGTAACCATCGCTGATCATCGAGAGCTCGCAATGGTCGATCCAAACATGGTGCGACGAGTTCACCGTGATGCCGTCGCCGGCTTCGATCAGGTCCGGGTTCACCTCCGTGATGCGCAAGTTCTGAATGATGACGTTCGACTGCGTCTCGATATCGAGCGAGACGCCTTTGAGCGTCGCGCCGGTGCCGCGGCCACGCAGTGTCTTGTTGGAGCCGACCTTGATGCTGAAGTCGGTTCGGCTCTTGTTGACCAGCTTGCCCGCCGGAATGTCCAAGGTACCGTCGCCGTTGGTGTCGGCCAGAGTCGTGCAGGTTTGATCGCCGACGGGCACGCGCCAGAACACGGGCTGAGCCGCGTCCTTGCTGCATTGCAGCTCGCATGCCTGCTGCGTCTTGGGCGCGCCCCGACAATCGAGCACGGCGCCTGCCGCGAGCTCGATGACTCGTGGTGCGGCGTCTTCCAGGGCCTTCTTCAGTGCATCGCAGGTGGTTACTTCGCTCGGCGCCAGGTTGCCGCCGCCGCTGGTCGTGCTGAGGCCGTGGCCGGCCGTGCTGGCGAAGCCGGTGGGGCCGCCCAGGACCGGGCCGGAGCCCGCCGCGCTTCCGCCCGTGCCCGCGCCGCCCGTGCCCGCGCCGCCCGTGCCCGCGTTGCCACTGGCCCCGCCGGCATTGGCGCTGCCGCCATTGGCGCCGCTGCCGTTGGCGCCGCCGCCGTTGGCGCTGCCGCCGTTGGCGCCGCTCGCTGAGGCCGCCGCCGCGCCCGCCAACCCGGCCTGGCCGGCTCCGCTGCTGGCGCTACCGCCACTCACGGCGCCAGCCGTGCCACCGCTCGGATTGCCGCCGGAGCCGGTCCCGTCGCTGGCTGGTGGCTCACCGGGCACTTCAGTGGTCGTGCAGGCGCCGAGCAGCAGGGCTGATAAGAGCGTCAACCTGCGGGGTGTTTGAGCCATCGCAGTCACGAGGGGGCGCGCTGACAAAACCTTGTCGCAGTCGACAGCGAGAAGCGTTGCCGGACGGCGTTCGTGCCGCCGCGCGACCGGCTTCGTTGGCCAGCCTCAACCGCACAAGCGATGCTCGAGCAAGCCGAACAGGCGCGCACGCAGCTCTTGAGCGCGGAACGGCTTCTGGACGAAGTCGTCGGCGCCGGCGGCGAGCGCGGCGTGCGCATCGGCGCACGTGGGATCTTGACCCAGGAGAAGCACGCTGGGGCGCGAGTCTTCGTGGCGGGAGAGGGCGTGGCACAAGTCGTTGCAGTCGAGGCCGGGGAGGAGCGAATCCAGCACGATCACGTCGACGGCCTTCTGGCGCAGGAAATCGAGCGCGTCTTCGACGCTGCCCACGGTTTCGACGTTGCCGCCCCAACCTTGAATCAACTCACCCACGACGTTGGCTACGGGCGCGCTGCCGCTCACCACGAGCGCGCTGCTGCCGGGCGGCAAGCTTTGCTGGGCGATGGCCATACCGCGCGACGACGGGCGACCGTTGCCGTTGGCAAAGTGGCGGATGCGCAGCTGGTCGTGCTCTTCGAACGTGAGACGCAGCGCGTCGCCGCGATCCACCACGCGGCCTGCGACCGAGGTAGTTTCGTCGCCGACCCAAAACGTGGCGAGCAGCCACTGGCCGTCCGCTACGTTTTCTCCCTCGAGCGACAGGTCGGTGTCTTCCGCGTCGAGGGCTCGTCCTAGAGCTTCGAAGTCTTCGAAGCGATAGTTGACCTTGTGCAAGCGTCGCGAGACTAGCCGCGGTTTTGCGGCTGCGCCAGCTATCGACGATTGCGCGCTACACCAAACCACAGAAAAGCAAAGCTCGTGCCGAGCAGTGCGACGAGCGCGCCGAGCCACGAAAGCTCCAGCACCGCGGCCCCCCCGAGCAGGTTCCGCACGTGGCCTTTGGGCCATGGAAACGCTAAAACCGAGGTCCCCGCGCCGAGCAGAAAATCCGCTGCCAGCAGCCAGCCGCGACCCTGCCCGCGCCGGCCATAGGCCGAGGCACCCACAAAGGCCGCTGTGTAGGCGGGGCCCGCCACCAGCCCAATCCAAAGGCTCGTGAACAGGTCGGGGCCCAGCGCGGGGTCGCCCGCTCCGCGTGTCACCAGCACGACCAGGCAGCTGCTGAGCCCCGCGAACACGGCAGCTACGAGCGCTGCCGGAAGCGCCAGACCAAAGCTCAGGCTCTGGCGATCGAGCCCATGGCGCGAGAGCGGCACCAGCGCCTCGCGCAAGCTCTTACCAGTCGTGAGCTGCCCGACCAGGAAGTAGCAGACGAGCGGCAGTGCCACACCGAAGGTACCGCCCGTGAGCGCGCGATCGGCGGCGCCGCTGCGACCCGCGGCTCGCTCCAACAGTGCCACGCCGAGCTCGAACGTCAACGCTAGCGCGAGCGCCACGCGGGTGGAGCGCGCCTGCAACCGCTCGCGCCCCAGCTCGATGCCGGCGCTCACGCTCACGCGGGCCTCCCGTTGCCGAGCGCTGCTGCGCGCGCTGCCTCGTAGGCGCCGCGCGCGTAACCGGCGCGCGCGGCGAGCAGCGCCTCTACCGGTGGTATCGACGCTTCTATCCGGAAGATTTCGAGCTGGTGCTGGCGCGCGAGCCCGACCAGCTCGCGCACCGTGACGTCTAGTGCGGGGCCCGTGACCTTCAGCGACGTCGGCGAAGCACCGAGCTCGCTGCTCAGCGGTGCACTCGACTCTTGTAGCAGGCGGAGGAGCGCTTTCGGATCCGACGTTTCTACCAGCACTTGTTGCCACTGACCGTTGCCGAGTCGAATGCGCGGGCTGTCGTGGCTGCTCACGCGCCCGAGCTCGACGCACAGCCACTGCCCGCCGAGCAGCGTGGCGTCGGCCATGCTGGTGGTGGTGCACAGCACGATGGCGCCGCGTGAGGTGTGAAAGTCCAGCTCTTGCGCGACGGCCGCGCTGGGCACGAGCGTGGTGAGCGGCTCGTGCAGCACGAGCAGCTCTGCCGCGTGATGGGCGAGCGCGAGCGCCAACGCGACGCTGCGTGTCTCACGCTCGCCGAGGTGGCGAGGCGCGAGCGGCGCCAGGCGTGCCAGTCCTGCGCCTTCCAGCACCAGCGCGGCGCGCGCTGCGTCTTCGCCGCGCGCAATCAAGGCTTTCGCGACGGCGGCCTCGACGCTGGCGGCCGGCGGGAGCGCTTCGTCGTGAAACAGGGCGGCGATTTGGCGGCGCGTCGCCGGCCAGGCGCTGGGCGGAATGCCGTCGAGCAGGACGCGCCCGCTGCGGGGTGGCTCGCGGCCCGCCAGCACGAACGCCAGGCTTTGTAGCGGCTCTTGCTCGGAGCCGACGACCACGTAGCGCCCTGGGGTCAAGTCCAGGTCGGCTCGGCGCAAGGCGCCGAGCGCCGCGGCTATGGCGGTGGCGCGCATCAGCGGTAGCTCCGGGCGATGTGCTCGAGCACGAAGCCGAATGCCGCCGGAATGCTCGGCACGGGCGCCTGCAAGCCCGAGCCGAGCAGCCACGGGCCGAGCGTGATTGCGAGCAGCAGCAGCCTGCCACGCCCCGGCAGCCAACGACTGCAAGCGCGTGCCAGCGGCGCCAGCGAGCCGCCGACCAGGGCCGCGTACGGCAGCGTGAGCACCGCCAACGAAAGCGCGACGATGGCGCCACGCAGCGTGTGAAACGACACCAGCAAACCCAGCGAGGCGATGAGCCCTGGAACCAACACGGCGCTGCTCAGCCGCAAGGCGCCAGCGACGGTTCGGGCGCGCTCGAGCTCGGCTTCACCGAAGCCGCGCAGGCGAGACAAGCTGCTCAGCCCGGATGCGGCGTCGCGTGCTGCCAGATCGCGCGCTAGTGACAGCGCGCCGACGCCCGCCACCCAGGAGGCCGTTGCCAGGCAGCGCACCCACAGCTTGGCGGCGCCGGCCAGGGTCGGTGGTGCAAACACGGCGACGGCGGCGTAGCTGATGCCGATGCCGATGCCGTACATGCGCCCGAGTCGCAGGCCCCACAGCTCGCGTTGGGCGCGGCCACACAGGCGCACGAGCGCTCGTGGCAGCTTGCTTTCGCGCGGGGCGAGGCTAGAGGCGAAAGTGCTCGACACGGGCGGCGCGCAGCATAGAGCCTTCTGCCGCGTTTGTCGCGCTACCGGCCCGGCCTCTCGGCGCGTGCTTGCGCGGCGCGACGCTGCCAGGCAATCGCGGCCGGATCGCCCAGCCGATCGAGCGCCTGCGCCATGGCGTAGGTTGCCACGGGCGAATCCGGCTCGAGCTCGAGCGCGCGCTTGGCGGCTCCCACACTGGCACGCGCGTCACCGCGCATCAGCTCGGCCGTGGCCAGCCAGCCCAGCGCGTTCGCCGCGAGCTCGTCGTGGCCATAGCCGAGCGGCGCGAGCAACTCGATAGCGGCGCTCACGTCACCTTGGCGCAAGAGGCTGCGCGCGGCCAGCACGCGCAGCTCGGCCGAGTCGGGGAAGCGCTCCCGCGCGTGCGCCGTCACGGCGTCAGCTTCGTCGATGCGCCCGAGGCGCAGCAGCGTTTCAGCGAGGCCTTGCGCCGCTTCGGCCGAGTCGGGCGCCGCCTCCACCAGTCGCTTGAATTGGATCAGCGCCTCTTCGAGCATGTTGGCGTCGAACAGCAGCCGCGCCAGGTTGGCGCGTGAGGGCGCGAAGCCAGGGTCGACGGCGAGCGCGTCGTAATAGTGTTGCGAGGCGAGGTCGGGTCGCGCCTGGCGCTCGGCCAAGACGCCGAGCCCGTGATGGGGCTGCGCGACGTCCGGATTCACGCGGCGCGCGCGTTCGAGCAGCTCGCGCGCGCGATCGAAATTGCCGCGTGCCAGCTCGACCAGGCCCTGGTTGACGAGCGCCTCGACGAAACGCGGGCTGTACTCGAGCGCCAGGCCCAGCCGGGCGTCGGCGGTCTCGAGGTCCCCCCGGGCCAACGCCTCCGCGCCGGCGCGGTTGAGGGCGATGGCCTGGGCGGGGAGGGGAGCGGAGCCGCTGCAGCCGGCCAGGGTAAGGCCGGCGATTGCCACGAATCTGAGGGGTGGAAGCATGGTTCCCCATCGGCCGGTGGCAGGGCCGGTTGCGGAAATCCTGGAGGCTTGCTACCCGAAGCCCGCATGTCGAGCGCCGAAGGGCCCCAGGAACCGACACAGGCGAGCGAGCCCGAGCGCTCGTCCACGGCTGCGCCGAAGAAGAAAAAGAAGAAGGCCAAGGCACCGGCTCCTCCGCCTCCGATGACCGAGGAGGAGATCGACTCGCCCACCAAGCAGACCCTCGGCATGCTGAGCGTGATCGGCATCATGACGATGTTCATGTGGATCTTCGCGCGCGGCGGCTGCAACTACCACCCGCCGAAAGAGACGCGTGATCCGCGCAAGGTCGATCTGGTCGATCTCGCCCGCGACCCGAAAGACGCGGCGCTCGAGTTCGAGCTGCGCTGGTCGATGAAGAGCTGGGGCGGCGCCATGGAGCTCGCCAAGGGCCCGATGCTCGAGCAGGTGAAGCAACAGCAGACGACGTGCGACGCCAACCCCAACTGCGCCAAGCGCGCGTCGGAGCTGCGCGCCACCGTGCAGGCCACCGCCCAGCTGCTGGAGCGTGACATGATGCAGGCGGTCTCGCGCGTGATCACGACCGGTACCGGCGGCGCGCCCGAGAAGCACATCATCCGCGTGGAGCGCGACGGCCAAATCTGGAAGACGGTGTCGCGTGAGGTAGACGACGGTAGTTTCAAGCCGCGCCCGCCCCAGCAAATGATGCTGCCGCCCGGCCAGCTGTTGATGCGCCAGCCGGGCATGCCGGAGCCCGCGTCGCCGACTGCAAAATAGTCTCAGTCGCGTCGAGCACGCGTGTGTGCTGGCGTGTGAGTTAACGCCGAGTTGTCAGCAAACCCCGGCGCGTGACTTAACTCTCCGTACAAACTCACTCTCTTGCACGGCATCGCGGGGGGCCGTGTCCGTAAAACTACTCTTCGGTCTCGTCGTGTAGCGGCGACTGACTAAGTAGCTGCTACTCTCATGAGTTGGCTCGGCTCGTCGCGAAATCCCGCGCGAGCTCGAGTAGGGATTACATGAGTAGCATCAAGCCTATCCAGGTGCCTCATCCTCGCGATGAGCACGCCAGCGGACGATTCTTGGCCGCCCTTGGTCAGGGAGAAACCGAAGCAGATCTTTTGCCATTCCGTGCGCTGGTCGCGAGCGACTCGTACGCGATCGTGGCTCTCGACCTCGACCACACCTTCGTGACCTGGAATCCGGGCGCCGAAAAGCTCTTCGGTTACGACGCGAGCGAGATGGTCGGCTGCAAGCTGGCCATGCTGATGACCGAGGTCGATCAACCGATTTCACAGCTGCCGCAACGCATTGCGCTGGGCGAAACGGTAGAGCTCGACGCGCGCTTGCGGCGGGCCGACGGTCGGGTCGTCGATACGTTCGTTACCGCCACCCCGGTTCGCGACGCGGCTTCGAAGGTCGTGGGTACGGCGCTGATCATCCGCGACGTTACCCAGGCACAAGAGATGAAGCGCCGCCTGCACGAGGTATCCCAGCTGCAGGTGATGGCGCGGGTAGCGGCCGGTGTCGCGCACGACATCAACAACGTGCTCGCCATCGTTCAGGCCTACGCCGAGTTCGTGGAAGCGGGGCCACTCACTACGGAGCAGGCCAACGACTTGCGACTGGCTCGCGACGCCGCCAAGCGGGGTGCCAGCCTAACCGGGCAGCTCTTGGCGATGAACCGTCCGCGGGAGCCTGAGCTCATCAAGTCCGACTTGAACCAGGTCGTGCGCGCAGCCGAGGAGCTCTTGCGCCGCATGCTCGGCGCCAGCGTGGAGTTTGCTACGCGCCTGGCACCGGCCCCGCTCGAGGTGAAGGCCGCCGCCGGCCAGCTCGACCAAGTCTTGCTCAACCTGGTTCTGAACGCCCGCGATGCCATGCCGTTGGGAGGCAAGCTGGAGGTCTCGCTACAGTCGGCCGTGGTCGGTCCTGAGCACGACGCAGCCAGCCAGCTGCGGCCCGGCAACTACGCTCGGTTGGCCGTGCGTGACACTGGCATCGGCATGGACGACGCCACTCGCCAGCGCATTTTCGAGCCTTTCTTCACCACCAAGGCTTCCGGGCGAGGCTCGGGTTTGGGCCTGTTGGTCGTGACCGAGACCGTGCGCGAGCTCGGCGGCGGCGTCTTCGTCGAAAGCGCGCGCGATCAGGGCTCGACCTTTACCGTGTACCTACCGCTGATCGAAGCTCGTCCCGAGGCGCCACGAGGCTCGTCAGTACAGCGATTGGTCGCCGTTCCGTCGGTGCTCATCGTCGACAGCGATCCGATCTTGCGCATGGCGATCGCGCGCATTTTGCGTGGCGGCGGCTACCAGACGCTGGAGGCGACGGACCCCGTCGAAGCCGAAGCGGTGATTCGTGGCAACCCCAAGAACATTCGCACGGTGGTCAGCGACATGAGCGGCGCCAGTTACGCCAGCATCGCCAGTATCGTGCGCGAGCTCTGCCCGACCATGCAGCTCGTTTGCCTGTCCGGGCTGAGCACCGACGACCGCCGCGAGCCAGGGTATCTGTTCGTTCCCAAGCCGTTCGCCGCCGTTGACTTGCTGGCCGCGGTCGCAAAAGCCGTAGACACGCCGACGCTCCGGCCGTCGAAATCGAGCGAACGACTGCCCTCCGTGTTGGTGGTCGACGACGACGAGGCCCTGGCCGCCTCGCTGGTGCGGGTCTTGGCCGAGTCCGATTTGCACGCACGCTCGACGAAGAGCGGGCTGCACGCGCTGCAGCTATTGCAACAAGAACCGGCCGATGTGGTCGTGGCCGATCAGTTCATGCCCGGCATGGACGGCGTCAAGTTGCTGGAGTTGGTGCAGGCGCGCTTCCCGGACACGGCGCGCATCTTGTTCACCGCCCATGCTTCGCCGGACATCGTGCTCGCGGCGGTGAACCGGGCGCGCGTCTCGAAGGTGCTGCTCAAGAACATGCACCCGGTCGCAATCCGCGACGAGATCTCGGCGGTCGCGCTCGAGATGATGAAGAAGCAGCGCCGCTCGCTGCTGCCGCGCTAAAGCTCGGAGAGCCAGCGCGACAGCAAGCGCCGCGACGGCACGCCCGACGAGGTGTGCTTCACCTTGCCGTCGCGATCGATGAGCACGAACGTCGGCAAGAGCGAGACACCGTAGGCGCGCTGCACACGCCCGTCGTCGACCGCCACCGGGTAAGCGATGGGCCAATCTTGCTGCACACGCCGCGCGGCTCGCGCGTCCGAATCCACGCTCACGCCGACGAACACGACGCCGCTCTTCTGCGCGTCTTTGTAGACTTCGTCGACCATCGGCGCGGCGTGCTCGCAGGCGCCGCACCAGCTGGCGAACACCTCCATCAGCACCGGCTTGCCCTGTTGCTCGGCCAAGCGAAAGCTGCCGGCGCCGGAGGCCAGCGGCAGCTCGAACGGCTTGGCGGTCGAGCCCTCGCTCGGTCCCGAGCCGCCGCGCGTCACCAGCACACCGAACAGACCGGCAATACCGGCGTAGAGCGCCCAGTCGACGGCCTTCGACAGCTTGCTGCGCGGCTCGGCGCCGCTTTGGACTTCGGTCGTTGAATTCAAGGTGCCAGGAGCCGCCGGCCGAGCCCAAACCCCACGAGCGCCAGCGCAAAGACCACCAGGCCGTGCGCAAAGCAGGCGTGCAGTGCCTCGTGGCTCCCACAAGCCATCGTCATTCCCGAACCCGTTGCCAGCCCCGCTACCAACCCCACCGTCGCCCCGGATAGACCCGGGTGATACGGATCCGTGCGTCGCCAAGCGATGAGCGCGCCGGCCGTGACGAGCAGACCAAAGAACATCGCCACCAGCCCGCAGACGATGGCGTGACCGGCGAAGCGCGGCTCGGTGAACTTGGCGAGGCCGAAGCGCTCGGTCGAGTTGAGCACCACGTACACCGTGAACAGCGCGGCCGTGCCGAGGATGATGCCGAGCCGCAGGTTGCGAGAGGCGCCTTTGCCCGGCGGCCTGCCGAGCGTGGCGAACACCAGCGCCGCTTGCGCGCCGAACCAACCCAGCGCGCCGAACGTTGCGGTGCGCAAGATCGCCGAGGAGCGATTCACCGTGAAGGCGTGAAACGTGTAGACGCCCAGCACGACGACGCACAAGCCGAGCGTGAGCAGCGAGCGCACGAGCGGTGACACGCCGCGCTCTTTGCAAAGACCCTTGGTGCAGGTTCCGCGGATAGCCTGGGAGCACGTCTCGCTGGGCGTGACGGTGGCTCCCGGCCACGGAAGGTCTGCTAGCGGATCCTTTTGAGTCATGGGTAGTGGCGCGCTCTATCGCTGGAAGCTCTCGAGCTCTTTGCGGAGTTGGTTATATCCGCGATGAACTCTTAGTTTGACGGCTGTTTCGGTCGTGCCAAGCACGCTGGCGGCTTCTTGAATGCTCAGTCCCGTAATCTTGGTGAGCTCGATGGCTTCCCGGTAGCTGTCGGGCAGCCTTTGTAAGGCTATTTCGAGGGCATCCGACATTTCGGTCGGTAACGAAGGCGCTTCGGGGCGCGGCTCGGGCAGGCTGCCGTCGGAGCTCAAGTCTTCGTTCCTTACGGCGGCTGCGCGGCGCTCGTCCAGAAAGGAGCGGCGAGCTATCGCCACTGCCCACGGCAAGACCGGCGCGCCCTTCAAGTAGCTGCCGCGGGCGCGATGAACCTTGGTGAAGGTGATCTGCAGTAGATCTTCGGCGCGGGCGCGATTGCGAGTCAGGCGGAGCAGGTAGCCCATGAGGGTCGGCGAGAGCTTGCGATACAGCCCGTCGAACGCCTCGGCGTTGCCGTCGATGTAGCGTTCCATGAGCTCTTCCGCCGTACTGGCGGAAGCGTCTGGGCTTGCCGGCGCATCCAAGCCGGCGTGTCGTATACCGGCCCACAGTGGAGCGCTAGAAGATGCCCACAAGTACCTCCTACGTCGGCCCCATTCAGCAAGTTTCCGAATTCTTGGGCGGTGGCCGGCCGGGGGGCTCGGTTAGGCCCGAACCCCGCGGATCCGCTGGATCTTTGAGCAGCCCTCAGATGAGCGACTTGAGATCGAGCATTTCTTCGACGTCGGGCATCAGCACGAGCTCCACGCGGCGGTTCTGTTTCCGGCCGTCGTCCGTGTCGTTCTTCGCGACTGGGTCCGTGTCGCCGTAGCCGGCGACGTGCAGGCGCTCGGGCGTGAGACCGCCCCCGCCTTCTTTGGCGTCCACCGGCGCCACCAAATACAAGAGCACCTGGCGTGCGCGCATCGCGGACAGACCCCAGTTGTCGCCGAAGCGGCCGCCCTTGAGCGGCTTGTTGTCGGTGTGCCCCGCGACCTGAAAGTAGCGGCCCGCCAGCTGCTTGTCGTTGCGGATCACTTCGGCGACGGCGTCGAGCACCTTGTCGCCTTCCTTGCTCAGCTTGTCGTCACCCGAGGCGAACAGCACGTCGCCCGGCAAGCGAATCACCATGCGGTTGCGACGGATTTCCACCTTCAAGCCGAGCTCGGTGAGCTTCTGCAGCTTGGCGCGCAACAGCTCGAAGCGTTGCTTGATGCGCTCCAGCTGGGCCGCGCGTTCCTGATACTCCTTGAGCGCTTGCTGCAGCTCTTCGACGTTCTTGGCCAGCTGCTTGTTGGCGGAGCCCGACTGCTCGAGCTGCTGATTGATGGTGTCGAGGTTGACGCCCATCTTCTGCAGCTGATCTTTCAAGTCGGCGATCTGCTTCTGCGCCTTGTCCAGATCGGCTTGCGTCTTCTCGCGCTGCTCTTCGGTGCTCTTCTGCTTTTGTGAGAGCTGCCCGTATTTTGCGAGCTGCGCCTGCCACTCGTCTTCGCTGTATCCGCAGCCCGTGATGAACGCGCCGCACAACCCAACCGCAAGCAATTTGCGAATCGACATCGAATTCATTTCCAGGCCTTCTTACTCGAGGGAGGGGGCAAGGAAACCGATTTGGCTTGCCGCGTAAAGAGGGACGCTAACTGCACGCCTTTCTTGAGAAATCGGCGCACGGTGGAAGGCTCGTCCGCCCGCGGCTCCGGCCGCTGAGGAGGCTCGCCGCGGGCCCAAAGCTCCGTCATTCGGTCGCGCCGGGGCTTCGGCAGTTTCGAGGGAAAGGTCGCCGACGACCGGCACGGTCATGCGTCACGGCAGCAGCGACGCTACCTCTCACGCCATCGGCGAGCTCGCCCGACTTTGAAAGATGGGAGCGAACAGGATCATGAACGAGTGACGATGAACGTCACGAACCTCAAATCGTATTGGCGGCATGCACGACGAGGACATTTCGACTCGCCGAGTTTGCCACCCTGCCGGCGTTGGTGCCGAGAAGTCGATCCAGTCCCTGGAAGCCGTGGCTCCCAACCACGATCAAGTCGGCGTCATAGTCGTCGGCGGCAGCCATGATTGCGCGCCAAGCGGGGCCGCGTTCATCGATCAGCGTTTCGCAGCTGACGTCGTCGACGCTCGATGTGAGCGCCAAGAGTCGTTGCTCCGCTTCTCGGCGCAGGTGTTGAGGCAGGACATCGAACCCACTCGTTGCTGCCGCCGGCGGGAACTCGGGTGGAACCGTGAACGCGTGATACAACCGAACCGAGGCGCCAAAAGCGCGCGCATACTCGATCGCTGTCGCGAACACGCGCGGGGCGCGGGCTGAGTCGTCTATGGCGGCCAAAATGCGCTGAATCATCGGATTTTCGAGGGCAAGCCTGCGCCAACCGAATGAGGTGAATGGTGAAGCTCCGACCTCGCCCATTGAAGGACGAACAACAACCGACGCGGTCGGTGCTTCACGAGCAATATGCCATTTTTGACGAGCCGAACAAACCTCCAAATGAAGAGAGAGTCATGTGTCGTCGGTCTCGTCGACGCTGAGCCAACGCTTGAGAGTCTTCGCGTCGATGCCGAGTCGCTCGCACGTTGCCATCTTGGCGCCGCCCAACTGCTGGAGCGCCCACGCCACGTAGCGACGTTGTAGCTCGCGCATCGGGATGACACGGGTGCCGAAGCTGATGTCGGTCGCAGCGCTGCTCGCCCCGCCGATCGTTTTCGGCAGGTCGTCCAGACTCGCGACTCCGTTCGGGCACAACAACGTCAGCCGCTCGATGACATGCTCGAGCTCGCGCACGTTACCGGGCCAAGCGTAACGGCTGAGCGCTTCCAGCACCGCCGGTGAGAGTCGCAACGGTTGCGACTCGGGATTCCGCAGTTGCGCCTCGTGCGCGAACTTCTGGATCAGGCGCGGTAGGTCGTCCGTTCGCTCGCGCAGGGGCGGCAATTCGACGGACACGACATCCAGCCGATACAGCAGATCTTCGCGAAAAAGCCCCTGATTGGCGCGCTGGCGCAACGAGCGATGCGTGGCCGCCACGATGCGGACGTCGACTTGTTTCTCGGTGTCCGAGCCGACCGCGCGGATCTGGCCGGTTTCGAGCACGCGCAGCAGCTTGGCTTGCAGCGGCGGCGTCATTTCCGCGATCTCGTCCAAAAACAGCGTGCCCCGATGCGCTTGCTCGAAGAGACCGGACCGCTCGCTGTTGGCGCCGGTGAAGGCGCCCTTGACATGACCGAACAGCTCGCTCTCCAGCAACGCCTCCGGGATCGCGGCGCAGTTGATGACGACGAACGGCGCGTTCGCGCGCCGGCTTTCTTTGTGGAGCGCGCGGGCCATCAGCCCCTTACCGGTGCCGGTCTCGCCTAACAGCAACACCGGCGCGCTGGAGTTGGCGACCCGGCGCAGCAGCGCGAAGACCTCGCGCATGGCGGGGCTGTCGCCGACCACGTCGTCGAGCGGACGGCCAAATGCTTCGCGCAGTGATTGCGCTTCTTGACGCAGCGCCGACTCGTCCAGCGCCCGGCGCAGGAAGAGCACCAGCTCGTCCACCTTGAACGGTTTGGTCAGGTAGTGGTACGCGCCGCGCCGGATCGACTCCACCGCCGTGTCGACGCCGCTGAACGCCGTCATCACGATCACGGGGCTGTCTGGCCGCACCGCTCGCGATTGCGCCAGGAGCTCCAGCCCGTCGGTGCCGGGGATGCGTAGATCCGTGACGAGCGCGTCGTGCTTGCCTTCGGCGATGGCGGCGGAGGCGGCGGAGGCGTCGCCCAGCGGTCGCGCGGAAAATCCGCGGATTTCCAGGCCCGCGGCGATGGTCTCGGCCATTTCGAGGTGATCATCGACAACCAGCACGCGCGCCGGCGAGCCGTTCATGGTGTGCTCTCCGGTAGGACGATCGTGGCGCGCGTTCCCGGATGTCCGGGCGTGTCGACGTCGCCGCGGCGCTCGAGCCGGAGCTCGCCGCGGTGGTGCGCGACGATCTCGCGCGCGATCGCGAGCCCCAAGCCGCTGCCGCCCTTCTTGGCTTTGGTGGTGAAGAACGGCTCCGTGGCGTGCGCGATGGCCGTGCGGGTGATGCCGTGGCCTTCGTCGATTACCTCGAACACGACTTGGTGCTCTCGGGACACGAGGCGGATTTCCACTTCTTGACCCGGCTCCGATGCTTCGAGCGCGTTCACCAGCAAGTTCACGAGCACCTGCTCGAACAGCGCAGGGTCGCACGCTACGGGAACTTGTTCGAACGCGCTCTCGGCGACGCGCAGCCCAACCCGCGCCGTAGCAAAGCGATGTTGGACGAGCGCCGCGGCTTCGCGCACTACCTGCCCGGCAGGTACGTGAGTGAGGGTGGGTGCATCGCCACGCGCGAGACCCAAGAAGCCGCGGATCACGCGGTTGATGCGCTCCACTTGTTGAGACATGCTGCTGAGCAGGCGCTGCTGCTCGGCATCTTGCGTGAGCGGGGTCAGCTGCTCGATGCGCCCGCTGATCACGCCGAGCGGCGTCGAAATTTCATGGGCGATGCCGGAAGACAGCGCGGCGATGGCGGCCATGCGATCGGCGCGCGCGAGCTCGACGTCCCGCTGGCGTTCGCTCTCGTGCACGGCCAGGCGTCGCTCCATCTCGTGCTCGCGCCGCTGGCGCCACAGCGCCACGGTTCCGACCCCGAGGATGAGCAGGCTGACGCAGAGCACTGTCAAGACCGTGCGCCACTCGTCGCGGGTGCCGCGATCGCGCTCCGCGCTGGCGCTGCCCACGACCGCCACCGCCGCTCCATTCGGCCCCGCGCCGGATACTCGCGCCAGCCCGGCGACTGCGACCCGGGGCTGTAGTCCGAGCAGGCGCGCTGCGTCGCGATTGAGAGTGACGCCCGGCGCGCCTTGCGACAGCGCGATCGTCAGCGACCCGTTGTCGAAGATACGGCCGTCCGACAACAGAAAGCCGCGCCGATCCGGGCGATGCAGCAGCACGACGACGTGACCTTCCGCTTCGAGACTGCGCGTGGCGGCCAGGAAGCTATCGGTGACGCCGGTGAGTGATTCGTTGGATGCGACGGCAGGCCAGGGCAGTTGCGCAGCCAGCGCCACCGCCAGCAGGTGCTGCTCCCAGGTGTGCTGGCGCAGCGAATCGGCTTCTTGTCGGCTCGCGTCCCACAGTCCCGCGGCCGCGACCAGCGCCACGCCCGCGAACATCAATAGCAAGGTGCGCGAGCGCCGCGTCGCGCGACCCAACGTCACGCGCTCCAGCAAGACGCGTAGGCGGCGGGCCGCGCTGGTCAATTGGGAGATTCTCCGCATCGATTCGGAGAATCTCCTACTCCGGACGGCGCGAGCCGCAACCAAAGCGCGGTTTCCATGGTGGCTTGCTCCTTGCTTGCAGGTGCCGCGCCATGTTTGGACGGGTCGCGAGGAAGGCAGCTTGGTTCGCTGCCGCGTGCTGTTTGCCGGCCGTGCCGGCACTGGCGGCGGGCGCTGCACCCCCCTCACCGAGCGGCGCGATGTCCTTGTCGGACGCCATCGACTTCGCGTTGCGGCATCAACCCGAGGTGCTGGCGGCTCGCGCACGCTTGCTCGCGTCGCGCGCCGCGCAGCGGATTCCGGGAGCCGCCTGGCGACCTACAGTGGGCGCGCTGGCCGAGCTGGTAGGCGCGTCAACCAACAACTCGACCGCCACGACGCTCTCGAACGGCGTCGTCGACTTGCCGCGCATCGGCGGCACTGCCGCCCGCGCCGACAACGACTTCACGCCGTACGCGACGACGCTGGTTGGCCTGGGCGTGCGGCAAGAGCTGTTCGATTTCGGGCGCATCGCGGCCGAAACGGCGGCGGCCAGCGCGCTGGCGGCGGTCGACGAGCAACGCTTACGCGAGTCGCGGCTCGACACGGTATTGTCGGTCACCGAGGCGTACTACGCCGTGCACGCTGCGCGCTCCGTGCTCGAGGTGGCGACGCGCGCCGAAGAGCGGGCCCAGCTGCACCGCGATTACGCGGACGCAGGCGTGCGCAGCGGCTTGCGCGCGCCCATCGATCTCACCCGCGCCGAAGCCGATTTGACGCGCTTTGCCGTCAGCCGGATTCGCGCGGACGGCAACTTGCGAGTGGCCATGGCGGTGTTCGCGGCTGCAGTCGGCGTTACCGCGCCCGAGTTGGATGCGGCGCCGACGCCCGAAGGCGGGCTGGCGTTGCCGACGCGCGCCGAAGTCCAGGCTCGGGCTCGCGACGCCGATCCCGCGGTTCGCGGCGCGATCTTCCAGGCGCGTGCTCAGCACCTACAGACCTCCGCCATCGAGCGCAGCACGTTGCCGAACCTGTATGCGACGGCCGCGGTGTCCGGGCGCGCCGGCGGCGCCCCAGCGTCCAACGGGGTGGTGCCCGACGGCAAGGGTTGGCTGCCAGACGTCTTGAACTACAGCGCCGGTCTGGTGCTGGAGTGGCCGATCTATCGCGGCGTGACCAGCGCCCAGGCCGAGGCTTCGCGGCGCCGGGAGCAGGCGTTGCTGGCAGAGGTCGACGTGGCGCGACAAGCCGCCACGACACGCGCCGAGCAGGCCTACCGCAGCTTCGAAGAGACGAGCGTGGCCCTCGACGCACTGGCGCGAGCGGCGGACGCAGCGAAAGCCAACCACGAGCAAGCGGAGGCCCGCTTCAAGTCGGGGCTCGGGACCAGCACCGAGCTTGCCGACGCTGAAACCTTGCGCATCGACGCCGAGATTCAGTTGGCGATTGGCCATTTTCAAGTTGCCGTCGCGCGGGCGGTGCTGACTCGCGTGATGTCGGAGGAGCGATGACCGTAGAGCCGAACGCCCAAGATGTAACGCCACCTCGAAGTGTCGAAGAAAGTCCGCCTCCCCCACGTCGCAAGCTCACGTTCAGCGTCCCCGCCATGCTGGTGGTGGCGGTGGTCGCGATTCTGGGCACGGGCGCCACCTTGTTTCGCCATGCCTCGGCGCAGACGAACCACAGCGCGCTCGCGGCCAGCCCCAAAGGCGTCACGGCGGTGATCGCCAAGGGCGCCGAGTTCCGCGAGTCACGTCGCTACGTCGGCACGCTGGCGCCCTGGCTCGAGGCGCGTGTCGGGCCGCAGCTGGTGTCGGCTTACGTGAGCGAAGTGCTGGTGCGTCCGGGCACCACGGTCAAAAAGGATCAAGTTTTGGCCACGCTCGACTGTCGTAACAGCTCGGCGGCCAACCGAGTCGTCACGCTGCAGGCCCAGGCGCTGGCGGCCGAGCAGCGCGCGCTGGCCAGCGAAACCACCCGCTATCAAAACTTGCTCGACGGTGGCTTCGTCTCACCGAACGAGGTCGAGCAGCGCCAGGCCCGTACCGTCGCACAAGATGCGCAGTTGCAAGCGCTGCAGGCGCAATCGTTGGGCAAGCATCTCGAGGTAGACGACTGCGTGCTTCGCGCCCCCTTTGCCGGCGAGGTCTCGGTACGAGCCGCGGACCCTGGGGCTTTCGTTCGACCTGGCTCGGCCATCGTCACGCTGGTCGATCGCCACATGCTGCGCCTGGTTGCCGACGCGCCCGAGACCGATTTCGACGCGGTCAGCGTCGGCACGATCGTCAACATCATGTTGCTGTCGAACGGCTTGCACCTGCAGGGGGCGATCAGCCGTCGGGCACCGGCGGCGGACGAGACGACACGCACCGTGCGCTTCGAGGTCGATCTCGACCCGGCCGGTCACGACTTGCCCGCAGGAACGACGGCCGAGATCAACCTCGACGTCGGCGCGCCAAGGCCGGCGACGATGATTCCTTCCGTCGCCGCCAAGGCGCGCGGCAACAAGGCCTCGGTTTTCGTGGTCGACGGTAACGTCGCCAAGAAGCTGGAAGTGCCGCTGCTGGGTGAGCGTGAAGGGCAGCTGTTCGTGGCCCCAGAGCTGGCTCCGGAGACGCTGGTCGTCACGGAAGGTCGAGCTCACCTCGCCAACGGCGACCGCGTGTTGGTCAAGGATTCGATCGAGGGAGCCGCCAAAGCGCCATGATCCGCCTAGCGCTCCGCAATCCGATCGCGGTCGTGATGATGAGCCTGGCCATCATCGTGTTCGCGGTGGTGGTGTCGGGTCGGCTCAGCGTCGATACATTTCCGGAGCTCACGCCGCCCGTGCTGGTGGTCGGCACGCAGGTTCCCGGCATGGGGCCCAAGGACGTCGAGAAGACCATCACCTGGCGTCTCGAAAAATACGTGAGCGCCACGCCGGGCGTGGATCACGTGCAGAGCGTATCGCGCAGCGGCTTGAGCGTGATCTACGTCTGGCTCAAGTGGGGAACCGATCTCAATTCGGCGCAAACGCTCGTACAGCAACAGGTCGCGTTCGCGATGTCGTCGATCCCGAAGAGCCTCGGCGTCGTGCCGCCGTTCGTGCTCCAGTACGATCCGACCAACGCGCCGGTCGTACAAATCGCGGTCTACGGCGGCGGGCTCACCGGTCCCCAACTCTACGACTACGCGGCCAACGTCATCGAGCCGGTCATCGAGGGCATTTCCGGTGTCGCCAGCGCTTCGCCCAATGGTGGGCGCGAACGGCAGATTAACGTCGTCGTCGACCCCTCCAAAGCCGTGGCGCGTGGTGTGACCTCGAGCGACGTGGGCGCGGCGGTTTCGCGCGCGAACGCGCTGTTGCCGTCGGGGCGCTTCATTGCCAAGACCTTCGACGCCAACGTCTACACCAACGCTGTGCCCGCGCGCGTCTCCGAAATCGGCGAAGCGGTCGTGAAGGTGGTGGACGGTCGGCCCGTGTTGATTCGCGACGTGGCACGGGTCGAAGACGGCGGCAGCCCCAACACGCAAGGCGTGGCCATCAACGGGCAGAACGCCGTCTACCTCAACGTGCTGCGCGTGCCGGGCGGCAACGTCATTCAAATCGTCGATGCCATCAAGACCGCCTTGGCCGGGCTCAAAGATTTGCCAAAGGGCATGCAAGTCACGCCGGTGTTCGACCAGTCGACATTCGTTCGCAGCACCTTCGACGGCTTGAAACGCGAAATCTTGCAGGCGTTCTGCCTGGTCGCGGCCGTGATCTTGCTCTTTTTGCAGAGCCCGCGCTCGGTGCTGATTGCAGCGATTTCGGTGCCGATCTCGTTCGCGGTGATCTTGGTCGTGCTGTACGCGACCGGCCAGACGCTCAACGCCTTCACGCTCGGCGGCTTGACGCTGGCAATGGGGCCGCTGGTCGATATTTCGGTGGTCGTTCTCGAGTCCGTGCACCGCGAGCGCATGGCCGGCAAGAGCGCGTACCAAGCTGCGCTCGACGGCACGCGCGCCGTAGCATTGCCGGCGTTGGCGGCGACCCTTTCGACGATCGCGGTGCTGCTGCCCGTCGTGCTGCTCGCCGGCCTGGCCAAGAAGCTCTTTTCGCCGCTGGCGCTCACGGTCGCAACTGGCATGGTCGCGGGCTACTTGGTGAGTATGAGCGTCACGCCCGTGGCGTGCCGTTACCTGCTCGGCCACTCCAAGCCGGGGCGGCTGGCCGCGGCTCTCGAGCACAAGATCGATGCCTTCGCCGAAGGCTACCGGCGTGCGCTGGAGAAGGTCCTTCCCTATCGCGCCTGGGTGATCGGCGGAGCAGCCGCGCTCGTAGCAGGCGCAGTGTGGTTCGCCGCGCACCTGCCGAGCACGTTCTTTCCCGAGGTCGACGAGGGGATGGAGCGCGTTTACGTGCGTTTCGCGCCGGGCACGCCGCTCGAATCGGCCAACCGCCGATTGACCGAGATGGGTAAGTACCTCAAGGACAAGCTGCCGCCCGGCAGCGTGGACCTGGTCCTCACCAATGTGGGCGCGCCCGGCAAGGCACGCAGCGCGATGAACAGCCCCAACGCCGGGCCACACATGGGCTTCATTCGCCTGGCGCTGTCCGATCCAGAAAAGCGCGAGGAAGATCAGCGCGAGCTCGCCGATCGCATGCGCGCGTTACTCGTGGCGCGCTATCCGGGCGTCGACTTCTTGCAGGCGCCGGGCGGGCTCGTAGCGAGCGTGTTCGCCAACGGCTACCTGGCACCGATCGTGGTCGAGGTCCGGGGCGACAACCTGGATGAGCTGTCTGCGGCGTCCAACGCGGTGGCGGAGGTGGCGCGCCAGGTAGGTGGCGTGCGCGACATCTACACCAACCTCGAGACCGAATACCCCGAGCTGCGCATCGACACTCAGCGGCAAGAGGCCGGACTGGTCGGTGTCTCCGCGCGCGACGCCGCGCAAGCCACGCTGGAAGCCACGCTCGGCAACATCAATACTCCGGCCGTTTGGGTCGACGGCGACAATGGTCAGTCTTACTACGTCGTCACCTATTACGACGGCGCGGTCGTGACCGACAAGAACGTGCTCGCCTCCTTGCCGGTGCACGTCGGGCCCACTGGTGGGGCGGTCGCGCTCGGCACCTACGCCAAGATTCGTCGTTCCACGGGGCCGATCGCGATCGAGCGCAATCAGCTCAGTCGTGTGGCGACCGTCTACTTACAGACCGAGCGCCGTGACATCGGTAGCGCCGCCGCCGAGCTCGAGGCCAAGCTGCGTACGGACCCGCGCACGCGTGATCTGTCATTGGGCTTCGTCGGTCAGGTCGACCTGATGCGCACCACGTTCTCGGGGCTGGGGGTCGCGGTGGGGTTGGCGGTGATGATCGTGTTCATGATCATGGCCAGTCAGTTCAAGTCGTTGCGCCTGCCGCTCGTCATGTTGTTCGCGATCCCGGTCTCGCTGGTGGGCATCGTGATCGCGCTGATGGCGGCGGGGCAGGGCTTCTCCGTGACCGCGCTGATGGGAGTGTTGATGGTGATCGGTATCGCGGTTTCCAACGGCATTTTGCTGGTCGATCACGCCAGCCGCCGCCTGGAAGCTGGGCTCGATCCGGTCGCGGCCGTGCTCGACGCGGGCCGCCGCCGCGTGATTCCGATCGCGATGACCAGCCTGGCGACGATCATCGGCTTGCTACCGACCGCGTTGGGGCTCGAGAAAGCCGCCGCCGCGAATCAGCCGCTCGCGCTCGCGGTGGTCGGCGGTCTTGCGTCCTCGACCGTGCTTTCACTCTTTTTGGTGCCCGTGATGTTCACGATCCTGGCTCGCCGTCCGCAGCCTGAAGCTGCGGACGAAGCGCCGGACCTCGCGGCGTCACCGGCTTGACTCGTCATTCTGAAACTCAAAGCATCCAGGGAGTCGTGACAATGAACATCTCGAGATTGGTTGCGCTGCTTGCGGGCGCGGCGACAGTCGCTGGCTGCGGCCTCCACCAGACCGGGCAACTGTACGAAATCAAGACCGGGCGCGCGACCAACGTGTCCGTCGATTCGCCGTATGCGAGCGCCGGTAAAGTCCACGGTCAGTTGCCTGGTGGCGTCCAATGTGACGGCATCTTCAGCCTGGTGAGCCCCGAAAATGCCCGACAAATGACGGATTTTCAGGTGCCATTCAGCGACAACGCCGACGCCAGCGTCGCGGTCATGCAATGCGCGTCGGGCGACGTGCTGCGCTGCACCATGGCGCGCAGGCCCGGCAGCGGCTTCAGCTACGGTTCCTGTAAAGATCAAAAAGGCGTCGAGTACGCCATGATGTTTTGAGGCGGAGCAGCACGATGCGCCTTTCATTGCTGTGTGTGCTTGGCGGCCTGGCCATGGCCGGCTGCGCCATTCCTCGGAGCGGCTACATCTACTCACCTACGGTGGGAGGTCGCGGCAGCGTGGTATTTCCGGATAGCGTTCAGAACGCCGGCCCGCTTCAAGCGACGCTGAGCGGTGGAGAACGCTGCACCGGTCGCTACTCCACGGTGCCTGGACCGCACGTGTCGTGGGACGACGAAAAGATCAACACCATCTATTCCGAAGACACGCAGGATGGGATGGCTTTGCTTCAGTGCAACGCCGGTCATCTGCTGCGCTGCACGTTCACGCGCAGCATCAACGGAGACGGCATCGGCCGCTGCGTCGACAATCACAGTGACTCGCTGACACTTTACTTCTAGATCGGAAAATTGCGTGAAAAACGTCGTCTTTGCGCGTGCCGCCGGCACGTCGTTGGCTGCCGTCTTGTCTTCTTCATTGGCCATGGCTCAGGAGGCGCCTCCGCCCGTTGTCGCGGCTTCGCCCGCTGCTGCGCCGGTCGCTCCCGCGCCGGTCGCTGCTGCGCCGGTCGCTCCCGCGCCGGTACCCGTCGCTGGGCCCGCCGCGGCGAGCACCCCAGCCGTATCTTCGACCTTCAGTGCCAAGCTATACGGCTTCGTGGAGGCCGACGCGATCTCGGATTCGACGCGCAGCTTCAACGACGTCGCCGGCAACGCGAACATCGCGCGGTCCGGCACGCCTGCCGGCGATCGCGGTCGCTTCCAGACCAGCATTCGCAACTCGCGCTTCGGGTTGAAGCTCTCCGGGCCACACAGCGCAGAAGTGAAGACCAGCGCGATGCTGGAGATGGACCTCATGGGCAACCAGCCTCCCAACGCATCCGAGGCCGCCTTCTTCAACAATGCGGGCCTGCGCGTGCGCCACGCCATGATCAAGCTCGAGACTCCGTTCGTCGATGTGCTGGCCGGGCAGTACTGGGAGCTGTTCGGTTGGCAGTCATCCTTTCACCCCAACACCGTCGAGATTCAGGGCGTCCCCGGACAGGTTTATTCGCGCACGGTGCAGCTGCGGCTATCTCACGTGTTCAAGACCGCTCCCGTCAACGTCGAGCTGGCGCTGGCCGGCGCGCGTCCACTGAATCGCGACTCGGCGTTGCCGGACGGTCAGGCGGGGGTGCGCTTCATGCTCAACGACTGGAAGGGGCTGCACACCGCCGGCTCCACCGGCACCGGCGTCGACGCAGCCGCGATCGGCGTCTCGGGTGTCTGGCGCCAGTTCAAGGTGCTCGAATTTTCGGCCAAGCCCGAGGCCGAACGGACCAAGACCGGCGCGGGGCTGTCGATCGATGCCCTCTTGCCGATCATTCGCGCCACCGAAAACGGCCGCGCCAACGCGCTCACCATCACCGCGTCCTTCGTCAATGGCACCGGTATCGCGGACCAGTACACGGGGCTGAGCGGAGGCATCGGCTTTCCCGCGTTGCCAAACCCGAGCGGTACGATGCCCGCTCCGACGTACACACCGAACATCGACGGCGGTCTGGTGACCTACGGTGCCGACGGGCGCCTACACGCCATCAACTGGCAGTCTTACATCGCCGGCATCCAGTACTACCTGCCGCCGGCCGGTAACGTCTGGGTGTCAGCCAACGTCTCTCACATGAAGTCGTCCAACATCGACTCGTGGGGAGACCCGAGCAAGGTGTTCACGGAGTCGCTGTGGGCGGACGGCAACCTGTTTTGGGATGTCGACGGCGCGCTGCGAGTCGGAGCAGAGTACGCCTACTTCCGTCAGAAGTACGCCGACGGGCAGGACGCGAAGAACCACCGCCTGCAGTTTTCGGCCTTCTACATTTTTTGAGCCGCAAGGTCGCGTCGAGGTCGACGCTCGAGCGCTTCTACCGCGCGGCTCGCGACCGGTGTGTGACGATTGGTCGGCCGTGACCCTCGCATGAGCGAGTGGTGTGGAGGGGGGAGGTTCGAGCGCTATTTAATGAGGGGCAGGCGCGCTCGTGTCTTTTGCGTGACGTTTGGCGAATCCACTGTGGAGTTTCGCGGGCGAACGTCCCCGAGTTTTTCCAGGACCGACACCGGAACGTCATGGGCCTTCGCCAATGTGCGCTGCGTTCCCGCTAACGGTGGGCACTGGAGACACATGAACATTAACGTAATCAAGACCTCGTTCGGCCTGGCGGCCATCGCAGGCGTGCTCTCGGCGAGCGGTGCTGCGCGTGCAGCCTCTCTCGGCGACTGCGACGCTTACGACAACGCCAAGCCTCACCTTTACGTGGCGGGCTCGAGCGCCATCAAGCCATTCATTCAGGCGCTGTCCACGGCGCTGAAAGATACTGAAGTCGTCGTGTACGTGTCGGGCGGCTCGTGCGTCGGCGTCGACTACGCCCTCAACGGTACGCCGCTGCCGACCGGTGCCGACCTCGGCATCATCGGTGCGGACACCTGCACGGTGCCGGCGGCCAAGACGGCGGACATCGGCGTTTCGGACGTGTTCGCCACCAGCTGCTCGGGCGTCGAAGCATCGATGCTCGACGGCTTCGGCGACTTCCAGGGCCCGATTCAAATCATGAACTTCGCCGTGCCCAAGGGCGCGGACGCGGCCATCCAATCGATCAGCGCCGAGGCCGGCTACCTGGTGATGGGTTTCGATCCTGCCAGCAACGACCCCGCGACGAAAAAGTCCTACGCCAACGGCACCCCCTGGACGTCCAAGGACGACATCTGGATCCGCGGTCCCGGCTCCGGCACGCAGAGCATGATTGCGACGGCCATCGGCGTTCTGCCGGGCAGCTGGGCACTCAACAACTATACCGACGGCAACGCCATCAAGCACGCCGTCGCGGGTGGAAGCGGAGAGATCGTGACTCGCGTCGGCGGCGCCACGAACCTAGACACCACGCTCGGCATCTTGGCTTCTACCGAGCTGGACGACGCCCGTGACAAGATCCGCGGCCTCGCCTTCCAGGCCAAGGGTCAGACTTGTGGCTACTGGCCGGATTCGAGCTCGAGCTCGAAAGACAAGCTCAACGTGCGCAACGGCAAGTACGACATCTGGGGACCCCTCCACATGTACGCGGCGGTCGACAACAAGGGCAAGCCCAGCGACGACATTTCCGACTTCGTCGACTACGTGAACGGTGTCAAGCCGGTGAGCGACGCTGACCCGATGCAGATCGTCAAGCTCGAGATCACCAAGAACCTCGTACCGGTTTGCGCCATGCAGGTGAGCCGCGACGAGGAGATTGGCGACCTGATGAGCGTCAATCCGACGTGCACCTGCTTCTACGAGAGTCAGCGCCTGCACGGCGGCGCGGAGTTCACGGGCTGCGCCGCTTGTGAAACCGACGCCGACTGCGACAAAGGCAATTCCTGTAGCTACGGCTTCTGCGAGGCAATCTGATGAAAACTACTTACTTCGGTAAATCGCTCCTGATCGCCTCGCTCGGCTGTGTGCTGGCGTTCGCCGTCGCCTGCGGCGACGACGACGACAGCAGCAACCCGGCGCCGAATGGCGGCACCAAGAACAACGGTGGTAGCGGCGGCAGCAATACCGTCGGCGGTGATGACACTGGCGGGAAGAACACCGTCGGCGGCACCAAGCCGACCGGCGGCACCAGCAATCAGACCGAGGGCGGCGCAGGGGCCGGCCCGGTGATGATGAACGAGGGTGGCGTTGGTGGCGAGGCGACGTGCACGGATGACGCCGACAACGGTTGCTACAAGTGCAAGCCCTCGACGCACGAGCAATTCCTCAACCAATGTCCCACGACTGGCTGCGAGCCGTTCGACAACACCAAGTTGACGTCGATCAAGAACGGCAAGCTGCCCGACCTGCCCTGAGCGGTGGCGCGGCGGGGCGGGCGTCCGTCGACGCTCTCCTCACCGTCACGCGCTGATTCGCCATCGGGCGGCACGCCGTCCGGTGGCGAACGCATGCCAATTATTCTGTTTCGATTTTCTTACTGATTGGTGAAATTCGTGAAGAACGTCTGTGCGAAAAGTCTTGGAACTGCCTACGCGCTCTTGCTCTTGTCGCAAACCGCCCAGGCAGCCGAGCCTTCGGACATCGCTCCGAAGGCGGACGCCCCCGCCCCCGAAGCTTCGACTGCACCTGCCGCGCCGCGCGCCGACGACCAGGCCGAGGCACAGAAAGAGAACGCCGCGCGCGACGCGCGTCTGAAGGCGCTCGAAGAGCAGCTCGCCAAGCTGAACGCGCGCCTCGACGCTCAGAAAGCCGAAAAGGGCGAAAAAGATGCGGCCGTAGCCGTCGCCAAGGAGAAGCCCGTCGCGGCCCCGCCGACACCCTCCCCGCACTGGTACGACAGCATCACGTTGACCGGCTACGCGCACGCGCAGCTCGAATTTCATCAAGACTCGGAGGACCAGCTCGCCGTCGGTGGGCAGCCACTGAATCAGAATCGGTTTCTACTGCGTCGCGCTCGTCTCAAGGCCGAATCAAAGCACCGCTACGCGGAGTTCCTGTTGGAGCTCGACGGCAATACCGTCAAGGGTCCCAGTTTTGGCGTGCAGCGTGCCGAGGTCAGCGCCGTGTACCGCGGCGCCGATGCGCCCGTCGAAAAGGCGCCCCTCATCGGCCTGACCGCGGGCATCATCCTGCCGCCGTTCGGCCGCCAGTTGCCCGAAAGCCCGCGCCTGCGTCCGTTCTTGGAGCGCACCCAGGCGTCACGCGCCTTCTTCCCGTCCGAGCCGGACGTGGGCGCGATGCTGTCGGGAAAGTTGGGCTTCTTCGAGTACGCGGTCGCCGTCGTCAATGGCGAGCCCGCCGGGCAGCCCGTTGGATTTCCACTGCGCGATCCGAACTCCGCCAAAGACGTGATCGGTCGTCTCGGGGTTTCGGCCGACGTGAGCAAAACCGTCAAAGCCGCCGGCGGCGTGTCGCTTCTGAACGGCAAGGGCACGTTTCGCGGAACCGACGGCACCAAGGCGGTGCTCAGTTGGACTGACTTGAATGAAGACGGTCAGATTAGCAATGTCGAGCTCTCTGCCACGCCTGGCTCGGCGCCCAGCCGTTCCACCAACTTCAAGCATTGGGCCGTCAACATCGACGCCGATCTCGTCGTTACGACTCCGCTCGGGAACACCGAGCTGCAAGGTGAGGTTGTCGTTGCCAACAATCTGGACAGGGGCCTCTTCATCTCCGACCCCGTGACGAATGGGCACGACGAGCGCCAGCTCGGTTACTACGTAGGCGTCTTGCAAGACGTCACGAAGCACGCGCTGCTCGGCGTGCGCTACGACTTTTACGATCCGCGCGCCGACGTGTTCACGACGCAGAACGGCAAGGTCGTGCCGACCAAGGCTTCGGTCAAGACCATCTCGCCGCTGATCGGCTTTCGCTTGCCCGATGGCCTCAAGCTTTACGGTGAGTGGGACATCATCAAAGATCACCTGGCCACCGACAACCGCGGCGTGCCTGCCGATCGCAAGAACAACGTGGTGACCATCCGCTTGCAGGGGGAGCTGTGATGAGGCGCGCGGTTTCTCTGGCTCTCGTCGGCGGCTCGCTGCTCGCACTGGGCTGCCAAGATTCGTACGGCGATCCGGGCGGACCTGCGGAGCCGATCGTGGTGCCGGGCGCCACCTTCAACAGCGGCGCGCTGCCCAACGACGGCAATCCCAAGATGCCGCTCACCACCTCCAACACCTCGCTCGCCGAGGCGGGCGGCCCGGAAAGAGGCCTTTCTGGTCGCGCTTCGCTGCAAGCCTGGGGCGTCGCGGTCAGCCTGAAAGGCGCCGGTACGGGCTATTGGACTCTGCCGGTGGGGCTGCCGGACTTGATCGACCCGGGCATCGACTGGGCGTTCAAGTTTCGCTTCACGCGCGAGGCTCCGCTGGGCGACCTGACCCTGCTCGTGGCCGAGACTGACAAGCACGGCAAGTTCAGCATCCCGAGCGAGATCCCGTTCAAGGTGAAGAGCCTGCAGCCCGCGGGCAAGAAGGTCATCTCGCTGGTTTGGCACAACCACGCCGACTTGGATCTGCAAGTGCAGAGCCCCGACGGCAAGCTCACCAGCTCCAAGACCCCAAACACCAGCGTCGTGCCAGGCGATCACAAAATCCCGAAAGAGGGTCTGCCGGGCTCGGGCACGCTGAATCGCGACTCGAACGCGCGCTGCGCCTTCGACGGCATCATGCAAGAAGACGTGGTATTCAAAGACGAGCCGTCGTCTCCCGCGTGTGCCGGTCTACCCACGTGTGACTACTTGGTCTGGGTCGACCTGTACGACAGCTGCGGTGAGCCGGCCACGACGTTCGATCTCCAGCTGTGGGAGGACGGCGTCATGACCTTCAACCAACCCGGGCAATTGCTCGACATCAACGCCGACAACGGCACCGGTGCGGGCTTGTTCCTGCACACCTTCGAATTCCCGAGCCAAGGAAACTAAGCCATGTTGATTCACAACCTGACCAAATTGGCGCTATTTGGCGCTGCCTGGGTGATGTACCTGCTCATCGCCCTGTCGTTCGTTTCGCTCGCGATCATGCTCGATCGCTTCCTGTACTTCCGCAAAGGCAAGGGCGATCCGGACAAGCTGGCGACCGATCTCGTCAAGCGCCTGCGCGACGGCGACCGCCGCGGCGCCGAGGACGTGCTCGGCAAGAGCGCCATGATCGAAGCCAAGATCATCAAGCCCTCGCTCGACTGGATCGACGGCGGTCCGGAAGCCGTGACGGAGGTGCTCGACGCCTCGATGACGCGCCAGCGCAAGGAGTTCGAGCGTGGGCTCACGTTCTTGGGCACGCTCGGTAACAACGCTCCGTTCGTCGGTCTGCTCGGCACGGTGATCGGCGTGATCGAGTCGTTTCACCAGCTCGGCACGGCCGGCCAGAACCACGAGGCCATGGGTAACGTGATGAGCGGCATCTCTGAGGCCTTGGTGGCGACGGCGGTCGGTCTGCTCGTCGCGCTGCCGGCGGTGGTCGGCTACAACCTGGCGCAGAAGAAGGTGAGCGAAATCGAGGCCAACGTCTCGATCATCACCAAGCAGATGCTGGCGCTGCTCAAGAGCGAGCACAAAACCGCGCTGGAGTTTCGCGGCCTCGGCGAGGTCCCGCCACAAAGCGCCCCACAAGACAAGCCGTCCGAGCGCGATCTAGCCAGCGCTCCCACCAACTGAGCGAATCATGGCCGGCACACTCAAAGGCGGAAAAAAGGGCATGATCACCGAGATCAACGTCACCCCGATGGTGGACGTGGTTCTGGTGCTGCTCGTGATCATGATGGTGTCTGCCACGTACATCGTGTCGCAGAGCCTCAAAGTCGAGCTGCCCAAGGCCGCCAACGGCGCCGACTCGGTACAGTCGCTGGCTGCAGTGACGATCGCCAAAGGTGGCGGGGTCTACTACAACCAGAAACCCATCGCGGAGAGCGAGCTGGCGGCCAAGCTCAAAGAAGCCCACGCCAGCAATCCCGACGTGAACCTGATCGTCACCGCGGACAAAGAAGTACCTCACGGCAAGGTCGTGCACGTCATCGACGTCGCGCGCGGTGAAGGCATCTTCAAGTTCGCGATCAACGTCGAAGTCAACAACTAGGTCAGAGCAGGCCGTCATGAGCCTCACCAAGACCATCGCCGTCAGCGCGGTAGCTCACGCCGCGTTCTTGGGCGGCATCGTCGTGCTGAAAACTCCGGAGAAGAAGAACACGGAGTCGATCGGCGTGATGATGACCGAGAAGAAGAAGCCGAAGAAGGAAGAGGAGGAGAAGCCAAAGCCGATCGAAGCTCCTCCCGAGGTCTTGCATCAAAAGACCACCTTCAAGGCTCCGCCCAAGCCGGCCGAAGCTCCGCCGCCGGAGCCGGCGCCGCAACAACACGCAGCGCTGAACGCCGCTCCGGATTTCGGCATCTCGATGTCCGGTATGGCCGGCCCTGGTGGCGGCGGTATCGGCATCGGTGTGCCCGTGGGTCCGGGCGGTGGCGCCTCCAAAGGTGTCAGCCAGCTCGCCGCACCGCCGCCGAAGGAAAAGAGCTTCGGTACCGTGAAAGAGGCCTTGGGCGGCGACTCACCCTGCGGTGAGGAGCTCGTCAAGCCCAAGCCGCAAGGCTTTGCGCAGCCGCAGTACACCGACGAAGCGCGCTCGGCCGAGATCGAGGGCCGCGTGAAGCTCAAGCTGTCGGTGGACGCGCAAGGCAACGTCACTGACGTCCAGGTGATGTCCGGTCTCGGTCACGGTCTCGACGAGTCGTCGATCGCGACCGCGAAACGCATCAAGTTCGCGCCCGGCACGGCGTGCAGCAAACCCGTCGCTTCTTCGTTCATCATCACGTTCCGTTTCGCATTGGGAGAGTAAGGGCTTGCAAAAGCTTGGCTTAATGTTGGCGCTATTGACGCTCGGGGTGAGCGTCCATGCGCCGTCCGCTTTCGCCCAGACCACGGGCGCATCCGGTGAGACCCCTGGCCGTCAAGGTAAGCTCACGAAGCTGCCGAAGCTGGTCGAGTTCGTGGAGGCTGAATTCCCCGAGTCCGAAAAAGCGGCCGGGAAAGGCGCCTCGGTGGTCCTGCAGATCGCCATCACCGACAAGGGCAACGTCGAAGACGTCGCGGTGATCACCTCCGCGGGTCCCGCCTTCGACAAGGCTGCTGAAGAGGCGGTCATGAAGTTCAAGTTCGACCCGGCCGAGGTCGACGGCAAGCCTGCGCCGGTCAAGATCACCTACCGCTACGACTTTACCTTCAAGGAAGAGCCGAAGCAGCCGGTCGTCAACTACGACGGCGTGGTGATGAATCGCTTCACCAAGAAGCCGATCGAAGGCGCGAAAATCACCATCGAGGGCGTAGGCGAAGCCGTGACGGACGCCGACGGTCACTTCGAGTTCAAAGAAGTGCCGCTCGGCCCGATCAAGGTGGCGATCGACGCGCCGGGCCTGACCACGGTTTCTACCGACGAAACGCTGGTTGCCCTGCAAAAGCTGACCGTCAAATACTCGCTCGAGCCGAAGGAAGAGGGCGACGAAGAGAGCGATCTCGAGGTCGTGGTGGTGGCGCCGCGCATCAAGAAAGAGATCACCACCACCGAAATCAAGGCCGAAGAAGGCCGGCGCATTCCGGGCACCGGCGGCGACACGCTGAAGGTGGTGCAAAACCTGCCGGGCGTCGCGCGCGCTTCGTTCGGCTCCGGCCAGCTGGTGGTGTGGGGCGCGGCGCCCAACGACACGCGCATCTACGTCGACAACGTGCGAATCCCGCTGCTCTATCACGGCGGCGGCTTGCGCTCGACCGTCAACAGCGACCTGGTGCGCGCCATCAACCTCACGCCCGGTGGCTACGGCTCCGAATACGGCCGCGGCCTCGGCGGTCTGGTGACGATCGACACGCGCACGCTGCGCAACGATCGCTTTCACGGCTACGTCGCCGCCGACGCCATCGACGCTTCGGCCATGGTCGAAGCGCCCGTGGCCGAGCACACGCGCGTGGCGCTGGCCGCGCGCAAGAGCTACCTCGACAAGACCATCAACGCCTTCACCGACAAGGACGTGAACGACTTCGTTCCGATCCCGGATTATTACGACGCGCAATTCAAGATTCAGCAAGATTTGCGGCAGAACGAGAGCGTCGACGTGATCGGCATCGTGTCGCGCGACAACTTGACGCGCACCGTCTCCAACCCCGACCCGGCGCAGGTCAAGTCGCAAGACACGCTCACCGGCTTCAATCGCTTCGGCATCACCTACAAGCGCCAATTCGAAGACGGCACCAACCTCACGTTCACGCCGTGGGGCGGCACCGATCACTCGCGCGTGCTGTCGTCGTTCGGCGGCACGCCCACCGTGCTCGACGTAAAGTCACAGGAGTTCGGGTTGCGCGCGCAGTGGCGTGGCCGCCTGGCGGAGAAGGTGGCGGTCATCGTCGGCCTCGATGCCGAGGGCAGCCACTCCAGCATCTCGCGGCGCGGCGCTGTGACCCTGCCGCCTCGTGAAGGCGACATCAACGTGTTCGGCCAGCAGCCGGGCGATCAGGTGAACGCGGACGATTGGAGCACCACCATCGGCTCCATCGCGCCCTACGCGCAGATCGACGCCAACTTGCTCGACGGCAAGCTGCACGTCATCCCGGGCTTCCGCGTCGAGCCGTTCGTGGTCAGTGGCAGTCGGCAAACACCGGCCGTCGGCGAAACCCCGGCCATCGGCTTCGCCAACGAGACCACGGTGCCGCAGCCGCGCCTGAACGTGATTTACCAGATGCTGCCGCGCCTCGGCTTCAAGGCCGCGGTGGGCATGTACGCGCAGGCGCCGGTGGGCGACGACTTGTCGGCCGTCTTCGGTAACCCGCAGCTCGGCGTCTCGCACGCCACCCACGCGCTCGCCGGCGTGAACTTCAAGCTGCGCGACGACGTCACGCTCGAGGAGACGCTGTTCTACTCCCATTCGACCGATTTGGTCGTGCGCAGCGACTCGCCCACGCCGCACCTGGCGCAAGCGCTGGTGCAAGAAGGTGAAGGGCGCGCCTACGGTGTGCAGCTGCTCTTGCGCAAGGAGCTCTCGGCCCGCTTCTTCGGTTGGATCAGCTACACGCTGATGCGCAGCGAGCGCCTGGATCACCCAGGCGGCAGCTACCGCTTGTTCGACTACGACCAAACGCACGTGGGCGCCATCGTCGGCTCCTACGACCTCGGCGCGGGCTTCGAGCTCGGCGCGCGCTTTCGGTATTCGACCGGTTACCCGCGCACGCCGGTGGTGGGCTCCTTCTACAGCTCGCGGCGTGACTTGTACGAGCCGATTTTCGGCGAGCACAACTCGATTCGTATTCCGGCGTTCGCGCAGGTGGACGCACGCCTGGCCAAGCGCTTCAATTTTGGCTGGGGCAAGGCAGAGCTTTTCGTGGACGTGCAGAACGTGAGCAACCGCAAAAATCCCGAAGAAATCGTGTACAACTACACCTACGAAAAGCGCGGCTACATCAGCGGTTTGCCGATCTTGCCGGTGCTGGGTGGGAGGTTCGAATGGTGACGAACGCTTGCGTCACGGGCTCGCGGCTGGTGCCGTGGCTCTTGCTCGGCGCGCTCGCTGTGGCGGCGCTCGGTTGTGAGCCCACTTTCGACGATCGCAACTCGGAGGTGCTCGCGCGCCGTGTCCTGGCGATTCGCGCTACGCCCGCTCAGGTCAAGCCTTCGGCTCCAGTCAAGCTCAGCGCGCTGGTGGTGGAGCCGAGCGGGACGCTCAAGAAATTCGCGGTCGACTGGGCCTTCTGTAAGGCGCCCAAGCCGGTAGCAGAGACGAACGACGTCAGCGCGCTATGCCTCGAGTACAGCGGGGAGCAGTTCGACGAGCTCGGAAAGCGCTCGTCCGTGACCGGCACCATGCCGGAAGACGCCTGCCGTCTGTTCGGGCCCGATGTTCCGCCCAGCATGGCGGACGAGCCTGCGGGGCGCCCTACCGATCCGGATAGCACCGGCAGCTACTACCAGCCGCTGCGGGTGCTGGCCGACAGTGAGCCGCAGCCGGTCCTGGCGCTCGGCCAAGTCGGCCTGATTTGCGGCTTGCCGGTGCTGACCGGCGAGCAGTTGTTCGCGTACCAAAAGCGCGTGCGCGTCAACGAGCACCCGGCGATCAGCAACGTGCTCATCGACGGCGACGACGCCAAGCCGCTCAGCGTGGACGACGGCGAGACGAAGCCCGTTTCCGTCAAGGCGGGCGAGCAGCTCAAGCTGCGTCTCACCTGGCCCGACTGCCCGAGCGAAGACCAATGCGGAGACGGCATCTGCGGCATGGACGAAACGGCCATGGACTGCGCCGAAGACTGCATGACGCCCAAGGGCTGTGCCGGCGCAGAGACGTATGTCTATTACGATCCGTTGGCGCGCAAGCTCGTCGATCGCCGCGAGGCCCTCCGTGTGTCCTGGTTCTCGGGCAGCGGTTCTTTCGGCGACGATCACACCGGACGTCGTGAAGACGAGACCGACACCTTCAGCGACGGCGTGTGGACCGCGCCGAGCACGCCCGGGCTCACGCACCTGTGGGTGGTGCTGCGCGACAGCCGTGGTGGCGTCGACTGGCAGAGCTACGTCGTGAACGTCGAGTAACGGCTACTTCAACACGCTCTCGGTCAAAATGGCGATCGACACGCTCTTACGGTCGCCAGAAGGCCTGGGTGACCATCGGCGTCACGATCATGAAGATGATCAAGACCACCAGCACCACGTCCAACAAGGCCGAGAGGTTGAGCTCGGGCGTAGCGCCCTTGGCGGCTGGATTGACCCCCATGCCGGTAGCGGGTTTCGCGTCCTTTTCGGAGACGTTCCCGTCCGAGACGGTGGTCCGAGTTTCGATCTTCGGTAAGCGCGGGCCGGGGTGCGAGTGGCCCGCCGGGCCGCCGGCGCCGGTGCCCAGCAAGACTCGCTTCAGCCGCAAAATGGCACGGCTCTGGTTGCTCCAGTTCTCGAAAGCCACGCGCGCCAAGTTTGCGTGATTCGGTGGCGCCCCCGTGGCGAGGCGGAAAAATGGCCGTGTTCGGAATGTGTGAAAGGTGGCACGAGGCCGTCACCGAGCGGTCACAAGCACTCACTATCGATTGCGCTCGCCCTCGCAATCGTCATGTCACGCATTCTGGTCATCGAAGACGAGCCCGATATCCGGCAGGTGCTCGACTACAATCTGCGCTTGGCAGGCCACGAAGTCTCGGCCGCCGCGCGCGGGCTCGACGGCCTCCGCCTGGTTCGCGAAGAGAACCCGGAGCTTGTCATTCTTGACCTGATGCTGCCGGACATCCCGGGTACCGAGGTGTGTCGCACCATCAAGGACAACCCGCAAACTCGTTCGCTACCGGTGGTCATGCTCACCGCGCGCGGCGAGGAGATCGACCGCGTCGTTGGCTTCGAGTTGGGTGCCGACGACTACATCACCAAACCGTTCAGCGTGCGCGAGCTCGTGCTCCGCGTCCGTGCCGTGCTGCGCCGCAAGGTGCCCACCGCCAGCGACGCCCCCACGATCGAATTCGGAAACCTCCGCATCGACCGCGCCGCCCACCGCGTCTGGGTCGACGGCGCCGAAGTCGAGCTCACCGCCCTCGAATTCAAGCTGCTGGTCACCCTGTACGATCGCCGCAACCGCGTCCAATCACGCGAATCCCTGCTCGACCACGTGTGGGGCATCGAAGCCCGCATCTCCACCCGCACGGTAGATGCCCACGTCAAACGCCTCCGCGAAAAGATCGGCGCCGCCCGCGACTACATCGAAACCGTCCGCGGCGTCGGCTACCGCTTTGCTGACGCGCCGCTCGTTGAAGCTAGCTAGCCGCTCGTGACAACCGCGGTCTGCGTCAAAAGAGCTGACGCCCCGCGTGTGCGCTTCCGGCGCGCCATCTTGACTTGGGTCCCCAATCCAAGTGGCGGCGTGGAGACCCCCTAAAATCGGCACGGAGGTTCCGCGGGGGCTGGTTCTTGGATTGGGTGCCCAAGTCGAGATCGGTCTCTCGGGAGGGGCTCGTGGTTGTGGGCAGCGGTGGCGCGCGCGCTCGGCTCGCTGCTTGGTTGGGGTCGCCCGAGTTTCGTCTGTGCGGCTTTTACTCCGAGGGGCGACTCAGAGCTTGGCTTTGGCGCAGTCACGGGCGAAGCGGACGACTGTTGGCGATAGGTGAGCGATGAGCTCGGGGGCAGCTTCCTGAAGCATGAGCAGGTTGCCGTAGAGGGCGGCGTCGGCCAGCGTGGGCGAGGTGCCGAAGAGGAATGGCTGCTGTTCGAGGGTGCGCAGGGAAGGGGCCAAGAGCTTTTGGGCGCGGGCGATCAGGGAGTGGCGGTCGCGCAGCCAGGCATCGACACAGCCGGCGCCGAATTTGCGCTCCTTGATCAACACGTAGAGGGCGCGGTCGCCCGGGGAGGACCAGGCGTCGCGGACGGAGGGGGAGCCGAGGCGGAACAACACGTCCTCGAGCACGTTGTCAGCCCAGTCGTGATAGGCCCAAATGCCGGCCTGGAGGCGCTCGGGCACGAGACGGGCGCCGCGTGGAGCGTGGGTGAGGTGCTCACAGATGTCGCGCGACTCGCGCAGCACCTGGCCGGAGTCCGTGACCAGCACTGGCACGTAGATGTAGCCGCCGGTGAGCGTAGCCAGCTCGTTACGGTCGCTGTACGGAACTTCAACTAGCTCATATGATAGCCCGAGCCAATCGAGCACGGCCTGCACCTTGCGCGCGTAGGGGCTGTAGCGAAAACGATAGAGTTTCATGCGCCAATCCGTAGCCGAGGCGGGGTAGGCCGACCAACGCATGTTTGGCATGCTACATGAGTAAATCTCATGGATTATACTTTGCCTTCGCTGAACGCGCTGCACGCCTTCGAGGTCGCGGCGCGTCTGGGTAGCTTCACCCAAGCCGGGCTCGAGCTGGGCGTGACGCAGACGGCTGTCAGTCACCAGATCAAGCAGCTGGAGGGGGAGCTCGATGTGCTGTTGTTTCGACGTACCGGACGAGGCCTGATGTTGAGCGCTGCCGGGCAGGCGTGGCAGGCCGAGCTGGGGCCCGTTTTTGCGCGGCTGCGCGAGGCCAATCGCCGGCTCCGGCAACGCCAGGCGAGCGAGCGCCCGGTCGTCTCGCTGACGACGATTCCGTCGTTTGGTGCGCGATGGTTGGTGCCGCGCCTGGGCGGTTTCTTGGCCGCGCACCCCCAAGTGGACTTGCGCATCTCGACGAGTGAGTCGCTCGTCGACTTCACGACGGAACCGGTCGACGTGGGTATTCGCTTCGGGCACGGCCGCTATCCGGGGCTACATTGCGAAAAGCTATTCGACGACTACTTCTACGTCGTCGCGGCCCCCGGAAAAGCCGCGCGCCTGAAGAGGCCGGGTGATTTACTGCAGCAAACCCTGCTGTCCGACGATCACGAAGACGCCTGGCCGCGCTTCTTCGAGGCGCACGGTCTGCCCCCCACGCCACCTCGCCTTCGTCACCACCAGCTCACCGATTCGGGCATGCTCGTGGAAGCGGCGGTTCGTGGACAAGGTGTCGGTCTCGCGCGCGGATCCCTCATTCAGAACGAGCTACACGAGGGACGCCTCGAGCTGCTCTTTCCGCGCATGCGCCCTTTGCCCGTGGGTTACGCTTATTACCTGGTAGGACTCAAAGAAACCTTTCGTCGCGCCGAGGTGCGGGCTTTCCGCGAGTGGCTGCAAAGTGAGACGAAAGACATCGTTCGGGGGTAGATACTTTTCCACAAGTTTTCCCCCGCTCCACGTGACTGACACGTGCGTCCGGCAGTCTGCTGCTCGAGAATCATAAAAGGAGTAGCAGATGGACGCAGTGCTCTTCGCTACGGCGATGGCAGCCGCGGTGTCGCTCCTGCTCACGCTGCTGACCGATCTGTCGGTAATGCGCGTGAGCCGACGACGAGACTACACCGGGCCCACGCCGGGTATTTCGGTGCTCAAACCGCTCAAGGGCATCGACGACGGCTTGTACGAAAACCTCGCGTCATTGGCGGCGCAGGATTACCCAGAGTTCGAGCTGGTGCTCGGCGCCGAAGATCCGCACGATCCGGCGCTGAAGGTGGCGCAGCAGCTGCGTCGCGAGTTCCCGCAGGTGCGTATCCGGGTCGTGTCGGGTGTGTTCACTTCTGGGCTGAACCCCAAGGTGAACAACTTGATCTCGCTCGAATCGTACGCGCGCTTCGACCATGTGCTCATCTCCGACTCCAACGTTCGCGTCGGTCCCGACTACCTCCGCGCGATGGCTTCGGAGCTGCGTGACCACCGGGTCGGCCTCGTCTCCAGCGTGCTCTCGGGCGCCGGCGAGCGCAACTTTGGCGCTCAGCTCGACAACCTGCACCTCAACAACTTCATCGTGCGCGCCGTGTGCGGCGCGGACGTGCTGGTGGCGCATCCGTGCGTAATAGGCAAATCGATGCTGCTGCGGCTCTCGGATCTGTCGCGGCTCGGCGGCTTCGAAAGTGTGTGCAATGTGCTGGCCGAAGATTACGTGCTGGGGCGCAAGTACAAGCAGAACGGCTTCAAGGTCGCGCTGTCTTCGTACGTGGTCGAAGCCGTCAGCGCGCGTCGCTCGCTCAAAGACTTTTGCGCCCGGCACGTGCGCTGGGGCCAGATGCGCCGCCGCATCGCGCCGGTGTTGTACTTCGGTGAGCCGCTGTTCAGCCCGCTACCGTTCTTGGTGCTGGGCTGTTTGAGCATGCTGGCCGGTGGTCAGTTGCCGTTCGCGTCCAACGTGGGCGTGCTCGAGTTCTTCGGTGCGGGGCTGCTCATCAAGCTGGCGAGTGACGCGCACGTGCTGTCACGGGTGCGCGGTGAGCGCTTGCGCCTGCGTGAGCTGCCCTGCTGGTTCTGCAAGGATTTGATGTATCTGGGCATTTGGATGCTGGGCGCCGTCAAACGCACGGTCGTGTGGCGCGGGAACGTGCTGCGCATCGGGCCCGGATCCGAGCTTTTTCCGGCAACTTGACGCTAGGCCAACCGGCCGTTGCCGAGCCGTTGCTGCGGTAGTACTACACGGCTGTCACCGAATCGTCACAGCCGCCCGATAGCCAGAAGACCCGGATGGCACGCATTCTGATTGTTGAAGACGAGCAGGACATTCTGTCGGTCCTCGAATACAACCTGCGCCAGGCAGGTCACGAGGTGACGACGACCCGCTCAGGCCGTGACGGCCTCCGGCTCGGCAAAGAGCTGCACCCGGACTTGATCCTGCTCGACCTGATGCTCCCGGACATCAGCGGCACCGACGTGTGCAAGCAGCTGAAGGAGGCGCCTGCCACGCGCGCGGTGCCGGTCGTCATGCTCACCGCCCGCGGCGAAGAGATCGACCGCGTCGTCGGTTTCGAGCTGGGCGCCGACGACTATGTCGTCAAGCCGTTCAGCATGCGCGAGCTCTCGCTGCGTATTCAGGCGATCTTGCGGCGTGGCAAGGCGCCCGTCGAGAGCGAAGCGAGCATCGAGTTCGGCGTGCTGCGTATCGATCGTGAAGCGCACCGCGTCTGGGTCGAGTCGGCGGAAATCGAGCTCACCGCGCTCGAGTTCCGGCTTTTGGTCACGCTCTACGACCGCCGCAACCGCGTGCAGTCGCGCAGCGCCCTGCTCGACGACGTCTGGGGCATTCAAGCCGACATTACGACCCGCACGGTGGACACTCACGTCAAGCGCCTGCGCGAGAAGCTCGAGGCCGCGCGGGACTACGTAGAGACGGTGCGCGGCGTGGGCTACCGCTTCGTCGGTACGCCAGAAGAGGCCACGGCTTGAGGCTAGGCCTACACGCCAAGCTGCTGCTGCTTTCATTGGGGGTGGTGCTCGTCTCCGCGTTGCTCGTGAATCTGCGCGGGCGACCGGCGTTCGAAGCTCACCTGATGACGCAGCTGCAGCGCGATTTGCAGGGGCGCACGCAGCTGGTGGCGGCCCTGGCCGAGTCGCAGCACCCGTCAGCGTTCAACGCGCCGGGGCTCGCGCGATTGGCCAAGCAACTCTCGGCGGAGGCTCACTGTCCGGTCGAGATCTTGGGCATCGACGGGCTGCCGCTGGCCAGCTCGGAAGGGCCTGCCTCCTCGTCGCTGAGCCGGGCGAACGAACCCGATTTTGCGGCGGCGCGCGGTTCGGCGCGCGAGCTGGGCCAGTTCGGTTTCACCGTCGAGGGGCGGACACTGTACTCGTCGGCGCGCTTTCAGCTGGTAGACGGCTCGAAAGCCGTGGCGCGCGTGGGCGCCTCGCTGGCGCCGGTCGATCAGGCGCTGGCGCAGTTCCAGGAGACGTTGGTTGCAGCCGCTGTGCTCCTGCTCGCGCTGCTGTTCTTGGTGGCCAACGTGATGTCGCGCTTCACGGCGCGCGGCCTGTACGCGTTGAACGAAGTGGCGCGCAGCATGGCCGCCGGTGACCTGGAAGCTCGCTCGGGCCTCGAAGGCGAGGACCAGCTCGCCGAGCTCGGGCGCACGCTCGACAAGCTGGCGCGCGGTCTGCTCAGCACCTTGCAAGAGCTGCGCGGCGAGCGCGATCGCATGGCGGGCATCTTGGAAGGCATGGTCGAGGGCGTGATCTTGCTCGACGCCAAGCGCCGCATCGTCGTCTTGAACCCCGCGCTGCGCGAGATGCTGCTGTTGCCGGCCGACGCCATCGGCAAACCCTTGCTCGAGGTCGTGCGCAACGCGGAGCTTCGCGACTTGTTCGACGCCGCTGCCGCCGATGACGAGCCGACCACCCAAGAGGTGGAGATCGGCAGCATCAAGCCGCGGCGCCTGCTCGCGCGCGTGGCGCGCATGCCCGGCGCTCAGCGCCAGTTCGTGGCCGTCTTCGTCGACGTGACGGAAGTGCGGCGGCTCGAGTCGATGCGCCGCGACTTCGTGGCCAACGTGTCGCACGAGCTGCGCACGCCGGTGACGTCCATCCGCAGCGCGGCGGAGACGCTGATCGACGGCGCCGCGACCGATCCGCAGGCGTCGCTCGCCTTCATCAACATCATCGACCGCAACGCGCAGCGGCTACACCAGCTGGTGGAAGACTTGCTCGACTTGTCGCGCATCGAGTCGCGCGGCTTCCGGCTCACTATCGAGCCCATCGAGCTGCGGCCCATCTTTTCACAGGTGATGGGGCTGTTCCGTGAACGCGCTGGCAAAAAGAACGTGCTCCTCGAAGAGCGCTCGCTGGGCGAGATACCCAAGGTGCGGGCGGACCGCCGCGCGCTGGAGCACGTGCTCACCAACCTGATCGACAACGCGGTCAAGTACTGTCCCTCCGGTGCGCACGTCTGGCTCGGCGTGCAAGTCTCGAGTGAAGCCGTGACCGTGTCCGTGAGCGACGACGGGCCGGGCATCGACGAACGACACTTACCGCGGGTCTTCGAGCGGTTTTATCGGGTAGACGCCGGGCGCTCGCGCGAAGTGGGCGGCACCGGGCTAGGCCTGAGCATCGTCAAGCACCTGGTCGAGGCGATGGGCGGCACTGTCTCGGTCGAAAGCAAGCTCAACCAGGGCACGACCTTCTCCTTCAGCTTGAAGCGCAACGAGCGCGAGCAAGAAGCTCCCCGCGCGGTCGCCTAAAGTGTCGGCGCCAGCCAACCGAGCGCTACCGGCTGCTTGCGGCGCTCGACCCGCACGAACGGCGATGCCGGCTGGGTCGTCGCGCGCGCCGACGTGCACGCCGGCGCCCGCGCGAAATCCTGCGCAAATCCCCGGATGAGCTGCCCCGTGGCGTCATCGCGGTAGAACGCGTACTGGTCGTAGTCGGGGTAGCGTGCGCCGTCGGCGTCAACACCTGCCAACATCCAGGGCAGCGCGGCGCCAACACCGCTCTGGAGCGCCCAGTTGCTGTAGCGCCGGTACGCGTCGCGGCGCTCGGCAAAGCCGGCGCTCACCTCGCCGCGGTTGTCCGGTGCCCGCTGCACCTTGACGCCATACTCTTCGAGCAGCGTCGGCTTGCCGAGCCGCCGCGCGAGCGCCGCGTGGTCTTTGATCCAACGCTCGGCGAAGCCGGCGGGTGTGCCCCAATCCTCGGGGTAAAGGTGGAACGTGCCGAAGTCGACGCTCGGTAACGCGGTGAGCGCGGCGCTGTCGACGCCACCTTCGGCCCGGTACGCAAAGTGCTCGCCTTGCTGGTTCAAGAAACCTTCGTCGCCGACGCTGACCAGGTGATTGCCATCCAGTGACTTCACGTAGTCGGACATTTCGCGCGCCCAGCCGGTGAGCGTCGCCGGACCGCAGCCGTCCGGCGTATCGAACGCGCTGCCGTCGTTGCAGCGCGGCTCGTTGGCGAGCTCCCAGCCGAAGATGGTCGGGTCATCGCGATAAATGCGGCCGTTTAGGCCATTTTTTCGGGTGATCACGTGCTCGAGCCAGGCCCGGTACGCCTGCTTGATCTCGGAAGTTTCGTAGAACTCGTGGTGACGATGCCGCCCGTACCAGAGCAGGTACTGGTCCATGCCGCCGAAGGGTCGCCAATTGTTGGTGAGCACGACGATCAGCCTCACGTCGTGGCGCGCGGCGCTGGCGAGAACCTGGTCGAGTCGTGCCAGGCCGTTCGGGCCGTCGTTGTAAGCGGGTCGATTGGCTGCGGCGTCCCAATATTGAAAGTAGACGCCGTCCTTCTCGCCGGAGCCGTCAGCGTTCGGCACGCTGCCGTCGAGCGAGCCGCGATCGAGCATACCCCAGACGCGCAGCACCTTGAGGCCCAGGGCCTGCGCGCTGGCGAACAGATCTTCGACCACCGGCTGCGGTTTGTAGATGGCGTAGTAGTTGTTGGAGCCGGCGAAGCAGAACGGCTTACCCTCCAGCTCGAAGGTGGGCGTTGGCGGTGATTGAGCCTCGTAGGCGCTCGTCGCTGGCGTGGCGGTGCGGGCACAACCGACGGCCAGCGCGGCGACGCACAAGGCGAGCCCTTTCATGGGCGCCCGTGCCAGCGCTCGCGCAAGTAAGCCAGCGCCAGCGCGGCCAGCTGCGGCTCCTCCAGTCGCTTGGCCAGCGTCTCCAACAGCTCGAACCTTTCTGCGCCGAGCTTGTGCTTCAAGTCGGCCTCCAGCGAAGCACGGTAGTGCTCCTCGGAAAGGTGCTCACGCCAGGCCGGGCTCCACAGATTGGTGACGTCGTGACTCAACAAACCTGCGGCAGCCAGCCGCGTCCATTCGCCCGGATCGAACCACACGCCGCCGCAGCGCGCACAACGCTCCAAAAAATAAGGATCCTCGTTGGTGACGCGCGCGCGGCGCAAGAGGCCGTGCCCTTCGGGACAAGGACCCGTGCGCTGGTCTTGCTCGAGCGGCTGCGTGGGCAGCAAGTCGTGCGCTCGCAAAAGCTCCACCACGTTGGGCTCTTCGAACGCCAGCGGCGGTACCCAAAATCCGCAGCACTTGCTGCAGCGCAAGACGAGCGAGCTCGAGAGCGCCGTCAGCGCTCCGGCTTCGCATTTGGGACAGCGCTCGCTCATCGGGTCTGATAGATTTCGCCCCAGAGCGCACGAAATGTCGATCGAAATTCGCGAGGCGAATCTGGCTGAAATCGCTGACGCCGAGGCCTTGCTTCACGTGCTCGATAGCTACGCTCGCGATGCGATGGGTGGCGCGGCCGCGCTGCCGGAAGAAGTGCGACAGCGTCTGATCCCGGCGCTGCGCGAGCAACCGCAGGCGCTCGTGCTGTTGGCATTCCGCGACGCGCGCGTCGTGGGGCTCGCCAATTGCTTCTTCGGCTTCTCCACCTTCGCGGCACGGCCCCTGCTCAACGTGCACGACCTGGCCGTCTTACCGACGCACCGCGGTCAGGGCATCGGGCGCGCGTTGCTACAAGCCGCTGAGGAGCACGCGCGCCGTCGCGGCTGCGTCAAGCTCACGCTCGAGGTTCGCGAGGACAACGAACGGGCGCGCGGCCTCTATCACGACCAGGGCTTTCGCGATTTCGTGCTGCCCGGGGGCAGCCATCGCACTTTGTTCTTGTCGAAATCGCTGGCATAAAGCTCCGCGGAGCGCGCCCCCTGCGGCCACAATTCGTGACCGAAGGCGCGTCGTGCGAACACTCCAGGAGTCATGCGCCCCCTGCGTCTGCTCCTTCCTGTCATTGTCACCCCTTGGTTGATAGCCGCCTGCTCGTCCGATAGCGGCACGGCGGATTCCGGGCACGCCGGCAGCAGCGCTCAAGCCGGCAGCATGAGCAGCGCGGGTAGCGGCGTCGGTGGCTCCTCGGGCGGCACGTCGTCGGCGGGCGGCTCGAACGCGGAGAGCGGCAGTGCCGGCACCACCAGCCAAGCCGGCCAAAGCAGTGGTGGGACCGGCGGTGGCGTCATGGTCTTACCGCCCTTCGGACCCGCCCCGATGGACAAGCCGGACACGGTCGAGGTCGGCGTTCGCAACAACTGCCCGTTTCCGATTTGGATCCACGCGCAGGGCAAACAAGGCACGCTCATGCCCGACTACAAGCCGCTGCAAAAGGGCGAGCTCATTTGGTACGACGCACCCAAGCAGTGGGAGGCGGCGCGCATCACCGCCTACGGCGACGAGCAGCACAAAGACGAGCTCGACAAAGTCGAGATGACGTTCGTGCAAAATGGCGACGTGCTCAACTACAACGTCACCTACGTGGATTGGGTCACGCTACCGATGGAGATGATCGCGCGTGGCACCGGCGACTGCAAAAAGGTCGGCTGCTACGTGCCAGAAGCAGACGTGCTGGCTGGGTGTCCCGACGGCTTACTGGAAGGTAAACGGTGTCAGGCAGCACGCACGTATTGCCTCGGCGGCAAAAACGACGACAAGCCTTACTGCCACGCGCTCGACGCACAGGTGCAAGCGTGCGCCAGCGGTGAGCCGGGCTGCGATGGCGCGGCGGGCAACAACACCGCCAACGCCTATGCCTGCGACAAGTTCTTTGCCTCGAGCCCCAAATGGTGCGCCGCCGTCAACCGCGGCATGCTCGACGACCCCGACAACAAGGACACCAAGGCGTACTACCAAAAGCCGCCGTTCAACACGTACTCGCAGTGGGTCCACCGGGTATGTCCCGGCATCTACGCTTTCGCCTACGACGACTACCCGCCCTCGGCCGAGGAGAGCGGCTTCCACGCCTGCAACGGCGGCAAGGAGATCGAAGTCACCTTCTGCCCGGCGGGTTAGCGCCCCAGGAGCGAGTCGCGCGCGAAAATTCCAAACGGACGCCTCGTCGCACCTGCCTGCCTACATTGACGCTGGCAGTTTTGGCTAGTTAACTCTTTTTAACTGTTAGGTTTTCCGACCTGACAGCTTCGTCATCGGGTGCCATCTGAGTTTCACGGAAGTGAACCGGGGCGGCGACTAATTCCCCGAGCTGACGGCCGCGCCGTCGCCGGAGATCCGATGATCACGTTGAAAAGCGGAGAGGTTGCCTCGTGGTTGGGCGTGGTGGGGCTAACGCTGCTCGTCGGCTGTACCGACGCCATGGGTGGCGGTTCCAACCACGACTCGAGCAACGGCAACACGGCCGGTGCCAGCAGCACCGCCGGTAGCGGCGTCGGCGGCAGTGTCGGTATGGGCGGTAGTGTCGGTATGGGCGGCGACACGTACGTGCCGCAAGTCGGTACGGACCCGGGCACCAAGGTGATGCATCGGCTGAACGACGCCGAATACAACTACAGCGTTCACGATTCGCTCGGCGTATCGCAGGCGCCGGCAGACTGGTCGGGCGGGCAGGGCGAGCTCTACGGCTTCGACAACATCGCCGAGGCGCTCGGCACGGACTCGAAGACCTTCACCAACTTCTTCAATGCCGCCGGCAAGCTGGCAGAAGAGGTGATGTCGACGCCGGCGCTCAAGTCGGCGTTCATCACCTGCAACGCTGCCGATACCGCGTGCCAGCAAACGGTCATCTCGCAGACCGCCCTCAAGCTGTTCCGCCGCCCCGCCGTGCCGGAAGAGCTCGTTACCTACGGCAAAGTTTACACGGCCGCGACCGGCCTGGGCGAAACGCCCGAGAACGCGCTCAAGCACGTGCTGCGCTCCATGCTCTCGAGCGCGGAGTTCCTGTACCGCATCGAGCTCGACGCGACGCCGAATTCGTCGACCCCGCACAAGCTCGGCGCCTACGAGCTCGCTTCGCGCCTGTCGTACTTTTTGTGGAGCAGCGCGCCCGACCAGGGCCTGCTCGACGCTGCGGCCAGCGGCAAGCTGCTGGACGACGCCGAGCTGGGCGGCCAGGTCGAGCGCTTGCTCAAAGACACCAAGGGCGAGCGCCTGGTGATGAACTTCGGCGGCCAGTGGCTGAGCATCCGCCAGCTCGCCGGTCACGCCGTCGACCAGGCCGTGTTCCCGAGCTGGACGCCGGCCATCACCACCGCCGAGATGGAAGAGGCGTACCGCTTCTTCAACGAGTTCGCGCGCGGCGCTCAGCCGTGGGCCTCGTTCCTGAAGGCAGACTTCAACTTCGTGAACGCCGACCTGGCCAAGCTGTACGGCTTGCCGGCGCCGGCCGGCACGGGCCTGCAGCTCGTGCAAGTCGCCGACGACCACCGCTTCGGTTACTTGGGCCTGGGCGCGTTCTTGACGGTGAGCTCTTACAACCACCGCACCGCGCCCACGCTGCGCGCGCGCCGCATCCTCGACCAGATCATGTGCGCGCCGCCGCCCCCGCCGCCGGCCAATTTGCAGATCCCGCCGCTCGATGGCGACTCCGGTACGGCCGAGGCAGCGCAGCAAAACATCCGTGCCCGCCTGGAAGAGCACCGCAAAAATCCGGTGTGCGCCGGCTGCCACGCCACGTTCGACGCCGTCGGCATGGCGCTCGAGAACTTCGACGCCATCGGCCAGTACCGCGCCACGTACCCCAACGGCACTCCGGTCGACGCCAGCGGCACCATCGTCGGCAAGCCGGAGTTCGTCGGTCTGCCGGGCCTGACGGACATGCTCTCGAGCGATCCGCGCTTCATGAGCTGCGTCGCCGACAAGCTGTTCATCTACAGCTTGGGTCGCGGGATCGAGCAGACGGACCGCCCCTACCTCGACAACGTGACGCACGCCTGGCAGTCGCCCACGGCCGTGCTGCCCACGCTCATCAAGAACTTGGTCCTGGCGGATACCTTCCGGTCCCGCCGAGCGGAAGCGCAATAAGGAGCCCTTGGAGATGAACCGGCTGTTGAATCGCAGAACGCTGCTACGTGGCGCTGGCGTGGCCATCGCGCTTCCTTGGATGGAGTCGCTCGCCCCCAAGGTCGCGCGCGGGCAAGCCATGAACTTCCCGAAGCGCTTTCTGCCCATCTTCTTCCCTAACGGCACCGCCACGTTCTGGCGCCCTGCCAACCCGGGCATCGGCGATGCGTGGAAGCTCTCCCCCATCTTGGAGCCGTTTCAAGCCCTCAAAAGCAAGTTCACGGTGCTGACCAACGTCGAGAATTACTCGCCGGCGCAGGCCGACAACCCCGATATCGAGCCGAGCCACGGCCGCGACCCGGGCGTGTTCTTGTCGTGCGTCGACGCCAAGCTCGTGCGTGACCAGCTCAAGAGCAAGGACGCCAACGGCACCACCGCCGACCAAATCATCGCGCAGCACCCCAACTACGCGACACAAACGCCGCTCGCCTCGCTGCAAGTCGGCTTGTCTACCATCGAGAGCTATTGCGACGGCCAGCCCTGCTCGCTGTCACGCAGCATTTCGTGGAAGAGCGCGACCGAGCCGCTCTACAAAGAGGTGGATCCGCTCAAGGTCTTCAACGCGCTCACCGGCTCGATGGCGCCGATTGGCGGCGATATGCCCGATCCCGAGCGCCAAAGGCTGGCCGATCTGAACAAGAGCGTGCTCGACGCGGTGCTCGAGAACGCGAACCGCACGCGCGGCTTGCTCGGCACAGGCGACCAGAAGCGCATGGATCAGTTCCTGGCCTCGGTGCGCGACACCGAGAAGGCTGCCACGGCGGTCAGCATGGGCATGCAGGTGTCCGGCACGGCCTGCAACAGCACACCCGCGCCGACGCTCAAGGCAGCGTATGGCATGGCCAACGCGGGTGGCGGTTACAACAAGGGCGCGCACATGGATGTCATGAACGACCTGATCGTCATGGCGCTGACCTGTGACTACACGCGCATCATCAGCTACATGCTGGAAGACGAGCGCTCCGAGTTCGTCTACGACCACGTCGCAAAACGCTCGTTCTCGCAGACGGGTTCTACCGCAGGCGCGGGCGGCAACTGCGGCAACTACCACGGTGCGCAGCACGGTGGTGACGCGAACAACGACTTTGCAACCATCAATTGGTGGCAGTCGAGCAAGATCGCCGAGCTGGCGACGAAGATGGACGCCATCAAAGAGGGCGACGGTACTCTGCTCGACAATTCGATCATGGTGTACGCCAGCTGCATGCACGGTGGTAACCACCACGCCGACGACCTGCCCGTCGCGCTGATCGGCAAGGGCGGCGGCGTCCTCAAGACGAACCAGAACGTGCAGTTCGCGAGCGAGGTCCCGCTACGCGACCTCTACTTCACGATCATGAACCAGTACTTTGGTCTCAATGTCGCAAGCTTCGGCATCAGCACCAAGGGCGTGCCCAACAAGCTGATCAGCGAGATTTTGGCGTAGCTGGGTTTGGGGGGAGACCACGTGCAGAAGCTCACGTGTCGTCTTCGGGACCTCCGAGCGGCACGTCTTGGGCTGCTGCCATCGGCGGGCGGACTAAGCCGACTGCACGATGGGCGGCTCATCGTCGTCCAGCGTCGAGCTGGTGCTGGGGGCGATGGTCTGGTTGGGCACGCTGCCTCGGGAGCGGAGCTCGCGCGGTGCTACGCCGAAGCCGCGCCGAATGGCTTTGTTGAAGGCGTGCAGGTCGGGGATGCCGATCTCGCAGGCGACTTCTTTGATGGGGACGTCGCTCTGGGTGAGCAGGTATTGCGCGCGCTCGAGGCGGCAGCGGCGCAGGTAGTCGGTGGCGGTGACACCCATTTCGGCGCGGAATAGGCGCGTTAAGTGAGCCGGCGAGACGCCGGCCGGCGTCGCCAGGTCCGCCAGCGACAAAGGCTCCGAGAGGCGCGACTGGATCACGCGGCAGGCTCGGTCTAGCGCGACGTGCCGCTTGCTGCTACGCGCTTCCTTGCGCGCCGTGCGCTCGGAAAGGTCCCACAGCACATCCCACAAGCGCGCTTCGGCTTGCGCCGGCCGGCTGTGAACGACGCTCGCCGCGTGCTCGAGCCGCTGGCACAGCTGCGCGAAGTCGCCGGCCAGATCTTGAACCGCCGCCAGCGGCATGGCCTCGCCGCTCTGCTCGCGCAGCGCGAAGCGCGCCGTGACGTACGCCGGTCGCTCGACATAGCGGTGCTCGCAGCGCACGCCGGGCGGCACGACGCTCACGCAGCCGGGTGTGATCGTCAGCTCGCGATCTTCCAGCAGCAGCTTGGCCTCGTGCTTGTAGAAGTGAAGGCGCCAGCTGCCTGATGCATCGTCCGCGACGTTTTCGGCGTCGTGCGCGGCAATCGCGATGGCGAGCAACTCTGGTGCGCAAGACAATCGAAGATCCCAAGTGGGAACGTCGTGCGACATGCTTCATGGGTACCACTCGGCTCGGACACTGACCAGGTGAGCGAGGCGGAACGCGTGGGGTGCGTGTCGGATTTTTGAGGCAAGGTTTGTGAAACCGCTCCCCTTTCGCGGCACATTCGTCTGGTACCGGTTCCAGTTCGAGTCAGTCGCTCTTGACAGGCGCACGGTTACAAATCGGGAGTTCACTGTTACAAAATCCAGAAACCCGCCCGTCCGCGGTTTTGCGCAGCAGCGCCGCCGCTTCTGACATGCATCTGAGCAGAAGCCGCAAGCGCCAAAAGGGGCCTCGGCTTCACGACCGGGGGGAAAAGTGACAGAGTGCCGACCACAAAATGCGTCTGGCGTCGGCGTTCTGCGCGCTCGCTCTGTTCAGTAGTGCGTGTAGCGATAGTCAAAGTGAGAGCAAGTCCGGCGTCCGGCACATCGTCTACTGGGAAAAGTGGACCGACTTCGAGGGGGAGGCGATGGACCGCGTGGTCGACTCCTTCAACCGGCAGGAGCGCGAGCACGCCAAGGCCGACCCGAGCTACCGGCCGATCGAGGTCGAGAAGGTCACTATTTCGAGCATCGAGCAAAAATTGTTGATCGCCAGCGCGGGCGGCAACCCACCCGACGTGGCCGGCATCTACAGCTATATGACCGCGGGCTATGCCGATAAGGGCGCGCTCACCGACCTGACCGAGCTCGCCAAGCGCGACGGCATCGACCGCTCGCAGTACATCGGCCGCTATTACGACCTGGACGTGCACCGCGGCAAGCTGTGGGCCTTGCCGACCGCGCCCGCGGCAGTGGGGCTGCACTGGAACAAGCGCCTCTTCCGCGAGGCCGGCCTCGATCCCGAAAAGCCGCCGGAGACCCTGGAAGAGCTCGACGCCATGGCCGAGAAGCTCACCAAGTGGGAAGTCACGCTGCCGAGCGGCGAGAAGGTCGTGAAGACCGGCTACTTGCCGGAAGTACCGGCGTCGCAGAAGCGCCTGCTTCAGGCAGGCTTCTTGCCGATGGAGCCCAACTGGTGGTCTTACGGTTGGGGCTTCGAGTTTGGAGGCAAGCTGATCGATCACGGTAGGGTCACCGCCAACTCGCCCGAGAACATCCAGGCCTATGAATGGGTGGCCTCGTACACCAGGAAGCTCGGCGTCGATTCCGTGCAGCGCTTCCGCTCCGGCTTCGGCAGCTTCGGTAGCGCGCAGAACCCGTTCTTGTCGGGCAAGCTGGCGATGGAGAACCAGGGCGTGTGGATGTACAACTTCATCAAGAAGTTTGCGGACGGCATGCTGTGGGGCGCCGCGCCGTTCCCTCCGCCCGCCGCGCACCCGGAGCGTCGCGGCACCGCCAACGCCGAGTGCGATGCGCTCGCCATCCCCACCGCCTCGAAGCATCCGGAAGAAGCGTGGACGTTCATCAAGTACACGCAGCGGCAGGACGTGATGGAGCAGCTGTGCTTGGGTCAGCGCAAGCACACGCCGCTGGCCCAAGTCAGCGAAGAGTTCTACGCGAAGCACCCCAACCCCAATATTCGGCTGTTTCGTGAGCTCGGCGCGAGCCCCAACGCCTGGTCGGCTGCCAAGACGGGCGTCTGGTACGAGTACGGCCGTGAGATGACCAGCGCCGCCGATAAGATCAGTAACCTCACGCTCACCCCGACCGAGGCCCTGAATCAGGTGCAGCAGCGCATGGAAATCTCGTACGAGCGCGACGAAGCCATTTACCGGAGGCGCAACCCATGACGCCGCTCGAGCGCCGCAAGCTGCTCGCCGGCATCGCCTTCAGCTCGCCATGGCTGATTGGCCTGAGCGTCTTCTTGCTGTACCCGCTGCTGGCGGCCCTCTACTACTCGCTGTGCGACTACTCGGTGCTCCTGCCGCCGGTGTTCGTCGGCCTCGATAACTACGTCGAGTTGTTCCAAGACCGGCTCTTTTGGAAGAGCTTGTGGAACACCACCTACTTCGCGCTCGGCTCGGTAGGCCTGGGCACGTTCATGGCGCTCACGCTCGCCATCTTGTTGAACAGCAAGGTGCGTGGGCTCGCGTTCTATCGCACTGTCTTCTTCTTGCCGTCGCTGATGCCGGTCGTGGCTGGGAGCCTGCTCTGGTTCATCATGTACGCGGGGCAGGGCGGTATCATCAACACGCTGCTGGCCGACGTCGGCATTACGGGCCCGGCGTGGCTGTCGGATCCGCGCTGGGCCAAAATCGCGCTGATCTTCATGGCCGTGTGGGGCGCTGGCAATTCGATGGTCATCTACCTGGCTGGCCTGCAAGACGTGCCGGTCTCGCTCTACGAGGCCTCCATCATCGACGGCGCCAACTGGCTACAGCGCTTGATCCACGTGACGATTCCGATGATCTCGCCGGTCATCTACTTCAACGTGATCATGGGCATTATCGGCGGCTTTCAAGCCTTCGCCCAGTCGCTGATCATGACGGGCTTTACTGGTAACAGCATCGGTTCGCCCGAGCAGTCCACCTTGTTTTACGTACTGCAGCTGTACAGCGTGGGCTTTTTGGACATGCGCATGGGCTACGCCAGCGCCATGGCCTGGGTGCTGTTCGTCATCATCTTGGGTCTCACCTTCGCCGCTACGCAGCTGTCCAAGCGCTGGGTCACTTACGACCGCTGAAGGAGAGCCATGGCAAGCCCTAACCCCCTCCAGCGCACGACTCCGATCATCCACCTGCCGCTGCTCGTCTTGGCGGCGCTGTTCCTCGGCCCGATGATTTGGCTGTTCGCGACCTCGCTCATGCCCCGCGAGCAGGTCGGTAAGGTGCCCCCCGAGCTGCTGCCACGCCTGTATTACATCGTCGAGCACGGGCAGAAGGTGTACGTCACGCCGCCGCAGGTGCTGGGCATCGAGAAGGTGCTCGTGGTGCCGCACGGCGGCCCCGAGGACGGCAAGCAGACGCTCGCGGATCCCAAACAGTACCAGGACGGCAAGCTGACGTGGCCGGTGCGGGTCGCGGATCGTCTGGAAGATCAGGTGTTTGCCGCCGACCTCGTCAAGCGCGTGGAGCCACGCGACGTCGCCGTCAAAGAGTGGCGGCTCAGCAAGTACGACAAGCACGAGCCGCGCGCTTTCTACCTCCACCCCGAAGAGGTCAAGAAGGAAGTTCACCCCGTTTGGGGCAACTACGGCGAGGCCATCAAGGCGCTCACCTCGGATGAGAAAGACAAGGCGCGGCCGCTCTCGGAGCTGCTGCGACTCTCGGTGTACCCGTGGACGGAGCACGGCGCCAAGGGCCGCACCATCACCTTCCTCACGTACCTCACGAACACGCTGCTCGTGGCCGTGCTGGGCGTGGTCGGCATGGTGATGTCGAGCGCGCTCGTCGCCTACGGTCTGTCGCGCATCCAGTGGAAAGGTCGGGAGGCGCTCTTCAGCGTCACGCTCGCGACCATGATGGTGCCGTTTCCGGTGCTCATGATCCCGCTGTACTCGGTGTTTCGCTCACTGGGTTGGCTGGGCACGCTGAAGCCGCTGTGGATTCCGGCGTTCTTTGGCGGCGCTTTCAACATTTTCTTGCTGCGCCAGTTCTTCCTCACGATTCCGAACGAGCTGTCGGAGGCTGCGCGCATCGACGGCTGCAGTGAGCTCGAGATCTTCTGGCGCATCATCTTGCCGCTGGCGCGGCCGGCGCTCTCGGTGGTGGCGCTGTTCCACTTCTTGTTCGTGTGGAACGACTTCTTGGGGCCGCTCATCTTCTTGACCGAGCCGGACACGTACACGATGAGCCTCGGGCTGCAGCAGTATCAGTCGCAGAACGGCGGTGCCGAGCACCATTTGCTGATGGGCGCTTCCGCGTTGCTCGTGCTGCCCATCATTGTGTTGTTCTTCCTCGCACAGCGCACCTTCATTCAAGGTATCTCGACGACCGGTATGGGCGGACGCTGAGAAAAGCGCACTTGTTCGAGTGACAATTCGTAGTTTGTTGTCGCAAAACTAAGAGACTGATCGGTGAACTTCGCTTGAAGCCAAATCGATCCGACGCTAAGGCAGTCGAGGTCTGTAGTAGAAGCCACACGACGCTCTCGCATCGGCCGTGCAGCTGAATTGCTGCAGTCCGCCGTGATTTCACGGGAGCGTCGCGGAATTGTCACAGAGCGAGGGCTTTGTGACGCCCCAAGGACGAACTGATGAAACAACGCACATTGCTCACTGCCCTCCCGCTATTTTTGGCTGCGCCTGCCGCTTTCGCGCAGGCCCCCGCCGCCGCTCCGGCTCCCGCCGTCGCGCCTGTCGCCGCTCCGGCACCCGCGGCGCCGCCCGCTCCCGCCGCGGCGGCAACACCGCCCACGACCGGCGCCGCCGGCGAACGAGTTCCTGCCGCGGCACCGCCCGCTCCGGCTCAGGCCACACCTCTTCCGGCCGACGTCGCGAAAGAAGAGCCCGCTGCCGCTCCCGACAAGGTGACCGTTTCCAAGACCGGCTTCTTCCAGCCGAGCGCCAACTTGCAGGTGTGGGCCGTCGCCGAGCACCTCGGCAACGCGCGCACCGATGACAACGCCTGGGCCAGCAGCTTTCGCATCCGCCGCGCCGAGATCAAGGCCAAGGGCGAGATCATCCCGAAGACCGTGGGCTACATGGTCATGTTCGACCCCGCGCGCTTGCTCGACATGCCGAAGACGACCGTCAACAACCCGGATGTCGACAAGACCACGGGTATGACCACCGGCACCACCAAGCCGGTCGACACCGTCGCGCCCATCGGTAACGGCGGCGTACCGAGCTACCAGGCCGTGCTCAGCGGCGGCAACACGTCGATCCTGCAAGATGTGCAGCTCACGTACATGACCGACTACGCCGACGTCTCGATCGGTCAATTCAAGATCCCGGTCAGCCTCGAGGGCTCGGGCAGCGCCTCCAAGCTGATTTTTCCGGAGCGCGCGCTGATCTCGCGCCTCTACGGTGACAAGCGCGATCTGGGCTTCAAGGTCGAAAAGAAGTTCGACAAGTTCGGATATCTGTTCGGCGTGTACAACGGTCAGGGCCAGAACAACCTCGACAGCAACGACCAAAAGGACCTGGCGCTGCGTCTCGAGGTCTACCCTGTCAAAGGGCTCACCGTCGCAGGCGTCGGTTACACGAGCGTGGGCGACGACCACCTCGCGGGAACCAAGCGTCGCATCGAAGGCGACGTGAAATTCGAGCAGAGTGGCATCCTGGTACAGGCAGAAGGAATCATGGGTTGGGATCGTAAGGCGAACGACCAACCGATGTGGCGAGGACAGGGCTTCTACCTGGCCGCCGGCTACACCTTCTTCGAGAAGCTGCAGCCGCTCGTCCGCGTCGGCCGGATCGACCCCCACGTCGACAACGACGAGCATGGCGCGGCCAAGATCGATGCCGACGACGAGATCGCCGAGTACGAAGCGTGCATCAACTACTACTTGAAGCAGCACGACGCGAAGCTGCAGCTCTCGGCGAGCTTCTTCGACCCTGAGCAGCGCGTCTCGAAGACGACGTTCGACGCGATTCTGGCCGCTCAAGTCGCGTTCTGATCCGCAAGCTCCCGCGGCGGGCCCGGCCCCGTTGGCTGAGCCCGCCTTATTTTCAAGTGTATGAAATGTTTAGGTTTCTGCGCTGTTGTCAAAGTGCGCGCAGAAAGGCGTCACACAACTGTCACAAAGCTGTTGCGACGCTGCCGCGCCCCTTAGCGCGGCTTCAGTTAGGAGAAGCCCAATGTTTTTCGGACGACGTAACCTGTTGGTTCTGGCCGCCGGTCTGGCGCTCGCGTGTAACAAGCCGGCCGAGGGCGACAAGAAGGCGGGCGCCGGCGCGACCCCCGCTCCGGTCCCTAGCCAGGCGGGCCCCATCATGCTGAACGGCGCAGGCGCGACGTTCCCGTACCCGCTCTATTCGAAGTGGATCTCGGAGTACAACAAGCAGTTTCCGAACGTCAAAATCAACTACCAGTCGATCGGCTCGGGCGGTGGCATCCGCCAGATCATCGCCGGCACGGTGGACTTCGGTGCGACCGACGCGCCGATGAAAGACGACGAGTCGAAGCAGGCTCCGGCCAAGCTGTTCCACATCCCGATGACCATCGGCGCCGTCGTCATCACCTACAACGTTCCCGAGGTCACCGGTGAGCTGAAGATCAGCCCGGAAGTGCTGGCTGACATCTACCTCGGCAAGGTCAAGAAGTGGAACGACCCGAAGATTGCGGCCGACAATGCGGGCGTCAAGCTCCCGGCCAAAGACATCGCGGTCGCGTACCGTACGGATGGCAGCGGCACCACGGCCGTTTACACCGACTACCTCTCGTCGGTGAGCGCCGAGTGGAAAGACAAGGTGGGTGCCGGAAAGAGCGTCAAGTGGCCGGTCGGCCTCGGTGCCAAGGGTAACGAAGGCGTGACCGGCCAGGTCAAGACCACGCCCTACACCATCGGCTACATCGAGCGCGCTTACGCCACGCAAAATAAGCTGCCGATGGCCTCGCTGAAGAACAAGGCCGGCAAGTTCGTGGCTCCCACGACGGCTGCGATGTCGGCGGCCGCCAACGGTGTCGAGATGCCGCCGGAGCTGTACGTCTCGCTGGTGAGCTCGGCGGACGAAGGCGCTTACCCCATCTCCGGTTACACGTACCTGCTCGTGTATGCCGACGCCAAAGACAACACCAAGGGCGAGGCGATCGCCAAGTACCTGTGGTGGGCGCTGCATGACGGTCAAAAGTACGCAGAGGGCCTGGACTACGCGCCGCTGCCCGCCAAGGTCGTGACGTTGGTCGAAGCTCGCCTCAAGGAGCTCACGGCCGGCGGCAAGAAGCTCCTCTAAAGGTTCGATGACCATTCGGGCCGACGTTTCGTTGGTACGCCCGCGGCCGAAGCTGCTGCGGGCGTTCGGCCGTGAAGCGAACTTCGGGGACCTGGCCTTCCGACGCATCACGGCGCTGGTTGCCGGCTCCGTGATCGTGCTCCTGCTCTGGATGGCGTGGGAGATGGGCCTGGCGTCGAAGCTGAGCTTGGCTCACTTCGGGCTGGGCTTCATCACGTCGACGAATTGGGATCCGGTGCGCGATCAGTACGGCGGGCTGCCGTTCATCTACGGCACGGTGGTCTCGTCGTTGGTCGCCCTGTTCATTGCCGTACCGATTTCGATCGGCATCGCCATCTACTTGTCGGAGCTGGCGAACCCCAAGCTGCGCACGCCGATGGGCTTCTTGGTCGAGCTGCTCGCGGCCGTGCCGAGCGTGGTTTACGGCCTGTGGGGCATCTTCGCATTGGCGCCTTGGCTGCGCGAAACGGTCGAGCCGCTGCTCGAAAAGACGCTGGGCTTTTTGCCGATCTTTCAGGGCCCGCACCAGGGCTTCGGCATGTTGGCCGGCGGCATCATTTTGGCCATCATGATCACGCCCACCATCTCGTCGGTGTCGCGTGAAGTGCTGCGTGCCGTACCGGCCGCGTTACGCGAAGGCGCCATCGGCCTGGGCGCCACGCGCTGGGAGGTGGTGCGAGTGGCCGTGCTGCCCTACGCCAAGTCGGGTCTGGTCGGCGCCATCATTCTGGGCCTGGGCCGCGCGCTGGGCGAGACGATGGCCATCACGATGCTGATCGGCAATCGTTCCGAGATCTCCATCTCGCTGTTCAAGCCGTCGTACACCATGGCCAGCGTGATCGCCAACGAGTTCACCGAGGCGACGGGTGAGCTGTACCTGTCGGCGCTGGCCGAGGTTGGCCTGCTGCTCTTCGGTGTCACGGTCGCGCTCAACATCTTCGCGCGCCTGCTGGTGTGGCGCGTAGGCAAGCTGCCCGAAGGAGGCCGGCTGTGAGCCTGGCGGAGAGCGTCGCGAGCAGGGGTACGCTCAGCACGTACACGCATCGCAAGCTGGTGGACCGTGTGGTGCGCGGCCTGTGCGTGCTCGGCACCGTCATCGCAATCATTCCGCTGTTCAGCGTGCTCTGGTACGTGCTTGTGCGCGGAATCGGCGGCATCAACTTGGACTTCTTCACCGAGCTGCCCAAGCCCGTGGGGGAAGTGGGCGGCGGCATGGGCAACGCCGTGCTCGGCACGCTCAAGCTGGTGGCGCTCGCGGGGTTGTTCGGCATTCCGCCCGGGGTACTGGCGGGCGTTTACCTGGCCGAATTTGGCAACACGAAGTTCGGCAGCGCCGTGCGCTTCGCGGCCGATGTGATGTCGGGCGTGCCGTCGATCACGGTCGGCCTGTTCGTGTACTCGCTGGTGGTCGTCACCACCAAGCATTTTTCGGCCATGGCTGGCGGCATCGCGCTCGCGATTCTGATGCTGCCGATGGTCACGCGCACCACGGAAGAGCTGCTCAAGCTCGTGCCGGAGTCGTTGCGCGAAGCGGCGCTGGGTCTGGGCGTGCCGAAGTGGCGCGCCACGCTGCGCATCATGCTGCGCACGGCACTGCCCGGCATCGCCGTCGGTATCATGCTCTCGGTGGCGCGCGTCGCGGGCGAAACTGCGCCGCTCTTGTTCACCGCGTTCAGCAACCGTTTCTGGTCGACCGGAGTGAACGAGCCGACGGCGTCGCTCTCGGTCAACATCTACACCAACGCCGTCTCACCCTACGAAGACTGGCATCGACAGGCGTGGGCCGCGGCCTTGGTGCTGCTGCTCACCGTTTTGGTGCTCAACATTTCCGCGCGCTTTTTGGTGCGCACCCGCGTGAGGGCCCGATGAACTTCGATCTTTCGCCTGGCTTCTCCAAGAAGGCTCCCCAAAAAAAGCAGGCCGATACCGAGCCGCCCGCCGCCGAAACCCAATCTTTCCCGGAAAAAGCTAAGGTTCCCGACATGGACGCCGCTACCGCGCCCAGCCCCGAAATCGCCAGCCGCCCCCGTTGGGACGAGGTGAGCGTCAGCCAGATCATCCCCAAAATGAAGGCGGAGGATTTGCACGCCAGCTTCGGGAGCTCCGAGGTGATCAAGGGCATCAGCCTGCCCATCGCCGAGAAGCTGGTTACGGCCATCATCGGTCCGTCCGGCTGCGGCAAGTCGACCTTCATCCGCTGCCTCAACCGCATGCACGAGGTGGTGTCGGGCGCGACGACCAAGGGCAAGGTCTTCTTGGACAAGCAGGACATCTACGACCGGGACGTCGACCCGGTGCGGGTGCGCGGTCGCGTCGGCATGGTGTTCCAGAAGCCGAACCCCTTTCCGACCATGTCCATCCGAGACAACGTGCTGGCGGGGCTACGCCTGAACGGTATCAAGCCCAAGGATCCGGACGGGCAGGTCGAGAAAGCGTTGCGCCAAGTGGCGCTTTGGGACGAGGTGAAGGACCGCCTGGCCAAAGCCGGCACCAGCCTGTCCGGCGGTCAGCAGCAACGCCTTTGCATCGCCCGCGCCCTGGCGCTGGAGCCCGAAGTGCTGCTGATGGACGAGCCTTGCTCGGCGCTCGACCCCATCGCCACGGCCCGCGTGGAGGAGCTCATTCACGAGCTGCGCGAGCACTACACGATCGTGATCGTGACCCACAACATGCAACAAGCCGCGCGCGTGGCGAATTTTACGGCCTTCTTTTACTTGGGCCAGCTCATTGAGTACAATCGCACCCAGGTCATCTTCACTCGCCCGAAGGAGCAACGGACGGAAGACTACATCACCGGGCGTTTCGGCTGATGACCTCGCTGGAGCACGACATGGTGGATCGCCGGCACACGGACCGGGAATACGAGAACGAGCTGGCGCAAGTGCGTGAGCGCGTACTTTTGATGGGCGCGCGCGTCGAAGAGATGATGACGGCGTCGCGCAAGGCCTTCGTCGAGCGCGACGCCGAGCTGGCCAAGCTCACCATCAGGAGCGATCACCAGATCGACACGCTCGAGGTCGAGATCGACGAGCTGTGCCTGCAGGTGTTGGCGCGGCGCCAGCCGGTTGCTTCGGACCTGCGCTTCATCACGGCGACGCTCAAGCTGGTGACCGATCTCGAGCGCATCGGCGACCTGTGCGTCAACATGTGCGAGCGGGTGAGCGAGCTGTGTGAAGACCCCACTTATCCGACGCAAGGCCCGCTGCCGCGCATCGGCGAAACGGCGCAGGCCATGCTGCACGACGCGCTCGATGCGTTCGTGGCCGGCGACGCCACCAAGGCCGAGCAGGTGGTCGAGCGCGACAACGTGGTCGACGCCTATTACGCGCAGCTCTTCCCGGAGCTGGTCGCCCACATGATGAGCGACCCCACGGTCGTATTCCGCTCCACCCGCATGCTCTCGATCGGTAAGTACATCGAGCGCATCGCCGACCACGCCACCAACATCGGCGAGCTGGTCGTCTTCATGGTGCGGGGTCTAGACGTGCGTCACACCGGTCCGGCGTCCAATAACCCCACGGCCTGAGGGCGTGCCCGGCATGCCGGGTGGCCGCGCGCCAGCGAGTCAAGCCCAAAGGGGTCGCTACAAATCCGTTCTGAGCGTCTCTGGGTGACTTTGAGGTGACTGTTCGGCGCTTTTTATGACGATCGCGGTTCCATTGATCGAAGAGCGTGCTTAGTGTCCCCGACGTTTTCGAGGACGCATGTTTGGCATTGGTTCGAGCAAGAGCGACCGTTCCTTTTACGAGGCCTTTGAACGCCACGCTGCCCGCATCGTCGAGGCCGGCAAGCTGCTTTCCGAGCTAGCGCGTCACCCCGAGCGCGCCGCCGAGATCGCGCAGGCCGTCAAAGAGGCAGAGGACGCGGGTGACAAGATCACTCACGAAACGATCGCGCGTCTCCACAAAACTTGGATTACGCCGATCGATCGCGCGGACATTCACTCGCTCATCACCGCTCTCGACGACGTTTTGGATTTGGTCGAAGCCGTCTCGGAGCGCGTGGCGCTTTACGAGGTGAAGGAATCGCCCGAGTTCGTGGTCAAGCTCACCGACTCGCTCGAGCTCGCGACCGTCGCGGTGGACAAGGCCATCAAGTTGCTGCCGCAGGTCAAGCAGCCCAAAGAGATGCTCGACCTGTGCGTCGAGATCAACCGCCTCGAGAACGAGGCCGACAACGCCTACCGCCACGGCTTGGCTACGCTGTTCAAGGGTGGCTACGACGCGATTGAGGTGATGAAGTGGCGCGACATCATCGATAACCTCGAATCAGCCACCGATCGCTGCGAGGACGTCGCCAACATCCTCGAAGGCATCGTGCTCGAGTACTCCTGATCAGATCCGTCCGATGGAAGCCCTGATCGCAATCATCGCGCTGGCGTTGGTGTTCGACTACATCAACGGCTTTCACGATGCGGCCAACTCAATCGCCACCGTGGTCTCCACGCGCGTGCTCTCGCCGCGCCAGGCCGTGCTTTGGGCGGCGGTGTTCAACTTCGTCGCCTTCTTTTTCTTCGAATCGCACGTGGCCAGCAACATCGCCAAGGGCGTGCACGCCGACGTGGTCTCGCTCAGCCTAGTGGGCGCCGGCCTGTTCGGAGCCGTGGCCTGGGACCTGTTGACCTGGTGGCTGGCGCTACCCACGTCGTCGTCTCACGCGTTGCTCGGCGGGATGGCCGGAGCGGCCATCGTCAAGGCGGGCTTCGGTGCGCTCGACCCCAAGTTGTTCATCCAGGCCGGCATCTTCATCTTCGTCTCGCCGCTGATGGGCATGGTGCTCGGCGCGATCTCGATGCGCATCGTCATGGCGCTGTTCGGCCGCCGCTCGCCCAGCGGTGTCGACAAGAGCTTCCGCCGCCTGCAGCTACTCTCGGCGGCGCTGTATTCGATCGGCCATGGCGGTAACGACGCGCAGAAGACGGCGGGCATCATCGCGGCCGCGCTGATTGCCACGGGCAAGCTGCAGACCGTCAACGGTCACGCCCCGCACGTGCCGATCTGGGTCGTGCTGTCCTGCTTTGCGGCCATGGGCCTCGGCACGCTGTCCGGCGGTTGGCGCATCGTCCAGACCATGGGCATGCGCATCACCAAGCTGGCTCCAGTGGGGGGCTTCTGCGCAGAAACGAGCGGCGCGATCACCCTGTTCATGGCCACCGCGCTCGGCGTCCCTGTCTCCACCACACACACCATCACCGGCGCCATCGTCGGTGCCGGCAGCCAGTGGAAGCTCACGGCCGTACGCTGGGGCGTGGCGGGACGCATCATTTGGGCGTGGATTTTGACAGTGCCGGGCGCGGCCTTGATCAGCGCTGCGGCCTACCTGATCGCCACCGCCCTGGGTGTGAAACCCTAAGCGGCGGACCCCGAAAAAAAGCGCTCGCGAACTGCCGCGCATGGCAGTAGGGAAGCCGGCATGCGCCGAGCTTCCGAACGGCCGATTCCCGACGACGAGCTGACCGCAGCCGACCTGCGCGAGATCTGGTCGATCTTGTCGCTCGATGAACGGGTGCAGGGCTTTCGCGTTTTGCCGCGTGACGAAGCCGAGAACCTGCTGTTCGGTTTGCCGGATCAGGAGCTGACCAAGCTGGTGCTCGCGCTTAAGCCCAGCGACCGCCGTTACTGGATTCGCCTGCTGCCGCCGGACGACATCGCCGACTTGATCCAGGGCGCGCCGGCCGAGGAAAAAGAGGGGTTGCTCACGCTGCTCGACGAGCGCACCCGGCACGAAGTCAACGCTCTGCTGGCTTACTCGGAGGACGAAGCGGGCGGCTTGATGAACCCGCGCTACGCCCGCGTGCGGCCGGACATGACCATCGACGAGGCCGTGAGCTATTTGCGCAAGCTCGCGCGCCAGAGCCTGGGCACGTTTTCTTACGCCTACGTGCTGGACGAGCAGCAGAAGCTGCTGGGCGTGATCTCGTTGCGCGAGCTGTTCGCCTCCGGCGGCGACCGCAAGGTGCGCGAGGCCATGCAGACGGATCTGGTCACGCTCGGCGAAAATGTACCGCAAGAAGAGGTCAGCCGCGTCTTTGCCGAGACGGACCTGGTCGCTATTCCGGTGGTCGACGCCGACGGCTGCATGAAGGGTGTCGTCACCGTCGACGACGTCGTCGACGTGGTGCAAGAAGAGGCGACCGAAGACATCCAGAAGTTCGGCGGTATGGAAGCCCTCGACGCGCCGTACCTGGCGACCAGCTTCTTGGAGATGGTCAAGAAGCGCGGCAGCGTGCTGGCTGTGCTGTTTCTGGGCGAAATGCTCACCGCGACCGCCATGAGCCAGTACGAAGACGAGATCGCCAAGGCGGTGATCTTGGCGCTGTTCGTGCCGCTCATCATCTCGAGCGGTGGTAACTCCGGCTCGCAAGCCTCCACGCTGGTGATCCGCGCCATGGCGCTGGGCGAGGTGCAGCTGCGCGATGTGTTCCGCGTGCTGAGGCGCGAGCTGGGAGCCGGTCTGGCCATGGGCAGCGGCCTGGCGCTGATTGGCTTCGTGCGGGTGGTGGTGTGGCAGCAGTTCTGGCCCACGTACGGCGCTCATTACATGCTGGTCGCCGCGGCGGTGGCGTTCAGCCTGATCGGCGTCGTCATGCTCGGCACCGTCACCGGCGGGCTCTTGCCGTTCTTCTTGAAACGCGTAGGCCTGGATCCTGCGAGCTCTTCCGCCCCGTTCGTCGCCACCATCGTGGACGTGGCTGGCCTCGTGATTTACTTCACCGTCGCCAGCATCGTGCTGCACGGCACCGTGCTCTGAACGCCGACAATTGTCTCATCATTGATCACTACCTAGCAGGAACTTTCGCGCGATCTGAAAACCCTCTGTCACCGATAGGAGCTTCTCGAGCCCACCGCAGATGGTTTTCCAGCCGGGTTCTCCGTTCCATTTGATGTGTCCGCCGAGCGCGGC
>DASZTA010000023.1:0-291133 GCA_035548415.1 Polyangiaceae bacterium
CGACGGAGCCCGAGCGGCTCCGTCGACACCTCTTCTTTGTCACGAGAATTTGATGAGACGTGATGGGCGTGGCAGGCGCCGCAGTGCCTCGGGCTGGTGTTCCTCGAGCCGTCGCGCGTGAGCTTCCACGAGGTCGCTGCGGGTGATGATGCCGATGACCTTGGTACGGTCATCCGCGCTGACGATCGGTAAGCGCCCGATGCGCTTTTGCGCCATGCGATTGGCGGCGTCGCGTAGCGAAGCGTCTTCAGTGACGAAGATGGCAGGTCGCGTGATCAGCGCGTGGATGATCTGATCGCGCGTGGCGTCCCCGAGCAAATCGCGGCGCGTGAGCACGCCGACCAGCTTGCCGTCGCCGTCGACCACCGGAAAGCCCTGGTGGCTCGTGCCCGGCGCCTGTGACTTGAGCCAGTCTTGAACGCGGCCCAGCGTGTCGCCGCTGTTGAGGGTGACTACGCTGCGCAGCCCGCAGCTCTTCACGCTCAGCTGCTCGAGGAAGTCGACCGAGTATTCCCCCAGCGCCTTCACGCCGCGGCGGGCGATCTTTTCGGTCATGATCGTGTGCTGCATGAGTAAGAGCGAGACCAAGAAGGCCGCGCTGCAGCCGCCGAGCAGCGGCAACAGGCCGATCGGTTGGCGGGTCGTCTCGAAAGCGAAGACGACGGATGCCAGCAGCGCCCGCGAGGCGCCCGCGAAGATGGCGGCCATACCGACCAGGGCCGCGATGCGCAGATCGATCTGCGCGCCGGGCACCAGCTCGTGTAGTCCCCAGCCGAGCAGCGCTCCCACCCCGCCGCCGAAGGTGAACAGCGGCGCCAGGGTACCGCCCGAAGTGCCGCTGCCCAGCGAGATGGACCAGGAGATGAACTTGAACGCGCACAGCGTCGCGATGGTTCCAAGCGCCATGCGTCCGCCCACGATGTCTTCGATGTTTTGGTAACCGACGCCGAGCGTGCGTGGCGCCAGGTAACCGACCGCGCCCACCGCCAGACCGCCGAGCGCGGGCCACCACATCCAGTGGATCGGCAAATGCTCGAACAAATCTTCGATTTTGTAGACAGCGCGCGTGACGCCGACCGCCACGACGCCCACCAGCGCGCCCAGCACGACGTACAGCGCGAGCGCAGCGTTCGTCGGCTGCGCGAGGTTGGGCATCGGAAACACCGGCTCGCCACCGATGGCGGCCAGGCGTACGCCGGTGGCGGTGGCTGCGGCCAGTGCGCACGGGATCAGCGACGCCGGTCGGTACTCGAACAAGAGCAGCTCCACCGCGAGCAGCACGGCCGAGACGGGACTGCCGAACGTGGCCGCCATGCCGGCTGCTGCGCCCGAGGCGAGCAGCGCCTTGCGCTCGCTCGCGCTCACTTTGAGGTATTGGCCCAGCACCGAGCCGAGCGCGCCGCCCGTCGCGATGATCGGACCTTCCGCGCCGAACGGGCCGCCCGTGCCGATGCAGATGGCGGCCGAGAGCGGCTTGAGGACGGTCATGCGCGCCGGGATGCGGCTCTTGTTGGTGAGCACCTGCTCCATCGCTTCGGGAATGCCGTGGCCGCGGATGGCTTTCGAGCCGTAGCGCGCCATGACGCCGACCACCAAACCGCCGAGCACGGGAACCACCAGCACCAGCAGCCCCAGCTGGTGGTTCCACGGCGTGACCGTCTGCAGCGAAAAGCGGCCGTAAAAGGCCAAGTTGGTGAAGAAGGCGATCAGGCGGGTGAGTAGCTGCGCGACCAGGCCGGCCACGACCGCCAGCGCGATCGCTAGACCGCTCACGTACGCCACACGGCGTACGTCGGGTGACGCCAGGCCCCCCGTGCCTGTCGCTTCCAGCGTCGGCCCCAGCGAGGGCGCAATCGGTAGGCCTTCTGTCGTCGAGGCGCGCTCGAGCTCATGCGCCGGCATGTTGTCGCCTCTTTTGCGCGGAACGGGTCTTCTGCTCTTCGAAGAACATGCTGGGCGTGCTCGCCCCGAGCTGCATGGCCTGACTGAGCTTGCCGAGCGCGGCAGCCAGCGCGCGACGCTCTGCGGGGCGCAACGCCTGCACGCCTGCGACCAGGCGATCTTGCACCGCGGCGGGCGCGCGCCGTAGCACGCTGCGACCGCGGGGGGTGAGCATCAGCTCCAGGCGGCGACGATCGCTGGCCGAGGGCAGGCTTTGGACGAGCTCTTGCTCGACCAGGCGGCGCACCACGACCGACACGGTGCTTTGATGAGTGTGAGTGCGCTCGGCCAGCGCGTTGAGCGACAGACGCTCGCTCTTTTCCAGGGTTTGCAGCACGAAGAGTTGCGCGCCGCTCACGCCCAGCAGGCGCTCCGACTCGCGTGAAGACTCGCGCAGGGCTTGGACGATGCGCCGCAGGTGGTCGAGGATTTCCAGCGCTGGCGGCGGCTTACTAGTGGAAGATTGTATTGGCACCCATGCAATCTAGTCCAACGTATGGGTGCCCATGTGATTTTTCTTGCGTCAGAGGCAGCTTTTCGAACCAGGTTGCCGCGGTCGTTTCGTTCCCCTTGGGGCCGTTTGGCACGCGGTCCGGACAGAGAGAGCTGGCCGCGCTTGCAGCGAGCGGTGATTGCGGCTCAATACGAGACGGCGGGAGAGTTGGCGCAAGTCCGGCAGCGGGCACGGCGATTGCTGCGCTACCACCCATGCAACGCGAAGTGACTCACGGAACGCGACAACCCGCGCGCGGGATGACGCGCGGTGACCTGGCTCTCGCCAGCCGCCGCCTCGGCGCGGCCTCACTGCCGCGAATTGCCCTGCGCAGCGCCGACTTTCACGACGGGGGCATGCTGCCCACGCGCTCGACGATCGACGGTGACGGCGTGCCGCCCACGTTGTCGTGGGACGCGCTCACGCCCGAGCCGCTATCGTGGGCCTTGATCTGCCAGGACCCAGACGCACCGCGCGCGACGCCATTCGCGCACTGGTTGGTCTACGGTATCGCGGGGCCGGTGCGCTGCATCGACTCCAACCTCGCCGACTTTCACGAAGGCTTGAACGATCGCGGGCAGCTCGGCTTTGCGCCGGCTTCGCCGCCGCCCGGCGATGGCTTTCACCGCTACGTGTTTCAGCTCTTTGCGCTCGACACCGAGCTGAGCTTGCCGCGAGGGCGCGATTGCGAGCGGCTGCTCGGCGCGCTCTCCGGTCACGTCATGGCGTGGGGTGAGCTCGTGGGCCTCTATCAACGACTCTGACGTGCGAGCGATCGTGGTATCTCAAAGCGAGAATCGCCCGCACTTCAGTGACACGCGATTGCTTGCTCCGCGCCTTTGTTTCGATCACGTAAGCGCTGCATGACAGCTCGCACGCGCTTAGCGCCGCTCTGCGCCTAACACTTACATCGTGCCATCTATCGGCAATCGATGGCGTTCGGCGCGTCGTGTCGTTTTTGTCGGCAGGTCGGGGCGTAGTGTGGATACTTAGGAGTTTAGTCGTGGTTGCGCTTGCAAATTCAACGGCCGAGCTCGCGAGAGGGCAGACCCTCGATCGTTACGAGCTGGTGTACCCCGTGGCGCGCGGCGGCATGGCTCGCGTGTGGGTCGCCAAGCTGCGCGGCAAGCACGGCTTCGAGAAGATGGTCGCGCTCAAGACCATCTTGCCCAGCTTCGCCGAGGACCCGCGCTTCCGTCGCATGTTCCTGGACGAAGCCAAGATCGCTTCGGGCGTCGAGCACATCAACGTCGCGCAGATTCTCGATTTGGGAGAGCAAGACGGGCAGCTCTACCTGGTCATGGAGTGGGTCGACGGCGACGCGCTGCAGGAGCTCGACCGCGCTGCCGAGCGAGCGGGGGGCATGCTCCCCATCCCGGTGCTGGTGCGCGTGATGGCAGACGCCTGCGCTGGTTTGCACGCTGCGCACGAGCTCACCGACGCGCAAGGCAAGCCGCTCAACGTCGTGCACCGCGACGTCTCGCCGCAAAATATCCTCATCAACTCCAAGGGCATCGTCAAAGTCATCGACTTCGGTGTGGTGAAGGCGCGCCGCCGCATCACCGAAGAGACGAGCACCGGCACCATCAAGGGTAAGCTGCAGTACATGGCGCCCGAGCAGGCGCTCGGCCACGGCGTCGATCGCCGCGCCGACATTTGGTCGGTGGGCGCCACCTTGTATCGCCTGTTGGCGCGCCGCCCCGTGTATCGCGGCAACAGCCCGCTCTCCACGTTCAAGCGCCTCACGTCCACACTGGCGCCGGAGCCGCTGCCGTCACATGTGCCCGGCGCGCTCGCCAGCATCGTGCACAAGGCGCTCGCATTCGAGCCCGAACGGCGCTTCTCGACCGCGGCCGAGCTACAAGCGGCGCTCGAAGCATTACTGCAGGGGCCGTATCAAACGACGCCGCGCGAGGTCGCAGCGTGCGTGGACATGTACCTGGGGCCGGCGCTGACCGCACGGCGTAGCGCCATCAACGAAGCGCTGGAAGACGGCCAGCAACCGGTCGACAAGACGGAGCCCCAGGCACCGGAGTGGGAGAGTGGCATCTCGCAAGCACTCACGTTGCCGCGAGCCCCGAGCAGCGCGCCGCCCTCTGCGCCAGCCACCGCCATTGCTCGCAAGTCGTCGCTGCGGCCCGCTGCGGCGCTGCCGCCACCGTCCCCGCTGCCGGTGCCCGAAGAAGTGACACGCCCGCTCCAGGGCACGCCCGCGACGTCGTCGTTGCCGCCGGTGCCTTCGCTGCCGCCCGTACCGTTGCCGCCGCGTTCGCTCCCGGCGCCGCGTCCCAGCGGCAGCAGTCGTCGCTCCAAGGTGGCGGCTGCCGGCGGGCTGCTCGCGCTCGGCGGCGTGCTCGCGCTGGGCATGTTGCCGCGCGGCAGCGCCCCGTCCCAATCCGCGTCGGCGCCCCCGCCGCCCGCGTCCGTTGCGCCGCCTGCCGCCCCACCGGCGGAAGAAGCGCCGCTCAGCGTGCAGGCGCTGCCGGTGTTGAACGAAGCGCCACCGGCGCCGATGCCATCGATCGCCATCGAGGCGCCGAGCGAGCCAGCAAAAGCGAGCAGCAAACGCAAGGCGCCCGCCACGCACGCCGCCGCGCTACCTGTCGCACCCGCCACGCACGCTGTTGCTGCGGTGCCGAAGCCGGTCGCAGCCGTGAAACCCAAGCGCAAGGTCGTCGATGATGGCTTCTAAGCAGCGCACGTCGCTCGCGCTCGGAGCGTGCTTGTGGCTGTGCGCTGGTCTGGCGCTCGCGCAGCCGACGCCCGCGCAGAAGGAAACGGCACGTGGGCTGATGGCCGAAGGCCGCGAGCTCCGTGACCAGGGCGATATGGCCGCGGCGCTCACGCGCTTCAGCGCGGCCGACTCGATCATGAACGTGCCCACCACGGGCTTCGAGGTCGCTGCGACGCAGGCGCAGCTCGGGCAGCTGGTAGAAGCGCGCGAAACGCTGCGCCGCGTGCTGGCTTTGCCGCAAAGTCCCGACGACCCCGAGCCGTTCAACGAAGCGCGCAGCAAAGCGCGCGCGCTCGATCAACAGCTGGCGGCGCGGATCGGCTCACTGCGCTTCGCGCCCAGCGGCAGCTCCGAAGCCGCGCTCGACATTTCGGTCGACGGCGAGCGCGTGCCACGCGCGGTGCTCAGCCTGCCGTTTCGGGTCAACCCGGGAAATCACCAGATTGTGGCGCGCTCACGCGGGCGCGAGCTGCGTCGCGAGGTGGTCGTCGCCGAGTCGCAGGCAATCGAGGTGCCGCTGCCCTTCGATAGCGACGCGACGCCCGCCGCAGCGCCGCCCGCTGTAGCCACGACCGCGGAAGAGCCAGCGCCGCCCGCCGCCGATGCGGTGCCACCCGGCGAGCGTCACGGCTTACCGCCGCTCGTTTACGCCGGTGCCGGCGTCGGCCTCGCCGGCATCGTGGTCGGCAGCGTCGCCGGTATCTCGGCCATCTCGCACAAGAACGCCGCCAAGAAAGATTGCGTAGCCAGCAGCTGCCCGCCCTCGACCTGGAGCGATCTCGACAGCGCGCGACAGCTGGCGACGATTTCTACCGTCGGGTTCGCAGCCGGCGCGCTCGGCCTCGGCGTCGCGGCTGGGGCGCTCCTGCTCGACAAGCCGTCGCCCAGCCATCGAGCTTGGCTGATTTCGCCCGATGTCGGACCCCACGGCGCGCACGTCACCGTGGCAGGGAGGTTCTGAGCTTGCTCGCCCGGCGCACGCGGCTCGTCCGCGCGCTCTCCCTGCTGACGCCGCTGGCCTTCTTGGCCTGCAGCACGCTCATCGGCCTCGGCGATCTGCAGAAAGCCGATTGCGTCGTGGGCTGCGCCGGTGGGGGCGGCGGCACGAGCGCGAGCGGTGGCATGGCGCCCAGCGGTGGCTCGATGTTCTACACGGCCGGCACCGCCACTTCTGGCGGCACCGTCACCTCTGGCGGCACGGCCGGCAGCGGCGTGGCAGGAACTAGCAGCGGTGGCGTGAGCGGCTCGCCCGGCGCCGGCGGCACGCTGCCGGGCGGCGGCCTGGACGCCGGTGGCGCCGGTGGCGAACCGACAGGCATGGAGCTTTGCCCGGGTGGACCCGAGCCGGCGCCGACCTGGAAAGAGCACTGGTACGAGCACACGCAGCCTCTCACCCGCGTGTATTACGACGACTGCATCGCGATGTACTTCGATCCTGACGTCGATCCAGCCGCGAAGGACTGGCTCGTCACCTTCCTGGATCGCAGCTGGAGCTACTCGCTCGCCACCTACGGCAAGATGGGAAGCGAGCGCATTTACGTGGTCGTGCACCAGGGGCGCTTCTTCGGTGGGCACTCCAGCACGTTCGTCGAAGCCTCGCACGACGACCACGCCACCATCGACATGGGCTTGGACGTTTGGACCGACGGCTCGTACGACTTGCCCGCGCACCTGCTCGGCTTTCTCGTCGACACCGAAGGCGCGCACACCAAATTCGGTGCGCCCAAGGCCGAGCACTACGGCAACGAAGGCTTCCCGCTGCTTTACAAGTACGACTTGTACCAGGCGCTCGGCCTCACCGACGTCGCGGCGCAGGCGCTCAGCGACTTCAGCAATATCTCCAACTCGCAGCCGTACCCGAACACCTTCTGGTTTCGTGACTGGTTCTACCCAATCTGGCGCGATTACGGCGGCGCCAAGACCTTCGTCAACTACGAGACGCTGCTGCAAAAGTACTATCCGGCGGGCGCGGACCTGTGGATGCCGACCATGAACTACGGGCAGTACTTTCACTTCATGAGCGGAGCTGCCGGCACCGACCTCGTGCCGCTCGCCAAAAAAGCCTTCATGTGGCACCCCGACTTCGACGACGAAATCGCAACCGCCAAGGTCGACTTCCCCGACATCAAATATTGAGCGCGTGGGCTGCCCATCCGCAGCCCACTTGCAGAAAGCTCACGTGCCGTCTCTAGGTCTCGCTGTGCGTCACGCTTTGGGCTGCTTCCGTACTGGTCTGTCGTGGCGATTACCTGCGAGAACACGGGAGAGGAGATCGGGATTTCTTGGGGTTCGAGCCGCGCCATTCCGCCTTTGGACTGCGCGCTCTGGATGGCTTGTCGAGATTCGAAGCCCAAAGAACTTCTACTCCCGACCCTCCCGATCTCCCGATCTCCCCGTGAAACTCTCAAGGAAGACGGAGTGACTCATCGGCGAGCGAGTGGCCCGAGGCGCCGTCAGCACGCCGACGACCAGCGCCACCTGAGGACGACACGGAAGTTGCTGCGAGGCGGGCTGCGATTTGGCAGCCCTATGCCCGGAATCCAGTCAGGGTGAGCAAATCTTGCTCGTGTGGAAGGCAGGTCGCGGAGCGATGAAAGAGTCTTGAGCGGCGGATGTGCGCACGTGTGAGAGCATTTTCGGCCGTGAGATAACTGCCGACAGTGAGACTGCACGTTTGCGGTTTTCCTCGTGAAAATCAGGGTTTGATCGAAGAAATTCCAAGAGCCTGACGCGGCGCCGAACACCAAACACGCCGATGGCCACTTCACGGCTCTTCTCGGCCCTGGTCGCTCTGGCGTCCCTGGTTAGCGGCTGTCAGGCCGACATCTCGGGCTCGGGTGGAGGCATGCCGAACGGCAATCCTTCGACGGATCCGAACAACACCAACAACCCGCAGAACACGCAGAACCCAACCAGCGTGCCCGAGCCGGGCGATTGGTTCGCGGCCGTGCAAGGCACTGATTGTAAAGCCACGGCGACGCTCTCGCGCACGCGCATCCGTCGTCTGAGCAACCCGCAGTGGTCGGCCACGGTGGGCGCTGCGCTCGGCAGCGCGCCCACCGCGCAGCTGCCTGCAGACGCGGTGAGCTCCGTTACCGGCTTCAACACCGACGCGGACCTCAACAAGGTCAACGTGCTCCTGGCCAACTCGTACTGGGACGCGGCTGACAGCATGGCGCCGAAAACCGCCGCGGCGCTCATGACTCAGTACAGCTGCATGGCCACCAGCGCCAAGGACGCAGCGTGCAACACGCCGCTCGTGAAAGACATCGGCGCGAAGCTGTTCCGCCGCCCGCTGACCGACGCGGAAGCGACCAAGTACTCCGGCTTTCTCTCGGCACAAGCCGCCCTCGACCCGGCCGAGACGGCCGTGGCCAGCGTCATTCGCGCCATGATGATGTCACCCAACATGGTGTTCATCACCGAGCTGGGCGACAGCAAACCGGGCGACAACGCGCTCACTCCGTACGAGCAGGCTTCGCTCATTTCGTACACCATTGCGGACGTGCCGCCCGACGCGCAGCTGCTCGCGGCCGCCGCTGCCAACAAGCTCAACGATCCGACCGAGCGCGCCAACCACGCCCAGCGCTTGCTGCTGCTGCCGAGCGCGCGCGCCAAGTACGCCGACTTCTGGACCCAGTACTTGCCCACCGGCGAGCTGCGTGGCGCCGCGGACGTGGACCCCGCGGTTCTCACGGCCATGGAAGAAGAGTCGACGCAGCAGTTCGACAAGATCGTGTGGCAAGACAACGGCAGCTTCCGCGATCTGATGACGGCTCCGTACACTTACGGCAGCCAGGCTCTATCGGCCGTTTACGGCGCGCTGTCGCCCGGGCCGAAGAGCGGCTCGCTGTCGCTCCCGATGGGGCAGCGCGCCGGCTTCCTCACGGAGGCGGCGGTGCTGTTCATGCCGAGCACGGCGTCGGTGCCGCACAAGGTGGTGCATCGCGGCCTCACGGTGCGCCGACGCTTGCTGTGCCAGTCGCCGCCGCCGCCGCCCGCGAACTTGATGCCCACGGCGGCGGATCTGCAGCCGCTCGGCGCGGACGCGACGCCGCTCGAGAGCTTCACCGCTTTCCAGAGCAGTAAGCCGGCCTGCGCCGCTTGCCACAACACCTTTCAGCCGATCGGTCTCGCCTTCGAGGAGTTCGACAACACCGGGAAGTTCCAGACCGCGTATGCGTCCGGTAAGCCGATCGTCACCAGCGGCGAGCTAAAAGACGCGGGCGACGCCAGCGGCACCTACAAAGACGGCGTGGAGATCGCGCAGCGCATCGGCCAGAGCAAGATCGGCGAGTACTGCTTCTCCAAGCAATTCGGCGAGTACGCCCTCGGCCGCCACCTCAATGCTGCAACCGACGCCTGCCTGATCCGCGGCGCGAGCGACCTCTCCGCCAATCCCCCGGTTCAAAAGCTGGCGGTCGTGCTGAGCGACCTCCAGGCCAGCACCCATCGCGTTCACAACTGATGGCTCCCATGAACAGCAAACGCCACCACGTCTATTCGCGTCGCAACCTGCTCCGGGGGCTCGGCGCCGGCGCCGTGCTGCTGTCGCCGTTCGTGCGCCACCGCATGAGCCTCGCGCAAGCAGCGCCGGCTGGAAACGTGCTCATCTTCTTCACGCCCAACGGTCACATCAAAGACGAGTTCGACGCGGACGGTAAGGACGCGACCTTCACGCTGAAGAAGTCGCTCGCCCCGCTCGAAGCGCACAAGGCCGATCTCGCCGTCATCCGCGGCCTGGCACTGAAGACGACGACCGACATCAACAGCCACGACGACATCTGCCGTCATCTCACGTGCTTCGCTGGTCCGGACAAGGCGAAGGCCTACGGTCCCTCGCTCGATCACGTGATCGGCAACGCCATCGGCAAGCGGCCGCTGTACGTGAACCCCATGCCCGATCGGCCCGAAGGGCATTGGCGCAACGCCCTCAGCTGGCGCGAGTCGGGCGTGGCCGAGCCGTTCTTGACCGATCCCAAGGCCGTGTTCTCGAGCCTGTTCGCCGGTGGAACTGTGGGCACGGGCGCCGCCGCCATGCCGGATCCGGCGGTGGAGCGCGCGCATGCTCGCAACAAGAGCATCCTGGATTTCGTGAACGACGACATCAACACCTTCAAGGGCCGCATCAACAGCGAGGACAAGCAGCACCTCGATCTGTACCTGGACTCACTGCGCGACGTCGAAAAGCGCGTCACCGGGCAGACCGGCACGATGGGCGGCGGCGGCGGCGTGTGCGAGCCGGACGCGCTGCAAACGCGCATCTCGGCCTTGCCCATGACGCCGATTCAGAACGACGACAAATCGCCCGCCGGCCAGGCCGACAACCTCAAGGCCAACGGTGAGATGATGGTCGACCTCATTTCAGCCGGCTTTGCCTGCGGGACGCAGCGCGTGGCGAGCATCTTGTGGCAGGGCGCCTCCGAAGGTCTGGATCCGTACAACAACACCGGCTCGCCGGATCACCACAGCGTCAGCCACTCCACCGACTTCGTGAGCTGGAAGGCGATCGACGTCTGGTACGCCGAGCGCTTTGCCTACACCCTGGACAGCTTGAAGAAGGTGGGCATGCTCGACAAGACGATCGTGGTCTGGATCACCGAGATCGCGCAGGGCCACGAGTGCGGCGATTTCGTGCACATCGTCGCGGGCGGCCAGGCGCTGGGCATCAAGACCAACCAGCGCATCTGGTACCCGTTCACCGGTAACCCCGGCGACAAGAACGTGCTCAAAGATCCGAAGAATCGCAGCCTGGCGGATCTCTGGGTCACCGTTCAGAACGCGATGGGCGTCGAGGGCGAGACCTTCGGCGACCCGATGTGGTCGACTGGCCCGCTCATGGAGCTGCGCGGCTAAGCCCGCCGCGCTGCGCGACGCCGCCGACCGAGTAAGAGCAGCGCCAAGAGGGGCCAGGCGTCACGCGCCTGCGTGCCCGTGCCGTGGAGCGCGCAGCCGCCGCTTTCATCCGCATCGGCTCCCGGGGTGAGCGGGATCGTGGTGGTGCCGGCGGCGCCACCGGGCACGCCTGCGCCGCCGGTGGCGGGCATGCCGCCCGTGCTGGGTGCACCGGCGCCGGCGCCCGCAGCGCCTCCGCCGCCGCCGAGCTCACCACCAGCAAAGCCACCACTCGCGCTGCCAGCGCCGCCGGCGGCGCCTCCACCGGTACCACCGGTACCACCGCTACCCGCTGCGCCACCGCTGCCGCCCGAGCCACCCATGCCGGCGGGGTCGGGGAGGGGCGCCAAAATGTCAGCCTGCGAGTCTGCCTCGATGGCGGCGTCCAGGTAGATGTCTTGAATCGGGGGCGAGGGGTCGCTGCGGTGCAGGCCCATCTGGAAGAACAGCTTGTTGGCGTCGCGCTTGGTGGCCGTCACGTTCGTAACGACCTGCGTGCCGTCGTACCAAACATCGACTTTGCCGTCGCTGCCCTGTGACCAATGGTTGTGAATCGCCATGCGGTGCCACTTATTGAGCTCCAGCTTGGCCGTCCACTGCACGGTCTTACCCAGATCGCCCGTGCCAAACTTGACGTTGGTGCCGCCGCTCTGCGCTGGCTCGATGAAGAACGTCATCGTGTTGAGCGAGGTCGGCGTGCTCTCCCAGTAGCCGATGTTGCTGCGGATCTCCGCGTCCTTCGGCACCATGAACGACCAAGCGTAGTACGAGTCCTCGCCGTTGAGCGTGTGCAGGCCAACGTGCTTCACCTCAACGCGGCTCTGGTTGTACGGCTCGAAGATGATGTCGTCGCGCAACGTGATTTTGACGCACTTGAGGCCCTCGGCGCACGGACTGTCGACGAACACCAGGTTGTCGCGATCACCGGTCTTGATCAGATTGGTGCTGTCCCATTGCTTCAAGTCACCGGTCTCGAAATCGCCCTTCCACAGCACGGTGGCGTTCGCCTCCGCCGTGCACGCCACGAGTCCCAGCACGAGCCAAGCAGTCGTCGACTTCGTCATTTGGTACTTGAGAGGGTCTCAGCCGCTCGCCAACTTCAACATTCCAGCTGCCACTGAAGGCTTCGCCGTATGTTGAATAGCCACGATGTCGTGGCGACGTGGACACTGCTTGGGGGCGATGTCGACAAACCTTCAGTGTCGCTGGCTTTTGGCATTGGTACCGCTATTGCCGCTCGGTGCGTGCACCGTCGAGTCGACGGGGGACTCGGGACAAGCCGCTGGAACCGGGCCCAGCAGCGCGGGCAGCAGCGTGCTGCCGTCGGGCGGTAGTGACAGCTCGATGGGCGGCAGCACTGCCAGCGCTGGCGCCACGGCGAGCGCCGGGACCGGCGTCGTTCCGATGGGCGGCACCGCTGCGGGCGGCCAGGTGAGCAGCGCGGGCGACGCGGGCTCCACGTCGCTGGCCGGCACCGCCGCAGGCGGCATGAGCATGGGCGGCAGCGCTGCGGGTGGCGGCCTCAGCAAGGGCCCGACCGCGGGCTGCGGCAAGCCCAACAACGACGGGCTCGGCAAAGACGTGCTGCACAACCTCACGGTGGCCGGCGTGGCGCGCCGTTACTGGACCAAGCTACCGAGCACCTACGACGGGGCGACGCCGATGCCGCTGGTGTTTTGGGGCCCCGGTTGCGGCGCCAGCGGCGTCGAGGGCTCGCCGCTGGACAACTCCATCAAGGACACCGCCATTCGCGTGTTCGTGATCGGCACGGGCGGCTGTTTCGACACCAACGGCCCCGAGCCGGAGACCGGTTACTTCAACGCCGTGCTCGACGACGTGCAGGCCAACTACTGCACCGACAAGGGTAGGGTGTTCGTTTCCGGCTACAGCAGCGGCGCCTGGCTCTCGTATCTCTTGGCGTGTACGGCTGGCGACCGCATCACGGCCATCGGCACGGCCGCCGGCGGCTTTCACGCCAACAATCCGATGTGCAAGGGTAACCCGGGCGGCATCCTGCACGCCGGCTTGAACGACACCGCCAACCCCATCACCAAGCTCAACAAAGACGGCGTGAACGAAGGCTCCAGCGCCGGCCGCGACGCGCTGCTCAAGGCCAACGGCTGCACCATGGAAACCAAGCCGTGGGATCCCGCCTACGCGATTTGCCAGGAGTACCAGGGCTGCAAGACGCCGGTCATCTGGTGTCCGCAGCCGGGCGTGGGTCACTCCAACGGCGAAGAAGTGTCGCGCACCGGCTTCTGGAAGTTCTGGTCCACTCTCTAAAGCTCGCGGAAACCGCGCTCCGGTTTCGCGAACAGGTAGCCCTGCAAGAGCTCCGCACCCAGGCGGTGCAGCGTGTCGCGCTCTGCGGCCGTCTCGACACCCTCGCACACCACGCTCATGCGCAGCTCTTGCGTGCACACCTGCACCATCGAGCGCACCAGGGCGGCTTTGGACGGTGAAGCATCGATGCCGCGCACGAGCGACATGTCGAGCTTGACGATGTCCGGCTCCAGCTGGCTGAAGCTCGACAGGCCCGCGTAGCCGGCGCCCAGGTCGTCGACCGCAATCCGAAAGCCCAGGTCGCGCAGGCGGCTGATGCGTGCGCGTAGGTCGTCGATGCGCTGCAGCGAGGCGCGCTCGGTGACCTCGAACACGACGCGCTCGGCGAACGGCGCCAGGGGCGCGTGCAGCAGGTACAGGCTGTCGTGCATCAAATCGAGCGCGTGCAGGTTGATGAAGATGGACGCGCGGGGTGGCGCCTTGGGCAGGCATTCCGACACCAGGTCGCGAATGCGCATGCCCAGCTCCTGCACCCTCCCCAAGCGCTCGGCGGCGTCGAACAACAAGCCGGGGTTCGGCAAGTCGCTGTCGCTGGAGCGCACCAGCGCCTCGTAGCCGAAGACTTCGTTCGCGGGCCAGCGCACGATCGGCTGAAATGCGATCCACAGTTTGTCGAGCGCGCGCTCGAAGCGCTCTTCGAGCGCGTCCACCTCTTGTAGCAGCGCGCCGCCGGCCTCGCAGATCTCGAGCGCCTTGCGCTTGAGCAATTGCAAACGGTGGTGCGCTGCCGCGTCCGTCACCTGGGCGATCAGGCGTGCGTTTTCGACGGGCTTCTGCAAATAGCGAAAGCCCCCGTACTCGAGCGCCAATATGGCCGTTTCCAGCGTGCCGTTGCCGGTCAAGATGATCACGGGGACGTCGAGATCGAGCTGACGAATGCGCGGCAGCAGCTCGGTTCCGCTCATGCCCGGCATGACCAAATCGGTGATCACGGTGTCGAAGCGGCGTCCGCGCTGCAAGAGGTCGAGCGCTTCGGCGCCGCTGGCAACGGCGCTCACGCTCAGGCCGGCCTTGCTCAGCACCCGCGCCAGGATCGTGCGCAAGGTGTGATCGTCATCGACTAGGAGTACGTGAGTGCCGAGGTTCGACATCGCTGTGGAGTGAGCGTGCGCGCGCCTGCCCACCCTCTCGGTAGTGCCTTTCGTTGGTCGTCACAACCCACGGTGGTGGACCCGCGCTTCGTTACGATGTTTCAGGTTGCGAAAGCGAGCGCTGGGTCGCAACGCCACAACCGTACATCTTGAATCTCTTGTACGGGTTGGCCTATTTTTGTAGCGCGAGCGACGGCGACTCACTAATTCGATTCGCCTGATCCGTCGAGAGAGCGATGCGGCAACAGAGACCACGAGGAAGCACGACGCGAGAGACCGTCATCAACGCTGCGCTTCAGGTCGTCGATCGCGTCGGTGTCGACGCGCTCACGATTCGCGCCGTGGCGTCTGCAGCGGGCGCTCCGCCGATGTCGCTCTACACACACTTCGCCAACAAGGAGGAGCTGCTCGACCTCATGTACGCGGAGATGTCGCGCCGCATGTACGCGGACACGGGGCACGACACCTGGCAGGCCGAGCTGCTCGGGCTCGCGCAGCAGGTGCGGCAGACTTTGCTCGCGCACCCGCGTTGGGCGACCTTGTTGTCGCGGCCCGCTCCGCCGCTCTCTGTCGCCGCTCGCGAACGCGTGCTGAGTATGATGACGACACAAGGCATGCCCGCGGCGGATGCCCTGCGCTGCTTCTCGACTGCGATGGTCGTGGCCATCGGTCTGTCTCTGGTCGAGCTCACCTTTCGCGAGCCGGACGGCGCCTCCAGCTTTGCGCGGCGCTTCGAGCGTCTGCGCACCTGGTTCGAGCAAGACAGCACCTCGCTGGAGCCGACTTCGCGTGAAGCTTTCAGCGCCGCACGTCACTTCGATCTCGGGGAAACGTTCGATCTGGCCATGCGCACCCTGGTGGCCGGCAGCGAGCTCCGCGGCTCGACTAACCGCTCGGACTGACGAGCGGCAAGCGGCGGCGCGGCCTTCGGACGCCCGCCACTCCCCGCAGACTGCGTAAATAGGCGAAGGTCTCCCGGCGCAGCTGCTCCAGATTCAGGTGCGCGAGCCGCGCGGGCGTGTAGCCGCAGGCCGGCTCGAGCTCGTGGAGCAGCTGCTGGCACCGCGCGCGGGCTGGCCCCGACAGCTCGAGCTGCCCGGCCTGGCGCAGCAAGAGCCGCAGCTCGTGCACATCGCGCAGGCCCGGCAGCGCGTCGCACATCGCGGCGAGAAGCTCCGGCTCGCGCCGCCAGCTGCGCCCACCGAATAACTCACCGCACACGCGCTGTCCCGCGCCGTAGCAGTCGTAAGCCTGGCATCCCGCCTGGCCCCGCTCGCCCAGCTCTGCGTGAATAGCGCAGCGTGAGCGTTCGTTCAGGTGGTCGCACGGCACGTGAGCGAGCTTGTCGAACGCGAACCACGCCGAGCGGTCGAACGGCAGCGCCACGCAGCACAGGCCCTGGCAACGCGCGCAGTCGGCGCGGAGCTCCGCTTCGGTGTCCATCCGAGGCAGGCCCTGGCTGGCCGCGGATGTTGCAATGGGGGATCGCGCGCTGGCGCCGTGTCAGAAAAAGCGCAACATTTGCCCGGCGTCAGGGCCCTGAGGCTGCTCCCATGACTTTGCCCTCCGTTTCCCGCGTTCGTGCGCTCGACGATGAAGCGGCAGACCGCCGCGAGCGCGAGCTTTCTCGCTCCTCGGACGTGGCCCTGGTCGCCTACGAAGCCAAATGGCGTGCACGCCTGGCGCGGTTGCAGCGCCGCTACCCGGCGCGTTGGCACGTGCCCGGCCTCTCCAACGAAGAGGTGTTGGACTTGCTGTGCCTGCACCTGATCGAGGTCCTGCGCAGTGGCGAGTCGGAGCCGTTCGCGCTCGAGTCTCCCGGTCGCCCTTGGGGCCTGTTGATTGCGGCGCGAAAACGGCGCGCGCTCCGCCGGGCGTTTCGCCTGGCGATCACAGCCCACGATTTCGCCGAAGCGCCCGGCTACCGCGAGACGCCAGATCAGGAGCAAATGTGCGTCGAGCGAGAGGAACAGCAGCTGCTCGCCCTGGCCGGAGAGCGCGCCAAGAGCCAGCTGAGCGGGCCGCAGCGGCGCTGGCTCGCGGCGCTCGAGCAGAGCACCCAAAGTGGTGAGCTCTTCGCCGCGAGTGACGAGCCGAACCTGAGCGCGGCTTCGCGGATCTTGGGCAAGAATCGCTCGTCGGCGCTGCGGGCGTACCGCGAGCTTCAGGCGCGCTACAGCTCGGAGCTGGCGCGCCTGAAGTAAGCCAGCCCGGGCTCAGGGCTTGGACGTGAAGGTCGCCGAGCGGCGCTGGTGGAGCTTGAAGTAGCTCTCCGGATCGAACTTGCCGTCGGCCGAGCCCTTACGGTTGCGATCGACCTCGAGCGTGAGGTCGCAGGTCTCTGGCTTGTCGCCGCCGGTGGAGTCCAGCGTGTCCGCGGCCACCGTGTACATGCCCGTGTCCGACACGTTCTTGCTCCAGTGGAAGATGCAATCGCCGTCGATGTCGAGCGCCATCGAGTCGCCCGACTCCGCGGGAGCCCAGCTGAGCGGCAAGTCATCGGTCTTGCGCGAGAGGTTGCTCATCGGGTCGTCCAGCGTGTACGGCGGCGGCAGCGTGCCGGTGTTGTCGCTGGCCGTCTCGTCGTCCGGGCGCTCGAGCGTGACGTTGAACTCGGTGTCTTCCTTGACGCCTTTGAACTTGGCTTCGTAAATGCCGGTGTCGACCACCTCGAGCGTCTCTTCCACGCCCTCGGCGGTGGCCTTGAGCTTGTCGGTTCCTTCGAGCGTCACGTAGGCGTTGCTGCTGGAGCCGGCAATTTTGAGCGCGACGTGCACGGTCGCGGTGGAGTCGGTATCGGCGTACACGTCGATCAGCGCGGCGATACCAGGCGTCTTGATATTCTTGGAAGAAGTCGTCTCTTTGGTGCAACCCACGGCGCACAAGCCGACCAAGCACAGCCCCGCGACAGCGTTACGATTCAGCATGATTGTCCTCGCAGAAGTAAGCCAAACCCAAGCTCCCAAATTAGACGCACGAGCCCGCTCTGACAATCAAATGCTAGGCGGCTCTCGAGCTCGCACCTACATTGTCAGTTGTATAGGTTCAGCTCGCCGACGCTCCACGGCTTGCTCGCGGGCTTCGTCAGCTCGAAACGAATGTAGCGGCCGACCTGTGCGCTCGGGAAATCGACCCAAGTCCATTGATTGCCCTGGATGTTCATCATCACGGGATCGCCGAACTGCCCGTCCGTGGAGACGTATACGTTCAGCATGACAGGGAAGTCCTGGTCATAAGGCGCCACCGTCGTTTGCATCAGCGCCTTGAAGAAGATCTTGGATTCGCCCAGGTCGACCTGCACGTACATGTTCGCGTACTGCTGCGTACCCGAAGTCCACACCGTGGCTACCTCGCCGTCGAACGGCTCTGCGTTGCCCGAATCGGTGTCGCTGTCCGAGCTCGTGAGCAGCCATTTGTTCCGAGCCAACGGCTGACCGCTGGCGTTCTGGGGCACACACGTGGCGCTTTGGCACAATGAGGTCTCGCAGTCGCTGGGCTTCGCGCAATTCCAGCCGATCGGGCACGGCCCGCAGCTCGAGCCACCGCAGTCGATGTCGGTTTCATCCTGATTTTTTACCTGATCATCGCAGCTAGCCGCCGTGCACTTGAGGTCGGTGCAGACGCGGCTCTGACAGTCGTCGTCCGTTTTGCATTTCTCGTCGGCACCGCAGGGCGCGCAGTCCATGCCTCCGCAATCCACGTCCGACTCGCTCTGGTTCTGCACCTGGTCCGTGCAACCTGCGTCGACGCAGACCTGGCCCTGGCAACGCAGGCTCGTGCAGTCCTTGTCGACGGTGCAAGCGCTGCCATTGCCGCAGCCGACGCAGTCACCGCCGCAGTCCACGCCCGTTTCGTGCCCGTTGCGGAGCGTGTCGTTGCAGCTCGGGGGCTGACAAACGTTGTTCGAGCAACTGAGCGAGATGCAGTCGGTGCCCTCGCGACAACGCTGGTCCGTGCTGCAGCGCGTTTGACACGTGCCGCCGCAGTCGATGTCGCTCTCGTTGCCGTTCTGTGTTCGGTCGGTGCAGGTCGGGCAGGGGCCGCACTTGCCGCCGCAGTCGACGCCGGTTTCGTCGCCGTTGAGCATGCCGTCGCTGCACACTGGGCAGGGGTCACAGCTCGGTCCGCAATCGATTCCAGCCTCGTCCCCATCGCGAACGCCGTCATGGCAATCGCCCGTGCTGGGACCCGGCGTATCGAGGGTCCGGTACTCCGGAAACGAGCAGGCCGCGAAGCAGCACAGGGCCAGGGCGCAACAGACGCGGCGGGCGACCATCAACGAGCCTTACGCTAGCGCACGGGAGCCAGGTCGGGGAACGAACGGGGGACACACTCTCGGAACACAGCGGCGGCCTCGATTGGGCATTGCCCACACTTGACTACCATTGCACTATGGGCGCCAGGTGAAAGTCGGCGCCCGCTTGAAGTCGCTCGGTCTGGGGCTGGTGTTCGGCGCGCTCGTCGGGGTGCTGTGCGGCGCTGCCTCGGCGCTGTTCTTGTGGCTGCTGGAGCTGGCCACGGGCTTTCGCCTCGCGCACGAGCAGCTCGTCTACGCGCTGCCACTTGCCGGGGTGGTGATCGGCCTGGTGTACGAACGCTTCGGTCAGCCGATCAAAGCCGGCAGCAACCTGATCATCGACACTATTCACGACGATGGGCCGGAGATCCCGCTGCGTATGGCGCCGATGGTGCTGATCGGCACCGTGCTGACCCACCTGTTCGGTGGCAGCGCCGGCCGCGAGGGCACGGCCGTTCAGATGGGCGCGAGCATGACGGACTTTTTCGCTCAACGCCTGCGCGTCTCGGCGTCGGTGCGACGTCAGTTGCTCGCGGCAGGCGCGGCGGGGGGCTTCGGTTCGGTGTTCGGGACACCACTGGCAGGCGCCGTATTCGGCTTGGAGTTCGTGGTGCTGGGCCGCATCGAGTACGCGGCGCTGGTGCCGGCGCTCACGGCTTCGCTCGTCGGTGACTACACGACGCGCGCGCTCGGCATCCACCACACCTCCTATCCGGCTGCGCCGTCACTCGCGCTTTCGCCCCAGGTGTTGGCAAAGTGGCTGCTGTTTGCGCTCGCTGTCGCCGTCGTCACGGCCGCTTTCATCGAGCTGACCCACTGGCTCAAGAAGCAGGGCGACGCGCGGCTGCGATTGCCGTGGCGGCTGGCTCTCGGCGGCGTGGTCGTCATTGGCCTGTGGAAGGCGCTGGGCACCAGCGACTACTTGGGGCTCGGCGTGCCGGGCATCGTGCGAGCGTTTTCGGATCCGGCTTACCCGCACAGCGGCTTCGCGCTGAAGTTGCTGTTCACGGCCGTCACGCTCGGAGCCGGCTTTCTCGGTGGGGAGGTGACGCCCCTGTTCTTCGTCGGCGCTGCGCTCGGCAACGTTCTGGCGCAATTGCTGGGGCTTCCGCTCGGCCTGGGCGCTGGTGTGGGGCTGGCGGCCGTGTTCGGCGCTGCTTCCAACACGCCGCTCGCGCTGTCAATTATGGCAGTAGAGTTGCTCGGGGCCTCCGTGCTACCGCACGTCGCGCTGGTCAGCGTCGTGGCTTACGCGCTGACCGGCAACCGCAGCATCTACACGTCGCAGCTTCGCCGTCAAAAGCCGTAGCGCCCGCCCGAGCCACGCATGAACCGAGATCCAGGACTCTCGCAAGTCACGCCCCAGCAATGGCGGTCGGGCATCGCCGCTTGGCTGGGCTGGACGTTCGACGGCTTGGACATGCACCTTTATACGCTGGTGTATGCGCCGTTCGTCGCGCAGCTGCTCGGCGTCACCAGCACGCTGGACCCGAGCGTGGGTCGCTACGCCAGCGTCATCCAGGGCGGCTTCTTGTTCGGTTGGGCGCTGGGCGGCGCCTTCTTCGGTCGCGTCGGCGATCTGCTGGGCAGGAGCCGCACGCTCTCGCTCACCGTGCTCACCTATGCGCTCTTTACGGGCCTCTCGTGCCTGGCGCAAAGCTGGTGGCACCTACTCATCTTCAGGTTCTTGGCGGCGCTGGGCATAGGCGGCGAGTGGGCGGTGGGTGCGTCGCTGCTGTCCGAAACCTGGCCGCGCCGCTGGCGGCCCTGGCTGGCGGCGGTGCTGCAAACCGGCGTCAACGTGGGCATCTTGATGGCGGTGGTGTCGAATCTGGCGCTGTCGTCCGTCGTGGCCACGCAGCCGCGCTACATCTTCGTGGTCGGCATTTTACCGGCATTCTTGGTGTTCTGGATCCGCCGCGCCGTGCCCGAGCCCGAGGAGTGGCACGCGGCGCGCGCCGCCGCCGAGCACCAGGCGCCGCGCGTGCGCGACTTGTTTGCCGGCGGCGTGCGCAAGGTCACGCTGCTCACGATCTTGGTGTGCGCGGTCTCGCTCACCGCGCACTGGGCGTTCATGTTCTGGCACCAGCTCGCGTTCAAAAACCTGCCCGACGTCGTGCATCAGAGCGCCGCCGAAAAGAACGCCTGGGGCACCAAGCTGCTGGCATTGATCATCATCGCTTCCACGGTCGGCAATTTCCTGTCGGCCGCCCTGGCGCGCAGCATCGGCTACAAGAAGGCGATCAGCGTGATGTGCCTAGGCTACTTTTTTTCGATGCTGTGGGTGTACGGCACGCCGCGCCCTCACCAGCAGCTGTTCTGGATGCTGGCGTTGCCCGGGTTGTTTCAGGGCGTGTTCGCGCTGTTCACGATGTACTTGCCGCCGCTGTTTCCGACGCTGCTGCGCACGACCGGGGCGGGCTTTTGCTACAACATCGGGCGCGTGGTTTCGGCGGCTGGCGTGGTGTTTTTCGGCCTGTTTCAGCGGCTGGGCGATTACCGCCTCACGCTGCTGGGCGCCGGCTGCTTGTTCTTGCCGGCCGCGCTCTCGGCGCTGCTCTTGCCGGACTTGCGTGACTCCGGCGGCAGCGTGGCAGCGCCCGTCGAGTGAGCTGGCGCGCTCAGTTGTGGAGCACGAGCCTCAGATTGTCGGCATAGCCGTCGCTGCCCGTGCCGCCCGTGCGCACCATTACCAGGTGCACGTCGATGGTATGTGTGAGCGGTGGCAGCTGGGTGTCGAGCTGGTACGCCAGCAGGCTCGTGGTGGAGAGTCGCTCGGCAGCGTCAGGGCCGCCGAGCACCGATTGAGAGAGCAGCGAGCCGTCCGCCGCCACAAAGCGCAGCACGACGCTGGCGGTATCGTTCTGAGCCTGGTAGCCACCGAGAAACGCATCGAGCCGGGCGCGCAGGCCCCGCTCGATGCGCGCAGCATGCGCTGACACGTCCACGCTTTGGTGCGAGTCTGCGCGCGCACTGTCGCCGCCGTCGAAGAAGCTCAGCCCTCGCTGGGCAGGGCCAGGCTCGGCGGCCGTGGGGTAGCCATTTTCGCCGTACTTCACGGCGCGGATCGCGGTGCTGGAGCCCGCCACCATCCAACCGGCATCGCCCTGCTCGGCGTCGCCATTGACGATCAGGTTGTCGGTGCTGAAGGGCGGGTCGCCCGCGCCGCCACTGCCGCTGCTGCCGCTGCTGCCGCTGCTGCCGCCGGCGGTTGCGCTGCCGCCACTCGCAGAGCTGCCCGCCGCTCCGGCGTCGCTAGCTGTGCTACTGCCCCCTGCGTTGTTCACGCTGCCGCCCGTCGGCGCGGTGCCTGCGGTGGCGTCGCTGTTACCCTTGCCCGGAGTCGAGCCGTTGTCGCAACCCGTGAGGGTGACGAAAAGCAGCAGCGCGCCGACGGCACGAAGGGCGCTCATGACGGCAAGGTCTCCGACGGCTCGCCCTCGATGTGCCCGGCCAGCTCGCGTCGCCAGCTGCCGCCGGCAGCGCTGACCAGCACGTAGTCGTACCAGCCGCTGCTGGTCGTCAAGGTGACGCTGGCGGATGCGTGCGGCTCGACGCTCACGGTTTGTTCCGAGGCTTCGAGCGCGCTCAGCGCGCTCGTGATGTCGACATCGAACGGGGTGTCGGCGCCGTTTTCGATGACGAGCGTGAGCGTGCGGTTGGTGGTATCGAGCGTGGCCGCCACCTCGGCATCGAGGGTGCCGAGCTCGCCCCGCCAGACGCGCACGAAGCCGTTGGGGCCGCGTAGCTCGAGCGCGTACGCCTTGCTGCTCGGCACCAGCAGCCTCCGGGTTTGGCGGGCGCCGGCGTCGAGCGCCAAGTGTACCGGCGCGACGTCCGTCGCGCTGATGTGAAACAGCTGCGCGGCGCAGCCGCCCGTGCCGTCATTCCGTACCGACACCTCGAGCTGTGATTCTGCGGCCACCACGCGCAAGCCCGCCGAGAGCTGGTAGGGCAGGGCGCGGAGCGGGCGCGCGCCCGGCTCTTGCGCGGGGGGCGCCGTCTCTCCGTTGGGGGCCGCCTGCGGGTGCTGTTCGCAGCTGGCAACGGCTGCGTCGGCCGCTGCTTGCGAATCCGGCAGCTTCGGAAACGCCACCATCAGCTGGCTGAAATCCAGGGCGGAGGTGAGGTCGCCACACACCTGCCGGCGCCAGGCGCTGATGTTCGTCTCACGCACGCCCGTCCACAGCTCGAGCAGGCGCAGCACCGAGGTATGGTCGAAGACCTCGCTGCACACCTGGCCGCCGCGGCTCCACGGCGAAATGACCAGGCAGGGCACGCGCGGCCCGAGCCCGATTGCGCTGCCGTTCACGAACTCGTCTGGTGTGCCGGGTGGCGGTGAAGGTGGCGGTACGTGATCGAAGAAGCCGCCATTTTCATCATAGTTCCAGATAAAGATCGTCTTTTGCCAAACGCTCGGGTTCGCGGCCAGCGCATTCAAGAAGTGGAGCGCGCCGTAGTTGATGCCTTCGTTCGGCAAATGATCGGCGTGCTCGCACAGGGCGGTGGGCGCGATCACCCAGGACACGGCCGGAAGCTTCCCCGCCATCACGTCTTGCGCGAATTGATCGCGCGGCAAGCGCAGCATGCCGTTCTGGTAGAGGGGCGAGCTCTGGTCGAGGCTTTGGAACTGCTGGAACCACGCCAGCGCGTTGTCGTCGAAATTGTCCGTCTCTTGATAGATGCGCCAAGAAACGCCGGCCTTTTGTAGCCTCTCGGGATAGGTCGTCCAGGTGATGGGCGGCTCGCCGTTGTCCGTGACCGGGCCGCCCGCGAGCCCCGCCGCATCGATGGTGCCCGACATCAAATAGAGCCGATTCGGGTTCGTCGGGCCGTTGACGGAACAAAAATAGTGGTCGCACAGCGTGAAGGCATCGGCGAGCGCGTACAGGTACGGGATGTCGGCGCGCGTGTGGTAGCTCATGGTGCTGGTGCCTTTGGCGGCAATCCAAGCATCCAGGCGCCCACCGTTCGTGGCTTCTACGCTCGTTTCGAAGTCGTGCGCCACGTCGCCCACACATTGGCCCGAGGTGCTCGAGTTATCGAGGCGGTATGGGTACACGAGCTGATTGCCCGAGGGTTGACCGAACACATTGCCGCCTCCACGCCGCCCGAGCGCTCGGCGGTCGCCGTAGCCGCGCACCCCGCTCAGCGTGCCCAAGTAGTGGTCGAACGAGCGGTTCTCTTGCATGAAGATCACGACGTGCTCCACGCCACTCAAGCTGGACGCGGCGGGCGCCGCCCGGGCCAGCGTTTCGAGCGCGGAGCCCACGCCGGAGAGCGCCGCGCCTTGCGCGAAGCTACCGAGAAAACGCCGCCGGGTGTGTCGCGTGAGCTTGGGCCTCATGGTCGGATCGCCGCGCGCTTCAAGGTATGCCTGGGCCAACAGAACGGCGGGTTTTCGGGTCGGAAAAAGCAAGCTCTCGGCTTGTAGAAATCGCCCTCCCCTCTCAATGAGGCAAAGTGACCGAAACGGCTCGGGAAAAAGGACGCCCGGCTAGGCAACCCGCGCCGGGGCCGGGGTCGCCCACAGCGCCTCGAGATCGCTGCGCTCGAGCGTCTCCCGTTCGACCAGAGCCTTTTGGAGTAGGTCGAGCTCGCGCTGGTGTTGGCGGAGCAAGAGGCCGGCGGTCTCGAGCGCTCGTGTCAACACCTCGCGCGCCTCGAGCTCGATGGCGCGGATAGTGGCGTCGCTAGTGCCACTTTCGGTTGCGATCCTCTGGCCCAAGAACGGATGCTCGGTCTGGTGCTCGTAGTACACGGGACCGAGGCCGGGGCTCATGCCGTAGTGCGCGACCATCTTCAGTGCCAGCTCGCTGGCTTGCTTCAGATCGTTTTCGGCGCCGCTGGAGACGCTGCCGAACACTAGCTTCTCGGCGGCGTAACCACCCATGAGCACGCACAGGCGGGCTTCGATTTCGGGCTGCGTCATCAGGTGTCGGTCCTCTAGCGGCGTCTGCCGCGTCACGCCCAGCGCCATGCCGCGCGGAATGATGCTGACGCGCTCGAGCGGCTCCGCGTAGGGCGCAAAAGCGGCCAGCACGGCGTGCCCGGATTCATGCGCGGCCACGCGGTGCTTCTCGTCACTCAAGAGCTTGGCCTCGCGCGGGTCGCCGAGCACGATCTTGTCGTAGGCCGCGTCGAAGTCGCTCTGCTCGATGCTGTCGGCGTTGCGGCGCGTGGCGTGCAGCGCCGCTTCGTTCACTAGGTTGGCCAGGTCCGCGCCCGAGAATCCAGGCGTGCTGCGCGCCACGACGTCCAGCTTGACCTCTTTGCCCAGCGGTTTGCCGCGCACGTGCACGTCCAAGATGGCTCGGCGCGCCTGAAGCTCCGGCCGATCGACGACCACGTGACGGTCGAAGCGGCCGGGCCGTAGCAGCGCCGGGTCGAGCACGTCGGGGCGGTTGGTGGCGGCAAGCACGATGGTGAGATCGTTGCGATCGAAGCCGTCCATCTCCGAAAGTAGCTGATTCAGCGTCTGCTCGCGCTCGTCGTGGCCGCCACCGAGTCCGGCGCCGCGTGAGCGCCCCACGGCGTCGATCTCGTCGATGAAGACGATGGCCGGCGCATTCTTCTTGGCCTCCGTGAAGAGCTCGCGCACGCGCGCGGCGCCGACACCGACGAACATCTCGATGAACTCGGCCGCGCTGATGCTGTAGAAGGGCACGCCCGACTCGCCCGCGACCGCGCGCGCCAGGAGTGTCTTGCCGGTGCCAGGCGGCCCCACCAGCAGCACGCCGCGCGGCACTTTTCCGCCCAAACGCCGGAATTTTTCCGGCTCTTTCAGGAATTCGACCACCTCTTGCAGGTCCCGTTTGGCGGCTTGCAGGCCCGCGACGTCGTCGAAGCGCACGGCCACGCTGGCCGTCTTTTCGAACTTTTTCCCGCGTGGCTTCAAGATGTTGCCGAACGGGCCGCCGCTCATCATCACCTTTTGTGCCCGTCTCGACAGCCACAGCCACACGCCCAGGATCAGAGCCCACGGCAGGAGCGTGAGCAGTAGCTGCACCGCGAAGGGCTGCTCTTCGCTCATGACTCGAAACTTCACCTGCTTGTCGCGCAAGAGCGGCAAGAGCTCGTCGTCCCGCGCGGGGGCAATGGTGTGGAAGACCTTGGTCTGCGTCCCTTCGATCTTTTTGGGCGCCTTGAGCGTGCCATCCAGCGACGAGCCCTTCATCATGACGTCGCTGACGTCGCCGGCTCGTACCCATTGATAGAAGGCGGAGTAGTCGACGACGGGGCGGTTCTTGCTTTCGCCCTGGTCACGCCAGAACCACATGCCCAGGAGCATGAGCGCCAGCAGCAGCAGGGTCTGCCAGCTGAACGACGGAGTGGGCGGCGGTTCGGGAGCGGGCGGAATGCTAGGACGCGGGAGTGCCGAGGGCATACCTCGGCGGAGCAAGACACATGCCTAAAAGCCCAGGTCGCTCTTACCCGCGGCGGGGCGCCTGCCTGGCCGCCTGCTCGCCGGCATTTGCTGCCGTTTCGGTACCAGGGGTCGCGCAAACGGGGCAGAAGGCACCGCCGACCGCGCAAGATCTGCGTGCGAAGGCTCGGCGTGCGCGAGCGTCAGCGAGGCGCCGCCCGGCAAGATGACTGATGTGCTGGTCGGCGCGAGCACGGGCGCGCTATTGAGCGGGGTGACGGCGGGCTGCGCGGCAGGTGCCGCGAGAGGCGCTGCCACGCGCTCGATGCGCTTGTCGTATGCGCCGCGTAGCCCTGCCCCCAGCGCGACGACGGCCGCCGCCGCGCCCAGTCAGAACAGCGCCCGCGACGGGCCCTTGTGGGCTAGCGACTGGGGCGTGTCTTGCGAGCTATCAGTCAGCGTGTTGCTGGGGCGATGCGGGCGATGGGTGCGCAGCGCCGGCGTAACGTGCGGCGCGACGAACGCGCCCGGCGGCCCGAACGGCGCGAGCGCCGCAGCCATCTCCGGAACACTCTGGTAGCGGTCGGCGCGATCTTTGGAGAGCGCGCGCATGACGACTGCGGCTAGCTCCGGCGGCACGTTGGGAGCCAGTTGCCGTAGCTCGGCCGGGCTCTGGCTCGAGATCGCGACCATCAAATCGGTGCGGTTTTCACCGACGAACGGCGGGCGAAGCGCCAGCAGCCGATAGAGAATGACGCCCAGCGCCCAGATGTCGCTGCGACAGTCGATGTCTTTGCCGGAGCGGAATTGCTCGGGTGACATGTACATGGGGGTGCCGATCTGCGCGGTGGTGCGCGTCAGGCTCAAGTCGGAGGCGATCTTCGACAAGCCGAAGTCCAACACCTTGAGCTGCGGCAGCCCGCCCGGATCGACGATGAACAAGTTGTTGGGCTTGAGATCACGATGGATGATGCCCAGCGCGTGCGCCTCGGCAATGGCAGACGCTGCTTGCAGCACGTGGCCCACCGCTTCGCGGATGGGTAAGCGGCCTCGCGCCGCCAGCTCGGCTTCGAGATCGCGACCGCGCAGGAGCTCCATTACGATGAAGGGCGAGCCGTCTTCGAGCACGTCCACATCCATCACCCGCACGGCGTGCTGGCTGGTGAGCTGAGCGCTGGCCCACGCCTCGCGCCGAAAGCGCTCCATGGCTTGCGCGTGGTGCCGCACCTCGCTGTGCAGGAGCTTGATGGCGACGCGCGCTCGCAAGCCCAGGTGTGTGGCCTCGTAAACCAGCCCAAAACCACCCTGGCCGATCGGGCGCACGATCTCGTACTTGCCAATCAAGCGCGTGCCCTGAGGCAGTCGTCCAGTTACGCCCGCGACTCTCATCCAGCCCGCGGCGAGCTTACGCTAGTTCGGAAGCTTCATCTGCACGATTTTAGGGAGGTAGATAGTCATGTTGGCGAGTTGCTTCTCGAACACCAAGCTGTTGCAGGTGTACGAGAAAAGCAGGTCTGTCTCGGGTGCTGGATTGGACTCGGCGTGCTCGATGGCCGCGTAACACACCGTGTCTGGATCGTACTCGGGCTTGCCCGGTGTCATCTCCGGCACGCGATAGACGTCGCTCGGTTTACTCCAGGGGCCCGTGAGCGCGGGCGAGGTGCTGATCGAGATGTTGGGCGCCGGCCAGCCGCTCGTATTCGTGAACAGCACCAGCCAGCGCTTGGCCTGGCTCAAGTAACGAAACGAGGTGCCGACGTTCGCCGAGAAGCCGAGCTTCTTCGCGTCGTTGGTGTCAAGTCCCTGTTTCCAGGTGTCGTCTTGGGCCAGGTACTGCAAGAGCTGGCTCGGCATCAGGCTCGGCTTCACCAGCTCCGCGAGTGGCAAGCGCGTGATGATGGCTTCTCCCGCGTTGCCGAACAGGTAGGCATAGTCGCCTTCGATGAGCGTGCCCTTGCCGAGCCCCGAGAGCGCCGCCAAGTCGAAGTATTCGACTTGCCAGGTGTCGGGCGTAGCGCGCGGGTTCTTCACGCGAGCCAGCGTCGTGCCGATCTCGTCGGCGCCGTTTTGCACGCGCGTCATGGCCTGGAACAGGTAGCCGCCGTATAAAAAAGGCTGTTGCGGCCAGAAGCGTTGATTCGCGACGCCGTCGCTCATCACCGCTCGTGCGCCGGCGCCGTCGTGGCGCCAGAAGTATCGAATCTGGGCGACGCCGGCGTCGCAGCTCACGTACGCATACGAGTTGGCGATCAGGGTGGAGCCCGCGCGCTCGCTTTGGCCATGCTTGCCGACGAACGTGTCCTGAAACGACCACAGCGCCGTGTGCTCGTCGAGCACCAGCGAGTACGCGCTGTCGCCGCCAAGCCACGTGCCGAGCGCGGGCTCGTCCTGATACGGAAATGCCAGCTGGCAGCTCGGTAGCGTCGATGTCGCGGCACCCGCGCTGCCGCCCGAGCCGGAGCCCGCGAGCGTCGAGCCTCCGCGGCCGCCGTCGCCGCCCGTGCTCGCGCCAGCGATGCCGCCGACCTGGGTCGGCTGCCCGCCGCTCCCGGCCCCGCCCGCCGCTGCTCCGGCGCCGCTCGCGCCGTTCGTTTCGTTCGCCCCCGCGCCGTTCGACGCACCCGCGTTGCCGGCCCCCGGTGCACCACCGCCACCCGTCGCGCTCGAGCCGGCTTCGGAGCACGCCAGCGCGAGCAAGCAGGCGAGCACGACGAGTCGCATCGATTCAGTAGGCGGCCGCTGCAGGGTGTTGTCCAGCACCACCAGAAGCCACGCTGCGTGCGTCGTTCGGCTCAGCGAAGTGTCGGCGCAACGGCCAGCGCTCACCTGACTGCGCACGTCGCGCACCAATCGCGTGTGCGCTCGCTGCGCTTCGAGCGCGCGCCGCCGCTTGAAAGCCCGGGATTTGCCGCAAATCGTGTTGGTATCGCTCTTGAAACAAGCACAGCGCGTGCCGCTGTCGCACGCCGGAGGAAAATTGGCGTCACACAAAAAAAGAACCCCCATGTCGTGCATTGCGTTGGCCGCCGCGCTCGCGGCCTGTGGCAGCACCGAAGCTTCACGCACGCTGTCCGGCCATCCGAGCACGACGCCGCCCGACACGAGTGGCGGCGACACTGCGCACGCCGGCACCTCTTCGACGATGGTCGGAACTTCCGGCAGCACCAGCACGCCGCTAAGCGGCGGCAGCACGAGCGGCGACAACGGCGACGTCGCGGGCGGTGGCTCGAGCCAGGTCGCGACGGGTGGCTCCAGTTCTATCGCCGGCAGCTCGAGTAGCGGCGGCAGCCCGCCCAAGCCTCCGCAAGGCTTCAACACGGACGGCGCGCTGCTGGCCGCCACCTTCGATCGCTCACCGCTCGGCAGCTACAGCCAGGCCCAGGCCGCCAAGGATTTCGGCGCCGATCCGCCCTGGAACGATGGCCTCTCCGAAGGGCGCGCCACCATCGTCGAAGGCGCCGACGCTTTCGACGGACGCTCGCTGCGCGTGCGCTACCCGGCGGGCGGCGTCGGCCCCAGCGCAGGTGGCATCCAGTTCTTGGTTCCGCTCGCCGGCAATCATCAAGAGCTGTACTGCGCGTACCGCATCCGCTTCGAAGGCAGCTTCAACTTCGTCAAGGGCGGCAAGATCCCGGGCCTGTCGGGCGGCAATCACCCCACCGGGTGCTCCGGGGTACCCAGCGGTACCGACGGCTTCACCGCGCGCATGATGTGGCGCGAGGGCGGCGCCGCCGTGCAATACGTGTACTACCCGGACCAGGCCCAAATGTGCGGCGACGACTTTCCGTGGAACGTGGGCGGTACCCGCGCCTTCAGGCACGGCGAGTGGTACAGCCTCGAGCACCACCTGCTGCTCAACCACGGCGACCAGGCCGACGGCCTCGTAGAAGCCTGGTTCGACGGCGAGCTGGCGCTGCAGCGCAAGAACGTGCGCTTTCGCAGCGTCGACACCATCCCCATCGATTCCTTCTACTTCAGCACGTTCTTCGGCGGCAGCAGCTCGGAGTGGGCCCCGCCCGAAGACGAGTACATCGACTTCGACGACGTGGTCGTCTCGACCAAGCCCATCACGCATTGAACGGTCCCAATCATCCGAGCGGCACGCTTCGGGCTGCACCCGAAGCGTTGGCCGACCAGGCGCAGCGCGCCGCTTGTGCTGCGGCGCGGCTGTGAGATAGTCGGGGGCATGCGCCGCCTGCCGCGTTTGGCCCTGCTCGCCGGGCTGTGCGCGGGCGCTTGCTCACTACAAGACTTTTCGTCGCTCGATCGCTGCGCCGGTCAGCCCGACAGCGCCGCCTGCCCTTTGCCGCAAGCCGGCGCTCCGTCGAGCAGCGGCAGCGGGCAAGGTGGCACTCCAACCCTCGGCGGCGGCGCCAGCGAAGGCGGAGCCGTCGAAAATGCGGGGGGATTGGCCGCTGGCGCTGGCTACGACGTCGCTGGCCAAGGCGGAGACGGCGCCGCGGGCGCTCCCCACGCGCCGCACGGCCTGCGCGCCCTGTACGCCTACGCACCCAACGATCCGGACACGCCGCAGACGAGCAAGAGCATCCGCGCCGATCTCGAGATCGTCAACGACTCGCCCGTCGAAGTGCCGTTGGCTGGTATCACTCTCAGGTATTATTACACCTACGAGGCCGCGCAAAACTCCGAGAAGAGTTGCCTGTCCGATGAGCAAGGGGCGCTGGCGAGCTGCAGTAGCATCGCCGTCGCGTTCGCCAGCTACAGCTCGGTGAGCGGCCTGGCCAACGCCTATTTCGAGCTCACCTTCACGGACGATCCCGACGCGATGCTGGGCGCGAACGGCGGCAAGAGCGGGCGCATCAAGCTATCGGTGCAAAAGCCGAAATACGCGCTGCAAGACCTGACTAACGACTACTCGTACGACGGCTCGGTGCTCGCCCTGCAAGAGTGGCCGAAGGTCACGCTGCAGCGGGAGGGAGAGCTTCTGTTCGGAACGCCACCGTAGGCGCGGAGCGCGGGTCTTGCCCCGCGCCTACGGGGACGAATGTTGTTGAGCATTCGCTAACGCGGCGCGTTCTGCGTGGCGCAACCGAACACGATGTCGATGCTGCCGCCACCGGTCTTGAGCGCGTCGCACGCTGCCGGACACATCAGCACCTTCGTGGGCGCCGTGTCGCTGTCGTAGTACCAATCCTTTTCGCCGGCCGCGCAGGCGGCCAGGTCGGCCACTTTGAGGAACACCTCGCTGGCGGCGCCGCTGGCCGTGTGCTCCACGTTGACGAGCTGCGGATCGATCTCGCCGCCGCTGGGCGGAGGGATCGTGTATTCGCACGGTAACGCCACCTGACGAATTTCGGTCAGGGCCTGGCTGAGCTCGGCCTCGGTGCCGGTGCCGGTGCCGTTGACGATGAACGGCGGCTTACCGGTACCGCCGGCCGTGGCCAGCTCCGCCAGCGAGGCGAGCTCGCCGATGCCGATGATGAACGTGGGTACCGGCGGCGTGGCGGCTGCAGCTCCAGCCAGCGCCATGGCGATGCCCGCGATGTTGTTGCCCGTGCACAGCTTGGAGGGGAGCCCGTCGGTCGCCAGGAGCAGGAACGGGCGCCGCTCGGGGTGAGCGGCGGCCTGTGCCGTCAAATACTGCAACGCCCCCTGCACGGCTGGCAGTGTGGGAGTCCCCCAGTGCGCGGCGTCTTCCCCCTGGGCCGAGGTGAAGTGGTGCGCATCGATCGACGCGACCAGCGCCTGGGCCTGGTCGGGCAAGGGCCCGAGCGGCACGGCCGGTGTCGTGTAGTTCTGCACCCTGCAGATCGCTGGATCTTCGGTCGTGCCGGCGCCGAGCGGAAAGTACTGCAGCCCCACGCCCACGCCGGCCGACGACGGACTCTGAATGAACGCCTTGAGCGCGCCCGTGACCGGATCCCAACGGTTGCCCTCCAGCGTCATCGAGCCAGATTGGTCGAGCAGGATGAACAAGTCTGCGGCCAGCTGCTCGGCTCTCTGTGTGTCGCGCCCGCAAGCGTCGTCACCGCTCCCGCCGCTCGAGCTACCGCCGGTGCTGAGCGAGAGTGTGCCGGCATTGCCGAGATTGAGGCCTCCGCTACTCGGCCCGCTGCCTCCGGCCGTGCTGGCCGGGTGCGTGGTGCTGCCGCCATCGGTGCCCGAGGCACTGCAGCCGAGCGCGAGATACGCGCCGAAAAGAGCCGAAATAGAGCGCTGTTTCATGGTTTCGTCTCCGCTTGGACCGAGCCTGCCAGGTCGCAGCCGACGCGCGTGGGGCCCACCGCGAAGGCTGCAAAGTCCGCGTAGGTGTCGCTGGGCGGCGCCCAGCTCGAGTCACCGCCGCCGAAAAACGTCGAAAAGAACACGCCCTCGGCGCGCAGCGAGCTGGTCGTGCGAAACAGCAGCTGCTCGTTCTGGTAGACAGGCTTGCCGTCGAGCCAGACGTGTACCGACCCGTCTGCCGCGCCGGGCGTGTTGAGCTTCAGCTCTTGCTCGATACATTGCCACTGCTCGCGCACGAAGAGCCAGCTGCCGCGACCGAGGCTGGTGCCGAAGCGCGTGCTGGAGGGCAGGTAGGCGTACACTTCGCCCTGGCCGTTGCTGCGCCACATGAAGCGGGTGGAGAAGCCGTTCGTGCCATCCGGAATGTGCCCGCCGCTGATCCGCGCGCCACCGTAAAAGCCGGGCAGCTTGCCCCCCTTCACGAAGTCGAAATTGGCCGGAAAGCGCACGAAGTAGCGCAAAAATACGTGATCGACAGGCCCACTCTCGAAGGTGCCGAGCACCTGCGCGCCGCCTTCGCGCACGCCGTCGCGGCGGCTCGCGCTGGGGCTGGCGCCGCCCTTGTAGTAGCGCACCCGCAAGAAGCGGCCGCCGGGGCTCTGTGCATCTTCTTCGACGCTGGTGTTGTCACGCCCGAAGGAGCCCGTTTTTTTCGGCGACCATTCGCTCATCCAGTCGATGCGCGAAAATTCGGTGCTCCAGCGCGAGACGACACCGGGTACAGGTGCCTTGGGCTCGGCGGTGCTCAGGCAACCGGTGAGCAGCTCGAGGCTGGTTGTGAACGATAGCACACCGGCCCAGATCCATGGCGAGTGAGTCATGGCTTTACCTCTAGGTAGTCGTCACGAAACGGTGTGAAGACGTCCAGGGCGCGCGCCGGCGTGAGCGCGGTGACCTGGTGCTCGACACCGCCCGGCACGACGAAGCTGTCGCCCGCGACCGCGAAAAATGCCGAATCTTCGCCGCAAATCACGCGCAGGCGCCCTTCGAGCACGAGCACGAGTTGCTCGTGCGGGTGGCGATGCCGCGCACCCGACCAACCTTCGACCATGCGGTGCTCGACCAGCATCAGCCGCGGGCTGTGCGCGAGCAGCTTGCGGAAGAGACCCGGCTCGGGCGACGTCTCGGCCACGTCTGCCGGCTGGTAGAGGTGGACGGTGTTGCTCATCGGCCCATCCAACCGCCGTCGACGCACAGCACGTGGCCGTGGACGTAGCTCGCGGCGCGTGAGCACAAGAACACGCAGGCGCCGCCGAGGTCAGCGGCTTCGCCCCAGCGATTGGCCGGAATGCGCTCGAGGATTTGCCGGCTGCGTTCGGTGTCGGCGCGGAGCGCGGTGGTGTTGTCGGTCGCGATGTAGCCGGGAGCAATGGCGTTGACGTTCACGCCACGTCCGGCCCACTCGTTGGCCAGCGCCTTGGTCAGGATGGCGACGCCGCCCTTGGAGGCTGCGTATGCCGGCACGCGCACGCCGCCTTGAAACGAAAGCAGCGAAGCGACGTTGACGATTTTGCCCGAGCCTTGCTCCAAGAAATGGCGACCCGCCAGGCGCGAGAGCCGGAAAACGCTGGAAAGATTGAGCTCGAGCAAGGCATCCCAGTCGGCGTCCGAATGGTCGGCGGCGGGCGTGCGCTGGATGCTGCCGGCGTTGTTGACCAAGATATCGAGCCGGCCAAACGCGGCCAGCGCCTGGCGAACCAGACCGTCTTGCGCGGCGCGCTCGGACAAATCCGCTGCGATCGCGACCGAGCGGCGACCCAGTGAGCGCACGTCTGCGGGGGTGCTGCTGCGCGAGATGTCGCGGCCGTGCACGATAACATCGGCTCCTGCTGCCGCCAGCGCGCAAGCCATCGCCGCGCCGATGCCGCGCACCGAGCCGGTGACGAGGGCTACCTGACCATCGAGAGAAAACGGATCTTTCATGATGTCACCGTGCTGGCTGCTGCGGGCGTGTCGTGGGTCGGCAGCTGGACTTGCTCGAGCCGGGGCGACAGCAGCTGAATGAGGCCGAGCGCTGTCAGGTACGCGAGGGGCGGAAACAAGAACAACGGCTCGTAGCTGTGCGTCGCGTCCAGCAGGCGCCCGGCCAGCTGCGCGATCAGCATGCCGCCGATCGCGCCGGCCATGCCGCCCGCGCCGACCACCGAGCCGACCGCGCTCGGCGGAAACAAGTCGCTGGTGAGCGTGAACAAATTGGCCGAAAAGGCCTGGTGCGCGGCAGTGGCCAGGCCCACGAGCAGCACGGCAGCCCAGAGCGAGCTCACCCGAGCCGCCAGCGCGATGGGCATCACGCACAACGCGGCGCCGAGCAGCGTGAGCTTGCGAGCGCGATTGACCGGGACTCCGCGTCGTAGCAAGGCCGAGCTCACGTAGCCGCCCAGCACGCTGCCGGCGTCGCTCATCAAGTAGATCACGACTAGCGGCGCGCCGACTTGGAGCAGCTGCAGTCCATGGCGCTTCTGCAAGAAGTCGGGGATCCAAAACAGGTACAGCCACCACACCGGATCGGTCAGAAACTTGGCTCCGGCAATGGCCCAGGTTTCGCGCAATCGAAACAACGTGCCGGTGGTGGGCGCGGGCAACTCACGCACCGGGGCGTCGCTCTGAATGTGCCGGCGCTCGGCGTCGCCCAGGCGCGCTTGCTGATTCGGTGCGCGGTACCAGGCGGCCCAGGCCGCGAGCCAGAGCAAACCCAAGAGCCCCGTCAGCAAGAACGCCGCCCGAAATCCCCACGCCGCCGCGATGAACGGCACCGCCAGCGGGCACAAGATCGCACCCACGTTCGTGCCCGAATTGAAGATACCGATGGCCAGCGCGCGTTCCTTTTTCGGAAACCACTCGCTCACCGTCTTCACGGCGCCCGGGAAGAGACCGGCTTCGCTGAGGCCCAGGGCGAAGCGCGCGGCGGAAAAAGTCGCAGCGCCGCCGGCGAGCGCGTGAGACATCGCGGCCACGCTCCAGCCCAGCACCGCGAGCAGCAGCCCGCGCCGCGTGCCGAGCGCGTCCATCAGCCGCCCCATCAGCAGCATGCCGATGGCGTACGCACCTTGGAAGGCCGTCACGATGTTGCCGTAATCGGTCTCGGACCAACCGAGCTCGTGACCGAGGCTACCCTTGAGCACGCCGAGCACCTGGCGATCGACGTAGTTGATGCTCGCCGCGCAGAACAACAGCGCGCACACCGAGTAGCGCACGCGACCGGGCGATGTCGGAGCGCCAGTCATGTTAGCGCAGGCTCGCTTCCAGGCCGCTGCCGTTTTGCTTGAAGTCCGGCTGCACGTTGACGACGCCGAAAACGCGATCTTCGACCTCGCGGTGCGCGGCCATGAGCCACACGAACGACACCGCGTGGCCCGGCACGGAGGTGTTCGGGTGGTAGCCGCTCGGCATCAACACCGCGTCGCCGTCGCGCACGATGGCCGCAAGCTCTGGATACTGGGTGTCGCTATACACGAGCTGGATGCCGAAAGCGGGCGCCGGCATGTCGAAAAATACGTACATTTCCTCGAGCAAACTGGCGTGCTCGTGGGGCGGCCAGCTCGTCCAGTGTCCCGGCTCGGAGCGGGTGAAGCCGGCGACGAGGCGCCCTGCCTGGACGTTCTTGCCGATCACGATGTTGAGCTGGCGCGTCGTGGAGCTGCTGCCGGTGGTGAAGCACAGCGCCGGGTCTCGGCGCACGTCTTCGTAGCGGACGAGCTGGAGCGGGTAGTCGCCCGTGACCTCGGCGCTGCACTCGAGTACGTCCGCGTCACCGCTGCTCGAGATTTCGACGTGCGAGCCGCGCGGGACGTAAATGGCGTCGTAGCGAGCGAGCGCCTCGGTGCGGCTGCCGACCGTGATGCGCACGCTACCGCGCAGCACGAGCAGCGCCGTTTCGCGGCCGAGCGTGTCGAAGCGCAGCGAACGGCAGGCTTCGCCGAGTAGGATGCGCCCGTAGCTCAGGTGCTGCATGCTGCTGTTCTCGGGCGTGACGGCGAGATGTCGGCCGGGCTCTGCGGCGGTGTTCCGAAAAACGAGCGGGTGGGGCTGGCTGGTGGCTGCGGTCATGTGGATTCCCTTCAGAACGCCATGGAGGCGCTCAGCATCACGGCGTTCTTGTCGGCCTCGGGCGCGGTGTTGTACGGAAACGCCGGGTAAGCCGAGCGACCCAAAAAGTAGTGCGAATATTGCAAGATCACGCGCTCTCGGCCGAGAAAGCGCGTGCGCAAAACGATGCGCGGCGAAAGCACGCTGAACGACTGTTTGCTGTCGGCCATGTCCGGGTTCACCTGGTCGAAGCGGACGCCGATCCCCAACACCTCGATCAGCGAGTAGAAGGCCTCGGCGCCGAGCTTCAGCATTTCGTGGTCGAAGGTGTCGCTGCGTACGACGTTGTACATGCCGAACAGCGTCAGGCTCAGGTCCGGGCCGTTGCCGTTGAAGCGGGCCGGGTAGCGCACCAGCTTGCCAAGGCTCAGCGTGTACTGACCCAAGATGCTTTCGATGCGTCCCGAGTCGTCCGGCGGGGTGATCTTGGTGCGCGGATCGTAGCGGCCGAAGAAGTTGTTCTTCAGCTCGTAACCGCCGGACGAGTGCAAGACCTCGATCACGTCGGAGAGCGGACGCACGTGGTGCGCGGCGATGTGTGAAAATCCAAGGTAGCCGTCGCCGGCCGCGCCACCGAGCAGGTGTGCTTCTCCGCCCACGATCGTCATGCTGCCGGGCACCGAGGTGGTACCGGGCGCGTTGTGGTCGTCGGGCGTCCACGCGCGCAGGTAGTGACCGGCAAGACGTACTGATTTGCCGAGGTCTAGGCCCAAATGAGCGTGGTTCACGAACGACGAGCCCTGCGGCACCGGGCCCGGATAGGGCAGGTAGTCGGGGCGAGGGTTCAGCGTGTCGAACGGAACCGAGTCGAGCTTGCCGCCGAAGCCGTGCTCGAGCACCAGCCCGACTTGGGGTGAGAGCCACAGCTTGGCCGTGAGCGTCTCACCCACGACTTTGGTGCGACCGAACAAATACGTCTGGTACATGCCAGCGTCGTGCTTGCCGGCCGTTCCGTAGCGGTTACTGAACGAGCCAGCCGTCAGCGACAAGTCGCCGTAACGCCCGAACGTGCCCGGAAACTGCAGCGTGACGAAAGCCTGGTTGATGCCGAGCTGCGCTTCGAGGTCGCGATAGCCCGCGATGGTCTGGTTGTAGCCGGCGATGGAGATCGTGGCGCTGGCGCGCGGCGAGCCATAGCTGAAGAACAGCTCCGACCACGGACCGGGCATCAGGTTCAGGTAGCGCCAGTCCGTAAAGCTCGCGTCGGGCACGCGGGCCGGTGCGTGCAGCTCGTTGCCACTGCTGCGATCGTTCTTGGGTCCGATCGACAGGCGCAGTGGCGCCCGCAAGTAGCCGTGGATCTCGAAGCCGCCCGCGGCCACGCCCTGGCCGCGCTCCGGGGGCGGCGCCGTGTCACCGCTGGCCTCGCCCTGCGTGGGCGCCAGGCTGAGCTCGTCGTCGATTTCCGAGGATTTTCCGGGGGCTGCAGGAGCCTCGCTGGTTTCGCTCGGGCTCTCGGCCTCGGGGTGGGGCGGCGCTGGTTGAGCTCGCACGGGCAAAGCGCAGCTCAAGCCGAGCGCCAGGATCAGACGCGTCGATCTCACGAAGTTTTCTCCGAAGGTGGGCGGTGCTGGGGGGCGGCGAAGAGCGCTTCAGTGACTCACGGCAACAAACGCACGTCGTCGATCCACAGGTCGTAGTTGGCGGGCGCCGCCGCGCTGCCCTTGACCTGCAGTCGGAACGTGTAGGCATGCGCGGCGTCGAAGCCGGCGGCGATGGGCAAACCCCAGCCGCGCTGGGTCATCTCGGTCCACGGCATCTGCAAATCTTGCCAATCCGTGGTCAACGAGAACTCCTTGCCGAAGTAGTCGCCGCAGCGCGCCGGGTTGGTTTTGTCCATCGTGTCGGTGCATTGCATGCCCTCGGGCGCCGTGCCGAGGTCCGAGATGCTCATGCGGAAGCTGGCGGGCTTGTCGGCCTTGGCGCGGAGGGCGATGCCCTTGTACTTGGAGAGGTCGTATTGCGTGCGCGCCATGCCGATCTTGGGCGCGAGGTCGGTGCCAAGGCCGAAACCCCAAACGGTGAAGTTTTGGCCGGTTGTGTGGAACGCAAAGGCGCTCGAGCAAGCGCCGCCGGCCTCGGCGGCCAGCGGCGTATTCGCGATTTTCATCGGCAATTGCATGCCCGTGCCGTCGTTGAACAAGAACCAGCTGCCGTCGCGTCCGCCCACCATGGCCACGTCGGCCTTGCCCGTCTCGAAGTCGCTGATCACGAGCATGGGGTCGGTGGCAGCGCAGCCCGTGGCCGGTGCGGCACCCGCGGCAGCCGTGCCGCCGGTCGTGGTTCCGGTGCCGCCGGTCGCGGCAGCCGTGCCGCCAGTCGGTACGACCGTGCCGGAGGTGCCGGCTACCGAAGCCATGCCGCCGGCCGTCGTGCTGGTGGAGCCGGCTTGGGCGGAACTGCTGCTGCCACCCGCCGACGGTTCATCAGCGGTGTCGGCGGCGCAGGCGACGGCAAGCGCGGCGGTGAGCGAAAGACAAGCGAAGGACAACAGAGCAGGCGACGGGCGAACGACGAGCGACATGAGCGGGGCTCCTTGGTGCGTGTGCGCGATGCACGGACACATCGCAAGAAGGATGCCGCGCCCAAACCGGACGCAATTGCGCTGCCGAGCGCTACTGTATGGGCGACTTGCGCAACAATCGCTCTCGGTTGTGCGCTTCGTGCGCGGTGAGCGCACGGTTGCCAGTCTGCGGCTGTGCACGCGCGGAAGAGGCGCTCGTTGCCAGCAGCACGAGAGACGTGGCGACGCCGACCGCCGCCAGGCCGAGCGAGATGTCGGCGGCCAAATAGGCTTGCTTCATCGGTCGAAGGTCGTCGTCGCTGCAGCGCGGCGCGCAGCCATTTTGCGCGTCGTGCTCGCGCGCACGACCGATCAAACCGAAGTAAGCGGAGCCGATGGCGCCGAGCGCGCTCGTGGAAGCGGTGACGTACAGCCACGGCTGTGCGCTCGGCTGCGGCTCGTTGGGCGTGAGCGTTGCGGGCTCGCCGAGCACGACCTCGATCATCTGATTCTTGCGGCCTTGCACCACCACCTCTTCGCGTTCGGCGGGCGCGCGGCCCGGCGCTTGAAACCGAAAACGATGCGGCCCTGGATTGAGCGTGATGGCGAGCCCGGAGCGCTGTTTCGGCAGCTCGCGGCCATCCACCATCACCCGCAAGTCGGGCAGATCTCGGCCGCCGGCATCACGCGCCGTTACCACGACGCTGGGCAGTGCCTGATCGAGCTCGTCGACCCAGCGCGCGCAATCGGCCGTAAGCAGGGCCGGGCAGGTACTCTGCGCGCAGAGCACGGCTTGCTCGTGCGCTTCGACCAGCTTGCCGTCTTGGCGCAGGCGCTGGGTTTGCTCGTACGAGGCGGCGCAAGCGCGCTTGGTCTCGAGCTCGTCGTCGGCGCGCGCTGGGCTCGGAGCGGCAGCCGCCAAAACCAGCACCAAAACGGGGAGCTTTTTCGTTACAGACACTCGAGCTTCGGCACTTTAACGCCGTGCGCGTCGAGCGTGAATGGCACAGCGCAGTCCCGCTTGCGCGACGCCGCGTTGGGCCGCGCTCCGGCCCGCGCGGCGGGGCGGCTCGGTCGCGCGGTTTCGGTCGCTGCGGGGAGGGGCACGCTGTCGGCGGGCGGCGCCGCGGTGGCCGGTACCGGCTCGGGGACGAGCGGCTTGGCCGCGCTGGGGCTTTGGGGGCGCGCCGCGGGCAACTCGGGCTCGGGGCGGGGACGCAGCAGGAGCAGGCCGCCGAGCAGCAGCAGCGGCAGCGCCAGCGCCGCAGCCAGCGCCCAGCGGCTGAGCCGCGACGCCTGCACGCTCAGCAGCCGCGTGGGGGCGTCCGCGCGAGCGTCTGCCGCGAGCACCGGCGAGGTGCCAGCGGTGGCGGCTTCGGGCACGACCTGGCGCTCGTGCTCCTCGATGCGCTGCGCGCGTTCGGCCAAGCTGCTGGCACACAACGCACACAGGAATTCGCCGACTTCACGCGGTGTGGCCGCGAGCCCCGTAGCTTCGAGCGCGCGGGCCATCTCGCGTGCGCTCGAAAATCGTTGCCGGCGATCCCGCTCCAGGCCGCGCAAGATCACGCTGTCGAGCGCTGCCGGAACGCCGGCCGTCGTGCTGCTGGCTGGCGGCACTCGATGCTCCATGGCCTTCTTGAACGTGCTGATCTCGTCGTCGGCCTGAAAGAGCCGCTCGCCGGTCACCAGCTCCCACAGCACGATGGCCGCCGCGTAGACGTCGGCGCGGCGGTCGAGCGGGTCGCGCGACAGCTGCTCGGGCGCCATGTAGCTGAGCTTGCCCTTGAGCTGGTCGCCCCGAGTCGTTTGCATGCGGCCCACGGCCTTGGCGATGCCAAAATCCAGGATTTTGGCGATGCCGTCGACCCCGACCAGGATGTTTTGTGGCGAGACATCGCGGTGCACGATCGAAAGCAAGCTGCCGTCTTCGGCGCGGGCTTCGTGCGCTGCGTGTAAGCCGTCGAGCACGCCGATCAAGATGGCCACGGCGATGGGCGGCGGCATCTTGCGCCCGGCGGAGCGCAGCGCCCGTACCACGCGCGACAGCGGCTCGCCCTCCACGTACTCCATCACCAGGTGCAGCTCGCTCTCCACCGCGATCACGTCCAGCACCGGCACCACGTTCGTGTGCTGGATGTGCCCGACCAGGCGCGCCTCATCCAAGAACATGCTCAAAAAATCGGGATCTTTGGCGAGCTGCGGGTGCAGGCTCTTCACCGCCACCCGCCGCGCAAAGCCCGCGGGCCCGCGCAGGCGGCCGATGTAAACGGTGGCCATGCCCCCGGCGGCGATCTCACCGTAAACGGCGTAGCGACCCAGCAGGCGCGCGACGCGCGGCTGCGAGGCAGGCTGCGTCATTCGCGCCCTTTGCGGGGCCGCGGCAATCCGTATTCGTCCAAGCGGTGCAAGAGCGCGCGGCGCGAGATGCCTAGCAGCTTGGCTGCCAGTGTCTGATTGCCGCCCGTCTTGCCGATGGCCTCGATGATGCGATCGCGCTCGAGCCCTTTGAGCTGCTGCTTGAGCTCACCCGGAGCTTCGCCGGGCTGACTCCCCGGCTCCGCCGCGAACGGCGACGAAACGGAGGCCGGCGACAACGGTTGCGACGCGGCGACGGGAGCGCGCGCGATGCGCTCCTCGAAGGCAGCGTCGGGCACCAGGTGCTCCACGCCGATCGGCTGCGGCGCCGCCAGCACGGCCGCGCGCTCGACCAGGTTCTTGAGCTCGCGCACGTTGCCCGGAAACGGGTAGCGCACCAGCCAGGCGCTGGCCGCGCTCGAGAGCCGAATCGGTGGCTCGCCTGAACGCCGCGCCAACGCTTCGAGAAACTGCAGCGCGAGCGGCACGATTTCGGCCGTGCGCGCGCGCAGAGGCGGAATATCCAGCGTGATGCCGTTGAGCCGAAAGTAGAGGTCCGCTCGGAATTTTCCGCTCGCGATCAGCGCGCCGAAATCCTGATGCGTGGCCGCGATGAAGCGCAGGTCGATGGGCGTCGGTTTGGTGGCGCCGAGCCGCAAGATCTCCGCGTTGCCGAGCGCGCGCAGCAGCTTGGCCTGGATGGGGAGCGTGAGCTCCGTCACTTCGTCCAGCAAGACGGTGCCGCCGCGTGCTGCCTCGAGCAGGCCCACCTTGCTCTGGTGTGCCCCCGTGAAGGCGCCGCGTTCGTGGCCGAACAGCTCGGACTCGACCATCGACTCGGCGAACGCGGCGCAGTTGATCTTCAAGTACGGCATGCCGCGGCGGCGGCTTTGCTCGTGAATGCGCGCGGCCGTGACCTCTTTGCCGACGCCCGTCTCGCCGTGCAAAATAACCGGCAGATCGGCGTCGGCCACGCGTGCAATCAGCCGCTGGAGGCGCTCCATCGCGTCTTCGCTCGCGATGGGACCCGACGCGCTCGGCTGCGGCGGTGGCTGTACGATGAGCAACGCATCGCCCAGCTCGACTAGGCTGCCCGAAAGCAGCGGGGCTCGCTCGCGCGGCGCCAGCTTCTTGCCGTCGACGCGCGTGCCATTGGAGCTGCCCAAATCTTCGATCAAGCAGGGCGTGCCGGAGTGGATGACCGCGTGCTCTCGCGAAACCGCGGCCGTCGCCACGCGCAGCCCCGCGCTCGTGCCGCGCCCCACCACCAGGCTGCCGAGCTGAGGCAACGGCACCGAAGCCGAGCCACCCTGCCAAATGGCTACCAGCCGCTCGTGCGTGAGAAAGCGGGGGTCGGGAGCCAGAGCCGAGCGTGTTTCCTCATCGGCGTCCACAACCTCGAGCATGAGCAACAACAATACCAGAAGCGCAACAATTACGCTTCTGGGCCCAATCAGGCCCCGCCATTGCGCGCGGTTTGCACTTGGAGCGCACCCTGCGCACAACCTGCGCAAGCGGCGCGCTAAGCGCGTAGCGGTCGCCGGCCCCGCTGGTCCGCACGCTTCGGGCTGCTGCCGTCCGGAAACGCTCGGCGGGAACCCCGACTTGGCTGGCACCGCGTGCGAATGGGCCGCGGCGCTGCCAGCTCGCGAGGCGCGGCATCGGGCTTGCTTGGGGCGGGCATGCGTTCGTCGGCTGTTGGTTTGGGTTTGGGAGCTTGGCTCGGGCTGCTGGGCGCGAGCACCGTGGCCTTTGCGCGCGAACCGGTGAAAGTCCTGAAGCTCGCGATCTCGAACCCGGGCGGCGTGGCGCTGCCAGCGGCGGATGTCGTGATTCCCGTTGCGGACTTGAAGCGCATCGCGCCGGACCTTCGAGCGCACGCCTTGCTCGTCGTGGCCACCAACGCCGCGACGCTCGAGGCTGATGGCGCCGAGCGCGCCACGCAGGAGCTGCCCAGCCAGGTGGACGACGTCGACGGCGACGGCAAGCTGGATGAGCTTGCTTTCCAGCTTCAGCTCGCACCGCGCCAGACTCGGATCGTGACCGTGGCTTACGGCGAACAGGCGGCGATCCTGCGGCTGAAGAGCGCGTACCCGGTTCGCGCTCACACCGCGTTTCGCGAGCACTACGAGGGACTCGGCTGGGAATCAGAGCGCGCGGCCTGGCGCATCTATTTCGATCAGCGCAGCGCCATCGACTTGTTCGGCAAGCGCCGCGATGCGCTGGCGCTCTCGACTTTCGGGCAGGCCGAGTACGACTACCACCGCGAGTCGCCGCTTGGCCGAGACATCTACAAAGTCGGCAACGCGCTCGGAATCGGTGCCATGGCCTTGCTGGACAACGGCAAGCTCACGCGCTTCGGCGCCGCGCCGCAGCACGCCTGGCGCGTCGTCGCCAACGGCCCCGTGCGCGCCATGGCGCAGGTTACTTACAACGGGCTCGCCACGGCGGCGGGCGCGCTCGACGTCAGCAGCACCTTCACGGTTTGGGCTGGCGAGCGCGGCTTCTGGCACCTGGCTCGGTTGAGCGGCGCCCCGGTCCCGCCCGCGGTCGTCGCGGCACTACCCAAAAAATCCCGCACAGAAGCGGTCGCGCAAGCTGCGGGCGGCGCCGTCGCGCTCGGTACCTGGGGTCACCAAGTGCTCACGCCCGGCGCCCAGGCAAGCGAGTCGCTGCCCGACCAAAACCTGGGCCTCGGTCTGGTCGTCCCCGGCGCGACCCTGACGGCCCGCAGCGAGGACGCCGACAACTACTTCGTCCGCTTGCCGGTCGCCAATGGCGCGGCCTCGGCGTACGTGATGGCCGCGTGGGATCAGGAGGGCAGCGACGCGCTCGAAATCGGTAACGCCGCCGCGCGCCTCGAAAATGGCTCGTGGGCGCGGCATCCCAGCGCGCTCGTGACGGAGCGCGACTTCTTGCGAGAGCTGGAGCGAGTGACGGCGGAAGCGACGACGCGAGTCAAGGTGCGCATCCTCTCTCGACAGGGCGCGCCTGAGAGCGCGCCGGCCGACACGCTCGTGTCTGCTCGTCCCAGATCGTTCAAGGAGGCGTTGGCGCTTTTGGTGGCTGCGTACGAGCGCAGCGCGCGCGAGCTGGAGCCGAGCCTGGCCAGTAGCGCCAAGTTCTCCAAGTTCGAGGGGCGCGGCTTCTTCACGGAGGGTGACAACATGAGCGGCGCTTGGAAGCCGCAAAATGGCTACTTTTGGACGGGCGCGTTCTGGGTCGGCGGTTTGTGGCGCGTCTACGAGCACAGCGGCGACGCGCGCTTTCGGCGCTGGGCGGAGCGCTGGAACGAGGCGCTGCTGGGCAAAGAATCGGAGCAGAATCACGACGTCGGCTTCCTGAATTATTATGGGTCTGCGCTGGCTTTCGACATCACTCGAGACGACAAATACCGGCAAGGAGCGCTGCGCGCCGCCGCGCGCCTCGAGCAGCTGTTCAACCCGAAGGTCGATCTGGTGAGCGCGTGGGCGGCGGGTGGCGACGACACCATCGTCGATGCGCTGATGAATCTGCAGATCTGGTGGTGGGCGAGCGCTCGCAGCGGCGATGCCAAGTGGCGCGAGCTGGGCAAACGCCACGCGCGCCGCGCCGCGAGCTGGCTCGTGCGCGCCGACGGATCGGTCGCCCAATCCGTGCACTACAACCCGGGTGACGACCGGCAAGTCTTCACCTCGTCGCGCGAACAACAGCTGCCGCTGGCGAACGCGGCTGCCAGCGGACAATGGGTCTTTCGTCACACCCACCAGGGTTACGCGGCGGACACGACCTGGTCGCGCGGAGTGGGCTGGGCCATTTATGGCTTGGCCGAGGCTTACCGCGCGACGCGTGACCCGGAGCTGCTCACGACGGCCGAAAAAGTGGCGGACTACGCGCTCGCGCGCCTGCCGGCCGACGGAGTACCTTGGTACGACTTCGACGACGAAGGCATCCACTTCCGCAACCGCGACTCGTCGGCGGCCGCGCTAATCGCCGGCGGGCTGCTCAGCGTGTCGGAGCTCGAAGCCGACAAGGAGCGCGCGCAAGGCTACCGCGCCGCCGCCCAGCGCATCGGGCAAAGCCTGATCGACCACTACCTCACGCCCGTCGGCGCTCGAGACGCCACGCCGCCGGGAGTCTTGCGGCACGGCTCGAGCACGCGGCCGCAAGATGGACCGCTGGTGTACGGACAGTACTACCTGCTCGAGTTGCTCTTGCGCCTCACCGGCAAATAGTCGCGCGGCGGCATGCTGCTCAGCGATGATAGAGCAGCTAGCCGCACGCCCACCTCAAGTACCACGCGGCTCAGGCGCTGCGAGCACGCAAGTCGAGGCCGGCCACGAACGCGTCGACCATGATACGGTAGTTCTCGCTCAAATCCAGGGTTGGAGCTTGCTTGAGCGCCAGCCGCGTGATCGGATTCTTTGCGGCGAAATCGGCGTCGTCACTGCTCGCGCGCAAGTTCTCGTAGCGCTTGGCCAGCCCCGAAACGACGTCGCCGTTGCGACACGAGAGCTCCACCATCACGAGCCCCAGGCCGAACATGCCAGCGCTCGACAACATGGACATCGACTGTTCCGCCGGCAGCCCGTCTCGAGTCATCAGCTGCAGGATACGCTCGCGACCCGGGAGCGCGAGCACCGGTGCCGGTCGCGACAACAGCGGGACCCACGCCGGGTGCGCCAGCAGCACCTCACGCAAGTTGTGACAAAAGCGCGTGAGCGCGGCCTGCCAGGTCTCGTGCTCGGGGCCCGGGTAGATTTGCTGACAGATCTGCTCGTACATCAAGTCGAGCAGGTCTTCCTTCTTGCCGAAGTGGCTATACAAGGACATTGGGGGCGTGCGAGCTTCGCTCGCGACCGCGCGAATGGTCAGGCCTTCGATGCCCGTTTCGTCTGCGACGCGTAAGGCGGCCGCGACGACTTGCTCACGAGTGGTCTTGAGCTGCTTTTGACCCGACATCGACCTTGCCCGGCTGGTAGAACGCAGCGCGCATGATAGACTTTTTCATACGCCGGTCCACGGTGCAAGGCCGCGGACCGACGTAGCAGCCGTGGCAAAGGGGCGTCGCTTCGTTACAGGACGATGTCGTGGTCTTTGAAGAACTTCTTCACGGTCGCCGTGAGCCCGCGCGCGGTGTGGGCGGTGCTTTCACTGACCTTTTCGGCGTCATGACTGAGCCTGTCCTCTAGGTGAGAGAGCTCCTTTTCGAGTGCGTGCCAATGCTTGCGCGCATCCATCGAGAGCAGGTGCAGCTGCACCTGGGCTTCGTCACGCAGCATGCTGAGGTCGTTCAGGATCTCCGTCTTGGTCGTCATGTCTGCCTCCAGGTGGGAGAACTGCAGGCGGCGTGCCAAGCGTCGGTACCAGGGTTCTAGAAGCTGGTGTTTGCGCTGAGCCCCCAAACGCTGCCCGCGATGGGCGCCACTTGCCAACGTCGATCCGAGCGGTCCGCGCCTGGGCCGGCATCTCGCGGCGCAGGAAGTGCGGGGGTGTCCGCAAAATACAGCACCGCCGCTGCGCCGAGCAGGGCGGCGCTGCCCAAGCCGGTCACCAGCGCCGCCGTCTTGAAGTCATTGCGCGCTCCCACATGGCTGTTGAGGCTCCTTGCCTCGAGCGGGGTAAGCTCACCTCGTTGGCGGCGTTCCTCCAGCGTTTCAGCTTCTTGATCGTGCACCAGGGCCGCGATGGCGAGCCCGCCCGCGCTGAGCGCCGCCGCCGCGCCGAGACCAGCGCTCGCCCATGCCATTTTGCGCTGAAATGTGGTCGCGAGCTTGACGGCGACTTGGGTCGTCTGACCGCGCTGCAGGCGTACACGCACGTCGCGCGTCTCGCGCCCGGGGCTGCGCACCGTGACCCAGTGCTCGCCGGGCGAGGCCTGTACTTCGCCCAGCGGTAGCCAACCGAGCGGACGTCCGTCCAAGAGCACCTCTGCCCCGGCCGGTCCCTGCAGCTTGAACCGTGAAGGCAGCGCGACGAGCTCCACGTTGAGAGGCACGCTCGAGCCCGCCGTGATCTTGAGCTCCTGCTCCTTGCGCTCGAAACCGTCCGCCTCGGCCACGATTTTGTAGTTGTCGGCGGGGAGCTCGAGCGCGCTGGGCAAGGCTTCGACTGGCTCGCCATTGACGGTGAGCTTGGCATTCGGCGTCGAGCTCGACAGCAAAAGCCGCCCGAAGATCTGCGTGCGTGTGGGGCTCGCGTCCGTGCCGGTGCTGCCGGGATGCAGGCGCTCGATCACCACCAGCAGCGACCTGAGCTGTTGCTGCGCTTCGGCGTGCCGGCCGCCTTCCGGCACTCTCGCCAGGTACTTGTGGCAATAGTCGATCGCTCGCGCCAGGAATTTCTCGTCGCCGCTGATGCGGAACTGTCGCTGATTGGCCTGAGCCAACGAGAACAGCAGGCCAGGGCGCTCGGTCAGGGCGTATGCCTGCTCGAAGGCGTCGATAGCGAGCAGGTATTGGCCCTTGGCGTAGGCTTGCGCGCCAATCTCGAAGAACTGCCGCGCGGTGGGGTTGTCGCGCAGCGCCTCCTGGCCCCACGCGGCGGGCGCCAGCGACAGCGCGGCGCAGCACAACCAAGAAACGAGCCGGAACGTGTAGCGACGCTTCATCGGCGCGCCTGACCCAGCCAGAGCTGCGGTTGCCCAACGCCGGTGGCGAAGTCTTGCACGCCATCTCCGTTGAAGTCGCCGACCACCAAGCTCAAAGCCAGATTCGTCGCTTGCGGAAAACCCTTCGGGCTGAGGGTGTCGCTCTGCCAGTCGATGTCGAAGATCAACAAGCTCCCATCCTCGAGCTTGGGCGCGCTATCTGTCGCTGCGCCGACGCCCACCTCTTGGCTTGCGCCGCAGATGACGGCAAGCTCGCGCTGCTCGTCGTCGTCCGCCTGAATGAAGACGCGATCGAGGACGGTCGCGCAGAGCGAGGCCTCTACCTCGAAGGTGTGGAAAGCACCAGGCGTTCCGTCCGGCGCCGCTCCCAGCAGCACTTTGACTTTAGCCCCACCCCCGTCATCGCGGCTCAAGGTCGACAGATCCGGGCGTCCATCGCCGTTGATGTCGTCGCGTGTGAGCGGGTCCCAGAGCTCGCTGTCGGCGCGCTTCGTTTCGAAGCGACCCGCGACTCGTCGCAAAGCCACGAGCTCGTTGGCACTGTCGAGGTAGAGCTCGTCCAGGCCGTCGCCGTCCTGGTCGATGGCCTCGAGGTTGATGGACAGCGTGGCCAAGTCCGGGTGGATGTCCAGATCGGTTTGATCGACCAGCTTCGTGCCTTCGGCGTCTACCGAGAAGAGGTCCACGCGCAGCAGTGGATCCGGCGCGAAGACCTGATTGATGATGACTAGCTGCTGTTCCTTCGGGTCGTCGAAATGCCCGAGGGCGGGGGTTCGCAAGCCAACGAGCTCGTCGTCCCTGTCCGCGCCGACCCGCGAACGAAGCAGCTGATCGGAGCCTCCGAGCAAGAAGCCGAGCCGCGTGCCGTCGTCGCTGCCTCGATAGAGAACGCCAATGTCGGCGTTGGTGTCGAACGCCCCCGTGGCATCTCCCACATAGCCGGCGGTCAGCTCGCGCAGCGGCCCCGGGAACGCCAGCTGGCGCGCCGAAGAGCCGCTCGTCACCGGCGAGAACAAAAGCGAGATGGTGGACGGCGGCTTGTCCACGTTGCTTTGCGCGCTGAAGAGCACGTCCCCCAGGCCGTCGCCGTCGAAGTCTGCGATATCCTCGATGTGGCGCAGGTTGCTGCCCGGGATCGGCAGCGCGCTGAGGCGGCCGTCGGGCAAGCCGCGCAGCACGTCGACCCGGCCGGTGCTGTTGATCGCGACTGCGTCGAGCTGTCCGTCGGAGGTGAGGTTGGCCACCTTCGCATCGACGTAGCCGGCGTCGGCGTCGACGAAGAGCGGTGGTTGGTCTGGCTGCGCACCGGCCGTCAGCAGGCGACCGGCGTAGGGATACTCACTGGTCTCGTTGTCTGCCTTGCCCGAAAAGGCCGCTGGGAGCTGCTCCGGGTCCGAATGGAACGTGCCGTCGCCCAGACCGTAGCCCACGCGGCTGCCCGTGAAGCTGGCAAGCAGCAAGTCGTCGTGGCCGTCGTCGTTCATGTCGACGAACAGCGCGTGGTCGAAGCTGGTGTCGCTCACCCGCACGCTCGACAGCCGTTCGAACGTCCCGGGCGCCCCACCGCTCTGACGCGGGCCGTAGATTTCGATGTGCTCTTTGCTCGGCTCGGGTATGGCCAGGAGCTCACAAGCCTGGCCCGCTTGCCTGCTGAAACGACCTGTCGGTGTCAACCAGCGTAGCGAAGTCGGATTCTCCGGCGACGCGCCCACTTGGTCGTTCAGCTCTTCGGCCGTGTAGTCGAGCTCCACCAGCGTGAGCGGATCGCCGGACTGCCGGACCTGCAGGAGCCGTGAGCCCTCGAACAGCACGAAATCGCGCAAGCCGTCGCAATCGACGTCCGCCGCCAGCAAATGCGACGAAGCGTCGACGCTGCGCGCCGCGCTGATCAGTGGCCACAAGTTGCGCGTGCGGGCGGCGCTGAACGCGTTGACCTCGCTCGCGCCCAGGAACGGATCGGGCAAACCATCGCCCGTCACATCGGCGATCGTCACCGCGAACGCCACCGGTAGCGTGACCTGTCGCACCGTTGTGCCACGACCGTCGAAGAAGAGCAGATTCGAGAGCTCTTCGGTGAAGGGCTGGACGCTCAGCAGGATCGTCGCGACCGTCGCCATCGAAGTCCGCGCTGTAAAGTCTGCTGAGCGAGGGCAGCTCGAGCGCCACGGGCGTGAAGCTGCCGTCGCTGGTGCGACAGATCTTGGCGTCGACGTCGCAGCCCCAGCCGGCAGGGCAGTCCTGCCTCGTGTCGCAAGTGAGGCGACACTGAGCGTTGCAGCTCTGCTGGCCATCGCAATCCTCACCTTCTTCGACGACGCGATTTCCGCATTGGCCGAGCTGCACCGCTTGCGTTTCCGAGCAGCCGGCACCAAGCGTGAGCAGGGCTAGAGCGACGGCGCCCAAATTCGCGTGCGCCCCCCGGAGTTTGGTGAAAAGATATCCGGGTTTGAGCGGCGGTAGAGACATCGAGGCGACCAAGGTCAAAGATAGATCGGGTCTGTCCGACGTGGGGCCCGTCGATTCGACGATTGTCGCGGTCACGCCGCACAACGTGGCTGCGCCGCCCAACATCACGCCTCAATTCGGAAGTCCCGGCGGCAGCGCCGGCTCCGTCAATCGCACGTTGACAGAAGGGGAGACGGTCGGCGAATACCGAATCGTCAAGCCGCTAGGCCGCGGAGCTTTCGGCGCCGTTTACCAGGCGCGTCACGCCATCATCGACAAGCCGGTAGCGCTCAAGGTGCTGAACGCCGACTTCTCGGGGGACGCCGCGATGGCCGCGCGCTTCGTCGACGAAGCGCGCGCTGTCAACCGTATCGCGCACCCCAACATCGTCGACATCTTCGGCTTCGGTATGCTGGAGGACGGCCGTAAGTACTGCGTGATGGAGCTGCTGAGCGGCAGCACGCTCGCGCAGCGGCTGGAGCGTGCCATGCCGAGCGCGAGCGAGGCCCTCCTCATCTTGGGCCAAGTGGCGAGCGCGCTGGATGCCGCGCACGGTGCCGGCATCGTGCACCGCGACCTCAAGCCCGACAACATTTTCGTGTGCGAGGTGGCGCCGTCGTCGGGTGCTGCGGCAGACACGCTCAAGGTCAAGCTGCTCGACTTCGGCATCGCGCGTTTGCCGGACGCGCTGCATCAGGGCACGGGTAGCAACATGGTGCTCGGCACGCCCGCGTACATGTCGCCGGAGCAGTGCGCGGGCGGGCACGTCGACTTTTCCGCCGACATTTACGCGCTGGGCGTGGTCGTGTTCGAGCTGCTCACCGGCTCGCTGCCGTTCACGGGCACGAACGCGATGCAGCTCACGTCGCAGCACCTGGTCGCGCCGGCGCCGCCACCGTCCTCGCGTCGTCCCGAGCTCGCACCCGAGGTGGACGCGGCGGTGCTGCGCATGCTCGCCAAGTCACCGCAGCAGCGCCCGGCATCCGCGACAGAAGCCGTGCGGGGCCTCGCTCGGGCGCTTCAACTTTCATCGAGCACTGGCGAACGACCAGACGCGCGGCGCGCCGCGCAGAGCGCGGAGACGGGCCTGCAGAGCGCACAAGCTGTCGAGAGTGGCGCGCAGAGCGGCGCTGGGAGCGGCGCGGTGGCGGCGTCCGTACAACCCCCTTCGCTAGAGCCCCGACGCGCGAGCCCGAAGCTCATGGCCACGATAGCGCTGGGTTGCGCCGCGGCAGTGGCCGGCACGGCTCTGGTTTGGCCGCGCCATCAACGAGCGGAGACCGCTCCCATCAAACCTGCTCCCGTCGCCGTTGCGCCTGCCCGCGTCGCTGACGCCCCTGCAGCGCCCGCGCCGCCTCCGCCGAGGCGCGCCACGCCGGAGCCGCAAGTCGAGCGCGTGCGGGTCGTGGTCTCGGGGGACCCCGTGTCCGCCAAGATTTTTCGCGGTGCCGAGCAAGTCGGCCGCATCGGCGTACCCTTCGAGCTGCCGCGCTCGGAAGAAGGCGTGCGCTTGTTTGTTCGAGCCCCCAACTATGCCGAGCGTGAGTTGCGCGTCGTGCCTTCGGAAGATCGCAACCTGCACGTCACGCTGAAGCGCATCTCGGCGCGGCGCAGCGCGGATCTCGAGTACTGAGTCGCGCTCAGGTGACGACGCTCGCCCTGCCGAAAGCAGCGCGAGCGCCATTCCCACGGTGACACCACGGGGTTGTCAGTGCGCCTTCAATGGTGCCCGGCGGCGCAGCTCAGCACGTCGGCGCAGGTCTTTTGGGTGGCGCAGCCCACTTTGAAGTGCGACGGATGCTTCTGGCATTCGATGGCAGGGTCGCCGTCGAGCTTCTTGTCGCGCTCCGCTTGGCATGCGGCCAGTCGTACGCACTCGCTCACCGTGTCGGCTTCTCCCGGCGCCACCGTGAAGATGTCTGCGTCGGCGCCGAACTGCACGCTTGGCCCGCCTTGGAGGTCGGCTCCGAGCGTCGGTGCCTTGGCGCAAAAGAGCTCGGGTTTGCTGGATGGGACTACGGTCTTGTAGGCGGCCGCAAAGCGTGTGCACGTCTTGGTATCCGTGCAGCGCGCGACCAGGGCGGCACCTTGCGTGGCGGTGTGCTCGACTGAAGCGAAGGCTATCTCTCCAGGGCCGCCGTCCAGCGATTTTCGGTATTTGAAGCCATGGTTGGCGATGGCGACCTGGCTCGCGAAGCGCCACTGATAGCCTTCGCTACGAAAAAGCTTCATCGGCACCGCCGTCAACACGACGAGCGGAGCTTTGCAGTCTTCCGCGATCGGCCGCAGAGCGCTGGCGTCGTAGTCCGCGCCAACCACGCTCGCGATAGCGGCGCTGGCTGATGGCGGCGGGGCCGCGCTCGCGGCCACGGTCGGTGCCGGAGTGGAGGGCACGACGGCCGGCGCCGCAGCGCTCGCGGCCGCAACGCTCGCGGCGCTCGGCGGGGCGTCGTGACTGGGGATGTTGCAAGCTGGCAGGACGACGGCCAGCACGACCGAGGAGCATCATGTGGACCGAAGAAGGCGAAACCGACAACTACATCGTGCTGCACCAGAACCCGGTGCCGGGCACGAAGATCAAGCCGGGCGATGCCGTGACGGTCACCATCAACCGCTGAAGGACGCTCGCGTGCTCAGATAGTGCCAGGCGCTCGCTGCCGCCGACGGAGGACAGTCGCCGTCAGGGCCAGTAAGGCGAGCCCCAGCGGCGCGCCGCCGTGCCCGCCACCGGCGGTGCGACAACCGCAGCCGCCGGAGTCGCTGGGGCCGCTAGAAGGCGCAGCGCAAACGCCCGCAGCGTTGCATACGTAACCGCTGACGCAGTCCTTGACGGAGGCGCACGTGTCCTTGCACACGCTGCCCTCGCACTTGAACGGGCTGCAGTCGCTGCTGGTTCCGTCGGGATTGGTGATGACGTGGTCGCCGTCGCAAGAAGCGGCGTCTTTGGGCACGCAGTCCTGCTTCTTGGCATCGCAGCGGAACTTGGGCGCGCAGTCCATGTCGTTTGCGCACGGAGCGGCGCCGCAGCTGCTGCCGCTGCACACGTAAGGCTCGCATTTCTTGGTCTTCATCGCGCCGCACGCCCCCGCCTTGTCACAGCTCGCCGAGAACGTTTGCACGCCTTCACGGCAGCTCTCCTCGCGGCAAGTTACCTCCGGGCCGACGTAGCCGACGCAGCTGGTGTTGTCTTGCTCGCCGTCGCAAGCACGCGCGCTGCAAACGTCGTCGGTGCCTGCGTCGCACGCCGGCCGAATCCCGTGAGGCTGGCCGACGATCGGCGAGCACGTGCCGGGTGCGGTCACGACGTCACACGCCTCGCATTGGCCGGCGCAAGCCTTGTTGCAACAGAGGCCGTCGACGCAGAAGCTGCTCGCGCACGTGGCGGAGTCGTCGCACGCGCTGCCGTCGATCTTCTTCTTCTCGCAGGTGCCCTGTTCGATGTTGCAGTAAGCGTCTTGGGCGCAGTCAGCGTGCTCGCTGCATTTGATCGTGCAAGCGTCGCCTCTGCACACGTACAGATCGCAGGGGTGCTGCGAGTTGTCGAGGCAGGTGCCCTGGCCGTCGCAGGCGTGGCCGGTCTGTACGTTGTCTTCACAATTCGTATCGCCACACGGGATGCCTTCGAGGTAGAGCCGGCAGGCGCCCGCGCCGTCACAGGTGCCGTCGCGCTGGCAGGTAGCGGCTGCGGCAGCGGTGCAATCGTCGTGAGCGTCCGTGCCAGCCTTGGCGTCCCCACAAGCGCCGTCGTTGCCAGAGGCCTTGTTGGCGGCCGTGCAAGCCTGGCAGGTGCCGTCGCAGGCCGAGTCGCAGCACACCTTCTCGACGCAGAAGCCGGAGCCGCACTCGCGCCCCGCGCTGCAGGCGGTGCCGTTGTCCGATTTGGGCACGCACTTGTTGCCCGAGCAATAGTTGCCCGGTGCGCAAGCGTTGTCGTTGCCGCAGGTCGTCGGGCAGGCCGAGGCGGCGCACAGGTAGGGCAGGCACGAGCTGTCGCCGTCGATGCAGTTGCCGAAGCCGTCGCAGTGATGCCCGGTCAGCGTCGACCCCGAACAGGTTCCCGCCCCGCACGACGTGCTGGCGCTGAACAGCTTGCAAGCGCCCTGACCGTCGCAATTGCCGTCTTTCTGACAAGTCGTCGAGGCATCTTTCGAGCAGTCGTTATCGGGGTCCGTATCCACCTTCACGTTGCCGCAGGTGCCGTCGGCGCCGGCCCCCTTCTTGGCGGCGCTGCAGGCCTGACAAGGCGTCGTGCACGCCGTCTCGCAGCAGACGCCGTCGACGCAGTGCGCGTTCTTGCACTGGCTGTTGCTCGAGCAGGTGGCGCCGTCGTTCTGGTCGGGTTGGCAAGTGTGATCGCTGGTCCGGCAATAAGCTGAAGTGATGCATTGGCCGTCACCGGTGCAGCTGGCGCCGCACGTGGTGCCGTTTGCGCACAAGTAGTTTCCGCACGAGGTGCTAGAAGGGCTGCAATTGCCCGAGCCGTCGCAGAGCGAGCCGCTGAGCGTGCTTCCGGTGCAGGTCGTCGCGGCGCAAACCAGGCCTGCGGCAGCGGGACGGCAGGCGCCGGCGCCGTTGCACGTGTCGCCGACCCCGCAGTTGGGGGCGCTGTAGCCGCACTCGCTGTCAGGGTCCGAGCCGTTCGGGATTTTGGCGCAGATCCCGTCGGTGCCCCCCGTTTTGGCGGCGCTACAGGCTTCGCATTTACCGTTGCAGTCCGAGTTGCAGCACTGGCCGTCGACGCAAGCTTTGTTGTTGTCGCACAGCTCGCCTCCACAACAGTAGAAGGGCGACCCGCCACCCATGATGCATGTGGTGCCACAGCAGGTGTCGCCGTTGTCGGGGCAGCAGGTATCGCCGTTGCCGCCGCATTTTACGGTGTTTCCACCCGTGCAAAGGGCCTGAGTGATTCGCCCCAGTCGTTCCCCGTCAGGCGCGCTCTCGTCAGCTGGTGAGGAAGCGCAGCCGAACAGCACGGTCGAAGCGAGCAGCAGCAGCCAGAGCGCACGCGTGGAGAAGCGGACACGAGCGTCGTGCAGACCGATCATCCGTTTATCATCGACGCGTTTCGAGCCGCGCGCGACTCGATTGCGCGGGCGTCTCTTCGCTCGAGCGGAACTAGCAATAAGCTATTTGGGATCTGGCAATCTGGCGAAGACGTGAAGAGTCGTTTCGCAATTGGCAGGCAGCGCTTGAGGTGCAACTCTCGCTTCTGACTCCACATGCTGGGCACGACCCTCGCTGGTAAGTATCGTATCGAGCGGCTGTTGGGGGAAGGCGGCATGGGCGCCGTCTACGAGGCCGTGCATCTCGGCACGCATCGCCGGGTGGCGCTGAAAGTCATCCTCGGCGACGCCGCCCACCACAGCCCCGATGTGATTGCTCGCTTCGTGCGCGAGGCGAAGGCGGCGGGGGCGATCGACACGCAGCACATCGTGCAAGTGCTCGATTTCGGTATCGACACCGAGCAGGGCATTCCCTACCTGGCCATGGAGTTCCTGGCGGGCGAGGATCTCGATCACGTGATGGAGCGCCTGGGCCCGCTCAGTCCAGAGCTTGCCATTCGTATCGTGGCGCAGGCCTGCGTTGGCTTACAAAAAGCGCACGAAGCCGGGGTCGTCCATCGCGATATCAAGCCCGCGAATCTGTATCTTGCTCGCCGCGACGGGGGCGAGGTCATCGTGAAGATTTTGGATTTCGGGATCGCCAAGGTCAAGCTCGACCACCTCGGTAGCTCCGAGAACCAGAAGCTCACCAGAACCGGCAGCGTGCTCGGGTCGCCACGCTACATGTCGCCGGAGCAGGCCAAGGGACTTCGTAGCATCGATCACCGGACGGACATCTGGTCTCTGGGGGCAGTGCTTTACCAGGCCCTGAGCGGCCGCACGCCGCACCACGATCAGGAGACGTTGGGGCAGCTCATCATCTCGATCTGCTCGGAGGCGCCGGCTTCGATCCAAGACTACGCGCCGTGGGTCTCGCCCGAGCTGGCGGCCGTCGTTCGAGGCACCCTCACGATGGACGTCGAGCAGCGCACGGCCAACGCTCCCGCGCTGCTTCAGGCCCTGAAGGCGCTGCAGCCGGGCGGCTTCTCGCTGCACGAATCGATGTTGGTGCCTCTCGCAGCTGGCGAACGCGCGCGCGTGGCGCCACGGCTGGAGCCGGCCGGAGTCAGCACGAGCGGTGCCCCCATGGCCTCGCCCGCCGTGACTGCGGGCGGGCTCGACGGAACTCAGCAGTCGCTGGCTCGCACCACGCGAATTGGCGGAAAATCTTCGGCTCCGCTGTGGCTGGCGGCGGCGGCGGTCGTGCTTGCGGGCGGGGGCGGAGCTGGCTACTGGGCGCTGCTTCGGCGCCACGCTGCCGATGGCCCCACCTCCACGGCGTCATCGACGTCGCTCGCGCCGGAAGTTGCCTCGAGCACTGCAGCAGCGTCGAGCCCGCCCCAAAGCCCCACGAGCGCGCCGGCCATCGCGCAGCGAATCGTCCGTGTTGGCGTCGCACCCGCGGGAGTGACGGCAGAGGTGGATGGCGTGCCCGTCGAGGCCCAGGGCGGGGTGCTCGAGCTGCGGGGGGCGCTCGGCAGCACTCACCAGGTTCTGCTTCGGCTCGCCGGGCAGCAGCTGACTCGAAGTGTCGCCATCACCGAAAATGGCGCGCTGCCCGACAAGCTCGAGCTCGTGGCGGCGCGCACGGCTCGGGCTCCGAGCTCCGGCAAGTCGCCTGCAGTGGTCGCGCCTCCGCCCGCTGTCGCCGCTACGGCCGCCACGAAGCCGCCCGTCACCGCAAAGCCTGCCGCTGCCAAACCGAGCGGGCTGGATCGCAACTTCGAATAACAACGCCGTGCCAAAAGCGCTCATTTCTGCTCGCCATTGCTGCTTTCTCGTCTTCGCGGCCGCTCTGGGCTGCTGCGTGGCGAGCCGCGCGGCGCACGCTCAAGCCATCTCTGGCGCTGCCGATGCCGCACTGAGCGACGCCAAGCGCGAGGAGGCGCGTCAGCATTTCGAGAAAGGCATCGCCCTTTTCGAGGAAGAGTCGTGGGACGCCGCGCTGGTCGAGTTCTTGCGTTCGCGAGAGCTCTTCGCCACGCGAGCGGCGACCAAAGACGCCGCGCTGTGCCTGCGCAAGCTGAACCGCTTCGACGAAGCCCTGGACCTATTTCAGGCATTACTCCGCGAGTTTCCGTCTCTGCCGGCCGAGGACCGCGCGCTGGCCGAGAGCTCCATCAAGGAGCTGACGGCGCGGGTCGGCGGCATCGACATCCAATCGGCCGAACCGGGCGCCAGCATCGTCATCGATGGGCGCGAGCGCGGCGTGGCGCCGACTCCACCGCTTCGCGTCAACGTCGGCACGCACTTGCTACGGCTGTCGCGCGAGGGCTTCGTGCCGTTCGAGACCCAGGTCAAGGTGGCGGGGGCGCAGACCGTCACCGTGCAGGCGAAGCTGGCACCGCTCACGCGCGGCGGTCGGCTCAAGGTGAGCGAGCAATCGGGCAAGGCGGCGGAGGTGCTCGTCGACAACGTCTGGGTCGGCAAAGCGCCATGGGAGGGGTCGCTGCCCGCCGGGAGCCACATGGTCGTGCTGCGTGCGCCGGAGGGCTTCGGCACGCAACCGGTCGCAGCCCCGGTGAAGTTGAACGACGTGACGACGTTGACGCTCACGCTCGAAGAGCTGAGCGCCAAGCTGCGCATCGAGCCCGCGCCGGCCGGCTCCGACGTGGCGCTCGACGGCATCGCCATCGGCCGTGGCGTCTGGGAGGGGCCGGTGCGAGCAGGGCCGCATCGCATCGAGGTCGCGTCGGAAGGATTTCTGCCGGCGAGTCGCGAGGTCACTCTGGCACGTAGTCAGCGCGAGGTCGTGGCGCTTTCGCTCGAACGCGACCCGACTTCCGCGGCGTTTCGTCAACAGAATCCGCCGCACGTCGTGTTCGAAGCGACGGGGGCATTCCTGCTGGCGCCTTCGCTGGGTGGCAGCGTGCTCAATGGCTGCCAGGGCGGCTGCAGCCACGACTGGGCGATAGGCGCGCTGGCGATGATTCACGGCGGCTACCAACTCAGCTCGGGCCTGAGCTTCTGGCTGCAGGGCGGCTACCTGTCGGTGGGTCAGAGCGTGCAGGATCGCAGCGTGAAGCTTTTGCCCCGCGGGCTTTCCGACTTCGACGCCATGGCCGGCGACAAGCTACGCTTGAGCGGCGCGCTACTGGGCGCGTCTGTAGGGCTCAGCCGTGGACGAGCGGTGCGCTTGCGGGTGCGGCTCGCGGCCGGCGCGTTCATCGGCAGCGCGAGAGACGAGCGCCAGGCGCGCGGCACCACGCCGCCGGGGCACGACGTGCCCGGCGTTCCGGTCGACTTCTCTGAAACCGAATCGCCTTCTGCTCAATACCTGTTCGTCGCACCGGAAGTGCGCGTCGGACTGCGTTTGAGTCAGCACTGGGAGCTCAGCGCGGGCATCGGCGCCTGGATCTTGCTCGGGCTGTCCGACGTGACCTGGCAAGACACGAACCCGCGCAGCTATCCCGATACTTTGGGCCAGATCCTCTTCAACTCGGGCGGCTCCCAACAAAGCATCGTCGGTCGGAGCATCGTGCTGGCGGCGCCCGAGTTGGCGCTCAAATGGGATCTCTAGCGGCGCCTGAGCGAACGGGCTGGCGCATCCCGGGCAGTCTTCGCTCTAGACCGGAGCCTTCCACAACCCTTCGATGGGCTTCACGCCGTCTTTGTGGAACTTTTCGGAGGTGAGCTTCGAGAGCGGGTCGGCGCCCAGGTAGGCTTGGGCGATGGTCATCCACAGATCGTTGTGGTGCCGGTCGTTGCCTTCGAAGTCCAGGTACGTGCCGTGCTGCATGCCCAGCGCTTTGCCACCGAAGATGAAGGCGGGAATGTTGTGGCGCGGATCGTGGGCGTTATTGCTCACTTCGGTCACGTAGGGGACGACGGTGTGGTCGAGCAGGCTGTTGCCGAACGAATCCTTGGCGTTCTTGAGCGCGACCAGCACGTCCGCGTGCTTGGTGTTGTACCAAGTCTGAACATTCGCCAAAAATTGCATGATCTCTCCCTGGACTCCGCCGGGCGACGAGTTACCGAGAGAGATGCCCGCGTCTTGCACGACGTGGCTGGTCGGGTGATGCATGTAGATCTTGTCGGGCCGACCGGGGTACTGACCCTTGAAGGAGACGTGGTTCGTCCCGGGTGACCATTGAAACGTGGCGACGCGCACCAGATCGCATTGAAAAGCTGCGGTGATGATCCCCATGTGCAGCTTGCCGACCTGCTCGTGAATGGTCTCGTCCGACTGGGGCGCTTCCGTCGGGCTGCCCTGGTAGTCGTTGTGCGAACCCTTGGAGCCAATGATGGACGCATCCGGCTTCATGGGCGCCATGCAGCCTGCACCGGTCACCATGTTGCTGTCGATCTGCATTTGTAGCTGCATCTCGATCTTGCGAATGGCGTCGGCGTGAAAGTCGATCTTCGATTTCTCGCTAGCGGGCGCGAGCGTTGCCAGGCGCTGCAGCTCGCGCAGCGAGAAATCCAGCACGCTCTTGCGCATCTTGACGGCCTTCAGCAGCTCGTCCTGGTTGGCGCTGGGGTCGCCCGGCATCATCTCGCTGAACAAGCTCAAATACAGCTGTAGCGGGCTGAGCTCCGGCAACAGCGGCGTGGCCTCGGTCACGTTGCCGCCGCCGTTCTTGGCGACCGAGCGCATCGTGTGGCTGTACGAGAGGCATTGCGTCGAGGTCTCCAGCGAGTCCACGCGCGCGTCGCAAATGGCGTTGACGTAGCCGGCGCCGCCCGTCTTGAGCTCCGGCACGTTCTGCAAGAAGACCTGATCGAACGACGGCCCGCCCGCGACGCCGTCGTCGCCCTCGCCGCCGTTGTAGCGCGTCCCCGGCACCGGGCAGCCGGTCGTCATCATCGGCGTGCCGGACTCGTGACCACCGCCGATACCGGAATTGAACGGCTCCTGCGACAGGCCATACAAGATGGTCATGTCGTCCTTCAACCCGGCGTCGATGAACGGCTTGATGATGTTGGACGCGGTGTAGTTGCTGCCGGAGCCGGTCGGCTTGAACAGATATTTGACGGTGCCGACGGGCCAATGCGTGAGCAGGAAGCGGGGCGGGGAGGTCGCGCCGGCGGCCGCTGCCACCATGTTGTCGAGCAGCACGCGCAGCCCGACAGCGCCCCCGACGGCGGCCAAGAATGAACGACGCGCGAAGCGAAACGATTTCATGGTGCCCCTTGCCCGGCTGAACGTTGCACGAGCGTGTTGGAGACTGCGACCTGCGCGATCAAGTCGTTGAAGGTCTTGCCGGTGCTGTTGAACATGTGCGCGATGGCTTTCGTCGCGCAGCCACTCACGGTGACCGATTCGGTAGTGGTGTCGGTCGTCGGAATCTCGGCGAGCGCGTAGAGCATCAGGTTCTTGGCCATGCAGGTGGAGAACGCCTCGCCGCTGGCCAACGTTTGCGCCAGCTCCGCGGCGGACTTGACCTGCGCTGAGCCGGCGTTGGGCGGCAGCGTGACCGACGCATCGATCGGGCGCCCCTTGGCGTCGACGGTCGTGAAGCGTCCGATACTGTCGAAATTGCCGAGCGCCAATCCGTAGGGATCGAAGCTGGCGTGGCAACCGTTGCACGGTGGCGTGCTGGTTCGATAGTCCGACTTCTTTCGCTCGGTCTCCTCCGCCAGCATGGTGTTCACGGCCGCGATCTGGTCCGCCAGGTTCGCGGGGAAGGGTGGGTTGGCCGCGCAGAGCAGCGCCGAGTTGACGAGCAAGCCGCGGCCCACCACCGACGGTTGGTCGGGTCGGGACCGGGCTGTCAGAAACCCGCTCTGGGTCAGGATGCCGGCACGATTGTCGGGCAGATCGACCAGCGCGAAGCCATCGGCGTCGGGCGTCACTCCCGCGGGTGGGAAAACACTGATGCCGTAGATGGGCGCGAGCGCCTGGCTGATCATCGACTTGCGTGCGGTAATCAGATTCGAGAGCGGGCCTGACCACATGTTGTTGGCCAGGAAGAGCTCGGCCTCGTGATACATCGAATTGCGCACGCCGCTGTTGAAGTCGGTGCTGTCGACGACCACCGTATCCAGGCCGAACAAGCCGAAGTACGAGAACAAGGCGTCTTGCAGGTTCTGCTTGGCCGCAGGCGTTTGCAGGATGCGCGCTACCTGTTCCGTGACTTGGGCGGAGCTCGCCAGGGCGCCCGCCGCAGCCGCGTCGAGGAGCGGCTTGTCGGGCGGGCCGTCGGTCAGAAAGAACGACAACTGGTTGGCGGTTTCGCTCGGGGTGAGCGGTCCCGCAGCCTTCGCATCCGTTCCGAACTCGGTGCGGTAGAGAAAGCCGGGTGATTCGAGCGCGGCATAGACGCCGAACTGTATCGCTTGGGCGGCGGTGCCTCCGAAGCCGAGCACCTCGGTCACGACCTGTAGCAAGCTGGTCTTTTCGTCCGCCGTGAGCGGGCGCCGGTAAGCGCGCTCGGCGAACGCAGCGACGTACGTGCGCGCGCAATCTTCGGTCGGTGTTGCGCCGCAGCCCGACACCGTGGCGACGTTGTCGAAGGCGTACTTACCGATGTCGCTGGCGATCTTGTCGCCGGTTGCCCAGGTCTTGTCCGTCAGTGTCGAGCCCTCGCGCGGGCTGGCCAGCGGCGGAAACGTGCGGTGCTCGGAGTCGCCGATCTCGTAGGTCGAGGCGATCTTGGCCGCCTCCGCGTCGTCGGTCAGCGCGCGTACGGAGTTGGCGATCTGATTGAACGAGAGGCGCACGAGGCGCTTGGGCACCGGTACCTCGGTGCCGTCGCAAGTAGCAGGGTCAACTGTCGGCGTGACGGCGCTGCTGCCACCAGTCCCGCCGCCTGAAACGCCAGGAGGCGTGGGTTGCATACCGGCTTTGTTACCGTCGACGACGCCGGTGCAACCACCCGCGAGGGCGGTGACGCCCAGAGCCAGTAGCGTCGTAGGTAAACCACTCCAGCGAGTGATCTCGTGCATAGAGGAAGTCCCGTCTGCAAGGGCGGCCAACCGCTCCCGTTGCGTTTTCAAGGTGAAGCGCGGCGCGGAAGCCTGATCAAAAATGCGGGGACAGAACGAGGGGTCCGGGGTGCGCTTCGAGCGCCGGCCCGCTCGCGGCCCCGGCCCTGAGCTCGCGGCCGCGCCCTGGAGCTGGCACGACTGCAATTGTTCTTCAGCGGGTCGAGGGAGGCCCAGGTCGTGCGCGCCGGCTGGAGGTTCGCAGTAGGACTCGATTTTTGCGCGCTTTCTAACGGAAGCAGGCGCCTTCTTGCACTCACTTGGGACCCAACCACGGAATAACTCCGGGGCGTGGTCTATGAAAAGGTGATCGCGCGCTTGGCGCGGTCCCACTCAAGAGCTGGTTACCGTTCCTGAAAGGCAGTGAAATGCCGCTCCAGCGTGGTCTTTACCTTGGGTTGGTGTTGTCCGCCGTCACCGGTTGCACCGGCGTGATCGACGGGTTTTCCGGCAGTGGGCCGGGAGCGGCTGGGTTGCCCCCAGGCTCGCCCGGCGCAGGCGGCACGGGCTCCACGGACCCCTCGTCCTCGGGCGGCGTTGGGCCACAGTCCCAGCCGACGGCCAGCATGCACAAGCTGTCCATCGTCGAATTCACCAACAGCATTCACGACCTGCTGGGCAGCAATGCCCCAGTCGCGTCGCAGCTGGAGCCCGATCAGCAAGTGAGCGGCTTTCGCTCGATCTCGGGGGCAGTCGTCTCGGTTTCGCCGACCGGTGTCGCCCAATACGAAACGGCGATTGACGCCGCGACCGACTACGCCTTCTCGAGCGCGGCGCAGGCCGGCACGGTCCTCTCGTGCGTGCCAACCAGCGCGGCCGACGCGAATTGTCCCCTGAGCAAGGTGCTCGGCACCTTCGGTCGGCGAGCATTTCGGCGACCGCTCACCGACGCGGACGTGGCTCGCTACGCGAGCGTGGCCACGGACATCGCGGCGGAGCCGGGCAGCAGCATCCTGATCGGCCTGAAGTACGCAATCTCCGCCATTCTGCAATCGCCCGAGTTTCTGTATCGCGTCGAGCTGGGCGCTCCCAGCGCAGCAGACGGCGGACGCAACAAGTACAGCGACTTCGAGATGGCTTCTCGTCTCGCGTCGCTGCTCTGGGGCTCGGTGCCTGACGACGCATTGCTCGATGCGGCGGCGAGCGGCAAGCTGTCCACGTCGGACGGGGTGAAGACCCAAGCCATGGCGATGCTCGCATCGCAAAAGGTCCACGCATCGTTCAACGACTTCACGAGCGACCTCTACGGTTTGGACCCGAGCTCGGGCATGCCGCTGAGCACGACCTTCAAAGATCCGAAGATTTATCCCAATTGGACGCCGACCCTGCTCGCGGCGATGCAGCAAGAGCTGTCGATGCGCATCGACGAGGCTGCCTTCAACGGTGACTACCTGTCGCTGTACGATTCGTCGGTCGTGTTCGTGAACAACGAGCTGGCGAAGATCTACGGCCTGCCGACGCAGGCCGTGGACGGCTTTCGGCGCGTCACGCTCGATGCCGGGTCGCCGCGAGTCGGCTTGCTGGGTAGCGGCGCGATGCTCGCCGCGAATGGCCTGCCGCAGCGCACTTCACCCACGCTGCGTGGGCGCTTCGTCTCCGAGCAGCTGTTGTGCAAGACCGTGCCGCCGCCGCCAGCCAACGTGAACCTCACCGCGCTAGATATGCCGCCCGCCGGCGCTTCGGTCCGCGTCGTGCTCGAGCAACATCGCAAAAATCCCTCGTGCGCCGCCTGCCACGCGCTCATGGACCCGATCGGTCTGGGTCTCGAGAACTTCGACAGCGTGGGCAGCTATCGCACGATGGAGAACGGCGCGCCGATCGACGCCACCGGCGAGCTCGACGGCGCCGCCTTCAAGGACGAGGCGTCGCTCAGCACGGCGCTCAGAAATCACCCGAACGCGGCCTCTTGCTTCGTCACGAAACTGTACGAGCACGCACAAGGCAGGGCGCCCCTGGCCGTGGATGCCGCCGTCATCGACAGCCTCGCCAAGCAGTTCGACGCCAATGGCCATCGCGCCGATCAGTTGCTGGTCGAAATCGCCTCCAGCGACGCCTTCCGCTTCGTTGAAGTCGCCACCCAGTAGCCCGGAGAAGACTCATGTCGCGCTTCGTTCTTCCACGTCGAACTGTGCTCCGCGGGATGTTGGCGGGTGGCGTCGCGGTGGCGATTCCGCTGCCGCGCATGATCGCCATGCTCAACGACAACGGCACGGCCTACGCAGCGGGCGGCGCGCTTCCGTTGCGCTATGGCACCTGGTTCTTCGGTAACGGCATCAACCCGCCCGAGTGGGTGCCCGCCACCACCGGGGTCGGCAATGATTGGACGCTCAGCACGGCGCTGTCTCCGCTGCTGCCCGTCAAATCGTACCTGCAGGTCATCACCGGCATGACCAACAAGATCCCGCCGGATCCGGCGCACAAGGGGCGCCCCGCCGCCGCGCTGACGGGCGCGAACGCCGGCGCCGCGGACGTGCAGCTGCCGTCCATCGATCAAGTGCTGGCTCCGATCCTCAATGCGGGAGCGAAGATTGCGTTGCCGAACGGTCTACACGTCGGAATCTCGAGCACGTCCGGAGCGGGCGCGCTCGACTTGCGGATCTCGTTCCGGGGTCCGAACGCGTCGAATCCGCCCGAGTACGACCCCGCCAACGTCTACAAGCAGCTGGTCATGTTCGGTGGCGGGCAGTCGATGGGCGGTACGATGACGCCCGCGGGTCCGGACCCCGCGCTGGCCCGGCGCAAGCGGGCGCTCGACGCCGTCTTGGATAGCGCGGCGTCGCTGCGTGCACGCCTCGGCAAGGCGGACCAAATGCGTTTGGACCAACACCTGGAGGGCGTGCACCAGATCGAAAATCAAATCGAGATCTTGTCGGGTACGCCGACGACCCCGACGACCACCACGGCCAAGCTGGTGGATCCGGCGATGGCGTATCCCAACATGGGCAAGGTGGGGTCGATCACCAAGCTGCGCAGCCAGGCGATGACTGACTTGATAGTCTTCGCGCTCGCCACGGATCTCACGCGCGTTTTCAGCTTCATGTTCACGTGCTCGGCTTGCCACGGCGACTACTCTGACGCCGGCCTGGATCCGGTGACGTTTCACGAAGACTACGGACACCGGAAGAGCCCGAAGGGCGTGGACTCGGCCACCAAGGGGTTCTTGACCGGCGTGCAGTATGCGATGACCAACTTCAACAACACGCTCAAGTCCATGATGGACTGCGCGGATGGCGCCGGGAACTTGCTCGACAACTCCGTGGTTTACGCCACCTCGTGCACCAGCGAGTCGCAGACCCACAGCGGCAACGACTACCCGCTGCTGGTCGCGGGCAAGGCAGGCGGCAAGCTGAAGACCGACCAGCACATCCGCATGGTCGACGTGCCGCCCGGAGCGACGGGCGCTCCCAACGGCGACAACTCGTCGAAAGTGCCTTACACGCTGCTCACGGCCTTGGGCCGGCCCGAGGGGCCGTGGGGCATGGGAGACTCGCAGGTCAGCGCCGGTCTGCCTGCCATGCTGGCTTGATCGCACGCACGAGCTACACACGCGCAGTGAAGGGAACTAGCTCACCTTGGCTACGACGGGCTGCGGGCGGACGACGGAGACTGCGTAGCGCACCCGATACCGCGTCGGAGGCATGCCGCGCCGCTTGACGAACTGATTGGTGAAGTGGCTCTGGTCGTAAAAGCCCGTGCGCTGCGCGATTTCGGACATGGGCAGATCGGTCGTCGTGAGCAGGTGCGACGCAGCGTCGAGGCGGATGTTGGTCAGGTAATCTCGGGGCGACGTCTGAAAGCGACGCCGGAATTGGCGATTGAACTGACTGACGGAAAGCCCGACCTTGTTGGCCAGGGTAGCCGTGTCGAGCGCGGCGCCGTACTGGGTGAGCATCAGCTCGACCACGGGCTCCCAGGTCGTGAGCTGCGCCTGGTTCGTGCCCATCTGCTTGATGTTGCGGGTGACGCCACAGACGCCGATGGCGTTGCTCTGCGCGTCCAGCACCGGCAGCTTGGTCGTGCAAAACCAGTCGATGCTGCCGTCCTCGCGCTGCACGAGCTCGGTCTTTTCGACCAGCGGCTGGCCCGAGCTGAGCACCGCTTTGTCGTCGCGCACGTAGTTCTCCGCGAAGCCGTGCGGGAAGAAGTCGTGGTCGCGTTTGCCGATGATGCTGGTAGCGTCTTCCGTCTTTACCAGGGCCAAGAAGGCCTTGTTGACTCGGACGAAGCGCCCCTCGGCATCTTTGACGAAGAAATAGACGTCGGACAGGTGGTCGAACAAGAGCTCGAAGCCCGGCGGCGACACGGCGCTGACGAGGAACTGCTGTGCAAGCTCTCTCGAGTCCATAGCGTGCCTCGGATCAGGCGGCGGTATCCTCGATGGCGGCTGGAAGCTCGGCGCCCTCGGCGAGCGCGCTCTCGGACAGGTAGTCGCTGAGGAAGGGGTGGCGACCCGCCCAGCGCGTGAGCCGCAGCTGCGCCCGCGCGAACGCTCGGCGCGCCGTGGGCACGGACACCCCGAGGGATTGAGCGACCTCGGGCGCGTCCATGCAAGCGACGAAGCGCAGCACGAAGGCGCGCCGCTCGCGCTCGGTCAAACGACCGAGTAGGTGCTCGAAGTGACGGTAAGCGTGGCGAGTTGCCGGATCGCTCCACTCGCCGATGACCTCGGAAAGCTCCACGCTGGTCGTCGAGTGGAGACGCGCCCGCGCCCGCCGCTTGTAAACCTCATGACCGAGCGTGCGCTTGGTGACCGTCATCACGAACGCGCGGAACGCCCCCGGGGCGCGCAGCCGGGGAGCGCTATGAAACAAGCAGCAAAATACCTCTTGCACCACGTCGTCGACTTCTTGCCCGGGGCCGAGGGCGCGGCGAGACATGCGGCGGACCATGGGTAAAAAGCGTTGCCAAACCAACCGCGGCGCGGCGGGATCCCCAACAATCAGGCCTTCGGCCAGCTCACTATCGGTGCTGGCGGTGGTCAGGAGCATGCCCCCCCAGTATCCTGGCTGGCTGTAAACGGATCAGCCCAGCCCTGGCGCCGTCAGGGGGTGCTGCAAGTCTCCGAATTCTCCGGCCAATTGCCGAAGTCCGGGCACCAGCTGATGCCGGCCGCGCTGTGCTGGTCGCGAAAGGCGCCCAGATCGCGGTTGTAGACCACCCACTCGAAGTTGAACCAGCCCACCCGTTCTGTCTCGAGCTGCGCCGTGCGCTCGAAGCTGGTTTGAAAGGTCATTTCGCTGCCGAACGCAGCAATGCCTCGCGCTCGCGTGACGGTGAGCAGCGCCGAAAGGTTGTCGCGTCCCGCGCAAAACTGGGTATGAAAAGCGACCGAGGCTTTCGACCAATCGACGCTGCCTTCGAGCGCGTCGAGGTCGGCCGTCAACGCTTGAGCAGTGGGCTGCGCAATGATGCTCAAGAGCGCCACGTGCGTGCTGGGCGCGAACCCGCGGATGAGCGTGTAGATCTCCTTTTCCATCGCCAGCGTCTCGGGCTTGTAAGCAACGTTGCAGCCACCGTCGGGGATGTTTTGGATCTCGTAGATGACGTGGGTGCGCGAGGCGTATCGCGGTGCGTAAAAGGACCAGAACGCACGCACCTTTTCGAGGTCGAAGCTGCCGCCGGCCATGCCGCCGCCCATACCGACAATCAAATACATGCCGGCCGCGGACGTCATCTCCACGAGCTCGTCGGCTTGGTCGGAGTGCGAGCCCGTCGCTTCGGACGAGTTCTCGACATAAGCGTGGAAGGCGTTCAGGCCCGCCTGGTTGGATAGCGAGGCGATGAACGCCGGCTCGAAGTGCTGAGGGGACGGTAGGTCCAACCCGTAAGTGACGCCGCGCAAGCGCGTCCCCTTGTCCGTGAGCAGGTTGCCATCACGCACCTGAACGCGCCCACGGTCCCGGCCGGTTCCCGTTTCCGGCGGCTCGCCCGCGTTACCTCCGTCCGCCGGCGTGGGCATGTCCGGCGCTCCGCCGGCGCCGGGCGGTGTCGTGGACATGGTCGGCGCAGGCGCTGGCAGGCGCGTTATCGCGCGGACTTCTTGCTCGCCGCAGCCAGCGCAGACGCAGGCGGCGGCTATCACGAAACGCCCGATGGCCCGGATGCTCAACGCTGGCGGGTGGTAGCTCAACCTTTCGAAGGGTGGAGGATCCCGACGGGAGCTGCAAGGCCTGTAGCTCTACCCTCAGGCTTGAATTCCGGGCAGCGAGCTCGTGACGTGGCCTGCGTCCAACCCGATTTCGGTCTTGGTCGAGCCCATGATCTGCGCGGCCGTGAGTAGAGCCTTGCTCAAGTTGTCGTTCGGGAAGTTGAGATGTTGGTCGCCGACCAGCCGACCGCCGGCTTTGCCGATGAACAACACCGGCCACTCTGCCTTGGTGTGAACCTTGCCCCACGCGGTATCGGAGGTGACGTAAACGAGCGAGGCGTCGAGCAGGTTCGAGCCGCCGTGCGGAGTCGCCTTGAGCTTCGTCAGAAACTCGTTCAAGCAGCGCATCGTGTAGAGCACGCCTTTGTCGACGCGTGGCTGATTGGCCTGGTCGCCCGCGTCGCCGTGGCAAACGGTGTCGTGAAAGTCGTCGTTCATGTCCGCGGCCAGGTGGCGGTAGTAAACGTGTGCGGCGGGCAGCGAGAACATGAACGACAGCACGCGCGTCAGGTCGCAGCCGAGCGCGAGCGCCGAGAGCTCCACCATCGCCGTATTCACGGCGGGCGGTGCCTCGCTGTTCGCGTCTTTGCCGACCGTCGGCGCGGTCGGGCTCGCACAAGCTGCGGAGGTGCTGCCCGTCGACATCGTCTGCAGGCGCATCTCGATGGCGCGGATGGCCTCGAGGTGCTGCTCGATGCGCTGTTGGTCCGCCGCGCCCAAGCGCTTCTTGAGGTCGGCGCCGTCCTGCAAGGTGCCGTCGAGCACGCTCTTGCGCACGTTCGCCAGCTTGGCCATCTGATCGCCGTTGTCGCCGTTCATCGGCGGCACCGAGCCATCCATGAACAGGCGCTTGAAGATCGCCTTGGGATCGAACTCGGGGTTGAGGCGCGCGTTCGGGCCGGTGTGGGCAACGGTGTGCAGTGAATCCGGGTTGCCGTTGGGCGTGGCCGGCGTCACGCCCAGCTCGAGCGACCGGAACGGAGCGCCGCCGGCGATCACGTCGGCGATCACTTGATCGATCGAGGCCGCACGCACGGCGTTGCCGTTGATGGGCGCGCCGGTCGTGGCACCGGCGGAGCCGGTCGGGTGCTCGTTGCCTCCGATGACGAGCTTGTTCTCCAGGCCGCTGGCGACCGTGAGGTACGACTTGAAGTCAGCCAGCGGCTGCAGCTGCGGGCTGAGTGACCAGGCGGCGCCCGTTCCGGTGGCGGCCGGCTTCCAACGCCCCGGCAGCGTGCCGTTGCCGAAGAACCACGAGACGAACAGCGGCGAGGGTGCGGTGTTACTTTGCGCGAGCGCCGTGCCGTTGCCGTTCAGCATGGCGTGCAGCAGCGGTAAGGGGATGGTGACCGCCGCGCCAGTGGCCAGCATGCCGCGCAGTACCGTTCGTCGAGGGAGAGGCTTTTTGCTCATGGGGTAGCCGTTGGGCTCAAGGTTGCGGTGCGACGGACGAGAACGCGTCGTTGCTCACGACATCGAGCACCAGGTCTCGCAGTTGAAACCCGGTTGCTTGAAATGAAGTGACGAGCGCGTTCAGCACGCTGCCGTCGACGCTCCGTTCCTCGTGGCCGACGGCGTACGTGTAGTACTTGCGCACCAGACATTGAGCGACGCTGGCGTTCGCGCCCACGGCCGAGCCGAGCGAGCTCGCGTCCGTTACCGCCTGACCCTCGAATTGACCGCTCGCATCGATAGGCAGACCGTGATCCATGCTGCGGTAACGCCCGATGGCGTCGAAGCTCTCGAGCGGCAGCCCCAACGGATCCATCAAGCCGTGGCAGCCGTTGCAGGTCGGCGACGAGCGATGAATCTCGAGCCGTTGCCGTTTGGTGAGCGGCATGTCCGCAGGCGGCTCGACCAACATCAGCGAGACGTCGCCCGGCGGTGGGGGGACCGTCGCGCACAAAAAGGCTTCGCGCATGAATTTGCCGCGCAGGGTAGGCGAGCCCTCTTTCTGGTTGGCGAACGCGGAGAGGAAGGCGGCCTTGCTCAAGATACCGCGGCGCGGACCATCCGCCGGCAGCGACCGAACTGCGTACGTCGTGGAGGTGAGCCCCGTTGCATCGAGCCCGTAGAGCTTGGCCAGCTCGGCGTTGACGACCACCTTGGGCGTCGAGAACAGCTCGAGCGCGCTGGCCTTGTCGTCGAAGGCGAGCACCTCCCAGGTGCCGCGCATGTCGCGAGCCATCGCGTTTTGCAAGGCCTCGGTGTACTCCGCAAATTGCGGGTCTTTGGCCTGCGTCGCGATGCGATCCAAGCGCAGGTATTCCTCGGCGAAGGCGCCCACCGCTTCTCGCCCGGCGGGGGCGTCGAGCAGCCGCGCCGCGGCCGCGCGGAGGCCGTCGGCGGTTGCCAGCGCGCCGCTGGCGGCTTGATCCAGGAGCGCCGCGTCGGGCAAGCTGTTCCAGATCAAGAAGGCCAGGCGCGAGGCTTGCTCGAATCCGCTAAAGCGCAGCTCGCCGTCGGCCCCGGGAACCCCGAGCTCCGGCCGGTAAAGGAAGTGCGGCGACGTGAACAGCGCGACCGTCGCCCAACGTGCGCCCTCGAGCGGGCTGCCGAGCTGCGTCGCGGCGTTCGTAGCGATGGCGACGAGCCGGTCGACCTCGGCCGTCTCGAGCGGGCGGCGCCACGCGCGTTGTCCCAAGGTTTGGATGAAGCCTCGCACGCAAGCGTCGTCAGCCGCGCCACTCGGCGCGCAACCGATGAAGCTGGCGCGCTTTTGCGCATCCGAAAAAACGGAGCCCACCGCTGCTTCGATGGCGGTTTGATATTGCTCGACGCCCCGCTCGGAGGTCACCACGCTCGCCGCGCCTACCACCGCGAAGTTGCCGGTGTAGTTGTCCGAATCGAGCGCGCCGATGTCGACCTCCGCCCCGAACACGTCGCGCACCGCGTTCCGGAACTGGGTGCGCGTCAGGCGCCTGAGCATGCCGGGCGCGGGCTGGTAGGGTGGGGCATTCTGGGAGACGGGACCCGTCGTGCTCATGCTGCCGCCGGCGCCTGCTGAGCCCATCACGGCCGTGCTACCGCCGCTGCTCGACGAGCCGGCCGGGGCGCCATCGATGGATCCCGTGCATGCGGCGAGTGCCAGCAGTAGCGAGCCGGAGGCAGGCCATGCCCAGTAACGAGTTTGGGGTCGGATCGAGGTGTTCATCGGTTCTCCGCGCGCCCGAAACGCATCGCGTGCCCCGCTCGAGGTGGGTACCCGTTAATGTGGGGAGTAGCCCTGGTCGCCCTTCAACAAATCATCGATTTGGACGTAACGCGCGGCGGCTTGGAGGTGGCTGCGCCGGCCGTTCCGTCGCGCCGGTATCAGGTTGCGCTTGCCGTGATCGCAGGAATCCTCCAGGCTGCGGGCGGTTGATCGGCGCCCTGCAAAAACCGCTACTCAACGTGTGCGGCTCGCTGCTGATTGCCGCGTTCGCCCTGACGACGAGGGCAGCGCTCGCGCAGGTTACCGGGGTAGAAGCGAGCGACGCCCCGGCGACGCAGCCCACCCGCGTGGTCTTGATCGCCAGCCCCGGCATGGATCAGCTCGTCGTGCGTTTTGCCGCGGAGCTCGACTCATTGCATTTGGAGGTCGTGCGGGCTCCGGATACCGAAGGCGGACCAACGCTTTTGGAGCTCGAGCAGCTGGCACGCGACAACGCGGCCCGGGTAGCGGTCCGCGTCGCCAAGGCCGGCACTGCGGTCGATCTGTGGGTCGCCAGCCCGCAGAGTCACGAGCTTGTCTATCGCCGCGTGGTCGCGCAAGGCGATCCTGCGGTGCTGGTACTGCGCTCGCTAGAAATCCTGCGCGGCTCGCTGATCGACCTGCGCGCGCTCGATCGCGAGCCGCCAGCGCCGCCGCCGCCCGTTCCTCCGACGCCACCGCCGGCAGCGAGCCCCGCGCCCGAGCCAGTGCACCGCACCTGGCTCGGGTTGTCGGGCGCTCTGCTCGCGCCCCACGCGGGGCGTAGCCTGGGTGCTGGAGCGCTGCTGGCGCTGCGCTACCGCATCGCCTCGCGCTTCGCGCTTCACGCCGAGGTCTTGGCGCCGCTCAGCGGTTGGAGCGTCGAGGGGGAGGGCGGCAGCGCCAAGATCTGGCTCGGTAGCGCGACTGTCGCCGCGCTCGTGAACCCCTGGGGAGAGCGCTGGCTGAGTCCGGGCTTGGGTCTGGGGCTAGGGGCCTTGGGGCTGCGCACTCGGGGCGAGGCCCAGCCGGGCTTCGAGGCTTCGAGCGAGCTTCACGCGGCGCTCTTTCCTCACGGGCGGGTCGAGCTGGCCCTCGGCCTCACGCCGTCGCTGCGCCTGAGAGCCGCGCTGGTTGCGGGCTTTGCGACCCCCCGGCCCGTGCTGCTCTTCGCAGAAAAGCGCGAGGAAAGCTGGCTCAATCCACTACTTATTTCCACCCTGGGCGTAGAGGTTACACTTCCCTGATCCATCCCGCGGCCCTCGCGAGACTGGTGCAGAGAAGAGGAACTTGCGGAGCTCCAGCCCCCAACCCACCCCGATCATCGAGGGGGTCGTGCGCCCGTTCACCGGCTCGGTGAGCGACGCAGCATTGGTCACCGCCTTGCGGGCGGGCCAGCGCGAAGCGGCCGACGAGCTTTTCGAGCGTTACGGCAACTATGTGGAGCGATTGATCGTGCGTGTTCTGGGGCTCGATGCAGAAGTGCCTGACTTGATTAACGAGGTGTTCGCTCGGGCCTTCGAACGCGTCGAGCAAATCGGGGACGGCGCCGCCCTCAAGGGGTGGCTCGGCAGCATCGCCATTTTCACGGCGCGCACGTTCTTGCGCGATCGTCGCTCGCGCCGCCGCTTCCTCGGCTTTTGGGCGCCCGAAGAGCTGCCCGAGGTGCCGGTTCGCCCGGCGCCGGTCGAGTGCAGCCTGGCGCTCTCTCGCACCTACGAGGTGCTGGCTACGCTGGCGCCCGACGAGCGTATCGCCTTCGCGCTGCGCTTCATCGACGGCATGAGCCTGCCCGAGATTGTCGAAGTCATGGGCGTTTCTATCGGTACCGTCAAACGGCGGCTCACTCGGGCGCAGGAGCGCTTCGTGCGCGCCGCGGAGCGAGACCCGCTCTTGCATGAGCTCGTCACGAGTAGCGAGCGTTGGGGGCAAGCATGACCCAAAAACCTTCCTTCGAACAACTGCGCACCGAGCAAGACGAGCTACGGGCGCAGGCAGGTTATCTCGAGCGCGCCCAGGCCCGTCGGGCGTTCGCGCCGCCTCGGGCTCGCATCAAGCCGCGGCGTCTGGCGCGCTGGTCGATGGCCGCAGCGGTGCTCGGAGCCGCGGCGGTGCTTGCGCTCGTGGTGATGCACCCCTGGTCGCCCGAGCTTGCGTTCTCCTTCGGTGGCGAGCGTGGCTACGCGGGCGCGTTCGTCGCCGCGCCAGCCGAGCACGAGCTGCCGCTGCTCTTCGCCGATGGAACGCGTTTCGCCCTCGGTGCAGGGAGCAGCGCGCGCGTCGTGAGCATGGACACGCACGGCGCGCACCTGGTCATCGAGAAGGGGCGGGCCGTCGCGGCGGTCGTGCATCGCCCGGACAGCCGCTGGCGCGTCGACGTCGGCCCGTTTCAAGTCGCGGTGGTCGGAACTCGCTTCGACGTGAGCTGGGACGTAGGCTCACGCGTGCTCGAGCTGCGACTGGTCGAAGGCGCCGTGCGGGTCTCGGGCGGCCTGCTGACAGAGGCGCTCGAAGTGCGAGCCGGTCAGCGCCTGCGCGCGTTCGCCGACGACGCACGCGTGGAGCTTTCCGGGCCCGACGGCGTCGCGCGTCCCGAGCCCACGGCGGCCAGCAGCGGCCGGCTTCCAGAAGCTGCTTCGGATGCGACGAGCCCGGCCGCGCCGACGCTGGCGCCGTCTTCCGCGACCGCCGCGCCGCTGTGGCGTTCGCTCGCGGCTGCCGGCAAGTTCCGCGAAGCGCTGGCAGCGGCCGAGCGCGCCGGGTTCGAGGGCGAATGCCGGCGCGCATCCGGCGCGGATTTGTTGGCGCTGGCGGACGCGGCGCGCTTGAGCGGCTCTGCCGCTCGCGCCGAGCAGGCTTACGCGGCGGCGCGCGGCAAGTTGCCGGGCGGCGGTCGCGCCAGCTATGGGCTCGGCCTCGTGGCGTTCGACCAGCGCGGTGATTTCTTGCGCGCAGCACGCTACTTCGAGAGCTACTTGCGCGAGCAGCCGGGCGGCTCGCTGCGCGCGGAGGCGACCGGTCGTTTGATGGAAGCCTGGCAGCGCGCCGGTCACGTGAGCGAGGCGCGCCACGTCGCCGAGCAGTATCTCTCGCGTTACCCGCAAGGGCCGCAGTCAGCTCGCGCCAAGCAACTTCTGCAGTAAAAATTTCGGCGCTCTCAGTAACGGAGAACGACAGATGAAGTACACGTGTCTCGGCTGGTCCCTTGCAGTGGTGGCATACGCGCTGTTCGCCTGTTCGTCGTCTCCTGACGATGGTTCTGGAACCGGTCCCGGAAATGGTGGAACGGGCGGAGCCGCTGGGGGTAGCGGTGCCGGAATGGCGGCGGCTGGCACTCCAGCCGCCGGCGGCACGGGCAGCGCGGTGGGCGGCGGCGGCAGCGGTCCGCTCGCGGGCAGCACCAGCGGAGGTACGGGCGTGGGCGGCACGGGCGGCGACGCGAACGCCGGGACTTCGGCGGGCGGCAACTCTGCCGGCAGCGGCGGCAGTGGTGGGAGTGGCGGCAGTGGCGGCGGCAATCACGTCGTCAAAGCCAGCGCGGGCTGCAGCAAGCAAAGCGCGCAGGTCACGATCCCGAATTCGCTCGTCAGCATCCCACCGGGGTACACGGGCAAAGATCCGGTGCCGGTCGTGATCGCGTTTCACGCGGCCGGCAACGACAATACTTCGATGCAGAACACTTTCAAAAACAGTGATCTGGCGAAGAAGTACCTGATGGTCTACCCGAACTCGACCTCCGCCACGACCGCCAACAAGACCGGTTGGAGCATGCAGGCGGACAAGAGCCGCGCCATCGAGGTTCAAGCGGCCGTGCTGACCGAGGCCTGCGTCGATGAAAACCGTGTTTACTCTACGGGGCACAGCTCCGGCGCGCAGTTCATCGTGGCGCTCTTGTGCAGCGGCGACGGCAACTTCGACGCCGTCGCGCCCGTGGCCTCGTCGGTGGCTTGCCAAAAGTGGAAGAACGGCCCCGTCCCCGCGCTGGTGATCCACGGCGTGCTGGATCAGGAACGCACGAAGTACGGCTTGAACGACGGCGACGGCAAGAAGGATTTGCAGCCTTACCTCGCGTCCAACATGTGTGAGATGACTTCGACGCCGTTCGACCCCGATCTCAGCCGCTGCAGCAACATCAACGGCGTCGACGGCAAACCTTTCGACGACGGCTGCGTGGAGTTCAGCGGCTGCGCCGTGAAGACGCGCTGGTGTAACCACAACGATCCTAACTACGGCACCACGAACCACGGTATTCCGTGCTTCGGCGTGCGCGCCATCTACGACTTCTTCGAGTCGCTGTAGCGAGCGCGACCGCGTTGGCTGCCCGCTGGAAATGTGAAGAGTCAGTGTGCAGCGGGCGCGCCGCTCGTGGCGCCCGGTGATTTGGGTGATCGGGTTCGAGGCTAGGCACCCACATTCTCGAACATCGCTCCGCGTGTGCGGTTCGAGCCAACACCATGAAGCCTACCCAAGCGTGTCTGCTGATCGCGTTCGCCGTCGTTCCAGGCTTTGCCTGCGCTTCGGATGTGTCCGAGCCCGGAGGTAACGGCGGCGGTGGCGGTGGCGCCATCACGGCTGGAACGGGCGGCGCGGCGTCGCCGGGCGGCGCTGGCAGTGGCAACGCGAGCGGAGCAACGACGGGGGGAACGGGCGTCGCGGGCTCGGCCGTGGGAATGAGCGGCTCCTCGAGCGGGGGCAGCGTTGCGGGCGGTGGTCAAGGCAGCGGTGGTGCGAGCGGCGGCGTGGGTGGTAGCGGCGGTGGCGGCGGCGCGGGTGGTAGCGGCGGTGGCTCGAGCACGGCGCAGCCCAGCGCAGGCTGCGACAAGGGCGCCGCGCGCCCAGCGGGCGGCGCGGTGAGCGTCGCGCAAGATCATTATTTTCTCTTCCCGGAGAGCTACGATGGCAAAAAACCGCTGCCGGTGCTGATCGGTTTTCACGGTTGCGGGGATGTCAACCGCGGGACCAACAAGGACGACACGGAGTGGAACCGCCTCACGACGAGCAGTGATTTTGCAAAGAACTACGTGCGCGCCATCCCGCTCAGCTCGGATTCGGGCGGTTGCTGGAGCTACAACACCGACATCGCGCGCGTAAAGAAGATGTTCGACTCACTGGTGGGCGACTACTGCGTCGACACGTCGCGCATCTTCGCGACCGGGCACAGCTCGGGCGCGCAATTTACCGTGCAAATCTTGCTCTCGTCGCACGAAGCGGACGCGAAGTACCTGCACATCAAGGGCGTCGCGCCGGTCGCCGCCTCCGATTACGGCGCCATCAAGGGCCCCATCCCCGTCATGTACATTCAGGGGAAGATGGACCAAGAGCGCGGCGGCGGTGACGGCCACGAGACCGTCGCGCGGTTCCGCGCCGCAAACTCGTGCATGGACTCGTCCATGCCTTACACGCAGGTCATGGGTTGTCAGAGCGGGCAGACGACGGTCAACCCGGGCTGCGTCAGCTATGCCGGTTGCCAGGCGCCGACCATCTGGTGCTCGCACAACGATCCCGCGTACAGCGGCACGATGCACGGCGTGCCCTGCTTCGGCGTCAAAGCCATGTACGACTTCTTTGCCACATTGCCGTGAGCTCGAGTGTGCTTCGTCCAAATACACGCGTGTCCTGTCCAAACTCGATATCTGGCAGGCGTAGCGCGCGAAAATGCGACGATTCTCGGGCGAGATTTTGATTCGTTTGAAGAGCGTCGCGTCTCTAGAAGGGTGTGAGCTCGCAAGATCTGGCGAGCGCGTCCGACGCCGATTTGGCGCGCGCGCTCCTGGCGCAAGAACCGGCCGCGTTCCGTGTTGCCTGGCAGCGCTTCATGCCGCTCGTGCGGGGCATGGCTGGGCGCGCCTTCGGGCGCGGGGCCGAGACGGAAGAGGTGGTGCAAGAGATCTTCTTTTGCTTCTTCCGTCGCGTGTCGACGCTGCGCGATCCGGTGGCTCTGCGCGCGTTCGTCATGGCGGTGGCATCGCGCACCTTGAGCCACGAGCGTCGCCGGCGCCGCCCGCGCCTGCTACTCGTCCCGGCCGGCGAAGATCAGATCGCCAAGGCGCCGGGGCTGAGCCTGGATCCGACGGCCAATCAGGCCTTCCTGCGGTTTCGTGAGCTGGTGTTGCGGCTCCGCCAACGCGAGCGCGAAGCATTCGTGCTGCGCTACGTCGAGGGCATGGACGCCGACGAGGTAGCCGGTAAGTTGGGGGTCTCCACGCCAACGGCTCGTCGCTCCTTTCGGAAAGCACGCCAGCGCATCGACTTGTGGGCCGGCCGGGATTCTTTTCTGTCGGAGTACGTGCAACACGGAGCGGAGCAGTGGGGGCGCGAGGCTTTGGCCTGAGCAGCGCGTGTCGCGCTAGTTCACCGTGACGTCGAGCACGGTAAATTCGAGGAAGTTGCCGTTGTAGGGCTGGGGCGTCTTGAGGTTGCCTAGCTGCATCGTGCCATTGTTGGTGACCTGGTGATGGTCGCCGTCGATGGTGTAGAAATCGAGCTGAGCTTGTCCCTTGATGGGGATCGTCACGGTGTAGTCCGTTTTGTAGACCCAGTGCGGCTGCCGATCGCTGTTGTCGAAGTCGGTCGTGTAGTTCAGGTAATAGCTTTTCTTGGGGGATGAAACCGTGAGCGCAAAGATGTTGAAGCCGTTGTAACAACCGTCTTCGGGCCTGATTTCGGGTGGGACCGTGAACGGCAACGCGAATTGTCCGTCCGTCTCCGGCGGATGGATCTTGCACGCGCCCTGGCCCGGGCTCAGCCCGGTGTTCGCGGCCGACGAGCTGTGAATGGTGGGCAGCCCACCGCTATAAAAGAGCTTGCTGGACGGATCGAGCTCGCCGCCTGCATACCAGTAGCGCTCCGCAACGCCGGCAATGCGAACCTTCACGTTGTAGGTGACTTGCGGATCTCCACCAAACTGCTTGGTCACGTGCTGGTTTTCGTTCGCAGGGGCTTCCTCGCAGCAGCAGTCACCGTTGTTTTGCATGCCGCTCGGCTTCCATCCTTGGCATGGCTTCAACATCGCAAAGCCATCCAGCACCTCGGCGGCGCTGCGAGCGTCCACCGGCACGCTGCCGCCGCTGCCGCCCGAGCCGCCGCCGGCACCGCCGCCCGCGAGTGAGCCACCCCCGCCGCCCGAGCCGCCGCTGCTACTGCCGCCGTCACTGCCACCGGCGGCGAGACCTCCGCCGCCATTTCCCGCGCTCGTCGTCGTCGCGCCTGCCGCCGGGGTACCTGCGCTGCCGCCGCTCACCGGGGCGCCTGCCATGGCTCCGGAGCTTCCGCCGCTTCCTGATACCGAGTTGCTACCAGTTTGTTCGGTAGACGGTGAGCAAGCAGCGACGACAGCCCCGAGCACCAGGCTGACGGTCAAAAGCACGTCGCGGCGCGCGGGCATGGGACTCACGTGGGGAGCGTCGCGAACCGTTGAGATGCTCATGTGAGCAGGCTGCTCAGCCCGCTGTTCACCAAACCCTCCTTGGCGCCGAGCGCGTTGTTCTCGGGAGGGACGCCTAGCAGGCTGGCGATTGAAAACAGCGCCTTGCTGAGGTTTTCGCCGGGATGGCGCACGTGCATGTTGCCCGGGAGCGCGCCGCCTGCCTTGCCGGCGAGCAGCACGGGCCAATCCTTCGGGTCGTGGACTTTGCCCCAGCCGGTGCAGGACGTCGCATACACGAGCGAGTTGTCCAGCATGTTGCCGGCACCTTCGCTGATGCTCTTCATGCGCGTGAGCAGCGTGGCAAGACACTCCATGGTGTAGACGACGCCGCGATGAACTCGATCCTGGCAGCAGGCGTCGCCTTGATCCGTGTGGCAGATGGTGTCGTGAAAATCGTCGTTCATGTCCGCGCCGAGGTGCCGATAAACGACGTGCGCGGCGGGTAGCGTGAAAACGCAAGAGGCCGTGTAGAGGCGGTTACACGACAGCGCCAGCGCCAGCATCTCGGCCATGACGTCGTTGACGGCCTTGGGAGCCTCCGAGGCCGTGTCTTTGCCGACGGTCGGCGCGTCGGGGATGGTGCAAGCGCTGCCCAGGCTGCCGACGCCGTTTTCGACGTCACGAATGCCGTCCATGTACGCGTCGAGGTGCTGCTGATCTTTGGTGCTCAGCTTCGTCCGAAGCTCGGTCGCGTCGCTGAGCACGTTGTCGAGCACGCTCTTTCTCGCCTGGTTTTTGCGATCGGCATCGGGGTCGTTGGGCTGCGCCTCGCCGAAGAGATCTTTGAAGACGACCTTGGGGTCGAACTTCGGGTAGTTCGGCGCGTTCTTCCCGGTGTGCGAGACGGCATGCAGCGTGTTTTCGGCGCCGTTGGGCGTCGCGTCGCTGACGCCCAGCTCGTAAGACAGCAGCGCCTTCGGATTCTGTTCGCGGAGCTTTGGTGCGACGAGCTGATCGATCGATTTGACGACGGCCGAGTTGTTCTCGACTCCGCCGCCGGTCGTGGCAGCCGCTGAGCCGACGGGGTGGAACGAGGTGCCCGGGAACTTGTTTTCGAGCCCCGTCACTACCGTGAGGTAGTCTTTCACGCTCGCCAGCGGCGCCAACTGGTCGCTCAGCTTCCAATCCGCGTCGGTCGTCGTCGGGTTCCAACGCGGGGGAAGGACTCCGTTGCCGAAGAACCAGAGCACGAAGCGCTTGGGTAGCGGTTCGCCGGCCGCGTAAGCGGTGCCGTGCCCGTTCAGCATGCCTTCTAGTATCGGGAGGGGAAGAGCCACTGCAGCGCCGGTTGCCAGCGCGCCGCGGAGCACCAAGCGTCGATTCAAATACTTCTTCATGCTGCGTTCCTTGCCGTCACTGTGCCGGTGCCACGAGGCGGAATCCGTCGCTCGCCACCAGCGCGAGCGCGAGCTTCTTGAAGTCGCGCCCGTTTGCTTGGAAGTCGCTCACGAGCTGGGCGATCACAGGCTCCTGCCCGTTCTCTTCGAGCACTCCCGTCGCGTAGCGGTAGATGTTACGCACCAGGCAAGCCGCTACCTTGTCGTTTTGGCTCAAGAGCTGCCCGAGCTCCACCGGCCCGTTGAACTTCGTGCCGTCGATCTCGCCGCTCGCGTCGATGGGCATGCCCTGGTCCGTCTCCCGGAACGCGCCGATCGCGTCGAAGTTCTCCAGCGGCAAGCCGAGCGGATCCATCAAGCTGTGGCAACCCGTGCAAGTGCCGCCCTTGGTGCGATGCTGCTCGAGCTTTTGACGCTTCGTCAGCACCACGCCCGCGGGCGGGTCGGCAAAGACCGGAGATACGTCTTTTGGCGGATCAGGGATGGTCTGGCAAAACAGCGCCATGCGGATGAACTTGCCGCGAAGGGTGGGTGAGCCTTCTTTTTGATTGGCAAACTGAGCCAGAAAGGCGCCAGTGCCCAAGTAGCCGAGGCGCATGCCGTTCGCCGGCAACGTCACCTTCACCCAGGAGTCGGAGGTCATGCCGGTCGCGTCCAGCCCGTAGAGCTTCGCCAGGTCGGCGTTGACGTACGTGGTGCGCGTCGTGAAGACGTCCGTCAGGGGAGCTCCCTGGTCGAAGACCAAGTCCTCGAACATCGACGGCACCTCGCGGATCATCGCTTGCTGAGCGCTCGGCGTGTAGCTGGTAAAGCTCGGGTCTTTGGGGCGGCCCAGGATGATGGACGTGTGAAACAGCTCGGTCGCAAAATTGCCTGCCGACTCGCGCCCGGCAGGGGTTGCCAGGATCCGCTCCGCTTCGCTGCGAATACCGTCAGGCGTGTCCAGGCGCCCCTGCTCGGCGGCGCTCAGCAGCAGCTCGTCCGGGGCGCTGTTGGTGAGAAGGAACGATAGACGCGACGCCAGCTCGTAGCCGGTGTAGCGCCAGAAGCTCGAGTCTTGCTGGGGGACGCCGCGCTCGAGTCGATAGAGGAAGTTGGGCGACAGCAGGATGGCGTTGGCCGTCTCGCGTAAACCCTCCACCGCGCTACCCAGCGTCTGCGAAAGCGACCCCGCCAGTGTCGTGAATCGGTCGACTTGATCGGTGCTCAGCGCTTGTCGCCAAGCCAGCCTTCCAAAGTGCTCGACGAAGCTGTGAAAGCACGTCGAGTCGGTGATGCCCTGCGGCGTGCATCCGACCAGCGCGTCTCGCCGCGCAGCGTCCGCAAAGACTTCGGCGGTGGCCGCGTCGATCGTCGATTCGTACGCTCGGACTCCGCCGCGTGAAATGGAGACGGTGCTCCCACCCACCTTGGCAAAGCCACCGACCCAGGTATCCGGCTCGGTATCCCCGACCGTGACCGGTCCCAGTAGGGCGGTCAGGGTATTTTTGAGCTCGCTCGTGGTGAGGCGCTTGAAGCTGCCAGCCGAGGGCGCAAACGGCACGACTTCGCCGCCGATGGTCACCGGAGGCGTGCCGGCGGCGCCGCCGCCGCTCACGGTCGTCGGGCCGCCGGCGGCTGGCGCCGTCCCTCCCGCAGACGACAGACCGGTTATTTCGGCGGTGCAGCCCAGCAGAGCGACAGCCGCGGCGCAGGTGGCGCCGACGATGGTCGCGATGGGGTCCCGTCCAGCCTGGTAACGCTTGTTTCCCATACGCTCTGGGTCAGTGCCGGTACACCTCCGAATTGGCACCGTCGACGCGCGCGGAGATTGCTTTTTTGTTGGGAAGAGCGGGCGATTACAAACGGACGGAACGTTTGCGCCGCCAAGCCAACCACGGTGCGCCTTTTTTACAAAATGCCGAGGTGCGGTGCCTCAGAATTGCTTCACGAAGGTCCACACTTCTTCCGGCATCCATGACTTGCCCTGTCCCGCGTCGGTGGGAGAGGGCGTGTGGCCGCCGTCGTACGCGCACCAGCGTGTGGGGTGACCCGCAGAGCAACCTTGATAGTCGGTGCAGGCATGGCCGCCAGTGGGGGCGAGCGGCAAACTTTCGACTTTGCAGCCGTTGGTCATGGCAAAGAAGTCGCTGCTCATGCCTTGCCCGCTGCCGTCGTGTCCGAGCGACGAGAAAAACGGAAGCGGCTGGCAGGTCTTGGGCATCGCCAGGCCGCCGCCGGAATGAACGACCGCAAACGCGAACTTGCCCGGTAGCGCGCAAGCCAAAGTCCACACCATCGCGCCACCCTGACTAAACCCTTCGATGCCGACGTGCGACGTGTCGATGCACAGGTTCGCCTCGAGCTCCGTCAACATGTCGCTGACCAGGGCCGTGTCGGTTTCGGCATTCCACAGGCCTTGCACCGCGTCGGGCGCCGCGAAGATGGTGCTGCCTTCGGATAGATCCCAAAGGCCAAAGTACGAAGGGGCGATGTCTTTGCTGCTGCCCGTTGCGCCGTGAAAGCCCAGCATCAGGTGGTAGGGATGGGCGCTGTCGTAGTTGGCGGGTACGCGTAGCGCGTAGGTGCGCTGGGCGCCGCCGCTCGACAGGCTGTGAGTGCCATCTTGCAGCATGCGCGTTTTGCCGCAGCCCGCCGACTTCATTTCCCCGCCGTTGCCGCTGCCGCCGCTGCCGCCCGCGCCCGCGCCGCTGGCACTACCTGCAGCACCGCCAACGCTTCCCGCTCCGCTCATGCCGCCGATCCCGCCAGCCGGTGCGCTTCCGCCGCTGCCAGCATTCCCGCTGGGAGCTCCACCCCCGCCCGCGCCAGCCGAGGTGCTGCCCGCTTGTGGAAGGATGGTCGTACCGCCCGCGCCGGCGGTGCTCGCTGCTCCTGCCGAGCCTGCGCTCGTCGTTTCGCCGCTCGGCGGCGGGACCGCGCTGCAGCCGAGCGCGACGGTCAGAGCGAGTGGCGAAATGGTCGCGAGCGCGTGGTTGGCTTTCATCATCTGTTGGGTAAGTGTCGGTTCAGTGCAAAACCCGAGCGTTGATCTGTGGCGCCGTGTAGTGCCAGGTGCGCCAGCGCGCCGGGGCTGCCGGCTTGCGTGGCTCGGAAGGCCTCCTTATTCTCGTGGGCTTGCCACCCCGATTGCCGCTCGCCGCCGTCGCCGTCGGTTTCGCTGCATGCGGTTTTCCGGAGTACGCGGTCGAGGAAGATCCGCTGGCCGTCTTGGCTCGCATCTGCAGTGATGGCGCCGTCAGCGGCGCGGAGACGGGCGTAGACTGCGGCGGCAGTTGTCCGCCTTGCGCGGAGAACGAACCGTGTTTGGCCGCCCGGGACTGTTTGACGCTGCGCTGCGAAGCCGGTGTCTGTCAGGCGCCGGGCTGCGAGGACGGCATCAAGAATGGGGCCGAGAGCGACCGCGATTGCGGCGGACAATGCCAAGCGCGCTGCGAAACGGACGCCACCTGTGGCGTAGCAGCCGATTGTGCGTCGGGCGTGTGCAAGGGCGCCGTCTGCGTGGCGCCGACCTGTGGCGACCAGACCCGCAATGGAGACGAGACCGGGGTCGATTGCGGCGGCTCGTGCGCCGGCTGCGGCAGCGGGATGACGTGCGCCACCGACCGAGATTGCGCGAGTGGCAAGTGCGTCCAGCTCGTTTGCGTGGCGCAGCCCTGCACCGACGGCGTCCGCGACGGCGACGAGAGCGACGTCGACTGTGGCGGCAAGGACTGCGCTCCCTGCCCGAGCACGGCGAGCTGCAACGAGGACGCCGACTGTGCCAGCGCCAGCTGCGGCAAGACGCTGCACTGCGCCGACTCCCAATGCGACGACGGAATTTTCAACGGTGACGAGACCGACGTCGATTGTGGGGGAGCAGAGTGCCGCGGCTGCGCCGAGCTGGGCCGCTGCCAGAGCGGTAGCGATTGCCAAACGGACGTGTGCCAGTCCGGAAGATGTGTGCCGGCGGCAGCCACCGGTCAGCCGATCTCGCAGGCCGGTTGGTCCGGAAAGGCGTCGCAAAGCTTCGCGGGTGACAAGCCGTCTGACGTGTTCGACGGCGACTCCACCAGCATTTGGTCGACCGGGGCCGTGCAGCAACCGGGCATGTCCTTCGAGCTGGATTTCGGGGAGCTCCGCGCCTTCTATTCGATCGAAGTCGAATGCTCGGTGCAGAGCGACGCGGCCGCCAGCATGGACGTGTACTTGTGGCAAAGCGGCGAACCCGGCGCACCGGTGCGCACGCACGTGGTGGGGTTTCCGGAAACTTCCATCCAGTTTGCGACCCCGCAAGTTGCCCGCTACCTGCGCCTGGTGCTCACCGAATCCAAGTCAGCCTGGTGGTGCATCGGCGAGCTCAACCTGTATCGCTGAAGCGTGCGGGCGCCTCGCGTACGGTGGCGAGCGGCGAACAACGGTGGCGATGATCGCGCAATCGTGATCAAAAATCGCAAGCGCTGACTCGAATTGTCGCGCATGTAAAAACGGCGCATCGGTGATCAAATTCCGAGCGACGTGGCATTCTAGGTGCGCCGCCGTGAGCGTCGCAGTCGCGACGTGATCAGTAGCCCATGACCCATTTCGGAGCGACGCCCATGTCATCCCGCACGCTCGGCTTCGTCCGCGCGCCGTCTTCACGAGCCGCGCGAGCGCTCGCGCTGGCTTCCGCCCTCGCAGCTCTCGGTCTCTCTTCTCCTGCTTTTGCGGCGGGGCCCAGCGGACCCGTCAGCGGTTGGCAGAAGGGCGGCGAGCCCAGCTGGGTGTCGATGTACGAGTACGTCCCGGCCAAGCTCGCAGCCAACGCACCGCTGCTGGTGCTCGTCCATTACTGCGGTGGCAACGCGCAGGGCGTGTTCGGTGAAGCGCAAGGCGGCGGCATCATCGACGCCGCCGAGAAATACGGCTTTCCGATCGTGCTGCCGCAGACCTCGCAGAACTGCTGGGACATCGCGACCAAAGCTTCGCTCACGCACGGCGGCGGTGGAGACTCGGGCGCGATCGTAAACATGGTGAAGTACGCGCTCACCAAGCACGGGGCGAACCCGGATCGCGTCTACGTCACCGGTACGTCGTCCGGGGCGATGATGACGCAAGGCTTGCTGGCGGTTTATCCGGACGTGTTCAAGGGTGGCTCCGAGTTCGCGGGCGTGCCCGCCGGCTGCTGGGCAGTCAATGATCCCGCCGGTCAGTGGAGCGGCCCGTGTGCAGGCGGCATGGTCACGCACACGGGGGCCGAGTGGGGCCAGATGGTCAAGGACATGTACCCCGGCTACAGCGGCTTCCGTCCGCGAGTGCAGCTCTGGCACGGCGAGGCCGACAGCATCATCAGCTACACCAACCAGACAGAAGCCATCAAGCAGTGGACGAACGTGCTCGCGCTGCCGGCTACCCCGACCTCGACGACCACGGTGGCAATCGGCGGCAAGCAGTACAAGCGCGAGCAGTGGCAAGACAGCTGCGGTTCCACGGTGCTCGATGCTTGGACGCAAAGCCAGGGTCCCCACGGTACCGACGCCAACCTCAACGCTCAGTACACGATTCCGTTTCTGGCGCTCGATCAGGCGGGCGCGGTGGATCCGCAAGTCGCCAAGTGCATGTCCGGAGCTGGCGGCAGCGGCGGTAGCGGCGCGGGTGGCGGTAGCCCGAGCGGTGGCAGCGGCACCGCGGGCAGCGCGCCCAGCGGCGACAGCGGCTCGAGCAGCGGCGGCGTCGGCGCTGGTGGCAGCGCACCTGGTACCGGCGGCAGCGCGGCCGGCACGGATCCGGGCATGATGGCCGCGAGCGGTAGCGGCATCGGTGTGTCCGGCTCGAGCAGCTTCGCGGGTACGTCGACGGGCAACGACGGTTCGGACGCGCCCAGCGCGGCAGTGCCGTCGCATCCCGGCATGTCGTGCGCGCTCGGGCGATCGAAATCCAGTAACGCCGCGGCCTGTGCCGGGTTGCTCGCCGTAGGGTTGCTGTTCGGCCGTCGCCGCCGGACCGGACGTCGTTCGAGCCGTTGAAAGGCGCGCGCCTCGCCATGAAGAAACGCGTTTTCTCCGCGCTGGTCGCGGCGGCGCTCGGTTGTTTGGAGCCTCGTGCTTTTGCCCAGGCCGCGGTCTCGGCAGACGCCAAGCAGGCGGCTCCCGCTGCACCCTCTGTCGGCTTCGCGCCGCCGCCCAATCCACTTCGGCTCGAGACGCAGGGCGCCAGCATCCAGCTGGGCTTGCTGGCTCAGCCGCAGTTCGAAATGGCCGGCGCGCCCGACGCCGACTACACGACCAAAAACCTATTTTTGCGGCGGATTCGCTTCATGGTCGGCGGCAGCCTGCTCGACCGTTTCGACTACTTCTTCGATACCGATTATCCGGATCTGTTCAAGGTCGACCCTGCCAACCAGTCGGGTGGCACCGGCAAGAACGCGCCGGGGCTCAACGTGCAAGACGCGTTCGTCACGTTCAGGCCGCTGGGCAATTTGATCAAGGTCGACGGCGGCTTCATGCTGCCGCCGCTGTCACACAACGCGCTGCAGGGAGCGGGCACGCTCTACGGCTACGACTACTTCGTCAACAGCTTTCGCCGCAACGTGCTCAGCAATCTCGACCCGTTCGGTAGCTCCGGGCAGAGCCCGAACGGTCGTGACGCGGGCGTGCAACTGCGCGGACTCGTGCTCGGCGATCACCTCGAGTACCGACTCGGCGTCTTTCAAGGCGTGCGCGTCGGGCCGGTGCCCGCGATGGGCATGGGCGCCGGTACCGTCGCCGGCAACAACTTCTTCCGCGTAGCGGCGCGCCTGCAGGTCAACGTGCTCGACGCCGAGCCCGGCTATTTTTACCAGGGCAGCTATCTCGGGACGAAAAAGATCCTGTCGGTCGGCGCGTTCTACGACTTCGAAGATCAGTACAAATCGCGGGGCTTCGACGCGCTCGTCGATCTGCCGCTGGGGCCCGGCGTCGTCACCGCTCAAGCCAACTTCGTGCAATGGGACGGCGGCAACTTCATCCTCACGCTGCCCAAGGCCACCGCCATCATGGCGGAAGCCGGCTACCTGATCGCGCCCATCATGCTGAGCCCGATCGTGCGCATCGAGAAGCTGACCTTCGATCAACCGACGGCCGTGGCACCGAACGAAACTCGCTACGGTGGCGGACTGGCCTTCTGGCCCTACGGACATACCTCGAACATCAAGGCTTTCTTCGCCAAGGTACAGCGCGATCCGGCGCCGCACGGCTTCAACCAGATCAACCTGCAGTGGCAGGTCTATTTCTATTGAGCCCGAGCGCGCGAGCTAAAGCGCACTGAACGACTCGCAAATGTACGGCAGTGCCAAGGAGCATTGGCGGTCGTACCACTCGGCTTTGCCAGCTTTGGTCTCGAGCGTCGCGCAGTCTTCGTCGGCGTTGACGTCGTTGGGCTCGCGGGAATACCAAGCGGCGAAGTTGCCGTTCTGCGCTGCCCCCGCGTTGTCGCCGAGCCAGAACAGCTCGCCGTCGTTCCAGCGCCATTCGCCCTCGATCGCGCGATCGCTGCCGCCGAGCCACGCTGCAGTACTCGAGCCGCCAGGAAGGTAGGCGTTCGTCAACAGCCATTGATTTTCGTTGGTGTCGTCGACGCGAGCGAGCTGCATCCCGACCGCGCCGCAGCCGGTGCTAGCGTCGTCCCAGCTGCGCAGCTCTTTGCAGAGCAGATACGTGTGAGCGCCGTAGCTGCCTTGGTTGCAGAGGGACATGTCGGGCGGAATCCCGCTCCCGGTTCCCGTGCTGCCACTGTTGCCACCGCTGTCGCCGCTCCCGCTTTCGCTGATGCTCGTTCCGCCCTCGCCGCTGCCGCTTCCGTCACTCCCGCCCGTGGCGGCGTTGCCAGCGCCGGCCACCGGTGAATTGCCGGCTTCGGCTGGGGGCGCGCCAGCGTCAGTGCTATCGGCACCCGCGCTGTTGCCGCTCGCTGAGCCGCCGCCGCTGCCGGAGTCATCGCTCAGTACGGGCAATCGATCGTAGTGGTACCGGCAGCCGGCGCTGCAAACGGCGATCGTCAACGCGAATCGCCAGAAGCCTGCTCTCCGTTGGGGTCGGACCCTGGTTCTTGCCATCAGCTCAAGTCATCTGCGCGTCACCGCGGGCACCGCACACACTGTGAGTGCGGCGCAGTAGCCCGCCTCTACGACACGAACAATCCGGGGTTAGTTGTGCCTCTCGCGCGTTGGTGGGTTTGCGTTCGCGTACTTACGACTCGAGGAGGCTCTCGATCGTGAATTCGTTGTGCACGCGACTTAAACGTCCCGTACGGCGCGCTGCGCAAATTCCTGATCCAAAATTCCGATGAAACGCCACGCGCACGCCTCGGGTCAGCGAGGGGGCGGTAAGATTGCAAACCCGCTTGTCGTATTGCTACGTTCAAACTTGGCGTCTTTTTACGCGCGCAGCGCCTCGCGCAAGGAGTCGAAGCATGAGTCATGTCGCTTGCAGTGTCTTCTCTGAAGAACTCGAATCACTGGACGCTGGCCGGGGCGCGGCAGAGGCACTGCTCGCGCGCTTCGGTGCCGAACGACCCCAGGTGGCGCTGGTTTACGCCACCATGAACCACGATCAGCCGGCGGTGCTCGAGGGCGTGCGTCAGGTGCTCGGTGCGGAGGTGACCCTGCTGGGCTGCTCGGTACAAGGCGTCGTGTCCAACGACGAGCTCACCGAAGACGGCCTGGCGCTGGGGCTCATGGGCTTCGGCGGCAGCGACGTTCACTGTGCGGCCGCCTGCGAGCGCGAGATTCAAGACAGCCCCAAAGAGAAGGGCAAGCGGCTGGCGCAGACGCTGAAGCGCGAGCTCGGCGGTGAGCCCAAGGTGGTTTTCCTCTTTTACGATCCGCTTTGCGGGCTCGACGTCGAGGCGATGCTCGAGGGGCTGCGTCTCGAGGTGGATTGTCCGCTGGTGGGCGGCGCTGCAGGCCAACCCTGGGGACCGCCACGACAGACGTTTCAATATTGGGACCGCGAAGTGTTTTCGCACGGCGTGATCGCGCTCGGGCTCTCGGGACCGTTCGCGTGCGAAGTAGGAATCTGTCACGGCACCGCGCCCACCGGCATCAGCAGCGTGGTCACCAAAGCCGTCGGCAACCACGTGCTCGAGATCGACGGCCGGCGCGCCACCGACGTGTGGCGCGAGACCACGGGCTGCCAGCAAGAGGACATGGTGCATCAAAGTCACCTCGCGGCCTGGGCGGTCGGCGTCGAAGTGCAGGGTCCCAGCAACCAGGTGGAGCGCGTCATTCGGGGCGCTTTCGGCTTCGACCAGGAGAGCGGTGCCATCATTTTGCAGGCCGCGGTAGCGGAAGGTACCAAGGTCATGCTGCATCATCGCGCCATCGAAAACGTCTTGAACGGCACCGAAAAAATGGCGAGCGACTTGTCACGCCGCCTGGGCGGTAGAAAACCCTGGGCCGTGATGGGCTTCGAATGCGCGGCGCGCACCTTCCCGTTCTTGGGTCCGACCAACACACGTAGCGAGCACGCGCAGCTGCGCGCCGCCGTAGCGCCCGAGGCGCCGTGGTTCGGCATGATGGCCTGGGGTGAGATCGGTCCCTGTGCCGGTAGGCCCGCGTTTCACAATTACACGTACCCGTTGGTCGTGTTCACCGACGAGCGAAAGTGAACCAGCGTCACCGTGACTGCCGATGATGATCACCTGCGCGACAAGGCACGCCTGTTACTTCAACGGGAGCGAGAGCTCTTCGAGCTCAGGTTACGACAAGAGCAAATCGGCGTCTGGCTGAGCATCGGCCAGGCGCTGCCTGCGCTGTTTTCGCACCGCGACGGGCGCCTGGCCCAGGCTTGGGACGGCATTCGCAAGCTGCTCATCGGTAAGTTGCGTTTACAGCGCGCGCTGCTCCTCGAGCTGGGCCCGCTCGAGCTGCAGCCGCTCGCCCCGGTCGGACCCGCACGCCCGCTCGCGGCAGCGGCGCGAGGGCTGCTCGAGGCGCGCCCGGCTGGTTGCTGCAACGATCCCAAAGCCGGCGACCCGGGCGTTGCCGAGCTGGCGGAGGTGCTCGGGCTACATCGCTTCATGTGGGCCAGCATCGAGCGCCCACAGTTGCCGCCCATCTTGATGGCGGCCGGCTTCGACGCTCACAAGGCGACGTTTCAATCGCCTTTCGAGCCCAGCGACGTCGCTCATTTCGGCAATGCCGCTCAGCACGTGCAGTCGCTGCTCGGCAACGCGCTGCTGATCGCCGAGCTGGAGCGTGTCGCACAAGAATTGCGCGCCGCCAACGAGAACTTGGAACAGCGCGTGCACGAGCGCACGCGCGAGCTAGCCGTCAGAAACCGTGACTTGCGGTTGGTTTTGGACACCGTCGATCAAGCGCTGCTCACCGTCAGCCTGGAGGGCAGGCTAGCTCCCGAACGCTCGAGCATCGCCGATCGTTGGTTCGGCGCTTACACGGGCAGCCCCAAGTTGCTCGAGCACGTGCCCGCTGACAAGCGCTTTGCGGCGCGCTTCCGCCTGGGCTTGGATGCGCTGAGCGAGAACGTACTGCCGCGGGATCTCTGCCTGGATCAGCTGCCCAAGCGCCTCCAGCTCGGAGCGCGGCATTTCGACTGCAGGTACCTGCCGATCGAGGAGCAGGGCCAGCTGCTCGGGCTGCTGCTCGTGATCGACGACGTGACCGACGCGCTGGCTCGAGCGCGCCAAGACGCGGAGAAGGCCGAGCTCTTGGCGGTGTTTTCCGCGCTCATGCGCGACAAGAACGGCTTTTTGACGTTCTTCGAGGAGGCTGAGCAAATCATGCGGCGTCTGGCCGGTGAGGCCCCGGACTCCACCTGGCGTAAGCAGCTCTTGCACACGCTCAAGGGCAGCAGCGCGACCATGGGCCTGCGGCGGATCGCCGAGCTCTGTCATGCGGCTGAGTCGAACCTGGTGGAAGGGGGGCACGGTTACGCCGAGACATTCGCCGAGCTGCGCTCGCGGTGGTCCGAGGTGCGCGGCACGCTGCGCGCGTTGGTACCGGCCCAGCCGCAGCACTCGCTCGAAGTTACGGAGCAGCAGCTCTCGCGGCTGATGGAAACGGCGCGCGAGCTCGCGGCACCGAAGCTACTGCGCCAGCTCGAAGAGTTGCGCTGGGAAGCCGGCGAGCGGCCGCTTCGGCGCTTGGCGCAGCATGCGCAAGTGCTGGCCGAGCGGCTCGGCAAAGCGCCGCTCAGAATCGAGGTGCAAAGCGACGCCTCGCGCCTCGAACCCAATCGCTGGGCCCCGCTGTGGGCCGCGCTGATTCACGTCGTTCAAAATGCAGTCGATCACGGGCTCGAAACGGCGGAGCAGCGCAGCGCGCGCGGCAAGCCGCTGTCCGGAAGGCTGCTGCTGCGAGCCGAGCGCGTCGGGCAAGACTACCAAGTGGAAATCGCGGACGATGGTCGCGGCATCGACTGGGCGGTGATTCGCAACTGTTGCGAGGCGCGCGGCTTGGCCAGCGCCACGCACGCCGACCTGTTGCAAGCCTTGCTGTCGCCCGATTTTACCACGCGTGCAGAGGTCAGCGAGACGTCCGGGCGCGGCATCGGTCTGTCCGTGGTGGCGAACGCCGTGCGTGACCTCTCGGGCAGCGTTCAGGTGGAGAGCGAGCTGGGGAAGGGCACGCGCTGGACCTTCGTCCTGCCCGCCGAGGGTACTCACCCCGGCGACGTTTGACTGCCGCCGTCAGCCGAGTGGCGCGGATACCGTCGCCTCTGCGGGGTAGCCGCTCAGCATCGAGCCGACGGCGCTCGTGAGGTCGCCCGGCAGAAAGGGCTTGGCCAAGAACTGTGTGCGAGGGCCGAGCGGTACCGCCAGCAGCTCCGGCTGCTCGGTGTAGCCCGAGATGTAGAGCACCGCGAGCTCCGGGCGGGTCTTGCGCAGCTCGGCGGCCAGCTCGACGCCACCCAACTTGGCCATGACCAGGTCGGTGATGAGTAGGTGGATCGGCCCGTCGTGCTCTCGAGCCAGCTCCAGCGCATGGAGTCCGTTCGTCGCTTCCAGCACTTTGTAGGCACGAAACTCCAAGATATCGAGGAGAAGCTTGCGCACGCCCTCGTCGTCGTCGCAAACGAGCACGGTTTCGAAAGCGGCCGCCGGGGGCGGCACTTGTGCCACCGCGTAGTGAGGTCGGGGCTTGATGTCGCGCGCCTTGGGCACGTAAATCTTGAAGGTGGTGCCGCGGTCCAGCCGTGTCTCCACCTGCACGGCTCCGCCACTCTGGTGAATGATGCCTTGCACCATCGATAGCCCGAGGCCGGTGCCTTTGCCGATCTCCTTGGTGGTGAAGAAAGGCTCGAAGATGTGCGGCAGCACGTCGTCCGGGATGCCGCTGCCCGAGTCCCGCGTCGCGAGCAGCACGTACTCGCCTGCGGGTAGGTTGATGGCATCGTCGGTTTCCAGATAGACGTCCCGAGTCTCGAGCTCGAAGCGCCCGCCGCTCGGCATGGCGTCACGTGCGTTGATGGCCAGATTCAACACGACCTGCTCCAACTGGCCAGGGTCGAAGGAGATGGGCTGGCTGGCTTGCAGGCTCATTTGTAGCTCGATGTGGTCACCCACGACACCCTGGAGGAGGCGCCGCATCTGCTCGAGCGCGACGTTGAGATCGAAGGCCTCCGGCTTCAGCACCTGGCGACCGCTGAAAGCCAAAAGTTGTCGTGTCAGGTCGGCGGCGCGCTGCGAGCTGGCCAAGATGATGTCGGCGTGCTCTATGAACGGGCTGTCGTCGTCGAGAGCTCGCCGCATCAGCTCGGCGTAACCCATGATGATGACGAGCCGATTGTTGAAGTCGTGCGCGATACCGCCGGCCAGCTTGCCCAGCGCTTCGAGCTTTTGCGACCGTCGCAGTTGCTGCTCGAGCTTGTCACGCGCCGCTGCGATTTCGCGCTGAGGCTGCAAATCGCTGAAGAACACCGTCATCGACGCCAGTTTCTGGTCCTCACTACGAGTGCAGACGGCGCGAACGTGGACCCAGCGCGCTTCACCCCCGGGCAGCACGAAACGCTTGTCGAGCTCGAATGCGTCAATTTCGCCACGGGCCAGGCGCGCTATCGCGTCTTGCTCGGCAGCCAAGTCTTCCGGATGCGTCACGGTTTGCCAGATTTCGAACGGATCGGCCGCCAGCGTCGTTTGCTGGTCGCGGCCGATCAGGCGAGCGAACTCGGCATTGATGAACTCATAGCGGCCGCTCAGCCCTGACACGCAAATGGCGCCGAGCGGCGCCGCGTCCAGGGCTTCGGCTTTCAGCTGCAGCGTGTCGTTTGCCCGTCGGAGCGCGTCGCGCTCCTCGGTCATGCGAGCCAACTCGAGTTCGAGCGCCCGCAGCCTGTCCTCGGCAGTCGGCATGGGGTCTTTCCACCCTATCGCTGTGACGGGTAATTGGAAACACAGAGTCTGAAGGCGCCAAGGTAGGTATAGAGCTCTGCCATTCAGAACGAGCGCTCGAGTCAGCCGGCGAGCCCCGACGGGCGGCTCCTGCTTTCGAGCGATGGCCGATGAATCTTGAGCAAAAGTCGCCTCCTTTTCGCACTACCCCAGCGATGTCCGTTCGCCGAGTCGCGCCGTTTTGTTCCACTGCGTTGTTCGCGCTGCTCGCTGGCGCTTGCGAGGATTCGCAGCCGCCGGGCGCTGCGTCTCCGACCGTAGCCGGTGCAGGTCAAGCGGCCGGCGGCGGTGGCAGCTCCGCGGCGGGCGCCGGCGGCGCGAATGTCGCGGGCGGCGCCGGCGGCGCGGCCGGCGGCACCGCGCTAGGCGGCCAAGCGGGCGCGGCGGCGGGGGCTGCCGCCTTGGGCGGAGGTGCCGGTGGTGGTGCCGGTGGCGCGGCGGGCGCGGCCGGTACGGGGGGCAACGCGGGCAGCTCGGATCCGGCTGCGGACGCCGCGGCGTTGGCACCGCTCGACGGCTTTCAGCTGCTCGACCCGTGCGATCTCAGCAACTATCAGGTGGAGCCCGGTTCCGGCGCCGTCTGTCCTCAAAAGAACGACGTCAAAAATCAGCACGTGTCTTTGCAATTGGGCGGCGATGCGAGCGTGACCTACGTCGTCGGCCTGCGTGTGCGAGGCATCGTCGAGCGCTACTGGTACGAGGGCGGGACGCTGGACGACGCAAGTCACGTCTTTTACGTGGGCGGCGTGCCGACCATCGGTGGCTACGCGTCCGCTTGTAAGAATCACACCTCCGAGCTGCCCTTCACGTTGCCGACGGCCATGGCACCCAAAGACGGCTGCCTGAACGGCTTCAACGTCTTTGGCATGAGCGTGTCGGCGCCCGAGCAGCACTACTTCTTGAACTACACGACCGACAAAGACGGGGACCGGCCGCCTCACGCCGTTTACTCGCAAGACTACAGCGTGAGCATCGAGCTTCAGGGGCAGGCCAAGCTGGACTTTTACGTCATCGGCTCGGACGAGCACCAGTGTTACAACCACACGCAGGTCGTGGACGGCGTAGAGCTGCCCATGTCGCCTTATGTCGGCGAGTTCCTGCAGTTCGACGTGCTGAGCGTGAAGCGCAAAGGGATGTGACGGGTCGGGTTACTCAGGGCGCGCCGTAGACCGAAACGATGCTGGCTTGCACGGCGTCGTCGGCCGCGCTCGTCGAGTAATGGGCGGTCATGATGCCCTCGAAGAAATTACCTTGGGCGCCGTTGCTATTGTCGCCGCCGGTACCAAGCCCGATGCCGCCTTCTTTGCGCATGGGGTTGTACTTGGAGCCCGGGCGATGGCCGTCGAACGGTGTGACCAGTGTGCCCATTTGCGCGTTGCCACTCTTGATTGTCCAGTGGTTGGAGCCTGCAACGTCACCCTTGACCATCGCGGTGACGTACTTGAAACCCAGCGGCGTGTTCATCATGTAGGGGCTCGAGTCGCCTGCCCAAAGGCCGTTCTCGAGATCGCCCATGACCCACGGGCCATCGCCGGCGCCTTTGCCCCAGATCACGCACTTGCCGAAGTAGACGGCCTCCATCGTGCCTTCGCCGTTGTCGCGGCTGTTGCGCTCCATGTTGCCGTAGTCGAAGCAGCAGCCACCGTTGAACAGGTCACCGGCCACGACCATGTACTCGGTTTCGGCATTGTCACCCTCGGCCGTGCCGCAGGCGTTGTTGTTGCGGTAGCCGACGCCCGGGACGATATGAACGCCGTACACCTTCTGACCGGCGACGGTGGCGGACACCGCCTTCGCGTTGGCTTCGTTGTCGGGGGTCGTTTTGGCGCCGCCGGCAGGTGCCTTCGTGAGGTGATTGCCCTGACCAGACTGATCGTAAATGATCGAAATGGTGCAGGCGTCTGCGCCGCAAAACGTGTCCTGATCGGCGGAGTTTGCCAGACCGCCGGGCGCCAGCGGCACGATGTCTTTCGTGCTGCCGTCACTGGTCTTTTTGACCTGATAGAGCGGCCCGGCGTACGTGGCGTAGAGAGCGCGCACGGTGCTGTGGGCGGCAACGCACGGGCCGCCATCGGCCGCGTAGATGTCACACGGACCCTTGGCCATGCCCTCGGCGGGCGGCGCGGGTGGTGGTGACGGCATGGTCGTGCACTTGCCGACAGAGCCGGGGTCGCTCATACCAGCGGTCCCGCTCGAGCTCGTGGCGCCGCTCGTGGCCATGCTGCCACCGCTGGGGAGGACGGTGTCCCCGCCGGTGGAGCCGGTGCCGGCGCCGCCCGCGCCGGCCGTGTTTTGCACCGTACAACCGAACCCGTAACCGGCGCACAGCGCGAGCAGCGCGATCGGCAAACCAAAACCAGCTGTTTTCATGGGATACGCCCGCTCACTTCTTGTAACCGACAGCCTGAATGTTCTTCAGAATCTGCTGATCGATGTCCGTCGTCGGTATGCCCGCGACCACGGCGCCTTCGTAGAAGGTGCCGAACGAGTTGTTGCTGTTGTCGCCGCCGACGCCGAGCAAGATGCCGCCCTGGTTGTCCCATTGGCCGACGGGTGCGGCGCCGTCGTAGGCGGTCTTCAAGTCCGTCGCCGTGGCCGCGTCGGCCATGCGCAGCGCGTACTTGCCCGAGCTGGTCTTGAGCATGCCCAGCGCGAAGTCGACGGCCAGCGTCGGGTTGTTGTCGTTGCGCGTCGCGCCGCTGGAGCCACCCGGATCATCCTTCTGGGCTCCGCCGGCCCAGACGCCGCCTTCGAAATCTGCCTCGAACCAAGGGCTGTCGCCGTTGCCCTTACCCCAGAAGCCCTTGCCGAAGAACAGCGTGTTCATCGTGTGGTACTGCTTCGGGTTCGTGGTGACGTTGCCGAAGTCCCAGCAGCACTGGGTTCCGAAGTGCTTGCCGTCCGCCAGCATGTAGATGGCCTGGTTGGTGTTACCGAGCGGCACGTTCTTGCCCTTCTGATTCAGCGGCGTGCGGTAGCCCTCGTACTGGTTCATGTACAGCGAGTAAACCTTGTGGCCGCCGGCCGTGACCGCACCCTTGGTGGCGATCGACTCGTAGTCTTGCTCCCCCGACCGGGCGCCGTTGCCAGGGTTGCCGGGGGCACCCGTCTTGAGATCGTTCTGGTTGCCGGACTGGTCGTAAAGGACCGAAACCGTGCAAATCGTGCCGTTGCAGAAGGTGTCTTGCGCCGAGATGTCCGCGTAGCCGTCGGCGGTCATCATGATGTCTTTGGTCATGCCGCCCGAGCCCGTGTTCGTGGCCGAGCTCATGTTTCGGACCTGATAGAGCGGGCCGTTGTACGTGCTGGAGAGCGCGCGAACCATGCTGTACGCGGCCACGCACGGCGTATTGGCCGCGCCGTAGATGTCACACGGTCCCTTGCCGCGAGTCAGGGGCCCCGTGCCGCCACTGCCACCGTTACCGCCCATGCTGCTGCCAGCCGAGCCGGCGCTGCCGCCAGCGTTGGTACCGCCTGCCGAGGCGCCACCGCTACCGCCTGCGCCGCCACTGGAGCTGGCGCTCTGCAGCAAGACGCTGCCGGTCGTGGTCGGTCCCATCGTCTGGGGTGTGACGACGAGCTTCTGGTCGCTCACGCAATAGCCGTATTTCGAGCTGTCTTGCGTGATGGAGAGCACACCGTCGGCGGTGGTGAAGTTGCCTTCTTTTTGAGCCTCGCTCACCGAGTGGCCGAGCGAGCCCTGTTGGTCGACGGTCGCGGTGCAGGCGCAACCGCCGGCGGCGGCCGCCGCGCACGTGACCTTCTTGTAGTAGCCGCCCGACATCACGTCAGCGAGCCGCTCGCAGGTGACGGGCGCTCCCGAGAGGGTGAGGCAGTCGACCGGCAGCGTGACTTGGTGCATGCCGGTGGTGGTCGTGTTGTCCGTAAAGGTGCCGTCGGCGTTGAAGGTCACGCTACCCGTCACGTCGAGTGAGCCGCTGACCTGGCCCGACGGACAGGTGAAACCGAACAGGGTCTGCAAGTCCAGCGAGCCGGCGACTTTCAAGCACGAGGACGCGACCGTCCACGTACCGACGGCAGCCCCGCCGCACGCCGTGACATTTTCACAGGACGCCATGCTGCTGCTGCCGCCGGTGCCGCTGCCGCTGCCGGCGGTCGGGCTGGCGCTGCCGGCCGTTCCGCTACCGGTCCCCGCCGTCGGATTGTTCATCCCTTCCGGCGTGGTGGTAGCGGTGCATGCGTTGGAAGCAACCAACGCCGCCATCATGGTGAGCACAACTGATTGGACTTTCATGAACGCGTCCTTCCCTATCCCGGGCTACTTGCCGTAGCCCGCAGCAACGATGTTCGCCTGCAGCAAGTCTTCCGTTGCATCCGAGGGGTAGCCGGCGACGATGCAGCCCTCGTAAAAAGTGCCGATGCTCAGGTTGGTGTTGCCGTTGCAGCAATCGCCACCGCTGCCGAGCACGATGGCGCCCTCTTTCTTCATCGGGCTCCAGCCGCCGGGCAGCGCGCCCTTGAAATAGGTGCTGAGCGCACCTGTGGTCGCGTCGCCTCCGCGCAGCGCCCACTCGGTCTTACCGTTGTTCTTTTCGATCGCGGTGACGTACGTGGCCGAGACGGTGGGAAGGCTCGGGTTGTTGCCACCCTTGCTGCCCGCAAAGATGCCGGCTTCGAGATCGCCCATCACCCAAGGGCCCGAGCCGGCTCCGGACCCCCACTGCGTGGAGTTGCCGAAGTAAACCGAGTCCATGGCGCCCGGTCCCACGTACTTGCGGCTCAGCTCGCTGTTACCGTAGTCGAAGCAACAACCGCCGTTGTAGTGCTTGCCGCTCGTGACCATGTAGATGCCCTGCGGCTCGGCACCGAGCGGGATGCCGTTCTTCGAGGCGTCTACCCAGTAGCTGTTTTGCTGGGCGATGTAGACCGAGTACACGGTATTGCCGCCCACCTTGAGCTGCTCTTGGGCGGCGTTGGAAGGCTTGTCGCTACCGCCAACGGGGCTGCCGGTCCCTTGGTACCAAAGGTCGTTGCCTTTGCCGGTTTGATCGTAGATCGCCGTGAGCTCGCACTTGCCGTTGCCGCAGAACGTGGCCTGCGCGGCGCCGTCGGCAAAGCCGCCAGGCGAGAGCGTGCCGATGTCTTTCGTCTGCGCCGAAGCGTTGCGAACTTGGTAGAGCTTGCCGCTGTACGCGCCGAACAAGGCGCGCACCGTGCTGTGCGCGGCCACGCACGGAGTGCCGCCCGCTTTGTAGATATCGCAGGGACCGGTGCCGTTGCCCGTGCCGGAGCCGCCGCTGCCCCCGTTGGCGCCGCCGCTACCAGCGACGTTCGCGCCGCCGTTGCCGCCCATGCCGGAGCCGCCGCTGCCGGCCTGGCCGCCGCTCCCGCCCGTGCCTCCGCTGTCCTTCTGCAGCGAGACCGAGCCCGAGACCGCGGGGTTCGCGCTGAGCGGGATGAGCGTCAAGTTGCCGCCCGACGCGCAGTACGAATACTTCGCGTCGGTGTCGCCCGTCGTGTCGAGCTCGCTGCCGGTCGCCTTGTAGTTGCCGTCTCTCGTGGGGGCGGGCTGTACCAAGCCCAGCCCACCCATTTGGTTGACGGTCGCCGTGCATGCACAGCCGCCGTTGGCCGCCGTGCAGCTGGCGGTTGCGTAACCGTAGGTCTTCAGGAAGCCCGCGATGCCTTCGCAGGTGACGGGCGTCGAAGAGATCATCATGCACTCCGGCCCGAACGTCATTTGCTCGCTGCCGGTGGTGACCGTTTTGTCCGACCAGGTGCTGTCGGCGTTGAGGCTCACGCTGCCGGTCACGCTGCGCGTGCCGACGGTGGGGACGTGCTCACAGCTGCCGAACGACTTGAGGTTGAGCTCGCCGCTGACGCTCAAGCAGGAGGCGGCCACCTTCCACGTGCCCACGGCGTCGCCGCCGCAGGCGGCAGTCGCGCTGCACGCTCCGCCTTGTGCGCTGCCTCCGGAACCGGTACCAGAGCCGCCACCGGCGGCGTTCGTGCCCGCGCTGGTGTTGGCGGTGCCGCCGCCGGCGGGGCTGTCGACCGTGTTGTCGCAGGCGACCCAAACCGCCATGCCAAATACCATCGAGAGCGCCAAAGTGGCGGACTGCGTCTTCATCGCGCGGGCTCCTCCGTGTGCGTGCTCGAGATATTGTAGCTGAGCTTGTGACTCATAATCAGCACCGAAACTAAGATTCTTTGTTGATCACCTGCGGTGAGTTCTAGACACCGCTAGCTGGTAGTCGGCTCGATGCTGACGAGCGATACGCCAAAGCGCGGCAGCTCGAGCTCGAGACTGATGGAGTGGTTGCGATCGACGCCAAGTGATCGCTCGGATATCAATGCTGCCGGGGCCATTGCTTGCGCGAGGCCGGCCAGCTGCGCCGCGGACGGTTCAGCCGGCTCGCCTTGCGCGGTCCAGAGCGCGTAGGCGTTGCCGTGCGTCTCGTCCACGCGCAGCTCGGACAGGCGCGGGTGGGCACCGAAGCTCAGGGGCACTTTGATGGAAAGGTGCACCGGGATGGCGGGCGCGCTCAGCAGCTCATCGTGGAAATTCCACAGCAAGATGCGGATTTTGTCGCTGTCCAGCGCGGCCATGCCGTCGACGTCTGGCTCACCGCGGACTCCATTTTCCAGAATATCGTCGAGCGTGCGGGCGCCGGAGCTGACCAGCGGCAGGCTAGCTCCCGCCAGTTGCCCGAGCAGTTTGAACGCGCTCAGGACCGGCAAGTCGATGCCATGGGTGCTCAGCGCGCGGTAGCTTGCGAAATAGGCTGCGTCCGGAAAAGTGAAGGCCCATGTCAAAAGCCCCGCGAGCTTGACGCCCAACCGTTGCGCCAGCTCCAGCGAGCGCTTCATCGTCGCCAGCTCGTAGGCGCCGTATGCCGGAGACAGGCGGTATTGGGCGGCTGGCAAGATGTCCATGCCGCATGCGGCGCAGCCGTCCGGATCCGCCTCGGTGATATAAATCGGCAGCTGGTCGAACGCAGAAGCGGCGACGGCGCGAAAGCCCGCTCGATGCAAGCGTAGCTGCTGCCCGAGGTTCATCTCGGCGTGATCGTCCACGAGCGTTACGCCGCCCTTGGCGTGGAAGGTCACCAAATCGAGCCGTGTTCCGCGCGCGCCGGTGACGGCGTTCTCACCGCTCGCGCAGTGATCCAAGAACTGGCTCAAAAAGGGGCCGCCAGCGTCGATCACGGCCGGGCCCCCCAGCGCTGCGTCGGGCAGCGCGGCGTGCAGCCCTGCTTCGGTGTAGTCGTAGAGCTTGGCGTAGTCGTCGAAGCTGCCGTGCCAGTAACCGCTGTCCGGCTCGTTCCACAGCTCCCACAGCCAGCTCGTAGCGGCGTCCGAGTAACGGGAGCTCGCGTGCTCGGCCCAAGTCTGAACCAGCGCCGCCCACTTGGCGTAGTCTGCCGGCGGGTAGAAGCAGCCGCCGTTGAGCGTGATCTCGCTGCTGTTCTGGTACGGCGCGGGGTGCGAAGAAAGCGCCGCCGGCATGAAGCCGAGCTCGACGAGCGGCGCGGCGCCCGCCTGCGTGAGCGCGTCGAGGATGGCGTCCGTTCGTGACCAGTCGTAGACGGGCTCGCCTTCTGCGTCTTCCGTATAGACGTTGGTGGAGCCCCATTTGAGCCCGGGCGTGCCGTCACCCGTATTGAACAGAAAGTGATTGCGCACGTGCACCGGCGCGGAGTGCAGAGCCGTCAGCTCTTGCAGCAGCGCGCGACCTTCGGGCAGCGTGGTGTAGTTGACTTCGTCGTAGCCGTGAAATGCCCACACGCGCTCGAGCGGCGCTCCGGGCGCCGTCGCGTCGACCGACACCTGTACCGCGACCGGCTCCGGCTGTGCCGGTGCCGGGCCGCAATTGACAGCCAGCGCCGCGATCGGGAGCGCGCGGCAGGCGCTTACCACCAGGCTTCTCCTTGCAGGCCGTAGCTCCAGCCGCTCAGGTAGGTCGGATAATTATCCGTGTAGATGCGCGTGGAGTCGATCACTGCCAGTCGCGCCGACTCGCTCCAGCGCGCATACGTCGCGAAGACGCGCAGCTCCGGGCGCGACATCAGCTCTTTACCGGCCGAAATGGTGGGCGCGACCGTGAGCTTGGCCAGGTACTGCGTGGGCGCGCCGTTCGTCTTGTTCACCTGGTCGTAGCCGCCTTCGGCCAAGATCTTGAAATGGTCGACGGGCGCCACCGAGACGCGCGCACCGGCCGAGATCCAGGTGGTGATGGCGCCGCTGACGCCCGTGCCGTCGTCGTCACGCTCGTAGACGGCGGCCGCCTGCGCTCCGAGCCAGTCGAGCGGCTGGATCGTGAGCACGTCGAGCAGGCGCAAGCGCGCCTGTTTGGGGTCCCACTTGAGCGAAAAATCCGGGTAGTAAAAGCGCGCCAACGTGCCGAAACCGGTGCCGCCGCCGCGGCCGTACTGCACGACGACCTTGTTGTCGCCGCCCAGCAGCTGCTGCACGTGCCGCAGCGTGACACCCCAACCGCCGTGCGTAGTCGACACGCCATTGACGTCGTGGTCGTTGCTGAAGTCGGCGATGTACTGCAGGCCGATCTGAAACTCTCCGCTCGGATAGGGGCGGATACCGCGCAGCTGCAGATCGTTGCGGATGCCCAAATCGATCGGGCTCGGCACCTGGGGGCTGCCGGAGGGTTGGCCGTCGACGGCGAACGCCGCGTAGCTGAGCCGCAGGTCCGAGCCGAGGTGAATGTCCTCGATGCCGCCGCCGACCCCGGACGGGTTCCAGTAGAAGAAGTCGCTGATGTAGATGGACTCGCGCTTGTAGTAGCGGGTACCGATCCAGGGCGTGCCGCCCGCCAGCCAGGGGATGCCTTGAATGTCGGCATACAGGTTGGGAAACGCGACCGTGGCGCCCGTTCCGGGCGAGCCGAAGTCGGACGACGTGACGCCGGTGGGCGAATAGCCCAGCTTGCTGGTCGGAATGTAAGCGGCCGGCGTGAAGTGCAGGCGACCTACCGAGCCGTCGTTACCCGAATAGACGACGGTGTGCAGGCCGTACTCGGCCCAGACCTCGCACTCGTTACCGAGTCGATATTTGGACAACAGCCCGCCGTTCAGAGCCAGCTGAAAGCAGGTTTGACGACCCTTTTGACTACTGGCGCCGAACCCGCCACGAAAATAGCCGTTGGTCGTGGTGTCTCCGACGCGCGGCCGCGGGGGAGCTTCTGGCGCAGGGGCGCGCGTCGCGCTGGCCGCCGCGGCAGGGGGCGTGCTGGGGGCGGGGGCCGGCGTTTCGCTGGGCGCGCTGTCGGGCGTTTCACCAGGCGCAGCCGCGGGTTCAGGCGTCTGCGCAGACGCCCGAGATGGAAGCGCGCTGATTGCCAGCATTCCCGCCAGCGCCAAAAGCTGCAGTGCTCGTCGCATCGTCGTCCTGGTTTCTCGATCTGCTCGTGCGTTGTCTAGCGTGTGTATCTCTTCAATCGTTCTCGACTACTGGCCGTAGTAAGCGCGCTTGCCGTGTTTGCGTTCGAAGTGCTTGCGCACCAAGTACTCGGGCAGTCGTCGCGCGGTGGGGTCGAGAGACCGCGTCACCGACGCAATCTTGGCCAGCTCTTCGAGGACGACGGCGTGGTACACCGCTTTTTCTGCGGTATTGCCCCAGGCAAACGGGCCGTGTCCGGCCACGAGCACCATGGGTGTCTTGTGCGGATCGCGCTCGCGAAAGCAGTCGATGATTTGCTGACCGGTTTCGGCCTCGTAGTCACGTTCGACGGCGTCCGCCGTCATCAGCGCCGTGCAGGGGACGTCTTCGGCCAGGTGATCAGCGTGCGTGGTGCCGTAGAGCGGAATCGGTAGGCAGGCCTGGGCCCAAGCCGTCGCGTAGCTCGAGTGGGTGTGAACGATGCCGCCGAGGCCGGGGAAGGCGCGATAAAGGGCGATGTGCGTCTTGGTGTCGGACGACGGCCGCAGCGTGCCCTCGACCACGCGACCTTCCAGATCGAGCACGACCATGTCGTCTGCGCCGAGACCTTCGTAGGCGACGCCGCTCGGCTTGATCGCCAGCACGGCGCGCGCGGCATCCAGAACCGAAACGTTGCCGAACGTGTATATGGCCAAGCCGCGCCGCGGAATCTCCAGATTCGCCTGCCAGGCCTGCTCTTTCAGCTCTGCGTATGCGGACTTCATCGAAAGCTCGAATGCGGCTCAGTGCCGGTTACCAAACGCGGACTCGTTCCAGCGCAGCTCTTTCTTCAGCGCGCTCAGCTCGGTGCCGTAGCCGATACGCACGCACTCCACGCCCAGCAGACCTGCCAGGTCTTCGAGCTGGTCGGCGGTGACCGCTTGACTGAACGCCGTGTGGTGGCCGCCGCCTGCCAAGAGCCACGCCTGGCAGCCGCGCCGAAAGTCCGGTCGAGGCACCCACAGCGCGCGCGCGACGGGCAGGTTGGGCATGGCGTGCTCGGCGACGATTGCGTCGAGCTCGTGCACCAACATCCGCATGCGACCGCCCATGTCGACCAGCGCGGCGGCCACGGCGGCTCCGGGCGCCGCGTTGAAGACCAGGCGACACGGGTCTTCTTTGCCGCCGATGCCGAGAGGGTGCACCTCCAGCGAGGGCGTGCCGTCGGCGATGGACGGGCAGACCTCGAGCATGTGCGCCCCCAGGACTTTCTCCTCACCTTTGACCAGGTGATACGTGTAGTCCTCCATGAACGACACGCCGCCTGCGCGCCCGGCGCCGATGATCTTCATCAGGCGCACGAGCGCCGCCGTCTTCCAGTCGCCTTCGGCGCCGAAGCCGTAGCCGTCGGCCATCAGCCGCTGGCAGGCGAGGCCAGGCAGCTGGTTCATGCCGTACAGGTCTTCGAACGTGGTGGTGAATGCGCCGTAGCCACCGCTGGTCAAGAACGCGCGGATACCTAGCTCCTGGCGCGCGGCGTAGCGCAAGCCTTCGCGCTTCGACCCGCCGCGTTGTAGCGCCGGAACGAGCTTGTACTTGCTCTCGTATTCTTCGACGAGCTGGTCGACCTCGGCGTCGCGCACGGCCGTGATGCGCTCGACAAGGTCACCTACGGCGTGGCCGTTGACGGACCAGCCGAATTGGATCTCGGCCTCCACGCGGTCGCCGCCGGTGACCGCCACCTCGCGCATGTTCATGCCGCCGAAGCGCACGATCTTGAGCTGGCGCGATTCGGCCAGGGCGTTGCAGACGCGGGCCCAGCTCTGCAGCTCCGCCGCCACGTCGCTGTCTTGCCAGTGGCCGACCACGATCTTGCGCTCGAGCCGCAGCCGCGCGGCGACGAAGCCAAATTCGCGATCGCCGTGCGCCGACTGGTTCAGGTTCATGAAGTCCATGTCGATCTGCGCCCACGGCAGCTCGCGGTTGAACTGCGTGTGCAGGTGGGCGAGCGGTTTCGTCAGCTGCGTGAGCCCACGAATCCACATCTTGGCGGGCGAGAACGTGTGCATCCACGCGATCACGCCGACGCAGTCGGCGGCGCTGTTGGCCTCACGGCACATTTGCGCGATGGCATCGGGACTCTTCAGCGTAGGCTTGTGCACCACCCGCACCGGCAGCCGCGCCTCGGTATCGAGATAGTGCGCGATTTGACGCGAGTGTTGCGCGACCTGGTCGAGGGTCTCTTGACCGTAGAGCTCCTGACTTCCGGTCAGGAACCACACTTCTTGCTTGGCGTTGCTGCTGCTCATGAGGTGGCTTTCTCGCCGTTGTGGGAAGCGCGCTTGCGGCTGTGAGCGCTCGTGCTCGGCTCGCGCAGGCGGCTTTCTACGAAGGTGCCGAGCGCTTGGTAGTCTCGATAGAGGCGGTCGTAGCTCCGCGCGCGCGCGGCGTCTGGCCGGTACACGGCTTGAGTGCCGGGCGACATCGCGCGCTGCGCATCGCTGAGCTGAGGGTAGAGCCCGGCGGCCGTAGCTGCGAACATGGCAGCGCCCAGCGCGACGGCTTGGTCGCCGGCTGGAACTTCGACCTCCATGTTCATGACGTTGGCGACCGTCTGCATCACGAAGGGGCTCTTGCTGGCGACACCGCCGATCGCGATCGCGCCGTCGATGCGGATGCCTTGCTCGCGGAAGCGCTCGGCGATGGCGCGCGAGCCGTAGGCCGTCGCTTCCACCAGGCCGCGGTAGAGCCGCGGCGCGTCGGTGCCCAGGCTGATGCCGGTGAGCGCGCCCTTGAGCCGCTGATTGGCGTCCGGCGTTCTGCGACCGTTCATCCAATCCAGGGCGAGCACCGCGCTGTCTTCCGGCGGGAGCGCCTCGGCGGCTCGCTCCAGGCTGGGAATGAGCTGCTCGGCGGCACGCTCGGCCAAGTCGCGGCCGGCGTCGGACAGCGTTGGCAAGATCGCGGTCAGCGGCCAGCTGAGCACGCCCTTGAACCAGGCGTAGACGTCGCCGAAGGCCGATTGACCCGCTTCGTAGCCGATCATGCCCGGGATCACCGAGCCGTTGACTTGGCCGCAGATGCCCGCGATGCGTGGCTCCGGGCCCGACACCGCGGGTGCCACGACGATGTCGCACGTGCTCGTGCCGATCACCTTGACCATGCGCTGCGGGCGAATGCCGGCACCGACGGCGCCCAGGTGCGCGTCGAAAGCGCCCACCGCGACCACGACCTTTTGCGAGAGCCCCAGGCGCGCAGCCCACTCCGCCGAAAGCGTGCCGAAGGGCTTGTCGGAAGTGAAGGTCGAATGGCCGAACGTCTCCTTCAACGCGACGAGCCGCGGGTTGAGCTGCATCAAGAAGGCATTGTGGGGATAGCCGCCGAAGTCAGCGTGCCAGAGCGCCTTGTGCCCCGCTGCACATCGGCTGCGCCTGAACGAGCGCAAATCCGTCGTGCCGGTGAGCAGTGCAGGGATCCAGTCGCAGTGCTCCACGAGCGTCACCGCGGCCCCCGCGACGGCCGCGTCGTTCTCCAGGATGTGCAGCGCTTTGGCCCAAAACCACTCGGATGAGTAAGTGCCGCCGACGTATTTGGTGTAGTCGATGCCGCTCCAGGTGTGGGCGAGCTCGGTCAGGCGTTCCGCCTCTGCGACCGACGTGTGATCCTTCCACAGCACGAACATCGCGTTCGGGTTGTCGGCGAAGCGCGGATCCAACGCCAGCGGCTGCCCCGAGGCGTCGGCCAGGGCCGGCGTGGAGCCGGTCGTGTCCACGGCGATGCCGCGAACCTTGGCGGCGGTCGAAGCTCCGTTCTTGGCCAGAGCTTCGACGACGCACGATTCGAGGCTCTCGATGTAGTCGAGCGGGTGTTGGCGGAACTGGTTCGCCGAGGCATCGCAATAGAGACCCTTGGCCCAGCGCGGGTAGTACTTGACCGCGCTGGCCAGGATCTGGCCGGTGTTTGCATCGACCACGACGCAGCGCACCGAATCGGTGCCGAAATCGATGCCGATGACACACGCGTCCTCGCGTACGCGTTCCTCGGAGAGGCTCACTCGATTGCTGTACATGCAAGAGTGAGAGTGTGCAACTCAATTTCTTAAGAAACTTTAGTTGATCACCATTGCCAATTTCAGGGCACCGGCGCGCTTCAAATCAGCTGCGGTGAGCGCCAGCTGACTTTCGCGTGACGCTCGTACTTTGTTGATCGTCTTTTAGTGTTTCCACACACCGCAGCACCGAATGCGCGAGCTCGCTCAGCCCCAGCGAGGGCGCGGGAGCGTCTGCGTGGTTGGCGCGCCGTCGTTACGACGCGTACGACACCAGCGGGGGCTGGCACGACGTGAGCGCGCAGCGCCGCTGGTCACGCGCTAGCGCTCGAGCACGCCAGGCGCTGGGCCAGCGCGGCGCTCGGGCGGCTTCTTTTCGGTGGTGCGGCGGGCCTCAGGCCTTCATGCCGTCGAACTGGCCCGAGCCGATGGTCGGAGCCGTGCCCTTGTCGCGCGTCGCGGCGGCCATCAGCGTATTTAGCACCGTGGCGTTCTGCGCCCCGGCAGCATCGATGAACGCGCCTTGCTTCAGGACGCCGCCGCCGCTGCCCCAGATGATCATGGGTACGTTGCGCGTGGAGTGCGACGGGCCGTCGGCGATGGTGTTCGTCCAGACGATCTGCGCTTGATCTTGCAGGCCGTGGTTCTTGAACGCATCCAGGCCGACCAAGAACGACTTCATGCGCAGGGTATCGATCTCGTGGTGGGCGGCTTCGGCCGTCGGATTGTTGCCGGACGCCGAATCCGACTGAATGCGGTGGCTGAGCTGGTGAAAGGTCCAACCTAGCCCCGAGTTGGACGGCACGTCGTACTTCGTGCCGTCCGTGCCGTCGCCCCACTGCAGCGTGCCGACGCGGCTGTAGTTACAGCCAAACGCCACGGCCATGATCTGCAGGTGGAGCTTCACGTAGTCTTCCATCTGCGCGCTCTTGAACGCAAAGCCGCTCTTGAGCATTTCGTACTGATCCACGGGCAGCCCGTCTTTGGAGCACGCAGCCCCCGTCGGAACCATGTTGCCCATGTTGACCTCGATGTCGCGAATCGCCTGAAAGTGCTGATCGAGGCGTTGCTTATCGGCGGTGCTCAGCGCAGGCAGGCTCATCAGGCTCTGCAGCTCGCCCCGCACCAGGTCGTTCACGCTCTTGCGGCGGTTGGCCAGTTGCTGCGCGACCGGATCGACCGTCGGGGTGGTACCAGGGGTCGTCGGCGCCGCACCCGCCAGGCCCACGACTTTCGAATACAGCAGGTAGGGGTTCGTGTCGGCGGAGCGCACTTGGCCGGCACCCGCGGCCTTGAACGAGATGCGCTCGGCGATGAAGCCCTTGGCGCCCGAGTAGAGGGCGATCGGATCGCCGCCACCCAGCGCCTTGGCGATCAGCGTGTCCGCCGACGGACCCGCGGAATAGGCCGTGTTGCCCGTCGAACCGGGGGCGAGGCCGGTCAAGGTTTGCACGTTGCCTTCGGCGTGCCCGCAGCTCTTGGGGCCGGGGTTCGGATAATTGATGCCCTTGATGAAGAGCAGGTTGGCTGCGTGAGGAGCCAACACGCCGGTCGCGATGTCGCCCGCACCCGACAAGCCGGCGCTGGTGAGCGCGCCCGGGGCCGAGGGGAAGAAGTTCTTTCCTACGACGCCGTTCTGCGCGACCACGAACATGGTGAACACGGGCGCGGCGTCGGCGGCCCACGCTGAGCGGCTCGGCAGCCCCTCCAGGAACGGCAAGCCGATCGCGACGGTTCCTGCGCCTGTCAGAAAGGCCCTGCGGTTGATGGCACGACGACCGCTGCTATGGCTCTTGAGCATCACTGAACTCCTCCGGCACGCAGCCTGAAAGCGTCTTGCTTCACGAGGTCCATCACCACCTGCTTCACCGAGCCGCCGTTCGACGCGCTGGTCGAAGCCAGCTCCGCCAGCAGCGGTAGGTCAGTGTCTACGATGTCACGCTGCAGGCCAAAGCTTGCCAGCTTCTTCGAGTAGCAAAGGTGCGACTGCTGGTCGCTCGCCAGTACCTGCATCAGCTCCGCGGCATTCTTGTAGGTCTTGGTGCCGTCGACGAAGTCGAACGAGCCGCTGGCGTCAATCGGTAGCAAGTCGTTACCGTTCTTCTCTGTCTCGCGGTACTGACCCATACCGTCGAAGTTTTCGAACGCGAAACCCAGCGGGTTGATCATTTGGTTGTGGCAGGCGCTGCCGCAAGCCTTGGTGTGCGCGTCGACCAGCTGGCGGTTGGTCTCGCCGGGCTGCAGCGTGGGCAGCGGCGGGATCACGTTGGCGGGGGGGCCGAGCGGTGCGCACAACACGTCCAAGCTCATGCTGACGCCGCGGTGAATCGAGTCCGGCGCGTCGTTGTGCGCGTACAGGATGAGGAACGGCAGCTGTAAGAAGTAGCCGGCCCGCTGGCTGCCGAGATCGCGCTCGACGAAGCCGCTCGCGACCGGCCCGCCGCCGTAGAGCGCCGCCATGGTCGGTCCGACGAAACCGGTCGACGAGAGGAATATGTCTTTGAGACCCAGTCCCTGGCTGAAGATCTTGTCGAAGAACAAGTAAGAGCTCTCCTCGAGCTCGGCGTTGATCTTCGGATCGTAGCTGGCTACGCCGATTTTGCTGAGGTTCTCGTAACGATCGAAGTGCAAGAACTCTCCGTGAAAGCGGCGCATCACGCTGCGAGCGGCCGGCTCGTCCAGCATGGTCTTGGCCAGGGCGGCGGCACCCTCGGCCGTGTCGAGCTTGCCGGGGCCGGCGGCAGCGTCGAGCAACGCGTCGTCCGGCGTGGTGTTTCGGAGCCACAGCGAAAGCTTGGCCGCTATCTCGTAGCTCGAGAGCGGCGCGCGGCTCGCGCCGAGCTCGCTACGGTAGAGGAAGTAGGGGGACTGGAGCATGGCTTCCACCACCAGCGCCGCTCCCTTGGCGAAGTTGCTTTCGCTGCCCGCCTGGCTGGGGCCGGTGTCGAACAGCTTCTGGTACGACGCGGTCTCGGCGGTGGTGAGCGGGCGGCGATAAACGCGGCGCCCCAGAGTGGCGATGAAACCGGCGGCGTCCGTGCCCGTATAGATCGCCGACAACACGGCCGGATCCGCCTGCACCTGAGCCGAGATTTTTTCCGCCGCAGCCTGGTAGTCGGACCAGGCACGGCTGTCGACGGAGAGCACCAGCTCGTTGTTCGTGAAGTCGGTCGTGCCCGAGACGGCGCTTTGAAAGTTCTCTCCCGCCGTGGGGGCGGTGGGCAGGTGCAGCACGCTCTGCACGCTGTTCGTCCACTGGTCGTTCGTGAGACGAACGACGCGGTAGTAGTTGGGGGACCCTTTGAGGTTGAGCTTGCCCGCCGAGCCGCTGGGCAGCGAGCCGGGCGTGCCGTCACCCGCCGGTGTGGTTCCGCCAGGACCGGTGGTGCTGGCTCCGCCCGGGCCGGAATCCGTGATGCTCCCGGTGCAGGCGGCAGTCGCGGTCGCGAGCACGAGGGCGGCGAGACTCGGGCTTCGTAGGTTCATGGGGCTCCGTAGGAGGAAGTGGCGAGGCCCCTTTTTTTGTGACCGTCAAAGATGCGTGCGCGGTCGAGTTTTTTGCAGAAAAACTCGTGCATAGCGGGAATTTTGCGCCGGCACTTTCGCTCGCCGTCGGGGCGTTTGGCCCGTGCTCCGAAAATACAAAAGCGCGCGTTGGCAGTGCAAACGCGGTCGGGGCTGCAGGTAGGTGCCGCACTCACCCTCGCGGGTAATACGCGTGGTGATGATGCGGCGACAAAGCTTGCCCCGAACGATCAAGTTCGTGCCTTTTCCGATGCCGGCGGCAATAGCAGTCAGCAGCTCGATGACGTTCGTCGACCAAGGTCGACTCCGTGCGCCGAGCGGCTCGATTTCCGGAAAATTCTCGCCCGGGCGGTGATTGTGAAATTGGTTCCAGAAATGAGTGTAACCGGTTCCAGGTCGAGTCAAAGTTGCGGGGTCGCAACATGAATCGCATCGCTTCGGGTTGGCCGCGGAGGGTCATGGCTCCGCTGGGCGTGGCTCTCCTGCTCGGCGGTTGTTCGGCGGGCGGTGCCGGCGCGGCGGGGCACGGTGGGGGCACGGCGGGCAGCGGCAACGCGGGCGGCAGCAGCGCTGTGACGAGCAGCGGCAGCGACGCCCTGCCGGCGCGCATTCGCCGCCTCAGCAACGCCGAATACGACGCTTCGGTGCGAGCGCTGCTGGGCGTGAGCAGCTCGCCGAGCAAGGACTTTTCGTTTCCGCCCGACGCCAAGCAGGGACCCGCCAATTCGCCTGCCGGCGCGGCCTTCACGGTGAACGACGCGCAACGCGTCGACCCCGTGCTGGCCGACAAGCTGGACGCGGCGGCCGTTTCGCTGGTGGCCGAGGCGCGCATGAACGGCAACCTGGCGGCCATGGCCACGTGCGCGGAGACCAGCGGAGCCGGCGCTGAAGCCTGCGCCAAGGACTTCATTCAGCGCTTCGGCGCGAAGGCCTATCGAAGGACGCTCGGCACCGACGAGCTCTCGGGCTTGCTGGCGGCGTACCACGTCGGCGCCGACGGTTACACTTACGCGGACGGTGTGGACCAGGTGCTGCGGGTGCTGCTGCAATCGCCCGGATTTCTGTACACCACCGAGCTGGGCGATCTCGGAGCCGGCGCGAGCTTCGTCATGACCTCCAACGAGATTGCGACGGCGCTTTCGTACCTGCTCACGGCGGGGCCGCCCGACGACGCCTTGCTGCAAGTCGCAGCGTCCGGCGCGCTCGGTACGCCCGAGGCGCGTGAGTCGGAGGCGCGGCGGCTGCTCGCCAGTGCGGCAGGTCACGAGCGATTCGTGCGCGTGGTGCGTGAATGGCTCGGCATCGACGACGTGGCGCGCCGCGAAAAATCGCAAGGCGTGTATCCGGAGTTCTCCAACGTGAGCCAGTCGATGGAGCAAGAGAGCCGCGCCTTCATCGAGGCGGTGTTGTCGAGCCCGACCCCCACGCTCGGCGAGCTGCTGACCGCGGATTGGACCATCGTCGACGCGCCTCTAGCCGCCGTTTATGGCGTCTCTGCTGCGGGTGCCGGGGAGCACACCTCGCTGGCCGGCGCGGGCCGGCGCGGCATCTTACAGCAGGCGGCATTCCTCTCCGTTTTCGCCACCAACAACGGCAGCCACCCCGTGTTCCGCGGCGTGGCGCTCATGCGCCGCATCGCTTGTCTCAGCGTTCCCGACCCGGGTGCGCTGGGCATCGTGGTCAGCTTTCCCGCGACCGATCCGAGCAAGACGACGCGCGGCCGCTTCGAGCAGCACGCCCTGGACGCCGGTTGTGCGGGGTGCCATGCGACCATCGACAACTTCGGGTTCGCGTTCGAAAACTTCGACGGCATGGGCAAGCTGCGCAGTACCGAAAATGGCTTACCGATCGACACGCGAGTCACGATCAGCGCGGGCTCCGACCTGGACGGCACGTACGCCAACGGTGATGAGCTGGTGCAGGCGCTGGCTCAGAGCCAGAGCGTGAAAGCCTGCCTGGCGCGCCAGATCTTTCGCAGCACGGCAGCCCGCAGTGACGCCAGCGTCAAAGACGCAGAAGACGCCTTCGTCGAGACTTGGAAGCAGCTGCCGCCCGAGCAGCAAGATCGGCTGGCAGACGTGCTGGTCGCCTTCGTCAAAACACCCACGTTCGTCCAAAGGAGGACGCCGTGAAGCGCCCGTTCGTTCGCCGAGAAACACCCCGCAGCGCCGCTCGCCGCTCGTTCTTGCGGGCTGTCGGAGTAGCCGCCACCGCCCTGCCGTTCTACCAGCTGCTCGAGGATTCGTTCGCGCATGCCGCCGGCGAGACCTTGCCGCTCAAGTTCTTGACCATCTCGCATCCGCACGGCATCGCCAGCGAGTACTTCGGCATGCGCACGCCGAGCTCGCCGGACATCGCCGTCGAGGGCCTCTCGCTCAAGGGTAGCGACACGGAGACCAGCTTCGACATCGCTTACCCCAACTGCTCGCTGCAGCCCTTCGACGACGCCGCGACCTACGGCAAGAGCTTCAAGGATCGGCTGCTGGTGATCGAGGGGCTGGATCTGGCAGCAGACGGTCACGACGCGGTCGCGACGATCTTGACGGGCACTCCGCTCAATGGCGGCGTGCCGTCGGGCTCTTCGCTCGACCAGTATTTGGCGGTCGAGCAGGGGCTCGGCGCGGCGACCCGCAAGAGCAACGTCGTGCTCAGCGTCGGCAGCCCGGACACGACCCCGGCGAGCACGCTTTCGTACAGCAAGGGTGGCGTTGGGGTCGGCAAGATCATCTCGCCCCTCGAGGCATTCGATTACCTATTCGGCGGTTTCGTGCCGCCGGACGACGCGGCCGGGAAGGCCGCGCTGGCGCGCAAGAACGCGCTCGGTCAGAGCGTCGTCGACTACGTGCGCCAAGACTGCAACCGGCTGCGCGCGCGCCTGGCGCCGCCGGAGCAACAGAAGATGGACCAGCACCTGGCCGCCATCCGTGACCTCGAAAAGACCTTCAGCAGCGTCTCTTCCGCCGCCTGCGCGATGGTGCCGAAACGCCCGACCGCCGCGGATTTTCCGGTGGATATCAGCAAGCTGGTGCGCTTCAACGGCGGCGAGCCCACGTTCGACGTGGTGACGACGTTCTTCGTCGATCTGCTGGCCCAGGCGTTTGCCTGCGACGTGACTCGTTTCGGCACGTTGGTGCTGAACGATCTGCCGTGGGACAGCGCTGCCAACGCGCAGACGGACTCGCTGGGCTTCGGCTTGCCGTCGGACTTTCACAACAACGTGGCGCACAAGTACCAGTCGCACGGCTTCGACTGGCAGGGAAAGCTCGGCGCGATCGGCGACGCGACCAGCTGGTTGCCGCTCGCCAAGTACAACAAGTACGTCTACGGGAAAGTGGCGCGCTTGGTGCAAAAGTTGGACGAGGCGGGAGCGCTCGATAGCTCTCTGGTGTACGTCACGAGTGAGCTGGGCAATCCGAACCTGCACACCTCCGCCTCGGCGCCCACGGTGCTGCTGGGCGGTAAAAATGTGCCGTTCCGTTTCGGTCGCCGTCTGCAGCTGACGCCCGACTGCGCACCTCCCAACGACTCGTGCAAGCCGCGCGACGCCAAGTTTGCCAGCGGCGCGAACAATCACCTGCTCGTCTCGATCGCTCAGGCCTTCGGTGTCGAGACCAACCAGTTCGGCAGCGGCCCGGATAGCTCTTTTTCCACGGGAGCTTTGTCCGGACTGACGTGAGGCCGTACGGGCCAGGCTGAAAGATTGTTGGGCAGGTTCCGGCGCGGGGTGCCACTTGCCCTTTCAACATGTCAATCCATCTTGGGCTCGGCGCGAGGCTTTGTGGACTCCATCGTTGGGCAGCCCCGCTGCTGGTAGCGGGCTGCATGCTGGCTCCGGCCAGCGCGCGCGCCAGTGATCCCGCGGGTTTGCCGCTGCCCCCGCAGGGCTTCGACACCAAGAATCAGAACATTCCGCACGGCAAGCTGGATGTGTCCGCGAGCTACCCGACGCGCAACTACGGCATGCAGAAAGTTACGGTCTACATGCCGCCCGGCTACTCGACGAACGAAAAGTACCCGGTCGTTTACCTGCACCACGGCATTGGCGGTAACGAAGTATCGTGGATCGGGCAGGGCAGCAACGAAGGCAACGCCGACAACATCATGGACTATCTGTACTCGAAGCAGATGGCGAAGCCGATGATCGTCGTCATGCCCAATGGGAAGATGAGCGGTGCCGATGACTTCGAGCGCTTTGCGAATTTCGAGGACGTGCTGCTCAACGATCTCATCCCCTGGGTCGAGAAGACGTATTCGGCGGCTACGGACGCAGATCATCGTGCCATCTCGGGGCTTTCGATGGGCGGCGGCCAGACGTTCAACTTCGGCTTTCCGCACACCGACGTATTCCACTATATCGGCCCGTACTCAGCGGCCCCGAACACCAAGCAACCCGCGCAAACCATCACCAACGTGGCGATGGTCAAACAGAACGTCAAAGTCATCTTCATCGCATGTGGCGGAGACGACGGACTGATCGGCAACAGCGAGAATTACCACAATTTTCTCGACCAAAACTCGGTCACCCACATCTATCAAATCGAGCCCAATCAGGCGCACACGAAGACGGTTTGGAACCGCAGCTTCTACAACTTTGCTCAACGCATCTTTCTCGATGTGGGCCCCGGTGGCGGCGGCGGTAGCGGAGGTGGCGGCAGCGGCGGCAGCGCTGGCGCAGCCGGCGCCGGGAGCGGCGGATCCGCGAGTGCTGGCGCTGCGAGCGGTGGCGCTGCGAGCGCCGGCTCGGCCAACAACGGTAGCGGCGACGGCGGCATGACGAGCGCGGGCGGAACGTCGTCGAGCCCGGCTGGCGGCGCGAGCAGCAGCGCGGGCAGCGGAGTCACCGCCGGTAGCGGGCCCACCGGCCCCAGTGCGGGCAGCGCCGCCGGCGGCTCGAGCAACGCCGGTAACGATGGCAGCGGAGCGGCCAACGACGCGGGGGGTTGCAGCTTCCACGGCGACTACGACGGTAGCGGCGTGGCCGCCGTGCTCTTCTTGGGTCTCGTCGCGCTCCGCCGGCGTCGAGCTGCCGGCGATGGGAGTCAGGCAAGGTAGGGTGCCCAGCCCGCGTCGCTGCTCGGCGGCTTGGCCGGTATTTTTCGCCATGGCTAGCGCTTGGAGCTGTGGCGGATCGGGTCGGGCCAATCCGCCGGGCAGCGCCGCTGCCGGTGGCTCGTCAGCGGGCCACGCAGCCTCGCCCATCGCCGCAGCTGGTAATGCCAGCCCGACGGGCGGAAACCCCGCAATCGCCGCCTCGGGCGCGACGAGCTCGAGCGGTGGTGCCGCGAGCTCCTTGGCGGGAACGCCCACCATCGCTGCTGAGTCAGGGGCGGGGGGCGATGCGCCTGGTATCGAAGCTCTCGTGGGAGCCGGCGGTGCCGACGACGGCCGGGCAGGCTTCCCCTGTCGCGGTTCCTGGTGTGAGCCGGGGCAAGCCTGCCTGACCTGTTGCCTCGCGGATGGCGCTGGCTGCAGTTCTCGTTGCGTGCCCCATCCGGCGCTCGATCCAGCAGGCTATGACGACGAATCGGCGTTGTGTCAGGCGCCGCTTCGCTTCGATGAGTGCGACGGACCCGAGGACTGCGCCGCAGGTCAGTTCTGCGTCGCTCGTGAAGGTGCGAAGGATGGCTTCAGGCGCTGTCGCGACGCGCCTTCGACCGTCCACTCCTGCTGCTTTGCTTGCGACGCGCTGACCGATTGCACTCTGTGCCACGACTCTCACGATTGCCCGGTTGGTGAAAGCTGCCAGCCGAACCTCGTCGACGACGGCATGGGCTGCCGCTGACGCGTTCGTGTCACTGCCCGGTGTGCAGCTCGGCACTGACGCGAGACTCAAGCTCATCGAAGCGTGTTAAGCTTCACGAGCACCGATTCGGCGACCCAGCGGCGCCTGACATCGGCGCCAGGTTTTCTCCATGACGATGAAACGCACGCACCGCATCGGTCACGAAGCTCTTCGCCCGGGACTGCTCCTGATCGGGCTCATCGCGAGCCCGATCGCTTGCGGCAGCGACGCTGGCTCGCCAACGGGCGCCGGCGGTAGCGCCGCGACCGCCGGCAGCGCGGGCCTCGCCGGCGCTGGCACGTCGAGCATCGCCGGCACGAGCTCCGGGGCCGGGACGACGGCCACGTCTGGCAGTTCTGGAACCGGTCCCGCAATCGGCGGCGCCGGCGGCGGCGGGTCGCCGACCAGCGCGCTCGGTGGAAGCTCGGGGGCGGCTGGCTCCGGCCAAGCGGGCGCGGGTGGCTCCGGTGGCGGCGGCTCGGGTGGCTCGGCCGCGAGCTGCCCCATGCCCGCGCTCAAACCGGGCGACAGCGACGGCATGCTCACCAGCGGCGGCAACAATCGCGTCTACAAGCTGCACGTACCGGCGGCCTACGACGGTAAAAAGGCGGTTCCGCTCGTCATCGACTTTCACGGCTTGAGCGGTGACGGCAAGGGTGAGCTCGGAAGCTCACCGTATCCGGCTCAAACGGACGCCGACGGCGTGATCATGGCGTTCCCCACCGGCTTGCCCGGTCCGAGTAGCAACGCGTGGAACGTCGGCCCGTGCTGCGTCAAGAACACGGACGACGTGGCGTTCGCCAAGGCTCTGGTCGCTGAAATCGCAAAGACCGCCTGTATCGACGCGAAGCGCGTGTACGCGGTCGGCTTTTCGATGGGCGGCGGCATGTCGCACTACCTGGCCTGCCACGCCGCCGACGTGTTCGCGGCCGTGGCGCCGGCGGCCTTCGATCTCTTGAAAGAGAACGTCGACGACTGCAAACCTCAGCGGCCGATTTCGGTCGTCTCCTTTCGCAGCACGGGTGACGGCGTCGTCAACTACGCGGGCGGCTACTCGATGGCCGTGCAGGGCATGCCGATCAACTTCTTGGGCGCCAAGGCGACGTTCGAGAAATGGGCTCAGCTGAACCAGTGCAGCGGCGCGGCGTCGGCCGAGGATGCGAACGGCTGCGCCAGCTACTCGGGCTGCGCAGGAGGCGTCGACGTCGTGCTGTGCACGAAGCAGGGTGGTACGCACGAGCCAGGCAACGCCAAAGTTGCCTGGCCCCTGCTCAAGATGCACACGCTGCCATAGCCAGCGTTATTGTGTGCCGCCGCTGCCGCCGGCTCCGCCGCTGCCAGCGCTCGTGCCGCCTTGTCCGAAGCCGCCTTGTCCGAAGCCGCCTTGTCCGAAGCCGCCGCTACCGTCGAAGCAGCGCCAGGTCGGCATCGACGTGGTGCCGCCTTGGCCCATTCCGCCGCGAGATCGGCAGCTGCAAAACTGCGTGCCGAACGCGCAGAACGAACCGCCACGACCTGGCCCGCCGCCTGAGCCGCCGGCAGACGGCGTGCACGCCGAGCCGTCTTCGGGTGCCGTCGCGGGACAATCTGCCGAGTTCATGAAGCCACCGAAGCCCAAGCCGCCACCGGTATTGGAGGGGCCGCCGTTGCCACCGCTCGACGTGCCACCGCTAGCGGACGAGGACGTCCCACCCGACGCGCTACTGCTGCCGCTCGAGCCGGAGGGAGTGCTACTGGTGCCCGCAGACGTGCTCGGTGTGCCGGTCGTGCCGGCAGAGCTCGACGCGCTACCTCCGGAGCTAGTGCCTCCGCTGCCATCGTCGCTGCTGCTGCCGCCGCACGCGGCAGAAAGCGCCAGTGGCAGCACGAGCACGGAAAAACTGAACATATAGCGTTTCATGGGGCAATCCTCGGGACCGCAGGTGAGGGCGCTCTGAGGCGATCGCGGTCGTGATCGTCAGCGCAGCGTCGTGACTGCTGAGCTCGAGCCCGCAACGAAAAAGCGCTCGAGTAGCTGCACCGGTACCCGCTGACGTCGCGCTTCAGGCACCGTCACACGTAAATCGACAGCGTGTTTGCGGCGCGCCTCGACGCTTCCAAAACGGCAGCTCGGCACTCCAAAAGCGGTGCGCCTCAAGGGCAGCGATCATTACGTTGAACGAGGAGCGCAGCTTTGTGCGCTGTCGCAAATTTCGGCAGATTTTTGCAGATTTTCGACTGACTCACGCCTCACGAAGCCCGGAAAGAAATGCTATCCAACAGGGGTGAGCATCAAGCGCCTCTCCTTCTTGGGCTGGTCGTGTTTCATTTCACTGTTGTCCGTGTCTGCCTGCAGCAGCGATATGCCCTCGGGCATGGCGGGCGGTGCGGCAGGCTCGGCCGGTAGTCTCGGCACGGTCGCCGGCAGCGGCACGCTGGGGCCGACGCAAGCCAGCGGCGGCTCGAACGCGGCCCAGGCTGGAACCGGTTCCATGTCCGGCAGCACGGGCGTGGCCGGCAGCAATACGCAGAGCGGGGGCGGCAATGGCGCAGGCGGCGCCACGGGCGGTTCCGTAGGCACCGGCGGCACGGGCGGCGCCCCGGTGCCGTGCACCGACAAACAACACCCCGACCACGCGAGCGAGCCCTGCTCCATTTGGGTGGAGTGGGACCAGACCAAGGGCGCCAACGAGCCGAAAGACTGCGACGCATCTTGGCTGACGGGCTCTGGCTATTGCCTGAAGAGTTGCGGCAAGTGCAGCGACGGCTCGGGCGGCAGCAGCAGCGGCGGCAGCAGCGGTGGCGGTGGCAGCAGCGGTGGTACCGGCCTCGGCCCCGGTCCCAAGTTGCCCGACATCAGCAATGGCAACGTTTACTGGGCCAGCCGTTATTGGGACTGTTGCAAGCCGCATTGCTCGCAGCAGGGCTTGCCGTCGTGTGGAGTCGACGGCGTTTCGCAGAACGGCGGCAACAGCGCGTGCAGCGGCGGTTCGGCGTACGCTTGTTACAGCCAAGCGCCGCGGGCAATCGGCGACAACGTCTCTTACGGCTATGTCGCCGTGCCGAACCCCAGCTGCGGCACCTGTTATCACTTGCAGTTCACCGGCACCGGCAAATTCAACGCCAACGATCCGGGCTCGAAGGCCATCGCCAACAAGCACATGATCGTCAAGGTTGCCAATACCGGTGGTGACGTCGCCGGTAACCAGTTCGACCTTGCGGTTCCCGGCGGGGGCGTCGGCATCAACGCCAACACCTGCACGGCTCAATGGAAGCTATCTTCCAACGACTTGGGGCCGACGGCGGGCGGTTTCCTCACGGCCTGCACCGGCTCCTACGAGCAAAAGAAGTCGTGTGTGCGCGACAAGTGCAACAAGCTACCCGAGGGCGACGCCCGTAAGGGGTGCCTCTGGTTCGTCGACTGGTTCCAGGCCGCCGACGATCCCAACTTCCGCTACGAGCCCATCTCGTGCCCGAACGACATTTGAGGCGAGACGTCTGCTCGAGGCTCAGCTTCGTGGCACCCGCTTGCGAATTCTACGGCTGGCGGCGAGCCGCAATGCGCTGATCGTCAAGGCGAGAGCGGTAAGACGCCAGGAGGAAATGACGCGGCCCGGCCTCGTCACCACGCTGCAGCCCCCTCCGGGCGGCGTCGCGGCCGGCTCACTGCCGGCGCTCGAAGGCGCCGAGCCCGCGCTCGCAGGCGAACCCCCCCTGCCGAGAGGGCTCTCGGAACACGTGCCGTTGTCGTCCTCGCCATCACAGTCGTCGTCGAAACGGTTGCAAGTCTCGGGTGCAGGTGCCCCCGGACGGCAATCTGCGGGGTTGCAGCTCGCGCTGTAGCGCGAGCACCAGCCGACGCCGCATTGCGGGCGCACCAGCTCGTCGAGCTCGCCGTCGCAATCGTCGTCGCGATTGTTGCAGCTCTCGATCGCGCCGGGGTGGACCAGCGGGTTCGCGTCGTCGCAGTCGCCGCCGGCCGCCGCGTAGCCGGGCACGTTCCCGCAGCCGAGCTGAGCCGTGCCGGTTGCTAGCGCGTAGTAGCCGTCGCCATCGCCGTCTGGCCACATCATGGCGGGCGGTGCATTTTCGTCGCTCTGTCCGTCGCAGTTGTCATCCCGCTTGTTGCACAGCTCCTTCGTCCCGGGGTGCACGTCTTCGCTGTTTTCGTCGCAGTCGCCGTTGAACGCGGCGTAGCCCTCGGGGGCGGCGTCGGTACTGCAGCCCAGCCGCACGCCGAGCGCTTCGGCTCCGTAGCCGTCACGGTCGAGATCCCGGTAGAAGGTGCGGGGCTCGCAACCGAAGACCCACTGAAACTCAGCGCTGCCGGGGGCGTCGCCGGTGGGCGCGTTGTTACCGTTGCCGGCCAGCGCCGCCACCGCAAAGTCGACCGCACCCGGTTGTGACGGTGTCTGCCAGCCGAACCGAAACGTGACGGCGCCGTTCACGGCGGCCTTGGGGGCGGTGTGCGCGAGGCCTTGTGAGCGTTCACCGAGGCCTTCACCGGGCAGGGCGCGCAAAGCTCCGATGCCCGCCGTCGTGACGAAGGCGCCTCCGACTTGGAGGCCTGGCGTACGGATGGACAAGGTCAGCGTCACCAGATCGCCCGGACCGAAGCCGGGAGGATCCGCGGTCAGCGTGAGCGCCGGAGCCACGCTGGCAGCGCCGCCGTGACAGCCGTCGCAGTTGCGGGTGACGATCCCGCCCGCGCGTGCTGCGGCAGGCAGCGAGATGCCGTGCGCTGCGGCAAACAGGGCGACGCTCCAGGCGCGCCTCGCCAACGCGTGAGCATGGCTGGTGGCGGCGGTGGTCAGGCGAGCAGCTCGGAAAAGATCCCCTTGGGTAGCGAGGGATCACCGAAATCGTCCTTCGCTGCGCCGTTGGCCCCCGTCACGCCGGCTGCGGTCAGCACCGTGTTGAGCATCTTGTTGACGCCCGAAACGGACGGGTCGCCGCCCACGCCGTCTTGCCTGCCACCCGGCATCTGTCCCGTGCCAACGGTCACGAACTTGCCCTGCTTGAAGAAGCCGTTGGCCGAGCCGGCCAAGATCCACGGCACGTTGCTGAACGAGTGCGCGCCCGTGGCGCACTGATTGGCCCAGATCGAAACGCCCTGATCGAGCAGCGAGCCCGAGGGCGTGCTGTACGACGACAGCGTGTCCAGCAGGTATTTGTAGTGGCCGAAGATCAAGCGGTCTACGGCGTGGTGCAAGTCTTCGCCGTTGGCGACCGCGCGGTGCGACGCATCGTGGAATTTGAAGGTCTGCCCGTTGATGGTGTACTGGTGGTCGTCGATGCGATCACCGATCTTGAGCACCGCCACGCGCGTGTAATCGGCCGCCACGGCGAACGCCATCAGCTCCAGATGCAGCCGAATTGCCGCCTCGCGGTTCTGCTGATCGTAGGGCTTCGAGTCCATCTGCTTCATGGCGGTCACGTCTGCGTCCGGCACCATGAAGCTGGTGGTCGTCATCTTGACTTCGATGTCACGGATGGCCGTAAAGTGCTGGTTCAGACGATCAATATCGCTCTGGCTGAGCTCGGGGCGCGCCAGGAGCTCCTTGATTTGCGGGCGCAGTAAGTCGTTGATGCTCTTGCTACGCGCCGCGCGGAGCTGCTGCGCCTGGGCATCTGCCGAAGAGCCCATGGCGCCCGTTCCAACGACGCCGGTGATGGCTTGGTAGGCTTTGTACGGCGAGTCGATGTAAACGCGCGGCTGCTTGGCGGCCACGTAGGAGACGTAACCGGGAATGTCGAAACCGGTCCCGCCCGGTGAGAACATGCCGGCGTGGAGCACCAGCGGATCCCGTCCCGGCGGGTTCTTGGCCTTGGCGATAGCGGTGTCGACCGACACGCCCGTCGCCAGGCAGTTGGTGCTGCCGGGCGTGATGCTGGCGGCCGTGAGAATCTGCGCGTCTGCGGCCGAGTGCGAACAACCGTTCGAGCCGTAAGGCAGGTTCACGCCGCGCACGATCAGCAGTTTGTCTGCGTAGTCCGAGAGCTCGCCGGTCGACCGCGTCGCCTTGTCGGCGAGCATGCTGGCTTTGGTCAACGTGCCCGTCGCGGTTGGCCAGAAGCGCTCGGCCTCGGGCGCTCCGCCCAACGTTACACCGGCTTGCACGACGCCGTTGTCGCTCACCACGAATAGCACGAACGGTGAGCGAGTGGCGCTTTGTGCGGCTGCTTTACCGGTCGTGAAGCCTTCGAGCAAGGGCAGGCCCAGCATCAAGCCACCCGCGCCGCGCAGGACCGTACGTCGATTGATTGCCGGGGCGGTGAAATGACGGTTGTTCATGTGGGGCTCGAGTCAGGGCAGGCGATTGAGGAACGCATCGCTCGTCACGATGTCGAGCTCCAGATCGTGGAGCGAGACCATGCCCGCTCGTGACAGCCGGGCGTAGTAGTCGACTTGAGGTTGATCCTCCGCTGCCAGCAACCGACCGTGCAGGTAGCTCATCATGTTTTGCACGTAGCAGCTGTGTGTCTGTTTGGCCTCGGCCAGCAGGTGCGACAGCTCGACCCCGTTCGAGAAGCTCTTGAGCTCGCCGTCGAGCGTGTAACTGTCGGCGGCGTTTACCGGTTGCCCGTGGTCCACCGTGCGGTACTTGCCGATGGCGTCGTAGTTCTCGAATGCGTAGCCGAGCGGGTTGAACAAGGCTGCGTGGCAGGCCTCGCCGCAGGTGCCCTTGCCGGTCGTTTTCTCGACCCGCTCCCGATTGGTCATGTTCGGCTGCAGCTCGATGAGCGGTGTGGCCTTCGGCGAGGGCGGCGGGAGCTCCACACACAACAGTCGTGTTGCGATGAATACGCCGCGATGGATGATGTCGGGGTCGTTGCCGGTAGCGTACGACGACAAAAAGCCGGTTTGTGTCAGCAAGCCGGAGCGCTGGCTGGGATCGAGATCCACCTTCGCCGGAGCATCGGCCTGAGCGGCGCTATTGACTCCGTAAAGTGGCGCGATGGCGGCGCTGACGAAGCCGACGGGCGCTGTGTAAAAGTCTTTGACGCCATGCCCCTGCGTGAAGATCCAATCGAAGAAGGCCAGCGCTTCCGAGCGCATCGCGGCGGGGGCGCCCGGCGCAAAATCCGGGAAAGCCGCGGCGTCGCGCGTGATGCCGTCGTAAGTGCCGAGCCGGTAGACCTGGAAATTGAAGTTGTTGATGCCCGCCGTGCCGCGCGGCCCTTCCATCAGACGCTTGGCTTGTGCGGCCACGCTGGTTGCATCGTGCAGCTGACCTGAGGCGGCCGCCGCGAACAGGTCGTCGTCCGGCATGGTGTTGGTGAGCGCGAACGCCAGCTTGGCCGACACCTCGTAGTCCGTGAGCGGCACTTTGCCGCCAATCGCAGCGGCGCCCAGCTCGGTCCGGTAGAGGAAGTAGGGTGACTGGAGCATGGCCTGCAGCACCAAGCTTGCCCCGGCCTTGAAGGCATCCACCCCGGGATACAAGGTGGGGCCCTGATTGAACAGTGACAGGTGCGCCGTGACCTCGGCGTCGGTCAGCGGGCGCCGGAACGCGCGCTGGCCGAAAGAAGCGATGAAAGCCCGCGCGCGGCCGGCGAGGTCCGCGGGCGCGTTCGCTGGCACCAGATTCGCCAGTGCCCCCGCGTCCCCCGTCACCTTGTCGGCGAGCTTCTCGGCCGCGTCCGCCAGTTGTTGGCGGAGCTGCTCGGTGACGTAAAGGGCGTCTGCCTGGTTGTCGAAGCCAATCAGCGCGTCACCGGACACCGTGCTGTCGATCTCGGAGATGTCCGGTAGCTTCAGCAAGTCGCGTACGGTGTTGGACCATTGCTGGCGACTGAGCCGCGCCAGGCGCGGTGCTGCCACGAGCGTGGTGGCGGGCGGCGTGCTCGGGATCGCGTAGGGATCGCCGCCCGCGCCGCCGACGCTTTGGGCGCCGCCCGTGCCTGGCCCTTTCGTCGCGTTGTCGCCGTTACCTGCCACGACGCCGGTGCAACCGAGGCTTGCGGAGAGCGCGGCAGCGAGCGCCCAGCTTCCGACGACCCGTAACCCACGCTGGTGAGAAGTCGGCAAGCGATCGCGGCGCTCCATCGCTTGGATCAAGTGGGGCTTGGAGGGGCTTTCGGGATCGAAAAGTGCTCCGTGGTGCGCTCTTCCAAATCGACGCGTGCGTATTACAATCCACGAGAGCGAGCGCGCTCGCGTCGTCGTAAAATTCCGGCGAGCGCTACCAGCGCGAGTCCTCCGAGCCACCCTTGATGAGCAGGTCGACGGCTCAAGTTGCAGCCGCCACTGCTGCCACTCGGCTGATTGGCGGTGTTCGTGCCGGCGCCGCCGCCCGGAGGGCTCGCGCCAGGCCCAGCGAGCGAGCCGCCCGAGCCTGCTGCCGCGCTCGAGTTGCCGGCACCGGCGCTAGCGCTCGCACCGCCGCTCGGTGCCGATCCGGCGCTACCCGCCGAGCTCGCTCCAGCGCTGGACGCGCTGCCACCAGGGGTTGTCGGCGCCCCCGCTTCGGTCGCGGCATTGCCGCCGCTACCGGCTGCTCCGCCGCCCGCGTTGCTGGAGCCAGCCGTGCCGGCGTCGGTTCCTCCTGCGCCGCCGGGCGTCGCGCCGGCGGGGCCACGCGCGTCGTCGGTGGTCAGTGAAAGAACCGCGTAACCACCGAGCAGGTTCACGTTCTCGGCCACATTGGTGGACAGGTTTTTCGGCGAAGCCCAGTTGCCCGTCAGCCAATCCGTCGCGAGCGCGGAGCCCATGAAATCTTCGCGCCAGGCCAGCTTGAACGCGCCATTTTCGTAGCTGGAGTACTGCACCCAATCCACGTACTCGTGAACCGGCAAGATGCTCGGGCTGAAGTTGCCTCCGAACGAAGCATCGCCCGGCCACAGATTGATGTGCACGGATAGGCCTTTGGCCCCCGCATTGTCGGCAAAAGCCTGAGCCGTTGCCCCGGTTTCACGCCTAATTTCCATACCGTCCACGAGCCAGGCAATGGCTTCGGGAGTCCATTCGTAGGCATAGGTGTGAAACGCCCCGCACAGGTCCAGCGCGAGAGTGTGGCGCTGAGCATGAACGACTGCCGGGTTACCGTAGAGCGGGTTGGTTTCCAGCCGACATTCCGCGCCGACCTTCTCGAAGTCGAGCTCGTTCCAGAACGCGCCCGCCTGCTCGGAGCCTTCTTTCCAGAGAAAGAACGAGCTGACGACGCCGTCGCCCGCCGCGAAACGCACGCGGGCTTCGAAGCGCCCGTAGCTGTAAGATTTTGCCGTATACAGCTCCGCGCTACTCACGGCGTGCGCCGCGCGAGGCAGGGTCATGGCCGCGAGAAAACATCCTGCCATCACTCGGTACCAATTCATTGAAGCGCTCCTCCACGCGGCGTGCGAGCTCAGCGCGCCACTGGCCGGTGTGTAGCTCGTGGCCGGGGCGAGGGTCTTCGCGTTTCTTGGGGAAACACGTGGCGGAGTTGCGACTGCCGCTCACCGTTAGCTCGTGGCGCGGGCGCTCGCGCTAGGCTACTTTGAGCCAATGGCAGACTCTCCCCCGAGAGCGCTCCACCAAGACTTCTTGCCGGGCGGCGGCGAACGCGCGTTCGTTTGGAAATACTCCGACCCGATCGGGGGCCGTCGACCCAGGCATTTTCACGGTGAGCCGGAGATCAACGTCGTCGTCAGAGGCGCGGCCACGTTCGGCGTCGGGGACCGCGTGCTGCGTGTCTCGCAGGGCGAGCTCGTGGCGTTTCCTTCCGGGCAAGACCACGCCTTGCTCGAACCGTCCGCCGATCTGTATCTCTTTGCCGTAGGGCTCAAAGCCCAGTACTCGCTACGGGTGCTCAACGGCGAGTCGCCCCTGCCGCTGCACGTCAGGCCCGACGCGAGCGAGCTTCGTGCCATCGTCGAAGGCGCCGCAGAAATCGTGGACCGGCCGTCCTCCGAGCAACTCGGTGCCGAGCTTTGGGAGCGCATTCACTGGGTTTCACGCCGTAGCGGTACGTTTGGGGGGCCCGCCGTGCACGTGCTCACGCGGCGCACGCTACAGCGCTTGCAGAGCGCTCCCGAGCTCGGTCTAGAAGCGCTGGCCGCGGAGCTCGGCGCCCACCCCACCGAGATCAGCCGGCATTTTCACCGTGATATGGGCATGACGCTCGTTCGCTATCGCACGCGACACCGCCTCATGCGTCTGATGGAGCTGGTAGACGGCGGACAATGGCAACTCACGGCTGCGGCGAGCAGCGCCGGCTTCGGCTCGTACTCGCAATGTCACCGCGCGTTTCAGGCCGAGCTTGGTTGCGCTCCCCGCCAGTTCTTTTCCTCGGGTGAGCGAGAACGCATGCAGCTGGTTTACGCAGAGCCGACCGAGGGCTGCGCCGCCCCCGCTCAGAACTGCGTGAAGAACTTCCAGGATTCTTGAGGAATCCAGTTGTCGCCACCAGCATCGTTGGCGATGTTCGTGTGGCCGCCGTTGAACGTGCACACCTTCGTCGGGTAGCTGGCCTTGCATCCAGAAAAGTCGACGCACACGTGGTTGCCCTGCGTCCAAGTCGGTATCGGATCCGGCACGGTGCAGCCGTTGTCGGTGCCGTGCTCGATCGCGATGTACTTGGAGCCCTGCGTGGTGCTGCCGTTGTTGACCCAGGGGCAGGTCCCGTCGCTCATGCCCGTCGTTTGCATCCAGGCGATCGGCTGGTGAGTTTTCTGGGGCAGGTAAATGTTGTAGTTCGCGGGTGCGATGCCGACGGCGGCGCGAATGTCCTTTTGGTGATTCACGGAGAGCGAATACGTAATCATCCCACCGAAGCTGAAGCCGGTCGCGAACACGCGCGTCGTGTCGATACAAAGGTTTTCTTTGACGTAGGCCAAGATGTCGTCAAAAAGCGCGTGATCTTTTTGTTGCCAGGTCGAGCCGTCGGATTGCGGGGCAACGAAAATGGCCGGCTCGTTGGCAGCGTTGGCCAGCGGCTTGAGGAAGTAGAAATTCTGCTGCTGCACCGCCTCGGAGGTGCTGCCGATCCAGTGCGACGTGTAAAACAGCCGATACGGCTTGTTCATGTCGTAATTGGACGGAACGTCGATGATGTACGTGCGCGCCTGACCCGTGCTCATGATGGTCTTCTTGCCGCTGGTGACGGTGCTGGCTTTTCCGCAACCGCCGCTGAGCACGGGCGGATTCTTGAGCGGGAGATCTGCCATGTTGCCGCCGCTGCCCGTGTTGCCACCGCTGCCGGCCGCGCTCATCCCGGCGGACCCCGCGGCGCCCCCCGCATTCGAGCCGGCGCCGCCGGAGCCTGCGGTAACCGTGCCCGCCGCTCCAGCGCTAGCGGTGCCTCCCGAGCTCGGGCTGCCGCCGGGGCTCGTGCCGCTGACGGCGGTGGCGCCGCTCGCTCCGGTCATCGCGCTACCACCTTGGGCTGCGCCGGCTACCGGCGTCGAGCCCGCAACACCGGGACCAGGTGGCTCCACTTGTTCCGCCGAGCAAGCAGCGACTGCCGCGCCGAACGCGCACCCAACGACCAGAAAACGACGCACTATCATCCGAGCTCTCCTAGTAGGTAGAGGTGCGTCCCTCCCTCCCAAACGGTACAACCTTTCTGAGTAAATCAGCAGCTCGCTGCGCGCGTTCGTCGTCCACACGCGGTGGACGCGGCGTGCGCAACCCGATCAGCTAATTGAGAGCCGCCCGGCGCCGAAACGGCGCCGAGGAGTGGTTCGAACAATCACTGACACAATGCTGTCAGACGGCGTTCCTAAGTTGGGCGGATGCCGGTGACCGCCAATACCTCGCGTCCCATCTCGGTAGCTTTCGACAAGCCGCACGGCTTCTCGCTAGCAGCCGCCGCTGAGTTCTACGCCGGCTTCGTGCCAGGCAGCGGTATGGCGATGGCGGCTACCGATCGGCTCACGCTCGCTTTTCGCCTCGACCAGTCGTTCGAAGCCGTGGCGGTGCAGTTGCGCGAGACTTCGGAGCAGGTGATTGCGGAGGTGGCGGGAACGCGCGCTGTCGAGCGTGCCGCCAAGCAGGTTGCGCGCATGCTCGGGCTCGAGGCCGATGGCGAAGCCTGGCTCGAGCTCGGGCGACGCGAGCCAGTCGTCGGCAAGTTGCAGCGAGAATTTCCAGGCTTCTTCACGGCGGCAAAGGCATCACCCTACGACGCCGCGGTTTGGGGCGTGATCTCGCCGAGGATGAACATGAACGCAGCTGCCAGGCTGAAGCTCGAAATGTCCGTCCGGGTGGGTGAGGAGGTGGAGCTCTTCGGGCGGAGGCACGCTGTTTTCCCATCGCCGACGGCGCTGCTCGCGCTGCGCGGCTTTCCGGGGCTGCCGGCGGTCAAGCTCGAGCGGTTGCACGGCGTGGCTCGCGCGGCGCTCGATGGCACGCTCGACGCCGAGCGGCTGCGGGCCATGCCGGTGGAGGTCGCCCTGACCGAGCTCCGCCAATTGCCGGGTGTGGGGCCGTGGACGGCCAGCCACATCTTGTTTCGTGGCGCCGCTTTGCGCGACGCCGTACCGACGGTCGAGCCGCGCTTGCTTCACGGCTTGGCTGACGCTTACGGAATCGCCTCGCCATCGAGCGAAAAGCTGCTGGAGCTCGCCGAAGGTTGGCGGCCGTTTCGCATGTGGGTCTGCGTGCTGCTCGCCCGCCACTTGGCCAACGCGGGCGGCTGGCAGCGCCCGGGGCTCGTGGCTGAACGCGCCGCGCTCGGGCGTCACGCTTCGTAGCGGGCATGGCGCTTGCTGTTCCAGTGCAGCTTGCTCCGCCATCGATTGCTTTCATCCTTGTGGTTCGGTGTCGTCGGTTTGCTTTCTGGCGTCGCCAACGCGCAATCCAACTCGAGCTCGGTCGACACGGCACGCGGCGCCCTGACCGGAAGCACGAGGCGCATCGGCCTCGGCGGGGCATTTGTGGCGCTCGCCGATGACACGGAAGGCGTCGCCATCAACCCGGCCTCCGTGGCGCTGAGGTTGCCGTATTCTTGGGAGACCTGGGACTACGCGTTCGGTATCGATTTCGCGGTCGGGGCCTGGCTGCCCAAGAACGACCTCTACAATCAGGGCGGCGCCGAGGGACAGAAGAAGAGCACGGCGCTATTCGGATCGATCGCCGCCGTGCTTTACGGCGGACACTTTGGCCTCGGCGTTGCGGCCGAAGCACAGCGCAACGCCGCCTCGCGCGCCGACCAAGAGCAGGGCGTCAGTCGCAGCTTCGCGGCGAACTTCGGCATGGTTCACACCAATTTGGGCTACGGCTTCATCGATGGACAGCTGCTGCTCGGCGCGGGCGCCCGTTTCGTGGGCATGAGCTTCGATCGCGCCGCCACGTCGGGGGCGCTCAGCACGGCTGGCGTCGGCTACGAAGCGGGCTTCATCATCAAGCCAGCGGTCACGCGCTACCGCCTTGCCGCGTCGTACAAGTCGCCGATCGACGCCGCCGTGTCGACGGATGCCGGCAATAGCGTGGTGCACGTGCCCTGGGAGCTGTCGCTCGGGTTTGCGTACCAGCTCGGTGCGCGCGTCTTCAACCCGCGATTCGAGAGCGTGAACGAAATCCTCCGACAGCGGCCGACCACCAGCGAGCCAACGAAGGCCGAGATCGCGGCGGCCGAGCAGGAGCTTTTCGAACGCTACGAACGCAAGCAACGCCGCTACGTGCTCTTCAGCACCGAGCTGGCATTCGCGGAGGGGGACGGCGAACGGCTCGGCGTCGAGAAGCTCTGGACCAAGCGCAGCTCGGTTTCCAGCCGTCGTCCCGTGGTCGTGCCGCGCGTCGGCATCGAGAGCGAGGTGTGGGCCCATGTTTTGCGACTGCGCGCGGGCAGCTACTACGAGCCCGAGCGCGTCGATCTCCAGCCGGCCCGCGTTCACGGGACCGGTGGATTCGACGTGAAGCTCTTCGAGTGGGACGTGTTCGGTCTCGTCAAACCCTTCGATTGGTGGCAGCTGTCCGTCGCTGCCGACGCGGCCCGGGCCTACCTGAATACCTCTTTCAGTATCGGCTTTTGGCACTGAGCAGGTGGTCGAAGAAGGGGACTACTTCGACTGCCGCGGCACCATCGAGCGCACGCTGTGGAGCAACGCGTCCATGTCGAACGGCTTGCCGATATGCAAGTTGAAGCCGACCTCCAGCACGCGCGCGCGATCGCGAGGTGAGGTGTACGCCGTCAGCGCCACGAGCGGAGTCGGCGGGGCTCCGGGTGGCTCGCTCGCGCGGATTCGTCGCGCAAGGCTTACGCCGTCTTCGTCGGGTAGTCCGATATCGCTGATCAGCACGTGCGGATGGAAGGACTGGAAAGCGCGAAACCCAGTGGCGGCGCAGTCTGCCGCTTCGACCACCGCCCCGGCTTGAAGCAACAGCTCGACCAGCAATTCTCGGGAATCCTCATCGTCCTCGACCAGCAGTACCCTGACCCCTTCCAGGAAGTCAGCGGCATGCACGGCGTGCTTCTCCGCAGCGGTCATGACTCTTTCATAGGGTTCGCCAGCGAGATCGGGAATGCAACCCTGATTCACCCGTCGCGAACATCGCCCCGCCGTTCCAACCTACAGAGGCAAGACGCCACGGGCTCAATGAAGAACCACGAACGCACCGAGCAGGCACCTGGAGCATTGCCAAGGCTGTAACAGCCCCCATCGGCGCCATCGGCGGCGCCACGCTCGCCCCGCTGCGTCGAGGCGGTGGGCAGGTCCTTCGGGTGGCAGCGCTTTTGCAAGAGCGCCAGCATCATGAGCGAGGTTCGCGTTGGGATCTCGGGTTGGAGCTACGCCCCCTGGCGCAAAGTATTTTACCCCGTTGGATTGCGGCAGGCCGACGAGCTGAAGTTTGCGAGCCGCCAATTCTCCAGCATCGAGCTGAACGGATCGTTTTATTCCCTGCAGCGCCCCGAGAGCTACCGCTCGTGGCACCGACAAACGCCCGACGATTTCGTATTTGCGGTGAAGGGCGGTCGCTTCATCACTCACATGAAGCGCCTGCGTGACGTCGAGACTGCGCTCGCCAACTTCTTCGCGTCGGGCGTGCTGTGCTTGGAGCGCAAGCTCGGGCCGTTCTTGTGGCAATTGCCGCCCCAGCTGGCGTTCTCGGAAGACGTGCTGCGTCGCTTTTTCGAGCTACTGCCGAAGACGACGCAAGAGCTCGCTCGGCTGGCCAAGCGCCACGACCTACGGCTGAAAGGGCGAGCTTTCACCGAAGCGAAGGTCGCGATGCCGGTGCGCCACGCGCTGGAGGTGCGCCACCAGAGCTTCATCGATGAGCGCTACGTGCGCTTGCTGAGAGAGTACGGCATCGCTTCGTGCGTCGCCGATTCCGCGGGCCTGTATCCGGTGATCGACGACCTCACCGCAGACTTCGTGTACGTGAGGCTGCATGGAAACGAGCGGCTCTATGTCAGCGGCTACTCGCGTCGGCAGCTGCTGCTCTGGGCCGAACGCGTGCGTGCCTGGCGCGAAGCGGGGCGCAGCGTTTACGTCTACTTCGACAACGACGTCAAAGTGCGCGCGCCTTTCGATGCGCAGAACCTGGAGCGCTTACTCGCGGGCAAACGCGCCGCGGCGCTCCCCACATCGATTCGTGACGTGACCGAAGAGCCGCGCAGCGGTTGGCCCGCGTGGTTGCGCGTTGGCCGTACCGGCTGAGCTCGCTCAGGAACGACGCGAAAACGCGGAGGGTATGAAGGTTCGCGGTTAGCGAAGCCATGCTCCTCGCGCTGTGGTATTTTTGTTCCAACAGCTGCTGAGGAAGGAATTTTTGATGCGCACGTTCGGCACCACGGTGAGTCCTTGGTTCCTCACTCTTGCTTTGGCGAGCTCGACAATTCCGATTGTGTTCGCTTGCTCGTCGGGTGAGGGCGGAGGCGTCGCGCCTGGCCCCTCTGTCGGCGGCAATCCGTCGACATCTGGTGGCGCGGGCACGACAACGGCGGGCAATACGAGCGGCGGCAGCGCGGCGATGCAGGGCGGCTCGGCGACGGGCGGGGCCAGCGCGGCTGGCGGCACGGGCGGTTCGGGCAACGCGGGTGACGCATCCGGCGGTACCGGCAGCGGCGGCTTGCCGATGGGCGGCAGCGCCGGCAACCCCAGCGGCGGCGCGGCGATGGGCGGCAGCGATGCGGATCCTTGCGGCATGCCACCTTGGAAGAAGCTCGAGGTCACCGCTGCCATCGGCTCGCACATCCACGGCGGCGCTGGCATCGACAACCGCGCCAAGACGATGCTCGGCAAGCTGGTGATCGACTACGGCTACCAGGGGGGCACGTATCAATCGTTCCTGGCCAAGCGCGGCTACCATTCGATCGCCGCGCCCACGTACACGGAGTGTGCGGCGCCGGACTTGGACGGCAGCCGCACGCGGGTGGGCGATTGCCGCATGGGTGAGTTCATGACGACCACCACTCAGGTCATCGCGAATCTCAAGCTGCTGCAGTCGCAGTATCCCGAAGAAGACTGGGGGTACTTCCTCACCCAAGACGGCAAAGACCTCCGTTGGTCCGATGTAGCTCTGACCGGCCTCTCACACGGCGCAACGACTGCTGCGGTGGCGGGTCGCATCGGGAAGTGCGTCTGGCGTGTCGTCTCCCGCTCGGGTCCCCGTGACAACCTGTGCGGCACGGACTCCGGGAAGACGAAGTGCAGCGCGCCGCTCAGTACGCCCACTTATGACCCCAACTGCCCCGATGCCAAAGTCGCGGCCTGGATCGACCAGCCATCGAAGACTCCGATAGATCGCTTTTACGCGCTGGTGGGCATGGAAGACGACCAGTGCGGCGACATCGAGTTCAACATGCAGCGTGCCAAGTACCTAGGTGCACCCACCATCTTCGACATGGGCACACTCGATCAGGCGACGCTCGACGCGACGCACCAATTCTTCTCTTCGACGCAAGGCCACCTCGACTTCTTGGCCCAGCCCAACCTCGCCAAGAACACCGCCGCCGTGCTCGAGAAAGCCTTCGCCATCCCGCCCGAGAACCAGAACCCCAATTTCTGAGCGCGCCTATCTGGGGCCTGCCGATCCGCGCTACGTCCGCATCTGCCCCCACTTTTTGGCGCGAGCCGCGAAGGTGGCTCGGTGGCCACCGACCGGGCCCGCGGCCACGCTAGAGTGCGCGTATGACTGCCGTGGATTCCCAGCTTCTGGCCGCCGCGCAGGGCGGAGACGAGCACGCTTACCAACGCCTGGTAGCTCCGTATCGCGTGCGCCTCCAAGCCCACTGCTATCGGATGCTCGGCTCGCTGCACGACGCCGAAGACGCGCTGCAGGAGACACTACTGAATGCGTGGCAAGGCCTGGCGAGCTTCGAAGGACGCAGCTCGCTCAGCACCTGGCTCTACACCGTCGCGACGCACGCCTGCTTGAAAGTAGTGGCCAGGCGTCCGCGGCGCGTGCTTGCCACGGACTACGTGGCCCCCGCCGATCCGCGCGCGGATATTCCACCACCCGCTGAAGAGGTGCCCTGGCTCGAGCCCTACCCCGACGGCGCAACGACCGACGCCAAGCTCGCGCCGGACGCGCGCTACGAGGAGCGCGAAAGCGTCGAGCTGGCGTTCGTCGCGGCCTTGCAGCACCTGCCGGCCACGCAGCGGGCGGTGCTGATCTTGCGAGACGTGCTCGGCCTGTCGGCTCAAGAGGTGGCGGCGGCGATGGGCACGAGTGTCGCTTCGGCCAACAGCTCGCTTCAGCGCGCTCGCGACACCTTGGAGCGAAGGCTGCCCGACGAGAGCCAGCGGGCCACGCGCCGCGCGCTCGGCGACGAGCGTTTGCAGGCGCTCCTCGACCAATTCATCGCGGCTTGGACGCGCGCGGATGTAGACGGCATCGTGGCGCTCTTGTCCGCGGACGCGAGCTTCAGCATGCCGCCGCTTCCGTGTTGGTTCTCGGGGAGCGACGACATTCGGACTTTCATCGTCGAACGGGTGTTCCAGTTGCAGTGGCGCTTCGTGGCCGCACACGCGAACGGACAGCCGGCGATGGCTGGCTACCAGTGGAACGCCGAAACGGGAACTTACCGCCTCGACCTCATCAACGTGTTCGACATCCGCGGTGATCGCTTCAGCGCGATCACCGCCTTTTTGGGCCACGCACGAAGCCTCGGCTTCGGCTTGCCCGCCGAGCTTTCCTAGCGAGCTTCAGTCGATCAGCGAGCCACACGAGAGGTTCAGCACCGCGCCGGTGATGGCGCCTGCGTGGTCCGAGGCCACGAAGGCCGCGGTGTTTGCCACTTCTTCCACGTGCGGAAAGCGCTTGAGGAGTGAAGGCGAGCTGCCCGGCTGCATCTTCATGTCGGCAATCTGGTCTACGGTGAACCCGGCTGCCTCCGCCAGGGGGCGAAACACTTGCCGGGCGTGGGAGCCCAATTTGACGGTCTCGGGCACGAGATCCGGGCGCAGGCAAACCACTCGCACACCGCCCGGTCCGAGCTCGGCTGCCAGGTGGCGCGTCATCGCTTCGACACCGGCACAGGCCACACCAAAACCGAGCACGCCCGGAAACGCGAGCTTCGAGCCCGGTGTGGACAGCGAGATGAGGACGCTCTTGGGCACGAGGTGCGGAGCCACTGCCTTGGCGATCGAGAAATAGGCGCGCGTCGTTTCGCGGATCGGACGCTCGAAGTCGTCGAGCGACAGATCCTTCAGCGGCGTGCCCTGTACGTGCACGAAACCGACCGCATTGAGCACCACGTCGATGCGACCCGCCTGCTGTGCGACCGTGGCCGCATGTCTCACCAGCGTCGCCTCGTCGAGCACGTCCACCACCGCTACATGAGCCCGCCCGCCGGCCGAGGTAATGTCTTGCGCCACGGCCTCCAATTTTTCTCGTGTCCGCCCTGCGAGGTACACCGTCGCCCCGTCGCGAGCGAAAGCTCGCGCTGCCGCACCGCCCAGCACGCCGCCACCGCCGTAAACCACTGCAATCTTTCCGTTGAGCATCATGGTCGTCTCTCCGTTCCGTGGGTTTCCCAAGAGAGAGCCGCCCGGGCGCGAAAACTCATCGGTCGCAGCGAACTTTGTTTCCGTGGCGAGGGACGCAGCATGCCAGCCGGGCCGCCGACACCCGAAGCGACGACGCCAACGAAGCGCTAGCCCTCGAAGAGAGAGACCCCGACCTCGCCACGCTCCTTCATGCGCTCAGCGCGGGCGACGCGCTACCGCCTTGAACAGCCAGCCTTCGCTCAGTTGGTTGGGCGTTTGAGGTACTGCATCAGCCAGGTCATGGCCGGGCGCATCGTGCCGTTGGATTGCTGAAGTCCCGTGTTGTCGCGCCAGGTAGCGCCGACGATGTAACCCCAGAGAGTGATTCCGTGAATGCTGGGGTGCGTGTAGAACATGGTGAACTGTTCCTGCATCACGCGCTTTTGTTCGTCGTCGTTGGCAATGCCGATGTCGTACTCGGTGATGAAAACGGGTAAACCGGTGGCGGCCAGTTTGTCGATGTAGCCCTTGACGGTGGCAGTGGGCAGCTTGTAGGCGTCGTGGGCCTGCGCGCCAATGGCGTCGATGGGGGCGCCCGCCTTGCGGATGGCGGTCACGATGTCGATCATGTGCTGGTTGTCGTTCGGGTACTCGATGTCGTTGTAGTCGTTGAGGATGAGCACCGCGTTGGGGCACGCCTCACGCGCCCACTTGAAGGCGTTGACGATCCAGTCCCAGCCGCTCGCTCCGGTACCGCCGATGCCGTTCATGTAAGAGGGCGTCGTGTGCGGCGGCGGCTCGTTCACCACGTCGATGTATTTGACGTTGGGGTAACGCGCGCAAAACGTGCTCATCCAGTTCTTGACCGCGGCCGTCTGATCCGCGCCCGAGAGCCCCGCCAGCCACGAAGGTTGTTGGCTACCCCAGACGAAGACATGCTGCTTGAACGCAATCTGGTTGTCCTGCGTGTACTTGTAGATGGGGTCGAGGCGGCTCCAATCGGGCTTGCCGCGGGTCGCCTCCACGCTGCCCCACTTCCCCTCGTTTTCTGGAGTAATCTGGTCCCAATACTTGCTGAAGCCGTCACGCACCGCCCCCCGAGTGGTGATGTTGCCGACGAACTTCGCTCCGGGGGGCCCACCGCCCCCGCCGCCCCCGCCGCTCCCGCCGCTCCCCGCGTGACCTTCGCCGCCCGTACCTGCCTGCCCAGCGGCACCGGCGCCGCCCGTCGGGGACGAACCCGACGAGCCGGAGCTCCCGCCGCCGCCCGAAGGGCTCTGGCCTGCCGTAGACGATGAGCCTCCCGCGTTCGTCCCGCTATTGCCTCCGCTGCCGCCGGCCCCCGCCGCTGGGACGACAGGACCACCGCCGCCGTCTTCGTTCGCGCCGCATCCTCCTAGGACCAGGAGCGCCGCAACCCCCCAGGCTGATGCGCTTCGTCGAATCGGTGAGGTTCTGGGCGGCACGGCAGCGGGAAACGACATGATGGGTGGGCGTGCTCCGTTGCTCTTTCATTCCCGCGCCTACGAAGTTTGATCGCCGAAAGAGCCCGGCACGCGGAGGCAAGGGGAAGCCTGCGCGGGGACGAAATTGCCGATCAACTTGGCGAGCTTGCGCCCACCGGCAATGGTCCGCGGTTCAAAGCGCGCTGGAGCGCTGCGCGCAATCGACAGCGGCCGCTTGCTCCGCGTCACAGAAGCCGGACTTGACCGCGGGTAACCCTTCCGGCCCGCATTCCCAGTGGTCGACCGGCTCCTTGGCAAAGCACTCGAGCGTAGCGAGGAGCTGCTTCGCGCAGACGCCGCGTGACATCGACGTGCAGGCGCTCTGGCATAGCTCGTCGCTGGCGCCGCACTTGAGACGCTGGCCCGTGCGACACATGCGCACGCAAACAGGCAGCGCACCGGCTGTCGGCGCCGAAGCCCCGGTAGACGAGGCAGGCTCGGGTAGGGCAGGAGGCATCGCGCTTGGCCCGGCGATTGGCGGAGCCACGTCGCGCTTCGGCGCGGAGTCTGGTGTGGGTGAGCGGGTACAGCCGAGAAGCAGCGCGGCCACCAGCAAGAAGCCGGTCCCGGTCCTCGACTCAATGCAGCTCATAGGACTCCAGAACAGCGGTGTAACCATCGTTGACGCGTCGGACTTGACCGACGCCCGGACAGAACGTCGCCTGAAGTCCTGGACTGTCCGAAACCGTTCGCATGAAACAGTCGTTGAACGTTCCGGCTGGGACCGTAATCGAGGCAGTGGCGTGCCAGGTGATGGTCGTACCAGGAGCGAACGTCCACGAGGTTCCGTCTTCCACCGGCGAGGCCATGACCTCTAGCCATTCGGTCGGCGGAAAATACTGCAGCAGAGTGTCGCCATCGTAGCTGAAGGCCGTGAGCTGATCCGGCGTGCAGAAATCCCGCACCTGGTAAGCGTCGTGCCCCTGGAACGGTTGCAGCGATTCGACTTTGGTAGAAACAGAACCGGTCGGGCAATCCAGACCGTCGCCCGTGACTGTGTACTTCCACTGATTCCCAACCGCCAACATCGCGAGCTCGGAGATCGTGGCTTGGCCACCGCCATGGCTGCTACCACTGCTCGAGCCGCCGCTTCCGCTCGAGCCGCCGCTTCCGCTCGAGCCGCCGCCATTCGTGCTGCCGCCATTCGTGCTGCCGGCATTCGTGCTGCCGGCATTCGTGCTGCCGCCTCCGGCCGTTGTCGCGCCGCTCGTGCTGCCGCCGGAGCCGCCGCCGGTGCTCGTGTCGCCGTCGGGATCCGAGCAAGCAGCGGCCGAAGCGAGCAACGCCCACAGCAGAACGACTCGAGCTGTCATGCCTCGCTTGTGTTGCAGCATGGCGGGCGCATCAAGTCTTTTTCAGGGCCGCTGCGGCGACGTCGCGAACGCGCGCAGCGGCGTCGCGACGCGCGACTTGCTCCAGCGTTGGGCGTAAGTCCGCATCCGTAGGTAGCCAACGTGTCAGCAGCTCCACCAAGCCGACGCGAACCGTCTCGTCGGCGTCTCTTAGAACTGCGCGCGCGACCGCTTTGCGCAAAGCCGGGGACGACCGGCGCCGAGAGGCCACCTTGACGGCCGCCAGGCGAACGCTGGCGCTCTTGTCCTCGATGATGCGAGTCGCCAGTAGGCCGTCGACGTCGTCGCTCTTCATCAAGCGCAGAGCATCGACGGCTGCGCGGCGCACCTCGAGCGGTTCTGCGTCCAAGTACGCGCGTGCGGCGTCCAGCGCGCCGTCGGACGCGGAGTTTGCGATCCCGCGTAAGATGGCGATGCGTCTTGCCGGCGCATCGGCGTTGCGCAGCAGAGTTACGAGGTTTTGGACGAGCTCGTCGGCGCGCTTGGCGTTGCCTTGCTCGCGCAGGTAGCGCGACGCCGTTCCGGTTCCGTAGATGCCAAAATCGTGTAGCAGCGGGTCGCTGATCAGGCTTTCCAGGACCTGGGACGTGTGAATTGTCGGCTGCTCCACCAACATGAAAGAGGTGGCGCCGACGCCACGCAGCTCATTGGGCACGCGCTCGTCCTGAATCAAACGCGCCAGCACGTCTTGCGCCTCCGGCGTGCCGGCGCTGCCGAGCGCATCGAGCAGGTGGGGTGCGGCCTTCGAGCCCGCGAGCACCAAGGCCTCGGCTTTGGCCAGATTCTCGGGCTTCTGTCGGAGGCTGACGACGAGCGCGGAAAAGCTGCCGGTGCGCTTGTGGAGCGCTGCCTTGCGTTCGAGCTGCTCGGCCTCGGACACGGCGACACCGTTCTTGCTGGCGAACGTCTCGCTGACGTGGTCGCTGGGGATCTCCAACAAGTCGGCTACGAGCTGGTCGAAGCTGCGCGAGTCCGCGCGCAGGTTGTCGAAGGCACCGCGCCTGGGCGTCGTGCCGTAGGCGTGCGTCGGGCTCATCTCCTCAGTCGCGGCAAACACCGCTGCTCGCGCGAGCTTGAGCTTGCCCTGCTGGCTAGCCAGGCGGAGCGATAGGGTCGATTCGCTGGTCAGCGGTGCCTTCAGCACGTCGGTGACGAGCCGTTCTTTGCCGATGATCGAGCTCAGCTCGCCATCCTTCAGAGTGAGCGTGACGCGCGAGCTTTCAATCTTGGGAAGGAGCTTGCTTTGATCGACGTTGGCGAGCTTCCCAGACGTCAGTAGCTCCTCGAACCCGAGCTTCACCTTGGCCAGCACGTTGCTGGAGCGATCGAAGGTGTAGCGGGCTCGGTAGCGGCCCGTCGAGTCCAGCTCTTGCACGGTCCACTCTGTGGCGTTTCGTGGTGCCTCCGGCACCTGTAGCGCTGCGGCCACGGACCGCTCCAGCGAGACGACGATCGGTGACAGCTCCGGCGCGAAGCGCTCCGCGGTGATCTTGCCGTCGCGGAGCACGAACACGCTGGGCTTGGACAAGTCGCTCTGCAGCTGCGCCAGCGTTGGATCTTGCGTCGAGTCGTTGATGCTGAGCGCGGGCGAGCTGAAGGCCAGACCGAGCTCGACCTCGCTGCCTTGGACGCGCAGCACATCGAGGTCGAGGGCCGAGATCAGCGCCAGCTTGAAGCTGCCGGCACCGGCTTGATGCAGCGTAGCCGTGCTCTCGTACTTTACGTCGTAGTGGTAGCTGTGCTCGGCGACGAACAGGCGCTGGGCACTGGGCGCGTCGCTCCGACAAGCCGTCGCGGCGAGACTCGAAAGGCTCGCCGCGACCAGAATGCTCGCTATTGGACGACGCACTTGCAAGACGAATCCTCGCAATGCTTGGACGCGCACTCGACGTCGCGGGAGCACGTCGCGTTGCAGAATAGCTTGCCCGAGCATTTGTTGTTGATGCACACGTTGTTGGTGGGGTCGCAGCAGTCGGCGTCGGCGTTGCAGTCCCGCCCCACGTCTTGGCACAACGTGCACACCGGCTTGCCGCCGTTGGCAGGCTTCAAGCAACGTGGCTTGCTGCCTGGACAACAATCGTCGCTGCGGAAACATTCACGCTGGTCGTTGGGGTCGTCGCCGTCGATGCACTGACACAGCGAGTCGTAGAAGAGCTTGCCCGCCTTCTCGACGCTGGCCGTACGGTTCCCCGGCGTCGCCGAGCTCGTGATCTTCCGGAGCCGCGAGAAGGCCAGCTCCGGGCGAATCTCGGCCCACGGAAACCTCCCTTCGGCCGCGGTGGTCGAGTTGGCCAGGCTGACGAGCGGGAAGTCGCAATTCTTGTTCGGAGTGTTGGCGTCTCCCTTACAAATGCCGTCGAATTGGAAGAGCGTCTTGCGCCAAGTCTTGCTGAAGAAGAAGAACTCGACCTTCACTTTGGCGTCGATGTGGCCGTTCAAGATGTTGCGAACCCGCGCCTCGAGGCCAGCCTCGTAGAATACGTCGACGAAGTAGCGCTTGGTCGGCACCAAGACGTCTTCCGTGACGACGTCTACCAGGTCGGCGGGTGGCGCACGCGTATCGACCTCCGCGCCCAGGCCGATACCGGCGCCGGCGTACACTGGTACGTGCACCTCGCCGAGGTGGAGATCCGCTTCCAGACCAATGCGTGCACCGACTCCAGCAAAGCTGAAGCCGACACCGCAGAACACCCCTAGCTCGACACCAGCATGCGGCTCTCCGTCGGCCGTGACCTTCGCCAGTGATTGAGACGGCTGGCTACCACCCATGCGGAAGATGCTGCTGACGATCGGCTGCGCGCTGAGCTCGACGTGCGCGTTGACGTTGACGCCAAAATCGGTAGTCGAGAGAATTTCCAGATTGACCGGCACGGGGCCGACGAAGAACTGAAACTGCGCGATCGTGACTTCTTCGTTCTTCTGCCAATTGTAGAGGGTGAAGTCCTTGCCGTAGGCGAGATCAGAGAGCTGGTTGACGGCGTCTTTGAGGCCGAGGGCGCCGTCTTGGCCCAAAAAGCCGAGGACCGTGCGCTCGTAGTACGTGATGAATGCGTTCAACACCGCTTCTGGCGTGGCGGTGGCGCAGTCGATGGCGGGAAAACCGCGCGGCTTCTGCTGCAACAAGTCGCTGCACAGATTCTTCGAGAAGTTGTTCCTGATCGTAGCCGGGATGGCCGGGTCGTCGTCGGCGACGAGCGCGTTGTACTGCTTGATCAGCGTGACCGCGTCCAGGTATGCCTTCTTCGCGCGGTTGGCGTAGTCACGCACCTTTGACAGCCCGGCAGCGCAGTCCTTTTGGGCCTGCTCTGCGGGGATCGTCAGAGGAAGATCCCAGTCGCTCTGGGTCATCTTTTCGAGGATCGGAACGAAGTCGATGCCGAGAATGTCGAGCGTGGTCACGCTCTCGGCGCCGCAAACGTCGGCGTGGAGCCCGGCCAGCACGTCCAGCACGGGAATGTCGCCCCCGCCCGCGATTTCGTAGTGCACCTTGGCATCGAAACCCGCTTCGGCCACGAGCTGGAGCTCGGGGATGCCGAGCGCGCCGAGCTTGGCGTCGTGGAGCATGCGCAAATGCGGATTGAACTCGAAGCTGACGAGGTCCGAGTCGCTGTCGCTCTTGCCCTTCTTCTCCGGCTTATTTTCTTGCGCAGCACCGATCTGATCCTGCGTGCCCATGGTGCACCATGGGTGCTTTTCCGCAGCTCGTGGATCGGTCGGACAGTTCGGAGCGCAGCTCGGCTCGCTCAATTGCGGGAACGGCGTATCGGGTGCCGCGACCGGTGCGTCGAATTCGTTCTCAGGATCGAAATCGGTCTTCGAGAGGTCGGAGCCGGGCGCTTGGACGGTGGTCGTGGCCTGTGTCTCTTGGACTTCGCAGAGCTTGGCCTCGGCGCAGCGGTCCGAATGGGCGGTGGCGCCTTTTTGGGCGCAGCCGTCAACGGGTGTTCCGCAGACCTTGCCCGAACCGCGGGCGTTGCGATCGGCGTTCAGCGCCACGCACTCCGAGATCTTTTGATCGCGGTCAGCTAGCGGGCAATCGTAAAAGACGCCGCACACGCTGCCGGTCGGGCAATTGGCGTCCGTTTCGCAGCCAACGAGCGGCTCCAGATGACTCTTGAGCGTGCAGGTGCCGACCTCGGCGTCCGTGAAATCGTCGCAGCCTTGGCCGAGGGGAGGGATGCTGGCAGGGCCGGTGCACGCGTCTTTGCACTCTTGGCTGTCTTGCCCGAATTGTTGGCACTTGGAGTTGCAGGTCGCGAACAGAGTGGCCGTTTGCTCTTTGGAGAGCGAGCCCCACACGGTCGCCTCCGAGGTGTCACATTTGTCGTGAACGCTGGACCCGTTCTCGTCCGGGCAATGCAGGCCCATGATTTCGCAAAACCGCGGCGGCTTCTTGAACGGACCTTCTCCGCGATGCGCTGATACCTCGCACACGAAGCCTGCGGCGGTGGAGCACGCGGTGTTGGCCCACTTGCCCCCGCTTCCGAGCGTGGCGCAGTCTTCGCCCGACTCGATCGGTGAGCCGCTGGCCCACGCCGAGTAGCGAGCGAAGTAGCGACGGCCCGAGGAGCCGCCCGTCCAGAAGCGATCACCCCGGTCCGAGCTGGGGGTTGCCCAACGCCACTCGCCCTCCGTCGTTCGGTCGTTGGCGCCGATGAAGGCCGCCGAGCTCTTCAAGTTCCGGCTGAGGAAGTCGTCTTCCTCTTGTTCGTCGATGTGGGCCAGCGTCGAGCCGATGCTTTGACAAGCCGTGAGCGCGGCGTCGTACGTCTTGGGGCCGGGGCAGATGAAATACCAGTGCTGGTCGAAGAACTTGGCGACGCAGCCTGGCTCGGGCGCGCACTCGCTCGCGTCGCCGCACTGGCCGGCATGGCAAACGTGTTGCCCGGGGCAGATGCTGTCGGCGCAGGGCGTGCCATCCGGTACGGGGGCGCTCGGGCAGCCGCAGACACCCGGGGCTTGGCTGGAGGCGTCGTTGGGGCAGCCGTCTTTGCAGTTCATCACGCCGTCGAGGTCGGTATCCAAATCGGCGACGCCGCAACCGCATTGGCCAGCGCTCGTCTTCAGCTTGTCTTTGTTGCAATAGTCGTCGCAGTCGGACGTGCCGTCTTGGTCGGTGTCGCCCAAGGTGCAGGCGACGCTGAAGTTGAAGGGCAAGAAGGCGATCGCGGAGTCGGAAAATGCTTCGATCTTCTTACCGAAGAAGGTGCCCTTGTGCTGGCCGCTACCGGGTCTCCGCAGCTCGAGCGTCGCGTTCGGGGCTACGAGCGTGCCGACGAAGGCCGCCTCCACGTAAGCGGTGGTCGTGCCCAGGTAACCGACGAGGATCTGCCCGTCTTCGCCCGAGAGGCGTTTGAAGCCGCCTTTGAACGTGAAGCTGCTCTTTACGTACAGGTAGATCGGCGCGCCAGCGAGCTGGATCTCTGCGTCTGGCTCGGTGTTCAACGTGTCGAAGTAATACGTACCCGCACGCAGCTGCACTTTGCCGCGCGAACGTACGTCGAGCGTGGAGTAGGCGCCCGGATCGATGGGTAAAACCGGGCCATCGGGCCCGGCTGCCTTGGGACCCAGGGTGGTGCTGGGGAAATCGACATCGAGCGTGGTCGTTGCTTTATCGACCACCGTGAACTTGGTGGAGCCGCCGTCCACCTTCACGTCGGTTTGCTGGAAGGTGACGTCGCCAACGGCCCGCAGCGAACCGTACACGTGTGACGATGCGCGCAAGTAGGCGCTCCCTCCGCTCTTGATGTTCGCGAATGCCTGAGTGCCCGCGCCGAGCTCGACGCCGCCCGAGCCCAGACCGGCGACCTCCGGCAGCTGGCCGGACTGAGCCAGCGTCACGCGGTCGTCGATCTGCAAGGCATCGGACGCTGACATGAACACCGAGCTGAGCGGTGCCCCCTTGGGGTACGTGAGCGTCAGGCCGGGCGCGGGTACGGGCATCGGCGTGCCCGTGTCTGCGAGGTCGATGTGGTCGAACAGGTAGGGTGCGCCGCCGCTCGGCGCGTTCAGGACGATCTTGATGTCGAGGTCGCTGTACGTGCCTTCGAGCGTGGTCTCGACGTTGGCTGGGATGGCAAACGTGAGCTTCTGGTAACTGCCAGCGGGCAGGCCGACCAGCGAGCGACCACCAAGATCTTGCCAGGAAATGCCCTTGCTGGGCAGGCGCAGGATGACGCGAGCTTCACCCCAGGAAACGGTCTGCGGCAAGCGCAGATCGAAGCTGAAGCTCGACTTGACCAAGCCCAGCGAAGAGAGCTTGGCGCTGGTCAGCTCGGTGTAGCCCTTTGGAGACAACGCTAGCGCTGCGGCACCTTCCGAACGGATGGCACTAGAGGCAATCGCGCCGCCGCTCCAGTCTGTTAGCGGTGTCTCGAAGCCGAGCACGCGTTGTTGAGCGGCAGTCAGGGCCTGTCGCGCCGCACCCACCGATTCGTCGCGGCTCTGCGAGCCGCAGGCCATCGCGAGCAAACCCAGCGTTAACCCCTGCGCAAGTCGTTTGATACTGGTCATGGCATCCACCCGTTGCGATCCCGAACCCCGTGCGTCCACGCCCTGAGCTCCGCCGCGACGACACGGATAACACGAGTAGCCAGCAGCGCGTGTTGGAAAAGGTGGTGCGGGGTGAAACTGGTTCCAGTCTGACGCTCGTGGATCTGGGACCGGTGCCGTGCTAGACCACCGTAATGGTTCGCGTACGTGAGGCCATGGGCGGCGTCGTTTTGGGAGCCTGTCTCCTGGCGTGGGGTTGCGGGAGCGATTCGCCCTCCTCTGCACCGAGCGGAGGCAGCTCGTCGACAGCCGGTGCGACTGCGGCGGCCGGCTCGACGAGTGGGGGCTCCGCAGCCGCTGGCTCGACGTTGGGTGGCGGCTCGTCTTCGGGCGGCTCGTCTTCGGGCGGCTCGTCGCACGCTGGCACCTCCTCTCAGGGCGGCTCGTCGCCCGGGGGCGGCGCGGGAGCCGGCGGCAGCGCGGCGCCTGGAGCCGTGTTGGCCGTCAGCGAGTCGGCCTGCAACCCGGCTTGTGCCGATCATCAATATTGCGCGTTCGAAGAGATCGAGTGCTCGGGCAAGCCTTGCCGGGTACGCGCAGTCTGCCGCGACATTCCGCCGTGCGACGCCAGTCATATGTGCGGAAAAATGCGCGAAAAGTGCCTGTGCGACGAGCGTGAGGATTGTTCGGGCGCGAACCCCGATTGGGCCGGCTACTGCCTGTGCAGCGAGAACCCGTACCCGTGCCAGGAGAAGGTCCTCGACGCTCGCCCGTCCGTCTGCGAATGCGTGGCTGCGCCCGAGCCCGCGACCTGCCTCGGTGCCAATTGTCCCGACAACTTCGAGTGCGAGGTCGTGCTCGGCAAGCAGTATTGCTTCACGACCGCGCCCCCGTGAAGAGTCGACGCCTGCGGTTCCTCATTGCAGCGAAACATTGCGAACGACTCGTGGCCGACGGTCACGCCTGCGCAGCTATTTGTCCAGCCGCTGGCGAGTCCTCGGTTCTGTCGACAGCGTCGTAAAGCGCGTGCACGCGCGCGATGAAGCGTTCTTTGTCGTATCCCGACACGCGCCGGCGAATGTGCTGGCGGTAGTCGCTGGCGCTCGCCCCGAGGACCCGACTCATCTCCTGCGCAAGCCCCTCGACATCACCGAATGGCACGAACGAGACCCACGGCGGCGCCATGATGTCCATCTCGCCCATGTCTTCGAAGCAGCTGGCCATGACCCTCATGCCACACGCCATTGCTTCGAGGTAGGCCAGGCTCAGCCCCTCACTGCGTGAAGGTACGCAGAATACCGAGTTGCGGCGCGCACAGTACTCGTAATAGGCGGGTAGTTCCTCTTGCGTCTTGAAGCCGAGGTAGTGAACGTTGGACTGTTCCGCGCAGCGTTGGCGAACTTGGTCTGTCAGCGCGCCGCCGCCCAAGACGATCGTGTGTGCATTGCAGCGCGTCGTGTAGTGTCGCGCTGCATCCAGCAAATGCAGGATGCCTTTCATCTCGATCAGTCGACCCGCGAACAATACCAGCGGTGCCTCGTCCGGAATTCCCAAGGACGCCAGCTCGGACGACAGGGCGGCATCGTGTCGGATGTCGTAGCGTTTCATGTCGATGCCCAGCGGTATCACGCAGACTCGGGCCGGATCGATGTCCTGCGGACCGACGACCGCATCGTATTCGGCCTCCGCTTGCTCGCGCGTACGGCGGTGACGCGCCATGTCCCAGCGCAGAATGTTTTCTCGCGTGTAGATTTGGAGCAGCCGTCGCTTGTTGGCGTCCGTGAGCGCAATGATGCGGTCGGCGTGCACCATGCCGGCCATGGCCATGATTGGATCGGGAAATTCGTGGATGAAGTTGAGCTCCATGACGTGCAGGCTCACCACGTATGGCAACCCTAGCTCTCGTTTCGCCAGGTGGGCGGCATAGCCAATGTACATTCCGTGCTGCACGTGTGACAGGGTGTAGCCAGCTGCCCAGGCTCGTCGAAAGCCGTCGACGAAGGCGCTCACGAGCTCGCCGACTTGAGCTCTCGTGAGGTCTCTAAACGCGATCGACTGAGGGACGCTGGGCTGGCTATCGAATATTGCGGGTCGCTCGAAGCGCAGCGGTAACGATTCGTAGCGCGCACGCGGGACGCGATAGTCGTGGCCGGTAGAAAAGAGTATCCCACCCTCCAGACCGCGGTCGATCGTGCCCTCCAGGAGGTGCAGCGTGTAGATTGGAGCGCCGCTGCCACCACGATCAGGCGGATAGATCATCGAATACAAGATCTTCAAGATGCACCTCAGGAGCCAGAGTCGCGCCTCAAGATTCCAGTCAAGCAACCCAATGCGCCGCCGGCCCCGATGTACTCGGAGACGTCGCACTCGATACAGCTGACACCCGCTTGCTCAAAGCGCGACCGAGCTCGCGGGCAGCCCGCGGGCATCACGATGCGACGCGGAGCAAGGGTTACGATGTTCATTGCTCGTCGCTCGTTCATTTCGTCGTCGTCGTCGAATACGACGCAGCGGTAGCCGCGAGCCTCGAGGATCGATGAAATTTCAGGGCCCTCGGAACCTCTCCTGACCGCAGCTAGATCACGATCCAAGAGCACGACGGCGCCGAGCAGATGCTGCACGTCACGCGACAGAGTCACCGTGACCGTCTCTACGCCTAGTGAACGTAGCAGGATGGCCAGTTGTGCATGACCTGCCGCGTTGGTGCGATTCCCGATTCCTACCAGCACCGTCTTGGAGTCGAGCCATAGCGCGTCGGCTCCCTCCAACCGCGCATCTGCGCGGGGTGTCATCAGCAGGGGCACGCCGAGCTTAGCGAGCGCTTCAGCTGCGTGGCGCTCCTCGCCGCTTCGTTGCTCGGAGGCCATTCGCCCGAGCACGGCGCCTTCCGGCGTCATGAAGAACAAGTCACGCATGAAAATGAAGTTGGGCGGTGGACGCACCGACGCGCTGTGAAAGTGCACGACGACGCCGGAGGCCCGGTATATTTCTGCGAGGGCGCTGGCTTGTTGCCTGATCTTGCCCAAGTCAATCGCGCGAAGCATCAGCTGCTGATCGGGGTCGCCGGTGAAAGAGAGCTCGTCGCCAGGCCAGGCCAAAAGCACTTCGCGGAGCGTTGCCACTTCCGAATCCGTGCCGCATGGCCGCCAAAGTCGACCCACCTGCACGTCGCTCGCGTGCGTCGCGTGCCTCGGTTGCCAACTTGGACCACCGTACGAACCAGGCCTGACCGCCGCCTTAGTCCCAGTTTGCGCTGCTACGGCCATAGCCGAGGTCCTCCGCGAGCTCTCGAACATCTTTCTGTCGTATCAGTGGTTCCAGGCGGTCGGCGCGGCGTCGCCATCTGCCGGCCCCCGGCGGGACGGTCGCCATGACGGGTGGCATGGTGTCCATGGTCTGCGCGCTCGGGAACTGCACCGGTGCCAAGTCGCTCAACCACGCTTGCAAAGTCCGCAGGCTCTGCGCTCTGGTAGTCGGGCGGATAACGTTCTCGAATTTCAATCGAAGACTGGGTGCGCTTACCTGTTGCGATAGGTAGTCGAGCGCCGCGCGATGGCTCGTGAGCCACTGTAGGGCGCAGACTTGCTCCAAGGGCAGGTTGCTCATCGCTTGCCAGTTGGGAGGGAGATCGAAATTCCACCAACGTTTGCCCCAGGCGGGAAAGACGTCCGAGTAGCCCTCGATCACCAGCGGGACGTCGAGCGCGTGGGAAAAGAAGCCGCGCCCGTGCAACCACCCGTCACACAGGCCATTGATCGACGCGGCCGGATTTCGAGTCAGGTGCAAGATGCGTAGTCTTGCGTTGGGGAAGAGGGCCTTCAGGTAGCCTAGGCGATAGGCGTTGCTCGGGGTCTTGATCACGAGCGGCCGTGCCGCCAGCCCGCTCGTGGCGGCGAGGCGCCACGGCTCGATGCAGATGAATGGTGGCTCTTCGATCAGGCGAGCGGCTGGTGGTCCGTGTTGCGATTGGGTTTCTGGGACGAATCGACGTCGTACTTCGGCCGGCAAGTCGTAGTAGCTCGGGTCAACTCTTGGGTAAGCCTCACGCAGTCGACTGAGAAAGATCGCATGGAAAACGGCCGGATTGGCGAGCCTTCCGTGCGGCCAGCCCAGGGTCTTCTCGGTAGACGCCAGTGTTGCCCGTAAGCAACGCTCGACGACGGACAGGTCGAATTCCACGTCGGGCCACTGCATGGTCAAGCGACAGGCGAGATCCAGTGCGAACCGCGTGACATCTCGCTCGTGCGTCAGCTCGTTGCGCGGCTCGCCGCAATCGTAGGCCAGCTCGGCGCCCACCTCTTGCAGTGCGGTTTCCGTTCCGGGCAAGAGCAAGTCGGAACCAGTTCCACTCGTGGGGTACGTCTGCCCACAGAGCTCGAGCAGCGGATTGAGTTCGCCGCGCAAATGATTCAGGCCCTGACACCTCCGCAAGTATTCGGCGAGAAAGCTCGAACCACCGCGCGAAGCCGAAACGATGACGATCGCATCGCGCACCTTCAGCCTGAAATCTGCGTCAGGAGCTGCGAACCCCGACAGTCGACGCAAGAGCTGTAGACGACCCCGTACCTTCCTACCCGTCTCCACCATGTGCGCGTGGTGATTGCGGTCTGGACGCGAACGCCATCCTTCAATCTCTGAAAAAGGTCATCGGCGTGATGTCGCTTCTCTCGACGTCGGCGACCCCAAAAATGCTAGGCCAAGTGCACGTTGAATCTGCAGGAGGGTTGAGGTTGCAGGCTTCAGTTTGGTCAACCGCATTTCCCAGCTTGGTGCTGGCTGGATCGTTGTTGCTGTTTCTTCCGTGGATTTCGCATGCGCGGCTCTGGGCGAGGCGCCTGTTGGTGTGCGTGATCCTGGGGTGCCAACTTCGCTACGCCGTTTGGCGCACGGCGACGGTGGTCAGCTCGTTCGAGATCAGCGCGTGGTGGTTCGCAGCGGCGCTCTTCTTGATCTTCGAGTCGATCGCTCACTTTCTTTCCATTCGCGGCACCTGGTTGTTTGCGACGTATCGGGATCGCAGCGCCGAAGCGGACGCTTACGAGGGGTGGTGGCGCTCTGACGGAGAGGTGCCGCTCGTCGATATTTTCATCGCGACCTACAACGAGAGTCGCACCGTGTTGGAGCGCACCGTGGTCGGAGCAAAGGGCGTCGACTACCCGAACCACCGAGTGTGGCTTTTGGACGACGGGCGTCGGCCGTGGCTCGCTGAGTTCGCCGCAGAGAAGGGCGTTGGCTACATCACGCGGGCCGACAACGCCGGCTACAAGGCCGGGAACCTGAACAACGCATTTCGCCACGTCCGCCAGTTGCCGCGACAGCCGGACTTCGTGATCGTGCTCGACGCCGACTTTATTCTGCTCCGCCAGTTCTTGAGGCGTACGCTGGCCCTGATGCATGATCCGCGAGTCGGCATCGTTCAGACTCCTCAGCACTTCTACAACCCGGACCCGTTTCAGTACGCGCTGCGGGCCTCCGCCGTTTGGCCGGACGATCAGCGAGCGTGGTTCGACGCGCGATTGCCCGCGCTCGACGGGCGCAACGGGGCCACCTGCTGTGGCACGTCCTTCTTATTGAGGATGAAGGCCTTCAACGAGCTCGGCAGCATGCCTACGGAGTCCGTTTCCGAAGATACGCTGCTCAGCATCAAATTGCGGACCATGGGCTGGGAGACGGTATTCTTGTCGGAGAACCTCAGCGTCGGTTTGGCTCCCGAAGGCATCAAGGAGTTCCTGACGCAACGAGCCCGTTGGTGTCTGGGTGGTCTTCAGATTGCGACCAACCCCGAGTGGGGGCCGCGCGCTTTGGTCAAGGGCATCTGGGGCTACATTGCTTTCTTGGAGAACTTCTTGAAGCTGAGCTGGTACGCCGCCATGCGCGTCGTGTGGGCTGCCGTTCCGATCATGTTCCTCTATTTCGGGTTCGCTCTGCTGCGCACGACTCCGGCCGAGCTAATCAGCTTCCTCGGTCCCTTCGCCCTGGCCCGCTTGGGGCTCAGCTGGCTCACCCGCGGCGCTCTTCTGCCGCTCGTTACTGATGCGGCATCGGTGATCCTTTGTCCGGTGCTGCTCCGCGCCACCTACCGGGTTCTCACGCGCTCCCCCAAGCAAGGGTTTGACGTCACCGACAAGGGCGTGAGCCGTGGCCAGACCGTCGTCCATTGGCGGGTGATGCGCCTTCCGCTCGCGTTGCTGACGCTGTTGGTCGGTGGCCTGGTCTATTCGAGCCTGGACGCGGCTTCCCCGCTGCGCATTGGGAGTCTGTCGGTGGTGATGTTGTTCTGGACGTGCTCTACCGCGCTCCAACTGTATGCGGCGATCGTGCCCTGCATCGAAAAGCCCAAGTATCGAACAGCAGAACGCTACGCCGCCGACGAAGCCGTCGATTTTCGGACGTCGCTGGCGTCCGCGGTTGCGAGCGCAAGAGCACAGGACATTTCGGAGGGTGGAGCGCTTCTGCGGGGGGTGTCTGGCGTCAACTTGCAGTCGACGATCGACCTGCGCATCGACGAGGTGGGTTGGATCCGCGCCCGCGTCGTCCGTTTGGTTCGCGCGGACGTCTTGGGAGTTCGGCTCGACCTGGACGACGACCAACGAGAAGCAATGATTCGGAAGATCTACTGCCGCGGTAGCTACGTTCGTGTCGTCCCACGCTGGAGCTTCGGCGGCTCCTTCGTGTCTCTGATTCGCTCGTTGGGGTTCAACTAGTGTCGTGTCTCCATGATTCGTGACAGAAATTGAATCCATCGGGGGCTCGCTTCGTCGGTCGGGGATGGCGACAAGGAAGCAAGGCAAACGCATGGGTCGGCCCCTCGTTCGGCTGGAGGTTACGGCTGCGGAGAAACTAGCGACTGAGCGCGGCAACCGGCTCGGTTGTCAGCGGTCGCGTAGAAAGGTTACTTCAGCGCGCTGGCCGGTATCGCACGCTTCGCGAAGCGACACGGCTAGCTCGTTGGATTCAACGAGTACCGCGTAGTTCTCGGTTGCGGCAAGCGGCTCAATCAGACCGGGGCCAGGCAGCTTGCCCATGGTCAACGTGACGTGACCGTTGAACTTGCGTCCGGTGGCGATCAATTCGATCTGCGCTGCCTGGCCGACGCGCACGGAATCGAACTTGCGGCGACTGAGGTAGGCCAGCACGTGCATGCGCGTACAATCCATGACGCGGAGCAGGGTCTGCCCGCGCGTCACCCACTGCTTGTTACTGGCCAGCATTGCCCAGACTCGGCTCCGTGCCGGCGCGGCAGCGTCGCGGTGCTGCTGCAGGTCGAGTTGCCGATTCAGATCGGCGAGCCCGCTGGCCAAGGCCGCGCGGTGAGTCTGCTTTTCGGCCAGTTGCGCGCTCAATTGGGCCAAGCTGAGTGAGACCTCGTCGGCCCTTTGATTGGAGTAGGAGCGATCAACGGAGGAGTAGTCGCCGATGGTGACGCCGCTCTTGGATGCGGAGAGGCTCGTGCGTTGCAGCTCGATCGTCATCGTTGCATCGGTGAGCATACTTTCGGCGACGCTAGCGTCGCGCCGCGCGTCTTCTACTTGCTGCACCGAGGCGACGCCCTCCTTGGCCAGACCCTCGACCCTTTGCAATTGCGCTTGGGCCGCGGTGAGTCGTGCTTGCTGGATGTCGAGGCGGGCCTGGCTCTGACTGAGGGCGAGCTCCAGTTGCTCGGAGCGTTGGCGCAGGTAACTACGACCCCGCGCTTCGAATTGTGTGCTCAGGCGTGTGAGCCGATCCACCGCAGCGTTGGCAGCCGCTATCTCGCCGTCCAGGGCGGCGAGCTTCGTCTCCAGTTCGATGGCTTCGCGTCGATCGAGCAACGGATTGTCGATCGCGAGCAGTGGGTGGTTGGCGTCGACCGCTTCACCCTTGCCCTTTACGTGCAGCTCGACGTACCCGTCGATCGACGCCGAAATGTCGGAAAATTGGCTGGAAACTGTCGCGTCCCAGCTCTTGGTGAGCACCAGCTCTTGATAGCCGAACCAGACGCCCAAGCTGAAGAGCGCTGCGCCCGCACCGCTCTTCAGCAGGCGAATGCGATTTCGGGCGGCCAATTGGAGGAGGCCTTCGCTCCGCGCTTGCTCCTTGAACGTGTCACCGTTGATCAAATCTACCATGGGAATTGCGACTACCGGACTGCGGGGACGCGGGGCGGGATGAGACATCGCGTCGGCAAATTCTTCCCGCTCACCACCGGCCCGTCGTCACCCGACCTGCGCCCAGCTTGGACCGGAATCAATTTCACAACAAGTCCCGAAAGACACAATTCGACCATCGGGACACCTGTCTGGGACCGGTTCCACTTTCGGGATCGAGGCGGCAGATATTTGGAAGGTGACGCAAAGGTGGACGCACCCAACCTTCCGAGGAGATCTTTGAGCGAACGGTGGGCTGCAGGTTTGCTACGGTGGACGACCAGCGCGCGGCTTTGCGTTTAGTGTGACGAAGGGAACGGGGAGATGGTTGTTTGGTTTACCGGCTTGTCAGGTGCGGGCAAGACCACCCTTTCGGTGGCGCTCGAGAAGCGGCTCCGTGCCCAGGGTAAGCGCGTCGAGTTGCTGGATGGCGACGTGATACGCGAACGCGTATCGACGGACTTGGGGTTCTCTCGCGAAGATCGCGAAAAAAATGTGGAACGCATCGCGTTCATCGCGCACCTCTTGGCACGCAATGACGTCCTGGTGTTGGTAGCCGCGATCAGCCCGTACCGAGCGTCGCGTGAGGCGGCTCGCCGGCTCATTGGCGATTTCATCGAGGTCCACGTTGCGCCACCGCTAGCGGTATGCGTCGCCCGAGACTCGAAGTCCCTCTATGCCAGGGCTTTGGCCGGAGAGCTTCAGCAGCTCACCGGGGTGAATGCCCCCTACGAAGCGCCAACCAATCCCGAGCTACGCATCGATACCAGTGTCACGCCAGTAGACGACGCTGTCGTCATGTTAATCTCGCTCGTGACGCAGCGTGAACAGCGCTCGCCTGTGCCGCAAGTCGTGGATTCTTGAATGACTCAAACGTGGGAAGGCAAACTATGACCAGCGTGACCGCCGTGGTGACTTGCTTCAATCAGGGGGCGACCATTGTGGCGACCTTGGATAGCATTCGTGGCCAGACGCAGCCGCCGTCGGCCATCATCGTCGTGGACGACGGCTCGACCGACCGACAAACGCTCACGGTCCTCGAGCAACTGACCGACGAGAGCACCCAGGTCATCCGGTTAGAGAACGGCAAAGTTTCGAGGGCTCGCAACGTTGGGATCGCGGCCGCTCGCTCCGATTACGTGCTCGTCCTGGATAGCGACGACCTCTTCGAACCAACTTTTCTCGAAAAGGCGGTGCTTCGGCTCGATGCTTCGAAAGAGGTTGGGCTGGTGAGCTCCTGGATTCGAACGATGGGGTTGGCCAACTGGGAGGTGAAGCCCGAGGGCGGCGCGTTGTTGAGTTTCTTGCATAAGAACAACTGTCCAGGCCAGGTGCTGATGCGGCGAGCTTGTTGGGAGCGAGCGGGCGGCTATCGCGAAAACATGCTGCAAGGCTACGAAGATTGGGATTTCTACATCGCGGTCGTGAAGCACGGTTGGCGCGCTGAGATCATTCCGGAATTCTTGCTGAAGTACTATATCTCACCCTCCTCCTCGAACACGAACGGCTACCGAATCCGGCTGCAGTTGGTGCGCGAGATAGTCGCCAACCATCGCGAGGTCTACGAGCGTCACTTGGAGGACGTGCTCGTGCTGAAGGAGCAGGCGCTCCTCGAGCGCAACGAGGAGATCCGTCGGCTCCTTCTCGGCGGTGTCGAGGAGCGACTGCGGAACCCCAACGTTTCTTTCGGCGACGGCGGCATGGCGTTCGCCGTACAGCTGGAGGTCGACCGGCGTGGCGGACGTTGAGCCGAACCCGGGGGCGAGGGTTGCGCTCGTTCTTACGGTGCGCAACGAGCGCAAGCTGCTGAGGCAGAACCTTTGCTATCACCACCACCTGGGCGCAGAAAAGGCCTACGTCTACTTGGACGACTGCACGGACGGCACGGACAGCACCGTGCGAGACCTCCCGTTCGTCGAGCTTCGCAATTCGCGCACCGCTGAGCAGCACGCGGACGACGCCGAGGCCGCGGACTATCGCAGTCAATTGGGGAACATCGTGACGGCTCGCCAGTGTTTGAACGCGCTAGATGCTGTCCGCGCGGCGCGGAGCGCGGGCATCGACTGGATTTGCCATTTGGACGCGGATGAGCTGCTGTGCGTTCAGTCGCACCGGCTGGAAGCGGGCGTGCTCGCCAAATTCTTTGCGGGCTTGCCTCGTAGCGTCGACGCGGTTCGCTTTCGCTCTTACGCGACGTGCCGCGAGCTGCTGAGGTGCCCCGATCGCTTCGCAGATATCCAACTTTTTACGACCCCATATACGTTCGTCAAACGGCGGCTCGAGTGGCCTGACGGACCCGGACATTTCGAGCACTCCCTTTTGATGGGGCACCGTCTCGGAAAGATGGCCGCGCGCGTGCACGCTGATACCGTACCCGACGGGGTGCATCGGTTTCGCCGTCAAGCCACCGGTCAGCGGACTTTTTCCTTCCCGGTTGGGCTGGATGGGTTCACCAAACAAGCGCTGAGGCAGCCGGGCAACCTACTGGCGGTCTTGCATCCCCGCCCGCGCTTGCTCCACTACTACCTGGTCGATGTCGACGACTTCGCGAACAAGTTTCGACGTCACAAACAACACCCCAACCAGTACATGAATGGCCGTCAAATCGAGGACGTTTTTAGGCGCTGGCGCGATTTCGCCAACGCGCCTACCACGACCGACGAGCAACTGTTCAGTTACTACGAGCGCAACGTGCTCGATCGCTTCTCGGCGGCGGAACGGCGCTGGCTGCTGGCCTCCAGGCAGCTGGCGCGCATTACGGGACCAAGCCGCTTCTTCCACGAAGTGTACGCGACTCGCTACGGTGTGGCGCCCGCTCATGAATCCGCGAGAACCTAGCTCGTCATCGAGCGCCGAGCGGATCGAGCGGCGCGTCGAGGAGTTGTGCGAGAAGATGACGCTAGCCGAGAAGATCGGCCAGATGTCTCAGTTGATGATTGGCCGAAACCCGCTGAGCGATACGGAGGCCCGTATACGCCAAGGTCTCGCGGGGTCCTGCCTCAACGCGGCGTCCGTCGAACAACGGAACCACCTCCAAAGGCTGGCGGTGGAGGAGAGCCGCCTGGGCATTCCCTTGTTGTTCGGGCGTGACGTCATCCACGGTTTCCGAACGATGCTGCCCATTCCTCTCGCTCAGGCGTCGAGCTTCGACACCGCGCTCGTGGAGGAAGGGGCTCGGCTGGCCGCGCGTGAAGCTTCCGCCGAGGGGGTGGACTGGGCCTTCGGACCCGTCGTGGACGTGACTCGCGATCCGCGGTGGGGGCGCATCGCGGAGACGAGCGGAGAAGACCCGTTCCTGGCCGCGCAACTCGCGCGAGCCGTGGTCCGCGGTCTGCAGGGGGCCGACTTTTCGGATAGGGATCGCGTCATCGCTTGCGCCAAACACTTCTTGGCCTATGGCGCGGTGGAGGCGGGGAAGGACTACAACACGATCACGATTTCGGAGCAGAACCTGCGTGAAGTGCATCTGCCGTCTTTTCGAGCCTGTATCGAGGAAGGCGTGGGCACGGTGATGAGCGCGTTCAACGAGATCAACGGCGTGCCTGCGACGGCCAATCGTTTCACGCTGCGCGACCTTCTCAAAGGCGAGCTCGCGTTCGATGGTTTCGTCGTTAGTGACTGCTCTTCTGTGGTCGAGATCGTCCAGCACGGTTTCTGTACCGATGAACGCGCCGCCGCGCGCGAGGCTGCATCCGCGGGTATCGACATGGAAATGGCGACCTCGGCCTTCATCACCCATCTCGAGGCTCTCACGGTATCGGGTGAGCTGGTTTCGGAGGTGGTTGAGGAGGCGGTGCGCCGTGTGCTGCGGATCAAGTTCCGGCGTGGACTATTCGAGCACCCTTACCCGCGCGGTAGCACCAGCCGAACGCTTCCGGTCGAGCACCGTGGGGTGGCCCAGCGGCTGGCCGAAGAGTCTGCGGTGCTGTTGAAAAATCGCGACGCGGTGCTGCCTCTCTCGCCCGAGCTGCGCTCGCTCGCCGTCATTGGTTGTCTGGCGAATGCTCCGCTCGACCAAATGGGCTGCTGGACGCTTGACGGCCGAACGGAAGACGTCGTCACGCCGCTGGCGGCCCTGCGCAGCCGTTTTCCGGCAATCCGCATCGACTTCGCGCCAGGCATCGAAACGCCGCGTAGTCGGGACTCCTCCGGAATAGAGGCCGCGGTCGCCGCGGCTCGAGCGGCCGAGGTGGTCCTGCTGTTCGTCGGCGAGGATCAGAATATCTCCGGTGAGAGCAAATGTCGGGCGTTTCTCGATCTGCCCGGAATCCAAAGCGAGTTGGTTGCTGCAGTTGCGGACGCTGCAAAGCAACTCGTCCTGATTGTCATGTCGGGCCGGCCGCTGGTGATCGATGCGGCGCTCGAGCGCGCCGACGCCGTACTCTGGGCCTGGCACAACGGGACCATGGGCGGTCCGGCGCTCGTCAACCTTCTCTTCGGTGCTCGTGCGCCCTCAGGGAAACTTCCGGTGAGCTTCCCGCGCACCGTCGGACAGATCCCCATCTACTATTCGCACAAGGCTACCGGGCGCCCACCGAAGGCAGAGGCTCGGGCCGGCATCCCGATAGGTACACCGATAGATCCGATCGGTTTTTCGACGTGCCACCTGGACGTAGAGAGCTCCCCGCTCTTTCCATTTGGTTTTGGGCTGACCTACGGGACGGTAGAGTATTCTGACCTCGTCGTCGTGAATCTAGTCGTACCGCGCAACGGCACGCTAGAGGTCCACGCCCGACTCCGCTGCCACGGGGCTCGTCCAATCGAAGAAGTCGCTCAACTTTATGTTCGAGACCTCGTCGGTTCGGTGACCCGGCCGGTGAGGGAGCTCAAAGGCTTCCAACGTGTCGCCCTCGCGCCGAACGAAGCCAAGACCGTGAGGTTTCGCATCCCGGCGAGCGACCTCGCCTTCCCAGGGCGGGACGGCGCGCTGCAGCTCGAGCCAGGCGACTTTCACGTCTGGGTGGGCGGTTGTTCGGACGCAACACTGCAGGGGGAATTCTCGCTTGCATAGCTCTGGGCCCGGTGTCGGGACCCCGCGGCACTCTTTGACCACCAAGTACCGTTGCGTCGTCGCCCGTTCAGAAGAGGTACATCAAGCGTAGCCGGCCGCTGAGCATGGTGTTTTGCCAAGCAGCCGTCCCATCGCCTCGATGCAGGTTGGCTTTGGCGTAGCCAGCAACGAATTTTACGTAGAGCTGCTGGCCGATGAGATACTGAATCGCGCCGAAGCCTTGCTGGGTCGTGAACTTGCCCTGGACCTGGTCGGTTTCGCTCACCCAGTTCATGCCCGCGCCGAGCAGCAAGTCGTTCACGACGCGCGCGTTGGCAAAGCCGCCGTACGCCGTCGTGGTTACGCTGCCTAGGCCATCGAAAGCACCCCGATCCGAGCTGGAGTCGGCGGCGTTCTGCGGGCTGTAGTGGTCGACCAGCTCGAACGAATAGTTGAAACCGAATTCGATGTAGGGATCGAAGACGAGCTGCGCAGCGGCGGTGCCGCCCCGACGGAACCGCTGCTCTTTGGACTTGTCGCTGAGCGCGAACTGCTTGCGGATGTTGGCGGCGGCCTTGAGCTTCAGCCAGCCGACGTCGAAAACTGCGGCGGGGCGGACGCCGTAGTTGTTCAGACCGGCGTCGAAGCCGTATTGGCCGAGTAGCTCGAGCCGCAGCCAGTCGCTGATGTACTCGTGGAAGGCCAGATTGCCTACGTTCTGGCGATAAACGAACTGGTTGAGGCCGGGCACTTCGGGCGGCGCGCGCGTGGTGTCGGTCGGGCCTTTGCGCTCGAGCGTGTTCACGTCCATACCCATGCCGAAGTGGTACACCTCAAAGGCTTCGAAGCGGCCGGCTTGGATGTCCCAGCTGTGCCATTCGCCCGTGCGGATCCACAGATCGTCCGCGCCGAGGTTGAGCGGCTGCGCGGTGGACTGATCGCCGTTGGCGACGAGCTCGCTTTGTCCCTGCACGTACCACGAGCCGTTGCTGTACGTCGGCGTGGTGCGGAGCACGGCGCGTGATTGGTTGAGCAGAAACTTGTCGTTGGACTGGGTAGGGTCACCGCGCTTGATGGTCTCGTAGCCGAAGTCGACCCAGACCGAGCCTGACACGCCGATACCGGTCTTCGGGTAGTAGGGCCAGGGCACGCCGTGCATCGAAAGGCCGAGCGAGCTGCCCTTGAGGCCGCGCGTCTGCCACGAGGGATACGCACTCGGCGGCAGCCGTTCGACGGCGAGACCTGCTTCTGCGGGTGGGGCCGAATGCGGGCGATCTTGGGCAGCGGCCGACAGGGAAGAGAGGAGCGTCGCGAGCGCGAACGCGTAGCGGAGGCGAGTACGAAGAAAGTAGCGCACGGAAAGGCGATCCTTGGAGCGGAGGTGAGGAGTGCGATGAGCGAAGAAGCGCTCACATCACGCTGAAACTGCCCATCAGTGGCAAGCTCGCGGAGCTGCCGCCCACCAGCACCTTCACTTCGCCGGGCGACACCGCTTGCTTGTTGCTCGCGCTGTCCCAGTACCAAAGGTCCGACACGCGCAGAGGAATCGAGACTCGCACCGCTTGCCCGGCTGCGATGTGCGCTCGCTGGAAGCCCTTCAGCTCCTTGTAGCCCGCGACGCGCTTGGGCACCGTTGAACCCGGGTAGGTGACGAACAAGAACACAATCTCGTCACCATCGACCGGGCCCGTGTTCTTGACGTCGACTTCTACCTTCACGACGCCGTCGGCGGGCACCGTCGTGCACGGCACGTACAGGTTGCTGTATTCGAAGGTGGTGTACGAAAGGCCGTGGCCAAAGGGAAACAGCGGGGCCTTGTTCTGGGTGTCGAACCAGCGGTAACCCAGGTAAAAGTCCATCTGGGTCGTCTGTGCGTTGCCACCGTTGCCGGAGAAGGCCGGCTCGTCGGCGAGCGCCTTGGGCCAGCTGATCGGCAACTTGCCGCTGAAGCTCGCCGTACCGAACAGCAGCTTGCCCAGCGCGTTGCCGCCCGATTGCCCGGGGTACCAAGCCATCACCAGGCCCTTGACCTGATCGACGAAGCTCGACACGTCGATGGCGCTGCCACCTTCGAGCACGGCGACGGTCGGTTTACCGAGCGCCGCAATTGCCTTGATGTAGTCGTTCTGAGCCGTCGTTCCGGTCTTGCCGTCGAGTGCCAGGTTCTGCCCTCGGTCAGAGTCGTCGGGCGTTATCGTGTACTCTTCGCCCTCGTCGTGAGGTGTGAGGCCCGCAACGACCACGACGAGGTCCGCGGCTTGCGCGGCCGCCGTACCCGCCGCGCCGTCGGCGCAGGTCACCTCGACCCCCATCGGTGCTTGCGCCTTGAGGCCGGCGCAGGGCGAAATGCTTTTGGCCGGATCGGCGTTGACTCGGCTGCTGCCAAGATCACCGAGGCGGGCGTCCGACGCGAAGTTGATGGTGCCCTGTTGCTGTGTGCCCTTGAGAGACCAGGTGACTTGCGGTCCGACAACCGCCACTTTGTGCACGGTAGTAGTGTCGATGGGCAAGACGTTGCCGTCGTTTTTGAGCAGCACGGTGCCTTCGAGCGCAGCCTTTTCGGCCAGAGTCGCGTTGGCTTCGTTGCCCGTGATTGAATAGCTGCCGCCGTCGAACTTGGTGGTCGGCGCCTTGAGCCCAATCGCTCCACTCTTGGCATTCACGTGGAAACGAAACTTCGTTTCGAGCACGCGCTGAGCCGAGGTCGTTACCTCGGGCTGCAGGTCAGTTTGGCTCGCCAGCTCGGGGAAGTTGAGCTTCCACGGCAGCTCCATGTCCATGCCGGCCTTCACGGCATCGCGCGCGTTGTTGGCGCGCGTGTTGGGGTCCGGCGTTTGCGCACCCGGCATCGCCCACCAATCCGACAGCACCATGCCTTGGAAGCCGTATTCGCCGCGCAAGATGTCGGTGAGCAAGTGCGCATTTTGCGTCGATTTGACGGCGGCGCCGCTCGTTTGCACCAGGTTGTACGCCGCCATCACGCAGGCGACGCCGCCGTCTTTCACGATCATGCCGAAATGACGCGCGTAGACCTCCTGCAGGGTCTGCTCGTCCATTTTGGCGATCAGCGCGTCGCGGCCTTTTTCGATGTTGTTGGCGGCGTAGTGCTTGACGCAGGCCGGGGCGTACTCTTGGACGCCGACGGTGAAGGCCGAGCCGAGACGGCCGAGCAAGAAGGAGTCTTCGCCATAGGTTTCCTGCGCGCGGCCCCAGCCGGGGTGGCGCAAGATGTTGACGGTGGGGGCCAGTAACATGGTGGAGCCGGAGGCGATGAGCTCGTCGCCCATCGCCACGCCGATGTCATGCTCGAGCTCGACGTCGAACGCCGCGCCGCGACTCATCGGCGCGGGGAAGGACGTCGTGTAGCCCTTGCCGCCGCCCTTTACGGGGTCCAAGTTCACGCCACGCGGACCATCGCGGAATTGAAAGCCCTTGATGTCGCCGTCGTCCGCGGTGCGGAAGATATCGTCGTAGCCGCTCGTGTTGGGGCCGTGCAGCTGACGGATCTTGGCGCCGTAGTCGAGTGATTGGACCGTGTTTTGCGCGGCTGCTTTGTCCGCAGCGTTGATCTGATAGCCAGGCGTATACGGCAGCGCGTGCTGTTGATTGGGATCACTCATGCAAACGTGCGGTGGCTCTTGCATCGTGCTGCCGCCGTTGCCGCCGAGCACTACGACACCTCCGCCCACGGCGTCCGAGCCGGCCGTGGCAGTGCTGCCACCGGTCGGGATAGCGCTGCTGCCGCCGGCGCCGGTGCCGACACTGCCCGCGCTGCCGCTGGGGCCCGTCGATGAATTGCTCGCGTTCGGGTGCGAACAATTCAGACAGATCAAGATCGAGCTAGATGCCGTACCGAGGAGGATGAGCGAACGAGAGCGCTGAACCGACGAGTGAGCCATTTGCTTCGTCGACTAGTTGCGGGCGCCCGCAATCGTTAGTCAGGAAACGTCGGGCAGTTTCCTCTCGGGGTGCTCGGCCTGGGGTGCGGGATGACGATGTCGTTCAGGCAGGTGAGGGTGGCTGCGGGCGCGCTGACGATGGCTGCCCGGGGCGGTGCGGAGCTGAGGCGCGTTGGCAGTTGCGCGTCGCCCGTTGCGCTAGTCAGCTGAGTGGCGATTGCGAGCAGCGCTGCTAAGGTCGAGCCGATGTTGGCGCTGAGCCCGCTGCAAGTCGACTCGCTGCCGCACGAATGAGAGATCGATCCGGGGCTGATCTGGCATAGCGCTGCTGGATGAACCTCTTGGCGCGCGCGCTCAGCTTGGCTTTGGCACTATTCACCTTTGCTTGCAGCTCCGGCGGTGCATTGGCAGGCGCGGCGGCGCCCGAACCCATGGCGAGCGGCTCGCCTGCGCTCGGCGGCGCGGGCGGTATCACGAATGGCGGCAGCACGAGCACCGCAGGTGCGAGCGGTGCTAGCAACTCGCCCGGCCCTTTTGACAAGACGGCATGCCTGCGCAATGCCGGCACGGGTAAGACGCTTTACGTTGCTCCTGCCGGCACCCCTGCGGGCACGGGCGCGAGCTTCGAATCGGCTTACGATATCGCCTCGGCCATCGGCAGGGCCGCGCCGGGGGATACGTTGCTGCTGCAGGCCGGCAAGTACCCCATCGCGTACGTGCCGGGCGCCAAGAACACGCTCGTGCTGGCTCAAAAAGGGACAGAAGACGAGCGCATCCGCGTGATCAGCGAGGGCGGGCGCGCCGAGGTCGACTTCTCGTTTCCCGACCAGGCGTGGATGCAGGATTCGTTCGGCGTTTTGGTCTCGGGTAGCTACTGGTCGCTGTGCGGCGTCGACATCACTCGCGCGGGTTACCAAGGCGTGTACGTCACCGGCGAGCACAACACGTTCGAGAACTGTTCGTTCCACGACAATCGCAACACCGGCCTCGAGATCAACAAAGGCGGCGCCTACACGACCGTCATCAACTGCGACTCGTACCGCAACTACGATCCGAAGAAGATGGGCAGCATGGCCGACGGTTTCGGCCCCAAAGAGACGCAGGGGCCAGGCAATCGCTTCGTCGGCTGTCGCGCCTGGGAAAACTCCGACGACGGCTACGACGCTTACAACAGCGACCAGGCGGTCATCTTCGAAGGCTGCTCGGCATTTCGCAATGGCGTCGACGTCTGGAATTACGGCGGATTCGCGGGCAACGGCAACGGCTTCAAGGTGGGCGGTCTCGCCAAGCAGGCCAATCACCGCCTGACGCAGTGCGTGTCCTTCGCCAACCGGGTCAAGGGCTTCGACCAAAACAACAATACCGGTGGGCTCACGCTCTACAACTGCACTGGCTTCGAGAACGGCACGAACTTTGGCCTGGGCGGGGCCTTGAACCCCGGCCAAATGCATGACCTCGAGAACAATGTGTCGTTCGGGGCTACCGATGCCATCAGTAACGCCCTGCAGAAGAACAACTCGTGGACTCTCGGCATCGTGGTGAGTGAAACCGACTTCAAGGGCGTCGACATCAAACAAGGCTCCGCGCCCCGCGCCGCCGACGGCTCATTGCCCAACGTCGACTTTCTACACCTTGCAGCCGCAAGCAAGCTCATCGACCAGGGGGTGGACGTTGGATTGCCTTTTCAAGGTGCCGCGCCCGATTTGGGCGCGTTCGAAGCGCTGTGATGCGAACGTCGAGCGATGTGCTGGCAAAGTGAAGGGGCCCTGAGTAGCGAGCGCGATCGACCGCGACGCGCGGCTAGTCGCTCGAGTCCTGCAGGACAACGTCGCCACCCGTCGGAAGGGCGTCGACGACGAACCGATTCGCGCCAAGCTTCTTCGTGGTTAGCGCTTGACCGGCCTGCGTCGCGACGAGAGCCGGAGCATCGCGCTCGGTCGTGATCACGACGCTGAGGACGGAGGCGTTGGCGACACAATCAGCGGAAGGCGATGGGAAATGAAGTAGATCGCCGCTCGCGACCGGCACACCACAATATTTCCGCGCAAATCGATAGTGCCCGACAGCGCTGGGCGTATCGACCCAGAGCGAGCCGGCTTGCACCTTGGCGGCGACGTAGTCGAGGTGCGCCTCGTAGTCGGCTGCGGGGACGGGCTCCCAAGACTGGTCCTCGACGCCATGGAGCTCGCGGATCGCCCACCCTCCCTGCTGGATGGCGGCGTCGACGTAAGCCTCGAGCACATCCGTATTTTGAGGCCAATAGATCGAATTCTCGTGCCCGTAGACGTCGAAGCTCTCACGCAGCGCGTCCGAAAAATCGGGCGGGTTGATCCCCTTCACCCCCGCACGCGCGCCGGTGTAACCGAGCTCATGCAGGTGCGCGATCATCGGCTCGGTGAAGCTATCGTACGGAAAGATGAAATACTCGAGCTTCTGGTCGGGAAGGTTCATCGCGAGGAGCGCGGTTGCCTGGTCCATCTGCACGGACAAATCCGCAGCCTCGGCGACGAAGTCGGGGTGGGTGAAGGAGTGGCACAAGATTTCGTGGCCGTGCGCGGCCAGCGCTCGCAGCTTGTCCCAAACGCCGCGTTCTTGACAGCGCTCGACGATGGCTCCGAACCCGGCGCGTAGGCCTCGACGAGTCAGCTCCGGATCGGCGACCGAGAAGAGGCTGTCGAGCGTGTAGTCGCAAGCGTCATCGTGAATGATCGAATACGCAGCGGTAGCGGCGTTCTTCCACGTCGCGACGCCTTCGACCTTGACCAGGCCCAGAATGGGATCCGATACGGTCTCGACTGGCGGCGGTGAAGAAGTCGAGGCTCCGCCACTTGCCTGCCCACCGTTGGTGGCTGACTGGTCCAGCGAGCTCGAGGCGCCGACGCCTCCAGCTGAAGTCGCTGCGGCTTGACAACCCAGCGCGAGTAGCGCGCCGATGCAACGCGCGGTCCTCGTTGTCGGAGCCATGAACGAACTGTACCCGATCCCTCATCGAATCGCACGGCCGACGAGGACGATGAGCTCCTAGCGTAGCCAGCAGCGACGCGAGCTCCGCGTCGCTTCGTCGCCTGCAGTCCAAGCCCTTTTGCGCTTCTGGCCCAAGCGATCGAAAAAGGAGGAAAAGTTGAGACGGCCCTAGTCGTCTCCGGCTAGACCCGTCAGAATCGAGCCACTTTTCGATGGTTGCGCTCTGGAGCTTCGCAAGCGTCATTCTTGTCAGCCTCGTGTCGCTGGTAGGGGTGTTCGCTCTCGCTTGGGAGGAAGAGCGAATGCATCGCCTAGCTCGTGGGGTCGTCGGCTTCGCTGCCGGCGGGCTGATGGGTGACGCCTTTTTTCACCTGCTGCCCGAAGCGTTCAGCGCATCGGCGGCGACACTCCGGCTAGGCTTTCTACTCGCGAGCGGTGTTCTGGCGTTCATGGTGGTCGAAGGCCTCATGCGTCGCCTGCCAGCGGGCGCGCGCACCAGCGGCTCCGCTCTGCGGAAGCTGCCTCCGCTGGCGGTGGTCAATCTCATCAGCGACGGGCTGCACAACTTTCTCGACGGAGTAGTCATCGGTGCCAGCTATCTCGAAAGTCGGTCGCTTGGCGTCGCTACCACTCTGGCCGTGATCCTCCACGAAATACCCCAAGAGCTCGGCGACTTCGGAATCCTGGTCAGCAGCGGACTTACGGCACGGCGCGCCATTCGCTTGAACTTCCTTTGCGCGCTGACGTCGCTGCTGGGAACCGCCGCGGCCTTGCTGGTCGGCGGCGCGGTGGAGGGCTTCTCGAGAGCCATGTTGCCGTTCACCGCCGGTGGCTTCCTCTACATTGCACTGGCCGATCTCCTACCCGAGCTGCAAAGTGAGCCGAGAACCCCTCGTGTCATGGCGCGCCAGCTGGCTCTCATTGCCAGCGGCCTCGGCGTCATGGCATGGCTGGCGAGTGCTGAATGAGCCGCGCGCTGAATGGCATGCCACTCGCCGGACTCGATGTCGCCAAGACTTGCGTCAAGCGTTCACGCACGCGGCGCAGCGCCCGCGGAGCTGAACTTCGGACACCTCGTTCTTGGTTGCCTCACCCCGCAGCTTGACCGTGCCGGAAGGTAGGCAGCGCACGTTGCCGCACTCGGTGCAAACGAGGTGAGGATGCCGCGAGTGGTCGGAGCTCATCGTCCGCGGTAGCTCGAAGCGCGACACGTTGTCGCCCAGCTGCGCTCGGACCAAGACGCCTGCCTCGGCCAGGGTGAGCAGGTTACGGTACACGGTGGCTCGATCCATGCCCGAGCCCGCCATGCGTTCGGTGAGCTCAGGGTGGCTGATGGGAGACGTGACGTCGGCCAGCTTTCGCAGCAGGAGGAGCCGCTGTTCGGTGACGCGCAGCCCCCTGGAGGTCAGGAGGTCCCGAAAGTCGTGATCCCGACGACTCGACGCTTTCATGAACGGCAAACATGGCCCGATGCCCCGGTAGAAGCAACTGCTGTTGCCTGGGCCGCGAGGCAAAACGAGCGTGGGACGGCATTGTTTCGCTCCGGCTGCAACCTAATTGCATTTGACTTGACCCGGCCTCGTAACTGCGCCCAAGCTCCGCGCGTCCCGTGTCGCGCGCGTGTCCTCGGATGGTGCCCACAAGCTCGTCGCTGCGTCTTTGGCGGTTCGTGGCTCTGCTGGGCGTGCTCGCCTTGGCCGTGCCGGACGCTTGGCGAGCCTTCCATGTTGCGCTCGTGCCGCATGTGGCGTGCCCGTTCGACGGGGCTCTGGTGCACGAAGACGAGCTTCCGGCAGCCGGCCAGGCGCCGACGCGACGGGAGGGGAGCCCCAGCTCGTTCGTCCCGGAGCACCGTCACCATGGTTGTGACGCGCCGGCTTGGCGCCACCAGATAAGCCATCCGCTTTCAGTCTCCGCTCCTGAGTTGCAGCTGGCGCCAGCGGCGTTGGCGGTCGACAGCGGACGTCCGGCGCTGGGTTTCTCACGCGCTGTGCTCAGCTACGCGCCCAAGCTCCCGCCACCGCGAGCCGGCACGCCGCGCTGCTGATTCCGCGAGCTACCCCGCTCGCGCTCGCACCACCTTTTCGAGCCCGTGCACGCTTCGCCAACTCGCGTCGAGCGTCGCGCTGCGGCGTTCCACCAGTTCGTTCACCGAGGTTTCGGATGCAACCATCGTTTCGACCATTGAGCCTCCCCCGGGCTCCGTTCCGTGTCGCGCACCCGCGTCGCCCAGCGGTTTCTACCCAGCTCCCCGAGGTGACCATTCAACCTTTCGCCAAGGCGGCCGTAGCCCCTGACTGCTCCTGTGCTCATCACCGGCAAGCAGCAGCCACTAGCGGCGAAGCGTCAGCCACGACCGGGACGCTCGCCGGACTGTTACCGCTGCTTCTGTGCGCCTTTTGCCCCGCCTGCATGAGCGTTTGGGCTCCTTTGTTGGGAGTGGTGGGGTGGCATTTCTCCGGCAACGACGTGCTGCACCGCGTGCTGCTCGGCGCCAGCATCACGATCTCCTTGGGGCTCGGGGGTGTTCGAGCCTACCGGCGCCGCGCTTGGTTCCCGCTCGTTTTGACGGCGGCCGGTTGCGCCTTGATCGTCGCCGCCGAGCTTGCGGGCGACTACTGGCCCGCCACATTGCTCGGAACCGCGCTGCTATTGACTTCTTTTCAGGTCGAACGGCGCGGCTCGCGTGTGCTGCGCACCGTGGGCGTGAGTCCATGATGCACGCCGGCGATCGGTCACCCCACGGAAGCGAGCCGGCAGCCGGGAAGCACCTGCCGCTGCAATGGTCGCGGGAGTTGGGTGACTACGTGACCTGCCTCACCTGCTCCGCCGACGGCGCGCGCGTGGCTGCGGCTATGGTCAATGGCGAGCTGCAGCTACTAGACGGCTTCACCGGGGCGACTTTGTTTCGAGCTCACGCGCATCCGGGTGGCATCCTGGCCGCAGCCTACTCGCCCACGAGCGACGTGCTCGCGACCGCCGGACAGGACGGGGTGGCTCGTCTCTTCGACGCCTCCGGGAAGCTACTGGCCGAGCTGCCCGGAGGCGGCGGTTGGGTCGAGCACGTCGCGTGGTCACCGCGTGGAGAGCGCGTGGCCACGACGGCAGGGAGAACCGTGCGTGTCTGGTCACCCGAAGGCCGCCTTGCCTTCGAAACCGCCCCTGATGTGGGAACGATCACGGGCGTCGCCTGGGACCGCGCTGGTCGTCGATTGGCTACGTGCTGCTTCGGCGGGGCACGGATTTTCGACGCCATGACGGGCGCGGAGCTGGACCGATTGCCCACCCCAGCCTCGCTCATCTCGCTCTGCTGGAGCGCCGATGGGACCGTCATCGCCTGCGGTACCCAGGAGTGCTCGGTTCGGTTCTGGCGCTTGAGAACCGGCAAGGTGTCGGACATCTCCGGCTTCACCTCGAAGCCGCGCGCGCTGAACTTCGCACCGAACCGAGGTCTGCTCGCGGCGGGAGGAGGCAAAGCGGCCAGCGTCTGGTCGTTCGAGCAGCAGGGCCCCGAAGGCCGTAGGCCCTTGCTGCTGGAGGGTCATGAAGCGGTGTGCACGGTGTTGGCGTTTTCCCCCGACGGCCGGTGGCTGGCAACCGGTGGAGACGACGCCCGGGTTCTGCTCTGGGCTCCCCAGGCGGACGCCACGGTCGTTGCAGGGAGTCACCTGCGCGAAACAGTAACGGCGCTCGCCTGGCGACAGAGCGACTGCCTCATTACCGCAGACGCCTCAGGGCTCATCGAGACGCGAGAGCTCGTTGCGGCATGACCCGCCCCACTTTGTATTTGCAACCCGGTTGCGAAATGCTCGCGGGGGCGCTAGCGTTCCGTCAAATGCTCGACGCCTCACCGCTCCTGCTCGGCGTGGGTCTTGGTCTTCGGCACGCGACCGACGCGGATCACGTGGCCGCTGTTTCGACGATGCTCGCCGGCGAAGCTCGGCCGCTGCGAGCCTTGCGGCTGGCGCTACTCTGGGGACTCGGGCACACGGTGTCATTTCTCGGCGTGGGTGCCGCGGTGGTGCTCGCGGGACTGCAGTTGCCGCCGCGACTGGAACAGCTTGCTGAGCTCGCGATAGCGATCTTGCTCGTGACGCTCGGGCTTCAACACCTGCGCGGTCGCCGCCGTGACGTTGCCGCGCCTTCAGCCCGACCCGTCGCGGTCGGCCTGGCCCACGGCGTGGCCGGATCTGCCGGCGTAGCGCTGCTCGCCTTGACCACGATGCCCTCACGGCCCGTGGCCCTCATGTATCTCGGCCTCTTCGCCGTCGGCACGCTGTCGGGCATGGCCTTGCTGACGGCAGCGCTAGCCAGACCCCTGGCTTGGAGCGGTCGACAGAGCGGCTCGATCGCGCGCTTCTTGCGCCACTTGCCCGCCACCTTGAGCCTATCGCTGGGCGGGTTCATGGGCTTCGAGGTCGTCTCGTCAGCGCTCGAGGCAGCGCGATGACCGACCCGTCGGGCCTCACCGTCCTCTCGAGCCGCCAGCCGTTCGTCACCCTTCATGCGTCCGGCTTGGATGGACCGAAGACGCGACAACGCGTCATCTGCCGCGATCAGGAGACCCCGCCCTGGCTCGCGGCCTATGCTCGCTACGTTGAGCCAGGTCAAGTCTTGCTCGCGGTCGCGATGGGCCGCGCCCGGCTCGGGGCGACGACGCGGATTCGCTCGATCGTGACGTTTAAGCCCCAGCGCGGCCGAGAACCGTTCACCTGCGTCTATGTCGAAGAAGACGCGAGAGAGGGAACAGCGGCCCGTGTGGCCGCGCCGGTTCACATCGTCCGCTGCGACGCGTTGCCTCGACAGGTGCGGTTCGTCGAAGTCGCGAGCGAGACGCCTAGCTCACCACGGCACCTCTACCTGACGTGAGAACGTGCCAGAGTTTGCAACGCAATTGCGCCAGTGCTACGCCGGGCTCGCCTTGACTTCGTGGTCTTTCTACCCGCGGCGCTGTGCGCGCTCCTTAGTGTTGTTTGCGGCAGCGGTGTGCCTGGCGGCTCCTGCGCTCGGGCAAGCCTCACCGGTCGACGTGACCCTGCCGTCTCCCAAGCAGCGCGTCGACGCGGACTATCCCGCGTCCGAGCTAGCGGCCCGCAAGGTGGCGGACGTGGAGCTCGTGGTCACCGTCAACCGTCAGGGGGCCGTAGCGGCAGCGACGGTGGTGAAATCAGGTGGGCCAGCCTTCGACGCAGCGGCGGTCTCCGCGGTACAGCGCTGGTCGTTCAATCCGGCGCAGCGAGCAGGAGAGCCAGTGGCGTCGCGCATTCGCGTGGCTTTTCATTTCGAGCCGCCGGAGGAGAGCGAGCCGCCGGTCACCGTCGAGCCCCAAGCTCCCACTGCGGCGCCAGCTGCGCAGACGAAGGCCGCCGCCAAGCCGAGCCCCCAGGTCGCGCCACCTCCTGCTGAGATCGTGGTCGTGGGACATGCGGACGCGCCGAGCCGCGGAGCCAGCGACTACAACGTGACGATCGGAAAGCTTTCGCAGGTGCCGCATCGTGACGCCGCCAGCTTACTGCGCTTGGCACCGGGAGTGCTGCTCACCAGTGAGGGCGGCACCGGCCATCCTTACCAGATCTTTTTGCGCGGGTTCGACGCGCGCGAGGGACAAGACATCGAGTTCACGATTGACGGCGTACCCATCAACGAGGTGGGAAATCCGCACGGCAACGGCCTCGTCGATACCCATTTCATCATTCCGGAGCTGGTGCGAACGTTGCGCGTCGTCGAGGGACCGTTCGCGCCCGAGCAAGGCAACTTTGCGGTAGCCGGCTCCGCGGCGTACGACGTGGGCGTCGCCGAGCCCGGGCTCACCTTGCAAGGCACGGCCGGCTCGTTCAACACCAAGCGGCTGCTGCTCATGTGGCACCCCGAAGGCGGGAGCGACCACACCTTTGGCGGTGCCGAGCTCTTCTCCACGGACGGGTTCGGTCCGAATCGGGCTGCGGAGCGCGCGACCGCGATGGGTGGCTTCGAGACCTTGCTCGGCGCCAGCACGACCCTTCGGCTGCTCGCCTCGACGTACGCGACGCACTACGCCGAGGCGGGCGTGCTGCGGCTCGACGACGTGCAGAGCGGGCGCAAAGGCTTCTTCGACACCAACGACACGTCCCAAGGCGGCGACTCGTCGCGACATTCGCTCGCGGCGACGATCGATAACGGCTCGCGCGACACGCGCTTGACGCAAAGCCTGTTCGTTACACTACGCGATTTCAGGCTCCGCCAAAACCTCACCGGTTACCTCCAAGATCCGCAGGAAACCTGGCAGAGCGAGCACTCGCAACGGGGCGATCTGATCGATCAACAGTCGTCGACTACCACTTTTGGTGGTCGCGGGAGTGCCCGCAAGCGCTGGCAAGCGCTCGGTAGCACGCAAGAGCTCGAGCTCGGCTACTTCGGCCGCTATGACCGAGTCGACGCGACGCAGCGCCGTGACCGCTTCGAGACGACGACTCCCTATCGCACGGATCTGGATCTGCTCTCGGATCTCAGCAACGTCGGCGCGTATTTCGACACCAGCCTCAAGCCCCTGCACTGGGTAACGGTCCGCGGCGGGCTGCGGGCGGATTACTACCACTACCTGGTGAAGAATCGCTGCGCGCTGACGGCGCAGACATCGTTCGGCGGCGACCCGCTCGATACCGAGTGCTTCGAGTCCGACCGCGTAGGGTACCGCAGTGCGGAGCAAACCGCGTCGACCTCGGCGTCGGCGCTGCAGCCGCGCGTCAGCCTTCTTTTGGGAGCGTTTCAAGGGTTTCAGCTCAGCGTGAGCCACGGCCGGGGGTCACGCAGCATTGACCCTCAGTACGTCAACCAGGATCTGAAGTCGCCGTTCGCGCGCGTGGCCGCGTCGGAGCTGGGCGTGTCTTTTGCCCGCAGCTTCTCCAACGTCGATGTACAGGCGCGCTCGGTTTTCTTTCAAACACGCGTCGACAAGGATCTGTTCTTCAACGAGACCGAGGGACGTAACACGCTCTCGAACGGCACGACACGCACGGGTTGGGCGGGGAACGTGCGAGCGACGGGCAGCTTTTTCGACCTGGCCGCGAACCTGACCCTCGTGCGCGCCACCTTCGACGACTCGCACCTGGCCATCCCCTATGCGCCAGGTTTGGTCGCTCGCGTCGACGGGGTGCTATTCGGACGTCTCCCACTCGGCACGAGCGGCTCCATCGGCACTGGCATTTCTTACGTGGGACGACGACCGCTACCGTACGAGGAGCTCTCGGCGACCACGTTCCTGGTCGATCTGGCCGCGAGCCTGCGCTGGCGAGCCGTCACGCTCGGTGTGACCACGACCAATCTGTTCGATCGGCGCTACCGGCTCGGCGAGTACAACTACGTGTCCGATTTTCATAGCCAGGACTATCCGACTCTGGTCGCCGCGCGCCACTTCACCGCCGGCGAGCCGCGCGCCATTTACGGAACGTTGGCCGTGACGATCGACGGCCTGAAGGTATCACTATGACGACACGTCGCTCCTGGCTGCTGCTGCTCGCATTGGCGCTCGCCCCGGTCACAGCCTGCACCGGCGGCACAGGCAGCGAGCGATTCCATTTCGAGGCCCGCATCCGTGGGACGGCTTCGACCGGCGACGCTTACACGTTCGAGAACGAGTCGGGTTGGCTGGTCCGGCTCGACCGCGCACAAGTGACGCTCGGGCCCGTGTATCTCAACGTGGTGCCACCCTTGCGGGATAAGTCGGCTTCGATTTGGGACCTGCTGGTCAAACCCGCCTGGGCTGACGGCGCAAGCCACCTCGACAGCGGGCGCGTCGTGGGCGAAGTGCTGGCGCAGGTGAGCTTCGACGCGCTCTCAGAGCAGCCGGTCACCTTTCCCGCTCTCGGGACAATCACCCAAGAAGAAGTTCGCACGGCGGATGTGTGGTTCTATCCGGAGCCCGGGACGCCGGCCGAGGCGAAGAAGCTCGACACCGTCGCGCTCGACATCGCCGGGCAAGCGACCCGCGGTGACGCGATCGTGCCTTTTCGTGGCCTGCTCAAGCTCGATGATTCTTGGATCGCCAATCAGACGGCAAGCACGCGCGGGAACACGTCCCTCGCGACTATCCGCCAGGTCCGCGGCATTCCCGCCTCGTTCTTTCCCGACCCAGGTGGGTTCCTCGAGATCACCTTCGACGTGAAGCGGCTGCTTCGTGGAGCCGATTTCTCGAATCTGCAAGCCAACAAGACGGACAGCGCGGGCGTGAAGCTGCTCATTCCGGGCAAAGCAGGCGATCAAGTGATGACCAACTTGTACCAAGGCCTCCATGAGGCTGACGGCACCTACACGGTGCGTTGGCACTCGCCGTGAAATCGAGGAGCGACGGCGACAGGCCTTGTCACTCCGCCAGTTAGCACAGGAGAAACAGTGATGCAGAAGTTGAAGCTCTTACCAGTATTCGCGTTGGCGCTGAGCACCTTGTTCGTCGCCGGCTGCGGCGACGACGATGACACGAGCGGGGATGGAACCTCTGGAAAGGGCGGCACGGCCAGCCAAGGTGGTTCACAGAACGAAGGTGGCGCCAAGAACGAAGGTGGCGCCGCCGCGTCGACATCGACCGAGTTCGTCCCTCCCGCTGATCCCGGCAAGGGCGGCTTCTGGGTCACCGTTTCCGGCGAAGACTTGGCGAGCGTCGGTTACGACTTCGTCAAAGGCGCTCTCGCTGACGGCGACCCACCGGCGTTCGTGGATGGCTGGGCCGTTCACTTCGACCACGTGATCGTCACGGTCGGCAACGTGACCATTCACGAAGATCCGGACAAGGACGCAGGCAACCCGCAGGATGTCGGAGCGCTCGTCGCCAAGGCCGCAGGTCCCTGGGCGGTGGACGCGGCGATCGGCGGCGACGTCATCGGCAAGAGCGAATCTCCCGACGAAAAGACCATTCCGATCGCGGCCTTTGCCAGCCAAGACAACGGCGATCCCTTCGACCCCGAGTCACGCTACGCCTTCAGCTACGACACTTTGGCAGCGTCCGAGGATGCGACCGTGACCAACCTCGACGACGAGGGGCGCGCGCTCTACGCCGAGGCGAAGGCCAAAGGCTATTCGATGGTGTTCGCCGGGACCGCCACCTACAAGGGAGAAGCTCCCGAAGCTGGTTCGGTCTTCGCTAGCATCCCCACCGAGGTCAAGTTCACGCTCGGCCTCAAGAATCCCACGAGCTACATCAACTGCAGCAACACGGACCTTACGGCCGTCGGAGACGAGTTTCCGCGCGGCATTCAAGCGAGCGCCACGAAGTCGACGATCGTCCAAATCACCATCCACACCGACCACGGCTTCTGGGACACGCTGAACGTCGAAGGCACGCCGCTCCATTTCGACCCGATCGCAGCCCAAGCTTCCACGTACGGAATGCCGGACAAGCCCGGTACGGTTACGATCGAAGATTTGGTGGACGTGGACGTCACCGGCTTCAAGACGAAGGACGGCGAGGTCCTGCCCTGGCGCAGCCTCGTTTCGGACTATGACGCACCCGCCGGCCAGATGAAGTACGACACGAACGGTACGAGCTTCAAAAAGGCCAATAGCTTCGCCTCGTACCTGGCGTACTCGGCCGCCTCGGGCGGCCACCTGAACGCCGACGGCGAGTGCGAAGTGAAGAACAACTTCACGCCGTGACCAGCCTCGTTTCTTCGCCGACGGAGGGTCGAGGGCTTCCGGCACCGAGCGGACCAGCAAAGCTGCGGCGGATCTTGAAACCCGAAGAAAACGGGTACTTGCTTCGCCGTAGCCTGCCTCGCTCGCTGGCGGTAGCCCTGAGCCGCGTGGTTGAGCTCGAGCCTTTCGAGCTCAAGCTGCCGGTGGCGGCGATCTCGGATGCCTCGCGCTTGTGCGCGCCGCTCGGAGCCGCCGCCCAAGCGGCGCTCGGAGTAGACGTCGCGCGCTGGATCTCAGCCTTCAGCGAGCTCATCCCGGACGCGCCGATCGTAGGCAGTCTCTGCCTCACGCGTAGCGACGACTGTCGCAAGTACCACGTGGACTGGGTCGGCCTGCGCCTCATCGTCACCTACGTCGGCCCCGGCACCGAATGGGCGCCGGACCACGCAGTTCACCGTCCCGCCCTGGCCGCGCCTTGGCGCAGCTTGAGCGCCATCAATCGCGCCATCGTGCCGGGCCCGACGCAGGTGCGCAGGGCTCGGGCCGGGGACGTCTTGCTGCTCAAAGGCGAGTCGTACCCCGGAAACGCGGGGCGTGGGGCGGTCCACCGCTCTCCGCCGATCGCGCACCGCAGCGACGTGCGCCTCGTCTTCAAGCTGACAGCAACGCGCTGATTCGGCTCGAGGGCTGTTGCTCTTTGAGCGCGCAATTTCCAGCAGCGACGACGTCGGTGAGGCGAGCTAGCCCCGGCTCGCATGCCAAGCGGCAATACGCCCGCTCGCGTCTGCGCCGAGCAACAGGGGACGAGCGGGGTGCCACTTCAGCGCCGTCACCTCGTCGTCGAGAAACGCAAAGCGCGTCGGCTTGGAGCCGCGGCGTGGGTCCCAGAGCAGCACGGAGGTGTCCTGGCTACCGCTCGCGAGCGTCGAGCCGTGCGGACTGAAGGCCAGGCGCGTGCAAACACCCCGATGAGCTGCGAGCTGTAGCGGCTTGGTGCCCTCCGGTCCTTTGCCTCGAAAATCCCACACCGTTACGACGGCGTCTCCCGAGGTCGCTAGTAGCTTGGACTCGCGATCCCACGCCAATGCCTTGGGCTTGAACGGATAGCCGCTCATCTCGGAGTCGCGACCAGAAGCGAGGCGCCAGAAGTGGACGGAGGCGTCTTGGCTGCCGCAGGCGATGATCTTGCCGTCGGGGCTCCAGGCGAGCGAGATGAGCGAGCCTTTCCAAGCCAGGTGGCGCTGCTTGGCGCGCGCGGCGAAGGGCAGTACGTGGACGCCGCCATAGCAGCTAGTCGCCAGGGCGGTGCCATCCGAGCGCCAGGCGAGGCCCGTGGCACTGCTCGCCAGGGGCTCTGTCTCGACGACGGGATCGCCGGAGTCCGTCCAGATCCGCACGTTTCGGCCGCCGGCGGTGGCCAGCCGTTGGCCACGAGGTGACCACGCCACGTGCTCGATCCACGCCGCGCTGCCGCTTGGCAGCGCGCGCACCGATTCGCCGGTTGTCGTCCAGATGGCTCCGCGCGGCGATTGCCCTCCGAGCGCGATGAAGCGACTGTCGGGTGAGACAGCGAGAGCGAGAATACCGGCATCCAGCGCTCGCACTCGGAATAGCTCCCCGCCGGAGGCAAGATCTAGCGCAAGCAACGTTCCGTCGCCGAGCCCCACGAGGCAAGCAGAACCGTCGGGGCTGCACTCCAGGGCGGTCACGTACTCGCCCGCTTGGAAGGACCATAACCGCGGGAGCTCGGTCCGCGCAGGTGTGGGCGCCGCCTCGTGTGTCAAGCCACGCACTGGGAAAACCCTCGGATGAGCTGCTCGCGGTCGAGGTTGCGGCCGATGAATACCAGATCGCTGGCTCGAGCCCCATCGCCCCAAGCGCGGTCTTCTCGGCCGTCGAACAACATGTGCACGCCTTGGAACACGAAGCGCTTTTCAGAGCCTCGAATGTTCAGAATGCCCTTCATCCGAAAGATGTCCGTGCCCTGGTCGCGTAGGAGCTGAGACAACCACTGGTTCAGGCGATCGCCATCAATAGCCGGCTCGAGGTGGATGCCGACGGACGTCACCTCGGCGTCGTGCGAATGGCCGGCAGCGAACTCTCGTTCTGAAAGCGCGGCGATGATGGCGCCTGCATGCGTCAATTGCAGTGAAAATTCAGTGGGCAAGTGTTGGGTGTAGATGCCGACCCGGCTCGCGCTCGGGACGCGCAGCGAAAAGTGCTTGAGCCCAGGCGCGTCGAGCAGCAGCCGAAAGGGGCCCTCTGCGCCGGGTGCCAGCTCAGCGCCGGGACGAATCTCTCGGATATCCTCGGCCCAGGTGCGTACCGCCCGCTCCAAGGCGGCCGGTGCCTGCGCTTCCTCGCTCGGGCCGAGCATTTGGACGACGACGTCCATCGAAGGATCGGGGCCTTCGGCCAAGTTGAGCTCGTATCGGCCCTCGTTCAGGGCATAGCTCCCCGACCATTCGAAGGGATACTCCGGCGTGAGGAAGGTCGGCTTGTGCGCCATTGCGCGCTCGAGGTCGAAGCCGCCCACGTCCAAGACGTCGGCGATCGGAACGTCGGCGTTCCGGGCTCGCTGCAGCTTCGCGACCGCATTCATGGCTCGAATGCGGCGCTCGAGGGCGTTCAGCTCCTCCGACGAGACCAGGTCGGTCTTGTTGAGCACAATCACGTCGGCGAAGGCGATCTGCTCCTGGCACTCGCTCGAGTCTTCCAGGTGCAGCTGAACGTGTTTGGCGTCGACCAACGTGACGATGCTGTCCAACTTGAACAGCTCGCGTAGCTCGTCGTCCACGAAGAACGTCTGGGCTACGGGGCCCGGATCCGCCATGCCGGTGGTCTCCACCAGAACGTGGTCGAATTTGTCGCGCCGCTTCATCAGGCTGGTAAGAATGCGAATCAAGTCACCCCGAACGGTGCAGCAAATGCAACCGTTGTTCATCTCGAACACTTCTTCGTCGGCGTTGATGACGAGCGCCTGGTCGATGCCGATCTCACCGAATTCGTTTTCGATCACGGCGATGCGCTTACCGTGCTCTTCCCGCAAAATGCGATTCAAGAGTGTAGTCTTTCCGGAACCGAGGAAGCCGGTCAAAACCGTGACGGGGATCTTGGACATGTTTCTTCTCCAGCGCCTCGCGCTCCAGTAACGGGCAGGGCAGGTCATGCCATAGGCGCAACAGGGTTGCAACAGTGGCGGCGCCCCGAGATTGATCCCGGATACCCATGGGGGTATAGGGGTCTGCGTGCACACCATCCGACACAAGACCAAGCTGGTGGCCCGGGTCCGGCGTGTCCGGGGTCAAATCGAAGCGGTAGAACGCGCGCTCACGGAAGAGCGGGGGTGCGAAGAAGTCGTCAGGACCATTGCCGCCGTGCGCGGTGCCATCAACGCCTTGGCGGCAGAGGTGCTCTGCGATCACCTCGACGAGCACCTGGGCGGTGGCCGCGTTCCCCGCTCGGAGCGCGCGGCGGCGGCAGCGGAGCTGTCGAAAATCATCCGCCAGTTCGTAGGCTAGCCATGCACGCTGAAACCCCTGTTCAGCCCTGCTCGGCCCGGATCGTACCCGTGGCCCAACGACGGGAGCGCGGCGTGCTCTTGGTCGTCCTGCTCACCGCGGCCATGATGGTCGTGGAGATCACCGTTGGCTACGCTACTCACTCCATGGCGCTCTTGGCGGACGGTTGGCACATGGCGACCCACGTGGGAGCGCTCGGGCTGGCGAGCCTGGCGTATTCTTTGGCCAGGCGGCACGCCAGCAATCGTGCCTTTGCGTTCGGCACCGGCAAAGTGCGGGCTCTCGCCGGTTACACCAGCGCGGTTGCCTTGGGCCTGGTAGCGGTCGCCATGCTCGCAGAGTCCGCCAGTCGCTTCTGGCATCCTGAAGCCATCGACTTCAAGGCTTCGCTGCCGGTGGCGATCGTCGGCTTGGTGGTCAATCTAGCCAGTGTCTTGCTACTCGACGCGCACGATGACGAAGACGGTCATCACGATCACGACCACAATCATCGCGCGGCGTTCTTACACGTGGCCGCCGACACCTTCACGAGCGCGCTCGCTATCGTCGCCCTCCTGGCAGGTCGGTTCTGGGGCTTGACGTGGCTCGACGCGCTCTCCGGCGTTCTGGGCGGGTTGGTCATTCTGAAATGGGGCAGCGACCTCGTGCGCCAAGCTGGCTTCGAGCTGCTCGACATCGTCCCGTCGCCTCGAATGGAAGACGAGATCCGCTCCACCCTCGAAGCCATCGATGATGTCCGCATCTTCGATCTGCACGTGTGGTCGCTCGGCAGCAGCGGCTTGAGCTGCCTCGTCACCCTCGAATCCGCTGCGCCCCGCGCGGCCGACGTGTATCGACAGGCGCTCTCGCACTTCGACCTGGCGCATCTGACCATAGAAGTGCGCCGCTGCTCGCACGAGCGGGAGCCGCGCACGCCGGACTGCTAGGCCGAATCGACGACGGGGCGTCGACCTCTGGCCCTGACCACCGTCCGCACACGGCTTTACAACGGAAGGAGGTCTCCACCGAGCGGCCGCAGGTCCACGCTGGCCGCGCCCGGAACCGAAAGTTCCTCCGCAGCAAGCCACACGTAGGCGCCGCGCGCGTGATCGATGAACGATACTTGAGCCGTGACTACCTCGACACGGTTTCCGGCGGCGTCGAGAAGCGGCACCTGGCGCGACGAGGCGAGGCCGCGCTTGGGACGCTGCCCAAGCCAGGTGGTCGAACCATCTCGATGAATCCGAGCCAGCCGAAACTGCTTCGGGGGCACAAACGCCAGCGGGCTAAAGGTGTGACTTTCGATGTAGTCCAGGCGCTGCGAAATAGCTTCGTACATGTAGTCCGAGATCCAGACAGGACTACAGTAGCTCATCACGTCGCGACGCGAGCGCGGCTTGATGAGCTCCAGCGTATCGAAGTCGAACCCGTACTGCCCGACCGCCGCATTCTTGTGCGCTGGATCCTCGGGCCATTCGGGATCGATCGAAGAGTCGTGGATGCCACAGGGCGCGTGCTCGCGTCCGAGCGCGTGTCCCAGCTCGTGAGCCACCGTGTCCCAGGCCTCGGACGTGCCCGTACCGTCGGGAAAAACGGTGACGCCGAGGGAACCGCGTGCGTCGACGTCGCTCGCATCGGCGACGAGCGAGTAACCGAGGATGCAACCATCGCGGCAGTAGTCGTCATACGAAGCCTCGGGCGCGAGCATGCCGAAGTAGAAGGCGTCGGATGGCGGGTGGGCCTCGGAGCGTAGTTGGTAGACCCGGTCCAGTGCCTCGTCCCAGCCGTCGCCATCGGCATTGACGGTAAAATCGAGGAGAACGTCGTTCTCCTGCGTGACCTGAACCTCGCTCACCGGATAGAGCGCGAGCAGCCGTTGCTCGAGAGCCCGTAGCTCGAGCTCGGTCGTTTTGGGTCGAAACCCATTTGCGACGAAGGGTATCAAGACGACCTGAAAGGGGGCGACGACTTTGGCCTGGAGCGGTACGTAGCCTTGCTCGGGAAATCGTGCGAGCGGAGTCGTGTCGGCCTCGAGAATGCGCATGCGGTAGCTCGTGTCGGCGGCCAGATCGCCAGGCGCCACGTCGAACACGAAGCTCGTGTCCAGCTCGTCCTGAAGCGAGCTCTGAGAGAGGCGGCGACGGCTGAGCAACGAGTGCGCCCTGCCCGCTGTTTTCACGTCGAGCACGCCCAGCAACTCTCGGGGAGCGAAGGCTTCGTCCACGTCCACGAAGGCTCGCACGAGCGCCTTTTTACCCGCAATCAGTGGGATGCTACGCTCAGCCGGGTCGACGCTCTTTCCTTCTTGCATCAGTTGGAGCTCGAGCGTTTGCGAGACGCTGATGGAGCGCAGGCGCACTCCTGATGCGAGACCGCCGGCGCCAGCTGCGTTTTCCTGCGGCTGGACGGGTGGGCTCGCGTCGGGAGCACCACCTGAACCCGTCGCTGGTGGGGCCGGCTGGTCACCTGCTTCACCGCCGAGCTGCGGCGCGGGCTCGCCGCCGCAGCCTTCACACATGCCGCCTTCGTCTGCAGCAGGGAGGCGAGGCCTCGACGTCTCGCCGCAAGCGGCGATGACGACCATCGCTGCCCACGCGGTCAAGCGCAGCGCCATCCCAGCCCGCGCGCTAACACTCAGAAGGCGTCGGGGCGGCCTTCTGGAGCTCACCGGCGATCTCTTCTTCGGCTGGCGTAGCGGTCGAAAGCGGCGCGAGCGCGACCCAGAAAAAGCAGCAGGGTAAAGGCGGCGAGCACGGCGTGAGAGCCGTGAACGGCACTGCGCAACGTCAACGCGCAGCTGGGCGCAGCTGACTCATCGTCTCCCGGCGACTCCGATGGCGCTGCGCCCCGAAGGGTGAAGGGCGCATCGGTGCGCGCCAAGCTCTGACCGGCGACGACCACGATGCCTTCCGAGTCCACGGAGGTGGGCAAAGGCTTCGCAGCGTCTACTTGCACTTTGCCATCTTCGAGGGGGAGCCAGAGTGCAGCCAGCCGCTCGGGATCGGCGACCAGCGAAAGCTCGCTGGGGGCGCTCGGCTCGATGCGATAGTAATAAGCTGCCATCCCCGCGGTGACGTCCGCGGCCAGATCCCCTCGTGAACCGTCTATCGCCTCGACGGGAACGAGCGGGTAACCGTGAGGGTCGCGGTAGCCACCCGTTCGCGGCGCGCGCGAGCCGGTGGCAGCGTTGTACGCGGCGAATTCGAGGAACTCATGGGCCAGGTTGCTGCCGCGCCCGCTCAGCACCTCATCGATAGTCGGCAATACGCCCACTTGTTGCGAAGTAAAACCTTCGAACACGTCGTGGATCAGCGAAGCATCGAACCGCTCCTGCAAGAATACGGGCCAGATCGCAGTGGCGTAGAGAAAGCTAGCGATCACGCCGTTCGGCGGCACGTTGAGCGGACGCGAGGGAACGTCGAAGTACGCTGGCAGGAAACGCTCGAGATCTTTCAAGTCCGGGTAGACTTGCTTGGCGGCCCATTGGGCCGTGCCCTCTGCCCACCAGCGCTCCACCGAAGCGTCGTAGGCATCTTGCACGGTGTGAAATAGCTCGTGCGGCACAACCGTTCGCATGCCTTCGTCGGCGTCGGCATAGCCGCCGCGAGCGAAATCGTTTTCTACGAGAACGAAGGCCGCGCAGCGTCTGGGGGTTCCCGCCAGGCAGTGCTCGGGCACTGCCTGGCCGTCGGCAGCCGTGAAGTCGATCAAGTAGATGTCGACGGCGTCACTGCCCCCGTTCGACGCACAAGGCGTGTCACCATCGCTCAGCGGCTCGGCGTACGACAGCTCGACGTACTTCGCGAGCGCGTCGTCGGCGGCTCGCGCGGCGACGACGACAGCGTCGGGCACCCCATCGAGCAGAGTCGATGCCGAAGGTGGCGCGTGCGGACCCGTGAGCGCATAGTGCACGCGCGCTTTCCCGGATGGTGAGTCCAAGAAACTCACTTTGGCGTTCCCATAGCTGATGCCAGTGGCACCGGCTGGGTCAGTCGGCCGCGCACTTTCACAACCTTGGCCGGCTGCCTCACTCGCGAAAGACAAGGCCGCCGCGCACAGCAGCATAGAAACCGGTGCAGCTACTGCAGCGCGTCTCATGCCACCCATCGGACGCGGGTAGCTCGGCGGTGTCAAGCCACTCGACCAGGCCGCCCACATCGAAGTCGGATCGGCCGGCCGTGTTTCACCGCCGCGCGTGGCGTGAGCGCAAAGCATTGGAACTCAAGATGAAAAATTTGAGCCCCGGGTGAGACGAGGATCCGCAAGGAGCTCGCCCGCGTCAGTCATTGGGACTCGAACGGATTCGAATAGGCCGGATTCGTGACGAACTCGTCGTCGGTGAGCGATTCGAAGAAGGCGAGCACGTCCTCCGTTTCTTGCTCACTCAGCTTGAAGCCGCGGATGAGACCTGACTTGAGCGGGTTGGTGCGGCCGTCACCCGCGAGCGGCCCTGATTCCGTCACGCTGCCGCCGGCCGAGTAGTGCGCGAGCACGCCGCGCAGGTCGGGGATGGATCCGTCGTGCATGTAGGGAGCGGTGAGGGCGATGTTCCGCAGCGAAGGCGGCCGGAAGAGCCCACGATCTTGAGGGTCGAAGGTCACCTCATAGAGACCCTGGTCGAGCGGCGGATAGGCGCCTTCGCCGTCCAAGTTGTAGAGCCCGTCGTTGAAGAATGGGTAGCGCGCCGTCTCTTCCGTCGTTTTGGCGTCGTGGTACGAGACGGTGAGGTTGGTGCCGGCGTGGCAGTGAAAGCACTCCATGCGCTCGCCCAAAATCAGGCCGAGGCCGCGGCGCTGGCTGGCGCTGAGCGCGGTTGCGTCGCCCTGGGCATAGCGATCGTAGGGGCTTTGGGTGCTGAGGAGCGTGCGACAGAAGCTGGCGAGCGCGAAGACGATCTTGTCGATGGTGGCGCCGCTCGGACTGTCGGGGAACGCAGCCTTGAATAGCGCGCGGTAGCTGCGGTCGTCGTCGAAGCGTGCGAGCACCTCGGCGCGCGCCCCATCGGAGACGCCGAGCTCGATCGGGTTGTCCCCCAAAATCGGCACCGGCAGCTGGTCTTCGAGATTGCGCAGGCTAGGATTGGCCCAGGTCAGCGTCGACAGGTACGCCACGTTCGCCAAGCCGGGGCTGTTGCGATGGAGCTGCTGCCCCGTCGAGCCGAGCGGTGTCCGCTGCCCATCGCTGAAAGCCAGGCGCTGGAGGTGGCACGACGAGCACGATTGCGACTGGTTGGCGGAGAGCCGCGCGTCGTAAAATAGGTGCCGCCCGAGCTCGATCTTCTCGACGGAGATCGGGTTGTATTCGGGAATGGCGGGCAGCGCGAAGCGCTCGGGCAGCCCGAGGAGCTCGCGCACCTCCTGCTCCTGGGCTTGCGCGGCCGCTGGATCCGGCTCATCGGACGAAGCGGGCGGCCCGTCGCCATCGCAGCCCAACAGGGACGCTGACAACACGAACAGGCCGGACGCTGCGCTCCGCCGAATCAGGCTACTCCATGCCGAACACGACATTGCCGGAAGCTTTGGCTTTGCCACTATCGGTGTCCAGCCCGAAGTGCTTGAACAGCACCCAAGGGACGAGGACTTGAGGAAAGTGTGATTGCGCATGGCGCGGCGGCGCGCATCTTATTGGCGACCGGCGCGCGCGCCCCGCGTCACGTTGTCGCAGGGCTGCCGGCGGCTGCGTCACGCTGTCGCAAGCACATTTCGCAGCAAAAGAGCTCGCTGCGCGCCTCAGTCGTCGTCGGTGGATTCCAGATCCAGCAGGATGGGGCAATGGTCGCTCAGGTGATCGCGAGCGTCGACGTGCCAGCGCTGGAGCCGTTCGCACGCCCCCTCCGCGCAGAAGCCGCCCACGTGGGTCGTAGCGTCCGACGGTACTTCGGTCATGTCGTCGGCCAGCGCGAAATGGTCGAGCAAATGCGAGTTGGCGTCGTCTTCGCGCGAGCAGGCCTGGTCCGCGCCCAGCGCGTGCAAGGGATTGTCTTTTTCGTCGAAGCTCGCTCTCATGTCGTCGATTTCGCTCGTGCTCTCGACGGGCGAATCACACTCCGCGCAACCGCTGGTGTTGAAGTCGCCGGCAAAAATGATGTCCTCGTCGTCCACCAAAGCGCGCGCGTCGCTCGTGACCTTGGGCATGGCCGCCAATGCCTGTGACCTCGCGTCGAGCGCGCTCTGGGCGTCACCTGACGGAAAGTGAACCGAGACGAAGTGAAAATCGGGGCCGCCGTCGATTTCGAAATAACCTGCGAAGCCCGGAGAAGCGTCGTTACTGCACACTGAAAACGGGTTCAAATCCGGAATCTCACGGAACTGGCTGCCCTTGACGCGCGACGCATCGAACACGAAACCAGGATGCTGCACGTCCTCGGGATCGCAGGAAGAGAGCTCGATTTGCCAGTCGCCGCCCGTACGCTGGTTGAGCTGGTCGATCAGCTCCGACTGCGCCTCGCGTGCTCGGGCGGTGAGCTTGAACTCCTGAACGGCGAGAATGTCGACTCCCAGCGAGGTGATGGCGCACGAGAGCCAGCTCACGTTGGTGCCGTCCTCGGGCTTGTCGGCAGCTGTCTCCTGCGAATCCGGGAAGTAGCGCACGTTCCAAGAACCGATGCGTGGTTTGCGCTTGGCAGCCGGAGTGGCGTCGCCGACGGCGGCGTCGCAGTCCTCGGGGGAGGTGAACGCAGTCGGATCGTAGTCGCGAGTCCGATCGACCGTCTGTCTCTCGACCTCACTACAGCCGTTGAGTCCGCACGAGACTCCGATGGCGACCAGGAGCGAAGCCTTCGTCACCGAGGCTGAGCGAAGACCGAGCAGTTGCTGAGGCATGCCCGTTCGCTTGCACCTGCCGTGCCGTCGAGTCAGCGAGCCACCGAGCTCTTCCCCGTGGCAAGAACGACGCATTGAGCTGAAGCGCCACGTTCAGAGGTGGCTGCACCCTTCGAGCGCGGCGCTATGCGGACGATGCTGAACGTACACGCGCCGTGAGCGCGGTTGTCAGCATGCGCAGCCCGCGATCGGGCGGGGTGATGAGGGCCGGACGGGCTGCTACCAGCGCCGGTTGCCTTTGAAGTACGTGGGTCACCATCCTCAAGAACGATTCGCCTTGCTCGAGCCCTTCCTGCAACTCTGCAGCGAGTGCAGCAGCACCGGCCGGATCGAGGTGGGCTTCGAAGACCGCGTCATCAATCTCTGCGAAGGCCAGCCAATCTTCATCGCCGTAGGCGGGGCCGGGGACGGGTCGCGTCTGCCCTTCACAAAAAGCGCAGGCGAGCGGCTCATGGCCGTATTTCGCTCGCGCCAACGAGCCACGCGCACAAGCCTCGCAGAACACCGGGACATAGGTCATGGCGGGCGGCTATTTGCCCCCGAATCGCGACCCGTGCAAGTGCCTGGACGACAACCCCAGGAGCTCGGGACTCACCGGAACCGGAACATCTGAACGCTCAGACATGCCTTCAGGAGCGAACGAATCTGCCGGCAAGGGCGGCAACAGCAGCGAGTAGCTCCTGAGGCTCGGTCGGTTTGGAGACATGATTTTGGAATCCCTCCATCAGTGCGCGGGTGCGATCGGCCATCGAGGCGTAGGCCGTGAGCGCGACGGCCGGGACACGTCCGCCTTTTTCCGCAGGTAGGGCGCGGATACGGCGGATGAGCTCATAGCCGGACGCCTCCGGCATGCCGATGTCGCTGATGAGGACGTCCGGAATCGTCTCCTCGAAGCGGTCCAGGGCCTCGGTGACCGAGCTGGCCAGCGTCACCGTCGCTTTACAGCCGGTGAGAATCGATTCGAGCAGCTCACGCGCGTCAGGCTCATCCTCACACACGAGCACTCGAAGACCCTCGAGCTCCGGGGGGCACTCCAGCATCGCGTGCGCGTCGCCGCGCCGCGTGACTGGTTTTACCGACGCCGGGGAGGCGGATCGCATCGGAGAAACCGGCAACCGCACGACGAACGTCGCGCCCTTGCCCTCACCGTCGCTACGCGCTTCGATGCTGCCGCCGTGGAGCTCGACGAGGTGCTTCACGATGGCAAGGCCGAGGCCGAGCCCACCGTAGGAGCGCGTCGCGGTGGCGTCTTGCTGCCTGAACGGTTGAAAAACATGCGGCAGGAACGCGGGGGCGATGCCTGCACCCGTGTCCGCAACGACGATCTCGACGTGCGAGTCTTCTCGCTGCAGGCGGACGTAAACGCGCCCCTCTTTCGGTGTGAATTTTACCGCGTTCGACAGCAGATTCCAGACGACTTGCTGAAGCCGCTCCGCGTCACCGTTCAGCGTCCCTGCGTCTGGATCCAGCAGCACCTGTAGGCGTACCTTCTTGGCGTCCGCGGCGGGTCGAATGACGTCGACAGCCGCCTCGACGACCTCTGCCGGCTCGAGCGGCGCCAAAGCGAGGCGCAATTTGCCCGTGATGACACGGTTGAAGTCGAGCAGATCTTCGACGAGCTGCACCTGGATCTTGGCGTTGCGCTCGATGGTTTCGAGCGCGCGCTCTCGCTTGTCATCGCTGAGGTGACCCGAGCGGAGCATCCGGACCCAGCCGAGGATGGCGCTCAGCGGTGTGCGCAGCTCGTGCGACGTAACCCCGAGCAGCTCGTCCTTGGCGCGGTTCGCTTCTTCGGCGCGACGGCGCTCTTGCTGCGTCAGCTCGAAGAGCCGCGCGTTGTCGATTGCGGTTCCCACGCGGCGTCCGAGCTCCTCCGCGACCTCCACGTCGCGCTGCTCGAAGAGCCTTCCTGACTCCGAGGACGCGAACGAAATGACCCCGATCGTGCGCCGGTCGACCATGATTGGTACGGCCATCCAGGACCTTAGCCCGAGAAGTCGAATGAGATCCAAATGGTGCGCGTCGCGCGCGATCGCGGCGAGCATGTCGTCCGTGAGCTCGTGAACGTGCTCCGAAGCACCGGTGCGGACGATGCGCCGAGCCGAGTCGTTCTCATCAGCGGGGTACTGGTCTTCAATCTCGCGAATGAGCTCGAGTCGATGAGGGTCCGCGTGGGCGACCGCGACGCGTTCCAGCTCGCCGTTGCTACTCGAAAGCCGTATCGAACACCAATCGGCCATGTGGGGCACGGCGAGGCGCGCCAACGCGGGCAGGGTTTGCCGGTGGTCCAGCGAGGAGGTGAGCAAAGCGCCCGCCTCTGCGAGAAACCGGTGCGTCTCTTCGGACCGTTTGTGATCTTCGATGTCCGTGCAAGAGCCAACCCATCTGACGATTCGCCCGTCGCCGTTGCGAACGCAGGCGCCGCGGGCGAGAAACCAGCGATAGCTGCCGTCGGCGGCGCGCCGAAACCGGTACTCGACTTCGTACGGTTCTCCGGTCGACAGCGCTTTCGTCCAGGCTTCGGTTGCCCGGGGCACGTCCTCGGGATGGACGATGAGGTGCCAGACCGGCTCGCGCCGCATTTCTTCGAGCGAGAGCCCGACATACCGCAGAAACTTCGGGTTGCAGTACTCGACCGCGCCGTCGGGCGTCGTCGTCCACACGAGCTGCGGCGACGATTCAGCGAGCGCACGGTACTGCTGCTCCGCGGTGATGCTGGCCGCGTGCAGGCGAGCATTGTCAATCGCGATGGCGGCTTGCGCCGCAACCGCGACGATCATCCGCTCGTCTCTCTCGGTAAAGACTGCCGTCTCCGCATGACCGAAGAAGAGACCGCCGTGAACTTCGCCAGCCCGCGAAACGACGGGCACCGCCAGGTAGCTCCGGACCGGCAAGTGGCCGGCGGGCATTCCGTAATAGGGAGCGCTCTTCCCGTACCGAGGGTCCTTGGTGATGTCGTCCGAGCGAACGACGCCTTCACCCGCGAACGTTGGTGCGAACACGTCCGTGTTGCGCGGCATCGGAAAGCCGGCAAACTTCTCTCGCGGCACGCCGGCGAGCGTGTAAAGCATGTAGCGGCCGCGTTCTGGGTCGTCGACGTTGTAAAAGAACGCACCGAACTGCGCGCGGCAGAGGGCGGTCGCTTCGTCCGTCAGCCGGGCAAAAACGGTTTCGAGATCGAGGTCCTGCGCGAGAGCCGTGCCGACACGATAAAGGGTCTCGTTGAGGCGCGCCTCCTCGGCCAGTCTTTGCTCGGCGAGCTTCGCGTCCGTTACATCCAGTACCAGGCTGACGTAGCCCTGGACGTTGCCATTGGCGTCGCGGTCGGGGATGTATTGAGCTCGTATCCAGCGCGTCCCGCCGGAAGTGTATGCCACCTCGGCTTCGAACGATTCGGGTTGGCCTGCCAACGCCGCCGTGACGTGCGGCCGGAGGGTCTCGTACGCCGGTGTGCCGAGCACGTCAGAGATGTGCTTGCCGATGAGCTCTGCGGCGGGCCGACCGAACCACTCCTCGTAGGCGCGGTTCACTTGTTGGTACTTTTCGTCCCGGGACATGTACGCGACCAGACCCGGGATGGTATCGATGATGAGGCGGAGCTCGGACTCCCGACGCTGAAGAGCCTCGCTCAGCTCGCGGTAGCGAGTGCGGTCCTGCGTCACCTTGACGAACCCGACCAGCTCCCCGGAGTCGTCTTGCAACCGCGAGAGAGACACGGCCGCATAGAAGCGCGAGCCGTCCTTGCGTTCGCGCCAGCCTTCGCCTTCGTAGCGACCCTGCTCTCGGGCGGTCTTCAGCTCGAGCTCGGGCAACCCGGACGCGCGATCCTCGGGAGTGAAGAAGATTCCGAAATACTGACCGCGCACATCCTCGAGCGCGTGGCCCTTGATCTGCTGCGCAGCGCGGTTGAAGGTCACGATCCTACCTTGGGGATCGAGCATGGAAATAGCGTGATCGCGAACGCCCTCGACAATCAGGCGCAGGCGCTCTTCCTGCTGCCTCAATTCTCGCTCAACGCGTTGACGCTCTCGCTCTACATCGCTATCGGGAGCTCTCCGCGCCAGTGCTCGCTCGGCGGCGTCCAGGCGGCGGCGCGCCACCTCGAGCTCCTCGAGGAGCAGCTCCTTACTCTTGGCTTCATCGTTCATGAGATACGGCCCGCCTCAGAGATCGCGGCGCTGTCTGAACGATAGCTGATTCGCAGCGTAGGTACCGCATGAGTGGCCGTTGGATCTTCCAGATGACTGAGACGATTTGCCTGCCGCGTTCCGCCTCAGCCGAGGAAGTCCGTGACAAGTATCGAGCGAGTCGGGCCCCGACGAAGCGTTGCCACTCGAGCTGTCCGGCGCCGAGCGTAACGGCGTCGAGGCACTCGATCGCAATACTGTGCGGGTTGTCTATCCGGTCCGAGCTTTTCGGACGGCGCTCTCGGCGACAGCGGCACACCGTCGAGCGGTCGCGGCAGATCACGAGCCCAAGTCGATTCATGAGCGGGTCGCCTCGGCGCCGTCGAGCTCGAGGTCGCGCGCAGGACTAGCGTCACACGATCCGATTGGCGACGACGCGGTCAGCGTTGCCGACGGCGGAACCCTTTTCCCCTGTCGAGAACGTTAACTATCTGCCGTGGCGCCTTTCTCGGAGAGTTACGAGAAACGCCAGAAATACCAGGAATTGATTGCCCGGCACGAGACACCGGTACAGAGTCGGCCGCGGGCGGGTGCTCGAGAGGCAGACAGCTGACCTGATTTGGCCTAGATCCTCGTCGTGGACGACAACTAGGCGCGAGGCCGGGCGCCGTGTTCTGCGTGAGGGTACCGAATGCATCCTGACTTTCAGCTACTGTTCGAGTCTGGCGCCGGTTGTTGTTTGGTACTGACACCCGAGCTCACTATCGTTGCGGTCGCCGACGCCTACCTCCAAGCGACGATGACGAATCGGGCCGAAATCGTCGGTCGCGGCTTGTTCGATGTTTTCCCAGACAACCCCGACGATCCTGGAGCGACCGGCACGGCGAACCTGCGCGCTTCATTGAAGCGAGTGCTGACGTTCAAACGACCCGACACGATGGCCATTCAGAAGTACGACATTCGTCGCCCCGAAGCCTTGGGCGGGGGTTTCGAAGAACGTCACTGGAGCCCGGTCAATTCGCCGGTGTTCGACGCCACTGGTCAGGTCGCATACATCATCCACCGCGTCGAAGACGTCACCGACTTGGTGCGTTTGAAGACGCTCGAAACCACGCAGACAGAGACGATACGTGAGCTCTCGGCGCTTTCCGATCAGCTGCTCGACACCGCGCCCGACGCCATGGTCGTCGTGGGCGACGACGGGCAGATCTTGCTCGTCAATTTGCGCGCAGAGACCCTGTTCGGTTACTCACGCGCGGACCTTCTGGGCCAGAATCTCGATATCTTGATCCCCGAACGCGCGCGTTCGGAGCACGCTCGGCACTTGGCGAAGTTCTTCTCCGACCCGGGCATTCGTCCGATGGGCTCGGGGCTCGAGCTCTTCGCTCGTCGGAAGGACGGCAGCGAGCTGCCGATCGAAGTCAGCTTGAGCCCGCTACGAACCGCGAAGGGGATGACCGTTTCGGCTGCGATTCGCGACATCAGCGAGCGCAAACGCACCGAGGCTGCGACCAAGCTGCTCGCGGAGCGGCTAGCCAGCGCCGTCGAGAGCATCCAAGACGCCTTCGCCCTATTCGACCGCGACGACCGGCTCGTGCTTTGCAACAGCGTGTACCGCCGCCTCATCGGCGACGGCTTGTCGGGGCCGCTCGTCGGCAGCTCCTACAAGGACTTGCTCGAGGCGTGGACGCGCGACATCGAATTCCAAGACGATGCCGAGCGGGACCGATTTCGGGAAGAACGTCTGGCCCGCCGCCAGCACGATCAGACGACTACGTTCGACGTGCGTCTGCGCGACGGACGTAGCCTGCGCGTCATCGATCGCCGCACCGCCGAGGGCGGCATCGTCAAGACCATTTGGGATCTCACGGACGATGAGCGGCGCGCGGAAGAGCTCCGCCTCGCGCGCACGGCTGCCGAGGCGGGCAGCGCGGCGAAGAGCGAGTTCTTATCCTCGATGAGCCACGAGCTGCGCACCCCGCTCAACGCCATCTTAGGCTTTGCACAGCTGCTTCAGCGCGACAAGAAGGAGCCGCTATCGGCCAGGCAACGTGAGCGAGCCGAACAGATCCTGAAAGGCGGCGAGCACTTGCTGCGCCTGATTGACGACATTCTCGATCTGTCTCGAATCGAGGCGGGCGGCATCTCGATGTCGACCGAGCCCGTCGAAGTCACCGAGGTACTCGACGAGGTGACGACCACGCTGCAGTCGATGGCGAGTGCCCTGGGCCTCAGCCTCGACGTCAAAATGCCCTCGGCAGAGCTTCCAATGATCGCCGCTGACCGAACACGGTTCAAGCAGATCCTGATGAATTTCGGCTCGAATGCCATCAAATACAATCGCCCCTCGGGCAAGGTGAGCTTCATCGTTTCCGTGGCGTCACCTGAACGCGTTCGGGTCACGGTGCGGGACACCGGGATGGGCATTCCCAAGGACAAGCAAGACAAGCTGTTTCAGCCGTTTCAGAGGGCTGGCCAGGAGACGGGGCCGATCGAGGGTACGGGCATCGGGCTCGTCATCACCAAGCGCTTGGCACAACTGATGGCGGGCGACGTCGGTTTTCACAGCGTGCCCGGCGAAGGATCGGAATTTTGGGTCGAAATTCCGGTTCACGTTTCAAGGGTGCGCTTGAGCACGCCCCCGCCGATGCCCGCCATCGCGTCACCGCGGTTCACTGAGGCTGGGCACAAGGTCGTGCTCTACGTCGAAGACAACCCGGCAAACGTCGTCTTCATGAAAGACTTGCTCGATTCCTTCGAGAGCATCGAGCTCGTGACCGCCACCACCGCCGAGCGCGGCGTCGACATCGCTCGCAGTCGACACCCGGACGTCATCCTGATGGACATCAACTTGCCCGGCATGAGCGGGGCCGAAGCGCTGCTCGCTCTGCGTGCAGACCCGAGCACGAAGGATATCCCCGTTATCGCCTTGACTGCCGCGGCCTCACCGCGCGATCGACAGCGCGGCGAACAGGCGGGTTTCTACCGCTACATCACGAAGCCCGTGAAGGTCGATGAGCTTCTCACGATTCTGGAACGGCTACTCGCTCCGCCGCCCGGGTAGCACTACATCGAGGCCCGAGTTGCGCGACTCGCGCAAGTACTGCGGCGGCACCCGGCAGCGCCCTGTGTCCAAACTGTTGACAACCTCGCACCAGCCCGCATGGTGCTGCCGGATCGCGCTGTGCGAACAATCTGCGCGCGTTCGACGAAACGGTTGCATGACACGAAGCGCTGCGCTCGCGACGGCAGCTCAGGGACCTGAGCGCTGGTCTCTCGTCATCGGGCGCCGCTCATGCCCCGAACGAGGTCCTTGAAATGGAACCACTCGGTGCCCGCCCACACTTCGGTTTGCGCGTGGCCGTAGGTGCGGACGATGGTCGAGACGCGTAGGGCGGCCTCGATGCTCGGCGCCTTGAACACGTCGAGGTAGTCATACGGGCCTAGCAAGGCCAAGCTGGACACCCACTCGACTTCTGGACACTCGGCACGAACTCGATCCATGACGTGCCTTTCCTTGTCTTCGAGGTCTCGCGGAACGATGAGAGAACCGGGCACCAGTCGGGTCAGCATGACGAATAGGCTCATGCTCGTCTTGCTTGCGAATGTCGTTCCATGCGGCGGCGCCTAGAGATTCTACATCTCGCGGGACGGCGAGGGCTTCTCGCGTCACGGCGAGCGCTGCATGGCACGTACGAGGGGCCGACGACTGAGGACGCCCACTCACCTCTCACGCGCGCAGAAAGTTCTTACGCTCGTAATTAGCTTCGTGGACGTCCGATGATACCTGGGGTCCCGAAGCGCATCGCGCGTTCACCGAAGTTCTTACGTTCGGAAGAACTTCTTGGCAATGGAACTGGGGACACGCCGCAATGGGGTTGCGACTGCGAAGCGGTCCGACAGCGCTCGGGTACCACGATATTGGCTGTTACTGCTCGCTCGTGCGAGAAAGGTCAAATTCCGCGAGCTCGGGCACGGGCTCGAGCAAGAACGGCGCGGCATGCAGGTATGCCGTCGTGCGCCGCTTTTGATCGATGTCGGCGTAGACGCGTGCGACCTGTTCGCTCGAAAGGCTCAGGCTTCGCGCGACGAGCTCCGGTGCGGCGCCGTGATTCTTCCCCCACAGAATCAAATCCAAATCGGCGTACGGAACGGAGAAGTAGAACTCTTGCTGTGATTGTTCGAGGCTATATGTATCCGTAGTCGGCGCTCGGTCCACGATCGACTGCGGTACGCCCAGGTGAGCGGCCATCCGGTAGACTTGAGACTTGTACATGCTGGCAATCGGTTTGACGTCGCCGGCGCCGTCGCCGAGCTTGACGAAAAATCCTTGGTCGTACTCGAGGCGATTGGGCGTGGCGGCGACCGCGAAGACCAGCCGGTCGGCGTGGTAGTATTCGAGTGTCTTGCGCACCCGCTGCTTGAAGTTGGTGGCAGCGACGATTTGTAGGTAGGCGCTTGGGGTGAGACGAATCCGCTCTTCCTGTCCGTTCGGCGTGCGCACCACGAGATAGAAGACGTTCAGGACATCGGAGCCGAGTCGGTCTCCGTGCATCGCAATTTTCCAGCGACAATCGCGAGTGAAGCTGGGGAACACCGAGCGCACGGCCTCCTCGCGAGCTCGATAGCACCCGATCGCTTCGAGCGTCGACGCGATCTCCTGCACCTCGTACTTGATGCCGAGCTGCGCAGCCAGTTGCTTGGCGAGCCGCAAGCTATCGTCGCTCGAGTCGCGTTCGGGCAGCATGATGCCGAACACGCGCTCCGGACCCAATGCTCGCACCGCCAGCGCTGCGACGCACGATGAATCGATTCCGCCCGACAGCGCGACCACGATGCCGCGCCGCCGCAAGCGCTTGAGCACGACGTCCGAAAGGTGGCGTGCCAATTGGGTCGCTTTGGCGTCGACGTCGAAGTCCAGCACGTTGCGAGAAAAGCCTGTCATGTCGTACTCCGCTGCTGCTGTTGAACGTGGGTGAGCAAACGAGAAACCTCCGCGCGCAAGAGCTTGCCGGACGGGCCGCGCGGCAGCGCGCTCGCGAAGCCGACCACCCGGGGCACCATGTAAGCCGGCAGCCTCGCCGCGCAGAACTTGCGCAGATCCAGCTCGCTCAAGACGGAGCCGGCCTCGACGACGACGAGCGCCACCGGCACTTCGCCCATCAGCCGGTCCGCCGTCCCCGCTACGGCGACTTCCGAAACACCTTCGCAACCGGCCAGGGTTGCCTCGATTTGCGCCGGACTGACGCGGTGACCACCGATCTTCAAGATCTCTTTGGCCCGCCCGACGAGATAGAAGTAGCCGTCTTGGTCGCGGTGGCCGAGGTCGCCGGTGCGAAGCCAGCCGCTTGCCAGGATGCGCGCGCTCTCGTCCGGCATCTTGTAATATCCGGGGGTGATGTTCGCGCCTCGCGCCACGAGCTCGCCCTGCACTCCGACGGGCAATTCCGAGCCGTCTTCGTCGACGATGCGTAGCTCGACGCCAGGGATCGGAATGCCGATCGAGTCGCGCTTGTCGGAGCGGTCGGGTGGCACATAGCTGAGCCGCGCCGTCGCCTCGGTCTGGCCGTACATCGTAAATAGCTGCGCGGGACGGAACGCGGTGCGCACCCAGTCCGCGGTACGCTTGTCGAGCGGGCCGCCCGCGTGGGTGATGTAACGCAAGGCGGCCAGTGCGTGCATGTCCGGTTTCGCCTGGCGCTGCAGGAGCTCGAACGTCAGCGGCACACCCGCGAAGCCCGTACAGCGTTCGCTACCCATGGCGTCCAGCACGACCTGCGGATACATGAAACGCCCGTCCAAGAACACCGAGCCTCCGGCGAACAGGTGCGTCTGAACTACGCTGCGTCCGTAGCAATAGGAGAGGGGCAGGATCAGCATCGCGCGGTCGTCGGCAGTGAGGCCCAGGTACTCCACGATCGAGCGCGTGTTCGCCTCGATGTTTCCGATGGTTTGCATCACGCCGCGCGGCTGTCCGGTGCTGCCGGACGTGTACAAGATTTGCGTGACCGTCGAACGATCACGAACGGGCGCCACGCGGGCTTCGCGCTCCGACCCGGCGGCGCGTGTGAGCGCTCCGTCTTCCATCATCTGAGTAACCTCCAGACCTGTCAGGCAGGGGCGCAGCGCTTCGGGGAGGTCCCCGTCGTGAACCACGAGCGCGTGGGCCACGCTGGCTTCACGCAGCAGCGCCGCCAGCTTGCGCGCGTCGCGCGCGGCAAACGCAACAGCGCGGGGGCCAGATTGGCGCACGACAAAGGCCAGCATGTCGAACGCGAGGTCGCGAGAGACCTCCACGCTGGTCGCCCCGACGTACTGAATCGCCAGACTGACTACGACCGTCGCGGGCAGGTTCGGCAACAAGACCAGCACCCGATCGCCCGGGCCGATACCCATCGCTCCCAGCTCATGTGCCAGCGCGCCGATCCGCTCGGCGAGCGCAGCATAGCTCAGCCGGTGCTGCGGCGAATCGATGGCCGGCGCATCCGGCGAGCGACGCGCGTGAGCAACGACCCAGTCGCAGACCGCCGGTGAGCTCACGCTGCCTCCACTTCGACGGCCTCCGCGTCGTCGCGCGTCGGTGGGGCGCCGTTCACGAGCTGCGCGTGCAAGAGCTGTGTCGAGGCGACGGCCATCAAAGCCATGGAGTCCGCCTCACTCACTTGGCCGAGCGCCAGCCCAGCGCGCGAAACGAGCTGCTCGACTCGGTGCCCGGAAAATACGCCGACCGCGTCGACTGCCTCACGCGAGAGTAGACGCCGCGCCCACTCTGGCGCGGCGTCCCCCGCCAGCGCGCCGGCGATGGGTGCCCGGTATGGCTGCTTGGGACGCTTCGCGAGAGATACCGGGAGGTAGTTGCTCGCGAGTCGCCGGAGCAGATACTTCTCTTCGAGCACCTTCAACTTGAACGACTCTGGTAGTGTACTGGCATGCTCGATGAGTCGGTGGTCCAAGAATGGGAATCGCCCTTCCACGGAGTTGGCGAGCAGCATGCGATCCCCCTGTGCCGAGAGTAGGTACGAAGACAGCAGGGTCTTGGCCTCGATGTATTGCGCGCGCTCGAGGGGAGGCGCGCCCAGGACTCGCTCGGGAAGAGTGGTGACGAGCTCGGCGACTGGGTCGTGCCCGGCCAAGTTCTCGAGCAGCTCGTTGGAAAAGAAACGACCGATTCTGGCCGTCGCCATCCAGCGCAATTGATGTGAAAAGATCGGCGAATCTGCCTGTTCGAGCCCTAGGCCGAAGAATTGTCCCGAGAGCTCCGCTCCCTGTCGCATGCGCGGCATGTACGGATACAGTCCCGACAGCAGCAGCGGCCGGAGTCGAGACTTCGGCTGGCGGGACCAGAATTGCCGCAGCTTGGTCTCTTTGAACAAGTCATAACCCAAGAAGAACTCGTCCGCCCCCTCCCCGGTGAGCACGACCCGAGTGCCGCTGGACCTGACGAGGCTGCTCAACCGAAAGAGCGGTGCCGGTGCCGAGCGGATCAAGACTTGCTCGGCATGCCTCACGACCTGCGGCAACAGCGTGGCGATTTCTTGCTCTCTGATCGTGGTCGCGGTGTGCGACGTGGCCAGAGCTCGCGCCGCTTCGCGCTGAAAAGACGTCTCGTCGAACTCGGGCCGCTCGAAGCCGACAGAGAACGTCTGCAGAGTGCCGCCGAGCTCGCGTTGCGCAATCGCACACAGCAGACTGCTGTCGAGCCCGCCGGAAAGGTAGGTGGCGACCGGCACGTCGGCTCGCAACGTGAGCTTGACGGCCTCGATCAGCGTTTCTTCGAGCGCGCGCAGCGCGCTCGGCTCGCTTTCGGCGCGCGCGCGCTCGCGGCTCGGTTGCGGCAGCTGCCAGTACTCGAAAAGTCTTAGCTCGTGCCCACGGAGGCACGCCAGGTGCCCTGGTGGCAGCGCCAGTACATCTCGAAAGCAGGTTCTCGGCGCGAGCGGCCCCCAGAGGCGGATGCTCTGGTGCACGCCTCGGGGGTCCAGCGCTGCCGCGACCTCGCCGCCGGCGAAGATTGACCTCAGCTCGGAAGCAAAGGCGACTCCGCGGGTCGTATTGGCGTAGTAGAGCGGACAGATGCCCACGCGGTCGCGGCCGAGCCAGAGCGAACCGTCGCGGGGGTCGAAGAGAGCAAACGCGAATTGTCCGACGAAGCGACGCACCACCTCGTGACCTTCAAGCGCGAATCCCGCGAGCAGCACTTCGGTATCCGAGCGACTTCGGAAAGCGTAGTCGGGAGACCAACGTTCCCTCAGCTCGGCGTGGTTGTATATTTCGCCGTTGAAGATCAGCGTGACGCCCGTTCGAGGGTCCGTCATGGGCTGTCGCCCGCCCTGGAGATCGACGGTTGCCAGGCGCGCGTGGCCCAGCGCCGCACCGTCGAGGATTCGAGCGCGCTGCTCATCGGGGCCGCGGTGGCGCAGCGCTGCCGTCATGCGTTGAATTCGCGCGCGGTCCCCGTGCCACGACGTTCCCTGCGGAAACGTAAAGCCTGCAATGCCGCACATCGCTCAACTCGCGACCTGTCGCTTGCGCTCGACGAACGCGCACAATTTGTCGACTGAGTCGAGATTGGCCGGCAGTAGGTCCCCGTCCAAGATGGGTACGCCGAGCGTTTGCTCGACGAACACGATCAACTCGAGCATACCGCTCGAATCGATGATGCCCGTCTGCAAGAACGAAGCGTCCGAATCGAACCCCTCGACGAAAAAGGTCTGATTGATGAAGTCTCGAACTTGCTTTTCGACGTCCATGTTCACGCGCTCCTTCCGTTGATACGCACATCCTCATTGTCAGCTGCCGAGCTTGGTCTCCCTGGCGCACAGCGCAGGACAGGAACGATGTGCCCCGAACGACGTCGTCCCGGCCCACGGCCCCGCACTCTTTCGAAGCTCATGCGATCTTCTCACAATCGTCGCGATGGATGAATGAAACGCAGCGGCAGCCTGCCCTCGGCGAGGACCTGCGGCAGGCATTGCGAGCGGACTCCCGACTCGCACTGCCGCTGAGGCACTCGCGTTGTGCCGAGACGAGCAAGAAGCGCGCCCCGCTCTAGTGTCCTGATCAGAAGCTCCTTCGGAACTTCTGACCGCCGCGTCGCGGCGCTCGCCGCTTACGCGGCGAGACGCTAGCCTTTCCCTCGGGGCTTCCGCCCCGAACCCCGCGTCTGCTTCGCGTCCGCCTTAGTGCCCCTACTGTGAAAGCTCGAGCCTTGAGCTGGCTGACTTCTGACTCGGGACACTAGACTCGCCGCAACTCAGTGCCGCCGTGAGTCAGCTCGAGCATTTCTGACGAAGCGGCGTTCGCGTGGAAGCGCGCCTTTTGCGCAACTCATCAAGCGACGCGCAATCATTGCACGCGTCGAGCTTGCCAATGCAACGTCAGCTGGAGGTCAGCGTCTCGAGAAGTGTGTAGACTCGCGCGCCCGCACCGGTGAGAGTTTCTTTTTGCGTGAGGAGCGCCGATGTCGCTTGCAGCCGCTGACCTGGATCGTGTGGTCAAGTTACGTCTCTTCTTTGGTCATCAATCAATCGGCCAGAATATTCTCGACGGCGTCAGGGCGGTCGTTGCCGAGCGATCCCTGGCATGGGGCGATGCCTTGATCGGGCAAAATGGTGCGCCTGAGACGAAGCTGGCCGCCTTCCGAGAGCAGATGATGAATGGTATGGGCCGTGAGACCGAGCTCGCCCTGCTGAAGCTCTGCTACGTCGATTTCAACGCCGCTACCGACGTACGCGCTCTCTTCGATAGCTACAAAAGGGCGATGACAGTCATCGCGGCCGAGTGTCCGCGAACAGCGCTGGTCCATGTCACAGTCCCGCTAACGACCGTGACTTCGGGCGCGAAAGCGTGGCTGAAGCGGCGCCTCGGCGCGTCCGTCTGGGGCGAGCTGGAGAACGACAAGCGGCACGCTTTCAACGAGCTCCTGCGCCGTGAGTACCACAGTCGCAGCATCTTCGATTTGGCCGAGGTCGAGTCGGGCGATCCCGAGCACCCCCAACGTTACGAGTTTCGGGGCAAACTCGTGCCGAAGCTGCGAGCGGAATACTCGGAAGATGGAGCACACCTGAACGCGGAAGGCCGTCGCGTCGTGGGCACAGAGCTGTTGCGGTTCCTGGCCGGGGCGCTGTGATGCGCCATGGGCGCTTCCTACGGCAGAGAGCGCGATGGTGCGTTTCTTGCTGTCGAGCGTCTCGTCGTGAGAGCGGAGAACAGGACACCCAGCCATGGAATTAGTCGAAGCTTTGGGGAATGGACGAGCCGTCGCGCGGGCCTATTGGTACCTCAGGCACGCAACGGAGCTTGGAGCTCGTATCCGGCTTTGGGGCAGCCCCGTCGTCCGAAACCGGGGCTTGCTCGTCGTTCGAGATCGTGTGCGCATCTTCTCTACTATCGCGACCACGGAGATCGACGTCGGCGACGGAGGCTTACTGGAGATCGGAAGCGGCACCGCGATCAACTACGGCACCACGATCGGCGCGACCCAATCGATACGCATCGGGGCCAAATGCTTGATTGGAAACCACTGCATCATCATGGACAACGATTTCCATCGCCTCGAGCCTGAGCGCCGCGGAGAGCGCCCACCGTCCGCGCCGATCGTGCTCGAAGACAACGTGTGGCTGGGCGCGCGGGTGACCGTGCTACGCGGCGTGACGATTGGCGCGGGCAGCGCCGTTGCCGCCGGTAGTCTCGTCACCCGCGACATTCCACCTCGGATGCTGGCCGTCGGCGTTCCAGCGCGGCCCGTTCAGAAGCTCTAGTGTCCCGAGTGGTGGTAAGGGGCGCGCGTGCGAACACCAATGCAGCGCTCAGCGACTCGTCACGCGAGCCCTCAGTCTTTCGAAGGCCGACCAACGCGAACGACTTGGTCCCGTCGACCTGCTGCTAGGCGTTCCCGGCACCGGGGCGCGCTTTGGGCTTGGCGGCGCGCCTGGCGCTCATGAAGGACAACAGGCCGTAGAGGGGGGAGTAGCCAACCGCGCCGCTGGCGATCAATGCCAAGCCCAGCAAGTTTAGTGGGTACATGAATGGCTCGACCATTGGCGAAGCCAGTAGGAACATGCCCATGAATATGCGGAGCACGCGCTCGCCGAAAACGAGGTTGTTTTCCATGTGGTGACCTCCGTCCAACGCGGTTGCACACCCCATGCCCGCGCTTGGGTCGAACCATTCGAACAACGCGCCCGCAACCGTTGCACGGTCCCACCCCCTCTGCGCGCATCGCTTTCGCGCTTCTAACTTCGAGCCGGAATAGCGCACGATTTCCTCGAAAGGGTCCGGGTGGAATGACGCTTGCTTATGGCGAGGTCTGTCCCCATGGCAAGCCAGCAGTCGATGATTCAAATTTCGGGAACGACCTACCGAATTCGTTCCGAGCGGGATCTGCACCAAGTCTTTCGAGTCAGCGACGACCGCTCCCTCGGCATCTTCGAGCATCGACCGGTGCTTCGCGTGTTGGAAAGTGAGATTGCTCCCGAGCAGCTTCTTGAAGTTGCTCGCGCTGCCTTGCGTTCAGCTCGACTGCCGTGGCTTCACCCCCGGCACCCGAAGGCGAGCAATGGCGTCACGGTCAAGCGGCGTACGAGACCGCCTCGAGCCTTGGCCGCCCTGCTCTTCGCCCTATGGCCGAGCACCTGATTTGCTGCTGGCGCGTCGACAGGGCCAACAACCGCGCCCAATGGGCTTGGATCGATCCTTGCTCGACGCTGCTGGTCGCGTTCCTCGGAGCGCTCAACAAGGAGTCGGTCAATGAAAGCCAATGAATTGATGTCGAGGGAAGTTTTTACGTGCACGAAGGACGACACACTCGAGACGGCGGCGCGAAGCATGTGGGAATATGACACCGGTTGCTTGGTGGTTGCGGACCCAGAAAACCATGCCGTCGGTATGATCACGGATCGCGACATCGCGATGGCCGCGTACACGCAAGGAGCTCCGCTGCGAGATATCCGAGTCGAGAGTGCCATGGCCCACGAGGTGAAATCCTGTGGCCCGATGTCGTCGCTCGGCGAGGTCGAAGAAGTCATGCGTTCCGCGCGCATTCGTCGAATGCTCGTCGTCGATGCAGGGGGCAAGATTGTTGGCCTCATCAGCCTCGGAGATATCGCGCGCAGCTCGCAATCGAGCCCCTTGCATGCCGCTGCCATTCCGGGGGTCGCCAGGACGCTCGCCGCCGTCACGGAGCCGCGCGGTCTTCCCATTGCCGCAGAGTGAAACCCACCCGTCGAGGTTGGCAGGAACGTGCGCAGGCGACTCGGACTACGGTTCAATGCGTAGACGATCTTCCACGCTGCACACTCCTGGGGTCGCCGTCGCAGCACCGACGGCGGCCCGGCGCTCCGCCCAGCTGCCGATTGACCCCGTGAGCGCAACGACACCGCCTTGCACCTCGACACAGACGTCGGTCTCGCGGACGCGCACGTCCCAACCCAGCTCGGCCCGTATTGCTTCGCGGATCTCTGAATCTGTTCGCATGAGCTTCTCCGTGCCCAAACGTCGGATCGGCGTAGCGAATCAAGGATTGGAGGACAGCGGCTGACCAGCGCTAGGCGCGAGCGTTCGGAGTAACACGTCCGCTTCGGGACGGCGCTGTGAACGCTCGATGAGAATGCTTCGGGGCGTTACCGGAGCCCCGTAGTATGCCTGATTGTGCTTGTTGCGAGCGCTGATGACGTAGCCGTCGAGCGAGAGCCCCACGAAAGCGCCGCGGGCCTCGACCAGCTGATAAATCGGTTTCGAGAACAGCTCGCCCTGGTTCTGGTCCGTTTCTCCGACGACGCCGAGTGCCACGCTGGTGTTCGCCCCCAGCGTGACGTCGGAATAGAGAACCCTCTCTAGCACCGAGTCCTCCATGAGAAAGAGCACGACGGTGGCTTCCTGGTAGCCGATCTGCAGCCCGACGCTCGGAGCCCCGAGGGAATAGAAGGCAGGATTCGACCAGCTGCCGTCATGGCCCCTCGCGACGAGAACGCCGTTGCCGCCTTCACCGCCGAAGATCAGCGAAGCTTTCACGAGCTTCGGAAAGATCATGATGCCGCGCGCGCGCTCGACGAAGACCTCCACTTGGGCAGCGCCCACGCCCTCGCGCAGGCGCGTGAACCCGGCCGCGCTCCGATCGACGATGGCCTGCTGGGCGGCGCCCGGTTCTGCTGCGGGCGTGCGGGCTTGTTCCTGACGCGAGCACGCCGCGCTCGAGCTGAGCGCGACGGCAAACAAGAACGCTGCAGAGGTTTCGCGGACGGGGTGGTTCATGAGTCGTTGCAAAGCAACTCCTGCGCCACTCGTTATGCGGCTTGCGTGGCGCCAGGCGCGGAGCCTATCGCACGGTTAGGCTTCGGCCGCCGCAGGGCGACACGAGGGCGCTGACAATTCGACCGAGCGACGGGCCCCGGCTCGTAGTGCACAAGCCAATCGGCTACCAGCGCCGCCCCAGCGTCCGCATCGAGACCTCGGCGCTGTGCGACGAACGCGCTGAAGTCAAACGGAAGGGAATCGGGCTCGCTCGGTCGCATGAGGCCATCGCTGAGCAAGCCGCATGCCGAGCTTCGGTAAGGTGCGCTACATACCGTGCCGCTCCACAGTTCCACGCAAGGCGGTGCTCGATTGCCGCTTTCCCGGTCTGCGGGAGCACGAGTCGGGTAACCAGGACAGCGCTGCCCTGTGCGGTGAGGATCTGAAAAGCCTCGCCGATGAGCTTGAACGCCGTGAGGAGAGGGGAGCGCTCCATGTGATGCCAATGGCTCCGCGCGACCTCGCAGCCGTCTTCTCCTGGAACGCTGGGAGGCGACGTGAGTGAGACGCAGCATTTGCACGCAAGCGCGGCGTCCGCTGCAGCCATTGCGCCTCCAACCTCCAAATTCGGCGAAGAACCGCGCTTCTGGTCGGCTGGTCGAAACGGCCCGGCTTGTGCTTACACCTGAGTCGGGAACCATGACGAAGCAGATCCGCCCAGTCGCCGATTGGCGTCCTTCCGACCGCCGGCATTCAGATGTTCAGCCTAAAGCTCAGCACGTTCGCCCGAAAGTGCTCGTTGTGGATGACGAACCGCTCATCCGGCTCTTCGTCACGCGAGCCCTGAAGGCATCCGGCTACGACGTCGTCGAGGCCGGCAGCGCCGAACGAGCCAAGGAGCTGCTCGCGACAGACGGCAGCTCTTTGTCGCTGCTGCTCAGCGACGTGGGGCTGCCCGGCGTTTCCGGTCCTGAGCTCGTCGAATACGCGCATCGTTCGTTTCCGAATCTGCCGACGCAGTTGATGTCGGCCACCTCGAAACGGTGGTTGGTGACCGAACGCGTATTGGCCGAGGATGTGGATCTGCTGCAGAAGCCGTTCAAGGTCGCTGACCTGCTCGAGCGGCTCGATGGCTTGATGGCGCTCAGGCGCGACGGACGGACGGCGAACGAGTCGTGTCGTGCCGTTCGATAGCTCAGGCCGGGCGCCGGAGGAGACTCGAGATGCGTTCGACTGCCGACGGATCCTCGCCGTCGCTTACGACCACTTCGGCTTGCGTGGGCTCTTCGTACAGCACGTCGACACCGGGGAGGAGGCCGGAGCCGGCGGTCGCGGCTGCGTACAGGCCCTTCGGGTCTCGCCGTCGACACTCGGCGACAGGAGTCGTCAGCCAAACTTCGATGAAGCGTGGTGCTAGTTGGCGCGCGTGCTGCCGATACTCGCGCAGATGGGCAGTCGCCGGCACGAGCACGACCAACCCCTGCTGCGCCAGCTCGGCCGCCAATCTAGCGAGCGCGGTGTAAAACTCCCGTCGATCGGCGTCCGAGTAGCCGAGCTTGGGTGCGATGATGTCACGCAGCACGTCACCATCGAGCGTGCAGGTCGGGGTTTTTTGGCTTAGCAAGTGCGCTCGCACACGTCGTGCCAGCGTTGTCTTGCCTGACGACGGCAAGCCGGTGAACCAGGTGACTACACCCGTCATCGAAACACCGCATCGGCTGAGGTGGGATCGAAGCAGTCTGCGTCCAGAGCAGACTCGGCAAACTGCAGCAAACGCTCACGCGGCGACTTCGGCAGGTTCGGATACCAAACCGGGCAAGCCAACACCAAGAGCCGCCAGGCGAGAAAGGGGGCTGCCACCGAAAGCAACTCTCGATCATCCGATTGAGTAAGGTAGCGGTCCCAAAATTCGCACCAAAGCGGCCGAAAAGCGGCCTGCCAGGTACCTGCATCTTCGAGCGCGAAGAACACGAAGTTGGCCGCCATGCACGTCACGTCGTCGGCGGCGTCACCCAATGAACCGCGGCTCGTGTCGAGCACGTGCAGCGTCGCCTCGTCGTCGAAGAGCACGTTGAACGGATGAAAGTCGCCGTGTATGCGCACGGGACGGGGGGGGCGCTGCCTGAGTCGCCAACGCCAAGCTAGGCAACGAGCTTCGATTCTTTGCAGGCGGGTTGTCAGTGCGTCATCGTAACCGATCGGATAGCCGTCGACGATGCCGAAGATCCCCTCGCCACTACCAACGAGGTCGCGCAGTGAGCGGGCATAGGCGCCGGTATGCTCGAGTCGTGACGTGTGTAGCGCGACCAGGTAGTCAACCAAGGCGCGGACACGTTCGAGGTCCGTAGTTTCACAGGTCCGCGCGTCGGCGATGCGTCGGAGGTCTTGTGCATAAGTGTGCCCCTGCACGTATTCGGTCAACAGATAGAACTCGCCGCTGTCTTTCAGCGACACGCTCGTGCCGTCACTTCGAAATGCTCCGACGTCGAGCACCTGCGCATGACCCGGAATCGTAGCGTACGTGTCGGCGGCGAGTAGCAGCTCGGCCGCGCGATCGGCCCGGCGATCGTGCCCAAACTGGTTGGCACTCGTGCCGTGGAGCACGAAGGATCGGCGTCGCCCGTCGTCCTCGACGTCTATCCGAATCGGAATCCCGTAGCCCGTAGCCTTGGCCGTGAGTTGCCGGAGGTCGACGGTGTCATCGTTTCCGAGGGCGAAGGCTCGCAGCAGACGAGCTCTGGGCAAGGCGCGCCGAACGATCTGCGCCAGCTCCGGGTCGATCGCCTGGGCATACGTTTGAGGGAGGTCAGGTTGTGATGACTCGATAGTCATGGGCCTGCTAATGACGCTCAATTCTGAAAGCAAGCGGCGCACCAGCGCTGAGAAATCTCGACGCAATGAATGCACCTTGGGGGCGTGGCGAGGCGCACGCCATGCGCTGACGGTTGTCCGCTACAGGACCAATCAGGCTGCCGGTCGCGTCGATGCGGACACCAATTCGATGCCGCATTCGTTGGGTCCGGCAGGGCCTGCGCCATCGTGCGCTCGGCGCGCAAGTCTTGCGTGGAGTTGGCGGGTTGGAACCCAACGGTGGTGGTGCCGAGAGGGTAGCGGTGCGACGGTGCGCTGGCACGTGCGGTGCAAGGGGTCGCGGGGCCACCTCGAGTCGCCATCATGAGCAAATCATCGATTTGGGAGCAGATGCGCGCAGGCCTCGACGGCCTGCCAGGCGGCCAGGGGTTGAACATCGCGTATGAAGCGGTCGATCGCCATGTGGCTCATGGTTTCGGCGAGCGCGCCGCGATCCGCTGGATGGGGAAAGCTGGAGCGGCGCGCGACATTAGCTATGCCGAGCTCTCGCGTCGCACCAATCAGGTAGCGAATGCCCTGACGGCGCTCGGGGTGGGAGCGCAAGATCGCGTCTTCGTGCTCGCGCCGCGATTGCCCGAGCTGTATGAGACCGCACTCGGCGTGCTCAAGAATCGCAGCGTGTTTTGCCCGCTGTTTGCCGCCTTCGGTCCCGAGCCGATCCGCACGCGCTTGGAGAAGGGCTCGGGCAAAATACTGGTGACGACCGAAAGCTTGTACCGCAAGAAAGTCGCGGGAATTCGCGACGCGCTTCCCGGGCTCGAGCACGTGCTGTTGATTGGCGCGCCAGGCCAAGCAACGCGGGTCCCAGGCACGCTCGACTACCACGAGGTCGTCGACGCCGCGTCTACGAGCTTCTCGATCGCGCCGACCGGGCCCGAGGACATGGCGCTGCTTCACTTCACCAGCGGCACGACTGGAACGCCGAAGGGCGCGGTGCACGTGCACGCGGCGGTGATCATGCATTTCGGCACCGGTCGCGACTCGCTCGGGCTTCGTCCCGATGACGTATTTTGGTGCACTGCCGATCCAGGTTGGGTAACGGGAACTTCTTACGGCATCATCGCGCCGCTCACCAACGGCGTGACCAACCTGGTCGACGAAGGCGAGTTCGACGTCGAGCGCTGGTATGAGCTGCTGGAGCAGCGCAGAGTCACGGTTTGGTACACGGCACCTACCGCCATTCGGATGCTGATGCGCGCGGGGACAGAGGTCGCCAAAAAGCACGATTTGTCGTCGCTCCGCTTCATTGCCAGTGTCGGTGAACCGCTGAATCCGGAAGCGGTAGTTTGGGGCCAACGAGCCTTCGGTATGCCGATTCACGATAACTGGTGGCAAACGGAAACGGGCGGAATCATGATCGCCAACGTACCGGGCATGGAGGTGCGGCCCGGCTCGATGGGCAAGCCGCTGCCTGGCGTGAGCGCCACCATCGTGCACGTCGACGAGCGGGGGGTACGTGAAGCGGCGGTCGGTGAATGCGGCGAGCTGGCACTGGTGCCGGGCTGGCCATCTATGTTCCGTGGGTATCTGGACGAGCCCGCGCGCTACCAGAAGTGCTTCCGTGACGGCTTTTACCTGACCGGGGATCTCGCCCGCCGGGACGCGGACGGCTATTTCTGGTTCGTTGGTCGCGCCGACGACGTGATCAAGACGGCCGGGCATTTGGTGGGACCGTTCGAGATCGAGAGTGCGCTGATGGAGCACCCGGCTGTGGCCGAAGCGGCTGCGATCGGTATGCCCGACCCCGTCGCCATGAATGTCATCAAAGCGTTCGTGCTGCTGCGTCCCAACTATTTTCCGTCGGATGAGCTTGGCCAAGAGCTGCTCGGCTTCGCTCGCAAGCGTCTCGGCGCCGCGATCGCTCCGAAAGACATCGTGTTCGCGCAGTCGTTGCCCAAGACTCGCAGCGGAAAAATCATGCGTCGGCTGCTGCGCGCCCGGGAGCTCGGTCTGCCCGAAGGCGACACGTCGACCCTCGAGGGAGGTTCCGCATGACACTCGTCAAGGAGCGAGCGCTGGAGCTATTTCGGCAGATGCTGCTCATCCGGCGCTTCGAGGAGAAGAGCGCCGAAATGTACGGCGCTGGCAAGATTCGCGGATTTTTGCACCTATATATCGGCGAGGAGGCCGTCGCCGTCGGCTCGCTTGCGGCTCTGTCCGACGCGGACAACGTCGTTGCCACCTACCGTGAGCACGGGCACGCGCTGGCGCGCGGCATCCCCGCCACGAGCATCATGGCGGAGATGTATGGCAAGGCCAACGGCTGCAGCCGCGGGCGCGGTGGCTCGATGCACCTGTTCGACGTGAAGCGCCGGTTCTTCGGGGGCTACGCCATCGTGGGCGGTGGCATTCCGGTCGCGGTCGGGCTCGCGCTGGCAGACGCGCGTCTCGGTCGCTCTGCCGTGACCGCGTGCTACTTCGGTGACGGTGCGGTCGACGAAGGCGAGTTTCACGAATCGCTCAACCTTGCGGCGCTGTGGCGCCTGCCGGTACTGTTTCTCTGCGAAAATAATCAATACGCAATGGGCACCGCGCTCTCACGCCATGAGTCGGTGACTGATCTCTGCGTCAAGCCACGCGCGTACGGCATCGAAGCGGAGCGGGTAGATGGTATGGACCTCACCGCGGTGTGGGCGGCAACTGAGCGAGCGGTGGCCGGGATTCGAGAGACTCGGCAACCTCGATTCCTCGAGCTCGTGACCTACAGATTTCGCGCCCATTCGATGTACGATGCCGAGCTTTACCGCAGCAAAGACGAAGTCAGGGAGTGGACGACCAAGCACGACCCGATCCAAGCTTTCGAAAGCTGGCTCCGTCGTGAGTACGGTCTCACTGACACGGACCGCGCGGCCTTGGAGGAAAACGTCCAGCGTGAGATCGACGCTGCCGTCGCCGCGGCGGAAGCGGGCGAGCTCGAACCCGTCGAGCAGCTGAGCCGCGACCTCTACACGGAGGCGGCGCGGTGACCACGATGAGCTACCGCAATGCGCTTCGCGCTGCGATCGAGCGAGCGCTACGCGAAGACCCGCGCGTGCTCTTGATGGGAGAAGACGTCGGCCGCTACGGCGGAGCCTACGCGGTCAGCAAGGGTTTGTTGGCAACTTATGGGCCCGAGCGCATCGTGGACACTCCGCTCAGCGAGTCCGGATTCGTGGGCGCCGGCATCGGCGCGGCGATGGGTGGGCTCAGGCCGATTGTCGAGGTCATGACCGTCAACTTCAGCCTGCTCGCGCTGGATCAGCTCGTGAACAACGCTGCGACGCTGCGCCACATGTCAGGCGGGCAGATCAGTGTGCCTTTGGTCGTACGCATGGCGACCGGTGCCGGTCGGCAGCTGGCGGCGCAGCACTCACATAGCCTCGAAGGTTGGTACGCGCACGTGCCCGGCATCAAAGTCTTCACACCCGCCACGCCGGGAGATGCCTACACCATGCTGCTCGCCGCGCTGGCCGACCCAGATCCCGTCGTGTGCTTCGAGCATCAGCTGCTCTACAACGTGGACGGCGAGGTCGATGAGGCAGCGCCGCTCTACAGCGCCTGGAACGCTGCGGTGCGCCGCGGCGGCAATGACGTCAGTCTGATCACGTACGGCGGCTCGCTGGGCAAGGTGCTCAGCGCAGCGCAAGAGCTCGCGGCTTCGGGCATTCAGGCAGAGGTCCTGGACTTGCGGGTGCTGCGGCCGCTGGACGTCGGCGCCATTGCGCGCTCCGTCGCCAAGACGCACCGCGCGGTCGTGGTCGACGAGGGCTGGCTCAGCGCCGGGTTCTCGGCCGAAGTGAGCAGCCGCATCATGGAGCAGGCCTTTTACGACCTCGAAGCCCCGGTCGCGCGCGTGTGTAGCGAAGAAGTTCCGATCCCCTACGCCAAGCATCTGGAAGATGCGGCGCTGCCCTCGGTGGCGCGTATCGTCGCCGCCGCGCGAGGAGTGCTCGCGCGTGTCTGAGTTTCGGATGCCCTCGCTCGGCGCCGACATGGAGGCGGGCACGCTCGCCCTGTGGCGCAAGCAACCAGGAGACGTGGTCCAGCGCGGCGACATCATCGCTGAGGTCGAGACCGAGAAGGGCGTCATCGAGGTCGAGGTCTTCACGCCCGGCATCGTCGAGCGCTTGCTGGTCACGCCGGGCACGCAGGTGCCGGTCGGTACCGTCTTGGCCGTGCTCCGCGATGCTGCGGCTGCCACAGCTACTGCCGTCGCTACGCCTGCGACGCTCGCATCCGTGCCCGAGCCTGCATCGGCCTCTGCGCTTTCGCCCGCAGCGGCGTCGAACGCGAGCACCACCGAAAGCCTGCTGCACCGCAAGGCCGCCCCCGCAGCCCGTCATCGCGCTCGAGAGCTCGGCGTTGCGCTCGAGAGCATCACCGGCACCGGGCCCCACGGCAGCATCACGATAGCGGATGTCGAGCGCGCGGCCGCGACGCGCGCGGCGCCGCCCGTCGCGGCGGGCGCGGTGCGCTCGTCTGCGCCGGCCAGCGCAGACGCACAGGAACAGCAGCAGCTTCGCATGCGCCAAGCCATCGCCGCAGCGATGACGCGCTCCAAGCGCGAGATCCCACACTACTATGCAGCCTCGACCGTGGACCTCACGGCCACCCTGGAGTGGCTGGAAAAGCACAACCAGGCCGTCGTGCCCGCCGAGCGCATCTTGCCTGCCGTCGTCTACCTGAAAGCGGTCGCGCTTGCGCTGCGTGAGTTTCCGGAGCTCAATGGCCGCAGGGAAGAGAGCGGCGCCGTGGTGAGCCAGGGCATCCATGTCGGAGCGGCCATTGCGCTTCGTGGCGGCGGCCTCGTCGCCCCAGCCCTCACCGATACCGACGTGGCGCCTCTGTCCGAGCTGATGCGCCGCTTTCGCGACCTCGTGACTCGCGCGCGCGCCGGAACGCTGCGCAGCAGCGAATTCTCCATGGGTACCATCACGGTGACCAGCCTCGGTGACCGCGGAACCGACACCGTCTTCGGCGTCATCTACCCGCCCCAGGTTGCCATCGTCGGCTTTGGCAAGCTCGTCGAGCGCCCCTGGGTGGTTGCGGGCAGCGTCGTGCCGAGGCGCCTCGTGCACGTCACGCTTGCCGCGGACCATCGGGTCAGTGACGGCCATCGCGGCGCGCTGTTTCTGGACGCAATCGATCGCTTGTTGCAAGCTCCGGAGGCACTGTGATGACGGATGAGGAGCTGAAAGCCGAGGTGTGCGCCGCGCTCGAGCGTATCGCGCCGGAGGCCGATCTCGCCAAGGTCCCGGGCACGGCAGACCTGCGTGAGGAGCTGGATCTCGACTCGATGGATTTCTTGAATTTCGTCGTCCAGCTCCACGAGCGACTCCAGGTCGACATTCCGGAAAGCGAATACCGACGCTTCTACACGCTCGACGACTGCGTGCGCGAGCTGCGCGCACGGCTCGCCTCGGCTTGACGGAAAGGGCACGTCGCTCGCAGGATGAGCCTCCAGTCGTCCCCGACGACCGCGATGTGCACGTGCCCGTAGTTGCTGCTCCCGTCATCCGTGGTGAGCGAGCCCGTGAGGGCTCGGGCATGCTCCGTGACCCACGACCCGGTGAGCCGCCGCCGACGAAAGGTTTCGAAGTCGAGGCGTGCAGCCATTGCGGCGCCACCCGTGCATGGCGCAATGAATGCGTGACGCTTGCGAGAGCGCGCGTCGCTCCCGGCCAGTCCGTGCCTTTCGTCTCCCCCGCAATGGGCCTTAATATCCGGCATTTGGTGTTCCCGTGAGACAAAATCTCCGGGGCGGCGCCGACTATCGTAGGTGGATTCATCGGCCGCTCCGTTGTACGGGCGCAGAGACGACTGTGAGCTCGGTACACATTCTGGGCGGCGGCGAGCAATGAAAACGCAATCGGGTCTCAGGCCACGTTACATGCCGGTCTCGACGGTTGAGATGTCTCGGGAGGTCTTGGACGGCCTCTGGGAAGGCTACCAGCTGATCGCGCCGGATTGGACGTATGTCTACGTCAATGAAGCGGCCGCGAATCAGCTAGGGAAGAAGAAGGAAGAGCTGATCGGGCGCAGCATCAAGGACTGTTTCCCAGGTATCGAAAGGCCCGAGACAGGCTCCGCTCTCCAGCAATGTATGTCGGAGCGCCGAGCGGAGCAGGTGGAGACTGCGCTCAGCCATCCGAACGGTTCGCGCCGTTGGCTCGCCCTGCGATTCCTGCCTGTGGCAGAGGGCGTGTGCATCCTCTCGCTCGACATCACCCGCGCCAAGCGGGGCGCGTTTACGACTCACTTTGGTGAAGACGGAGTAGGCGCCGCGCGCGAATCCACCGGCATGGCGAACGATGGTCGTCCTCTGGTGCTGGTGATCGACGATGATGCTGAGTCGAATCGCCTCGTCACCGGGCAGTTGGCGAAGCAATATCGGGTCGAGGCGGCTTTCGACGGGCGAGAGGGCCTTCGAATGGCGGCGGAGCTCAAGCCGAATCTCATCGTGACGGAGGTCATGATGCCCGCGATGACCGGGGAGGAGCTGGTGGTCAGTCTGCGCCGTAACCCCGAGCTGACCGCGATTCCGGTCGTGGTCTTGAGCAGCCTGGAGAATGACGAGCTCAGAGTGCGGCTGCTGAGCAGCGGCGCGCAGGACTACATCGCTAAGCCATTCGCGCTGGCGGAGCTGAAGGCGCGTGTCGCGAACTTGATCCAAATGAAGCAAGCCGAGGCACTTGCGCGGCGAGTGGCAGAAGACCGGGCGTTGCTCGACGAGTTTGGATCCATCCTTGCATCTAGCCTGGACTATGATGACACCTGCGCCAACATTGCGGAGCTGGTGATGGGGGCGCTGGCAGATTTGTGCATCCTCGACGTGCCAGACGAGACTGGTGACGGCGCGCGGCTCCAGGTTGCGCATCGAAGTCCCGCGCAAGCGGCTTGGGCCGGCGCGCTACGGCATCTGACGTTCAATCGTAAACAGGCAGGGTCGTTCTTTATTGACCTCGGAACGGAAGCACAGCTCCTCGTCAGCGAAGGCTTGGCGTCCCGCATCGGGGCGCTCACATCGAATCACGACTTGCAGCGGGCCCTCCGCGAGCTCGCGCCTCAGGAGATCTTGGCCGTGCCCTTCAATGCTCGCCACCACTCGGTGGGAACGATGATTCTGATCAGGACGAGCTTGCGGGAGCCGTTTCGGGCAAGAGACATCGAGCTGGCCGAGGCGATGGCACGTAGGGCCGCCCTCGCTCTCGACAATGCGTATCTCTATCGGCAAGGGCAGAGGGCGATTCGGGCGCGAGACGACGTGCTCGGTATGGTGGCACACGATCTTCGGAACCCCTTGCACGCCATGCTGCTCCAGCTGGGGCTCTTGCGGCGGGCTGGGCAACAGCCCGAACGGCGCTGCCTAGTGCCAATCGAAGCCGTATTGCGGGAAGGTGCGCGCTTGGACCGCCTCATTCAAGACTTGCTCGAGGTCGCCCGCATCGAAGCGGGAGCTTTTGGACTGAAATGCGAGCCCTTGCGCGTGAGCGCGCTGGTCGTCGACGTCGCTGAAAGCAATCGCCTGTTCGCGGCCGAGTCGTCGGTGCAGCTAGTGGTCGACGCCGAGAGTGACGGTTCGGTCGAGCTCCTCGGTGATCGAGATCGTCTGCTTCAGGCATTTGACAATTTGCTGGGCAACGCGATCAAGTTCACACCACCGGGCGGGACCGTCGTCGTCCGCATGCGGGCTCGGGCGGCGGAAGTCGAGCTGTCGGTGACCGACACGGGGCCAGGAATACCCGAGGCGGAGCTCCCTCACTTGTTCGAAAGATACTGGCAGGGGCAAAATGCCGATGGCCGCGGTGCCGGTATCGGTCTCTCGATTGTCAAAGAAATCGTGGAGGCGCACGGTGGTCGCATCGCGGTCCAGACTGCGCTCGGAGAGGGCAGCGCGTTTGTCGTGGTCTTGCCACGCCGAGACATCGTGGCTTTGGTCGCGTCACCGAAGGCTGGTGAACGTCGCTCGGGCTGACCGAAACGTCGGGCAGTGCAGCCCCTGCTCGTGCATTGCCCATCGCTTTTGCCGAGGCGACGCGAGAGCACCTGAACCGAGGCCATGAAGCCGATGAATAAGGTAACCCTCTTTCTGTCCGGCGACGTGATGACGGGTCGCGGCGTCGATCAGATTCTTCCTCATCCCAGTAACCCCCGCATCTTCGAGTCAGCGCTTCACGATGCGCGGGACTACGTGCGCCTCGCAGAACGTCAGTGCGGTCCGATCCCGCGCGGGGTGAACTTCACTTATCCGTGGGGCGACGCGCTCGTCGAGCTGGCGAGTCGGTCACCGGATCTGCGCATCGTAAACCTCGAGACCAGCATCACGCTCAGCGAGGCAGCCGAGCCCAAAGGCATCAACTACCGGATGCACCCGCGCAACGTGCCAATCCTGCAGGCTGTCGGCATCCAGTGCTGTAGTCTGGCCAATAACCACGTGCTCGATTGGGGTGAAGCTGGCCTGCTCGATACCCTATCCGGGTTGCGCGACGCCCACATCGTCACGGCCGGAGCCGGCAGGAATCTGGTCGAAGCGCGCAGTCCCGCCCGATTCCAGGTCGGACCTCACGGTCGGATCTTGGTCTATTCCATGGGCACGGCTTCGAGTGGCATTCCTCAGAGTTGGGCCGCCCGTGACGAACACCCCGGCGTGTGGCTGGTGCGCGACTTTTCGGAGCGTAGCGTCGCTGAAATCGCGCAAGAAGTGCGGCTCGAAAAACGGCCCGGCGATGTCGCGCTGGTATCGATTCATTGGGGCAGCAATTGGGGCTACACCATTCCGGCAGAGCACCGGAGCCTGGCCCACGCTCTAATCGACGAGGCAGCCATCGACGTCGTGCACGGGCACTCTTCCCACCACCCGCTCGGCATCGAGGTGCACGGCGGCAAGCTCATCCTCTATGGCTGCGGTGATTTCCTCAACGACTACGAAGGCATCGTCTCGCATCGGCAATTCAGACCCGAGCTCTCGCTGATGTACTTTGTGACGCTGGACGCGCCGAGCGGAAGGCTGGCACAGCTTGAGCTCGTGCCCGTTCGGACGAGGCGCTTCCGTCTCGAACGTCCCTCCGCCGAGGAGACGCACTGGCTCGAAACCTTGCTGAACCGGGAGGGGACGGAGCTTGGGACGCATGTCGAGTGCTGCACCGGCGGCTCGTTTCGGCTGGCTTGGACGGCCGAGTGACACCATCGCGGCTGCCGAGGCGCGGCTGCGACTGCGACGGCTGCTTCAGACTCTCACGCCTCGCGAGCAGGAGGTGATTCGGGATCGATCATCCTGAGCGTCTCCTCTATTCTCGCTCGATATCGCGCCCAGTGCGGAGGGCATCCGGAGCGGGACCTCTTTCGATGTCGTCCCTGTAGATGTCCCCGGCAAAGGCCGAAGCGTCGACCCCATCAGGGACGACCGGGGTAGCGGCGTCCGCCGACGCGGCAGTCCTTTTGCTCCGCCGACGTCGGCGCTTGGGCTTGCGCGGGGTCGTCTGAGGCTCGTCGGAGGACGCCAACAAGTCTCTTTGACCCGAGTGAGGGCACTTGGGAGTCATGAGCTCTAGCCGGAGCAGCTCCCGTGCCAATCTGGAGTGGCAGCGCCGCCTCGCGTGCCGTCACGTGCGCGACTGGATAGTCACATGGAACAATTGCGCCGAGAGCGCGCCCCGCCGCAATGATTGCACCGTGCGAGGCTTGGGGCGCCGGAACAGCAACTCCCAGCGGCAGGCATGAAATGAAGAGCGAGAAGACTGGCCGACGTCAGGCGGCACTGGGGCGACCCGGTAGCATCTTGCTTGCGGGAGCAGCGCCATATTCCCTGAGGCGGTACTGAATCTTTCGCACGCTGATGCCGAGTAGCTGCGCCGTACGTCGCGTTGACCCGCCAACCGCCTCCATCGTCTTCAGGATCGCGTACCGCTCAAAGTCGTTCATGGTGGCATCGGGCGGTACGGGAACCTCGGGCGCTGGCGCCGTGCCGAGCTCAGGCGGAAAATCGCCAGGCTCGACCATAGGTCCCCGTGCGAACACCAGAGCTCGCTCGATCGCGTTCTCCAGCTGGCGAACGTTTCCGGGCCAATCACAGCCAGCCAAGAACTCTAGCGCGGCGTCCGAGAAACTACGCCCGCTATCGTTGCCTGCGTGCTTCTCCAAGAAGTGAGTAGCCAACCTGGGGATGTCGGAGGGACGCTCGCCTAGGGCGGGCAAGTGCAGGTTTATCACGTTGAGCCGATAGAACAGGTCCTCGCGAAATCGCTGCTCGGCGACCAGTCGTCGCAAGTCGCCGTTGGTGGCCGCGACTAGGCGCAAGTCCACCCTGAGCGTCTCGTTACTCCCCACGCGTTCGAAGGTGCGCTCCTGCAGCACACGCAGCAACTTCACCTGTAGTGACGGCGAAATTTCCGCAATTTCGTCCAAAAACAGCGTGCCGCCATCGGCTTGCTCGATGCGGCCACGCCGCCGCCTGTCTGCTCCGGTGAAGGAGCCCCGCTCGTGACCGAAGAGCTCGCTCTCGAGGAGATTCTCCGACAGTGCCGCGCAGTTCAAGCGCACCAGCGGACCGCCGGCTCGCGGGGAGTTGCGGTGGATCGCCTCTGCGACCAGCTCTTTGCCCGTCCCGGATTCTCCGGTGATGAGAACCGTCGCGCGGCTTGGCCCTGCCTGCCTGATCGCGTTGAATACGTGCTGCATCTCTGGCGACGAACCGATGATGCGCTCGCTGATATCGCCGTTCGTCGCGCGAGAGGCGACGCTGTGGCGGCGCAGCTCGCGGTGCCGGAGTGCATTCTCGACGACGCGCAATAGGCGACCGGCGTCGAACGGCTTTCGCAAGTAGTCGAGCGCACCCTCGCGCATCGCCTCGACCGCAGAATCTACTTCGCCAAAACCGGTTAGGAGCACTACGCCCGCTGTGGGATCGCGCTGTTTGATTCGCCTCAGTAGCTCGATACCATTCATTCCTGGCATCGTGAGATCAGTGATGGTCAGAGCTGGCGTCAGCGCATTGAATGCTGCCAGCGCACGGAAGCCGTTCTCGGCCTGCGTGATTTGGTAGCCCTCCCGCTCGAGTATCGATGCCAACGAGCGACGCGCGCTCGACTGATCGTCCACAATCAAGATCATTTCGTTTGCCATCGCAGCGGCTCCACGGGCGCCACGCAGATCAGGCGCCATTGCCTGTAAATGATAGGGAGTCCAGCGCCGCAGGCCTCGCGCCAGATCTCAGTCAGACGCGCAATGATTGCGCGAACACTTCTTACACTCTGGAGTCGCGTCGAGCAATCCGAGAGCGCGTCACGATGAGCGCAACGGCGGGCCTCGATATTGCTTCGCGTTCTGGGGTGAGGATCAGCCAACCATACTCACGCGGGCCAACTTGCCGGCCGCGTCGACTCAAAGTGTGCGGCGCGATAGAAAGCGAGCGACTTCGGCGTGGGTGAGCTCCTGCCGGAGGTCGGCGGCCTGCGCCAGCGCGGCGGCCTGATTTTCGCGCGCCGGAGCGATGCCGAGCAGGTGGACCCGGACTCCAAGCTCCTGCGCTCGTTCAACGGCCGGCAGCAAGTCTTCGTCGCCGCTCAGCAGCACCGCGTCGGCGATGGCCCGATGCTGGGCCAGGCTCGTCAAGTCGCTGGCGATGAGCTCGTCCACGCCTCGCTGCTGCCCCTCGTTCATCGAGCCGAGACGCAGCTTGAGCTCGGGGCGATACGCGAGCGCGACGTGAGCCGGGCTCGGACCGGCAGAGGCGCCGTCATACCAATAGCTGCGGAGAAGCGGCAGCCCCGACAATTGGCCCGCCACCGCGACGAGCAGCGCCAACACCGCGTCATGGTCCAAGTGCAACTGGCTGCGCGCCAGCTTCTCGCCCGCAACCAGCTTCGAGCCAGAAGCAAACAGGTAGCCTGCATCGACGAAGAGGGCGGTTCGGTCCACGACTTCCCTTACCACGGCGGGCACGCCAGGGCAGAGATGGCCGGGGCCGGCGCTCCGCTGCGACGAGAAAGCCTCAGGCAAGTGCGCGACCTCGATGGGTCGCGACGGTCAGGCGTCAGAGTCCTTATGAGGTCTCACGTGGGAGCGTTCGCGGGGTTCGAGCCCATCGCCGCACGCTATCGAGCAGCTTGCTGGCATCGATTGGTTTGGCAACGTGTTCACGAAACCCCGCTCGCAGGGCGCGTGCGGCATTTTCTTGGCCAACATAAGCGGTTAGGGCGATCGCGGGAACGTCGGCGTCACGCATGCGAATTCTCTCGATCAACGAGTAGCCGTCCAGTTCGGGCATCCCGATGTCACTGACGATGACGTCGAACGGGCCGGTCTCGGCGAGAGCCGCTCGCGCGTTGGACACCGCCGTTACTTGTGCCCCTGCCGCCTCCAGAACGTGACGCACCAGCTCCAAGGAATCCCGATCATCCTCGACGATGAGAATGCGTACATCGTTCAGTGCAATGTGCGCCGGGGTTTCGATGCGCGGGAGGGCTACGGCAGCGTCGTCGAGATCGCCATGCGGCGCGCTCCGGAAAGGTGCCTGAGTTACATCTACGGCGTGCACAGGTAGGGTCACGGTGAACGTCGCACCGCGCCCGGGGCCCTCACTGTGTGCGTCGATGGTCCCGCCGTGCGCTTCGACCAGGTGACGAGCGATGGCCAAGCCGAGCCCCAGCCCCCCGTGTGCTCGCGTCGTCGTCGTGTCGATCTGCCGAAATCGCTCGAAGATTCGGCGTAAGTGCGCGGGCTCGATGCCTTGTCCGGAATCTTGCACGCGGATGCGCACGCTGCTCGCGACGCGATCGGCTATGACCGTGATGCGGCCACCGCGCGGCGTGTGACGTACGGAGTTGCTCAGCAAATTCCACATGACCTGCTGCAGGCGGGCGACATCGCCGACAATGGCCGGCAGATCGGGATCCACGTCGACGATCAAACGCACGCCTTTCGCTTCGGCGGCAGGACGGACCACGTCAGCGGCCGCGTTGGCTACCTCCCATACGGAAGTGCGCGTGACCGTAATTGCGAGTTTGCCGCTGATGATGCGCGACGTGTCCAACAGGTCGCTCACGAGGCGCTCCTGCGCTCGCACGTTGCGCTCGATCACTTTCAATCCGTGAGCAATCTTCGCCTCATCGTGGGGACCTTGCTGAAGTAACGTGGCCCAGCCCAAGATCGCGTTCAGCGGTGTGCGGAGCTCGTGGCTCATCGTCGCGAGAAACTCATCCTTGGCCCGGTTAGCGGTTTCGGCTTCTTGCCGAGCCTCCTTTTCTTGCTCCATGAGCCTCGCGAGGGCCGTCTCCTGACTCTTACGGAGCGAGATGTCTTGCACGGTGGTGAGCACGTGCTCAATCCCTGCGATCTTGATGGGCGTCACGTGCATCGCCACTTGAAGTGGCCTGCCGCTGGTGGTTCGCCGCTCGCACTCGTAGTTGCGCACCGCGCCTAGCTCCTGGAAGAGTCGCGCAATTTCGGCCCGCTCGGCTTCGGTGGAGACGCCCAGGTCCACGCTGCGGCCGCCAATCACCTTTTCGCGGTCCAGCTCGAACAAATCCGCGAAGGCCTGGTTGATCGCTACCGTGATTCCCTCGGGCATCTTCGTCAGGGCCAGCGGGAACGGCGACTGCTCGAAGAGGACCGCGTAGGTCAGCGTCTCCAATTCAGCGAGCATTCGTGCGCGCTCGCGGACGACGAGCAGGAAGACGGGGCCATCAGGGAGCGTTGCCGCGGCAAACGTCCAGACGGTCGTCACTTCGCTGCCGTCGCGGCGCAAGGCGGGAAGCTCGACGGTCGTGAGCTCTGACGTCGCGATGGGTGGTGGCGCGCTCGGTTGTCTCAAGCGCTCTGGGACCAGTACGTCCGTCGACAACGATGCGAGGTCATCGTGATCGTAGCCGAAGAACCGTCGCGCAGCGGTATTGGCCGCGACGATCGTACGGTTCGCATCAAAAGCCAGAAGCGCCTCCGCTCGCTCTTCGAGAAGCTCAGCTAGTTGCTGGGGCCTTTGGGAGACGCTCTGGAGCAATTCCTCAATGACTGCGGGAGCATGCATAGTTCGAATCCCCGCGCATAACGTAGTTAAGCGCGGTAGGCGGCGCAATCGGGCTCTGGCATCGATAGCGGAGCGAGTGGGGCATTCTTACTCGCTCGGTGAGCCCGGTTGCCGCGCCTGGAATGGAAATGTCGGGACACGAAGCATCGAAAATGGCCGACGCCCACAGTCGAGCCGCCGTTCCAGAAGGGGGCGTGAGGCGCCTCCAGAAAGCACTTCGCGGCGTGGTCCGCGATCTGAATGGGCTGGAGGAAGCCTTGCGCTACCCGCCTCTTAGGGCGAGCGCGGGAACGCCGCCGTCACGCATGCGAAGTCGATGCTCGCCAGCGCCAAGTGCCTGGTGTAGACGAGCAGGCGGAGCCGTCGATGCGAAGCAGAATGGTGGGGAGTACTGGGACCTTGGCGGCGATGGCATTGACCTCGGCGGCATTCGCGCAAGAGCCCGTCTCGCCGAGCGCAGGATCGTTTGATCCGACGACGCCGGCTCCTTCGACAGCCGCGCCTGTCGAGCCGGCTCAGCCGCCACCGGAGGCGACAGCCGCGCCGGGCGCCGCTCAGCCGGTTGGCGCTCCGGCCGCGCCCCAGGCGCCGGGCAGCAGCAGCCTCAGCACCCCGGCGCCAGGCGAGCTGCCTTCTACCGGCGCCGGCGATGCAGGGGGCAACAATGGCGAGCCGAGCAGCGGTCTGGGCATGCTCATCCCGGGTTGGATCCTCACGGGCACGAGCGCGGTCGATGCGCTGGCAATCGCGCTTTGCTATTCGGACTCATATCGGGATGTCAACGGAGACCCATACTCATCCCAAGCGAAGAATATCTGCGCAGGGGTCTACGCCACCATTGGTATTGTCAGTCTGGGCATCGGCATCCCGTTGCTGGTGGTCGGCAACGATCGGCGCCACAAGCACGAAGAGTGGCGGCGGCGACACCCCGGCTTAGGGGAGCTGATGCGCACGGAAATAGCCGTCGGCCACAACTCGGCGCTGGTCGTTTACCGCGGCAGCTTCTGAGCGCGAGGCCCACCGAGATCATCGTCGACCGACGCGGCTACTGTCGCCGACCGGCGCCATGCGGAGGCAAAAACGAAAACGCCGGCCAGTCTTTCGACCGCCGGCTTTTTCATCTCCATTTCTGGAGCGGGAGAAGGGATTTGAACCCTCGACGTCCACCTTGGCAAGACGGTTCAGCCCGTTTCTCCCCGTTCCCCGGCGTTCCAACCACGCGGAATTACGTGACCCGGCGTTCCGGGACGACCCACCGCGTGACGCCGGACTGGTGCTCAGGGTGGTGCTCCTGAAAGCGGAGCACCACCCGGCCTGGATACGAGCCTCGGCGGCAAGGCCTTCCGCTCCTTCAAGCTGCGCTACATAGTCCTGTACGGGCGGCCAGCCTAGGCCGCTTTCGAAGCGAGATCCGATGACTGCTGCACCCGTTGCCCCGTACGCCACTCGCCCGTTCCCGGACGGAATCGCCGCATGGCTGGATGACGCCTGGTGGAACGTCATTCCGGCGCAATACCGCAACGCACCCATCGTGTGGCGCGCGAGGCTGGCGCTCGCGTCTGCGCTCGACGACGTTTGGCTGCGCGAGCAGACGTTCGATTCACATCCGATCGGGCTGCAGGCGCGCATGCGATACGGGCGTTGGGCGCTGCTTCGCCTGGGCGTCGCGCTCTGCGCATTCGAGGTGTCGGACGAAACGCGCGCTCGCCTTAGGACGGCGAGGCACTACGTGCCGTGCGCGGCGGAGCTCGACTTCGGTCTCTTTCTCGCCACCTGTGGCCTGAATGTTGAACATGAGCCGCTCGCTCCTGAACGGGGCCCGGACTTCCGGATCACTGCGAACGCTCGCGCCATTACTTTCGAGGTGAAGTGCCCTGACATGAGTAAGGCGCTGCAAGCAACGGAGCGCGTTGCCGGCATGCTCTCGATGGAGCTGCAGGCGCTGGTCACCGGCCTCAAGGTCTCGCTTGGTTGGTTCGTCGAGCCTATGGTCAGCCAGCGACAACTCGCCAAAGCTGCGAAGGATCAATCTGAGGCCGAGCGTTTGCTAACGGTCCTGCGGACGGCAATCCTGACCTGGGCCCGGTCGCCGAAGCCACTGGACCTCCAGCTGGGGACCGACATGTCCCTGTCCATACGTCGGCGCGAGGCACCCGGTATTCAGGTATGGGGCCCGGGGTTTGGTGGCGATGTCCTCCACGAGGTCCGCCGATTGGTTCGCCTCCTCCAAGAAGCGGCGGATCAGATCACCGCCGCCAAAACGTCTGGCTTCATCGTTCTCGCAAAGGAACGAAGCGGCTTGCTTTCAAACCACTTGCGCGACCTGACCAGCGTGATTCGGGATGACCGCACCGATCTTTATCGGCACGTCGCAGGCCTAATTTCCTATTCTGTCGAGGTATCCAGTTCTCGGTCGCGTCTCGTAGCGCGCGCGCACGTGCTGCTGAAGCACGAACACCGCCGGCTTGAGCCGCTGGTTCGCAGGATGCAGCGCGGAGGGGAAGTTTCCCTGCAGTTCTTTTGATTCCGATCACCCTAACCAGTAGATAGCCGCGCGCCGGGAGCACGTGGGTGCGCTGTGCTTGGCTTCCTGGACGCCGCAACCCGCGGCAGCCGCTTGACGGTTGACTTTGCGATCCCGTCCCGCCAAAATATAACCCTTGAGAGTGATACACGCATAGGGAGACGAGCAATGGCGGACGGGCTGCAAGACACGAATGTGTTGCCCGAACCGCCGCGTGTGCGCGATGGCGCACTGACAGCATCGCTCGGCGCGCACGCCACCTATACCGAGGCCGAGACGCTCGCGATCATCGACGCCGAGCGCGCCGGCAAGCCACACCCGTTCCCTGAACGCGAAACCCGACGCTTTACCGCCTCGGCGCGTCCCGCACCCGAGGTTGACGCGCAAAGCGAGGGCGTCCAGCTCACTTTCTGGGCGGACGACAAGCGCGCCATGCCCACGCAATTCATCGCGAGCGCCCTCTTCTCCGTCGTGCAGCCCAAAGATGCCGGCTACCTCGATGGCGTCGTGCTCGCCAGCGGGCAAGGGCTCACCATCAACTATAAAGGCAAGCGCCTTACCCAGGTTCACGCCGACGTGTGGCAGGGCATCATGCACCTCGCCCGTCGCGCCCCGGAAGAAACGCTCATCCGCTTCCGCGCCCGCACGTTCCTGCGCATGATCGGACGCGACACCGGTAAGAGCCAGCGCGACCAACTGCACGAGTGGATCACGGATCTGCAGGCGACCAGCCTCCAGGTGCTCGACGAAGGCAGCAACAAGCTTTACTTCGGCTCGCTTCTGCCGGAAGGGGGGCGCGATCAGTCCACGCCGCAGGACCGCGCCTACGTGGTAAAGATCAACCGTAGCCTCTGCAAGCTGTTCGAGGCCGGCTTCGCGACCATCAACTGGGATCAGCGCGTGCGGCTGCGCGGCAAGCACAACGCGCAGTGGATGCAGCAGTATTTCTCTTGGTCGAAGAAGCCGGTTCACGTCTCCGAGCTACATCGCCTCTCCGGCAGCGCCGCCACCCTCACGCAGTACAAGCGCAACCTGCGCGAAGCGCTCGTCGATCTCGAGGCCGAAGGCGGCCACGCAGCCTTCATCGACAAGTACGACATCGTTCGCCCCAAGCCCGCGGTCGTCTCCGCGCCGAAACCCGCGCCCGACCCGTCACAAGCGGCTCTGCCGCTGCCTGCCGAGAAACCCGCGGTCAGCGCCGCCGCGCTCGCCGAGTTCCACAACCTGTACCCGGCGCGCGATGCAGCGCGCTGCCTGGCCGATTTCGTGGCCTGGCTCGCCAAGTCGGGCAAAACGGCGCGCTACCCCGACAGCGCCTTCCTCGGCTACGCCAAGAAGTGGGTCGCCGGTCAGCAGTAACCGCCGCGCATCCGCAGGGGGCTTTCGAGACACATACTCCCGCGTCGCCGCCATCCCGGATGCTCTCCACGCGCGAGCATGAACGATCTCCGTCAACCGACACGCGTAAACTGAGCACGAATCGCTGGGGGCTTTCGAGACATGGAGGGGTTACGGAGGGGTTTTCGGCCCCGCAACGCCGGGGGCTTTCGAGACGCTACCCCGGGGCTTCCGAAACGCAGTACGGGGGCTTTCGAGCCCGGAAACCGGGGCTTCCGAAACGCCGACGCGGGCTTTCGAGACGCAGCACAGGGGCTTCCGGAACGCCTTGGGGGGCTTTCGAGACGCTCGCACGGGAGGGGGTTTCCGAGACGCTGTCGCAGATAAACCATTTATCTTCAGTGCCTTGTGAGCGACGCCGGTCGCGTTTCCCTCGCGCGTGCGCGCGCGAGATGGATTTTTGATTTGATGATCTGATCCGGATGCCGGCCCTCCTGAAGAGGAACGGAGATCGCCGTGCCGCCCTTTAGGAGCCCGTGGAAAGCGTGTAACGCTTCTTGGGTACCCTGAGCTATCTCAACCTCAGTGCGTGCCCTCACGGGCACGCCAAAGGAGCGGGCGAATGCCCGCCGGAAACTCAGATCGGTCGCAAGCTCCCTCACGTGGCTGCGCTACGCTTCGCCACAAGGAGCAGCCTTGAGCGGCTGCCAGGAATCTTTGTGCGCCGCCTACGGCGGCAAAGGAGCGCCCTCCGGGCGCGCTCGGCAGGTAAGAGGTGCGTGTTGCCGGTCTGCAACCTACATGTTGTGTCCGCGCACGCCGCACCGACCCACAACATCTAGGACGCACTGCCCGGGAAACCGGGTGGCCGTGTCCGCCGAAGCCTTGGCGAAGGCGGATGGCGCTTTCCCGTGTCGTTCCGCCGGGTTGACACTCCCACCACCTCGTGCGATACTACCTCGATATCATTGAGGAAATAGACCAATGGCGCGCACCATCAGTCCCAGCGAGATTCCGGAAGAGGTCGCCCGCTTTGCTGAAGCACAGGTGGCCGCTGGCCGTTTCGCGAGCGTTGGCGAAGTCCTGCTCGCGGGCAAGGAAGCGCTGGAACAAAGCGACGCGATCGAAGCCGAGCGTGCGCGCCTGCTCCGCGCGGCGTGGGACCAGGGCATCGAATCGTTGCACGCTCACGGCCCCCAACTCGAGTCCGATGATGAGTTCGACGCTTTCATGGACGAAGCCGAAGCCGACGCGCTCCGGCAGCAATAGTCCGTGCGACTGATCCTCACCGAGGCCGCGAAGGCCGACATCCGCAAAATTCTCCGCGATACGCTCGCCCAGTTTGGGCCGCTCCAGGTACCGAAGTACCGCCTGCTGATCGCCGAAGCCCGCAAGAACCTCCGCGATAATCCGGGGCGCGGTCATCATCGTGAGGGTCTTCCTCCCGAAGGACGGCTCTTCCACATCAGCCAGCGAGGTCGTCCGGCGAGTCACTTCTTCGCTTACTACGTCGATGCGTCCACGCAGACCGTCGTCGTTGTCCGTGTCGTACACGATGCCATGGAGATCCCAAGGCACTGGCCGAAGCCACGATAGATTTCAAACCGCAGCAGCTGCCCCCTTTCGTTCGCGCGCGGCGCGCTCCCGATTTCCCCCAAATCGCGCGTGTCCTCGCTCGCCGACGAGCTGCGGGCCCGCTCAGGGGGAAATGCACGCGGGAGCATTCCAGCTGTATGATCCTCTGCCGGCGGTCGGGCGCATCAAGGGCCGCCTGCGGCGTCCCGCTGGCGCGGGCTTGCAGCCCTTGACCCGCCCTTCCATTCCGGCGTTTCGATTCCGGCTGTTATCCCGGAATGCCCGATCCTGAACACTCCGGGCAAGCGAGCGATCTACTCCGGCGCTGCGGAAGCGCCCTGCCCGCCCACCTCGGGCGGCTCATCGTCGGGAAGCTCGACGATGCCGACGATGTCAGCCCATGCATGCAGTCGCGCGCTTATGCCGGCGGCGCGGCACGCGCTCATGAACGCTTGCATGGCGACGGCGCGCACGCCGACGGCCGTTTCTCTCAGCGCCTCCGGGCTCGCATGCGTCTCAAGCGCGGACTGCCCATCGAGCGACGTGCCAAGGCCGCGTAATTCGTCGGCGCAGTCGATCATGTCTTCGACCTCGCGGCCCACGCGCATTCTAAGATGGTTGGTCAGATCGGCCTGCAGAAGTTGGCCGGTATCGGGTGGATCAGTAGGTTCCTGGTTAGCCATTTGCGGAAGCTCCGTTTCCGTGGTGGTCAGGCCCCTCCGCGTGTTTGCCGCACGCGCGGGGGCCGTCTGTTTCTCGAATTGTTAGGTGTCGGTCGTGGCGCCTCGTGTGGGCGCGGTTACTTGCTGGCTCGCAGCCGGCGTGCAGCTCACTGCGAGAGCGTAAAATCGATGCCTACCGTGCCTTTCGCGGTGCCGCCCTTCGCCGGGCACTCCAGATGCCCGGACGCCATGACGCGAAACTTGGCAACGGGATCGTCGCTCTCCGTTGCATCCGAGACGTCGAGCGAGCACGTTCCCTGCGGAGTGCTCCCCGTTTGCGCCAGACACTGCCAGTCGTTTCCGTTGCCGTCCCGATAGACGGCAAAGCAGTAGAGCAGATTCGGGTCGGTCTCACTGGCACTCACCGGGATCACTTCAGGCAGCCGCCCCAGATAGTAAAACACGAACGAAAGCTGCTCAGCCTTCGGATCGTTGAAGTTCTGGCTGCCCCGGCAGCCGAGGATGCTGTACTCGCCTTGCGGAGCGACGGCCGTCCCGATGCGGATCGCATCGGGTACCGGGCGGGACGAAAACGCGTAGTCGTACGCGTCCATCACGCCGCCGCTCCGCTCGTCACCGGTGGCCGTGAACTCGCACCTCGTCGCGCCAGCGCCGGCCGGCATCCCTCCCGCACCTGACGTGCCCCCCGTAGCGGCGCTCCCGCCGGTGGACATGGCGCCGGCGCCGGGTTGTTCCGGTTTGCTGTCGCCGCCGCTGTCCGAGCACCCCGCGCAGGCGAGGGCGGCGGGAAAAGCGGCGGCGACCACGTGAAGCGATAATGGGCGTGAATAAAGCTGAAACATGACGATGGCTCCTCTGCTCTTTGGTATATTTTTCCGCGGATAAGTCCGCAGAATCCGCGCCTGCCGGCGCGTGTGGGCGTTGACTATACACCCAATTGGGTGCAGAACCCAAATGGGTGTACCATGACGCCCCAGCCAACCCGCACATCCGCCCCGCTTGAGCCCGCCCCCGAAGCGTCGATAGAACCACCGGGCAGATGCCCCCTGCCCCGAAGGAACCCCTCGAGCTCGTGCTGACGGCGCGCTTTCATCCGCGTCAGCTCGGGCGCCTGCTCAAGGCGGTGCGTCTTGCCGCCGGCATCACCCAGACCGAGCTCGCGCGTCGCCTCAAGGTGCCGTACCAGAATGTCGGTCGCCTCGAGCAAGGTGCGCGTGAGGGCATGATCAGCACCGTCAACCGCTACGTCCGCGCCCTCGGCTGGGAACTCGTGATCGTCGCGCGTCCACGAACGCCTAGTCCTACCGCCGACGAAGACCCCACCGAAGATCAATAGTTCACATCAGAACTAGTTCACGAGTTGCAGAGCAAACTTGTTTACTGGGGCGCAACAACTCAAAAGCACTTGAGTTTACGCATTTCATAGTTTACACATGAACCTAGAAACTCTTGAAGGGGAACCGGGTTCAAGAGTTCACAAGCGAACTAGTGGAGGGGCAAACTATGAAAATCGTCGCCGTGGTCACGCAGAAGGGCGGTGCGGGCAAGACCACAACAGCGGAAAACCTCGCGGTCATCGCCGCGCAGCACGGCAAGACCGTCGTGCTCATCGATCTCGACTCGCAGCCGACCGCAACGGCGTGGGGAGACCGCAGGAAAGCCGAAAACGTCACCGTGGTATCCGCGCAGCTCGCGCGCCTTCGCCACGTGCTCGAGGCCGCAAAGAGCCAGGGTGCGGCGCTCGTCGTCATCGACACGCCGCCTCACATCTCCGAGGCCGCGCTCGAAGCCGCGCGCGTAGCCGATCTGGTGCTCGTGCCGTCGCGTCCGAACATCAACGACATGGAGACCTTGCCGGCGCTCAGGGAAGTCGTGTCGTTCGCGGGGAGCCCCCCGACATTCGTCGTCATCAACGCGGCACCGCCCCAAGGGACGCTCTATGCCGACGCGCAGCGCGCGGCGAAGCAGATGGGGTTCAAGGTCTGTCCCGTCGTCATCTGCCAGCGTGCCGCGTACGCCTACGCGCCGGGCGGAGGGCAGGGCGTCACCGAATTCGAGCCGGGCAGCAAGGCCGCGCAGGAGATTCGCGAGCTTTACAAGTTCTCCTGCAAACAGATGAACCTTCCAACAGGTAAACTTGTGAACTCTAAAACCCCGGAGGTCGCCCATGCCTAAGAAAACCTCTCTGAGCGACGCTCTGGCCCAGGCAGCACATGGTGTCGGCAGCGCCAAACTGCCGCCTTCAGCTGCACCCAAACAGGTCGGTGCCGGAACGGGCGCCAAGCCCTACCGCGCGGGCAGGGTGAACATCACCGGCTACTTCGACCCCGCCGTGAAGCAGTCGATCCGGCTGATTCAGTCCAAGCATCCCGACCGCACCGTGCAGGATCTCCTGGCCGAGGCGCTCAACGATCTGTTCGCCAAGTACAACGTGCCGCAGACCGCTGAGCTTCAGAATCAGGCGAGTTCGGAAGTTCTTGTGTAAACTCTTGAACTAGACGCGCGTCGAAATCGCAGACGCGTCGAGCGCGGGCAGGGCGGTCGCGCTGTCGTGCATTCGCACTCCTCCGGCAGGCGTTGCTTGGGTGCCCATGGTGCGGCGGGCGGCTGCTCCGTCCAGGGCGTTCTACCCCTTCGCCTGCGGGTACTCCGGCGAATTCCTCCCATCCACGAACACCCTGGACAGCGCAGATCACCCGGCGGCACGGCTCCGCTCATGCGGCCGCGCCTCCGCATTCCTTGGGCAACGCAACGCCAACCCAAGGAGTGACCTCATGACTTCCGCCTACGACACGCCCAACACCCACGCTCTTCCACGTAACGCGATCCTTCGCGGCGACTGCGTGGCCACGATGGCGAGCCTCCCATCCGATTCGGTCGACTTCATTCTCACCGATCCGCCCTACGCCGTGCGCTATCGGGACCGCAGCGGCCGGCGCGTGCGCAACGACGACAACTACCGCTGGCTCAAGCCCTCGGCCGAGCAGATGTACCGACTCCTGAAGCCGGGCTGCTTCGCGGTGAGCTTCTACGCCTGGAACCGCGCCGACCTGTTCCTGCAGGCCCGGCGCGCGGCGGGATTCCGCGCCGTCGGACACCTGATCTTCCGGAAGCACTACGCCTCCGCCGCCCGCTTCGTGGAGTACCGGCACGAGGCCGCCTACCTGCTCGCCAAGGGCGACGTGACGCCGCCCGCGAAGCCGCTGCCCGATGTCCTCGACTGGCAGTACACCGGCAACGTCCTCCACCCGACGCAGAAGCCGGTCGCCTCGCTTAAACCGCTCATCGACACCTTCTGTCCAGTCGCAGGCCTGGTGCTCGATCCCTTCTGCGGTTCCGGTTCCACCCTCGTCGCCGCCCGCGAGCTCGGCCGCGACTTCCTCGGCATCGAGCTCGACTGGAGGCACTGCCGAACTGCAACCCGGCGGCTGGCGGCGCTCCCGGCCGCCTAACCAAAGGGCCTTGACAGCAATGTTTGTTATATGACAGATATAACACATATGACTGATATCGCCGACATTCCTGCCACGCTGCGCGCCATCCGCGCCAAGCTCGGCCTTACTCAGGAGCAGCTCGCTGAGCGCCTTGGGGTCGTATTCGCTTCCGTGAACCGCTGGGAAGGCGGGCAGACTAAGCCACAAAAGGCCGCGCGGGATACGATCGCGGCGCTGGCCGAAGAGGCCGGCGTCGGCGAACCCGGTACGGAGGCCCCGTCCGCCGAGATGACACGCCGCCGGAAGAGCAGGGGGGCAGCCGTCCCCTCCACCAAGCCCATGGAGCAGATGCTCTGGGATGCCGCCTGTTCGATCCGTGGCGAGAAGGACGCCTCGAAGTTCAAGGACTACCTCCTGCCGCTGCTGTTCCTGAAGCGCCTGTCCGACGTCTTCGACGACGAAATCGAACGGCTCGCTGAAGAGTACGGCGACCGCGACACCGCGCTCGAGATCGCCGAGGGCGATCACTCGCTGCTGCGCTTCTACCTCCCCGCCGAAGCGCGCTGGGGCGTCATCAGTGGCCGCGAGCCATTCAATTGGCCGCCGAAGGAGAAGCCGAAGGACATCGGCGAGCACCTCACCAAGGCTGTTCGCGCCGTCGTCAAACAGAACCCGTCCCTCTCGGGCGTGATCGACGTCGTCGACTTCGCCGCCGAGCGCAACGGCGAGCGCGACATCAACCCCGCCAAGCTGCGCGGCGTCGTCGAAACCTTCTCCGATCCCCGCTATCGCCTCGGCCTTGCCGACGTGCAGCCGGACTTCCTCGGCCGCGCCTACGAGTACTTGCTGCGCAAGTTCGCGGAAGGCTCGGGGCAGAGCGCCGGTGAGTTCTTCACGCCGACGGAGGTTGGGCTCCTCATCGCGCACATCATGCGCCCGAAGCCCGGCGAGGAGTGCCACGACTTCGCCTGCGGTTCGGCGGGCCTGCTCGTGAAGCTCCAGCTCGTCGCGCGCGAGCTCGACCCTACGAGCAACGTGCCGCTGAAGCTCACCGGGCAGGAGCTCCAGGCAGAGAGCTACGCCGTCGCGCAGATGAACGGCATCATCCACGACATGCAGATCGAGCTCGCCCGTGGCGACACGATGATCAATCCGAAGTTCCGCACGGCAGACGGAAAAATCCGCAAGCACGACATCGTCGTTGCCAACCCCATGTGGAACCAGCCTTTTTCACCCGACATCTTCGCTAATGATCCGTTCGACCGCTTCCGCACGACGGGCGGTATCACCAACGCCAAGGGAGATTGGGCATGGCTGCAGCACACCATCGCGTGCATGAGCGATCACGGACGCGCCGCCATCGTGCTCGACACCGGCGCGATGACCCGTGGCTCGGGCTCGAAGAACGAGGACAAGGAGCGCAACATTCGTAAGTGGTTCGTCGACCGCGACTTGATCGACGGCGTCATCCTGGTGCCGGAAGACCTGTTTTACAACACCACGGCCGCCGGCGTCATTGTTGTTCTAAGCAAACGGAAGCCCCCCACGCGCAGAGGCAAGATCGTGCTGCTCAACGCAACCCACCGCGTGAAGAAGGGAAAGCCAAAAAACTATATTCCAGAAGACGACATTCGTCCGCTGGCCAACGCCTTCCTTAAGGGTGCGGCGAAAGACGGCGAAGTTGCAGTTATCACGCAAGCACAGGCCGAGGAAGCCGACTACAACCTCAGCCCCAATCGATGGGTAGGACAGAGCACGGACATCAAACATCGCGCGATCAAGGACATCGTGGCCGATCTAGTGAAGCTCGATGTACAAGCGAGAGACCTTGATGAGGCTCTTGTTCGCATGGTGGCCAGGCTATGAAGAACGAGAGATGGCCATGGTCACCTATCGGTGATCTGTTCCAGATTGGTGCCGGCAAGACGATGTCCGCGGCCGCGCGGAATGGTTCCCGCAAGACTCCTTTCCTGCGAACGTCAAACGTGTTGTGGGACGAGATCGACCTCGCGACTGTCGATGAAATGGTGATCTCACCCATCGAACTTGCGGAAAAAAGTCTGCAGGCAGGAGACTTGCTCGTGTGTGAGGGCGGCGAGATTGGGCGCGCTGCGATCTGGACAGGCGAAGTGAAAACCATGTCCTTCCAGAATCATCTGCATCGGCTTCGCCCAATCGTGGACGGCGTCGAGCCGCGCTTCTATCTGTACTTTCTTCAGAGTGCCTTCACGCAGCTGGGCCTCTTCGAGGGGGCTGGAAACAAGACGACGATTCCAAATCTTTCTCGTAACCGTCTTGCCGCCCTCGAAGTACCGCGGCCGCCGCTCGAAGAGCAGCGCGCGGTAGCAGCGGCGCTATCACACGTTCGCGCGGCACTGCAACTGCACGACCGCGCCGCAAAACTCGCGGTGGAGCTGAAGGATGCGGCGATGCAACATTTGCTCACGCGAGGACTGCGGGGCGAACCGCAGAAGGACAGCGATCTAGGACCGATCCCTCGAAGCTGGGACATAGCCAAGCTCGGAGACATCTGCAGCTTAAGTACAGGCACCACGCCGTCAACGAGTAGGGCCGACTACTACGCCGGCGACGTTCCATTCATCAAGACAGCAGACATCGTCAACAACCGAATTACTGAAGCGAATACGCATATCTCTGACCAGGCAGTCGAGGATTACGGCCTGAAGCTGTTTCCCCCAGGAACTGTACTCATGGCCATGTACGGTCAGGGCAAGACCCGAGGACAAGCATCACTCCTCGAGATAGCCGCCGCAACAACACAGAATGCCGCCGCGATTCAGGCGTCAGAAGAGATCGAGCCGGCATTTCTGTGGCACTATCTTCGAGCCAACTACGCGCGGCTGCGGGGTATCGGTTCGCTTGGGCATCTCTCGCATCTGAACTTGGGGTACCTGCGTGAGTTGAGCGTCTTAAAGCCACCACTTGATGATCAGAAGGAGATCGCTGCCATGCTCGACCTCCTCAACCAAAAAATCGACCTACACAAGGAGAAGCGCGTCACGCTCGAGCAGCTATTCCAAGTCCTGCTACAGCAGCTGATGACCGGCGTGCTGCGGCCCGCCGATCTCGACCTCGACACGGTGCGGGCAGAGGCATCCTGATGACCGAACTCTCCATCAGCGAAGCCGGTACGGTTCAGTTCCCGATGGTGAAGCACGCCGTCGAGATCGGCTGGTCGCCGCTCACGCCGGAAGAGGCGCGGCAGAAGCGCGGTGGCGACGCCGGCATGCTGTTCCGCGATGAGCTCACGGCCAAGCTCGCCGTGTTCAATCCGTGGATGTCCGCGGACGCCATCCGCTCCGTCATCGAGACGATCGACGCCATCCCGGCCACCATCGAGGGGAACCGCGACATGCTCGCCTGGCTGCGTGGCGAGCGGCAATGGTACGACGAGAACGAGGAGCGGCACCGGCGCGTCACGCTCATCGACTTCGAGAACACCGAGGCGAACAGCTTCCACATCAGCTGGGAATGGACGCTCAAACCGCCGGCACGGAAGGGCAACCGTGCCGACGTCATGTTCGTGGTCAACGGCATGCCGGTCTGCATCGTCGAGCACAAGAACCCGAAAGACGGCGGCGCCCTGGAGCGCGCGGTGAAGCAGCTGCGCCGCTATGAGATCGAAACGCCGGAGTTGCTCGGCTCGCCGCAGCTCTTCAACGTCACGCACCTGCTCGACTACTGGTACGGCGTCACCTGGAACGCGAACCGCCGCGATATGGCGCGGTGGAAGCAGTCCCCCGAGGAGACCTACCGCTTCGCGGTGCAATCCTTCTTCGAGCGCAACGATTTCCTGCGCACGCTGCAGCACTGGGTGCTCTTCTACGTGCAGGATAGCGAAACCCGAAAATCCGTGCTCCGCCAGCACCAGCAGCGCGCCATCGATACCGTCATCGCGCGGTGCGCGGACCCGGCCAAGACGCGCGGCCTCGTGTGGCACACGCAGGGGTCGGGCAAGACCTTCACGCTGCTCACCGCGGCGCGGCTCATTCTGGAGCAGAAGGAGCGCTTCCGGAACGCCACCGTGATCCTGGTCGTCGACCGCACGGAGCTCGAGGGCCAGCTCAAGGGCTGGGTCGAGCGCCTTCTCGGCGAGATGCAGAAGCAGGACATCGCCACGACACGCGCGAACACCAAGGCGGCGCTGCAGTCGCTGCTCGACAGCGACTACCGCGGCCTGATCGTCTCGATGATTCACAAGTTCGAGGCGGTGCGAAAAAACAGCTGCACGCGCGACAACGTCTACGTCTTCATCGACGAGGCGCACCGTTCGGTCGCGAAGGATCTCGGTACCTACCTTATGGCGGCCGTGCCCAATGCCACGATCATCGGCTTCACTGGCACGCCCATCGCCCGCACCGCCCAAGGCGAAGGCACGTTCAAGATCTTCGGTGCGCAGGATGATCGCGGGTACCTCGACAAGTACTCGATCGCGGAATCCATCGCCGACGAGACCACGCTGCCGATCAAGCACGTGATGGCGCCGAGCGAGATGACGATCCCAACCGAGCGGCTTGATAAGGAATTTTTCGACCTCGCCGACGCTGAGGGCATCACGGACATCGACGAGCTGAACAAGGTGCTCGACCGCGCCGTCGGCATCCGCACGTTCCTGGCGGCAGACGACCGCATCGAGAAGGTCGCGGCCTTCGTGGCCGAGCACTTCAAGGAGAGTGTGCAGCCGCTTGGGTACAAGGCGTTCCTGGTGGCGGTGAACCGCGAAGCCTGCGCCAAGTACAAGAAGGCTCTGGACAAGCTGCTCCCGCCCACCTGGTCCGAAGCGGTGTACAGCGAGAACGCGGCGGACGTGATCGATCGCCCGCTCGTTGCGGAACTGCAGCTGACTTCGGAGCGCGAGGACGATGTGCGACTCCTGTTCAAGAAACCGCAAGAGGAACCGAAGATCCTCATCGTCACCGACAAGCTGCTCACTGGCTACGACGCGCCCGTCCTCTATTGCCTCTACCTCGACAAGCCGATGCGCGACCACGTGCTGCTGCAGGCCATCGCCCGCGTGAACCGTCCCTACGTCGACGCGCAGGGGGTGCAGAAGCGGGTCGGCCTCGTGCTCGACTTCGTCGGCGTACTGCGCGAACTCAAGAAGGCGCTGAAGTTCGATTCCTCGGATGTCAGCGGCGTCATCGAGGATCTCGACGTGCTGCTTGGCGACTTCAAGCAGAAGATCGCCAAGGCGGCGACGGACTACTTGGATGCCGGAGAGGGCGGCGACGCCGACGAACGGCTTGAGCGCGTCGTGTTCGGTCGCTTCCTCGAACCGGAATCCCGCAAGGCATTTTTCGAAGCCTACAAGGAAATCGAGAATCTCTGGGAGATTCTCTCGCCCTCGCCGGAGCTGCGCGATGACATCGTAACGTTCAAGCGGCTGGCGCAGCTCTACGCCGCCGTGCGCAACGGCTACGCGCAGCAGATCGGCTTCGTCGCCGACCTCGCCTACAAGACGCGGCGACTCATCGAGGAGGGGGCGACGCAGGAGGGCCTCGGCCGTCTTACCAAGAGCATCACCTTCGACGTCCGCACGCTCGAATCGTTGCGCGGTGAGAAGGGTTCCGACGAAGGCAAGGTCTTCAACCTGGTGCGTGGGTTGCAGAAGGAGATCGACGACGATGCTGCCGCCGCTCCCGTGCTCCAGCCCCTGAAGGACCGTGCGGAGCGCATCCTCAAGGATCTCGAGAGCAGGAAGACGACAGGGCTCGCCGCGATGGACCTCCTTGCGGCGCTCGCGGCCGAGAAAGAAGCCGCCATGAAAACCGCCCGGGAAAGCGGCCTTTCCGCGCGCGCCTTCGCCGTGTTCTGGACGCTGCGTGAGGAGGGCGCGCTCAAGTCGGCGGGCACGTCAGCGATGGACATCGCGAAGGAGGCAGAAGCCCTGTTTGCCCGCTTCCCGAACGCCACGGTGAACGACGACGAGCGGCGGCGCCTGCGCGCAGGCCTGTACCGGCCGCTGCTCGGGCTCCCGAAGGACGAGCGCTCGCGCCTCGTCGATCTCGTGGTTGCAACACTCCTGGGAGACCAGGGCGCATGAAGAGCTCCCTCTACCCGACGCAGGAACTCCGACGCCGCGCGTTCGCGTGGGCGCTCAAACTGAAGGTCAACCCGAGGACGATCCGCATTCAGGATATGCGCCGCAAATGGGGATCGTGCTCCTCCGCGGGCACCATCACGCTTGCGAGCGATCTCGCTGAACAGGACGCCCGCTTCCAGGACTTCGTCATCGCTCACGAGCTCCTGCACCTCCGTCTGCCCACGCACGGCAGGCTGTTCAAGGCGCTGATGACGGCGCACGTTCCCGGGTGGCGCGAGCTGGAACGGAACACTCGGCGTCAGGCACGGCAGCGCAACCTGCTTACGACCTCCTGTCTACCGCGACAGGCGGACATGCAATAACCTTGTTCGGGAGGGGCTATGATTACCCAGCTGCGACTGCTCAGGAATATCGGTCAGTTTGATTCCGTCAGTTCCGGCGCGAACATCACGCTCGGACGCCTGACCGTGCTCTATGCCGAAAACGGTCGCGGCAAGACGACGCTGTCGGCAATCTTTCGCTCGCTCGCCAGCGGCGACCCGATCCCGATCGCGGAACGTCAACGCCTAGCAGCCGCGAACGCCCCGCACGTCGTTCTCGAATGCGACGGCGGGCAGGCCATCTTTCAGAACAACGCCTGGACGAGAACGCTGCCCGACCTCGTGGTGTTTGACGACGCCTTCATCGACGCGAACGTCTACTCCGGCCTAGCCGTCGGTACGGCACACCGGCAGAACATGCACGAGCTCATCCTCGGCGCGCAGGGAATCACGCTGAGTCAGCAGGTGCAGGCCCATGTCGACCGAATCGAGCAGCACAACACGCAGCTTCGGACGCTCGAAGCCGAGATCCCGGCCGCGGAGCGTGGCGGGCTCACGGTCGATCAGTTCTGCGCGCTCCCCAGCCAGCCCAACGTGGACGAGGACATTCTGCGGGTCCAGCGCCAGCTCGCGGCTGCCGGCGAACAGGACCCGATCAGAACAACGGCGACATTCGACACGCTGAGCCTTCCCGTTCTCGATGTCGCTGCGATCGAGCGCCTACTTGCGAAGAACGTCGCCGACCTCGACGCCTCGGCGGCGGCGCGCGTTCAGGCGCATCTGAACGCCGCAGGCAAGGGTGCCGAAGCGTGGGTCTCCGATGGCATGCAGCGCGTCAGGCAGGACGAAGGCGACAACCACACCGGACCTTGTCCGTTCTGCGCTTCCGATCTTTCAGCATCGCCGGTATTTGCCCACTATCGTGCCTACTTCAGCGAGAGCTATCGAACCTTGAAGCGCGCGGTCGCGGACGCGGTCTCCGCCTTCACGCGCACCCACGGCGGCGACGTGCCGGCAAGCTTCGAGCGCGACGTGCGGCTTGCCGTCGAACGGCGTCAGTTCTGGTCACGCTTTGGCGAAGTGCCCGAGGTGAACGTGGACACCGCCGCCATCGCACGCGACTGGAAGGCGGCCCGCGAGGCATTTGAGGCAGCGCTAGCCTCAAAACAGCTTGCCCCGCTAGAGCCGATTCAGCTCCCCGATGCGGCGCGCTCCGCCGCGGCAGCATACGAGGCGCACCGCGAGCAGATCGCCGCCCTGAGCAGCGAACTGCAGCACGCCAACGAGACGATCCTTCTCGTGAAGGAGCAGGCGAAGACTGGCAACGCCTCCGCGCTGCAGACGGACCTGCGTCGTCTGCAGGCCACGAAGGCGCGTCACACGCCTGAGATGACGCCGAATTGCGATGCCTACCTCCGCGAGAAAGCCGCGAAAGCTCGCACCGAGGGGCTCCGCGACACGGCGAGATCCGCGCTCAATCAATACCGGACCGGAGCATTCCCGGGCTTTCAGGCTTCCATCAACAACTACTTGCAGCGGTTCAACGCGGGTTTCCGGCTCGACCAGGTCACTGCTGCCAACACACGCACCGGCCCCACCTGCACTTACAGCGTCCTCATCAACAACCAGCCGGTTCCGGTGGCGGGTGGCGACCAACCCGCAGGACGGCCGTCGTTCAGAAACACCCTGAGCGCGGGGGACCGCAATACCCTTGCGCTCGCGTTCTTTTTCGCGTCGTTGGATGCCGACCTAGGACTTGCGAGCAAGATCGTGGTCATCGACGACCCGGTATCGAGCCTCGACGAACATCGTTCGCTCACCACCGTGCAAGAGCTGCGACGCTTGGCCCAGCGTGTCGGGCAAGTCATCGTCCTGTCGCACAGCAAGCCATTCCTCTGCACCATCTGGAACGGTGCCGACCGCATCGGGCGCGCCGCACTCCGCGTTCCGCGCGACGGCTCAGGCTCGACGATAGCCGATTGGAACGTCGATCAGGATTCCGTCACAGAGCATGACAGGCGGCATGCACTGCTGCGCGAATATCATCAGAACGGAGGCACAAACTCACGTGAAGTGGCAGAGAGCATCCGCCCCGTGCTGGAGGCATTCCTGCGCGTCGCGCGCCCGGACCACTTCCCGCCCGGAGGCATGCTCGGGCAGTTCCGCGACCGGTGTCGGCGGCAGCTAGGCACGCCTCAGCAGATACTCCCGCAGGCGCTCGTCGACGAGCTGCACGACCTCACAGAGTATGCAAATCGGTTCCACCACGATACCAACGCAGCTTACGCGACGGAACTCATCAACGACGGTGAGCTCACGGGATACGTTCAACGCACGCTCGTGTTTGCCACGCGTTAGACGCCTCAATCGTCCTTGTCCATTTGGTATTGGATATAGCTAGAGCACTCCTCGCAGAAGAGCCCTTCGCCAAACGTAAAGCCGTCGCACCGGTGGCAGTCGCTCAGCATGTGGACCTCGCGACAGTCGCCGTTGGTGCAGATGCCGATATCACGCTCCACGATCGCGACTGATTCTGTCCAGCAGGACGGGCAGGCGCGCAGCCCCCCGTCTGGATTGTGCTTCGGATGATACTCGTTTTCTTCGGCCAGCTCCGTTAGCTTGCGCTTTGAAATCTTCGCGTACTTCTGCGCCCGCTGCTGCCACTCGGCCTTGCGCCTTTCGCGGAGGCGTTTCGCGACTCCCGCAAGCTCGGCCACATCGCGCGCCGCATCACCTGAAAGATGCGCGAGTAGGGATTCCTTCAGGTGGTCATGGAGGAAGCGCTCGAGGAAGTCCACCAGCTCGCCGACGCGGGCGTTGACTTCCTTCAGCTCGAGGTTCGCTTCATAGTGCTCGATGGCGTTTCGCTGATCGCGGACGTCATGGAGTAGCTTTCGGTCATCCTTGCTCAGCGCAATACCCACCGCACCCTCGAGGCGATTGATCACTTCGCCGAAGTCGACTGTGTGCGCACCGGGCTTGTTGGCATCTGCGACTTTCTGGAAAATCAGACTCGGATGCGCCTGCCGCAGCCGTTCCTTAAGCACGAGGAGCGTGCCGGAAAAGATGTGCAGCAGGGCGTACTTGTAAGCGTGCGGCTCAGGACGCGTGAACTCGCCGTAGAGAGCCTCGACACCCTCACGGATGAAATCGAGCCCGTTTTCAAGCAGATTGAAACGCAGCGCCGTGGGCGGCTCCGCGCGCTTGCCGGCTTCCTTTACAAGCTCGGTGACCTTCATGGGGGCGGACTTGCCGAAGGGGTGACGTTTCATAGCTGCACCCGCTCGACTTCCGCACGCACCACGGTCCGCATCGTTCGATCATACAGCTTCGTGGTGCGCATGTCGGCGTGTCCGGCGAGTTCTTGCGCATCCTCGAGCCTGCCGCCATTCTCCCGATGAATCGTGATCCCGGTCGCCCTGAAACTGTGGTTGCAAATCGAAGGCGGCAAGCCGGCGTCCGCACAGCGCCGCTTCACCATCGCGAGCACATCCGTGCGGCGCATGCGGTTGCCGGTGAGCAGGGCGGTCCGCCCGCGCAGGGTCTGGAACAGCGGTGCTCGACCGCCGACCTCGATGCCCCCGGTCGCGAGATACGCTCGCACGTAGTCGCGCGCCTGATGGTGACACGGGATGCGCCGCTCACGGCCGCCTTTCTCCTGGAGCACCAGCCAGGCATCGCCACCTGCATCCTCGAAGTCGCGTACCTGCATCTTACATACGGCCGAGACCCGCACGAACCCGAACAGCATCAATGCGAGCAGCCCCTTGTCCCGCAGACCCATCACATCGTCCCCGATGGAATCGAAGAGCCGCCGCGCCTGCTCACGTTCGAGCACCGGCGTCTTGCCCTCGCGCACGACGAGCTTCGGTCCGCGCACGCTGGCGGCCGGGTTGAACGGCAGCACCCCGCGCTGGCACAGCCAGTCGAGCCAGTGCCGGAGCGCGGCGAGATGCAGCTTCCGGCTCGCCACGCTGAGGCCTGCCGCTTCGAGCTCGCGCAGATACGCGGCGATCGCCGGTGGCGAAATGTTGTCGAGGCGCAGAGCAGGGGTCTCGGCCATGCACCACGCGGCGAAGCGCTGGAAGGCGCGACCGTAGGCGTCGCGCGTGTGTTCGTTCGGAATGCGCGCGGTGAAGAACTCGAAGGACGCTTCCGCCGCACGTTGACCCGCTCCCGCCACCAGCTCCGGCAACTCCAGCTCGATGCCGCGCGTACGGATCGTGATTGATCCGTTTTGGGGCACGCGCACCAGAACGTCGGTTTCGCCAGTCATAACATCCTTTATGACTGACTAACCTACCGGTCGGCCCGATGCTGGTCAAGAGTTCAGTTAGGAATCCTGGGACTTCTTGACCATCGCGTGGCGATAGATCACATTTGTTCAGTGAACCGACTCCGCAACCTCAGCCGCCTCGGCAACCAATTCAGCGTCCCGATCAAGCCGGACGCCGACGGCTATATCGGGCGCGAATGCCCGATGAAGGAGTGCCTCGGCTACTTCAAGCTGACGCCCGGCACGGGGCTGCCCGGGGCGGTCCCATGCCACTGCCCGTACTGCGGGCATCGCGGCGACAGCAAGACCTTCTTCACCCCTGAACAGATCGAATACGCCAAGTCCGTCGCCTTCCGGCAGATCACCGATGCCTTCTACAAGGATTTGAAGTCACTCGAGTTCAATCACAAGCCGCGCGGCAGCTTTGGCATCGGCGTTTCCCTGAAGGTGAGTCGTTCCTCGCCAAAGCCGATCCGATACTACCGCGAGAAGCAGCTCGAGACCGAGGTCGTCTGCGACGGCTGCACCCTGCGCTACGCCATTTATGGTGTCTTCGGCTGGTGCCCCGACTGCGGCTCGCACAACTCGATGCAGATTCTGGACAAGAACCTGGAACTCGCCTCGAAAGAGCTCGCACTCGCGGAGTCGGTGGACAAGGATCTCGCGGAGCACCTCATCGGCGATGCATTAGAAAACATCGTCTCCGCCTTCGACGGCTTCGGACGGGAGGTCTGCGCACGCAAGTCGGAAGACAAGGCAGAAGAAATCCGCTTCCAAAATCTCTCAGCCGCGCGCAAGAAGGTGCAGGAGGCTTTCGGGTTCGACTTCGCCGATGGCCTCACTGCGGAGCAGTGGACGGAAGCGTGTCGCGCCTTTCAGAAACGTCACGTCCTGTCGCACAAGATGGGTGTCGTCGACGACGACTACGTCAAGAAGGCGAATGACCCTCATGCTGTCGTCGGCCGAAAGTTGAGCGTGCGACGGGACGAGGTCACGGCGGCAATCCACATCGTGCGCACGCTCGGCAAACGGCTCTTTGATGGCGTGCTACCCGTGCAGCCTCCCGCCTGAGCTGCGCGTTGCCTGAAGTGTCCGGCATGCTCGACCTCGGGTGCGCGGAATCCCCCAGTGAGCCTCGCGCACGCGCGCGCGTTCTCTATATCTCACTGCGCTTCTACCTGGGGCCGCTCGATCGCGCCGCGCCTGCGGCGTGATACAACCGCACGCGGCGCGCAAGTGCGCGGTAGCTGTAGCCGTTCGCCTTACACCAAGTCTTGATGCTGCGCTGAATATCCGCCACGGTCAGCATGACAGGGTGGTGTTTGGCGGCTGCTCGTTTCCGTGGAGTCACCATGACGCCGGAATCCTGCCTTCGCATGGGGACGGAGACAACCGCGAAGTGCCTCGCGAAGCACGCGCCACCGGTGCGCTCACCGTCCCCGCCCTTCCTCGACCGAACGTAGCCATTTCATGCGCCGTCTGGCGATGGCCACAGAGCGATCGCGCGCTGTGCCAGAAGCCTTGCTCGCGCTACGATTCTGTCTTCGGTCCAGTCGTCATGGGCGGCGATCTCTTGATTCATCTTCAGCAAGGAGGTTCGCAGCGCCTCCTGCTTCGATAGCCCGACAGCATCGTCCAACGCTGTAAAAGGTAGGTTGCCCAACCTCGGATTTCCTGCAGGCGTAAGGAGCGTCAGGTTCCCGAGCGTGTGTTTCAACACCTCGCGTCGCCGAATCGCACTATGTCTCGGATCGTCTGCCGCAACCACATGGTCCAGCGGGGCCCTTGCGCCATCCGCAAGCGGCCAGTGCTCCGCCCACTTGTTTGGAAGAACGTGCTCGATCGTGAGGTCCTCGCGCAAGGTCACCGTCTCATCATACTTGTCGCGTGAAGCCTTCTCGAGTTCACCGAGAATGTAGCGTAGCCGCGGCGTCGGGGTGCTGTCGTACTGCTCCAACTCAAGGATCGCCGCGAGCAGCTCTTCGTTCGACGGGAAACGCACAGTCTCCCCCGAAGCGTCAGCGAACGCTCCCGCGAATGCGGAGCGCGATACTCCGTGTTGGCGAAGCTGCCCCGCCACGCGGACGAAAGTCGTGTTGTAGGCTTTCGGAGTTAAATGGCAAAGCGAGCGCCGGACGACATAGCTGGAAATCAACCGATAGATCGCCGCCTTCTCATCATCATCCGCATCACTGGCCGCGACTACGAACACGAGCGGATATGCGGTGCTCGTGTCGAACACGCTGAGCTGCCGTGCCAGGTCCGACAGCGGACCGGCACCCGCTGGCGTCACCAATGTCCGGTACGTCGGCGCATGGCGCACGAGCGTATCGAGCTCCACGTCGGCGCTCGCGAAGGCCTGTTCGCGCACGAACGTCTTGTAGTGAGCGTATAGCTCCGTTAGGAAAATCTCCTTCCCGGTCTCGGCCGTCAACGTATGCGCCAGGAAGAAGTCGATGCGAGGCTTCTTTATGCGTCCCTGCGTGGCATCTTGCTTCCAGAAACCCTCTTCAAAAATGCGCCAACGGCTCTCCATGAGCACGTCGACATCCTCGTTGCGCCGGATCGCCCGATGAAAAACATCGTTGCGGACGAGGTCCATCGCGGCCAGTGGCTCGCCGCCGCTGTTGAGTGTCTCGAAAATGACCTGCGCATCGTCGGTGTCATCGAGGGTGATCACGATGACGCGAAAATCTTCCAGAAGCGCGGCCAGCAGCGCAGTTAGGCGGTCGGAGCGCTGATCATCCCCGGCTTCGCCGACGAATTCTTCCGCTTCCTCACGGAAGTACCACCACGCGCGCAGGGGCAGCGGCGCCTCTGAGTCCCGGAGATTGCCGTTCTTGAAGAACGCGTCCGGGTACTTCTTTCGCAAGCCCGTGCGGTCGAGCTCGATGAGGTCATGGAACAGTAGCCGATCGTATTGGCTCGCCTGCAGCTTAAACCGTTCGACCTTCGGTTCCTTCATCAGTCGGGTGTCGGTATTTAGGAGAAACGGAGTGATCCGTTCGGCCAGAGTCGCGTCCGGGATCGTCTTCGCGAGATCGCGCAAGGCAGCAAGGAAAATCTGGTACGTCGTTAGTCTCTGCTGACCGTCCACGACGTCAAAGACTGGAATTGATCCGAATGCAAACTTGCCGCGCGGGCTTAGCAGCAGCGCACCCATGTAGTGGGGATACGCGGGTCCTTGCCCGGCCAGACGCTCACGGGCCTTGCCCTCGATGGAGTCGAAGAGCTTTTCCAGCTGACGCCCCGGCGTCCATGCGTAGGTTCGCTGATAGATGGGGACGATGAAGCGTCTCTGATCCTTCAGCACGTCGCCAATCTGGAAAGGGTCGGCCTTCATTCCCTGTCTACTCCCGCTTCAAACGGCGCATTAGCCCGATAGGCGCTTTCGTGAACGTACCGATCCGCTTCGTGCCGGTCAAGCGTTCAGCGCTCGGCAAGGAACACGTCAGCGTGTCCCGGGTTCTCCTCGGCCTCACCGACCCCGCCCTTCCTCGACCGAGCGCTTCATCGCGCTCACGAATTCATCTTCGAGACCGTCGCGCCTGAGCCGCGCGGCCACGAGCACGGCGACGATGCCCTGTTCCTCGCATTCTTGTGCGATACGGACTCGTTCATCCGCGTCGCCCTTCAGGTAAGCCGTCGCCAGCTGCGATGCGACCGTTTCATGTGACATACACCCCCGCGTGTTGCGTTGAGCCTCCCACTATAGATATTCAACCGCGCATCGCAATCGGAATCTCGGAACAGAGGGCAAGGTGATGGCGCTGTTCCGTCGTTGCGCAGCGAGTCGATACTCGTCATCGGATTCAACTGAATTCAGAGGGCCTCGGGGCGGCTCGCCCTGAAGTTGTTCTGGGACTACACCGTTGGTTGAGCTCAACGGGCCAGTTGACACTTGTGTTTGGGTCGATATGCTGACTGTCGGGTTTAATCTAGGGAACAGGGGTTCATATGAAGCGATATCTATGGGGCGCAGCACTTCTGGCGCTTGGCATCGGAACTGCATTCGTCCTCTATAAGTCGGAACAAGTGCGGTGGAGCGCCGCCAGCTCATCGCTAACTACGCACTTTATCTACCCGGATACATCTCATGTCGCCGAGGATACGCCCATTCAGAGAGCCTACGCTCGGGCGACGGACCAACAACCGGAAGATCCGTCCTGCGTCATTGCATTTGAGAAAATCACGGGCGCCCGGATGAGGGAGCTGTTCGCGAAACATTGTGATCGGCATTCATACTGTGCGGCGTTGCCGCTGACTCACGATCTGCTCGCTTGCCCCGTCGCCCTGAGCACGCTTTTTCGCGTCCTAGAAACACCCTGCGAATACTTTGACGAATCAACAATAAGCAAGCGCGGAAAAGGACGTATCGACAATATGGAGGATGCGCTCTTTAGCGTCATGAGATGCGGCATGCAGGATGAATGGACTACCATTTCCATTAGATACCTTCCCGGCAATTCACCCGTTGTTCTAGCTTCTTACAACCCAAACCCGCCAAAGAAGGAGTAGCCAGATGAAGTTGACTCCATTGAAACAAGCCTTCTTTGGCGCCGCGCTGCTGGCGCTCAGCATGCCAGCGATGGCCACCGACCTCGCTCAGCCGAAGCTGATCACCAACTTCAGCGCCGAGAAGGGCTTGCTCGATCATGTCGATCAAACGCCCCTTGAGCGCGATGTCTACGATCTTTCCTTCGCCGCCTATGACGAAGATTTTGCCGATGAGTTTGGTCTTGAACCATCCCACGTCGCGGACATGGACGAAGGCCTCCGCTTCATCGAAATTCGCATGGTGACAGAGGGTAAGGACACGCATTGCTACTACAACCTCGTGCTCGACAAGTCCGTTCCTCTCGACTTTCCGAAAGAGAACTATGCCGCGCCGTTCGCCGCGCTCCTTCCCACGCAGCGACTGCGCCTCTACACGGACAAGCTGCCCAGGGGCTTTGATCCGAAGACGCATCCGCTGGTCGCGAAAGGCAACCTCCGGAGCCAGCTATTCTACGACAGCAGCTGGCCGGAAAGTGAACGATTCGCAAATCGCACATACCTTGGCAATCGAGGCTATACGTTCCACACGGAGGGGCAGGCGTTCCGCGACGGCATCGTAGGGTATGCAACCCCGGCCTACATTGTTCAGGATCGCGCCTACACCCTCGTTTCGCTGGACGGCGGTTGCGGCGCGACGATCTGGGAGCACCCGGAACCGGCGCTCTGGTTCCGCAAGCCGGGCGAGAAGGAGACACACCAACCGCTACTGAAGAGCTACCACACGTTCGAGGTGCCACCCGCCCTGGTCGAGCAAGTACGTTCCGTCATGCGGACCTTTAGGAAACCGAGCAATCCCAATCAGAAAGGAGGGAACTAGTCATGGCGATCACCCTGATAGAGGCTGGAAACTTCAGCAAGTGGGCGTACGACGATGTGGATGCTTCCATTGACAGCGGTTATGTCTCCGCTGGCTGGCAGGAGTTGCGCCTGGACAACTCGGTCTATGAGAACTTCGCTGATGGCTATTATGGCCGCGCTTTCGTGAAGGTCGTCGGTGGTACAGCAACGGAAGTAGTAATCGCCCACCGCGGCACCGAGATCACGCAGCAGCTCGACCTGAAGAACGGCATGTCCATCTATCTCGGCGAGGCGGCATCGCAGATTGACGACGCGATCGCGTTCAAGAACGCCGTGGCGACGAGATTTGCGCTCCAAGGCTACTCCGCTGGTGTCAACTTCTCCGACATCGCCACCAACGCCGGGCACAGCCTCGGTGGCTATCTTGCGATCCGCACGGCGGACAATATGGGTGCGAGTGGCAAGGCAGTCACGTTCGACAATCCCAAATCCGGGCTCACCAGCACCAGCGCCACCATCACCAGCGTCCTCAACGACCCGAACTACATCAACACGGCCGGCTCCGGCAACCATCTCGGCACCGTGCTGCGCGTGGACAGCGATCGCCTACTCGAGCTCGACGGGGAGATCACGTTCTCAAATTTTCTCGGTCGCATCGCCAACAACGTGATTGACGGCACCTACGCCCCGTCCGCGTACCTCGATCTGCTTACCTCACAGACGATCCTTCAGCTTGCGCCCACAGCGTACGTTGGAGGCATATTCGCGGCGCAGACGCTCTCCGAGCACAGCATCGACGACATTAATAGCCGCCTCGCGGCGGCTTACACGGAATCCTACGAGGGCTACAACACCACCGAGAACGTTCTCCTGAAGGCCTACCTACTTGGTGAATATGAGTCGTCGTCAGTCCTAGGTGGGATCGGGGAAGACTTCTGGAACGAGTTTTTGGACGGCAACGGCTTGGGAATTACCGAAGACGAATTCGCGGACGAGTGGCTCAACTATCTAGATGACGCAGAGTTCGATTCGCTGGACGCTGCCCAATACGTCTATCTCGGCTCCAGCGGCGCGGACAGCATCGTTGGCAATGCCCTGGACAACTTCATTTTCGGGCGCGGGGGCAACGATACTATCCAGGTGGGGCTCGGCACCGACCTCGTGGGTGGCGGTACCGGCGACGACACGTTCGCTGTCGTTTATTCGGACACCGGGGCCATCACCATCACCGATTTCGATCTTGGCGACGACCAGCTGGATTTCTCTCGTTTAGGGGCGTTGAGCTACAACCTGCAAACAGATGCCACGGAAGCGGGTGGGGATACGACGCTGCACTTCCTCGAGTCGGAGATCGTGCTGCAGAACATCACCAAAACCGACCTTTTCAACCCCTCAAACAACGCGTTTATCGGGCTGATCGGTGGCACGGCGGGCGCGTCGATCACCGGCACTTCTTCTGCCGAACTCCTTGATTCCGTGGATGGTGCGACGGCGAATAATGACACTATCACCGGCCTTGGCGCGAACGACACGCTGAACGGCGGTGCTGGTAACGATACTTACGTGTTCGCGAAGGGTGCGGGCAACGATACGATCTCGGAATCCTACGGCACGGAGAAGAACATCCTGCAGATGACGAACGTGAGCGAGGCGGAGCTGTTCCTCAATTGCGCGACCTATCCGTATACGGGGCTGGTCGCCACTGCGCACGACGGCAGCGCGCAAGGCTCGGTGACCATCACCAGCCAGTTCGTGAATGCGGGGAGTTCGCAATTTGTGCTGCGCTACCTCCAGCTTACCGACCGCGTGCTGGACCTCGCGGGGCCGCTGGTGTACAGCGCTCCCGGAACCTCCGGTGCAACCGTGATCGCACAGCAGGCGGTAGCACTGCCCGATACGGTGCGCGGGACGACGGGCAATGACGGCCTCACCGGCAACGGCGGCGATAACCTGATCGAGGCATTCGCCGGGGCGGACTACCTCACCGGCAACGGCGGTGCGGATACCATTACCGGCGGCACGGGCGACGACACGCTGGTGGGCGGCACGGGCGACGATAAGTACTACTTCAGCAAGGGTGACGGCAACGACCGCCTCGAGGAGACGCAGGCGAGTGGTAGCAACAACAAGCTGTACCTCACCAGCATCAGCAGCGCGGATATCTACCTGACCTCGTACTACGAGAGCGGCGTCGCAGGCCTGCTGGTGACGATCAATGATGGCTCGGCGCGGGGCTCGGTGAAGATCCACCAGCAGTGGTACAACACGCCGGGCACGAACGGCTACATGGTGAAGACGATTGAAGCTGCGGATGGCTCCATTGATCTTTCGACCACCTCCGGCCTCACCTACCGCACGCTGCCGACGACCGGCGGCACGGCGATGGCGCGCCCCGACCTCGGGATGAATAACACCGTGCTGGGCGGCACCGGCAACGACTACCTCTACGGCGGCCCGGGCGGGGACAGCATCTCCGGCAGCGGCGGTGCCGACAATCTCACCGGCAATGCGGGCGCGGATACGCTCATCGGCGGCACCGGGGACGACACGGTGGTGGGCGGCACGGGTAACGACACGTACAACTTCAGCAAGGGCGACGGCAACGACCGCCTCGAGGAGACGCAGGAGAGCAGTGGCAACAACGTGCTGCATTTCACCAGCATCAACAAGGCGGATATCTACCTGACCTCCTACTACGAGAACGGCGTCGCTGGCCTGCTCGCAACGATCAACGACGGATCGGCGCAGGGCTCGGTGAAGATCCACCAGCAGTGGTACAACACGCCGGGTACCAATGGCTTCATGGTGAAGACCATCGAGGCGGCCGATGGCAATATCGATCTTTCGACCACCTCCGGGCTCACTTACCGCACGCTGCCGACGACCGGTGGCACGGCGATGGCGCGCCCCGATCTCGGGATGAACAACACCGTGCTGGGCGGCACGGGCAACGACTACCTTTACGGCGGCCCGGGCGCGGACAGTATCTCCGGCAGCGGCGGAGCGGACAACCTCACCGGCAATGCGGGCGCGGATACCCTGATCGGCGGCACGGGCGACGACACGCTGGTGGGCGGCACCGGCAACGATAAATACTATTTCAGCAAGGGGGACGGCAACGACCGCCTCGAGGAGACGCAGGAGGGCAGCGGCAACAACGTGCTGTACCTCACCAGCATCAACCGCGCGGATGTCTATCTGAGCTCCTATTACGAGAACGGCGCCGCCGGCCTGCTGGTGACGGTCAACGATGGATCGGCGCAGGGCTCAGTGAAGATCCATCAGCAATGGTACAACACGCCGGGCACCAATGGCTTCATGGTGAAGACCATCGAGACGGCGGACGAAACCATCGACCTCACGACCACTTCCGGCCTCACCTACAGCACGCTGCCGACAACCGGTGGCACGGCGATGGCGCGTCCCGACCTCGGGATGACCAATACCGTGTTGGGCGGCACGGGCAACGACTACCTTTACGGCGGCCCCGGCGCGGATAGTATCTCCGGCAGCGGCGGTGCGGACAGCATCTCCGGCAACGCTGGCGCGGATACCCTCATCGGCGGCACGGGGGACGACACGATGGTGGGTGGCGACGGCGACGATAGCTATATCGTGGGCACGTCCGATGGGCACGACTACCTCTACGACTACTCCGGCAACAACGTGCTCGATATCAACCTCGGCGCAGTCGACCACATCGCGAATTCCGGCAACGACCGTACCTACTACTTCGATAACACTAATACCCATTGGGTGTTCATCGATGAATTCGCCGTCAATAGCTGGAGCGTCATCTGACCTGAACGCAGTGGGCGCATTCCGCGGATACCCGCATTCCGAATCCAGGGTGCGAATCCACCGCGGATAATGCCGCGCCGCCGACAGTGGTTATCCATCGTTCCTGCGCTATAGCTGAAAGCATGAACGCTTCAGTGAAGGAGACAGGGGAAAGAAGCGCGAAGCGACCTGAAAAAATCGCACCGCTTCAGGCAGTTGAATCCGGCAAGCTCACCGAGCTTTCGTCCTTTTCCGATGATGAACTCGCCGCACTCGCGAGCGGCGCTCAGGCTGAGCTTGCTGCGCGCCGTGAGCGAAGGCGCGCCGAGTTCTTCGAGCGCATCCGCGAGCAGGCCCGCGCCCTCGACATCGACCCGGAGGAAGTCGTCGCTGCCCTCAGCCGCAAGGGAGCTCGCTCGGGCACCGACCGCCGCGCCGCCGTGGCACCCAAATACCGCAACCCCCAAAACGCTGCCGAGACCTGGTCCGGCCGCGGCCAGAGGCCGAAATGGCTGGAAACGCTGCTCGCCCAGGGAAAGCAGCTCGAGGACTTCCTCATCTCGGCGTGACCTGCGACGCTGGCTCCCATGGAGAAGGCACTCCTCATGGGCCTTTGCGGTGACCTCGGCGGGCACATGCCGATCCTGGGCGCGGTGGCCATCTCGAGGGCGTGCGGCAAATGACCGCGAACGTGGCTGTCTGGGCCGGCGTCGCGGTCACCGCGACAGGTATTCTCTTGAGCTGGATTGTTGGTGTCATTGCCCATCACAAGCTCACCGCGTTTTGGATTGGGCTTGGTCTCTTCGTCGGTGGCTGCACCTACCTTTGCGGCCAGCTCCAGCAGCCCAGCACGCAACAGCCTGCGGATACGGCGGTTCGCGACCGCCGCTAGCGGCCGCGGGCATTGCCCCCCGGTTTCTTTTGCACCAGCACGCGCGTCGCATGCTGTCTGCGCTCGTCACGGGTGCGTTCCAGTTCGGCGACCTCACGGGCCTCGCCGTACTGCGCGCTCAGCTGCTCTTCTTCCAAGGTCAGCATGCATTCAACGACCTTGCGCCGGTATCCCTTAGGCACGCCGTCAAGGACCTCGTCGCGTGCGCGCGCCAGCACGCGATCCATGTCCTCGCCACCGGGCAGCTCCGTCAGCTGGTCGACCCGCGCGAGGAATTGCTGCGCGATGGTGCCCGCATCGCGCACATCCGGCGGCTTGCCAAGTACCCCCCACGCCGCCGCGGCGACCAAAACGTCCGCCGCGCCGAGCGTCATGCCCTGCACAAGGCCAGGATACGCGACTTCATTTCTGAGGGCGAACATGATGCCTTCGCGCAGGTCCGGAACGCTCATATCGAGCGGCGCCCGCGCGGACATTCTCCAACGCTCATTGGCTGTATGCAGGAGTACTTCTTGGTCCGCCTCGTCACGGCTGAGCAGGTGCTTGCGGTGAAACAGCCGTGCGGACTCCACATCCCCACTTTTCAGCAGCGCGTCGATTTCGTCGAGCAGCTCGCGAGCATCGCTGTCGTCCGAAAGGAGATACTTCTCGTCCCTGGTGTACCGCTCGCCCAATCGCCGTCATCGTTACCGTTGTGCTTAAGACCCCCCCCAGGGGAGATCCCGACTCGTGAATTCGTGGGAATTCACTTGAGCCCATTGTATACGATAGTCGGTTAAGATTCGGTTAAGGGTGCGGCACAAACTACCGAGCCCACGCCCGCAAAGCACCCTGACGGACAGCTACCTTCCGGGTTCGAGCTCCGGTTCGCGCCCGCGTGAGGGCCAGCCGCGCACGGCAACGCCGCGCGCTTCATGGTCGCGCTGATCCTCGTGCTGCGTCCGCTCCCGCCGCCAGTCGCGCGCCTTCATCGCAAGCTCGATCACCTTCGCCCGTACGCGGCTGCGCAGGCTCGTGCGCTCTGGTTGCTGCTCGGGTGCGGCTTCAGGCGCGAGATCGCTGGCCGCAACCCGCTCGCCGCCGCGCAGGATGGCGCGGGAGAGCTCCGCCTTGTCATCGGTGAATACCTGCACCGAAAGCCGGCCTCGGCTGGCGCTCACATAGAACTGTTCCCGTCCCGATGCGCCGAAGCTCTCGGCACTCTGCGCAATGAACACGCGGTCCACGGTCTTGCCCTGGCTCGCGTGGCTGGTTGCCACGTACCCATGCGCGAGATGCCCGAATTCCTTCGAGACGACGCGCGCACCGCCCTGCGCGCCTGCAAGCACCAGATCGCCCTCGGTGGTGAAGGCGGTCACGCGGTACTGCGCGCCGTTGTTGAGGCGGCCGCCCTTCGCGTCGCGGCCATTGGCGTTCAGGCGCACGAGGTCGCCCACGCCAAGCTCGAGGTCCCGACGCTCGAACACCTGGAAGCGCGCCGCGCGGTCGAGCGGGAGGGTCTTCAGTTCCTTCTTCTCCGTCCACACCATAACGGTGTTATCCTCGATGGCGAGCACCGTGCCACGCTCGCCGCGTGCGAAGCCTTTGGCGTTCTGGTGGAAGCTCACGACCATGCCCGGCGCATACGCACCGGCGCGGCCGCGCTCCGCCTCGGTCCAGTTCGTCGGCGCGAGCTGCACGACCCTGCGCGTATCGGCGATCTCGCCGCGCGCTTTCAGCCCGTCCCGGATGAGCGCGGTCGCCTTCGCGCCCTCCGCATGGGTCGGCGAGACGACGAGCGCCGATTCTCCGCGTGCGACCGTATCGAGATAGGCCGTTGCAAGCTGCGCATTTCTCGCCCCGCTGTCCACAACCTCTATCACGGCCCCCATGGTGTCGAGCGCCGCCAAACCTTTCGCGGCATCGCCCTGCGCGATCGCCGCCACCGCCTCGCGGTAGGCTTGCGGCTTCTGTCTGCGGATCGTGGTGAGCTCCGCGAACCGGACCCCGCCTTTCTGTTCGAGCAGCCGCAGCGCATCGCCACGGGCAACGCTCGCATGCTGGCGCACGTCCCCCTGCAGCACCACGCGCGCGTTCTGCTCCTTCGCCACCTCGAACAGTGCTCGCATGTCGCGTGAGCCGAGCAGACCCGCCTCGTCGACGAAGATCACGCCGTCTCGTGCCTGTCCCTGCATGCTCCGGTCCCCGAGGAACCGCGCGACCGTATCCGCATCCTTGAAGCCTTCCGCCTGCAGAACGCCCCTGCTCGCCTCGGCGGACGGCGCGAGCACCACGGGCGCCTTGCCCGTCAGCGTGGTTACCGCTTCGACGGCTTCCTGCATCATGGCGGTCTTGCCGGTGCCGGCACCGCCCCGGATACCAATGACGCGATCCGTGCTCCCGAGCACGTGGCCCACGGCCGATCGCTGTTCGTCCGAGAGCCACTCCCGGCGGAATTGCCAGCCGCTGCCCTGCGCGATCGGCGCATGCTCGGCGGTCCCGAACCGTGCGAAGTCCAGCATGGCCCGTTCCTCGGCGAGCACGGCCTGCGTGGTCACCATCTGCTCACCGCCACGCTCGCCCCGCAGGATATCGTCGCGCGCCGCCAAAGCCCCGTGCGCGTCCTCCGGTAGCAGGGAACCCATGCCCGCCTTCAGCGCCTCGGCGAGCAGCCGCTTCTCGCTCACCGCTGAGCCCCTCTCGAAGCTGTGGCTGATGGCGTAGTCGATCGCAGCGTCTGCCTGCAGCATCCCGCCGGGAGGTGAGCCTTCCCCCGTCGCAATGCGCTCGAACGTGCTCCGCTCCGTCTCGGAAAGCCGCTCCATGAACACAGCCCGCGTCGCTTCCGGCGAAAGTCCCTCATCCTTGTTGTGCCGGGTGACGGCGCCCTGCCGGGCCTTGTCCTCCGCGTAGACGATGCTCTTGGCGGCCGCTTCCTTCTCCACCTCCGCGGTCCTGCGGGAGAACTTCTCGATCGTCGGCCGCCCGACGCCGGAAAGCTCGAACCCGTGTGCTGCTGGCGTCACCCCGAAGCCGAGCCCCTGGAGCCCGGCGGCGAGCCGCGCGTGGAAGGCTTCCTGGTAATAAGTCGCGTCGCGCTTGATGTCGCCGAACTGCCCGGCTTTCCACCGCTCGCCATCGTGCGTCAGGTTCATCGCGTAGGCGTGTGTATGCAGGTGCGGATCGGAAAAGCCCTCGACCGGTCGCGACTGGAAGTGCGTGAACTCCGCCCACACCAGGTTGCCCGTCACACGGTCATGGTCGGCCCCGTTCGCCCGCACGCGCACCCGCATGTCGCCTTCGAGCTCGCCCATGGTCGCGCGCACGGCTTCCTTGAACCTGTCGAGCAGTGCGCTGGCCTGTTCGCCGCGTCCGGTCGCCTGCAGGTACTCGTAAAACGCTGATACGGACTTCGGCGCGCTGAAGGTGAAGTCGTACCCGGCGCGTCGGTCTTCCCGTTGCCGTGGCGTCAGCTGTTCGCCGGTCAACGGATGCTGGTTGCTCGCCAGCGCCGCGAAATGCTCTCGCGTGACCTCGCCGGATAGGCCGAGGAGCTCCGCGCCCTTGCCGTGCCAGCGACCGGGGAGCTCGCCCCGCTCCGCGTAGTAGTCCCCGCGCGAAAGTTCGGCGTTGAAGTATGCGGTGGCGCCCCGTGCGCTGGTGCTCGGCGTGATTCTCAGCATCCGTCTTGCTCCCGCCATCGTGGGCGGCAGTCCCCTTGGTTGCCTGATACGTGTCTGAATATACGGCGTTTGCCACGTTGAGGCAATGTAGCATGGGGCTCCTGCCCTGTGTGCATGCGCGATTAACTCCGAGGTGTGCTCTTCCTCCGTCAGGCCTCTGCTCGCGTGCCTAACCCGGCGTCGCTTGCCGTCAATGACGCTTTCCCTCCGGTTTCGGTTCCCCCGCGCGTGGAGCGCGGTCCCCCCAAAAAGCTATGACGGCGTCGCTCATCCCGCCGGGTGTTCCGGACCGCGAAGCCCCGAACGGGGAACATCAACACCAACCGGAGAACATCATGAGCAATGACACCAAGACCAATCGCCCCACGCACATCGCCTATTGCGTGCGCGAATACCAGAAGAGCGGCGCGATCGAATCCGACTGGACGCGCATCGGCGCCGCCTGGCAGCACCGCGACGGCGAAGGCCTCGACCTCCAGCTGGAAGCCTTTCCGGTCTCGGGCCGCGTGACGCTCCGCGCAAACAAGCCGAAGCCGCAGGCGTAGTGCCCGCATCGTGCGGGGGCCGTACAGGCTCCCGCCTTTCAAACCCTCACCATGGAGATACTTATGAAACTGCCCTTCAACGACGCCATCGCCGAGACCCTCCGCACGCTGGAGCAAGTCACCGGCTGGATGCAGTACGACGGCGAGGAAGCCGTGACCTCCCTCGAAGCCTTTCAGATACAGCGCTGCTACGACTACCTCTCCGATGCCACCATCACCTTGCGCGCCGTCCAGCAGACAGGGACGGAGATCGTCCAAACGATTCGCTTCGCTCTCGCCGCGCTGAATACCGTTCCGGGATTTGTCGTCCCTGCCCAGAGGCTTACCGACAACCTCGATATCCGCAGCTACGCCATCGCCGCCATGTGCGACCGCGTGCTCGAACGCATCACCGGAGAAAGCCCCTATTCCACGAGGACCGATTAACCCATTGTTAATACTTCTTTGGTATACTGGCCACGTATATGACCCTTGAAACGGACATCCAGTCGCGCGACGCGCAGCTGCTTGCGGAAGCGGCCGAACTGCTCCTTGCCCGTGTCGAACGCGGCGAGGATACAGGAGTATCCCGTGCCGCGGCCGAAGACGGCGCGGCGGAGGCCGAGAACTACGCCCGCATGGCGCTCGAAAAGCAGAAGCGGGAGGAGGACGATCAAGCCCACGCGAAGCCCGAGGAAGCGCCGGAAATCGGCCTACTCGGCCTCGCCGAACTCGCGCTTTCGCTCCTTACCAGAGCGCTCGGCAAGAATATCGCCGAGGAAGACGCCGCCCGTGCGCGCGTCGTTACCCTAGCCCTGGCAGCAGCGGCCGACGCGATAGACACGCTCAACGCCGAGCGCCAGGCGCAAGGGATGGAACCGCTTGGCTTCGATGACCAGATGCGCCTCATCGCGAACAGCCGCATCGGTTTCTCCGGCACGGAGAACGAATACTGGCGCGAGAAGTTCGGCGAAACGCTGGATGCACTCCGCCAGCCCGAAAACCCCGACCGCACCGATCTGGGGTACCTGTCACCCTCGACGTCCGCAAGCGCGAGCACGCCATCCTCGCACGCGCGGTAGGGCGGCTCGAAAAGCTATGCGGAAGGGCGAGGCCGCCGCGAGCGTGCCGGGGTTCGTGTTCCGGCGCGCGCGGTCTGGGTCACGATGACGCGCCGTATAATGGGCTCCTGATCGCCCGCAGCGAGGAGTGTACCGGCGGTCACCCGGATATCGGAGCACTCATGGCGAACGAGCCTGTCTGTGAGCGTATCGAGCCCAACGCCTTCGATTGTGATGTCGAGGCTCAGCGTCTCTATCACCACCGTGCCGGGTCGCGGCTCGTCGAACGCCACGATATCGGCGAACGGCACGATGATGCTCGCGTCTTTACTGTGCCATATCCGGACGATATCCATGATTACTTCGCCCGCTCGACGGTCACCTTCGTGACGTTTGCTTCTTTGCCGCCCTGATCGAATTCCGGGTTGTCGTTGGCCCGCACAAACGAAAGCTGCCGGCTTTCGATCTCGCTCATCAACGCCCGAAGCCGCGTCCCTTCGATGGTCACCATCCACGTCGCGAATTCGAGCACGAGCTTGCTCGGGCTTTCGAGATTCTGCGAGATGAGGAAGGAATAGGGAATGCTCAGCTCGGATGCTGTCCCATAATGAATACGGATCGCGTCGAGCTCCATCCGGCGGTTATGCGTGGCGGCGGCGTGCTGGCGCGGAGGCTCGACCAGTGGACTCGGGGCGTCGTCGCGCAGCACCTGCGGCACGGGCTGCGCCTGTGACGCGAGCCGCTCACGCAGGTTGCTCATCTGTGCACCGCCCTCGAACATCTACCCTCGGTTTCACCCCTAAATGTTATTACAACCATATCACATTCCGATCCTTAATTTCAAGTAAAAATTGATTGCAGGCGTCTCCCCTAAGCACAGCTTAGGTTTTGATCACGATATGCACTGAACACGCCATCGACTCCGCCGCGATGCATCACCGCGAGACGCCGATCACCGCGCGATAAGTTGTACAGCTCGTCGCCGTTCCGGTGCTTTGGTGCGCCTCTTATGTCCAAAGCGCCAGCAAATGTAAATGACCCCCCGATTAGCCTGAAATTTCGGCGGCGACCCGTTGTGGTGCTTCGTTCCTGACCTTGTTCTTTGCGAGCGGCATGCGTCAGAACGTCCTTGCGGGGGAAACCATCTATGCCGATCACCAATCGACCGCAATATTTGCGGGGATCAAGGCGGAAGAGATCGCGCCTTAGCGTCTGGCGGGTAATTTGCCTTCGCGATCCCTCATTGGTTGGAGTTGTCGCGGCCACGCAGCGCAGGGGCGAGCCGACAACCTGGACCACTTTGCTGTGATGAACAGCCAGAACGAGTCTGGTCTGTAATTTGCTCTTGCTCTCGCCGGATGGCCCCATGGCTCGACATCTTCCGACGCGGGCGCTCCTCTGCGCGCGTGCAGCCCGACCCGCTCGACGCGCCGCTTTGCTTGTTCAGCCCCCAGGATGCTTTCACGCTCCGGGACGCCTGCGAGGGCGTCTGCGTCGTAGGCGGCACGGGCTCCGGCAAGACCTCCGGTAGCGGCCAGACCCTCGCGCACGCCTTCCTACAGGCAGGGTTCGGGGGTCTCGTGCTCACAGTCAAACCCGACGACCGCGCGCTGTGGGAGGGCTACTGCCGCGCCTGCGGCAGGGAAGATGACCTCATCATCGTCGCCCCGGACCAACCACATCGTTTCAACTTCTTGAATTTCGAGTTTTCGAGGCCCGGCGCGGGCGCCGGCATCACGGAGAACATCGCCCACCTCTTCATGACTGCGCTCGAGGTTGGCGGCCGGAGCGCGAAGGAGTCCGGGAGCGACCCGTTTTGGAACGACAGTAGAACCCTCGTCCTGCGTCATATGATCGTAGCGGCGGCAAGCGGCCTCGGACGCGTCTCACTGGCTGAGCTGCACGACATCATCGTCAGCGCCCCGCAATCGCCGGAGCAGGTGCTCGATCCCTGCTGGCAGCGGGAGAGCCTGTGCTTCGCTTGCCTCGAGGCCGCCGAACGCAATGCTCGCACGCCCGACGAGCGTCAGGATTATGAATATCTCGAACGGTTCTGGTTGGGCAGCTTCCCGCAGCTCGCTGAGAAAACCCGCTCCATCATCGTCACCAGTTTCGTAGCGCTCGCCGACAGTTTTCTCCGGCAACCGCTTCGCCAACTGTTCTGCACCGATACCACCATTGCGCCCGAAGCCACCGAGCGCGGGAAGATCATCCTGCTCGATCTCCCGGTGAAGGAATACAACGAGGTCGGGGTATTCGCGCAGGTGCTCTTCAAACTCTGTTGGCAGAAGGCCATCGAGCGCCGCGACACTCGGCAAAGCCCGCGACCTGTTTTCCTAATAAGCGATGAAGCGCAGTACTTCCTCACGAGCTACGACCAGCTCTTCCAGACCACAGCCCGCTCCTCGCGCGTGTGCACGGTATACCTCACCCAAAACCTCCCGAACTTCTATGCCGCCTTCGGCGAAGGCCGCGGACGCAGCCAGGCTGATAGCCTGCTGGGCAACCTTCAAACTAAGGTGCTGCACTGCAACGGTGATGCAGTGACCAACGAATGGGCGTCGAAGATGATTGCCCAGACGTGGCAGAGCCGAACCACCGTCACCGGCGGCAGCTCACTGGGTCGCCAGGGCGAAACCGAGAATAGCGGCTTTTCCGCCGCGGAGCAGCTCGCCGCCCAAGTCCTCCCGGTCGAATTCACAACCCTCGCCAAGGGCGGCCCGCAAAGCGGATTCGTGGTCGAGGGCATCGTCTTTCAATCCGGCCGCGTGTGGAACGCGAGCCGGTCAAATCACCTGCGCGTCCTGTTCCCCCAACGTCCGGAAGGAAAGTAGCCATGTCTGAAGTCCAGCGTAACCCGTCCCTCGAAGGCGCCATGACAACCGCCGCCGAGAAAGGGGATGACACCGGCACTGCCTACGTCATCGCCCGCAACATCATCCGCGTGTTCTCGGTATTCGCGGTGGTATTCCTGCGTTCGCGCCTGGGCGAGCGCTACCTCACCGCCTTCCACGTGGTCGGCTCGTTAGCGCTTGCGGGAGTATTTCTCGTGGGTGCCTACGTGCTCGGCACGAACCCGTTCGGCACCACCAGCAGCGGACCATCCTCAGCGGCCCTCATGCTCTTCGTGCTCTACGTCGTCGTGCTCTCCGCGCGCTACGGCGGTATTGCTTGGCGGCGCTGGCGGGACGACTTCTCCGTCCACTCCCGCAGCGACGGAGACCAGTGGCCTCTATACCGCTGGCTGAAACTCCCGTTCCCTCTGGTGGCGCTCGTGGTCGAGCCCCTGCTCATCCTCGTGGTTGGCTTCGTGCTTGCGAGCGTGTTCGACGCCGGCAGCGTCGGTCTGTTCTTCCTGTTCGGTGCCGTCGGTCACGTCGTCGAGCAGCAGCTGATCGCCCAGGCCATGCGGGATAAGCTACTCGATATCGCCGACGCCAAGCACGAGCAGCGGGAATACGAGGTCATGGCCGCGCGCGTCGCGAACGGCGAGCGCTACACCCCTTCGGCGAGCAACAGCCCGTTTCTCGCCCGGCTTCCCTCCTCCCTCGAAAGTCAACGGCGCTTTGCGACGGTTTTCGGAATAACAGCACCGCCTGCCACGGTGCAGGCGGTGCTCAAACCTGCCGGAGGCGAGTGACATGAGAGCCCTCCTGGCAGGAGTCATGGTTGTCCCGGCAGTCATCATCGCGATAGCAGTTACGTATCAGGTAGGCGATTACTTCGATCCCGATCCGCCCCAGCGTGACCACCTCGTAACGCGCGTAGAACAGCTTCGCTATGATCGGCAGCCGCTCGCGCGGGAAGGGAGTGGGCGACCGCCCATTGAGCAAAAGATCGGTCGGGGTCTCAAGCAAGGGGCCATGGGCGTTGGCGTGCTCGTTCTCATCCCCATCGCTGCGATCATCGGCCTTGTGCTGTCTTTTGCCATGGCCGACAAGCGAGTGACCCGCCGAAGCGACGACCTCTACTAGCGCTCCCGTGAGGCCGAGTTTCTTTTGAACTCCGACATGATTTCGCGGTGGCGCTCCGCGCGGCCAGCCCGGAGCGCTTCCGCCTCTTCCTCGCTGCCCGCACGCGATTCCTGGATCTCGATAATCTTTGCCGCGACCCGCGCGAGATAGCGGCCCGAGACGTCGCGTAACGCTTCTCGCCCATGCTCAAGATATTCCTCCGCGATGCTCTGAGCGTCACGGACATCAACGCGAGCCCCCACAAGCCGCATCGCAGCCGTACCAATGTTCCCGAAGAAGTCCTCGACAGTGTCCATCTTGGAGACGAAGCGCAGCTCTGTTGCAACCGTGCACTGCCACACCGCCCACGGATTGCACAGCATGCCCTGCTCCTGTGGCGCATCACCCCAAAGTTCCCGCGAGGTGCGCAGCAGGGTTTCCCAATCCTCGCGATGCTCAAGCCCCTTGGTGACACGACGGCTCGCGACAAGCACCGCGAACGCTGCCTCGTTCGTGATGACACTCTGCGCCCAGCTTTCGATCAGCTCTTTGGGCGTAAGCTCCGGCGACTCAACGTCACCTCGCGCCACCGCATCGAGGTAGTGGATGATGTCTCGCGCGTCGCGCCCATCTGAAAGCCGATATCTGTCCTCGTCCCTGTCGCTCAGAACCTGACCCCGTCATTGCTCCTTTCTGCGAGCGTTGTCTCCGCGTTCGCGGCAACGATCAGATTCAATATTACTCGGTAATCGTTAACTATTCTTCCCATAAAGGGTTAAGAAATCGTGAAGACCGCAGCCGATGCACCACCGCCCTCGGAACGCCCGCGGGCGCTTCGCCCTCCTCGCGCACTGCTCACCACCCGCGAGGCTGCAGCCTACTGCGGCTTCAAGAGTGCGTCCGCCATCCGCAAAGCGGTGATGAAGGGCCAGCTCGCGCCCGCCGGTCGCCGCGGTGGGCGCGGTACGCGCATGTTCACGGTGCAAGCGCTCGATGCCTTTCTCCTCGGCGTTCCGGCCAGCTCAGCTACACTGGAGGCGGGTCGTCCCGGGACGCCTTCGCAGGAAGGAGTCCCTCATGGACACGAAGAAGAACGAATGGAAGAAGCGATGGAAAACGTGGGTGCGTCCCACCAGGCTGCCGGGCGTCTGGCAGCGGAAGGAAGGAGGTTTTCTGGTTCGGGTGCGTGTGACTTCGGCGACGACAGGTCACCTGGTCGAGATCAAGAAGGTGCTGCCGCAGGCGACGGAAGCGATGGCGTTCGCATGGCTCGAGGCCGAGCGGACGCGCGTCAGGACCGGCGCCGTATCGGACGCGCCTCCGAAGACGCGCTTCGCGGAATTCGCGAAGCGTCTCTACGAGCGCAAGCTCACGACCATGGAGATCCGCAGCGCCAAGGGACGCACGAAATGGAGCAACACGCTGGAACACCTCATCGCCGGCTCAAGCGGTAGAAAGAGCGGGCATGTAGTGACCGGCTTCGGAGAGATGTTCCTCGACCAGATCGGCGTGCGGCAGGTGGAGGAGTGGAAGCTCGGCCTCGCGGAGCTTATCCGCGCGGAAGACTACGCCCCCGCAACCTGCAACAGCTGGCTCGCGATCCTGCGCGTCGTCATGAAGGCCGCAAAACGGGAGTATTCGCTCCCGCTCCTTGCGACGGACGGCGTGCGCGACTTCGACGAATCCGAGCACGAGACTTATACCGAGGAGGAGCCAAACGCGCTTCTGCCGGACGAGGTCCCGCGCTTTCTTTCGGCGATGCGCGAGCTGCACCCACAGCACTACGCGATGACGTTCCTCGGCCTCGCAACAGGCCTGCGGCCCTCATCGCTTCGCCCGCTCCGCCGAAAGGGGGAGCTCGCGGATGTGCTGTGGGACGACGCGAGGCTGCTCGTCCGGCGCTCGCACACGCTCGGAGGCGAGGTCATGAACACGACCAAGCAACGGGTGCGCTACCGGATACACCTGCCCGAGCCGGTGCTCGAGGTGCTCCGGTGGCATGTCGAGACCCAGCTCCACACGCCGGAGATGCAGGAGAGCGATCTCCTGTTCCCTTCGACGACGGGCGGGTTCCGGGCGCCCTGCGTGCTGAACAAGCCCTTTGCCGACGTGGCTGACGCTATCGGCCTCGGTAAGGGGTTCACGCAGCGCGGGCTTCGGCGGACGTTCAACGACCTCTGCCGGGCGGCGGCGATTGAAAGCGTCGTCACCCGCAGCATCTCCGGACACCTCACGGAGCGCATGCAGGACCATTACTCGACGGTGAACCCCGACGAGCAGCGGGCCAGCATCGCGCGTGTGATCGACCTGATGGCCATCCGCGATGAGCGGCTGGGCGCAGGTGGTGCTCCGGGTGGTGCCCCGGTCGAGCAGAGTGGTGCTCCGAATGAAAAAACCGGCTAGCGGGCTTCGCTAACCGGTCGTTTCATCTCAGCTATTCTGGAGCGGGAGAAGGGATTTGAACCCTCGACGTCCACCTTGGCAAGGTGGCACTCTACCGCTGAGTTACTCCCGCGGAAGGGCGCTCCTTCTACGAGTCGGAGCGGGGTCTGTCAAGCGCCGGTCTCGAAATTTCGACATTTCGGATGGCCTGTCGGGCCACGAGGCCGGGTCGGAGATTCGGGTGTCTGTCTCGTGGTTGGCTTTCGCCAACCGGGTCCGAGCCGGTTGGGGCGAGGTCAGTCGGCGCCGTCGAAAAAAGTCGGGTGTCTCGTGGTTGGCTTTCGCCAACCGTGTCCGAGCCGGTTGGGGCGAGGTCAGTCGGCGCCGTCGAAAAAATCGACCTTGCCCGTCACCAAGTCGTATTCGGCGCCGACGACGACGAGGCCGTTCTTGAGGCTGAGGTCTTCGAGCAGGCGGGAGCCGTGGCGCAGGTGGTCGGCGGCGGCGGCGACGTTGGCGCGCATGGCGGCGCGCAGTAACGCGGGGCGGTCCTTGGCCAAGTCCGTCTGCATGAGCGGCGAGATGACGGGCGCGATGCGGTCGGTGATCGAGAGCAAGTTGCGGGACGGGGCAGGGCCGTCCGTCTTCGATGCCTCCAGCTGCTCGACGGTGGCGGAGATGGCTCCGCAGTGCGAGTGCCCCATCACCACCACGAGTTGAGTGCCGAAGCGCTCTGCTGCGAATTCGACGCTACCGATCTGCGAGGGCGCGACGATGTTGCCGGCCACTCGGATCACGAACAGATCGCCCAACCCTTGGTCGAAGATGGTTTCGGCCGGGGCACGCGAGTCCGCGCAACCCAAGATGATGGCAAACGGCTGCTGCTGCTCGTTGGGATCGATGCGGCGGCTGAGACTGGCGAGCGCTTCGATGCTGCGAACGTTCGAAACGAAGCGGCCATTACCTTCGCGCAAGCGAGTCAGCGCGTCACGCGCCGGGATGATTGAAGACATGGCCCCTCTTAGCGCAGCTCGGCGGTGCCGTGCATTACTTTACCCTCGCTAGAACCAGAGGCCCACGATCGAGCTGAAAACGAGCGCTAACGGCGTTCAGGCCGTGTACCGGGTCGATTCGTACCCGCTGACCAATTCGTGACCGTGGCGGGTGTGCGGCATCACACCCCTGTAGGTCGCACAGTCCCAGGCGCGGTCGTCGCGCCCTAAGTCGCCAGAATGGCGAGAGTTCGCCAATGAGGTCTCAGTCACCCTACGCAGTTATCGTGCGTCAGCTCAACCCCGCAGTGTTGCGAAACGTCGCAGCTTGCAAATGCGCAACGTGGATTTTCGGGTTGACCCATCACGCTGCGAAGCTACCTTCACTCCATTCGCGAAGCCGTGAGTGCGGTGCTTCGTGAAGGTTCTCGAATAGGTCCTTCGAGTCCTGAGTAGACGTGTGTCTTCTGCGCCTTTACCGGCGAATTTGCCTGAGAAATAGCTTGCGTTGGTCACTCGAATCCAGAGTGGCCCGAGCGTAGTGACCAACCCGGGCAGACGAATGGTTCGGCTGTCGCCGGCCTACGTGTACCCGCTGATCAGGAGACGAAATGCGACAGACGATTCACCCCTCGGTATGGACTTTGGCATTGGGTTTGAGCGCTATGGTGGGCTGCTCAGGGGCTGGCGCGAACGACGCGGACAGCACCGGTGAGCAAGTTGCAGCCGAAAGCAGCGAAGCGCTGGTGGCACGACCTGGGGTGAGGCTCACGCTGAATGACACGACTTTGGCCCGTTTGAAGGCGGGCGCCGCCGCAGGCGATGCCGCTTGGACGGCCTTGAAGGCGCAGTGCGACGGCTACGCGACGGGCACCATTTACCCGCCGAATGGCAATGCGTACCCCGATTTCCCCAACGTGGGGCAAGGCTATCAGGGCGAAGAATACCTACCGGTCGCGCGGGCACTCGGCCTTTGTTATCGCGCCACGCCTGATTCGGCGGCGCAAGCGCGTTACGGCGCCGCCGGAGCACGCTTGCTCGAGGCGATGAGCACGCCGGCCGGCTCCGGCGGCCAGAGCCCGTCGACCGACGCCGGATACGGTATCCGCAACTATGTCGTCGGTATGGCCTTCGGCTACGACTGGCTCTACCCGGCGCTCTCGGCGTCGACCAAGACGCGCGTCATCACCGCCATCAATACCTGGATCGATTGGTACGACCAGAGCGGCTTCATCAACAACGATCCGATCGGTAACTACTTTGCCGGCTACTTCTTGGCCAAGACCACCGCGGCACTGGCGACCAACGGCGACAACCCCAAAGCGGCAACGTATTGGGACGACGTGGTTACTCGTATGTGGGGTAAGCTCGTCAAGCCGCAGTTTGCCAGCATGATGGCTGGCGGCGGCTGGCCGGAAGGCTGGGGCTACGGCAAAAAAGCCGTGCTCAGCATGGTCGAGGCGCTGTGGGTGGCCAAGACCGCCACCGGCCTCGACTGGTGGAAGGAGCTACCGCTGGCCCGCGATGAAGGCCTGTACTCCATGCATTTTGCGTGGCCCTCGCTCAAGCACATGGATGACCAGGGCACGATTCGCTCTGGCACCAACCTGCGGCCGTCCGCGGAGCTGTACACGGGGCTGGCGACGATGCTCGAAGCCAACGCGGATGCCTCGGCGCCGACGTTGCGCGGCTTCGCGGCGGACGTGATCGCGAAAGCAGGCGACGATCGCGCCAACTGGGCGAAGTTTTTGTACGGCGACCCGGCCGCCACGCGCGCGGCTTATAGCGGCGGGGCGACGTCTTACTTCGCAGCGGGTCCTGGCCATGTCGGCGTGCGCTCGGGTTGGGATGCCGGCGCCACCTGGGGCGCCTTCTCGGCGGGTGCGTACATCAACGCTTCGTACTCTGGCGAGCAGTTGTTCGACGCGGGTAGCCTGAGCGTGGTGGTGGGCGACCAGCCGCTGCTCATCAACGCTACCGGCTTCTTGCCGCAAAACGGCGGCACGGCGGGCGAAGACGCGGTTTACGACGACAGCTACGGCGCCAAGCAGCGCCGCATGTACAACACCTTCTTCGTCAACGACAGCAGCAATCCCAGCAATCCAGGTCAAAACAGCTTCGGCCCCGCGAGCTCCAAGGCTCACGTCGAGGCCTACGAAGATCGCGGGACCTTCGTGCACGCGCGTGGTGTGGGGCTCGGCGACCAATACGGTTCGAGCAGCAGCCACCCCATCTCGCAGTTCACGCGCGACATGGTTTACGTACGCCCGGGCACGTTCGTGCTGTTCGACCGCACGGTGGTGGCACAAGCAAGCGCCGACCAGTGGCTGAGCTTTCATACGCCGGTCGCCGCGCAAGCCGTCGCGACCGCCGACGGCACGCAGAAGCGCTACGACGTCAAGGTGGGCTCTTCGACCATCGGCAGCGTGCGAACGCTGCTACCGAAGAGCGCCCGCACCACGCAAACCAGCCTGCCCGCATCGGCTTCGCGCTTGGAGGTGCACGCACCGGCGAGCGGAGCGTCGCAACAATGGCTCAGTGTCGTCACGACGGGCGCCACGAGCGGTGAACAGACGCGCTTGTCGGCGGCCGACGGCAACGTCAGCGCCGGCAACCTGGTCGGGGTGGAGCTGCTCGCGCCGCAGAACCAGGTCGTGCTGTTCTCGGCCGATCAGGCCGCGACCGGCAGCGTGACCAGCGCCGACTACACGGTGTCGCAGAATAGCGCCACGCACGTGCTGGTCGACGTCGCCCCCTCGAGCGGTGGGTACGCAGTTGCGGCGTCGGTCGTCAGCGGCAAGCTGCGCGTGCGTGTGACGCCGGGCGGCAGCTTCATGGCTTCCTCGAGCAAGACGTTGGCTTTCAACGTGAGCTCGAGCGGCGCCGTGACGCCCTCCGCCACGACGACGACCCCGAGCCCCACGCCCACCACGGAGCCGACCCCGAGCCCCACGCCCACCACGGAGCCGACTCCGGCTCCGACCCCCGCTCCGACTCCGACGCCCGCTCCGACCCCTGGAGCGCAGCAGACGTTGTCGTTCACGCAGGGAGTGAGCGGCTACGCGGGCGTCACGGATGCGAGTATCGCCAGCCTCGGTTACTCGAGTAGCAATCCACTGGGCACCGTCTACAAAACGACGGACCAGCTCTACACGTACGCGCTGGACTACGCGACCAAGGGCTTGATTCGCTTCGATGTGTCGCAGATCCCCAGCTCGTCGACCGTGGTTTCGGCCAAGCTCGACTTGACCTTCGAGAGCTGGGTCGGCCCGCAAACGTTACTCGGTGGCTTCCTGAAGACGCCGTGGAGCTACGGCTCGAGCTCGCTCGGTTGGACGAGCGGCGGCGCAGGCTCGAATTGGTCCGTGCCCGGCAGCGGTCCCGGCGATTTGATGGGAACGGCCTTCGCGTTCAGCGGCATCGACGCGAGCGGCTACCAGCGCAAGAGCGTCGCGCTCGACGCAGCCACGGTTCAGAGTTGGATCAAGAGCAGCTCGAGCAATAACGGCGTCGTGCTCTCGAATCAGGACAGCGCAAAGGTCCTGCGCATCTACTCGAGTCGCGCGGCGGACCCGGCAAAGCGCCCAACTCTCACAATCACCTACCAGTAGATACCAATAGAAACACGTGGCTGTTCTGGGGCGGGCGTGCAAGAGTCAATACTGCCTTCTTGCACCCTCGGCCCCAAAGGGACAGCGACTTGGTTCTGATCAAGGAAGAGACTCCAGCTCTCAAACAGGTCCTCGTCGTCGACGACTCGGACACCGTGCGTCGCGAGATCGCCCAGTCGCTGAAACAAGCCGGTTTTGCCGCGCTAGAAGCGGGCGACGGCGTGACGGGTTTGAAGATCGCGCAGGAGCAGAAGATCGCGCTCATCATCCTGGACGTGAACATGCCGCGGATGAACGGGCTAGAGATGCTGGAGCACCTGCGCATGGACTTCGCAACCGCCAACATTCCAGTCGTGATTCTCACGACGGAGGCCGAAGAGCTGATGATCGAGCGGGCGCGCAAGGCCGGCGCCAAAGGCTGGCTCATCAAACCCGTACCGGCGGCGCACGTGGTCCGAACCGCGCAGGCGCTGGCCAATCGCGAGCCCAGCGCCTAGCCGTCGTCGCAACGCGCTACAGGATTGCCGCGCTCCGCAGCATCTCGCCACGCCGCCGTCGTCACAAATAGGCCATTTCTCGGGGCGCAAGCTCGGCACGCGCGATGCACTGCCCTGGATGGCTAGGCTGGCAGTGGACTACCTCATGCAACTCTTGACCTTTGGTCGCGCCTACGACGCGGCTTACGGCGCGCTCTTCAAAACCGTGTTGCTCCCTGCCTGGGAGCGCGGCGTGAGAGGTCGCCAAACACTCGGTCACCTGGACTATCTACAGCAGACTCAGTGGTTGTCGCGCGAGGAGCTGGATCGCCTGGAAACTCAGCAGCTCATCGAGCTCCTGAGTTACGCGGGTGAGCATGTTCCGTACTACCGCGAGCTGTTTCGGCAGTACCGGTTTCATCCGCGAGAGCTCCGCTCGCGCGCGGATCTGGCGGAGCTGCCGGTGCTCACGCGCGAGGTCGTGCGCGAACGCTACGACGATCTGGTCGACCCGGCTCATCGCGGCAAGAACCTCAAGAAGGGTACCAGCGGCTCCACCGGTAAGCCGCTCAAATTCGAATATTCACACGTGAGCGAATGTTGGCGCCAAGCCGTCAAGATGCGCGGCTATGGCTGGGCTGGTTATCGTCCGGGCCGGCGTGTGTTCTTTTATTGGGCCAGCGTGTCTGCCGGAGTGCCGAGCCTCAAAATGCGCCTCGATCGCGCGCTGAAGCGCGAAACCTTCTTCGATTCGATGAAGCAGGATTTGGCGGCGCGCCGAGAAGCGCTGGATCTCTTGCGGCGCACACGGCCGGAGGTGATTGTTTGTTACACGCAGGCTTGCGCGCAGTTCGCGCGCTGGATTACCGACAATGGCTTGCGCGACTGGGACGATATTCCGGTAATTTGCGCGGCCGAGGCCGTGCTCCCCGCAGATCGTGTGGTGCTCAGTCAGGCGTTCGGACCGGAGATCTTCGAGAGCTACGGGTCGCGCGAGACGATGCTGATGGCCGCGGAGTGCGAGCAGCACGCCGGCATGCACCTGTCAGAGGAGAACCTATTGCTCGAGGTGGTGCGCGACGGGCAACCGCTCGGCCCCGGCGAGAGCGGCGACGTGGTCGTCACCGACTTGCACAACTACGGCATGCCCATGATTCGTTACCTCAACGGCGACGTGGCCACGCTCGCAAGCGAGCAGCGCTGCGCCTGCGGTCGCGCGCTGCGCCGGCTGGAGCGCGTGGACGGCCGCCGCGCGGACATGTTGGTGGACGGCGCCGGAAATCTCGTGCCCGGCATCGTCTTTCATGTGCTCTTCAGCGACGCGCGGCAGGAGCTGATTCGGCAATTTCAGGCCGTACAAAGCCAGGACGGCGCGGTCGTGTTGAAGGTCGTGCGCGGGCGGGAATTTGCGGAGGACGCTTTCCACCGTGTGACCGGGCGTTTCACGGAGTACCTGCGAGGGCAACCGGTGACGATTGAATTTCACGAGCAGATTGCGCCGCACCAGGGCAGCGGCAAGCACCAGACCATCATCGCCGAGCGCTCGAGCCGCGCGGCGCTAGACGCCCTGGCGGCGTCGGCGGCGCGCGCGGCGACGAATGCGTGAGGCGCCCAGCGCCGCCAAAGCACCGAACAGAACGGCGCGGCGCGGACGCGGTAGGGAGCCCTTCGGCGCGAGCGCGCAGCTGGCGTCGGCGGGAACGGATTGCGGCGTGCTGTCGGAGCTACTGCCGCCGACGGCGCCGTTGCCGCCGACGCTCGCAGTGCCGGCGCCTGGCGTGCCGGGGTCGAGAGCGGGCCCCATTCCGCCGCCGCTGCCGCCATCGACCATGCTGGGCACGCTCGGAGGCTGCTCGCCGTCGTCCGTTATCGAGCAATCAGCGGCGACTCGAAAGATCAGCGGGCGCCCCGGAAGACCGTTGCCGCCGGCGTGCGGCGTGATTTGCACCTGGCAGTCACCGTCTTGCAGCGTGGCAGTGACGTCGCTCGAGCCATCCGCGCTGGCAGGGGCATCGAGGACGACGTGCACCGCGTTGGCCGCGGCGCGGTACCCCAGGGCCGCCGGCGACGCGTTCGCCGGCCCATCGCTGGCGACGACCGCAAAGCGCTGGCCAGCGAGCGTGACGCTCACGCCTCGGTAGCCGGCGCTCGCCAGCAAGCTCGCGTCCAAGTCGCTCGCGTTTTCGGTGGCGCCAATGACGTGGAGCGCCGACGCGGCGGGGCCCGCCACGTCCAACCGATACTCGCTACCTTCCGGCAGCTTGGAAACGTCGCACTGGTGGTCCGAAGACGGGCACTCGGCGGCCTGCGGCATGGGACGCACGTTGGGCGCGCCGCTCGAGGCCCAGAGCTTGCGAATGGTGAGGAGCGACGAGCCGCGGGAGCCACTGGCTGAGTCTCCGCTCAGCGCGAGCGACGCGGGACTGCGCACCCGCAGGTGCAAGGCGCGATCGGGCGCACCGGTCTGGGTACGATCGAGCAGCACCAGGGCGGAGCTTCTTCCGGCCGGCAAGAGCACGAAGTCTCGCAGGGCGAGCTGCACGTCGCTGGGGACGTCGTCGCGTCGGAACTGGTCGGCGTAATCGCAGCGCGCTGCCGAGACGCCGGAGCGCGTTTGACGCGCCCAGCGGAAGCCCGTCTCTTTCCCCCAGAATCCCTGGCTGGGTGAATAGCCAGCCGGTAGCGCCGCCGAGTCGATGGCGGGGGCATTTCCGGTGAGAGTCGACAAGCTGCCGTACGGGGAGGGATCGACGACCAGGTCGTCGGCTCCGCGAGTCAGCACCCAGTTGCCGGCGTTGGCGTATTGATGGTCGTCGACCAGGTGACGCGCGCACTGCTGCACGCTGAAGCTTGCCTCCGTCGACCAGCCGCTACGCACGTAGAAGTTGCCGCTGCCCGGCGCCAAGTAGCTGGTGGCGGCGTTGCCTGAAAGCGCCGCTTCGGGACCGCTCGTTGCGGCAGCCAGCGCGTCGAACAGGGCGTTTTCGTTCTTCAGCCCCAGCTCGGCGTTCAGCTTGCGGGCGAGGGCCTTGGCGTCCGCGCTGCCAGGCCCAGCGATGGTGGCCAACAGTGGCCCGTTGTCGGGGTTGCGGTAGGGCGTCGGCGCGTCCGAATCGCCACCGACGAAGGCCTGGCGTGTGCCCGGCGTGAGGCCGTGCGCATAGCGCAGTGGCAAGGCGCTGGCCCAGGGAGCGGCGCCGGGCAGCATGACCCCGAGGCCTTGTAGGGCGCGCGCTGCGAGCGCGTGCTCGAGCACGCTGAGCGAGCCGTATTGCCAACCTTCCGGCCAGTCTCCGCCTTCCAGCACGCCTCCTGGGGCCATGGCAGGTAGCAAGTCTTTCTTCCAAATCACGTCGCGCACGTTGGCGAGATGTGTGTCGCCCGCTTCGCCCGCTTCGCCCGCTTCAGCTACCGCGATCAGCGTTGCTGCGAAGGCGTAGCCCGCCTGGTAGTTCGCGCCGGCCAGATCGCGCAGGTAGCCCTGCTGCATGTAGTAGCTCGACCAGGCGTTGAAACGCGCGCGCGCGTGGGCGCGCAGCTCTTCCGTCACGCCTGGGGCGTCGTGGAGCCAATCGTACGCGAGCGCCGAGTAAGGCGCGAACGTGCGCATGGCGTAGCCCGTGTCGTGCGTGACGACGCTGTCGCCGCCTTGCGCGTCGCCGACCGTCTGGTAATCGTCGAGTAGCACGCGAAAATATTTGATCGCCGTCGCCAGATCATCGGCGCTGCCGGCGGCCTCGTAGGCGGTCAGACACGCGCTGAGCGTGAGCACGAACTCGAAGCCTTGCCAGCCGCCCGTTTGATACTCGGAAGGATCTTGGCGTGCCCGAGCGCAGCGCCCAAGCGCGCGAGATAGCGGGCTTTCTGCGGTTTTTGGTAGGTTTTTGAGGTTCGTGAGCGTGGCCGCGTCGAGCCAGATGCGCGGGTGCGCAGGCAGCGACGTGAGGGCGGGTGATTGGGCCAGTGCCGTGCCGTGGATGGCGGTTCCGAAGACGCTGATGCCGGCGAGCAACAACGCCTGGGGGACTTTCGTCATTGCGAGACGTCGTAGCACGTGCTCGTCGTCGTGCAGTATCAGCGCATGCGTCGTGACCGTTTGCAGACAAGATAGCTCGTACTTCGCCGCACCTCTGTCGCGTGCGTCAGGGGCGCGGCACGGAGCTTGTATCTAGCTCAGCGTGCTCTCTCGTGTCGCATGTCCCATCGCGATAACCTGGCTCGCAGCCGTGGCGTGCGGCACGCAGCAGAGCACTACTGACTCGACTCGAGCTCGCTCGTTGCCTGCGGCCGACCCGATTGCCTTCGTGGCGAGACCCGACGCGACATTGCCTGACACAGGTGAGACTCATTGTCTCGAGGCGGGCGCCCAAACGCCTCAAATGGTCTCGGCTCCCCTCTGGCTCGAGAGTCACGGTGGCCCGGAAATCTCGGGCATTGCGAGCGATTCGGCCGGGCGAGTGTGGGTGACGCAGTCCGGCAAACAGATGCTACTTTTGGCGTCCAGCGGCGAGCTCGTCTGGAAGCGTCCGTTCGGTGAGCGCATCGCGCTCACTGCGACGGGTGAGGCGTACGTGGCCGGCACGTTCGAGGGCAGCGTCAGCTTTGGAGCGGCGCAGCTCACCTCGCAGGGTAGCCGTGATGTGTACGTGCTGAAGATTTCGAACGAAGGTGAAGTGCTCGGAGCGTTCGCGGTCGGTGGGCCCGAAGACGATTCGCTCGAGAGCCTCAACGTCGACGCTCACGGAGACGTCTTCGTGTCGGGGGCGGGGCTCGGCACTCGCAAGCTGAGCCCCAACGGCGACGTGCTCTGGCAAAAACCGTACAGCGGCCGTCTGGCGCTCGACACCCACGGCGACGTGCTCCTCACCGGCGAGCTCACGGCAGATACCGACTTCGGCGGTGGCGTGCTGCGCAGCCGCGGAGGCGCGGACGTGCTGCTGGTCAAGCTCAGCGCGACGGGCGAGCACCTGCTCAGCGTGAGCTTTGGTGACGAGGGCGAGCAGCAGCGTGGCCAGCAAATCGCCGTAGATTCGGCCGGTAACGTGCTGCTGGCAGGCACGTTCGACGGCAGCCTCGATTTTGGCGCTGGCCGGTTGTCGTTACCGAGCGACGCTTGTTCGGCCGACGCCTGGTGCTTGACGTTCGGTTTCATCACCAAGCTCAGCGGCGATGGACGAGCGCTGTGGAGCACTTCGCTCGGGCCGCTGCGCGAAGTGGGGGGATTGGTCGTCGACGGGAGCGGCGGTGCCATCGTGTCCGCCGCGTCACCGGGCGGCGTGCGGCCATTTCGGCTGACTTGGCTAGGCGCGTTCGATGGGGACGGCCGAGAGCGCTGGCACCGCGCGGAGTGGCCGGATACGGGAATCGGTGCGGGGCGCGCGCTCGCCGTGCAGGGCTGTGAGCGTTTGATTTGGGGAATCAGCGCTCGGCCCTCGCTCGAGGCCGAAGAGCAGAGCTACATCGCGGCATGGGGGCCGTAGCAAAGGCGTCGTTACTTCGCTTCAACCTATACGATAGGAACAAACCATGTGTGGAATCGTCGGTTACTTGGGCCATCGCTCTGCTAGCCCCATCTTGCTCGACTGCCTGCGCCGCCTCGAATATCGCGGCTACGACAGCGCCGGCATCGGTCTGCACGTAAACGGCAATGTCGAGGTCATGCGTGGTGCCGGGCGCCTCTCGGGGCTCGAGACCAAAGTAAAAGGGTTGAACGGGCACGCTGCGCTGGCTCGCGTCGGCATCGGCCACACACGCTGGGCCACCCATGGCAAGCCGACAGAAGAGAACGCGCACCCACACACCAGTCCGGACGGCAAGATCGTCGTCGTGCACAATGGCATCTTCGAAAACTTCATGGAGCTGCGCACCGAGTTGGCATTTGCCGGCCTGTCTCCGCGCTCGCAAACGGACACCGAGTGCTTCCCGCTGTTGATGCACCTGCTCATGAACGCTGGAATTCCTTTCGAGGAGGCGTTCGAGGCGGCGGTTGCGCGCGTGCACGGCAAGTTCGCGCTGGCTTGTCTGCACGCCGATCATCCCGAAAAGATGCTGCTGGCGCGCTCCGGCCCGACGCTCGTGGTGGGGATCGGCGAGGGCGAGTACTTCGTGGCGTCGGACGCGGCTCCGCTGCTGTCGCACACGCGCGACGTGGCGTTTCTGGAAGACGGCGACATCGCCGAGCTCACGCCACGGGGGCTGCGCGTGCTCGACCGCGGTCGAAAAGAGGTAGCGCGGCAGCCTACGCGCATCGAATGGGATGAGGGAGCGGCCGAGCTCGACGGTCACCCCGACTACATGCACAAGGAGATCTTCGAGCAGCCGCGCGCGCTGGCGAACACGCTCGACGCCTACGTCAAGAACGGCGCGGTAGAGCTCGGTCTCGGCGCTCTCGAGCCTGCCCTGGGCGAGCTCGAGCGCGTGGCAATCTTGGCTTGTGGCACTTCCTGGCACGCCGGGCTGGTCGGAAAGTTCTTGATCGAAAGCCTGGCGCGCGTGCCGGTCGAGGTCGACTACGCCTCCGAGTACCGCTATCGCTCGCCGCTGGTCACCGACAAGACGCTGGCCGTCGCCATTACCCAGAGCGGCGAAACGGCCGACACCATCGCCGCGTTGCGCGAGGCCGTCGCCCTTGGCGCTCGCTCGCTCTCGATTTGCAACGCGGTTGGCTCGCAAATCACGCGCATCGCCGAGGCGACCTTGATCACGCGCGCGGGACCCGAGATTGGCGTGGCGTCGACCAAGGCGTTCACGACGCAGCTCGCGGTCCTCACGCTGCTGGCGATTCGGCTGGGACAGGCCCGCGGCACGCTCGACACTGCGCTGGCGGCCGAGCTCCTGGAGGGCCTCCGAGTTTTGCCCGAGCAGCTCGCGGAGGTGCGCGGGCTCGAGAGCGCCATCGAGCTGATCGCGTTCAAGCAGCACTCCGCGCGAGACGCGCTGTTCGTGGCGCGCGGACCGCTGTACCCGATCGCGCTCGAAGGCGCGCTCAAGCTGAAAGAAATTTCGTACGTGCACGCCGAGGGCTACCCGGCCGGTGAGCTCAAACACGGCCCGATCGCGCTCATCGACCGCAACATGCCCGTGATCGCGCTGATGCCCAACGACGCGCACCGCGAGCGCACCCTCAGCAACCTGCAAGAAGCCGTAGCTCGTGACGCGCAGCTCGTCGCTCTGGTCGAAGCCGGCGACCACGCGCTCGACGACGTTGCTTGTGCCGTGATCGAGCTGCCGCGGGTACATCCCGCGCTCGCCCCTCTGCTCTACTCTGTCCCGCTGCAGCTGATCGCGTACCAGTTTGCCCGGCTCCGCGGCTGCGACGTGGATCGGCCCAGAAACCTCGCGAAGTCGGTGACCGTGGAATAGCACGGCTGCCTCAGCGGTCGACACCGCTTCGCGCTCCGAGAGCGCCCTCGCGAGGGCGCGTCCCCTTGCTGCACGAGCAAGTGCTGACGCGTGTAAGAACTCGCGCGGACAAGTGATGCGCTTTGCGGCTGAGAATGTCATCGCGCGTGCGCGCAAATTCTCACCAACGTAAGTACTCCTGCGCGCGTGAGAGGCGGCCGCGTTCGCTCAGTCGTGTTCGGCCGGTGCGAAGGTGCCGCTCCGCAACGCATTACCAAGCAACGCTCTGAGTTCCCCGTAGAAATCGCCACAGCCCTGCCACCGCCGCCGCATTGAGCACCACGAAGGTTCGTGCCAGTGCTCCGAGCCTGCCGGCTCGCCCTCCCAGCGCGGCCAGCGCATAGAAAACCCCTTGCCCGAGGGCCAGGGCTTGCCAGCCGGCGCGCTCGTAGGGGTAGGCGACCTCGCCCCACGCCAGCAAATTGGATGTGAGCAGCAGGCCGAGTAGCGCGAACGGACACGCCAGTCGCAGGAGCTTGTGCGACCATAGCTGGAACCAAACCGGGTTGCGGTGGGGGAGCAGCAGCCAGGGTAGCTTGGCAATCAACTGGAAATTGCCGGCAAGCGTGCGCGCTTTGCGGCCAAATTCCTGTTCGTCGGGGAAGGCCTCGTCATAAGCTTCGGCCGCCTCGGAGAGCATGATGCGCTTTTGGCGCTTCGCGACGACGAGCGGCACGAACATGTCGTCGAGCAAGACGTCGCGGGGGAGCTCGTGGAAGTCGCGGCGGCGGATCGCGTAGATGCTGCCGCTGACGCCGACCAGCGCGCCCAGGCGAGCCTCGGCGCCGCGGATCAGCTTTTCGTAGCGCCAGTAGGCCGAGCTACCCGTGTCGCCCGTGAGCACCAGATTTCCGGAAACGCAGCCAACCTGGGGATCCGCGAGCACCGCCAAAAGCGCTCGTAGGGCGTGCGGGGCGAGCGTCTGCCGCACGTCGTTCATCAGTAGCACCTCGCCGTGGGCCGCCGCGGCAAGCGCGTTGAGCGCGCTGGGTTTGCCCAGGCGCTCGGTGCTCGACAAAAGGACGATGCGTGGATCCGTCTCCGCGAAGCGTCGCACGATGCGCTCGCTGTCATCCGTCGAGCCGTCTGAAAAGACCAAAATCTCGAGCTTGTGGGCGGGGTAGTCGAGGCCCTGCAGGCTCTTCAGCTTGGCGTCCAGGTGGCGGGCCCCGTCGTGCACCGACAGGCACACGCTCACCGTTGGCTCGAAGTCGCTTTGCGAGGCCGGGGCTCGTCCGCGCAGGCGGGCCCACACCGCGACCAACACGGGGTAGCCCGCGTAGGTGTACACGACGGTGGACAGCAATCCCAGACCGAGCCAGCCCAACATGGCTCAGCCGGTGGCGACGCGGGCGCGCTGCGTTTCGCGCGTTGCCAGCACGCGCCGGTAAAGCTTTTCGTAGGCCGCCGCCATCTGCTGCGTCGAGTGATGAGCGAGGACCTCGCGCCGCGCGGCGCTCGCTACGTCGAGCGCGCTTTGAGGGCGGCTCGATAGCCAGACCAGCTGCTTCACCAGCCCGATGAAGTCGCCGGGAGGGACCAAAAAGCCGGTCACACTGTCGTCGATCAGGTCGGAGATGCCACCGACGTTGGTCGAGAGCACGGGCAGCCCCATGGCCATGGCTTCCAGCAAGACCAGCGGCAACCCTTCGCTGATCGAAGTGAGAGCGAACACGTCGAACGCGCTCATCAACTGCGGAATGTCGCTCCGCGCGCCCGTGAAATGGACGAGCTCGGGGCGCATCGTCGTGCGCGCGTGCGCCATCAGATCCTTTCGCGACGGGCCCTCGCCGACGATGACCAGGTGCCGCCGGGGATCGAGCATGGGAGCCATGGCGTCGATCAAGAGCGACTGATTCTTTTCCGGCGACAAGCGCCCCACGGTGCCGACGATCCAGGCGTTGTCGGGGATGCCGAGCTCGGCGCGCACGCGACGACGCGCTTCCAGATCGAGCGTGAAGCGCGCGGTGTCGATGCCGTTCGGTACGACGTGGATTAGCGCCGGATCGCACTCACCCTGCACGGCTGCCACGCGCGCCAGGCTCGGCGTGACGGCCACGTAGGCATCGACCATGCTGGAAGCCGCGCGGCGCAGCCACAGCCGGCGGCTCGGATCCGGGTTGATGCCGTGTTTGCTGTGCACGCAAGCGGCTCCGGCAAGAGAGGCCGAAGGCGACCCGTAGACGAGCGCTTGGGGATTGTGCGTGTGTACGACGTCGACGCTCTTTTCTTGGAGCACGCGCGCCAGCCTCCACGCCAGGGTCGGATCGACGCTGGGCCCCCGCTTGGGCACGCTCCTGGTCTCGACTCCCAGGTCACGAAATTGGCTCCCCAGCGGCCCCTCGGGCTCGGGCGCGAGTGACAGCGCGAGCACTCGGTGACCGGCGGCGCATTGCTCGCGTGCCAGCTCGAGCGCCACGCGCTCTTGGCCCCCTACCGCAAACGACGAGAGCACATGGGCGATGGACAGGTGGTTCATCGGCCGAGCCCCCTGAGCATGACCATGGGCGTATTTACGATGATAGCGAGCTCGGTCGCGATGAAGGTCGAAAAACGCTCCAGGCCTGCCACGTAAGCGAGGTCGAAGAGCAGCTTGGTGCGCATGTCGTCGGCGAGCGCGCCGCGCGCTTCCTCGAAGTCGTACGGGTTGACGAGCGTGCGCTCGACCGCCGCGATGGGGCTGCCCTGGGGCGCGCGGCCCGAGTAGGTGAGCGAGATTTGGGCGAGACCGGTGATGCCTGGCTTGCAGTCGCGCATGCGCTCTTCGAAGAACGGAATCGCCAGCGTCAGGTTCTCGAGCAGCTCGGGCCGCTCCGGGCGCGGCCCGACCAGGCTCATGTCGCCACGCAGCACGTTCCAAAATTGAGGCAGCTCGTCGAGGCGGGTGCGTCGCAAGAAGCGCCCAACGCGCGTGACGCGCGGATCATTTTCCTCAGCCAGCACCGCGCCGGTACCGGCCTCGGCGCCGACGCGCATGCTGCGGAATTTCAGCATCCAGAAAGGCTCGAAAGAGCACCTGCCGTGGCAATTTTTCTTGCGCAGCAGCGACGCACGGCACTGGCGATAAAAAATCGGGCCGGGGCTGTCCAAGTAAATGGCCAGGGCCAACAATGGCAAGAGCAGCCCCAATAACGACAGGCCGGCCAGCGCGAACGCGATGTCAATCACGCGCTTGGTAATTCGAACTGACGATGGGATACTCGACGGCGCGAGCGAGCTACGGGCTTGGACGCCTACCCACCCGGGGCTGGATGACATGGACATAATTCGACTCTCCGTGCCTGGAACTCTGGGCTATCGCGATGTGGTGTTGCGCGTGGTAACGGCGGCGTGCCGTGTGGTGCGAGGTATGGCTATGGGTAGGCAAGAACCAAGCCGCGAGCCGCACGAGTTCGACGACAAGGTCGTTTCCGCCCTGGGCGAGGCCTTCAACAACGTGGCGATTCACGCGTACCGCGGCCTCGTTCCCAAGTCGGTCGAGCTCGAGATCGAAGCGAGCGCCGAAGGCATCACGCTGCGCCTGGCCGACACCGGCCACGCCTTCGAGCCTGCCGAAGAGGCGAAGCGCACCCCCGCGATGGCTTCGTTGCCAGAGTCGCATATGGGCCTTTTCATCATGCGCTCGTGCATGGACAAGGTGACGTATCGCCCGGGCGGAGGCGACGTGCCGAACTTACTCACGCTGACGAAGCGCTTTACGCCGTGAGTCGTGCTTGCTTGATCGCGTAGGCGCGGGCCTCTCGAAAAACGTCGGCGAAGCGCGCGGCTTGGGCGCGTCGATCGAAGCCTTCGATGTCGAGCGGAGCGTGCGTTAGCGACCCGCTGCCGCGAAATGTCCGCAGCATTTCTGCGATGTGGTGCGCGATGGCCGGGATGTCGCGCGGCGGTAGCACCTGCCCCAGCCGGTGCCGGCGCACGAGTCTTGCTAGCGCTCCTTCCGGTGTCAGCGCCAGGCAGGGGCGTCCGACGCGCATGATTTCGAAGATCTTCGCGGGGTAGATGCGCTCCACGCCGCTCACGTCATCCAAGATGCACAGCGCCGAGTGGCTACCGGCGAGCTCGGCGACCGCCCGCGCGTGCTCGACGTACCCGAGACGCTTGACACCGAGCCGTTCGCTGCCGTCGAAGTACTGGCTCTCCGTATCGACGATGCGGCCGGCGAAGCGCACCTCGAGCTGCTGGGCGAGCCGGGGCTCGCGCTCGTGCAAGAGCGCCAGCGCTTGCAACAGCCCCTGAGCGCTGGTCAGGCGAAACACCGTGCCGGTGTAGCTCAGCACCAAATGATCCGTGGGAGGGCTGGGCAGCGTCTCCGGAAAGTCGTCCGGATCGTAGCCGTTGGGAATGGCGTGGACACGCGCCGGATCGAGGAAGCGAAAGCGCTGGAGCAGGGCTTCGCGGAACTCTTCGGTGGCGGTGGTGATCGCGTGCGCGCGCTGCACGATCGCGCGCTCCAGGTGCTGGCTGACGCGCGCCTGGCCCGACATTTCGTACGCGGTCGAGGTCATGGTCCATTCGTCGCGGTAGTCGAGCACCAGCGCCGTGCCGGGCCGCCAGCACGACATGCCCGACAGCAAGAACTGCGAGAAAGGCGGCCCGCTGATGAACACCACGTCGTCCGGGCGTCGCGAGCCGACTCGACGCGCGAGCGCCCAGTGAGCGGCCGGGAGCCACAGTACCTGCGGATCCGGCACGAGCAGCTTGCGTCCCCACTCGACCAGCCGTCGCTGCAGGCTCGGCGTGGAGCTCCCAGGCCTACTAGCTTGTGCTTGCCACGCGGCGCGTTTGGCGGCGTAGCCTGGCTCGAGCGTGCGCGCGCGCACGATCTCGGTGCTGGCCGGCACGTCGCGCAAGAGCGAGGCATCGGCCACGGGCACGGAGGGGCTTTCCGCCGTCAGCACGACGGGCTCGATACCGTGCTGGGGCAGGTATTTGACCAGCTTGAGCACGCGCTGCACGCCGGCGCCCCCCACCGGCGGAAAAACGTAAGAGATGACCAGCGCCCGCAGCGGTTTCAGGGCGTCGAGCATGCTGCGCTCCCTCGCACGAAGCCGCCGCTCGTAGCGACCGGATCATTGGCTTCGTGCGAGGCGTGTGCCCGCACGGCGCACGAAGCGGCGTCGATGTCGAAGCGGTAGTGTTTGCCCGGCGTGAGACCAGCCAGCACCACCTGAGCCGCCTTGCCAGGCAGCTTTGCTTCGAGCTTGGCGTCTCCATCGCCGCTGGCGAACAGCACGGCGACGCTGCCGCCGCCGCTGCGCACGAACGCTCCATGCAGGCCATCGCCGCTCAAGCGCTCGGCGCTGCTGGGAGGATCCGTAGCCGCCGCCGCCACGATGGCGTGCAGGAACGTGCGGCCCGCGGCGCCGCGCGGGCTCTTCACTTCCAGGCGCCACATCGGTCCCCACGGCTGGTTCAGGCGATGAGAGCCTTCTCCGCTCGGGGTGGGCTCGTGTGGCGCGGTCAAGACCGCGCCCGGCGGCTCGAGCTGGTGTAACTCGACGCGGGAGCTGCCGATCGTGGCGCTGACGCGATTGCCGTGGAGCTCGGGGCTACGAGTGAGGTGAGCAGCCCAGGTGGCGCCGTAGTCCGCGCTCGATAGCGCGACGTCGTCTTGAATGACGAGCAACGAGGGGCGGACGAACACGAAGCTGCGCGTGAAGCGCTCGACCGCGCGCTTCTTGCAGCCCGAAACGGCACACTTGGGCGCGTACGCTTCGCCCAGCTCGCCGACCGCCAGCGCCACGACGCCGTCGTCGGCGAAACGCGTCGTCTTTACGGCGTCGCCCCACACGCCCTGGTTCGGGGTGTAGTTCATGACGTCGCCGCGGTCGTCCACGAGCAGCGTGTTGTGATTCACGGTCGCGGAGCCTTCCGAACCACCGCCGTCCACGAGCAGCGCGTCAGCGCCACGCGCGAGCTCGAAATGGCCCTGATCGGCGTCTTGATGATCTTCGGCCAGGGGCGGCCCCGCCTGAAAAGAGGCCCACACGGCGTCCTTCGACCAGTCGCTGCGCACGAAGGTCAGGCCCTGACCGGCCAGGTGCAGGCTGGTGGACTCGGGCTTTCGCGGCGAGTGAAGCTCGGCGTTGGGCATCTCGGCGAGTAGACCTACCCAGGCTTGCTCGCGACGCAGCGGCGGTAAGGCGTGCGCGGCGAGCCAGCGCGCTTCGGCGGCGTGAGCGTCGTCGGTACCGGCCAGCGCCCAACCGATGGCCGTCATTGCCAGCCCGCTCGGCTTGGCGGGGTGCTCGCCCCAGGTGCCGCCGTCGTACACCGAAGCTTCGTCGGGCAGGAGCGCGTGCGTGTGTTGGGTGACGGTCTCACCGAGCCAAGGCAGCTTGTCGACCACGCTCACGCCGGCGCGGCCCATGGCGCGTGCCAGCAGCGCGATCTCCAGAGCCGTGTATTCACCATACTGCCAGCCCTCCGGCCAGCCCCCGCCGCGAAGCTGGTCGCGAAACACCGGCAGCACTCGCCGCGAAAGCTCTTCGCGCGCGTGCTCGAGCCAGCTCTTGGCCTGGGCGTTTTCGTTGCCGAGCGCGACGCCGCTCAGGCCCAGTGCGGTGAGGTAGCCCCAGTAGTAGTTGGCGGTCGGGCGATCGCGCAAATAACCCTCCTTTTCGTACCAGCCGAGCCATTGGCTCAGACGCTCACCGACGTGCCTCGTGAGCTCGCTCGTCATGCCTGGCGCGCCGCGCAACCAGTCGTAGCCGAGCGCCGTATACACACCGAAGGTGCGGATGCCGTAGCCGGAGTCGTGCTTGACCACTTCGGCGCCGCCGAGCCCATCCCCCACGGCGAGGCGATCGTCCAGGAGCGCACGCAGGTAGCGCAAGGCGCTGGCCGCGTAGCGCTCGTCGCCCGTGGCGCGCCACACGAGCGCGCTGCTCGCCAGCGCGTCGGCCCACTCGAAGCCCTGGTAGCCCGACGCGATCGGCTTGGCCAGCGCTTCGTCGGCGCGCGCCTGGGTGAAGACGAAGGCGGGAGTACGAAGGCGCGCCGACTCCTGCAGCCTGCGCAGCGCAGCTTCGTCTAGAAACAGGCGGCACGGCGGGCCCGCTGCGGGCGCGGCGGGGAGCCGGACGGGCTCGAGCTGCACGGGCTCTCGGCGCACCGTTGCGCGTTGCTCACTCGCATCGCGCCGCAGGCCGAGCCGGCTGCATGCTGGAAGCGCGAGCGCGCCCCCGAGCAGCACCAAACAAGGACGAACGAGCAGGCGAGACGTGTTCATGCTCCCAGCTTCCAGCGCGTGTAAAGGAAGACAGCCACGACGATCAGCGCGCACGCCGTCGTGATGCCGCCGAGCTCCAGCCAACCGAGGCGGACCCGGAAAGTAGGATCGTGCTGCCGAATCGCCGAATACAGAGCTCCAGCGAGCCCCACGTAGATCCAGAGCACGTAGTGATAGGTGAAAGACAGAAAGAAGATGCCGACAGCCAGGCCGATGAACGCCGCTGCGAGCCCCACGGACCAGGCGCGGATCAGCGGCGCACCTTCCAGCCACGCCGGCTGTTGGGGGTTGCGCAACTGCGCCAGCGCCTGCAGCGGAATGCGCGCCGAGCAATACAAGATGGTCACGAACAGCACCATGCCGGGAAAGCCCAGCTCGGCGAGCGCCAGCAAGTACGAGTTGTGCGCGGTCATGTAGTGGTACTCGGTGAATTGCCCGAGCCCCACCCCGAGCAACGGGTGTGCACGAAACATGCTGAGCGCCTCGGCCCAGCAATCGAGGCGCTCGAGCGTGGAGCTGGAGGCGTCTTCGCCGCCGCGCCCACCCAAGACGAGCAGCGGCAACGCCAGCACGGCTCCCAGCAGCAAGCCGGTCAGCCCCACGCGATGCACGAAGTACGCGCCGAGCACCGCCAAGAAAACGAGCTGCCCCCCGCGCGACGCCGTCATCACCGCGCACACCAGCACCAGCAAGAACGACACGGCGCTCAGCACGCGCCGTCCGATCGAGCGACGCTCGACCTGGCCGAAGGCAAACGCCAGCGGCAGACCCACGCCGCCCGCGAGCGCGAGCTCATTCGGGTCCTGGAGCACGCCTCGATAGCGCACACGGCCATGCCCGATGGAGGTGGTGCCGAACAAGCCGATGTGCTCGCACTGGTATTCGGCGCCTGGCTCCGCCTCGCTCGTGTAACAGCTTCGCGCAGTCGTGCAGGCGCGGCCGTCGGGCTTGCCCGAAGCGGTGTCGCCGGGCACTGACTCGTCGATTACCACGCAGCCCGTGTCGGCGAAGCCTTGGTGCGCGCCCACGCCGCACACGAACAGCACCATGCTCAGTACCACCGCCGCGAGCACGTGCAGCGCACGAAAACTCTGTAAACCATGGGCTATCAGCCCATAAAGCGTGAGGCAGATGGCCAGCGCGGTGACATGCTCGCGCGCGGTGCCGGGTGCGCGAATCAACACCGTGAGCGTGGCCCAGACGAAGAACCCGATGATCCACGGCAGCTGAGGCGTGGAGCGCAGGCGCGTGTTGCCGAGCTTCACGTCGAGCGCGACGCCGAACAACGCGACGCCGAAGAAGAGATAGAGCAGCGGTACGACGCGTAAGGGCGCGAAGAATTCTTGCGGTCTCGCGTAAATAAAAATCACGAGCGCGATGATTCCGGGGATGGCGAGCATCGTTGTTTGTGCTTAGGTGAGGGTTACAAGACCATGACTCCGCAACTGAGGTTTCTGGGTCTCTTCATTGCTTGCGCGCTTTGCAGCGCTTGCTACACGCACGGCCAGAGCGCGAGCGCCGCCGCTCTCTACGCCGACGCCAAAGCCCACGATCCACGTGGAAAACCCTACGTAATCGGCGTGGCAGACGTCGTGCACGTCGGCGTGTGGAAAGACGAAAGCTTGTCCGCAGACGCCATCGTTCGACCCGACGGCACCATCACCATTCCGTACGTCGGAGAGCTGCGCGCCGCCGGTCGTACCGCCGCGCAGCTGCAGCAAGACGCAAGTCAGCGCCTCGCGACGCTCGTCAAGGACGCAACGGTCACCGTCTCGGTCACCGAGATCAACAGCTACCGCTTCACGGTGGCCGGCAATGTAGAGCACCCCGGCCTGTTCACCGCGCGCTACTACCTCACCGTGTCCGAAGCATTGGCGCTCGCCGGCGGCCCCAACCGCTACGCAGACACAGACGAGGTCGTGGTGGTGCGGCCCAGCGGCACCGGGCTGGTACGCATTCCCATCAACTACGACGACATCCTGTCCGGTAAGAGCCCGGAGCAAGATATCGTGGTTTTGGCCGGTGATTCGGTGCGGGTGCCCTGAGCCGTGTCGCTCGCTCGCGATACCGTGCGCGGCGCCCTGTGGACGATCGGCTCGAGCATGGGCTCGCGAGCCATTGGTCTGGTGGGAACGCTCGTCATCACGCGCTTCATCGCCCCCGCCGTTTATGGCGAGGTCACGGTGGCCGCGGTGCTGGGCATGACCGCCAACCAATTTTCGACCATCGGTTGGGGTCAGTACCTGGTCTCTCGACCCCAGGCGCCGCGCAGCACCACCTATCACGTCACCGTCTTCCACCTGGGGCTGGGCCTGCTGGCTTTGGCGCTGCTGCTGCTCATCGGCCCCTTTCTTGGGCCCTGGCTGGACGCGCCCGGCATGTACCGCTACCTGCCCGCGCTCGCGCTCAGCATCCTGTGTGACCGCATCGCCTTCGTGCCCGAGCGTCTGCTCGTGAGAGATTTGCGCTTTTCGCGGCTGAGCGCGGCCCGCACCGCGGGAGACTTGGCTCACACCACCGTGAGCCTCGGCACCGCCGCGCTCGGCTTCGGCGGTTGGGCGATCGTGCTGGGCAACGTCGCGCGCTCGCTCACACGCCTGGGCATCTACGTCAGCAGCGTCGAGCGCAGCGCGTGGCTCACCAAATCGCCGCTCAATGGGCGCGAAACGCGCGAGCTTCTCGCGTTCGGCGTGCCGATGTCGCTCGGAGCCCTGTGCGAGTTCGCCACACGGCGCTGGGACAACTTGTTGGTGGCGCGCTTCTTCGGCCCGGGCCCCACCGGCATGTACAACCTGGCCTACAACCTGGCGGACGTGCCCGCCATCCAAGTCGGCGAACAGATTGGGGACGTGCTCTTGCCCTCGTTCGCCCGCATGGATCCCGCGCAGCGACCGGATGCCTTCGTGCGCTCGCTCTCGCTGCTCGGCCTGGTGGTGTTCCCGCTCGCCGTCGGGCTCGGCGCCGTTGCGCCCACGCTCGTCGCCACCTTGTTCGATGCACGATGGCGCGATTTGGGCTCGATGCTGGTGCTGTTGTCCGCGCTCTCGGTCGCGCGTCCCGTGGGCTGGACAGTCGCGTCTTACCTGCAGGCGCGCCAGGCGCCGCGCAGCATCTTCATGCTCGAGGGGCTCAAGCTGGGCTTGCTGCTCGCGTTCATGCTCACGCTCGGCCGCCGGAGCCCGCAGTGGACGTGCGCGGCCGTGGGCTTCGCCTTCGCGGGCCATGCGCTGGCCTCGCTCAACGTCGTCAAACGTTTGGACGGCGTGCCGCTGCGCCGCTCGCTCGGCGGGCTGTTGCCGGCGCTGGCGGCCTGCCTGTTCATGGGCGCGGCGGTGCTGGCGGTGCGCGCGGGCCTGGCACAAGCCGCGCTGCGCCCGGTTTTCGAGCTCGTGGTCGAGGTCAGCGTTGGCGCAGCGGCCTACACCGCCGCCGCGCTGCTGCTCGCGCCGCGGGTGAGCCGCGACCTGGTCGCCAAGCTGCGCTTCGCGCTGCGCCCGGCCGCGAGCTGAAGGGGGCGCCTCAACGGGCACAGCGGAACCCGAGCGACGGAGCGGTGTCGGTGGGATCGTACCAGTCGCGTTTGGAGGCGCGGACGAAGTCGGCGGGGCTCTTGAATCCTCCGCCACGTCCGCTGTAGCGTTTGCCGCTGGCGGGGCCCGGTGGATCGGACGCCGGTGAGTCGCCGTAGTACGCTTCGTCGTACCAATCGGCGACGAGCTCCACCACGTTGCCAGCCATGTCGAGCGCGCCGTAGGGGCTTGCGCCTGCGCTCGCGCTGCCGACGTCTTGCAAGGTCTCTCCGCAGCCGCCCAAATTGGCGAGCGAGCAGTCCGGCTCGCCGTTGCCCCACGGGTATTTGTTACCCTGCTCGCCGCGCGCCGCTTTTTCCCATTCGGCTTCGGTCGGCAGGCGCTTTTGCGCCCACTGGCAATAGGTATTGGCCTGCAGCCAGGTCACGCAACCAGCCGGAAAATTGGGGTGATCGCAGTTCCATTCGCAGCTGGGCGGCTGGCACGCGCCGTCCGAAATGCAGGCGGTGTACGCGGCCTGCGTCACTTCGGTACGATCGATTTCGAAGGCCGACAGCGTCACGTCGTGCTTGGGCTTTTCGTCGTCGGAGCATTGTTTGTCGACGTCGTCGTTGCAGCCCATGACGAACGGACCGGCCGGCACCGAGACCATGTCGCCGGCATCCGCGGTCGTCGTGCAAGCAAAGCCGCCGTCGCCGGTGGCGCCGGCTTGGTTGGTGATGGGGTTGCCGCCGGGGTTACCGCCGCCGCCCGTCGAGTCCTTGCCGTTGCTGCCGCACGCCAGCAGCAGCAGTGCGCCCGTGATGAATCCAGCGCGGACAGCTAGGGTGGTCGATGCAGAGAGCTTTCGGTGTGCGCGTCGTGCGTTCATCGCGCCAGCGCAACGCAAGTGACGTGCCAAGCGCGACACGCCGCGCGCGCTGCTCCTTTACCAGGCAAACCTCTTCTTTTTTCCGCGCGTCCCGCGCGCAAAGGTGTCGATCAACAATGGCGCTGACTGCTGCAAACGGCCACGCTGCGACCGTGCTGACCCTGGCGGCTCGGCGCGATTGCGGGGCCGTTTTCGCGCGGTTTTGCCGAAATTTGCCGAAAGCAGAAGGATCCTGACCGTGGCATGAGGCGTGCACCAGGCAGCGCCGTGGATTTCTTTGCCGATCGCCTCGTCGTCAATCCCGCGTCCGACGTTGCGTGGGAGATAGGAGCGTTCCGGGTCCTGGCGCAGTCACGCGCCGCCGGCGGGCCCCTCGGTGGTGACTTCTTCGCCATCCGTTTGCGTTCGCCAGAACGGTTGGCGCTCGTGATCGGCGACATCTGCGGGCGGGGCGAGGAGGTTGCGCACCTACTGCCGACTGTCTTGGCGCGTGTGGAGCAGCTTGCCATGTTGCCGGCACGTCCGAGTCATTTCTTGCAGCAGCTGAACCGCGGGCTTTCGACGCAGCTTTCGAGCGATCGCTTCGTCACCGCCAGCGCGCTGGAAATCGACGCCGTGGCCGGTACGCTCACCATTGCCAACGCTGGGCACGTGCCGGTCGTGCTGCGTCGCGCTCACGGCCGCGCCGCCGTCATCGGTCGCGCTTCGGGGCCGCCGCTCGGCATTTTGAGCGATTCGAGCTACTTCGACGAAACGTACCCGCTCGCGCGTGGTGACTTGCTCGTGTTGATGACCGACGGCGTGGTCGAGGCCGTGGAAACGGACCTGGCCGGCATGCCCAAGCTGACCGCGTTGGTCGAGCAAACCGAGGGCGATGGCGCTGCCGTGTACGGCCGCTTACTCGAGCAATTGCGCTTGCAGCAGCACCTCCACGAGCCCGACGACACGACTCTGCTCAGCCTCGAGCTCTTGCCGAGCTCCAGCCGTCCTCACCACTTCGAGCCTCATGCTGCTTGAGCCATGCGCGTCCTGATCGTCACCAAAATCTTTCCAAGTAGCGTCGAGCCCAGCTCCTCGCCGTTCAATCGCCAGCAATTTCGCGAGCTGTCGCACCTCGCCGACGTGGAGCTGCTGGCGACCATCCCGTGGTTTCCGGGCGCGGCGGCGTTCCGGCGCTGGTCGCCCGCCGGGCGTCTCACGAGCGTGCCCGCGCGCGAAGAGATCGACGGCCTGGTCGTGCGACACCCGCGAGTTTTGTTCGTGCCTAAGGTCGGTCATTCGATTGCGGGGCAGCTGTACGCGGCCTCGCTCGGTCCGACCGCGCTTCGCTACCGAGGTCGAGTCGACATCGTGCTAGGCGCGTGGGGCTACCCCGATGGCTACGCGGCGGTGCTGCTCGGCCGGCTCTTGGGGGTGCCGGTCGTGATCAAGCTTCATGGCAGCGACGTCAACGTGCTCGGTCGGCAAGCCTCGCTACGCCGGCATCTGAGCTGGGCGCTTTCGCACGCAGCACGCGTCGTGGCGGTGAACGAGCCGCTGGCCGAGCGCGCCAGGGAGCTGGGCGTCGCGCCCAACAAGGTCGACGTGGTGCCCAACGGCATCGATCGCGCGCTGTTTCATCCGCGCGATCGTCGAGAAGCGCGTCGCGCTTTGGGGCTGCCGCTCGAGGGAAAGCTGGTGCTGTTCTTGGGGCACCTCAGCGAGGCCAAGGGCGCCGTCGACTTGCTGCGCGCGTTCCAAGTGGGCGCGGACAAGCTAGCGGGCGTCGAGCTGGCTATGGTCGGAGACGGCGCGGACGCGCAGCTCTGTCAGATGCTGGCGCGTTCGCTGCCCGTCAACGTGCGCTTCCCTGGCGTTCAACCTCACGATTTGGTGCCGACCTGGCTAGCCGCGTGCGACGTATTGGCACTACCGAGCTGGAACGAGGGCACGCCCAACGTCGTGCTGGAGGCGCTGGCTTGTGGGAGGCCCGTCGTGGCCACGAGCGTGGGCGGCATCCCTGCGCTCGTCACTTCCGAGCGAGGCGCGCTCGTGCCGGCGCAAGACGTTCATTCGCTCGGCACCGCGCTACGCCAGGTATTGGATCGGGATTTCGATCCGGAAGTGCTGTCGGGCGGGCTCGAGCAGCCGGACTGGGCGGGCAGCGCACGCCTGCTCCACCGCTCTTTGCTCGACGCTCTGCGTGGCGCGCACCGAGAGGTGGCCTGAAATGCTGCTCAAGGCGCTCGCCGAAGATCTATTGCCGGAGTCTGCGCTCGTCCTACGCGGACGCGACGGACGCCGTCGCCCCTTGTCTTCGCTGCGCGGAGAGCTACTGGGCCAGCGCCGCAGCGCGATACCTGGACGCGTGGCGCTCACGTTCGATGATGGGCCCACGGCGCTGACGCCGAGGCTGCTCGAGGTCCTGGCCGAGCTCGGCGTGCGCTGCACCTTCTTCGTGATTGGGGAGCTGTGTGCGGCGCGGCCGGATCTGGTGCAGGCCATCGCCGAAGGAGGCCATGAGCTCGCCAGCCACGGCTACACGCATCGGCGTTTTACGGCGTTGAGTCGTCGAGAGCTCGAGTCCGAGCTGTCGCGTACGCGCGCGCTCCTGCCGCGCCCGAGCACCGCGCGACCACTGGTCCGCCCGCCTTATGGCAGCATTTCACCCTACTCGCTCTTGATCTGCGCGCAGCGCGGCTTCACCACCGTGCTCTGGTCGCTCAACTCGTGCGACTGGCGCTTGCAAGACGCCGGCGCGGTAGCGCGCGCGACGCTCACACAGCCCGCCACACCGGGCGAGATCCTCCTTTTTCACGAAGGACAGGCTTGGACTCTAGACGCGCTGCCGGCGATCGTCGGCGGCCTGAGGCAGGCGGGCCATGAGCTGGTCACGGTCGGTGAGCTGCTTGCTTAGCGCGGGGCTCTGCCTCGCGGCTTGCCGGCGCACACCAGCCTGGCAGGTCCTGGGCGAGTCCTCGCGGCTCGAGTCCCGGCGAGCGTCGCCCGCGCGCTCGGCGATTTTCGACGGCGAGCGCGTGCGGTTGCGTGGCGCCCGTGGAGAAACGTTGAGCGTCGTCGTACGCTCGGCGGACGGCCAGGCACGTCGGGCGTCGCTCGAGCTGCCGCGCGACGTCGCGGGCGTGCAGGCCTTCGCGGTAGGCGCGCTCGAGGTGCGAGAGCCGTCCACGGACATGTACGGTCCGAGCACCGGCGCCGGGCGCTACCCCGACGTGCTGGTCCCGCAAGCGGCGGCGCCCACGGCCGAACAGTCGTATTTCGACGTGGCGATTCGCGCGGAAGCGGAGCCCGGGCGTTACAGCGGTGCGCTGTGGGTAGACGCCCGGCGCCTGCCGGTCGAGCTGGAGGTGAGCTCGGCGCAGATCGACCTTCAGCGCGAGCCCCTGGTCTGGGTCTTCTTTCTGCCGCGCGAGCTGGCGCGGCTCCAGCACTTGGCCGACGACGACTCCGAGGCAGAGCTCGCGCAAGAGCGTCGGTACTACGAGCTGTTTCGCGCGCACGGCGCGCTGCTCGCTGCCGATCTCGGCCCCGAGCGGTTCGCCGCGCGGCGCGCGTTCATGCGCGACGTGAAGTACTGGCCGGTGGCGGTCGATACCGCGACCGACGCCACCATCGAGCGCGACGTGAAGCGCTGGCTGGAGCTGTTTCGAGGTAGCACGGTGACGCCGTTCGCGATCCCGGTGGACGAGCCGCGAACACCCGCGGCTCGCGCGCGGGCGCGCCACGTGGCGGACGTGATGGGACGTGCCGGTGCCGGGCGCCCCGCGCTGCTGCGCGCCGTGACCGACACCTGGTCGCCCGAGTATGGCGATGCTTTCGACGTCTACTTCTCGCCCCGCAGCTTCCCCGAGCCGGCGCGCACGCGCCGCGCACGGGGCGAACGCTATTGGACGTACAACGGCGTGCCGCCCGGCGCCGGTAGCATGATCCTCGACACCGACGGCGCTGCGCTGCGCACCTGGGGCTGGATAGCCGAGCGCTACGACATCGAGCTCTGGTACGCCTGGGAGGGCCTCTACTTCTCCGATCGGTACAACGGCGGCGGCCCGACCGACGTGCTGCGCGATCCGGTTACCTTCGACGAGCGCTCACGCGGCCAGACCGATTTCGGCAACGGCGACGGAGTCCTCGCGTATCCGGGGCCACTGCCGTCGTGGCGCCTCAAGGAGCTGCGGCGCGGCCTGCAAGACCGGCTGCTGCTGCGCGAGCTGAAGCGCTGCGGGGGTGCCGCGACCGCGCAACGTCTCTTGACGCGCGTGATGCCGCTCGCGCTCGGCGACGCGAGCGGGGCACGCAGCTGGTCGATCGACGAACCCGTTTGGGAGGGCGCTCGCCTCGAGCTGCTGGATGCCATCGAAAGGAGTTGCCGTGAGCAGGCAGCCCTGGCTCATTGAAGAGCGCAGCCTGCGCGTGGGCTTGGCTCAGTGCGTGTCGCTATGGCGCTCGGCGCTCTCGCGACCGTGGCTCACCGGGCTGCTGGGGCTGGGGCTGACCGCGGCAGTTGGGCTGGGCGTGATGTTCGGCCGCTTCAGCTACGCGCCGAGCTTCGTGCTGCGCGTGGTGGAGGCCGAGCACCGCTCCGCCAACATGCCGCCGCTCAAGCGCCAGCTGGCCGAGTACGTGCGGCAAGGCATCTTCACGAGCCAGCCCTTGCTCGAGGTGATGCGCCGGCACGGCCTCTACCCGAGCCTGCTGCGTAAGAACGCGCGCGCGGCGCTGGACTCGTTTCGCGAAGATATCGCGATCGAGGTATACCAAAACTACTTCGTCGAAGATCGGGCGCCGGGTAAGGCGCCGCGCTCGGCGAGGCTCACCGTGAGCTTCCGCTCCAAAGATCCGCGTCAGGCGCTGGCCGTGACGCGCGACCTCGGCGCGCTGATCATCAGCCACGAGCGAGCGTCACGCCGAGATCAGGCGTGGGCCGTGGCGATGCGGGCCAAGCGGGCCCGCGATACGCTGGTCAACGCTTACCAGCGGCGCTCGGCGGACGTCGTCGCGAAACAGTCCGAGCTCGTCAATTCGCCACATCCGGACGCGCGAGGCCAGGTCGAGCTCGTCGCCTTGCTCGGCTCTCTGAGCTCACTCGAGCGCCAGGTCGACAGCGCCGAACGACGCGCCAGCACCTCGGAGCTCGGCGCGGCGCTGGAGCGCCAAGGCATCGGCCTCTCGTTCCAGGTCGTCGACGACGGCGCGCTGCCGGGCCGGGCGGCGCGGATGCGCGCCGCATTTTTGGCGGCGCTTGCCAGTTTTTGTTTTGGGACGCCGCTGTTGGCGCTCGCCGTGGGCGCCTTCGCCGCCAAGCGAGGACCAGCATGACACCGACGCAGATACCTCCCCAGGAACCAACCTTGCGTGAGCAGCTGAGCGTGGTGGCGCACTTTTTGAGGAAGTCGCTGCGCTTCTGGCGGGAGCTGTCGGGCGTGCTGGCCCTCGGTGTGCTCGCGTTCGCGATCTTCCTTCACTTTCATCACCCCCGCTACCGCTCGGAGACGGTCATTCTCTACGCCGAAACCGGGGACACGACGCGAGACGTGGAGTCCTCGGACGTGCAGCGCAGCGTAACGGTGCGGCTCAAGGAGCTGCTCTACGCGCGCCCTAACTTGCAGCGAGTCGTCGAGAAATTCGAGCTGTATCCGGACCTGCGCCGCAAATTCGGTATGGTCGACGCGGTCGAAGAGCTGAAGAAGCACGTCGACTTCCGTGCGCCCGGCGGCGATACGTTCAGCATCGGCTTCGAAGGCGGCTCGGCTCACGAAGCGCAGGCCGTGACGACCGAGCTGGCCAAGCTGGTCATCGACGGTGACGCCGAGCTGCGAAAGAAGCAGGCCAAGGTGGCGCTCGACTTCTTGGTCGGCGAACGCGCGACCCGCGACGCGGAGCTCAAGCAAGCCGAAGAAAAGCTGGCCGCCTTCATGGCGCAGCACCCGCGCTTCGCGCTCGACGCCACACCGCTGGCGAACGGCGCCGCGATTCGTGCAACCTTGGGGGGCGCTCTGCCGGGCGGCTCGACGCCGCGGGGGTTCGCGCCGCGCGCCGGCAGTGCCCCCGCGCCGCTGGCGCTTTCGGCGGGTCACCTGGTGGCCGCCGCGCCGAGCCCCCCCGCGGCGACGCGACCCGCCGACGCCGAAGAAGCTCGCGCCAAGGCTGCGCTGGCCGCCGCGCGCGAGACGCTGACCGAGAAGCTCGCGCACTACACGCCTGCCCACCCGGACGTGCGCGCGGCAGAGGCAGCCGTTCAGCGGGCCACCGAACGGCTCGCCGCCGTGAGCGGCGGTTCAGCCACCCCCGCCGCCGGCCCGGTTGCTGCCGCTCCGCCGAGCGAGCCGACGGTGCCGGCTGCGAGCG
>DASZTA010000024.1:0-228866 GCA_035548415.1 Polyangiaceae bacterium
GAAGAGGTGTGGCCGGAGCCGATCGGGCTCCGTCGACACCTTCGTGCTCGCCGTTCGCTCAGCCCGCGCCGCCGGCACCACCGGCGCCGCCAGCGTCCGCGCCGCCGGCAGCACCACCAGCGCCGCCCATACCAGCGCCGCCCATGTCGGCGCCTGCGCCACCGATCGCGCCACCTTCGCCGCCTGCACCAGCGCCGCCCAGGGCCGAGCTGCCACCAGTGCCGCCGGTGCCGCCCTTGCCGCCAGTACCACCCTTGCCACCGGTGCTCGTGCCGCCGGTGCCACCTTTGCCAGCGCTCGAACCGCCGCTGCCGCCGCTACCCTTGCCGCCGGTGCTCGTGCCAGCCGTGCCGGCCGTGCCGGCCGTCGGCGTCGACGTCGAGTCGTCGTCGTCACCGCAGCCACCGGTCGAGACGACCACCAGCATCATCGCGACACCCGTCGTACCCAGCACACTCCTGACCCAGTTCATTCGATTGTCTCCCATTCGTTGTTGCGGGGAACCCGCTGGGGCTGCCATGAGCACAGCCGAACCCCAAGAAGGCGGTCACATAACACGAACGTGGCGTCGTACCAGTCGCCGGGACGAATTAGCGGCCCGAAAGAAAAGGGAACAGTTGAAACAAACGTTCGGGCGCGTGCTTCACGAACGGCATGATCGCGCCCCAGAACCAAGGAACGTACAACTCCGTGCGCTTGGCGTCCAAAGCCGCCACGATGCTTTCGGCTACAGCTCGCGGTCGAGCGAACAGCACGTTCTTCGGATGGCTGACCGTCATCGGCGTGTCGACCGGACCCAGCTTGAGCGTCACGACGTGAGCGCCGCTGCGGTACAGCCGAGAACGCACGCCCTGTAGGTAAATGTTCAGCGCGCCCTTGGCGGCACCATAGGTGTAGTTACGCGGCCGTCCTCGCTCGCCGGCCACGGACGTGATCACGCCCAACGTTCCGCCCCGCTGAGCCTCGAGCACGTTGGCAATCGGGACCACGAACGCGACCGCGCTCAGCAAGTTGTCGCGAAAGATCGCTTCGGCTTCGTCGAAGCTTTGCTCGGTGCGGAGCTGGTCGCCGAGCGTACCGTGCGCGATGAGCGCAACGTCGAGACCCCCCAACTGCGCGACAGCGCGCTCGATCAGCGCGGAGGCGTTTTCGAGCCGAGCAAAGTCGGCGAGCTCGCTCGTGACCGTCGCGCCGGCGAGCGAGCTACACAGCGTGTGCATCTTCTCGGAGCTGCGGCCCAGCAGGTGCAGGCGCGCGCCGCGCGAGGGGGAGGCATAGATGCGAGCCACCTCGGCCGCGATGGCCGACGTCGCACCGATAATGAGGATCCGCTGAGTCATGAACGAGCGACTATAGGGCTCGAAAGGGGCCGCAAATCGGTCATGCAGCCGCTCATCGGTACCCCCGCCGGCCGCGCGGTGTTGAGCTCGCGCATCGCGGGTACACGGCAAAGGTCCGGCAAAAAGCTGCTCGGCGCCTGCAATCACCAGCCCAGCGACTGGGCAGAGCCGACAACTGATCGGTCCGGCGACGGCGCCAACGGCAATGGCTCTGCAACTTACCCGGGTCGTCGGGATGAACGGTCGCCTTCAACCGGTTGACCCACCAGTGCGGGCTGGAGCGACTCCTTGACAGCCTGCACGCGATCGGAGTCGAGCGGTCACTAGCACCTGACAGGCGCCCAGAGGCTTGGCCGCCTGGAAATACTGCTTCAGGACCAACCTGTAACATGACAGCTTTTCAAGCCACTAGTATTACAATACGGAAAGTGATACTTACTGCCTATGGCTGAGCAGTCGAAGCACCGTGAGATTTCGAACGCGCTCCTGAGCGAAATCGCGGCCGGAAAGTACGCCGCCTCAGGACGCCTTCCGAGCGAGGTGCAGCTGGTCAAACGTTTCGGCGTGTCCAGGCCCACCGTCGCGCGCGCGCTTCGCGATCTGCAGGCCGAAGGCTTGGTGGTGCGTCGCGCCGGCTCGGGCACCTATGTCAAGGAGCAGGCTCCGCCCGGCCCCCCCGCGCGACAGCTGGCGCTCATGATTCCGGGCTTCCGCTCCACCGAGATTTTCGAGCTCATCTGTGGCGAGTTGGCGAGCCTGGCGCGCGCTCAAGACTACACCTTGGTTTGGGGCGGTGCGGCCGGCCGCAACGACGACGTGGACGAAACCGAGCAGCACGCCCTCGAGCTTTGCGAACAGCTGATCGAGCGCCGCGTGGCGGGGGTGCTCTTCGCGCCCTTCGAGCTGCGGCATCAAGGCGACGCCACCAATCGCGCCATCGCCGAGCGCTTTCAAGAAGCCGGCGTGCCGGTCGTACTGCTCGACCGCGACCTGGGCCCTTTTCCGACGCGCTGTGATCTGGACCTGGTCGGCATCGACAACTTCACGGCCGGCTACTTGATCGCCGAGCACCTACTCAAGCTCGGTTGCCGCAAAATCGCATTCCTCAGGCGTCCACTGGCCGCCGCCACGGTCGACGCCCGCATCACCGGCGTTCGAGAAGCGTTGGCGCGCCACGACCTGCACCTGCAAACCAACTGGCTCGAGGTCGCGGAGCCCGAAGACTCCAAAGTGGTCGGCGAGCTGCTGCAGAAGGGCAAGCCCGACGCGATCGTTTGCGCGAACGATCTGACGGCCGCACAGCTACTGCGCAGCCTGGACCGCAATGGCGTGCGGGTACCGCACGACATTCGAGTCGTCGGCTTCGACGACGCCAAATACGCCACATTGGTAGGTGTTCCACTCACCACCATCCACCAGCCCTGCCGCGACATCGCCGTGACGGCGTTCCACGCCCTGCTCGAGCGCATCGCCGATCCCAACCTCCCCGCCCGTAGCCTGCTGCTCACGCCGCGTCTCGTCGTTCGTGAATCGTGTGGGGCCCTGCAGAACTGAGCGGTCTCGTTCAAAACGGCCCCCCGTTCGGCTGAGCCGGGCGTAGAGTTGGAATTCGGCGCGATGAGTTTTCGCGCTGGTGCGGATTCCAGGAGTCGTCATGGTCGAGTCGAGTGGTGATGCGTTCGTATCGAGCCTCGGTAAGGGGCGTGAGGCCTTTCATTCGGAGGTTACCGAGTACTGCCTGCGCGTGGGCGAGCGCACCCCCGAAGACTTTTTGAAGAGCTTCTCGTGCAGCAAGATCATGATCTCGCTGTCGTCGCGTCCGCTCGAGCGAGCGCGAATCATCAGTGAGCTCACCGGCGTGCACGAGCGCGTCGCCAACAAGCTGTCTCCCGAGAACGCTGGCGAGACATTGCAGATCGCGCTCGACGAAGGCGTGACGACGCCCAAAGACATCGTCCGGCTGTTCCAAGCCGACGATCGCCAGCGCTACCTCAACCGCCACGAGCTGTGGGCGTTCGACGTCTCGGGCGAGCCGTGGAAGGCGTCGCCCAACGACAGCGCCGCCCACACGCGCGCGGAAAAATACACGGCTTACATCCTGGAGCGCGCCATCGAGAACCTGCTGATCTCGCACGAAGACATCGTGTCGGGCCTGGGCGTGGTCAAGCTGGCAGGCTGGTTGCCGTCGGAGCTGCTCGGTCAAATCATCGAAGCAAGCCTCAAAAAGTCGGACAAATTCACCGAGGAGGACTTGCTCCACGCGGCTCCGCCGGCCAGCCTGGTGACGCACGTGCCGCTCGACTACATCTGGGACAAGGTCGTGCGCCCGCTGATCGCCGAGCAGCACGACTACGCGCCCAAGGCCGGCGGCGGCAGCGGCGGCGAGAGCAAGAAGTCGAACGAGTCGAACGACGGTTGGAGCCTGCGCCCCGCCCCCGAGACCAAGAGCGACGACGGCGACATGGTCGGCGAGGATGAAATCATCGAAACCGAAGAAGAGATCCGCGCCTCCGAGAGTGCCGCCCCACCTGGTATGCGCAAGGCGTTCGCCGCGCCCAACCGCAAGGCCCAACAAGGCTGACGCGGTAAGCGGCCATGGCGCGGCGACCTCGGCTCATCGCTAGCTTCGTCACGAGCACGCTGTGCTTGCTGGTGGGCTCGCTGTTGCCGGGCGGGTGCGCCACCGAAGACAACGCCATCGACTCCTCCTCGGGCGCCAGCACGAGCCACGGTGGCAGCAGCAGCGGCGGCAAGTCCGGCAACGGCGGCAAATCCAGCAGCTTTGGCGGCAGCGCCAGCGGCGGAAACGGCGCGGGTACCGACAGCGGCGGCAAGGCGGGCAGCGCCCCCAAAGGTGGCGACACCAGCACGGCTGGTAGCTCACCCGCGAGCGGCGGCGAGGCGGCCACCGACAAGTGTCAACAAGACAGCGACTGCATGCAGGTCAAAGACTCCTGCTTCGTCTGCGCGCTGTCCGGCGGCGTCAAAGACTGCGTGGATCAAGGACCGCCTCAGTGCGACAACGGCAAGCTCGAGCCGTGTGAGGTGTGCGAGGTCGGGGACGTCGAAGATTGCACGGCGCTCGACGCCACGGCGTTCAGCGGTGGGCAGGCCAGCTGCAAGGCGACCTGCGACGGCTGGGATACCTCGGGCTGCTCCGTGTGCGGTAATGGCAAGCGCGAAGCCGGCGAAGAGTGCGACACCGGCAGCACTGACCTAGGCGTAGGCGGTGAAGGAGGCGCCGCCAACGGACCTTCTGCCGTGGCTGGCGCCGGCGGCGTAGGCAGCGGCGAGCACACCTGCGCGGACGAGCAAATCGCCGACAACCCGAGCACGGTACTCTCCTGCACCGAAGAGTGTCGCTGGGATACCACCGTGTGCAGCGGCTGCAGCAAAGGCTCAGCCAACTGCCTGGACGGCGAGGATTGTAGCGCCACCGCTTGTAGCGGCGCCGAGTGCAAGCTCGGTACGAGCTGCCAGATCGACTGCGGCGGGGGCGGCAAGTCTTGCTCGGGCGCGCGCTGCAACCACGAAGCCAGCTGCGACTTCGTCTGCAACCTCAGCGGCACTTGCAGCGGGCTGGTCTGCGACAGCGGTGCCACCTGCACCTTGGATTGCTCCGGCGGCGGCAGCAGCTGCAACGGCACGCTGTGCAAGGCCGGCTCCAGCTGCAGCTTCGATTGTCACGGCTCGGGCAGCTGCCGCAACGTCACCTGCGCTCCTGGCGCCGACTGCGATTTCGACTGCGACGACGGCGGCAGCGTGTGCAGCGGCACCACCACCTGCGGCGCCGGCCAAACGTGCAACTTCAGCTGCAACTCGTCCGGCAACTGCTCCGCCTTGAACGTAACGTGCAGCGCCGGCTCGACGTGCACCTTCGACTGCAAGGGCGGCGGCTCCATCTGCCCGAAGGCCACCTGCGATGCCGACTCCAGCTGCAAGTTCGACTGCACCGGCGGCAACTGCAACACGCCTACCTGCGCGAACGGCGCCTGCACCGGCAACTAAATTCTGGCCACTTCCACGACGCCGCTCACCTTGCTGAGCGCCTTCATCACGTTCTTCAGCTGCGACAAGTCCGTGCAGTTGAAGGTAAAGACGTTGCGGGCGCGGCCGTCGTCGCCGGCGCGACAATTGGCTTCGCTGATGTTGATGCTCTGCGCGCTGAAGGTCTGGCTCACGATCGCCAGAATGCCTGGCTTGTTGGTGGTCGTGACGCTGAGCTGCACCGGGCGGTTGATCTTCGCTTTCGAATCCCAGCTCACCTCGATGCGGCGCTCCGGATCGGTATCGAAGGCCTTCATGCATTCGCGGCGGTGGATGGTGACGCCGCGGCCGCGCGTGATGAAGCCGATGATGGCGTCGCCAGGCAGAGGATTACAGCACTTGGCGTAGCGCACCAACACGTCGTCCACGCCGTTGACTTTGATGCCGCCCTGATCGCGCCCGGTGACCTTGCGGACGAACTGCTCGATCTTGCCCTGGCGCATGGAGGCCGGCGCCTCGCCGCTCTCGCCGCTGTCCGGCCCCTCTTTCAAGAGACCAATCACCTGATCGGTGTCGATCTTGCCGTAGCCGACCTGGAGCAAGAGCTCGTCGAGGTTCAGCACCTCGAGTGACTCGGCCACGCGCTTCACCTCCACGTCGTTCTTGCTGAACTTGGGGAAGCTGATGCCGGCGGAGCGCATCTCGTTCTCGAGCAGCTCACGGCCCAGGTTGATGCTCTTTTGCCGCTGCTCGGTGCGCAGGTGCGCGCGGATGCGCGAGCGGGCACGCGTGGTGACGGCGAAGTCCAGCCAATCCTTGGTCGGCTGCTGATTCGGCGAGGTCATGATCTCCATGACGTCGCCGCTCTTGAGCTTGTAACGCAGCGGCACGATTTGCCCGTTGGCGCGCGCGCCCGAGCAGTGCTCGCCCACTTGCGAGTGAATCGCGAAGGCAAAGTCGATCGGCGTGCTGCCGCGTGGGAGCACGCGCAGATCGCCCTTGGGCGTGAAGATGTAAACCTCGTCCGGAAACAGGTCGATCTTCACGCTCTCGAGGAACTCGGCCGGATCCTTGAGGTTCCTTTGAAAGTCGGCCAGCTCGCGCAGCCAGCTGAACTTCTCCGCGTCTTTCGGGTCCACCCCGCCCGAGATGCGCTCCTTGTACTTCCAGTGCGCGGCCACGCCGTGCTCGGCCACGCGGTTCATCTCGTGCGTGCGGATCTGAATCTCGATGCGCTGGCGGCCCGGGCCGATCACCGTGGTGTGCAGTGATTGGTACATGTTCGGCTTGGGCAGCGCGACGTAGTCCTTGAAACGCCCCGGAATCGGCGTCCAGCGCGAGTGCATGGCGCCCAGCGCCGCGTAACAATCAGCGACGCTCTCGACGTTGATGCGAAACGCGATGATGTCGTAAACCTGCTCGAACTCGCACTGCTGCTCCTTCATCTTGCGATAGATGGAGTACAGGTGCTTGGCGCGGCCCTTCACCTCCGCGGCGAAGCCCTGCTCCGCCAGGCGCGAGGTGATGGTGCGGCACACGCTCTCGATGTAGTTCTCGCGCTCTTTGTTGGTCTTCGCCAGCTTGTGCGAGAGCTCTTTGTAGGCGTCGGGCTCGAGGTGGCGGAAGGTCAAATCTTCCAGCTCGCTCTTGATGTTTTGCATGCCCAGGCGCCCGGCGAGCGGCGCGTAAATCTCACGCGTCTCGCGACCGATGCGCTCGATCGACTCGGGCTTCATGTGATCGAGCGTGCGCATGTTGTCGAGGCGATCGCACAGCTTGATCAGCAAGACTCGCAGGTCTTGCGCCATCGCCACGACCATCTTGCGGAAGCTCTCCGCCTGGCGATCTTCACGCGACGTGAAGTTGATTTTGCCGAGCTTGGTGACGCCATCGACGATGGTCGCGACCTCTTGCCCGAAGCTGCCCTTGATTTGATCGAGGCTGGCCGGCGTGTCTTCGACCACGTCGTGCAGCAGGCCCGCGCACACGCTCGCGGTGTCGAGCCGCAAGTCGGCGATGATGCCCGCGACGCTCGCAGGGTGAATGAAGTAGGGGTCGCCGCTCTTGCGCATCTGCTCGCGATGCGACCATTCGGCAAACTTGTAGGCTCGCTCGATGAGCTCGACGTCCGCTGCCGGGTGGTAGCTTTGGACCTTGGTGACGAGTTCGCTTAGTGCCAGCACGGGCTTTGCCCCCCGAAACCGAACGGAAGCCTGAGGTGACGGGCGGCGCGATAATGTAACACCCCTGGTTGAACCTGGCCAAATACCCTGCTCTTTCGCGGGCTTGTGCGCAGCATTCGGGGGTGAGGTCGCACGCATGGCGACTACAAACGTGTGGCCGCCGGGGCGCCTGCGCAACGGGTCCGTGACCGTCGGGTGGGTAGGCCGAGTTACAGGCGCCCAGCTGGGCGCCCAACCCACCGTACGTCAGCGCTTCCCAACGGCGCCGACGTGGTGCCTGGTCGCGAACCGAGATTTCACAGGGAGATCGAGAGATCGGGAGTCGTGCGAGTTTTTCTTGTTCGAGCCGAGCGAAGACGCCCGATGACTGCGCAGTTGTCGAGCGTCTTCGCTTGGCTCCAACCCCCAAATTCTCGCTCGCAGAGCTCCCGATCTCCCGATCTCCCTGTGAAAAATCAGAGAGCCGCTGAGCGACGGCCAGCGTCGTTACGCGGTGAGAGCGGGGGCGGGCGCGACTTGGGCGCGGAAGGTTTCGAGGTCGCGCAGGGCGCGTTCGGCCATGGCTTCGTACTTGGCGCGCTTCTTCAACCGGGCGCCTTCCCACGGAGCGATGTGCGAAAACGTGATGTTCGAAGGCTGGTAGTCGTCCGGGTTGCGGCCGATGTGCGTGACCAGGCCGCCCAGCGCGGTGGTGCGCGGCGGCATCACCGGCTCGGCGCCGCGCAAGCGCGCGTCGACGAAGTACGCCACCAAGAGGCCGCCGGCGGCGCTCTCCACGTAACCTTCGGTGCCGGAGATCTGCCCCGCGAAGTAGAGCCCCGGATCGTCCTTCAGTTGGAAGGTGGGGTCCAGTAGCTTGGGTGCGTTCAAGAAGGTGTTGCGGTGCACGGCGCCGTAACGTTGAAACTCGGCGTTCTTCAAACCCGGCACGCTACGGAAGATGCGCTCTTGCTCCGGCCAGGCCATGCGGCTCTGGAAGCCGACCATGTTGTAGGCGGTGCCGGCTTCGTCTTCCTTGCGCAACTGGATCACGGCAAAGGGCCAGCGCCCGGTGCGCGGATCGGTGAGGCCCACGGGCTTCATCGGCCCGAACGCGAGCGTCATCTCGCCGCGATCCGCCATCACCTCGATCGGCAAGCAGCCTTCGAAGTAGCGCACGTCTTCGAAGCTCTTCGGCTCCACCTTGCGCGCCGCTCGCACCTCGGCCACGAACGCTTTGTACTGCTCCTCGTTCATGGGGCAGTTCACGTAAGCGGTCTTGTCCTCTTCGTCTTCGCCCTTTTCCCAACGCGAGGCCAGAAAGACCTCTTCCCAGTCAATCGAGTCGGCGCTGATGATGGGCGCAATGGCGTCGTAGTAGGCGAGCGCCGTGGCGCCGACCTTCTCGGCGATGTTCTGTGCCAGCGCGTCGCCGGTGAGCGGCCCGGTGGCGATGATGGTCGGGCGCGAGTCGGGCAGGCGCTCGACCAGCTCGTCACGCAGCTCGATGTTGGGGTTCGCTTTGATCAGCGCGCTCATGCCGTCGGCGAAGCGCTCGCGATCGACGGCCAGGGCGCCGCCCGCCGGCACGCGCGTCTCTTCGGCCACCTGCATGACGAAGGAGCCCATGCGGCGCATCTCTTCTTTGAGCAGGCCCACGGCGTTCGAAAGCGCGGCGCCCCGGAAGGAGTTGCTACACACCAGCTCGCACAGCTTGTCGCTGGTTTGGGCGGGGGTGCGCGCGTGCGGCTTCTGCTCGTAGAGGCGCACCTGGTGGCCGCGAGCCGCGAGCGTGAGCGCCGCCTCGCAACCGGCCAGGCCGGCGCCCACGATGCTCACGACGGGCGCGCTCACGGCGAAACCGAAGCCGAGCGATTCTTGCCGCCGCGCTTGGGCGCTTCCGCTTCGGGAGTGCCGTCACCTTCGGGCGTCTCGCCGGCGCCGTTTCCAGCGCCGTTGAGGCCGCGGTTTTCACCCAGGCCCTCGAGCATGCCCTCTTCGAGCGGCTGGCTGTGGCCGCACTCTTTGCCACGGCCGCAGATCAGCTTGGGGTTCTTGGCGCCGCCGCCAATGGTCATGAACGGGCACTTGCAAACCGGGCACGGAATGCCGACCGGCTTCTGCCAGAGCTTGAAGTCGCAGCTGGGCGTGGCTGCGTAGTTGGTGCAACCGTAGAACGATTTCGCGCCGCGCTTCTTGCTGCGCACCTCGACGATGTCACCACCGCACTTGGGGCACGGCACGCCGAGCGGCAGCGGGCGCGTGGTTTTGCAAGTTGGGTAGTCGCTGCAAGACAAGAACTCGCCGTAGCGGCCGCTCTTGATGATCATCTTCTTGCCGCACTTGTCGCAGTCGTAGTTGGTGAGCTTGACCGGCTGCAGCTTGCCGTCGGTGCCGAAGTCGCGCGTGTACTTGCACCTGGGGTAATCCTCGCAGCCGAGGAAGAAGCCGTTCTTGCTCCAGCGCTTGAGCAGCTTGTGGCCCTGGTCGCCGGTCTCGGGACACGGAAACTCGGTCGGCTCGGGATCAGGGGCCCAGCGCTTGTTCTTCTTCGCGACGTCCAGCACCTCGCGGAAGCGGCCGTAAAAGCGCTCCAGCAGCTTGATGCGCGCCAGCTTGCCGGCTTGCACGTCGTCGAGCTCTTCTTCCATCTTGGCGGTGAAAGAAGGCTCCATGAAGTCGAGCTTGGTGGAGATGAGGCCGTCGACGATGGTCTTACCCAGGTCGGTCGCCTTCATCTGCCCGCCGGGCAAGCGCTCCACGTAGTCGCGCGCCTGAACCTTGCTGATGATTTCGGCGTAAGTCGACGGACGACCGATGCCGCGCTTTTCGAGCTCACGCACCAGCGAGCCTTCGTTGAAGCGCGCCGGCGGTTGCGTGAACTTCTGCTCGGCGAGCACGCCGGGCGGCGTCACCAGCGACAAGAGCTCCGCGACGGACAGCTCGGGCAAAAGGCCCTCTTCGTCTTCCGCGGCCGCGCTCGCGCCGTTGGCGGTGGCCTCGCCGCTCGCCTCTTTGGCGTCCTCTTCACCGGCCAGCGTCTTGGGCGCGCCTTCGACGGGAGCTTCCCCGCCCTCGGCGTCTTCGGCGCCCTCGGCGTCGGCAGCGGCCGCGTCTTTCGTCGACTGGTACTGCTCGAGCCAGCCAGCGAACTTGAGCACCTTGCCCGACGCGCGCAGGCCCAAGACCTTGTGCTTCGAGCCGGCTTTGCAGGTGGCGTCGATGTCGACGCCCGTCTGGTCGTAGACGGCCGGCGCCATCTGCGAGGCCAAGAAGCGATCCCAGACCAGCTTGTAGAGCTTGTACTGCTCGCCGGTCAGGTACTTGCGCACCTTCGCGGGCGTGTACTCGAGCGAGGTCGGGCGAATGGCTTCGTGCGCCTCTTGCGCGTCCTTGCGAGACTTGAAGGTGTTCGGCTGAGCCGGCAAGAACTCCTTGCCGTGCGTCTTCTCGATGTACGTGCGCGCCTCGGCGATCGCATCCGGACTGACGCGCACCGAGTCGGTACGCATGTACGTGATGAGACCGACGAGACCGCCGTCCTTCTTGAGGTCGATACCTTCGTACAGCTTCTGCGCGATGCTCATCGTGCGCTTCGTGGTGAAGCGCAGGTAGCTCGTCGCGTCTTGTTGAATCTTGCTCGTGGTGTAGGGCGCGAGCGCATTGCGCTTCTGCTCGCGCTGCGTGACGTTGGCGACCTTGTAGCTGGCGTTGCTCAGCTCATCCTTCACCTGAGCGGCGAGCGTGCCGTCTTTGACCTCGAGCTTTTCGCCATCGGCCTTGGTGAGGCGCGCGGCAAAGCTGGTTTTGGCCTTGCCTTTGAGCTGAACGCCGACGTTCCAATACTCTTCGGGAACGAACGCTTCGATCTCGCGCTCGCGCTCCACGATCAGTCGCAACGCCACCGACTGCACGCGCCCGGCGCTCAAGCCGAACGCCAGCTTGCTCCACACCAGGGCTGACACGTCGTAGCCCACGATGCGATCGAGCACGCGGCGACAGCGCTGGGCGTCATACAGGTTCTGATCCAGGTCGCGCGGGTTCTGCAGACCGCGCTCGACGCCCTTCTTCGTGATCTCCTCGAACTCGACGCGCCGCACCGAGAGCTCGGGGCGCTGCAGCTCTTCCATCAGGTGCCACGCGATGGCCTCACCTTCGCGATCGGGGTCGGTCGCGAGCAGGAGCGTGTCGGCGTCCTTCACCTCGTGCTTCAAGTCGAGCAGCACCTTCGACTTGGCCTCGATGATCTCGTACGTTTCGCGGAAGCCGTGCTCGACGTCGATGCCCATCTTCTTGGGCAGGTCTTTGACGTGCCCCTTGCTGGCCAACACTTCGTACCCCTTGCCGAGGTACTTCTGGATCGTCTTGGCTTTGGCTGGAGATTCGACGACGACGAGGGTCTTGGGCATGCGGCGTGTCCGCCCTTTCCGCCCCCTGAATGCGACGTCTCGGGCAGACGCGCAACCCGGTGATCACCAGGCGCCGGGGCAATACACAATCAAATCAAATAGTTACAAGTTTAAGTGAGCCCAGCGGGCCCGGAACTAACACCCCGGAGAGGGTGAGAGTCAAGATCCGTCGCTGCACCGTGGCCATCGGGAGGCCTGTTCGATCAGCGATTTCGTCCGGATGGCACGCGCCGGCCCGCAAGGCTTCCAGCACCGGGTCACCGGCCGGATCGTTGGCGGCGGGCCAGAGCTCGGTCTGGAGGGGCCCCTCCTCTACAGGGGGCTTCCCCGGCGGGAGGGCGTGCCGACGTTGCTCGGCGAGGAACGTAAGCACGTCCTTGGCGCGGTCCAGGGGGCGCCCCCCGAGGCGGAGCAGGGCGACCGCCCCGGTGCCCGGTTCGACCCAGGGTGAATGAGGCACGACAAAGACTTCTCGACCGAGCCGGCGTGCCCACTTGGCGGCGTTGAGCGCGCCGCCTCTCGTGAGCCGTGTCTGAGCAACGATAACTGCGGCAGACATCGCCACCAGGCATGCGTTGCGCGCGAAGAACTCCGGCCGCTCCGCCTTCACCTCGTCGGGGTAAAGCGAGAGGTAGCCGCCACCACTGTCGACGATGCGGCGAAAAAGACCGGAGTTCTCCGGCGGGAAAGGATGGTCGAAGCCGGCTGGCGTGACGACTACGGTCACCCCACCCGCATCCAGAGCCCCCTCGTGCGCGGCGGTGTCGATGCCTTTGGCGCCGCCGGAGAAGATGGCCACACCCGCCGCCGCCAGCTCGGCTGCCAGCCCTCGGGTCCACGTGACCGCCTCGGGCGAAGCGCTGCGTGTCCCGACAATGGCGACGGCGGGGCCTCGCGGCAACCGACCATGCAGGTGAAGCCTCGCCGGCGGCTCTGGCAGGTCCCCCAAGAGAAGCGGCAAGCGTGCCCCCGTTAGCTCTTCTCCTGGCCCGCGCATGCTTCCCCTTCGGCCGCAGGCGTCGCCAGTTGCTACGCCTGCGCGCTTTTTCGCGGGGCCGCGCGGACCATGCTAAGACGCTGTGTGATGCGTTTCGTGGTCGCAACCCACGGCCACTGCTTCGACGGCCTGTCCAGCGCCGTGGTCTTTTCTCGGCTGATGCAGCAGCGGGGCGCCACGAGCGCCCGCTTCGAGTACCGCACCTGTGGCTACGGCTCGGGGCAAACACGGGCCGAAGAAAAGCTGCTGACCGGCGACGAAAACGCCATCCTCGACTACCGCTTTTGCCCGTCGCAAAAGCTGAGCTGGTACTTCGATCACCACCGCACGGCGTTCGCCAGCGGCGCCGATCGCGAAGTGTTCGAGAGCCGGCGCGATTCCGGTCAGTTCTTCTTCGATCCAGCCTACTCATCGTGCACGAAGCTGATCGCGGACGTGGCGCGCGAGCGCTTCAGCGTCGATCTCGCCGAGCTGGGTGAGCTGGTGAAGTGGGCCGATCAGATCGATTCCGCGCGCTTCGCCTCGGCAGAAGACGCAGTCAGCCGCGCTTCACCGATCAAGCAACTGGTCAGCGTGGTCGAGCACTACGGCGACGACGCCTTCTTCAAAGAGCTGGTGCCCGAGCTGATGCGCCGCCCCCTGCTCGAGGTCGCGCAAAGCAAGGCCATCGCCAATCGCTACAAACCCCTCGGAAAGAAGCACGACCGCTTCGTGCAGCGCGTGCAGCAAAAGAGCGAAAGGCTGGGTCGAGTGGTGTTCGTGGACTTGACCGAGCAGGTGCTGGAGAGCGTCGGTAAGTTCGTCACCTACGCGCTGTTTCCGGATTCGGTTTATTCGGTCGTGGTCGGCCTGCTCAAGAACGGCCCCAAGATTTCAGTGGGCTACAATCCGTGGTCCGGCGCGCCGCTCGACACCGACATCAGCGCGATCTGCGCACGCTACGGCGGCGGCGGGCACCCGGTGGTGGGCGGCATTTCGTTCCCCAGCGCCGCGCTGGACGAAGCGCGCCGCGTCGCGCGCAGCATCGCCACCGAGCTGAACGGTGAAGTCGCAGGCGCCGCCTAGCACTTCGGGTACGGCGTCATGAGCGTGCTTCCGGTGCTCGAGCGACTGACCAGAAAGGCCGGTGCTCCGCCGCTCGTGCTCGGTCATCGCGGCGCACGCCACGCCGCACCCGAGAACACGCACGCCGCGTTCGAGATCGCCCGCCGCGAAGGCGCCGCGGGCGTGGAGCTGGACGTTCGCCTGGTAAAAACCGGCGAAATCGTGGTGCTCCACGACCCCACGCTGACGCGCGTCACGCACCAGGCGGACAAGCGCGCGGTGGAGCAGCTCAGCTGGGCCGAGACCCAGCGCGCCGACGTCGGCCAAGGCGAAAGGGTGCCGCTCTTACGCGACGTGCTCGACTGGGCACAGCAGCACGACCTGCTGGTCAACGTCGAGGTGAAGTCGGATGTCGGGCGTCGTCGCGATCTGGTGCGCGGCGTGATCCGGCTGTTGCAGGCTCACCCCTACGCGCCGAACGGTGTCGTGCTTTCGAGCTTCGATCCGCGCTTCGTGTGGAGCTTGGCGCGCTCACTGCCGCGGCTCCCGAGCGCGTTCTTGTTCCACACCAAGAGCCCGATCGCGCGCGCGGCCGCGCTGGTGGGCGCGGCCACGTTCTCGCGCCTGGGCGCACGCGCCGTGCACCCCGAGCATGTGCTGGTTAACGAAGCGCGCATGCAAGCCTGGCGCAGCCGCCAAGCGCTGGTCGGCGTATGGACGGTCAACGACGAAGCGCGCGCGAAAGAGCTGTCGCGGCTGGGCGTCGACTACATCGTGAGCGACCGCCCGGGCGCGATTTTGCAGGCAATTTCGGCTTGATTTAGTGACAGCCGGAGGTCGTGACAGGTCGACGGCCCCCAGCGGCGTGGCTCGCGAAAATCTTACGGCGAAACGCGCTTACCGCGCCGGCCGGCGCCACCCTGGCGCGAGCTCTTGGCGGGGCGCGCGCTGCGGCGGGTGTCGGCGAGCGCGGCCATGATTTCTTGCACGATGGTGACGCCGACGATGCCGGTGATGCCCGAAGGATCGTAGGCGGGCGCGATTTCCACCACGTCGAAGCCGGCGATTTCGGCGCCGACCAGCGCCCGCAAGATCTGCTGCAGTTCCCAGGTGGACAGCCCGCCCGGCACCGGAAAGCCCGTCCCGGGGGCATAGGCCGGATCGAGCACGCTCACGTCGATCGACACGTACAGGGCACCTCGCTCGGCGAGGCGACGCACCTGACTGACAACGGCATGCAAGTCCCAGCGCACATCGTCCGTGCTCACGACCTCGAAGCCCCGGCCCAGCGCGAACGCCAGATCGTCTGCGGTCGAATACGGGCCCCGCACCCCGAGGTGCATGGTCGCGTCCGGGCGGATCAGGCCTTCTTGCGCGGCGTGGCGGATTACGCTGCCGTGGTGTAGATCGCGCCCGTCGTCTGCCGCGGGCGAGGCGTTGACGTGCGAGTCGATGTGGAGCAGGCCCACCGACTTGTGCTTGGCGCGCTTGAGGCCCCGCAGCGCACCGAGCGTCACCGTTTGGTCGCCGCCGACGAAGCCGCAAATCGCGCCGGTTTCAGCGATGGCTGAGGTGCGTGCCGCGATGGCGTCGAGCGCTCGCTCGACATCGTGGGGGGAGCCCCCGACATCGCCGCCGTCGGCCGCGCTCAGCTCCTGAAAGATGTCCACCCCCAGCGCCTGCGAGTACGGCCGCGACAAGGCGGACGCTTCGCGCACCGCGCGCGGACCAAAGCGGGCGCCCGGACGAAAGGAAGTGCCGCCGTCGAACGGCGCTCCGCACAGCAACACATCCACCGGAGGCAGCCCCTGGTCGTGCACCGGCAGCCGCAAAAAGCTCGGAATGCCGGCAAAACGTGGCTGAGCGCCGCTGAGCGAAGGGCGCGGCGGTGGTTGGCTGCGACGCAAGGCCGGCGCACGACCGGAAGACTTGGGGCGACTCACTGGCAGGGCGACGAGCGTACCACGACCCCGCCGGGCGGGCGCTGCTCGAACACGCCGCCTTGAAGCGGCGGATTGTGCGCGATTTCGCTCACGCTCAGCACCAAGTCCTGCTCCTCGGACGGCACCTGCAGGTGCAACCGGCGCGGCACACTGGCGCTGCACTCGGGGCCGCTCGGGGGCACGTCGGGATCGATACCGTCGGGATCGGTGCGCGGCGGCGCGGTATGCGCTGGCTGGTGATCGGCGAGCTCGGCTCGGTACAGCACGTACTCCTGCTGCCGCACCTCGACGCTCTCGAGCGACAGCTGCTGCTGTGAGAAGGGCTTGTCGTAGTCAGCGTCGCTCGGTGAAATGGCGATCAGCTGCGTGGCGGAGCGCGTGCTCGTGATGCGCACCACGTAGCGGCCGCCCTCCCAGCTCAGGCTGGTTTGCGGCGGTTGGTGCACGAGCAGCGGCGCCTCCCCCCGCAGCAGGCTCACCAGCGCGTGCGGCGGCATGGGCACGTGCGTGAATTGCGCCAGATTGCAGGCGCTGGCCGGCCCCTGCAAAAACACCTTCTGGCGCAGATCGTAGAGCGCGAATTGGTTGCCGTCCGAGGTCAGCGTCGACACGGTCGCCCCAAACGGGCTCACCACGTCCAGCCGCACGTGATCCGGGCTTTGCGCCATGAAGAGGAGCGAGCCGCGCACTCGCCCCTCTTTGCCGAAGTAGTCGATTTTGCCTTCGCCGGAGAGCCCACGGCTGCACTTTTGTTGCTCGTGCAGCCGCGAAAGCAGGCTCTGTGCGTCCGGAAAGCGGGACGGCGGCGCGGAGCGCGCACAGCCCGTGAGCACGCCAGCCGCGCCGAGCAGCAGCAGGGCGAACGCCGCGCGCGTCACGCTCTCAGCGCAGCCCTTCGAGCACGTCGAAGTCAGGGAGCGGCAGCGCCAGGTGGTGCTTGGCGACCCCCACCGAGTAACGCTCACACAACTCGGCCAGCGCCATACCGTCGAGCACCGCGACCGGCGCCGCGCCGGGGGCGTTCGCTTCTTCGCGTGCGCCGCTCAGCACTTGGCCGGTGGTGATGATCCAGCCGGCATGAGCCGGGCCGTAATGATGCAAGGCGCCGCGCAGCTCGGTCACGCGTTCGCGACCCACCTCGCGGCCGTCGCGACGCACGACGATGGCGGTGCGCACCTCGCTGCTGGCGCTCTTGAGCTTGCCGCTGAAATGCATCTCAGCACCGTGCGAGCCCTGACGGCGCACGGCGTTCAGCTCCGAAAAGCCGCAATGCTCGAGCAAGAGCAGCACCAGCTCACCCAGACCGCGCTGCGGTAGCTCTTGCAGGTGACGGAGCAAAGAACGCCGCGACACTTCGCGGTAGCGCTCGACCAGGCTCGTCACGTCGCGCTCGATCCGCAACAGCTCCGGGTCCATCTGCCACTCGGTGAGCGCCAGGCGGTTGCCGGAGACGCGGAAGCGCGGGCGCTTGCCTTCGGCGCCGCGACGCAGGTTGTCGGCGCGGGCGGCACCCAGCATGAGCCCCTGCCCAACCGATAGCTCGCCCGCGTAGCGACCACGGCGCGCCGCAGCGTCGACCAGCGTCTGCACCGCGACGGGGCCACGGTTGCGATCGAAGCCAGCCACGATCGACTCGACCGCATCCGCCAAGTCTTTGCCCACCACGTCGTCGAGCGACGCGCCGCTGCGCTCCACGCCAGGACGATCGCCGCGGTCACGGTCACGGTCGCGATCACGGTCGCGACCACGGTCACGGTCACGATCGCGATCACGGCCCCGCGCAAAGCGCTCTTCGCGACGCGGTTCCGGCACATCGTTGTCGAAGCGCTCGTCTGGCGTGCGCTCTTCGCCCTCGTCACCGGATCCGCGCTCTTCACGCTCTTGCACGCGAGCTTCGACCTCTTGCGCGACCTCGGGCGGGAGCTCTGCCGGTGCGTCCGACACGGTATACGCCGGCAAATCGTCGCCGCCGCGCTCTTCGCCGGCGCGGCCACGACCGCGTCGCCGACGCCGACCGCGCCCGCCACGCTCGCCGTCATCGGCGGCCGCCGCTGCGGCAGGTTGCGCCGGGCTCGCGCTGCCGCCGAAAATCGGCACATCGTCGTCGTCTTCCGAGGCGAACAGCTCGCTGCCGTGCGCCGCGAGATCCGCGCGCACGCGCTCTTCCTCGCTGGGCGCGGCCAGCACTTCTTCTTCTTCGTCGCCCTCGGCCGAAGGCGCCGAGTGCGCCTCGCCGCTCTTCCGCTCGAGCGCGATGTCCGCGAAGTTCAGCTCCTGGCCAGCCAGCTTCTCGAGCGCAGGCGTGCGATCTTGCAGGCCCTTCTCGATCATGGCTTGGTCCCATTCGCGCAGCGCGAACACGCCCGGTCGCACGCGAACCAGCGGGTTCTCCTTGTCGCCCTTCTTCACCAGCGCCGCCAGGCGCGCACCCATGGTCACGTCCGGGCTCTTGCCCACGTGACTCAGTAGGTTCTTCTCGATGGCTACGTCGGTGATCTCTTTGTAGTGGAGGGGCTTGCCCACGAGGCGCAATACCTGCGCCGCGGCTTCAGTGAACGTCATTAAGTTTTCATCTCTCGGGTAGAGGAGCGCGGCTTTAACCCCCGCGCTCAGCACTTCAGTGGCTCCTGGGGAGCGAACATCGCTCCCACCTCCGGCAGCTCACCGAACGATTCGGGAGATAGCACGCTCGGGAGCCTCGCCGCAAATCCCTGAAATCCATGCCCATTTGGCCACACGGCCGATTCTTCTGCCCGGCAGCCGGCTCTGGAGGCTAGAATTTCGGCCTAGTGGACAGTAACGAACGGCTCATCGCGGAGCTCTCGCGCGCGCTTTCGCGCCGGGGCCTGAGCGTTCGTTCCGAGCAGCTGTGGGGCGTGCACCCGGGCGGCAAGTGCCGACTCAAAGGCAAGCCGGTCCTGCTCCTCAATACCAAGGCGCCGCTGATCGAGCGACTGATTGTGCTCGTGGATTGTGTCGCCGAGCTCCCGTTCGACGACGTCGAGCTATCGGTCGAGGCGCGCGCCTTGTTGCAGCGCCGCATCGCGCGTCGCTCGGACGTGCTCTCGCCGCCCGCCGCCGCGCGCCCCGGTCTCGCCAAGGGTCCTGGCGTCCAGCGCAAGCAGCGCCGAATCTGATAGGCTCGCTCGGCTTGAAGCTCGAAGAGCATGTGCCGCTCGCGCCACGCACCACCTTGGGCGTCGGTGGGACGGCGCGCTACCTGGTCGAGGGCAAAACCGAGACGGACGTGCTGGCAGCGCTGGAGTGGGCGAAAAAGCGCGGCATGCCGGTGCGCGTGCTGGGCGGCGGCAGCAACCTGGTCGTGGCCGACAGCGGCTTCGACGGGCTCGTGCTGGCGATGGCGCTCTCGGGTATCCGCTTCTCCAGCGTCGTTGGTGACGCCGAGCTGCGCGCCGGCGCGGGCGAGAGCTGGGACCGCGTGGTTTCGGCCGCGGTCGCGCTGGGCCTGGCCGGCCTCGAAGGTTTGAGCGGAATTCCGGGCAGCGCGGGGGCGACCCCGATTCAGAACGTGGGCGCGTACGGGCAAGAAGTAGCGGAGACGATCACCAGCGTGCGCGCCGTCGATCGGCAAGCGCTCAAGGCGGTGGAGCTCAGCGCGGCAGAGTGTCGCTTCGCGTACCGCGACAGCTTCTTCAAGTCCGAGGCTCCCGAGCGCTTCGTCGTGACCGAGGTGCGCTTCGGTCTCACCGCGCGCGCTCCGACTCCGGTGCGCTACCCGGATTTACAGCGCGAGGTCGCGCGACGCGCGCTCACGGCGCCAACGCTGGCGGAGCTGCGCGATTGCGTGCTCACGGTGCGCCGCGAAAAATCGATGCTGTTCGACACCACGGATCCCAATGGCCGAAGCTGCGGCTCCTTCTTTCTCAACCCCGTCGTGACCTCGGAGGTCGCCGAGCGCGTCCGCACAGCCGCGGCGGGCGTCACCATGCCGAGCTACCCGCAGCCGGACGGGCGCGTGAAGCTCGCCGCCGGCTGGCTCATCGAGCAAAGCGGCTTCGCCAAGGGCCTACGCGACGGCAACGTCGGTCTCTCGACGAAGCACGCGCTCGCGATCGTGGCGCACGACGGCGCGACCGCCGGCGACGTGAAACGCCTGTGCGAACGCATCCAGTCCGGCGTGAAAGCGCACTTCGGCGTGCAGCTCACGCCCGAGCCGAATTTCTGGGGCTTCGCCTGACGTTTGGGGCTGCCAAATCGCGGCCCAACTCGCACAGTCTCCCTCACGTCCCCAGGTCTCGCCCGTCGCCCGCGTGCTGCTGACGCGTCGGGCATTCGCTCGCTGAGCCCTCTGCGCGAATCGCGCGTTATCGCTCGACGCCTGCGCAGCCGTCGAGCGGTAGTCGAATGGCTCGGACACGCCCCAATCCCGATCAAGCGGGCTGCGCCGTGGCAGCCCCCGAGATCGGCACGGAGCGCTTCAGCCGAGGGCTGCTACGCCGCTGTAGAGAGACTCGACGGCTTCGTCGAGCTTGGATGGATCGGTGCCGCCGGCCTGCGCCATGTCGGGGCGACCGCCGCCGGAGCCGCCGACGATTTGGGCGACGCCTTTGATGAGCTCGCCGGCCTTGTAGCGGGCGAGCAGCGGCTTGGCCACGGTGAGCACCAGCTGCGCCTTGCCTTCGGCTTCGGAGGCGACCAAGACGACGCTGTCGCCCAGTTTGTCGCGCAATTTTTCGGCCAGCTCGCGCAGTTGGGCGCGGTCGGTCACGTCCGTGCGAACGCCCAGCACCTTGATGCCCGAAACGTCGCGAGCCTTGCCGAGCAGCGCGTCGAAGCCGCCGCCGCCGCTCATCAGCTTGCGCTGCAATTCCTCGACCTGCTTTTGCAGCGCCTTTTCGCCGAGCAGGAGCTTTTCGATCTTGTCCGGCAGCGCACCGACGCTGGCCTTGGCGACGTGCGCGGCGCGGTTCAGCGTGTCTTCCATCTCGCGCAGGTGCGCGAGCGCGCCGTCACCCGTGACGGCTTGAATGCGTCGCACGCCGGCCGCCACGCCCACTTCGCTGACGATCTTGAACAAGCCGATGTCACCGGTGGCGCGCGCGTGGGTGCCGCCGCACAGCTCGATGCTGTCGCCCATGCTGAGCATACGCACGACGTCTCCGTACTTTTCTTCGAAGATCATCATGGCGCCGCGCTTGCGAGCGTCGTCCATGCTGAGCACGTCGGTCTGCACCGGATAATTGTTGAGCGTGCGCTCGTTCACCAGATCCTCGACCTTGCGGATCTCTTCGGGGCTGAGCGGCTTGTTGTGGGTGAAGTCGAAGCGCAGGCGCTCCGGCCCGACCAGTGAGCCCTTTTGCTGGGCCTGCGCGCCGAGCACTTTGCGCAGCGCCAGGTGCAGCAGGTGCGTCGCCGAGTGGTTGCGGCGAATGCGGTTGCGGCGCGCCTCGTCGACCTCGAGCTTCACGTTCTCGCCGACTTTGAGGCTGCCCTGCGCGAGCTTGCCGCGGTGTACGACCAGGCCCTGCACGGGCTTCTGCGTGTCTTCGACGACGAGCTTGGCGGAGCCGCTGCTGATGACGCCGGTGTCACCCACCTGGCCGCCGGCCGCGCCGTAAAAAGGCGTCGCGGCCGTGACCAAGTCGACCTCGTCACCGGCCGCCGCGCTGTCGACCAGCGCGCCACCCTTGACGATGGCCACGATGCTCGAGCTGTCCGACGTCGCCTCGTAGCCGCTGAACTTGACGGCGCCGCCCGGCACCTGGGCCAGCGCCTCGCGGTACACACCCTCGACGGCCTGATCCATGCCGGCGAACTCGGAGCGCTTGCGGGCTTCGTCGAGCGCGGCGTCGTAGCCCGCCTGATCGACGGCAAAGCCACGCTCGTTGCAGATGACCTGCGTCAAATCGAGCGGGAAGCCGTACGTATCGTAGAGCTGGAACGCGTCGGCGCCCGGCAGCGTCTGTTGCGAGGCCTTGCTGAGCGAATCGAAGCGCTCTTCGAGCAGGCCCAGCCCGCGCTCGATGGTTTGACGGAAACGTACTTCTTCCGCCTCGGTAACGGAGGCGATCAGCTCCGCGCGCTCGCGCAGCTCCGGATATTGCGCGCCCATGAGCTCGATCACGCTCTCGGTGACCTGGTGCAAGAACGGCTTTTGGATGCCGAGGCGGTGCCCGTGACGGATCGCCCGGCGCATCACCCGGCGCAGCACGTATTCGCGCCCCGTGCGGTCCGGCATCACACCGTCGCCAATCATGATCGCGGTGGTGCGCGCGTGGTCGGCGATCACGCGCATGCTGACGTCGTCCGGCTGCATGCTACCGCCGTACTTTTTGCCGGAGATGCTCGAGGCTTTGTCGACCAGCGAGCGCAGCAGATCGGTGTCGTAGTTGCTGAGCTTGCCCTGCGCGGCGACGCACATGCGCTCGAGCCCGCCGCCCGTGTCGATGCTGGGCGCGGGCAAGGCGTCGAGCTTGGCCTTGCCGTCGACCAGGCTGCGCTCGAACTGCATGAACACCAGGTTCCAGATCTCGCAGTAGCCGACGCCTTCAGCCGTCTGCTCTTCGCCGAATTTGGCAGGATCGACGCCGTTGCCGTTGAAGAAGTAAATCTCGCTGCACGGGCCGCACGGCCCCGTGTCGCCCATGGCCCAGAAGTTGTCCGCCATGCCGAGGCCGCGCACCTGCGCGTCGCCGAAGCCGGTCAGCTTCTTCCACAGGTCACGAGCGAAGGTATCTTCGGGGATGCCTTCTTCACCTTTGAAGTAGCTCATGACCAGCCGGTCCTTCGGCAAGTCGAGCTCTTTGGTCAGAAAGTTCCAGGCGAAGACGATGGCTTCTTCCTTGAAGTAGTCGCCGAAGCTGAAGTTGCCGAGCATCTCGAAGAAGGTGTGGTGGCGCGGCGAAGGGCCGACGGCTTCGAGATCGTTGTGCTTGCCCGAGATGCGGATGCACTTTTGGCTGGAGGTGGCGCGCTTGTAGGCGCGCTTCTCGCGACCGGTGAACAGGTCCTTGAACTGGACCATGCCGGCGTTGGCGAACATCAGCGTCGGATCGTTTTGCGGCACGACCGGGCTGCTGGGCACGATTTCGTGCCCGTTCTTGGCGAAGAAGTTGAGGAAGGCGCTGCGTAGCTCCGCAGCCGTTCGGGTGGACATAGCTAGGGCCGGGGCATTTACCACGACCCGGCCTCCCCTGCTGCCTACCCCTTCGCCGCCTTGTCGATCCCCTGGTTTGCCAGCCAATCCGCCTCGCCGTTCAGCTCCCGGCGGATATGCGTGAGCTTGACGCTCTTGAAGCGAGACAAGAGCTGCCGCGCTTCGTCGAACAGCGGCTTGAGCCCGGCGCTCTTGACCCGGTACTCGCCTTTGAGCTGTTTGATCAAGAGCTCCGAATCGGCCCGCACCTCGACCCGCTGGATACCCTGCTCGAGCGCGCCAGCCAGGCCGAGCAGCACGGCCTTGTACTCGGCGACGTTATTGGTCGTGTGACCCACGTATTCGCTGCCGGTGTACAGCACGTCGCCGCTGGGCGATTTGAGGATCGCGCCGATGCCTGCCGGGCCGGGGTTGCCGCGCGCGGCGCCGTCCGTCCACAGCACGGCCTCATGGTCTTGCGCCACTGGCGGCGTCGACGATTGCGAACGAGCCATCATCAAAACTTCATGCGAGCGCCAAGCAACGCTTGTCGCTTCGACAGGGCCCGAAGGTAAATGGCTTCGTAGCCTCGCGCAACCACTCCGGAGGCATATACAGTCGATGCCGCAGCGCGTCCTTCGCTGATCCGACGCGCGCGACACTCGCTCGACATCAAAAGCGCGCTCGTCGCCGTGAGCCACGCGGCAACGTCGAGACTCGCGACTTTCTCCGCGCCAACGACGTCGCGCAACGGGCCGTGGTCGAGTACCACGGTGGGAATTCCCAAGGCCATGGCCTCGAGCAACACGATAGGTTGGTCCACCTTGCCCCACAGGTCGTCCACGGGAAAAATGACTATCTGACTGGCAGCGAGCAAGGCGTGCATGTCGCGCACCTGGTCGGTGATCCGCACCCGCGCGCCAGCTAGGGAGCGGCGCAATTCTGCCGCACGAGTCGCGGCCGCAGGCGTCTTATTTCGATACGCGAACACCACCACCGCGCCGGGATGCTGCTGAACGAGCGGCTCCACCAGTTGACGGGTCAGCTCGGCGCCGGAGCTCACCTCCAGGTCGCCGGGATAGAGCACGATGCGCTCGCCGGGCGCGAGCTCGAGCTGGTCGCGCGCTGCCTGTAGGGCGTCCGCCGACGGCTGCGCGAGCGCCGCCACCGGCGGAGGCAGCACCGAAACCGGCGGCAGCGCGAAACCTTCGGCACGTGCCGCGGCGGTGAGCGCTGCCTCGGTGGCGCGGCTTTGCACCACGATCTCGTCGCCGAACAGCAACCGTGACAAGCCCTCGAAGCGCCGCGGCGGCGAAGCCACCGTCTGCACGATAGGTAGGCGCCGCGCCGCTCGCAGCGCGCGCGCCACCTGCCCGGTGCGCGGGTTGGGCGCGAACACGAAATGCCACAGATCATCGCGCGGCCCCAGCAGCAGCCCCAGAGCGGCGCGCGCGTTGTCGAGCAGCGCGGGCGAGAAAGCGCCGCTCTTGCCGTAGACGGCCCGCCCCGTCACGCGCGGCGGCAGCAGGCCGAGACCCGCCGGGGTAGTCAGCACCACCGGCTCGAAATCGCGCAGCTCACTCGCCACGTCGCGCACCAAGCACTTGGTGCCGTCGTGAAACGGCGGCGCAATGGGCTTGGAGACGAACAGGACGCGCGGCGACATGGCCGCCGCCACATGCCAGATGGCTCCGGCGACTGCAACGCAAGAGCGTCGCGAGCGCGCGCTACAACCGCGCCGCGGCGATCAGCGCGGGCGGGGCGCGGCGCAGGGCGCTGGCGATGGCCGCCTCCAGCACGTCTTTCCGCAGTTGCGCGCTGCGCGCCTGGTCATTCGCCTCTTGCTCGCTGGCCTGAGCGCTGGCGCTGCCCGAAACCTTCGCGGCAATAGACTGCTCGGGCATCGTATGCACCACGTATTCGACCTTGGCGGTGTACACGATGGCGTTGCCCTCGCGCGACGCTTTGAGCTGCTCCACGCTACCGGTGACCATGACCACGGGCGTTTTGCGGCCGGCGCCGTCGTCCCCTTCGACCAGCACCTTGACGCCCGGCAGCTCGCTCAGCTTTTGACGTGAGGCCTGCGCCAGATCGCTCTCGATGCGCTTGCTCTTCACGCCGCTGCCGTTCTTCATGATGCCGAGCTTGATCAGCACCTTCGGCTTCGGAGCGTCCAGCCCCTGCGACTCGAGCTCGGCGAGCGAAGCCTTGATTTGTTTGCGCACGGCCTCCGAGCGATCGAGGCGGTGCTCGCGCAGCGGAGGAATCGCGCGCAGGTCGCCGAGCGATTCGAGCGCGGCCACGGCCGCAGCGCGCACCGAAGCATTGTCGTCATCGAGCGCGCCCACCAACGGCGCGAACGCAGCCGGGTCCATCGTCTTGCCCAGTTGCAGCGCGGCTTGCACGCGCACGCGGAAGTCTTTGCCCTCTTTGAGCTGACCGATCAGCTCGTCGAGCGCCGGCTTCGCCAGAACGGGAGCCGCGAACAACAGAACCAAAGTAGCGAGCGCGGACCGTCGGGCAAAATGCATCGGCGACACAGGGTGTACCGATCATCTGACTGTGCCCTTCCCTTTCGCAAGCGGCATTACCGGCGACTAGTCATTTCGGTGGGGGCGCCGGGTAGCCGCGCCTACATGTGCGTCTAACGCAGCAGCGAGCGCACTTCGTCTTCGAGTGTTGCCTCATCTCCTGGGCGGTAACCCACGTGAACGAAACGCACGATCCCGCTTTTGTCGATCACGAAAGCGGTCGGCATCGAGGGCGGATCGTAGCTCTTGGCCACGGCCTTGCCGTCGTCCCAGACCACCGGGAACTTGGCGCCCGTCTCGGAAAGAAATGCCGCAATGCCCTTGGAGTCGTCGTCTTGGCTGACACCGACGACCACTAGGTCGCCCCCCATCTGCGTGACCAGCTTTTGGTACGCCGGGAACGACTCTTTGCAGGGTTTGCACCAAGTCGCCCAAAAGTCGACGATCACGACCTTGCCAGCGTAGGCCTCGAGCGACTGGTCACCGCCCCCCGAGACCTCACGCAGCTCGAAGGCTGGCGCGGGTGCACCGACCAGCGCGTGCGAAGCGCCCGCCGCGCTATTGGCACCACCACCACCCATGCCGGCAGCACAAGCCGAGAGCCACAGCGTCGCCGGCAGCACCAGCAGCGAGCGCCGCATCCTCTGCGCGCGCTCGCCGCAATGACCTTCGCTCACTTCTTCTTGCCTCCCTTGCCGGTCTTCTCGTCCGGGCAACCATCTTCGTCTTCGAAGCCGTTCTTGGTCTCGGCCTCGTCGACGCACTCGTCGTCCGCGTCGAGGATGCCGTCACCGTCGTTGTCCGGATCGGGGCAGCCGTCGGTGTCTTCGTAGCCGTCGGTGTCTTCGGGCTCGTTCACGCATTTGTCGCGCGCATCGGGCACGCCGTCGTTGTCCGTGTCGGCCTCGTCGGGGCAGCCGTCTTCATCCTTGAAGCCGTTCTTGCTTTCCGGCTCGTTCGGGCAACGGTCGCCCGTGTCGGGGATGCCGTCCTTGTCGTTGTCGGCCTCGGGGCAGCCGTCGCTGTCTTCGAAGCCGTCCTGATCTTCGGCCTCGCTGGGGCATTTGTCCTTGGCGTCCGGGATGGTGTCGAGGTCGTTGTCGTTGTCCGGACAGCCGTCGCTATCTTCGTAGCCGTCGCGATCTTCGGGCTCGGTCGGACATTGATCCGCCGCGCCTTCGATGCCGTCTTTGTCGGCGTCGGTACCCTCGGCGGCGTAGTAGAGGCCCGCAAACACGCGCAGCTTGGGCACGCCCACGCCCTGCACCAGGCCGGTGCCGCCGCCGAGCATGATCTGGAAGGCGGAACCGAGCGGGAAGATCTGGGCCGCGACGTTGCCCTCGAGCGTGTTTTCGCCGGCCGCCGTGGTGAAACGCGAGGTGCCGAAGACCTCGCCCAGCACGCGAATGACCGGGCTCGGCTTGTAACCGACGGCCGCCGCGTAGCGCAGCTCGCTGCCCAGGTTGGTGCCGCCGATCACCACCGATTTGCGGTAGGCGCCGCCCAGGTTGGCGCCGAAGCTGAAGCCCTTCTGCTCGCCGTCGAAGATCACGCGCGCGCCGGCGGTCGGGTGCGCATCGCCGAGAAACTTGTCCTTGGCCATGGCGTTTCCGACCGGCGCGGTAGCAAACACGGTCGCGCCGATCACCACCGGCGCCTTGGGATCACCGTAAACCCTGAATTTACCCTCGAGCTCCGGGTCGCTGATACCGACGGCTTTGACGCCTTCGGTCTCGTCATTGCCCTGCGAGGTGATGCCGACGCCGTGCACGTACATCACCGGCACGCGCAGGCCGAGCTGCACGCGCGGCATGATCGTGAACGAGCCGAGAAAATCGGACGTGATCATGGTCTCGACGACTTTCTTGTCGCTGTACACCGCGCTCTTCGTGTCGCAGGTCTGGCCGGAGCAGGCGCGCACGATCAACGGTTGCAGGCCGAAGTTACCGAGGAAGCCGACGCCCCACACCTTCTCGCCGTCGACGCGCGCGCCGCGCATGGTGATGAAGTTGCGCGGCCCAGGCGCAGCCTGGAACCGTTGCACGCTGAAGTCGTGATCGACGCGCACGTCTTCTTGAGCGAGCGCGGCGCTCGAAACGAACAGGGCGCCGAGCCCGGCGGCAGCGGCAGTCAGCACAGGCACAATCGAGAAGCTCTTCAACGCAGTTCTCCTGGCACCAGAGGGAACACAAAAAATCTCGAGCGGACGCCATGCTTTCAAACTGCGCCGCGGACTGCAACGCTTTAAGTCAGGCTCGGCACTGCCTCTGCTCCCATTGAAATGAGGCTCTTCGGTCGCAGGTGCGCGTGTCGCGGGGACTAGTCCCGCTCCTACGGTGCAGCGAAGCTCTCTGCTAGGCTCGGCTGCCGTGGCGGTTTGTGCGTCGTGCAAGAGTGTTCTGGTACCTGAGGCGCGATTTTGCCCAGAGTGCGGCCTGGCAGTACCGACCGGTCCCCGTCAGCGCATTGGACCCGGCAGCGAGGTGGAGCTCGGCGACTTAGGTAAGTGCGTCGTCGGGCACAGCATCGGCGAAGGCGGCATGGGGGTCGTGTTTCGAGGCTGGCTTTACTACAATCCCGCCGGCCGGTTTGCAGGAACGCCGCCGCACCCCGTGGCGCTCAAGGTGCTGCACCCGCTCATCCGCGGCCGCCCCCGCGCCGAGCGGCTGTTCCGTCACGAGGCGGACGTGCTCAGCAAGCTGAGCCATCCGAACATCGTCCACTACTTCGGCTTGTTCGAGCACCAGGGTGAGCTCTGCATCGCCATGGAGCTGGTGCAAGGCGAGTCGCTGGCGGAGTTGCTCCAGCGCGCCAACGCGCGTGGCGGTCCCTTGCCGCGCCTGCCACCAGCACAAGCCTGGCACTACCTGGCGCAGCTGCTCGGTGCGCTCGAGAGCCTGCACGCCATGGGCATCGTGCACCGCGACGTGAAGTCGGCAAACCTGCTCATTCGCACCGACGACATCGCCAAGCTCACCGATTTCGGCATCGCGCGCCTGCCGGCGGAGCTGGCCATGTCGACCGGCGGTATGGCGCCCGGCACCGGCGCTTACATGCCGCCCGAGCAGGTAAACGGCCTCCCCATCGACGGTCGCGCCGATCTCTATGCGGCCGCGATCGTCATGTTCGAGATGCTGACCGGCGTGACTCCGTTCGACTCGCCCGAGCGCACGGAGATGATGGTGCGCGCCGCGCAGCTCGACGAAGCAGCGCCGCCCATCACGCGACTGGTGCCGGGCATGCCCCCCAGCCTGGACTTGGTGTTCGCGCGCGCCCTCGCCAAGAATCGCGACTTTCGTTACGACAGCGCTCGCGCGCTCGGCGAAGCGCTGCGGCTGGCGCTCGGCTTGCCCGATTCGTCTGGTTGGCGGGCCCAAGAAGAGCTGTCGCGCGTGGCCAAGACGCTCTCGCTGGCGATGGCCCAAGTGGCAAACGCCGCGCCCGCCGGGCCGGCTGAAACGCTGGACGATGCGCCCGCGCTGCCGCGGACCATCTCGGAGCCGCCGGCAGCCGAGGCCGTGGTCCAGGCTCGGGCGGACGCCGAGCGTTACGCCACCGACGTGATGACGGCCTTCAAGAAAGGCTAGCCAGCCCCGCAAATCCGCGCTCTGGGTTCTGCTGTTGACAGTCTTTCGGGTCGGTGCGAAAGGGTCTGCCCGCCGCCCCCGGCTCAAGGCGGAGTATCAATGCGAAAACGCTCCGCTTTACTGGTTTCGGCTTTCAGCGCCTCCCTTTCTTTCGCGGCTTTTGCGCAGCCCGCGCCCGACGCGAAGAAGCCGGCTCCCGCCGCGCCCGACGCGAAGAAACCGGCGCCCGAGGCGAAGCCCGACGCAAAGAAGCCGGCTCCCGCTCCCGCCGACGCGAAGAAGCCCGCGCCAGCCACCCCTGCTGAACCGAAGCCCGCGCCAGCTGCACCCGCACCCGCACCCGCGCCAGCTGCACCCGCGCCCGCCGCAGAGGGCACGCCTGCCGAAGCACCTGCGCCCGCTCCCGCGGCTGAAGGAACCGAGCTGCCCGAAGCCGCGCCGGAACAAGCGGGTGCGCTCCCCGCGCAGCCTGGCCTCGCGCCGCTCCCCGTGTGGCCCGAGCCTTCCGACGACGCGGCCGCTCTCAAGCGTCAAGGTGCCGAGCGCCCCGGAGCGGCCAAGCGCGGCCCGAGCGACGCCGTGTTCGCCGAAGACTGGTGGACGCACACGCGCCCGATCTTGGAGTGGCACGGTGCCTTCCGCGCGCGCGGTGAGCTGTTCTACAAGTTTCACCTCGGTCGCAAGGACGACCCGAGCGTGGCGCTGTTTCCGCGCTCCACCGATCACTTTTACACGCCCAAAGTCGGCGGCGGCTCCGCGGTGGGCGCGGCGCTGTGCACGCCAAAAGACAACGGCAGCGGCAGCGCGGACGGCTACGCCGACGCGAAGAACTACTGCACCGACAACACCAACGCCGGCGCCAACATGCGTTTCCGGCTCGATCCCGAGTTCCACGTCTCGGACAACCTGCGCGTCGTGTCGCAGATCGATCTGCTCGACAACATGGTGCTGGGCTCTACCCCCAGCGGTTACGCCTCCGACAACGGCCAGGTCGTCAATCGCAACGGCTACTCGCCGCTCGGTGTGCTCGACGACGGCAGCTCAGCGCCGAACAGCCGCAACAGCTTGCGCGACAGCATCATCGTCAAGCGCGTGTGGGCCGAGTGGACCACGCCGGTCGGCCAGCTGCGCTTCGGTCGTATGCCGAACCACTGGGGTCTCGGCATGGTCTACAACTCGGGCGACGGCCACGACGACGACTACCAGTCGACCATCGACCGCGCGCAGATCATCAGCGGCGTCAAATCGCTCGACCTTTATGCCTCTGCGGCGATCGACTTCCCCAACGAGGGGCCCACGAGTGACTCGCTCTCCGTCGAGCGCGGTCAGCCGTACGACGTGGCTCAGCTCGACGACGTGAACCAGTACACGTTCAGCGTGCTGCGCAAGAAGGCGCCGGAGCTGACGCGAGCTGCGTTGACCAAGGGCGACATCGTCATCAACGGCGGCTTGCAGCTCGTCTACCGCCACCAACTGCTGGCCAGCGACGCGACGGGGCCGTGCGGCTCCACCAACAACGGCACCATCACCCCCGGTAGCGCCGCCCTGAACTGCCCGCCCAGCACCAACACTTTCATCCGTCGCGGCGCGCACATCTGGCAGCCGGATGTGTGGTTCCAGCTGCTGTATCAAGGTTTCCGCTTCGAGGCGGAAGCTGCCACCGTGCAGGGCAGCATCGAGAACGTCTCCGTCCAGTCGACCACCAGCCCCGCCGACGAAAACTGGAAGATCCGCAGCTGGGGCTTCGCGGGCGAGATCGAGCAAGCGCTGGCCGAGAACAAGCTGCACCTCGGCTTCAAGAGCGGTTGGGCCTCGGGCGATGCCGACGTCGACAGCCTGACGCCCGGTACGGGTGTGCAAGACCAGCACGGCGACCACACCATCTCGACCTTCCGCTTTCACCCGAGCTACGCGCTGGATCTGATTCTGTATCGAAACATTCTCACGCGCGTGCAGGGCACCTACTACTTCCGCCCGAGCGTGAAGTACGACTTCTTGCGCGACCCCAACGGGCAGAAGATCGGCGGTGGCATTGCCGCGACATGGTCACGCGCCAGCGAGTTCATGCAGACGCCTGGTCACGCGCGTGACCTCGGCGTCGAGCTCAACGGCGAGCTCTACTTCCAGAGCAAAGATGGGTCGCTCAACGACGACCCGGGCCACATGGGCGGATTTTTCGCCAAGCTGCAGTACGCCGTGCTCTTCCCGATGTCGGGCCTCGGCTACACCGCCAACGAAGCGGCCGCGCTCAACAGCGCGGCCGGCAAGAGCGACTACGCCGACACGAACCTGGCCCAGGCCCTGCGCCTGTTCCTGGGCGTGTCGTTCTGAGGGGCCGCGCGGCTCCTCCGCGCAGTCGCCTAGTAAGCTCCCGAATTCGGGGCATAATGCCGGGGCGTGACTCCCTTCCGGCTGTTCGTCTGCGCGTGCGCCCTGTCGGTCGGCGTTGGCTGCTCGAGCTCACCGGTAACGCCCGACGACGCGACCGGTGGTGACGGCAGCGGTGGCTCGACCGGCCACGCCGGTAGCGGCGGCAGCGGTGGAAAAAGCCCAACGCCGAGCTGCCCCAAAGGCACCAACCCGCGCGGCGACGACAAACCCGAAAAGCTCGGCAGCGTGAGCGGCCAGATCGTGGACGAGCAGGGCCAGCCGACGTCGTCGGGCCTGGTGCAGATCTGCGGTCGCGACATCTGCATCAACGCGCGCGTGGCCAGCAATGGCAAGCTCGCCGAGCAGGTCGATCAGACGCTCGATACGCCCGCCTGCAAATGGGGCGACGGCTTCGAGTGGGCGAAGCTGGCGCTGCCGCTCGCTGCCGGCGATACGGAGCTCGGCACGCTCACGACCGCACGACTGCCCGACTACTCGGAGTCAGTGCCGCTGCGAGCCGGCCAGCGCGCGACTTCCGGTGGTATCTCGTTGACGCTCGCGGCCAAGGCTCAGGTCGTCGTCAACTCGCTCGACTACGAGACCGAGGAGCAGCAGGGCTTTCGCGCCGTTGCCATTCCTCCGGCGGCGCTCATCCTGCTCGACCCCGATTTCGTCGCCGGCTACGCGCTGTCGCCGCTGGAGACGCGCGTATGTCCGAACGCCTCGCTCAGCCTGGAAAATACGGAGGATCTGGCGCCCGGCACCGCGCTAGAGCTGTACCTGCTCGGGCTCGACGTCGGGGAGACGTGGGCCCCGTACGGGCAGTGGCTCATGATCGGCGAAGGCGCCGTGAGCGACGACGGCATGAGCCTCGAGTTTCCGGATAGCGTGCCGCTGCTCACCGCGGTCGCCGTCAAGGTGAAGCCGTGACGTGGCGCGGGCGCGCGGCCGCGCTTCTGGCGCCACTGTGCGCGCTCGCCTGCGGCAGCAACGCGCCGGACGTGCCCGAGGAGCTGCTGGGCGGCAGCTCGAGCTGCTCGGCCCCGGGGTACCCCAACTCGGGTACCGGCACCGAGAAGGGTGACGTCGTGGTCAACGCCTGCTTCACGGGCTATCGGGCTCCCGATCGCGTGAGCCCGACGCCCGAGCATCGCGAGACGATCAGCTTCTCCGATTACTACGATCCTGCCGGCACCAAGGGCGTCTCACTCTTGCTCATCAATACGGCGGCCTTCTGGTGCGGCGCCTGCCTGGCCGAGCACGAGACCTTACCGGATCACGCGCGCGAGCTGGCTCCCCAAGGCCTGGTCGTCATCAGCGCGGTCTTTCAAGACGCCCACCGCGACGCCGCCACGCTCGAGGACGTAGAGCGTTGGATCGCCAATTTTCACTCGAATTTTCCGGTTGTCGCCGATCCAAAGCTGGACCTGCAGCGCTACTCTCCGCCGTCCATGGCGCCGCTGAACATGGTAGTCGATCCTCGCAGCATGAAAATCCTGCGCGAGTACGTGGGCGACCAGAGCAGCGTGATGTGGCCGTACATCAAGTCGGAGCTCGCCGCGCGCTCCGCACAACCTTGAGCCGATGCGACGGCTGCTGCTCGCGCTCGCGCCGCTCGGGGCGCTCTGGGCTCGCAGCGCGCACGCGCTGGAGCCGGGCAGCGTCGGCGGCGAGCCGGTGTTGCTCGACGTGAGCGAGAGCGGCAGCGTCTACTACAACTTCGACAATCGTGACACCAAGCCGAGCCAAGTGTCGACGCGCGCCAACGACGACTTTGGCCTCGTTTACAACCGCCTGAGCCTGCAAGCCACGGCCGGGCGCTTCAGCGTCGGCGTGCGCGTCGACAACGTCTGGTTCTATGCCTCGCCCAACGCCACGCAGCTGGCGCTCGACCTCACGCGCGAAGCGCAACCAGCCGATGCGCCCGGCTACTTTCGCGGCAAGCTGAACGAAGCCGGGCTCGAGCTTTCGAATCGTTTCATCAACTGGATCTACCCGGCCAAGTACTTTCTCACCTACTCGCGACCGGGGCTGGAAGCGACGCTCGGCGATAGTAGCGCGCAGCTTGGGCGCGGCATCGTGCTGAGCGTGCGCAAGCGGGACGAGCTCGGCAGCGACACCACGATTCGCGGCGCACGCGTGACCTGGAGCGCGCGTGGCCCCGTGACGCTCAAGCTCACCGCCCTCGGCGGTGAGCTGAATCCGCTGCGCATCGACGAAGCCAGCGGACGCTACCTGGGTGTGCCCGCCAGCCGCGACGCGCTCTCGACCATCGCCGAAGCGGGCATGCCGCGCGCCATCGGCACCGATTTCGCGCCGCTCACCGGCGAATGCCGGACCAGCCCCACCTGCGGCTATGCGCCCGATCGCGTCGCGGCGGCCCAGCTCGAGCTCGCGGGAGAGCGCTGGAAGCTCGGCAGCCAGGGCTCGGTCTTGTTTCGCGACGACTCGCTGAGCGAAGACCTGGTGCGCTCGGCCGGTCGTATCGTCACGCTCAGCCAATCCGTCGAGCTGACGCGCGTGTTGCCGGATCTCTCCGTCTACGCCGAGCTCGCCTTTCAGCGCCTCAGCGACCGCCCGGACTCGACGCCGCTCGACCCCGGCTACGGCGTCTATGGCAGCGCCAGCTACACACCCCAAAACGTCGCGCTCACGCTGGAAGGGCGCCACTACCGCCGCCTCTTTCCGTTGTCTGGCAACGTCAAGCTGGCGCGCGCCGGTGAGTTCTCGAGCCTCTCTTACAACCAGGTGCCGACCACGGAGCCCGAAGAGACGGACACCGAGTTCGAGAACATGAATACCTGCGTGAGCGGCGCCCGGCTGCGCGGCGATTTCACGCTGCGCCGCGGTGTGCGCGCGCTCGGCAGCGCCGCGCACTACCTCACTTACGCCGAGTCGACCGAGAACGCGACCTGCCGCAGCTCGAGCGAGCTCTTGAATCGCGTCTCCGACGTGTCTTCCGGCTTCGCTCTGGATTCGCGCGATCGCCGCGAGCACTTCGAGCTGGTCCTGGGCGGCAGGCTGGATGGCAGCGAGCGCGAGCTGGTCCTGCCCGACGGCTCGCGCTCACAGCTATTTTACAGCGAAGCCTATTTGCGCCATCAGCTCGAGCTCCCGATCAGCGATGACTTCAGCGTGACGCTCACCGGTCGCCACCGCCGCCGGGCCCAAGCCGAAGGAGGCCCGGGCGTGCCTTGGTCCGAGGGCGACGAAGTGTTGGGCGTCGAATGGGGCGAGCACTCGAGCTTGGGGCTCGGCGCCGAATACGACACGCGGCCGGGCGTGCCGCACCGCTACTTCAACATCGAGCTTGCGCACCGGCCGACCCCGTCGAGCCGCGTGGCTTTGTTCGCGGGGCAACGGCGCGGCGCGCTGCGCTGCGTGGGCGGCATCTGCCGTCTCTATCCACCGTTCGAAGGTGTGCGGCTCGACGTCGCGTGGCGTTTCTAGGTGCGCAGATGCAGAAGCTCACGCTCCTCCTCGCTCTCTCGCTCGTCGCGCCGCGAGCCCACGCGCAAGTGAGCGAAGCCAAAGCCGCCACCCCGAAACCAGCCCCGCGGCGTTCGCGAGTCTTGCCCATCGCCGCCGCGGTGGTGCCGGGCGCCGTCGTACACGGCACCGGCCACCTTGCTTCGGGCGAGAACGCGACGGGCCATCGCTTGCTACTCATGGAGGGCATCGGGCTCGTTACGTTCCTCGGCGGCGGAGTGACCATCGCGCTCACCGGCGCGTCACGCTACGTGGTCGCGCCGGCGGCCAGCATCACCATGCTGGGTTTTGGGCTATTCTCGACGTCGTACGTGGCCGACATCTACGGCACCGCCAAGGCCGACGGCGACGCCGCGCAGAGCCGCCCCGTACCACCCGCGCGCTGGGAAACGGAGCTGGGCTACCGCCACCTGGAAGACGCCGAGTTTCCGTACCGGAATTTCCTCGTCGAGCGCGTCTCGCGCCAAATCGGACCGCTCAGGCTCTCGCCATCCGGCTGGTTTTCGACGGCGGGCGACACCGCGCGCTACCGCGCGGAGGCCGCGTACCGACTCGCCGGCAACCTGAGCGACCCGCGGCCGCGCGACGTGAGCCATTTCGACGTCACGTTCGCGATCACGCACCAGCGCCACCGCCCCGACCACTTCACGCAAAGCACGGTGGAGCTCTCGCTCGACGGTCGCTACGACCTCGCGCGCCTCGGCCCCACGCTGCGCGGCTCGTTCATCGAAGCCGGCGTGGGCTACGCGCTCGGCCGTTTCGACTACGATACGGCGGGTGTGCGCATCCCCGACGACGTCGAGCACGTGTTGCTCGGCCGTATCGGTTTTGGCGTCACGCTGCGCGGCCTGAGCGAGCCGGGCAGCGAAATCGTCGGTTACTACGACCACCGCCACGACGACTACGTCGCCGGCCTGAAGCTTCCAGGGCGAGGCAGCGGCATTGCCGGACACCTGGGGCTCGCGGCGCGCTGGTTCTTCAGCGACCAGCTGGGAGTGCTGCTGGACGTCCAGGCGGGCTCCGCTTACCTGGCTGGAGCGTCGCTCTTGTTCCGCAGCCCCCCACCTCACGACCCGAAAGTCAGCCCATGAGCTACCGACGCCTCGCCGCCGCCGTCGTGACTGCGCTGCTGTTCGGATCCTGCCTGCGCCCCAGCGAAGATCGCGCCGAGCGCGATCAGAGCGTCGGGCAAGCCGCCAGCGCCAGCCTGCGCGTCGAGATTGAGCAAGGTTTGGCGGCCGTGCGCTCATTGACGAGCCATCAGCTCACCCTGTGGGGGAGCGCCCCGAGCTTCGTCGTGGCGCTCCACGCCGAAGCGTCGCAAACGCTCGATCTCGAAATCCAAAATTGTCTCCCAGACGCGAAGCTCGTACCGCTCAGCGGTGCCGGCAGAGCTCTCGCGCAAGACGACTCGGACGTGCCGACACGCAAGCACTTCCAACTGGAGCTGGCGGCCGGCGACACCCGCTTGGCACTGGCGGCACCCGACGCCGACGGCGACGCTGCGTTCCAGTTCGGCTTGCTCTCGGACATCCAAGAAGCCATCGACCACGTCCAAGACATTTACGACAAGCTCAACGCCCAACCCGACGTGCGCTTCGTGGTCGGCGCCGGCGACCTCACCTCGGCCGGAACGCGCGAACAACTCGAGCGTTTTCAGTCCGAGCTCCTGCACCTGAAAGTGCCCTACTTCGCCACGCTCGGTAACCACGAGCTGGGGACGAGCCCGGACCTCTTTCACGACTACTTCGGGCGGGGCAACCTGCACTTTCGCTTTCACGACGTCGCCTTCACGCTGCTGGACGACGGCAGCGCCAGCATCGATCCGCTCGTTTACGACTGGCTCGACGGCTGGCTCGCCGACGCAAAGCGCGACGTGCACGTGGTCGCGATGCACATTCCGCCCCTCGATCCGATCGGCGTGCGCAACGGCTGCATGGCGAGCCGCAGCGAGGCCGCCAAGCTGCTCGGGCGCCTCGCCGAAGGCCGCGTCGACGTCACGCTCTACGGCCACATCCACTCGTATTACGAGTTCGACAACGCGGGCATTCCGGCTTTCATCTCCGGCGGCGGCGGCGCCATCCCCGAACGCTTCGACGGCATCGGCCGCCACTTCATGCTCTTCACCGCCGACCCGAAGCGCGGCATCACCGCCCACGAAGTGGTGCGCGTGGATTGACGGGGCTAACTCGGGCCACCGAGGTGCAGCTAAAAACCCAACGCCCTATCGATGTCGTGCTCGATGCTTTCGTGGGCGCCGCCGGTGTAGCCTTCGCGCTGGGCGAGCACGCGGCCGTCACGGCCGATCAATACGCTGAACGGCGCCGAGGCGCGGGGGTTGTAGAGCGTGACGGCTCGGCTGTCCTGGTCGAGCAAGATCGGAAAGGTGACAGCGAGCCGCGAGACTTCGGCCTGCACGTCGGCGGTGGAGCCCGGGCCGTCGATGGACACGCCCAACACCACGAAACCACGATCTTTACGAGCGCGATACAGCGCGTCCAAGTCGGGCATGGCGCGCAGGCACGGCTTGCAGAACGTCGCCCAAAAATCGATCAGCACCACATCTTTGCCGAAATGGTCCGACAAGCGTTCGCTGCCGCCACCGAGCCGTGGCAGCTCGAAGTCCGGCGGGCGCGCCGCCGTCGATGCACCTGCCGCGCTGCTCGGAGCGGGCGCAGCGCCACAGCCCAGGGCGAGCAGCCCCGCAAGCACGACCAACCCGAGCCCGCGAATCACTGCCCCAGCTTGGTCAGCAGCTTGTCGACCTCTTGCCAATACGTGAGCGAATAGCCCATCGTCGCATCGACTACCTTCATGGTGCGCGCGTCGACCAACATATTGAGCGGCGTCGCGTCCGACGTGAAGAAGGCGCCGAGCTTGAAGCCCGGGTCGAGCAGAAGCGGGAAATCGATGGCGTATTGGCCCTGGTTACCCCAGTTGTGCAAATCCAGCGGGCGCGCGGGACCGGCCTTGTTGTCCTCGAACAGGGTGACGATCATTTGGACGCCGCGCGGCTTGAACGTCTTGTTCACCGCGTTGTCTCGAATGTCGACCATCTCGGCGCGGCAAACGGTGCACCACACGGCCGACGCGTTGATCCAAATCAGGCGGATGTTCTTGCTGCCGTCCGGATCGTAAAAGTCACCGAGCCGCACTTGCTCGAGATGATTCTCGTCGTAGTTGGCAGCGACCGGATCGCGCCAGCCGAGGAAGCCGAAGTTCTCGAGCGTGGCGTGCTCGCCGAGGCCGTAGGGCCCGGGCGGGTAGTCTTGCTTCTGGTAAGCCGGCTCGGCACCAGGGGCCGCCGGGGCCGAAGCACTGCCACCGGCAGCCGGCGCGCTGCCAGCAGCCGCGTCAGTCGCGCCGGTGGAGTTGGCGTCGTCGAGCGACTGACTCGCGCAACCCGCCAAAAGAGCAGCGTGGGCGGCAACCCCAGCGAAACGGAAGGCCCAGCTAGCAGACAGTGCGGTGGAATCAGCGCGCATCGGCGACCCTTGGGGGCTAAAACCTTGTTAGAAGGTACCCGCGTGACCCAGAACGTCAAGACTTGGCCGCATTTCCTGCTCGTTGCGCGGGGCTCGAGCCTGCTGGCTGCGCTCGCGCTCAGCGTCATCGCCGTCGCAGGCGGCTGCTCGGACTCCAAAAAGCCCACTGGCGGCTCGAGCGCCGGCTCCACGAGCGGTCGCTTCGATGATTGCAAGTCGGACGACGAATGCGACCAGGCGCACGGTTTCAGCTGCGTGATGGGCATGTGCAGCTACGAATGCACGCAGCACAGCGACTGCGTCGCGGTGGGTCATTGCGAAGCCGTCACGCTCGCGGGTGAGCGCCGCCAGTTCTGCGTGCGCGACGGCGCGCCGCCCGAGCCCGGCAAGCTCTACACGGCGTGTCCCAACGGCAATGAATGCGCCGACGAGCTGCTGTGTGTCGGTGCGGGCCCCGGCGATCTCGATGCGTACTGCACGGTCGACTGCTCGAGCGACGACGACTGCGGCGTCGGCTATTACTGCGGTACGCTCACGCGCCTGGCCTGCGAGAAGACGTGCGACGCGGACGCCGCGCCGGCGGGCGCGCTCTGCGTGTCGTCCGAGCTGATCGGCAAGGGCAAGCCCTTTTACTGCAACGACTTGGGTAACCTGGAGCGCAAGGTCTGCCGGCAGCGCGAATTCTGTGCCTCTTGCGAGACCGACGCGGACTGCCTGGCGGTGCCGAACCAGGTCTGCGCCAAAGACCAAACCGGGGCCAAAATCTGCACGCGCCTGTGCGACACGACCACGCGCTCGTGCCCCTGGGGCAACGCTGCAGAGTGCGCGGTCTTCGATAAGGACCTGGGGCTGCCCACCTGCGCGCATCGTTTCGGCCGGTGCCACGGTGACGGCGGAACCTGCGAGCCGTGCGTCACCAATCAAGATTGCCCGAACGGCGCCTGCACCTCGTCTTCGTTCACGGGCGAGCGCTGGTGCGTCAACTTCGACACCACCTGCGAGTGTAAAAACGGGGTAGATGCCAGCGGCACCTGCAACGACGGCGGTTGCCCCCCTTCCCCCGACGGTCTGACGCTGGAGTGCCTCGTCCGCGATTCCTCTTCTTCACAGGTGGGCGTCTGCTACGCGGCCAACAGCGGCACCGACACCCTGCTCGGGAGCTCGCCGCAGACCGGCTGCTGGAGCGAGCCCTGAGCAACCGATCGGGTCAGTTCGATTCGCAGGCGTGACACCACTGTCATAGTCGCGGGCCGGTCGCTCTGGTGCCCCGACGATTACGATCGTTTCCCATGCGCGAAATGCCGCAATTTTACGCCAAAAATGCGTGCGGCAGTGTAGGGCAACATGAGCCAATTGCATGCGCTGTCCCTGAGCGGCGTCTAACGCGACGAATGCGACTGCTAGGGGTTTCGCCCGCGATGCGTCTTGGTCTAACCTCCTGCCCCGAGTTTGAAGAGGATGAACTTCACGTGGGGGGCGCTGCCGTCGTTTCGATCGGGCGCTTCTGACTTGGTTACAATCTAAGGAGTCTTCGGATGAGCAAACTGATTCGCTTCCAGCCACTTACGACGCTCGCTTTCGCCGGGCTTTCCATCGCGGTCCTCACCGGGGGCTGCAGCGCCGCCGAGAAGGCTGCGGGCGCAGCTGACAGCCTCTGCTGCAAAAGCTTCCAGGTGGGCGCCGACCTGAGCGACGTCGACTTCGGTCTGGAAGGCGACATCAAGGGCCAGTTCAAGGCCTTCGCCCAGGCCGGCTCGGACCTGTCCGTGGTCGCCAACGGCGCCCTGTTGGACGTCGCGGCCGCGTGCGAGAACATCGCGCGTGATCTCGGCGCCGCCACGAAGGACGCGGACGCGGCCAGCGCCAAGACCGGCGCGGACGCCGTCACCGCCTGGTGCAATCTCGCCACCGCGCAGATCAACGCCAAGTTCGGCGCCAAGGGCGAGCTGAAAGCCACGCTGGCCGTCGACTTCCAGCCTCCCGTCTGCACCGCGTCGGTCGACGCATCCGTGAGCTGCCAAGGCGGCTGCAGCGCCGACGCCAAGTGTGATGTGGAAGCCAACCCCCCCAAGTGCACCGGCGGCAAGCTCACGGTCGAGTGCAGCGGCTCGTGCGAAGCGGACGCCGGCGTGTCGGTGTCGTGTACCGGCTCCTGCAGCGGCAAGTGCTCGGGCGCATGTACGGCCGAAGCCGGCGCCACCATCGACTGCGAAGGCAAGTGCGACGGCACCTGCACCGTCGACGGCAAAGCTGGCAGCGCCTCTGGCGTCCAGGCCGACGGTACTTGCAAGGGCAAGTGCGATGGCAAGTGCGAGATGGCGGCCAACGCCACGGTGCAGTGCAAAGGTACTTGCGAAGGCTCCTGCGACGCCAAGTGCGACGCGGTGGCGAATGCCAAGTTCACCTGCGACGGCAAATGCACGGGTACTGCCGAAGCGCCCAAGTGCGAGGGCGGCAAGCTCGAGGTCGACTGCAAGGTCGACGCCGACTGCAAGGCGAATTGCGACGCCAGCGCCAGCGCCAAGGCCGACTGCAAGCCGCCGTCGCTGACCATCACGGCCTCGGGCGCCGGCACCGCCGACGTGGACGCGAAGGCGCAGATCGACATCGCCATCGCTTCGCTGAAGGCCAACCTGCCGAACCTGCTGGTCGTGCTCAAGGCCCGCGGCGAGAGCTTCACGGCAGGCATCCAGGGCTCGGTCAAGGCCGGCGCCAACATCACCGCGAACGTCGGTGATCTCAGCGGCGAGGCCGTGTTCTGCGTGCCGCCGATCGTCGCTGCCATCGGCGACGCTAGCGACAAGTTCGCGGCTGCCTTCCAGGCGTCGGGCAAGGTCGTCGCCTCCGTCGGCGTGGAGTAACGCCAACGGCGCCAGACGGCGCAGCTAAACGGCGCGGCCCGCAAGGGCTGCGCCGTTTGCGTTTTGTCGGCAAGCGGCGACTCAGCCGCCCGCGTCGACGATCGCTTTGCGCAGCATGGCCTTGCCGGCCTCGCTCACGATCATCTGGCTCAGGTCCGCCTGAAAGTCGATGAACGTGCCGAGCACGCCGTCGGGCGTGTACACGTAGGTGTCGTCCTTCGTACCGAGCAGCGCGTCCCAGGCATTTTGCTGCTCGGTATCTTGAAGGAGCGGAAAGTCGCACACCTCGACCAAAAATTTTTGGTTGTGTAGCGCGTTGATGGGGTTGATGGCGGCAACCCGCACGTTGAGCCCCTCGCTCTGCCACTGCTTGTACACGTCGTTCAAAATGTCGGCGCAGCCGATGCAGGTGCTGCACCAACCCGCGTACAGGGGCAAAAGAAGTACGCTGCCGCGAAACTCTTCGAGCCCGTAAGTTTCACCAAAGCGCTCGCTCTGCGGCTGAAAATCCTGCAGCTGAAAGCCGGGCTGCTTGGCGCCGGGCTCGTTCGGCGCTGGCTCGCCGGAGCCGCAGCCGGCCGCCACGCACACGAGCCCCAAGCCCGATATGAACGAACGCCGCTCGATCGTCATCGCGCCTCAAATTTAGCAACCGGCAGTCCGTTTCGCAAAACTCGGCGTCCGTCGTGTCGCGCCAGCGCGCCGTCGCGGTATTTTTGTCCTAAAAAGGGGAACCATGACCGACGCTGCCAAGCCGTCCCCAAGCCCCCTCGCCTCGCCCGAGCCTTGGGATCTCGTGTCGGACGACTACACGCAAGAGCTCTTGCCGATGTTCGAGCTGTTCTCGAAAGACGCGCTCGCGCTCGCGCCGACGCACGCTGGCGCCAAGGTGCTCGATGTCGCAGCGGGTCCGGGCACGCTCACGCTGCTTGCCGCCGAAGCGGGTCGTTCGGTGTCCTCGCTCGACTTTTCGGAGCAGATGGTGAAGAACCTGCGCCGGCGCTTGAACGGCGCGCAGCTCGGCGCCGACGTGCGCCAGGGCGACGGTCAGCAGCTGCCGTGGGCCGACGCGGAGTTCGACGCCGCGTTCTCCATGTTCGGGCTGATGTTCTTTCCCGATCGCGGGCGCGGCTTTGGCGAGCTACGGCGGGTGCTCAAGCCGGGCGGTACGGCCGTCGTGTCGAGCTGGGCTCCGTTCGAGGGCATCTTCAAGAGCATCATGGGCGCACTGCGCGAGGTGCTGCCGGAGATCCCGTTCGGTGCGGGCAAGGGCCCGCTCGGCGATCCGGACGAGTTTGCGGCCGAGCTCAGCGCGGCCGGCTTCGCGGATGTGCGGGTCACGCCGTACACGCACACCTTGCCGGGCGACACCCCGGCTGAGATCTGGGCGCAGACCCAACGCACGACGGCCCCCATCGTTTTGCTGAAGCGCCGTCTCGGCGACGCGCGTTGGGCGGACGTGACGCGCGGCATCGTGGGGCGGCTCGAGGCCACGTACGGCAGCCAGCCGATCGAAATCACGACCACGGCGTACTTGGGCTCCGGCAAGAAGCCCTGAGTTTTTCGCCGAAACGCGTAGCGCAGTCGGGCCACGAGCCGTCAGCTGTTCCGCCGAAGCGCGAATGGGCTAAATCGGGCTGCCATCGTGCCGTTCTGAAAGATCGGTGATGTCCGCGGCCCAGCATCCGAACCCCGTTTCCATCCTCGATGGAAAGTATGCCCTCCTCCGGGAGCTGGGCAGCGGCGGGACCGGCACGGTGTACGAGGCCGAGAACCTGATCGTCGGCAAGAAGATCGCGATCAAGCTGATGAACGCCGGCGCCTTCGCCGAGCAGGACAGCCAGACGCGCTTCGTGACCGAAGCTCGTGCGGCGGCCCGCATCTCGCACGCCAACGTCGTCGACATCCACGACCTCGGCGTCTCGAAGAGTGGCGTGCCGTACATCGTGATGGAGCTGCTGCGCGGCGAGACGCTCGAAGAAGTGATCGACACGCGCGGCCCGCTCGCGCCGGCTTACGCTTGCGAGCTGTTCTTGCAGGTACTGGCTGGGCTGTCGGCGGCGCACGCGCAGGGCATCGTGCATTGCGATCTCAAGCCGGGCAACGTGCTGGTCACGCACCCGCGCCCCGATCGGCCTCTGGTCAAGGTCCTCGACTTCGGCATCGCGCGCGGCGTGGAAGCCGCTCAGCACCGTGAGCAGGTCGTCATGGGTACGCCCATGTACATGGCGCCCGAGCAGGTCACCGGCGATCCGGTCGACTTTCGCACCGACGTGTACCAGGCCTGCGCCATGCTCTTCGCGATGCTGGCCGGCACCGATCCCTTCGAAGGCGCCACGAGCCGCGACGTGATGAAGAACGTCGCGCGCGGCCGCTGCAAGGACTTGCAGGCGCTGGTGCCGGAGCTGCCAGCCGAGTTGGTGTGGGTGGTGAAAGACGGCATGGCGCTCAAGCGCCAGGAGCGCATCCAAAGCGCAGAAGAGCTGGCCGAGCGCCTACGTCCGTTCGTCAGCGCCGCGCATTTCGTGTCGCTGGTACCGCAGAGCGCCCGTGGCTCGGGCCAACCGATTCCCTTGATCGTGGCGCCCACGCCCGACGTGAGCAAAGCCTCCGCGCTGCCGGCGCTGCAGGGCTCGGTCATCCCGGTCGACATGAAGCCGATGAGCGGCGTGCGACACTCGCTGCTGGTCTCGCCGCAGATCCCGCGCGCGCCGAGCACGCCCAAGCTGCGGCTGGGGCAAGACTTCATGCCCATGCCGGGTGACCCGGACTACAAAGAGCTGGTCGAGGCCCGCCGCTCGCAAACGCGGATGCCCGCACGCCGCTCGAATTTCAAGCGCGACATGTTGCCGGCGCTCATCGCCATAGGCATCGGCTTCGGGCTCGGGCTCGGGCTGGCCTGGTCGGCCGGGCTGCTGTAGCCGCCATTTTCTGCTGGTTCCCGCGGACCTGCGGCACGGCGGCTTGCAGTGTGCCGCGGCAGTAGTATGACCGCCGCGCGATGAGCCAAGCAGCTGTTCAGGTCCCCTCACGCGAGGTCGGCGCGGACGATCCCGTGCCCGGCGTGAAGAACGTCATCCTGGTGATGAGCGGGAAGGGCGGCGTGGGCAAGAGCACGGTGGCCACCAACCTGGCGCTCGCGCTCAAGTCGCTCGGCTTGAAGGTCGGCCTACTCGACGCCGATATCTACGGCCCCAGCATCCCGACCATGCTCGGCGTGAGTGGGCAGCCGATGAGCGACGGCAAGAAGATCCAGCCGCTCGAGCGCTTCGGGGTCAAGTTGATGAGCATCGGTTTCTTGCTCGAGGACCCCAAGAGCGCAGTGGTCTGGCGCGGCCCGATGCTGCACGGCGCCTTGCTCCAATTCTTGAAGGACGTCGAGTGGGGCGAGCTCGACTTCTTGCTCCTCGATCTGCCGCCCGGCACCGGCGACGTGGCGCTGACGCTGTCACAGCGCGTGCGCTCGAACGGCGCGGTGATCGTGACCACGCCGCAAGAGGTCGCGCTACAAGACGTTTACAAGTCCGTTTCGATGAACCAAAAGGTCGGCATTCCGATCGTCGGCGTGGTCGAGAACGAGAGCTACTTCGTGTGCGGCAACTGTAGCGAGCGGCACGAGCTCTTCGGCTCGGGTGGCGGCCAAAAGATTGCCGAGTTTGCGGGAGCGCCGTTGCTCGGCCAGATCCCGCTCTTCCCCGAGGTACGTAAGTGGGGCGACGCCGGTGTGCCGGTCGTCGAGGCAGCCCCGGGTTCGCCGCCGGCGGAAGCTTTCACGAACGTGGCGAAGCGCCTGCTCGAGAGCCTGAGCGCCTCGGCCGGCGCCTCGGTTTTGAGCATCGATCGCAGCGGTGGGCAAAATCGCCACCTCCCGATCACACGCTAGCTACTTTTGTTTGCTTCTCCCCCCTCACCCTGAGTGCTGACGAGCCGCCGATTGGCAGGCGCCCCGAGGCACGATATACGCCGCCGAGACCCCCATGACCGCCCCTGAAACCGAAACCGTCACCGAGCAAGCCGAGAGCCACGCGGGCGATGCCTCGGGGGAGACGACCGACCACGCCGCCGCAGGCAGCGCAGAAGCTTCTGCGAGCAGCGACGCGCCGTCTTCCGACGACTCCGGCGACGACAGCGACGACGCGGGTGAAGGCGAAGCCGCCGAAGGCGAGGCCGCCGAAGGCGAAGCCGCTGAAGGTCAGAGCGCCGACGCCACGCCTGGCGCGCCGAAGAAGAAGCGCCGCCGTCGCAAGAAGAAGAAGCCGAGCGACGGCGCAGCCGCTGCGGGTGGCAACAAAGAAGGCGGGGAGCCGCGCCGTCAGCAGCATCGCGCCAGCGATCGCGCGCCTTTCCACGTCGGCGAAGAAGTCTTCGGCAAGGTCACGGCCGTGCTGGATACGGCGGTGATGATCGACCTGTCGGGCAAGGCGCTCGCGATCTTCGACCGCTCCGAAATGGAGCCGGACGATTTAGTGCCGCAAGTGGGCGACCGCTTCGTCGCGCGCGTGCACAACGACGGCATCCGCGGCGGCTTGGTCGTGCTCACGCGCAAGCCGCTGCGCGAAGAAGAGGTCAAGCCCAAGGTCGAGCAGGCCCACAAGGACGGCACGCTCATCAGCGGCCTCGTCACGGGCGTCATCAAGGGCGGCATCGAGGTCGACATCTACGGCCTGCGCGCCTTCGCGCCGGCTTCGGGGATGGACTTGCACCCGCAGAACGCGAACTTCGCGTCGCTGCTCGGTACGCGCCTGGAGTTCAAGGTCGTCCAGTACGAAAAGGCGGGCCGCGACGTGGTCGTCACGCGCCGCCCGATGCTCGAGGCCGAAGCTCACGAGCGCCGCAAGCACGCCCTCACGTTGCTCCAAGAGGGCCAGGTGATGCAGGGCGTGGTGCGTACTGTCGTGGAGTGGGGTGCATTCGTGGCCCTGCCCGAGGCCGAGAACCTCGAGGGTCTAGTGCACGTCACCGAGGCCAGCCACGACCCGCGCGCGCCGCTGAACGAGCTCTTGAAGCCGGGCGAAAAGCTCGAAGTCAAGATCATCAAGATCGACGAGAAGGGTAAGATCTGGTTGAGCCGCAAGGCGCTCATCAGCGATCCCTGGGGCGAGGCGCGCAGCAAATTCGCACGCGGCAGCCGTCACACCGGCAAGGTCACGCGGCTGGAGAAGTTCGGCGCGTTCGTGGAGCTCGAGCCCGGCATCGAGGGCCTGCTGCACGTCGCCGACCTGTCGTTCGATCGCGTCGAGCATCCGAACACCATCCTCAAAGAGGGTCAGGATCTCGACGTCGTCGTCGCGAACTTCGACCTGCGCAGCAAGAAGGTGGCGCTGCATCCGGCGCCGCCCGCCGAGCGCGCCGAAGAGCAGTTCCAGCGCATCGAGCGCGGCGCGCTGATCAAGGTCGAGGTCGTGAAGGCCGACGGCCCCGGGCTCATCGTGCGCGTGCTGGGCGTCACGGGCCGGCAGGCGCGCGGCTTCATCCCGGCGGGTCAGACGGGCACGCAGCGTGGGACCGATTTGCGTAAGCACTTCAAGGCCGGCAAGGTGCTCGACACCAAGGTGCTGGACGTCGATCCGCGCACCGGCGAGCCCAAGCTCAGCATCCGCGGCTACGCCGAGGAAGAAGAGCGGCGCGCTCACAAAGAGTACCGGCAGAAGCTCAAGGCCGAGGGCGGCTTCGGCACGCTGGGTGACTTGCTGAAGCAGCGCCTGGCCGGCGGCGCCAAGCACGACGAAAGCTGAAGGGGTTCGCCGGGACCGGAAAGGTCCGCCTGCGCTGCGGCCATTAACCGGTCTTTGCCGGTAATTGTGGCCGCTGCGCTTGATTTGTGCGCCGGGCCATGAAAAGCCCGGTGGTTCAGGGCGATGACCGACAAGCCGAGCGAACGTGTGAGCGGGCGGCCCCCGATGCCGTCAATGGCGCCACCTACCGACGAGATCGACTCCGAATGGGGCGCTGACGACATTCCAGCACCTGCCAAGGTGCCTGCGGCGCTCGACGCGCCACCGGCGGCCACACCCTCGACTCCGCCGCGCCCGGCTTCCGTGCCCGCGCCGCGTGCGTCGTCGACGCCGGTGCCGCGTGCGTCGTCGACGCCCGCACCGCGCCCCTCGTCCACGCCCGCACCGCGTCCGTCGGCGGCGCCGGCAGCGCGGCCCTCGGCCACGCCGGCCGCGAGCACGCCCGCGGCGAGCAACCCGCTGCGCAAACAGACCTTGCTCGGCATCGCGCCGGTGATTCCTCCCCCATCACAGCCACCGGCGGCGGCGCCCTCGCAACCACCGACTGCAGCAAGCGACAATCCGCTGCGCAAGCAAACGCTGCTCGGCATCGCACCCGTCATCCCGTCGGAACCCCAACCGGAGCCGAAGCCACAGCCGGAAGCGCCTGCGCTTGCGCCGACAGAAACTGCGGCGGTGGAAGCTGCCCCCGCCGAGGCTCCTTTCGAGCCGGCCGCTTCCGTTCCGAGCTTGAAGACACCCGCGCAAGCCACCACCGACGCGCCCACCACCAGCGACCTACCGAGCGAGCCCGAGCCTGCGCCGGCGAAGCGCAGCGAGCCCCAGCGCGTCGCGCTCAGCCTCAGCGACGACGATCTGCCACCCATCAAGCAAGCGAAGCCGACCTGGCTCTGGCCGGTGGGCGCTGCGGCAGCGCTCGCCCTCGGGGTCATCGGTTTGCGCTCACTCGATCGCGCGCCCACCGCGGTGCCGGCGGAGCTCGCGCATCCCCACACACCGAGCAAGGCCGCCAGCAAGACGCTCGGCGCCGCGCCCAAGAGCGACGACGACGGCGACGACGACGATACCGATCCCGGCGAGCCTCCGCACACCGGTACGGACGATGCTCCCGATCCCACCCCACCGGACCCCGATCCGTTGAAAGCGAAAGCGGCGACTGCCGCCGCCGCTGCCGCCGCCGCTGCTTCTGCGGCGGCTCCGTCTGCCCCGTCTGCTGTAGCGGCTCCGTCTGCAGCAGCTCCGTCGGCCGCCCCGGCTGCGAGTGGGGACGTCGTTCGCATCAATGTGACCAGCGAGCCGCCGGGCGCGCGCATGTTCTGGAAGGGCAAAGAGGTGGGTACGACGCCGTTCGTGCTCGAATTGCAGCCAGGCGAGAAACACGCCTACGAGCTCGGCAAGGTCGGTTTTACGACCCGCAAAGTCGTGATCGATGGCTCCAAAACCGAGATTAGTATCGGTCTGCGGCCCGATCCTGGCTCAGGTTTTGGCTCAAGCCGCTGAAAAGACTAAGCTTCTGACCGTGCTTAAAAGCTCCCGGCTCGCCCAAGCGCTCTGGCGGGTCGGCTGTCCAATCCGGGAGCAATGCATTATCGTGAGCGCTCGACCGGAGAATTCGCGTGGTTACTTCCGCGCGCCAGCACTTGCCTGAGCGAACCGATCGAGAGCTTGTCACCGCCGCCCGCGAAGGCGACGCGGAGGCGTTTGGGCTCTTGGTCCGCCGTCATCAAAAGCGCGTCTATCGACTCGCCGTCAACCTGCTCAAGAGCGGCGCGGAGGCCGAGGACGTGACGCAGGACACCTTCGTCCGTGCGTACGGCGCGCTCGATCGCTTCGACGGACGCAGCGAGCCCTTCACCTGGATCTACCGCATCTGCGTGAACCTGTCGCTCAACGCGCTGCGCTCACGCAAGACGCGCCGCGCGTCGTCACCCGACGACCCGCGCATCGAGGCGCTGCTCGTCGACAACGCGCCGGCCGGTGGTAGCCCGCAGCGCTCCACAGCCGACAAGCAGCTGGGTCGCGCGCTGGTCGAAGGCATCGACGAGCTGAGCGACACGCTGCGCACCACGCTGGTGCTCGTGTGCATCGACGGCCTGAGCCACGCCGAAGCCGGCGAGGTGCTCGGCTGCCCCGAAGGCACCGTCGCCTGGCGGGTCCACGAAGCGCGCAAGAAGCTGCGCGGTATGCTCTCCGAACGCGGGTTCGACGACGACGACCTCGAGGGCAAGGAATGAGCGAACCCACACTCAAGCTTCAGCGCAACGCCGACGAGCTGCTGCGCGACCTTCCGATGGCCGAGCCGGATCTCGAAGCTCGCGCCCAAGCCATCGCGGGCAAGCTCGGCAGCAAGCCCGCCGAAGGCGCGCTCAGCGACGACGATCTGTTCCGGGCTCCCGAGCTGATGGCAGAAGTGGGCGAGCCTTCGCTTCCGGTGCCACCTTCCGCGGTGCGCGCCGGGCAGAAGAGCAACTTCGCCGAGATGGCGCGCAAGAGCCTGCAGAAGGGCGAAGACGACGCCACCGCGCTCGCCAAGGAGCTGATGGCGGCCGCCAAGAGCCGTCGCCCCGATGCCGAGATGGTCGAGCGTGTGAAGGCGGCCGGGCGCGCCGGCGCCACGGCTTCGCCCCTACCGACGGGCGACGTGGAGCGCACGAGCGGCGTGGTCACGCGCGCGGAGCCAGTGCCCGTCGCCGCGGCGGTTCCCGTCGCAGCTCCCGCCAGCTCGCCGTCGCGCGGCGTGTCGCGCGGCACCGTGATTGGCATCTTCGGCAGTGTCGTCGGTATCGCGGCGTGCCTGGCGCTGTACTTCAAGACGAACGAGCCCGCGTCGTCACCGACGAGCGCGGCGCTCCAAGCCGAAAAGGCCGCCGACGCCGTCGTTGCGGCGACGCCCCAAGCCGGCCGCCCCGCGCCTACCGCCGCCGCCAAACCTAACGACGGCGTGGTGAGCCCCGAAGCGCTCGCTCCCGCCACCGAGCCCCAGGCGCCCGAAGGCGAAAAGCGCGGCGGCGGCAAAGCCGCAGCCGTTGCGGCCGCTCCTGCCGGCGCCCCCGGCGGCTCTCCCAAGGTTGCGGCAGCAGCACCCAGCGCTGCTGCGCCCAAACAAGAGGCGGTCGTGCTCGAAGACGACCCGGCTCCAGCTCAAGCGCCCGTCGCCGAAAAGAAGGCCGAGCCCACACCCGAGCCCCAGCTCAAGCCCGCCGAAGGCAACGGCGGTAGCTTGCCCATCAGTCCCTCTGCGGGTGCCGTGAGCACGGCGCTCGGCTCCGTGCGTAGCGACGCTCAGGCGTGCCTCGCTGGACAGACCGAAGCCGTGAGCGCCAGCGTCACCTTCGGCTCGGACGGCCACGTCCTCAGCGTGCGCGCCAGCGGCCCCGCCGCTGCCTGCATCCAAGCCGCGCTCTCCAAGGCCCACGTAGCTCCGTTCGCCAAAGATTCGTTCACCGCACCGATTACGATTCGCCCCCCGTGAGCGATCGCCCGGAGCGCGAAGCGCGCCCGCCGAACCTGCCCTCGCGCTCCGCCATCTCGACTTGGGTACCCAATCCAACAGCGAAGCGGGAGAGGCGGTAGGTTCATCCTCAGGGCGGCTTCTGAGGCGCTTGTTGGATTGGGTACCCAATCCAACAGCGAAGCGGGAGAGGCGGTAGGTTCGTCCTCAGGGCGGCTTCTGAGGCGCTTGTTGGATTGGGTACCCAAGTCGAGATCGGCGTCTCGAGAGCGCTCTTGGGAGGGCCTCTCCCGAGCAAGCGTTGGATTCCCTGCACGGTTGACAAGGGTCGGGCCATTGGTCATAGTCCCCGCCCTCTCGGCCGAACCGTGGGCCGAGACGAGTTCAAGGTAGTTACCGATGGTTTCTTCGACGAGGCAGACAGAACGACGCCGAGCGATTCGCGCCAAGGCCTTTGGCAAGGGCAAGAAGCTCGCGCAGACCCCCAAGTTCCCCGTGCACCCGGAAGGGTACGACGCGAAGAAAGCCGACGCGAAGAAAGCCGCAAGCTGATCCATGGCCAATCACCCGTCCGCAGAAAAACGTAATCGTCAGCGCATCGTGCGCACCGAGCGCAACCGCGCCGCCAAGAGCGCGCTGCGCAGCACGTTGAAGAAGGCCCGCGCGGCCATCGGCGGCGCCGACAAAGCCGCCGCCAAGGGCAGCGTTGGCAGCGCCGAAAAGGCACTCGCCAAGGCCGCGTCGAAGGGCTTGATTCATCCCCGTACGGCCGCCCGCACCACGTCGCGCATCGCGAAGGCATTGGCGAAATCCGCCAAAGCCTGATTCGCAGCGTCCGACAATGCTAGCCTCTCTGGATGGCGCGCGCCGAGCGCGGCGCGGTCCGGAGAGGCATGTCGTTCGATAGTGGAAAGAAAGCACCTGACGAGCTGGATCTGCTCGTCGGCTCCACGGTCGCCGGCAAGTATCACATCGATCGCCTGATCGGTCGCGGCGGCATGGGCGCCGTGTTCCAGGCGACGAACGCCGCCATCGGCAAGCGCGTGGCGCTCAAGTTCTTGGGCGCGCAGACGAGCAGAGACGCCGACGCAGCCACGCGTTTTCAGCGCGAGGCCGAAGCCGCCAGCTTGGCCGAGAGCCCGCACATCGTGCAGATCTTCGACTCCGGTCGTAGCGAGCGCGGGTTGCCGTTCCTGGTCATGGAGCTGCTCACTGGCGAAGACTTGCGCGAGCGGCTCCGTCGTGAGGGGCGGCTCGACGCCGAGAGCGCGGTGCGCATCGGCATGCAAGTGCTGAAGGCGCTGCGCCAGGCGCACGCCGCCGGCATCGTGCATCGCGACTTGAAGCCGGACAACGTCTTCCTGTGCCGTCGCGAGGACGAGCCGAGCTTCGTCAAGATCGTCGATTTCGGGATCTCCAAGCTGCAGGCCTCGACGGGCGTCGACACGTTGACGCACAAGGGCGCGGTGCTCGGCACTGCTTTCTACATGTCGCCCGAGCAGGCGCAGTCTTTTCCAGACATCGACGGCCGCACCGACTTGTTCAGCGTCGGAGCCATTCTCTACGAGATGCTGACGGGCGAGCCACCGCACACTGCGCCGACGTACGAGGCAGTGCTGATCGCGATTTGCACGAAGGACGCGCCCGACGTGCGCGGCAAGGCGCCGCACGTGCCCGAGAAGCTGGCCCGCGTGGTGGCGCGCGCGATGAAGCGCGATCGCGCCGAGCGCTACGCCTCTGCCAGCGACATGCTGGCCGATCTGGAAGCGACGCTCCACGAGAGCCGCGCGCTCGCCGTCAAGACGCGCACCGCGCAGGGCGTTTGGCTCGACGCAGCGCCAAAGAGCGCAGCCCCCGACCGCTACCGCACGCTGGTCTGGGTGGTGGTGGCGGCGCTCGGCGGCTTTTCGGTGGCGGCCTACTTCGTGGCGCGCGGCAACGCCACGCCTGTCGCCAACGAAGTCGCGCCGGGCACGCCCGCGAGCAAGCCAGCTGCCGCGGCGCCGCCGTCTCCGAGCGTCGTCGAGGCGGTGACGTCGAGCGTCGCACCCGCCTCACCCGTCGTCAGCAAGCCGATTGCCAAGGCGCCCGCCAGCAAGCCGACCCGTGAAGCCGCCAAACCGAGCGAAAAGAAGCCGACCGGCGCGCCCTCTGCCGGTGTGGCGGGCGGCCTCGGTTTGAGCACGCGCGAGCCGTAAGGCCGACCACCGTAGAGCTAGGCCGAGAGCTGTGATAGCCAAGTCGCTCTTGGCTCTTGGTGGTGATGCTCGCGGGCTCCGGCTGAGACTGCTCGCCCTTTGGGTGCTCGCGGTGGTGCCGGCGCGAGCCCAACCAGCGGACACGCCCGCGGCGCCGCTGAGCTCGGCCGCCACCACTGAAGCCGACAACGCGACGCTCGAGGCGCGTCGCCACTTCAAGTCGGGGACCAAGCTGTACCGCGATGGCAACTACGGCGGCGCGCTGGCCGAATTCGAAGAGGCGTACCGGCTCAAGCCCGGCGCTGGCTCGCTGCAAAACGTCGCGCTCAGCCAGAAGGGCTTGTTTCGCTATGCCGAAGCCGCCGCGACGCTCGAGCAGCTACTGGGCAAGCACGCGGGCGAGCTGAACGAGGGCGAGCGCAAAGCCGTCGAGGACGCGATCAGCGAGCTGAAGGGGCTCATCGCCAGCATCAAGCTGCGCATCGTGCCGGCCACCGCGCGCGTGCTACTCGATGGGCGGCAGCTGAACGAAGCGGAATGGAGCGCGGCGCTGGTGCTCAACGTGGGCGAGCACACGCTCAGCGTCGACGCGCCCGGCTACGCGCCGGAGCGCAAGCTGCTACGGCTCGCGGGCGGGCAGCGCGACGTGCCCGTCGACATCGAGCTGCGCTGCACGCAGGGCTTCGTCGACGTCACGACCAACGATCCGACTGCCAACATTGCCATCGACGGCCTACCCAAAGCGCGGCGAGCCTACAAAGGCGCCGTCGAGCCCGACACCGACCACTTGCTGCAGGTGTACCGCGACGGCGTGGAGCCCTTCGAACAATCGTTTCGAGTCGGCGTGTGCAAAACGGCCAGCATTCATGCCGTGCTGGAAGGCGTGGACAGCGCTCCCGCGGCCAATCCCGCCGACGCGACGGCGCCGCCCAGCGATGCGCCCAAGCGCACTCAAAAGGGTTTCTTTGGTTTGGTGACTCTCGATGCCCTGGCCATCTCCAAGCCGCTGGCGCTCGACATTTCCAAGGCGCAGGGCGGCAACGGCGTCGCTGCGCTCGGGCTGCGCGCCGGCTACCGCCTGTCCAATCCCGTCGCGCTCGACGTGCGGCTGGACGTGGGAGGGCTCAACGTCACGGGAGCTTACGACTCGAACACGATGAAGACGCGCGACTACTCGCTGACGTCGATCCACTTCGGCCCCGACTTGAGGCTGATGACGACGGGCGAAAAGTTCCGCTTCATCAGCACGCTCGGCGTGGGCATCGTGCACCACCGCCTGGCGCTCAAAAAAGAGCAGCCCGAAGAAGTGCGCGGTATCGATCCGTATTTCTCGCTCGAGCTGGGAGTCGGCATGAACTACCGGCAATTCCTGGCCGAAGTCGCGCTCGTGGGCCTGATCGACGGCAGCAGCGCGCTGCAAAAAGGCTTCAGCGACGCGAACAACCGCGCGCTGCAGCGCGACCTGGGCACCACCCTACCCATGATCGGAATTGGTATTCGGGGTGGCTTTTCTACGTGGCGCCCCGGCCGCTGAAATATGCCACGAAAGCGGCATAAACGGGACACGCCAGGGGCTTTTCTGCCGTGTTTTTGCCAGGTACTCTGAGGGGGATGTCGCTCGATACCTCCGCAATCGAAACGCACTCGGCTGAAACCCGTACCTTCGAGCCGAGCCCCGAGTTCGTGGCCCGCGCCCGGCTCAATCGCGCCAAGTACGAAGAGCTGTATCGAGAGAGCCTGGAGTCGCCCGACACGTTCTGGAAGCGCGAGACGCAAGACCTGGTGTTCAGGAAGCCTTGGCAAAAGTTACTCGAGTGGGATCTGCCGCACTCCAAGTGGTTCGTCGGCGCCGAGCTCAACGCGAGCGAGAGCTGCCTCGATCGGCATCTGAAGACCGACGTCAAGAACAAGCCAGCCATCATCTGGGAGAGCGAGCCCGGCGAGACGCGCACGGTTACCTACGGGGAGCTGCATGCACAAGTGGTGCAGCTCGCTTCAGCGCTGCGCGGCCTGGGCGTGAAGAAGGGCGACCGCGTCGCGATCTACATGGGCATGGTGCCAGAAGCCGCGGTGGCCATGCTGGCCTGCGCGCGCATCGGCGCGCCCCACACCGTGGTGTTCGGCGGCTTCGCGGCGGAGTCGTTGCGCGATCGCATCAACGACTGCACGGCTAAAGTGGTGCTCACGCAAGACGGCGCGCTGCGCCGCGGCAGCGTGGTGCCGCTCAAGGCCATCGTCGACAAAGCGCTCGAGCACACGCCCAGCGTCGAAAAGTGCATCGTGCTGCGCCGCCTGAGCGACGCGCAGGCCAAAATCGAGATGAAACCGGGCCGCGACCTAGATTGGAAACAGACGCTCGAAGCAGCCGATCCCAGGCTCGGCGCCGAGCCGGAGGTGGTCGACTCCGAGCACCCGCTGTTCATCCTTTACACCTCCGGTTCCACCGGCAAACCAAAGGGCGTGCTGCACACGACCGCCGGTTACCTGGCGGGCACGCACCTCACGTCCAAGTACGTGTTCGATTTGCGGCCGGACGACGTCTACTTTTGCACCGCCGACGTGGGCTGGATTACCGGCCATAGCTACATCGTGTACGGCCCGCTCTCCAACGGCGCCACCTGCTTGATGTACGAGGGCGCGCCCAACACGCCGGACTGGGGGCGTTTCTGGCAGATCATCGAAAAGCACAAGGTCACGATCCTGTACACGGCGCCCACAGCGATCCGCGCTTTCATCCGCGCCGGTAACGAATGGCCGGCCAAGTACGATCTGTCGAGCTTGCGCCTGCTCGGTTCCGTCGGTGAGCCCATCAATCCAGAAGCGTGGATCTGGTACTACGAGCACATCGGCCAAAAGCGCTGCCCGATCGTGGATACGTGGTGGCAGACGGAGACGGGCTCGATCTTGCTGACGACGTTGCCCGGCGCGCACACCATGAAACCGGGCGTCGCCGGCCTGCCGTTCTTCGGCGTCTCGCCGGCCGTGGTTTCGGCAGATGGCCAGGCGGTGGGCGCCGATCAGGGCGGCTTCCTGGTGATGCAGAAGCCCTGGCCGAGCATGCTGCGCACCGTCTGGGGCGACGACGAGCGCTATCGCGCCCAATATTGGAGCGACGTGAAGGGCGCCTACTTCACGGGCGACGGCGCCTACCGCGACAAGGACGGCTACATCCGCGTCGTCGGGCGCGTCGACGACGTGCTCAACGTCTCGGGCCACCGCATCGGCACCGCCGAGATCGAGAGCGCGCTGGTCTCGCACAAAGCCGTGGCCGAGGCCGCCGCCGTGGGCCGCAACGACGACTTGAAGGGCCAGGCGCTGGTCGTGTTCGTGACGCTGAAACCGGCGTTTACCGGCGATGACGCGATGAAGAAAGCGCTCGGCGAGCACGTCGCGCAGGAGATCGGCAAGTTCGCGCGCCCGGACGAGATTCGCTTCGCCGAGGGCTTGCCCAAGACGCGCAGCGGCAAAATCATGCGCCGGCTACTCAAGGACGTGGCCGCCGGCCGCGCCACCAGCGGCGACACCTCCACGCTCGAAGACCTCAACGTCTTGGCGAAGCTCCGCGGCAACGACGAGTGAGCTGACACGCTTCGGGCTGCTGCCAACCCGGAACCTCGGTTCCGATCTCCTGATTTCACAGGGAGATCAGGAGTTCGGGAGTCGTGCGAGCGTGATTTTTGGGGGTCGAGCCGTGCGTGACTGAACCAAGACTGCGCAGTCGACGAACGGTGACGAACGGATCGAACGACAAAAAACTCGCAGAACTCCCGATCTCCCGATCTCCCTGTGAAAAAATCTCGGGTCGTCGGGAGACGTAAGGTACCGTTCTGGGGTGAGGCCGGTGATTATTGCGGCAGGTCGAGGCAGCCGCTTACAGAACGAGACGGACGAGATCCCGAAGACGCTCGTCGAGGTGATGGGCAAGCCCATGCTCGAGTGGATTTTGGAGGCGTTCGCTTCGGCGGGGCTGCCGCGTAAAGACGTGGTGTTCGTCTGCGGGTACCGCGCCGACGTCATCAAGGCGCGCTACCCCGAGTTTACTTACGTCACCAATCATGACTGGCAGAACAACAACATCTTGCTCAGCCTGCTCATGGCGCGCGACTACCTCAAAGACGGCTTCGTCTCCAGTTACGGCGACATCGTCTACGAAGGCGCGGTGGTGCAAAAGCTGGTCAAGTCGCCCGCCAACATCGCGCTCGGCTGCGACACGGCCTGGCGCCGTCGCTACGTGGGCCGCACTCAGCACCCGGAGACCGACGCCGAAAAGCTTCGCGCCGACGGCAGCCGCGTGGTCGAGCTGAGCCGTACCATCCCCAGCGAACAAGCCGAGGGCGAGTTCATCGGCGTGATGAAGCAGACGCCCGCCGGAGCCGGCGAATTCTTGGCGGCTTTCGACCGCGCCGAGCGCAGCTACGGTGGCGGGCAATTCCGCGAAGGGCGCAGCTTTCAGAAGGCGTACCTGATCGACTTACTGGCCGAGATGCTGGAGCAAGGCTCGAGCATGCAGCGCGAAGACACGCACGGCGGTTACATGGAGATAGACACCGTGCAAGACCTCTCGATGTCGGAGAAGTGGTGGAACGAACGCCCCTGACCATCGCCCCCGAAAAGGTGGTGGTCGAGCTGCAGGCCCTGCTGGGCGATCACGATCCCAACAAGGTGGTCATGGCGTTCGATGGTGACGGCACGCTTTGGAGCGGCGACGTCGGCGAGGACCTTTTTCGTGCCGCCATGCGCGAACGATACTTGCTCGAAGACGCGCGCGCGGCGCTGCTCGCCGAAGCGGAGCGCTACCAGATTCCGCTGGGTGCGAGCACCGACGCGAACTCGGTCGCGGGCGTGTTGATGGCGGCATACCTGGCTGGCAAGTATCCCGAGCGCGAGACCTGCGCCATGATGACCTGGTGCTACGCCGGTCGTACCGTTGCCGAGGTCGAGCAACTGGCGCGCGACGTGCTCGAAGAAGAAGACTTGGAGAGCCGCCTCACACCCGAGCTCGAGCCCATCGTGGACTTCGCGCGCTCTGCCGGTGTTCGTCTGGTCCTGGTGTCGGCGTCGCCGCGCGCGATCGTCGAGGCCGCGGGTAGTTTCTGGGATTTCGGGCCCGCGGACATCGCCGCGGCCACGCCCGCCGTCGCCGAAGGTCGGCTCTTGCCGCGTCTGGACGGTGCCGTGCCGTACGCCGAGGCAAAGCTGAGCGCCGGACGCGCGCTGTTCGGCGGCGCGCGTTGGCTGGCAGCCTTCGGCGACAACGTCTTCGACATCGACATGCTCACGACGGCCGAGATGGGCGTGGCGGTACGGCCCAAGCCCAGGCTCGCGAGCGAGCTGGCCGCTCTGGGCTTGCGCTTGCTCGAAGCGGGGCCGCTCGTGTCGCGACCTACGGCGCGTTAGCCAGCTGTTTCACCCGCTTTCGCGGATGCGGCCGCGAGCCGCGCGCGCTGCTTGCACCAAATTGGCCAGTGCCGGCCGCACTTCGTCCCAGCTGCGGGTCTTGAGGCCGCAGTCCGGGTTTACCCAAACGCGATCGACGTCCAGCACCGAGAGCGCGCGCTCCAGCAGCTCGAACATCTCCGCGGCGGGAGGCACGCGCGGCGAGTGAATGTCCCAGATGCCCAGACCCAGCTCGGTGTCGTAGCCCGAGCGCGCGAACGCGACGGCCACGTCCATCGCGCTGCGCGCCGCTTCCAGCGAAATCACGTCTGCATCCAGCGCGCGGATGGCTTCGACCAGCTCGGCGAATTCGCTGTAACACATGTGCGTGTGGATCTGCGTCTCGGGTCGAGCCGCCGCCGTGGACAGCCGAAAACTTTGCACGCTCCAGTCCAGGTAACGAGCCTGATCGCGTTTTCTGAGCGGCAAGGCTTCGCGAAAAGCCGGTTCGTCGACCTGAATGATCGCGATCCCGGCTCGCTCGAGATCGCAGACCTCGTCGCGCAGCGCGAGCGCCAGCGTGCGGCACGAATGCTCGAGCGGCTCGTCGTCACGCACGAACGACCATTTGAGGATGGTCACCGGACCGGTGAGCATGCCCTTCACGGGGCGATGACTGCGGCTCTGCGCGTAGGTTGCCCAGCGCACGGTCATCGGCGCCGGGCGGCTCACGTCGCCGAACAGAAGAGGCGGCTTCACGCAGCGCGAGCCATAGCTTTGCACCCAGCCTTCGCTCGTCGCGAGCATGCCCTCGAGCTGCTCGGCGAAGTATTCGACCATGTCGTTGCGCTCGGGCTCACCGTGCACGAGCACATCGAGTCCGAGCTGTTCCTGCTCGGCGAGCGTCTCGTCGATGATGCGGCGCAGCTCGGTCTCGTAGTCGGCGCCGGAGACTTCACCGGCTTTCGTCCGTGCCCGCAGCTCGCGCAGCTCGCGAGTTTGCGGAAACGAGCCGATGGTCGTGGTCGGCAGCGGCGGCAGGCCGAGCGCGATACGCTGGCGTGGACGTCGTTCGGCCGCGTCAGCGCTACGAGAAAAGGCGCTCGGCGGAAGCTGTGCCAGGCGCTCGCGCACCGCCGGCTCGTGGCCTCGCCGCGAAGCGCGCCGAGCGGCCACCACCGCGCGGCTCGCCGCCAGCGCTTCCGCAACCGCGGCTCGACCGCTACGCAGCCCCTTGGCCAGCACCGAAAGCTCACTCAGCTTCTGGTTCGCAAAGCTGAGCCACGGCGCGATCTCCGCGTCGAGCGTGCGTTCGCTCTGCACGTCCACCGGCACATGAAGCAGCGAGCAGCTCGACGCGACCATCAGGCGCTCGCTGCCCAGCTGCGCGAGTAGCTCCTCCGCGAGCCCGAGCCGAGTTTCGAGATCGGCGCGCCACACGTTGCGGCCGTCGATGAGCCCGAGCGACAGCGCTTGCGCCGAGCCCAAGCGCCGCGCCGCGGCTCTGGCCTCCTCTGGCGCCGCTAGCGCGTCCAGGTGCAAGCTGTGCACCGGTAGCTCGAGCGCGAGCTCCAAGTTTTCGTGGAGGGGCCCGAAGTAGCTGGCCAGCTCGAGCGGCAACGCGCTCGTGGCCAGCGCCCGATATGCCTTACGGAACACTTCTGCCGCGCCTTCGGGCAAGTCCGTGGACAAGCACGGCTCGTCGAGCTGCACGCTCTGGGCGCCGGCAACCGCGAGGTCCGCCAAGAGCGCGCTGTAGGCGGGTAAAAGCTCCGCCAGGCGTTCGAGCGGGCCCGTGCGCCGAGCTGCGTCCTTGGCGAGCAGCAAGAAGCTGACGGGCCCCACCACCACCGGGCGTGGCGAAAAACCTGCCGCTTTCGCCTCGAGCACCTGCTCGACGAGCGAGCCGCGCTGGTAGGCGAAGCGCACGTCCGGCCCGAGCTCGGGCACCAGGTAATGGTAATTCGTGTCGAACCACTTGGTCATCTCGAGCGGCGGGAGCTCGCGCTTCGAGGCCGGCGCCTTGCCGCGCGCCATCAAGAAATACGTAGCCAGATCACGCGACGCCGAGGCTCCGCCAAAACGCTCCGGAATGGCGCCCAACTGCAGCGCCAGGTCGAGCACGTGGTCGTACAGCGAAAAATCGCCGACCGCGACCCACGAAGCCCCCGAGCGCGCCTGAGCCTGCCACGCTTCCTGCCGGATCTGCCGCGCCGCCAACTGCAAGTCTTGCTCGCTGCTCTGCCCGGACCAGTAGCGCTCCAGCGCCCATTTCAGCTCACGCCGGCGCCCGATGCGCGGATAACCCAAGATACCGCTCGCGATTTCGACCATGTTCGCCCCCTTTTGTAGAAGGCCGAGCGAGCTCGAACAATCGCAACGTTTTCAAGCCGCTTGAGCGTAATTTGTGTGCGTTTGGCGCGCCCAGCACGCCAAACGCGAGGTAGCGTGAGACCGTGATCTTGGAGAGCCGCCACCTGCAGACGGTCGCCGCCATCGCCGACACAGGAAGCCTCACGGCCGCTGCGAAGCGTCTACACCTCACGTTGTCGGCGGTGTCGCACCAACTGCGTGAGCTGGAGTCGCTGTTCGGCGCGCCGCTGTTCGATCGCAAGGCGCGACCCATCAAAGCTACTCCGGCGGGTGAACGCCTGCTCGAGTGCGCTCGCCAAGCGCTGCCGCTGCTAGCCCAGGCCGAAGCAGACGTGCTGGCGCTGGCCGGCAAGCGTCCGAGCGAGCGCTTGTTCCTGGCGCTCGAGTGCCACAGCTGCATCGAGTGGCTACTGCCGGCGCTCGACGAGCTACGCGCCGCGCGCCCGGAGCTCGACGTCGATTTACGCTTGGGCCCGCGCTTCGACCCCATCCCGGCGCTGCTCTCGCACGAAGTCGACGCCGTGCTCAGCACCGACCGCACGCCGGATCCCGAGGTGCAGCACAGCGCGCTCTTTCGTTACGAAATCGTGCTGCTGCTGAGCAGCGAGCACCCGCTGGCGGGGCGTGCGTTCGTCGAACCGGCAGACATCGCCGCGCAGGCCTTCGTCACTTACCCGGTGGAGCTCACGCGCCTCGACTTTTACACGCGCTTTCTGCGCCCTGCCGGCATCGAGCCGAACGTCGCGCGCACCGCCGAGCTCACCAGCGTACTGGTGCAGCTGGTGCGCAGCCGGCGGGGGCTGGCGGCGCTGCCGCGCTGGGCCGTGGCGGACGAGCTCGCGCGCGGCGGCTTGAGCGCCGTGGCGCTGGGCAAGGGCGGACTGCAGAGCGAGGTCTTGCTCTCCACACGCGTCACGGACTCGAGCACGCCGCTGATGCAAGCGTTCCTCGCCATCGCGCGCAAGGTGAGCCAAAGCTCACTGTCCGGTATCACGCCGCTCGGTTAGCTGGCGCTACGCCGCCCCGGTACGCGCGCGCTTGGCGCCACCCGCACCAGCAACGGGTCCCGTGCTCTCGCGCACGTTGAGCGGCATGGGGTACTCGACAGTCATCGCCACGTCCGAGCTCGGATCGTCGATGCGGTCGAGCAGCGCCGCGACCGCCGAGCGCCCCAGCATCTCCATCGGCTGCTCCGAGGTCGTGAGGCCCGGCCAAAAACGTGCGCCTTCCTCGACCCCGTCGAAGCCGGTGACCGAATGTTCGTCGGGAATGCGTACGCCGGCTTTGAGCAGCTCGCGCATGAAGCCGATCGCCATGGCATCGTTACCGACCACGCTGGCGCTGGGCCGATTTGCCGGCGCACGGCGCAGGTACTCGCGCGCTGCCTGCGCCCCAGCTTCCGCTTCGTACGAAGCACCGAAGCTCACGTCTTCGGCGCGAATACTCACGCCCACGTCCTCGAGCGCGCTTTTCAGGCCGCGCAGGCGATCTTGTGCGTCGATCGACGCCTCGGGACCGCCGACGAACGCCACGCGACGGTGGCCGAGCTCCGTGAGGTGCTGCCCCACCGCGCGCCCCGCTTCGAAGTTGCGGCAGCGCGCCACGAAGCCCAAGTCTTCGGTCTCATCGGGACAAATGAACGTCATCGGAATCTGCGCCTGGCGCGCCGCGGACAGCAGATCGCGCTCGCGCCGCGTGTAGCGCGCGAACACCAGGCCGTCGATGCGGCGCTCGGCGATCCACGATTGCACGGTGCTCGAGTCGTAGCGACCGTGCACCACCAGCCCACCGAGCAGCACGCTGATGCGGCGTTTGGTCAGCTCTTCTTCCATGCCCGAGAGCAAGCCCATGAACCAGGGACCGTGCACCGACTCCACGACCACGCCGATGCAGCCCTTGCGCCCGTACTTGAGGCTGCGCGCGGTCGGCGAAGGCACGTAACCGAGCGTCTTGATCACCTTCTCCACACGCGCGCGCACGTCCGCGCTCACGTACCCACCGTTGAGCACGCGCGATACCGTAGTCGGCGCCACCCGCGCTTTGGCCGCGACATCGCCAATCGTGGGGTTTTGCGATCCGCGGGCGCGCTCCGGCTTGCCTTTCATGTCGTCACCACAATAGCGGATCTCGGCGCGCCGCCGGGGACGCGATCGGGCAGTGTTTGAGCCGGCTGGAAACTGGCAACGATTTCATAATCGGTTGGCCAAATCGGCCTTTACGGCCCTTCTGACGGGGCTTGCCGAGGCCGGACAGTACAGCTACCTCTAGCCGATCGATCATGTTGCCCCACGCTTCGCTCTCGACCCTCAGCTGCCTCCTCGTCCCTGCCACGCTCGCTCTCGTCGCCTGCGGTGACACCACGCCCGAGGCCAAGACCGCTGACGACCAGGCCCAGACCGACGAGCACAAGAGCGGTGGCCCGCAGGTCTCGAGCGAGATCGGTGGCCTCGACGAGGAGAAGGTCAACGCGGCGTTCGAGTCGAGCCTGTCCAGCCTGGAGCGTTGCCTGCAACAAGGCGCCTCACGCGTGGAGTTTCTGGGCGGCTCCGTCGCGTTCTTCGTCAAGATAGACATGGAGGGCAAGGTCGACGGCGCCTACCTCGAAAAGTCGACGCTCGGCGATCGCGACACCGAAAAGTGCATGCTCAGCGCGCTGCGCACCAAGAAGTGGCCCAAGCCCGTCGGCGGCGAGCACGGCCTGGCGCGCAAGTCGTTCGACTTCGACCCGCCGAACGACGTGCGACCCCCCGCTGACTACGACCAAGATCACCTGGACAAGGCGCTCGGAAAGATCTCGAGCAAGCTGGCCTCGTGCAAGAGCGCCAAGGGCTCGTACGAGGCCACCATCTACGTGGCGACGGACGGCACGGTGCTGGCGGCCGGCGTCACCCCGCCCAACGAAGACGGCGAGGAGTCGGTCGATTGCCTGGTTTCTACGCTCAAAGGCGCGTCTTTCCCCTCGCCCGGTAGCTGGCCGGCAAAGGTCTCCTTCACGTTGTAATCTGCGCGGCATGAGCGCCGACGCCCCGCACTCCCTGACCGGCAAACGCGCCCTCGTGACCGGCGCAGGTCAGCGCGTCGGGCAAGCCATCGCTCAGGCGCTCGGCGCTCAGGGGATGCAGGTCGCCGTGCACTATCGCGAGAGCCGCGCCGGCGCCGAACACACCGCCGAGCAGATTCGGGCGAGCGGCGGACGCGCCACCCTGCTCTCGGCGGATCTGTCGAGCCGGGACCAGGCACGCGGTTTGGTCGATCAGGCCGTCGCCGAGCTGGGCGGGCTCGACCTGGTCGTAGCCAGCGCCGCCAGCTTCGAGAAGGTCGCGCTCGGCGATGTCGACGACGCCGCTTGGGATCGCAGCCTCGACCTGAATCTGGCGTCGCCGTTCGCGCTCGTGCAGCGAGCGGTGCCCGCTTTGCGCCAAGCTCGTGGCTCGGTGGTGTTCGTCACCTGCTCGAGCGCCACCGTGCCGATGCGCGGCTACCTGCCGTACGTCGTCTCCAAAGGCGCCCTCAAGCACCTGATGAAGACCCTGGCGCTGGAGCTGGCCCCGGAAATCCGCGTGAACGCCGTGGCGCCCGGCACCGTGATGCCACCGCCCAGCTACGATCAGCAGGCTATCGAGCGGCTGGCACGAGCCATTCCGCTGGCGCGCGTCGGCAGCCCGCAAGACATCGCCCATGCCGTGGTGTTCCTGGCCCGCTCCCCCTTCGTCACCGGCCACGAGCTCGCGGTGGACGGCGGCCGAAGCGTGGCCCGCTCCGAGCATTTCGGTTGAGCGCGGCGCCGCAGCAGCTACGCTGCGCTCCGGCATGCCGCACCGCGAAGAACGAAGCTACGCCATCGAGCTGAGCCTGGTCGCCGAATTCGACGAGAATTACGAGGGCGACGAAGACGGTTTCGCCTGGTTCGAGCGCTTCGAGGCTGGGCTGAAGCCGCAATTGCTGGCGGCCGTGACCACGGCGCTGCGAGCCGATCCGCGCTTCTCATTGCTGGCCGCGCCGCGTGGCAAAGATCCGGAGCGCACGCTCGAGCTCGAGCTGCGCTTCAAGGCACGCTGAAGCCGAAGCTGATTTCCGCCGCGTCGCTGGCTGGCGCGGCCGTCGCGGAGGCCACATCGACCGCGAGAGGCTCGAAGCGATCGGCAGCCATCCCCAGCTCGCCCAACGCCGCCACCAACTTGGAGGTCGCGACGGCGTCGGCCGCCGCCGACGAGTCTTCGACGCGCAGCTTGCTCTGCGGGTGCAGCTTCATCACGCGCGCCACGGCTTTGAGCACCGGCACGGCGTCGGGGCTCACGCCACCGTCGGCGGCGAGCAGCTTGTCGCGCGGTGCGCGCAGCACGATGCGGTCTCGCTCGGCGTCGAGCCCATACTCGCCGGCGCCGATCGGCTCCGCGAGCGATGCGGTCACGTCGCGCGAGATTCTGGCAAGCTCGCGCCCCTGCGCTGCCTGCGCCTCGAGCGCCGCTTCCAGCTTCTGCTTGTCGTCGTGGTAGGCCTGTAGGTGGCCGCCGACGCGCGCCAGCTCACCGCGCAGCTGCTCGACCATGCCCTCGGCGTCCTGGCGTTGCTTGCCCTGCACCGAGCTGTCGAGCTCCGCTTGAGAAAGCGCCTGATCGCGCTCGTCGAGCGTGTGGCCCTGGGCCTGCATTTGCGAGCGAAGCTGCTCATTTTCCGCCTTGAGCTGGGTGAGCTGCAGCTCGGCGCGGCGATGGCTTTCCGCCTCGACCTGAGCCGCGGATTGCGCCTCCTCGAAGCGCGTGGCCGGCACGCACCCTGAAAAAACGCTGAGTATGGCGAGCAGCGCAAGCTGCCGCGGTAACGCGCGCGCCCGCTTCCAGCCGCCACGCCGCCACTCTGCGGCCAGCGCGTGCAGGCGCACTCTGATGAAAGCTACGGTCAACCAATCGAAGGTCAAGGGAATGCTCACGGTCTCTATCCTCAGCTCAGAAGCACGCCGCGCAGGTTCAGCACGTCGAGGTGCTCTGCCAGCGTCAAACGATCCACGTCGGAGATGCGCACGAACTTGAGGGCCTGCAGCGCGTCGCGTGCCCAGATCGGTCGCGCCACGGCGCACAGCGGTCGGATGCGCTCAGGCAGCATCATCTCCAGCCGCATGAACAGCGGCTGGTAAGGTTGATCGCGACCGCGATCGACGATGATGCCGCTCGCCGAGATCTCGATCCCGCGGCAATGTGAAACGAAGCCACCATTCTTGGCGACCACTCTGAAATCCGTACGCGCTCTGAGGCCGACCCGATGCTGCATGGCTGCGAACCTCCGGTGACTTGCAAATGGTCTGGCATGGATCCTATGTAGGTCAAGTTCTTACACCTACCCACAATTCACTTCATTAAGCCACATGTCGGTAACTTGGCCGTCCGCCAGGGAGACTGGCTTAAATCACGCGAAGCTCATGAGACGGGCCTGGCTTTCTCTCGCTCTGCTGACGCTGCCGTGGGCAGTGGTCTCCAGCAATGCCGGCGCGGCCTCACAACCCGAGAGCCTGCCCGCAGTCCCCGAGGCTCCCCCGGCGCGCGCCCCCAAGGCACGCGGGCCTTCCACGCTCGATGCGTCTCTGCAACGCAGCGCCGAGCGATTGCTGCGCGGAGCCAAGCCCGTCGAGGGCGCAATCGTCGCGCTCGATCCCAAGACCGGCAAGGTGTTGAGCTTCAGCGCGATCGCTGCGTCCGGCTCGAGCTTCGAGGTGCTCACTCAAGCGCGCCTGCCTGCGGCCAGCTTGTTCAAGGTCGTGACCACGACCGCGCTCTTCGAGAATACGCAGGTGTCGCCCCAAGACCAGGTGTGCATCAACGGCGGCATGCACGGTATCGAGCGGCGTCACCTCGAGCCTGCCCACGGCCCCGGCACCGAGTGCGGTCGCTTCGCGTGGGCGCTGGGTCACAGCAAGAACGCGGTCTTCGCGCAGCTGGCGACGCGCCTGCTCACGCGAGAAGATCTGTTGAGGACCGCCGAGCGTCTGGGCTTCAACGGCAAACTGCCGCTCGACGACGGCGAGGAGCAGGCCGAGCTCGGCAAGCTGAGCGTGCCTTACAACGATCTGGAGTTTGCCCGCGCCGCTGCAGGATTTCAGGGCAGCAGCCTGTCGCCGGTGGGGGCCGCTTACCTGATGACGCTGATTGCGCGCGGTGGTGAGGCGGTGGCGCTGCGCCTGCACGAACCCGTGCCGAGCGAGCCCGATGCGCTCGGCGACACGGCGAGCGACTCGCCTCGCCCGGCCGCACCCATCTCGGCGCGCACGGCGCAACGTTTGACCCGCATGCTCGAGGTGACGGTCGAGACCGGTACCTCGCGCGGCGCGTTCACGGCCGCCGACGGCAAGCGCTACCTGCCCGGCATTCGCGTAGCCGGTAAGACCGGCACGCTCCGCCCAGGCCAGGGCGAAGACACGATGACGAGCTGGTTCGCCGGTTTCGCTCCAAGTCGAAATCCCGAAATCGTGGTCAGCGTCATGCTCGTCAACGGCCGCACTTACCGCCGTAAAGCCAATGAGCTGGCGCGCGATCTCCTGCGAACGTACTTCCACGCACACGGGCATGCGCAGAGCGTTAGCGACCCGTTTGCCCCGGAACCGCTCGCCGTGAGCTCGCGCGAGTGATAGCTTTGTAGCTCGATGCGGCGGCGAGTGAAGCTCGGGGTAGAATGGGCTCTTGCCGCTCTGGCCGTGGCCTGTGCCAGTCCGGGCTCGCAGCGCATCGTGGGGCCAGACGGGTCGCCCATGGCTCACGTCCATTGCGGGGCGGATCAAGGCATCTGCTTTCGCATCGCTGGCGAGCTGTGTCCGAACGGCTACGACATCCAACCCGTAATGAGCGGCAGCGAAGGTAACTTCCTCGTGCGCTGTCACGGCGCGCGGCTCCCGCCCGTCGTGGCGGCGGCTCCGTCGGCCGTCGCCCCGCCTGCCGGCTGGGCGTCTGCGCACACGCCACCTGCCCCGTCGTCGGGCTCGGGCGAGCACTGGCCTCCGGCAAACGAGCCGTGGCCCAACGCTTACCCGTGGCCCCCGCCGGAAACGAGCGCGGCAACGCAGCCACCTGCCCCAAACGCGCCCAGCGCCGCAGGTACCAAGGCCGAAATCAACCTCGGCTTCTGAAGCTCAGCGCGCGGCGTTCATCCCACGAGCGACAGCACCAGCCGGACGACGCCGAAGCCCACTAGCGGGCCCGCGATCCACAGCGCGCGCGCCGGTCCCACCCGAAATGCCTCGCCATTGACGGTGGCGTAGGCCACATCGGCGATCATGATAGCCACGCCGATGCCGATCAGCCGCATCGCCGGCATCATGCGCGTCAGCACCGTATCCATCGTGGGCGCCTCGCTCGGGATGCCGCGCACGTTGGCGCTCCGCGCGACGCGCATGCCGCCCCCCAGCGGCGCCGCTTCGGGCGAAGAGCGCGACGACGACGCCGGCTTCGCCACCAGCGGACTCGGCGCATCCATGAGTGAGATGTTCATGCCGTCGTCTTCCATCTCGTCGAGCGAGCGCACACCCGGTTTGGAGACAGGCGGCCTCGCTTTGGCGGCGATCGCAGCCGGTGTGGACGGTGGTGTCGGCGGCAGCCCGAGCGTGAGCTCCGGAAACGCAGCTCCTGGCACGCGCTTGGTCGCGTCCACCTCGGTGAGTAAGCTCGAGGGCTGCCCGGAGCCCGACGGCGGCGGGATGGAGTCGTGCGAGAACGTCTGTTGCATCGCCGTGATGCGCGGCGTGGTGTGGCCGGCGACAGCCTCGAGCTCGTCCCAGAACTGACCGATGTCTTGAAAGCGATTCACCGGATCGACGGCGAGCGCCTTGCGGAACGCCGCCTCCGCGCGGTCGGCGATTTTGACTCCGAAAGCCAGCGGTGTCGGACGCTCCTGCTCGTTGATGCACGCGCCCATCACGGCCGGCGCGTCTCCCTCGAAGGGGGCGTGGTTGGTGAGCGCTTCGACCGCGCACAAGGCAAAGCCCCAAACGTCAGTCCACGGACCGGTTTGACCGTAACGCTTGGGCAACCATTGCTCCGGTGCGCCGTATGCCGGGGTGAACGCGGCGATTCCGCCTTGCTCCGCTGAAACGCGCCCCACCATTTGCGTGGCCGCGCTGCGCACCTTGCCGATGCCAAAGTCCAAGATCTTGAGTGTCTCTTGCCCGTGCACTTTGGCGAGGAACAGATTCTCGGGCTTGAGATCGCGGTGCAATATCGACAGTTGCGCGCCGTCCGGCCCCGGGAACTTGTGCGCGCACTCCAGCGCGCGCGCCACCGGCCCCATCATGCGCACCACGCGCGCCAGATCGAGTGGCGGCTTGTTGGCTTTGCGACGCCGTTCGATCACCGAGTCGAGCGACTCGCCGTCGAGCCATTCGAGGGCGATGAAGGGCACGAACGGATGCTTCGAGGTCTCGAGCGTGCCCACGTGGAGCGGCCGCACCACGCTGGGAATCAGCGCCGAGAGCCGGAACAGCACCTCGCCCTCTTCCTGGAACTTCTGCAAAAAACTCTGGCGCTGCTCCGCCGAAAACGCTCCCGGTATCTTCAAGCATTTGAGCGCGACAGCCGCCTTGAAGCCTTCGTGGTGCGCGCGATAAACGACGCCAAAGCCGCCTTCGGCCACCACACGCTCCACTCGGAACACGGCCGCTTGCAGCGAGCCGACGATTCCGAAGACGTCCTCTGCCATTTTGCTTACGGTAGCCCGGTCCGGCGCGGCACCACAACCCGCTGAAATTCGCAAATAACTGGCCGTAGTGCGGGCTCTTGGGGGGCGGCGCTGCGCTCGTGGCAGCTGTTCTTCCCACAGCTGTTGCCGGTGTAGTCGCGGGGAGCAGCTACCTAAGTCGGTCGCGGCGTGACACCCTGAAAGGATCACCCGCAATCTCAAACGCTGCTGGTTACTCGGCGCGAGCTTGGTGCTCGTGTGCTGCCGCGTCGGCTACGACGAGCAGGTCGAGTCGCGGCTCAACATCCAAAGCGCCGGCGATACGAGCACGGGCGCGACGGACGCGGGCGCCAGCAGCACGCCGAGCGCCGGGAGCAGCGCACGGGCGGGCTCGAGCAACAGCGGCAGCAGCAGCGGCGGCTCGGACAACTCGCCGGCTGGAGCTCCTCTCGAGGGCGGCGCCGGTGTTCCCGAGCTCGGCGGTACAGGCGGCGGTGCGGCGGGCGGCGCCTCAGGCGGTACGGGGGGCAGCTCCGGTGGCGGTAGCGGCGGCTCCTCCGGCAGTGGCGGTAGTAGCGGTAGTGGCGGAACAGGCGGCAGTAGCGGGGGCAGCGGTTGCAGCACGACGACTTACGGAGGCCACGACTATCTCGTTTGCACGAGCGCCAAGACTTTCATCGATGCCGCCGTGGACTGCGCCACACGAGGCTATCGCCCCGTGCGAATCGACAGCGCTGGCGAGCAAACCTTCGTCCACGATCAGATCCCGATAGCCGATCAGAACAACAACAACACAGCGCTCTGGCGCTGGCTCGGCGGCGACGACCAGGGGCTTGCCGGCGATTGGCAGTGGAGCGACGGCACGCAGTTCTGGACCGGCGGCAAAGGCGGCTCAGCAGTCAGCGGCGCCTACACGAACTGGAACACGAACCAGCCCTTGAGCAACGCCTATTGCCTGGCGATGGAGGCGCGCGCCGGCACCTGGTACGCGATGAATTGCGCGAACGCCAAACCCTACATCTGCGAAAAGTACTGACGCACGTCCGGTCAGCGACGCCGGCGGCGCAGACCCAGGCCGGCGCCGAGCAACAACGCGAGCGCCGTACCCGCACCGCTCGAGCTCTCGCCCGCGACGCGACAACCGCAGCCCTTCGACTTCTCGCCATCGGCCCCCACACCGGCGCTGCCACCGACGCCCGCACTGGCGCTCGGGGCCGGAGTCGGCGCGACGCCGAGACCCAAGTCCGGAATCGGCGTCTTCACCACCACGGCCGGCTTGATCTGCGTGTGGCTCTTGCGCGTGAGATCGTCGGCGATCCACGTCTTGCGGAGCACGTGCACGTCACGGCCGGCCTTGCCCCACTTGTAGCGCTCCGGGTTCTGGCACTCGATCACCGGCACCCACGGGTGAAAGTTGTTGTAGCGGATCTGCAGCTTGTTCTGGTCGCCGGTCTTGACGTCCGTGCTGGCCTCGCCGTCCTTGCCCTTGGGCATGGCGGTGCCGCCGGCAGCCGCCACAGCTGCGCCGATTTGTGGATCGTTCGGTAGATTCTTGGCGTCGTAGCGGTAGTGCAGGCGCGACACGACGTACTTGTGACGCGCGACCAGCGCCTTACGCTCGGCCACGGTGATGCGCTCGGCCTTGAAGGTCTTCTCGCGCTCTTTCTTCTCTTTCGGCTTCAAGTCCTTGATCGACTCTTTGAAGGCCTTCTCTTCGTCCTTCGTGAGCTCTGGCGGCTTGGGGTGCCGCTCCGCGTCGGGCACGGACTTTTCGAACACGTCGGCGCCCAGGCTGAGTAGCTCCGAGATCATCAGCGGCTCGGTCGCGCACGGCTGCCCGCAACCGTCTGCGGGCCAGGCGTACTCGGACAGGAACGACTGCGGGTGCTTCTGCAGAATGAGATCGTAGAGCGCGTTGTAAAACTCGCCCATGCGCTCCTTGGCGCTGAAGTCGAGCGAGACGTTCGTCGGTGGGAATATCGTTTTGTAGTTCTTGGCTTCGTAGCGCGCCTCCGGATCGAGCACGAAGATGATCAGCTCCTGCTCTTTGGGCGCGTTCAGCAAGCCGATACGGTCCGGAATGGTGTCGAACGGTTGCGCGGTCGCAAAGCGCACCGGCGAAAGCTGCGCGCGATCGCCACCGACCAGCTCGATGCGCTTCGGGTCGACCTCCGCCACGAGCGGGCGCAGCGCGCCGTAGGGTTTGAGCGCGGCGGCAGCGCCGTCGGGCGCTTTGTAACCGTGGCTGGCGAGCCATGCCGTCACGTCCGCGCCGGCTTCCAGCAGCGTGAACTTGTACTCGCCTTCCTTTTGCTTGGCGGCCACGTCGAGGAACAGCTCTTTGGCGGGCTTGAGCGCGCTGCCCTCGGGCGTGGGCGCTCCGCCGCCGAGCTCACCGCCGGCGGCGCCTTGCACCTTCAAGTTACGCTCCCACTCCTGCTCGACGGGACCGGGATCGCAAGGATCTTGCTCGTAATACTCGTGAAAGCGCGGCGCGCTGATCGAGTCGAGCCGATCGAGGAAGTCGCGCTTCAGCGTCGTCACCTTGTCGCTCGTCACGTCAGCCGGCACGAGCATCACCAGCGCGAAGCCTTCTAGCGGGCCTTCGTAGTCGGGCATCACGCTCACGACCGTGTCCGTACCGCGCTTCATCACCGCGATCTGGGTCGAGTACGTCTTGATCGGCTCGGACTTTTTCGAGGCGAAGAAACCGGGAAACGCTGCGGCGGGGCGCGGGATGACGAGCGCTGCCAGCAGAGCGGTCGCCGCGCCGAGTAGGCGGGCGGAGGAAGCGAGCTTCATGGCGGGCGCGACCATACACCAAGCTTCGCTAGAAATTCCACCGTGGCTGTGAAAGAAAATGCCCATTTCTCATGCCATTTCAGGGCCCCTGCCCCCGGTTCTGGTAGCGATCGGAGCGATGATCGGGCCTATCCAGCTCGGGCGCGTCCGGACCGCACTGGCCGCGCCGATGAACGATCTGGAGCGCGCGCGCCGAGCAGCCGTGGCGGTCGTGCTCGCTCCAGCCGCGGCGCAGGAAGCAGCTCTGTCACTCCTGCTCGTGCGGCGCGCGGAGCGCGAGGGCGATCCGTGGTCGGGACACATGGCCTTGCCGGGCGGCCACGCGCACCCGGCGGATCTCGACCTGCTGCACACGGCTCGCCGCGAAACCTTGGAAGAGGTGGGCGTCGACCTGAGTCAGGCCGAGCTCCTTGGCAGGCTCGACGACGTGGGGCCGATGCGCTCGTCCGAGATCGTGGTGCGCCCGTTCGTGTTTTGGACCGCCAGCGTACCTCCCGTGACGCTTTCTGCCGAGGTGGCCGAGACGCTCTGGGTGCCGCTCGACGCGCTCGCGTCGGGCAGCCTGCGCAGCACGCGCGAGGTCGAGGTGCGCGGAACGCGCCTCCAGGTTCCAGCGTACGTGATCGAAGAGCGCGTCGTGTGGGGCATGACGTACCGCTTGCTCGAGCGCTTCTTGGCGCGGGTGCGCGGGTGTTAGCCGCCGCCTGGCGCTTGGACACGACGCGCGACGGTGCTAATGGCCGCCCTCATGCCGCAGCAGTGCCCGCATTGTCACGTCGTCGCCGACGTGCAGCCTCACGCGGCGCTCGGCTTCAGTTGCCTGGTCTGCGGCGGTCCACGCTTGGCGCTGGACTTGCCGGACGCGACGCTGAGCCCCCAAATCGAGCAGCTGCTCACCAGCGCGGGCACCGAGCAGACGAAGCACATCATGTACACGGCGGCGGGCTCATTGCTGGCCGCCATGGGTGCGCTGGCTGTCGCTCTGGTCAGCGGAGTGGTCGTTATCGCAGAGCCAGGCGCCCTGCCCAGCCTCGCGGCCTACGCGGGCGCAGCGGTGCCGCTGCTCTCTGGAGTTGCCGCGCTCATCGGCGCCACCAAGGCGCGCGCCGCGCGCGGTCGCGCGCTCCGTCGAGCGCAAGTTCAAACGCTGGCCGAGCTCCAAGCGCAGCGCGGGCCCTTGGACGCGGCACGCGCCGCGCAAATCTTGCGCCTGCTTCCGGAGCGCGCGGAGCTCTTGCTGGCGGAGGCAAGCGTCGCCGCCTGGCTCGAAGAGGCCCCGGCGCCGCGCTTGCGCGTGGCGACACCGCCCGCGCCGGCTACAGTGCTCTCGACCCCTGACGACTTGGCGGAAGCAACGGCCCCGCCCGCCACCACGCAGCGCGGTGACACGGAGATCTGAGGATTGAGCAAGGTTCGGCAATTTTTCAGCACCTGCGCGGTCGCAGACTTGCTCGTCTTGGCCTACCTGCTCGAGCTGAACGTGGGGGTCCTCTTGGCCCCGCCGCACCCGCTGCGCGCCCACTGCATGTTGCAAGTGCTGGGCCTTTTGGCCACGAATTTGCTGTGCGTCGCGCTCGTGCGCAGCGGCCGGCTGCGCAGCAATTTCTGGTCTGCCCTACTTTACCGCATCGGCATCTACGGCACCGTCCAGCAGTCGTATTTCTTCTTCAAGCACCTGCTGCCGGTCGTGAACCCCGGCTCGCTCGACCACCAGCTCTACGCGCTGGACAAGCTGCTCTTCGGTTTCGAGCCAGCGGTTTGGGCAGATCAATTCGTGAACCCGGTCACCACCGAGTGGTTCGCGTTCTTTTACTTCTGTTACTTCTTTTTGCTCGCCGGGCACATCTTCCCGATCGTGTTCGGCTCGCGCGACCAAATGCTGCTCGGTGAGTTCATGATGGGCATGCTCATCATCGTCTGCATCGGGCACACGGGTTACATCTTGGTGCCCGGCTTCGGCCCCTACCGGGCCATGCCGCAAATGTTTCACCACGAGCTGCCGAGCGGTTTCTGGATGGACCTGGTGTGGTCCACCGTGCGCTCCGGCGGCGCGATGAAAGACATCTTCCCCTCGCTGCACACGGCAGGCCCGTGCTTCATCGCGATGTTCTCGTTCAGGAACCGCGATCGCTTGCCCTTCCGCTACACCTGGCCGCTGCTCGCGTTCTTCGCCGCGAACATCATCGGTGCCACCATGTTCCTGCGCTGGCACTACGTGATCGACGTATTCGCCGGCTTCACGCTGGCCACCGTCGCAGCGCTCGTCTCCCCGCGCGTCACCAGGTGGGAGGTGACGCGCCGCCGCCTGCACGGCCTGGGGCCACTGGTGCCACCTTTTGGCGCCCAAGCCACGCACAGCGCGCCCGACAGTATCGGACGCGCTGCCGCGTAGCTCCAAGCTCGTGCAGCGGGGCCCGGCCCCGCTCGCCTACTTCTCGAACACTTGGGCTGCGGCCACGCCGGAGCCCTGCGAAACCGTCATCACGACCTTCATCATGCCGCTCATCGGGAAGGCCCACTTGAAGCAGTTGGGCTTGTCGCCGACGATCGCCGTCGAGCCAACGCTGTTGTCCGCCGCCATCGTGGCCGCCGGCAACCCCGGGATCGGTAGCGCGGGCACGAGCGAGATGTCGAGGTTGGTGACCGGCGGCAAACCGACACCGATGACCGTGTAACACTTGCCCGGATTCATCTGGACCTGCGCTTCGAGCGTCTGGCCTTGCTGAAAGTTGCCGGCGATGGCCGAGCCCACGGGCTTGGCGCCAGGCGCATGCTGGCCGCCGAGCGGCGTGATCAGCTGAGTCGCCGCCTGGGCAGCCGTCGGATCCAGCGGCTGCGCGCTGGGCCCCGAAGCCGTCGTGGCAACGCCCGGAATGGCCGCCGGAGCCGTCGCGGCCGGCGCGGCCGTGGCAGCGGGCGGCGTCGTGGCAGCCGGAGCAGCCGTGGTCGCACCCGGCGCGCCGACCGTCTGGCAGAGGCGGCCGTCGTAAATCTGGCCGGGCGGGCACTGCACCGCGCCGGGCTGACCGGTGTTGGCGTTCTTGTCGTCGCCGCCGCAAGCGGAGAGCAGGCTCACGCCGCTCAGCAAAAGGAAGCTCATCGATGTGTATCGAGACATGCCGTTTCTCTCCTCATGTGGCACGCGCCACGAAGCCGCATTTCCAGCGGCGCCCGTTTTTCTAGTCGAAATACAGCCGAGCCAGAAGACCCAACTCGTCTCCGGCCCATTTCCGGCCGTCAGCCCACAAAACGCTGCCGAGCGCGGCTCCTTACAGAAGGGGTAGGCCTGGTTTGGCTGCCCAGCTGGGCAGCGGCCGACGCGTCCTCTCGGCGCCCCCGCCCTGCCTCCCTCGGGGCCCGAAATTCACTGGGAGATCGGGAGATCGGGAGCTCTGCGAGCGAGAATTTTTGGGTTTCGCTCCCCGAGGCGGCGTGCCGCGACTGCGCAGGCTTCGTTCGGAATCGAGCGGAGAGAACAAACAAAAACTCGCACGGCTCCCGATCTCACGATCTCCCTGTGAAATCAGAACCATGTCACCCGACAAGACGACACCCTCAGGCTCGGATGAACCTGAGGGCGTGCTGCTCGATCTCGTGGAGTCGTACGGAGCCTAGCGGGAGCAGAAGCCTTCGTAGTCGATGTACTCTTTGATGGTCGGGTTCTCGCCGCAGGTCGGGCAGTTCTTGTCGCGGCGCAGCTTCAGCGTACGGAACGTCATCTTGAGCGAGTCGTAGGTGAGCAGGCGGCCCTTGAGCGGATCGCCGGCACCGAGGATGAGCTTGATGGCTTCGGTCGCCTGAATCACGCCGACCACGCCGGGCAAAATGCCGAGCACGCCCGCCTCGGCGCACGACGGCGCCAGGTGCGCGGGCGGAGGCTCCGGATACAAGCAGCGGTAGCAAGGACCATCGAACGGCATGAACGTCGTCACCTGCCCGTCGAAACGGAAAATGCTGCCGTGCACGACGGGGATCTTGTGAAAGAGCGAGGCGTCATTCACGAGGTAGCGCGTCGGGAAGTTGTCGCAGCCGTCGACAATCACGTCCCAGCCGCCGCCGAAGATGCGGTCGACGTTGCTGGCGTTCACGCGCTCTTGATACTTGACGACCTTCACGTCGGGGTTCAGGTCGTTGATGGCGACTTCGGCGCTGTCCACCTTCAACATGCCCAAGCGCGACGTGGCGTGGATGATTTGTCGCTGCAGGTTGGACGCATCGACGGTGTCGGCGTCGACCAGACCGAGCGTGCCCACGCCGGCCGCTGCCAGGTAGTACGCGGCCGGGGCGCCCAGGCCACCGGCACCGAGCAAGAGCACGCGCGCCTTGAGCAGCTTCTCCTGACCCTTTTCGCCGACCTCGGGCAAGAGCAGGTGGCGCGAGTAGCGGTCGAGCTGAGCCGGCGTCATGCTGCTCGGCTCCTCGATCGGGAGCTTGAGGTCCTTCCAGCGCACGAAGCCGGGGTTGGCGCTGAGGACGTTGGTGTAACCGAACTCCTGCAGCGTCTTGGCGGCGAAGGCGCTGCGCGTGCCGCCCGCGCAATAGAGAATGATCTCTGCGTTCTTGTCCGGAAGCTTCTGCTCCGCCTGCATCTCCAGGTGGGCACGCGGAATGTGCAAGGCGCCCGGGATGAAACCGGCGCGGTACTCGTCTTTCTCGCGAACGTCGACCAGGGTGAACGGCTTCTCCTTGCGCTGGTCGAGCCGGTTCTTCAGCTCTTCGAGGGAGAGGAGTTTCACGGATTGCCGAATCTCGGCAAATAGGTCGCTATACGTCTTGGCCATGGCTGGGTCTGATTCTTGACTTTTCCGATGCGGAAATCGTTGTAGGGAGTATTTGGCCTTTCCGAGGGTCCGTCAAGGGACTGGCGCGAGACTGAGGCGTTCTGGCCGAGAACTCCTGATAGAGTTCGCAATTCCGTGGCCTTATCGGGTCTGCGGGTCTGGCGTTCGAAGGTAGCAGATGGCGCAAAATCGACTGGGTGAGCTGCTTGTCCGAGAAAAGCTGATCAGCCTGCAGCAGCTGCGGAAGGCGCAAGAGGAGCAGAAGAAGTCCGGGAGCAACCTGGGCTACACGCTGGCCAAGCTCGGCTACATCTCGGACGGCGAGATCACGAGCTTTCTTTCGACGCAGTACCGGCTGCCAGCCATCAACCTGGACGAGTACGAGATCGACGCTGAGGTGGTGAAGCTGGTCTCGCGCGAGGTATGCGAGAAGCACCGCATCATCCCGGTCTCGCGCTCGGGCTCGTCGCTGATCGTGGCGATGAGCGATCCGACCAACCTCAACGCGATCGACGACATCAAGTTCCTGACCGGGTTCAACGTGGAGCCGGTCGTCTCGAGCGAGACCTCGATCCAGACGGCGATCGAGCGCTACTACAGCGCCGGCCCCTCTTACGAAGAGGTGATGGCCGATCTCGATCTCGGCGACGACGACATCGACTTCGGCTCGGAAGAAGAAGAAGTGAACGCGATGGAGCTGGAGCGCGCCAGCGCCGACGCCCCGGTCGTGCGCCTGGTGAACGTGCTCTTGCTCAACGCCATCCGCAAGGGCGCCAGCGACATTCACTGCGAGCCCTACGAAAAGAAGCTGCGCATTCGCTACCGTATCGACGGCGTGCTGCACGAAGAGATGACGCCGCCGCTGCGCTTGAAGGCGGCCATGGTCAGCCGCCTCAAGATCATGAGCCAGCTCGACATCGCCGAGCGGCGTTTGCCGCAAGACGGGCGCATCAAGCTCAAGCTCGGCAAGGGCCGCGAAATGGACTTTCGCGTGTCGGTGCTGCCCACGATGTGGGGCGAGAAGGTGGTCATGCGCCTGCTCGACAAAGGCAACCTGCAGCTGGACATGGCCAAGCTCGGCTTCGATCCCGCGCCGCTCGCCGACTTCAAGTGGGCCATCGACCAACCCTGGGGCATGGTGCTGGTGACGGGGCCGACCGGCTCCGGCAAGACCACGACGCTGTACTCGGCGCTCAGCGACTTGAACAAGCCGGGCGTGAACATCAGCACTGCAGAGGATCCGGTCGAGTACAACCTGCATGGCATCAACCAGGTGCAGATGCACGACGAGATCGGGCTCAACTTCGCGATGGCGCTACGCGCATTTCTTCGCCAAGACCCGGACATCATCATGGTCGGCGAGATCCGCGACTTTGAAACGGCGGAAATCGCGGTCAAGGCGTCGCTCACGGGTCACATGGTGCTGTCCACGCTGCACACCAACGACGCTCCCGCGACCATCTCGCGCTTGCTGAACATGGGCGTGGAGCCCTTCTTGATCACGGCCAGCGTGAACTTGGTGCTCGCCCAGCGCCTCGCACGCAAGGTGTGCGCCGATTGCAAGCGCCCCACCGAGATCGATCACCAGGCACTGCTCGATCTGGGCATGACCGAAGAGCAGCTCGCCGCCAAGCCGGAGATCATGAAGGGTGCCGGCTGCCAAACGTGCAACGGCAGCGGCTACAAAGGCCGCGTCGCGCTGTACGAGGTCATGCGCTTCCGCGACGACCTGAAGGAGCGCGTGCTGCAAGGAGCCTCTAGCGCCGAGCTGAAGCAAGCCGCCATCGCCGGCGGCATGGCGACCCTGCGCATGAGCGGCATCAAGAAGATCCTCGCTGGCGTCACCACGCCCGAAGAAATTCTGCGCGTGACGATGAGCGACTGAGCGCCGAGCCCCCTCGGCTCGGCTTCTCAGCAGCCCCCCCTCTCGTCGCATCCCCGCTCTTTTCCTCGCCGCCCATCCGACCCGGGAAGGCACCGCTACCGCTCCAACTCCGAAAACCCGTAACCAACCTGGTCAGACATAGAGCACTTTCTATGCCAGCAGGAATAGTAAGGCGTTCGACCGCTCCACCCCGCGATTCGAGCGTGAAATCCGGCGCGCGCGCGGACGAGTGACCGGCGGCGGACGTGTGCCACTGTGCCAGACGCCACCCTTCCCCTGCCTGCGGCGTCGCGATCCCGAGCCGCCCGAAGCCTGGCCGTTCCGCTATCCTGGAGGGCCATGAGCGGCGGAGATCCGGGCCTCCAAGTCAATCTGCACCAACTGCTTCGTGCCATGATCGAGAAGGGGGCGAGCGATATGCACATCACGACCGGCTCGCCGCCGCTGCTGCGTATCGATGGGGCGATCGTGCCACTGAAGCTGCAGCCGCTCTCGCCGATCGAGACCAAGCAGCTTTGCTACTCGGTGTTGACCGAGGAGCAGAAGATTCAGTTCGAGAAGAACAAGGAGCTGGATCTGTCGTTCGGCGTGAAGAGCTTGTCGCGCTTCCGTGCCAACATCTTCATGCAGCGCGGCGCCGTCTCGGGCGCGTTCCGGTCGATTCCGTTCAAGATTCTGTCGTTCGACGAGCTGGGCTTGCCGCCGGTCGTGGCCGAGCTGGCGGGCAAGCCGCGCGGCCTAGTGCTGGTCACGGGCCCCACCGGCTCGGGCAAGAGCACCACGCTCGCCTCCATTCTCGACAAGATCAACAACGAGACCCGTCAGCACATCATGACGGTGGAAGATCCGATCGAGTACCTGCACCCGCACAAGCGCTCGATCGTCAATCAGCGCGAGGTCGGCAGCGACACCGGCACCTTCAAGCAAGCCCTCAAATACGTGCTGCGTCAGGATCCGGACGTGGTGCTGGTGGGCGAGATGCGCGACCTCGAAACCATCGAGGCAGCGCTGACCATCGCGGAAACCGGCCACTTGGTGTTCGCGACCCTGCACACTAACTCGGCCATTCAGAGCATCAACCGCATCATCGACGTGTTCCCGCCGCACCAGCAGTCGCAGGTACGCGCGCAGCTCTCGTTCGTGCTCGAAGGCGTCATCAGCCAGCTGCTATTGCCGCGCGCTGGCGCCCCCGGCCGCTGCCTGGCCATGGAAGTCATGGTGCCGAACGCCGCCATCCGTAACCTCATCCGCGAAGACAAGGTCCATCAGATCTACACGCAGATGCAGGTCGGCCAGCAGAAGCACGGCATGCAGACGCTCAACCAGTCTCTCTACAGTCTCTACGCGCGCCGCATGATCACGCTCGAAGAAGCCATGGGCCGCTCCAACGACATCGAGGAGCTGCGCATGATGATCGAGGGACGCGTCTCGGGCGGCGCGGGCGCGCCTTCTATGAATCCGCGGTAGCGGATTCATAGAAGGGTTTGGTCTTGGTTTGGCGCCGGTGTCCCACGCGTCCTGCGTACTTGGGGGGTAGAACCACGGAGTTTGCGCGGGTTCGTTTTCTTTGCACCTCGGCGGCCCACGCGTCCCGCGTACTTTCCAGATCGAACAACGGCCTTTGCGCCCGGCCTCGCCGGGTTGGGTTCGCGTTGCGCGCGCTGTGAGCTTGTTCGGGCAGCGCGCGTGAGCATGGGTGTGTGTGTGACGCGTGACGCGCTGCGCGGTTTGCGACGCGTTGCGAGTCGAGACGCCACAGCTGTCCGCGCGCCGGACATCTGCACGACTTGTTTCTGCAGCGTTTCCTGTTTCGCACTGTTTACGTGTCGGATCAGCGAAGAGAGCGGATTTGCTGAGGTCCTTCGCTACGAAACTCATTCGAAATATTCACGCAACGTTCGCACGCCTACATGGGGCCTACACCACAGAGCGCCGCACCTCCCCGCGGCCACACCTCCAAAACCCGGAGATCTGCGATGCGAACCAAGATTGCTTTGATCACGTCCCTGGCCGCCCTCGGCGCCGTCATCCCGACCGCCGCCTGGGCGCAAGACGCCGCCCCCGCGGCTGCTGCCCCGGCGGCTCCTCCCGCCCCGGCCGCTCCCGAGGCCGCGCCGACCCCGGCTGAGGGCGCTCCCGCCGCGGCCGCCACCCCGGCGACCCCGGCGCCCGCGGGCCCCACGCCCTGGCCGGGTTGGGTGCGTATCGATCACGACGGTGGCGCGCTCCAGCTGTGGGGCGGCGCGACCGCTCCGCTCGTGGACGGCCTCGGTCTCGCGTTCGACATGTACGTGAACAGCGGCTTCCTCGGTGAGTTCGACATCGGTCCCGCCATCGCGGTGAGCACTCTCACGCTGACGCCGATGATCGGTCTGCAGTTCGACTGGTCGGATCGCAAGCTGGCCGCCGTGGTGCCGCAGCTGTACTTGACGGGCCCGATCGGCGACAAGCTCTACAACGAGCTGTGGGTCCAGTACTACAACTACAAGCTCAGCAAGTATCAGGACGAGGGCAATGGTACTTTCACCTACCTCTACTTGCGTGAGTTCCTGGACTACAAGATCAGCGACTACGTGGGCGTGGGTCCGCAAATCGAGCTCACCCAGAACTTCACCCAGAGCCAGCTGCAGAGCCTGCCGATCGGTGCCAACGTGATGCTGAACGCCGGTCTCAACAGCACGCTGTTCTTCTTCCTCGGCTACGAGACGAACAAGAACAGCAACACCTACGCGACCGGCGACGACGGCATGGGTAACGCGACCGGCACCGAGAAGCACAACGTCGCCGGCCGCCTCACGTTCGTCCACAACTTCTGATTCGACTCTCGCGAGTCGTTTCGGTTAGCCCTTTCCCGGGCGAGCGTCGTTCCTGAAGCACGACCTCGCCCGGGCCTTTTTTTGCGCAGGCGCCGTGCGCGCAGCGCCGCTCAGTCGATGGCGGCGGCCGCCAAAACGTCCGGATTTTTCGGCAACTTCTTGGCGAGCGCGAGCACGTAAGGCTTGCCGCGCTTGTCTTTGCCGGTCATGAGCGCGCGCGCCACCAAGATGCGCACCAAAAGAGGCGATTCATCGGGTGGCAGGTCGAGCTTGGTCAGGCGCACCGCAGCGGACGCGGCTTGCTTCGAGGCGACGTCGGTCAAGACACCGACCCAGCCCGCGAGCGGTCCGAGCAGCGACGGATACTTGGCGGCCAACTGCTTGGCGCCGCTCACGTCTTCTTTCGCGAGGAGCTCGTAGATGCGCTCGAGCAAGAGCGGGAGCGCCATGCCGCCGTCAGCGGCTGCGGCCGAAGCGCGCAGGGCCTCGTCGAGCTTGCCCTGCAGGCGTCGCAGGCGCGCCAGCCGGCGCAGGTGCACGGGCCTGAGCGCCTCGGACGCGCGCTTGCTCAAGATCTTGTCGGCGAGCGGCAGGTTGCCGGTCTCGATGGCGGCGTCGATCGCGATCAGCTCGCCCCAGGGCTTGTCGGGCGCGGCCATCTCTTCGAGCGCGGCCGGTGTCGGAAACGCCGTACCCGTAACGACGCCTGGCGCGGCTTCGAGCGCCGCGAAGATGGGCCCGACCGCGCTGTTACCCAGCGCTTCGAGCGCCGTCTTCAAGTCCGCGCTCTCGAGCGATTCGTAAGCCACCACGGCTCGCACCACGGCCACGTCGGCCGAGGCCGGATCGAGGCCTTCGATGGCCTTTTGCGCTTCGTCGATGCGACCGCCGAGCAGCGCGACGCGCGCAGCGAGCGTACGCGCCTGCGGGTAAACGCCCGAGAACTGCAGCGCGCGCAGAGCGGCCTTGCGTGCCACGACTTCGTCGCCGGCTTCGATCGCCAGAAAGCCGAGACCAGCAGCGAGCGCCGGTGTCATCGCGAGCGCGATGGCGGAATCGATGGCCTTGGAGGCCGCCGGCAAGTCTTGCTTGTTCAGCGCCTTGGCGGCGTCGACCATCGCGGGCACGGCGGCCAGCGGCGCCGGCAACTTGGCGGCGTCGTCCGGCTGGAGCTGTGCGTCGCTCGGCAGCTCGTCGGGGCGGTTGTGCGAAACCACCCACGACAGCGCGGACAGCGCGCGCGTCGACGGCGTATCGCCCGTCTTCTTGCGCAGCGACTCGAGCACCGGCTTGGCAGCGTCCGACCCCGCTTCGAGCAGGAGCAAGCGCGCCAGCAGCATCTCTGCCGGTGCCAGGTCGGGCGCGAGCTGCACCGCAGCCTGATAGCGCTCCAGCGCGCGCGGGTCGCCGGCGCGCTCCAGCACGGCGGCGGCCGCCAGCTGGTAATACGCATCCGTGCCGGAGTACTTGTCGCCGTTGACGAGTAGCGCGGCCCCGCCCGCCACGTCGCCTTCGACCAAGAACGACGTGATCTTGCCGACGAGCAGATCCTTTTCGGGCAACCCCACCTGGCGGCCGCGGTACACGGCGGCGTCGATGCCGCGCGTTTCTCCAGCCACCAGAAGCGCGTTGAGCACGCGGTTTTGCAGCCACAGACGCCCCGCGCGCTGGCTGCGCGAATCGAGCTCGAACGAGCGTGTGAGCCGCTCGTCGGTCACCTTCAAGTCACTGGGGCTGCCCGTCTTGAGCAGCTTGTCGACCTGAGTATTCAGGGTGTCGGCCTCGATGGCACGCGCGGCTTTCACCTTGCGAGAGTACGCATAGGCACCGCCGCCCAGCCCGGCGATCACCACGGTGGCGATGAGCAACGCGACCGCGCCGCGCGACTTTTGCTTCGGCGGTTTCTCCCAAGCGGGCGCTGCACCCCCGCCCGGCTCGTACAGACCGACGCGCGCCAAATGGTCGAGCACGACGGCAGGTGCGGGGTTCATCGGATCGCCGCTTTGCGAATACTGCATCGGCCGAGGCGGCGGCGGTGCCGACTGCATGCGCGGGGCGGGCGGCACCGGGAGCGCCGTGGCCGCGAACGGCAGCGCGGTTTCGCCGCTGCGATCGAACGAGGGCAGCGGCGCCGACGGGCTCGCCACGACGGGCGGAGGCGGCACGGAGGGTTTGCGCGGCATGGCCGCCGGCGCGGGCGGCGGCGACGACGGCATCGCTTGCGGCATCAGCTGCGCCTGGAAGGGCGGCGGCGTGATCACCGTCACTGCGTCGTCGAAGGTGAGCGGTGCAGCCGCGGCAGCAGGCGCCCCCGCAGCGGTGAGCGGCCGCCCCACGGCGGGTTTTACGGCAGCGGCCGGCTTGGCGGGAGCGGCTGGCTTGGCGGGAGCGGCCGGCTTGGCAGCCGCCGCGGGGCTCGCGGCGGTAGCACCGGCTCGAAATCCGCCGAGCTGCGTCGACTTGAGGCTGGCCTTGGCGGCGGCAGCCGGCTTGGCGGCACCGGGCGCCAAGAACGAATTGGCCAACTGCGCGGCCACGTCCGACGAACCGGCTGCAGGCGGCGGCGGCAGCGGATCCGCCGAATCGAAGCGCGGCAGCGGCGGCCCCGCCTCATTCAGACCGAGCAGCGTCGGCTTGCGGCTCACCTGTACGGCAGGAGCCACCGGCGCCGAGGGGATCTCGTTGCGGGGACGGGTCGCGGCTTCGTGCCCGAATGAAAACGGGTCGCTCGCCGGGGGCGGTGGCACGGATTGGTGGCGCGGCATGCTACGCGCCACCTCTGCCGCCACGGCTTCGGGACCGACGCGCTTTTGCAGCGCCGAGTAGAGAACCGCGCGCTCGTGCCACAGCTCCACGTCGTCGCTCGTTGCGCCGAGCTGCAGCGCTCGAGCGAGTACTTTGTCGGCGCGTGCGGCGTCGCCGCGTCGCAGCAGCACCTCACCCAAGAAACGAAATGCGCGGGGATCCGCTGCGTTGGCCTTGCCCGCGATGACCAGGCTGGTCTGCGCCTCTTGCAGCATCTCTGCCTCGAGGTACATCCGCCCGACGGCGAGCATCACGTCGGCGCTACCGGAGTGCCACGTCTCGGCGCTCGCCCCCACCTCGCGGATCAGCTCGTCTCGTTTCGAGCCCCCCAAGTACGAGCAAACGGCGATGGTAGCGTCTGCATCCGGATTCGAACGCCAGGATTTGAGCAGCTCGTCGAGCGCACGCATTTTCGAGACCGGAGAATACTCAGTAAACCTCGACTTGTTACTCGAGATGGTTATGAAAGCCCCCAAGAGTGCCGCACCTACACTGTCTCGCGCCCGCCAGCTCGGCCTTTCGGCCGGAGGCAGGATCACTGGCGGCGCAGGTCAATCCGTGGCACCGCTCCGCCGGACGGCTTTCCCCCCGGCTCGTCCTTGAGAGGCACCGCTAAACCAGCATGTGTGGCGTCTTCGGAATCTACGGTCACCCGGAAGCTGCAAACCTCACCTATCTCGGCCTGCACGCCCTGCAGCACCGAGGCCAGGAGAGCGCGGGCATCGTCACCAGCGACGGTGACCAGCTCTGCTCGGACCGGGGCATGGGACACGTCATCGACGTCTTCCCCCCGGACCATATCGCGCGGCTGAAGGGGCAGAACGCCATCGGGCACGTCCGCTACTCCACGGCGGGCGGCTCGTACCTCAAGAACGCGCAGCCCATCGCGGTCGACTACGCGCGAAGCTCGGTGGCGGTCGCCCACAACGGCAACCTCACCAACGCCGAGGCGGTGCGCGAAAAGCTGGAAGAGCGCGGCTCGATCTTCCAGACCAGCAGCGACACCGAAACGATCGTGCATTTGGTGGCGCTCAGTGAGCAAAAAGCTCCGGAAGACCGCATCGCCGACGCACTGCACCAGGTTCAGGGAGCCTACTCACTGGTGTGTCTCACTCCCGATTCGCTGATCGCGGTGCGCGACCCGATGGGCATCCGCCCGCTGTGCCTCGGGCGCATGCCCGATAGCAACGCTCACGTGGTCGCCAGCGAGCCCAGCAGCTTCGATCTGATCGACGCCAAGTACGTGCGCGACATCGAGCCGGGCGAGATGCTCATCATCGACAAGAACGGCCTGCGCAGCTTGCGGCCGTTCGGCGAGGTGGCGCGCAAGAGCTGCATCTTCGAGTACGTCTACTTCTCGCGCCCCGACTCGATCATCGACGGCGTGAGCGTCTACGCGGCGCGCAAGAACCTGGGCCGCAAGCTGGCGCAGATCCACGGCGTCGAAGCGGACGTGGTCATCCCGGTGCCGGATTCGGGCGTACCGGCGACCATCGGCTATGCCGAGGAGTCGAAAATCCCGTTCGAGCTCGGCCTGGTGCGCTCGCACTACGTGGGCCGTACCTTCATCGAGCCGCAGCAGAGCATCCGCCACTTCGGCGTGCGTCTGAAGCTGAACCCGGTCGGCGCCGCGCTCGAAGGCAAGCGTGTCGTCGTGGTCGACGACAGCATCGTGCGCGGCACCACCAGCCGCAAGATAGTCAAAATGCTGCGCGACGCGGGCGCCAAGGAGGTGCACATGCGCATCTCGAGCCCGCCCACCAAGTGGCCCTGCTACTACGGCATCGATACTCCGACGCGCGGCGAGCTGATCGCCTCCAGCCACTCGGTCGAAGAGATCAACCAGTACATCACGAGCGACACGCTCGCGTACCTGCCCATCGACGCCATGATTGAGTCGGTGGTCTCGGCCAGGACCGGTACCGCCAGCCAAAACCGTTCGCGCCTGCCCGTCCTGCAGTCCGAAACGCCGCTCAGCAAAGACTCCTTCTGCGTCGCCTGCTGGACCGGCGAGTATCCGATCGAGTTCACGCCGCACCCCCGCCAGCGGCAAATGCGCCTGCTCGATTTGTGAAGGACCTGCTGGCCAACGACCCCGTTCCCGCAGCGGCACGAGCGCCGCTCGGCAGCGATTCGCTTTGCCAGGCTCGGCTCGACGGCACTCCCGGAGCCGTAGCAGGCGCGCTATGCTTTGTTTTTGATGCTCGAGAAGCTTCCTGACAGCGTGTCCGTCTACGAGGTGTCCCCTCGGGATGGGCTGCAGAACGAGGCCAAGCCCATCCCGCTCGAAGGCAAGCTGGAGTTGCTCAGGGCCCTCGTCGCGGCGGGGCTCACGCGTATCGAGCTCACGAGCTTCGTGTCGCCGCGCTGGGTACCGCAGCTGGCGGATGCCGACGAGCTGGTGAAAGCCGCGCAGTTGCCGCCCGGCGTCACCGTGTCGGCGCTGGTGCCCAACGCCAAGGGCTTCGAGCGCGCGCGGGCCGCGGGCTTGAAAGAGATCGCCGTGTTCATGTCTGCGAGCGAGACCCACAACCGCAAGAACACCAACAAGAGCATCCAGCAATCGCTCGAGACTTTCGAAGAAGTCGTGCCTCCGGCGCGCGCGGCGGGCCTCGCCGTGCGTGCCTACGTCTCCACCGTGTGGGGCTGTCCTTACGAGGGAGACGTGCCGATCGCGACGTCGCTCGGCATCGCGCAGCGGTTGCTCGAGCTGGGCTGCTACCAGGTGTCTTTGGGCGACACCATCGGCGTGGGCACGCCGCTGCAAACCAAGCGCATCGTGCAAGCCTTCTTGGCCGAAATCGCGGCCCCGCAGCTGGCGCTACATCTACACGATACGCGCGGCACCGCGCTCTCCAACGCGCTGGTCGGGCTCGACCTCGGCATTCGCGATTTCGACGCCTCGGTCAGCGGCATCGGCGGCTGCCCTTACGCGCCGGGTGCCGCCGGCAACCTCGCCACCGAGGACCTGGTCTACATGCTCGACGGCCTGGGCGTGAAAACCGGCATCGACCTCGACAAGCTGATCGAAGCGGGCGTGGTCGCCGAAGCCGTCGTGGGTCGCCGCTTGCCTGGCAAGGTGCATCAAGCCGGGCGGCGTGTGCTGCGGCCGGCATAAGGCTGCTGCGCCGCTACTTGGGCTGCGCGTCCTGGCAATCCAGCCGGGTGAAAAAGGCCTGCGTCGCGCCCGTGCCCTGATCCGTGTACAGCACGCCCAACCCGCCGTCGTTGGCCGGAGCGATGACCGGGTCAAGAGTGACAGAGCCCGTGCTCGTGACACGCAAGCGTGGGCTTACCGGCGCCAGGTTCTTGTTGAAGGTCTGTGCGTACAGCTGATAGACGCCGCCGCGGTCGTCCGCCCAGACCATCACGAAGCGATCGCCGTACGAGTACGTGGCGTGGCTGCGCGCGTGCGGCGCCCCCGTGGTGATCGAAAGCGGTCCGCGCGTGATTTTGCCGTTCTTGTCGAGCACCACGCCGAAGATGGCGGGCCCGATGACGCCCGTGTCTTGGTGGAAGGTGACGATGTACGTGTCGTCCAGCACGGTTACTTGCGGATCGTCCGCGCCGTCGAAGTCGATGTTCGTCACGGCCGACGGCTTTTGCAGCGTGCGTGACGTGGTCATGAACGCGACGCGGTTGCGCTGCGCGGCGTCCAGCAGCACGAACGCGATACCGACACCGTTTTTCGAGAGAGCGGCCGCCGCGTTCTCGGCGTGCACGCCGATCGGCGAGATACGCACGTTTTCGCCGACGAGCTTGCCGAGGCCCGAGACGCGCTGACCGAACAGGACGGACTTGTCGCCGGCGCCGGCGAGGCGGCGGTCGTCGAATACCAAAAGCGCCTCGGCGCCGGTCCACAGCACGTTGGGGCGCAGCGAGTAGTCGTCGGCGTTGGTGACGCGCAGGTCTTCGATCACGCGCAGGCCCTTGCTGTTGAGCAAGTCGAAGTAAATCTCGTAGTTGCCGCCCTGGCGCGCGTCTTCGTAGGCGGTCAGGTACTCGCCCAGCTCCGGCGCCCACAGCAAGGGGCCGCCGTAGGCTTCGGCGTTCACCCGGGCGATACGCTGGGGGTCGCCCAGCAGCTTGCCTTGCGCGTCGAGCAGCTGAAACTGCCCCTGCGAGCGACCCATCCAATTGGTGATGGTGGCGCCGAACGCGGTGCCGTCGAAAGCCAGGCCCGAAGCCTGAGCGTGCATCGCGCTTGGGGGAGAAACGCGCGTCGGCGGTATTTGGGGTGCGAGCAAGCTCGTGCCGTCGTCGACGATGCCATTGCAGTCGTTGTCGAGCGAATCGCACAGCTCGGGCGCGCCCGGGTACACGTTGGCGGCGGAGTCGTCGCAGTCTTTACCGCAGCCCAGCGCGGCTCTGGGGTCCGCGCTCGTACCGCTCGCGAACACGCCATCGCCGTCAGCATCGACGCGACCGTTCGTGAACATGCAGCCGCCGCTCACGCACATATCGACGGTGCACGGATCGCCATCGTCGCACGCCGGACCCGATACGAGCGCGCACACGCCTTCGGTACAGCTAGCGGCGCCGCATTGATCGGGAGGCGGCTGTGGGCAATCGGCAGCGGTAACGCAGGCGGGCACGTTGATGGTACCGGCCATGCCGGCGCTACCGCCGGCTTCGAGCGCTCCGGGAGGCAAGCCGGTGCGCGCACCGCAAGCCAGGGCCAGCCACCAGCCGCACGAGACGGCGAGCGTCATGACCGGCGCACGGAGTGAAGATGAGCGCTGCACGACTAGCCGCAGACTCCGAAGCCCGGCACGTCGAGGTCGCCACAGATCAAGCCGTTATTGCACTGGTTCACGCCGCCCAGCTTACACAAAGCGGCGCAGCGCTTGCCGGCGCGCTGGCCCACCACACACACGAAGCCAGCGGCGCAGAAATCGCCGACGTCGTCGCCGCACAAGTCGCCCTGCTTGCCTTGCCCGACCGAAAGACACACCGTGCCGTAGGCCTGTTGGTCGCAGCCGCCACCTTCTGGATGCTCCACGAACGGATAGCAACCGGCGCCGCTGGGGCACGACCCGGGCGCGAAGGGATCGCATTCCATTTGCGGTGGCGGCAAGTCTGCCATCGTGCAGCCGGAGTCGACGGGGTCGCGTTCGATCGGACCTGCGTCCATCGAGCTGCCGCCGCTGCTCGGCGAGCCAGCGCGTGGCGTGCTCGAGCCGCCTGTCGCGGAGCCGGCCTTGTGAAAACCACCGCTTCCGCCCTCGGCCACGCTGCCGGCAGCGCCGCCGTCACCATCGCCGTGAACGACTGCCCCACCACAACCGAACGCCAAGGCGAAAGCCAGCGCGCAGCAGCCCACCCCAATCGCGGTCCTGCACCCAAACATGCTCCAGTAGGATAGCGCGGCCGCGGTAAGTTTCCACCACCGTATTCGCCCACGATTTGGCTGAAATGAGGCCATGACAAGGCTGCCATAGTGGCGGTGCTAGTCCTTCGCGCGCGGCGCTCCGGTAGTCGTCGAGACAAAGTCCCTGTAGAACTCCCGCCATGCAGCGCAGCGTTCGCTGGATTTTGGTGACTTCGTGTCTGGCTTGGGGTTGCGCATGCAACCGCACCGAAGAACCCGCGGCCCCGACACCAGACGCCACGCCAGCGCCCTCGGCGGTGGCTGCGCCGGCCAGCACGTCGTCCGTGGCGCCATCGCTAGTCGCCCCCCCCACGACTACGGCCGGCGGCGCGGCGACGGCCGCCTGCGTCGTGCCGATGGGCGAGCCGGCGCCGATCGCCACGAACGCCGCGCAATGCCCACGCGATCCGACCGGCAACCTCAAGTTGCCGTCCGGTAAGGTCACGTTCTTGGACGCAGCAGGCGCGCCGCAAGTCGACGTCGAGCTGGCGCGCGATGAGCTCTCGCGCGAGCGCGGCTTGATGTACCGGACCAGCATGGCCAAAGACCACGGCATGCTGTTCTCGTGGCAAGACCAGCAAGTGCGAAACTTCTGGATGCACAACACCTGCATCCCGCTGGACATGCTTTACATCAACAAAGAGGGCATCATCGCCGGCATCCTGGAGCAGGTGCCGACGCTCAACGACGCCCCTCGCGGTGTACGGTGCCCGGTCGCGCACGTACTGGAGCTGAACGCCGGGTGGGCACGGGCCCACGGCGTGGCACCCGGTATGAAGGTCAAAATCGACGGCTGAAAATGTGTTAGATCGCCGGGCGATGTCCCAGCCGCACAGCACTCGCTTCGTTACTTTCGGCTCGCTGCTCCTGCTCGCGCTCGGCGCCTGTCAAAAGTCCGCCCCCGAGCCCGAGCCCACCGCCACCGCCGACAAGACCGAAGCAGCGCCGGCTGCGACTCCCGCGGCTACTCCGTCATCCGCGCCCGTCGTCGAATCCACCAGCGCCAGCAGCGCCGCGTCGGCCGCGCCGGCCGCTGCAACAACGCCCACAGCGGCGCCGACGATGCAGGTCGCCAGTGTTCCGGTCAGCCCGGACGATCCGCTCGCCGGCAAGTTCACTTTGGAAGACGCCACCAAGGGCCTCACCGGCACGGGCGCGCTCTACGCCGAGATCCAAACCGAGCTCGGCAAGCTCGAGTGCGAGCTCTACGAAGACAAGGCGCCGATCACGGTCGCCAACTTCGTCGGGCTCGCCCGCGGCCTCCGTCCTTTCAAGCAGCCGGACGGCAAGTGGGCAAAGAAGAATGGCTACGACGGCACCACCTTCCACCGTGTGATCCGCGGCTTCATGATCCAGGGCGGTGACCCGCTGGGCAGCGGCGCCGGCGAGCCCGGTTACGTGATTCCCGACGAAATTTGGGCCGGCGCGCACCACAACGAGCGCGGCCAGCTCTGCATGGCGAACCGCGGCAAGAACACCAACGGCATGCAATTCTTCATCATGGATGGCGAAGCGCGCCACCTCGACGGCGGCTACACCATCTTCGGCAAGTGCGCGCCAGAAGACGTGATCGTCAAGCTGGCCAGCGTCGAAGTGCAGGGCGACCACTCGGTGAAGCCCACGAAGATCAACAAAGTCGTCATCAAGCGCAAACCGAAGAAAGACGACAAGGCCGCGACCAAGGCTGAAGGCTCCACCAAGCCCGCCGCCGTCGCCGCTCCGAAGCCAGCGGCAGCTCCTGCGGCTCCTGCGGCTCCTGCAGCGGCCCCCGCGGCCCCGTAGCGTACGCGCTGGCACAGTCTGGCGCAGGTCCCGGCTGGATTTCTCCGGGAGTTTGTGCCGGACATGATGGTCCGCTATTTGCCTTACTTTGGGGCAGGTAAGGGACATGAGAAGGAGCAACGTATGAAGCGCGCACCAATCGCGAGTAAGGGCGGGCGGTTGTTCGCGCTGGGGTGGGCGCTCTTCGCGCTGCAAACCTTGGCGAATTGCTCTGGCACGGTCGAGCACACCGGCAGCCCCACGGGAAACGCCGGCACCAACACCGGCAAGGGCGGCAGCGCCAGCGGTGGCAGCACTACGGGCGGCGGTGGCAACTCGAGCACCGACGGCGCCACCGACAACGGTGGCACCAGCAGCGGCGCGGGGATGTCTGGCTACGTGGGCTATGGCGGACACACCGAAAGCTGCTTTGGGCCAGCGGCTCAGTGCGGTTTCGGCTGCCCCCCTTGCCCCAACGGCGGGAGCAGCGGCGGCGGGAGCGGCGGCACCTCGGGGGCAACCGCCGGCGGCGAAGCCGGGAACGACGCCGGAGGTGAGGCAGGCGCAGCCGGCGCAGCGCCTGCAAAACGGGTGGCGAGCGCGCCGCGCGTTCGCTCCAGCGACCGCAGCTGCTACCAGCTCAGCGGCTTCGAAAATGACGCCTGCTTGCCGGCTGACGACTCTCTGCTGGCCTGGCTGTCCCCGCTACCCAGCGACTGCACCCCCACGGTGCTGGATGGGCCCGAGCTCGTGATGCGCAACGCTGGCAGGGCCTGCTGCTACGCGGTCGCGTGTGAACCTCCGGCAAGGTGACGTGACTCCGCCGCAGACGCGCCGTTGGGGCTTACTAGGCGTGCTGCTGGTCGGCACGCTCGCGTTCGTGGCCGTCGCCCACCACCACCAGCCGCTCGGCGGCTGGCTCTTTTTTCATTACCTGCAAGCCACGCTGCTCGCGGCGGTGTTTGCCAGCGCTTGCCTGGTGAGCGGCCATGCACTCTTGCTGCGGGTGCTCGGCCGCACACTCCCGCTCGAAGAGCACGCGGCGATTGCGTTCGCGCTCGGCGTGCTCGCCTTCAGTCTGGTCACGTTCGCCTGCGGATTGCTCGGCCTGTACGGCCCCGCGTTCTTCGTCGGCTGCCCGAGCCTGCTACTCGTGGTCGGCCTGCCCAGCGCTCGCCGCACGCTGGCGGCGTTCCGGCGGCATGCCGCTGGCATTCGCTGGCGTCTGCGGCCCACGCAAGCGCTGGTCTTCGCGCTGGGCTGTGTTGGCGCCGTGCTCGTGTGGTTACCGATATTGACGCCCGAAAATGCGTCATACGACTCGCGTTGGCACCATCTCTCGATCGCCCAGCACTACGTGGCCGAGGGCGCGCTACGCCGCTTTGACGAAGGCTGGGTGTTCGGAGCGCAACCCCAGCTCGCGAGCCTGCTCTACGCATGGGCGCTGTGCGCTCCGGGCGCGCTGTTCGATCGCGTGGAAACGGCCGCCCACGTCGAGCTCATCACATTTCTGTTTGCGCTCGTAGGGGTCAGCGCGCTGGTGCGAAGCGTGCTTGGAAAGCGTGCACCGTGGGCATTCGCGGCGCTGTTCCTGTTTCCTGGCATCTACTGCTACGACTCGGGTCTGGTGCTGGGCGCCGACCACGTCGCGGCCGTGTGGGCGGCGCCCATCCTGCTGCTGTCGCTCCGCTATCTGGATGCGGCTGATACCCGCGTCGCCTGCTTGCTCGGTGGCGTGCTGGCGGGCGCGCTCAGCACCAAGTACACCGCGGTGAATCTGTTGCCGCTGCCCCTGCTCGTCGTGTTGGTGCGTGGCGGGCGCGATGTGCGTGGTCTCAGACGCCCCGAGAGCCTCTTGCCACCGCTCGCGCTCGCTACGAGCGTCGTGGTGCTGACGGCACCGCATTGGCTGAAAAATTGGATCTTTTACGGCGACCCGCTGTTTCCCATCTTGCGCGGCTGGCTCGGCGCGCATCCCTGGTCGCCGGCGGCCGAGGCGCCCTACGAGACATGGTTTGCGCTACGCCATCCGCCGTTCGGCTGGCACGGCATCGGCGAGATGCTCACGACGCTCGTCACGTTCCCATTCGTGCCGCACGACTTCGAGGGCTATCACGGCAAGGTCCCCATCTTTGGCTCGCTCTTCACGCTGCTCACGCCGGCGCTGTTCTTCGTGCGCCCGCGGCGTCGCCTGCTCTGGCTCTTCGCGGGCTGCTATCTAGGCCTGGTCGCTTGGTTCTGGCTTCACCAATTCGACCGCTATTTGCAGACACTGGTGCCGTGGATGGCCGCCGGCACCGCGGCCAGCCTCAGCCTTCTTTGGCGTGAGGGCGCGCTCGTGCGCACGGCGTGCGGGGCGCTCGTGACGCTGCAGTTGGTCTGGGGCAGCGACGTGCCTTTCATTCCAGCGCATCGCGCGGGTGATGGCGTCGTCCTGAAGAGCGTCATCGACTTGGCCAGTCACCATTTTCGCGGCCCGGATCCGCTCGAAAGCTTCCCGCCCTGGCAAGCGATGGGCCGGGCGCTCCCGCCGGGCGCCAAGGTACTGATCCACGAAGAGGAGGTGCACTTCGGGCTGTCACGTGCGACCGCGCTCGATTACTCGGGCGATCAGGGCGTCTTTTACTGGGGCGAACCAGGCGCTTCGACACCCGCAGAGATTTGGCGGCTGCTGCGCCAGCACGGCATCACACACCTGGTTTGGGCCAGTAAGCTCGACCACGCTTCGGACACCGTTGCGGCGGGCCTCACCTTCTTCGACTTCGCGACACGCTACGCCAAGCCGCTCGGCACGTTCGGCGGCTTCGTCCTGGCCGCGTTACCGCCCGCAGAGCCACCGAGCGCGGCTCCGGGACAAGTCGCCTACTACCCGTGCGATCGCACGCCACCGTTCTCGCCCGGTGTCTACGACTTGCACGCGATGGCACGTGCACCCGGCGATCGGCGTCCGATCGCCAAGCCGCGTGCCGACTCGAGCATGGCCGAAGCCATCGCCACGTCGCGCTGGCTGGTCTTCGATGCACGCTGCCACGGGCGCTTGCCCGAAGCCGCCCGCAACGGGTTCGAGCTCCTGGCGGCGCGCGGCAACGCGATGCTGCTCGAGCGCAAGGAAGCGCCGTGAAGCTCGCCCGGTTCCTGCCGCTCGCGTGTGCTGGGTGGCAACTGGCATGCAGTGACGCCCCGCGCGGCACGAGCGAGCCCAGCCAACCCGTCTACGTTGCGTCCCAAACCTGCCGCTTCAAATCAGCGGAGGCTTGGCAACATTTCCTGGAGGAGTGGGCGAGCGAGCCCGGCTGGGTCAAGACCTGCAGCGACCTCGACGATTGCGCGAAGGTCTCCGGCGAGCTCGCAGCGCGCGTCCGCGCCGAGATTTTGCCGGTTTTTTCCGAGTGCGAGGGCGCTCTCCACGACAACCCGAGCGTCGCCGCCTGCGCGGACAGGCTGCGCAGCTTTGCGCCCGCTTGGTTGCGCCAACATGCCAGCGATAGCTACGGCTTCGAGCTCGCCAACCCCGACTACTTCTCCGCGCAAGTTGCCGACGACACTCCGGCGGGCATGATGGACCCGCCCCCGGCACTGCTCGCTGCCTTGCCGGTGCGAGCCGCGATGGAGGCGGCAGCCGATAGCCACGGCTGGGCTCACCTGACGCACGACTCTTGTCTGGGCGGCGTACGCACATTCTTCCATGTGGTCGACCCGGAGGCTCGCTTCGAGCAGTGGCTGCTGTTCGGCGTGGACGCAGAGCAGCCCGACCTCCAGCCGCAAAGCCTGATCTCCTTCCTGGCGATTCAAAAGCAGAACGCCGACGGCAGCGCGCTCGAGCGAGCCCGGCTGCATTTCCGCGACTACGCCATCGCCCAGGACGGCGACACCTGGCGGCTCGAGCTGCCGCTCGGCAACAGCGGCAAGTGCTATGCGTGCCACGGCAGCGGTGTGCGCCAGCTGGTGCAATTCCCGGAGAGCGAAGCCTTGACCAACTTCAACGCGCAGCTCGCGAGCTACGGCTTGCCCGACTGGAACGCGACCATTCGCAGCGAAAACTATGGTCCCGCGCTCGGCAGCGAGCTCGGCTGTACCGCTTGCCACGACGGCAAGCAACGGGGGCCGCTCACTGTTTTCACGAGCGAAGGAATGCTCTACCAAAAGGTCCTGGAGCAGCTCAGCATGGGCTCGTTCACCGGTAGCGAGGTCGTGCCGGATTGGCCCAGCATGCAGCTCCGTGAGCGCGAACGCATCGATGCGAGCTCGCTCTCCGCCGCTGAAAGCGCCGCGCTCGCCGCCGCGCGCAGGCGGCACCAGGCGGACTACGAGCAGCTGATGGGCTCACGTCTACCGGAGCTCACGCGCTGGCTCACGGCGACCCGTTGCGATAACGGCCCTACGGGCTCTCGCTAGTCCGGCTGATACAGCACGCTCTGCGTCCGCTCGATAACGTAAAACTTCGCGTGCTCGGGGCGCCCGAACGTGAGCGCGCCGAAGAAATTGACGATGACGGCCAGCGCGGCGGCGAGCATGAAGCCGCCGCGCAATGGCGGCCCCACCAGCGCCAAGAGCACGAACAAGAACGGCGCGTAGTCGTTCGAGAAGCGATAGCCGAACTGCACCCAGCCCGTGTTCTGGTAAAACAGCGTCGGCAGCGCGACCAGCAGGACCGTGAACAGAAGCACGCGCGGCAGGCGGCTCCAGCTCCTCGCGACGAATAGCCACAGGTACATCGGCGTCGTGATCCACAACGCAAGGCCATGCGCGTTGATCTGCACGGGCCCGCCCTGCGCCGGAAACCACGGCAAGCTCGTCAGCATGACACCCAGGTTTTTGGCCAGGTAGTGGTAGTCGAACAGCCCCCATTTCGCGATGCGCTTGGCCCAGGCCACGCTCAGGTACTGGTATCCCGGCTCGAACGCCGAGTCGAAACGCAGCAGGTTGTGATAGCAGAGCAGCGCGCCGACCAGAGCCAGCGGCGCCGCGAACACGAACAGCAGCCCCAGCAGCCGCCCGAGCTCGTACCGCTGCAGCAGTCCGCGGCCACGTGGCTCTGCCAGGCGGCACGCATGCAGCGCCTCGAGCCCAAAGAGCGGAGCCGCGAAGAGCAGCGGGGAGCGCGTCGCGAACGCGAGCGCCAAGCACAGACCGGCTAGAAACGGCCACTGTGCTCCGAGCGCGAACAGCACGTAGAGCATGGTGAGCACCGCCGCGACCACGTGTGCCGCGAACCAGACGGTGCCCTGCAAGCTGCTGAAGAAGTAGACGCTGCCAAAGCAGAACAGGCACGAGAGGATCACGTTCTCGAGCTCGCCGCGCTTCGATTGCCCGAGCCGCGTGAGCTTCTCGAGCACCAAGAAGAGCAGCGCCGGCGAGAGCCCGGCCAGCATCAAGAAGAAGCGGCCGTCCACGACCGCCTCCGGGCGCTTGGCGAGCCACACCAGCGGCAAGAGCAGCACGCTCGGAAAGGGCGGGAACACCACGAACCACTTGCCGTGGTAGCTGGCAAAGTCATTGCCGCCGGCGTACTCGGGCGGCGCGCGGCCCAAATCGAGCCTCCCATGCAGCCAGGCATCGGCGAGGAGAGCAAAGTGGTTGTAGGGCGTGTGCTCGCGCAGCAGCCCGGGCGCGGCGCACGCCATCAAGAGCAGCGTCGTCCCGCTGTAAATGGCGAGCGCACACCAAAACCGGCGCGCTCGGGAGCCCGTCGCGGGAAACCTCACCCGTCTGCCATATCAAACTTCGCGCTTTTGCGCGAAAGGCCGGGTCGCGCTAAAGCGTGCTCCTTCGATGTCCCGCCCCGAGCTCGTCGTGCCGCTTGCCGATCTGGAACGCGGTCCCAAACACGTAGAATTCGTGCTGTCCGACGCCTGGTTGCGGCGCGCGCTGGAGGGCACGGACGCGAGCATTACCGCCCCGGGCAAGCTCGACGTGACGCTCAGCAAGAATGGCACGGAGGTGCTGGTGCGCGGCCAGCTCACGGCGGACCTGACGCTACCGTGCGTCGTAACGCTGGACCCGGTGCCGGTGCCGGTACGCACCGAGGTGCTTTTGATGCTCTCGCCAGCGGGCGGTGCGACCACAGCTCACGAGAGCCATACCCAGCGTCGCAAGCCGCGCCCCGGCAAGGCAGAGGCCGGAGGATCTCCCGACAAAACCGGGCACAGCAAGCCCGAACGCTCCAAAAGTCTCGGCAAAGGGGACAAGGGATGGGAAGAAACCCCGGAACTTGCCGACGAAACCGCCGGCAAAGACACCTACGACGGTCACGAAATCGTCCTCGACGGCTTCACCCGCGAGTTTCTGATCCTCGAGCTTCCGATGTTTCCTCGCCGTTCGGACTTGCCAACCGACGGTCCAGCGGCTAACCCTCCGCTCCCCGCTGGCAGCCAGGCGGGAGGTGACAAACCTCTCGACCCGCGCCTGTCACCGCTAGCCGAGCTCAAGAGCCGGCTTGAGCAGCAGAAGTTCAAGAAGGAGTAATCCTCGTGGCCGTTCCGAAACGACGCAAGAGCAGCAGCAGGCGCGACATGCGCCGTTCTCAGCATGACAAGGTGACCGCGCCCAACGTGGTGCCCTGCCCGAGCTGCTCGGCTCCCATGGTGCCGCACCGGGTCTGCCCGGGCTGCGGTTTCTACAAGGGTCGCGCCGTCGTCAAGAGCGGCGCTGCCGAAGGTTGATTCCAGCCAAAGGCTGCCGGGCTCGTTGGCCCGTCGGCCTTTTCGCGGCTCGATTCCGAACCGCGGGACAGCTGGTTTAACCATTTCTGGTGACGCCCCCTTCAGGCGATCGTATCCAGGCAAGGCATGCCGAGCGACACTGCCCCCAAGAGCCGCATTCTTGGCACAGGCGCCTACGCGCCTGACCGGATCCTGAGCAACAGCGATCTCGAACGGCTGGTAGACACCTCCGACGCCTGGATCACCGAGCGCACCGGGATCAAAGAGCGACGCGTCGCCGCCGACGATCAGGCTTCGAGCGACATGGCGCTCGTCGCCGCTCAGCGCGCACTAGAAGCCGCCGGGCTCACGGCAAAAGATCTCGACATGATCATCGTCGGCACGGTCACCCCCGACCTGCCGATGCCCGCCTGTGCGTCGATTCTGCAACAAAAGCTGGGCGCGGGCCCGATCCCGTCTTTCGACATCTCGGCGGCTTGCGCCGGCTTCATCTACGCCATGTCGATCGCGGATCAGTTCATCCGCTCCGGCGCGCAGAAGCACGTGCTGATCGTGGGTGTGGAGCTTTTGTCGCGCATCCTGAACTGGAAGGACCGCACCACCTGCGTGCTCTTCGGCGACGGCGCGGGCGCGGCCGTGCTCGGGCCTGCCGCGGACAACGGCGCGGGCATCCTTTCTACCAAACTGTATACCGATTCTTCGCTGGTGAGCTCGCTGTGCATTCCAGCTGGTGGCAGCAAAGAGCGTCTCACGCCCGAGGCCTTGAGCGCGCAGCGCGACAAGGTGCACATGGCCGGGCAAGACATCTTCAAGGTGGCGGTGAAGAACCTCACCAGCGCCTCGCGCTCTGCGCTCGAGCAGGCCAACCTTCCGTCGTCCGCGGTGCGTTGGGTGGTGCCGCACCAGGCGAACCTGCGCATCATCGCGCAGGTGGCGCAGCGCCTCGACATCCCGCTCGAACGCTTCGTGCTCAACATCGAGAAGTACGGCAACACCTCGAGCGCTTCGATCCCGATCGCGCTCGACGAAGCGCTCCGCGACGGGCGCATCGACAAGGGCGACACCGTGCTGATGTGCGCGCTGGGCGCCGGGATCTCGTGGGGTAGCGCGCTCGTACGCGTGTAGCGCGTCGCCTCGCCCGTTTTTTGCGCCGTCATCGAACGGCGCCTAGAGGAGCCTGATTCTTTGACGACGGCATGGTTTTTCCCGGGACAAGGCACGCAAACGGTGGGCATGGGCAAGGAGCTCTACGCGAGCTCCGCCGCAGCACGTGAGGTTTGGGAGCGCGCGGACGCCGCGCTCGGCTTCTCGCTCAAGAACCTGTGCTTCGAAGGGCCCGAGGCAGAGCTCACGCTCACCAAGAACGCGCAGCCAGCGATCGTCACCACCAGCATCGCTGCGCTGGCCGCCATTCGCGAAGCCGTGCCGGGCCTCTCGCTGCCGGCGTTCGCAGCAGGGCACTCCCTGGGCGAGTACAGCGCGCTCGTCGCAGCCGGCGCTTTGAAGTTCGAGGACGCCGTGCGGCTCGTGCATTTGCGCGGCCAGGCCATGCAAGAAGCCGTGCCCGCCGGCCTCGGCGGTATGGCCGCCATCATGGGCGGCGACGCGGCAGCCGTCGCAGCCCTGTGCGAAGAGGCCGCGCAGGGCGAGGTCGTTGCGCCCGCCAACTTCAACGCGCCGGGCCAGATCGTGATTTCGGGTCACAAGACCGCCGTCGAGCGCGCCGCGGCACTCGCAGGCGAGCGCAAGCTGAAGGCGATCTTGCTCAACGTGAGCGCGCCGTTTCATTGCTCGCTGATGGCGCCGGCTGCCGCGCGCATGAAGCAAGCGCTGGCGCAGGTGTCGCCCGGGCCGATGGGCTTTCCGGTGTTGCCGAACGTGGAGGCGAAACCGAATCAGGACTCGGCGCGCGTAGCGCAGCTGTTGGTCCAGCAGGTGGATTCGCCCGTCCAGTGGGAACAGACGGTGCGGGCTATGGCCGATGCGGGTGTGACGAGCGCGCTCGAAATCGGGCCGGGCAAGGTGTTGGCCGGTCTGGCCAAGCGCATCGACAAGCGTGTGGCCGTGCTCTCGGTCGGAGACTCCGAGAGCGTCGCCAAGGTGTCGGACTTCTTGGGCGGAGGCAGCGGCCCTGCCAGCATCCCCGGCCCCCCGTCGAGCAAGCTGGCCACCAACTGAGGCGCCGGGTGCAGACAGTGTCCGGACGCACAATTCGGGCCGATTGGCACACCGCGTCGCGCAAGTACGCCGCCGCGTAAGATATTTCCCGCTCGACAAGGGCCACGGCGTGCTAAAGACGCGCGCTCACGGCGGTTTTCACCGCGCTTTCTCCAAGGAACGCCAGCGAATGTTCGATCTCACCGGCAAAGTAGCGCTCGTCACGGGTGGCTCGCGCGGTATCGGTCGCGCCACCGCGATGGCGCTCGCCAAGCAAGGCGCGCAGGTAGTCATCAACTACGTGAGCAACGAGGGGGCCGCACGCGAAGTGGCGGACGCCATCACGGCTGCCGGCGGCAAGGCCGAGCTCGTGCAGTTCGACGTGGGCAACGGCGAAGCCGCCGAAAAGGCCATCGCAGAAGTCGCCAAGCGCCTCGGCCGTCTCGACGTGCTGGTGTGCAGCGCGGGCATCGCGATCGACGGCCTGCTGCTACGCCTCAAAGACGAAGACTTCGACCGCATCTTGTCGGTGAACGTCAAAGGCTCGGTCGCCTGCGCGCGCGCAGCCACCAAGGTGATGATGCGCGCCAAGACGGGCCGCGTCATCTTCCTCTCCAGCGTCGTAGGTGAAATGGGTAACGCGGGTCAGACCGCGTACTCGGCGTCCAAGGCGGCGCTGCTCGGCGTCACCAAGAGCCTGGCGCGAGAGCTGGCGTCACGGTTCATCACCGTCAACGCCATCACGCCCGGCTTCATCGATACCGACATGACGGGCTCGCTCACCGACGAGCAAAAGGCCAGCATCAACGCCAACATCCCCCTGGGCCGCACCGGCAAGCCGGACGAGATTGCGGCCGCCGTGGTCTACCTGGCTTCGGACGAAGCCGCCTACATCACCGGCCAAACGCTGCGCGTGAACGGCGGCATGTATATGTAAATTCTCGGGTTTTCGGTCGTACTCGGGCCTCACGGCCCGGAGATACCGGAAGCCTTGGACGCACGACGGAATCTAGCTAACGGTTCGAAAAATCCCTGCAAATGGGGCGACCTCTCTGGTAGGAGGCGCCCCTGGAGGCATCATGGCTGAAGGTCGGAACGTAACCGCCGAAGTAAAGCGGATCATCAAAGAACAGCTCGACGTGGACGAGAAGGACATCAAGCCCGAGTCTACGTTCATCGACGACCTGGGCGCAGACTCGCTCGGTCTGGTGGAGCTGGTTTTGGCCTTCGAAGAAGCCTTCGAGATCGACATCCCGGACGAAGACACCGAGAAGATTCGCTCGGTTCAGGACGCCGTCGATTACATCGAGAAGCACCTGGCCGGCTGAGTTGGCAAGCCGTGGGGCAAAAAAACGCCCCACGGCCCCCCACTGGCAGAAGGGCCAGTTGGCTCTAGGCAGCTGAAGGAGCACATGGAGCGGATCGTCGTTACAGGAATTGGTCTGGTCACTCCGAGCGGAGTCGGCACCGATGCGAGCTTTCAGTCGCTCATCAATGGGCGCAGCGGCGTCGGTAAGATCACGCAGTTTGACGCGACCGAGCAGTTTACGACCCGCATCGCGGCCGAAGTGAAGGACTTCGACGCGACCGCGTTCATGGAGAAGAAGAAGCTCAAAGAGGTCTCTCGCTTCATTCCCTTCTCGATCGCGGCGACCAAGATGGCGCTCGACCAGGCAGACCTCAACCTCAGTGAAGAAGAGCGCGATCGCTGCGGCGTCTACATCGGTGTCGGCCTGGGCGGCCTCGAGAATCTCGAGCGCTGCACCATCACACTCACCACCAAGGGCCCCGGCAAGGTCAGCCCGTATTTCATTCCCTCGCTGATCGCGAACATGGCCTCGGGTCAGGTTTCGATCGCGTTCGGCCTCCGTGGCCCGAGCATGGCGCACACCAGCGCTTGCTCTTCCAGCGCGCACGCCATGGGCGAAGCCCTGCGCCTGATGCAGCGCGGCGAGTCGGAGGTCATGGTGGTCGGTGGCGCCGAAGCCACCATCACGCCGATCGGCATCGCCGGCTTCGGCGCGATGTTCGCGCTCAGCCGTCGCAACGACGAGCCGGAGCGCGCCAGCCGTCCCTGGGACAAGGGGCGCGACGGCTTCGTGTGCGGCGAAGGCGCCGGTACCCTGATTTTCGAAACGCTGTCGCGCGCCAAGAAGCGCGGCGCGCGCATTCTGGCCGAGGTGTCCGGCTATGCGGCCACCAGCGACGCCTACCACATCACCAAGCCTGCTCCGGAGCACGCGCAGGCCGCTCGCGCCATGCAGCAAGCGCTGAAAGACGCCAAGCTCAACCCGGATCAGATCGACTACATCAACGCCCACGGCACCTCCACCCCGGTAGGTGATACGGAAGAGGCGAAGGCCGTCGCCAAGGTCTACGGCGCCCACGCCCTCGAGAAGAAGCTGTGGGTCAGCTCCACCAAGAGCATGATGGGCCACCTGCTGGGCGCCGCGGGCGCCGTCGAGGCCGCCGTTTGCATCAAGGCCATCGAAACCGGTGTGATTCCGCCCACCATCAATCTCGAAGATCCAGATACCGAGGTGCCGCTGGACTTCGTGCCCAACAAGGCTCGGGAGCGCCGCATCAAGCGCGCCATGAGCAACTCTTTCGGCTTCGGCGGAACCAACGCTACGTTGATCTTCTCCGCCTTCGAGGGCTGAAGCCGCGCAGGCTTCGGGCTCCCCTCCATGCAGTGTCCCTACTGCCGTGACATGGAGAGCCGGGTGGTCGACTCGCGGCTTGTCGCCGGCGGTACGGTCACTTGGCGTCGCCGCGAGTGCGACGGCTGTAAAAAGCGCTTCACCACCTACGAGCGGGTCGAAACCACGCTGCCCACCGTCGTCAAAAAAGATGGCCAGCGCGAGGCCTTCGATCGCCAGAAGATCCTGCGCAGCCTGCGCATCGCTTGTAACAAGCGCCCCGTGACGACGGAGGCCTTGGACGAGCAAGCCGAGCAGCTCGAGCGAGAGCTGGGCGAGAGCGGGGAAAAAGAGATTGCCTCGCGCGTGATCGGCGAGCGCGTGATGGCCCGCCTCAAAGCGCTGGACGAAGTGGCGTACGTGCGCTTTGCCAGCGTCTATCGCTCGTTCCGCGACATCGACGAGTTCATGAGCGAGATGGGCAAGCTGGTCCGCTCGCGCCCCGACTGAGAGCCATGGCCAAGGACATCGACCAAGAGCTGATGCGCCGCGCCCTGGCCCTGGGCGAAAAGGGTGATCCCTCCCCCAACCCGCACGTCGGCTCGGTCGTGGCAGACGCCGCTGGCCACGTTCTGGGCGAAGGCTTTCACGAGGCCACCGGCCTCGATCATGGCGAGGTCGCGGCGCTCAAGGCGGCCGGCCCCCAGGCGCGCGGGCAAACGCTGTACGTCACGCTCGAGCCCTGCAACCACCAGGGCCGCACGCCCCCTTGCGTGGACGCGATCCTCAACGCTGGTATCAAGCGCGTGGTAATCGGTTGCCATGACCCGAACCCGCGTGTGGCGGGCGGCGGCATCGAGCGACTGAGAGCAGCCGGCGTCGAGGTGGTCGAGGGCGTGCTCGAGACAGAAGCGCGCGGGCTGATCAAGGCCTGGTCCAAGTTCATCACCAGCGGGCAGAGTTACCTCACGCTCAAGCTGGCGATCTCGCTCGACGGGCGCATCGCCACGCGCACCGGCGCCTCCAAGTGGATCACGGGCCCCGAGTCGCGGCTGCGCGTGCAAGCGCTGCGCGCGCAGCACGACGCGGTGATGGTCGGCGTCAACACGGTGCTGGCCGACAATCCCCGCCTCACGGTGCGGGACGTGCCGGGTCGAAGCCCGGTGCGGGTCATCGTCGACAGCAAGCTACGTATCCCCACGACCGCACAGGTGGTGCAGACTGCCGGGCAGGTGCCGACCTGCGTGGTCACCACGGTGTCCGCGCCCAAGCCGCAAGAAGAGGCGCTGCAAGCGCTGGGCGTGCGGGTGATTCGCGTACCGCCCACCGCCGAAGGCCGCTGCGAGCCGCTGGTCATGCTACGTGAGCTGGCCGCGCGCGAGGTCGTGAGCGTGATGTGCGAGGGCGGCTCCGAGCTCGGCGGTAGCCTGCTCGCGAGCGGCTTGGCGGACGAGTTACACGTCTTCGTGGCTCCTTTGTTGCTCGGTCCGCGCGGTCGTCCCGGCGCGGTCGACTGGGCGGGGCCGGAAAACCCCTCCGACGCGCCGCGCATCGACCCACCGCACTGGGAGCTGTGCGGCGGCGACGCCTACGTTTGGGGTCCGCTGAAGTACCCGAAAAAAACCGGGCGCACCGCACCGGGCTGATCGCGCTGCAATCGCAGCGTCTCCGTTTTCTTGAGCTGCCCATCCGCAGCCCGCTGCACGACCTGTCGTCGCCAGATTGACTGCATGGTCGCTGCTCGCAAGAGCAACGATTCAAACCGCCAAATCTCAGTCCCGATCCTCCCGATCTCCCTGTGAGATCTCGAGGAGCCACGACGACAGCTGGACGAGCGAATGGCCGGCGCCGCCAGCGTGCCGTCGACCATTTGTGCCGAGGGACGGCACGGCAGTTTCTGCGAGTTTGGCCGCGGTGTGGCAGCCCCGATCGCCCAGCGGGACCGGGGTGGGCCGATTGCGGGGGTCGGAAGGCGGTGTTACCTTTTTCGGGCGATGGCTCTGCTCCCGATCCTGAAATACCCCGATCCCCGGCTGCGCGAGGCTGCCAAGCCCGTAGAGAAGATCACGCCGGAGATCCTGGAGCTGGTCGAGAACATGGCCGAAACCATGTACGACGCCCCCGGCTGCGGCCTCGCTGCCAATCAGATCGGCGTGGGGCTACGCATCTTCGTGATCGACACGGCCGCCGAAGACGAGCCGAGCGATCTCAGGGTGTTCATCAACCCCGAGATTCTGGAGCTCGACGGCGTGCAAGTCTGGGAAGAGGGCTGCCTCTCGTTCCCCGGCGCGACCGAAGAGATCAAGCGCGCCGAGCGCGTGAAGGTGAAGGCGCTCGACCGCGACGGCAAAGAGTTCACGCTCGAAGCGGACGGCCTGCTCGCCGTCGCCATCCAACACGAAAACGATCACCTCAACGGCGTGCTCATGATCGACAAGCTCTCCGCGCTGAAGAAGCGCATGATGAGCAAGAAGGTCGAAAAGGCGAAAGCCGAAGAAGCTCGGGCCTGAGAGCCTCGCGTTTGCTGCCAGCCGCAGGCGAGCGCGAATGCGCGAGCTGGATCCACGTCAACCGACCTTGGCATCGGCTGATCATCGAGAGCCGTGTGACACAACCGGCGGGACTATCGAGACGGCGGGCGGCTGAACAAGGACGAATCCAAGCTCTCACCACGCGCGCGTAGTGCTTCGACGACGTGGGGCACGTTGCCGCTGGGGCTGAAGGTACCTTCGACGGCGCCGCCTGCGGCAGTGCGATCGGGGACGAAGGTGAAGATGTCCTGTAGCTCGATTTCGTCGCCCGTGACGCCGGTGAGCTCGGCGACACGCAACACGCGTACGCGATCGTCGCGGAGCCGCGCTGCTTCGACCACGACGTCGTAGGCACCGGCTAGGAGCTCCCGAGCGGCTCGGATACCAAGGCCCGGGCGCGCCGCCGCCACCTCGGCGGCCACGCGCAGCAGCGCGCGCTTCAGCGAGGTGGCATGGCGCAGCGAGAGCACGCCATCTATCCCCGACGCGATCATCTCCGTGACGGCAGCCGTCACCTCGGGCGTGCCGAGGCGTGCCGCGAAGCGCACGCCGGGCATGCCAGCTTTCACGGCTAACGCACGCCGCGCTTCGCCGCCCGCGCTCATCCCGAAATCGACCGACACGTCGCTGGCACCAGCGACACCGTCGCCGACCCAAACCGTGCGCGAGTCCGTCTGGGAGCCCACCAGAGCCGACAGCAGCTGCTCGGCCGAGCCATCGTGCGTACCGACCACGAGCACGTTCACGCGCCCGACCAGGCAGTGTCGGAAGAATGTGGCCATGGCACGCGAGATCGCGCCGCGCCGCACCAGCTCGTCGAGCGTGAGCGCCAGGCGCTCGCTACGGCGCACCAAGAGCGCGGCGGGCCTGCCGTTGTGGCCGGGGTCGACCGAAACGCGCGCACCGCCGCTGAGTCGGAACTCGACGTCGCCGCCGCCGTCTTGCGCGTCTGCACGGAGCCGCGCGATGGCCCAGCCGAGCGATCGCTCGGAGCTGAAGCCCGGTTCGACGCTGAGCGCGCGGCCGCCCCTCGACGCCACGACTTGATCGAAACGCAGCACGCCGATCTCGGTCACCGAAGCGTCCGCCAGCAAATCGCCCAGGGGCCCCAGCTCCAGCAGCTCGTCGCGCGCCAGCTCCAGCAGGCGGTCGGGCGCCACGCTCATGGGAGCGTCCTTGCCCGTGGCGACGCGACCAACGGCCTCACGGAGCAGCGGCTCGACGCGCTCGCCGAGATCCGGCGCGAGCGGGTATTCGAAAGAGGCCGCGCCGACCCGCTCGACCACGCCCTGCACGACCATGCCCAACAAGCTGACCAGAGCGCTGCGCTCGTAACTGGGTGAATCGTCTTGCGTGGTGCGCCCGACGTGGTGCGTGCCGGTCGTCTCGTGCGCCGGAAAGCTTCCGGGCCGTTGCGGCGGATCCGAGCTGACCGCGCTCGACGTGGGTCGCGGCGGCTCGACCGTGCGGTTCGGCGCAGGCACGCGCGTGTGCTCGTCGTCGTCGTCCGTCGCAGGGCGCAGGCTCGGCCCCGCTCCAGCCGGCACGGGTCCGGTTGCCGAAACCTCGTCAGGGCTCGATACGAGCTCGGCTCGCACGATGGCTTCGCTCGCGCCGGCGTCAGCGTCAGCGCCCGGCAGCTCGATGCGCAGCACGAAGTCGCCGACGTAGATGCGGTCTCCCTCGCGCACGATCGTCGCTTGCGTGATGCGACGACGATTCACGTAGGTGCCGTTCGTGCTGTTGAGGTCGGTGACGATGAAGCGCCCGTCTCGGTACAGCAAACGCGCGTGGCGCTTGGAGACGTTGCCCTTCGGCAACATCAGCTCGTTGCCCTGGACGCGGCCCACCGTAAGCTCGGCGGTCTCGAACGTCTCGCGTCGCTCGGCTCCACCCTTTTCATGGATAACCACCGCGAACACGGGAGCCCGGGCGGTGGAGGTGGGGGAAATCACGAGGCTAAAGTATTCGCGATACTAGACCCCCTCTGTCAATCCGAAGTGTTATTCGCCAACGCGACGCCTCACGATGGCGCTCCGCGTCGAGGCTCCTCGTGCAATCTGACTGGAAGGCCTGGCGGCGCGCGGCTACCCGAGCGGCGCCGACCTCACCTATTCGGCCGCGGTCGAGTGCTGGCTGTTCTTCACGTCCGTGGTGACGAGCGAAAGAAGCTCGCCGGCCAACGCCATCACGTCGCGCTCGTTGAATCCGCCCGCGCGAAACTCGCGGTAGATGTTCTTAGCGAGGATCGCGACGGCGCGAGGATCTTGCGACGGCTGAGTAACTGGTTGCGCCATGATTCGGTTTTTCCCTTGGGGCGGCGGCCTGTATCCAAGAATGATGCCGAAACCTGAACGCCGCCCCAGTAGCCATATTTCGCGCAAAATCCGCGGGTGCACCGGAGCTACTGCGAAGCTTATTACGCGGAGACACCGCGAAGCGGGGAGTGAAAGCGCAGAGGATTACGCGCAGGCTGAAACTGGTCAAACCAGCAGAGATCAGGCTTCGATGGTCGTCTTTGCGTAGCTCTTCACGGTGTCGCGGTTCGGCCTTTCGAGCCCGCAGACGGCGCTCGTGATGAGCTCCCGTCCGTCGTCTGCAAAGTAGAGGGCCTCACCGACGGCGGGGACGTCGCAGACCGGGACCGCGGCCCCGTTCTTATGAAAATGAACACCTCCCGAGAGACGACGGCCAATGGCGAGGTGCGACGGCAGCCACTTGCTCGAGCGGCGATCCCGTACTGCGACGCACTGCTCGCCTCGGAAATGATACTCGGTGTTTTTTGTCACAAACACGCGATTTTTTCGGCGTTCCGGCCCAGCGTAGCCACCCTTTTTGCAGGTTTCTGCCTTCATTCCTGCCATTAAAAGAGATGCGCTCGGGGGCGGACAACTTCGCGGCCGCGAGCGCCGACGCTTCCCTAAGGAGTTCGCTACGCGGTGCGGCGTGCTCCCACGTCCTGACCGAGAACTTTACTCGGCACAGGGGCTCCAGCGTACGATCTAGCCGTGAAGGCGCGAGCGCGAGGACCCGGTCTGAAGAAGACGCACGCGCTGCCGCTGTTGAGCTCGCGCAAGATCGAGCTCTGGCAAGCGTCCGACTACCGTTGGCGCGAGCTCTTCGAGGGCGCTGACGTCATGAGCGAAGGCGCGACCCGCGAAGAGCCCGACGGTCAGATGTATTACGGGTCGACCAGTATCTTGCTGCCGTTCTCGTCACGCGGTGGGCTCGTACCCGATGACCAGGCCGAGCAGGTGGCGCGCCTGCTCACCAAAGATCCGCACGCACGCCTGCGCGCGACACGCATCGCGCGGCTCGAGGCACAAGTTCGTTCTGCGTCGCCCATCGGACGCGTGCGCGCGGAGCTCGGCGTCAGCGTCGTGCAGAGCGGTATCCAAGTCAGCGTCGAGGTCGAAGCGCGCGTGCATCGCGAGCATGAGGGGCGTGACGAGCATGCCCCACGCAAAGCTGGCACGGGGCCCGTGCGCCCCAAGCGTGGCGCACACGCCTCGTGAGTCGAGACGAAGGCGTGGACGGGGCGACGCCCGTCCAGCAACGCGAAAGACGATCTTCGGCACTAGCAAGTCAAGTCGATTTTTTTCGTGCGACTGCGCTGCAGGATGCATGTGCTCATCGCGGCGAGAACGGTCACAAGCGAGCGAGCGCTTGACAGGAGACGCCGCGCGGAAAAATGTTCTGCTTTGCTTTCTCAAAGCAGTGGAGAAGATTTCGTTTGGAGAGGCGGGTCTCGGACAGCGTGATGAGCCGTAAGAAGCAGCGCGATGACAAAGTCATTCACGTCGTGTTTGGACCTGGCGGTGGCCGGGTCGAACGGCGTGACTCTGCTGCGGCCGACACCGCGGCGGAGCCGCAAAGCGGCCGCGAGCCCCTGACCGATCTGTTCAGTGGCACGGAGATCGCGCGGCTGCTGGACGTGACGCCGGCGCGCCTGCGCACGCTGGATCGCGCAGGCGTGGTTTCGCCGACCGGCCGCCGTAAGGGGCGCCGCGCCTACACGTTTTCGGATTTGATTGCGCTGCGCACGGCGCAGACGCTGCTTTCGCAGCGCGTGCGCCTGCGCGACGTGACGCGCGCGGTGAGCGCGCTCAAGCGTACGCTGCCCAAGGTGACGCGGCCGCTGCAAGAGCTGCGCATCGTCTCGGACGGGCAACGCGTGGTCGTGCACACACAAGAGGGCGCGTTCGAGCCGCTCACCGGACAGATGGTGCTCGACTTCGACGTGAAGTCGCTGCGCGACGATGTCGTGCGCGTGCTGCGGCCCTCGGCGGGTCGCGAGCGCGCCCGCACGGCCTACGAGCTGTACCTGCGCGCCAGCCAGCTCGACGAAGATCCGGTGACCATGGACGAAGCCGAGAGGCTGTACAGCGAGGCGATCGGCCTCGATCCGTGGCTAGCGATTGCCTACACCAACCTCGGCAATATCCGCTTCCGTCGTCATGATGCCCAAGGCGCGGAGACGCTGTACAAGCGCGCACTGGAGATCGACTCTCGCCAGCCCGAGGCGCAGTACAACCTCGGCTACGTCATGCTCGAGCGCGGTGAGCCGGAGTCGAGCATTCCGCTCTTCCACGGCGCCATCGAAGCCGATCCCAAATTCTCCGACGCCTACTTCAACCTCGCCATGGCCTACGAGCAGGTCGGCGAGACTCAAAAGGCGCGTCCGTTCTGGAAGAACTACATCTCGCTCGAGCCGAGCGGAACGTGGACCGAGATCGCGCGAAGGCATTTGTAGCCGTCGGGCCTCGGTCGTGTGGGCCGGCTCGGTTCACGGCCGAGGCCGCGCCGCCCACGGCTCAACTGCGGCCGAGCTTGCGATGCCGCAGGCTCGGTAGCGAGCTGCGCACGGACTCGAGGCGGGCACGCTCCAGCGTCGCGCAGACGACGCCTTCGCCGTCGTAGGCTTCGGCGATCACCGTGCCCCAGGGATCGCAGACGAGCGAGTGCCCGTAGGTTTGGCGACCGCCGTAGTGCGCGCCCTGCTGCCCGGCGGCCACCACGAAGGCTTGCGCTTCGATCGCGCGGGCCCGCAAGAGCACGTGCCAGTGATCCTTGCCGGTGTGCAGCGTGAAGGCAGCCGGCACGAGCAGCACCTCGGCCCCCTGCTCGCTGAGCGCTCGATAGAGCTCGGGAAAGCGCAAGTCGTAGCAAATCGACAAGCCGAGCTTGAAGCCCGCTACCTCGACCACCACCACCGAGCTGCCGGCAGACGTCGCGTCGGACTCGGCGTAGCTGCCGCCGCTGCCGAGCTCGACGTCGAACAAGTGAATCTTGCGGTACGTGGCCAGGTCACTGCCGTCGGGCCCGACGACGAGCAGCGTATTGTGCGGACGATCGGCGTCCCCGCTGCTCTCGGGGAAGCCACCGGCCACGACGGACACGCGGTGCTCGCGCGCCATGGCGCGCAGCGCGCTGCTGATCGGGCCGTCGACCAGTGCTTCGGCGATCGAGCGCTTGTCGGTTTCGGGACCGAAAAACGCGAAGTTCTCCGGAAGCACCACGAGCTCTGCGCCGCGGCTCGCGGCTCGCGCGACCTGGCGCCGACAACTCTCGAGGTTTTTGGCTACGTCGGCCTGGCTGTTCAGTTGGACGGCCCCCACGACCAGCTCATCTTTTGCCATGGCCCTGTCATAGCCTATGCTGCCGAGTGTGGAAGCCCCGACTGGCGCCATGCAGGAGTTTCGCGGCAACCCGAGCCAGTCGTCGCGCAAGAAACAGCCGGGGTTGGTGCTGCTATACGCCGATACCTTCCGCGAGCTGCCCGCCGCCTACTTGCTCGAGCGCGAGCGCCACATCGTCGGGCGCGATGCGGCGTCCGCCGATTTGACGCTGAAGGCGCCAGCAGTATCGCGCGTCCACGCCGAAATCACGCGCGATGGTCAAAAGTTCGTGGTGCGCGATCTGGGCAGCCGCAACGGCGTCATCGTCAACGGGCGCAAGTTGCAGAGCGCCGAGCTCGAACCGCTCGATGAGATTCGCATCGGCGACGCCATCTTCAAGTTCGTCGAAGACGAGGCCGGGCAGTACGCCCGCTACCGCATCGACGGCGCAATGCCCCACGGCGAGGCGCGGCGCTCGCAAAAGCCCAGCGCGCTGGCCGGCGGCTATCGCATCGACACGATCGTGGCCGAAATCGAGCGCGTGGCTGCGACGCCGCTCAGCGTGATCGTGCGCGGGCCGAGCGGCACCGGCAAAGAGGTGATCGCCAGCGAGCTGCACCGTTTGAGCGGGCGGCGCGGCAAGCTCGCGGCCATCAACTGCACCGCGCTGCCGCAAAACCTGATCGAGAGCGAGCTCTTCGGCTACAAGCGCGGTGCCTTTTCCGGCGCCGATCGCGACAAGCCGGGCTTGATTCGGCACGCGGACGGCGGCACGCTCTTGCTCGACGAAATCGGCGACATGCCGCTCGAAGCGCAGGCCAAGTTGCTGCGCGTGCTGCAAGCACGCGAAGTCTTGCCGCTCGGGGCGACCACACCCGAGCCCGTCGACGTGCGAGTGGTCGCGGCGACCCATCGCGATCTGGAGCGCCTGCAGCGCGAAGGCAAATTCCGCGAGGATCTGTTCGCGCGACTCAATGAGTACGCGGTGGAGCTGCCGGCGCTCCACGAGCGCAAAGAGGACGTGTACTTGCTGACGCAAACGTTCTTGGCGCGCCACGGCGGGCACGGCAAAGAGCCGAGCTTTGCCTTCATGAGCGGCCTGCTCCACTACGATTTTCCGTACAACGTGCGGGAGCTCGAAGCGTGCATCAAGCGCGCGCTGGCCCTCACGGACGGCGCCCTGCTCGAGCCCGAGGTACTCCCGGACGCCGTGCAAGAAGCGATGAGCGACTACGGGCGCGACGGTACAGCCCGCCAAAGCCAGCCGCCGCCCGAAGACGAATCGGCCGGCGCCCCCGACGAGCCCGCCCTGCGCGAGCTGCTGAGCCGCCACCAGGGCAACGTCGCCGCTGTCGGCCGCGAGCTCGGAAAGGCGCGCATGCAGATCCACCGCTGGATGAAGCGTTACGGGATTGAAATTGCGGAGTACCGCAAGGAATCTTAGTTTGGTTGATTTTTCTTGGTCTCAGCGGCTCGCGCGGCAGGCCGCGCTCGCGTTCCGCTCTGTCCGGCCCAACGCCCTGTCCGACCACGGAAATTGCGCAGGTGAACGGCGTTTCACAACCCACGCGAGCGAGCCCTGTTGACGCGGAGTACTGAACGACTGTAGCGAAACGCGGTCGTTCGCGTGCGCGGGCGGCGGAGACCCGAGAGTTGGCCCAGAAACGCAGCAATAAAGGCGCAGGTAGTGAGGCCCCCAAGAAGGGCGGCAAGCGGGGTGGCGGAGCGGACGGTGGCGGCACCGAAATCCGGCACGAAGAGCCGGCAGCGCTGCACGAAGTCGCGCAGACCCGTTACCTGAACTACGCCCTGTCGGTCATCACGAGCCGCGCATTGCCGGACGTGCGCGATGGCCTCAAGCCGGTGCAACGCCGCATCCTCTATACGATGTGGCAGCAAGGCCTGCGGGCCGACAGCAAGCATCGCAAGTGCGCGAAGGTCGTCGGCGACGTGATGGGTAACTACCACCCGCACGGCGATGCCTCGATTTACGACGCGCTCGTACGCATGGCGCAGCCGTTCAGCCTGCGCGCGTTGATGGTCGACGGCTCCGGCAACTTCGGCTCGCTGGACGGCGATGCCGCGGCGGCCATGCGCTACACTGAATGCCGCCTGGCGCCGCTCGCCCACGAGCTGCTGCAGGAAATCGAGCAAGACACCGTCCATTTTCGGCCGAACTACGACGGCACCAAGGAAGAGCCGGTGGTGCTGCCCGCCGCGATGCCGAACCTGCTCGTCAATGGCGCGACCGGCATCGCGGTCGGTATGGCGACGAACATTCCGCCCCACAACCCGGAAGAGGTCGTAAGCGCCGCCATTCGCCTGCTCGACGCGTTGGTGGACGGCAAGCAGCTCTCGGCGCGCGAGCTGTCGCGCACCATCAAGGGCCCGGATTTTCCGACTGGCGGCCAGCTCGTCTCTTCCAGCGAAGAGATCAAGCAAGTGTACGAGACCGGCCAGGGCTCGCTCAAATTGCGCGGCACTTGGAAGCTCGCGACGCCCACGAAAAACGGGACGATCGTGCACATCACGAGCATCCCGTACACGGTCAACAAGAGCGATCTGGTCGAGCGCATCGCGGACGTGGCGCTATCGCGAAAGATGCCGCTGCTCGTCGACGTGAAGGACGTCTCGACGGACGACATCTGCATCGAGCTCGAGCTCAAAAAGGAAGCCGACCCCCAGAAGGTCCTGGCGTACCTGTTCAAGCATACGCCCCTGCAGATCAACTTCGCCGTCAACATGACCTGCTTGGTGCCGACGGAAAACCCCGAGGTGGGTCGGCCCGAGCGCATCGACTTGTCGCAGATGCTCTGGCACTTCCTGCACTTCCGGCTGGAAGTGGTGACGCGCCGGCTCGGCCACGAGCTCAAGGCCCTGGCCAAGCGCATTCACATCCTCGAAGGCTTCGAGAAGATCTTCGACGCGCTCGACCAGATCATCAAGATCATCCGCGCCTCCGAAGGCAAGGCCGACGCCGCGCAGAAGATCATGGCCAAGTTCAAGCTCGACGAGGAGCAGACCGACGCCATCCTGGAGCTCAAGCTGTACCGCCTGGCGCGGCTCGAGATCCTAGTCATTCAGAAAGAGCTGAAGGACAAGCGCAAGCGCGCCAAGGAGATCAGGGGCCTGCTCGAGGAAGAAGAGTCGAAGGGCCGCTGGGGCATCGTGCGCCAGGAGCTGAACGAGCTGCTCGCGCGCTTCGGCAAAGACGGCAAACGCCGCACGCAGATCCAGGAGATCGGCAGCGAGCAGGAATTCAGCGAAGAAGAGCTGATCGTCGCCGAGGACGCCTACGTGGTGGTGACGAGCGACGGTTGGGTCAAGCGCCAGAAAGAGATCAAGGATCTTGCGACGACACGCCTGCGCGAAGGCGACGCTGTGCTGGCTTGCGAGCTCGGCTCGACGCGCTCCAGCATCGTGTTCTTCTCCAATTTCGGCACCGCCTACACGGCGCGCATCATCGACGTGCCCGCCACCACCGGCTACGGCGAGCCGATTCAGAAGCTGTTCAAGCTGAAGGACGGCGAAAAAATCGTCGCCGCGCTCTCGCTGGATCCGCGCGTCATCGGCGACGTGTCGGAGCGCGAGGGCAAGCGTCCGCTGACCTACGGCGTGGCCGCGACCAGCGACGGTTACTCGCTGGCGTTCGGCCTGTCGCCGTTCCTCGAGCCGAGCACGCGCGCGGGTCGTCGGTTCGCCAAGCCGGCAGATGGCGCCGAGGTCGTCGGTGCCGGGAAAGCCAGCGGCAAAGAGGTGACCATCTGCGCGACCAAGCAAGGTCGCGCGTTGCTTTCGCCGGCCGACGAGATCAACTACCTGTCAGGCCCCGGCAAGGGCGTGGTGCTGGTGAAGCTCGACGACAAGAACGACGCCCTGGTCGGCTTCATCGTCGCCAAAGACAAGAGCCAGTCGCTCGTGCTCGAAAGCTCCGCCGGTGGCGAGCGCAGCGTGAGCCCCGGTGACTACAAACCCACCGGACGCGGCGGAAAAGGCCACGAAGTCTTGAAGCGCGGCACGTTCGTGCGAGCCATTCCGCAACCGCCCGCCGTGCCCACGCCGTTCGATCCCGCCAAGTGAAGTAGACCCAGATGGCTAGCAGCAAATATACGGGCGACGACATCCAGGTGCTCGAAGGCCTCGAGCCAGTCCGCAAGCGGCCCGGCATGTACATCGGCGGCGTGGGCAGCGCCGGCCTGCACCACCTGGTCTGGGAAATCGTGGACAACTCGGTGGACGAGGCCATGAACGGCCACGCTACCGAGATCGGCGTCACCCTCCACAAAGACGGGCAGAGCGTGACCGTGACCGACAACGGCCGCGGCGTCCCCGTCGACATGAACCAGAAGCTCAAGAAGCCGGCGCTCGAGATCGTCTACACGGTGCTACACGCCGGCGGCAAATTCGAGCAAGGCAACTACAAGACCTCCGGCGGTCTACACGGCGTCGGTGCTTCGGTCGTGAACGCGCTCTCTTCCAAGCTCGTCGTCAACGTGAAGCGTGACGGCTTCGAGTGGCAGATGGAGTTCAAGGTCGGCAAGCCCACCAGCAAGCTGCAAAAGCTCGGCGCCACCAAAGCTCACGGCACCTCCGTCTTCTTCAAGCCCGACCCCACTATCTTCCCCAAGATCGAGTTCTCGGCCGAGACCATCCGCGAACGGCTCGAGATCGCGAGCTTTCTGCACCGCGGCTTGAAGGTGCGCTTCAACGACGAGCACGGCGGGCAAAAGTACGAGTTTTCGCACGCTGAAGGCATCGTCGATTACACGCGCATGCTCACGCAAAAGGCCGGCAAAAAGGCCGTGCACGAGCCGCCGTTCGTGATCACCAAAGACGGCGACGTGCGGCTCGAAGCCGCCTTCTTGTGGACGGAAGCCACGGACGAGTCGCTGAGGAGCTTCGTCAACGGCATTCCGACGGGCTCCGGTGGCACGCACGAGAACGGCTTGCGTGCCGGCGTCGCCAAGGCCGTGCGCAACTACATCGACACTCACAACTTGATGCCGCGCGGCGTGAACATCGCCGCCGAAGACATCCGCGAAGGCATGCTGGGCGTGCTCAGCGTGTTCATCGCCGAGCCGCAGTTCCAAGGCCAAACCAAAGATCGCCTGAACAACCCCGAGGTGCAGTCGTGGGTCGACGGCGCCGTGCGGCCCGCGCTAGAGCAGTGGCTGAACTCGAATCGCAGCGTGGCCGAACAGATCGTGGCGCGCATCATTTTGGCCGCGCGCGCCCGCGAAGCTTCGCGCGCCGCCTCGGCTTCCGTGTCGCGCAAGACGGCGACCAGCGGTCGCCTCACCTTGCCCGGCAAGCTCAGCGACTGCCTGTCGAACAACCGCGAGTCCACGGAGCTGTTCATCGTCGAGGGTGACTCCGCCGGTGGCTCGGCCAAGCAAGGTCGCGATCGCAATACGCAGGCGATTTTGCCGCTGCGCGGCAAGGTGCTGAACACCGAAGGCCTGGCGCTCAGCAAGGTGCTCGAGAACAAAGAGCTGGCGGATCTGGTCACCGCGCTGGGCTGCGGTATCGGCGCCAACTTCGATCTCTCGCGACTGCGCTACCAACGTATCGTGCTGCTGGCCGACGCGGACTCCGACGGCCACCACATCACCACGCTCCTGCTGACCTTCTTCTACCGGCACCTACCCGAGCTGATGAAGCAAGGCCGCGTGTTCGTGGCGGTGCCCCCGCTCTACCGCATCGACATCGGCAAAGAGACCTTCTGGGCCGGCGACGACGCCGACCGCGACCGCCTGCTCAAAGAAAAGCGGGGTAACGCCAAGGCCGAGATCACTCGCTTCAAAGGCTTGGGCGAGATGATGGCGAAGGTCCTGTGGGACACCACGCTCAACCCGAAGACGCGACGCATGCTCAAGGTGGGCATCGCCGACGCGCTCGAAACCGATCGCATCGTCGGCGAGCTGATGGGGAAAGACGCCTCGGCGCGCTTTCATTTCATCATGGATCGCGCGGACGAAGCGGCCGACCTCGACGTCTGAGCGCCAGCGAGATCCAAGCGCTCAGCAGCAGCGCCGTCGAGCTGCGCTCGCGCGGTTGGCCGCTGACAGCGCAGGCACAACCTCCACCAGCTGCGGGCGAGCCGAGCGGTTCCGGCCCTACGCTCACCGCCGGAGCTCCCGACTCGGTCGGCCGTGCATCGGGTGCTTCACCACCCGCGTTTGCCGCCGCGCCGGCGGCAGCGCCAGCTGCGGCAGCGCCAGCTGCGGCGTCGCCAGCTGCGGCACCACCAGCCGCGGCCCCCGCATCGCCGGCTCCGCCGCCCAGACCCTCATCGGGCACGGTCGACGGGGCTCCGCAGGTGGCCTGCGGCCACAAGCCGGAGCCCGCGTAGTACGCGCAACTTGCGGTGCAAAGGTCGGCGACGCAGCTCGTCAAAGACTGCACCTGTTTGAAGCCGGCGAGCGGCTCGAGGTGTGCTCCCTCGTCGTCGGACTGCGCGAGCACGTAACCGTCGGAGAACTCGTCCGCGGCGACATAGAGCTTGCCGCTCCGCTCGGCCAAGGCGTGTACATGCGGGACTCCTGGCCACGCTTCGAAGCTCTGCCCACCGTCTTTCGAGCGGTAGCCGGCAGCGTCGGCGCCCGCCGTGCCACCGACCAGAATCGTCCCGCTCGCGAGCTTCAAGAAGGCGCTGAGCTTGCCGGGAATGGAGACCGAGCGCACGAAGCTGAGCCCGCCGTCGTCACTCACCGCCAGCGTTTCGGCGGAAGCCTCCAGGACTCGACCGTAAAGCTTATTTTCGTCCAGCGCGTCGATCGCCAGGAGCTCGAACGGATTCTCACCCAGCGAATCCGCCAAGTCGGTGGCCGCTTGCCAGTGCTCGCCGGCGTCATTGGAGCGCAAGAGCAGCGGGTGGTTCGCCGGGGCAGAAAACATCGAAGCGAAGACGACACGCGGATTGCTGGGCGCAACCAACACCGTCAGGACAGCGCTGCCTGGGGGCGAGGTGTACACGGGCCCCTCGAAGCTGAGGCCGGCGTCGTGCGAGACATAGATATTGTCGCCGTCGTACGGCATCGAAAGCGGCACGCCGATCGCGTAGACGCGATGGGAGCTCGATGCATCGACCGTGAAGCCGTAGGGCAGCACGTTGCTCAACACGCCGCGCGCCATTTGCCACCCGCACGCTTCGTCGTCGGAATAGATGACCCCGCCCGAGGTCATGGCAAACAGGCGATGCGTGTCGGGCGCGCCCAGCGAATACGGCGCTGCGTACGCGCTGAGCCCGTGCTCGCAGCTGAAGGACCAGCTGCCCCCGCCGTCTTCGGACACAATCAGCCCGAAATTCGTGGCCAAAATGATCTGCTCCGCGCGGTCCGCCGGCAACAGGATCTGCTTGACCTCCGGAAAGCTGCCGTGTGCGCGCGCAGGCCTGGCGCTCGATAACAAGAGCAGCAGCAGCAGCCCCCCGCCCGCGAGCCCCGAACGCTCCGGCCGCCGCACGCCTAACGCTCCGAGCCGAGACGGGGACGGTCGAACGGCGGTAGCTCCGCCTGGGCTCGCGGATCCGTCAAGCCGTGCTGGAGAAAGTCGAGCAACTGCTCGAACTCGTAATCGGGCATGTTGAGCGGCAAAATCTCGGGGTCGGTGTTCTCGTGCTGGGTCCCTCCCTGACGATAGGTGTCGAGCACCGACCTCAGCGTTGCGCCCCTGTCCGCCCCCCAATGCAACAGTCCGCTCGCGGCCCGCAGCCCCACGTTGCGCAGGCTGGGGGTCTTCATTTTGCCCGCGTCGGCGGGGTCTCCGCTAATCGCCGCGCGCCCGATATCGAGATCGGGCGCCTGAGCTCCGATGTTGTGAAACTTGTTGTCGGTGAAGAGCGGCGGGGCGTGGCATTTGGCGCAGCGCGCCTTCACGTTGAACACGGCCAAGCCTGCTTGCTGATCGGGAGTGAGCGCCTCCACCTCGCCCGCGTTGAAGCGATCCCACGGCGTTTGATCGGACCTGAGCTGGCGCTCGTACGTTGCGATCGCGAACAAGACGCGGCGCGCGCTGATCTCGGGTGTCCCATAAACCCACTCGAACAAGGCGGGGTAGCTCGGGTGCTCGCCGATGGCCTGAGCGATGGCATCGGGGATCTGACTTGCGAGCTTCAGCGGCGTAGCTACCGCCAGCTTGGACGCGATGGCCTCCCAGCTGTAGCCTTCGCACGACATTTCGACACTGCTCACCGGCGGCGCAGCGGCTTGATTCTCGAGCGCTCCGCCGGATTCAATCGCGACGGTGCCGGTCACCGGATCGACGAACGTCGTGGACGCTCGACCGTCCCAAAACAACGCGTCGAAGAGCCAGGCATCCAGCGCCGAAGGAGCCTTGCGCGGCGTGATTTGCACTGTGAGCGCGTAGACGGGATCGGCCTTGGGCTCGCCGGCGGAATCACAACGCACCACGCCCGCGCTTCCGCGCGCGTCGTCTGCGTCGCCGAAAATGCCGTTGGGGCCGGCGCCCAGAGGGCCACCAGCGGCCGCACGCGGATCGGAACCGCCTGCCGCAGCACGGTGGCAAGTACCGCAGGCGTGAGTGTCGTGGCTGCTGAGCTGCTCTTCCCAAAACAGGATCTTGCCCAACAGCGCCTTGTCGGCCGCGTAGGGATTCTCTTTCGGATACGTGGTTTCGGGATAGGGCCCGGTTTTCTCCAATCCGGTGATCACGGTGGGACCCGAACCAGCGTCGCTCGTCTCGGGAGGAATACTCGCGGCGGCGCCGCCCTCCCCGCCCGCGTTGCTCCCCGGAGCTGTCCCCGCCTCGCCGGGATCTGTCCCCGCGTCGCTGCTCGGCGCCTCGCCGCCGGCTCCAGCCGGTAAGCGGCTAGACCCCGCATCGCTCGAACCGCCGTTGCTCGAGCCCGCAACGGCAGACTTGCCACCGCTGCCAGCCTGCTCCCCACGGCTACGCGGAAAGTCGCCAGTAGGTTCGCCCGAGACACTGCAGGCGACGCACATGCCGCACGCGAGCCAGCGTAAAAACCGCCTCAACGAAGCCTCGCCCTCCGAGAACGTCGAAGGCGCCGAGCCAGCCCGACCCCCAGCCCCGAGAGCACCCCCAACAGACCGGGCAGCTCCGAAGCAGGCTGCGACGACAAAACCGCTCGGCATTGGCATCCGTGGTCTGCCGCCGGGGCGTTGGCCGTTGCGCCACCCGAGTTGGTGCCAGCACCCGGGCCTGACGCGGCGATGGGCCCGGTTCCGCCAGCTGTGCCACTGCCGCCGGAGACCTGACCCGCCGCGGAACCGCCCTCCGCCATGCCGGTTCCAGCAGAGCCGCCCGTGCCGCTGCCGCCATTCGGCGGCTCGAGCACCTGGCCCTTGCTACAGGGCGTATCCGGCGCAGCCGCCCCCAAGCCGTCGGGTGCGGTCGCGTTGGCATCGCTGGTGAGCCAGAGGCGGTCCAGTTGCGCACCAGCCTTGCCCGCCTTGATCTTCAGCGTTTGTTTGCCGGCGGGCAGATTCAAGGTGGCCTTGGCGCGCGTCCAGCCCCAGTCCGCCGGCGTGAGGGTCACGACTTGATCGGGGCCGCCGTTGACGCTGACGAACACCGTATCCGACGTGCTCGCGGGACCGTTGCCCAGCAGCCAAAGGTAAGCGCTGCCGGCCTTGCTGACGTCCAGGTCGTACCACATCACGTTACCTTCGTCGGGCACGTCGACGGAGCTGTCAGCGGCGGGATCGACTCTGATGAAGGCGTCGTTGCCGCGCCCGACTTCGTCGACGCGCAGAAACGGCCCCGCGTGGCGAGAGCTGCCTTCAGCTTCGACGAACACCCCCGCGTCGAGATCGACCGGATACACGCAAGCGGGCGGCGCCACGAGACGCACGTACACGCCGACCGAGGGTGCGCCTTCCTCGGACACGATGTGCAGCAAGTACTCGCCGGGGGGAGCTTCGTTGACGGTTGCGGGCGGAAGGACAGTGATGGTGCCCTTATCGGGGCCCGACACGACGGTGAGCGGCAAATAGCGCTGGTTTTGGTTGAACGAGTGAGTCACGCCTCCGGGCGCCATCAGCGCCACGCCGCGTTCGGCCCGCACCGTGCCGGAAAACTCGATCGTGAGCGGCGCGCCGCCGACGACGAGCTCCTGGCCCTCCTTGACATTGGTGATCGCAGGGCGAGCACCTGCCGCCAGGTACGGCGGCGAATAGATGCGAGCCTCGTTCTTCTCACAGCCCGTATCGTGCGAGTTGTCTTTGCCGCCGCCAATCAGCACGCGGCCGTCTTTCAGCAACAGCACGAAGCTGTGGTAGCCGCGCGCCGTGGGCTCGGGCCAGGGCTCTTCGGTCTTCACCGTCTTCTTGTACGGATCGATGATTTGCGGCCGGCGTACGCCATCGGTGCCACCCGGCGCGTTATCGAGCGGCCAGGGGCTGCCAGCCTCGCTCGTGTAGCCATTGAGCAACAGCACGGTGCCGTCGGGTAGCCAGGTCGCGGTCGAGAAGTTGCGCCCGATGCCGAGATCCAGCGAGTCCCACTTGTCCGCGTAGGGATCATAAATGTGAGCCACGGCGGAACCTGGTCCATCTCGGCCGCCGCTCGTGATCATCACCTTGCCGTCGGGTAACATCACGGACGTGGAGCCCTCGGCCTTGTCTGCTCCGCTGGGATTGGGCAGCGTGCCGTTGGCGGGTCGCATGATGCGGGCAGCCGCCGCTGCGCCGGGCTCGTGGTTGTAGAGCCACATTTCACCTTCGCTGCCGATCAGCGCGATGGTACGGGCCAGCCCGCCCGCTTTGGCCGCCGGAATCGGCTTCGGTAGCAAGAAGACGTGCGTGTAAGCCCTGCCCGCGGCGTTGATGGTATCCGGAATGTCGCCGGGCTGGCTCAGCACGGTGTACGGATCGGCCTTCGAGTCTGCGTCCCAGATTGCGGGATCGAAGATCTCGAGCGAGCGGTTTTCTTTGGCGCCCGGTCCCCCCACGGACCAGTGATAGCCGCCCATGATCAACACGCGGCCGTCCGGCAAAAGGCGGTTCGTGGGGTACCACTTCATGCCGGGGCTGGCGGCCTGCCCGCCTTTCATGTGGGCTGACACGCGCGTGAACGTGTCCGTCTTGGGATCGAAAACGCGTGCATAGTCGAGCCCGTACTCCGGCGAGGAGATCGGCAAAATCCGCGGATACTCGGTGCCGGCCACGTACAGCACGCGCCCGTCGGCCAACGGGATTTGGCCGCTGCAGTAGAGCACGTGGTGCTCGGGGTCGCTGGCCTGTTCATCGATTGGCTTGACCTGCAGCGTCGCCCCATCGTCGATGGCATCGAGCTGGGCTGGGTCCAGCACGAAGGTCAGCCCATACCCGCGCTGCGTCGTGCCATTGCAGCTGTCCTGAGCAATGCGCCCCGTCCCCGTGAGGATCACCTTGCCGTCACGCGCGCGAAGCACCGCGTGAATGGGCGTGACGTACCACCCACCTGCAGGTTTGCTGCCCGCGTGGGTATCGGTGTCATCGCGCAGACTGGCGATCGGTCCCCACGGCCCCATCTCGGCAGCGTAGGCCGAGCGGCTGAATGGAGCGAGCGTCAGAAGCGCCGCGAGGCAGCGCGCGCGAAGGGGGCGACGGAACAGGGTTCGATCGATGGACGGCATGGGACCGACGCGTGCTGCCAAGTGGCAACCAAGCGCGACACCTGGTGTGAGTGGCGACTCGGGGGGATTACGCCACCAAAAATCGGACGCCGCCGATGACGACCCTGACGCGAATAATTCAGCCGCCGCACATTCGTAAACAAAATTAAGTTATTCGGATTTTTCGTTAACAAAATCCCAATCTGCGAGCAATCACTAGAGAACCCAGAAAGCCCGGCTGCGGATGGCGATCCTCCATCTAACGAGAAAAACTGAATCGTTTTGTATCGTCGGCGCACTCGCATGCGCGGTTTTTACAAATCCAGGCGCTTTGCCTACCAGCGGGCAGCTCTGAAGGCAGGGGACGAGTCTTCATGTCATATCGACTAAGCATCGGTCTCTCGAGTTGTCGGCTGGTGGTCGGGCTGACGCTGACGAGCCTGGCGCTCGGCTGCAGCAGCAACTCACCCCACAGCGTCGGAGGCTCGGGCGGCAGCGCGTCCATGACTGGCGGCGCGACCGCGGTGGGTGGAAGCGCGGGTCAGATCGCAGGCGGCGGCGGTGGTCAGTCGATGGGAGAGCCTCCGCAGGGCGTGCCGATATCGCCGCCGTACAACCCGATGCCGCCCGTGCCATTGACGGAGCGCTGGTCGGGCACGATCGTGCCGGAGTACTCCGAGAACTACACGTTCCGCGTCACCGCGAACGCGCCGGTTCGCGCTCTCGTCAACGGCGAGCAGATCCTTCGCGATTGGACCGCGCAGGGCTCGCGTGTCGCGGTCGGAACCGTCTGGCTTGGAGCCGGTACCAGCTACCAGCTTGCCGTCGAAGCTGCCACGGCCGTCGCCGAGCCGGGCTTGGTCGTCGAGTGGGAGAGTCCCAGCAAGCGTCGCGGCCCGGTTCCCAAGTCGATGCCGGCGGACACGGGCATCGCCCAATTGGCCGCGGTCACCCCCTTCTTCAACGGAAAGTTCCCGTCGAAGACGCCGAGCTCGGCAGCGGTGAAAGCGGAGCCGGCCAGCGGAAACCTCGGTTTGCGCACCGTGATGAGCATCGCCAGCCATCCGAGCACGCCCTACCTCTACATCGTCGGGCGCTTTGGTCAGGTGAAGTACATCGATCCGAGCCTGGGCAACGACGCGGGCAAGGTGTTCATCGACATCAGCCAAGGTCTGTTCACCGGGCAGGACTCGGGGCTGATGAACATGGTGTTCCACCCCCAGTACGGCCAGGCGGGCTCGCCCAACCGCAATTACGTGTACCTGTACTACGTAGCCGACAAGGGCGGCTCGCAAGCCGTTCGGCTCTCCCGCTTCACCGCGACCGAAGGCCAGAACTCCGTGAACAAGAGCACGGAGCAAATCTTGATAGAGGAGCCTCTGCCCGACACCTACCACCGCGGCGGCGGCATGACGTTCGGCAAGGACGGCTTTCTGTACGTGTCGTTCGGTGAGTACGGCAATCCGAACAACGGGCAAGATTTTTCGAATCACATCTCGGCCGGCGTCATCCGCATCGACGTCGATCAAGACGCCAGCAAAAGTCACGCGATCACCAAGAAGAGCCAGGGGCTGAACCAGAACTACTTCATCCCCAACGACAACCCGTTCGTGGGCCAGGCCGACGTTCTCGAAGAGTACTACACCAAGGGCGAGCGCAATCCGCACAAGCTCACCATGGATTCCGAGACGGGGCGGATGTTCGTCGGCAACGTCGGCGGCAACACCGACGCCTCGCAAGAAGAGATCAACGAGGTGGTGAAGGGCGGCAACTACGGCTGGCCGTTCCGTGAAGGCAATCGCGATCTCAACGCCTGGACCTTCATTTCCACGAGCCACACGTATCAGGTCACCGGCAAGCCCGCCCAGCTCAAGGGCACGCTGCAGGACGCGAACTTGGTGCTCGACCGCCCCAACAGCTGCATCGACGTGAACTCGCAGTGCCCAGATCTGGGCAGCACCACGAACGGCAAGTGCATCATCGGCGGCTACGTCTATCGAGGCAGCGCGCTGCCCAACCTCACGGGGCGCTACATCCTCGGCGACTGCAACCTGGGCGCCATCTGGGCCACGACCGACGATCGCGCGCACGGCCCGATCGAGCAGCTGATGACCGCGCCTTTCATCGAGATCGTCACGTTCGGCCAAGATCGAGAAGGCGAGCTCTACGTCGCTGGCACGACCGGCCAAGTCTACAAGCTCGTGCCCAGCGGCCCCCCGGTGGGCGATCCGCCCAAGTTGCTCTCACAGCTCGGCGTATTCAGCGACCTCGGCAAGATGACGCCGGCGGCCGGGGTCATTCCTTACCAGATGAGCAACCCGCTCTGGTCCGACGGCGCCAAGAAGGCGCGCTGGATGATCGTACCCACCGACGCCCAGCAGAAGGTCGAGCCCGCGCCGGACGGCAGCTGGAACTTCCCCGTGGGCACCGTGTTCGTGAAGCACTTCGAGCTGGAGCAAGCCGACGGCTCGAGCCACCGCCTGGAAACGCGCTTCTTGGTGCACGGGCAGGACGAGCGCTACTACGGCGTGACGTATCGCTGGCGTGCCGACAACAGCGACGCCGATCTGCAAGATCCCAAGGCCTTCATCGAGAAGGTGGGCGACCAAAGCTGGCACTATCCGAGCCGCAGCGAGTGCGGGCGCTGTCACAACTCCAGCGCCAACTACGTGCTCGGGCCGAAGACCGCGCAGCTCAATCGCCCGCTCTATTACGAGGGCAGCGGGGCCACGGCGAACATGGTGAGCACGCTGCAAAGCCTCGGCTTGTTCAAGACGCCGCTGATGCCTGCCTCGCTACCGCAGATGCCGAGCCTCCATGAAGGGACGGCGTTCGCGCAGGACCGGGCTCGAGCGTACCTGGACGCGAATTGTGCGCAGTGTCACCGACCGGATGGCCCCGCCCGCGGCAATTGGGATGGGCGGTTCAGCACACCGCTCGATATGCAGCAACTCATCGGGGTGGACCCGGTCGAAGCTCAGGGCATCGCGGGCGCCAAGGTGCTCGCGCCGCAGAGCCCCGACACATCGATTCTATTCAAGCGCTTGATCTCGCTCGACGGCTCGGCCATGCCTCCGCTGGCCAAGAGCATCGTCGACCAGAGCGCGGCGTCCATTTTTACCGCCTGGCTCGCGGGCATGAATGCTCAGCCCAAGCCGGCAATACCGGCGGCGACCTCCAACCTGACTCTGACCCTCAAGGCCAACGGCGAAGCCGCGGTGCCGCTTGCCGGCACTGACGCCGATGGCGACGCCCTCGATTTCCGAATTTCTCGCATGCCCGTCCACGGCACCTTGGAAGGCTTCGGCAAAGACCTCACGTATCACCCGCACCCCGACTTCGCGGGCGTGGATGGCTTCACTTTCATCGTCAGTGACGGCGCGCACGAGAGCGACGCCGGGACGATCCAACTGACGGTGGCGCCGTGAAAACGCAAACGCACAAGCGAGCAGAGAGAGGCGAGAAGGCGATGATGAAGTGCTTGAACTACTCGTTGCCGGGCATCGCGGCCATCGCGCTGGCTGCCGCTTGCTCGGACAACATGACGCCGAGCACGTCGGGGACCACTGCCGGCAGCGGCGGGCAAGTCGCGGCGGGGAGCGGCGGCAGCGGCGTGGTCGCGGGCACTTCCGGCACGCCCCTGGGCGGTACACCGCCCGCGGTGAGCGGCGCGGCCGGGACGGTCGGCACCGCTGGCGGCGGCGCAGGCGGCGCGGGCAGCGGTGGCGGCGGGACAGGTGGCGGTGGTGCTGGTGGTGGCGGAGGCAGCGGCGGAGATGCCGGCGGAGCAGGTGGCAGCGCTGGCGCAGATGGCGGATGGGTCCCGCTCTTCAACGGCATGAATCTGGATGGCTGGACGCCTGGAGCCAGTGGAAACGGCCTGTTTGCCGTCGATACGGCTGCTGGCGAGCCGGCGATCCACGTCTACCCCACGCAAGCGGATCAGAGCAATCAGCCCCAGGCTCACCTCCGGACCAACGAGTCTTACGGCAGCTACGTGCTGCACGTCGAGTACAAGTGGGGCACGAAACGTTTTGCTGGCCGCGCCCAGAGCGACCGCGACAACGGCATCTGCTTCCACATCGTCCCGCCGGTGCCCAACAACGACCAGTGGCCCACGTCGATCGAGTTTCAACTCGGCAGCCAAGCTTGGCCGGGAGACTGGGTCTCCGGCAACATCTTCATGCTCGTCGATAAGACGAGAGCCAAATGGACCTATGCCCCCATGATGGGCCAACAAGAGGTTTATTCGCCGACGGGCACCAAGAAGACGATCGGCGCGCCCCAGAGCTACTATAAAGCCCTGTCGGTTCCGCCCAACCTCAACAAGGGTGGTGCCGGCTCGTCCGCCACGCCCGCCACGGAATGGAACGTCGTCGAGCTGACCGTGCACGGCAGCAAGGACGCTTCGTACAACGTCAATGGCACGGTGGTGAACGGCCTCACCGAAATGGAGTACGACGCCGGCGGCGGTAACTTCATGCCGCTCGACCACGGCGCCATCGCGCTGCAAGCCGAGTTCGCCGAAGTTTATTTCCGCAACGTGAAGATCAAGGTGCTGCAGTAGCGGCTCGCGTCACCTTCTAGAAAACCGCTCCGAGCTCCGAACAGATGAATTTTGCTCCAAAGGTCCCGACGATGCTGAAATCACGCCTGCTCTCATCGCTTCTCCTGGTGTCCGGAGTCTCCGGGCTCGTCTTTGCAATCTCGGCGTGCAGCTCGGGTGGTACCGACTCGGGGGGTCAGGTCCAGCTACCGACGGCGGGGACCGGCTCCAGTGATGGCGGGTCGCTTAGCGGCGGCGGCAGCGGAGTCATCCCCACCGGTGGGAGCGTGACGACAGCCGGCACCGCGAGCGGCGGGCAGGCGGGCTCGGACGCGACCGCAGGCTCCGGTACGGGTGGCGCAACGGGTGGAACCGGCGACACGGGCGGTATGGGCGGCGCAGCCGGCGGCTCGGGCGGCACCGCCGGCGGCTCGGGTGGTGCGGCCGGCGGCTCGGGCGGCGGCTCGAATAGCTTCTGCGGCACCGAAGCCGGCAAAGTGGTGCTCTTCGACGGCTCCGACGCGACTTTCAAGAACTGGTATCAGCGCTACGGGGGGATCAACAGCTCGAACCCGTGGACGAACAACGGCGACGGGACGATGACCGTGAAGAACGGCGGCGGCGACATCGTCAGCAAGATGGGGTTTCAGAATGTCTGTCTCCACGTGGAATACCAGGCCCCGAAGTACACCTACGACGCCGGTACCGACCCGCAGCAGCGAGGCAACAGCGGCGTCTACCTGAAGGGCTCCTGGGAGATGCAGGTGCTCGACACGTTCGATCTCGGCAAGACGCAAAACGACTATTGCGGCGCCGTGTACAAGGTCTCGGCACCGCTCGTTTCCGCCTGTAAGACGGGCGGCGAGTGGAATTCCTACGACATCGAGTTCCAGGGCAACGTTTGCACCGACGGCCAGACGACGACCCCCGCCAAGTTCATCAAGGTGAACCTGAACGGCATCAACGTTCAGAACAATGTGGTCGTGCCCGTGACCGAAACGCAGGCGGGCATGACACCGACCTGCGATCCCCGGGGCGTCCTGCTCCAGGATCACGTCACGAAGGTGCCCGTGTCGTTCCGTAACATTTGGGCAATTCCACGCCCCTAAGCGGGTTTCACGATCAGCATGCATCCAGCGCGTCGCGTGCCGTTCGTGTTTCAGGACGGCACACGACGTCATGCATGACGGTCGCCGGCTCATGAGCTTCGTCATCGGCACGAAGCAGTTCGATTAGTTTGCCAAAAAACAGGGCAACGCAATGAGGAGTACGATGAATCGCAAGGCAGCTACGGCAGTCGTGTTGGCCGCGCTCACCTGGCAGGCGCCAGCGCTGTGCGAGGTAAAGCTCGCTGAAGCCGGAGGCTGGACGGTATCGACCGACGGCCGCGTGAATGCGTTCATCAGCGTGGCACGAGGCACGGGCATCCCCGATTCGCAGTCGATCGTGACTCCCGGCGCCGTCGACGACGACACCAAAGACAGCAACGTGAACATCCGTTCGACGCGCATTCGCAACGGGTTCTTGGCGAGCATCCTGGGTCTCAAGCTCGACAAGCAGGTTCTCACGGACCTCAAGGCGACGGCGCGCGTAGCGCTCTGGATGAACAGCTCGGGCGGACGAACGAAGAACACACCGGGCGGCGTGGACCCGCGTGAGCTGTACGGCAAGCTGGAGGGGTCGTGGGGTAGCTTCCTCGGCGGTAGCTCGCTGGCGCTCTTCGGCAGAGGAGGGATCCTGGTCGATGCCGAGATCGCCCACGACTTCGGCTTGGGCTACCCCTGCTCGATCCAGGATGCGGGCGGCGGCGCTTGCGGTATGGCGGCGTTCGGCGCCATTTTTCCGGCATTCGAGCCGGGTTTCGTTTACACCACGCCTTCGCTCGGCGGCTTCGAGCTCGCCGTCGGTGTGTACGATCCCGCGCTCGTGCAGAACGCCACGCTGGCTCGCGCGCCGCTGCCGCGCCTCGAGGCTGAAGCGTCGTTTTCCGTCAGAGATCTGGTCAAGGTCTTTGCCAACGGTTTTTGGCAAAAGCTCGAAGGGTCGCCTATCGCCGGCGATATGGGCAAGCGGAACGACATCACGGCCACGACCTGGGGCGGGCAAGGCGGGTTGATGCTGAGCGTGGGGCCCGTCATGGCTGGCGGCGCGGCCTTCGTGGGTCAGGGCGTCGCCCCTATCACCTATATCGAAGAGAACGAGGTATCGGTGGACAAGAAGGGGACCCCGCGCAAGTCGCGCGGCGGGTTTGGCCTCGCCGCGGTGAAGTTCGACGCCATTCACCTCAAAGTCGCCGGCGGTGTCGGCGTCTTTCGCTTGGACAAGTCGCCGAATGATCCCGAGCCAGTTACCGCGAGCGGCGCCGGCAACCCGAGCATGCTCAAACAGAATTTCGGCACTACGATAGGCCTCTACCAAACGACGGGCCCGGTTCACGTCGCCTTGGAATACTTCCGCGCGGAGCACGACCTGTACGAGTACGGAGAGGCGGATCCCAACAACCCGAACCTCATCAACATCAGGAAGCCTTCGCAGGTCGTGCACTTCATCAACGCGGGTTTCACCGTCGCTTGGTAGCCGGCATCGTTTCGCCGAGGCGCCGCGCGTCACGTGCCGTCGCGCGTTGGCGATTCATGTAAGGTCGCTAACGCGACGGGCGGTTCGCCCTGCCGTTGGTTCGCCCTGCCGTTACAGAGTCGACGTGACGCCAGCTCGCTCTCACCAGCAGCGGCTTGGCGCAAATGCGGCTCGAGGTGTCAGCCTTCTAACGGCCTCGTGGCCGGCACAACCGTAGGAATCTGGAGGAGCGCCTCCTTGGTAGCGGCGATGGGCCATCGGCGATTCCCCCTCGCCAGCCACCGCACTGGCGGATTCCCGCGGAATATTTGTCAGGTTCCACGCTGAGTTACAGATGGCTTGAGGGCCGCGCTGGTCTGGGCTACGCGGCTATCCGCTTTGCGGCTTTCCCCCCGAGAAACCTCGTCTCCGTGCTGAAGCATTTCGTCACCTTCCTCGCCTTGTTCGCGCTGCTTCTGCCCACGCGAGTCCGAGCTCAGGAAGCCGAGTCCAGCGCGCCGCCCCAGAGCACGACTCCCCTACCGCAGAGTGAGGCGGAGCTGGCGCGCGGCCTGCCGATTTTGCGCATCGTCGTGGCCGGCAACCGCCGCATCACGCCGGAAGACGTCGTCACCTACCTGCGCGAGCGCACCGGGCAAGAGTTTTCGCCCGAGGTGCTCACGCAAGACGTGCGCGAGCTGTATGGCTCCGGCTTCTTCGACGACATCGAGGTCGATCTCGAGCGGCTGGAAGAGGGCGTGGTGCTGCGCTTCGTGGTGCGGGAGCGCCCGAGCGTGAGCGCGGTCACGTTCGAGGGTAACAGCGAGATAGAGAAAGACGACCTCAAGGAGGGCGTCGAGCTCAAAGCCAACACGATTTTGAGCCCGCCGGCCATCCGCCGCAGCATCCAGAAGATCCGCGATATGTACGCCGAGAAGGGCTACTTCTTGGCGGAGGTCGAGAGCGAGACCGTTCCTCAAAAGAACAACGAGGTCGAGGTCAAGTTCAAGATCCGCGAGCAGGGCCAGGTCAGCGTCAAGCGCGTCACGTTCATCGGCAACGAGAGCATCTCGACCGACGAGCTGCGCTCGCTCATGTTCATCGGTAACCCCGGCATTCTGGCCTTCGGCTCGGGCGGCCCCTTCCGCCAAGACGCCTTCGAGCGCGACATCGCGGTGATCAGCGCGCTCTACTACGACCGCGGCTTCTTGGCGGTCCAGGTCAGCACGCCGCGCGTGATGCTGACGCCGGATCGCACCGGCATCGAAATCACCATCACCATCGACGAGGGGCCGCGTTACAAGATCCGCCAGCTGCGCGTGTACGAGCGCGGCGAGGGCGGCAAGGAGGTCGAGCCGATCGGCGGACGCCGCAACTTGCGCATGATGGTGCGCGCCAAGAGCGGCGACTATTTCAACCGCGCCGCCCTGCTGGAAGACCTGCAGGCGCTACGCACGCTGTACCGCGACCACGGCTACGCCAACGTCGACGCCAACCCGCAAACTCAGCTCGACCCCGCCACCAACGAGGTAGACGTGATCGTGCCGGTCGAGCGCGGGCCGCTGGTGCATTTCGAGCGCATCGAAATGCGCGGCAACGCCAAGACCCGCGACAAGGTCATCCGTCGCGAGCTGGAGGTCTACGAAGGCGGCTTGTTCCACGAGACCAAGCTCGACAAGAGCAAGCGCCGCGTGACGGCCCTCGGCTACTTCGAGCGCGTCGACGTCTCGATGGAACAGGGCTCGGCGCCCGACAAGATGAACGTGTACATCGAGGTCGCGGAGCGCCCGACCGGCACGTTCCAAGTCGGCGCCGGCTTCTCCAGCGTCGAGAACTTCATCGCCACGGCGCAGATTCAGCAGGCCAACCTGTTCGGCAACGGCCAGAGCCTATCGCTGCAGGGCCAGTTTTCCAGCTTGCGCCAGCTGGTGAACATCCATTTCTTCGAGCCGTACTTCCTCGACAGCAAGTTCAACACCAGCGTCGATCTGTACGATCAGCAGCGCTACTACCGTGACTTCGCGCAATCGAGCATCGGCGGCAGCTTGACCCTCGGTTACCCGCTGATCGAGCCGGAGCTGTACGCCTCGATTTCGTACACCGGCGAGGTCGACAAAGTATCGACCGACCAACAGCCGCCGCTGCTCGGCACTTCGTCGTACGTCAGCGTATTCCAGCGTTTGCCGCTGGCGAACCTGTTCAACGACGGTTTCACCTCCAGCATCCGCCCCGGCCTCACCTACGACACGCGCGACAACCGGCTCTTTCCGAGCAGCGGTGTGTACCTGGCCGCGTCGAGCGAGCTCGCGACCAAGTACCTCGGCTCCGAGAACCAGTTCATCCGCAACAAGGTCACGGGGCGCTTCTACTACCCGTTGTTCTGGGGCTTCGTCGCCAAGCTGAATACGGAGTTCGGCCTAGTCACGAGCCCCTCGAAAGAAGGCGTGCCGATTTTCGCGCGCTTCTTCCTCGGCGGCATTTACGACTTGCGCGGCTTCTCCTTCCGCAGCGTCGGTCCGCGCCTGCCGTTGACCTCCAACACCGACGTCAACAGCGCCCCCATCCCAGATGGCGCCAACATCGGCGGCAATCTTCAGTATTACCAGAACCTCGAAATCGAGTTCCCGATCGTCGATTCCGTCGGCCTCAAAGGCGTGATCTTCACCGACGCGGGTAACGCCTGGAACTTGGAGCAGAATTACTGCCAAGGCGGGAACGTCGTGAACGCTGCGACCAACCCCTGCTTCACCGCCTCGAGCCTGCTGAATCTGCGTACGTCTTACGGCTTCGGCTTCCGTTGGTTCTCTCCGCTAGGCCCGCTACGCTTCGAGTGGGGTTACCCCTTCAAGCCGCTCTCTTACGAGCAGTCGTCTCAGTTCGAATTCACCATCGGCAACTTCTTCTGATGCCCGAGCGCGAAACGCACGACACCGACCCGGCGCTCGCCAAGAGCGGCCCCCTCGCCACGCCGCGCGTGAGTGGAGAACTGAGCGGCTCGCTGCGCGCGCCGGTCGGGCCTGAGTCGTCCGGACCGCAGGCATCGCCCTCGCCCCTGACGGTGCCGGAAAGCAGCATGCGCGCGTTCGAGCTGCGCAGCGTGCCCCCGCTCGAGGAGCACACGCCGTCGGCAGCTCCGTCGCTGCCGCTGCCGTCGGAGCCGAGCGACACGCTGCTGTCGGCCGGCAAACCCGCCGACAAACTGGAAATCATGCTGGAGGACCGGCTGGCGCAGGTCGACGAGCGACTGCGCGAGCTGGAAGGGCGGCTCGTGATTTTGGAACAAAAGAAGACGAGCCTGGCCCCCGCCGCCGAATCCCGCCACAAGCCGTGGCTCTGGCTCGCGTTCCTGGTCGCGCTCGTCGTCGTTTTTCAACTGCTACGCCATGTGCGCTAGCCGCCAAGGATTGAAGTGATGCAAGACGACCCCAATCAGCCACAACACTCCTCGGAGCAGCCGATCAGCATCCAAGACGAGATGCGCACGTCGTATCTCGACTACGCGATGAGCGTGATCATCGGCCGCGCGATTCCGGACGTGCGCGACGGCTTGAAGCCCGTGCATCGGCGCATCTTGTACGCGATGCGCGACCTGAACCTGTCGCCGGGCGGCTCCTACAGCAAGTGCGCCAAGGTCGTCGGTCAGGTGCTGGGTAACTACCATCCGCACGGCGACGCAGCCGTGTACGACGCGCTGGTGCGCATGGCCCAAGACTTCTCGATGCGCCACATGCTCATCGACGGCCAGGGCAACTTCGGCTCGATCGACGGTGATCCGGCCGCCGCCTACCGTTACACGGAGTGCCGCCTGGCGCGCATTTCGACCGAGCTGCTCACGGACATCGAGAAAGAGACCGTCGACTTCTCGCCGAACTTCGACGAGTCGACGGAAGAGCCCGACGTGCTGCCGGCGCGCTTCCCGAACCTACTGGTGAACGGCTCGGGCGGTATCGCGGTCGGTATGGCGACCAACATTCCGCCGCACAACCTGAGCGAGGTGATCGACGCCACGATTCACCTGATCGGTAACCGCGATTGCACCGTCGCGGACCTGATGAAGTTCGTCCAGGGCCCCGACTTCCCCACTGCCGGCATGATTTACGGCCGCTCGGGCATCGCGCAGGCGTACCTAACCGGCCGCGGCAGCATCATCATGCGCGCCCGCACCGAGGTAGAGAAGGTCACGGGCAGCGCGGATCGCGAGCAAATCGTCGTCACCGAGATTCCGTATCAGGTAAACAAGGCGCGTTTGCACGCCAAAATCGGCGAGCTCATGCGCGACAAGCGCATCGAAGGTATCCGCGAAGCCCGCGACGAGAGCGATCGCGACGGCATGCGCCTGGTTCTGGAGCTGAAGAAAGACGTATTCCCGACTGTGGTGCTGAACCAGCTCTACCGCATGACGGATTTGCAGGCGTCGTTCGGCATCATCAACCTGTCGATCGTCGATAGCCGCCCCGCCGTGCTCGACCTGAAAGAGACGCTACGGCTGTTCGTCGAGCACCGCCGCGATGTGGTCAGCCGCCGCACGCGCTTCGAGCTCGCCAAGGCCGAAGGACAGCGCGACATCGTCGAAGGCCTGGGCATGGCCATCACCGAGGTCGACCTGGTGATCAAGACCATCCGCGAGTCGCGCGACCCCGAAGTGGCGCTGAAGGCGTTGATGGCGCTACCGCTGCGCGGGCTGGAAGAGTTCGTGAAGCGCGCCGGGCGCCCCGAGGCGGAGATCGAAGCCGCCAAGGCGCGCGGCGAGTATCGCCTCTCGGAGCGTCAAGCCAAGGCCATCCTGGAGATGCGTTTGGCGCGCCTGACCGGCCTCGAGCAAGAGAAGCTTGCCGCCGAATACGGCGAGCTTTCCGAAGAAATCGCACGATTGAAGCTGATTTTGGCCGACGAAACGGTGCTGATGGCTCTGATCGTCAGCGAGCTCGAAGAGGTCAAGGCCAAGCACGGCGAGAAGCGCCGTACCGAGATCGTCGACAACGAAGCCGAGATTCAGGTCGAGGATCTGATTCAAGAAGAAGAGATGGTCGTGACCATCTCGCACGCTGGCTACATCAAGCGCACGCCCGTCTCCACGTATCGCGCGCAGAAGCGCGGCGGCAAGGGCACGCAGGGTATGGAACAGCGCGACGACGAAGACTTCGTCACGCAGCTGTTCATCGGCAGCACGCATAGCTTCGTCTTTTTCTTCTCCACGAGCGGCAAGGTGTTCGTGAAGAAGGTGTACGAGATCCCGCAGGCCGCGCGTAACGCCAAGGGCCGCGCCATCGTCAACTTCCTCGAGCTCGGCCCGGACGAAAAAGTCGCAACCATCGCTCAGGTCAAGGCCATCGAGGCCGGCTGGTACGTCACCACCGTCACCAAGGGTGGTCAGATCAAGAAGACCGAGCTGATCGAGTACGAGAACTACCGCGACAAGGGCATCATCGGCGTGAAGGTCGTCGAAGGTGACTCGCTGCTCAGCGCGATCGTGACCGACGGCAAGGCCGAGTTCCTGATCGCCACGAAAACCGGCCAATCCATCCGTTTCGACGAGCAGCAGGTGCGCCCGATGGGTCGCGCCGCCGCGGGCGTCAAAGCCATCGATCTGGCCGACGGCGACGAGGTCGTCGGCCTCGCCCGCACCGAGCCCGAGCGGCAATTCGTGCTGGCGGTGTGCGAGCGCGGTTACGGTAAGCGCACCGTGCTCGACGAGTTCCGGCAGCAGAACCGCGGCGGCAAGGGCATCATCTTGATCGAGTGCAGCGACCGCAACGGCCCCGTCGTCGGCATCGCCATGGTCAAGCCCGAGGACGAGGTGATGCTGATCACCGACAAGGGCCAGACCATTCGCACGCCGGTCGAAGGCATCCGCGAAACTGGCCGCAACACGCAAGGCGTCAAGCTCATGAGCATCGCCGACGACGAGCGCGTCGTCGCCATCGAGCCGATCGGCGAGGGCGCCGCCACCGGCCTCGACGAAGAAGGCACCGGTCAGACCGAGCCGCCTCCCGCAGATGGCGCGGGCGAAGCCGGAGCCAGCGAAGCCGGCGCCAGCGCTGCGCCCCCAGCTGCTGACGGCTCCGAGGGCAGCGATGGCGGCCAAGAAAGCTAAGCCGTCTCTCGCCAAGAAAGCGGCCAGCAAAGCTCAGGCTCGCAGCAAGCCTAGTCACGCCGAAAAGGTGCTGGCCAAGGCCGTCAAGGCGCCGCCCAAGGCGCCTCCGAGCAAGAAGCCCAAGCTGGCCACGCCCGAGCAAGCAGCCGAGCTCTACCGCGTAATCCGTGAGCGACACCCGGATGCGCACTGCGAGCTCGACCACAACAGTCCCTTCGAGCTGATCGTCGCCACCGTGCTCTCGGCGCAGAGCACGGACGTGATGGTCAACAAGATCACGCCTGAAGTGTTCCGGCGCTGGCCAACGCCCGAAAAGCTGGCCAAGGCGGAGCCCGCGGAGGTAGAAAAGGCGCTGTCCAAGATCGGCATGTTTCGTCAGAAGACGAAGAACATCGTCGGTCTCTCCAAGCTGCTCGTCGAAAAGCACGCCGGCCAGGTGCCGCGCACGCTAGACGAGCTGGTCAAGCTTCCCGGCGTTGGCCGCAAGACGGCCAACGTCGTGCTCGGCGTGGCGTTCGGTGCACCCGAGGGTGTGGTGGTCGATACGCACGTGCAGCGCATCAGCCAGCGACTGGGCCTCACCAAGCACACCGAGCCGATCGAGATCGAGCAGGACTTGATGAAGCTGTTCGATCGCAAGTTGTGGGACCCGCTCTCCCACACGCTGATCTTCCACGGGCGCCGCATCTGCACCGCGCGCAAGCCGGCCTGCGCCGGTTGCCCCGCGCAGAACCTGTGCCCCAGCGCTTTCAACGCCGAAAACGTCGGCCGCAAGCCGCCCAGGCTACGCGCCTGAGCGAGCGGCGCGGCGGACCGCCAAGCCCCTCGAGAGTGCATTCTAGCGGCTATTTGGCCGATCCGGACGCGGCCCGTCGCCCGATATTGACTTTCATTTTCAACAAGCTACATTCCTCGCGCTTCGATGCGTCGCGTCCCGCTCCTGCTTACTTGCGTGCTCCTACCTTCGCTGTTCGCCGCCCCCGCGGCCGCGAACGTCAGGTCGTTTGCCTACACGCAAGAGTCGCGCGTGCTGGCCCCCGGCGAGTCGGAGCTCGAGCCGTGGACGACCTTTCGCGTCGGCCGCAGCCGCTACTACAGCGCCATCGACGGGCGGCTCGAGCTGGAGCACGGGCTCCTCGACCACCTGCAGATGGCCTTGTACTGGAACTTCAGCACGCAGACGCAAGACGTCGTGACCGATCCGCTCACCGGCGACATCCAGCGACAGAGCGAGTCGGAGTTTTCGAGCGCGTCGCTCGAGCTCAAATACCAGCTGAGCGATCCCACCGCCGACCTGGTCGGCTCCGCCCTCTACCTGGAAACGACCGTCGGCCCGCGCGAGAGTGAGGTCGAGGGCAAGCTCATCTTCGACCGCGCGCTCGGCGGTTGGCTCATTGCGGCCAACGCCATCGCGGAGCTCGAATTCGAGCCGACGCGCGGGGCCGAGGGCTCCGAGCTGGAAACCGAGCTGTGGTTGGAGCCGACGGTCGGCGCCGCCTACCTGTTGCCTCACGGCACGAGCGTGGGCTTGGAGCTGCGCGCTCCCATCGGTGTGGCAGGCGAGGCGGAGAGCGCGACGCTGTTCGGCGGCCCGGTAGTGCGCTGGTCCGATCGTGGCTACTGGGCGACGCTGGCCGTGCAGCCGCAGCTCGCGGCTTTCTCCGAAAAGAGCCTCAATAGTCGGCTAGATTTGAGCTATCGCGAACGGCTCCAGGTTCGCCTGCTAGCGGGGTTCATGCTGTGAAGGGCTTTCGCTGGCTCCTTCTCGCATGCGCGCTTTGCGCGTGCGGTGGCTCCGCCGTTCCCGAGCCAACCGTGGCGGACACCACGCGTGTCAGCTCGCATTTTCCGGACGTCACGTTGAGCGAGCTGTCGCAGGGCCGCACGCTGTACCTCAGCCGTTGCGGTAGCTGTCACGTGTTGCGCCGCCCGGCAGAGCTTGCCCCCGACCAGTGGCAAGCCGAGGTCGACGAGATGCGCACCAAGAATGGCGTCAAGCTGAGCGACGGCGAGGCCCGCGCGATCTTGCGTTACCTGGTCATGGCCGCTAGCTCGGGCTGAGCATCGCGACGAGCTCGGGCGGCGCCTGCACCAGCTCGATCAGCACGCCCTGCCCTGACTCGGTTTTGTCTGCGCTCGCTTTGGGATGAATGAAGCACACGTCGTGACCAGCGGCACCGCGGCGGATGCCGCCGGGCGTGAAGCGCATGCCGCGCGCTTCGAGCCAAGCGAAGGCGGCGCGCAGATCGTCGACCCAAAGCCCGATGTGGTTGAGCGGCGGCTCGTGGACTCGGGGCGCGCGACTCGCGTCGAGCGGCTGCATCAGGTCGATTTCGACGGGGGCCTGCGGGTGGCCCACGCTCAGGATGTCTTCGCTGACGTTCTCGGCCGCGCTCTCGTAAGAGCCGTGCGCGGCGAGGCCCAGCAGGTCGCACCACAGATGGCGCAAGGGCGCACGGTCGAGCCCGCCGATGGCAATTTGCTGCACGCCCAGCACGCGAAACGGTCGCGCTTCGCCTGACATGCTCACGCTTACGGCACGCGCAGCTGCACGCCCAGGTTGGCTTCGAGCTCGGTGTGGATGTAGCGCACGACGCCGGTCGTGATGCCGAAGTTGAGGTACGCACCGAAGGCGCGCGCAAAGTCGTACTGCGGGCCCACGCCGAGGTGGAACAAGAAGTCGGTCTTGTAGTCGGGCTTGCTGCCGTCCTGAAATTGCCAGAGCTTGCTGCCGGCGCCGCCCTCGAGCTCCGCAGCGACCGCCGGCTCTACGAAGACTTTGAACTTGGAGTCGCTGTTGGTGTAGATGCGCGCGCCGGCGCCCAGCACCAGGATCGGATCGGTGTTGGTCGAACCTTCACCGGCCAAGCCGAAGCGCGCCCAGATGAAGGGCTCTACCGTCTCGAGCACACCGAAGCCCAAGCCCAAGTCCACCGCGAGCGGCGCTCCGTTGCCGCAAAACTTTTGCTGATCCTTGTCGCCCTTGGCCGGATCCGGCGTATGGCAGAACGGAGATTTGTCGTAGCGGAAGATCATACGGTAGCCACCGACGATCCCCGCACGCAGCATGAACTGCCGACCGTGGCCGAACTTTTGGTCCGCCGGTTCGACGCCTTCTTCATTGGGAGCGGACGGCACTGGCTTCGAAGCCGCGGGCTCCGCGCCCGCTGCCGCAGGCTCCGCGCTTGCCGGCTCGGCTTTCGCTGCCTCCGGCTCAGCCGCCAGGGCGCTCGCAGCCAGCGCTGAAACCAAGACAAAGCACGACGCAATAAGTCCCGTCTTCACGGGGCCCGACCATAGTCCAACTCCTCAGCGCTTCGCCACTGGCGCGGCGCTGCGGGCGGTGCCGGAGCGCGTCCAATCGCGCTCTACCCCGACCGCGAGCAAGCTCAAATCGATGGTCTGGCTACCGGCCTGGGCCGAAATCACGGCCTTGCCGTCCCACGATTCGGGCTCGGGCAGGGCCAACGAAGGCTGCGCTTTGAGCTTCTTCAAGGTCTCGAGCTCGACGCGGAGCGCGAGGATGCCGAGCCCTGACAGCACCGGCACCAGCGCGGTGGGGATGAATGGCGCGATCACGGCGCGCACGTTCTCGGAGAGCTCGCTGGCGCGGCGTGCCACCCAACGCACGTCGTCCAGCGATTCGAGCACGAGCGCGCTCGGCTGAGTGGGCGCACCCCGCACGCCGGACACCGCGAGCGTCGTAGCCGCGCTGAAGCCGTGCGCGCGCGGCGCTTCCGCCGCGGGCGCCTTGGCCGGATCGGGCTCTTTGCCCTTGCCCTTGGCCTTGCGCACGATCAGCACGTCGTCCGTCGGCAAGGTGCGGGGCACCGTGACGCGCACCGGGCGCTTGAACGAACGCGGATCGCCGACCGCGCCCGTCGCCACCGCGAAGGCGATGGTCTCGGCCGAGGCCACGACCGCGCGCTCCAAGTGCGGAGCCGTCGGCTCGGCATCGAAAGCGCGCATGGAAATTCCAGCGGGCGGCGGTGGATACAGCTCGCCCGTGAGGAGCCGCGCATCCGGCTCGACCAGCCGCGCCCCCGTCGCGATCAGATCCACCAGCGCGCCGGATTGCGCGAGCACCTCGAGCGCTTGGCGCGAGGGCGGCGCCACCAGCAAGTCGAGCTTGGGCGGAACACGCTTGCTCTTGAGCAGGGCCGCCGCCGCCAGCAGGTCGCGCAGCGACGCGCCCGAGTCGCCACCCAGGATGACCTGGCTCACCGGCTTGCCCGCGAGCTCGCGCACCGGCTTGACCTGACCGTCTTCGTCCAAGATCAGCGGGTCGACCGCTGACAGGTCGACGGTAATGACGTCGTCGCACGGCGCGCCGGGATCCGGCAGCAGGCTGCGGTGCGCCTTGGAGCGGCGCTGATCGCGCAAATACACTTCGGTCTTTTCGTCGCTGACGAAAACCGAGGCCGCCGCACCGAGCTGCGGCGCAAGCGCCGCCAAAATCGCGCGCTCGGACACCGACAGCAAACGCGCGCTGGGCCCCGCGAACTCGATCACCACCGGCGCACCATGCTCGAGATCGATGCGGCGGATCGCATCGCCCAAGCCGCGCCGAATCAGCTCCAAACCCACGTCGCGCACGCACACGAACGGGCGCACGCGGCCGCTGAGCAAGACTTGAACGCTGCGCGGCGGGCGCAGCAAGGCAGCGCCGGTGACGAGCGCTTCCGCCAACTGCGCAGGTGCGGCCACGAGCGTGAGCATGCCCGCGCCGCCCAGCGCAGCGAGCCGCGGCTCGTCTGTCAGTGCCAGGCGAGCGGGGCTACCGAAGCGCTCCAGGTGGACCTGCGCCGCGAAGCCGATGCCGGGCCGCGCGACGAGCATGCCCAGCGCTAGCGCATCGCGGTAGGCGCGCGCGCCGATGCCGGGCCGCGGATCCCCCACCATGGTGACGCAGCGGCTGTCGTAGGCGATGCCCACCTCGGGCACGCACTTCTTTCCGCCGAGCAACGCGACCTCGGCCATGACGCGATCGGGATCGCGCGCCAAGATCACCTGGTCGACCTTCACTCGCGGCAGGTCGACGGAGAGTTGGGGATCATCCGCGCGACCAGCGAGGATTTTCTGGGTCATTGTGCGGGGCGGATCCCCCGCTCGCGCGCGCATCGGAGACTCGGCTACCTTCTCGCTCGATCAGGGCCAGATCGCGGCCCCGGCCCAATTGGGCTGAGCGGACGGGCACGGTAGCCGCTCGGTGTCGGCAGGGTCAAGGCCCGGCATTCCGGCCCCCTGCCCTCCCGGCCATGGCTCAGCCGCGGCGCGGCGGCAAGAGTGGCCCGCTCGCTTCTCGCGCGTTTTTTTCTGACCGATTCTGGCCCTCGACTTCGGCCCACCGGCCGCCACCCACGCCTTGTGCGCGAAAATTCACGACATTCGGCAAAACCGGGTAGTCTTGGGGGCCATGTTCAAAGAGGCGCTGGAGCGCGCAGTCACCGGTACCGATGGCGGCATTGCGGGGCTGCTGATGGACTTCGAGGGCATCCCGCTCGAGAGCTACGCCAAAGAAGGCGCGTCACTCGACATCGAGGTGGTGGGAGCCGAGGTCAGCGTCGTCGTGAAGGCGATCCAGCGCGCGACTGAAATGCTCGATGCCGGCGCGACCAGCGAGGTCTCCTTTCGCAGCGACAAGATGGTCACGCTGATCCGCGTGATCAACCAGAGCTACTTCGTGGCCATGACGATGGCGCCCGAAGGCAATCTCGGCAAGGGCCGCTACCTGCTGCGCACCCTGGCGCCGACGCTCGCTCAGGAGCTCGAGACGTGAGCCCGCGGGGCAAAGCTCCGCGCCCCGCAGCGTCCGGAAAAGCGAATAAGAAGAAGATTTTGGTGCTGAGCGGCCCGAACCTGGATCGCCTCGGCACGCGAGAGCCGCACATTTACGGTCATACCACGCTCGCGCAAATCCACGACGGGTTGGGCGAGATCGCCGCGGCGCACGGGGGCAGCGTCGAATGCCGGCAGAGCAACCACGAGGGTGATCTGGTCGGCTGGATCGGCAGCGCGGGCGACGATGGGTTCGCTGGCATTTTGATCAACGCCGGTAGCTACACGCACACGTCGTACGCGATTCACGACGCCATCAAAGGCTCGCCGCTCGACGTGGTCGAAGTGCACATTTCCAATCCCGAAGCGCGCGAAGCTTTTCGCCATGTCTCCGTGATCGCAGCCGCCTGCATCGCGAAGGTCGCCGGCTTCGGGCCGGACTCGTACCGCACCGCGCTCGAAGCCCTACTGCGCCGGCTTCACGCCGGCTGAGCGCAGGTTGAACCAGTAACGCTCCGCGTTACTGGCCCCGCGATGACACGGCCAGGAACCGTTGGCATGGCCGGTGGTCTGAGCTACCGTGCGCCGCCTTCGCCGGCTACGGAGCCGCTTAGCGCACAAGACACCATGCAAATTTCGCTAGAGCAATTGAAGAGCCTGCTCGAGACCCTCGAAAAGGGAGACGTCTCGGAGTTCGAGTACGAAGACGAGCAGTTGAAGCTGCGCCTAGCGCTGGGGAAGAAGGCCGCGCCCGTGATCCACGCCGCGCCGGCGATCGCCGCAGCGCCGCTGGCAGCCAGCTCCGCTGCGCCCGCCGGTAGCGCCAAGCCGGGCGACGACAACGACCCGAACGTGGTGTTCGTCACCTCGCCGTTCGTCGGTACCTTCTATCGCGCTCCTGGACCGGACGCAGCGAACTTCGTCGAGGTGGGCAGCAGCGTGAAGCAGGGCCAGGCGCTCTGCATCATCGAAGCCATGAAGCTCATGAACGAGATCGAGAGCGACGCCAGCGGCACGATCTTGGACATATTGGTCGAGAACGGTAAGAGCGTCGAGTTCGGTCAGAAGCTCTTCAAGTTGAAGAAGGGCTGATGTTCAAAAAAGTCCTGATCGCCAACCGCGGCGAGATCGCGGTACGCGTCATTCGCGCTTGTCGTGAGCTCGGGATCCAAACCGTGGCCGTGCACTCCGAAGCCGACGCGGGCGCGCTGCACGTGCGCTTTGCCGACCAAGCGGTGTGCATCGGGCCGGCTCCGGCGCCCAAGAGCTACCTGCACATCCCGGCCATCATCAGCGCCGCCGAGATCACGGCTGCGGACGCGATTCACCCGGGCTACGGTTTCTTGTCGGAAAATGCCGAATTTGCGCGGGTCGTCGAGAGCTGCGGCATCAGCTTCATCGGCCCCAGCGCGGACGCCATGCGCACCTGGGGCGACAAGATCCGCGCCCGCGAGGCGGCCAAGAAATACGGCCTGCCGCTCTTGCCAGGCACCGAGGCTCTGCGCGACGTCGAGCACGCCGAGTCCGAGGCGGAGCGCATCGGCTTCCCGATCATCTTGAAGGCGCGCGCCGGCGGCGGCGGTCGCGGCATGCGCATCGTGCGCAGCGTGGACCAGGTGCGGCGCGCGTTCGAGTCGGCCACGGCCGAGGCGATGCAAGCCTTCGGTAACCCCGAGATGTATCTGGAGCGCTTCGTCGAGAAGCCCCGGCACGTCGAGTTCCAGGCGCTGGCCGACAAACATGGGCAGGTGTGGACGCTCGGCGAGCGCGAGTGCTCGCTGCAGCGCAAAAACCAGAAGCTGGTCGAAGAGTCACCCAGCCCGGCGATGACCGACGAGCTGCGCGCCAAGATGGGCGAGGTCATCCGTCGCGCCATTTTGGAGACCGGCTACACCACGCTCGGCACGCTCGAGTTCTTGCTCGACGAGCGCGGTGAGCTCTACTTCATGGAAATGAACACGCGCGTGCAGGTCGAGCACCCGGTCACGGAAATGACGACGGGTATCGATCTGGTGGTCGCGCAAATCCGCGCCGCCGCCGGTGAAAAGCTGGACATCCCCGACACGCGCCCGTGGAAGTTCCGCGGCCACGCCATCGAATGCCGCATTTTGGCGGAAGATCCGGCGACCTTTGCGCCTTGGCCAGGCAAGATCACGGAGTACCACCCGCCCGGCGGCGCCGGCGTGCGCGTGGACTCGGGCGTGTTCGGTGGCTTCACCGTGCCGTCGACCTACGACTCCTTGCTGGCCAAGGTCATCGTGCATGCACCGACGCGCGACATTGCGCTGAAGCGCATGCAGCGCGCGCTCGACGAGTTCATCATCGGCGGCATCCGCACCAACATCCCCCTCCAGAAGGAGTTGTTGGCGCTGCCCGACGTGATGAACGCAGAGATGACGACGCGCACCGTCGAAAACTACATGGTGACGCGCGCCAAGAAGTGAGGCGCCCGGCAAGCCGAGCGGCGGCGCGAGTCAGCGCAGCCGCTCGAGCTCGACCGAGCCGCGCGGTCCGCTGAGGCGAACGCGATTGGCGCTCGGGTGCTCGAGCCGCACGGCCCACTCCACGCTACCCGAGCGCAGCACGGCGCGCTCGTTCGATAGCGCCACGATCACGAGCTCGCGCGCGGCACCGCCAGGACCGTGCACCACCACCCGATTGCCACCCACGCTCACGCGCTGTGCCAGGCCCGAGAATTTGACGGGCGTGATTGCGACCACGCGCCACTCTCCGGCGTAAGCCGCGCTCGCTTCGCTGGCAGCGGCAGGCAACGCCCCACGCGGAGGCGGCTGCACGGTCCAGGCGCCGGCGAGCCCCAGCGCGACGACGAGCAGCGGCGCGAGGTAACGCGCGCGCAGTGCCTTTCGCAGTCGGCAGATGCGCTGGCGCAAGGTGCTCGGTTCGAGCGCTTGCTCGAGCGCCTGCAAGTAGAGCGAGTCGCCGGCATGCTCGCGCATCACCCATTCCAGCGTACGGCGCTCGTCGGGGTCGACCACGTCGCGTTCGATGCGGCGCAGGAGCTCGCGAGCGTCACTCGCGCGCGGGCCTTCGAGGTCTTCTGGTAGCTCGCTTTGTTTCCACCGGGCACGACGGCGCTGCTCGTCCACCACCTTGTTGCGCGCGATGCCAGTCACGAAGCGGGGCAGCTCGGAGGCTCGATCCGGCACGGCCTCGACGGCGAGCGCGTCGCACAGCACCGTCTGCACCACGTCGTCGGCGCTGTCACTCAGGCCGCGACGTCGCACGTAAGCATGGAGCGCGCTGCGCGTGCTGGGGCGAGCGATGTAGTCGAGCAGCCTTTCGCGAGCTTCCGCTGTCACTGGACGGCCTCCTGGTCTCTCCCTCCCGCATCGCTCGAGCGGGCGCATCGTGACCAACAATCGCTCCCGGGCAGACGTTCCCGCCCGGACGCCGATTCAGACCCCGAACAGCGCCGCGGATAGCTCTCGTGCCGCCGCCGTGGGCAACAGCTGACCGGCCCTCACGGCCGCCTCGAGGCGGGGCCACAGCTGCTGGGCGCGCGGATCGGCTGCTGCTCGCGCTCGCAGCGCGGCCGTGACCGCGCTGTCGAAAGCTCGCTCGAGCTGGGCCTGGCGCCGCAACGCGAGCTCCCCCCGCTGCCGCAGGTCTGTAAAGCGCTCGCCGAGCCAGCGCCACAGCTCCGGCAGGCCGCGTTGGCTCACGGCGCTCACGGCGGCAACGTGTGGCGGGGCGCCCGGGCGCAGCAGCGATAGCGCGCTCATCAGCTCACGGGCGTGCGCGTCGGCGGCAACCTCCAGCGCGCCGTCGGCCTTGTTCACGAGCACGGCGTCCGCCACTTCGAGCAAGCCGCGCTTGATGCCCTGGACTTCGTCGCCTGCGCCCGCGAGCGTCAACATCACGAGCGTGTCGCACACGTCACGTACGGCTTGCTCGGCTTGGCCGACGCCCACCGTCTCGATCAAGACCAGCTCGAAGCCGGCCGCCTCGCACAAGAGCACGCTTTCACGCGTGCCGGGCGCGGTGCCACCGAGCGTGCCGAGGTTGGAGCTGGCGCGCAGAAAGACGTCTTCGGACGCGGCCAGCCGCTGCATGCGCACGGCGTCTCCCAGCAGGCTGCCGTGCGTGACGGCGCTCGCCGGATCGATGGCCAAGACCGCGACGCGTTGCCCGGCTTGCAGCGCCTGGGAGCCGAGCGCGTCGACGAGCGTGCTCTTGCCGGCACCTGGTGGGCCCGTGAGCGCCACGCGATGCGCGCCGCCCGTCGAGGGCAGCAGCTCGGCCAGCAGCGCTTCGGCCTCGGCGCGGTGCTCGCTGCGTGTACTCTCCACCAGGGTGATGGCTTGCCCGAGCGCGCGGCGATCACCCGAGCGCAGCCGCGCCGCGAGCTCAGCCGCCACGCCCGGCTCCGCTGGGCGTGCTCTCGAGCAAGCCCAACAACGCGGCCGCCATGTCTGGCAAGGCGCTGCCGGGACCGAACACGGCCTTCACACCGAGCGCGAGCAGCGCCGGCTGATCTTGGGCGGGCACGATGCCGCCGACGATGACTTGAATCTCGGGCGCGCCGAGCGCCGCGAGCTCTCGGAACAGCGCCGGCAACAGCTCGTCGTGGGCGCCGGCTTGCGACGAGATGCCGAGCAGGTGCACGTCGCCATCCACCGCGCGGCGCGCGACCTCGGCCGGCGTCTGGAACAAGGGCCCCAGATCGACGTCGAAGCCCAAGTCCGCCAGGCCCGAAGCGATGACCTTGGCGCCGCGGTCGTGACCGTCTTGCCCGAGCTTGGCGATCAAGATGCGCGGTTGGCGGCCGAAGCGCCCGGCCAGCGCGGCGGTGCGTGCGCGCAGCTTTTGCCAGCCCTCGTCTGCTTGAAACTGCATTTGATAGACGCCACGTACAGCATGGCTCATCGCGGCGTGCCGGCCAAACACTTGCGCCAGAGCCTCGGAGACTTCTCCCACCGTGGCGCGGGCGCGGATGGCGGCCAGGGTCGGTGGCATCAGGTTTGCTCCGCGAGCCGCCGCCTCTTTCAGCTCGGCGAGCGACGCGGTCACGCGCGCGCCGTCGCGGCTCTGCTGCAGCTCTGCCAGACGCGCGGCTTGTAGCTCACGCACCCGGGCGGCGTCGACGCGCCGCAAGTCGAAGCTGCTCTGGTCATCGTGCTTGAAGCGATTGACCCCGACCACGACGTCTTGCCCGCGATCGATGCGCGCCTGGCGCTCCGCCGCAGAAGTCTCGATCAGCCGCTGGGCAAGCCCCGATTCGATCGCGCGTACCATGCCGCCCGCGGCCTCGATTTGTGCAAGCACCTGGCGCGCGCCATCTGCCAGATCTTGCGTGAGCCGCTCGATGAAGTAGGAGCCTGCCAGCGGATCGACCACGCCCGGCACGCCGGTTTCGTGCTGCAAAATGAGCTGTGTGGCGCGGGCGACGCGGGCCGAGGCGTCGCTCGGTAGCGCGAGCGCTTCGTCGAAGGCGTTGGTGTGCAGGCTTTGTGTACCCCCCAGCACGGCTGCCAGCGCCTCGAACGCCGTGCGCACCACGTTATTGAGCGGGTCTTGCGCGACCAGGCTGATGCCGGACGTTTGGCAGTGCGTTCGCAGCTCGAGCGAGCGCGCGTCTTGCGGCGCGTAACGCTCGCGCAGGAGCGTCGCCCAGAGCAGGCGCGCGGCGCGCAGCTTGGCGACCTCCGTGAAGAAATCCATGCCGATGCCGAAGAAGAACGACAAGCGCGGCGCGAAGCGATCGATGTGCAGCCCGCGCTCGCTCACGGCGCGCACGTACTCCAGCGCGTCGGCCAGCGTGAGCCCGAGCTCGAGCGCGGCCGTCGCTCCGGCCTCGTGCATGTGGTAGCCGGAAATGGAAATCGGATTGAATTTGGGCAGCGCGGAGCTAGCGTGCTCGATCACGTCCGCACAAATGCGTAGCGACGCGGCGGGCGGATAAATATAGGTATTTCTGACCAGAAACTCCTTCAGAATGTCGTTCTGGATCGTGCCGCTCAGTGAGCTCTTGGACGCGCCTTGCTCCTCGGCTGCCACGACGTAGCAAGCCATGATGGGCAGCACCGCGCCGTTCATGGTCATGCTGACGCTCACGTCCGACAACGGGATACCGTCGAACAGCCGCTTCATGTCCTCGACGCTGTCGATCGCGACACCGGCTTTGCCCACGTCGCCGCGCGCCCGTTCGTCCGTGCTGTCGTAGCCGCGGTGCGTGGGCAAATCGAAAGCGACGCTCAACCCCTTTTGCCCGCCAGCGAGGCATTGCTTGTAGAAGGCGTTCGATTCCTCGGCCGTCGAGAAGCCGGCGTACTGACGAATCGTCCAGGGCCGGCCGCCGTACATGCTGGCGCGCACGCCGCGCTGGTACGGAAATTCACCCGGCAGCGCGCCCAGGTGCGCCACGCCGTCCAGGTCGTCGGCCTCGTAGAGTAGCTTACGCTCGACACCGGCGGGCGTGCGCGTGGTGAGCTCTTCCGGCGGCTTGCCGGTCTCGGCCTGAACCAGTTGCCGGAAGCGCGCGCGTGACTCTTCGCTCATGTGCTGCCCTGCCCCCGGCTCAGCTCTTCTTACGCTGCCTCAAGATGCGCCCGAGCGCCCGACCCGCCACGAGCGCGATCTCGTCCGCGCGGCGGGTAAGGTCGAGCGATTGCTCGAAGCCGGCAATCAACCAGACCAGGCTCGGTCGATCCGAGACGGTGACGACCGTGACGTAGACTTCGTTCGCGGCGTCTGCCGGCAAGGCGTCACGCAGCTCGCGATGGTTGGGCGTGTTGGGGATGGGTCCCAGATAGAAACCGGATTTTACGGCCGTCTCGAGCACGCTCGGTTGATGCGACAAGAGCGAGATCTGCTTGGCCGGTGCGCGCGCCTCGATCGCGGGCGACGCCATGCGCCCATCGAAGCTGGCGTTCTTCACCGCGAAGACGATCGACATGGCGGGCTCGAGCGCGTCTCGCAGGAGCTCGAGCACGGCGTCGGGGGTGGCCGCGTCCTCCAGGCGCTCGCGAACCGAGCGCGGTGGCGGCGCGGGTGACGAGGGCGCGCCGCGCGGGACGGCCGGCGCGGTCGGGACGGACTTGGCAGCCTGCCGATCCAGCTGGGCTGCGCCCTTCACCAGATCCACGGGTGGCGGCTTCGAGCGCCAGCTCAGAGCGACGCCCTCGGACTCGGGAACTGCTCCGGTGGGTGAGGCAGTCGTGCGACCTTTGGGTGCGACGCTCGGTGCTCGCCCGGGAATCAACGAGCGCCGCACCAGCGGAATGGGTGCGTCGCTCCGTGCGGCAGCCTCGTGTTTGACCAGCGGGATCGGAGCGTCGCTGGCGACCGAGCCATCACGACCGCGCGCTGGCGGCAGCACTGAAACTTTTGCCCCGCGCTGCAACTTGTCGAGCGCACCGACGACGGCCTCGTGCGAGGCATGCAGAATGCGCACGGGTCGTTCGAGGTGGAACGCGAACTCGTGGGCGATGTGCGGGTCCAACGGCTCGACCGCCGCTATGTCTACCCGGCCGCTTCTCGGATCCACGTGCACCGGCACGGCCAACAGGCGGCGGCACATACCGACGGGCAGGCGCGCATAAAGCTCGGGTGAAGCCCGCACCGTGAGCACCGACGGCAGCTCGGAACGTGCCAGCTCTTGCTCGACCCGGGCCAGCAGTCCTGGATCTTGCTCCGCGAGCGCCTCGGGCAGGGGTAGGCCTCGCTCGACCACGAGCAGGAGCGCCGCTTCTATATCCGCCAGCGGCACGCCGCTCTCAATCAGCCGCCGCGCCAGCTCGACCGTCACGCCATCACGCTAGCAGCAGTCTTGGCCTGCTACTCCGAAAATTGAAAAACGACTTCGGTAGTACGGACGAGGCCGAGCTCGTCGCGTGCGGCGCGCTCGACGGCTGCCGGGTCGGACTTGATGCGAGCCACTTCGGCGCGAAGCGCCGTGATCTGGCTCCCCAATCGAGAAATCTCGTCATTGGCCTTGCGTCGCTCTTCCTCCAGATTACGGAGGCGAGGCAGGCCGGTCGGCGAGAGCATGAGAACGGGGACCGAGACCGTTGCCACAGCCAGGACCGCCAGGGGCAGGACGCGCTGCGCAAATACGGAGACCATGTGGGTATGACCCTGCCACACACCTCACGAATGAGGAAAATTTTGGCCATTTCTGATCGAATTTACGCGGCCCTGGATAACAACCCGGGCTATGGTTTCCGCCGCTGATTTCCAGGTGACCCGCTCTTTGCCGCGCGGGCGTATTGACCGAGAAAAACTGATGATCGAAGCGGATCTCCTTCGGGCGGAGCTCGAGCGCCTTTACGAGCTGGACGAGCTGGTCTCGCTCAGCCGAGACATTTTGGGGTTCGACCCCGAGCGGGTCGGTGGCACCGCTGCCAAAGCCAGCTTTGCCGGGGCGCTGACCTCGCATTGCGTCGAGCACGACGCGGTCGAAGCTCTGTGCGACGTGCTGCTCGCGACGCGAGCCAACGTGAGCACACAGGTCGCCGACATTCGCCTGACCGGGCTGTCTTCGGACGAAGAGCTCAAGCCGGGCAGCGACTTCGCGGGCTACACCGTGCTGCGCAAACTCGGCGAGGGCCGCTTGGCCATCTCTTACGTGGTCAAGCTGGGCGAGCACGAATACCGGCTCAAGCTGCTGCGTCGCGAGGCCACGCGCGACGCGCGCGGTCTGCACCGCTTTCTCACCGTGACCCGCCTGGCCGGAAAGCTCGTGCACCCGGGCCTTCCGCGCGGCGTGCAAGCGCTCAGCGTGGACGGTCGCACCGGTATCTTGAGCGCCTTCGTGGACGGCCAGCCTCTGGCTCAGCGCCTCGCGCGCACCGGCCCGATCCACGTGAACGAGGCTCGCGGCCTGATCAAGAACGTGCTCGAAGCGCTGGCGGTGCTGCACGAGCAGCGCATCGCTCACGGCGACCTACGCCTCGAGAACCTCATCCTGGCGCGCGGCGAAGACGGCGCTCAGCAAGTGGTGCTGGTCGACGCGGGTACGGATCGCCTGCGCGCTCGAGCGCGCACCAACAACGGGCGGGCCGAGCTGTTCAGCACGGTGGGCTCGCCCAGCGCAGTCTCCCCGGAGCAGATCCGTGGGCTCGTCGCGGACCCGGTCAGCGACGTGTATTCCTTCGGCGCGGTGCTGTTTCAAATTCTGTCGGGCAAGCCGGTGTTCGGCGACAAGCCCGCGCTCGAGACCGCCTTCGGCCATTTGATGCAAGATCCGGTGGCGCCGAGCACGGTCGCGCCGCGCGGCTGGGTGCCGCGAGAGCTGGACGAGCTGGTGCTGGCGCTGCTGGACAAGAATCCGAGCCGCCGCCCCAAAGATGCCGCAGCCGTGCTCGAGCTGTTCGAGAACCTGGGCAAGGCCGCGCAAAAGCGCGAGCAGCTCGCGCCCGAAGAGATCGATCGCCGCGTCGACGCGCTGCTGGCCGATCCGTCGAAAGACGAAGCCGCGCTCGAGCTGGAGGCCGCCGCTGGCACCGCCGGCGCCGCCGAACGGGTGGCAGAAGCGTTCAAGATGGCGGCGGAGTCGTTGTCGGGCGCCGGGGACTCCAGCGTCGACGCGAAGAAGAGCCTCTTGTTCCGCTCCGCGCGCATCTACCAAGACGCCGCGCAAAAGCCCGAAACGGCGGAAGCCATCTTCGTCGAGATTCTGGCGCTGGATCCCGAGGACCAGGTGGCCGAGCGCGCGCTGGAAGCAACGCGGCGCAAGCTGGGCAAGTTCGAAGAGCTGATCGAAATGCTGCTCGGCAAGAGCGAGCAGGCGAGCAGCAACGTGGAGCGCGCGCGCGCCTTCGCCGAGATCGGCAAGCTGTACGCCACTGAGCTCTCGGACAAAGAGCAGGCGCTGGTCGCCTTCACGCAGTCGTTCTGCGAGGACCCGCAGCAAGGCGCCGTCGCCGGCGAGCTCGAGCGGCTGTGCGGCAGCAACCAGCAGAGCTGGGAAGAGGTGCTGAGCAACTGCCAAAGCAGCATCAACGAGAGCGATGCTTCGACAGAGGTCAAGAGCGCGCTCTCGCTCAAGGCCGGCCGCTGGTATTTGGACAAGCTGCAGCGCCCCGATTTAGCGCTGCCCTGCTTCCAGGCCGTGGTCCAAGCCGATCCGAGCAACGACGCCGCGCTGGGCGGCATGACCGAGATCTACCGCAAGGCGCAGCAGTGGCAGGAGCTCGGCATGGTGCTCACGCGCCGCGCCGACGCTGCCAAGACACCCGCCCAGGCGCGCGACCTGCGCGCGGAGGCCGCGGAGATCCTCGAGCGCTACCTGAACGACACGCAGAACGCGCGCGTGCTCTACGAGCAAATCCTGGCCGATGATCCAGGCCACACCCGCGCCAGCGACGCCATCGCTCGCATCTACGAGGCTACCTCCGACTTCATGAACCTGGTCAAGCACCTGGTGCGCCGCTCCGAAGCGCAGCGCGGCGAAGAAAAGCTGCGCTCGCTCTCGCGCATCGCCGAGGTGTACGAGACCCAGATCAAAGACGACACGGAGGCCATCCGCCGCTACAAAGACGTGCTCGAATTCGACGCGCGCCACCCCGAGGCGCTGCGCGGCCTGGATCGCGTCTACTCCAAGCTGGGTCGCTTCCAAGACTTGCTCGAGAACTTGCGGCTCCAAATCGAGGCCGCGGCCACGCCGCGCCAGAAGGTCACGCTGTGGGAGCGCGTCGCCGCACTCTACGAAGAGGAGTTCATCGATCCGCGGCAAGCCGCCGATGCGTTCGAGAACGTGCTCAAGCTCGACCCCAACAACGAGAACGCGCTCACGGCGCTGGTGCGCTTGTACCGCGGCCTCGAGCGGTGGGAAGACGTGGCCAGCCTGTACGAGCGCCACATCAAGCTCATCAACGAGCCGCCGCGACGTTTGGCCCTGCTCTTGGCGCGCGCCAAGTTGCTGGCCGAGCAAATTGGCTCGCCCGACCGCGCCATCGCGGCCTATGAGCAGGCGCTCGAGATCGACCCGCACCACGCGCAAGCCATGGAAAGCGTGGCCAAGCTGCGCGAGTCGAGCGGCGACAAAGACGCCGCCGTGGCCGCCATCGAGGCGCTCGCGGCCAAGGCGACCACTCCCGAAGCCAAGGCCGAGCAGTGGGTGCGTGCGGCCAGGCTGCTCGAGTCCCGCGGCGACAAGGACGGCGCCATCGCGCACTTCCAGAAAGCGCTCGACGCCAATCCGAAAGACGCCGCCGCCTCGGCCGCGCTGCGCGCTGCGTTCGCCGCGCGCGGCGACAACAACGCCGCCGTGCAGTTGATCGAGCGCGAGCTCAGCCAAACCGAAGGTGAGCTGGCGAAGGCCAAGCTGGCCGGGCAGCTTGCACGCCTCTTGCGGGACGGCGTGCGCGACGACAAGCGCGCCGAAGAAGCGGCTCGCCGAGCGCTGGGCTTCGATCCCACCAACCTCGACGCGCTGGTCGTCTTGGGCGACATCGCCTTCGAAGCCAAGCGCTCGCTCGAGGCTGCCAAGCACTACGAAGGCGTGGTCGGGCGCGCCGACACGCTGGAGCGTGCCGAAGCCATCCGCGTGCTCGTGCACTACGTCGACGCGCTGTCGCAGACCGGCTCCACCGAAAAGGCGCTGGCTCCGATGGACACGCTGCTGCGCATCGCGCCGGACGACATGCAGGCGCTCGAGCGCGTGGCGCTGGTCACCTTCGAGAACGGCTCGCCCAAGCGCGCCGCCGAGCTGTTCAAGGATTTGCTCTCGCGCTTCGGCAGTAACTTGAGCGAGCACGAGCGCGGTCAGGCACAGTACCGGCTCGGTGAAGCGTTACGCCAGCTCGGCAACCTCGAAGAAGCGAAGAAGCCGCTCGAAGACGCGGCCGACGCCGATCCCGGCAACGCAGGACCGCTGATCGCGCTCGCGAAGATCTACGAAGCGGAAGAGAAGTGGAACGACGCGATCAAGGTCAAGACGCGCCACCTGGACGTGGCCAGTGGTGATCAACGCGTCGAGCTCTTGATCGAGATCGGCGATATTTCCGGAGAAAAGCTCAACGACCGCGCCGCCGCGGCCAAGAGCTTCGTGGCCGCGCTCGAAGATCGCCCCGACGACCGCAAGCTGCTGGCCAAGCTGATGCAGCTCTACAGCGAAGAGAAAGACTGGAACAAGCTGGTCGAGGTCGTGCTGCGCCTGGCCGAGTTCGTCGACGACCCGAAGCAGAAGGTCAAGTACTTGCACACGGCCGCGATCGTCACCGCGCGCCAGGCCGGCGACGTGGACCGCGCGCTCGAGCTGTACGAACAGATCCTCGCGCTCGAGCCGCGCTTCGACAAAGCCCTGAACGAAGCCGTGGACCTCGAGCGTGAGCGCAGCAACTGGGAAGGCGTCGAGCGATTGCTCAAGCGCCGGCTCGACGCCGCGACCGAAGCCGACGACAAGGCGGCCATGCTCGACAGCTTCCAACAGCTGGGCGACCTGTACGAAAAGAACCTGGGTCTGATGGACCAGGCCATCGACGCGCTGGAAGCCGCACAAACGCTGGAGCCGGAGAACAAGGAGCGCTCCGAGCATCTCGGCGGCCTGTATGCGACCGACCCGGAAAAATACCTGGATAAAGCGGTGGCCAGCCAGGCCATCTTGCTGCGCCAGAATCCGTTCCGCGCCGAGTCGTACAAAGCGCTGAGGCGCCTGTACACGGAAACCAAGCAGGCCGACGCTTCGTGGTGCCTTTGCCAGACGCTCAGCGTGCTGAACCTCGCCGAGCCGGACGAAGAGCGCTTTTACAAGCGCATGAAGAGCGACACCGCCGCCCCCGCGCAGAGCACGCTCGGCGACGAAGAGTGGCTGGTGCAGCTCATGCACAGCGACGCCGACGCGCTGCTCAGCAGCGTCTTCGCGCTGATCGAGCCGGCCGTGATCGCGCGCCGCAGCCAAACCGCGCAAGAGCTCGGCTACGACACCAGTTACCTGGTGGACGTGACGCAGCACCCTGCCCCGGTTTGCCAGAGCCTGTACTACGCGGCGGGCGTGCTCGGCATGCAGGTGCCGCCGGCCTTCGAAAACCCGAACGACCCGGGCGGTCTGTCGTTCTTGTTCACGCACGAGCCAGCGCTGGTGCTCGGGCAAACCGCGCTACGGCAAGACGTACCGCTGCAACCGGCAGCTTTCATCGCCGGCCAGCAGCTCACCTACCTGCGACCGGGGCTCTATTTGCGCCATCTGCTGGCGAGCGGCACGGTGCTCAAGGCCTGGCTGTTCGCGGCCATCAAGCTGACTTCGCCGCAGTTTCCGGTCGCGCCGGAGCTCGAGGGCGCCGTGAGCGAAGCGATGCACGCGCTCGAAGCTGGCGTCACCGGCCAGGCGCGCGATCACCTGACGCGCGTGGTCGCGAAGCTGCTGACTTCTGGCGCGGCGCTCGACCTCAAGCGCTGGGTGCGCGGCGTGGACCTCACGGCGGACCGGGTCGGCTTCATGCTGTCGCACGATCTGGAGACGGCGACGCAGATCATCAAAGCCTCGGACGAGAGCACCAGCTCCGTCAGCACGGACGAGCGCCTGAAGGAGCTCGTGCTGTTCAGCGTCAGCAGTCAGTATTTCGCCCTACGACGCCAACTCGGCATCGCCGTCGACTCCTAACGCACCCCCGCGCCTCACCTTGGCGATGGAACTGGGGACACGCCGCAATGGGATTGCGACTGCGAAGCGGCTCGAAGAGCGCTCGGACACTGCGAGCTCCGCTTCGTAGGCCACTGCGTCGAAATGTGTAGAATCCTGAGGGGCTGCGGATGGGCAACCCTGGGCTCGGTCATTCCACGGTGGGGGGCGCGGCGCCTTTGGTACCGCCGCCGCCACCGAGCGCGACTGGCGACGGTGTGAAGTTCAGTCGCGCCAGAGCGCCCGTCGCGCGCCAACCGTAGGAGCCGTCGGCGCGCTTGGCGTGCTTCATCTGCGGATCCAAGTCGAACAAGCCAGGCATGGAGCCGCCGCCGAAGAGGCTCTTGGTCAGGTCGCTCTTGTTCGTGTACCGCTCCTGAAACTTGAACGAAATCGCGAGGCTGAGCAGGCTGGAATCGAACGGATCACGCAGCCGCAAGGCGCCTTCGCTCTCGAGCTTCAAGTCGGGGCCGTTGGCGGAAAAGTTGGTGATCTTGAGGTTGCCGGTCTTGGCCTCGGCGTCGAGCGTGAGGTCGCCCGCGTCCAATCGCGGCAGCGCGATGGCGTTGCGGATCTTGGCCTTGCCGTCACCCGCGGCGAGCCCGCTCACCTTGAGGTTGATCTTGCCGTCGGCCTTGGCGAGCTTCTCTTCCGGCATGAGCAGATCCACCGTGCCGCTGAGCTTGCCGGAGAGTGGCAGGCCGACGATGTCCGCAAACAGCGGCGCCTGGCCGAGATCGAGGTCTTCCAGCTCGACCTCCAGGTTGCGCCCTTCATCCGAGGTGGACGTGTAGCCGGAGAGCTGGCCGCCGAACGCATCCGCCCCGAACGAGATACGCACGGTACCGAAGAGCAAGCGCAGGAACGAAATCGAAGCGTGCGCCGAGTCGATCTTGAGCACCTTCGGTTTACCCGGCTTGCCGTTTTCGTCCGGATCGCCGGCGCTGGTCAGCGTGATGTCCTGGGCCTCGACTCCGCCGAGCCAGTACGAGCTCATGTCTCCCAGCTTCAGGCGCATGGGTTTGGGACCCGTCTGCTTGGAGTTGAACTCCTGCACGATGCGGTCGCCCAGGCGATTGTACGGAAACGTGAGGTACGCAAAAACCAGCAGCGAAAACACGTAAAATGCGACGTAACCGGCCCATTTCAGGATTTGGCGGACGCGCGGGCTCATTCCGCCTCCTTGGCGCCCGGCTCGCCGCTGCCCTCGGGTTTGGGCTCGGCCTTCTTGGGCTCCGGCGCTTTACGGTCGAAGGCGCTGACGACCATGTCGACGTCGAACGAATCCGGCTCGACTGCGCGCTTGCGAATGTTGAGCGAAGACAGCGTGACCGGGTGCCCGCTCGTCTCGATGCGCTCCATCAAGCGGATGAGCTTGAGCATGCCGACCTTGCGCAGCACGATCTTGGTCGAGCGCTCCGTGTAGCGCTTGCCGTGGGGCACCGCTTGCCGGTCCTGACTCTCGGGGATCTCCAGCTGGACTTCTCCAGCGATCTTCGACAGGAAAGCGGCCAGCGGCGGCGCCGGCTGCGCGTAGCGCTGCGTGACCGCGTCGCGCGCGGCTTGAGCTTTGGCGACCTTCTCGCGCGAGTCCTCGATGTTGGAGATGGCTTCGCGCAGGTCGTCGTTTTGGCTGGCCTGACTATGCACGCTGGCTGCGATGCCGATCGGGATGGCCAGGAACGCCATGAAGCCGAACACGCCGCCCAAGATGCCGAGCAGGCGGCGCTCGCGCGGCTCGAGCCGTGAAAGTCGTTCCGAGAGACTCATGGCGTGCCCTCCTTTGCCGGCTCTTCCGCTGGTTTGTCGGGCTTTTTCTTGGTGTCGTCGCCGCAGCGCACGTCGAGCTCGAGCACGTACTTTTGCTTCTCCGAGCCGACCTGTTGCGTGATCTTCGCGATCTTCGGATCCTTCACGCAGGGGTGCTTGCCGATCTCGGTGGCAATGGTTTGCGCGTCCGCCGTGGAGCCGACCACGCCGGTGACCTTCACCTTGCCGCGCTGCATGTCGAACTCTTCGATATCGTGGACCATGCTGGTCGGAATCACCTTCGACAGCTCGACGATGATATCGAAGCCGTCGACCGTGGGCATCGGGTCAGCCTCTTCCGTCGCTTGAGCCTTGGTGAGCGCCTCCGTGGCGGCTTCGGCGTCGGTCACCTCTTCCCCCAGCACCTCGTGAGAGACGGCAGAGAGCTGACTGGCAAGCAGCTCGTGCTCGCGCTCGAGCGCGCGCATCTGCGCCCAGTTGGAGAACACGAAGCTGATCGCGATGGCCGCGCCGAGCCCGCTGAGCACGGGCAGCTTCTCCTTCAAGAAGCCGAAGCCGCGCTGAAACGCGAGCGGCCCCTGACGCAGGTTCACGTCGCGCGAACGGCCGGAAGCGCCCAGGGCGAGCGCCAGGGCCTTGGCAAAGCGGGGCAGTCGCTCGGCCTGCTCGGGAGTCACACCCTCCAGCTCGAGCGCGGGCAGCGGCATGATCGGCACGCCCACCTCGTAGGCCAGGTATTCGGCGGCGCCCGTGGCGCCCGAGCCGCCACCGAGCAAGTGGGCCGCTTGCAAATCTCCGCCCACGGCCACTGACGCAGACAGCAGCGTTTGACGGAGCTCGCTGGCCAGAGCCGCCGCTGTTTGCGGTAGGCCGGAGACACCCTGCGACAGCGTGCGCACGAATACCGCTTCGCCCTGCACGAGCACCGTGACCTCCGTGCGCTCGGCGCCGAGATCGACCAGCGCGAACGGACCAGGACCGCGCAGCGGGCTCACGACCGACGCCAGGTTGGCCAGGGCCAGGGGGCCGCAACCAACGCGATCCGGCTGGCGCGAGAGCGACGACTTAACCAGCTCGATGCGGGCGCGCACGGCGTCTATCCGCGCAGCCGCCGTCATCACCACCACCGGCTCGGACGAGGACTTGCGGCGCAGCGAGCGGTGGTCGTACACCAGCTCGTCGATATCGACCGGCACTTGCGCCTCGATTTCGAACGGTAGCACTTCTTCTAGCCGCTTTTGCGCGGTGGCGGGAATGGTGATGCGCTGGATGAAGCATTGGTCGCCGTCGATGGCGACCGCCACGCCGTCCGCGTGCTCCAGCAAGGGCGCGCACACCAGCTGGATCGCGCGCTCGAGCGACTCCACCGCGTCGAGCGCTACCTCTTCCAGCTTGCCGAGGGACAGGCGCTTGTAGCCCACGTCGATGCTCAACGCGCGAACGTGGGTCTTACCGATATCGATGCCTACGAAACCTGCCATGTGCCTCGGCTCACTCGACCTTATAGTGGATAATGGTGCCGCCCGGGGTGGGCTTGAGCATCGCTTGGAGCAGCGTGTTCGGGTCGTTCAAGTTCGGTGTCGCGCCCGGCTGCGGCGGCGGCAGGTTACCGGGCGGCGCGGCCCCGTTTTGTCCAGGTAACATGCGGTTGAGCTGCGACATTTGATTGAGCTGCTGCGCCGCGCCAGGCGGCGGAGCGTTGCGGAAATCGACCACGGCGTGGATGCGCACGCGCGTCTCGCGCTTGCCAGCGCGGACATATCCGTTGGCATAGATGCTGAACAGCTTGCTCTCTACCGAGATCATCTGCTGCGCCTGCTGCTCGGACAGGAACTGCACGGGCTCGAAGCCCATGCCTTGCATGAGCGGGGCCAGCATGCTGCTGCCGGCCTTCCCGGTGAGCGTGCCGGTGAACGCCGCCGGCGAGCCGAACATCGGCACGCCGGTGCCGAAGCTGCGCGCCATCGTCACCAGCGTGAGGAACTTGGCGGCCTCGTTCGGGTCGAGGCACATACGAGCCGTCGGCGCGTTCGAGCACACGAACGCGAGCAGCGTCTGCGCGTTGGCGGTGTTGACGTTGATGGTCCCCTGCCCCCAAACGGTCAGCGTGCGTTTTTCCGGCTTGTCCGGGTCCGGCTCCACGAACGTGGACCAGAAATCGTCGCCAAAACCACGCACCTTGTGCAGCTCGTCCAAGCTGTCGAAAGCCGCGTTTTTTCGTGGATACGGCCGCTTCAGGCGCTCGTAGAAAGAGTCTTCGGCGCCGGCCGACTGCGCGTTGGGGTTGTTGGGATCGCAGACGTAGGCGTCGGAGTCCGGATCCGTCCAGTCGATGATGGCCGCGCAGATGGTTTGGCGGTCCGAGAATTGTCCGTCAGCGTCGCGGTTGGCGAACAGCGGGTCGTTTTGCGGCGCCGCCATCAACCCGATCAGCTGTTGAGCCAGGCGCGTTTGACCGAAGGCACCACCGCGGGCTGGCTCGTTGACATTGATCTTCGAGTCTTCGTCGACGATTGAGATTTCGAAGCCGGCGCCTGTCAGCCCCAGGTTCTTGCCCTTGGTGAGATCGAAGCCACCGAGCGACTTGAAGCTCTCGGCGCCTTCGACGTCGTTGAAGGCGCCCATGATCTTGTCGGTGAAGGCCCAGACCGGGATCTGCGGCGCCGGTCCCCTGTACGCCATCATCAAGATGGGCCCGAGCGCTTTGCGGATCGTCGGCTCTGCCGCGATCAGCAAGCGCGACAGGTTGATCGCGCTCTTGGCCGCATATTCGGCGACCACGGCGTCGCGCGCCTCCAGCGCGCTGCCAAGCTCCGAGGCATTTTCGTCCTGAATTTCGCTGAGCATCACGGTCAGGATCGTGAGCGAGCTCAGCACCAGAATCAGCGCCACGCCGCGCCGGCGACGCCGGCTGCGCAGCCGCCGCAGGCGCGCGCTCTGCCCGGCGCGAGGAGCGCGCAGGCGGCGGAGCAGCGGGGCGAGCAGCGACTTCATCGGCGTTACAGGGTGGCGAACGTGAGGGGTTGCAGCATGTGAAGACCGACCTTGGTCACCAGGCGAATCTTGTTACGGCCGCTATCGCTGCTAGAACGTGAGCCGCCGTTCAGCACCAAGATCACGCGCACCTGCAGCGGCAGGCGATCGGGTTGCCCGGTGGTCTGCGAGGTGTCCCACGTCTCTTGCCACTGCCCGGTTTGCGCATCGAGGTATTGCAGGTCGAACAGGTCGATGTCGGTGGCGAGCACCTCGATGCGGCCGCCCTTCGTCGGCTCCAAATCGAGGGTGGTGTCGATGCGGCGCACCAGGTCATTGGTGCCCGAGCCGTCCGGGTTCGGCGAGCCAAAGTACGACAGCTCGCATTGGTCGGAGACGTGCTCGTCTCTTTCGAGGCGGCGGTTGGCAAAGGCCGTGAAATCGACGCGATCGGCGGGCGTGCCTCGCTCGCCCTTGAAAATCGTCTTTTGCTGAATCAGCGCCTGATTGAGCGGCAAGTGCGCGGACACGTAGGCGCTCTGCAACTCGCGGGTGATGCGCGACATTGCCAGCCGCCCTTCGCGCTGGCGATCCTGCACACGCGACAGACCGTCTTTACTGCGCTTGAGCGCCGAGAAGGCGCCGAAGAGTAGCGAGGTGATGAACGCCAAGATTGCGATCGAGATCAACACCTCGAGCAGAGTGAAGCCCCGCAGGCGGCGAGTACTGAGTGCGAGGCGGCGGTTCATCGTGGTACGAGCCCCGTCGTGGGCGTGCCGGTCGTTGGAGTGGTCGCGCCCGGTGTGCCCGGTGCAGCTGCGCCCGGGCCGTTGAGCAACGCGCCCACGGCCTGCCCTTGCTGCTGCAACTGCAGCTGCTCGGCCGTAGCGAGCTGTCCTTCTTGCGGGCGCGCCAAAAATTGCGTGACCTCGAGATCTCGCTCGCGTTTGCCTTCGCGCCAGCTCACCTTCACGGTGACGCGACGAATGCTGGCCTCGAGCATCGGCTTGAGGCTCGGGTACACGAAGCCGAACACCATCGCTTCGAGCCCACCCGTGCTCCCACCGAGCGCGCCGAGCATGTCCATGGGCGACGCTCCGCCGGGCTTGCCAGCGCCCGCCGCCCCGCCCGGCAATTGTCCGGCACCGAGCGCGGCCAAAGCGCCGAGTGGCCCGCCCGCACCCAGACCGCCGGGAGCCGCCCCGGGCGGCCCGCCCAGCGCACCGAGCGCGCCAGGTGCGCCCAAACCACCGGGACCATTGAGCCCACCGAGCGCCAGACCGCCGGCCGAGGCCGACGGCGCCGCCATCGGATCCAAGGATTGATCCGGCATCGGCGGCAGCTCGACACGCTCGATCTTCCACGAGCACGAGTAGCCCTCGGTGTCGTCGTCGCAGCAGGGGCCTTCGTCGTTCTCGTCGGTGAGATTGAAGCCCTTTTGCTCGAGCTGGAGCTCGATCTCGCTCATCTTGCAGCGCACCAGGTTGCTGGCCGCCGTCATGTGCTCGCCGCGCGAAGCGCTCGCGAACAGGCCCGTTTGCGAGCTCAAGATCACGGTCAAGCCCAGGCCCAGAATGGCAATCGCCACCAGGACTTCGAGCAGGGTGAAACCGTGAGTGGAGCGGTGCTTCATCTCACTCCTCCCTCTCGCTGATCTCGTCGTCGAAGCCCCGCGGCTCGGGGTATTCGACCTCGCCCTTTTCGACCTTGGCGCGCCCGGTGAGCGGGCTCAAAACCACGGTGAGCTGCGCTTGCTTGTCGCCGGCCTTTTTGATCTGGATCACCGCGCGCTCGGTGGTGCCGCCAGGCCAAAAATAGACGTAAGCGCGTCCGTCGGTGACGATCTCTTCGTCGTGCTCGGTGCGCACACCCGCGATTTCGACGCCGTCGCCCAGCGGACGCCCGGCCGCCAAATCCTCGATCGCGCCGTGAGCGTTGCTCAGCTTGGTAAAGCGGGGTCGCGGGGCGTGCGGGCCTTCCATGATCTTTTCGGCTTCGGCGCGGGCTTTGGTTTCGACCTCGGTCGAGGCCTCGGCGCCGCCCGTCTGATCTTTGCCCTTTTTCCGGAGCATCAAGCTGGTCGAAGACTCTTCGATCGAGACCTGCTTCTTGTCGAGGTCGATCACGAGCCGCGTGGGCTTGCCGGTGCTGTTGGCGCGCGTCAGGCCGAAGCGCACGGCGCTCACCATCAGCGTGGCCGCGCTCTTCACGCGACTACCGACCAGCATGTTCTTGCCGAACAGCAGGCTGCCCGAAAGCAGTCCAATCAGCGCGATCGCGATCACGACCTCGATCAGCGTGAGACCGCGCTGCGCGGCCCTCGGCTCACGCGGACGCCGCGCGGGCGACGTCCGACAGGAGCAGGAGCTGACCAAGGTCGGCACGATTCACCTCTCGACTACTCGGTGGGCGCCGCAGCAGTCTTGGGCACGGCGATGTCGTCCTTCGTGCCCTTCTTCTTGTCGGGCCCGCTGGAGATGACCGTGACCTCGTCGTCCGTGCAGCTGAGGCTGTACGCGTTGCCCCACGGATCGTTGGTATTTTGGCCGGTATCCAGCTGCTTGTCCTGAATCAGCTGGCTCACGGTCGGGCAGCTCGTCTCGTTGTTGGCGGCTTGCCACTGCTGCACCGCCATACGGATGGTGCGCGCGCCGGCTTCAGCCGTCTTCTTCTGCGAGTCTTGGAAGCGAGGTAGCGCGAACACCGCCACGCCACCGGCCACCATGGCCAGAATCGCGACGACGATCAGCACCTCGAACAGCGTCACGCCGCGTGTGCGGCGCAAGCGAGCCAGACGCCTTGCCAGCGCCTGCTGCGACCTCAAAGTTCCTTGCATCGACATTTCGTTACTCCTAGCTCCTCGTCCCTCACTGGATCCGATCGAGACCGCCGGGCACACCATCAGGCCCTGCGCTCTCGAGCACGTAACTCTTGCCTTGTTGTTCCGCCGGGCAAATCAAGCGGAGCTCGTGGCCCCAGGCATCCGTCGGCGGCTCCTTGAAGCGCGCATATTGCTCCGGCAGCGCCGACAACGCCGGCGGGCAACTTCCGTCGTGGTCGGCCATGTAGGCCTCGATCGCGGAGCGCACGCCAAGCAACGTCGCTCGGGTGCGCCTGATTCCCGCTTCGCGGTGCTCGTGCACGCCAATCACCAGCAAAATCGCCACGATTGCGAGCCCCACCGCGATCGGGCGCACGCGCCCCAGCTCGATGAAACGGCGTAGGCCTCCGCGCCCCTCCCAGGGGAACAAGATGCGGCGGTCGGCTTCGCGCTTCAAAATCACGGGTCACTCCACCATCTCGTTCATCTGCAAGAGCGGCATCAAGATCGACATGGCGATGAAGCCGACCGCGCCGCCCAGCGCCACGATCATGATCGGCTCCAGCAAGCTGGTGAGCGCCACGACGCGCGTCTCCACGTCGGCCTCGTACGCCCGGCTGACGTTCTCGAGCATCGGCTCCAGCTGGCCGGACTTCTCGCCGACCGCGATCATGTGGGTCATCATCGGCGGAAACTGCCCGCTGCGCTTGAGCGGCACCGCAATGCTCTCACCCTCGCGGATCGAGCCAATCGCCTCCTTGACGACTTGCTCGAGCCGCGCGTTTTCGAGCACGTTGAGGCCAATCTCCATGGCTTGCAAGAGCTGCACGCCGCTCGACAGCAGCGTCGCCAGCGTGCGCGAGAAACGCGCCACCGCCACCAGCAGGTTGAGCTTGCCGAAAATCGGCATTTTGAGCCGAATCGTGTCCCAGCGCAGGTGCCCGGCGGGCGTCTTCTTCCAGCGCCGGAATAGGTAAATACCGAGGCCAATCACGCCCAAAATCAGCCACCAGAACCCAGCCAGCGTGTTCGAGACGAAGATCAGTAGCTGCGTGTACCAAGGCAGCGCCTTGCCGAGGCTATCGAAAATGCTCGTCACCTTGGGCACCACGGCGACCATCAGCACGCCCACCAGGCCACCGCCGATGATCACCATCAAGATCGGATAGGCCAGCGCGGCCGAGACCTTACCCTTGAGCCGTGCCTGCCCCTCCATGAAGTCGGCTAGGCGCTCCAGCACGGCTTCGAGCGTGCCGGAGGCTTCGCCTGCCGCGACCATGTTCACGTACAGCGGCGGGAAAACTTGCGGGTGCTTGGCGAGCGACTTGTTGAAGCTGGTGCCCTCGTTCAGGTTCTCGCGCAGCTCGGTGAGCACGCGCACCAGCACCTGCTTCTCGACCTGGTCGGTGAGCGCCGCCACCGAGTCGACGAGCGGTACGCCCGCGCGCACCAGCGTCGCCAGCTGGCGCGTCATGATCGCCACGTCGCTCGTGCTCGGCTTGCGCATGAAAGCCAAGAAATCGAGCTTGCGCTTGTCCTTGTCCTTCTTCTGGCTCTCCTCCGTGGCCTCGGTGAGCAGCACGCCTTCTTTGCGCAGCACGCCGCGCAAGCTCTTGGCGTTGTCCGCGTCGCGAAAGCCTTTGACCGGCTTGCCGGTAGCGACTTGGATCCCGCGAAATTCGTAGACAGCCATCGCTCAGCTCACTGCTCACTCATCGATGACGACGTCGTCTTGGGTGGCCGCGACGACTTCTTCGACCGTGGTGCGGCCTTCGAGCACCTTGCGGGCGCCGTCATCGCGCATGGTGTCCATGCCCTGGCCGATCGCGGCGCGCTTGATGGTCTGCGCGTCGGCCTTGGCCAAGATGTGGCTGGCCACGACGTCTTCGACCACCAAGAGCTCGTAGATGCCGCGGCGACCGGTAAAGCCCTTGTTGTCGCACTTATCGCAACCCTTGGGGCGATAGAACGTGGGCATACCCGGCCCGCGCCAGCCGACCGGATCGTAGGTCGCGCCGTGCACCACGTAACGCGGCGAGAGCCGGCGCTCCTCGCGCCGCCGCGTGCGCTCGGCATCGATCCCGAGCTGCTGCAGCTCATAGGGCTCCGCGGTGTACGGTTCTTTGCAGGCGGGACACAGCACGCGCACCAGGCGTTGCGCCAGGATGCCGATGACGTTGGAGCGCACCAAGAAGGGCTCCACATCCATTTCGACCAGGCGGTTGACGGCGCTGGCCGCGTCGTTGGTGTGCAACGTGGACAGCACCAAGTGACCGGTCATCGAGGCGTGCATCGCGATTTCCGCCGTCTCTTTGTCGCGGATTTCGCCGACCATGATGATGTCGGGGTCTTGGCGCAAAAAGGCGCGCAGGGCGCTGGCGAAGGTCAGACCGATCTTGGGCTGAACGGGCACCTGGTGGATGCCGCCGATCTCGTACTCGACCGGATCTTCCGCCGTGAGGATGTTCACGTCCGGGTTGTTGATCTTGTTCAGGCAGGCGTAGAGCGTGGTCGTCTTGCCGGAGCCGGTCGGGCCCGTAACCAAGATGATGCCGTCCGGGCGGTTGATGAGGTGATCCATCAACCCGTAGTCGCGCTGCGAAAACCCGAGGTCGTTCAGGTCGAGCAGCACGTTGGTCTTGTGCAGCATGCGCATCACGATGCGCTCGTGATCACGGCTGGTCGGGATGGTCGAGACGCGCACGTCGATGGCGCGACCGGCGATGCGCAGCGAGATGCGCCCGTCTTGCGGTAGGCGCTTTTCCGCGATGTTCAGGCCGGCCATGATCTTCACGCGCGCGACCACCGAGCTCATGAATTGCCGGCTGGCGCGCTTGGCCACGAATAGGCGACCGTCCACGCGGTAGCGCACGAGCACCTCGCGGTCCTCGGGCTCGATGTGGATGTCGCTCGCGCGCTCCTTGACGGCTTGCGAGAACAGCGCGTTCACCCAGCGAATGATCGGCGCGTCGTCGTCCGAGTCGAGGATATCCTCGCCCTCGTCGACGATCTCGTCGTCGCTCTTGAGCTCGCTCATCGTGTCTTGGCGCTCGTAGACACGATTGATGGCGTCGAGGACGACGCTGGCAGGAGACACGGAGGGCGAGACGCGCTTCTGGAAGATGCCGCGGATACCGTCGATGGCGTCGAGGTTGAGCGGGTTGGCGCACACGACGTCGACCGTGTCGTCGCGCTCGTTGGTCACCAACACCAGGTGGTTTTTGGCGTAGCCGATGGGTACGCGCCCCGCGACCGGCGCCTGGATCGCGTCGCTGTCGATACGCTCCGAAAAGGGCAAGCGGCACTCGGCCGCGAGCGCGCGCGCCAGGTCGACCTCGCTGGCCAGCTTGGATTGCACCAGGATTTCGCCGAGCGACGTGCCCTTCTCCCGCTGTTGGGCGAAGAGCGGCTCGAGCGCGTCGGGCGAGACGATGCCCTGACGCACCAGCAAGTTGCCGAGCACGCGCTCTTCGATCATCGTCACTCCACGCGCTCCACGTTCACGCTGCGGGCCAGCGGCGCGATGCGCAGCGGAGAATCCGTGGGCGCGTCGTTCATGCCCGTCGGCGGCTGAATCGGAGCCGGCGGCGGAGCGGGAGCGGGAGCCGGCGCCGGTGCGGCAGCGGCAGGCGTGCCAGGCGCCGGGGTACCGGGGCGGCGGGTACGGCCCGCGTCCGCCGGAGCACCACCCACGCGCGGCGTACCTGGAAGCTCGAGCGGCTCCGTCGGCTCGCGATCGGGGGTGTCCTTCGGCTTCGACTCCTCTTCCCATCTGTACTGTTGCTCGAGCTCCGCGAAAGACTTGCGGATGTCCTCGACCAGGCCGCTGGTGCGGCTCCAGTCGTGCGGCGGCGACCACTCTTGGCCGGAGAACACGAAGTAACGGTCCAAGAACTCCTGGCGTTCTTGCATCTTACGCTCGAAAATCCGGCGCAAATCGGTCTGATCGCGGATCACGTGCGGGGTGAGGATGAGCAAGAGGTTGCTCTTCTTCTTGAGGGTCTTGGTCGAGCGGAACAGCGCACCCAAGATGGGCAAGTCACCGAGGATTGGCACCTTGGTGCGCTGCGTGGTGTAGGCGTCCTGCATCAGGCCGCCCAGCACCACCGTCTGTTGGTCGGCCACCACGAGCGTGGTGTTGGCGGTGCGCTTGTTGATGGTGACCGCGCCGAGATCGCCGGACGACGCGCCCGGCGAGCTGCTCTCTTGATCGATCTCGAGGCGGACCTGGTTCGACTCGTTGATGTGCGGCGTGACTTTGATCTTGTTGCCGACGTCTTGACGGGGAGCAGCGAAGCCGCCGCCGAGGCCGCCGAGCAAACCCAAGCCGCCGAGGCCGCCCGCACCAGTGGCGCCCGCGGCGCCCGCCAGACCGGCCAGGTTCGCGAGACCACCGCCGACGTTCTGCTGCAGCGCGATGTTCTGACCGATCTGAATGTCGGCCGCGACGTTGTCGGTAGCGATGATGTGCGGCGTCGCCAGCACGTTGGACTTACCGCTGGTCGACAGCGCGTTCAAGAACACGCCGAAGGCCGGAATGCTGAGGCCGGTGCTGCCGGGCAGCAGGTTTTGCGTGCCGTCGAGGCCCGGGCCGCGCATACCCGCCGCCAAACCCGAGAGCAGATCGGGGCTGGCCGGGAACGCGATCGATTTGCCGGCTTGGAAGCCACCGAGCAGGAGGCTGTCCTTGCCGCCCGTGTCCACCAGACCACCGCCGTGAAAGCCCACGCCGAGCGTCGTTTCGTCGCTCACGTCGAGATCCATCACCACGGCTTCGATGAACACCTGGCGGCGCGGGCGGTCGAGCTTGTCGAGCACCAGGCGTAAGGTCGCGTAGTCGCGATTGGAAGACGTGATGATGAGCGAGTTGGTGGCCTTGTCCGGCGTGATGCGTACGTCGCCTTCGAACATGCCGCCCGCGTTGCCCGCGGCCGACTCGGCGCCACCCTTCTTGCCGCCACCACCGCCGCCCCCGCTGCCGCCGAGCATTTGGCTGAGCGTGGGCGCGAGCTCGTCCGCGATGGCGTGCTGCAGCGGCAGCACGTGGACGCGACCGCTGCCTTCGGTGCCGTGCGAGTCGAGCCGCTTCAACAAATCCAGCAATTTGCTGTACGAATCGTCGGTGCCGACGATGATGAGCGAGTTGGTCTGCTCGTCGGCGATCACCTTCGAAAGCCCGCTCGATTTGGCGGCGGCGCTTCCTGGTTGGCCCGGCGCCGCGCTGAGCTCGAACAGCTCGTTCACGCGCTTGGCCAGATCCGGAGCCGAGCCGTTGTGCACCGGCTCGATCCACAGCCGCTGCCCGGAGCCGCCCACGTCCACCTCTTCGAGCAGGCGGATCATGCGCCGCACCTGCGTGCCGGTATCGGTGATGATCAGCAAGCGACCGGGCGCGTAAGCCGAAACGTCGCCGTCCTTGCTCTTGAATTTGGTGACGAGCGCCATGGCCTCGTCCGTGGAGACCGCCTGCAGACGGTACAGGCGCGTGACGTAGCGATCGGCGTCCGCCACCGGCTCGCCGCGCGCTACGATTGGCGTCGGTTGCGTGACCACGCCGCCGCTGTCGACGATCTTCAAGAAGCGACCGTGCGGCACGACGGTCATGCCGTTCGCTTCCAGGATCGACAAGAAGGCCTGGTAGGCCTCTTCGAGCGTGACCGGCTCGGGCGACACGACCGTCGCCTTCACCTGCCGCACCTTGGCGCCGTAGATGAAGCGCTTACCGGTCAGGCCGGAGATGTGATTCACCAGCTCCGCCAGATCTGCATCTTGCAGGTTGAATTTGACGAGGTGCCCACCCGGCTTGGGCCGGAACGGCACATCCGTCGCCTGCGCGATCTTGTCCATGGTGCTCGGCGGAGCGGGAGCCGCGCCCGGCGGATCGCGATCGAGCGGTGTTGCCGGAGCCGGCGGCACCGCAGCCGGCGTGGTGGCAGGAGCAGCAGCCGGCGCGGCCGCAGGCGCACCGACCGCGCCGGGTGCCGTCGGTCGCTTGCGCAGCGCGTCCATCTTGTCGAACAGCGTCTTACGGCGATCGAGAGCCTTGGCTTTGGCATCGGCCGCCCCCCCCGGAGGAGCGGCCGGGGCGGGGGTAGCGGCGTCTTGCGCGCTCACGTGCGCGCTGATGAGGCCGGTGAGCGCCATCGCGCCGAGCGCGCCGGCGAGTCTGCCGCGGGGAACAACTGAACGATACGAACGAGCTTTCACGTAACCTGTCTCACTTGATGTGGTAGTCGATGCTTACGGGCGCGCCGCGGCGGTTGACTTTGACGTTCAGCGCGCTGGCCGTGCGCAGGCGCGCATAGGCCTCGAGCGCTTTCTCGGGGCTCGCCATGTTGAAGCCGTTGATGGTCTCGAGCCGATCGCCGTTCTGCATGCCGAGCGTGCCGAGCAGCGTGTCGGGACGAATACCGAACATACGAACCCCCACGACCTTCCCGTCCTTCTGCTCGGGCACGATGCGCGCCGACTTCATGAGCTCGGCCTGATTTTCCAGGATCTTGTCGACCACCGAGCGGTCGATGTTGAACTCGGTGTCGCTGACCTTTTGAATCTTGGACGCGATGTCGGAGGGCAACGCGGGTGCGCCGGTGGCAGGCGCGGGCGGTGGCGGCGCGGCGGCAGGCGCGGGCGCGGGCGCGGCGGCTACGGCCGGTTGCGTGCGGAACAGCATGGCCTGACAAATCTGCGCGCCCGACTCGATCCACACCGACGGCGTTTGCTCTTTGGGGTTGTAGCCGATGAACGCGACCTTCTTGCCGCCCACGTCGTCTCCGACGCGGCGCATGCGCGGGTGCGGCTCGCCAGGGCCTTGCAGCGCAGCCACCGACCACAGCGGATCGTCCGACTCCGTGACGATCAGCACCTGGATGCCGTCGCACGGCGGGGACGACAACGGATCGCTCGTATCCGGCTCGGCGGGCTTCGAGTCCACCGCCTCGACCGGCTTGGCGTTGAGCGGCCCTGTCACTGAGTCGAACGGGTTACGCTCGATGATGGGCTGCCCGCTCTTGGGTTCGCGCGTGGGGACCGCAAGCTTGTAGGGCGGCGCCACGATCGCGGCCGAGCCCGAAGGCGCCGCTGCGCCGATGGCGGAGCCGATGAGCTGGGTTGCGCCTGCCGCCTGGAAGTAGGCGGCGATCGCGACCAGCACCAGCACGACCCCGAGGAAGTAGCGTTTGAGCAGAGCGTCGAGAGCCAATGGACCGGGCGGGTTAAAGCGATAGTCGTGCCAGGGGTCAATACAGGAAAAGCACTTGAAATCTCTGCGGTTTCTCGAGGGCGCGCGTGCGATCCGTCCGCCAACCTGGCACGCCGAGGCTCGAAAAACGGCTCTCAGTGCCAAGTTGGCAAAGGTCGGATTTCCCTCAGCTATTCGCTATTCGGTCTCGCCCAGCTTGCGATAGATCGTGCGCGTGGAGATGCCGAGCAGCTGCGCGGCGAGCGATTTGTCTCCCCCGGTGTGCGCGAGGGTGTCGCGGATCAATCGCCGCTCCACCTCCTCGAGCGGCGTCCCAATCGGAAACTGCACGGCTGACGGCGGCGCCGCGGCGGCTTGCGCGACCGCTTCCGGCAGGTCCGCGAGCGAGAGCGCCTCGCCCCGGCACAGCACGGCGGCACGCTCGATCACGTTCTCGAGCTCGCGCACGTTGCCCGGCCAGGGGTAGTCGCTGAGCTTCTGCAAGACCTCGGGCGGCACCGCGAGCCGCGCCCGCCCGTTCTTCTTGCAGTAGATGCCGAGGAAGTGATCGACCAAGAGCGGGATGTCTTCGCGGCGAGCGCGCAGCGGCGGCGCCGTGATCGCGATCACGTTGAGCCGGTAGTACAGATCCTCACGGAAGCGCCCCGCCTCGACCTCGGCGACCAAGTCCTTGTTGGTAGCGGCCACGATGCGCGCGTCGGCGCGAACGGTGTGGCCACCGACGGGCTCGTATTCGCCTTCTTGTAGCACGCGCAAGATCTTCACCTGCACCGCCGGGCTCAGCTCGCCGATTTCATCCAGGAAGAGCGTGCCGCCGCGCGCCCGGGCAAAGCGCCCTTCGCGCTTGCTGATCGCGCCCGTGAACGCCCCACGCTCGTGACCGAACAGCTCGGCCTCCAGGATGCTCTCCGGGATCGCGGCGCAGTTGACGGCCACGAACGGGCCATCGGCGCGCGCGCTCTTGCCGTGAATGTAGCGCGCGAGCAGCTCCTTACCGGTGCCGGATTCGCCCAGGATCAGCACCGTGGCGCTCGAGGGCGCCGCTTGGGTCGCCACGTCGAGCACGCGGCGCAGCGCGGGGCTTTGGCCGACGATCTCACGCGTCGTCAGCAGCTTCAGCTCTTGTTTGAGTGAGCGGTTTTCGGCAACGAGTGACTGCCTTTCGGCAGCCTTGCGCACGCTCTTGACGATCGTCATGCGCTTGAGCGGCTTTTCGACGAAGTCGTAGGCGCCTTCGCGCATGGCCTGCACGGCCGTCTCGACGGTGCCGTAGGCAGTCATGAGGACCGTCTCCGTGTCGGGCGATACTTCTTTGAGCGCGCGCATCAGCTCCACGCCGTTGGTGCCCGGCATCATCAAGTCGGTCAGCACCACCTGCACCTTGTGCTTGCGCGCAACCTCGAGCGCAGTTTTTGCGCCCTCGGCCGTGAACACGCGCATGCCTTCACGCTGGAAGATCTTGGCCAGCGAGGTTTGGTTGCTGGGCTCGTCGTCCACGACCAGCACCGTGATTTCGTCCCCCGGCACCACCGCTTCTCCCGGAATGGGCGTGCTTCGCCCCTCTTCTGCCCCTGCCGACAGCGCGTCACTCATGAAGCCAATCTGGCAGGGACTCGAAATTCTGTCAAATCGCAAGACAGACTGACAATATGGCAAGATTCGGACTGCCAATTCGCCGCTAGCGGCGCTCGTGCCAGCCGCCCCATCAGCTGCGGCTCTGAAATTGCAGTGGCAGCTGGTAGATCCCGACCCGGGTTAGCTCTCGCCCCGCATTCCGCTTTGGCCCCCCCACGCTCTTTCATTCCTTTTGTTTGGCTGGCGCCTTTGCGGCGCGCCGGCGTGCTCGTCTGTTTGCTATCGCTGACGCCACGGGGCGCCCACGCGCAGGCTGCTCCCGCCGACGACGAGCCCCCGACCTCACCCGTCGAGGAGACTCCTCTGCCGAAACCCGTGGAGCGCCCGCTCTTTGCGCCCGACCTGCCCCAGCCGGCCAAGAAGCCCCGCGAGGTGAACGCGCTGCCGCTGGTCTCGACCAACGCGCCGCCGCCGCTGATCTGGAAATGGCCGACATTTTCGGCCGCGGATTTCGTGGTTACGGGGCTCGGCGGCGCCGTCACGCTCACCGCCGCGATCATGCAGCCGCGCCCGCAGCACTCGCTGAGCGGGCCCATCGGCGCCGACGAGACGATACGCAAAGCGCTGCGCGCCCATTCGCAAACGGCTCGCTACGACTTTCGCGACGCCTCGGACGTCGGCCTTTCGCTCGCGGTGATGTGGCCGTTCGTCGCGGACGCTTTGACGACCGCGTGGTGGTACCGCGGCAGCCGCGAAACCGCCCAGGAGATGGCCCTGATCGACCTGGAAGCGCTGGCCATCGTCGGCGCGATTCAGGGCACGACCAACGTGATGGTCAGTCGTGAGCGACCATTCGGCCCCGACTGTGGCAAAGGCGATCTCCCCGCCGACGCCATCGATTGCCACGATAGCTTCCACTACCGCAGCTTCTTCAGCGGCCACTCGGCCTTCAGCTTCACGGGCGCGGCGCTGATCTGCGCGCACCATTTCGAGAACGAGTTGCTCGGCTCTCCGTGGGACGGCGTGAGCTGCGCTGCCGGCTATGCGGTCGCGGCCACCACCGCGAGCTTCCGCGTGGTGGCGGACGTGCATTACCCGAGCGACGTGCTGATCGGCGCCGCGGTGGGGACCCTCGTCGGCTACGGCGTACCGCTGCTGCACTATTACCAGCTCGGCGGCTCGAGCCGCACGAGCAGCCGTAGCCAGCAGTCGAATCGCGTGCTGCTCAGCCTCACACCCTCGCCCGGCGGTCTGGGCGTCATGGGGATCTTCTGATGGCGAGGCGTTTCCTTCGAGTCGCGCTCGCGCTGCTTGCGCTCACGCCGCTGGGGCACGCCCAGGCGGCCGAGCCATCGGGCGAAAAATTTCCCGAGGCGGAGCCGCCGCTAGCGGTCTTGCCGACGCCCGAAGACGCGCTCATCGATCCGAAGATGGCGCGCTCGTGGGGCGTGCTGCCGCCCCGCGCGTTCGTCGCCACCACCATGGATTTCGGCTTCGTTTATCTGCGACCGCGCGTTTCCCTGGGATATGGCCGCCCCTTCACGAGCTGGGTCGGGGTCGACGCCAACGGCATCGCGCAGACCAGCGGTCTAGGCGCGTATGGCGGCTTGCGCGTCGAGGTCCCGCATTTGGATTGGCGCATCGGGCCGCGCTATTTCTTTTCGTTCGAGCACACGTACTTGCCACCGCAGCAAAGCTACGACCGCATCGAGTTCGAGCGCGTCGTGGCCGATCGGGCCCGAACTTTGACCTGGGAAACCGAGCTCGACCTGCGCGCCGACGTGGGCCCCGGGCGGCTCTTGCTGCGCGGCAGCTTGTCGTACGTTACCGGCGTACCCCAAGACAAATACGTCTTCGAAGAAACACTCCACGTGATCGTGGCGCCGCCCTGGGTGTGGCGCACGCGAGTCGCGTATGGCTACGTGTTCGGCTCGCACAACCAGCATTCGATTGGCATGGCCGTCGACGTTTTGGACGTCCCCAAGCGCGACGACTCGCTCACCGTGCGCGTCGGTCCGCTGCTGTCGATGAAGTTGTCGCGCCGGGTAGAAGTGCGCGGCTCGTTCGTGTTCTCCGTCATCAGCCCAGATCGCATCGGCTTGAAGGGCAGCGACACGACCGAGCTGGGTCTGCGTTACCGCTGGGCATCGGAGTAAGCTCGCTACGGGCCGCCAGCTGGCGGCCCACCGCCACGAACGAAAACTCGGCCTACCCCTGTGAACCGCAGCAACACCGCCGAGCCCGCGCGATCACACTGGCCGCCTCGCGGCGCCGCACGAGCGCGCACTTGCCGCCATTTTTCGCTGATGGCACGCGCGTTGCTGTAGCTGGGGACATGAAGAGCTGGCGTGGCTGGAGCAACATCACGGGGAAGATCTTGGCGGCGCTCGGCGTAGCGAGCGCGCTGGCAGGCTGCGCGGGCGGCGCACCGGAGCCTGAGCAAGAGGCCGCGCACGCCGCGCTCCAGCGTTGGAACGAGAAGAAGCCGAGCGACTACACGTTCGTGATCGTGCCCGAGCGCGTGCACTCGGACATCATCGCGCGCATCCGCGTGAAAGACGGCCACGTCATCGAACAGAAAACACGCCAGGGCGCGCCCGCCGGTTACGACGGCTTCACCATGGAGGTCGCCCTGCAAGAAGCCATCGACACGGCCGCCGTCGAGCAGCTCTACGTCGGCTCCTACGACCCGGATCTCGGCTACCTGCAGTGGTACGACGTCGCCGAAGATCGCAACCACGAAGGCCCGCACAGCGGCGTGGACATCACCTGTTTCGAGCCCAGCATCGCCGAGAGCGCCTGCAGCGTTTACTTTTGACGCTTGACCTCGGGCGAACCGTAGCTATCTTGCGGGTACCCACACCCCTACGGGGGCGACCGGTTTCGACGTGGGGACTGAAGGTCAGTTTGCGTGTGGAGGCACCCGACCCTCTCCAAAATCGGGCCGTACCAATTGCGAACGACAACGCAATCGCTCTCGCTGCCTAATAAACAGTCGAAAGCCGTCCAACCGAGAGATAGTTTTGGTATCGGAAGGGCGTCATTACTAAAGCTGGGTTTCGCCGGTGCTCTGGACGGCGCGACCGAGAAAAGCTGGAGCTAGGCCGGTGGCCGAATCTACCGAACCCCGCCGCAAGGGTTAGAGCGGCTACGCACGTGAACGAAAGCTGACTGGACGCCTCGCGGACCGGGGTTCAATTCCCCGCGCCTCCACCCTGTTCTCTCGAGATTTTTGGCTAGTTTCTCTGCTCCCGCGGCTCATGTGCCGCGTATGTGCCCTGACCATCCAGCAGCCTGACTGAGTCCCGACGTACGTCGGGGCTCAGGTGGGCGTACCTCATGGTCATGTCCATGGTGCTGTGACCGAGCAGCTCCTGAACGGCCTTCAGGGGGACCCCGCGCATCGCCAGATGCGATGCGAAGGTATGCCTCAGGGCATGCCAACCGACTCGGCGTAGGCCGGCCTTCTGGCACGCCCGCCACAGGGGCCACTTGCACTCGCCCCGGTTCAGCAGCCGCCCGTCCTCGCCGCAGAAGACGAGCTCTCCTCTGAGATGGCGATGGCCCTTGAGCGCAGCCAGGGCCTGGTCGCTCAGGGGAACTTCCCTGGAGCGACCGTTCTTGGGCGTGCCGATGATGCCGCTGCTCACCGATCGCCTGACCATCAGGCGTCCAGCGACCAGATCCACGTCGTCCCACCTGAGAGCCAGGAGCTCCCCGATGCGAAGGCCTGTCCTGAGACCGACCACGACCATGGCTCGCCACTCAGACGGCGCGCCAGCCACCAGGCGCTCGGCTTCTTCGAACGAGAAGAAGTCGAACTCCGGGTCAGGGACCTTGAGCCACTGCACCCTGGGCGCGTGCTCGAGCTTTTCCCAGTCGACCGCCACCTTGAGCAGCTTCTGCAAGACGGCCAGGAAGTTGTTCACGCTCTTGGCCGCATACCCGTCCCTGAGCTTCGCCGCCTTGAAGGCCTCGATCTCCTGGACCCCAATCTGATCCAGGCGTCGTGACCCCAGGGCGGGAACGAGATGGGTGCGACAGACGATGCGCTTCGTCTCGAGCCCGGCCGGCTTGTTGTTGGTGGCCGAGTAGACGTCCAAGAACGGCTGGCAAAATTCAGCAAGCGTCGGGCACGGCTCTTTGGTTTTCTGAGACTCCTCCTCTCTGTCAGGGCGCCCCTCGATCAGTTCCTGACGCAGCTCGAGCTCGTACCGTTCCGCGGCACGCTTGTTCTGTATCGGGGCGACGCGTCGGACTCGCTCGGTCCGTCCGTCTCTGAGGGTCACCGTTACGTCAATCATCCACGCTTCTTTGCTGAGACCCGTTGCCGGGTCTCGCCACATGCGGCGCCTAACGCTCATCACTTACCTCGTGAGCGCGAGACGCGACCTTCTCGAAGCCAGGCTAACACGGCTTCCCTCGAGGCTCGGACCGTCCGCCCAATGCGGCGAATTCCGGGGATTTCTCCCCGCTGGATGGCCTCGTACACGCTCTTGCGGTTGACGCGCAGCAGCGCGGCGAGCTCGTCGACGGTCATGACTGGGGACTCAACGCTGGGCGGCTGCACCTGTGGCGTCGGCACGCCATCATCGCCCATTGCCCTGACCTGACTGGAGTTCGCTGCCGCAGGCCCCCCTATTCGCTCGCTAACTGTCATCGCCCGAAGGTCCCATGCGAACCGCCCAGCGCGAACCTCCAGCAGGCGCTATGGATGCCGCTGGAAGTTAGCTCGCGATCTCTCTTCGACGCCTGCGCTCGGCGCGTGTAGAAATGGACATCCAGGGACGCGAGATGCCATCCGAGCAAAGCTTTCTAAACCCCTCGGACTTCGGAGACTTCGAGCCCGAGCTCAAGAAGGCGTTCAAGGATGCCTTCCACTTCGCCTGGGACGTCGGATCAGAGCCTCCCGATGAGCAGGAGCGCCGCCAACTATTCGCTCCGATCGTCCGGGCCGCGCGGTCGCTACCGGACCTCGAGCCCTCCCCTGGCGCTGCCTTGATGAGGGAGAGCTACGCCCTGCTCAGCAAGCTCAATGCTCACCTCAACCCCGAGGATGCTCTTCACGACCAATTTGCCGCCATTTCGGCCTCCATCTCCCGCATCGGCAAGGGACTCGCGCGCTTGCGTGGCTCAGGGAGGAAAAACTCCCAGCGCGAATCCCCTTCCGTGCTGGACTTTCGCGCCGCCTGGACGGCTATCGAGGAACAGTTGCGCGCCTTCCGAGAGACCTTTCGGGCGAGCTCATCAGCGGACGAACTCGCCCGCCTGCGCGATGAAGCCTCACTCACAAGCGCACGCTTGGCGGACGCTCGCGAACAGCTCCTCGTTCTGAGTATGCCCGCTGCGAATGAGGTCGTCGCCAGCGCGCGAGCCAAGGACGTCGCTGAGCTCGCCGAAGCGATGCTGCAAATCTCCCGGCGGATCGAAGCCTTCCAAGACCAATGTGCCCCCTCCTTGGACGATGGGTTTCGTCCCTACCTGGAGCGCCTAGCGCAGGCCATCCCCGCCCAGTCCTGGTACGAGGGCAGCGCGGGCAACTCGAGGCTCTGCACAGAGGTTCCCTGGAACGCTCTCGCCATACATCGCGACCTAACTCAACGACGCGGTGCCATCCTCGAAGCGCTCTGCACCTGGGACCCCGAATTCTTCTCGCTGCTGCCAGGTTCCGTAAGGCAAGACAACAGCGCTCCTGCAGCCACCGGCGGCAGGGGCAGACAAAACTGGGTCCTTAACGGCATCACTGCAGCCCTCATCCTCCTTGGCTTGGTCGACACCGTAGCCCTCGGAGCCCCGATCAGTGCGAAAGATCTTTTCAAGGCCACTGTCAAACGCGTCGAGCGTTGGATCGACAATCAGACCGTCAGCGGCAACTTCTTCGTCAAGACGACTGGCGAAGATACGTACGGGCGGCGTCATGCCCGGGCGCAGCCGCTTCAGCTCCGATATCCGATAGCAACAAAGCGCTGAGACGGGGGGCAACCTCGCTGGTATGCACGTATGCGCGAGCCAATCAATCGTAGCGCCGGGCGATTCGCTCGGCGTGGCCGCCGCGATGAGCGCGCCCCGCAGAGACTTTAAGCAGAGGGACGTCCCGCTGATTCTGCGCCGCGGGCGGCCGAAGGCACCATAAGCTCGAGTATCTTCATGAACAGAGCCCTCAAGTCCGTCTTGCTGCAATAGGCAGCGGCGCCCGCGAGCAGGACGTCGTCCTCCTCGTCGATGTCGCCGCTGGCGGACCACGCGACAATCGGGATGCTCGTCGTTGTTGGATCGGCCTTCAGCCGAATGACCAAGTCCACGCCTCTCCCATCGGGCAAGTGCAAATCGAGCACGATGAGGTCGGGCTGGGTCGCTTTAGCCAACGCCAGCCCGTCGGCACCCGTCAGCGCTTCGATTACTTCGAGGTTCTCCTGCGCAGCTCGCCGCCGAACGAGCCTCTGCAAACCAGGCTCATCCTCGACGACGAGAACGTGTCGCTTCGCGGCCACCATGGGTTGAGCATGATACGCGGCCCGCGCGAACGCGTCCGGAGCATTTTCAACAACACATCGTAGTGGCCGAGCCTGTTCGTTTTTCCCTTCGGCTGCTCCTCGACGGCGAGTGGGCCCGCCAGGCGGTTCGGACGAGCGCAGGACCCAGGACAACAGACTCGTGACGCGGTTGCTCGCCGTTCGGTGAGCCGCGATCATCGGAGACGGACAAATGAACTTTGCGCTCGTGCACCTCATGGTCAACCAGGTGCCCCTCTGGGGCGCCACTTTCGCGGCAGTGCTCTTCCTTTGTGCGGCGCTTACGATCGAGCGAGAAAACTGGGTACATGCCGGATTGGTCATCCTGAGCATCTCTGTATTTGGTGCCATAGCCGCCTTCCTGAGCGGCGTTCCCGCAGTTGATGCCGTCATGAGCGCACCGCGAGCGTCCGGAAAGGCGCTCTCGCAGCACTACCTTCGAGCAACCATGGCGAGCGGCTTTGTTTTGCTGTCCGCGGTTGCGGGCACGACTGCATTCCTGCATGGGAGAGGACGCGATGAACCGTTCTCGCGCCGTACGATTGTGGTGTTGATGGTTACAAGCGCTATTCAGGCTTTGGTCATCGCCTGGACTGCGCAAGCCGGTGGCCGCATCAACCATCTGGAGCTTCAAGAGGCGCAAGACCTCCAGCAAGGGCTCGCCCCCCCAGCTGAGCCGACGATCGTCCACACCGAGACGCGCGACGCGTCAACAACGGAATGAGGCCGGTCCCTACCCGACGGTTGGCCCGCCGAATGCGGCCCCCAATTCGGGTTTCTGCGCGCTCCTTCACGCCACGGAGCATGGGGTGATCTATGACGAGACCGAGCGCTTCCGAGAACCAAGGGGTATATGCCCTCGCGTGATTGATGCGATAGCGGCTGATGAACCGGCGAAGAGCTCGAGCCCACCCAGCCGTCAATGGGAGCCCTCGTCGAAATGGGGACAAATTTCGGAGTGACAGCCGACCGGCTGAGATCGTTCGCACGCGTCGGGACATGAGCACCAGGCCAACGTACTGCCGCGTAGCCTTTGGTTTCGGGGAACACTCGAAAGCAGGGCACGCTCGTCGTCTCGGTACCGTTCCCTCATTGTAATCACGCCCGCTCGTGGTCCGGCACGAGACCTTGAGTGGCTGCGTCGCCCCTTTTCCGCAGTCAGTGGCGTGTCGCCAATTCGCGGGCAATGCGATCGAACAACGGTAGCAGTCGGCGACGGTAGGCGTGGAATGCCCTGGCTGCGGCGCGCACTGCCTTTTCGGTATCGGCGTCGGGTTCTCCGTCGACCTCGGCGGGGCTCTCCGCCGACGCAAAATGAACGCGCACAGCGTGGCGACCGACGTTCACGTACACGCTGACGCCGTTGGACGCTGCAAAGAAATCACCTGCTTTTGGCGCGACGACTTCCATGACGACACCACCTTTGACGCTAAGTGTCGTTCTAAGCGAAAGGGAGGTCAAGAACTGCGGACAGGGGCTTGCAACCTCATCATGCGCGTGTATTCGGCAGTAGCTGCAACGCAACGGAGGCCAAGCCGGAACAGCAACCAGGCCAGCGAGATCTTCTGACTCCTGTCGCAAAGTGCAGCATCAAGCGTGGTTCGCAACCCTGATTTACAACTAGCCCCTACGCTCGTTGCCGCGACAACGTTGCTTTGGCACTCTCGATTGGAGCTTGTATGTTGCGCAGGTCTCTCCTTTTCGACTGCCGTCTGTGCTGGCTGCAAGCGAGCTTCGCCCGTTCCCGAGCATGCGTCCGAGTCCAGCTCCGGCGCGGCGTGCGGCGCGGACGCGCTCCGAGTCCCCCGGTGCCAAGTTTACCGATAGGGATGTGCCGCTCTCAGACAGGTCGAACACATCGCCCACCAATGCTCCTAACGATCGCGTGTGCGCGCACGCTACCAACACAACCCGCGCGGAGCTCGTGTCCTTCGGGGGTTGGCCTGCTCGGTTCGACAGACGACTACAGCAGCTACGACGCTCGGCAACACCCAAGGAAGATTGGCAGTTAAACGCCCAGGAGCGAGGCCGCGAGAGCCCCTGGTGTGTCGGGTACATTCTGCCCCGTTGAGGCACATTCTGGCGCTGCTTTTGTGTTCGATGCTCACTCGGCGCTGTTGGCACGAGCCAGTCACAGGGGTTGAAGGGATCGCGCCTATTGGCGCGCGAGATGCACGCGGCCGCGCGACCCCCAAGCGAGAGGTATGACCATGATCGTTTCTGACTTGATGACGAAGAACCCTGGATTCGTCAGTACGGACGACGCCCTTTCGGCTGCAGTGCAAATCATGTGGGACGCTGACTGCGGCGCCGTGCCTGTCGTCGACGACGCTGACAAGCTGGTCGGGATTGTCACCGACCGCGACATCTGCATCGCCACGTGGTCGCGTGGCCTCGCTCCGAACGCCATCTTCGTTGGCGAGGCGATGACGCAGGACCCAGCCCGCTGTGGCCCGAGAGACCCGATCTCTCAGGCGGCCGAGATCATGCGCTCGAAGCAAATCCGTCGCTTGCCTGTCGTTGATTCCGAGCAGCGTCTGGTTGGCATCTTGTCCCTGGCTGATATCGTGCGCGTGACTTCTGACTCGTCAGCGCGGGACAGGGATATCTCGACGCACGGCTTGGCATCCACGATGGCAGGCATCTGCTCGCGCCCCTGGGCAAGCACCGGGCAGGTGGCTGCTTTCGTTTGAGGACCGCAAATGAAAGCCAGCAAAGCCAAGGAGCCGCTTCACCGCCGCTTCCTCAACTACGCCAAGCAATTGGGGAGCGAGCCGCTGCGGCTCTTACGTGGCACGCGCACCAATCACGCGCCCAGGTCGGTAAGGCAAGGATCTTCGCGACCGCTCACCAAGCCCATGCCCAATGAGCACGCTGAAGCCGGGCTCAGCCCGTGATGGAACGAGCCACGGGCTCGATGATGCGCGCCACCGTCTGCGGTTTGAGACAGCTGGCTCCGAAGCGAACCGTTATCGCGGTGCCAGTCGCGGCACCGAAACCTGTCATGAAGTGTCTCAACAGGCGCACGAGATGGTCTGCGCGGCACCGCTGGAACCGCTCCGCGCGGTGAGCCCTTGGAGCCGCAGCAGCGCTGGTAGCAGCGGCCAGCGAAACGCGCGTAAGGACCGTCGTCTCGCGTGGGGGCAGACCAGACCTGGCCGGCTCCGCATTGGGAGTGATACAGACGCCAACACTCCTGATCGTCGGTGGCGCTGACGCGGAGGTGTTGTCGCTCAACCGCCAAGCCTACGAAAATCTTCAAGTGGATAAGCGCTTGGAGGTAGTGCCCGACGCTACTCACCTCTTCTCCGCACGCAGCCGCAAATAGATTCCTAGCTTTGCGTCAGACGCCAGAGTGATTGCGCGCAAAAAAGTCACGCTAGTGCAATCGCAATGCTTTCTCGGATTCACCGTGGGACGGGCGAAACGCGTATATTGCAGGCCCGGGCCGGCGTCCGCCAAGGCTCAAACGCTGCAGAGCATTGGTAGGGCAGCCCAGAGATAGGCTTCAAAAATGAAGACCATCGTTGCGAGGTCGGGTGCCGACGCAAGCACCCAAACGACCGGAGCGCGCATCCTCGTCGTCGAGAAGGACTCGGACCTTAGTGACTACTTGGTGGGGATCCTTTCTCGTCGTTGGTCCGTCGTTGTTCTGACGAGTTGTGCGGAAGCGCGCCTAGCTTTGCGGCGCGAGCACTTCGATCTTCTCGTCAGTGGACGCATGACGCCCAGCTCGGACCGCCTGGGCTTACTGCAAGTGTTGCGCGCGGACACGACGCTCCATCGCATGCCCACGATTCTGCTGTCATCGCGGACGACTCAAGAAGCTGACATCGGTGCCTTTGCTGAGGAGGCCGACGACTATCTAGTTGCGCCGTTTTCACCTCGCGAGGCAGAGGCACGCGTCGAAGCCCAGCTTCGTCTTGCATTTCAAGCGCGCGCGCTCGCGGAAAATGGCACGAGGGACGACCTGTTCGCGGTTGTCGGCCACGAGCTCCGGACTCCGCTTGCCGCCATCTCGCTCTGGTCGGGAGCTGTCCGTTCCGGAAAGGTCCCACCTGCAGATCTGGGGCGAGCTTTTGACGCAATTACTGCGAGCGCCGAGTCGCTCTCCCGGATGATCGATGACCTGCTCGACCTCTCGCGCCTCCGGTCCAGGAAGATTGTCATTTCACCGGTGCGCAGCTTGGTCATGGAGGCTGTGCGGGCGGCTGTCGACGCGCTGACGCCCACCGCCAACGGCTTGGGAGTCCGAATCGACGTCGATATGCAGGCAGACCTGGGATCGGCGCTATTGGACGCTACCCGCCTACGCCAAGTGCTGTGGAACCTCTTGTCGAATGCAATCAAGTTTTCACCGAAAGGTAGCGCTGTGGTGCTCCGCGTTTCGAAAAGCGCGGGCTTCCTGGAGATGAAGGTTAGCGACGCCGGCGTTGGCATTGCCGCTGAGTTCCTGCCGCATGTCTTCGAGCCATTCGAGCAAGAAGCTGCGGGTGACAACAAACGAGGCAGCGGCCTCGGGATAGGCCTTGCCGTCACCAAGCGCCTCATCGAGCTGCAAGGCGGCACCATCGAGGCACAGAGTGAAGGTCGGGGACTGGGTTCGACATTCCGGGTGCGCTTGCCGTGGATCGCGCCTTCTGATGGCGATTCGACGGACGGCCTTGCCAGCGACAAGCCCCCGCGCTGTGCAGTTCCACAGCGATTGGCCTAGTCAGACCACGGTGCTGCTCATTGAAGAGATTCCGACACGTTGGCGACACTCGACGCGACGCTCCGCGCCGCGGGGAGAGACAAGCACAGGGACTCTCGCCCGGGCCGGCTTGTGCCATCAGTGCCGACGTTCGCGCCAACGTGCGCGAACTCGCCGTGAAAGCGGGCTTCGATACTTGCTTGCTCAAGCCTATCAGGCCGCTTTGTTCGACGCCGTGGCTACCCTTCGCGAATTGGCGATCGCGTAGGAAACGCCGTCTCTGAACTTGCTCGACCTGGTCGCAGCGCGAAAGCACAATGGCGCTAAGCAGCGCAAGGCAAACTTGGCGCTCAGCAGTCGTGCGGTTCGCGCGCCGCGTAGTCATTGACGAGAGGGAATCTCCACGGCGCGGGCGGGGAAGATCGAGGTTCGCTTCGCCGCGCCTAAAGCTAGCTCCGCGTGGCAGCGGCGAGGCGCCCTTCTAGCCCCATGATCAACGTAGCGAGAGAGCTGGCGAAATTCTGGCTCAGGTCGAGCTTCCGCGTTCTCATGAACGCTGCGCGAGTGACAGCATCCGCCTCGGCGAACGACGGGTCTTCGATTGCAACCTTCTTGAGACGCTCGAACCTAGTAGCGAGGCGGGAGCCGCCCGTCGAATCGCGGAATGCGAGCTCAACCATAACGAGCCCAATAGACATAAGACTGGCGTTGGTCATGGTTGCCAACGCTTCTTCCGGCGCCATGCCGGCAGCGGCCAACAGTCGCAAGACGCGCTCCCGAAGCGGCACGGCCAACGGCATGGCTGGACGCGAGAGAAGGGGAATCCATCCAGGGTGTTCCAGCAGTACTTGGCGTACCTGATTGCAAAGGCCGGCGACTGCAGCCTGCCAGGTTGCGTGCTCGGCGTCGGCGTAGAGGCGGTACGCGACCTCGGCGTACATGAGATCGAGTAACCCCTCCTTGTTGGCGAAATGAGAATACAGCGACATCGGGGGAACCCTCGCCTCGGCGGCGACGGCCCGGATCGTCAGTCCCTCGAGCCCAACTTTGTCGACGACGCTCAATGCAGCGCCAACGACGGTCGCACGTGACGTTGCCCCGCGTGGTCTGCGGCGGCGCATCTGTTTGCCTGGCACGGAGCGCGCATTATGCAGATCGTAAACCGCCGCTCCCAGTTTGCAGCTCGGATAATCGTACAGATAGATCGGCGCGTACGATTCGCACACAACAAGGGGCCAATAGGGCGAACAAGGGCTCGCGCAAATCACCTGAATTCACGCACGGCCTCCAAGCGAGCGCGCTTCGCGGGCTACACGTACAATTTCGTCACAGATCGCCGATGGCTGCATCGACTTGAGCAAGATCCGGACTACTCGCCCTTTGTTGACGGCTGCCACCGCCACATCGGGCGAAGCCTCGCGCGTAAGCAAGATCTTGGCAATTTCGGGAAAGGTCTCCTGGGTCGTTTCGAGCAATTGCAGGCCGTCCGCGCCGCCCAGAGATTGTTCGGTGATCAGGACGTCGATGGCGCGAGTACGCAATATCTGGAGCGCCGACGCAACGCCCACCGCGGATGTCGCGTCAATATCCTGCTGCATGAGCAAATGAACGAGGGACTCACAGAGAGCGGCATCTTCGTCAACCACGAGGACGCTCGGTCGAAGTTGCCGTGCAGCCTGCTTCTGCCTGTAGGCGAGATCGTCGGCTGCGAGCACGACGTCGCTTGCGTCGGTTGAGCCTTCTGAAAGCAGCGGCAAGTACACGCTAAAGGCCGCGCCCCAGCGCGGTTCGCTCTCGACCTGGAGGCCACCCCGAAGGTCGCGCACGATCTCTTGGACCACGCTGAGGCCCAAACCGGTCCCCTCACCGTCGGCCTTTGTCGTGAAGGAGGGCTCGAAGATGCGTGAGCGAACTGAAGCGTCCATACCGATACCGGTGTCCTTGACCACGATGACCGCGTAGCTGCCGTCGCGGATCTGTCCGTGGAGCTCGTGGCCCGGCGCGACTTCGACACTCCTCAGAGAAATGCTCGCTATTCCACCCCGGGGCATGGCGTCTCGCGCGTTCGTGAGTAGGTTCAGCAGAATTCGATCTACCTGTTCTGTAGCAGCACGAACCTTCATAGAGGCCGTGGGGAGACGCGTAGTCACGGTGATGCTGCCATTCAGCATTCGCCGCACGATTTGGGCAATGCTTTCCACCGCGTCGTTCAAGTCGACCGTTGTAGCTCTGGGGCTCCGCTTTCCGTAGAGGCCCAACAGCTGGCTCGCGAGAACCGACGCCCGACTCGCAGCCTCAACGGCCACGGCAAGGTCCTCCTGTTGTGTGGTCGTAAGGGGTGCTTCCGCGACGAAGCGCGCGTAGCTGGATACGATCGTGAGGACGCTATTGATGTCGTGCGCGAGCCCCGCCGCGGCATTTGCCATCTGTTCGACTTGCTTGGCTGCGTGAAGGCGATTTCGCGTGGTTTTGGTCAGCGTCACGTCTTGAATGAACATGGCCACCTTCTCCACGGGCCCATGGGCATCCCACGCAACGCCCGCGGCGAGGACCACGTCGATAACGTGCCCGTCCTTGTGACGCATCCGCACCTCGGTTTCGATTGCGTTCGAGCGACTCACACGACCAGGCAGGAGCGCTACAGCTTCAGCGTCATCGGCGAAATCCCCAAACTGTCGGCCAACGGCCTCCTGGGCGGCATAGCCGAATAGGCGCTCACATCCCTTGTTCCAGTTCGTGATCGTCCCGCCCGATGCGATCACCGCGAGAGCGACAGATTGGCACTCCTCGAGCGCCACACGGATTCGAAACGCAAGCTGGCTTTCGCTTGCGGACATGGACTCGGGCTCGCTCTTCATGTGCTTCCTTGAAACGCAGCGGAGACGATCGGTACCCGTACCGCCCCAACGTGTAGTTAGGCAGAGTGCCTCCCGTTTGTCGATCGTCCTCGTCGTCGGGAGCCAGTTGAGCTGTTCGTCAGCGTCGTCGTACGGTTGCGGAGATGTGTCGCCAAGCAACACTCGAGCGAGTCAAGCGCACAGAAATACCGCTTTGTACGATACGGAGCACCTCACAAGCGCTGCTCAAACTTGCGGCATCGAAACACGCGCAGCCCACCACTTCGACAGAGCAATGAAAAGACAGCGAGTCCGGTTTGCGCCTTCTAGCGAACGTACAGTTGGTGTTATCAGTACGATTCAACGAGTGCGGGTAGGCACTCGTTGCGTCGCTAGGCGCAAGCAGGGGCGACGAGACGCGGCCAATCTGTTGCCCGTCGGGACGATTTGAGTAGGATGCGCGACGGTCGGTGAACGCAGATACGACGGTTCAAAGGGGCGCTGGATGATGAGGTTGCGGGCCAAGAGAATCATCACATGGCTGGCCAGTTGTGCCGCCTTCGCGCTGAGCGCATTTTTCCCTACAAAGGCCGTAGCGGCGACCGTCGGCGGAGACGCTGGGCCCACGTCGGTCGAGGTGCACGGGTTCGCGAGCCAGGGCTTCATCCTGACTCTGAAGAACGACTACCTCGCTGAGCGAAGCACACGTGGGAGCTTCGAATACTCCGAGTTCGGCATCAATTTTACGACCCATCTCACCGACACCGTTCGCACGGGTGCGCAGCTCTTCGCTCAAGACCTCGGTCCCAGCGGCAACTATGACGTCAAGCTCGACTGGTTCTACATCGACTATCGTTGGAAGGACTGGCTGGGGATCCGTGCGGGCCGCTTGAAGATCCCCTACGGCTTGTACAACGAGATCCAAGACGTCGACGCGGCTCGCGTCCCCGTTCTGCTGCCGCAGTCGGTTTACCCCCTCCAGGGCCGCGAAACCCTGTTTGCGCAAACAGGTGGCGAGCTGTACGGGTTCATTCGCTCGGACTCGCTAGGCGCTCTCGACTATCGTCTCTTCGGGGGAACAATTTTCCTCGACTCAAGGAGCCTGACGCCCCGGGGCGCTGGGTTCGAGCTCGATTTCCACGTACCCTACGTCGTGGGCGGTCGGTTGCTCTGGGAGACTCCGCTAGAAGGCTTTCGCCTGGGTGGCACCATCGAGGATGTACGGCTCGATACGACCGTGCTCATACCGGGCATGGCCTCGTTCAAGATCAAGAATCACTCGCTGGGGTGGGTTGGCTCGGCCGAGCTGAGCCGCGGCGACTTAGTGCTTACCGCCGAATATGCGCGCTGGCACTCAACCCAGTCCAGCGACGCGCCAGCGCTTTCGCCCCCACTCGATCGAACGAGCGAGCGTGCGTACATCATGGCGTCGTATCGCCTGACACCGTGGTTTCAGCCAGGAGCCTACTATTCCGTGCTGTTCCCAAACGTCGATAATCGGAAGGGGCGCGAGAACCGCCAGCACGACGTCGCGGCCACCCTTCGCTTCGACATCAACCCGTACTGGTTGGTCAAGGTCGAGGGGCACTACATGGCCGGCACGGCTGGGCTCCTCAATCCGATTAGTATCAATCCCCCGGATATCACGAAGGCCGACAAGTACTGGGGCGCGTTCTTTCTCAAGACTACGGCGCATTTTTGAGGGCGAACCATGAGAGCCACCCCCTTCGCCGCAATCGTCCTATTGCTCTCGCTCGCTGCCTTTGCAACTACGGTTGCTGCCGAACAGCCACCGCCTGCGCCTCCTTACCGCGTGATTGTGAATCCGAAGAACTCGCTGACTGCGATCGAGCGAACATTTCTCCAGGACGCCTTCTTGAAGAAGAAGACGCGGTGGCCGGGCGACAGCGTCATTCACCCAGTCGACCTTCCGCCAACGTCCGAGGTGCGCGCGAGGTTCAGCCAGCAAGTGCTCGGTCGTTCGGTTGGTGCTGTCCAGGCCTACTGGCAGCAGCGCATCTTTTCGGGCAGCGACATACCGCCGCCGGAAGTCGATTCTGACCAAAAGGTGGTCGACTTCGTGCTCCGGAACGAAGGGGCTGTCGGTTACGTCTCGGGATCCGCCAACTTGAACGGCGCGAAGCCTGTGGACGTTGCTCGGTAGTTGGCGACCTGACCTCCACCGGCGCGTCGTCTTCCGTGCGAGGTCCGGGCCTTCCGTACGTCAGTCGTCAAACGAAGAAAGTCGGCCCGGAAACGGCTTGTTCGTCAGGACATGTTGGAGCGCGAGAATGACTACGTCCGGGGGGCATGGCTTCGAGAGCAGCGCATCGCACCCCACGGTTCTAGCTCGTTCGAGCTTCGCACCTTTCACACTGCCTGTCACGACAACGACCGGCGTCTGTGCCGTGCGTGGGTCCTGCTTGAGTGCCAACGTCGCTGCAAATCCGTCCATGATTGGCATGTCCAGATCCATGACGATCGCAGCTGGAGATGCGACATGCGCGATCTCGAGCGCCGCGCGGCCATCGCAAGCCTGCAGGACCTCGTAGCCGTTCAGCTCAAGCGCTTCTGCATAAAGGTCGCGAATGTCCTCGTCGTCGTCAACGACAAGAACCAACTTCGACGTTGGCTGCTTGTGCGGCACTCGACGAGACTAGCACGCGGCGTAGCGATTGGGCATGCGCGGACACGGTCTGCGCTACTTCCACTTCAGCGCACCCGATAGCAATGGTCAGGTGAGCACTGTCGTATGTCACTGCGCATTCGTACGCTACGTCCGATTTGAACCGGTGTTTCCGCCATTTGGGGACGAGGCCCCGCATTAGTCGATAACCTCGACTCCCACGAGCTTGAACGCAACAACAAGCGATCGTGGCACTAGGCAACAATTGTATCGAGTTGGCCGAGCCCGCACCCTGTTTATCTGGGTGATTGTCGCCGAAGGGTCGAGCCGCCCCGTGTCACGCTTGATTTTCTCCAAAGGCTAAGCGCGCAAGGCAAGTCCTTGTCGGAGCGCAGCAATTCATACTCATCCGAAAAGGTTCCGCCGAAACCGTTATAGGTCATCACGTAGGTGCCAACCGGAGCGGCCGCGATCAGTTGCTCTGCCAGGTACACATCGCGAAGAGATCGCGCCTGACTCACTTCGGTTTCCTCGTCCAATCGATCCTCGGGCCTGAACAGGCTCTCGCCGAACGGGTTGAAGAAATAGTAGCACTCAGCGGCCGGCACCGTGACCTCGCCAAAGACTCCTTCGATGAATCTCACGCGAGGCCCTAGCTCGAGGGTACGCGCGATACTTCGCGAAAGGTTGACCAACGGTCGACGTTGTTCGATACCGATGAAGCTGCTCCGACTGGCAAGGGCACCGCCGATGCAGAACTTGCCAACCCCCGAGCCGATGTCGACGACCGTTCCTATATGGAGTTGGTCGAGCCAGCGCGCGGCCCGCGCAACGACTTCCAACGGGCTCCAAAAGCTTCTCGAGACGAACCGGTAGTCGAACGGCAGGAATCGATCGAAGACGGTGTCGTCACGATGGCCCTCGCGGCCCCCGGGAGCCATCTCAACAACAAGAGCTTCCAACGCGTCGCCAGGAAGGCGAGCCGCAGAATAACTGTCCGTTGCGGCGTCAAGGTCGTGTGGCAGACGCGAGCTCAATGTTAGAGAGCGAACGGAACCATCGACTGGAACGCCCGCACTGGGCCCTGCAGCAAGATCCACACCACGGCGCGAATGCCGCGCTGACGCCAGATTCGCTCCATCAACAGCGTCCAGCGGGCGAAGGTCAGCGACCCATTGCGACACATTGTCGTAGATCCTGCTGGCATTCAGCCAAGGTTGCGACGTGATTGCCCACCGTTTGGGACTCCCGCGTTCGAGCACGGCAACCTTGACACCCCGCGGCTGCTCGCCACTTTCGCCACTTGGAGGTCCCTAGAAACGACCGACGTTGGAACGGTCCTTGCTGTCCAGTCATCGCCGCATGGCTCAACCTTCACTTCCTCGCGTGGTCGTCGTTAGCGAAAACCCCGAGACCGTCGATGGCCTCCAGAGCTACTTCGTTGGGTTGGGCATCAGCGCCCAGTCGGCTAGCAACATCGACGCAACCCAGAATTTATCCGAGCATGCCACGGCCGTCGTGTTCTTCCCAGACGGTTTCGGCTCTGACGAGGTGCTTGCACGCATTCGCGCTCTTCAGCGCAAACGGCCACGCCTCCTGTTGCTGCTGGTAACGCGACATCCGCAACGCTTCTCGGCGGCATTTTCAGCAGACCGAGGCACGTCACCGGTGCTCGTCTTGCCCAAGCCAGCGTTCGGTCGGTCCATCGTCGACGCGATACGACTGCACGCAGACGCGCCAGTCCCCTGAGCCGCCCGTCCCGCACCAGCTGGCAAGACCCGCTGAACTTGCTAGGTTTTCAATATCGCAACGCTGAATATCACTCTGACTGACGAGATGCGCGCTCACATCGAGGGTCGGGTCGCAAGCGGCCGGTATGCTAGCGCGAGCGAATATATCCGAGACCTCATAGTCGCTGATCAGGATCGGCAACGCCGGGAACAGCTCGAGGGGCAGCTCCTTGACGGCCTACGGAGCGGAACCACAAGGCCAGTTTCCCGTGTGGATTTCGATCGCGCTCGAACATTCGTACGGGAGCTCGCCCCGAAAAAGCGAGCGAAGGGCAAGTGAGCTGGGCCGTCTCGTGGCGGCCGGCGGCTGCACAGGACATCGCCGACAGCGCAGCCCACCTGGCACAGGACAATGTTCGCGCCGCCGTCCGCTTCATTGATGCCGTCGAAGAAACGGTTGGGTCACTCTGCCGGAATCCCATGCTTGGCACCGCGACGGCCTTCCAGTCCCCGGACCTAATTGGCCTACGCCACCGGGTCGTGGATCGCTTCAAGAACTACCTGATCTTTTACCGCGCCGACCCATCGACGCGAATCGTGGAGCTCGTGCGCATCTTGCCGAGCGACACGGAGCTCCGTGCCACCATCGTTCCGTAAGCTTCGACGTTCCGCCCCTTCGATGCTCGCGTTGTGTCGTGTGCATCGCTGATGCGCCCATCCAGGCTCCTCGGCGATGACGGAAGAGGAGCCCGATGGTCTACAATGCTGCGCCGAATTGTCGTTTCCGCCGCCCTCATGCTGCGGCGGTACGGGCAACACCGCTTTCGTGCATGCCGCCGGAACGCATCCGCGCGGCTTGGTTCTTGCCTGCTCCACGCTATGGAAGAACCGACGCAGGGATCGGCGTTGCCGGATCCGGAGCGGGTGCTTCTGGTCGACCTCAGTGAACGGGAGCGGCACGAGCTTCGGGAGATGCTGCAGGCGGCAGGCTTCGACGTGGCCGTGGCACGGAGCCGTGCCGACGTTTGTCTGAGGCTCCTGACCTGGCAACCGGATGGTGTCATCGCCGATCACGATCTGGCGTGCCTGGATGTCGCCGAGCTGCTCGATGTCATTCGAGCTACGGCACCGGTGCCGCCCACCGTCGTGCTGTTGTGTAGCGCGCAGCCGCATGAAGAGACTCCGGCGAGGACGCTCATCAAGCCCGTTCCGTTTCTAGATCTGCTGTCCACGCTACAGGCCGCTCTCGCAGATCGACAGGACAAGCAACAAGCCAGCCGCTCCTCGAGCTCGACGGGGTGACTGAACCAAGGCAGATTCGCCTCTGCTGCGTCAGTCGTAGTACTCGTTGCCGAGGTGGGTGATGAGCTCCTCGCCCATCATCCAACGCAACGTGTTCTTGAGCTTCATCGACTGAATGAAAATGTCATGCTCGGGATACAAGCCATCGGCAGTTTGCGGACTCTTAAAATAGAAGCTGAGCCACTCTTGCACGCCTTTGAAGCCCGCTCGCTTCGCCAGATCGATGAATAGCGCCAAGTCGAGCACCAGCGGCGCGGCGAGGATGGAGTCGCGGCACAAGAAGTCGACCTTGATCTGCATCGGGTAGTTGAGCCAACCGAAAATATCGATGTTGTCCCAGCTCTCTTTCGCGTCGCCGCGAGGAGGATAGTAGTCGATGCGAATCTTGTGATAGAGCTTGCCGTAAAGGTTCGGATAGAGGTCGGGTTGCAGGATCTGCTCCAGCGCACCTAGCTTACTCACCTCTTTGGACCGAAAGCTCCCCGGCTCGTCCAGCACTTCGCCGTCGCGGTTGCCCAAAATATTGTCAGAGAACCAGCCGTTCACGCCGAGCATACGCGCCTTGAAACCGGGTGCCAGCAACGTCTTGAGGAAGGTCTGCCCGGTCTTGAAATCCTTGCCGCATACGGGTGTGTGCGTCTCTCGCGCCAGCTCGAGCATCGCAGGGAGGTCGACCGTGAGGTTGGGAGCGCCGTTCACGTACGGCACGCCCTCCTTGAGACAAGCCCAAGCGTAGAGCATCGAGTTCGAGATCGAAGGATCGCTTTCGAGCAGGCCCTTCTCAAATGCCGCAACGGATTGATGCACGGGTGTCTGCTCCAGGTAGACCTCCGTCGAGCCGCACCACACGGTTACGGCACGGGTAGCACCGCTCTCCTTCAGGAAGGAGCGGATGTCTTGCCGCAGCTGCTCGACCATATCCGCCTTGCTGGTGGCATTCTTGACGTGAGTGCCATGAAGGCGCTTCACGTATTCCGGATAGAATGCCGCCTTCATCGGCTTGATCTCGGACAGGTTGGCTTTGATCGGTTCCAGGTGCGCAGGCTCGAGGACCTGGGCCGTCACCGCAGCCTCGTAGGCGTTCTCAGCGAACAGATCCCAACCGCCGAAAACGATGTCGTCCAGGGAGGCGAGCGGGGCGAACTCTGCAATCTTCGGGGTCCGATTGTCCGGGCGCTTGCCGAGCCGAATCGTCCCGGTCTGCGTCAATGAGCCGACCGGCGAAGCCAGCCCATGCCGCGTCAACAGCGCGCCGGCGATCAGCGTCGTGGAAACGGCTCCGAGGCCAGGAAGCAGGACAGCCAGGGGCCCATCGGCTTTCGCAATTTTCTGAGGCTTTTGCATTGCGGCCGCGGCAAGGCAAGGTTCATGCCGACATGGCTCACGAGGCCCAGGCGTCCTTGCGCCACAGCTTGAGCACGCACGGTAGGTCGCGCGCGGCGCGAAGCTCCGCGAAGGAGCATGGCATCTCCGCGCCAACACCGTTGTACGTGAGCACGTAGGTACCGTGGGGTACAGCGTCGAGCCAGTCACCCACGTAGTCGAGCTCGCGATGAAAGCGTGTCCGGTTCAGCTCGACTGTATCGTCCAGCCACTCAGACCGCCGGAATGTGTTCTCGCCAAAAGGATTGAAGAAGTAGTAGGCGTCGGCCGCCGGGGGGGCGTCGTGTCCAAACCGCTGATGTAAGAAGACCACGCGTTCATCCACGCCGTAGACGCGAGACAACACGCGCGCGGTGCTCACAAGATGCGCTCGCTGCTCGATGCCGATGAAGCGACAGTCTGTCCGAAGCGCGCCGGCGACACAAAACTTGCCGACACCTGAACCGATGTCGACGACAGTCCGGACGCACAGCTCCTCGAGCCAGGCTGCTGAGCGCAGCACGACCGCCAGCGGCGTCCAATACTGCCGTGAGAGTCGACGTAGCTCACGCGGCAAGAGACGATCGAAATCGCTGTCTGCAGGGAGCTGACACGCGCGCAGCAACATCGCGACCTCCATGGGGGTGAGCGCGACGAGACTGCGCATGATGCCGCGCCAGTCGCAGGAGCGAGCGTCCTCAAACGACGCAGAAATGCCGGTCTTCGCGACTCTCACTTTGACTCGAGCAGGTGGGAAATGACCGATTCGAGCTCATCGATGTGGATTGGCTTGCGAGCGAAGACCGTGCGCTGGGCACGGAGCGCCCGGGAAACCTCGGGGTCGTCAGCGTCACGACCGGACAAGATCACGACCGGCAGATCCGGACGAGCCCTTTGCAATTCCGCCGCCAAATGAGAGCCAAGACCATCTGGCAACGTCATGTCGGTGACCAGGGCGTCAATCTTGTCCGGTTCCTCACAGAAGACGGCGTGGGCTTGACCGAGCGTGCCGGCGTCGAGAACGCGGAAGCTACGATCGACGAGGAGCTCGCGCATCGCAACCCGAGACGCCAGATGGTCCTCGACCAACAGCAGCGTCCGAACGCTCGGCACCGTCATCAACACCGCTTTTGTGCCAGTCGGAGAGGAAAGGGCAAGTCCGATTCGGACCGCAGCAGCACGTACTCATCGGGCAGCGTCCCTCCAAAGCCGTTGTAGGTGATGACGTATGTGCCGACCGGCAAAGATGTCAGGAGTTTTTCCGCGAGGCGGACGTCGCGAAGCGACCTTGCCTGACTCACTTCCACCTCGTCGTGCAGGCGGTGTTCTGGCCCGAACAAGCTCTCACCAAATGGATTGAAGAAGTAGTAGCAGCCCGCCACCGGCAACATGACGTCGCCTAAAATACCTTCGATGAATCGCACGCGACCATCAAGGCCCAGCATGAGCGCGATCCCTCGAGCCATGCCGACAAGGTCTCCCCGTTGCTCGATCCCGACGAAGCTCGCGTGACTGGCGAGCGCAGTGGCGATGCAAAACTTGCCAACGCCTGAACCGACATCGACGACACTCGCGATCTCTAGCTCGTCCAGCCATCGGGCAACACGCACCGCCACATCGAGGGGACTCCAATACTGCCGTGCTACCCGACGATAGTGGGCAGGCAGATAGCAGTCGAACAGAGCGTCGTCGCGACTGCGCTTGAGTCGATGCGGTAGCATCTCGAGGAAGAGCGCTTGCCGGTTGTCGCCAGGGATCCCCTCCGTCGACAGCTGCGGCTGGGTGCCGCTCGTCTTAGGGTTTCGATCACTGGAGCTCACGGAGTGCGCCTTCTCGTCCCCTGTCGACTCCGAGCGCCGACAGGAGCTCTCTAAGCGAAGGGGGATCTCGGAGGATTGCCGCTCCCGGTACAATAGTGACCTGTCCGAGGAGCAACTCGAGAGCATCAGGCCAACTGGTAAGAAGCAGGATTCGCAAACCGGGGCGGCGCGCGCGAAGACGCTTCATCGCTTGCAGAACCACCAACGAGGGGAAGTCGTCAGCACGACAGACAACGGCACTTGCCCGCGCCGCGATAAAATCGGGCGCGGCAAGGCTTTCCGCCACCTCGATGCGTAGGGATGCCAGCTCGAGCTCGGCCTGGAGGTCGCCGAGCCGGGGGCGGGCTGTGCCCAAAAGAACAATGAGCGGGTGGACGTTTCGTTGGGCGAAGGACCTCATGCGGTCTCGCGCAACTAGCAATAGTCAGGCCGAATGGATGGGGCGAAAAGAGCGCGCTTCCAGAGCTACGCGGACGCTATGAATCACCGCCGGACCTCGGCCTCTGGCGCCAGCAGGGATACGACGAGCGAGAAGGCTTGAATCGTGAGGAACGGCTCGTGCTTCCGAATGGCCGCCCCGGCGCCGGCTTCCTGCTTCGCCAAATGCGCTATCGGGACCCCGCCGACGGAGGCATCGTCAGAGTGGAACCCGAGGAACGAGCACGGCGCCGCCGCGTCAGTATTCGCGGATCGAGCTGAGGTGGGCCACTTCGCGGCCGCCTCTTGTCGCAAGTGCCACCACGTTGCTCACAGATAGGCGCCAATCTGTCGTTTTCGCTGTTTCCCCCACCACATCGATGGGGGCATCGCCGCCCCGCAGAGCAGGGACGGTTGGCACGGGCGCTGCTACAGGCGCGGCATCGCGAAAGTAGCAGCGCTCGTTCTCTGCTTGATGCTCAGTTCACTGGTGTGGCTAGCGGCTCGGCCTCGCCGCACGATAAGCAAGCGCAACGTCCTCACGCGTACCCATCTGGCCCTCGTTCCTCATGACCTCTGGCTCTTCGACAAATACTGCCACGCGTTGGACGAGATGCTCCGCGCATGGCCGGAGCTCGAAGAAGTCACCATCAACTTGGGCGCTGTCAACGCACTAGACGACGCTGCAATGACATCATTGCGCTGGGCCATCACGGTCGCAACAACCGCCGGCGTGGACCTGCGACTCGAAGGCTACAACAGCGCGACCGCCCGCTACCTGAGGGCGCAGCGACTCGACCCGAAGCACTTGGGCGTGCCGCGCGTGGATTTGTCTGGCGGCATCGACGCGACCCGCAACCACCTCTCTTAGCTGCCCCCACACCAACATGAAGGAACCCTCGACGGTCAACGCCACCCTGCTCGCTTGGGTTCGGAGGGTGGCAGAGCACACGAGTCCCGATCGTATCCATTGGTGGACAGGATCACCCAGCGAGCGCTCACAGCTCATTCGGGAGATGAGAGGAGAGGGCCAGCTGGTGGAGCTGGACCATCCCAATTGGTACCTGTTTCGCACCGAGCCTTCAGACGCTGACCCGTTGGCCGAGACCCGACTATCGACCAGCAACGCCGTGACCTGCGGACCGACCAGCAAGTGGATGAGCCTGGAGCAGGCACACACGGAGGTGTGGCCGCTATTCCGCAACGCGATGCGAGGCAGAACCATGTTCGTCGTCCCCTACCTTCTCGGCCTCCCCCACTCGACGTTTTGTCAGGTCGGCGTGGAGATAACTGACAGCCCTTACATCGTCCTTTGCCTCGGATTGATCGCTCGAATCGGTCGCGGCGCGCTCGACCGGCTCGGGAGCAGCAAAGCGTTCCTGCGAGGCTTACACAGCAGTCGCGAAGTCGCGCCGGATCAGAGGCAGGTCGTGCACTTCAGTGAGACCTCCGAGATTTGGAGCATCGGCTCGGGCAACGCGCACAACGCGCTGTTTCCGTGGGGAAGACATGCCCTCCGACTAGCAAGCGTCAAGGCGCGCGAAGAGGGATGGCTCGCGGAGCGCATGACGCTGCTTCGGGTCACCGATGCGGACGCTCAAGCGCACCACATCGCGGTGGTCGGCTCCCTGGATACCGAAGCGCTGACAAGCTCCTCCTCGGTGCTCCCGGGGTGGGAGGTCGAGCGACTGGGAGGACCCACCTGCTGGCTCCGCGCAGGCGAGGACGGCAGACTCTGGGCAGCAAGCCCAGATCACGGGTCGTGCCTCGCGTTCGGTCCCACGGCGGCTGCACTCCTCCACGGCGAAGACACATCCCAAGAAATGCTCTTCACCAACGTGGCTCTCCGCGAAGGTGGTCACCCATGGTGGCCAGGCTTCGAGGAACTCAAAGCAGGCGAAGTCGTCGTGGATTGGCGAGGTGCCTCATGGCTGGCCGGGACGTCGGCCGGCCCAGCTGCGCACCCGAACGGCCTGGTGATGACAGGCGCCGGGTCAGCGTTTCAGGCGCGGCCCAGGGGTGTACCCGTCACGGCGATCGTGTTCTGCGGCAATCGTCCACGCTCCACCCCGTTGGTCTACGAAGCGCGCAGCTGGCGACACGGAGTGTATGCAGGGGCGACACTCACGTCCGGAACTGACGCGCTAGGCCAACCCCAGTTCGATCCGATGGGCATGCGCGACTTCTGCGGTTACAACCTCGGGGACTACCTTGGCCATTGGTTGTCGGTGGGGCGTAAGCTCGCGAAACCGCCCAGCCTGTTCCACGTCAACCTGCAGCGTCGCGCACCCGATGGCCAACCCCTGTGGCCCGGTGGAGCCGCCAATCTGTTCCTTCTCAAATGGATCGTCGAGCGGGCCGAGGGCACGGCTGGCGCACGGAGTTCTGGCGTCGGCCTGGTCCCAAGCGACGACGAGCTGATCGTCCCTGACATTCTCTCGTTGGACGACCGAATCCACGCGCTGTCCTGCAATCCGAGCGCGTTGCTGGTGGAAGCGGAGAAGGCGCTGGACTTCCTGAATCGCTTTCGACAACGACTGCCTCCCGCTCTACTGACGGAGCACAACAGGCAAGTCCGGCATCTCCAGCACTCGTTGCACTGACCCGTCGCCAGGACATCGGGTAGGAGTAAAGATCCCTCTTCCACGGCGTCGTTATCGTGGCCTCTAGCTGAAGATGCGGCGACAATTTGTCGTCTACTGCCATATCTTCGGAAACCCCAATTGGGTCTTCGCTTGAATTACTGCTTTCTCACGTTCGGCGTGAAGCTTGCTTGTACCCGAGCGACGTGACGCGCCGGCTTTCTGCAAAAAGACAACATGTCATGGTCGTGGGTAGCAATCCACAGACCGTCGCAGACCTGAAGGCGTACTTCAAACAAAGCGGCCTCACCCCGAGCGGCACTCGGCACCTCGAGGATCTCCTCTTTGCCTCTCCGCCCCTCGACGCGGTGGTTCTCTTTCCGGACGAGTTCGAGCGAGACGAAGTGACCACGGCGCTGGTCTCGTTTCGGCGCGCGCGCCCTCGTACGCTACTCGTCTTGGTGTCCAGCGCCCCCCAGCACCTCGGCGCCGCAATCGAGCCCAACGAGCGCTCGATGGCGCCTCTCGTCTTACCCAAGCCCGCATTCGGATGGACGCTGCTCGATGCAATCCGCGGTACTCCGAACCCGGCACCTCTATGACGTCGCTCGTTGCCACCGATCAGGCTCAAGCATGACGATTCTGTTCTTGTCGAGTGTGCCGATCTTGCTCGTTGGTGCGGCCCTCGCATTGGCGTTACGTTCAAACAGCCTGCGTGGCCTTGCCGCCTTGATCTCGCAGGGCATCGCCAGCGTTTTGGTGATGGTGAGCCTCGCTCCAGTGTTCGCAGGGAAAGCCGTGCTCGAAACGGCGTGGCCATGGCCTAGCCCCATCGAGAGCATCGCGTTTCGGGTCGACGCGCTCGGCGCCTTCTTCTTGGCCTGGAGCCTGCCGATGACGCTGCTCGGCACCGCGTACGCCTTGGGGTACCTGACGCCGCACTTTCGCCGCGGTCGCAATGGCGGCTGGCATTTCGCCCTGCTGAACATGGTGTGCCTGTCGTTCGTGCTCGTCTACTCCGTGGAGAACGCGCTCGTCTTCCTGCTCGGGTGGGAGATCGCGGCGGTCGCTGCGTGGCTGCTCGTGATCTGGGACTACGACAACCAGAAGATTCGCTTCGCCGGCTTCAACTACTTGGTTTCGACTCACGTCGGCCTGTTCGTGCTCGTGGCGGCCTTCATGCTCCTGCACAGCGAAACTCGCTCGATGGATTTCGAAGCGTTCGGGCATTTCTTGTCGCGGCCAAGCCCGCTCCGCGGCACCATCTTCCTGCTGCTCGGCGTTGCATTCGCGCTCAAGTCCGCTTTCTTCCCTTTCCACACCTGGCTGCCGCGCGCTCATTCAGCCGCGCCGGCTCACGTCTCGGCCCTGATGTCCGGAGTGATCCACAAGGCGGGACTGTTCGCCTTCTTGCGTTTCACGCTCCTCTCGGGCGAGCCCGAGGAGTGGATGGGCTGGGCAGTCCTCTCGTTCGGGCTTCTCTCGGCGTTCTTCGGCGTCCTCTACACGACTAGCCAGCGTGATCTGAAACGACTGCTCGGCTACTCATCGACCGAGAATGTCGGCATCGCTGCGATAGGCTTCGGCGTCGGCTACTTGGGCCTGGTGTGGCACCAACCGGTGCTCGCCGTCTGCGGATTCGCGGGCGGACTCCTGCACATTGTTAACCACGCCTTCTTCAAATGCCTGCTCTTCTACGCGGCCGGTAGCGTGTATCGCGCGACGCACACGGTGGACATCGAAAGGCTCGGCGGACTCGCCAAGAAGATGCCGCTCACGGCCACGCTCTTCCTGTGCGGCGGGCTCGCGCTGGCCGGCCTTCCGCCGCTCAATGGCTTCGTAAGCGAGTTCATCATCTACTCGGCGCTGATGGGCGGGCACGCGCCCAGCGGACAAGCGAACGTGGTTTTCATCGGTATGGCGGCGGGTCTGGCCCTGGTCGGTGGCATCAGCGCGTTCTCCTTTACGCGAGCGTTTGGCCTCACTTTCCTGGGCGTGCCTCGCGACGCCGGCGTGACGGGAACGGGAGACGGACCGCCTAGCATGCTGATCCCGCTAGTCGTCCACGCAGGCGGCGTCCTGCTCCTGGGACTGGCGCCGAGCATCGCTATCGAATTCATCTTGCCAACTTCACGCCTCTTCGTGCCGCCTGCAACGACGGCCGCCCTCAACACCGTCGTCGCGCCGCTCACGCACCTCAACATCCTCTTGGCTTTAGCCCTCGCACTGCCGGCAGCTCTGGTCTGGTACTCACGTCGCAAGGCACGGCAGGGACCGGCGTGGGGCTGCGGCTACACCGCCAGCTCGTCCCGCATGCAATACACGGGCAGCTCGTTTACCGAGCAGTTGGCGAAGCTCTTCGAGGCGTTTCAACCCTCCGTGCGCCGCCAACGCCTACCGGCCGAGGTCTTTCCTCAAGCTCCAGGGCAGCTTTCCACGCACCACTTCGATGCCGTCGAGCGACGCATGTTCGAGATGCTCGGTCAGGCAGAGGACGCGGTGACACGCGCCTCTGACCGCATCCCCGAACAATCCCGCTTCGCCTTCGCAGCCGGCCTCGCGGCGCTCGTCATCATCGGCGCGGTCGTCCTGGCAGCAAAGTAGCTATGGCCGCCATCACCACCCTGACCAATCTCGTCGCGCTGCTCGTGACGCCGCTCCTGCTTCCCGGGGTCATCAATCGGACCAAGTCTTTGTGGTCGGGCCGCAAGGGGCCGCCGTTGTTCCAGTTGGCGTTCGATCTGCGTCGGCTGAGCTTGAAGCGCCCCGTCTACAGCACCAGCACCTCGCCGATTTTCCGTCTCGCACCGTATGTATTCCTGGTCGCCGCGCTGGCATCCGGCGCCATCGTGCCAGTGCTCGGGGGACAGCCGATCGGGTCATTTTCGTTCGACTTCGTTTGGTTCTTCTACGTGTGGGCGTTAGGGCGTGTAGCGGTCATGCTCGCAGCGCTGGACGTAGGTTCCTCGTTTGAAGGCATGGGCGCCGCACGTGAGGCACTTTTCTCGTCGATCCTGGAACCCGCCTCCTTCCTAGTGATCGGAGCGCTCAGCTTTCTCAGCGGGCAGCGCTCACTTTACGCCATCCTCGGTGCACACCCCGCCGGGGGTGCGCCATTCGTCGTGTACCTGCTCGCGATCGCCGCGCTGCTCGTCGTCGTTCAAGTCGAGGCAGCGAGAATGCCCGTCGACGATCCGTCGACCCACCTCGAGCTCACGATGGTGCACGAAGTCATGGTTCTCGATCACAGCGGCCCCGATTTGGCAGCGATCCAGCTGGGCGCCGCCATCAAGCTCTTTGTAGGCTGCTCTCTGGTCGCATCCTTGGCAAGCCCCTGGGCGGGGAGGCCCGGCCTGCTGACGAGCGTGGTGCATCTCGGTCTGTGTCTCGTGATTGCAGCGGTCATCGGCACCATCGAGTCGGTTAGCGCTCGACTCAAGCTGCGCACCGTGCCGCAGTACATTGCGATCGCGGTCGCGTGTGGCGGCGTGGCACTACTCGCTACAATCTGGCGTACCGGAGCGACCCGATGAGTCCGCTGCTCATGGGTCTATTGGGCGTGATGCTGCTCCCGCTCTTCGTGGCGAACTGGCGCAGCAGCCTGCTCGGATTGTCGTGCCAAGGTCTGCTCATTGGCTGGGCCGCGTACCGCCTCGATCCACACCTGGCATCACCACATACGTGGCTGACCCTGGCTGACCTCGTGCTGCTGCGCGGCTTCGGGGCACCACTGCTCCTCTACCGCGCGCTCCGCGGCAAAAACCGCGCGCTGCACCAGCAATTCTTCAGCCCTAACCTGCTGACGTGGACCATTGCCCTGGGTCTCGTGCTCGCAGCCTTCAACCTCGCAGCGTCGCTGATTCCTCAGGACGGAGACGAACGAGCTCTGACGTCGGTGGCGACGGCTGGTGTCCTCCTGGCCTTCCTGGTCCTGGCTTCGCAGGCTGGTGCATTCGGCCAAGTCGTGGGGGCCCTGCGCCTCGAAAACGGCATCGCGCTCTTCGAGCTCGGGGAGCAGCAGAGGCACGAGCACATCACGCTTCATATCGGCCAGCTGGCATTGGTATTGGCCACTTTGAGTCTCTACCTCTGGCTATTCCGGGGTCTCGTGGAGACGCACGAAGCGCACGCCAGCACGGACGAGCCGACGCTATGACTATCCTGGCCCTCGTCGTCGCACCTTCGATTCTCGCGGTACTCGTCGCGTTGGGAATCAGCGGCCGAAAAGCTGCGCTTCTCCTCTTGGGTTGTGCCCTGCTCACAGCGGGTTTGTCCGTGGCCGCTGTCGCGAGGGTAACCGCGCCTGCCTTCACGTTTGAAAACCTGGTGCGGGTGGACGCGACCACGCGGCTCTTCTTGGTCGTCGTCAACCCCATCTTCCTGGGTATCTCGAGCTACGTTTGGTACCGCGTCCACACCACGCCGGCGTTGCGTGGCGGCATGCGCCGCTTCGTCGCCTGGGCGGCTGTGTTCTTGGCGAGCACGAACGCGCTCTTACTCGCCAATCACCTGCTCGCTCTGTGGATGCTACTCGAGCTCACAGCTCTCGCCGCCACGCCACTCGTCGTGGGCCACGGTCACGTCGAGAGCCGAGGTGCCGCGCTCCGCTACCTCCTCTTTTCGACGGTGGGCCTCGGCCTCGTCGCGCTCGGGTTCGGTTGTTTGAGCCGAGGAATGGTGGCCTCCGGGCAGTCCTCCACCTTCTTCGTCGACCGCCTGATCGAGCTCCGACCAACCGCCAACGCCTGGAGTCGCCTTGGCCTCTGCCTAGTCCTGCTCGGACTCGGCACCAAGCTCGGGCTCGCCCCGATGTACAGCTGGCTGCCCGAAACGTACGACCAGGCGCCGCCTGCCGTTGCCGCGATGTTGGGGGCCGTCCAGTTCAACGCAGCGCTCGTCGTGCTGTTCCGAGTCGTCCAAGCGTACCGGGCCACGAGCCCTGCTCTGGTCGCGTCTCAGCTACTCGCCATGGGGCTCGTCTCGATGTTGGTGTCCACCGTGAGCATCATCGCCACACGCAACATCAAGCGGCTCATCGCGTACGCAGCCATCAACCACGCGGGAGTGATCGCCATCGGGCTCGCTGTAGGCGGCTCGGCGACGTACGGCCTATTGCTCTATGTGCTCAGCAACGCCTTCATCAAGGCCATCCTCTTTCTCACAACGGGTAAGATCTTTGCGCACTACAAGACGAACGACACGCGCGTCATTTCTGGGCTGATTCACGACTTGCCGTACAGCGGTGTCTTTCTGATGGTCGGCACGATCGCGCTGCTCGGCTTTCCGCCGTTCGGCAGCTTTCTGGGTGAGCTACTCATTCTATCGGCGCTGGTAGGCTCGGGACGAATGCTCACATTCGCCGCCTTCTGCACCCTGATCACGATGACGTTCGTGGCCACGGGCCGCACCGTATTTCCCATGATTTGGGGCTTGTCCAAGGAGCGTCATGAGTGGCCTCGCCAAACCTTGTTGGCGGGGCTCCCCAAGCTCACGTTCTTGCTCGCGTTAGTCGGGCTCGGCATCTACATCCCGCCGTCGGTCAACACGTTGTTGCAAGCCGTCGCGCGCTCGTTGGGTGGCCCATGACCACCTCTGGACTCTGCTATCGCGCAGAGGCGAAGAAGATTCCCCACCGTGACCTCGCCGCGTGGCGGCAAGACCTCCTAACACGCCTGGAAACCGGCGAGCGGTTGGTCAGCTTGTTCGGCAGGCGAGAAGACGATTCCGCGCTGCTAACGGCGGTTCTACTCGGTCTCGAGGGGGACTTGGCGCTATCGCGTACGACGGCCCCGCTAGCCAGGGGCTACCACGAGCTCACCAGCATCCGCCCGGAATTCCACTGCTTTGAACGCGAGCTGCACGAGCAGACCGGCCTCGCCATGCCCGGCCACCCTTGGCTCAAGCCCCTGCGCTTCGAGCAGCGCGGTGCAACGATGAGCGAGTACCCTTTTTACCGCATCGACGGTAAGGAGGTGCACGAGGTCGCGGTAGGTCCGATCCACGCCGGCGTCATCGAGCCCGGATCCTTCCGCTTTGAGTGCCACGGCGAGCAAGTTCACCATCTCGAGATCCACCTCGGGTACCAGCACCGCGCCGTCGAGCAACTCTTGCTTGAGCGCGATCCTTTGCAGCTGACACCTCTCGTCGAAACAATCGCCGGGGACACGAGCGTAGGTCACGCGTGGGCGTATTGTGCAGCTGTAGAGGCACTTACCGATTGCAAGCTGGACGACGAGGTCGAATTCGCGCGCGCTCTCATGCTCGAACTGGAGCGCGTCGCGATGCATCTTGCGGCCCTGTCTGGACTGGCCGCCGACATCGCATTTCTCCAGGGAGCGACCACCTATGGTCGCCTGCGCACAACGGCAATCAACGCCAGCATGCGCCTGTGCGGAAGCCGTTTCGGACGAAGCGCGCTCCGTCCTGGCGGTGTACGCCTCCGCCCCCCGGAAAGCACGCTCGAAGGCTTGTTCGAAAGCCTGAAGCTCTTGCAGCGCGATCTGGAACCGATGCGGGACTTGTTTCTCTCGGCGCGCACCGTTCAGCATCGATTGAAGGGCGTGGGCGTATTGTCAGCGCAACGTGCGCAAGAGCTGGGCATGGTTGGTCTGGCGGCACGCGCCTCGGACGTGGCGATCGACACCAGAAGCGCACCCCGTGGGGGAGCGTATCAGCTCGAGCCACTCGCGCCGGTCGTGCACCCTGACGGTGATTGCTGGGCGCGCGCTTGCGTACGCATCGGCGAGCTCGAGGCATCTCTCGACTGGTTGGAGCGCGTGATCAGACGACACGCCAAGTGGGACCAGCCCCGGCGCGCGCCGGGCCGGTTGGCGCCGAATCAGCTGGCTGTTACCCTGATTGAGGGCTTTCGGGGAGAGGTCATGCATTGTGTCGAGACCAACGACCAGGGGCGGCTACTTCACTACAAGGTGCAAGATCCCTCCCTGCGCAACTGGATGGGCTTGGCCTTAGCCGTAAGAGGCAATGAAATTTCCGACTTTCCCATCTGCAACAAGAGCTTCGACCTCTCCTACTGCGGCCACGACCTATGAGCCCCTTCAAGTCCCTCCGGGTACGCGCGCTTCAAGGTAGCCAGTACATCCCCGACCTGCGCCGCGCGGTGCCGACGGGCTTTCGGGGTCTCCCCGTTATCTCGGCAGGCCCCTGCGACGAGGGCTGCGTTGCCTGTCGAGACGCTTGCCCAACTGGCGCCATCAGCCTCTCGCCGCTGACCCTCGATCTTGGCCGCTGCGTCTTCTGCCACGCGTGCGCCGAGGTGTGCCCCAATGAAAAGATCCACTTCTCCCCCAACCCTCACATGGGGGCCAGCGAGCGGTCAGGGCTGCTCGTGACCGAGGGTATCGAAGAAGCAACTCGCGTGCGCGCATCAGCCGTACTCGGTGCACTGTTTGGCCGTTCACTCAAGATGCGACAGGTATCCGCCGGCGGTTGCAACGCCTGCGAGCTTGAGCTCGGAGCGCTGGCCAACGTCAATTTCGACGTTCAGCGCTTCGGTATCGAATGGGTGGCGTCCCCCCGCCACGCGGATGCTCTCGTCCTGACAGGGCCGTTGACCCGCGCCATGAAGGCAGCCGTGGAGCTAGCTTGGGAAGCCATGCCCGAGCCCCGCTTCTTGGTCGCGGTGGGGGCGTGCACGATCTCGGGCGGCCTGTATATGGGTGGCGGCGCTGTCGAACGGGATTTTCTCGAGCGCGTGGGGCCTACCCTGTACGTGCCCGGCTGTCCCCCTCATCCACTCACCTTCATCAACGCGATTCTGGACCTTTTGGCTCCACCCTGAGGTGTGAGTACCGGCGCACCTTCTGAAGCAGGCGAAGTGTGGCGGGCAGATCCCGGTCAGCCCAAATCTCGTCCAAGCACTCCGGCAACCGTCCGCCGATGCCGTTGTAGCTGATCACGTAGGTCCCGATCGGCATAGAGGCCACGAGCGAATGGAAGGCACGCAAGTCACTGCGGAAGCGCTCCTTGCTGAGCACGGCGTCGTCGTCCAGAGCCTCTTGTCGCGGGAACAGGTTCTCCTCGAAGGGATTGTAGAAATAGTAGCAGTCCGCGAGCGGCGTTTCGACCATACCGAACCGCCCCTCGATGATCGAGACGCGGTCGTCGACCCTGAAAAAACGAGTCAAGTTGCGCGCCACGACGCAGAGCTTGGGACGCTGCTCGACACCGATGAAACGACAAGACGTGAGCAAGGCGCCCACGATGCAAAACTTGCCAGCCCCCGACCCGACATCGACCACGGTGCCCACACCGAGCTCCGCAAGCCACTCGGAAGCGCGCTGAATCACGGGCAGCGGCGTCCAGAAGCGGGCGGAAGCGGCGCGCAGCCGCATCGGCAACAGACGGTCGAACTGCTGGTCGCCGAGCGGTTCCTCGCTCTTGCACAACATTTCAACGATGTCCGCGACCGCGGTTTCGAAACCGCAGTCGTGAACGGTGACATCCGACGACTGGCTCAGCTTCTCACCCAGGCAGACATCGCGCGCGATAGTCACAGCGTCGAGCAACACCGCGGGCGGAGCAGATTCCGTCAAGACAATCGGCGGAACCGCGCATTGCTCGAACGCACGCCAAACCGCTGGCCGATCTGCCAAGCGTGTCACGATGACGAGCGCGGGCATGGGGGACCAGCGACGCAACTCGGTGAGGAAGAGTAGTGCGTCAGCAAAGACGAACCCCTCCAAGAAGAGAACGACCACCGGTGCGATCAGTCCCACGACCTGTTCAGGATCGAGGACTGACGAGCGACTCAGCGCCATTCCCACATCGCTCGCGTACGCTTCGAACGCTCTGGCGGAGCCCCCTCCACGACTGACCACCACGACGCTTCGCGCGCTGTGCAGGGAGGGATGGCGAGCCTCCAACGAGGCTTCATTCGGAGTCTGCAAGGCGGCTTAACGACGAGTAAGCAAGCCTCGCACCAACGCGAGAGCGCCGCGCTTTTAGGCCTTATCCGCCAGACCTGTCGCCATGAGCAGGAGTAGCTGGCGAGGAAACGACAATGTTGGCATGCTCCCTAAAAGTGCCCGGCCTAAAACGACAAAAAGACATCGTATTCGAACCCATCATGGGCTCATCCGCCATGAGGCGCATCGATCAGGTACTCAAGGCAGTTGCTGGGAAGGACGTCGCGCTCACTCTGATCGGAGAGAGTGGGTCGGGCAAGGAGGTACTGGCAAGGCGCGCCCACGAGCTGTCCGAGAGGCGGCGCCACCCGTTCATACCGATCAACTGCGCCGCGATACCAGACTCGCTCTTCGAAAGCGAGCTGTTCGGCCACGAACGCGGCGCGTTCACCGGCGCGAACGATCGCGCGCGCGGCAAGGTAGAAGCCGCCGAAGGGGGGACTCTCTTCCTCGACGAGATCGGCGAGATGCCGATGCCGATGCAAGCCAAGTTGCTCCGTTTTCTCGAGAACCGGCGTTTCATGCGCGTCGGGGGCTCGACCAAGATCGAGGCGGACATCCGGTTGATGTTCGCCACGCTTCGACCGCTGGCCGACGACGTGCGCGCTGGACGCTTCCGCGCCGACCTGTTTTACCGGATTCAGGGCATTACCGTGAACGTTCCAGCACTTCGGGAGCGACGAGCCGACATCGCCCCCTTGCTCAATCAGTTCCTCGCGCAGCTCTCGTCACGTCACGGCGTGCAGCCGCCGCGCTTGAGCCGCCAAAGCAAGGCCATGCTCTTGCACTATGACTGGCCAGGCAACGTGCGAGAGCTGCGCAACGTCATCGAATCGCTCTGCCTGTTGAAAGACGGTAGGCAAGTACGACCCGTCGACCTGCCCGAAAGTATCCGCTTGACCTCGACACTGGCAGGCGCCAACGACAATGAGGCCTCGCACGGGCAGATAGTGCTCGACCTCAACCTGGGCCTTGACGACGTCGTGCGACAGACCATCGAGGCGGCGCTCGAGGTCGAAAGCGGCAACACCGTGCGCGCCGCGGCCCGACTCAAGGTGAGTGTCCGCACGCTCCAGCGCCACATCGCCGCCGGCCGCGTCCGAAAGCAACCGCGCGGGCGCGGCGCTTAGACGCGAGACTCGCCTCCGGTTCGCCCGAGATGGTTGCAAGCACATGAGACGAATCTCCTGTACGGGACGAGGCATATTTCCACACCAATGAGGACCGATGCTTGTTGCTACACGGCCAAATTTCGGCACGGGGCGCGGATTGGGTGCTGTGGACATGCTCAATCGGGAAGTACACTCGTGTGTTAATGATCGGGCGCACAATCCTCGTAGCGGATGACGACAGGCTTGTGCAGAGCGCCATCGCGCAAGCTGCTAGGAAGTATGGTTGCCAGATCATTGCCGTTTTGGAGGGTCTCCAAGTGGTGTCGATAGCGCGACGACAGCGCCCGGACCTAATCGTGCTCGACCTGACCTTTCCCGACGCGGATGGTCGCTACATTCTCGCCGAGCTACAGGCGAACGCGGACACCAAGGACATTCCGGTCGTAGTCTGGTCTGCTCATGATCCTGGTCCCGATCGCCACATCTTTCTTGCCCTTGGCGCAGAGGACTACGTCGAGAAGACCGATGCACCCAGCTTGCTGCCAAAGGTCAAGCGCATCCTGCTGCGCCGCAATGGGGCAGAACCAGCTCATACGTGACCACGGCGGCAACGACGGTTAGTGTGAGCCGGATCAATCAGCCGCACGCCGCGAGCAAGCAGCGTCGTTAGCACGGAAGCAACAGCTGTTCTGGCGAGCACTGCATCGTATGACTTTCTCCAACGTGTGCTCGGGATGCCCCGCGCAGAGGCAATACACGGCACTCAACGTAAAAGCTCATGGGCGCGCTGCTCAGTACCATCGAGTGCGAAGTCCAGCAGTCCAGCTGGCCACCTCGGGTAAAGACGCGTTGAATCACGCCCGCCTGTTCCACCCGAAGAATCACCCGACGCCCGCGGGTCGGATGATCGTGGGAAGCGACGCCGCACGGCTTCAGGAGGGACTAGTCACCAGCATGGCGTCGGGTTTCACCCTGATTCTGCGGCCATTTGGGGTCAAGACGTGTGCCGCCGCTCAGAGATCGCCCGGAAGAGGTCGAGCCGACCGCGCGCCTGCGTGCCCCCGCTTACCGGCATGGCCCTACCTAGAGGAGTAATTCACGGGCGATCCATTCCGGAACGCTTGCAATCGACGGCAGGACGACTGAAGGCAATGGGTCGGTTGACGTGGCTTGGTTGGCCAGGAACTTGCCGGTGCCTACGAGCACGCTGCGCATCCCAGCGGCATGGGCGGCGGCAATGTCTGTCCTCGGACTGTCTCCGACGACGGCGATCTCTGCACACGCCAGGCCCATATCGTGCTGCGCTAACTCAAGCAAGAACGGGTTGGGTTTTCCCAGCACCCTCGGTATTTTCCCTGTTGCATGCTGCAGGGCAGCGGCGAAAGCGCCGCAGTCGAGGGTCGGACCATCGGGTGCTCGCCACCACGGATTGTCTTGCAAGAGCACGAGCTCTGCACCGCCCTGTATGCGCCGGAACGCGCGATTTAGCCCATGAAACGTGAAGGCATCCCCCATATCGCCCATGAGGACGATGTTCGCGTCGTCGGACTCCGCTTCGAGGCTTGTAAACAACGGGCGTATCGCATCGCTGACGAGGTACATGCACCTTCGGTCGGCGCGTCCGCTGAGATAGTGAAGGGCGGCCCTGGCAGGAGTGAAGACGTGCCGGTCAAGAACGTCGAATCCCATGGCGCGCAGTCTTTGACTTACTGCGGACGGCGGGATCGCGCTCGTGTTCGTGACAAGCCGAAGGTCGACCCCCGCGCCGCGGAGTGCCTCTAGCGTCGCAAGCGCGCCGGGGATAGGGCGGCCGTGCGTACACAACGTCCCTTCGATGTCGAGGATCAGGCCCCGCAGCGAAGCGCTACTCTCAGGTTTGGCTGAACTGGTGGGGCGACTCGTCTTCATGATGTGCTAGCGACGAACTCGACGGCGATCCGGTCTGGCCCGTCTGTCCGATGGGCAGGGGCGGTCATGCCTGTGGCGCCGTCCCAGCATCGAAACACGCACGGACTGTAGCTAGGATGATCCACGGGCTCACCGGAGCCTGAAGGATCAGCAGCGTCGGCCCAATCCTGCGATCGGCCTTGAGATCGGCGAATGCGCCGGGGTTCTGTGTCAGGAGCAGTGCAGCCACGACCTCGGCAGTGTGGACTTCGGCCAGGGTCGCCCCAACCTCTGCGGGAGCAAAATGATCCCCGAGCAAGACGAGCACGCCCTTCCTGGCAGGTAGCTTGGCAGCGTGGGCGAGAAGCGTTGAGCTCCGGGCAGAAGCGCGACAACAGCGGAGGTACCGGTAGAGCTCATCCAACGCCTGGGGCTCGCGCCCGATGATCGCGACGATGGGGCGCTCCGTGGTCTCATGTCTCCGAAACATTGCCGCTCTACTGACGATCCGCGAAGCGATCTCGAGCGACATTTCGGGGCCAGCTCGACGAGCTGACCGGCACGGACCATCTCGTCGGCCGAGTGAGCGCGCTCAGACTTCGTGTCGACGCACCAGCGCAGGCGGCTCGCTCGGCGTGCTCAACCAACATCTGCGCCCACACCCGCAGCGTTCGGTTGGTCGTCAGCGGTTGGTTCATGCGGCGCGCGACTGAGCAGAATCCGTGCCGCTGACCTTCATCGTTAAGATCCGGGCGCTGCAGCTACGCGGCGACGAACTCGACAACAGCCAAACTCGACCCGAAGGCGCGCGATCGCCAGCCGTTTAGCCCGTTCGGAGCAAGTTCAATCAGGAAGCGACAGTCTGTCGCCAGTTCAGTGCCCATCGGACAGCGACTACGACGACTTCTCCGGCCGCTTGTCCCCGCGAGCGCAGCCGCTGGGCGCTCGGTGTCGCCTGTCGGCAAGCGAGACCAGTGCAACAAGCCTCCAAACCGACGCCCGGCTTGGCAGCGCGAAGTCACGAGCTGTGCTGGACGAACGGCCCCGTCGTTTCCTAAGCTGGTTGTGCCGTGTTCTATTTCTTTCTGCTCGCCGTAGCGGCAGCCGGTGGAGTGATCTACTTCTTCGCGGCCGGCCTATTTCCCGGCCTGAAGGAGGAGCGTTTCGGTGTACTCGAACCGCTGCCCTCAAATCTTGGTGAATGGGAAGACGATACGGAGAGCGCAGCTGGCCGCGCCGCGACAGCAGCCGGCAAGAAGCGAGAAGTGCGCCTGCTGTTTCAAGAAGGCGGTCTCTTCGGCCAAGGCCGATTGACCCGTCAAGCGCGTCTACGTGACGCCGCGACAGGCCAAATCCTCGAAGTGCAACCAGAAGAGACGGTCGTACGACGACGCATTCGCCAACGAGCCTAGTCCGAGCAACGTATTAGATCGGAGCATCTGCGCGTCCACCGCGGCATGGACGCAGAATTTGCGCGCGCGGCGGCTAAAGAGGGCTCCTACTGGATCGACTTCTAGTCGGAATGGATCTTGCTTCGAGTCCTCTCAGCCGGCGGCCAGAAGATCGATGGACACTCAGCAGCTCTCGGCTTCCTTTCAGTTGGGTGACGCGAACGTGCACCAGATCCTCGACGCTGCGCCCGACGCTATGCTCGTCGTCGATGCGCGGATGGCGATCCGGCTCGTCAACCTGCAGACCGAGAAGCTGTTCGGATACTCGCGCGCCGAGCTCATTGGCCAATCACTCGAGCTGCTGATTCCCCACCGCTACCGTGCGGGCCACGGCATGCAGGTCGAGCGCTATCTGAGGGCCCCCACGCTTCGGACGATGGGCTCGGGGCTCGAGCTTTCGGGGCTTCGCAAGGACGGCACTGAGATCGCTATCGAAGTGAGCCTGAGCCCATTCGACAACCACGGCGAACCGGCGGTGACAGCCGCGATCCGCGACATCACGGAACGCAAGCGCTTGCAGGCGGCGAAGAACGTTGCTCTCGCACGGCTGTCGGGCGCGGTCGAATCGATTCAAGAGGCCTTCGCCTTGTTCGACGAACGCGACAACCTTGCCCTCTGCAATAGCGCGTACCGGCGGCTCTTGGCGCCCGTCCTACCGGGGCAGCTCGTGGGAAGATCGTACCAAGAGATCGTCGACGCTCGGGTGCAGGAGCTCGAGCTCGTAGACGCTGCTCAGCGCGCGCAGCTCCGCACTAGCAGTCGACCTGACGTGCCGACATCACGCACAGAAATCAACGTGCGAACGCGCGACGAACGGAGTCTGCGCATCGTTGGCCAGCGTACGTCCGACGGCGGGTTCGTCGAGACGATTTGGGATTTGACTGACGACGCCCGTCTCGCCGCGGACCTACGCGAAGCGCGCCTCGCGGCTGAAGCTGCGAGCGCCGCCAAGACCGAATTCCTTTCGTCGATGAGCCACGAGGTTCGAACGCCGCTCAACGCGATCCTTGGTTTCGCGCAGTTGCTCCAGCGGGACAAGAAGCGACCACTCGACCAAGTGCACCATGAATATGTCGCCCAAATCCTCAAAGGAGGGGCGCTTCTTCTTCGACTCATCGACGACATCCTCGACTTGTCGCGAATAGAAGCACGTGGTGTTTCAATCTCGACCGAACCGGTGGATGTGTGCGAGGCCCTCGACGAACTGCGCGCCGGCCTGGCACCGACTGCCGCGCAAGCGGGCGTTCAGCTCGAGGTGGCGCACCAGAGGCGCTCAGACGTTCCGCGCGTCGCCGCCGACCGAACGCGGTTCCTCCAGATCCTCGGAAACTTCGGTTCGAATGCGCTCAAGTACAATCGTCCCGGCGGCAAAGTCACGTTCAGCATTTCGACGCCCAGCCCCGAGCGGCTGGTGGTCATGGTCACGGATACGGGGATTGGCATCCCAGCAGCCAAACAGGACTTGCTCTTTCAACCATTCCAACGTGCCGGACAGGAAGCAGGCCCCATTCAGGGCACCGGCATCGGCCTCGCGATCGCGAAGCGCCTGGCAGAGCTGATGGGCGGAACCGTCGGTTTTCGGAGCACGCCCGGGCAGGGCTCGGACTTCTGGGTCGAGATGCCCGTCCACTCATCAAGTGTCATCGAGGAGGTGGCGGCACTGATCCCCCTCCAAGCCGTTTCAGACGCGGAACGTCGGGCGGCGGTTCTCTACATCGAAGACAACCCCGCAAACATAACGTTCATGGAGCACCTACTGGATGCGCTCGGCAACTTCGACCTGACCTCCGCGAGGACTGCCGAGATCGGACTGGAAATCGCGCGTGCAAAACTCCCCCACGTCATCATCGTCGATATCAATCTACCCGGCATGAGCGGCCTAGACGCACTGCAGATTCTTCAAAGCTGGCCGGAGACGGCGAAGATTCCAGTCATCGCCCTGACTGCTGCCGCAAAGGAGCACGACCGGCGTCGCGGTGAGGAGGCCGGCTTTTATCGCTACCTGGCCAAGCCACTCAGAATCGACGAATTCGAGCAGGTGCTGGGCTCCGCGCTCCAGCAGGCCAGGGCGCAGGTGGGACCATGACAACTCGATCGCGCGTAACGGTCCAAATCAGACGCCATTTCGAGGTCCCGGCCACCGCCCTGTTCGACGCCTGGCTCAACCCGGATGGCGCGTGGAGGTGGATGGCGCGCGGGTACGGCGACCTCCTGCATCTCGATCTTCAGCCCTGGGTACACGGTATTATCCGGCAGGTTGTGCTGCAGGAGGGCCGGGAGATCGAGCATCGCGGCGAGATCATCGAGCTCGCTCGCCCCACTCACCTCGCCTTCACTTGGCAGGGCCCGCCGCCCGCGACCGATGGTCACGTGCGGCTTGTCTTCATCGCCGATGCAACGGGCACCGAGCTGAGCCTCGAACAAGAGCGCGTTCCTCAAGGGCATGAGTCTCGCACGTTGCATGCCTGGAACATCGTCCTCGATGCTATCGCTCGCTCAGTCGCTAGGGCCGTTCCAATCGAGCTCGCTTGATGAACCCTCCCGATCCGATCCTTAGCCTCGAGCACACACATGGTCACTTGAACCATCTCGCCATTCGCATCGGCGAAGAGCTGACCGCCCGAAGCGGCCGCGTTGTTCCGCTTAGCGAGGCGCAACGAGATGAGGTGGTGACCCTACTCGAAGCGCTCCGCGATGAGCTCCTGGTACACTTCGCCGATGAAGAGGAGGCGCTGTTCCCGTTCGTTCGGCGCTGGATGCCTGGAAGCGCGGCCCGGGTCGACAGGCTAGAGGCAAATCACGACGCGATCTGCGGGGCCGTGGTGCGCCTCGCCCACTTGGCGAGCCACGACTCAGGGTTGCAGCTGGTCGCACTCTACGAGCGCTTCCAGAGAGTCTACGCCCTGCATGCGTCCGAAGAGGCAGAACTCCTCGGTGAACTTGGGCGGGGGCTCGGTCCCCCGGAACGCGCAGAGCTTGGTTCGCTGCTCCGCGCTCTTGCTCTCGGGTAGGTTCAGCTTTGGGAATCGCGGGTGAGCCAACACAATTGGTAAGCGGCAGCGGGGGCAATTGTCAGAAACAACGAAGGTCACTGGCTCACCTCCGCTCTTCTTGGTCCCAACTGGCCCGATCAGGACATGACATTTGTCATGGCAGAGGTCGAAGGCGCCACCTACTACACCTACTACATGGAGCACCGATGACGTCATCGCAGAGAAGCCTGGCCACGCACTCTCCGGTCTCGTCGCATGGTTTCTCGGCCGTCTGTCGTTTCTTTGAACGGATGCCGCAATTTCACGGCGTGCAGCGTGAGGTCATGACGCAGCTCGCGCGGGTGGCAACCACGCAGACCTACAATCGCGGCGAGCACCTCTGGCGAGCTGGCGACATGCCTTTCGCTCTAATGTGGATCAAGAGCGGTCTGGTAAAGCTGACGCGCGTAGCTCCTCACGGCCGGACCGCGCTTTGCGGCCTATTCGGGGCACCGAGCAACTTGGGTGAGTTGGCGCTACTCAAGGGCGTGCCGTTCCCGACCAATACGATCGCCGCAAGCCGTGGCGTCACGGTTGTCTCGATCCCTCGCAGCGAAATTATGGACGCGCTGCATCGAGACCCTGTCTTGTGCGTCAACCTCTTGCAGACCATCGAAGCCCGAATGGCAATGCTGCACGACAAGATTGACGTGCTCAGTGCGGGTACCGTCGAAGCTCGCTTGGCGACGCTCTTGCTCAAGCTCTACCACCAGTTCGGAGACGACTTCGAGGATGGCCAATCACGCATTCCCGTGCCGCTCTCGCGGCAGGAGTTGGCGGACCTGGTCGCCACCTCGTTCGAGACAGCCATTCGCATCGCTTCGCGCTTCGAGCGCAGCGGTTTCATGACTACCGACGCCGACGGGTTCACGATTCACGATCTCGAGGCGCTGCACCGCGCCAGTGGGCTCGGTGACGGACCCCACCTGTCTCTGACGCGCGCATTCCGGGAGTTCTGACGAACCATTCGAGAAGAATCAAGCAAGAGAGAAGGATGACATCCGTCATGGCAGCGGTCGACGTCGTGTCGTAGGGCGGGCTGAGGCAATCAGATGTCGCACCTATTGAGATGCATTGCTGTCGCGTCCATCTGCTTCGTGTTTTCCGGAACGTCGGCTTGCAAATCGAGAAGCTCGCCCCCACCACCGCCCGCGCCGCCACCGCCACCGCTGCCCGTCGCGCCCGATCCAGCCGCCGATGCGCGACAGCTGTTTCGAGTGCGCTGCTCGGTTTGCCATGGCGAAACGGGTCATGGAGACGGACCGGGAGCTGCGGCGCTGAATCCCAAGCCGCGCGTGTTTGCCGATGCCGCCTGGCAAGACGCCACCAAGGACGAGCAACTACGCCAGATCATCGTCAAGGGCGGCGCAGCGGTTGGCAAGAGCCCCGGCATGCCGAGCAACCCCGACCTCGAGCAAAAGCCTGACGTAGTGCTCGAGCTGGTGAAAATCGTGCGCGGCTTCAGGCACTAGTTTGCCCGCAATCCGGCGTACTGTAAGCGTCCGCGCCTGCGGTTGAAATCTGGCACGCACTATCGAACAGCGGTACCTTGAGCGCATCGCATGAGCACTCGCGCCATTGTCGCCTATGTTTCGTCGCCCGGTCAGTGGAAGGGAACCTGGAACCACTGGAATGGGGAACCGCAACACCTGGGGCAGGAGCTCATCGATCGGGTCGCAACGTTCGACGGTGACATGGAGCGCCTCGTCCGTCAGTATGTTGACCGCTGCCCTGAGGGTTGGTCGGACTTCAGAGAGGGTACGCGTTCAGAAGATCCTGTCGGCTTCGTGCATGGCAAGTTGAGGGCGGACGGAGCTTCGTCGGTCGACGATGGTATCGGCCTCGATACGCACTACGTCTACGTGTTCGACCTCGCGACTCGCACGCTAGCGGTCTTCAATACTTCTACGGCGCCCGTGGCCGCTTTCGGACGGGTCGTCTTCGACTCGAGCGGCAATCCGACGCCATCGCACTTACCGGCCATAGAAGAATTGCCATAGTCGCGGCCAATCCCTCTGCTGGAAATCCTCAAAGGTGGTCTGAGCACGTAAGCCGCCGGAATCCCGCTGCCTAGGCTGTAGAAGGAGACGCCGGCGGGTGCTGCTTGCGCGGTGCAAGTAACGCCGAACTTCGCGTAGACATTCGCGCCCTTAATGGCTGCGGATGCTCGAATCATGCTTATGGTGGCCCAAAACACGGAGGTCACCACTGCCTCGTTTGCCGTGGCGCTCAAGCCGCCACGCGCGTCCCCAAACAACCAAACCGGATGTGCGCGCCAACGCGATACTTGCTCAGGCTTCACCAACGATCGCCGACCTCACCCTCCCTCAAGCAGGCGCAGCGCACCGACGCGCCGATCGGTCACTCGATGTCCGCTCACGGAGCCCGCCGAGGCTCCCCGACCTTCAAGTGCGGGGGGTCGGAACGAGGCTCAAGACGGTTTCGGTGAACAAACGCAGCTGAGCCTTTGGGAGGTAACTGGCAGCACCGAGTTCCTCCGCAATGAGTCGATCTGTTTCGTAGTCCCGCTGCGAAAGAAGCAACACTGGGATATCCCGGATGCGCCGGTCGCGCTTGATGTCCCGCAACACGTCGCGACCGTCCGCGTCCGGAAACCAAATGTCGATCGCGATAACCGCAGGCCGAAGCGCACATGCCAATGCAAGAACCACGTCCCCGCGCTCAGCCAAAAAAATTTGGCACCCTTCGCTAAGCAGCGCACTCATCGCGTGCCCGAGTAAAGCGTAGCTGCCGTCCCCGATCAGGATCGTAGGCGCCTCAGCGCCAATTGTCGACGACGTACCAATGGCCAAGGGAAAACCAATAGCATCCCTAGAGGTCAGCACGTCAATCTCCCTGGTACCCCACTTGAACGGCGCGGCGATGCAACATTGCAGAGCTAGCGTGACGCCGAGCGGCTCTGCAAGCTCGGACCTCGCGAGGCTCGTCCAGTTTAGAGTACGAGATACCCATCTTGTACGCTCGCGACGAGCCTCCTACCCAAGGTGCTAGCTTTGTGAGTTCTGTTAGCCAGCGACTCCCTCGGGTTGTCGTCCGTCCTGCCATGAGCCCTCCCGTCGTACGTCGGGAGTTCCGTCCTGCGGCCCATGTTCGAAACAACTCGTGCCGGACGGAGAGAGGCTGTTACTCTAGTGAGCGATGAGCAGGGCCGAGGCGCCCAAAGCCACTGCAAGCTCGTTGTTGATCATCGTGGATGACGAGCCTGCGCTGCTGAGGGTAACGAAGAGGTTCTTCGAGCGACGCGGGCACCGAGTGATCGCGTGTCAAAGCGGCGAGGAGGCTTTGGCGTGCCTTGAGCGCGAACGCTGCGACGTCATGTTGACGGATGTTCAGATGCCTGGCATCAGCGGCTTGAAGTTGCTCAAAGCCGTCCGCGAACGGGACCTGGACATTCCGGTAGTCCTCGTGACTGGCAACCCCAATGTGACCTCGGCCGTGGAGGCGGTCGAATACGGGGCCTTTCAGTACTTGATCAAACCCGTAGGTAACGAAAAGCTAGCGGAGGTGGTCGAAAGAGCGTCCACTGCCGGGCGGCTGGCACGCGTGCAACGGGAGTACGTCGAGCAATTCGGGAGCGGCGTTTTTCGTGTCGCCGACCGGGCCGGCGTCGAAGCAACGTTGGATCGCGCTCTCGAATCATTGTGGATAGAGTTTCAGCCGATCGTCACGGCCCGTGGTTCAGTCGTTGCTCAAGAGGCGCTTCTGCGTACGAGCGAGTCGGCACTGCCCCATCCCGGGGCCGTGCTCGAGGCCGCCGAGCGCGCCTCTCGGCTGGACGATGTTGGCCGTCTCGTCCGCGCCACGGTGGCGAGTGAGATCAAGCGTCTACCTCAAGATTGGCTGTTCTTCGTGAACCTCCATCCCCACGATCTCCGCGATCCTCTACTCTACTCGGCAAACGCTCCATTGAGCAGCGCCTCGAGCCGCGTCGTACTCGAGATCACGGAACGGGCGTCACTGGATAGCGTACCTCACGTTCAGGAGTGCGTGGCGCGACTGCGCGAAATGGGATTTCGCATTGCACTCGACGACTTGGGGGCGGGCTACTCGGGCCTTACCAGCTTCGTCCAACTGGAGCCTGAGTTCGTGAAGCTCGACATGTCGCTCGTGCGCGACGTGCACCAGAGCGACGCGCGGCAGAAGATCGTCGGTTCCATGGTCAACCTGTGCCACGAGATGGGTAAACAGATCATTGCCGAGGGGATCGAGTCCCAAGAGGAACGTGACGCGCTCGTTGAGCTTTCTTGCGATCTGCTTCAGGGCTATCATTTTGCAAAACCGAGCAGGCTGCCCGCGTACGCCGCAGGCACCTAATCGCCACTCGACCCCATGCCCCCGCCGTAGCGAGCGCCTGAGCAGCGTGCACGCGTGCCCTAGACGCGGGCAACGCCCGGCCAATTGATTTGGGCGGCTTGTGTGGACTCGACGGTTAGAAGGCAGGTGAACGTAAGGGAAACGAGACCGAACTGACGAGGCACGAGCAGCGCTTAACATCCGCTACTCGACCAGACAAGGCTTCTCGCGGTCTGGACGCGAAGCTGCTGCCGCAGGCGTGGCTCACAGGGAGTTCCAGCCGAACGAGAAGCGCCGGAACGCAAGCAAGCCCGTCGCTACCGCGAGGACTTGCGCAACCACAAGCTCTTGGATGGTCTTCTCGAAGGCGAATGGTGCATGATCGACATGCCAGCGCGATTGAGTGACGCCATACCAGAGCAGCAAGGCGAAAATGCTGACCAGCAGCCAAACGTCCACGCGTCGTGCCGCAAAAGCCCAAACAGCCGCGAACACGCCGAGCACCGCTACAGCGTCGTTCACCAACTGCGGAGGGCACTCACACATCCAAGTCAGCGCGCTTGTGCCACTGTGCCGGAGCGCGGCGTGGGCAAGCGCAACTCCGGCCAGCGCTCCCACGGCCTGGGGCACGAGCAGAAGAACGCGCCGCATCCGGAGCACGCCGTCGGCTCGTCCGCTATCAGTCAGCGAGACGAAGCGCAGCGCGATGGGGCGCGAATTCATCGTCATCACCACGACGCTGGCGCAGAGCACTAGCGCGTTGATCAACAGCGCGGAATCGAAGCTGCCGGCTCGCAGCCGCTCTGCAATCAACCCGGCGCTGATGAGGAGAGCGAGGCCCAGCCCAGAACCAAAAGCCAACGCGACGCTCCGGCGAGCGAAACCGTGGGCCCGTAAGTCGATGTCGGTATGAGGAGGTAGTGTCTGCATCGGATGAAGAGACGTTGGCTGCGTTAGGCGACACGGTCAACAAACGCCGGGTTTCTGCACGCGAGCGGATGCGTCCCTACCCCGCTGGGGATCCCACTACAAGCGTGATTCGATCAACCGCAGCAGATCGGAGCGGACGAGCTCGGGCGCCTTTGCCATATTCAGACGCGCGGCCCGGATCCGGTCGAAGCAATAGTCGACACCCGGCGCGACACTCGGAAAGAGTTCGACCGGCGTGGGGGGTCTCCAGATGGCCGTGATGACAGAGAAGGCCGCGCGGGCCAACACGCTGCTCACGACAGCGGCAGATCCAACGCATAGTCGCTTTGAGAAATCTCGGACGCGAGGTTGGTCCGCCCATTTGGCAATCATTGCCCGTTCACGTTGTCCAGGAACGGCCGAACCGCGAGCTGGGACGGTCAACACCGCGTAGCGCTCACCACGCCCAAAGTAGCGCTCAAAACCGTTGGCCATCGACTGGACTTCGGCGTCGTCGAAGGTTGGCGCGGTGATCGTGACAATAAGGGGGAACGCCTCATCAATGAACTGCACGAGTCTTAGGCTAGGGCACTATCGTTCCACGCTACAAGGGCGTCTCCGCGGTGCCCGTGAGGCAATGGGCGGGCGGCACGTCGCGCGTGCGCTGCATCAAAGCCTCGAGCTTGAGCCCCACCTGCAGCCAACATGGTGGATTGGGGCGCGTCCCAACGGGCGCCGCGACACGAGGTCGCGCTCGTCGAGCACATGGCGCAGATTGGCGTAGAGGCGCAGTGGCCCCCAAACGGGCGTCTGAGCCCCGAGATCGAGCCAGGTCTGCTCATCCGTCGTGAGCCCCTCGCGACAGCGGCTCATTGCCGGCTTGTTCGCGCATTCGGTGGGGCCCACCCAGTCCCGAAATTAGTTTAAGCGGAAAAGCTTCCGCGTCAGCGCGCGGACGAATCGAGGAGACGAGCAGCAGCAGTGCTACGTCAGGGACTGCTAGGTAAGCTCCCTTTTACGGGCTTGACGCGGATCGGCACTCATCAGCAAATGCGCTCAAGCGATGAGTAGCAAGCCGGAGGTTCCGCAGTTCGAGGACTTCTTTGCCAGCCGCGTGGGCGTTTGCGTTTATGTCTCGGTTGACAGACACCCGCTGCGGATTTGTTTCGATTCGCTCGACGCCGAGGGCCGGCTTGAAGGGCCAGCTCCCCCACGCCCTGGGGCAGCATCGATCGCGATTGCAGTTGCCACAGAAGGATTCATTGCTTGTCGTAATCACCTGGCACCGCTCTTCGAACAAATCGCCGAGGCGTCCGGTTCTGGCGCGCCTGGATCGACCGGGCGGAGCCAATAGGCATTAGACAAGAGGCCAAAGCGCGGCCGTTTCATCTTAGGAGCCGCGACCTCTCGCGCGCAACATCCACGTGTTCGCGAAACTGCGGGTCAGTAGCGTTGCCGAAGCGAACGTCGAGCGTGGCGTAACAACTCCGGGCCGCTGCGTCCTGCCCAAAAGCGCTCGTTCGCGTGGGCAGCGTTGCGTAGGGCAATCGTTACCAGGAGAAGAGGGCCTGGCTCGGTCTCACGCCCGAAGCGCTCCACTACGTTTGCATAGGCTCCGAGTTCATCGTCTCGCGCCCAAGTAGCCCGATCGCTGAACCTTTGCTAGCAAGAGCAGCGTGCTCCCGTGATTTCGGATCCGGACGTAAACATCGACGTTGGGCTCATCATCGGGAGGCGCCACCCGTCAACCTCTGCACGGCGCCGGACGCTGGTGTCATGACTCCTGAACAAATCGGCTTAGCGTCGAAACGACCGCGACCAATTCGGCTGGATCGATGGGCTTGGGGAGATGAATCGAATAGCCCGCGTTGAGCAGCTGGCGACGATCCTCAGCTCGCGCATACGCGGTAACGGCTGCCGCGGGGATGCTGCCGCCCTGCACCCGCGGCAACGCGCGGACCTTGCGGATCAAGTCAAAGCCGTCTTCCTCTGGCATACCGATATCGGAAAGCAGCACATCCGGGCGTTCGTCAGTCAGCTTCGCCATCGCCTCCCGCACGCTGTTGGCAACGGCCACGCGACAGCCGCAATCTTCGAGGATGCTCGCCGTCAGCCGTCGAGCGTCGTCGTCATCATCAACGACCAACACATGCAGGCCCCGCAAGTGAGCAGGAGCTTCGATATTTGTGCTCCCCGCGAAGTGCCGCGTGCTTCGGTCCGGTAACCGCGACGACGTGAACGATGTCGTGGGTAGGCTGAGCGTGAACGTAGCGCCCTTACCTGCGCCCGGGCTTTGCGCGATAATGCTCCCGCCATGCAATTGGGCGAGCTGCCTCGAAATGGCGAGCCCAAGACCTAAGCCACCGTGTGAACGGGACGAGCTCGCGTCTTGCTGACGAAACGGCTCAAAGACGAACGGCAGGAAATCCGCGGAGATCCCGTGGCCCCGATCAGCCACACAGATATGGATCGAAGCGCCCACCAGCGCCACGCTGAGGTCGACACGCGAACCTTGGGGACTGAACTTGATCGCATTACTGAGCAGGTTCCAAACTATTTGTTGAAGGCGAGTCGGATCCCCCGCGATGGCTGGCAGGTCTGGGGCCAGAGCAGTCACGATCTCGATGTCGCGCCCCGCCGCGGCGGGTTTGACCGCATCAAGAGCCGCGGTCACGACTCCTAGCACGTGCACCTTCTGAAGCTGCAAGCTCATCTTGCCGCTGATGATTCTGGACGTATCCAGCAAGTCCTCTAGGAGCTGAGTCATCGCGAGTGCATTTCTGCCGATGGTCTCAATGGCGGTGTGCTTCCTTCGCTCGTCGAAGTTCGGCGCGGCCAGCATCTTCGCCCACCCCAAGATCGCGTTCAGCGGCGTACGCAACTCATGGCTCACGACCGCCAAGAACTCGTCTTTGGCGCGATTGGCCGCGTCCGCAGCCTGACGCGCCTGGCTTTCTGAGCGGTAGAGCCGCGCGTTCTCGATCGCGTTGGCGCAGCGCCGAGCCAAGTCCTCTGCGACCAGCAGATCGTCGTTCGTGTATTTACGATTCGACTCGGCGAACACGAAGCTCATGGCGCCCAGAACGCGATCGTGAACCGCCAGCGGCGCGACTATTGCTGATCGGAGCTGCAACTCTCTCGCTATTCGCAGCTGTTCGTCGTCTCGACAACCCGCGACGAGCAGCTCATCAGGTATGTCCGCGTAGAGCTCGGAACGACCGGTACGAAGCACGTTGGGGAGACCCGTCGGCGCGTCCAAGAGTGGCGGGTACTTTGCGGCCAGCTCCCAGGCCAGCTCCACTTTGTCGGGATCGACGTGCGCGACTGCGAGCCTTCTTGGTTGCAATTGGCCGTCCACCACGAGATCTACTGCACACCAGTCTGCGAGATTTGGCACCGCGAGGCGCGCCACGCGCGCAACCGTTTGTTCGTAGTCCAGCGATTGGCTTAGGGTGGCGCTGGCCTCCGCAAGGAACGCCTTGATGGTTTCATCACGTTTGCGCTCGGAAACGTCGCGAAATACCAGAACAACGCCCGTGACCGATCCATCTTCGCCCCGAATCGGTGCTCCGCTGTCGTCGATGGGCACCTCCCGCCCATCCTTGGCGATGAGCACCGTGTGGTTCGCTAGACCCACGATGCCACCGGTAGCCAAGACTTTCTCGACTGGGTTTGCCACGATGGCGCGGGTGTGTTCGTTCACGATCTTAAAGATCGCCGGCAGCGCGAGCCCTTGCGCGTCAGCCTCCCGCCAACCGGTCAGTGATTCGGCCACTTCGTTCATCATCGTGACAAGGCCGGTGGCGTCAGTGGCGATGACGGCGTCGCCGATGCTGCGCAGGGTTGTCGCCATCGAACCTCGTAGGCGGTCGAGCGCTCGGGCCCCCGCACGCTCGGCCTCCAAGCGGCGCGCTCGCGCAATTGCCTGGGCACACTGACGAGCGAACGTACCGATGAACTCACGGTCGTCCTCGGCGAAGGTTCGCTCCGCATGGAAACCCAAGCCAAGCATGCCCAAGCTTCGACCTTCGGCATGCAACGGGAGGCAAGCGAATGCGTGCGCCCGGACGCCCTCAACGCGCGAGCGAGCGAGCTCCGGAAGAATCTGTTGGTACTGCTGATCATTTTCCGCCCACACGGCCGCCGCACCTTGGCTACCGATGCGATAGAGCGGATTTTCGGCACCGATAGTTCGTATTCGCTCGACGATCTGCGGATTGCAGCCGCGCTCCGCGAGGAGCTCGAGATTTTTTCCGGCCTCATCGAGGACGTGAACGGTGAAGGTGTCGGCATGAACGAGCTGAGAACCTCGGACCACTGCGGCCTGCGCAACCTCTTCGAGCGTAAGCGCGCCAGCTAGCGCCTCCGCTAGCTCAGAAAGCGCACGAAGGCGCTCACGCGCTTCTTGTGCGAGCCGGGCCTTTTCGAGCTCGGCAGCTCGGCGCTCGGTCAAATCTCGGGTGACTTTGGCGAAGCCGACCAAGTTGCCTGCGGGGTCACGTAGCGCGGTGATGACGACGTTCGCCCAAAAACGGCTTCCATCCTTTCTGATGCGCCAGCCCTCGTCCTCGAAGCGCCCATCGCGGGCGGCCGCTTCCAGCTCTCTCTCACACTTTCCCACCCGCACGTCCTCGTCAGGGTAGAAGCGCGAAAAATGCTGTCCGATGATCTCATCGGCCCTGTAGCCCTTGATCCGCTCGGCGCCGACGTTCCAAGTGGAAACGAAGCCTCGCGGATCCAGCCTGAAGATCGCGTAGTCCTTGACGCTTTCCACCAAGAGCCGGAAGCGCTGCTCGGCGCTCTCTCGCGACTCCGCGTCCGCCGCCGAATCCCTATCCACAGTGACCATGGCCGCGGATGGTGAGGGAAAACGACCGCCACGCGAAGCGTCCATCTGCGCGTTACGCAACAAGATCCGCCACGCCAGCCAGGTGTGACACAAATGCGCCAACCGAGGACCGCAGCCGGAGACCTACCAGGCGTGCACACGTGGCCAACTCGCCGTAGATGCACATAGTGAGCGAGGAAGATTTGGTCGCCAGGGAGTTCGAAGAAGCCGTCCTCGCGGCTTTACCTTGGCGAAGGGGCACGGTTGTTCGGTTCCGAGACCAGCCAGACTCAGCCGAGTATGCGATCGAAGCCATTGAGGAGGGAACCGACATGCTTCGGGTTCAGAACATGAACACTTGTCAGAGCATCCGATGGCACCGGGATGCTTTCGTTTACGTGAGAACCATGGGTTACAAGGACCAACTTAACTTCGATGTCATGACCACCTGAGGGCACTCCGCTACTCTGCTGGCATGGCGTGCGGAGAACCTTGGTCGCTCTAGTTGACTGCACGTGGAGCAAAGCCTCTCGAACGCCTTACGAGCGTGTGCTACCGACCCGGGTGTTCATCGCGCCAGGCCCGAACCATCTCGTCCGTGACATCATCAATAAAGCAGAGTGGGTTCGCGCCGCCGACCCGGCTGTAGGCACTGCGGCCGCCGCACTCGGAGCCATCGCTCGCGATACTGTAGGGGCAAGGGCAATGGCCGTCGTAGGAGTCGATTGACTCGGCGATCAGCAGGAGCCGGACTTCGTCGTCGGTCAGGGGCGTGTCGTCGCCAGACGGGCTTTCGCCCAATGCGCCGCCGGCACCGCCGCTCGCTAGGTCGCTCGAACCGCCAGAAGCTGACCGACCAGCAACTTTGGTGGTCGCGTCGCCACCCTCGGGCTCAGTCGCGATCGCCTGGGAGCCAGCACCGCCATCGCCCAAGCCAGCGGCGCCGTATCCGTGGTCGAAAGCTCGAGCTGGGTCCTGCTCAGCCGTCACGCCACAGGCGGCGACCGCTCCGACACTGGCGAGAGCGAGAGACAGGGCGAGGGAGACGAGGCGCATTCTCGCCAGAATACGTGAATGGCCCGGACGAACCGTCAGAATATTTTCGCCATGGCCACCGTATACAGAAAGGTGGCCCCGCGGTGTTACTAGCACCCGGGGCCGTGGCTGAACCCCTTTACTAGAGAGGTCCAACATGGCGAAACGTAACATCGAGATGGTGGCACTGGAAGCTGCGAGCTTCGAGGCCGAGGTGAAAGAGGTGGTAGGCGGAAGCACCACCCAGGCGCGCAATCTGGCCGAGATCGGCCGCGCTGCTTACGACGGCCTCTTCGAGCTCGGGTCGGATGCGGGGCACGACGAACTGCGCTCCCACGCGGTACGCCTTCGTGGCGCGGCGGTGCATTCCTTGATGTGCTCCAACGAGCTTACTGCCGGTGCCGCAAAGCTCGAGCAGCTCGCGGCGGTGCGCGAAGCCGCCCACGGCGACGAAGACGAGTAGCCCGCGAAACGCCGATCAGCGACGCGATGGGCGCTCTTCGAGCATCGCCCAAACGTTCGTCTCGAGCGCGTCGGCAACACGATAGAGGGTGCGTAGCGTCGCGTTGACGCTGCCACCCTCGAGGCGTTGCCAGCGCTTGTAGTCAATGCGCGCCTTGTGAGCGGCTTGCTCCTGGGTGAGCCCGACGCTTTCACGGGCGGCGGCAATCTTCTTGCCCGCTTCACGCAGGACGCTCGACTCGTTGGGTCGATACCTAGCCTGCTTCTTCTTGGGACGCCGCGCGCTGGCCACTTTCCAGGCCAGCGGACCTACCGGCTTGGGTCAGCCGCGAACACCGTAGTATAGTGCGGTGCATTTGCTGCCGGCTGGATCCCGCTGCGAACGCCTCTTCATGAGCTTTGCCTAGTCACCGAGAACCATGTCCGACGACGCCTTTGACGAAGTAGTGCGCCAAGCCCAAACCCGGGTCGGTCGCGTCCTGAAGGACAAATGGACACTGGATCAACTGCTCGGTGTGGGCGGCATGGCCTCCGTCTACGCCGCAACCCACCGCAACCAGAAGCGCTTGGCCATCAAGATGCTCCACCCCGAGCTCTCGTTCAACCCGGCCGTCCGGCAACGCTTCTTGCGCGAAGGCTACGTCGCCAACTCCGTGCAGCACTCCGGCGCCGTCAGCGTCTTCGACGACGACGTGACCGACGACGGCTGCGCCTTCCTCGTCATGGAGCTGCTGGACGGCGAAACGCTCGAAGGACGCTGGGAGCGCAAAGGCAAACGCCTCCCACCCGGCGAGGTGCTCGCCTTCATAGATCGTGTCCTCGAAACGCTCGCCGCCGCCCACGCGCGCGGCATCGTTCACCGCGACCTCAAACCCGAAAACCTGTTCCTCACACGCGACGCCCAGGTAAAGGTGCTGGATTTCGGCATCGCGCGCGTGCGCGAGCTGAGCGGCGGCTCGAAGACGCAGACCGGCAGCCTCATGGGCACGCCAACCTTCATGCCACCCGAACAGGCGCGAGGACGCTGGGATGAGGTGGACGGCCAAAGCGACCTTTGGGCGGTCGGGGCCACGGCATTCACCCTGCTGAGCGGCCAATTCGTGCACATAGCCGGCACGGTGAACGAAGCGCTCGTTCAGGCAGTGACGCAGCCGGCGAGATCCCTCGGCTCGGTACGCTCGGACCTCCCTCAAGCGTTGGTCGCGTTCGTCGACAAATCGTTGGCGTACGAGAAAGCTGCGCGCTTTCAGGATGCCTCGGCAATGCAGTTGGCGCTGCGGGAGGCTTACGCCGCTCTCGCTTCTGATTGGGACGAGCAGACGATCCTGGCCGAAGCCGCCGCCGGTCTTCCCGCCACGACACTGAGTTCTTTGCAACCCGGCGCCGGCACCACAGCGCTCGTCGCTTCGGCGAGCGCACCGCCGTCGAACGCGCGAGCGCCGCTCCGCCTAGTTCCCATTGCCGCCGCGACGAGCCTGCTCCTGGCGGGCGTTGTAGCCGCCTTCGCGCTTCGGCCGGAGGCGGGCGCGCCTCATGGCGAGGAAACGCACGCCGTTTCCGCTCCGTCGCTCCAGGCGGCTGCGCCGTCCGTCGCCGTTGCCAGCGCTGCAGCCGCTGCGCCGCCTACTTCAATCGACCAGCTTCCTCCGCGGACCCTTGCTCTTGAGGATCTGCCCGCGGAGAAAGCCAAACAGCCCCGGCCCGTCGCTTCGGCGGAAGCTATTCGACCTGCTCCGAGCGTGACCAAGCCGCGGCCAACGCCGCCCCAAACTACGGTTCCCAGCGTCGCGAAGCCGAAACCAACGGCCGCAGATCCATTCGCAGGGAGGGATTGATATTGAAGCAATATTTCGTCGGGTTGGTAGTCATTGCCCTGTCATGTGGCTTCAAAGCCAGGCCCGCGCTCGCGCAGTCAAACACCGCCGCAGCGGTCCAGCTGTTCGATGAGGGCAGAGACGCCCTGCAGCGAGGCGAGCTCGACATCGCATGCGCAAAATTCCAGGAGAGCAACCGCCTCGACGCCGCCATCGGCACCACCTTCAACCTCGCCAACTGCGAAGAGCAGCGAGGCCGCCTCGCAACAGCATGGGTCTTGTTCCGTCAAGTCGCAGGCCGCATGAAACCGGACGATCCACGGCTAGCGGTCGCCAACGAGCGAATCGCCACGCTCGACCGCCGAGTACCCCGCCTCACCCTCGCCGTGACTTCGAGCACGCCCGCAGGAACGCGAGCCCGCGTCGACGACCTCGAGCTCAGCGGCGCAAGCCTTGGCTCTGCCATCCCGCTTGATCCGGGTCCGCATCAGGTCGTGATCAGATCTCCCGGCCAGGCACCTCGGTCTTCATCCATCAAGCTCGAAGCAGGCGAAACGGTCACCATACCGCTCGATCCGGCGCAGCCAAGCGCTTCGCCCCGTGAGGCAACCGCCCACGAGCACCCCAGCTTCCTCGGCATGTCTCGACAACAAGCCTTGTGGGTCGCTGGAGGATTGGGCGCAGCCGGGCTGGTGATTGGCACCGTCGCCGGCGTCGTCGGCTTGAACGCGCAGGCAGTTGGCAACGAAAACTGCAGCGACGTGACCAAGACATGCTCACAAAGCGGCTACGACGCCAATCAGCGAGCCAAGTCGATGGCGACCGTGAGCACAATCGGCTTCGTCGTCGGCGTCGTGGGTATCGGTGCAGCAACCTACGTGTTCCTGGCCGTTCCTTCCAGCGACTCGCCGCGCACGGCCGCTGTCGGCTTGGGGGGAAAATGGTGAAGTCGTGCGTCCGGATTCGTCGCTTTGCTTCGGGAAGGCGCCCCCACGTCGCCCTTGCCGCGGTGGCCTTGCTAGCGCGAGCCTGCCTCATTCATCCCGAAAAGGACTATCCAATCGGACCACTCGCGAGCGCGACCGAAGAAGGTGGCGAAGGCGGGGCGCCCAGCCAGCCTGTGATGCCGACGGGTGGCAAGCCCACGTCGGCGAGCGGAGCGAGCTCAGCCGGAGACTCCGGAGAATCGCCCATGGCTGGTGAAGGCGGTGGCGCCCCGTGCGGCGCACCAGGCTCCTGCGCGCCTAAGAGCTGCATCGATCTGCCGTCCACCTGTGGAAACGACACGAACGACAACTGCTGCACGAGTCTCGAAGTCGCCCCAGGCCCTTTCACACTCGGAAAAGACACGCCAGCAACCATCTCCAGGTTCGCGCTCGACAAGTACGAAGTAACCGTGGGTCGCTTCCGCAAATTCGTGAACGCCTTCACAGGGCCTCCCAAAGCCGGAAGCGGCGCACACCCCTTGATCCCGAACAGCGGCTGGCAGGCGGCGTGGGACACCTCCATCTCGCCAACCAAAGCTGCGCTCGAAGCCAGCGTGAAATGCGACGCCGCCACCCAAACGTGGAGCACCACCGACGACCACGACACGCTGCCCATGAATTGCCTCAGCTGGTACGAAGCCTTCGCCTTCTGCGCCTGGGACGGCGCCCGCCTCCCCACCGAAGCCGAATGGGAAGTATCCGTTCAGGCAACCGCGTCGTGACCGCGCGCTTCGCCGTGTCGCAAACTCGCGCGCATGGACGAGCCAAAGCAGAAGCGGCCGCGCGTGGAGCGCGAGGAATGGGCGAAGCGAGTCGAGCGATGGCGTGACAGTG
>DASZTA010000025.1:0-5116 GCA_035548415.1 Polyangiaceae bacterium
TCGCGGCGGTCGTCGACTTATTCTTTTTCTTCAACGCTTGGCTCCCGGCTGCGGCTTTCACCCAGTTGCAGATGTTGCTCTTATGGGTACCAAACTGCTTGCCGACCTCCTCCAACGTCAAATCCGTCGTCAAATATCGCGCAACCGCGGCCGCTCGCAGCTCCCGAGGCGCATGCCCGAAGTACTTCTCAGCCAATCTTCTCCTCGCCTCGTCGGGAAAGCGACGGGCGACAACTATCCTGGCCGGTAGGGCTTCAGCCACGACGGCCGCAGCCGCGCCTCGTCGCAATTGCGACGACCGGCGGACCCGGCTGCCCCTGAGCGACGCGGCAGCGCGCCCACGCATCGCCCGACAGTTTCGTCGGCTCCTTCATCTCACCGCGTAGCTAAAGCCCGCAGAAGTCGCGCACCGGCAGCCGCTTCGAGTCGGCGCCAGGAAGGCGGCGCGGGCGACGCAACGCCTCGCAAGTCGACAGACGCGCAGAGCACCGGGCGGCCTGTCAACATCAACCAGTCGCCAACGCGGTCGCCGCGCCTCTGGCTCTCGGCGCAGCCGGATAGTCGCATCTGCGACGACACCCTGAATGCCGCACGAGCCCCCGGAATCATTCGGGATTTGGCGTCGCAAACGCGACTAGTTTGCGAGTCGAAAAGCGCTGCCGGGTTCGCATCGGCGAGCCGCGCGAGCAGCAGACGCGCGTTACCGTTTACGGTTTCGGACGGCGGTGATGGCGTCGTCCAAGTCGTTGCTCGTGCGCAGGCAGGGGTAACAATCGTCTTTTTTGCGGGCGCCGCAGCCGGATTTGTCTTGGAGCGGCACGAGCTCGAAGAGGGCGCGCTCGTCGGAGTTTTTCTTCACGTCTGCGAGCAGCGATTTTTTCTCGTCGCAACCGGCGGAGTAGCGAAGCTTGACGATGGCGCGCAGACCCGCGGTCGCGACTTTTTCGTAGGCGGGCGACTGTAAGAACGTCTCGGCGCGCTGCTGCACCCAGCCGCGCACGTTGGGCGTAGTCACGAGATCGTAGGCGATGTCGGCGCCACGCGAGCCCATCGCACCTTCGAGCAGCGCGAAGGCGGCGTCGCTGCTGGCTTTGACCTGGGCGGTTTGAAAAACCAGCGACGCTATTTGCGCGTTGTTCTGGAAATTGGCATCGATCGACAGCGCACGACCGACCGCGCCGACCGCGCCCGAGTAGTTCTTTTTCGACGCCAAGTCGCGCGCCAGCTCGACGGCGATGTTCGGATCCTTCGGGTACTTTTCGAGCAGGGCTTCGTACGCCTTTTGGCCGCCTGCTTTGGCTTCGGCCAGCTCGTCGGGTCGCGCGAACGGACCTTCCATGGCTGGCTTCTTCGACTCGGTGGGCTCGGCGGAGCCGCTGGCAAGGGGCCCGGTCGTGCCAGCTTGCGGCTTGCTCGAGCCGGAAGAGAGCGCGATCACGAGGATGAGCAGAAGCAGCAGCAAGCCGCCCGCGGCGCCACCGAACAGCACGCGTGTCGGCAGCTTTTGCACGACGTTTTGCACGCCCGGCGGCAGCTTGCCGCGCCACGTTTCGAGCTTGGCGTCGAGCCTGCCTCCCGACGCCGCCGCGTCCATCGTGCCGAGTGGCGGCTCGAGCCCGGGATGAAAGCCGGTCGGCACCGGCAACGGAGTCGGGCCGGATTGCTTCGGCTTGGAAGAAACCGTAATCGCGTCGCGCAGCGCCTGCTTCTCTTCTGGCGGGGGCGGCTGTGAAGGCGAGCCCTCCGGCAGCGTGAAGCGGTAGATGCCACGCCCCGGGATCGGCGCCAGCAGCCGGTTGATCACGTCCACCACCTCGGACGCGGATTGGTAGCGCGCGGAGGCTTCGCGCTCGAGCAGCTTCATCGCCACCGCCTCGACCGCGGGCGGCACGATGATGCCCGGCGCGCGCTCGCTGATCTTGGGCGGCGGCTTGGACAACTGCTGCCCCAAAATCCCGACCTGGCTCTGGCTCGAGAACGGCCGCGAGCCGGAGAGCATTTCGTAGAGGATGACCCCCAGCGCGTAGAGGTCGGCGCGGCCGTCCACCGTTTGGCCCAACGCCTGCTCGGGCGCCATGTACTCGGGCGTGCCGAAGACCATGCCGGCTTTGGTGATGGGCGTATGCGCAGGTGTCTCTTTGGGCTGCGGCACCTCGCCGATCGGAACCTTCGCGATGCCGAAATCCAGCACCTTCACGAAGTCGGGGTCGCCGCCCTTGTCGACGAGCATCACGTTCTCGGGCTTGAGATCGCGATGCACGATGTCCAGCGCGTGCGCGCTGCCCAGCCCCGCCGCGATCTGGCGCGTGATGTGCAGCGCTCGCTCCGGCGCGATGGGGCCCGTAGCAATCTCGTCGCGCAGGCTCTTGCCCTGCACGTACTCGAGCACCAAAAACACCGCGCCGTCCGGCAATTTGCCGAAGTCGGTCGCGGCCGCCACGTTGGGGTGGTCGATGTTGGCAGCCGCCATGGCCTCGCGCTCGAAGCGCGCCACCACCTCGGTCATGGTCGTGAGCTCGCGGTGCAGCACCTTGATCGCCAGGCGCTTGCGCATCAGTACGTGCTCGGCCGAATACACGCGGCCCATACCCCCCTCGCCGATCAGCGCATCGATGCGATAACGATCGGCGAGGGTCGTACCGACACGGGCATCCGCCCCGCTTTGGCCGGAAGACGTGGGACCGCTCAACTCAACTCGGGGTCAGTAGGGATTGTCGCCGGCCGGTTCGGGGGCAGGCTTGGGTTTCGGAGCAGGCGCGGGCGCGGGCTCGGCAGGCTTCGGCTCGGCCGCGGGTGCAGGCTCGGCGCCGGGCTCGGCCGCCGCAGGCTTGGGCTTCGGCTTCGCGACGGGTTTGGGTGCGGGCGCCGGTGCGAAGGGCGCGGGCGCAGCGGCAGGAGCCGGCGCGGGCTTGAGAGCCGCGCTGGCCGTCGCAGGTGCAGCGGCGCTCGGTGCCGCGCTCGCGGCAGGCGCGGCGCTCGGTGCCGCAGCGGCGCTGGCAGACTCGGCCGGTGCCGCTGCGCTCGGTGCCTCCGCGGGCTTCGGCTCTTCCGTCGCGGAAGGCGGCGGAGCGACCTCGGGGGCGGGCGTTGCGGCCGCGGGCGGCTCGGGCGCCGGAGGTGCCGGCTCCTTCTTCGTGACGAAGAAGACGATTCCGGCGGCAATCGCGATGCCAGCGAGGATGATCATGATGCGACCACCGCCACCTTCGGGAGCGGGAGGCGCTTCGGACAGAATCTTGGCGGGGCGGGTCGATGCCGTGCGCGCTGCGGCCGCGGGGCGCTCGGAACGGCTGGAAACGGCTGCGGGGCGTGCGCTCGGCCGCGATTCGGCCTTTTCGCTCTTGGGTGCGTCGGAGCGCAGGGTGCGCGGCCCGGCAGGCGGCGTTTCGGCCTTCGGCTCGGGCGCGATCTCGGGCTCCGTGGGGAGCGACTTCCTCTCGGGCTCCGGCGCCGGCTCCGGCGCCTTCTTGGCTTCCGTTTTGGTGCCGACGTCGTCCATCGAGCCGCCGGCTTCGCGCAGCGCGTCTTGCAGCAGCTCGGCGGCTTGCTTCATCACGGTGCGATCTTCGGGCGGCGGCATGTCCGCTTGCGAATCGGAGCTCGGGAAGAAGCCGCCACCACCTGCAGGCGCAGCGGCGGGAGGCGGCGTGGACTCGGCCGCCTTCGCGGCGTGCGCGCCCATCGCACCCAAGCCGATCATGGTGGCCTTGCGCGGCACCGCAGGTTTGCCGGACGCCGCAGCTTCCGGCACAGCCGGAGTCATGGCTGCGGCCGGAGTCACGGCGGGAGCCGTTTTCACGTTGCCGCCGTCACCACCGCCCGCTTCGTAGGCAGCAGAGGCATCGCCGCGCGCGCCGACCAACTGATCGATGGTCTTGCGCGACGGGTCATCAATCTTGATGAACTTGACGCCCATGCCGCTGGGACGCTCTTTGTCGCCGGTCTCGGATTCGCGTTTCCACACCACGCGGCCGACGCCCTGAATGACCTTCTGGTCTTCGGCGATCTTGACCTCGAACTTCAGCAGCGTGCCGGGCGGAAACGGCGACGGGGTCTTGATGAACATGCCGCCGCGGCTGACGTCATGCGAGTGATGCTCGATGAACTCGTCGAGCGTCGCGCTTTTGTAGCGGACCGTCATGGTCAGCACCTTCGCGCGGGGGTCTTTTCGCGTTTCCTGTGCCATCAGCTGCTCCGGACTCCGGTAGGACTCGGTCTCATACGCCAATCGGCCGCGGCAAGGCCAAACGGGCTCACAATCGTAGCGGGCGAGCCCCCAAAACCCAAACTTCTTCGCGGTCCTAGCGCGACGCCGGCCATTTGGCCGAATGTGTCAAGGTCATGAGAACACCTGAAAATGCGCGCTAGGATGCAGCCAGCCGATGAGCCTCAAGCGCCCGTTCGACCACTTTCGCGCCTTCGCGCGAAGGCCCGTCGGGCTCACCGCGATCGTCAGTCGAGGCGACGGCAGCTGGAAACGCCCCGCGCGGCTCATCGATTTGGGCCTGGGCGGCGCCTGCATGGAGATGCTCGAAGCAGTGCCGAACGGCACCGCCGTCTCCCTCTCCGTCGAAGCCCCTCATCTTTGGGATCCTCTATTCCTCGAGGGTGAAGTGGTCTGGCTCCACTCACTCGAAGGCGCCGCCCGCCTCGGCGTGCGCTTCTACCACCGCTCGGGCCGTACCCTGCGCACCCTCACCGAGCTGCTCGAAGCCGAGCAGTATCACTGAGTCCTTGCTGGCTGCTCATCCGCAGCCCCTCAGGATTCTACACATTTCGGCGTAGTGGCCCACGAAGCAGAAATCGCAGTGTCCGAGCGCTCTCCGAGCCGCTTCGCAGTCAGCCGCTTCGCAGTCGCAATCCCATTGCGGCGTGTCCCCCATTTCATCGCCAAGAAGTTCTTCCGAACGTAAGAACTTGGGTGAACGCGCGATGCGCTTCGGGACCCCAGGTATCGTCGCACGTCCACGAAGCTAATTACGAGCGTCTCATGGTTCAACACAGCGAGACGGCAAAGGTCCGCCCTTGAAATAATCGCAGCCAGGAGAGCGGTTTTTGGTGCAAGCAGCTCGCGGGCATGATCGTAAGGGGGCATGGCGCTCGACCACCAGACGAT
>DASZTA010000026.1:2500-182470 GCA_035548415.1 Polyangiaceae bacterium
CGGTATCGGTGCGGGGACCACGCGATTTCTCGCGGGGTATTAGGACTCAGTTTTCAAGGACCGAGGGGAGCGGGTGCTCCCGGCAGCGGGGTCGCGGTATCTAGTTCCGGTGGTCTCTGTTGTCCAGAGATTTTTTCCGGAGCCTCTCGATTTTTTCCGTTCGGTATTCCGATTGGAAAGAGTCGAGCCGGCCTGCCCTTCTTGGCTTCCGAAGTTTCCTTCGGGGGAGCCCGTCCGAGCTGGACCAGGATGCCTTGCGGCCTGCCGTCGACCGCGCCGTGGGAGGCGCCGTCGAGGGAGCGGCTATATGGTCTATCCCTCCGAACCAGGCAAGTTCTTTCGAACCTTCGGGATCGATTTTTCAATCTTATCCACATGTTGTGGATAAGTCGGGGGATTCCCTCCTTATAGGCGGGCCCCCACGATCCCCAGTCCGACCTCGCGGGACGGGCCTGCTCCTGGCTTCTTCGCTTTGGGAGTGGCTAGGCCGTGAGGGCGGCGGCGTTGTCGATGAACCAGACGCCGAGGGCTTCGCGGACCAGGAAGACCTCGGCGCCAGAGGAAAGCCGGGCGAGGTAGCCGAGCTCGCTGCGGGAGAGATCGCGGGCCTGGTAGCGGCCCAAAATCGTGACCGGGCTCCATTCGCCTTTGAGCCAGATTGCGTCCGGCCGGCGGAGGAGCCGCGATTCGGCGGGGGTCCGGACTTGCACGCGGGCCCAGCTCAGCTGGGTGCGCGCTTCGGGCAAGGCGAGTCCCGCTTCTTGGCCGAGCTCACGCATGGCCTGGGCGAGCGCGCGGCGCGAGACGAGGAAGTCGTGGCGCGGCAAGCACATGGCGATGGCGTAGCCGTCGGGCATCGCTTCGATAAGGAAGCTGCGTCGCTGACCGCGCACGGTCATGCCGGTGACATGGCGAAACCCGGGCAAGCGCGACTCGTGCACGACCGTGAGCACGATGCGCCACTCGGCGGCCGCCACTTTGATTTCGTAGGGCGAGAGCAACCCCGCGTAGTCGACTGTCTCACCCTCCGAATCGACGAGAGCCGCAGCCAGTGCGCCACTGTCGTCACAGAGGCGACCGAGGATGGCGCTGAAGGGTGAATCGCTTTGATCGCGAGCCGCGCCCCTCCGCCGCCGCTTCATGGGCTCGCTTTGACCAGAGCCGTGAGGTCGTCCACGGCGCGCTCGACTTGAACCGTGCTCTGCGCGCGCAGCCGCTGCATCAGCTCACCCCGCGCCTGCGCGGCGCGCCGCGCCACGACTTCGGGCTTGATGAGCTCGTGCAGCTCCGCTGGGGGCAAGGTGTGCCCGGGGTCGCGCTCCTCGAGCCGTATGACGTGGTAGCCGAATTGGCTCTTGGTGACGGGGCTCAGATCGCCCACCTGTTGTAGGGCGTTGGCGGCGCGGGCGAAGTCGGGGTCGAACGAAACGCCCATCGGGGAGTAGCGTTCGCCCTGCTTTTGAAAGGTGCGACCGTCGGTCGTGACGAAGCTCAGCTCCTCTGGACGCACCTCGAAGCCCTCGTTGGGCATGGCTTTGCCGATGCTCAGTACGTCGGCGCTGTTCTTGGCTTGGCTGAGGGCGGCGCGGAGTTTTTCGGCCAGCGCGCGGGCGGCGGCGTCACGCTCGGGCTTGTCGTTCATGACGACGACATGGGTCGTGCGGACCGCTGGGGGACGCGCGAGCTCGAGCCAGCGCTGCTCGAGCAGCTGGTTGATCTCGGCCTCGGAAGGTGGACCGGCGGCCTCGGCCGATTGCCGTATGGCTTCAAGTAGGCTGCGCGCCAGCGCGACGCGCTCGACCGCGCGGGACCTGCCGGGTGCCAGCTGCGCGCGCGCCCCCTGCGCCCACAGCGCGTCGGAAATCGCGAGCTCGGCGGCCGCCCGCGCCGTCAGCCCACGCGACGCGAAGAGGCGGGCTACGCTGATGGCGCCGATGGAGTCCTGTCCAACCCGGGCCAGCACGCCGGCCGGCAATGACGAGGCTCTGGGGGGCGCGGGCACGCGGTCGTGGTCGCCGCACGCGGCGGCCAGCAGTAGGCAGGTGACAGCGCCGACTCGGCTCTTCACGCATCCCCCGCTTTGGGGCGCAGCAGGTCCGTCGCGGCCTTGAGGCAGAGCACACCCACCACCAACAAATAGACCGCTACGAGGTCTTTACGGTCACCTAGCGCTTGCACGCCGCGCGCAAAAGCGACTCCGCCACCAGCCACCAGAGCGAAAGCGATGAAGTCGAGCGCGCGCGCCACCGGCCCGAGCGTACTCCCACTAGCGCAGGGCCAGCCAGAGCAACCCGCCTACCACCAGCACCGCGAGCGCTGCCAAGGTCCACAGCACGCGGCCGGCTCGGGCCCGCCACGCGGGGAATCTGCGAGGCTTGCCGGCCTGCAGCGCGACCTCGTTCCCTGCCCCCACCAAGAGCAACCCGCAGCCGATCGCCACGGCGTGAGCGAGCAGCGATGCGCCGGGCCGCTCCACCGCGAAGGCTAGCGCTACGGGCGTGAGCGCGACCGGGATGACCAGCGCCAGCATGACCGCGCCCCAGCGGTCAGGCTTGTTGCGCGGCTGGAGCGGCAGGCCTGGGACCAGGTTGTCGAGCGCGTCCGTGTCGTCTGGGTCTTTGGGTGGGGCGCCCCAGGCCAGGGCGTGGAGCAAGAAGCCGACCGCACCCAGCGCACCCCGCACGGCGTCGAGTTGGTCGCTGCGCAGGAGCGGGCCCAGCAGGGCCCAGGCGCCGAAACAGAACAGCAGGAAGGCGTGGACCCCGCAAACCCGGGCCAGGCGCGGACGACTGCCTGCGAGCACATAAGATGCGGCCAGCGACGCCAGGGCGAGCCCAGCCATGACCCGTGACGAGGTCGACGCACCTCGCTGGAACACGGGCGTGGCCACGGTGGCGAGCCAGCCATAGAGGCCGGGCACGACTCGCGAGATTTCGGCTTGAAACAGCCGACGCCGCTGCTCCCCGATTGCGTCGGCCATGCGCGGGCTCAGCCGGCGGCGAGGCGTTCAACGAAGTGCAGGAAGGTGAGCACGGCGTGACCGGTTCCGCCCTTGGGGTAGGCGCCGCGGGCGCGCTCGGCGAGCACGGGGCCGGCGATGTCGCAGTGCACCCACGGCACTTTGCCCACGAATTCGCGCAAAAAGAGCGCGGCGGTGATGGAACCGCCCCAGCGGTCGCCGGTGTGCTTGAGGTCGGCGACGTCGCTCTTGAGCTGCTCGGCGAGCTCGTCCAAGAGCGGCATGCGCCAGAACAGCTCTCCGGCTTCGCGCGCGGCGGCCTCGAGCGTGGTCGCCAGCTTTTCGTCGGTGGCGTAGTAGGCCGAGCAAGTCTTGCCGAGCGCAACCAGCGCCGCGCCGGTCAGCGTCGCGGCGTCGACGATGACGTCGGGCTTGAGCTTGACGGCGTAGGCCAGTGCGTCGGCGAGCACGAGCCGACCTTCGGCGTCGGTGTTGACGATCTCCACCGTCTTGCCGTCGAGCGACGGAAAGATGTCTGCCGGGCGGTAAGCGGCGCCGTCGGGCATGTTCTCGGCGGCGCCCACGATGACGTGCAGCTCGATGTCGGGCTTGGTCGCGCCGACCGCCGCCATGAGGCCGAGCACCGCCGCCGCGCCCGCCATATCGCTCTTCATCTCGCCCATGCCGGCGGCGGGCTTGATGCAGAGACCGCCGGAGTCGAAGGTGAGCCCCTTGCCGACGAACACCACCTTCTTCTTCTTTTTCTTGGGCACGTAGCTCAAGTGAATGAAGCGCGGCTCGTTCGTGGAGCCCTGACCGACCGCGTAGTGCAGGTGCATGCCTGCCGCCAAGATGCCCTTCTTGTCGAGCACCTTGACCTTGAAGCCGTTTTCTTTCGCGATGCGCTGCGCGACGTGAGCCAGCGTTTCGGGGTAGAGCTCGTTCGGCGGCTCGTTCACCGCGTCGCGCGCGATGCAGATGGCTTGGCCGACGGCCACGCCCAGATCGAGCTGCTTCTTCTGTTCGCTCGTGACCTTGCCCGAGACGACGACGCTGATCTTCGACAGCTCGGCCTTGGGCTTGCGCTCACCGGTGAAGTAGCGAGAAAAGCGGTAGGCGCCGAGCACCGCGGCCTCGCCTACCACGCGCAGCGCTGGCAGAGGCTCTGGCAGTACCAACGCGATCGTCTTGGTGGAGGACGAGAGCGCCGTGCGCACGGCGCCGGCCAGCACCGAGCGCACGCGACCGGCATCGACCTCGGCCTTGGGTCCCAAGCCGACCACCAGCAGGCGGCGCGATTTGACGCGGCCGAAAGTGGGCACGTCGATCTGTTGCTCGAGCTTGCCTTCGAACTCGCTCGCCTTGAGGTGGCTCAGCAAGCCGCCACCCAGAGCGTCTTCGAGGCCGAGCAGCGCGTCCGAGTCCGCCACCTGATTGGCGAAGACACCGACGATCAGCGCGTCCGCACCCGTGTCCGTCGCCACACCCGAGACCAACTGAACCGAGAACGTCATTTTGGAAGTGCCACGCTAAAACAGCGATCCCGATTCGGCAACCAGCCCCGCTCGCCCAACGAGCGCGGGCGGGCGAGCCCATGCGAGGGTTCTGGCCTATCCTTACCCACATGGCTTGTCGCTCTCGCTTTTGGCTTGGGGGCTCCGGCGCGCTCGCGTGGACGCTCGGCGCGGTTCCCGCTTGGGGGCAGGCTACGGGCGCGTTCCCGTTGGATCCGCCGGCAACGGCCGCACCAGCGCCGGCAACGGCCGCACCAGCGCCGGCACCCGCACCAGCGCCGGCACCTGCACCTGCACCTGCGCCGGCACCTGCGCCGGTCGTGGCGCCAACGCCGGGTCCGGCAGCGGCGCGGCCACCGGCTCCCACCGTCACTCCCACGCCCGCGCCCGCGCCTGTTGCCGCGCCACCACCTCCGCCACCGCAGTATGCCGCCAATCCGAATGCTCAGGCTGGCCAGCCCGTGCCCTACGAGCCACCGCCGCCACCCCCGCCGGAGCGTAACAGATCCTCGATACCGCCATTTTCGCTGCGCCTCGATCCGTTCAACTGGCTCTTGGAGGGTCAGCTCGGGGTCGAGGTCGAGGTCGGTGTCTTGAGTTGGATGAGCGTCGAGGCGGTGCCGATGTTCGTGACGGCTCAGTCGCCGCCCTGGCTCAACTTGTTCAACGGTGACGCCCGCATCTACCAACATGGCGACGGTTGGGGACCAATGGCAGGCGCCTCTGTGGGGGTCGCGTTTTGGCCCAAGAAGCTCTTCAAAGGTTACGCGATTCGCGCCGGCTTGATCGATCAGGCCATGCGCTACGAAACCAAGGACGACATGCAGACGGTCGTCGACTCGGTTTCACACACCAAGCGCGAGCTCTACGCAATGCTCGGCACGATGGAGCGTTGGGGTGCCTTCACCATAGGTGGAGGCTTTGGGCTTGGCTATGACTTGAACGACGAAACGCGCTGTTACCGGCAACCGGCCGGGACGCGCGATTTCAAGCCGGAATACTTCCAATCCGGGGACTGCAACGCGATTCAAATCCAGGTACAGGATTCGACCGGCTCGGGGCGAGCGGCGATCACGCCCTTCACTTACCCGTGGGAAATCTTGGTGCGGTTTTCTCTGGGTGTGACGATAGACTGAGCCGCATGAACGAGACGGCGAGCAACGTGCTCATCACCGGCGCAAGCGGTGCGCTGGGCTCCGCACTGGTCGAGCGCTTCGGTAACAGCGGTCGGGTGATCGCGCTGGAGCGCAGCAAAGACGGCTCGGCCAAGCTGCAGCGCGCGAACGCCAGCGTGCTGCAGCTGCACGCTGACACCAGCAACGCGCAGAATTTGGCTGCGGCGCTGGAGCGCGCGCAGGCCGAGCACGGCGCGCTGACAGGAGCCGTGCTCACTGCTGGTGCCTGGCGCGGCGGTCACGCTTTTCACCTGCCAGAAGCGGCCGCCGACTATCGCACCGTGATGGACGCGAACCTCGAAACCGCGCAAGTGGCGCTGCGCGCGCTGCTGCCGGGCATGGTCGCGCGGGGCAGCGGCAGCGTGGTCCTGATCGGTTCGCGCTCGGGTGTGCGACCGTTTTCCGCGCCCGGCGACGCCGCTTATGCGGCCGCCAAAGCGGCGCTCATGGCGCTCACGCAGACCATCGCGGCCGAGGTGCTGGCGTATGGCGTGCGCGTCAACATGGTGATGCCGAGCACGATCGATACGGCCGCCAATCGCAAGGCGATGCCCGAGGCGGACACCTCGCGCTGGGTGACGACGGAGTCGCTCGGCGACGTCGTCGAGTTCTTGCTTTCGGCGCGCTCGCGAGACGTCTCGGGTGCGGCGCTGCCGGTTTACGGACAGAGCGGCGTCTAGCCGACGACCGCCCTCACCAATACTTTTCGGTCGTGATGTGGCCGGGCGCGCGCTGGCGGTGCCGGCGCAGGCCGCGCACGACGAGCTGCGTCGTCACTTCGTCGATCATCGCGGGGTTGCCACACAGCATGAGATGCGAGGATTCAGCTTGAATTCGCGTCTGCGCGCGCTCTTCGAGCTCGCCCGATTCGAGCACGTGGGTGACACGCCCGTGCATCAGGCCGGCCTCGTGCTCGCGACTCAGCACCGGTAAGTAGCGAAAGCGCTCGCCGCGATCCGCCAGCAACGTCGTGAGCTCCTCGCGGTGAGCCAGCTCGCTGGGACCGCGCGCGCCGTGCACGAGCAGCACACGCTCGGCGCGCTCGAAGGCTTGCCCGGAGCGCAGCATCGACAAGAACGGACCCAGGCCGGTGCCGGTGGCGAGCAGCCACAGCTCGCGATGGGGGGGCAGGTAGTCGAACGTGAAGAAGCCCTGCGGCTTGGGATCGAGCGACACGGGCGCGCCCGCTTGCAGCTCGAAGAGCGCCGGTGTCAGCGCACCTTCGCCCACGCGAGCGAGCAGCACCTCGAGCTCGTGGCCAGGCGCGGACGCCAGCGAGTACGATCGCGACACGAAGCCTTCGGGCAGGTGCAGCCCCAGATTCATGAACTGACCGGGGCGAAACTGCGGGCGCTCGGCAAGCGCCAACGTCATGAGGCCTGGAGCCCAATCGTGACGGCGGACGACGGTGGTTTCTACGAGAGGCAAGGGTACCGAGAGCTTATTGAAGCCGCCGAGCTGCAGCTCGGCAGTGAAAATCTGCAAATGAAGGAATGGTCTGAGTCAGGCCAAGCGCTAACCGCAGCGCTCGATAAGGCAGCCTTGCACAAAAGTGGCGGCCAAACCGCTGAGACCGTGTACGCTTACGCGGGATGTCGTTTCCGATCACGTGTACGGCTTGCCACAAGACGTTCACTATCTCGGACGAGATCTACGAGAAGAAGGTCAGCGGCCGCGTCGTCACGATCAAGTGCAAATCGTGCGGCCAGGGAATCCGCGTCGATGGCACCCAAGGCGGCGCCGCAGCGGCTGCTCCCGCGGGCGCCGCCGCGCCTGCTGCCGCCGGGCCCGCTGCGCCGACCGAGCTGGTGTGGGCCGTCGATTATCCGGACGGCCAAGATCGCGAATTTACGACGGCAGAAGTCGTCGCCGAGCTGCAGCGCGGCGCCATCAACGGCACGACGCTCGTCTGGCGCGACGGTATGGCCGAATGGCTCGAGCTCGCGCGGGTCTCCGAGTTCGCGGCGGATTGGACGAAGCAAGAAGCGAAGCTGAAGGCCGAGGCTGCCGCCAAAGAAGCTGCCGCCAAAGAAGCCGCCGCCAAGGCTGCCGCCGCGGCCAAAGAAGCTGCCGCGAAGCCGGCACCCGTGCACAAGCCCCGAGCACCGATGCCCACCGCGGTGGGGCTAGCGGGTCTGCCCGGAGTCGGGGCCACCAAGCCGCGCGCGCAGCAGCCATCGACCCCGGAGCTGCCCAAACCGCGCGCACAGCAGCCATCGACCCCGGAGCTGCCCAAACCGCGCGCACAGCAGCCATCGACCCCGGAGCTGCCCAAGCCGCGCGCACAGCAGCCATCGACCCCGGAGCTGCCCAAGCCGCGCGCGCAGCAAGCATCGTCACCGGTGCTGCCCAAGCCGCCGGCACCTCCGCCTCCGCTGGCAGCGCCTGAGCCCGCGACTCCCGTGGCCGCTCCGGTCGTTGCGGCGCCGCCGCCGTTGGCGCCACCAGCCCCAGCGCCTCCGCCCATCGCCGCGCCGTTGCCGTTGCCGCCCGAGCCCAAAGCGCCGGACGTCACGCCGCCGCTGCCCGCCAGCGTCGCCAAGGTCGTCTCGCGGCCACCGCAAGAAGTGGTGCCCGCCTTTCCGTCCGCGCCCGCCGTGCCCAACATGGCAAGCTTCGGCGCTGCGCCCGCCGTGGTCGCCGACCACGCCAGCGTGGAGTGGCCGGAGTCGAAGAAGAAGACGCCGCTCATCATCGGTGGCGTCGTCGCAGCCTTGGTGGTGATTGGCGGAGGCGTGGCCCTGCTGACCGGCAAAGAAGAGGCTCCCCCACCCTCCACGCCGATCGCCGCAGCGCCGGCTCCCCTGCCAGCGCCGGCCCCGGCCCCGACCCCCACACCCAGCCCTTCACCTGCGACAACCGCGCAACTTGGCGCCGACACCGCCAGCGGCAGCGACCCGGTCGCCACGGCACCGGATCAAGGTACGACGCCCGGCGCCGGCTTTGCCGAGATGTTCGCGGCGGGCGCGCGCAAGGCCGAGTCGAAGGGCGCCACGGTCGCGCCCAGCGCACGCTTCGACGCGGCTGCCACCAAGGTGCCGCTCGCTCAAGCCGCTAACGAAGCGCAGGCGTGCAAGCAAAGCGGCGGCCCCACCGGCAAGGTTACGGTCGTGGTTACGTTCGACCCGAACGGCAAGGTGTCGAGCGCGACCATCACCGAAGCGCCTTTCGCCGGCACGCCGACGGGCGCCTGCATCGCGCAAACCATGAAGCGCGCTTCCATCGGCGCGTTCAGCGGCTTGCCCGGTACGGTGAGCAAGACATTCTCCATCTTGTGAGCATGAGCGGTAGCGCCGAAAAACCGCTGGTCAGCCTGGAGGTGAGCTTCGGTGCCGCGCCCCCGGAGGGCATGGTGACACCACTTTGCCAGTCGCTTCTGGAGCTGTGCCGGCCGCTGCTGGCTGACGAAGACGCCGCCTCACGGTTGCGCCTGACCGCGCACGAGTTGCTCGAAAACATCGTGAAATACAGCGCTGCGTCGGCGTGTGAGCTGCGCTTCGAGCTGCACCAGAATTCGAGCGGAAGCTTGTTCGCGCAAGTACAGACCAGCAACGTGCCACGACCGGAGAACCGCGCCGATGCCGACGAGCGCCTCGCCGCGCTCAGCACGGCACATGACCCGCTCCAGCACTACGACTCGATCATCGCCGACAGCGCGCGCCAACCCGCGGGCTCCGGCCTGGGACTGGCACGCATCCACGCCGAGACCGAGTACCGCCTGAGCCATCGTTTCGAAGGCGACGCGCTGATCATCCTGGCCAGCGGTGAAGTGTGGCTGAAGAAGGGTACGTTGCCGTGAGCCAGACGAGCGAGCTCGAGCCCGTGCAGGGCGCCGATTTCTCATGCAGCTCGCGCTTCGCGGACGGCAAGCTCGGCGTGAGCTTCGTGGGCACCGGCGACGTCGGCGCGATTGAGCCGCTCGGCGCCTACTTGAAGCGGGTTCACGCCGAAGCCACTCGCCTGGGCGTGGCCGAGGTATCGTGCGACTTTCGCCAGCTCACTTTCATGAACTCGAGCTGCTTCAAGGCCTTCGTGGTGTGGATCGACACCGTCAAAAACGCGCAGCAATCGTACCGGATTCGCTTTCTTACCGATCCGGCCATGCACTGGCAGCGCCGTAGCCTCGAGGCGCTGCGGCGCCTGGCCATGAACGTCGTGACCGTCGAAGGCGGCTGAGCGCTACTGGGGCGGGCGGCTGCCGCTGAACTTCTGCGTATTGCTGCACTCGACGTCTTTGCAGGCGGGGTTGCCATTCGTCACCGTCGCGTACGTGATGGTGCCCGCGATGCTGTCGCCGGAGATAGTGCCGTCGATCGTCGCGTTGTAGGAGTAGGGGCAGTTGCCCTGGTTGAGCGCGTTGCCGGGCTTGGTGAGCGTGAACGAATTGCCGTCGGCGCTGCCGGTAAAGTCCTCCGTGCCGAAGAGCAGCGCAAAAGCCACGGCGCCTTGGCCGAAGCCGAGCATGACCTTGCCGGTCAGCGCTTTGCCATCTTGGGTGATCGCGAAGGCCACCCCTTCGTGAGGGTCGCCCTCCTTCCACATGTCCCAGTTGCAGCCGTTGGCGCCGTTCGTGATGGCCACCGTGTAGTTACCGGCCACGTTCGCTGTGAACTCTTCTCCACTGCCGCACGCCAGCACACCGAGCATTACGGGAAGAAAAGCCGTCAATCCGCGAGATAAGCCCGACATGCCCGTCAGGTTAGCAACCTGCATGCCGGCGATGTCGAGGACTTAGCGCAGCCACAAATCCAGCCTGGCGCGAAGGCTGCGTAAGCGCGGGGCAGTGCTGGTGATTTGCGGCTCGTCGTCGAACGACAGGTCGGAGCGCAGACTGCCGAGCGTGCTCGAAACGCGCTCGGCAGAAGACTCGGGCGCCGGCACCGCAGGCCACTCTGGGGCGTGCGCGGAACCGCGCAGCGGATCCGCAATGCCCTCGGGTGAGAGCCAGTAGCGCCGGCCATCCGGCGTGAGCGGCGCGCTGCCCAGGTAGGCGAGCGAAAGCTCCGCGCTGCGCTCGGGCTTGTGAGCGCTTTCAGGGACACCGCGCAGCACCGCTTCGGCCGCCCAACGCGCCTGGCCCGCGCCGTCGAGCGCGGCGGCCGAGAGCGCCCAGGCCAGCACGGTCCGTAGCGCGCCCTTCTTGGAAGGCGCCAGCTCGAGCACGACCTGGCCGTCTTGCTTGGAGGCACTCGCGGATTTGCCCTGCACCGGGAGCTTGCCGTCGAGCGCTTGCTCGATCAGGGAGCGCATGACCGAGCGGTTGAAGGTGAGCACGAGGTTGTCGCCGGCCAGGGCGTAGTAGAGCGCGATCTCCCGGCCGCGGTCGCGGCCGAGCACGCGCACGACCTCGATGCCGCGGTGAGCCGCGAACGGCGCCCACTCCACCGCCCCGGGAGCGACGCCTTCTAGCAGTTGCTTGATCGCAGAGAGCGCAACGGCTGCGCCGACCCGGCTGCGCAGCCCGAGCACGACGTAAGCAGGCAAGCCGGGCAGGCTGTCCAAGTCGTCGCGAGCGGTTTCTTCGCGCCCCATCTCCTCGGCGGAAGCCGGGCGCTCGAGCGGCCACTCGCGGGTGCGGCGCGAAGCGCGCGCGGCCGCCAACAGCTCGGGCCGATCCGCGAAGCCGAGCAACGCGAAGTCGCCGAGCCAATCGAGTTTCAGGCTCGGTCCGCGCGACGAGAGCAGCTCCACGCCGCGCGAGAGCTCACGCCGCAAGGGCGAATCTTCGCCGATCCCGAAGCCGAAGCGAACACCCGAGCTGAGCTCACTCAAGGCGATGCGGCCGTCGCCGCCGAGATCGAAGCGTAGCGCCTCGTCCGCCGGAACCAGCGGCAAGACGCGCAGCTCCGCATGGACGCCGCGGCTGTCTCCGCGCTTCAAGCTCGAAAGCCGGAGCGCGATGGGGTCGATGTATTGCGACCAACGAAACTGGTAAGCCTGCGCAAACGCCGCGTAGCTGTCGCGCTCTACGGCGCTGACTTTCGTGACGGGGGGCAGGTCGATCAACGGCTCGAGGGCCGCTGGTGTGCCCCACACCGAGCGCGGCGCGGCGCCCGGCGCCCACTCGATGCGCGCACCGCCTTCGTGCTTCAGCTCGCTGGGTTGCAAGAAGCCGGAGCGCAAAAGCTCGTTCTTGTCGCTCGGGCTCTTGCCGTGTACCCAGCCGGAAAGCAGCGCCGACAGCGGCGCCGCCGTGAGCTCGGCGAGCGCCACCTGCCGCCGCGCCTCGGCGATCTTCTGCGACGGGCCGACCACGGCCGCGACGAAACGGTCGCCGATGAAGCCGAGTATTTCGGCCGGAACCTGCGCGTCGCGCGCGAGCATGTACTTGAAGTCCGGCTCGTCCGCGAGCTTGGGCAGCTTGCCCTGAATCGCGGAAATCACGCGCTTGATGGCCGCCGGACTGTTAGAAACCAGCTCCAGACTGCCGATTACCGCGTGGTGCTGGCGCACGCGACCATCCGGCGAGCGCGCCACCTCCACGGTGACACCCTCGTGGGTGAAACTGCTGTTTTGCGTGCCTCCGTGCGCGGCGCCATGGGTGGAAAGCGCCTTGAGCAGCGCCGCTCGAAACAAGAGCGGGCTCTTGAGCCGGAAAATCAACGTAACGTCGCTACCCTCGTGAACGTACGGATCGCTACCTGCTACCGCGAAGTCGTCCACGACCTCGGGACCGAGAACACGCGACAGGTCGCCGCTCTCGACGCCAAGCTCCGCCAGGTAGCGCGGCAGCGAGCCGCGCGCGCTGGCAGAGCCGTCGAGCAGGTCGGCGGCGGGAGCGCCGAGGCCTTCGACGAAGCCGAGCATTTCGGTGAAGGCGCTGAAGCTCTTGGCGCGCACGAAGTAAAAGTCGGCGGGAACCGCGGCCGCCAGGGGCTCTTCCGGCGGCTGTACGGCGAGGCGTTTGGACAAGTCCGCCCAGGGGTGCCGCGCCAGCTCGGGTCCTTTGATCTCCGTGATCGGGAGCTTGCGCGGCTGCTTTCCGGCAGCCAGCACGGCGCCGCGATGCACCGCCAACGCTGCCTGCACGGCGGCACGCCCCGCAAACGTGTCCATCAAGTCGACGAGCTCCGACGAGCTCGCGCCCCCGCCAACGGAATAGACCTGACTCGTCAGCTTGTAACGCTCGTGCAGGCGCTGCGCGGCAAAGGCGCCGAAAGCGCCGCCGCGCTGGGCCAGGTAGTCGACGGCCGCTGCAGCCCAAAGGCTCGGCAGCTCGGGGGTGACCGCGCCCGTGGGGGCAGGCGCGCGAAAACGGAAATGATGGCCAGGTTGTGCGCCGACCGAGGGCGTGTAGGCATCGCCCATCACCTCCGCGGCCAGCTCCGCTTTCGGGCGCCGCAGCCACAGCACCATCTCGGCACCCTTGCCGCGACTCACGAGCTGAAACGGCGCTGCGCTACCGGTGATGCGCGCTTCGGTGCCGAGCCAGAACAAGTCGCCCGGCACCTCGGCCGCGAATTCGGGTAGCACGAGCTCGAGCAACTGATCATCGCCGTCGATGGCATGTCGCCGCACTCTGAGGGCCAGCGGCTCCTGGTGATCGATGGGCTGAATGCGGCCGGTGCGCAGCTCGGAAACGACCGGCTCGGTTTCCTCGGCTAGCTGGGGTGGCTGTGGCGGGCCCGGCTTGTGGCTCGCGGTCGGGGCAGGAGCCGGCTTGGCTGGCGGCGTTCGCGGCGGCGTACAGGCTATCGCAAGCAGTGCGCACGCGCTGAGTCCCCGCACGAACAGAGCTGAGCCCGACATGAAACCAGCGAGGCTAGCACACCGCCCTTGGCTGCATCAGTAGCATCAGCGCTCAGGGAATCAGCGCTAGTTTGCCAACCGTACTGCCGCTTTGCAGGGCTGCGTGGGCAGCCTTGGCGTCTTGTAACGCGAACTCGGTGACGGGCAACGGGCGCAGGGTCTTGGCTTCTAGCTCCGCCAACATGCGCCCCATCGCTTCTGTCAGCAGCTCCGCTTCCTCGAACATGTAGGAGAGGTTGAAGCCAATCACCCCCTTGTTCGAGTCCACCATCTGCAGAGGATGAAAGCTGGGTGTACGCAGGTAGTCGACTGCGAGCTTGGGCCAATTCGGGTGCGCGCTACCGCGCGAAAGCATGCTGGTGAAGCCGTAAACGATCAGGCGCCCGGTGGGCTTGAGGTGCGAATAACTTTGGCGCAGCGTCTCGGCGCCGTTCGACTCGAGCACGTAGTTGAGCCCGCCGGGCGCGAGCTTCTCGACCTCGCGCCACACATCTTGGCTGCTCCGGTCGATGACGGCACTGGCGCCATACTCCAGCGCGATGTCACGCTTGCTGGGAGAGCCCACGAGGCCGAACGGCACCAGCCCGTCGGCCTTGGCCAGCTGCAGGGCCGCGAGCCCGACGCCACCGGCGGCCGAGTGGATGAGCACCGTCTGGCCCGGGCGCGTGCGCAAGGCTTCGCGCAGCGCGTAGTAAGCCGTGAGGTGCACGGTCGGAAACGTGGCCGCTTGCGCGAACGACAACGCCGCCGGAATGCGGAACAGCTGCCCGCGCGGCACGCACACCTGGCTCGCATAACCACCAAAGCGGGTGACACCGAAGACGCGCTCGCCGACCTGCAAGTCGCTGACGCCTTCGCCCAGCTCGGCCACGACGCCCGCAATCTCGAAGCCGGGCGTGATCGGCCAGCCCACGTACTTCTTCGCAGACTCGTACAGGCCGAGGCGGATTACGACGTCGGCAAAATTGACGCCGACCGCGCGCACGTCGACGCGCACTGCACCCTTGCCCAGCTCGGGATCGGGTGCGTCCACATAGCGCAAGCGGTCGAAGCCGCCGGCCTTGGCAATGGAGATCAGCTTCACTTTAGAGCCCGCTTTGCTCGATCCAACGTTGCGGCACGGTGCCGAACGAGAGCAGCCAGTCGTTGTAGCGCTTCAATGACCAGCCGCCCTCGTCGACTTTGCGGCGCTTGAGCCGCATCACTTCCATCTTACCGATCAGGTAGCTCATCGGCACGGTCGGGGCGGCCGTGTACCAGTTCACGTCGCCTTCGGCGCGACCGCGCGTGAAGCCGACGTGCTTCATCAGGTGTTTGACGGCGCCGTCGTAGGTCAGCTCGCCGGCGTGCAAGCCGCAGTCGACCAAGATGCGATGCGCGCGCCAGAGCGCGTCGTGAAGCAGGTTGAGACGCGCGGTCGGGTCCTGATTCACGCCGTTGTCGACCGCCATCTGCTCGCACCACAGCGTCCAGCCCTCGTAAAAAACCGAGTGAGCGAACCAGCGACGCAGGGGACTGGAGTGGCGATTGGCGATGCAAAACTGCAGATGGTGCCCCGGATACGCTTCGTGGGCGCAGGTGGCCGGCACGCCGAAATGCTGGCTGACTTCGGCGCGGCGCTCGCGCTCGGTGGCGCGCGTCAGGCTCAGGTCGTTGACCCAAAACACGCCGATCTGCTTCTTGTCGTAGCAACCGGGCGATGAGTAGGCCGCGGTCGGAAACTGATGCCGAAAGAAATCCGGCACCGGCTTCACGAGCAGCTCGTCACCCACGGGAAAGCTGACGATGTCCGCGCGCCGGAAGTCGCCCGCGACACGCTCCGTCTCGTGCTGGTACTCGCTCAGTAGATCGCCGCGAGCGGGCGCCCAATCGGCTGCGGCGCGCTCCAAGATGTCGCGCGGGCGCTTGCGCGGCGAGAGGCGCGCCGCCTCCGCTTCCATTTCGGCTTCGATGCGCTCCACCAACGTGCGCCCGTAGGCGAGCGCTTCGTTGGCCGTGAGATCCCAACCGAGTCGCTCGCGCATCAACGCTTCGAAGCGGACGCGGCCGAGAGAAAAGTCGCGCGGCTTGCCGGCAGCCAGACGCGCGCTGCGCTTGCCATACTGTTTGAACGCCGCAGCCGCGTTGCCGAGCAACGATTCCAGCCGTTTCGGCTTGATCTTGCCGGTGGCGGCCAAGGGCTCGCGGATGGCCTCGAAGAGCGCGGGCGCGCCAGCTACCGAGCTCTGCGCGGTCTCGCGCCACAGCGGCACCGGGCGCTTGAGCAGCTCCGCCGCGCCTTCCAGGTAGTCGGGCAGCTTGGCCAACCGCCCCGCGATGGCTTCGGCCACCGGCGTGAGGTCGTCGGCGTTGCGCACGACCAGGTGGTGGATGCTACCGAGCGCACTCGAGACCCAGCTCTCTGGGTTACGCCGGTGGGTCTCGCGCTCGTAGGACCACAGCTCGGTGCGCAGCTCGGCCAGCAGCGCCCGGCGATCGAGCCAGTCGTCGCCATCGACGTCGTGCTCGGGAATGGCTTCCACCGCGCTCAGCGTTTCGCTCAACAGCTTTTGCTGGGCGGCGAGCAGCTTCTCACTGGGGAGCTCGAGCTCACCGTCGTACTCGTGGCGACCCATGGCGCTACCCACACTGGGGAAGCGCTCCATGGTGGTTTCGATGTAACGCTCGCCGAGTGAGCGCAGCGCGCGACCCGCGGCGCTCTTGGGCTCGCTCCAGTTGGCTGTGACCTGCCGGGTCTTGGGCTTGCTCATGCAGGGGCTAGCGCAGCTTCGACGACTTTTTGCGTACTGCGCAAGCTCACGATGTCGAGCGGGCTGCTGTCGCCCGCCAGAAGCGCTACCCGCACGCCTTTGTGCGGGAAACCGGCGCCCAAAACTGCCTCGACGACCTCGGCCGCCTTGGCCGAGCCGGTGGGCCCGAGCTCCACCACTGCCTCGAGGGCCAACAGATCGCCGATCAGCCCGGCGGCCCGCAGCGCCTCTTCCGCCTCCGGCCCGGCCAGCTTCAAGCTTCGCACGAAGCGCCGCACGTCGACCCTCTTGCCCAGACCGTCGATGCTACGCCGCACGACCAGCTCGGGCTTGGCCATGAACTCCGCGACGGCTCGATCCAAAAACGGCAAGCCGCCGCGCTCGCGCACGACGCTCTCTGGCAACGCCAAGAGGTAGCGCGCGGCGTTGATCACGGCGGCCACTCCTTTGTCTTGCTGCTCCAGGCGACGCGCGCCGAGAAAGCGCAAGCCACCCGAGGTGTGGCGTTCCAAGAGCTCTACTAGCTCTTCAGCCGGCGGCGCGTCGATGAGCTTGACGTCGGCGTACTCGTCCAGGCTAGCGACCCCGAGCGACAAGGCCGGACCGAACGACATATCCGGCTTGGGGTGGAAACCTTCCGTGTATGCGGTCCTGATGCCGGCGCGGCGAATCACGCGCGGCAGCTCGCGAATCAAATCCAGATGGCCGAGCAGCGCAACCGCACCCGTCTTGGCGAAGCGCAAACGGAACCGTTGCGGCGTACCGGTGCGCGCTGGCCGATACAGCTCGGGGCGCACCCGCTTGCGTTGTGCGGGCGGCTTGGCCAGCTCTTCTGGCGGCAAATCCATGCCGAAAGCCAGCGGCTCCGCGGCCGGCCTGTTCGACTTCTTCGGTTGCTCGTCGCGAATAATCGGCAGTTGCACGTGCTGGTTGGGCTCGAAAGCACCGAGCCGTGCCAAGAAGTCTTTGCGCTCGCTGCGCATCTTGGTCAGGTCGCAGGCGATGCCACAGTCGTAGCACACGAGTCGGCGCTTCTCTGCTTCGGCGTCGACCAGGTTGGTGGCGTGGATGAACTGGCCGACGACCTTGCCGCACGGCGGGCTCGGGCGACTGGCGAGCGCCTTGCGGTACTCTCGCGCCAAGAATCCTTCTTCGAGCCCGATATCGAAATGGTCCCACGGCAGTCGAGCCGTCACGGGAATGGTGCCGAGGAATTGCGCCGGGTCGATCGCGAAATGCTCCAGCGCTTCTTTCCACAGCTCGAGCTTGACGTGCTCTTCCCATGAGTCGAGACGAGCGCCGCGGTCGTAGGCACGCAGGATCACCGGACCCAGGCGGCGATCGCCGCGCGCGAGAATACCCTCGAGCAAGCTGGTCTCGGAGTCGTGGGTGCGTAGCTCGAGGCCGCGCGTTTGTTTCACGGCTTGCCGCAAAATTTGCTGTTTTCGCTGCGTTTGCGCCAACGAATCCTGGGCGCACCACTGAAACGGCGTGTGCGGTTTGGGCACGTGAGTCGACACGCTCACCGTGACCTTGGGGCGGCCACCGACACGCTTGCCCACTTGCAGCGCGTTCCTGCCCACCGACGCGATACCCAGCACGTCCTCGTCTTCTTCCGTCGGCAAGCCGATGATGAAGTACAGCTTCATCTTGTCGAAGCCGCGCGAGAAGGTGCGCTCTGCCGTCTCTAGCAGCTGCTCCTCCGTCACGTTCTTGTTGATGACGTCGCGCATGCGCTGCGTGCCGGCTTCGGGCGCGAAGGTGAGGCCCGAGGCGCGCACCTTGCGCATGTCGTCCAGCAAGTCTTCGGCGAGGCCGTAGGCGCGCAGCGACGCGACGCCCAGCGAGACGCGCTCAGGCGCCGTCTTTTCGACGAGGCGCTTGATCAGCGGTGAGATGCAGCTCACGTCGGCCGTCGAGAGAGCCGTGAGGCTCACTTCGTCTTGGCCCGACTTTTCGAGCGCGCGCACGACGGTGTCGATCACCTCATTGGGGTTACGCTCGCGCACGGGGCGATAAATCATCCCCGCCTGGCAGAAGCGGCAACCTTCGGTACAGCCACGCGCCACCTCGATGCTCATGCGATCGAAAATGGCTTCGGGGCCGCCAACGGGGCCGTCGTCCGGAAATGGAAACTTCGAAATATCCTCGAGCAGGCGGCGTTCGATCGGAAACGGAAGGCCCGCTTCTTCGGGCCCCGTGACGACCATGAAGCCGTCGACCGGATCGATTGCGGTTCGGTAAAGCGAGGGCACGTAAACGCCACGGATCTTGGCCAGGCGCACCAGGCGCTCGCGCCGTGACAATCCCTCACGTTTGGCCTGCACCCAGGTGAGCGCAATTTCGGTCGCGGCCTCTTCACCATCACCAATCAGCACGGCGTCGAAGAAATCGGCGGCCGGCTCGCAATGAGTCGCTACCGGCCCGCCCGCCACGATCAGCGGGTCCGAATCGTTGCGCGCCGCGCTGGTGAGCGGAATGCCCGACAGCTCGAGCATGGTGAGCACGTTCGTGTAAGTCAGCTCGTACTGCAGCGAGAAGCCGACCATGTCGAAGTCACACAACGGACGCGAGCCTTCGAGCGAGACCAGCAGCTTGCCGTGCTGATGCAGCTGGCGCTGCATGTCGGTCCACGGCAGGTAAGCGCGCTCCGCGAGCGTGCGCGGATCATCATTCAAAATTTTGTACAGGATGCGATAGCCGAGGTGGCTCATCCCGATGTCGTAGAGCTCGGGGAACGCCAGGCAGACGCGCGCTTCGACGCTTTCCCAGGCCTTGCGCCGCACGCCGTGCTCGGCGCCGGTATAACGGTTGGGCTTCTCGACCTTGTCGAGGAATTTGGCGTAGGGGTGGTCCAGGAGCTGCAAAGCGCGCGAACGATAGCGCAATGTCCTTGGCGCGGTAATTTAAGGCAAGATCCCAGCAATTCGGGGCAGCGCAAGCCCTGGTGTCAAAGCTGCCGCCTCCCGCAACCCCGCGCCGCCAGCTATAGCCAAAGACGTGAACGTCAGGTTGCTGATCGACGCCGTCGTGCGCCAGACCATGGTGCTGGTCGCCGAGCTTGCGACCTCGGGCGGACTGCGGGCGCCGCTCTCGCACGTCGCCGGCCAAGCCTTCCTCGAGTTGGCGCGCGAGCTGGAGAACCAGGGCGTGGGCAAGAAGGTGAGCGCGGACATGTTCGGCATGGCGCTGCGCACGTACCAGCGCCGCACTCAACGCCTCAGCCAAAGCCAGACGGATCGCGGCCGCTCGCTGTGGGAGGCGACCCTCGAGTTCATCGAGCAGAACGGCGTGGTACGTCGTGACGAAATCTTGCGGCGCTTCCGTCACGACGACGAGGCGTCGCTGCGGGGCGTGCTGCGCGACCTGACGGACAGCGGCTTGGTCTTCAGCTCCGGTGCGGGCAACAACGTCGCGTTCCGAGCCGCCACCAAGGACGAAGTCAGCACCTTGCGGCGCGGCGGCGACAGCTTGGGCCTGGAAGCGTTCGTGTGGAGCACCATCTACCGAGAGAGCGATTTGAGCCTCGAAGAGCTGGCCCAGCGCACGTCGCTGGGCTCGAGCGAGCTTTCCGCGATCGTAGAGAGCCTGATCGCCTCGGGCAAGGTGGAGCGGCACGGCAGCGGTGACCAGCAGCGGCTGCGCTCGGCGCAATTGGTGCTGGGCTTCGACGACCCGGCGGGCTGGGAGAGCTCGGTGCTCGACCATTTCACGGCGCTGGTGCAAACCGTGATTCGCAAGCTGTCCGTCGACCAGCGCGCGACGCGCGGCGACGAAATCGGCGGCAGCACTTATCACTTCGAGCTGTGGCGCGGGCACCCGTTCGAGAGCGAGGTGCTGGGTGAGCTCGCTCGCTTTCGCGAGCGCATGAGCGCGCTGCGCAGCAAGCTCGACGACTACAACCGCTCGCAACGCGGTGAGCAGCGCAAGCTGCAGGTGGTGGCCTACTACGGCCAAAGCACGGTGGAGGAAGACGATGACGAAGGGACGAGCAGCGATGTGGGCTAAGTTGCGCACCGGTGCGGCGGTGCTGAGCGCCTTGGGGTTGGCGCTGGCGTGCGGTAAAGCCGAAACGACCGAGAGCGGAGAAACGCATTTCGTCACGTGCAGCGCCGACACGGACTGCAAGGATTCGAGCGACGTGCCGACGTGCTCGGGCGGCTTCTGTCGCGACAGCGACGGCAACAAGATCGCCGACACCACGAACAGCAGCACCGGGAGCGACGACGGCCCGCAGGCTTGCGCCAGCGGTTGCGGAAATTCCGAGTGCGGCACACCGGGCAGCTGCACGGTCGCATCGGCCTGCAAGCTTATCGGCTGCGACACCGCGCTGGTCGACGCGGAAGCGTGCGTCCGCCCCGCGTGCGAGAGCGACGCAGACTGTCCCGAGGACGAACGCTGCCTTTCCGAGCTCGGGAGTCGTCAGTACGAGTGCAGCCAGGTCGGCTCGCGCTGCGATTGCACAGCCGGCTTGGGCCTGTTCGCGATGCACGTGTGCAGCCCGGTCGCGCTGGCGGGCAGCCGCGGCACCTGGCAAGAGCTGAGCATCGACGAGATCGTGATTGGCCAATCCACCAAACGCACGTTCTTGCCCGACGGCTCCGTCACCATCGTGGGCCCGGACGCCATGGGCCAAGTCACGACCACCACCAAGCAGCTGAGCCCCGCAGATCTCGACACGCTCAACCGCTACATCGACGGCGCCGAGCTGCGGCTCGGGCTCGCGACCCAACAAGACTGCGAGATCACCAAAGCAACCGACCTCGACGTACAGCTCGTTCTCGACACGACGACCCTGGAGCAAAACGTCGCCGGCTGCGCGATCGGCAATCACACCGTCCCCATCTTCCAGAACCTGTACGACCTGAGCCACCAGTACTGAAAGTCGTGTAGGCTCGAGGGCAATGCGGCGCCTCCTCGGGCTTTCGTGGCTGCTCTCCGCGCTGGCGACACTGGCCTGCTCCTCCAGCGCGGACGAGGGCACCCAGCCCGAGCCGACGCCGACGATGCCGGAGACGAACGTCTTCGAGCACTGCGTCGACTTCGCGACCAAGCTCTGCGCCGACGCCAAAGACTGCTGCACCCAGACCTACGGCGACTTCAATCCCGAAGGCTGCCTGGCCGTCTTCAAACGCGACGTCTGCCGACCGGGTGCGGACGCGGTGGACGCCGGTCGCGCCACCTTCGACGACAGCGCAGTGGATGCCTGCCTCGCCGCTCACGCTCAGGCGCACGCCGTGTGCGTGCCCACGTGGTCGCAAACGCTCGAGCTGCGCAAAGCCATCTACCAGGCGTGCCGCGTGCTCGATGGCACCACGGAGGCGGGCGGCGGCTGCGCCATCGCGGCCACCTGCAAAAATCCCGAAGGCGTCGCCACCACCGACTGCATCAAGAACGTGTGCCGAACGATCGAGATCTTGCCCGAAGGCGCGGAGTGCCCGTTCCCGTCGGGCTCAGTCTCGGTGTGTGACGACGGCCTCACCTGCGACGCACCCGGCCTGGAAACCATGGGCCATTGCGTGAAGGCGGTCCCGCTCGGCGAGGCCTGCAACGGCGGCATGCTGGAAGGCATCGAGTGCGGTCTCGGCAACTACTGCGACGCAGACACCTCGCAGTGCATGCCGACCGAAAACAGAGGCGGCAGCAGCTGCTCGCAAAGCACCGAGTGTGTCTCCTTCAACTGCGACCGAGGCAGCCAAGAATGCGCGCCCGCCCCCGCTGTGCTGTCGCGCGAGACGTGCCTCGGTCCAGCCGTCCAGCCCTAGCCGATGCGGCGCTAGGCGTGCTCGAGCCGCAGCACCAGCACCGGGACCACATAGTAAATGTCGCCCTCGTGGTGGCGCGTCGCAATGCCCAGCCGATCGACACCGACATCGGCGGCGAACAGCGCGCGCAGCCGTTCGCGGCCGCCCGGGATCGGGAATGAAGCGGCCAGCTGCGGCTCGAGCGCGAGCGGCAAGCCGTAGCGTTGGCGCGCCGCGATGCGCAGCCGTGCGCTGCGCGCCAGAGCCTCGAATTCAGCCTCCGTGAGCGCGTGCGTGTGCGACGGATCGCGAATCAACTCGGCTTCGTCGTAGGCAGCCGCGGCCTCCGGCGCCGGCGCCACGTCCGCCACCACGATCGCCCCCGATGGCTTGCATACTCGGCGCAGCTCGTGCAGCGCCAAGAGCGGCTCGTGAAAGTGATGGAAGCTGAAGCGCGTGACGACGAGGTCGAACGTCGCGTCGGCGTACGGCAGCGCGTTCGAATCTCCCACGTCGAAGTGAGCGTTGCTCAGGTTCTGCGCGGCGGCGCGCGCGCGGGCGCGTTCGACCATCGCCGGCACCACGTCTTGCCCGCGGATGCTGGCCACGTGCGGGGCGAAGGCAACGGTCACGATGCCCGGGCCGCACGCCACGTCGAGCGCGGCGTCGGTCGGCTTCGGGCGCGCGAGCTCGAGCAGCACCGCGAGTGAGCTTTCGGCGGAGTGCGAGGGCACGTTGCCGAACGTGGCGGATTGACGGGTGAATTGCTCCTGAATGCGCTGCTCGTGCGCGGCGTCGGACATGCCCGTAATTAGCGTCGGAGGCCCTGGACGTCTCTCGCTAGTCGGACAAAATATGTCGAATAAAGGCCATGCCCGAAAAGCGCCTCACCCGCCAGCAAACACGCGAAAGACTGCGCCAAACCGGCATCGAGCAGAGCCAGGCGGCCGCCTTCGCCTTCAGCGAGGACGCGCCGCACGTCCGCTACGAGTTCCACCGTCACCGGCGCCATCAGCTGCTCTACGCCGCGCGCGGCACCGCCCGGCTCGAGTCGGCCGACGCGCAGTTCTTGTTGCCACCACAACGCGCGGTGTGGATCCCGGCCGGCATGCGCCACGCGACTCACGTGGCCGACGCCGAGGGCATCTCGGTGTTCTTCGACCGCGCCTGGTCCAAGCAGCGCGAGCTGCGCGTGTTCGAGGTCTCCCCGCTCCTGCGCGAGATGCTGCTCTACTCCAGGCGATTTCCCCTCACCCACCGCGCCAACGATCGAGAAGCTTCCGCGTTCTTCAAGGCGATGGTGGTGGTGGCCGAGCCATTGATGGAACAAAGGCTCTCGTACGAGCTGCCGCGCCCACGCAGCGCCTTCGCCCAGCGGGCCATGAGCTGGGTGCTCGCTCACCTGGCGCGCGCCGAGCTGGCCGCCGCTGCCCAGGCACTGGCCACCACGCCCCGCACGCTACGCCGCCGTTTCCTCGCCGAAACCGGCCTCCATTTTCGAGCCTTCGTCATGCAGGCGCGCATCCAGCGCTCGCTGGAGCTGCTCGGCAACCCCTCGCTCTCCGTCATCCAGGTCGCGCTCGAAGTGGGCTTCCGGTCCCCCAGCGCGTTCTCTTACGCCTTCCGCCGCGCCACCAGCCAAACGCCGCGCGCCTTCCGCCAAAGACTCTAACGGCGTTCCCACTCGCGGTATTCGGGGAGAACGGTTTTGAAGCGGAGCTTGCGCTCGTGCTCGGGCGGCAGGTTGAGAGCCGGCGGCTTGATGGCGAGCAGCTTTTGCTCGTCGACTGCGTCGACCAGCTCCGGCGGTAGGTTCTTTTCGGCGTACTTACGGTACACCCCGGACGTGATGAAGAGGTTGAACACGTCGGGGTCGAGGTGGTGCTGCTCTTTCATCTTGCCCATGATGAACATCACCTCGCTGAGCTTTTTGGGCTGCTTGTAAGGGCGGTCGATGGCGGTGAGCGCCTCGAACACGTCGGCCACGGCCATGATGCGCGCTGGCACGGACATATCGCCAGCGTACAAGCCGCGCGGGTAACCGGTGCCGTCCATCTTTTCGTGGTGACCGGTGGCGTATTCGGGCACGCGGCGCAGCTGCGGCGGGAACGGCAGCGCGTTCAAGATGTTGACCGTGTGCACCATGTGCGCGTTGATGACCAGGCGCTCTTTTTCGGTGAGTGTGCCGCGCGAAATCGAGAGATTTTGCACCTCTTCTGCGCTGAGCAACGGCTGCTTTTGGCCGCCCACTTCCAGCGTGCGCTCGGCGATGCGCTTGATGCGCTCCTGACCCTCTCGCGGCAAGAATTCGCCACCGAAGTTGGTCTTCTCCAAGAAGGCGAGATCGTCTGCCAGCGCGGCGAGCTCTGCGTCGAGCTCGCTGCGCACCTTAGCGGGCTCTTCGCCGGCACGCTCACGCTCGTAAGCAGTGAGCCGTGCGTCACGCATCAAGACCTCGAAGCGCGCGCGCACCGTCTCGATGCGGTCGAAAATCGTCTCGAGCTTCTTCGACTTGTCCATCACGTGGACGGGCGTCACGACCTTGCCGCAGTCGTGGAGCCACGCGCCGATGTGTAGCTCGTACCACTCGGCGTCGTTGAGATTGAAATCCGCAAAGGGCCCCGTCTTGGCGTCGCAGGCCGCGCGCGCGAGCATCTCCGCGATCACCGGGACACGCTCGCAGTGGCCGCCCGTGTAGTCGCTCTTGGCGTCGATGGCGGACGCGATCATCTTGATGAAGCTCTCCAACAGGTCGCGCTGAGCATCGCGGAGCAGCTTATTTTGTAGGGTGACACCCGCCTGAGACGCCAGCACCTCGACCGTCTGCTGATCGAGATCGTCGAACGGCACGACCTCGCCCGTCTTGGGATCGCGCGCGTTGATCAGCTGTAGCACGCCCACGACGCGCCCCGCGGCGTCCGCCATCGGGATGGTGAGGAACGAAACGGAGCGATAGCCGTTGCGCGCGTCGAACGCCTTGGTGCCGCTGAAGTCGAAACGCGTGGTATCGTACGCGTTGGGGATGTTGATCGACTGCTTGCGCAGCGCCGCGTAGCTCGCGATGTGCCGGTGGTTCGCCGCGCCGGTGTCCGGATCACGCAGCGGGATCGGCGGCAGCGTCGTCGGCCGACCGGTGGTGCCGCCGACCGCGATGCCGAGCGAATCGGTGCGCATGATCGCGAAATGCAGGCTGTCTTCTTCTTGGCGCACGTACAACGTGCCACCGTCCGCGTGCGTCAGCTCCTTGGCTTCGAGCAAAATCGTCTCGAGCAAGCGATTCGTGTCGGTCTCGGCAGAGAGAGCTACCCCGACCCTGAGGAGCAGCTCCATCCTGCGGAGCTTGTCGTCCGGCGCAGACATAAACTCGCTTATGCTCCTCCCGCGGCGGCCATAAGTCGAGAGCGTGTGCTAGAGCGCTGGCAATGTTTCCGCCCGGCCCCCTCGCGATCCCCGTCCTTCCCAGCCCGGTAGATCGGGTCTGGCGCATTCCGGGCTCGAAGAGCATCACCAATCGGGCCCTGGTGCTGGCCGCTCTCGCCGACGGCACCACCCGCCTCGAAGGCGTGCTGGAGAGTGACGACACGCGTCACATGCAGAAAGCGCTGCTCGACCTAGGTATCGAGGTGCGCAAACTCTCGGCAACCACGCTGGAAATCGACGGCGGCCGGCGCCGGTTGAAGGCCCCCGCTCAGCCGATTTTCATCGGCAACAGCGGCACCACCGTGCGCTTTTTGACCGCGCTCGCCTGCTTGGTCGACGGCCCTGTCACGCTCGTCGGTGACGAGGCGATGGCCAAGCGCCCCATCCAAGACTTGGTCGACGGCCTCAGGCAGCTCGGGGTGAAGATCGAGTGCGCCACGGGCTGCCCTCCGCTGACAGTGTACGGCGGGCGGCTGCCGGGCGGGCGCCTGTCGATGCGCGGCGACCGCTCGAGCCAGTACTTCTCCGCCTTGCTGTTGGCCGGCGCACTCTCCGAGGGTGAAACCTCGCTGCAGATCGAGGGCGAGCTGGTGAGCCGGCCCTACGTCGAAATCACCCGCCGCATGGTCGAGGACTTCGGGGGCAAAGTCGACGTGACCGAGGGCGGCTTCTGGTGGCGCGGGGGTGGCCAGTACGGCGCCCGCACCTACCAAATCGAGCCCGACGCTTCGAGCGCCAGCTATGCGTTCGCGTTCGCAGCCGCCACCGGTAGCCGTGTGCAGGTGCCAGGCCTCGGTCCCAACGCGCTCCAGGGTGATTACGGCTTCGTGGATGTGATCGAGCGCGTCGGAGCGCAGGTCGAGCGCTCGGCAGATGTCACCACCGTGCGCGGCACCGGCACGCTGCACGGCATCGACGCCGACATGTTCAACATCTCGGATACGGTCATGACCTTGGCCGCACTGGCGCCGCTCGCAGACGGCCCCACCTCGATCCGCAACGTGGCCAACATTCGCATCAAAGAGACCGACCGGCTGGCGGCGACGGTCGCGGAGCTTCGGCGCTTGGGCCAAACCGTAACGGAGGGTCCGGACTCCTTGCAGATCGAGCCACGGCCCCTCACGCCAGCGCTCGTGCACAGCTACAAAGATCACCGCATGGCGATGAGCTTTGCCATCTTGGGCGCCGCTCGTGCCGGAATTTCCATCGAGGATCCGGCCTGCGTCGCCAAGACCTACCCCGAGTTTTGGCGCGATTTGGCCGCCGTTTATCCGAGCGCGCCCTGGTAACGGGCGCGGTAACCAAAAAATGACGGGGGCCGCCGTGACGACCCCCATGAGTTGGGATAAGACCCCGAATTCCGAGCGCTTTGCTCTCTTCGACCATGCCCGGCATCCGCATTCTTGGCACCGGCCACCACGTCCCGGGCCGGCCTTACACGAATCACGACCTCGCCCGTGTGCTCGACACGAACGACGAGTGGATCCGCCAGCGCACCGGTATCGCGCAGCGGTACTTCTGTCCGCCGGACCAAGGCGTGAGCGACTTGGCGCTGCCGGCCGCGCTGAACGCGCTCGAGGCCGCCGGCAAGAAGCCCGAAGACCTCGACTACATCTTGTTCAGCACCATGACGCCGGACCACCTGTTCCCGGGGTCAGGCTCGCTGCTCGGTGCCAAGCTGGGCTGCCATGGTGTGCCGGCGCCGGACCTACGCACGCAGTGCGCGGCGATGCTGTACTCGTTTCAAATGGCCGACGCGCTGCTGCGCGCGGACGCAGCCCGAACCATCCTCATCGTAGGTGCCGAGGCGCACGCCGGCTTCATGCCGTGGACGGATTGGGACATTCTCGAAGGCACGAGCGACCGTAAGCCCTCGGCTGAGGCCTGGGAGCGCGCTACCCGGCACCGCGGCTGGGCCATCATCTTCGGAGACGGCGCGGGCGCCATCGTGGTCGAAAAGGGCGGAGACGGCGCGGGTATCATCGCGACCGATCTGCATTCGGACGGACGCTACGCGAAGCAGCTGTGCGTGCCGGCCGGTTTCCGCGGCCACCCGTGGACCGGCAATGCGGACCCGACGTCGGACTCGTTCTTGATTCAGATGGAGGGCCGCGAGGTCTTCAAGTTCGCGGTCACGCGGCTACCGCGCTCGGTAAAGGCCGTGTGCGACAAGGCCAAGGTGTCGCCCGGCGACATCGACTGGTTCATCGCGCACCAGGCCAATCAGCGCATCAACGAAGCCGTGGCCGAAAAGCTGAAGCTGCCAATCGAGAAGTTTCCGAGCAACATCGATCGCTTCGGCAACACCTCCGCCGCCACCATCCCCATCTTGATGGACGAGATGCGCCGCGACGGCCGTCTTCGCGAAGGCCAACTAGTGTGCTTGCTGGCGCTCGGCGCCGGCTTCCACTGGGGCAGCGTGCTGGTCCGTATCTGACTGACCCGCACGCGCGTGCAGACGCTACGCAGCTCGGAGCGCGCGCTTTCTGAGGGGCCGCAACTGCACCATCCTCGTTTGTCAATGCGCAACGCGAAACCCACCGTGCTCGCCTTCGCGTCTTCGCGTCTTCTCGTTGCATTCAGGCCCTACGACACGAACCATCAGAATGGCGGCAGCCGAAGCCGGACGCTCGGCAAGACCGAGGGACGCTACGTGAGCTTTCTGCAAGCGGGCCGCGGTTGGGCAGCCCTAAGGTCGAACGAAGCTGGTCGAGATCTGCGCGTCGTCGATGTAAACGGTCGACTCGCTGGGCGTGAGCTTGCCGGCGCCGTTACCGATCACCCAGTAGAGTGACATGCCGTCCGGTGCGGGCGTCGTCTTGTCGAGGTTGATGACCTGAGTACCGTCGAGCCAAACCTGGAGCACGCTCGGCTGCCCGGCTTTGGCTTTGAGGTACGCTTGGAGCTGGAACCACACCCCTACGGGTGCGATCTGCTGGGTGGTGGCGCTGACGGTACGGCCCTTTTGCTTGCCGGCGCCGTTGTCGTACTGGTGCTCGTAAAGCGCGACCGTGAGCTGATTTTGGGGCGTGCGCACCAAGTCGATCGACCACAAGTCCGTGCTGTCCGCGCGGTTCTGATTCGCTCGGAACAGGAAGATCGACCACCAGCTGCTCGGCACGTGGTCCTCCTTCAAGTAGAACCAGGCGAGGTAGTACGCTTCCTCGTAGTCGCCGATGCGGCGATATAGGCGCGAGATCTTGTCCGCGCCATCAGCGTTGATGAAGACTTTGGCGGCGCCTTCGCCCGAGTGATGCTGCTCGGTCGTGTATACCGGCGACGCGACGCCGGGGTCGGCGTAATAGCCGCCCGCGTCCATGTCCGGACCCGCGTCCCAGTCCATCAAGGAGCCTTCGTTGCCGGTCGTGAAGATGACGCCCGGGTCCGACATGTCGGGCGCGCCGGAAGCGCCGGCGTCGCTCACCGATGACGTGGCGCCCTCGCCCGCGGCGCCGCCCAACGCCGCTTCGCCCGCGCTGCCGCTGGTAACGGCTTGGCCACCCGTACCGGACACGGCCGGCGGCGAGCCGCCGGTTTCGTCGCTGCCGCCTTGGCCCCAGCTCAACTTGGAGCCGATGACGACGTTGGGATCGCAGGCGGCGACGAGCAGGAGCGTGCCGCCGAGGAGCGAGCCGAGTCGCGCGAGTTTTCGAGGCGGGGCAGCCACGGCCAGGCTTTTAGAGTGGCCCCGTTCCTGGCCGCCAGCAAGCGCCTCAATCGATCTTCAAGCGCTTGTATTTGATACGGGTCGGGCGATCGGCGTCCGTCCCCAGGCGACGCTTTCTGTCTTCTTCGTACGCTTGATAATTGCCTTCGAACCAGACGACCTTGCTGTCGCCCTCGAACGCCAAAATGTGCGTGGCGATACGATCCAAAAACCAGCGATCGTGGCTGATGACGACCGCGCAGCCCGGGAAACCGAGCAGCGCTTCTTCCAGCGCGCGCAGCGTTTCGACGTCGAGATCGTTGGTAGGCTCGTCGAGTAGCAGCAGGTTGCCGCCCTCTTTGAGGAGCTTGGCCAGGTGCACGCGGTTGCGCTCTCCGCCCGAGAGCGAGCCGACCTTCTTCTGCTGGTCGCTGCCCTTGAAGCCGAACCAGCCGCAGTAAGCGCGTGACGAAACTTCTCGCTTGCCGAGCAGCAGCTTTTCTTCTCCGCCCGAGATGACTTGCCAGACGTTCTGGTCGTTGCCCAAAGCGCTGCGCGACTGATCGACGTAAGAGATCTTGACGGTTTCGCCGATCTTGAGCGCGCCACCGTCCGGCTTTTCTTCGCCCACGAGCATGCGAAAGAGCGTGGTCTTACCGGCGCCGTTGGGGCCGATGATGCCGACGATGCCGCTGCGTGGCAGCTTGAAGGTGAGGTCGTCGAACAGGAGCCGGTCGCCGAAGGCCTTCTTCAGCGTGCTCGCTTCGATCACGAGGTCGCCGAGGCGCGGACCGGGCGGGATGCCGATTTCGGTCGGATCACTCGGGCCTTTGTTGGATTTGTCGAGCAAGTCTTCGTACGCGGCCAGGCGCGCCTTGCTCTTGGCTTGGCGCGCGCGGGGCGAGGCGCGCACCCAGTCGAGCTCTTGCTTCAATTTGCGTTGACGCGCGCTTTCTTGCTTTTCTTCGATGGCCAGGCGCGCCGACTTTTGCTCGAGCCAGCCCGAGTAGTTGCCTTTGAACGGGTAGCCCTTGCCGCGGTCGAGCTCCAAAATCCACTCGGCAACGTCGTCCAAGAAATAGCGATCGTGGGTGACGGCCACGACCGTACCCGCATAGTCCTTCAAGAAGAGCTCGAGCCACGCGACGGATTCGGCGTCGAGGTGGTTGGTCGGCTCGTCGAGCAGCAGCATGTCGGGGCGCGACAGCAGGATGCGGGCGAGCGCGACGCGGCGCCGCTCACCGCCCGAAAGCTTGGCGATCTCGGCGTCATAAGGCGGCAGGCGCAGCGCGTCCATCGCCATCTCCACCCGCTGATCGAGGTTCCAGGCGTCGATCGCGTCGATCTTGTCTTGCAGCGAAGCTTGCTGCTCGAGGGTCTTGGTCATCTCGTCGTCGCTCATCGGCTCACCGAGCTTCATGCTCAACGTTTCGAAGTCGGTGACGAGCTGGCGAATGTCCGAAACGGCGCCGTCTACCGCCTCTTTCACGGTTTTCAGGCCGCTCAGGTCCGGCTCTTGAGCGAAGTACCCGATCTTGGTGCCGGGGTACGGCTTGGCTTCGCCGATGAACTCTTTGTCGACGCCGGCCATGATGCGCAAGAGCGAGCTCTTGCCCGAGCCGTTGGTACCGATGACGCCAATCTTGGCGCCCGGAAAGAACGCCAACGTGATGTCCTCGAGCACACGCTTTTCGGGAGGGTGAACGCGCGTGACGTTCTGCATCGTGAAGATGAACTCGGGCATTGCTCCTCATTAGTGCAGGGTCACGGCGGCAGCAATCGCCGGACATTCACCGGCTGATGCGTAGCGCAGCCGGCGGAGCCAGCAATGGCAACCTGGCCCACGGCGGTCGCGGCGGAGGCGCCACGAGCCGAGCCGGCGCTGGCGGCGGCGCGCTTGGCGGAGGCGAAACGAGCGCGGGCGGCGAGATGGCCGACGGCGGAAGCCCGGAACCGGGCCCGACCGGCGGCATGGCCAACACGGCTGGCGGCGGCGCGAGCGGCGGCGGTATGCGGGCGGAGGCGGCGCGGGCGGGCACAGCAACGGCCTGATGATGTGCTTCGACAAATGTCACTGCAACCTGAACGGCTTCCCTGATTGTGAGGAGAAGGACTGCACCAAAGACTGCGACTGGTTCGCCGGCGAATACCAGGCCGTCTTTGGTGAGGCGCAGTACTGCATGATGGACGGCATAGTGGGCGAAGAAATGGGTCGACGCCGGCTGCCAGCGCCCAGTCGACACCGTGTGCCCGCCGTGTCTTCCCGGCTCGAGCCCGCACTGCGACCTCGAGCAAGGCATCTGCGTATACGGGCACTGACGATGGCTGCTACGGCACGACGGCGCGCAGCTCATCGTGTCCGATGACGTCGCCGGCCACGAAGCCCCGGCGCAGCTTTTCCACGCGCTCGAGCCCCGGCGTCAGCTCCGCGGCCTCGTAAGCTTCGCTCAGCAAACGCCGCTCGGCACGCACCAACCGTCCGTCCAACACTGCCGCGACCGCGAGCACCCGCAGCGCGACGCGGCGCTCGGCCGGCGACAGCGCGGGCAGCGCTTTGAGGAACGCATCCGAATCGTCCAGCTCCAGCCCAGCTTCAGGCTCGCCCAACCGCTGGCGCACGGCGCGCACGATCGCAACATGGTTCGGATGCAGCTCGCGCGTGCGCACGATGGCGCTGCTGACCGCACGATGCAGCACCAGCGACAGCGCAGCCGATGGCGCCGGCTCGTTTTCCAGCACGGCGTCCAGCATGTCCAGCGCCGCCGAAGGGCCCATCACGCGAATGCGCGCTTCACGCAAAACGGACCAACACACCAGGCCGTTCCATAAGCCGTTGATCGGGATGGCGGTAAAAGCCATCAAGACATGCTTTGCCACCCGCGGCAGGGTGTACTGCATGATCTGCTTGAAGACGAAGTTCGTCACCGCAATCTTCAGCTTGTAGACGGCCGAGGCGACCACCAGCTGCAGCTTGCTGGCCTCGCGATGCGGATTCACGCCCAGCACGGCTTCGGGCGGGTTGGGCAGCTCCAGCGCGGCGCGCGCCAAGGCCAACGCCACCTCTTTGTTGTCGTCTTTGCTCAGCTCGAGGCCGGCAACGGCGGACAAGCGCGTGACGGAGCGCAAGCCGTCCCAGCCGAGGTACAGGATTTCGAGCACCGCGAACAGCACGGCGCCGGTGCCGTAGACGCTCCAATGCCGCAGGCGCTCCTCCCAGGTCGGGGCATGCGGCAAGCGACCGAACAGGTGCGTCGCGTACAAATCGCCCAAGCCCGTCAGCACGGCGTTCACGACACCCGCGAGCGCCGCACGACTCACGGCACCGCGCGACACGCGGCGCAGACCCGCGCGCTCGACGGGGTTGAGGACGTGAATCGGGTCGTCGGCGACGGCGGCCGTTTCGGCGTTGCGTCGCAAGAAATCTTGAGCGAAGCGGTCGAGCAAAGGACGCCCGTCCTTTACCAGAACCGGGCGCTCACGCCGCGGCGGAGCTGCCTTCGGTGCGCAAATCCGTCAGGATCGCGTCGACGTTCTTCTTTGCGTCGCCGAACAGCATGCGCGTATTTTCCTTGAAGAACAGCGGATTTTCGACGCCAGCGTAACCGCTCGCCATGCTGCGCTTCATGACGACGGTCGTCTTGGCTTTCCACACCTCGAGCACCGGCATGCCGTAGATCGGGCTGGACGAGTCGTCGAGCGCGCCGGGGTTGACGATGTCATTGGCGCCGATGACCAAGACGACGTCCGTCTCCGGAAAGTCTTCGTTGATCTCGTCCATCTCGAGCACGATGTCGTACGGAACCTTGGCTTCGGCCAAGAGTACGTTCATGTGGCCGGGCAAACGACCCGCCACGGGGTGGATGGCGAAGCGCACCGTCTTGCCGGACTTGCGGAGCAGCTGAGCGATCTCGAACAGGGGATGCTGGGCATGCGCCACGGCCATGCCGTAACCCGGCACGACGATCACGTTCTTGGCGCTTCGCAGCAGGCTGCTCGTCTCCGCCGCGGTGACGCTGGTGACCTCTCCTTGGGGCTCGCCGCTGGCCTTGGCCGGCTTGGCGCCCTCGTCGGCACCGAAGCCGCCGAAAATCACGCTCAAGAACGAGCGGTTCATGGCCTTGCACATGATGTAGCTGAGGATGGCGCCACTCGAGCCGACCAGCGCGCCCGTGATGATGAGCAGGTCGTTACTGAGCATGAAGCCGGCGGCCGCGGCCGCCCAACCCGAGTAGCTGTTGAGCATCGACACCACGACGGGCATGTCGGCGCCGCCGATTGCCATCACGATGTGCACGCCGATGAAGCCGGCGATGCCGGTCATGATCAGAAGCGGCATCAGGCCCTGCTCAACCGATACGCCCACGAAGCGCAGCGCCAGCACCACGCACACCGCCACCAGGCCAGCGTTGAGCGCGTGCCGCCCGGGCAGCAGCAAGGGCTTGCTGCGGATGGTGCCGCGCAGCTTGAAGAACGCGATGATCGAGCCCGTGAACGTGAGCGCGCCCACGAAGACACCGACGAAGATCTCGATCTCGTGCAGCAGCGCTTCGGTGGGGCTGGGCGCGGCGTGGCCGCCCAAGTAGCTGGCGATGCCGACCAACACCGCCGCCAGACCCACGAAACTGTGCAAAATCGCCACCAATTCCGGCATGGCGGTCATGGCCACGCGGGACGCCAACAGCGCACCGATGCCCGCGCCTAGGGCGATGGCGACGGACAGCAAGCCGAACGTGGAGACGTGACCGAGCGCCGTGACTGCGACGGCCAGCAACATGCCTACGATGCCGAAGGCGTTGCCGCGGCGCGCGCTGGTTTGCGCGCTCAAGCCGCCCAGGCTGAGGATGAACAAGACGCCGGCTACCAGGTAGGCGACGGTGATGAGGCTCGCGGGGATGGTCATCATGGCCGTTACCTCTGGAACATCTTCAGCATGCGCTGAGTGACGAGAAACCCGCCGGCGATGTTGATGGTGGCGATCAAGACCGCCACTGCCGACAAGATGGTGACCGGCGACTCTACCGGTCCCGAAATCTGCAGCATGCCGCCGACCAAGATGATGCCGCTGACCGCGTTGGTGACGCTCATCAGCGGGGTGTGCAGGGCCGGCGTCACGTTCCAAACCACCTGCCAGCCGATGAAGCAGCTGAGCACGAACACCGTGAGGTGCGCGACGAACGCAGGCGGCGCGAAGGCACCGGCGAGTAGCAGCGCGCCGAGCGCCGCGACCACCGCCCCGAGCGGAGCCCCCGCACTTTCTTCGTGCTTTTTCGGGGGCGGCGGCGGAACGCTCGGCGCGCGCTCTTTGCGCTCGACCGGCTTCGGCGTTTCTTTGCGGGGTGGCGGCCACAAGAGCTGCCCGTCGCGGAGCACGATGGCGCCGCGCACGACCTCGTCTTCCAAGTCGATGTGGAAGCTCTTGGCGCCGCCCATGTCGGCCAGCAAATGCGTGAGGTTCGAGCCGTAGAGTTGGCTGGCGGTGGGCGCCAGGCGGCTCGGCAAGTCCACGTAACCGATCACGGTGACGCCGTGCTCTTCGATCACCTTGCCGGGCTGGGTGAGCGAGCAGTTTCCGCCCGACTCCGCCGCCATGTCGACGATCACCGAGCCCTGGCGCATCGCCTTGACCATGTCTTCCGTGATCAAGACCGGCGCGGGCTTGCCCGGGATGAGCGCCGTGGTGATGATGATGTCGACCTCCTTCGCTTGCTGAAGGAACAGCGCCATTTCGGCGGCGATGAACTCCTTGCTCATCTCCTTGGCGTAGCCACCGGAACCACTGCCGTCTTCTTGCAGGCTGACGGTGAGGAACTCGGCGCCCATGCTCTGCACCTGTTCACGCACCTCGGCGCGCGTGTCGAACGCGCGCACGATGGCGCCCAGGCCACGCGCCGCGCCGATCGCGGCCAGGCCGGCGACGCCGGCGCCAATCACCAGCACCTTGGCAGGCGGCACTTTGCCGGCCGCTGTCATCTGCCCGGTGAAGAAGCGACCGTAAAAGCTGGCGGCCTCGATGACCGCGCGGTAGCCGGCGATGTTGGCCATCGAGCTCAGCGCGTCCATCTTTTGGGCGCGCGTGATGCGCGGCACCTGATCGATCGCCAGCACGGTGGCTTTGCGCTTGGCCAGCTGCTGCACCAGCTCCTGATTCTTCGCCGGGAAGATGAAGCTGATGAGCGTTCCGCCTTCGCGCAGCAAGTCCGCCTCGTGCTCGTTCAGGTCCGGATTCATCTCCGGCGGCTGAACCTTCAGCACCAAGTCGACGTCTTGCCAGACTTGCTTGGTGTTCGGTGCGATCAGCGCGCCCTGTGCGACGTACTCGGCGTCACGAAATGCCGCACCCGCCCCCGCGTCCTTCTCGACCAGGACCTCGAAGCCGAGCTTGATCAGCCGCCCCACCGTCTCCGGCGTCGCGGCAACACGCCGCTCGCCTCGCCTGACCTCTTTCGGAACGCCTACCTTCATGGCTTCGATCCTCTCGAGCGGGCACGAAGGGTGCCACACCGGATCCGCCAAGTACAGGCATGACTCCGCGGCCAAAACGTGGCGTTTTCGCCGGCAGCAAATCCCCTGGGCCGCTACCGGACTGGAGGCTGATGACGAGCGCCCCTGGAATGCAACAGGAAGACGCGAAGACGCGAAGACGGAATGTTGGTTTCGTTTCGCGCAAGCTCAGCACAGACTGCGCAGTCGCGACACGTCGACGTTAGCCTCGAACCCCAATCCCTCGTCTTCTCGTCTTCCTGTTGCTTTAGGGACCCGGCCAGAACGCGAACGGCACGGAGCGTGTCATTCGGCCGGGATCGAAGCAGGGAGTGTTTGCGAGACTTCCTTCACGGGCTCGAATTCTTTTTCTACCGCCAGCAGTGCGCGAGACCGGCCGGCGTGTTTGGCGCGATACAGCGCGGCGTCGGCGGCGCGCATGAGCTCGTCGGCGCGCGCGCTGCCGAACTGGTCGGTGGCGGCGACGCCGATACTGATGCTGTGCGCGATGTCGCTGCCACCGAACTTGGTCGGCGTATCCGCGAGCGAGCGGCACAAGCGCGTCGCCACCGCGAGGCCGGTCTTGGCGTCGCACTCGGGCAACACGCAAATGAACTCTTCGCCGCCTAAACGGCCGACGTTGTCGTACGCCCGCACGCCGGCTTTCAGGCGGCGCGCCGCTTCGCGCAGCACGGCGTCGCCGGCGGCGTGGCCATGCGTATCGTTGATGGCCTTGAAATGATCCAGGTCGCCCATCAGCACCGAAACCGGCGCTCCGCGACGCGAGGCGCGCACCAGCTCCTTGGTGAGCTGTTCGATCACGGCGCCGCGATTGAGCAGGCCGGTGAGCGAGTCGTGCATGGCCTCGAAGCGCAAGCTCTCGCGCGCCTTGACCAGCTGCTCTTGCAGCTCGATGACACGCCGCCCGGCGCGCAGCCGCACCTTGAGCTCCAGCGGATTGCACGGCTTGACCAGGTAGTCGTCCACGCCCGCATCGAGCCCGGCGATGATGTCGCTCTTGTCGTCTTTGGCGGTGAGCAGGACGATGTACACGTACGGTTCTTGCGGACCGTTGCGGATCGCCTTGCAGACTTCGATGCCGTCCTTCTTCGGCATCACCCAATCGACGACTAGCAGACGCAGCTCGGGGTCGTCCTTCAACGCCTGCAGCGCGGACTCTCCGTCGCGCGCAAGCGTGACTTCATAGCCCCAGCCCGCGAGCCAATGCTCAAGCATCGTGCGCGCGATGGGCTCGTCGTCGGCCAGGAGGATCTTCATCCGTAGAACCGCCTGAGACGAGTGTCGCCGAAGCAGGGAACCGCCGCCATCTTCTCGCTCGGATTGGAGAAACGGCTTTTTTGACAATCAGCTTAAGGGCTTGAGGCACAGCGGCCTTAACTCGCGAAATGATGACACTTTCCGGGGCGACAACCCGGGCGCGCTGCTAGGCTCCGCGCACCCCGGTGTTACGAGCGTTTCGAGCGCTGCTGCTTTTTTGGACGATCCTGGCCTCGTATGGGCTGGTGTGGGTGGTTACGCGCTACGGCGCTCCAGCCACCCGCGCGCGGCGCTTCGAGCGCGCCCACAAGAAGAATGCGGAGCGCTTGGCGAGCGGCTTCGTCGAGCTGCGCGGGGTGTTCATCAAGACCGGACAAGTGCTCAGCGTCACCGGCACCTTCTTGCCGCCCGCCTACGGCGAAGCGCTCGCCAAGCTGCAAGACAAGGTGCCGCCGCGACCGTTCGACGAGATTCGCGGGCGTCTGGTCGAGGCATTCGGCGAACGCGCGCTCGAACGCTTCGGCAGCTTCGACGAAACGCCGGTGGCGGCCGCATCTCTCGCGCAGGTGCACCGCGCGACCACGAGCGACGGCCGCGCGCTGGCCGTGAAGGTGCTGTACCCCGACATCGAGCGGCTGATTCGCATCGACCTCGGCGTGCTGCGCTCGCTCTTGCCGTTCGTGAAGCTGCTGCTGCCGGTTTCGCGCGTGGAGCGCGTGCTCGAGCAGCTCGCGGCGATGTTGTCGCGCGAAACCGACTACGTGCACGAGCGCCAAAACATCGAGAAGCTACGCGCCATCTTCGCCAACCGCAGTGACGTGATCGTGCCGCAGGTCGAAGCGGAGCTGACGCACGCCGGCGTGCTGTCGATGTCGTTCGAAAGCGGCGTGAAGATCAACGACCGCGAAGGGCTGCTCGGTATCGGCGTCGAGCCCGAGGCCGTGGGCAAGCTGCTCGTCGGCTGCTACTTCACGATGCTGTTTCAGCACCGCGTGTTTCACGCCGACCCGCACCCCGGGAACTTCTTGGTCCGACCGGGGCCGCAGCTGGTGATTTTGGACTACGGCGCAGTCGAAGAGGTGACCGAGCGCTTGCAGCAGGGCATGAAGAGCGTCGTCATGGGCGTGATGGCGAAGAACGATGACGAGATCTTGCGCGGGCTCGAGCGCATGGGCTTCGTTGCAGAGGGTGGAGACCGAGCGCTCTTGGCGCAGGTCGGGCGCGAATACCTGGCCGTGCTCGGCTCGGTGAAAATCCAAGACTTCTCGAAGCTCGACCGCGAGCAGGTAGAGAAGCTCACCGGCTACGACCAAATGCGCGGCAAGCTGCGCCAGATCATGAAGAGCGTGGAGTATCCGGAAGGCTACTTTTACGTCGAGCGCACGCTGGCGCTGCTGTTCGGCCTGGTCGGGCAGCTGGCTCCGAAGACGGGGCTGCCCGGGCTGGTGATGCCCTATGCGTCGCAGGCTTTTTTGATGAGTATGGCCAAGCCGGCGCCCCCCGCGCCCAGCGCCGAGGGCACTGCGTGAAGCGCGCCGCGGCGCTCGTGCTGCTGGCTTGCGGCTCTTGCCATCCGCACGCGGCCACGCACCCGGCCAAAACGACGTCGATTGCGAGCTGCAGCTACGAGGTCGCGCTGCGCGCGAACGGCACGGCTCATGTCGACGCCAGCTGTGGCGCGAGCGGCGCCGTGACGTTCCGGGCGCCCCAGCTGCTGCTTCGCGACCTACACGATTTGCCGCCGAGCAAGTCCGGGCGCTTTGCCGCCAACGCCGGGAAGCTGAGCTACTCCGTCGATCTGGCGACGCTCTCGACACGAGGCCGCGACATCGACCTGGCCGCGCATTTGGCCGATTCGTTCTTCGCGCCGATGTCGAACGTCCTGCTCGTGCCAGAGCCGCTCACCACCGAAATCCCGGTGAAGGTGCACGTGAGCGCCGAGTCCGGTCTGAGCTATGCGGTCGGCCTCACACGCGACAAGGCGCCCGACACCTACCAGCTGATGGCGCACGAGATCCCCGTCGCCACGTACTTCGCGTTCGGGAAGCTGCAACAGCGCGAGCTGGATTTGAACGGCGCCAAGCTCGAGGTGACGCGACTCGACGGCGAGCTCGATCAGTCGTTCGACGACGTCACGCAGTGGATTCGAACTTCTGCGAACGCGGTGCGCGACTTCTACGGAGCGTTCCCGGTGCCACGCGCGAGCCTCAGCGTGCTGCCAATCCCCGAGCGTGACGCGGTGGTTTTCGGAAAAGTTTTGCCCGAGAGCGAACCGGGTGTGGCGCTTTTGCTGGGCCAGCACGCCACCCGCAAATCGCTGTATTCAGACTGGATCTTGGTGCACGAGCTATTTCACCTCGGCTTCCCGAGCTTCTTCGAAGAAGGAAAGTGGTTGGATGAAGGGCTCGCCACGTATTACGAGCCCGTCATTCGCGTGCGCGCCGGCCTCTACACCGAAACCGAGCTCTGGAACGAGCTCGAGAAAGATATGCCTCAAGGGTTACCCGCCTTCACGACGGGTGGGCTCGAGCAGGCCAATGACTTTCGCGGCATCTATTGGGGGGGCGCGATCGCCAGCCTCGTGGCCGACGTCGAGGCGCGCAAGCGCAAGGTCGATGCCGGGCTCGAAGTCGGCTTGCGCGCGCTGCGCGACGCCGGCGGGACCGCCTGCGAAGTGTGGACCCTGGCCGAGGTGGTGGGGGCCGTCGACCACGCGCTCGGCGCTCCCACTTTGGAGCCAATCGTGCGCGATCACGCGCAGCGCGGTAGCCCTTTCGACCTGCACGCGCTTTTCCAACAGCTGGGGGTGAATCGCGACGCCCAGGGTGCCGTCCAATTGTCCGACTCGGCTCCGCTCGCTGCAGTGCGTCGCGCCATCACTGCCAAACCATGAGCGTTTCTCCCGAACATCACGAACGCCCCCGTTCGCACGCCATCGATGCGCTGCGCGGCGCCGCTATCGTCACGATGTTCGCCGCCAACCTGGCCGGCCCTTGCCTGCAGCCGCCACACCCGCTCTGGCTCCGCGTGTACGGCAGCTTCGCCGCCCCCACCTTCGTGATGCTGGCCGGCATGATGACCAGCATGTCCAACCGTCCGGCGCCATTGCGCCGGTTGCTGCAGCGCTCCGCGCTGTTGCTGCTGCTGGCGGCCGGCATCGACTTACTTTGCTGGGGCATCGACCCGTTCGAAACGTTCGACGTGCTGTACCTGCTGGGTCTCGCGCTGCCGGTGGCTGGGCTGTGCCCGCGGCTGAAGCTCTGGGTGCACGCGCTGGTGGCGCTGGGCATCATCGTCGTCACACCTTGGCTGCACCGCGCTGTCGGCTACGGACCGCTCTTGCCCGATCACCTGGCGTATCCGTGGCCTGCCTGGCGCCGGTTGCTCGTCGACGGCTGGTTCCCCGTTTTCCCGTGGTTGGGTGTGGCGCTACTGGGCGGCATGGCAGGCCGCTTGAATCCCCTGGCCGGGCGCCAGCGCCGCTGGCTCGTACCGCTGGGTGGCGCGCTCACGGCACTGGGTGTGCTCGCCTGGTGGTGGTCGCCGCCCGCCATCGTCACCCGCATGGGTTACAGCGAGCTGTTCTACCCGCCGAGCCCGCAGTACCTGAGCATCGCGCTGGGCGCGGTGTTGCTGATGCTGGCGCTGTTCGACGCGCTCGAGCGGCGCTTCTCGCTGGCTTGGTTGGTGATCTTGGGCCGCGCTTCTTTGATGATGTACGTCGTGCACGTCGCCCTGATTGCGTTCGTGCTCGACGAATGGTTCGAAGGTCAGACGCTGCCCGCGTACCTGGCGCTATACGCGGTCATGGCCGTGAGCCTGTGGACGTTGGCGTGGGCGACGCAGCGCTTCCGCCGCTCGCGGAAAGCACCGCGCGCCCGCATCGCGTCGGTGTTCCCGGCCGAAGAGGCGTAGGCCTCAGAGCTCCCAAGAGGCGTTTTCGAGCCGGGTCTCGCTCGAGCCCTCACAGCCGGGAGCAGACGCACCCTGACCGGGCGTGGACATGGGCGGCGGCGCCTCCGCGGCGCACGGCGGGCTCGCGGTCGCAAACAGATCGACCGAACCCGACGCCGAGGCCTGGCTCTTGTAGGTCTTGAACGAAACGATCAGGCTCTCCGAGCCAGCCGGTGCGCTGACGTTGCGGAAGCCGCTGTCGGCGCTGTGCGCCATGTCGACCTCGACCTCGGCCTGCACCTCGATACGGCGCTGGTCACCGACGCCGCGCACGACGGCGTGCCCCGCGTACTCGCCGTCGACCCGGCCGTCGTCGCTCTTCATGGTGACGCGCACGGGGTAGCTCGCACCCGGCCCGCGATCGCTCGGAATGGATACATTGTCGTTCAAGCTGAAGCAGCCGTTACCCGTCGACTCGATCACGACCGACAACTTGGTCTTGCTGTCGTCCATCCAAGTGATGTCGGCAGGCGCGTCGAGCGCAACGGCCGCCAACGTTTCCGTGCCGGTGGTTCCCAGCACTTCGTCATCCACGGCGACTTCGAGGCCGACGCCGTCTTGCGCGTCCGCGCAAGCTGCGCTGCCCGGCCAAACCGCGATCAGCGCACGCGACGCGCCGGCCACTTCGCCATCTTCTGTCTGCTCCATGGCAGCGATGCTGCCGCTGGTGCCCGACGCGGTGAGCATCGCCTCCAGGCGCGGTTGCACCAGCTTGGCATGGGGATTCGACGACGACGACGTGAGCGAGCCGCCGAGCTTGCTGAAATCGAGCGGCACGCTGAGCGTGGCAACGCCGGCCAGGTTGGAGCGCAGCATCGTGTCGAACGACTCCGCAAGGGCGCCGCCGTCCGTCGTGACATCGACATGCGCGGCCACGCCGACGCTGGGCGCCGGGCAGAACGAGATGCCGCCGGTCTCCAAACCATTCGTGCTCTTCGGCTCGGTGTACGTGAGCCGATACGCCTTCGTGCCGCGCGTGACCGTCACGTGCAGCTGGCCTTCGCCCTTCTCCGGTCCAACCGACCACGATTGACCTTCGCTGGCCGTCTGCCACGCGATCGGGGCGTCGAAGGACTTTTCTGCGTAGGCCAGGAGCGCCTCGGCCGTACCGGCTTCGGTCTCGGTGTCGAAACCTTTCAGCTCCTCTTGATGCTCGTCGCAGCCGCCAAACGTTTCGCCGACGCTGGGGCTGCCGCCGCCGTTCTGACCCGACAAGTCGCCGGTCTGCCCTCCCTCGCAACCGACGATGAAGCCAAGCGCGAGCGCGCCGAAACCGAAGCTTTGGAAGAGTTGAAGTCGCATGGCCGGTATTCCCTCCGAACGAATTCAAGGTACGCCGCGGCGTCGTTCGGGGCAATATCCGGTTCGCACATTTCATGGCTCTGCATCGCGCCATGATGTGCGAAACTCTACACATGGATTTCGACGTTTTGGCAGCCGAATTGCTGCGTGGATTGCGCGGAAAGCGCTCGCAACAAGCGCTGGTCCGCCGCCTCGGCGCCAAGAGCAACGTGGTGCACCAGTGGGAGCGCGGGCACAGCTTTCCGACCGCGGCGCGCACGCTGCAGGTGGCGGCGCGCGTCGGGGTAGACGTGCCCGGCGCGTTCCGCGAGTTCTATCGCACACCGCCGCGCTGGCTCGACGAGCTCGACCCCACGTCACCCGCTGGGGTTGCCGCATTTCTCGACGACTTGCGCGGCAGCACCAGCGTGGTCGAGCTGTCGCGCTACAGCGGGCGCAGTCGCTTCGCAGTCGCGCGCTTCTTGTCCGGTGATGCAGAGCCACGCTTGCCCGACTTCCTGCGCTTGATAGAGGCGTCGTCGCTGCGCGTGCTCGACTTCATCGAGCAGCTGGTGGACCCCCGCTTGCTGCCCAGCGTGCGCGACGCCTGGGAACGGCTGAGCGTCGCGCGGCGCCTGGCCTACGACGAACCGTGGTCGCAAGCCGTGCTACGCGCGCTGGAGCTCTCGAGCTACGCTGCGCTGCCGCAGCACGAAGACGGCTGGATCGCGCGCCGCATCGGCATCACGCTCGAAGAAGAAGCGCAGTGCCTGAAGCGCCTCGAGGACAGCGGGCAAATCGTCCTCGAAGGCGGCCGCTTCAAAATCCAAAACGTGATGGCGCTCGACACACGTCGCGACCCCGACGCGGCGCGCCGTTTGCGCGCCTGGTGGCTGCGCCGCGGCGCCGCCCGTATCGAAGCCGGCGACCGCGGACTCATGTACAACCTGCTCGGCGTCTCCAGCGCCGACCTGGAGCGCCTACGCGAGCTGCAAAAGGCGTATTTGACCGAAGTGCGCGCCATCGTCGCCAGAAGCGAACCGGTCGAGCATGTCGTGCTCGCTGCCGATTTGTTGCTGGACTTGCATGGCTCGTAGGGGCTCGAGATTCACAGGGAGATCGAGAGATCGGGAGTCGTGCGAGTTTTTTTGTGGTTCGCGCCGTTCGACGACTGCGCAGTCGTCTCGCAGCGCCGTTCGTCACGAACCCCCAAATTCTCGCTCGCAGAGCTCCTGATCTCCAGATCTCCCTGTGAAAATCTGGGAGACTTGAAGCGACGCGTGTCACGTTGGGCGCGCAGCTGCGCGCCCGTAACAGGGCCTACCCCTACTCGAGGCCGAAGCGGCTCTTGCGCTCGGCGATGAACTGGATGTAGGCGTTCGACTCGAGGCGCTCTTCGATTTCGCCGGCTTCTACCGCGAGCTCGAGGGCGCGCTTGATGTCGCCGAGCTTTTTCGAGGGCGGAATGCCGAAGGCGGTCATGAGCTCGTTGCCGAGACCGGTCGGGAGCGGCGGTTGTTTGGCGTCGATAGCCGCGAGCTCCGTGATGCGCTCGGCGAGGCTGTCGATCATCTGAATGCCGCGGCGCTTTTTTTCCGGGCGCTTGGTGGTGATGTCGGCGCGCGAGAGGCACAGCAGGTTGTCGAGCGAGGGGCCGATTTCGCGCGCGAAGCGGCGCACCGCGCTGTCCGTCCATTTGCCGTCGTACTGCGAGGCGCGCAGGTGGTGCAGCACCAAGAAGCGCACTTCGTCGCGTAGCGTGGCCTCGTGGCTGAAGAGCTTGCCGCGTCGCTCGAGCTTGTCGAACATGCGCGCGCCGACCTCGGCGTGGCCGAAGAAATGCACTTCGCCGTCGGGCGAGATGCTGCGCGTCTTCACCTTGCCGATGTCGTGGAAGAGCGCGCCGTATCGCACCTCGATGCGCGGCACGCTTTGCGTGACGACTTGCTTGGTGTGCTTCCACACGTCCTTGTGGCGCCACTCACCGTCGCCAAAGCCGACCAGCGCTTTGATCTCGGGCAGCGCCGCGTCCAGCACGCCGGTCGCGAGCAGCGAGTCGAGGCCGGCGTCGGCGTACTCGCCGAGCATCACGCGATCGAGCCAGGCGCGGATGTCTTTGGGATCGAGGCCGGCGAGGTCGGCTGCTTCGATAAGCACGACGGGGCGATCGCTGACGCCGCGCTCGGCGCAGGCGACTGCGCGCTCCAGCGCGTGGACGGCGCGATCGCGATCAGGCGCAGCAAGCGGGGCGGAGGACGGGGTCGTCATCTTGAGGGGTGGTACGGCCTGAAACGGGCCGGCCTTTCTACAAGCAGCCGCCAAGGACGCAAGAAAATCGGCACGCCGTCGCGAAGAACTGGATTTTGGCGCAGAAAACGGGCCCTGCCAAGGCGCACGCGATAGGCTACGGAGGTGTTAGGAGTGTCCCGGCCCCCGCGGCCCGATCTGGTGCGCACGGTTGCGCGCCTGGCCTGCTTTGCGCTGGCGTTTTTGGGCGCGGTACCGCTGGGACTCGCGGCGTTTTTGACCTCGGCGCCGGCCGAGCGCTGGGCGGCGCAGCAGACCAGCCTCGTCTTGCAGCGCGAGCTCGGATTGCAGGCGACGTTCGACGTGAAGGTGCGGCTGTTGCCGCTGCGGCTGGCGATCGAGAACCTGACGGTGCCGGCGTCGGACGGCGGCTCGCCGTTCTTGAAGGCCAAGAGCGCCTCCGTAACTCCGCGCTTCTTCTCGCTCCTCGCCGGTAAGCTCGATCTGGGCGAAATCGAGATCGACCAGCCGGACGCACGCATCGTGCTGCGCCAGGGCAAGCTGGCAAACCTCCGCTACCGGCTGCCGGAGACGACATCGAAGACGGAGCGCCCCAAGGACGCGCCGTTCGGCTCGCTCTCGATCGGCGAAGGGCGCTTCCGCATCGACGTCGACGGCGTCGCGGTCGAGACCGAAGCCATCGACCTCGACGTGTTCGCGGAGCCGGGCAGCGCCTTCGAGCTCGCGCTCCGGGCCGGCGCCACCAAAGTCGATCGCACGCACCCGCAGCTCATGATCCCCTACGGGTCGACCCCGACGGCGACGCCACCGCAGCTACCGCCGGCCGTGGAGGAGGACCTGCTGTGCCGGCTGGATTTGCGGCTGCACTACGACCCGAGCGGCGTGCTGCTGCGGCGCCTATCGCTGCTCGGCAGCGCGGACCTGGATCCGGCGCCCGGTACTCGGCCCACGTGTGACGAGCGCGAAGACAAGCCTGGCACCGTGCTGGCGCGGCTGTCGCAGGTGCGGCTCGTCACCGCCGAAGGCAAGCCGCCGCTGATCGACGGGCACGTGGTCGTGAAGGCGCCGGTACCGCTGGTCAATCGCTTCGTGCCGGCCACGAACCTGAGCGGCACGATCGCCTTCGCCGGCGACGTGCGTTACGACGGCACGCACAAAATGCCCACCGCGCAGGGCAAGGTGAACGGCCTCGGGCTCAAGCTCGGGCCGATGTCGCTGGCCGAAAAGCTCGACATCGACGTGAGCTTGCAAGACGACGAGGTGCGCGTGCCGCACTTGTACATGCGCTTCTCCGATGGGGACGTGAACCTCTACGGCGCGCACATTCGGCCGTTCGCCGAAGGCGTACCGGTCACGGCCGACCACGTCGACTGTAAGAACCTGGTGTTCCCGAGCATGATGCGCGACCTGAACGTGTCGCAAGAGGCTTGGGTGCGCTGGCTGCTGTCGAGCGTGAAGATCACGAAGATTGGCGGCACTCTCAACCCGCCGCACGTGGACGCGGAGCTCGTGGCCGACACCCACGACTTCGAGCTGTACGACAAGGGCTACAAGCAACCGTCTCGCCAGCGCATGATCGGCATCAAGGCGCCGGTCGCGATTCACGCCAAGATCGGCGTGCGTCCCAAGGCCTTCGAAATCTACGACGGGCGCGTCGAGTTCGCGCGTAGCGCGATGCTGGCCAAGCTGGTGAGCATCTCGTACCACGGCGAGGTCACGCTCGACGTGGACACGCTGACGACGCTGGAGCTGGCGGATATTTCGCCGCTCGTGAATTTGCCGATTTCGGGCCACGCCAAGGCCGACGCCAAGATGACGATGCCGGGCGGCGACCCGACGCTGCTCGGAAACATGAAGATCGACGACTTCGTGATCGGCGGCTTTCCGGTCGGCAACATCGAGCAAGCCAAGGCGAAATTTCGGCTGCTCTACCTGGAGCTGACCGATATCGTCGCGCGCAAAGGCAACTCGGTGCTCAAGTCGCCGAGCGCGCGCTTGGACTTCGATACGCAGGCGTCTTTGCTCGTCAACGTCAACGCCAAGAGCGACGCCTTCGACCTGCGCGACTTCTTCGCGATGTGGCACTTCGACGAAGATCCGCGCTTCGACGACGTGAAGGGCAAGGTCGGCATCGACACGCAGGTGCGCTACGTCTTCGGCGGCCCGGAGGACCGCTGCGGCGGCGGGATCTTGCACACCAAGGGGCACATGAAGGTGCTCGACTTGGACATGTTCGGCGAGCGTTACGACGCCGGCGACGGCGAGTTCGACTTCAATTGGTGGGATCGCGACGCCGCGATGCAGGGGGTGGATCTCGAGGTGCCGAGCATCACCTTGCGCAAGGGCACCGGGCTGATTCTGGGCTCGTACAGCATTCACAAGGGCGCCAAAGTCAGCGGCACCATGACGGGTACAGAGGTGCCCCTGTCCAAGCTCGATACCCTGCCCGCGTGGATGAAAGCCGCCGACGGCACCGCCACCGCCAGCGGCGAGATGAGTGGCACGCTCGACGCGCTCTCGCTCACGGCGCGCGCCAAGGTCAGCGAGCTGCGGCTCGGTCGCGCCACATTCCCGCCCTCCGACTTCACGGTGCGGCTGGATCCGATCGTGCGCGAGCGCAAGCCGATCGGGACCAGCAAGTGCGGGCTGCCGATCTATCCGCCGCTCGACAAGGCCGACTACGCCAAAGATCTCGCGGACGGCGTCTTTCATGCCGACGGGCAGATGCTGGGCGGTCAGGTCGTGCTCGAAGACATGACCATCACCAAGCAGCGCAAGAAGTCGCTCGGTGGCAAAATCCATTTCAAGAATTTCGATCTCGGCGCCGCCAGCGAAATGGTGCCGCAGATCGCGCTGTCCGACGCGCGGCCGACCGGCACCATGACCGCGACCATGGACATCAAGCGCTTCGAGATGGAAGACCCACGCTCCGCGGCCGGCACGGCGCTCATCAAGGACTTTCGCGCCGAATACAACGGCTACAAGGCGCAGGTCGCGCCCGGCGCCGCGCCGCTCGCGCTCGACAACGGCAAGCTCGAGATACCAGGCATGGCGCTGCAGCTCAGCACGCCGCGCGGCCAAGCCGCGAGCTTCGACGTCGCAGGTAAAGTCGAGCGTGGTGAAATCGACATGACTTTCGGCATGCGACCGCTGCCGCTCGCCACCGTGCTGGGCATGGTGCCGCGTGTCGAGCGCGCGGAGGGCACGCTCACCGGCAAGCTGCGCGTGCAAGGCAGCTTGGCGGCGCCGCGTTACCAGGGCGGCTTCGAGCTGAACGAAGGCGAGGTCGCGCTGCACGGTTTTGCCACGCCGCTCAGCGACATCTCGGTCGCGCTGGCGGTGGACGGCAGCGAGATCAACATCGTGCGCGGCACCGCACACCTGGGCTCCGGCAGTCTGGCCATCCGCGGCGGCGCCCCCCTGCACGGCTTCGAGCTGGGCGCGGCCAGCGTGTCGATCACCGGGCGAAATCTGACCATGCCCTCCACCAACGGCATCCACGCGGTGGCGGACGCCGACTTGCTCGCCACCTTTCAGTCCGAGCGTGACGGCGCAGAGCGCACGCTGCCGCGCCTGACCGGCAACGTGAAGCTCAAGAGCTTCGAATACAAACGGCCCGTGATGATGACGGCCGACATCTCGACGCTCGCGCAGCGCGGCAAACGCAGCGAGTTCGAAGCCTACGACCCGAACGACGACGCGCTCGACCTGGACATTCGCATCACCAGCGAGCGCAGCCTCAAGCTGCAAAACAATCTGATCGAGGCCGAGCTCTTGCTCGACGACCAGGGCCTGCAGCTGTCGGGCACCAACGCGCGCTACGGCTTGCGCGGCGACGTGAGCCTCAAGCCGGGTGGGCGCATCAAGCTGCGTCGCAGCGAGTTCGAAATCAACGAAGGCCGCGTGCGCTTCGACGATATCACGCGCATCGCCCCGCGCGTGGACGTGACGGCCGTCACCGAATACCGCCGCTACAACACCGCATCGCAAGCCGCCGGCCCCACCGCGACGGGCTCCGCCTCCGCCAACGCGGCCGCGGCTTCCGGCAGCAGCGCCGCGGCCGCGCGCGGTCGTCGCTTCCGCATCACGATGCACGCCCACGGCGACGCCGACAAACTCAAGATCGACCTCACCAGCGACCCCGCGCTCGCCCAAGACGACATCTTCCTACTCATCACCGTCGGCCTCACCCGCGCCGAGCTCGACCAGGCTCAATCCGCGAGCGTCGGCGAATCCGTCGCGCTCGAAGCGCTCGGCACCCTCACCGGCGCCGACAAGGCCGTCACCGACGCCGTGCCCATCATCGACGAGCTGCGCTTCGGCAGCGCTTACTCATCGCGCACCGGCCGCACCGAGCCCACCGTCACCATCGGCAAACGCCTCGCCGAGCGCATCCGCGCCAACGTCACCAGCGGCGTCGCCGAATCGCGCGAAATCCGCTCCAACGTCGAGTGGCAACTCTCCCCGCGCGTCTCCGTCGAGGGCTCCTATGACAACGTCAACGACATCTCGTCATCGTCCCTCGGCAACTTGGGTGCCGACGTACGCTGGCGTATGGAATTCGAGTAAAGCTTTAGGTGCCCCATCCGTCGGTGCTCGCGGGTGGGTCTTCCCCTGCCGCGCGCAGCGCCAGCCGCTGGCGCGAGCACGGTCTTTGGGGAAGACCGCTGGCGCGCAGGCCCCACGGGCCGAGCACCAGCGAGTTGGGGCATCACAAAACGTGGTAAGGAGGCGCCGAATGCTTTCGCGCGAATCGCTCAGCCGTGGACTCGGGGTGCTCGAGTGTTTGGCGGGCTTTGCGTTGCTGTATCAGGGATGCCGTTACGGATGGCTGAGCGGGGACAGCACGTCGAACGTGACGACGTTGTTCATCGTCGCGAGCGCGCTGTTCGCGTTCATCGTGCCGGGTGGGCTTTTGTTCTTGAAGAGCCCGCTGCGCTGGCTTTCACAAGTGCCGTTGGCGTTGGTGCTCGCGTGGTTGGGCTTCAACGCCGCCACGCGCGCGCTGGGGATGCACTGAGCGCTTAGGGAGCGCTCGGCGGGTCCCACTCGCAAACATAGCCGTCGGCCATGTCGCAGCGGCGGTCGGCCCAGGTGCCGTCGCCCAAGAGCGAGATGCAGTGCTCGTAGCATTGCGAATTGAAGCTGCCTCCTTCGCAGTGATACGCCATGCGGTTCGGCTCTTTGGGCGCCCAATTCGTGTAGTCGAAAGGCTCCTGCGTGAGCCAGGCGTACTCGCCCGTGCCGGGCATCATCGCGTCCACGTCTTCTAGCCCGCCGATCCACTTGGAGTTGTTGACCAGCTTGCGCGCGATGGCGTTCTCTTCGGCGCTGGCGATGGTGGCCAGGTGCGCGCCGCGTTGCTGGCATGCTTGCTGCGCGCCGTCGAAGGGCGCGCTGTCGTAGCCGCTATAACAGTGGTGGTCCGGCGACTCGAGCGTGCCGACTCCGTGCTGCGAGCACACCACCTTGCAGTTGTCGTCGCAGCCGTCTTGCCCGGCGTGCTTCGCGTCGTCGCACTGTTCGTCGCCTTCGATGACGCCGTTGCCGCACACCGGGTCGGGTTGAACGGGCGGGTCGCCACTGCCGGCTGCGCCATCCGTCGCGCCAGCCATGCCGGTCGGATCGCCGGAAATAGCGGGCTCGCCTGCGCTACCGGCTGTACCACCGCTCGCTTGTGCACCACCGCCGCTGCCGGCCTTGTCGGCTTGGTCCGGCATGCTGCCGCCGCTCGCAGACGTGGTGCCCGTGCCGGCTTGCGCTTGCGAGCCGCCGTTCGAGGCGGTCGCTGCACTGCCGCCGTTGCTCGACGATGCGCCGGACGTTCCCGAGCTCGAGAACAGATCGCTATCGGTGTGCGTGCAGGCCGCGAGCGCGAGCGCGGGCAACACGCAGAGGAGCAGGCGCGTCTTCACGCCCCGAAGGGTTACATCGAGCTTGCGACTCAGCAATGGAGTTGTGACTCACACTTCTCCCTTCCTAATTGCGTGAGCACGCACAAATTCACCTACGACTAGACAGCGCTCAGTGCTTGATCTCGCTCAACGCCTGCACGATCGAGCCGTGGTGCGCGAGGTCGATCGTGGCGACCGGTTTGCCGCCATCGAGCAAAGTTGCAGACGAGCCGATTTCGCCGCGTGAAAGGCGGCCCGCGATGCGGCTCACGCGCTCGGCGTCGCCGATGCCGAGCGCAGGGCAGCCACCAGGCTGCTTGCATTGCACGGGAGACCGGCAGAGGCCCGCATCGTAAGCCAGGGACAGCTGCAAGTCGGCGCGCTCGCCGTTCGAAAGTTGAAGCGTGAGCGCCGACTGGTGCTCGGCGGGGACGCGCACCGGCAAACAGGTGAAGTTGCCGTTACCCCACACACTCGGATCGTACGCGGGCTCGCTCCAAGCCGCGGCGGGGCCGGAACCCGCCGCGACGGGGGCTGCGCCGGCGGGGGCGGCCGCAGGTACGGCCGCGGGCGCCGCCGAAGCCACGGCCTTCGCAGCGGCCTCCTTGTCGTCCCGGAAACGGTCTTTGAGGTCGCCCTGCAGATCCTCGAGCTCGTTGTTGAGCTTGCGGTGGATCTTGTTGCCGTCGACCATGCCGCCGCCGGGCGTGAGCTTCACTTCGGCGCCCACGACCTGCACGTCGATGTACGAATTGGAGCTGGCCTTCGACTTGAGCCGGACGGCCTTGGCGGCGTCGTCCTTATTCATGACGATGTACTCTTCTTCCGCTGCCACCGCGAGCACACCGGCGTAGGTGGTCTGCGGGTCGACCTCGCTCTTGACGTCGTGGGGGGTGAGCGTCCTGGAGCTGCAGCCCAGAGTCAGCGAAAGACACAGGCCCAAAGTAATAGCTACACGCTTCGTTCCCGCGGAAAGCATGGGGCGGAGAGTAGTGCCGGCGGCCCGCCGAGACAACGCCCTGGACCCAAATCCCAGGTCGAGGCAGGGTTGTGACGATGCAGAGCGTCCTGGCAGGTCGCTACCGACTCGAGCGCCAGCTCGGCAAGGGCGGAATGGGCTCGGTCTGGCTGGCCGAGCACCTGTCGCTGCGCTCGTGGGTCGCCGTCAAATTGATGGACCCCGCCATCGCGGCCACGCCCGAAGGCGCCGAGCGTTTCCGGCGGGAAGCGCAAGCCGCCGCATCGCTGCGCAGCGCGCACGTGGTCCAGGTGCTCGACTACGGCGTGCACGAAGCGACTCCGTTCTTGGTGATGGAGCTCATGCACGGCGAGAGCCTCGCGGCGTGCCTGGAGCGCGAGAAGCGACTGACGCCCGAGCGCACGCTGACGATCATGACTCAGGTGGCGCGCGCACTAGGCCGCGCGCATTCGGCCGGCATCGTGCATCGCGATCTGAAGCCGGACAACGTGTTCTTGGTGCGCGAAGACGATCAGGAGCTGGTCAAGATCCTCGACTTTGGTATCGCGAAGACTCCGCAGTCGACGTTCGGCGGCATGGAGACGAAGACCGGCGTCACCATGGGCACGCCGTATTACATGAGCCCCGAGCAGGTCGAGGGCAAGAAGGCCGTCGACTTCCGCACCGACTTGTGGGCGATGGCGGTGATCGCCTGCGAGTGCATGACGGGCGTGCGGCCGTTCGACGGCTCTACTTTCGGTGAGCTGCTGCTCAATATCTGCGCACGCCCGGTGGCGCCGCCCTCCTCGCAGGGCCTTATTTTGCCAGGGTTTGACGAGTGGTTCGCGCGCGCGACCAATCGCGATCAAGAGCAGCGTTTTGCCAGCGTGCAAGACATGGTCAACGGCCTGAAGGACGTCGTCCAAAATAGTGGGCGCGGCATGCTCACGGGCGCGCTGCCTGGCGTTTCCTCGCTGCCCGGCGCGGCGCAGTCGGGCGCAATGCCGGCCACGGTGCCGGGCGCAGCACCGCCGATGCAAACGGGCTCGGGCACGTTCACCAGCTCCGCACCGTCGGTGTCGTCGATGAACACCGCGCAGTCGTTCGAGGTGCCGAAGCGTAGCAATACGCTGCTCTTGGTGCTGGTGGCGCTCGGATTATCGATCGGTGCCGTGGTCGTCACCGTGCTGGTGCTCAGGCCCAAAACCGAAACGGCGACGACCAACCCCAGCGCGACACCGAGCGTCGCGGCAGCGCCCGCCCCTGCGAGCGCCGTCGTCGCCCTCGCTCCAGCTCCCGAAGCGTCTGCCAGCGCCACGCCCATCAAAGCCGGTGCGCGTCCGCCCAGCGGCGGCCAGCACAAAGACACCGCGACCCCGGCCGCTGCGGCTACTCACGAGCCGTCGCCGCTCGCGGCTACGCCTCCCTCGCCGCCGCCAGCCGCACCCGCGCCCGCACCCGCACCCGCACCGCCCGTCGCCGCGGCCGCGAACGGTGGCAGCAAGACCGTCCGCTGCTTCAGCGACCCGTTTTCAGGCCAACTTCGCGCGGCTCCGGCTGGCCGCGCCGACACGTTCGCCTGCAAGCAAGATCCGTTTACCGGAAAATACAAGCGGCTTTAGGTCGCCGCGCGCCACGGCCCCGTACCGCGCAGGTGCGGCGACTCTTCGGCCGCCGACCAGTCTTGCAGCACGCCGCGCCAAAGCCAGCCCGAGCGCGGTCGAAATTCGAGCAGGCGTTCGGCGCCGGCAAACGCATCGCGCGCAGCCGCGTCCCAAATCACGTTCGCGACTCCGCTGAGCGACAGCACCGCGCCGCAGCGAAAGTCGAGCGCCAACAGGCCCGCGCGTGGGTTCACCTCCAGGTTGCCGAAGCTGTTGAACATGTTGTTACCGGAGAAGTCCGGCAGCACGAGCGTGCTCCCGGAGCTGTCTTGCTCGACACGAATGAAGCCGGGGCGGCCGCCACGGTGCGACGCGTCTAGGCCCTCACTGGAGCCAGCGCGCGCGTGGCTCGAGCCCGTCGCGATGAACGTCGTGTCGGTGCGCTCGAGCACGCTCACGGCTTCCGCCGAGAGCGACGCCGTTTCGAGCGTCGGCGGCATTTGGGCATTTTCCGCTGCGAATCGCCCAGCTCGAGCCTGAATGTACTGCTTGCAATTGCCGAAGCTCTGCTCGACCAATAGCTCTAGCCCACCTTCAGCCACGTGCCCGATGCGCCCGTTGACCCTGTTACGCCGCCGCGTCGCCAGCTCGATGCCGAGCAAGCCGAGCGGCGCACCGACGGCGACATTGTCGGCGAACGGGTCGCCCGGCAGCGCATGCGCCCGCACGACCAACTGCCGCGGCTCGGGCGCGCGGACGAAGCCGGGCTCGCCCACGAGCACGGACGCCCACAGAGCGCCCCGAGCATCCGCGCTCGCCGCGATCACGAACGGCAAGTCTTCGAAGAATTCGCGGTGCTCGTCGGGCATGTAGTCGCGCATCAAGCGGCGCCCGGCTTGCTCCATGCGCTCGCGCACGCCCAGGCGCTCCTGCACCGCTCGCTCACCGGCGTGAAAGGGCGACTCCTCGCCGCTCCAGCCGCGAGGCTTCTGCAGCAAGCCGCGTACGCTCATGCTCAGCTCGGGGGCGTGGCGAGCATGGGCACGAAGCCCGAAAGCTTTTCGATGCGCTCGAGCCAGGCCCGCAATGCCGGATATTTCTCGAGCGAAACGCCGCCTTCTGGAGCGCGCGCCACGTAGGCGTACAGCGCGATATCGGCGACGCTCGGCTGCTTACCCACCAAGAATGGCTGCTGCGACAGCTCTGCCTCGAGCGTATCGAACGTGCGCTCCGTCAAACCGACGGCCTGCTCGTAGTTGTCTTTGGCTCCCAAGAGCTTCACACGGCGCGCCGTAGCAGGGCCATAGGCGATCTGCCCGGCGGCCACCGAGAGCCAGCGCTGCACCTGCGCCTTGCCCTCCGGCGTGCGCGGCCAGAAGCGACCATCGCGGTCGTAGCGCTCGCCCAGGTAAACCAAGATGGCGTTGCTGTCTGCGAGCGTGAAGTCGCCGTCTTGAATCACCGGCACCTGACCAAAGCGGTTCATGGCCAAGAACTCGGGCTGCTTGTGCTGGCCCTTCATGAGCTCCACGTGCACCAGCTCGAAGGGCAAGCCGAGCAGCGACAGGTACAGCTCCACGCGATGGCTGTGACCGGAAATGGGGTGACGAAACAGGCGGATCGGTTGGGTCGGCTGCATGTCCCGCAGTGTGCGGCCGCGCGGCAGCAACAACAATCGGCGCCGTTGACAAGTCACTATTCCTGTTTGATTAATAATCCGTGGACCGCCTGGCGCTGATGAAAACGTTCGTCGCTGTCGCGGAAGAAGAGGGATTTAGCGCCGCCGCGCGGCGTCTCGGCGTCTCTCCCCCCGCCGTCACCCGCGGCATCGCCGAGCTCGAAGAGCACCTGGGTGCGCGCCTCTTGGAGCGCACCACGCGCAAGGTGCGTGTCACGGAGGCGGGCGCGCGTTACCTGGGTGATTGCAAACGCCTCCTTGCCGAGCTCGACGACGCCGAAGCAGCGGTGAGCGGCGCTCATCACAAGCCGAGCGGGCAGCTCGGTATCACGGCCTCGGTCATGTTCGGGCGGCTGTTCGTGGCACCCATCTTGGTCGACTTCTTGGGGAAGTACCCGCACGTCACTGCGCGCGCGCTCCTGCTCGACCAAGTCGTCGATCTAATCGACGAAGGGCTGGACGTGGCCGTGCGCATCGCGCACCTGGCAGACTCCACGCTGACCACCGCCAAGGTCGGCGCCGTAAGGCGCGTCACCTGCGCTTCGCCCGCTTACTTGAAGAAACACGGCACGCCACGTACGCCCAAAGAGCTGGGCGAGCACCGCTGCTTCGTCTTCTCGGCCGAGCGCAGCGCGCCCATCTGGGCCTACCACCACGGCCAAAAGGCCATCTCGTATCGACCCAAAGCCACGCTGCTCGCCAACGCTTCGGAGGTCGGCATCGAGGCAGCCGTGGCCGGCGCCGGAATCACGCGCGCGCTGTCGTACATGGTCGCGGCGCACGTTCACGCCGGCCGCTTGCGCGTCATCTTGGAAGATTTCGAGCCCGAACCGATTCCGATTCACGTCGTGCATCGAGAGGGCCGACGCGCTCCGGCCCGTGTGCGCGCGTTCGTCGATTTTGCGGTGGCGCGCCTGCGCGCAGAGCGTAGCGTTCGACTGGAGAAGTCGTGGGAGCGCTGACGATGCGAACAGCAGGAAGGTTCGAGCCGGTCATCGGCACTAAGCCACAATGCTTCGGCTAGGCGCTTGGCTGTCGTTGCTCGGAGCTTTGGGGGCGGCTGCGGCGTGCTCGCCGGAGGTCTTGTTGGCTCGCTCGGATGAGCCGCCCGCCATTGCCGGAACCGGTGCTGCTGCCGGTGCTGCCGTGGGTGGCGGTGGCGCGGACGGCAACGGTGGCACCGCGCCGCTCGGAGCCGTCGCGGGCATGGACGCAGGCGGCGCTTCCGAAGCAGAACCACCGCGCCTGTTGGCGGACTCCGTCGCCGACTTCAGCCTCGAGCAGGGCAAGCTGGGTTGGTACTACGGCTACGACGACGGCGCGGTCGAGAACTTCACGGTGATGACGCGCACCTCGGTCATCACCGCCTTCAAACCGCCGACAATGGACATTTGGGATTGCTGGGTGACGGAAGAGCCGCACTGGACGCAGCTGTTTCGACTCGGCGGTCACCCCAACGGGACGGACTCGAGCCCGCCGAGCAAGAACGTGCTCGAGCGCGCCGTGCGGCGCTGGATCAGCAACTTCGACGGAAGCGTCACTATCTCGGGCGAGATCGCGAAGATCGACGCGGTGGTCGCCGACGACTCCAACGGTGTCGACGCGAGCGTCTACGTCGACGGGACACAGCTCTACACCACCTTTATCGGCGGCCAAGACGGTGCCGGCTTGAGTTACGTCAAGACGACGACGCTGCACCGTGGCTCGACCGTCGACTTCGTGCTCGATCCCCACGAGGGCATCGACCACCACGACTTGAGCCGCTTCACCGCCGTCATCGCGCGCGACGAGCCGACCGAAACCGAGTGACTACTGCCCGGCGATTTCGCGCAATTGGCGGGCGTAGAGGCCGCCCGGATAGCGCTTGAGGCTGGCCTGCGCGCGCGAGCGAGCCGCGGCGCTGTTGCCCATGCCGAGCAGCGACTGCGCCGCGATGAGATCCGCCTCGGCGCCGAGGCGGCCCTTGGGGAATTGGCGCGCGTAGTCCGACGTGATGCGTAGCGCTTGCGAAGGGTTCGAGCCCACCAGCGCGCGCGCCTTTTCGAGCAGCTCCGCCTCTTCGAGCCGCGAATCGTACTTGAGCTTGGGAGCTTCTGGCGGGGCCGTGGGGAGCTGCAGCGCGGGCAACGCTTCTACCGCCACGGGCGGTGGTACGGCGACGAGCGGCACGGCCACGGGTGCCGCGGCGACGGCGGGAGCCGGAGGAGCGGGCGCGTCTTGCTTGGCTGCGAGCGCGTGGACCAGGTAGCCGCTGCCGCCGCCGATGATGGCGACGAAGGCACCCTTGGCGAACAGCGACGTCCACGCCGAAGTTGCGGGCAGCGACGCCGTTTTGGCGACCCCCACCGCCAAACGGTAGCGCAGCGCGTCCGTAAAAGGCGGCGGCGAGGGCGCGGCCGACAGCAAATCTGCGGCGCCCTTAGGGGCGTCGGCGTTTGCTTCGAGCCAGCGTACCGGGGTCTTCACGACTTGTTCTCCATCTGAGCCGAACCGAGTCTCGCGAGCGCGCGGGCGAAGCGTTTGCGCGCGCGGTAAAGCCTAGAATACACCGTGCCCAGCGGCGCACCAACACTCTCCGCGATTTGTTCCGAGCTCATTCCCTCGATCTCGAACATCACGAAGACGACGCGGTACTCGAGCGGCAACTCGTCCAAGATCCGCTCGAGCTGTTTCGCTTGGCGCGCGGCAACGAGTTGGCGCTCCGGCGAGGCCGATGAGGAGCCTGCGATACTGGGCTCGAGCTCGGACCAATCCGACACCAGCTCTTCGCGCCGAAAATGAGCTTTCCGTCGATAGCCGGCAGCAACGCGGAAACAAATCTCGTAGAGCCAGGTCGTGATCGCGCACTGCCCGCTGAAGCTGCGCAGGCGGCGGTGAACGACGATGAAAACCTCTTGGTAAACATCCTCTACGTGGGGAGGCCGCACGCCCATGCGGTGGAGGGTGCGCCATACGAACTCACCGTGGCGCTCGTGCACTTGTGTCACGCTGAGACGCGTTTCGTCCTCACCGCGCTTGGCGTCTTGCGCGGACTCGCTCAGGCTGGAAATGGCGTCCGGAATTCCGCGCATGAAAGTCGCCCACGGCTGCTCAATCGAGGCGTAGGCCGAGACCCACGAAGCCCTCGACCACGGCCGGCCCCTGTTGGTAAATCGGCGTCGAATTGGCGTCGACCAAGAAGCGATGTCTGACGAGCGGAAAGATGGCTGCAGCTCCTGCATCGACGAAGAGCCGCCCGAAAAGAGTCTGTCGCAAGCCGAGCTCCATCGACGCCGCGCTCCAGAGGCGATCGCCCGGATGCACCGGCTCCGGCGTGTAGACGACGGCGTGCAAGGCACCGACGCGCGCGCCCAGGCACGACCACATCTCGGGGTCGTGCGTGCGGGCCCACAAGCACCCCGACAGGAAGCCGGCGCTGATGCCGAAGCCGAGCTTCCGACCGTCGCGTTCGAGCTTGGCCTCGGGATAGAAAATCCCCCCGAAACTGGCGCCCAATAGCTCACCACGCAGGGCCACCGACAGCGCAGCTCCGGGCGAGCTGCTGGGCAAAAGGTTGGGTGACCACAACCCGCGCAGCGTTGCGGCGCCGTGCAACGTAGCTGGCGGTGGTGGTGGCGGTGGCGGCGGTGGCGGACAAATAACGGGCTCCGGCTTGGGCGGAGGCTCGAGCGGCGGCAGCTCGGGAGCGATCGCGAGCGCAACCGCCAGCGCAACCGACTTGCCGAGATCGCTGCAGTCCGGCGCATCGCTCTCGAGCACGCGCGCTGCGTCCGACTCCGTCGCGTCGATGCGCAGGTAGAGCTTCGCGCGCCAGCCCGTCTCGCTCCGCTCCAGCACCAACTCGATGCCACGCTCGCCGTCGTTGGCGAACGGATTGCGACCCAGGCGCTGCGTGACGTCGCGTTCGAGCACGGCGCCGGAAGGGCAACTGGCCGCACCTTCCGCTCGCACCACCTGGAGGCTGTACTTGGAGCCGCTGGCCCGAGCGCACGGCGCCGTGAGCGCAAGCGAAAGCACGCAGGCCAGTCTGAGCGGATTCGGATTTGGCCTGAGCCTCGACCTCACCAACGCGGCTCCTTCGGCCCCGCGGGGCGCGAAAGCAGCTTTGTAGCCCACGAACAGGCGAAGTCAAACGGTTGACCAATCTCATGGCGCGGAGCCGAGGCTGCGTGCGTAGACCGCGCGCCAGAAGGTCAACCCGTGATGCCTGCGAGGGCTCCGGAGTTGTACTGCGCGTGGCCGTAGCTGGTGCGGGTATCGCCGAACAGGTTGAGGATCGAGACGAGCAGGTTGTTGTGCGCCTTGCCGCCGAAGTCGAGCATGCGCCCACCCTTCAAGCCGCCGCCGCCACCCGCCAAGATGAACGGCATGTTCTTCTTCTCGTGCGTCGGCGGGTGCGCGAGCTCCGAGCCGAAGAAGACGACGCTCTCGTCGAGCATGCTCACGCCCGGCGCCACTTCGACGCCTTGCATGGCCTGCAGCAAGTACAGGTGCATCTGCGAGTACCAGGTGGCAATCTGCTGGCATTGCACCGGCTGAAAGCCGCCGTCGTGCTGATAAAAGTGGTGGTGGTTCGGCAGATTGAGCCACGGGAACGTGTGCTTGGCTTCCGTGTCCGTCCACTGGAAGTGCCCGACGGACGTGAGGTCGCAGGCCATGGCCATGACCATCATGTCCATCATGAACTTACCGACCGTCGGGATCATCTCGTCGCTGTTCTCGTCGACGACGCTGCCGTTGTCGCTGGAGTTGAGGCCGGTGGTGGGGTTGTAACCCTTGGTGTCCACCCGCGTGGGCGCCTTGCAGATGCTGGTGCCCACTACGCCCTGACTCAGGGCCATCTCGATGTCGCGCAGCTTGGTCAGGTGGTTGTCGAGCTTGGCCTTGTCGGAAGCTCCCAGGCGCTGACTCAGCGCGACATAGCGTTTGTCGACATAGTCGAGCACGGATTTGCGGCGGTCGACGCGAGCCTGCGCCTGCCCGTCCATGTCGGGCGCCAGGGTGCCGAACAAGTCGTCGAAGATTTGCTGCGGGTCGAGGCGCGGCGGAAGCGGGGTGAGCTGCTTGCTGTCTTCGAAGTTGGCGGAGTTGATGGGCGAGAGCAGACCATGGCTCTTGCCGGTGGCCCAGCGCACCGCAAACTGCAAGCTGCCGTGCGGCTTGCGCGTGGTCATGTCCGACTGGATGCGAGTCGCGATGACCTGATCGATCGAGGGGTACGACGAGTAGTCGCCGGGTGAGCCCGTCTGATTGCTACCCGTGAGGAAACCGATGATGCCGGACTGATGTTGCTCGCCGACCGCGCAATCCATGTTCAGGCCCTTGAGCACCAAGAGCCTGTCTTTCATGGGCGCGAGCGGCGTCAAAATCGGGCTCGAGCTCGGGTCGGTGTTGCTGCTGGGCCAGAAGCTATCGAGCACCGTGCCGCCCGGCTGGTACACGCTCAAGAAGCGCTTGGCCGGCGTACCGGCGGCGTGCGCGAGCTTATCGTGACCCATGATCTCGAGCCAAGGCAGCGCGATGGCGATGCTGCCCGCGCCGCGGAGCATGGTTCGACGATCGAGCTTGAGCTTGCCGATGAGTTTCATTGCGGCACCGCCGGGAGGGTCAAGAACGCATCCGATTGCGTGAGCGCGAGCAACAGCTCTTGCACGTTGAAGCCACTGTCTTTGAATTTGGTTCGCACGCTTTCGACGGCGCACGCTTCGTCCGGACTGAGCGTGCGGCCGTAGCCGAAGTTCATCCACTGCGTGGCGAAGCAGTCTTGCACTTGCTGCGAGGCGGCCAGCACCTTCTCCATCTCCAGCGGGCCGTTGAACTTACCGAGCACCGGCGAGTCGCCCGAAGCGTCGATGGTCACGCCATTTTCCTGATCGCGCCACAGGCCGACGACGTTGAAGTTCTCGAGCGCAAAGCCGTACGGGTCCATGTTCTGGTGGCAGGCGTGGCACACGGGATCGGAGCTGTGCGTGCTGAAGCGCTGCCGCGCCGTGGCCGCGCTGTTCGGATCGGGCGGGGTGACTTTGGCGAGCACCGCGCCCGTCGGCTTCGGGATGATCTGGCACATCAGCTTTTGCACCACGAAAGAGCCGCGCACGACCGGGTTTTCGTGGTTGGTGTGGATGGGACCCGACACGATGCCGGCTTGCGTGAGCAAGCCACCGCGGTGCGTGCTCGGGTCGAGCATGACCTTTTGAAAGGTGTCTCCGGTGACGCCCGTGAGCCCGTAATAGCCGGCGAGCTCCTGATTCACGTACGTGTAGTTGGCGGTGAAGATGCCAGGCCAGGTGCCGGGGCCGTTGAAGATCTCTTGCTCGAGGAACGTTTGCGTCTCTTGGCGCATGAGCGAGCCGATCTTGGCGTTGAAGGTCGGGTACTCGGTCTTGTCGCGCTCGAGCTGCGAGAGGCCGGAGATCGGCAGCAGGTTGTCGAAGAAGAAGCGCACCACCTCGTGCGAGCGCGGGTCAGCCAACAAGCGCTGCGCCTGCTTGCGTATACCGTCGGCCGTAGCGAGCTCGCCCGCGGCTGCAGCGGCCCGCAGCGCGTCGTCCGGGGTGGACGACCAGAACAGGTACGAGAGACGGGTCGCCATCTCCTCGCCGCTCGGCTGCTTGATGTCCGTGCGGCCCGAAACCGCGACGCCGAACTCGGGTCGATACAAGAACTCGGGGCTCTGCAGGATCGCTTCGAGCATGGCGGCGACGCTGGTCGCGAAGTCCGCTTTGGCGCGGATGCTCGTGAAGAGCGCCACCAGCCCGTCGGACTCGCCCGCCGCGAGCGCGCGGCGCCAGGCCTTGGGCGTGAAGCTCTCGGCGATCGTCTTCGCGCACGCCGTCTCGGAGGCGCTGTCGGTCACCTGCGTCGCGCACGGCGCGAGGCTGCCGATGCGGTCCGTGGCCGTCGCCGCGGCGGCGACCTTTTCCGCTGCGCCTACGTACTGCTCGATCAGCGCGGGCACGACGTCCTGCGCCTCGGCGTCGTTACCGAAGCCGTTGCCCGATTCCTCGCTCGGAAAGGCATTGGCCGGCGAGGTCGTGTCGCCCAGCAAGTCACGAACGGTGTTGTTGTATTCGAAGCGCGTCAGACGGCGCATGGGCGCTTTGACGGCGGTCGCCGCCATGCAGCTCGGCGTCCCGACCATGCTCGTGGTACCAGCCGTCACGCCGGCACCGCCGACGCCGTTGCTGCTGCCACCGCCGCTGATCATCGAGTCCGGCCCCATTTTGTCGATCTCGGCGGTGCAGCCCGCGAACAGGGCAAGCACGCCGGTCAGCGCCACGGCCGAGAGAGGCTTAGTCAATGCGTGCATGACCACGTTCCGTCTATGCGAGGGCCCTCTGGGAAACTTTCCGCTTTCCGAGGGGTCCAGGGCGATGTCGGTGGTCTGGCTGCAGCCACCGACGAAAAATGCAAATCCGTGCGCGCCGAACACAAGATTGTGAGTGCGGTCGAGGCGCGAAACCAGGTCGAGAAAAGCGCAGCGCGACGATCTGGGGGTGTTTTGCCGCGACTGGCGGAGCTGCCCCTACATGTGATTGGTGAAGGGTGGGAGCCTCAGCTGACATGACTAATCGCGGCGAAAAGCGCGGAAAGTTGACTCTCGGCACCTGGTGATACACTCCAGCGCCGCCGTGAAAGTCCGTCTGATTCGAGAGCAACGCTTCGAAGCCGCCCACCGCCTGCCGAAGGTGCCGCCCGGTCATAAGTGCGCCCGCCTACATGGGCACAGCTTCAAAATCGAGCTGGTGGTGTCGGGCCCCGTGAACCCGGAGACAGGCTGGTTCATCGACTACGGCGAGATCGACGCCTTGTGGCAGCCGCTGCACGACCAGCTCGACCACAACTACCTGAACGAGATTCCCGGTCTCGAGAACCCGACCAGCGAAATCTTGGCGCATTGGTTGTGGAACAAGCTACGCCCCAGCCTGCCGGCGCTCGAGCGCGTGATCGTGCACGAGACGTGCGACGCGCGCTGCGAGTACGAGGGCGAGTAACATGGCGTTCGCCAAGGCAGTCGAGCTCATCTTCATCGGTTGCGCGGCGCTCGGCGTGTACGGCTTCGTCACCGCCGCCAAAGACGGCGAGACGCGTCGCTCTTGCACTTCGCTTTGCGGCATGCGCCCCGACTACGCAGCGCGCAATCGGCTCGCTCCCGACTTCGAGCTGCCCTCGATCAACGGCGGCAAGGTACGGCTCTCGAGCTACCGCGGCAAAGCCGTGATTCTGAACTTTTGGACCAAGACGTGCCGCCCGTGCCTGGAAGAGATGCCTTCGATCAGCGACCTGGCCAAGGCGCTGAAGGCTCACCCGGGTGTGGCGCTCGTGACCGTGACGACCGACGAGAGCGCGGCCGACGCGCGCGATACGCTGAAGAGCGTGCTCGGCGGCGGTGACCCGCCGTTCGAGGTCTTAATCGACGCCGAGGCCAGCGTGGTCCGCGACAAGTACGGCACGAAGCTCTTTCCGGAGACCTGGTTCATCGATCAACAAGGCGTTATCCGCGCGCGCTTCGACGGCGGCCGTAGCTGGGCGACCCCGCTCACCATCGATCTCGCCGAGAGCCTGAACAACCCCGTTCAGTGTCAGGTGACGTTCGAGTCCCGCACACCGCGCGGGCCGATGGCCAACCTGTGCGGCGAGATCTCGCCCGGCTGAGCGAGCGTGTCATGGCAGGCATGAAGCAGTTCGTTTGCCGTTGTGAGGACGTGACTCTGCACGAGCTCATGGCTGGTATCGAGCGCGGCCATCGCGACATCGAGTCGCTCAAGCGCTACACCGGGTTCGCGACCGGTCATTGCCAGGGCAAATGGTGCCTGGCCACGTGCGCACGCATCTTGGCCGAGCAAGGCGGCGATCCCGGGCAGGGCATCACGCCGCGTCCGCCTTATCACCCGGTTTCGCTGGCAGAGCTGGCCGGCATCGACCCCGACTGGTGAGCCTCATGGACAAGCTCGAGAAGAAGCTACTGGCCTCGGTGGCCAAGGCCTCGTCCGACTTCAAGCTGCTGGAGCCGAACGATCGCGTGATGGTGGCGGTGAGCGGCGGCAAAGACTCGCACGCCATGCTGTACCTGCTGCGCGAGCTACAGAAGAAGGCGCCGTTTCCGTTCTCGATTTTCGCGCTGAACGTGGACCAGGGTCACCCGGGATTTCCGAGCGAGCTCTTGCCCGAGTTCTTCGAGCGCGAAGGTTACGAGTACGTGATCGTCAAAGAAGACACGTATTCGGTGGTGACGGAGAAGGTACCCGAGGGCAAGACTTACTGCTCGCTTTGCTCGCGCTTGCGCCGCGGTATCTTGTACACGCAGGCGCGAAAGCTCGGCGCCACCAAGATCGCGCTGGGCCACCACCGCGACGACGTGATCGAGACCTTGATGCTCAACCTGCTCTACGCCGGTCAGCTCAAAGCCATGCCGGCGCGGTTGCGTTCGGACGACGGCCGCAACGTGGTGATCCGCCCGCTCGTTTATGCCACCGAAGCGGAGCTCACCGAGCTTGCGGCGCTCAAGCAGTTTCCGATTATTCCGTGCGACCTGTGCGGCTCGCAAGACAACTTGAAGCGCAAGCAGGTCAAGCAGCTGCTCACGACGCTGAACGACGAAAACCCCACCGTGCGCGGCAACGTGTTCGCGGCGCTCGGCAACGTGCGGCCGTCGCACTTGTTCGACGTGGAGCTCAGGCGACTTTTGGGCGTCGACGAAGCGCAAGAAGATGCGGCCACGGGCGGCGTCGCCAACAACGTCGTACCGCTGACCGCGCTCCGACGCTAAGCTCCGCGACGGAACTTGCACCTCCGGGCGGTGTCGGTTCCTCGGAGATGAGCGCCGCCGTGAAGTCAGCGACCGAAAGCGATGCCGCGGCGTTCGCGATTTCGGTCGCGCTGCACGGTCTGCTGCTGGCGTTGCCGCTCGTGGCGAGCCTGTATGGTCACGTAGCGTCACCAAAGTCGCAGCCGGAGCTGCCGAACAGCATCGCCATGGTGGGCAATTCGATCGAGGTCGAAGCGCCAACGCCTGAAGTCGCAGCCGCACCGGCTTCGCCCGCCGCGCCCGAGCCAGAGCCACAACCAGTCGACGTGAAGTCGCTTCCAGCGGAGCCCGTCGCGCCGCCGAAGCCAGCTCCCGCGCTCGAGCCAACAGCGGTAGATACCGCTGGCGCACCCGCGCCAACGAAGCCGCACCCAAAGCCCCGGCGCAAGGCGGACGCAAAACCGACCGCCAAGCCACAGGCCGCGAGCGAGGCGTCGACAGCGGCCGGCGCCGAAGCACCGACGAGCGGCGCACCGGCGGCCGGCACGTTCGGACAAGAAGGGCTCGCGCCGGGCGTGCGGCGCCTGGGCTACGCGTTCACGCGCGCCATTCCAGCGGCGTCACCCGCTGACGCCGCGTGGCGCGAGCTACCGACCGGGCACGTCGGCACGATTCGCGTCGAGCTCGCGATCGACGACGCGAACCATCTCGGTGAGCTGAAGCTCTGGCAGGCGCGTCCCGGTGAAGCAGAGCCGCCGGCCGTGCTCAAGCGGATGGTCGAGCGCACCTTGATTTTGCTACGTGCGGGCCAGTTCGCGCTCTCGGGCTCGAACCAACCCGGCAGCGAGCGCCTGATCATCGACGTGACGATTCGCGACGACGAAGCCGACGCCGAAGGCGCCGACGTCGTCGTGCAAAAGAAGTTCGACGGTGCTGCTGTCGGCCACCCCGGCAAGGCGTACTTTCGCTACGGAAGCGGCCGCGCGGTGGAAGCCAAGATCACGATCGCAACGTCGGGCCGCTAGTGGAACCACCGCATCGAGCGACTCACGGCGTGCGCGCGAGCGTCAAATGTCGGTGTTTCGCGCGCTCTGGGGCGATCGGCGTTTCGGCTTCGGCGTAGCCGTGGCCGTCGGGGCTGTGGCCGAGCGCCTGGAATTCTCGCCGGTAGCTGGCGAAGGTGCCGCCCGCCAAAACGGCGCGGTACAGCGCGAGAGCCTCTGGCACGCCCCCCTGTGCGAGCACGTACTCGACCCAAGCCCACTTGGCGCTGACCGAGCGTACGTCGGCGCGACCACGCAAGCCGCGTCGTAGGCGGTCGAGCCGCGACTCCACGGTACGGATGCCGGCGTAAGGCATGCGGTCGAGCGGTGTGTTGCGCTTGGCGCAGAAGGGCGCCACCCCCAGCGCGACCGGGATCGTCTTCGAGAGCTCGCCGACGAAACGCACACACTCGTCGATGTCTTCGTCCGTCTCGCCGGGCAAGCCGACCATCAGGTACAGCTTCAGGCGATCGTAGCCGTGACGACGCGCGTTCTCGGCCGCAATCTGGTAGTGGGGCTCGCGGCCGCGCCGTTCGATCAGGTTGCGCATGCGCTCGCTCGGACCGTCCAGCGCGGTCGTCAACGTGCGGTAGCCGGCACGCCGCAGCGCTCCGACGAATTCGTCTTTGAGCTTGTCGGGGCGCAAGCTCGAAAGGCCGACTTCGGCGCCGCGATCGGCCAGCGCGTTGACGATTTCGGTGATCTTCGGGTGATCGCTGACCGCGGCACCCACGAGCCCGACGCGCTTTTCCTGCTCGGGAATTGCGTTCAGCACCACTTCTTTGGGCACGATGCGCATGCCGCCGTTCGTGGAGCGGCGCATCACGCAGTAGGTGCAGCCGCGCGAGCAGCCGCGCTCGGCCTCGATCAAGAACATGTTCGAGAGCTCGGTGTGCGGCGTGATGATGGTGCTGGTCGCGGGCAAGATCTCGTCGTCGCAGGCCGCGATCTTGGCGAGCTGGTCGCCGTGGTGCTCCGGCACGAACACGTTCGGGTGCTCGGCCAGCGCCGCCAGGGCCGCTGCGCGCGAGCCGGCGGCGCCGATTGTCTGCACCACCCACTCGACGACGCCTTCGCCCTCGCCCATCAAGACTGCGTCAGCGAATGCGGCCAGCGGCAAGGGATTGGAGAAAGTGAGCGGCCCACCGCAGAGAATGAAGGGCGCATCGGCGTTGCGCTCCGTACGCAGCGGCGCAATGCCCGAAGCGGTCAGGAGCCGCACCAGCCCCGCCAGCTCGAGCTCGTACGCGACGCTCAGCGCAACAATCGGAAATTCCGATAGGCCGCGCAAGGTTTCGTAGGTCACCGGGCGCTCGACATCGCCGCCCGCCTTGTCCGCCCCATCCGGCAAAAACGCGCGCTCGCAGCAAACGCCGGGTAGCTCTTGCAGTGCGCGGTAAATGCGCTGGTAGCCCAGCGAGCTCATGCCCACGTGGTAGGGCGACGGGTACGCCAGCGCGACGGCGACGGGCGCGGACTTCACGATGCGCCCGCGCTCGTCTGCCAGACGAGTCGAAATCAGGCGCCGCGTGGATTCAGAAACCATGAAATGAGGGAGGGCGGAGTATAGCCGAGGACAGCAGTAGCGCTTCCGCCACATCGGCGCACGCCGAGCTCCTTCCGGCGCAGAAAACAAGGCAAACCAACTCAAGGTTTGCTCCGGGTGGCCGTTCGAGATCCTTGTGACGGGATCCCTCACGCCGCGCTCCCAGCCAACTCCCGAGATCCGCTACCAGCCCAGCATGCTCAGCCTGCGGAGCACTGCGTCAAGCGTGACGCCGGAGGAGCCGCGTGTCCCATCGAGCCCACAGGCAGCGCGCTCACACGCACTTCGACGTGCGGTGTGGGTAGTCAGCGGACTCGCGGCAGTGGCGGCTGCCGTAGCTGTGGCTCGCGTCGTCGGTAGCGGGCACGTGACTACGGAGGTGCGCAGCGGCAGCCCAGGTTTCCGCTCGACCCCCTCGGGCAAGCAAGTTCACTGGACCCAAAAGGCCGTCACCATCTACATCGACAGCTCGCTGAAGCAGCTGGGGCCGAGCGCCGACGAAGCAGTGATGCAGGCGTTTGGGCAATGGGTGGGCAGCGACCCCCAATTGCCCGACTTGAGCTTCGACACTGGCAAGACCTCGGCCGAGCCCAAACAAGATGGCATGAGCACCGTGAGCCTGGCGAAGATCCAAGTGCCCGGTCACGAGCACGACGTCGCCATCACGGTCACGTACTCCAACGACAAGACCGGCGAAATCGTCGAAGCCGACGTGGTGCTGAACGCGCTTTACCCGATGGGCACGCTGACCGCGAAGGCGCCGGGAGCGTCCAACGGTACGGGCAAGAACCAAAACGACGACAAGAGCCACGACGACTGGCGGAGCCACGACGAGTCGATTGATTGCGGAAATCGCTACGATGCGCAGAACGTCGTCACCCACGAAGCCGGGCACTTCTTCGGCCTGGGCGAGGACATGACGGAGCGCAAAGCCACGATGTTCTTGAGCATCGATCAGTGCGAGACGCACAAGCGGGTGCTGAGCGCCACCGACACGACCGCCATCACCACCCTGTACGCCGCCAACCAGGACCCCGAAGAAGCCACGGCTGGGCGTCGTGCGTGCTCGTTCGGCGTGGCCCCGGCGGCGGGATCTGCCTGGATTTCGGGGCTGATGGCGGGGCTTTTGCTGCTGCGTCGCCGCCGCGCGCGCTGATGCTACAACCGCCGCGTGAAAGCGCCTCCCCCCGCGGCCAAGGGCCGTCGTACGGCTCTCAGCCAACTCGGCGGTGCAGTCGAAACGTGGGGTGACCCAGGCGCGGCGGCGGCCCTCGAGCACGCCTTTCAGGTGACGGCTACCGAAACGGCCGAGCTGGCCGACGTGCACGGCTTTCACAGCTATCCCGCGCGCATGCACCCGGAGACGGCAGCGCGGCTGATCGCCGCGCTCTCGCTACCGGGGCAAACCGTCCTCGATCCCTTTTGCGGCAGTGGCACCGTGCTCGTCGAGGCGCGGCGTCTGGGCCGGCGCGGAGCTGGCTACGACATCAACCCGCTCTCGCGTGAGCTGAGCTGGCTCAAGACACTGGCGCCCGACGACGACTGGCTCGAAGCCTTGTCGGCGGACGCGAAGCGCGTGGCCGCGCACGCCGACGAGAGGCGCAAGCGCAAGGCTGGGGCGACCCGGCAGTACGGCGACGTCGACCGTGCCCAGTTTGCGCCGCACGTGTTGTTCGAGCTCGACGGCTTGCGCGACGGCATCGAAAAGGGCGAGTTGCCGGAACAGCGTCGCGCGCTCTTTCTGGTGCTCTCGGCTTTGCTCACCAAGGTGAGCCAGCGCTCGGGCGACAGCAGCTCGCACTCCGGGGAAAAGCGCGTCGCGCCCGGCTTCCCGAGCCGCTTCTTCGTGAAAAAGGCCGATGAGCTGCGTCGCCAGCTGGCCACGTATCGCGCCAGCCTCCCCCCCCAGGCCCCGCCCGCCCGCTGCACGCTGGGCGATGCCCGCAAGTTGCCGGGGTTTTCGGCGCGCTCCGCGACTCTGGTGGTGACATCGCCGCCTTATCCCGGCGTGTACGACTATTTGTCGCACCACGACGATCGCTTGCGCTGGCTCGGGCTCTCGGCGCGCGAATTCGAGAAGCTCGAGATCGGCTCTCGCCGCGAGCTGTCGCGTGAAAGCTTCGGCGCGGCGCTGAACCGCTGGGAACACGACCTCGGCGCCACCTTGGGCGCGCTCGCCCGGGTGCTCACGGCCGAAGGCACGATCGTGCTGCTCATCGCCGACTCGACCCTGGCCGGCAAGGCTCTGTTCGCGGAGCGAGTGGTCGAAAAAGCAGCACCTGGTGCCGGGCTGCGCCTCGTGGCGCGCGCCTCACAGGCACGCCCGCACTTTCACGGCGCCTCGCGCGATGCTTTCGCGCAGAAGCCGCGACGCGAGCACCTACTCGCGCTGGGTCTTGCTCAACCCGAGCGCTGAGACGGCCGCCACAAGCCCGCCAGCAGCAACGAAAGAGCCACGCCGATGGTGGCATGGCCCAGCAGCAGATGCCCCAGGTGCGCGGACGGGCAATGCGTAAAAAGCAGCAAATTCCCGGCCAAACCCGCGACCGCGCCGGCCGTGACCAATGCCACGAGCGGCACGCGATCGCGGCGCTCGAACAGCCAATACAATCCCAAGAGCGGTAGCGACAGAACGGCACCGTACAAGAAGCAGTATTGAGGGTCGCCGAACGTGGAAAGCCACTTTTCGGAGGTGGAGCCGAGCGGCACCAGCAGCGCTGCGGCGGCGGGCGTGACGAGCAGGCCGAACGCGGCCGAGCGCTCGCGGGCGACGAAGGCCAGCGGAGCCGTGCTGCCGCGCAACAAACGCCACACGCCCAGCGCGATCGCCGCGGCCAGCACCGCCGCCACGACCCAGAAAACCGCCGGTGAGTACTGATCGAAATCGATGCGCCGGCGCAGGCCGAGGTGAGCGGCGGCAAGCAGCAGCGCCACACCCCCCAAAATCACGGCGCGCAGCCTCGTGGGCAGGGCGCGCAGGCGCGCACGCAGGCCAACCTCTCGCTGCACCTCCCGATCGACGAGCGCGAACAGGTCATCGGGAGACGCCTCCGGCAAGACGGCTCGTGCCAGGCGGCGCCCCAGCTCGGCGCCGTTTTCGAACAGCTCGCGACAATGCGGGCACCACTTCAGATGCTCCTCGACCTCCAGGCCCGCGGGGATGCGCCCGGCCACGAAACTGCTGCGGATTTCCGCGCATTCCAAGGTCTTGTTCGTCATATGCCGCCCGCCCCCTCGCGGTTACCGGGTGGGGCGCCCTCGAGCGGCGGCAACGGGGCCGCGTCCCCCAGCGCCTGACGGAGCCGCACATAGCCCCGGTGCGCGCGGACCTTCACGGCGCTCGTACTCGCGCCTACCACCTGCGCAACCTCGGGGAACTCGAGCCCGTCGAACCAATGGAGCTCGATCACCTCGCGTTGGTCGTCCGGCAGCCCGGCGAGTGCCCGGGCGAGCGTGCGGCGCGCCTCGACCTGCGCGGCTCCCAGGGCGGGCACGGCCGGCTCCGCGGTTTCCGCCTCCAGTGAGCGTTCTGGTCGGCGCTTCTTGCGGCGAAAGTACTCGCGCTTCAGGTTCATCGCGATCGTGAAGACCCACGGCTTCAGCTTTTGCCCGGGATCGAAATCGGCGCGCGCGCGGTGCAGCTGCAAGAACGTCTGCTGCACGAGATCGTTCGCTTCTTCACGCATGTACAGCTCGCGCAGCATCGCGCGCAGCAAGAGCGGCGCATAGCGCTCGAAGATGATGCGAAACGCGGCGCCGTTGCCCGCCACGTAGGCGGCCATCAGCTCTTCGTCGCTGCGCGGGTCGGACAACGGCGGCACAGTAGTCAAAAGCCCAAGCTGCGCCAATTCTGCCGTGCTACCGACAGGAACATGGCCGCAGAAAACCGGCTCGCGCGCGAGACCAGCCCCTACCTGCTTCAGCACGCGAAGAACCCGGTCGATTGGTACCCGTGGGGCGCGGAGGCGCTGGAGCGCGCGCGGCACGAGGACAAGCCGATCTTGCTCAGCATCGGCTACGCCGCGTGCCACTGGTGTCACGTGATGGAGCGGGAGTCGTTCGAGAACGCCGAGATCGCCGCGCTGATGAACGACTCGTTCGTGTGCATCAAGGTCGACCGCGAAGAGCGCCCCGACCTGGACGACATTTACATGAGCGCCACGGTAGCCATGTCGGGCAGCGGCGGCTGGCCCATGACCGTGTTCCTGACGCCCGCGCAAGAGCCGTTCTTCGCGGGCACCTACTTTCCGCCCGTGGATCGCTATGGTCGCCCGGGCTTTCGCAGCGTGCTGCTCCGGTTGAAGGAGCTGTGGCAAAACGAACGCCAAGCATTGCTCGCGCAGGCGCGAGAGCTTACCGCGCACGTGCGCCAGCAAGCGGGCCCGGGCGCCGGCGGCGCGCTCAAGCTCGAGAGCCAACGCGCCGCGGTGGCGCAGCTCTCGCAGAGCTACGACCAGCGCTATGGCGGCTTCGGACACGCCCCCAAATTTCCGCCTTCGCAGAGCCTCGAGCTCTTGCTCCGCTTCGTGCGCCGCACGGGAGACGCCGAGGCGCTCGAGATGCTGCGCGGCACACTCGACGGCATGAAATCCGGCGGAATGTACGACCAACTCGGCGGCGGCTTTGCCCGCTACTCGACCGATGAGCGCTGGCACGTGCCGCATTTCGAGAAGATGCTGTACGACAACGCGCAGCTCGCCAAGGTCTACACCGAGGCGTTTCAACTCACGGGCGAGCCCGAATACGCGCGCATCGCGACCGAAACGCTCGACTACGTGCTGCGCGAAATGCAGAGCCCCGAAGGCGGCTTCTACTCGGCGACCGACGCGGATAGCGAGGGCGTGGAGGGTAAGTTCTTCGTCTGGGAGCCGCACGAGCTCCAAGAGCTGCTAGGCGCAGAAGACGCCGAACGCTTCGCCGCCTACTACGACGTAACACCGGCAGGAAACTGGGAGGGCTTGAACGTGCTGCGTGTGCAGCAGTCCCACGGCGCGGTGGCTCGAGAGCTCGGCATCACCGAAGAGCAGCTCCGCGCCTCGCTCGCGCGCGCTCGGCCCATCTTGTACCAGGCCCGGGCGCAACGCGTTCCACCCTTGCTCGACGACAAGATCTTGGTGGCATGGAACGGCATGATGATCGAGGCGCTCGCCGTCGCGGCGCGCACCTTCACGGGCTTCGGCTACGCGGAGGCGGCCGCCAAAGCAGCCACCTTCATTGCCCAAAAGCTCGCCCGCGAGGACGGCGGCCTCTACCGCACGTACCGCGCTGGGAAATCCCATCTTCCCGCATATTTGGAAGATTACGCCTACCTCGCGCAAGGTCTCGTGAGCCTTTACGAAGCGACCGGCGACGAGCGCCACCTCGAGGAGGCGACCCGCCTCGCCAAACGGCTGCGAACGGACTTCGGCGGCGCCGAGGGCGGGCCGTTCTACCAAACTGCGCACGATCACGAGCAGCTCATCGCGCGTGTTCGCGACGGCCACGACGGAGCATTGCCCAACGCCAACGCCATCGCCGCTCACGCGCTGGCACGGCTCGCTCGTCACCACGGACGCCCCGAATGGGAAGAGCGAGCGCGCGCAGCGCTGCGCGGTTACGCCAAGTCGGTCGAGCGTCTGCCGCGCGCCTTCGGCAGCACCTTGAACGCGCTCGACTTCATGTGCGAGGCCTCGCTCGAGCTGGTGCTGGTCGGCGAGGCGGGAGACGCCGGCTACGAGGCGCTCAGCACCGAGCTCGGCAAGCACTATCTGCCCAATCGTGTGGAGGCGCGCGTGCGCCCCGGAGCCTTCGTCACTTCGCCCCTGGCCGAGGGCAAGGCGCTCGTCGGCGGCAAGGCCGCGCTCTACGTTTGTCGCAATTTCTCCTGCCTCGCGCCGGTCACGACCGCCGCCGAGGCAGCCGCGTTGCTCACGCCCGGCGAACGCCAGGAAGGCGTGTGAGTATGTCGCAAGACACGTACCGCGAGCTGAATCCGGAACGCATCATCGAGACGAGTGTGCTCTTGCAGCGCCGCATTCAAGAGCGCTTCCCGGATTCGAGCCTGAGCCGCGTCGCGCAAGAGCTGGTCGGCGTGGCCAGGTCGGCGCACCAGGTTTCGGCGTGGCTCGCGCGACCGATCGTCTGGGTGCGCGTCGCGGTGGGCGTCGCGGTCGCGGTCCTGGCATTTTTGGTGGTGGTGGCGCTGCGGGTCGTCAACCTAGACATGACCGGTATCGGCTTTTCGGAAACAGCGCAGGGCGTCGAAGCCGCCGTGAACAACCTGGTGTTCGTAGCCATCGCCATCTACTTCTTGATCGGCATCGAAGCGCGACTCAAGCGTGCCCGGGCGCTGCGTGAGCTGCATGTTTTGCGCTCGTTGTCGCACGTGGTCGACATGCACCAGCTCACCAAAGATCCCGAGCGCCTGGCCAGCGGCGAGCGCGGCGGCACCGACACCGCCTCGTCCCCCAAGCGCGACATGACGCCGTTTCAGCTCACGCGCTACCTCGACTATTCGAGCGAGCTGTTGGCGCTCGTCAGCAAAGTTGCCGCCATCTACGTGCAGCGCTTCGACGATGCCGAAACGCTGCGCGCCGCCAGTGACATCGAAGATCTCACCGTCGGCCTCAGCCGCAATATCTGGCAAAAAATCATGATCTTGGATCGCGTGGGCGACGCACCCTGAGACCAGGCTTCGCGCGCTGCCGCGTAGATCTCGTCGACCGCGAGCTCGCAGCTGATTGTCGTGATCTGCGCCACGTCCCAGCTGAGAGCTCCCGGCAAGCCCACCATTGCGCGCCCTGGTGCGCGGCGACGGGCGGCCGCCAGCCGACGAGCTGGCGCCATGGACCGGTGACTATTCGGAGCTCGTCACCGGTGCCGGCTCTTTTTCTTCGACAGGAGGCGGCGGATCCGTCGCCGGCTCGATGCTGCGCACGCTGGCGCGTTCCTTCTCCGTGAGCGCCGAGGTGGCGCGCTGATCTTCGGGATGGTTCTGCTTCCACCACAGCTCCGCGCGCTCGTCGGTCCACGGGTGCTCGAATTGCAGCGCGCTCAGCGCGTCCGACAGCTCGCGCGCGGTTTGTGGGCGCTTGTTCGGGTTCTTTTCGAGGCACTGCATGATCAGCGCCTCGAGCCCGGGGTGGATCGGGCGGTCGATGCGCTTCGACGGCAAAACCGGCTTTTGGTGCGCGTGCATGACCAGCATGTCCGCGCGAGTTTGAGCCTCGAATACGCGCTTGCCGGTGAGCAGCCAGTAACCGACGCAGCCGAGCGCATACAGATCGGCACGCGCGTCGACCGGCGCTTGGTAGCGCAGCATCTCCGGCGCCATCACGGCGGGCGTACCGACGAACTGCTTCTCGTCCTCTAGCTCTTCGCTGGTGAGGTGGCGGTCGAGCACCAGACCGAAGTCGAGCACTTTGACGAAGTCGAAGTCACCCCCCACCGTGCACGTGAGCACGTTGGCCGGCTTGATGTCGCGGTGCACGAAGTTTCGCGCGTGCGCTTCGCGGAGCGAGTGACAGACCTGCTTCATCAGGCTGGCCACACGCTCGCCGGGCTGCGGACCAAATCGCTCGACCAACGTCATCAGGTCGATGCCGTCGAGCAGCTCCATCACGTAGTAGAACGCGCCTTCGCGCGTGATACCGAAGTCGTAGACTTGAATCGTGTGCGGCGAGCGTAGCGACGCGGTGGTCCGCACCTCGCGCGTGAATAGGCGCAAGAGCCGCTCGGAATCCACCGGGCCGTGGTCGACCAGCACCTTGGGCCGAATCAGCTTCACGGCTGCCGGTCGCCGCAACATGCGGTGATTGGCTCGCCACACCTCGGCCATACCGCCGACGCCCAGCCGCTCCACCAACTTGTAGCTGCCGACCTCGCGCGCCTTGACGATGCCCTCCGCCAGGCGATGCACGGCTTTGGAGATCTGCAGCGCGACCAGCGCCGCCAGGAGCGGCGACGAGAGCACTACGACCATCTCGCCAGCGGTGTAGTGCGTGTGGGCTCGCATCATCAGCAAACCCAACGGATCCATCGCCGCCGCCAGCAGCATCACGCTCAGCGCCTTGCTCGGCGTCGTCGGGATCAACGCGCCGAACGCGAGCAGCGGGATCACCACCGGCGACACCTGCCGCAGGAGCTCACCGTGGGTGGAAGCTTGCGAGTGCCGCAAAATGCCCAGCACCAGACAAATGACGAACAGGTAGACGGTGCCGAGATCGGTCACGTTGTGCGCGGGCACCTTGCGCAGCTTGGTCACGCCAAACAGCGCCAGGCTCAGCACGATGCCGGCGATCGACGTGCCGCGCGCCGTGCCGGCCACGTCACCCAGCTGGCTCGAGCCCAGTAGCGCCAGCCACACCAAGTAAGTAGCGAAGGCGCCGGCCCCGAACAGGCCGATATTGCCCAGACGCTGCACGGCGGCTTCGAGCACGCTGCCCGAGAGCTGGCGATTGGCGGCGCCTCGCATCGCCTCCTCGGCGTTCCACACGCTGAGATCGAGCGGCTTCGAGGTCGCTTCGATCAGCTGCACGTCGTCCGGCTCGAGCCGAGGCAGCTCGGCGTCGTTCTCCGGCGCGGGGGCAAGCTTGTCCGGCGTGGACGACACGGCGCGAGCATAGAGCAAGCCTTGCAAGGACTGGAGCCAAAGCGGCTAAGCTCGAGCAGAAGCGACCGAAATCACGCACTTTCGGCGGAAGAGAGCGCGAACACTTTGCGCTCCAACACCGTCCGCACGGCCTCGAGCTCGCGTCCCAGCTCGGTCACGGCCGTATCGACGTCCGACAAATCGCCGTGTTTTGCCTGACGTTCGCTGGCCTCGGCCAGGCGCGCCATCCGCACCGCTCCAAAGTTCCCCGAGGCACCTTTGATGGCGTGAATCACGTTGAGGTACGCGCGCTGGTCGCGCGCCTTCGCCGCGAGACCGAGCGCCACGACGCGACGCGCCACGTCATCCAGAAAGATCCGCGATAGCTCTTCGACGATTTGGGGGGTGCCGGCTTCGCGCGCCAGCTCCTCGAGCCGCGACAAGTCGACGATCTGCTCGCTCGGCACCTGCTCGACGAGCAACTCCGGCTCGCTCAGGCGCTCGCCTGGCTCCGGCGGCTCGGAATCGATGCTCGGCAGCAGCCACTCCAGCACCTTCTTGCGCAAGCGACCGAGCGTGAACGGCTTCGCGAGGAAGTCGTCCATGCCCGCCTCCAGGCACGCGCGGCGCGCCCCCGAGACGGTGCCGGCCGTCACCGCCACCACGGGCACGCGGCTCTTGCCGGCTTCGAGCTCGCGAATGTGCCTGGTGGCCGCCAGACCGTCCATTTCGGGCATCTGGCAATCCATCAAGATCAAGTCGTAGCGCCCGGGTCTGAAAGCCTTCACGGCTTCGGTACCCGAGCCCGCCATGTCGACCTGGCAGCCCATCGGCTCCAGCACGCGCTCGATCAGCGCGCGATTGAAGGCATTGTCCTCGGCCAGCAGCACGCGACGCCCCGACAAGATGGCCGTGACGCGCGGCGCCGCCCGAAACTCGCCCGAGCTCGGCGGCGAAGACTTCTTGATTTGATGCGACGCCAGTAGTCGATCGACGACGTCCAGCAGCTCGCGACCAGAGCGATGCACGTTCTCGGCGGCCAGCCGCTGCGCGGTGTCGAGCTCACTCTCGAGCAAGAGCTCGGTGGAGCCGAGCACGGCCGTCATCGGCACGCGCAGGTCGTGGCTCAAGCGGCGCAAGAGCTCGAGCGCCTCTTCTCCGCCCAGCTGAGGCTCGGCAGGGCCTGGCTGGTCGCGCTTGGTCAAGCGACGTCTCGGGAGAGATCGAGCGTGGCGATGCGACGGTACAGCGTGGCTCGACCGATGCCGAGCAGCTTGGCAGCGCGACCAACGCTGCCGTGCGTGGCTCGCAGGGCGCGCTGAATCGCGCGACGCTCGAGCTCACGCAGCGGAATGATGTCCTCTTCGCTCGGCTCCTGGTAACGGTTGCCGTTGGCGCCGTTGACGTGAACCTGCGGCAAAATCGCGGGCAAGGCGAGCTCGCGGATGTCCGGCGGCAGATCCGCCAACGTGATCTCGTCGCCGCGGCACGCCAGCAAGCTGCGATGTACGACGTTCTGCAGCTCGCGCACGTTGCCAGGCCAATGATGGCGCCCCAAAGCCTCCAGCGCTTCGGCCGAGATGCTGTGCACGTCGCGACCGATGTCTTTGGACAGCGCGCGCAGAAAGTGCCCAACCAGGGTCGGAATGTCTTCCAGACGGTCGCGCAGGGGAGGCAAGTGAATCGGGTACACCACCAGGCGGAAGTACAAGTCTTCGCGGAAGCGCCCGGCTTCGACCTCGGCCCGCAAGTCGCGATGAGTTGCGCACACGATGCGCACATCGATGGGGATTTCGCTGGAGCCGCCGACGCGGCGAATCGTCTTCTCTTGCAGGGTGCGCAGCAGGCTCGCCTGAGTCTGCATGCTCATCTCGCCCAGCTCGTCGAGCAGCAGCGTGCCGCCGTTGGCTTGCTCGAAGCAGCCGCGGCGCATTTGCGTGGCACCCGTAAAGGCGCCGCGCTCGTGCCCGAACAGCTCTGACTCTTGCAAAGACTCGGGAATGCCCGCGCAGTTGATGGCCACGAACGGCCCGCGGCGGCGCACGCTGCCCGAGTGAATGGCGCGCGCCACCAGCTCCTTGCCCGTACCGGACTCGCCGAAGACGCACACGGCCACATCGCTCTCGAGCACGCGCTGCACCTGCTGTGCGAGCTCGCGCATGGGCGGGCTCTTGCCCACGATGGAACCGAGCACCGAGCGCTCCGTGAGCGCCGACTCCAAGCGCCGCACGTTCGACAGCAACTCACGCCGCTCGTTGGCGCGGTGCACCGCGAGCAGCAAGCGATCGCGATCGAGAGGCTTGGTCACGTAGTCGTACGCGCCCGCCTGCATCGCCGCGACCGCCGTCTCGAGCTCGCGTTGCGCGGTGACCACGATGATCGGCAGCTCGGCGTCGCGCGCCCGCAGATGCTGAATCACCTTGATGCCGGTCACCTCGCCCAGCCCCAGATCCACGCACGCCAGCGACGGCGTCTCGCCATCATGATCGAGCACGCTGCGCGCCGATTCGTGCTCCACGACCGAGTAGCCGGCACGCTCCAGCCAAAAGCGCATCAGACGCCGTGCCGTGGGGTCGTCGTCCACCACTGCCACGCTGACTGGGGCCTGCCCCGCCGTTGCCGCCGTTTCGTCGTCGAGCATTGCTACTCAACCTCAAACGCACGATCCGGTCCCAGCTTTAGACGCCAACGTCCAGGAAGCTCAGCCTGAGACGGAGAAAGGTGGGCAAAGCTCGGCTTCAGTCACAATGAAACGACGCTAATCGTCCGATCTTATTGAAGAACGCTGGCGCCCTCACAGCTGCCGTAGGCCACGCGGAGATGTGGAATGGGTTTCGCAATCCCCGCGCGACTTGGCCGCCGCGTACCGAAAACCCGATTCCCGCAAGCTCCCCATCCAGCGCGGCCTGCTCCGCATCACCGGCGACACCCTCGACGGCCCTCGAGAAACGGACCTGTTCGACATCGTCAGCGGCCCCGCAGGCGATCTCGGCGTCGTGCTGCTCGACCTGCAGACCCGACACCCCGAGCCCGCGGTCGTCGGTCGCGCGCTGCTCGGCAAGGCCGAGCGAGGCTTTCAGGAGCGCACGCCACTGCACGCCGTGATGCTCGATCTGGTGCGCACGTTGTTCGAGTACCCGGGCACCGAGCTCCGCGCCACGCTGATGCGCTGCTCCGTCGCCGACGCGCGCGCAGAGATGACGACCGCGGGCATGCCGCCGCTCGCGTGCGTGCACCCGGACGGCCACATCACGGTGCATTCCGCTTCGTCTCCACCGCTCGTCTCGACCACGTCGGTGCCGCCGCCGGTCGAGGTCGTGCCGCTCATCTTCGGCTCGACGTGGATGGCGGTCTCCGATGGCTTCACGTCTGGCTCGGACCATCCGGACGTCGTGCGACGCCTGGCGCAAGATTTGGAGCTTGCCAGCAACGGACTCAAGCTCAGCGCGCAGTCTCCTGACGCGCTCTACGACTTGCTCGCCAGTCGTGTCTCCGAGTCCGGGCGCTTCGCGCGCGACGACGCGACCCTCGTGCTGATCGGCGCCGACCCGACAGCGCGATTTCAGAGCGGCATGCATCGTCGCAATCACTGACATAATGCTGTCATTCGATGAGCCTAAGTTGGACCGATGTCAACTTCGAGCCAATTCGCGACGAGCAGCGACCGCTGGGCAAATGAGCTGTGGAATGTCTCGCTCCTCCCCAGCGCACCCGCAAGCCAACTCGCCCCCAGCGAGCGCCATCTTCGTCTGACGCCGAAAAATACTGACGAGATGAGAAGTGAATCGTCAGCGTCTCGTCCTTTGCGGGTTATGGAGACGGTGTGGGCGATGATACCCTGACCAGACACTCACACGGAGGGAACCGTGACGGCCTCATTTGCTGACAATGAGATCTGGCATGTGATGATCGCTGGCGACGACATGAAACGCATGAACGTCGATCAGCTCGACGACGCGTTTCGCCTCAGCTTGGTCGATGCCTCGACCATGGTGTGGAAGGTCGGCATGAAGACCTGGCAGCGCCTTGGCTCCATCGCCGATCTCGACGACGAGCCGGAGGACTCCGTCACGCGCCTGCGTCACGCCCCTGCACCGCCCCCGCCGCCTCGCCCGCTCGCGCGCCCGGTACCCAAGCCACCGTCACCTTCGCGCGTGCCCGCATCGTTTCACACCGCCGTGACGCCCATTTTTGCCGCTCCGACCTTGCTGGCGCCCGTGTACGCGCCGCCGCTGCAGGCCCCCGACCCTTACGTTTTACCGAAGCGGCGCGTTGCCATCCCGAGCGAAGTCGACTTTCGACGCAGCTCGAGCGGCGTGCGCTGGGGCCGTTGGGCAGTCGCGCTCGTGCTGCTCACGGGCGGCTTGCTCGCAGCGTATCGCCAAAACTTGTTGCGCCAAGGCGCGCAGCGCCTCGGCCTCGAGAACAAGTACTTGCACGCGGAGCAGCGCGCCACGGCGTTCGTCAGTGCGAAGGCGCCAGGCCCAGTCAAGCTCGCGCTCACGCGCCTGGCCTTGCTGCCGGGACCGAACGCGGCCGCTCGCCTGACGCCCGCTCTGGCATCAGCACCCACGCCGACCACGGCGAGCGAGCCCAAGTCCGTCGCAGTCGCGGTCGAGCCGGCCAAGGCGGTCGAGCCGGCCAAGCCTGCCGAACCCGAGGTAAAGACGGTGTCGCTCGATTCGCTGCCCGTTTTGACCGCCGAGGAGCCGAGCAAGCCGGCGTCCGTCGCGGCCGCGCCCGCAGCCAAGCCGCGCGCCGTGACGCGCGCCGAGCCGAAGCCGGCGGCGCGCAAAGAAGCGCCCGCCAAAGTCGAAAAGCCCGAGCCCGTCGCCAAGGCGGAGCCCAAGCAGAAAGCGCCGACGCTGCCCCCGCCCTCGGCCAACGACAATCCGCTCAAGGCCGCGATTCGCCAGGCCATCATCGCGGACGCCAACAAGAAGTAACGCGAGGGCGAAGCTACTCTCGCGTCGCCACGTAGAGGGCGTAGGTGCCGAGCTGATCCGAGACGAAGTACATCGTACGCTCGTCGGCGCTGAGCCACGGCATGCGCTCTTCGCTCGGAGTGTTCACCGACAGCGGCGCAGGCTCGTCGAAGTCGCCGTCGAGCGACGCGCGATGCGCAACGTAGAGATTCGAATTGCCGTCGCGCTTGGAAGCGAAATACAGAGACAGCCCGTCCTCGGTCAAGAAGCCGTCGGCGCTCAAGTATTTCGGTGAGTTGACGAGCGCCAGGTGGTCTTGATTCGGCGCCGACCAGGTGCCGTCGCTGCCTCGCGTCGCAAAGTAGATTTGCATCAGCACGCTGCCTTCGGGCTTCGACGACAGCGGCATGATCGTGCCGGCAACCGCGGGCGGCCGCGGCGAGTCGTCGAAGGGCGTGCTCAGCTCCGGCACTCGCATCGCCGGATCCCAGCTGTCGCCTTGGCCGACGGAGCGCCAGATGTCGCTCTGGCCGCTCGTCTCGTCGAAGCGACTGAACCACAGCTCGCTGCCATCCGCCGAGACGGCGAGGCTACCCACGCCGAACCTGTCCGTGGTCAGGCTCAGCTCGCTGGGACCACCGAGTTTTTGGCCATCGAAAGTGGCGTGCACCGCCAGCGTCGGCGGCGCGTCGCCGAGCGCTTGTTGCGTGTAATAGATCTGCTGCTGGTCAGCAGTGAGCGTGGGGTTGGAGAGCTGAAAAGAGTCGCTCGCCATGAGCGGCTCGCCGGACACGCGCCACGATTCGACGCCGCCACCACCTGCAGCGACGCCCGTGCCGGCATTGCCGGCCGTCAGCGCACCCTCGCTGCCGCCCAAGTTGACGAACGCTCCGTCGCAGCCGCAAATGTGCCCGCTCAGCACTGCTAGCAGCAGCACAGCTGCGTGACCGTGCGGAGGGCGAAGCGCGCCGAGCGCCATCTGCCCTTTTTATCGCGAAGCGCCGCGCTCCGCGATGGGCGAAAGCCGCGCCACGTGCGGGCTGTTCGGAAAGCGCGCGATGAACGACTTGGCGAGCGTGGTGGCGCGGGCGCTGTCGCCCGCTTGGTCGAGCGCGCGGATACGCAGCACCGTGGCCTCTTGACCGAAGCTGCCGCGCGGAAACTTCTGTGCGTAGCTATCGAGCGCCGCGAGCGCCGCCTTGGCGTCGTGCGCCGCCACGCCGGCTCGCGCCGCCTCGATCAAGCGGATCTGTTCGGTGAGATCGCCGGCAGCAGCCGAGGCGTCGCTGCGGGCCGGATGAGGTTGCGGCGTTGCCTCCACGGGCGGCAGCGGTGAGACGGCCGGGGGCGCTTCGGGCACTGCCGCGACAGGCGCCGGCTCCGCCAGCGGCCTGGGCATCTCGGCCACCGGTGCTTTGACCGGGCTCACCGGCGCCGTGGGGGCAGAACCGCCGCGCGTGAAGAGCAGCACGCCGGCGAGTGCGAGCGCCGCAACACCGAGCGCGACCTTACCCAGCCAGGCGGATTTGGCAACGCCACCCGCCGCTGCCGCCGGAGGTGGAGCGTTGTGCGTCGGCGTCGGCGCGGCGAGCGGGCCCGAGAGCGGCACGCCGATACCGAGCGCGGCGCGCAAACGCGCCTTGTGATCTTCCGAAGGTTGCTCGGCGCGCGAGGCATCGAGCAGCATCTTCTCGAGCGGCGTCGGCTCGTCGGCTACGAGCTTCAGGTTGCTCATGACTTCACCGCCTGAGGCAAAGATGCTTCGAAGGCGGCGACGGCGGCGCGGAAGGCTTCGCGCGCGCGCCGCAGGCGCGACGTCGCGGTACCGAGCGGGATCTCGAGCAGCGACGACACTTGCGGCATCGTCTGCCCCTCGAGCTCGGCCAAGATGAATACGGTCTTCAAGTCGTGGTCCATGTTCGCCAAAATGCGCCCCATCAAGTCGACGGCGCGGCGCTGATCTGCCAGGTCTTCGGGACGCGCAACTTGGCTGTTGCGAAAGTCCATGTCGTCTTCCAAGACCCAGCGCTTCTCGTTGCGCGAGACGCGACGGGCCACCCGTAGTGCGGTGCCGAACAAGAAGGAGCGCTCGCGCCCCTCTTGAATGTCGAGCACGCGCTCGGCTGCGACCAGGAAGACGTGTTGTGCGGCATCATCGGCGCCCTGGCGGCTGAGCCCGAGCCGTCGCAGAAGTCGCCAGATGAAGTCGTGGTGATCATTGAACATTCGCTCCAACCGCAAGCGACACGCCTGCTGAACAGCAGCGTCGTTTTCGGTCGGAGAGAGCTCCAAATCGGAGATTGTGTTCACCCGCACCTCCCATGATGCGAGCCGCCCCGATATCGATCACGGAAATCCGCCCGCTGCTCCCAAGCTGGCGGAAAATCCCGGTGTGGGTGTCGTGAAGAAGATCACCTTGTTGTCGAAGCCGTAGTGGTCCCGAACGAACGGCACGCCGACGCGACCATCCGCAATGATTTCGACCACTTTGCTCACCCGCCAGGCGGCCAGGAGCACGCCGCCCGCCTGCCCGAAGAAGCGGATGTGCGACTCGTCGCTCCCGGTGCTGGTCCCCCAAACCTTGACCCACCCAGCGCTGCCGAACGCGCAGGGCCGAAGCCCGAGCAGGCGCGAGCCGACGCGCACCGGGCAAATGTCCAGGGTCGGCAGCGTAAACGCGAAGCTCGCCGCACGGCCGTCTGCTTCTAGGCCGCGACGCTCGGCGTGCATCACGGAGAGGCGAGCGAGGGGGCCACGAGCGAGCTTGAAGTGGATTCGAGGGCAACGAACGCGCTGCCGCCCAGCGCAGGCTCGGGCGCCATGCGCATCAGCACGACTGCGCTGAGCCCAAAGCTATAGCGCACGCGACTCGGCGGGCTGGGTGCTGGCACGGGTCGAGGCGGCGGTGACCTGGGCGGCGGTGATGGTTCCGCTTTTGGCTCGGGTGCCGGTGCCGGCGTCGGTTCCGGCTCGGGCTCGCCCAGCATCGCATCGGGATCGAGCGTGACCGTCGCGATCAACGACAACGCGTTTACAGCTTCTTCGCAGCTCGCGGCTTTGAGCCGACGGGTGCGCGTCGTGCCGTCCGGCTCCACCACGGTAACGATGCCACGCAGCGCGCCTGCCGCGGACGGCCGCACCTCGACGAGCAGCGCGCGCGCCGTGCTCGGCGCGTTCGGATCCAGGCGAATGCGCCACGAGCGCCGCCGAACGCGCGCCGCGAAATCTTCGGCCGAGCTGCAGCCGTCTGGGGCGCGAAATTCGAAGCGTGTCGCTTCTGGCTCGGACTCGGCCGGCTGCTGCGCGAACGCCTCGGCGGAGAACGACTTACTGGCGAGCGCCAACGCGACAGCGATTCGGTAGCGCTGTGATCGTTTCACCGGGGCTCGCGCATTAAACACCGAAAGGGGCAATGAATGCGCGCCGCAAACATCGCTCGACTCACTTTGTGCCTGGCGCCGCTCGGGGCGCTCCTGCTGTTCGGCTCGGGCTGTTCGGCCGGCGGTGACAAGACCGGCAGCAGCACCGCCAGCCACGGCGGCATGGGTTCCCTCAACCTCGCCGGCACCGGTAACGCTGCCACTTCGTCCGGCAGCGGTGGCGGGCTGGTGATCGGCATCGGCGGCAACGACGGCTCCGGTAGCGCGAGCGGCCCCTGCGAAGGCGGCGGTTGGCGCTGCAAAGTGCCGGACTGCACCGGCCAAACGCCGACCAGCATCCGCGCCAGCGTCTACGACCCTGCCGGCGTGACCCCGCTCTACGACGTCGCCGTCTACGTGCCGAACTCGGACGTGACCGAGATCGCGACGGGCGCGGTTTGTGAAACCTGCGCCACGCCCGTCTCCGGCGATCCGATCGCCTCGGCCCTCACCGACGCGCACGGCGAGTTCACCATGACCGAGGGCGTGCCGGCCGGCAGCGACGTGCCGCTCGTGCTGCAGATCGGCAAATGGCGCCGCGTCATCGCGCTGCCCGAGGTGAAGCCCTGCCAGGAAAACGTCTTCGACGACAAAGAGCTGTTCCGCCTGCCGCGCAACCAGAGCGAGGGGCACCTGCCCAAGATCGCGCTCACGACTGGTGAGGCCGACGCGCTCGAATGCTTCTTGCGACGCATCGGCGTGGCCGACTCGGAGTTCACCAATCCCGACGGCGCCGGGCGCATCAACCTGTTCCACGACACGTCGGGCGGCGCTTCGTACGCGAGCGGTGGCAGCTACCCGCCGGTGAGCGCGCTACGTGCGTCGCTCGACGTCCTCAAGGGCTACGACATCGTGCTCATGTCGTGCGTCGGCAGCCAATCCGACGGGCGGCTCGTTACCGCGCAAAACAAGCAAGATTTGCAGGCGTACCTCGACATGGGCGGGCGCGCCTTCCTCGAGCATTACCACCACGCTTGGCTGCGCGGCGGCAACGAATCGATGGATATCGAGTACGCCCGCAAGTACACCCCGACGCCGTTTCCAGCCGTCGCCACCTGGGTGCCGCCCGACGACCCGAACTACGACGGCGGGCACGCCGGCCAAGACGCGCCGTACACCGTCGACACGTCGTTTCCGAAAGGCAAAGACTTCGCCGATTGGCTCGAGTTCGTCGGCGCCTCACCGGGCGGCCACGGCACCATCAGCCTATTCGACGTCAAACACCCGGCGATGGCGACGCTGCCGCCGGCGCAGCAGTGGATCTCCGACGCCACCGGCGTGCCGTACTTCTCCTTCAACACGCCGCTCGCCGCCGCTCCGGAAGCCCAATGTGGTCGCCTCGTACACACCGGCATCCACGTCGGCGTCGAGCAGCTCACGGGCGACAAAGAAGGCCCATTCCCCAGCGGCTGCAAGTCGGCGCCGCTCACGGCCCAAGAAAAAGCGCTCGAGTTCTTGCTGTTCGACTTGTCGAGTTGCGTGATGAACACGCACGAAGATCCGCAGCCCCCCGTTGTCGTGAAGTGAGCTGAACATGACCTCCGCCATCAACCGCTTCCTCCTGGAAGCGAACATCTCGATCCGTCAAAATCCCTGCATTTCTCCGGATTTTTGCCTCAGCTTCGCGAGACTGAGCCAGCGACTCGAGCGCGCCGAGAACATCACGCACTACGCCAAGAGCCGCTTCACCATCGCAGCCGGTGCCGTCACGCTCGCCGAAGACGCGGACGGCGACTGCGCGTGGATTTTGAAGAGCAGCCGTGAAGACGCCGGCGCGACGCTCTCGGACGCCGTAACCCTGGGCACCGACACGTGGGCGTTTCCTGCAACGTGGCAAAACCTACTGCGCCTCAAGAATCTGATCTTGGAGCACGACCCCGGCTCGACCATCTTTCCGACCGCCACCGGCACGCTCGCGCACAGCAGCCTCGGCGTCGGCGCACGCTTCACCACGTTGCATTGGCCAGCCGTGGAGTGGAGCATGTCCGCGCTCGGCTTGAGCATGACGGCCAACCAGAACAGCATCCCCCGCGAGCTCGTTTACGACGTGGACGCGATGCTCGAAGGGCGGCTGCAGGGCGTGCCGTTTCCGTTCATCGGCGCGGACGTGCCGGAAGGTCACCAGGGGCAAAGCGTGGAAGGGATGAGCCACGGCGCCGTGCTCTCCAAGCTCAAGACCGGCTTCCACACGCGCCGCATTCCCTGGGGCTTCAACGCCGATCACCAGCCGGTGGGCGGCAAGTACGACACGCGCGAGGCCGAGCTCGTCGCGGGTTGCTTGCTCGCGAGCTACATCACCTTCGATTTGTCGCCCGAGCTGAGCGTCACCGCCAAGCCTGCCGACGCGCGCGCGTGGTGCAGCGCCAACGTACCCGCGCGGGTTCTCGAGCGCGTGCGCACCCGCACCCAGCAGCTCGGTCTGATCTTGAACGAGACCAGCTCGAGCGAGCTACTCGCCGCGGTCTGGCCCGCGGTGCAAAAATTGGTCAAGCGTGACAGGGCCTACGCCGATGCTCGACGCCGCGCGTTCACGACCCCGGTGGGCCAAGCTTACTTTCGCGAGCTCTCGATCGACGAGCTACCGGGCCTGACCACGCCCGAAACACTGGCCACGATGCTGGCGCTGTGCGAGGCGCTGGATCTACGCATCCACTACGTGGCCCCGGCTTTCGGCTTCCAAAAGAACTTCCCTTTCGCAGACAATGCCGAGCTCGAGAGACGCATCTCCGCTGCCTGGCGGATTTGCCAGGCCTTCGGTTGCTCGATCGGCTTCCACAGCGGCTCGGGCAAATCCGAAGCCAACTACCGTACGTGCGGCCGCCTCACGGGCAGCCGGCTCGAGATCAAGACGTCCGGTCGCTACACGTACGAAATGGGTCGCGCGCTCGCGGCGTCATCGGCTCCGCAAGACCGTGAGCTGTGGCTCGACTGGCATCGCTTCACGCGCGAGCTGGCGACGCGCAGCGCGTTCGCTGACAACGAGCAAGAGCGAAACATGGCGCGCAGCTTCATCCGCCAGGCGCTCGAGCTCGAGGGGCGCGCGACGGACGTTTTCTCGAGTCGCCACAGTTGTGAGGCAGCACTGGCGCCGCTCACGCCGAGCCCCGAGCACATGTTCTGGTTCGAATACAATTTCCTGTTCGTGCTCGCGGCCGGCGGCAGCTCTGAAAAGGCCGCTCTCGGCGACCACACGCCAGCCGGCTACGCCCAACGCGCGCGTTTTTACGCCATCAGCGCCGAAGGGCAGTTGGCCTACGCCCGGCGCGTGGCCGAGTACTTGTGCTTTCTGGCCGAGACCACCGGACAGGCCACCGCGCTCAGCTGCCACACCGCTCGCGAGCGGCTGAAAAGCCTAAAAACCTACGCGGAGCTCGTGGCCGACATAGCTCCAGGCGTGCAGGGTTAATCTTCGGCTTCCGGTAGTGCGTTGGGGACGGTAGTCTGACTTCTCGTCAGGGGGTCGGCGCTAGTCTCATGTCGCTGCCCACGCCAACCGAAGTGTCCGTACGGCTCGCCGAGCTGCTCGCCGGAGACGACGCGCGCAGCAGCCTCGAAGCGGGGCTCGCCTGGCTCGCGCGGCTCGGTGTCGACGCTGACACGCGCGAGCTCGCGCCACTACTCGAGCTCGCGCGCCTGAGAGCCGCCGAGCAGGACGCGCACAAGAACACGCGTGAGCGGCTCGACCTACTCTCCGAAGCTTCGTTCGAAGGCATCTTGGTCCACGTGGACGGCGTCGTGATCGACGTGAACAAGCGTCTGGCAGAGATGCTGCGCTGCCAACCCGAAGAGCTGCTCGGACCGGATACCATCGCACGTACCACGGCGGCCGAGGATATTCCGGCGCAGCGCGAGCGAGTGCGCAGCGGCTACGAGGGCTGCTACACGGTGACTGCCATCCGCGCGGACGGCACGCGCTTTCGCGCCGAGCTCCAGTCCAAGCACGGCCGCCTCGGCGATCGCCCCGTGCGCATCGCCGCCGTACGCGACGTGACCGAGCGCGAGCGCACGCTGTCCTTGCTGCAAGAGAGCGAAAAGCACCTGCGCGATCTCGCGCTGGGGGGCTTCGACTTCATGGTCGTGGTCCAGAACGGCGTCTTGGTGGATGCCGGCGGCAACGTGGAGGGCGCCATCGGTTACACCCGCGAGGAGATCATCGGCCGCTCGGCGCTGGACCTGGCGGCGCCGGAAGCGCACGGGCAGGTGGCGGAGGCGATCGACGAGAACCGCCCCGGCGCCTACCAGACCATCATGCTGAGCAAGACGGGTGAGCACATTCCCGTCGAGGTGATGGGCGTGCGCTCCACCCTCAACGGCCAGCCCGCGCGCGTCTCGGGCTTTCGCGACCTACGCGAACGACAGCGCGTCGAACGCGAACGGCGCAAGCTGGAGCTGCAGGTGGAGCGCACGCAGCGCCTGGACAGCCTGGGGGTGCTCGCGGGCGGCATCGCTCATGACTTCAACAACCTGCTGGTAGGCATGGTCGGCAACGCCAGCCTGCTGCTGACGACTCTGACCGAAAAACTCGATCGGGAGGCGGCCGAAGCGATCTTGGCGGCGGGCGAGCGCGCCGCCTCTTTGACGCGCCAAATGCTGGCCTACGCCGGGCGGCAAGATCTGAATCGGCGCGAGCCGGTGGACTTACACGACGTGTTCCGGGAGCTCCGAACCTTGCTCGACGCGACGTTGTCGAAGAAGGCCAGCCTGCAGCTCGAGATCGAGGCCGGTAGCGTGGTGCTGGGCGATCGCGCTCCGCTGACGCAGGTGATGATGAACCTGCTGACCAACGCGTCGGACGCCCTGATGGGTAACCCGGGCCGGATCCAGGTGCGAGCGCGGCGCGTGGCTGCGCTCCCAGCACTCTGGGACGACGCGCTCGGCCAGCGCGGCGCCAAGGGACCGTTCCTCGTGGTCGATATCGAGGACGACGGCGTGGGCATGGACGAAGCCACGCGACTGCGGGTCTTCGAGCCGTTCTTCACCACCAAGGAACACGGCCATGGCTTGGGTCTGGCGGCGTGCGTCGGGATCGTGACGAGTCACGGCGGTGCGCTGCGGCTGGAGAGTGAGCCGGGGCGCGGCAGCTGCTTCTCGCTGGCGCTGCCGACGACGGATGAACCGCGCAGCCCGCCACCACAGCTCGCCTCGAGCGGGGCGAATCAGCCTTGCCGCGTGCTCGTGATCGACGACGAGCAGCTGGTCCGCATGCAGCTGCGACGGTCGCTCGAGCGGAGCGGCTACCAGGTCGAAGAGGCGCCGAACGGCGTGAGCGGCGTGGCCGCCAACGCCGCTCAGCCGGCCGATGTCTTGATCGTGGACCTGACCATGCCCGACATCGACGGCGTCGAGGTCGTGCGCCGGGTGCGTGCGGCCGGCTCGACGGCGGCGATCGTGCTTTCTTCCGGCTATCAGGCGCACGCGACCGCCGAGCGGCTCGAGCCTGGGTCGTTTCAGGCCTTCTTGCCCAAGCCCTTCACGATGAAAGAGCTGCTGCACGCCATCGAGCAGGCGCGCGCTCGTGCTCGCGCATAGAGCTATTCGATCACGACGTTGTGCTCGTCGTACACGCAGTTCTTGTCCGGTCCGCTCGTCGTCTTGCTCGGCTCCAGCCCGCGGGCGTTGCCCACGAAGCGCTGACACACCGGAAACTTCGGTTTGTCGTGAACATAGACGTGCGAAACACCCTTGAAGATGGCCTTGTCCCCGTAGTTCTCGTTGATACCCACCAGGCACGAGCTCTTCTTGCCGGCGAGCGCCGTGATGTTTTCGAGCACGATGGTGCGCGCCGTTTGCCGGCTGCAATTGCCGCACGAGCGGTACAGCTTGCCGAAGTTCTCGACGTAGAAATTCTTGACGACCATCGTGCCGACGCCGTTATTTTGGAACACCTTGTCCTTGGCGCCGCTGGCTCCGCCGCGATCCACGAGCATCACGTCGTCGGGTTGCTGGCCGCGGAAGGTGGCTGCATCTTCACCGACGCGCTCCCACCAGACGTTCTTGAGCGTGCAAGAGCCGTAGCAGTGCACGCCGTCTGCGGCGGGGTCGCCGATGATCACGTTCTCGAGTACCGCCCCGTCCGAGAGGCGAAACATCGGGTCCTGGTTTTCGTCCTGACTGCTCGTGCCGAGGTCGTCCACCCCATAAAAGCGCTGCATTTTGCCGTCGAAATGGTCGAGCACGCGAATGGTCGCGTCCACTTGCACTTCTCCGCTCGGCTTGGGCCATTCGACGATGGGCGAGCTTGCCGGCTGCGTATTGGCGCGCGGAAACGCCGGGCCCTCACTGCCGCAACCTGTCAGCGCAAGCGCCAGAACCAACCGACAACCGACAACCAACAACCGACGACTCATTCTGCCCTCCACCAGCGATTGGTCGCGCCGCACGTCCAACTCAGCTGCCCGGCCTCCATCATGCACACGCAGCCACGCGGTGACGTGCCTGTCGGGTTGAAGTCGCGTGCCACGCACAGCTGCCACTCGTTGTCGCAAGGGCGGTCCTTCAGGGTTGCCTGCTTACCGCTGCCTTGTGACTCGCAGCTCGGCGCACCCGCAGCGACGTCGTCGCTGGAGCCGCACACCCATACCCCGTTGATGCAGCGGCAACCCTGCGTCGGGAACTCCGTGCTGCGGCACTCGGCGCCTTCCGCGCAGGTCTCTCCCGAGAGGTAGCGCGGCTGCCCCGAAAGCGCGTCGCAGTAGGGCGCGCTCGGCACGTCTTTGAAGGGCCAATTGGCCGGCGGCAAGCAGGCACACTGCAAGAAGACGCCACCTTCGCAGGTGCAAATGCGGCGACCGAGACCGCTCGCGCAGGTCGCAGTCAGGCAATCTTGCGTGCAAACGTCGCCCTGGCTGGGCTCGTTGTCCGCCATGCAATCCACATCGCCTTGCGGCAATTGGTCGGCGGGGGGCGGCGGAATATCGTAGCCGCTCGAGCAGCCGAACACCGCGCATGCGACGCCACAAGCCGTGGCGACCGCGCACAGCGATCGCCACAGCTTCGAGCTCGGTACCTGCAAGGCGTCGTGCATCGACATGGTTCGACTCACATCGCCGGTGCGGCCCAGGTCGTCGGCGGCTTGTCGCAGTCCCAAATCAACGCGCCCTCGTCGTCGGTCCAGCAGGCGCATACTTCGCCGCCGGCCGCGCCGTCGCACACTTTGCCCTTCTCGGTGCACGTCACCTTGTCCGCTTCGACGCCGGTGCACTTGGTGATGTCGGCCGGCTTGTCTTTGAACGGCGAGGCCGAGAAGTCGCACGACCCGCACATCCACGTGCTCATGCATTTGCAGGCGCGCGTGCCGGTGTCGGCCAGACCGCAGGTCAGCGCCGGGCAGTCCGTGCCTTCGGGCATGCACGCCATGCCGGTCTTGATGCCCTTGCAAGCGGGTGAATTGCCACCCGCGCCGGTACCGCCGGTGGTGGACGCGGTCCCGCCGGTGCCGCTCGAGGTTCCGCCCGTGGTCGCGGCCGTGCCGGCCGTACCGCTGTCGGTGCCCGCAGTCGTGCTGGCGGTACCGGCCGTCGTCGAACCAGTGCCGCCGGTCGCGCTGCCGGTGCCGCCGCTGGGGACGACCGTCGTTCCGGCGGTGTTGGTGTTGGTCTTGGTACCGGCGGCGCTCGTCGTGCCGCCGCTACCGTCGTCCGGAGTGCTCGCGCTGCTGCAACCCACAGCGCCTGAGAGGAAGACGAACCCGACTGAAACGATGCCTGCACATACCTTGATCATGGAAACCTCACTTATTCTTGAACGCGGGTGCACGAAGTCAGAAGGCGACCATCGCCGTGAGAGAGATGAGGTTCTCGTCTGGCTTAGTGACCGAAGCTAACGGCTCGTCCGCCGGAGTCGGCTGCGAGTAGGGAGCGCTCGGGCGCACGCTCTTGCCCAGGAAGTAGCGCGTGTAATTCAAAATCACGTACTCGCGCCCGATCCACTTGGAGTGCAGCACGATGCGCGGCGAGATCGCCGAGTAGGCGACGTCGGCTTTGCCGCCATCCGGCATGACGCGATCGAAGCGCACGCCGAGAGACAGCGGCTCGATCGGCGCCACTTGCAGCTCCGCACCGAACTTGAGCTTGTCTTGTCGATAGTCGTAGGCCGGAACTTCTTTGCCGTTCAGGTCGTGCTTTTTGGTGTCGACATGGTTGAACATGCCGAACACGCCGAGCGCGACGTCCGGCCCGGGCTCTTTGCGTCCCATCAGCGGCGCGGCGCGCAAGATGTACTGGAACAAGAGCGTATGGAGCTTGCCCGAGTCGTCGCGGCGGGGGCTGTCGATGCCCTGCTGCAACAACACGGGCAGATCCGCCGGCAACTGGCCGAAGTAGTTGTTCTTGAAGACGGCGCCGCTCGAGCCGTGCAGAACTTGTACGCCGTCCGCCAGTGGCAGGATGCGCTCGGCGTCGATGTACGAGTAGCCGACGTAGCCGTTGCCCGCGACCGGGTGGTCGCTGTGAATCTCGCCACCGACGATGGTCATGCGCGCCTCTTTGGCGGGCATCTTCGTCACTTCTTGCAAGTCGTTCGGTGACCACGACGTGAGGTAGTGGCCGGCGACGGACAGCCAATCTTTGAAGATCACGCTGGCGTGCGCGTGGTGCACGAAGTTCGAGCCCTGCGGCACCGGGCCCTGATTGGGCAGGTAAGGCGCCACCGGCGCCGAATCTTTGGTGAACGGCGTCACCTCGACCTTGGCCCCGATGCCGTGCTCGAACACGAGCTCGACGTCCGGCGTGACGTCGAAGTCGAGCACCAGCGATTCGCCGGCCACGTGCGTGCGGCCGAACAGGTAAGTACCGTAGTAACCGGTGCTCTGCTGGTACGGACCCGCGGCGCCAAAACGCTCGGAAAAGGCGCCCACGTTGAGCGCCGCGCCGCCGCGCGTGCCGATAAGAGCAGGCGCCTTGAGCGTGACCCATGCTTGCGAGAAACCGCCGAGCTTGTCGAGGTGCGGGTACGCGGCGTCACCGAACACATCGCCGGCCAAGAGCACGTGGCCTTCCACGCGCTGGTTGGTCACGGCCAGCTCGAGCTGCCCGGTCGCACCCGGCGCCACATTGATGTACGTCCACTCGTCGCGCTCCATACCGACGATGCGCGGCGGGCTGTGTAGCTGATTGCCTTTGGTGCTGCCCGTCTCCGGACCGATGCCGACGCGCGCCGGCGCGCGGAAGAAGCCGCGCAAGGCGTAGCTCCAGCGACGGTTGTCCGGCGGCGGCTTCAAGCGCCCGACCGAGCTCACGATGTCGGCTTCGGCACCGAAGTCGACGGCGCCGAGCCGCATGCCCACGCTCGTGAGCTGCAGCTTTTCGCGCTTCGGCGTCCCGGGCCGGTCAACGGGCGGCGGGAACACCGCATTGACGGCTCTGTGCTCGTCCGCGTCGGGTGGATGCGGCGCGGCCGCGGCCGCCTTGGGATCGTTCTGCTCCGGAGCCGGCGCCGGCAATACGGCTTCGCCCCCCGGGGCCGTCGCCGGCTGCGGCGGCTCGCCTTGCGGCGTTTCGGGCGCGGGGGCCGGCGGCGCCGGAGCGGGCGGCTCCTGTGCAGCGGCGCGCGGCGCCACGCTCGCCAGCAACGACAACGTCAAACAACCGAGTGAGATGCGACTGAGCGTGGCCATGGTCAAAACGACATCCTGCCCATGACCACGAGCATGTCGGGGTCCGGGTGAAAGTACTCGTCGGTGTAGGGCGAGCCCGGCACCGTGTTCTTCCCCAAGAAGAAGTGCGTGTATTGCACGATGGCTTGCTCCTTGCTCTTCCACTTCGTGTAAAAGCTCACGCGCGGCGACAGCGCGGTGTATGCGTCCGAGGTATCGGCCATACGCGGGATCACGCGATCGACGCGCGCACCGACCGACATGAACTTGGCCAGCGACAAGTCCATGTCGAAGCCGAGCTTGAGCTTGTCGTCGTCGATCTCGAGCGACGTCGGATCGTTCGGATCCTCTTTCGGGCTCTTGGCCTTGTTGTACATGCCGTACGCGGCCACGTTCAGATCACGGCTGCCGAACGGATCACCCAAGAGCGGGGCGAGGCGCAGCATCGCCTGCCACAACACGGTGTCGACGGTGCCGGAGAAGTTCGACGGCGTGAGCCCCGTAAAGCGGTCTTTTTGCCCGAAATAGTTGAGCTTGAGCGAGCGACCGGTACCGCTGTGCAGCACATTGACGGCGTCGCTCAGCGGGTAGACGTTGTTGGCGTCGATGTGTGAGTACCCGGCGTAGAGGTTGAACAGCTCTTTATCGACGTGGACGTCGCCACCGACGATCGTCTCGCGCGCCGGATCGATGTGCCCGTGCGCCAAAGTATTGTCGTCCGGCGACCAGGACGTGATGTAGTGGCCACTGACGCGCAGCCAGTCGTCGTAGAGCACGGCCGCGTGCGTGTGCTGCACGAAGGTCGAGCCATACGGCTGTGACTGCTGCCCCGGCAAGAAGTCGGCCTCGGGCGGGCCGCTCGGGTTGCGCGCCGAGTTGCCGAAGAAGGGCACCACCTCCGCCTTGGAGCCGATACCGTTTTCGAGTATCAGCTCGACCTTGTCCGTCACGTCGAGATCGACGGTGAGCGACTCGCCTGCCTGGTGCGTGCGACCGAACAGGTAGGTGGAGTAGTAACCGGAGCTCTTCTGGTACGGACCCGAGGTGCCGTAGCGCTCGCCGAACATGCCGGCAAGCAGGGCGATGCCGCCACGGCGGCCGAACGCTTTCGGGAATTTGAAGGTCAAATAGGCCTGATCCAGGCCCACGTCGTCGATCACCGAGTAGCTGGGGTCGCTCAGGTGACTCGTGGCGATGATGATCGTGCCCGCCACTACTGGGTTGGCCACGGTGATGCCCAGCGTCACCGAGGCGTTCGGTGCCAGCCCGATGTAGTTCCAGTCACCGGAGCCGAGGCCCACGATGCGCGGCAGCGCGTGCATCTCGGTGCCCGGAGTGTTGTCGTTGCGTGGCCCGAAACCGACGCGCATGGGCGCGCGGATGGAGCCCTTCATGCGGAAGCTCCAGCGATCGAGCACGGCGGCCATCTCGCGCTGATCACGCACGCCGAGAATGTCGGCCTCGCTACCCAGGTCGAGCGAGTTCGGCGGCAAGCCGACGCTGACTTGCAGTGACTTACCGCGTTCCTGCGGCTCGTCTTCGGCGGCAGGCTTGGTGTCTTCCACCGACTCCTGACCGAGCTCGGTGGGCTTTTGGTCCTCTTGCTGAGCGAAAGCGACTGCGGGTGCTCCGAGTCGGGCAAGAAGAACGATGGCGAGGGCCTTGAGGCGCGGCCTGGACATGGAGCTCTGTTCGAGGCATGTCGGCGCGGTCAGCCGTAGTAGTGGGCTCGCCCAACTCAGCTGCTGCGCTCGACATCGTGTAATGCCGAGACCGACACATTCGATCACGGAATTCGATGATTTACGGGCCAGCGTCAGCGGGCGCGCCGCAGCTGGGCTGCGGTGTGGCGCTGAATACGAACTGGCTCGCGCAGACGCCTGCACCGTTTTCGACGGCGTCTTGCACGTCGATCACGTCGTCTAGCGCGTAGTCGTAGGGCGGCGTGAATACGTCGGTGCCGCGATCTTGATTCGAGCCGGCCGACTGCACGTACAGGTTGTCGCGCGAAACGACGACGCTCTGGTCGTTCGAGTAGCTGGTGCTCTCGATCGGGTTACTCACTTCGTAAAAGACGTTGGATTCGGTCAAGATGTTGGCGAACGCGCCGAGCCCGACGCAGTAGCTATTGCCTCGCGCCGTGTACAAGCTGTTGAACACGTGCACCTGGCCGTAGCGCACCCGCGGCATGCGCTCGTGCACGTTGTCCGCCCACCAATCGTGGTGGTAAGTGACGCGCAGGTGCCCCGAATCGCCGGGCTCGTCGTCGCTGGAGCCAACTAGGTTGGAGAACTGGTGACCACCAGGGCGATGCCCCGAGTACCAAAACTTCGTCCAAGAAATCGTGACGAAGTCGGCGCCGCCGTTCACGTCCAGGTTGCCGTCGGAGCCGTCCGAGACGTCGCAATGGTCGATCCAGATGTGGTGCGCACCGTCGCCGATGCCCAACGCGTCGGCGCCCGCCGAGCAGTCGCTGGGGCTGTCGGCGCAGTTGTTGCCGACGATCTTGAGGTTTCGGATAATCACGTTCACGGCGCCGCTCAGCTTGAGCCCGCCGTGAAACTCCGCGCCCGGCAAGCCGATGATGGTCAGATTCGACTTCATGCTGACGCGCGTGTTGTCGCCAATCACGCCGTCCACCAGCACCACGCGCGGCCCGTCGACCTTCACTCGTTCCGCAAACTCGGCGGTCGTGGTCACGGTCACGATCTCGCCGCCATCGCCGCCCGTCGTACCCGGTTGCGCGCCGTCCGCCACCGCAGCCCAGCCGCTCGGGGCCGCATCGAAGACGGGCGGCGTCGCCTGTTTGACGGTGCCGCTCATCTCGCTCTCCGGCAGCGAGGTCGGCGCGCTCGAGCACCCGAGCAGAATCAACCCGAAAGCGGCAGAAAACGCCCTCATCAGAGCCCCGTATCGTTGTCGCAGTTGCCCACGTCACAGCCCGTCTCGTCATCCTGATACTGCTGGTCGGCGTCGCTATCGATCTGCCCGTTTTCGCCGCCGAGCGGATCGCCAGCACGCTTGACGGCCCACCAAGAGCTCGCCGCGCCGGCTTGCCCCATGCTCCATTCGCCAAAGATCTGATCAGGCTTGCCCGATTGACCCGCGCTGTAGACGAAATAACCAGTGCCGCTCCAGGCAGCGCCGCCGCTCAGCGCGTGCTCGCTCCAATCGATTTCCAGCAGGTTGCCGCTGACGTGCCCCGTGAACATGCCTTCGCGATCGCCGAGCGCACGCCAGTTGCCGCGTGCGCGTTCGCCCTGCGCCCAGATGTTGAGCATGATGTGATACGGCCCCTGGTAAAAGCCTCGCCAGCTCGCGCCGGCCGGCATCGGTCCGGGCCGCGGATGGCTGGCCGCGGCCGGGCTAGTCGCCGAGCACGACACCGCCGAAACCAGCGCCAAACACGCCAGGCTGCGCCCGAGCACGTTCATGGCCGCTCCACGCTGGCCAGAATGAACGCGCCGAGCCCCTTCGGATCGTTGGAGGCGATGTCCGTGCTCACGTAGTACTCGTAGCTTCCGTCGCGATAAGGATTGCCCCCGAGTCCGGCGACCTTGCACACGCTGCGCAGCTCGACATTGCCCTGCTGGTCCGTGCTCACGAACTCTTTGAGCAAGCCGGCGTAGGCACGTTCGGCCGTCGCCCCAAACTTCGCGGAATCGAGCCAACCGCGCCGCACCGCTTTGGCGAGCGCGTAGCTGAACATCGCCGTCGCAGAAGCCTCACGGTAGTTGCGCCGCGCTTCGGGTTTGTCGAGCACCTGCCACCACACGCCCCGCTGCGGGTCCTGCACGGCAGCCACCGCCGCTGCGAGCCGCTGCAACACGCCCAGAACCTCGCCGCGACGGGCGTGTTTTTCGGGCAAGTAGTCGAGCACGTCGACGAGCGCCATCGCGAACCATCCCAGCGAGCGCCCCCAAAATTCAGGCGAGGTACCGGTGCTCGAGCTCGCCCAGCGCTGCTGCTTGCTCTCGTCCCAGCCGTGATAGAGCAGGCCCGTCTTCGGGTCGCGCAAGTGCCGCTCCATCAACGTGACTTGCTTGACGACGTCGTCGTAGAGCGCGGGCTCGTTGAAGGTGCTCGCGTATTGAGCCATGAACGGCGCGGCCATGTACAAGCCGTCGAGCCACATTTGATTCGGGTAAATCTTCTTGTGCCAGAAGCCGCCGTCGCTGGTGCGCGGCTGCGTCTTGAGCTGGCTGCGCAAGAGCTGAAGCGCCTTGGTGTAACGCTCGCGGTCTTGGGCGTCCGTCGCCCGCGCGAGCAGCGCAAACAGCAATTTTCCCGAGTTGATGTTGTCGAGGGTGTAGTCCTCGAGCTTGTAACCTCTGATGCTGCCGTCTGCTCGTACCAAGTGGTCGATGCTCTTCTTGACGTAGTCGAGGTACCGAGCGTCGCCGCTCTTGAGCCCGAGCTGCTCGCAGCCTCGCAGCATCAAGCCGTTGTCGTACTCCCAGCTGTCGCCCAGGCCTTGCGGGTGACCCTGCATGAGAAAGTCGCAGGTGCGGCCGGCCCAGTTGCTCGTGCTCGCAGCCGCTTCCGAGCTGCGCGCAGCAGCCGAGCTGAGCGAGACGCGCAGCGGCGCCTTGAGCAGGCGCGCAAAGGCTTCGGCGTACTTGGCCCAGGCCTGCTCGTCCGCAAAGTCACCGCTCTTGTCCCAGCCGAAGCCGAGGTAGTACGCGAGAGGCCCGCTGGGCGGCACCGCCGCGATCATCAAGGTGTCGAGATCGGTTTGCTGCTGACCGTCCACCGTTTCGGCGGGCGCCAGCACGGCGCAGCCCACGTTGCCGCCTTCTCCACCTTTCAGCGGCTCCCAGCTGCGTAGCAGGCCGAGCGTCTTGTCGAACGTTGCCTTGCCGCCCGCATGCTTGGCGATGCCGATGCCCACTGCCGTCGGCCGCGCGCCGCTCTCGACCTTGAAATGGCTCTCGAAGCGGTTGATGTTGCGACCGGCGTCGACGGTGACGCGCTTCGTCTCCGCCACCCTGCCGGCGCCGACGTCGTAAGGTGCGTACTCGAGCTCGAAGATCAGCCGCAGTGGGCCGTTGGCCAGCACGCGCGTCTTCACGAAGTTGTGCGAGACCCAGAGCTTGCCCGCCTCCCACACGCCGAGGCCGCCGCATCCGCGCGCCTTGTTGACCGAATACAGGTCCGCGCCGTCGCCGTTGTCGCGGTGGTAGTCGTCGGTCAAATACCAATCGTTGATGACCAGCTTGCGCGTGCGCTTCGCCCAGACATCGATACCACTCGAGGTCAAAGGCTCCTTCTTCCACGTCTCGAGATCGGGGCCGTACATGCGGTGCGCGACGCGATCGCTCTCGAACGCGAAATCGTCGTGCCGCTCGCGCACGAAACGCCCGTAAACCTTGTAGTCCGAGACTTGCGGGGTCTTGCGTGTCCCCGGCTGAATGCGAAAGCTCTTGGCTTCGCTCGCCGCAAAGCTGGTTCGGAACAGCAGCTCGTCGGGCGATTCGTCGCCGTTGCTGTCGACGAGTTGCGACAACTGCTCGTGCCCCGCCTGATCGACGACCACCAACTTACCTGGCTCGAGCGCGGGCACGATGCGCAGCAGCTCCGAGAGCTTGATCGAAATCGTCTCCGGTCCGCGCGCCTCCGCCAGCGGGTTTTCCGCGCCGAGCGTCACGCCCTGCGACGCCAGCGCCAGTACCGGCTCCGGCGCCGGCGCGCTCGACGCCTGCGTGGCCGCGGTCGGCGCGATCGCCGGCGATTGCGAAGGAGCTAGGGGAGCTGCGCTACACGCAACCCCGAACAGGAGCCAAGTCGACCAAATCGTGCGCGCCACGGCCGTTACCTCTGCTTATTTGATCGGCACGCCTTTGCAGCCAAAGATGATGTCGACCTTGTTTTCGGTCGCGTCCTTGACCTCTTGGCAAGCGTCACCGTGGAGCTCGAGCGCCATGTACTTGTCGTCCACGTAGTCCCAGCCTTGCGCCTTCGTCGTATCTTGGTCGACGCGCTGGCCATTGATCTTGACCGCGATGTTGGTCTCGTCCGGAGGCTTGGCCGCGAACTCGAACACGCAACTGACGACCTGCCCCGTCACGGCCTTGAGCGAGTTGGTGAGCTCGTCCTGGCTGTAGGCCTGGAAGAACTTGTCGCCGATCGGGTTATCGGTGCGGGCCGTGCCGCCGGCTTCGGCCATGGCGTTGAGGCGCGGCGGCGTGCTCTTGTCCGCAACCGGGTCGACCACGCCGATCACGTAGGTCGGAAAGCCCGCGGCTTTGGCGGCCGTGATGGCGTCGACCGCGTACTTTACGGCGGCGTCACTGCCGCTCGGGCACGAGGGCTGGCCGTCGGTGGCAAGCACGATGAACTGATTGCCCATGTTGCGACTCTGCAAGTACGCGGTCGCTTGCTTGATGGCATCGCCCGTCGGCGTCCCGTTGCCGAGCGCCATCGTGCTCGTGATCAGGCCGTTCACGGTCGCGGCGTTGCCGGGCATGATCGGCGCGGGCACGGCGCTCGTGACCGAGGTGGCCGAGCACTCCGAGCCTTCACCCTCGGGAAAGAACTTGAGCCCCCATGACACCGACGAGTCGGTGGCCGTGATCACCGAAGTCAGACCGGCGACCACCGCGTCCCAGCGCGTCTGATTCATGGGCGGCACGGTGTGCTCGATCATCGACTTCGAGCGATCGAGCACGAGCAGCACGTCGGCGGGCTTGCTCGAGAGCACGAAGTTTTGCTGGGCACATTCGCCGTTCGCGACTTCCGGCTCGCCGGCGCTGCCAACGCCCGGCTCGATGTTGAGCGAGCCGCCACTGCTCGGGCCGGCTCCAACGCTGGAACTGGCGCCCGTGCTCGTGCCGTTACCACTACCCTGGTTGTGCGAGCCGCTAGCGCCGCCATCGTCGCCGGAGCCCGCCGAACAGGCGAACGACAGCGCCAGCGACATTGCACCCAGCATGACTTTGGCCTTCATGTTCGACCTCGCGTAGGCGGACAGCCCGGCTGCTCGTCGTCAGGGGATTGCGTGAAAAAACGACAAGCAGCCGGGCGTCCGGCTCGCCTTCACCTGGTTGCGTGTGGAGGGGCGAAAGCGGCCGTGAAAATCACCGCACACCTGCTGCCCCACCCGATGGGCGGGTCTCCACCGTGCGGGGAGCTTGCGTGCGGCTGAACACGTAATGCGCGCCCACCCGCAATCGATCACGACCCGCGTCGTTTTTGAATCGGGGGCTGCCAAGCCGCAGCCCACCGCAGCCCACCTCGCAGAAACTTCCGTGTCGTCCCTCGGTACCCACTGGTCGACAGCGCGCGTCGCTCGACGCCGAACGGCTCGAACGACAAAGAAAATCTCGCGAGCTCCCGATCCTCCCGAGCTCCCGTGTTCTCGCAGGTACTCGGCACGAGCGATCAAGACGGAAGCAGCCCGAAGCATGCCGCGCGGAGGCACCGGTGAACGACACATGAGCTTTCTGCAAGAGGGCTGCGGCTGGGCAGCCAGAAGATCGAAATGGAGCGCGGGCGCATTACGGGGGCATGACCGAGCGTGGATTTCGGTACCGATGGTTGATTTGCGCGCTGCTCTTCTTCGCAACGACCATCAATTACATCGACCGTCAGATTCTCTCGCTGCTCAAGCCGATTCTGGACGACGAGCTGAAATGGTCCAACACGCAGTTCGGCGAGGTGAACGCTGCTTTTCAGGGCGCGTACGCCGTCGGGCTCCTGGGGTTTGGGTACTTGATCGACCGCTTTGGCACCAAGCTCGGCTACGCGCTTTCGATCGCGGCCTGGAGCGTCGCGGCCATCGGGCATGCGCTGGTCGGCGGCGTGGGCGGGTTCTTCCGCGCCCGCGTGGCGCTGGGACTCGGTGAAGGCGGCAACTTCCCGTCGGCCATCAAGGCCGTGGCGCTGTGGTTCCCCCGTAAAGAGCGCGCGCTGGCCACCGCGCTCTTCAACGCCGGCACCAACGTGGGCGCGATCGTGGCGCCGGCGCTGATTCCGCCGATCGCCGACGCCTGGGGCTGGCGCTCCGCCTTCGTGGCCGCGGGCATCGTCGGCTTGCTGTGGCTCGCGCTGTGGATCCCGTTCTACGAAATTCCGGAGCGTAGCCGGCGCCTGCGGGCCGAAGAGCTGTCGTACATACAAAGCGACCGCGAGCTGGAGCAGAGCGCCAAGCTGACCTGGGGCTCGCTGCTCAAGTACCGACAAACTTGGGCTTTCGTGGCCGCCAAGTTCCTGACCGACCCGGTGTGGTGGTTCTTTCTGATCTGGCTGCCGGACTTCTTCAAGAAGACGCGCGGGCTCGACATCAAGCACAGCTGGGTGCACCTGGTCGTCATCTATTCGCTCGTCACCGCGCTCAGCATCGTGGGCGGGTGGCTGCCGGGATACCTGGTCCGGCGTGGGCTTTCGCCCAACCGCGCGCGCAAAACCGGCATGCTGGCGTTCGCCATCGCGGTGCTGCCCATTCTGGCGGTCACCCAGGTGGGCGACTTCGCTGCCGTGCTCTTGATTGGTTTGGCCGGCGCGGCGCATCAGGCGTGGTCGGCCAATCTGTTCACCAGCGTGTCGGATGTCTTCCCCAAGCGCGCCGTAGCCAGTGTGGTCGGGATTGGAGGCATGGCCGGCTCTTTGGGCGGCATCGTGTTCCCGCTGTATTCGGGCAAGCTCTTGGATAGCTTTCAGGCACGCGGCAACATCACCGCCGGCTACGCCGTGCTGTTCGGCATCTGCGGCTCGGCTTACCTGATCGCGTTCGCTGTGAACCACGCCCTGGCGCCTCGCTTCGAGCCGCTAGAAATCAAAGGCGACCTCACGCCTTCCGAGGCGGCAGCACAGTAACGCGTCTCGACGTCGCCGGCTCCGCACGGTTCCCCCGCGGTAGGGCGAGGTCTCGGGGTACGGTGCAAGACCCTGAAAATGCGAGCCGGACTGATCGAAACGCGCGCTTCCGGCATTAATCCGTCGGCGTGCTAGAAATTCGTCAGGTTCCCGCCGTTTTCGATGACCTCAGGGCGTCCCATCCGTGACCACGCCGTGCGTTGGTTCGCAGGCGTCTCAGGGCTCGCGCTCCTGCTCGGGGCCTGTTCTGCCAAGAGCATCGAGCACACGACGACTGGCGGCGCGGGGAGCTCGGGCGGCACGGGTGGTGTGGTGCTCGGTGGCTTGGGAGGCAACGTGAGCCGCCCGCCCGCTCACTGCAAAGCTGGCACGCTACAGTGCCAACAGGTCGAGTGCCCCGCCGACAGTGTGCCGTCCACGACCTCGGTGAGCGGCACCGTTTACGATCCTGCGGGTCGCGTCCCGCTCTACAACGCCGTCGTCTACGTGGCAGAAGAAGCGGACCTGCCGGAGCTGAACGGTCGCGCTCAATGCGAGTCGTGCAGCGCGCACTTTCCGAACAAGAATGTGTGGTCAGTCACGCTGTCCAAGCCCGACGGCACCTTTCTCTTGACGGACGTCCCCGTCGGCGACGAGATCCCGATCGTCATCCAGCTCGGCAAATGGCGCCGCGTGCTGCGCGTCAAAGTCGCCCCGTGCACGAACACGCCGCTCTCCGCAGCGGACACGCACCTGCCACGCAACTCGAGCGAAGGCTCTTTGCCGAAAATCGCCGTCACCACCGGCGGCTCGGACGCGCTCGAATGCCTGGTCAAAAAGATCGGCGTCGATTTGAGCGAGTTCACGCCCGACAGCGGCAGCGGCCACGTGCATCTCTTCTCCGGCTTCGCCGCCGCCAAGACCATGACCGACGCCGGCAAGAGTGTACCTCTCCGCCCGGCAGAAGAGCTGTGGGCCGACTCGCAGCGCATGCTCGACTACGACATGATGCTGATGGGCTGCGAGGGCGACGACAACCTGTGGGGTCCCGAGGCTGACTTGCCCAGCGGCGCGCTGCCACGACCCGTCGCGATGCAGCTCGAAGTTCGAAAATACGCCGACCTGGGCGGCCGTATCTTCGGCTCGCATTGGCACCACCGTTGGATCAACTCCGACGAAACCACACCCGATAACCCGTACCCCAAAGTCGCGAGCTTCGCCGAATCGGCTCACGACGTGGGCGATGTCTCCGTCTCGGTCGACGACTCCTTCCCCAAGGGCGCTGCCTTTCGCGACTGGCTCGTCAACGTCAAAGCGTCGACGACTCCCGGCCAGCTCGCGGTCGTGAAAGCCGAACATTCGGTGGACTCGGTGGAGCCGGTCGCCCGCCGTTGGATCTTCGGCACCGATCCGGGCGGCAAGGTCGGCAGCAACCGTATCCCGGACATGGTGCAGTATTTTTCCTTCACCACGCCGGTGGGCAAAGACGAGTGCGGCCGCATGGTATTCAGCGACGTGCACGTCTCGTTCGGCGGGAAGCCTTACAACGACACGCCGTTCCCCGAGCGCTGCGACGTGAGCCCCGACAGCGAGCTCAGCCCGCAAGAGAAAGCGCTCGAGTTCATGATTTTCGATCTGTCTTCGTGCATCCAAAAAGAAGAAGACACGCCGAGCGCGCCGATCACCGTCGTCAAATAGCGTTTCTCAAAATCCAAATCACATTTCGCGAGCAGAGCCATGGTCCAAGCTTTGAACGACAAGCAATTGATTTTCACGGGCACGACTGCGCACAAGGGGCGCAAAACCTCGGTATTTCCTGGCAATAGCCAGCTCCGCCACCTCTGCTACGGTCGCATCTTGCTCGACGGGTCGACGCCGCGCGTCGGCTTCGAAACCGAGGGGCGTGAAACGGCTTTGCTCTGCATGCGCGGCCGTTGCACCGTACGAGTCGACGGCAAGCCGCACGCGCTCGCCCAGTACGACGCCATCTACGTACCGCGCAATTCCGCGATCGAGGTGACGACCGACGCCGAGGTCGACTTGGTCGAATGCGCAGCCGAGGTCGACGGTGACTACCCGCTACAGTTGGTGCCGTACGAAGACGTCAAGAGAAATCCGGCGCAAAAATTCACCGCCGGCGGCGACTCCACCTCGCGCGACCTCAACATCGTGATCGGCGACAACGTCAAGGCCGGGCGCATTTTGATGGGCTTCACCAAGTCTTTGCCCGGCAACTGGACCAGTTGGCCCCCGCACGAGCACAGCGAGCTGCTCGAAGAAGTGTACGTGTACTTCGACATGCCGGCGCCCGCGTTCGGCATTCAGCTCGTCTACACCAAGCCCGAGCAGCCGGAATTCGTGAGCATCGTGCGAGAAGGCGACGCCGTGCTGATGCCTGCCGGCTATCACCCCAACGTGGCTGCGCCCGGACACGGCATCAATTTCATCTGGATGATGGCCGCGCACCGCGAGGCCCTTGACCGCAAATTCGGTGTGGTCAACGTGCAGCCCGGCTTCGATCAAAAAGGCTCGGGCCTCGAAGCGAGCCACGGCAGCAAATGAGCGAGCTGTTCCGGCTGGACGGCAAGGTCGCGCTGGTCACGGGCGCGGCCGCCGGCATCGGCGCCGCCATCGCGGAAGCGCTGGCAGAGCACGGCGCGGACGTCGCCTGCCACGGCAACAGCCGCCCGGCAGACGCCACCGCCGCCGTCGTCAAAGCCAAGAACCGCAAAGGCGCCGCGCTCTCCGGCGACTTGTCCGATCACGCCACACCGGCACGCCTCGTTGCAGAGGTGCTGGAGCGCTTCGGCCGCATCGACATCTTGATCAACAACGCCGGCATCATTCGCCGCACCCCCGCCGTCGACTACTCGGAAACGGATTGGGACGACGTGCTCAACGTCAACTTGAAGAGCGTGTTCTTGCTCTGCCAGCAGGCGGGCAAGCACCTGCTCGAGCGCGGCTCCGGCAAGATCGTCAACATTGCCTCGCTCCTTTCGTTCCAAGGTGGCGTCAACGTGCCGGCCTACTCGGCGGCCAAAGGCGGCGTGGCTCAGCTCACGCGCGCGCTCGCCAACGAGTGGGCGAGCCGGGGCGTTAACGTCAACGCCATCGCGCCCGGCTACATCGAGACCGAAAATACCCTAGCCCTGCGTCAAAACCCCGAGCGGCTCCGCCAGATCTCGGAACGGATGCCGGCGGGTCGCTGGGGTAAGCCGCGCGATTTGGCCGGGGCGGCGGTGTTCCTGTGCTCTTCCGCCTCCGACTACGTGCACGGCCACGTGCTCACCGTCGACGGTGGCTGGATGAGCCGCTAGCGCGGCCCTCGACGGCGTCTTACGTTTCTCGTAATGCGCGCGTTGGCGATAGCGATTTTCGCGGCCGTGACGGCCGCGCGGCTGCTGCTCTCCTGGCTCAACTTGCAGCACCTGCTGCGCGAGGGCCACCGCGTGCCACTCGGGCTCGAGGGCGAGGTCGACTCCGAGCGCCTTCGCAAGATCAGCGACTACACGGCCGAGCGAGCGCGCTTCGGTTTACTGCGGAGCACGCTTTCCAGCGTCGTCACCGCGCTGTTCGTGTTCGGCGGTGGGCTCGCCTGGTACGACGCACACGTGATGAGCTGGTCGTCGTCGTTCGTCGGCCGCGGCCTGCTTTTCGTGCTGGGCCTGCAACTGGTGAGCACTCTGCTCGAGGTGCCGTTCCAGCTCTATGGCGACTTCCGCATCGAGCACCGCCACGGCTTCAACCGCCAAACCGCCGCGCTGTGGTGGGGCGATTGGCTGAAGAGCACCACGTTGTCACTACTGTTGACGGCGGCGCTCAGCGCGGGCGCCCTCACGCTCGTGCAAGCCACCCCCAACACCTGGTGGCTATGGGTGAGCGGCCTCATCTCGGGCGCGAGTCTACTGCTCACCTTCCTGTCGCCGTACGTGATCGAGCCGCTCTTTCACAAGATGGAGCCGCTCGAGGTCGAGGGCCTGTCAGACGGCATCCGTGCCATGACGGAGAAAGCGGGCGTGCACATTGGCCGCGTTCTCAAGGCAGACGCCTCACGCCGCAGCGCGCATTCCAATGCCTATTTCACTGGCCTGGGCCGGGTGAAGCGCGTGGTGCTCTTCGATACGTTGCTGGCGCAGATGTCGCACCAGCAAATCCTGGCCGTCTTGGCGCATGAGCTCGGCCATTGGAAAAAGCATCACGTGCTCTTCCGCATGCTCACCATGCAAGTTCTGTTGGTGGCAGGCGCTTACCTGGCGTTTCGGCTCACCCCCGGCGGGCTCTTGCCGAGCCTCGTGGGGCTCCCGTCTGCGTCGTTCATGGCCCGAATCGCGATCTTGATGATCGTCACGTCGGTTGCGCTGTTTCCGCTCACGCCGCTGTTCGCTGCCTGGTCGCGGCACGACGAGCGCGAGGCCGATCGTTTCGCGGTCGATTTGCACGGCCACGCGCAAGATTTGGCCGATGCGCTCGCCAAGCTAGGTACCGAAAACCTCTCCAACCTGCATCCCCACCCACTCTACGCGGCGTTTTACTACTCACATCCGCCGTTGGTCGAACGCATTGGTACGCTGCGCGCGCTCGCGAGCTGAGCTACGGAGCGGCGTCCACCTTCAAGTCATCGAACGCCACCTCGCCTTCGGCGACCCCCAGCGCCACGCCGCCGTTCGAGATCAGCGCATTCACGGCGACGGGCATACCGATCGGCATCGCATCCAGCGTGAGCGTCGCCATGCTGCCCTTGATGGTGATGCCAACCGTATGCCACATGCCTGCGACGATCGTCGGCTTGGGCGAGGGCGAAATCAGATCCGTCGTCGAGCCATTGGCCCGCGCACGCAGCTTGTACTTGCCGACCGCCATCTCGACGAACAAATACGTTTTCGGATCTTTGAAGCGAATCACGATTTGTGCGCCGGCGTTGTCGTCCTTCAAGCGCACCTTCACGGTCATCGCAACGTCACTCCAGCTCGTGCTACCGCCGACCGCAAACTCCAAGTCGCTCGGCGCCGCGCTGGGGCCGTAGATCTTACCGGCGCCGTCGGCCACGACCGCCCACATTCCGGGCGTATTACTGTCGTTCCAGGGAATGAAGCCGTTCGCTTCACCATCCTCGAAGTCTTCCGTGAACGGCAGATTCGTATTCGCCGGCTTGGTGCCTCCGCTCCCTCCCGAGCCTCCCGACCCACCCGCGCCACTGCCAGAACCGCCACCCGCGCCTTTTCCAGCGCCACCGGCCGAGCTCGTGCCCGCCATCCCTGTGCTGGTGCCTCCGCTGCCGGCCTTCGTGGCAGAGGTACCGGCAGTCACGCTGCCGCTGCCGCCGCTCGACGATAGCTTGCCACCCGTCCCAGCGTCGCTCGACGTGCCAGCGATGGGCGCGTCGTCGCCGTCGTAATGGTCCGGAATGTCATCGACTTGCGCCGCTGCGCAGCCGACGACCAGCGAAATGCATCCGAGCAGCGATGATCGCGGAAACATCGCCTACGTCATCCCGGAACCAGCCCCAATCGATCACGACGCGCGGTAGGAACCACCACGAGTAGTGATCGACTCGTCCAGTCGCGCGCATTACGCCCTGAATGTACCGACTCAGTGGCTTGGGCTTGCTCACGACGCTCGGGCTGCTCGCAGCGTGCGGCAGTGACGGCACCCCCTCTCACGGCTGGCCCGGCAGCAGCGGCGGCAGCGACTCGGAGATGCTGCCGCCCGGTAACGATACCGCAGGCACCGCGACCGCTCCCGTCGCTGGCACGAGCGCGGCCCAGGGCGGCAGCGCGTCGACTCAAGGCGGCATGCCGGCAACTGGCGGCAGCGGCGGCAGCACGAGCGGCGGCGGCGGCAGCACGAGCAGCAGCGGCACTGCCGGCACCGCGCCCGTCGCCGGCACGAGCGCCGGCGGCGCGCCACCCACCACCAACGAATTCTGGATCGCGACCGACGGCGCCGACACCAATCCCGGCACCGAAGCGGCGCCGTTCGCGACGGTCATCAAAGGCATCTCGAAGGCCAAGCCCGGCGTAAAGCTCTGGCTCAAGCCCGGCACCTATGCCTCCGCCGCCACGATCAACATCAGCTTCGGCTACAGCGGCACCGAGCAAATGCCGGTCACGTTACAAGCTGCCCCCGGCGGCCGCCCCGTGCTCGACTTCTCGCTCCAACAACCAGGCAATGACGAACTGCGCGGCATCAACCTGGTCGCGAGCTACTGGCACATCAAAGGCATCGAAATCAAAAAGGCCGGCGACAACTGCATCGCCATCGCCGGCTCCTCCAACGTGATCGAAGACGTGATCGTCCATGAGTGCGGGGATACCGGCATTCAAATCACGGCGCCCAGCGACCAGGCGACGGACGACTCACGCGCCGCCAACAACACCATCCTCAACTGCGACTCGTGGGGCAACCTCGACAGCGCCACCGGCGGCGAAAACGCCGACGGCTTCGCGGCCAAGCTGCGCGTCGGCCCTGGAAACACCTTCAAAGGCTGTCGCGCCTGGAACAACGCCGACGACGGCTGGGATCTCTTCGCCGCCGACGACGTCGTCAAAATCGACGGCTGCTGGGCCTTCTCGAACGGCAAACCGATCGGCGGCTCCAACCCGCAGGGTGACGGAAACGGCTTCAAGCTCGGCGGCGCCCCGAACGGGCCCGGCCAGGGCGGCGCCGTTCACCTCGTCACGGGCTCCTTCGCCTTCGAGAACAAATCCTGCGGCTTCGTCCGCAACAACAACCCCGAAGTCCCCAAGCTCTCCGCCTGCGGCGCCAAAGACAACAAGACCGCTTACTGCTCCCTCAGCGTCTCCGGCGAAGTCAGCATGAGCATGTCGGCAACGGCAGCACGCAGCGCGGCGCGCAACGCCGACGGCAGCCTTCCCGCGATGAAATGATTCGCCCGGCCTCTTGGGCCAACGACACCGTTTTAGAAGCGGCACGAACGTCGCCCGAAGCCGTTTCGCTCCGAGCGGGTGAATCCAACGAGACGGTGGGCCGACGAAAGGCCAAGCACGTCGGGTCGAGCCGCGCGTGTCGCCCGCTAGGCAGTAACGACGATCGGCTCACCTTTGGTGATGATCAGCGTGTGCTCGAACTGCGCGCCGACGGACCCGTCCGGCGTGCGTAGGGTCCAGCCGTCGTCGGCTTCGTAGATGCTGGTGGCGCCCGTCGTCAAAAAGGGCTCGATGGTGATCACGAGGCCTTCGTGCAGCACGTCGCCGTTGAAGCGGTCGAAGGTGTTGGGCACGTTCGGCGGCTCGTGAATGTGGCGGCCGACGCCGTGACCGCACAAGTCGCGGACGACGCGGAAGCCGGCCCGCTTGGCGCGTCTTTCGACGACGCGGCCGATGTTGCGGATGGGTGCGCCGGCGCGAGCTTCGTGCATCGCGTCACCGAGAGCGGCGCGTGTCGTGAAGAGCAGCGAACGGAGCTTGGGCTTCACGTTGCCGACCGGAAAGCTGGCGCCGCTGTCCGCCCAGTAACCGTCGAGCTCGGCGGAAACGTCGATGTTGACGAGATCGCCGTCGCGCAGCACCCGGTGTGAGGGGATGCCGTGCGCCAGCTCGTCGTTGATGCTGATGCACGTGGTGCCCGGAAAGTCGTACGCCAACTGCGGCGCTGAACGAGCGCCGTGCCGTCGCAACACCTCACGACCAATGGCGTCGAGCTCACGGGTGCTCACGCCCGCCGCGACGTGCGCGGCCATGGCATCTCGCGCTTTCGCGACGGCGACGCCGGCGCGCTTCAAACCTTCGACATCGTGCTGTCCGTCGATTGACATTCACGACAGTTTACGGCCAAAGCGCTCCGGCGCTAAAGCCCGTCAAAATCAGCCAGTCGGCACGCGAATGTCGTCGTCCGTATCCGGGGTTTTGTCGGGGCCGTTCGAAAGTACGGTCACGTCGGTCTCCTCGCATTTGAGCCGCCAGGGCTGCTGCCAGGCGTCGCCTTCGACGCCCTTGTTCTTGTCGATTTCGCCGTCGGCGACGAGCATCTTCACCGTCGGACAGCTGGCAGAATCGTGAGTCACCCACCACGACTTCACGCCAATCCGAATCGACTGCGCGTTGGTTCTGGTGAGGCTGATGTCGGCCTTCTTCTTCTGGGTGATGACTGCAACCGCAACGCCTCCCGAGATCATGGCGATGATGGCGATCGCCACCACGATCTCGATGAGTGAGAAACCGCGACGCGCGCGGCGTCGTTTGCGTACCCTTGCTTGAACGACTCGCATGCTCTCGTGCCAGAGCAAGCGATGTGCCACTCGCTCAGCTCGGCCACAGCGACGTAACGACGAGCGCCAAAGTGACGCGCAAAGGCGCACTCACGGTGAGCACCAACACGAGCTTGGCGGGCAAGCTGTCGCGCGATGCGTGCAATCTCGGCAAGAAACGCCAGGCCAAAAAGGCAACGAGGCCCACATCGCATGCCGTGCTGACAAGACCGCGATAGAGGAACGACAAGCTCAGCCTTGCAAGCCCATCCCTCGCCGCCGATAGCGGAGCGCCGAGCGCGACCTGCATCAGCACCTGCACCGCGACGACGAGCGCACACGCGACCGCGTAGCCCGGCACAGACACCATCAGCCCCCGGAATAGGATCCGCTTCAACTGGCTTTGAAGGAGAGCTCCCGACAGCGGGACCGCCCACAGCACGAGCGCCAGCAGGAACGCGGAGCCCACCACCACTGGCCCGAACATGCCTACAGCATGCTGCGGGATCCAGCTGAGGGCGTACTCGCTTTGGGACCAGTGATTGCCAAGGAGGCTGAATAGGAAAGCAAAGCCGAGCAGCGACCAGGCGAACAACTCATAAAATCGACGACGCTCCGGCTCGTTCACAGCGCCTCGGCCTCTTCTCGCAAAATCGCGTAACAGATGGCGTCGAGCGGTTCCCTGCCTTCGACGCGCCACGCCTTGCGGTGCTGCGCCTCGAGCACGAATCCGCACTTCTCGAACACGCGGCGCATCGCCAGATTGTCGGCTCGTGTGTAGCCAGCGAGCCGACCTGTTTCGGGATGTTCCGAGAACAGCCACAGCGTGAGCCCGCGCAGCGCCAAGGTCCCGATGCCGCGTCCGCGCGCGCTGGCGGCGAGGCGCAAATCGAGCAGCGGCGTCATGTCGGAAAGATCGAACACGCGGCCCAGGCCGAGCGGCTCGTCGCTCTGGCCCCGGATCCAAAACGCCCTCGCGTCTTCGCCCAAGAAGCCAGACTCCAGGCGCGCACGCACCCAATTGTCGTCGACGCGACGCTCGTAGTGGAACGGCCATTCGCTCGCGGCCAAAAACTGCGCGAGCTGGGCGGTGTCGCCGCGCACTACGGGATCGAATCGGAGCTGCATGAGCACGGAGACCGCCGCGCGATAACGAGACGGACCGCGGCATCCAAACACAGCCGCCCGCGCCTCCGCTACTGCGTGCCCTCACGCAAAAAGCTCTGACCCGGTGTGAGGTTCGCGGTCGCCGGCGTCGCCGTTCGGCGTTTTTGTAAAAACCCTGTCCAAATGCGCGCATCCGCCGCTAGCCAGCGCCAAACGGCACGTGTAGCTTTATCGGTCGATGAAGATCCAAACCGTCACCATCGAGCGCCTGCGAGACGCCCTGCTTCAGAGTGGACGACGGCCCAGCGTGGTCCTCTCGTCCGCCTACGAAACGCTGACCCGCGAAGGGCTGCTCAGCCCGGAAGAGGCGGGCGCGCTCAACCGCGTCGATCCGCTGGCCGAGGCGATGTACTTGATGATGTCGGCCGACGGCACCGTCGCGGACGCCGAACGCGACGCGGTGCGCGGCGCGATTCGCGGCCTGACCGACAACTTGCTGCGCTCGGGCACCATCAACGTGATGCTCGAAAACTACGAGAAGCGCCTGGCCGAACAAGGCCGCGACGCGCGACTGCAAGAGATCGCCGAAGAGATCGCCGAAGAAAAGAGCGAGGCCGAAGGTGCTTTTGCGCTCAGCGCGGCGATCGCGCTGGCCGATGACGAAGTGACCGAAGAAGAGAACGAGTTCATCAACCAGCTCGCCGAGTGGTTCGGCATTCCGCCCGAACGCGCCAGCGAAATCCTGGATCAGTTGGAAGAAGATCGCTCGGAAGGCTGAGCCCCCCGCAGAGCCGTCACACGCAAGCAGCCGAGCGCATCCGGCGGCGCGACGCGCGAGCCGCCGGTGCTGGTAGACGTGCCGATCAGGTGCAGACGAAAACGCTCCACGTCGAGCGCGTCGACCGGGCGCGAGAGTGAGCGCGGCCGATGTCCGTCGATCGCGAAGGGGCAGGCCTCGAGCTGCGTCGGCTCGCCCTTTTTCAGCGTGAGCCGCGCAAAGTAGCTGAGCTTCGTCCAGGGCCGATCGTCGTGCCCGGCGAACACGAAATTGCCCAGGCTGTAGAGCACCGGGCGATCTTCTACCCAGCCAACGCCTTGTAACACGTGCGGGTGATGACCGATGACCGCGTCGACGCCGAGCGCCATCACCGCATTCACGAACGCCCGTGTACGATCGATGGGCGCCGATATGTATTCCTCGCCGCCGTGGTAGCTGACGAGCACGAAGTCATTCTCACGCCGAGCGCGTTCGATACGCGGCCCGAGCTCGGCCAGGTCCGCCCAGGCGACGAAGTCTCTACCTTCGTGCGCGTCGAACGGCGGCTGGTTCCACACCTGCGTCACCGCGAACAAGGCGAGCGAGCGCCCCTTCACGTGCACGATCGCAGGCTGGTAGGCCTGCGCGCGATCGCGCCCCGTGCCAGCGTGCAGAACCTGCGCCCGCTCCAGGTTGGCGAGCGTCTCGAACAACGCGCTCTTGCCGTAATCCCAGGCGTGGTTGTTCGCGGTCGACACGAGCGAAATGTGCGCCTGCGCCAACACCTCCGCGCCGCCGGGCGGACCCGTGAAAATCAGACGATGTTCCGGTGACTGCGTTACGCCGTGCTGGTCGCTCAGCTGCGACTCGAGGTTCACGAAACGCGCGTCAGCGTCGCTCCAGGCCGGACCGAGGCCGGCGAAGGGATCGTACGTGGGGTCCTTGAGGATGGCCTGCCCGCACTCGCGCCCGAAGTTCACGTCACCGCCGGCCGCCAGCACGATGCTCGGCTCCTGTCCCGGCTCGAAGGCTCGGGGCAGAGCAGGGGCCGCGACCGCCGACGACTGTACCGCCGCAGGCGACAGTGGCTCTTTCTTCTGCACTGTTTCCGAATTGGGCAGAGCCGGCGCCAGCGTCAGCCGTGTCGCTTTTTCTCGTGACACCGGAGCGGTGCGCGGTGCTTCTACGTCCGCTCGGCTGCAAGCGAGCAGCGCCAAGGCCGTTATCAGGCAAGCGAAGCGAGCGGAGCGAGCGGAGCGCGACAGAACAGCCGCATCCTGCAGCTGCAAACTCGCGGAAACAACTGGGCGTGCAGAAACCGATTGCGCACGGCCCGTGCTCGATTTAGCAAAGCAGCGTGAAAATTGCGGTCATTGGGTCCGGATACGTGGGTCTCGTCGCCGGTGCGTGCTTCGCTGATTCAGGCACACACGTCACCTGCGTAGATGTAGACGAGCGCAAGCTCGACAAACTGCGCGCCGGTGAGGTGCCGTTTTTCGAGCCGGGCCTTGCCAACCTCGTCAAGCGCAACTGGCCTCATCGCCTCGAGTTCAGCTCGAACTTGGCTGAGTCCATCAATGGACGCGAAGTGGTCTTCGTGGCGGTCGGTACGCCTCCGCAAGAAGACGGCTCGGCCGACTTGTCGCACGTTTTGAAGGTGGCCGAGCAAGTCGCCAAGTCGGCCCAACACGACCTGGTGCTGGTGCTCAAGAGCACCGTGCCGGTGGGCACCAACGAGCGCGTGCGCAAGCACATCGAGCCGTGGGCCAAGCACAAGATCATGGTGGCCAGCAACCCGGAATTCTTGAAGGAGGGCGACGCGCTGTCCGACTTCTTGAAGCCCGATCGCATCGTGGTCGGAGCCGACGACGAACGCGCCTTCGAGCTGCTGTCGCGCCTGTACGCGCCCTTCAACCGCCAACGCAACCGCCTGCAGCGCATGAGCCCGAAGAGCGCCGAGATCGTGAAGTACGCCTCGAACGCGCTGCTCGCCACGAAGATCTCCTTCATGAACGAGATCGCCGAGCTGTGCGACGCCGCCGGCGGCGATGTCGAGCAGGTGCGCCTGGCCGTGGGCTCGGACGAGCGCATCGGCATGCAGTTCTTGTATCCGGGCCTCGGCTTCGGCGGCAGCTGCTTCCCGAAGGATCTGCGTGCGCTGGTCAGCACCGGTAAAGATCTCGGCGTGCAGATGGAAGTCTCCGAAGCAGCCGTGCGCGCCAACGAGGGCCCGCCCCAAATGCTGCTCCGCCACATGGAGAAAGAGCTCGGCGGCTTCAACGGCAAGTTGATCGCCATCTGGGGCATCGCCTTCAAGCCCCGCACGGACGACGTGCGCGAAGCTCCAGCGCTCAAGCTGATTTCCGAGCTGGTGAAGCGCGGCGCCAAGGTCCACGCCTGCGATCCCGAAGCGCTCGAGACCGGTCGCGAGGCCCTTCAGCGCTCCGGCGACTTGAAGAGCGTCGAGCTGTTCAAGAACGAGTACGACGCGGTGAAGGGCGCCGACGCGCTGGTCATCGCAACGGAGTGGAACGAGTACCGCTCGCCGGATCTACCCCGCGTGAAGAGCCTGATGCGCGGCCGCCACCTGTTCGACGGCCGTAACGTGGTCGTGCCGGAAGCGGTAGTCGACGCCGGCCTGCGTTACCGCGGCATCGGTCGCCCCGCCAAGGGCTGATGGGCGAACCAAGCGGCGGCAGTGGGGCGCTGGGCGGAGCTCAGCGCCTCAAGGCCGTATTGCGCCCCGTGATGGGCGTGCTGGCGGCCGTGTTCGTGGCCGTCGCGGTTTGGGATCTCAAGCGCCGCTGGCAACCCGGCCAAGTGCAGATCGACTACGGGCTCGCGGCGCTTTCCATGATCCCGCTGGCCGCCGGCTGCATCTTTCTCGGGCTCGGCTGGGTGTGGCTGATGTCGCGCATGAGCGGGGTGAAGATCCCGGTCCTGCCGGCCATGGCGATTCATCTAGAATCGCAAGCCGCGCGTTACACACCCGGCAAAGTCGGCCTGCCGCTGGTGCGCATGCTCGGCGCCGAGAGACTCGGCACCACCAGCCGCGTCGCTGCTTCGTCGGTATTCATCGAGGTGCTGTGCTTCGTCGCGACCGGCGGGGTGAGTGGCTTCTTGGTGCTGATGGCGACGGGCGGCATGCTGTCGCGCATCACCGAGGTGCTCGGCGTGCTCGGCCTGGTCGTGCTGATCGGCTTCGTGGTGGCGCTCGCGCTGCTGCTGCTGGTGGACCGCCGCGCGATCCCGCAGAAGCTGCGAGACGTGCTGCAGATCGACGGAGAAGGTCCGCTCGTGCCACTGGGGTTGCCGCTGATTCACGCCGGCTATTGGCTGACCTGGGCCGCTCACGGTTACATCACGAGCCGCGCCGTGCACGCTTCGGCAGGCGTCGCGATTGGGAGCATGGGCTTCTACGTGCTCGCGCCGGTGATGGGCTTCTTGGCGCTGGCGGCTCCCGGCGGCCTGGGCGTGCGCGAAGCCGTCGTCTCGATCGCGCTCTCGGGTCCCCTTGGGCCAGCTGCCGCCCTCTACGCGGCCCTGTTGTCCCGTGGAACCTCGGTGCTCGTCGATTTCGGGGTGTGGATGGCGTTCCGGCCGTTCCGGGACATCGGGGTCCGGGGCCCCGGCCGAGGTGTGCCACGCTCGACTGGCACAAACACACCAACTAGCTGAATTAACTACTATTTAGCCTGGGCACTAGCTGGCACACGGCTTGCTCCTCTCCGGGGCATGAGCCGCCTTGCTTCCTTGGTTCGCGTCTTTGGCTGTCTGTCTCTCACCCTCGTCTTGGGCAGCGCCTGCGGCGGTCGCAGCTTCACGAGCGGGGAGGACGGCGGCTCCGAGAACGGCGGCTCGAACAATGGTGGTTCCACCAACCACGGCGGCAGCGTCAGCCATGCCGGTACCCGTACCACGGGCGGCAGCAGCCACGCTGGCACCGGGGGCATCTCGCAAGCCGGCGCTGGCGGCAGCATCAGCTACGACCGCTGCTCGGCGCCTCCCGAGGTCGGCCAGTGCGACGCGGCGTTCCAGCGCTGGTACCACGACCCGACCACCGGCCAGTGCTACCCGTTCACCTACGGTGGCTGCGGCGGCAACACCAACAACTACGACTCATTGGCAGCCTGCCAGGCAACCTGCGGCGGAGGCAGCCCGACGGCGTGCGACGCGCCGAGTGACTGCACGATCGGCTCCGTCAGCTGTTGCGGCGTGTGCGATGGCCCGGGCGTCTCAGCGCAGCAGCTCCAAGCGTACAACAAGGCTTACGCGAGCCAGTACCTGTGCGGCGTCGCCCTCGATGCGGCGCCAGCTCCGGGAACCCCGGGCGCGGGCGTGCCAGCTCCTGCGTGCCCACCGTGCGCCGCCCCCATTCCAGGCCAAGGCACGCTCAAGTACTTCGTGCCTGACTGCGTGATGGGCCAGTGCGTGGTGGCGGATCTACGCACGAGCTACCGCAACGTCTGCATGAGCAATCAGGAGTGCAAGCTGCGGAGCGGCACGCAATGCTGCGAGGGCTGCGGCGGCCAGGACAGCTACGTGGGCGTGCGCAACGACGGCAGCTTCGAAGCGAGCGTGTGCGGCAATGAGCCCATAGCGTGCCCGGCATGCGCTCCCGAGCCGCCCGTCAACGCTTGGCCGTACTGTAACGCGGGCCACTGCGACGTCGCGTACGGTATGCCCACCCCGTGAACGAGTAATCATCGAGGAAGCCATGTCCAAGCTCGCCATCGCCAGTCGCATCGCAGTCGCCACGTTGTTGCTCGGCACGCTCCAAGGGGCGTGCGGCGGGCAGAGCTTCTCCTCGGGCGGAGACCCGCAGGCGGGTAGTGGTAACGAAGCTGGCTCGAACAATACGGGTGGCACCAGCAGCACGGGTGGCACGCACACGACGGCCGGCAAGGGGCATGGCGGCAGCAGCATCGCCGGCACCGGCAGCGGCGGCACCAGCGTGGGCGGTACCGGCATTGGGGGCGACGCCGGCGCCGGCTCGGACGATGGTTGCACGGGTCCCGCGGTGGGGGGCGGACCTGGCGGCTGCACGGCGGCGCTCCCCAACTGGTGGCACGACGCGACCACGGGCCTGTGCATGCCGATCATCTACGGCGGCTGCGGCGCTACGAGGAACAACTACAAGACCTTCGAGGAATGCCAGAAGGCGTGCCCCGGCGGCAACACGAACTTCGACGCGTGCAAGCTGCCCACCGACTGCACGCTCGCCGGCAACGGCTGCTGTGGCGTGTGCGACTCGCCCAACGTGACGCAGCACGACTTCATTTCTTACAACAAGGCCTACGTCGGTAAGGTCTCCACGTGCGCGGGTGACGTGGCTTGCGGCGCGTGCCCGCCGCCGGACGCCAACGGCACCCTCAAATACTTCGTGCCGGATTGCGTCCAGGGTCAGTGCGCCGTCGATGACCTGCGTACCAGCACCGTCACCGCTTGCAAGACGGACCAGGATTGCACGCTACGCACGGGGCACGGCTGCTGCCCGAGCTGCAACCCGGCGGAGACGATCGCGGTGCGCAACGACGGCAGCTTCGAAGATCTGGTTTGCGGCGGCATCCGGCCGCCGTGCGCGGCTTGCCTGCCGGTGCCGGACGACAACGCGGTCGCCGTCTGCGGCGCGAACGGTCATTGCCAGGTGGCGTATGTGGCTCCTGCCGCGGGCGGCGCGACGCCCTGAGCCGCGGCACGGAGTGCCCTACGGCTTGCGCGACAGCTTCGCGATACGCCCGTCCACCTCGCTCTGAAAGCGCGCGATGTAGCCGCGCACGAGCTCGGCCGGGTCGGCACCGCTCAGTAGCGGCGTGAGATCCATGCCCCAGATCAGCGAGGTGTGCTGGTCGGTGCCGTGCGACTCGAAGTAGGTGGCGTGCGCGCGGCGGCGGCCGGCCGTCGCCAAGTCGTAACGCTTGCCGCCGGCGATCTGCGAATCGAACACGCCCATCAACGCCGCGTGCAGGTTTTCGTGCCGATCGACCGGCATGATGACCTTGTCCGGATCGCACAGCCAGTCGAGGTCTCGCCACACCTCGCAGCCGATGATGCGCTTCGGGCGCGCGTCAGCCGGCAGCGCCTGGCACGCGGCGATCACGCGCAGGGCTACGGCCACGTGTGTGTCGTGCTTGTCCGCTAGGTTGTGCGTGTAAACGACATCGGGCCGAGTCTCGCTCAGAATGCTGGTCAGGTCCGCGACGACGCCGGGCGCCGCTGCATCTTTCACGGCGCTCGACGGATGCCCGAGCTGCAGCATGGCCGAATACTCGCCCACGTAAGCAGCCTTGCGCTGCTCGAGCTTGCGCACGCCCATCATCTGCTCGTTCGTGTAGTCTTTGTATTCGAAGTCGCGCGCGCTACCGCCGCCGTCGGTCACGACCACACCCGTGAACCAGCGCGCGGCGTTCTGAAAGCACTCGACCACCCCGTGCGCAGCCATGAACTCCAGGTCGTCTTGGTGAGCGCCGATCGCCAGGTGCGTGGTGCGGTGCAGCGCGTCGGAGGCGGCGCTGCCATCGGGCACGAAGACGTCAGCGCTTGCATGAGTGAGCTTGAGGGCCATGTTCAAATACGCGGCAAGCTGGCGGCGGCGATCGATTGACCGACGCGGCGCGTGGCTTCGTCGGGAAGGTGAATCTTGAGTCTTTCCGCCAGGTCCGGCGCTTCACGTCGCAAGACTTCGCGCGCTTTTTCCAGCAGTAGGTTACCGCCTTCGCCGCTCGTCACGCGGCCCAGCAAGAGCACGTGCTTGATGGCGTAAAACTCCGAGTACAAGAGCAAGCCGTAGCCGAGGTACACGCCCAGGCTCTCGAACACGCCGCGCACGCGGGTGTCGCCGGCCGCCATCAGCTTCTGCAGTGCCTTGAGCTTCTCGCCCGGCGAAGCGTCGGCCATGAGCTCGATGCCCGCCGCCTTCGCTAGGCGAATGGCTGCATCTTGCGAGAAATAGTTCACGCCCGTGCCGCGGTCGCCGGACCACTCGGAATCCAGCGGCGCGTCCGCGCTCACGTCGACCGGCGCAAACGCCAGCTCGTTGACCCAACCCGTGATCAGGCCCTGATCGTTCACGTAACCAGCCGCCTGGCTCGTGCCCATCGCGATGCCGAGCACCGAATCGTCTTTCAGCTCGAGCGCACCGGCCAGCGCCGTCACGTCGCCGTCGTTGGCGACCTCGAGCGGCACGTCGCCCCATTTTTTGGCGATATCTTGGTAGATGCTCTTGATGCGCGCGTTGAAGGCGGCTTCCGGCACTTTGCGGAACAGCGACGCCACCATCGTGCGATTGTCGACGTAAATACCGGCAGAGCTCACCCCGATCGCGTCGATGCGCGGCAAGTGCGCGGCCGCCTGGCGAATCGAGTCGTCGATGCCGTCGATGTGGTACTGCGGATCGCTCTCCAGCTTCGGCTGCCACACGGTTTCGATCGAAAACACCTCTTTGCCGTCAATCACCGCGGCCACTTTACGGTCGCTACCGCCGGCATCGAAGCCGATGCGACAACCGTTCAAGTGACCGCCCACGGCCTTGCCGGCCTCGTGCTGCGGCGGCAACTTCGCCTCCTCCACCGCTTCGATCACGAACGCCGGCTTCTCGTAGATCTTGGCGAAGAAGTCGGCGTCGAACGCGCGCTCGCCGCCGGCCCGGTACTGCTCCATCAAATAGCTAGCGATCGCGCGCGGCCCTGCCACGTACACGTGGTGACCGCCGCGTTGCCAGAGCAGGAACTTGAGCACACGCTCGGCCAAACGCTGGCTCTCCGCGAAGCGCGCGTGACCTTCGGCGAATACGCGCAAGCTGTAGTGCGACACGCTGCCGCCGCTGCGCTCGAGCGCGAGCGTCAGCTTCTCGCCGCCGCTACCGACGGCACGCGCGTGCTCGCGCAGCGCCAGGTACATCGGCCGAAACCCCGAATGCAGCGGCGGAGCGACGGCGGGCACCTGGTCGAAGACAGCGGAAGCCACGGCTCCGCCGGATGCTACGCGCGCGCCGCCCGACTCGGAAGCAGCGCCAGAAATTGCAGTATTTTCAGGCATGACTGCCGTCATTGTGGCCCACGCCTCACCCCGAGCCGTGGCCGTTTCCGACCACATTCTTTGCGCGATTTTCGCACGGGTTGCACTCCGCAGACCCCTAGCCGCCTGCAGAAACTTCCGTAAAGAGGGGGCGTCCCGCCGACGAGGGCGCGCTGCCGCTATTCGGTGACGACGCCGATTTTCGCCTGGAAGACGAGGCGGCCGAGCTTCGGGTCTTTGAGCGCGATTTGGTAGTCGTTCGGCACCTCGAACACGACCTTGGCGGGGACGTTCATGGGCGCCTGGCCTTTGTCCTTACCGGTCGGCTTCAACGTGATGCTCGTCGCTGTTTCTTCGCCGAATTCGAACGGAATCTTGTGCATCGTGACCAGGCGATTGCCCTTCTGGCGCACCGTGATCCACCACCACTGCGCGCCATCCTTCTTGAAGCGGTGACCATCGGCTGGGAAGTTCTTGCGCTCCCCCGCCATGCACTCGTTCTTCTTCTTGGGGTTGTCGCCTGCTTTCTCGTCGCACTTCGTCTCGGCAGCTTGCTTCGCGTCCGAGTCGTTGAACGAGAACAGGAACACCGTGTCGGGAGCCGTGAGAATGTCGGTCGGGGTACGGGTGGGCTTCGGCCCGCCGTCGTCGGCCGGCTTGGGCTTCGAGTCGCTCTTCGCTTCGGTCTTGGCGTCCGCCTTGTCGTCGCTCTTCGCTGAGTCGCTCTTCGCTGAGTCGGCCTCGGCTGCGTCCGCCTTCTCACCTTCCGCGGGCTTGTCAGCAGCCGGCTTGTCGCCTGCCGATGCTTCGGGCGACTCGGCGGGCTTGGCCCCGCCGCCGCACGCTGCAATGAACACCCCGGCGCTCAACCAAAACGCAAGCCTGGACCCGCACGTTTTCATGACGCCCATGAATAAAACAAGAGCGCCTCGAACGGAAGCCCGAGCCTACACCCGTTAGAGCGAGCGCATGAACGCCACCAGATCGTCCCGCTCGGCGCGCGTCATCTTGGATGTGACGCCGTGTAGGTCTCCGCCGCCACACGGCCCGAAACGCCCGTCGAGCGTGAGCGCGCAGCCGTCGTGGAAGAGGGGCGCCCGGACGTTCACGTCGATGAGCGAGGGGGTGATGAACGCACCGCCCGTGCCGACATCGTGCGGTTTGTTGTCCGTGTATTGGTCGCCCGAATGGCAGGTGGCGCAAGCCAGCGTGCCGCTGGTGAACAACGTGCGACCGCGCTCGACGGCCGCCGCGTCGAGATCGTCTGCCGTCGGCGCTTTGGGTACGCTGTCGAGCCAATCTTTCAGCGCGCCGCGCTGCGTCTCGTCCACGTTGGCCGAGAGCGACATGCGCTTGAGCATGACTTCGTCCACCAAGTCGTCGAAGGTAACGAGGTCGCCCGACCAGTGGAACGGCGCGCGCTGGCTGGCGCCACCTTCCAAAGTTTGCGAGCGGCGCGGACCGATCGAAAACTGCCAGGTGTGGCCGTCTTCGCCTGCTTCTGGATGGCAGGACGTACAGGCGATGCCGCCGCCGGTATTCATGTGGAACATGGCGAAACCGGTGTCGAAACGGCGGTCGGCAGCCAGCGAAATCTTGCTGCCGTCTTCCAGCTGCAGCTGCGCCGGCTCGCGCGATTGCGTGACCCAGTGGTTGCTCGAGTCGAATGCAACCGCCACGGGCTCACCCTCGACCGTATTGGCATTGGCCGTCCCGCCGCCAAAGCCCGCACAGGTGCCAACGAAAGCGCCCGTCTGCAGTTGCGACTGCGATGCGACCCACAAGTTCGTGGAGCGCGTGGGGGCGTTCGGAACCTGCCACGAATTGCCGGTCGCCAAAATCGCCACGCGACCACCGTCTGCCGAAAGCGCCAAGTCCACCGGGCCCGTTGCGCCACCGATCGTGTTGCTACTGGTGGACATGCCCGTGCTGGTGGAGCCCGTCGCGCCCATGTTCGGGTTCACGACCGAGACGTTCACGTCCGCCACCGAGCCGCCGCAGGCCGCGCCGTAATAGGCCCCCGCGCCGGACGGCAACGTGGTGTTGCTGGAGTTGACGTGACCGACGAGCACGCCGCCGCCCGGCAGAGCCAGCGTGCGGTAGGCGACCGCAGGGGTTACCGAAGCGCCGCTGATGCTTTGCCCTTGCGGCTGCTGACGCTTCAGCACCTCGCCATCGCGATTGACGACCAGGATCTCGGCCGTCTTGAAGCGGGTGACGACGAGGTTGTCGCCGGACAACACGACGTCACGCAAGTCTGGATCGAGCTGATGACGCGCGACGACGGCGTCCGTCATCGGATCGAGCTCGACGAGCAAACCGGAGCGACACGTGACGTACAACTTGGAGGCGGAAGGATCGTAGGCGACGCCGCGGGGAGCCGCGCAGACCGGGATGCGGCGCACGGTTGCGCCCGCGACGTCGACGGCCAGCAAGGCGCCGCCACGGCGCGCCACCACGTACGCAGTGCCGGTCGGCCCTTGCACGACGCGGCCCGGCTCGTCTCCCTCTTTGAGCGAAACGGAGACCACGCTGCGCTTCGACAAATCGGCGATGTGCACCTGATCGCGATCGGGATCGGATGCGACCGCATGATTGTCCGACGTGACCAGCAGCGTGCCGCCCGAGATCGGCGCCACCTTGCCGGTCGCGCGCTCTGTCTTGCCTTGGAACAATGGCTGAAGGCCGTTGTTCGTCGTCGTTGGAGTCGTCGGCGTCGGGTCCGAGATGGTCGGGTCCGTCGTGTAGGGAACCCGATCCGCCGGACTGCAACCCGAGAGCGCCCCACACGCTACGAGTCCCGATAGCACCGACCAAACACCAGAGGTTTTCGTCATCGCTTCCACCCGTTCCCTAGTTGTCGCACCAGACCCAGCGCGAACCTCAAGAGACTAACACGCAGTCTGCTGGGAAACCACCTTAGCGGGTCAGGTCAGCGCAACAACGGAAGCCAATGTAGTTGGAGCTGGTATCGCGCGCTGCGCCAGACTCCCAATCGCAGCGCAGCTCCGCGCTCGAGCCGCTGAAAGAACCGCCACGAATATGGCAAGCGTCGGCCATGCCCTTTTCGCCGTTACACGAATCGATCCACTCGGCGAGACCACCGCTCATGTCCCATAAACCCTCGTAACCACCGACACATCCGCTTGCGCTCTTGACTATCAGGTTGCCGACTGGCGGGCGATCAGCGCTCCAACAAGCCGACGTGTCGTAGCTGTCCCCGTAAGGATAAGTACGCTCGCCCGCGTGTGAGCACGCTGCGTACCACTGATTGTCCGTCGATATGACAGCGGCGTCATAGGGCAACGCGCCGCTCGCGCTCCCGGTGGAACCGCAAAGGTGTTTACCAACGCTCTGGCAGTAGGCGCGCGCGTCGCACCAATCTACGCAGCGCGCGGGTTGCTTCGCCGGCTCGGTCGCCTTGCAACCATTGGCGAACGTCGTGTTGCCGGCGCACACCGCGGGCTGCGACGCGACGCTCGGGTGGCTGTCGACGAAGGCTTGATAGTGCGCGAACGTGACCTCGCTCTCGTCGATGCAGAAGCCGTCGGCTTGCACGAGCTTCTCACCACCGAGGTCCGGACACTTGCCGCCGCCACCGGCCACGACAGCGGGCGCGCCGGCTTCCGTCGGCGCACCCGCCAAGCTTTCGCTACTGGCTGCTCCGCCGGTGGCTTCGACGCTCGACTCGCCACCGACGTTGCTCACGCTCGCGCCACCGATCTGCGGCTTGCTCACGATCGCGCGACCGCCGAGCCCGAGCTTGCCCGATTGCGCAAAGTCGCTCGTGTCGTCATTGCCGGCTGCGCCCGCTTCGCTCGGCATGGCCGAGAAGGGCTCTCCACAAGCAACCGCGATCGCTAAAGGCACGCACGCCCAGAAACCAATGACAGCGCGAGACATGCTCCGTAGAGCGGCTCAGATCGAGATGCGCTTTAGTCCGCGCTGGACGCTACTGCTTCTTGTGGTCGAGCAGCTTGGCGGCGGTCTCTTCCATCTCGGCGCCGGTCTGCAGCACTTTGAGGTTGGCGATGTAGGCGTACTTGGCCACGCGCGTGTCGACCATCGCGCCCTCCAGGCCCGACGTGAGCACGCTGTCGAGCGTCTCGCCGGTCTGGCGCGCTTCGGGTGAAATCTGAACGGTCTCGGCCGTTTCGGCCGCGGAGGGCGCGCCCGCGAGCTTCGTCACGCGCTCGGCGGATTCATCGAAGCGCTTGGACTCCGCATTGATACCGGCGAGGGCCGACTGCATCAGAGGACGTATGGCCACGTTCGGTTGAACGGTAGTGAGCCGGCGACCTTGAGAACTATTTTTCGGGCCGCGCTCCAGTACCGCTGAACAGTACTCCCACCAGCGCCTTGGCCAGCTCTTCACCGGCCGGTGCGCTTTCGAACGGCAGCATGCCGTCGAACACCCGGCGCATCAGCTGGGGAATGATTCCCACGCCGGCGATCGACAGCATCGCCAACATCGGATGGAGGTTGGGATCGAACACGCCGCTAGCGTAGCCGTCGGCAACCAACCTGGCGATCAGCGGTACGTGACCCGTCTTGAAACGTTCGCGCAGGCGCTTGAAGCGCTCGTTGGAGGTCAGTGCTTCGCGCACCACTAAACGCAGCACCATCAGCTCTTCGTCGCTGATGGCGGCGATCCGCAGGTACAACCGCTCCACGCGCTCGCGCACGCCGAAGCTCGGCGCGATGGCGTGCTCGATGTCGGCCAGCAGCCGCACATACAGCTCCTCGACCACGCCGAAGAAGAGCTCGTCTTTGGTCGGAAAGTAGTAGTAGACCATGCCGATGCTGGTGCCGGCGTCGCTCGCGATGCCGCGCAGCGAAGCGCCGTCAACGCCGTCGCGCAGAAAGCGCGTCCGCGCCGCCGCCAAAATCCGCGGCTCTATATCGCTCTTGGGTCTGGCCATGCGCTCTAAACCAGTTTCTTCGTGAAGCGCAGCGAGGTGAGCACCACCAGCGCGCAGAAAATCCCGCCGAGCCACACCAGCTCCTGGCTCACGTCCGGAAACGTGGCGCCCTTGAGCGTGATGCCTCGCACGATGCGCAAGAAATGAGTCAGCGGCAGCCCCTGCGAGATGAGCTGCGCGGGGCGCGGCATCGATTCGAACGGGAACATGAAGCCCGACAGCAAGATGTTGGGCAGCAAGAAAAAGAACGACATCTGCATGGCCTGTTGCTGAGTCTTGGCCAAGGTCGAAAAGAACAAGCCGATTGCCAGGTTGGCGGCGATGAACAAGAACGACAGCACGTACAGCAGCTCTAGCGAGCCGACCAGCGGCACGCCGAACACCACGCGCCCCGCCACCAAGATGAGCGACATCTGCACGTAGCCAATCACGGTGTACGGCAAGATCTTGCCCAGCACGAGCTCCACGCGCCGCACCGGCGAGACGATCAGCTGCTCGAGCGTGCCGCGTTCGCGCTCGCGCGCGATAGCCATGGCCGTGAGCATCACCATGGTCATCGTCAAAATCACGCCTATCAAGCCGGGTACTACGTACACCGCGGTGCGCAGCTCCGGATTGTACCAAGTGCTCGGCTCCAGCGCGATCGGCTGCAGGGCGCCGGCGCCGCCACCGACGCGTGACAGCTTGGCCAACATGAGCTCGCTGGAGCGCTGGGCAATCAGCCCGGAAGCGGTGTTGATGGCGCTGCCGACCGTTTGCGGATCCGAGCCGTCGACCACCAGCTGCAGCTGGGTGGCCTTGCCCGAGCGCAGGTTCGACGCATAGCGCGCCGGAATGACCAGCGCGGCGCGCGCCTTGCCGGAGCGCAGCGCGCGCTCGATCTCCGCGTAGCTCTTTACCTCGCCCAACAGGTCGTAAAAGCCGGTGACGCGCAGGCTCTGCTGCAGCTCGCGCGAGGCGGCGCTGTGATCCTGGTCGTAGATCACGGTCGGAATGTGGCGCACGTCGGTGTTGATGGCGTAGCCGAACAAGAGCAGCTGCACGATCGGCAGCACCGCCATCATGGCCAAGGTCATGCGGTCACGCCGGAGCTGCAGCAGCTCCTTCCAGGCGATCACGAACGGACGCGTCAGCATGGTTGCCTCACGCGGCCTGCGACCGCTGCTGTTCGTCTTCGCGCACCATGGACACGAAGGCGTCCTCGACGCTGACACGACTGGGGCTGCAGCTCTTGAGCAGGAACCCGCGGCTTTCCAGCACGCCGCGCACGAACGGCTCCGGGTCCACGCCGCCGCGCGTGGTCAGGCGCAGCACGTGCCCGTAGTGCGCGACTTCGTCGATCTCGGGCTCTTTGCGGAGCAGCTCCGCAGCGTCGCGCGGTTGCTCGAGCTCCAGCTCCAGCGCGCGCAAGTTGCGGCGCTGCACGATTTGCTCCGGCGTGCCCACGTCCAGCAGCTGGCCGCGAAAGATGAAGGCCAGGCGATGGCAGCGCTCTGCCTCGTCCATGTAGTGCGTGGTCAACAGCACGGTGGTGCCCTCGGCAGCCAAGCCGTGGATCTGTTCCCAAAACTCACGCCGGCTCACGGGGTCGACCCCCGCCGTCGGCTCGTCGAGAAACAACAGCGGAGGCTCGTGAATCGTCGCGCTGGCCAGCGCAACCCGCTGCTTCCACCCGCCCGACAGCGTGCCGGCGATCTGCTTGCGGCGCTGGCCGAGGCCAGTGCGCTCCAGCACCTGCTCCACGCGCGCGCGCCGCTTCGCCCGCGGCACGCCGTAAATACCTGCGTAAAACAGCAGATTCTCCACCACGCTCAGGTCCTCGTACAGGCTGAAGCGCTGGGTCATGTAGCCGATGCGTTCCTTGATGCGCTCCGCCTGCGAGGCGATGTCGAACCCCACCACGCTCCCCGAGCCGCCGCTCGGATCCAAGATACCGCACAGCATGCGGATCGTCGTCGACTTGCCGGCGCCGTTGGGACCGAGCACGCCGAAAATCTCTCCGCGCGTCACGCTCAGCGACACGTCACGCACCGCGATCAGTGAGCCGAAGCGGCGGGACAATCCGTGAGTCTCGATGATGGTTTCGCTCATGTCACTCACCGCCTTGCAGGGTGACGAACGCGGGCACACCCGCACGCAGCTGCTCCTTGGGATCGGCAACGCGAATGCGCACCCGCACCACGAGCGTCGCGCGCTCCTTTTCGCTGAACAGGTAGCGTGGCGTAAACTCGGTGCGTCGCGCGATGTGCTCCACTCGGCCGCTGAGCGCGGTCGGCAGCGCGTCCACTTTCACGCGCGCCGCCTGTCCCACGGACACGGCCGCAATGGCGGATTGCGGCACGAAAATGTCGACGTAAGGGTCGTGCGTGTCGGCCAACGTCAACACCGGCGCGGCCGCGCCCACCACCTCGCCCTGCTCGTAGTTCACGTCCAAAACCGTGCCGCGAATGGGTGAACGAAGCTCGTGGCGAACGAGCCGCGCGTCGTTCACCTCGAGCGCGGCGCTGGCGGCTTGGGCCCGCGCATCGGCGACCGAAACGTCTTCACGGCGCGCGCCTTGGCGCACCAGCTTCAAGTTGTGCTCCAGCGCGTCGCGTTCAGCGGTGGCGCGAGCGAGCTGCGCCTCTACGTCGTCCAGCGAGGCGGCGGCCACCGCGCCTTTCTCGACCAAGGTGCGTTCGCGCGCTGCCTGCTTCTGCAGCAGCCCTTCGGTGGCTCTCGCTGCGTCGACGCGCGCTTGCAACGAGCGCAGCTCTTCGCCACGCGCGCCCGCGCGAACGGCGCTGGCCTGCTGCTTCGCCACCTCGACCTGGCTCGCCTGCGCGTCGCGGTTACTGCGCTCCAGTCCGTCGTCGATGCGGGCCAGCACGGTACCGACCTCCACGGCGTCGCCCTCTTTGACCAGCAGTTGAACCAACCGTCCCCCCAACTCGAACCCCAGCGGCGTCTCTTCCAGCTCCACCACCCCCTGCAGCGAGGAGTCCGGCTCCGGACCCAGTGACAAGCCGCGACAACCGATTAGGAAAGCGCCTGCCCCCAGCAGTAGAGCCAGGGCAACCGTGGACCGCCGGTTCTTTATCATTCGACTGATAATATAGGCCGGGCCGGAAAAAGGGCAAGGGAGTACAGTAGGGTGAGCCATGGCAGAGCCGGTACCCCGCCAATCCCTGCTGCCATTCGTGATTGGGGGCGGGGCGCTCTGTTTGGGCATCGGCCTGGGCCTATTCGCCCTCAAGAGCTGCTCTGCCCCGCCCGCACCACTGCTGCCGCCGATGAGCTCGTCCGTCACGGTGGTTCAGCCAACGCCGGACGTGCTGATCGCGGTGCGCGACCTTGCGCGGCTCGAGTCCGCGTCGTTCCACATGGAGCGCGTGATCGACCTGAGCGACAAGCAAAGCAAGCTGTGGGGCATGCTCACGACCGAAGACGCTATCTTGCTGGTGGCGGTGGCCGAAGTGAGCGCCGGCATCGACTTGCAGAAGCTGGCAGCGTCGGACGTGGTCGTCGATCCAGCGCGGCGCACCGCGCGCATCGAGCTACCAGCGCCCGAGGTGCTGCACGCCGCGCTCGACAACGAGAAGACTTACGTCCACTCCCGCAAGACGGGCACGCTGGCCGACCGTCACGAAAATCTCGAGTCACGCGCCCGCAAAGAGGCCGAGCGCACCCTGATCGACGCCGCCAAACAAGCCGGACTTCTGAACCGCGCGTCGGACAACGCACGACGCACCGTCGAGGCACTCGTCCACTCGCTCGGTTACGACAAGGTCGAGGTCACGGTGAAGAGCCCCACGGCAGAGCCCGCACCACCACCTGCGGCTAGTGAATGATGGCAACGGCCATACCGGCGTTGCGCGCAGCCTGGCCGTCCGCGTCGTCGCGATCGCCGATCACGAGGCAATGCTGGGGCGCGATGCCGAGGCGCTCGGCGGCTGCCAGGTAACCTTCCGGATCCGGCTTGAGGCGCCGAGGGCCGCCGGGCTCGCCGTTCGAAACGACGGTGTCGAACAGAGTGTGTGCGTCCAGCGCGCGCAGCTTGGCGGTCGCGGGGTAGTCGCTGACGAGCGCGGTCTTGCCGCCACTGGCGCGGTAGTCGGCCAGCGCCGTGAGCAGCCCTTGACGCTTGGCACGCGCGACCCATTTCAGCGGTCGCTCGAACATCCACTCGTTCACGTGCCGCTCGACGACCGTCGTTTCACTGCCGAGCTTGCGCGCCGCCAGCTCCAGCTGCCGCTCGAACGGGGTCGTCTCGAGCGTCGCGCCCTGGCTGAGCTGGCGCAATTCTTCATGCGCCTGACGGAAGGTGCGAAGCGTGGCGATCGAGCCCCACCCAAACAACAACAGCTCCGCCGCCATCGCCAGCTTGACCGGCATGGGGCGGTAGAGCGTGCCGTCAAGGTCGACGAGCCAGGCTTGATAGCGACTAGCCGCGTCCGCAGGTAGCATCGCGAGTCTGTGCTCCCTTCACTCGCGGGCCCGGCCGAAGATCTTCGAGCCGGGCGGCACCGAGCTCACGAGCCAGACGTTGCCGCCCACGACCGAGCCCGCGCCGACCACGGTGTCGCCACCCAGAATGGTGGCGCCGGCATAGATGGTGACGTTGTCTTCCAACGTGGGGTGACGCTGCTTGCGGAAGCCATCTTGCTCACATTCGCGGCGCTTGGTGCTGAGCGCGCCGAGCGTGACGCCCTGGTACAGCTTGACGTTGTTACCGATGCGGCTCGTCTCGCCGACGACGGTGCCCGTGCCGTGGTCCAAGAAGAACGACTCGCCGATGCTGGCGCCGGGGTGCAAGTCGATACCAGTGCGGCTGTGCGCGTACTCGGCGATGATGCGAGGAATCATCGGCACCTGCTCTTCGTAGAGCACGTGCGCCACGCGGTGGGCCGTGATGGCCTCGATGGCCGGATAGCTGAAGACAATCTCTTCGACGCTGCGGGCAGCAGGGTCACCATCGAACGCCGCGACCACGTCCGTGTTGAGTAGCTGGCGAACGCGCGGCAGCGCGCGGAAGAGCCGCAGCACGACCTCTTCGGCCCAGCCCGCCGGGAAGCCGCCCTTGGCGCGGCCCACACCGGTTTCGTAAGTCAGCGCGCGGTCGATCTGTTCGACCAGCACCTCGTACGCTGGATAGAGGTGCTCGCTGACGGCAAAGCGCAGGTTTTCCCGACGCAGCGAGCGCAAGCTGTAAAAGCCCAAGTAGATGACGGGCTTGATGTGGTTGTAGGCGTCGACGACCGCTCGCTTGTTCGGCAGCGCTGCGCTCTCGAGGTTGTTGATCTCCTGCGGGCCGTCGTAGCTCTTGACTACGTCGTCAATCGCGAGCTCGAGATCTTGCGTACGGAGCGTGTGATGCATGCGCTGCTTCGCCCCAAGTTTACGCGGAGCAACGCTATCGGCAAACCCAGTCATTTTCGGCCGTGGCCCGCGGGAATCGCGCGGCCTCAGTCGGTGTGGGCGACAACGCCGAGCGTGGTCGTGACTTGCGTACCTGTCTTGTCGCGCAGGCCCTTGTTGAAGATCTCGTGGCTCGCCCAGTCCAGCCGACCGTCGAGGCGAATCGTCAAAAAGTCGGCGGGCAAGAAGTCGAGCGTCAACGTGCCGCTCACCAGGTCCTTGTGCACGTCGGGCCGCTCGGCGACGAGGAAGCCGCCGTTGTCCCGGAAATACTCTCCGCGCGCGGCAATACCGAGCTGATCGACGATGGCGACGCGCGCAGCGGCCATCACGCCGAAGTAATTGAAGGTGTTGAACTGGCTCGGGTTGTCGCTATCGCGACGACGCTCCGCGCCAAAATCGGCGTTGAGCATCAAGCGCAGGCGTTCGATCGGATTCGCGACGACCACCAAATCGACCAAGTGGCGGAGGCCCTTGGTGTTGGTGGTGGGGCGATCGAAGACGTACGTGTCACCCGCTGGTGTCATCGGCGACGACACGCACTTACCCGAAGCCGTATCTACCTTGGTGTTCTCTTGGCTGCACACGACGGTGTCGTGGTCGTCGCGCTCGGGGCCGCCCATGTAGCCGAGCGAAGCGCCCAGCAAGTCCTCGCCGTCGCGACCGTGCACGTGAAAGTTGAGCTGCGCGCCCAGGCTCTTACCGGCGTTGTTGTCGAAGGTGTTGTTCCAGCCGTTGACGGCGATGATCTTGAAGTCGAACGCGTCCGAGATGGCGAAGCTGCCGCGCAAACCGGTGTGGAACAGCGGCTGCGAGGCGAACAGCAGGCCGCGTGTGTAGTTCAAGTTCAGGTGGCTCTCCGCCACTTCGGCGCCGTACGGCGTGTCGAACTTGCCGACGTCCAGCTGGAACATGCTGTCTCCGCCGCCCGGCTTCCACGACGCGAAGGCTTGCTTGACGATGCTGAGGCCGTTCGCCGAGTCGTAGCTGGAAGCGTCGCCGCTGAAACCACTGCCGGCGATCAGGTTCGCGGTCGGGCCGAAGCGCAGGCTCACGGTCGCACCGACCGGATCGGGCGCGTAGCTCGCGTTCACGCCGACCCACGACAGCGCGAAGCCGTTGCTGCGATCGAACTGGCGCAGCAGGTTGGCTTGGCGCGGCGACCCATCCGCGTTCAAGCTATCGTGCTGCGGTTTGGGAAAGTTGTAGTTCACGCTGGCGTAAGCGTCGACGAACGCGGAGAGCTCGATCGCGTCGTACCAGGCGTCGCCGCCCTCCGAGTAGCCGTCGGCAGGCGGCAAATCGGGCTCGGGATCCGCAACGGTCGTTGCCGGAGGCGCTTCGTCCGGCGGCGGCATGGGCTCGGCGGGGAGCGGCGCGGGAGCTGGCGGCGGCGGTACCGCGTCCGCCGGGGGCGGCGGCGCGTCAGCCGCAGGCGGCGGCATCGGCGCCGGCGTCGGGGCAACCACTGGTGCAGCAGGCGCTGCGGGAGCGGCGGCAGGAGCCACCGGTGCCGGCGCTGCCGGAGTGGGCGCAGGCTTCGCCGGAGCCGCAGGCGCCGGAGCCGGCTTCACCGGAGCGGGCGCGGGCTTGGCAGGCGCGGGAGCCGGAGCACCTTGCGCCAACGCTTGCCCCGACATCGAAAGGCCCAACGCAAACAAGCTCGTCACGACGGTACGCCGACGCATCATCATCTTCTCCGCCGCCACTCGCTACCACACCCGCCCCAGAAAAGATCAGGATTTTGGCGGTGATGGCGCCAGCGTGGGGCTCGTCAGTTCGCGGTTTGGACGACCAGGTCGAGCGAGCCTTCGACCTCGCGGGTGCCATATAAGCGCCCGCAGTTAGCGTTAGTGAAGGCACTCAACAGGCCCTCGAGCTCGACGCGCTCCGTGTATGCCGCGGCCGGTGTCGAGCTCCAAAGAGCCGCTGCGCTCCCTGTACCCTCATCGAAAAAGAACAGCGTGCGCGCGTCGGCCGACAAGCTCTGGGTCAGCTTGTGGTTGCCGTCGACGGCGCCGAGCGTCACGGCATCGAGCGCAGCGGCGTCGTCGAAGTGATCGCCGCGCACTCGAAACACGCTGCTGTCGCCGCCCTCCAGCCGTGTCAAAAGCAGCGACTTACCGTCTGCCGCCAGCACGGGCGACGACAAGAGCCCCGACTGCGTGAGGTTCGCGTTCACCCAGGCAAAGCGCCGCGTGTCGGCGGTACCGTCGAAGGTCTTGCTGCGCGCGGTGCGTGTCACGTCAGCGAGCGCGTGCTGGTCTTGGCTCACCACCACGAGCGTGAGGCCGTCGTCGCTCAGCGCGACGCCTTGCGCGAACGTGTACGCGGCCGGCAGCTGCACCGAGATGGTCGCCGCAAAATCGTCGCCAGCGCTCTTGCGATCGGCGACGAACAAGGCGTCAGCGCGTGAAAACACGAGGCTGAGCTCGTCATGGCTCAGCGCGAGTAGACGCTCGTCCGCCTGCGCCGTGTTCAACGCCGCGAGAGCTTGTGCGCCGCTCCAGCGGGCGGCACGGTTGCAAACAGGTGTCGGATTGGGCGGAGCGCCGCCCTCGGAGACCCCAGGAAACGCGCCGCCGATCGTGCCGATGGGCGGCTCACCGGCGCCGCCTTCGGCTTGCGACCTGGCGCCGCCCTGCGCCACAGCGCCGTCGCCACCGGGCGAATCGGTGCTGCGAGAGCCGGCGGGGCTGGAATCCGAGCCGCCGTCGGCCGCGGGAGGCGGAGGAGCATCGTTCGAGCTGCAGGCGGCTCCTAGCGCGCTGGCGAGCGCGACTCCCAACCAGAAGCGCACGTGCACGATCATTCTCCCGGCGGGCAGCTGAAAGATTGCCGCCAGTCGGTCAGCACGGGCGCCAAGGTGGCAGACTGGTTCGGCACCAGGCGAATCGTTATCTTGAGGTAACGCCGGTGCACGATCGAAGCGTCTTTGAGGGGCTTGTCGAGCGTGAGCGGGATGTACTCGTTCAAGTCACCGGGCGGAGCTTGCGTTCCGATCAGCGCCACCCCCGTGATCGAGACCGGCGCCGGATAGGCCGGCAGAGTGTGAAAGTCCGCGATGTTGTCCACGGACTCCGCATAGAACTCGAGCAAGCCGCCCACGTCGGGGACGCTGGCTTTGAAGTCGAAGAAGGTCCAGACGACCTTGCTGCTTCCTTCGCAGTTCGATTCGTAGATGCGCTCGAAGTTGGCCGGCTTGTACAACGACAGCGGCGGCGGCTTCACGCACAGACCGTCGTCGCAGACGAGTCCCATGCAGCAATCGGTCGTGGTCGCGCAGGCAGCTTGCGCCATGCCGCAGTTGGCGGGCGTAGGCACCTTGAAGCAGTGCCTCACCGGCGGCACCGTCGCCGGCGTATCGATGCGGCACACCGAACCGGCGCAGCAATCTTCGTCGACGTCGCAGGAGGAAGCGGCGGTGTTGCCGGGGCTGCGGCACGCCTCGGTCACCCAGTAGGCGCGCTCGTTCAGGTAGCCGGTGTCGGCCACCTCGCTGTAGTTCTGCGTCGGCAAGAAGAACGCCGGGTGGCTGCGGTCCGCAGCGCCGCTGGGCTGGTCGTCGATGGCCGACACCCAGAGCATGCTCTGGATCTTCTTGTAGTCGGAGATGTACGTGAAGTTGTTCGGGTCCGAGAAGTCTTGCTGGCCTTGCAGGTTCAGTGTGTTGCCGTACGGCCTGGTGCTGGTGAACACCGCCCAGCGATAGCCAGCCGAAGCCTGCGGCAACATCGTCGCCTGGTAGCTCTTGTTGCGATCGAGCGCGCGCTCGCCCTGGTTCAAGCGCGTGAGCGGCACCGGAGTCGGCGTGGCCGCCTGGGTGTCGACCGACAGCAAGCGGCCCGGATCCTCGAAGTAATTGGTCGGCCCCATGTAGCCGTACTTCGTCCAGCCGGGAGTGCGACAGCAGGCATCACCCGGGAACGTCGCTTGATAGATGACGCTGCGCGAATCGCTTTCGAACACCGGCCACTTCATCACGTCGCCGAAGGGCCACGTGCTCACGATCGTCTTGCGACCCTTGAACAGCTTGTTCGCCTGATCGAACGAGAACGTGCTGAGGCCCTTGCGCCAGCCGTTACCTTTGGCCGAGTCGCCGTCGATGAACACCAGCTTGCTGCCGTCCGGCGAGAACGACGGCACCATCATTACACTCGCGCCGAGCCCCCAGTTACCGGCGCTGTTGGCGGTTACGTCGACGGAGGGAGCGCCGGCCATCGTCGGCGTCTGCCAAACGAAATAGCTGCTGTCGTTCCCGTTCTCGCCACCGGCAAGCACGAAGCCCGCGGCACCGAGATCGCCCGTTGGGAAGAAGGCCGTGGTCGGAATCGGGGTGAACGTGTTGACGTTCATGCAGCTGGCCCTCCAGCGCGCGCTCACCTTCGCGCTGCCGCCGTTCTCGCGATAGTCCAGCTTGAAGTCGTGCTGACCCTGCGTCAGGTAGATCGCGCCGTCTTGGGTGCCATAACCCCAAAGGTGGATCACGCGCTCGTCGTCGATCCAGAGCCGGCCGCCGTCGTCGCCGTTCACCTCGAACTCGAACAAACCGGTGCACGGGATGTCGATGCGGCCGGTGAAACGCGCCGTATAGTCGTCGGGGTCGGTGATGGCGCTGCTCGTCTCGGGACGATTACCGCCCCAGTCGAGATTGGCGTTGGGCTCGATGCGTGTCGTCGCCAACGGCTCCGAGTTGGTGTCCAAGTCGGCGTTGAAGCTCGGGTTGTCGTAGTACGACACCGTCAAGCCGTTGGTGGGCGGCGTCCAGGCAGTTGGCGGGCGCAAGCGCGCCGAGGGGATGATCTCGAGCGGCAGGAGCACGGCGTTGGCCGCGTTGTAAATGCGCCAGCTCAGACGCACGTGGGCGTAACCGCCGAGCTCCCGGTGCCAGACCTCGAGATCGTACCAGTTGCCCTCGACGACCGGTATGTTCGCGGAGCACACGTCGCTCACGTTCGTTTGGTTGATGACGCGAACGCCGCCCACCCAAACCGCGACGTCGTCGTCGCCTTGCTCGCAGAGCTGCAAGTTGCCGGTGACGGGAGCCTGAAAGCGACCGACGAACTTATCGGAAAAGTTGTCGGCGTTCGTCACCTCGTTGATGGAGGCGTTGCCGCCCCATTCGGCGTCGATGTTCGACTCGAGCCGAGTAGCGAGCGGCAGCGTGAAGTCGTTCTTGTTGTAAAATGTGGCCAAGACGCCGTGCCAACCGTCGTTCGGGTAGAGCTGCGTCTGCGGAATCATCACTGGCGTCGCACCCGGACCCATGCCAGGACTGACCCAACGCAGGGCGACCTGCGCGATCACGCCGGGCAAGTTCGGGTCGACGAACTTCAACGCGATCGGCGTCTTGACGCCGCGAGTCATCGCGACCGTCGCCGTGTACGTTTTGTCGGCGGTGTTGGCGAGGTCGTCGATGACGACGTTGTTGTTCAGCGAGAGCTGGACGCCGCCGTTCGTCTGCAGCGAGAAGGTGTAACTCTCGGTCGTGTAGGCCTGCACTTGGCCGGACCACTGCACCGAAAACGGGTCGGGGACGGGACCACCCGGAGAGCCGACCCAACTGAAATCGACCTTGGGATCGATGCGGCGCCAATCCCAGCCGGTGAAGGTCGTGTTCAGGAAGTACTTGGCAAGCAGGCCGATGCCGTTGCCTCCGGAAACGTACGTCCCCGGAATCGAGACCGTGCGCGTGCCGGTGTCGATACCCACCACCGCTTGCTTGGAGTTGCCCCAAATATTGTTGGCGGCGAGCGCCAGCGAGCCGTCCGGGGTAAGCGCCGACCAGGCAAAGCCACGCCAATCGTCTCCGCCGCGATACATGTTGTTCGCGGAATAATCCGAGAGCAGCGTGAAGGTGCCGTCCGCGTTGACCTTCGACAAACCGCCGTTGGAGCTGAAGCTGCGGTCCGCCGTCGCGAACATCGTGCCGTTCGCCGACATGCTGTGACACACCGGGCACTTCGAGCCCCCGTTGCCGGTGCCGCCCGTGTCGCTATTGAAGACGGCCTTGGCCGACGAGGGCGAGCCCGGATCGGCCACCATGATGTTCGTCGAGCCGTCGCGCGCGTACTGCGTGTAGTAGATTTTGCCGCGCACCGGGGCGCTGGCAAATTGGAGGTTGCGCGTGACGGCCGGGCGCGCGGCACCGCCGGTGATGCGCTGCACCGAATAAGCCGCGGTACCGCCCTTGCCGCTGGCCTCGAACTGCGCCCAGACGTCTTGCGGGATCGTGTAGCGACCCGGATCCGAATCGGGCAGCACCTTCGACCAAGAGAACGCCGCCGTGCCGGCGGCGGGCGCTCGCAGGGTGATCATCACGGCGTCGGCCGCGGTGCCGCCGTTGTCCCACTGAATGGTGGGAGCGCGCAGCGCGAGCGGCATCACCGTGTCGACGTAGGGGTACAGCACCTTCATCGGATCGCTGCCGGTAGGCGCTGTCTTGAAGGTGGTCGCAGCACCGGGCGGCGCCTGCGCAACGTCCACCACGTTCACCACGACCTTGGCTAGGCCCGTCGCCGAGAAGGGTCCCGCGTAGGCGGTGACGGTCACGTCGCCACCGATCGGCGCAAACAGCGAGAGCTTGCCGTCGTTGTCGATGCTGGCGCGATCGAGCTTGTCCACCGCCCAAGCCGCGCGAACGGGGCCTTCGAAGCAACCGACGGGGAGCGCCGTGGCCGTGAAGCTCGCCGACATGGGGTCGACCGTGAACCCCGGCTTCTCGTTCTCGAAACCGGGCGGCACGAGCACGTTGCTCGGCACGGTCTCGCCCTTGGGCGCGTCTGCGTGCTTCCAGCGCAGGCGCGCCGTGGAAGCACCGCCGCCCTCGTAGAGCTCCATGCGAATGGAGTACAGCGTGCCCGCAACCAAGTTGACTGGTGCGCTGCAGTCTTCTGTCGGACCGTGGCCGCTCCAGTTGGCGACGATGGGCGTCGTGTCGTTGCTGACCCAGAGTCGTACGCCGTCATCGCTCACGGTGCAGAAGGTGTAGTCGCGTGTGACCGTGGGGCGGATGAAGCCCTTCCAGCGTACCGTGAAGTTGTCGGCACCAACGCCCTTGATGGGTGAGCCTGACCAGTCGAAGTACACCTGCGGATCGAGCCGCGTCGTCGTCGGCACCGCGTCCACGGGGATACCGGTGGCGGCATCGCCGAGGTGCGAGTTGAAATAGTCACCGCGCAAGCCCGGGCTGCCACCCGACATGCTGGTAATGGTCAACGTCTGCGGCGTGGGCGAGACGACGATGCTGGTGCAGCTCGTGTCGTTGATGTTGCTGTCTTTGGGGACCAGCGTGATGCCACCGTTGGCCTGCTGCAGACCCGGCGGCAAATCGAGATCCATGCCCGTATCGACGACCTCTTGGCAGTACGGGTCGCACGGGTTCTCGATGCACTTCTTGCTCATGCCGAGCGCTTGCGGCGCTGCACCGGGGTCCGGCTCGTCGACGACTTTCAGACCCTCGACCTCGCAGTCGCCCCACGTCTCGGGACCGCAAGTACGGTGACCCACCGAGCACCAGACCCGCCCGCCCGATCGACGCGAAACGCTGCCGCAGTCGACGACTCGACCTGGGTCGTCACACTCGCAGCCAGCGTTGGGCGTCGCGCAGATGTCGCGCGGATCGTAGTGGCGCTGGCTGGGCCCGTCGGCCACGCCTCCAGGTTGCGCGTCGTTACCGCAGCCAATCCCGAATAGGCTGCCGAGCCCTAAAGTCAGGCCAGCAAGCAACCGTTTCGTCTTCGGGGCAGTCCACGGACCCAACGCTCAAACCTCCACAGCCGGGCTGAAAATTTTGGTGTGCGATTAGTAGCACGAGGTGTGCCGTGCTTCCGTAAGACGCGGTGCACAAAAACAGATGTAGTTTCAGGTGTTTGACTAGGGGTGCGGTGGCGCACCCACACGCAAACTCTTCACACCCCGCAACTCGTTGCGAGTCGCCACGCGTGGTCCTGCGCCGGCCGCCGAGCTGACACAACTGGCACAGTTCGCGATCTTGGCGCCTTACGGCGCGCCGCCCGCGCCACCTTGACCGGCAGCTCCACCTGCGGCGGCCCCGCCCTCAGGAGCGCCACCATCGCTTGCTCCTCCGGCAGCCTCACCGCCAACGCCGCCGACCGGCGCGGTTCCACCAGTTCCGGCTCCGCCGCCCGCGCCGGATCCGGCTCCGCCGCCCGCGCCAGTTCCGGCTCCGCCGCCCGCGCCAGTTCCGGCTGCCGCGCTGCCACCTGCCGAGGAGCCACCACCCGGAATCACCGCGCTACCGCCCGCGCCCGCGGCGGCAAAGCTGCCGCCCGACGTAGAAGCCGAGCCCGCTTGCGCGCTGCCGGTGCCACCGGTGCTCGACGAAGCGCCGGCTGTGCCGCCTCCGCTGTTCGGGAGCGAGGGCTCCGGGATCGGTGGTTGCGGGTTCAGACTGCACGCACCAGCCGTCATCGCGCCGCTGACGGCCAACGCTAACCAAATGGACCAGCGCTTCGAGCGGCGAATCGGACCGGACATGGCGCGGCTAGGGTATGAAAGATCCGTGCCCAAGTCATTCGCCTTGAACCTGCTCGGAGCGACGAGCCTCTTGCTCGCAGCGTGCACGTCGAAGCCGCTCGTTGATTCGAGCGACGTAACGGGTGCCGCCGGCGAAGCCGGAGTCGGCGGTGCTGCCGACACGGCGTCCAGCAAGATCGTCACCCTGCTCGATGACGCACACATCTCGAGCGATCAGAGCGCCGAAGACTTTCAGCGCGCCACGGCGGAGGTGGATTTTGGGAAGCAGGCGGTAAAGCGCGCGCGCTTGTCGGTGCAGCTGCGCTCGCCGTGCTTTCCCTTCTCGACCTGGAGCGAGCTCGGCGTGCCTGCCGGGCAGAACTGGCCGGAGGCGTGCGACGCTTTCGACCGCACCATCTCGATTCGGCTCGACGAGCCGGAGAGCGCCGACGACAGCGGCGTGGGACTCGAGCTGGTGCGTGCGATCACGCCTTTCGGCGGGCCCGAAAGCATCGAGGCGGACGTGACTGACGTGGTCAACGGCCTGCCCGGCAAGCACCGTTTCTCGGTGCACGTCGACACCTGGAGCGATGCCGACGGTCTGGTCAGCGGCGCAAAGGGCGAATGGTACGCGAGCGCTAAGCTCGAAACCTGGCCCGGCACGCCAGAGCGCAAAGTGCTCGCGGTGGTACCGCTGGTGCTCGGCGAGCAGACGAAGGTCGACGCCGATCCGGTGAGCTTCGAGGTTCCGGCGGGCACCGGCCAAGGTCGGCTGGAGTACCGCGCCACGGGCCACGGAGCGGTCACGCAGCTCGACGTGAGCTGCAATGGACCCGCCGAAGAGTTCTGTCGACGTGACCACGACCTCTTCATCGACGGCGAGCTGCTCGCGCAGCTTCAGCCGTGGCGCGACGACTGCGCCATGCTTTGCACCCCGACCAGCAACGACGGCCCGTACGGCCCCAAGAGCTACTGCGCCGAAAACCCGTGCGGCGATCCGAACAGCGTACGCGCGCCGCGCGCCAATTGGTGCCCCGGTAGCACCACGCCACCCTTCGTGATCGAGCACGACGTGCTGGCCATGGCGGGCTCACACAGTCTGGAACGCGGTATCCTCGAGCTCGCACCGGGCGGGAAATGGGCCATCTCGCTCGCGTATTTTGCCTTCGAATGAGGCTCTCTCAGCCGCGCAACACGGCGTCGGGCAGCTCGTTCTGATCGTCTTCGGCGCGCGGCGCAATGCTCGCCAGCCTCGGCGTGAGCTGCTCGAGCACCTCGAGTAAGCCCTGCCGGGCTTGCCCTGAGCGAATGTGGTGAAGGAGCAGCTCGACCTGCTCGTCCCAACCGCGCTGGCCCAGCTCGTCGTTCAACGAGCGGTCACCGAGCAGCACCACACGACGCTCCAGCTCCGAGACGAAGATGAGCAATGCGGTGCGACCGCGCGTGCCGTGCAGCCCTCTCTCGGCGAACAACTGCAGGGCTCGCGCGCGCACGGCTCGCTCTGCCTCCGCGCCCCAGACGAGCCAGCCTCGCCACGGGCCCAGCCCCGAAAGCGCGAACGCGGCGGCACCGACCACGACCTCGATCAGCAGCACCAGCGCCGGCTCTTGCCACGGCTCGAGCCATAGAAACGCGAAGCCCGCCGCGAGCGACCAGGCAAGCGCCAGCAGCACCCGGCCACGCCAATATTCTTGGCTTTGCGGCACGACCGCGACCACGACCTCTGCCGCGCTTTGCGCCTCGACTCGGCCAATTGCCGCTTCGACCTCGCGCGCGTCGGCCTCCGACAAGATCGAAGTTACCACGAGCCGGACGAGCCTCCGCCGCCGAAGCCGCCGCCACCGCCGGAGTAGCCGCCACCGCCACCGCCACCCCAACCACCCCAACCGCCACCGCGGCTCGAGCCGCCCCAGCCACCGCCGTAACCGCCGAAGCCGCCAAGCCACACCCCGCGCCGACCACGACGGCCGAACAGCAGCGGCAACACGAACGGCAGCATGAAGAAGAGCAGCGCGACGACCGCCAGCGGCGACGGCGCGTCGTCGTGGGAGCGACGCGGAGGAGCGATGGCGCTATCCGGCACGGCTTCGCCCGACGCCTTTTGCATCAAGACGTCGAAAGCCTGGCTCACGCCTTGCTCGGGCTTGCCGGCGCGCAGCGCTGGCGTGAGCACGTTGCGAATCACCCGCGCCGAGAAGGCGTCCGTGATGTCGCCCTCGAGGCCGTAGCCAACCTCGATGCGGAGCTTGCGGTCTTCTTTGACGATCAGCAGCAGGAGACCGTCGTCTTTACCTTTCTTGCCGAGCTTCCACGACTCGACCACGCGAATCGAAAAGTCTTCGAGCGCGTCGCCGTCGAGGCTGTCGATCGTGAGCAACGCGAACTGGTGCGCCGAGCGCTGCTCGTAAGCGGTGAGCTTTTGCTCGAGCTGCTGCTCGGCTTCGGCCGAGAGCATGTCGGCGGTGTCGTTGACGTGCGCGGTGAGCGGCGGCACTTCGCGCGCCAGCGCGGCGCTCGGTACCAGCACCAGGCAGGCGGCCAGCAGCCACGAAAGGCGTACTGCCATTCGCCCCAGCGGCGCGAGGGAGCGCAGCATGGCGACCGCCCTCAGAACTTCACTTCTGGCGCCTTGTCGGAGCCGGGCGCAGCCTCGAAGGTGGGCCGCACGTTACGACCGCGCATCGACGCGCCAATGCTGGTCGGAAAGCGCTGCACGAGACCGTTGTACTCGGCGACGCTCTCGATGTAGCGCTTGCGCGCGACGGCGATGCGGTTCTCCGTCCCTTCGAGCTGCGACTGGAGGTCGCGGTAGGCATCCGTAGCTTTGAGCTGAGGGTACTGCTCGGCGACCACCAGCAAGCGCGAGAGCGAGCCCGAAAGCTCGGCCTGCGCCGCCTCGAACTTCTTCAGCTTCTCGGGATCGTCGATGGTGGAGGCGTCGACCTTCATGCCTGCCACTTTGGAGCGCGCCTCGACCACCTTGGTAAGCGTATCTTGCTCGAAGGCGCCGGCGCCCTTCACCACGCTCACCAGGTTGGGCACCAAATCGGCGCGGCGCTTGTACTGGTTTTCGACCTCGGCCCAGCTGGCCTTGACGGACTCGTCGAGCGTGATGACGTCGTTGTAACCGCAGCCGCCGAGCGGCGCGGCGGCGCCGAGCATCAGCGTAAATGCCAGCAGCGGCGCCGAAAACAGCCGAAACGAGCGTGCACGGTTGCCCTGCGGACGGTGTTGGTTCATCGCTCTGTCTGCTTATGTCGCATCGCCACGCTTGGCAAGGTCACAACCGGTCATTTCGTCGCAGGCTGGCTGTTGCGCAATTCGTGCGCCCCTATGGCTGACATCGATATTCTCTATCGAGACGCCGACTGTGTCGCCGTGAACAAGCCGAGCGGTCTCGCCGTGCACCGCGGCTGGGCGGATGACGACGCCTACGCGATGACGCTCGTGCGCGATGCCTTGGGGCAGTGGGTGTATCCGGTCCACCGCCTGGATCGCGGCGCCAGCGGAGTGCTCCTGTTCGGCTTGTCGCCGGACGCCGCGCGCGTGCTGTGCGGGCAATTCGAGCAACACAGCGTCGCCAAGACTTACGTAGCGCTCGTGCGCGGCGCGCCACCCCACGCCACCACCGTCGATCATCCGCTACGCCCCGACAACAGCGACATCGCGCAACCGGCGCTGACCGAGCTGTTGCGGCTCGAGCAATTCGGTCGCTACGCCTGGGTGCAAGCGCGCCCGCACACCGGCCGACTGCACCAGATTCGCCGCCATTTGAAGCACATCTCTTGCCCCATCATCGGAGACGTGCGCTACGGCAAGGGCGAGCACAACCGGATCTTCCGCGAGCGCTATGCGCTGCACCGGCTGGCGCTTCACGCGCGGCGCTTGGAGTTTCAAAACCTCGGCGGCGAACGGCTCACGATTGAAGCCGCGTTGCCGAGCGAGCTCCAGCGAGCGTTGGAGCAACTGCGTGGCGAGCGGGAAAATCCGTCACACTGAGGCGTAGTCGGCGCGAGCCAGCCGCGGGTATACACAGTCGCCGCTCCCACAATACCCGAGAATTTCTTGGATTTGGTGCTCCCACTTTGCGCAAGCTGTGGATGGCACGGGTGCTGCTTCCGCAGCGCGACCATGAAACGATATCCGATCTTGCTGGCGACCGTACTCTCGAGTTTCTCGCTCTTCGCATGCCATCACGACGAGCCCGCGGAGGGCCCCGCCGAGCACGCGGGGGAAAAGGTCGACGAGGCCGCCCACGATGCCAAGGAAGGCACCGAAAAGGCCGTCGAAAAGACGGGTGAAGCGGTCGAAAACGCGGGCGACAAGGTCAAGGACGCTACCAAAGACGAGCACTGATCAGGGCGCGCCGGCGCTCGCGTGAGTGAGCGTCTCCCAGTCCATGTGGTGGGTCGTCGCGGTCGGCCGGATGCTCTGCGCGAGCTTCTGCGTTTCCGGCAGTGAATCACCAAGTCGGTTGACGAAGTGATTCAGCGCGATCTCCCACGTGGGCTCGGGCTCGAGCAACCTCAGCGCGCCGCCGCACAGCTCGCTGGGTACCGGGGCGCCATTCAGCAGCCGGGCGTGGAATTCGAGCGTCGCCTCGAGCCGCTCGCGCTCGGCGCCATACAAATCCACGCCTTGAAGGCGGGCTGTCTCGGCCGCGTTGATGATGCCGCCGAAGGCGAGCTGAACGTGACGGAGATCTCGGCAGGTTTCCTGAGCCAGTCCGACCATCATCGTGCTCTGGCCGTACCAATACTTGACCAGGGCGGCTCCCGTCTTGTTGCCGCGAGGCGGTGGATTGGGAGTTGGGCCATCCTTGGCGAGGTAGACGTAGGCCGGCACGCGCGCGCGCCACATCTTCACGGCGCGGTCGAAGCTCGCGCGATCGTCGTTGAAGATTCCGATGTTCATCGTTGCCTCGACCATGCTCGTTTCCCAATTGCCGTTGGCGGCGCTGCCGTTCACGACCTTCGGCAGATAGACATCGCGGAGCATCTTGCCGAAGCGCGCGACTTCGGACGCCGGCCAGCCCGGGTATTGGTAGCGAATTATTTCGGCCGCACGCGGCAACACCTGCGCCGCCCAAGCCGACTGCAGCGGGGCGTTGCTATTGGTGTGATCTTTGATCAGCGCCGACCAGGCGTTCATGATCTCGATCGCTTTCTTGGCGTGGGCCTCCTCGCCCGTGTACGCGTAGATCAGGGCCTGCGTGTAGGCGGCGATGGCGTCGCCCTTCTCGTCGCTGCAGCCCAGGTCGGGATTGGAGTAGGAGCCGCACTCGACGACTGCACGCGGGTGGGGGGTGTAGCCGAGCGAGCCGTACTCACTGGCCTGGGCCTTCGCGAGCGCGCTCTTCCACGGTTCCGCGCCGGCCGCGATCTTACCTTTCACGAAGTCGAGCAGCGGCCGGCTCACGAGGATGCCGGGATGCACGAAGCCGGTGCCCGAGACGTCGCGCGCGGCGGCAGGAGCAGGGTTGGCGACCGCTCCGCTCGATGGCCCGACTCCCGAGGCAGGAGTCGAACGAGCGCCCGCCGTCTGGCCGACGCTGGCTTGGCCGCAAGCCGTCGAGGCCAGCAACAGACCGAGGCTCAGTCGACGAGCAGTCCGGCGCTTGCGCGCCTTAGCGTCACCGCACCCCCGCTCCCTCACCAGCTCTGGAAAGATCTGCATCACGCGCGCGGGGGCGGCGGAAAGCTGCGGCGCGGCAAGAATTTGCGATCGAACAGGCGCACGCGGCGGATCAGCAAGTCGAGCAAGAAGACGATGATGGCCGCGATCACGAAGCGCGACCACAGTGGGCGAAAGTAGACGATCTTCTCACCTTGAGGATCGAAAACGCGCGCGGGCTCCGGGTCCACGCTGCCGCCCGCCGCGGCCGCCGCGCGTGTCTGCAGCTCGATGTCGGGCTCGAAGCGGCCGTATTCGCGCGGGTAAGGATTGCTGACGTGGCCGAAGCTGGAGGCGAACGGTTGCAGAGAGCCGTCCGGCGCGATGCGCGCGTGCTCGGCGCGCAACAAGAACGAGCCGTAGTCGTCGAGGCGCAAATCGGCTTCATAGCGTCCGGGCGCCGTGCGCCGCAGCGCGACCTCGCGGTGCTCACCCTTGCCCTTGGCCGATGCGGGGCCGGTGACGATCAGCTTCGATTCGAGGTTGTTGTCGAAGCGCTCGTCTGCCGTGAAGGCGTCGACCACGGCGTGCACGGTGTTTTCGCGCATCTCGACCTGCATCGGCAGCTCCTGCCGACGCTTGATGCGCATGTGCTCGCGCACGAATTGGCCCCAAAATTTGGAGAAGCCGCTCCAGCGCAGCCAATCGACGGACCAGTTGTTCTTCACGTCGCTGGTCCACGCCACGGCCCAACCGAGGCCGGCGCGCCAGCGCGCCAAGATCGGGTCGCCGCGATCGCTCTGCAAGATGAGCTGCGCCGGCGACGGCTTTAGCTGGGTGGCGACGTAACCATGCAGGAGAGGGGCGGCGCTGATGGCAACGCCTTTCAAGAAATCGGCGTTACCCACCTGCTCGACCGGGAACCACTCTTCGACCGCCGCCTGTTGCGCGATGAGCTCCGTTTCGCGCGTAAAGATCTTGGGCAAGCTGTTCGGGTCCGGCACCATGTGAAAGCGGCCACCACCGGCATCCGCCACCGTGCGCAGCAAGTCCTGGTTCACGCCCTCACCCAGGCCCACGGTAGTGACGGTGATGGCCTCCGCCAGCATGCCGGTGGCCAAGTCCTTGATGCCTTGCACGGGCGCCTGGCCGTCCGTCAACAAGACCACGTGCTTTTTGCGGGCCTGCACCACCGACAGGTCTTGGTACGCCATGTCGAGGCTGGAAAAGATCTCGGTGCCGCCGCCCGGCTGAATGCGCGCGATGTCATTTTGGATGCGTGAGCGGTAGCGCGCGGGCTGCATCTTGACGTAGCGCGCGGGCGTCGAGTCGAACGCGATGACTTCGATCAGGTCGTCGCCCTGCAGCGTTTCGACGGTGGCGCGACAAGCGGCCTTGGCCATCTCCATGGGCAAGCCGGTCATCGAGCCCGAGCGATCGATGACCAGCGCCATCGCGACGCCCGGCATCTCTTTGCGCTTCTCGGCGTCCATACGCACGGGCAGCAGGCGCTCGAGCGTGCTGTGACCCCAACCACCGAGGCCGTAGCCGGCTTCGCCACCCGCGAACAAGAAGCCGCCGCCCAGGTCGCGCACGTATTTTTCGATCAGGTCCTGCGAGGCTTCGCTCACGGCTTCGCGCGGCACGTCCGAGAGGATGAAAAAGTCGTAACGCTCGAGCTCACGCAGCGAGCCGGGCATGGCGCTGGCCGGCCGCAAATCCACGTCGAATTGCTGCGCCGAAAGCGCGCTGACCAGGTAGCTGCCGCGCTGCGGTTGGCCCTCTACATAGAGGATTTGCGGGCGGCCGGGCACGTCGAGCGTGACGTCGAGCGCGTTGTTCTGCGTGAAGCGATCGTCGGCGATGTCGCTCAGCCTGAAACCGTAAGTAACCTCACCGCCGACGCGCACGACACTCTTGAACTTGACCTCGTTGTCGCCGGGCTTGAGCGTGAGATCGCGCACGCCTTCGAGACCGTTGAGGGTTTCGCCCTGGTAGAGGCGCGCCTTGGCGGTCGTGGCGCGGCTGGCGTAAACCTCGGCCACCACGTCGAAGGGCTGGCCGATGTCGACCTTGTCCGGCAAGCGTAGAGCGCGCACGGCGACTTCACCGGGAGGCGGATCGCGGTAGGGGTGCACGTACAGCCGCGCGCCAAAACGCTTGGCGTGGTTCGCCTCCGAGAGCAGACTGCCTTCGGTCTCGAGGCCGTCCGAGAAGAGCACGATGCGCTTCAGGTAGCCGGGCGGAAACAAGCCGTAAGACAGCTCCAGCGCGGCCTGGATGTTGCTGCCCGCGGGCGTGACCGCGCCCTTCGTATCCTTCGCGTCTTTCCAGCGCAAATCGGCGGATTTTGGCAGGACCAGCTTGTCGTCTTGCTCGACCGGCACCGCGCGCGGCCGCGCCGCGAACGCGACCAGCTTCATCACGTCGCCGTCGCCCCGGGCCTTGTACAGCCGCTCCACCTCGGCGCGCGCCTTGTCGAGCGTCGCGTCTGCCACGGAATCGCTCACGTCCAGCAAGACGACGGTCGCGACCCGATGCGTCTCGTCCGAGCGCACCAGGCGCGACAAGCCCAAGCCGAGCAGCACGAAGAACGCAATGCGCAGCAGCACCGAAAGCGCGCGCTGCTGCCAGGGCAGATCCGCCAACGACTTGCCCAGCACATAAAGGAGCAAGGGCGCGAGCAGCACCACCGCCAGCGCTCGCGGCTCGAGCAGCTGGTATTTGATGGCGGCGCGTTGCCAATGAAAGGCGTCGGCCGGCGCCGACCAGACGTAGCGCCTAAGCCCGAATGCCAGCAGCGCGAACAACGCCGCGAGGCCAGCGAGCCACACCAGGCGCCGCGTGCGCTCGCTCATACGGTCACCCGGCGGTGGTAGGTGATCCACTCGATCAGCGACACAGCCAGCACCGCCGCCAGCAGGTACACCCAGACGTCGCTCTTGAGGCTGGGCGGCGGAGCGACGAAGGCGGCCGCCTTCTTGCCGGCCAAAACCAGCTCTTTTTGCGGCAGAATCTTGCTCTCGTCGAGGTCCGAAAGGTTGGCCGCGAACTCGCCGAGCGGCGCGTCGTCGGCGCCGCCCGTGAGCTTGTAGAAACCCGCCAGCTCACCGCGAAACACTGCGCGACCGTCGCTGACCGGCACTGCGTGTTTGGCGCCCCCTGGCTCCAGCAGGCTCACCGTGCTGAGGGAGCCCGGCACCGCGATGCGCCACACGTCGCCCGTGCGGTACGACGACACGTAGCCGACGTCTTCCTCGACGAACGCGTTGATGGTGTTGAGCACGAACAGTGGCCACGCGATGCGCAGCACCAGGTCACTGTCGCGCGGATCGAAACCCAGCGCCACGAAGCGGTGCCCGGCGCGCGCGCCACTGACGAGAATGGGTCCCTGGTCGCTGGCGCCCAGCACCTTGTCGCCGGCCGCCGGCTTGAAAGCGTGCCCCTTCGCGACCTGCACGTCTCCCATCGACATGAAGCGCAAGACCGGGCTCTTGCGCTCCCAAGTGTCGAAGCCAAAGTCTTCGATGGCACTGCCGTACGGCACCGGCGAGCCTTCGGCCGGAGGGTTCAAGTACAGTGCGGAGCCGACGTGGTCATTCAGAGGCACCGCGACGTTGTCGAGGATCGCCACGTCGAATTTACCGTCGGGGATGGGCTGCCCCGGCGTGATCTGCGCGACGTCGAGGTACTCGTCGAGCAAGAGCGCGGCTTCCAGGTAGGTATTGCCGGGCGTGACCAGCAAGATGCGCGCACGGCGACGTTCGGGTAACAGGGCGTAGGCGACGTCGTCCGCCGGCAGCTCGTCGGCGCCGGCGGCGGCCTTGATGCGCGCCGTCAGCGTGCGGCTCGCACCCGCCAGATCTTGATAGTAACGAGGTAGCCGCTCGTTCGGCCCGAGCTTGAGGTGCGTGACGTCCACGATCGCGCCGTCGCCGGACAGCTCGAGCTCCACGTCGGCCGGCGCATCTTGCAGGTTGGCGACCTCGAGCATTACCTCGTAGCGGGACTTGTCGAGCGGGTAACGCCGCACAGAAAACTCGGTGATGCTGAGGTTCTTCCCGCTCTTGCCGATGGGTACGAAGCGCGGCTCGGCGCCCTCCAGATTCACACGAGTCGAAATCTCGGCGGTGTCGCCGTAGGCACCGTCGCCCAGCACGATCAGCTCGGGGTGCGGCAGGCCGCGCAAGCTGTCGCGCGCGAACGAAAGCCCGGCTTCGAGATCGGCGCGCGTGTCGCTGGCCGTTACCTGGCCGATGGCCTGCAGCAGCTCAGTCTGGTCGCCGCTCATCGACGAGCGCGGCGTGGGCACGCTGCCCATCTGCACCACGATTGCTCGATCGGAAGCGCCCAGCCCGCGCACGATCTTTTCGGCTTCGGCCCGAGCTGCCGCCAGCCGCGTCGGCTTCACGTCCACGGCTTTCATCGACGCGCTCGCGTCCAGCAAGAGCACCAAGTGACGGCCGTCGCGCAGGTCTTCTTTGGGGCGCGGATCGCCGAGCGCCAGCACCAGCAGCGCCAGCAGCGCCAACTGCAGGAGCAGCGAGAGTAGCCGGCGCAGCTTGGAGAACAGCTCCGTGGCCTGTTTGTCGCGCAGCACGCTGTCCCAAATCCGCGAGAACGGCACCGGCACCGCGCGCCGGCGCAGCTTGAGGATGTAAAACACCACCACCAGCGCCGAAGCTGCTCCAAAAATCGCGAGCAGCGTGCCCAGCGGCAGGCCGGCGAGGCCCATCAGCGCAAAAACCCCCCGCGCCGAAAGACGCGCAGCACCAGCTCATCGAACGGTATGCCCACGTCGGCGGCGAAGTACGGCACCTGGCGAGACGTGCAAAAGCGCTCGATGCTGCGCTGGTAGTTGTCGAAGGCCTGCGCCATGTCGTCGAGCAGGCTGTCGGTCACGGTGACCTCGCGCTCCTCGCCGGTTTCGCAATCGTACAGCCGCACGTCACCCTTCAGCTCGGGCCGCGCCTCTTTCTGATCGACGACGTGCAGCACGAACGGCTCGAACTTGTTGAAGCGCAGCGTGTTGATGCCGCGCTCGAACCCGGCGGGGTCGTACAGGTCGCTGATCAGCACCGCCAAACCGCGGCGTTTGTGCTGCGCCACGAACGTCTTCATGGCGTCGCCCAGGTCGGTGGTGCCGCCCGGCTCGAGCTCGCTCAAAAACTCGAAGACCTTGAAGATGCGGCCCTTGCCACGGGTCGTGGGCATGCGCGACACCACGGCGTCGGTCGCGCCGACGATGGTGACGCGATCTAGGTTGGCCAGGCCCACGTACGCCAGCGCCGCCGCCAGCCGCCGTGCCTGGTCGAACTTCTTCGCGTCGCCGAACGACATGGAGCTCGACGAGTCGACGATGAAGTAGATGCTCAGATCCTCTTCTTCTTCGTACAGCCGCACCAGCAGCTTGCCGAAGCGCTGGTAGATACTCCAATCCACGGAGCGGAAGTCGTCACCGGGCGCGTAATCGCGGTGGTCGGCGAACTCGACGCCGCTGCCCTTCTTCTTGCTGCGCCGCTCGGCGCGCATGCGTCCTGCGAACACGCGCCGGCTCACGATGGCCAGCGACTCCAGCTTCTTCTGGAAGTCGTCGTCGAACAGCTCCGCCCGACGCGCCTCGGCCTTGCGCGGCGCGCTCTTGGGACGAAACAGGTCGAGCAAACCCATGAAATGCCTGGGGGCTGCTCAGCCCTTGGATTCCGGCAGCTTCTTCAGGATTTCATCGAGGATCTTGTCCTCCGCCACGCCTTCTGCCTCGCCTTCGAAGCTGCGCAAGATGCGATGGCGCAACGCCGGTAGCGCCGTGGCGCGCACGTCGTCTATCGAAGCGGCGAAGCGCCCGGCGAAGAGCGCGCGGATCTTGGCGCCCAGCAGCACGGCTTGCACGCCGCGCGGCGAGGCGCCGGTACGCACGAAGCGCTTAACGAGCTCGGTCGCCTCCGCGTGATCCGGGTGCGTCGCCAGCACGACGCGAATCGCGTAATCCTGAACATGGCGCGCGACCGGCACACGGCGCACGAGCTTCTGCATGCCGAGCACGTCTTCGCGCTTCAAGACCGGGCTCACTTTGATGTCTTGATCGGTGGTGGTCCGGTCGATGATCGTGTGGAGCTCGTCGCGCGACGGGAACGGCACCATCAGCTTGAAGAAGAAACGGTCGAGCTGTGCTTCGGGCAGCGGGTAGGTGCCCTCCATCTCGAGCGGATTTTGCGTAGCCAGCACGAAATAAGGCTCCTCGAGCTGGTAAGTGGTGCGGCCGACGGTCACGCGATGCTCTTGCATGGCTTCGAGCAAGGCGCTTTGCGTCTTCGGCGTGGCGCGATTCACTTCGTCTGCCAGCACGATGTTGGAGAAGAGCGGGCCTTTGCGGAACTCGAACTTGGTTTGCCCGCCCTGCGCCGACTCTTCGACCACCACCGTGCCGATGATGTCGGCCGGCATGAGATCCGGCGTGAACTGGATGCGCGAGAACTCCAGCGCCAGCGCCTCGGCCAGCGTACGCACCAGCATGGTCTTGCCCAGGCCGGGCACGCCTTCCAGCAGGGCGTGAGAGCCGGCGAGCACGCACGTGATCACGCCGTCTACCACTTCGCGGTTGCCGACGATCACGCGCGCGATTGCTTCGCGCAGCGTGCCGACTTGTTTTTGGAACGCTTGGACTTCTTCGCGGGCTTCTTCGACGTCAGTCATGAGACCTCAATCGCGGGGGCGGATGAGTTGGAAGTAGCGACGGACATAGAAACGATAGCCCGGGGGGATCTCGTCCTGCGTCATCACTTGCTCGGCCACGGTTTGATAGTCCGTGAATACTTTTTGGTAACCCTTGCCGACGAAGCCGCGCTCGGCCGCGCCGTAGATCACCTCAGCGGACGCGGCGCCCTGCCCGCTGTCGACACCGGCCGCCGTGACCTCTTGCGTCTTGCCTTTGAGGTCGGTCGGATCGCCGGCCAGCTTGTCGTCGTGCCCCTGGCCGTAGCCCTTGCCGCTCGGGCCGCTCTGCGAGCTGTTGGACTCGCCCTCTTGGCCAGCAGCGGGCGCTTCGCCCGGCATCGGCACGTCGATGCCCGGACCTTGACCGGGGCCGCGCGAGAGGCGCAGCTGCCCCGGCTGGGAGCCGTTGCCGGGTTTGCCGTTCTGACCGGGTTGTTTGCCGTTGCCGCGCGCGCGCTCTCCGAAGCGCTGCATGCGATCCATCTGATCTTTGCCCCCCTTGCCTTGTTGGCGCAGCACCTCGCGCAGCTCTTGCAGACGCTTGAGCATCTCTTTCTTCTGCTCGTCGGTCATCTGCTGCTTGCCCATGTTGTTCACATTTTCGGCGGCAGACTCCAGGCTCTTACCGGCAGCTTGCGCGTCTTGCATCAACTGGCGCGCGGCTTCTTGCAGTTGCTTGTCCAGCTCGGAGAGCTTTTGCTGACTGCGATCGGCTTTTTCTTTCTCGCGCCCCAGCCGCTCCAGCTTGCGACGATTCTCGGCCAGCTTTTGATCCGTCTTGGCGGACTTGTCGCCCTCTTGCTGCTTCTTCTTCAGCAGGCTTTGCTGCTCTTCTTGCAGCTCCGCGCGGCGTTGCTCAATCGAGCTTTGGTGCTCGGTCGCGGCGATGCTGGCCTTCTGCAGGGCGCTGCGCAGCTTTTCGAGCTCCTGCTTGCTGGGCGGGTGGCTCTTGCGCTTCAGCTTTTCGGCCAGCTCGCGCAGCGCTTGCTCGGCGTCGGCCAGGCGCTTTTCGGACAGCGCCTCCGCGGCCGGTTTCGTCATGCCGCTCTTTTCGAGCTCGCGCGCCAGCTCTTTCAAGCCATCGTCGAGCGCTTCGCGATCGAGCTCGCTGGCCTCGCTCAACTCACGCTCCAGCGCGCCGAGGCGATCGAACACCTCACGGCGGTCCATGCGGTGCGCGGCGATGTCTTCTACCAATTGGTTGAAGCGCCGGGCCGACGCCGACAGCTGCGGGTCGTCCGAAGACTTGGCCAGCTCTTTGCCGATCTCGCGAAACAGCTCTACATCGTCCGCGCTGAGCAGCGCCGGCTGCACCTTCTCGACCACCGGCGGCACCACGCGCAGCGTGCGCACCTCCAGCAACGAAAGCGCGAACAACCCCAGCACGAGCAGGGCGCTGTAACCCAGCTCGCGCGGGATGATGATGCGCGCCGCGCGCCGGGGCTCCAGCTTCTGGGCGTGCTCGGCAGCGTCTTCGATCGCCGCTTGCATCAGCGGCGTACGCTCTGCCGACGGCACCTGTGCGAAGGCGAGGGCGTTGGCAACGCGATCCTCGAGGCCATGGTGACGGTCCAGCGCCAGCGCACCCTCGAACGGCGAGCGCTGCACGTAAGCGGCGCGCAGCGCGACGAGCAAGACGCCCGCAGCGGGTACGAGCGTGCCCCACAACCACGGCGCTGCTTGCGCAGCGCTGAGCGAGAGCGCTTTGCTCGCGCCGATCACCACCGCCGCGTAGCCGAGCGGTAACGGCAAGGCCGCCGAGCCCGCCGTGAGCGCACGGCGCAACTTGAGCCGCCGCCCCGTCTGCGCCGCCGCGCGCTCGAGCCGGGCTATGTGGCTGGGTTGGCTCATATCCGTTCTTCGTTCGGGCGGGTGCCCTTAGCTAGACGGCACCGCGGCCCAATTTCTTTGGTCCGGACTCCCTGATTAAAGCACCTGTGGCTGCGCGGCGCATGGACAACGAGCGAGCCGCCCGGTTCCTTCCGGCCGCGCGTTCTCCCGACTTATTTGCGGCTCCAGTCGACGTAAGAAGCACCGAGCGCAAAAACAGCGCCGACGTCATTTGCAACCAAGGGGTCGCGTTGATGCAGCGCCAGGCTGCCCAGGCGAAAGCGCGCGTCCGCCCCGAACCACAAGCCGACCGAGCCGAAGCTGTGTGCGATGCGCACACCGAAATCGATCTCGGGCACGACGTCGGCCTGACCCGAGTTGCCTTGCGGGTAGGCAACCATCCATTCGGCGCCGAAACGCAACACCGCGCCGAGTAGCGCGTCCGGATTGAGCGGCGCGCCGTAGGCAACGCTACCCTCGAAGTCCATCAGCGCCACTTGTCGTCCACTCGTCGTCCAGCGAAACGCTTCGCGACCACCTACGATGACCGGCCCGACCGTGGCGCCAAAGTCGAACGCAGGACCTACCGCCCAGGGTAATGAGCCCGCTGGCAGCTCCGCTTCGACCGAGATCGACACGCCGCCACCGCGCGCGTCGGCGGCCCGCGCGGCGCGCGTGTCGGCTGCCTGTGCGACGGGGGGAGCCGGCGTATCCAGCCCGGCCTCGAGCATCGGTCTACCGCTGGCGACCGCTCGATCTTCCGTCGTCTTCGGATCTGCCTCAGCGCGACGCTGGGCGCCGTGAAGCTGAGCCTCGACGATGTCGACTACCTCATCGACGATCGAGCCACGCCCCAAGATCGGAAAGCGCGCGCCCCGCCACTCGACCCACGCTTCCTCTTTCGAGCAGACCACGGCTGGCACACTCTGCTCGGCTCCTTCGCTGGCGAGCAGCAGCTGGACGCGAGCGTCCAGCTCCTCGTAGTCGGCCCCGGACAAGCGCTCGCAGCGATTGTCGATGCGTGCCCGGGCCTCCGCGCTGGGCAAAAGCGCGAGGTAAGCTCCGCAAGCGAGCGCCCAAGCGCTCGGACTTGTTAGGTTTCTTGGTGTTACCCGCACGCCCAACACCACGCCCGGCAGTGTGCCAGAAACCGCCGGGCGCTCCGAAAATAATCGACGCGAAGCCCGCTCGGTTTGCCGAGCTCGGACGACTAACGTTAACTAGGAGCCAGGTCCGAGCACCGGGGATGGATCAATCTTTCGTCAACACCGCGCTCGAGCTGGCCGCCCCAGGCCAGCCGCTCGAGGAATCCCTCGCGCACGAGAACGCTGACGAGCTCTTGGCGTTGCTCTACCGCCAGATGCGGGCGCTCGCCGGTCCGCGACAGGACCTCGACGACCTGGTGCAAGCCGCCGCCGAGCGGGCCCTGAAAGCGCTGCCGCGTTTCGAGGGACGTTCGGCGCTGGCTACCTTCACTTACGGCATCGTGTATCGCACGTTGATCGACCAGCAGCGCTGGTACCGTCGCTTCCAGCGCCGGTTCACGCTCGAGACGCGGGAGGAGCCGGCGGACGCCGCGTTCCCGCGCTCCTCCGAGACGGATTTGCGCGAGCTGGAGCGGGCTCGGCGCCTCTATGCCGCGCTCGACCAGCTGCCCAACGAGAAGCGGCTCACGCTCATCTTGCACGACCTCGAAGGGTTGGAGGTGGCGGCGGTTGCCAGCATTTCCGGTGCCAACGAGCTCACGGTGCGTTCGCGCTTGCGTGATGCCCACAAAAAGCTCGCCGAGATTTTGCGTAAAGATCCGCTGTTCGATCCAGAGGTGCCGGCATGACCGAAGCCGATCTGGCTCGGCTGGCGCTGGCCAAGCGCGCGTTCGAGGCGACGCGCCCGAGCGAAGCGGAAGTGGCGACTGGCGTGCGGCGTGCCCGGCTGGCGTTGCGACGTCCCAAAGCGCGACGCACTTGGATCAGCAAAGGGCTCGTGTTCGTGGTGCTCGCGATCGGCAGCCTGGCCTACGCCAAGCCGCACGCGTTGGGTGAGGTGGTGGAGCGGGTGCTGCAGCTCGCGCCTGCCAGCCACGGGGGGCACGCGAATGGCCCCGGCGTCGCCTTGGCGCTCTCTGATGATGAACGACCCCGAACGCGCGTAGCGACGCCGAACGACACGGCACCGAGCCGTGGCGCGGCGACGAGCGACGTCACGGAACCGCGCGAAGCCGCTGCGACGGGTGAAGTCCGCGCAACGAGCGAAGCGCCGCACGCAAGCGCTTCCGCGAAGCCGACGGTCGTCGCCAAGAAAGCGCCTGCGGCGCAGCCGGCGGCAAGCGCCACCGCCGAAAGCACGCCCACGACCGAGCGTGCGCTGTCCGAGTGGGGCCGCATCGGTCAGGCGCTGGAGCGCGGCGACGAGCAAACGGCGCTTGCCGAGCTCGGCACGCTGTCGCGCAGCGATGACCCGCGTACACGCGACAAGGCCGATCTCGGCCGCGCTCAGCTGCTGCTCGCGCACGGCAACCGTGAAGACGCCTGTGCGCTGGCGCGCTCGCTCACACACCGCGCAGCGGGTGGCCGCATCGAACGCCAGGCGCAGGCCTTGCTCAGCAGCTGCGGCCGCTAGCTCGTTCGCGGCCACTTCAGGGCGGTGGCGGCAAAGGCAGCGTGACGCCGGTGCACGTCTGACATGCTCCAGCGTCACCTGGGAAAAAGATTCCCCCCCACCCCACGAAACCCCAATCGCTCCTACGCATCCTTTCGAGTTAGTCGTCCGGATGCGACGACCCGAGCAGTCCTCCGTTCAGAAACCGATCAAGTTCCAACCGCAGCCGGCGTTGAGCGCCTCTGACGTCGGGCAAACGTCGTTCGGATCGAACGCACCCGTCACGTTGTCGTCGACGAAGCACGAGCAGGCACCATCACGTCGACTTCGATCGAGCGCTCGGCCTTGGTGTCGAACACGGGGCGACCCAAACGGCGCTCCACTTCGCCTGCAAGCACCGCTGCTGCGGGAAACGCCTCGCCACGCGGCCGCAGCCGTGCATGCGGCGACGATTCCATGCGCGGCAGCCGGACGAAAGCGAAAGCACTACTTCGGTTGCGCCGGGCACTTGTCACGGGTCGAAAGCGCGGCGGCAGCGGCGCGGCGCGCCTGAGGCGGCGCCTTCTTGCCGGTGAGCGGTGCCAGCTGCTGAGCCAGATTCGGCTCCGCCAGGCGGCCCAGCGCCATGATGGCGCCCGTGGCGATCAGCTGCGAATTCGGGTTCGCCATGGGGTCGGCGAGCACCTTGGCGAAAGCGGCCAAGACGTCCGAAGAGTCGTGATCGCACAGCGCGCCCAGCGCGCGGGCGGCCTCGGCGCGCACCTCCGGCCACTCTTCGCTGTCGGCCAGGTGATCGCGAATCAGCCGCGACGACTTTTGCACGCGCCGTTCGCCGAGCGCGCGCACGCTGCGCGCGCGCACCAGCGCCGAATCGTCGGCCAGCGCGTCCGTCAGCGCTTCGTCGATTTCGGAGTTACTGCCAGATTGCGCCAGGGCGTCTGCAGCAGCCGCGCGAATCAGCGGCCATTGGTCGCGCTTGAGGCGCGTCGCCAGCGCTTGGCGCGCGAACGAGCCTTGCGGCACCGCAAGGGCGTGCACGCTCGCCTCGCGCACGCGTACATCCTTGTCATCGAGCGCGCCGAGCAGCTCGCCTTGGTAGCGCGTCGGATCACTGACGAGGCTCAGCGCGGCGGCGCGCACGTGCGGATCCGGATCGGTCGCCAGGCTCTTGCGAAAGCTCGCGTCGGCTTCTTTGCTGGCTGCGGCGAGCACCGCGCTCGGGCCGAGCAACAAGTAGCGGGTGCGGAACGTCGGCGAGCCTTGCGCTAGCCTGGCCAGCGCCTGCCCTGCTTCCGGTTGGTAGCGCGGCGCCTGCTCGCCGAGCGCACGCAGCAAATCGACCAGCGCTACTTCGGGCGTGGCCGGATCCGCGAGGCTGGCGCGGACGGCGGCGGTGGCGGACTCGCTCTTGGCGGCCTGGGCCAGCGCGGTGCGCAGCAAGCGACGCCGCACGACCGTCTTTTCGTCCATCAGCGGCATGAACGCGCGCACGGCGCGGGCAGGGTCCGTCAACGTGAGCTGCGCGACCAAGAGCGGCATCAGCCGCTTGTCGGTCTTGTTGGTTTTGTCGAGCGCCTGAGCCAAGGCCTCGCCGCCAGCCGTGCCGCAACGCGCGAGCCGGCTCTGTGCATGGTGCACGTGCGCTTCGATTTTGCCGGTGAGCGCCGTGACGTAGACCGGCGCGCTGATCTCGCACGGCGCCTGGTCCATCACCTCGAGCGCGACGCGCCGCCCGCCTTCGTCGAGGCCATCGAAGGCTTGCGCCACGGCCGTGAAAGCGGGCGCGCCACCTGCCGCCAAAAGTGCCTTGGCGGCTTCTGCACGCTGCCCACCACCCGCGAGAGCTGCCACGAGCGCCGGCAACTGACTCTCACCCAGCTCGCTCACCACCGAAAGCTCTGCCAGCGTGACCTGCGCGCTCTTACTTTGCGTGAACGCGCCGTCGAGCACGAGCGCCAGGCAGCTGCTCTGCAGCGGCGGATCGAGCACGATGCGGTAGCGCGCGCCGGGCGTCTTCCACGCGTCTTCCGGCAGCGTAACGGCGACCAGGTCTTTGGGGCCGGCGATGAACAGCGTCTCGGGGGCGGCGCCTTCTGCCGGCGCTTGTTGCTTGGGGCGAACCAAGAGCTCGAGTCCGGAGATGGGCAGCTCCGGCGGAGCGTGCATCACCACGAATTCACCCTTGCCATCGCCGCCGACGTTTTCGGACCAAGTCGTTTCGGGATTGCCGTCGGTGAGCGCCTGAAACGGGCCGAGCGCCGACGAGGCCGCGAGCGTGGTCAGCACTCCAGAGGCGGCGTGGCTCGCTTCTTCGTCGGGAATGCGCACGGCTTTGACCTGCCGCGCGCGATCGCGTTCGGCGACGCTCAAGCGCTGCATCTTGGCGTCGTGCAGCTTGAGATCGTTCGGGCTCAAGACGCGCGGAGCCAGCACCGTGGGTCGCCCGCACAGCGACACCGACTCGTACTGCTGCCCCACCACCACGCGCCGAAAGCCATTGGCGTCGGCTTCGGAGATTTGCACCATGGGTCCGGTTTGCTCGCCGGGCTGCCCGTTCACCAAACCGACCAGGCCGGCGAACGCGACCTCCGGCGCACCGGGCGCGAGCGGCGCCGCCACGACAGCCTGAAAGGTTTGTGCGCCGCCGCCCACCGTAACCACCACCGCACGACGACCCGCGGCAATGTTAACCACTTCGGCGCGCATCGGCTTGCTACGCAGCGCGGCCGGTACGTTGAGCGCCACCGCGCCCGCGCTGCACGGCGGCGCCGCGCACGCCGCCACCGCCACGTCGCCCTTGGCGACGAACACGCTGAGCGCCTGTTGCCCGGTGCCGGCAGGAGCGTTCACGGGCAGCGGCGTTTCCGCCCAAGCGGCTGCAGAGGACCCGAAAATCGCGGCGGAAGTCAACGCGGCGTGCAGCCGAAAATGGACGGGAAACGAGGGCACGGGCGCAGTCTAGCCAAGCGGCGTTGCTCTCGCCGCTCCATCTGGCAAGCCGCGGCGAGTTAGTGGTAGGAGAGCGGGTCATGAAGCAGGCCCCCTACTGTCTGGTCACCGGCGCGAACGGCTTTTTGGGAGCCACTCTCGTCAAAAAGCTGCTCGAGCGCGGCGAGCGCGTGAAAGCGTTCGTGCGCCCGGAAACGGACCTGACGGCGCTCAAGGACCTGCCGCAAGACCGCGTGCTGCTGCAAGTCGGCGACGTGATGTCGCCGAGCAGCCTCTACCGCGCGATGGGCAACGTCGATCGCCTGTACCACACCGCCGCAAACTTCAAGCTGTGGGACAAGAACCCGCAGCGCATCGTCGGCCCGTCGGAGATCGGCACGCAGCACGTGTTGCACGCCGCCAAGGCGCGTGGCGTGCAGAAGATCGTCGTCACCAGCAGCGTCGCCGTGCTGGGCACCACCCAGGGCGACGAGATGGACGAGACGCACGAGCTCAACCTGAGCGACCCCGAAGCGTACGTGCTCGCCAAGGTGAAGGCGGATGAGGTCGTGACCGAAGCCATCGAAGCCGGTCAGTCGATCGTGAGCGTGCTGCCGGGCACCATGGCGGGCCCCGGCGATCGCAAGCCGACGCCCAACGGGCAGACTCTCTTGCGCTACCTCAAGCACTCGCCGTCGCTGCGCTTCCCCACCGTTCCCGGCGGCCTCAACATCGTAGACGTGGAAGACGTCGCCGTAGGCCACATTCTGGCGATGGAAAAGGGCGTCCCTGGCGAGCGCTACATCCTCGGGGGTGACAACCTCACCTTCAGCCAAATCTTCGAGACACTGGCGGACATCACGGGCCTCGCGGAGCCAGCCACGCCCTCGAGCCCGGGCCTGGCTCGCCTGGTCGGCACGCTTTGGGAGCTCTGGGCGCGCTTCCGCGGCGGCGATCCCGTCGTCACCTCACGCATCGCGCGCGACTACGTGGGTGCCAACGTCTGGGTCACGAGCGAGAAGGCGGAGACGCAGCTCGGTTATACGCACCGCAGCGCGCGTGAGGCGCTCGCTCGCTCGGTGCGTTGGTTCCTCGACAACGGCTACGTGTCGGAGCAAGCAGCGAGCCGTGTTCGTCTGGAGCTCCGTCCGGTTTGACGCGCGCTGAAGCCGCGACCGTTCAGGCCGGCGCGGTTTCCACTTCCGCCGGGCTCGCCCTCGGCATTGCGAGCGCCGTGCCAGCCTCGCTGCCCGGTCTGCTTCGGGTGTGGGCCGACACACCGAGCCCGCTAGCGGCGTTGGCGCTGGTCGCCTCCACCTCCTTACTAATCGCGCCCACCGGCCTCTGGTTGAGGCGCGCGTTCGTCCAGGGATTCCCGCCGACGGACCAGGCGCTCGCCTGCGGGGTGAGTTTGTCGGCGTTGCCCCTTGCGCTTTTCGGCGGCGTGCTCAAATCGACGACTCATCATCGTCCTCTCGGCGGCGCGACTTTTGCGGTGGCGGCGCTGTGCCTGCTTGCGTCGTGTGTCGGTTTGGCTTTCCGGGTGCTCGGGGCCACCGGCCACGGCGCCGTGAAATCCGCTTGGCGAAACCTTTTCACCCTCGGCTGTGGATTGTCCCTCGCTTCGGCGCTGCTGCTGGGGCTCAGCGGCGCAGCTCGTCCGAGCCTGGTGGATTTTCTAGCTTTGGCGGCGGGCGTCGCCGTCGCCGGGCTCGTTCGCATTCCGGGCTGGCTCGCGCGGTCGAAGCTGCCGGTCGTCCTCTTGGGTTGGGTGGGCCTGCTCACTTGCGCGGTGGTTTCCCTGCAAAGGCCGGAGCTAGTGAGGTCATTGACTACCCAGGCGCCAGTTTCGTTCGCAGCGCTGTCCTGGCTTGGCGGCGGCTTCTGACCGCATCATATTTGGTCAGGATGCGGCTCTCCGGTCTGCTCCTGGTGTGGCTCGCGGCGGTCTGGCCGCAAGCTGCCTGGTCTGCGCCGCTGGCAGAAGAAGCGCGAGTCCGCACCGGCACGACCGAGCTTCACGATGGCGCCAGCGATGGCGCCGCAATCGTGGAGAGCCGGCGAGAAGCACCGGCGGACGCACCGCGCAGTCAGGCAGGTCAGCTCCGTTTGCCCGACGTACCCGCCGGCTTCAACACGTACGACGGCGGTTGGATCAAGTTCGTCTACCACCCGTCGATCCGCGAGCGCGTGCAACCGTTGATCGCGGACGCACCGACCGTTCGCACCTCGCTCACCGAGTGGGTCGGTCAGCCCGTGCTCTCCGAAGTACGCGTCATGGTGGCGCGCACACCGGGAGAGATGGCGACGCTGGCTCCGCCCAACGCGCCGTATCCGGACTACGCGGCGGGCGTCGCCTACCCGGAAATTGGCCTGGTATTGCTGACCGTCAAGCCTGTCCACGCCAACGTCCAACAAGATTTGAACGAGGTGTTCCGGCACGAGCTCGCGCACGTCGCTCTCGAAGATGCCGTGGCCGGTCGCCCCATTCCTCGCTGGTTCAACGAAGGCTTCGCGGTCATGGCTTCGGGCGAAACTTCGTTCGTACGCATGAGCACGCTGGTCAACGCCACGTTCTCGGGCCGCCTGCTCTCGCTCGCTCAGCTCGAGCGCACCTTCCCGTCGAACGAGGACGACGCCGGCGTCGCCTACGCCCAAGCAGCGGACGTCGTGCGCTTCTTGGTGCGACGCCAAGAGCTTCACCGCTTCCGCGGCCTGGTCTCGCGCCTGCGTGACGGCGAGACGATGGACGGCGCGCTCCTCAACTCCTACGGCGAAGAGACGACGTCGCTCGAAACCGAATGGCGAGACGACGTCACGCGCCGCTACGCCTTCTTTCCCGCGCTGGGCTCGGGTAGCCTGGTTTGGGCCGGAACGCTGGGCCTGTTCGCGCTCGGCTGGCGCAAGAAGCGCAAGAAGGCGCAAGCCACCCTCGCGCGCTGGCGCAAAGAGGAGGCGGCCGAGGACGAAATGCGCAAACGCCTCGCCCTCCGTGTCGACACGAGCGGCCCCTCCCCGCGCGTCCACATCGTGCTCGCCCGCAACCAGGCGGACGACAGCGCGCCGCCCTCGGTTCCGCCCGCGATGCTCCAAAAACTACCGGACGTCGAAGTGCCCAAAGTCGAGCACGACGGCCAGTGGCACACGCTGCATTGAGGGCCCCGTAAGCCCGCGTCAGCCGACGTGATGTTGCTCGATGCGACGGGATTCGTCGACGAGCCGCTCGAAAATTCTGCGGATGGTATCGGCATCCAAAGGCGGCTCAGCGGCCTTGCACAAGCGATCCAGCAGCGCGCGCTCTCGGACCGGGTCGTAAACGGGGATGCCCCGTTCGCGCTTGTATTCACCGACTTGCATCACGAGGCGCACACGCTCGTGCAAGAGCCTGAGGATTTGCTGGTCGACGGCGTCGATACCGCGGCGCAGCTCGTCGAGATCGAGCTTCGAACTCACGACTTCCATCCTACACACAAATGAGGGTCGAGCGTCACTTCACCACCGTCTTGCAGCCCGCCAGGACTTGGACTTCTAGCACGTCGCCGGCCATGAGCTGCTCACAAGCGGCGCCACGAATAGCGACTTGGCCGTCCCCTGTCCATTCCCAACCTGCTTCGGGATCGTACTCCACGAGCACACCGTCGAAATACACATTGACGAAATCCGGATCCGGTGGCTCGTAGTCGAGCGGGATGTCGCAACTGATCGCGACGGACGCCGCGATCCCAATCAGGGACTCCGACAGCGCGTCGGCATCGGTGACCGGGTAATATTCGGTGTCTCCTGGACGAGCGGTGCCTCCGGCCTCGGCCATGTCACCCAGCAGGCGTTCGTAAGGCTCGCTGCCTCGCATGCCGACCACGAAGGTCTTGATCCCGGCGTCAGCCAGCGCTTTCACGGCCGCGACGCTCGCCTCGGAGTCGACACATGCCTCGTTGGCGTAAGGAAACTGATCTGACGGCTGGCAGCAGTTCACGGGCTTCGAGCAGTCCAAGCCGTAGACGGGGGTCCCCTCGATGTTGGGAATGCAACCGCTTCGGTCGCACATCAAGTCGTGGCCGCAGTTGGGCGCGCCGTCCGTGATCAGCACGACGTAGGTCGTGCCCTCGAGCTTGGACAAACTCCCCAGAGCCTGGGTGAGCGCATCAGCCGTCGGGGTATTTCCACCCACGCCGGCGATGGACAGGCGGTCCAAGATGCTCTTGAGATGCTCGCCCACCTCGCCAGCTCGAGCGTAGCTCGGCGGATCACCCGGTTGGACCTTCGACAGCTCCAAGGGCGGCCGACAGCCATCGTCGTTTGGGTCGTCGCTCGGCGCCGGATAGATCGTGATGCCGTAGTTCACGCGATGCCCCACGGCCATGAGCACCTTCTTGAGCGCACGGTACGCGTTTGCGTATTTGCTGATGCCGCTCCCGGGGATGAGCTCATCCCCCATGCTGCCCGAGCGGTCGAGGATGAACTCGATGTTCGGCGGATCGCTGACGGCGGGAATGCTCTCTGAGCCGCACGCGCCCGTGGGCGGCTGCTCGACATCGCCGAGCATCAACCCGGAGGCGGCCCCGGCCTGCCCGGTGGTCGGCGGTCCCTCGGCGATCAGCGGTGGCGCCCGCTTTTTGCCGGCGCAGGCCAATGGCAGCGCGATCGCCGCGAGCGCCAGCAGACAGGCGTGCCGCCGAAGCAACGCACAAAGACGCATCAGCAAAAGATAGCGGAAAGAAGGGCGGGGGGCTTCCGCGTTATGGTTCTGGCCGTGTCCTCTGTATCCGCACCGCGGGGGCCGACCCCCGCTCCGGCCGCTCGTCGCGTTGCCGGATACGAGCGGCTGCGGCGCGGCTTCGAGCGCCTGCTCGTGCTCGTGGGTGCAGTGACACTGCTTGCGCTCCTGCTCGGCATCTCGGCCGACTCGCGTCTGCAAACCTTCGCTCCGAAGCCGGTACCACTGGCGCCGGCCGCACCCGTTGCGGAAGCCGAGCGCGACGGCGCGCTCCTGGTGCGTGTCCACGACACCGCCGGTGCGGCCATCGCCGAAGCCACCGTGCGGCTGCTCTGGGAGCGCGAGCGTCGCTATTTCGACGCCGGACAGGCGGCGAGCGATAGCGCTGGTGTCGCCAAGCTCGGGCGGGTGCCGCGCGGCAAGATCTGGGTGCTGGCCGAAGCGCCCGGCTTCGCGCGCGCGTCGACGCAGCTCTTGGTCGAAGGTGCGGAGCGCGAGGTCGAGCTCGTGCTGCCGACCGCCAGTAGCCTGGCCGTGAAAGTAACGGACGAAGAGCACGCACCACTGACGAACGCCACCGTGCTCGTGACGACCGCCGACCCGTTGCCGTTCGGCACGCTCACGGACGCGCAAGGCGCAGCCAAGCTCGATCGGCTCGGTCCGGCTCCGTACACCGTAAAAGCTTCGGCCGTCGGCTACGAGAGTGTCACCCGCAGCGGCGTGAACGGCAGTGTGGAGCTCGCGCTGCGCCGGCTCGGCTCGATCTTGGTGCACGTGAAATTGACGGACGGCTCAGCCGCTAGCGGCGCGCTCGTGGAGATCGGCGGCGCCACGCTGTGGCCGGCGCGCAGCAGCACCGCGGACGCCAAGGGTGATTGCAAGATCTCGGGCTTGCTGGCGGGCAGCTACGACTTGCGAGCCACCAAAGAACAGCTGATATCGCGCGTGCTGATGGGCTTCGAGCTCGAACGCGGTCAGGCGCAAGAAGTCACGCTCACGCTCGAGCCAGGTCGCTTGGTCACCGCGCTGGTCACCGACGGCAACGGGCCGAACCCGCATCTGGTCTCCAATGCCGACGTCGTATTGGCCGAAGAAGGACTGAGCACCTTTCCGCTGCGCGGTCGCAGCGGAAACGACGGCAAGGTCACGCTCGGGCCGATTTCGTCCGGGCCTGCGACGCTTTCGGGTCGCGCGCCCGATTTCGTCGGCAGCGCGATCGTGGCCGTGCCGGACGTGCTCACGGAACCCGTGCGCTTGCCGCTGCTGCGTGGCGGCACCTTGCTGGGCGAAGTCGTCGATGCGCGCGGCTTTCCGATCGATGGCGCATCCGTAGAGCTGATCGGCTCCGACAGCATGGGGCTACCGATTTCGGAGACGCCGCAGCTCTTGCGCTTTCGGCGCTCACATTTCAGCTGGGCGCTCTCCGGGCCGCCGCCACTCATCGCGGCGGGCGAGCTGGGCGTCATGCCGGGGCCAATCCCGCCGATTCCGGGCAGCAACGCGGCGCTGGCAGCCGCCGCGCTCGACTCCACGGCGCAACCGCTCGACGCAGACGAAGACATCGCGCCCTGGATCTCCGATTCGGGCGGCCGCTTCCGGGCGACACCGGTCACGCCCGGCACCGTGCGGGCACTGGTGCGCCATCCCGACTTCGTGGAAGGCGTGAGCGACGCAGTGACCCTCGCGCCGGGCGGCACCGCGAGCGTGAAGGTGACGTTGCTGCACGGCGGCTCGCTCGAAGGCCGGCTCCAGGACGATCGCGACCGCCCCGTGGAAGGCGCCGAAGTCGAGGTGTTGGCCGAGCACGGCACCTTCCAGCGCGCCACGGTTACGGCCTCGGACGGCTCGTTCGCGTTCAGCGCGTTGCCGCGCGAAATCGTCATCAACGTGCGGCGCGCCGAGAACCCGAGCCGCGTCGCCAAGCGGGTCACACTCACCGTCGAAGAGGGCAAGCGCGAAACGCTCGACATCAGCTTGCCGGCGTTGCGCGAGCCTCTCGCCATCACGGTGCTCGACGACGACGGGCGCCCGGTCGAGCTCGCCGAAGTGAGCGTGCTCTCGCTCGATCCGAGCGCACCGCTGCGCAGCACCGGCTTCAGCGACGGCAGCGGCAGGCTCGAGGTGGCGGACGCGCGCGGCCTTTCGCTGCGGATATCGGCGCAAGCACCGGGCTTTGCCAGGCAAGCGCTGGTCCTGGCCGCTGGTGACGCACGGCCAGCGCTTGAGCTCAAGCTGCTGCGCGGCGCGCTGGTGATTGGGCGAGTCACGGCGCTGCGTGGGCGCCGGGGCGTCGAAGGCGCGCTGGTCAGCGTGAGCTTTCAGGGGCTGCACAAGACCACGACCACCGACGAAGACGGCGAGTTCCGCCTCGCCGACGTCGCGATCGGGCCCGTCAAGATTCACGTGAGCCATCCGGACTACGCCGAAGCCGACGCCAGCGCGAACGTCGACAACCCCGGCCGGCGCGACCGCGAGTTCGAGCTGCCCGACATCGATCTCGAAGAACCGGGCGGCGTCGAAGGCGAAGTGCTGGACGAGCGCGGCGATCCGGTCGCAGGCGCGCGCGTCGCGCTCGGGCACGCGCCGAGCTATTTGCCCGCCGGTGCGCTGCCGCGCGGCGTCGCCGTCACGGACGCGAACGGCGCCTTCAGCTTGCGGGGCTTGCCGAGCGGAGCCACCAGCGTCGACGCCTTCTCACCCAGCTATGGCCGCGGCTCAGCGCGCGTCGAAGTGCAGGGCAACCGCACGCAGTCGGGCGTCCGCATCACGCTGAAACAGAGCGGCAGCGATCAGGACCCATTCGCGCCGGGCGGCGTAGCAGTGACGCTCGGCGAGCGCGGCAGCGGCGAGACGCTCGAGGTCGTGGTCGTCACTGTCGCGGACAACAGTGAGGCCGAGCGCGCCGGACTTCAGGCGGGCGACGTGATCACGTCCGTCAACGACGCGAAGCCGAGCAGCATGCACGACGCCCGCTCACGCCTGAGCGGCCCTTTGCAAAGCGACGTCGTCGTCGGCATTAGCCGCGCCGGCAACGCGCAACGCCTCTCGATTCTGCGCGAAGCCGTGCGCAAGTAGCGCGACGACGCTCGTCGCGCGACTCACTTGGCCTTGGCGACGAAGCTCACGCTCACGGGCGCGTCTTTCGCGACCTTGCCCTTGAGGTTCGACGAAATCGCCTCGCTTAGCGACTTGACCAACTTGCCCGCCGCATCGCGCGGGTGAATCTCGAACTCTTCGAGCGGGATCACGAACGGCTCGAGCGTCTTCACTTCCACCGCGGTGAGCTTGTCACCGTCGTATTTGAAGTTGAGCTCTACCTTGGCGCTCTTGGTCGCCTTGCGGCCATGCAAACGGAAATCGCCGCTCACGCTGGCGGTGACCTTGCGCTCGGCGCCGGTGAGCTTGGTCACGTCTGTGGCGCTCAGGTTGTCGAGCTTCAGGATCTTCAGCTCCGCCCAGCGGTTCATCTCGGCTTGCTCAGGCGTCGTTTCGCCCTCTTTCGCGTCGAGCTGCAGCCAGCCGCGGGCGTGCTCGTTCTGCAAGTCGCTCTTCTTGCGCTCGCTGTAGCCATCTTTCTCATCGCCGCGCTTCTGCTGGTAGAGCGTCAGCATCTTCAAGTCGGCCTTCACCAGCGCGGTCGACTTCGTCAGATCCGTAGGGTCGATGTAGAGATCGCCCTGAATCGATTTCGGCGCGTCACCGTCGATCTTCTCCAGCGGCGAGTCCATCAGGAAGGTGAAGCTGCTGCTGACAGTGTCAACCGCGAAGGCTACGGCAGTCGGTGCCTTGGGCATCGCTGCTTCGAGCGCCGATGCAGTGGGCGCGAGCTTTTGCTCCGGCTCTTTTTGCTTGTTGCAACCCAGCGCTGCTCCGAGCGCGACCGCACACACCAGCATCATCCGATTCCGCTGCATCACCGTTCTCCCTATTGCCGCGAAGCGCGGCGCTACGATTGTGCCCGCTGTACGGATCTCGGCGCGATCGGTTTCAAACGCTCGCGAAGACTTTTTCGACGCCCCCGCCTGGACGGCAGTCAGTTGATGTCGTCGAAGTTGTCTTTGGGCTCGGACTTGTCGCCACCCGGAGAGAGCAGGAACAAGAACGGGATGATGCCCATCGCCAGGAGGAGCGTTCCGACAATCTTGGTCAGCGTGACGAGCCCGGGTTCGACCATGGGGGCCGCACCATACCCGCGCCTCGGGGCATGGCAAGGGGCTCCGTTCTGGCCGTCTGGCCGAGTTCCGCCGGAGCTGTTCCCGGTGCTGGCAGGACTCTTGCTCGTGAAACCGCCACGGCATGGCGTTCAGCGCACCCCCCACCTCCGGCCCGAGCGTTCGGCTCCCCCGAATCCTCGTGGTCGACGATGACCCCATCGTGCTGCGGGCCGTGCGCCGGCTGCTCCTAGCCTCGCGACCCGGTTGGGAAATCGATATGGCTGAAAGCGCCGAAGCCGCGCTGCAGCTCGTGGAAGCCAAGAGCTACGACGTGGTCGTCACGGACCTACATATGCCGGTTCTCGACGGATTGGCTCTGCTGACGCGCCTCAAGACGGAACAGCCGTCAATCATGAGGGTGATTCACTCGTCTCACGTTGAGTCGCTCGACCCGGAGCAAGCGCAGGAGCTTGCCCACGCCGTGTTGACCAAGCCGGGTCGCCCGGACGAGCTGGTGGTGGTGTTGGAGTGGGCTCTCGATCAGCGGCGGCGGAGCGTGCGCGACTCGGTGGGCTATTGACGCAACGCAACACCCGGTAGGGTGTTGCGGTCCTGAGTGCATTTGTGAATTCGAGGTTGCGCGCGTGCAAGCTCACAGGAGCTTGGCGATCGTCACCAGCTGCATGTTGCTGGTGCCCTCGTAGATTTTGGGGTTTGAATTTTTGTCGCACCGCGGTGTCCCAAGCGCCCCGCGTCAGTTCCGGAGCGAGCCACGGGTTTTGCGCCCGGCCTCGCCGGGGTTTTCGAGAGCCTCCTCTCTATCGCGGATCGTGATCTGACAGGGGCGAGGCGGGTGAAGTGGTTCCACGCTCGCGCGCAAGCGCGCTCACAGGAGCTTGGCGATCGTCACCAGCTGCATGTTGCTGGTGCCCTCGTAGATTTTGCCGATCTTGGCGTCGCGGTAGAACTTTTCGGCTGGATATTCTTTGGTGAAGCCGACGCCGCCGAAAAACTCGACGCATTGCGACGCGCTGCGCTCGGCGACTTCCGACGCGAACAGCTTGGCCATCGCGGCCTCTTTCACGAACGGCTGCCCCTGATCTTTGAGCCGCGCTGCGTTGTAAACCATCAGGCGCGCGGCCTCGATTTCCATCGCCACGCGCGCGGTCAAGAACTGCATACCTTGAAACTCCGCGATCGGTTTGCCGAATTGCACTCGTTCACGGGTATACGGCAGCGCCGCATCGAAGGCACCTTGAGCCAACCCCAACATCTGAGCGCCGATGCCGATGCGCCCTTCGTTGAGCGCTTCGATCGCGATCTTGTAGCCCTTGCCGACCTCGCCCAGCACGTTCTCGGCCGGCACCTCGACGTTGTCGAACATCAGCTCGCACGTGCTCGACGCGCGGATGCCGAGCTTGTGTTCCTTTTTGCCGACGGCAAAGCCAGGAAAGCTGCGCTCGACGATGAACGCCGTGATGCCCTTGTAACCGAGCGCCGGGTCCACGTTGGCGAAGACCACGAACAGCGAGCTCTCGGCGGCGTTCGTGATCCAGAGCTTGCGTCCGTTCAGCACGTAGCGATCGCCCTTCTTCTCGGCGCGCAGCTTGAGCGCGAAGGCGTCCGAGCCCGATGACGCCTCGCTCAGGCAATAGGAGCCGACCCACGCGCTCGCCATCTTGGGTAAGTAGCGCTGCTTTTGGTCCTGGGTCGCCCAGCGCAGCAGCGCGTTGATGACGAGCGTGTTCTGCACGTCGACCAACACGCTCACGCTCGGATCGATGCGCGCCAGGGCCTCGACCGCCAAAATGGCGGTAAAGAAGCTGGCGCCGGAGCCGCCGTATTGCTCCGGAATTTCGATGCCCATCACGCCCAGCTCGAACAGCGCCGGAAGCAGGCTGGGGTCGAGCGTCGCCTGCTCGTCCATCTCGTGAACCAACGGCTTGATGCGCTGCTTCGCGAAATCCAGCACGGTGTCGTAAAACAGCTGCTCGTCCTCGGAAATGCGGCTCAGGGCGTTCACAGGTCCTCGACCGCAGAGTGAATCTGATCGGTTCCTAGCTGGCAAGCCTTGCAGAGCGGGGCGGAGGGGAGCAACGGGGAGGCGAGAATTTGGGTTCGAATCGCGCGGTAACCGCGCAGTCTCCGCTCGGTACTCGCAGGCTTCTGCAATTTTGGCTGCAGTCGGCAGCCCAAGATTCGATGAATCTGAAAAGCTGCGCGAGCACGATCCGTGGACTAAGCTGCGCGCAGCTGATGTCGGGTAACAGTTTCGGTCAAGCGTTCAGGATTACTACCGCCGGCGAGTCGCACGGCCCCGGCAACGTCGTCATCATCGACGGCTGCCCGCCCGGCATCGCTCTGAGCGTGGAAGATTTGCGGGTCGACCTCGGCCGGCGGCGCCCCGGCCAGAGCCACATCGTCACCCAACGCCAAGAGTCGGACGAGCCGGAGATCTTGGCGGGCGTGTTCGAGGGTCGCACCACCGGCACCGCCATCGCCATCTTGGTGCGCAACCAAGATCAGAAGAGCAAAGACTACTCGGACATCAAGGACAAGTACCGCCCGGGTCACGCCGACTACACCTACGACCAGAAGTACGGCTTTCGCGACTACCGTGGCGGCGGTCGCAGCAGCGCGCGCGAAACGGTGTCGCGCGTCGCCGCGGGCGTGGTCGCGAAGAAGATCATCGGCGAAGCATTCGGGGGCAAGGTAATCGGCTACGTCACGCAGGTCGGCAGCATCGTGGCAGAAGTGGCGGACCCCGCGGCTGTCACGCTGGAACAGGTGGAGACTCTGCCCGACGGCTCGCCCAACATCGTGCGCTGCCCCGTACCGGCGCGCGCGGCCGAGATGGTCACGTTGGTCGAAGAGATGCGCAAGGCGCAGGACTCCGTCGGGGGCGTCAGCGAGCTCGTGGCGACCGGGGTGCCGGCTGGCCTGGGCGAGCCCGTGTTCGACAAATTGAAGGCCGACTTGGCGAAGGCCTTGTTCAGCTTACCGGCGGTGGTCGGCGTGGAATATGGCGCCGGCTTCAAGGTGGCGAGCATGCGCGGCAGCGAGCACAACGACCTGTTCGCAGCCGAAAAGGGCAGCGGCGTACACACGCTGAGCAATCGCCACGGCGGCATGCTCGGTGGCATTTCGAGCGGCATGCCGATCGTGATCCGCGCGGCGGTCAAGCCGACCAGCAGCCTGCCGCTCGAGCAGAGCACCGTCACTCAGTCGGGAGAAGCGACGACCATTCGCACGAAGGGCCGTCACGATCCCTGCCTTTTGCCGCGCTTCGTACCCATCGGCGAGGCCATGGTGGCGATCGTGCTGGCCGATCACTATTTGCGCTGGCGCGGACAGCGTGGAGACTGGGGCGGCTGATGGCCAAGCGCGACGTCTTCAACGGCACCACCGCTCTCGTGACCGGCGCTTCGTCGGGCTTGGGGGAAGAGTTTGCGCGCGAGCTGGCCCGCCGCCACGCCAATCTGGTGCTCACCGCACGTTCGCGCGAAAAGCTCGAACGCCTCGCCGGCGATCTCTCGCGCGTGAACGGCGTGAAGGTCGACGTCATCGTGCAAGACCTGTCCGAGCCAGACGGCGCGCTGACGCTCGCCAAAGAGCTGAAAACCCGCGGCATCGCCATCGATCACCTGATCAACAACGCCGGCTTCGGCACGGCCGGTCGCTTCGAAACGATGGACGTCGAACGTGAAGCGCGCATGGTGCGCGTCAATTGCGAGAGCGTGGTCGTGCTCAGCCGCGCGCTCCTGCGCGGCATGGTCGACCGCAAACGCGGTGGCATCCTCAACGTCGCCTCGACCGCCGGCCACCAACCGACTCCGTTCATGAGCACCTACGGCGCCAGCAAGGCGTTCGTCCTCAGCTTCACGTTGGCCCTGGCCGAAGAGCTGCGCGGTACCGAGGTCCACGCGCTCGCGCTGTGCCCCGGTCCGGTGCCCACCGGCTTTCAAGCGGCCGCCAGCATCCCCAGCGGCGCCGTGCTCTCTTTCGCCAAGCTCGACGCACACACCGTGGTCGAGCGCGCCCTCGACGCCTACGCGCGCCGCGCCGTGCTCAAGACACCCGGCATCGTGAACAGCGTCCAAACCTTGGCGTCCAAAGTCTTTCCGCGCTCCATCGTCGTGCGCGCCGCCAGGCTCACGATGAGCAAGCTGGGGCGCGTCGCCACGTAGGGCGCTGCCGGTTGGAGCGCGAAGCTCGCGAGGCTTTCTGGCGAACTAAAACCCTCGACTGCGCGGATGGCTGGTCTAGCATTCGCGGCATGTTTGCTCGTCGATTTCAGGCTTGTCGGTGGCTCTCTCTCGCGGCGCTCTCGTGCGCGGCGCAACCCGCTCCAGAGCCGCAGCCGTTGCCGGCGCAACCGGTCGCGAGCGCCACGAGCGCGGCGAGCGCGGCGCCGGCTGCTGCCAAGCCTGCGTTCGAGAATCACGGCGGCATGTGGATGCCATCGCAAGTGCCGTTGAAGGCAGAAGAACTGAAGCAGCTGGGGCTCGCGATCGATCCGGCGCTGCTGTCGGATCCCAAGTCGAGCCTGCTCGGCTCGATCGTCAACTTGAATGGCTGCTCGGCGAGCTTCGTCTCCAAAGAGGGCCTGGTCGTGACCAACCACCACTGCGCGGTGAGCGCGCTACAGAAAAACTCGACGCCGACCGAAAACCTGCTCGATACGGGCATGCTGGCCAAGGCGCGCGGCGACGAGCGCTCGGCGGGCCCCTCGGCGCGCGTCAGCGTGCTCTCCAAGATGACCGAGGTGACAGAGCGCGTGAAGCCGGCGCTGGCCAAAATCAGCGACGACAAGGCGCGCACGCTCGAGCTAGAAAAGCTAGAAAAGGAGCTGGTGGCGAGCTGCGAGCAGGGGCGTCCGGGCGTGCGTTGTGGCTTCGTCAGTCTGTATGAGGGTCTTCGCTATTTCGTGATCGAGCAGCTAGAGATCCGCGACGTGCGCATCGTCTACGCACCCCCGGAGAGCGTCGGCGACTTCGGCGGCGAGATCGACAATTGGCGTTGGCCGCGGCACTCGGGAGACTTTGCGTTCTTCCGCGCCTACGTCGGCAAAGACGGCCTGCCCGCCGACTACTCGACCGACAACGTCCCCTACCAGCCACCAGCCTTCCTCAAGCTGGCCAGTACTCCGCTCGCAGAGGGCGACCTGGTGATGGTCGCCGGCTACCCCGGCCACACCTCGCTGCTGGCGCCCGCCGTGGAAATGAAGCTGATTCAAAGCAAGGTCTACCCGGAGCAGCTGGCGATGTTCGACGCCTACCTGGCGCTGATCGAGCAAGTCAGCAAAGACGACAAGGAGGTCGCCATCAAGGCCACCGGGCGCCGGCGCGGCTTCGACAACTACCGGACCAAGCACCTGGGCGAGCTCGAAGGCATGCAGAAGGCACACCTGCTCGAGAAGAAGCAGGCCGAGCAACGAGCCCTGCAGGCCTTCATCGCAGCCGATCCGGCGCGCGTCAAAGCCTATGGCAGCGTCATTGGCGACATCGAAACCGCCTTTGCCGAGGCCGAAAAGACGCGCGAAGCCGATACCGCGCTCGAGCGCGAGATGCTGATGCCGCGCCTGCTGTTCGCGGCCTACCGCATCGCGCGCATGGCCGACGAGCGACAGAAGCCCGACGCCGAGCGCGACCCCAACTACCAGGAGCGCAACATCGCGCGCCTCAAAGACGACCTGAAGGCGATTCCGGCCAGCTATCACCCCAAGCTCGATCGTGCCTTCTTGAAGCTGGCGCTGCAGCGAGACCGCGCGCGACCGCCCGAGCAGCGCACGCCCGCGCTCGAGCTGATCGCCGGCAAAAATCCGACCGACGCGGCCATCGACGCCGCCATCGCCAAGCTCTACGACAAGACCAAGCTCGACGACGAGAAGCTGCGCCTCGAGCTGTTCGACAAGGCCAAGCCGGCAGATCTCGCCAAGCATGCGGATCCGATCTTGCGCATGATGTCGAAGCTGTACCCGAGCTTGCGCGCGGTCGACGATCGCCGCAAACGCTTCGACGGCAAGATGCTGCTGCTCAAGCCGCTGTACCTGGACGCGCTCCTGGCGTTCAAGGGTGGTGCCGTCGCGCCGGACGCGAACAGCACGCTACGCGTGGCGTTCGGCACGGTGAAGAAGGCGCCGCCCGGTGAGCCAGGGGCGAACATCGGCGCGTTCACGAGCCTGGCGCAAATGGCCGCCAAGAACACGGGAAAGGAGCCTTTCAATGCTCCGGCGCGCCTGCTCGCGGCCGTGAAAGAAGGCCCCCGCTCGCGCTACGCCGAGAAGTCGATCGGCGACGTGCCGGTCGATTTTCTGAGCGATTTGCACATTACCAATGGCAATTCCGGCTCTGCCACGCTGAACGCCAAGGGCGAGCTCGTGGGCTTGGCGTTCGACGGCACCTACGAATCCGTCGCGTCCGATTGGGTATTCAGCCCGACTACACGCAGCATCCATGTCGACCTGCGCTACGTGCTGTTCATGCTGCAAACGGTCGAGCACGCGGACGCGCTGCTCGGCGAGCTCGGCGTCGCTCACTAGTCATCGCCGGTTGCCGCGGCAGCGATTCCATGAGATTCAAGCCAGCATGGCAAAGCTGGTGAGGGTCCTTGGGGTCGTGTGCGCGTCGACATTGGTCACCACGGGGGCGGCATACGCCGACGTGGACCAACCGACGGACGACGCCGCAGCGCCCGCGCCGGCAGATTCGGCGGCCGCGCCGGAGCAGAAGTACCACTGGCAACCGGGGCCGAAGCCCGTCAACCTGGGCCACGGCATCAAGCTCGATTTGCCCGAGACTCACGCCTATTTGCCCATGCCCGAAGCGGGCGAGCTGATGAAGAAGATGGGCAACCTCTACAACGACGACTTGCTCGGATTGGTCGTGTCGCAGAACGACGCTGACGAGTACCTCGTCACGCTGCGCTTCGAAGACTCGGGTCACATCAAGGACGACGAGTCGCTCGACAGCAAAGAGCTGCTCGAGTCGATGCAAGAGGGTGAAGAAGAGTACAACGCCGAGCGCAAGAAGCTCGGCTTCAGCCCGATGCACGCCGCCGGTTGGGACGAGGAACCGCACTATGACAAGGTCAAGCACGAGCTGATCTGGGGCCTGATCATCGAGGCGCCGGACGGCGGTTCCATCAACTACAACACTCGTATTTTGGGCCGCAGCGGTTTCGTTTCGCTCAACCTGGTAACCGACAAGCAGCACCTGGCAGCGTACAAGCCCGCCGGCGCGCTGTTGTTGTCGAAGACGGGCTTCGAGCCTGGCCAGCGCTACGCAGACTTCAACTCCTCGACGGACAAGGTCGCCGAATACGGCCTCACCGGCCTGGTGCTCGGCGGGGCGGGCCTGGGCCTGATGAAGGTCGCGAAGATTGGCCTGCTCGCCAAGTTCGGCAAGGGCCTGCTCGCCTTGCTGATCGCCGGAAAGAAGGCCATCGTTGCAGCAGCCGTCGCCCTCGGCGCCGCCCTCAAAAAACTGTTCAGCAAGAAAGAGAATGCAGCCACCTGATCGAGAGCCCCCCGCCTGGCCGCCGCCCCAGCCAGCACTCGCAACCACGACCGGCGCGCCTGCACGCTCCAGCGGCTCCGCGGTGAAGGGCGGCATCGGCGCGCTGCTGCTCGGCTTGCTGGCGAAGGGCAAAGGCCTGCTCGTCATGCTCAAGGCGCTTCCGTTCGCCAAGGTGCTGCTCACGGGCGGCAGCATGGCAGCGTCGGTTCTGCTGTACGCGATGAACGGCGGCTTCCCGTTTGCGCTCGGCCTGGTGCTGATGATTTTCGTTCATGAGATGGGGCACGGCATCGCAATGAAGCGCGCCGGTATCGAGGCGGGCTGGCCGGTGTTCATCCCGTTTTTCGGCGCGATGATCGCGATGAAGGGCCGGCCGACGCATCCCCGCATCGAGGCGGACGTCGCCTACGCCGGTCCCGTCGCGGGTACCGGGGCGGCGCTCTTCGTGGCCGCCCTCGGGCTTTGGCTGCACAGCCCGTTCTTCCTCGGTTTGGCTTACACGGGCTTCTTCTTGAACCTGTTCAACATGACGCCACTCGGCTTCTTGGACGGCGGACGCATCGCACGCGTCCTGTCACGCAAGGCCTCGATCGTGGGCGCCATCATCATGGGGGGCCTTTGCCTGATGAGCCCGTCGCCTCAGCTCGTGATAATCGCGGCGATGGGGCTAATGCACGCCTTTCAGCGCAACAATGCGGATCTGGAGCTGGTGACGGAAGCAGATCGCCGAACCTGGGCCTTCCGCTACTTCGGCCTGTGCGGCTTCTTGGGCCTCGCGCTGATGCTCACCCACCAGCTGACGAAATCGCATGGTTGGTAAGTAGACGCGCCGCTACTGGCAGTCGCTGAAAACCTCGACGCCGCGCCCCTGCAAGTCGCTCACATTCGCGGCTTGGGCAGCGCAATCGTACGGATTTTTTTGCACGTACAGCGAGGCGCCGTCAGCGAAGCTCGCGTTTTTGACCAGCGGCGACAGATCTTGCACCTGGTTGTCGACCAGCACGGCCTCGCGCAGCTGCGCCAAGCTCTGCAGCGGAGTCAGGTCGCTCACCTGATTGCCGGAAAGAGTGAATTGCTGAAGCTTCGTCATACCCGCGAGCGGCGCCAAGTCCGCGATGCTCGCGCGCTGCGCGTCGAGGAAGATCAGGTTCTTCAGCGTGGCGAGCGCCGCGAAGCCTTGAGTCGGTTTGAGCCCCACGCGCAGCTTTTGCAGCTGCGTGAGGGCGGCGAGCGGTGTCACGTCATCGAAGACCCCGGTGGCGTCCAAGTCGAGGACGCTCTTCAACTTCGCAGCGCCGGTCGGCTTTAGCACCGTGCTCTGGCGCAGGTTCAGCGTTACGAGCGTCTTCACTGCGCCGAGCGGCTCGAGGTCGACGACGGTATCTTTCTGCAGGTAGAGCAGCCCGAGCGCCGGCGCACCCGCGAGCGGTGCCAAGTCGAGCGAGGTAGGCACGCTGCTCATGAACAGCTGCTTCAGCTGGGGCAAGTCGCCGAGCGGCGCGACGCTGGCAAGCGGGTTGTGGCCCACGTCCACCGTCTCGAGCTTCTTCAGTGGCGCTAGCGGCGAAAGATCCGAGACGTCACCCCAGGGGAGCCCGCCGATATCGAAGTCGGTCAGGTCCGTGAGACACTCGGCACCACGAATCGACTTCACGCCACTGGCGGCGACGAAGGTGAGGCCCACGACGTCCGCCGACGTGAGCGCGCCGGTCGGCTTGTTCACGCTCGCACGCACCGCATACTCGAAGTCCGGGTCGTCGAAGACGATGGGATCGCACGACGGCATCGGCTCACCAGCGCTGCCACCCTCGCCCGGGTCGCTCGCGCCGGCCCCACTGCCTTCCGGTGAACCGCCTTCCGGTGCAGCGCCCGCAGGCTGCCCCAGCTCTCCGCCCGTGGCGGTTCCGCCCACGGTAGCCCCGTTCCCGCCTGAGCCGCCGCGCGAAGTCGACGCCTGGCCGGCCGTCGCCACGCCGCTGCCCGGTTTGCTCACACCGGTGCCGCCCGCATGGGCCTGACCACCAGCGCCCGTCGCCTCCGGCGGTGAACCCGCCGGATTGTGCTGGGATTCGCCGCCGCACGCGGCAGCGGCCAGCGCCCAGGCCAACCAGCACGCGGACTTGCCACTCACCTTCACCATGCCCAGCATCTGAGTCCGATACGCGCGTGGCGCAGCCGTCGTTTCACGACCAGGCGTCGGAGCTTGTTGATTGAGCGTCGCCAGCCGCTAGTCGGCGGCTAGCGGCTCCGCGGCGGCGGGGCTGGGCGCTGGTTCCGCCGGTAGCGCGAACGGGCGCTTGTTCGCCACCACCAGATCCCAAAACCGAAACGCCATCGCTAGCGCTATATCCAGCTCACGCGTCTCGCGCGACGGGTCGAGCGAGGCAGGTGGCAGGCACTGCGCGGCAATGGGGCAAGCCGCCAGCATGTGCAAAATCCCGGAAGAGAAGCCGCTGCCGGCGTAGGCCAGGCACACCGGCACACCCATCGCCTGCATGTCTTGAATGGCGTACGGAATCTTCTCGTCCACCGTGCCGAGCGAATCTTGGTATTTGCACTCGATAGCGAGCACCGCGCTCGTGGCTTCGTGCAACACCAAGATGTCGATGTGGCGGTTCTTGCCGATGATGGTCTTACCCATCGACACCTCGCGGTAAACGGTGAGACCGCGCGCGCCAAAGTTTTTCAAAATGTAGGACGCGACCAGATCCGCGTATTCTTTGCCGCTCAGCCCCATGGCTAACCCAGCGCCAGGCGCTGTTGCACCGGCTCGCTCGCCGCGCTACTCGCGAATAAAGGGCCTTCGCTACCGCCGGCTGCGAGCAGGCGCTCGCGCGCCAATTTCAGCGAATCGCTCGATACGTCGTTGCCGGCGTAGTGGCGGGCAAGCTTGAGCGCGGCTACGCCGCTCGAGCCCGAACCCATGAACGGATCGACCACCAAATCGCCCTCGACGCTGCTCTGGCGGATCAAGATTTCGCTCAGCGCGCTTGGTTTTTCTGCAGGGTAGCCACCGCGGATACGCGGCACTTGCAGCACGTCGGCGATACCCAGATCGGCAAGGCGCCGCTTACCCTTCTCGAAGAAGAGCACGAACTCGTAGCGAGCTCGGTAGTGATATCCCATCCCGATGGACGCCTTGTCCCACACCAGCGGCTTCCAAAACTTGAAGCCGGCTTGCTCGGCCACCGGCTTGGCGATGAACGCCGTTTCGGGATCGCACATCAAGTAAAAGTGCGTGTCGCGCTTGAGCACGCGAAACACTTCTGCAAACAGCTCCGCGAAGCGCGCGTTGGGGAACACGCTGAACCAGGGGTTGCTCGAGCCGGCGCTCACCTTCAAGCGTGTAGTGGTGCCCACCGCGCGGTGCTTCTCGAGCGACTCGTACGCGGGATCCGTGACCAGCAAGTCGACCGACTCCGCCGGCAGCGCGCGCAAGAAAGCGACCGCGTCTTGCTGCGCGAGCTGGAACTTCGGCGATGTCGTCACGGATTCGTTTCTATCATCGCGCACGCGCGGTTTCTATGGTTCGCGGCTGCGCTCGGACAGGAAATGTCCGCTTGCTAGCCTCGCGCAATGCCTGGGATTCGGCGCGTAGCCTTCCGAGCTTGCTTGCATCTTCGGCAGGGCTCGTGTTTAAGGCGCACACCAAATAAGGGAGGCGTGCGTGACCAGAATTGGAAAATCGAGGGGCTGGATCGGGGTCGGACTATTCGTGTGTTTGCCGACGCTGGCCCAAGCGGCGCCAAAGGCGGCACCGGCGGCCAGCAGCGCGCCGAGCACCGCTACTTCGGCCGCGTTCCCGGCGGCCGCACCGAGCGCGGCGCCGGTAGCGCCTGCCCCCACGACCTCGGCCCCCGGCGCGACGCCCGTGGCGCCGAGCGCAGCGCCCACCGATCCGGCAGCGCCGCCGGCACCTCCCGCCGACGCAGCCGCTCCTGCAGCCCCAACGCCTGCAGCAGCACCGGCGGCCAACCCCGAGGGAGAGGACGAAGCACCCGCACCGCGCCGCAAGCACAAGAAGAAGCGTCGCCGCCACTTCGACGAAGACCGTGCCGAAGACCGTGACGAAGACGAGGACGACGATCGCGACGAGGACGACGATCGCGACGACGACGAGCGTCGGGTCGATCGCGACGATCGTAACGGACGCCCCATCGACCGTTGGCGGGCGCGCGACAGCCGCTTCATCGTGAGCGCCGAGCGGCTGACCGCGCTGGCATTCTGGACGATGAGCGAGACCGCGCCTTTCACCAACGGCACGGGCAGCGACAAGCAGGAAACGAGCGGGCTCGATGTGTCCTTCTTGGGCAACGGCCACTCGGCGTTTGGCGATCTCTACAACGTGCCGCGTTTGGGCTTCGACGGCCGGTTACCATTCGGGCTCACCCTGGGCGGATCTTTCAGCTACATGGTCACCAGTAGCGAGACCGACCACACCGGGATAGACACCACGAGCTCGTCCTCCGTCACGGTCACGCGCCAAAATCCGACCTCGGCCACGTTCCTGGTGGCGGGGCGCGTTGGCTTCTTGGTCGAGGTGTCGCGCTACCTATCGATCTGGCCGCGCGGAGGCATTTCGCGTTTGTCGCAAGCAACGGACGCCGAGTTCGTGAGCGACAGCACCCCGGGTACGTTCAAAGAGAGCCAGACCGTCACGCTCTACGCCATCAACTTGGAGCCGCAGCTCGTGCTGACGCCCGTTCCTCACGTGGGCATCACCTTGGGTCTCAACTTGGATTTCTGCGCAACCGGCACGTTCAAGGAAGTGACCTCCAGCGAAGGGGTGCCCAACTTCGGTGGGCTCGGCAGCAGCGCGACGACCATCGAGCACGATATCAGCCACTCGTCGTACGGCGCTTCCGCCGGGCTGGTCGCGCTGTTCTGAGGGCTAGCACTACTCAGTCACTTTTTTATGGCGGAATGAACAGCCTCACCGCGAGGCCGCAGCGTGGGCAAGGCGTAGCGAGATGGAGCAAGAGCTGCCGACGAATGGCCGGTAGCGTTGCTGGGCGGTGACCGTCGCCGCTAC
>DASZTA010000027.1:0-38628 GCA_035548415.1 Polyangiaceae bacterium
ACGGCCGCGCTTCCACCGTCGTCACCAGCCAGCTCCCGGCCGCCAGCTGGCACGCCTGGATCGGCGACCCGACCCTGGCTGACGCGATTTTGGACCGACTTGTGAACAACGCCTACAAGGTCGACCTCAAGGGAAACTCACGCCGAAAGGGCCAGCCCGAACCCACCACCTGACCTGCCACCTGCCAGCGTCGCTTCGCTCCGATCACGATGCACGATTTGGGTGATCACGATGCGCCGACACAGGTGATCACGATGGGCGACATACGCACTTGATTTCGGCGCGTCCGCTGATCGAAATCTCTTGTTGGCGATTTGGTAGTGATTTCAAGACGTTCACCGAACGGCGAGCAGCGCTGCTCGTCCAAAAAAAGACAGTAATACTTGACTCCAAAACGCTGTTAGGCTGAAGTCAGGGCCAGAAAGGTGGTCCAACCATGGAAACCTCGGTGAGGATCGGTGGCGAAGAACGATTGCTCGAAAGTGCGGACGCACAGTGGGTGAACCAGAGCATCCACGCTCGCTCTCATGGGAGTGGGAGGCCTTGCGTGGAGATTTCAATCCGTGTGCGGCGGCTCAATCTGCGGCTCGCCACGGCTTGTTGCCAAGGTCGAGGTGTTGGCGGCAGAATTCCGAATGACGAAGAGAGCGCGGTAGTACAGCTTTGGCGCGCATACGGTCTTGCTGACCCCGAGCCGGATCTTGATCAGGTTTGGCCTTTTATCAGCCGGCTGCGCCGCCAACTTGGTCTGCGTGCGGCGTGAGTTGAACCAAGCTGAGGAGGACATTCCTATGGTTGCCGCAAGAAATCTAGCGCCAGGTCAGTTCAGCATCATGACGGTTCGGGGAATCGGCGAAGGTGGTCTGGGCATCGTCGATGAAGTGGAAGTAGTCGCCACCAACCGGTCGCATCCACCTGGGACACGGCTCGCACGCAAGCGGTTGGGCGCCAACTGGGCGAATGATCCAGGGGCGCAAGGAAGGTTCGAGCGCGAGATAGAAATGCTCGAAACGATGAATCATCCCAACATCGTTTCGCTCGAAGGGGTGAGCTTGGCCGGGGGCGAGCGCTGGTATGTAATGCCCTACTTCCAACGCGGGAGCCTGCGTACTTGGCTGCAAGCGGGGGGTCGATTCAGGACCATCCAGCAAGTGGCTGGGTTTGTGGCGATTGTGGCCGAGGCGTTGGCATACGCCCACTCCATGAACTTCATTCATCGGGACCTGAAGCCTGAGAACATTCTTCTGGCGGACAGCGGCGGCCCCGTGATTGCCGACTGGGGACTAGGACAGTTCGTGCATCTGCATTCGAAAGTCCTGGACCTGACGATGGGTGGGCCGATGGGCACTCACTACTATTGCTCGATGGAGCAGTGGGCAACGGGTAGGTGCGACCAGACCGGTGACGTATATTCCTTGGGCGTAGTTCTGGCTGAGCTTGCTGCCGGCCGTGCCTTGCCGATTTCACCGGTGGGTTCCGGAGTCCAGCATGACGTGGTCAGCGGCTCAGCGCCCATCGTTCGTGCGTTCAACGGGACGATTCGAGCAATGACGGCGATGCTGCCCTCCGCGCGCCTCAGGTCGATGAGCGAGGTGGCGAGCCGCTTACGCCAGATTGGCCACTCGCCCTGAGGAGAGATAGGTGAACGATACAAGTCATGACGGCGCGGTTGAGAGGTCCGATACCTCTGACCTCGGAGCACTTGTGCTCTACGCAACCATGCCTGGTGCGCTCATGTATCGCCGTTGCTACCCGGCCGGTGTCCCCGACACGCATTCGATCCGCACGGCGCATCTGTCCGTTGCGGCGGCTGGCACGGCATTTGCGAACGTGCCTGCCGACGAGCGCGCTGCGGTCTTTGAGTCGCTCAGCAAGACATTCCGACGTAGCGAGTATCACCGCCTTCGGTTCGACAGTCTACGGCGTGAAGTCGACGCACGCCGTGACGGGCTGCCCGGAGAAGTGTTTTGGGACGAGTTTGTGGAAACGTTGCATTTCGAGCTCCAGGCGTTCTGCGGTGCCGCTCGCATGGTGCTTGACGAACTTGTGTATTTGATTGCGCGCCGTCACGGCGTGGCACCAAAGCGAGCGAGGAGGGCGCCGTGGGAAACGGCGGATCTCGTAAAAAAAGACCTTCCCCCGCAATGTCAGGTCCTCGAAGTCGAGCTCATTCGGAAAAAGTCGGACTGGTTCGACTTGCTCAACGCCTATCGCAACTCGTTCTTTCATCACGGGTGGCGCCACGGCACGGGCCACTACGCGCCTGGAGACATAAGGGCGGCAGCACGGAATCCCGCGGCAAACGCCTTGTTGGTCCCGGATAGGACGTCGCTGGTAGGGCGCAGCAAACCCCACGAGCGAACCTACGTGGATGGCACGACGGTGGACGACGTTCTCCAGCGTGGCACGGAAGGTCTTCACCAACTCCTGCGCGAATTGTGCGACGGTCCGTGGTCTGCGGCCGAACCACCGCCGGGTACGGCTCCACGGAAGGAGCACCCGAACCTCATCGTGTTGCTGGCGACGCCATCGCTGTTTTCCTTTCGCGACTGCGTCGTGATCCCGTTCTTTACGACGGCGGAACTTGCCAGAGCGTTCAAGATTCCGGACCCGGACGCCGTGGAGCTTGTCGATATCCCAGTTTCCCGGGCAGTGGTGGGTAAGCCCGCCATCTCGTTTTCGCTCAAAGGGCTAACGTCGGATGCTTTGCCACCCGGGACTCGCTCGGTGAAAGTTCTTATTGATCCGATCGTCAAGGGCGAGGGCGCCGAGAACATCGAATGCGCGCACGCCATCGACGTCGACTTTCAGGCAGCGATAGCAAATCCAACGAGTCCGATGAGCATTCCTGTTGCCAATTTGACCCGTCTGTTCGTTTGGCGCGCTGTGAGCAGGCGCACGTGGGTCGAAAACTAGATTGTCGCGCGTCGTTTTTCAGAGCGCGCCTTGTTGACGACAGCACGCACGATTGAGTTCCTTCACACGAGTCTCTGAAGTTGGGTTGCGTTGTCAGCGCAAAATCAAAACGGGCTCCGGAGGTCGCGCGAAGCAATGTCTGCACCTCGTCGCATCCGATGGAGCTAGGCTAGCAGCTGCGGTGACGATTCTCAGCAATGCAGCGCTATCGATCCAGGTGGGTGTCGAAGACCTCGCGGCTGGCACCCCAGCTCGGACCTTGTCGTCCGTGCGGAGCCTGCACGCCGGTGTGCTTCTGCTCCTTAAGGCCCGTCTCCTCGAGCTTTCACCTGAAGGCAGCGACGAGGTGCTGCTCAAGCAAAAGATAAAGCCGAAGTTGACTGAATCTGGTGGGCTTCAGTTCGTCGGTACCGGCCACAAGACGGTCGACGTCGAAGAAATCAAGCAGAGGCTCAAGTCATTGGGGGTCGACCTCGAGTGGAAGCGTCTCGACAAGTTAACGGCCGAGCGCAACAACATTGAACACTACTACGCGCAGGTTTCCAACGACGCACTCCGCGGTCTCGCCGCCGACGTTCTGTTGCTAGTGAGAGACTTTACGACTCGCGAACTGCGGAAGGATCCCAGACTGGTCTTTGGTGACGCCACGTGGGAACAGCTTCTTAACAATGAGGAAGTCTTCGCCGCTGAACGGAACGAATGCTTGACGACGCTTCGGTCTGTCAAGTGGGGTACGGATGCACTTTCCAACTCCGTTGAAGCGTACGTCTGTCCAGAGTGCGGGTCGCAGTTGCAGCGACCAATCGATACGAGCAGCTCTCTCGATGATCTGATTTTGGAGTGCCGATCCTGCGGGCACAAGGCTGACGCGGACGAGTTCGTCGCCGGCGCCTTGAACGACGGAGTCGATCGCTTCACTCCTGTTAGGGATGGTGATCGAGACCCCATCGGCAATTGTCCAAACTGCATGCAGGAGACGTTCATCCTCGACGAAGACGTCTGTGCGCGATGCGGATCCGGACGTAGCCACACGGAGTGCATTCGCTGCGGCGCCGAGTTAGAGCTGGATGAGCAGGATCTTGGTGGAGTTTGTGGCTACTGCGAACATGTAACGAGCAAGGACGACTAGCGACGCCGATGTGTGCGCGCGCTTGGAGGCCATGACATGACGACTCTGAAGCGAAGCTCACCAGCCGTGTCGGACGCGTTGCTCCTGCCGAGCTGCGCATCAAGGACCTCAAGCCGCCTCCGGACCTCCAAGGTGAGGTCAATGGGCAAGGCAACTGACCGTTTTGCAAGCGGCGAGGAGCTATCGACAGACCAAAGCGTCGCAAACGAGGGGTGGGTCGGGCCCGAACAGAATGGTCTAAGCGCGCCGCGTACCTGCGGCGATCGGATTGCGCCGACGCGTCAACGAATGGGGCGGCGCACCGGGCGAGATCGGTTGCGCCCTTTTCATTGGGCGCCGACCGCGCGATAGTCGCTGCGATGTCCTCTACGCAGCGCTCATCGAGGCGAGATTTTGCACGAGGCGCGGCCGTCCTGATCGCGAGCTCTCTCGCGGGGCGTGCTGCTGCAGCCCCAAGTCAACAACAGCCCCGAGCGCTGACGTTGAGAGCCAGCAAACTGTTCGGAGTGGGTTCGAGTGCATTGACCCCCGAGGGAAAGATCCTGCTCCGCGCTGTCCTGGCCCCTCTTCGCAAGACGTCTATCGAGAGCGCAACGATCAGAGTGTATTCGGATACATACGGCGTGCCGGCCCACAATAAGGCGCTTACGAGGGCCCGTGCTGAAGCCGTGGAGGCCGAAGCTCAGCGGTTTTTTCCGGGTGCCCGGCTACGTGCAATCGGCATGGGGCAGGCAGATCCTGTCGCGTCGAACGAGACAGCCAACGGCCGGTGGCGCAATCGTCGTGTGGTGATCGGCTTCGTCGTACGGACCTAGGGACGGCTCGGGAGCCGCTTGTGATTGGGGAGCCGCTGTACAAGCTGGCTAGAGGCGCGTCCAGGATTCTCGAAAGGATTGAGTGCCCTCAGGTTGGTTCGAGAGGTGTTCTCGGACCAGAACCAAGGAGAGACCTCCTCCTTCCGAAAGCGCTCCCTTAGAGCCTTCGAGGGCTTCTCTCGCGTGCTCGAAAAACCACGACCTCTCGAACGCAGATCAGGCTCTTGGTTTGTCGAATAAACCAAAACGCTCGTGGGCCCTCCCAAACCCTCGTCCCCCGAGGTTCCCCAACCAGTTGATTCGATTCTCTTTTGGGCGGAGGAGGAGGGATTCGAACCCACGGTACCCTTGCGAGTACGCCGGTTTTCAAAACCGGTGCCTTAAACCGCTCGGCCACTCCTCCGGGATTGGTACGGGATGCTGGGCGGGCTAGTAGCACGATTTGGCGCGGGTTGAAGCGGTTCGAAGAGGGGGAGCCGGGGTGGGCTGGTTTGGTGTTCCGGCAGCGGCCGAAGAGGACGTGAAGCCCATGATTTTTGCCAAGAGGGCAAGGCCCTACGGCTCTCTGACCCAGATTGGCTCGACCAGGAGCCCCGCGCGAGAAAAGCGGATGAGCCGTTCGAGGAGCAAATGCGTGAGCTGCTTACCGCCCGGTACCACGACCACGCCCGTCTTTGTCTTTACGTCGTGCTCGAGCGCCATCTGCGCGGTCATTTGATTGACTCTCAGCTCTTTGAGCTGCCCGCGCTGTGTAGCGGTGTGGTACGTCGAGAGCAACTTGAGTAGCTCGGCCTCGGCGCTGGGCACCTTGTCGATCCGTGCGCAAGCGTCGCGCTCGCTCGCTCCCTGAGCGACGAGCTGCTCGACCCGTCGCGCAACGCGCAACAGGCGAGCGCCGAGCTCGACGTCGGGCGAAGACGGGGGTGCGTCTTGAGGTAGATCTGCCTGGAGCTTCACCATCTCCGCGATGTCCTCGAAACGAGGGATTTTCTGCAGCAATCGGTGCGCCGTCAGCGGGTGCTCGGCGAACGAACGGAGCTCTGTGTCCTCGAGCGACTCGCCGCTCAAGGCCCGATTGACGGTTTCTTCGGGTAAGCTCACGCAACCGATCATGCTCAGGCAGGCGGCTAGCTCGAAGCGCCACACGTCTTGCCGACCCAGCTTTTGCGCCATGAACACCACGTAGCTCTGGATGCGCTGCGTGCGCGTGAAGATGCGGGGCGCTACCAGCATCAACACTTCGGACAGCAGCCGTACGCTGCCGGTCAACGTCTGCTCCAGCAGCTCCTTCTCGACGTGGCGCAGGCGGTGCTGCTCGGCTGCGGCTTCGACAGCGCCCAGCAGATCGGCCGGGGCGCAAGGCTTGGACAAAAAGCGGAAGATGCGACCGGTGTTGACGGCTGCGATGGCGGCGCTCAGCTCCGCGTGGCCGGTCAGCAAAATACGCACGGAATCGGGGGCGATTTCGGCGGCGCAGGACAGGAACTTGGCGCCGTCCATCAAGGGCATGCGCATGTCGCTGATGATGGCCACGAACTCACGCTCGCGGCGCTCGAGCAGGGCCAATGCGGCGAGCGGCTTCGTCTCGGTGACGATTTCGAAGCTTTGCCCCAAGGTGCGCTCGAGCCCCTCGAGCAAGAGCGGCTCGTCGTCCACACACAATACGTAGCGCTCGCTGTTCACGGTTCTGTCTCCTCGTTGTGACTGCGATGAGTGCGATACAGCTCTTCTGCACCGAATTGCGACAACAGCTCGGGTGACGGCTCTTCGTCGTCCACGATGCAGGACGCCAGCCACACCAGCTGAGTCAGGCCCACGTGGTCCAAGCCTTCGCGCTCGGGCGCGTGGTGATCGGCGACGGCCTGCACGATTTGCACGGGCAGGCCCCACAAACCGAGGAGATAGGCGCCGATTTCGGCGTGGGTAGTGCCCCAGGTGGAAAGCTCGGCCACGTGTTGTGGCACGCCGCGCTGCGCCGCTTCGGCTTGTGTGACGTACTGGCGTTCGGGCGCGCCGGTGACGAGCACGAGCTGGCCGACGTCGCACAGCAAACCGGCGACGTACGCGGTTGCGGCATCTTCCGGCAGCTTGGCCATACTGGCTGCCAGCTCCGCGATACGTAGCGAGCGTTGTTGCAACGCTTGCACCGCCGTGGCCGTCGGCAATGCGGACACACGGAGCTCGGCATCGCTGCACAGGCGTCGAGCGAGGTTGCGTAAGGTGCGCAGCCCCAAGCGCATGATCGCCGACTCGACATCCGTGACGCTGGCCGAGCTATTGAAGAAGGCCGAGGACGCGACCTGAAGCAGCTTGCTGGTCAGGCCCGGATCCTTCTGGATTACGGTCGCCATGGCAGCCGCGCTGGCGTCTTCGTGCTCGACCAGAGCCAGCAATTCTCGCTGCAAATCGATGGAGGAGGGCAGCGCGCCAAACTGGCCCGCCAGCGTTTGCAGCTTGCGCTCGGGCAAGAGCTCCGCCAGCTGCTGCGTGCGCACGATTACCTGGTGCAGCGTCTCGGCCCTACAAGGCTTGGCCAGGAATTGGTGGGCGAGGTGCACCATCTTCAGGGCCGCTTCTTCGTCGCTGTGGCCGCTGAGCACGATGCGCACGCTGCGCGGGTAGAGCTGCGCGGCGCGGCGTAAGAAGTCCACGCCATCCATGCCCGCCATGCGCAAGTCCGAGACGATCACGTCGTAAGGCTTTTTGGCGAGCTCTGCGAGGGCCAGCTCCCCCCCGTGCAAAAAGGCGGTCTCCCAGTCGGTCTCCAGCTCGAACAACACGCGCTCGAGCGCCTCGAGCACTCGGACTTCATCGTCGACGAAGATCACGCGCATCGTTCAGCTCGCGAGCGGAAGGATGAGCACGAACGTGGTGCCCCTACCTTCCTCGGTCTCGAAGTGAATCGTGCCGCCGTGCTTGTCGACCACGACCGAGTACGCGATCGCTAGCCCCTGGCCCGTGCCTTTGCCGACCTCTTTGGTCGTGAAGAATGGCTCGAAAACGCGGGCCCGAACCGGCTCGGGGATGCCGCAGCCGTTGTCGGCAACGCGGATTTCCACGTTCCGGTCGAGCGCCTTGGTCGAGATCACGATTTTTCCCTTTTCGGCGGAGCCGGTGGGCAACGAGCGCTCGATGGCGTGCGCGGCGTTGACGATCAGGTTCAGCATCACCTGCGAGAACTCGTTGCGCAGCAACAGCACGGGCGGCAGGCTCCAGTCGAAGTCGAACGCCAGATCGGCCACGTACTTCCACTCGTTCTTGGCCACTATCGAGGTCGACTCGATCAGATCGTGGACGTCGAAGGGCTGCTTCTCCGCGCCGCTCGGGTGCGAGAACTCTTTCATGGCCTTGACGATGGAGGTGATCTGCCCGAGCCCCTCGAGCGACTGCTCGATGGCGCGCGGCACTTGCCGCGCCAGGTAGTCGAGCTTGGCGGTGCTGCGGGCGTCTTCGACCGTTTGCACGATCTGTGGGGTGACGTCGCCGTTGCGCGCAGCCTCGAGCAAGCACGTGTTGGCGGCGATCAGCTTCTGCAACCGCTCGAATGCACGTTGCAGGAACGTGACGTTGTCGGTCACGTATTGAGTCGGGGTGTTCACCTCGTGCGCAATGCCCGCGGCCAGTTGCCCGATTGCTTCGAGTTTTTGAGCTTGTAGGAGCTTGGCCTGCGTGAGGCGCAGCTCGTCGAGCGCTTTCGCCAGGCGCGCTTTCTGCTCGACCAGCTCGGCCGTTTTGTTACCGACCACGCGCTCCATCGCCAGGCTCTGCTCCATCGCGAGGTACGATGAGCGCGTCGACTGACTGGTCTCCACCCGGCGCATCAGCGCGTCGATGGTCTTGTCACGACTCTTGAGCTGGCCTTGTAGCTCCGAGAGCTGGCCCTGCAGCTCCAACAGCTCGGCGCGCAGTAACGCGAGCTCGCTGGCTGGTTCGACGGCTTGTACCATCAGTATGGACCCTCCGCCGAGGCGCGGCCCAGCGCGAGACCGGTCAGCGTGTGATTGGTGTGGATCGGTCCCAGCTGCTCGCCGTAGCTACTGAAGCCGACCGCGCCGTAGTCCGCCAGGAGCTTACCGGCTGCGTCGGCCAGGCCGCGCCCCTCTAGCTCGGTCCTACGCGCTATGCAGTCGAATACCAAGAGCGTGGCGGGGTCGGGCACACGCGCGGTCACGTCCTTGAGCGCCGCATCCAGCGTGAGTAGCGGGTCTTTGCTATCGGCGATGCTCACGACCAGGCCCTCTTCGATGGCGCAGGCGAGCAGCAAGCTGCCGTCGTCGTTTCGCGCGCGAATGGCGCGGGGCAGCAGCTGCTCACCGAGGTCGAGCATCAGCGGGTAGGCCGCAAAATGCGCGTGGGTCAGCTCGGACGCGGAGACACCGAGCGCTCGGGCGTAGGCGCGCGCCGCCGGCTCCCCGTTGATCTCGTACACGGTGCGTCGCTCGGGATCTGCCAGGGTGATGACCAGCTTCTTGCTCGAGGGAACGAAATGCTGCGCCACGAAGGTGGCGAACGGCACCTGGCGCGTTTCGAACAGAGCCAAAACGCCCGCCCCCTGCAGGAAGCGACCATCGTGGTAAACGGCGGGGCGGCGATCGGGCGTGTCGCTGGCGGCCGAGCCGCCGACAACCGTAACGTTGCCGAGCGCTTGATACAACGCGGCGGCGACGAACTCTTCCCACATGGAGAAGCCGTCGACCATCAACACGCCGAAGCTGCGCAAGCCGGGTTGAGCGGCCACGCGCTTGGCATGTTCGCGCGCGATGCTTTGCGCTTGCGACTGACAGAGCGACAGGGGCGATAGCAGCAGGGGCCGCATCGTGAGGTCGGAGCCCTGCAGGCTCACACCCGTGATCCCTCCCCGCTCGAAGCCGCCGCCGCCGATTTGTCCACTGCTGGTGCAGGCCGCGACCGGCGCCTTGAAGGTGTCGGCGATACCGCGCCCGAGCCGCTCCAAATCGTAGCTGTTGGAGCAGAACAGCAACACGGCGCTCGCGGCATCGGCTTCGAGCTCCGAGGCCAACTGCGCCAGAGCTTCGCCAGGCTCCGCCGCCGTGACGTGGGCCCGATGGGCGCGTAGCCGTGAGGCGGCTGCGGCGCTCACGCGTGCTCCGCCGGAGCTGCCGGGAGGATGCTCCACGCGGGTGGCACGAACCCCGCCTGAGGGCGCCCGAACAGGTAGCCTTGTTGAATGTCGGAGCCGAGCTCGTCGAGTGCATCGCGCTCGGCAACCGTCTCCACGCCTTCGCACACGACGCGCACGCCCAGCTCTTCGGTGCACACCTGCAGCATGGAGCGCACGATCTTGCGCTTCTGTTCGGAGGCGTCGATGTCGCGCACCAGTGACATGTCGAGCTTCGCGATGTCGGGATCCAACTGAGCAAAGCTGGACAAGCCGGCGTAGCCGGCGCCCAGATCGTCGATCGCGATCTTGTAGCCGAGTCGGCGCAGGGCTTCGGCGCGACCCTTCACGTCCGTCACGCGGTCGAGCGAGCTCCTCTCGGTGATCTCGAGCACCACGCGCGTTGCGTGCGCGCACAGCGAAGAGCTCGTGGAAAACAGGCTATCGTCGTTCAAGTCGGCGGCGTGCAAGTTGATGAAAATCGACGTTTCGATGGGCGCGGCGTCCAAAGCGTCGACGACGTGCTTGCGGATGCGCTGACCCAGCTCGCCAATCCGGCCGAGTCGCTCGCCTGCGCCCAGTAGCATGCCGGGGTTCGACAACTGCGGATGCCCGGAACGCACCAGCGCCTCGTAGCCGACTATCTCGCGCTTGCGGTGGTTGACGATGGGCTGAAACGCCATCCACAAATGGTCGAGCGCTTCCTCGAAGCTGGCTTCCAGGCTCGCGCGATCGCCGAAGTGCCAACGTTCGCTTTCGTAGAGCTCGAGCGCGCGTCGCTTGAGCAGCGCCAGCCGATGCATCGAGACCGCGCTACGCACCGCGCCGACCAGCTCCGCAGCCGGCGCAGGCTTGGTCAAGTAGCGAAAGCCGCCGTATTCGATGACGCGCACGGCGCTATCGAAGCTTGGGTAGCCGGTCACCACGATCACCGGCACATCCATGTCAATCTTACGCACGGCGCGCATGAAGGCGAGGCCGTCGATGCCCGGCATGTGCAGGTCGGTCACGATCGCGCCGACGCGCAAACCGGCTTGAAGTAGCGCCAGGGCGGGTGCGCCGCCCGCGGCTGCCTCGATGGTGAAGCCTGCGCGCGTGAGCACCTTTGCGTGCATCTTGCGCACTGAAAAATCATCGTCGATGAGAAGGACCAGATCCCTGACGTCGTCCTGCATGCGCGCCCCTGCGATCTCAGACGGAAGCCAGACCGCAACAGTTAAGGATGGCGCGACTTGGGCGCGTAAGTCCACGCTCCTTGGAGGGCGCAGCGATCAAACGTCGGCGTGCAAAATTCGCTTTCTGTACGGAGACGCGAGCTTGAAACGAAGTGACACGGTCGAGCGTGGCAGGATTGCTACAGCCGCCTGCAAATCACTGCGCAAACTGCGCAGCGGCGCGAGCGCCGCGCCTACACGAAATGGCTTAGTAGTTTTTACAACGCACGAGTCTTGTACGGCAGGGTGGAGGTCACTCGCCGCAGAGCTCGTCGCCGGCACCGCCGGTACCGTTTTGCGTGAGAACTGCGTCGGATGCCACGACTTCTATGAAGAAGTCTTGGCAGGTGTCGTTGCGCACTTCGATCACGTGCGCGTCCTTGCAGTCGATCAAGGCTTGGTTGCCTGCGCTCTCGGCGTTGCTGCCGCCCGGATCCTTCTTCGTGCCAGTGCCGATCGGGTCGAACGAGAGGTAAATCTTCACGAACAGCGGAGTCACGCCCAGCTCGTGCCTGAAGCGCAGCTTGGTCTTGGCTGGGAACGGGTCGAGGGCATTGTCGGGCGCCGATTGGTAGGTAATGGCGGTCTTGTCACTGACGCCGGCGATGCGCCCGTCATCGAGGCGGCGACCATTCGGGATCTCGACCACGTTCGGATTGTCCTCGGCGCAATTGCGCAGATCACTGCAGCCAGTGCTTGCTGCGAGCAGGAGCAGGGCGCTGAGCGCGCGAAGGGGGAGCGATTCAGTCATCGTGGTGGGCTTTGGCGCGGCTTTGCTTCTTTTGGGAGTGCGCGCGTTTGTTTTTCACGCGCGCGCGTTTGACGGCCTTGCTCGGCTTGGTGGGGCGCCGGCGCTTGGGCGCGACCAGCGCTTGCGCGATCAGCACGACCAATCGCTGGCGCGCGTCTTCCAAGTTTTGCGGTTGGTTGCGCGTCACCTGGCTCACGATCAGGATGCGCCCTTCGGCGTCGAGCCGGTGCTGAGCCAGCGCACGCAGACGATTCTTCACGGCGTCGGGCAACAGGGACGAGGCTTCGAAGTCGAAGCGCAGCTCGACCTTGCTCGAAACCTTGTTAACGTTTTGTCCACCCGGACCCGACGCGCGCACGGCAGCCCACTCGAGCTCACGCTCGGGAATGCTGAGGCCGGGGCGGACGACGAGATCTTGCAAGCGGCCCGAACGTAGCATCGGCCCTTTGGAGTGTGCTAGAAAGGCCGGCTTTCGGGGGAACAAGAGGAGAAGAACGATGCTCGTCCGCTACAGCCTGCGCTTCGCACCAGTCTGGCTCGCCGCGTTGCCACTGCTCGCCATTGCCTGTGGCGGTGACGACCAGAAAGAGCCGACCACGGTTGTCGTCCAAGACAACGACGGCGGAGCGCCGCCTAGCTACCCGCCCGCGCTGAGCCCCGAGGATTGCGTGGACACGATTTCCAGCATCACGCTTTCGCAGCCCGAGGGCGCGGCGGTTTGGGGTGGCCTGGTCGTGCTCGAGTTCACGGCTGAAGGCTCCAAGTTGGACTCGTTCGATGTGCAGCTTTACGACTCGGCCCTCGGCGCGTGGACCAACTACTACGTCAACGTGCAAGCCCAGGGGCAACGCGAGGACGGCAGCTACTTTATGGCCGTTTCTCCCTATTTTTCGGACGCCACGAAAGACGAGCCGATGAAGCTGCGGGTGCGTCCCTCGCAGCAAGGTTGTCCGGACGCGACGTGGACCGAGACCGAAGAGTTCACCGCGGCGGATCCGCTGCTAGGGACGACCTGGAAGGCGGACATCCCTGCAGGGTCTCTCAACAGCCAGCTCACGCTACTGCGCAACGAGGTTCCCGGCGGCGGCTCGCTCCCGCAAGCTAGCTTGACGGTGGGTGACTCGAGCATCCAAGTCGAGTTCGGCAAGAAGGGTGCGTTCACGGAGACGGTCTCGATTCCGCTCCACACCGACACGGACTTGCCTTGGGACGGCTGCCGGCTGGGCCTCACCTTCACCGGAACCTATTCGCTCAAGCTGCGCCAGCAGTACGGCGGCATTTCGCTGGCCGTTTCCGAGCAACAGCTCACCAGCTTTGCGGCGACCAAGTGTGAGCTGCCGAGCGTCGAAGAAATGGCGTTCAGCGCCGAAAATGCGTCGATGACGTTGAACGCCTTCAACACCCAAGTCTCGATCGGCTATCTGGGCACGCTGTATCAAAAGCCCGAAGCTCCGACGTGGCAGAACGCGGGCTTCGGCCAGATCTACCAGCAGCTCATTGAATTCTTGAGCTACACGACGGCCACGGAGACGGGCTACGTCAACGGCTACGCCAACGTGCAAGATCTCACGTTGACGCAGCAATAACGGAGCCGGTCACTTGATCTCGAAGCCGTAGAGGAACGCTTCGGTGGGGCCCAGCGAGCCGGCTGGGCCCCTGGCGCTGGCGACGAACAGCGCCTTTTCGGTCGCCCAGAACAGGCCCTTTTCTTCGCTGCCGTCGGGGCACTTGGTCGTGTAGTTGATGGACGTGCGACCGGGTTTGTCCACCATGCCCTGCATCTTCATTTTGTCGCTGCAGCGGCCGAACAGGTTCATGCCGATCTTGAGGAAGACCTTTTCGTTCAGCTTGCCTTCGGGGCGAGGCAGCTTACGGATCGAGTAAACGGCGCCGTCAGTCGTCTTTACCGTGGCGATGACGTTCGCTTCGCCGGCCGTCACGCCTTCGGGCATGGGCGCATGAATGCCTTCGGCTGCGTTCTCGTAAATGGCGAAGCCACTCGGCAGCGCGGTGCTCGCCACCGCTTCTTCGACGGGTTTCTTCCCTGCGTTGCACGAGCTGATGTGACGGAACTGCTTGGCGCAGCTCTCCGGTGCGACGGCCGCGCACACCAAGTCTGAGGCGTCTCGTGCACACGAGAGCGCGCTGCGTACGACATCCTCGCAGCCGTCGCTCGGCGACTCGTACTTGGAGCAGTTGATGCGACACGTCTCCCAAGAGGACTTGGGGCACTTGTCTTTGAGCTTGTCGCACATGGCGAAGCACAGCTCGTGGATCGACGGCGCTGCCGGTTTGGGCTCGGCTGCCGATGCAGCTGGTTGCGGTGCTTCGCTGGTAGCTGGCACAGCGCTGGGTGCAGGCTCCGGAGCGGCAGCCGCAGTGGCTGACGCAACTGGTTCTGGCTCAGCGGTCTTTGCCGGTTCGGCCTTGGGACCGCACGCCGTCAGCCAGAGCCCCCCGATCACTACCGCACGCTTCATCATGCACGCACCTTACTCAGTCAGGCCGGCCGCTGCCAGCCGCTCGTTGCACACGCGCAGCAGCTCTTCGCCGCGTGAGCTGAGCAAGACGCCCCAACTGCGCGGATCATCACCTTGCCCGCGATCGACCAGTCCGCAGTCAGCCATCATGATCATCCAGTAGGAGACGACTTTGCGCGAAAGGCCCGTGCGCCTCGCGATTTCGTTTTGTGCGACGCCTTCGTTGTCGTCTCCCTCGAGCTCGCTCAACGTCTGGAGCAGCAGCCATTCGACGAAGCTCGTTCGTTGAAGGCCCAAGACTTCCCGAGTGCGAGCTTCGAATTCTCGTGCTTCGCGCCAGCGCGCTCGCGCGACGGAGGTGCTCGGCGTGCGCAATTGAACGCGAAGGTCCTTCACCCTGTTCATGCCCGCTACTCGGTTCGATCACAGCCGCGGTTGCGTCTGACTGGGCGCTCGCCCCCGGCGCGTTCGTCGGGCGCGCCTTCGCGCGTGGCGAGGTAGTCGCGATTGCGACTGAAATCTCTCAATGATTTCGCGGGAGGTCCGCTCCGAAGCACTTCTCAGCCAATTTTCTCCTCGCCTCGTCGGGGAAAGCGACGGGCGACAACTCTCCTGGCCGGAGGGAAGCCAGGCGTTGCAGGTAGTCGCAATTGCGACGAGAGGACGATGACGGGTACACGCCGCGAAATGTTGGGGGAATCGCCGTCGCAATTGCGACTAATTGCTTGGCACTCGAAGGGGCTGCCGCCCGCCACTTGACGGCGAGCCGAGCCATGGGTATCCGTATGGTTACTAATGACGGAGCTCGCCCAAGACGCTCGCTTTTTCGTGTCGCGCTTGATTGGGCCGCGGCCCACCTTCCCCATGGACATCACGCCCGAGGAGCGAGAGCTCATGGGAGTACACGGCCAGTATTGGCGGCAGAAGATGGCTGAGGGGAAGATCGTCGTGTTCGGGCCTGTGTTGGATCCGAAGGGCGTCTGGGGTCTCGGCGTGTTGCGCGTGAAGGACGAGGCGGAGGCGACCGCGCTCCAGAATCAAGATCCGGTGATCTTGGCGCAGCGCGGTTTCAGCTACGAGACGTTGCCGATGATGACGGCGGTCGTACCGGTCTAGCGCACGGCTGTGCTGACGGGCGTGCGTTCGCGCGAAGCGAGGAGGCGCGAGCCGAGCTCGGCGGCGACGCCGTCGTGAGGGTCGATGCCGCGCAGCGCTTGGACGGCGAGCTCGGCGGCGTCGCGGTCGCCGGCGTCGACGAGCAGCTGTGCGCGGTCGCGCAATTCGCTTTGCATGACGGCGAGGGTGGCAGCGTCGCGGTCGGCGGGCTTGTTGGCGACGGCGAGGGCGCGTTGCCACCCGTCGTCGCCCTCTTTCAGGCTTTGGGCACGATCGGAGCGGCCCAGGGGATGCGCGGAAAAGCGCGGAAAGAAGGCGCGCGGGCCCAGGTGCTCGCGCAGGCGCTTGGCCCAGGAGGGATCGATTTCGACGAACAGCGGGCGCGCGTCGGAGAGGCTCGAGAGCGAGAACTCGGTGGGCGTGCCGGAGAGCGCCATTTCGCGGACCAGCGGAGCGAGCGCGGGCTCCTGACGGAGCAGCAGGGTCGCAACGTTGCCGCGCTCGAGCAGCGGCTCCGGGATCACGACCAGATCGGTGCGCGCACCGCGCGCGATTTGCGCGGCCCAAAGTCGGTAGGCCAGCGCTTCGGAGCGGACCAGGAGGAGCGACGATGGCGGAAGCGCCGCCAGCGCCTCGTCCGTCCAGGAGTCGGCGGCCACCTGATCGCGGCGGTCGGCGGCGTACGCGGAATCTTCCACGGCCGCGAAGGCCAGCGTGAAGTGAAACACCACCAAGAGCGCGCTGGCTGGCTCTGCGAACGGGAGCCGCGCGCGTCGCACGTGTGTCGCAACAGCCTGTACCGCGAGTGCCGATGCTCCCGCGATCGCGATCAGCGACAACAGCCGCACGGGTGCGAGAGTGTCGCTGGCCAGGATGCCGACCTTGCTTGCCGGGAAGCCGAGATCGACGGCGAACAGCGCCGCGAATGGTGCCCCCAACGCCCGCACGGGCTTGCGGAAGATCGCGAGCACCAGGCCAAAAAGACCGAGCGCGCAGGGCAAGAAGCCAGCGTCGGTCAGCCATGCTGCGAGTGCGGTCGTGCGCTCGGCGGCGGCGTCGACGCTCACCAGGCTGGAGGTACCGATGCCGCCCGAGAGGTCGAGCTCCACGTTCGGAGCCAGCGGACGGATCGCCAGGTAGAGAGCCCACGGCACGAGCGGCGCGACGAAGCCGATCGCGAGCTCGACGGCGCTTTGCGGCTCGGGCCAGCGGCGCAACGACACGGCGCGCGCCAGTAGCGCCACGCCGAGCGCGAGCGCAGCCGCGTGTGACTCGACCGCGGTGGCGGCCATCACGGCGCCGAGCGCGAGCGTCGCCCAGCGCGCGCTCACGCCCACGGCGATCCAAATGCCGAGTAGCGCGAGCGCGACACCCAGCGTGACACCGCCTGCGAGTGTGCCTTCGAGCTGCCAGCTCGGTGCCAGCACCGCGGTGAGCGTGGCGGCGAGCGCGAGCAGCGGCGACAAGCGCGGCGTGGCGAGCGACAAGGTGAGCGCGCGCTGAATCAGTCGGTAGGCGACAGCGCTTGCGAGCGCGAGCCCCACGGCGCTGACCCAACCGGCGCGCAGCAGGCGCCCACCCAGCGGCAGCAGCGTGAGTAGCTGCGTGAGCGCGGTCGAGAGCAGGCCTTCGGTGCCGCTCGGCACGAGGCCCAGGCTGCGTACGACCGGCAAGTCGTCACGCCATTGCCCGGTCGGCGACGTGCGCAACATGGTGACGACGAGCGGCACCGCAAACGCGAGCTTCCGTGAAGCTGCCTGTAAAAACGCCGCGCGCGCCGTTGTTTTTTCGTCCACGCCTTTGGCGTGCCAGTTCTTACGAAATTGGCCCAGTTTGGTGCTAAAACAGCCGGCCCCGGTGGGGTGCGGCGACGGTCGGCCCCCCAAATCCAAGGAAAATCAGAGTGGCCCGCTTCATTGATGAGCTGAAACGAACCCATAGCTGTGGCGCGCTACGCGCCTCCGACATCGGCAAAGAGGTCGTCCTCTTCGGCTGGGTGGCCAATCGACGCGACCACGGCTCGATCGCCTTCATCGATTTGCGCGACCGCGAAGGCGTAACGCAGATCGTGTTCGACCCGGATGCATCTGCCGAGGCGCACAAGGTTGCCGAAGCGCTGCGCGGTGAGTGGGTGATCGGCATCCGCGGCAAGGTCAAATCTCGCGGCGAGCAGTTCTCCAAGAAGGAGAACAAGATGGTGAGCGCGGCCAACCCGAACATTGCCACCGGCGAGATCGAAGTCACGGTGCTCGAAGCGACCGTGTTCAACAAGGCCGAGACGCCGCCCTTCGCCATCGAGGAAAAGAGTGACACGCGCGAAGAGGTGCGCCTCGAGTACCGCTACCTCGACTTGCGTCGTGCGCCCTTGCATCGCGCGCTGCGCATGCGCCACAACGTCAACAACGCGACCCGCAACTACTTGACCGAGCAGGGCTGCCTCGAGATCGAGACGCCCTTTTTGGTCAAATATACCCCGGGCGGCGCGCGCAACTTCCTGGTGCCGTCGCGTCTGCACGCGCAGAAGTTCTACGCGCTCGCCGAAAGCCCTCAGCTGTTCAAGCAGCTCTTCATGTGCGCCGGTTACGAGCGCTATTTCCAGATCGTGCGCTGCTTCCGCGACGAAGATTTGCGCATCGATCGCCAGCCCGAGTTCACGCAGATCGACATCGAGATGTCGTTCGTGAACCAGCAAGACGTCTTCAACTTGGTAGAAGGTTTGATCTTCGCCATCTGGAAGGCGGCGCTCGGGGTCGACCTGAAGAGCGTCTACCCTGACGGGCACTTTCCGCACCTGGACTTCGAAGAGTCGATGACCAAGTACGGCAACGACAAGCCGGATTTGCGCTTCGGCCTGCCGCATGTCGACCTGACGGACGTAGTCATCGAGCACGGGGGTGGCGGGATTCCGTTCTTCACTCCCATCGCCGAAAAGTTCAAATCGGGCGCCTATCGCCGCGATTTGCCGAGCGAGATCGTGAAGGCGATGGTGATTCCGGCCAGCGCCAACTACTCGCGTACGGACCAAGAGAAGCTGGAGCAGCTCGCCAAGGGCATGGGTGCCGGCGGCCTCGCGCGCGCCAAGGTCGGCGCGGACGGCGCGTGGACTCAGTCGCCGCTCGCCAAGAGCGCGACGCCCGAGTTCGTGAAGGCCGTCAACGCTGCGGTCGGCGCGAAAGAGAACGACGTGCTGATCTTCCAGTCCGGCAAGACGAGCTTGGTGCACACGGTGATGGCAAACCTGCGCGTCATCGTGGCCAAGAAGATGGGCCTGATTCCGGAGGTCGGTCACGGCGGGCACTGGAACTTCAGCTGGGTCGTGGACCCGCCGCTTTTCGAGTACGACGACGACAAGAAGACGTGGGCCGCCGCGCATCACGCTTTTACACGCCCGCACGACGACTCGGTGCCGCTGATCGAGTCGGACCCGGGTAAGGTGCTTTGTTACCGCTACGATTTGGTGCTCAACGGCTTCGAAATTGCGGGCGGCAGCATCCGTTTGCACGACCCAGAAGTGCAGAAGAAGGTGTTCGCGGCGCTCGGCATCAAGGACGAAGAAGCGCAAGAGAAGTTCGGCTTCTTGCTCAGCGCGCTCAAGTACGGCGCGCCGCCCCACGGCGGTATTGCGCTCGGCATGGATCGCATCATGATGCTGCTCAACTCCACGGAGAGCATCCGCGACGTGATCGCGTTTCCGAAGACGCAAAAGGGCACGGACTTGATGAGCGACGCGCCGGGTACGGTGGGTCCGCATCAGCTGGCCGAGCTGCGCATCCGCACCATCGGCGAGCCGCAGAGCTGAGGTAAGCGATGGGAGAAACTTCGGATCCGCCTTCTCCCATCGACGAATTGCTGGAAGGCCTCCGTGCAGCGCTCGCTGCGCGGAGGCGTGACGGCGCGGCGCGCATCGATCGCGTCGAGGCTGCTTTGGGCTCCTACCGGCGCGCGGTGGAGCAACAAGTGGCGGTTGAATTTGCCGCCGAGCACAAGCTGAAGGTTCCGGCCAAAGTGGGTCCCACGGTAGCGCGCGCTGCGGAAGAGCTGCGCGACGCCATATTGGATCTGCCCGATCTGGGTCGGCTTTTGACGCGCTCGGTCCCGGAGGTAGACATGGACGGCGTCGATGGCAGTGGGCCGATGACGCTCAAAGCGCCCCTCAGCAAGCGCCCGCCGCTCGGCGATCTCGCTCCGCCGCCAACCGGGTGGCCCAAGCTGCGCGAAGCGCTAACCGTGCAGAAGCTGGTCGTGATCGGCGCGCTCTCGCGCGATCGCAGCGAGTCGGTACCCGACGGCTTCGGCGAGCACGTCGAGTGGATCGACACGGAGCGCGATGGCGTGCACGCGCTCGGCAATTTGCCGCAGCGCATTCGCCAGGGGCGCGTCGCAGGCGTGATTATCTTGGATCGCGCCGTGAAGCACAAACACAGCGAGCCGGCGCTTGCCGCCGCGCGAGATGCGCACGTTCCGACCGCGTTTGCCGGGCAAGGCGGGCGGGTGTCGCTGGAGCGCGCGCTCACGCAGATTGAGACGATGCTGGGCGGCTAGGTCGCGAGTGCCTCACTGCACGCAGCAGGTCGCCATGCCGCTGGTGGGCAAGTCGCAGAACGGAAAATCGAAGCTGCCGCTGAAAGATGCCTGGGCGTTGGTGTCTTCCAAGGAAATGGTGCCCGCCACGTGGGTTCCGTCGATCGCCGTGATTTCGACGCTGTTCGTGCCCTGCTGAGGCATCGGCTTCGCGTGGCAGCTGCCGTCGACCGCTGACCAGATCGCGTCGAGGTGATCCGCGCTGGACATGCGCGGGTAGGTCGTGCCCATTTCGATGCTCGTAGCGTCGGCGCGGAGGTGGACGCTGAGTGTTTGACTGAGCGCGCGACCGCTCGGCAAGCTCTGCTCGTCGCGTGCAGCGATACCGATGGCCAGCGCCGTGCCGCAAGCTGCGGGTGCGTCGCTGAAGACCAGGGTGAGCTCTCCGGGCGTGCCCAGTAGCGCGAAGCCGTCTTTTGCGCTCATGGGCGCTGCGGACCCCTGGCCATCGTTGAGCTGCCCCACGGCCTTGGTGGTTCCAGTCGGCGCGCTGCCGTCCGCCTGGCAGGTGGAGCCGTTACCGCTGCCGCCCGTGGGGCTGCCGCCCGTGGCGCTGCCGCCCGTGCCGGGAGGATTCATGGGTACGTAACCACCACTGCCGGTGTCGTTGCCCGTCGCGCCGTTGGCGGAGCCTCCGTACGGCGCCGGGGTTTGCCCACCCGCGCCGACGTTGGGCAGCAGGGCGTCTTGCAAGACGAAGAAAGAGAAAGAGCGCGTTTGCGCCTGCACGGTTTCTTTGGAGGAATTCGCAGGCAGTGTTTCCCAACTACCGCCCGGTTCGGCGTGTAGCAGGTTGTACGGCGCGTTCGGGCTCAGCGACGGCAAGTAGACGTCGACCAGAGTGTGGAACTGTGTCCCGTGCGGCTCGAAGCTGTAGACCTTGCCCACCGCGCCGTCTGGCAACGCCGGGTACTCGCCGTCATCGGCCTCGTGCACGGAGAAGTCGATGTCGGCATCCACCGCGTGCGCGGGAATGAAGGCCCCGAGCGTGTTGTCGGGAGAGCCGACCCAGCCGCCGTCTTTGCCGATCTTGGCTTGGAGGTAGTTCGTGTTGTTGGTGGTGTTGGACTCGATGTGGTTGTTCTTACAAGCGCCCACACCAGCAAGGGCGGCGAGCATGCAGAGCGCAAAGCGGGTCAGTCGGTAATGCATCGGCGTTTCGGGTACACGGCGGGTAAACTTAGAACTTAAGCATTTGGGGTTATGCGCACAATCCTCGTACAGTGCCGGGAGTTTGCACGGGCCTTGCCGTCGTGCGAGCCTTCGTGCGCGTGGCAGACAAACCGGGGCAGACGCAGGCTTTTTATCGCTTTGAAGACGCGCAGGGGCGGGTGCACATCGTTTCGAGCTTGGACGACGTGCCGGTCACCGAGCGCGCCAAAGTACGGCGCGTCGACCTGAATAGCGCGGACGCCGTGTCGCGCTATCCGGCGGCGACGCCGGGGTTTTCAATGCCGAGCGTGGATGGGCCCTCCTTCGCGTTGGGGTTTGGCGCTGCGCTGCTGGTGGGCATGCTGCTGCGCATCGTCCCGGGGGGCGGGCGTTGGCTGTGGAAGCTCGCGCTGATCGCCGGCATCGTGCTGGTGCTCACGGGGGCCTACCTGGGCGCAGTGCGGCGAGCCGCCGGTATCGACGGCGGCGCGTTAGCCGCGCCCAGCGCGCTGATTCAAGACGCCAAAACCGCTGTCGAGCACATGAATCAGCGCCAAAAACAGCAAGAAGAAGAGCTGCGTAAGCTTCAGGCCGAAGGCCGCTGAGCGGGCGCGAGCGGTCGCGCGGGCCTGCGACGACGACGCAGCAGCCAGGCGAGCGGCGCGAGCCAACCAAGCCGGCTGCTCTCAGGGTGCGTGACGGCGCAGTCGCAGCCACCGCCGCCGACCGTGCCCGGCTTCGTCGAATCGCTCATTTCGCCGCCTTCGCCCGCGCGCGCTTCTCCGGACGCCGGAGGCTCGCCGCCGGAGCCAGCGGGGTCGTCAGTGCTAGTCGTAGGTGCGCCGCCCGCGCCGCCCTCGTCGATGTCGTCCGAGCTTACGTGGATCAGGCTGGTGACGATGCGTGTCGAGGGAGCGCCTTCAGCGGTGCTTACGTGAAGGTAGGCGAGCAGAGCGCTGCCGTCCGACTTGGCCGCCAGCCGCGGCTGCGTGCCACCTTCGAAGCTGTGAATGATCTCGAGCGACTGGCCTTGCTCGGCGATACCGAGCTGGATGGGCGGAAAAGACTCGTGCTGTGCGTCACTAAGGGCAGCCAAAGCCACACCTGGCGTGCTGACCAGGGCACCGCTGGAATCGGCGGGCAGCTCGCGTGCAGCTTCGTTTTGAGGCAAAAACCACGATGTTTTGGCGAGTGGTGGGCTGTTGCTGAGCAAGCACGCCGGATCGCTGCAGAGCGACTCCCCGAGCAGCCAGCAGCCGTCCGAGGAGCAGACTGCCGCCATGTCGGTGACGTCGGCGCGCTTGCCCGAGACGGTTGGGTCACCCGAGGGGGCGTCCCCGGTGAAGGGCAACTCGCGCGACGCGATCCTTTGGCTGGCTGCGTCCCACCAGAATACGCGGTAGTGGTCGCCTTCGACGGCCGCCGCGACGGGCAGGCGTCCGCGCGGTTTGCTGCTCAACACGACGTCGCCGATGGACGCTCCTTGGGCATCGAGACGAGTCGCGTGCAGCTCCGCCGTGGCGGACCAGACGACGACGAAGCCTTGCTCTGAACCCGCGATGCTGAAGCCGCTGAGATCGGTTGGAGTCCAGCCCGGATACTCCATCGGCCCAAGCCCTGGCACGCCGTGCGGCTTGCCAGAATCCGGTACGAGCGCCAGCTCCACGGTGCACGGGGAGTCGTCTTCGTCCAAGTCCTGGCCCACGCAGGTGTCAGCTGCGAATAGCCATCCGCTGGGACCGCGGTTCACGCTTTGTAGACCCCAGCCAAAAAATCCTGGCATCGCGTCGAGCGCCTGGGGTTTCCCAGCGAGCAGGCCGTGTTCGTCGAGGCGGGCGTAGTGCCAGTCGGCGCTGCCGCGACCGAGCGCGTTCCACGCCAAGAACCACCCTTCAGGAGCAGGGCTGACGAACACGCTCCGCTGACCAACCGGCGCGATCGAGACATTGAACGGATCGGAGGCGACGAGCGGTGACGTAACCTCGATGAGCTGCGCCTCGAGTGCCTCGGGCCCCGAGCGGCACGTCAGCGCCTTGCCCTCAGGGCCGGCTGCCAGCGTGGGCACGAATGTCTCGGGCAAATGCAGTGCGTCGCCGACGGTCGTCAGGTTTGGGTCGAGCGCCTGCACGACGTCCTCTTGATCGCCGTGGGCGAGCAGCAGGTAGCCCGTGCTCGTAGCAGCGAGCGTGGGAGCCCTCGCGTAGCCGTCCGGTGGATAGTGGCCTTTCGCTTCGATTGCGCCGTTCAGGTCTATCTTCGCCAGATCCAGTCCTGGCCAAGCCTCAATTGCCAGGGCAAAGCCACCCGTTGCCGGTGCCGCCCACGCGACGCGCAGGTCCGGAAAGTCCGATTGTTTGCCGAGTGATTTTGCTGTCCCGTCCACGACCAATCCGTGCTCGTCGAGCTGCAGCATGCTGCTCTCGAAGATGTCGGAGCCTGGTGACTCTGCGTCGAAGCTCAACAGCAGGAAACGCCCGCTCGAGTAGACGATCTGGCCAATCGAGAGGATCGGCAAAGCTCGCGGGAGACGATGCAGCTCGTCTTGGTCGTCGATCATGTACGACGCGCACTGGTGCCCCGTCTCGCAACCAACGACGAGCAATTGCCCGTCACCGCCGACGGCCGCTTTGAGCGTCAGGCCCGGTGTGACCCTCGAGCTCAAGATGTCGACACGGCCGTCAGGCTCACCGTTGGGCTTGACCCGCGTGAAGCAGATCCGCGACTCGCACAGACCGAACACGACGTAGTCGGTGCCGTCGTAGACGAGGTCTTGGGGAATCAAGTGATAGTCGATGACGAACGGCGAGCCTGCCGGCTTTCCGTCGGCGCCGATCAGCCTTCCGACTGCTAGCTGCGCCCAGTCGAGCGTCCCCGGATAGACCGAAAGCCAGCGCTTGCCGTCGCTTGCCAGCAGATGGACCTCGCCCGAGAGGGAGGTGGGCACCGCTTCGTCGCGGAGGCCCGGCTCGACAGGCGGTGCGATGTCGACACGAGGACGCGCCTGAGCGCCAGCGGTCCACGCCAGCACGATCGCCAGCAGCTTCGTTCCCCCAAAAGTGCCGCCGAGGCGGCAACCTAGCCACGACCCAATTCGTCGCTTCATCCACCAACTCCCAGACGCCAGGTTAGCTCGGAATGGGATTCGAGCAATCCGCACCGCCCCGACGGTATTTTGCGCAAAAAACGCAGTCTCGAAATCGCGCGCAGGCTTGACCTTGCGCCCACCCTCCCGGCACGATTGTGGGCCCTTCTCCGATGAGCGCACGCATTCTGGTGGTCGACGACAGCCCCACGATCCGCAAGGTCGTGTGCTCCATTCTGGAGGCCAGCGCCTTCGCGGCCGTATCGGCTCAAGACGGTCAAGAAGCGCTCGAGTTGCTCGGCCACGAGAAGGTCGACCTGGTGCTGCTCGACTTCGTGATGCCGCGCATGAACGGCTACCAGTTCTGTCGCGAGCTGCGCTCGAAAGACGAGCTCAAGAATTTGCCCGTGGTCTTGATGAGCGCCAAGGGCGACAAGATCCGCGGCCAGTTCGTGCAGCAGACGGGCGCCATCGACGCGATTACCAAGCCGTTCGACGCGCGTGGGCTGGTGGCCGTGGTCGAGGGTGCGCTGAAGAAGCACGGTGAGGGGCGCGGGCGGCCGGTGCCAGACGCCGAGTCGATGCCGTTCGAGGAGAACGAGGCCGGCTCGATGGAGAGCCTGCGCCCGAGCCGCACCAATTTCAGCGAAGATCCGGGGTTGCGCCGCGTGCAGGCCGCGCAGGAATTCGGCTCCGCTTTGGCGCGCCTGATCACGCCCGAGCTGCTGAAGGTTCCCGAGCTTTCGCCCGTGGCTGAAGCCGCGACTCAGGCGGTGCAGCGTGCCATCACACCGGAGAGCATGGGCGCGATGTCGACGCTCGTGCGCGCCCTCAATTTCGGCGACAAAACTCGTGAAGTGCTGGCCGGCGACATCTCGGTGGTGTCGATCGCCGAGGTGCTGCAGCTACTCGACCTGCAGCGGCAGTCGGGTGCCCTCAGCATGTTCACGAAGCACAGCGAGGTCACGCTCTACATTCAGAAGGGCCGTGTCGACTTTGCGGCCTCGCGCGGGATGCGCGTCGAGTTCTTGATTGGTCGCTACCTGACCGAGATCGGCGCGGTCACGCGCGAAGAGCTCACGAATGTGCTCGACCATCGCAGCGGCAACAAGCGCCTGCTGGGAGAGCTGCTGGTGCAGCTGGGTATGGTGACGGAAGACCAGGTCAAGCGCGCGCTCACCCGCCAAACCTCCGAGCTTTTGTACGAGGTCGTGCGCTGGAACCAGGGTCGCTTCGCGTTCACGGTCGGCGCCGAAAACCCCGCCGCCACCAAGGCCGCGCTCGGTATGGAAACGGGCGCGCTGGTGATGGAAGGCTTCCGCCGCGTCGACGAGTGGCGCCTGATCGAGGGCAGCTTCGATTTCGACGAAGTGCTCTACCAAGACACCGTCGCGATCGAGCGCCTGGGGGAAGAAGCGAACCTGACGCGCCAGGAGCGCGGCGTGCTCGAGGCCATCGACGGCGAGCGCACGATCCGCGAAATCGTCGACGCGATGAACATCAGCTCTTTCGAGCTGTGCAAGATCCTCTACCAGTTTTTGAACTCGCGCCTGGTCCGGCGCAAGGCCGCGGCGTAGCCGCAGAGCGCCATGGTAGCGCACAGCCCCGCACTGCCTTTGACTCGCGCAGGCGTGGTGGTCCGAATCGGTACCGAGCTGCGCTTCTTGTCGGCCCACGCCGTGCGGCGTTTCGTGCCGCCGCCGCCGCTGTCGGACGTGGCCGGAACCGGCTTGACCATGACGCTGGTGGAGGGTCAGGTGCTGGCCGTGATCACGGTGGGGCCGCGCGGCTCCGCGCTCACCGTGTGTGACGTGGGCGGCGAGCTGGTCGGCTTGCTGGGGGTCGATCCGGAAGCCGTCGGCTTCTTCGAAGCCGAGGGTAGCGGCGTCTCGTACCACGGCATGCGCGCCACGGCGCTCGACGTCGCCGAGCTGGTACGCGCGTCGGCGCGACAAGTCTCCGAGCCGGAGGTGGAAGCATGACCCAGATTTCGCCGGAAGAACGGCAACGCCTGGCTGAGAGCCTGGCCGACGCAGTCGAGGCCGCAACGGACGCCGAGCAGGCGGGCGGCCTGGCGCACGCGCAGGCGGCGCGTCAAGCCGCAGAGATCGAAGCCTTGCTCGAAAGCGGCGAGCGGCTCGCGTTGCGCGGCCGCGATCTGCGCGCCAGCGTGCAAGACCTACGCGACAGCCTGGAGCGTGGTCGCCTTTCGACGCTGAACGCGGCGCTGGAGGGCGCGCGGCTCGGCGAGGTAGCGGGCAAGGCGCTGATGGCGATGACCGAAGAAGTGCGCAGCGCGTTGGGCCGCGGCGCGGACGTGCTCGACGACCACGCCGCGCGCGTGGCCGAGCTCGAGCGCGAACGCGAGCGCCTGGTGCTCGCGCTGGGTCCGCTGGCGGACGCCGCGCGTGCCGTGGCCAACGAGGTCGCGCGCGCCGCGGACCGCAATCGCACGCAGCGTGACGCGCTGGCCGAGCTGGCGCTCGAGCTGCGGCAGCAGCTGGGCGTCGATCCGGAGCTCGGCGGGCTCGTCGCGCGGGCCTCGCGAGAAGCCTCGGATTTACTGGATACGCTTGCGGCGCTGGAAGCTCGCGGTGCCGAGAGCGAAGCTCAAAAATTGCGCGCCCGCATCGCACTGCTGGCCAAGCCGAGCGCGCCGGACGGGTCGTGAGCGGCGCCGCCGGCGACAAGCGTGAGCGACAGCTCGACCCGCTGCTGGCGGGCGAGATCGAGAAGCGCTTGCCCGTGTTGCACCAGGGCAGCGACGCGATGGACGCGCGTGCGGCGCTGCACTCGTTGCGCGGCTCGTTGGCGTTGGCCGGCTATCCCGATCTGGCGCTGGTCGTGGGCCAGCACGGCACGCGCATCCGCGAAGGTGACCTCACGGCGCTGGACGCCGTGCGCGAGCTGCTGGAGGAGGTGCTGGCGCGCCTCGGGCGGGGCGAGGCAGCGAGCGCAACGCGCTTTCCGGAGCCTCCGCCGCGGCTCGCGCCTTCGCGAGTGGACCCGCGTTACCGTGCCGACTATCACGCCGCCATGCGCGACCGGCTCGGCGAGCTGGACGCAGTGCTGGCGTCGACAGAGCCTGCGCAGAATGGGCTCGACGCCGCCAAACGCAGCGTCCACGCCATGAAAGGCGCGGCAGCCTCGGTCGGAGACGACGTCACCGCCTGGTATTGCCACGGTCTCGAGTCGCGCTTGCGCGGCATCGCCCCGGGCAACGCCAGCGCTTCCGCGGCTGTCGTGGAGCTGGCGCGTCACCGCGCCATGATCGCGCTCTTGCTCGAAGACTCGGCGCGCGGTATCGCGACGCTGCGCGCGCTCTCCGGAGAAACTCCGCCCGCCTTGCGCAAGTCGGACGCTCCGCGGCGCGTGCGCCAGAGCCAACCGCCCAGTCGGCCTCCCGCCGACCCTCTCGAAGAAGCCAGCGGCTACCTACGCGTGCATCCGGGAGAGGTCGATCGCTTCTTCGAACGCATCGAGCACGTGAGCATGGTGGGGCACGAGCTGGTGCGCGGGGCCGAGCTGGCACGGCAGACGGCGACGCGGCTGCGCGGCGCGCAAAGCGCGCTGCACGAGGCTTTGCGGGTGCTCGAGCCAGCGCGGTCGTCGGGCAACACCGGCCTGGCCCTTTCGCGGATCGAAAACGCCACCGCAACTCTGCGCGCCAACGCCACCAATGCCGAGCGCGGCGCGGCCGCCCTCCGGCGCAGCGCCGAGGTGGTGGAGCGGCGCTCGCGCGAGATGCGCGGCGCGCTGCTGGAGCTGCGGCGCACCTCCGTGGGAGCCTTGTTTTCGCGCCTTTCGCGTGCCATCACGCGCTTTGCCGACGAAGAAGGCAAGCGCGTGCGCGTCACGCAAATCGGTGGCGAGCTGCCGATCGACCGCCGCGTCGCGGAACGGCTCCACGACGCACTGATTCAGTTGGCCAAGAACGCCGTGACCCACGGCATCGAAGCGCCCGAGGAGCGCCGCGCCCAGGGCAAGCTCGAGATCGGCGAGATCACGCTGCGCGCCACCCGGCTGGGCGAGTGGCTGCGCATCGTGGTCGAGGACGATGGCCACGGCGTCGACACGCAGCGGCTCCGTCAGCTGGCCGTGGAGCGTGGCATCATGACGCGCGAACAGGCCGAGCGCAGCCTCGAGGGCGAGCTGCTATTGATCTTGTTCTTGCCCGGCCTGACCACCAGCACACGTGCCGACTTGTTGCGCGGGCGCGGCCTGGGGCTGGACCTCGCCGAAGATGCGGTACGCCGGCTTGGTGGCACGCTACATTTGCGCATCGGCGAGAACGGCGGGCTGGTCGCGACGCTCGAAGTGCCGAGCGACCAGAGCGTCGTGGACGTGCTTTGGCTGCGCGAGGCCGGCGACGACTACGCGCTGCCGGTCGACTTCACGGGGCGGCTCGAGCGCACCCGCGGTGGTTTTTCGGGCGTGCGGCTGGCCACCTGCCTCGGTCGCAACGCGCGCGAGCAAGCACCGGTCAGCGTCGAGCTGCGGGTGGAGGGCGCGCTGCCGGTGGCCATTGGAGTCGAGCAGGTGGTGGCGGTGGAGTCCGTGGCGATTCGTGCGGTGCCTTCGTTGATCGCGCTGGCGGGCCCTTTCTCGGGCGCCGTGCTGCGTCCCTCCGGCCACCTCAAGTTGGCGCTGGATGTGCCCCTGCTCGCGGCGCGAGCTTGGGCCATGGCAAGGTGAGCCTCGCCGTGCCCTTCGCAATCGCGCCCGCCACCAGCGACGACCTGCCCCAGCTCGAGCAGTTGGCGCACGAGTGTGGGCTTGCAGTGGATTTCGTGGCCGAGCTGCAGCGTTCGTACGCGCTCTTGCGCGTGGTGTACCCGGCGGGAGAGCGGCGCACCGTGCAAGGCTTCTTGCTGGCGTGGCGGGCTGCCGACGAGCTTCATCTCACGGACCTGGGGGTCACGGCTGCCGCACGCCGCCGCGGCCTCGCGCGGGCACTGGTGAACGAGCTGCTGCGTGAAGGCCGACAGCGCGGCTCGCGGCTGGTGTTGCTCGAGGTGCGAGCCAGTAACGCCGCAGCGCTCGCGCTGTACGGGGCACTGGGCTTCGAGGAGCTCGACCGGCGCGCGCGCTACTACGCCGACACCGGCGAAGACGCCGTGGTGATGCAGCTCGTCCTGAGCTAGCGTGCGAGCGTGCTGCAGCCGGCTCGAGCCATTTTTCTGCCGGGGTGGTTGCGCGGCGCGCTGCTGAGCCTGGCCCCACTCGCACTTTACGCGGCTTGCGAGACCCGGCGCCCCGAGCCGGCCCCGGCGGCGAGCGCGAACGAGCCGAGCCCCAACGCCAGCGTCTTGCCGGCGCCGCTGGCACCCGGCGCCACCAAAACGACGGCGCGCGACCTCACTCATCCAACCCCCGACTCGTCGAGCGCGGGCGTGCCCGAGCCGCCGCGGCCAATCCGCGAGGACGACACGCTGCCGCCCGAGGGCGAGCTGCGAGCCGCTCCGGGCCTCTCGCTCGAAGCGCGCCTGCGCTGGCTCGATCCGCCGCCCGCCCGCTCGCCCGAAGCAAACGCCGACGGGCTCGCCCGAGCGCGTGACAAGACCGGTTTCGAGCTGGCCATCGATTTGTCGTCGCTCGGTCGCCTGCGCGTCGGCCTTTCGCGCGCCTTTCCGTTTCCGTCCGGCACGGAGCTGCGAGCGCGTGACGATCGCTTCGGGCACGTGCTGCTGTGGCCGGGGCAGGCCAATTACACGCCGCTGCCGCCCGGCACCTTGCGCGCCGTGCTGGACGAAACGCGCGTGGACGCGACGCCGCTCTCGGAGCCCGTGGTGGCGGCGGCAGGTAGTGGCAACCTGATCGGCATCGCCACTCAGCGCCAACGCATCGAGAATGGCCTGGGCCGCGTCGAGCTCGAGCAAGCCGTGGCCCCCTCGGCGGGCAGCGCCGGCGCGCTCTTGTGTCGCTTCGTGCTCGAGCTGGCCGGTGTTGCGCCCCACTCCGCCGCGTGCCGGCCGGAGTGGGTGCCGCTGCGCGCCGAGTACACCTGGGCCAGCGGCGCCCGCTTGGAGCTCGAGGTCACGAAGCTGACGCGGCGTGCCGAGCTCCCCACCGAAGGGCTCGCCGTGCCACCGAGCTCCGCGGTTCCGCGGCGCGCCGAGCTCCCCGTTCCGCCCTTCCTGGCTTTGCTCGAAGAGCGCGAGCTCGGCGAGCTCCACAGCCGGGCGTTGCCGCCGCCCGACAAGCCCGACCCGAGCGCGCCCAAGCTCGGGCTCATTTTTCAGAATCGCACGGACCTGCCCCGTTACCTGTTGATTGACGGTGTACCCGTCGTGTGGCTCCGCGCCGACGCCGAATGGCTCGTCACCGGCCTCAAAACCGGTCGCTACACGGTGCAGACGCGCGACCTCTTCGGTGCCGAGGCCAGCCCGCCGAAGGTGCTCGAATTGCCGGCACGCTTCAATGTCGGCGACGAGGCTCAGTTGAGGTAGCGCAGCTCGGCTTCGTAATCCTCGGGGGTGTACTCGATTTCCGAGTAACCCTGCTCCTCCAGCCGGGCGCGTAGCGCCTCGACCGTGATCTCGACGACTTCCATGCGAGTCGAGAGGAGGTAGTACTGGTCCTCCGGCAGCTCCGGCACCGTGGCGAGCCGTGCGCTGATGTAGCCCTGATCTTCGGGGGAGACGCGCAGGTTCGAGCGCGGGCCACCGTGCTCGGTGCCGCCGTAAAGCGCGTCGTAAGCGGCGCCGAACGGGTTGATGGCGACGAACGCGACGCTCGAGCAAACCTGAAAGTCGTGCAGGTTGTTCGAGGGCAGACGCCAGAAGCCCGCCATCTGCCGGCGCAGAACCTCGCCGAAGTACGCGCCCGCGGCGTGCGCAGTGAGCTCGGCCAGCTCCGGTCGGGCCTCGAGCTCGTCCCGCACCTCACTTAGATAGTGGTCGAGCAAGGGCAGGGTGTCGGGGGTGAAATCCAGCTCTGTCCCCAGTGACCGCCTCACGTAGTCCAGGCAGGCGGCAACTAGCTCCTTGATAGGCTCGGGGACGGGCTCGGCGCTCATGCCGGCGGACCATAACACCCACCTCCAAAGGCGCCCGTCGGCCCCCTAGCCGTACAACCGGGTCACACCCACCTGAACGGCCGAAGCCTACGAGCGAGCAAACCACGGCCCAACGGTCGCGAGCGCCGGGAGCGGGGCTGGCCCCGCGACACCAGGTCGAAAAAAACGTTGCGGAATTGGGCCGGGCGGAGGATTGCTTAGCGTCACCCGGAAGCGTGTTACCCTCACGTTTCCCTCCAAGTCCCGAAAGCCGATCACTCCACTCCTGCAATGCGCCTCGGCATCCTCAGCGACATTCACGCCAACTACGAAGCTTTGAGCGCCGTAGTCGAGGCGTTCAAGAGCGAAGAAGTCGATCGCTACTATTGTTTGGGAGATACGGTCGGTTACGGCGGCTCCCCCAACGAGTGTGCGGACGTCGTTCGAGGGATGGTCGAAGCGACCATTCTCGGCAATCACGACGCCGCCGTCGCAGGCCGCATGGACTACTCGTACTATTACGAGGCTGCGCGCCACGCGCTCGACCTGCACGCGCAGCTGCTGTCGGCCGAGAACATGGCCTGGCTCAAAGAGCTGCCGTACCAAATCAAATTGCCCGAGCAGTCCGTGAACCTCTGTCACGGCTCGCCGGTGCGGCTCGAAGAGTTCGAGTACATCTTCGCGCCCGAGCAGGCGCGCGAATGCCTGCCGATTTTCGAGGAGCTGGCGCCGCTCACGCTGATCGGGCACTCGCACCTGTGCAAGGTGTTCGCCTTGACCAAGAACTCGGTCGAAGAGCTGCCGCCCATCGACTTCGAGCTGCAGCCGGATCGCAAGTACATCGTCAGCGTCGGCTCCGTCGGCCAACCGCGCGACTACGACAACCGCGCCAGCTACACGCTCTACGATTCGGTGAAGAAGCGCTTCGAGTTCAAGCGCGTGGAGTACGACATCGAGACCGCGGCCGATAAGGTGCTGCGCGCCAAGCTCGAGCGCAACTTCGCGCATCGCCTCTTCATCGGCGTCTAGCTCGCGAAGGGGCTGCCACCTCGCAGCTCGCTTGCAGAAACTTCCGTAGCGCCCTCAGGTCTCGCCGTGCGGCATGCTTCGGGCTGCTCTCGGGTTGGGAGCTCGCGTCGAGTCCCTCGAGATGTCACAGGTGATCGGGAGAGCGGGAGGATCGGGAGTCTTGTTGGGTTCGAGTCGCTCGCCGGCGATTCACGACTGCGCAGTTGCCACGCGACCCAGTCGCGCGAGACCCGAGGCGCAAGCGCCTCAAATCGTTACTGCGTGATGGTCCAGCTGCTGCCGCCGTCGGCGGTGTCCGAGATAGCGACGCCGAGGGCGAGGAGCTCGTCGCGGATGGCGTCGCCGCGGGCAAAGTCTTTGGCTTTGCGCGCTTCGGCCCGATCTTTCAGCTTCTGTTCGATGCTGTCGGCAGAGAGCTTGCGCAGCGCCAGTCGGCGCTCTTTGACGCGAGCGTTGTAAACCTTGGGAGTGACGTTCAAGAGGCCCAATTGCTTCGTGAGGTCGCCCAGCGCGATCAACACATGGCGCGCGAGCACGCCGGCGGCGCCCACGAAGCTCGCGTCTTTCTTGCGCTTCTGAGCCAGCATGGCCGCCTCGTTGCCGATGCGCATCATCTCGCCGAGCGCGGCCAGCGCGACGGGTGTGTTCAAGTCGTCGTCGAGCGCCGCGTCGCCCTGAGCGATGGCGGCTTCCAGCTCGGTCTTGAGCTTCAGCAGCTCCGGCGGCAATTTGGCGGGCGCCGTGAGCCCGGCGCGCGTCAGCTCTTCCAGCCTTTCGACGGTTGCGAACAGGTAGTCGACGCGACGTTCGGCTTCGTCTACACCCGGGAAAACGACGCGGCCGCCCTCGACTTGCTCGGTGTCGAACTGAATCGGACCGCGGTAGTGCGCGGCCAGCAAGAACCAGCGAAAGCCTTCGGCGTCGTTGCGCGCCAGCACGTCGCGCACGGTCACGAAGTTGCCGAGCGACTTGCTCATCTTCTCTTTGTCGACGTTGACGAAGCCGTTGTGCATCCAGCAGCGCGCGTAGTCGCCTTTGGTCGGCTCTGCGGCTTCGCTCTGCGCGATCTCGTTCTCGTGATGGGGAAAGATCAGATCCATGCCGCCGCCGTGCACGTCGAAGCCGTGGCGCAAGAACTTGTCGGCCATCGCGCTGCACTCGATGTGCCAGCCCGGGCGACCGCGACCCCACGGCGAATCCCAGCCCCATTCTTCCGCGGTACAGCCCTTCCACAGCGCGAAATCCAGCGGATCGCGCTTGTGGTCGTCGCGCTCGACGCGCGCGCCGGCCTGCAGGTCGTCGATCTTGCGGCGCGAGAGCTTGCCGTAGCCCGGAAAGCTGCGCACCGAGAAATACACGTCTTGCTTGCCCTCGCCCATGTCGAGGACGTACGCGCTCTCGTTGGCGGTCAGCTTCTGGATCAAGGCGATGATCTCCGGGATCGTCTCGCTGACGCGCGGCTCGTGCGTGGGCGGCAAACAGCCGCACTTGGCGATCTCGTCTTGATAGACCTCGGTCATGCGTCGCGAGAGATCGAGCGGGCTCTCGCCGTTCTTCTTCGAGCGCTCGAGGATCTTGTCGTCCACGTCGGTGATGTTGCGCACGAACGTCACCTTCACGCCCTTGTGCTCGAGGCGGCGCACGAGCAGATCGGGCGCTAGCGCGGCGCGGGCGTGGCCAGCGTGCGGCACGTCGTACACGGTCGGCCCGCAACAGTAGATGGTGGCCTCGCCCGGCGTGCGCAGCGCCAGCGGCTCGTTGTTACGGGTGAGCGTGTTGTAAATGCGAAGCTCGGACGCCATACAAGACCCGGAGGGAGCCACCGCTCCGCCTCCGAGTCAATTGCCGCGCCGACTGTCTCACTTCGTGGGGGGCCTACCCGCGTTCACACCTAGTTGTCGCGCCATCTGTCATAACGGCTGCGTGAAAGGGGCCGCGGCGCTCGCGGGGGTGGGCGCCAGCCGGCCCATTCGAAAGTCGGATGTTTGGGCTGCGGCTTGAGCAACGGCTTGATGGCGAGAAGCCCGAACAGGAAGCCGCCGATGTGCGCGAAGAACGCGACGCCGCCGCTCGTATCCATGCCCAGTGACGAAACGGCGGGCAGCAGATTGCCCACGAACCAAAAGCCGATCACCAGCCACGCCGGGAACGACAACAAAAATCCCCAGAACAACCACAGCAGCGGGATCGGATTGATCACCAAGATGGGTGCGCGCGGATGCAGCACCACGTACGCACCGAGCACGCCAGAAATCGCCCCTGAAGCACCGACCATCGCGACAGGACTGCTCACACCCGTGAGAATTTGGGCGGCAGCAGCGGCGAGCCCCGACAGTAAGTAGAAGCCGACGTAGCGCCCGTGCCCCAGTGCATCTTCGACGTTGTCGCCAAAGATGTAGAGGAAGAGCATGTTACCGCCGAGGTGCGCCAGGCCCCCGTGCATGAACATGCTGCTCAAAATCGTGAACGCTTCACCGGGCGGATCTCGCAGCAAGCGCGTGGCGACGAGGCCATAGCCGCTGACCACCGCCGCCTCCCCGGATTGTTGGATGAGCAGCGTCTCCCAGACGTACGCCGCCACGTTTGCTGCCATCAGCAGGTAGTTGACGAACGGGAAGGTCCGCGTCGGGTTCTGATCCTTGATCGGGAACATCCGGGGCCGCCTCCTTATACCTTTCGTGCTAGCGTCCGCCCACCTGATGCGACGGATACGAGCGGCATGTTTCGGGCTTACAGCGGCGTTTTTGCTGCTGGGCTGCGCGAGCCAGCACTATAACGGCAACGTTTACGACGACGGCGCGCTACGCTTTCGTACCGGCCCTGTGCCGGCCGCCTGGCACAGCATCGAAGCCGACGGCACCCTGATCGCCTTCCACGACGACCAGCGCGGCACGACCGTGGCCCTCAACGGGCGCTGCGGTGTGGATGGGGACGACGTGCCCCTGGCATCGCTCACTCAGCACCTGTTCTTGCAGTTCACCGATCGCGAGCAGCAGTCGCAGCAAGAGCTGATGCTTGACGGTCGCGCCGCGCTGCGTACGCAGCTCGTCGGCAAGCTGGACGGCGTGCCCAAGCAGTTCATCGTCTACGTGCTGAAGAAGGACGGCTGCGTCTACGACTTCTGGCGCATCAGCGATCCCGCAACCGACGACGCGGCCGCGTTCGAAGGCTTCGTCAAAGGCTTCAGCACCGAGTCTTGAGATGACGACGCGCGCGCAATCCGACTCGCTGCCGCCGCCCAGTCAATCGGGGGGAGAGCGGCGCAGCCTGGTCCCGCCGCCACCACCCAAGTTTGCGGAGCGCCAACTCGGCCGCGTGTCGGCGTTGATCGAGGGCATCGGTGCCGTGACCAACATGCTGATTGGCGCGGTCAAGGCGGGCTTCCAACGCCCGTTCGAGGGCAAGGCGATTTTGCAGCAAATCGAGGCGCTGGGCGTGGCCTCGGTCGGCATCGTCACGGTCACGAGCGTGTTCATCGGCATGGTGATGGCCGTGCAATTTGCTTTCGGTTTGCGCAAATTCGGCGGCATGGAGTACACGGGGCGCGTCGTCGCGCTCAGCTTCATGCGCGAGCTGGCGCCGTCGCTCACGGCCGTCATCGTCGGCGGCCGCATCGGCTCCGGCATGGCGGCTGAGGTCGGTTCCATGTCGGTCACGGAGCAGATCGACGCGGTACGCGCCCTGGGCGCCGATCCGCTGAAGAAGCTGGTGTGGCCACGGCTCGTGGCCTCCACCCTAGTGATGCCGGTGTTGGCGGCGTTCGCGTTGGTGCTCGGCTTCGGCGGCGCGATGATGATCAGCGACGTCGAGTTCAACATCCAGTGGCAGTTCTTTCTGCGCTCGGCGCTCAGCGTCGTCACCATGGCGGACTTCGCGAGCGGCATGATGAAGACGCCGGTGTTCGGCGCCATCATCGCGCTGGTCGGCTGTCACTTCGGCATGACCACGCGCGGCGGCACTGCAGGCGTCGGCAACAGCACGACGCGGACCGTCGTGGTCGTTTCGATTGCGATCCTGATAGCCGACTTCTTCTTGACGAAACTGGCAATCATCTTCTGGCCGACGCAGTAGTTCCGAACCCTATTTCGAGCGAGGCCGCTAGCGTGTTTTTCTAGACGCGCCAGCTGATTTTTGGGGCGTTTGCGCTTCTCTAACCGAGAACTTGCCGCTGCGACTACCGCGGCAAATCTCATGCTCAAACTAACGTCCGAAATGCCGGGCTGGCGCCTTGACCATGCTCGGATCGACCCGTAAGCTCACACGGCTTATCGCAACTGGCGGATGCCGTCGCGCTTGGGTTAATGGGACCTTGCTCCGGAGTCGAGTGATGGAAGAACAGACTGAGGCCCAGCGCGTGTTCACCATTTCCGAGGTAAACGCGCTGATTCCCGCCCTTTCGTCGTTGGTTCAAGATCAGTTGAGGGAGCAGAGCGAGATCGAGCACGGGCTGGCGGAGCTGGTGCGGCTGACCGGCGAGCCCCCCCGCTCATTGCGCATTTCCGGTCGCGACTCTTCAGAGGTCATCCGCCTCAAACATGATTTGAAGAGGCGCATCGCCCGCTATGAAACAGGCTGGCAACGTGTGCAGAAGTGGGGCGGGGTCATCAAGGACCCACAGGCGGGTCTCGTCGACTTTTATGGCCGCGTAGATGGCAAGCTGGTTTGGCTTTGCTGGCGCTACGGTGAAGACACGCTCGGTTACTACCACGAGCTGACGGCTGGTTACTCCGGGCGCCGCCCCCTCAGCGCAGACGTACGGCGCAAGCTGGTCAACTGAGGATCTAGTGCCGGTCGATCGAGCTCGCGCCGAGCGCGCTGTCCGCGAGTTTCTGCTGGCGCTGGGGCGTGACGTAGATAACGACGCCGAGCTGCGCGGCACGCCCGAGCGCGTCGTCGAGGCGTACGGAAAAGACTTGCTGAGCGGTTACGAGGTGAACGTGCCGGCGCTGCTATCCGACGGCGAGGCCGTTTCGGAGAACAAGGTGAGCGGCCTGGTTGCGCTCTCGGGCATCGCGGTCAGCACGGTTTGCCCGCATCACCTGCTCCTCTCCAACGGCGTCGCCAGCGTGGCTTACCGCCCGGGCTCGCGCTTGTTCGGCCTCGGTACTTTGGCAACGCTCGTCAACGCGTACGCGCGCCGCCTCAGCTTGCAGGAGTCGATCGGCGAAAACGTCGTGCGCGCTCTCGTTGAGCACGGCGGCGCCCTTGCCGCCTACTGCGAGATTCGGCTGGTGCACGGCTGCTTGGTGGCGCGCGGCTCGCGGCAGTCCGGGGCGGAGCTTACGACCACGGCGCGTCGCGGAGATCTGGACGCCGCGGAGCTGGTGTTGGCGCTCGGTCGGACGCGTGAGGCTGGCGCGTGACGAGCGTCGTCCCTGGCGGAACCGCGGGCGTCGCGCTGGTAACGGGGGCGGGGCGGGGCGTCGGTCGCGCCATCGCGCTGGCGCTGGCGCGGCGAGGCCAGCGGCTGGTTCTGCTCGGGCGGCCTTCGGCCGGTCACCGCGAAACACTCGAGCTGGTGAGCGAGCTCTCGGGTCACGTCGCGCTCGAAATCAACGCCGACTTCACGGACGCACTGGCCCTGCAACGCGCGGCTCAACAGATCGTGGCTGAAGTCGGCGCACCGGTGCTCGTCGTGCACAACGCGGGCATGGTGGTGCGAGCTCGGATAGAAGACACGAGCGTCGCCGCCTGGGACGAGCAGCTGGCGGTGAACTTACGCGCCCCGTTCGTGCTCACGCGCGCGCTCTTGCCCAGCATGCGTGCGGCGGGCCATGGTCGCTTCGTCTTCATCGGCAGCATCAGCGGCACGTTGGGCTCTGCAAATGCCGCCGCTTACGCCGCTTCCAAATGGGGTCTGACCGGCTTCACCAAGAGCCTGGCCGAAGAGCTGAGCGATTCGGGGCTGATGGCCTGCAGCGTGCTCCCGGGCTCGATCGACACCGACATGCTCAAGGGCGCGCCCTACCCACCCCGCATGACCGCCGAAGAAGTGGCGAAAACGGTGGAATTTTTGGGACTCGACGCTCCGCTCGCCCACAACGGCGCGGTGGTCGAAATGTTCGGCGTCTAGCGCGCTAACTCTGCGGCTGCAGCCGCTGTTCAACTAGTGTCCCGAGTCAGAAGTCTGCCAGCTCGAGGCTCGAGCGTTAACAGTAGGGACACTAGGGCGGACGCGAAGCGGACGCGGGGTTCGGGGCGGTAGCCCCGAGGGAAAGGCTAGTGTCTCGCCGCGCAAGCGGCGAGC
>DASZTA010000028.1:0-109431 GCA_035548415.1 Polyangiaceae bacterium
TAGCCCTTGAATCGTCTGGTGGTCGAGCGCCATGCCCCCTTACGATCATGCCCGCGAGCTGCTTGCACCAAAAACCGCTCTCCTGGCTGCGATTATTTCAAGGGCGGACCTTTGCCGTCTCGCTGTGTTGAACCATGAGACGCTCGTAAGATAGCGGCGCTCAGCTGCTGCCGCAGCTCGGCGATGCTGGAGTCGCTCTCGGGCGCTGCCACGAGCCGCAGTGGCTGGCGATGGACGCGCGTCACCACGTCGCGCAGGCCGCCCACGATCTGCAAGAGCGCTGACAGCGTGGTGATGCCCCGCTGCTCTGCCCAGCGATTGATGAGCAGGCGTTTGGCGCGTGGTGAGTGGACGCCACGCACGCCCGCGACCGCCAGTTGACCACCGTGGCGCAAGCAGGCTCGCACCAGCGTCTTCACGCCCGGCTGCCACGGACCCAACAGCTGCTGCGCGTCCGCCACGAAATCCGCGTCCGGCTCGATCTGCCCAGCGGGAAAATGCAGCACGGCGCCGCCTGCTCTGAGCCACGACACTGCGCGCCTCAACGCACCCGCGCGCGATGCGGCGTCGACACCGACCCAACACAGGTGCTCGGACAAGCGCGGCAGCGCGCGCAAGAAGCTGCGGTCCGCCGCCAGGATGAGCAAGTCCGTGCGCCCGAGCGCGGTCATCAACGATAGTGCATCGTACGCACCGGGGTGGTTGGCCAGCACCAGCTGCGGCCCGTCTTCCAGCGCCGCGCCAGAGACCCGCAGTGTGACGCCGAAGCGCTCGAGCGCCCGCCGCGCCGCCTCGGGCAAACCGCGCTCCGGGATGTTCGTATCGAGCTCTGCCAGCTTTTGCCCGAGGGGTCGCGACGCAGCCAAGAACGGGAGCGCAAGCCCGCGCCGCACGAGCGCCGGTGCGCCGGTGGCGCCGAGCGCGGCGACCATCTCGGTCGCCGACAGCTGGGTCAATTGTCTGGCCAGGTCGCTCAAGCTCGTGCTCGCTACCTAGCTAGCATGTCTGGACGCATAGGGGAGGCGCCGCCTACGGCGCGCGCTTGTCGGCGTGCGCGCGCAGCATGGCCAGCAAATCATCGAAAACGATCGGTTTGACCAGGTGCGTGTCGAAGCCCGCCTGGCGGGCGGCGTCGCGATCTTCGCGCTGGCCATAACCGGTGAGCGCGATCAGCAGAATGCCTTGATTCTTGGCGGACTTGCGAACGCGGCGCGCCACCTCCAGCCCGTCGATCTCCGGCAGACCGATGTCGACCAGGGCGACGTCCGGCTGAGTCTCCGCGATGAGCTCGACGCCGAGCAGGCCGTTGGGCGCCGCCTGGCACTGGAACCCCGAGAGCTCGAGCAGCTCGCAGAGCATCATACGACTGTCGTCGTTGTCCTCCACGATCGCGACTTTCAACGCGGGGCCCGGAGCTCGAGCGATTGGGGCTTGGGTTTGGCTTTCGGGCGGCGGCACAGAGCTGGGGGTCTCCGTGGCCAGCGGTAGGCGTACCACGAATTCGCTGCCACAACCTTCACCGTCGCTGATCGCGCCGACGCTGCCGCCGTGACGTTCGACCAGACCTCGCACCAACGTCAAACCGACGCCCAGACCTCCCTCGGCTCGATCCAGCGTGCGATCCGACTGAACGAATAGCTCGAAGACCTCGCTCAGGAGCGCGGGCGAAATGCCGGCCCCGTCGTCGCGCACGCGCACCACGGCTTCGTTGCCCTCGCGCTGGGCGCTCAGGCTGACGTGGCCGCCGGCTTGCGTGTACTTGGCGGCGTTGCTGAGCAAGTTCGCCTGCACCTGCTGCAGGCGCGCCGGGTCACCGTTCACGATCAACGGCTCCGAAGCGAGCTCGACTTGCAGCTCGAGCTGACGGGACTGCATGAGGTCGGCGGCCGCTTCGGCGGCCTCCGCGACCAGTGGTCGCAGGTCGAGCAGTCGCTTCTTCAGCTCGATTTTGTCCTGCGTGACGCGGCTGACCTCGAGCAGGTCGTCGAGCAAGCGCGACATTTGCTGCGACTGGCGCGTCAGCACCGCTACCAGTCGCTCCGTTCGCGCTTCGCTGGCGTCGCCGCATTGCAAGAGCCGCGTGGCCGCCACCATCGCTCCGAGCGGATTGCGCAGCTCGTGCGAGAGCATGGCCAGAAATTGGTCGCGCCGGTTCACGGCGTCGACAATCTTCTGCTCCGCCAATTTTTGCCCCGTCACGTCGCGAAAAATGCCGATGATGCCCACGACGCCGCCGCCGGGGTCGGACAACGGCAAGCGCGTGACGAGGTCCCAGGCCGTGCTGCCGTCGGGCAAAACGCGCTGCTCGAGCCGGTAATGTTGCGCGACCCCGCTTTGCAGCACTTGCTCGTCTTGCTGGTGTGCCGGGAGCGCGTTCTCGTAGGCCGGCAGCTCGAAGCCGGTCTTACCGACTGCGTCGCGGGCGTCGTTCAGGCCCAGCCGCTTGGCCATGGCCACGTTGGCGCGGATGAAGCGACCTCGCGCGTCCTTGAAGTAAATCGCGTCCTGCACGCTCGAGAGCAGGCTGTTCAGCAGGTAGCGCTCGTGGAAGAGCGCGTCTTCGGCCACCTTGAGGCCGGTGACGTCGATCAGCGTCAGCACGACGCCATCGACCGCGCCCTTGGCTCTGTAGGGCAAGATGCGCGCGAAATACACGCGGCCGTCGCGCTCACGCAGCTCCTTCTCGCTCAGCTGGCCACTCTTGAGCACGCGCCGAAAGTCGGCCGCAAGCTCCGGATACTCCATGGTGTGCTGCAAATTCTCGATGGGTCGACCGATGTCGTGCGGCAACAGATGAAAAACATCCGCTGCGCGCGAGGTAAAGTTACGAATCCGCAGCTGTGAGTCCAAGAATACGGTGCCGATTTCGGTGCTGGCCAGCAGGTTTTCCATGTCGTTCGCCAGCTCGGTCAAATCGGCGATCTTTCGCTGATACTCCGCGTTCACCGAGTAGAGCTCTTCGTTCACGCTCTGTAGCTCTTCGTTCGTGCTCTGCAGCTCCTCGTTGGAGGCGAGTAGCTCTTCGTTGGCGGCTTGCAGCTCTTCGTTGCTCGATTCGAGCTCTTCGGTCACCGTCTGCAGGTTTTCCTTCGTGTACTTCAGCTCGGCCTCGAGCGCGCTCATTTGCTCGCGCGAAACCTGCGCCACATCGAGCTCGGTCGCGGTGGGCGCCAGGTGCTCGAGCTCGCTCGGCACGAACGATACCAAAAAGTGCAGCTGACCAGCGCTGCCGCCGCGCAGCGGACGGACGGTCACCTCGTAGTTGCCGCTGGCGTCACCGTCCAGCACGCGCACCGCGCGAAAGGTCAGCGGCGTGCCCAGCTTGCGCACTCGGGCCAGGCTGCTGGAAAGAACCGTCTTCAGCTCGCCATCGACTAGATCGAGCAGGTGCAGGGCCTGACGACCCTCTTGAAAATGCAAGAACTTGCTCGCCCCGCCGAACACGTGCACCAGCTCGCCGACATCGTTGACCAGCAGGCTCGGCGGAATCACCTCCGCCAGCAGCGCGTCGTAAACCCCGAGCAGCTGTGGCATGGAGTAGCGATTGGGCGACAGCGTAGGTCGCACTCCCGACGTGGCGGCGGTGCGGCCCGCGCGCGAGCCGTATTGCGGCCTGGTATCGACTTGCACCCGCGATTCACTGGTCTTCTTGTAAATTCGCCAATGCTTGTCGAGCGTTTCGAAGTCGTGCGTCAGCGTGCCCGGGCTCTCGCTCGGTCCTAGGAACAACGTGCCGCCCAGGGTGAGCGCAAAATGAAACAGACCCAGCACCTTCTGCTGAATGCCCGGCTGCAGGTAGATCAGCATGTTGCGACAGCTGACCAGGTGCATGCGCGTGAAGGGCGCGTCTTTGATCACGTTGTGCAGCGCGAACACCACCATCTGCCGGATCTCGGGTGACACCTGGTAGCTCTGGCCGCGCCGCAAGAAATGCCGCTCGAGCCGCTCGCGTGAAACGCCCGCGACTGCTTCTTCGCTGTACAGCGCGCGCGTCGCCAGATCGAGCGAGCCGCGGTGCACATCGGTGGCGAAGATCTTCACCGGGCGCTCGCCCAGGCGCTGCCCGAGCTCGTAGAGCAAGATAGCCAGCGAATAAACTTCCTCGCCCGTGGCGCAACCGGCGACCCAGACGCGCAGTGGCGCGCCAGGCGGCAGGCTAGTCCACAACTCGGGCAGTACGCGCTCTTCGAGCAGCTTGAAAGCCTCTTCGTTGCGGAAGAAGCGCGTCACGCCGATCAGCAAGTCACGGTAGAGCACGTCCAGCTCTTCGTGCTCGTCGCGCAGGCGGCGCACGTAGGTCTCGATGTCGTTGGCGCGCGACAGCTGCAGCCGCCGTTCGATGCGCCGCGTCACGGTGCTCGGCTTGTAGTGCGTGAAATCGATGCCGAACTCCTTCTCGAGCATGCGATAAACGACGGCCATTCCCTGCCCGGACGCGCGATTGTCGTCGCTCGGAGGCACGCTGCCGCGGCCCGCGTGGGAGAGCAAAAAGCGCGGCATGTCTTGCGGAGCCAGCAGGGCGTCGGCCACGCCCGCGTCGCGCGCCATACGTGGCATACCGTCGAACTGCGCGGTCTCCGGATCTTGTACCAGCACCAGGCCGCCGGCGTCGTGCACCTCGCAGATGCCGCGCGAGCCGTCGCTGCCGCCACCGGAAAGCACCACCGCCACGGCGCGCGCCTCACAGTCTTGTGCCAGCGAACGGAAGAACACGTCGATGGGCAGCGACAGCTCTTGCTCGCGACCGCGGTCGCTCAAGAGCAGGCGACCCTGCGCGATGATCATCTCCTTTTTGGCCGGGATCAGGTACACGCGGTTCGGCTCGACCCGCATGCCGTCCTCGACCAGCTGCACCGGGAGCCGCGTGCGCCGCGAAAGGATCTCGTCCATCAAGCTCTTGAAGTCGGGCGAGAGGTGCTGAACGACCACGAACGCCATACCCGAATCGAGCGGCACGTTGTCGAAGAAGCTCTCCAGCGCTTCCAAGCCCCCAGCCGAAGCGCCAATACCGACCACGAAGGTAGGACGCTCTGTCTGGGTAGTGACGGGTTCTTCTGTCTCGAAAGCTGCGACTTCCGACATCGCTCGGAACGCCAAAGCAGCCATCGTGCCAAGATCGCCGCAGCATGTTTGATGCTTGGTCCTGCACCCAAGGCAAAACCTTTGTCGCAGCCCGCCTCGATTCGTGGAGGCTTGCCACGCGGCATCTTTGCATATCCTTTAGCGTCCCAACCCTCAGGGATTAGACGCGGACGCCTCTCAGTTGATGGTCGGCTCGGGGGTCGCGGCCGTGCCTTCGAGAAAGTCGAAGTCGCAGCCTTGGTCGGCCTGTTGGATGTGATCCAAGAATAGCCGGGCGTAGCCGCGCTGGTAGCGGGTGGGCGCCTCTTGCCAGACACGGCGGCGCGCCTCGAGCTCGGCCTCGCTGACGTGCAGGGTGAGGCTACCGGCGCTGACTGAAAGCGAAATCTCGTCTCCGTTTCGAACCAAAGCCAGCGGGCCGCCGACGAAGGATTCCGGCGCGACGTGCAGCACACAAGCGCCGTAGCTGGTGCCGCTCATGCGCCCGTCCGAAATGCGTAGCAAATCGCGCACGCCCTGTTCGAGCAGCTTCTTCGGGATCGGGAGCTGTCCCCACTCGGGCATGCCGGGTCCACCTTTGGGGCCCGCGTTCTTGAGCACCAGCACGCTCGTAGCGTCGACCGGAAGCGCCGGGTCGTCGATGCGCTGCTTCATGTCGGCGTAGTCTTCGAACACCACCGCACGCCCGCGCGTCTCGTGCAGGTGCCCTTCGGCCGAGGCGGGCTTGATCACGGCGCCGTTGGGCGCCAAATTCCCGCGCAAGATGAGCAGGCCGCCACTGGGCGCCACCGGGTTCTCGAGCGGACGGATCACGTTCGCGTCGTAGACGCGCGCCTCACGCAGCTCTTCTCCGAGCGTCGTACCGAGCACTGTTTTGGCGTCGAGGTGCAAGTACGGTCGCAGCTGGCTCATCAAACCCAGCAGGCCCCCGGCGTAGTAAAAGTCCTCCATCAAGAGCTCGCCTGCCGGCTGCAAATTGGCTAAGAGCGGCACTCTCTTCGAGAATTCACCGAACGCGTCCAGCGTGAGGGGTAGCCCGCGACGGCGCGCCATCGCGATCAAATGAATGACCGCGTTGGTCGAGCCGCCCAGCGCCATGACGGTCGTGATGGCGTTGTCGAGCGACTGCTGCGTGAGCAAGTCCGACGGCAGCAAATCTTCCCACACCATGTCGACGATGCGCCGGCCGCTGAGCGTTGCCATTTGCGCATGGCGCGCGTCGGCGGCGGGGATCGATGATGCGCCCGGCAGCGTGAAGCCCATGGCGTCGACCGCCGCCGTCATGGTCGACGCGGTGCCCATGGTGTTGCAGGTGCCGTGAGAGCGCGCGATGCCCGATTCGATGGAGTCGAAGTCGGCGCGCGTGATGTTGCCGGCGCGCAGCTCGGCCCAGTACTTCCACACCGAGGTGCCGTTGCCGAGCTTCTCCCCGCGCCAGTCACCGCGCAGCATGGGGCCGGCGGGCACGAAAATGGCGGGCAAATTCATGCTGAGCGCGCCCATCATCAAGGCGGGGGTGGTCTTGTCGCAGCCACCGAGAAGCACGACGCCGTCCGCCGGGTAGGAACGGAGCAGCTCCTCCGTCTCCATGGCCAGCAGGTTGCGGTACATCATCGTGGTCGGCTTCTGAAAGTTCTCCGCCAGCGAGATGGCGGGCATCTCGACCGGGAAGCCGCCGGCTTGCCAAATGCCTCGCTTCACTTCCTCGGCTCGCGTGCGAAAGTGCGCGTGGCAGGGGCTGATCTCGCTCCACGTGTTGATGATGGCGATGACCGGTTTGCCCGCGTAGTCTTGCCGGGCAAAGCCCATCTGTGCCGTTCGGGAACGGTGCCCGAACGATCTCAAATCGAGCGGTCCGTACCAGCGGTGACTCCGGAGGTCGGTCGGGAGCTTTCGGTTTTTCGTCATCGACGGAGCCTGTGACGCACCAGGCTAGAGCCTGGGCACACGGCACGGCAGTTTATGTCCGCCGCATTGAAGTTTTGTCAAAAGAAACACCCTGCATCCGTAAGGCCCAATTGCCGCGGATTTTGCTGCAAAAGCCTTACAGAAATGCTTTGACCCGGCCCCGCGGGCGCGATCACGATGCGCCTCTCGGGACACAGGGCTGACAGGCAGCTCGCCTCGACCCTACCGAGCACAACAAGGTGAGACCATGACGGAGCAGACGCCCGAATACGAAGCGCGGTTGATGCGCAAAATTACGTGGAAGGTAGTGCCTTTCCTCTGCATCTGCTTCATGGCGGCCTTCCTCGACCGCGTGAACGTCGGCTTCGCCAAGGAGGAGATGTCGAAGGAATTGGCGTTGTCTCCGACCGTCTACTCCTTGGGCGCCGGCATCTTCTTCATCGGTTACTTCTTGTTCGAGGTTCCGTCGAATCTCATCTTGGCCAGGGTGGGCGCGCGCAGCTGGATTGCGCGCATCATGGTGACCTGGGCCATCATCAGCGCCGGCTTCGCCTTCGTCCAAGGCGAAACATCGTTTTACGTGCTGCGCTTCTTGCTCGGCGCCGCCGAGGCTGGCTTCTTCCCCGGCGTCATCTTTTACCTGACGAAGTTCTTTCCCGCTGCCTATCGTTCGCGCACGATCGCGCTGTTCATGATGGCCGCAGCGGGCACGGGCATCATCGGCGCGCCGCTCTCGGGCGCGATTCTATCGCTGCACGGCGTCGCCGGGCTGGCAGGCTACAAGTGGCTGTTCTTGCTCGAGGCGCTGCCCTCGCTGCTTCTCGGCGTGGTGTTGTTCTTGCGCCTGCCCAACGGTCCCGAAGAGGCCAAGTGGCTAGAGCCGGCCGAGAAGAAATGGCTGGTGGATCGCCTGGAGACGGATCGCCTCGCCGCGGGGCCGAGCGCGCACACCTCCTTCAAGCAAGCGGTAACCGATCCGCGCGTCTTGGTGCTGTGCTTCGTTTACTTCACCCACGTTCTGGCTGGCTACGGGCTCGATTTCTTCCTGCCCACGCTGATCAAGGGTGAGTACAAGGACTCGTCTCAATTCATCCAGGGCTGCATCACGGGCGTCCCAGCGATCTTCGCGATCATCATCATGGGGCCCTACGGGCGCTCGTCCGATCGTCGCCAGGAGCGCAAGTGGCACTATGCGTTGGCGGTCTGGTGGGCGGCTGTCGGCCTGGTCGTGGCGAGCCTTCACCCCGCGCCGATCCTCTGTGTGATCGCGCTGGGTTTCGTGGTCGCAGGCCGTTGGAGCGCCGTGGCCCCCTTCTGGGGTCTGTCCACGACCTTCCTCAGCGGCACGGCCGCGGCCGGCTCGATCGCGCTGATCAACGCCGTGGGCAACCTCGGCGGCATCTGCGGGCCGTACATCATGGGCTTCTCCGAGCAGTACTTGAAGTCCCACGATTGGGGGCTGCGCGTCCTCGCGCTGCTCGTCTTCTTTGGTGGCTTCATCGCCACGCGTATCAAGGTCAAGTCGGCCGGGGCCCCGAGCGCTCTACCGGCTGAGGCGCAAATCGCCGAAGCTCAGTCGTAAGCCGCGCCATTTGAGGGAGCCACCATGACTGCTCCGTACTCGCCCATGCCCGAGAACACTTTCCGGCGCGACTTGCGCGCCGGAAAGACGCTGATTGGTTGCTGGGCGTCGCTGGCCAACAACATCACGACCGAGATCTTGGGCTACGCCGGTTTCGACTGGCTCTTGCTCGACGGCGAGCACGCGCCCAACGACTACACTTCGTTCATCAGCCAGCTCCAGGCGCTGAAAGACAGCCCCAGCGCGCCGATTGTCCGGCCGCAGTGGCTGGACGGAGTCGTGATCAAGCGCCTGCTGGACATCGGCTTTTACAACTTCCTCATTCCGTTCATCGAGAGCGTGGAGCAAGCCGAGCGCGCCGTCGCTGCCACCCGTTACCCGCCGCAAGGCACGCGCGGCGTGGGCGTGAACCACCGCAGCAACAAGTTCGGCTTCAATACCGACTACTTCAAGACCATCAACGACAGCATCTGCGTCACCGTACAAATCGAGAGCAAGGCCGGCGTCGAAGCAGCGGCAGACATCGCCGCGGTAGACGGCGTGGACGCTCTGTTCATCGGTCCGTCGGACTTGTCTGCGGCCTACGGCGTCATGCTCCAGCCCAACCATCCGGAAGTGCAGGCGGCTATCCAAAAGATCCTCGACGGCGCCAAGAAGCACGGCAAAGCTTGCGGCATCTTGGCGCCCGCCGAAGCGGACGCGCGCAAATACCTCGAGATGGGCATGACCTACGTGGCCGTGGGTGGCGACTCGGGTCTGCTACGCGGCGCAGCCGTGGCGCTGGCGCAAAAGTTCAAGCCCAAGGCGTAGGCTTATCGCCGCGGCCGTGCCGGGTTAGAGGGAGAGCGATGCCGAAGCTAGCCGCCAACCTGACGATGCTGTGGAACGAGCTCGACTTTCTCGAGCGCTTCGCCGCCGCCCAGCGCGCCGGCTTCAAAGCGGTCGAGTACCTGTTTCCGTACGCCTACGAAAAACAGAGGCTCGTCGACCAGCTCGGCCAGAACGGCTTATTTCAGGCGCTGCACAACTTGCCGGCGGGCGATTGGGCCAAGGGCGAGCGCGGCATCGCCTGCCTGCCCGAGCGGCGCGGCGAGTTTCGTGACGGCGTGGGCCTCGCCATCGACTACGCCAAGGTGCTGAGCTGCCCCAAGCTGAATTGTCTGGTCGGCATCGCGCCGGCCGGAGCCGACGCCGAGGGCCTGCAAGCCACGCTGGTCGACAACTTGAAGTTTGCAGCCGCCGAGCTGGGCAAGGCGGGCATTCTGCTGCTGGTCGAGCCCATCAACACGCGAGATATTCCCGGGTTCTTCGTCAACCGCACCCGGCAAGCGCTCGCGCTGCTCGAGGCTGTGGGCTCGCCGAATCTGTTTCTGCAGTACGACATCTATCACATGCAGATCATGGAGGGCGATCTCGGCCCGACCATCCAGCGAAACATCTCGCGTATTCAGCACGTGCAGATTGCCGACAACCCCGGCCGAAACGAGCCCGGCACCGGCGAAATCAACCACGCCTTCTTGTTCAAGCTCCTCGATGAGCTGAAATACGACGGCTTCATCGGCTGCGAATACAAACCCAAGACCCGTACCGATGAAGGTCTGGCTTGGGCCAAGCCTTATCTGTGAGAAAGAAGCACACATGACGAACATCGGATTCATCGGCGTCGGAATCATGGGCAAGCCCATGGCGGGGCACTTGGCGAAGGGCGGCCACAGCGTGCTCACCTTCAGCCGCAGCAACGCCGCGGTAGAAGGCTGCACGGCTGCCAAGTCGATCGCGGAGCTCACCAGCAAGAGCGACGTCATCATCTTGATGCTGCCGGACACGCCGGACGTAGCGCAGGTGCTGTTTGGCGACGGTGGGGTCGCCGGGGCGCTGTCCAAAGGCAAGACGGTGGTCGACATGTCGTCGATCTCGCCGACGGAAACGAAGAAGTTCGCGGCGCGCATCCGTGAGCTGGGCTGCGACTACGTGGACGCGCCCGTCTCCGGCGGGGAGGTCGGCGCCAAGAACGCGACGCTCACCATCATGTGCGGGGGCTCGCAAGCCGCTTTCGACCGCGTCAAGCCGCTATTCGAGCTGATGGGCAAGAACATCACGCTCATCGGCGACAACGGCGCCGGCCAGACTTGCAAGGTCGCCAATCAAATCATCGTCGCCGCCACGATCGAGGCGGTGGGGGAGGCGCTGCTGTTCGCTTCCAAGGCCGGCGCGGATCCGGCGCAAGTTCGTACGGCGCTCATGGGCGGCTTCGCTTCGTCGCGCATCTTGGAGGTGCACGGTGAGCGCATGATCAAGCGTAATTTTGCGCCCGGCTTCCGCATCGCGCTTCACCAAAAGGACCTGAACCTGGCTCTGGCCGGCGCCAAAGAGCTCGGCATCAGCCTCCCCGCCACCAGCACCTGCCAGCAGCTCTTCAACGCCGTCGTCGCCTCCGGCGGCGCCGGTCTCGATCATTCCGGCATGGTTCAGGCGCTGGAGACGCTGGCCGCGCACCCGATCGCGAAATAGTTCGTTCTGGGGGATGAAACTGCCCAACATCGGCGTTGGGCAGTTTCATGGCTATTGGGGTTCACGTGAGGGGTCAGGTGTATTGGGCCATTTCGTTCGCGGCTGCGTCCGCGATCGCCGGCTGCGGTCAGACGGCGACTGACGGCGTCGAGCCGGTGGCGCGCGCTGACGCGTCGCTCGAATCAGCGCGAATCTATTGCGAGAGCTTCGCTGGCTGCTGCCAAGAGCAGGGCGTTCCGGTAGACGTGGAGGTGTGCGAAACGCGCTTGGCTGCGCAGTTCGAAGAGGAGTTCAAGGAGAACGACGCCACGCATACCTACGACCCCAACGTCGCAGGCGAGTGCCTGGCCGCGATTCGCGCCAACGTTCAGTGCGGCGCGACGCTGAATGCGGGCGCGCTGGGGACGGGGTGCCACGGTGCCTTCGTTGGACACGTCAAGCCGGGCGAGCCGTGCCTTGCCAACGGCGACTGCGAAAATCCGGCGCACGGCACGGCGCGCTGCGACGGCAGTGCGCAAGATGCAGACCATCCGGACAAGGGGGTGTGCATGGTAGGAGTCGCCACGCTCGAGCACGACAAGCTCGGCGAGCAATGTTGGACAGGGTGTTGGGACTCCTATTGCGACTCGGTTTCACCGGTCGGTCCAGATGGCAAACCGGTATCGGTGGAAATAGCGGACGCCTGCTTTCGCGAAGATGGGCTCTATTGCACCGTCGACCACGAGTGTGCCCAGCTGCTTCCGCTCGGCGCTGCCTGTCATGGTACCGAGGAGTGCGCCGGCTCGGCGCGTTGTGCCTCCGATACTGGCGTATGCAGCGACCCACGCGCGGATGGCGCGAGCTGCGGGCACGACTCCGATTGCCAGAGTCTTGATTGCCAGAACGGCGTTTGCCGCAGCACGACACCCAGCGCGGATGCTTGCAGGCGCGGCATCCCGCGGCTGTAGTTTTCGTGCTAATCCAGCGACTGGCGGGTCGGGTCGCTTTCTAGCAGGTCGCCAAAACGCGGTTTCGTGCTAACCGATAGCCATGCGGGTACTTACTTGGTTGGGGGCTTCGGTCGTGTTGTCGTGCGTGCTGGGCGCTTGTGGCAAGACGAGCGGTGGCTCTTCCGGCTCCGAGCACGAGGATTTCAGCGATGTGACGCGTCAAACGATTGCGCCACGCGCGGCGCAGATCATCTGCGAGAGCTTCGGCACGTGCTGTGAAAACGCCATGCACTCGTTCGATGTCCCGGGATGCACGACCTCGCTCGGTAAGGAGCTCGAGACAGAGCTGGGTGACGAGCAGTCTCCAAAGAGCGTGTTCGATCCTGCGGCCGCCGCCCGATGCTTGACGGACCTGCGCGACAACGCCCGCTGTGGTCAACCAGAGCATAGCGATACTTGCGAGCACATCTTCGCCGGCACCGTCGCGCCGGGCGGCGTCTGCACCGATAGCAACGACTGCAAAGCGCCCGAAGGCGGAGACGCCTATTGCGAGCATGGCTTGCAGGGAGACGTGAGCTCCGAGCAAGGCGTGTGCACGGTGCAACAACCGCCGGAGCGCGCAAAACTAGGCGACGCCTGCTCGCTCACCTGCAGCGACACCTTTTGTGAAGAATCGCCGGCTCCTGCCGCCGGCGGACCGGCGCCCACCTCGAACGCTGCCTGCTATCGGGCCGATGGCCTCTTCTGTGACGCCGACTACAAGTGCCGAGGGCTTTTGCCGCTGGGCACCGTATGCGAGGCGAGCGATGAATGCATGGGCGACAGCTTTTGCGATCCGCAGCAGTCGGTATGTAGCGAGCGCAAGCCCAACGGCGCCAGTTGCGAGAGCGATTCCCAATGCGTGGGCCGCGACTGCGCTTACGGTGTCTGTCGCGAGCTGACGCCCAGCGCCGACCTTTGCGCCAGTGGCTCGCCGTTCAAGTAACCGTGGCGGGGACTCGAGGCACGGACAACGTTGCCACGGCGCCGCTCTCGGGCCTGCGATTTTCGATGGTGGCGTCACCGCCGTGCGCCCGTGCGATGCGCTGGACCAGCGACAGACCGAGGCCGAGCGCGCCGCGTGAGGAGGTCTGGCCGTCTTGCGCGCCGCGAAAGAACGGGTCGAACCCGTGCGCCAGTGCGTCGTCGCTCAAACCGGGGCCGTCGTCCAGCACCCGAAACGCGACGGTGGTTTCCGTAGCAGAGAGCTCGAGTGATCTGACGCCACCGGCGTGGTGTTGCGCATTTTCGAGCAAGTTGCCGAGCGCCCGCGCCAGTAGCGTGGCGTCACCCCGCACCGTCGCTTCCTTCGAGGTGTCGTTGAGCAGCTCCAGCGTGAGCCCAGCACGCTCCAACGCTCGCAGCGCCACGTCGCGCGCACACAAAACCTGCAGGTCGAGCGCGCCGAAATCGAGCCGGGAGCTGGCCAGGAGCTTGCCCACCAAATCGTCGATCTCCGCGACTTCGCGCTCGATTTTGGCGTGCACGTCGGGCGAAGGAGAGCCCCCCTGCAAGAGCTCGGCGAGCACGCGCAGGCGGGCGAGTGGGCTCCTGATTTCGTGCGACACGCCCGCCAAGAGCTCGCGCTGATCCTTGAGCTGGCGCTCGATGCGCTTGGCCATCTCGTTGATCGAATCCGCCAGGATGCCGACCTCACCACGGTGATGGTGGCCTAGGCGCACGCGGCTCTCCAGCTTGCCCTCGCCGATTTCGCGCGTCACGCGCGTCAAATCTTGGAGCGGTCGCGTCAGGCGCCGCGTGAGCTTGGCGGCGGCGGCCCAGATCGTGAAAAGGGCGGCCAGCAGCGTGAGCGCGACGCTGCCCCAGTGCGAGCTGCGGTGCTGCAGGCAGCCGTGCACGACGCCTAGCTTGTGCCCGTCGCGCGCCACGTCGATGGTGATGGCGTCGCTCCCGCAATCGCCGCCGACCTGGTCCAGCAGCTTGCCCTGCGCGTCTTCGACCCGCACCGCCGCGTCGAACGCCTGCGACACGGCTTGCACTAGCTCGAGCCGTGCTGGAGCGTCGTCCCACACCTTGGCGAAGCGCCCGGCCGCGAAAACCTGCAGCCGATCGGCGTCGCGACGCCAGGAGTGCACGTCCGGCGAGACCGCGCGCATGACGCCGAACGACACCATACCGGTGAAGAACGTGGTGATGCCGAACCACCAAAACAGCGCGCGCTGCAGGCGAAAGTCGTGGCGCCGATGAAAGCGCCGGTGCCGCTCGAAATGGTCGCGCATCATTCGCGCGTCAGCACGTAGCCGACACCTCGCACGGTCTTGAGCACCACGGCCTCGTCATCGCCCAGCTTTTTGCGGATGTGGGAGACGTGCACGTCGACCGTGCGGTCGCTGACGTTCACGTCGCTGCGGCCAGCCAGCTCGAGCAAGTTGCCGCGTGGCACCACGCGCCCGGCGCGTCGTGCCAGCGCAAGTAGCAAGTCGAACTCCAGCCCGGTGAGCTCGACCGGCTTGCCGTCGCGCTGCACGCTGCGTGCCGCAACGTCGAACGACATGTTGCCGACCACCAGCTGCTCCTTGTTGGGGTCGACCTGCGTGCGGCGCAGCACGGCGCGCAGGCGCGCCAACAGCTCACGCGGACTGAACGGCTTGGCGAGGTAGTCGTCGGCGCCCAGCTCGAGCCCCACCACGCGGTCTGTCTCGTCGCCTTTGGCGGTCAGCATGATCACCGGAATCTGACTCTTCTCGCGCACGCGCTTGAGCAGGCTCAGACCGTCGAGCCCCGGCAGCATCACGTCGAGCAGCACGGCGTCGAACGACTCGCCGCTCTCGATGGCTTTGAGGCCGAGCGGACCCGTGGCGGCGCGCTTGGCGATCACGCCGTTTTCGGCCAGATACTGCGCTAGCAGCTCGTATAGCCGCTCGTCGTCGTCCACGATCAGCACGTTCAGGTCCATGACACGAGCCGAGGATGCCACGGCAGCGCCCGCCGGCGTAGGAATCGGAGCAAAGGCTCCGATTCCCAGCTGCGCAGCGCCCTGTTCGGTGACCAGCCGTAGCGCAGGGCTCATGGAGTGGGCCCCGCCGCGCTCTTTTGCTTGTAAACGCGGAGGGCGGCGTCCGTGCACGTATCGGCCACGTGGCGCTCGAATTCACTCTGTCGATCGAAGCGCCCGCCCGGACCATGGTGGCCCCAGCCGCCGCCGAAGTAGCACAGGTGCGCGAAGCCAGAAGCAAACCCGGCAACTGCGCCGACACCCAGGAGCACCATCAGGAATTTGCGTCCCATTGCCTGGCTCCTTTCAGCAACCGGCAAAGCCGTAAGGGCCAGACTCGATCATGTCGGCCAGTTGCTTGCGTTGCCGTTCGTCCAGGGTGCCGTGCACCTTGTCGGCCGTGTTCACGAGCGAAGCGCGCAGCTTCTCGATCACTTCGTCGTGCTTGGCGAAGACGCGGTCGATGAGCGCCTTGTCGAGCTCGGGCGCGCGCAGCGCGTCGGCCAGCTCCGTGCGGGTGCCGCGCACCTCGCGCCGCAGGTTCCACGCTTCTTCCTTGAAGTCGTGCATCGCCTCGCGAATCACCTTTTCTTGACCCGGCGTGGTGTCGAGCCGGTCCAAAATGCGGTGGAAGAAGAAGCGCCCGCCGAAGCGCCGCCCGAATCCGCCGCCGGGGTGACAGCCGCCATGGCCGTAGCCGTGGTGGTAGCGATGGCCGCGGCGCGCCACCGCCGCCAGCCCGATCAAACAAGCCGTGCCAATGAAAAAACCAAACATTTCCTAACGTTCCTTTCGGGGCGCCGCCCGCCGGAGTCCGTCCGGCCGTGTCGCGGCGTCGAATAGAGCGTCAGTCTCGAATGTGAAGCGCGTTCGCGGCGCCCGATGAAGAAGTGTTGAGCTACTTCGTGAGCACGAGCTTCACGGCGTCGCTGCTCGGGAATTCGAACTCCGCCTCGGCGCAGAGCGTGGAGTCTTTCGGGGTACAACTGCCGCCGGAGCTGGCGTTGCCGGCGTTGATGGCGGCGCAGGCTTTGGCCTTGTACTTGCCTGGTTTGACGCAGGCCGGCTTTTGGCAGGCCATCGCTTCGCCGCAGGTGTCTTTGGTAAAGAAGCTGCCATTCCAGGTCAGCTCCACGCCTTCGCCCGTGAGCGGTTTGGGCAAGCAGGCCGAGGCCACGCACGCCTGCAGCTCGCACGTTTCACAACTGGCGACGCCGCATGCGGAAAATAGTGAAAAAGCGGTGGCTCCCGCGGCGTCCGTGATGGTGAGCCAGCCGCTGCCGCAGCCGGCGTCGCACAGATAGTCGTGGGGAAGCTCGACGGCCGGCACCATCTTGAATCGCACGCTGCCGCTCGCGCATTCGCCCCCGCTCGGGGCAGGTGTGCCACCTGCACTGGCGCCCCCGGCGTTGCCGTTGCCGGTGCCGCCGCTCATGCTGCCGCCGCCGCTCGCGCTGTTGCCGCCGCTCGCGGCGGTGCCGCCGCTGCTCGAGGGCAGGGTCCCCTGGTCGGCTTCCTCGCCGCCGCTGTCGCTGGCGATATTTGGCGAGCCGTTACCGGAGCTACCGCGATTGTTGGCGCTGCCGCCCGTTGCGTAAGCGGGGCTACCGTTGCCGCTGCCATCTCCGGCGGAGAAGCTTTCTCCGCTGCAGGCTGCTACGGCCGCGAATATCACCGCTAAGCAGGCGCCAAGCTGAATCTGACGCATCGAACCTCGAAGCTGAGCCATGTTGCAGTCCACCCGCAGGGTGGGCAAAGAAGTGAGAAAAAGAAGTAGACGAATCGAGTGTAGCGCGCGCTCGGAGCTTTGTCCTACGCTGCGCCCTCGATGCGTCGTGTCGTCGCTAGAGCGGTTGGAATGCGCAAGATTTGGGGGATTTCGATCGCGTTCGCTGCGCTTGGCGCGGCCTGCATCGATCATTCGTCGGAACCGTCGCGCCAACCGGCGGCACCAGGAAACGCGCCTACACCGTCACCAAACAGCGCACCTTCGAAGCCTTGGCTGGTCGAGAGCTTCGAGCCGGGCGGGACCTCGGGTGGCTTCTGGTGCGCGTTCGATCACAACGGTCTCGGCACCGAGGTAAAGCCAGATCCGTTCGAGCTGGCGCCAGGCGGAGCGCCACCGTCACCCGGTCACAGCGCGCGTTACTTCGGCGTGCTGGGCGACAACCGGCCGCCGTACTCGTGGGCGCAGCTGCAGGTTTTCCTGACGCCCGACAAATCTCCCAAAGATTTGCGCGGATTTCAGAGCGTTCGCTTCTGGGTCAAAGGCGATGGCGCGCGCTACTCGGTGGCGCTCGTGCGGCGGAGCGTTACCGATTACGACAACTTCACGCAGCAATTTTTTGCGCCGACGAGCTGGACGCAAGTGGTGCTGCCCATCAGCGGCTTCGCTCAAGCAGGCTGGGGTAAGAAGCTGCCCGCAGTGTTCGACGACGTGGTGCAGATTCAGTTTCAGCCCGCCGCGTTCTCGCGCCCCTTCGACTTCAGCGTCGACCACATCGAGCTGAGCCCCGAAATCGCGGTTCAGAAACCGATCGCTTACGACACGCACGAATGGTTTCCGTACCACGGCACCGATCCGAGCAAGCGCCGCGGCACCGCGCTCGACGTGAGCCGCCTGCTGGATGCGCCCGCCGGCAAGTACGGCCCGCTGCAGCGTCGCGGAGAAAGTTTTGCGTTCGGCAACGGCAAAACGGTTCGCTTTTGGGGTGTCAACATCGTCGCTTCCGCCAACTTTCCCACCCACGAAGACGCCGATCGCATGGCCGAGCTGCTCGCGCAGCTGGGCGTGAACATCACGCGCCACCACCACATGGATGCGGCCTGGTCCAACCCGAACGTGTTCGGCAACGCCGACAGCACGCTCAAGCTCGATCCCGTCCAGCTCGAGCGCTTCGATTACTTGATCGCGGCGCTGCAGAAGCGCGGCATTTATCAATATTTCGACATGTTGGTGCACCGCAAGCCGGGCGCCGCCGAGGGCGTGGCCGCTCCAGAAGACGTGGTGAGCGGCCTCAAGATCGAGGGCGAGTTTGCGCCGCAGCTGATCGACCTGCAGGAGAAATTCATCGACGCCTTCATGGCGCACCAGAATCCGTACACCAAGCGCAGCTACGCCAAAGATCCTGCGATCGCGCTGATCGACGTCATCAACGAAGATAGCTTGTTCTGGCTCCAGAAAGACGGCGAGTTCGGCGTCACGACGCCGTACTACCGGGAGTTGCTCGGCAAGCTGTTCGGCGAATGGCTCGCCAAGCACGTGCCCGGCGGGCGCGCCGCGCTCGAGCAGCGCTGGAAGCCCGAGGCGGGCGGGGGGCAGGGCCTCTTGCCGAGCGAAGACCCGGCGACCGGCAAGCTCGACGCCGTGGTGCAACTCTCGGGCGACGACGTGAAGCGGCTGAGCCGGGCGCGCGCCGCCGACACGCTCCGCTTCTATTACGACACGGCGCTCGGTTACTACCGGCGTATTCAGGGCAAGCTGAAGCAGCTCGGCTATCAGGGCCTCGTCACGGGCAGTAACCATTGGGTGGAGATGCCCATCGACCTGTACACGAACGCCCAGCTCGACTTTTTGGATCGCCATGCCTACTGGTCCCACCCCAACGGGGGTTGGGGTTACACCCGGGAAATTTCCTGGGATCCGAGCTCCATGTTGCGTGACGCGGGGCTCGGCGTGGTCGGCTCGATCGCGGCCAGGCGCGTGAAGGGGCTGCCGATGGCGGCCAGCGAATGGCAGACCGCGGCGCCCAACGACTACCGCCAAGAAGGCGTGCTCACGATGGGCGCGTACGCGGCGCTCGCCGGTATCAGCCCGATCGAGTTCGCGTTCACGCACGACGCCGCTCGCCGACCGGACGACATCGCGCGCTTGAGCAGCAACTTCGACGTGCTGGAGCAGCCGACCATGCTCGGCGCTTGGCCCGCCGTGTCGCTGCTCTTTCACCGGCAAGATGTGGCAGAGGCCAAGCAGGAGGCCGTGCTCGGCGTCAGCGACGCGAGCGTCTTCGATCCAGCGTTCCGTGGCGGCGCACCGAAGGAGCTGGCGCGCCTCGGCAAGACGGGGCTCGCATTCGGTGGTGGCGGTCAGAGCGCCGAGCGGCTGCGCGAGCTCGTCGCCGCTCAAATCAAAGACGGCGTGGCGCGCGCCAACGGCGGTGAGCTGGTGCACGACGCGACGCGCGGCACGCTGCTGGTCGACACCGCGCGCAGCCAGGCCTTCGCCGGGTTCAAGCCGGACAGCAAAGTCTCGCTCAAGAACGTGGAGCTCGAGCTAGAGAACGAGTTCGCGGTGGTGATCGTGACCGCCCTCGACGACCAGCCATTGGCTGCGTCCAAGCACATTTTGGTGTCCGCGTTGGGCAACGCCGTGAACAGCGGCATGACCCTCGCGCCGGGGCGCAACCGGCTCGACAACGCCGGCGCATCACCCGTCATGGTGGAGCCGATCGTCGGCCAGCTGCGGCTCACCGGGCTCAGCGCGTCGTCCGGTAAGGCGCGGGCTCAGGTGTTCGCGCTGGGGCCGAGCGGGGAGCGAGACCACACCCTCAGCGCCACCGAGAGCGCGGGGTCCCTGGCGCTGCGGCTTTCCGCCGAGCATCACGCCATGCACTACGAAATCGTGCGCGAGTAACGACGCTTCGGGGTAGAGTCGAGGGTGCGGCATGGGAGACGAAAAGGACCTCAGCGCCACCACCGCTTCGGAAGCTCCCCCGGGAGTCGCCCAGCCCAGCGCTGCGCAGCCGGCGCCCGTGAGCGTACCGCCTCGCCCGGTCAGCATCCCGCCGCGTCCGGGCGGTGCGGGGCCGTCGCGCATGCCTCCGCCACCCTCCGCGCGCGGCATGGTTCCCCCGCTCACGGCGTCTCCTGGCGCGTTTCGCTCGGCTCCGCCCCCTCCGCCGGTGCGCAATCCTGTGGCCGTGCCCTCGTCACCACCGCCAGCGGCGCCGGCTGCCTCCGCCGCTCTCAGCTCCGCGGTGGCTGCGTCGCCCAGCGTCGTGCCCCGGGCGCCGGCGACGCCACCGCCGCCACCCCACCGGTCGCCTTCTAGCCCGGTGCTGTCGCGGCCTTCGTCGGCCGCCGTCGGGGGCAGCGCCACCGCCCACCTCGAGCAGCGTTTGGGCGCCGCTCAGTTGGAGCTGCGCAAGCTCGGCAGCGAGCGGCACACACTGCGCGCCCGTCTGCGGCGCGAGGCCGATCGCGTGCACGAGGTGGAGTCAGCGCTGCGCGCCGAGAAGGAGCTGCGCCGCCAGGCTTCGGACGAGCATTTCGCGGCGCAGGCGGGCTTGCGTCAACGCCTGACCGAGCTGGAGGCCGAGCTCGCACGAACGCGTCAAGCGCTCGCGGCGGCCGAAGCGCGCGTCGTGCCTGCCGCGTCAGCGTTGGTCGAGGCACCGGTAGCGCGCCCCGCCAAGCAGGTGCAGGGTTTGCGCCGCATTCGCGGCATCGGCCCCGGCTACCAGCGCTTGCTCGAGCAATTGGGCGTCACACGCGTGCAGCAGGTGGCCACCTGGTCCGCGGAAGAAGTCGCGAGCTTCGCCGAAAAGCTGCGCATCAAACCCGAACGCATCAAGAAGGACGACTGGGTCGGCCAGGCCCGAGCGCTCGAGCCGGACCCAGAAGACTGAGGCTCAGGCCCCGCCTTTCTGTGCTTGCTCGGTCAACCGTTCGAACTCTTGGAGGAACTTGTCGCCGTCGTGCGTCTTTGCGATCACGCCGACCGCGCCAGTGCGCTCGAGCACGTTCTGGAGCTCCGCCTCGCTCAGGCTCGAGTGCAAGATGACGGCAGTCTGGTTCGTGGCGTGACTGCGCTTGAGTAGGAGGCCCAAGTCGCCGCCGCCAAGGGCCGGCATCATCACGTCGAGCAAGATGATGTCGGGTTGCTCGCGGGCGACCCATTGGGAGGTGCCAATGGCGTCTTGCCTCACGTACACGTCGTAGCCGGCTGCATCCAGCCGCTCGCGCACGACCTCCAAAATGATTGGATCGTCGTCGACCACCAGCACCTTGCCGCGGCGCCGTGGCTGCATGGAAAACGAGGCCTGCTTTGCGCCCGGGAGACTCATGCCAGCGATCATCCAACGTCCGCCGCGGGCCGGGGTTAAGGCCCAGGTACGCGGCTTTGCACGCAATTTGTAGCACGAGCTGCGCGCCCGCGCCCGCGCTCCGCCCTGGCTTACCCGCGCGACGCGCGTGGCCGTTCAAGGCACTTGGGATACCCTTACGGATTCGAGCATGACAGCCCGACGCTCCATCGTGCCCGCGGCGTCCGTCGTCGACAAAGCCGAAGGCTCGGCGCGCGAACGCAGGCGCTTACTCTCGAACACGCGGCTACGCGTGGCATTTACGCTGTTCGTGGTCGCGCTGATTTTGGCGCTGTCGGGCCTGATCTTCGTGCTCGTCTCGCGCATTTTCGACACACTGACGCCGAAGCTTCAGGCCGATCTGGAGTGGAAGGCGCGGCGTGGCGCGAGTGAGCTGGTGCACGCCACGGAGCTCGGCATCGTGACGGCGGACGAGCACGAGATCAAAAACTCGCTGGTGGGCTACGACCGCGACCCGGACATCATGGCCATCGTGGTGACCGACATGGCCGGCAAAGTGCTGGCGACGCACGGCGCTCCGCCGGAGCCGCCGGCGCAGCTCTTCGCCGGACCGGCGCGCGCGCTGCGGCGCGCCGACGGGCACTACGTTTCGTGGGCCGAGGCCGCGATTGAGGGCGGACCAGTCGGGCGTGTGGCGGTGGTGGTGTCGACGGCGCGGCTCAAGGCCGGTACCGAGCTCAAGCGCAGCATCTTGTTTACCGCGGGCGTCGCGGGCGTGGTCGCGTTCGTGTTCGCGCTGCTCTTCGTCGGGCTCTACATCAGCCCGATCATCAAGGTGACCGAGACCGCGTTCCGTAAGCTCGAAAAGACGACCGCCAAGGCCCTCGAAGCGGCCCGTCTGAAGAGCGAGTTCTTGGCGAACATGAGCCACGAAATCCGCACACCCATGAACGGCGTGTTGGGCATGATCGAGCTGCTTTCGCGCACGACGCTCGACGCCAAGCAACAGCGCTACCTCGGCACGCTACAAGGCTCGGCCGGCGGCTTGATGACGGTCCTGAACGATATCCTCGATTTTTCTAAAATCGAGGCCGGCAAGATGGAGCTGCGTGAGGAAAACTGCCGCGTGCGCGGGCTGGTCGACGAGGTCACCGAGCTGTTCGCGGCGCGCGCCGAGCTGCGCGGCGTGCGGATCAAATCCATCGTCGAGGCCGACGTGCCGTCGCAGGTCGAAGCCGACACCGAGCGCGTGCGCCAGGTGCTGTCGAACCTGGTCGGGAACGCCGTAAAGTTCACCGAGAGCGGGACGATAACGGTGCGCGCGTCGGTGGAGGACAACAAGGGCTCCGTTTTTCAGCTCCGCTTCGAGGTGATCGATACTGGGGTGGGCATCGAGCCCGCGCTGCAGAGCAAGCTGTTCGAGGCCTTTTCGCAGGTAGACGGCTCGCTCACGCGCAAGCATGGCGGCACCGGCCTTGGCCTGGCCATTTGCAAGCAGCTGGTGGCGCTGATGAAGGGGCGCATCGGAGTGAGCAGCGTGCCGGGCGAGGGCTCGACGTTTTGGTTCGTCTTGCCGCTGCGGCGTTTGGAGTCGACCGGTAGCCTGGAGCTGCCCAGCTCGATGCGTGAACGGCCGCTGGCACCTCCGCCCTCCGCCAAGTCGGCGGGCGGCTCGCGCAAGATCTTGGTGGCCGAGGACAACCCCATCAACCAAGAAGTGATGCGCGAGGTTCTGTCTGAGCTCGGCTACGAGGCAGATATCGTCGAAAACGGCGCGCTGGCGCTGCTCGCGCTGGAGCACGAGTCGTATCCGGTCGTGCTGATGGACTGCCAGATGCCCGAGCTCGATGGATATGGTGCGGCGCGCGAAATCCGGCGCCGCGAAGGTGAGGGCCATCGCATTCCGCTGATCGCCGTGACCGCGCATGCCTTCGAGGGAGAACGTCAAAAGGCGATTTCGGCCGGCATGGACGACTACGTGACCAAGCCCATCGACGCCCGGGTCTTGAACGCGACCATCGAGCGCTGGTGGCCGAAGTCGATCAGCAACCAGCCGGAGTCGGGTGAGCGGCTGGCCTCGACGCACGAAGGCGCTACGGCGCCGGCGGAGGCCGAAGCTTCGGTCTTGAATCCGAGCGTGAAACGCAGCGACGCCGTGGCCAAAGTCTTCTTGAAGCACGTGCCAGAACAGCTGCTCGCGATCGGGGGGGCCGTGCGAGCCGCCGACGCCGGCGCCCTCAAGGCCGCGGCGCACAAGCTGAAGGGTAGCTGCCTGGCGGTGGGGGTCCCGCGCATGGCCGAGCTGTGCGCCGAGCTCGAAGAAGCAGAAGGCGACACGTCAGCGCTGTTCGCCGAGCTAGAAGGCGTGTTCGCCAAGGCTCAGCGCGAGCTCTCCGCCCAGCTCGAAGGTAAGACCAAGAGCGCCGCGAGCTGAGCTCAGAAGCCGAAGCGCAGCGCGATCGTGGCGTCGGCCGACACCTCGGGGCGTTCGCGCGTGACCCAGACCATGGCTTCGAGCGGTACTAGCTCGAGCGATGCTTTTTCCGAAAGCCCGAAGTCGACGCCGAGGCCGAGCCGCAGCGTGGGGCCATTTTTAGCGAGGTAGCCAAGGCTGTAGCGAATGGGCGCGCCGAACTTTTCGCCGCTGAGTGGCAGCCGATATTCGAACGTCACTTCGGGCAGCACGTTGTGGACGCGCTCGTCTTTACCCTTGAGGTTGACGTACGAGAGGACCGCACCAAACGCAAAGCGCTCGGTGAAGCGGTAGTCGAGGCGCGCACCACCCAGCTGATTGAAGAAGCGATCGTGGGTGAGCCCAAACGCCGACGTGGCCACCACTGTCGCCCGCAAATTGTAGGGCGGAGCCACCTCGGCAGACATCTCCGGAGCCGGAGCCGGAGGTGCGGGAGCTGGAGCCGTGGCTGCGGGAGCCGGAGCTGGAGTCGGAGTCGGAGCTGCGGGAGTCGGAGTCGGAGTCGGAGCTGCGGGAGTCGGAATCGGAGTCGGAGCTGGAGCTGGAGCTGCGGGAGTCGGAGCTGGAGTCGGAGCTGCGGGAGTCGGAGTCGGAGTCGGAGCTGCGGGAGTCGGTTGTGGCTGCGTCTGCACCGGCAGGGTAGTCACGGAGGCTTGCGCCAACGCGGGCGCACCGACTGACAGAATCGCAACAAGCACGGCTAGCTTCATGGCTGGGCTCCGGACAGAAAACGTTCGGCGGCGTCGAGCAAGGATTTTGCGTAGCTCGGGTGGTGCACGTCTGCGGCGGGATCTTCGAGCACGAGCAGCACGTTGCGCAGCGCGCGCGTGTGCTGGGGCGTGGGCAGGACCAACTCGTAGCGGGCATGCCACGGATTGTCGAGGCTCCCGTCAGCGCGCGACGGATCGAGCCGAGCCAGCAGCTGGCGGGCGCGCTCCGCCAGCGCCGCGTCGCGCGCGGGCGGCTTTTGGTGGCACTTGGCGCAGCTCTCGTCGGTGGCGCGGAAGCCGTGGCTTTTGCCGAGCTGCAAGTCGCTCGGCCCCGAGTCGTGGCAGGTCAAGCAACCCCTGGCGGGCCGGGCGTGCGGCCCCTCGAGCGCCAGAGGCGCGCCGCTCTGCGGCTCGAACCCGCCCTGGCCAGCCACCAATGCCGCCGCGCTCGCCTCGGGACGCAGGCTGTCCGAGCTCGGCGCGTGGCAGCCAATGCAAACGCGACTCACACCGCGGAACGATGCCGGTGGCTGCGGCAATGTTTCGGGTAACGCGAGCTGGCGCAAGAGGCTCTCGGCGGCGTGGGGCGTCGCCTCGCGACCGGCGCCGTGCGGGTGCACGTCGTGACAGGTAACGCAGGTGATGCCTGCGCTCTCGACGCTTGCCGGAGCCTTGCGCCCGAGCGCACCCCAGGCGGTGTGGCAGCGCGCACAGCTCGGCGAGCGCGTCATCGGCGCGCTATCGGCGTGCCCCATGCGCGAGGCGGCCAGCGCCATCACGTGGCCGTAGCGCGGCGGCGCGTCGTGGCACACCGCACACACCTCCGAGCGCAACATCGCGAGCCGCTGATCGGGTGCCGGGATCTTGTTCGGTCCGTGACACGCCAGACAGCTCACCCCACCCAACCTCTGCAAAGAGTGCGGCAGCTGCTCGTATTCAGCGGGCAATACGCTCAGCTGTAGCGCACGCTGGACGTGCGAGAAGCCGCCGTCTTTCGTCCCTGGCTCGCCGGTGGCGTGGCAAGCGCTGGCGCAGTCGGGGTTGTCGAGCGAATGGCAGCCTCCGAGATCCGAAGCCAGCACCTGGGCCATCGGGCTCTGTGCAGCCTGCCACGCGAGCTCACCATGGCAGTCGCCGCGACCGCAATCGAGCGGCGTCTGGTCGTAGCGCCCGCTGTGTACGAGCAGCTCGCGTCCGTTGTCGCCGATCAGGCGATAGCCGCCCGGCACGTCCGGCCGCATTTCGCTCAAGTGCGGGCCGAGCGATCGCAACTCCGACTTCGATTCGGCAGGCTTGCCGGCGAGCTGCCAGGCGGAGCCCGAGAGCAAGACGGGGTGATCGACGCCGACATCCGGCAAGCCGCTGGCGCGCGCCACCGTCGACACACCCAGCACGCGCTGATAGCGATGACCGTCGGGCAGCGTGGCCGTGAAGGTGATTTCGCTGCGTAGTGCGCGCTGCTGACGGGCCGAAACAGGCACGATGCCGGTGCCCCGGGGCGATTCGGGCAACGCCGCGCCGGAACGCGCCGAGAATTGACGCTCGCCGCTATGGACCACCGTTCCCAGCGCTGCGCCACCCGTCCAGGCGAATGAGCTCTTGCTCTCGTTCGCCTCGGTACAGCGGGCGTTCGCTTCGAGCGAAAAGAATCGGTCGATGCCGACCACGCGCTCGCTCGGCCCGAGCTCGAATAGCGGCTCGAGCATCTGCGTGGCCGGCATGCCGCTCGGCAGCGCGCTCAAGTCGACGACTCTAGTGCAAGCCTCCGGCAGCTTCAGCTCCACGCGCCGCGCCTTGCGGTTGAGCTCCAGCACCACCACGCCGCGGCGCCCTTCACGCCGCAGCTCGGCGATGTGCGGCAGCACCTCGAGCTCTTTGAAGCGATCCGCCACGTCCGCCGGCAGCTCGACACGCAGCGTCACTTTCTCGACCGGCGTGTAGCAGCCGAACGCCAGCAGCCCCGCCAGCAGCGCGCGCGCCCTCAACGCTTGGCTCCCCTGCAATAGCCGTCCTGGCACGTGCCGTGCTCGCAATGGGAGTCGTTCAGGCAGCTGCAAGCGCCGCGATCGCAGCGCCGCGAAAAGCAGTCCACGTCGACCCAGCATGCCGCGACCACATTTTGAGCCAGGCGTGGCGATGACTCTTCGGAGCCGCTCTTGCAGACGCGCGCGATGCCTTGCTCTTGCTCGAACGAGCACCGGCGCATCGCGGCGTCGTCCGGGTATTCGGGGTCGCGATCGATGCACACCCGCTCGTGCACGAAAGGCGAGTGCGAACCCCAGCGCGGCCCGCAGCTAAACCCCGCCTCGCCGGTGCCAGCAACGATGCCCGCCGCGGGCTCACCACCGACGCACCAAACCGTTCCGCTTCGCTCGGCGCAGCGCCATTCACCGCTGCTGGGCAGGCGCGGATACGCCTGCCGCCAGACGCCGTTTTCGAAGCTGAAGCGGCTGCTGGCGCGCGGTGCCAGCCAGCTCGCCAGCGACGCCGACGCCCTGGCCCCTGGCGTGCGCTGCCTCCGCGCGTCCTGACAGCCGACGGCCAGCAGCAAGAGCAGCTCAGCGAGCGCGAGCTGGGCGGCGCGGGGCACGTCGTCCTCGTGCTGCCACGCGCGAGCCGAGCGCAGCCAGCAAGATGAAGAGCGCGCCGTGGGACGAGCCCGGGTCTCGCGGCAGCACGCTACAACCATCGAAGAAGGGCGGCTTCTGAGTCTTGACGCACACCTCGCGCTCACCGCCGCCCGAGACGTTGCCGACCAGGTCCTGCGCGATCGCGGCAAAGCAAGTCTCGCCCGCGTTGCCCGCGGGGCGCTTCACCTCGACGGTGCCGTCCTCCGACCATGTGCTGAGCGCTACCTTGTTCGGCCCCGATTGCTCGGGATTGAGCGGATCTTTGGTTTGAAACACCGAGAGCGAGAGTAAGTCGGGCCCCGCGTCGTCCGTCGCGGCGCCGACCTTCAGCTTGAATACGAAGCGATTCTCTTGCCGATCGGTGCAATCGTCGTGCGAGCGCGACAGATCCCAGTCGATCTGCGTGAGGCCGACGAAGGTCGGCCGAGCGGCGTCGGTCACGCCTTGAACGGTGAACTTCGTCGTCTTACCCAAGCCGACGCCGCCTTCGCTCAGGCCGCGCAATGTCGGCCATTCGGCGGTATACGTGCCATCCGCCAGCGCCGCGTCCGGTTGAACGCGCACCACGTTTTCCGCTTTGTCGAACGTGGTCGTGACGGCAATCTCGGCACCGGCGGCGTCCGTCAGCATCACGCCCTCTTCGCTGTAGAGGGCCGGCGCGCTGTAGTGGGCGCTGAGCAGGGCGTTCGACGGCACCGACTTGGCGCCATCGTACGGGAAAGTCTGATCGACGTCCGGACGGCCGCAGGGGGCGGCAGCGAGCGAGCCGGTCACGAGCAATACGCTCGCGCCGAGCGTTATGGCACGCGCAGCGCTCATTGGCAGACGACGTCTCGGCACTCGCCGATCATCTCACGGCGATTGCCGTCATGGTCGAGATCTTGGCTGTCGACGCAGCAGTAGCCCTGATCGAGGCAGCACTGCTCGAGCTCCACGGAGTCTTTGAATTGCCGCGCCACGTCTGCGCAGGCGGAGGGCGGCGTCGCTTCGCGACAATGGCTGAAGCCCAAGCCGTCTGCGCTGCACTCTTGCTCGCCCCAAAACGAGCAGAACGAGTTCTGACAGACCCGAATGCTGCCCGGCACGCAGACCTCGCAGCGCCGCGGACACTCGCTTAGCCGACCGGCGACACAGAAGCGGAAGCCGCCGCCCGGACACGCCTCGGCCGGTAGGTCGTCGACGGCGCCGTTGCAGTCGTCGTCGCGACCGTTACAGGTTTCGGAAGAGGGCATGCACTCGGGTGGCACCGGCACCGGCGCACCGGCAACGCCCGCCATACCCGCCATTCCGGCAATCGGCGGCATACCGGCCAACTGCGGCATACCGCCGGCCCCCGCGCCGCCTTGTGGGCCGCCAGCGATGCTCGCGGCGCCGCCGGTCGTCACGTTCGGGTCCGTGATCGTCGACTCGTCTCCGAGATCGCCCGGGTACAGCCCGGTGCGGGCGCACGCGACCGCCAGCAGCACGAGCCCCAAGGCCACGCCGCGGAACTTCTTCACCTGGCATACGATTGGCAACGCCACGTCCCTCAACCTGTATAACATCGCCGGCTGGCGGCCGCCCTGTCGTGGAACATGAAGGCTCACGTCTCGCTTCTTGCAGTATCCGTGCTCTGGGTGTCGAGTGCCGCTTCGCCTCGCGCCGGATGGGCACAAACCCCCGCCGCTCCAGGGCAAGTTCCGCCGCCCCCAGCGGCCGCGCCGCCACCCCCCACGGCGTCTCCGCCCCCTTCGCCGGCCTCCCCGTCAACGCCAGTTGACGCCGCACCGCCAACTGCCGTTAACGCCCCGCAGGTTGCGCCCCCCGCGGCGGCGCCGGCCTCCGCGGTCTCCGCACCGTCAGACGCCGCGCCAGCTGCGGTGGCACCAGCTCCGGTCCCTGCTGCCGAGCCCGCGCCGCCAGCCGAGCCCCCGCCGCCGCCCGAGCCTCGCGCCCTGGGGGCGCCACGCGACCGCGACGCTCATCATGACCGCGTGATGTTCTCGCCCACCGCCGAGACGCACCCCAAGGGATCGTTTTACCTCACGAGCTACTACATCGTGCTCTGGCAGGTTGGCTATGCCGTTACTGACTCGACCCAGATTTCGATCACGGCCATGCCGCCGATCGCAGGCGAGCCGGTAGTGCCGGGAGACATCAGCATCAAGACGGTATTGATGCGCTCCCCACACGTGACCGTGTCAGCCATCGGGTCCGCTTCGGGCATCGTGGGGGTCGAAGAGTTCAGTGGCTTTCTGGGCCGCGCGGGTGCGGTCGCGAGCTTGTGCGTCGACGCTGGCGAGTGCCGCATTTCTTTTCATATGGCCTCCGACGTCGCGCTCATCGGCCCAGCCTCGCTGCTTTTCAACGGAGCGGGGGCGAACTTCCGGGTGGGCCGAATCGTGTCCATCTTGGCCGAGGTGGATTCGCTCATTCCGCTCGGCTCGCAGGTGGGCTCGGCCAACGGCGTGATGGGCGGCGCAGGTGTGCGCCTGTCGGGGCGCGCCTGGGGCGTCGATATCGGCTTGTTCAAGGCTGGAAAGCGCGGCAGCGACGTGAGTGATCTGATTCCGTTCTTGGCTGCCACTTACCGCTACGTGCCCTGAGCCGCCGCGCTTTGTCGCGTGGCGTCACCCCACCTCGTCCGCCGCGAGTGGATTTCGAGGAAGGACGTCGTTTCGCGGAAGCTTGCTCAACCCAACGGCCATTTCGTTCGCGCAAACCCCTCCAGAGTTAGAACGCGAGTAAACGCGAGGCGGGGCGAGCGGGCCGAGGCCACGAGACCGCGAGCGGGGCGAGCCGAGGTCGCGAGCGAACGAGACGGACCGCCTACCTTTTGCGGCGCGAGCGACCTTTTGGATTGAGAAAATGAGCGTGGGCGAGCTACACATGTCATGTTGTCGAGTCTCCACTCCGTGGCTTTCGCGTTTCGGGCGCGGCTTGCCACGTAGCCCTTTTGCTTTGGTTTCGTCGCGCCGGGGCCAAGCCCTCGGCGATCGAGAGGTCGCTCCATGATCTGGTCGTCCCCCCTGCGCGTGCTTGGTCTTGCTGGTCTGTGGTTGGTCGTCGCCAGCGGTTGCGGCGGTAACCCGTCGGTTTCCAACGTCGATCCTGGCGACACGGGAGGCACCGACACGGGCGGAACCTCCGCCGGCGGCTCCGAGACCACGGCCGGCAAGGGCCCCGTCATCATCACCACCGGCGGGGCAGACGATAACGGAGAGGGCGGCAGCGGCGACATGCCGTCGCAGTACGTCTGCGGCAACGGCATGCTCGAGCCGGGCGAATTCTGCGACGACGGCAATACCAAAGACGACGACGGCTGCTCCGCAGACTGCCAGGTGCTCGACCCCGACTTCGACTGCTCTCAGGTCGGTGAGCCCTGCACTCAAGTCGTCATCTGTGGCGACGGCGTGCTCGAGGGCGACGAGGCTTGCGACGACGGCAACACCAAAGACGCCGACGGCTGCTCGGCCGATTGCGCCATGGTGGAAGACGGCTTCGAGTGCGTTCGCCCCGGCAAAGAATGCGTGAAGGTCTCGGTCTGCGGCAACACCGTCCGCGAGCGCGGCGAAGAGTGCGACGACGGCAACGTGATGACCGCCGACGGCTGCGACGACAAGTGCCAGATCGAAGCGGGCTTCTACTGCCCGCTCGCCGGTGGCATGTGCGACAAGCAAGAGTGCGGCAACTCCATCCGCACGCCCGACGAAGAGTGCGAAGACCACAACACGAACGACGGCGACGGCTGCTCCCACCTGTGCAAGGTCGAAGCGGGTTGGCACTGTAACTCGATGGGCTGTAAGCCCGAATGCGGCGACGGCCTGCTGCGCGGCACCGAAGAGTGCGACGACAACAACGCCACCGGCGGCGACGGCTGCTCCTCGGCTTGCAAAGAGGAGCCGTTCTACAGCTGTACCAAGGCTTCACCCAGTGTCTGCACCTCCAAGATCAGCTGCGGTAACGGCAAGGTGGATCCGGGCGAAATCTGCGATCCGCCCGGCACCGCCGGTTGCAAAGCGGGTTGCAAGAGCTTCGACCCCGACACGACCATGTCGAGCACCTGCGGCAACTCGATCATCGAGGGCAACGAGACGTGTGACCCGCCCGCGGTCGGCAATGGCTGTACGGCCGCGTGCAAAGTCGAGGCCGGTTGGACGTGTCCGCAGGCTGGCTTCTGCTTCAAGAACCCGTTCTGCGGCGACAACATCGTGCAGACGGGCGAAAAGTGCGACCCGCCGAATGTCGGCAATGGCTGCGCCGCCAATTGCCAGGTCGAAGCCGGCTGGACGTGTGTGGGCCTCGGTCCCTCCACCTGCGTCAAGCCGGTCTGCGGTAACAAGCTGGTGGACCCGGGTGAGCAGTGCGACGACGGCAGCGCGGGCGGCGCGCACGACGGCTGCTTCGGCTGCACCATCGAAACCGGCTGGTCGTGCCCGACTCCGGGCGCGGCGTGCATCGCCAAGTGCGGCGACGGCAACAAGCTCGGCCTCGAGCAGTGCGACGACGGCAACAAGGTGAGCGGCGACGGCTGCAATGCCGGTTGCAAGATCGAGGTCGGCTACAAATGCCCGACCCCAGGCGCCAAGTGCGTTGCCTCCGTGTGCGGCGACAAATCGGTCGACGCGGGCGAAGGCTGCGACGACGGCGGCACCTGCGTCGGCGGCACCAAAGCCGGCACTGCCTGCACGGCGGACGCCACCTGCACCGGTGGCGGCAAGTGCTTGCCCGTGGCGGGCGACGGCTGTGGCGCAACCTGCCAGCCCGAGCCGACCGTCACGGTCGGTCCGGCTCCCACCGTCAACGTGTTCTGCGGAGACGGTCTGAAGACCGGCACCGAAGTGTGTGACGACGGCAACACGACGGACGGCGACGGCTGCCAGGCGGACTGCAAATCGGTGACCACGGGCTTCAATTGCACCGACAAGGTCACGTTGCCGCCGTCTCTGCAGATGCAGGTGAGGTACCGCGATTTCAAGCAGCGCGGCTCTACGGGCGGTCATCCGGACTTCGAGCACGACGGCGCCCCGTCGGAAGCGAACAACATGGCGGGGCCGTTGTGCAAGAACGGCGACACGCAGTGCACGGCCGCTGTGGGCGCTACCTGCGCGGCCGGTACCTGCGGTTGGCTCGACGCTCAGGGCAAGCCGGCTTTCCACCTGCCGAACGACACGGCCGAGGTCACGACCTCGGACACGTTCTCGCTCTGGTACCGCGACACGAACCCCACCAACATCGCGGGCGATCACGGAACGATTGGCATCTCGCCGCTCACCAGCCAGCTCACCTTGAACCAGGTCGGCGGCACCACGTCGGATGTGTACGAGTACGACAACTCCAGCTTCTTCCCGCTGACGGGGCTGGCGTTCGGCAACGACGGCAACGCCCAGAACTTCCACTTCACGACTGAGCTCCGCTACTACTTCCAGTACAAGGGTGGGGAGAAGCTCATCTTCCGTGGCGATGACGACGTGTGGGTCTTCATCAACGGGCGCCTCGCCGTAGACTTGGGCGGCGTGCACTGCGCCGAGCTCGGCCAGGTCATCCTGGGTGACGAAGACTCGAGCTGCTCGCTCAACAAAGCCGATTACACCGACAACGCTCCGGGCGGTAATTTCGATATCAACGCCTGCGGCACCACCGGCAACCCGCCCGCGTGCGCGCTCAGCGCGGCAGAAATGACCGACAACACCGACGGTCGCTTCGGCCTCACCAAGGGCGGAGTGTACGAAATCGTGCTGTTCCAGGCGGAGCGCCACACCTCGCAGTCGAACTTCCGCCTCACGCTGCAAGGCTTTTTGGCGCCGCGCTCGTCGTGCGACACCATCTGCGGTGACGGCATCGTCGCGGGCGACGAGTACTGCGACGACGGCGCGAACAACTCGGACACCGTTTCGGGCGCCTGCAACACGACCTGCACCGCCCGCGCTTACTGCGGCGACGGCACCAAACAACTGCCGGGTGAGGCGTGCGACAACGGCACCAACACCGACCTCTACAAGACCCCGCAATCGCCGGCCAGTGTGTGTGCGCCGGGCTGCAAGGTTCCGGCCAGCTGCGGCGACGGCTCGCTGCAGGCCTCGTTCGAGGAATGCGACAAGGGCGGTCAGAACAACGACGCCGCCTACGGCCCGAACGAGTGCACGACGATGTGCAAGCTCGGTGGTTACTGCGGTGACGGCGTGACCCAAGCCGCCGAGGGAGAGACGTGCGACAAGAAGGATCTCAACGGCAAGGAGTACGGCGCCAACTCGTGCGGCTACGACTGCCAGCCCGGCCCGCGCTGCGGCGACCACATCCGCAACGGTGCTGAAGAGTGCGACGACGGTGCCGACAACGGTACGCTCACCTCGCACTGCGACACCAACTGCACTATCAAGCCGTACTGCGGGGACGGCGTGAAGCAGGCAAGCGAACAGTGCGATTATGGCCAGTTCGCTTCACCAGTGGACATGCCGACCTACGGTGGCTGCACCACCATGTGCTTGCTCGGGCCGCACTGCGGTGACGGCGGCCCCGGCAACACGCCCGATCCAGAAGAAGAGTGCGACTACGGCGCGGTCAAGAACGACGGCAGCTACAAGGGCTGCAACGCCAACTGCACGCTCGGCCCGCGCTGCGGCGACGGCATCAAGAACGGCACCGAGTCGTGCGACAACGGCTTCAACGCCGACGAGTACAACGACCCGAACACGCCCGAGACGGAGTGCGGCGTCGGCTGCACGCCGGTTCCGTACTGCGGCGACGGCGCACTGCAAGCCGGCTTCGAGCTGTGCGACGACCCCAACGGTAACGACGACAACAAGTACAACGGCTGCACCACCAAGTGCGTCTACGGCCCCTTCTGCGGCGATGGCCACATCGACATGCCCGATGAGATGTGCGACGACGGCACCGACAACGTCGGCTACGCCGCGACCAAGGGCGGCTGCGGCTACGACTGCCAGCCCGCTCCGTACTGCGGCGACGGCACCCGCAACGGCCCCGAGCAGTGCGACCTCGGCGAAGGCAAAAACACCGGCGACTACGGCACCTGCAACGCCGACTGCACCTTCGCCCCCCGCTGCGGCGACGGCGTCAAGAACGGCAACGAGCAGTGCGACGACGGCCCGACCGGCAGTCTCAAGTGCAGCGTCACCTGCAAGCGCCGCGACGTCCCGGCCTAAGCCGCGTTTGCCTCCGCATCGGGGCGGTGCGAAAGTGCCGGTCCGATGCGGATCGCGCTCCTGTACCCGCCGCCCTGGAAGATCCCGGCACCGGGGGAGGCTCGGCTGTCGGGCGCCGAGGGCGGGCCGCCCAGCGATTACCGCGAGGGTGACCTCGACGCGGATTTCTTTCAGACGCCGTATGGCCTCTTGAGCCTCGGCGCACAGGCGATCCGGGCGGGGCATCAGGTCAAAGTCTTCAATCTGTCGGGCTTTGCTTGGAGCGCGGTCGAGGAGGTGATCGCGGCGCTCGACGCCGAGGTGTTCGCGCTGTCGTGCTGGACCGCGAATCGGCGCGGCGTCGGGCTCACCGTGAAAGAGATCCGCAGGCGGCATCCCGGCGCACACATCGTGGTGGGTGGGCCGCACGCCACGCCGCTGCCGCGCGAGGTGATGCGCTACTACCCCGAGATCGACACGCTATGCGCGGGCGAGAGCGAAGCCAGTTTCATGGAAATCGTGGAGCGGCTCGCGCAAGGCGCTTCGACCAAGGGCGTCGCCGGTACCTGGTACCGCGAGGGCTCGGATGTGGTGCAGGCGGCGTCGCGCGACAATATCCGCAACCTGGATACGCTGGCGTCGCCGCACGAGCATTTCGATACGCACATTTTCATGACCTCGCGCGGCTGCCCCTGGGCGTGCACGTTTTGCGGCGCCGAGAGCAGCTGGGGCCGGGGTTTTCGCGGCCAATCGGTGCCTTACGTGCTCGACGCGCTCGAGCACGCGACGGCGCGCGCGCGCGTGAAGATGCTGCAGATCAAGGACGATACTTTCACCACCAACAAGAAGCGTGTGCTCGAGCTGTGCCGCGGCATCCGCGATCGCAAGCTCAAGTTCTTGTGGAGCTGCGACACGCGCGTGGACGTGCTCAACGAAGAGCTGCTCTACGAGATGCGACAGGCCGGCTGCCAGCGCCTGAGCCTCGGCGTCGAAACCGGCTCGCCCAGCATCCTTCAGAATATCGACAAGAAGATCACCGTCGACGAAATCATCGCTGCCGCCGAGATAGCCAAGAAGTACGGCGTGCACGTGCGCTTTTACATGATGCTCGGCAATCGCGGTGAAACGGCGCAAACGTTCCGCGAAACGCTCGACTTTTTGGCGCGCGCCAAGCCGCACCAATACATCTTCTCGTGCCTGTCGGTGTTTCCGGGCACGCACGACTTTCAAGATGCCGAGAGCGCGGGCTGGCTCGACCGCAACCGCTACTTTACGGAAGACTTTCAGGAGCTGAAGGTGCCGTTCGACGCCGACGAGTCGACCACCGCGCTCTTGAACGATTGGTTCGCCCAGAACAAGGGCTTGCAAGAAGGCTACGTACAGACGACCGAAGACAGCCGGGGCATCTTGAGTCGCCTCGGCGACCACGCGCCCGCGCATCTGGACCTGGCCGGCTCGCTCTACGGCGACGGTGAGCTCGAGCTCGCGGCCGAGCACGCGCACAAGGCTCTGGATTTCGGGCACCCGACGCCGGGCCTGGCGTACAACTACCTGGCCTGCATCGCTCACGCGCGCGGCGACATTGCCGGCATGCAGCAGCATTTCATGACCGCGGCCAAGACCGACCCGCAGCACCAGGTGCTGATCGGCAACGTGCAGCGAGCCCGCGCCTGGTTCGCCGAGCGCGGCCTCGAGCGCGGCCTGCCGCTACACCTGGTCGGCAAGCACGACTTTCAGTTGCTCGAGCGCACCGAGCAACCGGCCTTGCCCGGTAAGCTGCCCGATAACTTTGCGCAGTGGGACGCCGCGGCGCCGCGCGCCGAGCCGCTCACGGCCGACGAGGGCAGCGGTAGCGTGGTGGATCGCCAGCGCCAACCGATCGAGTTTCGGAGCCGGCGCCTACCGGTGGCGCGCTAGTCAGCCGCAGCGGCTTGGGCTAGAGCAGTAGCTGGTGCTGGCCCCGCTTCGATCCCGCGCGGCGCGTGTCGCCGGCGTGCTGCTGCTCTTCACGGTCCGACCTCGCCCGGCCTTCGGCCAGAGCGAGAGCGCGGAGGCCGCTACGACGCTTGCCGCAGCGCCGCTCGAGATCGATTGGCAAGGGCCCGAAGACTGCGCGCGCGGTCCCGCCGTGCAGGCAAAGGTGCTCAGATTACTCGGCAATCAGCGCGCACCGGGCGCGCCGATTCGCGTAGAGGTCAAGGTTCAGCACGAAAAAGGCTCGCGTTTCGTGGCGGAGCTCACCACCAGCGCCGGCGCTGGTGGCGGCAGCAAGCGGCTCGAAGGCGAGTCGTGCGACGCCATCGCTCTCGCCAGCGCCGTCGTCATTGCATTGTCCATCGACCCGAGCGCCAGCCTGGATGCCGAAGCCCCGCCGGAAGAGCCGAAGCCCACGCCCCCGCGCAAACGCAAGCGCCCCCCGCCAGCGCCTCCGCCGCGCCCTGCCGGGCCGCCGCGCGAAACCAAGGCCTACTTGTTCGGCTCCGTGGGTGTGCTCTTCCAGCTCTTGTCGCAGCCGGCCGCGTTCACGGCCGCCGGCGTTGGCTTGCGTTACCGGCGCCTGAGCCTCGAGCTCGGGGGAGCGGTGTACCAGACGCGCGATGTGCGGCGCGCCGATCGTCCGAAGCTCGGTGCCGAGCTCCAGCTGGCGACTGGCGACCTGTTGGGTTGCTACGCCGCGTTGCCTTTCGCGTTGGGGGCGGTCGAGCTTTGCCCAGGTGCGCGCATCGAATACCTCAGCGCCACCGCCTTCGGGGCCAGCAACCCGGGCTCCGCCAGTGTGCTCCTGGGCTCGGTCCTGGCCGCGTTGCGGGGACGCCTCCGCCCCACGAGCTGGTTCTCGGCCACGTTCGACGCGGGCCTGGCGGTGCGGCCCTTCCACCCCACCTTCGTCCTCTTGGGAGTGGGGGATGTCTATGAGATCCCAGCACTTTCTAGCTACATGCGCACCGGGTTGGCCCTGGAATTTTGAGCCCCTTCCCGGAATCGTCATGACAGCTTTCGATCACGAGACGGAATCGCTTCCAGCCTTGCACTGATATTCTCAAGCGACGCCGCCCTCGCCCATTCGGGGGCGGCCCCGCGAGCCTTGTCCCAACCGGAGAGCGTCGGATCACACGAGACGCGGCCCATTGCGCTGCCCGCCTTTGCGGAAGTGTATGAAAGCTGCGCCAAGTTGGTCTGGCGCAATCTGCGGCGTCTCGGTGTGCCCGAGGCCGCGCTCGAAGACGCAGCGCAGGATGTCTTTCTCGTCGTTCACCGCCGTCTACCCGAGTTCGAGGGGCGCTCCAGCTTGCGCACCTGGGTCTTCGGCATCGTGCTGCGGGTGGCGGCGCGGCATCGGCGCAAGGCGCGCGGCACTGCGGTGCGCGAGACGCCCATCCCGGCCGAGCTCGGGCAGGCGCTCTCGGCTCCGGCGCACGAGGGTCCGTTCGAGCGCACGCTGCACCGTCAAGCGACAGAGCTGCTGCACCGCGTCCTCGATCGGCTCGACGACGAAAGGCGCGCGCTCTTGATCATGGTCGACCTGGAGCAGACCAGCGTGGCGGAAGCCGCGGAGGCGCTCGAGATCAACCTGAACACAGCCTATTCCCGGCTGCGCGCCGCGCGCCGCACGTTCGAGGCCGAGCTCGGCGTCTTGATGGGCGAGGGCGCCAAATGACTACCGGGCTCGAGCGCAAAGCGCATCGCCTGGTGGAGCTCGCGCGCAGCGGCGATGATCCGAGCGCGGCACAGCTTTTGAGCCTTCACGGCGCCGTCGCGGCCCGTATCGCGGCTGAGGGAGCGATCGCGGCGTCCACGACCACGGCCACCTCCAAGGTGGCCTCTGCGGGCGCGCTCGTGAAGGGGCTCGTGGTGGCCGGCGCTGTCGCGACGGGCGCCGCCGGCTTTTTCGTGCTGCGGCCGGCCGAGCCTCAGCCACCTGTTCCGCAAGTCGCGCCCCCTGCGCCGCCAAGACCGGTGCCGGTGGTGCCGCTGCCGGAGCCCGCGCCCAGTCCCGTCGTCGAAACGACGGAAACACCCGCCCCCGCCCCGCGCGCCGCCAAACCGCCCAGCAACCTGCGCCTGCAAGACGAAGCCGCGTTGTTGGCGGAGGTGCAGGGCGCGCTGCGCTCCGGGCAGGCTGCGGCCGCGCTGAGCAAGCTCGAAAGCTACGACCGGCGCTTTCCCGGCGGCATGCTGCGCGCCGAGGCCGATGCCGCCCGAGTGTTCGCGCTGTGCGCGGCCGGCAAGGTCGATCGGGCGCGCTCGGCCGCCGATCGCTTTGCGCTGCGCTACCCGAGCTCACCGGCTTTGGCGCGCGTGCAGGCGGCCTGCAAGTAGCGTGCGGCCGCTGGGCGTTGGTCCATGGCTCGTTGCCGCGAGCAGTTTGGCGGCGTGCCAGGTCGGCTCGCTCGACGTGCCCATCGGCGGCGACTATCCGAGCACCTTCTTCGTCGGTCCGCAGGGTGATGATGAGGCTCCGGGCACGCGCGAGCAGCCTTGGCAAACGCTCGAGCGTGCCACGAACGCGCTCCGGCCCGGGCAAACGTTGGTGCTGCTCGACGGCGACTACGCGCTCGAGACCACCGGCTTGCTGAGCGTGGACTGCGACGGCGCACCCCGCTCGGGTAAAGACGGGGCGCCCATCACCGTGAAGGCCGAGAACGAGCGCCGAGCTCACCTTCACGGTGACGGAGCAACGCCGCCCTTGCAGCTTTCCCATTGCAGAAATTGGCACATCGAAGGCCTGGTGCTTTCGAGCGTGCACAACCCCGACGTCGCCAAGGGCACCGACGTGGGCAGCGTGGCCATGCTGCAGAGCGTGCACGATATTTCGCTGCGGCGATTGTTGATGTTGCGCCCCAATCACGACCGCCACACGCACATTTTGCGCGTGCTGGAGGCCGAGCGCGTGCTGGTCGAGGAGTGCGAGGCGTACGATTTTTATCACAACGCGTTCGAGGCCGTGCGCAGCGCGAACGTTACGTTTCGGCGCAACTACTTTCACTCGCGCTACGCGACCAGCGCCGGTAACGTCGTGCCCGCCGACGATCCGACGCGCGGCGAAATCGCGATTCAGATCGAAGAGTCTTCGTCGGCGCTGCTCGAGAACAACGTGGCCGAGGTGGTCGGTACCGGCTTCAGCGTGGTGGCGCGCTCGGTCGGCTCACCTTACACGGATCCGGCGCCGTATCCGGTGAGCGGCGCGCGACTCTTCGGCAATATCGTGCGCGACGCCACGACCCAGGGCTACAAGATCGAGACGCGCTGCGACGCGGCAACGCCGTGCGATGCCGTGCCCGAGCGCATCGTGCGCGACACGTTGGTCGTCAACGGTGTCGCCTGGCAGACGCCCACCGGCGTTTCCGTGGATGCGGCGCCCGGCACGCGCGTCGACAACGTCAGCCTGCTGGAAGTCACGAACGGCGTCGTGCTCAAGCAGGGTACGCCCAACGCTAGCCTGCCGTTTTCCGCGAGCGCCGCGCGCGCCCTCGTCAAAGGCTACAGCGGTGTCGCCTTTTGGGCGGCCGGGGCCGAAGATTGGTCGTGGGATCACTGCGCGGCAGATGCGCCCGCCACCGAAGCCATCGCATTTTCACCGAACGACGCGCGCGTGATGTTGCAGGTCACGGCGGCTGACCCGGACGGTTGCGTCGCGTACCTGGGCCGGCAGAGCTCACTGCGCGGCGCGGCGGGCGTGGACGGTGATGTCGGCGCCAATGTCGTCTATCGTTACGTGGATGGCACGCTGACGCACGAGCCGCTCTGGGATCCACTGAGCGGCGCCTTTCCCTGCGGCGCGATCGTTCCGGGCATCAACGACGACCCGAGCCAAAGCTGCAGTGGAGCACACGAACGCCTTCGTGTCGGGACGCCGGAGTGCGCGTTGCCCGATACGAAGGCGCCGTAGTGCCTTGGCTAGCCTGGCGCTAGCGGCGGCTCATTGGAACGAGAGGTTGTCGACCCAGATGTCGTAGTCGGTCGTGGCCGGCGCCGTCGCGGGCAGCGGGCCGATGTCGATGCCGTAAATCTTGGTGGCGTCGAACGGCACCATCACGCCCCAGCCGCCGAGCTGCATCAGATCCGTCCAGGCAATCGGCACGGTGGTCCAATCCGCCGTCAGCGCGATCTGCTTCTTGTAGTGGTTGCGCATGCCTTCGGGCGCGTCGCGCACGGCGGCGGTGAGCACGCTCACCAAGACGTTGCCGGTGCCTTTGAGCGCCACCGAGATGCCTTTGAACTTGCTGGCGTTGTAGCAGCCCATGGCCGGAACCAGCGCCGCCGAAAGCGAAGCGCCCCAGCCCGTGAGACCCTTGCCGGTGATGTGGATGCCGCTACCCATCATGCCGCCGGCCTCGGGCGTGGGCACACCATCCGTCGGCTTGATGGTGCCCGTCTTGTCGGTCGCCAAGAACCAGCCGCCCATGCGGCCATCGACGGCGTCGATGTTACCGTTGTTGTCGTCCATGTTGTCGATGAGCAGGGGCATGCCCGTCGAAACCGCGGTGGTCATGCAGTTTCCGCCGCCGGGCGCTGCACCGCCAGTGCCGGTCGTGCCGGCCGTGCCGACGGGCGTGGTACCGGCAGTGCCAACCGGGCCCGTCCCGGCCGTGCTGCTCGAGCCGCCCTGAGGCACCACGCTGGTGCCGGCCGTGCCGACGGGCGTGGTACCGGCCGCGCTGGTGGAGCCCCCTGCGCTCGTGGTTCCGGCGATGGCGAGCGAGCCGCCGGTCGACGTGTTGTTGCCGCCGCCCGACGGTGGCTCAGAGTCTTCACTGGCTGCACAGCCGTAGGTAGCGAGCAAACAAGCAGCGACGGAAACCGCGAAGATGCGCATGACGGGTCCTCCTGTGGACCCGTAGAGATTCGCTCAGACCTTCACTCAGATCTTGCGCATTACTTATCGATTCTATCCTCCAAAAGGTCGCGTATTCGGACCCTGAAACATTGTACCCTCCGCGCCCCATGCTGCGTTTGGTCATCGCGAACCTCAATTACTCGTCGTGGAGCATTCGTCCGTGGCTCGCGCTCAAGCACGCCGCGTTGCCGTTTCGCACCCACGACGTCGGACTGAAGACGCAAGACGGCTGGAAGGATCGCATCCTGGCGTTTTCGGGTGCGGGCAACGTGCCGATCCTGGTCGAGGGCTCGCTCTCCATTCACGAGTCGCTCGCCATCTGCGAATACGTCGCCGAGCTTGCTCCGGCCGCGCGCCTCTGGCCAGAAGACGCCAAGCTCCGCGCGCGTGGTCGGGCGATTTCGTGCGAGATGCACAGCGGCTTCGGCCACTTGCGCCGCGGCATGACCACGAACGTGCGCGGCCGCGCCGTCCACACCCCCAAGAGCCCCGAAATTGACGCCGATATTGCGCGGGTGCTCGACATCTGGCGCGCTTCGTTGTCGAGCTCCGGCGGGCCCTTCTTGCTCGGCGAGTTCAGCATCGCCGACTGCATGTTTTTCCCCGTCGCGACGCGCTTCCGCACGTACGGGGTGCCGCTGCCCGAAGACGCCCAGGCCTACTCCAAAGCCCTGTTTGCCCTGCCGTTCGTGGCTGAGCTGGAAGAAATCGCAAAAACCGCGCCCGCCATAACCGAGTACGACTCCGCCCTCACGCCCTAGCGATCCACGGCGACCCCTGGCTCGTAAAAGCAAAAGGAGCCCAGGAGACGCCCATGGAAGCTGCGGCTTTGCGCCCGCTCGCCCTCGAAAATAACGGTCTTTCTCGCCCCCAATCGCTCGACGACCTGGCAGCGCTGCGCGCCCGCGCCTGCGCGAGCTGTACCTGCGCGCCGAAGTCCCGGCCATCCCCGACCTCGACGGCGATCTACGCGGCCGCATGCTGGCCGTTCGCGGCGCCGGTCGCATTGGGTTCGCGCTGCTCCGGGCGTTCGCGGCCTGGCGTCATTTCCCCTGGCGCGGCAAGAGCTTCGCGTCGCGCACCATCGCCACACGCGGCGACGGCATCAACCGCGTCTTCGGCGATACCACCCGCTGGTTCCGCTTCGAAACCTTCATCGGCCCCTCCCGCGCCGATGGCGGCCCCGCCTTCCAGCTCGACTACGATAACGCTGACAACCCTTTCTTCATCCGCGCCATCAAAGACGAAGTCCGCCAAGTCGCCCCCGGCCTCTACCTCGGTCAGGCGTACATCGTCCTCTTCGGCAAACCCTGCCTAGCACTCTACTTCGCCCTGCAACGTTAATCTGGGCTGCCCACCCGCAGCCCTCTTGCAGCTCGAGCAATCAAACCTCCTGCCCTCCTGAGTTCTTTGTTAAAAATCAGGTGCCGAAGGCGGGCCAGACGGCGAATAACCTGGGCGCTATCAGCGTGCGGGCGACCAGTGGGACCTGGAGGCGAACGGGAGACTGTGCGAGTTGGGCTGCGATTTGGCAGCCCCCTGACTAACGAGGTTGGGCGGATTTGCGGCGGAAGGGGCCGTAGCTGGTTTGCGCTGCGAAGGGGACGATGGCGCCGCCCGGAACCTGGATGGCGTGCCACTCGGGGTGGCCGGCGGGGATGAAGTAGGCGTCTTCGCCTTCGGGGCTTGATTCGAGGTAGGCGCGCGTTTCGGTGAGCAGGGCGCCCTGGGCATCGAGGACTTTGACGTTGAGGGGGTCGCCGGGCGGCTCGAATTGGGGATGCAGGTCGAGACCCCAGCGCGTGGCGCCGTTCTTGGCGACGCGCAGTGTGCGGTAGTCGTGAGGAAGATCTGCGGGGAGTCGGCGCGAGAAGGCGCGTTGGTTCACGACCACGATGCGCTCGAGGATCTGCTGGTAGTTGTAGTCGCTGATCCAATCCGGACCGCAATAACTCATGAAGTCGAAGTGCGTTTCCGGATCGAAAATTTCGTGTGTTTGGAAGTCGTATCCCCAAGAGCCGAGCTTGGCACCGGTGTACGGGTAGCTCGCGTCGGGCGACGCGGGGTTGCCGCAGGGAGCGTGCGGCCGACGGTAAATGTGACCGAGCTCGTGCACGAAGGTACCGGCGGCGGTTTCGGGGAACGCGACACCCATGCCCGCGGCCGACGTGCCGTTCATGCTGCCGAAGCCGGCGAGCCCCATGGTGCAGGCGCCCTGGCAGTAGTCTTTGAACGTCTCCGCCTGGCGCACCATGCCGTAGTAGGCCATGTCCGCGGGCGCCGCGTCGCTCACGCGCAGCTCGCGCACCTGGTCGAGCATGTCACCCAAGTCGGTGCGGTCGGTATCGACCACCTCGCGCACCGAGAGCATGACGTCGGTGGTCGGATACATGGCGTACATGCGGCGGCTCATCTCGAGCAAGCGCTCGGGCGTGAGCTCGGGCATGCGCCCGGAGCCGTCCGCCTCGTAGCGCACCGGTACGAGCATGACCTTGACCGGTCCCGTTCGCCGCGCGCCGATCGCTGCCAGCCCCTGCTCCGGAAAGCGCGCGCCGCTCGGCGTGCCGCTGAGCGCCGTACAGCGCGAGGTCTCACGCAGCTCGATCTCGTACTGCGTGGTGGGACCGAAGGCGTCTTTCGGCAATTCCAGGTTGAAGGTGCTGCCGCCCTCCGTCTCGCTCGAAGGGCCGCTCACCGTGACCACTTGCTCGAAGTAACGCGGCTTTTCGCCCTCTTCTTGCAAGGTGAGGCGAGCGCTGAGCGGCCGGGACGTGAAGCCTGGCAATGGATCGACGAACACGCGCACCAGCGCTTCCCGTTCCTGCACGAGATCGGCGTTGCGCGTCGTCACGGCTTGCTGATCGCGCACGATCGGAACCTTGACGCCCTGGTAGACCGAGACTTCACGGATTCTCACGTCGCGCGCGAGCCGATCGGCTTCGGGATGAGGCGGCAAGAAGCGATCCCAATCGCACCAGCCGGCATCGACGATTCCCGAGAGCACGTTACCGTCCGGCGCCGTGAACGACCACTTGCCGCTCAGGCCGAGTCCGGTCGTGAAGCTCTCGATGCTCAGTGACACTTGCACTTGCGTGCAACCAATGCCGCCCGGCGCGCAGTAGTTGGCTGGCACCGTGAGCACGCTGGGTAGCGTTTCGAGCGACGCTGCATCGAGCTCGAGAGTGAGCCCTTCGGCGGTGTCGACTGCGCCCGTCGTGTAGAGTTGGTCGCTAGCGCTGTCACACGCGGCGGCTTGCGGACGCGCGTTGAGCCAGAGCGTCTGCTTCTCGACCGGGCCACACCAAGTGCCCACGTTGCCGGGCCAACTCGCGGCGGGCACTGCCACTTGCGAGCTCGAGCTCACCGTGTCGGTGGAATCTGCGCTCGGGGCCATCGCTGTGGCCGCGGGCCGCGGGTGCACGCGGGGGCCGTCTCCACCCGGCTCGACTTGCGCGGTGCAGGCGAGCATGGGCAAGCCGAAAACGGCTGTAAACAGGGTGAGAGCAGGGGCGTTCGACTGCATCGGCGGGGGTGGCGCCAGGTCAGTAAAGGTGACCAAACGTCGCACATTGGCGCCGGCAGAAAAAGGGCAACGAGCAGCCAATACCTTCTGTCAAAACATCGAATCAGATTCGATGCTTGGAGTGCGGGGACGCGCCCCCACAGCAGGGCGTCAATCCAAAGTTGCCGCGCGGCGTTACGCCGCGATTGGCGACTACACGCCGACGCCGGTGCCGAGCTTCTCGCGCAACGTGAGGTGCGCGGTGCTCACCGAATACGTGATGAGCTTTTCGATGCGCAGGTTGATGGGCGGCGAGCCCTCTTCCGCCGGAATCGCCTTGATGAGCGAGATGGCGTGCTCGAGGTCTTGGCACATCACCAGGCCTGCGCGATCCGCTGCGTAGTCCACCGAGTGTGCCCACTTCTTCAAATCGAGCGACTCGGTGGAGCGTAGCAGCTTGGAGACCACGTCGGTCAGCTGCTCGCGTTGTTGCGGCGGCAAGGGCGTGAGCGAAAGCTCGCGCGAAGCCTGATTGACGAGCGACTCGATGTCGGCAGAAACCGGGAACTTGGGTTTGACCAGGCGAATCGCCGCGAACACCCAACTCTTGAGCGCCGTGGTGTTGCTGAGCACCTGCCTCAAGAAAAAGCCAGGCACGAAGTACGCGACGGCGCGGCCTGCCACGAAGTTGGTGGTCACGAGCGGTAGCTCGGAGGCAAAGGCACCGGCGCCCAGCGCGACCGACGCGGGAGTCGTCGCCAGGAACGTGAGCACGCCGGGATCGGCCTGATTCTGGAAGATCGGCGGCTCCGGCAAGCCGAGCGCATCGCACGCGCCGCTCACGGCTTGCACCAGGCCATACGGGTAAGTCTCCACATTGAGCAGGTGCTCGGTCGTGAGCCCGTAAGCCTCGATGTTGCGGCCGCGCGCTGCCAGCGCGAGCGGCTCGAGCAGCGCCATGAGCGCCGTCACCGCCGCATCGTGCTCGGTGGGCAAGATGTATTCGGGCCAATCCGACAGCGCCAGGCGATCGGCAGGAGCTTGCGGCTCTTCGTTGCGCATGCGCGCGTAGAAACGCTCTTCGTCCGGCTCGGCACGGCCCAGCGCGTGCAACGCCTGACAGGCGCTCCAGGCGCCGTCGGCGTGGCGCACGCCCGTGTAGATGCGGCGCAGCAGCTGGTACGGCTCGCTCTGGTATGGATCGCGATCGATCCATTCGCCGATGAGCGGCACCGACTCGGCGAACGAACCGCCCGGATCTTCCGCGTACAGGCGCGCCAGGCGCTCGGCCCAACGCGTATTCTCGGGCTCCACCTGGTGCGCCGAGGAGCACACCGCGATGGCCTGCTCGATGCGCTTGAGGTGCCGCTCGTAAACGTCTGCCAGTTGCCAGAGGGTCGTCAGCAGGAGCTCGGTATCGCCCGCGCTCTGCGCGTGGGTGACGCGCAGCTTGAGCAAATCTTTCACGCCCTCCCAGTCACGCGCCTTTTGGCGCAGCGCGAGCGCCTCGTCGAGCGCGGCCGCCAGCGACGGATCGAACTGCAAGGCTTGCTCGAGCAGTTGCTGGGCCAGCCCGGCGTCGCCCAGCTCGCGCGAGGCGATCATGCTCGCGGTGTGGAGGTACTTGGCCTTGTGCTTCTTTTCGCTGACGACCTCGGCCAGCTTGGTAATGACCTGGATCAGCTTCGGCCAGTCCTTCTCCGCGCCGTACAGCTGCATCAGCTTGGCCAAAATGTCGCGGTCGTTCGGCTTCTCGCTGAGCGCCAAGAGGTAGCTCTTGGCGGCGTATTCGGGATTTTTGAGGCGTGTCGCCGCCAGATCGCCGATTTGCAAAAGCAAGCTGGCGCGGTCGTCGCCCTGCGTGCGCTCGAGCTTGCGGTACAGCGTCTCGAGCGCCTGATCATGGCGACCGAGCGCCGACTGTGCCTTGGCGATGCCTTCGAGCGGTGACAGATCGCGCGCGTCCGTTTCGAGGGCGCGCTCCAGCGCGGCGATGCCTTCTTCGTGACGACCCAGCCCGATCAGGGCTTCGCCGCGTAGGCGCTCGGCGCGCGCCGCATCCGCCAGGCCGAGGCTGGGGCCGAGCCGTGTCAGCAAATCTTGCGCGAGCGAGTAGGTTTGCTCGGGTGCGTCGTGCTTGGAGCAAAGCTCCGCCACGGCCAGGAGCGCGCGCGCATCGTCAGCCAAGAAGCGTCGCAGACCGTCGACCATCACCATGGCTTTTTCGGCTGCGCCGCCCTTGACCAGCGCTTCGATGTAGAGCCGCGCCACGTCGGCGGCTTCGTTCACCTCCATGCCTTCGAGCACCGAGATCACCGGCTCGAGGCGCTTGGCGGCTTCCACGAAGCGGCCGTCGTCGTACGCGATCCTGCCCAGCACTCGCAGCGCGCCGGATTCCGTGGGGTCGAGGTGGAACGCCAGCTGCGCCATCGAGCTCGCGCGCTCCGCATCTTGCAGGTGGCGTTGGCACAGCACCGCGATTTGCCCGGCCAACTTGGCGCGCTGCAGGTCGCCCTTGGCGTTCTCCAGCTCTTCGTCGAGCAGCTCGACCACGCCGGCGAAATTGCCCATCACCACGTACTTGTTCTTGAGCTTGGCGCGTGCGGCGCCGTCCTCCGGAAAAGCGTCGATGGCGCGCTTCAGCTGACCGATCGAAGCTTCGAGATCGCCTTGTTGCTCCAAGAGCGCGGCGGCGCGCAGGTACTGCTCGGCGCGCTCTTTCGGCGTCTTGGCGGCTTCGGCCAGCGCTTCGATCGCGTCGAGCGCGCTCTCCGAGTCACCCGCGGTGGCGCGCAGCGTGGCCAACGCATCCAGCGCGGCCTTGTGGCCCGGCTCGAGCGTGAGCACCAGCTCGTACGCGTCGATCGCGCGTTGTGGCGCCGACAGCTCGCTCGCCAGCAACCTGCCCAAGGCCAGCGCCGACTCGATACGGCGTTTGTCGTCGCTGCTCTTGTCGATTTGCGACTGATACAGCTCGCTGAGCTCCACGAACTTTTCGAGCGAGCGGTAGTGCCGCCCCAGCTCGCGCGCCGAGTCGGCGCGGGTCGGATCGAGCGAGAGCACCTGCTCGAGCGCGGCCGCCGCCTTGGCGTGATCCAAGAATTCTTCGTCGTACACGCCGGCCAAGCGCTCCAGCAGCGTGATCTTCTGGCGCGCCGTGACGGCCAGCTCCACCTCGCGCTCCAAAATCGGCAAAAGCTCCTGGTAGCGGCTCTGGCGGCTGTAGATGCGATCCAGGCCGCGCAGCGCGTCGCTCGACTTGGAGTCTTCCGCCAATACTTGCTTGTAGGACTTCTCGGCGGAGTCCAGGTCGTCGACCTCGACCTCGTAGCTTTCGGCGATCTCGCACAAGAGCACGTGCCGCTGCTCGCCCGAGAGCGCCGCGGCGCGACCGGACAGCACGGCCAGCGCGCGCTTGTTGTCGCCGGCCTGGCGCAGCATCTCGACCATGCCCTTGACGGCACGCTCGTGGCCTGGATCTTCGCTCACCACCGACTCGTACAGCTCGAGCGCCGGTTGAGCGCTGGCGAGCTTGTTCGCGACCAGCTCGGCTGCTTCGGCGCGCAGGTCGCGCGCCACGTTCGGCGCCGCCACGTCCGCGCGCTTGAGCAAGATTTGCGATAGCTCCGCCCACTGCTGCGCCTTGCGATAAATCTGAGACAACATGTCGAGCGAGCGCTCGTGGCTGGGCTCGATTTCGAGCACCTTGTGCAGCCAGGGCAGCGCCAGATCGGGGCGCGAAACCTTGTCCGCGTACCAGCGCGCCATGTGCGAGTACAAGTCGTGCTGCGCTTCGGTCGACTGCTCCTCGCTGGCGGCTTCGAGGCACAGGCCGAACACCTCTTCCCAAGCTTGAAAGCGCGTGCCCGCCAGGCGCTCGATCGCGTGGGCATATTCGTCGACGGTCGGGTCCGCGCAGAACGCTTGAGCGTAGGCGACCAGCGCCTGCTCCTTGTCGTCCATCTCGTTGGCGTACACTTCGCCGATCGCGAACAGGTGCTCGGCGCGCTCGCTCGAATTCGTCGCCTTTTCGCTGCGCTCGAGCAGCGACTCCACCAGCTCTTCGTGCTTGCCCAGCGTGCGTCGCACCTTGTCGAGCGCCTTGGCGGTCGCGCGGTTATCGGGGTCGAGCTTGAGCAGCCCTTTGTACAGCTTCTCGGCCGATTCGTGCTGCGAGGCCTTTTCGTAGAGACGCGCGGCGCGCGCGAGGTGCCGGGGCACCGCCCGGCGCGTGCCCTGTTCGTCCTTGGCGCGCAGCTCTTTCGCGAGCTCAAAGAAGCCTTCGGCCAGCTTGGCCGGGTCGGCGCCGAGGTCGATCATCGACTCGAGCTTGGCGGCCTCCTCCTCGTCGTTGGGATTCTTGGCCAGCGCCTCGAATAGCTCGGGCAAGCGCTCGTCGGCGATGAAGCTCGGCGGGCGCTGTGAGGCGTGCCACAGCTTGCGTAGACCCTCGAGTAGCTCCGAGGCGTTTTGCGGGCGTTGCTCGGGATTCTTTTCGAGCAGGGTGCGCACCAGGGTTTCCACCGCGGGCGACGCGCCGTTGCCGGGCGCGACGAACGACAGCGGCTCCGCGCTCTCGATCAAATGGCCGAGCGCCACGTCGGCGGCGCTCTTGCCGGTGAACGGAGGCTTGCCGGAAATCAGCTCGTAAAACAGCGCGCCGAAGGCGTAGATGTCGGAGGCCGGCGTCGGCTTCTGGCCGCGCAGCAGCTCCGGCGCCAGGTAGGAAACCCAACGCTGCTCACCCGGATCCGACAGCGGTGGGCGCGCGAGCCCGGCACCGGCGTCGAGCAAGCGCACCTTCGGCGAAGCCTGATTGTCGTCGGTGACGAGCACGTTTCCCGCGTGAATGGCGCCGTGCGCTCGACCTTCGGCGTGCAAGGTGGCGAGCGGCTCGGCCACCGCCCAGAGCAGCGGCAGCACCGCGTTCAGGTGCTTACCCCCGCCATTGTCGAGGCGCTGCGCCAGCGACTCGCCCTTGACGTAGTCGTGCGAAATCGTGAGCAGGGTTTGTCCGCCGAGCTCGACGGCCGAAGATTGCAGGCCGTCGGGCAAGCCTGCGTGCGCGATGTCGCCGCACAGGCGCGCCTGCACCAGGGCGCGCTCGGCGTCTCGACGCCGCACCGTACCGCGCAGCACACGCAGCCGCAGATCTTCGCCATCACGGCGCGCCCGAAAGATGCGCGCGGTGGGCCCGGCGCCCAGCTCTTCTACAATGAGCAGATCGCCCAGCTCGACTCCCGGACGCAGCTCGGGCTCGAGCACCAGGCCGTCGCCGCGCAGCTTCTGCAGCGGCTCGGACAGGCGCTTGCCGGTGGACTCGACGGCGTCGAGCAAGGCCGGCACCGCGTCGAGCTTGAGGCAGCGTTGCACCAGCGCGCGCGCGAACGACGCCTTGGCAGCGGTTCCGCCCACACTATCTGGATCGAGACCCAGTCGCGCGCGGCTGAGCTCGGTGAGCTCGTTCAAGGTGAGAAGTTGTTCGAGCTCCGCAGCCAGCGATTCCGTGATCATTGGGCCGATCAGGAGTAACAAACTGAGGGGGCGGTCGCCAGCCGCGAGCGAAACTGAATAGCGTTAGGTTAGTAAAAGGACAAACGTTACTGGCCAGCGCGAAGATTCTGTTTCAGGCAGCAAGCGGGGGCGGCGGCCCGCGCGAAGAAGCGTCAGCGTGGCGTCCCCGCGGCCGATCGCTGCGTGTTACCTTTGCGAAAACGATGCCTCGACTATCCACAGCGTCGATTGTCCTCTTGGTGGCCCCTTCCGCGGCGGTGTTGTTCGGTTGTGACGGCGGTGGCTCGACGTCGAGCGATAGTGGCGGCAGCGTGAACGGCGGCGGCAGCGCACCGGTCGCGGGCACGACCACGATCGCTGGTCAGGGTGGCGTACCGGGCCAAGCCGGCGCCGCGTCCTCTGCCGGCATGTCTGGAACCGGTACCGGAGGCGCATCAGGCGGCGGCGCAGGTGGTTCCACGTCGGGTGGCGGTGGTTCCACTGCGGCCGGCAGCGCCGGAACCGGTTCCGGCGGTAACGCTAGCGACGCCTGCGCCGGCGCGCTGTTCTGCGATGACTTCGAGGGCTACACGGATGCGCCCGGCACGCCCTGGACGATCAAGAAGAACGCGCAAGGCAACGTGCTGATCGACGGCGCGCAACATCGGAGCGGTAGCAAGGCGGTCAAGTTCACCACCACCGGCGCCATGGACTACCAGCAGGCCTACATCATGCTGGACAAGATCTTCCCGGTCGCGAACAACGCGTTCTTCGGCCGCATGATGATCTACACCACCAAGGCCGCGAACGACGGCGTGCATTGGACCATGATCCAGGGTGAAGGCCCCGCTGCCATGAACATCGCGCGGGCGGACGTGCGCTACGGCGGCCAACACCAGCAAAGCTTCATGGCCAACTACGACAGCAGCGGTCCCAAGAGCGACTGCTGGCGGCACTCGCAAACGAAAATGCCCGAAGGCAAATGGGCTTGCGTGGAGTGGTACTTCGACGGTGCCACCAACACTCAGAAATTTTGGCTCGATAACACCGCCATCGACGACCTCACCGTCGTGGGTCAGGGCGACGGCTGCATCTCGCAAGAGACCGGCGGCAAATGGCTCTTCCCCAGCTTCCAGCATCTGTACTTGGGCTGGGAGAGCTACCAAAAAGACGACCCGCGCGAAGTGTGGATCGACGACGTCGCGATCGGCACGACGCAGGTGGGCTGTCCAAAGTAAGGAGCGTAGAGCGGACGCGAGCGTCCTTCGCTCGGCGACGACGGGCTTCGGCTTTTCGTTCTTGCGGTTCGGGGCTCCGCCCGTCAGCCAGAGAAGAACCTGGGGGTGCTCCGAACGAATGCCTCCACGATCTGCACGTAAGGCCGGACAATCGGCGACGTCTGCTTCCCCGGGGGCATGATCACGTACACGTTGCGGGGCTCGATATCGTAAGCGTCCAGGAGTCGGGTCAGGCGGCCCTCGGCTATGTCTGGCTCCGCGAGCCCCGGGGGCAGGAGCGCAATGCCGACACCGCTGAGACAAAAGCTCAGGAGCGCATGCTCGTTGGATGTCAGCACCCTGGGCGTCAGCTTCACGCGCTCGTCAGGGCGACGCTTCTGCACGAACTGCCAGCTGACCGTCTTCTTGTCGCGTCCAAAGGCACACACGATGTGCGCCGAGAGGTCGGACGGTCTTCTGAGTACAGGGTGTTGCGTCAAATAGCGCGGCGAGGCGCAGAGAACGTGGGAGGTCGAGGCGATCTTACGTGCAATCATCGACGTCGCCGGCAAGGTGGAAGCGACGCGAAACGCCAGGTCGTACTCCTCCCTCAAGAGATCGACGGTGCGATCCTCCGTCGTAAGCTCGACTCGCACGTTGCTGTGGTGCTTGAGATACTCCAGCACGGTAGGCACCAGCAGCGAACGAGAAAAGATGGGCGGCGCCGTGATACGCAGCGTGCCTCGCGGTGCGTGCGTCATCTGCATCACGACTTGATCGGCTAGCTCCGCCTGCTCCGCCAACGCAGCGCAGCGTTCGTAGTAGGCGCGACCTACCTCCGTCAGGCTCAGCGTGCGCGTGGTCCGCGATAGCAGCACGACGCCCAGGCGCCGCTCGAGCGACGCCACTTTGCGGCTGAGGGTCGACGGCGGAACGCCCACGTCCTTGGCCGCGGCGGCGAAGCTGCCGCGCGAAGCGACACGCGCAAATACCACCATCTCGTTGAGATCCATCACGGGAGCAGTTTAGAAGATTCGTGCGCGTGTGCACGAATGAAGTGCAAAAACTTACGTTGCTGCACGAGTGAGAGCTACCCATTATCCGACTTCGAAAGGTGACTCGAATGACTCAAGACAGCGACCGAATCTCTGTAAACCTGGAGCTTACCAAGCGTTTCTACGTGGCCTTCGATTCTCGAGAGCCGTCGCGAATGGACGCGCTCGTCGCCGAAACGGGGGTGGATCACGATGGCGGCGGTGTCAGCGCTCTCGTGAGTATGCGCGGTCTGGTCGGCGCGTTGGCGACCGGATTCGACGAGTACCATCACCGGGTGGAGCTTGCCCTGCCGATCGGCGACGACAAGGTCTTCATTCGCTGGCGCATGGAAGGTACGCACACCGGCGAATTGTTCGGAGTGCCAGCGAGCAACAAGAAGATCTTCTTGCACGGACACGATCTGATTCGCATCGACGGCGGCAAGATCGTCGAGCTCTGGCATGTCGAGCAGTTGCTGCAGATGATGCAGCAGATCAAGGGCTGATTCATGAAATCAGCGAGGAATTCACGGCAGGCTCCCGTTCGCTCGTCTCGACAGTCGAGCGCGCGCTGGTTGGCGCCCTTCGCGCTGGGCTTGGGGCTGTGCGTCACGTGCTGCGAACGAGCGGAAGCCGAGGGCGCCAAGCCCGCGCGAGCTGCCGCCAACCCCTGGGAGTGGCAAGATCAGTTCGGGTACTCTCAGGCAAATTCGGTGCAAGAACCAAAGCGCGTCGTCTACCTCTCGGGACAAGCGGCGTTCGACCAGAACGGTACCTTGCAGCACGCGGGAGACATGGCCCAACAGATCAAGCTGTCATTCGACAACGTCGAGCAGGTGTTGGAAGCCGCCGGCATGTCCCTCGACAACGTGACGCGGCTCACTTACTACACGACCAATGTAGAGGAGCTGCTTGCCAATTGGAGCGAGGTCAGCGCGAGAGTAACGGTCGCGCAACCGCCGCCCGCCATCACGGTGCTCGGGGTCACGAAGCTGGCGCAAGACGCGCTCGTCGAGATCGAAGCCACCGCTGTCGAGTAACGCGCCAACTCGGTTGTCGTCTGTCCCGAGAAAGGGGGCCACAAGCCGCTGTTTCGACCTGGCACGGAGTCTGCTGTCGTTCGGGGTGGCCATGCGTGCCCTGACGGTTCTATCAGCGCTCAGCTTGCTGGCTGGCTGCGGTGGCGACAGCGCTTCCGGCGATGCGGAAGATGCAGATCCCGTGCGTCAAGGCTCGGTGGAATTCTATCAACCTGCCCGCGGCGTACCGCAAGTGGCGCTGATCGTGGTCGACGACAGCCCGGACCAGGAAGGGCGCGACTTGCGGGCATCGGTCGCCGGTGCGTTCGTGGAGAGCTACGACAGCTCGCGGGTGAATGCCGTCGAGAGTTGCACGCCGCCGGCCGATCCAGCGCGCCCGTCACTGGTTCGCCGGTTCGCGATTGTCGTCGGAGCGTCCGGTGTGGGTGAGGCCGGTGTGCATTCGTTCGCGGACGACGACGAGCTGTCGTGGATCGCCGACGAACGCAGCGATGCCGACGCCTCACGCTGGTCGAACGCCGTCGCGGCAGCCATCGAGGGCACTGAAACGACGCAGCCGGACGTGTATCAGCCGCTGGCCCTGGCCGAGCACTGGGTCCGGCTATTGGCGCGCGAAACCGAGCCTCGAACCGAGCGCGAGCGGGCGGTGCTCGAGGCTCTGCCGGCGCGCGTGGATGTGGAGCCCTTCCTGGCCTCGACGCGCGAGGACCAGAGTCCGTTGCCGGCCGCTGACTACCGTCTCGATTCGAGCGAAAGTTGTAGCGGCGGTGGGGCGTGCGTGGCCGAGCCGCAGAGCTACGCCCAAGACCCGCGCCATTTCTTCGATGCCGGGTTCTTTCAAGATTGCTCGGCGCGCTGTGGTGGCGGCCAGCCACTGAAAGACGACACGGGCGCCGTGGAGTGCCGGGTGCTCTTGGCAGCCCTGCACGTTCAGGAGTGTGACGAGAGCTTGGGTTGGCAGGAGACGTCGCTCCGCTCCGACGCGCTCGAGCAATGGGCCGAGGGGGCGGCCACCGACTTTCGCATCTGCGAGGTGGCTCAGCTCGAGGGCGCGGCGCTGCGCTCGTGCCAGAACGAGCTGAGCTGCGCGGACTGCACGCCGGGATTTTGTAGCACGAGCGTGCCGGAGCTCGTCAGCGACTGCGCGCACATTGCGCCGTTTCCGTGGTCGCTGCGTTTCCCGCAATTGCCCCCGACGCCTCTCATGTTCGAAGTGCGCTGCAATTTCGAGCCCTGAGACCTCAGCGCTTCCACTGCACGATTTCGTCCAGCGCCAGGTAGCCCCAGGCATCGCTGGTGTTGTCGACGACGCGTAAAACGGCTTGCTTTCCGCGCAGGGGGGCGATGTCCCATTCGCGGCGGCTGAGCTGGTCGCCGCGACGGCCGGTGGCGCTGTGCGTGACCGCGCCGTCCACCAGCAGCTCGACCCGTAGGTTGGTAGCGTCTTTCCCGCCGCCCAGTCGAAATAGTAGCAGGTCGCCGCGCAGCTCGAAGGGTGCGGAGGTGAGTGTGCCCGTAGCGGCGGTCCCGAGTGACGGGTGGAAGGTGTTGACGAAACTGCCGCTGCTGCCGATGAGCTCACCCTGACCGCTCCAGCGACTCTGGCTCGGCCAGTGCTCGAACGCGCTGCCCGTCGCGGACCAGCCAGCGGGCGGGCCAAAGTCGAAGCTGACGCGCGTGTCGGGCAAGAATTGTCCGGTGCTGAGCAGCGGATCGCGCTGCCAGATGCCCTCGTAGGTGTCGTCCGGAATATCGGCGCGCAAGAAGTAGCCGCGCTGCCAGAGGTCGCCGGCGATCACGTAGTCGGCAATGAACGTCGGGTGCTTGGCGAGCGTCTCTTCCGAGCTGGCGAGCTTCTCGTGTCCGGCCTTGCCTTTGCCGAAGTTGGCGACGTGCCGGCTCGCCGTGACCGGATCGATCACGCCGCACATGTCGATCACGCGTGCGGAAGAGTAGAAGCCGGTATGCCCGATCAAGCAGGTGGCGATGGAGGCGCCCGCCGGTTTGTGCTCGCCGAGCCAGCGAAAGAGCCGCGTTTGGCGGCTCAAGTCCTGACCCCAGGTGAGCACTTCTCCCGCGAGCGGACCGAGCGCCAGCCCGCGTTGAAAGACCGCACCGAGCAGGACGAGGTGTGCCACCACCAAAGCGCCCTGCAGCCGCTCGGGCGTCGCTCGCGCTCGGCTCAGCCAGGCTCGAGCGCGCGGGCTCTGCGCACGCTTCCAGACCTCTGCTACTCCGACGGCGCAGAGCAGCGCCAGCTGCGGCAGCTCTGGCACGAAGAAGCGGTGGCCGGCGAAGAAGTCGCCGCCGACGTACACCACGTAGAGCACGTGCAGCACGTTGTAGAGGAGCAGGCCGCGAACCAACGGCTGCTGCACGGCCAGCACCGCCGTGAGCGCGAGGACTGGAACGAAGGCGCGCTCGTACAAAAAGCTGCGCAGGTAGTCGAAGCCGCGCGCCCAGGCATCGATCGGGCCCCCGAGCTTCAGGTAATAGGTGTTGGGAAACGGCAGGCCGTAGTAGCGGTAGCGCCAGTAGAAGTAGCAGCCGTAGCCCACGACCCAGATCGCGCCAGCGAGCGCGATACCGCGCAGCTCCTGGGCGGCTCGGCCGCTCTTGCGCCGAACGACCGCCTCGACCGCGCGATTGCCGAGGAGCACCGCGCAAAAGAGGCCGGCGTCGGGCCGCGTGAGGTGGGCGCCAAGTAGCGCCGCGCCCAGCCAGACGTTGCGTCGCGGGTGCTCACTGCTCGACGCCCACAGCGCCAGCAGCATGAACAATGCCAGAAAATGCACCTCGAGCCCCAGCACCGCCCACACGGCATAAGAATTGTCGACCAGGCACAGGCCCGCCGCCAGCCACGCGGCCAGGTGGCGCTCGCCCAGCAGGCGCCGGGCCAACGCCAGCACGAGCAGCATGTTCGTGGCGGCAAATAGAACGTTGCAGGCCGTCACTGCGCCCACGAAGGGAAAACCGCAGCGCTCTGACAGCCAATAGAGCGGCGTCATGAACATCACCCAAGCGAAGTTCGTGTAGCCCTCGACGCGCTCGCCGACGTTGAACACGAGCCCATGACCCTGTGAAAGCTGCTTGGCGTACTGCATCGACGTCATCGCGTCGTCGACGACGTTGCCGCCGTAAAGCCGCGCGTAGCGGATGCAGAGCAGGCACAGCGCTGCCACCGGTATTGCCACGAGCAAGCCGTCACTTCGTAAGTCGGCCTCGGGCCGCTCTTCCACCGCCACCGTTGCCACGCCCCGACTAGGGCAAGCCGCATGCCGGCCGCTACGACGCGGAAATCGCGCGCAATCGCCGAGCGTGGTGGCGGGCTGGCACGATCTGGCCCAGCGGGGCAGGCGGTCTTGTCAGAGAGGGCGAGGCCGCGGGCGGCCGAGGCGTCGACCGACCGAACGCACGCCCAATCGCCGTTGGGTCGAAGCTTGGCTCAGCGTCGCGAAGGCTCTTATCACCAAAAATCGGGCAGCAGCTGGTGCGGGGGGATTTGGCTGCGGATGTTCGCGTGCACCTGTGGAAGCTCGGACCAATGCACGCCGGGCTTGAGATGGTGCGCCGTGTGCAGGCCCAGGTTGCAGGTGAGCAAATTGAACAGACGATGCTCGCGGTTCGTGCTGGCGTGAACGTGCTCGGTCGCTGGGTGCCCCGCGTGGTGCTCGTGAGTCGCCCAGCAGGTGTGGAGCAACGCCAGCACGCCGGGTATGAAGAACGCCAGCAGGTAATTGAGCGGATGAAACCAGAAGCCCAGCGCGATGAACGCGAAGCACGGCAGCTTCATCAGCAGGTAATGTCGGAAGATCGCCGGGTGCTTGCGGCCGACGCGGTACACGTCCACCTGGTGGTGCAGGAAGAGGTGCAGCGTGTACTCGATGCGGCCCATGGTGGTGCCGTCTTGACGAGTCCAATGCGATTCGTCCGGAGTCGTGGAAGGGGGCTGGTGCAGGTAGTTTTGATGGTGCCCCAGGTTGTGATGTAGCACCCACGTGTACGGACCTACGCCCGTCTGCACCGCGAGCAGCACGTCGTAGACGCGGTTCAAGACACGCGAGCGAAAGACGTTGACGTGCTGGTGGTGGTGGTTGAACGCTGCCACCATCGTGCTGAGCGCGAACAGCGGCAGCAACGCCAGGGCGGCCAGCAACGGAGGCGCCCACAAGTAGAAGCCGAGGTGCAGCAGGAACGATCCGAGCACCAGAGACACCGGCCACCAATCGGCCTTGTAGCGAAGCAGGCGCCCACGGGGCGACGAACGATTACTCATAGATGGGGCCGAATGCGTGAAATCGAGGCGCTCATATAGCGATCGGCCACCGCCGGGTGAACCTTTATCAGTTGCGAGGGTTATTTTGGCACGTGGGTTGCTGACGGCCGGTCATGGTCACGTCACGGCTTCTGGGCAGCTTGGTTTGTGGGGCGGCGCTCCTGTGGGGGCATGGCGCACCGGCACAGTCCTCTGTGAAGTCGAAGCAGCCGGTGTCGTCTTCGAGCAACACCGAGGAACCGGCCCGGCGTTGGTACGGCTGGCAAACGTTTGCCGCCGACGGTGCCGCGGTGGCGTTGGCGGCGGCCGCCGTTCCGCTCGGCGCCCATGCTCCCTACTGGCCGGCGGAGGCTCTGGGCTACACCTCGGCCGCGACGTATGCGCTGGGCGGACCGGTGATTCACCTGGTGCAGCGCCAGCCACTGAAGGCGGCGGGGAGCTTCGGGCTCCGGGTGGGTCTACCGTTCGCCGTGTACGCCCTGCTCGAGCACGACAGCTGGAGCCACTGCCCCGCCAAGAATGAAGGGGAGGACGAACAGTATTGCCAACCCAAGTTGGGAACGCTGCTCGGGGTGCTGGCAGCGGGCGTGGCGGCATCGGCGATCGACGGCGCCGTGCTCGCGTGGAAACCGATCGAGACCGAGCGAGTCTCCTCGCTGATGCCGCTCGTTTCAGTGGATCGCGACCGGCGCGGACGCACGGGACTGACGGTCGGCCTCTCTGCTGCGTTTTGAGGCGGCGTCTGCCTGATGACCGCGAGCGTGGCCGATGCTAAGCGTGCGGGCGCATGAATCGGGCGTGGCGGAGCTTGCGAGCGGCGATCATCACGCTCTTGCTCGTGCTCGGTTTCGTGGCGGGGTGGCCGAAGATTGCGCCGCGAATCATTGCGGGGTTGCCGCCGTGGCTCGCGCAGCTGGCCGAGCTGGTGCCGGTGGTGCAGCGCGCGGTGCTGCGACCGTTCGCGCCGCTGGCGAACGCGTTCGGTATCACGACGCAGAATTGGACCTTGTTTTCGACCACCGGCGGCATCCGCCATCGCCTGTACGTCGAGGGGAGAGAGCCGGGCGGTTCGTGGCAACTCTTGCATCGCGCGCAAGACGACGAGCACGCCTACTTGCGCGAGACGATCGAATACCGGCGCTTGCGCCCGATTTGGAATCCGCACCGCTACGGCCTGGCCGAAGGCTACGTGCCGTTCACGCGCTGGCTCGCGCGGCGGGCCTTGCTGGATTTTCCCCGCCTGGAGCGGGTTCGCATCCGCCAAGAAGAGATCGAGATCTTGCCGCGCGGCGCCGGCTTTCGTAGCACCGGTCACTTCGTCAACCGGCGCGAGTACTCGCGCGCGGAGCTGCTACCGTGATCGCGCGCTGGGTCGATTTGTGGGACGAGCGTGAAACAGCTGAGTCGCTGGCGTTGGTGCGCATCCTAATCGCGCTCTCTGTCTTGGGTGACTTACTGCAGGCGCGCATGCGCTCTGCGGTGGAGGCCGTCTGGGCGCCGCCGCCATTCGGTGCTGCTTGGGGCGCCAGCGCAGCGTCTCCGCCACTTCTCGTCAGCTGGTTCGGCACCGGCGCGCAGACGGCGCACGTTGCCTGGTGGTTGGCGGTGGTGGCCACGTTACTGGTGCTGCTCGGGCTCGCTTTTCGAGTCAGTGGTTGGCTGCTCGTGTTCGCGATGGTCGAAATGTGGCGACTCACACCTGACGGCGGCGACGGCATCGATTTGCTGCTGCGCGTCGTGCTGCCGCTGCTGGCGCTGTCGGGGGCCAACGCCACGTGGTCGTGTGATGCGTGGCTGGGCCGACTTTGGGGCAAGCCTTTACGAAATTCGGTGCCAGCTTGGCCGCGCTATTTGCTGATCGTGCAGTTGCTCTGGCTCTATTTTTCCGCGGCGCATCACCGGGGCAAAGCGTCGTGGGGACCAGCGGGCGGCTTTTCGGCGGTGGCAGACGTACTGGGCGATCCGCATTTTGCGCGCTTCTTCCCCGGGTCTTTGCAGGCTTTTTACCCCCTGACGCAGCTCGGCACCGCGCTCACCATGGTGTTCGAATACAGCGCACCTTTGGCGCTGCTCTGGATCTGGCTCGACAAGCGACCTGGTCGCGGAGGCCGCTTCGGTGATTGGGTAAGACGCTTGCACGTTCGGTGGTGGTGGCTCGCGCTGGGCGTCAGCCTGCACCTGGGCATCGCCGTCACGATGCAGATCGGCATGTTTCCGTTCGCGATCCTCGCGCTCTATCCGGCGTTGTTCGGTCCCGAAGAAGTCACGAAACTACTAAAGCGCGTGCGCCAGTCGAGCTTCGTTCGTCAGTCGTGAAATGTTCGCGCAACGTTGTGTCGCGCTCTGCTGGTCGGCGCGCGTTGGACTGGCGCGCAGCGAAGTCTCAGATATACCTGGTGGGTGAGAGTGGTAGCGTTGTTCTTGCTGGTGGTCGGTTGCGCGAGTAGCCCGCTGCCACCCGAGGACCGCGATAGCGCCGCCCAACCGCCCGCCGCAAACCCCGCGCCGCCACCGCCAGCTCTGGCGAACGACTGCAGCGAGGCGCTCAGCCTTTCGTGCAAGTCGGATTACGAGCACTGCCTGGCCAAGGACCCCAACGGCTGCGCCAACCTCAACATGTGCTTCCAGCGCTGCTCGGACGCGGCTTGCGCTGACGAGTGCGGCCAATTTTGGGCGATATCGTTCGAGGCGCGCGACTATTACGCCTGCCTGGCCGATGGCTTCGAAGCCTGCTTTACCGAAGGCTGAGCGGCGCCGCCCAGGGGCGTGCCGCGCTCAGCCCACGAACACGCGGGCGTTTCTGAACAGGCGCATCCAGGGGGCGTCTTCCGTCCAGCTCTTGGGGCGCCAGCTGTACTGCACCGCGCGGAACACGCGCTCGGGGTGGGGCATGATCAGCGTGGCGCGGCCGTCCGCGCTGGTGACGGCGGCGATGCCGCTGGGCGAGCCGTTCGGGTTTTCGGGGTAGCGCGACGCCACGTTGCCGTGTGAGTCGACCCAGCGCACGGCAACGCGGCCGGAGCTCTCGAAGGTGCGGAGCCCGGCGTCGTCGGCGAATTCGGCGCGGCCTTCGCCGTGCGCGACGGCGATGGGTAGCTGCGAGCCCTCCATGCCGGCCAGGAGCACCGACGCGCTCCTTTCGACGCGCACCAGGGCGAGGCGTGCTTCGAATTGCTCGGAGCGGTTGCGCACGAAGCGCGGAAAGCCTTCGGCCCCCGGGATGAGCTCGGCGAGGTTACTCGCCATCTGGCAGCCGTTGCACACCCCCAGCGTGAAGGTGCCCGAGCGCGCGAAGAACTCGCTGAAGTCCGCGCGCGTGCGGCCGTGAAACAGAATCGACTTGGCCCAGCCGCCACCGGCGCCGAGCACGTCGCCGTAACTGAAGCCGCCACACGCCACCAGGCCGTGGAAATCCTTCAGGCTCACACGGCCCTCGAGTAAATCGCTCATGTGCACGTCGATTGAGGCGAAGCCGGCGCGGTCGAAGGCCGCCGCCATCTCGATCTGCCCGTTGACGCCTTGTTCGCGCAGAATCGCCACGCGCGGCCGCGCGGCGCCGCTCTTGGCGATGAAGGGGCGGGCCACGTCGTCGTCGATCGCAAAGCCGACTTTGGCGGAGAGCCCCAGGTTGCTGGGGTCGACACGCAGGGCCTGCTCTTCGTCGGCGCAGGTGGCGTCGTCGCGCAGGCGCTGCAGGGCGTGCGTGGTCTCGGACCAGATGCCGCGCAGCTTGCTGCGTTCGGCCTCGAACAGCACGACGCCCTTTTGGCTAATCTCGATGCGATCGTCCGTCCGCAGATTGCCAACGGTGTGCACGCAGTCTTGGAGGCCAGCCAGCGCCAGCACCTCGCGCACGCGCTGCACGTCCACGTTGCGGACCTGGATCACGGCGCCGAGCTCTTCCGAGAACAACGCCGCCAGCGCGTCGGCGCCCAGCGCGTCGACCCGAATGGCCAGACCGACCGACGACGCGAACGCCATCTCGAGCAGCGTCACCAAGAGGCCACCGTCCGAGCGGTCGTGGTACGCGAGCAGCAGTCCAGCTCGATTCAGCTCCTGGATCGCCGAGAAAAATCCTTTGAGCAGCGCCGGATCGTCGAGATCGGGCGGAGCCTCGCCCACGCTGCCGTGCACCTGCAAGAGCGCGGAGCCACCGAGGCGGTTCTTGCCGCGACCCAAATCGACCAGCAGCAGCTCGGTCGGCCCCTCGTCGCGCGAAAGCTCGGGCGTCAAGGCGCGACGCACGTCCGTTACGGGTGCGAACGCGCTCACGATCAGAGACAGCGGCGCCGTCACCGAACGTTGCTCACCGTTTTCGCGCCACACCGTGCGCATCGACATCGAATCTTTGCCGACCGGAATGGCGATGCCGAGCGCCGGGCACAGCTCCGCGCCCACGGCCTGCACGGCCTCGTACAAGCGCGCGTCTTCGCCCGGGTGACCTGCCGGCGCCATCCAGTTCGCGCTCAGCTTGATGTCGCTCAGCTGGGCGATCGGGGCACAGGCGATGTTGGTGATCGCTTCGGCGACGGCCATGCGGCCCGAGGCTCCTGCGCTCAGCAGGGCCAGCGGCGTGCGCTCGCCCATCGCCATCGCTTCGCCGGTGTACGCCTGGTAGCCGCTCGCGGTCAGCGCGGCATCCGCAACCGGCACCTGCCAGGGGCCCACCATCTGGTCGCGCGCGCACAAGCCCGTGACGGTGCGATCGCCGATGGTGATGAGGAAGGTCTTGTCCGCCACCGTGGGCAGGCGCAGCACGCGCTCCACCGCCTCGCGCAATTCGATGCGCGAATGCTGCAGTGAATCCGGCTGGAAATCGCCGCGCTCCGCGTTGCGCGTCATTTTGGGTGGCTTGCCCAAGAGCACGTCCATCGGCATGTCGATGGGGCTCGACTCCGCGGCGCTCACCGTGGAATCAGTGAGCTTGAGTTGCCGCTCGGCCGTCGCCGTGCCGACGACGGCGTACGGACACCGCTCACGGCGGCACAGCGCTTCGAAGGCCGGCAAAGATTCTGCCGCGATCGCGAGCACGTAGCGCTCTTGCGCTTCGTTACACCAGATCTCCAGCGGCGACATACCGGGCTCGGCGTTCGGGATCGCGCGCAGGTCGAAGGTGGCGCCGCGCCCGCTGTCGTTCACCAGCTCCGGCAGCGCGTTGGACAAGCCGCCCGCGCCCACGTCATGCACGGAGACGATCGGGTTCTTGTCGCCGAGCGCCCAGCAGCGGTCGATCACTTCCTGACAGCGCCGCTCCATCTCCGCGTTGTCGCGTTGCACGGAGGCAAAATCCAAATCCTCTTCGGAAGCGCCCGAGGCCATGCTGGATGCCGCGCCGCCACCCAAACCGATGAGCATGGCGGGCCCGCCCAGCACCACCAGCTTCGCGCCCGGCGGAATTTCGTGCTTTTTGACGTGGTCACGGCGGATGTTGCCCAGCCCGCCCGCGAGCATGATGGGCTTGTGGTAGCCGCGCACCTCGCGTCCGGCAGGCCCCGGCGCCGAGAGCTCGAAGGTGCGGAAGTAGCCGCACAGGTTGGGACGCCCGAACTCGTTGTTGAACGCGGCGCCGCCGATTGGACCCTCGAGCATGATGTCGAGCGCCGAAGCGATGCGCGAAGGCTTGCCGTAGTCGACCTCCCACGGCCGCAGCGCGCCCGGCAAGCGCAGGTTCGAAACCGAGAAGCCGGTCAGGCCCGCCTTCGGCTTGGCACCGCGGCCCGTCGCGCCCTCGTCACGGATCTCGCCGCCGGAACCGGTCGCGGCACCGGGGTAGGGCGAGATCGCCGTCGGGTGATTGTGCGTCTCCACCTTCATCAAGATGTCGACGGCCTCGGTCGTGTAACCATATTGAGCGCTGGCCGGGTCGGGCCAGAAGCGCGCGGCGACGGGGCCTTCCATGACGGCGGCGTTGTCTTTGTAAGCCGAAAGCACGCCGGCCGGGCTCGCCTCGGTGCTCGTCTTGATCAGCTTGAACAGCGATTTCTCACGCTTTTGCCCGTCGATGATGAAGTCGGCGTTGAAGATCTTGTGCCGGCAGTGCTCGCTGTTCGCCTGCGCGAACATCATCAGCTCCACGTCGGTCGGGTTGCGGCCGAGCGCGGCGTAGCTCTGCATCAGGTAGTCGATTTCGTCTTCGGCCAGCGCCAGACCCAGGCGCTTGTTGGCGGCTTCGAGCGCGCTGCGTCCAGGCGCCAAATCGACGCGCGAGAGCTGGCGCGGCTCGGCGCGTACGAAGAGCTGCTCGCCGTCTTCCGCTCGTTCCAGCACGGACTCGGTCATGCGGTCGTGCAGCACGGCGCGCAGCGCCTTCTCGTTGGCGGGCTCCGTGCTGCCCGAAAACGTCCACACGATGCCGCGCTCGATGCGCCGCACGTCGCTCAGGCCGCAGTTGCGCGCGATGTCCGTTGCTTTCGACGACCAGGGCGAAATCGTGCCGATGCGCGGCACCACCAGCAGCGAGCGACCGCTCACCTCGCTCAGCGCAATGCGCGGTCCGTACTCGAGCAGGCGATCCAGCACGTGCTGCGCGTCGTCCGAAAGCGGGGCCGCCACGTCTACCAGGTGCACGAAGCGCGCGCTCACGGCGCTGATACCGGGGCTCACTCGCTGCAGGCGCTCCAGCTTGCGAGCGAGACGGGCCGGAGTGAACGCGGGCGGACCTAGCAGGATGAGCATGTGCGGGCGGAGCCTGGCTGCATGCGACCGTCGCCGCAAGCCGGAAGCTCCCGACAGGATTATTCAGCGGTTACCGTGGGTTACGCGGCAGGCCCTGGCGTTTGAGCGTGTCGAGCAGGGCGCGGATAGGCCCTTCGAGCGGCGAGCCGCGGCGAAACACACCCGTCCACGCCCGCGGAAAGCCGCGGCGGGTGAGGCGAACGGCTTCTAGCTCACCGCGCTCGATGCGCCGGGTGAGCGTAAAGCCCGCCAGGATGCTCACGCCCATGCCGGCCTGCACCAGGTCGAGCACGGCCTCGCTCACCGGCAGCCGCACCACCCGGCGAAAGGCTGGCCGCCCGGCGAACAACACCTGGACCACTCTTTCGCGCTCGCTGGCAGACACGTTGTTCTGAATCAATGTCTCCTGACTGAGGTCGGCGCCTTCGACGTACTTCTTGCGGGCGAGCCAGTGTCCGCGCGGCACCGCCAGCACCAGCTCGTCTTTGAAGAGCGGAACGCGCGTGTAACGGCTCTTGATCGGCGGAGCCACGCACAGCACGACGTCTGCGAGATCCTCGTCGAGGTGCAAGTGCGCGGGACCCACCACGTCCGTTTGCAGCACCAGCTCTACCGCGGGGTACTCGCGCATCAAGGTTTGCAGCGCTTGCGGCAGCCAGTGGTAGGCCGTGTAGCATTGCGTGGCCACGCGCAGCTGCGGGCGCTCGGCATGCAAGCCGCGCTTCAGCTCGAGCTCGGTTTGCAGCAAGGGCCCCAAAACTTGGTGTGAGAGCTCGACCAGGCGCTCGCCGGCGCGCGTGATGCGCAACCGTCGGCCCTGGCGCTCGAACAGGGGCACCCCCAAGCGCTCTTCGAGCCCGCGCAGCTGGTGGCTCACCGCGGATTGACTCAGGGCCAGTCGCCTGGCCGCGCGCGTGGCGCCGCCTGCTTCGGCGATGGCCCGAACCAGCTTCAGATCGCGGGCTTCCAGCGTACCGTCCATGCTCATGAGTAAAAACGATGATTTCGATGAAATCAATGCGCTTCACTCATGTAGCCCACTCGTTTAGCTCTCAGCCCATGACTCACCGTTACAGGCTGTACTTCTCACCAGGCGCCGTCTCGATGGCCACCCACATCGCGCTCGAGGAGGTGGGGGCCGTTTACGACCTCGAGCCCGTCCTCATCAAGGAGGGGCAGCAGCGCAGCGAGCGGTACCTACGCATCCACCCGCTCGGGCGCTTGCCGGCGCTCGAGGTTCGGCCGGGCATGGTGCTGACCGAAACGCCCGCGCTCCTGGGCTACCTGGCGGACTCGTCGCCGCAGCTCGAGCTGCTGCCGGCCGACGCCTTCGAGCGGGCGCGCGCCAACGAGTGGATGAGCCTGCTCTCCAGCGCGCTGCACGTGGCCTTCATCAGCTTCTACCGCCCCGACCGCTATACGGATGACGCGGCAGCCATCGCGGCGCTCAAGGTCGACGGCAAAGCGCGATTTTGGGACTTACTGCGGTACGTAGACACCAAGCTTGCGCCCGATTCGTTCGTGCTCGGCTCGCGCTATTCGCTCGTCGACGCGTACCTGGCCGTTTTCTACTTGTGGGCACGGCGCTTCGAGCTGCCCATCGAGCAGCTGCCGCGCTACGGCCGTCTGGCGTCACTCGTCCTGGCACGCCCCGCGGTGCGCCGCGCCCTCGAGCAAGAAGGCTTTGGCTATTTGTACGGCAGTCCGACGAGCGGTGCCGCGTAGACCGAGATGGGGCGACGCGAAAGTGCTGCGAGTGAGCTGCGGCGTACGTGCCCAATCCAGAATGGGTGTCGTGGCTGCCGCGGACCTAACTCCGCCAACAGCCGATTTTTCAGGAAGTTACGCGTGTTCGGATTTTCGATTCTGATCACCCGAATTTAAAAGGTCTGCAGCCAACCGGACACTGACCGGCCATGCGGGACGTGGCTGGTGTCTTCCGTAAGGCGGAGTTCTATCTAGGAATTGCCGCGCTACTTGGCACTTTTTCGTGCACCGGAGTGCTCGAAAGCAACGGGCCAGGTGGCAGCGCCACCGTCGATCCGTCCGGGCCTGGCCCGGTGCCGGGCGGTGAGGAGAAGCCGCCCGTCTACCCGGCGGGCACGAACCCCGGCCGCAGCGAAATGCACCGTCTGAATACGACGGAATACAACGCTACGGTTGCAGACGTGCTGGGCACCAAGCTCGCCCCCGCCAATCCCAACTGGCGCGGCGGTGAGATCGAGGGCTTCGACAACGTCGCCGCCGTGCTCGGCGTCGACGTGACGCAGTACGGCCTCTACTTAGACGCGGCCGAGCAGCTCGCGTCGGACGTTTTCGCCAACGCGGCACTCAAAGCCAAGTTCGTCACCTGCGCCGCGACGGACGACATGGCCTGCGTCAAGACCTTCGTCTCCAATGCGGGGTTGAAGCTGTTCCGTCGTCCGCTGCGCGATGGTGAGGTCACCACCTACTCCAACGTGTACACGGCTGCCCGCGGCCAGGCTCAAGACCACGAGGCCTCGCTCAAGCACGTGCTGTGGTCGATGCTCGCCAGCGCGGAGTTTCTGTACCGTATCGAATTGCCGAAGGGCAACACGGCACGTCCGGTAGACGGCTTCGAGCTCGCCTCGCGCCTCTCCTATTTCTTGTGGAGCAGCGCACCCGACGACGCCCTGCTGGACGCCGCCGCCAAGAACGCGCTGGGCACGGACGACGCCGTGCGCAGCACCGTCGAGCGCATGCTCGCGGACGCGAAGGCGAATCGCTTCATCGAAAGCTTCGCCGGGCAGTGGCTGGGCGCGCGCAAGGTCTCGTCGCACCCGGTGGCCGCCGAGCGCTTCCCGATGTGGACGCAGCCCGTGGCCGACGCGGCCATGAACGAGATGTACCTGTACTTCAACGAGTTCTTGCGCAACCCACGCCCGTGGACGGACTTTTTGAAGGCCGACATCAACTTCGTGAACGCGGCGCTCGCGCCGATTTACGGCATGAACGACGTCACCAACACGGGCCTGATGTTGGTGCAAAACACGACCGATCAACGCAAAGGCTTCATGGGCCTGGCCGGCTTCCTGGCGCTCTCGTCGATGGATCGCCGCACCTCGCCGACTTTGCGTGGCAAATGGGTGCTCGGTAACCTGCTCTGCACGGAGGCGCCGGCTCCGCCCAAAGACGTGCCCAAGCTCGAAGTGGGCGGCAAAGATCTCGACAACGGCAACATTCGCACCATCCTCGAGGCGCATCGCACCAACCCGGCGTGCGCCAACTGCCACGGCATCTTCGATCCGTTCGGCATGGCGCTGGAGAAGTTCAACGCCATCGGCCAGTACCGAGCCACCTACGGCGATAACTCGCCCATCAACGACACTACCGACCTGGCGGGCGTCCCCTTCACCGGCATCGACGGCGCGGCCGACATCGTGTCGGGCAAGCCCGAGTTCAAGACCTGCTTCGCGAAAAAGCTCTTCGTTTACGGCCTCGGCCGCTCCCCCGCCAACGACGACGCCACCTGGATCTCTGGCATCGCGCAAAAGTGGGAGACCGACGGCCTCACGGTGCGCCAGCTAATCGACGAACTGACTCAATCCACGCCGTTCCGCAATTCAGGAGACGTCAAGTGATCAGCCGCTACATGAAGAGTGCCGCTTTCTCCCGTCGCACCTTGCTGCGCGGCGCTGGTGTCGCGCTGGCGCTACCGTGGATGGAGTCGCTCTTGCCGCGCAGCGCTGGCGCGCAGGCGGCTTCGGCGCCGCTCCGCTACATCCCCATCTTCTTGCCCAACGGCGCCGCTGAAGTGTGGACCCCGCAAGGCGCGGGCGCCGGCTGGATGCTCAGCTCGATTTTGGCTCCGTTCGCGGAGCTCAAGGCGAAGATGATCGCGCTCAGCAACTTGGAGAACGGCTCTTCGTTCAACCCGGGTGGTGGCGCCAGCGTAGAGCCGAGCCACGGCCGTCAACCCGGCGCCTGGCTCACCTGCTGGGATCCGGAGACCGTCGCCAAGAAGCTCAACGTCAAGGAGGCGAACGGCGTTTCGGTCGACCAGATCATCGCCCAGCACGCCCTGTACAAGGGGCAAACGGCGATCGAGTCGCTGCAGCTCGGTCTGTCCACCGTGTACGCCTCGTGCGACGGCAAGCAATGCAGCAACAGCCGCAGCGTGTCGTGGCGCACGGAGACTCAGCCCACCTACAAGCAGGTCGACCCGCTCGAGGTCTTCAATACCATCACCGGCGGCATGGCCCCCGGCAACACCGACGACCCGGCCGCCAAGGCGCGTGTCGCCCTCAAAAAGAGCGTGCTCGACGCCGTGCTCGAAAACGCCGGTAACACCCGCAAGCTGCTCAGCTCCGCGGACCAAAAACGTATGGACGAGTTCTTGGACTCGGTGCGCTCCACCGAAACGCGCGTGGTCGGCGTCTCCGCCGGCATGGGCGGCATGGGCATGCCGGGCATGACGGGCGGCGCGTGCGGCGGCACCAAGCCCACCATGGCGACGGTCACGCCCGACGGCATCAAACAAACCACGGCCACCTACAACAAGGGCGACCACGCCGACGCGATGAACGCGCTCATCGTCATGGCTCTGCAGTGCGACGCCACGCGCGTCATCAGCTACATGCTGGAAGACGAGCGCTCGGAGTTCACTTACGACCACGTCAAGCGCCGCCAGTTCTCCGCCACCACCTCCACGGAAGATACCGGCAACTGCGGCAACTACCACGGCAGCCAGCACGGCTCGCAAGACGAGTTCGCCACCATCTCGTGGTGGAACGCTGGCAAAGTCGCCGAGCTTTGCCGCAAGCTCGACGCCATCAAAGAAGCGAACGGCAAGAGCATCCTCGACAACAGCGTCGTCTTCTTCGGCGGCTGCATGCACGGCTCCGACCACTCGTGCGACCGCCTCCCCACCGTGCTCATCGGCGGCGGCGGCGGCAAGCTGCGCACCGACCAGCACATCCAGTTCGGCGCCCCCAAGCACCTGCGCGACCTGCACTTCACCATCCTCAACGACGTCTTCGGTCTGGGCGTCGCCGACTTCGGCAACAACGCCGGCGGCAAACCCGTCGGCAAAACGCCCGAAATCCTCGCTGTGTAAGGGCAGGGCTGCCCACCGGCCCAGCGAGGCGTGCCGCCATCACTCGCATCGCGAGGCGGGCTCACCGCTCAGTGGGTGGCGAGCCCTTTTGCGTGAGATCCGCTGACCGGCGGCTCGCAGTCCTGTTGCAGCCCGAAAGAGTTCTTACGAATGGAAGAGGCTTTGGGGACGCGACACCACGTTTCGGCGCCCACGCGGCATGCCGCGTCCACAAAAGTCCTTACGCACGTACGAACTTCGTGGGCGTGAAAGGCAGCTGCAGGGGCCCCGGCTGCTACAGCCGCCGATTCTTGTCGATGCTGCGTTTCCGGCCAGCTTCCTGGGCGCGGTCGAGCGCGGATTGGTTTGCCGCAGCCGAAGCGGCGTTTTTGCACGCAGCGGTACGGGCGTCAGCGCCGTAGCGGCCAACGCGTGCGGTGCGGCGAATCCGGCTTGGCGGCGAGCACGGTGCGGGCGCGGGGGGCGGCGCCGAGCAGGCGTGCCTCGAACTCGATGGGGTCGTGGGTGACGCTAACGGGCTGGCCGAGCGCGGACAGCAGCGCGGGGCTTACTTCGCCGTCTTGCCAGGCCAAGATGTGGATCTGCTCGAACAGGCGGCGGTGCTCGTTCACGACGCGAACGAAGGCGCTGCGCGCCAAGAGGTCGTAGCTCTCGAGCGCGTAGGCGTCGGCGAAGTACTTGAAGCGTTTGCCGATACGGGCCGTGCTGTTCAAGCGCGCCGCAAAGGCTTTGCCGGTGCGGGCCGAGAGGGTATGGCTAAAGCGCGCGTAAAAGACGCCCGGGTCGGCCCAGCCGAAGCTGACCGAGCCCCCTGCGTCCGCCAGCATTTCCAAGAGTTCGGGGTGCTGCATGCTCTCAGGGGCAGTCAACGGCCGCTGGCCCGGCGTGCTTAAGTAAGGCGACTTGTACGGGTTTTTGTAAAGTTGTCTTGACAACTTGGGGGCGCCGCGGCAGCGTTCTCCCGTGCTGAATCCGGGGTCTCCGTTGCCGCTCTACCAGCAGCTGGCCGAGCTGCTGAGCCGCGAGATCGTGAGCGGAGAGCTGGTCCCCGGGGCGCGCCTACCCTCCGAGCCGGAGCTGTCGCGCCGCCACCGCATTGGGCGCCCCACCGTGCGGCAGGCGACGGAGCTGCTCGTGCAGCGAGGCTTGGTCGAGCGCCGTCGCGGCTCCGGCACCTTCGTGCGCACGGCGCCGCGCCGTGTCGATCTGTTTTCGCTCGGCGGCACGTTGTCCAGCTTTCGCGAAGGCGGGTTCAACCTGACGACGAAGCTGCTCGGCAAGCTCGCGCTGCGTCGCATCGCCGCTGACGGCGAGAACCCGTTTTCGGAGCGGCGCGCCTTCGTGCTGACGCGCGTCTCGCGCTTGGCGGACGTACCGGTGCTGCTCGAGCGGCTCTATTTCGATCCGGAAGTGTTCGTCGGTTTGGACGCGCTGCCGCTGGCCGGCGCGTCGCTGTCTCGCATCGTCGAGGAGCGCTACTACCTCAAAGCGACCCACGCCGAACAGAGCTTCCGCGTCACCTTTCCGAGCGAAGAGGTGCGCGAGGCGCTCGACCTGGGGGCGCGCACGCCGCTCTTGCTCGTCAAGCGCGCGCTGTTTTTTCCTCGGGCGCCGCGCGCCGTGTTCGGCGAGCTGTACTGCCGCACCGAGGAGCTGGTTTTTTCGCAGACCATAGGAGCAGAGACGCGACATGACTGAGCCGATCCGCGCCGTAAACGGCTATTTCGAAGGCTTTGGCGGGGCCTTCATTCCCGAAATTTTGCACGCCACGTTCGAAGAGCTGGTAAACGCTTTCGAAGCCGCGCGGAGCGATCCGAAGTTTTGGCAAGAGTACGCGGAGCTGATGAGCACGTACTCGTGCCGCCCGACTCCGCTCACCTACGCCGAGAACCTGAGCCAGCATTTCGGCGGCGCGCGCATCTACATCAAGCGCGAAGACTTGAACCATACCGGCGCGCACAAAGCCAACAATGTCATGGGTCAGGGCTTGCTCGTCAAGCGCATGGGCAAAAAGCGCGTCATCGCCGAGACGGGCGCTGGACAGCACGGCGTCGCCACCGCCACCATGGCTGCCAAGTTCGGCTTCTCGTGCACCATCTACATGGGCGAGCTCGATGTCGAGCGGCAACGCCCGAACGTCTTCTGGATGGAGCGCCTCGGCGCGACCGTCGTGCCCGTGAAAGAAGGCTCGCGGACCTTGAAGGACGCCATCAACGAAGCCTTCCGCGACTGGGTGTCGAATATGGACGACACGCACTACGTGCTCGGCACCGCCTGCGGCCCACATCCGTTTCCGGAAATGGTAACGTATTTTCAGTCGATCATCGGGCAAGAGGCGCGCCGGCAAATCTTGGAGCGCACCGGCCAATTGCCGAAGCGTGTCTACGCATGCGTCGGCGGCGGCTCGAATGCGATGGGACTTTTTAGCGGCTTTTTGGGCGATCCGAGCGTCGAGCTCGTGGGCGTCGAGGCCGGCGGCGACGGTGTGACGACGCGCCGGCACGCCGCGCGGTTGGCCAGCCGCGACGGCTCGATCGGCGTCGCGCAAGGTTACAAGACGTACTTCTTGCAAAACGACGACGGCCAAATGAACGAGACGCACAGCGTGGCGGCCGGCCTCGACTACGTCGGTGTCTCGCCGATCTTGTCGCACTTCCACGACCAGAAGCGCGCGCGCTTCGAAGCCGCGACCGACACCGAAGTGGTCGAAGCCTTGAAGCTCACCATCCGCAAAGAAGGCTTGATCCCGGCGCTCGAGTCGTCGCACGCCTTCGCGCAGGCCTTCAAAGAAGTGGGCACGCTAGCCCAGAGCGACATCGTGCTGATCAATCAATCGGGCCGCGGCGACAAAGACATATTTACGGTGGCGGACGCTTTCAAGGACCCCAAGTGGGAAGACTTCATTCAGAAGAAGGCGGAGGGCTACCGTCGTGCTTGAGCAATACCTGAAAGACCGCCGGCAGAAGCGCGACATCTTGCTGATGACGCACATCGTGCTGGGGCATCCGCATTTCGACACCAGCTTGCGCCTCGTCGAAAGCATGGTGCACGCCGGTGTCGACCTGATCGAGCTACAAATCCCCTTTTCCGAGCCGATCGCGGATGGTCCGGTTATCTTGCGGGCCAATCAAGAAGCGCTCAACGCCGGCTCGACCGTCGAGCGTTGCTTCGAGGTCGCGACCGAGGTGGCGCGCCGCTTCGACGTGCCGTTCTTGTTCATGACTTACTACAACGTGCTGTTCAAGCGTGGCGTCTCGAGCTTCGTTTCGCGGATGGCGCAGGCCGGGCTGCGTGGCGCTATCGTGCCGGATTTACCGCCCGAAGAGGGCAGCGAGTACCTCGACGCCATGCGCGAGAACCTGCTCGACCCGATCTTCATCTACTCACCCAACACGAAGGACGCGCGCCTCAAGACCATCGCCGAGCACGGCCGCGGCTTCATTTACTGCGTGGCTCGCAAAGGCGTCACCGGCGCCCAAACGAGCTTTTCGGAAGAGCTATCCGGCTACTTGGCGCGCGCCCGCGCCGCCACGAGCCTCCCGCTCGCCGTTGGCTTCGGCGTCAAAGAAAAGGCCGACGTCGACTTCCTGAAGGGCAAGGCCGACATCGCCGTCGTCGGCAGCGAAACCCTGCGCGTCCTCGAGAGCGGCGGCATCGCCGCCGTAGGGCCGTTCTTACAGAGCTTGCGCTGAAGTCAGTGGGAGGGGGGACATGCGCAGCTTGACCTGGCGCTACGAATACGCGCGGAACGCTGAAACCAAGGCGGCGCGCCGTGGCCGGTGGAACGATGTTGAAAATCGGCCCCCTCTCCGTTCGCAAAACCTTCTTACATCGGTGAGTACTTTCGTGGCTCTTCGCTGCGCTTTGAGCCCGTAAAAGCGCAGCGCACGTCTACGGAAGCTCTTGCGTTCGTAAGAACTTTCTGGTGGTGCAAAAGCGGTAGCGGCGCGCGTGTGGGAACGCTATTCCGCATCGCTCGACACGAGCGGGTGCTGCGCGGCCGCCGAAACGCTCGTGCGCGAACACGGCTTTGCTCGCGGCCGATTGCGTGGCGCCTGCCGCAAAGTTTCGTAAACTCATGTCATGAAGGTCATCTTGTTCGGAGCCAGCGGCATGGTCGGACAGGGCGCGCTGCGCGAGCTTCTGGCCGATGCCGACGTAGAAGCAGTGTTGGCCATCGGTCGCAATGCCAGCGGCCAGCACCACCCCAAGCTCAAAGAGCTGGTGCAAACGGACGTGACGGATCTCAGCCTGCTCGAACACGAGCTCCCGAGCTACGACGCTTGCCTATTTTGCGTCGGCGTTTCGGCCGCAGGGCTTACGGAGCAAGACTACAAGCGCGTGACGTACGACCTCACCATCAAGGTGGCGCAAACGCTCGAGCGGCTCAATCCGAAGATGACCTTCGTCTACGTCTCCGGCGGCGGCACGGACAGCACCGAGCGCGGCCATGTGATGTGGGCGCGCATCAAGGGCGCCACCGAGAACGCCCTCTTGGCCATGCCGTTTCGGCGCGCCTACATGCTGCGCCCCGGCTTCATTCGGCCGCTTCACGGCATCGTGTCGAAAACCGGTTGGTACCGCGCGCTGTACGCGGTCGCGGGCCCGCTCTATCCGCTGCTCAAGCGCTTGTTTCCGACCCAGGTTACGACGACGCAAGAGGTCGGCGTTGCCATGCTCGAGCTGCTGAAGCGCGGCTTCGGCGAACGGGTGCTCGAAAACCGAGACATCGTGGCTCTGGCGGGTACGCGCGCTGCAGCGATGAGCTAAGCTCGAGCCTTGGGCATGAGCCGCTCCCGCCGTCGTGTCGCGCTGTTGATGGACGCCATCGAGGACGACTATCAGGCGGGCATCGTGCGCGGCGCGGCCAGCGCGGCCCAGCACGCCAACCTAGAGCTGGTTTGCTTGGCGGGCGGCGTCGTCGGCGACTCGAGCAAGGACCATCGCTCGCTGCGCAACTTCTTGTTCGACTTGATCGAACTGACGGCGTTCGACGGCATTTTGGTGCTGGGCGGCTCCCTCAGCAGCCAGCTCGGCGTCGACGGATTCAGCGAGTGGATGCGGCGTTTCAGCGGCCTGCCGATGGTCAGCTTGGGCGTGGAGCTTTCCACGTGTCACAACATCGTGGTCGACGGTGCGCCGGGCATGAAAGAGACGTTGCGGCACCTGATTCAGGTGCACAACCACCGGCGCATTGCCTTCATTCGCGGCCCGCAGGCGAGCTTCGAGGCGGAAGAGCGCTTGGCGGCTTACCGCGAGGTGCTGGCCGAGTTCTCGATCAGCGAGGACCCGCGGCTGATCCTGCAAGGCAGCTGGCTGCGCGAATCCGGTGCGGCCGCCGTGAGCGAGCTGTTCGACGGTCGCGGCATGGCGGTAGATGCGGTCAGCGCCATCGTCTCCGCCAACGACTACATGGCGCTCGGCGCGCTGGACGCGCTGCGCGATCGTGGCGTGTCAGTGCCGGGCGAAATCGCCGTCACCGGTTTCGACGACGTCGACGGCGGCAAGTGCGCCGTGCCCCCGCTCACGACCGTGCAACAGCCCACCGACGCCATGGGCCGCGAAGGCATCAAACGGCTGATCGGGCTGATGGAGGGCAGGACCGAGTCGCGCGTGACGCGCCTGCCCACCACCATCGTCGGCAGGCGTTCGTGCGGTTGTGCCAAGGCCTCGGTCTTGATGCAGCGGCGTAGCCCGGTCAAACCCGGTCGTTCGCTGGACATGGTCGTGCTGGAGCGGCGCGCCCTGATTTTCGCGGAGCTTTCGCGCAGCGCGCGGGGCTCGCTCGTCGGCGCCGGGCCGCGCTGGGAAGAGCGCCTGCTCAGCGCCCTTTTGGCCGAGCTCCAGGGCGGGGCCGAGGGGACGTTCCTGTCCTTCGTGGACCAGCTCATGGCCGGGCTGCAGCGCGCGGGCGCCGAGCTCAGTCAAGCACAACCGGTGCTCAGCACGCTCCGCCGAGCGCTGCAAGACTGCGCCACCGGCGATCCAGAAGCCGAAATTCGCATCGACGATTTGCTCGATTCGGCGCGCGAGCTCGTGGGTGAGTGGCTGCTACGCGGCGAAACCCTGCGTCGTATCGAGGTCATCGACTTCTTGCGGGGGCTCTCGCAAGTCAGCGGCATGCTGCTGGCGGAGCCAGGTAATCCGACGCAGCGCCAAACCTTCGAAGACAGCTTGCGCCGCCTCGGCATCACTGCGCTCTCGCTCGGCGTCTTCACCGAGCCCGGCGGTCCTTCCGCGCAATGCCGTTGCCTGGCCGGCTTCGAGCCCAGCGGCCGCGCCCGCCTCGAAGCTCAATTCCGCTCCAGCGACTTCGCCGCCCCCGGCGTCTTCGACCATGAGCGTGGCGCGCTCCTGGTGCAACCGCTCGTCTTCGAAAATCAACCACTCGGCCTGCTCAGCTCCGCGCTGGGCCCCCACCATGGCAGCGTCTACGAACAAATGCGCGAAACCTTCGCCATCGCCCTCCGCGGCTACCGCCTCGCGCACGGCATTCACTGATCGCTGGTTGGGCCAACGAAGCCGTTCGCGCGTCGGCACGAACGCCGTCCGGCGCTGCTTCTGCGCTCAGCCAATGAACCGCTATCGAGCCCAGCGCTCGCTCGAGTAGTTCGACGGACGAACGAACAGCTGGGTGGGGAGCCCTGGGTCGGGACGCCACCCAAGTTCTCTCGAATGTAAGAACTTCGACGGACGAACGAACAGCTGGGTGGGGGACCTTGGGTCGGGACCCCACCCCAAGCTCTTTCGAATGTAAGAGGTTACTGAGCGCGAAAGAGGGCGTGTCGGTCACGAAGCGTGACCGCGCGCCGTTGGCGGCGCCGAACGGCTGCGTGGGCCGCTGCTCGAGCCAGCTCGGATCAGCAGGTCAGGTTGTCGCCCGGGGCGACGCCCAGGAGTTGGCAGAAGCGTTGGTAGAAGTCGACGCGCGCGTTTACGCCTTCTGAGGAGCCGCCGTTGCACTCGACGTCGCCGTTGATGCTGCGGATGGTTTCGCCGAAACCGTGGCCGCCGTTGATGGCGTCGTGCGGAGTGAAGCTGCCGGCGCCGCGCTGAGTCATCCAAAACCACAAGCCGGTGGCCCACGCGACGGTGGCGTTTTGCGCGACGAGCTCCGGTTGCGCGCGCAGATCGTAGTTGAGCGCCGCGCCGGCGCTGCAATAGTTGTAGTTCCACGAAATCTGGATCGGCCCGCGCCCGTAATATTCTTTGCCGGGCTCGCAAGGGCACTTGGCGCTCGGCTGGCAGTACACGTCGCGCGCGATTTGCTCGATGTACACGAGCTCGCCGGTTTCACGCGCCACGTTGGCCAAGAAGGCCGCAGCCTCGCGCTTGCGCTCGTCGTCGGTGCCGATGCCGGCAAAGATCGAGTACTTGCGCGTTGCGTCCACCAGCCCCTGGTAGCTGTAGAATTGATTACGCTGCGGGAACATCTGGTTGAAGAGCTGCTCGCTCACGACGTCGTCGAACGAGCTGTCGCCCATCGGCGCGCTGCCGCCGGCACCGTTGCCACCGTTGCCACTGCCGTCCATCGTGCAGGTGTAGGGGTTCCAGAAATAGGTGCTGATGGTCGGGTCGTAGCCGGGGTTCTCGAACTCGGCGATGTAGTAGGCGCCTTTGAAGAGCACGATGTCGCCGGCCTTGTAGGCGGTGCCGGCCACCCAGGCAGGGCCGCAGGGCATGCCCACGGGGGCGCTGCCGCCGGTGCCGGCGGTCGTCTCGCCACCGCTGGTGGGAGTGCCGCCAGGGCTGGTGCCGGCCGCTTGGGGGGGCATGCCGCCGGTGCCGGCCAGGGGGGTACCCCCGCCAGCCGTCGAGCTGGTACCTGCCGCGTCAGACAGGCCGCCGCGGGGCCCGCTATCCATGCCGCCGCAGCCCAAAAGGAGACCCAAGCCCAGAGCCACGACGGCTGCCCAATGCACGGCGGAAAGCTTCATGAGGATAAGTGAATGGTAGCCGGCGAGGTCCGATCCCCTTCGACCGTTCTTCTCGCAATCTTGTGCAGATCACAACCGGTGGCGGCCTTTCGCTCGAGGCGGGTGGAAGTCTTCACCAGCCCAAAAATTCGGCCGTTTGCCGCATTCGGGGCGAGTCGTGAATCGCTGACAATACGCTGTCACTTCGAAGCGATACGACTCAGGTCATGCAACACGCAATCAACTGGTTCGAACTCCCCACCACCGACCTCGACCGCGCCGCGCGCTTTTATGAGCAGGTGCTCGGCGTCTCCTTCAAGCGCGAGCATTTCGCCGGCACCGACATGCACATGGCCGTCTTTCAAGGCGAGCAAGAATCCGTTCGGGGCGCTCTCATCGCGGACGAGCGACGCAAGCCCGTCGCCGATGGCACGCTGGTCTATTTGCACGCGCCGAAGCTCGACGAAAGCCTGTCGCGGATCGAGCGCGCCGGCGGCAGCGTCGTGATGCCGAAAACCGATATCGGCGACCCCGGCTTCATCGCGCTCGTGCGCGACACCGAGGGCAACGTGGTTGGACTGCACACTCCGCGTTGACAGTAGCGACCCGCTCCGCGCGCGCCAGCACGGCTACGTCTAGCCATACGCGTGTGCGCGCGCGGGCCACCGAGTGGAAATTAAGATCAAGAACGCACTTCTCGGAAACTAAAGCCCAATGCGGCTTGCGGATTCGCTTTGGGCTGTCGGTGTAGGTGTTCTGCTCACGTTGGCGACACCCGCGAGGGCGCAGCTGGCTCAGCCTGTTTCGCCGAACGACAACCCGCAACCGCTCAATATTCCGGTGCCGGTAGGCGCGGGCGAGATCGGCGACACGCAGCAGTTCAATCCCGGCATCCCCAACGCCGGAACGTTCGTCACGTTGCCGGCGCTCTTCAAGTACCGCAACGAGACGATCAACTACCAGACGGACGCGAAGACCGAGCCGGCCACGTTTTCACCGCTGTGCAGCTTCTCGGGCACGCTCGTGCTGCGCGGCGGTGGCTGCAAGCTCGCTTTCGGCTGGTACAACGCGGTGCAGAGCGGTGGAGCGCCACCGGCCGCGAACGAGATCTACCCGCTCATCCCCAATACGGACCCGGTGGTGTACCGGCAGGAGGCGTTTGCGCCGCTCGCCACGGACCCGCCGATGGTCGGTGGCATGCCCGCCTGGGCGCTCAAGACGTTCACCGCGTCGGACATCCGCAACGACGCTCGTTACAAGGGCGGCGAGATCGGCTTCGCGCTCATCGGCGACAACAATACGGCCTGTAAGCAGACCAAGTTTTCGCAGCGTGCGCTCAACCAGGTTTGCACCGCCTGCACGCCGATGGAGCCCTGGATTCAAACCGTGGTGTACGCCAGCACCGTGGAAGAGAACGCCTACTACCTCGGCTTCGAAGATTTGCCGAGCGACCCTACCAGCTTCAAAAAGTTCAACGACGGCGACTTCAACGATTTCGTCTTCTACATCACCGGTCTGGTGTGCGCGGGCGGCGGTGAGCCGTGCGACACGGGGCTGAAGGGCGCCTGTGCGGTGGGCAAGACCGATTGCAGCGAAGCTGGCAAGCCGGGTCAATGCCGCCAAGTCGTCAAGCCCGACAAAGAAGCGTGCGACAACGTCGACAACGACTGCAACGGCATGGTCGACGACGGCGATTTGTGCCCCACCGGCAAGGTGTGCGATCACGGCAGCTGCGTCGCCGCCTGCGGCACGGGTGAGTTCCGCTGCCCGCTCGAGCTGGAATGTGAGAAAGGCTTCTGCGTCGACCCGCTGTGCAAGGGTAAGGATTGCGGCGAGGGCAAAGCGTGTCGCGCCGGCCAGTGCGTCGGCTTGTGCGACGGTATCAGCTGCCCCACCGGGCAAGAGTGCCAGCTCGGTCGTTGCGTCGACCTGTGCGCGGGCGTGACCTGCCTGGACAAGCAGGTGTGCGAAAATGGTCTGTGCTTGTCCGAGTGTGGTTGCCGCTCCTGCGGTGAGGGCAGGACGTGCGGCACGGAAGGCAAGTGCGTCGACTCCGGCTGCGAAAAGCAGACGTGCGGCGCCGGTCAAGTCTGCGTGAAGGGCGCCTGCCAGGATCCATGCGCTGGCGCGAAATGCCCGGGCAATGCCGCCTGTGTCGACGGGCAATGTCAGGCGCCGCTGCCCAGTATGGGAGGCGGTGGTGGTAGCGGCGGCGGCAGCACCGACGACGGCATCGGCGGCATCACGGTGGGTGGAACCGTGGCCGTCGTACCAGATTCGCACGGTGGTTCGGGGCCGAGCAGCGGCGGCACCGGTAGCACGAACAACGCGCGCCCCATTCTGAAGAGCGGTGAAACCGCGCCCGGCTGCAATTGCCGCGCGGCCGGCTCGGGCTCCCGATCGCCGGCACCCTGGCTGGCCCTGGCGCTGGCAGGCGTATTATTCGCTCGCCGCCGTCGAATCGACTAACCACCTACATTGCTGAGCTGGCGCGCCTGGGCGTACGATGAGTGATCGTGCGCCACTGGCAATTGTCGCTGCTCTTACCGCTGTTCGCTTGCGCGGCCAGCTGCTTCAACCTCGGCTCGGGCAGCGATGGGCCCAGCCCCAGTAGCAGCAGCGGTGCCACCAGTAGCGGCGGCAGCAGCTCCAGCTACGTGCCGCCCCGATGCGATCAGGGCTGCCAGGACTTTTTGGTGGGCTGGGCGCTCGACGCCACCGTCTGGTTCATTTGGAATCAAAAGATCGCGGGCCATTCGGCGGGCATGCAAGACGTGATGGGCACCTGCCCGCTGGGCGGCACCGCGCACATCACGGGGATGACGTCGACGACGCCCGACGGCTTGAACACCAACGACATTCAACTCGAGCTCGACGCCTGCGAGTACAGCAAGGAGGCATTCGATCTCACCTTTACGGGCACCGTGAGCATGGAAGGCTCGTTCAACAGCAATACCGGTTTTGGAGCGGAGGTGTTCACGGCACCGGGCCTCAAGGCGCTCGGTACGCTCCACTACTACGACGACCCGGCCATCGATCAGAGCTGCGATACGGTCGTGTCGCAAGACGGCAGCGGTGACGACTCGACGCTCAGCGGCAAGGTGTGCGGTCGCCACTTCGACGAGAGCTCGCTCGGCCAAACTGGTGGCGGCAGCAATACGAGCGGGGGCACCAGCAACAGCGCTGGCTCGAGCAGCAGCGCCGGCTCCGGCTCCAACAATTGCGCCTGCAGCTGTCCGAACGGCAGCGACTGCACGGGAGCCCAAACGCCCAATCCTTGCGGCCTGGACGCTGACGGCATTCCCGAGGTGTGCGGCTGCCCGGTGGGCTGCAAATAGCCACCGTTTTTGCCGGCTAGCTTCGAGGTGAGGGCGTGCGAAACTGACCCTCGTATGGGCGACATCGTCAACCTCAACAAGTTTCGCAAGCGCAAGGCGAAGGCCGAGGCCGAGAAGCGCGCGGAGACGAACCGCCGCCTGCACGGCCGTACCAAGGCCGAGCGCGCCCGCGATGCCCTGCAAAAAGAGCAGCTGCAGACCAAGGTCGACGGTGCGCGCCTCGAAGAGCCGCCAGCCGGCGACGACGAATGAGCTACTTGCAGGTCTCGTCGAGATCGCCGTAGGCCGAGAATTCGTAGACTGAAAAGCCGTACGCGGTGGCGCGCGTGTTTCCGTAGAGCCGCACGTAGCGGCCGTTGCGTGGCGTGACGTTGGTCAGGTCGTCCGTGCCCCCGTTGCCGGCGTTTTCTTGGAGCATGCTCGTCCAGGGACCACCGGAGGCTTGAGCGATCTCGATCTTGTAGTTGGTGGCGTAGGCCGCTTCCCAACTGATCAGCACGCGGCTGACGTGCGCGACCTCGCCCAAGTCGAAGTAGATCCATTGCGGCTCGGACATCGCGCTGGCCCAGCGCGTGTCTGCGTCGCCGTCGAAGGCTTTGCTGGCCGGGAAGGTGTCGTTCTCGGTGCTCGATGCCGTGGCGCTCACGATCTTGAGCTTGTTCTTGGCGCACGGGTTCGGCATCGGCCCGGTGCCGCCGCTGCCACCGCCGCCGCCCTGGCCCGCACTGCCGCCGGAGCCGGCATTGCCGCCCGAGCTCGCGCCGGCTGATCCGCCGCTGCCAGCGGTGCCGGCCGCACCGCCGCCACCAACGCCGCCTGCGCCGCCACCGCCGGAGCCCGCGCCGTTTGGGGCACCGGCGCCCGCGCCGCTTTCGCTCGAGCTACCGGCGCTGCCGCTCGAGCTGCCACCGCTACTGGTGCCGCCGTGCCCGCCCGCTGCGCCGCCGCCCGCGCCGGCCGAGCCAGCATCGCTACCGCCGGCGCCACTGCTGCCGCCCGTCGTCGTGGCAAAGCCTTGGGTGTCGATCGGTTCTTGTAGCTCTGTGGCGCAGCTGCACGCGAGCAAGAGCGCGTAAGCGCTGGCTCGGGCTCGCCGGCTCGTGTGCGGGACCACCATGTTCTCCGCGCAGCAAAGGGCGCCAACCGGTGGAAAAATTCAAAGTCAGATCCGTTTTGCGCCGCAGCGGCTCGGCGGTAACGTCAGCGTTGCCGATGCGCGGAGTGCTGGCTGGTTCGTTGCTGCTGCTCACTTCCTGCACGGAAGTGGCGGAAGTGCTGCGCGTGGGCGCCGGGGGCAGCGCCTCGCAGGGCGGCGCGTCGCTGGGCGGGACGGCAGCGAGCGAGTCCGGCGCTGGTGGCAGTCATGCCGCTGGTTCGAGCGGTGGCGGAACCGGTGCCGCGGCGGGCGCCGCGGGGCACACGGCCACGCCGGACCCGACGCTCGCAGATTCCTTGAGCGCCGGTCAGGTGCACGTGTGCCTGGCTCGCGCCGGGCTCGTTTACTGCTGGGGCGACAACGCGGACGGCCAGCTCGGTACAGGTGACAAGACGCGGCAGCTCGTGCCGGTGGTGGTGCCCGGCTCGGAAGGCGTCGTGCAGGTTGCAGCGGGCGGGCAGCACACGTGCTTTCTCACGCGAGACGGCGTCGTCTCGTGCTTCGGCAACAACGCGCTCGGGCAGCTCGGGCACGTCACGCCGGCCGAGCAGCTGTCGCCTGCGGTGGTGGCGCTACCGGCGCGCGCCACCCGCATCGACGCCGCTTACGGACACACGTGCGCGGTGCTCGAAACGCGCGAGCTGTACTGCTGGGGCGAAAACGTCGAAACGCAGCTGGGCCAGGGAGATGCGCCCGACGAGAATCGCCCCGATCCCGTGCCGGTGACGCTGCCTGAACCGGTGCTGGGCGTGGCGTGCGGCCAGGGGCACACGCTGGCGTTCACCGCGACCGCTGTTTACGCCTGGGGTCGCAACACGGCCGGTGAGTGCGGTCTCGGCGAGGGTCAACCGACGCGCGTTCGCGCGCCCACGGCAGTCCCGCTGTCCGGCGTGCTGTCGCTCGACGCCGGACAGGACTCGGCGTGCGCCGTCATGCAAGGAGGCGCCCTGCAGTGCTGGGGTGCCAGCACCGACCAGCACCTCGGCAACGCGAGCGACGCTACGCTGTGGTCGCCGCAGGCCGTCGCCCCGGGCTCGACTTGGACGCAGGTCGCGTTGGACGCGTTTCACACCTGCAGCATCGACAGCGAGCAGCAGCTCTACTGCTGGGGGCGCAGCATCGAGGGGCAGCTCGGGCTCGGCAACAACGACCGTTTGACGCCGCCGCCCACGCTCGTGCCCGGCGGCCCCTGGCGAACGATCTCAGCCGGGCGCTTTTTCACCTGCGCGATCTCGGCAGACGCGCGAATCTGGTGCGCGGGCGCCAACGCCGAGGGCGAGCTCGGAGTCGGCGACACTGACCGCCGCAACGTTTTCACGGAAGTGACCTTGCCGTAGCGCTCGTACACACGAGCGCTACTTGCACATGAACTGCACGCCGGCGTCTTTGAGACCGGTGTCGTTGTAAGAGAAGGTCACGCTGCCATTGTTCACGTCGGTGGCCTGCACCGTGTAGGGCGGCTTCTGTCCCGACGCGACCCAGGCGTTGCCGCCGGAGTTGTTGCCGCTGCGCGTGGCGTTCACACCGTTGAGCGTCACGCTCTTGAGCGGGTAGAGGCCATTTTCGATCACGACCGGCTTCCAATCGCCATTTTGGTTGGGATGGAGACGCACCTTGGCGTTGCCGGTGGCCGGGCACTTGACGTAGTGCCACGACACGTTGTGCAGGTCCTCCAGGCTACCGTTCGGCTCCAGTTGGCGGATCGCCTTGCGGCTCAGATCGATGTGGCCCTTGGTGCACTTGGGGTTGGAGCCGATCGGGCACTCGTCCACGATCGTGAGCATCACCTTCTTGCCGTTGTAGCTGGCTTCCACGCAGGCACCGCACGCCGCGCCCTGCGCGTAGTCTTCGGTGTTCATGGCGCCAAAGTAGCCGCCGTCACCGGTGCTGATGCCCTCTACGGTGTCCCAATCGCCGTCGCTCCCCGAGCCGGTGTGCGTGATGGCGTAGGCACATGCCGGTAGCGAGGTGCCCTGCTTGAAGTCGTAACGAGTGACCGAGCCGTTCTGCGCCGCCGGCCAAAAGTCGTCTTTGCATTGCCCGACGACGTTGCCGCTGCCGCTCGAGCCGCCGCCGGCCTGTCCGTTGCCGCCGTTGCCGCTGCCGCTCGATGAGCCGCCGTTCGCGCCGCCGCCGCTGCTCGAGCCGGCGCCGCCGTTCGCGACACCGCCTCCGCCGTTGCTCGAGCCGCCGTTGCTCGAGCCTGCCGTGGGATTGGTGCCCGCAGAGGCGTTGCTCCCCGCCTGGCTGCTGCCCCCGAGCGGCACGTTACCCGCTCCGCCCGCCATGGCCGCTCCCGCGACGGCCGAGCCGCCGACACCCGAGCCTGCCGTCGGCGTCTGGCAGCTGCCGCAATCCGTATCACCCGTTTCAACGTCGCAGCCGCTGACGGCCGCGAGCAACCCGAACACTGCGAACCTCGAAAGTCTCATTGTCTGGAACCGGTTTCATAAATTAGTCGCGCCTCGGGGCTCGGGCAAGGCAATGGAGTGGGCTCCAGCCCACATTTGGCCGTCCCGATCCAACAAGAACGCAACGCTGCGCGAACATTTCGTTGGGAAGGAAAGAAAGCGGCTCTACGTAGATTCCGTCGTGCGTGCTCTATCTCTCATCGGTTTGATAGCCCTCGCGGTAACCACCGGTTGTTCGGCGAACAACTACGGCGGTGGCGGTATCTCCCGCGCGCCGTCGCTCGGTATCCAAAACGGTATTTGGCGCTTCCCGACGCCGCGCGCCGTCCCGGCTGCTTCATCCGAACGCCCCGCCGGCGGCGCAACCGAAACCCCCAGCTCCTCTTCTTCCGCCGAGCCCGCGTCCAGTAAACCCCCGCGCCGTCAACGCGTGCCGCGTCCCTACGCGGCTACATCGCCGCGCGCCCATTCACTTTGAAGGGCGCCGTCAGCTTCTTGATGGGCTGTCAGCCGTCAGCGCGAGAAACCTGACCGATTCCTATCAATGCTTGGCCACTGCTTGAACGGCGGGGCTCGTTTTGCGACCCGCGCTCAGGCAGTTGATCTCGTCTTGGTGGAGCTCGGAGAAGGCCTTGTCGAGCTGCATCCGAAAGTAGAGCACGGGCTCGCGCGCGTAAGCGACGTAGGCAGAGACGATGTCGGCTTGGCGCTGCTTTTGGGCCGAGGTCAAGCAATGCTGGCCGGCTTCGCTGCTGACTTGGCCGAGCAGCTTCTGCCGTTCGCCTAGCAGCGCCAGGTTGCGGTCGACGAGCTTGCGCGATTCCGGAAAGACTCCGTACTTGCTCAGCGTGGCCGACAAGCAATCCAGCTCCGGTTGGCGGCAGGCGGCCTCGCTGTGTGCGACTGCTACGTAAGCGCTCGTTGCGGCCTTGTCGTCGTAGCTCTCGCCGCGCAGGCTGTCGTGAAAGGCGCTGCGCTCGTTTTCCACGCGCTCTTGGCACGCCTCGAAGCTGGCATCTGGTGCACAGACGTCGACGCTGGGCGGTAGCGTCGCGCGCACGTATTCGACGCGAGCTTTCACGAGCTCGACGCCGCTCATGGCGGCTAGCCCTTCGGGCGTGCGCTCGGCTGCTCGTTGCCGCGCGAGCTGGCGCTCGTTCAGCGCGTCGGTCTTGGCTTGCTCGACCCTTTTTGTCGTACACGCGCTGAGCTGCTTCATGCACCAGCTCTCGAGCGAGTAATACTCGGCGAGCTCGCGCGGGTGACCTGCACCCTCGAGCTGTTGGGTGACACAGCTGGACCTGCTTTCGGACGTGGCAGAGTCCTCACACGGGTTGAGCGCAAATTGGGAGACGAGCTTGCCGCGCTGCTCGGCCACTTGCAGCAAGCAGTCGCCCGAGGTGGAGCGACACGCTTCCAGATGATCGGCGGGCGCGCTCGCCAGTCTCTTGGCCAACGCTTCGTGCTCGGCGCGAATGCCTTGCAGGCGCCGCTGTGCGTCTGCTCCCTCCGCTGGCTGCGGTTGTACGCTTTCAGGCGCACAGCCGAGCAACAGGAACGCAAGTGCCAGCTTCGTTCTCATCCGAAGGCTTACGTCTGCCGGGCGAGACATCTTCAGTCCCCGTGCACGAAAAGATCGATGTTCTGTTGGGCTTTCCGGCGGCTTCTGGGGGGGCTTGCCACGACGTATGGAGAGCGCTGTACTGAGCGGCCATGTCGGTGAGGTTTCGTTGGGTGCTTTCGCTGGCGCTGGCGGCAGCCGTGCTGCAAACCCTGACGCCTGCGCACGCCGAAGAAGACGCCGCCAACCGGGCGGCTGCGCGCAAGCTGGCCGAAGACGGCGTTGCCGCACTGCAGAACGGCGACCCGGCGACCGCCGTGCAGAAGCTCGAAAAAGCGCATCAAATGCTGGCCGTGCCGACGGTCACGTTGTGGTCGGCCCGCGCGCTCGTCAAACGGGGCTCGTGGGTCGAGGCCGCCGAGCGCCTGCGCGAGGTCAAGCGCCTGCCGGTGTCGGGAGAAGTCGCCGTGCAAGAGCAGGCCAAGCGCGACGCCGAAAAAGAGCTGGCCGACTTGCTGCCCCACATTCCAAACCTCGTGGTCACCGTGGCCGACGCGACGCCCGGCGTCACGGTGACTCTCGACGGCGTCCAGCTCCCGGCCGCTCTCCTCGGTGAGGAGCGACCCGTCAATCCAGGGCAGCACGAGCTGGTGGCTCGGCGCGGCAGCGAGCGCCAGAGCGTGAGCGTGAGCGTGAGCGTGAGCGTGGCCGACGGCGAGCGCAAGCCGGTCGAGCTGCGCTTCAACGCGGGCCCGGCATCGGCCGCCGCCGCCCTGCCTGCTCCGCCTGCCACCGCGCCCACCGGCTCGGATCGTGCGGCTCCCAGCTCCATACGCGGCACGCTCGCGTTCGTGGCGCTCGGCGCGGGCGCGGTCGGGCTCGTCGTCGGCGGAGTGACGGGTTTGATGGCCGTTTCCAGAAACAAATCGCTGAACGACAACCCGGCGTGCAACGAAAGCCTCAACGTTTGCACGCACGCCGTCGAAGACGACGTGAATTCGCTGCGCACGCTGCGCACCGTTTCGACGGTCGGCTTCGTCGCCGGTGGTGTGCTGGTGGCGAGTGGTGTGGTCCTGTGGCTCACCCGCGACCCGAGCCCCACGACGGCGGCGCGTGGCGCGCACGTGGCGCTCGGCTTGAGCCCCGGCTTCGTGCAGCTGCGCGGGAGCTTCCGATGAGACGCTGGCGCAGCTTGCTCCTGGTCTCGTGCCTGGCCGCGTGCGTCACCGTGCCCTCGTGCTTGGTCCCGAACAAAGAGCTGGTCGACTCGCTGCCCTCCTCCGGCGGTGGCACGGCGGGCGCCAGCGACTCAGTGGGCGGCGACGGCTCCGAGTCCGCCGGTACCAGCAGCATCGCGGGCAAAGCTGGACAATCGGGTGGCGGCAGCTCGAACGCCGGCACCGGTTCGGGCGGCAAAAGCAGCGGTGGCTCGGGCGGTAACGGCGACAATGGCGGCACGAGCAGCGGCGGCACGGGGATGATGGGCGACGGCGGCAGCGCCACCGAAGGCGGCGGAGCGCCGGGCTGGCACTTCGGCGACGCAACTTCGTGTAGCGGCACCTTCTTGTTCTGCGACGACTTCGAAAAGATCAATCAGGCCTGGCCGCCAGGAGCGCAGTGGACGCGTGGAGTCCAGAGCGACGCGCCGTCCGGCACGCACGTGATGCAGACGGGCTTTCACGACGCCCCGCTCGGTTTTCACCACGCCGAGTTCAGCCTCAGCTTTTGGGTGCGCTTCACGAGCAAGGCCGATCAGGCGTTCATTACCTGGCCGCGCGCGCAAGGCGACCTGTACTTTGGCCTCGAAGAGTCGGTGTTTCGCTTCCGCTTCTCGAGCAACCCGCCGACCGTCGCGCCGGAAAAGCTGGCAGACTCGCTGAACGCGGTCATCAACACGTGGACGTGCGTGAAGCTGGTCGCCAAAGCACAAGAGATCCGCGCGACCGTCACCGTCCTCGGCCAGAAGCCCATCGAGCTGCCGGTGATCGGCGGCACCGCCGATCCCGGCATCGATCAGCTGCTGCTCCAATCGACTCCTGGCAGCCAGCTCGCGTTCGACATCGGCGATTGGTTCCTCGCCGATCCGGGTACCGACATCGAGCTCGACGACGTGCGCGTCGGCTCGGCGGCTCAGCGCACGATTTGTGACGAATACAACGACGGCTCGTGAGCGCGCTCTGCGCGACGCCCGCTCACTTCTTCTCGTCGGGCGGCGTCGCGGCGGGCTTGATGCCGTCGTTCGTATCGAGCTTCGGGCTCTGCTCGAGTTTTTGAGCAGGCGCCTGGCGATCGGCTCCGATCGGCTCGCCGTCGCTCGTCGTTGGAGTGCTGGGCTCGGGACCACCGCCCGGGCTCGTCGCGGGCTGTGCGGGGCCACACGCGCCGAGCGCTGTGGCGACCACCAAGCTCGACAGGCTCGAGAAAACCATCTGACGCTGGCTGATGAAGCGACGTGAAATCACGGGCCACGCACTTAGAGCGCAAGTTCCAGGGCTGCAAGTCGCTCTGCAAAACGGCTTTCTCAAGGCCTGGACATGACGCTGGCGTGTACAGCCAGCGGACGAAGCGAAGTTCCACTGCGGACGTCTTTATGCAGACGGGATTGATTCTGACGCTGGTGGCGTGCAGCGCGGGCTCGAGCGGCAGCGGCAGTACCACCACGCAGCAGTTGCCGACGACCTCGGGTGGCAGCAGTGCCGCCACGGGTGGCAGCACGGGTCAGATCGCGGGCGCTGGCGGCACCGGCCCCCTGTTGCTCATCGGCGGCACCGGTATGTCCGACGATGGCGGCAGTGGCGGCAAAGATCCGGCGCACATGGCGGTCACCACGCTACCGGCTGGCTTCCACCAAACCGATATCGGTGGCTATAAGCTGGGCGATCGCGTCACCCCGGGTGGTGCCGGCACGAGCAGCGGCGGTGCGGGTGGCAGCGCCGGAGCCGGTGGCGGCATGGGTGACTGCGGCAACATCTTGCTCGGCGTTGTGCGCGACTTCAAAGGAGCCGACGAAGGCGGTCATCCCGATTTCGAAGCCAGCGGCGTACAAGGCGCCGACATCACTCCGGGGATGGTCTCGGCCACGCTCGGTACCGATCGCAAGCCCGTGTATGCGTCACAGTGCGAAATCGGTCACCCCGGGCCGATGGCGGTGTGCCCCTACGGCGCCCAAAACACCTCGAAGATGGCGTTCGACCAGTGGTACCACGACACCCCGGGCGTCAACGATCCGTACCTCGTCTCGCTGTGGCTCGCGCCGCAGGTGGGCGGGCTCTATACGTTCCAGAGCTTGGCCTACTTCCCGATCGACGGCGCGGGCTTCATGGGCTCCAAGCAGGCCGACGACGGCATGCAGCACAACTTCGGCTTCACCACCGAGCTGCACACGCAGTTCCTCTATCGCGGCGGAGAGAAGTTCAACTTCCAGGGTGATGACGACGTCTGGGTGTACATCAACAACAAGCTCGCGGTGGATCTCGGGGGCCTACATCCGATGCAACAGCGCAACGTCGATCTGGACGCGCAGGCCGCCGCGCTCGGCATCACCAAGGGCACCATCTACCCGCTGGATCTGTTCCATGCCGAGCGCCACACCACGTCGTCCACGTTCCGCATCGACACCAACCTATCCTTCACGGACTGCGGCACCGTCATTCGTGATGTCGTGAAGTAAGGCCCGCACGAGGCGGCAAGAGCCCCGCGAAGCCGCGGGAGCCGAAATTTTCGCAAGGAGCGAGATCGCCAGCCGCCCGACCACCCGGTTGAGCTTTGTTAGCCATATTTTCATCGGGAATGGACGTTTGCTGAGACTGGATCCTGCTACGAAGAGGGCTGCCCAAGCCCATGGATTCGGAGACGGCGCGCTGCGCGATCGCTCATGAGCTCGAAGACGTCGAAGGCGAACGGCCCCGCGTGCGCTGCGTCTTCTCGGTGGACGACGTCGTGCTGGGCAACGTCGAGGCGCTGAGCGAGGCGGTCTCGCTGCTCGGCGGCGTCGACGTGCTGTTGCGCCACGAAGGTAACCGTCGCAGCGACGAGCTATTCGCGATGCCGCTCGAGCGGTTGTTTCGTCACCTCGAGATCGGCTTGTTCGTCTACTCGGATCCGGGGCTCGACGGCGGCAGTGACTGGCAACGCTACTTGCGCTTCTTGGCGGTGCCACGCGAAGTCGCCGCTTTCAACGGCTGGACGGTGTTCATCGTCGAAAATGGCCAGCTCGGGCGGCTGGTGTGGCGAAGGCCTGGCCACAGCGAGCTCGCTCAAGCCTTCATCGAAGCCGGCGCCCTCGACGATGCCCTGCGTGCCTTCTCCGAGGAGCTCGCCGCCAACCTGGCGTCCCCCACCTCCGTGATTCCGCTGAGCGGCGAGCGGGTGAAGAGCAAGATCCGCGACGTCGGTTGACGGTCGAGGGCTGCCAACCCGCAGCCCGCAGCCCAACTCGCAGCAACTTCCGTAGCGTTTACTCGGTACCCATGGTCGGCGGCGCGCCGACAGCACCTCGGGCCATTGGCTGAAGGCACTATTTGCCAGGTCATCCTGCGACTCAGCGAGGCTTTAGATCCCGCCTCAGCGTCCGCCCCAAATCCATCAGGGCCGAATGAGGCACGCTGGCACGTGGCGTGCAAAACGTGGTGAGCGATGAGGTTGCCCGCCCGAGCTTTGGTCAAAAAGAGCGTGACCGTGCTGGCGGGCGTTCTGGCGGTGTTGTGTGGGCTCGAGCTCATCTACCTGGTCGCGGTCAATCTCGTCCTGCGCACGCGCCTGATCCAAGAAGCCGCCGCTGGTGCCGACGGCGTGAAACTCGAGTTCGGATCCGCTTACAGCGTGCTGCCCGGCCGAGCGCACGTGCGAGACCTGGTGCTGCGGTTCGAAGACTACAACGTGCAGTTTCAGCTATCGATCGAGCGCGGCCAGCTCGACGTGGGGCTCGAGGAGCTGCTCCACAAGCGCTTTCATTGTTACGCCGTCCGCGCGGACGGCGTGAGCTTCGTGATGCGTCACAAAGTGCACGAGGCTGAGGGACACGGTACGCGCCTGGCGGCTTTTCCCAAGATTGACGGATTTGCGGACCCGCCGCTTTATCGAGGAAAGCCTTCGCCGCCGATCCCGGACGAGCAGTACGACTTGTGGCAAGTGCAGGTCGACGACGTGGTGGCGCGCGCTCGAGAGCTCTGGTTTCTCGAATATCGATTTGCGGGCGATGCGGAGGCGAGGGGAGCTTTTTTGATTCGACCAGCGCGCTTCGTGCGAGTGAAGCCGGCCCGATTGGAGCTGATCTCGGGAACGCTCGCGGTGGGTGACGAAAGCGTGGCCCGCCGCGTCCGAGGGCAAATCGAGGTCTCGCTGCCGAGCATGGACGTTCAAAAGACGGTGGGCGCAGCCGTATTCGATCTCATTTCAGCGCGAGTGAAGTTGGACCTCGCCGGTGGTGCGCTCGACTTCCTCAACGCGTACCGAGACGCCGGCTCACCGAGCATTCGTGGGCAGGCGCGTTGGATGGTCGAGGCCGATGTGGAGCGCGGTGTGGTGCAACCAGGGAGTCGCCTGGCGCTCGAAACGCCGGCTGCAGAGCTGAGCGTGCCCGGCGAGCGGACCCCGAATTGGTCGGTTTCTGGTCCGCTTCAGGGCCAATTCGCGGTCGATGAGCACGCGCCGTCGCGTTTGTCGCTCAGCTTGCTCGCGGCCCGCCTGAGCTTGAGTCGGACGGACGCCGCTGGTCTCGGCAGTCCCGCCGCCGAACAGGTGCGGCTGGCAGCGACGATCGAGCCGACGACGCTGAGCCACGCTCCGCATTTGAGCGCGCTGCATTTGAGCGTGCCGCGCCTGAACGTGCCCAACCTCTACTGGTTCGAGCCGTGGCTGTCGCGGGACGGCTCGCTGCGCGTGGACGGGCGAGGCGAGGTGAGCGGAGAGCTTGTGTGCGACGCTCACGACGTTTGCCTGCTGAAGCACGCGCGCCTGCAGGCCAGCGGTGCGCGGCTGGCCATCCGCGATCGCGCTACCGAGCCGCTCGCGGTCACTTTGGACGCCGAGCAGCTCACGTTGCCGACCGCTTCTGCTCAGCGGCTGAGCGGCGACGCGAGTCTGTCCGCGACACCAGCGCGCGCTCTGCTGCCGCTCGTGACCTCGTTGCCCATCAAAGACGCAGTGGCGTCGCTGCTCGACCTGCGAGAGCTGCGCGCGCGCTTCGAGCTCTCGGGGAGACCCGACGACTACGAGCTCTCCATTATCGAGGCTCGCAGCGGAGACTTGAGCGCGAAAGGCTTTTACCGTCCCAAAGCCGATCGTGGCCTGGGTGCGTTCTTGCTCAAGACACCCCTGATGAACTTCGGGATTCGTATTCACGGTGACTCGACGTCGATCGCGCCATTGGCTTCAGACGATTGGCTCGCTCACCACCACATGTAAACGTATTGTACGTTGAAGGTGAGCCCGGGGTTGTCGTCGTTGGCTTTGTGTGATCGTGCTGCCAGGTGGGGGCGCGTTGTCTTGCTGCGGCACGGCCTGGCAGCAGGCGGAGCCTGCGGTAGATTCAGCACCGTGGGCCGCGCAGTTGGGGTTCACGCTGGCGGCGCGGGCCGAGACATTGCCTGACGTGCTACGCCGCGTGGCACCCAAGATCGTGCGCGTGCAGTACGACGAGGACTCGATCGGAACCGGCTTCGTCTACCCCGACGAGCGCCACATCACGACGGCTTACTCGGTCGTCAACCGCAAGGGTGATCCCGAAGTGGTGCGCGGACGTGAAGATAGACATCGAGCGCGACTGGGGTTCGCGGATCGACCCATGCTGCTCATCCAAGACCTCGAGAGCTTCTTCATCGTTTCCGCGAGCTGGATGCCTACGTGCTGTGCGGCGCGCCTCGATCTCGGGATCGTCTTCAACCGTTTTGACTGTCGGCGAGCGCGCTGCTGCAACGCGGCGCACTACGTATTCGCGTCGGTGGTACAAGTCCAAACTTAACCACGAAAGATCAGATTCAGTCTGGACCAGCGCGCGAGCTGCATTCAGAGTTGCGAAGCGCTGAGCATCCACTGCAGGTTTACACCTGAGTGAACGTGTCTGCGCTGCTGCGCATGGTGCGCGGCAATCATCTCTCGCTCGAGAAGGTAGTCATGAAGCGCTTCACCACGTTTGCTTTCGTCGGCACCATCCTCGCCGGCGGCCTGTTCGCCTGCTCCTCAGACGACACCACGGATGACACGAACGGCGGCCACGCTGGCACCGGCACGGTTGCTGGCACCACCGGCGTCGGCGGCTCGTCGACGGCCGGCTCGCCCGCAGTGGGCGGCACGGGCATCAACACCCAGGGTGGCAGCGCGACCGCTGCCGGTACGGCCAGCGGTGGTACGGCGAGCGGCGGTACCGCGAGTGGCGGCACGGCTGCGGGCGGCACCGCGAGCGGTGGCACGGCTGCGGGTGGCACCGCGAGCGGCGGCACGGGCGGTGGCGGTGACAACCCCAATGCGGTCGTCAGCATGTGCGACCCGCAAAAGTACACGCCCACCGATACGCCCGGCGCCGCTTGTGTGACCAAGGTCGTGCCGGCTGCGAAGCTGATTTCGGACTTCGAGGGCGCAGTGGCTGGTTGGGGTATCTACCGCAACATGGGGACGGCGACGGACTTGACGGGGGTGACCCCGAACACGGCTCCGCCCACCTCCTCTGCCGGCGGCGCGAACGACACTGCCAAGGCGCTGGCGGTCACCGTCGCCAACGTCACGCAAGGAATTCGCATCGAGGTGGGTTACGATACCCAATGCCAAGACGTGCGTACCTTCAAGGGGCTCAGCTTTTGGGCCAAGGGTACGATCGACGCCGCGACGGAGCCCTACGCGGTCGACGCCAACACCATCGTGATTCAAATTGGCTCGGAGACGTCGAAGCTCGGCGGCTGCTCCACCGGCACATGCGCCGACGCCCCGCCGGACAAGCGCATCACGATTAGCGCGGACTGGAAAGAGTACCGCATCCCATTCGATTGCTTCGGGGATGGCAAGGTGTTCGACGGCTACTACCGGAACATCCTGTTCAACGTCTTCGGCACGAACTCGAGCTTCGCCATCGATCAAGTCGGCTACTACTGAGCCCTGTGCGTGAAGGAAGACCGGCCCGGGCTCGCCTGGCGCCGGTCTTCGCTTATGCTGGGCTCATGAAGCTGACGAAGCCCAGCGCGGGGCTCATTGCGGAATTCAAGGGCGTGCAAGAGCAGCTGCGCGACGTGGCCCAGCCACGCAAGATGTTCGGGTACGACGCGTTGTACGTGAACGGCTACCTAGCGGTAGGGCTCTGGAAAAATACCTGTACGCTCAAGTTGTCGGAGGGGGACCAGAAGAAGCTGATTGCGGCCGGCAACGCCAAGCCCTTCATGCCCATGCCGGGGCGCCCCATGAGCGGCTGGGTCGAGCTGAACGAAGACCTGGCCAACGATCCCGAAGAGCTACTCGAGTGGTCGCGGCGCGCCGTCGAATTCGTCGCGACGCTCCCGCCCAAAGCGCCGACAGCGAAGAAGAAAGCGCCCGCCAAAAAGGCGCCTGCCAAGAAGACGAAGAAGGCTTAATGCGGCGCTGCCGGCTCGAGGCCGAGCGGGTCAGCTGCGGGAGGCAAGAATGGAGAGCGGCGTCGTGCCGAGCGCTTTGCGACTACGCGCTGAACTTTTCGCGATTGTGCTAGGCATGCCTAGCTGGTAGCGAAAACCTAGGGAGATCCTTCAGTCATGCGGCAGTTGCTTTCGGGAGTCGCTTTGGTGCTCGCGTTGTGGCCCGCCGTCGCCTTCGCGGGCGGTGACGACGTGATCTTGCTCGCCAACGGCGGCCGCCTGCGTGGCACCATCATAGAAGCCGATCCGGAGCGTGGCGTCCGCATCCTCTTGGCTGAAGGCGGCGTCCGATTTCTCCTTCCCACCGATATCGCCGAGATTCGCTACGGCGGCCAACCCGGCGCCCCACCTCCGCCCGCTGCCGCACCTCCGCCCGCTGCCGCACCTCCGCCCGCCGCGCCTCCGCCCGCTGCCGCACCTCCGCCCGCTGCCGCACCACCTCCTCCGCCGGCCGCGGCACCGCCACCTCCGCCCGCAGTCGCACCCGACTTCACACCACCGGTTCGCGAGTCGCGCGAAGGCGGAGCAGCCTCCAAGACCATTCAAATCGGCGCGCGCGTCGGTTACGCGGTGCCTCAGGGCTCGGCGTGGGGACTGGGCTCGGAGGAGTACGCGATGTCGAACGACTTTGCGTACAAGATCCCGATCGGTATCGAAGCAGTCTTCGGAGTGTCCAAGCGCTTCGCGGTGGGGGCGTCGTACTACTACGGCTTCGTGGGCAACAACACCGACGCGGGCAGTGTTTGCAGCGAAACCTACCAATGTAGTGACCACGATTGGGAGCTCGGGGTCTTCGCGCTCATCAACCTCATTCCCTACGGTTTCATGAACCCCTACTTCGGCTTCGGCCTCGGTTACGAGAGCCTCTCGATCTCGAGAAACTACACAGGCAAAGTGATCGAAGGCTCTCTCAGCGGCATCCAGTGGCTCAAGCTCCAGGGCGGCCTCGATTTCAAAATCGCCAACGGTGTGAGCCTCGGGCCGTATCTCAGCTACTCCCTCGGCATCTACACCACCCGCACCTCCAGCGACCGGCCGGATGAGACGCCGCCCGCTGCCTTCCATGAATGGGCCGGCTTCGGGGTCCGCGGCACTTTCGGCTTCATCGACCGCGATTTCGACGACTAGCGCTTCTCCTTGACGAAAGCCCCGTCGCGGATAACTCTCCGCCCCCTCTGCACCCCTAGCTCAGCTGGATAGAGCGTCGGACTTCGAATCCGAGGGTCGGGGGTTCGAATCCCTCGGGGTGCGCCAAGGAAGTCGAGGGGTTGGGCGACTTGGGCAGGAGAGCAAAAGGCACGCTCGATGCCCTTTGCAGTTTGGGCAACGCGGCGAGCGGTGAGCCGGCCCCGTTGCCGTGTCCGCTGCGCAAGGCCATTCAGAGGTTCCCTTTCTGCAACAAACCTCGATTGTCCCTGCGGACGCTCGCGAGCAAGATCGAGCAATGCTCCGCTTGACCATCTGCCTGTTCCTGCTCAGCAGCGCGGCAGCCTGCAGCGGGTGGAGCAACGTTCTCCTTGGCGAGCCCCCGGGTACCACCTATCGTCCGCCCAGCAAGAGCGGAGTGACCTCGAGCGCCGGCGATGCTTGCGGGCGGGGAACACCTGACCCCGGAGAGTGCGGCCGACTTCGCCGTCGTACGCGCGACGTCGCCCCTAAGTGACGCTGCGCACGCGTCATCGCAACAAGACCCTGCAGAACCGATAGCCGCTCCCTCTCGCCAAGCAGGCCGTCTGGACCAGCAACATGACCAAGCGAATCGGGATTGTGGCGGCGCCTTCGGCTGCCGTCCTAGCCGCGCTCTGGAGGCTTGGCGCCGCTCGTGGGATGCACCCTGTACCTCGGACGCTTGCCGCATGGAGCACGCCGAAGGCAAGATAGCAGGGTGAGCTTGCGCGGCCTCAGCCTGATCGCGATTGGCGCCATTGCGCCGTTGAGTGGCTGTAGCGGCGATTATTGGCTTGGCGGCCTGCCGAACGGCGCGGGCAGCTCGGGGTCAGCGGGTGCGGCCGGGGCCCCGGCTGCGCCTTCGCTCACGCTCGACGCCGATCTGATCCTTACCGGGCAAGATTCGTTCGAGCCTTCGGGGCAGCCGTGCGTGATCGATGGCCGCGGGCACTCCATCCGCTCGGTGGAGCCCTGGAACGGCCATGTTTGGTTGCACGATTGCCGGCTCGTCAATTTGGGGACCGAGGCGAATCCGAGCCTCGATTTGACGATGGACGAAAAAGCGTGGACGCGCGTCGAGCGTTGCACGTTCGACCGCAGTGGTCGCGTGCACCTCAACAACGCTGCCGATTCGACCAGCGTTTTCTCGGAAAATACCATACTGAGCAACGCGCTGTTGGCCGAGCCTCCGCTGCGCGACGCTGCCGAGCCCATCTTCCTGGCGGAAGGTTGGGATGGCACCGGCAGCAAGGTGTTCCGCGGTAACCAGGTGTTCAAGGGCTTCGCGCGCTTCGGCAAAGCCGCGCATTGGCTGATCGGCGGCGATACAGAGGCCGACTCGAATGTCTTGGTGGGGCGACGCGCAGGCATCGAGCTGTGGGGCTCCGATTTCACGGTGCGCGGCAACTACGTCCACGACGTGTTCGTCACCTCCGCCGACGAGCCGCTCGGCAATCAGGAATCAGCGCTGGCGGTCACCTACGAAACGACCGACGTGCTCGTCGAGCACAACGTGCTGCGTAAAGGGCACTGGGTCGTGCGCGGCATGGCCGGCGAATTTCGCTACAACGCCGTGCTCGACCCGGGCAGCTCGGGCTGGCTGCAGCAACCGTTCGAGAACACGAAGGTGCATCACAACTTGTTCCTGACCTACGCTTACTCGGGCGAAGAGCAGGGGCTGCTCCCCGGCTCGGCACCGATCGAGGCCGGCCTCGCGCTGGTGAATTTCCGAAAAACGGGCATCGAGGTCTACGGCAACACCTTCGACGGCGGCGGCCCTGCCCGAAGTTTCGTGGGCCCTGCCGTCAGCGTCGACGGTACGTGTTTTCTCGATAGCTTGCGCAACAACGTCTTCATGCGTTTCCCGTTCGAAGTCGCGGACGGCTCGCAAGCCGCCGTACGCCCGCCCTACGGTGACGGTATCTCGCCCTTGTCCGAGCTCTTGGGTTACGCCGACTACAACCTGTTCTACGCGCCGGACGCCAAGCCGCCCCGCAACTACGCGCTCGGCGTGAGCGGCCTCGAGATGCGCCGCGACGCCGGCTTCGGTTTGAACGACGCTCATCCGATGGGCCCGCTCGACGAACAGGTCGACCCTCGGTTTCGCCAAATGCCTCCGCTCGAGCTGCCCTATGACGAACGAGAGGTGATCTCCGGCAAGCTCGGGGTTTGGCAGGTTCTCGCCACGCTGCGCGATCTGTACACACCCGACCCGCAGAGCCCGCTGGTCGATGCCGGTGATCCCGCGGACGGCGTTGGCACCGACATCGGCGCGATCGGGGCGGGGGTAGCCGATACGAACGATCGCTTTGGTGGCACGACACCTTGAAACGCCTGGCTCTCGTCGTCGGCCTCCTGGGGGCGCTTTCGGAAAGGTCCGCGCGGGCCCAAACGGCGCCACCCGCCGTGGTCGTGCTCGACTACAGCGCACCCGCTGGCTGCCCAGATGCGAATGGATTCCGCCAACAAGTGCTGGGCCGAACCCAACGCGTGAGCTTTGCCGAGCCCGGCGCGGCCAGAACCATCGTCTGGCAGGTAGACATCGCCGCAACGAGCGGCGGCAGTCAGGGCACGTTGCGCGTGACGGATGCGCAGCCCAGCACGCTGGAGCGCAGCGTCAAGGCCACCAGCTGCGAACAAGTGGTCGACGCGCTGGCGCTGGTCGCATCGCTTTCGGTAGATCCGGAGGCCTCGCTGGCGCCGCGCGCCCAACCCAAACCGGCGCCAGCAACAGCACCGCAAACCGTGCCCGCAACTTCGCCCGCTACAGCTCCACCTCCGAGACGGCCAAGGTCCGAGTCGGTGAGCGCTACGAGGCTTTCATTGGGCCTTACCCTCACGGGCCGCGCTGGCATCGCTCCACAGCTTGCCTGGGCGCCGCGTCTCTCGCTCGGTCTCAGTTTTCGCTCGCTCAGCGGCCACGCTTGGGGTCTCGCCCTTTCGGCGACGCAGGTTCGCGGTAACGCGGCCCTCGACATCGGCCAAGCTGACTTCACGTGGAGCCTCGCGCGCCTGGAGCTCTTCCCCGTGCGCGCGACGTACGGCCACTGGCGGCTCGAGCCAGCCGCCTTCGTCGAGGGCGGACAGTTGCGGGCGCGAGGCATCGCCGTGTCGCCCGCTGCCGAAGTGCGACGACCGGCGCTCTGGGTCGGTGCGCTCGGGCGCCTGTCGTTTTTGGCCTTCGACTTGCTGTGGTTCGCTCTCGAAGCGGGGGCGAGCGCGTCGCTGCTGCGGGATCGGTTTTATCTATTTGAAAATGCTACGATTTTTAGAGTTCCGGCCATTGCCGGCTACGCCGGCGCCGGCGTAGGTCTCGAGTTTTTGTGATCCCAAACCTCCTCGCCGCTCATCATGGATCCGTGAACGGTGCTGCTCCGGCGCTCGACCCGACGGAGCCGGTGAGCTCGGCATCCGCCGAAGGCCCACTGGTGCCTGCTGAGCTGCACCCGCGGGTGACGCGCATGGTCCAGGCTCATCATGACTTCATTTGGCGTCTGCTGCGCCGCCTCGGTGTGGCCAGCGCCGATACCGACGACGCGACCCAGCGTGTGTTCATGATCGCCGCGCGCCGCGTGGCGGACATCGCCGTCGGCAGTGAGCGGAGCTTCTTGTTCGGCACCGCTTTGCGCGTGGCACCCGAGACCATTCGCAGCGCCCAGCGCCAAGCACCGCTCGACGAAGAAGCGCTGGAGAGGCGTGATAGCTCGCCCGGACCCGAGGAGCTGACCGCACAAAGCCGTGCCCGCGCGGTGCTGGAAGAAATCTTGACGGCCATGCCACTCGAGCTGCGCACCGTATTGGTGCTGTTCGAGCTGGAACAGCTGACGAAGACCGAAGTCGCCGAGCTGCTCGAGCTGCCGGTGGGTACGGCCGTTTCGCGCTTGCGGCGCGCACGCGAGGATTTTCGGGCGCGGCTGTCACGCCGCAACGCGAGGCTCGGACGGAGGCAAGACGATGTCTCAGCCTGAGTTTGGTTGGGACGAAGAAGAGCGCGCGCTGTTGAGCTCGGCCGAGCTCGATGCGCCACCGCCGGGCGCGCAAAATCGCACGCTGGCAGCGCTGGGAATCACCGGGGCGGCGCTGAGCACGGCCGCAACGGCCGGCACGGCCAAAGCGGCGCTCAGCACCGGCAAGAGCTTTGGGCTCGGCAAGCTGCTGACCGTGCTCGCGATTGGCGGTACTGCCGGCGGCGCGGCGCTGCACTATCGCGCGCAAATCGACGCTCAAGAAGCACCGGCGTCGCGCGCCAGCGCCGCGACGCGGGCGGCCGCGCCAACGACGACAGTCACGCCGGCGAAAGTAGCCGCGCCTGCCACTGACGGCGAGCAAACCACAGCGCCTGCCCCCGAAGCTTTAGTCGCGATCGCCAAGCCGTCCGCCCCCGCCTCCGCGCATAGCGAGCCCGACATCGCGCTCGAGATCGCCGCGCTGGATCGCGCTCGGCGCGCCGCCGAGAGCGGCAATTTCTCGGCCGCTCTCGACGAGCTGAATGAATACGATCGCGCTTATAAACAGGGACGTCTGCGCCCTGAAGCGCTGCTGCTCAGAATCCAGACGTTGATCAGCAAGGGGGATAGTGCTGGCGCGAAGGCGCTCGGGACTAGATTTTTAGCGCGCTACCCGAAGAGCCCGCTCTCGCCCCGCATCCAGAAGCTGATCGGCGCGACGAACTAGCGCCGCGCGCACGGTTTCTTTTTCGTGATCCCGAACGCGCCTCGACCTCATTATCGGCATGCGACAGACGCTGAGCGCTCTCGCGCTGCTGCTCCTCGGTTGCACCGCGAACATCGTGGGCGGTAACGGCGAGCAAGCCGTCGACCCGAGCTCGCCCGGGCTCGCCGCGGGCGGCGCTGGCTCCAGCGGCGGCAGCGCCAGCGGTGGGAGTCCGCTCGACTGCGCGGGCACGCCTGCGCAGAAATTCGGCATTTCGGCGCGCATTCGCCGGCTCACCCGGCTGGAGCTCGAGAACACACTAGCGGATCTGCTGGGTGGCGCGACACGCGAGCTTGCCGCGCAACTCGAGTCGGACACGTTTGCCATCGGCTATTCCACGGGCGACGAGCGCGGCGTGAGCTCGAACTACGTCGACTCGTTGAAGAGCGTCGTCGAGGGTGCCGCGGCAAACTTGGCGAATGCAAGCGAGCTGCAGGCGGTCGACGCCGCCTGCAACGCCGACGAGGAGAGCGCCAAAGCTTGTGCCCGGACCTTTCTCGAGACCTTCGGCGCGCGCGCCTTGCGTCGACCGTTGGCGCCAGCGGAGCTCGACGGGCTCTTGGTCGTGTACACCGCGGGCAGCGCGACGGTCGCGGCAGGCGATCGCAGAGCGGCGCTCATGGCGGGTCTGACTTACGCCGTGCGGGCGCTGCTGCAGTCGTCCGACTTCATCTTTCGTACCGAGCTAGGCGCGCCCGGCGCCAGCGGCGCCAGCGTGATGCTCACGCCGTACGAGGTGGCAGCCGCGCTTTCCTATGCGCTCACCGCTTCACCCCCCGACGTCGAGCTCACCCAGCAGGCCGCCAGCGGCGCCCTCACCACTCCTGCGCAGCTGAGCGCGCAAGGCCGTCGCTTGCTCGAGGCATACCCGGAGCGCTTCGCGCGGCAAGCGGAGCGCTTCGTGCGCGAGTGGCTCAGCATCGACCTGGGCAGCCCCGCCTGGAAGAAGGACGCCAAGCTGTACCCCCAGGCAAACCCGACCTTCAACGCCGCGCTCGACCGGGAAACGGAGCTGTTCCTGCGTGACTGGGCGAAAACTCCGTCGCTGTCGGCGCTATTGACCAGCTCTAAGAGCTTCGTCTCCAGAGACAACGCGCCCGTCTACGGCTTGACGGCTACGTCAGCGGAATTCATCCCGACGGCGCTCGACGCTTCGCAACGCGCGGGCGTTCTCACCTTGCCGAGCTACCTCGGCTCGCGCGCCCACACGGACTCGAGCTCGCCGGTATTGCGCGGCATAGCGGTGCTGAAAAAATTCTTGTGCCTCGAGCCGCCTCCGGTGCCGGCCATGGTCCCGCCGCTGCCGCCCGCTGACCAGAGCGGGGCCAAGACCACGCGCGAACGCTTCGCCCTGCACACGTCCATCGCGTTCTGCTCGTCTTGCCACCGAGCCTTCGATCCCATGGGCTACGCGTTCGAGCATTACGACGCTATCGGGCAGTATCGTGAGCAAGAAAATGGGCAACTCGTCGATTCCAGCGGCGCGCTGGTCGGCACCGCCCGCTCGGACGCACCGGTCGCCGATGCGGTCGCGCTGTCGAGCTTGCTGTCCACGACGCCCGAGGTGCACAGCTGCTTCGTGCGCCAGACCTATCGCTTCACCATCGGCCGCAAAGAGACCGACGCTGACGCCTGCGCGCTCAGCAGCTACGCCCAGCTGTTCGAGGACAAGGAGCTGGACGTTCGCGAGCTGATGCTGGCGCTCGTCACCGACGAGAGCGCGCTGTCGCGCGCCGCCTTGCCGTCCCCGCTTTGAGCCAGGAAATAGCCGAATGAAGAGCCAAATTTCGCGACGCGCACTGCTCGCCACGTTCTCGGGTCTGGCCTGCGCAGGCTATTTCAAAGGCCTCCTGCGCGACGCCTTCGCGCAAGAGGCGACCGGACCCCAACGCTTGATCGTCCTCTCCAACCCGCACGGCTGCGGCGCCGATTTGTGGCGTCCGCAAGCTGTGGGCGGGGGCGCGGCGCAGGAGACGGGCTGGACGCTCGACTACGATCCCGATTCCACGCTCGGCCCGCTGGAAGCTCACAAAGATTCGCTCCTGATCATCGAAGGGCTCGATCTGACCTGCAACTATCAAGACGTCGATCCTATCTTGACCGGGCACAACGGCGGAAACGTAGCTCCGCTCACCGGTCGACATGGTCGCAGCGAAGACGATTCGATGCGCACCGACGGCCCATCCATCGATCACGTCGTGGCCAAGCAGCTCGGCACGAAGCCGTTCTATTTCAAGCCACTCGGCTACGCCGGCGGCGCCACCGCCGTCAGCTACGACGACGCGGGCGAACAGATTCCGTACGAGTACGACTTCCGCGACGCCTACAAGAGCTGGTTCGGCTCGTTCATGGCGCCATCGAGCGATCCCAGCGCGAAGGCGCGCTCGGCCGCTGACCTGGCCGTGGTGAGCTACCTGAAAGACGACGCCAATCGCCTACGCTCGCGCCTGGCCGGGCCCGAGCGCGCCAAAGTCGAGGCCCACTTGGACGCGCTGAATCTGCTGGAAAAGCGGCTTTCGCGGCCGGCGACCATCACCTGCCAAAAGCCGGCCGCCGCGCCGGCAGGCTCGCTAGACGACGAAACGTACCTGCAAACGTGCATGGACTTCGGGCTGCAGTTGCTGGCGTGCGGGCTCACTCAGGTGTTCACCCTGTACATGGATATCGGTCAAACGATGCCTTGGGTCGGCTTGGGTGACGCGAAGATGCACGACGACATCGCGCACGGCTATCGCCCCGACGATCCGACCAGTATCCGCAAGTTGTCGAAGCTCCAGCGCTGGTACGCTTCGCAAGTGGCGTACCTGATTGAAGGCTTGAAGGCGATTCCGGAAGGCGCCGGCACGGCCTACGACAACACCATCATCTTGTGGACCAACGAGCTGGGTGACCCGGCGCGTCACATGAACAACAACTTGCCGTTCGTGCTGGCGGGCGGCGGCGGAAACTACAAGAAGGGACGCTTTCTGCAGCTGGGCTACGCCTCCGAGTATCGTGACCCGCAGAACGCACACAACGGTTTGCTGTGCTCGGTCGCCAACCAATTCGGCATGGGCCTCAGCGGCTTCGGCGATGCTCGCTTTCCCGGCGAGCTGCCCGGGTTTCTGGGTTAGCGCGGCCTCGCGGCCTCTGTCCCGAGCCCGCGTCGAAATCGCGATCCGTCAGGTCGCGGGGAGCCATTACGGGGATGCGGTCTTCTGGTCGGATGGTTGCGCGCGGGCTGCGGTTAGGCCTGGTTTGTGCGTCTTTTTTCGGCACGCGAGCCGCCCTGGCGGCGCCGTTCACGGTCGTGACGGCCGAGAGCGGCGTGCAAGCGCTGCGCGACGCCAAACCGGCAGATTGGTGGCTGAGCGGGCTCACCTTCGTCGATTTGGATCACGACGGCGATTTGGATTTGTTCCTTTCGGACCATCACGACGCCGGGCTGGCGGCGTTGAACGACGGCAACGGGCACTTCACGCTGGCATCAGGCAGCTATCCGACCAGCGAGGTGCACAACTGTTTGGACGTCGACGAAGACGGTAAGGTCGACATGGACCTGACCTACGCCGATGGCGGCGCGAAATGGTGGCTGAACAAGACCGCAGCCGGCAGTGCCACGCTGGTGCTCAGCGACGTGGGTGAGGTGGATACGCGCGGAGGCAACGAATCCCGCGAAGAAGCGCTGGTCGACTTCAATCGCGACGGTAAGTTGGATTGGGTTCGCAGCTGCCAGGGCCAAAACTTCAAGGTCGACTTCGGCGACGGGACGGGCAAGTTCACTGCCGACAGTGCGTTGATCCCTCAACCCGAAGGTGGGGCCCTCGACGCCGGTGTGCTGTTCGCCGATTTCGACGCAGATGGCGACGTCGACTTGCTCGTCAATTGGGGCGGCTACGGCGTGCCGGACGACTACGGGCGCGTGCGCTTGTTGCTGAACGACGGCCAGATGAACCTGCTCGAAAAGACCAGCGAATCCGGCCTCAAACCGCAGCACCTCGCCATCTTGGGCGCCGGTGACGTCGATCAAGACGGCGACGTCGATTTGATAGGTTTCGAAGACAAGAAGTTTCCCGAAGTCATCTATTTGAACGATGGGCACGGCCAGTTCAGCCCGCTCGCCAACGCCGTAACCGGCACGCCGGGCTCCGCCGAGTATTCGCTCTGGGGGCTAGCGACCGTTACCGATCTAGACAACGACGGCATCGCCGACATTTTGATCGACGGGCGCTTCTTCTTTCACGTGCTGCGCGGCACCGGTGGCGGTCATTTCAGCTATCAAAACGATGACTGGGGGAAGATCACGCATCTGGCGGAAGGCAGCGTGGACGGCGGCTTCGCCTTCGGTGATCTGGATGCCGACGGCGACTTGGACTTGATGGGCTTCACGGCGGGCGATCCGAATCGACAGGTCGAGCTGTATCGAAACGACCTACCGCCGCAGCATTGGCTCAACGTGCGCCCCGTCGGACTGCCGGGTAACAAAGCGGCCACGAATTCGCAAATTCGCATTTTCGAGCCTGGTACCTCGCACTTACTTTGGTTCGAAGAAGTGCTGGCGTTTTCCAAGCAAGCGCAGCAAAACTACTACGCCTTCGATCAGCTCGAGCGACACTACGGGTTGGGGGCTCGCGAAAGCGTGGACGTTACCGTCACCTTTTATCCGTCGGGTAAGACGGTGCGAAAGAACGGCGTGACGGCGGACAGTACCATCGTGATCGGCGAAGACGGCACCAATGGCGTCGTCGAACCGCCAAAACCGATGACTCCGAGCGGCGGCGCCAGCGCTGGCGGGAGCTCGACCGGCGGCGCGCCGTCGAGCGATGCGGCGGCGAACGCCGGAAGCGCGGGAGCAGCTCCGAACAGCGGAAGCTCCGCCGGAAATACCGGGGGCGGCGGCGAGGCGCGGGCGACCGGCGGCGCCGCGAGCTCCAGCGACGCTGGGTGCGGCTGCCGCTTCGCGGCTTCACGCAGCAGCGGTATTGGGGCTGCGCTCGTGAGCGTGCTCGCGCTCTGGCTGTTCGGCCGCAAACGCCGCTGAGGCCTCTGAAGCTCACCACGTCGACGCCTCGACCGTGAGCAGGCGGAAGCTCTCGGGGTGCGCTAGTGTTCGCTTCAGGTAACGCTTGCGGACCTCAAAGCGCCTTCATCCCCTACCGCTCCTGGTGGTGCTCTTGCTGCTCTCCGGCTGTCCCGGCGGCGGAGCCGGAAAGAGCGTGCCGGCCGCGTGCAAGGAGCTCGGCCAGCAATGTCAGCTGGAACCGGGCAAGCTCGGGTCGTGCTCGTATCGGACGGCGTGCGAGGGGCAGGGGTGTTTGTATTGTCAGTCGCAGCACTGAAGCGAGCGCGTTGGGGGCGAACGCAGCCGGCGGCTCAAAACGGGTAACCCGGCACGTTCAGGTCGACCGCACGCAATACCGAGCTGCCGGTAATGTAGAGGGTTTTGCGATCGGGACCGCCGAAGGCGAGGTTGGTGGGGTCCGGAAGCACGGCGTCCGGCACTGGAAGAGTGCCGATGAGGGCGCCTTGTGGGCTATAGACGCGCACGCTGCCGCAGCAGCTGAAGTAGACGTTGCCCGCGCAGTCGATCACCATGCCGTCCGAGCTATCGGCCGCCCATTGCTGGGGACTCGACAAACTGCCGTCGGCAGCGACGTCGAAGACGACCACCTCATTGGGGCTTTCTAGCGACAAGAATAGCCGCTGTTGGTCCGCGGAAAGGGTGATGCCGTTGGGGTGCCGGTTGGGATACGGAAGTGCCGTGAGCGTGCCGTTGGGGGCACGGCGGTACAGCGCTTGGGGCGAAGGTCGGGGGACCCACGTGGGGTCGGTGAAGTACACGTTGCCGTCTTTGCGCGCCGTGACGTCGTTGGGCGAATCGAGCGCCATACCCATGTAGTCCGAAACCAAGTCCGTCATCTGTTTGGTCGAAACGTCGATCAGCGTGACCGTGTGCTTGACCTGACGCGCCGCCAAAATGCGGCCGTCGTTCATCAGCCCCAAGCCGTTGGTGCCCGCATCATCGAGAAACGGTTCGCACGTACCGCCGGGCGCGTAAGCCATGATCCCACCCGGGAAGGCGTTGGCCGCGTCTTTGTCGTCGAAATTGGAGAAGAACAACTTGCCCTGATCAGCGAGCCACACTGGCCCTTCCGTGAACTTCATCCCGGTGCACACGGTGCGGATGGTGGGCGACGCCGGTAGCGGCGATGCCGCGTATGGGCCCGGCGGGCAAATCGAGCCAGATTGCTGCGGCGCACCGGCGGTGCCGCCCGCGCCACCAGCGTTTACGCTCCCGCCGCTGCCACCCATGCCGCCCGCGCCGGCCGAAAGCGCTCCGCCCTGCGTGCTGCCGCCCGTTTCAGAACCGCCGCTCGTCATCGCTCCCGCAGCGCCGCCACTGGCCACGGAACCGCCAGCGCTGTCGCCTGCAGTCGCTCCGCCTGCGGGCAGATGATTGGGGCTCACGCTGCCGCGTTCACCACACGCAACGAACGACAAAGAGACACACAGCGCGACGAGACGGGTGCGCATGGCTGAACCAGACATGCCAGCGCCGCGACCGCTTAGCAAGTGTCGACCTAGAGCGGACGCGTCAATGCGACATTTACAAAGTTAACACTCAAGGTTTACCACGCGCGCAAAGCGCAGCATCTTGGTCATGCGGCAGCGTGTGCGTCGCCAGGGGCGATCGTGAGCTCGACGTCGGGCGGATGCAGCAAGGTGCCGTAAGCCGGGCAGTTGCGAACGACTCGCTCGATTGAGGGTAGGAGGCTCTCCGAAACCCCCGCGGGAAGGGTGAGACGAATCGTGAGCCTTCCGAAGCGCGGTTGTGGCTCCCGCACTTTCTCGGCCTCGATCTCGACCCGTAGCCCCGCCACCGAGATTTTGCGCGCGGACAGGAACGCGGCCGCGAAGTAATGCGCACACGCGCCCACCGTGGCTGCCATCACGTCGAGCGGTGACGGCCCCCGATCTTCGCCGCCCGGAACTGACGGCGGCTGGTCGAACACGAGCCGGTGCGCACCCAGACTGACGACGCTCGCGACGCCGCCCGCGGATTCGACGAGGATTTTCATGCTCGCCTCCCGCTCGGCCTGCCCAAGATCGACCCTAGCCAGCTGCCGCGCTCAGCGGTCGGCGGCGCCTGCTTCGTTGCGGTCTCACGGCAATGGCAGCGCGCTTCGGGCGCGACATCGCCCAAAACGGCCTCGATATGGCGACCACACCCGACGTAGCTGGGCTTGCCGCAGCTCTTGCATGTCACTCGCTGACACATGGTTTGGCTCCTTTCATCGTAGGAGCCAGAGCGACGCGAAAGGGTTCGCGAAAAAGCTCAGACGCTGATGCGCCGCGAGCGCCCTGCGACGGGCCAGCGAGCCTCTGCCCGGCCCGCACGCACGACCACGACCTCGGAGTGCAGGTTGACGGTCGGGCAGATGTGCCAGGGCAGCACGTAAACCGGCGTGCCGGACGGATACTGGGCGGCGCGCGGCGTTTCGACCGTGAGGTGCTCTTCGCTATGGCCGACGAGCTTGGCGTCTTCGAGCCCGAGCAGGAGGCCGCGCGGTTGTGGCATCTCGGAGCCGATCGATTTGTGGCCCAAATCCAGGCACAGCCGCTCGGGCAGGGGTTTGCTGGTGACGCGCGTGAGGAGCGCTGCCGCGACCAGGTAATCCAAATCGGGCAGGGTAGTTGCGTAGCCGTAGTCCCACAGTACGGAGGTGCCGGGGCTGCACTCGACGTCTCCCCGTTTGGCGAGCAGCGGGAAAGTCGGCGTGCCGCCCGCCACCAGCCGCTCCACGGCGTGACCGGCGCGGCGCAGGCGATCGCGCAGAGCCAGCACGGGAGTGAGCGCTTCATCGCACTTGGCGCGGCGTGCGTTCAAGTCCGTGTCGTGAATGTGGCCGTCGTAAGCGTGGAGGCCCACCGGCTCGAGGCCGGGCAGGCTGGCCAAAAGCGCGTACAGCCTTTCAGACTCCGGCCCCGCGGCGATGCCGGAGCGGTGCATGCCGCAATCGATGTCGATGAGCACGTTCACCTTGAGCCCCGCGGCGCTCACCACGGCCGACAAGTGACGCGCCACGCCCTCGTCGTCTACGATGGTGGCAAACGACGTCTTCGGAAAGCTGCGCATCAGCGCGACCAGTCGCTCGGCGCGCGGACCGACGGGCGCGTGCGCCAGCAGCACCTGTGGCGCGCCCGCCGACGCGCACATCTCCGCTTCGGCGATGGTGGCGGCTTTGAATTTGCTGATGCCGAGCGCCACCTGCTTTTCGATAATCTGCGGCAGTTTGTGGGTCTTGACGTGCGGGCACAGCCGTTCGGGGCCGCCCGCGTCCTTCACCATGCGACGTAGGTTTTCGTCGACGCGCTCTTCGTAAAGCAACAGCGAAGGCGAATCGACCTCGCCCACGTTCGTGATGGCGTAGCTTTCGAGGCGCGTGTCGAGCATCAGACGAGCTCCACGATCATTTCGATTTCGACCGCGATGTTGGTGGGCAGCGAGCCCATGCCTACGGCGCTGCGCGCGCCGACGCCGGCGTCGGTACCCCAGATGCTGGCGAACAGCTCGCTGGCGCCGTTGATGACCTTCGGGTGCTCCTCGAAGTTGGGAGCGGCGTTGACCATGCCCAGCACCTTGACCACGCGCTTGACCTTGTCGAGCGTTCCGAGCTGCGCCTTGAGGGTGGCGATCAGCGAAAGCCCGACTTGGCGGGCCGCCAGCTTGCCTTCCTCGAGCGTCAAATCGGCACCCACTTTGCCGGTGATGAGCGACGTGTCGGGGCGCATCGGCCCGTGCCCGGAGAGGTAAGCGAGCTTGTCGACGACCACCATCGGCTTGTAGACGCCCACCGGCTTGGGAGCGGGCGGCAGCTCGAGGTTCAGGTCGGCAAAGCGCGAGTCAGCAGTCATATTCGACATTGTCAGCCCTTAATGGGAGGAGCCTGCAATAACTTTTACTCGTCTTGATGGCCAGTTTTGACGCGGCCGGGGCCCTCTGCGCGTGTCTGGCGCGGGCGGCAGTATCAACCCTCAAACAGAAACCTGGTGGCCGCCTTGGGCACGGCCGCCCAGGGGCGGGACGGCGAGGGCGTTCTCGCGTCACGGCGAGCGCTGCATTTGCACGTACGGAGGGTTCGACGACTCAGGACGCCCAAGTCACCTCTCACGCGCGCAGAAGATTCTTACGCTCGTCTCATCATTGATCACTACCCAGCAGGAACTTTCGCGCGATCTGAAAACCCTCTACTGCGGCCATCCCGATCGGATGCCTGCTGCCATCGTTCTTCAACACCAGCGAGAAGTGCTCGTGGAAAGCTTGGTCGCCGACACGCGCTCGCCCTAAACCCACCCGTTCGCCCTCTGCGTCGAAGTCGAACACGGTGCTGTCGTGGATCACCAGTACCGACGTCGATGCTCGAGCTTGCTCGGCGACGCTATCGAAGTGCC
>DASZTA010000029.1:0-9339 GCA_035548415.1 Polyangiaceae bacterium
AAGACGACGCGACTCATTCCGGGCGGAGCCGCGAGCTTGGCCCAACTTTCGGACGAAGAGCTGCTAGCGAGCACGCGGCGTCTGGTCGGCAAATCGAACCAGCTGCTCGCGGCGCTGCTTCTGCACTTGGCCGAAGTCGAGCTGCGTGGGGTGCATCGCATCCGCCGCTGCGCCAGCATCTACACCTACTGCATCTACGAGCTGCGCTTTTCCGAAGACGCGGCGGCGCGACGCTCGGCGGCGGCCAAGTGGGTCAAACAGTTTCCGGCGCTACTCGACGCGGTGGCCGACGGCGAGCTGCACTTGACCGGCCTCTTGATGATTGGCCCGCACCTCACGGCAGAAAATCAGGCCGACGTGCTCGGCCGCGCGCGCTTTCGCACCAAAAAGGAGCTGGCCAAGCTGGTCCGGGAGCTCCATCCGCTACCTAGCGTGCCCGACCTGGTCCAGCCACTCGGCCCCGTGACGATGATGAAGACGTTGCGCACGCCGACTTGGGCCCAATTCGTGGAGTCGTTCTGCCCGCCGGCGCGCGAGCTCCCGCCCGGCGAACGGCCGCGCGATTGGGCGAACGACGGCGCCGAAGAGGCGAGCGTCAACGAAGCAGAGCTACCGGTCGGACCGGTACCGGCCGAACTGCCTCCGGTCACGAGCCCTCAGCTCTACCAGTTGCAGTTCTCCACGGTCGAACAGCACGTGCAGTTGGTGGAGCGGGCCAAAGCGCTCATGGCTCGCGAGCGGCCCGGCGTTTCGCTCGGCGAGCTGCACCTCGAAGCGATGAAGCTGCTCGTGGCGGCGCTCGAAAAGCGAAAGTTTGCGGCCGGCGTCCGCCGCCCACCGCGCCAGCGCGGTGCTGATTCCGAACCGCGCCAGCGCGACTCCGGACCGCGCCAGCGCGGCGTTGATTCCGAACCGCCCGAGCGCGACTCCGAACCGCGCCAGCGCGGCACCGGTACCGTGGACGCCGTACCTTCTCCTGCCGGAGCTTCTTCGCACCGGCGCAGTCGGCACATTCCGGCAGCGCTGCGGCGCGAGGTGTACGAGCGCGACGCGGGTCGCTGCAGCTACCTCGACGCTCGAGGGGAGCGCTGCGGCGAGACGCGCTACCTCGAGCTGCATCACCTCCAGCCCTTTGCTCGAGGTGGGCAGCACCGCGCCGCGAATTTGGCGCTCCGCTGTAAGGCTCACAACCGATTGGCGGCCGAACGAGATTTCGGGCCCGTGCACATGGCCGAACGGAGCGACGGAGCGCGCCACGAGTCGCTCGCGCGACAGGAACTCCAGGATTCTGGCTTCGACTGAGAAACGCGGCGCGACCGCGCCCGGCACGAAACCGCTCGTCGTCGGTGGGTGCACCGGTGACCGCCACGACAGCTTTCTGCAAGCGAGCTGCGAGTTGGCCTCCGGGGCGGCAGCCCAATGGTACGGTTCGCTTCATGAGGTTGCGAATTTGGCAGGTGGATGCGTTCACGGGGCGGCGTTTCGGCGGGAATCCAGCGGCGGTTGTGCCGCTCGAGGCGTGGCTGCCGGACGAGCTGATGCTCGCCATCGCGGGCGAAAATAACCTTTCGGAGACGGCATTCTTCGTGCGCGACGGCAACGAATACCAGATTCGTTGGTTCACGCCGGCGCGGGAGGTCGCGCTGTGCGGTCACGCCACGCTGGCGTCGGCTTACGTGGTGTTTCACGAGCTCGCACCGCAGCGCACGAAGGTCGTGTTCGGCTCCCAGAGCGGCCCGCTGCCGGTCGAGCGCAACGGCGACAAGCTGGTGCTGGACTTTCCGGCGAACCGCTTGGAGCCGGCGCCCGAGCATCCCGCGTTGGTAGCGGCGCTCGGGCGAGCACCGCGCGAGCTGCACCAGGCCAAGCAGTGGCTAGCGCTTTACGATTCGGAAGAAGAGGTGCGCGCGCTCAACCCCAATATGGCCGGCATCGTGGCGACCGGAGTTTATGGGGTGATCGCCACCGCTCCCGGTCGTGATTGCGACTTCGTCTCGCGCTTTTTCGCACCCACCGCCGGCGTGCCAGAAGATCCCGCGACCGGCTCGGCGCACACCTATTTGACGCCGTTTTGGGCGAAAAAGTTGGGCAAATCCTCGTTCTTCGCGCGCCAGGTCTCGGCGCGCGGCGGCGAGCTGTGGACCGAGCTGCGTGGCAACGCCGAGCAGCGGGTGAGCATCGCAGGCAGCGCCGTACCGTATTTGCAAGGCATCATCGACGTGTGACCCGTGGTAATTGGGCTTCACGATGGCGTTCGTTCGTCTCGCGGAGCCCAACAAAAAGCCGGGGCTCTACTATGCCGTGACCGACGACGGGCTCGAGCTACCGGTCGTCGACGTGTCGCATCCGAGCTTCGCGTTGGCGCTCGACGCAGAGGCGCAACAGAAGCTTTGCCGGCGCTTCATGGCCGAGCAAGAGCGCTTCCGCAAGTTGCCACGCTGGATCGGCATGGCGCTGATGCGCTTCGTGCTGCGCGGCTCGCGGCTCGCCCGAGGGTTGCGCCGGGCGGACGGCACGTTCCTCGACGGCATGACCACCTACTTGTTCAAGCTCGGCCCCAACAATTTGGGGCCGTACGCGGTGCCCATCGATCGGCGCCTGGTCAGCTCCCTACCCGCGGTTTCCATGCGCTTGCGCCTTTCGGACATGGCGCAGCTCTTGGCCGACGGCCTTGCGCCTCGGCTATCCGCTGAGCGATCCCGGCCGCTGCACCTGCTGAACATCGCGGGCGGCCCCGCCGTGGACAGCCTGAACGCATTGTTGTTACTCGAGCGCGAGCACGCCGGGTTGCTCGCCGGTCGTGAGGTAAGGCTGCGAGTCCTCGATGGCGACGAGCAGGGCCCTACTTTCGGGGCCCGAGCCCTCGCGGCGCTGCAGCGCAGCGGCGCGCCGCTGGCTGCGGTCAAGGCGACGTTCGAGCATGTGCCTTACGACTGGTCCACCCCCGAGGGTGAGCTAGCTCGCGTGCTGCACGAGGCCGAGCAGGCCGGTGCCATCGTGGCGGTCTCATCGGAGGGCGGGCTGTTCGAGTACGGAAGCGATGAGCACATTTTGGCCAACCTCCGCGTGCTTGCCGGCGCTCACGATTCCGAGCTGTTCGCAGTAGGCTCGGTCACCCGCAACGACGAGCTGATGAAGTTCGTCAAGCAAACGAGCAACGCCGCGACCATCCCGCGCGGCCTCGCCACGTTCCGGGCACTCGTCGCGCAGGCCGGTTTTCGAATCGCGCAATGCATCGAGCGACCCATGAGCGATCAAGTCGTTCTCCGCACGGCGTAACCGACGCGCCACACCAGGCGACGGCTAGCCTTCGACAGATTCAGCTTTACGTGTAAGACCAAGTGGTGGAGGCTTCCTCAGGGTCGAAAGAGATGCGTTGGTCAATCGGGCTGTTGTCGATCGCGTTCGTCGGCCTCGCGACTCCCGCCTTCGCGCAGAGCTCCGGCAGCTTCCCGGGTGAAGCAACCCCGCCACCGCCGGCCGAGGCACCGCCCGCTCCTGCACCCGCCAAGACACCGCCTCCAGCCAAGGCACCGCCAGCGCCGCCCCAAGCGCGTCCAGCTGCGGCCAAAGCTCCTGCTGCCGCGCCGGCTCCGCCACCTCCGGCTGCACCAGCGCCCGCGCCAGCTCCCGCTGCGGCGCCAGCTCCCGCTGCAGCGCCAGCTCCCGCTGCGGCGCCAGCTCCCGCTGCGGCGCCACCGGGCACCGCTCCTGCTCCAGCCGCCCCCGCACCCGCAACGACAGCTCCGGTTCCGGTTTACTCCGAGCCACCGCCGCCACCTCCGCGCGACAACGACAATCGGCCCATCCGTGCACGCCGCCGCTTCTTCATCGGTGGAGAGCTAGGTTGGAACGGCTTGGCCGGCCTCGGCGCTGTCTTCAGCTTCCACCCGGTGCCAGAAATCGCGATGGATGCGGGGCTGGGCATCACCCTCACGTCGACTCTGCGGCTCGGCGTGCGGGCCCGCTACAACATCCTCAAGGGTGAATGGACGCCCTTCATCGGCGGCGGTGCCACCTACTCGCCCGGCACGGACGGTAAGTCGGTCGAAGCCCAGTCCCAGGGCGAAAGGGCGGACATCGTGGTCTACGACTCGACCTGCCTGCAGGCCGTCGGTGGCCTCAACTACACCGGGCCAGAGGGCTTCGTGTTCATGGCGACCATGGGCTACTCGTTTCTGCTCAACAACCCCAACACACGCCGAGTCTCCGGTCCGGAAACCGCCGAGGCGTACGACAACATCAAGCGCTGGTACCGCGGCGGCGTGATCGTGTCGGCCGCGGGCGGTTACGCTTTTTAGCTCACGCCAGCGCGGTGCTGAGCGCCCGCCACGACGCGCGCACCGTTTGAAAGCGCTCGTTGCGATCGATGGCCAGCGCCGCCTGCACCCAATCGTCCACGGCGGGCGGTAAGTCCGGCCGCAGCGCGTGCAGGCTCGGCCGCGGCGCTGTCGCGCACTGGCGCATGATCTGAATCACGCCTTGGCCGACGAACGGAGGCCGCCCAGCGAGCGCTCGGAACAACACCGCGCTCAAGCCGTAAACGTCGATGCGCTGATCGAGGCTCTCGGTCTCTTCCTTCCAGCACTCGGGCGCGATGTAGCTGGGCGAGCCGGCGATATGCCCGGCCAACGTGACGCTGCGCATGCGCAGGAACTTGGCGAACCCGAAATCCAGCAAACGCACGCTGCCGTCGCGCTGCACGTAGATGTTACCGGGCTTCAAATCGCGATGCAGGATGCCGGCCGCGTGTGCCGCTTCGAGCGTGCTGACCACGGGCTCCATGATCGGGCGCAAGTCGGCGAGGCCGAGGCGCTCACCGCGTTCCGTGGCGGCCTCCAAACAAGTCTCCAGGTTGGCGCCATGGAGCAGCTCCATGATCAGATACAGCGTGCCGTCGTTGCCCCACACTTGATGATAGACACGCACGGCGGCCGTGCCGGCCAGCACCGTGAGCGCGTGCACTTCGCGCAGCATGCGATCGCGCCAAGCGGCGTCGGGCTTGCGCGGAGGCAAGATCACCTTCACGGCCACGTCATCACCCATGCGCAGGTCCACGCCCCGATACACCTCCGCCTGACCACCGCGATCGATGACCTGCACGAGGCGGTAGCGGTCGCCCACTATTTCGCCGCAGCGGTCGCGCGTCTTCGAATCGGGCGGGAACTCGCTATTCATCGGGCCGGCGATCGATGAGCGTAGCGTAACGCAGCAACGCTGGCTCGTTCGTGTATGCTCGGGATTATGTGGTTGGGTGTGCGTCAAGCGCTAGCTCTTACGGCGGCGACGACGTGCGCGTGGTGCGCGCTCGGAGCTTGCTCGGGCGGTTATCCACTGCCTCCGACAGCCTGCGACGAATATTGCAACGCCACCCTGGGCGACTACTGCCCGGACTATTACGACCCCGCCGGCTGCGTCTCGGCTTGCGAAGAGAACCACGTGGCCCCGCCCGAGTGCCGCAAGGAGCTCGACGTGCTGATCAACTGCTACCAGCAGCACCCCGACGAAACGTCCGCGCGTTGCCGCTTCACGCCGGATCGCATCGCCGCCTGCGCGACGGAGACGTACCTGCTGCAGACCTGCGCCAACACGCAGAAGAGCGGCACCGTGCCGGGTTATCCGAACCGCTAGACGGCGGCGCCTAGTACGCGCCTTCGAACGCGATGGACGGAACCGTCACGGGCCCGATTTCTTCGTACTTGCAGCTGAACGCGTTGCAGCTGCCCGTCAGTTGTTCCTTGTTCAACGTGGTGTTGAGTACTTCGATGTTGAAGCCGAACCAGCGATCCGGCTTGCGGATGTACCAGCGCTTCTCGAGCTTGAAGTCGATGCGCCAAAAAGCCGGCGTGCGTGGCGGGTGGCGCGCCGCCTCGATGTAGGCGACCTGCGCCGGAATGCCGGTGTAGATCATGAAGCGCCCACCGAAGCGCCAATTCCGACCGAGGTCGTAAGAGGCCGCCACGTTGAGCACGTGCGTGCGATCGGTCGTGGCCGGACCGCTCAGCTGTCCGCTGAAGCGCCGCGAGCGCGACAAGGTGTACGACAGAAAGCCGCCCAGCCTTCGCGAGAGGCTGCGGCGCACCAGCAGCTCGAAGCCGTAAGCATGCCCGGTCGTGCGCAGCGAGGTGAAGTCGTCGCCGTTGCTCTGGTTGCTTCGCTCGTTGGTGTTCTCGAGCTGCACCAGGCTGAGCAGATCGGTCATGTTGAAGAACGCGCTCTGGAACAGCGCCACCGAGCTCGAAAACCCAGCCGGGAGCTCGTAATTCACGCCGGCGCTGGACTGGATCGCGCGCTGCAGGCCACCCGCAAGCGACGACTTCAGCCCCGGCACGGGCCCCAAGTAGTTGGGCGCCTGGTGCACCAACGCCAGTCCGTGCACCACCTTCAGCTTCTTGCTCAGCTGGTATTCGGCGGTGATGCGCGGATCCAAGCCGACTGCCGCGGTACTGCCCGAGATGAACAGGTCCGTGCGCAGCCCGGGCGTGATCTGCACCTGAGGCGCCACCTGCCAGACCATGTCCGCGTACAAGCCCACGGACAGATCGCGCCGACTGCCGAAGCCGAGGCGTGCGGCATCACTCTCGCTCGAGTCTTCTTGGCGAGTGGGCATCACGGGGGTCGTCGCGGGCGGCGTTGCGCCGGGCATCATCGCGGGCGTCATGTCGCTACCGCTCGGTGGCACCACGCCCGAGTCGGTCGGCGGCGCGGCCTCGCTAACGGACGTGTTGTCGCTGAATTTCTGGCTGAGCGACTCGAACAGCACGTCCGCGCCCGCGCGAAAGCGGTGCGCGGAGTCGAGCTGCTTCCAGTACTCGGAGCGCCAGCCGACCATGTAGTCGTAAAGGTTGACGTTACCGTCCGCGATTCCGGTGCGGTCCCTCCCGAGCATGAGCGCGTTGCGCCAATTACCGCTATTGAGCCGATGATCCCAGCGCAGGTCGAGCCGCTGAAAGTTGATGTCGACGACCGTGTGCTTCTGCTCGATAGTGGTGAAGCTGCCGTCGTCTTTATAGACGTTCGTCTTCTCTTTGTAGGTCGTGTAGTCGCTGGAGCCGAAGCCGAGCACTTCCACCGTATCGTGCGGGGTGAGCTCGTAACGCACGCGTGCCTGGTAGTCCCAGTAGCCGACGTTCACGCCCGGCGCGAACAGCGACACCACGAAGCCGGTATACGAGAAGCGACCGCCCACCATGGCTACGCCGCGGCCGTCGGCGAACGGCGCTTCCAGCATCAAGCCGCTATCGATGAGCCGGATGTTCCACTCGCCGTGGGTGCGGTAGCTGGGCGGCGCCATTTCACCCGCCACGATCGCGCCGGCAAAGCGCCCGTAGCGCACCGGATAAGCACCCGGATACAAGTCGACGTGGTCGACGAAGGCCGGATGAAAGACGCTCGGCCCCGCCCCAAAGTGATAAAGGAACGGCACCGGAATGCCGTCGAAGTAGTAGCCGACGTTGCCAGGCGGGGCCCCGCGTACGTAAAAATACGGTAAGCCGCTGACAATCGGCACGACACCGGGCAGCGCTTCGATCGCACGGAAGGCGTCGCCGAACGCGCCCGGCATGCGGCTGATTTCGGTGCGCGCTAGCTCGTGCCGGATCGGTCCGCGCTCGCCGACGATCACGATCTCGTAGGTGGGCTCCGCTGCCGGCTGCGCTCCACTCGGCTTCTTGCCGGGCTCGTCGGGCGTGGGCGGTTGGGGCGGCGCCGGGGGCGGCGCGGGCTCTTCCAGGTCGCGCGGCGGCACGAAACGCACCTGAAATCGAATCTTGGCCGCGATGGGTTTACCGTCGCGCGTGGCAGGCTGAAACTTCCAGCCCTGGGCGGCCTCCGTCGCTCGCGCGCTGAATGGCTCGCTGCCCTCCAGCACGTTCGCGGCCGTGACATCGCCGGCGGCGCTCAGCGTGAGCTCGAGCACCACCACCGCTTCGCCGGTGCCGCCCTGTGGATATTCGAGCGGCGTCGAGATCGCGCTCGGCATGACGATGACTGGCGCCGGCTTGGGCGGTGGTGGCGGCGCTGGTGTAGGTGGCGGTGGCTGCGCCGGCTTTTCCTCCTCCACGGAGAGCGATTGCGCGAAGGCCCGTGCGGCGCAGACGCTCATTAACAGCGCCGCACGCAAGGCCGGCCGCGTTCTCCTCACCATCCCTTCACACGGCTACCACGAAAAAGTACCTGAAAGACTATCGCTTGGAATGTTGCCGGCCGCTTCCAAGGCCCGTATGTTTGATGCAATGTTCCAGGCTCGACCCACGACGAAGCTCGGGCGCATGCGAGGTGCCATGAGCCTGCTCGCTGGGCTAGCAGCGCTGCTAGGCGGAGCGCTGGCCGAGGCCAAAACCCTATATTTTCCCCATCAAGACACGCACTTTCTGTATCGCTTTCAGCGCAACGGCGGCGCGGCCGTCTTGCCCGAGCAACAGACGGACGAGCCGTTGCCGCTCGTCGTGTTCCTCCACGGTACCAATCCGACCTCGGAGCCGCACATGTGGCTCGGCGGCGGCGGCCGCGATCTGCGACCGATGATCAAGCGCCTGATCGGCAGCGGTCAGGTCAAGCCGTTCGTGCTCGCGGCTCCCAGCCAAACCAAGAACGCGGGCCTCGCCGCGCGGGTCTGGCAAGGCTTCGACCTGAACGCTTTCGTCGACGACGTCGTCAAGGCGACCGACGGAAGCGTCACGATCGACCGCACGCGCGTGGTGCTGGCGGGTCACAGCGGCGCGGGTTGCAACCCGAGCGGTGGCTTGGCAGCCGATTTCTGGAGCGCGGGCGTGCCACTGCCGCTCGCTTTGGTGTCAATCGATCCTTGCCTCGACCGCAAGATGGGCGGCGCCTTCGCGCGACGCCCGACCGAGGTGCCGCTGCTCTTGTGGTGGCAACCCGCGATTTGGATCCGCCAACCCGCCAAGTTCGAAGCGGCGCTCACGCGCGACAAGCCCGAGCAGCGCATAGATCGCGTGCGCGAGTTGCCACCGATGGGTGCCAACCCGCACGAAGCCATCCTGCCTGTCGCGCTCGAAAGCGCGCTGCGCGAGCTCTTCGGCACGGGCGAAGCCGGCTAGTCGCGAGCAACGGGTAGCGACGGCAGGGCGTGAGCCGAGCGCTCCGCCCTTCTTGCTGATTGCACTAGTGTCCCTCCCGTTAAAGCTCGAGCCTTGAGCTGGCTAACTTCTGACTCGGGACACTAGAGCGCATCTCACAACGTAGACGTAAGGAGTGGCGCTCTAGATCACCCGCGAAGCGGGTGAGGGGGCGCAACCGGCGAAGCCGGTGCGGGGGCGGAAACGCCCCCACAAACAGGGCTAGAGCCAGCGCTGCGAAGCAGCGCAGCGGGGCGTA
>DASZTA010000030.1:0-491292 GCA_035548415.1 Polyangiaceae bacterium
CGAGGAGCGCTCTGGTGCGCCGCGCAGCGCCGCCAATGCGTATCGCTCAGCGCAACCACGAGCTCGGTCGCTCGCCGCGCGAAATCTCTGTCAATAAAAATCGATGCTGGCCGTCGGATGGCGCCGCGCCCTTCACGAAGCTCACGACGCGTTGCCGCTGACCGCACGTGCCGCCGCGCCCTTCACGAAGCGTTACCGCTAACCGCCGCGTGCCCTCCGCGCCCTTCACGAAGCGTCGCCGCTACCGCACGTGCCGCCGCGCCCCCTCACGAAGCCTTGCCGCTACCGCACGTGCCGCCGCGCCCCTCACGAAGCTCACGAAGCCTTGCCGCTGACCGCGCGTGCCTCCGCGCCCTTCACGAAGCGTTGCCGCTCAACGTTCGTGCCGCCGCGTGAACGGCTTCGTTGGCCCCTGGCGAACGTGAGCAAGATGAGTAGAATCCCAGGCCGCTGCTGTGGCGCAGGCAACTTGCAGAACTGCCGTGTCGTCTCCGTCGTCTCCAGGCCACCGTTGTCGAGAGCACGCCGATTGCGCCTCGGGGTATTCGCCGGCTGATCTATGGTTCCCCGCTCCTCGAGAATGTCACACGGAGATCAGAGGGCGGCGAGGGGCCGCGGCTCGGCAGCCCTCGAATCAGACGATGCCGAGTGACATCGGGTCCAGCGATTGCGGCCCCGAGTAGCCGAAGCGTGTGCCCTTGAGGGGCAGGCTCATCTTGTTGGCGATGAGCGTGAGCAGGCTGGAGTGGGCCAGCTGCTGCAGGCCGTTGTGCGGGTCCTTGGTGTACGCGGGCACCTGGCCGGTGAAGTTGATGGCTTGGCCCAGCTTGAAGCCGAGCGCGCCACCGCCCAAGAACACGAACGGCACGCGCTGCGTGCGATGACCGAGGCCGAGCTCCGAACAGTGGAAGATGATCGTGTTGTCGAAGAGCGTGCCGACGGTGTCCGGGGTGTCTTTGAGCATTTGCACGAATTGCGCGAGGCGCTCGGCGTACCAAACGCGGTACTTATTCCAGGCCGTGAGCTTGGCGTCGACCTGCTCGGGCGTGGCGTTACCGGTGAGTTGCCCGGGAGGCGCCGTGTAGTGCGAGGCATCATGCACGCCGAACGAATCCACCCCGACGATCGGATGGTGCGCGTTGGTGTGCTCCCACAGCAGCGTGACGGCGCGCGTCCGGCCGCACGCGAGCGCCAGGCGCGCCAGCTCCATCTGTAGGTCGCCCACGACCGGACGCTTGTCGGCTTGGTTGTAGGCCGCCTGGTTCGGATCGCCGACCTGCGGCACCGTGAAGCCGGTCGGATTCCAGCCCGCGAGGTTACAAGCCATCTGCGTTTGCGGGTCGCTCAGCCGGTGCTCCATATCGCGCAGGGCCGTCGTGTAGGCGTCGATTTTGCGCTTCTCCGAGGGCGGCAAGCTTTGCGTGAGCGACATCAAGTCGGCGTTGGCGGCGTCGAGCACGCTTTTGTTTTGGGCCAAGCGCAGCGCGGCGGCGGCGTCGTTCATGCCCGTGTCGAGACCGCTGAACAGTCGATCGTAAGCGACCAGCGGGTTCTCTTCCGGAAATACTTCTTCTTTGAGAGACACACGCGTGAAGTGAGGATGCGGTACCGACGGCGTGCCACCCTTGCTGATGCGGCACTGAATGCCGAGCTGCACCGCGCCGAATGGCGTCGATGCCTTGAGCATGTCGCCCAGCTGCAGGTCCATCGTCTTGATGTCCTGGTCGTCGCCTGCGAGCATTTGCTGGGAGCCCCCCTGGTGGTCGCTGAGCGGGTACATGGCGACGCCGTCCATGAAGATGGCGTCTTGCTTGTGCGGCTCGAGCGGCGCCGACAGCTTCTTCAGGTTGAAGGTCTTGCCGGTTTCACTGGGGTGCCAGTCGTCCACCTGCAGCCCACAAGGGGTGTAGAAGAAGACGACCTTGGGTGGGGGCGCCGCTGCCTGCGCGCGGCCCGTGTGAATGCGGAACACCTGCGTGAGCGAGGCGGCTAGCGCGGCCGAGCCCACGCCGCGCAGCATGTTTCTGCGATCGATTTTCATGGTTCCACCACGTCGGCCGTGCGGCGCTTGGTAAAGCTGTCTTGCAGCGTGAGGCGTACGAACAGCTCGGGGAGCTCGAGGTCGTCTTTCGTGAGATCGTTGGTGAGCCGGTTGACGGCGCAGGTGTCGACGCCCTTGGCGTCGAAGCCACGTGCGAAGCGGTAGTAGTTGGTGCTGAAGCAGGCGCGACTCTTGGGATTTTGCGCGACCAGCTTGGACAGCTCACGCGGGCCGTTGAAGGTGAGCTGCTCACCGTTCGGACCTTGGATGCCGTTGATGGCGCCGCTCGCGTCTACCGGCTCGCCGTTGTCCATGGTGCGGCTCATGGCGGCGCCGTCGAAGCCTTCCAGACCGAAGCCGATGGGGTCTTGCAACTGGTGGCACGAGGGGCAGACGCCGTTGGCGGTGACCGCCAGAATTTGCTGCCGCGTGGTGTTGCCCGGCATGGCGGGCGCAATGGCCGTGTCCACGTTGGCCGGCGGCGGCGGGATGTCGTTGCACAGCAAGCTGGCGCGGATCATGTGGCCGCGCTGGGTGGGCGACGAAGCCGTGGTGCGCGCGTGCCCGAACAAGAACATCCCGAGCGTGAGCAAGCCGCCACGCGGCGAATCCGCGCCCAAATCGACCTTTTGCGTCGTGGCGCCGATGCCCGTCGTCGCTAGCCCGTAGTACGCGGCCAGGTCGGCGTTGGCGTACGTGTAGGTGGCGTTGAACAGCTCGTCGAACTTCTTCGTCGAGTCGAAGAAAACGTGCGTGACGAAGCTGTCTTGCTCCTCGCGCATCGCGGCGCGCACCTTGTCGAGCGTATCGGGCGTGCTGAACAGCTTGGGGAAGGCGCTGGCGTCTTTGGCGGCGACGTATGCGCGCGGTGACTCCAGCCACTCGTAGAAGAAGTGCGCCACCTCGCCGCGGCCGCGCGGATCGTTCAGCAGCCGGCGCGCTTGCGCTTCGATCTCGGTCTTGTTGGCGAGTGCGCCGCTCTGCGCCGAAGCGAACAGGCTCGCGTCCGGCATGGTGCCCCAAAACAGGTACGACAGCGCGGACGCGATTTCGTACGGTGTGAGCGTGAAGGTGCCGGTGCCGTCGTCTCTACCGAGCTCGCTGCGGAACAGGAACGACGGCGAGATGAGCATGGCGCGGATCGTGAGCTCCACGCCCGTCTTGAATTGTCCGCCGGTGAGCGCGGCGTCGAAGAAGCCGAGAAAGCGCGTCTTCTCGGCGTCCGTGAGCGGGCGGCGGAACGCGCGGCTGCCGAAGCTGTCGATGAATTGTGCGGCGCACGTATTGTCTTCGGTCGCACACGGCACGAGCTTGCCGTACGACGTTTGAACGGCTTGGGTCGCGAGCGCCGTGCCCACCGTGCTGTACGCATCCAGGTGCTGGTCGTCGACGAAGGCGACCGCGAGGTTGTTGGTGAAGCCGCGCATCGCTACATCCGGCGGGATGGCGGTGATGTTCGGGTCCGTCAGCGAAAGCAGATCCGCCACGGTGCGGCCGTACTCGCTGCGCGTGAGCTGACGCAGCACGCGTGGGCTCGGCGATTCGGTCGTACAATCGGCAGGGACGTCTTGCGGCGTTGTCGTGCTCGACCCGCCGCTGCCGCCACCACTGAGCGTCGGCCCAACCCCACCGGTGTTACCCGACGGTCCCGAGAGCTCAGCCGTGCAGCCCAATGCCGCCAGCGCGGCCACCAGCATGCCCTTGCGCATGGCATGTCAGTGGCACCGCCAATCCTTCCCGATCACCGATTTAGGATGCTTGGCGCAGCGAAGCGGTGAGCTGACCGGTCCCAATTCAGCGATTTCGCCGCTACGATGGAATCGTGCGCCGGCGACGCACGGCAGGCTTACCCGTGTCGCCGCCCCCGCAACCACTGCCCGAGCGCCGGCCGTCTCTGCGCGCGCTGCACGAACTTCGTCTCCGCGCGCGTGAGGCGGCGCTTGAAGGTGGAGACAGTCATGTTCGAAGCCGCGGCGGCTTCTTCGAGGGACAAGCCTTCGAGTCGGTGAAGCAGCAGCGCGAGCCGTTCCTCCGGTGGCAGTTGATCGAGCAGCGATTTGATCTCGCGGGCGACTTCCGACTGGTTTTCGCTCTCGGCAACGGCGTGGTCGGGGAGCTCGTCGTTGGGTAAGAAGCTGAGCCAGCGGCGACGCCAACGCGCGCGCAGGCTGTCGCGCACTTTGCCGACCGCGATGCCGAGCAGCCAGCTCTTGAGCATGCTCGGATCACGCAGGCGCTTGATGGAGGTGATGGCGGCCACGAACACGTCTTGCACGATGTCGTCCAGCTCGGTGTCGGCGCCGAGCAGGCGGTGGGCCATGCCGCGTACATTCGCGGCGTAGCGATCGTACAATCGGGCGGCGGCGGTCAGGTCACGCCCGAGCAGCGCGGCGACGAGGCGTGCGTCTTCCTCCCGAGCAGTGCTCGCTTCGGCGGGCAAGCTTTCGCCCGAAGTCTCGGAATCGAGTCGAGCGCGCATGAGCCGCAGCGGTGCACGAGAGGCCACCCTCGTGAGTCACGGCACAGTCCCGTTTCCATGCCGGATCGGGTCAATTCTTTTCTGATCGACCTGCGGTTCGTCAGGTCACTTTCCAAAGGGGCTGGGGTTTGCTCAGCGACCCAGAACCCAGCCGAGCCCCAGCAAAATGTGCTTTTGCCCCAGCGTGGCATCGCTGAGGTCGGCGTCGATCTTGGCAAAGTTCGTGTAGAAGACGCGCCCTTTGCCCGGTGTGCGGATCCACGACACTGCCGTGTCCTTCTGGTCGCCACCTGACCACTTGCACTTCACGAGCACGGTCGAGTCCGCAGCCACGTAGTCGGCGTTGTCGAGGTTGCCGGTGAAGTCGAACGTAGCGGGCAGCATACTGCTCGTCGCGTGCGCGGCGGTAGTGCGGCATGCGCTCTTGCCATCGAAGGAGCCGTGACCGCCGCGCCCACCGATCACGTCGTTGTAGGGGTTCGGCGGGTCAGCGCTCTGAAAGGTGACTGATGCGCAGTGCGTACCGAACAGACCGCCGCCGTTTTCGACGAAGGTCTTCAAGGCCGCCGTTTGTGCTTCGCCCTTCTGGCCGGCGCCGAAGGGCTCGAAGCACGTGTTGATCATGCCGACGCCGCCGAACCGCGTCAGGTTCTGGCTGCTCACGTCATCGGGGTTCACGCTGTCTTCCACCTCGTAGCCCCAGGTTTCTAGCTGCGACTTGAGCAGTGTGAGCTGTGCCGGCACCGTTTCGATGTTGAGCGTGCTGAAGTGGTACAGAAGCACGCGCTTGGGCAACGACGGGTTGTTTCCGTCGCCGCCGCTGCCGCCCATGCCGCCGCTGCTGTTTCCTGCGTTGCCTGCCAGGCCGCCGCTGCCACTGCTGCCGCTGCTTCCTGCGCTTCCGCCTGCGCTTCCGCCGCCATTCGCGGCGCCGCTGGCGGCTTGTCCGGCTTGTCCTGCGTTGCTCGTCGTTCCACCGCTGCCGGCCGTGTTGCTCGTGCCCCCAGCACCGCCAGAGTTGTTGCTCGCGGTCCCGCCTTGTCCCGTCGTGCCGCCCGCGTTGCTCGAGGTGGTTGGCGCGCCGTCGGAACATGCCCCGCAGCACAGCGTGACGAGCACAGCGGCGAGCGAGCGGCGAACCATGCGTCGAGGCTACGCTTTCGCTCTATTGGGCTCTTGCACGCACGCAGCGTTTTCTTGCAAGTGACGCTCGCGCCAAGCAGTCAGCAGGCTGCACGCCGGCAAAGCGGCTGATTGCTAACAGGTTTCTGACGCAGAGACGCGATCTCGCGGCTGCAAAATTGAGCTTCGGGTGTATCGTCTCCGCCGTCCCGGTTTGCTCGAATTCTAGGGGAAAAGCGCCGCATTTGTCGCGAGCGCCACGGAAAGGTTGCGTCATGCGACTCACGTCCTACGGCTTTGTTTGTTTTTCGACTCTGACGCTCGGTGTTGCTTGTTCCGACGACGCGTACACGCCCCCGCCCGACGTGGGTGGTAGCGCCGGCAGCGACAGCGGCGGCAGCGACAGCGGCGGCAGTGCCATGGCGGGGACGAGCTCGGGTGGTACGAGCTCGGGCAGCACGTCACTTGCGGGCACGACGGCTAGTGCCGGCACCGGCGGTGGCGGTGCGGGTGGTGCCGGTGGCAGCAGCGCTGGTGGCAGTGGTGGTGGTGGCGCCGGCGGCAGTGGTGGTGGCGCCGGCATGGCCGGTGGCGGTAGCGGCGGCGCCGCGCCGAATCCGGTGTGCGGCAACGGCAAGAAAGAGAACGGCGAGGCCTGCGACGACGGCGACAAGGATCCGAACGATGGCTGCTCGGCCACGTGCACGGTCGAAACCGGCTATGAATGCCCGACCGAAGGCGCCGCGTGCATGCCCGTGTGCGGCGACGGCGTGATTGTCGCGCCCGAGAAGTGCGACGACGAGAACACCGTCAACGGAGACGGGTGTAGCTCCGGTTGCAGCTCCGAAATGGGCTGGGAATGCCAGACGGCCGGGCAACCTTGCACGAGCGTTTGCGGCGACGGCAAGCTCGTCGGCGAAGAGCTCTGCGACGACGGCGACGAGGATCCGAACGATGGCTGTTCGGCGACATGCACGCCCGAAGGCGGCTTCGTGTGCGACGTGCCGGGCCAGAGTTGTCGCAAGAAGCCGGATTGCACCGCCGGCGCCTGCACTTCCACTTGCGGCGACGGGCTCGTGATCGGCGAGGCCTGTGACGACGGTAACCTGGACAACGACGACGGTTGCTCCTCGACTTGCACCGTCGAAGACGGCTTCAGCTGCGAGACGGTGGCAGCCGACTTACCGGCGCAGTTGGCGATTCCGGTCACGTACCGCGACTTCGTCAGCGTGGCGGCGGGCGGCTCCGTGAAGTTTCCGGATCAGCAAGCCTTCCAAGGTAACGGCATCACGCCCGGCATGGTGGAGGCGTCACTCGGCGCCGATGGCCTGCCGGTCTACACGGGGATTTGCGAGAAGGGCGGCCCCAACGAGGGCAACGCGCAAAAGTGCCCGTACGGCGCGCAGACCACCAGCAAAACCAACTTCGACAAGTGGTACAGCGCGGCCGAGGGCGACAACCTGGTGTTCCCCGGCGTCGTACGGCTCGATCGCCAGGGCCAAACGCAAGCGTACGTGTTCGACGGCGGTGACACCTTCACGCCGCTCACCGGCAAAGGTTGGGACAAGCAAGGCAAAGAAGGCCTGGTCAACGGCCGCAACTTCGGCTTCACGACGGAGCTGCGCTATTTCTTCGCCTACCAGGGCGACGAAGTGCTCGCCTTCGCAGGGGACGACGACGTCTGGGTATTCATCAACGGCAAGCTCGCCGTCGACATCGGCGGCCTGCACCCCAAGCAAGACAAGAGCGTCACGCTCGGCGTCCAAAAATCAGCCGAGCTCGGCCTCACCCTCGGCAAAGTCTACGAGCTTGCCCTGTTTCACGCCGAACGCGCGCCGGATAAGTCGAACTTCAAGCTTACTCTCACGGGTTTCTTGAACAGCACGAGTAAGTGCAAGAAGAACTGAGCTAACGGCTCTGCCCCTCGCCTGCGCGCGGTTCAGCGAGCTCTTCGACCGTGAGCTCGCGAATCGCGCGGCACGGGTTGCCGGCGGCGACGACGTTGCTGGGCAGGCTCTTGGTGACGACGCTGCCGGCGCCGATCACGGCGTTGTCGCCGATGGTGACGCCGGGGAGGATGATCGCGCCCCCGCCGATCCAGCAGTCGTGGCCGATGGAGACGGGTTTGGCGAATTCCTTTTTACGGCGCTCGTGCGGGTTGAGGGGGTGCGTGGCGGTGTAGATCTGCACGGCGGGACCGAACATCGTGTGCTCACCGATGTGTACGGGCGCCACGTCGAGCACGACGCAGTTGAAGTTGAAGTAGACCTTCTTGCCCAGGTAGATGTTGAAGCCGTAGTCGCAAAAGAACGGCGGTTGGATCCAGGTGGTGTCGCCGCCGCTACCGAGCAGCTCGGTCAGGAGCTCGCGGCGGCGCGCTTGGTCGGTTTCGAGCGTGGCGTTGAGCGCCCATTGCAGCTCGCGCGACCGCTCGCGGCGGCGGACGATCTCTGCGTCGAGCGCGTCGTACAGCTCGCCCGCCACCATCTTTTCGAGCTCGGTTTTCACGGTTTTTGCTTGTACTACGGGCGCGGCGTCAGCCTTTGCTTGTCGCCAAAAACGCCCTTGTTCTGAAGCCGTTTTGGCCAAGTGACCCATTTTCGGCGGGGCTAACACTGGGGAAGAGCAGCCCATGCTTCGGCTCATTTCCGGCTACCGACGCTCGGATCCGCCCCCGCCTGACGGGCGGCGCGATGAGCTGCTCGAGCTCGCGCACGCGGTGCAGGCGGGGGACCGCGCGGCGCTGCGCACGTTCTTGGCGCAGGTGGTGCCGCACCTGCTGCGCGTCGCGCGCCGCGTGCTGGGGCCGCAGCACTCGGACGTGGAAGACGTGGCGTACGAAGCCGCGTACGCGGTGGTCGAAGGGCTGTCGCGCTTTCGTGGCGAGGGCACGGTGCTGCACTTCGCGTGTCGCGTTGCGGTGCTGACGGCCATGAACGTGCGTCGGCGTGACGCCGCGCAGAAGCGTGCGCGCGGCGTCGCCGGTTGCGATCCGGACAGCGTGCAGGCCGAGGCGCGTGATCCGGAAGAGCAAGCCGTGCTCGGCGCGCTGGCTCCCGTCGTTCGCGAGCTGCTCGACACCCTGCCGGAACCCTTGGCGGAAGCGCTCGCCCTGCACAACATGCTCGGCTACACGGTGCAAGAAGTCGCCGAGCAAAGCGGCGCGCCGGTCGAGACGGTGCGCAGCCGTTTGCGGTTGGCCAAGCAGGCGCTGCGCAAGCGCGTGCTCGGCCACCCGCGGCTACGTGAAGTTGCGGAGCCGCTACTGCGGGAGGAGGCGCGATGAGCGACACCTTCGACGAGCTGAGCGCGCGCGCGCGCCGGGGGGAGCTGCCGCGGCCGGAGCAGCAGCGGCTGGATACGTTTTTGAAGGCGTCGTTCGAGGCGCGGGTGTGGCACGAAGCGGGGCGCGAGCTCGATGCGGAAGACAGCGTGCGGCCCGGTGACCACGCGGCGGTCGAGCGGGTGATGAAGCGGACGCTCACGGCGCTCTCCTCCAAGCCGCGGCGCTCGCGGCGAAAGTGGGTGGTGCTGCTGGTGGCGGCGGCGCTGTTTGGCGTGTCGGCGGCGGCGGCCTCGGTGCAGGGCGTGCGCTGGTGGCGTGCGGCGCGGGGGCTCGTGGTGTCGGCGCCGGCGGCGCAGCCCCAGGCGCAGGCGAAAACGGCGCCGCCCGTGGCGCAGCTCGCGGCGCCGCGCAGGGTCGACGCGGTGCCGGTGGAGGTGGCGGCGGAGGCCGTTACAGATGCTGCAGCCACACTGGTGCCGAGCGCGCTCGTGCCGGTGCCGGCGGTGACTCGCGCGTCCCCCGCCAACAAGACGGATAGCGCAGGTGCGGCGGCGTTGTTCAGTGAGGCGGCGCTGGCGCGGCGCGAGGGCAATGCCGAGAGGGCGATCGCGCTGCTCGATAGTTTGCAACAGCGATTTCCGGGGTCGCGTGAAGCGCGCTCGAGTGACATGACGCTCGGCTCGCTGCACTTGCAGCGCGGTGCGGCGGCGGCGGCGCTGGAGCATTTCGGGCGTTACTTGCGAGCGGCACCGCGCGGAGGGCTCGCTTCGGAAGCGCTGTGGGGCGAGGCGCAAGCGCTGGCGGCGCTGGGGCGGCGCGCAGAGGCCGACGCGCGATTGCGTCGATTGGTCGAGCGGTTTCCGGGCTCGGCGTACGCGGCGGCGGCGCGCGTCAAGCTCGAGCTCGCCGCGCCGTGAGAATCGTCCCGGGTCTATTGTCGATGCTGCTGGTGCTCGCGCCGACGAGCTACGTTGGCGCGCAGGCGACGGACGCCGTGGCGCCGGCGCGCGCGCGCGTGCGGGTGCGCTTGGTAGGGACTTTGAGCCGTGATGCGACGCTGCGCGCTCGCATTCAGAGCTGGTTCGACCCGGGCGCGTACGAAGTGACGCTGCAGGGCGCGACCTATCTGGATCCGAATCAGGTGCTCGCGCCCGAGAGCGGCTTGCTGGTGGAGGCGTGGATCACGGAGCGCAGCCGCAACAGCTTGCGCTTGTATTTTGCGAGCTTCGACGCGAAGACGCGCAAGACTCGTTACTTGCTGCGCGACATCGCGCTGCAGCGAGGGCTCGACGAGGTCGCTGCGGAAGAGCTCGCTCAAGCCGTGCATTTGTCGGCCAGCGCGCTCGTGGAAGGCGAGCTGATGACGGCGCGAGAACAAGTCGAGGAGTCGCTGCGCGAAGCGCCGGCGGCGGCGCCCGGGCAGACCGAGCCGCCGGCCCTAGCGGCTTCTTCTCGCTCGCTCGCCGAGGCGCGTCCACCGGCGCCGGGCAAGGACGACTTTTCGCCCGAGCTTCACGCGGCTTTGGGTTATTACGCCGCGCTCCGCGGTGACGAAGGCTTTGCTCATGGCCCGCGCCTGCGCGCGGCCCTGCGCGGGCCAAATCTGGGCGGATTCTTGCGCCTGAGCGCGGTGATTCCGCATCGGGTCACGCGCTCGGAGCTGGATTTGGATTTGTTCGGCGGCGCGGCGCTGTTGGCGGTGACGTACGGCGTCGCGCTCTCGCCGAAGGTGCGGCTCGACGGTTTCGTGGGGCCGACGCTGGAGCTCGTTCGCTACCGCGCCCTGGCGCACGCGAACAGCGGCTTCGCGCCGGCCGCGGCCGCCACGGAGCTGCGCCCGCAGCTAGCGCTGGGAGCGCTGTTCAGCTTGGGGAGCTCGCCGCGTGTGGCGCTGGTGCCTGAGCTTGCCGTGTCGCTCACCGACACGCGTTACGAGGCAGCCCGAGGTGCGACGCGCGAAACCGTTGCGCGCGCGTCGAGCATCACGCCCAGCTTGGGTTTGGAGCTCGAGCTTTGAAAGATATTGCGCGTCCGCTGACCCGTACGAGCCTCTACCGTTACTGGTCGGGCATGACGAGCTTTTCGGTTTGGGGAATGACTTTGGTAGCGCTCACGGTAGCGGGCGCGGCCCTGGCTGGGTGCGGCGATACTTCGAATTTCGTGGGCGATATGCCAGAAAATGGTGGCAGCGGCGGGACCAAGGCGAATGCCGGCTCGAGCAGCGGCGGCACGACTTCTCACGCTGGCGCGACGTCGACGGGCGGCACGACCTCGCACGCTGGCTCGACTTCTGTCGCTGGTACCGGTAGTGGCGGAACCTCTCAAGGCGGGACCGGTGCGGGCGGGACGAGTTCGCAGGGCGGTACCGGCACGGGCGGTACCGATCCGGGTGACTGCGCGCAGCTCAGTGGCAACTGGATCCGCTGTGGCCAGGGGCGAGGGGTCGTGCATCGCACCGCGCCGGGCAAGTGCGACAGCAAGCTGCCCCACGCCGACGCGATCAAGCCGATCGACCCGCAGCTCGACGAGTGCACGAAGGATACGGAATGCACGGCCAAGCCGAACGGCTTCTGCGCGGCTTTCTACCCGGGGTTCATCGAGGGCCAGGCGCACAACTATTGCGCTTACGGCTGCACGCAAGATGCCGATTGCGCCGACGGCCAGGTGTGCCAGTGCGGTACCGAGATTGGGGCTTGCGTGTCCGCGCGCGATTGCAAGTCGGACCAAGACTGCCAGGGTGGGCTGTGCGCTCAATACGATGCGTGCCCTGGCGTGCCCAGCTATGAGTTTGCCTGCCAGAAGCCGGGCGACCAGTGCGCGAGCGATGCGCAGTGCCAGCAGAGCAACCCCAATAAGCAATTTTGCACGGTGACCGGCAACGACCAGCACCGTGAATGCGTCAGCGCGCAGTGCGCGATCTAAAGGAAGATTTCGAGCCCGGCGCATTCCAGAGCAGAGCGATTGCGCGATTGAGACGAGCGACGCTTTTTGTGACTCAGACCAAGCGATCTGGACATCCAGGCCTAGCGAGGTTTGGCCATGGAGCGCACCGCATCGCTTGGGTTTCGAGGCATTCTTAGCGCAGCTTTCGTGCTGGGTGCTGGCTGCTGGGCGAGCCCGGCGTCGGCGCAGGCCACCGACTGCAAGTTCACGGCGAAGGACGCGTGTTACTTCGATATGGGGCGCATGGTCGATGCGCCCGTGCTCGACTGCGCCAAGCGCGAAACGGCCGAGACGACCGGCAACCTGCACTACCTGCTTTCGCTTCCGCACGGGTACGACAAGGCGAAGGGCAAATGGCCGGTGGTCGTGTTCATGCACGGCATCGGCGAGGTGAACGCCTCCGCCAGCGACAGCACTCTCAGCGCGCTGACCAAGCATTCGCTGCCGCGCATGGTCGAAGACCCGATGTTTCAGTACCCGTTCATCGTGATCTCCCCGCAGATCAATAGCGATGGTTGGGTGAATCACGCGGCTGAAATCGGCGCCGCGCTGGATCGCGTGGAGACCGAATTCAACGGCGACCCCAACCGCGAGTACCTCACCGGCCTGAGCTACGGCGGCGTCGGCACGCTGGCAGTCGGTATTGCGCTGGCCGAGCGCATCGCCGCGCTCATGCCCGTCACGCCTGGCGGCAGCGTGTCGAACTGGGACATGCGCAGCAAGATTGCCAACAAGCCAATCTGGTTCTTCAACGGCTTGAAGGACGCCGAGTACAACACCAACATGACGCGCTCGCTGGATCTCGAAGCGTCCGGTGGCGAGCCGTTCTTCAAGTACACGTACGCCTTTGCCGACGAGTACAAAGACATCGTGCCGAAAGAGGCGCTGACCAAGAAGCACGTCTTCGGCAGCTACGAAAACATCGGCCACGACGTGTGGCACGCCGCTTACGGCGTCTTCTGCCCGACGCTCGATTCGCAGAAGACCGTGCAATACGACTGGCTCTTGCAGCAGTCGCTCGACGGCTCGCCCTTCGTGGATCCGCGCGATCCCAACGCGGGCACGGGCGGCAGCGGGGGTACGGGTGGCAGCAGCAGCGGCGGCTCGGCAGCAGGCGGCGTTGCCACGGGTGGCAGCGGCGGCTCCGAGGGCGGCACGACCACCATGGCTCAAGTGGGCGGGGGCGGCGCGACCACGACGACCGGCGGCACCGGTACGTCGACTGCCGGCATGGGGAGCTCGGGCACGGCCCCGCTCGACATGGGCAGCGTCGGCAACTCCAACGACAGCGGAGGGTGCAGCGTGGCGCCCGCCCCGGTACGGAGGAAGGCGGGCGCCACCTGGCTGCTGCTGATTGCGGCGCTCGGAGCGGCCGTTATTCGGCCGGCGCGGGTTCGGGCTCGCCGTGCTCGTGCTCCGGCGCGGCGGCGGTGACCGTCGCCAGCTTCGCGCAGGCGAACAGCACACCAGCAACGCCCAGGTAGGCGATGGTCATCAGCGGCGATTGGCCAACACCAATGGCCTCACCATGCATGAAACCGAAGAAGGTCATGCAGGCCGCGACGCCGGCGAATGCGGCCGCTTTGGTGAAGGCTCGGTCGATCACGAATGCGGCGATTGCACCCAACATCAAGCCGCCCAAGATGGAGCCGCCGCCCATCACCTCCAGCCCGTGATAGAGCACGCCCATCTGCCCGAGCTTGTCGAAGCCGATCGTGTGCGCGTTGGTGCCGGCGGCACCGAGCGAGTTGTCGATCAGCAGCTTGCCCCATGCGGCCAAATGCGGCGTGAGCGCCAGCACGATCGCCGGCGCGTGAGCCTTCGGGCTTTCTTGGAAGGCTTGCGAACCAATCAGCATGCCGATGTAGAGCAGAATCGGCGAAATGGCGACGACCGGAACCAGCGACGACATCACGCTGATGATGCCGAGCCAGGCGAGCACGATCACGGTGACGCCGGTGGCCGCGGAGTAGCCGATGCGGCCGCCCATGGCCTTCCAGCCCGGGTGACCGATGTACACGGCGTTGATGAACGGATTGCCCATGCAGCAGCCGATCAGGCTGACGACGCCGTCCGCCGTGAGCACGCGCGTGGTCGGGAAGTCGTCGCCGGCGACGGCGGCGCTCTCCACGTTGTCGAGCGCTTCGACCAAGTCATAGATACCGAAGGGGATTGCGGTCACCAAGATCACGCCCAGGAACTGAAAGCCCGAGAAGACGTGACCGAAGGCGGGCAGCGGCACCGAGAAGCCGAAGTTCGAGAATGACGCGGTCAGGTTCGCCGTCGACATGCCACCGAAATTGTAGCCGAGCGCCGTCGAGCCCCAGGCGATCAAGCTACCCACGGCAATCGCGACCAGGCCGGCGGGGATGCCCTTGAAGTAGCGTACGCCACCGAACCAACTCGCCAAAATGATGGTGAAGCAAATCAAGCCGATGACGGGCGTCATGAACATCTCGAGCGCCGGACGCATCGAGATGAACGACACCGACACGCCTGCCAGCGTGCCGAGCAGCGCTGCGCGCGGCGTGATCTTGCGGATGATGGGGGCGATGAAGCCGCCCGCCATGAGCACGAAGCTCTGCACGAACACCCAGGTGAGACCGGCTTCCCAACCTTTGATCGGGTCACCCGTTTTGGTCGCGATCGGCAACATGATCACGAACACGACCACGAACATGTGCGGCACGCTGATGCCCGAGGGCAGCGCACACACGTCCTTTCGCCCGGTCTTTGCCGCCAATTTGTAGGCCAGCCAGGCGTAGTAAATGGTGCTCAGGCACAGCATCAAGCCCGTCGCCGGCAAGATGCGCCCGAACACGATGTTGTCCGGCATCTTCAGCACGAAGCGCAACAGCCCCGTGAGCACCAGCAGGTTCACCAAGATGTTCGTGCCAAACCCGAAGTAAGCGTTCCAATCTCCGGGTGTCCATAGCTTCGGTTTCGTGCTTTCGGTCATCGGCTCCTCCGTAGGCACCACCTTCCGCCCCAACACCTCGCCGCACTAGCGCCGTTCGCAGCGCAGGGTGCTCTCGAAATCCGCTCGGTCCCTGGTTTGGGTAGGCCTTACCTGCGCGCCCAGCTGGGCGCGCCACGGTGGCTCAAAGCTCTTCGAACAGGCTGGTGAGTTGCTCGGCGAAGGCGGCGGCGGCAACCGGCAGGACGCGTCCGCGGCGGCTGCACAGGTGCAGGCGCGCCTCCGCCAGCTCGGGGTCGCTGAGCGGGATGGCGATCATTCCGGAAACATCGGGCTTCTTGCCGATTCTGAAGGAGAAGCAGACGCCGCCGGCCGTGCGCGCGAACACCTTGGTGGTTTCGATCGAGTTCGAGATCAGCGTCGGCTCGAAACGAATGGACGTGCGACCCAGCGCGGAGTCGATCAACGCGCGCGCGGCCAGGGTTTCGTCCGGCATTGCCAGCGGGTACGCGACGCAGTCACGCAGCCGCAGCGACGAGCGCGTGGCGAGCGGGTGCTCGGGCGCAACCAGCGCGCAGAGCGGCTGCGGTGCTTCTGCCAAAACCACCACCTCGGCGCGATCGGGCGGCTCGTGCGTCAAGATCAAGTCGGCCTTGTCTCGCGCGAGCGCGCTCGCGAGCTCGCGCGGGCCGCCCACCGTGACCCAAAATCCCACACCAGGATGCTGCTGATGATACTCGGCGATCGCGTCGGGCAGCATCCGCCCGGTGACGGACTCGGCGACGGCCACGTGCACGCGTCCGTGCACGAGACCGCGCAGGCCGTCGATTTGTGCCTCGACCAGCCGCAGCTCTTTGAGCGAGCGGCGTACGTACGCGAGAAACAGCTCACCGGCTGCCGTGGCGCGCACGCCGCGGGGGAGGCGCTCGAACAGCGGCGACCCCACGTCTTCTTCCAAGTCGAGGATGCGACGGTTGAGCGCCGAGGAAGCGATGTGAAGCGCGTCAGCGGCTTTGCGGATGGATCCGTGGTGAGCCACGGCGTCCAGGTACGAAAAGATGCTGGGCGGCTGCAGGCGCCAGCGCTGAGGCGCTTCGGGCAAGCTCGGGGTTGGCGCGCTCGGGGTTGGCGCGGTTGGGGAACGGCGTTTGCTCACGCGGGGAGCATGTCGCGGGGCAGCCGTCGGCAAGGTTTCGTGGTCCGGATTGCGGTGCCGGCGGCGATAATCCCTGGGCGCTCCTGCACCCAGCTGCCCAGCGCCTTAGTTGGCGGACTCGGGCAGCACGCCGTCGACCAGGGTCACGCTACGACCGCGCTGCGCGGGCACGCGCTCGCCGGGCACGATGATGCCGACGAGGTTCAGCGGATCGCAGGCGGAGATGCGCACCGATTCGCCCGTTCTTGGGGCGCGCCGTGTGGCTCGCAGCGACTCGACGGCGTCCGGCAAGGCGTACTGCTCACCGACGAAGCCGCTCACGAAGCGCCCGCCGCGCACGACGCCGCGCGCTTCGAGCCGTCGCAATGCCCAGATGAGGTCGCGGTACGGCAACGACAGGTTTTCGCGTGCGAGCAGGTCCGCAAACACCACGCCCCAGCGAGCCAGCAGCTGCTCTGCCAGCGCCTCGGCCAAGGCGTCCGGATCGAGGGAGGCGCGCGGCGGTTGCAAGAGCGCCCAGCGACCTTCACGCATCAGGTCGGCAGCGCCGGCGCGACGCAACCGAGCGGTGGCAGAAGTCGGCACAGGCGTCGTCACGACTGCGTCCGCGCGACGACGTAGCAGGCTGCGCAACGCTCCAAAGCCGTCGGATGTCACCAGACCGCGCGCTACCGTATCCCATAGCGCGTCGTTCAAGTCGCGCCACGAAAGGCCCAGCTCCGTGAGTAGCTCCGGCGCGAACAAGGCGCCACGCTGTTTCAGGCACTGCAGCAGAGCTGCGGCGCGCGGCGGGAGCTCGGCGTCGTTTTCGTTGGCGTCGCGGCCGCGCAGTGCCTGGTGCAGCCACTGCAAATCGGCTCGGAATGCCAGGGTAACGGGCGTGGCGCGCGAGATACTGGCGCTGCGACCCGGCGCCGCGCTCGAGCTGCGCCGACTGAGACGGCCCCACGCGACCTCGCCGGAGAAGCATAGCGCGTCGAGCCACTCCGGCTTGTAGCCGGCGACGCGTGCCGCCAGCACGTCATTCTCCCAGCTGGCGACGGCGGCTTCGAAGCCTTGCAGTTGCGCGACCACCGCTGCGACGCCGCGCGGCCCGTCGCGACGCGAGCCCGGCGCCACGCCTTGCCAGCGCAAGAGAAAGCGCATGAAGTCTTGCGGCGAGACCGGCTCGATCTCGCGACGCAGCCGATCGCGCGTGTAGCGATGGATGCGATCCAGGAGCCGCCGCGCGCAATACTGCTCGCCGGCGCCGCTCTCGAAATTGCCGGACAGCGCAAAGCCCTCGCTCTGCAGGCGAGTGAGCGCGAGCTGCACGAGCGGCGCTGCGATGCCGGAGCACTGCGTGAGCGCTGCGATGCTGGCTGGGCCGCACAGCTCGAGCTGCGCTCGAATAGCGCGCGCGGCGAGCTCTTCGGCTCCCGGAGCGGCGCCTACCAGGTGGCTGGGTGCCCGCACGTCGGGCGTGAGCTGCGCCTGCTCGAGCACGGCTTCTACCCAGCTGCGTCGCTCGAGGGCGCACCAGAAAGCGCCGCCGGGCGTGGTCACGGTGAGAGCACGGCCGGCGGTGGCCAGCGCTTCGAACAGCGGCAAGAGCTCGGCGCTCGGGCGCAGCGTGACGAGTGACATGAGCGCGTCGTGAAGCTCGTCGGGATCGCGCGGCGCCAGGCGTGCTTCGTCGCGGACGCGAGCGATGGCTTCGGCATCCAAGAGCGAAAGATCGCGCGCTTCGAGCGGCAAGCCGCGCCGGACCTGCACGGCGCGCGTGCGGCGCTCTTCCAGCGGTGCGTCATCCAAGAAGGTGTAGGGCCGCGCGTTCAGGATTTCGTGCGTGAGCGGTGAAGGCTCCGTCGTTTCGCGGAAGTGCAGCCGGACGTCGCCGCTGTCGATGGAGTCGAGCAGCTTCTGCAGGCCTGGCAGATCCATGGCCTCGTGCATGCAATCGTGCAGCGTTTGGCGGACGAGCGGGTGGTCCGGAATTTCGCGGGGACCCACGGCGTTGTCCTGACAAGCGGCCAGCGACGGAAACACCGCGGCCGTCACGTCGTCCGTCTCCATGCGCTGAATGGGTGGTGGGTTGCGGCGGCCGCCGCGATAACGCAGCACGACGAGCGCGCGGTTCAGGTTCCAGCGCCAACGTGCACCCCACATGGGCGTGACCAGCACGGCGTGCGTGAGCGCCGTGGCGACACCGCGCGGCGCCAAGAAGTCGCGCAGGTCGCTGAGCGGAAATGCGTGCTGCAAGCCGAGCGAGAGCACGACCGAGTCGTCGCTGGCGGCTGCCTGCAGCTCGAAGTCGAACGAGCGGCAGAATCGCTTGCGCAAGAGCAGGCCCAAGCCGCGATTCACGCGCCCGCCGTAAGGCGAATGCAGCACCAGCTGCATGCCGCCCGAGTCATCGAAGAAGCGCTCGAAAATCAGATCCGTGTGCGTGGGTAAGACGCCCAGGGCTCGTTGAGAAACACGCAGGTAAGCGACCACGGCGTCGGCGACCGCGACGTCGACCTGCGCTTCGGCTTGCAGCCAGCTAGAGGCAGCTGAAATGCCGCCGCTCATCAGCTCACGCTCCACCCCCGCGCGCAGCGCCGACACCTCTTGCGAAAGCTCGGCCGTGCGGGCCGGTGCTTCACCTAGCCAAAACGGGATCGTCGGTGACGCGCCCTCCGCGTCGACCACCCGCACGGTACCGCTCTCGACGCGGCGGATGCGCCAACTGGTGCTACCCAGCAAGAAGACATCGCCGGCCATGCTCTCGATCGCGAAGTCTTCGTTGATGGTGCCGACGAAGGTATCGTTCGGCTCTGCCACCACACGGTAGTCGGCGTTGTCCGGAATCGCGCCACCCGAGGTGAGCGCCGCCAAACGCGCGCCGCGCCGCGCTTTGGCGACGTTCGCCAACCGGTCACGATGTAAGAACGCAGCGCGCTTGCCGCGGCCCGTGTCGATGCCATTCGAGACGAGCTCGAGCAGCTCGTCGAAGCTCTGGCGCGTCAGCTGGGCGTACGGCGCTGCGCCGCGCAAGAGCTCGAAGAGCGCGCCCTCGTCCCAATCTTCAGCCGAGCACTCGGCCACGATTTGCTGCGCCAGCACATCGAGCGGCGCGCTCGGTAGCTCCAGCACGTCGAGCTTGCCGCCGTGCACGGCGCGCAACAGCGCCGTACACTCCACGAGCTCGTCGCGCGTCAGCGGATAGAGCCGCCCGACGGGGGTGGCGAAGCGGCTGTGACCGGAGCGACCGACACGCTGCAAAAAGGTCGCAATGCTACGCGGCGAACCGACCTGGCACACCAGCTCCACCGGCCCGATGTCGATCCCCAGCTCGAGCGACGCCGTGGCGACCAGCACCTTGAGCGAGCCCTCGCGCAGCAGCTGCTCGACGCGTGCCCGGCGATCTTTCGACAAGCTGCCGTGGTGCGCGGCCACATTTTCGGCGCCCACGCGCTCCGCCAGCTGGTGCGCGAGCCGCTCCGAAAGCCGCCGCGTGTTCACGAACACGAGCGTGGTGCGGTGGCGCTTCACGTGCGCAGCAATCTGATCCAGCACCTCGCCCATTTGCTCGTGCGAAGCGACCGCTTCGAGCTCACGCAGTGGCAGCTCGATCGCCAGGTCGAGCTTGCGGCGATGCCCCACGTCTACGATCGAGCAGCGCGGTCGACCGACGGAATCGCTTCGCTCGGGGCGCGCCCCCACCAACAATCGCGCGACGCGCTCGAGTGGACGCTGCGTTGCCGACAAGCCGACGCGCACCGGCCGCGTGGTGGCAACGTGCTCGAGTCGTTCGAGAGTCAGCGCCAGGTGCGCGCCGCGCTTGTCGCGCGCGACCGCGTGAATCTCGTCCACGATCACGGTGCGGACGGAGCGCAAGATGTCGCGGCTCTTGCCGGCCGTCACCATCAGGTACAGCGACTCGGGCGTGGTGATCAGAAAGTGCGGCGGCTTCTTCAGCAGCGCCATGCGCGCGGACGCGGGCGTGTCGCCGCTGCGGGCGCCGACCCGGATTTCGGGCGGAATGTAGCCGAGCTCGCGCGCAACTTCTGCGATTTGCTCCAGCGGTTCCTGCAAGTTTTGCCGGATGTCGACGACCAGCGCCTTGAGCGGCGACACGTAAACGACCTCGACCCCGCTCTCCGCGAGCTCGCTCCGATCAGCCGCGCGGTACAGCCGGTCGATGCAGAGCAAGAAGGCCGAAAGAGTTTTGCCGGAGCCGGTGGGGGCGGCGATTAGCGTGTCTTCGCCGCGCGCGATGGCGGGCCAACCGCGCGCTTGCGCCAGCGTTGGGCCGTGACCAAATCGTCGCTCGAACCAGCTGCGCACAGCCGGGTGAAACAGCGTGAGCGCACGCAGGCCCTCGTCAGCCTCGCTCGTTCGCGTCGCTTCCGTCGCGACCGGGCCGCTCATCGACATGGGCCGAGCATACGTGACACGTTCGCAGGGGCAAGCTGCGGCGGTGTGGCGTCATCGACACGACGTTGTCAGTGATACGGATCCAACAAGACTGGAGCGTCGTTGGCCGGATTCGCGGGAGCCGGGACGTCGCGATACGAAAGGTAAAAAGCGGCGAAGGTCGCGGCGCCGCACAGCAGGAACAGGAACAATGCGATCCAACTGCGTCGTTGGCGGTCGGCCTGTATCTCGTGCAGCGCTTCTTCCGGAGTGAAGTCGTCGGCGTGGGTAGCGTGAGCCATCGAGGCACCTCCGACCGATTTGCGTGCATCAGCCGTGCCCTGCCGCCGAAAAAAAGGCGCAGTTGCCGCAGCAGAACAGCCGAAATCGATTGTTGCCGCCCCAGGAACGATGTTTGCGGATTTAGCCGCCTAGTCGCCCGCTGCCTGGCCCCACAGATTCCCTGCGTCAACCACGACAGCAAAGGAATCGGCAACATGGCTTGGAAGATGGATGCGGCGCACTCGGAAGTTGGATTTGCAGTGAAGCACATGATGATCACCACCGTGCGCGGCAAGTTCACGAGCTTCGAAGCGGACGTGGACCTGGACCCTTCGCGGCTCGAGGCCGCCAAGGTGACGGCGCGGGTCCAGGCAGCGAGCATCGATACCCACGAAGACAAGCGCGACGGGCACCTGCGCTCGCCCGATTTTTTCGACGTCGAGAAGTATCCGACGTTGACCTTCACCAGCAGCAAAGTCACCCGCTCGGGCGACGAGGTGGAGGTAGTTGGCAACCTGAAGATCAAAGATCAAGAGCACGCCATCACGCTCAAGGGCGAGGTCACGGGCCCGAGCAAAGACCCTTGGGGCAACACGCGCGTGGGCTTCAGCCTGAGCGGCGAAATCGAGCGAGAAAAGTGGGGCTTGAACTGGAACCAGGCGCTGGAAGCTGGCGGCGTGCTGGTGGGCAAGAAGGTCAAGCTCTCGATCGAGACTCAGCTGATTCAGACGGCCTGAGCCAGCAGGCGCAGAAAGTTCCAGGCGAACGCGACGCCACACCACGCCGAAATCGACGGCGTGAACCCAGCAAATCAAGAGGTCCGAGCCAAAACGGCTTCGCACCTACATTGATCGATGTCGTGGTGTCGCGTTTGCTTGGAGGCCAGATGCTGCGGTTCGCGAGCTTTCCTTGGGTGCTCCTGGGCGTGTCGCTGGCGTCGTGCGCCGGCAAGACCGAGCAAGGCGGGGGCTCGGGCAACAGCGACGCTGCGCCGGTGCAGAAGCCAGCGGCGGGTCCCGCGAATGCAGAGGCCCCGCGCGCCGAGCCCGCGCGCCATCTGTTGATGGTCGTCGAGCTCGAGCCGGCGGCGCACGCCGCTCGCACCGTCGCGTCGCGTTCGGTCGATTTGCCGTTGCCCCGCCGCCGCGGGCCCGCGCGTCGCGCGCCCTGGCGCGTGGACGTGCTGAGTCCGAGCGGAGAGGTGCTGTACAGTGCGCCGCTGCAGGACACCTCCACGGTGCGCGGCGAGTTCCGCGACGAAAAGACCGGTGAGCTCCAGGGCCATTCGCTGCAGCAGCGCGTGGCCGCCGTAACGCTGCGCCTACCTTGGCTGAAGGATGCCGCCGTGGTGCGGGTGCTCGACGTGTCCGGCGGCAACGAGAGCGAGCTCGGGCGCGTGCCCTATCCGCAGGTGGCGCAGTGAGGCGCGCTACGGCCGGGGTCGCGCTAGGCGCGCTGCTTTGTGTGAGCGCGAGAGTGCGAGCGGCGGAGGTCGAGACGCTGCGCCAGGCGGGCGCGGCGGACAAGCGCTTCAACATCGCGGTCCTGGGCGACGGCTACCGCACGGAAGATCAAGCGAAGCTTTTGACCGACGCCACGGCCATCGTCGACTATTTGTTCACCGTCAAGCCGCTCCAACAATACGCGCAGTTCTTCAACGTGAAGCTCGTGCACGTCGTGTCTCGAGACAACGGCGCCGACAACGGCTCGTACGGCGCGCAGCGCGATACGGCGCTCGACTCCAATTTCAACTGTGGCGGCATCGAGCGCCTGCTGTGCGTCAATCAGGGTAAAGCGCAAGCGGCCGCCGTTGCGGACGTGCCCGAAGTGAACTTCGTGATGGTGCTGGTGAACGACCCGAAGTACGGCGGCTCGGGCGGCGCAATCTGTGCGGCTTCGTCCAACGAACAGTCGTTCGAGATCTTGGCGCACGAGATTGGCCACAGCTTGGCGAGCCTGGCCGACGAGTACAGCTACGATGGCGGCATCGCGCCGTGCGATGCGCAGAACGATTGCAACGAAGCGAACGTCACGATGCGCAACCAACGTGACCAGATCAAATGGAAGGATTGGATCGACGCCGCCACGCCCGTGCCGACCCCGGCCATGCAGCAGTACGCGAGTGTGATCGGGCTGTTCGACGGCGCACGCTACGTCTCGACGGGAGTGTATCGGCCGGCGCTGAACTGCAAAATGCGCGATTTGGGCACCGACTATTGCTCCGTGTGTACGGAGCAATTCGTGCGCTCGATCTGGACTTCCGAGAACATACAGATGGTCGAAGCGGCGATGCCGGCGCAGCCTTCGGTGCAGAGCGACAACTGCGACGACTTGCATTTCAGCGTGACCACGCCGACGATCACACCCTCCACGTACCATTATGTCTGGTCCGTCGATGGGCAGATGCAGGCCGAGACCACCAGCGCCATCGCGCTGTCGCCAGCTACGTTGATGCAGGGCCAACATCAAGTCAGCGTGGCGATTGCCGACGCGACCGCCCTGGTGCGCAGCGATCCGGACGGCGTGCTGAAGGATCAACATTCATGGACGGTGTCGGTCAGCAGGAGCGACTGCCAACCCGGCGGTAGCGGTGGTGCAGCTGGCGGTGGCGTCGCAAGCGCGCCGAGCAGCGGCGCTTCCGGTGCGCCGATGAGCGGAGCTGGCACGGCGGGCGCGGGGCTCGGAGGTGTTGGCGGGAGCGCTGGAGTGGTGGCTAGTGCCGCCGCGGGGCTGGTGCCCGTGACGGCGCCGCCGCCGCGAGACGCCTCGGGCTGCGCTTGCGTGCTGCCGGCGTCGTCGCCAGACGGCTCACGCTCCTTGCTTTCGTTGGGTGCGCTCGGGCTCGCGTCGCTCTGGCGACGACGGCGCCGTTAAACGACGCTTAGCAGCCGCTCCAGCGCCGCACCCTGCAGTAGCCGTGAGCGCGAGAGTCGCACTTTGACTTCACCGCCGCCCTTCAAGATGCGCTTGAGCTCGGTGGTGAGGATGCGCAGCGAATCGTAGCGTGCAGCATCGAAAGCCGTCTGCAGCGCCAGGCGCGGCGGCCGCGTCGGCGCGGGGAGCGTCGTACCGACTCCGACGTCGCCGCTCTCGCTGAGCTCGGCGGCCGAGAGCTGCAGGTAGCGAGCGACTTCAGCGCCCGGCTCGCGGTAGGCGACGCTGCTCTCGGCGAGCAGACACAGCCACGAAGATCGCCGCAGCACGCGGTAGGCCTGGCTGATCGCCCGCTCGAGGTGCCGGCATACCCGCGGCGCGTCCCACACTTTTGGCGCATCTTCGTCGGTCGCTTCAGGCTCTTCGGGTGTGAGGTCGAGCAGCCGTTGGGCGGTGTCGAGCGCGCGGCGCCGTGGCGAGTGCGTGGCGGCGCTCACGGCCAGGTGCTTGGCCGAAAATAGCGCGAAACCACCGGCAAACGTGGCTTCGTCCGGTCCGAAGCGAGTCGGCGCCCCGACGCTGGCCGCGGCCAGGGCGTTGCTCGCGCTCGCGCCTTCGAGCAGGCGTACGAACGCACCGAGCGCGCGTAGCGAATAGCGGGAGGAGAGCGGGCCGAAGCGGTGCTGCTCATCGGGCTCGGGAGCGGCGCCGTGAAAGTCGCTGGTTGCGAACCAAACGCCGCGCTCACCCCGCAAGAGCTGCACGTTGTAAGGCGGGTTGATGAGCTTGATCGTCTGCGTCTCGAGCAGCGCTGCCTCGAGCGGAGACGAGGTGGCGGTGAATGCGATCTCGCTGACTTGCGTGAGCATCTCCAGCGCTCGCTCGGTGGCGCCACTCTGCTTGGTAAAGTGCGACGAGACGCGCTTCTTCAAGCTGGTGGCCTTGCCCACGTAGAGCACGTCGCCGTTCGAGCGCAAGAAGCGGTACACGCCGGGCTGGTCCGGGAGGTTCCGATAGTTGGCGGGTGCGATCGGGTAGCGGCGCTTGCGTGGCGTTGCGGGGCGCTCGGCGCTGGCGAGCCAGGCCAAGAGCTCCGGCCACGTCTCGATGCCGCGTGCCGTCAGCTCGGCAACCAGCTTGCGCCAAATGAACGCCGTGGCCTGGACATGGCCGAGCGAACGCCGTTCGAGGTGCAGGCCGTGCCCCAAAAAGCCTGCCAACGCCCGCAGATTGCGGCGCGGCAGATTCGGGTAAAGCCGGCATGCGATGGCGTGCACGCACACGGCTTCGAACGGGAATTCGCTCGTGGGTGCGAAGCGCTGCGCCCAATCGCGCAGAAACGACAGCTCGAAGCGCGCATAGTGAATCGCCGTCGGTGCGCTGGCGGCGTCGCCCGTCATCACCCGCAGCCGCTGCCAGGCTTGCTCGGGCGAGATCGCCGTCTCCAGCACCGACTCGTGAAAGCCGGTGAGCTGCCGTACTTGCGCCGAGATGCGCTCGCCCTCGGGTGGAACGATCCAGTGCGCCTCCGCCGTCGACTCGAGCTCCGGATCGCTCGCGCTCGCGAGCCCAAACCCGAGCTCCAGCACCGAGCCCAGCGCGGGTGAGGCGCCGGTCGTCTGACAATCGACGATCAGCACTTGGAGTGCCTCGAGCGACGACTGCGAGGGCCCGGTCATGGGGCGCCTAGTTTGCCCCTCCACCGGCAAGCTGCAAGCTACGCGGCGCGTTGCCGTGAGAGCTGCGCACTCGACGATCTGGATGGGCTCACCTCGCTGAAGGTTGCTTTCGAGATTGGTGGCGGCGTTTGGGCTCGCGAGCAGCCGATGCTTCGCAAGCTGTTCGGGCTCGCAGCCATCGATGCCGAGCCTGTGGCTGCTGACGTCGTTTCAGGCGTTCGACACAACCTGTCATATGACTGCTTCGCCGGAAGCGGCCGCGCGCTTGTTGTTCGAAACCGCGGAGCTCTCGCTGCTCGAACCGAGCGCGCCCGCCGGCAAAACACGCCGCCGTGCTCGAGCCATCACGCCGCCGTGTGTGAGCATCACGCCGCCGTGCGTGAGCATCACGCCGCCGTGTGTGAGCATCACGCCGCCGTGCGTGAGCCGAAAGGTCCATGGAGCGAAGAGGTTCGCTCCAATCAGCTGCGAATGACGGGTGCTATACGCTTCAGATGAAGGCTGCATGGCTATTGGCGCTCGTGAGCTTCAGTGCGGCTTGCGGCGGCGGTGACGACGGTGGGCCCCGAAGCGGCGGCCCGACTGCCGGAATGGGTGCGGGCGGAACGGCTGGCGCTGCGGCGCTTGGCGGCACCGCGGCTGGCGGCGCCACAGCCGGCTCCGCGAGCGTTGCCGGTACCGCCAACGGCGGCACCACGACGACGGCGGGCAGCGGTGCCGGAGGCGGCGTCACTGGCGGCAGCGCGAGCGGCGGTAGCGGCGGCAGCGATCCGATCGGACCCATCTTGCATCCGGATCAGCGCACGGTCGTGTACTTACCGGATTGGCGCGGCGCCTTGGCGGCGTGGCTGCCCAAGCTCGACTTCTCGAAGATCACGTACCTGAACCTGTGCTTCGCCGCCGTGGATGCGGCGGGCAACGTCTCCTACAAGGACCAGGGGCTGGACGCGTTCGTGAGCGCGGCGCACGCGCGCGGCGGCAAGGTGTGCATGGCGATCGGCGGCGCTTCGGTCATCAACGACGGCGGCGTTTACGCAACGGTGCTGCAAGACGGCACGCGCGACGGATTCGTGAACAAACTGGGCCAGTACGCAGCCGACCACCAGCTCGACTGTCTCGACGTCGACCTCGAAGGTAACGGCGTCAACCAATACTACGAAGCGTTCGTGACGGCGCTCGCCAACAAGCTGCACTCCGAAAACAAGGAGATGACCGCAGCCGTCTCCAGCTGGTTCGGCGACAAGATCACGGACAAGGCGATTCAGGCTTTCGACTTCGTCAACGTGATGGCGTACGACCTGCACAATCCTGGCGGCTCGGCGCAACCCGTACAATCGTCGTCGATCGCCGAGGCCACGCAAGAAGTCGACTATTGGGTCGGCCGCGGCTTGGCGAAGAGCAAGGCTGTCTACGGTGTGCCCTTCTACGGCTACCGTTGGAACGGCGCGAAGAGCGAGGCCATGACCTACGCTGATATTTTGCGGCAAAACGCCGCAGCCGCGACTCAGGACCAGCTCGATCTGGGCGGCTCTACCGTGTATCTGAACAGCCGCGCGACCATCATCGAGAAGGCGAAGCTCGCGAAGGCCTACGGAGGCATCATGGTCTGGGAGTTGGGCCAAGATGCCGCAGGTGAAGCGTCGCTGCTGAAAGCCATCGCCGACGCGACGATGTAGGTGCTTCGCGCGGCTTTCAAGTCCGGCCGGGGCTGCGCTAACCTGTGAAGCCTTGCCCAGAACCGGGCAGGCCGACACCGTCAATGGCCTCGTTGCTCAAGAGCAAGCGTTTGGGGTGGGCCATCATCTTCGCCCTCGTCACGGTGATGGCGCTGCTCTCTTATTTCACCGGCAAGCGCTACTTGGCGGCGGTGCGCGCCGTCGAGCACACCATGGCAGTGGAATCGGCCATCGATACGACGCTGACATTGCTCGTGGATGGCGAGACCGGCCACCGTGGCTTTTTGCTGACCGGCGAAGAAGACTTTTTGCGACCGCTGGCCGGGGCGCGGCGTGACCTTCCAAGGCGTTTTTCCACGCTCGAGGTCTTGACCCACGGCGACGCGGCGCAAGCTGCGCACATCAAGGCCATTCGCGGTCTGGTCGCGGAAAAAATGGCGTTCATCGCGGAGTCGGAACGGCTGCGGCGGGAGGGCGATTTCGCGGCCGCGATTCAGCTCGTGCGCAGCGGCCGCGGCAAGATGCTGATGGATCGCATTCGCGTCGAATGCCGCGAGATGAAGCAGCTCGAAGAACGAAATCTGACAGCGCGAAAGGGCGAGGCGGAGGCGGCCGAGGAGCTCGGCATCGTTGGCGTGGGCGCCGGCTCGATGGTTACGGTGCTGCTGGCCTTGCTCAGCCTGTTGACCGTGAATCGCGACGTCGACGAGCTCAAACGCGCGGCCGAGGAGCTGGCCAAGAGCGAAGAGCACTATCGCTTGCTCACCGAGCAGAGCAGCGACCTGGTCCGCCTGCTCAGCTTGGACGGGCAGACTACCTACGTGAGCCCGTCAGTCGAGCGCATGCTCGGCTACACGGCGGAGGAATACAAGCGGCTGCCGGCCTTGTCGATCATGCACCCGAGCGAGCTCGACCTCGGCAAGAAGATGTTGGACGACGTCAGGAGCGGCGGGGCGACCGGCGGACTCTCTACCTATCGCCTGCGCCACAAGAACGGTGAATATCGCTGGTTCGAGGTGCGTTGGGGACTGATCAGAGGCGCCGACGGCAAGCCGCGCGAGCTGCACACGGCGGCGCGCGACGTGACCGAGCGACGCGAGGCAGACGACAAGCTGCACAGCTACGCCAAACAGCTACGCAGCCTGTCGATTCGGGATGAGCTCACGGGCCTCTACAACCGGCGCGGCTTCATCGAGGTTGCGAGTCAAGCGCACAGCCAGGCGCTGCGCGACGGGCGACCGGCGGCGTTGATCTTCGTCGACCTGAACGGGATGAAGCGCATCAACGACGAGCTCGGTCACGACATCGGCGATCAGGCGCTCGGCGACACCGCCGACATCCTCTCGGCGGGCATGCGTGACTCCGATGTGGTCGGGCGACTGGGCGGCGACGAGTTCGTGGTGTTCGCGCTCGACTTCGGCCCCGAGCGGCTGGACATGCTGCGCGGGCGCTTGCGCGAGCTTTCGGATGCGCGGGTGAGCGACAAGGCGCGAGCCTTTCGGCTGTCGATGAGCGTCGGCGCCGCGTTCGTCGACCCGAGCCACCCGGCATCGCTGGAAGAGCTGCTCGAACGGGCAGACGCCTCGATGTACCAGCAAAAGAAGGCGCGCCAGGCCGCCGGCGGCGTTTCGATTCCGCCGCCGGCGCCGCGACAAAACTGAGGCTCAGAGCGTCGGTTGAGCGCGCGCGGGTAGCGCCGCGAAGCGGGCCGCGAGCGCCAGCACCTGCGTGCCTTCCACGGTCGCCGTGCCGCGGTTTCGCCACAGCACGAGCCCCAGCGTGTTCGCGCCATCGGAGCCTTCGACCACGATGCCCGCCTCGCTGCGACGAGCGTCGTTGAAAGACAGAGTCGCGAAGCGCGAGCCCGGGGTGAAGCTCACGCCCAGCCCACAGCACGTGTTCGACACGAGTATGCCCTGACCCACGGCGTCCGCGCGCGGGTTGTCACGCAGCGCGAGCGAATTGGAGAGCACCGTGGTGTGGTCGGCCGAGAGCAGCAAGATGCCCGCGAGCGAGAACACGCCGAAGCCGTCCGGCGCGCTACCAGAGATGTCGTTGTCGATGACGACGTTGTCTTCGGGGCGGTTGAGCACGGCCGCCTCTCCGCCCGGCGCGGCGATGCTGCCGCGCGCCAACGCGATCACGATACCGTCGCCACCGGTACAGTGGCTGGTACAGTCCAAAACGGTGAGATTTCGCACGCGGTTGTGCGTGATCTGCCAGCGGTCGCCGGCGGTGTTGGTTACGGCTTGGACGGTACCTTCGAAGCGGTTGCGCGTGACGACGACGTCGCTCGCGAAGCGCGCGAAGACTCCGAACGAAAGCGGCGCCAGGTTGGCGTTGGAGACGTTGCGGCCGTCGAAAACGAAGCCGCGGATGCTGCTACCGCTGGCCGGGTTTTGCCCCTTGCTGCCAGGTAGGTAGAAGCCGGCGCGCAGCCCGGTCGTCACCGTGGGGCTCGAGTCGCAGCCCACGATGCGCGGTTTGCCGTGGCCTTCTAGCGCGACCGGCTTGCTCAATGTCGCGCCACAGTAGCGACCGCGGGCGACGCGGATGTGGTCACCGGGCGCAGCAGCGTCGACGGCGGCTTGAATCGTGGGGTACTGCGACGGAACGTTCAACATCGCCGCGTCGGCGCGGCTAGCGATCAGGCTCAGGGCGCTGCCCAGAGCGCTCACGGTCAACGCACGCAACATGGTGTCCTCCTCACTTGGCCAAGCTTGGCCAAGGGCAAGATGGTCGCGCGAGCCGCACAGCGAGCAAACAAAAACCGGGCGTCAGGTTGCCTGACGCCCGGCTCGTTTTGTCCCGTTTTGTCCCGGATGTCGGGATTCGCTCAAGCGGTGGTCAGCTCGGTCAAAGCACCGCCGTAGCCTTCGGCGCCGAAGCTGTCGACCATCACGTCCATCGCGTTGAGCAGCGAGACGAGCAGGCGGTTGTGCGCCACCTTGCTGTACTTGAGGAAGCGGCCGGTCTTGAAGTAGCCGCCGCAGCTGCCGATCAGCACGAACGGGATCTTGCCGATGTAGTGGTTGGCGCCGTCGTCCATGTCGTTGGCGGTGACGACCACGGTGTTGTCGAGCGCGGTGCCGTCACCTTCTTTGGCGCCGTCGAGCTTGGCGAGCATCAAAGCGACTTGCGAGAAGATCCAGTTGTCGATCTTCGTCTTTTGCTCGGCCATGTTGCCGCCGGCGTGCGCGACCGTGTGATAGTCGTCGCTGATACCGAGCCAGGGGAAGTTGTTACCGTCGCCACCGCCGTCGTCGTAAAGGTCGATGGTGATGACGCGCGTGTGATCGCAGGTGAGCGCGATGCCCGCCATCTCGAACATCAACTTCATCAGCGTGGGCGTGTCTTTCGTGGCCGCCGGCTGCATCGGCGCGGTGCAGGAGAGGCCGCCACCCGTGCCGCCGGAGAGCTGCATTTCGAGATCGCGGATGGCCTGCAGGTGAGCCTGCACCTTGGCCTTGTCTTCGGTGCCGAGCTTGGTGCCGAAGGCCTCCAAGTCCTTGCCCAAAAAGTCCAAGATCGACTTGCGGCGCGCGAGCAGCGCGTCCACCTGTGGTGCCGGCACGGCCGCGCTGGCGAACAGGCGGTTGAACAAGCGCACCGGATCGGTCTCCGGCACGTTCTTCTGGCCCGGGCCCTTCCAGCTCGTGGGCTCGCCGTCGCCGGCAGAGCGAACGCCGAGCTGCAGGCTAGGTGCCGTGAGCTTGACCGTCTTGGCGATGTTGTCGGCGATCACCTGGTCGATCGACGGCCCCATCGGCTTGCGGCTCTCGGCCTTGTTCTCGCCCGTGCCCGTGAATAGCGTCGGGTAGGTGAAGTGGCCGTCGTACTCGCGGTTGGTGAAGTCGAGTAGGACCTTCTGATCGAGGCCCTGCAGCAGCAGCGTCTTCGCTTTGTATGGCTCGAGCGGTGTGAGCGTGGCCGGGAACACCAGGTCCGCACCCTTCGGGTAGAAGGTGTCGGCCAAGACGCCGTTCGTCCAAGTCACCGTGACGATGCGCTTGGGGAACGCGCCGGCGGCGCCGGTCGCCTTTTCGGCGTGAAGCAACGGCAGCATGGCGGCGCTGGCGCCGATACCCGCCAGCAATGCACGACGAGAGAACTTGTTCGATTGGGTCATTGACGTGCCTCCCCTTCCGCGAGGCTTCGGTAGAGGAAAGAGCGAGAGCTGGCGACGCCGACGAGAGCGTCCGGCACTTTGAGTCCGTTTTGGTTGAAGGCGGCGTTGGCAGTTTGAATCGAGTAGCGATCCGCTTCGGTGAGATCACGGAGCATGGCGAAGCGCGCCCATTGAGCGGTGAAGCAGCCTTGCGCGGTGGGGCTCTCTGCGAGAACCTGCGACAGGGCGACAGCGTCTTTCACGTCGTGGGAGGCGCCGTCCAGGGTGACCTTGGTCGTCGAGTCGACGGGTAGCCCGTTGTCCATGTCGCGGTACTTGCCGATGCCGTCGTAGTGCTCGAAGGCATAGCCGATCGGGTCCATCAGCAAGTGGCAACCTTGCGCGCAGGGATTCTGATCGTGCTCTTCGAAGCGTTGGCGCGTGGTCCCGCCCGCCGAGGCCGGCTTGGTCGGCGGTACGTTGTTAGGCGGCGGCGGCAAGGTGCCGCACAGCAAGCGCTCGTACACCTTGCGGCCACGCTTGACCGGGTTGGAGCCGGTGGGCGAGCCGGTGAGGGTCAAGAAACCGGCGCGCGTGAGCAAACCGGCGCGCTGCGACGCATCTAGCGACATGGCGCCGGATTGCCCACCGTAGATGGGCGCGACGGTACTGGACAGGTCGGTGGCCGTGCCGAGCAGCAGCGTCTTGAACGATTGATCACCGCCGAACAGCACGCTCTGGATGAACGCGCGGTTTTCGTCGAGCATGGCGTTGGCCAGGCCCTCGTTGAACTCGGGGTAAATCTTGGCGTCCTTCGGGCGCTCGGGCAGCTCTTCGAGGCCGAGCCACTCGTCGAAGAACGACGCGATCGTCGTCTGCGCTTTGGGATCGGCCAGTAGGCGCTTCGCTTGCTCGGTCACGCTCGCCGCGTCTTTCAGGCTGCCGGCGGCGGCGGCGTCGAACAGCGCCTGGTCCGGCATGGTGCGCCAGAAGAAGTACGACAAGCGCGAGGCCACTTCGTACGGCGTCAGCTTCGCAACCTGGCCGTCCAGCGTGGCCACGTTGTTGCCGAGCTCCCAGCGGTACAAGAACTCGGGCGACTGCACCATGGCTTCGATCAGCAGCCGGATCGACTCGTTGAAGTCGAGCATCAGCTCGGTGCGGCCGGTCTTGAACAGCGCCGTGAGGCGCGCCGATTCCTCAGCCGAGACGGGGCGACGGAAGGCCTTGGCGCCGAAGGCGGTAATGAAGCTCGCCGCGCAGGCGTCTTCTCCGCCGCTGGGCATGCAGGGTAAGAGCTTGCCGATGTCGAGCGTCTTCACCAGCGCTTCGGCTGCGTCGCGCAGCGTGCTCGCGTCGAGCGTCGAGACGTTGCCAGCGCGGTGGAAGGTGAAGAGGCCGTCGACGTCCAGCGGGAACGAGTCGGCCGGGTTCGACGTGACCCCGAGCAGGTCACGCACGGTGTTGTTGTATTCCCGGTGGGTGAGCCGACGCAGCGGCATCGGGCCGGCAGCGTTCGGATCCGCCGGGGTGCCCGGGTCACCGCCCGGAACTCCGACGACCGGACCGCCGCCGCCAACGGCGGCCGAGCCGGCGCCGCCGGGGGCACCAGGGTTACCGGGACCGACGTAGCCCGGGTCCCCGGGTTTGGGGTTACCACTCTGCCCAGTGATATCGGCGGTACATCCACCCACACCGAGCGCAAGAACGACCACAGAGCATGCAATGCGCAGAGTCATGCGACCTCGCTTTAAAAATGGCGAAGTCGCTCCCGCATCTTCAGGTCGATTTTCCTGAAACCATATGTATTTCGAGCGCCTTTTTCGCCCCGAGAGCGATTTTTGCGTCACTGCCATTAACGCAAATCAAACTCGCACTTTCTTTGAAAGTTCCCTGCCCGCTACCCATTCGCCGCCCACCGCACTGAACGGGATTTCCGTCGGCGGAAACCGCCCTCGCCGGCAGCCGAGAGCGCACCTCACGCGCCGGTATCTCGACTTGGGGGCCCAATCCAAGAGGAGCGACGAATAGGGGCAAAAGCCGACCGAAACATGTTTGCGCGTCGTACCTCCCCAGGCATCCAAATGCCGTTCTTGGATTGGGGGCCCAACTCAAGATCGGTTGAAGCACACCCCGCAGCCGGTGCGCGCCGTTCCAGAGTCCCCTCCCACGGCATCCAAGTCGAGATCGCCATGCCGTGCAGGCCGAAGGCCGAGCACGACGTCGGGGAGGGGCCGCGCGCGCGGGGGAAGCCGAGCACGCAGGGGGCGGGCATGGGGGCATCCTCCTGAGGGCAAGTTCTATTTCAGGGCGTAGTTGTGGTCGCGCGGCGTGCGGCCATCGATGCTGACGACTTTGAGTGAGCCGACGGCGGAGGCGGGTAGGTACGAGATGGCGCCCGGGAGCTCTTGGACGGCGCGGCGGCAGATGTCGAAGGAGCCGGCGCTGCGCGGCGGTTTACTGCCGCGCAGGCGTTGGTCGATCCAGTAACGCGACGCTTCGGTGGGCGACATGTTGAGGACGCGCCGATCGAATTGTTCGCGTGCGGTGTTGCCTTGAGCGAGGTTGATGGGCAGGAAGCGATGCCCGTCGTCGTCGTCCGTGGGGAGCGCGAGGAAGATGCGGCGCAGTTTGTCACTCGAAAGGTCGCGCAGGTGGCTGGTACTTCCCGTGACGATGACGAGTGGCTCGTTGGCGGCGAGCGAGATGCGCGGAGTGAGGCCTATCGCGGCGATGGCGCGCAAGAATTGGCGGCGGCGAAAGCTGAGCGGTTCCATCAGAACGCCCACGCAATCTGCAGATCGATGCCTGCCAGGGGGTTGTCGGCAAAGGTGTTTGGCTTGTGATCGGGGAAGAAGCCGTAGGTGAATTCGCCCTTGAAGACGACGCGCGGCACCGGCCGGTAGTTGAGGCCGCCCGTGAAGAGCATGACGTTTTGATCGACGCCGAGGTCTTGTAGCGCGGGGTCGGGGCTCGACTCGACTTTGACGTACGGCATGATGCCGAACAGCGGCGTGCGGTAGCCGACCAGCGCGTAGCCGCCGATGTTGCGGCGATCGGGCGAGAGCCCGGCGCCTTGCGTGGGGCGACCTTTGTCGGTGAACTTGCGATCGTTGAGCACGCCTTCTGCCTGGAAGTGCAGCGGCCCGTTCACGTAGCGTAGGTCTGCCGCAAGGCTGCGCTCTTTGACTTGATACGTGATGTTCTCGCGACTCTTCGGTGACGCGCCCTCGAAGTAAATTTCGCGGGTGGTGTCGGTGTTGGTGCCCGTGTAGAGCGTGCTGCCCAGCGTGAGCTCGCCGGCGCCGCGGTAGGTGAGGGCAAGGCGCGCGGTCAGCGCCTTGTTGTCGTCCATGTCTTCGTACGCGATCAGATCCGTGCGACCGTTCGAGATGCCGAGCGCGTAGCTGAGCTCCAGATCGTCGACCAGGCTGATGCGCCCGGAGCCGAGCAGACCGACTTGCGAATCTGGTAGCAGCCGCGCACCGACCATGTAGGGCGGCGTGACGCCGATGATCACGGGCGAGCCGTGATCGACGTTCCAGATGCCGTACGGCGTCAGGAATTGCCCGGCTTGCAGCGTGAGCCACGACGCGGCGCTGTATTCGATGAAGGCGCGCTCTATCATCAGGCCGCCGACCGGGTGATCGCGCGTGAAATCCATGTAATCGGCGGTGCGCGTGTCACGATGGTGAACGACGCCGTCCGTCGTCTGCCAGCCGCCTTGCGGGAGGTACGTGAAGCGCACCTCCGCCAGCGCTCGCCAGCGCTCGCTGAGCTGCGAGTCGAAGTAGAAGTTGAGGTGGCCGACGAAAACGCTCGGGTGTCGGTTCAGGTACACGAGCCAGGGGCTCGACTTCGGCACCAGCATTTGCCGGTAGCCGACATCGCCGAAGCCATAGATCTTCAGCGCTTCGCCGTTGAGGAGCGAGTCGGTTGCACCAGGCTGCTCGTCGACGAGCTCGGCCGCGGCGGAGCCAGCTTCGGGCGCTGCGACGGGACCTTCGGCTGAGGCGGCTGTTGCGGAGGTGGCGGCGGCGCCTTGGGGCGCAGCGACGGCTTGCGTTGCGGGAGTGGTGGCGGCACTACTCGCTTCTGTGGCAGAGGTGGCGGGAGCTTCGGCTGGGTCGTGGGCGGAGCTTTGGGTTTCATGTTCAGCGTGCGGTTCTTGGGCATGAGCGCTCGTGGTGGCGAGCGCTAAAATCAGGGCAAAATACGAGGTTGGGAGCGCGCGCATGATCGTCACTCCTTGCGCGGCACGATGCTGCCGCCGGCGGGGCAATTACCGTTTTCGAGCTCGTCGGGTGGAACGCACAGCGACTGCGTGAGCAGCGCGATATCGCAGCACACCCAATCGCCGTGGCACTTGCTCGGATCGGGCGCGCAGTCGTTGACGACGCAACTGTGCGCCACCACCGTCTCGCAGTAGGATGCGGTGTGGCCGGCACAGTCGTCGCTCGATTTGCAAGGCAAGCCGAGGCCGTCTGGCGGCGCGACGCAAATGCCCGGTGATTGGCGCGTATCGCAGCCGTAGTTGACGGGGCAGTCGGCGGCCGTCTCACAGTTGCGCTCCACGTCGGCCAGCTCGGTGCATTCGGCGTCGGGTGTTTCCCGGCCGTAGCCCTCGCTACAAATGCAGCCGTCGCTGGAGCCGACTTCGTGCTCCCCACACGGTACGCAGCTGGTGCCGGTGAGCGCGTAGCCTTCGTCACACGCGCAGTAGGCCTGGTCGGCGTCGTAGTGTTGGTTTTCTCCGCAGCGGTTGTCGAGGTCGACCAGGCACGCAGGGGCCAAAATGGCGAAGAATAACGGCAGCAAGTGCGCACACAGCCAGGCACACGCTCGATGCGGTGATTGACGAAACATGGATTGTCCGTTGGGTGAATGCGGCTACGCCGCGCGTCGAATCAAGAGCAGAGTCCAGTCGTCTTCACGCTCGTGTGCGTAGTCGGCGACTGCGGCCAGCACCTGGTCGGCGATGGCCTGAAGGGAAGAGTGTTGGTGCGCGGCCAGCTCCAGCGCGCTGGCGAGGCGATCCATGTCGAACAGGTCGCCTTGCGCATTGCGCGCTTCGATCAAGCCGTCCGAATAGAGACAGAGGATATCGCCGCGTGCGAGGGCCAGCGAGCTGACCGGAATGTCATCGAGCTCGCGCTTGATGCCGAGCCAGGGCCCCGGCGCCTCGAGCACGTCCGTCTTGCCGCTTTCTTTGCGCCAAACCATCGGCCATTCGTGGGCGCCGGCATAGACGAAGCGGCCGCCGCCGGCGTGCTGCAAGAGCAAGCCGGTGACGTACTTGTTGTCTTTCAGGCGCACGCCGATTTGCTCGCTGAGCAGGTCGTTCACGCCGCGCAACACCTCGTCCGGCCGGGCTAGCGGATTGGCGCGAAAATAGGCCGCAAAGGCCGACTGCGTCATCAGCATCACCAGCCCCGCGGGCACGCCGTGGCCGGAGACGTCTCCGATGGTGACCCACAGCGTGCGCTGCGACTCGTCGCACAGCACGTCGTAGAAGTCTCCGCCGACTTCTTCGGCCGGCTGCATCAAGCCCGCGAACTCGAGCTCGGGGTGCACGAGCGATGGCGGAAGCAAAGCTGACTGAATACCGGCGGCGATCTCGAGGTCGCGCGACATGCGCGTCTGCTCGCGCAGCGCCTCGCGGGCGCGGGTGATCTCGCCCGTCATCTCGTTGAAGGCGTGGCCGAGCGTCGCCAGCTCGTCGTGCGTGCTCAGGTCGACCTTCACCTCGGTGGAGCCTTGGGCGACCTGGTTCGCGGCGTCGCGTAGCTTGTGCACGCTGCGCGTTACGCCGCGGCCGATGACCAACGCGAGCAGCACGCTGCCGAGCAGCGCACCGCCCACCAGCGCCGAGCTGGTGACGACGGCGCGGCGTGTGCTCCGCAGCTTGGCCTCGGCGCGGCGGCGCAGCTCGCGGTTCAGCTGCTGCTCCAGCGCGCGTAGCAAGTCCACCTTGGCCGCTTGCGCGCTGAACCAGTCGTGGTCGTTCTTCACGAGATCGTCGTCGGCCGACTCCATGGCGGCTTTGCGCAGCTGGTCTGCGGCGGTGACGCGCTCGTCGCGCATGCGCCGCTCGTAGTCGGAAAATTGGCCCGTCGAGGCGTTCGTTCGGAGCACCTCGACGAAAGTCTTTTCTTCGGTGATCAGCGTCACCAGGTCCCGGAACGAGCCGGGCGGAAACTCCGCCGTGGCGTACACGAACGTGAGCTGGGCGTGCTCTGCGCTCGCGCGCTCCTGGATCTCCAGCACGGCGACCAACGCCGCGATCGCGCGTAACACCTCGCCGTCGTCGCTCAGCTCGCTGAGCGCGGCCGACGCGCGAATCAGACGCCGCGACGGCTCCGTGTAGTACGCGACGAGGTCGTTCAGTGAGGTCGTGCCGCGCCGAGCTTCTTCGCGAACCTCTTGCAAGCGCTCGAGATCCTTCAGCGTGGAGGCCAGGCCCGTGCTGAGGCGCTGCGGCAAGCGCGACAAGTCGCGCGTGGAAACGAAGCTGCGCAAGCGCCCGAGCGCCTCGTCCGTGGCGCCAAAGCAAGCGTTCGCTTCGTGCGACGCGGGTGTGTCGGCTGGAATCGAGACCGCGCCCTCCGGACCCGTGTGCTTGGCCAGATCCAACGCGAGCCGCACGCGCTCGGACTGCAGCCGATAAACCAGCGTGCTCACCTCTTCGGACAGCTCGGCCAGGTTTTCGACGGAGCCGAGCGCCGCGCCGCGCTCGAGCTGCTCGCGGGCGCTGCCGACCACCAGACCGGCGAGCAGCAGCACGCCCAGCACCGGAAAGCCGGCCAGCAGCAAGAGCTTCAGTGCGATGGGGAAACGCTTCATGGGCTCAGCGCGAGCAGTAGGCGCGCACCTTCACCGAATGGACGTCGGCGGTGAGCTCGATGCGCATCTCGGCCTCGTGCCGGATGCGAGCGAGTCCGAGCATCGAACGACGGCCACCGCTGGGAGCGAGTGAGCGCTCGAGCTCGGATGCGTAGACTTGGTCCGGACCTGCATCCAGGCGACGCAGGTGCGCGGTCAGCATGTCGATGCGGGCTTGCACGGTGCAGTTCTGGACGATCACCGACAGCTGGCCGCCTTCGCTGGCCAGCTCGTACGAAAACTCGCGCGCCAGTGAGCCGTAGCGCACGGCATTGTCGAGCAGCTCGGCGCTGGCCAGCGTGACGCGCTCCGCCAAAGTCAGCGAAAATCGGCTCCTCGCGTAGGCAGTAACGAACGCCAAAAACGGCTCTAAATTGGGGCTGGCATCCCAGCTGACCCGAACGAGCGCGCCGCCCAGCGCCGGTACGACGCCGCTAGCGGCCTGTACGCGGGAGAGGATGGCGTCGACTTTGCTCACGTTCATTCTCCGTCGAGCGCGATCGATTTGCCGCCGAGGGATTGCAGCACCGCGAAGCTGGTGCGTTGCCAGGTGATGCGCCGATCGGTGCGGAAGCGCAGCAAGTAGCCGCGCGCCCCGAGGATGGCGACCCAGCTCGACCAGTCGACGAACAGGCGAATGGCCGACGAGTTGACGAAGGTGAGCTGGCGTACGTCGACGACCAGCTCGCGCACGCCGTCGGCGAGCGCGGCCTCGTGGATTTGTCGAAAGCAACCGCCGAGCACCAGGCCGGGGTCGCTGATCGCGATGGTTCCAGCCATGGCGATCAAGTTGGGTGCCGTCACGTTGAGCTGAAAGCTCGTCAGCTGTGGCGGCTCGATTTGGCTGATTTGGGTCATGGTTTGCCTGTGGCGGTGATGCGGACGCGCCCGTCGATCTGTTCGGCGAGGTGCAGCTCGAAGCGCGCCTCGTAGCGCATGCGCGCCAGGCCGAGCCGCGCCGGGGCTTCTGGCTCATTGGCTGCGCGCACGAACGCGGCGAGGTACGCCGCTTCGGGATCGAGCATCGCCAGGTGACTGAGCTCGTTCTTGAGCGTTTGCAGGTGGCGCGGATCCGGGCGGCTGGTCACCGTGATGAGAAAGCGCTCCGGGTCAGCGTGGACCTCCAGCTCGAGCTCGCTTTGTTGCCCGGGGGTCGAGTACTTGATGGCGTTCTCGAGCGTCTCTTGCAGCACCACGCGCACGCGCTCGGCCAGATCCTTTTGCGGGTACGTCGCCTCGCAGAAGAAGCGGCAGAACTCACGGACGCCGTCGAGGTACGCCCAAGCCGGGCGGAAGCGCATGAAGATGAGCGGCTCATGACCGCTTTCGGGGTGGGTCGGAATCATCGAAAGGAGTGCCTTCGCGGCTACCCAGTGCAGCGGGCGTGCCACGGGTCTCTGGGTCAGATTTTCGCGATAAATCGCGGGAAATGGCCGCGGCGAACGTCCTGGCGCCAGGGTCGAGCGCACCCGGTCGAGGTCGATTTGACCTCGCTCAGCTCTTAACCCGGCGGGCCTTCGCGCGTTGTGGAGAGCAGATGCGTACCCACCCCTCTACCGGCACCGTGCTCGTCGTCGAGGACGACGAACAAGCCTTGCGCGCGGTGCGCGCGCTGCTCGCGGCCTACGGCTTCAAGGCCATCTGTGCTTCGTCCGGCGCCGAAGCGATGCAGCTGCTGGAGCTCCAAGCCAATGACATCGACTGCGTGCTGACCGATCTCTACATGCCGGGCGTGTCGGGCATGGACCTGCTGATGCACATTCGTCAGGTGCACCCCGAGCTGCCGGTGGTGGTCGCGACCGGTCACGCCGACGTGCCTTCGGCCGTCACCGCGATTCGTGAAGGCGCTTTCGATTTTCAGCTCAAGCCGCTGACACCCGACACCCTCACGCTGGCGCTGGGACGCGCCATCGAGCACCGCCGGCTCAAAGATCGCAACCGCTACCTCGAGCAGCGGCTGGAAGTTTCACAGCGTTTTCGAGGCATCATCGGCAGCTCGCCGGCCATGCGCCATGTCTTCGAGCTGGTCGCGAACGTGGCGGCCGCCGAGGCGACCGTGCTCATCACGGGTGAGAGTGGCACGGGCAAGGAGCTGGTGGCGCGCTCGCTGCACGACCACAGCCCCCGGGCTGCGCGCGGCTTCGTGGCCATCAATTGCGGTGCCCTGACGGAAACGCTGCTCGAAAGCGAGCTGTTCGGGCACGAGCGCGGCGCCTTTACGGGCGCCGACAGCAAGCGCCGCGGCCTGTTCGAAGAAGCCAACGGGGGCACCCTATTCTTGGACGAGGTTGGCGAGCTCACGCCCTCCACTCAAGTGCGGCTCTTGCGCGTGCTGCAAGAGCGCTGCGTGCGGCCGGTCGGCTCCAATCAGGCGCGCCCCATCGATGTTCGGGTGCTCGCCGCTACGAACCGTGATCTTCAGAAAGAAGTGCGCGAGAAGCGCTTCCGTGAAGACCTGTTCTACCGCCTGAACGTGGTCAGCATCGAGCTGCCGCCGCTCCGCGCGCGTGGCGAAGACATGCTGCTGATCGCGCACCACCTGCTCGGCAAGCACGGCAGTCGCCTGGGCAAGCCCGGCCTGCGCTTCTCGCCCGAGGCGCTCGAGGCTATGACGGCCTACGAATTTCCCGGCAACATCCGTGAGCTCGAAAACGCCATCGAGCGCGCCGTGATCATGACGGTCGACTCGGTAGTGGAGCTCTCGGCGCTGCCTTCGCAGTTCCGTCCCGCCGTCTCGCGCTCACGCTTCCGTCCGGCGCTGGACTTGCCTTTTACCGAGGCCCGCAACCGTTTCGAGCGCGGCTACCTCGACCAGGTGCTCGAAGAAACCGGCGGCAACCTCAGCGCCGCTGCCCGCAAATCCGGCATGGATCGCTCCAACTTTCGGCGACTCCTCGAGCGCCACGGCGTGCGGAGCGCGAGCTAGCTGCCGAGATAGAGAGCGAACGCGTTGTGAACGGCGTGCGCCACGATGCAGGCCGAGAGTGAACGGAAGCGCCACATCAGGAAGCCATTTAGCAGGCCCAGCACCAAGACTGGCAGGAACGAGTAGGCGGGGTGCGCGGCGGCGAACGCCAAGCCGGTGAGCACCGGCGCCCAACGGCCGCGAGAGCCAAGGCTGCTCGTGAGCGCTGGTTGCAGCCAACCGCGGAAGAAGCGCTCCTCGACGATTGGCGCGAGGCCCACGATTGCCACGCCGGCCAACGCCAGCTCGGCCGGCGAGCTCAGATGAAGCTGAAGACCGCTGCCGGGGTCGGGGTGAAACCAGTGTAAATACCACCAGGCAAAGGCTGCGCTGAGCGCTCCCACCGGCAACCCCAGGGGCGCGAGCCGGGCGCGGTGCGTGGGTGGCCCGGCTCCTTGAGTGCGTGCGGTCATGGCGAAGAGCGCCACGGCAGCGACGGCGTACGCGCTCAGCATTTGGGTGGTGGGTGACAGGAACGCCGAGAGCGCGCTCGAAAGCTGCTGGGTCAGCAGTTGTGCTCCCTGAAATCCACCGAAGACGACCAGCGCCTTCCATACCTCTGTTTCAGCATCGCGCTCGGCGTCGTCCAGCCAATCGATGGTTTGGAGGGCTGCGCGTCGTGCTTCGAACGTCAGCGCCGCGAGCGTGAGCAATGCCAGCAAGGCGCTGATTGGACCGGGCGCGAACAGCACGCTCGCAAACGGTACCGCCACCAAGAACGACTCCAGTGAACCGAGCACACCCGAGCGCGGCCGTGCCGTGCCGAGACCCGTCGTGAGAAACGCGACGTAGGTTGCCGCGGAGGCGTAGACGGCGACGGCTGCCAACGAAACCGCCACGCGCCACGACAGCTCGGGTAGCCAGGTGCCGCGGCGACCAGCGACGCTCAGAACGAGGATGAGCGGCGCCGCGACGGTGAGCAGCACCCGGCGCAATGTGCCGGCCTTGGCGGCCAGCGTGTCGCTGGGTGCAATCGGAAGGGCGCCGAGCAGAGGCCGCGCCATCAGGTCGCGCGCCACGCTGCGATTGGCGCGTTGGATACCGAGCGTGCTCACCATCTGCAGCGCCAGCACCGCAGAGATGTTCCACAGGTAACGCTGGTTCGGCAGCCGGTCCTGCAGTTTCCAGCACAAATAGCCGGTGATGGCCGCCAAAGTGAGCGTGGCAAACGGCACTTGGAACGCGCCACCTGGCTCGCGCCGCGTGAGCAGGCGCTCGAGCTTGCGCATGTTCACGCCAGAGCTGAAGGCCGACTCGGTTGGAGCGGCGGGCACCGGCTCCGACAATTCGTGTCCTCGCTCGAGCACCACGAAGCCGATGGCGAGCACCGCCGTGAGTGCCGCCAGCGAGGCGTGCGCTCGCCAGAGGTCGGCGCCAACCAGCGCTCGCCCGAGATCGATGCCGAGCGGTGGCGGGCGTCGCAGCAGGCTACTGCCGCCGAGTTGCAAGAGCAGCATGCCTCCGAACGACGGGAAGGCCGAGAGCCAGCTCAAGCGCGAGGCACGGTAAGCAGAGAGCGTGCGCTTCACCAGTTTGCCGATGCAGGCACCGAGCAGCGCGAAGCTGGTAAAGTGCAGCAACCCGAGCGTGACCGCGCGGCTCAGGGGCGCGTCTTCCGCCAACCTGGTCTGTAGCGTGATCGCGAGTCCCAAGCTCACGGGCAGCATCAGCAGCGTCTGCCCGAGCAGCAGGATCAGCTTCGACGCCGTCGAGATCGGCAGCATCTCGAGCAGGTCGCTCTTCAGCGCCAGCGCGGGCATACGGGGAGAGGGCAGCTCGAGCGCCAGCGCGACGGCCATCACGAATCCCCCGGCGCCGAGCCCGGCCCAGGCGGCGCCGGCGCTGGGATCTTGCTGCAGTGAGATACGCAGCCCACTGGAAAAACCAAAATTGTAGATGAGCGCGGCGAAGACCAGGCGCATCAACACCGCTGACAGACCGCGCGTGGGTTCGGGCTTGCGACCGCCGCGGAGTCGCGGACCCATGCGATACCACGCTCGCAAGACGAGCACGGTCATCGCGCGGAGCTCTCGCCAGGCTTGGATCACGCCGCGACCAACTTCAGAAAGGCATCTTCGAGCGAGGCTTCCGGACTGAGCGCGGCGGCGTCGCGCGCGGCGCTCGGCGCGCCGTCGAAGATGAGCCGCCCGTGGTCCATGAGCAGCACGCGCGTGCAAAGCTTGTCGGCCATGTCCAAGAGATGCGTCGAGAGCACGACGGTCACGCCCGACGCGGCCAGCTCTTGCAAGTGCTTGCGAATCTTCACCGCCGATGGCGGATCCAGGCCGTTCGTTGGCTCGTCGAGCAAGAGCAGGCGTGGCGAGTGCGCCATGGCTACCAGCAGCGCCAGTTTCTTCTTCATGCCCAGCGAATAGCCGGCGACGAAGCGATCCAGATCGGGCGCGAGCTCGAGCGCCTGAATCATCGGCTCGAGCGTGCGAAATGTGTCGTTCGCGTTGCCGCCACGCACTTGTGTGACGAACTCGAGCGTCTCGCGGCCCGTCAAGAAGTCATAGAATGAAGGCTCGTCGGGGCTGTAGCCGACGCGCTGTTTGATGGCCACCGCCTGGCTGGTCGAATCGTGGCCCAGGACGAACGCGGAGCCGTGCGACGGCCGCAACATGCCCAGCAAGATCTTGAGCGTCGTGGTTTTGCCTGCACCGTTGGGTCCCAATAGGCCGACGATTTCACCTGCGGTGAGCTTGACCGATAGGTTGTCTACCGCGAGCTTTGCGCCGAACTGCTTGGCGAGCCCCGTCGCTTCCAGTACCCAGCCACCTGACATGGCGAGGACGATACGCGATCGTCCCCGCTCGGGATATCAGGCTGCGCGTCGCCGTCTGGAAAGGCCAACACCGACAAGGGTGAGGAGGCCGAACGAGACGAGCGGCGACGTGCTGGGCTGCGTACCGGCGATGCTGCAGCCGCCGTCGTCGCCGGAAGGCGTCGAGGTGGCGCCGGCGCTGCTCGTTGACGTGCCGGCGCCGGCCGGCGCGCTACCTGCACTGTTCGAAGACGTGTCGCCGCTCGTGGTGCCGGCAGTTGCGCTGCCGCCGACGCCCAGGCCGTTGCCGCCGGTACCAGCGCCACCACTGGCGCTGCCGCCTGCGTCGGTTCCGGCATTTGCGGTACCGGCCGTCGCGTTGCCGCCGCTGCCGCCGCTGCCGCCCATGCCTGCTGGCAGGTCCTTCTTGTTCGTGAACAGCCAGTCGACGATCTCTTCGTTCGCGTAGGTCATCGTCCAGGCGTCGTGCTGAACGCCCGGGTACTCCGAGTACTTGATGGTGCTGCCCACGGCTTTGAGCGCCGCCACCATGTCGCGACTGCCCGTCACGGGCACGACCGGATCCGCATCACCGTGCGCGGTCCAGATCGGCAAATCCTTGATCAGCTCGGCCTTGCTCGGATCGCCGGCGCCGCACACGGGGAGGGCTGCGGCGAAGCGCTCGGGGTTGCGCAGGATGGCGTCCCACGTCCCGTAGCCACCCATCGATAGCCCGGTGATGTACTGGCGCGCCGGATCGGTATCGAACTCTTTGGCGACCGCGTCGGCGATTTCGAGCGCGGTCGTCAGTTGGTCGCTGATGGCGACGGTGGTGGTCGAGTAGGAGCCTTTGGTCCAGTCGGTATCGACCCATTGCTTGTCGGCCGGGCACTGCGGCGCAATCACGTAGGCGGGGTGTGCCGCCTGATGCGCGTCGGTCGCCCACACGGTGGCGCCGGCGTTGGCCATCAGCTGCTTGCCGTTGTCGTCTCCCCGTTCACCTGCGCCGTGCAAAAATAAGATCAGCGGGTACTTGCTGCCCGCCACCGGGTTTTTCACCTTGAACAGGCGATACGGTAGAGTGAGCTTGGTGCCCTGAAACGAGCGCGCCTCGAAGCCGCTGATGTCTTGCGCCAGAGCGGATGTAGCGAAAGAACAAGCGCCGACCAGCGCGACCATCGAGATGAAGCTGCGCATGTGTGCTCGATTCTAGTACGATGCGCGCGGGTTGCGATGAGGAAGGCCGCATTTTTCTACGACTATCCGGCGCGTGACGGCGACGTTTTCGGACAAGGCCGCCGCGAGCGCATCGCCGAGCTGGTCGAATTGTACCCGCAGGTGGTCACCTTACAGAATTTTGCCGAGCACGCACCGCGGCTGCGCGACGTCGAGGTCATCTTCGCGAGCTGGGGCATGCCGCGCTTCTCGCCCGAGCAGCTGGCAGACTTGCCGGCGCTCAAGGCGGTATTTTACGCGGCCGGCAACGTCAAAGCCTTCGCGCCCCCATTGCTCGAGCAAGACATCGTGCTGGTCTCGGCCTGGGCCATCAACGCCATCGCCACCGTGCAGCTCGCGCTGTCGCAGGTTTTGCTCACCTGCCGCGGCTACTTCCGCTCCGTGCGGCGCTACGCCGAAAGCCGCGACTTGAGGCACGCAAAAGACTTCTATCGCGCCGGCGCCCAGGGCGAAGTCGTTGGCATCATCGGCATGGGGCATATCGGGCGCGGGCTCAGCCAAGAGCTGCGCGCGCTCGGCTTCCGCGTCGTGGCGAGCGATCCGTTCATGAGCTTCGAGCGCGCGGCCGAGCTGGGCGTCGAGAAGGTAACCGTAGAAGAGCTGTTTCGGCGCTCTTACATCGTCAGCAATCACATCCCCGATCTGCCCTCGACCCAGCAAGCGCTGGGTGAGGCGCTTTTCGGCTCGATGCGCGACGGCGCCACCTTCATCAACACCGGCCGCGGCGCACAGGTCGTGGAGGCGGAGCTTGCTTCCGTGCTGCGCTCCCGCCCCGACCTGACCGCACTGCTAGACGTGACGGATCCAGAGCCGCCGGCGCGCGACTCGGAGCTGTGGCAGCTGCCCAACGTCGTCATCAGTCCGCACATCGGCGGCACCATCGGCGACGAAGTAACGCGCCTGGCCGACGTCGTCATCGAAGAGTTCGTAGCCTGGGATGCCGGGGAGCCTTTGCGCTATCAGGTCACGCGTGACGTGTTCGCGACGATGGGCTAGAGCCGCGCGGCGGCTTGCTGCAGCCGCTGGCTCGCGTCCTTCGCAATCACGTCGCCGTGACCCGGCACGACGTGCGATAGGCCTGCGCTGCCGGCCAGCTCGTTCAGGTGCTCTTTCAGCTCAGCCCCGTTCTTCATCATGACCCAGCGCATGAAGCGCGGCACACTGAGCGTCCCCGTCGGCCCCATGGCGAGGCCACCGATGCCGCCCGTTGGCTCCATGTTGAGCAGCGTATCGTTGAAAACGACCCCGACCCCGCTCGCGCTCTTGACCCGCAGGGCGCCTTCGTTCTGCTTCATGCCGCGCAGGTGAAACAGCTCGACCGCGTCGTCTTTCGGCATCTCGTCGAGGTGTCCGGCAACCTCTACCAGCTGCGCCACCTTCTTGCGGGCGGACGCTGGCGCCAGCACGTTGAGCTTCGGGTAGCGCTGCTTGTAGATGACCGAGTCCATACGATGAAAGCCGTTGGGCACGATCAAGTAGCCGGGCTCGCCCAGGCTCTCGATCTCTTTCATCTCCGCGTCGCCCAGCGCGATGGCGTTGTGGATGACGAGCTTGCCGTCCGCACGGCGCGCTACCGTCATGCGGCGTTGGTTGCCGCCGGGCATCTTGCCGGAAACGCTCCACAGGTTTTCGGAGTGTTTTTCGATTGGCTCGTGGGCGAGCACTGTCCAGCTGGTGAAGCACTTGGCCATGGCCGCAATCCTTGAGCCGGCCGAAGTAAAAAGGAAGTCCCAGAATCTGTTATGTTTGCGACCATGGTCGAGGGCGCCGCCATCCCGCCGTTTCTCTACGGCACCGCCTGGAAAGAGGAACGCACCGAAGCCCTGACGGCGCTCGCGCTCGAAGCCGGTTTTCGCGGCATCGACACCGCCAACCAGCGCAAACACTACTTCGAAGTGGCCGTCGGCAAGGCCGTGCAAGCTTCTATCGGCGCCGGACGCGTCCGACGCAGCGACATCTTTCTTCAAACGAAATTCACGTTTCAGGGCGGCCAGGATCATCGGCTTCCCTACGACCCCCAGGCGCCCATCGCCCGCCAAGTGGAGCAGTCGTTCCAAAGCTCGCTCGAGCATTTTGCCACGCCGTACCTGGACTCGTTCGTGCTGCACGGCCCCAGCACGCGCGGCAAGCTCACGCGCGAAGACGTCGAGGCGTGGCGCGCGATCGAGGCGTTGCAACGAGCCGGCAAGGCGCGTTTCATCGGCGTCAGTAACTTCACGCTCGAGCAGTTGCGTGAGCTCTTGAGCCTTGCCGCGGTTCCGCCGCGATTTCTCCAGAACCGATGCTACGCCACTAGCGGCTGGGACCGCGCGCTACGTAGTTTGTGCAGCGAGCACGGCGTCACTTACCAAGGTTTCTCGCTCCTCACCGCCAATCGCAAAGAGCTGGAGCACGCTTCGGTCAAACAGCTCGCGCAGCGCCACGCTCGTAGCACGCCGGAGCTGGTCTTTCGCTTCGCGCTCCAAGTGGGCATATTGCCACTCACTGGCACCAGCAGTCGCGAGCACATGCAAAGAGACCTCAGCGCGCTCGACTTTTCGCTCGATGACGCCGAGGTCCAATTGCTCGAAACGCTAGCTGGCTAGCGTCGCCGTCAGGGGCCTTTCCCGACTAGACGCGCTGGTCCGTGCTCGGTTTTTCCCAGAGGTTCAGCTTGCCTTCTTTGGCGTACTTGTCGATTTGCGCCAGCTCGTCGCTCGTGAACTTGAGGTTCTTCAGCGCGCCGACGTTCTCTTTGATCTGCTCCGGCGTGCTCGCGCCGATCAACGTGGTGGTCACGCGCGAGTCCTTCAGCACCCAGGCCAGAGCCATCTGCGCCAAGCTCTGACCGCGCGCCTTCGCGATCTCGTTCAGCGCGCGCACGTTGGCCAGGTTCTCGTCGCTCAAATGCGACTTCATCAGCGAGCCGCCACCGGGGCGATTCATGCGCGAATCCTCGGGCACGCCCTTCAAGTACTTGTCGGTGAGTAGGCCTTGCGCGAGTGGGCTGAACGCGATGCAGCCCACACCTTCTTTGCCCAGCACATCCAGCAGACCGTTTTCGGGCCAACGATTGAGCATGCTGTACGACGGTTGGTGGATGAGCAGCGGGATCTTCCACTCGCGCAAGAGCTTGACTGCTTCTTCGGTCTTGCCGGCCGAGTAAGACGAGATACCGACGTACAGCGCCTTGCCTTGTTGCACGGCTGTCGCCAGCGCGCCCATCGTCTCTTCGAGCGGCGTATCCGCGTCGAAGCGGTGCGAGTAGAAGATGTCGACGTACTCGACCCCCATGCGCTTCAGGCTCTGATCCAGGCTGGCCAGCACGTACTTGCGGCAGCCGCCGCCCTGCCCATATGGACCCGGCCACATCTCCCAACCCGCCTTGGTGGAGATGATTAGCTCGTCGCGGTAGGGCCGAAAATCCTGCTTCAACAACTCGCCGAAGTTCGTCTCGGAGCTGCCGAACGGAGGCCCGTAGTTGTTGGCCAAATCGAAATGCGTGATGCCCAGATCGAAGGCCGTGCGCAAAAGCTCACGTTGCTTTTCCAGCGGCGTGGTGCCGCCGAAGTTGTGCCAAAGACCGAGCGACAGCGCGGGCAGCTTCAATCCCGTCTTGCCGCATTGGCGGAACAGCATTGACTCGTAGCGACCAGGTGCAGCGACGTAACTCATGAATCGTCCTCTGTGAGACCCGCGAGCTCACGCGGGCATGAACTCGAATTAGCACCGCTCACGTGATCATCCAAGGCATGCAGTCGTTACCACGCGCGCGCCGCTGTCTTACCGCCGAAGCGCGACCTGTCAGTAGTCTGCATCCAGTCAGCTATCAGCTTATCGGTAGAGGCTGCCCAAACGCAGCTCGCTTGCAGAAGGCTTTCGTAGCGCCCCCAAGCGCCCCCAGGTCTCACCTCTTCGCTCGAGCGAGACCCTTTGAAACATCCAATCTCGACTTGGTCCCCCAATCCAACGAGCGATGCGATGCCCTCCCTGAGAACGAAATGAGGGGGTCGCAGCGATGCCACTTGGATTGGTCCCCCAATCCAACAAGCGATGCGGCGCCCTCCCTGAGAACGAAATGAGGGGGTCGCAGCGATGCCACTTGGATTGGTCCCCCAATCCAACAAGCAACACGGCGGTTCCCCGAGAACGAAGTGAGGGGGTCGCAGCGATGCCACTTGGATTGGTCCCCCAATCCAAGAAGGAGGCGAGTGGGCCCCGTGAGAACGAAATTACCTGGTCGTGGCGGAGCCACTTGGATTGGGGAACCAAGTCGAGATCGCGCGCGGATCGGGTCTTCCGCGGCGGCTGACGGTTGGTTCATTGACTGAGCTGCGTGGCGAGCCTATTCGGCTGCTGAAGATGGCCCCGCGGGCGCACAACATTTTGAGTTACACCATGGCGTTCGCGGTATTCGCGGCGTTGTTTGCGGCGCGAGCATGGAACGCAGCCGGCTTGTCGCCTGTGGCGGTGTTTGCGGCGGCGCTCTGGTCGGCGCATTTCTTGCGGCGTGCGGCGGAGGCGGCTTGGGTGCACCGCTACGGCAAGGCGACGGTCCCGATCGGTGATGTGATAACCGAGTACGTCTACTACTGGGGCTTTGCGGCTTGGAACGCGTGGAGCCTCACGTCGTCACATTACACGCAGCCAGTGTGGTTGGTCGTGGCGTGCGGCGCGCTGGTGTTCGTGGCGGCGGAGGCGGGCAATGCGCGAGCGCATCGCATGCTGCGAGATTTGCGTCCCGTGGGTACGAAGGGGCGCGTGATTCCGCGCGGGTTCTTGTTCGAGCGCGTGTCGTGTCCGCACTACTTGTTCGAGATCTTGTCGTGGGTGGGCTTTGCGATCGTGACCGAGACCTGGGCCGCGCGTGCGTTTTGCGTGGTGGGGGCCGGTATTTTGGCGGCGTGGGCGCACACGCGGCATGTCGCGTACCGCAATGATTTCGACGGTAGCGAGGGGCGGGAGAAGTATCCCGAAGCGCGGCGGGCGCTGATTCCTGGGGTATTTTAGGCTCAGGCAGCGGGCGGCGGCGCGATTGCCAGCGCGGCTCGGAAGCGATTCGTGAGGTCTGCCACGTCGGCGGGATCGACCACGACCTCACCGGCTTTCGCGGCGCGCTCCAGATCGAACACGGACCAGCCGTTGGCGTCTTTGGGCATGCGCTCGTAACGCGGGATGAGGTGGCCGTGAAAATGCGGCGAGCTCTCGCCGAGCGCAGCCGTGTAAATGCGCAGCGCCCCCGTCACCTCGAGCAGCACGCGTTGCAGGTGACACCACGTTGGACCGAAGCTCGCTGCTTCGCGCGGCGAGAACTGCGCGGGCCCCGGCACGTGGCGGCGAGCGACCATCATCATCCAACCGGGCACGCCGGCGGGGGCGTCGATCGGGCGGATGTGCCAGAGCTCGTTCTCGAATACCGGCTCGGTCCAGGTGCTCGAGAGCTTCTTGCAGACTCCGCAGCCCGCACCGTGGGTATCGGTCATGCGGCGAGGCTAGCCCAGAATGTGTTTTTCGCGGCGTGACACGACCGTCATGCTTTGCGAGTTTTTTTCCGAGATGGCTTTTTTGCCCCGGCCTTCTTGGCTTTTTTGTCGACCTTTTTCTTGGGCTTTGCCGCACTGACGCGTTTCTTCGCCGACGACTTGGCCGGTTCTGCGGCTTCTGGGGGAGCCGAGCTCTTGACGACGTCTTGTAGCTCGGAGGAATCGAGCCAGAGCGTGTTGCGTTTCACCGGTACGGCTTCGAGCTCGGACGAGTCTAGCCATACCGTGTTGCGTTTGACGGGGACGGCTTCGAGCTCCGAGGAATCGAGCCACACGGTGTTGCGCTTCGGTGGCTCGCCGTGAGGTGCCGCAGGCACGGGCGTGGGCGTGGGCGCGTCGGGCACCGGTACGGGTACGGGGGGAGTGGCGCCTGGAGCAGGATCTGGCGCCGAGTCGCGCGGCGTGGTGAAGCGTTTGAGTAAGGAGGCGGCGGCGCGCCAAGCGGTGGCCAGTGCATTCGTCTTCTCGCCGGTCGATGTCGTCGGGGCTTCGACTTGCGCGCGCATGCCGGAGACGTCAGCGCTGCTTTGCCAAGCAACGCCACGCAGCGCCGCCTCGAACGCCGCATACATTTCGGTGCCGCTCTGAAAGCGATCGCCCGGATCGATCGCGAGCGCTCGTGCCAGCCAAGCATCGACGGTGCTGGGCAGCTCTGGCCGCAGCGCCACGGCGCTGGGCCGCGGACCGCTCGTGACGGCTGTCATTTTGCCGATCAAGTTGGGCGCATCGAACGGCAGCGTGCCGGTGAGCCAGCGAAAAACCACGACTGCCAGCGCGAACAGGTCCGCACGTCCATCGAGCGCGCTGGAATTGCCGCGCCAGGTTTCGGGCGCAATGTAGCTGGGCGACCCCATCACCATGCCTACCGCGGTGAGCGGCGCCGCCGACTTCATGCGCGACAGTCCGAAATCGAGGAGGCGCACGGAGCGCACCGGGGCGCTCGTGAGGAAAATATTCGCGGGCTTGATGTCGCGGTGGACGATGCCAATCTGGTGAGCCCGCTCCAGGGTTTCCGTGAGCGGTTGGAGGAAGGTGAGCAGCTCGCTGAAGGTGCCGCGCTGGCCCGCGGCCTCCCAATCCGTGAGCTGCTGCTCCAGATCGCAGCCGTCGAGCCACTCCATGACCAGGCACGGCGCGCCGCTCTCGAGTCGACACAAATCGATGGCCGTCACCGCGCAGGTTCCGGAGAGCGCGACCAGCGCTTGCTGCTCGCGCAGCATGCGCTCGACCACGTCCGGATCGCGTCCGGCTTCGGGCGACAGCATCTTGAGCGCAACGTTGCGACCAGTCTTGCGATCGAAGCCGCGGCACACCATGCCGTAACCGCCTTGCCCGACGATCTCGCCCACTTCATAGCGATTGGCCGCAAGCCACGGGACGTGCTGCTGCATGCGCAGCCAAGTATAGCCAGAACCTCAGCGCGCGTGCCGGCGTCGCCGCGCCAGGCCGAGCCCGACCAGCACCGACAGCCAGGCCTCGTCACCTGCCCGCTTCGCTACACGGCAGCTGCAGCTCGCTCGTTCTTCGCCGGGCGTGTCGGCAGCGCTCGCTTCCACAACGCTCGTCGTGCCGCCACCCACGCCGCCTGACCCGGCGCTGAAGTTGCCGGCCGCTCCGCCGCCCGCCCTGCCGGCGCTGCCACCGCCGCCGCTGCCCGCGCCGCCGCCGGCTCCGCCGGTCGCCGGCTTCGCCGACACGACGCCGTCGAGTGGCTGCGGGTGCCGCATCCACTCGATCAAGTCCGTCACCGGCCGCATGCGCACCGTCGGCTTCGTGAGCGCGTACTGCACGAAGTCTTCGATCGCTCTCTGGCGTCCTCCAGCGTCCGGCGCCTTGGGCGCGGCTCCGTAGTTGGAAGCGTACACGTGCGTGTGCGCGATGAAGATGAAGGGTGCCCGATTGCCGGCGAGCCGCAAGTCGAGCGTGTACTTCAAGGTGGCCAGTACCTCTGTGGGGCTCAAACCGGCGTCGACGAACAGCGTGATGTCGAGCGGAGCGATGCGACCCGTTGCCGGCTCGTAAAAGCTCGGCGCCGGCATGTCGGTGGGCACGCGCTGCCGCAAACCAGGCTCGAAGCCGTATTGTGTGGCCAAATCATCGGGCGGAACGAACAGCACGCTCGGCGTCGCCTCCCACAAGCCGCTGGCGCCCGACACGCTGGGCGTCTGAAATTTCGTCGTCAAATCGACGGCGTCGGGGCTGCCCTGGTCCAGCGTGTACGGCCACGCGCACGCCTTGCCGTCGTCGCCGTCCGCCCAGCAGCTTTGAATCGACGTGTCGTACCAAAGGCCTTGCGCGGTGAGCACACCGAATAGCTCCGAGTCGTAGGCGAGGTAAGGCGCGCGAAAGCCGCGCACCTCGTCGACCGTCACGCCCACGCCGCTATCGGGATCGCTCAGCGCTGCCGTGCACGGCGCGATCTCGTCCGTCCATTGCATGGCGCTGAAGGAGCCGCCGTTCGGATGGTTCACGGTGTGGTTCGCGATTTCGTGCCCCGCCTCGCGCGCGGTTTTCCAAGACTTCTTCGTGGGGTCGTCTTGCAGGTACACGCAGTTGTCGAAAAACGTGGTGCGCACCGGGCTGCCGTCCCAGGTCGGCGCGAAGCCGGAGGCGGCCGGGTTCTTGAGCGGTTCCAAGAACGTCGTCGCCCAAGTCATGCCGCCAGAGACGTCGCCCAAACCGGAGACGAAGTTGTCGTCGAACGTCACCGCCACGAATTGCGGCACGTCCACCGGCTCGAGCCCGGGCGGCTTTTTCGACCAGGCGACGTGATCGCCATAGCTCGAGAGCTGGGCGCGCTCAGTGCCCGGCTCAGGAGCAGGAGCAGGAGACGCACAGGCGCAAGCCAACAAGCACAGCCCAAAGAGGTGAGCGGCCCGCTCGTAGGGGCGCGCGCGCTCGCGATGCAAACGCAGCATTGATCTAGCTTAATTGCGGATGACGCGAGCGGCGCACGGAGCCCGAAATTTTTCGGGCTCTTGCCACTGCATCTTTCCGGCGCTCGCGGTCTGCGTTCGAAAACGTCCAGCGCTCCGAGCGAAGCCGGCCTTGTGCGCCGGCGTTACGGGTTGGCGGTCACGCGCACGTTGTCGATCGCCCAAGATTCGTCGTCGACCGTTTGCACGCCTTCGCCCTCGAGCGTGAACACGAACACCGCGCTCGCTGCGGTGTGCGGCAAATTCTGGAAGCGCGGATCTTGCCCGAAATCGTAGGCACTATCGGTGTAGTAGCCGCCAGGGCCACCGAAGCCGAGGTCGACGTGGCGCGCGAGCACCGCGGCGGGAGGTGGATCGTAGCTTTGGATTTGATCCGGCGTGGCGTTGGCGAACGACTCGCGGAACACCACGTTGCCATCGAGCGTGATCTTGAAAAAATCGCCCGCTGGAAAGCTGCCGGTGCCGTCGAGCGAGTCGATCGCCGCGAACAGCATGCCGAGCGACAGTGAGCTGTGCGGTGGCAACTCGCTCAGCGTGAGGGTAATCACGGTGCCGGTTGGGCCACGTAAGAAGGTGCTGCCGAATTTGTTCCCGTCGGGGCCGAGCGGCTCGTAGCCTTGCGAGGGTGTCAGTATCGCGGTGCCCGGATCCAGATTGGCCGGCAACGTGTCGGAGCCGTCGAAGCCCAAATCGATCACGGTCTGTGTAGTGGGAGCGTTGCCGCCCGCGCCGCCCTCGCTGGCAGCGCCGCCCGGGGCGTCGTTCGGCGTGCCGCCATCGCCCGCAGCGCCCCCGGGCGCTCCGCCCTGCCCGACGCCTCCGGCGTCGCCCGTTGCCGCGCCGCCTTCGCCGCCCACCGAGACGGCGCCTTTGCCCGCTTGCGACTGCGAGCCACCCGCGGTCGGTGCCGGCGCGCCAGCCTCACCACCGGCGCCGCCCTCTTCGGGCCGTTTGACGGTGTTGTCGCTGCTGCCGCACGCGGCCGCCACGGCGGCTGCCGTCACACACCAAGCGATTCCAGCAAGTAAGCGCCTCATGCCAGCGCTTGTGCCATTGAACCGGTGCGGGCGCAAAAGCAGCGCGCCCGCACACCGCAGCTTCAAAACTCCCTGCAGTCGGTCGGAGCGTCCAACTCACCGAAGTTATAAGGGCGCGCCTGCTTGACCAGGAGCCGGCGCTCCGGACCAATCAGCTTCCACTCGATCTGCATCGCGTAGAGCCGATTCGTGTCGTCGGGATCGATCAGCGGATGAAAATGCGTGTGAATCGATTCGAGCGCGCAGCCCAACGCTTGAATCTCCAAGAATGACAGCACGTCGCGGCCGTGCGAGAGGCTCGAGTGCGCCTGGTAGTCGGCTTGCGGGCGCCGGGGCGGCGGCGTGTAGACGATCTCGTCGCTCGTCACGCCCGGCGCGGGGTTGGTGACCGAGGCTTCGCCGATCTGCGCATTGATGTAGTACTGACTGTCGCGTGTCGCGTGCAGCGCATTTCGGCTGATGGCCACGCCTTGCGCTTGCTCTTGCCAAGCTTGGTGCACCAGCACGGCCATCGCCGCCAGCGACTGGTCCACATTGCCGAAGTCGCGCTCGTCGTAGGCGCGCGTGTTCCACAAGCTCGACCAGACCGTACGCAGCGCATCTTGCACCGTCGCGACGTTGCCTTCGAGGTCGGCGCTGGTCGACGTGTGCAGACCGGCGCCGTTGAACGTCGCCAGATCTTCGGTGTTGCTGCTACTGCGAAAGCGCACCTTGGTGTCGCCGAAGCTCGCCTCGAGCTGGGCCTTTACGGCGGCCACGAGCTCTTCGTCGACCGGGTAGTCGAGCATCAGCTGGCGCACCTGAGCGAGGCCGTCGGCGTGCGTGGCCGGATCGGCGCGAAACTGCGGATCTTGTTCCAGCTCGGTCAGCAGCGCTTCGGCGCCGCTATTCTGAAAATGCTCTACGTAGTGCACGAACGGGATCGCGAACGCGTGCGGCGGCACGAATAGCGGCACCGATGTGCTCGGGCAATACGGCCCGACCTCGCTCACCCGCAGCAGCTCGGCGATGCCGGCGGCTTTGGAGCCGACGCTGGTGATCGCCGAATAGTCGACGTCCGCCAGCGTGACCACGCCGCGCACCGAAAGATCGCGCACCGGCGCGACCTTGTCGCCCTTGGGTACGCGCGCTTGCCAGAACTCGTCGGCCTCGGCTGCCGTGGCTTCGCGCAAATTGAAATCGGTGGCGCGCACCTCCAGACGCACCAATTTGCCGAAAAATCCGGCGACCCGCTCGTCCGTGCGTGCGTTGCGCAGCGCCATGTTCGGCGTGCCGCGGCCGCGCGCCAGCACGTTCACGTGCGCGAGCGGCGTCTGAAAGGCTTCCGTGATCAGGCCGCCCGTGAACGCGGTGCCGTTCGGCACGTCGTCTGTCACCACGATCACGTTGGGACCCAGCTCGGCCGTCTCCAGATCGCGCGCGGGCACGTACGTCAAGGTACCGAAGCCCACCGCCGGGTTCAGCGGCTGGTAGGTGAGACCAACGTACGGCGCGTTGGGACCGACGATCGGTACGGTGCCTTCGACCTTGCGCAGCTCGGCGATCTGTCGTCCCTCGGTCGGACGGATCGCCCACTCCGTCGGATCCTCGACCACACCCATCACGTCGAAGAAGGCGCGCCGCATTTGCTCGCCACTGATCACGTCGCCGGGCGTGTACTCGACGGTCTTACTACCGTTGGGGTGAGTCACCAACGTGCCGAGCAAGTAACGTCGCCCCTCGACGCGAAAGTACTCATTTTGGCTAAAAATACCCCAGCCGACGTCGAACTCGTGCGACTGCGCCGGGTCGCAGCGGTCCAGGTGTGACTGGCCTTCGATCTGCTCGCGGATCCACGTGTAGTGCAGCGCCCAGTCGCGCGTCCCCAGCAGGTGCACCACGTCGCCCGCGTTCATGTCGACCACGAACTTGACGCCCAAGTCACCGACCTCGGTACCTCCCTCGGCAAGGCGATCGAAGTCTCCAATCGTGGCCAGGTGATGCGCGCGACCGCCGATGAGCTCCCGCGTCGCCAGCTCCTTACACTTCTTGTTCGCGGCGCCCGGGCTCGGAGTTTCGCAGAAACGCGGGTAGCCGCTGTCGTCCGGCACACGCGCGAGGGAGGCGCCTTCCGGCCAGGCCATGAAATCGAGCCGATCGCTGGGCGTGCTCTCTCCGGATTGCCAAATGGCGACGACGCCTTCGAGCTCCGGCGTTGCTTCGAGGTCGGCGGTGTCGTCGCTCGTCACCGGCACGACCAAGCGCTCGCCCGCCGCGAGTGTCGTGGCATCGGCTGGCCACGCCAGCACGGTGCCCGCCGCGGCCCCCGGCGGCGCGGTGCCGGGCGGCAAAGGCGCCAAACGCAGCTCGAAATCGCTGAGTTTTACGTCCTTGTCGCTCGCGTTCAGCACCTCCACGAAGGCAGCTGGATGTAGCGCCAGCTCCGAAAGCACGAGCGGCCCCGCCAACTTCGGGAACGGCAACTCCCAAGCGTACGGCGCGAACGTGACGTCGTCGCTCAAGTTCGGTGGCTCGGGCGGATCGCAGGTCTCGCCGTTCTCACGCTCCGGCGTGGCGTAACGGCAGATCGAAAAATCGCCGTCGCCATCGGGCAGCCGCGCGTAGCTTTCGGAGGTCGGCAGCTCAGGCACCTCTACCTTGTCGACCAGCTCGCACGTGTCGGCCGCCCAGAGCAGCACCGGCGTGCCAGAGCTCGAGAGCTTGAACGGCAGGTGCAGGGCGCCTTGATCGGGCGACTTGTCTGCCCACACCAGCACGGTCTTGCCAGGTTCCAGCGTGAGCTCCGGCAGCTGAGTCGCCTCGCCCGACTTGTCGCTCAGCGCGTAGTCGGCCAAGTCGAGCGGCTTGCTGCCGGTGTTGATCAACTCGACGAAGTCGTCGGTCTCTCCATACTCATCGACCCAGGCGCCATCGTTGGCGGTCATCACCTCGTTCACGCGCAGCCGGTGGTGCTTCGTTTCCTCCGTCACATCCGCGAGCGAGTAACCGCACGTATCGGCCGGCGGCGTCGGCGGCTGATTCGAGACATGCTTGCCCGAGCAACCGACGAGCAGCAGCGCCAAGCCGAGCGAATACCTGAGCATCAAGGCCGCTTCAGCATGCCGCATGCCAGGGCACGGAGGCGTTGGATCAGATTAAAATTTAATAAAAACGAGCGTTTAGCTATGCTGGGCTTTGCGCCAATTGGCGCAACTGTGCCACTTCGCCGATCGCCCTGTCGGGTGCGCGCATCACGAGCGGAAGCCAAACCCAGCCACGCTCCAGTGGATCTGCGCAGGCACTACCCTTTCGCGCGCCCGAAATTTCTGGCGATCGTAAGGGCTCTGGTGGCGTTTCGAGCCAAGCGGCCGCGACCAACAGCTCGACCGTCTGCGGAACTTCTTACGTTCGTGAAGAATTTGGTGGCTCTGCGGGCGAAACGGCACCGCAGAAGCGCCGGAGCGTCTTCAAAATCTCCGACATGCGTAAGAACTTTGCCACGCAGAAATGACGTACGGGCCTCATCGACGACGGCCGCGCTGCTTCTTACCCGGGTCCGGGTACCGGCGTGCGCAGCGCGAATTGAGTCAACTGTGACTCGGCATGCGCCGAAGAGCGAGCATGCATGCGCGATCTTCAGGGGCCTGTCCGCTGCCCGACTGCGCTTGTCGGCGACGCGACGAAGACGAGCTGCGAGCCGACACGGCCAGCGAAAGGCGGGACTGGCGAGCTTCAAAAGGCTTCGAGAGCTGGGCGCGGCGCGAGCTGGCTGCAGAAGGCGTCGAGTTTCGCGAATGGCTGGTGCTCGAAGCGCTCAGCGAGATGCGGGACCCGAGCAAGGATGGATTTTAGCGAGGATCCACGTCATTGGGCGGTGCTCCTCACGGACTCGGGCGAGCAGGCGCTGTTGCGCTGTCGCGAACGGCTCGCGCGGGCACAAAAAGCAAAGAGGCGAGCTCCCTAGGTAATGAGCTCGCCTCTTCGGCTTTAGCGCAGCTGGAGTATCAGCCGCCAGCGCCGCCGGCACCGCCAGCGCCGCCGGCGCCCGTATCGGCTGGGAGCTCCTTCACGACCTTGATGTTGTCGATCCAGAAGGTGATCTTCGTGGTCGGCGGCTCCGCCTTCCACGAGAAGCCCTTCTCGAAGCCGGAAGCGAAGGTGTTGTACTCGACGCCGTCGAGCGGAATCACGTAGGTGGCCCACTCGTTCGTCAAAGTGACCTGAACCTCGAGCGCGTCGGACGAACCGACCGAGATGACTTCACCACCGACCTCGCCGCGAGCCGAGAAGGTGACCGCCTTGGCACCGTCTGCCAGGCAGATCTCCGGGTGGGTGTACTTGGCGTCCCAGGCGCGCACCCAACCGACGGCAGCCCAACCGGGGGTCGTCGGATCGGGCGTCCACTGCCACATCGAACAGTCGCCCACCGCGTTCGCGACGCGCGACTGGCAATAGTCCACGGCCGGCGCCGGCACGATTTGATCGCCGGTCTTCGTCTCGGTCATGGTGCCGTACCAACCCGACTGCTTGAAGCCGTCGGTCACGTTGTACGGAAGAGGCTCGGGCGTCTTGCCCTTGCAGAAGGGTTCCAATACGGGAGGGGTGCCGCCCGTGCCGGCCGTCGCGGTGCCGGCCGTGCCAGTACCCGCCGTGCCGGTTCCACCCGTGCCACCCGTGTCGGTGGTGCCAGCGGTGCCGAAAGTGCCGCCCGTGGTGGTGCCAGCGGTGCCGAAGGTGCCGCCCGTGGAGGTGGTGCCCGCCGTCGCGGTCGTGCCGGCGGTCGAAGTAGTACCGGCGGTCGAAGTGGTGCCGGCAGTGGAGGTGGATCCGGAGAAGCCTCCGGGGGTGCCGTTCACCGGCTCGTCCGAGCAGGCGACCTGCGCGGAGAAGGCCAGGCAACCAAGGATGGCGATTTTGAGCGAGTGGCGGCGGACGAAGGTATTCGGCTTCACGGGTGGGGACTCCTCTGACGCGCACCTTGTCGTCAGGCAGTCGCCACGATCACGAGATCGGCCACATTTTTTTGCCCCGCATGGAAATCGAGTCGTCCCCAGTACTTGCGTGCCGGGCCGCCGGAAGGGGCGGTGCTTTTTCCGCGCTAGCCCTGAAAGAGAGCTTCAGCGATGCCCTTCACACCGGGCTTGATGGCGAGCAGGGAGCCCGCGAGCGGCTCTTCGGCGAGCTGCGCGTCTTCTAGCGTGGTGCGCATGGTCGTGATGTAGAGCGTGTCGAGCTCCGGACCGCCGAACATCACGCTGGTGCCGCGTGACACCGGCAGCTCGATGATGCGCTCCATCTTGCCCTTCGGGTCGTAGCGCACGATGCGCCCGAACACCGGCTGCGCGCTCCACACGAAGCCCTCCGCGTCCACCGTGAGGCCGTCCGGGAACGACTCCTTGTTCACCTCGGTGAACAGGCGGCGATTCTCGATGTTGCCGGTCACGGCGTCGAAGTCGTACTGGTGGATGACGTTGGCGAAGCTCTCGCAGAAGTACATCGTCTTGTTGTCGGGAGACCAACCGATGCCGTTGCTGCACTTGATGCCCGACGCCATCTTCACCGGCTTCTTGTCGGCGCCGAAGCGATACAGGTTGCCGATCGGGTGATCCCAATCGACATCGCCCATGGTGCCGGCCCAGTGGCGACCCTGGCGGTCGGTCTTGCCGTCGTTGAAACGATTGCCCGGCATGTCCGGCTCGACCTCGGCGATGGTTTCGAGCTTCTCCGTCTTATGATCGAAGAACGCAAAGCTACGGCGGAGTGTGAGCAGCACGCCGCCACCGGCGCGCGGCGAAGCGGAAGTCACGATATCCGGGAATTTGTGCACCTTGTTGCTGCCGTCGGCCGGGTTGAAGACGTTCAGCTCCTGGCCGACGATGTCGACCCAGAGCAAGCGCTGCGCTTTGGCGTCCCACACCGGACCTTCACCGATGTTGGCCTTGGCGGTGAGGACTTTGGTGACTTCGGTGGGCGTGGGCTTGATCTCGTGCTGAACGTTCGTGCGATTCATGGTGCCTCTCGTTTCAGAGCGCGAATTGATCGGCAGGCAAACCTTCGACGTCGTCGAGCTCGACGGCGAAGAGGCCGCCTGCCTGCGGGTCTTGCGCTCGCTCTTCGGCGGTCATGTTGTATTTGGCAGAGGTGACGAACAGCGTGCGCAGGCGCTCGCCGCCGAAAGTGCAGCAGCTCGGGCGGCTAATGGGCATGTCGAGCACACGCTCGAGCGAGCCGTCCGGCGCGTAGCGGCAGACGCGATGGCCGCCCCACTCCGCGTTCCACAGATAACCGGCGCCGTCGGTGCAGCTGCCGTCCGGCGCTCCCTTGCCGGCCGCCGCGAACGGTTTGAAATCGCCGATGCGCTGCGCTGAGTCGAAGTCGGCTTGCTCGATGACTCCGCTCATGGAGTCGGCGAAATACATGCGGCTACGCGCGCGATCGAAAGCCGTGGAGTTACTGACACCGATGCCATCGCGCACGGCCCGCGCGTTGCCGTCGGCGCTGACGCACCACAAGCGTCCTTGCTTCGCGTCCTCGGCCACGCGCATCGAGCCGACCCAAAAGCGCCCCCACGGATCCACTTTGCCGTCATTGAGGCGATTTTGCGGGCGATCGCGCTCGAGCACCACTAGCTCCTCTACGGCGCTGCCGCCCTTTCGTGGGTCGAAACGCACGAGGCGATCACCCAAACTGAGGATTAATCCCCCACTTCGACACTCGGCGAGCGAACCCACGTACGTTTCGAAGGTCCAGGCGCGATGTTGCTTGGATGAAGGCGTATACGCGTGCAGGCGATGCGCGACGATGTCGACGTAGTAGAGACAGCCGTCCCGGTTGGACCACACCGGGCCCTCTCCCAGCGTGCAAACAGGAACGTCGAGTTGCTGGACGCGCATCGAGCCTCAGAGGTCGGGCCGTATAGCATTCGCGTTGGCCTGCTGTCTCGTACTGCTCGGTTGAATAAGTATTGCTGCGCGACGTCAGCGCGCTAGGGTCTCGAAGCTCGTCGTGGCATGAGCCCATTGCGAAAAGCGAGCGCAACGTTTGCGCGAAAGCCCGGCACGGTGGAAAAGTGCGCGCTCGGCGCTACTTGCGCTAGATGCCCGCAATCGTTGGCGAACTTTTCACAAACATTTTGAGATAGTCCGGGACATAAAGAACAGTCCGCCCCACCAGCTCGCGGTCTGGCCGCTACCAGGCTCCGGTCAACCTTTTCGCTTTCAACCCGTTAAAGAGACGAACCAATGAAGCGCCTCCATCTCCTCTCCGCCGCGACTGTGTCCTTCGCCGTCGTGGCCATCGTGGCTTGCGGCAACGACGCGCCGACCAACACGACCCCCGGTGGCGGCAGCGGTAACACCGCGGGCGCGGGCGTCGCGGCCGGTGCGGGTGGTTCGGCGGCGGGCAGCGCTGCCACGGCGGGCAGTGGAACCACAGCGGGCAGCGGAGGTACCGGCACCACCGCCGGTGCGGGTGGCACCGGAACGGCAGGCGGTACTGGCGGTGGCGGTGGTGGCGGCGGTAGCGGCGGTGGTGTTGCCTGCAAGCAGGTCACCCAGCTCAACGGCTCCGGGATTGCCGTCGCGGCGATGGATATCAGCGCGTTCAAGTACGTGGCGCCTCCCGCCAATCACCTGACGAAGATTGCCTACGACCCGGTGGGCAAGCTGGTCGTCGCGATCAACGGCGACGACGGCAAGATGTACAGCTTCGATCCGAACGCAGCGCTACCGGCTACGGCAATGACCAGCCCGGTCACCACGAGCAAGCCGTACAACGTCGGCTATACCGTGCCGCAGGGCTACGGCACGGGTATCTACGAACCGTATCGCGGTCTCGCTTTCGGTCCAGATGGCACGTTGTACGTGATGGCCGCCAAGGCTGGGGGCGTCGCGATCTCCAAAGGCGCCCCGGCGGCGACTCCCGACGGCACGCGTACGTGGACCACACTCGTGACGACCAGCATGCCCTTCACGCCCAGCGGCACCAACTACGACCACTCGTTCTCGGGCATCGCGGTCAGCGCCGACGGCATGAGCCTCTACTTCAGCAGCGGCTCGCGCACCGAGCACGGGGAACAAGAGGGTGGCGATCGCGAGGTCCCGCTGAGCTCGGCCATCTTCAAGGTGCCGACGAATACGCCGACCGATCTCAAGAACGACGAGACGGCGCTCAAGCCATTCTTGTTCGCAGACGGCACGCGCAACACTTTCGACCTGGCATTCAACGCGGCCGGCGACTTGTTCGGCACCGAGAATGGTCCGGATCTCGACCTCTCGGACGAGGTGAACTTCCTCGAGCAGGGCAAGCACTACGGTTTCCCGTGGCGTTTCAGCAACGTCGACAACCCCACGCGGGACCAGAGTTTCGACTACACCAAAGACAAGCGCGCTCGCTCGAATGTCTACGCGGACATTCCGAACCGCTACAAGGCGGACGCCGGCTTTCCGGCGCCGCCCGCCGGCGTGACCTTCACAGACCCGGTCGTGAATATGGGTCCGGACGGCAACTACGTGGTGCCTGACGCCAACAGCGCTCCGATGAAGGCGGGCGCTACTGGCGTGCCCGGCGTCAGCGCGCACCGTTCGCCGCTTGGGCTCTCCTTCGACACCGCCGGCGCGCTCTGCGGTCAGTACTACAAAGCTGGCTTCATGCTCAGCTACGGCCCGATCCCAGGTGGCTCAATCGGCGACGCGGGCGAGGACTTGTTGCTCGTCACACCGACCAAGGGTGCCGACGGCAAGTACACCATGACCACCAAGACGCTAGTCGCCCAAGGCATCAAGCACGCCATGGACTCGGTGCTCGTCGGCAATCGCCTATTCACCATCGGTCAAGACGACGCCGCGCAAGTCTACGTGTTCGTGTTGCCGACCCCTTGAGATGAGCTAAAAGGACTACGTGTTAAGCCGACTGCTCTCTGCACTTTCCGTCGCCGTTCTCGCTGCCGCTTGTTCGGATCCAGGCACGAATCCCGGGACGGGCGGAACTACCGCTGCGGGCACTGGCGGCGGGGGAGGGACGGCGGCCGGCAGCGGCGGCAGCTCAGCAGGCGCGAATCCCACCGGCGGTGGTGGCAACGGTGGGGCCGGGATGTCAGGTGGAGGCGGCGCTGGTGGCAGCGGCGGGATGAGCGGCGCTGGTGGCAGCGGTGGCGCTCCCGTGTTCGACCCGATGCCCACCAAGTTGAGCGAGACAGGCCTGTTCACGGACATGGCCAACCAGGTGCTGGCGCCTGGCGTCTACGAGTTCGAACCGACCTACACGCTGTGGAGTGACGGCGCAGTGAAGAAGCGCTGGGTCTACATGCCTCCCGGCGGCAAGATCCAAACCGACTCCATCGGTCGCGGCATGGAGTACTGGCAGTATCCCAAGGGGTTCAAGCTCTGGAAAGAGTTCCGTCGCGACGACAAGCTGATCGAGACCCGCCTGCTGCTGAAGACAGACGACGGCATCGCCAGTTGGTACATGGTCGCTTTCAAGTGGAACGACGATCACACCGAAGCGCTAGCCATCCCCGATGGCGAGATGAACGCCATGGGCACAATGCACGATGTGCCGTCCAGTAAGCAGTGTAAGGACTGTCATGGCACGATGTACGACAACGCGCTTGGCTTCACAGCCATGCAGCTCAGTCACGACCCACCCGCCGACAAGCCCAACAGCATGACCCTGGCTAAAGCCGTCGAGCTAGGCTGGTTCAACGTCGCGCCACCCGCAGCCGGCTTCAAGTTGCCGGGAACGGAGGTCGAGCAGAAAGCGCTCGGCTACCTGCACGCCAACTGTGGCATGTGTCACAACCCGTTGAGCACGGTGTACACCGCCAAGGCGAGTCTGGATTTGTGGACGCGACTGGATCAAATCCAGACCATTCAGCAAACGCGCGCCTACCTCTCGCTCGTCTGCGATCAGTGGCCGGGTCCCGGTGGTAAGAGTAGCCCCATTGGGGCTTGCGACGCCGGTCACGCCACTGGCGCCCCAATGGAATTGAAGGATCTCGGGGTCGAGAAGCGGGTTTTGCCGAAAAACGTCGACATGAGTGGCATCTATCATCTCGCAAATTCTCGCGTTGCCACTGGTGGCATGAATCAGATGCCGCCCCTCGGGACCGAAATCACCGATCCTACGGGGCTCAAGCAGATTACTGATTGGATTAACGGGCTGTAGTCGTGTCGAGTAAGATTGCGACACCCAACGTGTCCCCCGTCGAAGTTTGCCGTCAACACAAGCTGGTCCCCGTCATCGCCATCAAAGACGCCGACGCCGCGCCCGAGCTGGCCGCCGCGCTCGCGTCCGGCGGCCTGCCGGTGATCGAAATCACCATGCGTACCGAGGCGGCGCCTGCCGCGATGAGCAAGATTGCCGCGCAGGGCAAGCTCACGCTGTTGGCTGGCACCGTCACGACGCCCGAGCAGGTGAGCATCGCCGTCGACTCGGGCGCGCAGATGATCATCAGTCCCGGGCTCAACACGCGCGTCGTCGAGCATTGCCTCAAGCACAATATCCCGGTGCTGCCCGGGGTTTGCACGCCGACCGAAATCGAAACGGCGCGCAACTACGGCCTCAAGTACCTCAAGTTCTTCCCGGCCGAAGCGTACGGCGGCGTGAAGACGCTCAAGGCCCTGCAAGACGTGTACAGCGCGTTCGGCTTCATGCCCACCGGCGGCATCAACGCGCAAAATCTCGGCGACTATCTCAAGCTGCCCATCGTGGTCGCCTGCGGCGGCTCGTGGATGGCGCCCGGCAACCTCATCAACGAGCGCAAGTTCGGCGAGATCGAGAAGCTGGCAAAAGAAGCCGTCGCGACGGTTGCATCCGTTGCTCGCTGAGCTCGCAACAGCCTAAGTACTTTTCGAAATCGGCTTCGTCAGCGTGGCGCTTTCGTGCGCGAGGTCGCAAGCTCGCGGCGGAGGAAATTCCGCAATGCAGTCGAAGATGAATGGGGTTGGGTTTCGTCGCGCGCTCATGGCGATGCTGCTGGGTACGCTGGGCGTGTTGGTGCTTCCGTCGCGCGCTCATGGCGCCCCTGCGGTGCAATACAACGGGAGCTTGTGCCAGGGCTCTACCCGCGCCGATGAGACGCGGCTCTCGGAGACCTCGGGAGACTTGAAGGCAACCAGCCTCAACAACGGCAACTACGTGGAGGTGGTGTGCCCCATCATCAAGCGCACGAGCGGTCCTGGCATCACCGACGACGGAGTTTCGGTCACCATTACCGGTTCGGGGCACGTGACCTGCGAGTTCGACGACTACATGACCACGCAGTATTGGGGCACCACCAACGTCGGTTGGGAAATGGCCGACAGCAACACGACTGGCAATTACACCATCTCGCTCGGCGGAGACTTGGGGAACTATTGGGGCAGCTCGACCAACTTCTCTTATTCGGAGCTGCACTGCCAGCTCGACGTGAACGCGCACATCACGAGCTACACGGTTTACGAGCCGGGCGCGCTGCAGACAGGGCGCCGCATCGTATCAGCAGCCTATTGCTCGCAAACGGCCCTTTCGAACTACGCTTACCAACAGGGCGACCCCTTCATCATCTATACCAGCCCGGGTCAACCGGGTGGCTTCGTCGAGGTGCTGGGAGGCTCGAGCGGCTTCAAGGCCCACTGTGCGATGCCGGCTTCATCGGGTTCATACGTGCAAGTCGCGCTGGGCCCGGCCTTCAACTCCTACCGTATGGGTTGCCAGCGCGCGTCCGGCACCGGCTACAAATACGTGACTGGCGGGCAGTGGGATACGGGCTACGTCGTCCTGCCCAGCTCTGGTGGCGTCGATTGCTTCATGCAAAACGATCCGACCGATGGCGACGGTAAGATCTTCGCCTACCGCACGCAAAGCAGCAGCACCTTTTGAGCTAGCGCCCAGCGCGCTGGTTCGAGCCCAAAAACACCACGGCCGAGCCTCGAGATTCTCGAGCTCGGCCGTGACGGGTTTACGGATCTTTGCGACTCGTTACTTCGATGCCAGCAAGTCGTAGCCGCGCCAGAAGAACTTCTGCGCGATGCTGCTGAGCTTGGGCCAGGCCACGTCGTGATCGGCGCTGGTGGCCCAAACGCGGCGTGCGGATTCGGTCTCGAAGGTGAAGTTGATTTGGTAGTCGTACTCGGTGGGTGATGCTTCGATCTCGGCGACTACCGACGGGGCGTAGAGGCGCAGCAGCTTGAAGCTGCCGAAGCCTTTTTGCTTCGAGATGGCGGGAACGAACACCTCTGCCACGGCGGTTTCGAACTCGGCGCGGCGCGCCTGGTCGACCTGAAAGTGCAGCTCGAAGAGGATCATGGTGCGCGCTTACCAGACGTAGTTGAGGCCGACGCCCATGAAGTTGAGCTTTTGCTTGGCGCCGAAGTGCCAGACCGTTTGCCAGTGCATGAACTCGGCGTTGAGGACGATGGCGTCCCACTTGTGCTGGTAGGTAACGTGAAACTCGCTCTGGTGGTCGAGCACGTCCGCCTGGGTGAGTGGTGAGACGTCCAGCGCGGTCGGTTTGACGTAGAGCACGCCGCCGCCCGCGGTGAGAAAGTTGTTCATGAACTCGCCCTGAATGTTGCCGTAATAGCCGCGGAATTTGCGCAGCTCGAGCGAGGCGTCCTGGAAGATCGGGTTGGCGGCGTCGCTCGCTTCCAGCGGAATGCGCTCGCCGACGCCGGTGCCCAGCCACATGCCACCGCCCATCCTCACGGGGCCGACGCCGAGGATGCCGGTGCCCATTGCGCCCCAGATCGTTTCGTCGACGACGGTGCCGGGCATCATGCCGGCGGGCGGCGTGCTGGTGTGGATGGTTTCGTACATGCTCTGCGCGATGACGCGCAGGCTCACCGGGTTCCACGTCTGATCGAAGTTGATCTCGGCGTCCAGACGCGGCGTCGGCGACATCTTCGTCTTCGGGCTGACCGACGGATCGACGACGGACAGCGCGAGCTCGAAGCCAGCGAGGCGCGGCGAGATGTAGCGGATGGCGGCGTCGAAGCCGGCGTAAATCGGGCCGGCACCCGATGAGCCGCACGAGATGGTGGCGGCGTTGATGGTGCACGGATGACCGACGCCGTACTTGTAGGCCATGGCCATTACTTCGGCCGAGCCTTCTCCGAAGATGCCGAACATGCGACCGAAGCGCACGGTGCCGTAGGGGCTCACGATTTGGGCCCAGGCTTCGCGGTAATCGACGTCTTTTTGCAGGTTTTGGCCGCGGTTGCTGTTGATGCCGGCGGCGTTGATGGCGAGCAGTGACTCGACCTTGACTTGCTCGCTGAGCTTGCGATTCAGGCCGAACCCAATCTGCGTGCCGATGAAGCCGCTGCGCAAGTTGGACAGCGTGATCGTCGGATTCGGCTCCTTGCTGCGATCCGACGCCGATTGCTCGTCGTGGATCTCGCCGCCGGCGGCCGAGATGTTGGCCATGCCGTTCAAGTGCGGCGGATCCGCGTCGCCCTTGACCAGCTGGTAGTGCGCGGCGACGAGGCCCCTCGTGTAGAAGGTCCAGCCGTCTTTTTCGACCAAGGTAACGTCGGCACGAGCCTGGCTAGAGATGGCCAAGACAGCGGCCGCCACGGCTGCCGCGCAGTGCACGCTCGATACACGGAATCGTCTCATCACGCTGGTTCTCCTTCGCAACTTCGCGCACATGTACGCTGAGCGCCGTTGCGATCACTGTCATCGCCGAAACACTGAATCAGCGACTGCCCTACACCCGGGCGGCGCCACCTATAACATCGGCGCCAGAGTTGCGTCTTCTGCAAAGGCGCGTCGATTCTTGAAACTTCAACCATCGTGGTTCTGCCGCCGTCGACCGGTGCAGCTTGATGTACGGCGCGCGCCAATTCTGGGGCGTTGCCCACAGCCTGATTGAAAGCCCGAGGCGCATCTGACGGGCATTTTGCACGGGCAGAAACCTACAGTCGGAGGAAAAATTGCGAAGATTTTCGAGGGTGCCGACCATGGTGGACACACACGTTGGGGTGCACCTCCCGACGATTTCTTGCTCCCTCGGGATCAAGGCCCTCTCGGGAAGACAATAAGAGGTCATATGGCGACGCGGCGCGTACTGGAACGTCCTTGGTCTGGTTTTCTGGCGGTTCTGGCTTGCTGCTCCGGGGGCGCTGCGCTCTCCACGGGCTGCGGCTTTTCGGACACGCCGACCGGCGGAGCTGGCGGGGCGTCGGCCACCACCAACATGACTGGCGGCGGGGTCGGCAATCCGACCGCTGGCGCGGGCAATCCGACTGCTGGCGACGGCAGCAACCCTACGGCCGGCTCTGGGCAGGTTGCTGGTAGCGGCACCGGCGGCACGGGTACGCCCGTTGGTGGCTCGGCGCCTACGGCCGGCAGCGACACCGGCGGAACCGGCGCGATCGTCATCCCCGGCGCGGCGGACAATTATGAGTACACGGGCACTTGGCCCAACGCGCCGATCAAGCTCAAGCCCGCTGCCGGCGGCAAGCTGATGTACACGAAGAAGGTGATCCACACGCAGTTCCTCGCGGAGAGCTGCTCGATCGCCGACTACAACAACGACGGCATGGTGGACGTTTCGTCCGGCCGCATCTGGTACCAGGGTCCGGACTTCACCGTCCAGCATCCCTTCCGCGATGGCCACGGCGCGCTCCCGCGCGATGGCGCGGGCCCTGAGCTCAACACCGGCGTTTCCGACGACTGGGCTGACTACCCGTTCGACGTGAATCACGACGGCAACATGGACATCATCAACGTCGCGCAGTGCGACGTTCCCGAGACGACCGATACGAACCCCAAGATCGGCACGGTGCAGCCGCACGCCACGGCTTACTGGTACCAAAACCCCGGCCCTGCCGGCCAAGCCGGCGATCCGAAGTGGATGCCGCACCTCATGCATCAAGACGTGCGGCTCGAGCAGCACGGCTTCATCGACATGAACGGCGACGGCTTCCCCGAGATCTACGGCGCCTGCAAGAGCTGCACGCCGAACGAAACGAAGGGCTACTACCAGGGCGACCCTGCCAACCCGAACAACCCGTGGGTTTACCACGCGGTGTCCACCAACTTCCCGTTCCCGTTCGGTCACTTGGGCTGGATGCACGGCGAGGGCGGCGGTGACGTCAACAAAGACGGCAAGCCCGACCTGCTCGAGCGCCGCGGCGCGTGGCTGCAGCTGGACAACGGCATGTGGAGCACGACCGAGTGCACCGACTACAAGCCGGGCCGGCCGATGGCGATGAACATGCCGGCGGGTTGTGGCTACATCAAGCACGACTTCTTCGACGGTCTCACCGACAACGCCGGCAACAAGGGCGCGTCGCACATGTACGCGACGGACATGGACTTGGACGGCATCCCGGACATCGTGGCCGCCGACTGGGCGCATGGCGAAGGCCTGTTCTGGTACAAGCAGGACGCCAACGGCATGTTCACGAAGTACAAAATCATGGGTACTGCCGCCGAAAAGGCTCAGTACGGCGCCTACTTCACCGAGCCCCACTCGCTGCAAGTCGCCGATATGGACGGCGACGGCCGCCCCGACATCGTGACGGGCAAGATGCGCTTCGCGCACCCACTGAACCAGAACGATCCGGATCCGAACGGCGTGCCCTACATCTACGTGTTCCAAAACGTGAACACGCCGGATCCGAATTCGAAGGGCCCGATCACCCTGAAGCCGATCATGGTCGACCCGCTCGGCACCCCCGGTGCCTTGGGCACGCCTGAAGGCGGCATGGGCGTCGGTCGCCAGCTCGCGGTTGGCTTCATCAACGGCGATCAGATCATGGATATCTGCGTCGGCACCAAGGTCGGCCTCGCGGTGTTCTACGGTCAGTAAGACCAGTCATGCGTGAGTCAGGGGCCTGCGAGCTAGCGCTTGCGGGCCCTTCGTGTTTGGAGGACCCTGAAAGGGATGCACATGACGACGCGCGGCGCTCTGCTGCTTGCTGGGTTCGTGAGCTCGGTGCCGCTCGCTTGCTCGGACTCCGGCGACGCCACACCGCAAAACGGAGCGGGCTCGGGGCCGACGGCGGGGACGATGAACGTCGCAGGCAGCAACGCCGGCACGACGAGCGGCGGCAGCGCGAGCGGCGGCAGCAGCGGCGCGAGCACGGCCGGAAGCGCAGGTAGCAACGTCACGGGCGGCGGAACGAGCGCAGGTGCCGGAGGTACCGGCGGAAATGGCGGCGCGAGCGGCGGCTCGGGCGGTAGCGGCGGTGGCGTGCCCCTCGGTCCGGTGAAACCCGTGATGCGTGACGGCAAGTGGGCGTTCGACTTCAACGACGTCACGTTCGAGGTCGATCCGATGGTGGGCGGTCGTATCACGACGTTCAAGCTCGGCGCGACGAACCTGCTCGTGTCTTCCACCGACACCATGAACCAGTACTACTGGGGCTCGACATTGTGGGTCAGTCCGGAGGCGACCAAATGGACGCAACCGCCGCCGGCGGAGCTCGACGCCAATCCGTACACGGCTACCGCCACGGACACCTCGGTGACCATGACGAGCGCCGCGTACGCCAAGCTCGGCATCACGATCACGAAAACGTTCTCGGTCGACACCAAGCTTGCGGCGGTCGTCATCGAATACAAGCTCAACAACACCACGCAAGCGACCGAGCAGATGGCGCCGTGGGAAGTAACGCGGGTCTTTCCCAAGGGCCTCACGTTCTTCCCCAAAGGTCCGACGGCGCCCACGTTGTCGATGGGCGCGACGCTGACGACGAGCGAGACGAGCAACATTATCTGGTTCAACTACGACGGCCCCAGCATCACCAAAGACAGCAAGCTTTACGCGGACGGTGCCGAAGGCTGGGTGGCGCACGTGGCGGACGGCGTCGTATTCATCAAGAGCTTTGCCGACGTGACGGCCGACAAGCTCGCGCCCAAAGAGGGCGACGTGGAGCTCTACGTCAACACCGATCACCCGGACATCAAGCGCTACATCGAGATCGAAGATCAGGGCGCCTACGGCGACGTTGCCGCCAATGCCTCGATGACCTGGACTTGTACCTGGTTCTTGCGCAAGTTGCCGGCCGGGGTCGACGCCACGCCCGGTAGCGCTGCGCTCGCCCAGTTCGTGCGCGATACTATCGCCGGCAAGTGACTATGCATCCGGATGCTGCGGCGCTGTCGCTGCTGGGCAAGCGTGAGCTGAAGGCCGGGCGCTTTGCGCAAGCTGCGGCAGCGCTCGAGCGCGCCGTGGCGTTGCAGCCGAACGCCATGGACTGGTGCAATTTGGGTGTCGCCTATTTTCGGCTGCAGGAGCTGGAGCGCGCCGCGCGCTCGTTGCAACGCGCACTCGCGCTCGATGCGAATCAGGTCGACGCACACTGGAATCTCGGCTTGGTGCTGATCGACGCCGGCGAGCTCGAGCAGGGGCTGACGTTTTTGAGCCGCGCGGTGGCGCTGCGGCCGGCGTCGGTGCCGTTTCGGCTCACGCTGGCGAACGTGCTGTTGGCGGCCGAGCGCTCCGGCGAGGCCGTGCAGCATTTTCGCGAAGCGCTCCGGCTCGAGCCGAAAAACGTGGAGCTTCCCTACCAGGTGCTGGCAACGCTGACGCGCAGCGAGTGCCTGGAACAGGCCGAGCAGCTCGCACGCTCGCTCGTGGATGAGCAGCCGGCGAGCGCTGAGCGTCAGATTGCGCTCGGTCGCGTGCTCACCAAGGGGCGCCGATTTTCGGAGGCGATCGCGGCTTTTCAGCGAGCTTTGGCGCTCGCGCCGACGAACATCGAGGTGACGAAGCCGCTGGTCGAGGCGCTGGCTGCGCTCGGGCACGTGGACGAGACCATCACCGAGCTCCAGCGCGCGCTCGCGATCGATCCGAGTCGGTTCGTGGAGCACAGCAGCTTGGTCTTTCAGACCATGTTCAGCGAACGTTATGACTCCGAGGCGCTGCTGGTCGCGGCGCGGCGCTGGAGCGACGTTCACGCGGCTCCGCTCGCGGCGAAACGGCGTCCGCATTCGAATGCGCGCGATCCAGAGCGCCGTTTGCGCGTCGGTTACGTATCGCCCGACTTTCGGAAGCACGTGCAGCGCCTGTACACGATTCCCGTGCTGTCCCACCACGACCATGCTGGTTACGAAATTGTTTGCTACTCGAGCGTGAAGGCGCCGGACTCGCACACCGAGCGCATCGCCGCCCTGGCAGACGAGTGGCACGACGTCGCGCAGCTCAGCGACGCGGAGCTGGCGCAAAAGATCCGCGACGATCGCATCGACGTGCTGGTCGATTTGACCATGCACATGACGCGCAACCGGCTGCGCGTTTTTGCCGAAAAGCCAGCTCCCGTGCAGATCGCGTGGCTGGCCTATCCCGGCACCACGGGTGTGGATGGGATGGACTATCGGCTCACGGATCCGTACCTCGATCCGCCGGGCGCCTCCTTGCCTTACTCGGAGAGGTCGCTGTGGCTGCCGTATTCCTTCTGGTGCTACGGCCCCGAAGCTGACGAGATCGCGGTGGGCGCGCTGCCGTGCGGGCGAGCTGGCTACGTGACCTTTGGTTGCCTCAACAACTTCATGAAGGTGAGCTGCGGCACGCTCGAGCTGTGGGCCAAGGTGATGCGTGCCGTCACGGGCTCACGGCTCTTGCTACTGGCACCGCACGATGCGCGAGACTCCGTGCTCGGTATCTTGCGCGAGCAAGGTGTGGGCAGCGAGCGCGTCGAATTCGTGGACCAACAACCGCGCGAGCGCTACCTGGAGACTTACCAGCGCATCGACATAGCGCTCGACACGTTGCCCTACCAGGGCCACACCACCAGCCTCGACGCGTATTGGATGGGGGTGCCCGTCATCACCTTGGTTGGCAAAACCATCGTGGGGCGCGCCGGTCTCTCGCTTGCCAACAACCTGAAGCTGAGCGACTGGGTAGCTCACACCGCGGACGAATTCGTGCGCATTGCCGGCTATTTTGCCGCGGATCCGGCACGACTTGCGGGGCTGCGAACCGAGCTTCGGCAAAGGTTGCAGCAGTCGCCGTTGATGGACGCAGCGCGGTTTACACGCGATCTGGAAGGCGCGTACCGCACGGCGTGGCGGACATTCTGTGCGGCCGAGCGCGCGAGCACTCAAGGACAGAACGTGACGTCGTAGTCCTCACCCGCGCACGCGACGACGGAGTCTTGGTCGTCGCCGCTCCAAGAGTAGGCGTCTTTGCAGCTCATCTCGAAGTATTGAGCAACCGGGCTGTTCTTGTCGTCGCGCATCGGGCTGTAGCAAGAGATGACGTTGCCTTGGCTGTCTTTGACGATGCCGACGGCGGGACAATTGGGGAGCAGGCTGTTTGGGCACGAGAGCGTGCGGCACTTGGGCATGTCGACGGCTGCCACTGACATGGGCAGGTTGCTCGCGTCGACATGGCTGATGTTGTACCAATCGAAGTCGTTGAAGCTGGTGTTGAGCGTGAGCTCCGCCAGCGTGTAACGCTCGCCGCCCGGGTCTTCGCCGATGTAGCCCCAGAAGCGAATCGCTGGAATTTCAGTCATGGCGTCGCCCACGTCGCGGCAGGCGTGCTCGCCTTGCTTCAGCTGCCCGCCCTCGATCTTGCTGCCGCGAAACTCGAGCGTGCCGGCGCAGTGATTGATGAAGGTGATGGTCGACTTGCCGTCACCCGTCTTGCGACAGTCGATCGGCCCCGTAGCGGACCCACCCGAGCTCGAGCCCGCGCCGCCCGAGCTCGAGCCGCCGTTGCCGGCGTCGGCATTGTTGCCTCCCGTGGGGCTCGAGCCGGCGCTCGGCGTGTTGCTGCTGCCGGCGTTGGGATTGCCATTTCCGCCGCTTTGAGCCTGACCGCCGTTGCCCGTCCCGCTGCCGCCCTTCCCACCACCGCTCGTGCCAGCGCTCGTACTGCCCGCCGTCGAGCCGCTGCCGCCGGTCGCGTTGCCACCGTCTTCACCGCTGCTGCAACCGAGGGCACCTACCAACAGACCAGCCGCGACGGAGCGTAAGCGCATCTTTCCATTGTTACCGGGAAACTCCGCTTCCGTGAATCGGCGCCGCTTGAAACCAAAAAACAGCGACGCCCGGCACCGTGTGGGTACCGGGCGTCCATCGGAGCCACGGAGGATGCGAGACGTCAGCGTGAAACGCGCGCGCTGCCGCCCTTCATCAGCTTGAACACTTCGTCCGCTGTCGCCATGCTGGTGTCGCCCGGCGTGGTCATCGCCAGCGCGCCGTGCGCGGCGCCGCACTCCACGGCCCATTGCGGCCCTTTTCCGTTCAAGAAGCCGTAGATCAGCCCCGACGCGAACGAGTCACCGCCGCCGACGCGATCGAAGATTTCGAGATCCATGCGGTTCTGCGAGGCGAAGAATTGCTCGCCGAACGAGCAGACCGCGCCCCAGTCGTTGCGCGTCGCCGTCTTGGCGTTGCGCAGCGTCGTCGCGACGGCCTTGAAGTTCGGGTAAGTCTTGCGCGCGGTCTCGATCATCTTCTTGAAGTGCGCCGGATCGAGGCTGGAGAAGTTCTCGTCGATGCCTTCGATTTCGATGCCGAGCGAAGCCGTGAAGTCCTCTTCGTTACCGATCATCACGTCGACGTACTGCGCCAGCTCTTTGTTGACTTGCTGCGCCTTGGCTTTGCCGCCGATGCCCTTCCACAGCGACTCGCGGTAGTTCAAGTCGAACGACACGATGGTGCCGTGCTTTTTCGCTGCCTGCATGGCTTCCTTGGCGACGAGCGGCGTCGTCTCGCTGAGCGCTGCGAAGATGCCGCCGGTGTGGAACCAACGCGCGCCGTCTTTGCCGAACACACGATCCCAATCGATATCGCCCGGCTTGAGCTGTGAGACGGCCGTGTTGCCGCGATCCGAACAACCGACGGCGCCGCGTGCACCGAAGCCGCGCTCCGTGAAATTCAAGCCGTTACGGACCGCGCGACCGATGCCGTCGTACGCCACCCACTTCACGTAACTCTGATCCACGCCGCCCTGATAAATGAGGTCTTGGACCAGGCGGCCCACCGGGTTATCGGCGAACGCTGTCACCACTGCCGTGTCCAAACCGAAGCAGCGCTTGAGCCCGCGCGCGACGTTGTATTCGCCGCCGCCTTCCCAAACCTGAAACCCTCGTGTCGTCGCGACACGCCCCTCGCCCGGATCTAGGCGCAGCATGACTTCACCCAGCGCGACGAGATCCCAACGGCACTGGTCCTTCGATTTGACGGCAAGCTCTGACATGAGCGGAAGATACTACATACGGAATATCCCGGGCCTATTCCCAGGCCGTTTATGAGACATTTCTGGCGCGCCGCGGACACGGACGGAGCGGAGAAGTGTCTTGGGCGCCCTGCCCATCAAGAAGGCGAATCGCATGAGCGCCAAAGCGAGCTTGGGTTGGTTGTCGGTTGCGTGGCTGCTGTGTGCCGCGTGTGGTTTCGATTCCAGTGGACCGAATAGTCAGCAGCCCGCCGCAGGCAGCAGCTCCACCGGCGCGGGCACCAGCAGCACCATGGCCGGCAGCCCGGCGACGGGCGGCGGCGGCAACGGCAGCTCCGCGGGCGCAGGCGCCATGAGCGGTAGCACTGACGGCGGCAGTGTGGCGCAGGGCGGCACGGCTGGCAGCGGCGGCGAAAGCGTGGGCGGCACGGGCGGTGTCACCGCTGGCGGCACGGCTGGCAACGGCGGAAACGACATGTTCGTGGCGGGCGGTCCGCCCGCGTTCTCGGCCAAGCCGCTGTCGGTCGTCGCTTACTCGCCCTATCGCGACGGTCAGGCTCCCGGCGGCGCGCAGCCGACCGAAGCGCAAGTCAAAGAAGACTTGATGATGCTCAAGCCCTACGTAGATGGCGTGCGCGTCTACGGGACGGACGGCGCGAACGCTTACATTCCCAAGCTCTGTGACGATCTCGGCATCGACCTACACATCGGCGCTTGGATCGACGGCATTGCCAGCGACGAGCCCAACGTGCACGCGCTCGCGGCGATCGTGAACGCCAACCACCCGTCGATCAAAACCGCTATTGTGGGCAACGAGGTGCTCGCGCGCTCCGCCAAGAACGGCATGACGGAAGAGAAGCTGCTCGCGCTCATCAATATCTTCAAGGCGGATTTCAAGGCGACCGGCGTCAAGATCGCTGCCGCCGACACGTACCCGCAATGGATGATGGGCCGCCCCAACCTGGCCGCAGCGGTAGACGTGGTGATCTGGCATACCTACGGTTGGTGGTCGGGCATCAACGTGGAAGGCGCGTACAAGCTCGTGTCCGGCCGCTACAACGATATGCTCGCCAAGTACCCGGGCAAGCCGCTCATCTTGGGCGAAACCGGCTGGCCCTCACAGGTCGATCACATGTCGATGGACATGACCACGACCGCCGTCGGCAACGAGGCCAACCAGGCCCAGTTCTATCGCGAGGCGCTCGCGGGTATGCGCGCGCGCAACCTGCCCATGTGGATGTTCTCGTCGATCGACGAGAAGTGGAAGGGCACATCGGGCGAGGGTGAAGTCGGCGCCCATTGGGGTATTTGGGACTCGGCGCGGCAGCCCAAACAAGCCGCCACCGAGATCATGGCGCTAGTAAAATAGTAGCGCGCCATAGGGCGATTCGGTCGGCTTGCCAAGCCGCGGGTCGAAACGCGATGATGCGGGCCCATGCGGATCGCTATCGCTCTGCCGTTGCTGTTGCTAGCAGCTCTTTGCGGTTGTTCCAAATCGCAGCCGCCAGCAGGCAAGGCGGTCGCGGTCGACCAAGTTTGTAACGAGGCGGACGGCAGCCGCGTGCGCCTCACCGGCTACCTGCGCTATCGCCGCGGCCTGATGAGCTTCTGCTCGACTTTCGGTGGTCACAAGACTTGCGACCTCGAGCTGTATCGCGACTCGGCCAAGCCACCCGACTACGACATCATGCACCCGGCAACGGGCCCCGCGCCGGTGACGGCCAAGCTCTCGGTGCCCGTCGGCAAACGACCGGGCGAGATGGACGATTTGCCTGAGAAGTTCAGCGAGTCCGACATCAAGCTCCACCTGCCGAACGATGCGCTGGCGCCGGAAGGCGGGCGCGTCACGATCGACGGCAAGCTCAGCGTGATTCCTGGGGATCCCAAGCAGCCGAGCGCGCCTAAGTCTTGCTTCGTCAACGTGGAGTGGGCGAGCCCTTGAAGCGTGAGCTCAGGGCTCGGTGCCCCAGACGCGCGTGCCGCTGTTTTGCAAGATGACGATCTTCGTGTCGTCGGCGTCGATTTTGGCGGCGCCGTCGTACGAGTAGTCGTTCGACTGCGTGAAGCTCTGACTGTTACTGTTGGTGGAGGTCCACGAAAACAGCACGTAGTGCGCTGGTTCGAGCAGGCCCGCGTCGGCCGTGAAAGTGAACTCGATGTACGAATCGGCGGTCGCTGCCTTGCAGCTCATCTTGACTACGTTGGCCATCATCTTCGGCTTCTTGTCGATGTCGCCCTGGCGATACCAGGCCCAGTTGAGCCCCGTAGTCAGGTTCGCCGTCACCTCGTTGGTAAAGTAGTAGCGGACCTTCAAGTCGGCGAGGTTGAGCGTGCTCGGCCCTGTGTTGTTCAGTTGAATTTGCGCGCCAATGCTGGCGCCGCTGTTCGTGATTTCTGCCTGATAGCGCGCCGACAGGCCGCCAATCGGGCCGCTGTTGCTCGGCGTGCAGTTGCTCCCGCCGCTTCCACCGGAGCCGCCGCTTCCGCCGGAGCCGCCGCTCCCGCCACTGCCGCCTTTGCCGCCCGAGCCGGCAGTGCCGCCGCTACTGGTACCGCCTTTGCCGCCGCTTCCGCCGCCACCACTGCTGGTGCCGCCCTTGCCACCCGTGCCGCCGGTGCCGGTGGTGCCACCCCCGCTCTCGCCGCCCATCTCGTCGAACATGCTGCCGCCCGAGCCGCCGCTGCTCGCTTTGCCGCCGGCGGCGGTGCCCGCCTTGTTGAGCGAGCCAGCGCTACTGGTCCCGCCGTTGCTCGATCCGCCACTGGATTTGCCAGCGCTGCTGCCGCCGGATGAAGTGCCGCCGTCTTCGGGCGTGTACTCGTCGGGCATGGGGTTGTTTTGCACCGCGCACGCGGTGGCGACGCACAACACAGCAGACCAGGCCCAACGACGACGCATGGCAAAAACCTCGCGCGGCAACGACGAGTAAGACCCACAACGATAACGTGCGCCGCGCCACCCGACAAGGCAGCGTCGACACTCGCGATGTATGCGAGTGTGTCAGTCACGCTCCGGTGTGGGTGTTAGCTGCGCGCCGAGAACACGACGCAAGAGCCCGCGGGGTGAATGGGCCCTTTGAGCAGCTTGCACGTGCCGCAATCAGCGTCGGTGTTGGCGACGTATTGCTGGCAAGCGTTGCAGAGCTTTTGGGGATCCGGCGAGTGATCCGTGTAGTGCAGGGTCTCGCGCTGCTTGAGCTCTTCGGGTCGGAGCTTGGCGGGTGGGCACGTTTCACTGCGCTTGCAACCGCCGAGCACCGCCGCGCCGATCAGGCCCGTGGTGAGACCGGTCAGGAGCAGGTGCCGGCGTTGAAGACGGTCGCTCATGTGCTCACCGCTTGCCGAACGGTGTGGGCGGCAACGACTGTAGGTAGCTGAACAGCGCCTGCATTTCGGTGTCGTCGAATTGCCCGAAGGATTCGACCGGCATCATCTCGTTGAGCTTGCGGCCGTCTTTCTTGCGCTTACCGGTGCGGAGCACCTGCTTGAAGTCGTCGAGCGAGTAGCCCGCGAGGCCGGTGGCGTCGGGCGTGAGGTTGAGTGGAATCGCCATGTCGGGTGGCGCGCCAGGGATGGGGCCACCGCTCAAGTGCTCACCGTGGCAACCGCTGCACAGCTTGGCCAGGTACTTGCCGTAGCTGGCGTCCGGCGTGGGTGGCGGGGCTTTGGCGATATGGCCGTGGTCGATGCGCCGCGCGACGTCGATCGGGATCATGTCCATGCGGTCCAGCACCTTGCCGAGCACGCCGATGCGCATGCCCGGGTTTTGCTTGGTTTGGGGCGGAAGTGTTCGCAAATACGAAATGATCGATACGATGTCTTCGTCCGGTAGCCAGTTCGATTCATGCGACGGCATGAAGCGAACGCCGCGCCCGTCTTTCTTGACGCCGTGCGTGAGGAGCCGTGCCAGCTCGGCATCGGAGTAAGCCGCGCCGATACCGCCCGCGGAGATATTGGGCGCCGCGAAGGTTCCGATCGGCCCCATCTCGGTGACTTTGCCACCGCCCAAGTCCTTGCCGTGACAACCGCTGTCGAGACACGGCATGATGGTGTGCGCGAGGTGCTCGCCACGCGCGAGTCGCGCCGGGTCCGTCGTGCGCTCCACTTTAGGTAGCGACACGTCGTACACCTTGTCGAGGCTGCCGTTGAAAGCGGAGACTTTCATCAATACGAACGCCCCGCCTCCAAGCACTGCCAGACCCAGCGCACTGCCAACACCAATCAGCGCCTTTTTGACCCAAGCCATTCTTTTCACCTTAGTCAGGCCTGCTCGAGACCTCAAATTTGAGGGTGCTGGCGGTTTGTTGATTGGCGGCACCGATTCCGGACACTGGCAGGTGTGCCGCCGCGCGTGGGATACGTCCGCCCTGGATCTATCGCAGTCATCCCCCTGGTCGCCTTGGTCGTCGCAGGAGCGTGCAGCACCTACACGGCCGATCCCGGACCGCCCGAAGGCGGCAAGGATACGGGTGCCAATAGTAGCGGCGGCACGAGCGACGGCGGCTCCAAGGGCGGCAGCGGCGGCCACTTGGGCCCCGGACCCATCGACCTTGGCGGAGAGCCCGCAGTGGGCGGGTGCGATCCCGGCACCAGCGCGACGTGCGGTCTCGATCCGAGCCAGCTCGGGTTCTGCAGCGACGGTCGCCAAGATCCCGGGGAAGCGTGCGACGACGGCAACGCCGTCTCGGGAGACGGCTGCACCGCCACCTGCGCGCAAGTCGAAGGCGATTACGTGTGCCCAACGCCGGGCGAAGCGTGCGTCTCGACGGTCAAGTGCGGCGACAAGAAGGTTGGTTCCGGTGAGACGTGCGACGACGGCCAGGCCACGCCCAAATCCGGAGACGGTTGCAGCGACACCTGCCAGCTCGAAAAAGGTTGGGTCTGTCCGGTAGCGGGTGAAGCTTGCCAGGCTGCGCAGTGCGGCGACAAGCTCATCGCCGGCAACGAGCAGTGCGACGACGGCAACGCCATGCCGGACGACGGCTGCAGCGACACCTGCCAGCTCGAGGACGGCTACGTTTGCCCCACCGTGGGCGAAGACTGCAAGCCGACCGTCTGCGGCGACGGCAAGCGCGAAGGCAACGAGCCGTGCGACGACGGCAATCAGATCATCGGCGACGGCTGCACCACGCTGTGTCAGGTCGAACCGAATTGCGCGAAGACGGGCGGGGCCTGCACGAGCCGCTGTGGCGACGGACTACTCCTGCCAGCCGACGACGAAGAGTGCGACGACGGTAACGTCGTCGATGGCGACGGCTGCTCCGCGAAGTGCACGATCGAAGTGGGTTATGCTTGTGCACCCGCCGCAGGCGCTTTGCCGGCGACGATTCAGCTGCCGTTCGTGTTCCGCGACTTCGTGTCGTTCCCAGCTTCGGGCAAGACCGTGCCGCGCCACCCGGATTTCAACGCGGGTTGCCGCGGGCTCTGGAAAGAAGGTCTGGTAAACGACGTGCTCGACGCAGAGGGCAAGCCGACCAACACGCACCTGTGCGACTTGCCGGCGGCACCCGCTTGCACCGTCAAGACCGGCTACGTCGACGTGAAGGCCGATTTTTGCTACCAACTCGACGACTGCGGGGGCACGCCGCCGGATTCGAAGGTGACGTGCGCTGGGCTCACGCATGGCAATCATCCGCTGGCCGGTCATCCCAACGACGATCCGTTCAAGTTCTGGTATCGCGACACGGCGGACGTGAACAAGACGCAGGTCCAATCGCTCTTGCTGTTCCGCAACAACACGGGCCTGTACTCGTTCAGCTCCAATGCCTTTTTTCCAATCAATGACTTCGGTTGGGTCAAGTCGGGCGAAGAGTCCAAGTTCGTCTTCAACAACGAGTCGCGGAACTACGGCTTTACCACCGAGGTGCGCTATTGGTTCCAATTCAAGGGGGGCGAGACGCTCACCTTCTCGGGTGACGACGACGTTTGGGTATTCGTGAATGGTCGCCTGGCGTTGGACATGGGCGGCAAGCATCAGACGGGCAGCCGCACCATGGTGCTCAACGTCAACGGCAGCGCGACTTGCGCGACTTGCGATACGACGACGCGTCAACTCGGCATTACGGTCGGGAACGTCTATGAGATTGCATTGTTCCACGCCGAACGCCAAAGCGCGGGGTCCAACTTCTCACTGTCGCTGAGCGGCTTCTTCGCGCAAAAGAGCGAGTGTAAGACGGTGTGCGGTGACGGCATCGTCACCGGCACCGAAGAGTGCGACCTCGGCAAAGCCAACGGCTCCGGCAATTACGGCGGCTGCACCGCGCAGTGCAAGCGCGGCGCGTACTGCGGCGACGGTCATGTCGACAAGCCGGACGAGGACTGCGACGACAGCGTGAACGCGAGCCAGTACGGCGGCTGCGCGCCGGGCTGCAAGTCGGGCCCGTACTGCGGCGACGGCGTCGTGCAATCGCAGTTCGAAGAGTGCGACGATGGTAAGCTCGACGGCGCCTACGGCGGCTGCGACGAGGGCTGCGTGCTGGGCCCGCGCTGCGGCGACAAGGTCGTGCAGAAAGACGCCGGCGAAGAGTGCGACGACGGCAACCACAAGAACCTCGACGGTTGCACGGCAAACTGCCGCGTCGAAATCCCCAAGTAGCCGGGGGTTGTCGCGTGGGGCGCGCTGGCCGATGATGCCGGCATGTTGGTCGTGCACGTTCATGTTCACGTGAAAGCAGCGGACGTCGATGCGTTCATCGCAGCGACACGCCAGAACTCGGCCGAGAGCTTGAAGGAGCCCGGCATCGCCCGCTTCGACGTGATTCAGCAAGCGGACGATGCGACGCGCTTCGTGCTGGTGGAGGCGTACAAGACCGCCGACGCGCCGGCCGCGCACAAAGAGACCGCGCACTACGCCGCCTGGCGCGACACGGTCGCGCCGATGATGGCGAGCCCCCGCACCAGCACCAAATACACGAGCCTGTGTCCGGAAGAGCCGCGCTGGAGCACGCCGCCGGCATGAGCGAGCTCAAGCCGTTCGAGTTTCTGAGCGCGGGCCGTATCGTGTTCGGCTCCGGGGTGAGCGCGAGCCTGGCCGAGCGCGCCAAAAAGCTCGGGCGCCGCGCGCTGTGGGTCACCGGCAAAGATCGGAGTCGGGTAGCAACGCTCGAATCCGCTCTGCGTGGAGCCGGCATCGAGCTCGCGGTCGTCAGCGTGGCGGGCGAGCCGCGCGTGGAAGACGCACTGGCCGCCGTCAAGGCGGGGCAAGAGCTGGGCGTGCGGCTGGTCGTCGCGTGCGGTGGCGGCAGCGTGATCGATCTGGGCAAAGCCGCGGCGGCGCTACTCGCCAATCCCGCAGATCCGTACGAATTTTTGGAAGTCGTGGGGCGAGGTCAACCGCTTGCGTCGCCGGCGTTGCCGCTGATCGCGCTGCCCACGACCGCTGGCACCGGTGCCGAGGTAACGAAGAACGCCGTGCTGGCTTCGAGCGAGCACCGCGTGAAGGCGAGCCTGCGCCACGACACGATGCTGCCCGCTGTCGCGCTGGTGGATCCGCAGCTCACCTTGAGCATGCCGCCCGCCGTCACGGCTGCGACGGGGCTCGACGCGCTCACGCAATGCCTCGAGCCGTTCGTGAGCTGCCAGAACAATCCGCTGACCGATGCGCTGGCGCTCGAAGGCATGAAGCGCGGCGCGCGCGCTTTGCGGCGCGCTTTTCGCGATGGAGCCGACCTGGCGGCGCGCGAAGACATGGCAATTTGCTCGGTTTTTGGCGGCCTTTCGCTGGCCAATGCCAAGCTCGGCGCGGTGCACGGCTTTGCGGCGCCCATCGGCGGGCAGTTCGAGAGCCCCCATGGCGCGGTGTGCGCGCGCTTGTTGCCGCTGGTGATGCAAAGCAACGTAGCGGCGCTGCGCGAACGCGCCCCATCGAGCCCGCTGCTGTCACGCTTCGACGAAGTGGCGCGTGTGCTCACCGGCCAGGCGAGCGCGACAATTGAGGACGGCGTGGCGTTCGTGGAAGAGCTAGGGCGGGAGCTGCGCGTGCCAGGTCTGTCGAGCTACGGCGTAACGAGTGCGGATATTTCGAGTCTGGTTGTGAAAGCCATGGCCGCCAGCAGCATGAAGGGCAATCCGCTGCCGCTGACGCCGCAAGAGCTGACAGCCATTCTCGAGCGCGCTCTCTAAATCTGGTCGAAATCGTTAACCGATTCTGGGAGGCCGGACATGAACCGCCTTGGAGTCTCTGGCCGTGCGCCGTGGTGCGGCCATCAAGTGGCCTGAGGCTTCCTTCAGCAGCGAAATGATGCAAGCGGAGCCGAGCTGACGGGGTGTCGGCAAGCCTTCGCTATTTCCTAATCGGAGCGAGCACGATGAAGGAAGAGCGAGTCGCAACTGGGCGACGCAGTTTGTTCTTGGGTCTGGCCGGCAGTGCGGCGCTCTCACTGAGCGTCAGCGTCGGTTGTTCGAGTCAGAGTGTCACGCCTGCGGGTGGCAATGGCACTCCCAACGCCGCGACGGGCGGCACGGGCTCGACGCCGATGATGCCTAGCGGCGACGGAACGACGCCGACCGCGGGCATGAACACGACCGGCACGCCGCCTTCGAGCGGCGCCTGCGGCGGCGCTTTGCCCTCGAGCTACAACGCCATTTGCAACGCCTGCCACACCCAATCCGGGGCAGTCAACGCGCGTTATCCCGACCTTTATCAGTTCAAGGGGACGCTCGCGGAGTTCACCGACCACGTGCGCAAGGGTAGCCCCAAAGGCATGGCCGCTTATTCAGCGGACCTGATTTCCGATACCGACGTCGCGGCCATCTTCAACTACTTCACGGGCGGCAACGCGCGCCCGGCGACGGAAGCCGTGGATCTCGGCGGCGTCGTTCCGCTGTATTCGGCGAGCAGCGTGGTCAACCCGGCCATCGTCTTCAAGCGCGATGACGGGGTGCTCATCACGCGCGGCGCTGGTCGCGTGCGCGGTCGCCACGAGGGGCCGCTCGATACCAACCAGCCTTTCATGGAGTTCGTCGCCGACTACTTCATGGCGCGCACCTACGGCTTCATCGTCGAAGATTACACGCCGCTCAATCAGAGCAAGATCGTCGTCACTTACTTGCCGATCTCGATGCCTACGGGCGGCACGAACTTTCGCGCGTGGAAGCAGTACGGCAACGGCGACGTGTTCTCGACCAACGCCGGCATGAATTCGGACGTGGCGCTGCCCCAGATCATGATGGGCGGCACCGACATGCTGGCCGACTACAAGGCGAAATTCGCGCCGTACGCGCGCATTCAGCAACAGACGACGACGCGCAACACGCGCGACGGCAGCGACATCAAGGCGGGCCAGCTGTTCGAGTTCGAGTTCGGCATCTTCAACGATCCGGGCGCGATTCAGCCGCCCGGCTCGCGCACGAACTACTACACGGATACTTTCCGTTACAAAGTCGGCGTGGGCGGTGTCACCGCGGACAACCCGGACAAGTACACGGCAGACAAGGGCATCTTGGGGCCGACGCCGGCAGCCCAGCAGGGCGGCGACACCACGAACGTGTGGCCCTACTTCATGCAAGAGACGCAGTTTGGGCAGATGGCGCTCAACGTGCAGCACGAGAACGTGCAGCACCTCGTCGAAGGTCGCCGGCTGTTTCATACCGACTTCACCAGCGGTAAGCACAGCGAGCCGAACAACATCGACTTCATGGAACAGGCGGGCAAGGCTGGCCCGCTCGGCACCACCACCAGCTGCGAAAATTGCCACAACGGCAACGGACCCGGGGAGCTGCTCAAGGGCGAGCTGGGCCCGACGAGCTCGATGGCGTTCAAGCTGTACAACGCGGGTGACCTGGGCGGCCAGCTGCAGCTGAAGGACGGCACCGCCAGCGTGACCGCCGGCGAGACCAAGTCGGTGGCGCTGGGCGACGGCACGATGGTCACGCTCACCAAACCGAACATCAGCATCACGCTCAAGTCGGGCGGCACGGCGCCGGCGTTCTCGGCCCGCATCGCGCGCAAAGTCATCGGCATGGGCCTGCTCGAAGCCATCGACGAGCACACCATTTTGAGCCGGGCCGACGCCAAGGACTGCAATCAGGACGGCATCTCCGGTCGCGCCAACTTCATCAAAGACCCTGCCACGGGCGACCTACGAGTGGGTCGCTTTGGCTGGAAGGCGGAGAAGGTGGACGTGCGTCACCAGGTGGCGGAAGCCGCCCTGGACGACATGGGCGTCGGTACGAGCCTGTTCCCGGACGCCGGCAAGATCGAGTTGGTCGACGACGACTTGATGCGGCTCGTGACCTACATGCGCCTGGTTTCGGTGCCGGGGCAGCGCAACATCGCGGACGCCCAGGTCGTGGCGGGCGAACAAGTCTTCAAGACGGTCGGCTGCTCCAACTGCCACGTGACCGACGTGGTCACGGGCGCCAATCACCCGTTCGCCGAGCTCCGCAACCAAGACATCAAGCCGTACAGTGACCTCTTGCTGCACGACATGGGTCCCGACTTGGCCGATAGCAGCGCGATCGCTGCGTCCGAAGATCCGTCGGCGCCGGCCGCGGCCTCCGAATGGCGCACGCCACCGCTCTGGGGCACGGGCTTGCTCGGCACCATCAGCATGCACACCGGGCTGCTCCATGACGGCCGCGCCGCCAACGTGCTCGAAGCCGTGCTCTGGCACGGTGGTGAGGCTCAGGCGACGCGCGATCGCGTGACCAAGCTTTCGGCGGCCGACCGCGAAGCGCTACTGGCTTTCGTCGCTTCGCTTTGAATCGAGGCCCGATAGTAAAAAGAACGAGAGAACGGGGCGCCATGCGGCCGCCCCGTTCCCATTTCGGAGCAGGCGGAGTAGTCGCCGTGTCATGGGTCAAGCTGCGGCTGCGTCGAAAGAGGACGCGGAAGAGAGTGGTGGCAGTGAGCGCAAACCCCTTTGGTGGGCACTCGCGTTTGGCGTGGTGGTGCTGTCTTGCGCCGTCGCCTACAAGATCGTGAAAGCCGACGGGCAGGTCGACCTTCAGGGCGGCGCCGACGGCATTCAAGTCAAAATTTCGCAAGCGCAAAAGACCATCGCCTCGGCTCAGCAAGAGGTGGCTGACGCGCAGAAGCAACTCGACGAGCGCGAAGCACACCTGAAGGAGCAAGAGCGCGCGCTCCAAGATCGCGAAGCCAAGGTGGCCGAGCTCCTGGCCAGCATCGACCAGACTGACAAGACGCCCGCCAAGCTGACGACGCAGCAAGTGCAAACGGAGCTGAAGAAGCTGCGCACGGCGCCACCACTCGCGGCCGGAATGGGTGCCGCGAGCCCGGTGAAGGTCCGCATCGACAAGCTGGGCGAGCTGCGTAACGACTTGGACAAGACCAGCGCCGAGCTGAAGGCGGCAGGCGCGAAGGTGCCCGCCCCGTAGCGGCTCACCGCTGCGGGTGAAGCAAGATCGGGCGGCCGACGTCTTTGCCGGCCACTTTGAGCCGCTTTTCGCGCCGCTCGGGCTCGCTGAAGCGCGGCTCCGGGCGGCCGAAGCGGTAAGCGCTGCGCGCGTGCGCGCCGAACGCCATGCTTTGCGTGCTGGCGACGGCTTCGATATCCGTGCTCGGCACCTGGTCGACGTGGACGACGAAGTGCCGCACGAGCTTGCGGTTGCCGCTCGGCAACATTTCGCTCGGCTCTCCCGAGACGAGCCGCACGCCCTCCGGCAACTGCAGGCTGAGGGAGACTCGCGCTTCGGAGCCGGCGAGCTGCTCGACCTCGGCCCACAGCTCTACGTCTTGCCCGGCCGTGACCCGATCGGGGCCGTGGAGCGCGACCGTGACCGGGCTCTGGTGCGGCCCGAGCTCTGGCGCCAGCGTGACGGCGCGGGGCGCGCTCGAAGCGCTAGCTAGCGGGGCTGCGGTGCTCGACGGCTCGGGCGCTGCGGTGTCGTGACAGGCGCCTAGCCACGCCGCAGCGAGCAGGCACGCGAGAATTTGAGCACCCCGGTTCGACGGTTTCATGGGCAGAGCGGCTCCCGGCTGGGATACGGATACGATTGCTCGGGGTTGGTGGCGTCATCGACGGCGGCGGTCGGCACGTTGCCGCAGACCAAACCGTCGAGGTAGTCGGCGAACATCGGCGCGCTCTCACCGGTGTCGAAGTAGCTCGAGCGGCGGCAATTGTTCATGTCCCAGACGTGCCGCGTGTACCCGCGCTTGAACGTCGCGCCGGCCACGCTCGGTTGCCGCAAACCGAGCAGCGTCGCGTCCGAGCCGGCGTTGTCGGGCTGCGCCAGCGACCACAAGATGGCCGCCACTTCGTTCTCGTCGATGTCTTGCAGTAGGCCCCGTTGCGGCAGGGGGCGCTGCCAGGTTGTGTCTTGGTAGAAGCGCGAGCCGATGTCGAACCAGAACATCGAGCCGCCTTGTTTGTCCCAATACACCGAGCTTTCGCGCAAAATGCTGGAGAATCCGGTGGCCCAGCCTTCGCTCCAAGCCTGGCCGGGCGCCGTCGGCCGCCCCAAACAATGCTGGCCGCCTTCGTTCGGTGAAACGCCGTAGCTCCACATCGTGTAGTGCCCGGCCTCGTGGATGGTCACGGCGTCCGACCAGTACGAGCGATCTCGCGCCGTCGCGGAAATGAACAGCTGCGAGTCGAAAGGGTTCGATACGACCTCGACCGGCCACGGCGCAAAGCACGCGCCGCAGTCCCACTCCGTGTTCAGGTGGAACCACGCGGCGATCGTACCCGGCTCTGCCCCGTAAAAATCCGTATCGAAGCGTTGGATTTGCAACAAACGCCGATAGATGTGAATGGCGCCGCTGCCTTGCTCTTCGCTGATGCGTAGCGTTTCGCCGTTCGAGACTTCCGCCAGCGGTACGGCCCAGCTCCAGGTCTGTCCGTCGAGTGGCGTGTCGGTCGAGACGACGCCATTCGGCACGTCTGCATCGAACACGCCGAACTGCGCGATGGCGCCCGTGGGGTCCGGGTGGATCAGGAAGAAAGCCAGCTGCTCGATGCCTGTATCGCTGGTCGGCACCTCGAGCGAATAGTTGCCGTTTTCGTCGACTAAAGTCGCATCGAGCCACTCGTTGCCGTCGCCCGACAACACCAGCACTCCTTCCGCCGGTTGGTCGATGCGGCTCTTGGCCCAGTCGACGTAGGTATCCAGCACCTGTGCTTGTTCGTAGAGCAGCGTGCCGTTGAAGGTGGTGGTGGCAGAGCCGCTGACACAGAAGCCGCCGATTGCGCTCGACTGGCAGGAGCCCGGACACACCTGCGTATGCCATGAGCCTTGGTCGTCGCATGTGCGCAGCTGTTTGCCATTCGCGCACTCCGATTGTTTCGGCAAACACGCGTTCTGGTTCAACACGCAGCGCGCCTGTTTGCCGTTCGCCGCGCAGTGCTCGAAGGCGCGACAGTCGGTGGTGACCAACATGGGCGCAGCGTTTCCGGTCGGCGCGACGCACGTTCGCGCTTGCGACGGACTGACGCACGCGCCGAGCGTGGAGACGCCTTGGCAGGGATCTTCAGCCGCCGGGGGCGCCCCGGCGCCGCCGGGCGTGCTGCCCCGCTCGGGCATGCCGCCGTCTGCGGCAGGCTCGTCGGTCGCGCTGTGCTCACCACCGCTCGCAGCGGAGGTTCCGCCTTCGGCCGCGGGCTCGCCGGCACTGCCCGCTTCTACCGGTGGCGTGGGGCTGGGTTTGGAGTCGTCACCGCAGCCCACGATCGGCAGGAGCGCCAACGCCGCCGCCGTGACCCAAGGGCCCAGCCCGGTCGCCTTCATCGGCCTCAGCCTGACACGGGCAGCGACACCTCGTAAATGCGTCCGGTGGTCCCGTACTCGATGATGTAGAGCTTACTACCGAGCAGCAAGCTATCGATCGGCTGGGTGAAGCCGGTAACGAGCTGGCGCGATTCGATCTCGAAGCTCGCGCCCACCGGAATCAGCTTGATGGCGAGCAGGTCGCGGCCCGGATCGGGGAACATGCCGTTCGTCGCGTTGCGGTCGACGGCGGCGCCAAAGCTGAGCAAGAACGCTTGCTGCTTGTATTCACCGCACAGGCGACCTGCGACGTCGAAGCTCAGGCCGAGCGGCGAACGATGGCCGGTGAAGGTGGAGATGGTGCCGCCCAGCGCGCTGGCTTCGCTGATTCCGCCATTCGAGGTGTTACGGTACAGGTCCGCGTCCGGGCCGCGGCTCACGATCGGATCGACGAGCCCTGCCGGCTTCGCCGGGAACGCCGGGTCGTTGTAGTAAAAGCCGTTGTCGACGCCGAAGTAGCCGGGGCGCAGGCGCGTATCAGTGGCCGGATTGTACGTCGAGAACTGCATGGCGTTGTCGTCGTTGCCCAGGCGCCACGGGAAGCCGTAGTGCAAACCTTGACGGATCCAGTTCAGCTCCTCGTTGTAGTCCGAGTCGGGGCCGTTATCGCCGGAGAACAGGTTGCCGTCGGGCGCGAAAGCCGGATCGAACGAGTTGCGCAAGCCCTTCGCCCAAAGGTACGGCGCGACGCCCGCGTCGGTGTTCGGCAGCGTGATGGTCGCGCTGTTCGTCGGGAAGCGGAACATGCTCGCGGTGAGCGCGACCTCGCGGGCGTTGGGGAACGCGCCGTTCACGTTTTGCACCTCGCCGTGGTCCGTGCGCGAGCCGCTGGCCACGTAAACGTACTGCCCATCCGGGCTCACGACGATGCCGTTGTAGTGATGGTCGAACGGCGTGTTGCTGTCCGGATACTCCGCGGTTTGCGCGAGCAGCGACCACGTCCAGGTCGAGCCGTTGGCCGTGCCCTTCACGACCAGGCCCACGTTGGTGTTGCCCAAGTCCTTGTTGGCGACCAGGTACACGTTGCCTTCGGGACCGAACGCCAGGCCCTGCACGCTGCTGAAAAACGTGCCGGCCGGCAGAGCGCCGGTGATGGCGTTGCCGGTGACGACCACCGTGCTGTCCAGCGTCGAGAGGTTGAGCTCGCGCAAGCTGCCGTCGGCCGTGAGCACGTAGACCTTCTTGGTGCGCGGATTCTGTCCGATGCGCACCATGTTGCCGAGCGTGCCGACGCTGGCGCGCGCGCCGATGTTCGGCTTGTTGATCACGAGGGCGGTGGAGTTGGAGCCGCCGCTGACGCACGCGCTGGCGCCGCACGTCGGGCTGCTGTCGCCGTACACCTCGACTTCGTAGAGCGAGTTGCCGTATTGCGTGGTGCGCGCGTACGAGTAAACGCGAACGTAGCGACCCGTCGCGTTCAAGCCCGTGAGATCATCGACGCCGCCGTTGCCGGCTGCGTCGCTGTACACGGTGGCCCAGGGTCCGTTGACGTTGGTCGCGACCTGCACGTCGTAGTTGGCGCTGGCGCCGCACTCCCAGCGCAAGGTCACGCGCCCGATGTGCCGGAGCGCACCCAGGTCGACCTGCAGCCACTGCGGATCGCTGAAGGCGCTGGCCCAGCGGTTGGTCGTGTTGCAACCCGTCTGCACGATGCCGTCGATGGCTTCGCTCGGCGGGTAGTCGGCCGATTCGCTCGAAGAAGCCGTAGCGCCGGTGGCGGTGAGCCGCACGGAGCCGCAGCCGCCGGTTTGCTCGATGACGCACGTGCTGCTGCAGCCGTCGCCGCTCAGCGTATTGCCGTCGTCGCACGTTTCGCCGCTCTCCACGACGCCGTTGCCGCAGCGCGGCCCCGTGGCACCGCAATTCGGGTTGTTATCGCCCAGCACCTCGAGCTCGAACAGCGAGTTGCCGTAGGTGGTGGTGCGCGCGGAGCTGTACATGCGCACGTAACGCCCGGTGCCGTTCAGGCCGCCGATGCTATCGACACCGCCGTTGCCGTTCGTGTCCGCGTAGAGCGTCGTCCAGGGGCCGGCGCTGTCGGTGGCGATCTGGATCTGGTAGCTCTTGCTGGCGGCTGCTTCCCAATTCAGGTTCACGCGGCTCACGTGGCGCGTCGCGCCGAGGTCGACGTAGATCCACTGCGGATCCGCGAACGAGCTCGACCAACGCGTCGTGGTGTTGCCGTCGATCGCCAGGTTCGCCGGGAACATCGCGGTCTCGATCGACGAGGCGGTGGCGGAAGCACGCGTGAGCTGTTGCTCGACGCACGTCGTGGTTTCGGTCGCGCAGGTGCTGCTGCAGCCGTCGCCGCTCAGCGTGTTACCGTCGTCGCATTGCTCGCCCGCTTCTTTGACGTTGTTGCCGCACACGGCCGCGCCGCAGCTCGCGTTCGGATCGCCGTACGCTTCCATCTCGAACAGCGACACGCCGTAAGGCGTCGTGCGACTGGTGGAGGTCATGCGCAAGTAGCGGCCCTGCGCGTTCAAACCCGTGATGGTATCGATACCGCCGTTGCCAGCCGTGTCGCTGTAGATGGTCGTGAAGGGTCCGGCGGCGTTGTCACTCAAGCCGAGCGTGTAGCTCGCGCTGGCGGCGGCCTCCCAGCTCAGGACCACACGGCTCAGTTGCCGGCGCGCGCCCAGGTCCAGCTGCAGCCACTGCGGATCCGCGAACGCGCTCGACCAGCGCGTGGTCGTGTTGCCGTCGACCGAAAGGCTTGCCGGAAAGTTGGCGTTCTCGGTCGACGAAGCAGAGGCGGTGGCGCTGAGCTTCTGCTCCACACACAGCAAGGAGCTGATGCTGCCCAACTCCTGCACGTCGTGTCCCGACTGATTCGAGCCTTGCCCTTCGCTGCAGCTCGCACCCGCGAGCAACAACACCACGAGCCCCACACTTCGCATCACGCGCATGAACGGTTCACCTTTCGGCGCGCATCCTCGTGATTTGCTCGTCACCTTTCAATGCACATTCACGCCTCAGTGCGTTTTCGTCAGCACTGGATCTGACCCTAGCTTGCGCAAACCAATCCGAAGCGTGGCGGAGAAGCGTCACCCCGTCGAATTAGTGATCAAAGCGCGGCGAGCCATCGCGAAGCGTTAGCGAGCGGCCCGCCAGTTTGCAGCGGCGCGCGCGGCCGTGCAGGCGACGCAGCTCGTCCCTGGCGTTTTCGAGCACGCGCTTGCGCCTCGCTCGCCGCTTGGCGCTCGCGCGATTGATAAGGCACATTGATGAAGGAGTCGCGATTTTGACGCTGACAAAGGCTCTGCCGATCGCCCTCGCTGGCCTGCTCCTCGGAGCAGCTCCGGTGTCGGAAGGCTTCCGCTCGTTGGAGGTGCCCGGCTTCTTGCCTGCGGTGCTGTTCGTTCCCCCGGGCACTGCACCGCGTCCGCTCGTCGTCGCGGCGCATGGTGCCGGCGGCTCGCCCGAATGGGATTGCGAGTACTGGCGACGCCTCACGGGTGGGACCCGTTTCCTGCTTTGCCTGCGTGGCAAGTCGATGGGCGCGAGCGGTGGCTTCTATTATCCGAACGAGCACGCGCTGGAGGCCGAGCTGGTGGCGGCCGAAAAGGCTCTACGTGCCGCAGAGCCTCGCGTCGCGGCGGCCGACGGGCTGTACGCGGGGTTCTCACAAGGCGCGAGCATGGGCAGCACCATGATCGGCAAGCATGGCACGTCGTTTCCGACGCTCGTGCTGCAAGAAGGCTTTCAGCTTTGGAACATCGCGCGCGCTCGAACTTTTGCCGAGAATGGCGGTCGACGCGTGCTGCTCGTGTGTGGCACCGAGCAATGCCAGCGCATCGCGACCGAAACCACGCGCTGGCTGAAGCGTGGTGGCATCGACAGTCGCCTGGAATACGCGCGCGGCGCCGGACACACACCACTCGGGGAGGTGCTGGAGCGCACGCAAGCGGCGCTGCCCTGGCTACTGCAAAATGCACCCTAGGCGGCGGCCGGCCTGCCCACCCGTGGAGCGCGGCGTCAGACGACGCGGGCGGGCGGCGTGTGATGCAGCCTCGTACATGTGCTCTTCCGCGAAAAGCCGCCTTGGAGGCGATCTCCTACATCGCATTCAAATAAGTACCCCTGCGACCTCGGGCTCGAAGGCCGTGTAACGCTCGCAAGGCGACGCAAATGTATTAAGATTCAGGGTTCGCCTTCCGTCAGATTCAGGCGGAGAGCAGATGCGAGGCACTCGGTGACCTGGTCCATTCTCATCGTCGACGATTCCTCACTGGTGAGAGCTCAACTACGCGCGGCCCTCGAGGCAAAAGGCGCTCGCGTGGTCGAAGCCGAAAATGGCAGCGAAGGCTTGTGGCGCGCGCGCGAAAATCCGGTCGACCTCGTGGTGGCCGACATCCACATGCCCGTCATGGACGGCATCCGCATGGTGGAAGAGCTGCGCAAGATCCCGGAGTACGCAACGACGCCCATTTTCATCCTCACGTCAGACGCCGCGAGCTCTCGAGCCGAAGAAGGCAAGAAGGCCGGCGCCAACGCCTGGATCCTCAAACCCGTGAAGACCGATCTCTTGTGGAAGGCCATCGAAAAAGCGCTCTTTGGCCGCGCCAGTAGCCTGCCCTCGATGCAAGTTGCTGCTCCTAGCCCGCCGAGCTCGAACGGCAAGCAATGAGCTCGGACAAGCAAGTACTCGTTGTCGATAGCGCCAACGGCGCGCTCTCCTTCGTGATGGAGGAGCTGAACGAGCTGGGCTTCCGTGTGATCTGGGTGCCGAACCTGGCGACAGCGATGGAGTTCATCCAAGCTCGGCCCAACCTTTCGCTCATCGTGGCAAGCTCCGCCGCGACCAAGATTGGGGGCCTGGAGTTTCTGGCGCGCGTGCGCGACTTTTCTCCCGACGTGCGCATCATTTGGGGTGCAGACCCTGCTGCTTCGAGCCCGCCGCCTCGCGACGTGGCGTCGCCCGACAGCCTGCTGCCCGAGCCGTTTCGGATGGACGAGCTGCGCACGGCCATCTCCGAGCTGCTAGCCGAGCATTTTTACCCGCCGGCCATCGCCGAAGCGGTCAAGAAGGCCGCGATCGACGTGCTGGGCAATGTCGGTGGTTTCGAGGTCGAGGGCGGCGCGTTCCTGGTCGCCAACCAGACGGCGCTGTCCGACTTGAGCGCAGTGATCGCCTTCACGGGCGGCGTCGCGGGCCACCTCATGGTCGGCCTCACCACCGAGAACGCGCGTGCGTTGTACCAGGCCTTCTTGCCCGGCGTGCGTCCAGTGCGTATCGACCGGATGGAAGATTTGGTGGGCGAGCTTTGCAACCAGATCTTGGGTCGCATCAACGCCTTCTTCACCGAGCGTTCGGTGTCGATCCAGCACGGCACGCCCATTTTCATTCGCGCCGCCGGGCGAACCTTGCGCTACCCGGGTCGTCAACCGTCATTCGCGGTGACGCTTGCACGTGGTGACCTGCGTATCTCGCTCGAGTACTACCTGCACCATTTCGATCGCGCCAAACTGCAAGCGCCCGTCACGACGCGCGTGCTGCGCCTGGGTGAGATCCGCTACCTCTAGCGGCGCGCCGCTGCTAAAGACTCAGCCATGATGGTGGTGGTCTTTCGCAATCGTTTGCGGCCGGGGGTGGAGCAAGAGTACGGCGAGCACGCCAATCGCATCTACGACCTCGCGCTCAAGATGCCGGGCCTGGTTTCTTCCAAGGATTTCACGGCGGAAGACGGCGAACGTCTCACCGTCATCGAATTTCGCTCGGCCGAGGAGCTCGAAGCATGGCGTGCTCAAAGCGAGCATCTGGCGGCGCAAGAGCGCGGCCGGCAGCACTACTTCAGCGAGTATTCGCTGCAAGTCTGCGAGCTGGTGCGCGAGTCGCGCTTTCCCCGCTAGCTAGGGGCGTGAGGGCGGGGCGCTCGTCGGTGGCTTGAGCGAAAACATGCTGGGGCGCGCTTCGACGACACCCAGACCGGCGCGCTCGTAGGCCTCCTTCAAGGTGTCGCAGCACGCGACCTTGGCGTGCACTGCAAACGCCAGGGACGCCGCGACCATACGTGCCGCCGACAGCGTGGACACGATCACGACCTGGACCCCACCGCGATCTTTGAAGCAGCTGAACCAGCGCGCGCCAGCCGGCACCGCGCCGGGATCGAAGCCGGTCAGCTCCAGCTGCTCGATGATCCACGCCGGCTCTGGGGTCTCGGCGACCAGGCTGCTGAATTGAGCGAACTGCTGCTCCGCCAAAGCGCGTGACATGTGACCGCGCATGCGCGTGAGCAACACGTTGCTGCCGAGCCGCTCGGATTCGATAGCGTCGAAGCTTGGTTGACGTTTTGAGAGGGGCACCAAGAAGAAACCGCGCAGCATGGAAATCGGACGCGTTCTGGTGATGTTAAGGTGTGGAAATTGTTCACCTTTCAGGTGCAGATGGAGAACTTGTTCACCCTGGAGGCTTAAGACCTACATGCCGCGGCCGCTGTTCGATACGAGAGCCATGGAGGCTCGAAAGGCAGAACGGCTTGCTCCACTCGACCATCCCGCCACGTTGGAACGATGACGAAATCCCCTCACGCGCCATCGTGGCCGAAGCACTGCGCTGCCCCTTTCCGCTGCGTATCAACCCTCACGTGCGTGCCGCACACGAGCACTCCCTGCGTTGGGTGAAGAAAGCGTTCGGTGACGAGCTGCTCGCGCAGAAGGCGGCGCGTGCGCGTATGGCTTGGATGGTCGCCGGATTTTATCCCGAGGCCGGTATCGTCGAGCTGTCACTGGCGAGCGACTACCTGTGTTGGGCCTTCGCGCTCGACGACTTGGGGGATGAGACACCGATCGGCGAGCGCCCCGCGCAGCTGGCTGCGTTGTTCGAGCAGTTCGACGGCACCTTCACCGGCGCCGCGCCGATGGTGGGCGAAGACGTGAGCGTGAGCGCGCTGCGCGATATCGTCACGCGCCTGCGCTTGCTGGCGACGCCCCAGCAGGTGGAAGCGTTTCGCGTCGGCAACCAGGCGTACTTCGGGGGCATGCTCTGGGAAGCCAACAACCGCGCCGGCAAGTGGGTGCCGCACGAATCCTCCTTCTTGATGCTGCGGCCGGCGGCGGGCGCCGTGCCGCCGTTCTTCGCGCTGGTCGAGCCGCTGGAGCGCCTGGCGCTTTCGCCGGCCGTGAAGGCGCACCCGCAGGTGCTGGAGCTGCAGCGCCTGGCAGGCGGCATCGTGTGTTGGATCAACGACGTGCTCTCGTTCGAAAAGGAGCGAAAGCTGAGTGACGTGCACAACTTGGCGATCGTGTACGAAGTCCACCGCACGCTGTCGCCGGGAGCCGCCTTGTGGCAGGCCGTCCGGTTGTGCAACGCCGAGGTGGACGGCTTCTTGGCACGAGCCGCGGCGCTGCCCAGCTTCGGGTTGGACGATGATCAGGCGCTTGCCCGTTACCTGGGCGTGCTCGAGTCGATGATTCGCATCACCCGCGATTGGACCTTGGGCTCGGCGCGCTACGCCGACGCGGACGATTTGGCGCGCCTGGCGGGCTAGGGGGTCGTAGGCCCGGTAGGCACACGCGCCCGGGTGCGCTACTGGTTCGGGCCATGGCTCTCGTGCGGTGGTCAGGGATCTTGTTCGTGGCACTCGGGGGATGCGGGCCGGCGCCGTCGACAGGCGCGGCACCGGCTCTGCCGATTGCATCGGGCCGTCCGGTGCCGGCGGCCCCGAGCGCCACGGTTGCGGTAGCCAAGCCGGCTTTCGTCTACCCGGAGAGCCGCATCAGCGACCAGAGTGACGTGCTCCACGGTGTCACGGTGCGCGATCCGTACCGCTGGCTCGAGGACGCGGACAGTGAAGAAACCAAGCGCTGGGTGGAAGCCCAGAATCGCTTGACGCACGGCTTCTTGGAGAAGCTCCCGGAGCGCCCGGTGATCGCTCAGCGCTTGCGCGAGCTCTGGGATTACGAACGCTTCGACCTGCCGATCGAGCGTGGCGGCCGCTATTTCTATACGCACAACAGCGGTTTGCAAAACCAGTCGGTGCTGTACTGGCTGCCGAAGCTCGACGCGCAGCCCAAGTTGCTTTTGGATCCGAACACGCTGTCGCCAGATGGCACCGTGGCGCTCACCCGCATCGCGCTGAGCGAAGACGGCAAGCTGTTGGCCTATGGCTTGTCGCGCGGTGGCTCCGACTGGACGGAATTTCACGTGCGGCGGGTGGACGACGGTAAAGATCTGCCCGACGTGATCTCGTGGTCCAAGTTTGCGTCGATCGCTTGGACGCGCGACGGGAAGGGCTTCTTTTACTCGGCGTACGACGAACCCAAGCCCGGGCAGGCGCTCTCCGAGGCCAACTACTACAACAAGCTGTATTTCCACCGCCTGGGCGACAAGCAGTCGCAAGACAGGCTGATCTACGAGCGCCGCGATCAAAAGAAGTGGGGCTTCGGTGCGACGGCCACGCGCGACGGTCGCTACGTGGTGGTCTCGATCAACGAGGGGACGGATCCGAAGAACGGCGTTCTCTACATCGATCTGAGCAAGCCCAAGTCCAAGCCGGTCGAGCTGGTGCCGAAGCTGGAGTGGGCGTACGAGCTCATCGGCAATCACGGCAGCACTTTTTGGTTCTATACGAACCACGAAGCGCCGCGTGGTCGCGTGGTCAAGATAGACGTCGCGCAAGCCAAGCCCGAATTCGTCGAGGTGATTCCGCAGCGCGCCTGGACTTTGCGTCAGGTCGAGCGCGTGGGAGGCAAGTTCGTCGTCAACTACTTGGTGGACGCGCACAGCGAGCTGCGCGTTCTGAACGATGCCGGTAAGGACGAGCGCAGCCTGGTAGTGCCGGGGCTCGGCACCGCGTCACTCGCGGAGGGCGACGATCGCAGGGATGCGGGCTTCTACAGCTACGAGAGCTTCTACGAGCCGCGCCGCATCATGACCTTCGATGTAAAACGAGGATCCACCGGCACGTTTCGGTCGCCCAGCGTCAAATTCGAGCCAGCAAAGTACGAGACCGTTCAGGTCTTCTATTCGAGCAAGGACGGCACGAAAGTGCCGATGTTCATCACCCGCAAGAAAGGTACGGAGCCAGGGCCGAAGGTTCCGACCTTGCTCTACGGCTACGGCGGCTTCTCGATTTCGATCACACCGACCTTCAGCGTCGCGAACCTGACCTGGCTCGAGCTCGGCGGTGTGCTGGCGGTGCCGAACCTGCGCGGTGGCGGCGAGTACGGTGAGGCGTGGCATGAAGCCGGCAAGCTCGCGAACAAGCAAAATGTGTTCGACGACTTCATCGCGGCCGCCGAGTACTTACGGAGTGAGAAGCTCGCGACGCCGCAGACGTTGGCCATTCAGGGGCGCTCGAACGGCGGCTTGTTGGTCGGCGCGATGCTCGCGCAGCGGCCGGACCTGTTCGGCGCAGCGCTACCCGGCGTCGGCGTGATGGACATGCTTCGCTTCCACAAATTCACCATCGGCTGGGGCTGGACCGACGACTACGGCTCACCCGACGATGCCGAGGGCTTCAAGGTGCTGTACCGCTATTCGCCGCTGCACAATCTCCGCCCGGGCCTGAAGTATCCGGCTACGTTGATCACGACCGGCGATCACGACGACCGCGTGGTGCCGGCTCACAGCTTCAAGTTCGCCGCCGCGCTGCAGCATGCGCAAGCCGGCGACGCGCCGGTGCTGATCCGCATCGAAACTCGCGCAGGCCACGGTGCCGGCATCCCGACCGAAAAGAAAATCGAAGAGGTGGCAGATCAGTGGGCGTTTGCCCGCGCGGCGCTGCACGCCGATCGCGAAGAAAACGCGGTGCACGTCACCGGGACGCCGCGTCGAGGGCCGCCAGACTGAGCGACTCGCCGTGCTGATCGTCGCCTCGTAGGCCGCTCAGTGGCCGACGGGCGCCGCGGCTGCCTGGCCGTCGTCTTCGACGTTGAAAGGCGCCAAAGCCGCGAAAATCACGGACGGGATGGAAGCGGCCAGGCAGAACATGAAGAAGTGCTGGTAGCCGAGCTTCTCCTGGATCCAGCCGCTCGCCATCGACGGCCCCATCAAGCTGAAGCCCATGGCGCTGGTGGCGATGGCGTAGTGCGCGGTGCGGTACTTACCGGGCGCGAGCTGCTGCATCATGTACAGGATCACCGCTACGAAGCCGAAGCCGTAGCCAAACTTCTCGATCGTCACCATCATCGCGACGAACGCGTGGCTCGGCGCGTGGGAGGAGGACAAGATCACGTAACAGACGTGCGGAATGTTCATGGCCAGCGCCAGCGGGACCATCGCGCGCTTGAGCGTGAGCTTGGCGGCGAACATGCCGCCCAGCAGCGTGCCGAACATGAAGCCGAGCGAGCCGAACGTGCCGTTGATGTTACCGAGCACCTGGTTGGAGAGGCCGAGCCCGCCCTTCGAGACCGGATCGAGCATGAACAACGGCGCGATCTTTTCGATGAAGCCCTCGCCGCTCCGATACAGCAGAATGAAGGCGAGGCTCAGCAAGATGCCGGGCTTCTTGAACAGATCGATCCAGACGACGGCGAACTCTTTCAGGCCTTCTTGCAGGCCTTTGGGCGGCGCGGTCGAGCGCTGATCGGCCGGCAATAGCTTGAAATGCCAAGCTCCGAGCAGAGCCATCAGCGCGGCCAAGAGCCCCATCACCACCATCCAGCTGTGTTGCCATGCGCCCTGGATCGCCGCGGCGTCCTTCGCGCCCGCCAGCTTCTCGTCGAACAGGTAACCGGTGAGCGTGACCAAAAATCCGGACGCCACGATGCGTCCCGCATTCCAACAGAAGCCTTGCACGCCGACCCAGGTCGACTGTTCTTTGGTCGTCGTCACCGCCATGTAGGAGCCGTCTGCGGCGATGTCCTGGGTTGCAGACAGGAAGCCTGTCGCCCAGAAGAACGCCAGCGTGACGCCCATGAAATTGGGCAGCGGCAGCGCCATCGCGACGCAGGCGAGCATCAGCGCCATCGCAAACTCGGTGCCGATCACCCAGTGGCGCTTGGTCTTGAACATCTCCAGCACGGGCGCCCACGCGAACTTCACCGACCAGGGCAGGTACAGCGAGCCGGTGTAAAGCGCGATGTCGGTGTTCGAGACGCCGAGGTTCTTGTACATGAGCGCGGCCACCACGCTCACCGTGATCATCGGCACGCCTTCGGCGAAGTAGAGCGTCGGGACCCACAGCGCCGGGTGCGCGCGCTTGGCGGGCACCGCAGCCGAGATCGATTCACGCGCTTCAGCCGCCTCAGCGCTGGTGGTGACGCTTTGCATTCATAGAATGGTATCGACCGCGCCCGTCGCCACACGTCCAAAACTTCTCATTCCGGTGGCCAGCAATTGACATGGAAAATGCACGCAGATGACAGGTTTCTGCGGAATTTTCGCAGGATCGCGGGCGGCGCGCGGATTTGGCGCGTATCGTCAGACTTCGAATGCGCGCGCTCGAGACTCGGTTTGGCGTCGTTGGTTGTCTGCTTTCAGCGCTGTTGTTGGGAGGTGGCTGTGGCACGGAGAGCACCACCGATGCGGCGGCGTCCGGCGCCGGCTCGGCCGGGCTCGCAGCAGTGACGAACGGTGGCAGTGACCCACGGGGTGGCGGTGGTACAGGCGCCGCTTCCGGCGGCAGTGCGGGTAGCGCGCCGGGTGCTGGCGGTGGCGGCGTGAGCGCTGGCGGCGGTGGCTCGGCTGGCAGCGGCGGCGACAGCGCGGGCATGGCGGGCTCGGGCGGTAGTGGTGGCGCTCCGCCCACCAGCTTCGTGCTGCCGGCTTACACCGCGAGCGCCGCGACGTTCGGCGGCTCGGTCAGTAGCTGCCAAGCTCAGCAGCAACATGGGCACGCGCAACGCGGGTCACCAATTCACGGTCACGGGCGACGCTGTCGTGGTGCGCGACCTGGGCATCTACGACAGCAACGGCGACGGCTTGAAGGCAGCGCATGCCGTCACCCTCTTCTCCGTCGACAAGCTCGGCACGGGCGCCAACGCGACACCGGTTGCAGGTGGCTCCGTCACCGTTCCGGCTGGCAAAGCGGCCGCGCTCGAGGGCGGATTTCGCTACGCCGCGTTGCCGGCACCCGTCACGCTGCAGCCCGGCAACTACGCGATCGTGGCATACGGGCTCAGCGCCGACGATTTGCCCGGCGACGGCGGCGGCTTGCCGTTGCCCATAACGGGCGTGACCGACGGCCACTTCGATCCCTACGAATTCGTGAGCGCAGCCAGCCCTGCGTATCCGAGCGGCGGCGATCCGAACCTGCACGCCAACGCGTCGTTGCGCTTCGACTCCAAAGTGAAGCCGCTTCGCATCATGCCCTTCGGTGCGTCGATCACCGACGGCTTTCTCGGCACCAAAGCGGGCTATCGCGGACCGCTGAAGCAACTGTTCGACGACGCCAAGATAACCTTTCAATTCGTGGGCTCCTGGACCGACAATCCCGGGACGATGCCGCTGCCTCGCGAGCAGCAGCGCCACGAAGGGCACCCCGGCTTCGTGATCATCGGCGGCACCTCGGGTCGCGCCGGCGTCTACGATTCGCGCGACGCCTGGCTCGGGCCGACGGGCTCGGAGGCGGACATCTTCTTGATCGTCGTCGGCACGAACGACGTCGACCTCGACTACGAGCTCGACACCGCGGGCGAGCGGCTCGATTTGCTGATCGACGCGATCCTCGAGCCCACCACGGGGCTGCAACCGAAGGCCAAGGTCATTCTCGCGCAGCTTCCGCCCATCAACGACGCTACCGAAGACGCGCGTTGTGTGAAGTACAACGCGACGATCGCGGCCACCGTGATGGCACACCAAGAGAAGGGCCAGGCCATCACCACCGTCGACCTGCACGCCGCCATCACCACCGCCGAGCTCGCGGACAAGCTGCACCCGAACGACGTCGGCTACACGAAAATCGCCAAAGTATTCTTCGACGCGATTCAAAAGCTTTGAGGCGTTGGTGGCGCCATTCAGTTTCACGGAGCCGCGGTGGTCCGGAAACGAACGACGCAGGCCCCATGTCGCTTCGCGCTAGCTATTTCGGTGTCTATTTCGGCTTGATTTTCGGCGGACTCGCCATCGTCGCCTGCTCGTCGGACGACAACACGCCCGGCGGCGGCGCGGGTGGCACCGCCGCGCCGGCTGCCGGCTCGGGCAGCGGCGGTACGAGCGCGCTGCCCCAGGGCGGCTCCGCCACGACCGCGGGCGCGGCGGGCACGACCCTCGCCGGCTCCTCCGCGGGCGGCACGTCGATGGCAGGCACAGGTGGCGCGAGCGGCGGCACCGGCGGTGGAGCAGTTGCCGGCAGCGGTGGTGCGAGCGGCGGCGCCGCCGGTAGCGGCGGCGGCTCCAAGATGAGCCCCGGCTGCGGCAAAGACAACGCCGACGACCCGACGAAGTGGATTCAGCACGACATCTCGGTGCAGGGCCTGGACGCCGCCTTCTCCGGCAACCCGGCATACACCACGCGTCGCTACTGGACGAAGACGCCCAACACTTACGACAAGGCCACGCCGATGCCGCTCGTGATTTGGGGTCAGGGCTGCGGTCAGGGCGGGACGGCCGAAAACGTACCCCCCAACCAGGGCCCCGAAGCGAACAAGGTCGTGCAGGTGCAGCTGCTCGCGCCGCAAACGGCCAACCATTGCTACTCGGCGGGACCCGATGGCGACAACGCCAAGTCTCCCGAGCTTCCGTACTTCGATCAGCTGCTGACAGAGACGTTGAACAACTTCTGCATCGATACTTCCAAGGTGTTCTTGGGTGGCTACAGCAGCGGCGGTTGGTTCACGTCGCTGATGGCCTGCAATCGCGCGACGAAGCTGCGCGGTGTCGGCTGGGCGGCGGCCGGCCTGCAAAAGAATCACGACGAGTGCATGGGCCCCGTCGCCGCCATCATCACGCGCGGCGAACAAGACACGGGCACCCCGCTCGACCAAACGCTCGCGGCGCGCGACGACCTGATCAAGCGCAACAACTGCACCATGGAGACCAAGCCGTGGGCGCCGGGCAACCAGGCGTTCGACTCGAGCTCGTGTCTCGAATACCAGGGGTGCATGCCGGGCTACCCGGTCGTTTGGTGTCCCACGCCAGGCGGCCACACCAACACCGTCAACGACTCGCATTTGTCGACGCAGGGCTTCTGGTACCTCTGGTCGACGCTGCCCTGAGCAGGCGCTGATTGCCGTTTGGGCGCGCCGGCTCCATAGCCAAGGGGCATGCGCGACTTGAGTGGCATACATTGTTTGATCACCGGCGCCAGCTCCGGCATCGGGCGCGTCACGGCTGAAGTGCTGGCGGGGCGCGGCGCCAAGGTGTGGCTGGCGTGCCGCGATCGCGCCAAGGCCGAACCCGTGCTGCGCGCCATCGCGCAGGGCGGCGGCAACGCCGAGCTGGTGCAGCTCGACCTGGCCGATCTGGATTCGGTGCGGGCGTGCGCCCAGAGCGTGCTGGAGAGAAAAGAGCCGCTGCACCTGTTGATCAACAACGCCGGCCTCGCGGGCCGGCGCGCGCTGACGCGGCAAGGCTTCGAGTTGACGTTCGGCGTGAACCACCTCGGGCATTTCTTGTTGACGGAGTTGCTCGTGCCACGGTTGCTCCAAGAGCCGCACAGCCGCGTCGTCAATGTGTCGTCCATCGCCCACTACGATGCGCCCGGCATCGACTTCGGCGGGCTGCGCCGGCCGAGCAGCTTGTTCGGTGTGCTGCGCGCCTACCAGGTGTCGAAGCTCTGCAACGTGCTGCACGCCAAAGCGCTGGCCCGGCACTACGGCGCACAGGGCCTGCACGCCTACTCACTCCACCCCGGGGTCATAGCGAGCGATGTGTGGCGAGAAATCCCGCAGCCCGTTCGCTGGTTCATGCTCCGCAACATGCTCTCGAACGAAGACGGCGCGAAGACGACGCTACATTGCGCGACCAGCCCCAGCGTCGCCGACCACAATGGTCGCTACTACGACGATTGCGCCGAAAAAGAGCCCTCCAAGCTCGCGCAAGACGCTGCGCTGTGCGACGAGCTCTGGCACAAGAGTCATGAGTACGTGGCTTGAGTGACGGCGGTCAGAGGTCTCGTCACTCGCGCGTCTCCAGCTGACGTCGCAGGAATGCGACCGAGTTGTTGGTTCAGCTTCTCACTGGCTAACTAGTTTCGCCTCCAACCCAGTCGGAGGCCGCCATGAAGCAGGATCGTCGTCAATTGCTGAAGATGGCGGGCGCAGGTGCGCTCGCTGCTGCATTTCCGGAAAGCATTCGCCGTGCGCTCGCCGTCCCGGCGCATCATCGCAGTGGCACCATCAAAGACGTGGAGCACGTGGTCTTCTTGATGCAAGAGAACCGTTCGTTCGACCACTACTTTGGTGCAATGCGCGGCGTGCGCGGCTTCGGTGACAAGCACCCGGCACGCCTCACGACCGGCAAGTCCGTGTGGCACCAGCCCGACGGCGCCGGCTACGTGCTGCCCTTTCATCCCGATGCGGCCAACCTCGGCATGCAATACCTGGTCGATTTGCCGCACGGCTGGGGCGACACGCAAGCCGCCCTGAATGGCGGCCAGCACGACGCCTGGATCCCCAACAAATCCCCCCAAACCATGGCGTATTTGAAGCGCGAAGACATTCCGTTTCATTACGCGCTGGCTGACGCCTTCACGGTTTGCGATGCCTACCACTGCTCGTTTTTGGGCGCGACGGACCCGAACCGTTACCACATGTGGACGGGTTGGGTCGGCAATGACGGCAAAGGTGGCGGCCCGGTGCTGGGCAACGACGAGGCCGGCTACGACTGGCACACCTACCCGGAGCGCCTCGAAGCGCACGGCATCTCCTGGAAGATTTATCAGGACGTCGGCGAAGGGCTCGACGCGGAGCACTTCTGGGGCTGGGGTCCGCCCTTCATCGGTAACTATGGCGACAACTCGCTCTTGTACTTTCACCAGTATCAGAACGCACCCGAGGGTAGCCCACTCGCGCTGAAGGCCCGCACCGGTACCGACATCAAGACTGGCGGCACGCTGTTCGATCAGTTCCGCGCGGACGTGGCCGCGAACAAGCTGCCGCAGGTGTCATGGATTGTGGCACCCGAGGCCTACAGCGAGCACGGTAACTGGCCTTCGAACTTCGGCGCTTGGTACGCCGCGCAGATGCTCGAGGCGCTGTGGGCGAACCCCGAGGTGTGGAGTAAGACCGTCTTTTTCTACATGTTCGACGAAAATGACGGGTTTTTCGACCACATGGTGCCCCCCACGCCGCCCACTTCGCGCGCGGCTGGTCTCTCCACCGTCAGCACCGTGAACGAAATCTTTCCGGGCGACGCGCGTCACGTGGCGGGGCCGATCGGGCTCGGCGTGCGCGTACCCATGCTCGTGATTTCTCCGTGGAGCAAAGGCGGCTGGGTGAATTCGGAGCTGTGCGATCACACGTCTCTGATTCGCTTTCTGGAGGCGCGCTTCGGTGATCACCGCCCGGGGCTGATAGAATCGAACATCACTCCGTGGCGTCGCGCGGTAACGGGCGACCTCACGTCGGCGTTCGACTTCAAGAAGCCGAGCCCCGGCGTGGTGGCGCTGCCCAGCACCAGCGGCTACGCGCCGCCCGACTATGACAACCACCCCGACTACGTGCCAGCGGTACCGGCGACACAGGCGTTGCCGAAGCAAGAGCCGGGCGTGCGTCCCGCGCGCGCGTTGCCCTACGAGCTGCACGCGCTTGCCGACGTGGACACGCTGACGGACAAGCTCACGCTGCGTTTCGACAATCGCGGTCAGCGCGCCGCGGTGCTGCAGGTGCGTTCGGGCAACAACCAGCACGGCCCGTGGACGTACACGGTCGGGGCTCACGCGCATCTGGCAGACGAATGGGATTACGGCGCGATGGGTCAAGATAGCTTCGACCTGGCCGTCCACGGTCCTAATGGCTTTTATCGCTTGTTTCAGGGCGGGCTGCGCGGCAAGCGCGGCGCCAATCTGTTGGTGACGGCCTTCTACGATCGCGAGCCGGGCATCACGCTCGAGATCGTGAATCGCTCACGCCACCCTGAAAAGCTACGCATCTACGAAGCCTACAGCAAACAGAGGGTGAGCCAAGTGATGGAGGCCGGCGCGGTGCTGGTCTGGCACTGGTCGCTCGAGGATTCGTTCGGCTGGTACGACCTGACGGTCACAGCCGATTCGGACGCGCGGTTCCGGACACAGCTAGCCGGACACGTCGAAACGGGTCGCGACAGCGTGAGCGATCCGGCGCTGGGCGTGTGAGCGGAGGCGACCACTTTCGCGGCGACCCGACAATTGTGAGCGGCGCTTACATTGTCGGGCGCGCGCGAGGGGAGGCGCGCTCGTCAACCGTTCATCATGCGAGAGAACTTTTCGGTGAGCACGGGGTCCGCCGCCATCTTGGCGCCCCACGCGGTGGCGACCTGGCCGTAGCTCATCATGTCGAGGCCGTAGCGCGCGAGCGCGCCCATCATGTCGCCCTTTTGCATGCCTTTGAGGATGCCGACGTAGTCGCTGAGCTTGGCCACTTTTTGACCCGGAAATACGACTGGATCCGGATCGCCGGCGTTGCCGGTGTTCATGGCGTGCTGCGCTTGCTGCGCTTGCGCCATGCGCAGGTGCATATCCATGTTGCCGGCTTTGATTTCGTCGAGCGCGGCTTTCTCTTGTGCGTTGACGCCCATCTTGGCAAACGTTTGCAGCTCTTGCAGCTCGATGAAACGCTCTTGCAGCTCGCGGCTGTTGTTGAGCGCCTCTTGCCACTCGGGAATGTACAGGTTCAAGTTGCCGTTGGCGTTGCGGAGCGGCAAGTTGAAGCGTTGCAGCAACTGCACGAGCTCCGGTGGTGGATTGTTGCCCAGCACCGCCGCACCCGTCGCGAGCACGCCTTGATGACCGATCTTGCCCATGATGCGATCGACCTCTTGCTTGAACTCGGCGTATTGCTCCAGCGTGAGCCCACCGTAGCGGCGCGTGGGCGGCTTGACGCGGTTGTGCTTGACCGGATCTTCGTCGAGCTGCGTGATCCACGCTTCGATGCCGGCTTTGGTCGCCTCTGGATGCTGGCCGAGCCCCAGCCAAACGTGCGCCAGCACGTGCTCCCACTCGGTGTAGCCACGCGCCGGCGCTTGCGAACGCAGCCAACCGAACAATTGCTCGATTTCGGGGCGCAGCGCCGGATTCTCTTTGGCGCGAAAACCCAGCGCGATGATGCCGGCCGCGGTAGTCCAATCCGAGGGTCCGAACACCAACGAGTAGAGCGCGCCGCGGCCCGGTCCTGACTCCCACGGGCCCAAGTGCGAGAGCACGAGAGCCGCCGCCACCTGACAGCGGTAGGTCCAATAGAAACCGTCGAAGCTGCCGTCTTGTGGCGGCATGGGCGGATCGGTCATGACGGCCAGGAAACCGTGCAGCCATTGTGCGCCCCATTGCTGCGCCACGGCGCGGGCGGCGTTGTCCCACACGTCCTGGCGGTAGAGCTGCTGCGCGATGCTGGCGATCGCTTGTTGTGCGCTCGGATCCGCCGCCGGGTACACCCTGCTCGGCTTGGTATCCTGGTAGCTCCACAGCCGATACTGAGCTTGCGCCTTGTCGGCTCGCGGATCTGGCTGCTGAATCTCCTCGACCTTCACGTCGAGCGAGCCGCGCGCCCCCAAGCTGCGCATCACCAGATCGAAGGCCAAATTGGCGCTCGGCGACTCGAGAAACTTGCTCTCGAGCACGATGCTGCACTCGATACCCTGCCCGCAGCAGCGCAAGATCGGCATCAGCTCGCGTGCGAAGGAGCGCCCGGCGTTGGCAGCGGCGTCGCCCGGCCCTTGCAAGAAGGTGTAGTACACCTGCATTGGCTCGAGCTCTTCGCACAGGTCGCGCGTGAGCTGGCTCCACCACTCACGCTCGCGCAGCAGCAAGAGCGCGCTCTTGTCTTCGGGCGTGTTGTAGCCACGGAAGCGCGCGTAATGAAACGAAGGCTTGGCGTCTTCGTAGTCGGGTTCGCGCGAGAGCAGCTCGTGAAAGATGTGCGTTGCACGATCGTATTGCTTGGCCTCCATGTAGGCCCAGCCCAGGTCGTACAGCGGCGAGTTGTCTTTCGGATCGATCGCGAGCGCCTGGCGAGCGTGCGTCTCGGAGTCCGCGGGGCGCCCTGCCTGGCGAAAGGCATTGGCGGTGGCGGTTTGCACCTTCCAATCCTGCGGAAAGCGCTTCACACCCTCGAGCGCAACGCTCAGCGTGGCGTTCGGGTCGTTCAGGCGGCGGCGCAGCAGCGCTTCGCCGAAATACAGCACTGCCTCGTTCGGGAAGGCGGCGCGCAGCGCTGCGAACAGATCGGCGCCGGCTTTCACGTTGATCAGGCGCGGGTCGTCCGCATCGGGGTTGGGCGGGACCTGAATGCCCGCACGCAGCACCGTGCGCACGACGTGGTGAGCGTAGAGATCCCAGCCCAGGCGCGTGATCACGTCCGGCTTGGACCAGCGCGTGATCCACGGCAAGTAACCGAGGTCCGGCGCTACGTCGATCACCCGACAGAGCAGGTCGATGGCGTCGTGCAGGTTCCGCTGCATCATCAAGATACGGGCGCGCACGGCGGCGGTCGCGACGTGCACGGCCCCCGTCGCCACCGGCACCGTGGAAAGCGGATCGGGCGAGGCCAGCGCGATCTCGTCCGCCAGGTCGAGGTACGAGCGCTCGTTGGGAAACAGCATCAGCGCGTCTGACGCGAAGAGCATCGCCGAGATGAGCTCGCCGCGCTGGAACGTCTCTCGCGCGCGGGCCTTCAGTCGTTCGCCAAGCTCGTGACGTGCTTGGGCTTCATTCGGGAGCTCGGACGGGTCGAGTTTCTCGGATGCTTGCATGGGCTTCTCTCTGGTGACGAGCGAAGCCCACGAGGCTACTCCGAAATGTCTACTTTACGCGAGGCGGGATCGGCACCTGGCACTGGGTGGGTGGGCTCAGCCACTTGAGCAAGTTCAGCCAGAAGTGCTCGACCTGCTGGCCTTTCACGTCGGACCATTCGCTGTCGTAGGTGATCCACTCGTCGCCCCAGACGGCGGCGCGACCTTCGCCTACCTGCGCCACCTGCAGCGCGACCTTGTCGCCGCCGTGCGCGATGGTCATGCCGCTCGGGCCGTCCGGCTCGACGCCGTTGTCCGTGTAGATGTTGCTGATGCCTTCGGTGACCGGATGCGCGATCCAATCTTGCACGTTGCCGGTCAAGTCCAGGTTGGTCGTGCTGTAACCCATACCGAGCTTGGCCAGCAGCAGGTTGACGTTCACGACTTCTCCGTGTTCGTCCCCGGTGTAGCCGATCGTCGTCATCACGCCGCCGCCGCCGCGCACCCAGGCGTCGAACGCCGTCGTTTCGGCGTCCGAAAAGACGTGATGTGCGGGCGCTGTGACGCCGTTGTTTTCGACGGCGGTGGTGGCCACGTGCAGCACCACGACGATCTGGAACTTTTTCAGGCTTTCGGCGGTAATCTCGTCGTCGGCCAACGCGACGGCGCCGATCGGGCTGCGCGCGTTGAGCCAGGAGGCGAAGATGTCGCCACCGTTGCTCCAAGGGCCAATGTGACCGATGGTGGCGATGTTCAAGCAGTCGCACACGCCGTCATGACCGGCGTCCACGTCGTCGATGATGCCGTTCGAATCGTTGTCGATGCCGTCACACACCTCGGGGGTGCCGTCGCCCACGTGCGAATCGCCCCCGCTGCCGTTCAGGTCGCCGCCGCCGAGGTTGATCATCAGGCTGCCCCCGCTCTGGCTGGCACCGCTGCCGTTCGCGCTGGCGCCGCTGCCGTTCGCGCCGCTGCCGTTCGCACCGCTGCCGTTCGCACCACTGCCGTCCGCGCCATTGCCTTGTGAGCTCCCGCTCACGTTGCTCCCCTTGGCGTCACTGCAGCCGAGGCTGCCCAACAACGTCAGGGCACCCAAGACGCCCGTGGTAGACCAGATACGCACCATTTTTTGCAATGTATGCGCCAATACGGTCGGCGCATCCCCGAATTCTGCCCTGGCATAAGTTTGGTGCGCGCACGTAAGTGCCGGCGGCACATCGCGGCACTCGCCTAATACCGAAGTGTTACGTTTCTGTCGCGAAATAGCTGAGCTAGTCTGCCGGCGCGCGAGATGGATCCCGACATCATCGTGATCGGTAGCGGCGCGGGTGGCGGCACGCTCGCCTACGCGCTGAAAGACAGCGGCGCGCGCGTGCTGCTGCTCGAGCGCGGCGACTACCTGCCGCGCGAGCCGCAGAACTGGGACGAAGAAGCCGTGATTCGCCGCCGCCGCTACGCCGTGAACGAAGCTTGGTACGACGCCGACAGCGGCAAGCCGTTTCGCCCGGGCGTCTACTATTGCGTGGGTGGTTGCACCAAGATGTACGGCGCCGCCCTGCCGCGCTTTCGGCGAGAAGACTTCGGGGCGCTGGAGCATGAGGAAGGCACCTCGCCGGCGTGGCCGATATCCTACGAGGAGCTGGAGCCTTACTATGCGCGCGCGGAGCGGCTCTACCTGGTGCACGGCAACGCGGGCGAGGACCCCACGGAGCCTCCGCGCTCGTCGGAGTATCCATTCGAAGGGGTTCCGCACGAGCCCTACATGGCCGAGCTGGCGGCGAACCTTCGCGGCGCAGGCGTGCGGCCGTTCTCGTTGCCGATGGGGGTCGACCTGCGCCCCGGCGGGAAATGTGTCCGCTGTTTTACGTGCGACGGCTTTCCTTGCCAATTGCTGGCCAAAGGCGACGCCGAGGCCTGCACCGTGCGACCGGCGCTTGCCAGCCCCAATGTCGAGCTGATGACGCGCACACTGGCCCGCCGTCTGCTGACGGACCCGAGCGGAAAGCACATCGTCGGGGTCGAGGTGGAGCGAGACGGTAGCAAGCACGTGCTACGCGCAGGGCGCTACGTGGTGGCTTGCGGCGCGACGAACTCCGCGGCCTTGCTGCTTCGTTCGCAGAGCTCGCTGCACCCCGACGGGCTCGCCAATTCCAGCGGCCAGGTCGGGCGCAACTACATGGCGCACATCAACTCGACGCTCATCGCGATCGATCCGCGCCGCGAGAACGCCGACTCGTTTCAGAAGACATTGGCGGTGAACGACTACTACCTGCCCAGCGCGCACTCGCCGTTCCCCATGGGCAACCTGCAGGTCATGGGAAAGATACAGGCCGGCGGCTACATCGCGGCTCATCGCCCGCAGCTATCGGTGGCGGAGCGGCAACGCATTGCCCGCCACAGCACCGACTGGTGGCTGATGACCGAAGACCTGCCTGATCCCCAGAACCGCGTCACGCTCGGCAGCGACGGCAGCATTCGGGTGCGCCGGCAATTCAGGAACACCTCCGCACATCGGCGCCTGGCGTTCGTGGCCGAGCAGATGCTGCGCTCTGTCGGCTACAGCGAGCTCATCTACCAATTCATGCCCATCGAGACCAACAGCCACCAGTGCGGCACGCTGCGTTTCGGCAGCGATCCGGCGACTTCGGTGCTGGACCCGTTTTGCCGCGCGTGGGACGTCGACAACCTGTACGTCGTGGATGCTTCGTTCTTCCCCTCGAGCGCCGCGATGAACCCTTGCTTGACGATTGCCGCGCAGGCGCTGCGCGTCGCCGAGCACCTGGCGGCTAGCTAATCACGCATCCCAATCGAAGGCGAGCCGGGTCGGCTGCTTCGGATCGCAACGTACCGGAATCGTGGCGCCCTTTTGCAGGCGCGCGAAGTCACCGCCGAGCACGTACTCGCTATGCACGACGCTGGCTCCGGCCGGACCCAGCTGCGGAATCGACAGCTCGACCGTGATCTTCGTCAGCGTCGCGCTGATGCCCGGCTTTTGGATGCCGATGCTGCGCCCCAAGCCACGCACCTCCACGATGGTCGCCGAGTACGCGGTCCCGTTGCGCAGCAGCGCGCGCGACGGTAGCGCCGTGTAGCGCGCAAAGAAGACGAACAGCCCGCCCATCGGCGCGAGCAGGAGCGCCGCCATACCCCCTTCTTTGGGCAGCAAGCCCAGGGCGAACAGCACCGCCACGACCAGCGCACCTGCCAGCATCAAATAGCCGAGCGAGCCCATCACGAGCGAGTTGGTTCGCACCGAGCTCAGCACCGATTCGCGAGCGCTCGAGCGCATGGCCTCCATGGCCGCGCGCACTCGTTGCGGATCCTTGCGAGCCTCCGGATCGGTCATCACCTTCAAGATCTCGGGATCCATTTATTGCGCCTTCCAGATGGGCAGGTGTGGAGCGAAGCCGAGCACGACTCCGTACTGATCGCCACCCGGCAAGACGCCGAGCATCCCCGTCACCGAAAGATCGAGCCAGCTGGTGGCGGCGTACGTTGGCCCAAGGCCGAGCTGGAGCTGGTTCGGGTCGGCGCTCGCGAACACCACGCCCGCGACCTCGCCGCCGACCGACCACACACCTTGGGCGTCCAGATCGCGATCACAGGCCAAGCTCGCTTCGAAGCCTACGGGTCGTCCGCCGTCGGCGAGTGCGGGGTCGACGAAGCCGCCGATGTTGAAGCCGAAATCGGAGCGGCCGATCCGTGCACCGGCGAGCAGCAAGCTTTCGAAGCCGATGCCGTGGCCTCCCGGAAACGTGGGCAGCTTGGGCCCGAGTTGCGTGCCAAAACCGTAGGTGCGCCCGCTCTCGTTGTCTTCGATGTCGAGAAAACCAATCTTCAGTGCCGGCCAGAGCGGGTCCGGCGCCGAGTGATCGAAGCTGAACGACTCGCCGGGTGCGCTTTCGACCGCGTACGCGCCGTCGACGCCCAGCTCGAGCCATTGGGTCAGGCCAAGGTCGAGCTCGAAGTCAGGTGCTACCAGGCGCCAAGCATCTTGGCCGCGCATGAAGCCGGTCTCCAAATCGAGCTCGGTCATGCCGGGCTCTTCGAACTCCAGATCGGTCGGCTCGAAGTGCTTGCGCACGTGCGGGCGCGCCTGGGCGCTGCTGGTCAGCAATGGGATCGCCAGCGAGAGCAGCGCAGGCGCGCAAAGCCGGGCCGCTGCTCCCATCACCCCGAAGCTAGGCGAGATTCGCGTAAGCAGAAAATCATTTGCTGAGAACAGCACGCAGAACCTGCGCGCAGCGCCTCGTCGCTTTTGGAGCACCAAAAATCGTCGAAGTTTGCCTGCTCTTTCCGGCACGATGGCACTCCGAAGATTCGCGGCTCGGACATCCATTGTCCTGATTACCCGAACCCACACCCCAGGAAACGTCCTCTATGTCTTTCAAGCCCTCTTCGCGCGTCGCCGCTCCTCTGATTCTCGCTTCTCTCGGTTTCTTCGCATTGCATTGCAGCTCGGACGACGGCAGCACCTCCAGCGGCGGCGGCACGTCGTCGATCAGCGGGGCCGGTGGGAGCAGCGCCGGCTCGGGCACGGCGGGCGGCGGCATGACCAGCGGCGGTAGCGCCGCTGGTAGCACCACGACGGCCGGCACCGGCGGCTCGGTCTCTCCAGGAGGCAATGGCGGCTCCGGTGGTAGCGTCGCGGGTGGCGGCACCGGCGGCGGCGGCGGCTCGGGCGGCAGTGGCACCGGCGGTGGCGGCACCGGTGGTGGCGGCGGTTCCGGCGGCTCGGGTGGTGGCAGCGGCGCCACGTTTGCGCAGGTCAAGGGCGTCCTCGCGGCCAGCTGCAAGGGCTCGAAGTGCCACGACCCGGGCAACGAAAAGAACAACATCGACCTGACCACGGCGGACGGCCTCTACACGCGCCTGACCATGCCCATCCCGCAGGGTATCGCTCACTGCGACGGTACGACCCTCGTCGTGCCCAGCAATGTCGGGATGAGCTTCCTGGCCACGGCCGTGGCCGGACCCGGCAACGGCAAAGTGACCTGCAAAAAGGGCGGAGGCACGGAGATGATCGCGCGCATGCCCGACGACTGCCCCGATCAACGCCCCTGCCTGATGGCGGATCAAATCAAGGTCATTCAAGACTGGATCGCCGCCGGCGCGCCTCAGTAACGGCCGTCCCGAGACCCTGACTCGGCCGTAGAAAACTGCCGCGTCGCTTCGCGCTTGTGGCGCCGCCGGAACATGGCTCAATGACTTGGTCATCGTGCCCCGGCGGAGCCCCAAGACCCGACGTAGAGCGAGCGCGCCGCGCCGCCGTACCCTCGTCCGTGACTGGGCTTCCTTGTCCGACGCGGAGCTTCTCGAGGTGCGGCTCTGCGACCTGAAGTTGAGCATCGCCGGCACCGAGCTCGAAGCGCGCACGCAGAAGCTCCACCGCGAGCTGGCAGCGCGCGGGCTGCAGTTTCGCCCGCACGTCTGGCTCTCCACCGAGTGGTTCTCGCCCGACGGTATCCCGGGCTTCGCGATTCCGTTCTACCTGGCGCACCCGCGGCTCAAGGAGCTCGAGCAGCGGCAGATGCACGAGGTCGAAGGTGGTAGCCCCCGCTCATGCATGCAGCTGATGCGGCACGAGAGCGCACATGCGCTCGACAACGCTTACGTGCTGCACACGCGTGAAGACTGGCGCGAGGCGTTCGGCAGCTTCACCAGCGACTACGTCACCCACTACCAGCCCAAGCCGTACAGCAAGCGCTTCGTGCGGCACTTGGAGCTGTGGTACGCGCAGAGCCACCCGGCCGAAGACTTCGCGGAAACCTTCGCGGTCTGGCTCGATCCCTCGTCGCGCTGGCGCAGCCGCTATCGCGGTTGGGCGGCGCTCCACAAGCTCCACTACCTCGACCAGCTGATGAGCGAAATCGAGGGTAAAAAGCCGGCCCGGCGCAGCCGCGACCGCATCGAGCCGATCAGCGAGCTGAAGCAGACGCTGGGCGACCACTATCGCCAAAAGCGCGCTCGCTACCGGCTCGCGCTGCGTGAAACGTACGACCGCGATTTGAAACGCCTTTTTGCCGAGCCCGGCGGTGGCCGGCGCGAGCGCAACGCCGCCTCCTTCTTACGTAAGGAGCGAGCGGAGATCCGAAAATTGGTCTCGCGTTGGACCGGCGAGTATCAATATGCGGTCGATCGTGTGCTCGGCGAGATCATCCAACGTACCGAGGAGCTCGGCTTGGTCGTCGGCTCGGGCGCAGCGCACGTGAAGCGAGACGCCATGCTGTTGGTCGCCACGCAGACTCTGAAGTACCTGAATCGCGGGCATCATCACTTCCCCAGATGAGGAAGAAGCTCAAGGTTCTCGTGCTCATGCACGAAGATCTGGTGCCGCCGGAAGACATCGCCGGTGTGCCAGACAAACAGGTTGCGGAGTACCGCACCGAGTGGGACGTCATCAAAGGGCTCGAGGAGCTCGGGCATGAAGTGCACCGGCTGGGCGTCGGGAGCGATCTGGGTCCCATCCGGCGGGCGTTCGTCGAGCTAGAGCCCGATATCGCCTTCAATTTGCTGGTGCATTTTCACGGCGTCGCCGTCTACGACCAGCACGTCGTCAGCTACTTGGAGCTCTTGCGCAAGCGTTACACGGGCTGCAACCCGACCGGCCTCTTGCTGGCGCGCGACAAGGCCATCTCCAAGCAGCTGCTCGCGTTTCATCGCATGCGCGTGCCGCGCTTCGCCGTGTTTCCGGTGGGTCGCAAGGCGCGTCGTCCCGCCAAGCTGAAGTACCCGCTCGTCGTCAAGTCGCTCTACGAAGAGGCGTCGCTCGGCATCTCGCAGGCATCGCTCGTGACCAGCGACGAGAAGCTCGCCGAGCGCGTGGCCTTCATGCACGAGACGTTCGGCGTCGACGTGATTGCCGAAGAATACATCGAGGGCCGCGAGCTGTATGTGGGCGTGGTCGGCAATCGGCGCCTGCACGCCTTTCCGGTCTGGGAAATGATGCTGGACCAGCTGCCCGAGAATGCGCCCCGCATCGCCACCCGCAAGGTGAAGTGGGACCTCGCGTATCAAAAGAAGTACCACATCGACACCGCTGCCGCGGAGCTGCCGGCCGGCACTGCCGAGCAGATCAACAAGATGTGCACCAACATCTACCGCGTGCTCAAAATGAGCGGCTACGCACGCATCGATTTGCGGCTCGCTCCTGACGGAAAAGTCTACGTTTTGGAGGCGAATCCGAACCCCGATCTGCAACGCGCCGAGGACTTTGCGCAGAGTGCCCTGGCTGAAGGCGTGGAGTACCCGGTGCTGATTCAGCGCATCGTGAACCTCGGCCTGAGCTATCAGGTCGAGTGGGATACGGCCGACGCCTGAGCGGCGGGCGCGGGCAGCTGCCCGACGCGCCACGCCACGAGCGCCATCGGCACGGCCAGCAGATCCGTGATGTCTGCCGTCGCTCGCACGGGCACGAAGGCGCGCGTGGTGTGGCCCTGCGCGAGCGACCAAAGCAGCTGGAAGGGATAACGCAGCCCGGCAGCGCCATAGCGGTACGCCAGCTCCGCCGGCTGCCACACCTCGGGCAGCGCGAACACCAGCGTGGACAAGACGATGCAGCCCACCAGCCAGCGCGCGCTGGCCACGACGCTCAGCGGGCGCGAAACCTTGTCGTGCGCGAGCTCGACCAGGCCATGCAGGAACAGCGGCAGCAGCACCACGACCGCGAAATCCGAGAGCTTGCCGCTGAGCACTCCGGGCCAGCAGCGCTTGAGGACATGATCGTTGACGACCAGCACGCCGAGCGAGACCAGCATGACCGGATGCAGCAGCGCTCCACCAGCCGCTGGCAGGCGTGGTGGTAGAAGCGCCCGGAAAATGCCCATTATTGCAGCACCTCGATCGTCCACGGCGGATCCTCCGGGCCGACGGTGCTGTTCTCGACGTCGGGCTCCATGCCCGTGGCGTTCACGTCGAGCAGCAAGTCGACGTGAACGGTGCCGCCCTTCGAGCCGTCGTCGGTGCGAGAGATCTCGAGCGCCAGGCTCGTGCTGCACGCTTCGCCCTCGGTGGGTGCCATGCAGTTGCCGCTGAAGGGCAGGGGCGTGATCTGACTGTACTGTTCGAGCGCCTGAGTTTGCGTGCCCGAGCCCATGCCCTCGGCGCTGAGCTTGAACATCAAGTAAGGCGGGGCGTCCTTGTCGCTGAAGCCGGCAGCGGTGATGGCGGCGCGGAACGTCGCGCTGGCGCCGTTGGTGCTGACCACGTTTCCGTCGAACAGCTCGTCGGCGCGAAAGTTGACGTAGAAGGTGGTGCGTGGTTGCTCGGCAGTCAGGTCGATGCTGCCGACCTCGACGCCCCGGCGCTCGAACGTGTAGGTCGTGTTGAACTGAGAGGTCGGGGTGTCGTCGCTCGGAGGAGTGGTGTCCGAAGTACCGAGCAGGGCGGCCGTGGTGGCCACGATGACGAGGATCATCAGCCAAGTGCGCGGACCCGCGACAGCGTCGTCAGGGGGGACGGCCGTCGACGCCTGCGCTTTTCGCCCAAAATGCCGCCACCACATGCGCATGGCGCACAGCATAGCAAGCGTCGTGCCCGGCTGTCTCAATCGCTGATGGCACGCTCGCGAAGTGTCGAGAGCTCTGCCTCCGCGATCCCCGCGTCTTGCAAGACTCTTTGGACGCCGCCGCGGCTCTCGACCTCGTCCAGCACGGCGTCGAGCGCGTCGGGGTAAGCGCCGACGAAGGGCTTGGAGAGCAGGTACTCGCTCATGACCGTCTGGCGCGTCGCGCCGAGCGCGAGCAGCAACAGCGCGCCGATAATGCCGGTGCGATCGCGACCGAAGGTGCAATGAAAATAGATGGGGTAGGCGCTGCTGTCGCCGAACGTGTGAAACGCCGTCTCGAGCGCTGCCGTGTCGTGCAAGTCGCGCAGGTAGTCGTCTGCCGACAAGCCATAGGGCACCGGAAACGGGGCCGCGACGAGCTGGGCCGTAACGCAAGCAGCCTCTGGCACGGTGGCGCGCTCCGCATCGGTGCGCAAGTCGACGACGCTCTTCACGCCGAGCTCGGCAAACGCTTGGCAGCCTTGCGAGGTGAGCGTGAGCGGCGCGCCGCGCAGCAACTGACCGCAGGCGACATGACGCCCATCGCTGAGCGGTGTGCCGCCCAGGTCGCGCACGTTGGTCACGTCGTCGAGCACGATGCGTTGGCCGGGCTTGCAGCCGGTGCCGTCGTCGCCCGCGGCGCCGCCGCTGCCGGCCTCGCCGGACCAGTGCGGGCTCGCTGCCTCGTGCGAGCTGCCGTCGCCGGCCGACCCGTCGCTCGTCTCGAGCTCGCAGCCGGCAAGCGCTGGGACGAGCGCAAGCGCCGGGACCAGGGCAAGAGCGAGCGTGCTGAAAAGTGCGAGAGCCTGGGGCTGCACGGCGTTTCCGAAACCGAGTATGGTCCCTTTTCCACCGTGGCCGAGGCGGATTTTTTTCGCGACGCAGCCAAGCAGAGCACTGCCGCTTCGGTGAAGCGGGTGGAGGCGCAAACTTCTGCTGAGGTCGTCGTCGCGGTGCGGCGACGCTCGGGTGACTACCGCGTCGTCGCTTACCATTTTGGTTTGGGCCTCGGCGCGTTGGTGGTCGCGTACCTGCTGCTGGCGCCTCAGTTGTTCAGCGTGGCCGCGATCGCCATGGATGGTGCGCTGGGCTTCGGCCTCGGCCTGGTGCTGGCGCTGAACATCGCGCCGCTGCTGCGGCTGCTGGTGCGCGAGCGACGGCTTGCACGAAGCGTTTCGGACGCGGCGCGCGTCGCCTTCTACGATTTGGGCATTTCGCGCACGAGCGGGCGTAACGGTTTGCTCGTGTTCGTTTCGACCTTCGAGCAGCGCGCGCTCGTGCTGGCGGACGTGGGCATCGCGGTCGGCCAGCTCGGCTCCAAATGGACCGAGGCCTGCGCGTCGCTCTCCGCCGCCGTAAAGGCGCGAGACGTCGCAGCGTTCGAGCGCGCGCTCGAGTCGCTGGGGCCGATTCTGGGCGAGCACATGCCGCGCAGCGCCGACGACGTGAACGAGCTGCCGGACGAGGTGCAGTGATGTCGCGGCGTGACAAGCGGCGTTTCTGGATCCTCTTGCTGCTGTGCCTGGCGCTCGTGCTGGTAGCGGCGCTGGCTGCGGCGCGACCGGGAGGCGGTCATTCGTATTCGGGTGGCTCGCGCTCGAGCGGCAGCGGCAGCAGCTCGCGCAGTAGCGGCGGCGGGGGTGGCGGCGGCGGCGATGGCGGCGTGCTCTTCGAGCTGCTCATCTACCTGATCATCGAAAACCCGAGCATCGGCATTCCGCTGCTGATCTTGGTAGGCGTCGTGATGGTGGTGAAAGCCGTGGTTCAGCGCGGCATGAAGTCGTGGTCCACGACGCCGACGGACGTCTCGAGCGTTGGCACGACGGTGAGCCATGGCTCGCTGCCGCGCAAACGGATGGAAGAGCTGCGCCAGGTCGATCCCGAGTTCTCGCTCGTGCTGTTCGAGGACTTCGTTTACATGATGTACCAGGCCGTGCACCGCGCGCGCGCGCTCGGGGCGCAGCCGTTGGCCGCATACCTGGAGCCCGGGCTGTGCGGCTCGCTCACGGATCCGGGGCTGGCGGACGTGCAGGGCATCGTGGTGGGCGCGCTGCGCTACGAGGACTTTTCGGGCCTCGGTAGCGGCACGATTCAGGTCGAGCTCGAGCTCGAGGCCAACTACGTCGAGTACTACCGCAACGGGCAACAGCAGCGCTTTTACGTGGTCGACAAGCTAGTGCTGTCGCGCGCCCATAGCGCCAAATCGCGGCCATTTTCGCGCGCACACAAGCTGGATTGCCCCAACTGCGGCGCCCCGCTCGAAGCCATGCAGGGCACTCAGTGCAGCTACTGCCGCCAAGACGTGGGCCACGGCCGCTTCGACTGGATGATCGTGCAGTTTGCCAACACGAGCCGCGAGCTGCGCGGCCCGCTGCTGACCGAAAACGTGGCCGAGAGCGGCACCGACACGCCGACGATCGCGGACGCCGCCGCCCCCGCGCGCTTTCAGGAGCTGCAGCAACGCGACCCCACGTTGAATTGGCAAACCTTCACGACGCGCATTGCGCACGTCTATAACGAGCTGCAAGTGGCCTGGTCCAGCCGCGATCCGCTGCGTATTCGCCCCTACGTCTCGGACAACCAGTTTCAGACCCTGCTGTATTGGATCGACATGTACGTGGCGCAGCGTTGCCGCAACATCACCGAAAACGCGCGCATCTTGCGGATCGACCTGGCCAACGTCACCAGCGACAAGCACTACGACGCGATCACGGTGAGGCTCTTTGCGACCAGCACCGACTACACCATCAGCGACGACGGCAAGCTGCTCAGTGGTCACAAGAGCCGCATGCGCACCTACTCCGAATATTGGACCTGGATCCGCGGCACCGCGCGTCGCGGACAGACGCGCGGCGACCTGAATTGCCCCAATTGCGGCGCCCAGCTGCGTATCGGCATGGCCGGCACTTGCGAATATTGTCGGGTCAAGGTCACGGCCGGCGAGTTCGACTGGGTGCTGTCGAGGATCGAGCAGGACGACAGCTATACCGGCTGAAACCGCCGCCGGCTGCTGATAGGCTGGCCGCATGGCCGTCACGCCGAAACGCGCACACGCGCTGGCGCTCGCGCTCGAAAATGCCACCTCGTACCCGCATTTCGACCGCATCGCGTTTCGCACGCCGCGCCGGACCTTTGCGACGCTGGCGCTGAGCGGCGTCGACATGAACTTCAAGCTCGATCTCGCGCAGCAGGCTCAGTTTTGCAAGCTGGCGCCCGACGCGATCGCGCCAGTGCCGGGTGGCTGGGGCCGGATGGGCTTCACGCGCTGTGAGCTGAAGAAGATCGACGCTGCGACGTTCCTCAAGGTATTGCACACGGCGCACGCCAGCGCGAACGCGCCCAAAGCCAAGGCCGCGAAGAAGACCACGAAGGCCAAGAAGGTGAGCAAGCAGCGGTCGCCGAGCCGTCGCTAGCAGGCAAGGGGTCGGGAACGTCCAACCCCGCCTTATCTTACCGGGCGTGCTTACTCGGCGACGATGGTGCCGCTGCCGCCCATCTCGGACGGAAAGTCTTTCTGCTTCGGCAAGCCGTCGTGCAGGTGCAGCACCGTGTCACCGTAGTTGACGTGCAACATCGGCTCGAACGCGACCGTCGGGATCGTCGCCGCGTACACGTCCACGAGATCCCAACCGGGGTGCTCGGTCAGTAGGTGGCCGCCACACGTTTTGCACCATTTTCGGATACTGCGCTCGCTCTTCTTGAACGAGCCGACCTGCTCGGCGCCGCGCGTGACCTTGACGGCCTGCGGCGGCCAGAGCGTGAAGGCGTTGACGGGGCCCGCGGACCATTTGCGACAGGAGTCGCAGTGGCAATAGCCCATGGCGGCTGGCTTGCCGCTAACCGTGATTTCGACGGCGCCGCAGAAGCAACCGCCACGATGTTCGCTTGTTGGTTCCATCACTATCTCCTCGTGCGCTCGGCGAGCGCGATGAACAGCGAATGTGTGGCAACGCTTCGACAACGAGAATGACTGCGAGTCCGGTACACATGACTTCGACGTCTGGCGAAGCCGCGCAGGAGCGTCTGGCTTACTGGCAGTCCGCCAGATGCTACCGCGCATCTGGCTCGGGCTCGCTAGGCGCTGTCGCCGCGGCGGTAGAAGGCGGGCGCGACGCCCACCTCGCGCTTGAAAGCGCGACTCAGCGCGGCTTCGGAACCGTAGCCTACTTGATCGGCAATCTCCGCCAGGCTGGCCTTGCCCGAACGCAAGAGCGACGCTGCGAGTTGGATGCGCCAACGTGCCAGGTATTGCATCGGCGGCGCCCCCACCAATTGCGCGAAGCGCTCCGCCAGTACCGAGCGCGAGAGGCCGCACTCTTTGCCCAGCTCTTCCAGGCTCCAATCGTGGGCGGGGTGCTGATGCAGGTTTTGGAGAGCGCGGCCGATGTTGTCGTCGCGGAGGGCTGCAAACCAGCCGATGCCCTCGGGCGGGAGCTCCGCCACGTAGCGGCGCACGACCTCCACGAAGAGCAGCTCGCTCAGCTTGGAGAGCACGCAGTCACCACCGGCGCGCGGCTCGGTCGATTCGGCCACCGCAAGCTCGACTAGGCGCGGCAGCGAGTCCCCGTCGCGACCGCGCAGGTGGATGACGCGCGGTAACGTGCCGAGCAGCGGATTGAACGGCTTGGAGTCGCAACCCAAGAAGCCGCACACGAGCTGCGTCTTTCCGGACCCGCCGCCGTTGATCGAGAGCGAGACGGGCACACGATCGTGCGTGACCGCGCGAAATGCCTCGACGTTGGGCTGACCGCGCATGCCCGGGTCGCTCGAGATGACGTGCGCATCGCCTTGCGGAAAGCAAATGACGTCTCCCTCCTCCAGCCGGATTGCGGGCTCGTTGACGATGCCGCCCCAACAAGTTCCGCGCGTGACGACGTGATACTCGATGACGTGATCGACGCCCGGCATGATGAAAGGCGCGACCTGGGCGCCCGCCGGCGCTTCTGCGGCCCAGGGCGTCGTGGCTTCGACCTTGAAGAACACCGCGCCGCTCAAGCGGATGGCTCGCAGCACGTCTGACAGCGTGTCGATCACGGGCGCACCGGCTGCGGCGGACGACGGGTCATGCCCGCCGGATGTTCGATGTGGAGCTCGAGGGCGTGCCGACGCGAGGTCATGTCCATGCGATGCGCGGCCATTCCGAGAGCCGCTGCGCTTTCCTACAACGTTTTCGTGGGCGATGCACTGTTCGTCGTTCATCGAAAGAAGGAGAGTAGACATGACAACCATCGCTAACTTGCCGCCGAGCTCGCGACCCCTGACTTTGATTGGGGTCGATCTCGCGGCCGTCAAGTCGCGCCAGCAGATGATGTGGGCTTCGGGCGATTTTTCCGTGATCGGCAGCACGCTGCAGCTCGTCGGCGAAACCTTGTGCGAAGCCGCCGAGCTCGACGCCGGCTCGCGCGTGCTCGACGTGGCCTGCGGTAACGGCAACGCCGCGCTCGCGGCCGCGCACCGCTTCTGCCGCGTCGTGGGTATCGACTACGTGCCCGCGCTGCTCGAGCGCGCCCGGGCACGCGCCGACGCGGAGCGGCTGGACATCGAGTTCCTGCAGGCCGACGCCGAAGCGCTACCGTTCCCGGCCGAGTCGTTCGATGCCGTGCTCTCCACGTTTGGCGTGATGTTCGCGCCCGATCAAGCCAAAGCTGCGCGCGAGCTCGTGAGGGTGGTGCGGCGTGGCGGCAGGATTGCGCTCGCCAATTGGACGCCTGAGGGCTTCGTCGGCAAGATGCTGGTCACGGTCGGCAAGCACGTACCGCCGCCTGCGGGCGTGGCGTCGCCCGTCTATTGGGGTAACGAGCAGCGCTTGCGCGAGCTGTTTCCGGACGTCACGCAGTTTCACACGCGCCGGCGCGACTTCGTCTTCCGCTACGAGTCGTTCGAGCACTTCATCGAGATCTTTCGCACGTATTACGGGCCCACCTTCAAGGCATATGGAGCGCTCGACAGCACCGGCCAGGGTCGTCTGACTGACGACTTGCGCCAACTGGTCGAACAGTTCCGAAGCCCGCTGCACAAGAAGAGCCTGGTGCTACCGGCCGAGTACCTCGAGATCGTGATCGACCGCTGAGCTCGGAGCGGCGCTAGGGCTCCGAGACTCGGAAGAACGTCAATCGCTGGCCGGGCGTGATGAAATAAGCGCCCGGCGCCGCCACTTCCTCCGTGGTGGCTGTTACGACGGATGCTTCGGGCGTGACGCCGTCGAAGCTGGTGTTGCTGGCGGTGGCGGGCTCCGTGCCCGTGTCGACGTAGAGCCCGAAAGCGGTACCGACGCCGCGATCCACGAAAGCGTTGTCGCCGGCCTCGGTCTCGGTGCCGAGATCGAGCGCGCCGCTCGCGAAATAGAGGCCGATAGACCCGTAGTCCTCGATCTGGGTATGGCGTAGCCGCGAGCTGCCCAGCAGCTGATACACACCGTAGTTGCCGCCGCTGATGCTCGTATCCGACAGCGAGAGCGCGCCTGCGCGCAAGCTGACACCGAAAGACGTGGCGCCGGGGCGTAACGTGGAACCGCTGATATCGACGCGACGGCCGGAGAAGTTCACGGCCGCGCTCGAGGTCGAGCCGTCGACATCGGTCGCGTCGATGTACAGCTCGCTTTCGGGTGCGTCGACGAACACGCCACCGCTGATCTGCGAGTCGTCAATGCGAACGACTGCGCCTTGGCTCGTCTCGCGCACGACGACGCCCGCCGTGCAGTTGACCACGTTCACGTCGCTCAGCGAGAGGGCACCGGGAGCCGTTTGCTCGAGCGCCGTGCCGAACCCGTTCAGCTCGAGATGCTCGAGGGTGAGCGTACCCACCACCTCGAAGCCGGGGCGACCGTCGTAAGCGGGGCCGTAGAGGTGCGTGGTCTGGCTCGTGTCGCCACGAATGGTGAGCCGTGGGGGTGCGCTGTAGCCCCACTCTTCGCCCGCCGCGAGCGTGTAGTCGCCGGCCGCCAATTGCACCGTGTCGCCCGGCTTGGCCGCCGCGAGCGCGCGCCCGAGCGTCCGAAAAGGAGCCGCCGCCGTGCCGTTGCCGCGGTCAGTGCCGTGACCATCCACGACGATGGGCGCGTGCGTGACTGCCTGGTCGCTCGTAGGTGCGGCACCGCAGCCGAGCAGAGCCGGAAACAGGCCTACTCCGCATGGCAGCGCCGAACGACCGAGCCACATGTGACCACCTCCAGATGGCGCGAGCTGCAAAAAAGCTTCGACCGCCCGTGTAACCGTCGAGCCTGCGCCTCGTACGTCGAAAGGATGATGTCCGGGCCGCCGAGATTTCGTTTCTTACTGGTAGCGCTGGCTGCTCTCGCCTGCCAATCGCCGCCCGCGATGTCGCGCGCAGAGCGGCCTCTGACACGCCATGCGGATTCGCACTCGCCGTCAGTCGTGGCTGGCGCTCCCGTAGCACTGATGGAATTGTTCACTTCGGAGGGTTGCTCGAGCTGTCCCTCGGCTGACGAGACTTTGGCGCGATTGACAGATAGAGCCGAACAGAGCGGGCAGCGCCTGATCGCGCTCGAGCTTCACGTCGACTACTGGAACTATTTGGGCTGGGTCGATCCCTTCAGCGACCCCGTGCACGCTCAGCGTCAGTCCGCTTACGCAAAGCGTTTTGGCGAAACGGGAATGTACACACCGCAGCTCGTGGTGAGCGGCCGCGAGCAGCTGGTTGGCTCCGACGAGGGTGGCGCGCTCGCTGCAATCGAGCGAGCTCTCGACCGTTCGCCGAGCGTGACCATCAGCGTGAGCGCTCGCCGCGACGACGGCGACCTACTCGTCGACTATGCCGTCACCGCGCCGAATGCCGTCGAAGTGCAGCTGGCGCTCGCGCAAGATCGCGCGGAGACGCACGTCACGCGCGGGGAGAACGCCCGGCAATTGCTGCGACATCGGCATGTCGTGCGAGCCTTCGAAAGCGTGCACTTGGCCGCCTCTGGTGGTGGACAGTGGCGCGTCGCCGCCAGCCGTTTGGAGCAGCCCGGGATTGCCAAACCTGTGTGGTTTCTGGCCGCATATGCCACCGACCCGTCCACGCTGGCTGTGCTGGGCGCCACGTCCACCAAGCTAGAGCCAGCGCTATAAACCTGGGCGCTTACATTTGCCCACCACGGTCCTCAACAATAGGTTCGCGTCAGCGGGGAAATCCGTGGATATTGAGAGGTTCGGTGGCGGCTCTCGGCTTCTCCCCGCGGTTCGGTGCACGCGCGCGCAGCGCACTGGCCTGCGGCGCGCTGGCACTTGCGGCCTGCAACTCTCTGCTCGACCTGGATTCGCTCAAGAAGGTCGACTGCACCGACTCGTGTGACTCTGTGGCGGGTAGCGGCGTTGGCGCGGAGCCCAGCACCGGCGGCGACAGCGCGATTTTGGGAGGTAGCGGCGCAACGTCCAATCCGGGCGCTGGCGGCAGCCATTCCGGCTCCGCCGGCACCGGCTCACCCGGCGGCGCCTCGATGACGCAGGCCGGCAGCAGCCCCAGCGGTGGAAGCGGCATCTTGCCGACCGAGGGCGGCGCAGCCGGCGGCGATACGGGACCGATGGGTCCGTGCCCGGGAGGCCCTGTGCCGCCCAAAGATTGGCTGGAGCATTGGGAAGGTCACAACCAAGCGCTGACGTTGCGCGACTTCAACGACTGCGTCGCCATCTACGTGGATGCGGCGATGAGCGGGGTGGACACCGCCTGGCTCTCGGTCTTTCTGGACCAGGCGTGGCAATACAACCTGAAGACCTATGGCTCGCTCGGCAGCGAGCGAGTCTATGTGGTGCTGCACCAGGGCAAGTACTTGGGCGGGCACGCCAGCGCCTGGTACGAAACGACGCACGACGGTCACAACGTGATCGACGTCGGGCAGGATAGCTGGAAGAGCGGCGATTACGACCAGCTGTCGGCGACGTTGAGCGCGTTGGTCGAGCGCACCGCCGTGTCCGGCAAGCGCGGCGCGCCGGCGCACGCACAATGGGGCGACGCCGGTTTCGCGCAGATTTACGAGTACGACTTGCTGCTCGGCCTCGGCATGGCCACGGAGGCCGATAAGGCCTGGCACGACTTCGAGCCGATCGCGCAGGTGTATCCGGCGGCGAACAGCTACTGGTTCTCCGATTTTTACTCGCCAGTCTACAAAGACCACGGCAAGACCAAGCAACTTACACAATTCTTCGCGCTGCTGACGCAGTACTACGGGGCGCCCGGTCAGATCATGCCGCCCATGAATTGGGGCGAGTACATCCATTTCATGAGCGGAGCGGCAGGTGCGGACGTGACCGAGCAGGCCACCTACGCTTTCGGCTGGGACGATACCTGGCAAGCCCAGCTCGACCAGGCCAAGACCGACTACCCGGCCATCAAATACTGAGCCAGAGCTTCGGGCTGCAGCTCGCGCCGTCGATGCTACGTTCCGCCGCACGTGGCTCTGGCTGAAGACGAATGGCTCTACGGTTGGGACACGACGACCGGCATCGTCTCGGTCTGGGCTGAGCCAGATGGTCGCGCGCTCGTCTGGCGACGCGATCCGGCGAGTGGCACGCTGACGCGCGAGGTAGCAACGTTTCGGCCCTGGTTGCTCGTCTCGTCGCTGGCGGACTTGCAGCACCTGGGCGCGCGCTTGGTGCCGCACACCGCGGACGCGCCGCCGCAAAGCGTGACCTTCGAGGAGCTCTCCGGTGACGGCCAGCTCCGCTACCTCGTGCGCGGGGCGGATGCACGGCAGCTGCGCTCTGCGGTGCTGCGGGGAGCAGGGCGGCGTTTGGCCAGAATTGTTGTCGAATATCGCGATTTGGGGCGCGAGGCCCCGGTCGCTCTGCCACCCGATGAGCAGTACCTGGTGGCCACCGGGCGCACCTATTTCAAGGGGTTGGACTACGACAGCGTGCGGCGGCTGCAGCTCGATCTCGAAACGACCGGGCTGGATCCGGATGTCGATAGGATCTTCTTGGCGGCGGTGCGGGCTCCCGACGGCAGTTGCGAAGTCATCGAGTCGCCGAGCGACGACGATCGCGGCGAGGTGCAGCTCATCGAGCGACTCGCCGAGCGGGTGCGGGCGCTCGATCCCGACATCATCGAAAATCACAATTTGCACGGCTTCGATCTGCCCTTCTTGATGCGGCGCGCGGAACGACTGCGCGTGCGGGTGCGGCTCGGGCGAGAGGCCTCGGTCGACTTTCGCTTGCGCCCCGCCGCTCGCGGTGCGCGCCTGGGCCAGGTGGGTGCGTCTTGGCTCGAGCGGCTGCGGCGGGCGCGCTACACGATCCCGGGTCGCGAGCTGCTCGACTCGATGGATGCGGTGCGCCGCCACGATTTTTCTGCGCGCGACCTGCCGGGTCACGGCCTCAAGGCGGTTGCGCGTCATTTGGGGCTGGCTCACGACGCGCGCGAGTACATCGCCGGCAGCCGCGTGCATGAAACCTACCTGAGCAATCCTGAGCAGGTGCGGCGCTACGCGCAAGACGACGTGGTCGAGGCTGCCGGTGTCGCGCGCCTGCTCGGCGGCGCGGCGTTTTCATTGAGCCAGATGGCGCCGCGCCGCTACGAGCGCCTGGCGGACGCCGGCGCGGCTACGGGCGTGATCGATCCGCTGCTGGTGCGCGCGTATGTGCGAGAGCGCGTCGCGCTGCCGGCGCACGGCGTCGGGGACGGCACGTTACATCAGGGTGCGGCGCTGTACCTGTTCGCTTCCGGCGTCGCGCAACGCATCGTGAAGGCCGACGTGGCGAGCCTGTATCCCTCGCTGATGCGCGAGTACCGCATCGGTCCGGAGCGCGATCGTCTGGGAGTCTTCCTGGCGGTGGTCGATCGGCTGGTGGAACGGCGACTGCGCGCCAAAGAAGCGGCGCGCGCGGCCGCGCCTGGCTCTGCGGAGCGTTTTCAGCTCGAGGCCGTATCGGCGGCCATCAAGCTGGTCGTCAATTCAGCGTACGGCTACCTCGGTGCGGTGGGCCTCACGCGCTTTGCGGACGTACACGCCGCGAACGAAGTCACCCGGCGCGGTCGGGAGCTTTTGGCTTTCATGTGCCGCGAGCTTGCGGCGCGGGGAGTGCAGTTGCTCGAGGCCGACACCGACGGCGTCTATTTTGCGATGCCGGAAGGCGCGAGTGAAGCCGAGGAACGCGCCCTGGTGAGCCAGGTGGCGGCGCTGCTGCCACGGCTGGTGGACTTGCAGTTCGAGGGCCGCTACCGGGCGATGCTCTCGCACGAGCCGAAAAACTACGCGCTCTTGCCTTACACGGGGCCGCTGGTGTTGCGCGGCGTCGCGTTTCGTTCCAGCCGCGCTGAGCCCTTCGGCGATGCTTTTTTGCGGCGCGCCATCGCGCGCTTGCTCGAGCGTGACGTGCTGGGTGTGCGTGCCGCCTTCGTCGAGACGGTACGGGCGTTGCGCCGCCGAGCGCTGCCAACCAGCGACGTTTGCTCACGCGTGCGGCTCACCAAGACGCCTTTGCAGTACGAGCAGACACGCCCGCAACGGCAAGAGCTGCCGTACGAGGCCATGTTGGCGGCGGGTCGCGACCACTGGCTCGCGGGTGAGCGGGTGTACGTCTATCGGCGTAGCCAAGGGCGGCCAGGGCTACTGCAGCAAGCGCCGCGCGACGAGACCGAGCTCACGAGCGCGGACGAAGAGGCGCCCGCGCGGCGCGATGCGCGCGACTACGATGTGGAGCACTACGTGCGCATTTTGCGCGATGGTTTTGCGAGCCGTTTGGCGCGAGGCCTCACTCAGGAAGATTACGAGGCAGTTATCGCCGATCCGGACCGGCCCGCACTGTTTGCGCCGTCCCTCGCACGGAGCATTCCCGTACTCAACGTGCTGGAGGAACCGTAACTCACGCGCCTTGGCAGCCACGCCGCCTCAAGTTACCCTCCGCGGAGGTTACCGTGGTGTCGTTCGGGGCCGTTCGGTCCTTTCTCGCAATTGTGGGTGCGGCCTGGATCGCCTCCTGCACGTTCCCTGAGTTCAAGGTGGACGAAGGCGATCCGTACGCGAAGATCTGCACCGACGGTTTGCCGAGCGCGGCCGAAACCGGTACTGACTGCGGTGGTGGCTGCCCCCCGTGCGGGATGGGGCAACCGTGTCGCGCGCACACCGACTGCGCGAGCGGCTCGTGCATCAGCGGCACGTGCCAGATGCCCACGTGCGAAGACTATGTGAAGAACGGCACCGAGGCCGACATCGACTGCGGCGGCACGTGCGTGGGCTGCCGGCCCTACAAAGACTGCCAACAAGCTCACGATTGCGCCGACGGCGTGTGCGCGGACGGCTTCTGCCAGGTGCCGAGCTGCGCCGACGGCGTGAAGAACGGCGATGAAACCGATTCCGACTGCGGCGGCAGCTGCACGTCGTGCGACAACGGCAAGAAGTGCAACCGAGACAGCGAGTGCAACAGCAAGCACTGCAACGACCACGTCTGCGTGCTGCCCGCTTGTGCCGACGGCCTACTGAACGGTGAAGAAACGGATCAGGATTGTGGCGGTGTTTGCAGCCCCTGCCCGGCTGGAGATCACTGCGGCAGTGGTACCGATTGTATGAGCCACATCTGCGAGGCTCAGACTTGCACCGGCTACGCCTGCGAAGACGGCGTGAAGAACGGCGAAGAAACGGATGTGGACTGTGGCGGTCGCAACTGCAACGGCTGCGGGCAGCTCGAGCACTGCGAACAAGGCAGCGACTGCCAGAGCACCGTGTGCTTGTCCGGCTACTGCGTGCCCGACAAGCCGACCGACGAGGTGTTATCGCGCAGTGGTTGGAACGCCAAGGCGTCGAACACTTACCCGGACGACGTACCGAACGAATTCCTCGACAGCGTGGGCGGGCGCTGGACTTCGGGCGCGTATCAGTACGCTGGGATGTGGATCGAGGTCGACATGAAGCAGCTGCAGCCGTTCTTCAAGATCGTGCTCGACTGCACGGAGGCGCCGAACGACGCGCCCGCGCGCTTCGACGTGTACCTGTCGCCCGACGGTAAATACGGTGATCCGGTGCAGACGGGCCTCTACGGCGGCGCGCTCAGCACCATCAAGTTCGATACGGCGCATCTCGCTCGCTACGTCAAAATCGTGCTCACCCAAGAGAAGCAAAAGTGGTGGAGCATCAACGAGCTCAACGTCTACCGGTGACGCAACCCGGCTGAATTCGCGGGCGAAGGTGCCGGGCTTATCAAATCGGGACGGCTGCCGTTGTCCTGCTCGGATGACGGAGCGTTTGTTGGTTGTCTTGACTGCGAGCCTCGCGGACGGCGGCCGCAAAGCCGCGCTTGCGTTCGGCGTCGCACTCTCGGCGTTGTCGCACGGGACCGACGTGCACGTCTTTCTGTCACTCGAGGCTGCCGTGCTCGGCACGCCTGTCGGCGCCGACGGGGTTCACCCACGCGGCTTCTCGGAGCCCCTCTCGAGCTACATCGAACATTTCGTCGAAATGGGCGGCAAGCTCGAAGTGTGCTCGTCCTGCTACGAAGAGTACTGCCGCGAGTTGCCGAAAGACGCGGCCGGCCGCCCCGCGTTGCGCCCTGGCACGCAGATCCACAGCCTGGGCATCGTCGCCGAGCGCTCGCAAATCATGCCGGTGGTCACCTTTTAGTTTCGTCGCGCTAATTGCACGGCGGAATGAAGCCTGGGGTCCGGATCTGCCGCAGCGTGAGCTTGGTCGTGGCAGAGCCGACGAAGGTGAGCGAAAACATCCCGCTCAAGATGTCGTTACCTGGCGGCGTGTTACCGCCGGGGCGACGGAAGTCGGCGTAGAGCAGCTTGACGGTTTGCATCTGCCCGTTGGTCGCTGGCAGGTCCGCCTTGAAATGATCGCCGCCGTGCGGCACCGCGGCCGTTCTTAGCTGTAGGTAGGTGCTCCCGGTCGAAGAGTACTCCAGCGTGATGCCGTCGCCCTTGCTCAGGTCGACGACGTTCTTGAGCGGGTCGGCGCCGTTGGCGTACTGGCCCATGTTGTTGAGCGGTGTATTGGCGGTGCCATAAGCTTCGCCGCCGTTGAGCGTCCACTCCACGTACATTTCGTAGCCGCCGTCGTACTTGCGCAGCGGCGAGCCATTCGCCGGCACTTGTGAGCCGCCGACGACCTGCATCTCCCAAACCTTGAGGTGCGAAACCGACGGCTTTTCGCACGGCTCGAGCGGCGGCAGGTCGTCGATGCCTCCGCCGCTGCCACCCCTGCCGGCCGAGCCCCCGCCGCCGCCTTGCGCGTCGCTGCCACCGGCGCCTGCGCTCCCGCCGCTTGCGCTGCCCGCTTCGCTCGTTGCGCCGGCTGTTGCGCTGCCGCTTGCGCCGCCGGTGCCGGCCGCCGTCGAAGTGCCGCCACCCTGCGTGCCGCCGCCGAGCGGTGCGGCGCCGGCCGAAGCGGCGCTGGCTGTGCTACCCGCGACGGGGGCTTGTCCACCGCTGCCGATTCTCGGCGAGTCGCTGTCCGACGAGCAGGCGTGGCAGCCGGCGGCCACTAGGCAGATCAGCGGAAAAATGCTGCGACACGAGACGCGGGATCTGGCCATGCCTCTGGCGAATGGCAGCTCTACGCTCGGGCCTTCAACCGCGCGCCGCCCGACACCCAGCCGTCCTTGACGCTGAGCTTGTTCGATTCGTCGACTCTCTCGAGGAGCCGAGCAACATCTCGCTGCCGTGCAGGTACGAGTCGGTAGGGTGATGCACTCGATGTCGTGCTGGAGCTGTTTTTCGCGCATCGCACGGTCTTTGCGCAAAGTTCTTTCGGTGCTGCTCGCCAGGGCTTGCTTGGGGCCGGCAGGCGTTTACGCTGAGGTGTGCCGCTGCTCCGTCCGCGGGTCGCCAAAGTCCTGGTCTCGATCTCGAGTACGTTTCCGGCCATCGATTTGATTCGGGTTCTCTATCGCCACAACCCGAACTTCATTCACGACTACGACTTTCCGGCATTCTCGTTGTCGGTCAACGTCAGTGGGCGCTGGGCATTCGCGTTCTTGTTCTTGGCTCTGGCGTGCACTCCCGTCCAGCGTGTCACACACTCGGCCTGGGTCGCGGCGGTGCGAAGGCCGCTCGGGTTGGCCGCGTTCGGCTACTGCGTGCTGCACTTCTTGGCGTACTTCGTGATCGGGCAGAAGTTCCATTGGGACTATGTCTGGTGGGACTCGACGCACGTCATGTCACGCCCGCCCGGCTGGCTTTCGCTGCTCTTGCTGCTGCCACTCGCGCTTACATCGACGGACGGCATGATGCGCCGTATCGGTGGCAAGCGCTGGAAGCTGCTGCATCGCCTGGTGTATCCGGCGACAGCGCTCGCGATCCTGCACGCTTATCTAGTGGAGGATGATCACACGCAGGGCTACACGACCACCAAGATCACCGCCAGCGTGTTCGCCGTGCTCATGCTGGCGCGGCTAATACGTTTCCGGCGGCGTTCGGGCGCGTCAGGCGAGCCCGGAACGGAGTCCGCTTAGCTGGCGCTGCAGCTTTTCGGATCGCGAGTGGGTCGAGTCTTCGGTTAGACTCGAGGTCATGGCTCAAGCGCTCGATCAAGAGGGTGGAATCAAGGCCATGCACACGGTGCGACAACGCATCGCCGAGCTGTTGCGTGAAGCAGAGCTCACGGCTCGCGAAATTTCGCAACAAGCGCACGTGGCCGAGCGCGAGGTGGCGGAGCACTTGCGCCACCTCGAGCACTCACTGGCGCAAGCCGGCGAGCGCCTGCTCACGCTCGCGCCGCACTGCGTGAAGTGCGGCTTCGTGTTCGAGCAGCGCGAGCGCCACAGTCGCCCGAGCCGCTGCCCGCACTGCAAGAGCGAGCGCATCTCCCCGCCCAAATTTTCGATCGCGAGGTAGCCGCTACAACCCCGCCGCGAAGGCGCGGCCGAACTCGAGCGGCGTCGGGCGATCGGCGGGGTTGAGCGCCGTGGCCTCACGGAGCAGCTTGGCGATCGCCGGTGGGTACGTCTCCAGGCGCTCGGCGGACTCGAACGGATCGCGGCGCATGTGCGCGATGATGCGATCGCGCGGGTTGTCGATCTCGTCGAAGAAGGCGCGGCCGGTCGTCACGTTGTAGATGGTGCCGGCCAGCGCGTACACGTCCGAGCGCGGATCGAGCTCGACCGGATCGAGCACCTGCTCGGGCGCGATGTAGCCAGCCGTGCCAGCCACGAAGCGGCCGCTCGACTCCGCCCCCACCTTGATGGTGCGCACCATGCCGAAGTCGATGACGACGGACGAGAGCGGTGGCGTGCTGGCCGGATCGCGGTGCTTGGCGGGGTCGAATCGTTGGCCGCCCTGAAGCGGCAAACGCAGCCAAATGTTGGCGGGCTTGATGTCGCGGTGCACTAGGCCTGCGCTGTGCAGCGCGGTGAGCCCCGCACACGATTCGAGCACCACCTGGCGGAGCTCGAACAAGCTCATTGGTTTGGCGAGCGAGTACTGCTTCAGGTCCGCGCCGATCAAGTATTCGAGCACCAAGAACGGCATGCCCTCGGCGACGCCGCGGTCGATGATGTTTGCGACGTTGGGGTGGTAGAGGCCGGCGAGCACGCGCGCCTCTTCCACGAACGACGTGAGGATGCCTTCGCGCTCTACGTCGGTAGCGCTGGTCAGCGCTTCGGCCTTCGGGATCTTGAGCACGAACATGCGATCGGCGCCGGGCTTGCGCACCAGCCAGACCGAGCCGATGCCGCCTTCGCCGATGGCCTTGACCAGCTCGTAGCCTTGGATGAGCTGCGGCTCCGGCTTCTTGGTCTTGGGCGGAGGCGGCGGCGTGCGCTTGATGGCCGCACCGACGGCTTCTTCGAGCAAGGCGGAAGCGATCGGGCCGAGCGCGGCGAACCACACATCGAGCATGGCCAGCTCGCGCGCCCGGATCGCGCGCGCCACCTGCGTGGCGATGCGCGGAGCGTTGTCGGCGAAGCTGCGGTTACGCGCGTCCTCGGCGCTCTGCTCGTGCACCGGGTGCAAGGCCTTGACCGGATCGGACAGCGCCGACTGCACGCGATCCGCCGCCAGCACCAGCTCCAGGCACATTTCCTCGAGATCTTTCTTCGGACCTGCCGCGCCCGAGAACGCCTCCAGCGACCGGGCAAGCCCCGAGAGCGCGTGCGCCAGCTCGGTGCCCGAGGCGTGCAGGCTCTCGAGCGCTTCGGCTGCGGCAGCCCCCCAGCTGCCCTCGGTCGCTTGCGCGCTGATGCTGGCGCGCAGTACGTCGGCGCGCTCACAACAAGTGGCGAGCGCTGCGGGCGCCATCATCGGTAACGCCGTGGCGAGCTGCTGCAGCGTCGCCGGGCGGTCGATCACGAGCGCCCACCAAGCGGCAAACGGTCCCAGCCACTCCACGTCGTCGACCTCGCCCAGCGAGGTGCCGCGCGTGGTGTCGACGAGTCGCCAGAACAGCGCGCTGAGCGCGCTCTGCAGGGCCGGCGGCAGCTCGCGCGAGCCGTCGGTCAGGCCCTGCACCTTGCGCAGCCACAAGCAGGTGTCGTGCGCCGTCGGGCCGCGACCGCGTCCGAGCTCGGCGTCCTCGCCACAGGCGTCGAGCGCGTAGCCCCCGAGCCTCACTGCCAGGATTTCTAGCTGCAGCTCCGCGTCGAACTCGCCACCGCTCTGCCGCCGCTGCCGCACCAGATCCAGAATTTCCGAAGGGGCGCGCGCGATCAGCTGCCAGCTCTCTTCGAGATCGGGCTGCTCGATGGGGTGGCCGGCGGGGCGCGTGGCCAGCATCGGGTTCCACAGCCGCAGCGCGAACGCGCGCGCGCAGCCTTCCATGGCGTTCATGGCGGCCGCGCGTTGGCGCAGCCGGCTGGTGCCGAGCGCGATGCGGCGCGCCTCGGTGAACGTGGACGAAATCGAGCCGGCAAAGCGCGAGGCGCGCGCGTCGGCTTCTTCGTCATCGTACTGCGCGGCCAGGCGCATCAAGTTTTCGAGCCCCAGCTCCAAATCGAGCGGATCGCGCTCGGCGCGCTCCACCGCGTCGGTCACGGCCGTCACCTCGATCCAGCGCCGGCACTCGTCGAGCGACGACGGTCGCGCCCCCCATGCCATCTCGCGCAGAGCCATCAGCGGCTGCTCGATCTCGTCCGACTGGTGCCCCCGCCGCCAGATCGTCGCCAGGCCGCGGGCCAACGCGCGCGCCGCGATCGCGCCGCCGTCGCCCTTCAAGATGCGCTTGGCCAGCTTGTCCCAAAGCGGCCGGCGCTCGTAAAACAAGTACGGCGTGGCCGCCGCGGCCGCACCGAGCGCCCACTTGGCTTCGGTGGGCGACTCGAGCAACGCCAAGAGCTGGCCGCCCAAGAACTTGAGGCGCTCTTCGGGCAGTGACGCGAAGGCAGTCATGGCGCGCTGGCGCAGCACCGGGGATTCGCCGAGCACCCAGTCGAGCAGCGTGCCCTCCATTTGCTCGAGCTTGCCCGTGAGCCGCCCGAGCGCGCGCGCCGCATGAATCCAGACCAGCGGCTCCGGATGCAGCAGCAGCGGCTGCAGCACCTGCAAGGTCTTGCCGACCAGCTCTGGGTTCGCCATGGACGGCATGCCCCGCACGCTGATCTCCAGGCAGCGTGCCGCCAGCACGCGCCCGCGCAGCGCACCGCGCGCCGGGGCATGCACCATTTGCTCGAAGGTCGAAGCGGAGCCGAACAGCCATTTGCCGAGCGTCGGTACCTCGAGCGCGCTGGCGCCCGCTTCCCAGATCAAGATCTCCAGCCGCGCGCGCGCTTCCGCGTTTTGCGGCAGCGCCAGCGTGTCGCCGTCTCCCATCAAGGGCGCGCAGGCGAGCGCATCTTGCAGCGGCCCTTCCAGCACCCGCCCGGCGGCAACGGCGGCCACGCGCTCGCGCAAGTCGTCGCGCTTGGCGGCCAGCGTGAGGATGCGCGACAGCTCGATCTCGCGCCGCCAGGTGCTGGCGTAGCACCAGAGCAAGATCACGGGCGCAGACGGCTCACCGAACTGCTTGGAGAGCGAGCCGATGTCTTGTGCCGGTTGGGCCAGCTCGAGCATCGCCTTCGCGACCTCATCGGCGGCTTTGGCGACGTCGCTTTCGAGCGGCGACGCGCCGGTATGCGGCTGCCAGCGGCTGCGCCAGCGCTCGTGAACGTGCTCTTCCAGCTCCGGCTGCTCGGTGAGCGCTTGCATCAACCGAGCGAGAGCTACTTCTGCATCCGGCGAAAACATGCCCAGCTTCGCCAGGCTAGCTAGCCGGGCCGCGCCTGGCTAGTTCTTGGAGTTATTGGGGATTATTTGCGATTTCAATCGGTGTCTCGCGCCGCAGCTGCGCGATGAAGTCGTCCAGCGCCCGGCTACGCCGTTCACGGTAGAGGCGCGGGCGGGGCGGCTGCTCGACCGAGCTGAGCGGGCTCACCGCGGCGGCGCGGCGCATGACCAGCCGCAAGAGCGCGAAGTCACCGTCCACTTCGACCAGCCCCGCGAGGTCGCCGCGCGCCTTGAGACACGGCGTCGACCAAGGCGCGCGTCGCTTGAAGGCTGCGTCGCTGAAACCCAAATCGCCGCCCGTGGCGCGCGCCTCCGGATCCTCCGAGTACTCGCGAGCAGGCGCGGCCGGCAGTGGAAAAAGCGGGCGTCAGTCACGTCATCCTCTCGAGCGCGGCAACATCGCTTGGTACGACACCTTTCCGCGCGGAGGCTCCGTGACGTTCGTGAGGCGAGCGTATTGGTTTCGCGCCCGAGTTGTTTCGGAGTGTGACCAATCACTCGCTTGGGTGACGTCCGAATGCGCGGGATTGTTACGAGCACGCCACTCTAGAGGTTTACCTTTGCTCCGCGATGATCAGAACGAGCTCGGTCTTCCAGGCGTTATTCGTGGGTTTTGCAGCGCTGTCCGTCGCAGGCTGCGCGGGTGACAAAGGCGACCCGGGCGCCACGGGCGCTCCCGGCGAAAAAGGCGTAGACGGCACACCCGGCGCCGACGGCCAGAACGGCCCGATCGGCGCAAATGGCGAGAAAGGTCCAGCTGGCGAGAAAGGCCCGGCCGGCGAGCAAGGCCCCGCAGGTCCCGCCGGCGCCGTGGGCGGTTCTGCGAACGCCGATGGCGAGGGCGGCTCGGGCGGAGAGGCCAGCGTGCCTCTGCCTTCGCGCGGCACACTGTCGTTCGCGCCCGTGAATGCGCCGACGAGCGACGCCGACAAGCGCAAGGTGATCGCCTCCGCCCTGGTGACGCTCAACGGTGATTCCGCGCCGATCGCGTTTCATACCGAGGCGCGCAGCGGCCAGACCATCGGCAATAGCGTGTTCGGGCGCATCGTCGACAAGGACGGTAACCCACTCAAAAACGCCGATAACTCGGACGTGATCTCGCCGTCGAACGACTTCTCCTCCATCATCAAGGTGGGGTCGAAGCTGTTCGAGATCACGCACTTCGAGACGACGCCCGCTGCGATGTACCTGAGCGAGCTCAAACAGGACGCCAGCGGCAACTTGAGCTTGGTCAGCACCAAACCGATCGACTTCTCGGCGCTGAAAGGTCTGTGGACGCCGTGCGCCGGCAGCGTCTCCCCGTGGAACACGCACCTGGGCTCGGAGGAGTACCCGGCCGATGCGCGGCAATGGGAGACGGCCGACACTCTTGGCAAGGTCGGCGCCGGCGCCATGATCCGCTATTTTGGCCTCGATCCAGCGACGGCCACGGTCGAACAAGCCAAGGCGGTTTTCAACCCGTACGCCTACGGTTTCGTGACCGAGGTCACGGTGGACGAGGCTGGCACCGCGGTCGCCAAGAAGCACTACGCCGCCGGTCGTCGCGCGCTCGAGCTGGCCTACGTGATGCCCGATCAAAAGACGATGTACCTCACGGATGATGGCACCAACGACGCCTTCTTCATGTTCATCGCCAAGAAAGCGGGTGACCTGTCGGAGGGCCAGCTGTACGCGGCGCGCTGGTTCCAGACCAGCCCGGCGGGGGCTCCCCACGGAACCGCCGACATCGATTGGATTCCGCTCGGCCCGAGCGCGACGGACGCACAGGTCGCGGCGCTGATCGACGGCAACGTCAAATTCTCGGATATCTTCGACGTTCCCACCACCCCCAATGCCGACGGTACCTGCACCGATCAGCAGAAGACCGACGGCTACAAGTCGATCGTGGTGGACGTCTCCTACTCCGTGAAGACCGAGTGTCTGAAACTGAAGGACGGTCAAGAGCTGGCCGCGTCGCGTCTGGAGAGCCGTCGCTACGCGGCGTACGTGGGCGCGACCACCGAGTTCCGCAAGAACGAGGGCATCACGTTCAACCCCGAGGGTAGCCGTCTCTACGTCGCGTACAGTGAGATCAACAACGGCGCTGTCGACAACCACCCAACGCGCGACCTGGGCGGTCCGAACCACGTGAGGTTGGCTGAAAACGCCTGCGGTGGCGTGTTCGAGTTCTCGATCGTCCCCGACTCGGCGCTCGGCAGTGACTACGTCGCACACAGCGCCGCCGCGCTAGTCGAAGGCACCTGGTTGGCCAATCCGAACGCGCTCAACAAGTATCCGGACGACTCGCCGTACGGCAAGAATGCCAGCGGTACTGCGGGCACGGACAAGAACACCTGCTCGGTCAACGGCATCGCCAATCCGGACAACATCAGCTACCTGCCCGGCTACGACACGCTGCTGATCGGCGAGGACTCGGGTGTGGAGCACCAGAACGACGCGGTGTGGTCGTTCAACGTCGTGAGCCACGAGCTGACTCGCATCGTAACCACGCCGTACGGCGCCGAGACGACCGGTGTCTACTACTACCCGAACCTCAACGGCCACGCCTACATCAAGGTGCAGGTGCAGCACCCGTTCGGTGAGAGCGACGCCGACCAGTCGGTGGCGGACAGCGGCGACAAGCAGTCGTACACCGGCTACGTCGGTCCGCTGCCGGCCATGCGCTGAGTCGTCCGGTGGTTGCAGCTTCGAACGCTACGGGCGCGGCGGTGACTCTGGTGTCCGCCGCGCTCGGCTTTGCGCTGAGCCTGGCTCTGGCCCCGCCGCGGGGCGTGAATCGGGCGGCGCCCGCCCCCGACAGCGCCGCGGCCGTGGCGCTGGGAGGGCTCGACGCAGCGCGAGGCTTTCGCGGTCCCGAGCTGAGCAACCGCGCCGCGTACGTTCCTGCGCAGTGTTATGCCAAAACGCGCGATGCGGCTGGCAAGCCACACAACGGCTGCTACGTGTGCCACCAAGATTCGCAGGCGCCGAACTACGTCGACGACGCCGACGTGCAGACCGAGTTGTCGCTGCCGCGCTACGCGACCGAGAACCGCTGGCGCAACTTGCTGAGCCCGCCGCCGCCGGCCGCGCTGAGCGAAGACGAGCTACTCGCCTACGTGCGCCGTAGCAACTACTTCGACGCTGACGGCGCCATCACGTTGGTGCGAGCGCTGGCCAAGCCGCCCGCCGCTTGGGATTCGAACGGTGACGGCAAGTGGAGTGGCTTCGTCCCCGACGCTCGCTTCAACTTCGACGTCGAGGGTTTCGACCATGACAGCAGCGGCAAGGCGACCGGCTGGCGCGCCTACACGTCGCTGCCGCTGCCGGGCGCCTTCATGCCGACCAACGGCTCGATGGGCGACGTGTTGATTCGCCTGCCAGAGCCTTACCGGCAAGACGCCGTCGGCGCTGAGAGTCGCGAAATTTACCGCATCAATCTGGCCATCGTCGAAGCCTATGTGCGGCGGGTCGACGTACCCATTCCGCCCGTGGACGAGCGCGCATTGGGCAGCGATCTCGATGGTGATGGCTCGCTCGGCAAGGCGCGACGGATCGCGTTCATCTGGCCGCCCAAGCCGGGGGGCCGCTTTCACTACGTGGGCAAGGCTGCGGGGTTGGAGGCGAAGCGTGACGGTTGGCCAGTAGCTGGCTCGCTGCCGCGCGGCACCGAGCTCTTACATAGCGTGCGCTACCTCGACGTCGTCGGCGGCAACGTCAAAATGGCGCCGCGCATGAAAGAGCTGCGCTACATGAAGAAGACGCGCTGGCTCGACTACGGCCAGCTCGACCAGTTGGCGCAGGCCGAGGCACGGGAGAAATTCAAGAGCCCCGACAAGCTCAAGCACGTGTTCGGCGATGCGGAGCGCGGTGTCACGACCGGCATCGGCTGGCTCATGCAAGGCTTCATCGAAGACGCATCGGGCGTATTGCGCCCTCAAAATATCGAAGAAACAACGGCTTGCATCGGCTGCCACGGCGGTGTTGGCGCGACCACGGACGCCACCTTCACCTTGGCGCGAAAGCTGCCGGCCGGCTCTTTCCACGACGGCTGGTTCCACCCGGCCGAGCACGATTTACGCGGCGTGGCCGATCCGCTGCGCGCTGACGGCCAAGGCGAATACGCGCACTACCTGGCCGCGGTCGGCGGTGGCGACGACTTTCGTAGCAACGACGAAGTCCGCCGCCACTTCTTTCGCCCGGACGGCTCGCTCGATGCGGCGAGCCTGCAGCAGCTCGAGCGCGACGTCTCAGTGCTCCTCTTACCGTCGCCCGGCCGCGCGCTGGCGCTCGATCGCGCCTACCTCGGCTTGGTGCGCGCGCAGCGCTTCGAGCAAGGGCGCGACGTGACGAGCGGAGCGCCCCCGCAGCTCGAGCCCGTGTTGGTGCAAGACGCGCCCACTGGCATCACCACGCCGCTCCTGCCGGGCTGGAAGAAGCCAGAGCCCGTCGCTCGTCGTTAGTATTGCCAGGGAAATTTCGTGAAGTTGGGCCGTCGCTTTTGCAAGAAAGCATCGCGGCCCTCTACGGCTTCTTCGGTTCCGTAGGCCAGCCGCGTCGCTTCGCCCGCGAACAGCTGCTGGCCGACCAGGCCCTCGTCCGGCAGGTTGAAGCCGTATTTGAGCATGCGAATCGCGGTTGGGCTCTTGTCCATGATCAGGTCGCACCACTCGAGCGCCACTTTTTCGAGCTCGGCGTGCGCCACGACCTCGTTCACCATGCCCATCTGAAACGCCTCGTCGGCGCTGTAGTTCTTGCCCAAAAAGAAGATCTCGCGGGCGCGCTTTTGGCCCACCTGGCGCGCCAGCAGCGCCGAGCCGTAACCGCTGTCGAAGCTCGCCACGTCAGGATCCGTCTGCTTGAAGATGGCATGCTCGCGGCTGGCGATCGTGAGGTCGCACACCACGTGCAAGCTGTGCCCACCGCCCACGGCCCAGCCCGGCACGGCCGCGATCACGACCTTCGGCGAAAAGCGAATCAGCCGCTGCACTTCCAAAATATGGAGGCGTCCCAACCGCGCCGCGTCCGCGCCTTCACCTTTTGCGCCCTCGTATTTGTAGCCGTCTTTGCCGCGGATGCGCTGGTCGCCGCCGGAGCAAAAGGCCCAGCCACCGTCTTTTGGCGATGGGCCGTTACCGGTGATGATCACCGCACCGACGTCGCTCCACGTGCGCGCGTGCTCGAGCGCCGTGTAAAGCTCGTCCACTGTCTTCGGCCGAAACGCATTGCGAACTTCCGGTCGATTGAAGGCAATACGCACGGTGCCGACGTTGCGCGCGCGGTGGTACGTGATGTCTTCGAAATCGAAGCCCTCCACCTTTTGCCACGCGCCACTATCGAAAATCTCTGAAACGAAGTCGGTCGCCATCGGGCGCGGACTATAGCTCAGGCCTGGCCGGTGCCACGGAAGGTCATGAATCGACGCTTGAAAACCTCGTCATCGAAGTGACGGTCCGCGTCCTCGTGCAGGTCGAAATGGGTGCGGCAGGTTTGCGAGCCCGCGACATTCACATTGCCGAACAAGTAGGTGAGCGTCGCCTCGATCAGCTCGCCCTTGCGCCGCTCATCGAACAGCACGGCCAGCTTGGCGCGCGCGCAAAAGCCAAAATGAGTCACGACCGCATGCTGGCCGTCTTCGCTGCGGCGCCCCAGCGTCAAAAACTTGGGCTTGTCGATGATCGCGACGGACGCCAGCTCCGTATCCGGCACCTGCTCGCGCAGCGCATTCTCGATCTCCGCGCGGATGGTGCCGTACGGATCGCGCAGGCCGAAAAACATCTGCTCTTGCCCGTCGAAGGCGCTGAAATCGTCGTTGGGTCCGGCAGGCATCAGCGCGAATATGCCACGACTACAAACCCGTGCGCGCCGCGATGGCGCTGGCCGGCATCGCGCCGCTCAGGCGCTGCGCTTCGCGACCGTCGCGGAACAGAATCATGGTCGGAATGCTTTGGATGCCGTAACGCGCGCTGAGCTCTGGCTGCGCGTCCGTATCGACCTTGGCGATCACCGCCCGACCTGCGCGGGAGCTGGCCAGCTTTTCCAGCTCCGGCGCCACCATGCGGCAGGGGCCGCACCAGGCCGCCCAAAAATCCACCAACACCGGCGCCTTGGCGTTCTTCACCAGCTCATCGAATTCCGCCGTGCTGGATATTACGAGCGGCCGATCCAGCGGCAAGAGCGGCGCCTTGCAGGCCGCGCAGCGCGCCTTGTCTTGCAAGCGCGCTGCGGGCAATCGATTGGTGCGAGAGCAAGCGGGGCAGGCGACTTCCACGTTTGCCAACGTGTGTCGGCGCACGGCGTCGTCAAGCCCCGCGGCTGCGGCCGCGGCCCGACTCAGGCTGGGTCGTGGCAGCAGGCTTCGATATTGTGCCCGTCCGGATCCAGCACGAACGCGCCGTAGTAGTGCTGGTGGTAGTGCGGGCGCAGGCCTGGCGGGCCGTTGTCCTTGCCGCCCGCGGCCATCGCGGCCTTGTAGAACGCGTCGACCACCTGGCGGCTATCGGCGCGAAACGCGATGTGCACGCGCGGCTGCTGCGGCGTGCCCTGGTGCAGCCAGAAATCGGGTTTCGGCGACACTCCCATACCCAACACCACCGAGCCGCCGGTGAACTCCGTCGGCACCTCCATCAGCACTTTGTAGCCAAGCGGCGCGAGCGCGGCCTCGTAGAAACGGCGGCTCACGACCGGATCCTTCATGTCAATGCCAGTGTGGTCGATCATGGCTCGCCCCATACCAAACCGGCCGCGAGATGTCGCCGGTGGGCACAGCCTCGCGACACCTGAGCTCTTGTCGGCTGCTCCCCCATGTCGCTGGGTGCCGTGCGGCCCGTCCGTGCTCGCCTTCGGCTGCGCGCGGGCGGGGGCCCTCCGGCGCCGGCTTCGCCGGACGCGAGGGTCCCGCAGGGGCTGAAGAGGCCGCACACGGCTACCGCTTTGACGCGCGCCAAGGTTCGTACGTCGGTAAGTAGTTTCGTGGACGCCGATGGCGCTCTAACGCCGAGAATAGCAGCGCGCGTCTACGAAAGTTGAGGCGATCGTAAAAACCCTCTCGTGACGCAAAGGGGACGCACGCGAGAGGGCGATTCCGAGCGCGAAGCCGCTCGGTCAGCAGCCGCGACCGCGCGCGTTGCCAAGCTCAACGCTTCGCGTCGCCGATGCTCAGTGACTCCAAATGAGTCTGCCAATTGATGGCGTCATTGTGCGAATGCGTGAAGCCGATGCTGCGTTCGTACGCCACCGTAGCGCGGCTGCGGTGCGCGATGACGTAGGTGCGGCGCCAGCCGTCGGTGTGATTGCCGCCTGAGCCGTGGACGATGCGCTCGTTGTGGACGGTGATACTGCCGCGGTTCACGGGTAGTTTCACGATGCGATCGGTTGCTACAAGCTCGGCGCTGAGCGTGTGCGCTTCCGCGCGTAGCTCGGGCGCGGTCGACCAGGCGGCGGGGCGATGCGGGCGCAGAGATGGCTCCCGGTGCGAGCCGGGAACTACTTGCAGGCAGCCGTTTTCTGGTGTCGCGTCGTCGAGCGCCAGCGAGCACGTCACGGTACGGGTGTCGGGCGTACCGGTGGGCCAGTAGCCGAGATCTTGATGCCACGCGAAGACGGCGGCGGGGCGATGCGGGCGTTTGGCCAAGAACTGATCGTAGTCGAGCGTGGCGTCGTCGCCGATGAGCTGGCGAGCGATGGAGGTGGCGCGCGCCTCGAAGACGTTGCCAATCAACGCGGGCTCGTAGACGCGCGGCAGCACGGCATTGATGAGGTTGAAATCCTCGAAAGCGCGCCCGTACGGCCCGCTCATGTCGCAGAAGTCGCGACCCATGTTCGCGACCCGGCCCTCGATGAAGCGCTGGAAAATTGGCTCGATTGCGGCAATTTCTGCCCCATTCAAGACGCCGGGCAAAGTCAAGTAGCCGTCACGCGCGTAGGCCGCGATCTGCTCCTGACTGAGGGCGTAGCTGTCGTTCACGAGGCTGGCGGGCGCATGGTGCGCAGCGATTCGAGCACGCGCTTCCACGTCGCGCCGCCGTCGACCTCGAGCAGGCGCGCGATCTCGGCCAGCGCCACTTCTTCTTCGGGCGTCACGGCGTTGGGGTCGTCGAGCGCGTCGGCGGTGGCGCGCGCGATGGCTTCGGCGTGCACGACCAGGTCCGGTAGCTCTTCCACGTCGACGTCGAGCATGTCTTCGTGCAGCGCGACGCCGAGCAAGCCTTGCAGGCCTTGCTCGACATAGCTGGCGCTGGGCGGCTCCTTCAGCCAGCGCTCGAGCACGGCGGTCGTGTCTGGCGTGAGGTGGAGTCGCGACTGGGCGAAGTCCAAAATGCGCGTCAGCTCGACGTGCTCGATCTTGCCGTCCGCCCAGGCCACGTAAACCAGCGGTAGCAGCATGAGGGCGCGGTAGGTCGAGCGTTTGAGGCCGAGCGTCGCCAGGGTTTGTTCGAGCTCTGCACGTGCCGCGGCCGACGCTTTCGACATGGGCCAGAAGGTAACCGGGCGCCTTTCTGGCGTCCACGCCCTCGCCGAGGTGGCATGCTAAGAGCCGTGTTCGACTGGTGGCGACGCCTGAGCCGTGCGGAAGTGGTGGCGGCGCCGTTCCCGGACGGCTTTCGCGAGCACATCTTGGCGCGGGTGCCGTGCGCGGACCTGCTCACGGAGCAGGAGCTGCTGAAGCTCGAGACGCTGGTGCGCATCTTCAATTCGGAGAAGAGCTTCGAGGGCGCGGGCGGCCTCGAGCTGACCGAAGAGATGCGCGTGGCGATCGCGGCGCGCGCCTGCTTGCTGGTGCTGTGGCGGGTCGAGCTCGATAGCCCGCTCTACCCGGGGCTCGAGGTCATCATCGTTTATCCGTCCACGTACCGAGCGCGCGTGCAGCGGCGCGAGGGTTACGTGACTGTCGAAGGTGAAGAGGCGCGCCTGGGTGAGTCGTGGACGCACGGCTCGGTGGTGCTGGCGTGGGACGCGGTGCAGGCGGGCGTCGCCAATCCGCGAGACGGACACGACGTGGTGCTGCACGAGTTCGCCCACCAGCTCGACGATCAGGACGGCGCCATGGACGGCACGCCGGAGCTCGACGGTTACGAGCGCTACGCGGCGTGGTCACACATTGCCGGTGACGAGTACGCGGCGCTCGTCGATGCGCTCGAGCACCGGCGCAAGACGAGCATCGACGCCTACGCGGCCACCAACGCCCCGGAGTTCTTCGCGGTGGTGGTGGAGCAATTCTTCGAGAAGCCGCGCGCGCTCGCCGCGCGCCATGGCGAGCTTTATGCGGAGCTGGCCGCGTTTTTTCGCTTCGACCCGGCGGCACGGCTGCGTGAGCGCGCCGCCGGATCGAAGTCTCGCGAGCGTTAGCCGCCGCACCGCTGGACCGCGCCGGTCGGCTTGACGCGATAAAACACGTAGTCCGCCGAGTACGGGATCTGCGCGATGCTGCCGGCGTGCGCCTGGTCGCAGCCGTCGGCGGGCGCGTTGCCGCCCACCGTGGACAGGCGCTGAATCGAGCTCACGTCGTGAAAGAGGCCCGCCTGGTCGCTGTGCGAAGCAGCCGTGAGCAGGAGCCACGGCACCGCGCTCGGGTCGGCGGTGTAAGCGGCCGCCTTCTTGCCGACGACCGAGCTGCCATTGCTGGTTTGCCAAGTCGGGCCGATGAAATGCGTGCCGATGAGCTTGCCCGCATCGCTGAACAGGTTGGCTTGCGGCGCCACGAACGTCCACACGAACGCGCCGTCCTTGTTCGAGCTGCACATGTACGTTTGCACGCCGACCGCGCTCACCTTGCGCAAGATGGTTTCGTTGGCCGGCGGCAGGAGCGTCGCGGGGACGCCGGCCGGGCACACGGTGGCGGCGGTGAGCTCTTCGGTTGCGTCCCCGAGCGTCTCTTCTCCCGGCTCCGAGCCGGCGACGGGCTGAGCCGAGCAGCCGCCGAGCGCGCCAGAAAGACCGATCACCGAAAACACCGCGAGCATTTGCTTGAGCTGAGTCATTGCATCTCCTCCATGCGTGCGACGTGATGACGTCGCGCGCTGCCCTAACAGCACGAAGCGGGCCAGCGTCGTGGCGCGCGCGCGGGCGCTTGCTGACTCTGCCATGACGATGAAGTGTGCGAGCTGCCGGACAGCTCGCACGCTACCGCGGACAGGGCTGGCTGGAGGTGTCCGGAGAGTCGGACAGGGACGCGATCAAGCCGTCCAAGATGTCGTGCTCGCTGACGAGCAGCTCTTCGATCGCGAGCTCTTGCATGAGGGTGAGCAGCACCGCAGCGCCGCCGACGATCACGTCCGCGCGTTGGGGCTCGGCCAACAGGCCGCGACGCTGCGCGACGCTGGCCTGGCTGAGCTTTGCGAACAGCGCCTCGACCTGCAGGCGCGTGAGCCGGCTGTGGTGCGTGCGCGACGCGTCGTAGCGGATGAGGCCGAGCTGCATGGCCGAGAGCGCGGTCACGGTGCCGGCCAGGCCGATGCAGCGCCGCGCGCGGCTCACGTTCAGGCGCTCGGCGACTCCGGTCAGACGGCTCCTGATGTCGGCCAGGCAGGCGGCGAGCTCGGCGTCGCTGGGTGGATCCGACTTGAGGTGTCGCTCGGTCATGCGCACGCAGCCGAGCTGCAGCGAAACCAGCGCTTCTGGCGCCGTTTTGCCGACGACCAGCTCGGTAGAGCCGCCGCCGATGTCGAAGATGAGGAAGGGCCCTTGCTCGGTGTCGAGCCCCGAAGTGGCGCCGCGAAACGACAGCCGCGCTTCTTCTTCGCCGCTGATGAGCTCCGGTCGTACGCCCAGCGCACGCTCGGCCGCGTCGAAGAAGGCGGCGCTGTTGCGGGCGTCGCGCGCGGCGCTGGTGGCGGTGGCGCGCGCCTTCGTGACGCCGTGCCGTACCATCAAGGTGCGGTATTCGGCGAGCACGGCGACGGTACGCTCGATCGCCACCGTCGCGAGCTCTCCGGTCACGTCCACACCTTGACCGAGTCGGGTGATGCGCATCGGCCGTTCGAGCTCGCGCCCTTGCTGATCGGCGACGAGCAGGCGCACCGAGTTGGTGCCGATGTCGATGGCGGCGAAGTTCATCAGGTGCTGTTCGCGCCGATGTGACGTTGCATGCCGATCAGCGTGAAAAGCTCCATGCGCGCGGCGGCGTCTTTCAAGAAGATGCCGTGCAGCTTGCTCGTAGTCGTCCAAGAACCGGGTTTTTTGACGCCGCGGTAGCACATGCAAAAGTGCTGGCACTGCACGATCACGGCCACCCCTTGCGGCTTGAGGTGCCGCTGAATCGAATCGGCGATTTGTTTGGTGAGCTTTTCTTGCACCTGCAAGCGCTTGGCGAACACGTCGACCACGCGCGCCACCTTGCTCAAGCCCACGACGCGGCCGTCCGGAATGTAGGCGACGTGAGCTTTGCCGACGAACGGCACCATGTGGTGCTCACAGTGGCTGAACAGCTCGATGTCGCTGACCAACACGAGCTCGTCGTAGCCTTCTACCTCTTCGAAGGTCTTGGCCAGGTACTCTGCCGGGTCCTGGGCATAGCCGGAGAAGTGCTCTGCCATGGCGCGCACGACACGCGCTGGCGTTTCGAGCAAGCCTTCGCGCTTCACGTCTTCGCCCAGGTAGCTGAGCAGGCCGCGCACGTGCTCTTCGGCGGCGGCGACTTCGTCTTCGCTTCGAGCTGGAGAACGAGTCGGTTGCTCGAGGTCTTGTTTGCGCTTCTTGGGCTTGGGCTTGGGCATGCGGCGCAAGGATGCAAGTGGCGCTGGGCGGACGCAACGCAGGGCGAGATGGCGCGCTGATGGCGGCGGTTTTTCATTCACGTAACGCGCTCGTCGGCACTCGTACAGCGACTCGTCAGATCATCCTTATCGAAGACGAGTTGTCGCGACGGCGCGACTCGGAATGAAGTATTGCCATCGGCTATGACTCGGCATGCGAGCGGTGTCTTCGTCAGAAACGATCGCGTGGCCATCGAACCGGGCACCACCGTTCGTGTGCGGCTCGGCGCGCGTGCGCCCAGTAGTCGCGCCTACCTGCTCGAGCTGGGCATGGCCGACGCGATTCTCAGCGGCATGTCGCCGGCCGTCGGCTCGACGGTCAACGTGGCGATCACGCTGCCGGGTCGCTACATCGAGTTCGAGGTGGCGGGCTCGGTGACATGGCAACGCGGCGGCACCTGCGGCGTCGTCTTCGACTACCTCACGGCCAGGCAGGCTTACGGCATCGCTTTGGCGCGCGAGCTCAGCCAGATCAAACGCCCGCACAGCACCACGAACGAGACGACGCTGGCGCCGAGAATCGCCAGCATCAGGCCCGCCACGCCACGCCGTTGAGCCTCGGCCAGCGCGTAACCGAGCGCTGGCATGATTGCGGCGTAAGCCAGCAGGTGGCTGGCGGTGGGGAACCAGTTGTCGCCGCGCGCTCGCAGCGCGGCCGCCGCCACGACTTGCCCGCCGTCTGGAAGCACGATCAGCGACGCGAGCCACAGTAGCGCCGAGACGCTGCCGGCCAGCAGCAGGTTCGCGGTGTAGGCGCGACCGATCGACGGCGCGAAAGTGAGCACGAGTAGCGCGACGACCAGCATGACGCCCGAGTTCACGGCCAGTCCGGTGAAGGTGGCGCGCGTCGCGTCGGCCGGCACTTTGCGCCCCACCGCTTCGGCAGTGAGCACCGAGGTGGCGCTCGAGACCCCGAGCGAGAGCATGAACACGATGGCCAGCAGGTTCAGCAAGATTTGATACGACGCCACCGCGTCCGCCCCCAGTCGTCCCGCCAAGATCGTCATGCCCGAAAAGGCTCCGGACTCGGCGGCGTTGCTCACGGCCGTTGCGGCACCCACCCCGAGTAGCGCCGACCAGCTGGGCCCACGACCGCGCTGTCGCAAACCGAAGCGCTCCGCCTCCGGCAGGCGCAGGATCCAAACCACCATCAAGACGGCCAGAAAGAGCCGCGCGCCGACCGTGCACCAGGCCGAGCCTTCTGCGCCAAAGCGCGGCACCAGCAGCAGATTGAGCACGAGATTCACGGCGTTCGTGCCCCACATCGCCACCGTGGACGCGAACGGTCGCTGCACGGCTTCCAAGAAAAAAGAGCAGGTGACGTAGACGAGGTAGGTCGGTACCGAGAGCGCCAAAATCCCGGAGACGCGCGCCGAGTGCTGCGCGAGCTCGTCCCCGATGCCGAACGCCGAGAACAGGTGCGCACCCAAAATCCAAACCGCGCAGCTGGCAAAGACTCCGGCTACCGCTGCCACGAACAAGCCGCGGCGCCAGGCGCCACCCGCCTCGTGTGGCGCACCGGCACCGAGCGCCTTTGCCGCCAACACCTGCACGCCAAACAGCAGCCCGATGCCGCTCACTACCAGCACGTTGATCGGCGTCCAGCCCAGCGCTTGCCAAGCCAACTGCTGCGGGGCGAGCTGGCCCACCACCATCACGTCCACCACACCCATGCCCATGATGCCGAGTCGCGCGAGCGCTACCGGCCACGCCAGGCGCAAGAGCCGCTGCACCAATGACCCCGTCTTCTCCTGCACCATCGCACCGCCCTCAATAGAGACGCGCGGTTTAGCCGACGAGCGCGCTTTGCGCCAGCCTGGTTGCGGCGCCCTGGACGGACGGGCAGAGTAATGGGTCGATGTCCATGCTCGCCGATGCTAGCGCGCTCGTGATCGACGGTGCGGAGCTTTCCGCCGAAGACGTGGAAGACGTCGCGCGTCGAGGCGGAAAGGTGACGCTCGGCGCCCCTGCGCTGGGGCGGCTCATGGCGTCGCGTGCGGACCTCGAGCACGCCATCGCGGCCGGAGAGGTGCTGTACGGCGTGAACACCGGCTTTGGCTCGCTCTCCAAACAGCGCATCGAGGGCGCGCAGCTGCGCGAGATTCAGAAGAACTTGATCTTGTCGCATGCCGCCGGCGTCGGCGAGCCGCTGCCGCGCGACGTGGTGCGCGCGATGATGCTGCTCCTGGTCGCCTCGCTCAGCCGCGGCTTCTCGGGGGTGCGGCCCGTCGTCGTCGAACGGCTGGTGAGCCTGCTGAACGCCGGCGTGACACCGTGCGTGCCGTCGGTCGGCTCGGTGGGTGCGTCGGGCGACCTCGCGCCGCTGGCCCACGCGGCGCTGGTGCTGCTCGGTGAGGGCGAGGCTTGGGTTGGCGACCAGCTGCTCAGCGGTCGCCAGGCGTTGACGCACATCGGCTGTGAGCCGCTCCAGCTCGAGGCCAAAGAAGGCCTGGCCCTCATCAACGGTACGCACCTCATGGCCGCCAGCGCAGCGCTGCTGCTGCAAGACCTGGAGCGCGTTGGAGCAGCTGCTTTTTGCGCCGCTGCCATGTCGATCGACGCTTGCCGCGGGACCGACGCCTTCTTGGATGCGCGAGTGCACGACGCGCGCCGTCAGGATGGCCAGGGCCGCGCCGCCGAGCGCCTGCGCAGCTTGATCGGCGGCAGTCAGATCATCCCGAGTCACCTGCACGACGATCCGCGCGTGCAAGATCCGTATTCGCTGCGCTGCGCGCCGCAGGTGATGGGGGCGGCGCTCGACGCGCTCACCTTCGTGCGCCAGATCGTGGAGCGCGAGCTGGGCGCGGTCACGGACAATCCGCTCGTGTTCGCCAAGTCGACCACGCACGAGCGCCAGGTGGTGTCGGCCGGCAACTTTCACGGTATGCCGCTGGCGTTGGCGCTCGACACGTCGATCGTAGCGATGACGTACCTGGGCGGCATCTCGGAGCGGCGCGTCTACTACTTACTGGCCGCCTCCGATGCCGAGAATCACCTGAATCCGCACCTCTCACCCGTGCCGGGGCTGCACTCCGGTTTGATGATCGCGCAGTACGTGGCCGCTGCCTGTCAAAACGAGCTGATTGGCCTTTCGACGCCGGCCAGCGTCGCCAACATTCCGACCAGCGCGGGGATGGAAGACTATAATTCGATGGGCGCCACCTCCGCGCTCAAGGCGCGGCGCGCGCTCGAGCGGCTACGGCAAATCGTGGCCATCGAGCTACTGTGCGCGGCCGAAGCGCTCGAATACCAGCGCCCCTTGCAGTCGGGTGCCGGGGTCGAAAAAGCGCACGCGGCAGTGCGCAGCGTGGTGTCGCGCCGCAGCGCCGACCGCCCGCCGGCCCCGGATATTCGCGCGCTCGAAGAGCTGATCGCCGCCGGCGCCTTTGAGGCGTAAGCTTCGTGATCGCATGGCTGATGCCCCGACCGTCTCAGCGCCGCGCGTGATTCGGGCTCCGCGTGGTCCCACCCGCAGCTGCAAGAGCTGGCACACCGAGGCCGCGCTGCGCATGCTGATGAACAACCTGGATCCGGAGGTGGCGGAGAATCCGGATGCGCTGGTCGTTTACGGCGGGCGTGGCCAGGCCGCACGCTCGTGGGCCGCGTTCGACGCGATCGTGAGCTCGCTGCGCGCGCTCGAGCCGGATCAAACCTTGCTGGTGCAGTCGGGCAAGCCGGTCGGGGTGCTGCGCACGCACGAGCACGCACCGCGCGTGCTGATCGCAAATAGCAACTTGGTGCCGCACTGGGCCACGCAAGAACACTTCGACGAGCTCGCCCGCAAGGGTCTCATCATGTACGGGCAGATGACGGCGGGCTCGTGGATTTACATCGGCACCCAGGGCATCGTGCAAGGGACCTTCGAGACGTTCGGGTCCTGCGCGCGCCAACATTTCGGCGGCAGCTTGGCCGGCAAGCTCGTGGTCACGGCGGGCTGCGGCGGTATGGGCGGCGCGCAGCCGCTGGCCGTGACCATGAACGGCGGCGTTTGCCTGATCGCGGACGTGGATCGCGAACGGCTCGAGCGGCGCGTCAAGACTCGCTACTTGGACGAGATTGCGCCGGATCTCGACGCAGCCATCGATCGCGCGCGGGAGCACGCCGCCGCGCAGCGAGCAGTTTCGGTCGGAGTCGTTTGCAATGCCAGCGACTTGCTGGAGCGGCTGGTCGAGAGGCGTATCGTGCCGGACGCGCTCACCGACCAAACGTCTGCGCACGACGTTCTGAGCTACGTGCCGGTCGGGCTCACGTTGGCCGAGGCATCGTCGCTGCGGCAGAGCAATGCGGCGCGCTATGCAGAGCTGAGTCAGGACAGCATGGCTCGCCATGTGCGCGCGATGCTCGAGCTACAGCGTCGGGGCGCCATCACCTTCGACTATGGCAACAATTTGCGCCAGCGTGCGCTGGAGCGGGGCGTGAGCGATGCGTTCGCGTTTCCTGGTTTCGTGCCCGCGTACATTCGCCCCGAGTTCTGTCGCGGACGTGGGCCGTTTCGCTGGGCCGCCCTCTCGGGCGACGCCGAAGACATCTACACCATCGATCGCGAGCTCTTGCGGCTCTTTCCCGAAGACGAAGCTCTTTCGCGTTGGCTTGGCCTGGCCCGCGAGCGCATCGCGTTTCAGGGCTTGCCGGCGCGCATTTGTTGGCTGGGACTCGGGCAACGCGACAAGGCAGGCCTGCTGTTCAACGAGCTGGTGCGCACCGGCAAAGTCTCCGCACCAATCGTGATCGGGCGCGATCATCTGGATTGCGGCTCGGTCGCGTCGCCCAACCGCGAGACCGAAGGCATGCTGGACGGCACGGACGCGGTGAGCGACTGGCCGATCTTGAATGCGCTGCTCGCCACCGCCAGCGGCGCGTCGTGGGTCAGCTTCCATCACGGCGGCGGCGTCGGCATCGGCTACTCGCAACACGCCGGTCAGGTCACGGTGGCGGACGGCTCGGCCGAAGCCGACGTGCGGCTCTCGCGCGTGCTCACCAACGATCCGGCGATTGGCGTGCTACGTCACGTGGACGCTGGCTACGCCGAGGCACGAGCGTGCGCGGTCGAGCAAGCGCTGATCGTACCGATGCCGCGCTCCAGCGCGACCTGAAAGGGCGCATGCGCATCTGCTACACAAGAGCCGCAGCCTGGGCGACGACGAAGCCGGGGCGCTTTGCCGCGAACGTTCGCACGGATGCTCCCGACGGCTGCCGCGTGGCGCTGCTCGGTTTGCCGGACGACACGGGTGTGAAGCTGAATTTCGGCCGATCCGGAGCAGCCGAAGGGCCGGCGGCGTTGCGAGCGGCGCTGGCCGGTTTTGGCGCCAGTTTCGATGCCGCCGCCGAGCGCTCGCTCGACGTGGCCGTATTCGACGCCGGCGATGTCGAGCCAGTGCCGGGAGGTGAGAGCGAGCTGCTCGAGACGCATGCGCGCGTGGAAGCGGCCGCGCGCGAGCTGCACGAGCTTGGTTTGGTTGTCGTGGCGGTCGGCGGCGGACATGATCTCAGCTTGCCGACGCTGAGGGCGCTCTCCCAGTACCGGGGCGCCGCGCTGGGCGGCATCAACGTCGACGCCCACCTCGACGTGCGAGAGCGCATCGGCTCCGGGATGCCGTTCCGCAAGTTGATCGAAGGTGGCTTCTTGGAGCCGCGGCGCTTCATCGAGCTGGGTCTGAACCGCTTTGCCAACGACCAGCGCGACTGGGAGTGGCTGAAGGCACAAGGTACCGAGCTGGTGCTGATCGACGAAGTGCTGCGCCAGGGCGTGCGCGCCGGCGAGCGGCTGGAACGCGCGCTGGCGGGGGGCAGTGGCTTTTTGAGCATCGATCTCGATGGCCTCGACGGCGCTTTTGCGCCCGGTGTGAGCGCCAAGAATCCGCTCGGATTGCGGGTCGAGCACGCGGCCGAGCTGGCCGAAACCGCAGGTTTACGCCCGGAGATTCTGCATTTCGATCTGATGGAGCTATGCCCGGCGCACGATGTGGACGGGCGCACGGCGCGGGTAGCTGCGTACTTGTTCTTGGCGTTCGCAGCAGCTGTGGCGCGGAGGCCGGCTTGAGTCTGCTGCTGCGCGGCGCGCGAGTCGTGGTGGGCGACGGCTCACCGGCTTTGGCGCGCGCTGACGTGCGAATCGTCGACGCGCGCATCGACGCAGTCGAGGCTACGCTCGTTCCGCTGCCGGGCGAGCGCACCATCGAGGTAGCGGGGCGCGTGCTCTTGCCCGGCTTCGTGGACGCGCACACCCACGCGCTTTGGGCCGGCGATCGTCTGGAAGAATTCGAGCAGCGGCAACGTGGCGCGACCTACCTGGAGATCCTGAAAGCGGGCGGCGGCATCTGGTCGACGGTGCGCAGCGTGCGCGCTGCTTCGCAAACGGAGCTGACCGAGCGGCTGCAGGCCAGGCTCGAGGTGATGCTGCGCGAAGGCACCACCACCGTCGAAGTGAAGTCCGGTTACGGCCTGAGCCTGGAGCACGAGCTGAAGATGCTGCGCGCGATTCGCGCGGCGGCGCAGGGCTTTCGCGGTACCGTGGTGGCGACGGCGCTGCTCGGGCACGCGCTCGATCCCGCGGACCCCGACTTCGTGCGACGCACCGTCGAGCAAACGTTACCGGCGATTCACGAAGAATTTCCGGAAGTTGCGGTCGACGCGTACTGCGAGCAAGGCGCCTTCTCGCTGGAGGCTTGCCGGCAATTGTTGCTGGCGGCGCAGCAGCTCGGGCACCCGCTCCGGCTCCATGCGGATCAATTTCATCGCCTGGGCGCTGTCGAGCTCGCGCTCGAGCTGGGGATTCGCAGCCTGGACCATCTGGAGGCGACGCCGCCGGAAGCGCTCGAACGGCTGGCTCGAGCCGGCGTGTTCGGGGTCATGCTGCCGGCGAGCGGCTTTCACGTCGACGGGCGCTACGCGAACGCGCGCGCGTTTCTGGATGCAGGTGGCAAGCTGGTGCTGGCCAGCAACTGTAACCCCGGCACGGCTCCCACCTCCTCCATGCCGCTGGTGATCGCGCTGGCGGTGCGCCACTTGCGGCTGACCGCGGCCGAAGCCATCACGGCGACGACGCAGCGCGCGGCGGAGCTGCTCGGTTTTGCGGATCGCGGCGCCGTGCGTGTTGGTCAGCGTGCCGACTTGCTCTTGCTCCGGCACGCCGACGAACGGCAGCTCGGGTACGAGCTGGGTGGCGATCCGGTCGACCACGTGGTCTGCGGCGGCGAGCTCGTCAAATAGCGTTTTGGCCGGCGTTGGAGGGCGTTACTGGTTGGCGCCGCAGGCGTCGTTTTTCGGATCGCGAAAGTCGGTTCCGGCGCTGCACACGGGGATCTCGGGTGCTGGGGGCATGCCGGCGTGCGTGCTGTAAAACGCGCCGAACGCCTCTGCGTCGAAGCAATCCGAACGCAAGGTGTAGCCCCAAGAGCTGGCGGCCCAACGCACGTCGAGCTTCGGGTCCGGCACGAGCAGGGCCCGCGGAGTGCCGCCGGGGCAGGCCGCGTCGACCGTGAGCTTGGCGAGCCACGCCGTCGCCGCTGCCACTTCGTCCGCGCAGCCGCCGGGGCAGTTGTACGTCACCACCACCGCGCCATGCTCCAAGTTGTGCACCCAAAAACCGCGCGGCAACGCAAAGTCGTAGACACCGAAGTCAGCCCACACCGGATAGTGACTGCCGGACGACGGCGGGTTCGTCGCGTAGGTGACGTCGCTGCACAGCGTGACGTGATTGCCGGCGGCCAGCGCTTGCTCGGCGACCACGATCTTGCAAGCGCCCGCGCCGAGATTGCCGTCTCCGCCGGCAGCGCCGCCCAGTGATGTTTCGCCGGCAGCAGCCGTTGACTCGCCGGCGCCGCCACCGGGACTCGAGTCGGCGCCTCCGTTGGTGTTGCCGCCAGCCGCAGCGCCGGCCACCGGGCTGGTGCCGCCTTCGCTGCTGCCGCCCGGGGTCGAGCTGGAGCCGCCGCCGGACTCGTTGCCGGCGTGACCGGCGGCGCCACTGCCGCCACTCTCCGAGCCCGAGCAAGCCGATACGACCAGCAGCGCGGTGACTGAGGCCAGGCCCCCCGACGGAAGCAAGCGAGCAAGCATGCCGAAAGCGTAGCGACGATTCGCGCATCGGGCGAACGCCGCTCGACGCACCACGATTTGCGCCCTATTCCTCCGGCATGGCCAAGCGCCGCACATCGAAGGCCGTCGTCGAATGCCCGTTTTGCGGGCAGACGGACGAGCTGGCGATCGACCTCGGTGGCGGCGAGCGGCAGACTTACACCGAAGACTGCGCGGTGTGCTGCCGTCCGCGCATCGTGCACGTGGAACCTGGCGAAGAGCCCGGCGAAGTCAACGTGTGGATCGAACGCGAAGAGTGAGCGATAGCACTTTCTGACTGCGCGCTTCGCGCTCGTGCTCAAATTCCGCGCAGCTTTGCTCAGCGCGGACATGTTCGCAGGTGGAGCTGCTATCTAGCGTTCAGCGCATGAAACGCGGGTTTGCTTCGGCGGCGTTGTGGCTCGGGGTGCTGGTTTCTGGCTCGGCGATGGCGCAGACCTTCTCGGTCAGGCGCGTGAGCGATGACGAGCCGGTGCTCACTGGAGACCTATCGGCGGAGACGCCCGACTTCGTGAGCCAGATCCCGGTGCAGGTCGCCGATTTCAGCGAGCTGAGCGAGCCCGGCGAGTATTACCTGGACGTCGACGGCATCGGTCGCAGCGTGAGCTTTCGCGTCGCAACCGACGTCTACGATGGCGAGCTCGCCAACGTGATGCTCGGATTTTACGGTTGGCGCTCGGGCGTCGACGTGGCGTTCGAGCGCAACGGGGTGGCGTTCTCCCACGCGGCCGGTCACCTCGAAGACGGCTTGCTCGACTACGTGGACGGCCAAAAGGGCGTGCACAAAGACGGCACCGGCGGTTGGTATGACGCCGGCGATTACGGCAAGTACTTGCCCACCGCGGCCGAGAGCGTCGTCACGCTGCTCGCCGCGTGGGAGATGTTCGGCGATCGGCTCGAGCACCTGAGCCTGCCGTACCTGCCAGAACACGGCGGCGACTTGCCGGACTACTTGCAAGAAGTGAAATGGGAGCTCGATTGGCTGCTGAAGATGCCGTACGACGACGGCAGCGGACGCGTGCACCACAAGCTCAACTCGCCGAGCTTCCCGGGCTTCGTGCTGCCGAGCAACGACCCAACGACTCGTTACTTTTCGGAGTACAGCACCGCCGCCACGGCCGAGCTGGTCGCGGCGCTGGCGAAAGCCGCGAGAGTCTTTGCGCCGTACGACGACGTGACCAAGGGCTACTCGAAGCAGCTGCTCGAGGCGGCGCAGCTCTCTTACGGTTACCTGCAAAAGAACCCGGACGACGTGCAGTACGACGCGTCCGTGCTCAAGGCGGGTGGCTACCAAAAGGAAGACAGCGGCGATCGGCTTTGGGCGGCCGCCGAGCTTTGGGAGACCACCGGCGACGCGGCCGTGCTCGCCGATTACGAGGCGCTGCAATATCCGGCCGAGATCTTGTCGACGAATTTCGACTGGGACCAGACGCGCCATTTCGGCGTGATGACGTACGCGCTCTCGGAGCGCGACGGGCGTGATCCGAAGAAGCTGGAGCGCGCACGTCTCGCGATTCATTCAGCCGCGCAAGACATCCTCGTCGACCACGACGGCAGCGGTTACGGCCGCGCCTACGGCGGTTACTACTGGGGCTCGAACGGCGTGACCGCGCGCACCTGCATGCTGCTCCACGCCGCGCATCGTCTCGAGCCGGACCAGCGCTACCTCGATGCCTGCGCCGATCAGCTCGCGTACCTCTACGGCCGCAACCAGTACAACCGCAGCTACGTCACCGGCGCGGGCATCGATCCTCCGCTGCACCCGCACCATCGCATCTCCGGCTCGGATGACGTGGCCGACCCCTATCCAGGCTTGCTCGTTGGCGGTGGCCAGTCGGCGACGAACTGGAAGGATCAACAGAGCGATTTCTCGAGCAACGAGGTCGCCATCAATTGGAATTCGGCCCTGGCATTCGCGCTGGCCGGCTTCATTCAGGGCAAGGGCGCGGAGGAGTCGCTGGGGCGGCCACCCGTGCATGCCGAAGCCTGCCAGGTGCGGGTCAGCTCGGTCGGCTACGTGCCCGAACAAAAGAAGCTCGCCACCATTCAGGCTCAGTGCGAGCTGGCCACAGGCTTCATGTGCGCGCTGCCAGCAGCGACCCTGAGCGGAAATACCCTAGGCGCCGTCTCGCTCATCGACGATCTCGAAGACGGAGACACGCAGATCTCGACCACGCAAGGCCGAAGCGGCGCCTGGTCGACCTTCGACGACGGCACCATCGGCATGCACTCGGAGCCCGAGCTCAGCGAGGGCGGCGCGCATGGCAGCAAACACGCGCTGTGCATTCACGGTGGCGGCTACACCGATTGGGGCGGCGCCATGACGCTGAACCTCAACGCCGCGATGATGCCGCGCAGCACGTACGACGCCACGGCTTACACCGGCATCGGTTTTTGGGCGCGCGGCTCCTCGACTCAGTTTCGAGCGCTGGTCGTCGACCGTTACAGCGATCCGGCGGGCATGCTCTGCTCCGGTTGCTACGACCATTTTCAAGCGCCGTTCACGCCCAGCGACGAGTGGCACGAGTACCGCTTCAGTTGGAAGCAGCTGAAGCAGCAGGGCTTTGGCGACATGCAACCCAATATTTGCCCGGCCGCGCTGCTGGCGCTCAATTTCGAGTGGCCGCAAAATACGGACTTTGAGCTGTGCCTCGACGACGTGGCCTTCACGACCGCGAGCGACGACAGCGAAACCCCAACGACCGCAGAGCCCGTGGAGCCGAGCCGCAACGTGACCTCCGGCGGCGGCTGCGCGTGTCAGGCACCGCCTGCGCCGCCCAGCGCTGCGCCCTGGCTCGCGCTCCTGCTCGCGCTCGGTGTTCGTCGCCGGCGCAAAACACCAAGCTGATGGCGCAACAGTCCAAGAGTCGCATTCGACAGCCCCACTTTCGAAGACGAGTCTATCGGGACGGCGCAATCACTGCTAGCCGGCGAATTGGGGTCCTCGCCCCCGCAGCTTGGGGGCCACACCACGGAGATACCAAATGTCGGACAAGGTCGTGCTCATCAGCGGTGCAACGGGCAAACAAGGCGGCGCTGTCGCGCGTTCGCTCGCCGGCAAGGGTTTCAAGCTACGCGGTTTGACGCGTAAGCCCGGCGGCGACGCCGCCAAGGAGCTGGCGGCGCTCGGCGTGGAGATTGTGCAAGGTGATCTCGACGACGCGGCCTCGCTCAAGAGCGCGCTGGCCGGCGCGTGGGGTGCTTTCGGCGTGCAGAACACCTGGGAAGCTGGCGTGGAACGCGAAGAAGAGCAGGGCAAGCGCTTCGCCGCGCTCGCCAAGGAAGTCGGTGTTTCGCACTTCGTCTACACGTCGGTCGGTTCCGCGGACGAGAAGACGGGCATTCCGCACTTCGACAACAAGTCGCGCGTGGAAGACACCGTGCGCTCGCTGAGCTTTGCCAGCCACGTCATCCTGCGTCCAGTCTTCTTCATGGAGAACGTCGTCAGTCCCTGGTTTTTGCAGGGCGACAAGGTGATGGCCGGCCTGAAGCCGACCACCAAGGTGCAGATGGTGGCGGTCGAAGATATCGGCCGGATTGGTGCGGCGGCGTTCTTGCGCGCCAGCGAGCTGAATCGCCGTGAAATCGAGCTGGCGGGCGACAGCGTGGACATGCCCACCGCAACGAAGAGCATCGCTGCCGCGCTCGGCAAGAATCTCGAGTTCGTTTCCTTGCCGATCGAAGCCGTGCGCCAGCACAGCCAGGACATGGCGCTCATGCTCGAGTGGTTCGAGCGCACCGGTTACAGCGCGGACATCTCGGCGCTCGACAAGGAGTTCGGTCCGATGCTTCGTTTCGAAGCCTGGGTACGCAAGTATGTGAAGCCGTGAGCAGCCGCGGGCTCAGAAGCGGCTGAGCACACCGATATTGCCGAGGCCGCCCAAGCCGACCGGAGCCATCGTGACTTGCGTGATGGCGACGGTCGGCGCGTGGCCGGGGGTAAAGTTGAAGGTGTTGCGCGCGTTGAGGGCGCGCACCTCGACCTGCCCCTTCGCGCTCGGCGCGCCGCCGATCAGCAGCACGCGGTACAAACCCGTCATCAGGCCTGAAAATGCGAACGACGTCGGGCTGGAGCGACCGAGCGCGGGCGTCCACGGCGAGAACACGGTGCCGGTTGGCGTGATCACGATCGCGTACGGACAATCGGCGCCCGCTTCGCAACGCAGCGTCACCTCGAATTGTCCCGCGCTGCCGCTGGACTTTTCGAACGAGGGAACCTGGCCCGATTCGAGCTGCGGCAGCAGCTTCGCGAGCAAGGGCCCCGGCTTGGGCACGGCCTTGGCATCGGCCAGCGCCGCATCGCGATCGCCCATGACGCGCGCGCGACAGCGCAGCGCCTCGAACCGCGCCGAGTCGGAAGTGGGCGCCAGCTCCAGCACGGAGCGCCAGTGGGCGCAGGCTCGCGCTTCGTCACCCAGCGCCTCGAACGCGCGCGCTGCGCGACCCTGCGACTTCAAATCGTTGGCGCCGGCTTCGGTCAGCGCGTCGATCGCGGCGGTGGCTCGCTGCCGGTCGCCCGTCGCGACAGCCGCGTATGCCAACAGCTCGCGCGCCACCGGCAAGTCCGGATCCAGCTCGACGAAGTGCTCGGCGGCGGTCAGCGCCGGTGCGAAGCGCCCGCGCAGCAGCAGGCCGCGCACCAGCGCCTCTTGGCGTTTTCGGCTGCTGGGATTGGCGGCCACGTCGGCCTGCAGCTTGTCGAGCGCTGCCTGGCCCTGCGCTTGCCACGTCTCGTCACCCGCGCGGGTGACGGCGGTGTCGTCGGGCGGGGGCGTGAACAACGGGCGAGTTGGCAGCGGATTCGTGTTCGGGTTGGCGGTTTCGAGCGTCGACGTGAACGTGATCGGCACCGCGATCACCGGTGAGCCGCTGTCCGGTGGCGCAAACTGCGCGGCACGGGCCCGAGCCACCACACAGGCGATCACGCTCGCCGGCAGCTGGCCCGCGGGCGCCGGAGTGACCGCCACCACTTCTCCGCCCGGACCCACCTTGATGGTCAAGCGGATGCTACCGGTGGCATTCGGATCTTCGTTGAGACCGCGCTGGTAGCAGGCGCGGAAACCGGCGCGCATGCCGGCAATGACGCGCGCCGCGTTCGACACGTTGCCACCCGCCACCGCGGCGCCGCCGACGGTCGCGTTGCCGCGCATGCCCACGATCTGCGAGCCCGAGCCTGCGCCCGAGCCGATGCCTCCGAGTCCGCCGCTCGATCCCGAACCCGACAATCCGCCGCCAGCGCTGCCCGGCTTGGCAGCACCACCAGCACCGGCTGCCGGCGACGGCGCAGGCGTTGCGACGGGTGGAGAGGCTGGCGCTGGTGCGGAGCGCGATGGTTCCTCGGCCTCCGCCTTGGGGCCAGCCGCGCCGCTCTTGGCAGGCGAGCTCGTATCGCGAGCCGAGCTCGAGCGATCGTCGGCGGCGTTCGAGCCACTCGCCGCACCCGCCAGCGTGCCCAGCTGCAGCTGATCGAGCTCCTGCGACAGCGCGCCCCGGTCGGCGCCTCTGCCCGCGTCGCCACTCAGTACGTCGGACGGCGGTGCGCTGCGCGCAATGCCGAATTCCGCGAACATCTGCTCATTTTCGAGCACCAGCCACGAGGTCTCGCGCGACATCACGCGAAACTGCCGCGACAGCTCGACCAGCTCCTTGGAGACGCTCGCGTCGCCGCTCGCTTCCAGCTCGCGCACGCGCGCTGCCGCCCACAAGCGTGCCGCGAAGGGCAAGCTGCCGGGCGTCGATTCCAGGCCGATCGAGCGCGGCAGCGCATACGCGGCGCCGTTCAGGCGGCCGCGCAGCGTGATGTTGAACGGCGCGCTGCTGGTGCGCTTGCCCACGACCACGAATTCTTCTCCGAGCCTCAGGTTGGGCAACGTGCGCGGCTCGAGCTCGGCCACGTCTGCTGGCACCTCTAGGATGGGCGCGACCAGCAGCGGGGCGCGCAAACCCGTCGTGAGCACTTCGGCTTGCTCGCTGAGAGCGCCTGCGCTCGACACGTTGTCGTAGCTGCCCGAGAGAGCGCGGGCCAGCCCCGTGAGCGTGACCTCGTCGATGCTCGAGCCGACGCCGAACAACCGCAGATCGACTTTGCGTTGCTCGAAGCTGCTGCGCACCCGCGCGGCGATGCTCGCTGCCGAAAGCTCGCCGGCGCTGGGCGAGCCATCGCCCAGGTACACCACCTGCACCGCTGCTCCCGCCGGCACGCGCTCGGCGGCGGCGCGCAACGCGCCCGCAATGTCCGAGCTCCCTGCCGGCTTGCGCGCCTTCACGAGCGCGACGGCTTCGTCGAAGACTTGGCCCGTGGCGGTGGTGACGCCCGTTTTCGGCACGCTCTCGCAGGCGCTGTCGCAAACCAGCACCGCGAAACGCTCGTCCGGTTCGAGGCCGCGCAGCATGTCGAGCATCAGCTCGCGCGATGCAGCGAGCGACTCGGAGCTTTGGCTGCCGCTGGCGTCGAGCACCAGCACGCGGTCGCGCGCTTGAAATGCCGGCGGCCCCGCGTCGGGCGGCAGCTCCGCGCGCAGCCGCATCGCCACGAAGCCGCCTTCGTTCGTGCCCACGAGCGCGCCCGGCGCGGGTCGCGCAAAGCTGATGGCAAAATCGTGATCCGGCGCCGTGCGGCTCGCGCGCAGCGCGACGTGCGTGGCCTTGCCGGCGCTCGCAACCGTCGCCGCGTAGCCGCTCGGTACCACACCTTGCGCGGGCGCGCCGCCATCGCTCAGGTCCACGTCGATCGACAGCTCGTCAATCGCCGTGCGGCGCTCCGCCCCAAAAGAAAGCGGGTACACGTACGCTTGGCGCGGCCCGTCCGAGGTCAACACCTGCTGGTAACGCAAGATGACCTTGCGGCTGCCGTGTGCGGGTAGCGGGAACACCTTGAGCGAAAATTGGCTGCCCTTCACCCACTCGAGCAGCGCTGGATCGCGCGGCCGCACCGTGTCTTCCACGATACCCTTGAAAATCGCGGCGGCGCGCTTCTTCTCGACCAGCTCGCCGTCCACCGGTTTGTCGTTCACGAACAGCGTGAGCCCGGTGATGCTCGCGTCCGGCGGCAGCGGGAATACGTAGCGACCTTCGAGCACGCGATCGCCGTCGTTTTGGAAGACTTCTTCGACCTCGGTTTGCGCGACGCTGTCGCGCACGACCGCCCGCACGTGATGTTGCGCCAGTCGTACGCCTTCCACGACCGTCGTGGTCCCCGGAACGCGCGCGGTCATGGTGCCGAGGCCGCGCGGCTCGATCACGGTCTTGGGCGGTGGCGGCGTGTCGACCACCGCCAGCACCGCTTGTCGAAAGCGGCTCACTTGTCCGGCGAACAGCGCTTGCAGGTTGGGCGGTGCCTTCTTCTCGAAGACCGCGCCTTCGCCCGCATGAAATTGCCGCGCCGGCACGGGTGCGCCCGGTGGCTCCACCGTCGTGATGAGGCCGCGGCTCACGAACAATTCGCCGCGGCTCAGGTTATCCATGCGCGCCACAATCGACGCACGCCCGGGCAAGAGCAGCGTGCGGTCCACCATCTTGACGGTGAGCGGCCCCGCGTCGGCCACCGCGTCCGCGCGTGTCAGCACGATGCCGCCGGCGCGCAACTCGATGGTGCGCGGCGCATCTTGCACCAGCAACTCCGAGCCCTCGCCTACCTCGATGCGCGTCCCCGAATCGAGCTCGAACTCGCTCACACCGCGCTCGAGCCGCACCAGCTTGCCGCCGCCGAGCTTCACGCCTGGCTTCACGGGCCCACAGCCGCTGCCGTTCGCCTCGCACACCACGAGCGCCGGCTCCGCCGCGACACTGCCCGGTCTCATCCCCGTCACCACCCACTGCCAGGGCGGCACGATGGCGCGACTCGGCGCCCCCTTCGAGCACGCGAGCAACACGAACCCAAGCAGCAAAAAGCAAGCCCTCTTCATGCTGCCCATCATGCAACCACGAAATCGAAGCGTTGACGTGCGCGAATGAATCTGAGAACGTGGGTGCGTGCCGATGACGAAGAGCGCCGTTACCTGTCGAAAGCTTTGGTGGCTTTCCGGGGCGGCTGCTCGTCTTCGGCTTCGCAAGTAAACGAAACCTGAAAGGAGCGAGCAGCCCGGCTGGGCTTCTCGCGATCCGTTTTGGCGTCGTGCGTGGCCCCGGGCAACCGAGCATGACGACCCAGAACCAATACACTTTCGGCGATTCCGAGCGCGCGGCGCGGCGGCTCGAGCTCTTGGCGCGTACTTACGAGGAGCCGAGCCGGAGCTTGATCGAGCGCTACCGCCCGCCTGATTTGTCGCTCGCCATCGACCTGGGTTGCGGCCCGGGCCACACGACGCGCCTGCTGCACGAAGCCTCGCGAGCGCGTCGCACGCTCGGGCTCGAAGCTTCGGATCGCTATTTGGCGCAAGCGCGCGCGGCGGCCCCGCCCGGCGTCGAATTCGCCCAACAAGACGTGACGCGCCTCGGACCGCAGTTACCCGTCGCGGGGCTCGTGTTCTCGCGCTTCTTGCTCACGCACCTCGACGACCCGGCCGCCGCGGTGCGTGGCTTTCGCGCCCTCGTGGCGGACGGCGGCTGTCTGCTCTTGCAAGAGACCGCGCACCTGCAGGGCTCACATCGCGCGTTCGTTCGCTACTACGAGCTCGTGGCCGAGCTCCAAGCTCACTACGGGCAGGTGCTCTACATCGGTCAGGAGCTACCGCGCCTGGCGGAGGGAGGGGCGTTCGAGGTGGTGCACTTCGTAGTCCGGCGTTTCGAGCGCCTGGCGACGACGATGGCCGAGCTTCACGTGCAGAACCTGCGCACGTGGCGGAAGGATCCCTTCGCGGCGCGCGCATTCGCTGCGGCCGAGCTCGACGAGCTCGAAACGCAGCTGGCGGCGATCGCGGAGGGGCGCATCGCCGCGGCGCCCGTCGAGCTCGGTCTTGGCGAGCTGGTGTTGCGCTGAGCTACGGCGCGCTGCCGGAGACGCACATGCCGTCTTTGCACAGAGCTTCGGGCGGCTGCACACAGGCGATAGCCGGGCAAAGCGGGTGAAGGTTGGCGCAGTACTTTTCGCGCAGGGCCCGGCGTGCGTCGCACTCTTTCTTCGTCATAGGCATCCAATTGCAGCTGTTGCAGCAGTCAGAAGCCTTGGTCGGCGTGACGGGATACGAGCACTGCACGCAGTCGCTGTCTTGTGAGCAGTCGCCACCGCTCACGTTCCCGCCCGAGCCCGCGACGCTCACGCCGCCGCTGCCGGCCGTAGCGGTACCGCCGGTTGCGCCGCCACCGCTGCCGGTGCCGCCGGTGTCGGTACCCCCGCTGTCGGTACCGCCCGGGGCGGTGCCGCCATCGCTCGGGGTGCCGCCAGCGGCGGTGCCGCCACTGCTCGACCCCGCGTGGCTGGCGGTGCCGCCGCTGCTCGACGTGCCGGCCGTGGCGCTGCTTCCGCTACTGCCGGCGCCGCCTTCCGTGAAGCTGGAGCCGGAGCAACCAGCCGTGAGCAGCACACCCAAGCCGAACAGACCCACTGCCGTAGCGAGTAAGCGCGCCATGAAGATGGCTCAGAATAGCATGGCTACTCGTTTACGCCTCGCCCGCTCACACGGCTCGCGGCCGTACCAGCAGCTCTTCGATCACGGCGCGGGACGGTAGCTCGATGGCCAGCAGCACACAGGCCGCGACATCTTCGGCCTGCAACATGTTTGCACGGGCTTCGGGAGGAGGCGGCTGAGGTCGTTTGTCGAGCAGTGGTGTATTGATATCGCCTGGATAAATCGCTGTGGCGCGAATGCCGTGCGGCTGCTCCTCGAGGTTGATGGCCTGCGTCAAACCCGCCAGGCCAAACTTGCTGGCCACGTAGGCCGCGCCCGCTTTCGGCGTCGCCGACCAACCTGCCTCGCTGATGATGTTGACGATCGTGCCGCTCGCTTGCCGGCGCATGGTCGGGAGCACGGCATGAACGGTGTGGAAGGCGCCGCTCAGGTTGGCGCCGAGCACGGCTTGCCAATCGGCCTCACTCAACACCTCGAGGCGCCGCTCGCGCACGTTGCTGCCGGCGGCGTTCACGAGCGCATCGATGCGACCGTTGCGCTCGCGCATTCGTGCGACGGCTGACGCGACAGCTGCCGTATCCGCCACATCGAGCGCGTAAGCCGCGAGCCTGTCGGCAAGCTTACCGGCCTTTGCGATGGTTCGCTGGAGCGCTTCAGCGCGGCGCCCCACGATCGAAACCGCGTAGCCGCGCTCGATCAGCGAGAGCGCCACGGCTTGCCCGACGCCGCTACCGCCGCCCGTCACGATCGCATGTTGGGTGGTGCTCATTTTCAGAAATAGAAATAGAGTGCGAGTGACGGCTGCGCGCGCAGGGTGAGCGTCACTCCGTGGGTCTCGCTGTCGCGCGAGATGCCGAAGCCGTCAGTCACGCGCGTCGTGCCCTTTTCTACGCTGAAATTGGCTAGCTGCAATTGCAACCGGAGCGCGAGTGCTTCGGTCAACGTCCGCTCCACGGCGATGCCCGCTTGCACGCCGCCCTCGTAGTTCTTGGTTGCCGGTTGTTGGACGCCACCGAGCGCCACACCGCCTTCCATACTGCGGTAGCGGCCGAACAACGCGCCGACGATCGACACGTCGACCAGAGCGTGTACGACGACATAGCGCACGCCTAGCAGCCCTTGCACCGAAGTACTGCTGGTGGTGGTACGAGCGCCTTCGCTGCCGGAACCGGGAGTGGGCACGTCGGACCTGTCGTAGCCGGCGGCTAGGTTGAGCAACGCCCAGGAGTTGCCGCCGAGGTGGCGCTCTATGGCTGCCAGGTAGTCAGGCGATGCGGCATTGACCGAGAAGCTGCCGAATCCGATGCCGGCCCCCAAAGCCCAGCTCGGCTCGGCGGCGGGGTCGAGCGCGCTGCGATCCAAGGTGAGCGTGGTCGGCGGAGCCGCGGGCGGCGTCGCAACAGGCGGGGGGGCGGGCGGCGTCGCAACAGGCGCGAGGGCGGGCGGCGTCGCAACAGGCGCGGGGGCGGGCGGCGTCGCAACAGGCGCGGGGGCGGGCGCGACGGGGGCGGGCGCGACGGGAGCGGGCGCGACGGGAGCGGGCGCGACGGGTGGCGGAGCTGCCGCCGGTGCACTGGCGGGCGCAGCCGGCGCCCTCGCTCCTGGCGTTACTTCGGCCGGAAATTGCGCAGCTGGTGCCTGACCCCAACTCGTGCGACTCAGTGCTACCGCGACGAGACACACCGCACCAGCCAACCCGCGCATCCTCATGCGCGGCAGAGTAGCCGTGAGTCTGCCCGAGTCTCAAGGGTGGTGGGTCGGTTTACTCTTCGTCCGGTGCGCCGCCGCTGCGGGCCAAGTCCTCGGTCTTGACCTTGTCTGTCTTCATGCCACGCGCTCGCTTGGCCATGCCGGTGAGTAGCTCGTCGAGCGGGGGTGGGTCGCCCTTGATGAAGCGCAGCGGATTGATGCGGGAAACGACGAAGGTCTTGAGGTAAGGGCTGGTGAGACCCTGGTCCTTCAGTTTTTGGACGGCCTCGTTCACTGCGTCGTCGAGCGCGAGCACCAGGTCGGCGCGACGCTCACGCTCCTCGAGCGCTTTGTCGAGCTTGGACGAGAGCCAGCCGTCCACCTTGCGCAGCACCGGGTGGTAGGCACCGCCCGCCAGCCGCGCGCGCTTTTCGTAAGCAAAGCCCAGCGTGACGAGCGCGGGCTCTTCGAACTCCAGCTCGTAGTCGCTCTCTTTTTGCGGCGCGATACCGGAGAGCTCGCGGTACATGCGTACGACCTCGAGCGCTCGTTCGCGCAGCGAGTGCGCCTTTTCGATGTTGAGGGCGAGAATCTGATACGCGACCTCGGGCTCGGGCACGAGCAGCGCGACGATCGACTTGGCACCCAGCTCTCGCATCGCGGTGAGCCGGTGGTTGCCGTTGGGCGTCCAGAATTTGCCGTCGGCCGCGACGACGATCAAGGGATCCAAAAAGCGCTTGGTCTTGTCCATCGCGCGCGTCAGCTTACGCACGTGCGCGTCGCTGACGTCGCGTTGGAATGGGGTGGGGCTAACCTTGTCGATCGGCAACGCGACGAGCAGTAAGCCGTGACCACCGAGCGGCTCGCGATACTTCGACAGCACGGTGCCGCCGTCTTGCTCGACGCGCGCGGCCAGGCTTTGCAGCCCCTCGATGCCCGACACGTCCGCCAGGTCGGCCGCGCCGAGCTCCGTAGGCCGAATCGAGACGCCGCGACGGCGCTTGGTGCCCAGAGCTTTGGTGGTTTTGGCTTTCGCCTTCGAAGTCTTCTTGGCCGCCACTCGCCCTCACCTAGGAAACGTGGGGCAAAAACGCAAGGCGCGCCGCCGCCCAAGGGGCACACCTCTTGCTGAAGCTTCGGGATTCATGCGTGAGAAGCAGCAAACGGAAAGCAGGCGCATGGCACAAATGTCCGCCTTGGGGCGGTTCTGCCGTGCCGCCAGTCTCGCGTTGGTGATGTTGGGCGCGAGTGTCCGCCCGGCGCACGCATACACGATCCAATCCGAAGCCACCAAAGGCTGTCACGAGCTCGTGACGCGCGAAGCGTGGGAAGCGACCGAGCGCAAGCTGCCGGAGACGACGTCGCCGCTGCGCTCGAGCGGCGACGACGAGGCCTTGATGAACGACCTGAACTTCGACTTGCCGAAGTCGCGGCATGAGATCGGCTTCGTCACGCTCATGCTGGGGGTGCGTGACAACGACGTAAAGCAGCATGGCCCCAACGACCTCACGAATCTCAGCCCCGTGGCTTCGGATCCCAAGCTGCAACCCGAGCACTGCTTGCGCGCGCCCGACCAAGACGAACCGAACGGTTCTCGCGATGCGGTGGCGGCTTGTCGCGACTACATCCGCGGCCAGCTGGTCGCCGCGCTCGACGGCCTCGACGCACAGGGCCGACCCGATGCGAGTGTGCGGGAGAAGCTGGGCGTCTCGCTCGCCATTCGCGGCACCATCGATGTATCGGTGCCGAGCTTCTTTTTGCACGCCGGGCGCGGCTTGCACGCGCTGGAAGATAGCTTCACTCACACCTTCCGGAATCCGGACGACCCGGGGAAGATTCGCGTCGTTCTCAACTTCGTCGAATACAGCGAGGGCCGGCTCGACGAGGCGCGCGATGGGCCTGCACATAGCTCGGAGATGGACCGGTGCGACGACCCCGACGAGCTGCGCACCGCGCTGCATCGCACGGCGGTCGAGGCCGGCAACCATGCGCTCTCCGCGCTGCTCGATCCTTCGCTCAGCCGCTCCGCCAAAGAGCGCGCCATCGATCGCGTGCTCGACGACTACGTTGCTTACGACACCGACGCGCACTGCACCGCGGCCAACGACTGGTGCGACGCGCCGGAGCGCGGCTATGGCTCGCCCGCGTTGAGCTGTAGTGCCGCGCCGGCTGTCGCCTCTCGCGCGGTACTGGTACTCTTGGGCTTGCTGCTCGCAGCTTTGCTGCTGGGTGCGCGGCGCACGTGGTCGATGACCATCGTGCTGCTGTCGCTCTTCGGCGCCCGAACGGCGTGGGCCCAAGCGTCGTCCGAAACGAAAGCGACCGCCGCCGAACCCGACAACGCGAGCATCACCCACGCACCGATCGAGCCGCCGGATCGCCCGGGCGCTTGGTTCGGCCGTGCAGCGCTGGGCGCCTCTTACGATCACGCGGCGTTTTCGGGCGGGCTCGGCCTGCGCTACCAGCTAGCGGAGAAGTGGATGCTTGGCTTCGACGCGGAGTGGAATCCGTATCTGGCCATCACTCCGAGCAAGCTGCGCGCCGGCTCGGCCAACGCCTATTTCAGCGTCATTCGTCGCTACCAGTTGGTGCGTGCCACCGTCAACATTCGCACCACCGCGTCGGTCGGCGCTTCGATGTTGCTCTTCGATTTGGTGGGGGCCGACAAATATAGCTTCGGCCCGTTCCTCGGCTTGAGCTTCTTGGGTGCGGAGTGGAAAGCCGCGCGGGGCGTCAACCTCACCATCGACCCGACCTACATTGCGCTGCCGATCCCGAGCGTGACCGGCATTCCGTTCATGTACGTGCAGTACCGGTTTTTGCTCGGCCTCGAGCTCGGCGGGTGACGACCGGAGCGGCTTCGGCCTCTTCCGGCTCTGCTTCCGTTTCACGCACCACGGCGACTTCGCTCGACTCGGGTGCGGGCTCGCTGGCGCTGGCCTCTGAATCGACGACGGTGGCGGCCTCGCGCTCGGTGGGTTTGGCGGGAGCGTCCTTCTTTCGGGGTTTGGTGGGGCGTGGCAGCGCGATCTGATTCAGCTCTGCAGTGAGCGCGTCGTCACCCTCGGCGTAGATGCGGGCATAGGCCAGCGCTTGTTGGGCGAGAGTGAGCAGCGACTCTTGCCGCTGCGCGAGACCCTGCCTGAGCTCGACCAGCTTGGCTTCTTGTGCCTCGACCTCTGCCGCAGCGGCCTCGACCTCTGCCGCGAGGTTGCCGAGACCCGAAGCATCGATCGCGCCGAAGCGCACGCCGGCGAGCGGGCCACGAAACAGCTGGACTACGGATTGAATCGAAGGCGATAACGAGCTCATGAGTGGTACGGAGCATACGTTCAGTATTTGGCCCGCGCCACTCGAAAATGCTTCAGCTTTTTAGCGCCGAGCCTGAACGGCCCGAGCCAGCTCGATCGCGCTTTCTGGGGCGCAGCCTTCGGCCTTGTTGTTGATGAGCACGAGCGCGGGCACTTCGTGCGCGAGCGCCTTGGTGATCAGGGTCGCAATGGCTTCGCGGTTTGGTAAGTCCGGCTCGGCCATGCGGGTAAAGGGGATAAAGCGTGAGCGCGCTCCCTCGTAGTCGTCGCCACGGCGCATGAGCCAGCGCACGATGAGCGGCTTGCGCGCTGCCGGAGGAATCAGCCGCGCCTGCAGCAGCACCGACGGCATGTCGCCCCACACGTTGTGAGCGTGCAGCGCACCCGCGCTCTCGAGCGCGCGGCCGTACTCGGCAGTCAGCAGCTGCGGCGTGCGCAGCTCGATCGCGTACGGCACGCCGCGCGGTAGACGCGTCAAGAAATCGAACAATTGCTCTGCGAAGGCCAACGGCTCGCCCGCCGGTTGCGGCGAGAATTGAAACAGCAGCGCGCCGAGCTTGTCACCGAGCCCCTCCACGCACGACTGCACCACCGCATCCGCTGCGTAGCTCGCGTCGAGATAGCGCGGGTTCGCTTCGCCCTGCCGCTTGCCGTAGCGCGCGTGTCGCGGAAAACGCAGCAAGGTGCACTCTTCGTGCGCCTTCACGACGAAGCGAAAAGAGTCCGGTACCTGCGCCGCGATCGCCTCGAAATAGCGGGCAGGCAGCGGTTCATAGAATGAGCGATCGACCTCGACCGCGCCCAGCAAAGGATGCTTCGAGTAAGCAGCGAGCCCTGCATCGGCGAACAACTTTGGATCGGCGTCGCTGCCGTAAACCAATCCGCACCACCCCGCGAAGGACCAGGACATCGTACCAAGTCGCAAATCGCGCGGCAGCTCGTTGGCGAGAGCGCGATCGGCGGCGCGCTCGGGGGCTGCCGGCACGTGGGGTGGCTCTAACGCGAAGAGGCTGCCTTGTGTGCTCTCTCGGTACATGAAGGATTCGCTACCGGGTGGGCATTGTAGCGCTAGGATTCATCGACGATGCGTGGAGACAGGCTCGGGCTCACGGTTATCGCGGGGATTTTGCTGGTAGTGCTGGGCGTCGCTTGCGGCAGCAGCAGCACGGGCGGCAGCACCGGCTCCGCGGGCAGCAACAACGACCGCGACGGCGCGAGCAATCTCGGCGGCAGCGCCAACCCCCAAGGCGGCACGAGCTCCACGCTGGGTGGGGGCGGCAGCAACGCAGGCGGCGGCGCGGCACCCACAGGAAAAGAACTACTTTTACCGATTGAAGTGCTCGGCTCCGGCGATCCGGACGAGCCCGCCATCGCTTCCACGGCGCTCACGCTGAGCTCGGCGGATGTCGAGAAGGCGACGAAACTGTACGTCCGTTGCCATCGCTGCGGCTTTTACAACGCACCCGCCTTCAAGGCTTTGGTGAAGAAGGTCACCAAAGTCAAAGCCAGCGTGCGCATCGTGGGCGACGCGGCACGGGCCCACGACGACGTGCCCTGGGTCGATATCACGGACGAAAGCGTGCAGCTCGAAGAGATGGCTGCGGCGCACGGCGGCATCAACGGCGCGCTCGTCGTCACCGGTTTCACGATTACGCTCGACGCCGCGACACGCGCGCGGCTCGCGGCAGCGCCCGTCATCAACACCATCGAGTTTCGCTTCAATGGGACGGACGGCGACTCGAACGGTTACCGCGTGCTCGACGTGCAGCTGCGCGACGACGCCGGCAAGAACCTCACCCCTCTCACCAAGCGCTGGGCGGACATCGGCGCGGAGAAGAACATGCCCATCGCCGGTGGCGGCGCGCCGCCTGGCCAGGCGCTGTGGAACGCGCACGACACGTTGCAAGAATCGCCGATCGTCAAGCACACGTTGCGTGCGGCCTGCTCTTCGTGCCACGCACCCGACGGCAGCGATCTTACGTATTTCAACTACTCCAACAACTCCATCGTGCAGCGTAGCCGCTTCCACGGGCTCACGGCGGAGCAGGGCCAGCAGATCGCCGAGTACCTCCGCTACAACGCCAAGGGTCGCGTGCCGCACGTCCCGCAAGCCGCACCGTGGAACCCGCCGTACCAGCCCGGGCCGGGCCTCGACGCTAAGCCGACCTGGGAGTGGGCGGCGGGCGCCGGCATCGACGCCGTGCTGCCCAACGCTGAAGCGTTCACCAAAGCGCTGCTCGGGCAACCGGTAGACGGTACCCCGCTCGCGGTCACACAGGCCGAGGTGGACGCGGTGATGGATCCGAAGGCCAAGCTACCCGTGCGCGAGATCCCGATCGCGCTCGAGCTGCCGGACTGGAACGCCTGGCTGCCGACGGTGCACCCGCTGGACATTTGGACGCCGGAGGCTGGCCAGACCGAGGGCTCGTTCGAAACTCAGGGCGACGAGGGTCACAACCCGATCAAAGTGGTGCAGCGCGCTCGCACGTGGCTCCAGACTCACCTCAATCCCAATCAGCAATATGGCGATTGGAGCCACCTCACGGCGGACGAGCGTGGGCAAATCGCCTCCTGGCTCAGCGACATCGGCTCCAAAACCACCGACTTTGGCGGCGGCTCGCGCGGCACGCGCGAATCGAACGACCCAAACAAGCCGTTCGGTTGCCAGCTCGGCGCCGCCAAGCTGCAGGCGCAGGCCGACCCGGCCACGATGGCCCAGTTCGATGCCAAGGCTTACTCGACGCAAGCCTTCATCGAGCGCGTCGACTTCAGCCTCTACCGCTGGATGGTCGTGCAGCAGTGGGAGGTGTCGCACACCTACGGGCTCGAAGGCGACCAGAGCTACTTCTACGGTCAGAAGGATCAACAGACCAACGAGTGGGTGGGCGAGGGCGATACGCGCGGCTGGTTCTTCAGTTGGCCGAGCTTGTTCTACGTAGCGCCGCACATTCTGCACGCGCCGGAGGGCACGGGCGACGCACACCGCGAGAACTACTACGCGTGGGAAAAGAAGCTCGACTCCTTCTATCGCACCAACCAGTGGTACCAGCTGCAAATGACCGTGAACCCCGGCTACCCGGGTGCCTCGCACGGTGCCATGGATTGGCCGTACCACATGGGCTTCACCGAAGCGGTGGTCGACGCGCTGCGCGACGCCAAGGCGCCTGCCCGGGTGAATGCCGCGCACCTGATGCGCTTCTTCGAGATTCGCACGCGCCTGGCGCAGCTCGCCAACACGAACATTCCGTTCGACGCACCGGATCCGAAAGACCCCACGAATTTGACGCGCAATCAGGGCATTCAGAGCAAGGCGGACTTGCTGTTCAAGCTTAGCCCCACCGCGCTTCTGCCCAAGAAGCTGGACGAGATGAACGCGAACCGTTACGTGGACCTGAACTCAATCTTGCCGGGGCTGCACCTGTTGATGCTCAATGGCGATATCGCGCTCTACAACGCGTTCTATGCCGGGTCGGACGTCGCGACGTTCCGCCGCTGCGATCCGAACAACACGTCCCTCGGCGGGCCGGAGCAGAAGTCGGGCTTCCGCTTCTGCGTCGACAGCGCACGCACGCCGCTGCCGCTGGACGACAAGGGTCACGAATACTTGCCGTGGAGCGTCGACAACTGGACGACCGAGCAATACTCCACGTGGGGCGTGACGGTCTCCACGCTGCTGGGCGCCGAAGCCACGCGGGTGGCGACTTGGGACGCCTGGAACAAGAGCATCTGGCCGCAGTAACGGCGACTAGAGCTTGAGGCGGAGCGAGAGCCCGCCGTAGCTCGGCGAAACCTGCGGTGTTAGGGCGACCGGTGGGTCGTCGCTCACTTGCTTGGCACCGTAGAAAATCAGGGGCACGCCGATAGCTACGAGGATGAGGGAGCCAACGACAAGGGCCATGAAGTCTCCCGAAGTGGCGCTTTGGCAGGAAGTGGGGCCCCACGTTGATTGTCCCTGGGCCCGCAGTTTCGCGTCGCACTCGTCCTTCTTGTTCGTGATCAGGACAGTGCCGATGCCAAACGTGGGTATTGCTGCGACGGCGACGACAATCCCTGTGGTCATGATGGCAGGGCTGCGCGCGTGCGTCTCATTGGGGTCTTTGTAGCCGCGGCGCTCTTCGTAGCCGGGCTCGGCCGTAGCGTAGATGACGTGCGCGCCTTGGGCTTGCTCCGTCGCCTTCCTCTTGTTCTTCTTCTTGTTCTTCTTCTTGGGTTGCGGTTCGGCAGACGCTGCGGCGTCGGCGGGTGACGCGCCTTCGACGGCTCCGTCGGGCGCATCGGCTGTCCCCGCATCAGGCTTGGCCGCGTCGTCGGGCGCGGCGGTCGCCGTATCGGCTGCCGCTGCGTCGGGCGCTTTGGGTGCTGTCGGCGCGGTCGCGGGCATCGCTTCGGACGGAGCCACGCATTCGCCGTGGTGGCAGACGCGGTCACCCTTGCACTCAATGTCTTTGGTGCACTGCGCGTGCGCGGCCGACGCGAAGAACAGACTCGCCACCACCGAACCGATCACCCAAGCCCTGACTGACACGCCGGCAGGCTATCAGAAGGTGACGTGCAGCGTGAGGCCGGCGCGGCCGGGCGCCGCGTAAGGTAGTAGCAGCGCGTTGTCGGCGGGTGTGTTCGGCACCTTTTTGGCGCCGATGATGATCATCGGAATGCCGGCGCCGAGCATGACCGCGGAGACTGCCAGCACCGCATAGATGCGGTGCGCGCTCTCTTGGTCACACTCTTGGTAGCTGTCGACCGAGTAGCCCGTCGCGACGCTAGCTCGGCAGCCGTCCAAGGCATTCGTGGATGCGAGCACGCCAGCCACCAAGACGACCGGCGCCGCTGACGTGACGATGATGCCGGCGGTCATCATCCCCGGGCTGCGGCGATGGTACTGCACGGCGTCTCCCGTTGCCGGTGCGGGTGCGACGGGTGCGGCAGCGGGTGCAGGTGCGGCAGCGGGTGCAGGTGCGGCAGCGGGCGCCGGCGCGGCCGCGGGCGCCGGTGCGGCGGCGGGTGCCGGCGGCGTTGCCGCTTCGGCTGCCGGCGGTGCGGCGGGGGCTACGGCGGGCGTCGCTGTGGAGGCAGCCGGCTCCGTACACTCCCCGTGATTGCAGATGCGATCACCCTTGCAGTCCGTATCTTTCGAGCACTGCGCGTGCGCGCCGGCCGCCGCAAACACGCTCGCCACTACCCAACCTCCGATCCAGGCCCTGTTTTTCACGCCGCGCACCCTAGTCGAACTTGAGCTGTAGTGCGAGGCCGGCTCGATCGGGCGAGACGTACGGAGTGAGCATGGCTTCGGGCACGCTCCGGTCGCGCACCTTGTGAGCGCCGATGATGATCATCGGGACACCAGCGAGCGCCAACACCGCCGAAGCACCGAGGACGCCGTAAAAGCGATTGGTGCGCGTGTCCTGGCAGTCGTGGACTTTCGCGAGGTCGCTCGCGGTTGCGCCCGTATGGGATATGCCCGAGACGCAGCTGTCGTAACCTTGCTCCACCCAAAAGTAGCCGGCGATTAACAGCACCGGTGCCGCTGCCGTCGTGACGATTCCCCCAATCATGAGACCGGGGCTGAGGCGGCGATAACGCGGGGGCAGTTCTTCGAGCTCGCGCGCGGGTGCTGGCGCTGGCACAACCGGCGCTAGAGCAGTTGGAGTTGGAGTTGGAGTTGGAGTTGGGGTTGGGGTTGGCGCTGCGGCGGGCGGAGCGGGTGTGGGCGCCGGATCGACGCACTCGCCCCGGTTGCAGACACGATCGCCCTTGCATTCCAGGTCATTGGCGCATTCGGCGTGCGCCCCCGTCGCCACCGAAAGAAGGCTCGCCACTACCCAACCGCCGGCCCAGATTCTGAAACCCACACCGCGACGCTACTTGATGATCTTGATGTCGTCGACGAAGAAGGTCACGGCTGCGTTATTGGGCGTGGGCGGCGCGACTTTCCAGAAAAATCCTGCCGGTACGCCGTCTGCGGGCGTGTTGTAGACGACGCCAGCAAGCGAGACCTCGTATTGTTTCCAAGCGTTCGTCAGCGTGAAGGGCACTTCCGGACCGCCGGCGCCCGAGAACGTGACGACTTCTCCTCCGGCTGCGCCGCGCGCTTGGAAAGTGAGCTTGGTCGCGCCCGCCGCCAAGCACACGGGCGGGTGCGTGTAGTTGGCGTCCCAGACGCGCGACCAGGCCACGCCGGACCACGCGGGTGTCACTGCGTTGGGTGTGTAGCGCCACACCGAGCACGTGCCCACGGCGTTCGCGGGGCGCGCGGCGCAAGCATCGGGCTGCACGGTCGGCACGCTGATGGCCGCGAAGTCGCCCTGCCAACCGCTGGGCTGATAGCCATCGTTCACCGTGAACGGCAGTGGCGACTTGGCTTGGCTGTCGCAGTAGTTGGCGACCACGCCGGTACCGCCGGTGCCCGCCGTGCCGCTGCCACCGCCGCCCGTCGAAGCGGTGCCGGCCGTAGCTGTGCCGCCCGAGCCAGTGCCACCTTTGCCGCCCGCGGCTGCCGTGCCGCCCGCGCCGGTGCCTCCGGCATCCGTACCCGCGGTGACGAAGGTGCCGGCCGTGCCGAAGGTACCCGAGGTACCGAACGTGCCAGCGGCGCCGAACGTGCCAGCGGTGCCGGTCGTGCCGCCTTCGGGCAGGACCGTCGTGCCCGCGCTGCTCGTGCCGGCCGTGGGCGCCGAGGTGCCGCCCGTCGCGACGCTGCCGCCCGCGCCCGCTTCTGCCGCGCTGCTGCCGCCGAAGCTACCGAAACCATTGCTGGGCGGATCACTCGCTTCGGTCGCGCAACCCAATGTGATCACCGAGAGAATGGCAAAACGAGCACCAGCTTTCATGCGGCAAGACCCTCTCTTCGGTGCTGTGTCCGCATGTCCCCAGGTGGATCGCAGATCTGCGATCCCCTCTCGCATTCTGCTCCCCCATTGGCGGGTGCCCTCGCACCTTGGCTCAAGCCCGCCGATATGTGCCGCGATGTGGGCGCGCTACTTCTTGCCCTTCTTGGCTTTGGCCGCCTTCTTCTCGTCCTCTTCTTTTTGCTTCTGCTCTTCGGCGGCCTTCTGGCGAGCGTCGCGATCGGCGGCGTCTTGCTTCTCTTGCGCTTCTTCCATCTCTTCGGTCTGGCACTGCAGCGCTTTGCCGCCGATGAAGTAGTCCTTCTGCGAGCTGGTGCCGACAGCTCCCGCGCGATCGGCTTCAATCAAGGCGAAGTTGGCTTTGAGCTCCGCCGCGTGATTCCTGAAGTCGTTTTCGGCGCCGGTGTGGCCCTCTTTCTCGTCGGCGCTGCGCGACATACCGTTGATCTTGCCCAGCACCTCGCAGCGCAGCGGCTTGTCCGTCTCGTGGACGACTTTCACGTTGGCGGCGTTCGGCTTGAGCGCGACGACTTCGGGCAGGCAAGCGCAGAACAAGAACGGCACCAACAGCAGCGCGTGATTCTTCGACATGGGGCACTCCTCGGCCGCTAGCCGAGCGAATCGCTGACATGATGTCAAGCCGACGCTGCAATAATCTTTCGCAGATCAGGCACATTGAGGGGGCCGAACGCGAAGTCTTACGTGATCCATGAAGTCAGCCGTCGCCACGAACCATGGACAGCTCGAAGCAGCTCACCATGTCCCGCATCATCCTCACCTCGTTCGTCTCGTTGTGCGCGGCTGTCACCCTCGCGGCTTGTAGCGGGTCGGAAGATCCGCCCCGCACCTTCGGTAACGCGGGCAGTGGTGGTGCTAGCACAAACATCGCGGGTGGCGGCAACGGTGGCGTCGCGCCGGTCGTTGCCGGGGCATCACCCGGAGGAGTGATGAGCGGTGGCGCCGCCCCCGCTGGCGGCCAAGAGAACGGCGGAGCTGGCGCCTCCAATCTCGCCGGTTCATCGCCGGGAGGCAGCGGCGGTAGCGGAGTCGGGGGCAGCGCTGGTGGCTCGGGCGGTGGCACCAACACCGGCACGGACGGCCCGCCCATCAAGGCCGTCATGTACTTGCCGAATTGGAGTGGCAGCTTCGCAAGCTGGGCCGGCAAGCTCAGCTTCGACAAGATGACCCATCTCGACCTGGCGTTCGGCACGCTGAAGAACGGCACGAGTGATTGGAGCCTCGGCGCACCGGACGACGACGTGAAGACGATTGCCGCAGCCGCGCACGCCAAGGGAACGAAGGTGATGGTCTCCATCGGTGGCGCCGACGACGACCTGCCCATCATCGACCGCTACGCCGACCAAGCCAACATCCAGCCCATGGTCGACAACCTGGAAGCGTTCATCAAACGCCTGGATCTCGACGGCGTTGACGTCGACTTGGAGCGCGGCAACGGCCTCAAGGCGAGCACGAACTTTCCCAAGTTCTTGAGCACGCTGATCGCCAAGCTGCGCCCGCAAGGCAAGGTCGTGAGCTGCGCGCTCGCGCAATACATCATCGAAGATACGGGCGACAACGCGGACACTACCGCCGCGTGGCTCAACACCTACGACTTCATCAACCTCATGATTTACAACCCCAACATGAGCACCTACACCAAAGAGCTCGATTGGTGGACCACGCAGCGGAAGATCCCGAAGAGCAAGCTGACTTGGGGCGCCGAGCTCTCGAACAAGACGAGCACTGACTACGCCAAGCAGCTGACGACCGCGTCCAAAGAGTACGGCGGCATCATGGCCTGGGAGCTATCGATGCCCACCGCGACCACGTTGTGGCCGGCGATCCAGAGCGCGCTGTAGCACGCGAGTCGGACCGTGTGGAGCGCCCGCTAGCCCCGCGGGCCCATGCTAAGAGGGGGCCCATGCGCATCGCGACGTGGAACGTCAACTCGCTCAAGGCCCGAATCGAGAAGGTGAGCTGGTGGCTCGAGCGGGTGAAGCCCGACGTGCTGCTGATGCAGGAGACGAAGCTGACGGACGCCGACGCTCCTTTCGGAGAGCTCGAGCGCCACGGCTACCAAATGGCGCACCACGGCGAAGGTCGTTGGAACGGCGTCGCGATCGCCTCCCGCGTGGGGATCGAAGACGTGATCACGAACTTTGGCGCTCCCCTTCACCCGCCCACGGCTGCCGGCGAAGGCGACGTGGAGCCGCTCGCCGAGGCACGCATGATCAGCGCGCGTTGCGCGGGCATACGAGTCGTCAGCATCTACGCGCCGAACGGGCGCACGTTGGACTCGCCGTTTTATCGCGCCAAGCTCGAGTGGTTCGCGCGCTTGCTGAGCTGGTGTCGCGAAGCTTGTCAGCCGACGGACGCGCTCGCCATTGGCGGCGACTACAACGTGGCCCCAACCGATAGCGATGTGTGGGACGCCACCGCGTGCCACGGTGGAACGCACGTTTCAGCCGCAGAACGCGGAGCGCTGGCGGCGCTCGAAGGTTGGGGCCTGCGCGACGCCTATCGGCAGTTGCATCCAGAGCGGCACCGCTTCACCTGGTGGGACTATCGCGCCGGCGCGTTTCACAAGAACATGGGCATGCGCATCGACCATTTCTTCGTCACTGCATCCGTAAGCGCGCGCCTGGTTGCGTGCGAAATCGACCGCGAGGCGAGGAAGGGCAAGCCCACGCCTTCCGATCACGCGCCGCTCGTCATCGATCTGGACGCACCGGGTCACGGCTTCGACGCCGGGTGGCGTGTGTGACGACGACGCACGCCGCCTTACCTGAACAACAGGGGCTGCTGTGCGAGCCCGCACGGCGTGTTACCTTTTGCGATCGTGCACCGCTCGCTTCGGTGGCCAGCGCTGGCCGCAATCTCGATTGCTTGCTCCGTCTACGAGCAGCCGACCGAAAATTCCGACGCTCTGGGTGGGAGCGGCTCGGGCGGCAGCGCTGCAGAAGCCGGCAGAAGTAGCAGCGGCGGAGACAACGCCAGCATGGCCGGCTCGACGAGCGCCGGCACGGCAGCGGGTGGCACCGAGCAGGGCGTGGCGGGCGGTACCGGCTCGGTGAGCGGTGGCGTGCCCAACGCCGGTGCGGGTGGCAGTGGCATGGTCGAGCCCCCGGCTGGGGCGAGCGACGGCGGCGCGGGCACGGGCACGGGCACGGAGCCCGACGCCTGCCCCGACGATCCGGACAAGACTGCACCAGGCGTTTGCGGTTGCGGCATTCCGGATGCGCCGACCGCCACGATGACCGACTGCAAGACGCTCAAGGCGAAGCTGGCACACCGCTACGACTTCGAAGGCACTGGTACTTCGGTGAAAGATCGCATCGGCACCGCGCACGGCAGCATCGCGCGCAGCGCCACGTTGTCGAAGTTGGACGGCAAGGGCGTGGTGTTGCTCGGCGGCGGCAGCGGGGGACCCTACGTCGACTTGCCCAACGGGCTGCTGTCGACATTGAGCAACGCCACGCTCGAAGCGTGGGTGACCTGGGGCGGAGGCAACAGCTGGCAACGCATCTTCGATTTCGGAGATTCGACGTACGTGCCACCCGAAAATAACCCGGAGAACGGCAAGACCTACCTCTACCTCACGCCAAAAAACTACAGCGGGGTCTTACAAGGCGGCTTTTCGATCGACGGCAATTCGGCGGGGCAAGAGACTGCGGTAGTCGGCGCGGCGCCGCTCGCGCTCGAGCTCGCGCACGTTGCGCTAGTTGCGGACGACAAGGGCGATGCGCTGCGCGTTTACGTCAATGGTGCCAAGGTCGCTCAGCAGGCGTGGACCGGAAAATTGTCGAGCATCAATGACGTGAACGTGTGGCTCGGCCGCAGCCAGTACGGCGGTGACGACGAGCTCAGCGCGGTGTTCCACGAATTTCGCGTTTACGGCGCCGCCCTCACGGACGCCGACATCGCGACCAGCTACGCGGGCGGACCGGACCCGGACTTTTTGGCCTACTGAGCCGGCGCCAGCGCGAGCACGAAGCTCAGCGCGCCGTAGTACGACATGCCGTCGTACGTCATGTCCCACGCGAACAGCGACGCCGGTACCGTGCCCGCCTTGGCGAGGTGGCGCTCGGCCGAGTAGATGTTGGCCCAGCCGTTGGGGTACGGGTGAGCAGGGTTGTTCACGCTGGTTTGGTTCTCGTCGAAGCCTTCGGGCCAGGTGACGATGGCCGGCGCGTCCACCGCGGTATCGGGCGAAAGCCCCGCGATGAGCAGGCAATTGTCCGTTTTGGTCGTGATGGCGGGCGTCGGCGTTTCGATGTGCTTCGTGTCTTCGCTCCCCGTCGGCACGAGCGCGACTTCGTAAGCGTTCACCGGCTCGGTCTCGTTCACGCCGCGGTAGACGGAGAGCAAGCCCTGCACGCCGTTACCGTTGGGCAAGTCGTTGATGTTCGGGAACACGATCATGTCGGGCTCCGTACCGTCGACGAAGCGGTACAAGAGGTAGGTGCCCTGGCCGTCCGTGCCTTGTTGCTCGTGTTGATCGAGCAACGTCCACCCGGCAGGCTCGAGGTTGTCGGTGCGCAGGTTCATCAGCTCGTGATCGCAACCGAAGAACACGAGCATGAAATCACCGGGCGCCGTACCGGCCGGCTTGGCGAACGTCGCGTCGGCCAGGTGTGAGCTGCCCTGATCGCCGGCAGACGCCGAGTCGTGAAACTCCGAGAAGCCGATGCGGCGCGGACCAGTACCGGTGACGACGTTGCCGTCGCCGCCTGCGTTGCCGTCACCGCCTGCGTTGCCGTTGCCGTCGCCGCCCGCGTTATCGCTACCGCCGGGGTTGCCGCTGCCGCTGGCGTTGTTCTTGCCGCCACTTTGGTTGCTGCTGCCGCTCGAGCTGCCCCCGGAGCTGGTTTTCCCGCCGCTGGTGGTGCCGCCGTCGGCCATCGGCACCGGGTCGATCTCGAAGCTTTTGACGACGCAGGCCACGCTGCAGGCGGCGCCGCCGAGCAAGGCGAGTAGACGCAGGCTGCGCATCAGAAGCGCCCTCGTACGGCGATGCCGTCGCCCGCCAGCACCGCGCTCACTCGATGCGGCGACGAAGGTGCGCTGAGCAGCAGCGTGATGCCTCCGGCTGCGAGCGCGCCGCCCGCAATGAAACCAATGCTGGAGACCAGGCGAAGCGTATCGAGCTGGTTCACTTCTTCTCTTTTCTCGGGCGGGCAGTGCGTATCGGTGCAGCCGCTGCTCTCCAGGCTGCTGCGCTTGCCGAGGGCCAGACCGCCCGTGACTCCGCCCAGGGCCAAGCCCACTGCACCAGCGCCGAGCGCGACGAAGCCCAACGTACGCTGGGTGGAGCCAGCCGAGGAATCATTGCTGGCGGCTGGGGCTGGCGCGCTGGACGCGGCCGGAGACGCAGCGCTGGGCGCCGCCGCCGCAAAGTCGAGCGTTATAGGCGTTTCTTTGCCGGGCAAGAGCTCCACCGTGGCCGACCTTTGCGTGGCGGCGGCGCGCGCTTCGACGCGGTGAGAACCAGGATTGACCAGGCGCGGCTTGCCCAACGCGGTGGTGGGCACCGGTTGACCGTCGATGCTCAGCGCAATCTCGCTCGCTTCTACACCCGTGACTTGGATGACCAGCCGCGGGATCTGCAGCCGGAGTTGGTCGAGCTCGGCCTGCGCGTCCACCTGGGCCTGGCGTTGAACGGCAGCGTCGCCCTCCGGAACTTGTAGGCTGGCCACCTCGAAGTAGCGATTCGCGGCCTCGACCAACAAGCCGCGCTTGGCGAGCGCCCGCGCCGACCACAGCCCGATGGAGGGCACGTTGATGAGCGAGTACGCCTTCTCGAGCTTTTCGCTCGCGGCATCGTAGCGACCGGCCTGATACGCATCGACGCCCGACAGCCCGAGCGTACGAGCTTCGGTGCGCGTCGACGTGTCCGCGGGCTGCGCCAACCCCTGCGTGCTGAGCAGCAGCAAAAGTCCTGCCCCACCCAGCGCCAATCTGCGACGAGCCATCACGCTTCGTTTTAGGTCAGTCGATGTTTAGTTGCAAATCCAGCGGCTGGCCGGCGCGCACCAAGTGCACCACGACCCTTACCGGACGCAGGCTCAGCGGATTCGCTAGCGTTTTCTCGACGGTGCCGCGACCGACGTGCGTCGCCAGCGCCGGCGTACCAAGCGGCGCGTCCCGTGGGCGCTCCGCCCGACGCGGATTGAAGCCGATGAAGACCAGCTGCTTGCCGCCGAGTACGTCACCCACGCGCCGCAAGTGTGCTCGCGGTTCCCCAGCCATTCGCAGCGACGCGAGCGACCACGACGGGTCTGGTGACTCCGTCACGATGACCACCTCTGCATCCCTGCCGCCGGGCCAGGCGAGTGGATCTGGCGGCGCGCGGCCAACGCTCGACAGCGCGCCGTCGGCTCGATTCGTTGCGCAAACGACAACCCAATCGCCGCGACGACCCCCGGCCGTTGTGATACTCAGAAGTAGATGCGCTGGGTTGCTTGGAGTTGTTTGGGGATGTTGGTGGGGTGCGGCGCTGCGCCGAAGCGGGTGGCGGTAGAGAAGCCGGTCCCTGGCGTCGTGGCGGTCGAAGAGGAGCGGACACCGTACGCGGAGCTCGCGTCGCAGCCGGTTGCCGCGGAGCTCGATGGCGTTTGGGTGCGTGTCGAGTCGATGAAGCGCACTTTCGACGGGTTGCCGAGCTTGGTGAAGGGGACGGCGCCGCTCGCGCGCTTGCGAGATCTGGTGGAGGGGCGCTCCGGTCTCTTGCCGGCGGACGTTGCGGCGGTAATCGATCCGGCACGGCCCATCGACTTGACGATGCCACTGTCGTTGACGCTCGGGGTGGATGCACCGATTTGGGCGTTTCATGTGCGCTCCGACGACGCTATCGCGCAGGGCGAGGCTGGTCTCACGCTGCGCCGGGTTCGACCGGGTGTGTGGAACATGGGCGGGGTCGTCACGGCGCGGCCGCAAGCTGAGCCAGGCTACGACGACGATAGCGAGCCTCCAGAAGAGGGAGACGAGCCGCCCGAGGACGCGACGCCGCCGGCGGAGCCGGTGAGCTGTCAGCTGTGGCACCTGCCGGCTCCGGTTGGCTACCGTGTCGTGTGTAGCCAGAGCCTGGAGGCCATCGAGCACACGGCGGGCTTTTTGCTCTCGCCTGCTCGCGCAAGCTCGGCCGCTCGAGACCTGCACCTCGAGCTGGCGGGCCCCAGCTACGCCAACGCGTGCCAGCACTTTCTGCAAATCGCCAACCAGGGAGAAAAGGCGAAGAGCTCCGCCGAGCGCAGCGGCGAGCAGCTCGCCAAGCAGCTGTTCGGAGCGTTGTTCGAGCATGACCGCCTCACGCTCGACGTCACTGTCGACAACCTGCGAGCGCAAGCCCAGCTCGAGCTGGTATATGGCGAGCACCTCAGCTCGCCGGGCTTTGCGGAGTGGCTGGCGCAGAGCGCCAAGGCCACGCTTCCGTCGAGCTACGCGCGGTTGCCTTCGGACAGTCAGCTGAGCGTGGGGTTGAACCTGGGCGCCACGGTAGTCCCGTTCCTGCTGGGCGAATTCGAGCGCAGCATCGACGAAGAAACGTTGACGCCACCCGCCCAAAAGCGCGAGCTACTCGAAGCGCTACGCGGCATCTTCCCGGTGGACGGACGCGCCAGCTTCGCCATGGGTATGGACGTGTCGGCGGCGCTCGCGGCGCTGGACAGCCCCGCGGTGCAGTTGGCCGACGACGCAGACAAGCCGCTGCGCCCCGCAGCGGTAGCGCAGTTGCAGGCTGCTCTGGGCGGCTGGGTAGTGATCGGGTTGGAGGAGCCGCCCGCGCGCTATCTGGCTGCCGCCAAGCGCGCCTACCGAGTCGGCAAGCTCAAATCGCCAGACCGCCCCGGCCGCGAAGAGAAGAACAGGCGCTCCGACTCCAATCTCGTCAGCCAGAGTGGCGCGCCACGCGGCTTGCCGCGCGACACGCTGCACTTCGTCGATGCGGTGCGACCTAGTCGCAAGTACGTGCCCCCCGCCGACGGCAGCGCACCTCCGATCTTGCCCTATGACGGGCATATCCTGCTCGTGCCGGACGAGCAGCGGGTCTGGATCGTCTACGCTCGGAGCGAAGCGGTTGCCGTCAAGCAAGCGCAAGCGCTGCTTGGCTCCCGCACGAGTCGCGAAGGGGCCAAGGTGCCGAACGGTATGCTCGCGGCGGCCCTGCAAATCGCGCTCTTGGGCGTGCCCGACGTCCACGCCGACTCCAAGAGCGAGCGCAAGGCGGCTCGGCGCCTGCTCGCCGCGATCGATCGCGCGCCAGGTCGAGCCCAACTACCGGTGCCGCTGCTCGTGCAGGTGCTGCCGCGGCAAGACGCGCCCGGCTTCGTCATGCGCCTCGAATCCAGCGCGCAGCTCGACGAGCTGCTCGCCCAAGGCATTGCCCTGGTGCCACAACCCGACTGAGCTACCGCAACGAGCCCGAATCGCCTGGCCCCGGCATCTTTGGGGGCGCGCCGTACGCGGCTGCAGGCGCTCCGGGGATCGGGTTGGTCGGCTTGGAAGTGGGGGCAGGCTTTGGCTTGACCACGACGGGTGCGGGCTTCGGCGCGGGCGTAGCTGACGTGCTCGCGGCTGGCTGGGCGACGGATGTCGCCGGTGCAGGCTCTGACGGTTGCGTCGATGGGGGCGGCGCCGTGGGGGCGGCAGAGGGAGTCGGCGCGGGCACGGGTGGCCCACCATAAATGGCCACCGCGGGCTGCTGGCACCCGAGCACGATACCCGCCGCAGACAACGCCGCCCCGAGCGCGACCATGCGCCCGCGATCCAAACGGGTGAGTAGGCGCAGCTCGGCAACAGGCTCCGTTAATGCGAGTGCAACTCCGCAAAATGGGCAGCTTTGCTCCGTGGTGCGTACATGTCGCTGACAACCGCCACAAGGCACGAGACTCCCAGCCATGCAGAGCACCCTAACACATTGTTCGACGCTGTCGTACGATGCCCGGATCGTGACTCAAGGCGCTGCGAGCGGTTGGACGCAGCGAGCCCGCGCATGGCTCGTGGGCGTGCCCGCGCCCGATCCGGTTGCGCAGCGCCACGCGCCTTCCGTGCTCGTGCTGTGCGCGCTGGGAACGACGGCGCTGGTCGCCGGCGAAATCGCGCGCCTGCTCGAAGGCGCGCTGATTCGCGACCTGGCGGTTTCGTGCATGCGCTTGATGGGCGCGGCCGTCCTTGCGTCCGCATTCGTGCTGGTGCGGCGCGGGCTGTTCAAGGCCGGCGTGAGCTTGTTCGTCGGCGGTGCCGTGCTGATCATTGCCGGTGGCGTCGCGCTGACTGGCTTTTCTGCCAACGCCATGAACCTGGTCGAAATGACCATGCCGTTGGCATTCGCGGCGCTGCTCGTCGGGCGTCGTGCGCTGTGGACGTCCATGGCCGCGTACGCGGCGGGCTTCGCCGTCGGCGGCTTGCGCGACGCCGGCTATTTGTGGGGCTCGGGCCCTCACGCACCGCCGACTCAGCCGTTCGGCGCCGTCGGCACCGCCGTCATCGGTTTCGTGGTCGTCAGCATCGTGCTCGATCGCGTCGGCCTCTCGCTGCGTGAGGGGTTCGAGCTCGCCGTGGCGCGCCAGCGCGAGCTCGAGAAGGCCAGCGCGGAGCTAGCCACGGCCAACGCCTCGTTGAAGGACGAGATGGAGCGCCGGCAAGCCGCCGAAGCGCGCTTGATCGAAGCGCAAAAGATGGAGGCGATCTCGCGACTTTCTGGCGGTATGGCGCACGACTTCAACAACCTTTTGACGGTGATCTTGGGCTGTACCCAGATCGCGCAAGAGACGCTGCCGGTCGGGCACGCCGCGCGCGAAAGCCTCGACGGCGTACGCGAAGCCGCCGAGCGCGCCGCCGACTTGACGCGGCAGCTGCTGGCCTTCGCGCGGCGGCAGCTCGTGGAGCCCAAAGTGCTTCAGGTCGACGACCGGGTGCGCTCCACGCAGAAGATGCTGTCGCGGTTGTTGCGCGAGAACATCACCGTCGTCACCGAGCTCGCATCGAGCAGCTGGAGCGTGCGCATCGACCCGGGTCAGCTCGACCAGGTGATCGTGAACCTGGCCGTCAACGCGCGTGACGCCATGCCGCTCGGTGGGCTGCTCACGATTCGCACTTACGAGGTCACCCTCGCGCAGGGCAAGGCCTCCACGCAGTTCGAAATCCCGCCCGGCGACTACGTGGTGCTCGAGGTGGCAGATCACGGTACCGGCATCGATCCAGAGACGCGCCGGCGTATCTTCGAGCCGTTCTTTACGACCAAGGGCGAGACCAAAGGCACGGGTTTGGGCCTGGCGACTTGCTACGGCATCGCGATGCAGGCCGGCGGCGGCATCTTCTTCGAAAGCGAAATCGGCAAAGGCACCACCTTTCAGGTGTACCTGCCGCGCACCCAAGTCAGGCGCTTCTCGCAGCCTCCTGCTGGGGAACGCCCGGCGCCGCCCGTCGCTCATGGTGAAACGGTGCTACTCGTCGAAGACGAGTCCCGGGTGCGCGCCGTGACGAGCCGCATCCTCGAGCAAGCCGGCTACCGCGTGCTCGAAGCGACCGGCGTCGCGCAAGCCGTCAAGCTCACCCGGTCGGAGCAAGCGCCGATCGAGCTGTTGCTCACCGATCTGGTGCTCCCCGACGGCAGCGGAGCCGATGTCGCCGAGCGCGTCGTCGCGCTGCGCCCCAACGTGCGGGTGCTGTTCGTTTCCGGCTACACCGACGACCCCGCGTTACGCCGCGGCATCTCCGAGAGCGCGCTCGAGTTTCTGAGCAAGCCCTTCACCGCCGACCGCTTGCTGGCACGAATTCGCGAAGTCCTCGATCGTCCCGCCGCCGACTTAGCCTCGAGCATTCGCCCCAACTGAATGACCGCCGCCACACGTTGCCCGCACCTCGCACGCTTGGAGCAAGAGCTCACGCTGCAGGGCCTGAAGCCGCTTCGGCGCGCCCCGCCCCAGCTCGACCCATCCTGGCCACAGTACGCCGAGTGGGTCTGGTACGACTGCACCTTCGATGTCGCGTCGCTCTCGGCGCGGCTGTCCTTGGCAGAGCCCGTCAAATTCTGGAACGAATTCGACTACCACTTCGGCGGCGAGCTCGGATTTACCTGCGAACAGTGCCGCTTTGGCATCATGGGCGTGCACCCCGACGCACGCGAGCACGCGCTCCGAGTCGGGCAGCCCGCGGCGCCGCTGTTTCGGTAGCGGTCAAGCACGGGGACTCGCGGAGACGGCCGAGCACAAAGGGCAAGCCGAGACCGCGTGCGCGGCGTCGCGGCGGTGCAGGTCGAGCACGGCGCGCGACACCGTGGCGAGCTCGCGCCGCACCTCGCGCCGCCGCCCCTTCAGGCGTTCGATCTTCATCGAATCGTAGGCGGTGGTGCGGTGGCGTAGCCACGCGATTACGGCAGACTCGGCGCGGCGCTCGATGGGGATGCGCTCGGTGCGAGCCACCGTTCCGCTACCGACCGGCGTGGCATGCTCGGTGACCTGACGCGCCACCTGGCGCGCCAACGCCTCGAAGCGCGGTGCAAAGCGCAAGAACCCGAGCACCTCGACCTCGAATGACACGACGTACGCCGCTTGGTCACGATCACGGCGCGCCGCCGCCGCCGCGAGCTTCTTGGCGTATGACGGCTTCGCCCGCTCCGCTTCGATGGCCGTCCGTGCCGCCTCGATGTTCTCGCGTGGCGCCCACAGGCCTTTGGAGAACGCCTTGCGCCCCCGCTTCTCGATGACGGCCCACGACGGTCCGAGCTGCTTCACTCGTCGCGTTAGCCCGGCATCGCCCGGAGGCAAACAGGCCCAGCCGACCGGCGCCGTTCGTCGTACGCCGTCCGGACCCAAGAACACGGTGGGCTGTTCAGTCGGGGCGAGCACCAGAGCTTCGTGAGGCACGCGCCCCCATAGCTCATTCCGTGAAAATTAGCTCGATCTCGGGCGTCGGCAGGGCGCCCGCGGCGTCTCCCGCCCCCGGACTGGAGCTCGCTGCCGGATCCGAGTAGCCGTAACTTACGTCGAGCGTCGCCGTGGCTTCGGCCGCGTAGTTTTGCCCGCCGATGATTCCGCCCGAGATCGTGCAGCCGCCGTTGGCGTCCGGCGTGCAAGCTCCGCACATCGCGTTTCCACTCGTCATCGAGCAATCCACTTCCAGCGCGGCGACGGCTCGGAAGGTGTAGTCACCGGCAGCGACGCGCTTGGCCTGAGTGCACGGCTGCTCGCCCTGCGCACCTTCGTAGCTCAAGCAACGTGGCGGCAGTGAAGCCTGAACAGCGTACAGAGAATCCCAGGTCGTGTAGTGACCCTCGCCGGGCTCGAGCTTCACGCTGTTCGGAAACAGGCAGATCGCCGGGCAGCCACCGATGCCGCCGCGCGCGCCTGCGCACGAGACGCGGCAATCGCCAACGCTTGGTAACGGTTTGCCACCCGCGGCCTCGACGCTGAACAGCGGCGCGACGCCGCACGTCGTCATCTGCTGGCCCAGATACAGCGGCTGGCTCGTCTTGTTGATGAGCGTCACATTCACGCCGATGGGTGACTCGTCATCGTAGCGAGTGCACTCGTTGACAACACCGCCGCTCCCCGCGTTGGCGCTCGTTCCCGCGACCGCGCCGGAACCGCCGCTCGAGCTCCCGCCGCTACTCTCGCGCACAATCGTGCTCGATTTGCCGCCGCAAGCCGCCAGCAGCGGCAGCAGCACCAGTAGGCGCCCGAGCCGTAAACCTGTGGCCACGACTCAATGTGGCCCCGCATCATGCGGCGCGCAAGCCGTGCGTACCTCGCGCGTGACAACAGGCAGCAAAGCGACGGCCTCGGCTGCAGTGTCGTCGGCGCGCATCGCCGCCGTCACTTTGCGCGCAGGGAGCAGCGCCACCAACACTCGCCGATAGCACGACGGCGCCTGCCGCTCCGTCTCGTCTCCTGCTTCAACGTCCTGCGGCATCGCGGCCGCTAGCTCCACGAGCGCGTGCGCCAGGTGCGGCATCATCGCCGGCGTGCAACCCACCGCCAGCAGACTCAACATCACGAAGCACGAACGCATGCCCTAGCGACAGCGCCCGACTGCGAAGGTTCCGGTTCTGTGCACGTAAAGCACCAGCGCTTGCAGTAGGGGCCGTCGGTCAGTAAACAACCTACAACGCATGACCGAGCTCGTCCCCCTCACCGCAGCCGAGCTCGACACCGCCGTCAATGCTCCCGGCAACGAGCTACGAGTCCTCTATCTTTGGGGCCCCGATTGCCCCAACTGCGTGATCTTCAAACGCCGCCTGCCCGCCATTCTCGAGTCGCTGGCTGACGTACAGTTTCGACTCTTCGCACTCGACGTCTACGCCCACCCCGAAGTCGCTACACGCTTCGCCGTCCACGGCATCCCGCATTTTCTCCTCTTCAAGTCGGGAAAGAAGCTCGGCAAGATGAGCGAGTTCCGCGGCGACCGCTTCTGGGCAGATGTCGTGCGCGAACATGCCTGACGCGCGCGACACCGGAACCGCAGCTACCGGCTCGGCGCGTCTTCCTGATCGGCCAAGTCGTCTGGCTCGAAAACGTCACGCCTCATTTATTTGATAAACGAATATTTGGAATATATTCGAAAAAGAGATAGCTGGCACATATTCGAAAAACAGATAATATTCGGCAATGCCATCCGCGGCGCGACCAAAACGGGAACAGCGACTGAGCACCGAAGCCCAGCTCGTGGAGCTCTTGCGCCAGCGGCGCAAGGCGCGGGGCCTGTCGCAGCGGCAAGTGGCCGGCAAGCTCGGCGTTACCCAGGCCCGACTCTCGGAGCTCGAGAGCGGTCGCGCCCACATCACACTCGAGCGGCTGATCGCGCTAGCGAGCCTGTTGGATCTCGAGGTGGTGCTGCGAGATCGACCGAGCGATGCGGCAGCGGCCGAGTGGTGAGGAATGGGGCGTCCTTCCCACAGCCGCTCACTCGACGTTTGGGCCAACGGACTTCGCGTCGGCCGTTGGACAATTCCCGGCCGTGGCCCGGCCACGCTCACGTACGACGAGGCCTGGGTTCAATCCAAGGAGTCGCGCCCCCTTTCGCTTTCGTTGCCCATCAACTTGGACAACCTCACGGTCGCTGGCGCGCCGGTCACGAGCTACTTCGACAATCTCTTGCCGGACAGCGAGCCCATCCGTAGGCGCATCCAAGCACGCTACGGCACCAGCACTGATCCCTTCGAGCTTTTGGCCGCGATTGGCCGCGACTGCGTGGGCGCGGTCCAGCTCTTGCCCGTCGACGAAAGGCCGCAAGACGTCCTCACCATCAAGGCGACCCCGCTCGGCGAAGACGAGCTCGAGCAGCTCCTGCTCGGTGTCCCCCGCGCGCAAAACGCCCTGTCGAATGACGAAGATCTGCGCATCTCGCTAGCGGGAGCCCAAGAGAAGACGGCGCTCACCCGCCACCGCGGGCGCTGGTGCGTGCCACACCAATCCACGCCAACCACCCACATCTTCAAGCTGCCGCTTGGTCTCGTCGGTAACCGTAACCTCGATCTGACCACCTCCGTCGAAAACGAATGGCTGTGCGCGCGCATCCTGGCCGCTTACGGACTGCCCGTTGCCGAATGCGAGATCGCGCAGTTCGGCGAAGCTCGTGCGCTCGTCGTCACACGCTTCGACCGCAAGCTGCACGATTCGCGCAAGTACTGGCTGCGCCTTCCGCAAGAAGACTTCTGTCAAGCCACCGCAACGCCGAGCTCCTCCAAGTACGAAGCCGAGGGCGGACCCGGCCTCGTGCACATCGCTGAAATCCTGCGCGCATCCGACCGCCACGAAGCCGACCTAGCCACGTTGCTACACGCACAGCTCGTGTTCTGGATGCTCGCCGCGACCGACGGCCACGCAAAGAACTTCAGCATCGCGCTCCTGGCCGGCGGCAACTACCGCCTCACGCCACTCTACGACGCCATCTCCACTTGGCCCCTCGTCGGCACGAAAACCAACCAACTCCACGAAAAGAAGCTCAAGCTTGCCATGGCTCTCCACGGCAAGAGCCGCCACTACTCACTCACCGAAATCCAGCGCCGCCACTTCAACACCACCGCTCACCGCTGCGGCCTCGGTCCGAACATGGACTCGATCATCGACGCCACGATCGCCGCAACTCCGCGCGTCGTCGAGCAAGTGGCGGGCGAGTTGCCGAAGGGATTCCCGGCGCGCGTTTTCGATGCCATCGTGAAGGGACTGCAGCGCTCGGTAAAGCGACTGTAGCTGCCCCCTACCGGTCGCGTGCTCGCCCTTTGGGCTGCGCGCGCGCCCACCACCCCCAAACCTGTTGCTCTTGGGCTGCCCCCTACCGGTCGCGTGCTCGCCCTTCGGGCTGCGCGCGCGCCCACCACCCCCAAACCTGTTGCTCGGCGCCGTGCTCGCGTGCTCGGCTTCGCCTGCGCGCGCTTGCGCGCGGCCTGCCTGCGCGGCCAGGTGGGGGTGGTTGCCTGCGCTCCACCGGTGCGGTTCAAGCAGCAGATCCACGGAGAGAGATGTCAGTCGCTCGGCGCGTTGTTCCTGAGCCGACCTCCAGCGCTCGGCGGGCGGCCGAGCTCCGCGAGAGGGCGCACGCCCCGCGCCAGCGCGGGTGTTAACGGATCTCTAAGTTAGGGCGCTGTCACGGGACCTGCGCCTGGAATGGCTACGCTCGGCCGCCCGCCGAGCACTGGAGGAGCCATGCGCAGTCACAACCAGCAACGCCTAGCTCGTCACAACCTTCTCACCAGCCGCGCCCGCGGCATGTTGCACGCTCCCACGCCTTCGGAGGAGAGCGCTAGCCCTCAATCAGCCTGAGACGTCTCCGCCGTTGCCGCGCTTGAAGGCGATCTGCAGCTTTACGGGTCCGTTCCGTTGCGTATTCATGGTCGCCGTCGCAAGTTCAAGTTGGACTCCATCCTTCGCAGCGTATTGGTGCAGACGGACGTTGGGCACGGTACGCACGGACACGCTCACATCCATGGTGACTATGACGGATTGCACGTACGCCACTGGATCTCGGTGTGCAAGCGCGTACGTTTTTGGATCAAGCTTCAGCTCGAAGTTTTTTCTGTGAATCCCCGCTGGGAGAGGACCCACATGCCGCAGTCCGTACTCGAGGAGCTGCTGCACTGAGAGCAGGCTTCCGCTGCGCGTGTCGAGGAGCAGTGCCGCGGCGCCGCCATCTCGCTCCACTCGCGCTTGAAAATCGTCCATGAGATTAGCAGGTGGATCCCATCCGTCGTCGTCTATCCCAACTTGCAGGTCGACCATGTTGGCTGACTGGGCTTGGTGCAGTATTTCCAGATCTCGTCGAAACTCCGATAGCACCTCGTCAGCGATGGCCTCTGTGAATGTCTTCAGCAGGATGTCGTGTTTCTCAGCCTTTGCTGCTGCGTTCTTCGAAAATCCTACGGACGATACAGCGATTGTCCCGACTACGTGCAGGGCGCCGCGCTTGGTGACCAGCTGCTCGATCCACAGCAGGTCCTGTTTCTTCTTGCGCTTCCGACATTCCAGCGTGATCACGTTGCCTGTTGTCGGGTCGTGCAGGGTGCAATCCACTTCTCGCATCGTACCCGTGTCGTGATCGAGAAGGTGGTCTGGTGAGCGCACAATCAGACCGTTGGGGTGCAGTAGACTCTCTAGCCGCGCAACGAGTATCTCGAACGTACGCCACTCTTTTTGCTTGGTGCGATTGCCCATCCTACAAAAAACCAAACGGCGCCTCCCGTTTCCGGAAGACGCCGTTCAGCATCTCTATCAGCTAGACGTTACGTCGACTCTCAGAAGTCGCCGCCGCCCATGCCGCCGTGGGAGTGACCGCCGCCGGCTGCGGGCTTCTCGTCCTTGGGCTTCTCGGCGATGAGGGCTTCGGTCGTGAGCATGAGGCTCGCAACCGACGCCGCGTTTTGCAGAGCCGAGCGGACGACCTTGACCGGGTCGATGACGCCCTGGGTAACCAGGTCGCCGTACTCGCCGGTAGCGGCGTTGAAGCCGAAGTTGCCGGTGCCTTCCTTCACCTTCTGCACGATGATGGAGCCTTCTTCGCCAGCGTTGGCGACGATCTGGCGGAGCGGCTCTTCGACCGAGCGGCGGATGATGCGCACGCCGAACTCTTGGTCGGGGGCGACCTTGAGGCCGTCGAGCGCCTTCTGGGCGCGGAGCAGCGCGACGCCGCCGCCGGGGACGATGCCTTCCTCGACCGCCGCGCGGGTGGCGTGGAGGGCGTCTTCGACGCGGGCCTTCTTCTCTTTCATCTCGACCTCGGTCGCAGCGCCGACCTTGATCACCGCAACGCCGCCGACCAGCTTGGCGAGGCGCTCTTGCAGCTTCTCGCGGTCGTAGTCGCTGCTGGTGTTCTCGATCTGGGCGCGGATCTCGGCCTGGCGGCCCTTGATCTTGTCCTTCACGCCCGCACCGTCGACGATCGTCGTGTTGTCCTTGTCGATCTTGACGCGCTTGGCCTGGCCGAGGTCACTGATCGTGACGTTCTCGAGCTTGAGGCCGAGCTCCTCCGCGATCACCTGACCACCGGTGAGGATGGCGATGTCCTTCAGCATCTCCTTGCGGCGATCGCCGAAGCCGGGGGCCTTGACGGCGGCGCAGTTCAGCGTGCCGCGCAGCTTGTTGACGACGAGGGTCGCCAGGGCTTCGCCCTCGATGTCCTCGGCGATGATCAAGAGCGGCTTCTGCGAGCGGGCAATCGCCTCGAGGACCGGGAGCAGGTCCTTCATGTTGGCGATCTTCTTTTCGCTGAGCAGGATGTACACGTCCTCGAGCGACGCTTCCATGCGCTCGGGGTCGGTCACGAAGTACGGCGAGAGGTAGCCGCGGTCGAACTGCATACCTTCGACGACGTCGAGCGACGTCTCGGCGCTCTTCGCCTCTTCGACGGTGATGACGCCTTCCTTGCCGACCTTCTCCATGGCCTCGCTGAGCAGCTTGCCGATGGTGGTGTCGCCGTTGGCCGAAACGGTGCCGACCTGGGCGATCTCGTTCGGATCTTTGGTGCTCTTGGCGATCTTCTTCAGCTCGTCGACGATGGTCGTGACGGCCTTGTCGATGCCGCGCTTGATCTCCATCGGGTTGTGGCCGGCGGAGACGAGCTTGCTGCCCTCGCGGAAGATGGCCTGCGCCAGCACGGTCGCGGTGGTGGTGCCGTCGCCCGCGATGTCGCTGGTCTTCGACGCCACTTCGCGCACCATCTGGGCGCCCATGTTCTCGAACTTGTTCTCGAGCTCGATTTCCTTCGCGACCGTGACGCCGTCCTTGGTCACCGTCGGCGAGCCGAAGCTCTTCTCGATCACGACGTTGCGGCCCTTGGGACCGAGCGTGACCTTCACGGCGTTGGCGAGCGCGTTGACGCCGTTGAGGATGAGGTTACGTGCGGACTCTTCGTAAACGATTTCTTTAGCGGACATGGTTCTGTTCTCTCCTCAAATCACTTCTCGATAACGCCCAGGATGTCGTCCTCACGCAAGATGAGGTGCTCTTCACCGTCGAGCTTCACCTCGGTGCCCGAGTACTTGCCGAACAGGATGCGGTCGCCGGCCTTGACGTCGAGCTTGCGCACCGTGCCGTCTTCCTGAACCTTGCCGTTGCCGACGGCGATCACTTCGCCCTCGACCGGCTTCTCTTTGGCGGTGTCGGGAATGATGATCCCGCCCTTGGTCTTCTCTTCTTCCTTCACGCGCTTGACGATCACGCGGTCCTGCAGGGGTCGAATCTTGGTTGCCATCTGTGCTTTCCCTCGGGAGGTTTTTGCTTTTGGTTTCTGCTAGCCGCGCGGGTCGCGACCCGAGCTAACCAGCGGTAACTTTTGGGGAACCCGGCTTTAGCACTCAACGTGCTCGAGTGCTAACAACTGGGCACGCGGAGACTAAGCACGCTCCGAGGGGTGTCAAGGGGCCGGCGCGCCGGAGTCAGGAACCCCTGCAGATCCGCCACGATGCGCGGCACCCGCGAGGTGTTTCCGGAGCCTTTCGGCTTAGCAGCCGCCCCCTGAGACTGCTGAAAATCCGCTCCCAACCTGCTCACCCGTCTAGGCCAGGTAGCCGCCGCGTCGCTACGCTTAGAAGCACGTGGCGGCTCATTCCCGACACTTGGTGAAGCTCAATCTCTCTCGAGCCGCGGTGTCGCCGCCGACCCCGACTCGCTCTCTCGATTGGAGCTGCTGCCCAATCGCAGCCCGCCTCGCCGCCGCTAACAGGACGTCGCTCGCTTTCATCGAGCCCCCACGCGCCGCGAGTCGTCTTTCCTCGGCTCGGTTCGACTTGGGCCCCCAATCCAACAAGCGGCTCGGCGAGGGCCTCGAGCGCCAAGTTAAGGGGTCTACAACTTTGTTCTTGGATTGGTTCCCCAATCCAAGAAGGCGCCGAAAAACGCTCGCCAGATCCGTTTTAAGGGGTCTCCAGCTTTCCACTTGGATTGGGGGCCCAAGTCGAGATCGGTGCCTGCGAGGGGCGTTGGCCCTGGGCGCAGGCTGCGGTGTCCGTCGACTGACATGGGGCAGACACCAAAAAGCAAAGAAGCAGATGGAAGGATGTTTGCATGAGTGAAGGCATGCGCCCGGTTTTGGATCTGTCCGCGAATCTGGAGACCTTCTTTCACGACATTGTCGACGATGCGATGCGTAAGAAGCACGTCGAAGCAACGGAAGCTGCCGAGTACTACTTGGTCAGCTTGCTCACCGACTACGCGCGGCCCGATGCGCGGAGCTGCGAGGCGTTGGAACGGCCGCTCACGCTGTTGCTCGACGAGGCAATGCACGCGCCGGGGCAAGAGCGCTTCGAGCGGCTGCGCGTGCTCGGCGATGGCGTGCTCTACGTGAGTGGCTTCTTTGCCGCCCACCTGGAGACGCGCGGCGTAGAGGTGCGTTACGTCACCTCGCTGGGCGCGCGTGCCTACGACGGGGCTGGCAAGATGTTGCGCGGCAACGGCGAATCCGGTCCGGATTTGTTCTTCGAGCTGGCCTCGAATTTCGAGCGCTTCGCGGAGCTGCTCGCGGCGGTCGCCGAAAAGCTGTCGCTGGCGGCGTCGCCCTCCAGCCAAAACGTCCTCAAGCTGTACGAGCGTTGGCTCAAAACGGGCTCCGATTCGCTCGGCTCGGAGCTGATGTCGCGCGGCGTTTTGCCGGTGCGTGGCGCAGGAGGCTTGCACTGAGCGACCGCCTCGAGACGCTGCGCCGTCTGCAACGGCGGCTGGAGCGCTTCTATCATCTCGAAGAGACGCCGGACGTGCGCGGCTTCGTGCGGCAGACGTCGAACGCTGGTGGACGCGAAGCGTTGCTGCTGCGTGAGAGTGAAGGCGAGCTCGAGATGGCGCTGGTGGTGCCGGAGCACGCCGCGAACGAGAACGACGATTGGCTGCAGCTCGCCGAAGGCGTGAGTCACTTCGTTTATGTGGCGAATCGGGCCCGCCAGGAGCTGCCGTCGACCCACTTGGAGTTGGAGCTACAGGCGGAGGTCGACAAGTTCGTGCTGTTGGTGCTCGAGCAGGTACCGTACGACCGCAGCGAAGCCATTGCCGTGCACGCGCAGCTCTACGAGCGCGTGCAGTTTCTACACGCTCGCGGCACGGAGCTGGGCGACCGTTACCGCACCGCAAACGACTTGGCGGCACGCTACGTGCGGCGCCAGCTGGGCTTCGGCCATGAGACGACGCACGCCGCGCTCAGGCGCTTTTACCGCGCCGGACAGGCCGAGAAGATTCGACTAGTTGCCGCTTAGCCAGGCTTTGGCGGCGTCAGTCAAGGCTTGGTCCGGCGCGTCGTTGAAGGCGACGCTCGCGAACACGCGTTTGCCGCTCGCGCCGTGCTCGAAGGCATAGCGAGCGGCGTCGGAGATTTTGACCAGCGTGTCGTCGATGTGGCTGGCGGCTGTCTCGCTGCCGAGCTCGATTTCCCACAAAGCGTAGGTGGGGAGGTTGGTCGAGTCGGTGTAGACCCAAAGGTGGTCGCCGCGCCAGCTGAGCGCCGCGGTCGTGGCCTCGTTCCAGCTCGCGCCTTGTTTGCTCATGACGAGCGTGATGCCCCACGCTCCGAGCGCGTCTTGCGAGAACAAGTCGAGGTCGGGCACGTCCGGCTCGGGCACGTCGACGGCGCCCGGCTGAGGTTCGTCGACGAAAAGTGCTCTCGACATGAGCGCCTGCGTGCTCTGCGGAGGAGAGGCCCAAAGCTTGGCGATGCCCGCGGGGCCGTTGCCGTCTTGTTGGTAAGCGTAAAACGACAGCAGCCCGCCAAAGCCGTACGGGAACGTGAGGCGAGCGCTGTCGTAGGGAGAGTCGTCGTCGATGTCTCTCTGCGCCAAGTCGCGCATCTCGCTGATCAAGCCGGCGCCGACGTTGTAGCGCTGAATGTCGTAGCCGAAGAGCGGGTAGCTGGCGCGGTTTTCGTAGAAGCGCGCCTCGCCTTCGACGACGGAAACGAGCGCGAGCCCATGGTCGAAGGTCCAGTCGGCGCCGTCTTTCTCCCAAGCGTTGATGTCGTAGTCGACGTCTTGCAAAGCGTGGACGAACTCGTGCACGAGCACGACATTCGTGCCGGCGCCGTCCGCGGGGCGGCCGTGATCGACGATGATGACGCGCTTTTCGGTGTCGCGGTACACGCCGCCGAGCTTCGAGGCCTGGTCTTTGGCGTACGCTTCGAGATCGACGTGCGTGTTGATGGCGAAGCCGGAGGGTGGGGACAACCCGAGGAGCGAGCGAGCCTTGTCCGTGTGAAAGTACTGGGGCTCTACGTAGCCCGCGTAGTCTGCGAGCACGACCTGCGCGTAGTCGTCTTCGCTCATCACGTCGACCTGCAAGTCGGTGAGCGGTTCGCTGCCGCGCATGCAAGTCGCGATACCGGCGAGCCAGGTCTGGCAATCGGCTTCGCGAATGTCGCAGGGTGTGTAAGTGGTATCGGGGCACTCCGGCAACGAGCGCGTGTGCTGAGCTACTGGCGTGCCGGGTGCTCCACCACTGGCGTCGTCGTCGCTGCCGTCGCGGGGATCGCTGCTGGCGCGACCGCACGCGCCCAGCAGCAATAGCGCCGGAAGCAACCACGAGATCTTCCGAGACAAGGCCAGGCGCACGAGTCCAGAGTAACTCAAGCAGCCTTACTTCGCCGCGCTCAAGAACTGGCGTCCCGTTTCGAGCATGAAGTCGGGAGGTGTCCCCGACCCGGCGAGGAACAATCGCTTGCCCTGGGCTTCGAGCGTGATGCCGTCCGAAAGGGTGAGCCGCGACTGAAAATCAGTTACTGCCTCGGCAGTGTCGAAGGCCAGCTCCCAAAGGTAGCCGGTGTCATCGCCGTTGCGACAAATCCACATGCTGTCGGCGCGCCAGGCGAGCGCGAGCGCTCGTGCGTCGTCGCTGCTGGCACCTGCGTGGTGCGCGAAGAGCTCGAGCAGGAATGCGCCCATCACGCCGTGGTCTACGGAGATGTAGGGCGACGGCAGCGGCGGCTCGACCACGCGCGGCGCGGCAGCCGTGACGGGCGGCTTGCCATAGCTCTCGTTCATCACGTCGAGCGAGCGGCGCGGCGCGTTGCCGAACTGTGCGCGGTGGTACAGCGGTCCATCGCTGTTCCAGGCGCGGAACGCTGCGAGCGTACCGTAACCATAGGGGAACGAATTGGGCGCCACCAGGTACGGGGCGCCGTCTTTCAGAGCGATGTCTTCGAAGCCGTCACGCACTTCTTCGAAGAACTTGTCCCAGTCGACGTTCGTGACATCGTGGCCCGTCATGGCAGCCTGCGCGCGGTACTGGTACATCGTGGCCTCGCCTTCGGACACTGTCCGGTGCGCCAAGATCGCGTCGTAGTCGGGTGGTACGTCGGCTCCCCAGGTCGTCAAGTCATATTCCGCGTCTTGGATGGCGTGAACGAGCTCGTGCAGCAAGAGCGCGTCGGACTCGGCGTCGCTGCGCGGCATGCCGCGATCGACCAGGCGAATGCCGATCGTCGCGTCTTCGTAGATGCCGTCGATCCGGTTGACCAAGTCTTCGATGGATCCGCCTCCTTCGGTGAAGGAGCCAGTCGGCACGAGTCCGAGCTCCACCAACGCCTGCTCGAAATGCACGGTGCGCGGATCCGTCGTCGGCGAGGTCATCGAGGTGCCCTGAAGCTGATCGATCAGCTCGTCTTCGCTGACCACCGATATAGGCACGTCGGGCTTTTTATCGACGCCGTACATGCACGCGGCGAGATCGAGCAGCCGGTGCTGGCACGCCGCATCGCGCGTATCGCACGGTGTGGTGTCGAGGCTGGGGCACTCGGGCAGCAGCTGCGACGGGTGGCTCTCGTCGTCGCTGTCCGCGCCGTCGTGCAGCGATTTGCTGGCGCAACCGCTCAGCGCCAGCAATGCCAGCGCGCCTCCCACCATCTCCCAAACCCTGGCCTTTTCCACGTCGGGGAGGGTAGCGGTTTTGTCACGTGGCGGAGTGACAAAGTCTCCTTGCGAGACGGAGCCAGAAAAGTCCTGTCGAGTCGGCGATTTGCAGCGCCGCTAAAGAGGTTTTGGCGGGAGCCGTTTAGGGGTGCGTGACCAGCAAGGCGCTCGACAAGTTGGAGCTGATGTTCGACTCCGAGGTTCCGACCAAGATCAACCCTGCCGGGGCAGCCGCTGCCGCGCGCGCGGCTGCCAAGGCGTTGGCCGACGAGGCGCTGCGCAAGCGTGAGTTGGACGAGCGCGAGAGCGGCGCACAAGAAATTTGGTGTGACAGCGAGGCTCCGACCGGCGTTGCGGCCGAACGACCGCTATTGCCCCGCCCGCCGCGCGCGCCTCGCGTTTGAAACGCCGCGCGACGTTCGTTTCGCGCTCGCGAGCTTGATGTAAGCTCCGCCTCCCCCTGAGGAAGGAGCCTGAAATGAAGCTTCGATCGTCGCTGATCGCTTTGAGTGTGTTGGCCGCCGGTTGCTCGAAGGACGCGCCGCCGCCCGTTGCGCAACCTGGTGAGGCGCCGTCGGTCGCCCCGGTCACGGTCGACACCATTCCGGCGTCGAGCGCTGCCGCGCCCGCGCCGTCTGCAGAGAAGCCCAAGCTCGAAGAAGCAAAGGCGCCGCCGCCTGCGCCCACTCCGGCGCCCGCCGTTACCTTCAAAGGTCCGTTCGCCACGCCCGAGAGCGTGCTGTACGACGCGGCCGGCGATCGCTACCTGGTGTCGAACGTCAACGGCAAGCCGGACGCGGCCGATGGTAACGGCTTCATCACCGAGCTGTCGCCCGACGGCGCGGTCAAGACGCCCAAGCTCATCGCCGGTGGCGAAAAAGACGCCAAGCTCGACGCGCCCAAGGGCCTGGCCATCGTCGGCAAAGAGCTGTGGGTGACCGACATCACCGTGGTGCGCAAGTTCGACTTGAAGACGCTCGCGCCCAAGGGCGACATCAAGTTGCCCGACTCGAGCTTCGCCAACGACATCGCGGTCGCGCCAGACGGCAAGGTTTACGTGTCCGATTCGTCGCTCAAGGTCGGCGACAAGGGCATGGAATTTACCGGCAACGACCAGGTGCTGGTGATCGACAAGGCCGGCAAGGCGAAAGCCATCGCCAAGGGCAAAGACCTGGGCGGCCCGAACGGCATCGCCTTTGGTCCCAAGGGCGTGCTCATCAACCAGCTGAATGGCAACGAGGTCTACAGTCTCAACGCCAAGGGTGAAAAGGTCGATGCCGTGAAGATGCCGAACGGCGGCCTCGATGGTCTGCTGGTAATCGGCGACAACCTGATTTGCTCGAGCTGGGCGGCGAGCGCCATCTACAAGGGCAAGCTCGGGGGCACCACTTACGAGCCCATCATCCAAAACGTGAAGGCGCCCGCCGACATCGGCTACGACAGCAAGCGCAGCCGTGTGCTCGTACCGCGCTTCATGGATGACGCGGTCGAGGCTTACGACGTAAAATAAGCGGCATGAAAGCGGTCGGGGTGTTGGGAGCAGCGCTGGGGTGTGCGGCGCTGCTCGGCGGGTGTGCCAAGAGCGTAGGGGCGCCCGAAGTGCGCGCCAGCTTCAGCGCGCTGTTCAACTGCGGAGAGGAAAACGTGAAGGTGACTCGCGTCGGTGGTGACTTCGACGCGACGGGTTGCGACCATCACGCTCGATTCATCTGCACGTATCGAGACTGTCGGATCGCTCCTGAGCCGCCGCGGTCCAAACCGGAAGATGAGCCCAATGTTACCGAGCTCCACTTGTCCGTCGGGTTGGAAGATGGCGTCGTCATGTGGCTCGTGGCGACCCCGGCCGAGAGCGAGGACGCGGCGCTGCTCGTCGAGGGTTACTTTCGCAAGGACTGTACGCCCGAGCTGATGATCGACGGCGAAACGCAACAGCTCGAGCCGTGGCAGAAGGGTTACAAGCTTTCGCGTCAAACCATGCGCGCGCTCGCGGGGGCACGCCAACTCGGTCTGCGCCTGTGCACGCGCCATTGGTCGCTGTTGGCTGACGACATCTCGTTGATCCGACGCTTCAGCGCTCGCTATTTCGAGGAGCTGGGCTGGGAACAAACGGGTAGCCGCAGCGCCGAAGAGCACGCGCCGCCGCGCGGTGGCTGGCAACCGTGGCAGCCGAGCAAAGATTTCCCTCAGGCCGCGGCCGACACGCTCGCCGCCGAAGCGTTGTTCCAAAAAGTTTCGCCATCGATCGCGCGCGTCGAATGCGAGCTTCCAGACGGCACCAGTCAGGGCTCGGCAGTCGCGGTCGCGCCCGACCTACTGTTGACCAATTGCCATGTGGTGAGCGGCGCTCGAAAAATCAAAGTCATGCAGGGCAAGAGCGAATGGCCGGCGCGCCTCCAAGCGAGCGATCCGGATAAAGATCGTTGCACGCTGCAGGTTGCCGGCGCTCACTTCAAACCAATCCTGGGCGTTCGCCCTTACGTCGACATGAAGGTGGGTGAGCGCCTCTACACGGTGGGCAATCCCAATGGCTTCGATCTCACGTTGACCGATGGCATTTTGTCCGCACTGCGCGAAGAAGGCGGCGTGCGCTACGTCCAAACCACCGCCCCCATTTCGCCCGGCTCCTCCGGCGGTGGCTTGTTCGATACGCGCGGCAATCTGGTCGGTATCACCACGCTCGTCGTCGTGGGCGAAGGGCACCTGAACCAGTCGCTCAACTTCGCGATCGCGGCCGAGATGTTCTGGGCGCCTTAGTAATGCGGCGGCGCTCTGCTATGTAGGGCGAATGAAGATCAGCGGCAACAAGCTCCTCATTACCGGTGGCGCCACCGGCATCGGTTTGGCCTTGGCCGAGCGCTTCGTCAAAGAAGGCAACCAGGTGCTGATCTGTGGGCGGCGCGAAACGGTGTTGGCCGACGCCGCGGCGAAGCTGCCGGGCGTCGACACGTTTGCTTGCGATCTCGCGACCGCTGCGGGCTGTCAGGCGCTGTTCGATTGGGTGACGACGCGCCATCCGGACACCAGCGTGCTCGTCAACAACGCCGGCATTCAAAATTGGATGAAGCCGACGGACGACGACTTCATGCAGCGCGCGGTGCAGGAGATTACCGTCAATGTCGAGGCGCCGCTGCGTCTCACGTCGCTGTTCCTGAAGCACGCGGCGCTGCGCACGATCGTGAATGTGACGTCCGGGCTCAGCTTCGTGCCGCTCGCCAAGGTGCCGGTGTACAGCGCCACCAAGGCCTTCTTTCACTCCTACACGCTGTCGTTACGGGCGCTGTGCGCGCCGCAAAATATCGAAGTCGTCGAGCTGATTCCGCCGGCGTTGAACACCGACTTGGGCGGCAAAGGCATCCACGATTTCGCGCCGCCCGTAGCCGGCTTCGTCGATGCGATTTTCGAGCAGCTTGCTCAGGGCAAGACGACGTGCACCTATCAAACGACCGAAGCGTTGAACAACGCCGGCCAAGACGTGTTCGGCGCCGTGTTCGCGCGCATGAATGAGGCGCGTTAGTCGATTCTGCAGCGGGCGATGGCTTCGGCCGGCGACAGCTCGTCGTTCGGCGCCATGCCACGCGTCAAATCGTCTGCCGGAGACTCGGCGGCGGCGAGCAGGCGCTCGAGCGGCCTGAGGTAGCGGCGTTCGTCCTCGTTCGAGGCGTTGCGGCGGCCGCGCCGTGACAGGCCCGAAGCCGCCAGGTCGAAAAGCGCCTGGGCGTAGTCGACGCCGCGCTTTTCGCCCATCGGCGCCGTGAGGCCGTCGCGGATTAGCGCGGGGCGATCGCGATTCACGACCTCGAGCGTGAGTGGGGCCAAAAGCTCGATGGCTTGGTCGAGCGCGCGCGTATCGTACAGGAGGCCCGTGAACAACGCCGGCACGGCCATGGCGAGCGACGCCGGCAGCGAGTCGCAGCTGCGCACCTCGAGCGTGTTCTTGAGGCGCGCTTCGGGAAACAGCGTTTGCAGGTGCAGCTTGAAGTCCGCAATGGTGGCGCGGTGGCCCTGAAAGCCGTCCGTCATGAACGAGCGGAAGGTCTGGCCGGTGTTGGCCACGACCTTGCCCTCGCGCTTGAACAGAAACATGCCCGAGTCCAGCGCCCACTCTACGTAGTCGCGGTAGCCCGGCTTGGCCTTGCCCCACAAGCTCGGAACCAGGCCCGAGCGAGAAGGATCCATGTGCAACCAAACTTCGCCGCGCACGCTCTTGGTGCCCGCGCGCTTGCCCTCTTTGAAGGGCGAGTTGGCGAGCATGGCGTGAATCAGGGGGGACAGCTTGAGCGCCAGCTGCAGCTTCTTCAGCGCGTCGGCTTCGCTGGAGAAGTCGTAGTTGGCCTGCACCGTGGCGGTGCGGCGCATCATGTCGTGCGCGGCGTGGCCTTTGGTGGGCAGGTACTCACGCATGATGGCGTAACGCTGCTTGGGCACCCACGTGAGATCGGCCTGGCGCGCCAGCGGATGGAAGCCCACGCCGAGCCAGGTAAGCCCGAGCCGCTTCGAGATCGGCGCGAGCTCGCGCAAGTGGTTGTGAAACTCCGCGTCGACCTGGTGCAAGTCAGGCAGCGCGCTGCCGGAAAGCTCGAGCTGCGAGCCCGGCTCGAGCGTGATGTTCGCGCCGCCGCGATGCAGCGAGATGACCGGGCCGTCCGCCGACTCTCGCTCGGCTTCCCACCCGAACTCGGACAGAGCTTCGAAGATGCCGACGACGCCGTCAGCGCCCTCGTATTGCAGGGGCGAGCCGTCCGCGCGGATGGCGAACTTCTCTGCTTCGGCACCGATGCGGAATTTGTCCGCGGGTTTTTCCGCGACGCGGAACAACGCCTCGAGCTCGTCCAAACTGCGGATGGGCTGGTCGTACGGAGAGCTAACGGAGGCCGATGCCATGCGGTCGGGGGGTAATAGAGCCGAATGCCGCGAGTTACCAGTTGCCTGGGTCGCGATCGAGCTCCGTATCCGACCGCCGGGCGGGTACGGAAGGGTGAAGCGACCCGAGAGCCAGCGCTAAAGCGCGGGTATGCGCTTCGGTCGTACCGGCCCCGCCGCCGATGACGCGGGCGCCGCCCAGGCTCAAATCCAGCGCGCGCTCCACCCAATGCTCGGGGTCGGACAGGGGGTCGTCGAAGCCGCGCACGGCTGTCTCGCTCGCCGCGAGGAGCACGCCCGGGAACACGCCATGCGTCTCGAGAGCATTTCTGAAACGCTCGAGCTGGCGCAGACCGATCTCGATGTGCGGCACCTCGAACAGCAGCGCCTGCGCGCCCGCTTCGGCCAGCGCCTCGACGAGCTCGTGTGGGTCGCCCTCCACGGTGCTGTCACCCGTCGGTCCGCATTCGACCACGGCCCACGTCGGCAGCTCCGTACGGGCCGCCGCCACCACGGCGGCCATCAGCCCCAGGCGAGAGCCTTGGCCACGCGCCACGAGCAACTGACAACCCGCCGCACCGAGTCGCGCGGCATGCTCGGTGAGCTCCTCGTGCAAGCGATCGGCCGCGACAGGGCTCACCATGTCCGAGCCGAGCACGCCTGCGACCGCGATCGGTCGACCCATCTCTTGCGTGGCTTCGAGCGCGATCTCTACGGCGCGACCCGTGAGCTGCGCTGCGCGATGCTCCATACCGACTTCGGACAGCGCGCGCGGCGTGGTGTCCGCGGTGAGCGCCGAGAGCACGTCGACACGGCTGTCGATCTCGGCGCGGTAGTGCGCTTCGACCTCGCCCGGTTGCTCACGCAAGAGCTGACCGAGCGCGCCCGGTGAGCTGAGCGCCACGCCACGAGCTCTGAACGACGCGCCCGTATCCGAGTCGAGTACGAGTGGGCGGCCCTCCGTGAGTCGCTTGCGAAGCTGCTCGAAGCTCATTCCGTAATCGACAAGCCTACGGTCGCTTGCCGTTTTGCGCAACGTTCGGCGCCTTGGGGGCGGAAGGAGGCGTGGTCTCGCCGGCGGCTGGCTGCGTAAGCAGGGTATTCAAGCCACGCTTTACATCGACTTGAGTAAGCGGGTCTTGGGCTGCGCGTTCGACCAGGGTTTTTCCGCCCGTGCCGCCGATGCGCAGCAGGGCGCCGGCGACCGCGACGACCGCATTGACGAGTGAGGGCTCGTCCGCCGTGGCGCGATACAGGGCGAAGAACGTGCGCAGATCTTCGTATTCGGCCGGGGTCGCCAGTTTGCCCAGCGCCACCGCCGCGCGCTCGACATCGGCCATTTCGTTGGCCGGATCGTTCAGGTGGCGCGCCAGGAGTGGCGTGGCGGACACCTCGTTCATGGCGGCCAACGCGTCGGAAAGCGGGCCGAGCGGCGGAGGTAACAGCACGTCCGACACGTAGTCGTAATGTCGCTCCAGCGCCGCCAGCATGTACTCCTTACCGGTGCGTCGTGTGGCGATGAGCTTGCGGGCGGCAGAGCGCAAATCTGGCGGGATTTTCACGCTGCTGGTCAGGTCGATCAGAATCTTGGTGACGAGCGGGTCGTCGAGCTTCGTGAGCTCGTCTACCAGGAGCTTTTGTGCGACCGCCATATCCGGCGTGAGCTCGCCCAGGGCTTGCCCGATTTGCTCGGCCAGCGGCGCTGGCGCTTGCGAGCCAGAGACGCTCAGCGACGTTATATCGACGGTGCACGCCGTGAGGCGTGCGCCGAGCTCGGCGCCACCCGCGTCGCTGCCCTTCTCGGTAAGCAATGAAACTTTACCGGAGCTATCGCAAAGGCCGAAGCCGTGCTGACCGGCGCTCATGCCCAGCGCGTCGCCGCTGAGCGACTTGACGAACTTCATGCTGCCGTCTTGATCGGAAAGCCCGATCACGACGCGGAAGTAGCTGGCCAGGTAGGCGTGATTGGTGAAATGCGCGGACTCGCCCTCGGCCATGGGCGTGGCGGCCATGCGGATCTTGAGCCGGGCGGAGCTGTTCACGGGCCACAGCTGGTTGCCGCTGCCGAGCCACAGAGGCTTGCCCGGCAGCTGTCGCGCCGGCAAGCCGATGCGCGTGCCTTGGTTCGTGGTGGCCAGGCGAATCCGCTCGTCGAAGCGCACCAAGCCCCGCTCGCCGAACCACAGCTCGCCGTCGTAGTTGCGGGCCTGCGACACGATTTCGCGCAGCAGCAGCCGCGCCAGCTCGTCTCCACTCTTCAAATCGACGGCGGAGACGTACTGATCGCTCCAGGGAATGAACGCGACGCCGCCCTTCGCGGCCGGATAACCAAGGTCGATCGTCGAGTCGATCTGCCGCACCACGTCGCCTGAGCGGCTCACGGCGACGAAGCGGCTCTTGCCCGGGCTGTCGCCGGCCACGACCGCGACCGTGTACGTGCCGTCGTCGCCGGCGCCGCGTAGCTTGCGACCTTCGACATCGATGCTCCACAGCTGCTTGCCGCTCTTGGCGTCGAGCGCGAACAACTTGCCGCCGCTCGAAGCGAGGACCAAGTCGCCTGCGACGATGGGCAGGGTGTCGGCGCTGCCCGAGTGCGTCCACACTTTGCCGTCGGGTAGGGGGGCGCCCAAGATGCTGCTTTCCGTCACGCCAACGGCGACAGGCGTGGCCGCGGGCGATTTTTCGCCGCGCAGCTTCTGCTCCAAAGCGGCGATCGACCTGCCTTGGTCGGACTGCCACGTCTCCGAGAAGGGTGCACCCACGCCCTTGGCGAGGTCGCCGCCGCAAGCCGCCGTGAGCGGCAGCGCCCCGAGCGCGGTGAGCAGGCTAAAGGAACGGCTCATTGGCCTTCCTCCGTCACCGAGTAACCTTTGAGGGCGCGTTCGATTCCCAGCTTCACCTTGGGGCTCCCGTCGGGCGGAAATTTGGCGAGCGCTGTTTGCAGCAGCTGGTTGGCCGGTTGGGTCGCCATGCGGCGTAGGCGCTCGATCAGCCGCAGCTTCAGATCGTCCGATACGTCGGCTTGCGGGCGCAACAGGAGCGGCACGATCGCCGACTCCATCACCTCGAAGCGCAGCCGACCCAAGAATCCGACCAGCTTTTCGCATTCGTCGGCCACGCACAGCACGCCGAGCGATTGCGCGGCCTCGGCGACGTCTTTCGGCAGCACCGTGAAGAGCTCCGGCACGGCGGCGCGTACGTTGAGCTGGCCCAGCCCGCGCGCGGCGATCGCGCGTTGCGAAGCGTCGCTGCCGTGCAGGGCGTGGCGCAGAACGTCACCGGCGTTGGGTGCCTTGGTGGCGACGAGGGCGCGTAGCGCCGCGTGCCTCAGCTCTGGCGTGCGATGTTGCGCGTACGGAGCCAGCGCAGCGCCGGACGACGGCTGCCCCAAGATACCGAGCGTTTCGATGGCGCGGCTCAGCACCGTGACGCTCGCGCCGCGCCCGAGCAGTGCCTCGACCAGCGCCGCACCCGCGGGGTCTCCGTTCTTGCTGACCGTATCGAGCGCCTCGAGCGTCTTGGCTTCATCGCCGGACTCGAGGGCCTTTTGCACGGCCGCGACGTCGAGCTTGGGCTTCGGCGGCGCTTTCTCCGGCTTCGCCTTGTCGGCTTTGGCGGGGGCAGTTTTGGGTGCCGCCCCGGCGGGCGGGGTGGCGCCGGCTAGGGCGGCGAGTAGCGGGGCCAGCAGAAGCGCTGCGCCGATGATCAGGGTAGACGGATTTCTGACGGCCATTGCGGGCTCCGTGCGAAAGTACGTTTCCTCTTACTGGGCCAGGCCATGAAACTCAAGGCACCGGGGCCACCGCCACCGCTCCCCAACGTTCGCTTGGAGGTCCTCGAAGATCTCTCTCCGAAAGGCGCGAGCGGGTTCTTGCGCCTGCGACGCCGTCGCTATCGCGCGCACTACCCGGACGGGTCCGCCAGCGAACCCTTCGAATACGACGAGGTCGACCGCCGCGCCATCGACGCAGCAGTCATGCTCGCGCACTACGAGGACGCCCGCGGCGTGCCCCACGTTTACCTCAGGAGCTGCCTGCGCCCCCCGGTCGCGATGCGCGACAAAGCTCGCTCACCCTTGCTCGACGAGCACGACCATGGGGGCCTTTGGGAGCTGCCGGCAGGCCTCGTGGAGCCCGGCGAACAAACCCCTGAAGGCGTGCTCGCCACCGCGCAGCGCGAGCTCTTGGAAGAGCTCGGTTTCGAGGTCGAGCGCAGCGCCTTGAAGCCCCTCGGCCCCAGCCTGTTCCCCGCCCCCGGGATCGTCTCCGAGCGCCAATTCTTCTTCCACGTTGCCGTCGACCCCAACTCGCGCCGCGCCCCCGAGCTCGATGGCTCGCCCCTCGAACGCTTCGGTGAGGTCATCGACGTCCCGCTCTCGGACGCGCTCACCTGGTGCACCGACGGCGGCATCGAAGACGTCAAAACCGAAATCGGTCTTCGCCGCTTCGCCGACATCATCGCGCGCAACGGCCCCACACATTGATTTCGACGCCGCGACGCCGCGCGCCCAGAACAGTCACGGGCTCGCTCGAGGCCGTTTCGTCTCCGAAAAATTAGTCGCAGATGCGACGTGGTTTCCTCAGCGATTCCGCGCTTCGCTACCGTCACCCTGAGGTCGTCGCAATTGCGACTATCTGCACGGGTTCGATGCCCCCCGCGCTCCAGCAGGCGTCGCCGCGCGCCCAGCACGCCACTCGCGCACTGTAGAGACACGAGCTTCGCGAGCGCAGCAGAAACGCTCGCGCCGTGCTTACGTCGTGCTCGCGCCGTGCTCGCGTCGTGCTCGCGCCGTGCAGCAGCGCCTCCCGGCTCTCGTCGCAATTGCGACGAGGCGCGTCTCATGGATCCAGTCGCGAAATACTTAAGGAAAGGCTGTCGCGATCGCGACTACTTCTGCGCGCTCGAAAGCCCTTTCCCGTGATTATCGCCATCCGGGTTCACATCGAGCTAGGCCCGCAGTCGCGGCTTGTGGCCGAGTGAGTGCAGTGCATGCGCAGCATCCATTTCGGAAATCGACCGAGTTGCGAAATGAGTGTGGGGCGTGACTACATTGAAAGGCTGCGCGGCGAGAAATAGAATCTCGGCATGCCGCTTCGCCGAGTTGCGTCGTTGGGTGCGATGTCGTTTGCAGCTTTGGCGGTCGCGGCGTGCGGCACTGATGCGAGTGGGGGCGGAGAAAACAACGTCGGTGGCGGAGGGAGCAGCAGTGCAGCGCCTGCGGGTGGCAGCGGCGGCGATGCGGGCCTGAGCATGCCCGTCGGCATGGCGGGTAACGGTAGCGCGATGGGTGGCTCGGCTGCTGTGGCGGCAGGCGCTGGTGGCGGTGGGAGCTCGTCCGGTGGCAGTGGCGGCGCAAGTGGCGCCGGCGGCACGGCGGGCGGCGGAGCTGGTGGTGGCGGTCGCGATTATTCGACCAATCGCGATGCGTTCTTCGGAGCAAGTCGCTGCGCGGCGGCGAACGTGCAGTTTTGCGAAGACTTCGAGAGTGGCACGTTGGACGCGGCAACGTGGAAGACCGGCGGCAAGCCGATGATCGATGAGCTTCAGGCGGCGCGCGGGAAGAAGGCGCTGCACATCAGTCAGGAGGGTAACGGCGGGCAGAACATCAAGACGAGCAAGCCGTTTCCGGCGATGAACGGTCGCTACTGGGGGCGCGCGTTCGTCTACTTGAACGCGATGCCGCACTCGTCGGCGGACCCCGATTCACTCAGCTACTCACACTGGACGATCTTGGCCGCGACCGGCGCCGTAGTCGATGGCGAGGTGCGGATCGGCGGGCAGCTGCAGAAGCGCTATCAGAACCCGGGGCCGCTCAACTTTTGGGGCGTCGGCACGGACAATCGCAACCAAGCCGATGGCTCGGGCGACTGGACCAACTCGGACGACGACCCGAAGGGCGCCGCCAAGCCCGTGGCCGAGAAGCAGTGGTCGTGCTTGGAGTGGATGGGCGACTACATGACGGACGAGACCAAGTTCTTCTTGGACGGCGTGGAGCATCCGTCGCTGGCAACGAACCCGATGACGAAGCACGGCGGCAACCCGGACAAGCCGTTTCTGCTGCCGGAATTCAACGCCATCTGGTTCGGCTGGGCCGAGTACCAGCCCACCACGCAAAAGTTCGAGCTTTGGTTCGACGAGATTGCCATCGATCACGAGCGGATTGGCTGCGTGCTGTAGACGAAGCCGTCCTGGCTCACTAGGCTTCGCCCACCCAAAAGGATGCCAGGCCCAAGAGTCATCGTCGTCGCCAAGCGCACCGCCTACCAGCGCTTCATCGAAGAAGAGGGCGACCCGCGCGCCCGCCTGCTCATCAAAAAGAAGGATCCGGCCGTCCGCAGCTGGCTCGAGTCGCACGCCGAGCATCAGCGGACGATCGATTTGGTGATGAAAGAGCTGCTTCGCAGCGGCGCCCAGGCCATGCTGCTCAAGCGCGCGCACGCCGCGTTCGACCCGGCGGGCGCCGAGCTGGTGATCGCGGTGGGCGGCGACGGCACGCTGCTGGCGGCCTCGCACAACGTGGACGACATCCCGATTTTGGGCGTCAACAGCGCGCCGCAGCACTCGGTCGGCTTTTTTTGCGGAGCCACGCGCAAAGACTTTCGTCGGCTGCTGCAGCAGGCGCTCGAAGGCAAGCTACGCAAGATCTCGCTGTCGCGCATGGCAGTGACCGTCAATGGGCGGCTGCGCAGCAAGCGCGTGCTGAACGAGGCCCTGTACTGCCACAACTCGCCCGCCGGAACGTCGCGCTACATCTTGCAAATTGGCAAGATTACCGAGACGCAGCGCTCGAGCGGCATCTGGATTGGGCCGCCGGCAGGCTCGACTGCTGCGCAGCGCTCGGCCGGTGGGCGCATCTTGCCGCTCGCCTCACGGCAGCTGCAACTGGTGGTGCGCGAGCCCTACACGCCGCGCGGCAAGAAGAACGCGCTGGCACGCGCCATCATCAAGCCTCCTCAGCGCGTCGTCGTGCACAGCAAGATGGACGACTCGAGCCTGTTCTTGGACGGCCCGCAGCGCACCATTCCAGTACGCCTGGGCGACGAAATCGAGTTCTCGCTTTCGGACGCGCCGCTGCAGGTGCTCGGCCTCCGCGGGCGCTGAAACCGCGCGGGCCTGACGGCTATGGGCGAGCTGCGTCGGTCGGGCGCTTCAGAGCACGTGGCGCACGCTGGTCGGCGCGATGCCGATGTACGTTTGCGGCGTGAGCGCGAGCAGGTAGTCGCGCGCGTCGGCCGGTAGCGCCAGGCTGGAGATGAATTGATGCAAAATCTCTTGGGTGAGCGGGCGGCCGCGAGTGAGATCTTTGAGCTGCTCGTACGAATCCGGCAGGCCGTGCTTGCGCATCACGACTTGCACGGCTTCGCCTAAAACTTCCCAGACCTGCGCGAGGTCGCGCTCGGCGGCCGCTGGATCGAGCGCCAGGCGGCTGAGCCCGCGGCGCGCCGCTTCGATCGCTACCAGCGAATGCCCGACCGCCACGCCGATGTTGCGCAGCGCCGACGAGTCGCTGAGGTCGCGCTGCAAACGCGACACCGGCAGCTTCTCGGCCAAGTGCGAGAGCAATGACATCGCGATGCCGCAGTTGGCTTCGGAGTTCTCGAAATTGATCGGGTTCACCTTGTGCGGCATGGTCGAAGAGCCGACCTCGCCCTTCACGGCTGCTTGCTTGAAATAACCGAACGAGATGTACATCCACACGTCGCGGTCGAGCGACAGCAAGATGTTGCTGAAGCGCGACAGCGCCTGGAAAATCTCGGCCAAGTAGTCGTGGGACTCGATCTGCGTGGTGAGCGGATTCCAGGTGAGCCCGAGCGACTCCACGAAGGCGCGTGACAGCTGCTCCCAATCGAGCGCCGGGTACGCGGCCACGTGCGCGTTGAAGTTGCCGACGGCGCCGCTGAACTTGCCCAGGTACTCGGCGCCGGCAATCTGCGAGAGCTGGCGATTGAGGCGGTACACGAACACGGCCAGCTCCTTGCCGAGCGTGGTGGGCGACGCCGGCTGGCCATGCGTGCGCGCCAAGATGGGCAGTGCCTTGGCCTGCTCCGCGAGCTTCGACAGGTCACTCACGAGCGCGCGCGCGGCTGGTAGCCACGCCTGGTCGAGCGCGGACTTGAGCATCAGCGCGTAGGCCAGGTTGTTGATGTCCTCCGAAGTGCAGCAGAAGTGCACCTGAATCGCGTGCTGCGCGAGGCCGAGCGCGTTGAGCTTTTCGCGCAGATAGTACTCGACGGCCTTCACGTCGTGCTGAATCTTGACCTCGTGCGCCTTGATCTTGGCGCTCTCGGTCTCGTCGAAATTCGTGATCCAGCCGCGCAGCGTGGCGACCTGCTCGGCGCTGAGCGCGGGCACGTGCGTTATCTCCGCGCGTGCGGCCATGAAGATCAGCCATTCGATTTCGACGGCGACGCGGTACTTGAGCAGCCCGTACTCCGACATGTGCACCGCCAGCGGGCGCATCACGGAGGCGTACCGCTCGTCGAGCGGGCTCACGATGCTGGCGGAGGCCGTGGCGGTCGAAACGAGGTTCTTGGCGGGGGTCGAGGTGTCGTTCATGGAGTCAGGAGCGGGGTGGTGGCCCCCGCGACACGGGACAGCCGCGGAAGGTGTCGCAAGAATCTAGCGGGCGCAACCGGCGTGGCTCGGCTGGTGGAAAGCGCTAGATTTGAGGGGATTGGCTCTCGAGCTCGCCTTCGAGGTGGGGACTTCGGCCGGTACCGTCGGTGCCGACGGCCACATGGACTTCTTCGAGCGCGGCCTGCTCAAACCTGCGGAGCCCGGGCAGCTGCTGGGGCGTTGGCTCTCGTGCGATGTCGAGCCCGGTGTGCGCTCCGCGAGTAAGCTCCGCTTGGGAGCGGGCGTAGTCTTCGAAAACGACGGCAGCGTGCGAGCGACACGCGCGGGCGTCGTACTCTACAAGCCGGGCGACCTGCTCGACGTCGTCGCCGAGCACGTACACCAGGGCGCCGTCGACTTGCGCACCGGGCACCTGGACATGCACGGCAGCCTGGTCGTCAAAGGCGACGTCGAGCGACTCTTGCAAGTGCGCGCAACGGGCGATCTCGAGGTGCTGGGCTCGGTGAGCGGCGGCTCGCTGCGCGCGGGCGGCTCGATTCGCGTGAGCGGTAGCGTGCGCGGAGGTGACGGCAGCTCGGTAGTGGCGACGCACGACGCCACCATCAAGAGTTGCGAGAGCGCGAACGTCAGCGCGGGCGGCAAGTTGTCCGTGCAAGAAGCCGTGAGCAGCGAGCTGTGCGGCGGCGAGCTGGTCGTCACCGGGCGTTTGCGCGGCGGTAGCGCCAACGCCGAACGGCGCTTGAGCGTGAAAGAAGCCGGCACCGCGACGGGTATGGTCACCGAGCTGCGCGCAGGCGAGCCCGTCACGCTGCCGGACTCGAGCGAGGTGCAGCGCGCCGTGATGATGCAGAAGCTTCGGCGCATGGCCGAGCGCGGCGGCGTACGCGATGCCTTTGGTGGGCGTGGTGGCCGCGCCAAAGGCGGCAAGCTCGGGCGCCTGAACGCCGCGCTCTCGGCCGAAGAGCTGCGCGAGCGCGCCGAGCACGCCGAGCAGCGCGCGCTGTTGGAACGCAGCGCCGTAATCGAGCTCGGTCTCGGTCACGCCGGCGTGGCGCTGTGCATCGGTCGCGCACGATTGCTGCTCGAGCAAGACACGCGCGGTTTACGCTATGCTCTCGACTCGGAGACGGGACAGCTTCGCGCAGAGAGGACGCTGAGATGAGCCTGAAACGCCTGACCGCCGCACAACTCATGACGGAAGCGCCGATCATGGTCGACCCGCAAGAAACCCTGCGTAGCGCCGCGCGGCTCATGACCGAAAAGCACCTGCACTGCCTGCTGGTGCCGCCAGAGCCCGGCCGCGTCGTCGGCGTCATCACCTCGAAGGACATCATCGAGGTCTTGTGCGAGGGCGAAGTGGAGATGCTCGATCAGCTGCGCGTGAGCGACGTGATGACGGCGCCCGCCCTGTGCGTGCAAGAAGAGCTGATCATCGAGGATTGCCTGCGCCTCATGCGCATGTCCGGAGTGCGCAGCGTGCCGGTGTTGCGTGGCCTGACGCCGGTCGGCATTTTGAGCTTTACGGACGTGCTGCGGGCCGCGTCGACTTAATCGCCGCCTACTTCACCACGATGTGGCGGCACGAGCTGTTGCAGCCGTCGCCGTCGATGCGGTTGCCGTCGTCGCAGTATTCGCCTTCTTGCTTGATGCCGTCGCCGCAGTAGGCGCCGATCACGCAACCGGCGTCGCACTCGCCGTAGCCGCCGTCGTTCACGCCGTCGTCGCACTGCTCGCCGGCGCTCACGACGCCGTCTCCGCACACGGGAGTGCACAAGCTGCGCGCCGTGTTGAAGCCGTCGAGCGTGAGGCGAAAGCTGGAGCCGTCCGTCTTGCGCTCGGCGTGAAAAATCGAGATGGCGTACACCTTGCCGTCGTTCAGGCCATAGGTGCCGGCCGCCGCCTTGTCGAGCGTCACACTGCCGCTCTTCGGCGGGTGCACGCCGCCGATGTCGACGGCGAGCTTGCCGTTGACGAATACCCACACGTCGTCGTCACCCGTAAAGTCGAGGGTCGGCGCGTTGGCCGCCACGTATTGGAACCAGTATTTGACCTCGGTCGTGAAGTGGAAGTTGTGCGTGCCGGCGCCGGGCACCACGTCTTTTTCCCAGGGCCAGCTGGCAAGCCCGTAGTCGGGGCCGACCTTGGCCTCGTAGCGCGTGTCTTGCAGAGCGCCGGGCGCGTTGTCGAGCGGGAAGAAGAAGGGCGTGCCGTCGTATTCGACGAGCGTACCTTTGCAGCCCTGGTTCTTGTTGTAGCTGCACGGCGTGCAGCCGCTGGCCTTGCACTCGTCGTAGGTGTTGGCCGCCCACTGCTCGTTGGTGATGGCGGTCCACGGCTCCCCCATCGCGCCCCAGCGGTTGACGAAGCCGGTGCCCATCTTCTTCTTGAAGAGCACGATGTCGCCCACGATCGGGTGACTCTTGTCCGAATCCGAGTACCACTGCTTGAAGCTAGCGGCGTTCGTGATGCACGACGCTCCGTCCGCCACGAGCTGCGGCTTGCCAGCCGCGTCCAGGTCCGTCTTCACCAGCCCGGTGGTGACGGACTCGCCGCCGCAGCCAACCTGAAAGTCGGGGTGCCCGCCGGGCGAATTGGCGGCGTTGAAGTCGCGGAACAATGCCGGGACACGCAGCACGCACTCGCCGTTGATCTTTTCGCAGTCGGCGTCTTGCGAGCAGACGAACCCCATCTCTTTCTTGCAGTCGTGACTGCAGCCATCGCCGTCGTTGGCGTTGCCGTCGTCACATTCTTCGTCGATGACGAGGCCGTCGCCGCAGTCCGAAGTGCAGCCTGCGCCGGTACAAGTCGGCTCGGTTTGACAGAACGAGGAGCAGCCGTCGAACGGCTTGTCGTTGCCGTCATCGCAGCTTTCGGCGCCTTCTTTCATGCCGTCGCCGCACACCGTCTTGGTGCACGTGCTGGGGCTGCCGTCGCACTTGTAGCCGATCTCGAATTGGCAATGCGCGGAGCAGCCGTCTCCAGCGTCCTTGTTGCCGTCGTCGCATTGCTCGGAGCTGCCGACGATGCTGTCGCCGCACACCACGAGCTCGTGGCAGGGCTTTCCAGGGGGGTTGCACGAATAGCCGGGGTCGACCGCCAGGCAGTTGCCTTGGCAGCCATCGGCGTCGGCGCTGTTGCCGTCGTCGCAGGCCTCGTCGTCGGTGAGCACGCCGTCGCCGCAGCCGGGCGGCGCAGGCGCATCGGGGCTGCAGGGCGAGCCCGGCACCGTCGGGTCGCAGTGGATGTCGGGTTGGTCGGGGTCACCGATGTTCAGCGAGCCGCCTACCGTCGAGCCAGAGCCGGCGGTGCCGCCGCCCCCCGGTCGGGTGATGCCGCCTCGGTCCGAAGCGGGAGAACAGCCCAAAACCAGCGTCAGAGCGCCAAGACAAAGCGATGCCGACCGAAGGACGCGCATGTTCACAGGCTACTGCACCGCACAGCGTGTGCAAACGGTTCCGCAATTCGATCCATCGAGTCGATGTGAATTGGCAGTGGCCGATGTCGGTGTCGGCGCGCGTCAAAAAACGTGAGCTGGAAGCGCGCGATGTGGGCGCAGGTGGGGAAGTCTCTTTACAACGGCGCCGCCGGACTTATGTTCTCGCGCCTAAGAGTGGAGACTCGAATGCAGATTCGTAGAGCTAGCGAGCGCGGGTACGCCGACCACGGCTGGCTGCGCTCGTTTCACACGTTCTCGTTTGCCGACTACTACGCGCCCGCTCACATGGGCTTCCGCTCGCTGCGGGTCATCAACGAAGACCGCGTCGAGGGTGGCAAGGGGTTCGGAACCCATCCCCACCGCGACATGGAGATCATCTCTTACGTGCTCTCCGGCGCGCTCCAGCACAAAGACAGCATGGGCACCGGCTCCGTCATTCGCCCGGGAGACGTGCAGCGCATGTCAGCCGGCACGGGCGTCACGCATTCCGAATTCAATGCGTCCCCGACCGAGCTCGTGCATTTCTTGCAGATTTGGATCTTGCCCGACGGGCGCGGCTATCCGCCCGGCTACGAGCAAAAGCATTTCACGGAGGCTGAACGTCAGGGCAAGCTGCGGCTCGTCGCGTCGAACGACGGTCGCGAAGGCTCGCTCACGATTCACCAAGACGCCTCGCTCTACGCGGGCCTGCTAGCTCCTGGCGAGCGCGTTTCTCACCAGCTCGTGCAAGGTCGTTACGCCTGGCTACACGTAGCTCGTGGCAAAGTGAAGATCGTCGCAAAAGACGGCGGGCAAGAGCTCGCAGCAGGAGATGCCGCGTCGTTCGAAAGTGGAGAAATCGCGCAAATCGCGATTGAAGGCCAAGAGCCCGCTGAAGTGCTGCTGTTCGACTTGGGCTAAGCCGCACAGGGCCGGTTGAAACTTGAGCGAGCGAGCCGCCGTCGGATACTGTAGAGCTGGAGGTTACTGGATGGTGGTGCGCGTCTTAGGTGCGGCAATGTTGGTGGGGCTGGGTTTCTTGGCGTCCTGCGCCGGCAAATCGGTAGACGAAGGCGCCGGCGGCGCCGCGAACGACGACGGGCCCTCGCCTGTCGAGCAGTGCCAGAAGTACGCGACCACCTGGTGCAACAAGGCCTTCGGTTGTTACGTCCAGGTCGGCCGCCTCCGAGAAGACGAGCTGCAGAACAACGTCGACCAGTGCATCCAGCTGATCGAAGACAAGCTTCCCTGTTCCGGCGTGATCACCGTCGGCGACGACTACGACAAGTGCCTCGCACAGATTAAGAGCATGGCCTGCTCTCGCTGGAACGTACCGGAGACTCAATTCGGTACCGTCACGCCCCCCGCCAGCTGCGACAACGCCGTCGGCTTCTAAGCAGCATCCGTTGAGGGCTTTCCGTCCTGATCGGGAAGCTAGAAGTCTTGGGTTCGAGACACGCGTCGTCGGGCGGCGACTGCGCGGTAGCCGTCAACCGCCGAACGGATTGAACGAAGAAAGACTTCCGACCCCGTGTGAGACTTTCAGAGAATCGCCGACTACAGCCCACCGTCCCCACCGGAACAGCCGAGAGGAAGCGTTGGAACCGGTCAGCCTTCGCCGCTCTCCGTCAGTCGATTCGCGAAAGTCGTCAGCGTGTAGACGCTGATGCCCAAGACGACGTCGAGTGCTTGCTCGTGGGTGTAGCCGGCTTCGCGAAAGCGGGTCCACACTTCGGGCGAAACCTCGCCGTGATGCTCGACGGTGTCGAGGATGAAGTCGCGCAAGGTTTCGAGGCGCTGGTCGGCGAGAGCGGAGCCGGCTTCGAGCGCGTCGATGAGCTCCGCCGGAGCTTTTTGGGCGGCGAGCAGACGGCGGTGCAGTTTGAGGCAGAATTTGCAGCCGTTCAGCCGGCCCATCGTCATCGCCAAGACCTCGCGCTCGAGCGGGCGGAGGCTCGAATTGTCGAGGGCATGTAGACCCGCCAAGGCTTGGCCGAGCATGAGCGGCGAGCTGGCGTAGCGCGCGATGGGCTCGGGAATGGCGCCGAATTCGCGCTTGTTTTGCAGCAGCGCGTCGCGTGCGGCGGTAGGGCCGGTTTGTTCGTCGAAGCGAGGGAATTGGCGAAATGTCATGAATGTCTCCGGGGTGGTTGTTATTGCAACTATTGGTTCGAGAAAATGCCCGAGCAATTCGGGAAACATCGCTCAGCGTAGGTTTTCGAGCATACGGGCGAGGGTGCGATGCGTGGTCTCGAGATCACGCTCACTGATCCCGGCTTCGAGACGCGACACGATCCCCTTGGCGACCGGCACGAGCTTGGCTTGCAGCGACTTGCCGACGCGCGTGAGCTTGACGAGACGGGTACGGGCGTCTTGCGTGTCGACGGTGCGCTCGACCAGGCCGCTCTTCTCCATCGTGTCGATGATGCGCGACATGGTCGGCTTGTCGCGCAGCGTGAGCTCGCTGAGCGTTGACTGACTCTGGCCATCTTTCTGCCAGAGCTGGACGAGCACGATCCACTGCTCGGGCGTGAGCTCTAGCTCGTGACTCAAGAACTCTTTGTACGTGACCGAGCGGATCTGCTGATAACAGGCGTGGATCAAGAACGGCAGCGCCCGCTGCAGCACGACCTTATCGCCGTCGAATTGACCACGCATGCTCGGAACCTAGCTCCCGAGCGGATGGTTGTCAATGCAATCACTTCGGGATCACGGGCGGGTGGACGTCTTCCGTCTCCGGCTGAACGCAGGACGAAAGGTCGAAAATCATGAAGGCCAGGGCCGCTTGCTGGGCCGTCAGCTCCGGGTTCGTGCAGCCGGTGGGGAAAGGCTGCTTGCCGGTATCGCCGCTGCCGGAGGCCACGTGGATGTCGCTGAACACCATGCGCCCGCAGGCGGGGCCGTTCACGGGCGTCGGGAAGGAGAAATAGATGGGGGCGCCCGGCGTCTTAGCGTCGGGGGAGCCAATCCACGAAATGGCGTTCGGGTTGACGACGCTCTGCACGGTGTTCTCGGCGTCGATGATCGAGATCTGGCCGCGCGTCGTGGATGCTTTCACGTTCACGAGCCAATCCCCCAGCGCGGTGCCCTTGGGGAAGCTCATGTTGATGTTGCCGATGGCGGGCGACGGCAACGCCGAGGCTCCTGACTGAAACTTCACGACCTCGGGATAGGGCTTGTCCTCGGTCTTGTCGTTCCAGATGAACTTGTCGTGGTAGTGGGAGCCGAAGATGCGGCCGCCCTGGTCCGCGTAGTCGCGCACGTTGAAGTACTGCGACTCCGGCCGGCCCTCGATGATGTTGTCGGTGCCTTCGCAGCCGAGCAAGATCATGTCGTAGCCTTTCATCTTGTCGAGGCTGTCGAGCAAGCTGTCGTCGCTGCCCAGCTGCGAGCCGTCGGCCATGCTGGCGGTGCCGGCCGTAGCGGTCCCGCCGGCGCTCACGTACAGGTGCACGCGGCCCGCGCCGGAATCGGGCGTAAACTCGGAGTCGTCCACACCCAGCTTGCGAATCAGGCATTCGAGTGCTTCGGAGCCGCCGCGCACGACCGCCATCTGCGGCAAATCGCCTTCGGCTTGGCTGCGCGGCAGCCGGAACAGCTCCGGGTCGTCGAGCTCGTTGTCTTGGCACGCCGTGACGCTCGGCACGGTGATCTGCCGGCGCCATTTACCGACTTGGATCACGAGCGGCACGTTCTCGGTCGCCTTCAAACCCTCGAGCTTGAAATGGCCGGCAGCGTCCGACACGGCAGCGGCAACGGGGCGACCTGAAAAGTTGCCGTCGCAGGTCTCGCACGCTGCGCCCTTCGCGAGTGGCGCGAGCGCCTCGCTCGGCTCGTACACGACCACGTCGTACAGCGGCAGCTTGCCGGCAGGATCGTAGACGGTGCCGCTGATCGAAGTCGGGCAACCCGGATCGGTATCGCTACCGGTGCCGCTCACGTTCAAGCCGTTGATGCTGCCCGCGCTGCCACCCGTGAGGTTCGGATTCAGGGTCGGGCCGCCGCCCGTCGAGCTCGTGGCACCGTTACCAGTAATCCGCCCCCCATCGTGCGAGCCACCCGCCGAGCAGGCGAGCAGCAAAACCGCCGGGAAAAAGCCGGAAATTCTTGGGGCGCGCGGGGACATCACCTCACTTAATGCCTGGAGGTGCCGAAACGATCACGAGCCGGCAAATACCTAAGCAGGATGGCGTTGCTCATTTTTCCGAGGCTCGCTAAAGAAGCACCATGAAGATGGGGCGAATTTTCTCGGGGGCTTTGCGCGTCGCGTTCGGACTGGCGCTCGCTGATTGCGGTAGTGACGACGGCCCAGGCCCGTCGAGCGGTGTGGATGGCACCAAGCAGCTGCCCGCGTTGAGCGCCGGCGAGGTTGGTACTTTCTGTGACTGGGCGGCCGCAAAATACGGCGGCTACGGCAAGCGGGTGAACTGCGGTCCCATGAGTTACTCAATTTGGAGCGATCAGGTGGACTGCTCGGCTTACTTCAGCACAATGTTCAGCCATTGCGCGAACGGCACCCTCGCGCAGGAGGAGGCGTGCATCTCCAAGCTAGCCGCGTCGCCTTGCCTCGGCAGAGACAATGCCGAGTGCCGCGCGCTCGATGACGCCTGCCGGCCGCTGTAACAAAACGAAAGCGCCCCGCTCGATTGAGCGAGGCGTTTCGTTGCTGGGCGGCGCGGCGCGAGCCGCACGTTCTCAGCGGCGCGAGAACGGGGTCTTGCCGCTGTACACCTGCTCGTCGCCGAGCTCGTCGGCGATGCGCAGCAGCTGGTTGTACTTGGCGATACGGTCGCTGCGCGAAAGGCTGCCGGTCTTGATCTGGCCGCAGTTCGTCGCCACCGCGAGGTCCGCGATGAAGGCGTCTTCGGTCTCGCCGGAGCGGTGCGAGGCAACGCTCGTGTAGCCGGCCGTCGTGGCCATGCGGATGGTGTCGAGCGTCTCGGTGAGCGAGCCGATCTGGTTCACCTTGATCAAGATCGAGTTGGCGATCTTCTTCTCGATGCCCTGCGCCAGGCGCTTGACGTTGGTGACGAACAGGTCGTCGCCCACGAGCTGAATCTTGCTGCCGAGCTTCTCGGTCATCAGCTTCCAGCCCTCCCAGTCGTCCTCGGCGTAGCCGTCTTCGATGGTGACGATCGGGTACTTCTTGATCAGCTCGGCGTACACGTCACACAGCTCGGCGGCCGTGTGCTGCTTCTTGTCCCAGGTGTACTTGCCGTCTTTGTAGAACTCGCTCGCGGCGCAATCCATGCCCAGCGCGACCTGCTCACCCGGCTTGTAACCGGCGGCCTCGATGGCGCTCATGATGCGCTGGATGGCCTGCTCGTTCGAGGCGAGACGCGGCGCGAAACCGCCCTCGTCGCCCACGGCCGTGACCATGCCTTCTTTCTTGAGGATGCTCTTGAGGTTGTGGAACACCTCGGTACCGGCGCGCAGCGCCTCGCCGAAGGTGTCGAAGCCTTGCGGCACGATCATGAACTCTTGCACTTCTAGGCCGCTGTCGGCATGCGCGCCGCCGTTGATGATGTTCATCAACGGGGTCGGCAACACGCGCGCCTGCACGCCACCGAGGTAGCGCCACAGCGGCAGATCCACCGTGTCCGCCGCGGCGCGGGCCACCGCCATCGACACCGCGAGGATCGCGTTCGCGCCGAGCTTGCTCTTGTTCGGCGTGCCGTCGAGCTCGAGCAGGCGCTTGTCGACCGAAGGCTGGTCGAGCGCAGACATACCGACGATCGCCGGGCCGAGCTTGTCGTTGACGTTCTCGACCGCTTGCAGAACGCCCTTACCGAGGTAGCGCTTCTTGTCGCCGTCGCGCAGCTCGTTCGCTTCATGCTCGCCGGTCGAGGCACCGCTCGGAACCGCAGCACGGCCAAAGCCGGAAGAAGTGTGGACCTCGGCCTCTACCGTCGGGTTGCCGCGAGAGTCGAGGATTTCGCGTGCTTGTACGTGGAGAATCTCAGGCATGGCGGGGGACTATCACAGGCGGATAGATGGAGCGAGGACGTTCGCGGTCGACGTTTCAAGCGCGAAATCCCGCTAAATTGTTGCCGATTCGCGCGCCTCTGAAACGCCACGGAAGCATTCCCCCATGTACCTGACCGCTCCGCGGCGCCTCGTCGCCGGGAAAATTGGCCATTGCCGCGCGGTTCTGTAACCGCCTCTCATCGTCCCCAGGGTGCCAAGCCGCAGCCCCCTAGTGATTCCACACATCTCGCGGGACGGTGAAGGTGTTCTCGCGTCACGGCGAGCGCTGCATTGCACGTACGAGGGTCCGACGACTGAGGACGCCCACTCACTCTCACGCTTAGAAAATTCTTACGCTCGTAATTAGCTTCGTGGACGTCCGATGATACCTGGGGCCCCGAAGCGCATCGCGCGTTCACCCAAGTTCTTACGTTCGGAAGAACTTCTTGGCGATGGAACTGGGGACGCGCCGCAATGGGATTGCGACTGCGAAGCGGCTCGGAGAGCGCTCGGACACTGCGATTTCTGCTTCGTGGGCCACTGCGCGCCGAAATGTGTAGAATCCTGAGCCGCAGCCCCCCTCGCCGCAACTTCCGTAGCGTCACTCGGTACAACTGGTCGCGAGCACGCTGGTGACGCCGCGGGCCATTCGCTTGCTGGCCCGTCGTTTCGGGTCCTCGAGATGTCACGGGAGATCGGCTAGAAGAACCAGAAAATCCCGATCTCGCGATGTTCCCGATCTCTCGTGTTCTCGAAGGCACCCGCCAAGACAGACCAGGATGGCAGCAGCCCGAGGCCTGACGGGCGATGAGACGGATCGACGGCACGTGAGCTTTCTGCAACCGGGCTGCGGAGGGGCAGCCAAGTAGGAAGCCGAGAGCTGGGCGGTCGTGCGGCGGGGCGTGCAGTGTGCGCTCGGGGACGAAACGTTGGCGGTGGCTGGAACCGGTGCCGGAAATCAGTATTTGGTAAGGTCGCTCCCTTTGGAATTTAGGCTGTTCGCGCTTGAGCGAAGCTGGAATCGGTTCCAGATTGATGCGCATGAAGAGCGCGTTTCGCGTGCTGGTCACGGCGGCTACGGCTGCCTCGTTGTGGGCTTCGCTCTGGGGTTGTTCGACCAAGAACGACAGTGGCGGCAGCGGCTCGAATCAAAACAATGGCTGTAGCAGCAGCGCGCAGTGCCTGAACGGCTTCGAGTGCAGCGGCGGCCAGTGCGTGCCGTTCACGGCTTGCCCGGCGGTGGCGTGCGCGACGGGACAGTCGTGCGTGCAAGGCGTGTGTCGCGCGGCGTGTACGAGCAACGCAGAGTGCGGCGCGCTCGTTTGCAACACGACGGCGGGCGTTTGCCAGCCGGCGCCGAATCCAGTCGGTACGGGTGGCGCCGGTAGCGTCGGCGGTTCGGCTCCGACGGGCGGCTCACTCACGACCGGCGGTAGCCCTGCTGCCGGTGGCACGAACGGCGGCGGAACCGGCGCAGGCACGGGCGGCTCCGGCGGCAGCGGCGGCGGCGCACCCATGGAATGCCTCACCGATCCGAACCTCGCGCTGGACGGCGGCTGGATCGGCTGCGATCCGGCCAGCACCGACGACAACCCGATGGGCCTGCAAGGCTCGATTTACATGTACCACGATGGCTCGACCTGCACGTCGCCGGTAGAGGCGTGTGGCGCCACCGGTTGCTGCATCAAGGGCGCCACCGTCGTCGATCCGACCTTCGCGAAGTGGGGCTGTGGTCTCGGCTTCGAGCTGAATTCGACGGGCGGCGACGCACCGATGAAGAAGGCGTACACCGGCACGGCAAAGTGCTTCGACATCAAGCTCACCGGGAGCAGCGGTGGCAACCCGGTGCGCATCTCGTACACGCAGTCGGACATGATGGACGGCAAGGTGGCGCCATTCTTGGAGCTGAAACCGCTGACCGCGGGCTTCTCCGGCACCGTGTGCTTCGACGACGTGACGTGCCCCACGGAGTGGAAGCCGCCGCCAGACTGCATGCTGGGCGGTCCCTTCGATTTGCAGATTCAAGTCGTCGGTGGCAACACCGCGGGCGCGTTCGACCTGTGCTTGACGCAGCTGATCCCGCACGAGTCGGGCGCCGGCCAAACCAACCTGGGCCAGATCTGCGGCATCGTCGGCGAGAACGACAAAGAGCACCTGACCGCAGGCCCGTATCGCATTCAAAACAACGTGGCGACGGCCAACAATGGGCAGCAATGCATCACCGCCAAGGCCGGTGGCGGCACTGCCGGCTTCACGATCGACTCCGGTAGCCTGAGCACCGGCGGCAACTCGCCGGTGGCATATCCCTCGGTGGCTTACGGCTGGCACTTTGGTCAGAGCACGACCGGCACCGGCCTCCCCAAAGCGCTCAGCGCGATCACGTCCGCACCCTCCACGGTCACGTTCACGCCGCCTTCCGGAGGCAAGTACAACGCGTCTTACGATATCTGGGCCGTACCGACGAGCGCGGGCGCGAATCCGGCCACACCTGCCGGCGGGCTCGAGGTGATGATTTGGTTGGCCGCCGGCGGTGGCCCGCAACCGATCGGCTCACCGGGTGAGACCGTGAAGATCGCAGGCCACGATTTCCAGATTTGGACCGGCACCAATTCGACTTGGCAGGTCGTGACCTTCTGGTCCAAAGACTACGTGGGTGGTTGGACCAACCAAGACTTGAAGCCGTTCCTGCAGAAGGCCGTCGATATGGGCAAAGCTCAGAACGATTGGAACCTGCTCAGTGTGCAGTTCGGTTTCGAGATTTGGAACAGTGGCAGCGGTGCCACGGTCACGAGCTTCAGTCAGAGCATCAAGTGACTTGGGGCATTCTCAGGCGGTGCGACGCGCGCCGCCTGAGACGTGTTCTGCCGGTGTGAACAAGCCGGGCGGCACGATCGTCTGGTTGGGAGGCAGCGGCTCACTCGGCGGCGTGGGGCGCGCGCGGTACAGGTCGTCGCGGAACAGGCGCTGCACGAGCTCGTTGCGACCGGACACGTGCATCCGACGGAACACCGCGCTGATCTGGTTGGCAATGGTGCGGGTCGACGTGCCGCGCTCGCGCGCTATTTCTTGGTAAGAAGAGCCCTCGATCAAGCTGCGAATCACCGCCAGCTCCGCGTTGGGTAGGTAGTCGCCCAACCTGCGATCGGGACGCGCGATGCCGATCACACGCAGCTCGCTGTCGTCGTGCACCACGAAAGTGGCGGTGCGCGCCGACCAGGCCACGGGCTCGTTGGCGGCGCGCGCCAGGATCATCAGCAGGGGGTGCGCGCGCGAGGGCTTACCCGGCGCGCCCAGGCTCTCGAGCGCGAGCTTGGAGTTGAGCGCCACCGTAGAAGGCGCGAGCTGCAAGTCGATGGCAATGTTTTTTTGGCGCGAGCCGGCCAACACTGCCTCGAGGATTTCGAGCCTGCGACCTTCGATCGGCACCGCCTGGTCGTCCAAGCGAGTCTTGAGCACGAGGTAGCAGCGGTCATTCGTGAAGAAGCCATCCACGATCGTGCTGACGCCACGTGCCAACTCGAGCCAGACCAGCGCGAGTCTGACCTCGCTCGAGGAGCTGGCGTCGGCCGCGATAGCCACATGGCGAATCGCGGCTTGCGCGTCAGCTGAAAGACGCGTCCGTGACGAAGATTGGGCGCCGCCGAAGGTGCTGCGGCGTGACGCCCGTGGCTTGAAAATATGGAGCTCTGCTGAGGGAGCGGTCATATCGATACTCCTTGGTTTGGACTCCACCCCTGAGCGCTGACGTAGGTATTTGTTGAACCCCGCCGACGCCTGACGATTCAGAATCTGCAGAAAGCGAGTCGCCCGTCACGCTCACGGGACTCCCCACTTCCAGCTTGATCCGTTGATAGACCAGGGCCCCTCGCCGCCCCTATGAACTGGGCCACAACACGGTCGCTTTTTTTCCCATACGGCGGGTGACCAACCTGGCCGTGGGTGGACGAAACCCGCTGCTGAAGGTATGAACTGGTTCACACCTGGACGCATATGCCCGCGAAACTCCAAGAGAAGCATCAGGAGCTGCTGGGGTCGATCCCGCTGTTCGCCGAGCTCAGCGAGGAGCAATTGTCCAAGGTGGCCGGCCTCGCGGTCGTGAAGAATTTCTCGGCGCGTGAGGCGGTGGTGAGCCAGGGCGACCCCGCGCGCTCGCTGTTCGCGATCGTGCGCGGCAAATTGAAAGTCGCCTCTTCGGGTCCAGACGGTCGTGACGTGGTGCTCGGCATCATGAGCGAGGGCGAAGTGTTCGGCGAGGTCGCGCTGCTCGATGGTGGTTTGCGCTCTGCGACTTGCACTGCGATGGAGCCGTGTGAGCTTCTGGCCATCGATCGTCTGGAGTTCATGGCGCTGATCGAGCAGTCGCCCGCGATCGCGGTGAAGCTCTTGCAAGTGCTCGGCGCGCGCGTGCGCCGGCTCAGCCAACGCAGCGAGGACACCGCGCTGCTCGACGTGCCGAGTCGCTTGGCACGTTGTCTGCTCGATCTTGCCAAGCGCTTCGGTGAGAAGCGGCGCGCGCCCGCGTCCGGCATCGTGATCACGCTCAAGCTCTCGCAGCAGGAGCTGGGCGACATGGTTGGAGCGACGCGCGAAAGCGTGAACAAGAACTTGGGCGACTGGACCAGGCAGGGCTTGCTGGAGCTCGTCAGTGGTCGCTTGATCATCCTCGATATCGACGAATTCCGGCGTCTGGCGCGCATGAGCGAAGACTGAGCAGCTCGAATTAGTTCACAAGCCTGGCGCCGCTTTGGGCCTGTCCGCGCAAATCAGCTAGTCTCGCGGCGTGGAGCGCGAGAGCAGCGACCGATTCCTCGACGCCGAGCAAGTGGCGCGCGGTGGTATGGGCTGCGTCGACGCTGCGCGCGACGTCGTGATTGGCCGTCGTGTGGCGATCAAGACCCTGCGCCCCGAGCTACGCGAGGACGATCGCGCGCTGCAGCAGTTCGTGGCGGAAGCGAGGGTCACTGGGCAGCTCGAGCACCCGAACGTCGTACCGATCTACGACCTGGGTGACGAGTCTTCCGAAGACCCGTATATCGTGATGCGCCTGGTGCAGGGCAAGAGCCTGAGCCAGCTGCTGGAAGGGCCGAAGCCCGAGAACGTGACGCAAGCCGCCGACCTGCTGCAGCGCTTCGTCAACATCTTGCTGCGCTTGTGTGATGCGCTGTCGTTCGCGCACGGGCGCGGCGTCTTTCACTGTGACGTGAAGCCGGACAACATCATGGTAGGCGAGCACGGCGAGGTGTACTTGATGGATTGGGGCGTCGCGCACAGCTCGCCGACTCAAGAAGGCTCGGGCGGTACCGCTGCGTACATGGCGCCCGAGCAGATCTTCGGTCGCACGGAAGAGATAGACGCGCGCACCGACGTGTTCGGGCTCGGGGGTGTGCTTTACGAAATTTTGACGGGCAACGCGCCCAACGACGGCAAGGGCATCCTGGCCGCCGCGATGGATCGCGGGCCGCGCAGCTTTCAGCCGCGCGCGCTGTGGAACCAGGTGCCGCCGGAGCTGTGCCGGATTGCAGCCAAGGCGCTTTCTCGCGAAAGGTCCGAGCGGTACGCGAGCGTGAGCGAGCTACGCCACGAGCTGGAGCAATTTCTGAAGGGTGGCGGCTGGTTCGAGACGCTCAGGGTGGCCGACGGCGAGCCGATCGTCAAAGAGGGTGAGCCGGGCAACACGGCTTACGTGATTCAGACCGGCCACTGCGACGTCTGGAAGACGATTCAGGGCCAGCAGCACATGGTGCGCCGGCTCGGCCCGGGAGATGTATTCGGCGAAGCCGCAGTGTTTGCGCCCGGCGTGCGCACGGCCTCGATCGTGGCCGTGGGCGAGGTCACGCTGAAGGTCGTCACGGGCGACGCGCTCAACCGCGAGCTCGATCAGAATCCGATGCTGGCGGCGTTCGTGCGCTCGCTGGCGAACCTGTTTCGCGAGGCGGACGCTGCGCTTTCGGTGCGCCCGCCTCCGGCGCGCTGACGTGGCGTACGCCGATTGCGCTGTTCTCGCGCGTGGCCGCTCGGATCGAGCGACAAAAAAACTCCCGTCCTCCCGTCCTCCTGTGAAAAAATCTGGGAGGGATTCGAAACGACGGTCCAGTTGGCGAATGGCCCGAGGCGCTGCTGTCAGGGCTTTTCGGGCGGTGCCGTTGGCGGGGTCGCGGTGGCGGCTTTGGCGGCTTTGCGGGCTTCGTTTTCGTGGTCGCGCTTTTCGTAGGCGACGATGATTTTTTGTACGAGCGGGTGGCGCACGACGTCTTCGTCCGAGAAGCCGCAGAACGCGATGCCTTCGGTGCCGCTGAGCAGCTCGCGGGCCTCGCGCAAGCCACTGCGGGCGCCGGACGGCAAGTCCGTCTGCGTGATGTCGCCCGTGACGACGCACTTGGAGCCGAAGCCGAGGCGCGTCAGGAACATGCGCATCTGCTCGCTGGTGGCGTTCTGCGCTTCGTCCAGGATCACGAACGAGTCGTTCAGCGTACGGCCACGCATGAACGCGAGCGGCGCCACTTCGATTTGCCCGCGCTCACGCAGCTGTTCCACCCGCTCGAACTCGAGCATGTCGTGGAGCGCGTCGTACAGCGGGCGCAGGTACGGGTTCACTTTTTCGGCCAGGTCGCCTGGCAAGAAGCCGAGCTTCTCGCCGGCTTCGACCGCCGGGCGCGCCATGATGATGCGCTTGACCTTCTTTTGCATCAGCCACGACGCGGCCATGGCCATCGCCAGATACGTCTTGCCGGTACCGGCCGGGCCGATACCGAAAATCAAGTCATGGTTGCGAATGGCTTCGACGTACTGACGCTGCGCACGGCTCTTGGGCAAGATCGGGCGCTTGCGCGCGGTGACGATGATGGTCTCGTCCAATAGCTCGGTGAGCGAACGTGCCGGGTCGGCGCGCAACCCGCGCATGGAGCTGGCGACGTCGTTCGGGCCGATGTCGAAGCCTTTGCCGACGAGCTCGGCGGCGTCCCTTAAGAAACGTTCAGCCAGCTTTACTTCGGCTTCTTCGCCCGCCACCAAAATGGTGTTGCCGCGCAAGCTGACATCGGCGCCGCTTTGGCGTGCCACCTCGGTGAGCAGGTTGGATTGCGGTCCCGAAAGGGCCAAAAGCACTTGAGTGCTCGGAACTTCGATAGAGGAGGTGGTGGTGGCTGCGTCCATGCGGTGCGGATTCGGCCGGGTGCTCCCCGGCGAGTTTCCGCAGCATACGCGGGGCTTGCCTGGTTCGCACGCCGGCCAGGTACTAGCCTTGCCGGTATGCCTGCGTTTCGTCCGTCCCTGCGCTGGATTAGGCTTTCGGTCGCCGGCGGGTCCGCGCTCCTGCTCGCGCAGGCGTGCGGGGGCCGCTCGGACACTCGGGACTACCTGTTCGGTCCGGACGGCACCATCGTCGAGGCCGGCGCGAGTAGCACCGGCGCGAATGGCACGGGCGGAGCGAACAGCACTGGCGCGACCGGCACCGGTGGGACGCGCTCGGACGGCGGCAGCGGCGTGACGACCGGTGGCGCGATCGCGATCGGTGGCACCCCGGTAACGGGCGGAGTGGGTCCGATCGGCGGGAGCGTCGGCGTCGCCGGCACCGGCACCGTGGGCGGCACCGGCATTGGCGGCACTGGCATCGGCGGTGTTGGCGGCATCGGCTCGGCTGGCGCGCCCAACGGGCCCACCATCACGTGCGGCAATCAGCAGTGCAACGCCGAGACTCAGCAGTGTTGTGCCGGCCTGGGTGGTCTCACGTGCATCGCCGCCAACGCCGCTTGCAATGGCGCCACTCTCGGCTGCACGGTCAGGGCAGACTGCGACGCGAACCAAGTGTGCTGCCTCAGCGTTACCGGTGATGCGAGCGCGGCCTCCAGTTGCAAGGCGAGCTGCCAGACGATGACTCCGGGGCGCGACCGGCAGCTTTGCGAAACGGTCGCCGACTGTGAGCGTCCGTCCCGCTTCTGCACCGACACGGTGTTCGGTGTGAAAATCTGCACGCGCAACCCCTGAACCGAGCTTCAGCGGCTGCTGGCGGCGGGCGCCGGGGCACCGGCGGGGGCGGCTGCGCTCGCGCTTGGCTTGGGCGCGAAGGGCTCTACTTTTTGGCCTTCAGCCAGGTCTGCACCGGCGATTTGCACGAGACGCTCGTTGCCGCTCAGGCCGCTCGACACCTGCAGCGTCGGACCGAGGTCGCGCTCGATCGAGATGGGCTGCAGATGCAAAGTATTGGCGGGCGTCACGATCGCGACCCGCAACCCTTGCGCGTCGCTCAGCAGCGCGGTGGCCGGGATCTCGTAAACCTGGCGCGGCGCCGACAAGTTGAGCGACACCTCCGCGTACATGCCGCTCAACAGCTTGCCGTCGGGGTTCGGCACGCGAATCTCGGTGTTGAGGGTGCGCGTGACCGCGTCGAGCGCTCCGGCCGTGCGCGCAACCTGGCCTTCGAAGGTGCGCCCCGTGAACTCGCGCACCGTGATCTTGGCGGTGGCGCCAACCACGATGCTCGGCGCCACGTCTTGCGGCACCTGCACGAAGACGCGCACCGTTTCGGTCGCGGCCAAGCGAAAGAGCGGCGTGGCGTTGCCAGCCGTCACCAAGCTGCCGCGGTCGATGCTGCGCGCCGTGATGGTGCCGGCGAACGGCGCCGTTACCTTGGAAAATTGCTGTAAATCGCTGAGGCGGCGAATGTTCGCTTGCTCGGCTTCGATCGCGGCTTGCGCGACGTTGACGTTGGAGTCGCTCACCGCCGAATCGGCTTGCGCCTGGTCGAGCTCTTGCTGCGTACCCACGCCGGCGTCCATCAACTTGCCGGCGCGGTCCGCCTTGGTTTTGGCGAGGTTACGGCTGGCTTCGGCCTGAGTCTTGGCGGCTCGTGCTTTGGCGAGCGAGGCGCGCCCTTGCGACAGCTCCTGGTTCACTTCGGGCGTTTCGATCTCGGCCAGCAGCTGGTCTGCCTTCACCTTGTCACCCAAGTCGACCAGCCAGCGCGCGACGTAGCCGTTGGCGCGCGCGTAGATCACGGCCTCTTCGAGCGGCTGCACGTTGCCGGGCAGCTTGAGCGCGCGATCGCTCGAAGCCAATTTGGGCGGGGCCACGGCCACGCGAGCCAGCGCCTTGCCGGCGTTTTCCGCCCTTTGCTCCAGGTTCGCGCGCGCGGCGCGGCGCGGCGCGAACGCGAACAGGAACACGCCGCCGAGCACCCCCAGCCCGAGGATGCCCAGCGTGAGGGCGCGCCCGCGAGAAAGTCGCGCAGGTTGGGGGAGCGCGAAACCGAGCTCCGCGCTGGGCGGGTCGCTGTGCCGGGGCTGCTGGTCCGTCAACTGATTGCTCTCTTCCATATCAAGTTTCCTCCAGCACCACCTCGTGGGGCGGCTGCTTGCGGAGGATCGAGTACATCACGGGCACGAAGAACAACGTCGAAAGCGTGGCACACAATAGCCCGCCGATCACCGCGCGTCCGAGCGGTGCGTTCTGCTCGCCACCTTCACCGAGCCCCAGCGACATCGGCAGCATGCCGATCATCATCGCCAGCGCGGTCATCGCCACCGGCCGCAAACGTGTCATGCCGGCCGCGAGCGCGGCGTCCACCGCGTTCATACCGAGCTTGCGTTGGCCATTGGCGAAGCTCACCACCAAAATGCTGTTGGCGGTGGCAACACCCACGCACATGATGGTGCCCATCTGCGCGGGCACGCTGAACGTGGTGTGCGAGACGAACAACATCCAAGCGATGCCGGCGAGCGCGCCCGGCAGCGCCATCAAGATGATGAACGGATCGAGCCACGACTGAAAGTTGACGACGATCAGTAGGTAAACCAGCAGCACCGCGAACAATAAGCCGTAGCCCAGCGCGTGGAACGAGCTCTCCATGCTCTCGACCTGGCCCTTGAGCGCGAGCGACACGCCACGCGGCAGCTTCGGCTTGGTCTCGGCGACGAGCTGGCCCAGCTTTTGCGCCACCGAAGCCAAGTCGGCGCCGTCGACGTTGGCGTGCACGTCGAATGTGCGCGCCACGTTGTAGTGCGTGATGTTGGCGGCGTTCTGCGTGCGCTTGAGCTGCGCCACATTGGACAAGAACTGCGGCGCGCTGCCGGGCGTCGAAATCGGTGTCTGCATCAGGCTGTCGACGCTGTCCACGCCGTATTGCGGCGTTTGCACCGCCACCAGGTACTGAATGCCGCGCTTGGGATCGACCCAAAAGCTCGGCGCCACCTGCCCGCTCGATGAAAGCGAAACCAAGAGATCGCTGGCCACGTCGCGCTCGCTCAGGCCGAACTGGCTGGCCATCGTGCGGTCCACGTTGACACGCAACGCCGGCACGTTCTGCACCTGCGCCAGTCGCACGTCGGCCGTACCGGGAATGCCCAGCACCTTGTGGCGCAGCTCGCTGGCGATCTTGAAGGCGTCGTTCTCGCGGCCCGGGGCGCTCACCACCTGCAAGTCGATGGGCGCCGGCAAGCCGAAGTTCAGTACCTGCGTCGAGATATCCGGCGGCAAGAAGAAGAATGTCGACTCCGGGTACTCGTCGTTCAGCTTGTCACGCAGCTTGCGAACATAATCGTTGGTCGGGCCGTGACCCTCCTTCAACGAGATCATAATCTGCGCGTCGGCGGACGAGATCAGCGCGCCCTCGCTCAGCGAGAGGTTGATGCCGCTGTAGGGCACGCCGATGTTGTCCAGCTGCGTGTCGATCTCGCTGGGCGGAATCACTTCCTTGATGGTGCGCTGGATGTCGCCGACGTGGCGCTCGGTCTCTTCGATGCGAGTGCCGGGCACGCCACGCACGTGCAGCTTGATGAGGCCCGCGTCCACGCTCGGGAAGAAGTCGCGCCCGATCAGCGGGAACAACGCCAAAGACGCCACGACGAACGTCGCAAAGCTGCCGACCACCAGCGGGCGATGCCGGAGCGCGAGCGCGAGATACGCGCCGTAGCCGTCGCGTAGGCGGGTGAAGCCGCGCTCGAAGGCGGCGAAGAAAGCCGAGCGGTTGCTATCGTGACCGGCGTTGTGGTGCGCCGCCGCTTCGGTCTCGAGCAGGTATTTGACGAGCGTCGGCACCAGGGTGCGCGACAGCAGGTAGCTCATGAGCATGGCGAACACGACCGCCAGCGCCATCGGTGCGAACAGGTACTTGGCGGGGCCGGTGATGAACGCCACCGGCACGAACACGATGCAGATGCACAGCGTGGACACGAACGCCGGCACGGCAATCTCTTGTGCGCCGTCGATGATGGCGCGCAAGAACGGCTTGCGCTGCGCCATGTTGCGGTGAATGTTCTCGAGCGCGACCGTGGCGTCGTCGACCAAGATGCCGACCGCGAGCGACATGCCGCCCAGCGTCATGACGTTGAGTGTGTAACCGAGCGCATACAGCAGGCTGATCGAGGCCAAGATCGACAGCGGGATCGACACCACCACGATCACGGTGCTGCGCCAGCTGCCCAGAAACAGAAAGATCATCAGCGCCGTCAGTCCCGCGGCGATGGCGGCCTCTTTCACGACGCCGTTCACGGCGGCGGCCACGAACACCGACTGGTCGAAGAGCAGCGACGCCTTCATCTCCGGCGGCACCTTGGCCATCGTGGTCGGGAGGATGTCGCGGATGCGGGCCACCACGTCCAGCGTGCTGGCGCTGCCGAGCTTCAGGATGCTCATCAGCACCGAGCGCCGGCCGCCGACGTGCACCATGCTGGTCTGCGGCGAGTTGCCGTCGCGCACGTTCGCGACGTCTTTCACGTACACGGGGGTGCCGCGTACCGTCTTGATGGGGATCGACCCGATTTCGTCCATCAGCTCCGGGCTGCTGTTGATGACGACCGGGTACTCTTGCGCGCCCATTTTGGCGGTGCCGGAAGGCAGGGCCACGTTGCCGAGACCGAGCGCGTTGTTCACGTCACGCGGCGAAAGCCCCCAGGCGTAGAGGCGCTTGGGGTCGATATCGATCATGACTTGGCGCTGCTTGCCGCCGTACGGCCACGGGACCTGCGCACCCGGCACCGTGACGATATCCGCGCGCACCACGTTGACGCCCTGGTCGAACAGCTGCTGCTCGCTCATGGTCTCGCTGCCGAGCGCCATCTGCAGAATCGGCACGTTCGACGCGCTGTAGCGGATGATCAGCGGGGGCGTCGCACCCGGTGGCATCATGCGCACGGCGCCTTGTGAGACCGCCGTAACTTGCGCGATCGCCTCTTCGATCTTCGCCTGCGGCTGAAAGAAGATTTTGATGACGGAGATGCCGGTGAGCGTCTGGCTATCGACGTGGTCGATGTCGTTGACGACGGTCGTCAGGTAGCGCTCGAAGTTGCTGGTGATCCGGCGCTCCATCTCGTCCGGCGGGAGGCCGCCGTAGTTCCACACCACGGAGATGACCGGGATGTCGACGTTCGGGAAAATGTCCGTCGGCATCTTGAGGATCGACAGCACGCCGACCACCAAAATGAGGAGGGACATCACCACGAACGTGTACGGGCGCTGCAGCGCCACTCGCACTAGCCACATTGCTGGACCCGACGTCGGCTAAGGGGGAGAACCCCGAGGGGTGGGCGGGTTTGTAGAGACCTCGCTCCCCAACGTCCAATATATGAGAGTGGGGTATATTATACTTATAGAGTATGATGCCGTGGAGCCCTGGCTATGGAACTGCGACACTTGCGTTATTTTTCAGCGATCGCCGAGGAGCGACACTTTGGCCGTGCTGCCGAGCGCTTGGGCATCGCGCAGCCGCCGCTGAGCAAGCAGCTGCAGGATTTGGAGCGGGAGCTGGGTTACCCGCTCTTCGATCGCTCGCGCCGCCCCATCGAGCTCACGGCTGCCGGTCAAGCGCTGTTCGAGCACACTCGCGGCATCTTCGCCGGAGTGGAGGCCGCCGTGCGCGAGGCGCGCCGCGCGGGTGCGGGGCACAGCGGTCGGCTCGCGATCGGCTACCCCACGTCGCTCGCTTACAGCGGCTTGTCGACGTTGTTACGCGCCTTTCGCGAGCGTTCGCCGGAGGTCGCGATCGAGGTGCGCGAGCTTTCGCCCGGTGAGCAGATCGAGGCGCTCAAGCGCGGCGATCTCGACGTGGGCTTCGTGCGGACGCCGCTGCACGAGCCGGAGCTGGCCTCCGAGAACATCCGCAACGAAAAGCTGGTGTTGGCGTTGCCCGTCGACCATCGCCTGGCCATTCGCGAACGCGTGGCGCTGAGCGCAGCCGCGAACGAGCCGTTCGTATTCTTCCCGCGCGCGCGCGGCCCTGGCTTCTTCGATTTCTTGATGGGCTTCTGCCGTGACTCCGGTTTCACTCCGCATATCGTGCAAGAGGCGCCACAAATCGACGTGCTGGCGCTCGTGGCCGCGGGCTTCGGCCTCTCGATCTTCCCGGATTCGGTGCGCGAATTCCGCCGCGCAGACATCGTGCTCCGTCCCATCATCGGCTCCCCCACGACCGAGCTTCGCGTAGCCTGGCGCAGCGGCGACGCCTCGCCCGCCGTCGCTCGCTTCATCGAAACCGTACGCAAGGTCGGGGTAAAACGCGGCCGGCGCCCGCGTTCGTAGGGAACGCAACAAGAAGGCGCGGAGACGCGAAGGTCGAGCAGGTTGGGGTTCGAGCCGCGAGGCGTCGAACGACGGCTGCAGCGTTTCCGAGCGTTTGCGCGCGGCGCGAAACCCAAGAAATCTTTGCGTCTTCGCGTCTTCCTGTTGCATTCCCATTCTCTCGGTCGACTAGGCTCGCTGCGTGGCTCTTCAGATTCGCAAAGCGACGCTGCGTGACTTGCCGAAGATCGCGGTGCTGGCGGGGAAGCTGGTGCGCCAGCACTATGAGTTCGATGCCAAGCGCTTCTTGCTCATCGAGAATCCGGAGAGCGGCTACGAGTGGTGGTTCGGCAAGGAGCTCTTGAACAAGAAGGCGCTGATCTTGTGCGCCAAGCTCGACGGCAAGGTGGTCGGCTACGCGTACGCGCGGCTCGAGCCCAAGGACTGGAACTCGCTGTTGGATGCGTGTGCGGCGCTTCATGACATTTTGGTCGATGAGTCGGCGCGCCGGCAGGGTGTCGGGCGCAAGTTGCTCGAGAAGGTGTTCGAGGAGATGCGAGCGCGTGGGGCCCCGCGCGTGGTTTTGCACACGGCCGTGCAGAACAAGGCAGCCCACAAGCTGTTCGAAAGCATGGGCTTTCGTAAAACCATGCTGGAAATGACCTGCGAGCTTTAGAAAGGGTGAGAGGCGGCAGGGGCTGGTGAAAGTAGCCAACTTGTGGTGCGTTGAAGCGTCTATCAGCTCGATGCGCCTCGCGACTTTGCTCTTGATCGGTTTGGGGGTGGCGGCAGCTCCGCTGACACTAGAAGCGTGCGGCAACGCTCGGCCCGTGAACGTGCGCCCGGACGATCCGCATTTTTACGATTACTCGACGCCGCGCGTGGAGTCGTTGGCCGAGTTTCAGCAGCTGGCGGCGGTGCCCAAGGCGTTCGACGACCGTCCCCCCGTGGCGGGCGCCAAGTTCGTCGTCACTGATTTTTCGGATCCCGTGCGGCGCCGCATCCACTTTCTCGACGGGCGCTACTACCAGTTTCACGACGAGTGGGCGTGGTTCCGGCTGCTCAACGGGCAATCCGTATCGGGTATGGACGCGTTGGAGTCGCATCCGTTTGCTTCTCCCGACGATGCGCGTCGCTGGGCGGCTTCGCACGAGGACGAGCTGCCGCAAGGTTTGGAGATCACCGACGGCCGGCTCTACGCGCGTCACTTTTACGACCTCAGCCTCGAAGACGACGCGCGGCCGCTCGGCGCCGGCAGCTTGATCCACGTCGAAGCGCGCGCGGGGCGCCCGGAGGTGTGGGGTTTCGAGGTCGACTACACGGACCCGGCGGACGTGTCGGAGTTGCTCGTCTTCTTCGAGCAACTCGAGCACGCGATCCCGGTCGAGGCGCGTGCCCATCTGAAATGGTTCGCGCGCTCGCCGGAGCAGCTCGAGATTGGCCAACAGCTGATGCGCGAGCAGTCGCGCTTTCGCGGCCGCGTCATCACTTATGCCGAGGTCAGCATTCCGGGCGAAACTTCCGTTTACACGAGCGGCATCGTCGCGGGCCGGCTGCGCGCCTTCAAAGAGCTGTCGCGCCTGGCCGACGCCGAGCCGGAAGATATTTTGCTGCTCGGTGCGCTGCCTGAGTATCTGCCGCAAGCGCGCGGTCTCGTCACCGCGATCCCGCAGACGCCGCTCGCGCACCTCAACCTGCTCGCCAAGAGCCGGCAGATCGTCAACGCCTACCGCGGTGGCGTGCTCGAAGATCCCGAAGTGCAAGACCTGGTGCGCAGTCGTGCCCCGGTGGTGCTCTCGGCAGAAGGCGGCAAGCTCCGTTTTCAGCGCCTGACGGAGCAGCAATACGACCAGTGGAAGGCGCTGTTGCGCTCGGATCCGCCGACGGTGGCTGCCGTCGATTTGAAGAGCGCGCCGTACATCGTCGACCTCTCGCAGCTCGCGAGCAAAGACGTGCCGCGCTTTGCGCCGCTGATCGGCGGCAAGGCTGTCGGAATGGCGCGCCTGCTCCGCGGCTTGGGGCCGGGCACGCCGCAAAACGGCGCTGGTGTGTTGCACGCCGACGTGCCGGACCGCCCGCTCGCGCTCACGGTGCGTGGTTACCGCGAGCACCTGGCGCCGATGTTGCCCGAGCTGCGTGAGCTGCTGGCGGACGAGAATTTCCTCAAGTTCAAGAAGCTGCGCTTCTTGGCGCTGGAAGGCGCCAAGGAGTTCACCGAGAAATTCCCGAGCAAGAAGGACAGGGAGCTGGCGCGCAGCTATGAGAATCAATACGCGATCGGGCCGATCGCGGCGGTGGTGCGGAAGGGCGGCGTGCGCCACATGGTGCGCCACGCGCCGCTGCCGAGCGGGTTGCAAGCGGAGCTCGAGCAGTTGCTGCCGCGTCACTTCGCGAGCTACTCGCCCGAGCAAGGTTTGCGCTTCCGCTCGTCCAGCACGGTGGAAGATATCGAAGGCTTCAACGGTGCGGGTCTTTATGACTCGTCGACCGGCTTCTTGCTGCCGCGCAAAGCCACCCAGGGCAAAGACGATAAGCGCCCGAGCGTGGCCGACGCGATTCGTAAGACGTGGGCTTCGTACTTCAGCTTCGAGGCCTTCGAAGAGCGTCACCAGAATCACATCGACCACCTCGCGGCCGACATGGGCGTGCTGGTGCACGCGCGCTTCGATGACTCGTTCGAGCAGGCCAACGGTGTCTTCACGTTCACGCTCGCGCCTGGCGGTCGCGAGCTTTCGGTCGACGCGCAACCGGGCGCCGTGAGCGTCACCAATCCGCCCACGGATCGCGTGGTGATTCCCGAGAGCACGCGCGTGCGCCAAAGAGCCGATGCTTTTGCGATCGAGCGGCAGACGCTGTCGTCACTCGCCAAACCGGGGCAACAGATCTTGAGCGACGCCGAGCTGGGCGAGTTGTTTCGCGTCGCCGAGCAACTGACCAGCAGCCAGCTCGACGAAGCGAACGCGGGCCTGCCTGCGGCGCAACAACGACATGCGCTGGTCATGGATTTCGAATTTCGGCGCGTGCTGCCGGGCTGGCCGGCCCTCAAGAGCGGGGCGCACCCGGGGCGCTTCGTGGTGAAACAAATGCGTCCACTCGAGCCGAGCCCGCACGTGGCGCGCGAGCTGCGCGACGCTCCGATCCCGCGCGACGTGCTGTCACGCGCACGGCGCATCGAAACCACGCAATGCCACGGCACCGGTCTCGAGTTGTCGCTGCTGAGCGTGCTGACCAACGCCGACGTGGCGCCCGATCTCGGCTACGCAGAGCGCCCACTCTTGGCGGGCTTGGGCATCACACGCGAAGGCGCGGCGCCGCGCGTCTTCACGCATCTCGAGCAGCGTTCCGCGCGGCTCACTGGAAGCGACGCCATGGTCGAGCTCGCGCCCGGACTCGGCCTCAGTCGCGTCGACTTGCGCGCCGGAACGGCGACGCTTACCTTTTCCGACGGCAAGACGCGCGCAGCGCCCGTGGAGTGCCAATCTCGCCTCGACTACGCCGAACCCCGCGAGCTTCTGCGGAGCTTTCTGCAGGGCTCGGCGGGCGAGAAATAAATTTCATCTGCGGTGATCGCTAACGCCATCGGTGTGTCACAAAGCGGTGAATGCGCCGTCTTCAAATCGCCTGGGACCGAAATACTTCAGCCGTCTTGCTCGCTGCCGCCCTGGGTGGCAGCGCGCTGGCAGCCTGCAGTGGCGGTTCGGACGACGGCACCGGCGGCAACACGGCTGGTACCGCGGCTGCCCAAGCCGGTACGGGCGGCTCCAGCGCGCAGGCCGGCTCGAATAGCGCGGGCAGCAGCGCCCAGAGCGGCTCGGCGACGGGCGGATCGACAACGGGCGGCTCCTCCACGGCGGGCAGCGGCGGCATGACGAGCGGCGGCACCAGCGGGGGCGAGAGCACCGGCGGTAGCGGTGGTACGTCGTCCGGCGCCGGCGGTGGCGGCGGCAGCGGCGGCTCGGTCGACGTGAGCAAGCTCGACAAGTTCAGCTTCTTCGTCACCAGCATGGCCGCGATGATCAAGCTGTCGAAGAGTCAGGACGGCTTCGGCGGTGACTTGCGCTACGGCACCGACAGCGGCCTCAAAGGCGCCGACAAGATTTGCACCGAGATCGCAGAGTCTTCGATGCCCGGCTCCGGCGCCAAAGAGTGGCACGCCTTCTTGAGTACCGTGAACCCGCCCGTGAACGCCAAGGATCGCATCGGCATGGGCCCCTGGTACGACCGCGCTGGTCGCCTCGTCGCGATGGACCTGACAGCGCTATTGAAGGATCGTCCCGACGCCGACGCCGCCATCAAGCAAGACTTGCCGAACGAAACCGGCACCGGCAACCACCGCCCCAACCCCAACGCGCCAGAAGACGACAACCACCACACGCTCACCGGCTCCAAGCCAGACGGCACGCTCTACGGACAAACCGCGACGTGCATGGACTGGACGACCAGCAGCCGCGATAACAAAACCACGGGGCGCCCGCGCATCGGCTTCTCCTGGTCTACCGGCGGTCGCACCAATTGGATCTCCGGCCAAGACGAGGGCGGCTGCGGCGCCGGCATCACCGGCGTCGGCACCGAAAACGGCGGCTCCGACCCCAACAACCCCATCGTGGGCTCCGGCGGCGGCTACGGCGGCATCTACTGCTTCGCGATGAAGCCGTAGTTGCTCTGCGCGTTTCTGGGTTGGGGAGGCCGAGTTGGTGTTGGGCTGCCCAGCTGGGCAGCCTTTGCTTGAAGCGGCCCAGAAGCGTCAACGATCGGCGAGCCTGCTCAACAAGTCGTCCACACCCTGATGCCAGGGGCTGTCGTCGCCGTAGTCGTCCCATAAACCTCGCAGCTCGGAATTCTTTGCGAGCACGCGCTGCACGGCTTTGCACGCGAGCTGCTTGTCGTCCTCGGTCAAAGCCTTGCCGTGTGCTTTGAGCCAGGCAGCGAAGGGCAGCTTGACGCGGTCGTGCGGCCCGAAAGCGGCGGCAACGACTTCAGCAGCCGCGATGGCGCGATTGCCGTCGTCTACGTCCAGGTAGTCATCGAGACTGTAGCTCGCCACCGTGGAGAGCGCTTCGCGTACCGCGGCGACACCCTCTGCTTTGAGCTCCATCACCCAATCGAGCGCCGCGTCGTTTTGGAGTGAGCCTTCGCCCCATGCACCCATGTGACGAGGCTACACTGATTCGCTGTCGTCAGAGAGCTGCACGCGCGCCAAGCCTTTTCGGCGTTGCTCGGCGATTGGCTCGAGCGAATCGACCGTGCGCGTCGACGAGCGATGCCCGAGCTTGCAGTAATTGGTACTTTGCGGTTTCCACATCCGCCGGGCCGGTCTAAGAGCTCCGGCGCTTATCGAAGCGCGCTCGAGCCCTGACCCTCCGCCGAATGGGCGCCCTGGTCCCCGGCGGCTGCCCCTCGAACTTGGCCCATGACGCACGGGCTCGGTAACTCCGGAAGCCAATGCGAGGCTTGCGCAGATGGATTGGAGTCGGCGCGGCGCTGGGCGTGATCGTGGCGCTCGTGCCGATTGTGCGCGGCAGCATCGCGATCGAAGCTCCGCTGCGGAAGCTGTCGAGCGCCGTCGGCGCCACGCCGAAGAGCAAGGATCCGCCAAAGCTCGACGGGCTCGACTTGTTGCGGCTCGATTTGCGGCCGCAGCGCGTGATGGCGCCACTGAAGGACGGACAGGTCGCGGAGCTCACGCTCGACCCGGCCATCCAGCGTGCGGCGCGCGCGCAGATGCAGAAATACCGCGTGCCCGAGAGCGGCGTGGTGATGATGGACGTGAAGACGGGCAGGCTGCTCGCTTACGCCAGCTACGTGAACCAGGGCGAGGCGTTCGACGTGAATGCGCGCGCCGAAGCACCGGCCGCCAGCGTTTTCAAGGTCATCACCGGCTCGGCGCTCGTGGAGCGCGCTGGCCTGAACGCCGAGAGCGAGCAGTGTTACCACGGCGGTAAGAGCCGCATTCTGCCCGACGAGTTGATCGACGACCCGCGCCGCGACAAATGGTGCGCCACCGTCGCGATCGCCATGGGCCGCAGCTTGAACGTGGTGTTCGCGCGCCTCGCGCAGAAGCACCTCACTCCGGAAGACGTGGCGCAGATGGGCGGAGCGTACGGCTTTGGGGCGCCCATACCGTTCGCGGTTCCGAACGAAGCCCCCAAGATCGAGATCCCGCAGGAGCCGGTCGAGTTCGCGCGAGCCTCCGCGGGCTTCTGGCACACGACGATGTCACCGCTGCTCGGCGTATCGATCGCGCAGACCGTAGCAAACGGTGGCGTTACGCTCGAGCCGCGCATCGTGGCCGCCGTCTCGCGCGGCGGCGAGGAGCTGTGGCGCGAAGAGCGTGAGCCGCGCGTGCTGCGTCGAGCCATCAAACCCGAGACCGCGGTGCAGGTCGCCAAGATGATGCGCGAGACGGTAGCCAACGGTTCCGCCTTCAAGAGCTTCCACGACGCGCAGGGCAAGCCCTACATTCCGGGCGTCGCGGTGGCGGGCAAGACCGGCACCCTGACGGACTACAAGCTGAACCGCTTTTACACCTGGTTCGTCGGCTTCGCGCCGGCCGAGGCGCCCGAGGTGGCGGTCTCGGCATTGGTCGTGAACACACCCGAGTGGCAGATCAAAGCACCGATGCTGGCTCGCGAGGTGCTGCGCGCCTACTTCGAGAAGAAGGGGCCGCCGCAGCCCGATCGCCTGGCGACCGCCGAGCAGCCGTAGTTTGGTGCTATGACGTCGCCACCAGAGGGGTGGTTGAATCCGCGCGCAAGTGGCGGTCCGGACGCAAAATCAGCGTGGGTTTTGCAGGTCTTCCCTCACGGACGAGTTGTGCCAGCAGGTTGAGCCATCATCAGCGCGCGACATGGATGTCGCACAGCAGCGGCAGCAACGGCTGAATGCCGGCGCGATTCTCTGCGTCTAAGACCGATTCGGTGATTCGGCGACGGCTGGCCCGACGCTTGCACCAGCGCGGGGGAGAGGCAAACGTGAAGAACGGGGTCAGGCTGATTTGCGCAGCGGTCGCCACTCTCGGCGTGATGAGCGCTTGCTCGATGGAGATGAGCGACGCCACCACCAACGCTGCTGGCGACTTTGGTCCGGGCGCCAACAACACGGGCGGTAGCGGCAACTCCAGCGCGGGGACTAGCAGCACCGCCGGCACCCAAGCGATCCCCGAGGTCGAGGTCGACCAGGCGTTTCGCGTACCGGTCGTGAGCGGCCATTGGGTCTGGACGGCCAATCCCAAGTCGGGCCGCGTGGCGTTGATCGATGCGACGAAATTTACCGTGAAGACGGCGCTGGCCGGCGCCGCGCCGACCTACCTGGCCGCTTTGCCCGCGGCGGACGGCGCATCGCGAGCGATCGTGATCAACGCCGCGAGCCAGGACGCCACTCTGTTTTCGGCCAACGCCGACGGTGAGATCGACTCGCCGCTCACCCTGCCCGTGCACGAGGGCGCCAACGCCTGGGCCGTGACTTCGGACGGCCGTTATGCGGTGGCGTGGACGGACGCGGGCGTGATCAAAAATCCGGATCCGAGCGAAGGGTTTCAGGACATCACGGTGCTGGACCTCGGCGCCAAGACGCCGACGTCGAAGCGACTCAGCGTCGGCTATCGTCCGGCGCGCGTGTTCGTCGACAACGACGACCTACACGTTTACGTCGTGACGGACGCTGGCATCGACGTCGTCGACCTACAGACAGACGACGGCGCCGTCGTTTCGCGCGAGGTCGAGGTGAGCCACGACCCGGCCAACGACACCGCGCGGCGCGAGATCGAGATCACGCCGGACGGAACGCTGGCGTTCGTGCGCCGCGACGGCAAGGCGTTCGTCACGGTCGTGGACGTCGCCAGCGGCGATTTGACGGACATCACCCTTCCGGGTGTCGTCACCGACCTCGATTTGAGTCAGGACGCGTCGCTGGCGGTGGCCATCGTGCGTGAATACTTCCTCCCCGCGGATAACGCGGCGGGCGCGGGTAATGGGGATGGCAGTGGCGGAGAGCCGGGGACAGCGGCCCTAGCGCTGGGGGCGGCGGGTAATGGGGATGTCGCGAGCGGCGGTAGCGGAGAGCCGGGCGGAGTGGGTGGGGCAGGTGGAGACGGCACGGCCCAGGGCGGAGCGAGCCCTGGGCCGCTGCCGGCGCCTGGCTCATTGGCAGTGCTCTTGCCCGTGGCCACGATCGCCAAGCAGCCGGAGCTGCGCCAAACCGTCGCGATCGACGAGGCGTTCGGCAGTGTCGAGCTCGGTGCGCAGGGCGACACGGCGCTGCTCTACACCAACGCGATCGCGAGCTCGCATTTGACCTTGCTCGGTTTGGGCAAGGACGACGCGCTCGAGCACCGCACACTGGACCTCAAGTTGCCGATTTTCTCGGCCGTCGCGAGCCCGAACGGCGCGCACGCCGTGGCGTTGCTCGTGCCGCCCGCCGGCAGCAAGCAGCCGGGTGCCTTCGCCGTCGTGCCGGTCGCCAAGAATCTGCCGCCGAAGATTCAGGGCACGCTCGCGATCACGGTGCCGCCGGATCCGTCGAAGGCGGGCGCGCTGGTCGCGATCACGAACGAGCGCGCGCTCGTGACGGTAACGGACGGCGCGACGGTCAACTACACGTACCTGATTCGCATGCCGGAGCTGACAGTGGATCAGTTTGCGCTGGATAGCGTGCCGTTGCCGCAAGCCAGTGGCATCGTGCCGGAGGCCAACCAGGCGTTCGTCGCGCAGCAGCACCCGGAAGGGCGCATCACCTTCATCGATCTCGACACCAAGGAGCTACACACGTTGACCGGCTTCGAGCTTTCGACGCAGGTGAGCAAATGAGTCGCTGGCGCAGCGTCTACGCCGCAGCGGCCGTGCTGGCCGCGCTGTCTGGCGGCAGCTTCGCTTGCAGCTCGGCGGGCGGCTTTGGTGAAGACGGGTCGGCTTCGCCCGGGCTGCCGATGGCGTCGGCCGGGTCGAGCACGGCGGCGCCGAGCGGCTCGGGCGGCAGCGGCATCGCCCTGGACCCGAACGGCGCAAACCCGGGCGGCACCACGTCGTTCGCCGGCACGGGCGGTGCGGGCGGTAATGCGCCCATCGTGGTTCCACCGGAGAAAAAGCTCGAGCAATCGTTCCTGGCTCCGGTCACCACCGGCAAGTTCGTCTTCAGCGCCAACCCGGCGAGCGGTCGCGTGGCGGTGATTGACGCGACCAATTACGCGGTGCAGCTCTTCAACGCGGGGTTTTCGCCCAAGTACCTCACCGCGCTGCCCGACAATCACGGAGCGCTAGTCATCAACGACCAGTCGCACGACGTCACCTGGTTCGACGTGGACGGCGACTCCGTCAGTATCGTGGACGCACCGCTGGCAGTGCACATCGACGCCAACGCCTGGGCCACCAGCCCGGATGGTCGTTTCGCGATCGCCTGGAGCAGCGTCGTCGGCGCGCAGACGCTGGATCCGACTGCCGGCTCGCAAACCATTACGGTGCTGGATCTCGAGAAGCGCACGTCCAAGCAGCTTTCGGTCGGCTTTCACCCGACGAAAGTCGTAGTCGACGACCAGAGCACGCACGCCTTCGTCGTCAACGACGACGGCGTGAGCGTCGTGGCGCTCGGGGACGACTCCGAGGTGACGTTGCTGGCGCCGGTGTCGCGAGACCTGAACGAAGAGGCGCACACGCGTGAGGTCGCCATCTCACCCGACGGCAAGTTCGCCGTGGTGCGTGCCGACAACAGCAGCGAGCTGCGCGTCGTCGATCTGACTCGCGACGACTCGTTGGTCGCCTACGATCTCGGCGCGCCGGTGGCAGGCCTCGCGCTCAGTAAAGACGGCAAGCTCGCCGTCGCGACGGTGCCGGGCTTTGCGCAGGTCGTGCTGGTGCCGATGCCGACGCAGGGCCCGGCCTCGAGCTTCGAGCGCGTCACGACACCCGGCGAGATTTGTTCCAGCGTCGCGCTGTCGGACGGCGCGGAGATCGCTCTGCTCTACCAGACGGGCGAAGCCAACAGTCACCTCACGGTGCTGGACTTGCGCGAGGGTAAGAACCGCGCGCTGCACACCCTGGATTTGAAGGGTCCGATGGTGGCCGCCTACGCGGCGCCGGGCGCGGCCTCGGCCATCGCGTTCCAGACGCCCATCGCTGGTAGCCAGAAGAAGGGGCTGTTCAGCGGCGTTCCGACGCTCGCCAAGCGTTCGGCCAAAATCGTGGGCACGACAGCTGTGCCGGGCGCTCTGGCCTTCGACCACGCCGGCAAGTACGCGCTGGTCACCGTCGGCAACGAGAAGACCACCGACTACGGCGTGTACCGGGTTCGCCTCGACACCATGCAAGAGGACTTTCTCGAGCTCGCGAGCCCGCCGGCCGCGGGCGCGACCGGTATCGTCGAAGAAGCGGGGATCGGCTTCGTCGCGCAGACGCATCCGGAAGGGCGCATCACGTTCATCGATCTCGAAACGGCCCGTGCCCACACCATTACCGGCTTCGAGCTGGCAGCGCGCATTCAGCAATAACCGAGGGATAGGATGAAGACAGTCATGAATTCGACGCGCGTGCTCGGCGGGCTGTGCCTGCTGCTGTGCAGCGCAGCCTGCGGCGGTCGCCCCGCGGGGTGGGATACGGCGTACGACCCGAAGATGAAGGAGCAGAAGGACGTCGTGGCGGGCGACCCGACCGGCGATCTGCAAGTGCGTGGGCTCACGGGGTCGGTGGCGCTCCTGGATCCGAACCGCAACGAGGTGATGATGCTCACCTCGCCGGAGCGCTTCGCGCTCGCGAACACGCGCCTGCCGGTGGGGCAAGACGTGCTGCAGTTCAAGACCTCGGTCGACCGAGACAAGTTGTTCGTGCTCTCGCGCGGGGTAAAAGAGCGCTTCACGGAGGGCGACGAGGCGCCCCAGCTGCGCATCTTCGACGGCGGCACGAAGCCACGTCAGCTGAGCCAGTTCGAGCTGCAGGATCCGTACAACGAGCTGGAAGTCGACCCGTTCGGCGAATGGCTGGTCGTGCGCGGCAGTGAAGGCTTGGTTTCGAACCCGAACGAGCTCGTGCTGGTGAAGGTGCCGCACGGTGGCACGGGCGAAAAGCCGTTCCTCAAGACGAAGACCCTCGATAGCTCCGGCGGTAAGCCAACGTCGCTGCGCTTCACGAGCCAGCTGGCCATCCCCGGCAATACGGCACGCCGCCTGCTGATCGTCGAGCGAGAGCACGACCTGGCGGTCATCGATCTGAACGACCTCGACGCTCCCGAAATCACGGTCGGCATGCCGATGCTGCCCGGTGGTGATCTGGCAAGACCGGTCGACGTCTCTTTCCACGACGCCATCCCGGACGAGGTGAACCCGCTCCTGGCCGTGCGCCTCGATGGGTACTCGAACGTGATGCTCCTCTCCGTCAACCAGAGCACCAGCGCCGACCACGCGTTTTCGCTCGACGCGAACGAGGTCGACGTGGGCGGCGCGCCGAGCCAGCTCGATTTCGTGCAGACGCGCGCCGACGGCGGCTTGCGGCTGGCCGCGCTGGTCCCCGGCAAGCAAGAAGCCAAGCTCATCGACCCCGCTTCAGGTGCGTTGCAGACGGTTTCGCTGGGCGCGCCCTTCTCGCAGATTCGTCGCATCACCGGCGAGGTGAGTGACGGCCCGGGCCAAGACATCGCGCTGCTCTACGGCGACACCACGCACACCATCGCGTTCTGGCGGCTAGGTGCCACCACCGGCACGCCTTACCGCAGCATCGACCTTTACCAGCTCGGCATCAACGTCGCGCAGGTGCTCGATATCCCGACCTCCGCCTCGCAGCAGTTTGCCGATCGCAAGATCTTGTCCGGCGCCAGCACCGGCATGGGCCAGCAGTTTTACGTGCTCGACCTGGCAGATCGAAAGAGCTTCCCGCTCGACGCGCTCAAGAATCTCACGCTCAACCTTTCGCCGACCGGCACGCAGCTGTGGGCGTTCAGCGACAACGACGGCTTCGCGCAGCTCACGTTCGACCAGCTTCGGCCCGCGTCGCTGTACGCGCAAGCCAGCATCGCCTTCGTTCACGACATTGCGACGCTGCAGGGCTCGGACGAGCGCAGCGCGATCGCGCTACATATCTTGCCGAGTCAATCGCACTCTTCCGTGGCTGCCACGCTGTACGACGGGCTCGAGCCCAGCACCGCGCAAACCAAGTTCTTCGCGAATATCGAGCTGATGGGGATCCACTGATGACCAGCTTCAAGAAAACTTCCACGGTGGCGCTGCTCACGGCGCTGGCAGGGGTCGCCCTGTCCGGTAGCGCGCACGCAGCGACGGACGGCGTCGACGGCGACGCCGACTCGGCAGCCCTCGGCAACCACCAGAAGCACGTGCGCGTCGATTTGGGCGCGCGTACACAGTTCATCAAGAGCAGCGGCTTCGATCCCTTCTCGGAAAAGGACGCGCTCACGCAAGTGTCGCTGGCCGCCTCGGGCGTGTTCTGGACGCAAGATGCCGCGTCGCTCGCCGCGGTGATCGGCTTCGACTACGGCGAGACCTCGGCGCGCGCACGCAGCGACCAGGCGGACCTCAGTCTGGCGCGCTTCATCTTGGCGCCCGAGCTGCGCTACCACCTGCTGCGCGTGCTCGTGCTCACGGCCAAGGTCGGTCCTACCCTCACGCGCGAATCCGCGCAGCTGAGCGGCGGCGGCTTCGGCAGCGATCTGATGAAGACTTCCTGGAAGTTCGGCGTCGACGCCACGGCGGGTGCGGCGGTCGAGCTCTGGGGTTACGCCAAGGGCACCACCCATCGGCCGCGGCTCTGGGCCACAGCCGAGGGCGGCTACGGCTGGACGGCACCCATGAAGCTCAACCTCGAGCCGGCAGACGGCACCACAGCGCCCCAGCGGCTGGTCGCACCCACCCTCGACGACCTGTCGATTTCGGGCCCGTTGTTCCGGGTCACGGTGGCCCTCAGCTATTGGTGAAAAGTATTCCGCGACACCCAAAAAAATCGTCAGCGCCCACATCTGCCGACATTTCGCGCACTTGGCTTGGGCCGTACTGAGAAAGCGACGGGTAACTGCCCGGTGGACTCAACCATGGACCTTGCTAGAGTAAGCCCTGTGCAAGTCGTGCTCCGGAAGCTCGGTCGCGGATCGCGTGCCGTAGCCGGTCGCCTCGTGAGGGCCCCGCGCAAGGGCTCTGTTGTCGTCATCGAATTTTCTGACGGCATGCACGAGTACGTGACGACTCCGGTCAAGCGCGTGCTGCGCGTTGCCACCCGCGACGTCTTCTACATCGAGACCGTCAACAGCCGCTACCGGCTCGAAGTTCGCGACCGCGAGCGCGCCCTGGAAGACGCTTCCAGCGGCTGAGCGGCCCGGCCGAAAGTCGTAAGCCTCTAGCGCTTCGGCACGAAGCGCGTTAGAGGGCCCGGCCATGGGTAAATTCGACAGCCGTGCTTCCGTGAAGATGACCCGCCGCAAGGCGCAGGCGAAGAAGAAGGCTCGTCTCGCGCGCAAGGCCGAGGCGACCAAGGCCGCACGCAAGGCGACGGCCAAGCCCAGCCGCAAGAAGGCTGCTGCTAGCGCGGGCTGAGCAGCGCGCTCAGCTCATTGAGTTTCGCCCGTACCATCTTCGTGGATGGTGCGGGTCGCGAACTGCTTGTCTTGGTGCACGCTCGGTTCGACCGCCGGTAGCTTCTCGCCGAGCAGGCCGAGGTCGCCAGCGATGCGCTTCTCGTGCACGAGGTGCCAGCCGGCGTTGTCACGCCACTGCTGTTCCACACGCGTGGCTCGCATGAAGCCCTCGTCGTTGCGGATCCAGGCGTAATCCACGAGCACCAGAGCGCGGTCCGGCTCCGGCAGGCTCAGGCTCGCCATTTCCACGTCTACGATGCGCAGGCTCTGGCCCCAGGCGGCGTGGCGCTTCATGAAGTCCGAGCGATCGGCGGCCGAGGTACGCGCCACGGCGACGTCGAGTTGGTTGAAGCGCGCGGCGACGTTCAGCGCCATGGCCGCGTCCGTGACGCGCTCGGCGGGGGTCGGCGGTGCCATGCAGGCGAGCGGCTGCAGGCTCAGAAGGGCGAGAGCGAGCAGCGAGCAGGGCTTGCGCATGCCCACCCGCTAGCAAGCTTGCGCGAGGCCGGGAAAGTAATCGGCGAAAGGGGCCGCGCCTTTGCCGCCCTGCTTCAAAACGCGGCCGAGATAACCGTGTACGTTTGCAGGCCGCTGGGAGCCTCGTCGTCCAGGCCCTTGGCCACGCCTAGGCGCAGGTTGGCGCTGGCGTAGTAGCCCGTCAGCAAATCGAGCCACAGCTCCGCGCCGACGCCGGCGTGGAACGCATCGAACGGATGCTTGGCGTCGAGCCGTTCGTAGGCGCCGCCATAGTCGAGAAACGCCGCGGCCGAGACCGTCCGCAAGAACACCGGCAAGGTGCTGAGCCCGCGTTCCGCGTACCAGAGCGGTAGGCGGTACTCCACGTTGAGCAGGTTGAAGTCGTTGCCCCCGAATTGTCCGGGATTGTAGCCGCGCAGTCGCAGGGGAGCCTGGCGCAGGTTGGAGCGAAAGGCGTCGAGCAGGGGCACGTCGGCGTAACCGCCGAGCCAATACAGGTTTTTCCGCGGGTAGTTGCCGCCGCTCGTGGCACCGGAGAGGCCCAGCGCCAGCACGTGATGCTGCGCCCAGGGCATGAGCACGTAGCCGGTGGCGACGGCGCTGAACGCCGTCAGCGTGTATTCGCTGCCCAATACCTTGTCGGCGTAGTCAGTGGCGACGCTGAGGGCGAAGCCACGCTCGCCGCTGATGGCGTAGCCGCTGGCTTCGACGTTCGAATACGTGTAGCCGAGGTGCAGCAGGCCGAGCCAGCCGTGGGGCGGCTCGTGCGGCAGGGGCGCGTAGGGATCGGGCGAGCCGAGCGGCAAGCGCTGCGAAAACTCCGCGACGGTGTAATTCAGCGCGACGCGTTGCGCCTCCGTTTCGTTGCCCACGAAGGCCGAGACGCCTGTCGACGCGCCGGTAACGTGCTCGACGATCGGCGGCTGTCGCTCGCTGTATTGGTAGTCGTTGCGGGGCGACGCGCTGCGAAAGAGCGAGAGCTGGAACGCGAACGGCAGCCGGCCATAGGCGTAGTCGAAAGATGCGCCGGGCTCGCCGCGCTGAGAATCGACCGGCGTGCTGAGCGCGGCGGAAAAAGCGTGCAGGCCCACGATGTCGCCGCCGCTCGTGGTGACCGTGAGCTGGTTGCCGAACAGTCCGGGGCCGTACTCCACGTAGTATTGGCGCGGGCGTAGCGTGCCCCAGGCGCTGTAGGGCTCGATCGGGTAGCGCTCCCCACGCTGCGCCGGCGCAACCGCGCGGGTGTCTAGATAGGGGAGCGGCTCGAGCCAGCGCGTCGGGTCGTTGGGCAGCACGAAGAGGTCCCAGCCTTGGCTGGTATACCCGGTGTAGACGAGCGTCTTCTCGTCGGCCGAGAGCTCCGGAAAGTACGCGCCGTTGATGACGTTGGTCACCTGCCACGAGCGCCGCGTCGCCAGCTCGTAAGCGTAGATGTTCGAGACGCCGCTGCGGTCCGAAGCAAAATAGATACGCTGCCCGTCCGCCGAGAAAACCGGCTGCTGGTCGAGCGCGCGATCGTGCATGAGCTCGCGAAACTCGCCGCTATCTAGATCGACGACGCGCAGGTCGCGGTAGCCGCCGCGCGTCCAGGCGCTGTACGCGACCGAGCGGCCGTCAGCGGAGAAGCGCGGTGTGTACGCCTGCTCGAAGCGCGCGCTGGGCACGAGCGCGCGCACGTTCTCGAGCGTGAAGTCGGCGGTCAAGTCGGCGATGCGCAGCGTGCTGGTGCTGCGATCGTTGGTCACGAAGACCACGCGCCGGCCGTCGGGGCTCACGTCGATGTCGCGAATGCGCATGCCGTGTGTCACGCGCTGCCGGTCGTCTCCTACCTCGCGCGATGAGGTGCCGGGCAGCTCGCGAAACAGATCCTGAAACGAATAACGGCGCCGCGAGATGGCCGAGCTGTCGAAGTAAATCGAGCAGTCTGGTCCCAGGCTCAGGCCTTGCCCGGAAGCGCGAGCGCGCAGCTTGCCTTCGGGCTCGGAGCCGTCGAGCGCGATTTCGTACAGGCCGGCCGTCGAGTGGCCGTCGTCGCGCGAGTAGAGCAGGCTGGGCTTGCCGAGCGTGCTGCAGCCGCGGCTCAGGCGCGCCCCGGTCGCGCTCTGCCCGCGGTAGGTCAGGCGTTTGCCTTCGCGCAGGCCGCGCGCGCGGATCTGTGCGGCTTGCACGCCGTAGCGCTGGCGTAGCGCCCGCTCCCAGCCGGCGTAGAGCTCCTCGTAAGTGTGGCCGGTCACGCGCCGCATGGAGCGATTGATGCCCCACGGAATGAGCTGGGCGCCGTAGTCATCCGCCACGGCCGCGAACACGTTGGGCCCGTAAGTTTCGTTGATGAAGCCGACAAACGAAGAGCCGTACAGGTACCAGAGGTTCGCGCCGGGGTAGCGCCGCGGCAGCCCCGACATTTGATCGAGCCCCGCGAAATGATTCTCCAGCACGTCGGCGCGCAGGAGCATGTCGAACTGGCTCGAGCGCAGGCGGCCGGCGCTGGTGTGCTGGCTCTCCAGCGCCACCGCCAGACCTTCCAGCAGCCAGCGCGGCTGCCACTGATTCGGAATTTGAGTCTTGCCCATCACTTTGTTGATGAGCGCCGGAATGCCCGACACGTTGTCGACCTGCGCGATGTGCGTGTACTCGTGCGTGATCAGCTCGCTCAGCCAGTCGTCGTAGTCGGCGAGCGGCGACATGTCGTCGGGCGCCGTGGCGTATAGCCGAATCGCGTCGTAGGGCACGGCTGCAGCGGAGCCGTTGGCGTAGTCGGAGTCGTCCGTCAGCAGGAGCTCTACGACCTCGCTCGGAGTCTGGTCGAGCTGCGTACCGACGACCGTGTACACGTCTTCGGCGATCGCGCCCGCTCGTTCGGCCAGCGGCTGCATGCCGTCGTGGAAGTGGACGCGGAAGTGCGGTGTCTCGAGCGTGCGCCACCTGAGGCGCGGATCCCCCGCCTCGGCCTCACGGACGTGGAGGCCGAGCGAGAGCACGGCGAGCGTTACGGCAAGCTTCTTCACCCGGCGTCGTGGCCACCCTACCCAACGGGCGCCTCAAGGATGGAGCGAATTGGGGCCCCCGACCCCAAAACTCAAAGATCGTCGTGGAACAGCGGCTCGCGGTTGCGCACGTAGCGGTACACGAGCTGCCGACCCTCCGGCGAAATCTGGGTGAACTGCGCGCCGAAGCCCGGCGACGAGTCGGAGCCGGACAGCGGGGCCTCTCGGGTCCAGCGCACGACGCCGAGCGCTTCGAACTCGTAGCCGCCCGGCATCGACACCTTCACCAGCACCTGCGCGCCAATCTTCGGGATTTGGTAGGTGGCGACGAAGATTCCGCCCGAGTCGATGACGTCGTTACCGCTCAGGCCTTTGTAGAAGTTCGTGGTGCTGTGCGCGCCGAGCTCGGCCTCGATGCGCATCGGGCCGCCCGTTGCCGGCGCGGCCGCTTGCGCCGCTTGCGGAAACGCGGGAGCGGCTTGGGCCGGTGGGGCCTGGTACGCCTGCTGCGGCGGCTGCTGATACGCCTGTTGCGGTGGCTGCTGGTACGCCTGCTGCGGCGGTTGCTGATACGCCTGTTGCGGCGGCTGCTGGCCCCAAGCTTGCGGCGACGGCTGCGTCGGCGGAGCCGCGACGGTGCCCGCGAACGCGGCCTGCGGCTGCGCCGCGGGAGCCTGCGCGAGTTGGTGAATCAAGTTGAGCGACCCTGCGATGGCCTCGAGCGCCTGATCGACCGCGGCATAACCTTGCGGCTGTTGCTGCAACATGGCGAGCGCCTGGCGCGCGGCGTTGAGCGCGACGGGCCCAGCTTGGCCGCGCGTCGCGCCACCTGACGCCTCGACGCCGTGCAGCGCGCTCATGGCGGCTGCGATCGGCTCGGCCACCGCCATAACTTGAGGCGGGACCTGCGGGCTCTGCAAGGCTCCCAAACCGCGCGCCAAGTTCTCGCGGGCGGCTCGAGCCAGACTCACGGGATCAGACATGAATCCTCCGAAAGAGAGACTCGGGAGTCTATCACCCGAGCCTACGATTCCAACAGTTTACGGCTCGAGTCGCTGCTTCGTTAACTCGCCCGCTACCTCTTTCGCCGTGGTGGCCTCTGTTTCGGTGTCGGGGAAGTGGGCGCGGGTGACCACTATGGCGCCATCGCTCGTGCGGAGCGAAAGGGTGTCCGAAATGTGCGCTTCGCCCGGCAATAGTGCGGCGATAAACGTCGTGGCCGGCTCGGCGCCGGTCACGTACAGCTCGGTCCCTTCCACCTCGAGCCCGATACCCGGGGTAGGTGAAAGGGCGCGAATGCGGCGCAAGACGCGCTCGGTCGTCCAGCCGAAGTCGACCCGCAGCTCGTCGCCGCTGGGCTCGGGCGCCCAGGTGGCCAGCCGCTCGTCTTGCACCTGCTCGGCGGGAGGCTCGCCCCGCGCGAAGCTTGCCACCCCGGCGCGGAGCAGTTCGATCGAAGGGCGATCGAGCGCGCGCGCGAGCTGCCACGCATTGCGACCGCCCACCGGCACCGCGCGCGTGGCCAGCATGTTCCCGGTGTCGTAGTCCGCGCTCAGCCGATGCAGCGTAACCCCGGTCTCCGCGTCGCCCGCGTCGATGCTCCAAAAGTAAGGATTGGGGCCACGGTGGCGCGGCAGCAGCGACGGATGCACCCCGATTGCCCCGAGCGCCGGCAGCTCGAGCCAGCTTTGCGGCAAGCGACGGGTCCAAAACCACGAGACCAACAGGTCCGGCTGGAGCGCCGTCAGCGCTTCCTCCACCTGCTGCTCGAAGCCTTTGCCGGCGCCCGCGGCGTCCAGCAGCTTTGGGATCCGGCCCCGCAAACGCCGCCTGCCCGGGGCTTCCACCGGCGAAAGCACGACGAGCTCGGGCGCGTGTCCATCGTGGGCGAGCAGGAGGGCCCCGAGCGGTAAGCCGAAATACGCGATCTTCAAGTTGGTTTCCCGGACCCAGCCGGGGCGGCTGGGCTTGCAGAAAAGTTTCCCGATTTGCCCCTCCCTGATTACCTCGGGCCGGCATGGAACCGGCTGCCAAAAGTCGTCCGTACCGCCCCGCGCTCCGTGAGGGTGGGCGATTCGACCCGCTCGCTGCTGGACGCCCCATCCTTACTTTCGAGGACGTCCATAAGAGTTACCGGGCCGATGCGCCAGTGCTCAAAGGCCTGAGCCTGAGCATTGCGCGGGGTGAGTTCGTGTTCGTGACGGGGCCCTCCGGCGCCGGCAAAAGCACCTTGCTCCGGTTGCTCTATGCCGCTGAAACCGTCGACTCCGGTCGCATCCTTTTTTTGGGGCGCGAGGTCGGGCGGCTCACCGGCGCCTCCATTCCGTTTCTGCGCCGCAACATCGGGATCGTGTTCCAAGACTTCAAGCTGGTGAAGAACTGGACGGTGCTGGAGAACGTCGCGCTGCCGCTCGAGGTGCTCGGCTTGCCGGAGCGGCTCGCGCGCACGCGCGTGGGCGAGGCGCTGGAGCGCGTCGGCCTGTCGGGCCGCGGCTCGGAGCTGGCCGGCACGCTCTCGGGCGGTGAGCAACAGCGGGTGGCCGTGGCGCGCGCGATCGTCGGTGAGCCTGCGTTGCTTCTGGCGGACGAGCCCACCGGTAACCTCGATCCGCAGCTCGCGGTCGACATCTTGGGCCTGCTGGAAGACATCAACGACACCGGCGTCACCGTGCTGTTTGCCACGCACGACCGCACGCTGCTCGACATCCGCCCGCGCCGCGTGGTGGTGCTCGATGACGGCAAGGCGACCGACGTACCGTGCGGCCTCGACGAGCTGGGCGAGCCCGCCGATGGCGGCGACCGGAGGGTCGCGTAACCATGGCGCAAAGCCCGTTCAAGCGCGCCTTCCGCGGCGCCAAAAACGACTGGCGCTTGCATGCGCTCAGCGTGTTCTCGGTGGCGGTGGCGTTCGTGTGCCTGGCGGCCGCGCTCTTGCTCGTCGTCAATGTCGGCCAGGTGCGCTCGCGTTGGGCCGAGAGCGGCCGCGCCTCGGTTTACCTGCGCAAGAACGCGACCGCCGAGCAGGTCTCCGTGATCGAGAAGGCCCTCAAGCAGAGCGAGGGCGTGAGCTCGGTGAAGGTCGTCTCCAGCGAAGACGCGCGGCGCGAGCTGGTCGGCTTGACCAACGATCCGGTGCTCGATGCGCTGCCCACCGAAGCGTTCCCGGCCTCGCTCGAGGTCGCCATCGAAAGCGCCGTGGCCGGCGAGCGGCTGGGTAAGCTCGCTTCGCAGCTGTCGGCGCTACCCGCGGTCGAGAGCGTGGAGACTTACGGTGCCTGGAGCGATCGCCTGGCCGCGCTGCTGACCGGCGGCGTGAGCGCCGCGCTGCTCTTGGCCGGTGTCGTGTTGGCCGCGGTGGTGAGCGTCGTGTCGTCGACGATTCGCATGAGTCTTCAGCGGCGCCGCATCGAGGTCGAGGTGATGAAGCTGGTCGGTGCGACCGATTCGTACGTGCGCAGTCCTTTCGTCGTCGAAGGCGCCGCGCAGGGCGGTTTCGGCGCATTGTTCGCGATCGCGCTGCTCGCGGTGCTGTTCGGCATCGTGCAGAGCCACTTCGACAGCAACCTTTCGGCGCTGCTCGGCGCGGCGCCCGTATTCTTGCCGTGGACGGTGGTCGCTGGCTTGATCTCGGCCGGCGCGCTGCTCGGCGCGATCGCTGCCTACGGCAGCCTGCGCAAGCTGCTCATCGTATGAAGGCATCGCTGCTCACGCCGCTGTCGGTCTTGTTGCTCGCGGTCTCCGCGTCGGCGGTGACGCTCGACGAGCCGCCGCTCGGGCCGCAAGCGGGTTCGCCGTCTTCGACGGCCGTCGCCGACGTCGAGCGCGACCTGGCGGGGCTCGAGCGCGAAGAGGCGAGTCTCAAGCAGCAGCTCGACGAGCTGACGCGCAGGAGCGCACTGCTCAAAGCTCGCACGTTCGCGCGCGGTCGCGCCTACGCACGGCTGGCGCGCGCTGGGCTCCTGCCCATCGGCGGCGGCTTTCAAGCCTTCGTGGAGCACGCCGCGCGCCTCGAGCGGCTGCATCGCTCGCTTTCGCGCGATCTCGACCAAGAGCGTCAGGTGGCGGCGCGCCGCACGGCCCTCGCCAAGCAGCTGAGCGTCATTGCTCAGCAGCGCGGCCCACTCTTGACGCAGCAACGGACGCTCAAGCAGGCCGAGACGGCGCTCCTGGCGGCGCGCGATCGCGATCAGGCCTTCGAGCGCGCGTTCATGGGCGCCGCGTCCGACGATCACACGGCCGTCTACGGAGCGCCTCCGTCCAGCCTCGTAGCGGCTCCTTCGGGCTTTGCCGCGTTGAAGGGCGGCCTGCCGTTCCCGATCTCGGGTCGCAGCGAGATACGCTCGGCGCGTAAGAACGGCGGCGGTCCCGGCCTCGAGATGCGCGCGCCCGGCGGCGCCGTCGTACGCTCGGTTTTTCCGGGGCGTGTGGCGTTCGCGGATAGCTACGCCGACTACGGCCGTACCGTGATTTTGGACCACGGCGGCGGCTATTACACAGTCAGCGCGAATCTGGCGCAGATAGACGTGAAGGTCGGCGATGAGCTCAAGGGAGGCGCGCGTGTAGGTAGCCTTTCGGGCGGATCGGCTGGCTCGACGCTCTATTTCGAGGTACGAATGGGTCAGGAGACGGCCGACCCGGCGGAGTGGTTTGGGATCTGAGCCGACGCGTACGTTGAGGCTAAGCAGGTTAGGGTGCACGGGGGTGTTCTCTGCAATCGTGTGCTGGAGCGCGACGTGGGTATCGCTCGCCAGCGCACAGTCATCGGGTAGCTTCCCCGAGCCAGCATCACCGCCGCCTGCGCCCGCAGCGCCACCTGCGCAAACCTACTCGCCGCCTCCCGTTTACACGCCGCCCCCTCCCGCGGCGCCGGCGCCGGCAGCTCCGACACCGCCGCGAGAGCTCGTCAACCCGTACGCACCCAATGCTCCAGTAACCGTGGGACCCACGGCTCCGCAGCTGCCGCCGTACACACCTCCGAGCGGGCTGCAAAGCCTGCCGCCGCTGCTGCCGTACAAGCACGGCCTGCCGGTGCCGCCCGGCTATCGTGTGGTGCAGCGCTCGGCCTCGGGCCTCACCATCGGCGGCGGTCTCACCTTCCTCGTCGCCTACGCCGCCGGCCTCGGCCTCGCCGCGAGCCAAGGCTTCGACAACGGCACCGGCTACACCGCGATCCCGATTGCGGGGCCGTGGGCAGCGATCGGCAGCCGTAGCTTCAAGTGCAAGGTGCCCGCCAACGCAACCGGCACCTCGCAGAGCGTTCAGAAAGCGCTCAACACCTGCGTCAGCTCCGCCTTCGACGAAGTGACGACCGTCGTGTTCCTCACCGCCGACGGCCTCATCCAGCTCACGGGCGCCGTGCTCTTCGTCGTCGGCCTAGCCAGCGGCTACGAAGAGCTCGTCCGCGAAGACCTACCGAAGACGGCGATCTCCGTGTCGCCGAACGGCGCGTCGCTGAGCGTCACTGGCAATTTCTGATCGAGGCCGCTCTGTTTTCGAGGCTGCCCAGCTGGGCAGCCCAATAGGAACTCGGCCTCCCACCTGAGGAGCCGCCAGTGCTGCGCGCGGCCCAGCACCTTGCCGCACCCCCCATCTTGGATTGGGTCCCCAATCCAAGAAGGAGGATTTTTGGGTGCGCGGGGCGAGTTATAGGTGGCTCTTACGGCGCCACTTGGATTGGGTCCCCAATCCAAGAAGGAGGATTTTGGGGAGGGAAGCGCGTGGCGAGGGCGCTCGTGGGCTCAGGCCTGCGCGGCTTCGGCGACGGCACCGGGCGAAGCCTTGGTGCTGCGTGCCGACTCTTTGGTCCAGGTGCGAGCGCCGGTGGACCATACGTTGTGGATTTGGCGGCTTTCCTCGGGCGCGGGGCGGCTTTCGAGGTTGCGGATGCGGACCAGCAGATCTTCGAGCAGGCGGCGGTTGGCCGCGAGCAGCTCGGCCAACATGGCGACCAAGCCGACCAAGAAAGCGAGCACGATCGCGCCGGTGCCGACAATCAGGGACTGAATGTGACCCGAAGCGCCACCGCTCGTGACGAAGAAGTACAAGAAGCGCAGCCAAGTGATGGCGCCGATCACGAAGAAGAGGAACGCGATGCGCGAGAATACCTGTACCGGGCGGTACATGGCGTAGGCGCGGAACATCACGCCGCCGGCCTTGCGCAGATAGTCCGGGATGTTCTTGAACAGCCGCGACTCGCGCGTCTTGTTGTTCGTGCTGATCTTGACGTTCTCTACCGCGATGCCGGCGCGGCCCGCTTGGATCACCGTCTCGAGCGTGTAGGTGAAACGATTGTGGACGAACAAGCCGAGGGCGGCTTTGCGGCTGATGGCGCGGAAGCCGCTGGGCGAGTCCGCCACGTTGGTGGCGGCCAGCTGCCGCACGAGGCCGGAGCCCCAGCGCTGCAACAGCTTTTTGATCGGCGAGAAGTGGGCGATGCGATCGGTCTGACGGTCGCCGATGACCAGCTCGGCGCGGCCCGCCAAGATGGGCGCCACCAAGAGCGCGATGTCGGCACCCCGGTATTGGTTGTCGGCGTCCGTATTGACGATGATGTCGGCCCCGAGCTTCACCCCTGCGTCGATGCCGGCCGTGAAGGCACGGGCCAGGCCGCGGTTCTGCGGGAAGCGCAGCACGTGGTGCACACCCAGCTCGGCGGCGCGCTCGGCGGTGCCGTCGCTGCTGCCGTCATCGATGATGAGCACCTCGATCTCGTCGATGCCATCGATGTGGCGTGGCAGGTCTGCGATCGTCTCCGGCAGCGTTTCACGCTCGTTGAGGCAAGGAATTTGAATGAGGAGCTTCACGGCTGAATGACGCCTGCAGGACCCGGCCCGGCTCGTAGCAGGGCTTGCCAGACCGGGCAAGTTGACCCCCGTTTTGCGTGGACGGTCCTCGATCGCGGCGCTAGACAGCCTGGGTGGAGAGTGCGGGACAATCGGAGATCGTGGAGGCGCGTCTGAGCCCCGCCTCGAGTCCCCGGGTTTGGATGGAAAACACCTGGCGCGAGCTGCGTGCGGCCTGGCCGGAGCAGCGTGTTTACTGGTTGAGCCTCGCAGCCGTGCTGTGCCTGGGCCTGTTCCAGCGACTGAACGGTTTCATCAATCACCAGAGCTCGTTCTGGTTGGACGAAGCGCTGTGGGCGCCGCGTTTCCTCACCTGGTCGTTTTCCGAGCTCAACATTCGTCCGATTGGTTTCGTGTGGCTCACGCGCAAGATCGTGGAGATGTTCGGGGCTTGGGAGGTTTGCTTTCGTCTCATACCTCACCTGGCCGGCCTGGCGTCGCTCGCGCTCATGCCTTACGTCGCCGCGCGCCTGCTGAGGTCGCGCGTCTTGCGCGTGGTGTTGGTGTTCTTGTTCGCGGTGCACCCAGCGCTGGTGGATCTGTCGAAAGAGTTCAAGCCGTACTCGTTCGAGGTGTTCCTGCACCTCCTCACCGTCGCCGTCTTCTTGCGCTACCAGCAGACTCAGCGCCGGGCGTGGCTGTTTGGCCTGCTCGCGTTCCTGCCGGTCGGTTTCTTGCTGGGGTACAACATGGCCTTCGCGTTCCCGAGCTTGCTGCTGCTCGTGCTCGTGACCGGGCTGCGTAGCCGCTCCAAAGAGCTGGTGTTGGCTGCAGTGCTGAGCGGCGTCGTTTGCGCAGGCGTCGTCTACGAGCTCAATTCGCACGCTCTGCACAAGGTCAACGACGCGGGCAAAGCCGAAAACTACTGGGGCAGGAAGTACGACGTCTTTTACCAGGCAGAGAGCGGCCAGGGCCGCGTACGCTGGACGCTGACCAAGACCGCAGACTTGCTGGCCATCACCGGCCTGGTACGCGATTTGTGGAGCACGAACGAGCACCTGGCGCCGGGCGTAGGAGAGAAGCTGGCGGCGGTCGATCGCTGGCTTTGGATCGGGCTAGGTGTGCTTGGGCTCGCGGCGCTGCTGCCGAAGCGTCGCGAACAGGCCTTGTTGCTCGGGGGGCCGCTGTTGGTGCTGGTGGCCGTCAACGCGCTCGGCAAATGGCCGCTCGGAGAATTCCGCACCAACCTGTTCGCCTGCGCCTACCTGATGCCTTTGCCGCTGCTGGCGCTGGAGGCCATGGCCGGGTGGCTACGCGGAAACGTGCAGCTCGCGCTCTTGGGTCTGCTGGTCGCGGACGCAGCGGGCGGCTTCGTCATCACGTTCGACGCGCACGGTCACAAGCGGTGCTGGGCCAAAGACGGGTACTCGCGAGAGGTTTTGCAGACGCTGATCGATTTTCGGAAGCTCGAGCTGGCGCACAAGCCGTCGTCACGCTCCGCGCGGCCCGCGCGCCTCGTTCTGGATCTGTTCTCGCACAAGCCGCTAGATTTTTACCTCGGCTACCACCCGACCTACAGCCAGTACCAAGACTTCTTCCGCGAGAATTTCAGGATCGATCGCGTCGCCTCGACACGGCTCATCGACGTGAGCGCACAGCGGCTGAGAGGGGCGGGCATGGTTTACGCCGTGGCCTCCAAGGGGCGCAGCGCGGCCGAGCTCACAGCCTACGCGGCCGCCAATCCGAGCGTGGTCGTCAGGCAGAAGCGCATCGACGACAACGTGTTGATCGTCGTCTTGGATCGCTGACTTTACGACTGGCAAGTGAGCACGAGGTGCGTGCGCCCGTGAATGTAGGTCGCCGTGGCCTTGCGGCAGCGCTTCTTCGCAAAGTCTTCCATGTATGAGAATTTGCGCGGATCGGTGAGCAGATAGGTGAAGCGGGCTTGTGAGCCCTGCAGGCGCTTGAACTCACGCTCGAGCTTTTCGCCGGTTCGCAGGCACTTCGTCTTGTACTCGTCCCGCAGCTGGCTGCCGCGCTTGGCGTACGGGCGATCGAAGGCCGTGTAGTAGTCCCAGGGCCGGCAACTCTCGAAGTCCATCACCAGCGTGCGGCCGTTCTTGGGCGGGTTCAGCGGCAGCGTGTCGAGCGCAGCGGTGAACGCGCCGGGATGCGTCCACAGGCCCTTCACGTCCAGGTTCGGGCGGAAGACGACCGTCGACAGCCAGAGCAGCGCCGTCGCGGTCGCGGCCAGCACGCGACGACTCCGGTCTTCGCTCGGCAGCCACTCGAGGGCAAAGCAGCTGAGCAGAATCGCGAATGGCACGTAGAAGGTGTTGGTGCGGAATGCGCCTGCCGGCCAACGCCCGGCCAGGTTGAAGGCCGTCACCATGAGTAGCGGTGTCCACAGCAGCGCGAGCTCTTCGAAACGGCGCTGGCGCACCAGCCAGGCCAAACCCAGAAGGTGCAGCACGCTCCACAGCACCACGTCAGCCAGCTTCAGCCGCTCGAGCCGTTCGGCTGACAAGCGCTCGGTCTTCCACAAATCGCGATCCACACTCGGCGTGGAAGCGAGCTCGAAGTACTTGGCCGTCGTCCAGCTGAGACGGCTGTCGTGTGACGTGCGTAGGCCATTTTTGAGGTAAAAGACGTCGTACCAGGTGCCCCACTTCTTCTCCGCCTTTTGCGTTTTGATGGTGCGCCAGGTCGTCACGTAGATGGTGGAGATGGTGCCCAGGCAGACGAAGGCGGTCGCGCCGATCGCGACCAGGCGGCGAAAGTCTTTGCCGCGATACGCGCGCCAAGCCACCACGCAGAACAACGCCGGGTACAAAAAGATGATGGTGATGGAGAAGAAGAACGAGAGCCAGGCGGTGGCGAGTAGCAAGGCCAGGCTCTTCCACGTTCCGCGCTCGAGGTGCAGTAGCAGGGCGGCTAGCGTGCCCATGTAAGCGCCGACTTCGGCTCCGTAGTGCTTGAACTCGAGCGCCATCTCGAGCGCCACGGGATTGACCGCGAGCAAGAACACCGAGAGCAGCTGCGTCCACGGCTGCTTGAACAAACGCGTCGCAACGTAGCCCGACAGTGACATCGACACGAACGCGCCGATGCCGGGCAGAACGCGATAGACCCACGCGGCGGGCCCGAAGACGCGCAGCAAAAACTGCGTCACCACCATGAAGCCGATCGGACGGATCTGCGCGTCGATCGCTGCCGTTTTGATCGCTTTGACGGCCCAGTAGGCTTCGTCCTGCCACAGCGTCGGTGGCCGCACCGCGTAGAAATAGAGGCGCAGGCACAGCCCGAGCGCGATGGCCCCGTTCAGCAGGTGGCGGTGCGTGAGCTTCACCGGCCGCTGATTAGCCTTGCACCCGGCTTTTGTCCACTGGACGGGCCGGATTGCACGCGGCCGCTGTGCGACTCTCTGTTGCCGGCTAAGCGACGATGCCGAGGTCGCGATACACGCGCAAGAGCTCGCGCTCTTCTTGTTCCCACGTCAGGCCGCAGCGCTCGACGACCTCGCGCGAAACCTTGGGCGGAGTCCAGGCCGCGATGCGCGCGGCAGAGGCGGCTGGCTCGCCCAGCTTCACCACGAGCCCCAGGTTGTGCTCAGTCACCAGCTCGGCTTGTGCCTTGGCGTCCGAAGTGATGACCGGCAAACCCGCCAAGAAATACTCGAAGATCTTGTTCGGCAGCGCGTAGTCGTAAATGCGCGACTGGGGCACGAAGAAGCTGAGCCCCGCGTAGGCATGGCGAATGGTCGCGCACAGCTCCGCCTGAGGCACGTAGTCGAAAATGTTCACGCGACTCGAGATGCCCATCTCGGCGGCTGCCGATTCGAAGAAGGCGTTCTTCGGCGTCTTGCCCGAGAAGCAGTCGAGCACGAACTCGCTGGGCAGCTCGCGCAGCAGCGCCAGCATGTCGAGGGCGCCCTTCTCTTTTTGCAGCGCACCCAAAAAGACCAGGTGCTTCTTGCCGTCTTTCAGGTGTGCGACCAACGGCGCGCGGCCCTCGCCATCGGCGAAGCGCGCTTCGGGGACGTTGCGCACCACGTAGACGGGTTTGTCCGTGAGCGTGCGCAGCTCTTCAGCGATGGGCTTGGAGACGCAGATGACTGCCTCTGCGCGCCGCAGCCCGGCGCGATCGATGGCTGCGATGGCGCGGTTGATGCTGCGCGGGAAGTTCAGGTAATCGAGGTCCTGAAATAGCTCGTGCATGTCGTAAATGGAGCGGTGCGGCACGCGCGACATCGGCCCCAGAAACAACGTGTTGTAGTCGTTGTAGTGAATGACGCTGGGCCGATTCCGCCGCGCCCATTGCACGGAGCCGGCGATGTACGACTGGAACGCGCGCAGCGCAGTCAGGTTCACGCCGCGCCGGATGGTCTTGCTCGAACCGGAACGGAAGCGGTGGATGACGACGCCGTCGATCTCTTGTTCGGCGGGCAAGTCGCCGCGCCCGATCGCGAGCACGTGCACCTCGAACCCGTGCTTGCGCAAGAACTGGCAGGTGCGCTGCACCCGATTGTCGGTCAAAAAGTAGTTACAGACCGGGACGCAGGCCAGCTTCATGGGCGCGCGGGGCCTCGGGCGAGCAGGTCGACCACCTTGCTTGCGGCGTTGCCGTCGCCGTACTCATCGATGACGCGACCAGGGCGTGCCTGCGCCGCCGCCTGCGTGATGCGCTGGGCGTCGGCGCCGACCAGCTGGTTCCAACCCGCTTCGATCGTCTCGACCCACTCGGTTTCGTCCCGCAACGTGACGCAGGGCACGCGGTGGAAGTACGCTTCTTTCTGCACGCCGCCCGAGTCGGTCAAGATCAGCCTGGCTTGCTGCTCGAGCACGATCATGTCCAAAAACGGCACCGGCTCCAGCACGCGGACGGCCGGATTTTGCGCCAGCAAGGTCTCCAAGCCCCGCGCCTTGAGCGTCGCTTTCGTGCGGGGGTGCAGCGGCAACAGCAAGGGGCACGCCGCGCTGGCGAGCGACGACAGCCCTTGCAAGATGCCCTCGAGGCGCGCCGGATCGTCGGTATTTTCTGCCCGGTGCACGGTGGCGAGCATGAAGCTCTTGGGAGACAGCTTTTGCTCTGCCATCACGTTCGAGCTTTGCCCGGCGACTTTGGCGAAGATCAGCGCGGCGTCGTACATCACGTCGCCGACGTGGTGCACGCCGCGCGTCACGCCTTCGGTAGCGAGGTTCTTGATCGCGGTGTGCGTCGGGCACAGCAGCAACTCCGAGACGTGATCGGTGAGGATGCGATTCACCTCTTCGGGCATGTGCTTGTCGAAGGAGCGCAAGCCCGCTTCTACGTGACATACCGGCACGTGCAGCTTGGCGGCCGCCAGCGCCCCCGCCAAGGTGGAGTTGGTGTCTCCATAGACGAGCAGCCAATCCGGCCTCTCGTCGATCAAGATCTGCTCGATCGCACCGAGCATCTTGCCGGTCATGGCGCCGTGCGAGCCCGAGCCGACGGCCAGGTTGTACTTGGGGCGCGGCACCTCGAGCTGGTCGAAGAAGACCTGGCTCATGTTCTGGTCGTAGTGCTGACCGGTGTGCACCAGCACTTCTTCCAGGCCGCCGCTCTTTCTCGTGTGCTGCACGATGGCTGCGCTCACCGTGGCTGCTTTCACGAATTGCGGCCTTGCGCCCACGACGGTCACGATCTTCATGGGCCCTCTTTAACTCGATAGCACGCGTTGGTACAGCACGCGCTCGGCCGGCGTGAAGCGCGAGTTGTGCCAGAGCAGCGTGAAGCAGCCGCCGACGGCGCGACACGCCGCCTTCAGCTCCGCGAAGCGCTGGTACGCAGGCTCGCCCGTCCCGAGCGCCAGGTAGCGGGGACCGATGATAGTGCACTCCATGGCGATCAAGGGCCGCAGCCGGAGCGGCAGCGCCTTTTGCTCGACAGCATCGAACGCCGGGTATTCGTGGCAGGTGCCGGCGCGGAAACCGGGCGCGTCGGCGTAGCCCAGCGAGCTTTCGTAGGTCATTCCGCCGCGCACCCAACCGTGAAGGGTGATGGGCGACTGCCAGCGCAGGAAGTGCATGCGGCCGCCCCACTCGGACTGGGCGATGCCCTCTTCGGCGCAGATGCGCTTGAGCCGCGAGGCTTCGCCTGCCAGCACGTCCGGATCGCGAAAGGTGCCGTAGCTGGGGTGCAAGCCGATCTCGTGACCGCGCGCGTGAATTTGGCGCATCAGCTCGCGGATGGCGGGGTGGTCGGGCTCGTAGGCGGCGTCCTTCTTACTGGTGCGGCCGCAGATGAAATAGAATGCGCTCTTCAGGCCCTGGCGCTCCGACACGTCCATGATCCACTCGAAGGAGTGGTACGGATCTTTGCGATTCAGTGAACGACCGCGCCCCAGCCGCAGGATCGGTGCCCGGTACACACTGCGGAAGTCGCGCCGCCGTAAGATGTCGCCACCGATCGCTTTGATGAGCGTGTACGGGGTGCAGAAGCCATAGCGGCTCGGGTGGTCCACGTCGTGAGACACGCGCTGCGACGCGCTGTGTCGGGTGAGCGCAATGCCCGGAAATTCACGGGCAATCAGCGGCCCCAGCACCGCCAGCCACTCGTCGACGAGCGGCCGCTCCAGGTAGCCATGGCGCACTGCGTGCGAGGCAGTGGACGGAAAGCGTCCGTGCGCGTCGACGTTGCTGCTGTTTAGCTCCTCGATGCGAGCCAGCATCCAGTAGACGAGCCCGAGCACGTCGTAGTGAACGGTGTGGCCGGATGCGCTCGACTCGACGAGCGGCTGCACCTGGCGTGACAGCCCCGGCGCAGGCAGGTCTCGGCCCAGCGGTGCGACGAGGCCCTCGGCGCTGGGCGACCAGCTCGGACACGGCAACGCCTGAGCGGAGCCGGCGAAGCTGGTGTTGGTCGTGTCGAAGTCGATGCTGCCGGCATGGCCCGGCAGGCGTAGTGACGTGAGCCCCGGCTTCGCTTCGAGCTGAAAGTCGTGACCGAAGCGTTCACGAAGAATCGTGCGCAGCCAGTCGAGGGCGCCAGTCGAGAGAACGCGAGGGCTCATCACGGGTGCGCCAGCCTAGCACCTAGCGCGCGGCGCCCCGCAGCATGTCACGGAAGCCTTGGATCACGCGCATGCGGCGGCTGAAGCCGCGCACCACGTAGTACGGTTTCTGAACTGCCCCGAAATTGCGGCAAAATCGCTCCACTGGCTCGATCATCGAGCCTTCGAAGTCGAAGCGCTGGCTGCGCTCGGCCGTGAACTTGATGGCTTCGTCTACCAGCAGGCGGAGGCCGCCGCTGTTGCGTAGCGCTGGGTTCGACCCGCTCATCAAGTAGTAGGCCGAGCGCGCGTCCCAAACCAAGAACACGGCGGCGTGGATTTGCTTGTCCTTGTCTTCGGCGAAGAACATCTGGCTGGCGCCGCGCTGGCGGGTTGCTGCCTCCAGCCGCTCGACCAAGTCACGTGTGTAAGGGACGTCTTTGTTTTGGCGCCCGAAGGTTTGTCCCACGAGCTGCCACAGCACGTCGACCCCGAGATCCGTGCGGACCGTGAGTGTTTTGCGCGCCTTCTTGATTTCGTACTGAGTCTTTTCGTGGAAGCCCTTCCACACCTTCTGCGGGTCAGAAAGGTCTTCGAGCACGTAGGTGAAGTTCGTCGTGGCTTCGAACCCGCGCCAATAAAAGGGCAGCCAGTTTTGGATCGAGTAGTGCCACTTTTGCTGGAAATAGTCGAAAGGCGGCAGCTTCTCGACCAGCTCCGTGAGCCACTCTTTTTCGCGGCCGAGCCGGAGCGCCTGTTTCTCGTTCGTGGGGGCGAGCGCGGGGCCCAGCGTCTGGGTCAACCGCGGCTGCACGATGCAGTTGAGCCCGAGCTTGCGCGTGGTGGTGTAGGCCATGCGCGCGTAGGTTTTGCCTTCCTTGGCGCACTCGACCGCGCTCCAGCGCCCGGGCGCTACGGCGTCGAGCCACCACGGCTGCTCGAAGATGCAGTTGGTGAGCTGCGCCTCGTTGCTGGCGAGGGCGCCGTCGTTCACGGCGCCTCCGGGCGGAGCACGGCGTGGAAGCGATAGGGGTAGAAGACGGAGCCGTAGAAGTTGGCGCGGAAGCCGTGACGACTGCCGATGCGCTCGAAGTCGCTCCAGTCGTACCAGTGCCCGAGGCGGTCGCGGTGGAAGTGGCGCGCGTAGTTCAGCACCGACCAGGCCGCGCTGCGCTTACGCGACGTGAGCTTGCCCATCAAGAATTGCCGGCGCAGCGGGCGCCAAGGCACCGATGCGCACACCAGGCGCCCGCCCGGCGCGAGCATGGCGGCCGCGTTGCCGAAATACTCGTCGAGCATCGCGCGATCGAAGTACTGCATCACCTGGCTGCAGAAGATCAGGTCGTACTTGCGCGCGTCGCGGTAAGAGTGGCCGGTCGTCGCTTCGAGCACGACTTGCGGATGGCGCTTGTGGAACTCGTCCAGCATCGCCGCCGAAAAGTCGATACCCTTGTACTCGGCGGCGCGGTCGAAGCCGAGGTGACGGTAGAGCACCCCGTCCCCACAACCGATTTCGAGCACGCGCTCGGCCGGCTTGTCGCCGAACAGCAGCTTGAGCTCGATGGCGTGGGCTTCGTAGTGGTCGTCGGAGTCACGCGAGTGACCCGCCGCCGTTTTGTTCTTCCAAAAGGATTGCCAGCGATCGAGCTCTTTCATGCCCAGGACTTTCGAGTCAGCTTTAGTGCTGCGAGCGCCAGCACGCCAGCACACGCGGTTTCGGCGATGAGCCCGAAGGGCTGCGCCAGCAGCTTGGCTGCCGGCATGTGTACGGCGAGCACGATGCCGGCCAGCGCGATGGCCAGTAGCGCCAGCCGACCGAGCCGGCCCATGGAGTAGCCGGCGCGCGAGAACGCGACCACCAGCCAGCTGAAGCTGTACAGCGTGGTCATACCGCAATACGCGGCCACCGACAGCACCGTGGAGTGCTTGGTGGCGAGCAAGTACATGAGCAATAGGAGCGAGCTCGCGTCGTAGATGAGCTGCATGATCACGGCCAGCCGCTGCTCACCGAGCTTGTCGAGCATGCGGTCGAGCCACGAGGTGAGGAAGGTGGAGAGCGACGCGGGCGCGAGCCAGGCGACGTAGGCGGACGTCTCTCCCCAATTGCGGCCGAGCACGACGCGCATGACGTAGTCGGCGTGCAGCACGAGCAGCGTGAAGGCTGGCACCGCGGCGATCACCTGCAGGTACAGCACCTTGAACACCAGCGGCTGCAGATCGCGAATGTCTTCGCGCAGGCTGGCACGACGATAAAAGGCCTGGTTGAGCGCGCCGGTGATGAACGTGATGGGCACGAACGTCACCTGCATGGCCATCGCGAAGTAGCCGACGACGCTGGCGCCGGCGTACTTGGCGAGCAGAAAGAACACCAGCCGCTTGGCGAACTGCCCGACGAACGCGTACGGCGCGACGTATAGCGGGTAGTTCTTGTACTCGCGCATCACGGCCCACATGCGCGCGCGCTTGGCAGCGTTGAAGCTCCAAGTGTCGGCCTGCCACATGTCGCGCCGGAGCATGAACGCGGTGGCTGCCAACTGCCCGAGCAACGTACCGACGATGAGGTAGCTCAGCTGCGCGTGCAGCGCGATCGCCAGCGCCAGCGGCAGGGCCACGGAGAAGCCCGACTTGAGCAGGCGCGAGATACCCTGGCTGGTGAAATCTCCAGTGCGGGTGAGCCAATACGTGGCCGTCTGCTCACAGCCGATGAGCAGCGCCATGGCCGGCAGGTACCACAGGTAAGGCACCAGCGCGGGTGAGGCGATCCACTCGATGAAGAGGCCGCGCAACGTGAGCATGACCAGCGCCAGCAAGAGCGCCACCACGCCCGCGACCAACGTGCCGGTACCGACCAGGTCGCGCGCCTTTTGCTCTTCCGCCGGCAGCGGGATCGCTACCTCGTAACGCAAGCACACGATGGTGCCGAGCACGGTGCCGATGCTGACGAAGAGCTGCCAGTTGCCGACGTCTTCCGGCACGAAGTGCCGCGCGACGAGCGGCATCGTGATCAGCAGTAGGCCACGCGCTAGAGCGGTGCTGGTAAAGAGGACTGCTGCGTCGCGACGGAAACCGCTCTGCGAGAACCAACCACGAACGAAATGCAATTGTGCGCGCACGACAGCGCCGGGACAATGACTTAGGTCGTGGGGCTTGTCGAGCAGAAAGCCGCACTTTTTGTGCTGCTTTAGCGCGCTCTCTGTCGCCTAGCGCGAGAGACGCGGCTCGAGCACGCGCCACAACAGCGGCGCGAGAGTCTTGGCGTAAGTGGCCGTGAGGTGGTGCGTGTCGCGATACACGAGCACGCCACCGACCACCGCCGGACACACCTCGCGCATGCACATGAAATCGCTGAGGTCCGCCGAAAGCTGCGGCGGCACCTTGGCCAGCGCGACGTCGTCCGCGGGCAGAGCTTTGTCGCGCGCCGCCGCGCACTTCTCGATGCTCAGCGGATTGCTGGAAACGCAGTCGGCGACGTCGAAGCCCATGGCGGGCGTATCGCGCAAGGCCAGCACCGGGATGCCGGCAGTGACGAGCTCGTCCAAAGCCCTGGCGTAACCGACGGCCAGACGGTGATCGGTGTCGGCCTGGCTCACGTCGTCGACGACCTCGTACCCGGCGGCGTGCGACGTGATGACCAGCGTTGGTTTGAGGCGCTTGAGCAGCTTCATCACGTTGTCGTTCCAATCGCGACACTCGTGATAGCGGCGCGCGCGCTTCTGGCCCACCGTCAGCATCTCTTTCGTGAGGGGGCACGAAGTCTTGGTAATCGACGTTATTTTCAGGTCGTGGTCCTCGGCCATCGCCTCGAGCGTCGGCAGCCACTGCAGCGCGTGCGAATCGCCGACCAGCGCGATGTGCACGCTGCCATTGCTCTTCCCGACTTCACAGGGCCTGGGCTCGGTCACGCCGACGACCAGGTGGCAGCCGCGCTCGACGACGCTGGGCAAGTCTTCTTTCGCCTTGAGCGGCGACGGCACGAAGCTGACTTTGCCGTGGGCCGGCTCCAGCTTTTGACCGGACACGTCGAGGAACGCCAACGCGCCCTGCACGCTGGTGCCGCCCGCGGTCGTCAATGCTTGCTCGAGCCGCTCCACTTGCTTGAGCGGCACCTCGGCGCCCGCTACCGAGGCTGCGATACAGAAGGCACCGATCGCGAACCCGAGCACGGCGTGCCGCTTGCCGATGCTCGACTTGCGGATCGGATCTTCGAGGGCGACCTTGCTGATGGTGGCGGCGATGACCGACCCGGCCACGACCAGCAGCGCGTCGCTGCCGGTCGGCGGGTAACCGTAGTGAGCTTTGAAGAAGACCAGCGGCGGCCAGTGCCAGAGGTACAGCGAATACGAAATGTCGCCGATTTGCCGCAGCGGAGGCAGCGAGAGCAGTTGTGAGTGCGAAACCGAGCCGGGCACCGGACCGAGTAGCAAGAGCAGCGCGGTCGGCAACGTGGGGGCCAGCGCAACCCAGCCCGGAAACGCCATCGTCTCGCGCACCCAAAAACCGGAGACGAGCAAACCCAACAGCGCCAGAAAGCCGAGCACGCGCCGCGGCATCTCCGCCAGCATCGGGCTCAGTTGAGGAGCGACCAGGCTCGTGAGCGCGCCGAGCGCCAGCTCCCAAGCGCGCGTCCAGGTCGAGAAATAGGACGCCGCCGCGTCGATCGACGTGGCTTTGATCGAGTGCCATAGCGATACCGCGAAGATCAGGCCAGCCAGGATCGTGAGCACGTTCCGCGCCGCGAGGCGCCCGCGCAGGGCACAGAAGCCGCCCAGCGCTATCAGGAGCGGCCAGGCAAAGTAGAATTGCTCCTCGATCGACAGCGACCAGTAGTGAGTGACCGGACTGAGCGGCGCACCCTGAGCCCAGTAGTCGACGGCACCCTGTACGAGCAGCCAATTCTCGGCGTAGAGCGCGCTGCCAATCAGTTGGTGGGCAGTGTCTTTCCAGCGAATGATCGGCAGGTACTGCACGGTGCCCCAGGCCGTAACCAACAGCACGAGCGTGGCGGCCGGCAGCAGGCGCTTGATGCGCCGCACGTAGAAGGCGGCAAAATCGATGCGGCCCCGCGCGCTGTGCTCACGCACGAGTAGCCCGGTGATCAGAAAGCCCGAGATGACGAAGAACACGTCCACGCCGACGAAGCCGCCCGCCATCCGCTCGGGCCAAACGTGGAAAATTACCACGAACAGCACCGCGATCGCGCGCAGGCCCTGGATGTCTTGCCGAAATTCGCCGTGAGGCGCGGCGGGCTCGTTCAAGGCAGGCGCCTCAAGTAGTTCTCGCAACCGTCCACCGTTTCGACCGACTCGAAGTCTTTGAGCACGTCTCGGCTCCAGCCCTTGGGCAAACGACCACGGCAAAGCGCGACGGCTTGCACGTCGTTCAGCTGCGCCTCGGCAGGTTGACCACGGTCGACGCGCCGCAGCGGCACTGGGTTCGTTTCGTAGCTCGAGCGGTAGTCGATATCGAGCTGCTCGAGCTTGTAGATGCCTTCCGGATACTCGCGAAGACCCGCGACCAGCACCAGGTAGGGAGCCGAGGCAGGCGGCGGCGTTTTCGACAGCTCCGTGAGCTGCAGCTTGCCGAAGCGCTGCGTGTGCGAGCCGCGGCGAAACAGCTCCGCGAACAAGATCTCGTTGCCCCAAGTGCCGGGGCGGCGCTCTCCGCGCGGATACATCAGGTGGGTGACACCGCGTGCCTTGAGCTGGTCGTAAAACTCACGCGGGTCGCGCACGTGCGAGTACACGATGTAGTCCTGGTTGGCCGGAATATCGCTGAGCACCAGGCGATTGAGACCCAACAGCCCCTTGTAGTTGCGCGACAAGATGACCGCGTTTGGCGGAGTGGCGCGCGTGATTTGCTGCTGCAGCGACTTGGCCGCCAGGCGCGTCGAGCCGTAGTCGCCGCTGTAGCCGTCGACGATCAGCTCGATGGCGGCGTTCAGCTGCTTGCGGCCGTAGAACAGCATGGCGTCGCCGCCCCAGAACAGCTGCAGCACCACGAGCGGTACCAGGCCCAGGCGCGCCAAAACCCCCAAGTCCCACACGTAGACCATGAGCGCCAATGCGCTACCGATACACAGGTCGTAGAAGCTCAGCAGGTAACGATCGTTGGCGGCGCTGTTGGCCCACACCATCATCGCGACGGTGACGATGCCGGCGGTGAACAGCAGGCGCTTCTTGCGCGGCACGAATAGCACGCAGGGCAAGAGCATCGAGAACAGCGCGCCCATGTAGGGGCGATGGTCGGTGAGCTTGCGGTTCGCGGTCGCGAGCGGATACGTGAAGACTTTGCCGGCCGCCCAGAGCTGCCGCTGCAAGCCCGAATACTTCGGTGGGAAAGCGCCGCCACCGGGTTTGGGCTTCTCCACGTAGTAGCCCGGCGTCGGCTTGGGGAACGTGCCTTTGAAGACGCTCTTGGCGAAGGGATAAACCGGGTTGTGATAGAAGACCGCGTTCTTCGCGAAGTGCGGCGCGCTCACCAGCCCCGCTGTCAGCGCGAGCATCGAAGCGCCGACCAAGAGCGAGCGATACGTCGGCAGCGCGTCAGCCTTGTGGCCCGTCAGTGAGCAGTACAGGCGCCGCGCGGCCAGGACGGCCATGCTGGCGAGCGTCGCCAGCGTGAGCCCCGCGAACAGGTAGACGGCCTGGTACTTGACGAGCATGTGCCCGCCCAGCGCAGCGCCGCACAAAACGCACCAGCGGCGGTCGAACGTCTTGAGCGCACGCCCCGCCGCAAGCAGCGTGGGGGCGGCGAAAAAGCCCAGAAAGTGGTCGGCCGAGCCGCCGATGGCCTGGTCGTAAATGAACACCGACGGAAACAAGAAAAAGCAGGCCCAGAGCCCGCGCACGTCGCGGCCACCCAGCAGCCAGCGGGCGATCGCGTAAGCACCGACCAGACGCCAGACCACGATCGTGAACTCTAAGTGCAGCGAGAGCATCCAGTGCTGCGGCAAGAAGCGCAGGCCTGGCACGAGCAATGCCCAGGTGTGCACCAGGCTCGTGAGGTGCGGGAAGGCGCGATGGTTCTCGCTCGGGAACGGGATGATGCGACCCACCCGTGCGTAGTCTTGCGCGATCGGAAAGTGGTACCAAGTGGCGTCGAAGTTGATGGCGGAGGTATTCAGGGCCTCGAGGTACAAGAAGACGAGCGCCGCACAGCCGCCGATGATGGCCAGGCTGCCGAGTAGCCGCTCCGTCTCGCTGCGTGGTGTCACGCTGCGTCGCCAGCCCAGCAGCTCATTCCACAAGGCTCGCGCGTCCGGGACGCCGAAGCTCAGCATCACGCCCACGAGCCCGAGCGCTGCCCACGGTTTGAACAGGCCCACGAATCCCAACAAGTAGAGGCCGAGCACGAACGAGACGAGCCCGAGCATCATGCTCTGGAGCAGCCGCTCGATGGCGGGGAGCTCTCGCTGGCCGAGCAGGTGCCGCAGCGCGAACGAGCCGAATGCGACGCAGCTGGCGTTGAACAGCAGCGTGTAGCCCCAGATTGGCAACAGATCCCAGACCAGCCACTGCTTGACTGGGTACGAGCCCTCGAACGTCTTGGTCAGGGTGTAGGTGCCGAAGGCGCAGACCAGCGCAGCCGCAATAGCGGTCGCGGCGCGCGAAGTTCGAGGCGAGAGGTGCAACCGCGAAAGCATGAGGGCCGGGGAAAAAAGCCGCGGGAGCCTAGACAAACTGACGCCTGAGCGCCAGCTACTGACGCCTGGGCGCCAGCTTCACGCGACTCTCAGGGAGCGCCGCCCGCACCGGCCGCGGCTTCTTGCTCTTCCTCTTCTTCGCGCTCGAGCCGTGGCTCGCTCTGCTTGGGAGTCCATTGCCGCGGGTGGGCGAGCAATTGGTAGCGGCCCGGCGCGATGGCCTCGGGGTGATCCATCCACTCCGGCTCGTCGTTGTCGCTCAGGTAGGTGAGCCACTCGCGGACGCGCGTGTTGTAAACGTCGAACTCGTAGACGTTGCTCGCAATCAGCTCACGCTGATCGAGCAGAGTTCCGTTGTCGAGCACGCTGCTCAGCGCCGCCTGCGTGCCATGCGCCGCGTAGTAGAGAGGCGTGAGCCCGGTCTGGTCGGTCCAGAACTGGTTGTACTGCCGCAGCAGGTCGACCACGCGCGCGTTCAGCATGCGAATGTCGAGCGCATCGCGCGGCACCGCCGAAATCTCGACGCCGTCGTCGTACTGAACGACCTTGTACTCGCCTTTGGTGTAACGGGTGAGCTGTGAGCGCGACTTCTTCCGCCATGAAGGCAGGAACGCGCTCAGGTACATGTCGTCGGGCGAGACGTGCGGCTGCACGTCGACGTTGCCGCTGTTCAGGGTCTCGATCAGATCCAGGTACGATTGCTGCCAGCTGCCCTTGTTGGCTTCCGGCGGAAACCCGAGCATCACGAAGTAAGTGGCCGAGCGCGGCGGCAAGAGCTCCGTTTCGACGTCGAGCATGGCGTACGCACCGGCGATGTCGCGGTGGTGAACGTCATGCCGGATGACGATGAGGTTCTCCGGTAGCTTGGTCTTGTCCGCCGCCCAGAAGTCCCCAAAATTCATGAACACGAAGCCGCGCGCCTGGAGCGACTGGATGAAGTCGTAGTACGCCGGCATCGCAGCCCGTGCCTCATTGGGGTCCGAGCCGCTCGCCCCGCCTTGAGACGCCTTCACCGGAGCGCTGACGTAGATTTCTTGCTCCCCCCCACCGTGCTGCACACAGCCGGCGACGGCCGACGCCAGCGCTAGTCCCATCGATACTTTGCGAAATTGCTGCACCACAGCCCACTCCTGTCGCGTGCGAGGACAATGTGTAGGTGTCCTCTATTCCTTCGAAGCGATCGAAGATCGAGAATCACTCCGAAGGATTAATTCGACGTAAGGTCGTGACGGCGCGCGTCTGAAAGATTCTTATGCGCGCTGCAAGTTGCTATCAGTGAACGTGCGAGTGACACTCGCCAACTCGTCGTCGATATTTCGGCACCAGCTCGTCACTTCGACTGTCACATCGACACCCGTGTTGGCTCGTTGCGCGCGTCGCCCGACCCGTGACTCCGCGTCTCATGACTCGGCTCCGTGCCGTCCGACTCGGCAGCCCACGGGGCCGCTGATCGCCTGCCGCACCATCCTGAAGCCAAAATTGGCGGGTTGTGGACGACCCGACTGTTCTGAGGCATGGTTCGCCGGCCCTCTGGCGTAGGGAAAAGGCGAGGAAATGCCGGAAAACAATCAAGTGAATCGTGACGTGGCCCTGATTGGTGCGGGGCATTGGGGCAAAAATCTGGCGCGTGCGTTCGATGCGCTCGGCGCGCTCGGCGTGGTGTGCGAGGCCAGCCCGGCGACCGTAGACGCCATCAAAAAGGCGTACCCGCAGGTCCGGACCACCTCTTCGTACAGCGAAGTCCTGGCGGACGCCTCCATCACCAAGGTGGCCATCGCGGCCCCCGCCGCGCTGCACTACGAGCTGGCAGAAGCCGCGCTCAAGGCCGGCAAAGACGTCTACGTAGAGAAGCCGCTCTGCCTCCGGCTCGACCACGCCGAGACGCTCGTCAAGCTGGCGGACAGCCTCGGCAAGACGCTGATGGTCGGTCATTTGCTCCAGTACCACCCCTGCGTGGTCAAGCTGCGCGAGCTCGTGACCGAGGGCGCGCTCGGTAAGGTTTTGACCATCACCTCCAACCGTCTCAACCTCGGAAAGTTTCGCACCGAAGAGAACGCGCTGTGGAGCTTCGCGCCTCACGACATCTCCGTGATCTTGTCGCTGCTCGGCGACCGCCTGCCGGAGAGCGTGCGCTGCATGGGCAACGCGTACCTGAGCAGCAACGTCGCCGACTCCACCATCACGGTCATGCGTTTCAGCGGCAACGTGATGGCGCAGATCTACGTCACATGGCTCAACCCGTTCAAAGAGCAGAAGCTCACGATCGTGGGCACCGACGGCATGGCCGTGTTCGACGACACCAAGCCGTGGGCCGAGAAGCTCACGCTGTATCGCAAATACCTGAGCTGGCAAAAAGGCCAGGAGCCGGTACCGCTCAAGGTTACGGGTGAGCAGGTGGCGGTGCCCGAGGGCGAGCCGCTCAAGGCTGAGTGCGACCACTTCTTGCAGGCTTGTCGCGACAAGAAGCGCCCCCGCACCGACGGCGCCGAAGGCATGCGGGTCTTGCAGGTGCTGGACATGGCGCAGCGCAGCCTCGAAGGCGGTGGCGAAGCCGTATCGCCCCAGGTGACCGCGCCCGTCGCACGTAACTTCTACGCGCACCCCACCGCCATCGTCGATCCGTCCGCCGAGATCGGCGCGGGCACCAAGATTTGGCACTTTGCGCACGTCATGGGCAAAGCCAAGATTGGTGAGCGCTGCATCTTCGGCCAGAACACCAACGTGGCCGGCGGCGTCGTGATCGGCAACAACGTCAAGGTGCAGAACAACGTGTCCATCTACACGGGCACGGTGGTCGAAGACGACGTGTTCCTCGGTCCCTCGTGCGTGCTGACGAACGTCACGAACCCGCGCTCGCAGGTGAATCGTCACTCACTATACGAGCGCACCGTGTTCAAGCGCGGCACCACGGTCGGCGCGAACGCGACCATCGTCTGCGGCATCACGCTCGGTCGTTACTCGTTCATCGCGGCCGGCGCCGTGGTCGCGAAAGACGTGCCGGACTACGCGCTGATGGTCGGTAACCCGGCGCGGCAGCAGGGCTGGATGAGCCGCCACGGCCACCGGCTGAAGCCGGGCGCCGACGGCGTCATGGTGTGCCCCGAATCGGGCCTCAAGTACAAAGAGACGTCGCCCGGCGTACTGAAATGCCTGGACTTGGACGAGGACGCTCCGCTGCCGGACGCCCTCAAAGTGGGACAGAAGACTTACGACGAGCTGAAGGCCTGATTATGCAATTCATCGATCTGAAAACGCCGCACCAGAAGTACAAAGCCGAAATCGAAGGGCGCATGAACAAGGTGCTGGAGCACGGCGCCTTCATCATGGGTCCGGAGATCGCCGAGGTCGAAGGGCAGCTGGCCAGCTACGTCGGCGTCAAGCACTGCATCACCGTGTCGAGCGGCACGCACAGCCTCGAGATCGCCCTGCGCGCGCTCGGCATCGGCCCCGGCGACGAGGTGATCACGGTGGCGTTCACGTGGATCAGCTCGGCCGAGGTAGTGCCGCTGGTCGGCGCCAAGCCCGTGTTCGTCGACATCGAGGCTAAGAACTTCAACCTCGACGTGGCCAAGCTCGAGAAGGCGATCACGCCGCGCACCAAGGCCATCATGCCGGTCAGCCTGTTCGGGCAGATGCCGGACTACGCGGCCATCAACGCCATCGGCGCCAAGCACAACATCCCGGTGATCGAAGACGGCGCGCAGTCGTTCGGCGCCACGCAGAACGGCAAGCGCAGCTGCGGCGTCACGCTGATCGGTAGCACCAGCTTCTTCCCCGCCAAGCCGCTCGGCTGCTACGGGGACGGCGGGGCGCTGTTCACGAACGACGACGCGCTGGCCGGCAAGATGCGCGCGATTCGCACGCACGGCGGCGAGAAGCGCCACCACCACACCATGGTCGGCACCAACGGCCGCTTCGACACGCTGCAAGCCGCGGTGCTGCTCGGTAAGCTCCCGCACTTCGAGTGGGAAGTGAAGGAGCGTAACCGTATCGGCGCGCGCTACTCGGACCTCTTGCGCAACGTGTGCGTGGTGCCCGAAGTCGACGCCGGCAACACTCACGTCTACGCGCAGTACACCATCCGCGTGAAGGATCGCGATGCGCTCGGCGCCAAGCTGAAAGAAGCCGGCATCCCCAGCGCCGTGTACTACCCCAAGTGTCTGCACGAGCAGCCCGTGTTCGCCGGCACCTCCGCCTGGGGCGACCTGCCCGAGTCGGAGAAAGCTTCGCGCGAAGTCATCAGCCTGCCGATGCACCCGTACTTGAGCGAAGCCGACCAAGACAAGGTCGTCGCGGCGATCAAAGCGGCGGTGGGCTGAGTCGTTTCAGCGCTTCTTGGAGGTCGGCGCACCGGCCTCCAAGAACTTTACGAACCAGTCGGCCATGTCGACCTTGTCGGCGACGAGGCGACGATGGTTGTCGGCCAGTGTGGCGCGCAGGTTCGGCTCCGCGAGCCAGCGGTCGAGGTGGGACAGCAGCTCGCCCGCGCGGTCCGGCGTGTACGCAAACGTGAGGCCGTAGCGCGTTTCGAGCTCGTTCAGCATCGCCAGTCGCCCGGCCCACGATGAGACGCGCAGGCTCGGTGTGCCCAGCACCGCGGCCTCGGCCACCATCGTCTGGCTGTCGCCGACCAGCATGTCTGCGAACGCCAATGCGTCGTGCAAGCGGTCGGGCGGGAGCGAGAACTTGAGTGGCAGCAAATCTTCGGGCAGCGCGCTTTCGCTGCTCACGAACACGCGACCGCGGGCGCGCAGCTTGTCGACCAGCGCGCGCTTGGTTTCCGCCTGGAGCCCGCCTTCGCCGACGTCGTGGCTCGCGCCCATCGCTACGAAGCGCACGATGAAGTAGCGCTCGCCCGGCGCGACACCCAACGCCGCGAGAACGCTGGGATCTGGCGTGAAGTGATGGGGGTGCAAGTACGCGGTCTGCTTGTAGCCGGGGTAACTGACGTGGCGGCGGCCGTAGTCCTCGCCGAGGCAATCGGGCGTGGTGATGACGCTCGCAAACGGCGCCGCGGACCAGAAATGCACTCCGGCGGCCTTACCGTCGTCCGTGTCGAAGACCGAGCGAATGCCGAGTAGCCGCCCCGCTTGAGCGCCCGCCGGGTTGCGCGTCACGATCATGTCCGCGCGAAAGGCGCGCGCGACCTTGGCCAACGCGTAGTCGCGCCGCAGCAGCTCGCCTGCCATACCGAGCAGTGACTTTTTGGGGCGCCCCACCGTTTCGTACTGAAAGCCCAAGCGGTCGAGCAGGGCGTTGGTGACGTCCTTGTCGCGGGCCACTATGCGCGTTTGGTGGCCATGCTTCTCCAGGCCACGAATCATGTGTTTGAAGAAGTGCACGTGCGCGGGGTGCACGATGTCGAATAGTACTCTCACGACAAAAGCTCCGGCGCCCGCGGTGGCGTGGCCGCCTCGACGCGGAAGCTAGCTTTTTTCCGCAACCGGCGAAAGCAGCGACCGATTGGAGGGGCATGAGCAGCAAAGGAGCATCAACATGACCACGAGAATCGGTAACGGCGGTCCGTCTACGGGCGTTTCGGCAGGGGCAAGCGCGACCCGCGTCACCGCCCCGCCTGGGCAACCCTTCAAAGCCGTCATGGGCGCTGGAGCGCGTGCCATCTTGAGTGGCGCGGAGCAGGTGGTCACGCGCCTGCCCGGCGGTCCGATTTTGGCCGCCGCTCTCAGACCCACGGCGGCGGACGTGGGGCCGGCTCCTGCCGCCACCGCGTCCACGGTCGGCTCGCTGTCGCCCGAAGGCTCGACCGGTACCGGCAGCTCTGCGGGCGGCGTTGCGGCACCCGGCTCCGAAAACGGTGGGGTGGAGGCGGCGCTCGACCAAAGCGCCAACCAAAACCTCTACTTCATCGAAATTCAGGAGCGCATCAGCGCGGAGAGCCGCAGCTACTCCGCCATCAGCAACGTGCTCAAGGCGCGGCACGACACCGTCAAAAACGCCATCGGCAACATTCGCTAGTTCGAGCTAGACTGCGCGCAGGCTTCGTCATGAGCGTCGACGGCATTGGTAAACGCGGCGGCATCGCGCCTGGGGTGCCGGCTCCGGGCGCGCCGGCAACTGGCGCGCCGTTCCAAGTTGGCGCGGCAGACGCTCCGGCTGCGGTAGCCCCTGCCGCGGGGACGGACGCATTCTCGGCCCTCGAGCGGGGCGAGATCAGCCTCGAGCAATACTTGGACGCGCGGGTCGAAACCGCCGTTGCCCCGCTGTTGCCGCGCCTGTCGCCCGAGCAGCTGGAGTTCGTCCGCGCGGAGCTACGCTCGGCGCTCGAGACCGACCCGGTGCTGGTCGAGCTCGTACGCAAAACGACCGGCGCGCTGCGCAGCGAATGAGCACGCCGCTGCTGCGTTGGGTCGCCGCCGAAACCGGCTCGCTCGCCGCCCTGCTCGAGGGCCAGGGCCTGACGAGCGCGCTCGCCGACGGTCGCGTGTTCGTCGACGGCAAGCGCGCCGCCGCAGAATTGCCGCTCGCTGTCGGCACCGTCGTAGAAGTGTTCGCGCCCCGACCCAGCGCCTCGATCACACTTTTGAGTGATGTCGACGGCGTGCTCGCAGTGCACAAACCCGCCGCGCTTCCGACCGAGCCCGACAAAAGCGGTGCGGACTCGGTGCTGTCGCAGCTGGCCAAGCTGCTGCACGTGGAGCCGGGCGGGCTGTTCGCGCTGTCGCGCCTGGACGTCGGTGTGAGCGGTGTGCTCCTGGTCACACTGGGCTCGCGCAGCCGTGAGCGGTTGCTGGCCGAGCGCGCCGCGGGGCGCTACGCGCGCCGCTACGTGGCGCTGGCCTGTGGAGTGCCGTCACCCGTCGAAGGTGAATGGCGAGACGCGCTGGGCGGTGCCGGTCAAGGCAAGCGCGCCGTGGGCGGAGTCGACGCCCAGCAGGCGTGCTCGCGCTACCGGGTCGTGGCCAGGGCGGCGGCTGTCGCACCGGGCGCCGCGCCCACGTCGCTCATCGCGCTCTCGCCGGTCACCGGTCGCACTCACCAGCTGCGCGTGCATTGCGCGGCGCACGGCGCGCCCATTTTGGGCGACCGCAAGTACCAGGGGCCACCGCGCATGACCGCGCCGGACGGCAGCGTCCACGCTTTTGCACAAATTCTGCTGCACTCGGCCTGGGTCGAATGGGGTAGCGGCGCTGCCCGCCGCCGCGTGGCGGCAGAGCCGGCAGCGGCGCTGGTCGATGGCTGGCTGGCGCTCGGCGGGGAGCTGGCGGCGCTGCAGCGCGCCCTCGACTGAGTCGAGCGCCGGGGCTACGGTGCCGCCCCGTCAGTGACTCGCTCGCCATTTCCGTATCAGCTCGCGCTCGCACTCGGTCTCAGCGCGGCGCCTCTCGTTGTTCTCGCATGCTCTTCGGCGCGTTACTCGACCGAGCCCGGCGCGGCGACGCTCGTCCTGCCCGCGCGCTTCGCAGAAGGCAAAGGCGTGCCCAGCGCGACGCCGATCGCTGCGGCGCCGCCCAGCGCCACGGCTTCGCCCAGCGCCGCACCTGCCGCGTCTTCGTCGTCGGAGCCAGCAGCGCCGCCGCTCACCCCGAGTAGCGCGCCCGACCCCACTCCGCTGCGGCTGGCCGAACAGGTCGAATACGAGCTCGAGCTGCGCGACGACCAGATCACGGTGATTTCGGTGAAGCCCGTCAAGCTCGCCCAGCCGATCGTCACGCCGCGCCGCGTGGGCCGCTACGCCATCGAGCTGAGCATCGGTCACGAGCTCATCGATCGTCTGCGCTTCGACTTTCCCGCTACGGCCGCTGACGAACCGCAGCTCAGCTCCAAAAAGCCGCTCTTCGCGCCGCTCACGCTCAGCCAGCACGCCATCGGTCACTTGAAGCTGCTCGTCCCGCAAAGCCCCCGCGTCCGCCGCGCCGCCCTCGTCGACCGCGCCCGCAACGTCGCGACGGAGCTCGCCTGGCCGATGCCGGAGCCGCCGCCGCCCGCGCCGTCGTCGAGCTCCGCTTCGCCGAGCGCCGCGGCGCCGCCTGCCAAGCGCTGAACGTCGCGTTATTGCGTGTGCACGTCGTCCAGCAAGAAATGCCGGCCGGTGAACGCCAACATCACGTCCTTCGAGCCGGCGGGCAGCGGGATCGAAACCTCACGCGCCTCGCTGACCAGCAAGTTGCCCGTCGAGTGAGCCGGATCGGCCGTCCAGTCTTCGACTTCGGTCGGTTGCGCGGCGCTGGCGCCGGCGTCGAGCGGTTGCACGGCAACGCTCAGCGTCTTTGGCTCCTGCGGTGCCGTGGTGTAGACGCGCGCACGGAAGCGCAGCTCGGTGGCGTTGGCGACTCGCGCGATGCGCATTTCTACGCCACACTCGACGTCGAGCGATTGATCGCCGGCCAAGGTGAGGAAGCCGTCGCGCGCGTTGCGGATATCGGTGAAGCCGGCGTAGCTGCCGTAGCAGTAGGGCCCGACTCCGTGATCGGCGTCCGACGTACTACCTTCGAACTGGCCGTCACTCGCGTCCGACAAGTACATCGGATACTCGAGGTCGTCGGCGAATGGATTGCCCGCGAGGTCGCGGCCTTTGACCGACCAGTGCGAGCCAGGCGGGAAGAACTGCCAGACGTCGAAGCCGCCCACGGCGCCGGCGCCCTGACGATCGCGCGCGACTTCCCATGTCTTTCCGGCATCGTCGATGACCGACACCACCCAGCCCGGTTGCAACTCCTCGGCAAACTCGAAATGCCGTGGCGGCTGCCAGTTGGGGAGGCGGGTCGGGAAGTAGCCGTGGTCCCCGGGCGAGTATTCGAGCCACGATGGCGGGGTGATTCGCGGTGATTGCTGGTCGAGCATCGCGCTCGTGTCGATGGTGCCCGCCTCGTGGCCCGGGGGCTCCGTGCCGTGCCTGCCGTCGCCAGTGGTATCGGAGAACGCGAAGTGGAGACTCAGCTTTTGGGGAGGGCACTGACGCGAATCAAAGCTGAGCTCGAGCTCGCTCGGCATCATCCACGTCGGCGCGACTTCCTCCTCGAAGACGTGCTCCACGTAACCGCCGGCGGGCGCCGGATTCACCACGCTCCAGCCGCTATCGGTTCGCACCACCCGCGACTCCTCGACGCGCAGCGTGGCGCCGAGCGTGGACGTGAGCAGCGAAAGCTCGCCATCGCCCCCTCTTGCGAAGCGCAGCGTGATCGGCGCCACGAAGGGTGGCGCGCTGCCCACTTCTCCGGAGAGGTACTCCTCGTCGTACGCGCTCGGCTCGACGACGAAGCTCGAGCCAACGACGCACGCAATCTCTTTTGCGATTTCCTTGGAGCTCGGCAGCTGGCCCGATCCCGCAGCCCCGGCCTCACCGACCTCCATGCCGCCCTCGCCTCCCAAGCCGCCTGTCACGTCGGGCCGGCTTGGGTCGCCACCGTTGGGCTCTCCGCTGCTTCCGCCCGTCGCGGCCCCTCCAGCTGCGTAGCTGTGCAGCGTTTCGGTCTGCTTCCCCGAACAGCCGACCAGCACCACCCAAGCGGCCACTACCAACGGCAGCGCGCCATCCCCACCAACCCTGTTGCCAAACCTCATCACCGCTTGAACAGCAAGCGACGTGCCAGTGGCGCTCGGCCGCTTTCCGCGTGATCCGTGAAGCCTCGCGGAGCCCTGGCACAGCCTGGCTCAGCCCCCGCGACGCGCCAGCTCGGCTTCGAGCTCGCGAATGCGTTTCGCGTCCGCCTCCATGCGTTTCGCGTCCGCCTCCATGCGCTTCGCATCCGCCTCTATGCGCTTCGCATCCGCCTCTCCAGGCGTCAGGTACAAGTCGGCTCCGGCTTGGTCACGGCTCAGCCTCAGGCTTGGGCCCAACTGCGGATTCATCACCTCGAGCCAAAATCCCGGAAGCACGTTACTGGCGGCGGCACCCTCGACGTCGCGCTCTGCCAGGTCGTTGTCGATGCGATCCCAGACGCGCAGCCGCGCTGTCTCCGCTTCCGGATCGAAGCGCACCAGCTCGCGCACGCCGAGCTGGCGATAGGCCTGCAGCTTGGCTGCCCAGTTGCCGTCGCGCGCGTCGTGCGAGCTGATGATCTCGACCGCGACGTGTGGTGCGCCGCGCTCCCAAACCTTCCAGCTGCCGAACAGCTCGTCGCGACCACCCAGGCGCACGAACGCGTCGGGCGCGAGGCTCGCTCGGGGATTGGCGGCGTCCCAATAGACGAACTGATCGCAGCCGATGAGCGCGGTATCGGCGAATGCCAGCTTGAGGAAATGCCAGAGCAGCGTGCGCAGCTCGAGGTGCAGCTTCGTTTCAGGCACCCGCTCGTGCTCCGGAAAATGCAGCGGGCGCGGGGCGTGCAAATACCGAAACCGCCCAATGGTGACCGGCCCCGCCGAGTCCGTACGACGCTGACGCTCTCCGTCGACCGACATGCTCATACGTTAACCTCCCCATGTCCCAGTCACCAGTCGGTCGCCCCGTGCAGCGGTTGCGGCAATTCGGCCTCCCCAGACCCTTTGCCGCTGTAGCGCGTCAATAATGGTGATTCTGGCCGGTACTCATGCAAATCTCGCGGGCCAACATGAAGTGCGACGCTTGCGGTCATTCCAACATCGACGGAGCGCGCTTCTGCGCCAACTGCGGAGGCTTGATGCCCGTCGAGCCCGAAAAGGGACAAGACGCGATGATTGGCCAGCTCATCGGCGGCCGTTACCGCGTAACGGGTGTGCTCGGCGAAGGCGGCATGGGCATCGTCTATGTGGGCGAGCAGCAGATGGGCTCCACGGTGCGCAAGGTCGCGATCAAGACTTTGCACCAGCACCTGTCGAAGGACCCGGCCGTGCTCGCCCGCTTCCACCGTGAGTGCGGCACCGTCGCGCAGCTCGAGCACCCCAACACCATCAAGTTCTACGACTTCGGCGCCACGGCGGACGGCACCCTCTACATCGCGATGGAGTTCGTGGCCGGCAAGCCCCTGGCCGACGTCGTGCAAGAGGGCCCGATCCCGCCCGACCGCGTGATCAAGATCATGCGCCAGGTGTGCGGCGCCCTCGACGAAGCGCACATGCAAGGCATCATCCACCGCGATCTCAAGCCCGAGAACATCGTGCTGACGAATCGCGCGGGTGAGACCGACTTCGTGAAGGTGCTCGACTTCGGCATTGCCGCCCGCACGGAGTCGGCCGACGCCGCCAAAGAAGCCAAGCTCACGCAGCAGGGCATGGTGCTCGGCACGCCGCCTTACATGAGCCCCGAGCAATTCACCGGCAAAGCGCTCGACGCGCGCAGCGACATCTACTCGCTCGCGGTCATGTCGTACGAGCTGCTCACCGGCAAGCTGCCGTTCGAGGCCGACACGCCCTGGCAGTGGGCGACCCAGCACATGACCGCGCAGCCGATCCCTTTCGAGGTTTCGGCGCCGGCCAAGAACATCCCCGAGGGCATGCGCAAAGCGATCTTGCGCGGCCTGTCCAAAGAGCGCGAACAGCGCCCCAGCACGGCGCGCGAATTCTTCGCGGAGCTGTCCGACGGCAGTCGCATGACCGTCGAAGCGAACCCGGCCGAAACCGCCGCCGCCGTGCGCACCGGCACCGCCGCCATGGAAGCCGTGCCTGCCTTCGCGGCTGCGCCCGCCGCGGCTGCTTACGGTCCGCCTCCGGGCGCGCACCCCGCGCCCACGCCCATGGCCGTCGCGGCCGCGCCGGTTCCGGCCGCGCCGCCGCGCAACACCGGTGGCGGGGGTGGCGGCAAGGGACTCATCTTCGGCTTGGTCGGCGTGGGTGCGGTCCTGCTCGGCGCCATCATCATCGTCGTCGTCCGCAGCAATAAGCCGCAAGACACGGACCTGCCCCCGCTCGCGATCAACCAGCCGCCGGCTACGGCTTCGAGCCAGCCGACGCAAGAGATCAAGCCGCTCGACCCCGTACCGGCCGACACGACTCCCGCCGCAGCGGGCGGAACCGCCCCGGTCGCCGCGGGCGGTACGTCGGCCACCCCCGCAGATACGAGCAAGGCCGCCACGGGTAGCACCAAAGCGAGCGGTACCGGCACCAAGCCGGCCGGTGATCCGTGCGACGCCTGCCTGGCGGCGGCGTCGAGCGGCAACGCCACCGCCGTTCAATCGTCACTCGCCAAATGCACGGACGCCGCCAAAAAGGCCGCCTGTTCGTCCGCGATACAGCGCAGCGCCGTCGGTGCCGTCAAGCAGGCGGCCCTCAACGGGCAGTGCGACCGAGCCAAGAGTCTCGCGGCGGCCGCGGAGGCCGTCGGCGCCAAGGGCGCGAGCCGCGGCCTCAAGGGTACGAGCTGCCAGTAAGGCGGCGGGGCCCCCACACACGGGGGCAGCCCGCGGCACGCAGGTGCGGTCACCATTCCAGCGCCTGGGTCCGCTTTCGTCCGGCTCGGCGGTCACATTCAGTAACCTTCGGGAGTTACGTCGGAAAGGGGCGGTTCTGCTCTGGCTGGAAAACAGAGTTCTGGCCGTTCCCTTGACGGACCCGAGGACCTAGTCTTAACTCCAGTCCTCAACCCGGACATGGCCACCTGCCGTCCACCAGTTATTGAAGAAGCCAGCGAAAAACGCGGGCTTCTGGCGTTGTGCGCAGAGGGGAGTTCTGCCGCCAACACGCGCTTCTTCCGAGAAGGTGCACCCCCTGTATGACTAGCCGTATGACCTGGCCCGACCTCTGTAAGTCAGAGCGTTACAAGGGCCTCTGGGTAGCGATCGACAACTGTCGCTATGACCAATCCACCCGCCAGCCCGTCGAGGGCGACGTGGTCGATTCCGACGAAGAGCTGTCCGAGCTGTGCGCCCGCATGCGCGAGGCTGGCCGCTCGTCATGCACCATCGTTTTCTGCGAATCCGCCGTTTACGTATCCGAGCCGCAAAGCAGCAGCCGCCCGACGGCCGATCGCCGCGCGGTGTCGTGATCTCGTAAGGCAATACGCTCGAGCGACAAGGCCTATTCCCGAGTTTTCTTGGGTAGGCCGAGCCTGGAGCCGCAGCTGCGGCGGCCACCAGCGCCCCCGGTTTCCATAAGTGACCGCCGCCTCGAGGCGCGGCTCATTCAGACGCGCGCCGCCGGTGCGAGCTCCCCCACGCGGCGGCGCGATGCTCTCGCGTCCGCGGTCCAGAACACGAGGGACGCAAGGCGCTCGAGCCACCGGCACGCCAACACAAACCCGAACCCGATTGGCCGGCTAGCGGACAATCGGTTTTACCACCGCGCGGCCGTCCTTGATGACGACGTCGAAGTCGATCTTCCGGTTCTTGTGCTGTTCGCGGAGCTTGGCTTCGGTCGCGCGAATAGACTTGGCGAGGCCTTCGTAGGAAACGTTCGCCTCTTTGGTTTGCTGCTTCGCTTGTTGGAGCTTGGCGTGAAGGTCGCGCAGGCGCGCGTCGTCGACACCGGCAGCTGGAGCTGCGGCGGGGGACACGGCGGCGGGAGCTGGTTTGGCAGCGGCGGGCACCGGCGCGGGCTTGGGTGCCGCGGGCCTCTCCACAGGTGCGCGTTGGGCGGCGGCGGGAACCCGCGCGACGGGCGGTCGCGCGGGCGCGGTGGGTGGGCGCGATGAAGCCGGACGCGGCGGTGCTGCGACCGGAGCTGGTGGAATCGAGGCGGGACGTGCCGCGGCTGGGGCGGGGGCCGCTGCCGGCTTCGCCGGTGCCGCGGGTTTCGCGGGCGCGGCCGGTGCGGCGGGCTTGCGTGCCGCTCCAGGATCCCAGTCGCCCATGAAGTCCATGTCGAGATCCAGGCTCTCGAACTTGGGTGCGGGTTTGGGAGCCGCGGGTGTGGGTTTGGCTGCGAGCGGCGCAGGGGCAGGCGAGGGTGCGGGTGTGCGTGGCGCGGCCGGCGGCGGTGGGGTCGCTGCTGCAGGCGGCGCCGGCGGCGCAACAGCTGCGGCCGCATTCGGACGCCCCGGCAAGGGCGGACGCTTCGGCAGCGGCGGACTGCCGAGCGGTCGCGCGAACGGTAGGGCGGCATCGGGTGGCGGTGCGGCCGCTGGAATGGGCGAGGGCGGTTCGGTGGGCGCTGCGCCGGCGGCGAGCGGGGGCGCGCTGGGCGGCTGGCTCTGCGCTGGGGGCTGACTGGCTGCTGCCGGCGGCTGACTCGCGCCCGGTGGCGGCACGCTCGAGAGTCGCCCGAGGCGCTTGCGCGCGGCAATCGTCAGCAGCTCGCCTTTGCGCTGGGCCTTGAGCAGGTGGCGCTTGTAGGTGCCGTTCTCGATCTCGCGGCAGATGCGCTGCCAGTACTGTTGAAACGTATTGTAGCGCTGGATGATCGTCTGCAGCTTGAAGCGCTTCGCGGTGTTGCGAATCTTCTCGCGGCGCAGCACGTAGATGCGCCGATCGACGTCTTTGCGCGCGATGGAGGGCTCGATCTTTTCGATGCCCATGAAGTACTGCTCGTACAGCGCGCGCAGCCGCTCGAGCCGGGTCTCCAGCTCCTCGAGCGCTACATCGAGCTCTGCCGCTTCCATCGTTTCAGCTCGGCAACGGTTCGACGACCAGGTGGTCGAAGCAGACGGGAGTTTCCCAATCGTTGAAGGCGAAGTGATCGTGTCCTGTACCCGCGAGCGGCAGAGGATCGGTGAAGCTCAAGATCTCCACGTCGTCGACCCAGAAGCGTAGCGTGCGTCCGTCGCTTCGTTCCAGCTTCAAGCGATAGCGCCGGCCCTTCTGTACGGGCTGCTCACGCGGGTCGTCGCTGCCGGGCTGGATGACGATTTGGGGGCGGTCGGTCGCGTGCTCGTCCATGCGAGCCAGCACGTGGTAGCGGTTCCTCCAGCCCCCGAAGATGGCCAGGTAGCTGGTGGCGTCGGTGTAGGAGATGCGGGTCGCCGCCGCCTGGCCGTCGCCCCAAGCTTCGAGCTTGATGTCCCCGTCGTCGCTGGAGCTTTCGGCCTCGACCGAGATGCGCGCATTGGCCGGCAGGCGGCGACGCAGCCAAAGCGGGTGGTTGTGGGCGCCCTTCACGCACAGCCGCCCGCTGCTGATCCGAAACTGGTCCCCGGTGGCGAAGTAGTCGTCGCCCAGCTGGGGCCGCTCGAATTCGTCCGTGAAAGTCGATTGCAGCACCGGGAGAGGGGAAGGCTCTTCGCGCGCCAGCTCTTCGGCCAGGTTGATGGGGGCGAGCTTGGCACGCGGGCGTACCGTGGCTTCGGCGCGCCCCGGCTTGCGATCACCGGGCGGTCGCTCAGCCGGTACACAAGCGCTCGCGGTGAGAAGCAGAGCGAGTGCAGCCGGCCGGGTCACGGGACCGGGAAGCCTAGCACGGGCGAAACTCGGTGATTTCGCGGGCGCGCGCAAAATCTCCGAGGGCTTTGAACGGTTGCCTCAGAGCCGGGTACGGAGGGGCAAATCGGTCCGCGTCGTGCGCAGCCGCACAGAGCGCGGACCCCCATCCATCCCGGCGTGTGCGCTGGGTCAGGAGCGCCGCGTGCGTCGAGCCCTCATTTTTACCCGTGTATCCGCCATCTGCCTGGCGCTGAGCCTGGCGGCCCACGCCGCGGAGCCGAGCGAGCCGAGCGAGCCGAGCGAGCCGAGCGAGCCGAGCTCAGCCGCGGGGCCCAAGCCCAGCGATGCCAACGACGACGAGCTCGAGTTCGAAGGCACTGCCGAGGTGGAGGCACCGCCACGCGAAGTGACCAAGCGCACCGTCGACCAGCAGGTCGTGCAAACCATGCCCGGCACGCGCGGCGACGCGCTGCGCTCCATCGAGATCATGCCCGGCGTGGCGCGCACCTCGATGGGCCAGGGCGATCCCATCTTGCGCGGCGCTGCGGCCGGCGAGAGCCAGGTCTTCCTCGACGGCATTCCGGTGCCGTTCATGTTCCATTTCGGCGGGCTGACGAGCTTCATGAGCTCGCGCCTGGTCGAGAAGCTCGACGTGTATCCCGGCAACTTCTCGTCGCGCTACGGCCGCGCGGTGGGCGGCGTGATCGACATCACCGAGCGCGACCCGAGCAGTGAGCGCTTTCACGCCGTGCTCGACCTCAGCTTGATCGACAGCTCTGCGTTCGTGGAGTCGCCGGTAACACGCGACCTGAGCTTTGCCGCGGCGGTGCGGCGCAGCAACATCGACTTCGTCTTCGAGAATTTCGTGCCCAAGGGGACTTACAACGTCGTCGCGGCACCGACGTACTTCGACTACCAGGCGATCACGACGTATCGCCTGAGCTCGGCGACGCGGCTGCGCCTGCTCGGCTACGGCAGCCGCGATGCGCTCGACTTGTACTTCGCCAACGCCAACGACGACGACCCGGGCCTGGCCGGCTCGATCAAGGGCAAGATTGAGTTTCATCGCGGCGCGGTGGAGGTGATTCATCGCGGCACGGACGGCGTCTCGGCGTTCGCCAACGTGACCGCGGGGCGCATCGGCCTGCTGCAACACGTGGGCGAGGCCGAGCAGAACCTCAGCGCGACCGAGCTGTACGGCCGTGCCGAAGCGAGCTTCGAGCTGCACAGAATGCTGCGCCTGACGGCCGGCGGCGACTTCTTCGGTTGGTTCCTCGACGGTAAGTACCACGGCGGTCAGCCCACCTCGATCGAAGGCGACCCCACCGATTCGGATCCGATCGCCGGGCAGCGCGCGATCAGCATCGCCAAGAACGGCTATGCCGTGCCGCAACCGGCGGCGTATTTGGAGCTCGGTATTCGTCCGGTCGCGCCGCTGCTCATCACGCCGGGCATTCGCGTCGACTACTACGGTGAGATCAAGGACAGCAGCGTCGATCCGCGACTGGCGGTTCGCTACGAGCTCACGCCGACGACCGCCCTGAAGGGCGGCGTCGGTTATTTCAGCCAACCGCCGCAGAGTTGGCAGTCGCTGCCCATCATCGGCAACCCGAACATCAAGCACTTTCGTGCCTTACAGAGCAGCGCGGGTGTCGAGCAGAAGCTGGGCGAGCACGGCAAGATCACCGCCGAAGGCTTTTACAAGCGCGTGGAAGACATCGTGATTGGCACCGAAAACCGCGAGGAGCCGCACTTCGTCAACGACGGGCAGGGTCGCATCTACGGCGGCGAGCTGTCGGGCGAGGCGCACTGGAGCAACAACGGCTACGCCTACCTGGCGTACACCCTGTCGCGCAGCGAGCGGCGCCGTGTGGGGGGCGATTGGCGCTTGTTCGACCAGGATCAGACGCACGTGCTGTCGCTGGCCGCGAGCCAGGGTTTGGGCCGCGGCTGGAGCGTCGGCGCGCGCTTTCGCCTCGTCAGCGGCAACCCGGTGACGCCGATCACGGGCGCGACCTACGACGCGCGCACCGGCGTCTACCTTCCGATTTACGGCGCGACCAACAGCCAGCGCGATCCGATGTTCAACCAGCTCGACGCGCGCGTCGAGAAGGAGTGGCACGTCGGGCCCGGCAAGGTGGCGGCGTACCTGGACGTGCAGAACGTGTACATGGCGAAGAACCCGGAAGGGTACCGCTACAGCTTCGACTACTCGAAGCGCGAGGCGGTGAGCGGCTTGTCGCTCTTTCCGAACCTGGGCGTGCGAGGTGAGCTGTGAAACGCATTGCGACGTTGCTGTTGGGCTTCGGTCTTTGGGGTTGCGACGACCCGCTCAAATCGGTGGAGCTGATCGAGGAGCCGCGCGTGCTGGGCGCGCGCGTGGAGGTGACGGGTGCGCCGGAAACGGCCGCCCCGGCGCCCGGCGAAAGCGCCACTGTGAGCTTCTTGCTGGCTTCACCCCAGCTGTCGCAGTCGCTGGGTTTTGCGCTGGCGGCGTGCCCGGCGGCCGGGCGCAACGGCTCGCGCTCGTCGTGCGCGGGTGACGTGTTCGCCACGATTTCGAGCGCCAACGGCGATGCGCCCGAGGCAAGCCTCAGCTTCGACGTCCCCGCAGATCTCGACGCGAGCGGACGCCTGGCGATCTTGGGCATCGTTTGCCCGGATGGCTCGCCGAGCGATGACGGCACGAGCTGCGACGGCGCCGCCGCAGGCACGCCAGTCCAGCTCGAGCTCGAGCTGGCTCACGACGACGACGTGAATCGAAACCCAGAGCTCGAGGCCGACAGCATCCGCTTCGACGACGACACCTGGCCAGAAATGGCGGCCGTCGACGGCGACTGCGCGGGGCTCGGCTTCGTGGAGGTCGCGGCCGGTTCCAAGCACTCGCTCGGCATCGCGCTGGACGAAGCCGATCGCGACCCGCTACCGCGCACCAGTAAGCTCGACCCGACGCGTGAGTCGCTGCAGCTCTCACACTTTGCGACGGCCGGTGACTTGACGCGCGCCTTCGAAACCATCGCCTGGGACAGCAGCGAGCTCGATCGGCGCGTGGAGTGGACGGCGCCCGCCGAGGCCGGGCTCGTCAGGTTTTGGCTCGTGCTGCGTGATTTTCGCGGTGGCAGCGCGATGGCGTCGCGCGCGGTGTGCGTGCAATGAAGGAAAGGACGTTCGAAGTCATGGATATCATCGAGAGGTTGTTGTCGGTGGCCCAGCTCGGGTCGCGTTGGGTGCTGTGGCTCTTGATTGGGCTGTCGATCGCGGCCATCGCGGTCGTGATCGAGCGCGCGGTGCTGTTCTTTTCTTCGCGAGACGACACGGGGCGGCTGCGCGCGGAGCTGCGGCGGCTATTGCGCGACAACGACTTGGAGCTGGCGCGGCGACGGCTCGAAGAGTCGCCGAGCTTCGAAGCGCGCGTGGCGGCAGCAGGCCTGGAAGCAGAAGGCGCGGCCAGCGCCGAAGAGCGCATGCAGGGTGAGAGCGAGCTGTGCCGGCTCAGTATGGAGAAGAACCTGGCGCTGCTCGGTACGCTGGGCAACAACGCGCCCTTCGTCGGCTTGCTCGGCACCGTGATCGGCATCGTGCGCTCCTTCCACGCCTTGCAGAGCTCGGCCGGGCAGGTGTCGGCGGGCTTGATGTCCGAGATCGGTGAGGCACTGGTTTCCACGGCGATCGGATTGCTCGTGGCGCTCCCGGCCGTCGCTGCCTTCAACCTGTTCCAGCGCTTGATCAAGGCGCGCATGGCGCGAGCCATGGCGCTCAGTCACGAAATTCTGGCCTTCATGAAGGCGGGCTGAGCCATGCAATCAGCGTCTTCTTCCGACGAATCGATCACTGGTATCAACGTCACGCCGCTCGTGGATGTGGTGTTGGTCTTGCTGGTGGTGCTGATGGTCACCGCGACGTACCTGGCTTCGAAGGCGATCCCGGTGGATTTGCCGACGGGCAAGACGGGCGAGGCGTCGACGGCGCCGCTCACGGTGAGCCTCACCAAGGCGGGCTCACTTTATGTCGACGGTGTGCCGTGCAGCGAAGCGCAGCTGCGTGAAAAGCTGGTCGGCGCGCGCCGCGCAGATCCGGAGCTGCGCGCCGTGATCGCAGCAGACGGGGCCGTCGCTCATCGTCAGGTGATCCGCGTGATCGACCTGCTGCGACAAGAGCACGTCGAGCATTTTGCCATCAACGTGGACGCCGATGACCTCGAGCACCCTTGAGGAATCGATGAAGCGCGGCCTCTTGCCCTGGACCATCGCGGCGAGCCTGCTCTTGCACGGTCTGGCGTTCGCGTCGCTCTCCGCAGCGCCCCCGAGCGTGCCGGAGCGCCACACGAAAACGCAGCTGCGCTTCGATGTGGTCGAGCAAGCCAAGCCCAAGCCGGTAGAAGAGCTGCCGCAGCCGCCCAAGCCGGAGCCGCCGAAACCCAAAGCCCGCGCGGCCGAGCCGAAGCCGGTGCCCAAGCCGGAAGAAGCTCCTCCGCCCGCGCCCGCGCCCGGAATGACGACGCCCGCCGGCGTCACGCTTGCGGGTGACGGCACCGGCAACGCCTTCAGCATGCCGCTCGGCTCCGGTGGCGCGCTCGAGCCGCAGCGGGCTCGCGCACCGGCGCCCGTGAACGTACCCGCGCCCGTCGCGCCCGCACCGACGCCGGTGCCGGAAGGACCGCGCGTGGTGGCGGTCGGCGATTTGTCGGCGCGGCCAGCCCCGCCCGGCTCGCTCGGCGCCGCGCTGGAGCGGAACTATCCGGCCGAGGCGCGCCGGCAGGGGCTGAGCGGCTCCGCCAAGGTTCGGGCCCGTATCGATCCGGATGGCGTCGTCCGGCGCGTCTCGTTGGTCGAAGAAAGCGGGGCCGGCTTCGGAGCCGCCTGCAGCCGAACCCTGAACGGCTCGCGTTGGGCCGCCCCCAGAGACAAAGCCGGGCATTCCGTCGCCACGGAGATCCGCTACACCTGCCGCTTCGTGGTGAATCCTTGAGGCGAGGCACGCTTTGGCGCAGTCGGGCTCTGGCGGTGGCGGCGTTCACGTCGCTCGTTGCCGCGCGCGTAGCGCTCGCGCAGGTGCCGAGCGGCGCCGCGCTCGCGCCGGCCGCGGCCTCTGCCAACGCCAACGTCAACGGCGCCTTGCGTGTGTCCATCGCGGCGCAGGGCAGCGAGCTGGATCCGGCAATGCTGCAGGCGGAGCTGGCCGCCGAGCTGGGACGCGAGGTCACGCTGGTGAGCGACGCGAGTGACGCCGCCGTGCAGATTCGAGTCGAAGGCGCGCGCGCTTCCGTTCACTACACGACCGCGAGCGGCGAGGAGCTGTCGCGCAGCATCGAGCTGCCGCCCGATCGAAAGCGCTCGCTCGAGGTCGTCAGTTGGCTCACCGTGAACCTGGTGCGCGATGAAGCTAGCGAGCTACTCGACGAGCTACGTGCGCGCCGCAAAGAAGAAGCCCGCGCGCTTGACGAGCGCGCCACCGCCGACCAGGCCGCCGCCGACAAAGCGGCTGCGGACAAGGCCGCCGCCGATAAAGCTGCTGCTGACGCAGCAGGGCGAAAGAAGGCCGAACAGGCAAAAGCAGCCGCAACCGCTGCTGGTGGCCCCCCCAACCCGAAGAAAGACGACGGGCTGCTGCGCGATCCCTCGAAGAGCTACGACTTCACGCTCGTGACGCCGCTCTCGCTCTTGCGCGACAGCTCGCGTCGCCAGCTCAAGCTCCAGCTCGCCTTGCTCTACGGCGATTCCGGCGCGATCCACGGCATTGCGGCCGGGCCGGGCGTGCTGCGCATTCGGCAAGATTTGCAAGGCGTGGTCGCCACGTCGACGGCGGCTTTCGTGGGCGGCAACGTGCGCGGCGTCATCCTGGCGACGGGCTTCGCGGATGTTGCGGGCGAGCTGGATGGCGTCGTGGCGGGAGTCGGCGCCGCGATTCAGCGAGGCAAGCGTGCGCGCGGCTTCGTGCTGGCGGTCGGCGGGGCGGTGGCGAGTGACATCGAAGGCGGCGTGCTGGGTGCCGGTTTTGCGAGCGCGCGCTCGCTGCGTGGCGTGGCCATGGCGGCTGGCGCGACCTTCATCCGCGGGCCGAGCGAGGGGGTGCTGGTGGCCGGCGGTGCGAACGTGACGACTCAGCATCGCGGGGTGCTGATGGCCGGCGGCGTGAACTGGTCGGGCGACTTGAACGGTATGGCGTTGGCACCCGTCAACGTGCAACGACGTGTACGCGGTCTACAATTCGGCGTCGTCAACGTGGCCGACGAGGTGGACGGCGCCGCCATCGGCATCTTGAGCTTCGCCAAGAGCGGACGCGTGCAGCCAATGCTGTGGGGCAGCAATGACGGCTCGCTGCACGTCGGCATCAAGTCGATTGCCGGCTGGGCCTTCACGCAAATCGGCGCCGGTCTCGACATCGCGGACAATACCTTCAGCTACGACGGCGGCATCGGTCTGCACCTGAAGCTCGGCGACACGTTCTTCATCGAACCGGGCGTGCATTACGCCGGCGTCCACGAGACGGCCGACGCTTCGGGCTCGCTGGACGAGCAGCAGCTGCACTACCTGGTCCAGGGCGGTGCCCGCGCCGCCGACAAGCTCGACTTTTTGGTCGGCGGCGGGCTCCGGCACACGGTGGACGGCGGTTCGGGGGCCAAGTTGGCCCCGGAGGCCCGGGTCGGGATCGCGTTCTTCTAACCTATCAATTCGAATGGCAAATTCGAGCGTCGAACAAATATGACGGAGCGTTGAACGCTTGCTGCGGCTCCGGGCACAGAGGGGATGTATGGCCGCTTGGCGAGCATCCCACGGAGTCGCGATATGAATATCGGCGGCCTCGTGCTTTCTCCCACGGCACCCCTCAGTGAGTCTTCGCAAGACGAGCAGAACCTCGTCGAGCGAGTCGCGTCCGCCGATCCGGCAGCGGTGGGTGAGGTGTACGACCAGCACCACCGCGCGGTGCGCGCCTTCGCGACGCGCCTGGTGGGCGACGCGGCGGCCGCCGAAGACCTGGTGCACGAGGTGTTCGTGGCGTTGCCTCGAGCCATGCGCGGCTACCGCTTCGAGTCGTCTTTGCGCACCTTCTTGATTTCGATCGCCGTGAACCATGCGCGCCACCACGTCCGCTCGGCGACGCGCCGCCGCGCCGCGATGAGTCGCCTGGCGTTCGAGCCTGAAGGCACGAGCCAAGATCCGGAGCAAATTCAGCGTCGCAAGGAGCTGGCGTCATTGCTCACGCGCGCGCTCGATACGTTGCCGCTCGAGCAGCGCGTGGCCTTCGTGCTGTGCGAGGTCGAGGAGCGCACGTCGCGCGAGGTCGCCGAGATCACCGGCGTACCCGAGGGCACCGTGCGCACACGCTTGCATCACGCCAAAAAGAAGCTCCGCGAAGAGCTGTCACAGGAGGGAATCGGATGAGCGACGATCTCCTGAAAGCAGCCACGCGCGCCTTGCGCGAAGAATCCGAGACCGACGACGCGGATGGCCGTTTCACGCGCGCTCGCGTGATGGCGAGCCTGCATCAAGGCAAGGTAAAGCGCCGCACACGCCTCGCCTTCATTCTGCCGCTCGCCGCATGTCTGGCGGCCGGTACGGCGTGGGGCTCCGCAACGGGTCGGCTGCCGGCTCTGTTCCACGCCCTCAGCGAAGCCGTGAGCCTGAGCTCCAAGCCTGCCGAGCCGAAGCCACACATCGCGAACGGCACGGTGAAGAAGGCGCCCGCCGACGAATCGGCTCCGCCCACTCCCGCGGTCCAGCCAGCTGCCGAACCCAAGCCGGAGCCCGAAGCGAAACCCGAGCTCAAAACCGAGCCGCCCAAGGCCGAAGTTGCGGCGTCCGCCAGGCCGACGCCGTCCGGCGCCTCCAGTGCGGCATTTCAGGACGCCGACGGTGACTTGTATCGACTGGCCCACGAAGCTCACTTCGCGAGCCACGACTACGGCCGCGCGCTGGCAGGTTGGGACGCGTACTTGAAAGCTGCGCCCGGCGGCCGCTTCGCCACCGAGGCGCGCTACAACCGCGCCATCTGCCTGCTTCGCCTGGGCCGCGACGCCGAAGCGCGCCAAGCCCTCGAACCCTTCGCGTCCGGCAAGCTCGGCTACCGCCAAAACGAGGCTCGCGAGCTGCTGGACGAGCTTTCGAGATGACGCCTCTGTACCGCAATTCTCGTCGCTAGCTCGACTTGGGGCCCAATCCAAGAAGGGGGCGGTTTTGGATTGGGGCCTGAGTCGAGTTGCCGACGCGCAGAAGGTCTGCGGTGCAGGGGTCGGTCGCGGCGGGCGGGCGAAACCGGGTAGCATGGCGAAGGTTCGCCGGTGTTGCCGTTTCGTACGAGCTATTCGTTGTGGCTGACGCGCGCGCTGCTGCTGCGCGCGATTGGATTCATTTACGCGATCGCTTTTTTGATCTTGGTGCGGCAGGGGCGAGCGCTCATTGGCGAGCATGGGCTGTTGCCGGCAACGCAGTACTTGAGCTTGGTGGCGCAGCAACTGGGCTCGCGGAGCGCGGGCTTTTGGGAGATGCCGAGCGTGTTCTGGATTTCGGCGAGCGACACTTGGCTCGCTGGCGCGGCTTGGCTGGGATTTCTGGGTGGTCTGGCGGTGATGGTGGGGTTCGGCAATGCGCCGCTGCTCGGGGTGCTGTGGGCGCTGTACTTGTCGTTTCGTCACGTAGGGCAGATTTTTTACGGTTATGGCTGGGACACGCTGCTGTGTGAGACTGGGTTTTTGACCATCTTTCTGGCCCCGGTGTGGCGGCCGCGTGAATTCGATCCGAAGTCGCCGCCGCCGCTGATCGCGATCGTTCTTTTCCGCTGGCTCACGTTTCGGATCATGTTCGGAGCCGGGCTGATCAAGCTGCGCGGCGACGACTGTTGGACGAACCTGACCTGCCTCGCATACCACTACGAGACGCAGCCCAACCCGGGGCCGCTCAGTCCGTACTTTCACGCGGCGCCGCTGTGGTTTCACAAGCTGGGCACGGCGTTCAATCACCTGGTCGAGGTGGTGGCGCCGTTTGGCGTGTTCGGGCCGCGACGGCTGCGCTTGGTGAGCGGCGCGCTCATCGTCGTTTTTCAGACCATCCTGATCCTGAGCGGCAATTTGTCGTTCCTGAACTGGCTCACGCTGGTGATTGCGCTTTCGTGCTTCGACGATCAGCTGCTGCTGCGCCTGGCGCCGCCGAGTTGGCGCGAGCGTTGGCGCGCGCGGATCGAGCTAGTAGCCAACGCCGAGCCGTCGCGGCGACGGCTGTACACGCTGGTCGCGCTGGCGATCGTGGTTGCGGCGTTGAGCTTGAACCCGGTCGTGAACCTGCTGTCGCCGCGCCAGGCCATGAACGCTTCTTTCGATCCGTTCGAGCTCGTCAATACGTATGGCGCGTTCGGCAGCGTGAGTCGACAGCGCTACGAGGTCATCATCGAGGGCACGATGGCCAAAACGCTCGACGAGCACAGCGACTGGCAGGCCTACGAGCTGCCTTGCAAGCCGGGGCGGCTCGATCGGCGGCCGTGCCTGGTCACGCCGTATCACTACCGGTTGGATTGGCAGCTCTGGTTCGTTCCACTCGCGCCCGACTACAATCGGCGCTGGTTCCTGTCGCTCGTGAACAAGCTGTTGCACGCGGACGCAGCGGTGCTGGGGCTGTTCGCGGAAGATCCTTTCCACGGCAAGCCGCCGCATTTCATTCGCGCCGTGTTCTACCGCTATCGCTTCTTGCCGCCGGGCTCGCGCGACACCTGGGAACGTGACGCAGCCGGTCAGTACCTGGGGCCCGTCTCGCTGGAAGATCCAGAATTTCGCGACGCGCTCGAGATGTATCGGCTGAGCGAGTGAACCCTCACGGGGTGGCGCTGCTCGACCGGGTGCGAGCCGCTGCTGCTTACGGCTCGACGCCCCAGACGATGTTGTTGTTGTCGATGACGACGATCTTGTCCGGATCCATGTAGGACCAGTCGCCGGTCTGAGTGAACTTACCCTTGCCCTGGTCGCCCGCTTTCCACGAAATCTCCAGCATCGACCCTTTCGCGAACGAGCCCGTGGCGCTGCAGGTAAGCTCGATATACGAGTCCGCACCCGGCTTCGGCGTCGGCATCTTCACCACGGTGCCCGTGCACGACGTCGGCATGGCGTTGCTAGTTGGCCCCCAGTTGGCCCAGTTCATGATCACCGCCGCTGTCGCGACCTCGTTGGTGAAATAGTAGCGAACCTTCAGCGAGCCATAGTCGAGCGGAGCCGGTGCCGCGTCGTTCGTGAGCTTCAGCTTGCCGCCAATGAAGTCGTACGAAGCGTCCGTGCTTTCAGGCGTGAACGTCAGCGTGAGCCCGTCCACCGGGTTGTTCGTTGGAGCGCCGCCGTCACCGCTGCTGGTGCCTCCCGCACCTCCCGTGCCGCCGCTGCCCGTACCGCCCTTGCCACCGGTGCTGGTCTTGCCGCCGGTACCACCGCTGCCACCGGTGCCGGTCTTGCCGCCGCTGCCGCCGCTGCTGGTCTTGCCGCCGCTGCCGCCGCTGCTGGTGCCGCCCTTGTTCGCGCTGCCGCTCGCGGAGGTAGTGCCGGCGATCGGGTGGACGCTGCTGGTACCCGCCGTGGACAGCGAACCGCCGCTGCTTTTGCCGCCGGCGTCGTCTCCCTCGTAGGGCGGATCGTCGAAACCAGCGCCCGCGTTTTGCACGGCGCAAGCACCAGCCGTCAGAAGGAGGAAGAAGGCGAACGAAGAGGAGGTGCGGTAAGTCATGGTGCTTCTCCGAACGAGCGGCGCCTGTGCCGCGAAACCTTGAGGTCTGCCTGGACGATCAGCTGGCGAGCTTGACGACGACGTCGAACGCTTCGCCGCTGTTGGCGAGCTCCACCCGGCCGTCCGCGACGGGTTGTTGGTGTCCGTTGATCTCGACTTCTTGCACGTTGCCGTGAAGAACCAGCGTGAGCTTCTTGCGTTGGTGCGCCGCGTAACCCTGCCCAGTGACAGCGGCGTGAATGTGCAGCTCGTCACCTTTGCGGATAGTAGTGAACGTGGTGCGCAAGAACGCGCCCTTTTCGTGAGCCTTGGTCTTGCCGTCGTCCTCGTGGAGCGACGAACGGTACTCGCCGTCTGCCGCGGGCACGAACACGTGCAGCTCGAGCTCGGCGGCCTGGTGCTCGGCCGTGGATTGCAGGGCCCGCGCGTGGCATGCGATCACGGAGCCGCCGCGCGCGTACAGCGGGATGCGCTCGAGCGGTGCCTGCGCCGTGATGTAACGTTGGCCCGCGTGCGCCTCGCCACTGTGCCAGTCGTACCAGGTACCCTTGGGCAGGTAGACGGAGCGCGCGGTTTGACCGGCCGTCATCACCGGCGCGACCAACAGCGCGTCGCCGAGCAAGAACTGGTCGTCCGTCTCCCGCGCGGTAGAATCGTGCTGAAAATCGAAGAAAAGCGGGCGCTGGATGGGCGCGCCGGTCTCGTGCGAGTCCCAGAATTTGGCGTACAGGTAGGGCAGCAGCTTGTAACGCAGCTCCAGCGCCTGGCGCACGACGGCTTCGACGCCGGGTCCGAACGACCACGGGTATTGATCCGGCTCGCCCGCGATGGCGTGGCAGCGGCTGAACGGCGTGAGCGTGCCGTACTGAAACCAACGCGCCGCGAGCTCCGGGTTGGGGGTGCCGGCGAAGCCGGGGATGTCCGCGCCGATGAAGGGCTGACCCGAGATGCCGAGGCCCATGGCCATCGGCAGGCCCATGTGCAGGTGCTCCCAATCCGAATAGTTGTCGCCCAGCCACTGCGCCGCGAAGCGCTGGATGCCGGCGAAACCCGCGCGGCTCAAGATGAAGGGCCGCGCATCGGCGTCGAAGCGGCGGAAACCTTCGACCGTGCCCATGGCCATGAGCAGGCCGTACTGGTTGTGGAAGCGCTCGTGCGAATAGTTCTGCCCGTCGCGATCGAAGCGCATGCTGAACGGCTCGACGTCGCCCGTCGCCGGCTCGTTCATGTCGTTCCAGATACCAGCGATGCCCTGCGCCAGGTGCTTGGCGGTGAGATCGGCCCAGTAGCTGCGCGTCTTTTCCAGCGTAAAATCGGGGAAAACGGTGCGGCCAGGCCAGACTTGGCCGACGTATAGCTTGCCCTGCTCGGTCTTGCAGAACACGCCCTTGGCGCGGCCCTCTTCGAACACCGAATAGCCCGGGTCGAATTTGACGCCGGGGTCCACGATCGTGATGATTTTGAAGGAGTCGGCTTCTGCCTCCGTCATCATCTTCGGCACGTCGCTGAAGCGCTCCTTGTTCCAGGTGTAGACCCGGTAGCCATCCATGTAGTCGATGTCCAACCACAGCGAGTCGCACGGCAGCTGCCGCTGGCGGTACTCGCGACCGATGGCCACGAACTCGTCCTGGCTGTAGGCCTTCCAGCGGCACTGGTGGTGGCCCAGGGCCCACACGGGCGGCGGCTGCATGCGGCCGGTGAGCGCCGTGTACGCTTGCAAGATGTCCGGCAGCTCCGGCCCCGCAAACACGTACTCGGTGTATTGCCCGCCCGTGAACAGGTACCGGTAGCGATTGCTCTCGCTGAAGTCGAAGCTCGCCTTGTAGCTGTTGTCGACGAAGAAACCGGCGAGCTTGGCGTCGCCGTGGGCGTCGAGCCGCGCGTGATAGAAGAATGGAATCGACGTGTAGTACGGGTCGAACTTGGTGTCTTTACCCGGCAAGCTCACGTCCGCCTCGAACACGCGCTGCTGCTGCAGCACGTCCGGCGCGAGAATGTCCGTGTTCCACAGCACCAGCTTGCGGCCGCGCCGGTTGCTGGGGCCCGTCTTCTGGCCCAAACCATAGATGGGATCGTGCGGACCCATCGTGCGGCTGACCAGGAAGTTGTCGTTGAGCTGCAAGAAGCCGCGGCTCTGGCCGGAGTCGTCTGTCTCGTCTTCGAAGATCACGCTGCCGTCGGCGCGGTAGGCGGCCAGGCCAAAAGGGCGCTTGGTGACGACCAGCCGCATGGCGCTGGTGCGCAGCGTGACGGTTTCGGCATCGTCTTCGATCTCGAACTGCACGAGGTCGCTGGGCGCGCCGGCGACCGCGAAGGTGGGCTGCTCGTCGAAGCGACCGGCTTGCGAAACGGCGAGCTTCAAGACGTCGGCTCGAATCACCTCGACGCGGAAGCGCTCTTCGCCCACGTTCAGCAGCAAGCCACGCTCGATGCGGCACAGCGCCGAGGCGTTGCCCAATCCCGCGTAGTAGCGCAGCTCTTGCTCAGCGAGCGACATGGATCTTCCGTCGTGCGGTGCTCTGCGAGACGCGCACCTTGCGCATGAAATGCTCGGGCGAGAGCCAGCTGCCGCCGGCCCAGTAGTCGTAGTTACGGTGGATGCCGGTGCCTTCGCCTAGGTCGTTCCAGGTGGCGAGCACCAGCAGCTCGGCGTCGCTCGAGTCGTGCAGGACTTGCTCGAGGAGCTCCGAACCCTTTACCAGCAAGTCCGTGTGCGTTGCCAGCTCACCCGGGCGATCACGACCCACGGAGTCCCAACGCACCATGGCGTGGTCGATGATGTGCCCGTTCATCGTCGATCGGCTGCGTTTCTCCGGCAGGTCGAACGTGAACCACTGGAAGCGCGCGTCGGCCAGAGTCTCGAGCCGGGGATCGTCGAAGTAAGCGCTGTCCACGCACAGGAACGGCGTCTCGCCGAACTCGGCCTCGAACATCGCCTTCAAGTGGCGCAAGAGCTGCGACGACTCCGCGCGCGGCTCGAGCGTGCCCGCGTTGTAGAAGTAGATGAACGGCTTGTCTTTGAAGCGGTACCAGTGCTCACGCTCGAGCTGGCGGTAGAATGGGCCCCACTTGGCGTCGTAGATGGTCTTGGCGGCCGCGGCGGGGTCGCTCAAATCCGGGCGTTTTTGCCAGAACGGACCAAACCAAGGCTGTCCCCAAGTCCAGGTGTCGTCCATGAACGCGATCTTCACCGGATCTTTCAGCGAGCGCAGCGCTTGTGACAGCGGCGCGAGCTTGCCGTGCTGAATATCCGGGCCGTACGTGTTCAGCAGCAAGAAGTCGAGGCCGCTCCACTTGGCGTCGCGCAGCTCGCGCTTCCAAAAGCCGGCTTCACTCGGCAAGTAAAAGCCGCTCTGCCCCCGCTCGAAGCCGTAGAGCGGGTGCGGTCGATCCATCCCGAGCGCGTGCGAATTGGCCCAGTCGTTGGTGCAGTTCACGCCACCGGGGCAGTTGAAGAAGTACATGAACACCGCGCCGACTTGGCGCGCGGTGAGGCGCTCGGGGGCGCCGTCGAGCTCCGGGTGTGCTCGCCACGGGTCACCGTACGCGAGCTCTACAGTGCGGTCGCTCTCTTTGGCCAGCAGCCGCACCAGGTCGACCCGGCGCAGACGTGGGTTCTGCCGGAGCTCGTGTGCCCAGCGACGCACCAGCGCGTCCGGCGCGGCCTTACCGGTCAGCTGCGCGTGGGCGGCGCGCACGAAGCTTTCAGGTGTGTGCCCCAGGTTGACGTCCACGACCTCCCGGCGCTCGATGTGGCCGTTCCAGTCGGGTCTCAGCGAAAAAGGCCGCGCATTGGGCGCCCGGGACAAGTTCGGCAGCGGATTAGCCATTGTCCCACCGTTTCGCGCTATAACTCCGGGGAGGCGACTCAACCCGCCCGGTTACCGCACCATGCCTTCCCGCAAGGCCGAACAAATCATCAAGGTTCTGCGAGACGAAATTGTCTCGGGTACGCGCGCACCCGGCTCGCGCCTGCCCACGTACGACGCGCTCATGGAGCAGTTCGGCGTCACGAGGCCGACCGTGGCGCGCGTGGTCGCGGCGCTGCGCGACGAGGGCCTCGTTACCTCTCACGGCGAGCGCAGCCTGTTCGTGTCCGACCAGCTGCCGCACCACAATCGCTACTTGTGGGTCACGAGCGAACAGCCTGGCTCGTTCGAGTGGACGAACTTCCTCGCGACTTTTCTGGAGCTGATCGAGCGTCGCGAAACCGGCCTGGTCGGCGAAGTGACCGCGTTGCTCGGCGTCGACGGTCGCGAGAACAACCCTGCCTACCAAAAGCTGTGCGAAGTGATCGAGCAAGGCTCGGCGGCGGGCCTGTTCTTGATGAGCTCCAGCACCATGTTCCTGCTGCCGGTGCTGCAGAAGCCCGGTTTGCCGCGAACCGCTATTTGGGCGGCGCTGCCGCACTCCGGCCTCTTGCAGCTGGACTTTGCCGGCCTCATCGATCGCGCGGCAGAGCGCCTGATTGAGCACGGCGAGCGCATCGCGGTCATCTCGCCGCACGCGCCGAACTTGGCGGAAGCGCAGCAGCGCTTGCTCGCGCGGGGGTTGTCTCGCGAGGCGCTCTTGCCGCTGCACGTGGGTCCTGTCGGCTGCGAGCACGTCACGCAGCTGTTGTTCGATCGCCCGGATCGCCCCGACGCGCTGTTCGTCACCGACGACAACCTGGTCGAGCCCGTGCTCGAAGGTTTGAAGCTCGCGAATGTGACGCCTGGTCGAGACGTGTACGTACTGGCGCATTGCAACTGGCCCCGGCCTCACGGCGCCGAGCACGGCATCGAGCACATTGGTTTCGACGTGCGTGAGATCTTGAGCGTGGCGGCGGATTGCATGCGCGCGCAGCGCGCTGGGGAAGCATCCCCCGTGCGCCACGTGGGCGCGCGCTTCCGTGAGGAATTGATCGTGAGCCGCTCGTCCGTCGTGCCCGCCAGCGCCGAATGACGAAACGCGTGCAGCGCGCAGCGCCTGATATTTCCGGCGGGATCGTTGCGGGGTGGAGCGACAGAGGTGCATCACGTGCGCTGATTCTGCGAGCGTGCGAGCGCGAAAATCGTGCGATTTACTCGGCAAATGTGCGCGAGCAGTCCATTCGTTATGCGGTCAGCTCCCGTGTCGGTCAAACCAAATCGTGGTCAAACGCCGTGATTTACCGGTGTTTTTGCATGAAAACGGCTGCAGTAAATATCCAACTTTGACCATGCTCCTCCCCGCTTTCTCCTCGTTGGTGGAACCTTTTCACGTCGGCGGTTTGCGGCGCCATCGTGCAGAAACCTCCGTGTCGTCTGTCGGTACCACTGGTCGACAGCGCACTGACAGCGGGTCCGACGACTGAGGACGCCCACTCACCTCTCACGCGCGCAGAAGATTCTTACGCTCGTACGCTCGTAAGCAGCTTCGTGGACGTCCGATGATACCTGGGGTCCCGAAGCGCATAAGCGTTCACCCAAGTTCTTACGTTCGGAAAGTTCGGAAGAACTTTTTGGCGATGGAACTGGGGACACGCCGCCATGGCATTGCGACTGCGAAGCGGCTCGGAGAGCGCTCGGACACTGCGAGCTCTGCTTCGTGGGCCACTGCGTCGAAATGTGTAGAACCCTGAGGGGCTGCGGCGCGGCAGCCCCCCTCGAGAACGGCTCAGAGCACTTTGGCGATCGAGTCGGTGATGTACTCGATGTTCTTCTCGTTCATGGCCGCGACGCAGATGCGGCCGCTGTCCACGATGTAGATGCCGAAGTCGGAGCGCAGCTTGCGCACCTTGTCGAGCTCGAGGCCCGAGTAGCTGAACATGCCGCACTGCTGCTCGATGAACGAGAAGTCGCGCGTGATGCCGCGTGCCTTCAGTTGCTGCACGAACAGTGTGCGCATCTTTTGAATGCGTACGCGCATCTCGGTCAGCTCCGCTTCCCACTTGCTGCGAAGGTCAGCGTTGTTGAGCACCAGCGCGACCGTCTGGCAGCCGTGCGAGGCGGGGTTGCTGTAGTTGGTGCGGATCACGCGCTTGACCTGCGAGGTCACGCGCTTGGCTTCATCGGCATCGGCGGTGACGAAGGTGACGGCGCCGACGCGCTCGCGATACAGCGAGAACGACTTGGAGAAGGAGCTGGAAATCACGCACGGCAAGCCGGCCTTGGCGAAGGCGCGAACGGCGGCCGCGTCTTGCTCGATGCCCTCACCGAAGCCCTGGTAGGCGAAGTCGAGGAACGGAATCAGGTTCTTCTCGCGCACGATGCCGATGACCTCTTCCCACTGTGCAGCCGTGAGATCTGCGCCGGTCGGGTTGTGGCAGCAGGCGTGCAGCAGCACGATGCTCTTGGCCGGCAACGTGCCGAGCGAAGCCTTCATCGCGGCGAAGTCGAGACCTTTCTTTTCGGCCGAGTAGTAGGCGTAGTCTTTGACGGTGAAGCCGGCGTTCTCGAAGAGCGCGCGGTGGTTTTCCCAGCTGGGCGCGCTGATGTACACGTCCGAGCCGGGCGCAAAGCGGCGCAAGAAGTCGGCGCCGATCTTGAGCGCGCCCGTGCCGCCCATCGCTTGCGCGGTCACGGTGCGGCCTGACTTGATCAGCTCCGAGTCGCGACCGAACAGCAGCTCTGCCACCGCCGTGCGGTAAGCGGGCACGCCGTCGATCGGCAGGTAGCTCTTGGAGTCTTCCTTGTCGTACCAGAGCTTTTCGGCTTCACGCACCACCGACAGCACCGGCACCTTACCCGTGCCGTCCTGATACACGCCGACGCCCAGGTTCACCTTCTTGGGGTTCTGGTCGGCGACAAAGGCCTCGGTCAGGCCCAGGATGGGATCAGCGGGGGCTAGCGGAACGTCGGAAAAAGGCGATTTGGTCATGACTCCTCGAACAGAGCGGGCACAAACAACGAGACAGCGGGATACCAACGCCCCGGAGGCCACGCAAGGGAACCAATAACCTGGCGACCGGCCTGGCTTTTTGCGCGGAAATTGTAAGAACCTTGCAGCGGGCGCGGCGTGACGTTGCTGGACGGCGTGACGTCGCTGGACGGCGTGACGTCGCTGGACGGGGAGCGGGCAGGCCGATAGCTTTTGAGATCGTCTTGACGTCGATCGGTGCTCGAGCAGCCACGCGGTGGCTCTTGCTAGCGGCTTGTGGAGTCGCTGCGTGTGGCGGGCACAGCTCCGAGACTTTGCTCGAGCCCGCGGCTGCGGGCGGTAGCGCGACGTCTGGCAGTGATCACGGCGTGAGCGGGAGCGCTGGTGCGCGCAGCGAGGCCGGTGCGGCGACGGGCGGCCGCGGCGAGACGCTGCACGGGGACGCGGGCGCGGCGGCGGGTGACGACGGCGGAGCGCCGCTGGGCGGCGCGGGTATGTCGCTGGGCGGCAATGGGGGCGCGGTGGGAGCGAACGGTGGTGTGGCGCCGCTGGGTGGCGGAGGAGCTTACGGCATTCACGAATGCGCCAGCGCCCACGATTGCCCGGCTCCGGCCAGTCGTTGTGCTTACGCGGTGTGCGAGCGCAGCCTGTGCACGGTGCTTGGCGTGGCGGACGGCGCGCTTTCACTCCGCAACGACCCGCCCGACTGTCGCGCCCGTGTCTGCGACGGCGAAGGTCGCGAGCGCGAGGTCATCGACGTGGACAACGCGGCAACGCCGAGCAGCGACTGCACGCGCTCGTTTTGCACGCCGGACGGGGTGCCCGGCACTTCAGCGGTGACAGCGGGAGCCGCTTGTGCCGAAAACGGCGGCAAATGGTGTGACGGCGCTGGAACGTGCGTGGCGTGCCTCGCTGACAGCGACTGCCAGCCTGGTGCCAGCTGCGCCGACCATGTTTGCGTGAACGACGACTGTAGCGACGGCTTCAAAGACGGCGACGAGACCGACATCGATTGCGGCGGCAGCTGCACGGCCTGTGCGCTGACGCGCGATTGCAAGAAAGACGCAGATTGCGAGTCGGGCACGTGCGACGCGCTCCCGCCGCATCGCTGCCTCGCCGAGCACTGTGCGGACCATCACAAAAGCGGCGACGAGACGGACATCGACTGCGGCGGCTCATGCGTCGACTGCGGCGACGGTCACGGCTGCAAGGTGGACGACGATTGCGAATCGGGCGTGTGCAAGTTGGACCGCGGCCCCTCTTGCTACTCGCATACGTGTCTGAACGGCCTCAAAGACAACGGCGAGACCGAGACCGACTGCGGCGGCGGCCAATGTGATGGCTGCGGCTTCGGGCAGACCTGCTACCTGAACTCCGATTGCGCCAGCAACGTGTGCGACGCCGATACCACCACTTGCGCTACCGACCACTGCACCGATCATCATTGGGACGCCGACGAAACCGACAAGGATTGCGGCGGCACCAGCTGCACGCGCTGTGCGCTCGGCATGCGCTGTAAGGTCGACGCCGACTGCGTGGCGGGCTCCACTTGCTACGGCTTCGTGCCGCGGATTTGCCTTTGAAGCGGCGGATCAAGGCCTGGTTGGCGCTCACGGCGCTGGTCGTCGCAGTGGCGTGTGGCGCGAAGCACGATGTCCATGTCGAGCTGAGCGCCGGTGCGAGTGGCGCGCGGACGGGCGGCGCGGCTTCGGGCGGTAGTCGAGCGCAGGCCGGCGTGAGCCTGGGCGCGAGCGACGCGGTGCCGGAAGGCGGACGCGCGATTGGAGCTGGCGCACCTTCCGTGGCCGCGGGAGCGCCGAGCCTCGGCGGAGCGTTCGAAGCGGGCGACGCAGGCGGCGTGCCTGAAGCCGGCGGTGGACCCGATGCGGGGCCGGGCGACGCGGGCGCACCGCCGCACGATTGCACGAGAGGTACCGTGTTCTCCACGCATATGCCCGCTGATTGCCACGCCACGGTCTGCGACGGCTTGGGCGGGACCTTCGAGGTCATCGAGCTGGAAAATCGCCCGCTGGCGAAAGGCGATTGTTGGGTGGGTTACTGCGATGCCCAAGGTAACCCCCGACAAGCGCCCAGCGCGGCCGGGAGCATCTGCCAGAGCGCGGGGGGCAAGCTGTGCGACGGCGCCGGGGCGTGCGTCGTTTGCCTGACGCAAAGCGATTGCGCGACGGGCGAGTGCATCGACCACGCTTGCGTGCCGAACGCTTGCAGCAACGGTAAGCGCGACGGCACCGAAACCGACCTGGACTGTGGCGGTTTTTGTGAGCAATGCGGCGTGGGTCAAAGCTGCAAAATCGATCAAGACTGCGGGTCGGACAGCTGTGAGCAGGTCAAGCAGGTGTGCCTGCCGGCGACGTGCATCGACCAGAAGCTGACCAGCGGCGAGACCGATGTGGATTGCGGCGGTCCGGATTGTTCGCCCTGCTACTTGGGCAAACACTGCGAGCAAAATTCGGATTGCGTGACCAACCAGTGCAACGCGCAAAAGCTGTGCGAGGGCGAGCCTTGCATCGACAAGCGGCTCGATGGCTACGAAAGCGACGTCGACTGCGGCGGCTTCTATTGCCATTGGTGCAAGGCGGGCCAGCGCTGCAATGCGAACTACGACTGCGCGCCCGGCCACTATTGCGACGACAAGCAGCAGCCGGCGGTGTGCGTGCCCTATCCGCCTTAGCGGAGTCAGCAGTAGAGCCACAGGCCCAGGTCAATCGGCGGCCCCAGCGTGTGGTAGCCGGTCGTCTCCAGGCGTCCCACATCGGCGAGGTTAGGAGTAAACGGAGCAGGCCCGGAGCGGGGCTACCACTCATTGTCGGCTCGGATGTCGAGTTCGTGATCGGTTCGGCCCGGCTGGGGCCATAGCGCGCGTACTTCGATGAATTGTCGTGCGCTGTTATGGGTCTGCCTGTTGGTCGTGGGGTGCAGTGGCAAATCGGCGAGCGAGCCGGTCGTTGCTGGAAATGGGTGCGGTGGCGTGGGGCCCGCGTTGGAAAGCGGAGGTACGACGACGGGCGGCGACGCGGCGCGTGGCGGGGAGACGGGGGGCGGCGTGACGGGGGGCGGCGTGACGGGGGGCGGCGTGACGGGTGGCTCGGTGACGGGTGGTGGCGTGGCGGGTGTGGGCGTGACGGACGGCGGTGCCGCGACGGACGGCGGTGTGGTCACGGGCGGAGCTGCTGGCGCATCGAGCGACGCCGGTGCTGCGGGCGAGCCGACGGGCTGCAGCGACCTTGCCGGCGATTGCCACAGCATCGATTGCGACAGCGGGGGCTCACTGCTCGTCGATCAAGGCGACGTGCCGAGGGTCGACAATCCGTGCCTGGCCGGCACCTGCAACAAAGCCGGCAAACCCGGGAGCGAACCTCGCGACGCGCGCACGCCCTGCCAAATCGACGGCGGGCAGATGTGTGACGGTGCCGGCAAATGCGTGGAGTGCTTGCTCAGCGCCGACTGCGGCCCCGGCAAGACCTGCTCCAAAGAGCACGCCTGCGGCGCGGCCGCGTGCACGGATACCGATTGCGGCGGTGTCTGCCCCGCCTGCGAAGATGGCAAACATTGCCTAGTCGACAGTGACTGCGCGTCTTACGCCTGCGACTCCGAAACCCAAACGTGTATCGCCGACCACTGCAAGGATCACCACCAAAGCGGCAACGAAAGCGACGCGGACTGTGGTGGCGGCAACTGCGTGAAATGCCCGCAGGGGCAAGGCTGCGTCACGAACTTCGACTGCGCCACCAACGCCTGCGACGGTGTGACCAATACGTGCGTCTCCAACCAGTGCATCGATCACCACGTCGATGGCGATGAAACCGACGTCGACTGTGGCGGCATCACCTGCGGCCAATGCCTCGGCGGAAAAAAGTGCAAAAGTAACTTCGACTGCCTCACCGGCTTCTGCGGCGGCATCCCGAAGACGTGTCAGTAACGACACCAAAAGCAAACGACCGGCACCTTGCGGAGCCGGGCGTCTGCGAGCCGTGAGCGGCGATCGTTACAGCTTTTCGGGTTTGAAGCCGCCCTTGGAACGGTCGAACAGCCAGATAGCGCCGAATACCAACAGTAGCGCTGCTGGCAGCACGGCAACGAATCGGAACGATTCGACAGCCGCCGCTGCCTTTGCTTGTAGTACCTGCGTTGAATCTGCTGGCAGGGCTTTCAGCTTGGCAACCCCACCCACCAACGTGGCAACGGTCGCGTCGTAGCGACCGCCCATCCACGGTAGCGCGAAGTAGATCGCCAGCGAGCCAGCCGAGCCGATCATACCCATCGCGAAGGCGCCACCCTTGGGATAGCGCTCCGACGCCGCGGCTAGCATCGTGGGCCACATGTAGCAGACGCCAGTGCCCCACACCGTAGCGGCAAGGAAAGCCAGCACCGGAGAATCTGCTGTGCTCAACAACACTAGACCGATGGCTGCCAGCAGCGAGGAGACCCACAGCAAGCCCACAGACGACAGCTTGTGCACCATCGTGCCGGCAAAATGACGCATCACGAACATCAGGCCAGACACGTAGATGATGAGCCAGATGCCCTGCATGCCGATGGTGCGAGTCAGTGTGAAATCTACCCAGTTACCGGGCGCGAGCTCGGCGGTCGAGGTAAGCAGCATGGCGCCAAACCAGACGAAGAAGCCCGGCTTGAGCACTGCCATCAGCATGTCTTTCGCAGGGATACCTGCTGCCGCGCGCTCGGTCTTCGGGAACTTGGCGCCGGCCAACAACACTAGAAGTGTTAGCGCCGGAATCATCACCAGAGCGAAACGAACGCGCCAGCTGAGGTGTGCGCCGCGGGTAATTTCGCCCAGAACGCCGCCCAAAATGATGCCGCCCGGCCACCAGGCGTGAAGGACGTTGAGCTTGTGTGTCTTGTCGTCCGGGTAGAGCGTCGTGGTTAGCGGGTTGATGACCGCTTCAGAGCAGCCCCACCCGATGCCGGTGAACAACATGCCGATCCAGACCACCCAGTACATGCCGGGACCCGAGCTGATCTTGTCGGCCATGATCACCAACACGGAACCGACGATGAACGAACCCGCACAGATCAAGAGCACATTGCGCATCCCGACAGCATCAATCAGCGGGCTACCTAGCAGTAGGGTGAACGCGAACGCCAGAAAGACCGCGCCCAGCACCTGCCCGAACATCCCGCCCGCGGCAGCTCTGTCGATCGCGTCGAAGTAAGAGTTCTGCAAGTCCGAGCCCAGGCCGGCGCGCAAAATGAACGTCATGCTCGTCGTAACCAGAGCGGTTACGCAGATCAAGAACAGGCGGCGCTTGTTGGCGTCGTCGTGGCCATCTGCGATGGCAGGCGCTTCAGCGGAGATCGACGATTGCATCAGGTTCTCTTTTTCGGTTGGCGGGAGCGAAATGCGGTGCGGCCCGAGACGCGAGCGCGAAGTTGACAGGGAGAAGAGATTTCCAAGCCTACAAAAATTGGGGTATCTCAGAGACCGGGCGGAGCCTGCGCCCCCACTGGCAGACGCACGCTTCGTGTCCGCTGCAGCCGTACAGGATCACGGAAACTAACGGATGCCGCTCGATCGCGGAAGATGGCGGCCGCGCTCCGATATCTTCACCCTGCGGAACGGCTCAGCGGCCGTGCCCTCAGCCGTGCGGAGGCGCTCGGCAGCGTCAGTTGCAAGGTTGCTGCCGGCCGTTGGCAAATCGTGGCTGTAGTGCGCGAGCGCCGAAGCGACAGATATCGAGTGTGGGGATCGCAGCCAACAGCAAGCATCGAGTTCCGACAAGGCTCCACATACCCGCGTTCATTGGAAAATCGGCGCGACCCGGCGGATGCCAGGCCCGTTCCTGTTTTGCGACGTCCACGACTCGTCGGAGTGTCTACGGTGACGCGAAGCGTTGATTTGTAAAATAAACGCATCTGACCTGTCAAAACGCGCGTGCGGCAAAGGGCGGTTGGAATTTCGATCGCGCATCGCTCTTTCCTTAAGAAACCTTCTTAAGGAAGGGTATACTCCTGATGCCGACCCAGTCCCTGTGGGACTGCTGCCGGCTTTTGTCGCCTCGAACCCATCAACCCCAACCCACACAAGAAGCATGAACTCATCCCGTCTGTTCAGGGCCAGTTGTGTCGCGCTAATCGTCACTGCCATGAGCTTCGCCTTGCGCGGAGCCGCGACTGCCGACTGGGTCTCGCAGTTTCACCTCACGAACGAGCAAGCTGGCTGGATCAATGGCTCTGCTTTCTGGGGTTTCACCTTAGCCATGGTGTTCGGCGGCCCGCTCGTCGACGCGCTGGGCATCGGCCGTATCATCAGCTTGGCTTTCGTCGGCCACGCTTTGGGCATCCTGCTCACGGTATTTGCCTGGGATTTCTGGAGCCTGTTCGGTGGCACGCTGCTGTTCGGCATCGCCAACGGTTCAGTCGAGGCTGCGTGCAACCCGCTCGTGGCGTCGCTCTATCCCAACGACACGACGACCAAGCTCAACCACTTCCATGTTTGGTTCCCGGGTGGCATCGTGATCGGCGGCTTGCTGTCATTCTTATTCGGCAAGCTCGGTCTCGGGTGGAAGCCGCAGTTTGCGACCATGCTCCTGCCGCTGGCGACGTATGGCTTTCTGTTCTTCGGCCAAACCTTTCCGCAGACGGAGCGTGTGCAGCGTGGTGAGTCGACTGGATCCATGTTTGCGGCCTGCCTTTCGCCCAGCTTCTTGCTGATGGTTGGTTGCATGCTGCTGACGGCTTCGACCGAGCTAGGGCCGGGCCAATGGATCCCCTCCATCCTCGGGCACGCTGGCGTATCCGGCATTCTGGTGCTCGTTTGGATCACCGGACTCATGGCGGTGGGCCGCATGTTCGCAGGACCGTTCGTGCACAAGCTGTCGCCGATCGGCATGCTGGTGGGAAGCGCGGTCCTGAGCATGATCGGGCTTTACGCGATGTCGCACAGCAGCGGCCCGATGCTATTCGCTTCGGCGACGGTGTTTGCCTTCGGCGTGTGCTTCTTCTGGCCCACCATGCTCGGTTTCGTTGCCGAGAACTTCCCCAAAACGGGCGCGCTCGGTCTTGCGATCATGGGTGGGGCCGGCATGCTCAGCGTGAGCTTCGTGCTGCCGATCATCGGAGGCTGGTACGATGCCGGCATTGCCGCGCGCACACCACCGGGCACCGCTCCCACCGGCGACGCGCTGGCTGCCATTCAAGCCAGCGCAGGGCTCGAAGCCCTCGGCAAGGTGGCGCTGCTGCCAGCCATCCTCACCGTCGCGTTCATCTCGATTGCGCTCACGAAGCGCAAGAAGGCACCGACGCCAGCCGTCGCACACTGATCTCCCGCGGCTACGCGCACGAGGAGAACGAGCGAGCCGGCGCGATCTTCAGTCGCACCGGCTCGCCGCTTTTTGTGCGATGGGCTGTCGTTGGTTAGGGCAGCGTCACGAGCCAGTCGGCGTATTGGCCGACGCCCGGGACGACGCCGCTGCCGAGCACGGTCTTGCCGTCGGCCGAAATGTCCGTGACGGATTGCAGGTCCCAGCCGGTCGTGTCCACGCCGGATGCGACCAGCAAGTCTTTGACCAGTTGCGGGTTGCCGTCGGTCCAGAGCACGGCCGCGCCGCCACCATAGGGCTCGTTGCTCGGGCCCGTCATACCGCCGATGACGCGACCGTCTCCGCTGGCCGTCAGGCCCCAGGCGAACGTCATTCCGGGCAAGTCCGGCAGGCGTTCTGGGCCGCCCGCGGGCGTCCACCGCACCGCGTGGTGACGGCTATCGGCTCCAAGACTATTGCCGACGGCGACCTTGCCGTCTCGGCTCACGTGCACGGCCGCCGATGAGGTGTCGCCGGGCGGCAACCCCAGGGCGACCATGCCGGTGGCGGCCGTCCATTTGAAGGCTTCGTCGTGATCTCCGGCGCGACCGACGCCGACGACCACCTTGCCGTCGGCGCTCACGTCCGAGGCATCGCTGATGGTGTCGCCGTCCGGCAAATCACCAAGGAGCTGCAAACCGCCGGTCGTGCTCCACACGAATGCTTCCGTGCCGTAGGGATGCCCCGCCGCGTTCTGCATGTAGCCGACGACGACGCTGCCGTTGCTGCTCGTGGCGCGCGGCTTGGCCGCGTAGAAAGTGATGTGGTCGACGTCGTGCGGCAATAGCCAATCGACGGCGCCGTTGACCCAGCGATACGGCTCGTCTTGCCCGACGCTGACATGGAGGAAGTTCGTGTCCCAACCCACGATGACGGTTCCGGTATCGTTGATATCGGTGGCGCCACCCGGGAACCAGCCAACGTTCACGCCGTAGGGTCGGGCCATCGCGGTCACGCCGTTGGTGCGTGACCAGCGCGAAGTCCTGGCGCCGATCCACCGCCCATCCGCGCTAATCGCCACCGCCGAAATCGAATTGGCTACCGGCAGCGCGCGTAGCAGCGGCACGCCGTTCGTCGCCATGTACTCGCGTTGCAGGGAGACGGCGTCGTACGCGGCGATGGAGCCTTGTTTGCGCACGAGCGCGCGAATCACGTAATCGCCCGTCGGCTGGTGGCCAATATCGAGATCGCAGGTGGCCGAGCTCGAGTACGGACACACGGTTGTCCACGCTGTCGTCGTGGGGACACGGCGCTGGAATTGATACTCGGCGTTGGTGCAGTTGGCCGTGGCCGTCACGCTCATCGGCGTGCTGCGCACGTGGCTGCCCCAAGTGTCGGGCAGGGTGAGCTTGGTGCAAGCGCTGCCCAAATTGAGCTTGAGCGTCTTGGCCGACGGCGTGGTGCTGGTCCCCTCGGCGCGCACCTCGACCTTGGTGTTGTACCCGCCGTCGAGGCCGGTGACGTCCCACGCGAAGCTGCCGTTGGCGTCGTAGTCGCGCAGCTGAGTGACCGTGCCGTTCGGCGCTGTGACGGAGAAGCGATACAGCGCGTTGCCGCCGTTCACGCAACTGGATGTTGCGGTGAGCGTGCGGGCGTTGCCGCTGCCGCTGGCCGTGAGCTTGCTGGCCGTGCATACGGGCCCAACTACCAGCGTGGTCTTGGCGGTGGCGTCGACCACTGTGTTGCCGACGTTGCGCATCGAAACCGTGAAGGTTGCTGTGCCTGCCGACCAGCCCGCGGTGCTCACGGGCACGTCTTTGCCCTGCTGCCAGGCAGTCGTCACGCTGCCGCCGCCCGGCTTGGCGACGCTCACTCGCCATTCGCGAGGGAGGTCCGGAGGGCAGTAGAGCAACGGCTGGACCAGCACCAGCGAGTCGAGCGGCACGCCGCCCGAGGGGGACGTGTAGACGACGGCGCCGGTGCAGGCTTGCCCGCCCACGACCTTCTTCGTGGCTTTGGCTACCACCGTCGTCGTGCCGGAGCGACGTGCCTCCGCGACCATCGTGTACGTACCTTGCGGGCTACCAGCGGGTAGCACGACAGCGCCGGAGCTCGACGCGCTCCAATCGCTGATCACGACCGTCTTGCTCTTCGGATTCAGCGCCGTGAGCCGATACTCGAGCAGCGCGCTGTCGGCGCATTGGGCGTTGGCCACTTCCTTCAGTGAGCCGCTATCCGGACCCACGCTGGCGTCGGCCTGATCGATGGTGACCTTGCACGTTGCATCCAGCGCTTGCTCGAGGCTGCCGACGCCTTCGTCCGTCGCTTCTGCCTCGTCTGGCATGTCAGCCGCAGACCCACACCCGAACGACAACAGACACGACACTACCGCCCCGAATCGACCACCCAGTCTCATGATAGGCACTCCCTTGGACCCGGAAGAGACGTCTGCCGGCGAGCGATGTCAATGGCGCCCCAGCCCGCGCTGGCGGCGAGCCGGTAAGCCGGTCCGTGTCGCCGTAAACCTATAAAAGCACGGAAAAATAGCCGAAATGGTCCTGGCGTTTTGGCCGGCGGACTTGACGCATTGGCGAAATGAGTCTTCTATTGGCCACGATGAAGCCGTCTGCCTCGCTCCTCTTCGTGGCGCTCTTGGGTTCGTTCCTGTCTGCAGCGCCGACTGCGTTTGCTGGTCCCAAGGGCCACGACAACGGACATGGACATGGACACGGACATGGTGGTGGCGTCTCCGTCCCGGAAATCAACGGCCAACACGCGGCCGGCGCCCTGGCGCTGCTGGTCGGTGGCGCGGCGGTGATCGCCGGTCGCCGGCGCCGTCAGCGTGCTTGAGTCGCCGCAGATTTCTTCGGTTACAGGGCGTAGGTTAGGGGCGGCGTCGCGCGCTCTCGCGGGCGCCGGCCTCTTGTTGTTCGAGTACGGCTTCGTCGCCGTCCGCTTCGACGGCGGCGTGCTCATGCGGCGAGGCGGCTGGCTCTCGCAGTTAAATAGCGCCGGCGAGGTCTTTACTGCGCTGATCGTGATCACGACGGCCGCGCTCGTGCTCAACGCTCAGGCGCTGCGCGCGGCCTTCGTCGCGTCGTCGGTGCCGACGCGCATCCACATCGGTTGGCTGGGGGCGCATCTGGCGGCGTTCGTCGCCGCCGTGCTCGCGACCGACACGCTCTTTGCGGCCGCACGCAGCGCGGCCTTCAGTGCGGCGTTGATCGCCGTGGCCGCGGCGTGCGCTGGCGTCTCCGTGCTCGCGCTGCTGCGCGCTCTATTCGACGAGCACGCAGCGCAGCTCACCCGCGCCTTGCTGCGCGCCGCGCGGGCCGGCGCCGTGCTCGGCGCCGTGGCGTGGCTCGGCGGTGTGCAGTTGCGTCCGCTGTGGCCGCAGCTCGCCCAGGTCACCTTGTTGAGCGCCGGCTCCCTGCTGCGAACGCTGAGCAACGACGTCACCATCGACCCGCCCCAGGCCGCGTTGGGGCTGGGCTCCTTCGTCGTGATCATCGAAGCGGGCTGCTCGGGCGTGGAGGGGATGGCGCTCGTCGCCGTGTTTTTGGGCGGCTACGTCTATCACTATCGGCGCGAGCTCCGGCTGCTGCGCGCGACGGCGCTGGTGGCGCTGGCGGTACCGCTAGCCTGGCTGACCAATGTGCTGCGCATCGCAGCGCTGATCGTGGTGGGCGCGCGCTGGTCGCCCGCGATCGCGTTCGGCGGCTTTCACTCCAAGGCCGGGTGGCTGCTGTCCTGTACGCTCGCGCTTTCCTTGGTCTTCGCGCTGCAGCGCGGCGCTTTCTTTCGACGCGCGCCCGGCGCCGCCGGCAGCGAAGCGCACGAGAACCCCACCGCCTGGTTCTGCCTGCCCTTCTTGGTGATGACGGCCGCGAGCCTATTCGGCGGTTTGTGGACGACGGAGGACTTCGATCGCTTCTACGGGCTCAAGCTGGTCGCGGCGCTCGTGACCCTGCTTCTGGTTGCGCGGACCGTCCGGCTGCGCCCGCTGGCGGCGCTGCTCGAGGCCACTCGCTTCTCGCCCTGGGCCGTCGCTGCAGGCAGCTTGGTGATCGCGCTCTGGCTCGCGTGGTCGCCGAGCGACCTCCCTGCGGCGCGCGCCGCGCACGCGGCGTGGCAAGCGCTCGCGAGCTGGGAGCGCTGGCTCTGGCTCGCGCTGCGTCTGCTCGGCTCGGTGTTCGTTGCGCCGCTGGTCGAAGAGCTGGCTTTTCGCGGCTTCTTGCAGCGGCGCCTGGTCTCGCGCGACTTTGCGGAGCTGCCGTACCAAGCGATTCCGGTTTGGGCCATGCTCGGCGCAGCGCTCGCGTTCGGCGCGCTGCACGAGCAGTGGCTGCTGGCCACCGTCGCGGGTTTCGCTTACTCGCTGGTCGCCCGCCACCGTGGGCGGCTCAGCGATGCAGTGCTGGCGCACGCAACGAGCAACCTCTTGCTCTCGGCCTGGGTTCTCGCCACGGGCCGCTGGGACTTGTGGGTGTAGGTTTCTCTGCGCCTGGCAACTCTGCCGCAGCCTCCACGAGTTCTGTTACATTGAAGGCTCTCATTTTCACGGAGCCATCATGGTCGAGAGTGACGAGAGCGATACGTCGGCTCGGGATACGTTGCCGCCGGCAGGCAAAGCGCGCGTCTTGCTGGTCGACGACTCACAGTTCAGCTTGTCGCAGCTCACCCGTGCGCTGGGCGACGAGCTCGAGATCACGACGGCGGCAGGCGGCGCCGAGGGCTTGGCGGCCCTCGAGCAAGGCCGCTTCGAGCTCGTGATCACGGACTTGCTGATGCCGCACATCAGCGGGCTCGCGTTCTTGGGCCAGGTTCGCCAGCGTTTCCCGCGGGTGAAGGTGATTGTGTCGTCCGCCGACATTCAAGACGGCACAGCCGCCAAAGCGCGCGCGCTCGGCGCCTCGGCGTTCGTGCCCAAGCCGGTCGACGCCGACGAGCTGCGCCGCGTGATTCGCCTGGTGCTTGCCCAGAGCATGGTCCCGGCCGCCACGCCCATCGACCCGCGCTACGCCGACGCCTTCCGCGAAATCTTCAACATCGGCATCGGTCGCGCCGCCAGCGCTCTCTCGAAGCTAGTGTACGAAACCGTGAAGCTCAGCGTGCCGCGCCTCGACATCTTGCGGCTGCACCAACTAGACGAAGTGCTCGCCGGCTCCATCCAAGACGATCTGGCCCTCGTCAAACAGGACTTTTCAGGCTCGGCCAGCGGCACCGCCTACCTGCTCATGTCGAAGCAATCGAGCCTCAAGCTCGTGAATGCCTTGGTGCACCAAACCAGCGGCGAAGACGCCTTTGGCAGCGCCGAGCAAGCCCTGCTCATCGAAGTCGGCAACATCCTCATCAACGCTCTCGTCGGCAGCATGGCCAACACCCTCGGCATCGGCTTCGAGCTCGGCCAACCCAGCTGTGCCCTCGCTGGCCCCCGCAGCCTCCAAGAAGACACCAACCTCACCGGCTCCGACTACGTCATGTTCGTGGAGACTTTGTTCTTGCTACCGGGGCGACACATCGGCGGCAATCTGGTGATCCTTTTGGGCTCCGCCGAGATGGGGAAAGTGCTGAAGGGTATCGATCGGGTGTTTTAAAGGTGTCCGTCGGTGTTGAGCCGAGGTGTGGCAAAAAGACTTCGCTGGGGGCAAGACCGTAGACCACGAGAACGAAGCCCAACTTGGGCGCATCGCGCGCGCCCGTTGCCAGAGGAAGTCGTTCGGCTATGCTCGCTTGGCAATCGCCTGGCACGCAAATCTGGTCAGGGCTCTTAGAGAGCTTGACGCGCATGAATGTGAATTGGCTCGACGTGATCGACGCCGCCTATCGAACGGATGGGCCGGACGAAGCATGGCTCGAGAGCGTCATGGGTGCGGCCCTGCCGATGATGTCGCGAGGGCTCGGCGCGGTGGGGGTTCTTTACGACGCCTCACAAGACGGTGTCTTCGTCGCTCAACACTTCGCCACCGCCGGGTTTCCCTGGCCGGTGACGCCAGAGCTGTGTCGCGAGCTTTTGGAGACAGGCGACAGCGGTGCCCCTTACGTCCAGGAGCTCTTCGGTCAGGTGCAGTGCGGGTTGGTGAGCGCTACGTTCTCGCGCTGCTTCCCGAAGTTGCTGGCGTTTACAGCTGACAAGGGTGCGGCTGACATCGTTGCGATCAACGGCACCGACCCGACGCTCCGGGGCTGTATTTTGACGGCCAACGTGCCAGACAGTACGCCCATCGATCCCGCGACACAGCTGTTCTGGTCGCGGCTGTCGGCGCACCTCGCCGCAGCGTACCGACTGCGGCGCAGGCTCCGACAGGCTGGGGTCGATTTGATAGACTCGGCCGATGCCATTTTGACGCCGGACGCGCGTCTCCAACACGCGAACGAGTCGGCTCAGCAGCGCGAGGTGCGCGAGCTCTTGAGCGAAACCGTGCGAGCGCAAGAGCGACTGCGCGTGAAGAAGAGGCAGCAGGATCCGACCGCCGTCGGCGAGTGGAAGGCATTGGTCGACGCGCGCTGGTCACTCGTGAATCACGTCGACAGCGACGGCAAGCGCACGATCATGGCGCAGCGTAACCAATCGGTGCAGGCCGGTGGTTTGGGGTTGAGCCGGCGAGAAGAACAGGTGCTGGCCTGCGCGGCGCTCGGTCACAGCAATAAGCTCATCGCTTACGAGCTGGGGCTGGCCCATTCGACAGTGCGCGTCTTACTTGCTCGCGCGTCGTCCAAGCTCGGCGCCCGTGGTCGAGAAGAGGCCCTGAAACAGTTCCACGCTCGTTCTAAGTGAGGCCCGGGCTGGGCCTGCGATGCACAGTGGGACATAGCAGACCCAACCCGGGTGTCTCGCCCCCGGCATTGGACGCGGCCCACCGCCGCGACACTCAACGACACGATGTGTAACCCGCGCTGACCGCTCAACGCAACGAGTCTCGGGCTTACATGGCCCAGTTTCGGGTTTACATCCTGCATTGCATGCGCAGTGGTTCTTCGGCCGGGTAAGCGCACGCAAACTCCAGCTCTGCCGCTCCAGGGTCGTGAGTCCAGCCCCAAGGTTCGGGCGTGTCAGACCCGGCAATCTCGCTAAACGCTCCAACCGACGCTGCCAGAACTGTCGGCGGACCAACGAAGGCCGCGTGGGTCGCTCGCTGCCGGAGAGCAACGAGCGACTCGCGGTGGAAGTATCAGGGGCCGACTTTGGTCACGGTCACGATCCCGTTTTCTAGGGTGACGACGCCGGTGTCGGAGGGGGCGTTCAGGCAGGTCGCGCGGCTGTAGCCGGTGTCCAAGACGAGCAGGAAGAAGTCTCCGCTGCTGCTGGCACCGCTGTCGTAAGCTGCAATGCGCAGCGCGGTCGGTGAGTCGTTGACCGAGCCGGAGATCCACACGCGCGCGCGCGGATAGAGACCGCCGTTGAAGCCCGAGTCGTCGCTGACTTTGGTCCAATTGGGCGCGTTCGCGCTGCCGATGTTCGCCCAAATCTTGTAGTCGTACACGCGGCCACCGACGGGCGAGAACGTGTACTCCAGGCACTTGCTCACGCCGTTCGTGTACTGCTTCATGTCGACGAACTTGACCTGGCTGCCGGTGTCGGGGCTCGTCCATGTCTTGAAGTTGAGGTGCCCCGCTTGCGTGGACGATGCGGAGAAGTCGAAGTACGTGAAGTACTGTCCGTTCGCGATGTGATTGTAGCGAAACGTGTAGATGGCATCGGGGGGTGTTTGTGCCGCTGCGTTCCCAGCAAAAGTGCCACACAACGCCAGCGCCAACGCGCCCGCAACCATAGCCGTCTTGTTCATGATGCTACTCCTCTTGATGACGAACACGGATTCGCGTCGTCGTTTTGCGTGAACAACCCGTGTGCTTCGTCAGCTGCGCAATCCTTTCGAAAGCGTGTGCACAATTCGTTTTGCTGAAGGGTTGAGTTGGAGTGATGAGATGCGCGATTGGGATTGGGATTTCTTTGTGTGTTGCGGGCGGGCTGTGGTTCCTGCTGCAAGGTTCTGCGGCGTCCGCACACTCAGGGCCGAGCAGCGCGTCGCAGCATCGCGGGCACGCGCAGCGGATGCGCGATGTCACGGCCGACGCCGTGCCGGAGGCGCAGGCGAAGCGTTTGCTCGCGACGGATCGCGAGCTGATCGAGCCGGAATTGCAGGTGGAAGAGGGGCAGCTCAGCAACGCGGCCGGCGCGCCGGTCGCGCGCTTTGCGCTACGCATCACCAAACGCACGCTGCAGTTGAGTGAGCCGCTCGAGGCCAGCGTCAGCGTGATCGACGGCGCTGGCAAAGCTCATCCATTTCGCGTCGTGAGCAAGGACGTGCTGCGCAGCGAGGGAGGGATGAGCGAGCCGGGAGGCAGCTGGAGCGAACAGCAAACGCTGGACGGAGAGCAGCTCACCTGGCTACCGGGCGACCTACCCGCGCCAACGGGCGAGCGTGAGCTGGTCGTCGCTATTGAGGTGGATGGCGAAACACACCTGTTGAGCGCGCGCTTTGCCGTTGGCAGCGGGTCCCCCATTACCCTTGGTCGCGTGACCGAGCACCGCCGCACCGGGGTGCTCGAAATCGACGTCGAGGCCGAGTCCAAGCGGGCCTACTCCTGTGAGCTCTCGGCCAATCTCTTTGATATGGCGGGCACTCCGCTCCAGCACACCACGTGGACCGGCAGCATTGGCCCCGGAACCAGCCACGCTTCACTGCAATTTTCGCAGGACATTCAGGCAGACACGCACACCCTGACGGCTCCGATCATCGTGCGACAATTCCGCGGCAGTTGCCGTCCGTCCGATGCCCCGGACGAGCCAGCGCTAGCCGTGCCGCTGCTCGAAGAGCTCTACCGAACGCCGTCGTGAGCGGACCCGACCCGGGATAGCGGACCCGACCCGGGATAGTCTTACCCGGCAGCGGACCCGACCCGGGATAGTCTTACCCGGCCGGACCAGCGGACCCGACCCGGGATAGCGTGCGGATAGCGGACCCGACCCGGGATGGTCTTTGTGCGCAACTGATGCCGGCCGAGACCGACGAGGTTGCATGACCGTGGCCAGAGAGATATTGCCGGGCGCGACATATTTGGTGACGCGACGGTGTGCTCAGCGGCAGTTTCTGCTGAAGCCGTCGCAGCGCACGAACCAGCTCCTTCGGTATTGCTTGGCGGATGCCGCTCGACATACGGGGGTGCGACTTCACGCCATTTGCTTCATGTCGAACCATTGGCACGGTGTCGTGACTGATCCGCTGGCGCGTTTGCCCGAGTTCCTGGAGCGATTCCATCGGCTGTTTGCGCGAGCGCAAAATGCGTCGCTGGGTCGCTGGGAAAATCTTTGGTCGTCGGACAAGCCGAGTGTGGTGCGCCTCGTGTCCGACCAAGACATCCTAGAGAAGATGGCGTACGTCATCGCCAACCCGACGGCGGCTGGGCTTGTTCGTGCGCCGAGTCAGTGGCCCGGGGTCATCTCACACAGCGTTGCTCAGCGGATGGTCGTGCACAGGCCAGACATTTTCTTTAGTCGCGAAGGGGACATGCCTCGTACGCTGGCTCTCGAGGTGTCGCGCCCGCCTATTTATCCGCAGCTCAGCGACGCCGAGTTGGGACGACACCTTGCGCTCGCGGTCGCGCGCAGGGTCGAGGATGCTCGCGCGGCGATGCGCGCAGCTGGTCGCGACTTTCTGGGCGCAAAGGCTGTCGTGCGACAACCGTTCGATGGCGTCCCTCAGTCCGCTGAGCCGCGCCGGAACCCGAGTCCCCGCATCGCCGCTCGCCACACGCCCGAGCGAATCCACGCAATCGAGCGCATGCTGGACTTCGTGCGCCGCTATCGTGAGGCGTGGCATGCCTGGCGCAGCGGAATCCGCGATACCATCTTCCCCGCTGGCACGTACGCGCTTCGGCTCCACGCGCGTGTGTTCTGTGCATCACCAACGCGTGTCGCTGCATAGCAGCGTGGCGGTGCGGGCCGGTTGCGGCGGACGTCACAGCTGGAAGCGGTTGCGCTGCGCCTCATGTCGAATATACCTGGCGGAGCAGTACTCCGTTCACCAGTGACGGGTGCAACCCCTGCGGCCCCATTCCTCAAGGCAAAGCGTGCCGGCGGGTCATGCTTTGCGGCGCGCTTGTAGACTATCCCGGGTCGGGTCCGCTCGCGCGACCTGATATCGCACCGCTTGAATTATCCCGGGTCGGGTCCGCTCGTAGACTATCCCGGGTCGGGTCCGCTGGTCCGCTCTGGGTCCGTAGACTATCCCGGGTCGGGTCCGCTGCGTAGACTATCCCGGGTCGGGTCCGCTGGTCCGCTCTCGTAGACTATCCCGGGTCGGGTCCGCTCTCGTAGACTATCCCGGGTCGGGTCCGCTGGTGGTCGGGTCCGCTCTGGTCCGCTGGTCGGGTCCGCTCGACCTGATATCGCACCGCTTCCGCCCCACCGACGTTTACCACCAAGCGTCGCTCGTCGAGCTCGCAAACCGCATACGCCGCCGCCGCGCGTCCCGGCGCGTCGTCGTCCAGGTTCTCGATCAAGCTCTGCAAGGTGATGTATGGAATCCCGGCGATCACGTCGAAGTGATTCCAATGCACGTGGCCGTTGAAGACGGCCAGCACCTTCCCACTCTTTTCAATCACTTCACGCACCGCGCGTCGCTCCACAACGCGGCACAAATTCGGTCGTTTCTCAAACCACCGATTGCCTTCGAGTCGCATCTCGCTCGCTGGATGGTGCATCAGCACCACGCACGGCAACGTCGCCTTGGCTAGATCATCGCGCAGCCACGCAATCTGCTCGGCCGGCAATTCGATACGCTCGCCACGGTGCTCGATCGTCCTCAATACGGCAAAATGCACGCCCTCCACATCGCGCGAGTACATCACGTTGGATTCCGTGCCCCACAGCGTGCACAGCTCTTCGCAAGTCAGGTTGATGGTGTCGTGATTGCCGGCAACGTGAAGCACGGGCTTGCCAATCTCGCGCAGCATCGAGACGAAGTGCCCGTATCTCTCGCGGTCCTTTTCGGCTGATTCATCTTCAATCACGTCGCCGAGATTGATGATGAGATCCGGATTCACCTCGTCGCGCATCCGCCTGACAAATCCCATCACCAGTTCTTCCGATTGGTGGGTGAGCTTGCGGAGCTTGCCTTGGTGAGAGGCTTGGGGGCCGAGGTGGACGTCGGAGATGAGCGCGAAGCGCATGTGACTTGGAGAGTGTTACTCTTGTCGCGAGCGTGCGACCAAGAAAACCAGGGTGGGGGCGCCGAGGGCGGCGGTGATGACACCGACGGGGAGCTCGCGGGCGGGGAGGAGGATGCGCGCGATAGTGTCGCAGAGGACGAGGAAGGAGGCGCCGCCGATGAAAGAAAGTGGCAATAAGGTGCGCAAGCGCGGGCCGATCAGGAGGCGGACGATGTGGGGAACGATGAGGCCGACGAAAGCGATGGGGCCACACCAAGCGACGCACGCGGCGACGCCAAGTGACGCCAAAAGCAGGACCCAGAAGCGGAGTTTTGCAACATGGACGCCCTGGGATTGGGCGAGATCTTCACCCTGTGCAAGGTTCTGTAGCGGCCTACTCAGGGCGAGCAAGCCGACCAATGTCGTTGCTGCAAACGGCGCGATGAGGACGACGCCGCGATAGCCGACCTGCGGCAATTGGCCGAGGGACCATTGGGCGGCGGCGACGAGGGCGCGCGCATCCGAGGCGAATTGGATACCGGTGGCGAGAGCGCTGGCGGCGAGGGTGACGGCGATGCCGGCGAGGAGCACGTCGTTTTTGGAGAGACGACCGGAGGCGGCGAGGCCGGAGACGAGCAGGGTTGTCACGAGAGCGCCACCGAAGGATGCGGCCGTGAGCATGGAGACGCCGAGCACGCCGCCGCCGACGTCGAGCGCGAGCACGAGCAGGGCACCGAGCGTGGCGCCGGCGGTGGTGCCGACGGTGCTGGGCGTTGCCAAAGCGTTGTTGAAAACGGCTTGAAAAGCCGCGCCGGAGATGCCGAGCGTGGCGCCTACCAAAGCGCCGACCAACAGGCGTGGCAAGCGCAGTTGGTACAAGACGAAGTCGCCGGTGGAGCCGCCGAAGTTGGGGCCGATCCACAGCGAAACCACGGCGAGCACCAGTGATGCGACCACGAAGCCGGCGACGCGCGACGCTTTCAAGGTGCGCCGCCTCCGCGCCCCGGCTCGGGCACGAGCACACGCACGCTGTCGAGCATGAGCTCGTGCATGTGCAAACCGAAGAGCGCGCTGAGCCGCTCCGGCAGATCGGGCGCGGCGAAGCGGGTTTCGAAGGCGAGCTTGCCCCGATCGAAGCCGGCGACGCGCACTCGCGCTGCATCACCCAAGTGACGGAGCAGGTTCACGTCGTGGGTGACGCACACGACGCTGCGGCCCTCGCGCCAGAGCTCACCGAGCAACTTGTAGACGTCGATCTGTTGTGCCGGATCCAGGTGGTTGGCGGGTTCGTCGACCAGGAGCACGGGGGTGTCTTGGGCGAGCAAGCCGGCGAGTGAGACCCGCTGCCGTTCGCCGCCGGAAAGCGTGGAAATGGGCCGATCTGCCGCGGCGGCGACGCCAACTCGCTCCAGAGCTTTGCGCGCTTCACGTTCACTTTGCAGAAAGGATTCGCCGAAGCGGTAGCGAGCCGAGGCAACGACGTCGACTGCCGTCAAATCATCCGCCATCGTTGACGAATGTTGTGGCAGCCAGGCGATGCGAGCAGCGCGTTCACGGGGGGCCAAGCTTTGCAGCTCCGCTTCGCCGAGCAGTACTCGGCCGGGCTCGGGCTGCGTCAATCCGAGCGCAACGCGCAGCAGAGTCGTTTTGCCGGCTCCGTTGGGGCCGAGCAGGGCCAGAAGCTCACCCGGTGCTACGTCGACGCTCACGCGGTCGAGCAGGCTTCGTGCTCGCCGTGTCACGCTGACTTGCTCGAGTCGGAGCCTCACTGCGTTTCCACCTAGCGACTATTGGATGATGCCGCCGACCGGATGGGGGCCTGACAAGCGTTGCACGAGCGCCCTGAGCGAGTCCGCGAACTGCAAAATGCTGGGGCCGACCGCCTGCGTGCCATCGACGACACCGAGCCGGTCGTCTTTTACGGCTTTTAGCGGCGCGAGGGCGCGGAAAGCATCCAGCATTTTGCGCTTGTTTTCAGGCGTTGCGCCGGGCGTAGGAATGATTAGCACCATGTCCGGATCCAGCTGAATCAGCTGCTCCACGCTGAGCTGCGGCAGGCCCTTCACGTCACGATTGATGACGTTGCGCACTCCGGCCGATGCCAGAGCCGCGCCATGCAGCGAGTTGGGGCGGATGAACCAAAGCTCGGCGGGGCGATCGGGATCGTACGAAAGGAGCAGGAGCGCGCGCGGAGCGTCCGGCGGCGACTTGCGCGAGAGGCGCATCTCGAGCTGCTGGGCCAGCGCGTCTGCCGCCAGCTCTTGCCCGAGCACTTTGCCGAGGCGCCGGGTACTTTCGGTCACCTCATCGAGCGTGAGCCAGGGGAAGATTTCGGTCCGCGCCAGCGCCGACAATTCTTTCTGCTTCGAGCCGGCGCTGTCGTCGCAGAGAATCAGCGAGGGGTGCAGCGTGGCTATCGCCTCGAACGAAGGTGTGAGCGAGCTGCCGATGCGAGGTAGCTTCGCGCCGGGCGGGAGCACGCAGTAGTTGCTGACCGCGACGAGTTGGTCGAGCGCGTTCAAGGTGATGACCGTCTCGGTGATGGCCGGGGCGAGCGAGATCAGCCGCCCGTTGCCGGATTTGCCGGGCTTCTTCGCCGCCAAGCGGCTGATGCCGACGGCGGCACCCGCCGAGAACAAGAGCGCCCCGAGCGAGGCGACGAGCGCGCGCCGGTTCACTTGCTGTGCGCCTTGGTATTGCGCTCGTAAAGGATGCGCAAGCCTTCGAGCGTCAGGTTGGGGTCGAGCTCTTCGATGCGCTTGGTGTGCTTGCCAATCAACGAGGAGAGCCCGCCGGTCGCGATTACCTTGCACGGAAAGCCGAGCTCGTCGAGCAGACGCTCGACCAGGCCGTCTACCAAGGCGGCGTAGCCGTGGATGGCGCCGGATTGGATGGCGTGATTGGTGTTGCGGCCGAGCACGTGCGGCGGCGCCGTGAGCTCGACGGGGCGCAGCTTGGCGGCGCTCTGCATCAAGCCTTCCAAGCTGACTTTGACGCCGGGCACGATCACGCCACCCAGGTATTCGCCCTTGGGCGAGACGCAGTTGAAGGTGGTGGCGGTGCCGAAGTCGACGATGATGACGCCGCTCTGGTAGCGCGCGTAGGCCGCGACCGCGTCGACGATGCGATCCGCGCCGACGTCTTGCGGGTTGTCGTACAGCACGGGCATGCCGGTTTTTACGCCTGGACCGACCAGCAGTGGCTCACGCCCCACAGCTTGGCGGATGGCCGACACCATCACGTCGGTCAGTTGCGGTACGACGCTGGCGATGATGGCGGCCGTGACCGAGCGCGACGACAGCTGGCGCAGCGAGAACAGCTGCTGCAAGAGCACGGCGTACTCGTCTTCTGTTCGAGAGCGCACGGTCGCGACGCGGAAGGTTTGTACGAGCGTTTCGCCTTCGTACAAGCCGAGCACCACGTTGGTATTTCCGAGGTCGACGACCAGCAGCATCAGTGCACTATAGCGTGGAGCAGGCGGTCACCGGCGGCGAGCTTTTCCCAGCCGGGCGCGGCCTGGCCGACGAGCGAGTATTGTCCCATCAGGTGCGGGGTGGGGCGCAGGGTGACGAAAAATTGGCTCGAGCCGGTATCCCGCCCGGCCAGCGCCACGCCCACCGCGCCAGTCTCGAAGCGATCGAAGCCCAGCTGGCAGCGCAGCGGTGGTTGCTCCGGCGGCGTGCCAAACCCGTCTCCGTCCGGATCGCCGAACTGAACCACGAAGCCGGGCACGACGCGGTGCACGACCGTGCCGTCGTAAAAGCCGCCGCGCGCGAGCTCGGCGAAGCGCTGCACGGCAAAGGGACTGCGTCCGCCCCAGAGGCTGAGCCGCAACGGGCCGACGTCGGTGTCGAAGTCGATTTGCAAATCGCCGGGAGTTGTTGCGGCGAGCGCGTCTTTGCCGGGCACGTTGGGGCAGCGGTGCTCGCGTTCGCCGAGCGCCGCGTAGCCGCGTTCGGCGTGTTGTCGGAGCGTGACGTTGGCGGCCACGCAGGCGCGCTCGAGGGCGGGTTTGGCGCCGAGCAGCTCGAGCGCCACGGCGGCGTCAAGCAGCCAGCCGGCGAGCTCGATATTGTTCGTTTTGCCGACCTCGCTCAGCTGCTGGGTGAGGGCTTGGATGACGCGCGTGTCGGTTGCGGCGCGGGCCGGGTAGTGAGCAAGCACTTTGGCGGCGGTGGCGCGGACGCCCACTTCTTTGGCCGACAAGGCTTCGGCCAAGATGGCGGGGATGTCTTGAACCTCGTCGTGCTGTTGCAAGAGCTCGAGCGCGGCTTCTCGCACCACGCGATCGCCGGAGCGCGCCAGCTCCTGAAAACGCGCTCCACGCTCTTTGTCGAGGGGACCGCGCGCGAGTACCTTCAGGCGGGCGAGCCAGCCCTCGCGCTGCTCCGCGGGTGGAGATGGATCGCAAGCCAAGAGCGTGGCGCTGGCGCTGGCCTTGCCGGCCAGGAGAGCGGCCGCGCGGCAGCGCAGCATGATCTTGCGACGTGCGACGGGCGGCGGCTCACCTTGCAGCGGCAGCGCGGCGAGCTCGGCGAGGAGGGTGGGGTCGGCGCTCTTCGGCTCCAGCCCTTCGAGCAAGGTGAGCACGGCGCCGTGTTGGCTGCTGACCCACGCCTTGCCGTCGATGAGCGAGCGCGCGCGGCTCTTGAGCGCCGCCGCGAGCTCGGTTTGAGCCGGGGCACCCAGCGCGGCGAGCGAACGCGCGGCGTCGGCCCGCTCGGTGTCCGTCGCCGTTTCCGACTCGATGAATTGCCGCAGCGGCGCTGCCGCTTCGGCGCCCGCTTTGGCCAAAGCGCGCGCCGCGAAGGCTCGCCCTGGTCCGGCCTGGTCGAGCGCTTTCTGTGCGACCTCGAGCAGGCGCGCGCGAGCTGCGGCGCCCAGGGTGGGCAGGCTTTCGATCGCGTAAAGCGCGGGCGTTTGCGGCGACTGCGCGGCGCTATCGAGCAGAGCCGCGACCGTGGCGTCGTCGAGGTGCTTGCGTGTCCTGGCGACCTCGCCCAGGCCCAGCATCGCGGCTTCTGCCACGGTGGGGCGCAGCTTGAGCCAGGCGCGCAGGCTGCGTTCGGCGTCGTCGCTCGCACAGCGCCCCAACGCCAACGCCAACGTCGCGATCGCGCGATCGCGTAGCTCTGTCACCGGATCTGCAGCGAGAGTGGCGGCGCGCAGCGCGAGGCGACGGACGGCGTCCGTCTCGTGACCGCGGCACAGCTGGCCGACGCCGAACGCCGCCCAACCGAGCACGTCCGGCTCCGCGTCGGCCAAGGCTTTGGCCAGGGCTTCGAACGACTTGTCGTCTTCGATGCGGGCCAGCGCGCGTACGGCAGCGGCCCGCACCGTGGCGTCTTCGGCGATCAGGTCGTCGGGGGCGACGCCGGCCGGATCGCGCTGCAGCTCGGCTTGCAGCAAGTCGCGCAGCTTTTGCTCGTTGCTACGCGCGGGGCCGGCGCTGGCGCTCGCGCCGGGCTTGGGGCTCGGTCCGGCCGGCTTGGAGCAGGCGGGCCCCAAAGCGGCCAAAATCAGCCAGAGCGCTGCATTCGACGCGCGTTTCATGAGCGGGGCCATATCGGCGCGAGCACGAGATCGAGCAGCAAGCTGCCGCGCTCACGCAGGAAACGCGCGCTCGCTCGAGGCGGCGAAAGCACCGGCGAAACCGCCGGAACGCCAATGGGCGACATGCCCAGGCGCCGGAACAAGCGCAGCGCGCGCGGCAAATGCCAATCGCACGTGACCAGCCCAAGGCGCTGTACGTCGCGCCCGCGCAGTAGCTCGAGCACGCTGCGCGCGTTGCCGCGCGTCGTCATCGACTTACGCTCTTGCAGCACGCGCTCCGCCGGCACGCCGCGCTCGACCAGACCTCGTGCGAACAGCTCGCACTCTTTCACTCCGGCCCAGGCCTTGCCGCCGCTGGCGATCACGAGCGTCGCGCCCTCTTCGTGATACGCCCGCGCCGCGCGTTCCACCCGGCGCTGTGCCGCGCCCGGGAGGGGCGTCGCCACGCGGCAGCCGAGCACGACCAGCACATCGAAGGGCACGGCGCGTAACATACCCGAAGGACCCCGGGCGTTGCTTGCGCTCAGGTCGGCCCTCGGGCATCACAGGGCGTGGCTCTTTCCGGCCCTGGTTCCACTTCAGACCCGCCAGGCTGGTTGCGCGGCAAGCGCTTCGGCTTTCTGGTGGTCGCGCTGGGGCTGACCGCGGCTCTGGCAACGCGGCTGGACGTGCGGCGCTGGGCAGACGAACGGCTCGAGCCCCGCATGCCCCGGCCCCCCGCAGTTGCGGCGCCGGCCGCGGCTTCTGCGCAAGCCGACGAACCACGGCAGCTCTCGTTGCCGAGCGGTGCACCGGTGCGCATCAGCTGCGACGATGCGCAGAAGGTGACCGCGTTCTTGCGGCGCGAGCTGGCGGCGCCCGGCATTTCTCCCACACCCGCGGAGCTGGCCGAGGGCTGGGGCGCGATGTTGGATCCGCATGGGCTCTGGTCGGCGTCGCCGGACAGCCCGGTGCAGGCGGAGCTGCTCACCTCCGCGGCCGACATGTTGGCGTTGCTCGAAGGCTCAACCGACGCTTGCCGTGGAGCCGATCGCATCGCGCAGGTGTGGGAGCCGTGGCAAGCGAAGCTGGTCGATATCTACGATGAGGCGTACCAGGCGGCGCGCCAGACGTCTCCGTCCGACGCGCAGCTCTTTCGGCTCGTGGCCGAGCCCATCTTCGAAGACGATCCTGTCACGCGCCCCGCTACCGAGCTCGCGCGTGAGCTGGGGCGGCGGGTGGGTGCGTTCGTGGCGCGCTTCCCGCAAGAGTCGTCGCTGGCGGCGGCCGCGCGCGCGCGCTTTTTTCCGACCGAGCGCGGCGCGTTGCGTGACATCGCGACGCTCGCGGCTCTGCGCGCCTATGTGCCGCTCGTCGATCCGCATGGCGATTTCGCGCCGCTCGACGAAGAGTGGGCGCTGTACGCGGGTGACGACACGCTCGACGACGGCTCGCCTTTGTGGGGCAACGTGACGCGAACGGCGCTGGGCGCCCGCATCACCGACGACCCGGCCTCGCCGCTCGAGCTGGATGATCTGGTGCTGGCCGTGAACGGCTTGTCGCTGGTCGGTGCCGGCCTCGACCAGATCGAGCAAGCGGCGCGCAGCGTACCGGACCACGGCACCATGGCGGTGCGCGTGTTGCGCCAGGGGCAGCCGCAAATCCTTTCGCTGCAGGTCGAGGTCCCGGCCGAGGTCGAGCGCCAAGGGCTCGAAACGGAGCGCATTGCTTACGGGCGCGACGGCCAGGTGCTGCGCATCATCGTTCCGGACGTGAGCGACGATTTGGGGCAAGAGCTGGCGCAGGTGCTCGAGACGGAGGCTCCGAGCGCGCGCGCGGTCTTGCTCGATCTGCGCGGTAACGGTGGCGGCTCGCTCGATGCCGCGGTCGAGGCGCTCGGTCTGTTGCTGCCCGGTGCGCGGTTGTTTCCGCTCATTCACCGCGGCGCCGTCACCGAGGTGCTCGAAGCGCAGAAGCCCGGCCGCGGCTACCAGGGACCGCTTGCCGCGTTGGTCGATGGTGACACCGCGAGCGCGGCCGAGATGCTCGCGGGCGCGATTCAGGCGTACGGGCGCGGCACGCTGATCGGCGCGCACACCTTCGGTAAGGGCTGCGTGCAAGAGTACTTCGACGACGTCGTCGGCTGCGGCGTGCTGCGCATGACCACGCTGCAGTTCGTGATGCCGGACGGGCGGCCATTGCAGCAGATCGGGCTGGAGCCGGATCTCGCGCTGCCGCTCGCGCCCGCTACCGAGCGCGAATCGCAGATCACTCGCCAGCCCATCACCTTCGACGGCCCGGACGTCCGCGACCGTAAGATCGCGCCCGGACCGGCCTGGCCGCGGCCCAGCGGAGCTCCGGGGCCCTGCGAAGACCAGCTCGTTTGCATGGCGCTCGCTCGGCTTGCCGGGGTGAAGCCTGCGGCCGGTGGCTTGACCCGGGGCGCGGGCCGCACCGAATCGGGCGGCCGCGCGGCGCATCCACGTGCAACAGCACGGTAATCACGCTACAAATGCGCTTCGCCTGTCCTAGCGCGGCTATTTTGGTATAGGGCGGGGTCGGCCGAGAAGCGAAATGGTCACGGGAAATCCAGAGAAGATCGGAGAGGCGCCGCGCGATGGCGATGAGGACTCCGACGATCTGATCCCGCTCGGGCAGCCCGCTGATGCAGAAGATCACGAGCTCGAAGAGTTTCGCTACCAGGTCGAGGACATGGAGGAGGAGTCGTCTGCCACTGGCTCCGAGCCCGTGGTCGACGACGGTCGCCCGCGACCCACCGTGTACCAGCTCGAGCTAGACGAGTCGCGTATCGATCAGGACGCCGCCAAGGTCGTGCGGCGCCTGACTCGCCAAGGTTACGAAGCGTACCTGGTCGGTGGCTGCGTGCGCGATCTGCTGCTCGGTCGCAGGCCGAAAGACTTCGACGTGTGCACCAACGCACGGCCGGACGACGTGCGGCGCCTGTTCCGCAACTCGCGCGTGATCGGGCGGCGCTTCCGCCTGGTGCACGTGCTGTTCGGCGGCGGCAAAGTGATCGAGACGGCGACGTTCCGTCGCGCGCCCGAGGCTGAAGACGAGCGTGCGGCCGGCGAAGACTTGCTGATTCGCAACGACAACGTCTTCGGTGAGGCACACCAAGACGCTCGTCGCCGCGATTTCACCATCAACGCGCTGTTTTACGATCTAGAGCGCTCCGAGGTGCTGGACTGGGTGGGCGGCATGCCCGACATCGAGCGGCGCGCGGTGCACACCATCGGCAAACCGCTCGTGCGCTTCCTCGAGGATCCCGTGCGCATTCTGCGCGCCATCAAGTTCAGCGCGAAGCTGGACTTGGGGATTACGCCCGAGACCTACGACGCCATCGTCGAGGGCCGAAAGGCCTTGGGCCGCGCCGCCAAACCGCGCCTGTTCGAGGAAATTCTGCGACTGATGCGTGAGGGCGCCGCCCACCGCGCGCTCTTCTTGTGCTGGGAAACCGGCGTGCTCGACGTGCTGCTCCCGGAGCTTTCGACTTTTCTGGCCGATCGCGAAGAAGACGACGATCGCGTCTGGCAGCTGCTGCAAGAGATCGATCGGCGCACGATCGAGAATGGGCCGCTCGATGACGTGGTCTTGTGGACGGTTCTGCTGGCCGAGCCACTGCGCGAAGCCTGCGACGGCGCGCGCGACCGCGTCGAGATGGCGCACGAATTCCTGGAGGGTGTGGTCGATCGCCTGAACGTGCCGCGCCGCATCGCCGAGTCGATCCGCCGCATCGTGGCGTTGATGCCGCGCCTCGAGTCGGGTCGCGGCGGTCGCTTCTCGCGCACGCCGCTCTACCCGGTAGCGATGGAAGTGCTCGACATTTACCGCTCCGCCCTGGGCGAAGCCGCCGAAGGTTCGTTCGAAGCGCAAGAACAGGGCTCCGACGCCGCCGCCCTGGCTCCGAGCGGTGAGCGGCGTCCACGTAAGCGCCGTCGCCGCCGCCGTTAACGACCTTGTAGTCCCCAGATTTTTGGGGGGAAGCTCGGAAAGGCGGAAGGGTTGCGGGAAGAGCTACGACGCGTCGCACGTCGTACGATTTTCTTTGGCGCCAAGCCGGTCACACGCTCGCGTCGAACCTCACGATGCCGCTTCTCGTCAAGCGTCGACGAGTCGCTCAGACCCGCCCCGTCGCATAGCTTAGCTCCGTTACATCGCGTGCGAGCGCGAAGCGCGAGCTGGAACCACACAAAGGCAAGTCTTGGCACGCTCAGATCACGATCGGCACTAGAGGACCATAGTGAACAAACCCGGCGAGACCGGGCGCAAAAGCCGTGGTGAAACCCGCGAAGGACGCAGGGCGCCCCGGGGGACCAAGGTGCCAAACGAAACCCCAACGGCCGGGCGCAAAGGCCGTGGTTAAACCCACGACGGACGCAGGGCGCCTCGGGACACCGAAGGACAAACCGAACCAGCCAAATTGAGGCCGCTACGCGGCCTCAATTTGCGTTCAGCTCGACGCGCAGCAGCTTCTTGCCGATGAAGACGTAGTCGCCGTGGGCCAGCGTCTTTTCGGTCTTCAAACGGAGGTAGGTGCCGTTGCGGCTGTCGAAGTCGGTGAGCAGGAACTTGCCGTCTTTTTCTTCGACGGTGGCGTGCTTGGCCGACATGAACATGTCGCCGGGGAAGTTGAGGTCGCCGTCTTCCCGACCGACTTGCAGCGAGTTGCCGCGCGCGCACACGGTCATGCCGATCGCGCCGCCTTCGAGGATTTGGTTGAGGCGGAAGGCGCTCGGGTACTTGGGCGACGAGTAGAAGAACGTGCCGTCCGGATCCGCGCCGTCAGAAGCCTTGGGCGTCGGATCGAGGCGGAACACCTGCTCGCCCACGACGAACTGATCGCCCGGCGCGATCTCGACCGAGCCGCGGATGCGGAAGTACACGCCGTTGAGCGAGCCTTCGTCGCGCACCACCAAGCGGTTGTCGCGGTAGTAGAAGTTCGCGTGCTTGGGCGAGATGAAGAGATCGTCCGGGAACTCGAGCTGGCCCTGGCGCCCGAGCAGGTGTTGGTCCGCCTTGAGGTGGTACGAGAGGCCGTCCATGCCCTCGCCGCGGATCAAAATCAGGCGAGCCTTCGACGGATCTTGCATGTCGCCGTAGAAGTCGGCGTGCAGGTTCATGATCGCCTCGGGCACGGGGGTGCCGCAGCGACCGCAGAACTTGTGCCCGCTCGGCACGGGGGTCATGCACGACTCGCAGACGTAGTACCTGGCTTGATCCATCCGCTCCTCCTCGACCTTCGAGGTTGCGAGGTCGGTCCTCGCTGCTCCGAAGCCTCCAACAATTTCGCCCGGATGGGAAGCCTGCGACCCGGCCGGCTTCGTGGCCGGCAGCAGCGCGACGTCGTGCCCGCAGGCCCCGCAATGCGCCGCCCCCATCGGATTGAAGGCGTCGCAGCGGCCGCAGACGATCCCGACATCGAGCGATCCCGGCGACATGTGGCTTGGTCTTACTACCCCTTCTTCTGGCCCCCGCAAAAGGTTACGGCCATCCCTCGCGCTTAATGAATGTACTGGTTCCGGGTGGATGTGTCGAAGTAGCCCCCGCTGCCGACCAGCCGGAAGAACACCATCTCTTTGCAAGTTTCGCGGTCCACGGGGCCGAACTCGCGCGAGTCCCAGGGGAACTGGCGGTTATCGCTGACCAGCCAGACCTGCCCGATGGGCACGTCAGCCTGGATGTCACGCGGTTTGGGGGCACCCGGGGCGAGCTCGCCGCGCATATGGGTGCTGCCGCCCATGCTTTCGATGGAGCAGGTCTGCTCTGCCTCGAAGCCGGTGCCCGGGTCATGCTCGGTGAACCGGCTCGGCATGCAGTTGCTCTCGGTGCGGATGTTCTTGCGGTTGACGGTCACGTCCGCGCCTTCGACCGTGACCGTGTCGCGCTCTTCTCCGGCGATGCGCGCGATTACCACGCGTTCCGGATGCTTGGGCTCGGGGCAAACCACGAGGTCGCCGAAGCCGGGCTTGGAACCGCGCCAGAGCAGAATCAAATCGCCGCCGCGCACGCTAGGTGACGTGGACGCCGTGAGGTAGGGGTCGTCCGACGGCACGCGCCACCAGCGAATGCAGGTCGCGCGCAGGGCGCCGATGAGGATCCCGAGCACCAGCGCGACCCAGAACAGAAAGCGGAACATCTTGCGCATGGCGCAGGCTGCTCAGCATAGCCGAATGTGGCTGGGAGCGAGCGCGAAGCGCGAGCTGGAACCACGTCTCAACCGACGAAGGACGCAGGGCACCTGGGCCGCCGAGGCACCACCCAAACTATTTATTGCAGTCCACGGGCGGCAATTCGGCCGGGCTTTGGCCCTTGGCGACCGCGTCCGCCCGCGCGAACAACGCCCGGAAATGATCGAGGCGCGTGAACTCGGCTCGGCCTGCCGTGCGCTCGTCCGCGTCCATCACCGCGGCGGAGATGACACCCAGCACCTCTCCCTGGTCACTCATCACCGGGCCGCCCGAATCGCCGGGGCAGATTGAAGCGTTGGCGCGGAACCTGGAGTCGGCGACGGTGTCGATGCTGGCGATGGGGCGCTTGCGACGGTGCAGGGCGTCCGTCGACAGGGCGCAACGGCCGAAGCCGATGGGCTCTATCGAGTCTTTCAGCGCCGGCGGGGCGTCGAGCCGGGCGCGGCGTGTCTCCACGCCGATCAGCGGGTGGTCGAGCACCAAGATGGCGATGTCGCCGTTGCCCGCGGCATAACCGCACGTGGGGGCCACGATGGCGCGTACCGAGGCTTCTCCCCAGGGCAAGTCTTCGCCGCCCAGCTCGATGCGCACGTCTTCCGGCTTCACGTCGCGCGGGAGCATCTCGCCCTGCGCGGAGCGCGCCGACACACAGTGGTGCGCGGTGAGCACTCGATCGTCGTCGATGAGCGCGCCGGAGCAGGTGACGCTACCGATCACCAGGCGCACGACGTAGTCGTCGTGGCTGCTCAGCACGAAGGGCAGCTCTAGCGATGGGGGCAGCGCCGGCGCCTGCGCCGAAGCGGGCTGCGGTGTTTGGACGTGCGCCTTCTCCAAAAACGGCAGACGGGCGCACCCGGCCAGTGCCAGGGCAAACCCGCAGCACAGCCCCAGCGACTGTCCTAGCTTGCTCAAGTCGGGTACCCCATGTGCGGAGGCATGCTTGGACAACCGGCGCGTGCGGAAGGTTCCGACACCGAGCAGAGAATACGCTTGGGAACTATTTTTATGAATGTGCGCAGGTGTGCGCACCGTTACGCTCGACCTCAGGAGAGGACGAAGTCGTCTTTGTGTACGACCACGAGCTCCGTCGCATCCCCACCGAACGCGACCTCGAGCTCGGAAGGACCCTTGCCAGCGGCCCGCGACACGTCGAGCGCGCCGAGCCGGGTCAAGCCGCGGCCGATCTCGTTGCCGCCGAGCCCGACCAGCTTCACGGCGTCGCCCGCGTTGAATTCGCCGCGGACGCCCACGACACCGACCGGCAACAAGCTGCTCTTGCCGCCTTGGAGCGCTTTTTCCGCGCCCGCGTCGACCAGCACCGTGCCGCGGGGGCGCAAGGTGTAGGCGATCCAATGTTGGCGGGCGCGTAGCGCGGTGCGTCGCGGCACCAGCGTGCCCACGTCCGCCCCCGACACGATGTCGCGGATCACGTTCGGGCGCGCCGCCGAAGCGATGACGACCGAAGCGCCCGAGTGACAGGCCTTGTTGGCGGCGTCGAGCTTGCTCTGGATGCCGCCGCTGCCGAGCTTTTCGCCGGATTGTACGACGGTGCCGAGCTCTGCGCCGTCGCCCATCATCGGGATGCGCTTGCCGTTCTTGTCGAGCACGCCCTCGACGTCCGTCAGCAAGATGAGCAGGTCCGCGGAGACCAGCGGCGCCACCATGGCGGCGAGCTGGTCGTTGTCGAGGCGGATCTCGGCGGTCGAGACGGTGTCGTTCTCGTTCACGATCGGGATTGCGCCGGCCTCGAGCAGGGCCGCGAAGGCGTCGCGCGCGTTGTTGACGCGCTCGCGATCCGCCAAGTCGTCGTGCGTCAAGAGCACCTGCGCGACCGTCAGACCTGCCGTGCTGAAGGCTTCGTCCCAGCGGCGCATCAGCACGCTTTGCCCCGCTGCGGCGGCGGCTTGCAGCTGGCCGGTCTCCTTCGGGCGCGTGCGGTAGCCGAGTCGCTTCATGCCGAAGGCGATGGCGCCGCTCGTGACGAGCACGAAGCCGCGCTTGGGCTTGGCCAGGCTCGCCAGCTCCTGAGCGAATTTTTGCTGCAGCTCACCGTCGCCAGCCAGCGCCTTCGACCCGACCTTGATGACGATGCGCCGGGATTGTTGGAGCTCGCTGCGTGCAGTCACGGCGCCGTCAATAGCGCGGGGTACAGGTGGCCGGCAAGCTTACCGGCCACCTGGCGCGCGGAGCCAGAATCCACGGCCCCGCGTCTGGTCTTACGGGCTCACGGCCATCACGTAGTCCATGATCATGCCGAGCTCGGCGTCGCTCAGCTCCATGGCCGAGTGCGGCGGCATGAACAGGTTGCGCATGCTCTTGTCCGTGCCTTCGCCGTTGCGCACCTTCTGCGTGATTTCCATGCGCGACTTGCCCACGATGCTGATCGGGATGATGCCGCCGGTGCCCGTCGTCGGGCCGTGGCAGTTGCCGCAGAAGTCCTTGTACAGCCCCGGGCCGGTCGTGGGCTTGGGTGCCGTGTTGAGCCAGGTGAGGACAGCCGTGAGGTCGGCGTCCGAAATTGCCAAGACCTTCGGGTCCGCCGACGTCATCGGGAACGCGACCATGCTGGTCGCCACGCCGTTCCAGGTGCGGCCGTTGCGCACGACCCACTGCGCGTAGTCCACCGGGATATGACGGATTTCGGGAGCAAGCCCAGCAAAGCCTTCGCCATTCGCCTGATGACAGGTGTTGCAACCGCCGCTCATCCAGCCCGAGGGGGTGGGCATGGAGTTGGGCGTTGCGTCAGCGCCACTCAGAATGGTGTAGCTATTCGGTGGTTGGAGCTGGACGCCCGTCGCGCTGCCTCCGGCGCCACTGCCGCCCACGCCAGCCGTGCCGCCCGTGCCGGCCGTGGTCGGGGGGGGCGGGGTCGTATCGGTGCCCGAGCAACCGGTCATGGCCGGCGCAGAAATAAGGATGGTGGCGGCAGCGGCCAACCAGTGCAGCTTCTTCATCTGAATCCTCTGGCTCCTCGAAAGTGTTAGGGACTTGGTGTGTCCGATTTGCAGCCCGACGGCAACCCAGTTGCGTTGCTTATCCAAAGAGTTGCTAAGACCTACATCTGCGGCGGGTTACATCAACCGGTTAAATTGCGCCAATTCGCGCCACCTTCACGAAACTGTAAGCTGGCAGCGCTAGACGGGTTCTTTCGGGTGAAGCGAATGTTGAACAAGGTGGCTGTGGCTCGCTACGGGTTGCTGGTCGGGTTGATGACCGCTTGCTGCGGTTTCCTTGCAGGTTGTCAGGCGCCGGCCAAGGCTCCTCGCCGAGGGCCGGCACAGGCCAGGCAGAGCGACCAGCGTGACCGCCGGGCGGTGGCCGTCACCGTCTACAATCAAGACTTTGGGGTGGTGCGAGAGTCGCGCCACCTCAAGTTGGCGCCTGGGCTGGTGGAGCTCTCGTTCAAGGACGTGGCGTCCGCCATCGAGCCCGAGACGGTGCGGCTGCATAGCCTGAGCAAGGGCGCGCTCTTCGACGTGCTCGAGCAAAACTACCGCTACGACTTGCTCACGCCGGCCAAGCTCCTGGAAAAGTACGTTGGCAAGAGCATCGCGCTCTACCGGTACAACCAGAAGACGGGCGTCGAAGAGAAGAAGACGGCCGAAGTGCTGAGCGTCGAGGGCGGCGTCACCTTGCGGATCGACGGCGAGGTGACGACGCTCTCGGGCGAGCTGGGCCAGGGCCTACGCTTTGGCTTCGCCGATGTGCCGCCGAACCTGCTCGAGAAGCCGACGCTCGTCTGGCTCCTCGACAGCGACCGCGCCGAGCAAGACGTGGAGGTGACGTACGTCACCTCAGGCATGAGCTGGAGCGCCGACTACGTGCTCAAGCTGGGCGCGAGCGATACCGAGGCCGATCTCAACGGCTGGGTCACGCTCACCAACAACAGCGGCACCAGCTACGAAAAAGCGCAACTTTGCCTGGTCGCCGGCAACGTGAACCGCAAAGATCCGAACGCGCCGCGCGACCTAGGCGCTCTCGACGACACGCCCGCGCCCGAGAAGCCGCAATTCAAGGAAGAAGGGCTGTTCGAGTACCATCAGTACACGCTCGAGCGACCGACCACGTTGCTCGACAAAGAGACCAAGCAAGTCTCGCTGCTGTCGGCCGAGGCCGTGCGAGTGCGAAAGAAGCTGGTCTTCAACGGGCAGCCGTACTTTTACCGTGGCCAATACGGCCAGCTCGCCCAGGACCAGAAAGTCGGCGTCCTCGTCGAGCTCGAAAACAGCGAGCAAAATCACCTCGGCATGCCGCTGCCGAAAGGCACCGTGCGGCTCTACAAAGCAGACGCTTCTGGCGCCTTGCAATTCGTCGGTGAAGACGCCGTCGATCACACGCCACGCGACGAGAAGCTATCGCTCAAAGTGGGCGAGGCGTTCGACGTAGTCGGTGACCGCAAGCAAACCAATTGGGTGGCGCTCGGCAGCTGCAGCAGCGAAAGCTCTTACGAGATCGAGCTGCGCAACCACAAAGACGCCGAAGTGACGGTGGAAGTGAACGAGCCGGCCGGCGGCGATTGGCAGGTGCTGGAGAGCAGCACGCCCTTCGTCAAAGTCGACGCTCAGTCGTTTCGCTTCGACGTGGAGGTGCCCGCGCGCGGCGCCACCAAGCTGACTTATCGGGTTCGGGTTCGTTATTGCTGAAGCCTTTGGAAAACGCCATGTTCAAATCGATCGCACGCTGCTTCTCGTCTTTGGCCTTGCTGGGTGCGTCTTTGGCCTTACCCAGCGCGGCGCTGGCTCAGGCACAAAAGACCTCGACCGATGCGGACCGCAAGTCGGTGAGCATCACCGTGTACAACCAGAACTTCGGCGTGGTGCGCGAGGTGCGCGAGCTGGGCGCGCTCGGCACCGGTCAGGTTGCGCTCGAGTTTCGGGACGTGGCCGCGAACATCCAACCGGAAACGGTGGCGATCAAGTCGCTGAGCGCGCCCGGTGCCATCAGCGTGCTCGAGCAGAACTACCGTTATGATTTGCTCACGCCACAAACGCTGCTCGAGAAGTTCGTCGGCAAGAAGATCCGCACGTATCGCTACCACGAGGCCACCGGCAAAGAAGAAGCGGCCGATGCCGAGCTGCTCAGTGTGGCGGAGCAGCCAATTCTAAGACTGAACGGCGAGGTGACGTTCGGCTACCCGGCGCGCTACGCGTTTCCGCAGGTGCCGGACAACTTGATCGCCAAGCCGACGCTCATGTGGCTGGTCTCGAGCCAAAGGCCGCAGCAAACCGTAGAAGTGAGCTACCTCACCCAAAACCTGAACTGGAGCGCGGACTACGTGCTGGTCGTCAACGAGGGCGATAGCCAGGGCGCGTTGCAGGGCTGGGTCACGCTCGTGAATCAGTCCGGCGCGAGCTACAAGAACGCGCAGCTGCAGCTGGTGGCCGGAGACGTGAACCGCGTGCAGCCGCCACGCGCCTACGCCAAGGCGGAGGTCGCGATGGCGCCGATGGCGGCACCGGCCGGCGGCGCTGGCTTCAGCGAGCAGGGGCTATTCGAGTACCACCTGTACACGCTGGGTCGCCCGACCACGGTGCTGCAAAACGAGCAGAAGCAGGTGAGCTTGCTCGAGGCCGATGCCATCAAGATCGACAAGAAGCTGATCTTTTACGGGCAGCAGTACTGGTTCCGCGGGCAATACGGCGAGATTCAGTCGAACCAAAAGGTGGGCGTGTACCTCGACTTCAAGAACGACGAGAAGAACAAGCTCGGCATTCCACTGCCGAAAGGCACGCTGCGCGTGTACAAGGCAGACAAGAGCGGCGCCAAGCAGTTCGTCGGCGAAGACCAGATCGACCACACGCCGCGAGACGAGAAGATTCGCGTCAAGATGGGCGAGGCTTTCGACGTCGTGGGTGACCGCAAGCAGACCGAGTGGCGCGTGCTCGGCTCCTGCACCGCCGAAAGCGCCTGGCAAATCGAGCTACGCAACCACAAAGACACCGCGGTCGAGGTCGAAGACTACGAGCCGATCGGCGGCGATTGGACGGTGCTCGAATCGTCGATCCCGTACGAGAAGAAGGACGCCGGTACGTTTACGTTCAACGTCAAAGTGCCGGCCCGGGGCAAGACGAAGGTCACGTACAAGGTGCGGCTCCGCTACTGCTGAGCGGCCGCCGTTTACGGCTCGAGCCGCATCAAGAAGGGATCGAGCTTGCCTGGTACGACTTCAATGGCGATCCGACAGGTCGATGAAGCCGCTGAAGTCGCCGCCGCCGGTGCGGGCGCCGCAGCACAACAGCGACCCGCTCGTCCAGATCAAAGCCAGCGCTGTCCCATCCCTGAATGAGACGCCAACATCGATGCGGGCACGAGCGGGCACGAGCGGGCACGAGACCGAGGCGAGCTGACGCACGCTGAGCCGTGGACATTCCTCTGGAAAATAAATCCGCTTCGCGTGTGCGCGGCGCGGGAGTACCGTGGCCGATGCTCGCTCGGTGTCTTCACCGGGCGAAGAGGGAATTTGCATGACGAATGCCGTGCTGGCGAAGCTTCGCGCCTTCGTGACGGGTACGCCCGTGGTCGAGTGTGAGCTGTGCGCGGAATCGATCACGGTGGAGCACGAGCACCTGCTGGAGCAAGACGCGCGTCGCGTGTTCTGCGCTTGTCCGGCGTGCGCCGCGCTGTTCTGCCAAGAGCAGCAGCGCCAGGGGCCTCGTTACCTGCGCGTCGAGCGGCGCGCGGCGCGGCTGCTCGAGCTGCACTTCGACGACCTGGTTTGGGCCGACCTGGGTGTCCCGGTCGGGCTCGCCTATTTTACGACAAGGAGCCGTAGCGGCGAGGTCGTGGCCACGTTTCCGGGGCGCGCCGGCATCATCGAGAGCTTCGTGCCGCTGAAGACCTGGGGCGAGCTCGAACGGCGTTTCCCGGTCATCAAGGGCATCTTGCCCGACGTCGAGGGGCTCTTGGTGCGGCGCAGCGTGCGCCACCATGACTACTTTCAGGTTTCTATCGACCACTGCTACGAGCTGGCTGCTTTGTTGCGCGCCGCCGAGGCGCCGCTCGCGTCGCTCGACCTGGCTCCCGTACAAGGCTTCTTCAATGACCTTGAAGAGCGCGCGTCGCAAAAGCGACACAGCCGTCGCCCGGCGAGCTGACGCCCCTTTTCGCCGCGGCGGAGCTGGGGTTACATCCGCTCATGCGCTTACGTTCACTTTCGGGGGTGTGCGTCGTGTCACTCGTGGTCGTGGCGACCGCTTCGGCCTGCGGCTCGAGCGACGACAAGAAAAAGCAACCCGGCGAAAGCACGTATCCCGGATCGGACGGAGGCGCCGGCGGCGATGCGCCCAGCAATACGTCTGGCAAGGCCGGCAGCAGCGGGACGCCCCACGCCGGCGAAGCGAACGGTGGGCAGCCGATGTCCGGCGAAGGTGGCGTTCCGTCTTCGAGCCCGGGTGGTGCGGGTGGCGCCACGCCGTCTTGCCCGGATGGTTTCGGTGACTGCGACGACAACCCCGCAGACTGTGAAACGCCTCTCGATACGGTGACGGCGTGCGGCGCTTGCGACGTCAGCTGCGACGGCAGCCACGGCAGCGTGGCCTGTACGGACGGAAAATGCGTCATCGACAGCTGCGCTGACGGTTACGACAGCTGCGACAACGACACGAGCACGGGTTGCGAGACGAAGCTCGATTCAAATCAGGCGTGCGGTGCTTGCACGCGCAACTGCGCGACCGCGGGCGCAACTTGCGACACCGGGATGTGCTCCGCTCCCGAGCTCTCTCCCCATGGTCAGGCCTGGGAAGCAACGTACGGTGGTGGGGCCGTCTTCGTGATGAAGGTGAACGCAAGCCCGGTGAGCCACTACACGCTCACGCGCATTCCCACGGACGGGAGCGCAGAAAAGCAAATTTGGGACGCCGACGCGGGCGTGGGCGACGGCGTGCTCTACGCCGACGCAACCGACCTTTACTGGGCCGTCTCCGGCAACCCGCCTTCGGTCTTGAAAAAAGCGGTGAGCGCAGCGTCGAACGTGAATCCGACCGTCGTCTTTCAGCCGACGCTTCTGCCGAAGTTCCTGACCATCCATGGTAACGCCTATTTTTGGATGACCGGCATGTACGGTGCCAAGGCCTCGCTGTTTACACGCGCGACCAACGCGCTGATGGCGAACACCGGCACTGAAATCATGACCGTCGACCAGGGCTACGTGACCTCGTTCGCGCTCACCAGCGACGCCGTGTACTGGGTGGCGCGCAGCAACGCCACGGCACACCTGAGCTACGTACCGCTGGCAGGTGGCGCGCCCAAGGACGTTCCGGATGCAGTCGTCGTGGACACGGCAGCGCTATTCGCCATGGGCGACACGCTGTACTTTGCGCGTACGGGATCGAACGCCAACGTGCTCAACGGCCTGTACAAGTTCAAGCAGGGCGACGCCACGGTGACTCAGCTCGTCCAGCAAGAAGGCGTTCGCGCCATCGCGGCGGACGCCACGGGCGTTTACTTTGCCGCGGGCTACGACGGCTACGTGTACAAGGAGCCGCTCGCCGGTGGTGTCGCTCCCACCAAGATCGCCAAGGTCCCGAGCTTTGCCGGGTTCGCGGGTCAGGACGACAAGCTTTTGTACACCTTCAACGGCTGGGGCTCGGCTGGGTCCGCCTACAAGATCGTGAAGTAAGGTAAGGAGCAGTCATGCGCTTAGGTCGGCTTTCAGGGATGTGTGTCGTGTCTCTTTTGGCTGCTGCAGTTGCCTTCACGGCGTGCGGTTCCAGCGATCAGAAGAAGAAGGTACCGAATCAGTATCAAAGTGGCGGTGAAGGTGGCGATGCGGGTGCTGGTGAGCCGACCAGCGGTAGTGCCGGCAAATCCGTCGGCGGCGGTGGCAGCGGCGGTACCGGCGGCACTGTCATGAACGACGGCGGCGTTGGCGGCGTGCCGATCGAGCCGCAAGGCGGCGCTGCGGGCGCGCCTGATCTGGAGCCGCTGGGTGGCGCAGGCGGCGCGGGGGGCGACGGCACGGTGGTCCCGTTTCACGGTCTTTACGTCGGCCCGACTGGCGACGACGCGAACGGCGACGGCACGGTCGGCAATCCGTTCGCGTCGCTCGCCAAGGTGGTCGGCATGGCGAAAGCGGGTGACACCATCGTCTTCTTGGACGGCACCTACAAGGCGTCGGCGAGCCAGTTGAGCTCGACCGTCATCCCCGACGGTGTGAACGTGATGGCGGAGACTCCTGGCGCCGTCACGTTGCAGGGTGCGGCCAACCTGCCTCTGTTCAAGCTCGCTGGCAGCTCGAGCATCGAGGGCATCCACTTTTTGTCCTTTCAGACGGTCGTTCAGTTCGTGGATGGCGCCACCGCGACCGGCTCACTCACCATCAAAGATAGCTCCTTCCAGGACTGCGCCGTTCAGTGCCTTCTTCTCTCGGGCACTACCACGACCAATATCGACGTGGCCGCTGACGCGGTGCTGGGAGACGGCACGTACAACTTTGCCATCCTCTCCCAGCAGGCAAACCTGAGCATTGCGGGCGGCATCTTCCAAAACTTCTCGAATGGCAACGTCGTGAACGCGACTGACGACGCGGTGGTGACGCTCGACGACGTGTCGTTCACCGCCAGCACCTCGAAGGCGCTCTTGCTCGACAAGAAGGCAAGCGCGCACCTGAGCCACGTGACCATGGCTACGGGCGGCGCAGGGTTAATCACCCAAAAGGGGCAATCCGCACTGACCATTGCCGACTCGGACTTGTCGCTGGCACCCAACGACAAAGCTGGTCTGTGCCTCCGTCTCGAGATGGACGGGGTCGGCTCGACCGAGGTCACCGATTCGAAGCTGCACGACTGCAACACGGGCTTCAGCGGCTCGATCCCGGCAACCCTCACGCTGACGCGCGTGGAGGCTTACGACATGAACTTCGCCGGGATCGATCTGGGTGGAGGCGCTGGTGGCGCGGGCGTCGTGGTGCGCATCGTCGACTCCAATTTCCACGACTTCGGCAGCACGGCGCTGCGGATCAACAACGGTGCGAACTTCACCGACCTCAAGTTCCGCGGCACCAAGTTCATCGTCAGCGACGTCAAGTCGACGTGGGATGCGGTGACGCTCCAAACCTCGGTTGGTTCCAACCTCGATTTGGGTACCGCGACGGACCCGGGTGGAAACACCTTCTTGGTCGCGAACGTCAACAACACGGCGCTCCGCCTCGGCACGCAAGGAACTGCCATGAAGGCCAAAGCTGTCGGCAACACCTGGATCCCGAACGTTCAGAACGCCGACGCCCAAGGCCACTACAACGCGCCAGCCGGAGCCGGCATGAAGCTCGAAGACTCCAGCGGCACGCCCGGGCACAACTACGCCGCTCCCTACGCCGGCTCGAGCATCCTCTTGGCACAGAATCCCTGAACGCCCTGTTGACGAGCTACCGTCAGAGCATCGATCCGCAGGAGAATTTCACGTCCGGCGTACGTTGCGCGCGCGGGCTCTAGGGTTGCCCGCTCCGTCGGCGTCGGGTTAGCGTCGGCCCCGCGACGGCGGCGGCCGACGCTTCATTCAGGAGATTCTTATGCTTCGTGCGGTTCGCGTGGTTGGGGCAGTTGGTTTGACCTCACTCGGCTTGTTGGTGGCCAAGCCGGCTTCGGCGCAAGACATGGGAGCGCCGCCGCCCGATGCCAAAAAGGAGGCGGCGGGACCCGGGCCGGCTCGCGAAGCGCCCAAGCTGACGACGGCGCCGGAAGGCACGACCGCGTCGGTGTCGGCGGGTGGTCTGAGCTCGACCGGTAACTCGCGGCTCGTCGCGTTCACCGGTGCCGGCAACGTCGATTGGCGTGGCGGGGCGAACGGCTTCGGCGCTTCGGTCGTCGGCAACTACGGGCGTAGCGCACCGCCCGGCGGCGACATGCAGACGACCACCGAGAACGCGCAGGGTCGTCTGCGCTACGACCGTTACGTGATCGAAGACGCCTCCGTGTTCATGTTGGTCACGGGGCGCCACGACAAGTTCCAGGGCCTGGCGTTTCGGCTCAACCTCGACCCTGGCTTCAAGTACCTGTTCGTCAATCGCCCCAAGACGCAGCTCTGGGCAGAAGCCGGCTATGACTTCCAGTACGACACGCGCATGGAAAACGCACGCCTCGTCCTGGACGACATGGGCATGGTGATCGACACCCTGCCGAAACACGAGACGGACCACTCTGCCCGCTTGTTCCTGGGATTTCGTCACAACTTCAACGACACCACGACGCTCTCGAACGGCATTGAATACCTGCAGAGCTTCGTCGACGGTAAGCGCCGCCGCTTCAACTACGACATCCTCTTTACGGCGAAATTTTGGGACAACCTCGCGCTCGGCGTGGGCTTCAACGCGCGCTACGACAACGATCCGCTGCCCGACAAAGAGAAGCTCGACACGACCAGCACGTTGAGCCTCGTTTACTCGTACTCAAACGTCGCTAAGGAGTAAGTGCCATGGCGTTCCTCGAAGACTTCAAGAAGTTCGCGTTCAAGGGCAACGTCGTCGACCTCGCGGTCGGCGTCGTGATTGGTGGCGCGTTCGGCAAGATCGTGTCGGCGATGGTTGCCGACTTGGTGATGCCCGTGGTGGCGCTGGTATTGCCCAGCGGCGACTGGCGCAAGAGCGGCCTGATCTTGAAGGAGGCCAAGGACGCGAAGGACAACGTCGTCCTCAACTACGGCGACTTCATCGGCTCGGTGCTCGACTTCTTCGTCGTGGCGCTGGTGCTGTTCATCGTCGTCAGTCGCATCATCGCGGCCGCCGAAAATCGCTTCGGCCACAAAGACGCTGCGGCTGCGCCGCCTGCCGTGAAGGAGTGCCCCGCTTGTTGCGAGACCGTGCCGGCCAAGGCGACCCGTTGTAAGTACTGCACGAGTGAGCTGAAGGCGGCGTAAGGCGCCGCACGACGGGGCAGCCCAGCTGGGCTGCCTCTCAGGCGCGGTCGCAATCCCATTGCGGCGTGTCCCCAGTTCCATCGCCAAGTCGTCGGACCCTCGTACGTGCGATGCAGCGCCCGCTGTGACGCGAGAACGCTCTCGCCGTCCCGCGAGATTTCGCTGTTGTTCTTAGATAACTACACGCAACTACACATCTTTGGGGCGCGTCTCAAAGCGAGCCTTCAGAAACGGGTGAGACGGCCGTCTGTGTAGACGCAGTGTCTACGATCATCGGGCTCTTGGTTGTGTTCGGCTCCGTGCTTGGCGGCTTCGCCATGTCCGGGGGTGCCTTCGGCGTGCTCTTGCAGCCGAACGAGCTGGTGGTCATCGGGGGCGCCACGATCGGTACCGTGGTGATCTCGGCGCCGGGCAAGGTGCTGAGCCGGGTGACGCACGCCTTCAAGAAGGGCTTCAAAGGTGGGGCGCCTGCGAAGGGCGACTACATGGAGCTGCTCAAGCTCCTCTATCAGATCTTGGCGCTGATTCGCCGCGAGGGTGTGCTGGCGCTCGAGCCGCACGTCAGCGACCGCGCAACGAGCTCGCTGTTCTCGGCTTACCCGACCGTGATGCACCGCCACCACGCCGCCGACTTCTTGGTCGACGGCTTGAAGCAGCTGGTCGACGGCTGCTCTGCGGAAGAGCTTTCGCTGCTCTTCGACGCCGAGCTCGAGACGCACCACGACGAAGAGCATCAGCCCATCGGGTTGATCCGCACCGCAGGTGACGCCTTGCCGGGTCTCGGCATCGTGGCCGCCGTGCTCGGCATCGTGATCACGATGGGTCATTTGGACGGCGGTCCCGAAGAGATCGGTCACCACGTGGCCGCCGCGCTGGTCGGCACCTTCTTGGGCATTTTGCTGTGTTACGGCATGGTTGGCCCGATCGCGACGAGCATCGAGATCCAGGGCAATGCCGAGAGCCGCTTCATGCTCTGCATCAAAGAGGCGATCGTGGCAGCCGCCCGCGGCGTGAACCCGCAGATTGCCATCGAGTTCGCGCGCCGCAGCATCTTCAGTGACGAACGACCGACGGGCCCCGAGCTCGAGAAGGCGTTCGCGGAGCTGAAAGGTAAGTAATGGCCGGCGGCGGCGCAGCTCCCAGTGGTGGTGGCGGCCGCGTCATCATCATCAAGAAGAAGGGCAAGGGGCACGGCGGGCACCACGGCGGCGCCTGGAAGGTGGCCTACGCCGACTTCGTGACCGCCATGATGGCGTTCTTCATGGTGATGTGGCTGCTCGCGCAGACCGATCAGACCACGCGCCAGCAGCTGAGCGAGTACTTTCGCACGGGCGTGTTCAGCGGCGCCCCGAGCGTGCTGAACGGCGGTAGTGGCATCCAGAACAAAGCTTACTTCGACGTCGTCGGACAATCGTCGATTCAGCCCGAGACGCAGGCGTTCGAGCGCGTGGCAGCCGCCGTGCGCGCGGCCATGCAACGCTCGATGGCCGAAGACCCGACGATGAAGAAGCTGGCGCAGCAGCTCAAGGTGAGCGTCACCGAAGAAGGGTTGCTCATCCAGATTCTCGACGGCACCGGCGACGACCTATTGTTCGATCGCTCTTCTGCCGAGCTGAAGCCGCGCCTCGAGGAGCTCTTAGCGGCAATTGCGCCGATTCTGGGCCGGCTCGACAACAAGATTCAGGTGCACGGCCACACGGATGCCAAGCCGTTTCCGAGCGGTTCGGGTCGCTCGAACTGGACATTGTCGTTCGAGCGCGCCGACGCCGCGCGGCTGGTGCTGGAAAAGAACGGCTTGAAGAAGGGCCAGGTCGGTGGCGTGTTCGCGCACGGCTCGTCGGCGCTGTACAACCCCAAGGATCCGTTCGCGCCCGAGAATCGGCGCCTGGCGATCTTGGCGGTGCGCCGCGGCATGGAGACTTACGCGGCGCAAGGTGTGACGGCGCAGCCGCAGGCGCATCCGACGACTCCCAAGCCTGCTCCGGCGCCGCCTGCCGAGAAGCACGTGACCGACGACGACGTCGAGCGAAACTAACGTCGATAGCGCGTCGCTACGCGATGGGCATCAGCTCGACCAGGCTGGCTTCGGTCTCGAGGGCCGCGTCCAGCACGGGTGCGGTGCTGCCGCCCGGTAGCTCGACCAGGTAGCGCCAGCAGGGGCCGGCGCTGGGCGACGTCAATGTGCCGAGCACGCCGGCTTCGTGGGTGGGGTAAGCGGCCAAGCCGCGCGCTTCGAGGGCACGCGCGAAAGCCTGGTGATTGCGGCAAATCGTGGCGGTGACGCGCGCCACCGGCGCCGCTTCGGGCGACTCGAGCGTGGCGACACCGGCGGCGAGCCGAAAGCGCTCGCCGCAGCTTTGCAGCAGCTGGCGCGCACCGGGCCCGAGCTCGACGTCGCCGAAAGCGACCAGCAGGCGTCGCCCGGCGCTGGCGCGCTCGATGACGGCTTGCACGGCAGCTTCGCCGTGCGTGTCGAGGCCGGCGAGCGGCAGCTCGAGGCACAGCACTTGCGGCTCCGTGATCGCGGCGTGCGCAACCAGCACCGCGCGGCGCTCGGCGCGCTCGAGGTGCGCCAGGCGCCGTGCTGCCAGCGGCGCCAGACCCAGCTGCTCCAGCTTTTGGAAGGCGACTTTGGCGGCGGCCTTGCGCGGAGTGCCGCACAGCTCGGCGCTGGCGGCGAGCAGCTGCTCCACGCTCCAAGTCGGCGGCAGCAGCGGATCGAGCCGCATCAGGCCGACCTGGCCTTGCTCGACGGCTTGCGGAACGCTCGCGCCGGCCACGTGTACGGTGCCGGCTGCGAGCTTGGCATCGCCCGAGAGCAGCAGGAACAGCGCCGACCAATCGCCGAGCAACGCGACGCGCTCCGCCGACGTGTTCAGCGTGAGCCGTGAAAGCAGCGGCTGTCCGACGACGTCGATGCGGGCGGCGTCGGCCGAGAGCGTTGCGCCTTCACTCAATGGTCGTAAGCTCCATGCGCGCGAGCGGTTTGTCGGCGGGGTGCACGATGAACGGCCCGAGCGCGCGCGCCATGTCCATTAGCTGCGGCGGTAGCGCCTGCAAGTAGGCGGGCGTCTTTTCGCTCACGCCCTCGATGCCGAGGATACGGCCGATGAGCGTCGTGTCCGGCGGTGGAAACTCTTCGATCGGCGCGTGATCCGTCAGGCCAGCAGCCGTGCGGGCGGCGGCGAGCGCCTGGCGCAGACCGCCCAGCTCGTCCACCAGCTTGTACTGCAGCGCTTGCTCGCCCGTCCACACGCGACCCTGGCCCACTGCGTCGACCTGCTCCTTGGTGAGCTTGCGACCGTCGGCGACGCGCTGCAAGAACACGTCGTAGAACTGCCAGACCTTCTTCTTGAGCTCGGTGCGCTCGTCGTCCGTGAAGGGACGGAACAGCGACTCGGCGTCTGCGCGCGGCGCAGTCTTGTAAACCTCGACGTTGACGCCCAGCTTGCGCAAGAGCTCAGACACGTCTGCCTTGCCGTAAAAGATGCCGATGCTGCCGGTGATGCTCAGCGGGTTGGCGAACACGCGCGCGCCCGGTACGGCGGAGATGTAATAACCGCCGCTGGCCGCCGCCGTGCCCATGCTCACGATCACGGGCTTGACCTTGATGGTACGCTCGAGCTCGCGCCAGATGACGTCGGCCGCCATGGCCGAGCCGCCGCCCGTCTCCACGCGCAGCACGACTGCGCCGACTAGCGGATTCTCGCGCGCCTTCTTGATCGAGTCGGCAATGGTGTACGAGCCGACCAGCTTGGTGCCGAGCAGCGGGATGGTCTGGCTACGGCCGTCGACCATATCGCCGTCCACGTAAATCAGCGCGATGCCGGGGTTGGCGCCGTTGAAGCGCTCGGCGTAGGGGCCGCGATTATCGTCGATCAGCTTGGCGGGCTGACCGAGTAGCAGCTGGGTCTGCGTCTCTACCTCGTCATCGAAGGCGTAGCCGTCGATGAAGCCGGCCGTCTTCGCTTCGATGGCGATGAACGGACCCTTGGCGATGCGCTCGCGCACCTGCTGCGCGCTCAGGTGACGGCCGTGAGCGATACCGAGCGTGAGGTGCTTTTCGTGCTGTTGCAAAAGGTCGATCTTGTCGTCGCGAGCGACCTCGGTCGCGCTGGTGCGGGTGAACGCTTCGGGGGCGCTCTTGTGCGCACCGATGCGCACGAAATCCGCCTTGATGCCGAGCTTTTCGAGCAGGCCCGCGTAGTAGAAGTAACGGGCGCGCAGGCCCGCAAAGCGCAGGCCACCGGCCGGATTCATCAAGATGCGATCGGCGGCCGAGCACAGGTAGAGCGAGGCACCGTCCGCGTCTTCCAGGTGGCACAGCACCTTCTTGCCGGACTGGCGGAGCAGGTAGATGGCGTCGCGTAGCTCTTGCACGTGCGCCATCGAATCGGCGGGCGCGGTGCGCAGCTCGAGCACGACGGCGCCGACCGAGGGCTCGTCTTCCGCGATTTGCCACAGGCGGCGGAGGAGCGCGGTGTGCTCGCGTGTGCCCGGCGTATTCTCCATGCGAATGCGCAGCGCGAAGGTGGGCGAGGGCGCGCCGGTCGGCTCGCGGAAACCCCTGAACGCCACCTCGGTGAGCAGGTTCTCTTGCGCTTTGCCGCTGACATTTTGGCCGAGCGCGCCGCCGAACATGCTGCCGCCCGAAAGCTCCATCGAGCCGGCCGTGCCGTTCAGGTAGAAGGACATGGTCGCGCTGGCGAGCCATTCGTCTTTGCTGACGCCGTCTTCCGGATCCAAGAGCGAGAGGCTGCCGCGCAGCCGGCCCAGCTCTGGAATGTCCACGCCGAGGGTGGCGGAAGGGACCCAATAAGACTTCGGATCGGCGTCGACGATCTTGCCGGAAAGGCCGATCTCTACCGCGCGGCTGCGCAGCGGGCGCAGCGCCAGCGACACGTCGTACGTGCGGTCGATGATGCCCCCGGCGTCGTTCTTCGGTGCGTTGATGTTGTTCGCGACCAGCGCCAGGCCGAAATAGTCCGACGGGTGGCTGGTCAAGCCCAGCGACCAACCGAACAAGCCATGCGCCTGCGACATGTCCGAGTACGAGCGCTGCAGCGACATGCCGAGCGCGAAGCTATCGCTGGCACGCAGGGCCAGGCCCCAGGTGATCCATTGGTACAGCCCCTGGCTCTGATAGAGCGGAGTGACGCCGCCGCTCGGCGGGCTCATCAAGTCCACGCGCACCCCGGTAGCGGCGTTGATGAGCGGGATCGGAAACGCGAACGAGAAGGCGTGACCCTGAAACGGCAGGCGCGCCCCCTCGTTCATATAAGCGGCCGACCAGCGCAGCTCGCTCGAAGGCATGAAGGCGAGGTTGGCGGGATTTTGCACCAGCGTCGTCGAGTCTTCGTTCGTGACGGCGTTCTTGCCGAGTGGTGGCAGCCGGATCGGCTGCTCCGCCGGAAACTGCGCGCCCGCACGGCTGGCGTAGAACGCGGACAGGAGCGAAAGACTCAGGACGGCTGCGGCTCGGGAGCGGACCATGCGCCCGCAGTATTATCACTGGATGCGTGGCAAGCGCACCGAGAACGTCGTCCCGCTGCCGACGGCGCTCTCTACTGCCACGCTGCCACCGGCCTGTTGCACGATGCTGTAGACGGTGGAAAGCCCGAGGCCTGAGCCCTGCTCTTTGGTGGTGAAGAACGGCTCGAACACCTGCTCGCGTGTCGCAGCGTCCATGCCTGCGCCCTGGTCGACCACGGTGAGCACGGCTGCCTCGGACTCGACGGTCAGCGAGACCTTTACCTCGGCGTTCTTGGTGGGGCTCGCGTCGCGCGCGTTCATCACCAAGTTGAGCACCACCTGCTCGAGCTGAGAAGGATCCACGCTGACCAGCGCCGCCGTGGCCGGTCTTTCTATGCGCAAGATGGCCTTGTTGTGCATGAGCGTGAGCAGCATCGGCTCCATGTCGCGCAGCGTGCGGCTGACATCTACCGGGCGCGGCGCGGGCACCTTGGCTTTGGCGAACGTGAGCAGCTGCTGGACGAGACGCGCGCCGCGTGCGCCCGCCTCCAACACTTCTCCCAAAGCTTGAAATAGCTCGCTGTCGGCCGCGCGATCGAGGCGCACGGTTTCGACTCGCAGGAGCATGGCGGTGAGCACGTTGTTGAAGTCGTGCGCCACGCCCGCGCTCATGCGGCTCAACGCCTCCATCTTTTCGGCCTTGGCTAGGCGCTCGCGCTGGGACGAGAGCGCAGCCTCGACATCCAGCCGGGTGGCTTGCTCGAGCAGGATCGCCACCAGGTCCGCGAGCGAGCCAGCGAAGTGCCGATCGCGCGACGACCACTCACGATTGCCGTCGACCTTGTCGCAGCGCACGACACCGACGACCTCACCCAGGCGAAAGACCGGCGCATCCAGGCTGCTACCGCCGTTCGAGGTCAAGACACGGTGCGCTTCGAGCTCAGCCAGATAGCCGGGCAGAAGCTCCAGATGGAGCTGGGCGCCGTTGCCGAAGCGATCTGCCTCTAGCTCGTAAAGGGCCGCGCAGTGCAGCTCTTTTCCGTTGCGCGAGATGAACCAAATGCTGGTGCGCTCCACGTTGAGCGCCTGCGCGCTGGTCTTGCACGCATGCTCCAACGCTCGCGTCAGCTCGTCGGCTTGGCTGAGCGCGAGGCGCGACAAGCCGAGCCGCGTGGCCTCGAACAGCGAGCTCGTGGAGGATCCCTCTGTCACCGTAGAAACTGTACTACGAGTGGCGGTAGATTGTGACGCCTGACTTCCGCTCAACGAGGTGCTCACGGTTCTGCCTCTTCGCAGGCGCTCGCGCCGCTGTCGCGCTATGACTCGACGAAGGCGTTCGTCCGTGAGGGGCTCAAGAATCGCCTGGTTTGGTTGAGCTTTGGTTTGGGTCTGTTACTGACCGGCGCGTGGGCGGGTCGAGCCGTGCGACGCGCGCACGAGCAGGCGCGCGACGAGCTCGCGCAGCGCTCGCTCGCGACGGCGACTCACATCCAGACCAGCTTTCGCGCGCCGCTCGAAGCACTTTACGGCATTCACGCGCTCGCCAGCACCTGGCCGGACGTCGATCAAAAACATTTCGAGGTGTTCGCCAGCAAGCTGATCGAGCGTTACCCCAGCCTGGCCGCGCTCGAGCTGTTCGACGTGTTGACGGAGAGCGAGCGACTGGAGCAAGAACGGCGTGCGCCGGACGCCCTGGGACGCGTGCTCACGGTGCGCGAGCCGGCGCTGGATTCGTCGTCGCACATGGTGCCGGCCAAGGCGCGGCCGCGCCACGTCGTGCTCACACGCCTCTTGCCGTATCACGCCGAGCTCTACGGGCTCGACATCCTGTTCGAGCCTTGGCGTCGGCAGCAGGTGCGTAGCGCCGCGCTCGCCGGCGCGCCGACCGTCACGGCCAAGTTTCGACTCGTCGAGGATCCGGCCGACGTCTTTTCGGTCGCCGTTTACGACCCCCTTTATGTCGACGGTGTGGATCCGATCGAGCCCGCCGCTCGCGAGCAGCGGTTGCGCGGTTTTGCCATCGCGCTCTACCGGCTGGCGCCTTTGATGAGCGCCGCGCTGGCCGGTACCGCCTTGGAGCGCTCGTCGCTCTCGCTGGTTGATCGCGAGCCGGGACTGACACCCGAAAACGCGCTGTTGTTCGGCTCCAGCCAGCGACCCGGCGCCGACGATCTCGTCTTCACGCAAGACATTCACTTCGCGGGTCGGCGTTGGACGCTCAGCACCTGGCGTCGCCCTCCCGGCTTTCGCGCCGGCCTCGCCAGCTCGCTCGTCGGTCTCGTTGGCAGCATCTTGTTCGCGACGCTCGTGGCGCTCTCTACGTCATTGCGCAAGTCGCGTCAGCGCTTTCAAGCTTTGCAGGAGCTGGGCCCCTACACGCTGGGGCGCGAGATTGGCGGCGGCGGCATGGGGCGCGTGTTCGAGGCGCACCACAATCTGCTGCGGCGTCGCGCGGCCATCAAAGTCATTGCTCACGAAAGCGCCACCGAAGAACAGCTGCGCCGCTTCGATTTGGAGGCGAAAACCACGAGCGAGCTGTGTCACCCCAATACCGTGGTCGTCTTCGACTACGGCCGCACGCGCCGTGGCGACTTCTACTACGCCATGGAGTACGTGAAGGGTATCACCTGGGAGCGACTGGTCGAGCAGTATGGCGCGCAGCCGGCGGCGCGGGTGCGTCACCTGCTCGTGCAAGCATGTGGCTCATTGGCGGAAGCGCATGGCTTGGGGCTCGTGCACCGCGACGTCAAACCCGGCAACCTGATGCTGGGCGTCAGTGGTGGCATCTTCGATTTCGTGAAGGTGCTCGACTTCGGCTTGGTGCGCGTCACGCGCGGCGTGGAAGCCGGGAAATCGGGTCCGGGAGTGCTGCTCGGCACGCCGCGCTACATGGCGCCCGAGTCCTTTGCCAGCTCACACTCGGGGCCGCGCGCCGACATTTACTCGCTCGGTTGCGTCGCTTACTTCTTGCTGAGCGGTCGCGAGCCGTTTTTCGCCAAGACCGATGCCGGGCTCGCCATGCTGCACCTCACGCAAATGCCCGCGCCACTGGCTGGCGGCGGCAAGGGCGACGTCACGCCTGCGTTCGAAAAGCTGGTCATGCGCTGCCTCGCCAAGTCGCCGGAAGATCGCTTTGCCAGCGCCGGCCAGCTCTTGCGCGCCCTGAACGAGCTCGACCTCCCTCCCTGGTCACAAGCCGACGCCGCCATGTTCTGGGCCGAAGTCGCCGCCGCTCAAGACGCTGCCGAAGCCGCAACGCTTCCGTCACATCCCTAGGCTGCCCATCTGCGATCCGCAGCCCCGGGCTGCGGGGGGCAGCCGTTTCCGCTCAGTACGCGGTCAGAGCCAGCCGTGAGACTTGGCGACGGCTTCGATTTCGGGGACGCGGGCGGCGAGCTCGTCGTTGTCTTTGACGGGGAGGAAGCGTGCGTGGCCGCCGGTGCGCGGCAGGTGCAGGTATTTGGTGGGCAGCACCGAGGTGACCTCGTTCACGAGTCGCTCGAACTGAATGACGTTCTGCCCGTCCACCTTTTTGGTGACCGTGAAGAAAGTCCACGACATGTCGAGCTCGAGCAACGCGCGCGCGTCGAAGTGGAACACGTTGGTGTTGAACACGCGCACCGTGGCCGGATCGAAGCTGGGCGGGATGCGGAACTCTTCGAGCACTTGCGGCTTGCCGTCGACCCGTGCCGGAATGCCGCCGCGGTCCGAGCCCAGCTTGTCGACCACCTCGGACGTGACGGGCGAGCCGTGCGCCAGGTGAAAGCCCAGCACCACCGGATCGAGCGTGCCGCCCAGGTTGTCGATGTTCGTCATCATCAGCGTTTTGCCGCCGCGTGCGACGAAGCGCTCCAGCAGGCCGCTGCGCTTGAGCGCGTCCGGCAAATCGCCGTGGCCCGGCGCGTGCTCGCTGGGGCGGCCGTCCACACTGATGAAGATGTCACCCTGCGGAGTGAGGCGAAGCGACAGCTCTTGCAGGAACGTAGCCACGTCGTCACCTTGGCGGCGGTCGCCGAGCGCGGCTTTGATCTTGGCATCGGTCGAGTGGCTCGTCATGAGCCACAGCGGCGGCAGCGCGCCATAGCGCTCTTTGATGACTTGCACCTCTCGCAAACGCAGATCCAGAAAGCTCTTGCCCGGCAGCGCGTCGACCAGCGCCTTCACCACGCCGCCCATGCGCGTGGCCATGCCGCCCGCCAGCACCACCAGCGCGTACTCGCCGCGCTCCAGCGCGGCCTTGCCGAGCTTCTCGAGGCGTGCGTACTCCGCAGTACCGGGCACCGGCAGCTTCTGGACATCTTCCGACGTGGGCGGCGCGATCTGCCCCTTGACCAGGTTGTCCGCTGCGACGCCGCTCTTCAGCGGCTGGGCCAGCGACATCAAGCGCTGGGCATTGAAGCCGCACTCGGCGAGGATGGATTTCACGTCAGCGGGGAGCGAGGCGAGCTGTGCTTCGAGGTCGGCCATGTGAGCGGCGGAGGATAACGGTTTCGGCGCCGAAAGCACAGGCGCAGCGCGAAATCTGGCATAGTGCGCGCAGCAGTTTACATGCGCGCCACATCCTTGCTCTTGCTGTGCACGGCGCTCGTCGGCGCCGGCGCTTGCGCCACACAGCGCGAGCAGCGCCTTTCGTCAGCCGAGGTGCGGGAGCGGCCGACGGACGAACCGTGCGAGCCCAAGGGAAAGCCGCCGAAGCCCGGCGCGGTTTGGGCCTGCGGCTACTGGCACTGGGATTCCGTGCACTACGTTTGGGTCGACGGGCGCTGGCAGTCGCCGCGCTGAGCATAGGCGGCGCCGGGCAACCGCCGTGCTACGCTCGCCTCGACTTCGATGCGGCGTCGCCTCTCTCACGTGCTTCGCGTGTTGCGCTTTCTCCCCGTGGCGCTGGTGAGCGTTGCCGTGGTCGCCCACGCGGAGGGGCCGGTGCTCCATGAGTACATCGAGCCCAACCCTGCGGAAGACGTGGAGCTGTCGGCAACCACGCAAGACGGCGCCATGCCGGCCGCGCTCGAGACGGAAAGCGGCGTCGTTCCAGCTCCGCAAACGGGCGACCCCAAGCCGAAGAACGAGCATGCCTACGGCGGCAACGCCACACCTGACAGTATCGACGCGAGCTTTCGAGTCGATCGTGATACCACGCGCCCGGACGCCGTCTCTTACGACGAGCCCTTCATTCCGGCGATCGCCCCGTTCAAGCGCATGTACGCTTACGACGCAGTCGACGAGAGCTTCGAGCTCACCGTATTCGACAAGTCGCTGACCAAGCTCGAGGTGGGTGGCAAGCCGGGCCCCGCCGACGACCAGTTCTACGCCGACCTGTTCGTCGATTTGGCGCCGGGCTTGCCCGTGCGCATTCCCAGCGTCGCACCCGGCGCGCGTGCGCTCGTGGCGCGCACCGACCCCGAGCTGCCCTTCAGCCTGCAGCGCGATCGCGCCGACAATTGGTTCATGACCGGCGACGCGCGCCGACGCGTGCGCCTGGTGATGCAGCTGGCGGCTCCGCGCGCCGCGTTGGGGTCGGACATGGCCGATGCCACCTGGGGCGAGCTGTTGCAAAAGCTCCCGCCGTTGCCGCCCACCGTGCGCGCGGCCGCGCTCGACGTCGCGCGCGAAATCGGCGTCTCGCAGCGCCAGACCCCACGCCAAGTCGTGGCGGCGCTCGTCGCTTATTTCCGCGGCTTCGCGCCGTCGGATGCGACACCCAAGGCGGCGCGCGGCGCCCAGCTCTATCAAGAGCTGTCTTTGTCGCGAAAGGGCGTGTGCCGGCATCGCGCGTATGCGTTCACGGTAACGGCGCTCGGCCTCGGTTTGCCGACGCGCATGGTGCGTAACGAGGCGCACGCTTGGGTCGAGGTTTATGACGGCGTGCGCTTCCATCGCATCGATTTGGGTGGCGCGGCCGGTCGCATGGATCTCGATCCGCGCACGGCCGACCACTTGTATCGGCCCCCGCAAGACGCGTTCAATTGGCCGGAAGGCTCGGAGTCCGGGCAGAGCATGCTGAGTGACACGCTCGAAGGAGCTGGTCGCGACCCCTCGAAGAGCGCGCCGCCCACGGGCTCGGCGACCCCGCACGCGAGCCCGCAGCCCGTGCCGGGAGCCTCCGCGCAGGGCGCGCGGCGGCTGCCGCCGGGCGGCGACGAACGCCCGGCGGCCACCGTTTCGCTCCAGCTCGCCAGCTCCAGCAGCGAGCGCGGTGCACCGCTTCGCGTCACCGGCACCGTGGAAGCGGCGGGTGAACCGTGCCCCTTTTCGCGCGTAGACGTGAGCCTGCGCGACGCCGCGGGGGTCGAAACCTGGCTGGGCGCCTTCCCCACGGACGAAAACGGCAAGCTCGAAGGGCGCGTGACGGTGCCGTTCGACATCGACGTCGGCGACTACAAGGTAATCGCGCGGACGCCCGGGACGGGTCGCTGTGGTGCCAGCCACTGAGGCGCCGTTCGTTTTGCTGGTCGAGAGTCATCGTGACGCCGATCAGGAGCGCGGCTTGCTCTTCAACGAGCCCCAGCGGCTGATTCAGTGCCGCGCGCCGGGCGACGTGCTCGGTTGCCTGCGAGAGCTCGACGCAGCCGTCGCGGCGGGGCGCTACGTGGCGGGCTTCTTGAGCTACGAAGCCGGCTACGGCCTGATGCCCAAGCTCGGGCGACTCGCGGTGCCGCCATCGCTGGAGGACACGCTTTGGTTCGGCGTCTTCGAGCGCTGCCGCGAGCTACGCGGGCGAGAGCTGGGGGCGTGGCTGGCGGCGCGCAGCGGGAGCGAGCCGGCGCGCGTGAGCGAGCTCCAGCTCAATCGCGATCGCGCGCAGCATCGTCGCGATTTTCAGCAAATTCAGGCGTATTTGCAGGCCGGCGACAGCTACCAGGTGTGTCAGTCGCTGCGCGCGCGCTTTCGGGTGCAGGGCAGCCCGGCGGCATTGTTCGGCCGCCTGCGCGCGGCGCAGCGCACGCCGTACTCCGCGCTGGTCGAGACCGGCGAGTATTCGCTCGTCTCGCTCTCGCCGGAGCTGTTCTTTCGCAAGCGCGGCGCCGAGGTCGAGCTGCAGCCCATGAAGGGCACCGCCGCCTCCGGGCGTGACGCCGAAGAAGACGCGCGCATCAGCGAGCGCCTGCGCGCCGACGAGAAAACGCGCGCTGAAAACGTGATGATCGTGGATTTGTTGCGCAACGACATCGGGCGCATCGCCGAGCCCGGCAGCGTGCGCGTGCCGGAGCTGTTCAGCGTCGAGCGCTTCGATCAGGTGTTGCAAATGACTTCGACGATCACCGCCCGGGTCGACCCGGCGCTGGGGCTGGCTGCCATGATGCAGAGCCTGTTCCCGAGCGGCTCGGTCACCGGCGCGCCCAAGCTGCGCACCATGCAAATCATCCACGAGCTCGAGCCGAGCGCGCGCGGCATTTTTTGCGGCAGCATCGGCTACGTGACACCCAGTGGGGACGCCTGCTTCAACGTCGCGATTCGCAGCCTGGCCGTCGGGCGAGACGGCAGCGGCGTGCTCGGCATTGGTAGCGGTGTGGTCGTCGATTCCCAGAGCGATGCGGAGCTCGACGAGTGCTTGCTCAAGGCGCGTTTCTTGAGCGACGCCGCCGGCTGACCAAGAGCGCCGCCAGCGCGAGCGCCGTGAAGGAGCTGGCGCTTCCTGAGCGCGGCGTGGGCGCGAACGCGCACGCCTTGCTGGTGCGAGGGCCGCGCGGCGGCTGCTCACCTGCTGGTGCGTCGCGGAGCTCGCCGGCGAGTGGATAGGGGCTCGACGCGCAGAAGGAAGTGATGATGTCGTGCTCGCTGGCGTCCGTTACCGTGTATTCGAAGCACGGCGAGTAGGCGGCGCCATCTTCGCGCTCGGGCATGGTGACGAGCGCTTCGGAGGATTTACCGAGATCGGGGGACGTGAACGCGTACGCGATCCGGCCGTTAGCCGCTCCTGGCGCGACTTGCTCGCTGATCTTCAGCTCGCCCTTCATGCCGACAGCGGCGTAGCCATCGAAGGCCGCGGGCAAGCTCACACGCGCCCTGGTCACGTCGCGCATGCTCGTCGCGGCGCAGGTCGGGCCGCAGATGCCCGGACCATTGGGGCAATCGAATACCGGATCGGAGCCGAGCTCGTAGGCCACCGTGATCTCACCTTCGAGGCGCAAGGTGGGTGCCGGCGCGTCACCGGTCGTGAAGCGCCAGCTCGTTGGCCCTGGCTCGTTCGGCGAGCCCGGTTGGGGCGGCAGGTCATCGAAGTCTACGACGTACGTGGTGTGGGGCGCGAGCGGCGCCAGCGGGACGAAGCTGAAGACACCCTTCGTTTCCGTGCCGATCTCGGCCATGCGGACCGCTACCTCGTCGCCCGTGGCCTCGACTCGAAGCGGCGCCACGGCGTCGTAGAAGCTCCCCATGAACGTGAGCTCGTCGGCGTCTGGCTGCAGTTGAAACGCCAGTGGCGTGTCGAGCGGGGCTTCCGAGGCGTCCGGCGCTGGCCAGGCGCCACGGAGCGTGTAGTAGTGGCCCCGCGCGATGCACGCGGCTGCCGGGACGGTGCCGAGCAGCACCGCACAGGATATGACCCAAACCAAACGCCCGCCGCGCACCCAGCGAATGTAACAGCAGCCGGCGCGCGCCGCCCGCAGCCTGCGCAACTAGCGGAAATGACGAGCGAGGCTCAGGCGCCCACGCCGCGACGCACGCGATCGGTGTGCGTGCTGAGGTCGCGCAGCGCGCCGTCTTGCTTGCGTGCGGCCTCTTCGATTTGCATGGCCGCGCTGAGCGCACGCTCGGAGCCGCGCGTTTGCGTACGCTGCGCGGAGTTGAGCTGCCCGGCGAGGCTGTTGATGCTCTCCATGGCCTGCGTGATCTGCCGGCTGCCGCGCGACTGCTCCTGGCTGCTGCGCTCCACTTGCTGAGAGATGGTGCGCATCTTCTCGCCGCTCTTCATGATCAGCTCGGAGCCACGCGCTTGCTGCGCGGTGGCGGCGGCAATCTGCTGCACGGTGGCGGCGATGCGGCCGATCGCGTCCGTCACCTGCTTGCTGCCCTTGGCTTGCTCGACCGTGGCGCGAGCGATGGCGCGCACCATGTTGGTGCTCTTCTGCGAAGACTCGAGAATCTTCTTCAGGGCGCGCTCGGCTTCGTTCGAAACCTCCACGCCGCGATCGACGTTTTGAGCGCCGCGCTCCACCGCCAGGATGGCGTTCTTGGATTCGCTCTGAATCGTCTTGATCAGGTCGGCGATTTCTTTGGTGCTGGCGCCGGCGCGCTCCGCCAAGTCTTTGATTTCATCGGCCACGACCGCGAAGCCCTTGCCGTGCTCGCCGGCTTGCGCGGCGATGATGGCGGCGTTGAGCGCGAGCAAGTTGGTCTGCTCGGCGACGTCGTCGATCACGTTCAGAATTTGACCGATGGCGTCGATGCGCGAACCGAGGTTCGAGATCACGGCCACGGCCTCTTGTGAGCTCTCTTTGATGCGGTAAATTTCGCCGATCGTCTTCAAGATGGCTTCGGCGCCGCGCTCGGCGTCTTGCGCCACTTCTTCCGACAAGCGCGCGGTCTCGTTGGCGTTCGATTGCACCTGGTCAATCGAGACGTCCATCTCGTTCATGCTCGAGCTGGTTTCCTCGGCGGTCAGCGAGAGGGCGTCGACGTTCTTGGCGACTTCTTTGATCGAATACGCCATCTCCTCGATGGAGGCGACGGTTTCACGCACGCTGGTCGCGAGGTCCACGATGTTGCCGGCCACCTGCTCGTTGGTGGCCGTCATCTGGATCACCGAAGAGCTCGACTCTTCGGCGGAGGTGGCCAGCACCTCGACGTGCTCGGCGATTTCGCGCTGCGAGCTGGTCATCTCTTTGATGTAGCGCGCGGTTTCGTCGCTGGCGTTGAGTTGTTGGGCCACGCCCTCGGTCAGCAAACGCAGCGCGGCGTTCAAGTTGCCGGCGGCTTCGACGATCTCTTCCTTGTCGACGCCGCCGTCGCGCGCTTCGAGCAGCGCCTGGTGCGCGTCACCCAGCTCTTCGTACAAGCGCAAGACGGCCGGCGATGCTTCGCGCGGAGCCTCGGGCTTGCGTCCGTCGAGCATGCGACGCACGGAGCTGGAGATGTTTTCCGCGAGCTCGTTGGAAGTGTCGCTGCCGCCCGCTGTCACGAGCAGGTAGGCCGCCACGATGACGTAGAGCGCCATGCTGACCATCGTCTTCGGTTCCGGTCCAAGGAACGCGACGAGGGCTATGGCGCCGACCACGAGCACGCCCATAGCGAGGTACTGACGTTGGGACACGCGATTCATACGGCTCGACCCTGAGGCTGCAGAAGCCCCTAGCCCATGACGAAAGCACAGTTTTTTTCGCTTGTCGCTGGCTGGGCAGGGCGGCGGTCTCGTAGGGCCCACGGCTCCTGCCCGGAGCCGTCTCGGGGACTTATTGAAGGCCCGAGAGCCGGAATCCGCCGCCGTTTCAGTTACGGCTCGAAGCTGCTTTCGCGCGGGGGCTCGGGCAATAGGGTTGGGCCGGATAGAGGCAGCTTGACCGTGAAGCGCGCGCCGCCGCCGGGCGCATCTCCGGCCTGAATTTCGCCACCGTGCTCGGCCACGATCCGCTCCACGATGGCCAAGCCGAGGCCGGTGCCCTCTGCTTTAGTGGTGGCGTAAGGCTCGAACAGGCGGCCGCGCATCTCGGGTGCGATGCCGGGCCCGTTGTCGCTGACGGACAGGACGAGCTTGTCTTGCTCACGAGCGAGCCGGACCTCGACGCGCCCGCCTGCGCGATCGCCCAGCGCCTGTTGGGCATTTTGCACCAGGTTGGTCACCACCTGCACGACCTGATCTTTGTCCGCGTTGAGCTCGGGGCAGGGCTCGGCCAAGAAATCGATCGGCGCGCCGGTAGAGCCGTGGAGCGCCAGCACGGAGCGCACGGCGTCTTCTGCGTTGAACGGCGCTGGTTGCGGCGCCGGCAGGCGCGCAAAGCGCGTGAACTCGCTGACGATGTTGGTGATGCGCGCCACTTCGTCGAGCACCGTGCGCGTGGCTTCGTCGAAGTACTCGTCGAAGGCCGGATCTTGCCGCGCGCGCAGGCGACGCAGCGTTTCGACCGAGGCGCGGATCGGTAGCAGCGGATTTTTGATTTCGTGCGCCACACGCCGGGCGATTTCGCGCCGCGCCGCGATGCGTTCGGTGACGGCCAGGCGTTTGCGCAGCGCGACCAGGTCGGCGATGGCGCGGTTGAAGGCCTCGGCGGCTTCGACCAGCTCGCGCGCGCCGGTTGCCACCACCGGCTTCGGATCGCCGTGAATCACGCGCTGCGCCTGCTCGGCCAGGTCGCGCACCGGTCGCGCCAGGCCGCGCGAGAGCAGCACGGTGATGAGCAGCGCGGACCCCAGAGTGGCGCTACCGATGAGCAGCACCGTAAGATCCAGCTGCTCGACCGTCGACAGCAGCGCGCGGCGTGAGCGTGACGCCGTGATGGAGATGCCGCCCTGTTCGGAGAGCGGGAACGTCTTCTGCAATCGCTCGGGCGACGGCAGCGGCGGCTCCAGGCTCAGCTCTACGCCCGAGCTCTTGCCGATGCGCTCGAGCAAAGCGTCGAGGTTGCGCGAGGCGAGCACGCCAATCCACGCCTCGCTGCGCTTAGGGTCGCGGCGCACGCACGCCACGCTCACGCTGAGCGCCGTGCCCTGGCCTTGCACCACGCTGCCGGGCGGCGCCTTCAACACGCGAGACGGCAGCTCGGGCGCACGCTGCCCGACACGGCCGCTGCTCGTCGAGCCGATGATCTCACCCGTAGGTGTTATCACCGTGAGCTCGTCCAGCGCGAGCGCCTTGGCCAGCTTGGGCACGCGCAGGCTCAGCGGCAGGCGATACTCGGCCAGGTCACCGGTGACGAGCCCGACCAGGGCGCTGTCGATCAGCGGATCGTCTTGACAGAGCGGCCGGACCAGCTCCGGTAGCTGCACGATCTCGCTGGTGAGCTGGTCGCGCAGCGGCACCAGCGCTTGTGCGAACGCGGCCTCGAAGCTACGTTCTTCGGCCACACGCCACGCTTCGCGCACGCCGAGCCCGAGCGCGAGCAGCACTCCCACGGTCAGGGCGAAGATCGCCAAACCCAGCCGTTGTGCCAGACTCACGTGGCCAGCCTACTGGAAAAGTTGCTAGGCTGCCGCGGTGCTGCGCTCTTGGAAGCCGCTTCTTTTTGCCAGCGCCGTGGGCTCAGTGGCCTGCGGCGGCGGCTCCGCCCTGAGCGTGCTCACGCACGATCTTCCTCACACCTCGCACCCCACGTCGAGCAAGGTCGAGCCGAGTAGCCTCGCGCCGCTCGCCGCGCATCGCTTTGCCGAAGTGAGCGACGTCGTGGGTCCGTACGTCGGCCGCGAAGGTGATGCGGCGCTCGCAGCCTGGGCCGAAGCCGAGACCGGAGGTCGCGCGCTGTTCTCACTGCCGATCGGAGTCGGCGGTACGCCGGGCAAGCCGGTGCGAGTCGGCAAGCTGGCAGGTGAGCTCGATTTGGTGCTGGTGCGCGGCTTCGGCGCGGCTTCGGCCAAGGCGCCCGGCCAGCCGCGCTTCGCGCTCGTCACCACGCGGCGTAGCGACCAAAAGTCGATCCTCGAAGTCACGGCGGTGCGCGCGGACGGGACGCCGGTTTGGGGACCCACGCAGCTCGCGGAGCGCGCGCAGCGTATCTTGTGGGTCGGCTTCGTCGTGGCGCGCGCGCAGCCGCTCGTGCTCTGGGCAGAGCAGCCGAGCGGCGCAAAGCCTGGAGAATCAGCCAGCTTGTTCGCTTTGCCGGTGTCGGTGGACACGAAGGCGGCGCCGGTGGCGCTCGGCAACAAGGCCTGCGCCTGGCAGGTCGCAGCAGTGGGCGCGCAAGCTGCGCTCGCGAGCGTGAAGGCCGGCCCCAACGGCTGCGGCACCGGGCCGGTCACGCTCGACTTGCTCGCCGCCTCCGGCAAGTCCGAAAAGAGCATCGACCTGGGTGGGCGCGCGGCGCTCGATCTGGATTTGACGGCCAGCCCGGATGCCTTCGTGCTCGCGTGGTCGGATCACGAGCAGCTCGAGCCCCGCGCCGTCACGGCCGTGGTCGACGCGAAGGGCGCGGTGGTGTCGCCGGCCGGGCCTGCCGTGCCTGCGCTCGGTGAGCAAGCCGTGTTGGCGCTCGCACCGGGCGCGTCTGCCAGCGCTCCAGCGTTCTTGGTTTGGGAAGGTCTGGCGGAGCGGCCTGAGGGCGGACGCGTGTTCGAGATCTCGGCGCTGGGTGCGAACGGACGCGCGAGCGGCGCGCACTCACGTCTGCTCTATGGTCGCCCGGACGGTGGCGCACCCGAGCTGGCGCCGTACGCCGGCGGCATCGGCGTGCTCACGTTGGCGCCGGCCTGCGGTATCGACGACAGCTGCGAAGGCGCGCTGCCGGTGCCCACGTTCGTGGCGCTCGACGCGGCACTGCAAGTGCGCACCTCCGAGCCGCTGCTGCTCGATGCCCTCGGCGGTCGCGCAGCTGATTTGGGCTGGGGGCTCACCTGCTTCGAGCCTGGCTGCTTTGCGCTCGCCGCCCTGAGCCGCAGCCCTGCCGCGCTCTACACGGTGCCGCTTCCGGTTCGCCAAAACTCCTTTCGCGCCGCAGCCGAGCCTGCCGCACCCAGCGCCAAGCCGCGCGTCGTCGCCAGTGAAGTGCTGCTGCGCGCTCCCACGGCGCTGTCGCAGATCGCGGCGCTCGAGCTGAACGATCGCAACCTGGTCGGTTATGTCACCGATTTCGACCCCACCACCCCTTGGCAAAAGCTCACGAAGCCCGCCGAAGACGGCCGGCTCGAGCCGCTGCGCGCCCGCATCGCCCTGCGCGCTTTCGCAAGCAGCGGCACGAGCGCGCCGCTCGCCGACGAGCAAGTCATCTCCTTGCGCGGCCACTCGCTGGGCGGCCTCAGTCTGGTCGCAGATCCGGCCACTCCCAAGAACGTGCTGGCTCTCTGGACCGGGCTCGACAAGGGCGAGCCCCAAGTATTTCTCACCCAGTTGGGTGTAGACGGCAAGCGCGGGCAGCAGAAGATGCTGACGCGCAAAACCGGCGGTACCAGTGACGTGAGCGGGCTCGCGGTCGAAGGCGGCTATTTGGTGTCGTGGGTCGACGAGCGCAGTGGCGACGCCGAAGTCTACGCGGCGCGCGTCGGTCACAATCTCGAGCGCGCCGGCGCCGAGCAGCGCATCACCACCGCCGACGGCGCGGCCTCGGAGCTGATGCTCACGCGCGTCGCCGGCAGACCCTACGCGATCTGGGCCGACGCGCGCGCCGCTGCGCAGCCGGGCTGGGCCGACATTTACGGCGCCTTCCTGCGTCCGACCGACGCCGCCCGCGATGGCGGCGAGCACCGACTGAGCAGCACCGCGCCGCACTCGTTCGGGCCACAGGTGAGCACGCTCGAAGGCGCGCCGATTCTGGCCTGGATCGAAGAGGCGTCGGACACGTCACCCGCGACGGTGCGGCTCGCGCCCATCGCAGCGAGCGGCGACCTCGCCGGCAGCGTGAGCGTCGTACCCCTGGCGGCCGGCACGCCGCGCGCGCTGGGTATCGCCTGCGCGGACGTGAGCTGTCGCGTCGTGGTCACGCTGGAGAGTGAAGGGCGCGGTGAGCTCTACGGCTTCGAGTGGCGTCCGAGCGGCAGCGCGCATCCGGTCCGGCTCAGCGGGCTCGGTGCTCCAGGTGCGGCTGCGGTGGCGCCGCTCGTGCGCGGCAACGTCGTCTACACCGGCGACGAGCGCGACGGCCAAGGCCTGGTGCGGCGCCTCACTCTGGAGTGGTGAGCGCCTCTGCGGCCGCGAAATCTACGTGCAGGCGATTGCCATCGGGATCGTGCAGGTTGATCACGACGTTGCCGGTGCCGGCCTGACGACTCTGCCGGTACTCGACGCCGAGGTGAGTCAGGCGCGACAAAAACTCGCTCAAGCCAGTGGCCGTGAACGCAAAGTGCTCGAGCCGTAGCGCGCCTTGCGGGGCCGGCTGCTGCTCGACACCGACCAGGTGAATCACGGGCTGATCGCCGGCGTACAACCAGGCTCCGGGAAAGCCTAGTGGCGGGCGCTCCCCGGAGCGCAAGCCGAGCACCTCGGCATAAAAGCGCACCAACCCTTCGAGGTTCGCGGTACGTACGTTGACGTGATCGAGTTGCCGAATCATCCGTAACGCTCAGAAGCCGGGCGTCGCGCTGCCGCTCGCCGCTTGCGCATCGCTTGGCTTGGCGTCTTCGAGACCGGAGCCGTGCGCTACGTCGGTGGTGGCTTTGGCTTTGGGCATGTCTTCGTCGAGCTTCACGTCGTAAGGGTTCGGTTCGGCGCTCGGTTGCTTGGCGCCATTTTCGGTAGCGTCGGACGTTGGCTTGACGACGACACTCGCCAGCTTGGTCGGGCGCGCCTTGTGCGGCTTGGGGGCGGGCTTAGGACTCGCTGGCTCGGTCGGAGCAGCCGCTGCCGGCGCCGCTGAGGCTGCGGCGGCAATTTCAGGCGCTGGCGCCGGCTCGGCCTTGGCAGGCTCGGGCGGCGGCGTGAGTGTCGCGGCAGCGACCGGCGCGGCTACCGGCTGAGCGAGCGCTGCGCTCGGCGCGGCCGAATTGCGCGCCATGTAGAAAGTCAGCAGCGACGCGGCAGCCGCCGACGCGATCGACGACACCAAAACCAGCCGTTTCGAGCTCTTCTGCGCCTGACGAAAGTGCGCTGCCGCTACCACGCTCAAGTCGGCGTTCGGTGCCGCCGACATGCGGCGCGGCGCGCTATCGCTGGTGAGTGGCGCGAGCGTTTGCGGGCGTTGCGTCGGCGCGAGCACGGCTTCGGCTTGCAGCGGCTTCTCGGGCGACAAGTCGAAGCTGATGGTCGCAGCAGGGCGCGAGTACACGGCGATCACGCCAGTGTCTTCAGTCGTGGGCGGCGTGACGGCAGGTGGCGGAGCAGGAGTCGCGCGTGGCGATGACGAGGGCCGCGCGTTGGCGGGTCGCGAGCCGGCGTTGTTCGTCGGCAAGCCGAACGGCAACGTTGCCTTGCGGCTCGGCATCGACACGGGCGGAGGCGGCGCGCTCGGTGCTGCGCTCGGCGAAGACGAGCGCACCGGCTTGGGCGGCGGCTTCGTCGAAAGCGCCGGGCGCGGTACGACACTCGGCGGCGGCGCGCTCGGTGTCGGCGTGGGCTCGATCGGCAAGCGCGCAGCCAGCTTGAGCTGCGGCACCTTCTCGACCGGCGCCCACTCTTGCATGCCTGCGCGCCACACCAGCGAGCGCTCCGTGAGCTTGTGCTTCTGCAGCGCCTCGACCACCTCGGCCATGCTCATCGGCACGACAACCGCATCGACGGTGTTGACGAGCCACTCGCCCGGAGTCGTCGAAAGCGACACCGTCACGGCATCGTCCGCCTCACCCTTGTTCGTGTACTCGGGTAAGGCGTCCCAGCCTTTGTCTATGACGCGAGAGTCGTCATCCATCGGCGTCAGCCATTGTAGCGGCGATTTCGCCGTCCAGTCACCTCACAGCACACGGATCCGTGCTGATGAGATTTTTGAACGAACAAAGTGCGTGCCATCTGCTCAGGGTACGGCCGCTGGCTCGTCGTCTTGATTCACGAGATTCACCGATTGAGCGGGCAATGCGCCGTAATCCGGGTCCGCGGTGTCGGGCGGCCCCAGCTTGACCTTGTACATCCGATCACCATCCATCATCGCGTCGTCCACACCCTGGACCGTGACCGGATGCGCCAGGTTCCAGTTGGCTGCCGTGAAGGTGAGGCTGCCGGTATCGGGCACCGTGATGATGCCTTCTGCCTCGTCCGAGCTGGTGACGGGAATCGTCACCGTGCCCTTGGGCTTCGAGGTCAGGGTCACGTTGAACGTCACGCTCCCGCCCGCCTCGGTCGTGATGTTGGAGGCGGGCATGTCGATGCTGAGCGCCGCGGCGTCGTTGTCGTCGTTGGTCAGCGTAACATCGGGCGGATCCAGCGTGGCGTAGTTCGCGTCGCCGCTGCTGCTCGGCTTGCCCAGAACGATCTTGTACTCGACGTTGCCGTCCTTCACGTCGTCGTCCACACCCTTCACGGTCACGGTTTGCGGCGTCTTCCAGTTGCTGGTCGTGAAGTCGACGCTGGTTATCGTGAGCGTGCCCTCGTTAACGTTGTTGCTGGCGACCGGGATCGAGACGTCGTCCGTCGGCTGCGAGTTGAGCACCACCGTGAAGGTGGCCGTGCCGCCGGCTTCGTTCGTGTCCCCGCTGGGCATGCCGATCGTGTAGCCCGCTGTGTCGTTGTCGTCGTTCGTGACCGCCACGTCTTTCACGACCTTTTGGTCGTAGTTCAGATCCGCGCTCGACGAGAGCCCGGTCAAGATCGTGTACGGCTGCGCTCCGTCCTCGACGTCGTCGTTCTCGCCGTGCACCGTGATGACGTGCGGTGTATCCCAGTCGCTGGACGTCAGCGTCACGCTCTTCGCCACGGTGCCTTCGCCCGGATCGCTACTGGTGAGCGAGATCGTCACGTCTGCGCTCGGCTTGCTGGTCAGGCGGAGCGTGAAGGTGGTGGTGCCGCCGGCCTCGGTGGTGTGACCGGCGGCGTCGCTCACTACGAAACCTGCCGTATCGTTGTCGGTGTTCGTCAGCTCCACATCGGGCGGATTGATGTCGGCGTAGGCGGTGTCGGTGCTGGTGGGGTTGCCCAGCACGACCGTGTACGTGGCCGAGCCGTCTACCGCCGAGTCGTTCACGCCCGTGACCGTGACCGATTGCTTCGCGCTCCAGTTGCTGGGCGTGAACAGCAGCGACGAGGTACTCACCGTGCCCTCACCCTCGTCCGAGCTCGAAACCGGGATGGTGACGTTCGCCTTCGGCTTGGAGGCCAAGACGACCGTGAACGTCATGCCGTCGCCGTCCTCACTGGTGACGCCGCCCTTGGTCGGGTTGACCAGGATGTTGGCCGAGTCGTTGTCGATGTTGCTCAGAGCGAGCGAGCCAGGAGCCGGCAGGCTGCTGTAGTTCTTGTCGGTGCTCTTGGGCATGCCGAAGTTGATCGCGTAAGGCTGGTCGCCGTCGGCGGTCGAATCGTCCTCCACGCCCGTGACCGTGACGGTCTTGGGTGACGCCCAATTCACGCTGGTGAAGGTCACGCTGCTGTCGCTGACGGTGCCCTCGGCCGTGTTGCTGCTGCTCACGTCGATCGCAACGTCTGCCGCGGGTTGCGTGACGAGCACGATCGTGAACGTGGCCGTGCCACCGCTCTCCGTGGTGTCACCGGAAATCTTCGAGACGATGATGCCCGCCTGATCGTCGTCTTTGTTGTTCACGCTCACGTCCGGCGGATCCATGTTCTTGTAGTTGCCGTCGGAGCTCATCGCGGGCGCGATGTTGATGGTGTACGGCTGCGTGCCGTCCTGAATCTTGTCGTCGACGCCCGTGACCGTGACCACTTGCGGCGAGGCCCAGTTGACGGCCGTGAAGGTCAGCTTGCTCGGGCTCACCGTGCCTTCACCGACGTCGGAGCTGGTTAAATCCAGGCTCACATCGCCCGTGGGCTGAGTGCGCAGGACGACCGTGAAAGTCGCCGTTCCCGCGTTCTTTTCGGCCGTGTCGCCGCTGATGGCGGAGACCACGATTTCGGCGGTGTCGTCGTCCTTGTTGCTGAGCAGCAGGTCCGGCACGAGCAGCGCCTTGTACTTCGCGTCGTTGCTGGCGATCGGGCCGAACTTGACGAAGTACTGCTGGGCGCCGTCTTGAACCTTGTCGTCGACGCCCGTGAGCGTCACCGTGCGCGGCGCGTTCCAGTTCGCGGCGGTGAAGGTGAGGCTGGCGGGGCTCACGGTGCCTTCGCTCGGCTTGCTGCTGGCGAGTGGGATGGTCACGTCTGCGGTGGGCTGCGACTGCAGCGAGACCGTGAACGTGGCGGTGCCGCTCGGCTCGGCCGTGAATATCCCCGGCGGGGCCGTCACGATCACGCCCGGCGAATCGTCGTCCAGATTCGTGACCGTGACGTTGCCGTTCGGCGGGAGCAGACCTTGGTACTTGGCGTCGTTGCTCATGGCTCCGGCGAACAACACCAAGAAGGTTTGCGGGCCGTCGGCCACCTTGTCGTCGACGCCGGTGAGCGTCACCGTCTGCGGCCCGTTCCAGTTGGTGGGCGTGAAGGTCAAGGACGCCGGGCTCACGGTGCCTTCGGCGGTCCGGCTGCTGGAGATGCCGATGGTCACGTTGGCGGTCGGCTCCGTGTCGAGCACGACCTGGAACGTCGCGGTTCCGGGGCCCTTTTCGGCCGTGAGCAGGGCTGGCGGGAGCTTGAGCGTGATGCCGGCCGTGTCGTTGTCACCGTTTTGCACCTGCACGTCGAGCGGCTTCCAGCGATCGCCCGCGTAGTTCATGTCCGTGCTGGTGATGGTGCTGAACGAGATGTGAAAGCTTTGACGCCCGTCATCCAGCTTGTCGTCCACCCCCTTCACGGTGACGGTTTGCGGCGCGTTCCAGTTGACGCCGGTGAACTTGAGGCTCGTCGGGCTGATGGTGCCCTCGGTCTCGTCACTGCTGGTCATGCTGAAGCTGACCTCGGTGCCGGCCGCGGGCTGCGAATTGAGCACGCAGGTGAACGTGTCCGTGCCACCGTTCTCGGTCGTGAACAGCGGTACCTTGCTCGGCACGCAGCGGATGCCCGGTGAGTCGTCGTCGAGGTTGGTGACCTCGACGTTCGGCACTTCCATATTGTTGTAGCCGGGGTCGTCGCTGACGGCGTTCTGCGTGATAATCTTGTAGAGCTGGTTGCCGTCGGCCATCTTGTCGTCGACGCCGCGCACCATGACCTTTTGCTGTGCGTTCCAGTTGTCCGGCGTGAAGGTGAGGCTATCCGGCTGGACCACACCTTCGTTGGTGTTGGTGCTGCTCAGTCCGATGCTGACGTTTGCTTTCGGCTTGGAGTTGAGGCGGATGGTGAAATTCGCGGTGCCGCCGCTCTCGGTCGACTGCAGGCCCTTTTGCGGGTCCACCGTGATGCCGGCCTGATCGTCGTCCACGTTGATCAGCGTCACGTCCTGCTCGATCAGGCCCATGATGTAGTCTTTGGCGTCGCTCGCCTCGTCGGGCTTGACGTGCACCACGTACGACTGGTTGCCGTCGGCGACGTCGTCATTGACGCCCATCACGGTGACGATCTGCGGAGCGTTCCAGTTCTCTTCGGTGAAGGTGAGGGTGGCCGGCGAAGCGACGCCTTCCTCCGGGCGGCTGCTGCTCACGTCGAACAGCACGTTGCCGGGTGGCCGAGACTTGAGCACGGCGCTGAAGGTCGCCGCCGTCAGGTCTTCGCGAGTCATCAGGCCGTCAAGCGGATCGAGCAAGAAGCCCGGCGTGTCGTCGTCGATGTTGACGACCTTCGCGTTGGGCGGCTCGAGCACGGCGTAGTCGGGGTCGGCGCTGTTCTGGATCGTGAGCACGACCTCGTACGGTTGGTCCCCGTCGGGACGATCGTCGTCTACGCCCGTCACGCTCACGACCTGGGGTGCCATCCAGTTCAGCGGCGTGAAAGTGACGTTCGGCGGAGAGACCGTGCCCTCCGACGTGTCGCTGCTATCGAGCTTGAGCGTGACGTCACCCGTCGGCGGCGAGCTGAGCGCCACCGTGAGGCTCGTCATCATCATGCCCTTCTCGAAGGTCACCAGGCCGTCTGCGGGCGTCAGCACGACACCGGCGGTGTCGTTGTCCTGATTGGTGATCTCTTCGTCCGGCACTTCGAGGCCGTTGTAGTTGGCGTCACCGCTCATCGCGGCGCCCGTCACCACGTGGTACTTCTGCGCGCCGTCTTTGGCGTCGTCGTCGACGCCCGTGACCGTCACCATTTGCGGCGCCATCCAGTTCAGCGCCGTGAACGTGAGCATGGCCGGGCTGACGGTGCCTTCGGCTGGGTTGTCGCTGCTGAGCGGAATCGTCACGTCCGTGGTCGGTGCGTGATTGAGCTGCACCGTGAACTTGGCTTCGCCGCCCGCCTCGGTCGTGATCAGACCCGACGGTGGCATCAACGTGAAGCCGGCGGTGTCGTCGTCGATGTTCGTGACTTCGGGATCGACCGGATCGATGCCGTGGTACGTCTTGTCCTCGCTGGTGGCCGGCGAGGTCGTGATCACGAACTTCTGCGGACCATCGGGCTTGTCGTCGTCGATGCCGGTAATCTGCGCCACTTGCGGTGCCGCGAAATTGTCGGCCGTGAACGACAGCACGGAAGGGCTCACGCTGCCTTCCGCCGGGTTGCCGCTGGTGAGCGCGATCGCCACCGTGGCCGTGGGCGGGCGCTTGAGCACGATGGTGAACGCCGCTTTGGCGCCCTGCTCGCTCGTCACGAGCCCGCTCGTCGGCATCACCACGATGTCGCCCTGCTCCACCATCGGGCCGCCGTCGCTGCCGCCCTTGCCGGGGCCGTTCGGGTCATAGCTGAAGTCGCCGAGCAAGCTGGTACAGCCGCCGAGCGCGAGGGAACCAACGGCGACCAGGAGCTTCAAGCTGTGCATGCGCATGCCAGTCAACAAAGACATCAGAACGTACCCTCCACACCTGCGCTGCCGATGCCGACGAACGGCGTGAAGCTCACGGCGGCTTTGGTCGCGCCCTGATCCGAAGGCTGTTGCACCAAGCTCTGCGGCTTGAGCAGCAGCAACAGCGCGCCGGCACCGACGCCGACGCCGCCCGCGACGAAGCCAATCGTCGAGACCATGCCGAGCGTGTGGTAGGCGTCGTAGTCGCTCTTTTGAGCGGGGTAACAGACCTTGTCGCGGCAATCCGCCGCGAGCTTGTTGTGCTTGCTCATCGCCATGATGCCGGTGATGCTGCCGACCACGATGCCGGCGCCGCCGAGCGCAAAGGCGCCGATCGTCACGGGCTTGCGCCACGGCGGGTCGATCACGGTCGCGACCGACACGGAGCCGGTGGCTTCTTCGTCTTTGGGGGCGGCGTCGGGCGGCGCGTCCTCGAGCTCGAACGCGATTTTGACGGACTCGCCCTCCTTCAAGCTGACCGTCTTTTTCGCCGTGTAGTAGCCCTGCGCCATGGCGCGGATCTCGTGGCGACCCGGATCTTCCGGCCGCTTCACGTCGAGGGACCCTTCACCGATCGGCGCGCCGTCGATCGTCACCTTGGGGTGCGCGGGACCTCCCACGGTGATGGTGAGCCAAGCCAGGCGTGGCGAAATGGTAGCGATCTCACTCTTGGCGTCGGACACGGCCTTGACCCACGGCGGCGGTGCGTCCGCCGCGACACCCTCGCGGATGATGGTCGTGTAGTTCTCGTGCGCTTCGACCAGGTGACCCAGACCCACTTGTGCGCGAGCCAAATCGCGCAGCAGAGTGGGTGCGCGCACCAGTGAGAGCGCTCGCTTGTAGCGATCGATCGCCGTCGCGTAGTCTTTGGTGCTGAGGGCGACGTAACCCTCTTGTGCCAACGTACGCGCGGCCGAGCGGTCAGCGGCGCTCGGTTCTTGAGCGCCGCTCGGCTGCGCGCCGCTCGGCTCTTGGGCCCGCGCGGCAGTCGCGATCAAAGACAGCGCGCTCAGACAGAGCGCGAACGTAGATTTGGAAAGGCTCTTGGGCTCGCCCACTCCGGGGGCTTAAATCCGCAAGGCGCCGAGCGCAAACGGATTATCTTAGGAATTTAGCCGTGTTTGCTGCGCATGGTGGGACCAGTCTCTGGCCTTCCGCACAGCTTGCCACTGGCGCTTTGCTCCGATGCTCACCAGGATGCTCGGCATGGTCAAAGCTTCGAGCTTGCTCATTTGCTCGCTGATCTTGGTTGGTTGTGGGGGAAGCCAACCGGCAGCGCAGCCCGCACCCACCGCCGCTGCGGCGCCCCTTACTAGCTCAGCGTCAGCTGGGGCGACGCCCGCGAAGCCGATGAGCGGCGAAGTGAGGGGGCCAGCCCAGACCGTGGTGGCGGCAGCGGATCGCAGTGAGGCTGATCGTGCTCTCGATGCGGGACGCAAACCCGCCGAGCTGCTGTCGTTCTTCAACGTTGTCCCGGGCATGCGCGTGTTGGACCTGGCTGCGGGCGGCGGTTACACGACCGAGCTGTTGGCGCGCGCGGTCGGCGAAACGGGCGTCGTCTACGGCGAGAATCCGAAGTTCTATTTGGGTTTCTTGGAAACGCCCTGGTCCGAGCGCCTGCAGAAGCCGGTGATGAAGCACGTCGTGCGCAAAGACGTGGAGCTCGACGCGCCCTGGCCCTCCGACTTGAAGGACTTGGACCTCGTGACGATGGTGCTCTTCTATCACGACTCGGTTTGGCTCGAGACCGACCGAGCCAAGATGAACGCCAACGTCTTTGCGGCGCTCAAGCCGGGCGGTATCTACGGCATCGTCGACCACAGCTCCAAGCCGGGAGAAGGTCTCACGGTGGTGAAGACGCTCCACCGCATCGAGGAGTCCGCGCTGAAAGACGAAGTCACCAAGGCCGGCTTCGTGCTGGACGCGGAGGGCGATTTCTTGCGCGAGCCCAGCGACACGCGCGACTGGAGCGCGAGCCCCAAAGTTGCGGGCGAGCGCCGAGGGCACAGTGATCGCTTCGTTCTCCGCTTCAAAAAGCCCTGAGCGGGGCCAGCCCCGCGACACCAGGCAGAGCGCTTCAAAAAGCCTGGCTGAAGCACGGCTCGCCAGCCCGCCCGGGGCTGGACTATGCTGGCGCGCTCGTGGCGATGAACGAACGCACGCTGCTCGCGTTGGGGCTCTTGTTGGGTGTCGGCTCCGGTAAGCCCCCAGAAGAGTGGCTGCGCGGCGCGCATGGCTACTTCCGCGACAAGCAGTCGGAAGATCCGCTGAACGCGATCGTGGCCACCGTGCTGGTGGGGGCGGCTGCCTTTTACGCGGCCGAGCGCGGCGAGAACCCCAAGGTGAATTCGTACTTCGATGCGCTGGTCTACGTTTCGACCAACTTGTCCGTCGGCTACTCGGACATCTTCGCCAAGACCGAAGCCGGCAAGGCGATTGGCGCGACCCTGATGACTTACGGTCCGGCGCTCGCGGCGCGTGCCTTCGACCAACCGAACGAAGCCAAGGAGCGCGCTGCGGATGGCGAGCGCTCTGAAGCGGCGCTACGCGACATCGCCGGCAAGCTCGAGCTCATCTTGCAGGAGCTGCAGAGCCAGCGCACCCCTCAGGCCCAGCATGGCTGAAGTCTTCATGCTGGCGCTGTCGTTTCCGAGCGTCGTCTACACGGTGCTGCTGGGCGTCGTGCTCATCTACTGGACCTTCGTGATGGTCGGCGTGATCCACATCGGCGAAGGCTCGGAGGGCGCGCTCGAGGGCCACATCGACGGCGCCACCAAGGGCATGCTCGAAGGCGCGGTGGATCACCTGGGCGGCGGCCACGCCGACGTCGGCGACATCGGCGGTGGAGACGGCGGCGATCTCGACATCGGCGATGGTGATGACGCAAGCAGCGGAAGCCACGGCGCGCTGGCGGCGTTGATGAGCGCGCTGCACCTGCGCTCGGTGCCCGCGACCGTGGTTTTCAGCCTGATCATCACCTTCTCCTGGCTGATGAGCGTGGTCAGCATGCAGCTTTTCACGCGCATGGCGCCCGCGCTGCATGGTTTGGGCCTGTCGCTGGGCGTACTGGCGGCGTCGTTCGTGCTGGCGTTGCCGCTCACCTCGATCGCCGCGCGGCCGCTGGCCACGGTGTTCGCGCCCAAGCACGCGCCCGTCAAATCCGATTTCATCGGTCGCACCTGCGTGGTCAGGACCGGCACCGTCACCAACAAATTCGGCGAGGCAACCCTGCACGACGGCGGAGCGGGCCTCGTCCTGCGCGTGCGCATCGAGGACGGCAAACAGCTGGCCCGCGGCGAACAAGCCCTGATCGTCGACTACGACGCCGAGCGCGAGACTTACCTGGTCGAGCCCATGCGCGACGTGATGGAAGAGAAGAAGTAGCGGCTCAAGGTGTGACGAAGCAGCGGGCGTGCTGCGTGGTCCTGTGCATCGGGGTGCTGCCCATCATGAATAGGTTGCTGTCGGCAGGACCGGGCTGGATCGCGTCGCAGCCGCGCTCTGCGGCCTCTTGCCGCAGCAGCCCCAGCGTCTCCTGCGTCTGCGGGTCCCAGCTGTAATGCGGATCGCTCGTTATTTCGATGAGCCCGACTTCGACGCCCCTAGCTTGAGCCGGTGGCATCACCATCCGCACCTCGGCCCCAGCAAACCGAACCGGCACGCACATGCGCGCGAGCCTAGCCGCATTTCAATAAGGGCGGTGAACCGGCGCACCTGTTCAGTCAAACGCGCCACAACTAGCGCAGACACGCGGGCGCGGTTCGGGCATCCTCTGCGGTGATGAATCCTGGGGATACTCAGATGCTTGGGCTGTATCCGGTGTTGGTGGTCGTCGGCATCATTGCCTTCTTGCTGTTCGGCTTGTTGGCGCTGGTGGCGCGCTTCTATCGGCAGGTCGATCAAGGACGGGCCCTGGTGATCAACACCATGCGCGCCGAGCCGGTGGTCGCGTTCACGGGCGCGGTCGTCTACCCCATCATCAACCGGGCCGAGACCATGGACCTTTCCGTGAAGACGATCGATATCGATCGCCGCGGCAAAGAAGGCCTGATCTGCAACGACAACATCCGCGCCGACATCAACGTCACGTTCTTCGTGCGCGTAAACAAGACGGTAGACGACGTGCTGAAGGTGGCGCAGTCAATCGGTTGCGCGCGCGCCAGCGACCCCAAGGCGCTCGAAGAGTTGTTCACGGCCAAGTTCGCGGAAGCGCTGAAGACGGTCGGCAAGCACTTCAACTTCGACGAGCTTTATACCAAACGCGACGACTTCAAAGACAAGATCATCGAGGTCATCGGCAAAGACCTGAACGGCTTCATTCTGGACGACGCCGCCATCGACTACCTCGAGCAAACGCCGCTCGAGCACCTCGACAAAGACAACATCATGGATGCCGACGGCATCCGCAAGATCACCGATCTTACGGTGATCCAAAACGTCAAGACCAACGAGCTCCGCCAGAAGGAGCGCATGGAAATGGGCAGCCAGAACCTGAACGCCGACGAAGCGCTGTTCCGGTTCGAGCAGCGACGCGCCGAGGCCGAGGCCAAAAAAGAGAAAGAAATCGCGGTCGCCAAGTCGCGCGAAGAGAACGAAGCCATGCGCGTGGCCAGCGACGAAAAGAAGAAGACGGCGCTGATCGTGCTCAAAAACGACGAAGAGTCGCTGGTCGCGGATCAGGCTCGTGAGCGCGGCGTGGCCATCGCGGCCAAGCACAAAGAGCGCGAAATCGCCGTCGAGCACGAGCGTGTCGAGAAGGCGCGCCAGCTCGAAGTGATCGGGCGCGAGCGCGAGGTGGCGCTCGGCAGCATCGCGCGCGACAAAGAGCTCGAGGTGCAAAAGAAGGAGATCGCCAACGTGGTGCGCGATCGCATCGAGGTCGAAAAGACGGTCGCCGGCGAAGAAGAAGCCATCAAAGACGTTCGCCGGCTGGCCGAAGCGAACCGAGAGAAAGAAGTGGTGCGCATCGCAGCCGAAGCTGCCGCGGCAGAGGTCACCACCAAGCAGGTCAAGGCCGCGCAAGCGTCGGAAGAGGTCGCCAAGATCAAGGCGCGCGAGCGCGTGGTGACGGCCGAAGCCGAGCTCGACACGGCCGACAAGATGGCGCGTGCCAAGATTCGCATCGCCGAGGGCGTGCAAGCCGAGGCAGCCGCCGAGGGGCTGGCCAAAGCGCGCGTCAAGGAAGCGGACGCCGTCGCGAGCGAGAAGCTCGGCCTGACCGAAGCCAAGATCTCGCTGGAAAAGCTGAGCGCGGAGGCTGCTGGTCAGGAGAAGGCGGGCCTCGCCAAGGTGCGAGTCCGCGAAGCCGAAGCGGCGGCCGTCGAAAAGCAGGGCGTGGCCGAAGCGTCCGCCATCCGCGAGAAGCTGACGGCGGAGGCCCAAGGTTTGGCGCAGAAGGCCGCGAGCATGAAAGCGCTCGACGAGTCCGGACGCGGGCACGAAGAGTTCCGGCTGCAGATCGAGAAGGAGCGCGCCATCGCGCTCGAGTCGCTCAAGGTCAAGAAGGACGTGGTGGCGGCGCAGGCGCAAATCCTGGCCGAGGCCATGTCCAAGGCGCGCATCAACATCGTCGGCGGCGATGGCCAGTTCTTCCAACGCTTCGTCAGCGCCATCTCGCTCGGCCAGTCGGTGGACGGCGCGCTCGAGCAAAGCGACACGCTGCGCGCGTTGGTCGAAAACATCGCCCACGGCGAAGGCAACGGCCAAGGCGGCGCGATCCTCGCCGCCGCCCTCGACAAGCTCGCCCCCAAACCCGAAGGCAAGAACCCCGGCAAACGGCCCTGACCGTGGGCCTCCGCATCCCGCGCTCCGCTCGCATTCACCAAAGAAATTCCCGATCCTCCCGATCTCCGGATCTCCCTGTGAGCTTTCCCAGGCTCGACGGCTCAGCCGAAACTAGTTTGGCGGCCCGTGCCAACCTGCGGGTCCGCCATGGCTGAACAAGCCGAGCGGAGCCTCGAAGGGGGCAGCTACGAGGTCATTCGGCGCCGTTTGTTGGAGCGGGCGACGGAGCTGGCGACCAAGGCCGAGGCGCTGAATCGAAAGCGCAAAGCGCTCTTTGGCGGTGGCGAGCTCACGCTCACCGCCACCGAGCGCGTGCGCACCGAGAACAATTGCACACCGCGCGACGTGGTCAGCGTCGACGGCCAACTGCTGTTCGGGTTCCAGGTCTTCATCGGCTTGAAGACGGAGACGCGTGTTCAAGACGTCGTCAGCCTCTTCAAGTTTCAGAAGACGCCGCAAGGCTACGATTTGAGCCAGCAGTCGTTCGAAGGGCCGGGCGCCTTCTTGGCGGACGCGGAGTTCGACAAGCAATTCCGCGACGCTTTTCGTTACTACAAAGACGCCCGGCTCTTGCAGCTGGTGCGCACCGACTCGCGCCTGCTGATGGCCATACAGATTGGCGCGAACGTCACCGACGCCAAGATCTTTCGGTTTGCCATCGACGCGAAAGGCCGCGTCACTTTCATGGATGCGCGCGGCGAAGACGACTACAAACCGCCGCGCCGCCACCCTTTCGAGTGGACGCAGGCACGCCGCGAGGATCAGGTATCGGGGCCGTTCCCGCACATCAACGTCTTGAACGAGGTCTTCGTCGAGACCATCGGCGGCGACCTTACCGTCAAGATAGAGAACAACACGCAAGATGGACTCGGCGTCTACCGCGAGCCGGTCGACGACCCGAACCAAACGCTGGACGACGGCGACATCGCTTACGCGCGCGTCGCGGGCTTGATCTTGCTGAAGATCAAGCCGTTCCGCGAGCAGAAGACGCGCTACCTGATCTACAACCCGCGCACGCAACAGGTGCTGCGCGTCGACGCGCTGGGCGTAGCTTGTGTGGAGCTCCCCGAAGATCACGGTTTGATCTTTCCGGGTGGGTATTACCTCACGACCGGCGAATACAAGCTTTTCGACGGCGACAACGAGCGCCTCGAATTTCGGCGCACCATCAGCTCGCCGAACGGCGAAGACGTGCTGTACGTCTTTCATCGAGACGAAGAGGGGGAATACGAGCTCTTGCCGTACAATCTGATCGCGAAGGAGGTCAAAAACCCGATTCGCTGTCACGGCTACAGCCTGTTCCCTGACGGCACCATGCTGGTTTTTCGCGCCGAGCGTGAGCCGACGCGCGTGCACCCGGTACAAGTCTGGCAAACACCGTTCACGACCGCCGAGTACGCGGCCAGCGCGCCGACGGACGGCTCGTACCTGGCCAAGGTCGGCAACGCGCCGCTAGTGAGCGGAATCAGCGATCTGCTCAGCATCAAGAAGCTGGCCACGCTCGAAAAGCCCACGCGGCGCACGTTCGATGACCTGGTCAACGGCGTGCGGCGCGCCATCGACCAGCACTACTGGCTCGGTCACGCGGACATGGGTGGCTTGCTCGACACCCTGCGTGAGCTGCAGAAGACGAGCGAGCTCATCGTCGACGAGTTCGAAAAGCAGCTCGCGCTGGAGCGCAAAGCGCGCGAGTCGCTGCAAGAAGCCGAAAAAGGGCAAGCCGCGCTGCTCGAGCGACTTCGGCCGAGCGATCTCAAGACCGTCGAAGCGTTCTTGTCGGGGCTTTCGGAGCTCAAGCGCCAACGCGGCGCGCTGATCACGCTGAAAGAAGTGCGCTCGATCGACGTCGCGCGCATCGAGCAGCTCGAGCAGGCCGCGCAGTCGCGCTTGGGCGAAGTCAGCCGCGCTTGCGTCGACTTCTTTTTGGCCGAAAACGCCTTCCAGCCGCTGCTCGACCGGCTCGACGTCGTGGTCGAGTCGGTTGGCAAGGCGGGCAAGACGACCGAGCTCGCGCCGCTGCGCAAAGAGCTCGACGCGGTGCACGAGGGGTTGACGCTGCTGAGCGAGACCATCGCCAGCCTGCCCATCGAAGACCCGACGGTACGCACCAAGATCTTGGACGGCACGTCGTCGGCGTTCGCGCAGCAGAATCGCGCGCGCGCGGTGCTCGACGGCCGGCAGAAGGAGCTCGGTACGGGTGAGGGGCGCGCCGAGTTCGGCGTGCAGTTCAAGCTGTTGAGCCAGAGCGTGACGAGTGCGCTGGCGCTGGCGACGACTCCAGAAGCCTGCGACGAGCAGCTAGGGCGGTTGATGCTGCAACTGGAAGAGCTGGAAGGGCGCTTCGGCGAGCTCGACGAGTTCTCGGTGCAGCTGGCCGAAAAGCGCGAAGAGGTGCTGGACGCGGTCAACGCCAAGCGCCAGCTCCTGGTCGAGGAACGGCAACGGCGAGCGCAGAGCCTGGCCACGGCTGCGGAGCGCGTTTTGGCCGGCATCGTGAGGCGCGCGCAGGCCGCCAAGAATGCAGAAGAGCTGAACGGCTACTTTGCGTCGGATGCGATGGTGCACAAGCTGACGGAGCTTTCCGGGCAGCTGCGCGAGTTGGGCGATTCCGTGCGCGCCGACGAGCTGGATTCGAAGCTGAAGAGCGCCAAGCAGAACGCGCTGCGCGTGCTGCGCGACAAGACGGACCTGCTCGAAGACGACGGCGCCGTGATTCGCTTCGGTCAGCACCGCTTCAGCGTGAACACGCGGCCGCTGGAATTGACGATCGTGCCGCGTGAAGGCGTGCTCAACGTGCACCTCACCGGCACGGATTTCTTCGAGCCGATCTCGAACCCGCTGCTCGATGCCGCACGCGAGCTGTGGGACCAAGATCTGGTTTCGGAGACGCGCGACGTGTACCGCGCCGAGTACCTGGCCGTCAGCCTGTTGCTCGACGCGGAGGCGGGCGCGAAAGGACCGACTTACTCGGAGCTGGAAGCGGCCGCCCGCTCCGAGAAATTGGCGGAAATCGTGCGCCAGGCCGCGGCCGAGCGCATCGACGAGGGCTACGAGCGCGGCGTGCACGACAGCGACGCCACGCTGATCTTGGAGAAGGTGATCAGCCTGCTCAAGGTGGCCGGTGGGCTTCGTTACACACCGCGCGCCCGTGCCTTGGGCTGGCTGTACTGGCAGGGACTTCCGGCTGACAAGAAGAACTTGCTGGAGCGCCGGGCGCAGAGCGCGGGCCGGCTGCGCGAGCGCCTCAAAGACGGCAGCGCCGAGCAGGAGCTGTCGCGAGGGTTGACGCACGGCATCGCCGAGGCCCTCAAAGCGCTGGGGCTCGAGAAAGAGCAGACCATGGCGCGCTTTGCCGCGCGGTACCTGGTCGGAGAAATTTCTCAGGAACGCGCCAAGTTCACGGAAAGCTCCGTGGCCGCCGAGCTGCGGCGTGAGTTTCAGTCGCACCTGGAGCAAACCGGAGCCGCGCGCGGCTTCGAAGAAGACTTGCGCGTGCTGTCGGCGCACCCGCCGGAGCGGCTGCGCATCGCCTTGTCGTACGTGGACGCCTTCATCCGCACTGCCGGCAAGGGCGCGTCATATCGGCTCGAGCTGGCGGCGCGAGCGGTGTGCGACGGCGACCTCGAGTTTCAGGTTTCGAGCGTCAACGTGGAGGCGCGGGTGCAGAACCTGCTCGGCTCGCACCCGCGGGTGGTATCGCGCGCGTTGCGGCTCGACCTTTCGGAATTGCTCGAGCGTGTGGCTACTTTCATCGAAGACCGCGCCCCGCATTTTCGCGCATTTCGTAGCCTCAAGACGGAGCTCGCCGCGCAAGCGCGCGAACGGTTGCGGCTCAGTGAGTATCTGCCGCGGGTGCTCACGTCGTTCGTGCGCAACAAGTTGATCGACGACGTGTACTTGCCGCTGGTGGGCGCCAACCTGGCCAAGCAGCTCGGCGCGGCCGGCGCCGCGAAACGCACCGATCAGATGGGCCTGCTCTTGCTCGTTTCGCCGCCCGGCTACGGCAAAACGACCTTGATGGAGTACGTGGCCAGCAAGCTCGGCCTGGTATTCATGAAGGTCAACGGACCCGCGCTCGGCACCGAAGTGCGTTCGCTCGACCCCAGCGAAGCGCCCAACGCCACCGCCAAGCAAGAGGTCGAGAAGATCAACCTGGGGCTCGAGATGGGCAACAACGTGATGCTCTATCTCGACGATATTCAGCACACGCACCCCGAGCTGCTGCAAAAGTTCATTTCCTTGTGCGACGCGCAGCGCCGCATCGAAGGTGTCTGGAACGGCAAGACACGCACCTACGATTTGCGCGGCAAAAAATTCTGTATCGTGATGGCCGGCAATCCGTACACCGAAAGCGGGGCGCGCTTTCAAATCCCGGACATGCTCGCCAATCGCGCCGATACCTACAATTTGGGCGACATTCTCGAAGGCAAGCAGGAGGCGTTCGCGCTCAGCTACCTCGAGAATGCGCTCACCTCGAACAGCGTGCTGGCGCCGCTCGCCGGGCGCGACGCCGCCGACGTGTACAAGCTGATCGGTATGGCACGCGGCGAAGAGGTGCCGCTCAGCGAGCTCGGCTACGGCTACTCCAGCGCCGAAGCCCAAGAAATCGTGGAGCTCTTCAAACGCTTGTTCCGAGTGCAGAGCGTGCTCTTGCGCGTCAACCTCGAGTACATCGCGTCGGCTTCGCAAGACGATCGCTATCGCACCGAGCCGCCCTTCAAGCTCCAGGGCAGCTACCGCAACATGGCCAAGCTGACCGAAAAAGTGGTCAGCGCGATGAACGACGCCGAGCTCGAGCGCTTGATCGACGACCACTACGCGAGCGAAGCGCAAACGTTGACGAAGGGCGCCGAGCAAAACTTGCTCAAGCTGGCAGAGATGCGCGGCCGGCTCAGCCCCGAGCAGAGCGCGCGCTGGAGCGAGATCAAAGAAGCGTTCGGGCGTGTGCAGCGCATGGGCGGCGGCGACGCGGATCCGGTGGCGCGCGTCACGGGCACGCTTTCGGGGCTGGATCTGCAGCTCAAGGGTATTCGCGAGGCGATCGTGGCGTCGGTCGCGCCGGCAAAGACGCCAGCGGTTGCGGCCAGCGCGCCGCGCGTCGAGGTGCGTCTCGAGGACGAGCGTCAGGGCGACTTGCTGCAGCTGTTCGGTCAGCAAACGGAGCTGCTCAAGCAGGCGCTGGGCGCGCTCAGCCAACGCGGCAACGGCAACGGCGCCGGCACGGAGCAGAAGCTCGCCGAGCTGTCACAGCTGCTCGCGCGCGTCTCGCAACAGATCGAGAGCGGCGCCGGTGCGGGCGCGCGTCGCGTGGATGTCGAGCTCGACGTGAACGGCCCGAGCAACCTGTACCGTTCGCTTTCGGGTACGGACGTGTTCACGGGGGGCGGCATCTTCGTCGCCACCTACGAGAAGCCGCCACCTCTGGGCGCCGGCGTGCGGGTGTCGTTGCGCTTTCCAAGCGGGCCGAGCTGTGAGCTGTCCGGCAGCGTGGCCTGGGTGCGCGACGCGCTGGGCGAGGATTCGCCGCCCGGCTTCGGCGTGCGCTTCACCGACCTTTCCGAAGAGGCGCGCACGCTCGTGCAGGCCTATTCGGAAGCGCGCGAGCCCATGCTCCGAGACGACTGATGCCGCGCGCTTCTGCCGGATCGATGTCGGTGCTCGTTTTGCGAGCCCTGGTGATGGGGGCACAGCAGCGCGGCATCGAGCCCAAGAGCCTGGCCGAGCGCGCCGGGATCCCGGCGGAGCTCGTTTCGCCAGAAATCTTGGGCGATCCGAACGGCCGAGTGCTGGCTGGCCACATCGTCAAGCTGTGGGAGTTCTTGCCGGTCGCGCTGGCGGACGAGTGCTTCGGGCTGAGCCTGGCTTCGCTCGCGGCCGGCGCGCCGCTCAGCGTGGGTTGGTGGGTGGTGTGGAGCAGCCCGACTCTCGGCGCAGGCCTGAGCCAGGCGATTCGCTACCAGCGCCTGCTTCACGATCAGGCGCGCAGCGAGCTGATCTATCGCGAGCGCGAGCGCGAGGGCGTGTATCGCCACCAGATCGGCGCCGTGCCCGACCGCGCTCCGCGTCACGCCATCGAGTTCGGGTTTGCGACCTTCGCGCGCCACGCGCAGCGCGCCACCGGCAAGCCGATCTTGCCGGCGCGGGTGCGCTTTCAGCACGCGCCGCCGCGCGATCTCACCCAGCATCGCGCGGTTTTTGGCCCCCAGCTCGAATTCCAGCGCGACACCGACGAGCTGGTTTACGACCTCGCGACGCTCGAGCTCCCGCTACTGACCGCCGACGCTTCGCTGCAAGAAGTCGTCGAGTCGCACGCGCGCGGCTTGCTCGCGGCGTTCCCGGACCAGCACGGCCTCGATGCGCGTTTGCGCGCCGCCATCTGCGAAGAAATGCGGCAGGGCTCGCTCTCGCTCGACAGCGTCGCGCGGCGCCTCGGCACGCCATCGCGCACCTTGCAGCGCCGCCTCAAAAGCGAGGGCACCAGCTTCGCTGCCATGGTCGATCTGCTGCGCCGCGACCTCGCCGAGCGCTACTTGCGTGACCGTCGCCTCACCGTGCAAGAAGTCGCGTTCCTGCTCGGTTTCTCCGACGTCAGCGCCTTCCACCGAGCCTTCGTACGCTGGACCGGCACCACCCCCCGCCGCTTCCAAGAAACCAACGCCGCCCGTTAGCTCCTTGCTCCTCGTGGCTGCCCATCCGCAGCCTCTAGTGATTCTACACATCTCGCGGGACGGCGAAGGCGTTCTCGCGTCACGGCGAGCGCTGCACGTACGAGGGTCCGACGACTGAGGACGCCCACTCACCTCTCACGCGCGCAGAAGATTCTTACGCTCGTCAGTAGCTTCATGGACGTCCGATGATACCTGGGGTCCCAAAGCGCAGCGCGGGTTCAGCCAAGTTCTTACGTTCGGAAGAACTTTCTTGATGGAACTGGGGACACCCCGCAATGGGATGGCGACTGCGAAGCGGCTCGAAGAGCGCTCACTGCGAGCTCTGCTTCGTGGGCCACTGCGTCGAAATGTGTAGAATCCTGACGGGCTGCCCATCTGCCCCATCCGCAGCCTTCTTGCAGAAGGCTCACGTGGCGTCGCCGGGCGTCGCCCGGTCTCACCGCACGTCACGCCTCGGGCTGCTGTCCCTCTGACCCGTTGTGTCGAGGACCTGCGAGAGTTCACAGGGAGGACGGGAGGTCCGCGAGGCGAGAAAAGGGGCCGCGGGGTGGCAGCCCCCCCTTGAAGTGATTGGCAAATCAGGGTTTTGGCGCGCCACATCAAGCTTTGTGACGCTTACGGACATGGCACGGCGCGCCGTTCGGCCGAGGATTGGAGCATGGAAGGACCGCTGCTTGTCTTGAAGTCGTGGATGCTCACGGCGATGGCGATCTGGGTCTACAAGCGCTGGTTCCAACGCTTGGCGCCGCCCACGCCTGAGTTCGAGGCGTTTTGCGCGACGGGCCCCGTGGTGGCGGCTCTCGTTGGGGTGGTGGCAAACGAGCAAGCTGTCGCCGCAGAGCTGTCGCGGCGTTTGGGTAAGCGCCGTGCGGCAGTGGCAACGCTCGGGGCGTTTCCGTGGACTCACTACAAGCTGAGCCTGAGCGTCGAGGTGCGGCGGGGCGCGGTGCTCGTGCGTGCGACGGCGGGCGAGGTGCTACGCAGCGCTGACCGCGAATTGCCCGCGCTGGCGAGCCTGCTGCGCGACTTGCTCAACGAGCAGCCGAGCGGCGTCGAGGCGTGGCTGTGTGCGCCCGCGTTCACCAACGGGCTGGCGGCGGCGCCGGTGGGCGGTTGGAGCATCGAGCGCGGCACCACCACGCGGCCGCAGTTCGTCGCGCGTGAGGCGGCACCGGAGCAAATCGCCACTGCATCACTTGGCCTTGGCGAACCAGATGCCCTTTTGCTTGCCCCGGGGCACCGCGTAAACGACGCCGTCCCACGGGTAGCTCGTGAGGTCGAAGCTGCTCACGCCTTCGGCGATGGTGGTGCGCGCGTCTAGCTCGTAGTTGTAGGCGACGAGCGAGCCCGACTTCTGCTTGGCGTCCCAGTTTTCGATGAACATCAGCGCGGGCATGAACCAGGCAAAACGCAGCTGTTCGGGCGGGACGTCGGTGCCTACGGCATCCCAGCCCCTCGGATCCTGCGAGTCCGTGCCCAGTAGCGCTCGCCCGACCTCGCCATCGAAATGATCGACGAGCGCGTAGTGGTGCTCTCCGATGTACGACATGGCTTCACTCGTGTAGGGCGGCACGCCTTTGGCAAGCACGCGGTAGCCGTCCGCGCTGAACACGGGCAAATCGCCTGCGACGCCGTCGAAGTTCACGATCACTTCGCCCGTGGCCGAGCTCTGCACCACGTGCGCGGCGATCGGCTCGGTCGTGCCATCCCAACGGAAGTGGAGCCAGTCGTGCGCCTCGTAGTTGCCGAGCACTTGGAAGTTGACTCGCGCCACGCCCGCCCAATCCGTGTCTTGCGGGAGCACATACGCGGTGTCGAGGTCTGCGCGCTCGCCGACTTCGATCGGCGCACCTTTACCCTCCTGCCAGGCCCACAACGTGCCTCGCCCGTCGTCGCCGAGGTCGGTCAAGAACAGCGCGGCCGTCGGCTTGGGATTCGTACTGTCCGGCAAGGGCACGAGCCCTCGCGTGTGGCGCGAGTCGGCTTCGAACGGCAGCTCCTTCGACGAAAGTACCTCGAACGTCTTCAGGTCGAGCTGCACGAGCGACGGCCGGGCGGCTCCACAGGGCTGTGAAACGACGACGAAGTCCGTCACGCCGTCCGATGAGATCAGGGCAGAATGCTGCAAATGGCAGGCGCCTTCGAGCAGGTCGCTGGCCGTTATCTCGAGCGAGTCGCGGTCGATCTGCACGTGGTGCAGGCCGTCGGCGTCTTCGATCAAGAAGTCGTCGCTGATTGGCACGACCGCTTCGACCTGGTTGCCCCATCGGCTGCCGGGCTCGAATTGGTCGGAAAAGCTTTTGAGCTCACCGTCGGCCCAGAGCAAAACGACGCTGTTCCAGCTCAGCACGCCCTGCAAGACTCCGGCAATCTCGCGCGTCTTGCCCGCCCAGGGGTCGGCGAAGGTGTAGCCCTCTCCAGTGGGAACCAGGTACCCGTGATCGTACAGGCGAGGGTAGGGGCGACTCGCATCTTCGACGGCCAGGTCTTGCACCTTGCAGTCGACGGTGGTGAAGCGCAGCCGCCCCCGACCTCGCTCGTCCATGCTCTCCAAATACGGCAGCACGCGGAATGGCGCGGGCGTGGGTTTGCCCATCAACCAGGTGCCGGCGTTGGGTGCTACCTCACAGCCTTCGCGCGCGTCCGCACCGAATAGGTGAAATGTTGGCTGCTCGTCGTCGAGGCGTCGCGCGCCCACGTGGTACAGGGTGTCGGCGTCCAGATCGACGACCACGCGGTTCCACGGACCCGACGCGAGCTGCGAGCCCGGCGCGTCGAAGTAGCGCTTTACTTGTGGCAACGCGGCGTCGGCCGAGTCCGACAGCCCCGCTGTCGGGTCGCACCCGACGAGCACCACAGCCAACCCGAAGCACGCGCGCCGCATCCGACGACTGAGCTAGCACTTTTCGAAGGGCGGGGCAGAGCGGAGCGCCTATAAAGGCTGCGTGCGTTGCGCTTGGCTCCGTTCGGGGGCGCTTGGCTTGGGTCTTGCCGCTGTCGGCTGGCCCGGTCGTGCCTCCGCTCAGCCGGCGCCGAGCGCTGACGATGCCGCGCCCGCCGTGATCGAGGTGCGCGGCACGCCGCCGGGCGCCGGCACACCGGCGCTCTCTCGGGCTCAGGCGCGCGAGCTCCCCGGGGCTTTCGGCGATCCCTTACGCGCCGTGGACTCGCTGCCGGGCGTGGTGCCGACGATCTCTGGGTTACCGATATTCTTCATTCGCGGCGCGCCGCCGGCCAGCGTCGGTTACGTCGTGGGTGGCGTGGAAGTGCCGCTGTTGTTTCACGCCTTCCTGGGGCCGTCGGTGTTGCATCCCGGCTCGCTCTCGGGCGTGGTGTTGCAGTCGGCGCCGGCCGACATTCGCTATGGTGGCAGCGCTGGCGCCGTGATCGTGGCCGAGCCTTCGGCGCCGAGCGCTACCTTCCGCGGCGAAGCGAACTTGCGCCTCTTCGACGCCGGCGCCTTGCTCGAGGCGCCGTTTGCCAACGGTCAGGGCTCGGCCCTGGTGGCGGGGCGCTACTCGTTTACTGGCCTGCTCTACAGCGCGCTCAGCGCAGAGCAATTCGGCTATTGGGACTACCAGGCGCGCATCACGCGCAGCGTGAGCGCGCACGATAGCGTCGGCATCTTTGCGTTCGGAGCCGGCGACCACTACGGCGGTGAGGCGTTGGCCGGCGCTGTGGGCGGCGATACGGGCTTTCATCGCGTCGACCTGCACTTTTCGCACGACTCGCGCCGCGTGACGGCAACCACCGGCATTACCTTCGGCCGAGACCGCACGTCGGACGACAGCTCGTCACTCACCGATCGTTCGTTGCGCGCGCGCAGCGCCATCAGCTTGCGCGCTGCCGACGAGCTCGACGTGCGGCTGGGGGCCGAAGCACGTCTCAACGACATCGCGCTGCAAGTCGCGGACGACCGCATCGACCGCAGCGACTTGATCCATCTGTTCCCGAGCCGCACGGATCACTCGCTCGGCGGCTACGTGGGGCTCGCTTACCACCCGAGCCGCGCGCTCAGCATCGAGCCGGGTGTGCGGGGCGATCTGTACGCATCGCAGGGGGAGCACGCGGCCGCCGTCGACCCACGGCTGGTCGTGACTGCGCGGCTGTCACCGCGCGTGGCCGTGGAGCATCGCTTCGGCTTCGCCAGTCAAAAGCCGAATTTCGTGCCCGGTGTGCCGGCCGCGCAAGTCGGCTCATTGGATCGCGGGCTGGTGCGTTCTGCGCACCTTTCGAGCGCCGTGCGCGTGGCGCTGCCAGTCGACTTTTCGCTCACGCTGGGCGCCTTCGAGAGCCGTTACGAAAACGTGGTCGACCCGCTCGGTCAGGCGCGCGAGTTTCGGCTCGACGCACACTCGCTCGATCAGCGGCAGAACCTGACGGCGCGCGGCTTCGAGCTGCGGCTGGGGCGGCCGCTCACCCGGCGCGTGGGCGGATTTTTGGCGTACACGTTGGCCTGGGCCCGCCGCCAGCAAGATCGGGAGCAGAGCTGGTCCGGTTACGATCGCCGTCACGTGCTGCAGGGCGTGCTGGCGGTCGAGCTGTGGTGGAGGGTCCGGGCCAGTGTGCGAGGGCTTTACTATTCCGGCTTCCCCGCGCTCGAGATTGGCGATGGCGGCGCAGTGCCGTCCAGCTCGCGGCGCGCACCCGGTTACTTTCGTCTCGACTGGCGTTTGGAACGGCCATTTCGAATCAGCGAGCGCTTCGAGCTTTCCGTCGTGGCCGAGATGCTGAACACCACCGCCGCCAAAGAGGCACTTCGCTACGAGTGTGGCGGACGCTGCGAGCTGGTGACCGCCGGGCCCATCGTTTTGCCCAGCGTGGGGCTAGAAGCAACGTTTTGAGCCTGCGCCCTTGCTCCCTCGGCCTTGTCCGACCAGCATGCTGAAGCATGCTCAAAGAGCTCGAGCTGGGTCGGACGCTGAGCAAAGAACAATACGACGCGGTGCTCCCCGGGTTGCGGGCAGCGCTGCTCGACGCGCAGGCGCGCTTGCGCGACGCCGGCTTCTCGGTGATCGTGCTCGTCAACGGTGCTGACGGCGCCGGCAAGAGCGAGACGGTCAACGCGCTCCACGAGTGGCTCGACGCGCGCTTTCTGGTCTCGCACAGCTACACCGAGCCGTCGGAAGAGGAGCGCGCGCATCCGGAGTACTGGCGCTATTGGATGTGGCTGCCACCGGCGGGGCGCATCGCCATCTTTTCGGGCTCCTGGTATCACGAGCCCATCCAAGACAGCGTGTACGGCCACTGCAGCCCATTGCAGCTCGCCGACCGCATCAACCGCATCGCGTCGTTCGAGCGCACGCTGGCGGACAGCGGCACTTTGTTCGTCAAGCTCTGGTTTCACATCGGCAAGAAGGCGCAGCGCAAACGTCTGAAGGTCCTCGAGAGCGACAAGACGACGCGCTACCGCGTCAGCAAGCAAGACTGGAAGAACCACGAGCACTACGACGACTTCCTCGAGGTGAGCGAGCCCATCATCAGCCAGACCAGCACGGCGTTTGCGCCCTGGCAGGTCGTGGACGGAGAGGACGCTCGCTACCGCAACGTCACTGCCGCGCGGCTGGTGTTGGACGCGATCCAAGCGCGCCTGGCCCGGCAGTGCCCCAGCGCGCCGCGCGAGCGCCGGCCGTCCATTCCCGACCCGGACACCCTGCTCGACCGGGTGAACCTCGAAAAGACCCTCGACAAGGACGAGTACAAGGCGACAGTCGGTCGCCTCCAGGCGCGCTTGAACGGCCTGGTTCGCAAGCTGCAGAAGCGCAAGCGCAGCGCGATCTTGGTCTTCGAGGGACCAGACGCGGCCGGCAAGGGCGGCGCGATACGGCGCATCACCTGGGCGCTCGACGCACGCATGTATCGGCTGATTCCAGTTTCGGCACCCAGCGACGAAGAGCGCGCGCATCACTATCTGTGGCGCTTCTGGCGCTACTTGCCGCGCTACGGCCGGCTCACGGTCTTCGACCGCAGCTGGTACGGTCGCGTGCTGGTCGAGCGCGTGGAGGGCTTTGCCCCTGAGGACGACTGGCAACGCGCTTATCAAGAGATCAACGAGTTCGAGCGCGAGCTGACGCGCAGCGGCGTGATCGTCATCAAGTTTTGGCTGCACATCAGCAGCGAAGAGCAGCTGCGGCGCTTCGAGGCTCGGCGCCAGGATCCGACCAAGCGCTACAAGATCACGGCCGAAGACTATCGGAACCGGCAGCAAGCCAACCAATACGAGGAGGCAGCCGCCGAGATGATCGAGCGCTGCAGCCCGCCGAACGCCCCGTTCACGCTGGTGCCCGCGAACGACAAGCGCTACGCGCGTGTGAAGGTGCTGCAGGCCGTGTGTGACCAGCTCGAAGCGGGGTTGGCTTGACGCTGCCGCGGGCGGCTTTCGCGGGCTGCTCGGCGCTGTGTGCGCTGGCCTGCGGAACTGCCACCACTGCTCCGAGCGAAACGCTCTCGGACCCCGGTCCGCGTGACGCCGCCAAGAACGAGGTGCTGGAGCTCGACGGCGTCGATGACTACGCCAGTGTCGGCACCGCGCGCGTGCCGCAAATCATGCGCGACCAGACCTTCTTGCTGTGGTTCCGTCCTCGGGGAGCAGGCAGCGGCGCCGCGCAAGATCTGCAAGCGTTGTTCACGCTGCGGCGCAGCGATTGGTCCGGCATCGTGCTCGCGCTCGACCACGACGTGCCGCTCGCGTACAACGTGTTTGCGGATAGGGAGCTGGCACGCGCCACGGCGCCGGCGGCGCGCGGCAGCTGGCACCACCTAGCCTTCGTCGTAGAGGCCTCCAGCTCGACGCTGTATCTGGACGGCGTGGCGACCGTCGGCGACGTGCCGCAGACGAATCGCACACCGACCCAGGCGTTCATCGGCACGCTCGACGGCTACTCGAACCTGTTTCACGGGGCCATCGACGAGTTGCGCCTCTACCAGCGCGCGTTTTCGAGCGCGGAAATTCAGGCGCTGGCGGCCGGCGGCAGGCCGAACGACACCGACCCTTCGGTGCTGTATCTGCCGTTCGACGAGCGCAGCGGCGCGCGCTGCTACGATCGCTCGGGGCTCGCCAACCATGCCGAATTGGGCGACGGCGAGCCGGAGCTGATGCCGTCGCGTGTATTTGCCGACGTGCCGTGACTCAATCGTGCAGTGTGCCGTTCGGAGACACGCGACTCAAGCTCACGGCGGCGTCGTCCACGTACAGCACGAGGGGGGCGGGCGTCGACTTTTCGGCGACGTTGCTGACACTGAGGACCTGGTGCGCGCCGGTCGCGCCGGGGCGATCGCCCAGGTCGTAGATCAACGCGCCGTCGAGCCAGATGCGCAAGCGCCCGGCGTCGTGCGGCTCGAAGCGCGCTTCGATTTGGAACCAGCGCGCGGCCTCGACTTGCGGTGCCGGATCCGAAAGCGGCTCCAATAAGGCGCCGGCGTTGTCGTTATAGACTTGCAGCACGTAGCCGCCGCTCGGCAAGCTGCGTAGCTGCAGTTGCTCGGCGCTGTGCAAGCCGTCGGTCTCGCTGTCGCGTGAGCTCAGCTGCATGAGCGTGAGCCACGGGTCGATGCGGTACCGCTCCTTCAGCATGAACCAGGCGCTGTAGTAGGCGTCCACTTGCGCTCCGACGTCGTGAAACAGCTCCGGACCCTCGTCCATGCGCTCCCACGCCGCCGGGTTGACGAGCTCGATGGAAGCGCGGCCGCCATGAGCGGCGGCGCTCGACACCGCGACGGTGCAATCGCTGCTCGGCAAGCGCGTGCCGCCGCTGTCGCCGGCCGTCCACGCAGCTAGGCTGCCGTTTTCTTGATCGGCGCTCCACACCACGTCGTCGCCGAGCCGCAGCGGATCGCTGCAGCCGAGCGAAGCTGCGGAAAGCGCCAGGGCAAGCTGCAGCTTGGGCGCCGTCGCCATGCTCAATCGATCGCGAAGCAATAGAGGCGCCCAGCGCCGCCCGCCTGCGCTGTATCGGCGCAGCTGCCGCTGGCATGCGCGGAGTTCCACGAAGTGTAGGTGCCGGTGGTGGCCTTGTTTGGACCCATGCCGTCGCTGTGCCCGACTTGGCCCTTGTCTCCTGCCGCGGCCGACGTCCAATCCTTGCACGTCACGCCCGTCTGCACGGTGCCGTCGGCCTTCGAGCCCGTCAAAATGTCGTGCTCGACCATGGTGCCGCCGTCCCACTGCCCGTGAATCTGCATCTTGTTTTCGTCGATGAAGAGCGTGGGGTCGCCGACGATCTTGCCCGAATGCAGCTCGGCCACGCTGGTGGCCAGCGTGACACCATTCGAGTTCACCCACGGACCCGTGCCGATGCGATCCTTGGCGTTGACGGGCGGGTTTTCGGTGCTCAGGTAGGCATGGAAGGTGTGGTCGCCGATACCGGCCTTGGTCGCCAAATCTTGGCAGCGTTTGTCGGCCGCGGTGACGCCGCCCAGATTGCCAGTCTTGCTGGTGTCGCTGGTGACGAAGAACGTCGTCTTCGACTTGCTGGCGCTGCCGCCGCCGCTGCCTCCACTGCCGCTCGTGCCGGCGCCGCCGCCAGCGCTGCCGCCCGTGCCGCCGGCAGACGCGCCGGCGCCGCCCGTCGTCATGCCGGCGCCGCTGGTGCCTGCAGTCGTGCCCGAGCCAGCGTTGCTGCTGCCGCCGCCGCCGCTACCGCTGTTACCGCCCGCGCTGGTGCCCGCCGCTGCGGTGCCGCCCGTGTTCGATGAGCCGCCACGGCCAACGTCGTTCGAAGGCGTTGTGCTGCAAGCGAGGAGCAAGCAACCGCCGGCCACACTGAGTCGACCCGTGCATTTGAAGCGAAGTAGCATTCATACCTCGGGGTTAGAGTGTTTCCGCCTCGGGCAGGGCCGCGCTGCCCGCTAGACGTCTTTGATCTAACTGTGATTGGGGGAGGTCGCAAGGCGCTTCTTGGCGCGACGCTGCTCCAGCACGGCGAGCAGCGCCGGTAACCACAGCACGGTCGCGGCGATGCAGGTCAGCTCGCCCACCGCCGCGCTCAATCCAAAGCTGTGAATACCGCGGTTGATCGAGAACAGCAGCGCGAAATAGCCGATGGAAGTGGTCAGCGAGCACAGCGTGAGCGCGCCGCCGGTGGCCCGCACCACGTGCGGCAGCCGGCTCGGCCCCTCGAAGCGGTAGCGCTGCATCATGTTGTGCGCGTACTCGGCACCGATACCGATGGTGATCGGGATGGCGACGAAATTGAGAAAATTCAAGTGAATCTGCTTCAAGTACAGGAACGCCACCAACGACGCGATGCCAACCAGCCACGGCACGAACACGCCCAGCGCCAGGCGATTGCCTCGAAACGCTACGATGATGATGAGAATGGTTCCGAGGGCGGAGACGAAGATGGCGCGCGGGGCATCTTCGCCAATCGTATAGATCATGTCCGCGAAGATGACGGCGCGGCCGGAGCCGTGGATGACCTCGCCGTTCGGCAAGTTCACGTGACGGAAGCTGTTGGCCCAATGCATGAGGTACTTGGCGTCCCAGACGCTGCGTCCGTGCCGGGGCACGATGTACACGATGGTGCCGCGCGTGCCGTCGCGCTCGGTAAAGTTGCGCGCCGCTTGCTCGGGCAGGCTCGCGATCGTGATCGGCTTGATCTCGCCTTTGGGCAGGTGCTTTTCGATCTTGGCCCAATCATCGTCTTTGATGAAGCCGCGGTTCCTCGCGCGCTGAATGCGGTCGCGCATCTCTTCGATCAACGGCAGCTTTAGCTCTTGTTGCTTGGGTAAAAGCGAATAGATGCTGACCGTGTTTTCGAACGGCTCGTTCTCCGGGCCGGCGGCGACGCGGCGGCGTTCCAGCTCGGCCTCGAGCGGCGCCACCTGATCGACGCGGTCGGTGACGATGGCAATGCCGTCTTGCCCCATGCGACCGACGACGGCGTCCACTTCGTGCGTGAGCTCTTTGGCGGCGGTGGGGTTGTCGGTGTCGTCGTTGCCGATCTTCTTCATGCTGTATTCCATCGGATCACCGTGGAAATACAGGGCAGTCAGCGCGATGGCGGCGACGCCGAGCAGCGCGCCCAGAGACGCCACCAGCCGCGGCGCGCCGAGGCCGATGCGCTCGAACAGCGCACCAAAATACTGGCCGACGTTGAGCGCGCGCTGGCCTTCTTTGTAAGCCGGCCAGACACGCTCACTGGCCGCGAGCAGGGCCGGCGTGAACAGGTACGTGGTCGCCCAACACAGCAGCATGCCGTAACTGCCGATGATGCCAAAGTGCTTGAAACCGCGAAAATCCGTGACGATCAGCGAGCCGTAAGCGAACGCACCCGTGGCCGCCGAAGCGAGCGTCGGAATCCAGGTGTCGCGATGGGCAACGCGGATGGCTTCGCCGACGCCCAACAGCTCGTCACGGCGCGCCTCGACGTAGCGCGCCATGTACACGATGCCGTAATTGATGCCGTTGCCGGCGATGATGCTGACCAGAAAGCCGGTGGTGTTGTTGAGGTAGCCGAGCGTGAAGCGCGTGATGCCGAAGGTCCAGAGCAGGCCGACCAGCAGCGCCCCACCCATCGTGAGCACTACGCGCACGCGAAAGAAGTACAGGTATACGATCAGCAGCACCCCCGCGACGCCCGTGGCGCCGACGTGGAACAGATCGCCGGTGATGCGGCTCTCCTCTTCTTGCCCGGTGATGACGTCGCCCGTGTATTGCGTGAGGATCGTCGGCTCGAAGCGCTGACAGTCGACCTGCGCCACGGCCCCCTCTATCTTGCGGCGTAGCTCGGCGATTTTGGCTTTGCCTCCCACCGGGGTGCGCACCAAAACCGCTGCCAGCGAGCCCTCTGGGTTCTCGTAGTAGCCGTTGGGGTAACTGGGGCCGCCGCTGGGCGTGGTCTTGCGCGCGGCCAGCTCCTTTTCGATGTTCTCGGCGGTGATGGCGGGCGGCTCGTCCTCGTCGTCGAGCAGGGAGCCTTGCTGTTTGGAGACTTCCCAGTCGTAACGCTCGACGATGCGATCGTGCGCCTTCTTCAGGTCTTCTAGGCTGGCATAGTAGAGCGCGTTCTCGTCGAAGAAGGCGCGCGCGTCCTTCACGCCGTAGTCGACGGCGCCGACCCAGCTCTTACCCAGGCCGTAGAGCGCGGGCACGAGCGCGTCGACGCACGACTCCAGCGCCTTCGCGTGGCCCGGCTTGGGTGTGCGCACGATGATGCTCAGCGTGCCGCTGCCGGCTAGGCGCTTGCTCACGCGCCGCATCGTGATCACGCTCTCTTTGGTGTCGGGCAGCAGCTCGGAAAGATCGAGCTTGAGGTCGAGGCGGATCGCCGCCAGCGCGGCTGGGATGAGCGAGAGCGCGGCGATGATGACGAGCAGCCAGGGGCGACGCGCTTGCAGCTGAGCCACGAAGGTGAGCCAAGCTGGCAAGTGGCGTTCGGGGTCGTCGGCAGCGTGCTGCGGCTCGGGGTCGGCCATGCGGTGACTTGCCTGTTATCACAAAGCCAGCGAAAGCCCGCCTGGACGCGGTACCGAACCGCGACTTGAGGCCAGAAAGAGAGCTGCTCACAGCGCGAGCGCGAGACCGCCGCTCAGCCCTAGCCAGACGTAAGGCAAATGGCCGACAGTGCCTTGAGGCAATTGCGCGAGCTCGGGCGGTAGCGGAAACGCAGCCACATGCGCGCTCAGAAAGGGACTGAGTAGTGCGTCATCCGACGAGGCCACGCGTAGGCCGAGGCGTCCGCCGACGCTGAAGGCCGTGTCTTGCGCTGGGCGATGCGCCGAGAGTCCGGTTACCTCCGCGCGAGTCGCCAGCACGCTCGCGTCGATGCCCGTCGCGACGGGCGTCGTCGACAACATGAGCCGAACGCCGAGCGCGATGTCGAGCCGTTCGAGCTCGGCGCTGCCGGCGCTCGCGCCCGTGTAGCGCAGCGTCGTCGCGGGTGAGTAGCCGGTCGCGAGCGTGAAGCGCAGCCGGCCTGCTCCGAGCGCGACGCCGAGCGTGCCGCCCACTTGGGCGACGCGCACGCTGTCGGAGATAGGCGTCCCGACTTCTCCCCGTGCAGCGAGCTCGATACGTACGCGATGCGGCGGTGCTGGGACTGGTGCTTCGGGAGGCGCCGGCGCGGGCTCGGGTCGCACGGGGGCGGGCGCGGGTGGCGGCTCGGGCTCCGGCGTTGGCTCGGGCTCCGAGGCGACCTCGGGCGGCATGAGCGCAACCACGACCAACACCGACACGAAATGCGCGCGGCGCGCGCAGTCACGGGCTTCGTCGCGGTAGACGCGTACGGTGGTCTTGCCGTCGCGCGTGATGGCGACCGCGATGCTGTCGCCACGATCGCTGACTAGGACCTTCGCGTCGGCGGGAACGCCGTGTCGTTGCTCGGGTGTCGTGAGCTCTCGCACCTCCGCCTGCACCGCCTCGGGGTCGGGGCAGTCCGAGTCGCTCTGTAGTGGCAGCAAGTCCACGCTTCGTCCCTAGCCCAGCTCGGCCCCGCTCAGAAGGCGTGGCTCGTGGCATACTCGAGCGGAGCGAAATTCCAGGCCCCGCTGAGCTTTTTTAGCCGGGCGCACTTTTTTGGGAAGGCCGTCGTGTCTGCCCCCCTGGATCAAGATAGAAACGTGCAGGTCAGCCAGCTCCGGGCCGACGCGGCGCCGGCGGAGTCACCCTCCGCAGGCGAAGCTCCACCCGAGCTCTCGTTCGAGGCGCTCTACGACCGCTGGTTCGAGGACGTGTCGCGTTGGGTACGCGCGCTAGGTTGCCGGGAATCCGACCGCGACGATTTGGTCCAAGACGTGTTCCTGGTCGTGCACAGAAGGCTTTCAGACTTCGACGGACAGAACGTGGCAGGTTGGCTTTACCAGATTGCTCGCCATAAAGTGCGCGACCACCGGCGCTTGATGTGGGTCAGGCACCTATTCGCGCGCGGCAGCAGCCAAATCTTGGAAGATGGCATGCTAGCCACCGCGCGCGGCCCGCTCGACGAGCTGGAGACGAAGCAAAAGCAGCAGCTGCTCGAGCGCCTGCTCGAACATTTGAACGAAGACCAGCGCGCGGCCTTCGTGCTCTTCGAGATAGAAGGCAACAGCGGCGAAGAGATCGCCGCGCTACAAGGCGTGCCGATCAACACGGTGTGGGCCCGCATCCACAAGGCCCGCAAGAAGCTGCAACAGCAGGCCGAGCGCGCCGAGAAGCGTGTGATTCGTAGGAGCCAGCCATGAAGCGCCTGCGCGAAGAGGCAAACGCATCGCTCGCCCAGCTCACGGCGTTGGTCGAGAGCGCGGAGCCGCATCAAAGCGGCCCGTTCGCCAAACGTCACGTGCAATCGCGCATCGCGCGCGCCCTCGAAGGTGGCGGCGGAGAGCGGCGGGCGCTGCGTCCGATGTTGTTGGGCGCCGGTGCGCTGTTGATCGCCGCTACCGCGGCCGCCGCCGGCTACACCTGGCTCGCGCCGAGCAAAGCGACACTACCGCTTCCTCCCGAGCCGCAGGTCGCGCCGGCCACGCCCGCGCCGCGCGCGCATGTTGCGCAGGCGCCCGCCGCAGAAGTGACGCCGCCCGAGCTACCCGCGGCACCTGCCAGCGTGGAGCCGCCGAGCACCAGGCCGCAAGCCAAGCTCCGCGCCGGTGAGGATCCGACGCCGGTCGCCGAAGCCGTGCGCGCGCTGCGCAAACAGGGAGACGCCGCGCGCGCGCAGGCGCTGCTCGACCAGTACCTCAAGAGCAACCCGCACGGTGCGCTCAGCGAAGACGCGCTGGCCCTCTCGATCGAAGCAGCTGCTGCGCGCAAGGATCCGCGCGCAGCCGACTACGCGCGCCGCTACCTGGCGCGCTATCCGAACGGGCGCTTCCGCCAGGTGGCGGAACGCGCCCTGTCTCGTTGACTCGCGACGCGCTCACTCGCAGCTGTTGCTGAGGACGCACGCGCCGTTCACGCAGTGATCGCTGTAGCAGGTCGTGCTCACGGTGCAGTCTTCGCCCGCGTGCGCGATGTCACGGCAGACGCCACCGTCGCAGCGCGCGTAGGCCGCGCAGACTTCGCCGCCCAGCGCGGCGCCGCATTTTTCGCCGGACGCTGGCTTGGCCGTGCACTTGCCGGGCAGGAGCGGGTTGGCCGCGCTGAGCGCGCAAAATTCGTCGTCCGGGCATTCGTCCGGCAGGGCTGCGTGGCACTCGGCTCCTGATTTGACGCGCGCCACGCATGTGCCGCCCAGGGGCGCCACCTTCGTGATTTCGCATGCGGTGCCTGCCTGGCACAGGTGACCGTCGAACGAGCAATCATCGCCCTCTTTGCCGGCGAAGGCCTCGTCGATGCTGTAGCAAGTGCCGGGCGTCTTCGTCTTGTCGTCGTCGCCGAGGCACAGCATGCCATCGCCGCAGTCTGGCTCGCCTTGCTTGCAAGCGTCGCCCTTCTTGCCCGGCGCGACGCAGTGGCCGTTATCGTCGCACTTCAGCCCGCTCTTGCAGTTGTCGTCGCCCGTGCACGCACCACCCGCCGGTTCGTAGGCTGCGCACTTGCCGGGGCACTTGTCGCTCAGCTTGCAGTACTGGTCGCCCTCGCACTCTTCGTCGAGCGTGCAGTCGCCGCCTTCTTTGACGGTTCCTTCGACCGCAGCCTGGCAGCTGGGCGGCTCACGCTGACTGAGCGCCTCGCAATCGCGCGCCGTGAGGTCGTCTAGACACGCCTGTACTTTCGTGCCGTCGTACTTCACGCGCCCCGCTTTGATCGCATCGGCCAGCGGTGCGAGCTCTTCTTCCACCCTGGGCCCGAAGGTTTTCAAGCACTCTTCGCCGGGTCGGAAGATGTTCCACACGTCGCCGATGCAGCTCGTGAAGACATCGCAGAATGCAGCAGCATACTTGCCGGGCAGCTCTTCGAGCGTGATGCCCGTCTCGGCGCCGCTGCCATCGCCGCCCATGTTGCCGCTGCTTCCGGAATCACCGCTGCTGGTGCCTCCGCAAGCCACAGCCAGCCCAGCCGCCAGCAAAACGCCAGGAATCAACCGGATTAAGCGCATGCAAACTCCTCCGAAAAACGATTGGAGCGAAACTTCCCAGCAACCAGCGTGCCAGCCCCCGGCCCGCTGTGGAAGAGTCGATTTTGGCCAAAAATAAGCCGCCATGTAGCCGCAGGTTCACGCTCGCCTGACAGCGGATTCACAGTAGGAAGGCAGATGCCCACGTGGACGAAGGGCGCAGCGCTGGCTACGTTGCGCGCCATGGCTCAACCGAAACCGTTTTCAGCTGCCGAAGTGATCGAGGTCGCCAAGAAACTGGGTGTTTCCCGCGGCAGCCTCGAAACTCAACTTCGACTGGCCGACAGCGAAGGTGAAGTGGACGCCGAGCCGATGCTCAACGCCATGCGCGCGCTGCTCGTCATCCTGGAGCAGGCCGAAGCCGCGAGCTGACGAAGGCGTCCGCCGCCGCCACGGGTTTTCGGGTTGATGCGCCTGCGAGAGAAGGCATCACGCGAGAAGGCATCACGCGAGAAGGCATCACGCGAGGTTGTTGGGCACACCGTCAACTTGACGCGAGCTGTCTTGGCAGTGGCGGCCGTGATCTCTCTTAGAGTCGCAAAAGTTCTTACGAACGAGATAACTCTGGTGAACGCACGATACGTTTTTAGATCGTGCAGCGCATCGCGCGTCCACCAAAGTCATTACGTTTGTGAGAACATTCTGGCGATACAACGAGCGGTGCGCGTCGCCGGCGATGGTGCGAACTGCCGACACGGCTCTCCGTCGCGGTCGGCGTGTGCCCGTTCGTGCACGGTGCGGTCATGCGGGGTGCGCTCGTGCGGGGTGCGCTCGTGCGGGGCGCGTTTCGTGCGGGGTGTGCTCGCGCGGGGTGTTGCCCCGAAGCGAGTGCGCGGCGCGAAGCGGAGCCTCACGACGTTCGTGCCGCTGCGCGACCGGATTCGTTGGCCCCACTCTCCAGCCGCCGTCTTGTAATTCCTGACAACTGTGTGTCAGTGATGTGTCCGGATTCGGCGAGCGAATTCGTGAATGGTTTCGGGGTACTGCCGATGACGGTAGGGCGGTGCTACAGCTTGGACCCCGATGCCGAAGCATGCGCCGCCGCCCGAGCCTGATGCGATCGTGATTCGTGGTGCTCGTGAGCACAATTTGAAGAACGTGACGGTGCGGATTCCGAAGCACAGTCTCGTGGTGCTGACCGGGGTTTCGGGCTCCGGAAAGTCTTCGCTGGCCTTCGATACGTTGTATGCGGAGGGGCAGCGCCGTTATGTCGAGAGCTTGTCGAGCTATGCGCGGCAGTTTCTCGGGCAGATGGAGAAGCCGAAGTACGACACGATTCGCGGCTTGAGCCCGACGATTTCGATCGAGCAGAAGACGGCTTCCAGCAACCCGCGCAGCACCGTGGGCACCGTAACGGAGGTGCACGATTACTTGCGCGTTTTGTACGCGAGCATCGGTGTGCAGCATTGCCCGAAGTGCGACGTGAAGGCGGCGGGGCAGAGCGCCGAGGCGATCGTGCGCGCGCTGCTTTCGCTGCCGAAGGGCGAAAACGTGACGATTTTGGCGCCGCTGATGCGCCAGCGCAAAGGCGAGCACAAAGACGTGCTCGAGGCCGCGCAGGCCAAAGGTTTTTCACGGCTGCGCGTGGACGGGCGCATCGTGCGGCTCGGCCAAGAGCAGGTGACGCTCGACAAGAAGAGCAAGCACGACATCGACATCGTGGTCGACCGCATCAAAATCGAGGCCGATGCGCGCGCACGCCTGACCGACTCGGTGGAGACGGCGCTGCGCGAAGGCGACGGCAAGCTGGTCGCGCTGCACGGTAAGGACGAAGAGACGGCCTTCAGCGAGAAGAGCGCGTGCCCCAAGTGCGGTATGAGCTTTTCGGAGCTGGCGCCGTTGGCGTTTTCGTTCAACTCGCCGATCGGCTTTTGCCAAGATTGCAACGGCCTCGGTTCGCGCCCGGAGATGGATCCGGAGCTGGTGGTGCCGAATCCGGAGCTCTCGTTGAAGGAGGGCGCGGTGCAGCCCTGGGCGGCGGCCGTGCAACGCGGCGAAGGTTGGACGGCGTCCGAAGTCGATTGGGTCGTGAAGCTGCTGAAAATCAAGCTTTCTACGCCGTGGAACAAGCTGACCGAAGCGCAACGCAAAGGCGTGCTGTGGGGCGCGAACGTCAAAGGTTACGAGTGGGAGGGGCTCTGCAACCAGCTGATGCGGCGCATGCGCCAGACCACCAGCGAGGACATGAAGCAGTGGTACCTGCGCTACTTCTCGAGCAAGCCTTGCCCGACTTGCAAGGGCGCGCGCCTGAAGGCGGAGAGCCGCGCGGTGAAGATTGCCGGCATGAGCCTGAGCGATTTGTCCGAAAAGCGCATCGAAGAGGCCGTGCGCTGGATCGACGGCGTGGAGCTGAAGGGCGCCGACGTGGAGATCGCACAAGAGCTGCGCAAAGAGATCCGCGCGCGGCTAGGCTTCTTGCTCAATGTCGGGTTGGGTTATTTGACCTTGGATCGCGCGGCGGCGACGCTCAGCGGTGGCGAGAGTCAACGTATCCGTCTGGCTTCGCAGATCGGCTCGGAGCTCACGGGGGTCGTCTACATTCTGGATGAGCCTTCGATTGGTTTGCACCAGCGCGACAACGGGCGGCTGCTGGCGACGCTCGAAATGCTGCGCGATTTGGGCAACTCAGTCGTGGTGGTGGAGCACGACGAAGAGACGATGGCCAAAGCCGACTACCTGATCGACTTCGGGCCGGGCGCGGGCGAGCTGGGCGGCCAGGTCGTGGCCGAGGGCACGCCCGAGCAAGTCATGAAGGTGAAGGAGTCGCTGACCGGCGCGTACCTTTCGGGCCGCAAGAAGATCGAGCTGCCGGCAGCGCGCCGCAGCGGAAACGGCAAATTCATCGAGGTGAAGGGCGCGACCGAGCACAACCTGCGCAACTTGGACGTGAAGTTTCCGCTCGGCAAGTTGGTGGCGGTCACGGGCGTGAGCGGCGCCGGCAAGTCCACGCTCGTCAACAGCATCTTGTACCCTGCGCTGTCGCGTAAGCTGCACGAGGCTCGGTTGCAGGTGGGGGCACACAAGTCCGTGCTCGGCATCGAGAACGTGGACAAGGTGATCGCCATCGACCAGAAGCCGATCGGTCGCACGCCGCGCTCCAACCCGGCGACGTACACCAAGGTGTTCGATCAGATTCGCGAATTGTATTCGGGTACGCCCGAAGCGCGCGCCTATGGCTACGACGCCGGTCGCTTTTCTTTCAACGTGAAGGGCGGGCGATGCGAAGCGTGCGCGGGCGACGGTTTGCGCCAGGTGGAGATGCACTTTTTGCCCGACGTGTACGTCACTTGCGAGGAGTGCGGCGGTCGGCGCTTCAACGAGGCCACGCTGCGCGTGCAGTACAAGGGCAAGAGCATCGCGGACACGCTCGAGATGAGCGTGCGCGAAGGGCTCGAGGTGTTTTCGGTGCACACGCAAATCACGCGCGGCTTGCAGACACTGTTCGACGTCGGTCTCGGCTACGTGAAGATCGGTCAGCCTTCGCCGACACTCTCGGGTGGTGAAGCGCAGCGCATCAAGCTCGCGCGCGAGCTGTCGCGCGTCGGCACCGGCCGCACCATCTATATTTTGGACGAGCCGACCACGGGGCTTCACTTTGCAGACGTCGAGAAGCTGCTCACGGTGCTGTCGCGTCTGGTCGACGCCGGCAACACCGTGGTCGTGATCGAGCACAACCTGGATGTGATCGCCCACGCCGATTGGGTCATCGATTTGGGTCCCGAAGGCGGCGCCGGCGGCGGACAATTGATCGCCGAGGGCACGCCGGAAGAATTGGCGCGCGTTACCGCCAGCCACACCGGCCGCTACCTCAAAGAGAAGCTCGCGCAGCTCGGCGGTGGCCTGGCGCAGCCGGCGCGCGCTTCGACCACGCCCCTGGGGCGCGCCAAATCGAAATCACGCGGCGCCGCTCGGGTGGCGGAAGCCGGCTAGCCTCCAGCGCGGAGCCGCGCGTAAGCTGCGCCCCGTATGGGCAATTGGCTCACGGCTTCCGGCATCAGCGGCTTCTTGGCGGTGGCGCTCGGCGCGTTCGGCGCCCACGGCTTGCAGGCTCGCCTGGCCGACGCCGCCGACGGCGCCAAGCGCCTCTCGTGGTGGCAAACCGCCGCGCACTACCACCTGATGCACGCGCTGGCTTTGGCGGCAGTGGCGTTCGTGATCGCGAAAGCACCGCAAGCGCGCTACGCCGGCTTCGCGTTTACGGTCGGCACCGTACTGTTCTGTGGCAGCTTGTACGCGATGGCTCTCGGCGCGCCACGCTGGTTCGGTGCCATCACTCCGCTGGGTGGAGTGGCGTTTCTGGCGGGGTGGGCGGTGCTGGCGTGGTGTGGGGTGACTCTTGCGGGGGCGCGCTAGCTGCTGATGCGCTCGGTGTCGGTCCCCAGGTCTCGGTAGTCGTGTGGGCGTCAATATCCGTGCGCCGGCATTTTTCTCCGCCCTCACCATACCTCGGCCAGCAGACGTAGGTCGCCGTCTCGTCGCAGCCGGTGACGACGTAGTGGTTGTCGATTTCCTCTACGTGCGTGGCGTCGTAAGCGCACTTGAAGCCGGCCGAGAACTCACGGCGAGCGGCGCGGGCGCCCGGTCCGCAGCCGAGCAGTGCCAGGCTCAGCGTTATGGAGGCAACCGCGCCCAACTTGGCTCCCAACGCTTTATGGCGCATAGAACGCATCGATCGGAATCGCGAAATTGAGCGACTGATTCAGGTGCTCGCGGCCCACGAGCACCAGCGTGGTGACGCCGATCAGGTTGCCGCGGGCGTCGAAGAGGCCACCACCCGAAGAGCCGGGCGAGATGGGCGCGTTGGTCTGAATGTAGTGGTGGCCTTGCTCGTCGCGACGCCCCGAGACGATGCCGTTGCCCAGCGTGAGCTCGAGTCCGACGGGTGAGCCGAGCGTGTAAGCGGGCTCGCCCACCTCGAGGCTGTCGTACGAGCGCATGCCGGCGACGGGCTGCAGCGGCAATGCCGAGGTCGTGACGACGCAGCGATCGCTTGAAGGATCGGCGCGCGAGATGGTAGCGGGCCATTCGTCTTTGCCTTGCTTGAGGGTGAGCTTGAGCGCCTGCTCCACCACGTGGCAGTTCGTGACTAGCTCGGTCGTGCTGATCGCAACCGCGGAGCCTTGCGAGGTCCCGTACTGCCGCTCCGCCACGAGCAAGAAGACCGACGGGCTCAGTTTCTTGAAGAGCTCGCGCGCGTCGAGCGCGGGGCCGTCCACCTTGCCTGGTAGCGTGCTGCTCAGCTGCGACCACGGGGGCCAGCCTCCTTTGGGGGCGGGCCTGCCGCTGCTGCTCGGGCTGACGCGCGATTGCCCCTGCCAGGCGAGCTCCTGCTGAAAACGATCGACGAAGTCGTGCACCTTGGCGATTTGTGTGCGCTTGAGCGCCCAGCGCCTATTGCAAATGCGCAGCGCGATCTGCTCGGCGCCGTTGAGCTCGGCAATCAGGTCGCGTTGGAACTGCACGCGATGGGACAACACGTCGTTCTTACGGGTGGCGACCGCGGCGGGCGTTACCAAGATTTGTCCGTTGATCATCCAATCCATCGAGCAAGCGTCGGCGCTCTGATCCTGCTCACGACGAATCAGCTTGAGTTGCACCACGTCCGACTTGTCGGGCATGGCGGTCACACGCAGCAGCGCGTTGCCGTCGAGCACCAACTCCAGCACCAAAACCGGCTGTTCGGCGCTGCTCTTGGCCCTGACTTCGGAGCTCAGCTGCACGGGACGAGCCGCCGGTGCTGCCGCGCTGGCCTGAGACTTGTTGGCGTTGCGATCCCATTGATCGCAGGTGGTACCGCCACCCGTCGGGTAGCAGCGGTAGGCGGTCTCGAAGCCGCAGCCGGAGACCACGTAGTGCCCCTCTTCTTCGACGGCTACGACCCTATCGGTGGGGCAGTTGAACTGAGTCGAGAACTCCTGCCTCGCAAAGGATTGCGGCGAGCAGCCGCTGAGCGCCGGCGTGCCGCCGAGCGCGAACGCAGCCATAGCCCCCAACTTCCGAAAACTCCAACCGCCCAAAGACATATCAGTCCTAGCAGAGAGCTTTGCTGCCGGGGCGTCAAGGCGGGGCTCCGGCCCTGCGAGAGAACGGCCTGCTCGTGGAGGAAGCGGGGGGACAGGCCTAACCAGGAAGCCCCGTCACGGGAAGAAGTTTTGCACCACCCACAGCGTGCCATCCGGTAGCTGGGTGAAGCCGCAGGAGACGCCGACGTATTGGCGTTCGGTCATGTTGGTGTAGTGGCCGTGGGCGGAGCCCGGGCCGGGGCCTTCGGCGAACATCATGGCCAGGCAGCGCTCGACGACATCGGTCGCGGCGCCGGGCCAGCCGGGGCATTCGTTTTGGGCGCGCTCGCGGCATTGGCCGAAAGCACCGTGGGCGACGCTGGCGGCGGCGTCGGAGCGGGCCTCGGCGTCGTCGCAGGCTTCGGTATCACTCCGGCGGGTGACGGGGCCGACGCCGACACGGGCCCGAAACTCGTTGGTGCGTTGCACGCAGAGCGCGCGGGCGGCTTCGAACGGTGACGCGGAGTTGGGGGAGGGAACCGCCGGCACGGGCACGGGCACGGGCACGGGTGCAGTCGCCGTAGGCGTGGGAGTGGGGGACGCAGCGACCCCTGGTAGGCAGATCTGGCCGACGAGGCTCGGGACACACTGCGTGCCTGGTTTGCAGTCGTTGACGGTCGTGCAGCCGCCGCAGCGGCCGGCCAAGCAGTGCGCGAAAGGGCACTGAGCGTCGTTGTCGGTTGCGCAAAAGAAGCCAAACGCGGCTGGCATGGAGGCGGCGGTGGGACTCGGCGCGGGGACACCGCCCGGCGTGGGCGTGGGCGTGGGCGTGGGCGTGGGCGCGGCGGGCGGCGGCGCGGTCTGTACAGTGGCGGCCGGTTGCAGCGGATACACCGGTGGCGCTTCGTCTTCTTGCTTGCAGGCGCCCAGCACGAGCAGCAGCGCCGCGCCGCGCGGGCTCATTTGGCGGGGAGCTCCGCGCGCAGCCGCTTCTCTTCTTGGCCGAGCTCAGCGATGACTTGCATGACGTGATCGGCGATGCGCTGCTCGGTCTTTGCGCCCGGCGCTTCGTCCAGCATGCCGCCGAAATCGATGGGCTTGCCGAACACCACGATGATATCGCGGCCCGAGCCGTCGAAGTTGCTCTCGACCTGGCGCGGCAGGTCGTTGATGAGCCCGTTGATGAACACCGGGATCACCGGCACCCGCGCGCCCTGAATGATGCGACCGACACCTCGCTGCGCGGGCAAGAAGGTGTAAGGGTCGTCGTCCTTCTTGCGCGTGCCCTCGGGGTGGATGCCGCAAAACATGCGCCCCTGCCTGAGCAGCCACGCCAGCTCGTCGAGCGAGGTGGGGTTCAAGATGAGCTTCTTGCGCTCACGAAACAGCGGCGGGTACATGGCAAAGAAGCTCATGACGCCGTTCACGAATAAACCCAAGGGGTTATCGTAGAAAAAGCCGGAGCGCACGGGGAACACGATGCGGTGCTTGAGCCCGCGCCGCACCAAGTCGCCGAAGATCACGTACAGGTCGAAGAAGCTGCGGTGATTGCAGACCAAGATGTAGCTTTGCCCGAGCTCGAGGGGCGGTAAACGCTCGAGCCCATGCATGTGCCGCAGGTGCTTGGTGCAATGGTGAATCCACGACGAGCCGATGCTGTGCTGCAGCACGCGAATGGTGGTGTCGACCAGACCGCGCCGGAACGTGCCGCGCACGAAGCGAATGATCAGCCGCTCCCAAAACGACAGGCGCTTTTCGCCCACCTGAACCAGATCCGGCCGCTCTACGCCTATCAGCTGCTCAACGCTTTCGACCGTCACGATCGCTAAGTCTCCGTTACGAGTTTGGGCGAGCGCGAAGCGCGAAGCCCGGAGCCACTTTACCCGACTTTGGCGCGGCCAGATCACGATCGCCACCAGAAGACCGTAGTGAAGAAACCCGGCCAGGCCGGGCGCAAAATCCGTGGCTCAGTCAACCAAGGTCGCGGGGCGGTTGGGGCATCGAGGGTAGACCAAACACCACGCTCGCGATCGAGCGGTTAGACCTCAAAGACGATGTCTACGTAACCGGGCGGGGGAAGATGTCCACTAACGGCATTGAAGACATGTTTAGCAAGATGCGAGTGATCTACGGCGCCCGCCCGGGTCTTTAGCTTGATCGTGGCGTGCGGCTCGAGATCGCGCTCGGGGTTGAAGGTGCGGAGTAGCTCGTAGCTTGCGAGCTCCTCGAGCTCGGTCACGCAGCGATCGAGGGCCGCGACCAGCGCGGGCGGCTGGGGCGCGCCCGGCTCGGCGTGCAGCGTTTGCTCGTGGTCGTCCGGAATCGCCGCGACGTAGCCGACGAGCGGAATAGCCTGGCCGGAGACGAGCGTGCGCACCTCTGCCGCGGTGAGCACGAGCTCGGACTCGGCGCCGGCATCGATCACCACGCCCTGCACGTGCTCGTCCAGCGTGCCGCTCGCCATTTGCAGGGCCACACCGCCCGGCACCGAGCAGTACTCGAGCTCGCTATCGGCCGTCTGCCAGTGCAATTGCTTGCCGATCGCGTCGAGCAAGCCGGCGCTGCTGAAGAGCGCCGCGAACCGCGCCCCTTCGGGCGTCGGTAAGAAGTGCGGAATGAGCCGCAGCTCGCCTTCGATTTTGGTGCGCTCGCCCGTCGTGGCGTTGGGGACCGGCTCGGCCAGCGGAATCAGCAGGTCGACTTGCTCGAGCGCGTCGAGCAGCGCCGCCACGTCTCGCCGAAAGCCGCGCCGCGCCTGTTTCAAGGCGGTCACCAGGTCCGGGCCGCCGCCCGAACCGCTGTCTTGACCGATAACCTGCATGCGGTGCCGCTGTTATCACGGCCACCGCGGAGCCGCACGGGCCGCCGGGCCTTTGCATGATAGGCTCCCCGGTCCCCGATGGTTCCTCGCGTGCTCCGGAGCTTTTACCCCGAGATACAGCCCTATCGGACAGGCTTTTTGCAGGTCTCGCCGGTCCACTCCTTGTACTTCGAGGAGTCGGGCAACCCCGCGGGCAAGCCGGTCGTCTTTCTGCACGGCGGCCCCGGTGGCGGCACCAGCCCCAAGCAGCGCCGCTTCTTCGACCCGGCGCGCTACCGCATCGTGCTGTTCGACCAGCGCGGCTGCGGCAGGAGCCGCCCGCACGCGTCGCTCGACGACAACACGACCTGGCACCTGGTGAGCGACATCGAGCGTTTGCGCGAGCACCTGAGCATCGAGCGATGGCAGGTATTCGGTGGCTCGTGGGGCAGCTCGCTCGGCCTGGCTTACGCGGAGACGCATCCCGAGCGCGTGAGCGAGCTCGTGCTGCGCGGTATCTTCTTGCTGCGGCGCTGGGAGCTCGAGTGGTTCTATCAGCGCGGCACGAGCGCGCTGTTTCCCGACGCCTTCGAGCCGTTCCTCAAGTTGATTCCCGAGGCCGAGCGCGGTGACTTGATCACCGCGTTTCATCGCCGGCTCACGAGCGAGAGCCCGGTGGAGCGTCAAGAAGCCGCTCGCATCTGGAGCGTGTGGGAAGCGAGCACCAGCCACCTCTTGCAAGATCGCGACTACATTCAGAGCGCTGCGGGAGACGAGTTCAGCCTGGCCTTCGCTCGTATCGAGGCGCACTATTTCGTCAACGGCGGCTTCTTGAAGAGCGAGCAGCAGTTGCTGGAAGACGTCGGCAAGATTCGGCATCTACCGTGCGTGATCGTGCAAGGTCGCTACGACGTGGTGTGTCCGGTGCAGAGCGCGTGGGAGCTTTCCAAGGCGTATCCGGAGGCCGAGCTGAAGATCGTGCCGGACGCCGGGCATTCGGCGTTCGAGCCCGGCATCGTGCACGAGCTGATCAGCGCCACCGATCGCTTCGCGGATCGAAAGAGTCCTTGAGATGAGCGTGGTTGGTGCTTTTTACACGCTGCGCAAATTGCTTTCGCCGCGAGCGCGGCGCTCGTGGGTGGGTCGCACTCGCGCGCACATCGAGTTGCGCGAGCTGTCGCAAGCCGAGCTGAACCTTTTCGTAGAGCGCGTGCAGCCCGCCTTGCATGCGCTCGTGCGCGTGCGCGGCGTGGAGATCAACGCGCCGCTGCGCCGGCTGATCGTGTCTTACGACGACGACGCCTACTCACTGAGCGAGCTGCTGGCGGTCGTCGAGGAAGCCGAGCGCGCGGCCGGTGTCGAGAACGCCGGCTTTCGCGACGAGACTTGGGAGCACCCGGCCGATGTCGAGAGCATCGAGCGTTTGCTGGTGGGGCTGTGCGCCGACACGCTGGGCGTGGCCACCGGTCTCGGGCTCAAGTTTTCGCCGCTGCCGGCGTCACGCATCGCCGGCACGCTGGGCAGCCTGTTCTCGATCGCGCAGACCACGACTCGGCTGCGCAAGCCGCTCGACGAGCGCTTCGGCCCGCAGCGCGCGGACCTGATGCTCGACATGGCGGCCGCGGCCGCGCACGGTGCCGCGCAGCGGCCGGGCAGCGCGCTGGTCGACCTGGCCCACAAATTCTCCAAGCTGGGCGAAGCCCAAGCGCGTCGCAGGATCTGGGAGCAGCGCGAGCAGGAGCTGTTCGCGGTGCCGGCGAGCGTGGCCGAGCTGACGACGCCGGAAGCGCGACCCCGCGCGCTGCCGCGCGGCCCGATCGAAGAGTACGCCGACCGCGCCTGGATCGTGTCGCTGGGCGGCTTCGCGGTGAGCTTCTTGACGACGCGCTCGGTGCAGCGCGCCATCGCAGCGCTGTTCGCGGGCCTGCCGGGGCCGGCCAAGCTCGGTCGCGAAACCTACTGCTCGGAGCTGTCGCGGGCGCTCGCCGCGCGGCAGGCGCTGGTGGTCGACGCGGAGGCGCTGCGTCGGCTCGATCGCATCGACTGCCTGGTGCTCGAAGGTGGCCTGGTGGCGCGCGATCGCTACGAGGTGCGTGAGCTGCTCGTCGTCAGCAGTGAAGACGAAGCCGAAACACGCCGCGCGCTCGGCGAGCTGCTCGACGTGGAGCGTCCGATCGAAAAGCGCTCGCTCGGCGACTACACGTTCGGCGCGCTCGGCGTGCTCGGTTGCGAGGTGCCGGAAGAGCTCAGCCCCAACGTGTCCGATCTGGGGCGCCGCGGCGGCCTGGTGGTCGGGCTGGTCAAGCGCGATGTGCTGGTGGCGTTGGCCGAAGTGGAGCTCATTCCACAGACGGGCATCGACGAGCTGATCACGGCCGCGCACGAGGCCGAAATGCGCGTGGTCGTGGCAAGCTCCGATGAAGAGGTACTGTCCGGCTTGCCCGCGGACGACACCATCGGCGCGGGAGAAGACCTGGCGCGCGGCATTCGCCGGCTGCAGCGCGAAGGTCGCGCGGTGTGCCTGGTCGCTACCAGCCGCTCACCGCGTGTCGACGCCGATTTGACGATCGGCTTGATGCGCGAGGGCGAGGCGCCGCCCTGGGGCGCCCACGTGATTTGCCGCGACGACTTGTCGGACGTGCGCTTCTTGATTCACGCGGCGGTGTCGGCGCGCCAGGTGGCGAAACAGGGCGTGAACATCGCGCTCGGCGCGGCCACGCTCGGCGCGCTGGTGTCGGCCGGTGGCGTGCTGCCGCTCACCGCGCGGCGCGTGATCGCCGTCGTCAATGCGGCCTCGCTGATCTCGATGGCGAACGGTGTGCGCGGCTCGTTCACGCTGGCGCGCCGCGCGCTGCCGGCGCCGCGCGACCGCACGCCCTGGTACGCGCTCGACGCACGCAGCGTGCTCGTCAAGCTGCGCACTTCCGAGCAGGGGCTGATGCGCCGCGAGGCGCAGCGCCGCAAACGCCCGCAGCACAACGCCGAGCGCTCGCGCGTCGGCGAGCTGGTCGAGGCCGTGACGGACGAGTTGTTCAATCCGCTGGCGCCGCTGCTCGCGGCCGGAGCCGGTCTGTCGGCGGCGGTGGGCTCGTTCGCCGACGCCGGTATGGTGGGCGGCGTGGTCGCGCTCAACGCGCTGATCGGCGGCGCGCAGCGCTACCGCACCGAGCGGCGCCTGCGCGAGCTGTCGCGCGGCGAGCGCCGCTTCGCGCGGGTGCGGCGCGGCAATTCCTTGCTCGACATGCCGGAGCAGGAGCTGGTGCGCGGCGACATCGTCGTGCTCGAAGCCGGCGACGTCGTGCCGGCAGATTGCCGCATCCTCTCGGCCGAAGCGCTCGAAGTCGACGCATCGAGCATGACGGGCGAGTCCTTGCCGGTGCGCAAGTCGCCCGCGCCTTCGTTCGACTCGCACGTGGCCGATCGCAGCAGCATGCTCTACGACGGCACCGCGATCGCGGCCGGGCGTGCCGTGGCCGTGGTCGTGGCCACCGGCGATGAGACCGAGGCGCGGCGCGGCGCCGGCGCCGTCAAGCGCGATCCCAGCCGCGGCGGCGTCGAGCGTCGCTTGCGCTCGCTGATTCACATGACCGGGCCGGTGGCGCTCGGCGCCGGCGTGAGCTTGATCGGCGCTGGCCTGATTCGCGGCCGCAAGCTCGAAGACTTGGTGGGCAGCGGCGTGAGCCTGGCGGTAGCTTCCGTGCCAGAAGGTCTGCCGCTGATCGCGACGGCGGCGCAGCTTGCGGCCGCTTCACGCTTGTCCAAACGCGGCGCGCTGGTGCGCAACGTGCGCAGCATCGAGGCGCTCGGCCGGGTGGACGCGCTGTGCCTCGACAAGACCGGCACCCTCACCGAGGGCCGCATCGAGCTCGGCTCTATCTCCGAAGGCACCAGCGACGCACCTTCGACCTACGGTGACAGCGAAAAGCTGGTGCTGGCGGCCGCGCTACGCGCAGCGCCCGAAGAACGCATCGGCAGCACCAAGACCGATCCCACCGACGCGGCGCTGTACCGAGCCGCGCGGGCGCATTCGGTGCGCGCCTTCGACGGCGCCGGCGGCTGGCTCCGGCTCCGAGAGCTGCCGTTCGAGGCCGAGCGCGGTTACCAGATCGTGCTGGGCGAAACGCGCGAAGGCGCCCTACTCACCGTCAAGGGCGCGCCAGAAAAGCTGATCGGGCGCGTCGCGCGCCTGCGCAAAGGCGGGCAAGAGCTCGAAGTGGACGAGGCCGGTCGCAGCGCGCTGCTGGAGCGCGCCAAAGAGCTGGGCGGCGCCGGTTTGCGCGTGCTCGGCGTGGCCGAAGCGCGCGTGGCCGTGGATCACGACCTCGCTGAATTGCCGGAGCTGGTGTTCCGCGGCTTCGTCGCTTTCCGCGATCCGGTGCGCCCCACGTCCGCGCAAGCGGTTTCGGATTTGCACCACGCCGGTGTCATCACGTACATGCTCACCGGCGACCACCCGAGCACCGCGGAAGCCATCGCGCGCGAAGTCGGGCTTCTGCCTCCCGGCGGTATCGTGATGTCGGGCAACGCGCTCGCGCAGTTCACCGACGAAGAGCTGGATGCTCACCTCAAGCGCGTGCGCGTGTTCGCCCGCGTCACCCCCGCGCAGAAGGTGCGCGTGGTGCGCGCGTTGCAGCGCGCCGGCAAGGTCGTGGCCATGGTCGGCGACGGCGCCAACGACGCTCCGGCGATTCGCCTCGCGAACGTCGGCATTGCGGTCGGGCGGCAAAGCACCGCCGCAGCCCGCGCGGCCGCCGATGTCGTGCTCACGGACGAGCGCATCGAAACGCTGGTGCACGCCATCGTCGAGGGTCGCGCCATGTGGGCGTCCGTGCGCGACGCCGTTTCGATCTTGGTCGGTGGCAATCTGGGCGAAATCGGCTTCACCTTGGCAGCGGGCCTGCTCGATGGTCGCCCGCCGCTGAACCCGCGCCAGCTGTTGCTCGTGAACCTGCTCACGGACGTGGCGCCGGCCATGGCCATCGCGCTGCGCCCGCCGTCGCTCGACACGCTGAGCGCGCTCCGCACCGAGGGTCCGGAAGCCTCGCTGGGTCAGCCACTGAACCGCGACATCGCGCTGCGCGCGCTGGTGACCTCGCTGGGTGCCGGCAGCGCCTGGATCGCCGGGCGCTTCGGCGGCCGCGAGCGCGCCAATACCGTGGGCCTGCTGGCGCTGGTGGGTTCACAGCTCGGCCAAACGCTCATGTCCGGCAAGCTCAGCCGTCCCGTCATCATCACCAGCGTGGCTTCCGCGGCCACCCTCGCGCTGATCGTGCAGACGCCCGGCGTCTCGCAACTGTTCGGCTGCAAGCCGCTCGGGCCAGTGGGCTGGGCTACCGCCATCGGCGCGTCGGCGGGCGCCACGGCATTGGCCGGCTATTTCCCAGAGCTGGTAAGCGCCACCATGAAGCGCCTCCACCTCGACAAGCCGGTGATGGTCGAGGATTTGGAGGCGTTGGAAGGCGCCGTCACCGGCTAGCTCACCCTGCTGGTCGCCCGGGAGCCCGGCGACCCCTCGCGCGGCGCTGACAAGTGCATAGCTAGGAGGCACCAGCGCTGCGGGGTGCTCGATTGAGCGGCGCTCACACGCGCGCTTGCGGCGGACTGCTCGGCGCGTTGCCGCGGCTCTTGGCGACCAGGCCGTGCAGGGTGCGGCGCAGCTCGGCCACGTCGAAAGGCTTTTCGAACTTGGCGTTGGGCACGCTCTCCAAGAACTCCGACACCCGCAGCATGGAGACCCCGCCCGTCATGAAAATGACCCGCTTGGCCAAGGCCGGGTACTCCCGCCGCAGCACCTCGAACAGCTCCATGCCGGTCATGCCCGGCATCATCAAGTCGCACAAGATGGCGTCGTAAGCGGGCGCGTCGTTCTCTTGCTGCAGTAACTCGAGGGCTTCTGCCCCGCTCTGCGCGACGACCAGGTCGTGCTCGCCTTGCAACAGCACCTTGAGCGTGTGCGCCACCACGCTTTCGTCGTCTACCACCAGCACGCGCCCGCGCTCGCGGCCGTCCGGCGATTCTTGCGGCGAGCGATCGGACTTGCGCGGCATGATCGGCGACAGCTTCGACGCGGGGAGCGAAACCGTGAAGACGGCGCCGGCGAAGGGCTTGCTATCCACCGTGATTTCTCCCGAATGCGTTTGCACGATGCCGCGGCAAATCGGTAGGCCCAGGCCCGTGCCGACGCCCACCGGCTTGGTCGTGAAGAACGGATCGAAGATGCGCGTCAACAGCTCCGGCGGGATGCCGGGCCCATTGTCCGCCACCTCGGCGATCACGTGGTCGCCCTCGGCGCGCAGGCTGACGCGGATCGAGTTTTGCGATTCGTCCGAGTCTTCGGGAAACGCCTGGGCCGCGTTGAGGAGCAGGTTCATGAACACCTGCTCCAGGCGTCCGGCGTTGCCGTCGACGGCCGGTACCGTCTGGTAGCGTCGCTCCAAGCGCGCGCGCGTGCGGATCTCGGGGTAAGCGATGTTCACCGCCGATTCGATCACGGACTCGAGGCTGACGGGTTGACGAGCCGTCTCTTCGCCGCGCGCGAAGGTACGCAAATCTCGCACGATGGCTGCGACGCGATCGGCGCCATGACAGGCGTCTTGCACACGCACCATCAGCGACTCGATGCGTGAGGGATCGCTGGCGGCCTTGGGTAGCTCGCGCTTCAAGTACTCGAGGTTGAGCAGCACGTAGGCGAGCGGGTTGTTGATTTCGTGCGCGACGCCGGCCGAGAGCACACCCAGCGCCGTGAGCCGATCGGCTTCCAGCAGCTTGGTTTCCATGCGCTTGCGCTCGGTCACGTCGCGGGCGAACGCCAGCACCGCCGGTCCGCCCTGATATTCGATGGGAATCGACGAGATTTCGACGGCGCGCTCCTCGCCGCGGCCGTCGAGCGAGCGGTACTCCGCGCGCTCGTCGAGGCCGCCTTCCTTCAGCAACTTCTTGATGCGTGTGGCGGCACGCTCGCGATCGTCCGGATGCAAAAACTCCGTGATCATGCGGCCGGTGCCCTGGGCGGGGCTGCTCAGGCCGAGCAGCTTGGCGGCCCGCGCATTCAAGAACATCACGATCGGGCCACGCAGGATGGCCACGCCGTCCGGCGCACCGTCGACCAGATCGCGGAAACGCTTTTCGGATTCGCGCAACGCTTGCGACGTGGCGGCGCGCGATGAGATGTCGTTGACGAACGTGACCGTCACCGGATGCCCGTCGAGCATGGTGCGGCTCTGCGCCAGCTCGATGGCGATGCGCGCACCCGAACGGTGCAACAGGACGGTCTCGAACGTGCCCGGCAGCTTCTGACCCTGCTGACGCTGGGCCATCATTTGCTGCAGGCGCGGCACCTCATCCGGCGCGATCATCTCCCAGGGGCTCTTGCCGACGACCTCGTGTGGCTCGTAACCCATCATGCGCGCCAGGTCGGTGCTCACGAACAGGTTGCGCGGCTGCGCCTCGGAAATGTCCGTGATTGCGAGACCGGTGCCAGAACGCTCCGCTGCCTGACGTAGCGCATCGAAAAGGCTGGCTCGCTCTGCGACCGACAGGTCCAAGGACCCAGACATAGCCTCTCAGCATAGCCCAGGCGCGCTCCTCGCTTCTCCTGAAACTTGGCCCCACTCCCGGGTGTGTGGAAAGGGAGGCTTTATGACGATTGTCGCGCCCCGCGTCCTTGCTCCCTTCGCGCTCGCTACGGTTTTCATCACCGCTGGATGCGGGATGTTCCAGCAGGCTCAGCCCCGAGCCGCGGCGCATCGGGCCTCGGTGACACGGCTCGCCACGGCCAAGCCGCAAGTAACGCCATCGGCCTCGGCTCCGACGCGGCACGTCGGCGACCTGTTCGTGCACCGCTTCAGTGGCAGCTTTGCCGCAGACCCCCTCACGCTTACGGAAGAGGTCGTGGCGCTCGAAGACGCGGCGTGGGTCGTCGATTTCTCGCTCACCCAGAGCGAAAAGGTCGAGCGGCTGCGCGTACGCTTCGACGTCGAGTCGGGCCAGGCCGTTTCGGCCGCGCGCCTCGACGGCAGCAAAGAGACGCCGGCTACGCTCGGCGACTACGAGGCGTTGATGGGCCGCACGATTTACGCCGCCGACGTGAACGACGGCCTCGTTTCCTCGAACGACCAGACCTGCCTGGTCGGCAGCGACGCGCTCGATTGCGAGACCAAGACCTACAAGGTGTGGGTCGGTGACCGCCCCGCGACGCTGTCCATCGTCCGCTCGAGCACCTTCGCCGACCGCGACGTCTCCGGCGAAATCACCACCGACGACGGCAAGCTCGTCTACCGCGCCGAGCTCGTCGAGGCCAAGCAAGGCAAGCCTACCCCCGGCGTCGCCAGCCGCTGATCCCGAGGGGGGGCTGCCCATTCGCTCAGGAAGCGAATGGCCCGAGCCGCTGCCGGGGCGAGGCTGCCGCTACGACAAGGCGGCTTGGAGCTTTTCGAAGCGGGCGCGCTCTTCGACCTCGACTTCGCCGTCGGCGTAGATGAGCGCGCGGACGGCGTCGATGAAGATGCGGCGGTGCGCTAGCGGCACCAGGCTGGGGTTCGTCGACTCGGGTGAGGGGGCTACGTGCAGGTAGCCCTCGACCTCTTTGCGATCGTCGGCCGAGAGCTGCATGCGATCCATCAGTCGCTGCACGAACTTGCGTTCGCCGTCTTTGATCTCGAGATCCGTCCAGGCAAAGGCGCACACGAACCTGAGCAAGAGCAGGCGGTCTTCACGCGACAGTTGCTCGAACATCCGCCTAAGGTAAACGCGAGCGCGCCCTCACGTCTACTTCGCCTCTCAACGCACGAAGCTCAGCCAGTTCAGGCGCTTTTCGTCTTTGCCGGTAACCGCGCGCAGGTAGGCGCGTTGAAATAGTGCGCCGAGCGTATTTTTGCCGGTGACGAACTCAGCGCCGTCCAGCTCGCGCACGGGCGTGACCTCGGCGGCGGTGCCAGTCATGAAAATTTCGTCGGCGCGTAGCAAGTCTTCGCGCGTGAAGGGGCGAATCTGAATTGGCACCTGTTGTTCTTCGGCGATGGCCAGGATGCAGTCGCGCGTAATGCCGGGCACGATCGAGGAGCTGACGTCGTTCGTGTAGAGCACGCCCGATTTGACGAAGAATACGTTTTGGCCGGTGGCGCTCGCCACCGTGCCGTCTTGATTGAGCAAGATGGCGTCGTCGTAGTCGCGATCCATCGCTTCGTGCGCGGCCAGCACGCTGTTGGTGTAGTGGCCGCTGGCCTTGGCCATGGTGGGCACCATCGTGTGGTGGAACTTGCGCCAGCTCGAGATGGTGACGCGGATACCGTTGCGTAGCGCGTCTTCACCCAAAAAGGTGCCGAGCTCGCGCACCGCAATGAACACGCGCACCGGGCACTCTTTTTTCGGCCGCAAGTCGATGGGGCCGCTGCCAAAGTAGGCCAGCGGTCGCAAGTAGCCGTTTTGCATGTTGTTGCGGCGCGTCACCTCGAGCGCGCCGCGTGCCAGCTCGTCTGCGCTGAACGGGAGCTTCATCCCGTAGAGCCGGGCGGACGAGATCAATCGCTCTACGTGATCTTGCACGCGCACCAGCGCTGCGCCGCGCTCCGTAGGGTAAACGCGAATGCCCTCGAACACCGCCGTGCCGTAATGCAGCGCGTTGGCGTAGTAGTGTACGTTCAGCGAATCGGCGTCGCGCACCTCGCCGTCCCACCACACGTAGCGAGCCAGCTTTTGCCCCTTGGGGCGGGCCGAGATCAGCGAGTCTTCTTCCGGAACTCCCTCGAAATTCGGCCATTCGGTGTTGAGCGCAGTCATCGCGTAGCAATGCTACGCGGATTGTCTACGCTTGGCACCGTGTTTTCTCGGCGCTCTTCCCGCGATCAATCGCCCAACGCAGTTGCCGCAACGCTCGGCGGGCGCAGGCCGGCGTTCGATCTCACGTCGAGTAACCCAACGACGGCGGGCCTGGGCTATGGCGAATCGCTGCTTGTGGTTCTGGAGCGGGCGCAGGCGCGTTCGCTCGTCTATGCGCCGGAGCCTTTCGGTTTACGCTCGGCGCGCGAGGCCGTCGCGGCTGTCACCGGCGTGCCCGCACCGGACGTCGTGCTCAGCGCCAGCACCAGCGAGGCGTACAGTTTCCTCTTCAAGCTGCTGTGCGATCCGGGCGACGCCGTGCTGGTGCCGGCGCCGAGCTACCCACTATTCGAGCACCTGGCAGAGCTCGAAGCCGTGCAGGTGCAGTCGTATCGACTGGCATACGACGGCGCCTGGCACGTCGATCTCGACTCGCTGCGCCGCGCCGTCACGCCGCGCACCCGCGCCATCATCAGCGTCTCACCCAACAATCCTACCGGCCAATACCTGAGCGCAAGCGAGCGCCTCGCGCTGGAGTCGCTCGGCGCCCCCGTGATTTACGACGAAGTGTTCGCCGAATTCCCGTTTCACGGCGCCGCCCCAGCCGCGCCCCGCAGCACGGATACGCTGACCTTCACACTGGACGGCCTCAGCAAGCGCGCCGGCTCGCCGCAGCTCAAGCTGGGCTGGACGCTCCTGTCCGGCTCGCCGCGCGCGCGCGACGAGGCTCGCCAACGCTTGGAGCTCATCGCCGACACGTTCTTGTCGGTAGGCACACCAATCCAGCAAGCCCTGCCGGAGCTACTCGCGCTCTGCCCCGCCATCACGCAGAGCATCGCGGCGCGCTGCCGCAGCAACTGGGCCGCGCTCGTGTCCGCTCTGGAAGGCTCGCCTGTGAGCTTGCTACACGCCGAAGCGGGTTGGAGCGCGGTGCTGCAGCTGCCGCGCGTGCAGAGCGAGGAGCAGCTGGTGCTCGGCCTGCTCGATGCGACAGATGTGCTGGTACAACCCGGCTGGTTCTACGATTTCGAAAGCGAGCCGTTCGCTGTCGTCAGCCTGCTCACGGAGCCGCGCGTCTTCCGCGAAGGAATCGCGCGGCTCGCTCGGTACATGTCGCGCGTGGTCGCTTAAGCCGTCGCGCGACGACGGCGCGCCACCAGCACGCCCAGCCCGGCCAAGGCCAGGAGCCCGGGCAGGCTGGATCGCTCGCCACCGGCCACCTTGCAGCCGCAACCACCCGGCTTGCCCTCGACCGGCGGCGGAGCGTTGTCGTCGCCCTTTGGCTCGTCGCTCTTCGGCTCGTCCGCGGGCGCGTCGGCTTTCTTTTCGTCGCCGCCGGCCGAGTCATCCTTCGTGGCAGCGTCATCACCGGCCGGCTTGTCGCCGCCCGAGTCGGCTTCGGCCTTCTTCTCTTCGGGCTTCTTCTTCTTGTCGCCCGAGAACACCATGGCGCGGCGGTCGATGATCTCGTTTTCGCCCGTGAACTTGAGCGTGGTGGGGGTGCCGACCGTTTGCCCGTTGCGAGTGTCCTTGATCGTGATCTTGTATTCGCCGGCTTCGTAGCCGTGCGCGCGCGTCACCTTGAAGGTGAACTTGGTGCGCGATTCGATCTTGCCCGAGCCGCTGTCCAGAAAGCCTACGTCGACGCTCTCGATCAGCGACTGGCGGTCCGTGAGCGGCACGGTGTGCTCGACGAGCTTGTCGCCGTCCGTCATGTCGCGCGCGTAGTAGGCGGTCGGCTGGAACTCGAACTTCATCGGCACGTGGGGTACGTCCGGGGCCTTGGGCATGTAGATGGCGACTTCGAGCCGCCACGACTTGTCGTCGCGCTCCTTGACGGTCGTCTCCTTCCACTGGACTCGCCCGGCGGCGAGCGCCGAGCTCGCGACCAATAGGCACGCCAACTGGCAAAGAACGAGCAGCAGACGACGCGTCAGCAGTGATGCACGATTCAAGATGCAGACCTCCGCTTAGAGGCCGAGGAAAGTAATTCCGGGCGCCCCAAATAGCTACGAGCTCGTACGCCGGTGGCGACGAGCTCGTGAGGGGGCAGCGCGCGCTTTACTGCTTGTGAGAGGGGACGATCTCGTCCTCGAGCCACGGCGGAGCTGGAATCGTATCGTGAGGCTCGAAGTCGTACGCTTCGTCATCAATCTCGGGCAGCGTCTGCAGCGTCTCGCGCGCGGTGGGGATCCGTCGCTCGCTGCGGCGACGATCCGGCGCTGACGCGGGCGGCTCGGTCTTGCCGGCGGCGGTGGGATCACTCGATAGGGCGGTGCTTTCGGATACCATCGGCGGATTCCTGGGCTGGACGCTCGAACCGGCAAGTACCGGTTTCCCTCGCAACTCCGCCCTTTATCTCAGAAGACCGGCCGAGTCGCCAGCGAAAATATCCTGCCTTTCCCCACATGCGCTTACCTGAGGCGCAAAAGCTCACTCATCTTGGGGGCTTAGCTATCGAACCTCACGATGCGTCAGAGGTCGGTTTCCAACAAGATGACTAGCCGTAACCGCCCCGCTGGGCGCAAACCACCAGCGCTCCCGCGACCGCGTCGTGGTTCTTGCACTCCTGGTCCGGTCCCAGGCGGATGGGCTCGTGCGGCGTGAGCAGCCGCCCTCCGACCTCCAGACGTCCACCCAGCGGGAGTAGCAGCGCCTGCTCGGCGCCCAGCGAAGCAGCGGTAACGGTGGCGCCGGCTTCCAGCACCACGCGTGCAATGCTGGCCTCGCTCGTCTCCAGCTGCGGCTCCAAGAAACCGTAGGCGTGGCTCCGCCTCGTTGACTCGGGCGGCCGCTTGCGTGCGATGCGAACGCCACCCGACTCGGCTTGCCCGGCGAGCGCCTGGGGCTTGGCGATGCGCAACGTGACCCCTTGCACGGCCGGGTACGCCGCGAAGAGCCAGCCCGCGCACTCTTCGGCGGCGACCTCGAGCAGCGAGTAGCGCCGGAACTGCAGCAACGCGATCAGCTCGGTGGAGGCACGCGAGTAGTCCACCGTGTGCGCGATGCGGCCGCTCTTGCCGGCACGCTCCAAGTCCACGGCGAGCTCCAGATCGATGCGCACGCGCTGCGAGACGCGGCGCTCGCGCGCGCGGATGCCGATGATGCAGCGACAAGAGAGGCCGCTAATTTCGACGCTGTCCATGGGCGCTTTCCGCCTACCCTGCCACAAATCGGCCGAAAAGACCCTGGGCGAGCGGCGCGAAGCCGGCGCATCGAGTAAGGTTTCAGCATGAAAGGTTGGGGTAAAGTTCCTGGCTTCGTTGCGTTCGGTTTCGTGCTGGCTGCAGCTTGCGGCGGCCGCACCAACGCGCTCGAGGGTGAATACACGGGTTCCGGCGCAGACGGCGCCGGCGCGGACGCCGGCACGACTCAAGGCGGCTCCAGCGCCGGGCGCGGCGGCGGGGCATCCGGCCGTGGCGGTACGAGGCCGATCGGCGGTCGGCCGGCGGCGGGCGAAGGCGGAGTCGCCGGCTACGAGCCGGGCGGTTACGGAGGTCTTCCGCAAGGTGGGTACTACCCCGGCGGCTACGGTGGCGTTTACTACCCCGGCGGTTACGGCGGCATCTACTACCCCGGCGGCTACGGTGGCCTCCCTATCGGTGGCTACTCAGGCGCACCGATCGGCGGCTTCGGCGGCTCAGGCCAAGACTGCCAGAGCTGCTTGAGGAATGCGTGCACGGGGCAGCTGGTGCAATGCCTGTCCGACTTCGGCTGCATCTCCATCTTCAGCTGTATGCAGCAAACCGGCTGCAACGGCTTCCAATGCTACAGGCCCGGCGCGTGCAAGAAGGTGATCGACCAGTACGGTGGCCCCAACGGAAGCTCGATGAACGAGCTGCTGCAGGTCGTCGTGTGCGGGTTTACGGCAGGCTGCTCTTGTAATTGATGGCGGGTGCCCGCTAGGCGCGCTCGCTCAATGCACCACGGCCGGCCGCGGTTCGAGCCGCGCCACCACGAGTGGCCACGTCGATGAATCGCGCGTGAAGCCTTCTGTACCCGGTTGACGAATGTCGACGCAGAGCTGGTAGTTGCCGGGCACCGCCGGCGCCGGCAAACCGAGCGACCGCGTGCGGTAGCGCGGCGTCGTCGACTTGTGCGAGGTGGCGTCGGTCAAGAGCTCCAACCCCGTGGGCGCGACGAGCGCGAAGCGCACGTCGAACGGCTGCGAAAGCTCGCCCGGCCCGAGCAAGAAATAGGCGTGCACCTCGAGCGGCAGGTAAGCGCCCGGCGGAGGATCCTGGTTGGGCTGCAGGTTCACCTGCTCGACGATGTTGAACAGCGTCACGTTGTTCGAGTGCTGGTCCAGGCTGGACCCGCCGCACAACGTGAGAAAGTAGCACTTCGGCATCGGCGGCCTCTTAGCGCAACAGCACGCCGCTGGCGACGCGAATGACGGCCGCGGCGCCGACGCAGAAGCTGGCGACGGCAAAAGCCGTGCAGGCACGCGCAGAAAGCCGTCGCCGTTCGGCCTTTTGCAAGTAACCCTCCGCCAATAGCGCGCGGTGCACGCCGATGCCCGCGTGAGTCGAGGTGGCGAGCAAGCCGAGCAAGTAAGCGCCGCCGCTCAGCGGCACGCCCAGGTGCGAGCTCGAGAGCTCCGCTACCAGCCGGAAACCGGCATCGCGCGCATCGGCCTCGCCGAGCCAGACCGCGAACGGGTAACTGCGCGCGTGGTAGAGCACGAACGCGCCCGCCACTAGGGCCGATCCGCGGGACAGCAGCTGCGGCATCCGCGCCATGACCTCGCTCGGCAGCGTGAGCGTGCGCCCCTTCGCCAGCAGCCAGGCGGCGAGCGCCACATGCAGCAGCAGTGGCGCCCCTACCAAGAGCACACAGGCCAGCGTCGTGAACAGAGTGGGCGCGCGGCGCACCACGTCGCTCACGTCCACCGGAAATGCGTGGACCAGCTCGCTGCCCAGGTGCACCAGCAAGAACGCGGGCAGCGGCACGAGCCCCGACCAGCGCAGCCAACGCTCGACGGCCGGGCGCCCCTGTGCCACTGCTTCGGTATTCGAGGCCGACTGCTCGTCGGTCCCTGGTATGGATCGCGCTTCCGTCATCAGTTTGGGCGTCGTCTTGCTCGCAGCCGCGACGCTCGGGTGTGGCGCGGGCCAGGAGGCACAGCAGCCTACTCCGAGCTTGAGCGAGACGCGCGCGGCTCAGGCGGCCTTTCGGGTGCTGGTGCGGCGCTGGTTCGAAGAAGACGAAGCGCGCCGTCCACTGTTGCGGCCCAACCTGGAGCGTTTCCTGGCGCGCTACCCTAGCGAGCCGCGTGCGGCCAGCGTGCGCGTCATGCTGGCTTGGGTTGCCATCGTCGAAGGAGATCAGGCGCAGGCCCGGCGGCTGATCGCCGAGGCACGCAGCTCGGATTCGCCGAGCGTGCGCGACTTTGCCGACGTCGCCGCGGCACGCCTGCTCTTGGCTCAGCACCACGCCGAAGCGGCCCTGGCGACGCTCACCAACCTGGAACAGAAGCTGGTCGATCCCGCCGAGCGACTGATTTGCTCGGAGCTGCGGTTGCAGGCGGCGCTCTTCAGCCGGCGCTTCGACGCCGCGCTGCTGGCGCTCACCGAATACCTGGCCGCCGCGCCGGCGGACTTGGGCGATCGCGCGCGCGCCCGCGCCGAAGCGGCGCTCAAAGAGGTGCCGCAGTCGGCGCTCGAAAAGAGCCTGCGTGAGCTCGACGATCGCGCCAGGCTCAGCTCGCTGTCCACGCCGGATGTGTGGCTGCGGCGCGTGATGCGTGAGCGGCTGATTCGTATGGCCGTCGAGCACAAAGACGCCAAGCTCGCGCGCCGCCTGCTCGACTCCCATCCCGGCCTCGCGCGCGGTAACGAGCTCTCGGCGGAGTTGATCCAGCTTGCCGCAACGGGCTCCTCGGTGGCCGAAGCGCAGGGTGCGTTCGTGGGATTGGCGCTCGAAATCGGCGACGCGGACGCGGAGCGGCGCTCGGCCAGCGTCGCGCGCGGCTTGGCCGATTCGCTCTCGGCATCGCTACCCGGCGCCGACAGCCTGCCGATCGTGGTCAAGGCAGCCGACGCTCAGCACGTCGGCGACGCGCTCACGGAGCTTTCGGGCGCCGGCGCGCTGGCGTTGGTTGCAGGTTTTTCGGACGCTTCGGCCGAGCAAGCCGCGATCTGGGCCGTCACGGGCGATGCGGCCGTGCTGCTGATCCGCGACACGCCCGATCTGGTGATCTCGGAGCAATCCTTCGTGCTCGGCACCAGCGACATCGATCAGGTCGACGCCATCCGTAAGGAGCTCGAGCGCCGCAGCTTGTCGCGCTGGATGCGCGTGGGAAGTGGCGGCTTCGACTGCCGCGCCCAAGCCGAAAAGGCCGGGCAATCGCGCTTTCCGATCAAAGACTGGCGTCAGGGCAACGTGGAGGCAGTGGCCGTCTTGGGGCCCCGCAGCTGCGCGCTCGAAGTCTTCGCCGAAGCGCACGAACAAGGCTTTGCGCCGCTGCTCGCGCTGGGCCTGGAGGCTGCGGAGGCGCTGACCGGCTTGAGCGGGCGGCGCTTTGCGCTCGGCGCCGGTACTTTTCCGAGCACCAAAGGCGGCTCCGACATGCCCGCCGATTTCTACGAGCTGCTCGGCAGAGACGCCGGCACTTTGGTGCGCGCCGCCTGGTCCAAGCTCGGCGGTGCGGCCGCCCACAAAGACGACAAGTGGCGGAGCCGCCTGCCCGACACGCTGGCGCAGATCTCGCTGCCGCTCGAGACCAGCGACAATACGGGCTTTGCCGGCAAGCGGCGGCTGCTGCGTAAGCTTTCGATCCGGAGCAGCCCGTGAGCGAGCTTGCGTTCGAGCTGCCGAACAAGTCCGCTACCACACAGCTGGCCAAGCAGATCGCGCCGCTGCTCGCGGGTGGCGACCTACTGCTGCTCGACGGCGCGCTTGGCGCCGGTAAGACTTTTTTCGCGCGCGCGCTCGCCAAAGCGCTCGGTGTGGGCGCAGACGCACGCGTCACGAGCCCTACCTTCACGCTCGTGCACGAGTACGAAACGGAGCCGCGCTTGGTGCACGCCGACCTGTACCGTTTGCTCGACGACGAGCGCGGGGTGCGCGAGCTGGGGTTGCTCGAGCAGCGCGACGACGGCGCGCTGCTGGTCGTGGAGTGGGGCAAGAGCTTCGAACGCTTGCTCGGGGGTGACGCGCTGCTCCTGGCCCTGAGCCGTGACCCGCGAAAAGCAGCCATTTCTGCGAGCGGCCGCCGTTCGGCCCAGCTGCTCGAAGCGCTCGCGAAAATCGGGGTAAAGTAGCCGCCTTGGCCGAAGCTTCCGAAACCGAAGCCGAAGAGTCGCTGCTCGGCACGCTCTTCTCCCCGCTCACCAACGCGCTCGACGGCATCGGGCGCTTCCTGCTGCTCACCGGCCAAACCGTCACCTGGCTGCTGCGCCCGCCGTTTCGCATCGTGCAAGTGCTGCTCGCGATGGACTTTCTCGGCGTGCAGTCGCTGTTCATCATCGCCCTGACCGGCATGTTCAGCGGCATGGTGCTGGCCCTGCAGATGACCTATAGCCTCCGCCAGTTCGGCGCCGAGAGCGTGGTCGGCTCCGTGGTGGCGATCTCGCTGGCGCGCGAAATCAGCCCCGTGTTCGCGGGCTTGATGGTGACGGCGCGCGCCGGCAGCGCCTTGGCCGCCGAGCTCGGCAACATGCGCGTCACCGAGCAGATCGACGCGCTCACCACCATGGCCGTGAGCCCCGTTCAATACTTGCTGGCCCCGCGCCTGCTCGCCGCGGTGGTGATGCTGCCGTTGCTCTGCATCCTTTACTCGTGCATCGGCATGGTCGGCGCCTGGCTGGTCGCGGTAAAGACGCTCGGCGTCGATCTCGGCCTCTTTCTCGACAACATCGAGAAGTACCTGCTGCCGTCCGATTTCTACATGGGTCTCTGGAAAGCCGGCACCTTCGGCTTCTTGATCTGCGCCATCTCGTGCAATCAGGGCTTCAATGCTTCTGGTGGCGCCAAAGGCGTCGGCGAAGCCACCACGCGCGCCGTCGTCCAAAGCGCGGTCGCCATCCTCATCGCCAACTACGTCATCACCAGCCTGCTGACGGAAATCTGAGGCGGGTGGGCTGCCGCTTCGCAGCCCCCTTGCAGAAACTTCCGTAGCGTCTCGCGGTCCCACCGCGCGTCACGCTTCGGGCTGCCTTCGTCCTGGTACGTGGGGGCGAGTACCCGCGAGAACACCGGAGATCTGTGACATCTCGAGGAACGTGAAATGACAGGCCAGCGAGCGAGTGGCCCGAGGCGCTGTCCAGCGCGCTACCGACCAGGGGGACCTAGAGACGCCCAGAGACGCCACAGAAGCTTTCTGCAAAAAGGCTGCGTTTTGGCAGCCCCGATCGAGCATTCGGGGCACGGGCACGTTCACGGGGCCGGGCGCGCGGTGTATGGAGGCGGCATGGCTATTCGGCAGATCAATCCGTATCTGAATTTCGATGGCGACGCGGCGAAGGCTGCCAAGCTTTACGAGAGCGCGTTGGGCGCGAAGATTGAGCACCTGTCGCGCTTCGGGGACATGCCCGGTTCCGACGCGAAGCCGGAAGATAAGGATCGCGTGCTGCACGCCACGTTGCGCTTCGGCGAGGCGGGGGCGATCATGATGAGCGACATCCAGCCGGGCATGGCGCACACGCCGGGCACCAACAACTTCGTCTGTTTGGACTTCGACGATGAGGCCGAGATGGGCAAGAAGTTCGATGCTTTGGCGGCCGGCGGCACCGTGCTGATGCCGCTGAACGACACCTTCTGGGGTGCACGCTTCGGCATGCTGCTCGACGCTCACGGTATCCGCTGGATGTTCAACTGCGAGAAGAAGAAGCAGGGCTAACGCTGGCCCCGCTGCCCTTCGAAGACGTCGCGCGGCCCCTCGATGAGCGGGTTCGTGACCTTGTCTCGCGCCTGAGCCCCGCCGAGAAGGCGGCGCAGCTGTTGCACGAAGCTCCGGCGATCCCGCGCCTGGGTATTGCCGCCTACAATTGGTGGAACGAGGGGCTCCACGGTGTCGCGCGCGCCGGCACCGCCACCGTCTTTCCGCAAGCCATTGCGCTCGCCGCCAGCTTCGATGTGTCGCTGCTCGGCGAAGTGGCGCGCGTCATTTCCGACGAGGCGCGCGCCAAACATCACGCTTACGCGGCGCTCGGCGACCACGGCCATTACAAGGGGCTCACGTATTGGAGCCCCAACATCAACATCTTCCGCGACCCGCGCTGGGGCCGCGGCCAAGAAACGTACGGCGAGTGTCCGTTCTTGACCGCGCGTCTGGGCGTGAGCTTCGTGCGCGGCCTGCAGGGGGACGACCCGCGCTACTTGAAGCTCGCGGCGTGCGCCAAGCACTTTGCCGTGCACAGCGGCCCCGAAGCGCTCCGCCACGGCTTCGACGCGCGCGTCAGCCGCAAAGACTTGTTCGAGACGTATTTGCCGGCGTTCGCGGCGCTGGTGCACGAGGCCCACGTCGCCAGTGTCATGACCGCCTACAACCGCGTCAACGGTGAGCCCGCTTCCGCGAGCCCGAGCTTGGTTTCGCAGATCTTGCGCAGTGATTGGGGCTTCGAGGGTTACGTGGTGTCCGATTGCTGGGCGCTGCGCGACATTCACGAGCACCACCAGGTCACGCCCGGCCCGCTCGAATCGGCCGCTGCGGCGTTGCTCGCCGGCTGCGACCTGAACTGCGGCTGTACCTACGAGCACCTGCCGGCCGCGCTCGAAGCCGGCTTGATCAGCGAGGCCGATCTGGATCGCGCGCTCGAGCGCCTTTTTCGAACGCGCTTTCGTCTCGGCATGTTCGATCCTCCCGAGCAGGTGCCGTTCGCCGCCCTGCCGTTCGACGTGATCGACTCCGAGCAGCACCGCGCGCTGGCCCGACGCGCCGCGCAGCAGAGCCTGGTGCTCTTGAAGAACGACGGCATTCTCCCGTTGCGCCACGATTTCGATTCGGTCGCCGTCATCGGCCCGAATGCGGATGCGCCGCACGTGCTGTGGGCGAACTACCACGGCACGGCTTCGCGCACCGTCACGCCGCTCGCCGGCATCCGCGCGCGCCTGGCGCCCAGCACGCAGCTCTACTACGCCGAAGGGTGTAAGCCACAGGGTACGGACCAAACCAGCTGCGCCCCTCACGGCAATTTGACGGAAGCCGTGCTGCTCGCGCGGCGCGCCGACGTCACCATTCTGGTGCTCGGCCTCACCCCGCAAATCGAGGGCGAACAGGGCGACGTCAGCAACTCCGAGGCCTCGGGCGACAAGCTCGATCTGGCGTTGCCCGGCCTACAACAGCAACTGCTCGAAGCCGTGGTCGCCGTGGGCAAGCCCGTCGTGGTGGTGCTCGTCTCCGGCAGCGCGCTCGCGGTCACCTACGCGCACGAGCACGCGGCCGCGATCGTGCAAGCCTTTTACGGCGGCGAAGAAGGCGGCAGCGCCCTGGCCGATGTGCTGTTCGGCGACGTGAGCCCTGCCGGGCGCTTGCCCGTGACTTTCCCAGCCTCGCTCGCCGATCTGCCGCCGTTCGAGGACTACGCGCTGTTCGGGCGCACGTATCGCTATGCGAGCGCGGAGCCGTTGTACCCGTTCGGCTTTGGTCTGTCTTACGCGCGCTTCGCCTATTCGGAGCTCAGTCTGTCGAGCGCGCAGGCCGAATGCAGCGCGGAGCTCACGGTCGAAGTCAGCGTGCGCGTCGAAAACGTCGGCAAGCGCGCGGGAGCAGAAGTAGTGCAGCTCTACGTGCGTGACCTCGCAGGCTCGGTCGCGCTGCCCCACCACGAGCTGCGCGGCTTCGCGCGCATCGAGCTCGCGGCCGGAGCCTCCAGTGTGGTGCATTTCGCGCTCGACGCGCGAGCGCTCTCGCTGATCGACGACTTCGGCGTGCGGCGGCTCGAGCCCGGTCGCTTTCGCGTCTTCGTCGGCGGCAGCCAGCCCGACGCGCGCAGCGTGGCCCTGCTCGGGCAAGCGCCGCTCGAGAGCGAGCTCGAGCTCGCCGGCTCCGCGATCCCGCTCCCGTATTAGGCGCTGTCTCAGCGCTCGCCGGCGATCACGGCGTGAATCGGCGCCTTGATTTCGGCCTTGGCGCCTTCGGCTTCCGGCGCGTTGTGGCGCAGCTTGGCGATTTCGTCGGCGATGGCGGCGGCGGCGGCAGCGTCGTCCATGCGCGGAGCGGCCTTGCCGTGCTTCTTGTCTTTGCCCTCTTTGCCGTCTTCCTTCTTACCGCTCACGGCTTCGACGAAAGCGGCCATGCGCTCCGGCTCGCTGTTGCCGTTCACGTTCACGATCGAAAGCTTGCCGGCGCCTTGCAGCAGGTCATTGCGGAAGTCGTAAACCGCGCCCACCACCGTGAGCTGTCCCGCCTGCACGTCCTTGCCAAAGTGCTTGAGCGCCGTCTCTACCTGGTTGTTCACGTTGGCGATCACCGCTTCGGCCCAGGCTGCTTCCGGAGATTTGCCGGCGCCCGGCTTGGGCAAATGAATGTGCTCGAGCTCGTGTTGGATCGGCGCGCTGAGCTTGCTGGTATCGCCCATGGCCGCCTTGACGGCGCCGCAGCCGGTGTGTCCGATCACGAGCAGCAGCGGCGTGCGCAAGTGCTCCACGCCGTACTCGATGGAGCCCTCCGCGTTCTCGACCTGATTGCCGATGTTGCGGATCACGAAGTCGTCGTTCTCCGGCGTCACGTCCCAGGCCGTGGTGTGCACGCGCGAGTCAGCGCAGGTGAGCACGGTGGCGCGCGGCGTCTGCTTGTCGGCAAAGGCGGCAAAGAACTTTTCGCCGTGCTCCATGTACGTCTGGTTGTCGGTGAGCACGTCGCCCAAAAAGGCGCGCGTCTGGGCCAGCGGCTCGTCTTTGGCGGCCTCCCACGCGAACGGCACGATGAACTTGCCGGGCTCGGCTTCGCCTTCGGCGCCTTCGGCCTTGGCGGCCTTCGCGTCGTGCCCGTCGTGCCCCTTGTCGGTCTTGGCCCCCTCTTTGTCTTTCTTGGAGGCCTTCTTGGGGGGCTGCTCGGCGCTCACCTCTTGCTTCGGCTGGCAGCCGAGCACCAGGCTCGTGAGCGAGAGAACGAGGGCGAAACGCCGAGCAAAGGCCATGGTCCCCAAAACGGCCGATCGCGTCCGAACTTGAGACCGAGCGTCGGTTTGGCGCCGCCTGTCCTTGTATTCCGTCCGGGCCGCCTATAATCGGGGGGCCTGCGTGTGCCGTGGGCACACCTACATCGTGGCGCAGAGCTCCTCCACCCCACCATTCGCCCCGGACGCTGCCGCAGCCCCCTCGGCCAAGGCTGCGAACGCCGATCGTCTCCGTCGCCTCTCCAAGTTGCGCCGCTGGGGCGCCTGGTTGCTTCTGCTGGTGGTCCCGCTGGTGGTGGTGGCGCTGGACTTCAAGCGTCGCGGTCAGCGTATCTTGGCGTTCGAGCAGTTCTACTGGCTCACGTATTTGGGCTCGGTCGCCGAGAGCTTGTGCGTGTGGGGCCTGCTGCTCTATGCGGCCTCGCGCCGGCGCGGCTGGCTGCGCCACGTTGCCGCCGTGCTGTTCGTGATCATGGTCACGTTCTCGATCGGAGGGCAGACGTACTTTTTTCAGCAGTACAACGCCTACCTCAACGTCGACGTTTCCATCTTCGCTTCCAACTTCATGGATAGCGTCGTCAATCAGCTGGCTGCCGATCTCGGCAATTATTTGAAGGCAAAGCTGCCGCCGCTGTGCTTGGCGCTGCTGCTGCTCTGGGCCGCGCGTCGCTCGCTTCGGCCGTCGCGCTTGCCCGCGCTGGTGCTCTCACCCCTGGCGCCGCTGCTGCTCCTCGGCAGCTTCTTCATTCCGACGCAGAACCGCGCCGAGCAGGCCAGCACGCCGGACACCCTTTACCTCAACGCCATCGGCGGCCTCTTGCGCACGCAGCTGGGCTTCACCGATCAGAGCAACCAATTGCGCCCGCGCGCGCGTAACTCGCTGCCGATTCCGCCGCTGACGCGCGCGGCCGTGCCGCAGCGTAACGTGCTGTTCGTCATTTTGGAGAGCGTTCGCGCCGACAGCACCTGCATCGAGCACGACCCGGCCTGCAAGCGCACCGAAGCCACCAACAACCTGGTGCCGGACCGTTACCCACTCACGCAAATGCGCTCGATGGACTCGTGCACGGCCATCTCGCTGGCGGTGCTGTGGTCCGGCCTGCGCCCGATCGAAGATCGCGACACCTTGCACGAGTGGCCGCTCATCTTCGATTACGCCAAAGCGCTCGGTTACGACACGGCCTACTGGACGAGCCAGAACATGATGTTCGGCAACGTGCGCCTTTGGGTAAAGAACCTGGGCGTCGGTCATCAGATCACCGCCACCGATCTCGATCCCACGAGTGACCTGGACATGGGCGCGCCGGAGAAATTCCTGGCCGAGCACGTCAGCCAGAACCTGCACACCCTCAAGGAGCCGTTCATGGCGGTGGTGCAGATGTCGAACGTGCACTACCCGTATTACCTGGACCCCAAGCTGCCCACGCCGTTTCAACCGTGGACGACCAGCAAGGCGCCCGAAGACAATCGGTACTTCAAGAACTTCTATCAAAACTCCGTCTACCAGCAAGATTTGCACATCGCGAAGATGATCGCGGCGCTCAAGGCTTCGCCCTTCGGCAAGAACACGGTCATCGTCTACACCAGCGATCACGCCGAGGCGTTTCGCGAGCACGGCCAGATGGGCCACACGTTCAGCATCTTCGACGAAGAAATCCACGTGCCCGCGTGGATCGACGCGCCGCCCGGCACGCTCACGGCCGAAGAAGAGAAGAACTTGCGCGGCAAGCGCGACGAGTACCTGTTCCACGTCGACATCGCGCCCACCGTGCTCGACTTGATCGGCGTCCCCGACGACCCGCGCCTACGTGACTACCGCGCCAAGATGTTCGGTCACAGCCTGCTGCGCAGCGAGCTCACCACGGAGCCGCTGCCGCTCAGCAACTGCGCCGGCGTCTGGTCCTGTGCCTTCGAGAACTGGGGCATCATGCAAGGACCCCGCAAGCTCGAGGCTCGCTCTTGGGACAACGGATACCACTGTTACGATGTAGAAGCGGACCCGCTCGAGCGTAATCCGGCGGAAGACTGCGCAGACTTGCTGCAAGTTGCTCAGAAGCAGTTTGGCAGGTTGCCGGGCAAAGAGCGCGGCGAGAAGTAGACCCCCTCAAAACAAGATACCGAGATCGAGGCTCGCCGTGCCGTAGACACTGCTCTCGTTCACGACGTCAAAATCGCGTCGGGGATCGCCTCCGGGTAGGTTTTCGGCCTTGCTCGAGATGCGGTTTGCGTAGCCGAACGCGGCGCTCGGATTGAGGTAGAAGCGGCCCCAGCAGATGCGGTACCCCGCTTCCACGTAGGGCACGACATAGCCAGAGTCGGTACCGACGAGCGTTACGCGGTTCTCCACGCGAGTGTGGAGGAACTCGGCGCCGAGGCCGAGGTGGAAGCGGTCGAGGTTACGCCCGAAGTAGTAGCGACCTCGCAGGCCTACGCCGTAGCTGAAGCCGAACTCGTCGTTGGCTTCGAGGAACAAGCTGTGGCCGAGCAAGCCGGGGCTGAACCAACGCCCGTAAAGCGCGCCACTGAGGTGGCGATGCCCGAGCTCCACGCCGATGCGGGGACCGAATAGCGCGAATCCGAGCGGGTCGGCGAAGACCGAACCGTCCCACTCGCGTGCATAGTGCCCGCGCCCCGCAGCGGACGCACCGGTGCTCGCCGTGAACACCACCGCCGCGCACAAACCTGCCCAAAGACCACGTACCAAGACCCTTCGCATCGCTACCCTCCTACCAGCATCGCAAGCGTTCGCAAACCGCGTGCCGGCGCAGGCTGACGCGAAATACTTCGGCGCGGATACGAGCTCGCCGGCCGCTGCCGCGACATTGGCGTCGCGGGGCAGCTCAGCTCAGCGCCAGCATGCGCTCGATCGGCACGAGCGCGCGGCGGCGCAGCTCCGGATCCATCTCGAGCCGCGGCTCGAGGTCGCGCAGCGCCGTGTACACCTTTTCGGGCGTGTTCAGGCGCATGAAGGGGCATTCGTTGCAGGCGCAGTTGCCGTCCGGCGGCGCCGGAATGAGCTGCTTTTGGGGCGCGCGCTTCTGCATCTGGTGAATGATGCCCGGCTCGGTCACGACGATGAACGACTCGGCGTTGTCGTTCTCCACATATTTGAGGAGCGCGGCGGTGGAGCCGATGAAGTCCGCCTTTTCGAGCAGTGGCTCTTCACACTCCGGGTGCGCGATGATCTTGGCGCCCGGGTGCTGCAGCTGAATCGCCATCAGCTTTTGCAAGCTGAAGGTCTCGTGCACGATGCAGCTGCCTTGCCACAGCCGCAGGTCGCGCCCCGTTTGCTTCATGACCCAACGGCCGAGGTTCTTGTCCGGCGCGAACAATATCTCTTTGTCCTTGGGGATCGCGTTCACGATCTTGACCGCGTTGCTGGAGGTGACGATGTAGTCGCTCTCCGCCTTCACTTCGGCGCTGCAGTTGATGTAGCTGACCGCGACCGCTTGCGGATGACGCGCGCGCCAGGCACGAAAGCGATCGGCGGGACAGCCGTCGGCCAGCGAGCAGCCGGCCTTCATGTCCGGCACCAGCACGATACGCTCCGGATTCAGAATCTTGGCCGTCTCCGCCATGAAGTGAACGCCTGCGAACAGAATCACGTCCGCTTGAGTCCTTTGTGCAGCCTGTGCGAGCTGGAGCGAGTCGCCGATGAAGTCGGCTAGGTCCTGGATTTCGCTCTCCTGGTAGTAGTGTGCGAGCAGAACCGCGTTACGCTCACGTTTGAGGCGTCGGATCTCTTCGTCCAAATCTGAGATTGCGGCGAGGTCTGGGGACTTTTCTGCGGCGAGCATCGGGCGGACGGGAGTATGCGACAGTTCCTGCGGCTTCGCAGGTGCCGTGGCGCTCTGCCTCACTACACCGGCACGATCGGCGATGGATTCAGGCGCTGCTGCGGGGTAGGCTCGTATTCGAAGCGCGGCACCCGGGGACGGAGCCGCGAGAGGATGTCATGCCGCTGCGCGACGAGTGGTGCGATTTGGCTCGGAAACTCGATTGGTCGTTCAGTTACACGAACGAGCGCGAGGTATTTCCCCCAGCGCTTTCGGGGACGCCGTGGCTGCCTTCGGCCGAGTGGCGGGACTGGGACGAGCCCTTCCGCAGCACCTACGCCGAGTACGTCTCGACCCAACAGAAGAAAGAGGTGGCGTTTCAGGCCATCGCCGAAGCGGTAGGTCGGGTGGAAGACATCTCGCAGCTGGACCCGGGCTGGTTGTCAGTGGTCAAGCTGCACATGGCTACGTTGCCGCTCGCCGAGTTTGCCGCGGTGATCGGCAACCTGCGCGCGGCGCGCTTCGGGCGCGACAGCGCGTGGCGCATGACCTCACTCCTCGGCGCGCTCGACGAGCTGCGCCACACCCAGCTGCCACTGCGCGCCATGCACGATCTCGTGCGCTGGGACCAACAGTTCGAGTGGACGCACCGCTTCTTTCACAGCGACGACTGGGTAGCGGTGGCCGGGCGTCATCTGGTGGACGAGCTGCTGCTCGGCTCGGACGCCATCGAGTTCGCGATCGGCACACACTTCGTGTTCGAGACCGGCTTCACCAATCTGCAGTTCATCGGTCTCACGGCCATGGCCAAGCAGGTGGGAGACCGGCTCTTCGAGCAAATGCTGCAGAGCATTCAGACGGACGAAGCACGCCACGCACAGATCGGTCACCCGGTGCTGAAAAAGCTGGTGGCGCGCGATCCCGAGCGCGCGCAGCGCCTGGTCGACAAGTGGTTCTGGCGCTCATTCCGCTTCTTCGCGGTGGTGACGGGCTTTGCCATGGACTACCTCACGCCGCTCGGCGCTCGGCGTGCGAGCTTCAAAGAGTTCGTCGAAGAGTGGGTGGTCGATCAGTTTCAGAGCTCGCTCGAGGAGCTGGGCTTGAAGCGCCCCAAGTACTGGCAAGAGTTCCTCGACGCGCTGCCCATCTATCACCACATGGTCTACGCGAGCGCGTACACCTACCGCGCCACCACCTGGTTCGACTTCGTGCTGCCGGGACCGGCCGAGCAAGCTTGGCTCTTGCAAAAATATCCGGACACCTGGCCCCAGCTCGCGCCCGTTTGGCATAACATCGAAGAGCGCTGGCGCGCCGCCGGACCGGGTCTGGAGTGGTACACGCACGGCACCACCCCGGTGAGCTTCTGCAACTTGTGTCAGCTCGTGCTGTGCGCCGGCACGCCGGGCCAGAACAGCGCGGTGTTCGTGCAGAAGCCCGAGCGCTGCTACGTGTTCTGCTCTGAGCCGTGTCGCGAGCTGTTCGAGTCGGAGCCCGAGCGCTACGCGGGTCACCAGGGCGTCGTCGAGCGCATCCTGGCCGGGCAGGCGCCCGCTAATTTGCTGGAGCTGCTACGCTATTTTGGCCTGAACGAAGCCAATTGGGGGCGAGACGTGGTGGCCGGCAGCTACGACTTTTTGGCCGCCGAGGGGAGACCGTAAATGGCGATACCTCTTTACTGCTTCGTGCGTGGCGACACGCTCGGGCTGGTGGTGTTGGCGCCCGAAGGCGAGAGCGTGGACCAACTGGCGGAGCGACTGTCGCGCGCCGCGGCGCCGCGCGTGGCACCCGGCACCGAGCTCAAGGTCGTCCACCGCGGGCGAGTTCTTCGCGGTGAGCTATCGCTGAAGCAAGCCGGCATCGCGCCGCTCGATCGCGTCGACCTGGTGATGGAGGGCAACACTCATGGCTGAGGTGCTGCTCGCCGAAGACGAGCTTTGGGTGGGCGAGATGCGCGGCGTAGAGGCGCGCGGCGAGCGACTTCTGGTCGTGCGGCTCGAGCAGCAGCTGTGCGTGTACCGAGACCGTTGCCCGCATCAAGGCTATCCGCTCAGCGAAGGTAAGCTGAGCGGCGGCGTCATCACCTGCCGTGTGCACGAGCACAAGTTCGACGCGGCGACGGGCGCCGGCGTGAACCCGCGCGGCAGCTGTTTGACTCCGCTCGCCTCGCGCGTGGAAAACGGCAAGTTGCTGGTCGAGCTCGAGCCGACCCGAAAGGCCGTGCCATGAGCGACGTGGTGGGACCGGTGCTGTTGCCGTCCGAGCTGGGCCTGGCCGTTTTGTCGGCGATTCAGGCGCAAAACCTGGACGTGAAGGTGCAAGACCGCGGCGCCTACCTGCGCGTGTCCGCGCACAGCCGCTGCGTCGTCACGCGCCAGGCAATCGAGACCGCGCTAGGCCGCCCCGTGCGCTTGCCCGGCGATCTGGAGCTGTGTATGGCATCGTTCAAGGGGCGGCTGCGCGTCGATCACGAGCGCGCCGTTTGGGAGGCAAGCTCATGACGAGCGCCCGCGAGCTGCGCGCCGAGCGTGCCGTGAGCCCCACGCGCCGCACCTACTGGTGTCTGGAAGGCTCGCGCAAGAAGCCGACCGACTACGAGATCACGTCGACGGCCTTGCTTTACTACCCATCGCGCGGCTTCGAAGTCGATACGCCCGTGTGGCACCACTACGTAGAATACCAGCGTGGCAGCCGGCTGCGCGCGAGCCGCTGGGATAGCTTCCAAGACCCCGCCTTCACGACCTACAGCAGCTACGTGGCCGAGCGTCGCGACCAGGAAGCGTTTCTGGATCGCTTGCTCGACCGACCGGTGAACGGCGTCACGCCGGAGCTGCGGCCGCTGCTGGGGCTCTTGAGCGCGCTGCGCTTCGTCCTGCACGGGCAGCAAATGGTGGCGGCCTACGTGGGCGCCATGGCTCCGAGCGGCCGCATCAGCATTGCCGCGGCGTTTCAGGCGGCCGACGAGCTGCGGCGCATCCAGCGCGTGTGCCAGTGGCTGTCGCGCTCCGGCGTGCCGGTTGCGGAGCTCGACGCGCTCGGACGCGAGCTGTGGCAGCAAGCGCCCGCTTTCCAGCCGTTGCGACAACTGGTGGAGCAGCTGCTGGTCACCTACGATTTCGGGCTGGCGCTCGTGAGCTTGAACGGCGTCATCAAGCCCATTTTCGATCGGCTTTGGTTCGAGCAATTGTCCGGTGTCGCCGAGCGGCACCACGACGAGGTGTTGGAGAAGATCTTGGGCTCTCTTGCTGATGACGGGCGGTGGCACGAAATGTGGTTCATCAAGCTTGCGCAAACGTTGGTCGAAGACGACCCGCAGAACTTGCGGGTGATGCAGGAGCACGTGGCCGTTTGGCGGCCTCGTGTGACGCACGCGGCTCACGCTTTGCTGAGCCAGTTTCAGGGCTTGCTGGGTGACGCCGGCGAGCAGGCTTTCGTTTGGCGGGAGCTAGACAGCGCGCTCGAAACGCACCTGCGTCACGTGGGGTTGGGCCAGGGGCAGGGGGAGGAGTCGCTTGAAGAACGACCCTAGTTTCCCCTCCAGCCTGCCGCCGAGCTTGCCATCCGGCCTGCCGCCGAGCGTGGCTCCGCGCGACTCGTCGATGGCAGACGACATGCGTTTCCGGCTGCTCGCCGATCACGCACCCGTCATGCTGTGGATGAGCGGGCTCGACGGCCTGTGCGAGTTTTTCAACTCCACCTGGCTGCAGTTCACGGGGCGAAGCCTGCAGCAAGAGCGCGGCAACGGCTGGGCGGAGGGCGTCCACCCGGACGACTTTCAGGACTGCATGGATCGCTATTTGAGCTCGTTCGTGGCTCGCAAGGCGTTCCGCATGGAGTACCGCCTGCGCCGCGCAGACGGTCAATATCGCTGGATTTTGGACCAGGGCGTGCCGCGCTACGCGGCGGGCGACGTGTTCGAGGGCTTCATCGGCAGCTGCATCGACATCACAGAGATGCGCGAGGGTGCGGAGGAGCTGCGGGCACGCACCAGCGCGCTGGGGGCTGCGCTGCGCGAGCGTGAGGTGCTGCTCAGCGAGATTCACCACCGCGTGAAGAACAACTTGCAGCTCGTCTCCAGCATGCTCGCGCTGCAAGCGCGCATCGTCGGTCCCGAGGCTCAGCACGCGCTCGCAGAGGGCCAGCGCCGCATCGACTCGATCGCGCTGGTGCACGAGCAGCTGTACGGCTCGCGCAACCTCTCGGCCGTGAACCTGGCGCGCTACGCCGAAACCCTGATCCCGGAGCTGTGCCGTGCCAGCGGCGTGGCCGAGCGCGTGAGCATCGCGCTCGAGCTCGACGATGTCGAGCTCAACCCGGAGCGTGCCATTCCCTGCGGCCTGGTGGTGGGGGAGCTCGTCACCAACGCGCTCAAGCACGCCTTCCCAGGTGAGCGTCGCGGCACGTTGCAAGTGCGGCTGGAGCGCCTACCCGCCGAGCGCCTGCAGCTCACGGTAAAGGACGACGGCGTCGGGCTCACGCAAGAATGGGGCGGGCGCCAAAAGACCCTGGGGCTCGATCTGGTGAGTATTTTCGCGAAACAGCTGGAAGCGACCGTCGAGGTCGAGCGCGAAGGCGGCACGTGCTTCCGGCTGATCTTTCAGGAGGGAAGCGCATGAACGCCGTAGCCATGACTGGCAGTTCAAAGAGGCCCAGGGTGCTGATCGTCGAAGACGAGCGCGTCGTCGCGACGCACGTCGAACGCAGCCTGGAGGACGCCGGCTATGCCGTCACCGGCATTGCCGCCAGCGCCAGTGAGGTGGCGGAGCTGGTGGGGCGGCAGCCGCCGGACGTGGCGCTGGTCGATATTCGCCTGCGCGGTCAGGGCGAGGGCTTCGCCATCGCCGAACGTTTGCGCGTCGAGAACGAAGTGCCAGTCGTGTACATGACCGCGCACACCGACGACGACACCTTGCAGCGCGCGGCGCGCACCGGCGCCTACGGCTACGTGGTCAAGCCGTTCACCATCGGCGAGGTGAAGAGCGCGCTCTCGGTGGCGCTGTACAAGCACGGCCTCGATCAGCGCCTGGCCGAGCGCGAGCGCTGGTTCTCGACCACGCTGCGCGGCATCGCGGACGGTGTGGTGGCGTGCGACACCGAGCAGCGTGTCACGTTCATGAACGCGGCCGCCGAGGCCATGCTGGGCCTGAACGAGAAGGACGGGCGTGCCCGTACCCTTGCCGAGCTGCTCGGCCGCCCGGAGCCCGCGCTGACCGAGGCCACGCAAGCCCTCGAGCAAGGCCGTCCCGCCAAGCTCTCGTTCGACATCGAGAGCGCCATCGGCAGCGCGCGGCTGCTGGACGGCACGGTCGCACCGATCGTGCACGCCGAGCGCACGCTGGGCGCAGTGCTCGTGCTCCACGACGTAACAGAGCAGCGCCGCCGCGACGAGCAGCTGGCGCTCACCGATCGCCTGAGCTCGCTGGGCACGCTCGTAGCGAGCGTCGCCCACGAAATCAACAATCCGCTCGCTTACACACTGGGCAATCTGGGCCTCGCCAGCACGGAGCTGGAGCGCCTCAAGGCAGAGCTGCCACGGCCTCTGCTCGAGTCGATGGAGCGCGTGATCCGCAGCCTGCGCGACGCCGAAGAAGGCGCCGGACGTGTCGCCAATACCGTGAAAGAGCTGCGAGCCTTCGGTCGTATGGAAGAACGCAGCCAACGCGTGGTCGACCCGCGTGGCTGCGTCGACTGGGCGCTACGCTTGACCAGCAACCAGATCTTGCACCAGGCGAGGCTGATCACGAGCCTGCGCGACGTGCCCAAAGTGAAGGCCAACGAGCTCAAGCTCTCGCAAGTCGTGGTCAACTTGCTGACCAACGCCGCACAAGCCCTCACCGGTGAGCGTGAAGACAACGAAATCCGGGTGACTACCTGGACCGACGAGCACGGCTTCGCGGTAGTCGAGGTCGAAGACAACGGTCGTGGCATGTCGGAAGACACGCGGCTTTCCATTTTCGAGCCGTTCTTTACTACCAAGGCCGCCCACGGCACCGGTCTGGGCCTGAGCATCTGCCAAAGCATCGTGAACAGCTTCGGCGGTGACATTACGGTGGAGAGCGAGCTCGGTAAAGGCAGCCGTTTCCGCGTGCGCTTGCCACCCAGCGCGGATGCGGTCGTTCCGTCCGAGCACCCTCCGGCGTCCACGCCCGCGCCGCCGCGCCCGAGCTCGGCGCCGCTCAGTGCGGCCCGCAGCGTGCTGGTGATCGACGACGAGCCCATGATCCGTTCGCTGGTGAATCGGTTGCTCTCGGGGCGCTTCCGCGTCACGGGGGTCGACGGCGTGCGCGGAGCCTTGGCGGCGCTCAATCAAGGGCACCAGTTCGACGCGATCTTGTGCGACCTGATGATGCCGGGCGAGTCTGGCATCGACTTTTACGGTGTCGTGCGCCGGCTCTATCCGGACATGCTGAACCGCGTCGCGTTCATTACCGGCGGCGCGGTGACGCCGGACACGACCAAGTTCCTGGAAACGGCGGCGCGGCCGGTGCTGAACAAGCCGTTCAACTCGCACACGCTCACGGTGTTCGTGGAGCAGCTGCTCGCTGCCGGTGCTACTCCGGCAGCTTATCAACCGTCGGTACGGCCTTCTGAAACTCGTTAGCGAACCACTCGGGGTCCTTGGCCTTCGAGAGATCGAGGTCGAAGTCCGGCGTGGTCGCGGGCGTGAGCTTGTCCAAAAGCTCCACGATCTCGCGCTTGGCCAGGCCCAGGCCGTCGAGGTCGGCCGCCGAGAGGCTGCCGCCCTGGCCCTGCAGCCCGCCGTCCTTCACGCTGACGAGCTTGCGCACGGCGTCGAGCTCCATGCGTGACATGCGCGCCCCGCACACGTCGTAGTCGATCCAGGCCTCGTAGCTGTGGGGCGCGACGCGCTTGAGCATGCCCGCCATCACGCGGCCGTACTCTTGAATCTCCCACTGTGCGTGGCGATCGACACGCAGCTTGAGGAAGTGCAAGAAATTGTGCAGGTCGATCTTCCAGTACCATTGCGTGTACGTGGACAGGGGCAAGTCGATGCGCGCCAGCTCGCGTGCCACGTCCGACGCCGTCATTTGCTCGTAGGCCTCGCGGCTCAGGCGGCGGATCTTGTTCCAGCGCGCCACGCTGCCCGCGTACTGCTCGGCCGAGACCGGCGTGCCGCTGCGCCCCTGGTTGTTGGCCTTGCTCTGCGTCTGCAACTGCTCGGGGCTAGGCGTGTAAAACAGCATCGGCATCAGCGAGTAACGCCCCGAGTACTCGTTCACGTTGGCGGCGCGGTGCCGGATCCACTGCCGCGCGATGAACATCGGCATGCAGCAGTGAAACTTCAGCTCGAGCATTTCGCTCGGCGTCGTGTGCAAGTGGCGTCGCAAGTAGCGCAGCAGGCCGCGCGTCAGGCTGGCCTTGCGCGTACCGTAGCCGTAGCTCACGCGCGCAGCGCGCTCGATGCACTCATCGGTACCCATGTAGTCCACGAGCGCGACGAAGCCGTGGTCGAGCACGGGAAAGTACTGGCCAAGAATCTCCTCGGCACCGGGCGAGACGGGGCGCTTGCTGGACATCGCGGCGACCGTAGCAGCGACGGCTAGCGGCTGATAGCGCGTTCAGACGGGGTTTCGGCCGGCGCCGGCACACCCCTGGAAGGTCACCGAAATCGCTGCTACACCGCCGCCCCATGCGCATCTGTCTCCTGGGAGCCACTGGTCTGGTTGGGCGTGAATCGCTCGACCTGGTTGCGCGCGCCTGGCCCGGCGCGACGCTGTCTCTGTACGCGAGCCGCGATCAAGAGCTCGACCACGGCGGCAAGAAGTACAAGGTAGAGGCGGCGACCAAGCTCGAGGACGAGAGCGCGCCCAAGGGCGACCTTGCGTTCGTCGCGTTGGACGACGACCACAGCAAGCGCTACGTGCCGCGCCTGCTGGCGCTCGGCTACCGCGTGGTCGACAAAAGCAACACGTACCGCGCCGATCCGAAGGTTCCGCTCGTCGTCGGGGGCGTGAACACCAACCGCGTCGACGACGCGGTGCGGCTCGTGGCAAACCCCAACTGCACGACGATTCCCCTCGCGCTGGCGCTCTCGCCCCTGCAAAAGGAGTTCGGGCTCGAGAACGTGACGGTCAGCACCTATCAGGCCGTCAGCGGCGCCGGCATTGCCGCGCTCGACGGCTTCTTGGAGGCGAGCAAGACCGGTTACCAGGCGCTCGATCGCTTGGGCAGCGTGTTCGACCCCAAGGCTTACGCCGGCAACTGCGTGCCGCACAACGGCGGCACGGACGACAGCGGCTTCTCGTCGGAGGAGCGCAAGCTGATGTTCGAGGCCAAGAAGATCCTCGAGCTGCCGGAGCTCGACGTGAGCGCGCAGTGCTGCCGAGTCGGCGTGGCCGTCGGCCACTACGAGAACGCCTGGGTCACCTTCCACAAGCCGGTCTCGCCGGCGCAGGTAGCCGAGATCTTGTCGGACCGCGCTAAGTCGCCCTTCGTCAAATTCCTGCCGGGCGCGGCGGGCGAAGGCCTGTCGGCGCTGTACTCGGTAAAGGAGCGCGACTGGGCGCTGGTCGGCCGCGTGCGGCCGGACGGGCGCGACAAGAGCGGCCGCACCCTCTGCCTCACCGTCGTGGCCGACAATCTCCGCCTGGGCGCTGCCACCAACGCGGTGCGCATCGCCAGCCGCTGGTTCAAGTCGCAAGATCCCGAGCTTCAGGCCTAAGCTAGGGCCATGCGCCTCGGCGGCTTCTTCGCCTGCTTGCTCGGTCTGCTGCCGGGCTGCACGCCGAAGCCGCCGCACACACCCGAAGCGAAGAAGCCCGGCGTCGTCGCGGCGCCTCCGCCCACGGGTGGCGCGGCGGGCAGCGCCCCGCGTCTGTTTCCGCCGACGCGCGGCAACGGCGTTACCGATGCCGGACAGGAGCACGACGGCGCGCGTCGCCTGCTGGCCTTCGGCCTGCGCGTGATCGAGCACGCCGACGGCTCGCTCGAGGTGGGGGACGAATTGCTGCCGGCGGCACGCAGCGCGCGCTTCCTCGAGCTGCCGCAACGCCTGGGCGGCGGCTTCTTGTTTTGGATCGTCTCGTCGAGCGGCACGCTGCTGTACCGCTCGGCATCGTGGACAGCCAAGCTGGAGCCGTTCGCGCAGCTCGATTTCGAAGTCGACCGGCTCGTGCCCGGCTTCGATCGCTTGCTGGTCCTGGCGCGTCACGACGCTGAGTACCGCGCACTCGACTTGGAGACCGGCAAGCCCGTGCCGCCGCTGGGGCTACCCGCCGCGCCCGCTTACGGCGCGATGGCCTTCGTGGACGGCTGGTTCGGCGCAGTGCAGGTGCCGCTGCGTGGTTTGCTGCTCAGCTTCGACGCCGGCGCGAGCTGGCGGCCGCTGCCGCTGCCGATCACGAGCTTCGAGCCCTCGGGCGACTCGCTCTCGCTGGCCACGACCAACGGCGACTACCTGCTCAGCGCGCGCGGCCAGCTGTCGCGCGTCGCCGATCGCGATCAGGCCAAGGTCGCGGAAGCAGCGCGCAGCGAGCTGTCACGCGCTATCGCGGGGAAGAATCCGGCCGAGCGCGGCTCGGCACCGCTCCTGCAAAGCGCGGCGCTCAGCGGTTTTCCGGACGGGCACGGCGCGGCGCTGCTGGCCAGCGGTGGCGCCCTGCTGCGCGTGGCCCAGGCGACCGGGCGCGTGCTCGAGCGGCGCGAGCATGCCTACGTCGGCGGCCAGGACTGCTCGGCGGTGCGGCTCGGGTCGGGCGTCGGCTTCGTTTGCGGCCAGGGGCAAGAGCTCACCCGCATCTACCGCCTGGTCGAGCCCTTCGACCTCGAGCTCGTGCGTGAGCTACCGGGCGCCCGCGTCGTGAGCGACAGCGACAGCGGCAGCCTCGTCATCCACGGCGCCTGCAACCAGCCGGGCACGGTCCTCGACTATTGCGTGCTTCATGGCGACGGCAGCTCCGTCGAGCTCCGCGCCAGCACCGCCCGCGATCGCGTGACAGCGTTGGCGGACGGCCGCGTCGCCCTGCTCACTCCACCGGAAGCGCAAGGCGCGGGAAAGCTCACGCTGTGGAAGGCGGGCGCCTCCGAGATCAAGCCGCTGCAGGTCGTGCGCGCCGAGCCTCGGCAGAAGGCGCTGCTCGAGCGCGGTGTCTGGCTCGACGGCGTGATCGAGGCGCGGCCCGGTGTGCTCTCGGGTTGGATTGTGGGGGCGGGTCCCTTCGCTGGGTTCGAGCTGGCTATGGACGGCAAGCTCACCTTGCGGCGCGTTCAAGATGGGGCGGCTCAGGCGCTATTCGCTGGTCGCCGCGCGCTCGTGTTGGGTGACAACGGGCTCGCCGCCGAGAGCACGGACGGCGGGACTGAGTGGCAATCCGTCGAGCTCCCTGTGGAGATGGACCTGAAGGGAGCGCGAGGCGCAGGCGTCCGGCAGGGCTGCTCGGCCGTCGGCTGTAGCTTCGCCGGCTTTACGCGCATCGGTTACTTCGACGGGCACGCGGCGCGCAGCCTGGCGTCACCGGTCGCGCCGCCGCGCGTCACGTTTGCCGGAACCGGCGGCTCGCGCTGGCTCTTGCATTGCAGCCCGACGGGCCAGGTGAGCGCGGCGGCGTTGCCGTTCCGCCCGCCCACGCCCCTTTCGGGTCGCCGGCTCCGGCGTAGCAGCACGCCGGGTGACGAAATCGAGCTGGCTCCCCTCTCGGCCTTCTTGGAACAGCCGCCGCCCGTGCTCCCAGACAATTTCGAGGGGGTCGACGCGGGTACCGAGCCCTACGGCGTGCAACTACGCGTCTACGCTTACGGTCCGCGGGGTGGCGACTGGAGCAAGAACGGCTCCCTGAGCATCGCCTTTGCCGACCGTTTTTCCACGCAGGGCGGTGTGCGCACCACGGCCGCAGCCCGTAGCCCCTGGCCCGACGCGACCACGGCCGCCGACGCATTGGGCGCGGAGCCGAGCACCAACGCCGCCGGTCTGGCCGCTTCGCTGGATCCCGGTGGTAGCTCCGGCGCCTTGCTGCTCAGCTCGCGCGGCACGCTCGATCTCTTCGTGTTCGAGGCGGGTCGCGTGCCCGTGCACTTGCCCAACGTGGGCCGGCTGGGGTTGATGCCGCGGTTGTCCGGAGTGGTGCGCACCAAATCCGGGGTGTACTTGGGCTCCTACGACGAGACGGCTCGGTCGTTCCGCGTCTACAAATTGGTGGGGCAAGACCTCGATGTCGTGCTCGAAACGGCGGACATACCTCCGCCGCGCGGCGCCAACGCCGAGCTCGTGCGCAGTGCGGCTGGAGATGGTCTGGCGATTTGGGTGCGCAGCACGGGGTGGTTCATTCATCCGCTGGACTTGGACACCGGCGAAGTCGACGCTCCTTACGTGGTGACGCCAGCGCAGCTCGCGCGGATGCCCGAGCCGTGCGCATCCGGCAGCGAAGGCTTTTTACTCACCAGCTCGATCGGGCCCGATCCCTACGCCGACGCGGGCGGCGTGAGCTTGCGCGGTTTCGAAGGGCGTTTTCGCGTTTCCGCGCTCGGCGTTTGCATCGACGAGCTGGCAGCGCAGGGCGAAGCGGGCGCAGCTGCAAAGGCCGTAACGACTGCGGCGCGCGCGGCTGGCCGCCCGACCGTGGTGACGACGTTGACAGAGCGTAAGCCGCTCGGGCGCCGCGCTGAGCTGCTGTGCTCGAATTGAGCTGCACGCGTATTGCTTCGAGACGAGTCTCACCCCGAGATATGAAGCAACCTTCTGTTGGCGCTCGCCGCGCTTGCGCTGCACTTTCCGCAGCCCATCCAGTTTTTCGTGAGCCCTGTGCAGAACTTGGGCTAGATCGCGCCACTCGCGCGAAGCTTTGCTGTGCTCAGCGTTCCGCGAATCGACAATTAGGGGTTTGATTTTCCGAGGGGCTGCTGCTACTACATCCGTGTCCGCGCAGAGTGAGGCTGTCCCCCCCCCGGCCCCTTTGCGCGGACACTAGTTTTGTGTCCTCGCTCGCATCCTCGTAGCGCGCCCCTCGCGAGTCGCGCGCCGCATGTATTTCAGCTGCGATCGAGCTTTTTGGCCATGGCCTCGCCGAGCTCGACGGCGCGCTTGGTGGCTGAGTCCACCGCGTCGATCAAAGTGCGACGGAGGCCTCCGCTCTCGAGCGTGTGCAAACCCGCGATCGCGGTGCCGCCCGGGCTCGTCACCATGTCTTTGAGCCGGCCTGGATGCTCGCCCGTCTCGAGCAACAGCTTGGCGGAGCCGTAGACCGTCTGGGCCGCGAGCAAGAGGGCGGTGTCGCGGTGCAGTCCGACCTTCACGCCACCGTCTGCCAGAGCCTCGATCATCACCATCACGTAGGCCGGCCCGCTGCCGGAAAGACCCGTCACGGCGTCGATCAGCGACTCGTCCAGCACCACCGATCGGCCGATGGCGGCGAACAAGGCCTGCGTGTCGTCCACGTCTTCTTGCGTGGCGCGCGAGCCAGGCGCGATGCCGGTAGCCCCCGCCAGCGCGATGGCCGCCGTGTTGGGCATCGCGCGCACGATGCGCACATGCTCCGGCAGGCGCGCCTCGAGCGAGCGAATCGGCACGCCCGCCGCAATCGAAACCAGCAAGGTGTCCGGCTGGAAGGCGTCGGCCATTTGGTCCAGCACGCGGTCGACGACCTGCGGCTTGACCGCCAGCACCACCAGGTTGGAAGCAGCCGCCAGCTTGCGGTTGTCGCTGAAGGTCTTGATGCCGTACTCGACCTCCAGCTCTTTCAAGTGATCGGCGCGCACGTCGCTGGCGACGATTTGGTCCGGGGTGACGCTCTTGGAGGCGAGTAACCCTCGGATCAACGCGCCAGCCATATTGCCGGCTCCCAGCATACCGATGCGACGAGATTTCATGTCGCGGACCGTAATCTCACGTACGCGAAGCCGCAAGCAGCCCCAGGCCCGCCAGCACTTGGCCGAGCTCGGCCGCATTCGCAGCGCCGTAGACGCGTGGCGGCAATTCGCGGGCCCGGTGACGCTCGTCGAACCACACCGCGCTGGCGCCCGTGCGGAGCGCGCCCTGCACGTCGGCTTCCCACGCATCGCCGACGTGCAGCAGCTCCTCCGCTGCCACGCCGAGCGCCGCGCACGCATGCTCGAAGATGCGCGGATCGGGCTTGTCGATGCCGAGCTTTCCGGAGTCGACGATCACTTCGAAGTCGCTTCCCCAACCTAGCTCCGCCACCAGCTCCGCCAGGTGGCCTTCCGAGTTCGAGATGATGCCGACCGGCACGCCTTGCCCGCGCAGCCCCCGCACCAGCTCGATCATACCGGCGATCGGGCGTCGCCACAGGTTTTGCTTGGGCTGCTCGTGCCACAGCCACTCGGCCAACTCTGCGCGGCGCCCCGGCGCGATGCCGCCACCCGCGAGCTGCGCTTCGACCATGGCGCGCCAGGCTGCGGCATGCCCGGCCGACTTGTGCGCTCCGTAAACATCCCAAGCCTGCTCCGCGGCACGCACGGCGCCGCTCACGTCTAGGCTCACGCCCTTCTCGCGCAGCCGCCGGGCCATGAACTCGTGATCCAGAGCGCCCAGCGTCTGGCCAAAATCGAAGGCGACCGCTTTCATCCGAACAGGCCCCGAAGCTTCTCCAAGAAACCTTGTTGCTGCGGCTGCACGTCCTCGCCCAGCTCGCGCCCCAGCTCTTCGATCAGCTCGCGGGCGCGCGGCGTGAGTCGTGCCGGGATTTCGACCGCCACTTCTACCAGCTGATCGCCGCGACCGCTGCGCAGCCGGTGCTCGACGCCTTTGCCCTTCACGCGCAGCACCTGGCCGGGTTGCGTGGAGGGCGGGACGCGTAGCTTGATCTTGCCTTCGAGCGTCGGCACGTCGATTTCTCCACCGAGCGCGGCCTGCACGAAGGTGATCGGCACGCGGCACACCACGTCGTCGCCGGAGCGACGAAATAGCGGGTGCGGCTCGACCTCGACCAGCAGCTCCAAGTTGCCGGGCGGGCGATCCGGCTTGGTGCGGTGCCCGCCTTGCTCGACCACGCGCGTCGCGCCGTGCTCGATGCCGGGTGGCACGTCGACCTTGAGCACGCGCTCGCTGGTGGCGAGGCCCTTGCCGCCGCAGTTGCGGCAGGGCGTGCTCGGAATCGAGCCCGTGCCCTTGCAGCGCGAGCAGGCGCGCTCCATTGCCAACGGGAACAAGGCTTGTTGAAAGCGTACGCGGCCGCGTCCGCCACAAGCCGAGCACGTCTCCACGCGCGTACCGGGCTCGCCACCGCTGCCACGACAGCTGCCGCAGCTGTCGGCGCGCGAGTAGCGCACCTCTTTGCTGGCGCCGAGCGCGGCCTCTTCGAAGCTGAGCGTGAGCGGCATGCGGATGTCTCCACGATCGCCGCCACGGAAGCCGAACGCGCCCAAGATGTCGCCAAAGATTTCGTCGAAGCCGCCGAAGTCGACGACGTCGCCCACGCCGCCGCGCCCGCCCGCCTGAAATGCGGCCGGCCCATAGCGATCGTAGGCGCTGCGCTTGTCGGCATCCGACAAGATCTGATGCGCCAGGTTGATCTCGGTGAAACGATCTTGCGCGCCGGGGTCGTTCTGGTTGCGATCCGGGTGGTGCTGAGCCGCGAGCTTTCGGAAAGCGGCCTTGATATCCGCATCACTCGCGTTGCGGCCTACACCCAAGACTTCGTACGGATCGCGCACTGCGGGCGGCATAGCATGACCCCGGCCCCGTGGCTTTGCGCCGCTTTTTCGGGCTGAATTGGCCTGGGTCTTCCTTTGCCGGGGCGGTGCAGGCTACGCTCGGCAGCTCCCTCGCCTCTCATGTCCGACGACGACCGGCGCCACGCCTTCCGGGCTCCCATCGAGCTCAAAGTCGAATACAAGCGGCTGAACACGTTCTTCGCGGACTACACGCGCAACATCTCGCGGGGCGGCACGTTCATCGGCACTGACAAGCCGCTCAAGGTAGGCACCGAGTTCGTGTTCGCGCTGGGCATCCCGAACATGCCCGAGCCGCTACGCTTGCGCGGCAAAGTCATCTGGACGACCGACGTCGAGGACGCCACCAAGGCCAACCCGGCCGGCATGGGTATCGAGTTTCAGTACGCCGAGGGGGAGCGCCAAGAAAAGGAAGCGGCCGTCGAGCGGCTTCTTTCCGCCGAGCTGGGCGAGCACCTCGCGACCAAGCTGCTGGGCCGCAAACCGCAGCTTTGATCGCCCGCGGCGAAAAATGATGGCCTGACGGCTCGGCTCAGGGCTGAGTGCGAGAAATCTCGGCGATCCAGAGGACATTTATCGGTGGCTGAGGACATTCCACTTCGATGGCCTTCGAGCAGATGCGCTTGCTGTCGGGTGCTGTGGTTGTCAGTTGCCTGGTCGTGCCCGGCGCCGCGCGCGCCGCCGTGACCTGGACTGCAACTTTCGAAAAGGGCGACTCTTCGGAGTGGATGCCGGGCATCAACGCCGTCGGCCCCGACAAGGTTCGCAAGAACTTCGAAGTGCTGGGCGAAAAGGTCTACGCCGGCATGTTCGGCGGAAAGATCACCTGCCACACCGACGACAAATTCTCGGCCGACCAGGTGCGCGTCGACATCCAACACCAGAGCACGCTCACGGACGAAGGCGAGAACATGTGGCTCTCGGGTCACTACTTCATGCCGGCGGACGCGGGCGGCCGCGAAGAGTTCGCGTTCTTCGAGTCCAACACCAGCTTTCAGAACGTGATGGACTTCTGGTTCGACAAGAAAGCGGGCGGCGGCACCACCATCAACTTTGGAACCGGCTTTCTCGGTCAAAACAAGCTGTGGACGGCGGACTTCACCACCGCTGCCTGGCATCAGGTCGCGCTGCACGTGCTGTGGTCGACGGATCAGAGCAAGGGCCTCGTCGACGTGTGGTTCGACGGGCAACAAGTCGTCACGGCCGCCAAAGCAAAGACGAAAGCCGACGGCAACTCACTGTTTTTTCAAACCGGCCTCCATCGTCGCAACCTCTACAACGTGACGACGGACGACACGTTGTACCTCGACGAGTTCATCGAGGGCGACAGCATGGCCGACGTCATGATCGGCGCGCCCATGAGCAACGCGGGCGGCGGCGGTAGCGGCGGCGCAGGTCTTGGGGGGGCCGCTGGCGCGGGTGGCGGCTCATCAGCAGGTGCAGCCGGCAGCAGCAGCCCCCTCGGCGGAACCGGCGGCACCGTAGCCAGCGCCGGAACCTCTTCGGGCGGCTCCGTTTCGGTCGCCGGCACCGGCGGCGCCCCCTCCGGCACTGGCGGCTCCGTCGCGACTGCCGGCACCGCAACGACTCCGACCAACACCGGCACCTCCTCGGACTCGTCCGGTTGCGCCATCAAGGGCCCGACGCGCAGCAACACCACAACGGCGTTGCTAGCGCTGCTCGGTCTCGCCCTGCTGAATCGCCGTGCTCGCCGTCGTGCCTGAAGCCTCGTCGCGTGGGGATGGAACGCAACAGGAAGACGCGAAGGCGCGAAGGTTTTTGGAGTTTCGTCGTTCGAGTCGACGCAAGGAGCTTTGCCAGCATCGCGCGTGGGCGCGCGGCTCGAACCCCCAACTGCTCGCTCTTCGCGTCTTCGCGTCTTCCTGTTCATTCCCCTCGCGCATCGAAGCGCGGAGGCGTTTACGGGACGACGATGTTGGGCGGAAGCTTGTAGCTGCTCTTGGGTAGCTCGTAGTTGGCGAGCAGGTCGCGCGCGATCGAGACCTCTACCAGGTCTATCGCTTCGCTCTTGGCGACTTGTTGCAGGCCGGCTTTCGCGTCCTCGGCGCTGCCCTGCGCGTGGCGCGCCATGGCGGCGTAGAAGATGGCTTCGGTGCGCTGGGAGCGATCTTTCGCGGCTGCCAGCAGCTCCGCGTCCGTCAAGCGACCGGTGGCCCAGGCACGCAAGCGCGATGGCCAGCCCGACGAGTCGTCGATGGCCGAATAGGCGTCTTCGACGGCGCCGCTGCTGGGCACCCGGAGCTTCTTCTCGAGCAGCTGCAGCCAGAGCGCCGGGTAGACCAAGTCGTCGCCCGACATGCCCGCGCTGACCGCGCGCTCGACCGCGTTCCGCGCCACCTTCAAATCCGAAAGCGTGAGGCCACGGCGTGCTGCGTCCATCACCGTGGCGGAGAGCAGCCGCGGATCGGAACCGGCGGCTTCGAACGCGCGCTCCGTCGCGCGTCGTACGGCGCGCTGGTCGCCATAGTACTCGAGGGTGCGAGCCAGGAGTCGCTCGGCGCGCGCTTGCATCGCGCCGGTGCGGCCCTGCTTTTGCGCCAGCAAGACGCGCGTCAGCGCCGCTTCGAGCGCGCGGCTGGCCTCGGTGTCGTTGTGCTGTTCGCGGAACAACTCGAAGCGCGTGAGCTGCGCGTCGGCCTCGGTGAGCAAGTCGGAAGTGGCGCGCGCCGCTTCGACGGCCTTATCGGCCCAACCCAGCGCGTCCGGCAGCTTGCCCCGCTGGCGATCGATGGCCACCAGCAACAGGTAAGCGTCGCTGCTCGGCTCGTCTTGCAACGAACGGAGCAGCAGCGGTCGAGCGCGCTCGAGCTCGCCGTGGCGGATCTCGGTGGCGGCCATCGCGAAACGCAGGCGTGCGGGAGTAGGGCGCACGCGTCCGCGCAGCTCCTTCGCCGAGCCGAGCTCGAGCAGCGGTGCTGCGTTGTCGAAGGTGGCGCGCGCGGCTTCGAGCCCGCCGGCGTCTTCTTCGTCGCTGACGGCGCGCATCACGAAGCCGAGCGCGGTGCTGATGGCGTCCGGGTCGGGGTGCTCGGCGATGGCGGGCCCGAGCACGAGCGGCGAAACTTCGCCCATGCCGTGCGTGGCCAGCTCACCCGCCAGCGGCAGCGCGCCCCGCAAGCTGCCGGGCTCCGCACGGAACAAGCCTTGCGCGGCGCCGAACGCGGCCGCGTCGACCAGCTCCGGATCGAGCAGGCCGTCCGAGCTGCCGCGCGCGGATTCGAAGAAACGATACAGGTCCGCCCAGGCGTCGGGGTCGCCTTCGTCGCCAGCACGCTCGAGCCGGTCGCGTAGCTCCGGGGGCATGAGCTTTTCGAGGCCGGCCGAGTCGAGCAGGCTCAAGGCTCCGCGCGGATCGCGCTGGCGCAGGTAAAGCGCCGCCACCGTGTAGCCGCCGGCTCGCAGCGCGCGGTACGCCTCGAAGGCTTCGTCGCGCTCCTGATTCGATCGGATCGGCGCTTCACCGATGTTGGTGGCCAGCGCCTGACGCAGCCAGGCCACCGTCGTGCGCTTGGCGGCATCCATCGCGCTGTCGCCGGTGTCGATGATGGCGCGGCTGATCGCGGCGCGCGCCGACGCCGACGCCGCCGACACCGCGCCGCTGCCGCGCGTGTCTTGCCGGAATTTGTCGATCGCCGCCAGGTGGCCCTGCACGTCGGTGCGCAATGCGCTCTCGGGCAGGCGCGGCAGCAGCATGGAGTACAGCGCCAGCGCGCGGCCGTCGTTGCCGACACGCGCAGCTTCGGTGGCGGCCGCGTCCAGCGCTTGCTCCCCCTTCTCGAGCATCTCGGGCCGTAGCTCGCCGGCGCGGCCGAGCAAGAAGGCGCCCCCTACCGCGACCAAGCCCGCCGACGGATTGCCGCTCGCGAAACGACGCTGAGCGCGCTCGAGCTGGTGACGCGTCACCCCCACCAGCAATCCGAGCCGATCGGCGCCGCCATCACCCGCCAGCAGCAGCTTGTAGGTGGCGCCGCCGAACGAACGCTCATCGACGGCGGCCGGGTGAATGGGCCCCTGATGATTGGTAGGGGTCTTGGGATTGCCGCCAGTGCTGGCGCCGCCCGCGCAGCCAGCGAGCGAGGTCGCCAGCGCGACGAGAAGGACGGACGACCGCATCGCCCCGAACCTTACCATCGGCTCGGGGCTTGGGGCCTCAGAAGTAGCCGTCGACGCGCAACCGGACGCCGCCGACGCTGCCGTCGCCCAACCGCCCGCCAATCGGGGCGATGTAGCCCAGGCTGGGCTCTAGCCGGCCAAAGCGCGCGCCCAAGCGCGGTTCCAGCACCGCCTGTACGGTGGTGGGGCGATCGTCGTTACCGGACGCGCGGTCGAAGACGAACGTCTGCGCTGGCGTCCATACGACCGAGAAATCGAGCCCTGCGTACATGTGCATGGGCTCGTCCAAGAAAGTGTACGTGGCACCGAGCCGCGTGATCTCGCGCAGCGCGAAGCCGGGAATCTTGTAAGTGCCATCGTACGTGCCGACAGTCGTCGTCGTGCCGTCTGGGTTGTCCACCTTGGTGCTCAACGCCGGCGACGCGATGAACTTCACGTCGGCGTGCGCTTCCCAATCTTTCGGCTCATGGCGAATGCCGGCGCCGACGACGATCGGCAGGCGCTTGACCTGAAACAGCTCGCTGTCGCGCCAACCACTGGTGGCGTCCGCCAACATCTGCACGTAGGCGTGCTGCTGGCCCGCGGTGTCGGAGCCCGTCTCTTTGAAGTAGGCGGGGTTGCCCTGCGCGACCGGGATGCCGACGCCGAAGAAGATCGGCACCGTGGTGAGCTTGCTCAGCGACACGCGGTATTCGCCCATCAGCTCGGGGTTGCCGAACAAGAACGAGCTCAGGTTCTGACCGTTGTACTGCACCACGCCATACGTGATCGGAATGCGCAGGCCGACGCTGAGCTCAGGCGTGGCGTCGTAACGGCCGCCGAGCTGAAAGCCGATCGCGGTGCCTTTCTCGCCTGCGCCGTAACCAGGATGGTTCATCGGCGCGTGACCGAAGCCGAAGATGATCTGACCGAACGCAGCGATCTTGTCGCGCTTGCGACCGGGATCGGGCGCGTGCTTTGGCTCCGGTGCCGCTTCTGGCTTCTCGTCGCCGTCCGTCTTCGGAGTGAACGGGCCCTTGTCGCTCTTCTCGTTTTCGACCGGGTCCGTCCAAGTTGCTGACGCCGAGGGGCCGTCCGCCTTCTTTTCGGCCTTGGGCTTTTTTTGAGCGACGGCCGCGCTCGTTGCGAAAACCAGGGAAAGAACAGCGCAGGCGAATGTAGTCAAACGCATACAGGGGCTCCGTTTGCCGGTGGGATCCACTAGGGCTGAGGCGAACTGGCGCGCGACGTTACCATGCGAAACGAAATCGGGAGTAAGCTCGAATGCTCCCCGGTCCATGAGCGATCCGCAGGTTCGGCCCCCGCCCAAGCGACTCGCCGATTTCGAGATTATCCGGCGTCTCGGCGCCGGAGGCATGGCCGAGGTGTTCCTGGCCAAGAAGCGGGGCGCCGAGGGCACCTTCAAGCTTCTCGTTCTCAAGCGAATTTTGCCGGCCTACGGTTCTTCACGCCGTTTTCGCACGATGTTCGCGGAGGAGGCACAGCTCGCCACCCGCTTGAACCACCCCAATATCGTCCAGGTCTACGACTTCCAGGACTATGGCGAGGAGGGGCAGCTCCTCAGCATGGAGTATGTGGAGGGGCCGGACTTACGGAAGCTCATGCGCGCGGCCCAGGCCAAAGGCCAGCGCGTCCCGCCCTACGTCTCGGCCTACATCATTGCCGAGATCGCCAAGGGCCTGCACTACGCCCACGAGCGCAAAGACGAAGCCGGCAAGCCGATCGACATCGTTCACCGCGACGTCTCTCCGCAGAACATGCTGCTGAGCTTCGATGGCGCGGTGAAGATTGCCGACTTCGGTATCGCCAGCGCCAACCTGTTCCGCGAAGAACCGGGCGTGCTCAAGGGCAAGACCGCGTACATGTCGCCCGAGCAGGCGCGCGGTGAGCGCGTCACGCGTCGCACGGACATTTATTCCCTGGGCGTAGTTTTTCACGAGCTTTTGACGGGTCGCTCGCTGCACGGTTCGGCCGAAGGGCAGGACTTGCTCGAGGCCGTGCGTGCGGGTCGCGTCGAGCCGCCGAGCACCTTCGTGCGTGAGCTACCGGCCGAGCTCGAAGAGATCGTGATGAAGCTGCTCGCGCGCGATCCGAGCGAACGCTTCCAGACGGGCCGCGAGGTCGCGGCGGCCATCAGTCGCGCGCTGTTGCTGCGCCAGCAGCTGGTCGACTCGCACGTGGTCGAATCGGTGCTGGCCGAGCTCGTGCCGCGCGAGACGTCGGCGCTGCCCTTGCCGGAGCCGATCCCCGGCCTTCACATCGGGCCGGATGCGTCCGAGCACGCGTCGTCACTCTCGATCATCGCCGGTACATCGGGGTCCGAAGCGCCACCCGCCGACGAAACGACGGGCCCCGGCCAGACACGCGCCGGCTTGCGCGAGCGCGCCGGGCGCGAGGTGCGCCACGTGGCGGTCGTCACGCTGTGCATCCATGGCTTGGCTGAGCTCACGGCGGCGTCTTCTCCGGGCCAAGCCGCGCACGCCTTGGATCGCTTGAAGAGCACGCTCGAAGAGATCGCGTTTCGCCGTGGCGCGCACTTCGCCTGGAGCGAAGCGCAGAAGCAAAGCGATTTGCCCTTTGCCCGAGCCGTCGTGGGCTTGATGGCCAACCCAGCGCGCGCGCCGCTCGACGCGGTGTGGCTGGCCATCGACGTGCACGAGGTGATCCGCGGCGCCTCCGAAGATTTGCCGGTGCCGCTGCGCGGCTCGATCGGCATCGTGCGCGGCATCGCCACGGGTCAGCGCGACAAGGCCGGGCACCTGGTACAGCACGAGCTGGCCGAGCCTGCCAACCACCTGGCAGATCTGCTCGGTGAGCACGCGCCGCCCGGCGTGAGCTGGGTAGCGGGCGGCTTGTATCGCCTGGTGCGGCGCGACTTCGTCTGGGGCGACGCACCCACCATCAAAATTCCCGGAGCCGAAGAGCGCAACCTGCCGCAGGACATGCGCATCTATTCGCTGCTGCGCCCGCACACGCGCGAAGAGAAGCTCTTGGAGATGGCGAGCGCTTCCAGCGACCTGATCGGTCGCGACGCGGAGCTGGCCGACTTGCATGCGGCTTATTACGGTGTGGTTGGCTCGGGGCTGTCGACGGGTCAGGTAGCGGCGCGCGTGATCTCGGGTGAGATGGGCATCGGCAAGACCGCGCTGCTCACCGCGTTCTTGAACGAGCTGCCGCCCGACGCACGGGTGCTGCGCGCCGAGTGCTCTCCCGCCTTGAGCGAAGTGCCGTTCGCGACTGTGTCCGAGTGGGTGCGCGAGCTCACGGGCACACGCGCCGATCAGCCCATCGAAGAAGCCCGAGCCCTGATCAGCGAGGCGCTGAGCGAGCTCGCGGGCGGCGAAGACGGGCCGGAAATCCTGGAAAGAATGGCGGAGCTGGCGACCGGGCGTGTGCGCGGTGCGGTCGACGAGGCGGACGTGGCGCGCTCGCGTCAGCTGGTGTCGCTGGGCTTGCGGCGCTTCTTCGCGCGCGCGGCGCTCGAGGCGCCGCTCGTCATCGCGCTCGACGGCTTGCAGTGGGCGGATCGCCCGAGCCTCGAGCTGGTGACGGAGTTTTTGAAGCGGCCGGAGCCGCTGCCGATCTTGGTGCTGCTGCTGGCGCGCCCCGACGACCGGGTGACGCCGCAAATCGAAGAGCTCGTTCGCATCGAGCTCAAAGGCTTGTCGGCCGAGCACCAGCTGCGCTTGCTGCAAGCTCGCTTCGGCGTGATCGACGGCGTGCGCACCGTGTGCGCCGACCTCTTGCCGCGCGCCGGCGGCAATCCGTTCTTCTTGCTGGAGATGGTCGACGCGCTGCTCGAGCGCGGGCGCTTCGAGATCCACGAGCGTGAGGGCGGCGGGCAGGAGCTGGTTTCGGTCGAGCGTCCCGGGGAGGTCGCGCTGCCGCTGCCGTCCACGCTCGAGCAGCTGATCGCGGACCGCCTCAACGAATTGCCGGCAGAAGAGCAGGCGATCGTCGAGTGGCTGGCGGTGGCGGGCGGCCCGCTCGGCAGCGAAGACCTGATCGCGCTAGAAGGCCCAGAAATCGAGGACGCCGTGATGCGCCTGTGCGCGCGCGGCTTGTGCGAGCAAAAGGGCGAGCTCACCGACGTGCGTCACCCGCTCACGCGTGACGTCGCTTACCGCGCGCTCGATCGCCGGCGCCGTGTACGCATGCACCGCCGGCTGGGTGAGCACTTGGGTCGTACGCCGCTCGGCAAAGGCCTCACCGCGGCGATCGTGGCCCGCCACTTGGCGCGCGGTAATGCTCGCGAAGAAGCCGCCAACTTCTTCTTGGAGGCGGCCGACGCCGCGCGCTCGAGTTACCAGACGCAGCTGGCCAAGCGCTGCTACCGGCGCGTGATCGCGCTTTTGTCCGATACGGATCCCAAGCTGATCGAAGCTTACGAAGCGCTGGAGGCAATTTCGCGCAACCAGGGTCGCTGGCAAGAGCGGCGCAGCCACCTCACGGAGCTGCGGCGTTTGGCCAAGGCTTCGGGCAAGGCGTTCTGGGCCGCTACCGCGCTGCTGCGCACGGCGCAGTTCGAGCTCGATGCGGGACAGCTGAGCAAGGCGTTGGCCAGCGTGCAGCGCGGAGAGCAGATGTCGAAGAGCAGCGGCTCGGCCGTGCTCGAGGTGAGCGCGCTCACGTTGATGGCCGAGATTCTGCACGAAATCGGCGATATGCAGGGCGCGCTGGCGGCCGTGGATCGCGCGCTCGAAGCCTCGAATCAGAAAGACGACGCTCCGGTCCGTTTGCGCGCCGAAGTGCTGCGCTTGCGCGGCACGCTGCTGCGCCGCGTCGGCCGCGTGCACGAAGCGGTGGAGTGCCAGGCCGAAGCCATCGCGGTGTTTCGGCGCGTCGGTGCGCGGCGCCTGGAAGCGCGCGCCAAGAACTCGCTGGCCTACGCGCTCTTGGTGCTCGGCCGCTTCGAAGACGGCATTGCGCTCGCGCTCGACGCCATCCGCATCGATTTGTCGATCGGTGGGCGCTTTCAGATTGCCCGCACCTTGAGCACGATCGGCGCCTGTTACGCCAACCTGGGCGACGTGCCGCGCGGACTGGCGTATCTACGTCGCGCGCGCGAAGCGCACGAGCGTTACGGCGATCGCGACTCTCGCGCCGATACGCTGCTGTCGACGGCCGAGCTCCTGCTCGAAGCGGGCGATTTCGTGGCCGCCGAAACGCTGGTCGGTGACGCGGGCGCGCTCACGGCCGTGACCGGCAGCGCCTACGACTCCGTGCACGAAAAAATCCTGCGCGCGCTGATGGCTCGCCAACAAGGCGACGCCGCGCGCGCCGTGATGTACGCCTTCGACGCGCGCCAGGCTGCCGAAGCGCAGGCGTACGTGGCCTTCCACTTCTACGCCATGGCCATCGAGGCGCGCGCCCGCGTCGAGATGGGCGAAAATCACACGGGCATCTTGCTGGCTACCACCGCGATGGGCGCCATCGAAACACTGCAAGGCTCCGAGTACGGCATTCCCACTCGCGCGCTCTGCTGCGAAGCGCTGGCGCGCGCCGGCTCACCCCAGGCCCAAGAAATTCGCGAACGCGCCCGCGCCTACGTACAGCGCCTGGTCGAGCACATCCGCGATTTCGTGTTCCGCGACCTGTTCCTCAAGCGCCGCGTCGTGCAAGAAATCCTGCTCGACACCGGCACGCCGCAGCAGTCGCCGGAACGCAGCCTCTTCACCTGAAACCGAGCCGGGCCTGCCGCTCGCGGTCACATCGGCAAGTCGAAGGAAGCGTCCAGGTAAAAGCCGGTCATGGTGATCGAATAGTCACCCGCGTGGCCGCACAGCGGGCAGCCGTCGCCCAGGTCTTCTTTGTCGAGGTGGGTGCTGCCGAAGCGACGCGTGAAGGCCAAATTGACCTGAAAACGCTGCGGCTTTCCGGCGTTGCCGTAGCGCTGCCACGACAGGCCGGCGCCCGCCGTGAGCGCCTGCGTCTTCGAGGGCGGCGTGCCGAACGCGCTCGGGTACTGCTTGTTCGTGACGCGTGAGTCGTAAAGGTAACCGACGCGCACCGGCACCTGCATCTCTCCGCCCAAGCGATATTCGAGGCCGGCGCGCCAGGTGACGCCGTTGGTCCACTCGAACTTGTTCGGCACCGTGGCGACCGAGCCATCGACGGTGCCTTGCAACGGTGCGTCCTTGTTCTCGCTCTGGAATGCCCACTCCACGTCGCTGGCCACGCCCAGGCGCTGCCAGTCGTAGCGAGCGCCGAAGCCGAGCTTCGATGGTAGCGTGAAGTCGAGCTTACCGTCCGTCGCCTTTTGCCCGACGACCGTGGCGTTGTCGGCGCGTGTGGGCACTTTGACGTTGTTGCGGTAGACGATGCCGAGCTTGAGCGCCTCGATCGGCGCGTACTGCACGCCGACTCGGAAGCCCGTGAAATTGAAGCCCGTCAGCTTCAAGTTCAGGATTTGCGGGTCGTTTTCGTCGCCCTGCAGCCGATCGAAATTGACCATGCTAGCGCGGTAACCCGCGCCGAACGCGAGCTTCCCAGGTAGCCAGCGGTCCTTCGGTACATTGAGGCTGAGCAGCGGGGTCGCCTCGAAGAAGACGATCTCGGTCGAGTCGATGGAGCGTGTCGTACCGATGTCGTACTTGTACTCGGCGCCGCCCGACGCGACCGGGAAAACGGCGAAGCCGAGCGACAGCCAGTCGCTCAAGCGGTAGCCGGCACCGAGCAGAAAGAACGGCGCCACGACCGTATTCGATTCGATGCTCGTGGCTTGCGGGGCGGCCCCCGGCGAGGCGCGCACCTTGCCCAAGATCAGGCTGAAGTCGCCCAAGAACGCCAGCCCCCGCACGCCCTGCAACCCGGCAGGGTTATGAAAGGCGGCCGCAGGGTCGTCCACGTAGGCAATGGCGGTACCGCCCATCGCCTGATGGCGCGCGGTGTACAAAATGGGCGTATCGAAGCCGGCGGCGGCCGCCGTCGCGCCCGAGCCGAGCACGGCGGCAGCCAGCGCGGCCCCGAGGGCCGGTGCCGAACGACGCAGCGTCAGCCGGGGAGACCGCTGCATTCGTCGAACGCTTTACGGCAGCCCTTGTCGACCTGGCATTGCTTGCACACGTCTGCTTCGGGGTCCGCGAAGCAAACCGTCACGCAGTTCTTGATCGTGCAGTTGACGGTGTCGGCGTAGCAGCTCGCGCAGTCCGAGCTCATCTTGAGCATGTCCAGAATGCAGTCGCGCGAGCAGGTTTCGGCTTTGCCGACGCAACCCTTGCCACATTCCCCGGCAGTGAGGCGAGCCGTGCCGTCGACCACGAACGGGCAATCCGTCTCGTTTTGGCAGATGCCGTTCACGGTCGGATCGCACATCACGTTGCCGGAGGCCTGTCCGCCGCTCGCGCTGGGCGCCTCGCCGCCGTTTTCGCTCGAGGGCTCGCCGCCCGTGGAGCTGGTACCGCCGGTGTTGTTGCTGCTGTCGTCGTCGTCTCCGCAGCCGACTGCGCCCAAGCTCGCTACCGTCAACAGCGCCAAAGCAGCCAAGATACGCTTCATGGAATGCTCCCTCGTCAGAAGGCACGGCCTCGCAGGGGGCCGCACCGGACGCCAGTTAACTAGCACCGCGGCTCGACATCGGAACAGTTCTTTCCGGACCGGCCTGCGCTCTAGGCTGCCTCAGCGGCAGATTTGCCCCAGATTTCGGTCAGAAATCGAAGTGGCCGGAGATGGTCGGCACGATCGCGAGCATGACGCCCAGGCCGTCTTCGCGCGGCAGCGTGGCGAGACCGCCGTTCTGCTCTTTGGGATCGCTCTTGAAAGTAACCGTGCCGATGCTGGCGCGGCGGCCCTGGTCGTTCCGAAGGTTGAAGCCGCCGGCGTTGCCGCTGGAGGCGGGTTGGCGCTCGGTGGGCGGCGCCAGCATGACGAACATGCTCACACCGAAATCCACCAACACCTTTTTCGAGAGGCGGTAGCCGATGCGCACCTCGGGTGCGACGAACGGCACGATCACGAAAGGCGCTTGCTCTGGAACCTGAAGATGAGCCGAGACCGTCGTGGTGTCGGCGTTCTTCAGGCAAGCTTTGTCGTTGCCGCAGACTTTGGACAGATCTTGCGTGATGTCGCCGGTAAAGTCGCCGCCGTTCTTGAAGGTGGCTTTGAGGCGCGCCGCGCCGCCGCCTACGCGGAAAGTGACAGGGGTCTTGTCGAGCAAGGTGTACGCCGCGGAAATTTCAGCGAAACCACCGGCGACGGTGGTTTGGTCTTTGTAGTTGTTACTGGTGAGCGAGCCGTGATCGGCCGTGGCGACGACGTTCTTGCGCGTCATCTTCTCGCTCATGTACATGAAGCCGAATCCGATTTCGACGCTGAAGCCCTTGATGAATTGGTAGCCGCCGCGCGCTCCCGCGATGAAGCCCAGCGGAAATGGCTTGCTGGAGCAATCGCCGTCGCTGCAGGCTTTGTCCGCTCCGCCGCCCATGCCGTTGATCGGTGAAAGCATCGCGCCGCCGACGACCTCGGCGTAAAGGTGCGGGCGAAAGCCTTCGCTCCACATCGGGTTCGAGAGGTCGCGCTCGAGCCGGACCTTCACGACCTCTTTCTTGCCCTTGGTGAGGTTCGTGGCTTTGCGATAAGCGATGAAGCCGTCACCGGCGATTTCGATCTGGTGCGAGCCGCTCTGCAAGCGGCCTTCCCACACGCCGTTACCGAGCTGCACGCCGTCGACGAAGACGCTGGCGTTGGCCGGCACCGGCTCGATGCGGATCTCGGCGTCGAGCTCGACCGCCGAGAGCGTGAGCGTTGCCGCTTGATTCTCTTTCACGACGGCTTGCGCCGGTGCCGTGCCCAAGTTGCCTTCGCCCTTGAGCAGCACCGTGTGTGGACCCACCGAGAGCACGCCTTCGTAGCGCGGCGTCTTGCCGACCACGGCGCCGTCTACCACGACGTCCAGCGCTTTGCCTTCGGCTTCGCGCACCACCAGGCGGCCGATGGTGCTGAGTGCCTTGAGCTTGCCGTTCACGGTTTCGCGCTGACCACCGGCGACCAAGACCGAACCCTGGAAGGCTTCGTAGCCCTCTTTGGAAATACGAACGGTGTGTGTGCCGGCGTTGACCGCGATGGCCGGCAGCGGCGTGACGCCTTGTTGCTGCTGGCCGTCGATGACCACGGTGGAGCCGGGCTGATCGCTGTTGATCTGAACCTCGCCCACCGTTTGCTTCAGCTGCGCGATGGCGTCGTCGATCGTCTTGCGCTCTTCGGGTGGAATCGAGCTACCGAAGGAGGCGAGGAGCTCGTTGTACATGGCCAGCGCTTCGACGTAGCGCTTGAGTTGGCGCAGCGAGAGCGCGGCGTTCTTGAGCGCCACGCGCGTGGGGAACAGCTTGCGAGAAGCGAGGAACTCGGCCAGCGCCGCGTCCCAGCTTTCGTTCTGCACGAGCTCGAGACCGCGTTGGAAGCGCAGCTTGGCTTCTTCTTTGCGCTTTTCGAGATCGTCGGGCGACGCCGCGCCGGCGTCTGCACCCGCGGCTTGTGCGAGCAGCGTGGTCGGGTACGTGACGCACAAGGCCCAGAGCAAATGTCTGTGCCACCGCAAGCTCGACAAACTCATCGGGCAATTCCCTCTGTGTTTCGCATTGACTACCAGATTACTGGCTAAGACTTACTTGAATTCGTCCATGCCAGTTTCCACTTTGGGCTTATTGGCAGGCTTCGGAGCGTCGGCCGGTTTCGCCGCTGCTCCGGGCTTTTCGGCGGCGGCGGGCGCCGCACCCGGCTTGGCTCCGCCAGCCGCAGGTCGGACTGCGGCGGCAGCAGCTTGCTTCTTCAGCTCGAGCCGCGGCGGTAGCAGCCCACCCTCCGTGATGGCGACGGTCTGCTCCTGCACCTGATCGCCCAGCGTGAGCTTCACACGCTTGGTCGCCCCGGGCGTACCGCTGATCGACAGCTTGTCGCCGGCGAGCGTCGCCGGCTGGTCGTCGACGGTCACGGTCACGTCGGCGGGCGCGGCCACGATCAAGTCGAACGTTTTTTTCTCGATTTCGGCCTGCACGCGCTCCGTCACGATCACGCTCTTGATGATGGGCGGCGGCTCGGGGCGCGAGGCGTTGTTGGCGTCCGCGTTCGACTTCTTGGAGAAGGCCACGGCCGCGCCGCCGCCGATCAGCACCACCGCGCCCAAGGCGGCAGCCGCGATCAGACCGGCGCTCGGCTTCTTCTTCGGCGGCTGCATCTGCGTGACCGCCAGGCCCGTGCGGGTCGTGGCGCGCAGCATGCCGTCGTCCGTCATTTGCAGGCGCGGCGCCACGTAGGCGCGGTGATTCGGGTCGATGCCCTGCAGCATGTCGGGCGTGATGCGCGCGCCATCGGGCACGATTTGCATCAGCGCGTCACGCAGCTCGCCGGCGTTTTGGAAGCGTTTGTTGATGTCGCGCGAGATGGCGCGATGGGTGATCTCGGCCAATTCTGGCGGAACCCACGGAGCTTTGTCCTGAATCAACGGCAAATCCGCGGTGATGATCGCGACCATCAGCTCGCCGAGCGACGACGCTTCGGCCCAGGGCAGCGCGCCGCTGAGCAGCTCGTACATCACGACGCCGAGCGACCACACGTCGCTGCGCACGTCGATGTTGGGCGAGCCCTTGGCTTGCTCGGGCGACATGTACAGCGGCGTGCCGAGCATGCTGCCGTCGCGGGTGAGGCCCGAAGAAGTCTCGCTGAACTTCTCCATTTTCACTTTGGCGATACCAAAGTCGAGGATCTTCACGACCAGCTCGCCGCTCTCGCGGCGGGTCAAATACAGGTTGGCGGGCTTGATGTCGCGATGCACCGTCTGGTGCTCGTGGGCTTTGGCCAGGCCCATCGCGGCCTGGAGCATCAGCTTGGCCGCGACCAGCGGTTGCAACGCGCCGAAGCGGCGTAGCGTGTGCTCGATGTCCTCGCCGTTGAGCAGCTCCATCACCATGTACGGGAAGCCCGTCTTGGGATCGGTGCCGGAGTCGAAGATTTGCACGATGTGATCGCTCTCGATCACGCTGGAGGCGCGCGCCTCGCGGAAGAAGCGCTTCACCGCCTCTTGATGTTGGGCCAGCTCGGGTGAGAGCAGCACCTTGACGGCGCAGCGCTTCAAAGTGGAGGCGTTGCGGCCTTCGTAAACCGCGCCCATGCCGCCCTGGCCGAGCAGACGCAAGAGCTCGTATTTTTCTGCGATCACCGTGCCGATCATCGGATCGGGCGGCGGGAGGTCTGGTGGGGGAGTTACGTTGTACTGATCGATCGTCGACATCTGCTTACTCGAAGGGGTGAGGCGCGGGGGCCAAGCGGGGGCGCTTTGCCACGGCGCGACCGGCCTTGCCACTGCGACGACGGCGCAGGCCCGTGAAGGCCACGCCGAGCGCCGCGAGCGCCCAGTAACCGGTGCGGTTGGGGGTTGCGCCCGCCGCACGGCAAGCGCAGGAACCGGTGTCGTCGCCGCCCGTGTCGGCGGGGGCCGGCAAGCAGGTCTTGCTGGATGGCTCGCACACGAAGTCCGGCGCGCAATCCGTCGAGAACGCGCAAGACACCGCGCAGGTACCCGTGGCCGGCACGCACAAGAACGGCTTGCACGGCGTGCTCTGCCCGTTGCCTTCCGACGACAAGCGATCCTTCGAGCACGTGGCGTTGGCCGGCAAACAGCGACCGTTGCTTTCGTTGCAGGTGTAACCGTCGCTGCAATCCGCGTCTTGCTCGCAGCGGCTCAGGCAGCTGTCGTCCGGACCGCAGGCGTAGGGAGAGCACTCTTCGTCTTTGTTGGACTTGCACTCGCCTTGGCCATTGCAGGTGCTCGATTTGGCGAGTCCATTGTCGCAAGTGGTGGTACCGCAGGCCGTACCGACAGCGGCGTACTTGCAGACGTTTGAGTTCACGCCATCGCACTGGCCTCCGCACTCGTCGCCTGCATGGTCGCAGGCCGGGCGCATATTGTGCGGGATGCCCTGCACGGGACTGCACACGCCCTCGCTACCTGCCACGTCACAGGCTTCGCATTGACCCTTGCACGAAACGTCGCAGCAGACGCCGTCCACGCAGAAGCCCGAGGCGCAGATGCCGCTCGAGTCGCAGGTGGCCCCCGGCGCCTTCTTCTTTTTGCAGCTTCCGTTGTCGCAGTAGGTGCTGTCTTCGCAATCATTGTCGTCGGCGCACGGGCTCGTGCACTGCTCGGCGCCATTCACGTCGCGACACACGTACGGGGTACACGCGGCGGGGTTCTCTTTGTTCACACAGAACCCCTTGCCGTCGCAGACTTGGCCGAGCACTTGATTCCCGACACATTTGCTGATGCCGCAAGACGTGTTGAGCTGCGCCTTACGGCAATCCGCCTTGCCGTCGCACTCGCCAGTAAGGCCACAGGGATTTGTGGGATCAGGGCTGCAATCGTCCTTCAAGTCATAGTTGTCGGCTACGTTTTCACAGGCTCCATCCGACCCTTGGCCTTTCGTCGACTTCTTGCAGGCCATGCACTTGCTCCCGCAAAACGCATCACAGCAAACGCCAGGGTAGACCGTATTGTCGACGCCGGAATCACCGCCCGCGCTGGGATCGGGATCTGGATCGCCCTCGAGCTTGCCCTTGCCGATGTCGGCACAGAAACTGCTCTTGCATTGTCCGCCATCGGTGCACGCGCTACCGAGCGGCAGTTGACCGACGCATTTGCCGTCTTTGCAAAAAGAGCTGTCGTCGCAGTCGGTTTTCGCCGTGCCTTCCGTGCACGCGACGCGGCAGGCCGTGCCCCCAGCGTTGCACTTGTAGGGATAACAAGACGACTCGACCTGGGTCAGATTGCCGGCGCCATCGCAGGTATAAGCTGATAGCGTCGTGCCGCTGCACGTATCGGGCTTCGCGACAGTATTGGGCTTGGCGTAGACGCGGCAGGTACCTCCACCAGTACACAAACCCGGTGCCTTGCAGCTCGCCGGATAGCCGACATCGATCGCGCATTCGTTCTCGGGATCCGTGTCGTCAAGGATGTTGCCGCAGGTCCCGTCCGTCGCCAAGCCGGTGCGGTTCTTCAAGCAGGACCGACACGTGCCGGTGCAAGCCGAGTCGCAGCACACGCCGTCCACGCAGTTGGCGTTGCCGGTGCAAGCCGCGTCACGCGGACAAGCTTGGCCTTGCGTCTTATCGGCCACGCATTGCTTGGCGACCGTGTCGCAGTAATAGGCAGAGGCGCACTGCGTGTCGTCGGTGCAGCTGGTTTGGCAGGCGCCGGCCACGCAGGCGTAACCGGTGGCGCAGTTTTGCGTGCCCTGGTCGGTGCAGGTGCCGGTGCCGTTGCAGGTGTCGGGCACGTTGCGCGAGGTCGCGGTCGCACAGCTGGCCGCCTGGCAAACCGTGCCGTTGCTGTACAGCTGGCAGCCGCTGGCGCCGTTGCAGGAGCCGTTGGTGCCGCAAAGGCCAGCGCCGTTGTCGGGGCACTCGTTCTGGGGATCGCTACCGGCCGCGATGCTCTTACACGTGCCGTCGGTCCCGCCGGTGAGCGCTTTGGTGCAAGCTTCGCACAGGCCATTGCAGGCCTTGTCGCAGCACACGCCATCGATACAGTTGTTGCTGCTGCACTCGTAGCTGACCTGACAAGCGGTGCCGTTGCCCTTCTTCAGGTTGCACGTGTAGTACGGGACCTTGAAGTCCTGGCAGTAGTAGTTGGCGCCGCAGTAGTCGGTCTGGTTGTAACAAGACGTCTGGCACGCGCCGAAATTGCATTGGTAGCCGGTGCTGCAATCCGTGCTGGTCTGTTGCTGGCAGGTGCCGTTGCCATCACACAGGCGCGCGTTGTTTTGCGTATCACCGTCGGCGCAGCTGCCGGCACCGCATTGCGTGGTGTTGGACCATTTGGCGCAAGCACCGGCGCCGTCACAGTAGTAACCGCTCGTGCCGCAGGTGCTCGGATCCGTGTACGGGCAAGCGGTGTCGCCCACGTACTCGTTCTTCTTGCGGCCGCCGCAGATGCCGTCGCCAACGCCGCTCTCTTTATGAGTGGCCGTGCACGCCTGGCAGGCGCCGCTGCACGCCGAGTCGCAGCAAACGCCGTAGTAGTCGTACTGGTAGTCCTTCACGCAAGTGAGGCCGGCCTGGCACTCGACCGTGGCTGAGCACTGCGAGCCCTTGTCACCGAAGTCGAACAGGCGGCACGCCGTCTGGGCGCCCGAGGCACCGCCGTTGGGCCAGACCGGCACCATGAGCACACGCGTGCCGGCGCTGACCACGTTCGCCTGTGAGCCGATGTTGTTGAAGCCGTTCGGCTGTAGCGCAGACCACGGAGCGGACGCCGCCGTGGGATCGTACAGGTACATGCCCTGGTCGGTGTTCGACAGCATCTTGCCCGAGCCATGGAAGGCCCAGGTCACACCGCGGTTGTACTGGCCGGCGGAGCCGCCATTCGGTATCGGTCCGGTCGTGAAGGCCCAGCTGTTGCCGGTGGCGTTGTAAATCTCGGCCGTCGACGAGTACGCGGCGCCCGTGTAGCCGCCGTAAACCATGACGTGGCTCGCATCCAGGATGGCGATGGCGGCGTCGCTGCGCGGCACCGTCATCGACGCCGAGTTCGACCACGTGTCCGTGCTCGGCTTGTAGCGCTCGCCCGTCGCGTAGGTGGTGCTGCTGTAGTTACCACCGAGACGTAGCACCATGCCTTGACCCGGGATCTGCAGCAGCATCGAGCTGTAGCGGTACTGCTGCTGAGGCGACGGGTTGGCGGTGCCGTTGGACCAGGTGTTCGTGCTCGTTTTGTAAACGTAAGGAGCTGCCTGGTAGTCGACCAAGACCACGTACTGGCCGTCCGAGGTCATGGCCGGCATCTGCGGGTAAAAGTACGGGTTGCAGCCGGGGCAGCCGGTAACGGCCGAGAAGTCACCCGTGGACGCAGCCCAGGGTCCGAGCGCGGCCGTGGTGCGCTCGGACGTGAACAGCCCGTTGCCGCCGACCGCCAAGACGTCGGTCGACGCCGGGCTGAGCACGAACAGCGCGTGGTCGTTGCGGGCCGTGGTCATGGCGGGACCGGTCACCCAGCTACCGGCACCGTTGGCGACCGGCGTGTAAACCTCGCAGCTCTTGATCGCGATACCGATGTCGCCGATACCGCCGCAGGTCATCACCTTGCCGTCGGACAGGCGCACGGCGGCGGCGCGGTAGCGCGCGACCGCCAAGCTACCCGCCGTCGCCCACACCGGGTCGACGATGGCCGGGTAGATCACGTTCGTGTCGTCCCACGTCACGCTCAGCGAGCACTCTTTGGCGCCCGGCGCCGTGAGCGGGCGATCCATCGGCAGCTGCGGGCTCGTGTCGTACTTGCAGCCGTCGAGCTTGACGAACGCTTCGTGCACCACGCCGTCCGTATCGATGACGCGCGGCGGCTTGACGCGGATCTGCGGCTCGCCCTTCGCGTCCAAGAACTCGAGCACGTTGTCGTACAGGCGCAGGCCCGCGACCTCGCTCACGTTGACGCGGTAGTCGACGCGCGGCTTTGCCGGCTTCTTGTCGAGCAGCACGTAGTCTTCGACCGAGTCGGCCGTGACGCGGTACAGGATGTCGCCGCCTTCGGGCGCGCCGCTCGGGTATGCGGCGGTGCCTTCGGCGACCTCGATCTCGGCCTTGTCGTTGGCGTGCTGAGTCGCAAACTCGACGCCCACCTTCGAGCCGTCCGGCTGCACGCGCACGAAGCCGTCGGCGGTTGCGGGCAAGTCGACCGTCGCGGGCTTGAGCGTCTTCTCTTTCAGGTACTCATCAATCTGCGCGCGGAAGCGTTCGCCTTGGCGGACGAAGCCCTTGGCGTCGCCCTTGGTGAGCACCGGCCGCGCCGGGATCGGCTCGTGCTTGGGCAGGTCCTTGGGCGGAACCACGCCGGCTGGAAAGTTGTACGGCTTGGCCTCGGGCTCTACTTGAGGAGCGCGGAAGAACTGCTTCGACACCCGCGCAAAACGCTGCGTGGCAGAGGGCTTCGTATCGAGCTCGACGCCGCTGACCTGTGGCAACGTGGCACCAGTCTTGGCGCCCGGCGCGTGCTGTTCGCCGCCTGAAGGCAGGCTCTCGGACGAACAAGCACCAAACAGAACAACAAGTGACGCGACCGGGAGCGTCGCGATCACACCGCGTCGGACAAGCCATTGCTTCATAAATCGACCCTCTGCCCTGGGCGTAAGCGTCCAAGTCTACCTGGGACTTACGCCGCGTATCAACGGCTCAGAGGGTCGGTGGATTTAGATATGGAGGCGGCTCCGAAAACTACATCAGCGCCTATAGCCGCCTACAGCGAAGCCAGCGCCGACTCGAGCTCGCCCAGCGCGTGCCCGTCTCCCTTTTGACGGGCCTTCGCGATGCCGGACTCGAGCCAGGCTTTGGCTTCGGTGGAGCGACCTGCATCGATAAGCGTCTGACCTGCCATCAAGTAGAGGGGCAGGTAATCAGGGTCTTTATCTTTGAGCTTGGAGAAGGTGGCGATGGCGTCGTCGACGCGGCCCTCCTTCCTGTACTCCATGCCCAGACCGTAAAAGGCGAACGAGTCCGCGCCTGGCTGGGCCACGTGCTGCTCGAGGAACATCAAACGTTTGTTCATGCTGGCTCCAGAAACTCGAGAAGAATCCGCTTCTCGCCAAAGCCGGGGAAGGTGGCGACCACGCTCGGCTTGATGCCGCCCTCCACGCTTTGGACAACCCCTTCACCGAACCGCACATGACGCACGTGGCTGCCAGGCCGGACCGCTTGGCCCTCGCCTCCGCCGTCTTGGCTGTATTCGTCGCGCTCCACGACGCGCGAGCCCGGTGTTAGCGCCGGTCGGTCTTTGCCGATTCCAGTCGCGGTGTAGCGCTGACCCTGAAATTCGTTGCCGCTGCGGCTGCGGTAGCCACCCGGTGAGTAGCCTCCGACGTAGCCCGAGCCGTAGCGTGAGCCGGCGTAGCCGCCCGCCGAGCGCGCGGCGCGCGCCGAGCCTTCGAGCTTGATGGCGTCTTGGGGCAGGTCGTCGAGGAACTGGCTTCGGTCCAGGTAACGGGTTTGCCCGAACAGCGTGCGGCTGCCGGCGTAGGTGATGGTCAGGCGGCGGCGCGCGCGCGTGATCGCGACGTAGGCGAGGCGTCGCTCTTCTTCGAGCTCTTCGTCTTCGCCGCTGGCGATGCCGCGGTACGGAAACATCTCTTGCTCCATGCCGGTCAAGAACACCGCGTCGAATTCGAGACCCTTCGCGGAGTGCACGGTCATCAGCGACACCATCGGCCCGCTCTTCTGTGCGTCCGTCGCTGCCACGAGCGACACGCGCTCCAAGTATCCAGAAAGGCTCGGGGTCTCCCCGCGCTCGGACGCTTCTTCTTCGTAGTCTTGGATCGAGCCCACGAGCTCTTCCAAGTTGCCGAGGCGCGCGTCGCTCTCGGCCGTGTCTTCTTTTCGCAGCTGCTCGCGGTAGCCGGTGACTTCGAGAATGTGGCCGGCGAGCTCGCTGGGCGCGAGGCGCGTCGCTTCGAGCTGAAAGCCTTCGATCAGCGTCTTGAAGGCGCCCAGCTTTTTCGAAGCGGCGGTGCCCAGCTCCTTCATCGCTTGCGGGATGGCGTCGAACGCGCACACGCTCGACTCACTGGCGACGTTGAGCAGGTGCTCGACGGTCTTGTCGCCGATGCCGCGCGCCGGGGTGTTGATGACACGCGCCAGGTCTGCGTCGCTCGATGGGTTGACGGACAAGCGCAAGTAACCGAGCAAGTCCTTCACCTCGGCGCGCTCGAAGAACTTCATGCCGCCGATGATCTGGTAAGGCACGTTGCCCTTGCGTAGGGCTTCTTCCAGCGTGCGCGACTGCGCGTGCACTCGGTAAAAAACCGCGATCGAATTGGCCGCGGTACCGCGTGCCAGCTCGCTTTGGATCCCGCGCAGCACGTGGTCGGCTTCTTCGCGCTCGTCCATCACGGCGCGCAGGCGCACGGGGTCGCCGTCGGGCGCTTCCGTCCACAGCTCTTTCGGCTCGCGTTCGCTGCTCGGCTCGATCACGCCCAGCGCGGCCTTCACGATGTTGCCGGTGCTGCGGTAGTTTTGCTCGAGCTTGATGATGGTGGCGCCCGGATGATCCTTCTTGAAGCTGCGGATCAGGCGCACGTCCGCGCCGCGCCAGCGGTAGATCGACTGGTCGTCGTCACCCACCACGCACAGGTTCTGAGTGTGGTCGGAGAGCGCGCGCACGAGGCGGTACTGAATCAGGTTGGTGTCTTGAAATTCGTCGACCAAAACGTGCTGAAAACGCAGCCGCAGGTCCAGGCCGGCGGCGCTCTTTTCGTCTTCCACCAGCAGCGTCGCCTTCAAGATCAGGTCGTCGAAGTCGACGGCGTTGGCCAGCCCGAGCGCCTGCTCGTAGCGCGCGTACACCTCGAGTGTTACGTCTGTCAGCCGGCCCAGCTCTTTGGATTGGCGCGGTCCGCGCCCCTCGCTCTTTTCACCGCTAATGGCGCTGAGCAGCGGCTTGGGCGGAAACTGCCGCTCGTCGTAGCCCAGCTCGCGCAGCGCGCGCGTCACCACTGCCTTTTGGTCCGAGCTGTCGTAAATCACGAAGTCGCGCTTGAGCCCGACCGCGTCGTGGTAGCGTCGCAGCAAACGCGCGCACACGGAATGGAACGTGCCGATCCACAAGTCGCGAGTCACCTCCTCACTCGTGAGTTTTGCCAGGCGCTCGCGCATCTCGGCCGCGGCCTTGTTCGTGAACGTCACCGCCAAAATACGGTAGGGCGGCACCCGGTTACCCAGCAGGTTGGCAATGCGGTAGGTGATGGTGCGGGTCTTGCCGCTGCCCGCGCCCGCGAAAACGAGCAGCGGCCCTTGCAGGTGGGCAACCGCTTGCTTCTGGGGTTCGTTCAGCTCGGGCATCCGCCTTGTTCGGTGGCACCGCGGGCGCGCTGGCGCAAGGGGCAGTCGCATTTGCGGCAGCGAGCTGCCGCACGAGGCCAAAAGTGGCAGTGAACGAAGAGCTGCGGGTCGGCACGCTCCGGCTCACGCTGCTCGCGCTCGGCCTCGTGCTGGGCTTGTCCGCCGCGGCCGCGCTGCCTTTGCTGCTGCCGTGGTCGCAGCGGCTCACGGTGGCGCTCTTGGTTGCCGCGGTGGCGCTCTCGCCCTGGCTGCTGGCGCTCCCGCTCCGGCATTTGCGCGCCGCGCTGTCCACGCCGCGCGCTGTGCCGGTGTCGGTGGGGCTCGCGCTCGGCTGCTCGCTGGTTTCGCTGCCGATCATGAACATCTACCGAGGCACCGTGCGCGTGCTCAATCACGGTGACGAGCCGTTCTTCGTCTATGTAGACGGCAAGCGCGTGGCGCGCGTCGAGCCCAGCAGCGGCGAGAGCGCGCTCGCCGGTGTTGAGCTGGTGGTGCCGGCGGGCGAACGTGAGCTGCGTGTGATCGCGGAAGACGAGCACGAGGTGTTTCGGGCGCGCGAGCTGGTCGAAGGTGGCAGCCTGCACCTGTTTGCCCCGCAGAGCTCGGGCTACTGTTTCACCATCGAGCGGCGTAGTTACGGTGAGGCCGACCAGCCGTCGCTCGACGTGGTTCCGCTCGAGGGCGAAAACCCGTTCTGGGTCCTGCCCGACGGCATCAGCTGGTTTACCCCGAACCCCGAGCCAGGGCCCCTACACACTTCGGGCGGCACGCTCGCGTGCCTGCGTCAAAAGCGCTGCCAGAACTGAAGCGCGTCTTGGCAAGCTGGGCATCGTGGTTATACTCGCCGCGCCGTGCCCGACGAGACCGAAACCACGACGCCCCAGCCGGTTGAAGCCGCCGCTGTCGAGCCCAACGAGACCGCAGCCGCCGAGCAAGACCCGCTGGAGGTCGCCAAGGCCGAGCAAGCCAAGCTGAAGGATCAGCTCCTGCGCACGCTTGCTGATTTCGACAACTTCCGCAAACGCAGCCGTCGCGAGCTTTCGGACGCAGAGAAGCGCGGCCGCGACGACCTTTTGAAAGAATTCTTGCCGGTGTTCGACAACCTCGATCGCGCCGGCGCGCATGCGGAAACCGCCACCGACGTGAAGGCCTTGGCAGACGGCATCACGCTCGTCCTGCGCCAGTTCACCGACATGCTCGCCAAGCTCGGCATCGAGCGCGTGGGCGGCGTCGGCCAGCCCTTCGACCCCGCCGTGCACGAAGCCGTACAGCAGTTGGAAACATCGGACTTCGAGCCGGGAACGATCGCGGCCGAGGTGCAAGCCGGCTACCGCACCAGCGAAAAGCTGATCCGGCCCGCGCTCGTGGTCGTTGCCAAGGCAAAGCCGAACTGAATAACGGTGGGGGCTGCCACGTCGCAGCCCTCTTGCAGAAGGCTCACGTGGCATCGCCAGGTCGCACCGTGCGGCATGTCCTGGGCTGCTGTCATCCTGACCGCTCGTCGCGAAGTCCCTCGAGATATTGCAGGGAGATCGGGAGATCGAGAGGATCGGGAGTTTTTGTTGTTCGAGCCGTACGTCGATCACGGTGACTGCGCAGTCGTCGTTCGTCGTCGTTCGTCTCGAAACCCAAAAATTCTGGCTCCCGTCCCTCCCGATCTCCCGATCTCCCTGTGAAATCTTCAGGGATCTGAAACGACGGTGCAGAAGGAAGGGCCCACGAAGGTACTCAGTCAGTCGCGGCTTGGCCTCGCGGCCCGAGCTTTTCGCGTACGCGGCCGTTAGGGCCGGGGTATGCTGGTTTGCTGCATGGGGAAAGTCGTCGGCATCGATCTCGGCACCACCAACTCGTGCGTCGCAGTGGTGGAAGGTACTGGAGCTTCGGGTCAGCCCGAAGTGAAGGTGATTGCCAATGCGGAAGGCGCGCGTACCACCCCCTCCGTCGTCGCCTTCACGGCTAAAGGCGAGCGTCTGGTCGGCCAGGTCGCCAAGCGTCAAGCCACCACCAACGCCGAAAACACCATCTACGCGGTCAAGCGCTTGATGGGCCAGAAGTACGACTCCGACGTCGTGAAGAAGCAATCCGGCTCGGTCGCCTACGGCATCATCAAGCATGAAAACGGCGACGCCTGGGTCAAAGCCGGCGAGCGCGTCATGTCGCCGCCCGAGGTGAGCGCGCTGGTGCTCGCCAGCATGCGCGAGATCGCCGAAACCTACCTGGGCGAGGCCGTGACTGAAGCCGTAGTCACGGTGCCGGCGTACTTCGACGACGCGCAGCGCCAGGCCACGAAAGACGCCGGGCGCATCGCCGGGCTCGACGTGAAGCGCATCTTGAACGAGCCGACCGCGGCCGCGCTGGCCTATGGCCTCGACAAGACCGAGCGCGAAGTGATCGCCGTTTACGACTTGGGCGGCGGCACCTTCGATATTTCGATTCTGGAGATCGCGACGGGTGTCTTCAACGTGAAGGCGACGGGCGGCGATACCCACCTCGGCGGCGAAGACTTCGATCGCGCTATCATCGACCAGCTCTCCGAAGAGTTTCTGGCGAAATCCAAGGTCGATCTCCGCAAAGATCGCACCAGCCTGCAGCGCCTGCGCGAAGCCGCAGAGAAGGCCAAGCACGAGCTGTCGTCGTCACTCGAGACCGACGTGAACCTGCCGTTCGTGGCGATCGGTCCCACGGGGCCGCTGCACCTCGAGCGCACGCTGAAGCGCAGCGAGCTCGAGATCTGGACCCGCCCGCTGATCGAACGCACCATGACCGCGTGCAAGGCCGTTCTGGCCGATGCCAAGATGACCGCCAAAGACGTGGGCCAAGTCGTGCTGGTCGGCGGTATGACCCGCATGCCGGCGGTGCAGAAGGCGGTGCGCGAGTTCTTCGGCCGTGATCCCAACAAGGGCGTCAACCCGGACGAGGTCGTGGCGGTCGGCGCGGCCATCCAGGGCGCTGCACTGGCAGGCCAGATCGAAGAAGTGCTCTTGCTCGACGTGACGCCGCTCTCGATCGGCGTCGAGACGGGCGGCGGAGTGTTCACCAAGCTGATTCCGCGCAACACCACCGTGCCCACGGAAAAGAGCGAGATTTTCACGACCAGCGTCGACAACCAGCCGTTCGTGCCCGTGCACGTGCTGCAAGGCGAACGCGAGATGGCCGTCGACAACCGCAGCCTGGCGCGCTTCGAGCTCACCGGGATTCCGCCGGCGCCGCGCGGCGTGCCGAAGATTCAGGTGACGTTCCGCATCGACGCCAACGGCATCTTGTCGGTCGAAGCGAAAGATTTGGGGACGGGCCGCACGACGGCCGTCAGCGTCACGCCCACCAGCGGCCTGCAAGCCGACGAGATCGACAAGCTGGTGAGCGAGGGCGAGAAGTTCAAAGAAACCGACCAACTGCGCCGCGACCTCGCGGAAATGCGCAATCAGGCGGAGACGCTCATCTACACGACAGAGCAAGCGCTCGAGGGCTACGCCGACTTGCTCGAGCCCGAGAAGCTCGAAAAGGTGCGTGGCGAAGTCGACTTGCTCAAGAAGATGATGGAGACCGGCGCCACTCTCGACTCCCTGCGCGGCGCTTATGCGCAGCTCGAGAACAGCACGTTCGAAATCGCAGAAGCGATGTACGCCAGCTAGCGCCGCGGCTCAGGCGGATTCACGCGCGGCTTCTCCCAGTACTTCGGACAACGTGACCTTGGCAATGCCGGGGCCGCTCACCGGGCGTGTGCTCACCGGGCTGGCGCTGACCGGATCGCTGTCGGTGTTCGAATTCGTCCAGATGGTCAGCGTGGTGGTGTTGTCCGGGAACGTGGTGTCGACGCGCACGACCTTACCGACGCGGCCGTCGACGAGCTGCACCATGCGGCGCTCGTTCATCAGTTGATGCACATGACGAAGTGTCATCATTCGGTTACTCGCTCTCGTTTCTTTCTCCCCCGAGGATACGGCCTCTGCGCCGGTTAGGGGAATTTTGCGATTTGGCGCGGGGCGTCAGGACCACCCGACTGCTGCCACTTTCCCGGTTTCAGGTTTCGGCACGGTGACACATGGGTGAACAGTCGTACCCCCACGTACGTCAGAAATTTGGCCATTTTAAGCGGGAAATCTAACGCTTATCCCGCCATGGCTTCGTTCAAAGTCGCTTCGCGCTCGCTCCTCGTTTCATTCCTCCTCGCCGGCTGCATCCAGCACCACGAGGCCAAGGTGCAGACGGCCATGCTGCCGCCGCCGAGCGCCGCGCCGGTGCAGCACACCGGCAAGCTGTGGGTGGAGCTGGGTGACGCGACTTGGGAGTACCAGTGCCGCGAGCCCAAGAACCAGCGCATGCTCTGCTTCGACGGCGTGCGCCGCGCGGCGTTTGGAGCGCTCGAGCGTAGCTTGTGGACGTCGTTCCCCGAGGTGGCGCTGCGCGACGGCGACAAGCTCGAAGCGGGCGACTACCTGCTCACGCTCGACATCACGATCAACGCCTTGCCGCCCGACGCAGACGGCCCGGGTTGGTCGGCGTTGGCGGCCGGCGGCTTTCGCCTCACGCGCGACGGTAAGGTGCTGCACGAAGAGCGCCTCGGCTCACGTTCGCGCGCGGCCTTCGCCTATGGCGGCGCCCTCGGCGTCGGCGCCGGCGAAGTCGTCGACGCCTTCGCTGCGCACGTGGCAGAGGTGCTGGGCGGCGTCGCCGAAGAGCGACCGCTGAAGGCGGCACCGTTACCGGCGGTCGTTGCGGAAGTGCTGACTCCCGCCGTTGCGGCCGCCTCCGCGCCGCCCGCCGTCGTGCCGCCCGTCGCCCCCGCAAGCGAGCCCCAACCGCCGAGCAACACCCCAGCGCCCGGCGCCCCTGCGCTCGCCGCCGAGCGACCGATCGCGGCGATGGTGGCGCCCTAAAGACGCTATGTCCCGGGTGCCACCGCCAGGCGTCGCAGGCGTTCCGAGAGCTCGTTGCGGTAGGTGACGAGCTCCGCCTCGCTCAAAGGTACGAGCATCTGAGGGAGGGGAGTGACGGGAAATTCGCTCAACAGGTGCGCCAAGATGCCAGGGTCTACGCCTGCATCCTTCGCGAGCGCGAGCTCGAGATCCTTTTCAGGTGTATAGCCCGAGCGCTCGAGGAACATCACGTCGACGAGGTCACGAGGCTCGCTGCGAGAAAGCAAGCACGTCAGCTTGTTGGCCCGGAGGTCCGGCAACGAATCGACGACGATGTTGGCCACGATGTCTCGCGGGGCCAGCGGTTGGCTCGGTTCGTACACGAGATCAACCTCCAGGCTCTGCTCGGGCAGCTCGACGACGCCTCGGACGAATGCGCCGCCGTCACGCACAACCTTGAAGGTTGCACCAACACCTGCGGCCAACTCGCCGAGCTGGACAAGCAACTCACGGACGAGCCGCTTGTCGTCAAAAAAGAGGTCGATATCACGCGAAAGCCGATGACCCAAGTGCACGCCACTGAGAGCCGCGCCTCCGCCGAGGCGCGAGGGCACGGCCGACTGGGACGCCGCCACCAGCTCCAGGACACGCGCTGGAACCACCTGCGGGTTCCAACTAAGCGGCACGTGAATCCCCACTAGGCGCCGGCAGCTTCAAGAGGAACTCCCATAGCCCCTTGGAGCGGCCCAGGTGGCGATAGGCCAGCGGCCACAGCCGCTTGATCTCCGACACGGACGCAAATAGCCATACGTCACGCGTGTTGGCTTCGCGCATCAGCGCGGCGAGCCAGTAGGCACGTTCCGCGTCCGAGCCCTGCGCGAGTCGCTGTCGAAACTCCCCGGCCGTCAGCTCGCACCACCACAAGAAGTATGGCCTCTGCCGGTCATCCGCGAGGTCGGTTGCGGTGGGAGGAAGTCCGGTCACCCACCCCAGGTTAGCAGGCTTAGTCTTCGGAGGAAGCCAGGCGTTGCTCGATGGCTTCGAGATGGGCGGAGACTTGCGGGTCGCGCTGGCGCAGCGCTTCGACGCGGCGCACGGCGCTCATTACGGTGGTGTGGTCGCGGTTGCCGAAGGCGCGGCCCAACTCGGGGAAGCTGCACTTGAGGCGCTGCCGGCACAGGTACATGGCTACCTGTCGCGCGAAAGCGACGCTCTTGTGGCGATCTTTGCTGAGCAGCTCGGAGTTGCTCAGGCGGAAGTGGCTACACACGGCGCGCTGAATGTCCTCGACGCTCATCACGTCGGTGCGGCGCGGCGAGACCGTGTTCATCTCGCTGAGCGTGAACTCTTCGTCGATGGGGCGGCCGGTGAGCGAGCTCTTTGCGGCCAGGCGAATCAGCGCGCCTTCCAGCTCGCGCACGTTGCTCTGGATGTTCTGCGCCAGCAGAACGGCCACTTCGTCCGACAGCGGGATGCTCTCGATCTCGGCCTTCTTCCGCACGATGGCGACGCGCGTCTCGAGTTGAGGCACCTGGATGTCTGCCACGAGGCCGCTGGTGAAACGCGAGACCAGGCGCTCCGGCATGCGCTGCAGCTGTTGCGGGTACTTGTCGCTGGTGACGATGATCGGCTTGTCGGCGTCGTGTAGCGCGTTGAACGTGTGGAAGAACTCTTCTTGCGTCTGCTCGCGACCCGCCAAGAACTGGATGTCGTCGACCAGCAAGAGGTCGCAGTCGCTGCGGTAGCGAGCGCGGAACTCGTCCATCTTGTGGTGCTGCAGCGCCTCGATGAACTCGTTGGTGAAGTGCTCGGCCGAGACGTAGACGACGCGCGCGTCGGGCCGCTCGTCGAGCACCTTGTGCGCGATGGCGTGCACCAGGTGCGTCTTGCCCAGGCCGGTGCCGCCGGCGATGAACAGCGGGTTGTAGCGGGGACCGCCACCACCAGCGGACGCGAACGCCGCGGCGTGGGCCAGCTCGTTGGACGGTCCGACGACGAAGTTCGAGAAAGTGTACTTGGAGTTCAGCGTGGCCAGAAATTGCGCGCGCGAGTAGCGCGGGGCGGCGACTGGACGCTCGGAACGGCGGGGCGGCGGCATGCTCTCTGGCTTGGAGGGCCGAGGCGTCGGACGCTTGGGTTCACAAACCGGGCGGGTGAGGCGATTGGAAATGTTCCACGTCACCCGCAGGGCTGTGCCCGGCTCGCCACTGAGGCGGCCTAGGTTGTTCAGCAGGTCGGGAAGGAAATGGGCTTTGACCCAGTCGCGCACGAACTCGTCGCGTGCGGTGAGGCCGAGCACGCCGTGCTCGAAGCTCTCGAACTGGATGCTCGTGAACCACTGCTCGAAAGACGCCGGGGAACGTCCACGAGTGTGCTCCAGAGCTTGACCGAAGAGGGTTTCGCCGGCTCGCGGCGCGGGGGTTGTTTCCAAGTCCATCACGAGAGATGCGTCCCCAAATTGTCCACAGGGCTGTGGACACCAAAAACCCGAACCATGCTGCCGTCTTCGGCCGCTGGGGGCTGGCCCTCAGCTTGCTCTGCTTCAGGGGAAGTCACGAGCGACTCACCGAACATACCCGGCGCCGACGGAGGCGTCACCACCAAGGTGACGAATCCACCAACGAGGGGAGGGGCAGCTAGCACTGACCTCGAGCAAAGTTCAACCAAGAGATTTTCGAAACGCGTGAAGTCGGCAAATTACCGCGCCTGCGCGCGTCGTGAAAATTTGATGCGGACCCGTTTGTCGTCGCGCTCTCGCAGCTGCGTTCAGTAACTCTGCAGACCTATGCGACATTCCGTCGTCGCGCGGACACGCCCTCGTGCGTTGGGCGTCAACTTTCTTGGTTTTGCACGTCAAGCCTCGACGGTGATTTGCGCAATCATTCCTGCAGAGGCTGGCCGAACGGCCGTCACGAGCGCGTACGCTCACGGATTTCTTGGCCATCTGTCGCTACTGCTCGTAAAGCCAACGGCTGCGGTCGCAGCGCGCATGTTGGCTCATTTTCAAAACCTCACACGCCTCCGGCGAACGCTCGCGTGCAGCGTGCTCGCATACTGTGGCGCTTGCATTTTTCAGAGCACGGTCGTTCACGCCGAGCCGAGCAAGCTGCCTCCGGAAGTCGGCTACAATTACGATCAGATCGAGACGGGGCGCAGCGCCGCCAAGAGCGATGCCGATCGCGTGCTCTCGAACTCCGTGGCGGCGCTGTTTCAGAATCCGGCGAACATGGCGACGGCGCGTGTGTATCACGCAGCAGCGCTCGTACAGATCTGGCCGGAGGCCTCGCGACAGAGTTACGGCGCGGCCGCGGTCGACTCCGTGGGCTCGAGCTCGCGCGTGGCTGGTGGCCTCGGCGCGACCTGGACTCGGCAAGATCCAGACGGCGTGGATCGCACGGCTTCTGATCTGCGTTTTGCGCTGGCCTATCCGCTCTCCGACAAGCTGTTCGTCGGCGCCGGCGGGCGCTTCTTGTGGCTCAGCGAGAACGGCCCGGGGCCGCTCGGGCAGAGCTACGCGGCCAGCGGCTTGAACAACGACAAGATCGTCAAGAACTTCGCCTTCGACTTGGGGCTCACGCTCAAGCCGGGCAGCGGCTTGAGCCTCGCGCTCGTCGGTAACAACTTGAACGGCGCCGACACCGGCTTTCAGCCGCTCACCATCGGCGGCGGCGTCGGCTGGGCGAACAACCGCTTCGGCATCGAAGCGGACGTGGTCAGCGATTTCGTGACGTTCGACAAGAACAAGCTGCGAGCCATGGGCGGGCTGGAGCTGATGCTGGGCGAGAACGCAGTCGTGCGCGGCGGTTACCGCTTCGACCAGGGGCTGGACAGTCACTCCGCGAGCCTCGGGCTCGGTTACATCGACTCGTCGTTCAGCGCCGACCTCGGTGTGCGGCGCGTGCTCGTCGGCGATATCGCGACTGCCGTCGTGTTGACGTTCACGTACCACGTCGAGTCGAGCGGACTGACGCCGACGCCGAGCGAGACCTGGTAGAGTCGAGGCGCGCCAAACTCGAGACTAGAGGCGGCTCGTGATCGAAGCGGTGAGCGCTTTGACGCCGCGCTCGAGCGACTTGGCGTCGCAGCGCGTGTCGGGAGGCTGGCGCGCTTCGGAGCGCAGCTCGTCGATGGCGCGCGGGTTACGAAACCAGTCGTCGTCATGCTCCTCGGCCAGCTCTTGTTCGCGCGCGGCCGCGAGTAGCAAGCCGGCGAAGCGCTGCTCGTCTCCCAAGCGCGGCCGGAACAGGAGGCCGGCCGCTGGCGGCGGTGGCTCGAAGCCGAGCACGACGGTGCCTTGCTCCGAAAACACCTCGCGTAGGGCATCGGGGCCGCGTAACGCGGCTTCTGCCTGCAAAACGCGCAGCGCCAGCGTGCGGGCGAAAATCAGCGTGCTGCCTGCCAGGGCGCGCCCGTGCTCGAAAGCACGCTCTTTGCCGAGCGCCAGCTGCCGGCGCAAGAACGGCGCGCATTGCGGCACGCTGGCGAAGAGTGAGCCACGCGCGGCCCGCTGCAGCCCAAACGCGTCGTGCGCGATGCAGTAGGGCTGCTGTGTGGGCGCCAAGGCGTCGCTCCAGGCGGCGCCCAGGCGCGCGAAGCCGCGCACGAAGCTGGCGGCCGAGACGGCTGCGGGTAGCTCTCCCAAATCGAGCTTGAGCCCGGACAGCCAGTCCGCGCTCCCGAGCAGGTCGTGCAGTGTGCGTAGCGAGAGCTGGCGCGGCCAACCGTCGGCTGCGGCCGTGGCGAGCGCGCGCTCCAGCAAGTCGGAGAGCCGGTACAGCTCGAGGCTGCCGTAGGCGTCCGCCGAGCTGGTCAGAAGCGCTCGGGCTTGCTCGACCACGTCGGGACAGGATTGCTCGAGCTCGGCGCGGTCTTTACCGGCGAATTTCGGTTGCCCGGCGCGCAGCTCGTAAAGGCGGCTGCCGGCGTCGCGCAGATCGCTCCCGCGCTCCCACAACACGTCCAGCAAATGTGAGCGCCGACCACGATCGCGCAGCGCGTGGCCGAGTAGCTCGCGCCAGCTGAAGTGTCCGCTCAGCGGCTTGTCGAGCGCGTGACGCTCGATGCGGTACTGGCGCACGCGCTCGCCTTCCAGCGGCAACGCGCGTTGCATGAGCTGCAGCCAGTACAGCCAACGCAGCAGCGGCGCCGCGATCGGGTCGCTCGTGTCGTCCGCGAGTTGCTCGAGTGTTTCCGGATCGACCAACACGTCGGGGATGCGCAGTGTCACCTCGCCGCCGGCGCGCAGTGTGCGGTAGGCGTGGCGCGCTCGCGGTGCGACGCGGGCTAGCTCTCGGTCAAGCTCGAACGGGCTGAGCTCGCGGGGCATTGGACGCTATTTATCACAGCGCCTCACCGAAGCTTCCGGTAAGACGCAGGCCCAGCGTGACAAAACCGAGCACGTGCCCATAGCGAGAGCCTTGCTCGTGACAGACGCCTGCCTCGCAGCTCGCGTCCGAGTACGCGAACCAGCGCGAAAAGGATGCGCTGGGGCCGAGCCGCAGGTGCGAGCCCAAGCCGTAGTCGATGCCGCCCGCCACGCGTGCACCCAGCCCGGTGGTGGCGACTTTGGCGTCTGCGGCGCCACGCAAGCTCAGCACGCCGACGCCCAGCGTGAGCGCCAGGTAAGGATCCCAAGAGCCGCTGTCGGCAAAGTAGACGCGCCCCACCACGCCGATGAAGCGCGCGCTCCCACCGGCGCTCGAGAGCGCGCCGTGCCCGTTACCGAAGCCGCTGAGCGCGCCTTCCGCACCGAAAGCGAAGAAAGGCGTCGCGCGGTAGAGCAACGCCGCGTCGACACCCGAGCCGGCGCTCAACGTGAGGCAGGCGTGGTCGTCGATGCTGCCCGAGCCGCAGCTGGGCAAGAACGCGGCGACCGCCACGCCCAGCTCGATGGGGCGGCGTGGCTGTTCGCGAGGGCGTGCCAGCGGGGGCGGTAGCTCGCGGGCTGACGTCGCAGTTGGGGGCAGAGGGCCCGTGCCTCTCCACGGCTCATAGGGTGGCGGTAGCTCCGTGTTTGCTTTTTGCTCGGCGTCGGGAATGTTCTCGGCGTCTCGCTGGTCAGGGCTCGCCGTGGTGCTCAGGGCTGCCAGGAGGAAGATCAGGGCGCAGGTCACTAGCCCTGCTCGGCTCGCCCCGTGCAATAGTTGCGTCCCTTTCGATGGCGACTCGCCGCTTGCCCGTGATCCAAGAGCCGACCGGCGAGGACGCCGAGGCGGCCGCCCGACCTCATTGGCAATGGGTGCTCATCGGCGCAGGTCTTTGGATCACGAGCTGGACGCCGCTCGCCTTTGCCGTGTTTCGGAAAATTCCAGCTTGGGGCGGCGGTGCGGCGGCGCTGGTGTGGGCGCTCACTTTCGCGCTGGCGGCGCTCGCTTCCGGCTACTTGGTGGCGCGCTTCGGTCCGCGCACCCGGCCGCGCCACGCCGCGCTCTCCGGCGTTGCCGCGGCTGTCGGGGTTTGGTCGATGGCGCTGGCCGCGGGCGGCTTTGCGTCGGTTTTGCTGGCAGTTTGCTCGCTGACCGCGCTTTCGGCCCTCAACGCAGCGTTTGCGGCGCTCGGCGCCCTCGTACAGCGCCGGCGGGGGCGAAAGTGATGCTACCCTTGTCCCGTCGGGAGATTCGAGCAGTCCCATGAGTATCGACCAAGAGCTAGCCAAGGCCGTTGAAGAGGCAGAGGCCGAAGCCGCGCCAGCCGTCGCGCAGGCTGCGCCGAGCGCGCCCACCACCAGCAAGCCCAAGCGCAACTTGGGTTTGCTCGCTGGCTTGTTGGTCATCACCGCGGGCGTGTTGGCGTTCGTGTTCAGCACGGGCGACAACGGCGCCATCTACTCCGTGGGTGTGGACCAGCTCATGAAAGAGCAGGCCAAGTATGGCCAGCGCAACCTGCGCGTGAAGGGCTTCTTGGTGAAGGGCACGCTGACGCGTCGCGACGAGCCGTGCGAGTACCGCTTCAAGCTCGAAGATCAGGCGAACAAGTCCGCCGTTCTCGCCGTGCAGTTCCCGCAGTGCGTGGTGCCCGACACCTTCAAAGACATGCCCGGGATGGATGTCGAGGTGACGGCCGAAGGAAAGCTAGCCGCCGACGGCAAGAATTTCACGGCCACCAGCATCATCGCCAAGTGTCCTTCCAAGTACGAGATGAAGCAGAAGTCGATGGCGGGCGAGCTCGCGCCGCACGCCGGTCAAACCGCGTCTCCGCTCACCACGCTTTCTCAGAAAGACTGAGCCAAAAATATGTGGGATCGCTTTTTGCGCGCCTGCCGGCGTGAGCCGGTCGATGCGACGCCGGTGTGGTTCATGCGCCAGGCCGGCCGCTACATGGAAGAGTACCGGGCGCTGCGCAAGAAGCACACCCTGCTCGAGCTGTGCAAGACGCCCGAGCTCGCGACGGAAGTGACGCTGCAGCCGATCAAAGCGCTGGGCGTCGATGCCGCCATCCTGTTTGCGGACATCTTGCTGCCGCTCGAGCCGCTCGGTGCGCCGTTCGAGTTCGCGGCCGGCGAAGGCCCCGTGATCCACGAGCCGGTGCGCGACAAAGCCGGCGTCGACAAGCTGCGCCTGTTCGCGCCCGAAGAGGGCCTCGGTTACGTGCTGCAAGCCGTGCGCATGATCCGCAAAGAGCTCGACGGCAAGACGCCGCTGATCGGCTTTGCCGGCGCGCCCTTCACGCTCGCCAGCTATTTGATCGAGGGCGGCGGCAGCAAGAGCAAGGACTACGCCATCACCAAGCGCATGATGTACCGCGAGCCCGCGGTGTGGAACGCGCTGATGGAGAAGCTGGCCGAGGTAACGCGCCGCTACTTGCTCGCGCAAATCGAGGCGGGCGCGCAGGCCGTGCAGCTCTTCGATTCGTGGATCGGCGCGCTCTCGCCCGACGACTACGTCGCCTTCATTCAACCGCACGTGAAGCACATTTTGACGGACGTGCAGAAGACGGGCGTGCCCGTGATTCACTTTGGCACCGGCACCGCGATGCTGCTCGAGCTGCAGAAGCAAGCGGGCGGTACCGTGATCGGGGTGGACGCAAAGACGCCGCTCGACTGGGCGCGCAAGGTCCTGGGAGACGACGTGGCCGTGCAGGGCAACCTCGACAATCTCCTGCTCGACGCGCCACGCGACCTACTCGCCGCGCGCGTGAAAGACGTGCTGCATCGCGGTGGTCACCGCGGCCACATCTTCAACCTTGGCCATGGCATTTTGCCCGAAACGAATCCGGACGCCGTGAAGTTCGTGACCGATCTGGTGCACGACCACACGATCGCGCGGCTGTAGTCGGAACGAGATCCCGATACCGCTGCCCACGAAGTAGCCGATTCGGCGAAAGTTGACCGATTTTGGGGGGCCCGGGCGGCTAGCTCCCGAATGGCCCAGCAGTTTCTCCAATGGGGTGTGATCGGTACCGGCGCGATCGCTACGGACTTTGCTACGGCGCTGCGCGCTTCGGAGCGCTGCCGGATCGTCAATGTCACGAGCTTTCCCGGTTTGGCGCAGCCGTTCGCGGAGAAGTTCGCGGTACCGCGCGCCACCGACTCGCTCGATGAGCTGCTGGCCGATCCCGAGGTGCAGGCCGTCTACGTGGCCACGCCGCATCCGTTGCACGAAAAGCTAGCCCTGGCGGCGATCGCGGCCGGCAAGCACGTGCTCGTCGAAAAGCCGATGGCGACGTCGGCCGAGGCGGCGGCGCGTGTCGTCGAGGCTGCTAGGCGTCGCGGCGTCTTCTTGATGGAGGCGTACATGTATCGCTGCCATCCACTCGTGACCGAGCTGGTCAGCCGGCTGCGCGCCGGGGCCATCGGGCAGATTCGGCATGTGCGCGCCGACTTCGGTTTCCGCGAGCCGCGCAATCCGAGGGGGCGGCTGTTCGATCCGGCATTGGCCGGCGGCGGCGTCCTCGATGTCGGCGGCTATCCGGTGTCGTTCGCGCGCTTGATAGCCGGCATCGCCATCGGGAAATCGGTCGCCGAGCCCACGCGCCTTTCAGCGGCGGGCCAAGTCGGTCCCACTGGCGTGGACGAATTCGCGCAGGCGACGCTGGTGTTCGAATCCGGAGTCACCGCTGAGGTGGCGTGCGCCATTCGCTACGACTTCGGCTGTGCAGCCACCATCTTCGGCGAAGAGGGTCGTATCACGCTCGAAGACGCCTGGCTCCCCGGCGGCAAGCGCCAGGGCTTGGAAAGCCATTTCACGATCGAGCGCGATGGTGAGCCACCCGAGGTGGTGCACGTCAACATCCCGCGCGCCATCTACGCGCTCGAAGCCGAATTGGTGGCTGACGCCTTGCCCGCTGCGCAAGCCTCCTGGCCAGCCATGACTTGGGACGACACGCTCGCCAACTTGCGCGTGATGGATCAGTGGCGCGCGGCGCTGGGGCTGCCCGCAGCGCCTTGAGTAGCGCCGTCTAGCACTACTCGGTCACTTTTCGCTTTCCATCTTGGGCGCCGCGTGCTCCATAGCGGGGCGTGAAAGACGCAAGCGCTTGGGAGAAGCGTTTCGACCGCTTCATTGAGCCGTTTCTGGATGTTTGGCGCTCGAAGAAGCG
>DASZTA010000031.1:0-194575 GCA_035548415.1 Polyangiaceae bacterium
AAGAAGCTAAGCGGCGGCTCGCAGAGAACCCTCTCCGTCGCGCTCTCCTCGCTTTCGCTCGCTGAGCTGCTCATCGCTCAGGCGTTGTACGCCCGCCGCCCACGCCCTGTCAGGACGCGGTTGCCCGAACGGATACCGATGCTCAGCTGAATCCCACTTCTGGGGATCTGCCGCTCGCCACGGGCTCGGGGCCCGAAGCTGCAGTCGCACTCGCCACGTTCAACGGCGCATGGGCTGCGGCGTACCGCGAGGGTTCGGTTGATGGGAACGAAGCAATCGTGGTCACCACGAATGGGACCTCGTATCGAATCGCGGGCTTGCACGGAGGGCCGCTGGAAGATCGACCGGCGCTGGCTTCGCTCGATGCGACGCACCTGCTGGTTGGCTTCTCGGTGGGTACCGATCCCACGGGCAGCGGCGTGTACAACTTACCGCGCCTCCGTTATGCCGTGATCGACACGGCGCCGGGAGCGCCTGCACCCACGGTGGTGCCGCTTGATGCCCTCGACGACGTGCTGACATCGGACAACACGGTGGCGCAGCTGTCGCCGTCGCTCACGACTGGCAACGAGGGACCGTGCGTATATCGCCCATCGTGAGCAGCCATCTCGGCGCATCGTGATCACCCAAATCGGGCATCGTGATCGGAGCGAAGCGACGCTGGCAGGTGGCGGGTCAGGTGGCGGGTTCGGGTTGGCCCTTTCGGCGTGAGTTACCCTTCAGGTCGACCTTGTAAGCGTTGTTCACGAGTCGGTCCAAAATCGCGTCAGCCAGGGTGGGGTCGCCAATCCAGGCGTGCCAACTGGCCGCTGGGAGCTGGCTGGTGACCACGGTGGAAGCGCGGCCGTAGCGGTCTTCGAGCACTTCGAGCAGGTCGTGGCGCTGGGCGTCCTTCAGTGTTCCGAGCCCCCAGTCGTCGAGCACCAGTATCTCGACCTTCGCGAGCTTGGCCAAGAGACGTGCGTAGGACCCGTCGGCTCGCGCCAGGGCGAGCTCGTCGAGCAAGCGCGGCACACGCCGGTAGAGCACGCGCAGTCCCTTGCGGCACGCGCCCTGTCCGAGCGCGCAGGCGAGGTAGCTCTTGCCAACGCCGGTCGCGCCGCAGATGAGCACGTTGAGGTGCTCGTTCACCCAGACGCACGAGCCGAGCTGGCGCAGCATCGCCTTCTCGAGACCGCGGCTCGAGCCGCTCTCGACGTCTTCGACGCACGCCTCCGGGATGCGCAGCTGCGCGTCCTTCAGCAGACGAGTCAGGCGCCTGTTGTCGCGAGCTTGGTGCTCGGCATCGACCAGGAGCGAGAAGCGCTCGTCGAAGCTCAAGGCGCCCACCTTCGCGTCGCGCTGCTGTTGTTGCCAGGCGTCGGCCATGTTGCCGAGGCGCATTTCGTGCAGTTTTTCGATGGTTGGTTCAAGTAACATCACGGTCCTTTCTCAGTGGTAGTAGTCGGGGCCACGCACATTCTCGTGCTGGATAGCGACAGCGTCAGGAGCGTCTTCGTTCAAGCCGACGCTCTCGCGGCCGAGCACGAGCAGCCGCTCGACCGGCTTGTACGACCGAGCGCCAAAGCGCAGGGCGGTCCCGCACGCCTGCTCGGTCCGCTCCGCGCCGTACTTCTCGCCCACGCGCTGCAGGCCCCGCGCCGACCGCCAGCCCTGCTCGCGCACCGGGTTGAGGTCGAGCAGGCGCTGCACCATTGCAGTCGCCATCGGCCCGACAGACTCGGCCCAGCGCAGTACGCCATCGGGACCAGCCGCGTGCCTACGATGCGCTTCCGGCATGTGCGCCGGATCGGTCGTGTGCTTGTAAGGGACAAGGCTCCGCTGGTGCGAGGCGACGCGGTCACCCAGGTGAAACACCTCGACCATCTGCGCCGTCATGCGCACCCAAACCTCACGATGTACCAGGCGAAATGGCGCCGAATACCAGTGCTTTTCGACCTCCACGTGGTAGTCGACGTTCAGCGTCTTCTTGTGCCAGTCGGCGTACTCGTACGGCGTGCTCGGCAGCGGCCGCAACGCAGGGCGGTCGAGTCGCTCGAAAAGCTGCCGTCGGCTCACGCCGCCCAGCTTCTTCATCGGACGGTCGTTGAGGTACTCAAGCAGCTCGCCAATGCGCAGGTTGAGCGCCTCGAGCGAGAAAAACGTCTCATTCCGAAGCCGCGCCAGAATCCACCGCTGCGCCACCAGCACCGCAGCCTCGACCTTGGCCTTGTCGCGCGGTTTGTACGGCCGCGCCGGCACCACCGCCGAGTCATAGTGCCGTGCAAAGTCCGCATACGTCCGCTGGATGCCGGGTTCGTAGCGGCACGCGACCACCACCGCGCTCTTGAGCTGGTCGGGGATCCACATCGTGGGAGCGCCGCCGAAATACGTGACGGCATGCACGTGCGCGGACACGAAATCCTGCACCTTTTGGCTCATTGTTGCCCTCGCGTACGTGAAGTTCGATGCGCCGAGCACCGCGACGAAAAGCTCCACCTCCATTCGCTGCCCCGTCTTCGGGTCGACGATGCTCGCCTTCCTGCCGGAAAAGTCGACGAAGCACTTCTCGCCGGCCTTGTGCACCTGGCGCATCGTTACGCTCGCCGTCGCGAGCCACCGTCGGTACACGTCGCAAAACGCGGTGTAGCGAAGCCCCGTCGGATGCTGCTCGAGATACTCGAGGTGGAGCACCTCGAGCGTCACGCCGGGCCGACGCAGCTCCGTGTGCAGGTATACCGGGTCAGGCCGGGGCCGCTCGTCGCTCGGGCTCACCGGGCGCCCATACAGACGCTCCTCCAGCGCCGCGTCGCTCATGCCCTCGGCGACCGTCCAGGTCACGCCCGCCTTCTCCGCTCGCGACGCCGTTTTAGACACCACGCCGACGCTCACGCCCAGCGCTCGCGCCGTCTCGCGCACGCTCAGCCCCTGCTGGCGCCGCAATCGTAGAATCTCTCGAATCCGTCTCATCGGCAGTCGCTCCGTTGCCATCCTCGAGCCTCCTTCGAGACTCTTGGTCGCAGAGCCGACCTGCCAGCGTCACCCCCTTCGTGGGCGGGTGTTCACGTCGGCCGATTTAGGCGTTCACGACGCCGATTTGGCCGTTCACGACCCCGATCCAAGTGTTCACGATGCCGCGATTTGAGTGTTCACGATGGGCCGATCTCGGTGTTCACGATGGCCCGACATCCGCAGGACCGTACTTGGCTTGGCGCTCCGAGGCGCGGCCGGGCGACGCATCCGGGGGCGATATTTGGCTCAAGCGGCTACCGTGGACCCAGAGTGCTGGCACTTGGTGCCTCAACGGCGATTTGCCGGAAATGCTCATTCCACGCACGTGCGACGGCAGTCACCACGACCAACGCTCGCCCGCGCTCGCTACCGTCAAATTGGCACCCGGCAATGCCCTGGCGATCGCGTGGACAGACTATGGCAAGACCGCGGGCGCCGGTGCCGGAGAGCCGGACGTTGTTATCCACTACGCGCCGACACATCTACGACCCCGCCCCGGGCTCGAGCACGCCCGTAAGTGGAACGATTTCGCCGTACGTGTTGCGAGGCACGCCGCTCTACCTCGCGTGGAACTACACCACCAGCTCGGCCAACTCAGTGGATGCCACCAGCGCGCAGGCGCTGGCGGTTGACGACGTTTTGATTGTGGGGACGGTGTCGCAATGAAGTCTTCGAAAAGGGTGGACGTACGAACGCGGGCAATCGGGGCCGCTACGCTGTTTTTCTACGGCGTGACGACGCTGTCGCCGAGCTTGGCTTGGGCTGTTACGGATACCGACAGGCCAGCTGCTCCCGTGTATGCGAGCGGGGACGTCACGGCAAAAGACGTGGAGCCTCCGGCGCAGGTAGCCACGGAACAAACGGAGGAGGCCGCAGAAGCCGGCAAAGCCGCGAATAACGCGACTGTGCGGCGCGACGATGTTCACCCCTCGAAGGACCTCGAGAAAGAAACCGCCAGCCTCGCCGTCAGCAAGCAAGCCAATGGCGACACCGCTGCCGTCAACGCCTCGAACGACGCCGAAACGCTGGCTCTACCGACGGGCGGCGACAAGAGCGGCGTCACCTCGCAAGCCATTTCGGTGCCGAAAGGTTCAGGGACCATCCAGGGCATGGGCGAGAGCTTCTCGGCTCAGCTCTCGACCGGTATCGCGACCTTCAGCGTGCCGTTTTCGCTACCTGCGGCTCGTGGCGGCGCGCAGCCGTCGCTCGGATTGTCGTATTCGTCCGCGTCCGGTTCCGGGCTCGCCGGCATGGGCTGGAGCGTCGGGGTTCCGTACATTGCGCGGCAGACCGATCGCGGCTTGCCGGGGTACGACGACCGAGCTCGTGCCGATCTGCACGGTCTCGGGCAGCACGTGCACGGGGGCGCTCGCGTCCGAAACGATGCCGCCCTGGGCCGACGGCTGTCAGTACTTCCGACCGCGCGTTGAGGGCTCGTTTCTTCGCTTTTTCTGGTCAGCGGACCATCAAACCTGGCGCGTTCAAGACAAGAGCGGCGTCACGATGGAGCTCGGCGTACCGCTCGACGGCAGCAACAGCACGAGCGCGCTCGAGGTAAATCCGGACGACTCGAGCCAGATCTTCCGCTGGCATTTGGTGCGCCAATACGACGCGTATTGCGACGGAGCGAACTGCGATGCCAGCGCCGCGCCGCAGCCGTTCAACGTCGTCGTCTACAAGTATTTCCAAGACAGCGGGAAGGCCTACCTCAGCGATGTCTACGACACGACGCCCGCTGCGACGCCGACCACGACGACGCTTTCGAGCTACGCGCATCACACGCATCTGAACTACGAGCCGCGCCCTGATCCGACCGAAACCTACAATAGCGGCTGGCTGATCCGGCAAACGCAGCGTCTCGCGGGCATCGACGTCACGAGCAAGACCTTCAACGATGGTTCAGAGGGCGAGCGGCGCCTCGTTCGTCGCTACCACTTGGCGTACGACGGCCTGTTCCACACCTCTTATCTGACGAACGTCCAAGTCGAGGGGCGCTGCGAGGGTGGTGAGAGCGGTGCCGACACTCAAGTGCCCGCTGAGTCGAATGAGCTCCTCGGCGCGACCAGTTGCGAAACGTTGCCGCCGATGACCTTCGACTACAGCCACACCCGTGGCTTTTCGACGGCGGGCACGGCGATTGGATCGGGCCTCGAGGGCTACGAAGCCTTCGACCAGCGTATCAAGCAGATCGGCGGTGATCCGCCGCACTCCATCGACGAGGAGCTGAGCGACTTCTTCGACACGAACTCGGACGGCTTGCCGGACCTCCTCGTGACCGCACCGGGCGTCTACGGCAACGACTTCGGCGTTTTCCCGAACTCAGCGGGCGGCCTGCGCGACACGTTCGGCGAAGTCCAGCAGTTGCCAGTCAAGGGAGTGTTGGGAGCGAACGCCGGCAACATCAAGCTGAGCAACGCGAACGTGATGCCGCTCGACCTCGACGCGGACGGCACCGCTGACCTAGTGCACATGCCTAAGGTCAAGACGTACGCCGTCTACCGCTTCGAGGACGGCAAGCTCGTCGGCCACTCGATCGACGCGGCCAACCAGCAGAGCCCCAAGATCGATCTGGGCAAGGACGCCTTCGAAACGAAGGTCGCCGACGTCAACTTCGACGGTTTGGTCGACTTGGTGGTGAGCACCGGCACCGAATTCCAAACCTTCTTGTCGCTGGGCCGCTTCCCCAACGGATACGGCCAGTTCGGTAACGCGAGTTGGAGCGCGAAGGACTCCGCCGCGATCTCGAACAATCCGATCCGCACGTGCGTGCCGTACAGCGGCAGCTCCGTGCAGTTCGGCGATAGTGAGATCCAGCTCGCCGACATGAACGGGGACGGCATTCAAGACATTGTCCGGCTCCGCCGCGGCGACGTCCGTTACTGGCCCGGCCGCGGCAATGGCTTCTGGGGAACCGGCAAGCTCAACGATTGCCCCGCCGGCAGCTTCGGCGACAAGCGCTACCTCACCATGGATAGCGCGCCGTATTACTCGGACATCCAGGGTACCTCGCTGCGTGTTGATGACGTGAACGGCGACGGGCTCGATGACTTGGTGCAGGTGCGTTTCGACGGCGTGGACGTGTGGCTCAACGTCGATGGTCACGGCTGGACCCACCGCTACATCATAGAAAACACCGTTCCGAGCCCCGCCTTCGCGAATCGCGTGCGGTTGACGGATATCAACGGCTCCGGCACGCGCGACATCGTTTGGGGCAATGGCAGGAAGTACGAGTACATGGACCTGGCGGGTGGCGAGCGACCAGGCTTGCTCATCCAGGTCAAGAACGGCCTCGGGAAGTCGACCGACATCGAGTACTCGACGTCGACCACCGAAATGCTCGCGGCGGAGCACACGGGGGTTGCCTGCTCCGGTGATACGGGTCCGTTCGACGGCGCCTGGTGCAGCAAGATGCCGACGGTGACGCACATCGTGTCGCGCGTTATCGAAAGCGACAACCTGCAGATTGCAGGCTTTGCGGCATCCAAGTACGTCACCGAGTACAGCTATCGCGACCCGGTTTACGAAGGACGACAGCGCGAGTTCCGCGGCTTCCGTCGCGCGCGTTCGAAGCGCGTCGGTGACGAGAACAGCCCCAGCGACTTCACTGAGAGCACCTTCTTGCTCGGCGAATGCGAAGACGAAACTCCCAGCGATGGCATCGAAGATTGCGCCCTGACCGAGCGCTGGCGCGACAACCCCCGCGAGGCCCTCAAAGGCTTGCCGATCGTTACCGAGCGCTACGATGAATCTGGCAAGCGCCTCTCGACGGCGCTCACCACGTACCGCTTGCGCCACCTGTACAGCGGTCTCGATGGTCGCGAGGTCCGACACGCCTTCCAGAGCTCGAGCAAGAGCTATCAGTACGACACGGCTGCTGCCGCCGGGAGTGCGCAGACATCGACGTTCAAGGCGGTCGAGCTGGAGTCGAGCTACGACGCCGCGTTCAATCCGCAAGCCCGGCCCGTGGCGACGCCCGCTGGCCTCGATGCCAGCAACAAGGTCGTCAGCTTCAAGCACTACTCCACCTCGGGTGCCGCCACGATCGAGAGTGCCGCGGTCGTTGACTACTTCGGCAATCAGGTGGCGACCGTTGACCAGGGTTGCACCGGCGGAGGTGGAAGCGTTTGCACGACCGCCGACGAGATAATTTACAAGTACACGCTACCAAAGGCTGTCGGCCCTTGGCTGTTTCGCACGCAGCGCACTTACGCGGTGGGTAGCGTCCACACGCAAGTGCGCGGTGACAGCACCACGAGCTACGACGCCTTCGGCGCACCAACCGGAACTACGGCGGAGCTCTCGGGCACCGTTGCGCTCGACCGCTTTTGGCCAAACACCACCAACGCCGTCGCGCCCACGCCGACGACAGCGTCGCAGGACGGCACCCGGGTGTTGGGCGCACGCTCGTACGACCAATTCGGAAACCTCAAGCAAGAGACGGGGCCCACCGGCCCGGCGACGGGGACTCCCACGGACCTGCTCCGTTGCCGCAAGATCCTCTACGACGACGTCGACGTACACGGTTACGCCCAGTTCCCGGTCTCAGAGTCGGTGTATTCGGGGGGCTGCAACGTCGGTACGACATTAATGACGCTCGCCGGGTACGATCGCGGTGTGGGGTTGGTCACGACCGTCACGGATCCCAACGACCAAACCACCACCATTGCTTACGATGGCTTTGGGCGTCTCACCCAACTGTTCCGTCCGGGGGCGACCACGCTGCCCTCTATTCAGATCAGCTACTCCTTGCCCACTGCTGAGCACCCTCGCGCGTACTCGAGCATCCACACGCGCACCCAGAATGGTGCCAATCTGCAGAGCGACTCCTACGCGGAGGCCTACTCCTTCATCGACGGCATGGGTCGCGCTCGCGTCGGCCTTTCGCAGGGCGATACCACGGCCGGAGATGAAGAAGACTGGATCGTTTCTTCCGTCGCCGACTTTGATGCCAAGGGGGCGGTGCGGCGCAAATATCTGCCGTTCTTCTTGGACGCCGATCCGTCTGTTTTCCCGCTGTCGGGCGCGCCCGAAACCCCCTACGGCCGACAACGCTACGACGCCTTCGGACGCCAGCTCCAAACCTTCGACATCGACGGGACGGTCACGCTGCAGAGCCGTTACCACGCGCTCTGCACGGATCTTTACGACGCTGCCGACCTCTATCCCGGCCCCCACGAAGGCACGTACGCCACGACCCGTACGGATGGCCACGGTCGCACCGTCGAAACGACGGAGCGCGTTCACGTTGGCGGTGTGATCGAGAAGCGCTACGTGCGTATGCAGTACCTCGCGACGGGCGAGGTCGAAGTGATCACGCGCCAGCGTGAGGACGACGCGGCGAACGCGGTCACCCGTTGGATGCGTTACGACACGCTCGGCCGCATGGTGCTGAACGTCGACCCGCACACCACGGTCAACTTCACGACCAACCTCAACGTCGACGCGACACCCGCCGCCACCACCGGCCTCAAGGCGTGGCGCTACGCTTATGACGACGCAGGTGACCTCGTTGGCACCAGCGACGCGCGCGGATGCGGCCAAGACTTCTTCTATGATGGCGTCGGCCGACTCTGGGCGGAGGACTACTCGCCTTGCTACGTCTATCAGACGCAGTACAGCCCAACGTCGATCACTGCCAGCAGCCGCTCTAACCCGGCCGTCCTGACGTCGACCGACAATCTCGAGATCGTCTATCAATACGACAACGCAACGTTGAGCGATGCGGATACGGGGCCTGTGAGCCCCGACTATTCATCCGCCAACCTCAAGGGCCGTCTCGTTGCGGTTCACGATCGCGCGGCCAGCACCTGGTTTAGCTATGACAACTTGGGGCGCACGACCGCGACGTTCCGCCGCATCACGGGTGATAACAGCGGCATCGGCGCTCAGAGCCCGATTCGGAATCGCTACTCGCCAACCTGGTACCACAAGACTTTCACGTACGACGCCGCTGATCGCCCCGTCGACGAGACGACCGGTGTTGCTTCGACCGAGCTTCAAGCCGATGGCCAGAGCAAAGCAACGAGCACCTACACCAAGCGCGGTACGCTCAAGTCGGTCGGCTCGAGTTACGGCGACATCGTCAAGAGCGTCAAGCATCGCGCGGATGGATTGGTCGGTGAGGTCGTCTACGGCGACGTGGCCAACACGACCACGTCCATGCGCTACGATAGCCGCCGCCGCCTCGCCAGCGTGCAAACGGCACGATCCGGCAGCGCCTGGTCACCGCCCGCCGCGAGCTATGTTCCCGCGCCGGCCTTCGGCGCCTCGGACCCGCCGACCACTTTCCAGCTGCTCCTCCAAGACCTCGACTACAGTTACGACGTCGTCGGCAATCCCACCGAGATCCGCGACTGGCGCACGCCCGAAGAATGGCCGGCCGGCGCCAAGCCCGTCTCGCGCCGCATGGAATACGACGACCTGTATCGGGTCACGCGCGTCGACTACGAATACCCCGGCGGTAGCGATAAGTCAGTCTCGCCGTTTGCGCCGGAGGAGGCCGGCGTCACCGATCCACGCCGTGGCATTCCGCTGCCTCACAGCAAGCTGTCGAGCCGCGCCAAATGGCAAACATACAAATACGACTGGCTCGGCAACACCAGTCAAAGCGACGACGATCAGCACGTCTATTTTGATCGCTCGCTGGGTGCCGTCACCAATGGCACTACCGGCACTGACGGCGCCAAGCCTTACCGCTTCGCCAGCGCCGCGCCCATCAGCGGCCAAAGCACGCTTCCCTACGTGGGGTACAGCTACGCCCAGAACATCACCTACGACGCCGCCGGTAACCTAACCACGTTCCGCGTCAATCGCGCGTCGACCAACTGCCTGGGCAGCCCTGCCTGCTACACCACCTTCTACTATTACTGGGACGAAGTCGGGCGCCTGCTGCAGGTACGCGCCCCCGACACGCACGCCATCGTCCGCTACACCTACGACGCCAACGACGAGCGCGTCATGAAGGCGGTCGCAGATCTCCAACCAAGCGGAGTCGGGCCTTACAAGTACACCAACTACATCTTCGACAGTCTCGAGGTGCGAGGGACAACGTACGACACGGTAACGAAGGATTTTCCCTTCAACGCCAACAGCGAAGTTGGCTACCTCTCAGCGCACGGCGTCCGCCTCGCCCGCTTCGTCTACGAGCCCGCCGCCAAGGGCGAACCGCGTTCTCCCAGCACGAACTCACTGCACGTGATGCTCGCGCTGCCGGACCATTTGGGATCCGCATCGATCGTTATCGATCGAGCTACGAGCGAGCTGGTCGAGGCACGGACGTATCAACCGTATGGCGCGACCGAGAGCGATTACCGGCCGGATCGGTGGAAGGGCTTTAGGGAAGACTACGGCTTCACGGGCAAGGAGGAAGACGTTGAGGTTGGGCTGCAGTACTTCGGGAAGAGGTTTCTGAGTCCGTATTTGGGGAGGTGGATTAGTCCGGACCCGTTGGCGGTGCATTCGCCTGGAAGCGCGGACCTGAATCTTTACGCGTATGTGAATGGCGCTCTGTTGAAGGACACTGACCCGCAAGGTCTGACCCAAGGCGAGAATTATCTCTACTACTGGTGGCTTTCCTTTTCTCACTCGCAGCATGCGAACGAGCAAGAGAGAGAGCGTAAGGCGAGCATCGCCGCACGAGCCGTCAAGCAGACGGTTGGGAGCGCGGTTCGAGATGCGGTACAGGGGTTTGTCGATGGGGTGATACTCGACCCTCGTAACGAACTCGCCCCTTCGGTAAAGAGTCCGGTATTCAGAGCCGCTCTCGAGCGCAGCAACCATCGCATCGATGCGACGGTGCATGCTGCACGACATCCTGGGGAAGTCTACGAGGGACTGGCGCGAGCTTGGAATGCGCCCAACCCTGATGAACGGCTCTACAACCGCGTGAGCATTCTTACGGGTGCGGCAATGGCTACCCCGGCTGTCTTGGCGGGCGGCAAGAGCCTGACCTCGCTCGCTCGTCTTGGTCTGAACGTTGCGCGACGCGGTGGTGGCTTTGCGCTCCTCGAGATTTTGAGCACGTCGGAAGCGAACGCGTTCAACTCTATTCCCGCCTACGAGGGTCCGGTTGCTCGCATGGCTGCCAAACGCGACATCAAACTCGTACGCGTCTATACCGAGGGTTTTAATCGGCCAGAAGGGAAGTGGGCAATGGCGGCAGAGGATATCGAGGGTCGACCCCAAAGCAGATTCAAGAGAAATTTGCTCTACCGAGAACACCGACTCACGTTGTTGACGTGACGGCTCCCGCGGGCGCGGAGGTGCGGATGGGACGAGCCGGAAGCAACCAATGGGGGGGAGGAGGTGGAATTCAATACGAGAGTACAGGCCAAGGGCCAAGATTTGACGTCGACGTGAAGTCGGCTAAGAAACTGTGAGACATGACAACGGACGCGCGAATCCAGGATGGTGTCGTCGTCCTTTCGAATGGACGTCGCATTGCCCTCCCGCTTCCGATCGTACAGCTGTTAGCTGCTGGTGAAATGATCATAGCGCGCGGCAGAAGGCAGGACCGCTACTGCTCAGGTAACATCTGGGGTTTAGATCGTGAGGGGAGGGCCGTGTGGCGGGTGACAGACAAAAAGCCACTCGACGCCGAATTCATCGACATGGAGCTGCAGGGAGAGCAACTGATCGGTTTCAACTTCAACGGGTACCGTTGCTCGATTGATACTCGAAGCGGCGAAGTGAAATGGTCCGAATTCACTAAGTAGGCGAGTGCAAGCTTTGGCCCGGAGCAATCTTCGGCCTTGTTGTGCCATCGCGCGACGACTTCGAGCAGAAGAGCAGACCCGAAGCCGTGAAGGCTTGCGGCGGGCGCCGTAGTCTCGCGGAGGAACGCCGGTTCGATCGCCTGGTGTGTGGCCGCCGCCCGATCACGTCCTCACAAACTCGAAAACAATCCCCAGAACGCCCCCGGCGCGAGCGCATCTTGGCGGTCGTGCATCTTGCCGGTCGTCTGGCACCAGATGACCGGATACCCCGCGTCGCATCCCTGATACCGCGCGCAGGGAGGCGGCGGCTCCATCACTGGGTTTTCTGACATGCAGTGGTTGGCGGCGATGAGGCGGTCGCGTTCTTTGTCGTTGCCTTGGTCGATGCGGTTGGTGGTGTCGTCGGCGTCGTGGATGAAGATGCGGGCGTATTTGCCTTTGCACTTGGACTTGTCGCCGTAGGTGCCGCCGCTCACGGTGCCGGTGGCGCGGAGCTTGTCGCCGCGCTCACACTCGAGGGTGTTCACGAGCCACGAGCCGCTGCTGTAGCCGGTGGCGAAGACGCGTGTGGTGTCGACGCAGCGCTTGGCGAAGACGTCGGCGAGCATTTGGTCGAAGAGCTTCACGTCGTTGCCCGCCGCGTCGGCGTCCCAGCAGACGCCGTCGGAGATGCCGGTGGCGCGCACGAGGATGGCTTTGTCGCTCGTCACCTTTTGCATGGGGACGATGTTGTCGGCGCTGCTGCAGCCGTGAAAGTTGAAGACGAGGGGGTAGGGCTTCGTTGGGTCGTAGCCGGTGGGGAGCCAGACCCACCATTGGCGATCGGTGCCGGCGACATTGAGCTTGGGCTGCTCGACCCACATGTTGAGGGCTTGCCCTGCGGGCATGTTGCAGCCGGGGCTCGCGATGGGATTGCTGGTGGTGCCGCCGCTGCCGCCATTCGCGCCGCCGCTCGAGCCGCCGCTGGAGGTGCCACCGCCGCTCATGCCCCCGCTGCCAGCACCGCCGCTCGTGTTGGTGCCGGCTGTGCTGTTCGTGCCTGCGGTGCTGGTGGTGCCGCCTGCGCTCGCGCCGGCTGCGGTGCTGGTCGAGCCGCCGCTCGTCGTACCCGCGCCGGCGCTCGTATTTTGATTGGCGCCGCCGGTGCCGGCCTGGCTCGTGTTGCCGCCGCTGCTGTCGCTCGAGCAAGCAAGCTGTAAGCTGACAATTCCGGCGGAAAAAGCCCCGAGCGATAGCCAACGCGTGCAGCGGGTCATGGGGCCAGCATAACAGAGCACGGAGTGACAATTCGCTCGTGAGCCGCCACTCACCGCCAAATGCGTTGCCTGGGCTCATGGTTGCTCGCGTCGCTGGGGCTGTCGCTCAGCGCATGTACGGGATTTTTGGATGGAAGCTCCGGCACACCATCGAGCATGGCGAGCGGTGGTGCGAGCGCGGGCGGTTCCACCTACACCGGGGGTAGCAGCACGAATGGTGGTATGAGCACGCGCGATTGTTCCGCGCCGCATGCGCCGGTTTTGCATGCGCGGCTGCTCACACCGAGCCAGTACGAGCACACGGTCGAAGACCTGCTGAAGGTGACCGATCACCCTGCGAAAGACTTTGCGGGTGGCGTTGCAGCACGTCTCGACGAGGTCGAAGTGGAGCGACGTGCGAACGCGGCGGCGGCGATCGCGAGCGAAGCGGTGAGCAACCTGGCGGCGTGGGCTCCGTGCATGCCGACGCCCGACGCTGCGGCGTGCGAGACGACGTTGATCGACAAGCTGGGTACCGCCGCCTTTCGCCATCCCCTTGCGGATGACGAGCGCGCGCAGCTCAAGCAATTGTTCGACGCGGGCCTGAGCGAGAAAGACTTTGCAACGGGCCTGGAGTGGATGCTCACCGGCTTGCTCCAGGCGCCGGACTTCCTCTACCAGATGGGCCGGCCGGCGGCGGGCGAGGCGGTGGGGCAAGTGGTGCCGCTCGGTGACTACGAGCTGGCGAGCCGCCTGGCGCTGTTCGTTTGGGACAGCTCGCCCGACGAAGCGCTGCTGGCGGCGGCGGGCGCCGGCAAGCTGAAGCAGATCGAAGGCGTCGACGCCGAGCTCACGCGCATGATGGCCGACCCGCGCTTCGGCCGCGGCACCGCCAGCTTCTACCAAGATTGGTTGGGGTTCGAAGGCTTCAAAGAAGTCGCGCGCGACGATCCGGGGCTCACCACAGAGGTGCTGGCCGACCTCGAGGCGTCGCTGCTCAAGAGCGCCACGGAGGTGTACGGAGCCGCCGCGCCCAACCTGCAGAGCTTGTTCAGTGGGCAGAGCTACTTCTTGAACGACAAGCTGCGCACCTTTTACGGCCTCACCGGTGGCAACTCCGCGCTCGAAGCGGTGGAGCTGCCAGGGCAGGGGCGGCGCGGCATCCTCACCCATCCCGGCTTGATGGCGCTGCTCGCGCGGCCGAACGCGAGCGATCCGATCGCACGCGGCTTGTTCGTGCAGCGCACGCTGCTCTGCCGCGACATTCCGCCGCCGCCGCAGGGCATCGCGATTCCGCCGCTGGCGCCGCTGATGAGCGGGCTTTCGACGCGCGCACGGCTCGAGCAGCACACCAAAGAGACGCTGTGCGCGAGCTGTCACAATATGATCGACCCGCCTGGTTTTGCGCTAGAAAACTACGACGCGGTGGGCCGTTACCGCACGCAAGACGGTGGCGTCACGGTCGATACCTCCGGCACTTTGATGAGCAGCACGGATGTCGACGGGCCCTTCGCCAACGGCGGCGAGCTGTTCGATCGCATCGCGCAGAGTCCGGACGTGAAGCGCTGCTTCGCCAAGCACTACCTCACGTTCGCGGTCGCGCGCAACCTCGCCGACGAAGACTCGTGCGCGCTTTCGGCGCTGGGCGACGGCTTTGCCGGCAATGGTGACTTGAAGCAACTCATCGTCGCCGTCGCCAAGAGCGACTCTTTCCGACTCCGAACCAGCGAGGGCTTGGGAGCACAGCCATGAGCATCAGCAGTCGTAAACCCACGAGCCGCCGCGAGCTGATGAGGCTGCTCGGCAGCGCCGCGCTGGTGCTGCCCGGCCTCGAGCTGCTCGGTCGCGAATCGCGCGCCCAAAATGCGGCAAAAATCGCCAAATATGCCGTGTTTTGTTACACGCCGGACGGCGTGAACCAAGGCGCGTTTTGGCCGACCGGGGGCCAAACCGACTTCACTCTCAGCCCCATCCTCAAACCGTTCGAGACCTTCCGCGACAAGATTTTGGTGATGGGGCCCGAGATGGCGAACGGCGTCGCCAAGGTCAATACCGGTCTGGCTTACGCCGACAAGACGCCGCAACACCAGGCCCCGATCACGCTGGCGGCGCGCGTCGGTAACGGCTGCCGCGCGGGCGACACGTTCTGCACCAGCGACAACTTCGGCTTGCCCTACAACGACCAGTCGACGGCGGTGAACAACATCGACGGTCCCTCGATCGACCAGGTCATCGCCAAGGCGGTGGTGGGTGACAGCGTGTTCTCGTCGCTCAACTTTGGCTTGCATCCGGTCGGCGGTGACACGCCGAGCGACATCAACTTTGCGGAAGACGGCACGTCGCTCAAGCGCATGGCCACGCCCGACGAAGCCTACAATCGTGTGTTCGGCAGCGCTGCCGGCCAGGCCGCGACCGCCACGAGCGCCCTCAAGCGCCAAACGGCGATCAGCGACTTTTTGCACGCGCGGTTCACGTCGCTGAGCGGGCAGGTGAGCGCTTACGATCGGCAACTGCTCGACGCGCACCTCACGTCGCTCCGCGCGTACGAAGAGCAGGCAAAACACCGCGCAGAATCGACGTGCGAGCCGCCCACCAAGCAAGACGTGCCCACGGACGACGGCGCGATTCGCACGGGCGCCGATACCGAAAAGCTGTGTCCGTTTTTCATGGACATCATCGCCTCGGCATTCTCGTGCAATTTGACGAAAGTGGCGTCCGTCACCTTTGGCTACCCGGGCGGTGGCGACGCGGGCGGCTTGCGCATGCCGTGGCTCGGCTTCACCGATCCACTCCACGGGGTGTCGCATCACGGTGGCAACCCGACGCAGCTCGACAAGTACAAGCAGATGCACACCTGGATCGCGTCGCAGCTTGCGGGCCTCATGACCAAGCTCGCGGCGCTCAAGGATCCGAACGGGGTCTCGTTGCTCGATCAAACCGTGATCTATTGGTTCAACCGCCACGGTGACGGCGACTCGCACTCGAACTGGGCCTTGCCCAACATCTTGCTCGGTGGTGCGGGCGGCTACTTCAAGATGGGCCGCTACCTACAGTTACCTACGACCAATCCCACGCAAGTCTTGATCTCGATCGCGAACGCCATGGGCGTAGACGTGCCGAGCTTTGGATCGGATGCCTACAAAGCGACGAGCGGGCTCGCAGCGCTCACCGGCTAAAAGGCCGTTTCCAGTCACGCGGTGGTATTCCGCGGCGTTTCACGCCGGGGTTGGATAGTCACAGCAAAGCCGTATTCTGAGCCCATTTTTGGGGTCAAAGGGCGTTCTAAACGTGAAGCTGTGAACGAAGGGTTGCCATGTTTCCAAGGTGACTCCTCCGATCTTCAGGCGCCTGTCCACATTGGGTGCGCTCTCGCTCATGCTGGCGGGTTGTCAGGGGCAGCTGCAGGGCGAGAATCCGGGCCCGGCGCAAACCAATCCCGGCGGTGCTGGCACTGGCAACGTCAGCCAGCCTGACTTGCCGCGCCCCGCATCTGGCACGTTCGCGGGGCCGATCGTGAGCTCGCCCGCGAAGACGACGCGCTTCAGTCGCCTCACCCACAAGCAGTGGGAAAACACGGTGCGCGACGTGCTGAAGCTCACCGCGGTCACGGGGCTGTCCAAGTCGTTCGTGGCCGAGCCGCTGCGCAGCGCGTTCGACACCAACGGCGCCGTGTTGTCTGTCTCGTCCGACACCTTTCAGGATTATCAAAACGCTGCCGAGCAGGTGGCGGATACGGTGGCTCACGACGCGACGGTGCGCGGCCGTCTCGCCACGCAAGGCACGGACGCGACGACGTTCATCAAGAACCTCGGCAAGCGCGCTTTTCGTCGGCCGCTTACGGACGCCGAGGTGACGAACATCAAAGCGCTGTTCGACAAGGGCAAAGCGCTCATCGGCAGCGGCGACGACTTTGCGGACGGCGTGCAGCTCGTGGCCGACTACCTGTTTCAGTCGCCGCACTTCTTGTATCGCGAAGAGCTGAGCGACGCCGTCGTCGACGGCAAGATTGCGCTGAACGCCTACGAAGTTGCCAGCAAGCTCTCTTACGCGATCACGAGCTCGATGCCGGACGACACGTTGCTCGCCAACGCCGACAACAACGCGCTCTCGCGCGACCAGGTCGCCGCCGAAGCGAAGCGTTTGCTCGGTACGCCCGCCGCGACGGACACGCTGCTGGACTTTCACGACCAGCTGCTGGTGATGCGCGACTACGACAACATCTCGAAGAAGGCGACGTTCCCCGGCTTCGAGGAGGGCGTGGCCGACGACCTCAAGAAAGAGGCGAAGACCTTCATCCAAAACGTGCTCTTCCAGCAAGACCATGGCCTCTCGACGCTGATGACGGCGCCCTACACGTTCGCCAATTCGCGCATCCGCACGCTTTACGGGGTCGACGCGAGCGGCGCGAACGCGACGGATTTTACCAAGCTCGATTTGGACGCCACGCAGCGCGCGGGCCTGCTCACGCAGATCGGCTTTTTGGCGGCGAACGGCGAGCAAGATACGCCGAACATCATCATTCGCGGCGTGCATATCGCGCGTAAGGTGTTGTGCGCGGCGCTGCCGCCGCCGCCCAACAACGTCCCGCCCTTGCCGGCGATCGCGCCGAACAGCACGAACCGCCAGCGCGTGGAGGAGGCGACCAAGAACTCGCCGTGCAACGGTTGCCACACCACCATCATCAACCCGCTCGGCTTCGCGCTCGAGCATCTGGACGGCGTGGGCAAGTTCCGCACGCAAGACAACGGACAGCCCATCAACTCGGCCACCGAGTACCTGATCGACGGCAAGATGGTGCCGATCGCGGGCGCGGTGGAGCTGGCCAACGCCATCGCGCAGAGCGACCAGGCGCACGCCTGCTACGCGCAAAACATGGCTGAATACCTGTACGGCCGCGTGGTGTCGCGCGACACCGACAACCAACTGGTGCAGCAGGGCGGCTGGCTCTCGCACGACAAAGAGTCCGTGCAAAACCTGATCGTCAACCTGCTCGCCACCGACGCCTTCTTGACTCGTCTGCCGTGACGGAAAGCACCATGAAGCCTCAAAAGCTCGTCAATCGTCGTCTGGTACTTCGCGGCATCGGCGGCGTGGCCATCGGCCTGCCGATGCTGGACATCTTGGAGCCGCGTGGCGCGAACGCCCAAGCGGCCACGCGCCCCGTCTACTCGGCGCTCATGCTGCAGCAAAACGGCGCCATTCAGGGCAACGGCGACGATCCCGATATGTTCTGGCCCAGCCAAAAGGGCGCCATCGACAAGGCCACGCTCGCCGGTAAAGACAGCGCGCAAACGGTCTCCGAGCTCGCCGACTACGCGGACAAGATCGCCTGCGTCCAGGGCATGGACTTCCACTACTCGAACAACCACGACGGTGGCCCCATCGCGGCCAGCTGCGGCTCGCCCGTGAAGGGTAGCGGCACCGATCAGCTGCCGACGACCGAGTCGATCGACGTATTCATCGCCAACGCGCTCACGCCCGGTGTGGAGCCGCTCACGCTTTATGCCGGAAAAAAAGGCACGTTCCGCGACGATGCCTTCTCGTTCAACAAGGGCGGCGTGCTGCGCATCGGCGACAACAACCCGTTCAACGTCTACAAGCGCCTGGTCGGCATGACGGGTATGGACCCGCAAATGGTCGACAAAATCGCGCAGCGCCGCGTGTCCGTGAACGACCTCGTGCGCGCTGACTTGAAGGCGCTGCTCGCTCGCACCGACCTGAGCAAAGAAGACCGCGATCGCCTCGATTTGCACCTCACCAGCGTGCGCGAGCTCGAAGTGAATACCACGATGGTCTCGGGTCCCGAGCTGGATCAAGCAGCGCTGATGAGCGTGGACGGCAAGGCGTCGACCGACAACGCCAATATGGAAAAGGTCGTGCGCTTGTTCTTCGATCTCATCGCCTTCGGCTTCGCGTCGAACCGCATGCGCACGGCTTCGCTGCAGGTCGGCGGCTGCAATGACCACACGCGCTACACCATCAACGGTGTGGAGCAGCCGCCCTACCACTACATCTCGCATCGCATCATGAGCGACGGCGACGACGGTGCCGCGATCGACAACGCCGTCGAATTGCACCACCAAATCGACCGCATTCACGCGCGCATGTTCAAGTACTTCCTCGATCGCATGAGCGCGTACACGCTCCCGGGCGGGGGTACCCTGCTCGATTCGAGCATCAACCTTTGGGTCAACTCGGTGGCGGACGGCCCGCCCCACAGCGGCAAGAACATCCCGCACGTGTTCGCCGGCAGCGCGAACGGCTTCCTCAAGATGGGCCAGCACTTCGAGGTCCAGGGCTACACCAACCAGGCGCTCAACACGATTGCCAACGCCTGCGGCGTCCGCAAAGCCGACGGCAACTTCGTCGACAACTTCGGCGACACGCAGTCTCCCGGCTGGCTCACGCAGTTGATGGCGTAACCTTCCGAAGAAGGGGCTGCCAAAACGCAGCCCGCTTGCAGAAAGCTGCCGTAGCGTCGTTCGGTCTCGACTGGCGGCAGGCCTCGGGCTGCCTCCGTCCTGGCAACTTAGGGCGAAGGGCCCTGCGAGATTGACGGTTCAGCCGTCCCCCGTTTCGATGTAGCGTCTCGGGCCATGACCGCTCGAGGAGCCGTGTGGTTGTTGGTTGTCCTGTCTGCCGTAGCTTGTGGCGGGCCGGCGGCGCCTGCTGCCAGCGCTGAGGCGCCGCCCGAGACTGGGGAGGCGAAGCCGCCGGCAGGTGATGCGGCGGCGGATGCGCCCGCGGAAGCCGACAACGCGGCGGCGAGCGACAAGGCCTCCAGCGGTGCGCCGGCTTCGGACGACGACGTGACCAAGATCTTGCAGCTCGTGGTCGACGATCCGGAGCTGGATCGCTACCTACATCTGGGCGAGCCGGGGCGCTTCCCGTTGCAGATTGCGGGTGAGAAGCTGCCGAGTGGCGTCAAGCTCATCAAGGCGACAGAGCCGGTGAAGGTCGTCGACGGTCCGAAGTCGAAGAAGGACGCGGTGCTGGTGGTGACCGAGATCGACGTGCAGGGCGACAAGGCCACCGTGCGCTACCGTTACGACATCGAGGGTATTCGCGGCAACGTGACTTTGGCCCGGGCAGGCCACGGCTGGGAGCTCAAAAACAGCCGTTTGGTCGAGCATTAAGGCGCCGAGCGGCGCATCGCCCTGGGGCTGCTAGCGTCCCGCCCATGCAGCCGCTGACCGCTCCGCCCACCGACGCCGATCACGTGCTCGGCAGGCTCGACGCGCCGATCGTGATTGTCGAGTACGGCGACTACGATTGCCCCCACACCCGGCGCGCGCACGGTATTTTGAAGCAGCTCATCGCCGAGAGCAGCCTCCCGGTAGCGCTGGTGTGGCGGCATTTTCCGCTTCGGCACCTGCACCAGAACGCGCAAAAACTGGCGGAGCTCATGCAGGCGATCACGGACGAGCCCAGTTACTGGGCGGCGCACGAGCGCCTGATGCCGCAGCGCCGCATGTCGCTCGAGGTCGCCACGCACGAGCTTGCGGAGCTGGGCCTCGCCGTGTCGGAGCTCGAGCAGCGCCGCGGCGATGCGGCGCTGGGCGTGCAAGCCAGCGTGGATCTCGGCTTGCGCGACGGCGTGCACTCCACACCCTCGTTCTTCTTCAACGGTGCTCCCCACGACGGCCACTACGACATCGACACGCTGCGGCAGCAGCTCGCCGCCGCCGTGGAGCGGCTCGGGCAAGTCAGCTAGCGATGGCCCGCAACGTCGTGCTCGAAGATCCTGTATTGGGCCCGCTCACCGACGACCGCCTGACGGCCGACGTGCGCGTCTATCAACGTAAGAAGGGTCATCGCTTCTCGTCGGATGACATCGCGACTGCGTACATCGCCTACGGCGCCAAGCCGGAGGCGCGGCGGGTGCTGGATTTGGGGTGTGGGCTGGGTTCCGTGCTCCTGTGCCTGGCGTGGAAGCTGCCTCGGGCAGCGCTGTGGGGCGTCGAGGCGCAAGCGGTGTCGTTCGAGTTGCTCACGCGCAACGTGGCGCGCTCGGGTTACGGCGAGCGCATCGTCGTACGCCACGGCGATCTGCGCGACCGTGAGCTCTTGGCGAGCTTCGGGGGATCCTTCGATCTGATTTCGGGCACGCCGCCGTACTTTCCACCGGAGGCGGCGCTCGATGCAGAAGACGAGCAGCGTGCTCATGCGCGCATCGAGTACCGAGGTGGTGTCGAGGCATACATCGCCGCAGCGGCGCCGCTGCTCGCGCACGATGGCGCGCTCGTGGTGTGCGGCGACGCTCGTGCCCTACAGCGCACGACATCGGCTTGCGAGCACGCAGGCTTGGCGCTGCACTCACGCTGCGACGTGATCGCGCGTGCCGGGAGTTTGCCGCTGTTTTCCATCTGGACCGCGCGTAAGGTCCCCGCGGCGAGTTGTCACGTGATGACGCTGACGCTACGCGGACCCGGCGGCGAGCCGACGCAAGATGCCGCGCTGCTGCGCGAATTTTCTGGATTCGTGCGAAACCTTTCCTAAATTCGTTCGTCATCGTCCCGCTAAATGGTTTGGTGGCGCCGTTCGACAACATGTCTGCAAAAACCGCCACAGTGTACGAGCCCGGGTACGTCGTCGCCGGCAAGTACGAGCTCGAAGCGCTACTGGGCCAAGGTGGCATGGGCGCCGTGTGGCGAGCGAAGAACATCGCGCTCGACTCGCCGGTTGCGATCAAGGTGGTGCGCTCGGTCGGCGACGGCGCGCTGCTCCGTGGCCGCTTGCTGCAAGAAGCCCGCGCTGCCGCCAAGCTGCGCCATCCCGCGATCGTGAAAGTGTTCGACGTCGGCCAGACCGAAACGGGCGACCCTTTCATCGTGATGGAGCTCTTGCACGGCGACAGCCTGGGCAAGATCTTGGAGCGCGACGGACGCCTCTCGGCCGTGCAGGCTGTGCGCACGCTGCTACCGATTTGCGACGCGCTGTGGCTCTCGCACGGCAAGGGCATCGTGCATCGCGACTTGAAGCCGGACAACGTCTTCATCGTGCAGCACGAGGGCGCGATCCAGCCGACGCTGGTGGACTTTGGCATCGTGAAGGTGCAAGAGACCGAAGGCGAAAGTCACCTGACCAAAGCGGGCGACGTGCTCGGCAGCCCCGATTACATGTCGCCCGAGCAAGCGCGCGGTCTGGACGACGTGAATCACCTGACCGATGTCTGGTCGTTTTGCGTGGTGCTGTACGAGGCGATTGCCGGGCGCACGCCGTTCAAGGGCGCCAACTACAACGCGCTCCTCCGTCAAATCGTCGAGGACACGCCGCCGACGCTTCATCAGCTGTCGTCGGGGGACGCGCAGCTCTCCGCCATTGTTGCGCGTGGCTTGAGCAAGCAACCGGATCAGCGCTACCAGTCGATGGGCGAGCTGGGGCGGGCGCTGGCCGAATGGTTGATCGCGCAGGGTGTCTCCGAAGACATTTGCGGCACCACGCTGGAAACGAAATGGCTGCGTAGCACGGACGGCTCGGCCCGCGTCGGGCGGCCCACGTTCGCTTCCATCGCCGACGCGTGGCCCTCAGAAAAGGGGTCCGGGGTCCGGCGCAACTTGGCGGAGCCGGTCAACACACAACCAGCGCCCCCACGTCCAGAAGTAGAAGACCTGCTGGCGAGCCAACCGGCCCCGCCCCCGAACCGCCGTCCGAAATGGGTGATCTTGGGCGGCGTGGTGGCTCTTGTGGTGGTCGTTTTGGCGTTGGCCTGGGGCCGTGGGTCCACGTCGCCTCCGAGCGCCGAGAGCGCGAAGCCAGCCGTACCTGCGGCGCCGGCCCCACTGGTCCCGCCGGCCGGTACTGGTGCTGAGGCGGCTCCGGTTGCAGCGGAGCCGGCGGCTCCGCTTCCAGACTCCACAGAGTCTGCTGCCCAGCCGCCCCCTGAACCTGTATCCTCGAAAGTAGGGCGAGCGCCGGGCGCTACGAGGCACGGTGCAAAACCTGCTCCCGTACCGTCGAAGAAGGGCGCCGGGAGCGTCGGCAAGGCGAAAGCCAAGCCTGGCGACCTTCTGAGCCCCTACTGATGTTCCTTCGCAGCCTTCGCTCTCGAGTCCTTTCGATCGGTTTGATGCTCAGCGTTCCGCTGCCAGCACTGGCGCAGAACGCCGGCAACGCGCCCGACCCCACGACCGAGGAGGGCAAGCGCGCCGAAGGCAAGGCTCGCTACGAGCGCGGCGTGGAGGCGTACTCGGCCGGGCGCTACAAGGACGCGATCGACCTGTTCTTGCAGGCAGACTCGCTGGCACCGAGCGCGGCCTTGTCCTTCAACATTGCGCGCGCCTACGAAAAGATCAGCGACGACGCATCCACCCTGCAGTGGTACCGCGACTTCCGCCGTCGCGCTCCCGACGCGAAGAACGGTCCCGAGGTCGACGAGCACATTCACCAGCTGGAGCTGGTGCTGGCGAAGAAGGGCGTGCAGCAGCTCACCGTGCTGTCCACGCCGTTCGGCGCCACCGTGGTGGTCGACGAGCAGCCGGTGGGCGTGACGCCCTACACGGGGCAGCTAGCGCCGGGGGCGCACAAGGTATCGCTGCGTTTGCGCGGCTACGCCGATTCCGAGCACAGGGTGGAGCTCGCCGCCGATCGCGCGCAAGATCTCGTGGTGCCCCTGGTTCCGGCTCGCGAACGGCCAGCGACACCAGGTGCTGGGGGCGAAGAACCTGCAAGCTCCGGCGAAGGCGCCCGCACGGCGACCGGCGGAGCGGTGCCGCCGCCGCCGGATCACGCGGCGTCCGGGCCGCGCTTCGGCATCTGGCCGTACGTCGGCCTGGGTGCGGGCGCGCTGGCGCTGGGCGGTGCGCTCGGCTTCGAGATGGCGCGGCGGAGCGCCGAAAACGCTGCCAAAGACGACGACACCCAGATTGGTTACAGCGAGCAGCTCGACAAAGAGAAGAGTCGCCAAACAGCGGCGCGGGTCTTCGCGGCAGTCGGTGGCGTGCTCGTGGTGGCGGCTGGCACCTTGCTGGTGATCGACCTGACGACGCATCCGAAGAAGGAGCAGGCGCGGCTCGGTGTCGCGTGCTTGCCCGGTAGTTGTGCGTTCGATCTGCGAGGGCAATTCTGATGCAGCGGCAGGCGGCTCGAGCACACGGTTGGTTGAGGCGCGTGCTCTTGGGCTTGGGGCTGCTGGGCGCGGCGCTGGCTGCGCCCGCTTGCCAGAGCGATCTGAGCGAAGACTTGAGCGGCAAAGCCTGCGACGCCTCGCGCAAGTGCGTGTCAGGCTACGAGTGCGAGATCAGCACCGGGCGTTGCGTGCCGCTCGGCACTGCCGACAACAGCCAAGGCGGCGACGGCAGCGGCGGAACGAAGCCGATCGCGTGTGGCGAGGGCCAGACCGTGTGCGGCGGCGATTGCGTCGTCCTCAACGACGACGCCAACAACTGCCGCTCCTGCGGTACGACCTGCGGCGCTCCCCCGCACGCCAAGGCCGTGTGCCTGGACGCCGAGTGCTCGTTCGCCTGCGAGAAGGACTTCACTCCGTGCGGTACCACGTGTCTAGACACCGCGACGGACCTCAAGAATTGCGGCGCTTGTGCGCACGCTTGCCCGGTTCCGGCCGGCGGCGTCGCCACCTGCACGGACGGCGTGTGCGGCGTCGAATGCTCGCCGGGCTTCGCCGACTGCGGCTCGGACACGTGTGTGGACGTCTCGAACGACCCGGCGCGTTGCGGTGATTGCAAGACCAGCTGTGACGCCGCGCAGGTTTGCGACAACGGTAAGTGCGCCGCTGGTTGCTCGGGCGGCCGCACCAACTGCAACGGTTCGTGCATGGACCTCACCAGCAGCCCGCTCAACTGCAAGGGCTGCGGCATGGCCTGTCCGACCCCGGAGAACGGCACCGCCACCTGCACGAAAAGCGCGTGTGGCGTTGCCTGCAACGACGGTTTCAAGCTCTGCGGCTCTTCGTGTGTCGACGTGAACACCGACCCGGTAAACTGCGGCGACTGCGCCAGCGACACGCACTCGCCGTGCGACGCACCCGCGAACGGCATGGCCATTTGCGACGCCGGCAAATGCGGTGCCAGCTGCGACCAGGGCTTTGCGCTGTGTGGCTCGGCCTGCGTCAACACCGGCAATGACCCGGCCAACTGCGGCGGCTGCGACAAAGCCTGCGGCTCCGACGAGGTTTGTTCGGACGGCAAGTGCTCGAGCAAATGCCCCGACGACACCACCAATTGCGGCGGCGCCTGCGTCGATACGACGAAGGACCCGGCGCACTGCATGGATTGCTCCACGGCGTGCCCGGGCGTGGCCAACGGCACGGCGATTTGCAATGGCGCTTGTGACATCAAGTGCGACGAGGGCTACAGCCCTTGCAACGGCCAGTGCCTCAAGCTCGACGAGACCGCCAACTGCGGCGCTTGCGGCAAGGCCTGCACCGGTCGCCCCAACGCCACCCCCGTGTGCGGCCCGAACGGCTGCGACGCGCCCTGCAACTTCGGCTACGACGACTGCGGCGGCGAGTGCGTCGACTTGAAGTCGGATCAGGCGCACTGCGGAAAATGCGACACGCCTTGCACGGGCGCCGACGTCTGCGCGGGCGGTGTCTGCGGCTCGGCTTGCTCCGGCAACACCAAGAACTGCGACGGCTCTTGCGTCGACGTGATGACGAGCACCTCGAACTGCGGCGTGTGCGGCAAGGTTTGCATGCCGCCCGCCAACGCCACGCCCGTTTGCTCCGCCGGTACCTGCGACTTTTCCTGCACGCTGCCGTACATCGAGTGCAGCGGCGCCTGCGTCGACACCAAGACCGACCCGAACAACTGCGGTCTTTGCGACCATGCGTGCCCGACCAAGCCGAACGCCACGCCCACCTGTGTGAGTAGCCAATGCGGCGTCCAGTGCAACAGCGGTTACTCTCAGTGCAGCGGCGCGTGCGTCGACACCAAGACCGACAAGAACAATTGCGGGCAGTGTGGTAACCACTGCAAGGGGAACAAGACCTGCATTGTGGGAATTTGCCTCTAACCGGCGCGGCCTGAGCGCGAGTCTCTGCGTGCTGGCCCTCGCGCGAGGTGCCAGCGCCGAAGGCGTGGGCGAGGGGACCCGGGCGCGCAGCGCTTTGGGGCGCGTGGGTGTTCCGAGCGAAGGCAAAGCGGGCAACGTCGCGGCCGCGGTCGACCTGAGCGGCGGCTACACGGAGGCTTTGAGCTCGGACGACTCGGCACACGCGCGCGTCGCCGCGAGCGCCGCGGCTGCGGTCGACGCTGCGCGATTCCTCAATGTGGGCGTGTGGCTCGGCGGTCGCTACGACCACCACGCCGATGGCGACGACGGCACCCTGTTTCAGTCCGAGCTCTCGGCGCGGCTGGCTTGGCGTTTTGGTGGCTTGGGCGTCGGGGTGGAGGGCGCGGCGTGGCTGCCCGGCGGTAACGATATCGGCTCGTCGTTCTCCGCTCTGAGCGCGGACGGCAAGTTGCTGCTCAGCGGGCACACGCCGTCGCTGGTCGTGGCAGGCTTCGCTGGCTATCGGCTCGATCGCAGCAGCAAGGCGGCAGGCGAAGCGCCGCGCCTGAGCTTTGGGGACCGCAGCGCGCTCGGCGCGAGCGACTACGACGCCGTGCTCGCGGGCTTGGGCCTCGGCTACGTGGCAGGTAAGACGACGCTATTCGGCGAAGCAGCCGCGCAGCTGCTGCTCGGTAGCCCCCAATTCGGGGCATCTCCGATTTTCGTCACGCTCGGTGCACGTCGCCAGCTCGGCGGTGGGCTCAGCGCGGAGCTAGCGCTCACGGGGCTCGTCAGCGCGCGACCAGATGATCTGTCGCCGACTGCGCCGCTCTTTCCGATCGAGCCGCGCGCCACCTTGGCGCTCGGTGTGAGGTACCGCTTTGGCGAGAACCAGCCCGCCGCGCCGCCGCCACCGCCGCCGCCACCGGCACCGCCGGACAAGCCGGTCGTCGCGCCGCCGCCGCCGCCGGCCAGCGTGGAGCTTTCGTTGCTGGACGACCGCGGACAACCACTGAAGCGCGCGCAAGTCGTGGTCACTCAGGAAGGCGTGGAAACGCCGCTCGTGGAGACCGAGCCGGGCCACTACCGGCTCGACGACGCCAAGCCCGGCAAGGCTCACCTGCGCGCCAACGCCGAGGGCTTCAAGCCGATCGAGCAAGACATCGACGTCGGCGCCGGCAAGCCGCTGCACGTGGACGCGCACGCCGAGCAGGCGTTGCCGGCCGGCCAGGTTCGCGGGCTGGTGCGCTCGTTCCGTGGCAAGCCGCTCGCTGCCAGTATTCACCTCGAGCCAGGCGCGGTTCAGGCCAAGACCGATGCTGAAGGCTTCTTCCAGATCGACGTGCCACCCGGCGAATACGAGGTGGTGATCGAGGCCCCCGGGTACGAGCCGCAGCGCCGTAAGGCCAAGGTGGATCAACAGGGCGTGGTCATCGTGAACGCGGACCTGGTGCAGAAGAAATGATAGCCAGGGGCCGCCTCAGCCACCGCGCGCTGGGCGCGCTCCTAAGCATGCTGCTGCTCGTCTTGCTGGGCGGCTGCCAGCGCAATCAAGACGAGCTCGCCAAGCTCGAGGGCAAACAGGGCAGCGTGGATCGCGACGAGGCGGCCCACCAGGGCAGCTGGGGCGTGGCTGACGTGGGCGCCAGCTTCAAGGTGAACGACGGCGTGCGCACCGCCGCTGCCGCCAAAGCCAAGCTACGCCTGAGTGACGGCAGCGCCGTCGCTCTGCAAGAGAAGACGCTGCTGCGCTTCTTGGCCTCGCCGCCCGGTAAAAAGACCCACGGCCTCGACGTGCAACAAGGCGAGGTCGAGCTCGACGTCGGCAGTGAGGGCCTGCAAATCGAAACGCAAGCTGGCTCGGCGGTGCTCGAAGCCGGCTCGCGCGTGCGCCTGCGCAAGACCGATCAGGGCACGCGCTTTGCAGTCGAAATTGGCGCCGCGCACCTGACGGACGCGCACCAAGACGTGAAGGCCGGCGAGAGCATCGAGGTCGGCATCGGCCAGGCCATCATCGATCGCTCGCCGGCACCGGCTCCGAGCGATAGCGCCGCGCCGCCGCCCAGCGCCGCGCCCCTCGTCGACAGCGCCGCACCTTCGGACGGTGCCGCCCCAGCGCCGAGCAGCGAGCCCCCCACCGCCGATAACCGCAAGCCGGGCCCCGCGCTGGCGGATTTTTTGGCAGCCCCCGGCGACTCGCTCATCGTTCACGACCCGCACCCGCCAACCGTCGTCGGCTTTACCACGACGCGTTGTCCCGGCGTTGCCGTGCTCGAGGTCGGCAGCAAGAAGCGCGAAACCATCGGCTCGGGCCAGGTGACGGCGGCGTTCGCCGCGGGCGCGCAGCGCTACCGCCTGCGCTGTGACGGTGACGCCAAGCCCTTCGCTGAAGGCAACGTGAGCGTGCTGGCAGACTCGGGCAGTCGCCGCTTGTCGCTGTCCGCTCCCGTCAACCGCATCGATACCGACGGCCGGCGTTACACCATTTTGTACCAAAGCCTGTTGCCCAAGGTTTCGGTGCGCTGGCCCAATCCGCCGAGCAGCGGCCCCTTCACGCTCGGGTTGAGCTCGCAAGGCCGTCAGAAGACGTTTTCGTCCGGCGGCCCGAGCTATGCGCTGCCGCCCGGGACGCTCGGTGAGGGCTCGCACGAGCTCTGGTTCGAGGCGCATGGCGAGCGCTCGCGCCGCACGAGCGTGGTCGTCCAGTTCGATAACGCCGCGCCCACGGCGAGCATTAGCGCCCCCGCCGAGCGCGGCTTCGCACCAGGTGCGACGGTGTTGGTCAGCGGCATGGCCCTGCCCGGTTGGACCGTTTCTGCCGGCGGTCACGAGCTGGCACAGGACTCCCAGCAACGTTTTTCCGGTGAAGTAACGGCCCCGGCGGGGCTCGGAGCCCTGGCCATTCGCTTCTCCCACCCACAGCGGGGCGTTCATTACTATCTTAGGCGAAGCTCAAGATAGGACCGCCCTTGGCCCAAAGCTCAACCATGCCCGGGAGGGTAGTGCTCGGACGCTACCGCATCGTGGCGCCGCTGGCGCGCGGTGGCATGGGCATCATTTACCTGGGCAGGCTCGAGGGGGCGGCCGGGTTCGCCAAGCCGGTCGTGATCAAGACGGTCATCCCGGACGCTCGAGACACGCGCGCCGCGCAGCTGTTCGTCCGTGAAGCGCGCATCCTCTCGAACCTCGAGCACCCGGCCATCGTCGGCGTGCTCGATTTCGGCGAGGTGGACGGCGAGTACATCATGGTGCTCGAGTACGTCCACGGCTTTCATCTCGGGCTGTGGTCGCGCTACGTGCGCGAGGCGCGCGGCAACATGCCGGTGTCGCAAGCGGTCGAAGTCTTGCTCCCGGTGCTCGAGGCGCTGGAGTTCGCGCATCGCCTCACCAAGGCCGACGGCACGCCGCTCGACATCGTGCACCGCGACGTGTCTCCGGCCAACATCCTGCTCGACCAGCAAGGTCACGTAAAACTGCACGATTTCGGCATCGCGCGCATGGCCGACGACGAGTTCAAGACTCAAGACGGCACCTTCCGCGGCACGCTGAGCTTTACCGCGCCCGAAACCCTGCAAGGCATTCCCGCCACGGCACGCAGCGATTTGTACGCGATTGGCGTGATCCTTTACCAGCTGATCGCGGGCAGCAATCCGTTCCGCGGTGACCAGCCGAGCGAGACGCTGCACCGCGTGGTTACCTACGTGCCGCCCCGGCTCGTAACCCTGCGTAACGACGTACCACAGGCGATCGACGACGCCATCGCCAAGGCGATGGAAAAGGATCCGGAGAAGCGCTTCGAGTCCGCGGAAGCCTTCGCGGCGGCGTTGCGCGCAGCCCGCGCCTGGTCGGCGCAAGAGGCGCAGCTCGAGCTGGCGCACACCATCCAAAAAGACTTCGGCAGTCTCGAGATGCCGACCATGCTCGGCGTCGACACGTTGCAGTCGCGTGACGCCGCCTGGCGCGCCGCGCAGTCCCCGCGCGAGCGAACGCCGCTCGGCTCCAGTCGGCCGCCGGCGAAAGACGCGAACGAGGCCGTGACGCAGACGGGCGGTGTCCCCCTCGGCGAGGCCACGATTCAGGCGATGCCGTCCAAGGCGCTGCTGAAATTGGCGAGCGAAGGACGCGCTCAGCAGGGCGAAAACGCCATCCCCACTGCGCGGCCGCCCGCCGATGTCATGGCCGCGGCGGTTGCGCCGTTCGCGCCCGCTTCGGCAGCGGTAGCGGTCGTAGCGGAGCCTGCCGCGGCAGCGCCTCAGAAGGGGCGCTCCACCGGCGTCATCGTGGTCGCGGCGGTAGTGGGCGTGCTGGGGCTCGGCGGTGTGGCTTTTGGTCTGCTGCGCCCCGCAGCACCTGCGGCGTCTCCCAAGTTTTTGCTGATCGAGAAGCAGGCCGACAGCGAGCCGTCGGCGAGCGAGGCGCCTGCGCCCGCTTCGGCTGCAGTTGCGGCGGCCGCAGCTGCGCCGACTCCGGCGAGCGCTTCGCCGGCGGCGCCCGCGGTGTTGCCCGCGAGCAAGGGCAACAAGCCGGTCGAGGCCAGCTCGGGCTCGACCATCACGGCGGCGTTCCAAAAACAGCGCGGCCGTATCGAAGGTTGCTTCCGCCAAAACGCAGCCGACACGGCCACGCCCCAGCTCACCATTCGCTTTCAGGTCGAGACCAACGGCAGCGTGCGCGCGGCGGAGCTCTCACCCGCTTCCGTCGCAGGTACGCCGCTCGGCGCCTGCCTGCGCTCCGTCGCGCAGAGCACACGCTTTCCGGCCAGCGAAGCGCCGGTCTCGTTCACGATTCCGATCACCGCGCGCAAGACTGGCGGTTAGTGCAGCGCCGCCACGAAAGTCGTCTCTATCTCCACTCGGACTAGCTAGTACGGAGACAGCAAATCCGAGGCCGGCTTGGGCGCGGGCTTGGCGGCCGCAGGTGCCGGTTCTTTTGCGGGTGCGGTTGCCGGCTTGGCCGGCACCGCTTTGGCGGCGGCGTTGCTGCGGAGCTTCGCGTCCTTGGCGGTCATGGGAGCCGGGACGGCTGCGGGAGCCGGTGTTTGCTCAATCGCTTGGGGCGCAGGTGCGGCGGGCGGTGCTGGAACGGCTGCCGGCTCCTGAGGTCGCGGCGCCACCGGTGACTGGGGCGTCGTCTCGGCGCGCGCGTCGACGGGGCCGGAGGCACTGGCGCGCGCGGGGGGCTCGTTCGTGGGCGGCGGGCGCAGGGCAAACCAGGCGAGTGTCACCGTGGCGAGCGCGACGGCGGCGGCCGCGAGCAAGTATGCGCGCCGCTCGCGCGGGCTGGGGGCTTGCGACAGCGTGCCGACCAAAGCGACCGGCGTGCCGGCGCTCTTGCTCGCCTCGACCGTCGTGGCGTGGCCGAGCTGGCGCCCGGGGATGCCGCCCGACACCGCGCGTACGCCGGAGGGGGGCTCGGGCCAGCTGTCGGGCGAAGAGCTGCGCGTGACGCGACCGGGATAGGTCGGATCGCTCGGCCGTGACAGCCAGCGCGCTTCGATCGAAACGCCGCAGGCATCTTCCGTGATCCCGCGCTCGTGAAGCCAGGTAGCGAGGGCGCGACCCATCTGCCCCATCGAAGCGAAACGCTCGTCGGGGTGCTTGCTCATGCCACGCTCGACGATTGCAGACAGCTCCGCGTCCGCCACGCGGCGCTCCAGCAACGTGGGCGCTTCGGTCTCGACGATCAGGCGTAGCAGCGCGTTGTAGTTGTCGGACCGAAACGGCGTCTCGCCGAAGATGGTTTCGTAGAGCACGACCGCAAACGACCAGACGTCGCTGCGCAGATCGATGCGCTCCAGACCGCGCGCTTGCTCGGGCGACATGTAGTCGGGGCTGCCGATCACGGCGCCCACCTGGGTGAGTTGGCTCTGGCCTGGAAGCTCGGCCTTCACGATGCCAAAGTCGACCAGCTTGGGTTGGAGCTGCCCCTCTTCGTCGATGGCGATGAAGACGTTGTCTGGCTTCACGTCGCGGTGAATCAGGCCCTTGGCGTGCGCGACCGAAAGCGCGTCGGCGATCGGCAGCAGCAGTTGCACGGCGCGCGCGCTGCTCAAGCGATGATCACGATCGAGCACCGTCGCCAGGCTCTCGCCCTGGAGCAGCTCCATCACGATGAAGGGATCGCCCAGCGCGGTCTTACCCACGTCGAACACGCGCACGATGGCCGGGTGCGCGAGCTTGGCGGCGGCGCGCGCTTCTTGAAGCAAGCGGCCGCTCAGCGTGTCGCGATCCAAGTCGCTGCGAATGAGCTTGATCGCCACCGGCATGTCGATGGTGGTGTTTCGCGCTCGAAACACCGCGCCCATCCCGCCCGCACCCAGTTGCTCCTCCAGCGCATACTTACCAGCGATAACGTCACCGGGTGAGTAGCTGAACCCCGAATCTTCCGGGAGGGAGGTGGAGCTGGGGGGCATCGCGGCGCCTGAGTGGCTGTCACCATTTCTATAACACTTTTCTGACGCAGCACACATCGCCGCACATGCCAATTTGCAGGTTTTTTAGCAGGATCGGCCACGCCAGCCTCGGCTCGACCGGGTCCGGGCCTGGTGGGCGAGGGCTCGAGCCCTCATCGATGCCTGGTCGGCGTTCGCCGACGACCCGATGGGCATGCCCGGAGCGCGTGGAGTTGATCGATCGGGGACGCACTTCCACAGGCACCACACAATCTCAGTCCAATTGTGAAATCGGTTCCAGAATCGACTTCCGTCCGTGAAAATGGCGGCTTCGGAGCTGGCGCGCACCGCATGCGGTATGTCAATTTCGATGAGTGATGGCCCGCGCCGTAGCTTGGCTGCTGGGGTGCTTCGCGTTCGCGCTGCCGGCGCTGGCGCGCGCCGAGGGCGCCACGATACCGGTGCGTCTCGAGCTGCAAGGACCGCTGGGCTGCGCGTCCCCGCGAGAGCTGCTCGACGCCCTGCAGCGCCGCAACGGGCGCGCCCGGCTGGCTGCCGGTGATGAGCCTGCGGTGCTGTTGCAGATGAGCGTGACCCCGGCGGCGCACGGACTGCATGGCCTGCTCGAGGTTCAAAGCCTCGACGGCGTTCGGAGCTCGCGCTGGGTGGACGGCGACAGCTGTCAGGCGGTGATCGAGGCGCTCTCGCTCAGCGCAGCCCTGGCGCTGCAGCAGGGGGCGGGGGAGCGCGCGTCTGCTGCGCCCGCCGCTTCCCCGGCGCCCTCGAGCTTGCCAGCGCCTGCCTCGAATCCGGAACCGGTTGCGGATTTGCCTGGCGCGGGCAGCAGCCGTGCGCGTCGCGCCGCGCCGCTGCGCTGCGAAGCCGGCGCGCAGGCTTCGCTGGCGCAAATGGTGACGCCGCACCTGAGCACGGGCGGCGGGGTGCTCGGCCGCGCGCGGCTCGAACGGGGACCCGAGCCGTCGTTGTCGCTCATGCTGTCTTACTCGCAAAATGAGCTGTTCGAGAGCAGCCGCCACGTGGGTATGCACCTCACGGGGCTCGCGCTCAGCGCGTGTCCGGCCCGGCTTGCGCTCGCGTCGCGCGTGCACGTGGAGCCGTGCGCGATCGGCTACGGCGCGCGCCTCCAGGCCTTCGGGCGCGACTTGGCCGAGGCCGAATCGGTGACGCGCTCGTGGTGGGGGGTGGGCGCGCTCATGCGGCTCGCGCTTTCGCCGCTGGAGGATCTGGCGATAGAGGTCGAAGGCGGCGCGCTGCGCCCGCTCGTGCAGCGAGAGTTCGTGGTTCTGCCGAGCGGCACGTCGCTGGGTAAAACCCCGGAGCTGGCACCGTTTGCCAGCGCAGGAGTCGTGTATGCACTGTGAGCCCGCCGGAGAGCTGCTCGTGCGGCGTTGGCTGCGCGACTACGTCGACTACGTGGCGCGCGTGCTGCGCAGCGCAGGCACACCAGCGCAAGAGCTGGACGACGCCGTGCAGCGCACCTTCATCGTGGCGGCGCGCCGTCACGCCGACGTGCGCGCCGGTGCCGAGCGCGGCTTCTTGCTGAAGACGGCGCTGCACGTGGCCGCGCACGCCCGCCGCAGCGCCGCGCGCCGGCGCGAAGTGCCGACGGCCGAGCTGCCGGAGCCTATCAATCTGGAGACGCCCGAAGTCTTGGCCAGCGCCCAGCGCGAGCAGCGCCTGTTCGAAAGGCTGCTGGCGCGCCTGGTGCCCGAGCTGCGTACCGTGCTGGTGCTGTACGAGGTCGAAGAGCTCACCATGGCGGAGATCGCAGCCACGCTGAGCATTCCACCGGGTACCGTTGCCTCCAGGCTCCGGCGCGCGCGTCACGAGCTGCGGCAGCGCTGGCACGATGCGCGGGGCGGCGCGGCCGCGTTGGGCGGTGCCGTAGTGCTCGCGGCGAGCCGTGCCAAGGCGTGGGCCGTGGTGGCGACGCTCGGTCTGGCCGCGGTGGTGGTCGTGCCACGGCTCCGACATCCGGCATCGACATCGCGGCCTGCGACGACTCTGCGCTCGACGGCGCCGAGCGTCGTTGCGCTGACGGAAGCGAAGACGGCGGCGCCCGCGGTCGTGACCGAGACTACCGCTCCGCCCGCTTCACCCGTTGCGATCTCGCTTCCGGTCCCGGCGCCGAGCGCGCAGCGTGCTCCGGCGCGCCCGGCGACGTCGTCCGAAGCGCTGCGGCTCGAGCTGCAGCAGCTGGACAAGGCGCGAGCCCTGGTCGCGGCGGGGCGGGGCAGCGCCGCGCTGGTCGTGCTCGACGGTTACGGGCGTGCGGCGCCGCGCGGTGCGCTCAGGCTCGAGGCCGAGGCGCTGCGCATCGATGCGCTCGCCCAGAGCGGGCGCAAGGACGAGGCGCGCGCGCGCGCGGCTGCGTTCCTGGCCAAATATCCGAGCAGCGTGCTCGCGTCGCGGGTACGGCGACTGGCCGGGCCATGAGCTCGTGGCGCGCCGCTGCGCTGCTCCTGACGCTGTTCGGCGCGAGCGCGTGCGGCGCCACCGTCGACCCGCTCGGTCGCGAGCTCTCGCAAGACGCGCCCGAGCCGGGTCCCGATAGCGACACGCTGCGCCCCCTCGACGGGCCCAGCCGCTATCCCAACGCCTTTCGCGAGGTGCTCGGCAAATCCGAAGCCGAGATCGACGCCAAGCTCGAGTCGACCTTTCAACGGCTGTTTCACGGCGATGCCACCAGCGAAGCCATCTACTTCACGGCTGGCAGCGACCGCGCGTTCATTCAAGACATCTTGCACGGGGACGTGCGCAGTGAAGGCATGGGGCTCGGCATGCTGATCTGCGTCGAGCTCGATCATCGAGACGAGCTGGACCGGCTTTGGAGTTACGCGGCGTCGGCCTTGCGCTACGGCGAAGGCCCCGAGCAAGGCTACTTTCGCTCCACCTGCTCCGACGGCCCCTGTGCGGATCCGTTTGGACAGCAGCAGCTCACGATGGCGCTCTTGTTCGCACACGGACGCTGGGGCAGTCACAGCGGTAGCATCGACTACGGCGCCGAAGCGCTCCGCTCACTCGCGGCCATGCGCAGCGCCGAGCGCCGCGGCGCCACCAGCATGTTCGATCCCGAGAGCTTGCTCGTCGTAGACGAGCCGAGCCCGGAGCGCGCAGACCGCACGCGACCGTCGAACGTGATGCCCGGCTATTACGCGCTGTGGGCCGAAGCGACCGGCGACGACACCTGGCTCGAGATAGCGGAGGCATCGCGGCAACTGCTCGAGGCGGCTGCGCACCCCAAAACGGGGCTCCTGCCGCTGCGAGCGCGCTTCGATGGCAGCGCCGAGCCCGGCTCGGATGCGTTCGTGCCCGAAGGGTACCGCACCCAGCTGGCCATGACGCTCGACCATGTATTTACCGGCGGTGCTGCCTGGTACGAGGGCGAAAGTAACAGCTTGCTCGACTTCTTCAGCGGGCAGGGACTGACCAGCTACGGAGCCAGCTATCCCCTCGACGGTTCGCGCTGCATCGACTGCAATCGCAGCCTGGCGCTCGTGGCGATGAACGGTGTCAGCGCTTTGCCGGCCACGCAGGCTTCGCGCAGCGCTTTCATCCAGGCGGTGTGGGACGCGGCGCCTACGAGCGGCGATGCTCGCTATTACGACGGCTTGCTCCACCTGCTCGCGCTGCTCACGCTCGCGGGCCGGCTGCAAGTTTACTGATCCGCCCCGGCCCCTGTGCTTCACTAGCCATTGGTCTGTACATGTTCCGGGCAGCGTTACTGGCGTCTCTGTCGGGGCTACTCCTAGCCTGCGGCAACGCGGCCCGTCTGGAGGTCGTCTCCGATGAGTGCCTCGGCGATCCGCTGAAGATCACGCCGGGCGTGTGCGGTTGCGGCATACCAGAAAGCACCTGTTCGCCCCTGCTCGACGCGCTGCGCCACCGCTACGCTTTCAACGGCTTCGGCACCGTCGCGGTCGACGATATCGCGCACGCGAACGGCACCATCAAGAATGCCCAGCTCAACGGCACCGGTCAGCTCGATCTCGTGCGTGACAGCGCGGACGAGCAATACGTGGAGCTGCCGAACGGCATCATCAGTGTGCTGCTGAGCGCCACCTTCGAAGGTTGGGTGGTGTGGCAGCCGCCGCCCACGACGCCAAAGCCGTTTTGGGAACGTATTTTCGACTTTGGCGTGAGCATGGCCGGAGAAGACCTGCGCGACCACGGGCGCAGCTACCTGTTCTTCGCGCCGGGCAGGCCGAATTCGACTCCGTCCGAGCCGCGCACGGCATTCCGAGACGACGCGCTCGGCGTCGAGGTCACGCTCGACTCGACCGTGGCTTTTCCGACCAACACCGAGGCACATTTCGCGGTCGTCGTCGATGTCGCGGCCGAAGAGCTGCGGCTCTATTTCGATGGCGATGACGAACCGCGCGTCACCGCGTTGTCCGAGCCGCTGTCCGCGATCGAAGACGTCAACAACTGGCTCGGCCGTTCGCAATTTGCCGCCGACACGCGCTTTGGCGGTAGCTTCCTCGAGTTTCGGATTTACGACGAGGCGCTCACGCCCGAGCAGCTCGAGGCCAGCAAGGCGCTCGGGCCGTCGCCCTTCTTTTTGCAGCCTTTCGCGGCTCAAGAGGCGACGGGCGCGCCGTGATGCGCCGGTGAGTGCACCGCGAGCAGGCTCTCTTCGGCCGGCACACCGAGCCGCAGCGGAAACCCGTAATGCCCGGTGCCCCGGTGCACGTACAGCCGATCGGTGCCGCGCGCCCACAGGCCGTGGTCAGGCATCTTCACGAAGACGCGCATCATCGTGTACGGCAGGCCCAGGCTCACGAGCCCGACCTGCCCGCCGTGCGTGTGGCCGGACAGCACCAGGTCGGCCTCGCCTTCGGGCAAGTGGACGAAAGCACCTGGATCGTGGAGCAGCACGATGCGCAGCGCGCCGGGCTCGCGCGGGTTCTCGGCGCAGACGCGCGCCAGGTGCTGCTTGCGTTCGCGCCAGACGAAATCCATGCCCACGATTTGAACGCGCCCAGCTTCCGTATTCAGGCTGGTGGCTTCGTCGACCAGCAGCGTGACGCCGTTGTTACGTAGGGCGCTTTGCACGATGGCCGGAGCCTCGTGATCGTGATTGCCCAAGCAGGCAAAAACCCGACCCCGTAGCGCCTTGAGCGGAGCCAGCGCGCGCTCCAGCAGCTGCGGGTCGGCCTGCGACTCCATCGTCAAGAAGTCGCCCGTAAGCAGCACCAAATCAGGCGACTTGTCGACGGCACGCTGGCAGATGCCCGCCAGCCGCTCCACCGACATGAACGGCCCCAGGTGCGGATCGGTGATTTGCACGAGGCGCAGCGGTCGCTCGACGCGCGCCGGGCTCACGCTGTGACGCGCCAACGTGGGGACGGTTTGGCTATCCGCGACGACGATGTGGCGGGTCTCTTCGCGTGACCACAGCGATTGCAGCACGCCGATCGCGGCTGCGGCGTACGGCAGGTACACGGCCGGTAGCTCGAAGCCGAACGCTCGCGCGACCACCCACGGCAACGCCAAGAGCGTGCCCGCGGCAAAGAACGCACCCGGCACGCTGATGAGCGCGCGATAGGCGAGCGAGCGCATGCGCGGCCGAATCATGCCGATGGCCTGCACGAATACGGTCGCGTGCAGGTAACAGAACAACCAGTAAAGCCACGGCACGTGCTGAAAGCGGTGTGCCAGCGTGGCCGCAAACACCACCTGTAGCCCCAGCGTGACGGCGCGGAAGATGGCGTACATCCGTGAGCGCAGCGCGGCCAAACCGACGACCGCCGCGTAACCAACCAACGAGATGAGGAGAAAGGCGCTCATGGGAAGCGCCGACGGCGGTCGACCAGCACGAGCAAAGCCTGGGGTCCGAGATCCCGACCGTCAAAGGGGGGAATTGCGTCGGCTCATGGGCCTGTTTCGTTGCCGCGTCGCGTCGGTTGAAGGTCAGTTTCAGTCATTCCCCTTAGCGGTATCGGGCAAAGCCTGCCCCCCTTTCCTGACATGTGGGCTTAAATGAAGTTTCGGTCGTTCGCCTGTGCGTTTTCGGCGGTCGGTGCTTACGCGCTGCTCAGCGCCGGCTGCTCGGATAGTCCGCCAACTCCCTCGAATCCCTACGGAATGAACCTGTCGGGGGCGGCTGCTCAGGCGGGAGCGGCGGCGCTCGCGGGCGGCGGCGGCGCAGCGCCGGTGGCGGGCAGCGCGCCCGTTGCAGGGTCAACCACGACGGGTGGCACGCAGGCGGTCGCCGGAGCCGGTGGCTCCATCGCCGCAGGCGGCGACGGCGGCAGCAGCACGAGCGGCGGAGCGGGCGGTGGCGGTGGCTCGGGCCCGACCGAGTACACGATCCCGACGGTGACTTGGCCGAGCGCCGAATGCACCACCAAAGTCGACCAGCTCATCGCCAAGATGAGCAACGCCGAAAAAGCGGCGCAGCTCGTGATGGGCCAGAACCCGACCACGAACCTCGTCACCAGCATCGGGCTAGGCACGGTGTTCTGCGGCGGTACGCTCACGCCGCCTGGCGGCAGCAAGGCCAGCGACTGGGCTGGCATGATCGACGGCTACATCGCGGCCGCCGCCGCCTCGAATCAGAAGATCCCCATCCTCTACGGCATCGACGCAGTGCACGGCGCCAGCAAGACGGTGGGCAGCGTGCTGTTCCCGCACAACGCAGGCCTCGGCTCCACGCGCGACCCGCAATTGGTCGAAGACATCGGTCACGTCACCGCGATCGAAGCGGCCGCGCAGGGCATGAGCTGGACGTACGCGCCCTCGCTCAGCGTGTCGTTCGACGATCGCTGGGGGCGCGTGTTCGAGAGCTTCAGCGAAGATCCCGAGCTTGCCGGGCTACTGGGTGCCGCTGCCGTGCTCGGTTTGCAGGGGCGTGGCGGCTTGGGCACGGGCGCGCCCGGCATCGTCGCGTGTGGCAAGCACTTTGCCGGTGACGGCCAGGCTACGGCCGGCACTTCGCACAAGGGCGGCGTGCTCGATCGCGGCAACGTGCAGATCGACGAAGCTGCGATGCGCAAGTATGGCATCGCGCCGTACCTGCAGGCGATCAAGGCCGGCATCGGCAGCATCATGGTCAGCGACGCGTATTGGAACAACGCGAACATGACCAGCAGCAAGAAGCTGGTGACCGACATCCTCAAGAACGAGCTCGGCTTCAAAGGCATCGTCGCCACCGACTGGCAAGCCGCGGGCGAAGCGGGCGGCGTCGCTGCCACCATCAACGCGGGTGTAGACGTGCTGATGGAGCCGACCGAATGGCAGAACATCGCCGGCCAAATCTCGGGCGCCATCGGCGGTGCCATCCCGGCTTCGCGCGTGGACGACGCCGTGCGCCGCGTGCTCACCGTGAAGTGTCAGGCGGGTCTGTTCGGCAAGACGCGCGACACGGCCTTGATGTCACAGATCGGCTCGGCTGATCATCGCGCGCTCGGCCGCAGGGCAGTGGGCGAGTCGCTCGTGCTGCTACAGAACAACAACAATGCGTTGCCGCTGAAGAAGGGCAGCAAGGTTTTCCTCGCCGGTAGCGGCGCGGACAGCCTCGAGCGCCAGTGCGGCGGCTGGTCGGTGTCGTGGCAGGGCGGGGGCGGTGGCACCACCGGTACCACCATCAAAGCTGCCATCGCCAAGGTCGCTACCGTGGTCGGCTCGGCGGGCGAGGCTGACGCAGCCGTGATCGTGGTGAGCGAGAAGACGTACGCCGAGTTCTTGGGCGACAGCCAGACCATCGACACCATCTCGGCCGACGACTGGAGCGCGCTGCAATCGGCGAAGGCGGCGGGCAAGCCCGTGATCGCGATCGTGATCTCGGGTCGCCCGGTCTTGATCAGCAGCCACCTCAACCAAGCCGACGCCTGGATCGCCGCGTGGCTACCCGGCACCGAGGGTGACGGTGTGGCCGACGTGTTGTTCGGTGACCGCAAGTTCACCGGCAAGCTGAGCCACAGCTGGCCGAAGAATGAGCAGCAAACCAACGTGAACTTCGGCGACCCCGGCTACGACCCGCAGTTCATGCTCGGCCACGGCCTCACGTTCTGATCGGTGCCAGGGGCTGCCACCCCATCGGAGGCCTGCAGCGCAGTCTTCGAACGGCACCGATCGGTCGAAACAACAAAGATTCTCGATGCCGCAGCGTGAGACGTGGTGACACGAAGGAAGCTTTCTGCAAGGGGGCTGCGGCTCAGGATTCTACACATCTCGCGGGACGGCGAAGGCGTTGTCGTGTCACGGCGACGGCTGCAGTGCACGTACGAGGGTCCGACGACTGAGGACGCCCACTCACCTCTCATGCGCACAGAAAATTCTTACGCTCGTAATTAGCTTCGTGGACGTCCGATGATACCTGGGGTCCCGAAGCGCATCGCGCGTTTACCCAAGTTCTTACGTTCGGAAGAACTTCTTGGCGATGGAACTGGGGACACGCCGCAATGGGATTGCGACTGCGAAGCGGCTCGAAGAGCGCTCGGACACTGCGAGCTCTGCCTCGTGGGCCACTGCGTCGAAATGTGTAGAATCCCGAGAGGCTGCGGGTGGGCGGCCCATGAGCGCGATGATTTACTCGCAGCGCTGGGTGACGAGGTTGCACTGCTTAGGGGTGGGGCAGCCGTCGCATCGGCCGCAGTCGGCGGCTTCGAGGGCGTGCTCGCAGCCGTTGGTGGCTGCGCCGTCGCAATCGGCGAAGCCTTCTTTGCACGTCTCTACCACGCAGCGCTGGGACTCGCACTGCGCGGACTGCGTGTGCGGCATGTCGCGCAAGTCATCCGCGCAGCTGCTGTCGCAGTTGCCGCAGTTGTCGTAGTTGGAGTCGAGATTCACCTCGCAGCCGTTTTTGGCGACCAAATCGCAGTTTTGGTAGCTCGGCTGGCAGGTGCCGACCGCGCACTCGCCAGCTAGGTCGCACACCTCCACGGCGTGCGCGAGCGTACAGGGGACACACGACTCGCGCGCGCAACCGTACTCGGGATCGGTCACGCTCACACAGCGCTCGATGCCTGGCTCGACCTCGCATGGCTTGCTGCCCTGCGCACAGCCACGTTCGAGCTCAGCCGTATCGACCGCCAGCGAGCAGGCCGAAGACAACAACCAGCTGCAGAGCGCCAGCAGCGTCGAGCCTTGCGCGAGCTGCTTCAAAAGCGAGCTCCCGCAACGAATCCGGGCCCCGCCAGCTCTACCTTCAGCTCCAGTGACGCGGTTGCGTTCGAGCGGTCGACGGGCACGCCGGGGCGCGCCACGTAACTGTAGAGCGTGGCTCCCGCGCCCAGCAGCGCGAGCGCGAACGAAATGTCCGCAGCCAAAGCCAGGTTCTTGACGCTGCGCACGTCGCTCGCCGTGCACAGCGGAGCGCAGTCACCGTCGACCTCGGCGCGCTCGCTGAGCGCGAAACCGCCCAGCACTGCGCCCGTCAACGCTGCCGCCAGCGTGGCGCCACCGAGCGCGTACGTCGCTTTCGGTATCGGGCGCCACAGCTGGGGCGGGGGAACGACGGCAGGTAGCGGGGCAGCCGGAGCGGCTGGCGGGGGCGGCGTAACGAAATCGAAGCGAATCACGCGGCCCTTGTCGCCGGCTTGCAGCACGTAGGTCGCTGCTTGCGGCGGAAAGCCGGGCAGCTCCGCCACGAAGTGGTGCGGACCTGGATCGAGCTCGAGCGGTGTGCCGGTGATGGTTTCGGTCAGCGGCCGCGCGTCTTCGGTCACTTTGAGCGCCACGACGTCTTCGCCGTCTTTTGCGGCGCGAAAGATCACCGAGGGCATTTGCTGTTCCACCTCGGCCAGCCAGCTCACGCAGTCGCGCGAGATGAGCGAAGGGCACGCGGTGGCGCTGCACTCTCGCAGCGCGCTTTGCGCCTGGAGCAACTTGCCGGCGAGCTTGTCGTCTTGCGCCTGCTCGTGGAGCGCGACGCATTCTTGGCGCGTGGGCGGCGCATGCGGCGCCGGCACAGCCGGCAGCGGGCTGGGCACCTGCGCGCGCACGGGCGTGCTGACGCAGCACCAAGCCACACCAGCGACGGCCAGGAAGCGCAACGAGCCCATTTCTCGAGGCGCGGATGGTAGCTCGAATCGCCTCGGCTGGTGGGCCAATTCAGCGAGAGAGCTTGTCGTAGTTCTTGGCAATGAAAGCGATGAGCGGTGCCTTGTCGCCGACGAGCATGAAGTCGTGGGTGAGCTTCGCCAGGTCGTCCCACGGAAACGAGCCGGAACCGAGCACTTTGAAAGCGGGCAGCGCCGTGCCTGCTGCCAGATCGTCCAGGTTGGCGCGGGTGAGCGGACCGAAAGAGGAGCGCAGCTCTTGCGGCAGCGTGCGCGCAGGCACCGAGCCCTTCTTCGCGTTGAAGGCGACTTGCCCCTCTTCGGAAGCGAGCGTGTCGAAAAAATCGAGCGCGGCGTCTTCGTCTTTTACGCCTCGCGTGGTCATGAAGGCGTCCCCCGCGAGCACGAACAGCTTTTCGGCTCCGGGCCACGAGCGCTGCGTGAAGTCTTTGTCGTAGGCGTAGCTGTCGGCCAGCACCGCGCCGCCCCAATCACCCATCGGCGCCACCACACACTGCTCGGCAGGATCTTTGGCGCGATCCATAACTCGCAAGAGGCCCTTGTCCCAATCCAAATCCGCGAAATCGGTGTTGTAATAGGGATTGAGGGTCGCGGCGTAGTCGAGCGCGTCCGACAACGCCGGGTCGTCCGCGTCGAGCTTGCCGGACCAGAAGTCTTGCGAAAAATCTGCGCCCACGTAGCCCGGCACGATGTCCTCGAACAGCACGTGCGCGCTCACCCAGTTGTGCTGGTCTCCCATGCAAATCGGGTGCGTGTAGCCCTTGTCGCTCAACGCTGCCAGCCACGCCCCCAGCTCGTCTCGCCCCTCGGGGATCTCGAGCCCGGCGTCGGCGAGCACGGAGAGGTTGTAGTAAGCGTTGTTTTGGCGTGTGAGCGCGAGCGGCACCGCGATCAGGTCGCCTGCCACGCTGACGCGCTCCAAAATGCTGTCGTTGAAAGCGCCGCGCCAGGCCACGGCGCGCGAGCTCAGCGGCAGGGCGCTGTCTTGCCACTGTAGCGCGTTGCCGCCCAAGTTGGCCTGGTAAGCCGTGGGCGGCGTGCCCGTGGCCAGGCGCGTTTGCACGTCGTTTGCCATGGCGCCCTGGCTATCCGCCGTGAGCACGCGAATGTGCACGTGGGGGTGCTTGGCGTCGTTCACGGCGATGGCCGCGTCGATCGCGTCGAGCTCGCTCTTCTGCGACCACCAGGTCAAAAGCTCGAACTGCACCTCGCCGGTTTGTTCATCGCCGCCCGAGCAAGCACACGCGAAGGCTGCGAGTGACAGCAAACTCCCGAGCTGCGTCGCGGTCCGCATGAAATCCGCCCGAGGATAGCACCGTCGCTTTCGCCCGGGTGCATTAGTCGGTACTGTTCGGCGCCGTAAATCATGCGCAGACGCGTCTGTTTCGTGTCGTGGGGCCAGCCCCGCTTTCGGCACCGTGTCCCGGTTTGCGCGTTGGGGTTGGGGCTCACGCTCGCCGGCATCGGCTGCGGTCGCGCGCGGAACCAGCCCGCGCCCACACCATCGCAAAGCCGCGCGGCACCGCTCGCCAGCGCGGCGCCGGTTGCAGGCAGCGCCAGCGCCGCGGTGACCGCTTCTGCCGACGCCGACACCGTGTCGCAAGCCAGCCCCACCTACTCCGCGAGTCCGCCCATCACCGCCCCGCCGGCAACGGCGGCACAGAAGGTCGACGGCGAGAAGCTGCGGCAGGCGCACATCGCGCGTTTGAAGTCTGATCGCTCAGCCGTCACGGTGCTGAAGGGCGAAAGCGCGCTCGAGCTCGGTCAGCGCCTGTGCGAAGCGGTCGTGCCGGCGCGGCCAGCGGAGACGCCGGTGCTCGTCAAACCCAACCTGTGCGGCTTCGACGGCTTCAAGAACCCCGAAAAGTCCGGCGGCGACGACGGCGTAGCCGGGCGCGTGACCGACGCGGAGTTCGTGCGTGGCGTGGTGCGCTGCCTCAAAGCGCGCGGCTTGCAACACGTGACCATCGCCGACGGCTGCGGTAACTCGCACCAGCACTGGCTCAAAGCCGTGGAGCTCTCCGGCTACACGGCGATGGCGGCGGCAGAAAACGTGCCGCTCGTCGCGCTCGACGACGACGGCGTGTACGACAAGGAGGGCGACACGCCGGGAAAGCCGCTGGCCATCACCGGCATCGAGCACACCCACGTGCCCACGCTCTTGATGCCCAAGCTGTTGGCAGACGTGCTCGACCATGGCCTTTTCATCAGCGTGCCCAAGATCAAGGCACACCGGTACGCCGTGGTGTCGCTGGGCATCAAGGGCATGCAAGGCACCGTGATGCGCTCGGAGGCGAGCCCCGCTTACAACCAAAAGTGGCGCATGCACGAGGAGCTGAAGGAGTACCTACGCGAGCGCAAGCAACAAAAGCTCGACGACCGCGCCAAATACGTGGCGTCGCTGGAGCTGTTCGCGGAGCGCATGGTCGACGTGCTCGAGCTGTCTTTGCCGGACGTCGTGCTGGCCGAGGGCGTGCCCGCCATGGCCGGAGACGGCTTCCAAACCTTGCGCAAGGTGCCAGGCGGCATCGCGATCGGCGGCACCAACCCGGTGCTGGTCGATCGCGTCGGCGCGGCGTACCTCGGCTTGTGGAACAACGCGGAGCTCGCGCGTGAGCTCGGCGGCCATCGCACCTCGCCGCTCATCGAAGTGGCGGCGCGCCGCTACGGCGTGCCGCTGGCGTCGCCGACACTCGCGGGCGACGGCGTGAGCGCGCTCGGCGCGCCGCGCCCGGTGTTCTTCAAAGGCCTCGCGCCGTTCACGCTGCCCGCGCCAGTCGAAGCTCCCACGGCGCACGCCAAGCACCTGAGCGCGCCGCCGGTTATCGACGGCACGGTCGACGCATCGTGGAGTGGCGCGCCGGCCGTTACCTGGCAAACGGACTACGCGGGCGCGAGCACCGGCGTGAGCACCAGCGTGCGTTTGGCTTGGACCGCCGGCGCGCTGTACGCGCTCTTCGAGCTTTCCGGCGCCGGGCTCAACGTCGACTCCACGCGCCCCACGCACGTGGAGCGCGACAAGCTCTTCCAAGAAGACTGCGTCGAGCTCTTTCTCGGTCCCGACAGCAAACGGCCGGAGCACTACTACGAGGTCGAGCTCGGGCCGCTCGGACATTTCTTCGATCTCGAGATCGATCGCGCCGCCAAGGCGTCGCACTCGGAGTGGTCGAGCGGGCTCGAAGTCAAAACCACGACCGATGCCGCGCACCACACCGCGATCATCGAAGCTCGCTTCACCTCAGCCGATCTGACGGCAACGCTCCTGCCGGGTGCCCGCCTGCCGCTCGCTCTCTATCGCATGGAGGGCCGGTCTCCGCGCCTGTATTTGGCCTGGCGACCCCCCCGCACTCCGAAGCCCAACTTTCACGTGCCCGAGGGCTTTGGGGTGCTTCAGGTCGAGCCCTGAGATTTCTGAGTCCCTCGGCGGCCCACGCGTGACTGCTAGGGGGTGAAGGTTTCCAAGCACCTCCCGCTTCAAAGCTCGGCCTGGGCAGTCAGTGTACTGGCTGCCCTTCTGGCCGCCTGCACTGGCGAAGTCGACGGCAAGTTCGTGCCGAAGGACATGGGCAGCGCGGGCAGCAGCGGCAGCAGTGCTGGCGGCTCGTCTACCGTAGGCCCAGAAGGTTGCGACGGCCCCGAGATTGCGATGCCCAAGAGGCTCATTCGCCTGAGCTTCAACCAGGTCGCCAGCTCGCTGCGTCCTGTCTTCGGCGACGCCTTCGCCGACAAGGCGCTGCAGGACAATCACATCCCGCCGCCCACGGAACGCACCTTCCCTCCGCTGGGTGATACCAGTGAGGGCTCCACCTACATCGACACCAAGTGGTTGTCGGCCGAAGCCATCGCCGAAGCGGCCGGCAACGAAGCCTTCAAGAACTTTGCAACCATGACCGGTTGCACCGATTCGCCCAGCGCGGACTGCGCGCAAGGCTTTCTCACCAAGCACGCCGAGAGCGCCTACCGACGCCCGCTCACGGATCGCGAGAAGGCGAGCTTGCTGCAGGTCTACACCGAGGTCACGACGGCTGGCGGCACTCCTCAGCAAGGCGTGCAAGCTGGCGTGCGTGCCATCTACGACTCGCCGCAGTTTCTGTACCGCACCGAGTTCGGCGCCGACGCCAACACCGGGCCGCTCACTCCCTACGAGCTAGCCAGCCAACTTTCGTTCTTCTTGACGGACGGGCCGCCCGACGCCGCGCTGCTTTCCGCCGCCGCGCAGAACCAGCTCGGGACCGAAGAGCAAATTGGCGCGCAGGTCGATCGCCTCCTGGCGCTTCCCGCCACGAAGGCGAACCTGCAGAACACCGTGTTCGCCTCCTTCGGCATCGCTCGCGTGCTCAGCGTCGTGATCGACGGCTTGCCGCCCGACGCCTTCAACAGCGGCGTCGCCAACTCGATGTTCCGCGAGAGCCAGCTCTTCATCAACAATGTGCTTTGGAACGGCGGCAAGGTCAGCGACCTCGCGACTTCGCGCAAGTCGTTCATCAACAAGCAGCTCGCCCCTCTCTACGGCGTGCCAGAGCCCACCACGGGCCTCGACGCAGACGGCTTCGGCGCCGTGGATTTGCCGGAGAATCGCTCCGGTATTCTGACCAGCGCCGGCTTTCTCACGTCGCGCTCGCGGCCCGATCAGCAATCGGTCGTGGGGCGCGGTCTGTCCGTCAACGACTCGATTCTTTGCCAGCAAAACCCCGCATTCCCCGAGAACCTGGCCGACCAGATCAAGGGCCTGAACGCTCAGCAAGCCAATCTGTCAGAGCGGGAGCGCGCCACGTACCGCGCCAGCAACGCGCCGTGTCTCGGCTGCCATCCGAGCTTCGATCCGTACGGCATCTCGCTCGAGAACTTCGACGTGGTCGGGCGCTTCCGCACCATGGATGCCGAAGGGCGCCCGATCGACGCCTCCGTCACGTTGCCGCCCATCGCCGGTAGTCGCCCCGCCGCCAACGCGGTGGAGATGGGCAAGGCGCTGGCCGAAACCGGCGCGTTCGCCTCGTGCGTCGGCACCAAGCTGCTCACCTACGCGCTCGCCGAAACGGGCGTCACCGGTCGGAGCTGCGCCAGCAAGGCCGTGTTCGACAAATTCTCACAGTCCGATCAGAGCTTCACCGCGCTCGTGCGCGCGGTCGCGCTGTCCAAGACCCTAACGCAGCGTGCGGGAGGCATGTAAGTGCACAAGTCGTATCGTTTCGCTCGTCGCTCGTTCCTGGCCGGTATCGGTGGCGCCTTCGGGCTCAAGATCATGCTGCGCGACTTCGAGGCCATGGCGGCCGGCATGACCAGCCCGCCGCGATTTTTGGCCATGCATTGGCCGGTCGGCACCATCAAATATGCGTTCCTGCCGAATGGCGGCGTGAAGCCGAACGGCGTCGGCAGCATCACGCAATGGTCCGAGATTCTGCAGCCGTTCAAGGACAAGAAGCTCGACGGCGACATGAGCCTGTTCTGGGGCCTCCGCGATCTGGGCCCCACCAACGGCGCCGGCGGCCACGAAGGCGGCACGCCCATGTCGGCTACCGGCACGGGTTGCCCCGGTACGCGCCTCAACGGCGGCGAGTCGGACGACGGCGTGGCGGGCGGCCCTTCGTGGGACCAAATCATCCTCAACGACGTGAAGGACGATCCGACCACCGGCGCCGTGGCGATGACTCGTCCCGGTATCGGTTACGCGAACGCCATCTGCGACCAGCGCATCGACGCGCAAGAAACGTCCACGCGCTGCCTTTCCTACAGCCATCAAACGGCGGACATTGCCGCTGCCAATAAGCCGGGCAACGTGACCGAGCACGTGCCGCTCTTGCCCGAGCTGGCGCCCGCGTCGCTGTACATGAAGCTCTTCACGGGCTTCATGCCGGGTGGCAGCACGCCCGAGAACATGGCCGCGGCCAAGCTGGCGCTCATCCAAAAGAAGAGCGTGCTCGACTTCTGCCTGCGTGAGCTCGATCAGCTGAAGACCGTCGCGCCCGCCGTCGAGGCAAAAAAGATCGATATTCACGCAGAATCCTGCCGGAAAATCGAGATGCAGGTCTCCGACTTGCTGAACGGCAAGATCACGACGCCGAGCGGCTGCGTGGTACCGATGGCGCCCGACCCCAACATCAAGGGCCAGGCGGGCTCCAGCAACCCCTACAACACCAACGACGTGCCCACGGCGGACGACGAGGTCCACGAAGCGATCGGCAAGCTCCACGCGGGCGTGCTGCTCGCTGCCATGCAGTGCGACATCATCAGCACGGCGACGTTTCAGTGGTCGCCCGGTACCAATCACGTCTCTTTCAAGGGTCTGCGGCCTGACGAGCCGAACAAGATCTTCATGCACCACCCGCAGAGCCACAAGATTGGCGGTGGGCGGGGCAACTACTTCGACGCGCCGCCACCGAACAGCGATCCCACCATGCAAGCGATCGTGCAGTTCATGATCAACGTGCACAAGTGGTACAACGACAAGACGGCCGACATCGTGAACATGTTCAAGAACGCGACCGACGCGTTCGGCGGCAACATGCTCGATTACACCGTGATGCCGTTCTTCACCGAGGTGGCGATGGCTACCCACGAGCGCGATCCGAAGGCGGCCATGTTCTTCGGCGGTAAAGCGCTCGGCATGCAGCACGGCAAGTACGTGCACTTCGAAGACGGCGGCGGCGCCGGCACCCGCCCGCATGTCGACTTTTGGGCGACGGTGGCGCAGGCCTACTTCCGTTCGACCGATCCAGCGGCGTACCTCGGCGCGCTGCAGTTCGCGTCTCCGCCCAAGCCCATCGACGGCATGTGGGTGAAGCCGGCGTAAACTCGCCCGCACCAGCGACGGCGTTTCCGGGCCATCGTCAGCATGTCTGACGGTGGCCTTCGGTTTTTCCTGAAGGAGCGGAGCCGTCCGCGCCCTTTTGAGCAAAAAGTCCGCGCCGTCGGACACCACCGCAGCAGTCACTTGGCCGCCTCTGGGCCCGGTGGCCGGTGTCCGGCCGGCTGCTGGTTCCGATGTGCGGCATTAACCCACTGAATTTGCGCCATAAATTGCCGACCGCCTGCAGGGCTGTCGGAGCCTGATAGGTTTGTAACGATGAGGTTCGTTTCGCCCGCGTACGGATTGCTCGCTGCAGGCGCGCTGGCTTACGGCTGCACCGTCTACGACAGTGGCCTGCCCACGAGTGGCGAGCTGACGGGCGGCGGAGACTCAGGGAGCGGCAACCATGGCGGCTCGTCATCGTCAGATGGTGGCAAGTCGAGCATGACTGCCGGCACCTTCTCGACGACGGCCGGCACTCAAGCCGAAGCCGGCACCCCGGCGACGGGCGGCATGCCGCCGACCATGAGCGACGGCGGCATGGCCAATGAAGGCGGCGAGAACCCTGCCAGCTCCGGCAGCTCGGCCGGTGGTGGCGGCGCCGGCGGCAGCGGTGGCGCATCGGGCGGTACTGGCGGCACCGGCGGCAGCGGTGGCACGACATCGGGTGGCAGCGGTGGTGGTGGCGGCACGGGCGGCTCCGCGCCGGTCGTGAAATGCGCGGATCATCCCATCACCGCGAAGGCGATGTGGGTCGCCACGGCTTCGTCAGCCAGCCTCGGCAACGGCATGGAAACGGACGGTTTGTACAATCCGCCCGAGCACATGACGGACGGCAATTACGCCGAACGTTGGTCCAGCGGTAAGAAGCAAGACGGCACGGAATGGATCCAAATCGACTTTGGCACCACCGTGAACCTGACCGGCATCACGCTCAACGTGAACAACGACACGGGTGACTACCCGCGCCACTACGAGGTGCGGCTCACCAAAGCAGCTGACCCCACCTTCAAGGGCACCGTGCTCGTCACCGACGACGGCATGCCGGGCAATACGGTCGTCTTGTTCAAGGGCATCGTGAGCGGGCGCTTCCTCACCGTGCGCCAAACTACCGCGCTGGTAGACGGCCCGTGGTGGACGATCGCGGAAGTGCTGGCGACCTGCAGCGACCCTTAATCGGCGCGCGTAAAAAAGGGGCCCGCGCGCCGCGCTGAATCGTGTACTACGCCAAAATGCGGCGCTGAGCGGCCTTTCCCACATCCGGGCCGGCTGGTATCTTGGTTGGCTCACTGGGCTCGATCGGGGCCCGGTAGCGTGCTCATGACCACCAATACCGCCAGCAGCATCGGGGCGGGGGGAGACATCGCGGGACCTGTGAGGGTCGGCGAGGTGGTGGCGGAGAAGTACGTCGTCGAGAGCACGCTCGGTATCGGAGGCATGGGCGTGGTGGTGGCAGCGCGCGATCGATTGCTCGACCGACCGGTCGCGATCAAGTTCTTGCTGCCGAAGCTCGTCGGGTCGGACACAGCGGTGCAGCGCTTCACGCGCGAAGCGCGCGCGGCTACTCGCATCACGAGCGAGCACGTCGTGCGCCTGCTCGAGATCGAGAAGCTGCCGGATGGCACGCCGTTCTTCGTGATGGAGTACCTGGAGGGCAGCGACTTGCGCGCGCTCTTGCGCGAGCGTGGCGTGCTCTCACCGAGCCTGGCGGTCGACTACGTGCTGCAAGCGGCGCAAGCTGTGGCAGAAGGCCACGTCAAAGGCGTCGTTCACCGCGACATCAAGCCTAGTAACCTTTTTCTCACGCAGCGGGCCGACGGAACGCCGCTGATAAAAGTCCTAGATTTCGGCATCGCCAAGACGACCGAGCGCGAGCAACCCGAGTCCACGGCGCTCACCAGCTCGGACGACGTGCGGCTCGGCTCACCCGCGTACATGCCGCCCGAGCAGCTGCAAGATCCGCGCAATGTGGACACGCGCTCGGACATCTGGTCGCTGGGCGCGACCCTTTACGAGCTGATTTGTGGGCGACCGCCCTTCGAGGGCAATGGCTACTTGGAGCTGGCGACGGCCATTTTGAAAGAGCCGCCGGTCCCGCTCTCCGAGCGCGACGTGCCCAGCACCGTGCCACGCGCGCTCGAGCAAGTTCTGCGCAAGTGCCTCGAGAAAGATCGCAACAACCGCTACACGAACGCTGCCGAGCTCGCGGCAGCGCTCGCACCATTCGGCAGCGAAGACGCTCGCATGTCTGCCGCGCGCGTGAGCGGCATGTTCGGCTCTCAGTCGTCCCTGCCGGCCGTTACCAAAGCGGTGCCGGCGAGCGATGACGATTGCGAGCCCACGCTCGACGTCGCCGGCGAAACCAACCGAAATACGCCGGGAAGCGCACCCGGGCGCGGTCGCCGCACGAGCGACGTCGGCGCGGTGGCGTCGGAAGCGCCGCCGGCTGCGAATCGCAATTGGCTCATCATCGGCGTTGCTGCGGCGGCGATCGGTGCGGTGTTCGTGTTGCGGAGCCCGACGACGTCGCCAACGTCGGCGGTTCCGAACGCGGCGGTGCCAGCGGTTGCGCCTGCGGCAGCGCCAGCTGCCGTGGCTCCGGTTGAAGCGAAGCCTGCTGTTACGGCGACGCCCGAAGCGCCGACGGAACCGCAGGCCGTCGCACCTGAGTCTGAGAAGCCTAAGGCCGCATCGGTGCCGGCTCCCAGCAAGGGCGCTGCGACGGCGCCGAATGAATCGCCGCGCGAGACTCGCGCTGCGGTGAAACCGCGCGAAACGCAACCGGCTTCGTTGCACGTGGAGGCTCCGCCCGAAGCTCCTGCCGTTGCTAAACCAGAACCGGCGCCAGCGGAGGCTGCAACCGGCTCGAGCTTGGGGCGCTCTGAAGAGATCGAGCGGCTGATCGAGGAGCGCCACTGATGCACGTGTTGGCGACAGAGGGCGACGACCTTGAGTCGGAAGAGCGCGCGGCCTTGCACCTAGCGCTGGACGAAAGCCTGGCGGACGCCGACGCAGGACGTACCGAGGACTTGGCTGAAGTTCTTGTCCAGTTAAGCGCGCTGTGAAGGCATTGGGCTCAGGCAAAGTCGGAGTCGAGTCGTTCACTTTGCCTAGGCAAAGTCGCGGTCACCAGCGTTCGACTTCTGTCGGTCAAGGACGACGCGGCCGGAGCCACAAGCTCTAACCGCGTCGCGTCGTCTGTTGTTACTCGGGTTCGCTACGGCGAGCAGCTAGGACAAGCCTGGCAGGCGGCCCACGCGGTACCGGTGTGCGCCTTGTTCGCCGTGCAGACTTGGACGCCGGGGGTGCCGCCGCTGAGCGTGCAGAGACGGATGTCGTGCTCGAGGCAGAGGCAGCTGGCGCTGATGGCGAGCGACCAGGCGCATTCGCGGGGGGAGGTTAGGAGACAAGTCCCGCTATTCGGTGCGGCGCATAGCGGAACGTTGTTCTGACAGTCTGTTGCCGGTACAAGCAACACCACCGCAATGCTCCAAGGCGCTGATGACGCTGCCTCGGTGCGATTCGTCGGTGTCGCCGGCTTCGGGGGCGCTGCACTGGGGCAAGGCGAGGGCGCCGAGCGCGATGAATGCAAGTTGGGTGGCGAGCGCGGCGCGGCGCGCGAATGAGTTCTGGCCCTTCATGTTGAGTCTCCCAATCCTGCGAGAGTTGCGATCCGAAATGGATCGCAACCTCGCTCGTGGGAGGCCAACTACCAGCGCCGCCTAGCGCGCCACAACGCTGGAATTGTTACTAAGCGTCAGATGCGGCTACGGAGTGCAGTTGGGGCAAGCGATACAAGCCGCCCAAGCCGTCCCCGTGCGGGCCTTATTGGCGGTGCAAATTTGCACGCCCGGCACTCCGCCGCTCGCCGTACACAGACGAACGTCGTGTTCGAGGCAGAGGCAGCTCGAGCTGATGGCGAGGGACCAGGCGCACTCGCGGGGAGAGGTCATGAGGCAAACGCCGCTATTCGGCGCTGCGCAGAGTGGTACGTTCGAGAGACAGTCGGCGTTGCCGGTGCAGGCAACGCCACCGCAATGTTCGGTGCTGACAGCGGGCGTCGACCCGGCTGAGCAGGCATTGACTGACAGCAAGAGGGGGCAGGTGAGTACTACTGTGGCAAGAGTTCGCATCCAAAGTCGAGATGGGGACATTCTTGCTACTGTACATCACGAGCGCATCGGAAACCGACTTTCGATCGTGGGTACTGCGGCTCGAGGGAGGTTCGCAGAGCGCTCTTCAAAGCGTTCGCGTCAACGGTGTACGCGCCACCACGCACCACTCGTTCAATAGCAGAGGTCGTGTTCAAACAGTCCTTACATGTCGGCGGATCGTCGCCGAAGTAGTCAAGCGCCCACTCAAACACATTGCCCGCCATATCCGCCTGTCCCCAACGAGAGTTACCCTTAGGGGTGGACCCAACTGGAGAAGGGCCAAGTGGCCTCACGTTTCCATCTGTGTAGGTGGCGTATTCCGGGGTGATTGCAGGCCCAGATTCAGGCTTTTTCCACGGATAGACACGCTGCTCGCTACCGCCGCTGGCTGCGAAGTTCCACTCCAGATCCGAAGGCAGCCGGCCTTCATCCCAAATGCAAAAGGCGTAGGCGACGTAGTAGGAAACACAATTGATCGGTTGATCGTCGTGCGGATCGAGCAGGTCGTCCGACCACGTGGCGCCATCACAGCGCAGCTCGGTCAGCAACGCATCCCGATCGATTGGGAGCGGGACGTCTGCGTCCCACCCCGCGTCGTCCGGAATGTGATTAGACCTCCCCGCACCGGCCTTCGGTTTGGTTGGATAAGCATCCACAAAAGCGCGCATGCGCCCGACGCTGACTTCGTACTTATCCAAGTAGTAGTTCGTTACCTCTCCTGAGTGCGAGCCGTCCGGGTACAAGCCGCCGTCGTAATTCCGCTTGAACGAACCGCCCGGAACCATCAGCGACCGGCAGCAGCTTTCCTCGCCACACGTGGTTCGCCCGGTGTGCATGGCCGCACAACTCGGCGTCGTCACACACTCACCGACCTGGCAGAACTGTGCGCACTCCGGCCCGTCGTCCTTCCAGAAGCCCTTCACGCAGTGTTGCGGCTGGTTGGTCGAGCAGTCGGTGGCGTCTTCGGGGCAGACCGTGCAGCGGCGTTCGTCGCCTTGGCACTCGAGGCACTTGCCGGCGTCGCACAAAACCTGACAGTCGCCGTTGGCTTCGTCGGTGTTGGCGACCCAGTGGCCATCTTGGCAGATCTGCGGCGTTTTTGCGTCGGTGCCGCCGCACTGGACTTGCGCGTCCGTGCATTCCGGAGGGGTGGGGGAGCCAGCTTCGCCGCCGGCGCCGCCGCCCGCGAGCACCATGGTGTTGCTGGAGCCGCCGAGGGTAGGTGCGCCGCCTTCTCCACCCTCCGGGGTACTCGCTTCACCGGCATTGCCGCCGCTGGGGGTGGGACGGAGCTTGGGGTCTTCGATATCGAGCACGCTGTCGCACGCGGCGGCACCCGCCGCGAGCAGCGCGGCAACGACGGCCAGGCGGCTGAGCCGGGACCAGGCGACGCGAGGGGCGACGCGCGCTGCGCGCATGCTCAAAAGGCTCCGCGCAATTGCAGGTTGGGGACGCCGTCGACGAGGCTGGTTGCCAGCTGCGCGCGCGGCGTGGTTTCGGCCTTGAAGTACAAGATGATAGCGGTCGCGCCGAACGCACCGGCTGCAACGAATGACCACGTCGACACGCGAGCCGCGCTGAGCGCGGATTCCCGCCGGTCGGCTCCGTAGGCGTCGCAGCCGCTGGCGTCGCAATGGCCGTCGCGGTTCGACGCGTCGTTGCGAGACTTGGCGGCGATGCCGAACGCCGTGCCCACTCCGACCGCGAGCACGGTGCCGATGCCAAACCCGATCGCGGCCTGGCGCATGTGCCGCACCGACGGTGGCTCCTCGGCGGCCAAAAGGGGCCTGGAAACGGGCCCTGGATGACGTGGACCGGCGGTTTGGATGAACTGGGTCATCTCCGGCTCGAGCTCCGGCAAGACGAGTGTCTTGTGGTCGGCTTCGGTTTGCAAGGTAATGACACCGGCCCAGCGCTCCTTACCCGGTGCGGTCACTTCGATCGCGTGGGTTCCCCCATTCAATGGGATGGGCACATTGTACGAAGCACGATCGAGCTCGATGCCGTCGCGTGCGATGCGCAAACCTGCCTGACGGAGGAGCTCCGCAGGTACAACCAAGACCAAGGTGGAGTACCGCTTGGCGAGCGCCTCCGCGCGTTCACCGGCGGCCTTCTGCCGCTCCGACTGGCCTTCCTTGGAGGCGAGATCGGCGGCGGCGAGGTAGTTGGCGTGCGCGCTGGCGAGCAAGCCCGAAAGCTCCTGGCAGTAGGCGAGCGCGAGCAAGGTGCCCGAAGCCGGATCGGCGCGCTGGCTCTCTTCGAACTTGGGGCAAGCCTCGGCCAGCTTGCCGTCTTTCATCAGCTCGCGGCCGGCGTGGAAGGTTTCGTCGGCGCGCGTCGTGTCTTGCGCGCTCGCGAGCTGGGGCGCTGCCAGGCTCGCGCAGAGCGCCAAGAAGGCTGCCGGACGTTTCGCTGCCATTCCGCTCCCCTTGGTAGTTCAAGTCGCCGGGCTAGGCGAGAAGCTTTGCTCGGGGTCGGCGATGGTTGCCAGCGCCAAACCCCTGGAAATTCCCTTGCGTGCGCTCGCTGGCAGCAAAGAAGGTGGGCGCTTGGCGGGCGGCGCCGGCGGCTCGAAAGCCCAGCGCGCGAGCAGGCACAAGAGCTCCGCGCGGCCCGACACCCCGAGACGCCGAAAGCCGGAAGCGACCTGATTGGCCACCGTACGGATCGAGGTTTGGCGCTCTTTGGCGATCTCGGCGTAGCTCTGCCCCTCAATCAACAAACTGATGACAGCGTGCTCGGCAGGCGCCAGCCACGGCTTCAGCGCGGCGTCGGGGCGGGGCACCGTGATCGTCTGCGACAAGAAACGGCCGTCCTTCACCAGGCGCGGATAGGGGCGAAACCTGGCGCCCTGCTGGCGCCGCGCGTGGCAAGCCGCCACCAAAAGCCCTGGAATGCGCGAGGGCAGGCACGAAACACCCATGTAATGAAAGCAGCTCTGCATGATGACGGCGATGCTGGAGCAGCTCAGCTTCACCTCGGAGGCGACGATCTTGCGAACGCCGCACGACAAAGCTTGCTCCAGGATCTCGACGTCGCGTGCGCGCAGAGGCGTCGGCGTGCGACCGGGTTGGGGACGGCGGGTGACCACCATCGACCAGGTATCGTCCGTGTGGGACCAGCTCTCCACTTTGCACGTGCCGGCGATGAGCTCGTCCCAAACCGCCGCCAGCTCGATCCGTTCAGCGCTCGCAAACATACTTTTGACGGATACCGGCCCCGCGGTAGCTGGTCGATCGCAGTCGATTGCAAAGCTGCCACAGTCGCGAATTTACGGGCGATTTCGAATAGCTGCGTGCTGTAATGGCCCACGCCATGGCGGAGCTTCGCCGAACGGACGGCAGCCGATCGTGCCGGCTCATGACTGAGCATTTGATCGGCCGCGGTGCGCAGTGCGCGCTGCGTCTCAGTGGCGCCTACGTCTCGGGGCAGCACGCGCTCATTCGTTGGGACGGGCGCGCTTGGGAGATTTTGGATCGCGGCAGTCGCAACGGCACGCACGTCAACGGCACTCAGCTCGAGCCCGGGCGCGCGCAGCGTCTATTGAAAGATAGTGTCATCACCTTTGGCCACGCCGACGAACGCTGGACGCTGGTCGATGCGGGCGAGCCGCAAGTCATGGCCTTAGCTCTCGACGATGGCCAGGCGCTCCTCGGACTGCAAGGACTCATAGGACTTCCTTCGAGCAAGAGCCCGGAGTGCACGCTCTTTCTCGATCACGAAGGCGTGTGGCGACTGGAGCATGCCGATGGCGAAATCGAGGTCGTGCGCGATGGGCACATCATCGACTGCAGCGGGCGACAGTTTCGCTTTTGCTGCCCCGCCTCGACTTCTGCAACGGAAACGCTGCTGGCAGCGCCGCGCGGCGAGCCCACCCTGTGCTTCAGCGTGTCATCGGACGAAGACTTCGTGGAGCTCACGCTCGAATATCCGGAGCGCAAAGTCGCGTTGGGCTCGCGCAGCCACAATTACCTGATGCTCACGCTCGCCCGCCAGAAGCTCGCGGATCTCGCCGCCAACCTGCCCGAGCCTTCCTGCGGCTGGATGGACAAGGACGAATTGGCCGACGGCTTCAAAATGACGCCCCAACAAGTCGACGGCGAGGTCTTTCGCATCCGCAAGCACTTCACCCAGCACGGCTTGCCCGAATCGACGACCGTGATCGAGCGACGGCCCCGCACCAAACAGATCCGCTTGGGCTTGTCGAAGCTGCGCATCGACCGACCCTAGCCGTCGCGTCTCGCTCCCACCGCGGCGCGACCACCTAACGCAGCAACAAATGTAAGCTAGCTTACATTTGTTGACCTGTGCGATGGCGGGTCAGCGCTTGGCGGCGTGCAGCTCGGGTTGCGGCAAGAGCGACTCGTTCTTGTGCCAGTCGGGGTTGCTCGCGAAGGCGGCGGCGCAGGTGAGCGAGCAGAACCAGTACTCTTTGTTGAGGTAGCGCAAGCGGCCCGCGGCGGTGCGCCGGTCGACGTGGTTGCGGCACACGGGGTCGATGGGCGTGTCTCCGACGCCGAGCATCAGCGCCATCGAGTACAGGAACGTCATTTTGCGCACGTTTTTGAGCGCGACTTCGCCGATGTCCACTACCGGAATGCCCATTTCGCGGGCGGCCTCGGCAATGGGCGCGGTGCCGAGCACCTCGGCCGGATGCGCTTCGGCGGCGACGCGCGCGGCCAGGTTCACGGCAGCACCGAAGACGTCTCCGTCGCGCAAGACGGCCTCGCCATGGTGCAAACCGGCGCGCAACGAGGGCAGCCGCGGCTCGGCGGCCGCTTCGGTGAGCAGCCGTTCGACGAGCGATAGGCCTGCTTCGGGGCCCGGCGAGGAGATCAACACGGCGTCGCCGATGGTCTTGATTAGTCGATCGCCGGGGCTCAGCGCGGCGCGCGTGATGTCGGCGAACATGGTCGCCAGGTCCGCGGCGTCTTCGTCGCCCTGCTGCTCCGTGAGGGCCGTGAAACCGGCCATATCGACGAACGCAAAAGTGGCTTCTATCGGCATGGCAGCGGGCGCGTTAGTCCAGCGTGGTGCGAATGCGCCGCGGCTGTTTCTGCGCGAGCACCAGGTGACCGTAGCTGACCTGGCCGTCGTCGAGCGAAAGACGAATCAGCCGCCCGGGCAGCTTGGTTGCGCTGGCCTCGGACGGAAAAGTGACGTGGCTCGGGCTGTCGCCCAAGCTGCGCGTCGCGGTGGGGCTCGCGTCGTCGAGCGTGCTGCGGATGCGGCGCGGGCCGGGCGCCGGCGCAGCGGTCGCCGCGTCGTCGAGCGAGGTGCGGAGGTAAGGCGGCGCGTTGCGGGTAGCCGCATGGCCCGGCGTGGAGACACCGACGAGCAGCAGAGGCAGGGCCAGGAACCGGCGCACGAACAAAACCATACGCGGTCCCGCGCAGGACGCAAAGCCATGTCGCGCTTGTGGCGGATTATGCGACGCCCACGTACAGGGTCTGCACGTCGTCGTCTTCGTCGAGCGCCGCCAAAAAGGCTTCTACCTCGGTGCGCGCCTCGCCCTCGAGCTTGACCGGGTTCTTGGGGATCCACACCAGGCTCGCGGCCGTGACGTTCCAGCCGCGCGCCGTCAGCGCCTTCGACACTGCGTCGAGATCGCCCGGCTCCGTGATGAAGCGGTGCTGGCCTTCGTCGGCCGCTTCCACTTCTTGCGCGCCTGCCTCGATGGCGGCCTCTTCCGGATCTTCTCCCGCGGCGGGGGCGGATGCTTCGACTGCGCCACGACGACTAAAGTCCCAGCTCACCGAGCCGCTCGCGCCGAGTTGGCCCTTTTTGAACAACTGACGCATGTTCGGCGCCGTGCGGTTCTTGTTGTCGGTCAGGCACTCCACGATCACGGGCACCTGGTGCGGCGCGAAACCTTCGTAAACGACGGTTTCGAAAGTTGTCTGATCGTCCAGAAGCCCCGCGCCCTTTTTGATGGCACGCTCCAGCGTGTCTTTTGTCATCGAGGCGCGCTTGGCCTGCTCTACCGCCAGTCGCAACCGCGAGTTGGTCGCCACGTCGGGACCGCCGGCCTTGGCCGCGACCATGATTTCTTTTGCCAGCTTGGTGAACACGCGACCCTTGGCGGCAGCGGATTGTTCACGGCCCTTCTGTTTCCATTGAGCGCCCATGCGGGCGCCCGTTTAACCCAGGCCGGGCCGGGATTGGCATAAAAGTCACCCGAGGGCCGTTGACAAGGCACCCGGGCGTACTCATCTCCCAGGTGTTCGAGGCCAACGTGGAAACTGAAGTAAACGTGCATTTCGAGCAGCAAGGCTCGGAGCTCACCGTAGAAATCGGGCGGAACAGTCGTTCGCCCGTGATCGGGGCGCTGCATCGCGCCCTCTTCGCACTGGGCGTGGTCGTGTCGTCGTACCAGGTACGGCTCGGCACGCAGGGCCTGGTGGAACGCGTCGTTTTGACTCGGCGAGACGGCGGAGCCATTCAGGGCTCGCTCAACGCGGCCACGCGAGCCGCCATCCTTCCCATCGCGCTCCGTCCAGAGTCTACTGCGTAAGATGCAAGCGAGTTGTGGCTGTCAGGCTCCGCCTCGACGCCACTGCGACTTGTGTTACGCGCAAGGGCGAACGTTCCTGGCTTGCTCCCACGCTTGTCTCGAGCGTCACCAGCTCGAGCATGGCGCATCGCTAGTTGCCGCCGAGCGCGCCAAGGCGCTGCTCGCGCGCATGAACGCCGAGCATCCTGACAGCTCCGTCAGCTTCGAGGCGCATCGCTTGCGCCTCATGGATTGGGTTGGCCGTGCGGAGGCCGGCGGAACCGTGCTCGTGCTGGGCGTCGGCAATGCGTCCGACCTCGATCTGCCGCTCTTGGCTGCGCGCTTCCGCGAAGTGCACCTGGTCGATCTGGATGGCGCCGCGCTCGAACGCGCGCGCGCCCGACAACCCTCCGGAGTGAGCACCAAGCTCGTGCTTCACGGCGACGTCGATCTCAGCGGGCTGCTCGATCGTCTCGACAGTTGGGGCGACGCCTTTCCGCCGCCGCAAGAGCTCGGCCCCATCGCGGTCGCGGCCGCGCGTCGGCTCGTGGCGCAGCTCGGCACGCACAGCGTCGTGCTGTCGACCTGCATCTTGAGCCAACTGGGCCTGCCCTTCCGGCGCACCTGGGTCGCGCCGGCCAGCACCTGGGCCAACCTCACGGCCGCGATCACCGCCGTCCACCTGGCGACCATCGCTGGCTGCACCGGGGGCCAGGGGCTGCTTGCGTTCGACGTTCAAGAGCAGAACGGCGCGCTCAGCCCCGAGCCATCGACTCTTTTGGCGCAACTGCGCTCCCCAGGGCTCGCTTCACTCGTCGGCAGGGCCAACTTTTGGAGCGAGCCCTGGCGCTGGAACCTCGGCGACGTTCAGCAGCTGGTTTACGCGATCGAGATCGCGCGCGCCTAGTAAGGGCGCTCTAGCCTTCAGTTGCAGGCCGCCACGGCCTCTGGCTCACCGTAATCGAGGCTCGCGCCCGAGCACCCGACGTTCTCGGAGTCGATCAGCTGCTTGCAGGCGTCTGCGTTGCGACTCTCGCCGACCTGGCGCCACTGCGCGGCGGATTGCAAGAGGCTTTGCGTCGAAACCCCCGTCGAGCAATGCATGGCGATCGTCCGCAACATGCAGCACTGCAGCGAATCCGACGGTGTCATCGTCGTCGCTTGCGGATTGTAGTCGCCGCATTTGTCATCGCTGCCGCACGCAGCCAAAAGCAGGCCCACCAGCACGACCACTCCGTTCTTCATCGTCATGTCCCTCCCACCTCCCAAGTTCCGTGGACGATGCCATGAGCCGGCTCAGGCTGTCGATACCTGGCGCTGCGCACGGGTATGGCTGAGGCTTTTCGTCCAAATTTTGAAGATTTTGGTCGTATCTTCCCCTCCGACCCACATGGCGAGCGTAGCTTCCAAGTTGGCGTTGGTGTGCGTGGCCCTCTGCATCGCGACCGCGTGCGGGGCCGAGCCTCCCAACGGTGAAGACGGCCCCATCGCAGGAGCTGCGGGCGTGGGCGGAAGCTCCGTCGCTGGTAGCGCGGGCAGCGGCGGGCTCCCCGCCGCTTCCGGCAGCGGCGCAGGTGGCTCGGGCGGCGCCGGGGGCAGCGCTGTCGCGGGCGGCGGTGCGGGCGGCCAGGCACAGGCGGGGACCGGCGGTGGTGGTGCCGGCGGCATGTCTGCTGGTAGCGGTGGTAGCGGTGGCGCCGCGGGCGGAGGCGGGAGCGGGGGCGGCGGCGGCTCTGGGGTGGTCGTGCCATTCGAGCTCAAATCACCGGCGTTCGAGCATGTGGAGGCTTGCTCTCAGCAGAATCACGGAGCGTGCAACGTGTTCCCGCTCGAGAACGTGATGACCGCAATCGGTGGGCAAAATATCTCGCCGGAGCTCACGTGGGGACCTGGCCCGCAAGGCACGATGAGCTACGCGATCACGCTGCACGACTTCTCGAACAACTTCACGCACTGGGCAATTTGGAACATTCCGGCGGCAACGCTCATGCTGATGGAGAATCTGGCGCGCAACGGCATGCCCGCCGTGCCCGCCGGCTCGCAGCAAAAGAGCTTCAACCAGCAAGACGCCGGCTACATGGGTCCCGGTGCGAAAGACCATGTTTACGAGTTCCGGTTGTACGCCCTCAACATCGCCCAATTCACGCCGAAAGACGCGAACGACCAGGGCAAAATCTACGACGAGCTCGAAGCCAATGCCGGAGGCTTCGTGTTGAAGAAGACGATGCTGCGCGGCGTCTCGCCGAAATGAGCCGACCCAGAACGACGCTCACGGCGCGCGCGCGAGCCGCAGCTCGACGCGCGTGCCGTTGGGGCGCAGCGTGAGCACGAGCTCGCCGTCGAGCTCGGCAATCAATCGGCTGGCCACGAACAGCGCCAGAGAGTCTCCGATGCCGGGAGGCTTCCTCACCTCGAATGGGGCACCCAACGTGCCGGCCATGTCCGGTGCAATGCCGCTACCGCTATCGTCGACGTAGACGTGCACGCGCTGGCCAACCGTCGTCGCTTCGATCCGTATCTGGCCGTCAGTGGAGGACAGACCGGCGTTGAGCACGACCAGCCGCAAGGCGTGACCCATGCGCGCCGGATCGGCCAACACGAGCAGGTCCGTCTCGTCGCGCTGGAGGTGTAGCTTGCGACCGAGCTGCGATTCGGCTTCGGCCACGGCCGAGTCGAGCAGCGAGTCGATGCGGAGGGCGTGGCGCAGGGGCGGCGCGCTTACGCCGAGCAGCTGCAGGTAGCCGGTGACGGCCGCCATGCGCGCGGCGCTCTGCCGCGCGTCGGCCAGCGCTTCGAGCGTTTCTTTCAGCTCGGGTTGGTCGCTTTGGCCGGTTTGGCCCAGCAGCAGCGGAAGCCGGTCTGCCAGCCATTCGAGCGTGCTCACCACGGAAGCCAACGGCGTATTGAGCTCCACCGCGAGGCTGGCCGACAGCTGCCCGGCCGACGCCAGGCGCGCCGACTCGAGCAGGCGCGCCTCCATGCGTTTGCGCTCGCTGATGTCGCGCTGAATGCTGATCCAGTGCGTGTGCTCGCCCGACTCGTCGAAGATGGGAATGATTTGCAGCTCGACCCAGTACGGCGCGCCGTCTTTACCGTACTTGAGTAGGTCTTCGCGCACGGGGTGCGTCTGGCTCAGCGCCGCTTCGAGCCGGGCCAGCACTTTGCGATCCGTGCCTTCACCGATGGTGATGCTGGGAGTCTTGCCCAATACCTCTCTTGCTTCGTAGCCCGACGATTGCGTGAAGGCGCGGTTGACGAAGACGACGCGGCGGCCCACGCCGTCTATCGCGTGCGCTTCGGTGATGAACACGATATCGGTCAGATGATCGACGGCTTCGCCCAGCAGCTGTAGCAGCTCGAACGAGCGATCCGAATCCGCGAAAGGCGCGACGAGCACGAAGGTGACGTGCGAACCGTCTAGCGGCTGGCGACGCGCCAGCACGTGGCCCAACAACGTGTGACCTTGCTGATCGGCGAAGCGCTGCAGGTGGGCCGTTGCCGGCGGCCCCTTGGAGCCCGCGCCGACGGCCGCGAGCAGCGCGCGCTCGTCTTCTTCTCGACAGAGCACGGCGAGCGGCTGCTGCACGAGCGCGCCGTCCCCTGTGCAGCCGAGCCAGCGAAAACTGGCCGGATTGGCGTGCAAGATCCGTTCGCCGTCGTGCATGAGCAGGGGCCACGGAAAGTCGTCGGCCGCAGCAGGCAAGCCGCGCTGCTCCAAGTCGTCCATGACCATGCGCAGGTCGCGTAGGCCGAACGACTCCGCGCGCGAGAGATCCGCATCGCGCGGCGCATCCGATCGAGTTGAGTTGGTGCTGGGCCCCACGAGCCAACAATAGCAGATGTTGTGCTCGAGATAACGAGTCGCGGCGCCCCTCGACCGGCGCGAGCCCGCGAGCCGTTGACAGATTGCTCTCGGCAGTGCAGGGTGAGCGAGTCGGGTCGTTCCGACGTCCATGCACCACTTCCTCTAAGTCCCGTACCTTCCGCCGCACCAGCCGCCCTGAGGCAGGTTGGCGCGCGGCGTCGAGTCGGGGCCATTTGGGCGTGATTTTGAGGGTTTCGCCCCGCGACCAGCAAAGGTCGCGGCTCGCGAGTTGGCGAGCCCCACCTTGGAGGACAGGTGCCATGTGGAAGTTGTAAAGCGATTGATGCGCGTCGTGTACGAGATCGGCTGAGCCCGATCCGGTGCTTCGACAGCTCGCGTTAGCGAGCTGCGCTCTTTCACGCCCTGCGGTCCTGCGCCTGCACGCCAGCCGCTGGGGCAACTTTGCGCGCTGCGTCTGGCGGCGCGCCAGCGCGGACGTGTGCCCAGCGAGCCCGCACGCAACGCGCGGCCGTCGACTCCGAGGCTCGAGTCCAGGATTCAGGATCATGAGAAGTATTTGGAATTTGCCACTCGTCACGTCACTCACCCCCTCGGCACACGACGACGCCGCCAAACGCAAGGCTGCGCCCGGCGCCAAACCGGACATCCATGCCCACCCATTGGGTGGTGGCTCCGGCCTGAGGCAATCCGGTCGTGGTGGCGGACGTGGTGCTCCCGACGTGAAGCGGGTGCACAGCTTCGCCAACCGGCGTCGTAACAAGTGAGAGTGAGTGCGCTCCCGACGGCACTGATTCCAGCCACGCTGGCAGTCACCCTTCGGGAGTAGTTACTAGGCATCCCCCAATCCCGCCATTTTTCGGCGGGATTGGGGCGGGGTGCTAGCCGTAGCAGCGCGGCTCAGCCGCGCGACACGAGACCGCATAGCAAAATCGTTAGCCGACACTTTGTTTTGACCGTCCCGATACAGAGGCCCTCTATGCTGAGCGACGATGGCACGGACAGCTAGTCGGGGAATGGTCGTGGTGAAGGGGGTTACCTACCGCATCGAACGCACGGAGCCGCACTGCTACTCCGTCGTGCGCTTGCTCGATGATCGAGAGGTCGGCACCTTCCGCACGTTACCTGCGCTGCGCGTGCACCCTCTGCAAATTGCAGTGACCGAGCTGCGAGACGTCGTGCGCGCTGCGCTCCGCTCGGCGCGCACCAGCGCCGTGATGCACGTCGCACCGGCGTTTCAGTCGGACGATGAGCAGCCGGAAACGGCCGCCAGCAGCGCGCCGCCGGCAGCGCGCGCGCCCAGCAGCGCACCGCCGCCGTCTCCGGTCATGGTTTGAGCGCGCCTCGGGGGAGGTGGCGTTGAGCGAGCCACGCGCCAGCGAGCCAACCTGCCCAAACGGGGGTGAACAGCAGGCCCTCGCGCAAGGCTTCGCGGTCGCCGCCCAGCAGGCCTGCCAGCGCGAGCAGCGTGAGCAACGACGACGCGAGCAGCGACGCCCCCAGCACCCACAACAGCGTCGGCGATCTGCCGCGCGAGAGCGCAAACGCGCCGCCCAGCACGGCCAGCGCGAGTGCCCAGGGCGGGCATGCCAGCAAGCTGGGGTTGTCGTGCGCCGCCCAATGCTTGGACGCCCAGAACGCGGCCAGCGCGAAGCCCAGCGCGCCCAGCGCGGTGCCGAACAGGGCAGTGAGGCTGCCGAACACCGCGCGCGCCGCGCGAGAGCGCGACGCCGCGAACCCGAGCGCGGCCAGGAGCGAGCCGAGCAAAGCTCCCCAAGCGGCGAACGTGCCGCGCCGCTCGGGCGGTGAGGCGGGGAGCGGCCACGGTGCGGCGCTCAGCAATTGCGTCTCGTGACGCACCAGCGGCAGGCTCTGTCCGGCGACGTGGCGCTTGGCTCGCGCGAGCGCGTCGTGCAGCTCTTGGGGCAAGAACAGCTCTTCCCAGCGCGTGGTCGGGCGATCGGTAGGGGTGCCCAGTGCGGCGTCGAGCCCGAAATAGAGCCAGGGCGTGTCACCGACCAGCCGTAAGGTGTGCTGGCGGAAGGTCAAGCGACCCGCGCCCGTGACCTCGCGCTTCAGCTCACCGCCGAGGAGCTGGTCGATGGCATCGCGCACGCGCGTGGAGCAATTGTCGCGGTAGTAGTCGTAGTCGTAATACTTGTGCTCGGGCTTGGCGTTGTCGGAGAGGCGACGGTAAAGCGCGGCGCGCTCGGCGGCGCTGAGCTCGAGCTCTTGCGCCGTGAGCGAGCGGTGCTCGGCGGCGTAGGCGCGCCGCGTATTTTCGAGCGTGGTGACGCTGAGCCAGTAACGAAAGCGGCCACCCATGAAGTCTTTCACGCCCTGCATGCCGTCGAAGGCGAAGGTGCCAAAGTTGAAGACCAGGTTCGGCAGCGGGCCGCCGCCGTCCCACTCCAGCAAAATCGCGTTGTGGCCGAAGCGCGTGAACGGGTGCTCGCCGGGCCCCATGGTGAGCACGGAGACGCGCGCCGGGGCGGGGTAGGCGCCGAGCGCCGCGCGTGGCCAGCACGGTGTTGCCAGGAGCGCCACGACCCCCAAAATCCAAGCCAGAAAGCGCGCGCGCATTCCGCCAGAAGCATGCAATGCGCCTCGCGCACTGTCGAGCCAACGTACAAAAGCGAGCCGCGCGCCTCCCGGAGGAGACGCGCGGCTCGCTTTCACTCGCCTGTTACGATTGCAATCAGAACGGGGCGCAGAACTCACCCAGGCCGGCCACGTCCACGCACGCCTCGGGCTTGCCGCTGTCGACCTTCACGCGACCACCGACCAGCGTCGTGCAGCTCGAGCCGGTCGCGCAGTAGTCGCCTTCGACCTTACCTTCCAGCCCGCTCGTGCCAATCTTCACGTTGACCATGCCCACGAACGAACCGTAGTCGAAGTCCGGCACGGTGACGTGCGTCTCGCAGGTCTTCACCTTGTCGCAGGTCTTGGGCACGCTGCAGGTGTTGGCGATCTGGCAAGTGTTGGGCACCTCGCAGGTGTTGGGGAAGCTGCAGGTGTTGGCGACGTTGCAGCTGTTCGCCACGCTGCAGCTGCAGTCCGAGAACCAGCTCGAGACGCAGTCCCAACCGCAGTGCGCCACGTCGTCGAACACGCTCACACCGCATTGCGCTGCGCTGCTCACGTAGCTGTAACCGCACTCGGCGCCGCTCTGCGCGTAGTTGTAGCCGCAGGTCGCGCCGTCCTTCACGTAGCTGGTGCCGCACAAGGTGGCGTCTTTCACGGTGTTGTAGCCGCATTTGGCGCCGTCTTGGACCACGTCCGAGCCGCAGAGGGCCGCGTCGGTCACGGCTTCGTAGCCGCACACGGCCGCGTCCGTCACCCACTGAGCGATCTCTTTGCCGGCGACGATCGGGATCGTGACCTTAACCGTGCCTTCGACGTCTACGCCGCTTTGGCTGATGCTGCCGGCCATATCGATGAGCGAGATGGGGGTCTCGAATTTGCCGCTCACCAGCATGCCGTTGCGATCGAGGCGGGCGTGCGCTTCGCTCGACAGGTCGATGCCGCTCACCACCAGGCGGCCGTCGAGCGTGACGTACCATCCTTCCGGCCTGCCGTTGAAGTAGCCGACCGCATCCACGTTGCCCATCATGCCCAGGTAGGGCGAGAACTTGGTCGAAGCGGTGCCCATCACCAGCACGCCGTCTTTGTCGACGTTCAGCGTGGCCTTGGCCAGCGCCAGGTCGTTCAGGTCGATGCCCGCCCATTTGCCGAGCTTGCCGGCGTCGAACGAGAGGTCGCCTTCGGCCTTCAGGTACATCTCTTCCAGGTGTGAGCTCACGTGACCGGCGGTCTTGAGCTGCACGGTGTTTTTGATGGGGACTTCGTCCGGCATCACGGTGCCTGGTCTGATGTTGCCGCTGTAGTAACCCCAGGCTTCGTCGCCGCCTGCGTGGCCGACGATGGTCGACTTGGCCAGCGGCAGCTCCATGCTGATTAATCCCGCTTCGAGGCTCAAATCGAGCTCACTGTTCGAGCCGAATTGGAAGCCGTCCTTGGGCTGCGTGAAGAGCGTCTCGCCGTCGTCGTTCGGATCGATGTCGAGCACGGTCTTGCCACCAATCGCGACCGGCAACTTGAGGTCGTTCAGGTTGATCTTGCCGCCGATCCACAAGTGACCGTCGAAGGTGGTCGCGTCCTGATCGATGCCCCAGACATTTTCGGGCGTGAACGGCAGGTGACCGCCGATCGAGAAGCCGACGCTCGCCTCGTCCACCGGGCCCATCAAGCCGCCCAGCGAGGCCTTCAAGAAGAACGAAGGATCCGAGGGGTCGATGGTCATGGTCGCGCTCTGGTTGACACCGGTCGAAACCGTCAAGTCGCCGATGCTCGCTTCCAGGCCGGCCGAGAACGTGAAGTACAGGTACTTGCGGTCGTCCTTCAGCGGCGCGTCGACCTGCGTCAGGTTCTTGCCCAAGTCGTAGCCGACCGCGGCGTAAACCGGGTCTTTGACCTCGACGCTACTCATGTAGCCGATGTTCGGGAACGGGAGCTTTACCTCGCCGTTGAAGGCTTGCAGGCCCGTGCCTAGCTTGGAGTCGTACTCCAGGTTCACTTTGGCCTCGAGCAGCGTGATGTGCTCGTGGTTCGGTGCGTCGATCATCACCGTGCCGCTGAGCGCGAAGCCCGTCTCCAGCTTCTTCACGTTGCTGGCCAGCGTGCGGAAGATGACGGGCACGGCGCCTTCCGGATCCAGCGTGAAAACTGCGAAGCCGTTGGGCGTCACGTCGCCGTCGGGCAAGATCTCGTTCGTGGGATCGAGGTCGTTCCCGCCGTTGTCGTCGGCCGCGCCACCCGCGCCTTCACCGGCGCTGCCGTTGTCGTCGCTGTTCGGGTCGGTCTTCTTGCCACCCTTGCCGCCGCCGGCCGCGCGTTGCTCCGCCGAGCAGCCGTTGCCGTCGACCTGCGCGCCAGCCGCGGTGCCGGGACACAAGTCTTGGTCGGCGGGCAAGCCGTCGGTGTCCGAATCCGAGGTCGGATCCTTCTGGGCATTCGGGTCGGCCTGGTTCGGGTCGGTGTTGCCGTTGTCCGACGAGCCACCCGCGCCGGCGCAGCCGACAACGAGCGAAGCAACCAAAGCAAGAGACGTAAAGGAAGCGAAGACAGTCGAGCGGGCCATGTTGATACTCCTCGGGCGTAACGTTGGGGCACGCGCGACCCCGAGCACCTTGCTCGGCTTCGAATCAGCGTGCGTATCAGGCGCTAGAGCAACAGGTGTGCCGACCTGGGCCGTCGCACGAAAACGGCTATTTTGATGCTGCGTTGATGGCGGTGTGCATGCCCTTGCACAGGCTCGCGAGCAGCCTCATTCCCCCTGTGCAAACACGTGCACAATCAAGCGCCAGGCATCAGCGCGCCGAACATCTCGGTCAAAGCCTTGAGCGGAAGTGGCCACCCCCGGGCCGGCTTCTCGCGGCACGCTCCGGGCATGAAGCGCCTGGGCTCGTGCCTCCTCTTGCTCGCCGCCTGCTCCGGAAAGAGCGGCGCCCGCATGGACCCCACGCTGGCCATGCCGTCGGCCTCGGCCATGCCCGAGCCGATGCCGCGCGGTCCCTGCGACGACGTGCTCAAAGACATCGGCGTACCGGCCGAAACCATGCTCGGCGCCTGCAGCACCAAACAGGGCGCACGCTGCCTGCCCGAAGCCGACCTGCACCGCCTCGGCGTCGCTTACTCCGGCTACCGCGCCGGCGAGGATCCGCGTCGCGAGGTGTATCCGACCACCGACGAGATTCTGGAAGATCTAAAGATCTTGCAGGAGCGCGGCTTCACGCTGATTCGCCTGTTCGACTCCAGCACCCACGCCGAACGCACGCTGCAAGTCATTCACGAAAGCTCGCTCGACTTCAAAGTGCAGCTCGGCATCTGGATCAAGGGCGGCAAGGCCACGGCCGATCTCGACAACCAGGCCGATATCGCGCGCGGCGTCGCGCTCGCGAATCAGTATCCCGACATCATCTTTGGCGTCAGCGTCGGTAACGAAACGCTCGACTCTTGGTCCAGCGTGCTCACGCCCGCGGCTGATTTGGCCGACTACATCAACCAAGTCCGCCCGCTCGTGCCGCAGCCCGTGACGACGGACGACATGTATCCGCCCTACGAAATGGGCACCGACTACGCCGAAGTCTCGAAGGTCGTCGACGCCATCGACTACGTCTCGCTGCACATCTACTCCTTCATCGATGCGCAATGGTCGTGGGACTACCAGCAGCTGGGCATGCCGGCCGGTCCGCAGCGCTCGCAAGCCATGATGGCCGTGGGCCTCGCGTTCACGAAAAAGGCCGTGAAAGAGGTGCGCTCCCGCATCAACATGACCCACGGTTTCGACCTGCCGATCATCATTGGCGAAGCGGGTTGGAAGAGCGAAGCCACCAAGCCCGGCGATTCCGGCGAGCAGTACCGCGCGCACCCGCTCAACCAACAAATGTTTTACCGCGACTTCATCAGCTGGGTCGCCGGCCCCACGCGCGACGCTGACAGCCCCGTCGCCGCCGAATACTTCGCCGCCTTCGACGAGCCGTGGAAAGGCCAAGACGACGCCTGGGGCCTGTTCGACGCCGACCGCCACCCCAAGTTCGTCATCTCCTGCAGCTACCCCGATTTGACTCCGTCCGGACCCACCGAATACAAGCCGGAAGACGCGGTCTACTACCAGTAACGGTGCCCAAGAGGGTGATGCCCACCCCTCCGTCCGTGCTCGCCTGCGACTGCGCGCGGGCGGCCCCTCCCCGGTGTCGTGCTCGCCTGCGGCTGCGCGCGCCACGGGAGGGGACGACACCTTCTCGCACCGAAAAACTAGCGATGGTCGCGAGGCACCTCGGGGCAGCGCTGTCGGCTAGTAAACTAGATACTAGAGCGGGCGATTGGGCCCTTGTCCGCGCGAATACGATTGCCAGGCGATCTTGGCGGTCGCGATCTGTAGGCCAGATAGCTTCCTCTCTTTCATGTACGCCAAGAGCGCGTCGAGGCTGGCCACATCCTTCGGGAAAGCGTCGTCACGCGTGGCCTCGTGCGCGAGGCTACCGAGCGGCGACTTTTTGCTCTTTTGCTTTTCGAGCCATTCGTAAAACGTCGTGAATTTGCTCATGAGTTACTTCGCCCGACGTTTAGCTCATTCGGGCCCGCTCTGGAACATGCGCAAGCTGGCGGGCAGGCGAAACGAGTAGCTGCCGACCCAAGCCGCCCCTGTCGTTGGGTTTCTGGGGAACTTTCACGAGGTGCACGCGTTCAAGAACGAAGAGCGGGCGATTGTATTCGCGGCGCCGCCCGAGTAGCCCAGCTGTATGAAGCGACCGGTCGCTGTGACATTGGTACTCTTGGGTATGGCTTTGGGATGCGGCGCTACGGCTGTCGCGCCGATCGCGCGCAGCTGGGCGCAGCCGGCTAGTGGCCGCTGGGCTTGCTATGTCGTCGACCGTTTTCCGGACGTGGAAGAGGCGCGGAACTGGGAAGAAGCGGCCAACATTACCGCCGGCTTCAACAAGGTAGCCGCGCACGTTCCAGCCGGCACAGTGCTGGCCGTGAACCCCAAGGGCGGGCCGTACCCCAGCGTGGCGTGCGTGAAGTACTAGAGCCGCGACCCGCGCTGGGCCCGCTCTTTGATGGTGCGGCGGTCGAGGCCGAGGCGACGGCCGGTTTCGACGTAGCTTTGGGTTTCGCGGTAGACGAGGGCGGCGTAGCGGTCGAGCAGCGCTTCGGCATCGAGGCCGCTATCGAGCAGGGCTCGTTCGAGCTGTGACGGCGGCTGGCTGCGGCGTGCGGGGCGGTAGCGTTTGCGCACCAGCACGTTGCGCACACATTGCTCGAGCTCGCGCACGTTGCCGGGCCAGCCGTAGCCGGGGCCGAGCTCGCTCTCTACCCACGCCAGCACCTCTTTGGCGACTGCCGGACCGAACTCGGCGCCGGCGATGCGCTCGCTCAGCACGTTGACCATGAGCGAAAGCTCCCTCGGATCTGCCTCGATGCGCTCGCGCAACGACGGGGTTTGGACGCGATCGGCGCACAGGCGGTAGTACAAGTCTTCGCGAAACCAGCCTTCGGAAAGGCCTTGGTCGAGGTCACGGTGCGTGGCTGCCACCAGCTTGCCCAAGAACATGCGCGGTTTGGTCTCGCCGATACGTTGGAAGGCGCGCGTCTGCAGCACGCGCAAGAACTTCACCTGCAGCTCGGTGCCGAGGTCGCCGATCTCGTCCAAGAAGACGGTACCGTCGGGGCCGCACACCTCGAGCCAGCCCGGGCGGTCTTCCAAGGCACCCGTGAATGCGCCGCGCCGGTGCCCGAACAGCTCTGACTCGATCACACCGTGCGACAGCGCGGACACGTTGAGCGCGTGGTATTGCGCGCTGAACGCCTCGACGAAGCGCCCGGCGCGCTCGTCGAAGGCCAGGTAACGTGAATAGCCGATCGCCTGCGCTACCAAATCTTTGCCGGTGCCCGACGGCCCGACGATGAGCGTCGGGATATCCGCCATGTGGCGGTACACACTGCTGCGATAGCGCCGCAGGTCGTGCGTGAAGACGGAGTGCCACGTCTCCGCGCGGAGCTCGGCAATCGGTCGCGAGACCCCCAACAGGTAGCGAAAAATGTAGTGAAAAGCGCGCCGGATCTGAAAAAAGAAGGCCAGCGCGGTGGCCGCGCTCAGGCCCGACGGGAACGTGAGCTGCGGCTCCGCCAAGAGCTGATCGAAGTCACGCTTGAAGGCGGCGTAGAAGCCCACCTTGCGCGTGGTCGTCGACTCGTCGATGCAGAGCTCGTACAGGTTCAGCTCGTAGCGGGCAAACAGCGCGTACAAGCACAGGTCTTCGTAGAGCAATAGCTCGCCGTCCGTGAGATCGCTGCGTTGCTGGTCGAGTCGCGCGCGCAGGGCTTGCGCCAGGTGCCAGCTCAGATCGCGCAGCTTGATGACGTTGGGGCGCTCGCGGTGGAACTGCTGAGGCGTGAGGTGCGCGCCGTCCGGCGACCAAACCTCCGCGCTTTCGCTGAACGATTCGCCCAGCGCGTCGCGCTCGCTCTCGATGCGCTCGGGCGCGAAGGGGTTGTCGTACGCGATGCGCGACACCGCCTGGGCGAAGCGCCGTTCTTCGGGTCGGAAGAGCATGTACATGAAATGTACATCGCTGATCATCAAATGCCATTTCGGTGAACTGGAAAGCGGAATCGATATTCAATGATTACAAATACTTAAAGTCTTTTCTGCCGACGGCTCGACGCTTGCTGAACAGGGCATTGGGTCCACATCGGGCCCGCAGGAGAACCATGATGGCCCGTATCAAGCGCTGGACCCACGGCTTCGTGGCCAGCATCGACAACATGATCGTGCAGGTCGAAAACCACGAGGCGCTCGCGACGAGCGCGCTCCGCGAGCTGGAGCAAGGAGTGGCTCGCTCCAAAGTACAGCTCGGTCGCGTGGAGCGCGACGGGCGAACGATTGTGCAGGCGCTCGCGGACGAGCGCGAGGCTGCTGAACGTTGGCGCGATCGCGCCCGGCGTGAGCCGGACGAAGCGCGGGCGCTGGAATGTTTACGGCGCTTCAAGCGCGCTGAGGCGCGCACGAGCGAGCTGACCCTGAACCACGCCGAGCACGAACGCATCGAGCAGCAGCTGCGGCGCGACGTGCAAGCGCTCGAACGCAAGCTCGTCGAGCTCCGGCAACAGCGCAACACGATGCGCACGCGGCAATCGCGCGCCGAAGCCTTTGGCGTGGCGCAAGCTCAAGGCGACACGGATGGTGGCGAGCTCGCGCAAATCTTCCAGCGCTGGGAGATGCGGGTGGCGGAGACCGAGGTGACCAGCGGCTGCCTGGTGGCCAGCGTCGATAGCTTCGACGAAGAGTTTTTGGACGCCGAAGAAGCCGCCGCGCTGAAGCTGGAGCTGGCCGCCCTCAAGGAGGAAAAGTGATGGAAATTCATGAAAGTACGTTTACTGCTTCCGCGCCCCCCGCGCCCCCCGCGCCCCCCGCGCCCCCCGCGCCCGAGCCTGCTGAGCCTGATTTTCAGTCGGCGCGTGGCTTCGACCCGGACGCGTTGACGCGAGCGTTGCGCATCGCCGGTGCGGCTTTGGTGGTGGCCTCCGCTTCGACCTTCATGCTGCAGCATTGGGAAAGCGGCAACGACTTGCTGCGTTACGGCATGCTGATGGGGCAGTCGCTGCTGCTGGCCGTGGCTGCCTACTTCGTCGGGCTCACGCTGCGCGAGGGGCGCTCGGCGCGTACCTTTTTGGCGCTGGTACTGGCGACCATGCCGGTGAGCTTCGCAGTGCTCGGTGGTCTCGTCTATTCGCAGTTTCACCTCGAAGCTTTGGCGCCCCTACCGAGCTACGCCACTTGGATTGCGCCGAGCAGGCTGAGCGCGATGCTGGCCGTCGTGGGCACGCTGGCGGTGTTCGTTCCGCTGTCGGTGGTGGCGTTCTTGGCGCTGGCGCGTCGAGAAGCGCGGGCCCTCACGCTGGCCTTCCTGGCGGCTAACTTGATGGTGATCATACCAGTCCGGCAGCCGCTCACGGTCGTGGTGCTGGCGGGCGTCTCGCTGCTGGGTCTGCTGCGGCTCGAGCTGACACGCTTCGCCGGTAGCGCTCAGCTCGAGACGCTGGAGGGTAAGTTGGCGCGCGTGATGCCGTTCCTTGCGCCCGCCATCATGCTGGGCCGGGTGTTTCATCTGTACCAGGTCGGGCCAGCGTTCTTGGGCGGGTTGATGCTGGTCGCGTCGGCCGCGCTGTGGCTGGTGCTGTCGCGAACGCTCGATGCGTCGAAGCGCGACGCGGGCGCCTGGGTGTCGGGCGTGGTGTCGATGCTGGGTTGGAGTCTGTGTTGGTCCGAGCTGCAGGCGCAGGTGCAGTCGCCCTCGCTGCAGGTGTTGCTGTTGGGTGTGCCGGCGGCTGCGCTGCTGTTGGTGGCGTCGCGGCGCGCTGCAAAGGCGCGCGCTGCGCTGGTGACGCTCGCCACTGCGACAGGGTTGCTGACGACGCTGGTCGCTTGCGGCGTCGACGTCAGCGGCTTGTCCGCGCTGGGTTGTATCGTGATCGGTGTGGCGGTTGCGGTGTGGGGTGCGGCTGTTCAGGCACGCTTTCGCACCATTTCGGGCAGCCTGGTCGCGCTGTTCGGGCTCGTGGTGCAGGTCTGGCTGGCGGCGCACGCCGAGCAGCTGCTGCGCTGGGTCAGCCTGAGCGCCGTGGGCGTGCTGCTCATCGTCGGCTCGGCCTATGTCGAGCGCAATCGAGCACGCTTGGTAGCCTGAGCCTGCTCGGGTATACACGGGCGGTCGATGGCAGGACCGCCCGTGGAAACCGCCGAAACACGGACGCTTCGCACCTGGCAGCGTCTGTGGGCGCGACTGGTACGATTCGCGGCGCGTGTCGAGCTCTTGTTCGACCGCGCCTTTTGGGGTCTGCGTGTGCGCTTCGGGCGGCTGGGCCCGCTGCAAATCGTGCCCTACCGCGGCTACGGCACGCTCGAGCGCGCCACGCTGCGCGGCCGTGTGCTGGAGGCCTCCACCCTCGAGCGTTCGCTACCGGTGGACACGCGCTGGCGCAGCATCCGCCGCATGCTGCGCCGCTTCATCTCCAAAGAGGTGCCCGATGTATCGGTGCGAGCCGTACTCGGGCACAGTGAAGTGGCGGCGGTGACGGACGACGAAGGCTACTTCGAGCTGCCGATCGGCTCGCTCGAGCGGGGCGGACTCGGCGCGTGGAAGGTCGGCTGGGTCGAGGTAACGAGCGCCAAAGTGCGGGGGGCCGAAGCAACGCGCGCCGTGGCGGAAGTGCTGGTGCCAGGCGCCGAGGCCGAGCACTGCGTCGTGAGCGATATCGACGACACGGTGCTTCAGACGTACGTCTCGCAGCGCCTGAAGATGATCTGGGTCACACTTTCGGGCAATGCGTACACGCGCATGCCGTTCGAGGGCACGAGCGAGCTGTACCGGGCGCTGGTAGCGGGCACCACCGGCCAGGCCGACAACCCGGTGTTTTATGTGTCCAAGAGCCCCTGGAACCTCTACGACTTCTTGGTCGATTTTCTGGACTATCACGATCTGCCGCGGGGGCCGCTGCTGCTGCGCGACATCGGTTTGCGCGAGGCACCCCCGCTCGATCACAAGACAGAAGCCGTGCGGCTCCTGCTAGAAACGTACGCCGGGTTGCCGTTCGTGCTTATCGGAGACAGCGGCGAGCGTGACGCCGACATTTACCTAGCTGCGGCCGAGCGCTACCCCGGTCGCGTCCGCGCCATCTACATCCGTGATCTGGGCGGAATACGCTCCGCGTCCGCGGCCCAGCGCGCGACGCTTCAAGAGCGCGCGCGCGCCGTCGGCACCGAGCTCTTGTGGATGGACCACGCGCGCGTGGCGCTCGAGCACGCTCGCGCCAAAAAATGGGCGCGTTAGCTCGCTCAGGGTAGCGCGGTGGGCGTGCACCAGTTGTGGCTATCGCAGTATGGTTCGTAGTACGTGGTGCAGTTGCCGTGGTAGCTGGCGTTGAAGGTCAGCGCGTAGTAGTCGCGGTACTCGCTATTGATGTTGTAAAGGCCATCGATGTCATCACTCAAACCGGCATCGAAGCCCATCTTGGTGCCGGCAATCGGCGTCGCGTCGGTCCACGGAATCTGCGCTTCGACCGTGTAGCCCTGAGCGGTGGGCGAAACCTTGTATTGAGCCTCCGGCACGGCGTAGGCCACGCCCGTGCTGGTGAACGCCGCTTTCCCGGCCGGCGTCGTGACTCCCGGCGCGGCTGCGATCACCTGAAAGGCGCCGTAGTCGTAGGTACGGCTGGCATTGAAGAGGCCGGTCGGGACCTTGGGAGACGCATAAAACTCGATATTGTCGCCGTTCCACACGTTGAGCAGCGACCCGCTCTGGTTCGGGTGTGCGGTCGAATCTTGGACCGAGACGAAGACGTGCAACGCGGCGGCCGACCAGGCGACGCGAAACGTGGCGCGCGTCGTCGAGGCCAGCGGCGCCTTCGGCGAGCGGTAGTAGGGCGACGACGCCAATTCGAGCGTGAAGGGCGCGATGTCGCAGAAGTCGGTGCTGTCGCCGTCCACGGTTTGAATGCCGACGAAGTGCGGGATACCAGCGCACGGATCGAGCGGGGCCGTGACGCAGTCGAGGTTGTTGGTAGCGGCGCCGCCTTCGCCATTTACCGTGCCGGCCTGGCCGTTGCTGGTTCCGCCCGCATTGGTTCCCCCGTTGCTGGTGCCACCCGTACTGGTTCCGCCCGTATTGGTGCCACCGCCATTCTTCGTACCGCCATCGCTGGGCGCGCCGCCGTCCGTGCTGTTCAGTCCAATTTTCTTGCAATGACCGGCCTCGGTGCACACTTCGCCGGCGCCGCAGTGGGAGTCGACGATGCAGTCCACGCAAACATTGGCGTCGCCACACAACTGGTCGGTGGAGCGGCAGTCCTTGTCGGAACGGCACTCTTCCATCTGGGCCGTGGTTCCCTCGTCGGCGCCCCCCGCGCTTTCGCCGCCCGAGCCCGGGAGCTTCCCGCCATTGGAGGAACCACAGGCTCCGGCAGCGCTGCTGCCCAGGAGCGCGCAGGCGAGCCCGACCCAAACATGACCACGGACGGAATAAGCCATGCTCGCATCTTGCCGGGCGACTCACCGATCCTGCAACCGGTAACAGTATGAGTCTGGCGTTGTACAGCTAGACTTGTGAGACTCGGTCCTACAGCCTTGAATCACGGCTGCAAGCGGTCCCACTCGATGATGACGTTAGTGGTGCGCGGGCGACGCACGCGGCGACGTTGTCCTACACCAAGAGACCTTGCACGATGCCGGAGCTGTTACCGTGCTTGGCCACGTTGGTGAGACCGAAGCCGCTTTGGAGCACCGTGAGGTGCACATCGGCCAGGCGAACTTCGCTGGGAAAGGCGTTGTGGTAGTCGGTCTTGAAGACGCCGCCGCCGCTGCCCGCGAGTACGATAGGCAGCTTGTCCGCCTGGTGGTTGCTGCCCTGCATGCCCGACATGAACACCAGAATGGTGTTGTCCAGCACGCTCTTGCCGCTGCCGTCCGGCTCCATCGCCTTGGAGAGGCGATCGATGAGCGAGGCGAACTTCTCCACGAACCAGCGGTTAACGGTGGCAAAGCCGTTGTTGTTGTCGCCGTCATGCTGCAGGGCGTGCAGGCCGAGTAAGTCGCCCTGCAGGGGCGTGTCGAGCGGCGCGTCGATCTCCACCGAGGTGTTGCTGCCTGCCTGGAAGGTGCGCTGCTTGAGGAAGTGGTAGTGGTAGTCGCTGCGCGCGTCGTCGAGCATGTGGCTGACGACTCGCGTCAGGTCGGTTTCGAACGCCATGGTGATGAGGTCGTTCATCAGCTCGGCGTGCGTGTTGCGGTTGTAGCCGTTCGGGTCGTTCAGGCTCACCGACTTGATGTCGGCGCGTTCCATGTACGAGGCGGACATGGTGGGCCGCGTGTACGTCTTGTTGCCGCCCGTCATCGCCGTGCCCTGGGCTTTCGCGCGCGTCTCGATCTCTTGCACCGACGTCAAGAACTGGTCGAGGCGGTGCTGGTCGCTGGCGCTGAGCTTGGGCTTGATGCTGTTGGCTTCGTCCAGCACGTAGTCGAGCACGCTGATGTCGCGGTCTTTGCGGAGCTTGGCGGCCGCGAGGGTGGCCGGGTCCGTTGCGCCCATGGGAGCGAGCTGTTTGACCAGATTGTCGAACACCGTTTGCGGGTTCACCTCTTTGTAGAGGGGCTGGTCGCTCGCCTTCCACGAAATGCTGCGCGAGATGGCGGGGTGACGCCCGTCCGGATACGACGGCATGGTGGAGCAGCCAATCTGCAGAGAGTCGAACGGCGTGGCCATGCCGACGTTTTGAGCCAGCACCTGATCGATCGACGGACCGCCGAGGATGGGCTTCGAGACGTCGTTGATGGTGCCGGACGTGGTGGGCGCACACAGCTGCGAGTGGCTGGGGTTGGGGTTGCCGTTGAACAGCGCCGTTTGCCCGACGTTGGACAGCACCTGCACGTACTGCTTGTAGGGCTGCAGGGGCTCCAACAATGCCGACAGCTGCCAGCCGGCGCCGGCGCCCGAGCCCGAAGCGGGCCAAAATGCCTGCGCCACGCCGTTCGGAAAGTAGAGGAAAGCGTAGCGCTTGGTTTTGGCGCTCTGGGCCTGCGCTCGTACCGGCGCGGGGCAGAGCGATTCGAGCCACGGTAGGGCGAGCCCCACGCCAGCGCCGCGGAGCACGTTACGTCGCGTGAGCCAGGTCTTGCTGTTCATTGGGCTTCTCCACGGCGGAAACGGAAAGCGTTGGAAAGCACGATCGACTTCATGAGGTTGCGCAGCGTGAGCGGTCCACCGGCGGCCCACTTGGCTTGAATCGCCTTGAGGGTCTCGGTGTCGTAGGCCTCGACCTCGCGGCCCAGGGCGTAGGTGAAGAGCTTGCTCTCGACGCAGGCGGGAAAGCGCGGGTCTTGCCCGAGGATCTGCCCGAGCTGATCCGGGCCCGAGAACGCCGTGCCGTCGGGCAAGGTGCCGGAAGGATCGATGGCATCGCCGTTGCCGTACGCTTCGCGGTATCGGCCGATGCCGTCGTACCGCTCGAGGCCGAGGCCCATCGGGTCGAGGATCTTGTGGCAGCCGGCGCAAGTGGGGTCGGCGCGATGACGCTCGAGGCGCGTCTTGACGTTTTCGGTGCCGGCGGGTTGCATCATTTCTGCCGGCGTTGCGCTCTCGTCCAGCTTGGGAACTTTGGCGGGAGGCGGGGGCGGCGGCGAGCACAGCAGCTCCGACAGCAACCAGACGCCGCGCAAGGTCGGCGACGTGCGGCTCGGGAACGAGGTTTGAGTCAGGAAGCTGGCCAGACCCAAGAAGCCTTTGCGCTGGTCGCTGGTGACTTCCACCCGCTTGAGCTGCGCGCCGCTGCCGGGAGCGGGCATGCCGTAGTGCTGGGCGAGTGTGTCGTTCACGTAGTTGAAGTCGGCGGTGAACCAGTCAGAAAGCGGGCGATTCTGGTTCAAGAACTCCTGGAACCAGAGGTAACCCTCTTGCAGCATCGCGTCGCTCAGCTCTGCGGTGTACGTGGTGAAGACGCTGGGCGTCACGCTGTGCGTGATGAGCTTGCGGATGTCTAGCCACTGACCCGCGAAGCTCTCGACGAAGGCGGCCGCTTTGGGATCGGCCAGGATGCGATCGACCTGCGCGTCGAGCGTGGCATCTTGCCAGAGCGAGCCATCCTTCGCTGCGGCGAACAGGTTGTCGTCCGGCATCGAGCTCCAGCCCAAGTAGGAGAGACGCGAGGCCAGCTCGTAGCCGGTGAGCGAGTGCGGTGTGGGCGACGTGGGGGTGGGGTCGTACTCGATGCGGTACAAGAAATTGGCGGCCGACAGCAGCGCGCGCGTCGTGAGCAGCATGGCGTCTTGCGGGGTACCGCCGCGCGCGATGTCGTCATTGAAGACCTTCATGGCGCGATCGATTTCCGCCGTTTCGAGCGGACGGCGGTAAACCTTGGCGCCGAACGTTTCGACCACTTGGCGAGCGCAGGCGTCATTCGCGGCGCCGGCTGGCATGCAGGTGAGGAAGCGCTGCAGCTCGGCCGGGGTGGCGGCGGCTTCCGTCATCAAGTCGCGCGCGGCGCCGAAGTAGGCGTCGTACTGCGCTGACGTCATGCCCAACGCCGTGGCGGTGTTGTCGAAGTTCAGTCCTTCTTCGGCGAGGAACTTGGCGGCGGGCAGCGACTGGGTGCCGAGCAGGTCGCGGACGGTGTTGTTGTACTCGGTATTGTTGAGACGGTGGATTTCAACCCGGCCGGGATCTTGCCCCATGGTTTCGATCGGTGGGCCACCGCCTTGCCCCGGGTTGGTGCCACCGCTGCCGATGCTGCTGCCACCGGTTCCCATCGGGTTACCGCCGTTCATGCTCGAGGTGCACGCGGTGGAGATGAGCGCCAAGGCCGCCGCTGCCCACGTGCCTCGAGCTACCCAACGACGACTTACGGACTCGCGCATGATTTGGCTCCCGGGAGCAGGGCGGAGGTTCGCCCAAATGCCCAGATTCTCAGCAACTGAGTTTCCAGACGTGGGGCATCCCGCTAGAAAAGATCACCGAAACACCTGTTAATGGACAGGCTCTCGGTGCAGCTTCAGCGACGAATCTTACAGGTGCACGAGCACCTTTTACGCGGAGCCGTGCTTCTTCAGGGCGTTTCTGTACTGAGAGGCGACGAGGCCCGTGGCGAAGCGTTGCGGCAGTAGGCGCGCGAACGCGCTGCCGACTCGGTTAACCAAACCAGAAATATGCAGGTACTTGCGATTACGGAAGGCTTCGACCCCTTCATTCGCGGCTTGGTCGACGGGCATCAGCCAGCGGCGCAGCGGGGTGAAGTGATCGCCAGCCGTCATTTCGCTGACGACGCCGCTGGGCGCATACGTGGTGATCGAAATGTTGCGCCCTGAAAGCTCGTGCCAGAGCCCGATGCCGAAGTGCACCAAGAAAGCTTTGGTGCCGGAGTAGTGAGTCTGGAACGGCACGGGGTGGATGCCAGCCATGCTGGAGACGATCATGATGCCACCGCCCTGCGCCTCGATGGCGGGTACGAGCGCTGTGGAGAGGCGAACGGTCGCGGTGACGTTCGTGTCGAGCATGTTGCGGAACCCTTCCCACGACAGCTCCGAGTACGGACCAAAGTGAGTCACGCCGGCGTTGAGGATCGCCCCGAACAGCGCGCGACCCTTCGTGGCTACTTCGATCACGCGGTCCACGTCTTCGAGCTTGGCTAGGTCGGCGACGCAGATGTCGATCTTGACGCCGCCCTTTTGCTCGAGCTCGCGCTTGACCTCGTTCAGGCGATCTTCGCGGCGCGCGACGAGCAACAGATGCGCGCCGTATTTGACGGCCAAGATCTTGGCCATCTCTCGCCCCAAACCAGAAGAGGCGCCCGTCACGAGCACCCAGCGACCGCGAAGCTCCATCGGATTCATGTGCTGGGCGAGGGCGTACGCGGCAGGGCCGGCGCTGTCAAACGGTCGGAGGGCGCGACCACGCCAGAGCCGCGGCGAGCCTCAGGGCAGCGTGATGGTCGTTACCGGCTTCTTGAACGCAGCGTCGGCGGGCACGTACGGGCGGCCCACGTAGGCGTCGCCGCCGCTGGACATCAACAGAGCATGCTGCGAGCCCACGCTCAGACCGGTGGCCAGGTAGTTGCCGCACACCTCGTTGTTGGTGTTCACGTAGTTGGGCTGAAAGCTCGCGCCCTTCACGTCGACCCAGCTGCCCGCGACCAGCGCGCGCAGCCCGTGATACAGCACCGCGCGCGAATGAGACATGCAGCTGCCGTGCGGCGTCCATTCCTCGACGAAGCCCGAAGCGTGGCCGCCGCCAGCGAAGGCCGTGCCGGTCGTTTGCGTGCCGACGCTGATCGGTCCGAGCTGGCGCGTGAGATCGCTGAACGTGATGGAGTGCGCGGTGCCGCCGCTCGGGCTCGCTTTCATGCTCAAGTGCAGCTCGTAGGTGTTGCCGGCCTCCAAGCGGTAGTCGTCGGGTAGGCCGGCAACCTTGCCATGTTGGGATGGCGGAAAGCGCAGGCGGCAGCTGGTGCCGGTGCCTTCGCCGCCGAATCCGACCAGCTCGTTGCACGCGCCCTGGTCGCTGATCTGTGCTTTCTCACCGCCCGCGTCCCAAACCGAAAAGATGACTGTAGTGGTGTCGCCGTCGAACTGAATGCCAGCGTACGAGTCCTGCCAATTGAGCGCGGAGTAGTACGTTGCCGGTGGCGTGGACAGCGGCGTGATGCGCACCTTGAATTCCGTATAGCTGCCGTCGGCGTCGTAATACAGATGCACCGAATCGGTGCGTGACTCGTGCTCGGCAACCACGCCGCTGAAGTCGACCTTGCTCTCGCTGCCGCCCGGCAGCGCGATCACCGCCGAGATGCTGGCGTTGCCGGGATTTCCGGCGGTCCAGTAACCGTAGAGCTTGCCCTGCGCGTCGGTGGTCTTGCTGGCCGCGAAGCCCCAGCCGTTGCCGGCCGGCGCTCGGAAGCGCACCTCGCAACCGGACACCGGCTGGCCGCCATTCGTGACCGTGACCTGTAGCTTGGCGGGCGAATGATTTTCGCCTTGCCCGCTCGGCGGCACGTCGCCGAAGACGGTACCGGGCCATGAGTACAAGCTCGGCGAGTCGCTCTTCGAGATGATGCTGCCGGTCGGGCAAGGCGCCGCCGCCGTCGGCTCCGGCAGTGCCAGCGGCAAATCGAGTGTGGGGAACTTACCTTCATCTCCGCCGAACACAACGCCGGTGCCGGCCACGTTACCGGAGCCCGCGCTCGCGCCGCCCATGCCGCCGCCGGCGTTGCCGACCGTCGACCCACCCGCCTGCGCGGCGCCGGCCGTGTCCGTACCTCCGTTCGCGCTTCCCGAAAGTGACGTGAAACCGCCACTCGCGGTGCTGGCGCTGCCGGAGGAGCCGCCGGCGGCCGGGCTGCCCGCGTTCGACATTGCTGCACCGTCGCTCGTCCCGGCTTGAGAGCACGCAGAGAGGAGTGCAGCGGTGGCCACGAGTGGAACGACGAGCCGAGCGCGCAGCGGCATGGGTCAGCAGGTTTACGGCTCGCCGTGAGCTCTCAGTAGGCGTAAAAAGCTGCACCGGGCGCCGGCTAGATTTTTCTAGTTTTGCGGCTGTTTTTGCATTGTGAGGCCCGCGCGGCGCAAGGGAAGCTAGAGTTGATGCGAGCCGCGTCTCGATGAATCCGCAGCTTCTGATCGACGCCATCGTGCGCCAGACCACCGTGCTGATCGCACAGCTTTCTACGGCTGCTGGCGTGCGCGCGCCGTTGTCGCACGTGGCCGATCAGGTGTTCTTGGATCTGGCGCGCGAGATTGAGGCGCAAGGCGTGTCGCGCAAAGTGGCGGCGGACATGTTCGGGCTCGCGCTGCGCACGTATCAAACCAAGGTGCAGCGTCTGTCACTGAGCAGCACGGAGCGCGATCGCACGCTGTGGGAAGGTATCTTGGCGTTCGTGGCCGAGCATGGTCCGGTCTCACGCAAGAAGCTGTTCGAGCATTTCGAGCGTGATGACCCGACCAGCATCGGCGCCGTGCTCAGCGACCTGGTGCAATCGCGCCTCGTGGAGCGCAGCAAGGGCCGCTCGGGCCCGCTCTTTCGGCTTGCTCCGAATGCCGAGCGCAAGTCGAACCCGCCCAGCGCTGAGGCGCTCGCGGCGCTGGTGTGGGTCGCCGTGTACCGCGGCAACGACTCGACGGCCGCCATCGCCAGCTACCTGGGCCTGGACGCGACCGAGGTCGAAGGTGCGCTCGCGTCTCTGCGCAGCCAGGGTCGCGTGAGCGACGGACCCGAGGGCATGGTCACGACCGGCGTCACCGTGCCGGTCGGCGCCGAGCAAGGCTGGGAGGCGGCCGTGTTCGACCACTACCAGTCGATGGTGACCGCCATCACGCGCAAAGTGATGCGCGGCGCGCCGCGCTCGGCGGCGGAGGACGTGGTGGGAGGAACCACCATTACGTTCGAGCTGCACCGCGATCACCCGCTACGCGAAGAGGTGCGCGGCTTGCTCGCGCGCATGCGCGGTGAGGTCAACGACTTGTGGCGACGCGTCGGCGAGCACAACCAGGCCAACGACGCTGCAGCAGCAGAGACAGAAACGGTGTCGTTCTATTTCGGTCAGTCCACGAGTGACGGAGACGAGCCATGAAGCGGGTCTTGGCGCGGCTTGCGGCCGGCTTTTGCGTGAGCTTCTTGGCCTGGTGCAGCCCCGCCTGTAACAACGCCGATCCGGGCGCAGGCAGCAACACCAACTGGCTGCGCGCGTGCGCGGCGGACGACGAGTGTGCTGACGGCCTGAGCTGCCTGTGCGGCGTCTGCACGGCTCCGTGCAAGAACAGCTGTAATGACTTGCCGAGCGCCGTGTGTGCTCGCTCGGGCTCGGCTTCTGTGCGCGAACAATGTGCAGGCAGCAGCGCGCCCGAGTCCGGGCTTTGCTTGCCGGCCTGTGCCGAGGGTGAGGCTTGCGACATCGGTCAATTCTGCAGCGACGGCGGTTGTATCCAGTTGGCGGGGGCGGAGCCGTCCGTCACCAGCTGCGGCTCCGGCGTCCAGCTGGAGCTCAGCAGCGCGGCGCGTCTGCTCCAAGCGCGCTACGGCACACTGTTCGCCGACGCGCTGTACCTGCCCGTTTCTTACGACGAGCGCCCGCTGGACTGGAGTGAGCCGGCAACGCCTGCGGCGATCGTCGCACGCGTGACGGACGCGAGCGGCGCTCCGGTGCGCGGCTGCGGCGTGCGCTTCCTGGCTGGTGACGGTAGCGGCTCGGCCTTTGCCCAGGCGCCCGAGACCGACAAAAACGGGGAAATTGCCGCGTACTGGGTCGCGGGAGACGAGCGCGACCAGACGCTCTCCGCCGCGCTGGTCGATGCAGGGGGCGCGGTGGTGAGCCAAAGCTTGGCGGGCACCGCTTACGCCAACGACGAAGGCCCGCAATCGGACGAAGCGGTGCGCGCGACCGCAACGCGGCCGGCAACGGTGCGCCTGAGCTACGAGCTGCCCGAGGCGTCGACTCGCCTGCGCGTCGTGCTGTCAGCGGCGACGTTTCCGCATCACGCCTTTTACTCGGCGGTGAATATCGATGGCTTCTTTACCGGTCTGCAGAATACGAGCGACCTCGACGCGCAGACGGAAGACGTGGCCGACGCCGATCGCGTGCTGATCGCCAGCGTGTGGAATCGCCCCGAAGGCGACGCCCAGCAGTTGTTCGGTGCCGAAGGGCTCGAGTGCGGACCGCACACGCAAGATCTGGGCGGTATCCGCTGCTTCTTGCCGGCGGCCTGGCAGCCCGGCCAGGACTACGCTCTGGAGCTTCAGCGTACGACGCTCGCGTTGGGTGAGTCGGGGCTGGGCTACGCCGAGCTCGGCTACTCCAGCGAGCCCTGCGCGAGCGAGGCTGGCTGCACCGATTACACCTTATTTTTTGGCGCTAGCTCCGATGCCACGCTCGCGCGCGTGGTCGCGTACCGCTACCAATCTGGTGCGGTGGCTACGAGCTTTGGCAGCTTCATCCAGCCGTATTCCGAGCTGCCCGACCAGAGCAGCTGCTTGCTTACCCCCGAATACGACGCGCGCTTCTTACCCTACGTCGAAGGTGCGAGCGGTTTCGAGCCGGTGCAGAGCGCCGACTTCAGCGCCGACTATTTGAGCTGGCACAACGAGGTCTGCGCCAACTACGAAGCATCGAGCGATGCCGGAGGCTACCGGCTCGTCACCGGTGGGCCGCGTCCGCTGGGTCGTCCGGAGCTTCCGGACGAGCCAGCGCGTCCACTGAGCTTGCCGTGAGGCTGGCGTTACTCGGGCACTCCCCAGGCCTCGAAGATCGGTGACACGTCTTCGCCGGCTGCAGCTTCGAATTGCGCGCGCAAGAACGTCCACGGCTGGCCGCCGTCGCTCTTGGTGTCTTTGATCTGCTGAAAGTACTTCTCGTAAAAGTCCCAGCCATAGCGAAACTGAAATTGCCGCAAGAAGCACAAGCCACCCCACGCATCCCACGTGTCATAGCTGCCGGTAGAAGCTTGCGTGCAGTCCGTGGTGGAGTCGTTCAGCGGCTGGTTCAAGCTCTCCAGCGCGTAGATCGCGAAGACGTTGGGCCACGACTCGAGCGTGTTCTCTTGGTACGTCCAAAAGCCGTGCGGCGCGAAAGAGAAGTCGTGGCCCATTTCGTGGGCGAACCCCCAAATATCGGTACCGGCCTCGCCCGAACGCGAGATGCGCGTCTTGTCTCCGCCATCTACCAGCGTGGTGGCCATGCGCACGGGATTGCCGGCGAGCATGTAGCCCGGCTGCGTGCCATCCGGAAAGAAGCGGATACGTTGGCCGTGGTGCGGCAGCGCGCTGCGCAGCTCCGCTTCCAGCTCGTAAATGGCGTCGAGCCGGCTCGTGGCGCGCGCCAGCACGGCGGCGTCTTTTCTGGCGGAAGCCGTCGGTAGGGTGAGGATGACGTGCTTGCCCCAAACCTCGACCCAGCCCGATTTCACGCCGTCGAAATCGTACGTGGCTGCAGCTTCTCCGAGCACGGTCGGCACGGTGGAGCCATCGCTCATGACCGTGACGCTCTTCTTGCCGCTGGCGGTGGCGCGCGTCTCGTAGGTTTCGCCCAAGTCGTTGCCGGCGAGCGCACCCACGAACAAGATACCGTCGCGCTGCGCCGTGAGCTCGCTTTGCCCCTTCACGCACGTGAGCTGCGCGTCCTTGTAGTAGAGGCCGATGCGCGCCACGAGCTCACCCACCTTGCACGAGCCGTGGTCGATGCCGTCGCCGATGTCGTCGAGCTGCCAGGTGCCGCTCTCGCTGAGCAACGCCGTTTGCCCTTTTTTCAGGTACAAGCCGGTGTTCACCCAGTTTTGCTGGGCCGGCACCTCGAAGGTGTGGCTGCCGTAGCCATCAGGTCCGTCCACGTCGATGCAGGTCCACGAGCCAGCGCCGCAGCCATCGCTCGGAGCCGTGCCGCCCGTTCCCCCCGTCGAGCTCCCGCTCGCACCGCCGGTGCCAGCCGTGGCGGCACCGGCCGCCGCCGAGCCGCCGATTGCCGAGCCGCCCGCACCACCGCCCGAACCGCCCGAACCACCGCTGGCGTTGCTACCAGCGCCGCTCGCGCCGCCGCCCGGGCTCGTGCTGCCGCCCGGGCTGCCCGCGTTGCCCATCGTGCCTGCACCCGGGTTCGCGGTCTCGATGGGCTGCCCGACCTCTTCGCTGCCGCAGCCGCTCAGGGCGCTGGCGAAGGCGATGAAGACGAGGGTGGTGGCAATCCCGAGGGGTGAGCGGGCGCGATCCGGCATGCGGCCATCGTGAAGGCGACGCGGAGCATGCGGGAGATGCGCAATTCTACGGCACGGGCGCGGCGGAAAGTTGAGCCGTTACTGCACCTGGACGTAGAAATCGTCGCTCGATACCTTGCCGGCAGGGCAACGGCATGCCCTCGGGTGAGCAAACTCTGGAACCGTTTCCAGAGAGCTCCTCGGATCCTCAGGCGCCCCGGCCGATGGCCTCGGAAATATTGGCAAATCCCGTGTCGCTCAGGCGTTTTTGCAGGCCCCGGGCCATGCGACCCGGTAGCCCCGGGCCGCCGTAGATGAACGCGGAGTAGACCTGCACCAGCGTCGCGCCGGCCAGAATGCGCTGCCAGGCGTCGTCCGCCGTGGCGATTCCGCCGGCGGCCACCAAAACCAGGCGATTGCCGACACGGCCGCGCAGGCGTCTGAGCACCTGCAAGCTGCGCTCTTTCAGCGGCTCGCCGGAGATGCCGCCAGCCCCCAACGCCTCCACGTCCTTCTGCGGCGTCGTTAGACCTGCGCGCGAGATGGTCGTGTTGGTGGCGATCAGCCCGTCTATGCCCAGCTCCAGCGCCAGGTCGGCTATGGCGTCGATGTCTTGGTCGTGGAGGTCCGGCGCGATCTTGAGCAAGAGCGGCACGTGGCGGGATGGTACAGCGCGCTTCAGCGCCTGCTGCACGCCGCTGATCAAGGGGCGCAGCGTTTCGACGGCTTGCAGCTCGCGCAAGTTGGGTGTGTTGGGCGAGCTCACGTTGATGACCATGTAGTCGGCGTGTGGGCCCAAGAGCTCCGCGCTGGTCACGTAGTCGGCAACCGCTTGTTCGTTCGGCGTGACCTTGCTGCGACCGATGTTGGCGCCAACGACCGTCTTGCGTCGCCTGGAGAGCTTGCGGGCCGCCGCTGCCGAGCCGTGATTGTTGAAACCCATGCGGTTTAGCAGCGCGCGATCTTGCGGCAGGCGAAACAGTCGCGGTTGTGGGTTACCCGGCTGTGCCAGCGACGTGACCGTCCCCACCTCCACGAAGCCGAAGCCCATGGCGCCGAAGGCTTCGAACACCTCGGCGTCTTTGTCCAGCCCCGCGGCGAGCCCGATCGGCGATGCCAGATCCAGCCCGAGCGCCTTCAAGCGCAGGCTCGGATCGGAGACCCCGAACAGCAGCCGCATCAACCACAGCGAGCCGGGCAAGAGCGAAAACCAACGCAACGCGCCGAGCGTGAGGCGATGCGCAGTTTCAGCTTGAAACGAGAACAGCAGGCTTCGGAAAAGTCGGTAAAGCAAGGGCGCGCGGAACGTAAATGAGGCGTGGGGGTCACGCAAGTGGAGCGGGAAGCCGAAACGATTCGAGCAGTTTTCAGCCCGTGACGCACAGCACCTGCTTCAGCTCGGTGACGATTTCGACCAAGTCTTGCTGCTCTGCCGTGACGCGGTGGATGTCTTTGTAGGCTTTGGGGGCTTCGTCGAATGGTCAATCGAGAGTGAATTTGTCAAGCGAGCCTCGCCATTAATTGGGGTCACTCGTCGTTACTCGCACGGGCTTTCGCCATTCTGGAAACACAATGATGGTGCAGCGATCGCTACCAGCTCGCCTACCTTGGCTCCTGTGCATCACGAACGTGTGTGCCTTCGGGCTCGCGTTGGGCTGCGGCGAGAGCGCGAGCTCGGGCGATGGGTCTCCGTCTCCTGGCGGCAGCGGCACGGGGGGCGCTCTCGGTGCAGGCGGCAACGCGGCCGGCAGCCCCTCGGTTGCGGGCAGCGCGGGCAGCGCGGGCAGCACGGCAGAAGCAGGCGCGAGCGGCAGCATCGGGGCGTCGGGCTCGGGCGGTGCGGGTGGCGGCAGCGTCACCGGTGGTGGCGGCGGTGGCGGCGGGTCGGCCGGCGGCGCTGGGGGTAGCGCGGGCTCGGCAGGCAGCGGAGGCGCCGCGCCCAATCCCGAGGGCGTGCCCGCGGACTACCAGCTCTTCATCGACCAAACCTTTGCCGACGCCGCGTCGCTGGCTGATTTGAAGTTTGCGGATCCGCAAGACTGGGTGCACCAAACGGCGGACGGCGGCTACGTGGAGACGACCGGCACCAACTACGTGCCGCCGCATGCCTCGCCGCACACCCTGGCCATCTTCTTCGCGCAAAAGTTCGGCGCGTTCGTGCTCGATCTCGAGGTGATGCAAACCAACCCATCGGGAGGCCATCGCGACTTTTGCATCGCCTGGGGGATGGAGAGCCCGAGCCGCTTCTACTACGCACACGTAGCCGAAGCGCACGACGCCGTTTCGCACAACATTCACATCGTGCTCGATGCGGATCGCACCGCCATCACCAAGACGAACACGCCCGGCTTCGATTGGGGAAGCAACGTGTGGCGCAAGTTGCGCGTCACGCGCAGCGCGACGGGCGACATGGCGGTGTACGGCGAGGGCAGCGCCACGCCGCTGCTCACGGCCAGCGACACACGCCTCGGAGCCGGCTACGTCGGCATCGGCAGCTTCGACGACAAGGGCCGCGTGCGCAACGTCAAGCTGTGGGCGCCCAGCGCCGACAACACACCGGCGGCCTTTTTTACGGCCAAGTAGGGGTGGGGTATATGCTCCCGCCATGGCCGTCTGCGATTTGCGCTCCGATACGCTGACCAAACCGACTGCCGCGATGCGCGCGGCCATGGCTGCGGCCGAGGTGGGCGACGACGTTTACGGTGAAGATCCCAGCGTGCGCGCGCTCGAGGAGCGGGTGGCGGCGCTCCTCGGGAAGGAGGCAGCCTTGTTCGTGCCTTCCGGCACGATGGGCAATCAGATTGGCTTGCTCGTGAGCACGCGTCCGGGCGACGAGGTGATCATCGGCGAGGGCTCGCATTGTGCGTTTTACGAATCCGGTGCGGCGAGCGCGTGGGCGGGCGTGCAATTTGCGATTGCGGGGCGGGGCGGCCTCTTCACGGCGGAGGAGCTGGCGGACGTGATCAAGCCGACGGCCGATCATTTCCCGCAGTCCCGGCTGGCCGTGGTCGAAAACACACACAATCGCGCGGGCGGTCGCATCTTCTCGCAAGAGCGCATCGCAGCCATCGCCACGGCGGCGCGCGCGCATGGCATGCGGCTGCATTTGGACGGCGCGCGGATTTGGAACGCCAGTGCGGCCACCGGCGTCGACGTGGCTGCTATTGCCGCGCCCTTCGATACCGTGAGCTGCTGCTTCTCGAAAGGGCTGGGAGCGCCGGTCGGCTCCGCCATCGTGAGCACGCGCGACACCATCAAAGAAGCGCATCGCTTCCGCAAGATGCTCGGCGGCGGCATGCGCCAGGCGGGAATTCTGGCTGCGGGGGCCCTGTATGCGCTCGAGCACCATCGCGCTCGCTTGCCCGACGATCACGCAGCCGCGCGCGCCTTCGCCGACGTGCTCGCCGGCACCCCGGGTTTGGAGCTGAGCCCGGTCGAGACCAACATTTCTGTCATTACCACGACGCGCCTGCTCGCCGCCGAGCTGCAGAAGCGCGCCGCTGCCGCCGGCATCTTGATGAACGCAACCGGCAAGCACACGTTGCGCGCCGTGACACACCTGGACGTGAGCTTGCAGCAGGTAAGGGTCGCCGCCGAGACCTTGCGCGGCTTGGTCCTCGAATAACGCGCGAAGCCGGTGAGCAATGCCTGCGGCCGTAGCTCCGGCGAGCGCAGCTAGCGGTACGCGCCCGCGCCTACCTACCCGCAAGCCTGCCGGCGATCGCTTTGACGGGCTACGCGGGGCGTCATGACGTGCACCTGGTGAGCGCCGCCGCTTACCAGCGACACCTGGCCAAGCCGGTGGACGCCGCTACGCTCGTCAAACTCGCTCGCGACCTCGTCGCTGAGCCGTGAGGTTGGCTGCCTCGGAAGCTCCACCGGTAACAACGACACGTTCCAGAGCTCTTCTTTCTTGAGGGCCTTGGAGGTCGAGAAGGTCATTGGGGAGGCTCCGTCGCGTTGCGGCGCCGCTTTCGTGCGCCTCACCCAGACGACGTTTCAGCGCTGCCCGGATCGACATGCCGCCCTGATCTTTTTTTAGCCTTCGCGGGCGAAGACCAGCACGCTATTGGCCGGGATGGTGATGCCGGCGGAAGCCGGCAGGCCGTGGCGCGGCTCTTCTCTGGCCCAAATTCCCCCGAAATTGCCCTGCACCTGGGGGTTCACGAAGCAGTCGTAGACGTCACTGTTGAAGACTTCTCGCCAGTAGCCGTCGGCCGGAAAGCCCAAGACGTACGAGCCATCGTAGAAGGTTGCCTCGTTGAGGCTGACGACCACGACCACGTCGTGACCGACGCCGGGCACCCAGCGCTGAAATGCCAACACCCGATTGTGATTGTGGACGTGAAAGACGTTCAGCCCGTCGCTGCACAGGCCCGGCAAGCGGCGCCTCAGCGCGATGAGCTCGCGCATGAAGTGGCGGTGGTTCGCCATGTGCTTGTCCGCCCCTTCGAGACCAGCCCACCACAGCAGAAGCTCCGGTCGGCCTTGCCAGTCGGTCCAGTATTTGTCTTCTAGAAATTCTTGCCCCATGAACAGCATGGGCGTGCCGGGAGCAGTGAGCAAGAGCCCACTCGCTACCCGCGCACGGCTGCGCGCGTACCACGAACGCGCGTCGCTCGGATCGGCCAGGCGCGCGATGCGCGGTTGCTTGTCGTCATGATTCACGTCGAGCAAGTCGTGGTTTTCAATGCATTGGAAGGTCGTCCAGCGGCCGGGCAGCTTGTGCGTGAACGAGAGCGCGTGGCTGAGTTGATCCAGATCGACCTCGGCTTCGGCGCCGTGCGTGGCTTGCTCGATCGCGCGGCGAATACTCTGGCGCAGCACGTCGCTGTAGCCGATGTCGAAGCCCATCCCGGCGGGCGGGTGGGCGACGCCGCGCCACGGCTCGTTGCCCCAATATTCGGCGATTTGGGCGGCGCGCGGGTGCGCCTGACGCACGCGATCGCTGAGCTCTTGACAGAACTGCCAGCCGCCGTGCTCGTCCATCACCGTGACCTGGTCGTAGCGTAGACCGTCGATACGGTACTCTTCGAGCAGCGACAGCGCGTTGTCGGTGAGCAGGCGCCGCACCTCTGGCTTGGCGTAATCGAAGATCAGGCCACCGGCGTGCCCGTCGCGCGTGAAGTACAAGCTGCGCGCGTTGTCGCCCATGGCCTGCCGGTCGAAGAAGTAGAGCGACTGGTCGTCGAAGTCGCCGCCCGCGTGGTTGTAGACGACGTCGGCCAAGACGGCGATGCCGTACAGATGGCACAGATCGATGAAGGTCTTGAGCTGGTTGACCTGGCCGGACAGGTCCGCCTCGCCGAGCGGCGGTTTGCCGCGGTCGGCCAGCAGTCGATTGACGCGCTCGCAGTAGGGACCGAGCGTCGCCGCCGGCACCGCGTAGTCCATTTCGGGCGAAAACAGATCCGTGCCGTTGTAGCCGAGGCTGTTTTCGGTTTGAAACTCCTGAAACGGTAGCGGCATCACCGCGGTGATGCCCAGATTGGCCCAGTAAGGGATGCGATCGACCGCGTCCAGGAATTTGCACACGCGATGCGGACGAATGTCTCGCCCCATCTCGTCTTCGGCGAAGTACACGCCGAAATGAAACTGGTACACGATGAGCTGGTCGAGCTCCGGAGTGCGAAAGTCCGGCGCGCTCCACGGATAGTGGTCGGCGCTCCTCACGATGCACCCGCAGTTGGGGTAGCCGGCCATGGCCAGCTCGCGCGCATAAGGATCGCGCTTGAAACCTTCCGAGCCCCTGCCGACGACGTAAAAGCGGTACAGGTCGCCCGAGCGCACACCGGGGAAGAAGCCGCTCCAGACGCCCGCGTCGTCGCACAGCAACAGCTGCGCCTCCGCCTTTTCGAAGGCGTCGGGTCCGAGCGCGACGTAGACGCTCAGCGCGTGCGGTGCCCAGCAACGGAAGGTCGCGCCATCGGGCCAGAGCGTGGCGCCGAGCGGAGTGGTGTCGTCGATGTGAGTTTGTGTGGCAGCCAAGGCGCCGCTACTCTCGAGCGCCTGCTCCTGAGGCACAAGCCGCGCTGCAGAAATGCTTACTAACGGGCGCCGCCGCCGACGGCGCCGGTTACCACCAACTTGACCAGTGCGCGGATGAACGACTCCTCGATGGGCTCGTGCTTCCAGTGGGCGCGGTGGTGGAGCGTCCCGAGCAGGGTGGCGGCGATGAGCTGGGTATCGCTGCCCTTGGGCAGCTCGCCGCGGGCGATGGCGCGCTCGAACACCACCTTCGGTATCGCCGGGCGCTCTTCGCGCATGCGGCGCACGAGGGCTTGCATGTCCGGATCCTTGTTACTGAGGACGAAGGCCTGCGTGATGGCGCGGTGGCGCGGTGTCATTATGCGCTCGGCCCAGCGCCGCAGTACTTCCAGCAGATCGTCGCGCAAGGAGCCGGTGTCGGGCGGCACCGGATCTTGACCTCGCAGCTCGAGCAACGCCGCGCCCACCAGGTCCGCCTTGCTGGGCCAGCGGCGGTAGATCGTCGTCTTGTTGACGCCGGCTCGGACCGCGACCGCCTCCACTGAAAGGCCCGCGTAGCCCTGCTCCGCAAAAAGCTCGAGCGTGGCAGAAAGCACCTCCGCCACGACACGGGCGCTGCGGCCGCCCGTCCTCTGCCGAGGGCTGGCGGGACGACGGCGCCGGGACTTAACCCCGCGGGTTGATTGGGCATTTGCGGAAGGAGACATTTCTTAACGCAACGACCTGTTGCTTTTATAGTGCTGCATGATAGCTAATGCAACCACCAGTTGCGTTAACGAGACCGCGGTCCTATCCGTAGTCTCGCCTGAGAAACCTGCCATGAGCTCCTCTGCGGCTGCCAAATCCTCCCCATCCGCTTCCCCCTCGGCTTCGGCTACCGGCGCCGCGCCTGTCGGCGCGCCCGTGGCCGCTGTGCCCAGCCCGGCCCCGGCCCAACCCGCCTCCCGCGGCGGCAAGCGCCGCGTCATCATGCTCTCGTTACTCGGCGCCTTCCTCGCCACCGGTGCCGGTTGGTGGCTGATGCACCGCGGGCTCGAGACGACGGACGACGCGCAAATCGACGCGGACGTGGTGGCCGTGCCCAGCCGCGCGAGCGGCGCGGTGGTCGCGGTTCACTTCAAGGACAACCAGGCGGTCGAAGCCGGCGCCTTGCTGGTGGAGCTGGACGACGCGCAGGCCAAGGCCAAGCTCGCCCAGGCCGAGGCCGAGCTCGCTTCCGCGAAGGCCTCGGCAGACGCGGCCGACGCCACCGCCGAGCTCACGGAGCGCAACGCCACCGCAGGTCAGAGCATTGCACGCGCCTCGCTCACGGGCGCGGCGGTCGCGGTGACCGCCACGTCCGACCAAATTGCGGAGGCTAGCGCCAATTTGGCGTCTGCCACGGCCCTGCGCGACAAGGCGCGGCTGGATTTGGATCGCACCAAGCAACTGGTGGCTTCGGGCGCCATCGCCAACGCCCAGCTCGAGTCCGCCCAGGCCAACTTCGACAGCGCCCAGGCCGCGTTCGAGAGCGCCCAGGCGCGCATCGTCACCCTCAAAAGTACCACCACGCAGGCGCGTGCTCGAGCCAGCGAGGCGTCGGCCCGCCTTGGTCAGGCCAGCGACACCATCAGCGCCCAGGTTGCCGAAGCCCGGGCCCGCGCCGCCGCCGCTCACGCGCGCGTTGCCACGAACGAGGCGCTGCGCGATCTGGCCAAGCTCGATCTGTCGTACACCAAGATTTTCGCGCCGCACGCCGGCATCGTCTCCAAGCGTAGCGTCGCTCAGGGGCAGCTGGTGGTCGCGGGCCAATCCGTTGTCATGCTGGTGCCGGACGCGCACAAGCAAGGCTCGGTGTGGGTGACTGGTAACTTCAAAGAGACCCAGCTTGCCCACATGAAGCTCGGCCAGCCCGCCACGCTCAGCATCGACGCCTTCGGCCGTGAGCTACACGGCCACGTCGAGAGCTTTTCCGGTGCGACCGGCGCCCGCTTTGCGCTTCTCCCGCCCGATAACGCCACGGGCAACTTCACCAAGGTCGTGCAACGCGTGCCGGTACGCGTGAAGTTGGACGAAGCTCCGGCCGACATCATGCTGCTGCCCGGCATGTCGGTCGAGCTGACCGTCAATACGCGGTAAGTCATGGCCACGGCCGCCATTCCGCTCACGCCCGTGGTGCCGGACAAAGCCCGGCGCTGGCTGATCGCCATCAGCGTGTCGCTCGGCGCGCTGCTCGAGATCGTCGACACTTCCATCGTGAACGTGGCGATGCCGCAAATGCAGGCGTCACTCGGGGTCACTCTGGCGGAGGTGGGCTGGGTCATCACCAGCTACGCCATCGCCAACGTGATCATCTTGCCGCTCTCGGCGTGGCTGGGCGACGCCATCGGCAAATCGCGTTTCTTCATCTTCTCGCTCATAGCGTTCGTGGCGGCCTCCATGCTGTGCGGCATGGCGCACTCGCTCGGGATGCTGATCTTTGCCCGCGTGCTGCAGGGGCTGTTCGGCGGCGGCCTTTTGGCCAAGGCGCAGTCGTTTTTGTGGGAAACCTTCCCGCCCGAGGAGCGCGGCCAGGCGCAGGCGCTGTTCGGCATCGTGGCCATCGCGGGCCCCGCCATCGGCCCCACCCTGGGCGGTTACATCGTCACCAACTTGGATTGGCGATGGATTTTCTATGTGAACTTTCCCATCGGCCTGCTCGCGATCTCCATGGCGGCGACTTTTCTGCCCGAAGATGGGCCGCGCAAGGCCACCGGCTCGGTCGACTGGTTGTCGCTCGCGCTGATGGCGCTGGGGCTCGGCGCGCTGCAAACGTTTTTGGAAGAGGGCTACTCGGAGAGCTGGTTCGAATCGCCGCTCATCATCGCCTGCGCCGCCATCACGGCCATTTGCCTGACGCTGTTCGTCGATCGCCAGCTCTCGAGCGAAAACCCGATCGTGGATCTGCGCGTGCTGCGCTACCGCTCGCTCTGGGCCGGCTGCATTTGCGGGGCCGTGCTGGGCATGGGCTTGTACGGCGCGATGTTCGCGGTGCCCATCTTTGCGCAGGGCGTGATGCGCTACACCTCCCAGCAAACGGGCATGCTCATGCTGCCCGGCGCCTTGGCGTCCGCCTTTGCCATGCCCTTGATGGCGATATTCTTGAAACGATTCGAGCCGCGGGTGCTCGTCGCGGGCGGCTCGGTGCTGGTGATCGGCTCACTCTATTGGCTCGCGGGGATGAACCCGCAAACCAACGAAGAAGCGCTGTTCTGGCCGCTGATCGTGCGCGGCTTCGGCACCGTGATGATGTTCTTGCCCATGAGCATGGCGACCTTCGGCCCGATTCCGGTGAAAGACGTGGCCAAGGCGACGGGCTTGTACAGCCTGACGCGCCAGCTCGGCGGTAGCATCGGTATCGCGGTGCTCACCACGCTGCTCTCGTCACGTACGGCGTTCCACCGCTCGGTATTGGTGGAGAAGCTCGGTGCCACGGACGTGGCCACGGCCGAGCGCCTGCACATGATGAGCGGCGCCTTCACGTCGCGCGGTTACGACGCAGCTTCCGCCAAGCAGCAGGCGCTCACGTTGCTGGACGGCAGCGTGAACCTGCAAGCCACGGTGATGTCGTTCGCCGACTCGTTCTGGTTGGTGGCGATCGTGTTCGTCTGCATGATGCCGCTCATCTTGTTGCTCGGTAAGGTAAAGCCCGGCGGGAAGCCGGGCGCCGCCGCCGACGCGCACTGAGGCTGTCGGCCACGGCTTCGCAGGCGCCGCTGCGCGTGCTGCGCTACGCGGACGAGCCAGGGGCCCGAAAAGCGGCTGCTCCGCGGCCGACTCACGCAAGTGACGGACATGTTACGCTGCTCGGCCCGGATGGCCGACAGCGAGCAAGAGCAGGCTCCCAGCGTCGACGCTGACGAAGCCGAAGAGCTGTGGGGCGGGCGCATTCAGGTGCGCGGTGAGGTGGGGCGTGGCGCCATGGGCCAAGTGCTGCTCGGCTACGACATCAAACTGCGGCGCGAGATGGCGTTGAAGGTCACGCACCTGCCGCGCGGTGAGATCCCGCGTCAGCTTTTGGCGCGCTTCGTAGAAGAAGCTCAGGTCAATGCCCAGCTCGAGCACCCCAATATCGCGCCGGTGCACGACCTGGGGATGGACCCGTTGGGGCGCGCCTACTTTTCGATGAAGCTGGTGCGCGGTCGCTCGCTGGAAGACATTTTGACGGCCCGCCTCAACGGCGAGCAAGCCGCGCTCGCCGAATTCGGTCTGCGGCGACTGCTCGACGTCTTTCTGCAGGTTTGCCTGGCCATGGAGTACGCGCACTCGCGTGGCGTGATTCACCGCGACTTGAAGCCCGCCAACGTGATGATCGGGGACTTCGGCGAAGTGGCGGTGATGGACTGGGGCGTCGCCAAGCTCAAGGAAATTGCCGCGGGCGTCAGCACGCAGGCCGAGGCGTTTTCGCCGGAGCACGAGGCCGGCGAGAGTGGCCCCGTCAGCACGCCGGGTCCGGTGACCTCGGTGCGCGCCGAAATGAAGGCCTGGCAGACCCACGACGGCGCGTTGCTCGGTACGCCGCACTACATGGCACCCGAGCAAGCGAAGGGCTTGCCGGTCGACGAGCGTAGCGACCTCTACAGCTTGGGGGTCATGCTGTACGAAATCTTGTGCGGTCAGGTGCCGTTCGATCACGAAGACCCCGCCGTCGTCGTGCGGCGCGTGATTCTCGAAAATCCGAAGCCGCCGTCCGCCCACGACCCCAGCGTACCGCCCGCGCTCGAGACCCTGGTCATGCGCCTGCTCGCCAAGGAGCCCGAAGACCGCGGCTTACCGCTGCGCCAGGTGCGGGCACACATCCAGGACTACATCGACGGCATCGCGCGCGACTACCGGCGTGAAGCGCTCTGGAGCAGCGCTGCGTGGAGCGCAGGCGCGGTGGTGCTGTTCGCGTTCTTGGTTTGGTACCTGACGGGGCAGTCGATCGCCACGGTGCTCACGGTGGGCCCCCCCGCGGTGCTGAACGCGGTCGGCTGGTTCCTGCTCGTGTTGGCCATGGGCTACCCGCTGTGGGCGGCCTCCACGGCGTGGCGCGTGAGCCGGCGCCAGGTCGACCCGTTCGGTGAGTCGAGCCCACAGGAGCTATTCGTCTCCGGCTACCTCGCGCACCGCAGCTTTTCCGCGGCGCTGGCGCCGTTATTTCAGCTGGTCTTCATCGTGGAGCTGGTGACGCTGGCGATCTTGCAGGCGAGCCGCGGCGGGGGGCGCTCGCGCGAGATCGTGACGCAGCTCACCCAGCAAATGCGCGCCGAGTGGTCGGAAGCCCTGATCGTGGTGCTGGTGTTTCAGTTCGCGTACCTCGTGCTGCTGGCGAGCGAGGCACGCTTTTCGCGGCGCATCGACCGGTCGGAGCTACTCGTGCGGCGCCCGCCCTGGGAGTCGGTGTGGCCCGTATTCTTGCTCGTGGTGCTGCTGGCCAGCGTGATAACGACCGACGTGCTGGCGTTCGCGCTGGGGGCTCGCCGCGAAAGTGGGGCTCTCGACTGGCGGCAGCTGCTCCAGGTGCCCACGAGCCCGTTCGAAATCGTGAAGACGCTCGTCTTTCAGGGTACCTTCTTGCTCGGCTTGTCGGGCACGACCATGGTGGCCGCGTTCCCGCTCACGGAGCTGCTCGCGGCGTCGCGCGCGGTCTTTCACGCGGCGGACGAGGCTTCGGTCGCCACGCGGGCCAAGTACTTTTTGCGATCGATCGCGGCCATTCGCGTGGCGCGCGGCGTCTGGCTGTACGGCGGCGCGATGATCGGCACGCTGACGGCCATGCGCATGCTCTCGGAAGAGCAGTCGCACACGTTGCTCGAAAAGGTCGTGTACATCGTGGGGCCGTCGCTCATCGGTTTCGTGGGGTATTCGGCGCTGCGCCGGCAACTGAACCGATTCCTGGCGCAGGCGCCGGCGGTCGAGCGGCTGCTCGCGCAACGCACGGAGGCGGCGGCCGTCGAGCAGCGCCGTGCCAACCTGCAAGTGCTCGAGCGTGTGCCGTGGCGCCTGCCGCTCGGGCAAATGGCGGTGCCCCTCGCCTGCATTGCGGCGTACTTGTGGTGGACTGGTAGCGGCCTGCATCGCGCAGCGCTCCACCAAATCTTGCCTGTTACCAGTAAGGACTGGCTCGTCGTGCTGCCCTACGTGCTGTTGGTGCCGACGCTCTTGGTGCGAGACTACGTTCAGAGGTGGTTCTTGCGCAGGGCCGACCAGCGCAGCGCGGCCAGCTTGGCGTAGTGGTCGAGCGAGTGATCGTGAGCCCACTCGTTGAGGGAGTCGCGCAGGAAGACGAGGACTACGGCTGCCTTGGACATGGCCAAGATATGCGTGCGAATCGCGCCGGGGACCATCGGCGCCGGTGTGCAGTGCAGCGGCGTCACAGGCCGTCGTCAGCTTGCGCTTGGCTGACGCACTCTTGTTGGCACGCGGAATGCAGCGCCAGCATCATCATGGAACATGTTCATGATCCCGATCACGGCAAGCTACGCAAAGCCGCGAGTGACGGCTTTCAAGCGGCGGTGTGGGTTGGCTTTTTCGCCCTGCTTGCCCTGCTGTTGGTGCTCGGCATCGGTTGGGGCCTGAGCCAGCGCTGGTCGCTGCATGCGCCCGATTCGCTGCCCGTGCTGCCGACACTGCCGGGTAAAACGCCGGAACCCCAACCCCAAGCGCCTCGCTGACGTCAAGGTGACGCAGGTAGCGGCGCCGTGATGTCGGCCCAGGCATTTTGCAGGGCGCGCTGCATGCGCTCGTTCAAGTTGTGGCCGGCCTTTTCGTCGCCCACGATCAGGATTTCGACGTTCTCGGGCGCGAGCAGCTGCTTGGCGTGGCGAGCGTGCGCAAAACAGTTGGGCGTGCCGCACACCAGCACCAGGCGCTTGCCGCCGCCAGCGTGATAGGCGCGGACGAACGTGGGCGTTTGCAGCAATGCGTAGCCACCCTCGGCCAGGATCGCTATCGGAAAGCGTGCCGCGTGAGCGCGCAAGTAAGTGCCCGAGAGCGAGGCGCCCTGAGAGAAACCGGCGTAAATGTTGGCGTGCGCGTCGACGTAGGCGCCATAGCGCTCGTACAGAGCGGCCAACGCGTCCTCGGCGCGCCGCTCCAGCTCGTCGGGCGAGCTCCAAGCGAACGTCGAAGGCGACAGCGGGCGGCCGCGCGGACAGACGACGAACGCAGTATTTTCCGAAGCCAGGCGCCAACCACCGCACGACCACTCGGGTCGATCGCCGGCGCCGTGCACGCCCACGATCACCCGGCTGGGCGCCGTCGCGCCGACCGGTGGCGTGACAGCGGCAACGCCGGAGCGCGTGGGCAGCGCCTCGATCCATTCGGCGCGAAGGGGGGGCATGCCAGAAGGAGAAGGCGCGCTGGCGCTCGGCGCTGGGTGCAGAGAGCCCAGCGCCAATGCTGCGTCCGGGCTCAGCCGATCTGGCTGCGCCGGCGCCCCGCGGCAGGCAAACAGGCCGAAGAGCGCGAGGACGGCCGGGCCCGGCGTGCGGTTTCCGTACGCCCGGAAGCGGCGTACTCTGGTGTCATGACGACGGATCCGCTGCGCCATCGCTTCGAGCGTGTCGACACCGACGGCAACGGTCGCATCGACGAAACGGAGTTCTCCAAGTTGCTGGACGCGCTGGGCGTCGGCTACAGCGACGCCCAAATCCGCGCTGCTTTCGTGTCGATCGATTTGGATAGCAGCGGTCACATCGAGCTCGAGGAATTTCGGGCGTGGTGGACGAGCCGCTAACGGCTCGCTTTCCTCATTTGCCCGGGACACTGTCGGTGCCCGGTCCGGAGCTTCCTTGCAGCTCGCCGCTCGCGCGGCCGCCCTCGACCTGATCGGCGTAGGTCGATGCGCGGTTGGATCTGTCGAGTTTTTGATTAGCTGCGGGGTGCTCCTCGAGGCTGGTGCGCTCGGTCGCGTCACCCAGCATCAGGTCGACGCGGCGGTCCAGCGCCATCGAGGCTTCGTCGTTGCCGGTCGCGCCTTGTTCACCTCGCGAAATCACGAGCAGCTTGCGCGCCGGGACACCGCGCTCCAGCAAGTAGTTGCGCGTGGCGTCGGCGCGGCTGGCTCCGAGCTGCTGGTTGTGCTCCTCGGTGCCACGTGAATCCGTTCGCCCGATGATGGTGATGGTGCGGCTCTCGAGCGGCCCGTCTTTCATGCAGTTGGCGACGTCGGCCAAGATGTCTCGCCCGCGCGGCTTGAGCGTCGACTCGTTCACGTCGAACAGCGGAAGCTCCCCGACGTCCACCGGAAAACGGCATTGCTGCACGATCTCCTGCGAGAGGTGGATGGAGGTGCCGTTGTCGCGAGCCTCCTGGCTGGGAGGTGACTGGCGACTCGCGTGCAGCTGCTGGCTCTCTTCGCCCACGCGCTGACTCTCGCCGGGCTCGTTCGCGGCCTGGGGCATGATCTGTGAGGCAGATAGCGCCGGCTCATGGTGAGAGCAGGCGGCGAGCAGCAGCGCCAACGCGCCACAACCGAGCCATGCTGGCCTGTGGCACGGATTCTTCGCTATGGACATGAAACGGCTCCTTTCGGTGGGGTTCCGAGAGGAGCCGTTGCAAGTACTCGGCCAAGCCGAGCGGCTCGGAGCAAGAGCTCAGAGCGAGTTGACGAACGCGATCAGCGCGTTGCGATCCTCCGTGGACAGTGCTTTGAAGTTGTCGACCACCTTCGAGGCTTCGCCGCCGTGCCAGAGCACGGCTTCGAGCACGCTGGCCGCGCGTCCGTCGTGTAGCAAGTTCGCGTTGGCACCGACCGTGGTGAGGAAGCCGACGCTCGAGAGCGGCGAGGTGCGCCACTCCGAGGCGGCGGCCGGCGCGTCGTCACGGTCCTCGTACATGATGTTGCTGTTGTCGGCGAGATCGGGACCCATGTCGTGCAAGAGCAGGTCCGAGTACGGCTTGAACGACTGGTGACGGAGCTCGGCGAACGGATGATTGTCGCCCGTTACCGCGTCGGTCACGTGGCAGTTGTTGCAGCCGACGGTACGGAACAATTTGCTGCCTTGGATGACCTCGGGCTTGTCGGCGTCGCGTTGCGGGTAGACGCCGACCAGGCGCATGTAGGTCGCCAGCTTCGTGATCTCGTCGTTCGACAGCTCGGGGGTCGCGTCCGTACCCTTGAAGAGCGGGCTCGTCACGCCGATGTCGTCGAACGCGGCTTCCGCCACCTGGTGACGGACGCTGACCTTTTCGGCCTTCCAACCCATGCGGCCGATGCGCAGCGCGCCGGTCTCCGGATCCTTGATGTAGTTGGGGCGGCCGGAGATACCGTTGCCGTCGCAGTCGAGGCGATCGGCGTGCGACAAGATGGTCTCTTCGTCGAGCGCTTCGAGCAAGCCTAGACCGACGAGCTTACGCGCGACGCGCGCCGAGAAACCGCCGACCGTGCCCTTGTCGGAGGTGACGGCAATGACCGGCTTGGTCAAGTTGACGACCGTGCCGTCGCCCAAGGTGACCGTCTTGGTCTCCTTGCTAGCGAGCTTGGCGGTGCCTTCTTGCAGCTGCAGCTGGTCGCCCAGGTCGCCGGAGTTGTACAGCTTGAAGCCCATCGAGGTCTTTTCGCTGAAGGTGTCGACCGTGGTGCCGGGGCCGTTGTGCAAGTGGCAGTTGGTGCAAGAGGTGGTCGCGTACAGCGGACCTGCCTGGTTCATGTGCTCTTTGAAGGTCTGGTTACCCTGCTCGCTGTGCTCACCGGTGATGAAGTCGGTGTGGAACAGCCGCCGACCTTCCACGAAGTTCTGCACGTTTTCGGGCTGGATGTTCAGCGCCATCTGCCCGATGGCCTCGCCGATGTCCTGCTGGTCCAAGATCCAGGCGATGGTCGTGTCGCCGCCGCCGCGAGCCTCGGGGATGGGGCCCGGTGCCGAGGCCATGTCCTGATTGTTCGGCGTGAGGCCGCCTTCGCCGATCTTGTAACGGAAGCAGTCCGTGTAATACGAGCTGCGCGAATCCGGCGTGGTGAGCTCGCTGGGCGTGATGAAGATGCCGATCTCGAACTCGTAGTTTTCGCCCTTGGCGAACTTGCGATCGCCCGGCGCCATCTTCTCGTTGTACTGTTGGACGAACGCGAACTTGAACAGATTGCCCGTTTCTGGCGGCAAATCCGCCATGGTCGCGTCGGGGATGTAGTTGTTGAACTCGAACGTCGCGTTGTTGGCGCGCTGCTTCCACGAGCGCCAGTTGGTGATGCGGTTGCCGTTGTGGTCCGGCATCTTGAGCGGCAGGTAAGTGGTACGGATGAGCTGCTGACCGGTGGGCGTGAAGTCTTCGATGATGAAGCCGTAGGTGCGGTCTTCGAAGTAGTGCGGCTCGAAGGAGGCGAAGGTTCCCTCCTTCTCGTGGCGGCCGCGCACGCGACCGGCACCACGGGTGACGATGACGCCATCGGCGCGGGTGGTGACGACGGGCGGATTTACCGCGTCCGCCTTGGAGAAGAGCTTCATGACGCCGCCCAGGCTCGGCGCGACGGCCATGCCGCGTCCGCCTGCGTTGGCGAAGTAGTTGTAGGCGGCTTCGATGTCGGCGTCGCCGATGATGGTGTCGGGGTAGGCCGCCATGATCTTTCCGCCCATGCGCACCTGGGTCTTGAACTGCTCCAGCGTGCCCTTGAAGGCGTAGAGGTCAGGGAAGTTGCCGTTGGCGTTGCCGCTGAGAGTGTGGCAACCGCTGCACGTCGTGATGAAGCTCTCGGGCACCTTGGCGCCCGAGCAGGTGCTCGGCGGCGCTCCGCCCGTGGACACCATCACTGGGTCTCCACCTGTTGCGGAGGTGGCTCCGGTTCCGGTTCCAGTGCCGCCGGTTGCGCTCGCCGAGCCGCCGTTTGAGTTGTTTTGGCCCATCCCTGGGCCTGATGTGGCGGGCGTGCTCGAACAAGCAGCGACCGCAGCCGATAGGCAAAGTAGCGTTGTGAATGGAATTAGACCGCAGATCCCGAACGCTCGCATGGGTGTGCCTCGCTAGTTCCTTTAAGGTCCGGAACCGCGCACTCCCGTGTCGCAGCGAAGCGGATATGACGTTAGCTCGACATATATGTACGCATGTTTCCGACATCACGACTCTTGATCCTCGTCAGTTGCTTGGTCGGTGTGGCGAGCGCGATCGCGAGCGGATGTAGCGAGAATTCCAGCGCTCAAGCGGTTGGTGGCACGAACGAAAACGCATCACTCGCAGGGGAAAATGGCGCTGGCGGCGCGAGCGTCAACTCGAGCGACAACGCTGCGGGCGAGAGCAGCGGCGGTGCCTTGGACAATCCATCGACCCCGGACGATTACAGCTCTGCCGGTAACCGCGACGAAAACGGGAAATGCCGTCCCGGACAAACTCGATGTCACGGTGATCTTGGATTCCAGCGTTGCACGCCCGAGGGAGAGTGGGGCCTGTCGCAGAGCTGCGGCGGCTACTCCGAGAACGGAACCTCTTCCTACTGCGCCGTGGTGGACGACGGCGGCGGACCTTGGGCGGCGTGTATCGATCCTGCTTGCTGGTGGTGGCTGAAAAATGGGGTGAAGCTCGGCGACGGGCGCGCCGGGGTCTGCGTGGGGGACGACCAGGTGCGTCCCTGCCAGGCGAGCTCGCTTTCGCGACCCGAGCCGTGCACGGGGCTGTGCCGCCGAGTGGGTGAGATTGACGGCCGCGTGCTGGGCTATTGCGACGACGCCTGCGCCGACGGCGAATTCGAGTGTCTGACAGGGCCGCTGTATCGTGCCTGTGTCAACGGACGTTGGTCGACGACGCCGCTCGCGTGCGACGGCGGTGAGAGTTGCCAGCCGCTCGGGCTCGGTGCGCGTTCGGACATTCAGTGCGGTGGCGCTTGCGTGCCTGGGACATCGCGCTGCGGCGACGACGGCGCGAGCGTCGCCCGTTGTGGTGACGACGGCGAATGGGAGACGGCAGTCGCGTGCTCGCACGGCCGTTGCGTGCACGAGGGTGCACAGGCCCAATGCCAAACGGAGTGCAAACCGGGAGAGCACGCGTGTGTGATCGACGGCGGCAGCAGCGAGGTCGTATGCGACGAGCGCGGCCTTTGGGGCGAGCCCAGCGCGTGCGCCGCAGGCGAGCTGTGTCGCATCGGCTCAGCGGGCGCGCTCGGCTGCATGGCTTGTGTCGGGCCTGACGTCGTGGGCGGCAATGTTTGGGGGGTCGCGGATAGTCGTTGTGAGGGCGACGCTCTCGTCGATTGCAGCGCGGACAATCAGCCGGCGACCCCGGCTGCTTGTGCCCAGGGGCAAACCTGCGTCGAGGTCAAGCGCGGCGCCGCCTCGCTTGCCTACTGCAAGTAACTGAAAGCCCCGCGAAAACGTGGTGTGCCTGAAGGTTTTCGGACACCAAGCACGTGGCTGTCATGCGGTTTCTGTCCCCGGTTGCTGTTGTTTCCTGGATTTTCGCGCTGGGACTGTCCGGATCTCTCACCGGGTGCGGGGGTAGCTCACAAACTGGTACCGGCGTGTCGGCGGGCACCTCGGCCATCGCCGGGAGCCCGGCCGGCGGCACGGGCGGCAACCCGGCGACGACCGAGGCTGGCACCGCGAGCATGCTGGTCGGCGGCACCAGCAGCGCCGGCAGCACTGGCGTCACGGGCGGCAGCGGCGGTGGCAGCGCCGGCGGCGCCAGCGCGGGCAGCGGCGGCGGCACGGTACCGATGGGCGGCAACGACGGCTTCACCGATCCGGGCACCGAGGGCGACGGAGACTTCGTGATCGCGCCTCCGTACAAGTCGTCGTCGCTGAACTCGCCTGCGCAGGGCGTGCCCTTCGGCATGCAGATCGCGTTCTCGATGAAGTCGAGCGAGAGCACCATCTACCCGGGCCGCAACGGGCCGTACACACGGCGTGTGTGGCTGTACATTCCGGCCAAGTACAAGGCCGGCGCCAAGGCGCCGTTCTTGGTGATTCAAGACGGCTATTACGCCGTGTGGTTCGGCACGGACGTGCCGCACAACCCCAACCCGACTGGCCAAAACCTGCCCGGCACCGCCAACGTGCCGCTCATCGTCGACAACCTCGTGGCTCAGGGCAAGCTGCCGCCGCTGCTCGTGCTGTTCGTCGAGAGCGGCGGTGGAGACGGCGGCAATAGCGAGCGCGGCCTCGAGTACGACACGGTCTCCGGCAAGTTCGCCGAGTTCATCCAGACCGAAGTGTTGCCGCGCGCGGTGATGGAAGCCAAGAGCCAGCTGCAGATGGACGTCGCGTTCACGGATGACCCGCGCGGTCGCGGCACGCTCGGCGGTAGCTCGGGTGGCGCCGGCTCGTTCTCGATGGCGTGGTTCCACCCCGACTATTTCACGCGAGTGGTCGCGTACTCGGGCACCTTCGTGCGCCAGGCCAGCCCGGAGGACCCGATGTACCCGCACGGCTGCTGGTCGTACCACGACTTCGATCCCTACCAAGACGCCGCGCCCAACGGCGTGATCGTGAAAGAGGCGACGAACAAGCCGATCCGCGTCTGGCTCGAGGCCGGCGAGAACGACATGGGCGCTGGTAGCGGCCCCGGCTCGTACCGCGACTTTCACCTGGCCAATCAGCGCATGGCAGCGTCGCTCAAAGCCAAGGGCTACCACTACCACTTCGACGACGCGAAGAGCGCAGGCCACCTGGATGGCAACGTGGTCGCGCAAACCTTGCCCGACGCGCTCGCCTGGGCGTGGCGTGGCTACCCGATCGAGCAGCCGTAACAGCTCGCCTGCTTACGGTGCGAGCTTGACGACGAAGATGTCGTCGTGGCCGGCGCTGGCGAGGGCCCCGGTCGAGAGCGCCATCGTGCCTTCGAACGAGCCGGCGACGTAAATGTTGTCGTCTGAGTCCAGGCCGACGGTGCTCGCGCTGCTTCGCGCTCCGGCGCCGCCGAAAGACTTGCTCCACACTTGCTTGCCGGACGAGTCGTACTTGACGACGAACGCATGCGACGTTTCGGTCGACGGCAAGCCCACGCCGGCACCCTCGCCGTCGTATTCGCCGACCACGAGCAGGTTGTCCTGGCTATCGAAAGCCAGACCGTTCACCTGCTGGCTGCCAGCGCCGCCGAAGGTCGTGAGGTACACGGGCGAGAAGCTGTAGCTGTTGCGGTTGCCTTCGAGCACGGCCACGAAGGCGTCGTTTTCGAGTGTGGAGTCGACCGCGGTGACCCCGGCGAAGCTGAAGTCCTCGACGAAATGCCCGCCCACCGCGACCAGCGAGCTCAGCGGGCTCTTCCCCGTCGCGACGGCGACCGCTTGCGATGCGCCGTTCCCGTTGAAGACCAGGTTGCGATTGCAGTTTCCGGAGCCATCGATCCAAGCGATGAATCCGTGCTCGACCGTCGCGGAGCCGGTGACCTGCGAGCAGGCTCCGAACTTGAGTTGTCCCAGCATGTTGCCGGCCACGAACACGCTGCCGTCCACGTCGGAGCCGGCGATGGCGTTGGCGCGCTGCGCGAGCTGGTTGCCGGCTTGCATGGCCCATGAGCTCTTGCCGGTGTCGTCATGGGCGGCGACCAGGGCGTCCACCGAGCCAACGCTGGTGTGCGAGGTCACGCCCAGAAAGCCCGAGCCGCGGAAGGCACCTGCCCAAACCGCCAGCCCGCTCTCGGCGAAGGTCACGCCGCTAGCGATTTGATAGTCAGAATCGCCAAACCCCTCGGTGAAGAAAGCGTTCTTCCCGTCGTGATCGAGCTCGGCCACGAAGGCGTCTCGATTGCCGTGGCTCCCGAGCCAGCCATTGCCGAAGTCGATGGCGCCGGAGAAGCTGCCGACCACCGCCAGTCTGCCGTCCGAGCGCACGCTGACGCCCGCTCCCTCCTGCGTGCCCGCATCACCGTAAACGGCGCTCCAGCGATGCTCGCCATCGCTGTCGAATTGCGCGAGGTAGGCGTCCCTGCCGCCGCCCCCGACGAGCTTGCCGCCACCGAAGTCCACGTTGCCGGTGACCGTGCCCGTGATGGTGAACGTGCCAACCGGCTCGACCGCGATCGCGGCGGCGGTCTGTTCGGCTTTGGTGTCGCCGAAGCGCTTGCCCCAGATCACCTCGGTGGGCTCGTCGTTGGGAGCCCCGGCGAAGCTTGGGGTGCCGCCTTCCGGCAACGGAAACTCACCGCCTTGCGCGGTGGGCTCGCCGCCGATCGTAGGAAAATTTCCGCCGTGAGTCGGCCCTTTGCCGCCGGCGCTCTTGCCGGCGTGGGCGACACCGCCCGTGGGCGTGCCGCCAGTCGCGGAGACTCCGCCCGCACCCGATGGCTGAGAGGGACCGAAGATGGGCTCTTCTCCGCCGCCGAGCAGCCCGCTGCGCGACCCGCACGCTACGAGTAGCGTGATCGCGAGCAGCGAGCGCTGCCCAGCCCTTTCTTTATTTTTGACTCCCACTGCTTCGAAAGGAAAGGTACGAAGCGGCCTGGGGGCCGTCAAGCTGGCTCGATCGGCAGTCGATCACGGCGCTGCGCGATGGTCCAGAACGCGGCCTTGGATGGCTTCACCCACATGGTCGGCCGTCACGCGCTCGGCGCCTTCGAGATCGGCGATGGTGCGCGCCACGCGCAAGATCTTGCCGAAGGCGCGCGCCGAGAAGCCGAGTCGCTCGGCGGCCTGAGCGAGCAGCGCACGACTCTCCGCGTCGAGCTGGACGACGCGCTCGAGCTCGGCGCCGGGCAGCGCTCCGTTCAGCTTGCCCTGCAAACCGAGCGCTCGCGCGCGTTCGCTCTGCAAGCTGCGCGCGGCGAGCACACGCGCGCGCACCTCCGCCGAGCTCTCACCGCGACGATTGCGCACCAGCGCCGCGATCTCGACCGGCGGCACGCTGACGTGAATGTCGATGCGATCGAGCAGCGGTCCCGACAGCCGCGCACGGTAGCGGTCGCGCATGCCGGCCGAGCAACGGCAGGGCACGCGCGGGTGTCCAAAATGCCCGCACGGGCAGGGGTTCACGGCAGCCACCAGCAGCGGCCGCGCCGGAAACGACGCTCGCGCTCGGGCCCGCGCGATGCTCACCTTGCCGTCTTCGAGCGGTTGGCGCAGCGCTTCGATCACGGGGCGCCGAAACTCCGCCAGCTCATCCAGGAACAACACGCCGTGGTGCGCCAAGCTGACCTCGCCCGGCCGCGGTAGCTCGCCGCCGCCGACCAGCCCGGCCTCGCTCACCGAGTGATGCGGCGCCCGAAACGGCCGCCGCGTGACGATACCCGTGTCACCGGGCAAGGTGCCCGCAACCGAGTGAATCGCCGTGCACTCGATGGCTTCTTCCAGCTCGAGCGGCGGCAAGAGTGTCGGCATCAGGCGCGCCAAGAGCGTCTTGCCGCTACCGGGTGGCCCGACGAAGAGCAGATTGTGGCCGCCTGCCGCGGCGATCTCGAGCGCGCGCCGCGCCGTGGCTTGCCCGCGCACCTCGCTCAGGTCGCCGGCGGTGCCGCCGGTGTCGGGGACGAAATGCGTCGCTGGTACCGTAGGCAATTGGCGTTGGCCACGCAGGTGCGCGACGACTTGCGGCAGCGAATCGGCGACGAGCACCTTCACGCCGCGAGCCAGCCCCGCTTCCGCGGAGTTGCCGCGCGGCACGATTGCGGAGCGGATACCGTGCCGCTCGGCGCCCTCCAGGCGCGGCAAGACGCCCGTTACCGGGCGGAGCGAGCCGTCGAGCGACAGCTCGCCGACCAGCAGCACCCCCAACAGCGAGCGCGGATCGAGCTGTTCCACGGCGGCGAGCACGCCGAGCGCGATCGCCAGATCGAGCGCGGCGCCGCTCTTGCGCAGGTCCGCCGGCGCCAGGTTGATGGTTACCGCGTAGGCATCGAGCAAGACGCCCAGGCGCGCGAGCGAGCCTTGCACGCGCACGCGCGACTCTTTCACTGCTGCTTCGGCCAGGCCCACCATTTGAAACAACGAGGGCCCGCGCGTACAGCAAACCTCGGCGCTGATTGGGCGAGCCTCGAGGCCGAGCAGCACGGAGGCGTGCGCGGTGGCGCTGCCGGTGGGGGTGCCGGCGATGACTTGAGTGGCAAAAACGGTAGAGCTCATCACCAGGGCCAGTGCGAGCCGCGTGCCGCGCCGGCGGCGCCAATTTTTGCGAGGCTCATGCCCGCTCGCGCGCTGGCCGCCACTGCCGCTGGCCGCCGATCGGCAGCCGGGCGTCTGCGGGCTTAGAGCCAGCGCAGCGCGATGAGCCCTGCCACCGAGAGCAGCAGCAGCGAAGCCGACCACAAGGCGAGGACATGCGCGTGGCGGCCGAGCCAGTGCAAGCGCGCACGAAGGCGCAGGCGATTGACGGGCTGGATCGTCGAGATGCGATCGCGCGGCTCGGCCTCGCCCTCGGGTGGGGCGGCGGAGACGATGAGCTTGAGGTGGGCGCGCTGGCGCATGGGTGGGAGCTACCGCTTGGTACGGCCTCCCTCGCGCGGGAGGTAAGGGCTTGCCGCGTGCGTCACTTTGTTGCAATTGCCAGCCGTGGATCTGGCAAGAGCCCGCAAAGACATTCTCGAGTACCTCCCGGCGGACCCGCGCGAACGGGTCTTTCGCCAGCGCATGCTCGAGCTGCTCGAAGCGGCGGCGCCCACGTCGCGCTCGCACTTCGCGCCCGGTCACCTGACAGCCAGCGGCTTCGTGCTCTCGCCCGAGCGCGACGCCGTCTTGCTCATTTTTCACAAGAAGCTCGGCATCTGGGTACAACCCGGCGGGCATATCGAGGAAGCGGACGCCTCGCTCGCTGCCGCAGCCCGCCGCGAGGTCGAAGAAGAGGTGGGGCTCACGCTGGCGCAAGCTTCGGCCACGATCTTCGATCTGGATATTCACGCCATCCCGGCGCGCAAGGACGAGCCCGCGCACGAGCACTTCGATGTGCGCTATTGCTTTCACTCTCCCACCCGCGACTTCGTCCCAAGCGAGGAGGTGGCTGGTGCGCGTTGGGCCGAGCTTGCGAGAATCGATCAGCTGACCAGCGATGAGTCGGTGCTGCGCGCGGTGCGAAAGCTCGCGCGCCCTTCATCGTCCCACTAGACGCCGAGCGCTTCATGACGCAAACCAGCGGGCGCCTGCAGCCTCGTTTCTTCGCCACCGCCGCCAAGGGCACCGAGCCGCTCTTGCGTGACGAGCTCATCGAGCTCGGGCTGCCACGCGTGCGGGCCGATCGCGGCGGCGTACACTTCGGTGGCGAGCTACGTGATGCGTACCGGGCGTGCCTGTGGTCTCGTATCGCGCAGCGCGTGCTCGAGCCGCTCGCCGAGTTCGAAAGCCCCGACGAAGACGCGCTGTACGCCGGCGTGCGCCGCATCGACTGGCAGCGCGTGCTCGACGCCGAGCGCACACTCGCGGTGCGCGCCGCCTGCCGCTCCAGCCGTCTTACGCATACGCAGTACATCGCGCAGCGCACCAAAGATGCAGTCGTCGATCAGCTACGCGAGCGCCTCGGCGCGCGCCCCAGCGTGGATCGGCGCTCGCCGGACGTGCAGCTGTTCGTCCACATCGTCAAAGATCGCGCCACCGTGTACCTCGACTACTCCGGGGACTCGCTGCACGAGCATGGCTTTCGCAAGCAGCAAGGCGCCGCACCCATCAAAGAGACGCTGGCGGCCGCGCTCGTGCGCTACTCTGGTTGGGATCGCGAGTCGCCGCTCGTCGACCCCATGTGCGGTTCCGGCACGCTGCTGATAGAGGCCGCGCTATGGGCCGCTCGCCGCGCTCCGGGCCTGCAGCGCGACTCGTTCGGCTTCGAGCGCTGGGCAGACTTCGACGCCACCGCCCAAAAAGCGCTCGCTGAGCTGCGTGAAGAAGCCACCAGCGCCGCCCGTCCCCTCGGCTTCTCGCTGATCGGCTCCGACGCCGACGCGCGCGCGCTCGAAGCAGCTCGCGCCAACGCCGAGCAAGCCGGCGTGCGGATCAACCTGCGACTCGCTCCGCTATCCAGCGCCGTTCCCAGCGCCGATCGCGGCGGTCTCGTCATCAATCCGCCCTACGGCGAACGCCTCGGCCGCGGCGATAGCCTTCCGTCCGACCTCGCCGGCGCCCTGCGCCGCTTCGAAGCCTACCAGCGCGCCCTGATCGTCCCGCGGAACTTCGACCTGCCGCTCCGCTCCGACAAATTCCTGCTCGTCTTCAACGGCGCCATCGAATGCGAGCTCCGCCGCTACGACGCCATCAAGCCCTGATGTCGTGGGGGGCTGCCGCCACGCAACCCCCTCAGGATTCTACGCATTTCGACGCAGTGGCCCACGAAGCAGAGCTCGCAGTGTCCGAGCGCTCTTCGAGCTGCTTCGCAGTCGCAATCCCATTGCGGCGTGTCCCCAGTTCCATCGCCAAGAAGTTCTTCCGAACGTAAGAACTTGGCTGAACGCGCGATGCGCTTCGGGACCCCAGGTATCATCGGACGTCCACCAAGCTCCTTACGAGCGTAAGAATTTTCTGTGCGCGTGAGAGGTGAGTTGGCGTCCTCAGTCGTCGGACCTCGCACTTGCAATGCAGCGCTCGCCGTGACGCGAGAACGCCCTCGCCGTCCCGGAGACTCAGGGGCGAAGGGCCCCGCGAGAATTTTCACAGGGAGATCGGGAGGATCGGGACTCGAGCGCGCGAGGGTAGAGACGCGCCCACCAAGAAGGCGCCTCAGGCGCGGACTTGGTGCAGCGCCGCGCTGGTGTTGGCAGTGGCGACGGCGCTGTGGCGGCTCGTGACGTAGGCCGCGATTTGCTCGGCTCGGCCGACGTCGCCGGCGCGGAGGGCGGCGAAGCGCGCGGCGAGCAGGCGGCCTTCGGCGGCGAGCTGCTCGGGGCTGACACGACGGGCGATTTGGCCGCTATCTCGCGTGATCAAGCTGCGATCGGCGAACGCGCTGAGCACCCGCTCGGCGCTGCGACGGCTGGTGCCCGCGCGCAGCGCCAGCGTGTCCGAGAAAATGGGGCGATCCGTCGGTGCCTGGGCCAGCGCCTGCGCGACGGCCTCGACCGCTGCCGGCTTGACTCGCTGCTGCGCCAGCAACGCCTGCACCAAGGCGGCGTCGCTCGAGTCCGCCAGCACCAACGAGTAACCGCCGTCGGGCAGCCACGACACGTCTTCGAAATGTTGCTCGGGCGAGAGCGGCGCCTGGTAGTGCACCACGAAGCTCAAGTCGCGCCGCGGCGGTGCGCTGCCCAGCACCTGGCTTGCCTCCGGACAACCCGCCAAACCCGAAGCATTGGCGTGCGGGCTCTGGGTGACGAGCACCAGGCGCTCCCGCGGGTCGGCGAAGCGAGTGAGCGCGCCATTGCGCTCTTCTGCCGACATGCCCGCGTGGGCACGCACGCACGCGACCTTGCGCGAGCACAGCTCCGCGTAGACGCTGTCCGCTTCTTGCGGGGTGGCGGTGAGCACGACGCCCGGCGCGCCACGCTCCAAAATGACCGCAAAAAGCGCCGTTTTGCGCTCGCCGGCGCGCACCACCTGCGCGGCGCGCGCCAGCTCTGACTGGCTGCGTTCGATGATGTTTGCGGGCTTGGCGCCCAGCGCTTCTGCCACTTGGTCGATGACGCGCGGGCTGGTGCTGGTGCTCGTTGCCAGCACCGCGGCACCGAACGCGGGCAGCGCTTCACGCAGACTGAGGTAGGCGGCGCACAGCTCGTGCGCGTGCTCCGAACAGGCGTGCGCGGCGGCGATACCCAGCAGGGCGGGCGGCGCCTTGGCGAAGGCTTGGCGCAGCTCCGCGTCGAACAGCCTGGCGGGATCCACCACCACGAGCAGCGAGCCGCCGCGCGCCAGGCGCCGCTTGCTCGTTGCCTCGACACTGCTGGCGAATGCGCCGAGCCCGACCACCTCGACGCTGGAGAATTGTACGACTTGCGCCAGCAGCTCCGCCGCGTGGGGCGAAGCAACGACGACCGGCGCCGGCGCGATGCTGGCAGCGGCCGCGAACAAGAGCGCGTCGCGCGAGCGCGGTGCGCTGCTGAGGAGCGTCGCTTTGCCGCTGAGGGCGAGCCGCACGGCGCGCTGCTCGTCTACCGTGAGCGCGCGAACGAGCGGCGAGGAAGCGGTGGAGCTGGTGACGGCCGTGACGGCGCGCGCCGCGGCTTTCTTGGCGGGTGCGGCGGCTGTCTTGACGGGCGCCTTTTTGGTGGGCGCGGCTGCTGAACGGGCGACGGCCTTGGTGCGGGCGGGCGCGGGTTTTTTCGCCGGGGCAGCGGGTCGCTTCTTGGACCCGGCCTTGGCGGCAGAACCCCGCGTAGGCTTTGAGGATTTTGCCATAGTCCTGGATGCGCCCTCGCTCCACGCAACGACGCTGTTCGTCCGATAGCACATTTCTTTGAACAAAAGAACAGTGGACTCAAGAACAGTGGTGGAGTCGAAAGGTCAGACTTCACGTGACAGCGCTGTTCGACGTCTTCCCTCAGCTCCGCACGCGCGTGTCGCGCGTCGCGCTCGGCGACTGGCCAACGCGCGTGGAGTACGGCGAGCGCGTCATTACGAGCGGCGGACGTGGTCGCCAGGGCGAGCTGTGGCTCAAGCGCGACGACTTGTGCTCGCCGATTTACGGCGGCAATAAAGTGAGGCTCCTCGAGCACTTGCTCGGCGAAGCTCAGGCACAGGGTGTGACGCGCGTGCTGTCGACCGGTGCCACCGGCTCGAACTTCGTGCTGGCCACCACGCTGCACGCGGCGCGTGCCGGTCTGGCACCAGGCGCGATCTGTTTCCCGGAGCCGCTCACCGCGGAGGGTGAGCTTTCGCAGCGTGTGGTGGCGGCGCGCGCGCAGCTGATCGAGATCCCGCATTGGTCGCTACTGCCACTGGCGAGTGAGCGGGCCCGGCGTGAAGCGGAGCGAGCCGGGGAGTCGGCGAGCGTGCTGTCACAAGTCTCGTTCACCGGCGACGGCTTGCTCGGTTACCTGGCGGCGGGGCTCGAGCTGGGGCTGCAGCTCGGCCGGCGCGAATGCCCGGTGCCGGCAGCCGTCGTGCTACCCATTGGCTCGTCGGCGACGACGGCTGGCGTGCTCGCTGGCCTTTCGCTGGCACGAAGGCGCGGAATTTTCTCGGGCGCGCCGGAGATTCATGCCGTGCGGATCGCGGCCTGGCCCCTGTCGCGGCGCGGGCGCGTCCTGGGGCTGGCACGGCGAGTCCTGGCGCGCGTCGCCGAGCTCAGCGGCGATGCGTCGGCGGCGCTGTCCGCGAGCGAGCTGTTACAGCTCACGCTGGTGACCGATCAACTGGGGCGCGGCTATCCGTTCGCGACCCCGGCCGGCACGCGGGCGCGGAGCGCCTTTGCGGACGCGGGCTTTCCAATCTTGGACGATACGTATTCGGCCAAAGCGGCGGCGCACGCGCTGGAGCTCGGCGCCGCGGGTCGCGCGCCGCTGCTCTTCTGGTGCACCAAGTCGAGCGCGGCGCTGCCCGACCCCTGAGCGACGCTTCGGTTCAGCTCTTGGCTTTCATGACGCCCGAGAGCGTTTGCATCAAGGCGCGGTCGACGCGCTGGTAGTAACCGCGCAGCGCGACGACGGCGCCCTCTTCTTCGCCTCTCTCGATCGAGCTGGCTACGTCGCGCAAATGCTGTGGAAAGCTCGGCTCGAGCACCCACAGCGCTGGAAACCGATCGAGCAGCTCGCGGTAAGCATCCAAGAACGGATTGGCGATCCAGCGCACGGCTACCGAGTGTCCGGCTTCGATCAGCGCATCTAGCCAACGTTGAAAGCCGTGTGCGATCACGACCGGGTCGCCGCGATCGAAGGCCGCGATCAGCAAGTCGGTGATGTCGCGGATGCGCGCCACGTCTGCCGGTGCGGCGCGCTGCGCGGCGAGCTTGGTAGCGAACTCCAGCACCAGCAGGCGCGCGGGCAAAATGTCCTCGAGCAGGTGCGCCACCTCGCTGATGTCGGGCGAGTTCTCCAAGAAAGGCGGGAGCAGCTCCATCGTACCGGTCTTGCGAAAGTCCGCGACGGTAACTCCCTGGCCGTGCCGCACGGTGACGAGCCGCGCGTGCTCCAAACGCCGCACCGCCTCGCGCAGGGTGTTGCGGTTGGTCTGGTACTTTTGCGCCAGCTCGCGTTCGCCCGGTAGCCGCTCGCCGGGCGCGAATTCGCCCCGCAAAATGGCGCGCCGCAAGTCCTGGAACACGGTGGCGGCAATGTTGCCGGCGGCCGGCGCGCGCTCGTTCATGGGCCCGGCCAGCCTACTCGGCCCGGCCGAAGCTTGCGAGTCGCGCCCTCAGCGTGGCCAAAACTTCGGGCGCTTCGGCCTCCACGCGCGGCCGCGTCCAGGTCACCCAGCTACCCAAAAGCTCCTGTCCCTGGGCGTCGGTGGCCAGCCGTGGACGCCCCGCCAGGGTGCGCGCGATGCGCTCCGCCAGGAGCTGGGCGGACGGTGCTACCAAAAGCGCGGCACGTTCCAGCAAGGTGCCTTGCAGCCTGGTGAGTCGCTCTGCATCCGTCGCACCGGTGAAAACCAGCAGCGGTGCCAGCGGCACGCGCAGCGCCGCGCGATACGCATCTTGGGCGCCCGCCTCGCGCGCCATTACTTCGTCGAGCAGCATTTCGATGCCGATGTGCGCGACCGCGCGCGCGGGCCCTCGCGGCATGCCGCGCTCGGACAGCCAGGCGAACGCCTCGCGCGACAGCCGCTGAAACGCCGCCAGCTCGTGAAAGACCTCATCGGTGGCGTGATGGAAGTCGACGCCGCGCGCGAGGCTCGCGTCGTGCACGCCGGGCCGACGGAGCCGCAGCATTCCCCAGAAATCCGGCAGCATGGCGCCGGCACACAGCCGATCCAAGCGAGGCGTGGGCGGATCCGCCGCTCCGAAATGGCTGGCAGCCACCACGGCGTGTCCGAAGAAGTTCATCGCGACGGAGCTTGTGCTAAATGGGGCCTAAATGCCCAGCTTTTCTGCGGAGCTCGTGGCGCGCGGGGCGCTGAGCCCCCGCGTGGTCAAGATGACCTTCGAGTCCGCCCAGCCCTTTCCTCGCGCTGCGGGCCAGTATGCCGTGCTCACGCTCATGGAAGGGACCAGCCATGCGTTTTCGGTGGCGACACCTTTCGACGAAGCTCACCCGGGCCGCTTCGAAATCGCGGCAGCGCGCGGCACATCGGCCGATCCGCTGCTGGAGCTGGAGCCTGGCAGCACGGTCTCGGTCACGGGTCCGAGCGGCTCGCTGGTGTGGAAGGCAGACGTCCCGTCGCTGCTGGTTGCGACCGGCACCGGCATCTCGCCGCTGCGCGCGATCGTGGTGGAGCAGCTGGCGCGCAGCGTGAGCTTGCCGCTCACACTGCTGTTCGGCTGTCGTGACAGCGCTGAAGAGCTATGGGGCGACGAATTGCGGCAGCTCGCGCACGAGCACGCGCGCTTTCGCTTCATCCCGACGCACTCCCAACCGGAAGGCGCTTACCACGGGCGCATGGGGCGTGTTCAGGCGCACCTGGCCGAGCTGGCTCGTGAGCTAGGGCCGGAGGGGCGCGCTTACTTGTGCGGTCATACGCCGATGGTCAACGAATGCACCGCGCTCTTGTTGCGGCAAGGCGTGCCGGCCGAGCACGTGCACGGCGAGAGCTACTGAGCGAGCCTCGGCTCGCGGGCAGCGGCCGCTCAGCTCGCGCGACGCAGCGGCGGCGTGCTCGAACGGCGGCTCGATGGCGGCGTCGGCATCGGCCGAATCACGACCAGGCCCTGCTCTTCGCAATCGCTTGCGAGCAACGAGGTGATGGGTAGCGTTTCCAAGACGCCGAGCTTCTCTGCCAGCTGTAGCGCTGCGGCTTGTAGCTCACGCAGCGTCGGCGTTTCACCCAGACCGCCCTGAACGCGACAACGCGCGCTCGCCAACCGGTAGGAAGCCCTGGCCAAACCGCCGCTGTGCGCGACCAACACTGCATAAGCGTCGGGCTCTTCCGCGAGCCAGCGCAACCACTCGCTCGGGCGTTCGCGTTCGAGGCGGCTTTGAGGCATGTCTGCTGCCCGAGCAAGTGCCGTGCCGTCGTTCAGGGCCAGTTTTTGCGCCGCGCTTCCCGTCTTTTCGCGGGTTTTGGGGTGGGTCTTTCTCACCGCGGTGGGTCGGCCTCGCCCCGGTTGCTTCCGACCCTGACGCGACGATCAGGGAAACGACGGCGCACGCGAGAGCGCGCGATGTATGAAGCCGTCCATGCTCACTGCACGAGAGGTCATTGCCAGCTTGGGGCTCGCGCCGCATCCGGAAGGCGGGTTCTTCGTCGAGACGTTTCGTGCGCCTGCCTTGCCGGTTCCTCTGCCGGGCAGGGGCCCGCGTAGCGCGTCGACGGCGATCTATTTCTTGCTCGAGACGCACGACTTCTCGGCGCTGCACGTCGTCGACTCGGACGAAGCCTGGCATCACTACCTGGGCGATCCTATCGAGCTTACCTGCTTCGATCGCGAGCACCGCCTGCGTAGCGTCCAGCTCGGACCAGCGCTCGAGCGCGGCCAGCGCCCGCAGCATGTCGTTCAAAGCGGCGAGTTGCAGGCCGCGCGCGTGCTGGCGGGCCCCCACGGCTTTGCGCTGTGCGGCTGCACGGTCGCACCTGGTTTCGACTTCGCCGATTTTCGCATGCCACCGCGGGCGCAGCTCTTGGCCGAGCTTTCCGACCACCACGACCTCGTGCTCGCGCTGACGCGTCCCTAGACGGCTCGCGCTTCGGCTCGACGCTTCGCATCCCAAAATCTCAGTCCCGATCCTCCCGATCGCCCGACTTCCCTGTGACATCTCAAGGGTATCGAAACGACGGTTCAGCCAGCGAATGGCCGAAGACGCCATCTACAGGAAGGCCGACCGGCACGACCTGGAGACGCTGCGGAGACTGTGCGAGAAGGGCTGCAGGGTGGCAGCCCCCTCTTGAATTAAAGCGAGCCCAGGAACGTGATGAGGGCCTCGCGCTCGCTCTTGGAGAGCGCCTTGAAGGCGTCTGCGGAGTCTTGGGCTTCGCCGCCGTGCCAGAGCACGGCTTCTTCGAGGTTGCGCGCGCGGCCGTCGTGCAGGTAACGGGTGTGATCGTTCACGTCCTTGAACAGGCCGACGCCCCACAGCGGCGGGGTGCGCCACTCGTTGCCGTTGGCTTCGAAATCCGGGCGGCCGTCGGCCAGCGCGTCACCCATGTCGTGGAGCAACAGGTCCGTGTACGGGTGGATGGTCTGCTGCGACAGCTCCGGAAAGTCTTCCACGGTGCCGGTTTTGAAGGTCTTGATGTGGCAGCCGCTGCAGCCGAGATCCGTGAACAGCTGCTCGCCTTGCAGCACCTGCGCGTCCCCCGTTCGCCGGCGCGCGGGCACGGCCAGGTACTTACTGTAGTAGTCGACCACGTCCACGCGATCGTGATCGATCTCGGGGCTGCCGCCGTTCACGGCTGCGCTGCAAGCCGTCTGCGCTTCGGTGCAGTTTTCGCTCGGGAACAAGGGCGAGGTGATGCCGATGTCACCCAAAAACGCGCCGGAGTTCTGCTGCTCGAGCCGCGGCTGGTTCGCCTTCCAGCCAAAACGCCCAAGCGCCACGTCGGCCTTAGCCACGTCCCAAACGTGGTTGGGGCGGCCGGAAATGCCGTCGTGGTCCCGGTCTTTTTCGTCCGCGTTCGCCAGAAGGTCCGCTTCGTCGATGGCTTGCAGCAAGCCCAGGCCAATCATTTGCGGTGCGGTGCGGGGCGAGAGCATGACGTCCGCGGACATCTCGCCGTACGCCAGGTCGCGCAGCTCGTAGCTGGGCACGGACAGCTCGTAGCTGGTGCCGTCGTCGTATTTGCCGCTCTCGAGACTGGTCACGACGCGCGGATCACCTTCGCCCGGTACACCCAAGATGCCGAGCGGATTCAGCTGGCCACCGTACGTCGGCTCCGGCTTGGGCCCGCCGTGCTCGTCGGTGCCGGGCACGCTCAGGCGGATGAGCATCGAGCTCATGGCCTCGTCTTCGCTGAAGGGCGGGCGACCGCGGCCGTCCTTGAAATGGCAGCTGGAGCATGAGCGCGCGTTGTACGTCGGTCCCAGGCCATCGACGCCGACCGCCGAGGCCGGCGCCGTGGCCCAATTGCGATTGAACAGCGCGTTACCATCGAAGAACGGATCGCGGCGATCACCGACGAGGTTCTCGGCAGCCTGAGCGAAGGCGTTCTTGCCGACCGTGAAGGTCGTGCCCTCACCGCCCGAGAGCGGATCCGCCGCGGGCTGCTGCTGCGGGTTCTTGTTGGAGCTGCAGCCGAGAGTCACGAGCCAGAGCAGAGGTAACAGCGCGCGGTAGCTCATTTGCTTTGGAGGTTGAGGCTGACACCCAGCGTGTCGGCGGCCTTCTTGAGGTTGGGGGTGAAGCGGTGTAGCGCATCGACGGCGTCCAGCAGGTGCTTTCTCGCCGGATCGTCGTCGTCCGCCATGATCGCCTGATCGAAAGGCGTGGGCGGCACGGCGTCGATGTCGTCGATGGCGCGCTGAATGTCGTCGCGCAGGGCCTTGGCCAGCGCTGCGTCTTTCTTTTCGATTAGGTCGGCGATGCCGGGCCCCTGAATGTCGCCGTAGTGACCGATCAAAACGTTTTGAATCGAGGTGGCGTTGTTGCGCAGGTCGGCCAGCGTGTTGTCGCTGAAACACGAGTGCTCGGCTTCCTGTTCTCTCTCGTCGAGCGCCACGCTCATGCGCTCGCCCGAGAGCTCGGCACCGGACAGGCTGCCCATGCCGAGCAAGATTTTGCCCAGCGCGCTCGCCGGCGGCAGCGCCACGAAATCGGCACGGTAGTTGGCTTTGCCCTCCAGCCAGGCGTCGTTCACGACGCTCAGCTCATCGACCATCAGATCGGCGAGGGTGACCAGGTATTGGCCGCGACGATCTTGGTTGGCGTGCGTGCCGCCCTCGCCCACGACGTAATCGGTGTACGAGCGGTCGCCAGGCCCGTCGACATTGAAGTCCTGGCCCCAGAGCAAGAACTCGATGGCATGGTAGCCGGTCGTGATCTCGTCCTCGCCGTGCTTGGTGTTTTCCCCTGACAACGCGTCGGCGTCGATGGTGGGAAATTCGTCGGGCAGGTTGATGATGCCGCCGTCCGGGTACGTGACGACCTCTTTCTCGTCCTCGTCCTTGGTCACGACGCGCACGTAGTCGATGTAGCTCTCGTCGACGGGCCACGAGTTCAGCAGTGGCTCGGGGCCTTCTGGTACGTCGTCGTCGCTGTCGTCGTTGTCGATCGGTCCCTGTGAGAAGCGGTACGCCTCCGACAGGCCGTAGGGATCGCGTGAGGCGAGCCAGGCGTCGCGCGCTTCTTTGAGTCCGTCCTCGCTGGGGGCGTCGACGAAAGAGTGGATCGCCTTCTTCAGGGACTTGGCGGTGGAGAGCGTGTCGGCGTAGTTGGCGGCGACCATGGCGGCGTAGTTGTCGACCACCGCCTTCTGGGCGGCCGTGTCGTCGTCGCTGCTGCTGCAGCCAAAGCCGGCGCTGCCGACGAGGGCCATGAGCAAGACCTGCGAGCTGAGTCGAACGCGGAAAGACGGGAGCTTCATGAAACGTGGTGACCTCTGCGAAAGGAGAGGGAGGTCTATTGCAAACGAAAGTGACTTTCAATATCAATTTCAAAAATGCCGAGAAATGAGGGGTTCTTGCCGGTTGGGCAGGCTCTGACGCTGCGCCGAAGGTAGGGGGAGGTGCGGACACGCCGGAGCAGAAGCGGGGCGCGCGTCGCTAGCTCATGGAGCGAGCCGGGCTCGGCGTGGTACCTCTCGTGATTGCTTTTGCGCCCCTGGGCGCACGCTGGAGGTCTTCGGATGAGGCGCAGTAACTGGTTCGGTTGGGCCCTGGTCGGTGCTTTCAGCGCCGTCGTCTCCTGCGGTGGGGGCAGCGGCGATCCGTACCCGAAGGGCTTCGGCCTGTCGTGCAAGGATGACACGACTTGCGAGAACTACGACCTGCTTTGCGGCAATGGCAAGTGCGTGCAGTGCCTGGGCGACAGCGATTGCGACGGCGACAAGGTCTGCACGTCAGGACTGTGCAAGGCGTCCGTCGACTGCAGCGACTCGAGTGACTGCAGCGGCGGCCAGGTCTGTGACCAGGCTTCGGGTACCTGCGTCGGTTGCTTGAGCAGCAAGGATTGCGATGCCGGCCAAGCCTGCATGGATCACGGGTGCCAAACCCGCCCGGCGTGCGACTACACGAGCGATTGCAGTGGCGGCCTGCTGTGCGAGGTGTCGGAGCACATCTGCGTCGCCTGCCGAGACGACGAGGACTGCGGTTACAAGCGCGTCTGCGAAGACTACGAATGCGTGTCCGAGCCGAGCGGCACGGGCGGCAAGAGCGGCGGCACCGGCGGCAAGAGCAGCGGCGGAACCAGCTCCGGCGGCACCTCCAGCGGCGGCAAGAACGGCGGCGGCAACGGCGGCACCACGGCCGGTATCGGGGGCAGCGTCGCCGGCGGCGGCATGGGCGGTGCTGGCGCCGGCGGCACCGGTGGCGCGCTCGGCGAGGGCGGCGTGGGCGGCGTCATCGACTGCGGCTGCACTTTGGACGAGGTTTGCACTCCCGACGAACGCTGCGTCGCTCCGACCTTGATCGACGATTTCGAAGACTGCGACGCGCAGATCCTCGACATCGAAGGCCGCCACGGTGACTGGGCGTCCGATGCAGATACCGGCATCACCTTCGCCAGTGACATCTCCGACCCCGGCGCGATCTGGATCGACCGCACCTGTGCGGCGTGGGCCACCGGCAAGGAGAAGACACTCAACAACCCGAACGCCACGTTCGCGTTCGTGGGCTTCCGGCTCAACGTCGACGACCTCGACGCCGCGCACGTCTACGATTTGTCGAGCTACACCGGCATTCAAATCAAGCTGGAGTCGCCAAGCTCGGTGCAGGTCGTGGTCAAGACCAGCGGTGGCGGTTACTTCCAGACCACGTTGGGTGCCATCGCGGGCAGCAACGTGCGCAAAGCGCCGTTCGGTATCATGAGCAAGATGGATATTTCGCTCGAAGACTTGCCCATCAAGCTGACCACGGTGACGGAAATCCAGTTCTCGGTCACGACGCCGGCAGACTTCCGCCTCGCCATCCACCGCGTCGAGCTGTACTGAGGTCAAATCTCCACGGCGTCGCTGCCCGACAACGCGGCGCGCTGACCCATGCCGGCGACTACCCACAGGTGCTCGGGCGCGCTGCCGTGCTCGAGCCGCAACGTACGGCTCTCGCCGGGCAGCATGTCGATGTAGTTGTCGTCCCAGATCGCAGGAGACTCGAAGCTTTCGACGCCGACGCGCAGCCGCCAGCCGCTGCTCCACAGCTCGATGCCGTCGGCGCTACGGCGCGCCGTGACGCGGCCGCCCAGGCCTTCGACCTCGGCCAGCGGCACCAGATAACGGAAGTCGCGCTCGATACCGGCCTCGTGAGTGAGCGTCGCCACCAGCGCGTGGCGCTTGCGCGCGAGGCCTGCCGGTAGCGGCAGGCTGAGGGCGTCGAGCGCTCCCGGTGCGTCGAGCGCGACGGCCGTCTCTTCGAAGGCCACGACCCGGCCGCTCTCGATTTCGCGTAGCTCGAGCCGGAGCGATCCGCTCACGGCGCCCGGTCGATCCAGCGAAACGTGCGCGACGTAGCTCGTCTGGGTCTCGTCGCTCGGCTCGATGCCGACACTGAAGGGCCGAAACGCGCGTTTGCACTCGTAGAAAGCTTGCTTGGGTCGGCGATAGAAATCGACCAGCGCCCAGCACACGCTCGGCCAGGTGCTGGTGAAGTTCCACAGCACCACGCCGCCCGTGAAGCGCAAATTGCGGCGGTAGTGCCTAATGTAACGTCCGACCGTGTCGGCCTGAAAAGCTTGGCTGGTCGCGATGGCGGCGTCCAAGCTCGTCGGTGGGCCGAAGGCTGCTGCGCGCGAGAACAACTTTTCGAGCTGCGCACCGTGACGCGCCAGCACGAGCCCGGGGCTCTGGCCTTGCGGGCGGCTGACCGCGCCGGGGCTCCACGCTTCGTCCGGCCGCATGAAGCTTTCGATCGTTTCGCGCTGCGGGAAGGCTTGCGCGCCGAACTCGGAGTTGAAGCGCGACAAGTCGCCGATGAAGTCGGTGCTCTTCCAACCGAACCACACGTCCCAATTGTGACGATCGCCTTCTTGATCGCTATCGGGGTGCAGCTCGCGTGACTCGGAAGCGGGGCTGCCCGGCCAGTAGGCGCGATCGGGGTCGAGGCGCCCGCACACTTCGGGCAGCACCTGGTAATAGATGGGATGAAAGCGCTTGTCGGGCAAAGTCTGCATCGCCAGCGCTTCGTTCTCGTTGTTGCCGCACCACAGCGCGAGGCAGGTGCGCGAGCGCAGCTTCTTGACGATGTCCTCCGCTTCGAGCGTGACTTCGCGCAAAAACTCGGGCGCTTCAGGGTAGATGCCGCAAGCGAACTGGAAGTCTTGCCAGACCAAGAGCCCGAGCTCGTCGCACGCGTCGTAAAAAGCGTCGTGCTCGACGATGCCGCCGCCCCAGACGCGGATCAGGTTGACGCCGCCGGCCATGAGCAGCTCCAAGTAGCTGCGGTATTGCTCGCGGCTGACCCGCGTGTGCAGAAAGTCGATCGGCAGCCAGTTGTCGCCCTTGGCCCAGAGCTTCTGCCCATTGATGCGGAAGTAGAAGACTTTGCCGTTGGGACTCTCGGGGGCGTCTTTGACGAGCTCGATGTGCCGCACGCCCACACGCCGTTCCACGTTGTGCACCAGGGTCCCGCCGCTGGAGATGCGCACGCCGATCCGGTAGAGGTGCGGCTCTCCCAGCTCGCGCGGCAGCCACGGGCGTGCTTCGAGCAGGCGATGGGTGAGGCCAATCTTGGCTGGCTTGCCGGCCAGCAGCGACAGCGGCGCGCGCGCGACGACCGCGCCGTCGAGCAAGAGCTCGGCCTCCGCACTTTGAGTGGCGTGTGACACGAGGCTCAGGCTGGCTCGAAACGTCGCGGAGCCGTCTTCGTGTGGGTAAGCGCGCAGGTGCGGATCATCCGCAAAAATACCGCGCGAGATCTCGAGCCGCGCGGGCCCGGCGAGGCCCACGGTGGGCGTGCGCGCCGCCCAGTCCCAGCCGTAGCTCATCTGCGATTTGCGCACGTAAAGGCGCTCCCACGGCTCGTTCCAGTACGGTAGCGGTGGTCCTGCGCGGCGCACGGTGGCCGGCATGCTGGCTTCGAACGCGAGCGCCAGTCGGTTCTTGCCCGGGCGCAGCTTGCCCGTCACGTCGACGAACAGACGCCGCATCTGGTTTTCGTGCTGCGCGATCCGCTCGCCGTTCAGGTACACGAGCGCGAACGTATCGAGCGAGTCGAAGACCAGGCGTGCCGGTGCTGCTGCGTCCGCCTCGCTCAGCTCGAGCTCTGTCCTGTAGACGAAATCGCGCTGCTCGATCCAACGCGCCTGGCCGACCTGATCGCCCCAATACGGGTCGGGAATCCGCCCGGCGCGCAGCAGATCTTGTGCCGCCAGTCCGGGCACGCTCGCGTCGAGCCAACCGGCAGGGCTCATGGGCTCGCGCGACGCCCGTTCGGCGAGCTCGGCGCCTGCGCGGTGCGCCACGTCGAGCAAGGTCCAGCGCAGGCTCGCGGAGCCAAGGTGCAAAATCCTGGTCATCGGTCGGCTGAGCTACACCAGCCGCTGCCTGCGCTCTAGCCCGCCTAATTCGCTTCGGCGCCGACGGGCGCTTGCGTCACGCTGGCAGGCGCTTCGGCCGGAGCGGGGGCTGGTGCTTCGCCCTGGGGAGGCGTGGACGGCGGAACTGCTGCCACGGTGGGCGCTGCCTGCGCGGGCGGCGCTGGCGGAGGAGCGGGCGGAGTGGGTGGCGGGAGAGCCTGGAGCTGCGGCTGCGGAGGAGCCGGCGCGGGTGGCGGCTCGGCGCGCTCGAGCGGTGGCGAAAAGCCTCGTTTGGGGAAGACGTCAGTCCCCCGCGCGGTGACCCGCGAAACGGGACTGGCCGGCATCGCCGCGTTGACCGAGCTGGTGCTCTCGCTCGAGAAGTCTGGATTGCTGGTAGATGCGGGCGAGCCAGAACGAGAGAACGTGTTGGTCAAGCCGAGGCCGAGCCCCGCGCTCTCCGTGCCGTGGGGGCTACCGCCGATGTGATCCGGAATCACGAGCAGCGCGAAGCCCACGAACGAGAGGGAACCCGCGACGAGCGCTGCGCAAGGCGCCCAGCGCCAAGCCAGAACCTTGGGGAGCCCTTGTTCCCGCATCCGCGGAGAAGACTAACTCCGTCGGGCGCGCTTGGCCAGACGTCACCCGCCCGAAAAGGCGTCTTCGGCATCGGCGGAAGGAGGCGTCGCATCGTCGCGATTTTCCAGGTACCCCGGGGGCAGGCTCACGGTTTGCGTGCCCGAGGCCTTGCCACGTGGGACACGCATGGCCGAGGCCGGAAATGGCTCCGCGGCATTCAGCCCCGCGAGCGTCATCTCGAGCTCGGTGAGGGTTGCTACTTGCATCAGGCGGGCGCGCAGCTCGGCCGTGTTGCGAAAACATTTCGTGTACCAGGTGGCGTGTCGCCGAAAGGCGCGCATGGCGGGGCGCTCACCGAACCACGCCGCGAGCCGCTGCGCGTGCTCGAGCAGCACCTCTCGCACCTCGCCCAATGTGGGCGGATTCTGCGGCTCGCGCCCCGCGAACACGTCCGATAAGTCGCGGAATAGCCAGGGGCGTCCGAGGCAGCCGCGCCCGACGATCACGCCATCGCAGCCGGTAGCGCGCATCATGCGCAGCGCGTCTTCCGCCTCCCAGATGTCGCCGTTGCCGAGCACGGGGATCGTGAGCTTGCTCTTCAAGTTGGCGATGGCTTCCCAGCGCGCCTCACCGTCGTAAAGCTGCGCGGCGGTGCGCGCGTGCAGACCGACCCAGCGGCACCCCGTTTGCTCGCCGACGCGACCGGCGTCGAGATACGTGATGGTGCTCTCGTCGATGCCCATGCGAAACTTGATGGTGACGGGCACGTCGCCCGCCGCTTTCACGGCCGCGCCCACGATGGCCTCGAGCAGACGCGGTTTTGCCGGAATCGCCGAGCCGCCGCCCTTGGACGTGACCTTGCGCACCGGACATCCGAAGTTCATGTCGATGTGGTCGACGCGCCCTTCGTTGATCAGGCGCTTGACCGCCTCGGCCACGTAGTAGGGATCGACGCCGTACAGCTGCAAGCTGCGCGGCGATTCGTCCGGGCCGAAGTCGGCGAGCTTGAGCGTCTTCTCGTTGCCTTCGACGAGCGGGCGCGCCGTAATCATTTCGCTCACGTAGAGCCCGGCGCCGAATCGCTTGCACAGCGCGCGGAACGGATAGTTGGTGACGCCCGCCATCGGCGCCAGCACTACCGGCGGGTCGACGCGGATCGCGCCGAGCGACAGCGGCTTGAACTCGCCGGCGGCGGCCGGCTTCACGTCGCGGTTGATGTCGCTTTTGTAGTGCTCGTCCATGGGCAGATCCGCGGAAACGGGGCAGGGGCTAGCACTCAGCGATCGCCCGGCAAGCTTTGGCGTGCTTGCTTGTGGCGCCACGCGCTCCAGGCGCGGCTGGTTTCGGGCGCGACGACGTCGTCGCAGCGGGGCGGCGCGGCGAAGCCGAAGCGCAAACCCGGGCGCGCCGGCGCCAACCAGATGTGCTCGTGCTCGTCGAGCGCGACGGCGCTCTCCAGGCCTGGTGCGTGGCCGCTGGGCCAGGCGTAGGCGAGGTAGCGGCGCTCGGCGATCTCCTCGTCGAAGGTGTCTTCCGGCCTGGCGCCAAAGCCGCCGCCGGCCAGCGGCACGCAGATGATCAGAAAGTAGCCGCCGATTTCGCTGGCCGGTCCGAGGCTGGTGTCGACGTGCGCCGGGTAGCCTTCGAGCAGCGGCACCTGCAAATGGTTGCCGCGACGCACGCCCAGCTCACCGGTCAGCTCAGCCAAGAGCAGCGCCGAGCCGACGCCGTCGTGGTCCGGATCGAGCGCGGCGATGCGGCGCGCGGTGTCTTCGGCGAAGAGCATCTCGCGCAACCGCGAGATCGCGCGCTGCTCGGTGAAGCGATTGCCGCCCTGCACGATGCCCGGGATCGCCTCCGTCACCATGAAGCGCAGGAAACCCGCCAGCGAGGCGACGGCGGCGACCAGCAGCAGCCAGCGCTCACGCCGCAGCTCGCCCTGGGGTGCGCGCGGCAGCGAAGCCCACGCCACGAACGTGCCGACGGCGGCGAACAAGCCGAGCTTGGCGAAGTAAATCGAAGCGACCGCCGCCGCAGCGGCGAGCACCGTGCGGAGGAGCAGCGGGCGAGGCAACTATTTGCGAGGGGGCTTGGAGGAAAGTCGGACGCCTTCGAGCGTTTCGCTCTTCAGGCCGTCTCCACCTAGCGAATAGTCGGTCAGAGGTCGAGTCGTTGGATCGAGCTTGGGCTTCAGCACCGGCTTCATGCTGCCGCCGGGCAGCGCCGCGGCCGAAATGGCGCGCGGGGGCGGCGCGGTGGTGGCCTCGGGACCCGGCGGCACCGGCGTCCAGCCCGAGTTGGGCCCGGCCTCGTCGCCGGCTGGCGGGTTCGAAGGCTTGGGGCCCCCGACGCCGGGCCGCGTGCTCTCGTGCGGAAATTCCTTGGCCGTCAGCGCCGCGGCCAGCTCCGGCGGCGGGGGGGTGAGCCGCGGCTTGAAGCTCGGGATGCGCGGTGACGACGAGCGGGTATGCAGCGTGGAGTCGAGCTCTTCGGCGTCGAGTCGCAACGCGGGGGGGCGAGCGCTCGGCGGGCGGCTCGCGACGGGGGGGGGCGGCGCCGTGCTGGTAGTGCGGGTCACGCCCAGTCGCGCTCGGAGCTGCGACGCCTCGGCGCGTAGCTCGTCACGCTCACGCTCGCGTTGCTCGGCGCGCGCCTGCGCTTGGTCGCGCTGCGTTTGAGCCTGCATCAAGGCGTCGCGGGCGCGATCGCAAGAGACTTCTGCCTGCTGGCGCAGGGCTTCGGCTTTTTGGCGCGCGGTCTCGGCTTGCGCGAGCTTTTGCGTCAATTCCGCCAGCTCAGTCGGCATTTTCAGGGTGTCTCCGCGCTGGCTCAGCGCGACGACTTCCTCTTCGTGCTCTTCGATCAGCGCAGCGAGAAATTCGTCGTGCTGCTCGGCGACGGCCAGCCGCTCGCGCTCGGCGGTGAGCCGGGTTTGCAAGATTTCCTGCTCCAGCTCGGCCACACGGTGCTTGAGCGACAGCTGCAGCTCGTTGGCGGAGCCGAGCATGGCGCGCAGCGTGCTGAGCTCCTGGACCAGCTGCTCGTTCGCCGACTGAGCGCCCGTCAGCCCGCCCGACAGCTCGGAGACGATGCGGGTCAGCTGGCTCAAGCTCGAGCCAGCGCGCGCGCCGGCGTCGAGCGCCGCGCGGAAGTGCTGGTCGCTGCGGCTGCTGAGCGACGGTACCGGCGTCGCGTGTCGCAGCATTTCTTCGAAGTTGGGCGCGGGCGGCGCGATCGTCACGGATTCGTGCGGGTCGTCGTCGTCGCGTTCCGAAGCGAGCTGGCTCTTCGATTCCGGGGGGATGGTTTCTCCCATGGGGGCGCCGGATACGGCGCGGAGCTGGGGCGCTCTCGGGCCTTCCGCCATAGCCTTTTCAGGCTAACCTGCCCGGCTTGCAGGCGGAAGCAACGCAGGCGCACCGCGCCCAAACAGCGTAAAATCAGAGCAGCTTTGTCCAGCGTACCTTCGACTACACCCACCACCGACCCCGCCGACGTGGAGCGCGCGGCCGAGCGCCTGCACGACCGGGCCCCCGACTTCGCGCGAGCTCCGCTTGCGCGCAAGCTCGCCGCGCTACGCGAGGTGCGGGCGCGCCTGACCAGGCACGGGCACGCGCTGGCTCGCTTGGGCGCCGAAGCCAAGGGCATCGCCGGGCGTCCCGGCGGCTTCGCCGAAGAGCTACTCGCCGGCGCCGTGATCATCCAGCGCTACGTGCGCCTGCTGAGCGAGTCGCTCGAGCAGATTCGTGAACGCGGCGCGCCCCTGGTCGGCGACGAGCGCGTGCAGCGGCTGCCCAACGGTGAGGTTTCGGTGCAGGTGATGCCGCACAGCCTGGCCGATCGTTTGCTGTTCATGCCCTACGCGGTGCACGTGCGGCTCGCGGCAGGGGTGGACGCGGCCGACGTGCGCTCGGCCCAAGCCAGCTTCTATCGTCAATCTGCGCCCGAAGGCAGCGTGGCGGCGGTGCTCGGTGCCGGCAACGTGGCGAGCATTCCTGCGCTCGACGTGCTGCACGAGTGCTTCGTGGCGGGGCGAGCCTGCTTGCTCAAAATGAGCCCCGTGAACGCCTACTTGGGGCCGGCATTCGAAGAGATTTTCGAGCCCGTCAGCTCGCTGGGCGGGCTTGCCATCGTTTACGGCGGAGTCGAAGCGGGCAAGGCCATGCTGGCGAGCCCTGCCGTCGACCACGTGCACATGACGGGCTCGATCGAGACGCACGACGCCATCGTGTGGGGGCCGCCAGGGCACGAGCGCGCGGAGCGGATGCGCTCGAAGCAGCCCCTGCTCACCAAGAGCATCACCAGCGAGCTCGGCAACATCAGCCCGGTAGTGGTGGTGCCTGGACCGTACACCGAGCGCGAGCTTTCCGACGTGGCCGAGGGCATCGCCGGCATGCTGTTCAACAATGCTTCGTTCAATTGCAACGCGGCCAAGTTGCTCGTCTTGCCCACGCACCTGGTCGAGCCCGTCACGTCGCGCCTCGAGCAGCTGTTCACCGCGCAACCGCCCCGCACCGCGTACTACCCGGGCGCGGCCAAGCGCTTCGCCGAGCTGACCACGCGGCGCGGCGAAGGCCGCGTTTGGTCGGCGCCTGCCGGCGAGGGGCAGCTGCCGTGGTCGCTGCTCACCGGGCTCACACCCGAATCAGATGCAGAAGTCTTTCAGCTCGAGCCGTTTTGCCCGCTGGTCAGCGTGGTCGAGCTCGACGAGAGCGAGCCGGACGAATTTTTGGCCCGCGCCGTGCGCTTCTTGAACGAAGAAGTGTGGGGCACCCTCAACGCGATGCTCTACGTGCCGAGCGCGCACGAGGGAGATCCCAGCGTCGAAGCCGCGCTCGATCGGGCGGTGGACGAGCTGCGCTATGGCACCGTTGCCGTCAACTACTGGCCCGCCATCGGCTACGGCACGGGCACGCCTCCTTGGGGCGGGCACCCGAGCTCCAGCCTGGAAGACGCGCAGAGCGGCATCGGCTTCGTGCACAACGCGCTGATGCTGGAGCAGATCCAAAAGGTGGTCTTACGCGGACCGCTGCGCAGCTTCCCCAAGCAGTTCTATTATCCGAGCCACCGTCACCTCGACCAGGTCGCGCGTGGCTTCTTCGACTTCGAATCGACCGGCAAAATCCTGCCCTTTTTGCGCACGGGCATTTATGGCGCGCGCGGCTGAGCGGAGGTGTCAGCGAAACGGCGAGACGGCGCCGTCGCGCAGAACGCCGCGCGACGCGAGGCGCGCTCGCGTCGCGGCGCACAAGTCGCTTTCGCCGTCGGTCGTGAGCACGCTGCCTTCGCCGTCGTGCATGATGCAGCCCGGCGTCGTGCAATGCTCGATGCCGAAGGAATGCCCCAGCTCGTGCACGGCGGTCTTGGCGAAGCGCGCGCGCACGTGGGCTGCGCTTTTGGCGCCGCGCTTACAGCGAAACGACGACAGCACCGCGGAGCGGCCATCGAGCGTCGCCAGACCGAGGATGCCCCAATCTTGCACCTGGCCCTTCGTGGTCGAGATGTCGACGGCGGTGAGCCCGAGCACGATCTTCGTGCCCGGTGAGCTCATGCCCGCGAGAAAGTCGAGCAGCCGTTCGGCACGGTAGCGCTGGCGCTGAGGGTAAAAGGCGCTCTTGGGCAACGCGACTGTATCGGCGACCTGCAGCCGTACCCGGTAGAAGGCGGTCAGCGCCTCGGAGACCGCGGCAATCTCCGCGCCGGGCATGGCGGCCCCGAGCGGCTGCAGCACGATCAGCGGCGCCGGGTTCTCGGCCCAGGCTCCGCGCGTGGCGAGCCCGCCCGCCAGCCCTGCCGCCCACCGCAACAGCTCGCGACGACTCGTGCGCATGAGGCTAAGACACCTAGCTCGGTCTACGGCTTGGCTCAGAAAATCTTCCCGCGTATTACGGGCGCCAATCGTGGCGAGGCTCAGAAGGCGGTCGACAGCGTGGCGAAGCCGCCGCTCGGCGTCGGCGCGATCGACAGACGAGCAGCAGCCGTCGCTTCTTTGGGCTCGGGCTTCGCGACGAGCGCCCAGACGACGGCGCCGGCCAAGGCCGCAACCCCCACTCCGAGCGAGATATCGGCCACGAGCGCGTCGTTGCGACCGGTTTGGGTTTGCTTGTCGGTGCAATACGGCGAGCAAACCTTCAGCTTGTCGAGCTCACTTTTTGCGCTCAAGCCAAAGAAGGCGAAGCTGCCGAGGGCGACCACCGAAGCTCCGCCGAGCACCCATGCACCGGTAGGAATCGACGCCTTGCGGTCCGTGCTCGGAGCCTCGGGTGCCGTCGGGGGGCTAGCGCCAACCACCGGCTTGCTCGGCCCGGTAGGCGCCTCGCTCGCCGGTGCGCCGCTGGGGCCCAAGTGCAGCTCGATCAGCCGTGACTTTTCGCCCGCGGCGAGCAGCACCTTCTTTTCGGCGCGCGTGCCGTCGCGGCTTTCGACCGCGACGACGTGCTTACCCGGATCGAGCTGAATGGTCTTGCCGTCGAGCGGGTGGCTCACACCATCGATGGATGCCGTGCCGTCGGTGATGTCCGAGCCCGTCGCGTCCGACGCGCGAATCACGACGCTCGGGATCAGCTCGTCTACTTCCGTCAACCAGCGATTGCAGCTGGTGCGCACGACGGGCGGGCAGGCTTCTCGAGAGCACTGCAAGAACTGTTCGCGCGCCTTGAGTAGCTCGCCTCCGTCGCGACTGGTTTGGCCGAGCGTGGAAGAGTCGATACACTCTTTCTTCACGTCTTCCGCTCGTGCAGCGAGCGGGACCACCGTCAGCAGCAGGCACGCCTGTATCGAACGCTTCAGAGACTTCGACGACATCACATGCACTCGAGCTTGAAGAGGTGGCGCCCCGAGGCGTCTACCGTGTAAGGCGGGTTGCAGCTCACGCTGGCTTTGGGCTTGCCGCGCCGAACGGCACCGGACTTGCCGCTCGGCGAGCCGGCGCCCCCGGACGAGGCAGCTGCCGACGGTGCGGCGGGCGCTGGTCCGGAGCCCGCAGCGGCTGGCTGTCGTTCAGCGGAGGCCGAGGTGGCGCTTGGCGTCTGGCCCGAGGAAGCCACGGTGCTCATGCCGACGTTCGGAATCGCCCCACTCGCGGCGGCTGGCGTGAGGCTCGCGCCGCGCGGCATCCACAACAGCGCGCACACGACACCCAGGACGAGCGCCGCCAGCGCGACGAGCGGCAGCCAGCTGGAGCCACGTCGCGCACTGCCGGCCGCCAGCGACACATTGACCGCGGTATTGTTGGGGGACTCCGGCGTCGTGCTAGGCGTCGGCGTGACGGGCCTGGTTGGCGCGAACGCCGCGTCTTCGGTCGGTGACGAACGCTCGAGCTTGGAGATGAGGTGCGAGCGACGCCGCAGCGTGTCCGACGCGATGCGCTCGACCCAGGCGCCAATGTCCGACGCGCGCATCGGCGTCGAAATCGCCTCGAGCGCCAGCGCCATCTCGCGAGCCGTGCTGAACCGCTGCGAAGGATCGCGCGAAAGACCCTTTTCCAAGACCTGCTCGTACTCGGCCGGAATGCCGTCTACCAGCGCGCTGGGCTTCGGGATCTCGTAAGTCAGAACGCGATGCATCACCTCGGCGTCGCTCTTGCCATCGAAGAGCTGCCGGCCGGTGATGAGCTCCCAGAGCACGATCGAGATGGCGAAAATATCCGTCGCCCGCGTCAGCTCCCCCCGTTCGATCTGCTCGGGGGCCATGTACGCGAGCTTGCCCTTGATGGTGCCGTCGCGTGTTTCGTAGGAGCGACCAGCCGCTTTGGCGATGCCGAAGTCGGCGATACGCGTCACGCCGTCGACGCCGACCATCAGGTTCTGCGGTGAAATGTCGCGATGCACGACGCCCAGCGGTTGCCCCGCCTCGTCCGTCACCTCGTGCGCGGCGTGTAGGCCGTGCAGCGCGTCGATGATGACGCACGTGGCGAGCTGCAGCGAAATCGGCTCCCCCAGATCGCTCGCCACTTGTGCAAGCCGCGACAGCGCTTCACCGTGCACGTACTCCATCACCACGACGAGCTCGCCGTCCGTCGAGACGACGTCGAGCGTCGACACCACGTTGGGATGCCGAATGCGCGCGGCGAGCCTGGCCTCGTCCATGAGCATCGCGGTGAAGGCGCCGTCCCTCAGCATGTGCGGCAGCAGACGCTTGGCGGCCACGATGCGGCTGAAGCCGCCAGGGCCGAGTAGGCGCGCGAAATGCACCGACGCCATGCCACCCGAAGCGATCTCCGTGTAGAGCGCGTAGCGCCCGATCGTCAGAGGAGTGTTCGCGGCTTCGGCCATGGCAGTTACCGAGCGACGGCCTCCACCAAGAAGTCGTCGTAGCGCACCGCCCAGGCCTGGCTGGACATCATTTCGGTGTCGACCCAGCCCACGCCGAGCTCGAGCCGTGGTGTCTCACCTTTGAGCGGGTAGAGCAGCGCGGTATCGAGCTGCGACTGCTCGTCGAGCGAGACGCGCACGGTGTTGCCGTCACCCGTGGGGTTGGTGATATCGAGATCGATCGCGACCTTCGTCCATTGGTCCACCGGCGGCTTGAAGGTGAAGGGGCCGTACTCGTGATAGAGATTGTTCGGGTCGCCGACCTTCTGCGGATTCTCCGCCAGCATTACCGAGTAGGTGTCGCCGGTGGAGACCAACACCAAGATCACCTGGTTGAAGTCCGTGACCGAGCCGTAGATGAAGTCGAATACGTTCGTCTTCGCGCCGATGGCGTGGTCGAACTGATCGACGCTCATGTTGAAAGAGATCCGCAGCCCGACCTTGGTCGAGTTCAAATCCGGGAAGCTGACACTGCCGACGGCGCGCACCCGGCCCGTGACGCCCACCGGATTGGCAATGCTGAGCAGCGCGTTGGGCTCGCTCGTGGCGCTGCCCGAATCTTGGTCGACCACGCCGTTCATGACCTCCACCTTCGGCCACTTCGTGCCGAAGGCGTCGGCGTCGAAGTCATCACAAAAAATGGCAGGGGGCGTGCTGTGCTTGCTGCAAAATGTCGGCTCGTGCTTGACCTTCTTCGAGGTGGCATCGAAGTCGAGCGTCAGACTGCAACCGCCGCAGGCGATGATTGCCAGGACGTAGGCGAGCGCTAACGGCGACCTCACGAACGGTCTCCTAGCATCGCCCGGTGCCGATGTGGGGACATCGCATACTTATTCAAAACATCTGCGTTTTCGTCTTGGGCGTCAACTGCTGCCTGACACCTTCGGTTGACACCTGGGTCTCTGCCTACGCCCGCGGAGCGCTAGACTCAGTAATAGCCCACTTCGTCGATGGCGAAATTCGAGTTGGGGCCGAACGCATTGAAGAGAACGTTCGTGTAGTAGCCGTCGAAGACCTTCGCGTCGCCGAAGCAGTCGAACGGGACGCGGTACTCGCGCCATTCGGACGAGATCGTAATGCGCTTGTCGGGCGGAGCCGCCGAGCAGCCGGCGCCCTCGCATCCCCCCAGCGTTGATTTCTCAGAACCGAGCTGGATGACGAGCGTGTTGGCCGTGACAATGAAGGGTTGAGTCGCCCCTTCGATCGTGCCCTTGGCCCAGAAGCTCAAGCCCTTGAAATTCCGCACGTCTTGGCATTGCGTGCCGAAACCGACTTGAATCTTGATGCCTTGTGGAAGGTTCACGACCTTGAATGCCAGCGATTGAGCCGTGTCGTTCGCGCCGCCGGCGGAGGGCGTGGCCGTCGTGGGCGTGAAGCCGATCGAGCCATCGACGTTCGGGTAAACGCCCCAGCCGGGCGCCACGCCTGCGTCCTCGAAGGCTGAAATCAGCTGTTCTGGTGGGACCATGGTGGTCTTGCAGGCGGCACCCGGGCTGGCCGTCGGCGTGTACTTTTGGTTGCCGCAGGTCGCGATATAGGGCGGCAGCGGCCCCATTCCGCCGGCACCGGCGCTTCCGCCATTTTCGGCGCTCGTGCCCCCCGACCCGCCGCTCGACGCTCCACCCGCGGCGCTGCCCCCGTTGGCGGCCGTACCGCCGCTCGCGGAGCCGCCATGGGCGGTGGTGCCGCCCACTGCAGTCGTGCCACCCGCGCTACTGGTGCCGCCGGTGGTGACGCCCGACCCGCCCATCGAGCTCTCCGACCCGCCGTTGTTTGTGGTGCTGGTGCCGGCAGTCGCGGAGGAGCCGGCCACAAAGCCCGTTCCGGCAATGCTCGCGGTGCCGGCGTTGGACGTACCGCCGTCACCCTCGGTGTTGGCGGTCGGATTGGATGAGCAACCGGCGACGCCGCAGCCGACCAATACCGTGATGAAAGCCAATGGGGTGAACAACTTCATGAACGTTCTTTCTTGACGAATGACGAGCGCGCGTCGGCGCCTGCGCGTGGACGCGCGGCTACGGAGTGAGCCGGGCGAAGCGCCTGCTCGCCATTACTCTTACCGTAGATTCCGATTTGGTCCAGAGCAGCCACACTCGATTGCTCCTGAGTGGGCGGCTCGAGCAGCTGTTGTTAGTACAAGATCAAAGTTAACCGCTTGGTTCGGCGGAAGTGTTCGCTCGTCGTTTCGATTTGAGATGTGGCTCGACATGGACGACACCTGCGTCAACCTTCCATACGAGCAACACGCGTGCCGCGCGCACGAGCGCGTTTCCGAGCACCCCTGCGGCGACCCCGTTAAAAAAAAACGTCCACGCGCTGTCGGTGCGGCCGAGCTCCGGACACGAAGGTGGATGCTCACGTCGCGAGGGCCGGCTTGACGGCCAGCCTAGCTACCGGGCCGCCAAGTGAACGTGTCGACGAGCTCCGGCTTGGCATCTGGGGCCAGCGGATCGGTCAGGCCGATGCAAAAGCCGTCGACCGCGCTACCGTCGGCGCGCACGCGCAAGCGCAAGAAGTGCTTGTAGCCGGGATGATCGAGCGCCGTGAACGCTTGCGTATGCTCGATGCCTCGCCGCGTGAGCCAGGCCAAATAGAAGCCGAACACGTAGCTGGCCGTGAACACCGTGAGCACCAACGTGGCGCTGGCGACGACCCAAAGCGTGGGCACGAAATGCAGCCGCAAGAGGGCGTGCTTCACCAATAGCGAGGCGCAGATCGGCAGCGACGCGGTGACCAAGCCGGCCGTGAACGCTGCCGGTAGCACCCGTCGCCAGCGCCGCCGCGCGCCGCCGATCAGTGAATAGATGAGCGTCGTCACGAGCGTGACGGCGATCGGCGCCGCAAAGATCACGCCGGTCTTGTCGTAGAGCCTCACGCCCACCGACATGGCGGGCGCAAACAGGGCCGCGTAAATGAGGTGAGGCAAGAAGCCAGAGCGGCCGCGCGCGATCTTCCACGGCACGCCGCCGAGCAGCGCGCGCGACTCTTGTGCGTTCGGCCAGCGCCGCTCGGCCTTGCGTCGCCCGCCCACCACGGGCGCTGGATGCAAGAACGCGCCGCCACCACCCGCGATGACGTGCAGCATGTTGCCGTCGCTGCTGCGCTCGTAGTGGTGAACGTCACCCGAAAGGATGAAGTGCGCGCGGGCATGGAAGTCGAAGCCCAGCGTTTGGATCATGTCCGTGCCGGTCGGGCTCGGGCCGCCGAAGCGAAACAGCGGGTCGGGCAGCAGCACCCAGGGGCTGGCATCACCGTGATCGCGCGCCCATTCCGCGAAAAAGTGCTTCTGCCGAGAGTCGATGCTCTTCAGCTGCCGATCCACCCCATACAGGTGCAGCCTCGGCGTCAGCGGCAGCAAAAAATAGCTGGCGTTCTGCACCGGCACGTAGCCGCTGAGCACCAGCGCCTTGGGCTTTTCGACCTTGCCGCCGCGCAAGAACTCGCGCGCCCACTCGGCGTAATACTCGAGCATCGGCTTGGAGACGCCCAGCATGCTCGGGCGCGGCTCGTCTTCGTCTTCGAAGCGGCGCCGGAACATGCGCCCGAAACCGTCGAGCCCGTCGTACCAGTCGTGGTTGCCGGGAATGCCGAGCAGCACGCGCTGCTTCGCGTCCGTCGCGGCCAGCGCTTCGTTGAACGGCACCAGCACGCGGTTTTGGATCTCCTGCGCCGTTGCCACCGGATACGCGGTGTCGCCGCCGAACACGAGCAGCTCGCCGCGCGGCGCCACCAGGTACTCACCCGGCCGCTGAGGATCCGGTAGCTCGTAACGGCCGACGACCAAGCGCGCCACGGCACGACTTACCGACACGTCGTCGCCCGTGTCGGAGATGTAGTCGAGCCACAGATCGCGGCCAATCGCTTCGACCACGCTGCCGGCGGTTTCGTCACCGCCCAGCACGCGCGCCACGCGCCCGACCAGCTCAGCCGGTACGTCCGGCGTCATCCAATCGCGCGAGTCGATGTCTTCGGTGGCGATGGCGGCCGACACGAAATGGCGCAGGTGCCCCCAAAACGAAGTCACCCCGAACCAGACCACGCCGCGGGGGTTGGCCTTGCCGCGCGTGAAGCGACGCCGGGCCGTGGGACTGGTCGGCTCCGGGCGTATCGCCGGCGGGCTCGGCAGGGGCGGTTCCACTGCCTCCATAGTGCTCATGACCTCGCCCACGGCCGCAAGTCCGGCGCGCATTTGCGTTCTGTTCGAGCCGTATTACATAGCGCCGCGGCATGGCCGTTTTGACCGACGACGTTCGCATCGACACGCTGAAGCCGCTGCTCCCACCGGCGATCTTGATGGAGGAGATCCCGCTCGCGGAGCCGGCGTCACGCGCCGTCGCCGAGTCGCGCACCGAGGTCGCGGGCATCATCGACGGCAAAGACGACCGCCTGGTGGTCGTCGTCGGGCCTTGCTCGATTCACGATCCCGAAGCCGGCCTCGAGTACGCCCGCCGCCTCAAACCCCTTCTACCGAAGCTGAGCGCCGATCTCAAAATCGTGATGCGCACGTACTTCGAAAAGCCGCGCACCACCGTGGGCTGGAAGGGCCTGATCAACGACCCCAAGCTCGACGGCAGCTTCGCCATCAATCAGGGCCTGCGCGTCGCACGCACCTTCTTGCGCGACGTCGTCGAGCTGGGCGTGCCCACCGCGCTCGAGTTCCTGGATCCGATCACGCCGCAGTTCATGGCCGACCTCGTGACGTGGGGCGCGATCGGGGCGCGCACGACCGAGAGTCAGGTTCACCGCGAGCTGGCGAGCGGCCTGTCGATGCCGGTCGGTTTCAAGAACGGTACCGGCGGCACCGTGCAAATCGCGGCAGACGCCGTGCGCTCCGCCGCGCAGCCGCACCACTTCCTTTCGGTGACCAAGCAGGGCCTGGCCGCGATCGTTGCCACCAAGGGCAACCCGCATTGTCACGTCATTCTGCGCGGCGGGTCCAACGGCCCCAACTACGGGGCAGAAGCGGTGGCGGCTGCGGTCGCGCTGCTCGAAAAGAACAAGCTGCCGGGCAAGCTGATGATCGACACCAGCCACGCCAACAGCGGCAAAGATCCGGCGAAGCAACCGCAGGTCGCCGATGCGATCGCGGCGCAGATCGCTGGCGGCAGCCGTTCCATCTTCGGCGTCATGATCGAGAGCTTCCTCGTTGCCGGCCGCCAAGAAATCACCGAGCGCTCGCAAATGACCTTCGGCCAGAGCGTGACCGACGGCTGCCTGTCGTGGGACGCCACGGTGCCGGTGCTCGAGACGCTGGCCGAATCCGTGCGCAAGCGTCGCGCGCTCGGCTGAGCTCAAGGCCTAGAAGCGAGTCAGCGTCACGTTCCAGTCCAGGTAGCGGCGCGCGCCCGTGCAGCCGCTGCCGATCGGAACGAGAGGCGCCGTGTTGCAGTCATCGCTGAACGTGAGGGTCCAAGTGTCCGGGTACTCGCAGGTCATGTCCTGACCGACCGTCGCGAAGATCGAAAGCGTGCGGCCCTCGAGCGACCACTTGCCGGAGAATTCGGGCGTGCCGTGCAGCGTGCCGTCTTGATCGAGGACAATCGTGGCGTCCGTGGACAGCCCGTTCCACGGTGCCGAGTGCGTGTGCCACTCGCCTGTGACGTAACACACACCTCCGCCTTGGTTGGGCAACCCCACTGCTCCGCCGTTCGCGATGCCGCCGAAGTCGCCGTAGCTGCCGGCGCTGGCGACGCCGCCGAAGTCGCCGTAGCTGCCGCTCGTGCCGCCGTAGCCTCCGGGAGGTCCGCCGCACCCCAGGTAACCGTCTCCATCGCCCAAACCGGTCGTGGCTGTTCCGCCAGTGCCCGCCACGCTGTGAGAGTGGTCGCGCGCCGCGGGTGCCGTAACCTCCCCGTTCAGGTTCGACGAGTCATCGCCCCCGTGGTCCTTCCCCGTTGCTATCCCACCGCAAGCGGTCGCGCCCATCAACAACCAAGCCCCCAGTACCTGCTTCGACAATGTGGCCTCCGCCGCGAGCTAAAAGCAGGGAGCGTGCCAGGCGCTGCGCGGCTGCGACGTGCCGCTTCTTGGCGATTTGACGGGCCTGGGTCGTGCCAGGTTGTGCCAACCGGCTCGTCAATGCCGGCGGCCGTGCCGCTGGCCGCTGCGGTTCTGGCCGGCTCTCATCTCCCGCGCGACATCTTCGAGGTAGCCGTCGAAGTCGACTTGCATCGTGTGCCGGCGTGAAGCGACGAACCTGCGCCGCACGTGCTCTCGCTCTCGCTCGGTGCGCTGCCGCATTTCTGCGGTGCTCGGGAGCTCGTAGTCGCCCGTGAGGTAGCGCGCGAACCAGCGACCTTGCGCTTCGACCAGCGGCATGATGGCGCCGAGCGGTTGCGCCAGGCCGGCGAACATGAGGCCGCGATGCTCGAGGTGAAAGCAGCGCAAGAAGAGCGGCAGCTCGTTGTTCGGCGCCGACACGAAGCTCGGATCGAAGAACGGAAACGACACCTTGTAACCCGTGCAGTACACGATCGCGTCGGCTTCGACGGAGCTGCCGTCGGCGAACGTGACACGTGAGCCGGCGAGGCGTGAGATGGCGGGTCGCACCGCGATACGCCCCTGGGCCAAGAGCGGCAGCAGGTCGTCTGAAAGCGTCGGGTGCGCATGCGCCAGGTGGTGGTCCGGCTGCGGCAGCCCATGGGCGTCGGGCGCACCGACGAACAGGCGGTACCAGAGCTCGGCCACGCGCGTCTTCCACACGTCCGGCAAGCGGCGCGGGATCAGCCCCGGCTCGTCGATGGGACGACCGAACAGAAACTTGGGCAGCACCCAAGCACCGCGGCGCACGGAGAGCGTGACCTGAGCCCCGCTCTTCGCGAGCTCACTGGCGATGTCGACCGCGCTGTTGCCGATGCCTACGACCACGACGCGTCGGTCTGCCAAAGCATGTGGCTCCGTGGGACTCACGTACGCGTGCGAGTGCATCACGATGCCGTCGAAGCTCCCGGGCGCGGGCGGGTCCGGAAATGCGGGATCCCAGTGGTGTCCGTTGGCGACGATCACCGCAGCGAAGTCTTCGACCACGCCGCCGCTGCTCCACACGCGGTAGCCACTGGCGCAAGGTTCGACACGCTCGACCGTCGCGCGAAAACGAATGTTGGGCCTGAGGCCGAATGTCTCGGCGTACTGCTCGAAGTAGCGCGCCACCTGCTCGTGGCTGGCGTAGTCAGGGTAGTCGGCCGGCATGGGGAAGTCGGAGAACTGCATGCGCCGGCGCGAGGTGTTGATGCGCAGCGAGCGGTAAATCCGACTCTGCCCGTTGTCGTTATCGAAGACCCAATTGCCCCCGAGCTTCGTCCCCCGTTCGAAACAGACGGCCGGAACCCCCGCCTCGTTAAGGGCCTTCAGCACGGTCAGGCCGGACGAGCCTGCGCCAATGATCGCAGTTTTCATCGTGCGTAGTGGAGGCCGGGGGCGGGGCCTGCCCCGCAATTCGAGACAGCGGACCCGTGGGCCCACGAGACAGCGAAGCCGGAGGATCCGGCGCCAACAATTGCCTTGGAAAGCACTCGGAACGGACCTTGCCACAAAAGCGCGCCCGCGGAGGCCAGGATGGTATGCTGACCCTCCATGCGCCGGGTGTTGCTCGCTGAAGACTCCGCCAGCATGCGCGCTTTCGTGCGCGCTGCGCTGACGGCCTCCGCCAACCTCGGCCCGCTCGAGATCGTCGAGGCACAGAGCGGCTTCGACGCGCTGCGCCTCTTGCCTCGCGGTGCCTGGGACCTGGTCATTACCGACATCAACATGCCGGACATCAATGGCCTGGAGCTGATCTCGTTCATTCGCAAGAACGAGGCGCACAAGGCCACGCCGATTTTGATTATCTCGACCGCGTCTTCGGAGCGCGATCGTGACCGCGGCATGCAGCTCGGGGCCAGCGCCTACCTGGTGAAGCCGTTCACCGCCGAGGCGCTCGTCGACCACGCGCTCGCGCAGATGGGAGCGGCGCCCGCCTCGGGGGCCCATGGCTGAGATAACCGACAAGGCGCGCGAGGAGTTCTTCTCCGAAGCGCAAGAGATCATCGAGACGCTGAGCCGTAACCTGCTCGCGCTCGATGCCGCGCAGAAGGCCGGCAAAGAAGATCCGTCGCTGATCAACGAGGCCTTCCGCGCCGTTCACACCCTCAAGGGATTGGCCGGCTTGTTCGGCGCCATTCGCCTGGGCGCCTTCTCGCACCGGCTCGAAGATTTGCTCGACGATCTGCGGCTCGGACGCATGGACCTGCGGCCCGAGGTGCTGGACGTGCTGTTCGCCACCGTGGACGCCTACGGCCGCATCCTCACCATCGAGAAAGAGGGGCGCGACGAGGACCTGCCCAGCGTCGACGAGCTGTTCCGCCGGCTAGATAGGCTGGGGCAGGCGGTCGAGCGCGGCGCGAGCCCGACCGGCGACTACGAGCTCGACCCGGGTATGCTGGCGGTGCTCACCGAGTACGAAGAGCACCGGCTGCGGGCCAACATCGAGCAAAACCTGAAGCTGTACCGGCTGCGCGTGCAGTTCGACTTGTCGACGATCGACAAGGCGCTCGACGAGATGAAAGAGCGCGCCAAGCGCCACGGCGAGATCATCACCTACTTGCCGACGGGCGAGGCGACGGGCGCCGACGCCATCGAGCTGGATTTGCTGCTGGCTTCGCGCGACGACCTGGCGACCTTGATCGGCACCATGGGCGCCGACAACGTCGTGATCGAAGAGATCCCGCGGCGCCGCCGCAGCGTGGCGCCTAGCGCGTTGCCGATGCCCGGCAGCATGGGCGTGGCGATGGCGGCCAAGGCCGATCCCGTGATTTTGGAGCGCGTGTCCGAAGGGGCGCCGGATCAGGGGCCCTCGCTGCGCTCGCTGACACAAACCGTTCGCGTCGACATTCGCAAGCTCGATCACCTGATGAACATCGTCGGTGAGCTCTCGATCGTGCGCAGCTCGCTGTCGCGCATCGCAGAGCGCCTGCGCGGTGAAGGCTCGCGCCAGCTCGCCACCGAGCTGATGCGGCTGCATAGGAACTTCGATCGCCGCCTGGGCGAGATGCAAGACGGCATCCTGGAAGTGCGCATGGTGCCGCTCGGTCAGGTGTTCGACCGCCTCGCGCGTGTGGTGCGGCAAATCAGCCGCGACCTGGGCAAAGAGATTCGCCTGGTCATCACCGGCGCCGAGACCGAAATCGACAAGCTGATCGTGGAAGAGCTGAGCGACCCGCTCATGCACATGATCAGAAACGCCATCGATCACGGTATCGAGGCTGCAGAAAGGCGCGCCGAAGTCGGCAAGCCGCTGGCCGGGACGATCGCGCTCAATGCCTTTCAAAAGGGCAACCACGTCATGATCGAGGTCGAAGACGACGGCCGCGGTATCGACGAGGTGGCGCTGGTCGAGAAGGCCGTCGCCTCGGGCAAGATCGCCCGCAGCGAAGCTTCCGAGCTGGTGCGCGACGAGATCCTGGCGCTCATCTTCGTGCCCGGTCTGTCCACACGCGAGCAGGCCGACGACCTGTCTGGCCGCGGCGTGGGCATGGACATCGTCAAGACGAACATCAACAAGCTGGGCGGTGTGATCGACGTCCACAGCGAGACCGGCATCGGCACCAAGATGGCGATCACGCTGCCGATCACGCTGGCCATCGTCAGCGCGCTGCTCGTGCGCGTGCACGACCAGGTGTTCGCGATCCCGCTCTCTACCGTGTCAGAGGCTCTCAGCTTCGATGCGGCCAGCGTGCGCCGGGTCGAAAACCGCGAGGTCATCACCGTGCGCGGCTCCTCTTTGCCGATCTGCGACTTGGGTCGCCTGCTCGGCTTGCCCGAGCCGCATGAAGACCGGCGCCGGCGCTTCGTGGTGGTGGCCGCGCTCGGTAACCGCCGCCTGGGCCTGGTGGTCGACCACCTGTATGGCCAAGAAGACATCGTGATCAAGCCGCTGGGCTCGTCACTTTCGCGCGTGCGCGGCTTTGCCGGTGCTACGGAGCTGGGCGACCAGCGCGTGGGCCTGGTCATCGACTCGGGCTCCATCATCGAAGAAGTACTTTCCGGAACGGAGGGCCCGCGCGAGCGGGTGAGCCTGCTCCATGGCTGATCTCACGCGAGCTCCGGCGGCCCGCCTGTCGCGGCGCACCAGCGAGTCCACGCCGCTGCGCGAGTTCCTGATGTTCGTGGTCGGCGGCGAGCTCTTCGGTATCGAGCTGACCGGCATCCGCGAAATTTTGAGCCCACCGCCCATCACCCCGGTGCCGCGCTCCACGCGCGAGGTGCTGGGGGTGTGCAGCGTGCGTGGTCTCTTGGTCACGGTGCTGTGCCTGCGCCGCAAGCTGCGCTTGGCCGAGCCGGCCACCACGCGCCGCTCGCGCATCTTGCTAACCACCTCCGCTAGCGGCGAAACGCTCGGCTTGTTGGTCGACGAAGTGCGCCAGGTGGTGCGCCTACAAGCCAGCGAGATCGAAGCGGCTGCCAGCACGCTGGGCAGCGACGCCTCGGAGCACGTGGTGGGTGTGGCGCGTCCCCCGGGCAGCTTCGTCGTGCTGCTGGACTTGAAGTCGATTTTGCCTAGCTGATTTGGCCATGAGTTACCGTCCCGAGCGTCCAGACCCGCAAAAGAGCCTCGTCGGCTTCGTCGTCGGCGCTGTCAGCTACGCCGTGCCCATCGATCACGTGCGCGAGATCGTGAACCCTTTACCGATCACGGAGCTGCCGCACGCGCCGCCGACCATCGCAGGCGTCGCCGATCACCGCGGCGAGATCGTGCCCGTGGTCGAGCTGCGCGCTCGCTTCGGCTTACCTCTGCTACCCGATCCGCGGCGTGCCAAATGGATCCTGATCGACGTCACGGGGCGTGGCGTCGCCCTGTGCGTGGATCGCGTGACCGAGGTGTTCGGCACCGCGGGCGCGGACTTGAAGCCCGCGCCCGCGCTCGGTGGCGGTGACGACGTGCGCGGCATCGCGGGCGTCGTGAGCCGCGACGGCGGCCTCACCTTCATCCTCGACGTCGGCGAGTTCGACGTGCTGACCAGCGCCCTCAACCCGGCACAGCTGCTGAGCGCCAGCGAGGCGCGCCGGTGAGCGGGGCGAGCGAGGTATCGCGCGCCCTCACGGCCGAAGATCCGGAAGAGCGCCGCCGCGCCGTCGCACGCATCGCGGAGCTGGCGCCGTCGGTGCGTGTGGCGCCGCTGCTCGCGGCCTTGGGCGACGAAGATTGGCGCGTGCGTAAAGAAGCCATCGGCATGGCCGCCCAGCTCGGCCCCGAGCCGGACATTTTGACGGCGCTGGTCGACGTCTTCGAGCCCGGCGAAAACGTCGGTCTGAGGAACGCCGCCGTCGAGGCGCTCGGCTCCTTCGGCTCCGCGGCGGTAGAAGCGCTGGCGCAGCGCGCCGGCAAGCTCGACGCCGACGGCAAGAAGCTGGCGATCGAAGCGCTGGGGCGCTCGGCGGAAGCCGCTGCGCTCGACGTGCTGGCGCCGCTCGTCTCGGACCCCGATCCCAACGTGCGCGTCGCCGCGCTCGAAGCGCTCGGCGCGGTTGGGGTCAGCCGGGTCGACGACGCGCGCTTTTTGCTGGTTTCGCGCCTGGATGCGAGCAGGCCGCTCGAGACGCTGGCGGCGCTCGAGTCACTGGCGATGATCGGCGCCGGCGTGCCGTTCGCCACCGTCGAGCCGTGGCTCGACGATCCGCTGCTCGGCCGCGCCTCGCTGGCTCTGGCCGCACAATCGGGCGACCCCAAGGCGGCCGCTCCGGTGGTGGCTGCGGTGCTCGCTCAAAACGATCCCGAGGCCGTCTGCGCCCTGGCCGACTATGTCGCCGCCTCGGAGCTGGCGCGCCGCGCCGCCCAGGCCGAGCTGCAAGCCAGCAACGAGCGCGGCGAGCGCGTGCTGCTGCAGTGCCTGGCACGCACCGACGGCGACGTGGAGTGCGTGCGGGCCGCGCTGCGCGTGATCGGCCCGCTCGGCATCGTGAGCGGCTCCGAAGCGGCGGTGCGCTTCTTGTCCGACGCGCGTTGCTTCGCTGAAGCGGACAGCGCGCTGTTCGTGCTCGGCGCGGCGGCGATTCCGGCGCTGCTCGGCGGTGTGGCCGCCGCAGACGCGGAAACGGCCGCCGCCTGCGTCGATTTGTTGGGTCGTTTGCCGGCCGAGGCCGTCACGACGGAAGTGCGGCAGAGCTTGGGCGGCGCCCTCGCTTCGCGGTCGCCCGACGTCGTGCGCGCGGCGCTCGGCGCGCTCACGCGGGTCGGCAACGCCGAATGCATCTCCTCGCTCGTGCGCCTGCTCGACGACGCGTCGCAGGTCAGCAGCGTGGAGCCGGCGCTGGTGGCGATCAGCCAGCGCTACCCCGAGCGTGCGCTGACCTTCGTGCAGCTCGGCAGCGGGCAGGGCTCGGCCGCGCACGCCAGCGCGCTCGTCATTGCGGCGCTGGCGCCCCGCGGCAAGCTGGGCTCGCTCGACCCGACGGAGCTCTCGGCGTTCTTGATGCGCCTCTTGCTCGGAACCTCGCACGACCAGCGTCGCGCGGCGCTGCTGGCGCTCGGCGCGCTGGGCGCCGGCGACGCGCTCGACGCCGTGCGCTTCGCCCTGGCCGACGAAGAGCAAAGCGTGCGCGAAGAAGCAGTGCGCACCCTGGGCAAGCTGAAGGGCAAAGATCAAACTTCGGTCGGCGTGCCGGCCCTGCTCGAGGTCGTGCAAGAAGAGCGCGACGCGCTGATCTCGCTCACGGCTTTGCGTGCCCTGGGCGAGTCTTCCGACCCGCGCGCGCTGCCGGTGCTAGGCCCACTGGTGCGCTCGAGCGACGCGCGCGTGGCCGTCGCCGCGGTGGAGGCGCTGGCGCGCCATGCCGATCCTCGCCGGCTCTCGTCGTTGTTCGACGGTCTGCACCACGCCGAGCCCGAGGTCGTCAAAGCCGCCATGCTGGCCATCTCGGCCGAGCCGGATCCGCGTGTTATCGTGCACCTGGGCGCGTGCCTGGACCAATCGGCTTGGGACGTGCGCCGGCTCGCCGCCGATCTGCTCGGTCGCGCACCGAGCGAGGCGTCCGCCGCGTTGCTGCGCGCGCGCCTGGCCGTGGAGCAAGATCCGATGGTGAAGGACGCGCTGAGCCGCGCGCTCGAGAACAGCGGGCAGCGCCGCAGCCGTCCGCCGCGCCGGCCGCAAGGAGAGCTGTGAGCCTGCGCCAGGTACCCGGACAATTCCGGCGCATGTCCCTGGAAGACTTCCGGCTCTTGCGCGACATCGTCTACGAGCACGCGGGTCTCGTGTACGACGAGTCGGCGCTCACGCTCTTCGATCGGCGGCTGAGCGAGCGGCTCGAGGCGCTCGGCTTGCCCAACTACCAGGCCTACTACAAGTACCTGCGCTTCGATGCGCGCAACCAAATCGAGATGGAAGAGGCGGTCGAGCGCCTCACCACCAAGGAGACGTACTTCTTCCGCCAGGAGTATCAGCTGCGCGCTTTTCAGAGCGAGCTCTTGCCCCGGCTCGAAGAAGCAAACGCGCGCAATCGCCGACTCGTGGTGTGGAGCGCCGGCTGCTCGACCGGCGAGGAGGCGTACACGTTGGCCGCGCTCATTCTGGAGAGCGGGCGCTTCGAGGGCTGGGACGTGCGCGTCATCGGCACGGACCTGTCGAAGGCCAGCGTGGCCTTCGCCCGCCGCGGCGTGTATCAGCCGACCTCACTGCGGGCGACCTCGGCCCGCGATAAGGCTCGCTATTTTCTGGAGATGGACGACGGCTTCCACGTCCAAGATTCCGTAAAAAAACTTTGTCAATTCGGGCAGATGAATCTGTTCGACATCGGGCGTGGCAACTTGGTAGGTCGGGTCGACGCCGTGTTTTGCCGTAATGTTCTGATCTACTTCGACGTTCGATCCAGAAAGCGCGTGATCGACAACCTGTACCAACGCTTGAGCCCCGGGGGCTACTTGATGCTCGGTCACTCGGAGTCGCTGCTCAACCTCAGCACGGCCTTCGAGCTCGTGCACCTGCGCGACGACCTGGTGTACCGCCGCCCCCTGGCTGGAGGCGCCCTATGATGCGAGCCAACGCGGCGCTGCCGCTGCGCGTGTTGGTCGTCGATGACTCGGTATTCAACCGCCGTAGCATCGGCGAAATTCTGGCGCAGAGCCCCGAGATCGAGGTGGTGGGCAAGGCCGCCGACGGCGAAGAAGCCTTGCGCCTCGTCTCCACCCTCAAGCCCGACTGCATCACCCTCGATCTCGAGATGCCGCGCATGGACGGCTTCACCTTCTTGCGCATCTTGATGACCAAGATGCCGACGCCGGTGATCGTCGTCTCGAGCTACAGCCAGAAAGAAAACGTGTTCAAGGCGCTCGAGCTCGGCGCGCTGGATTTCGTGGCCAAGCCCGAGCGATTTTCGGATCCGGACCTGGCCGGCATCCGCGAGCTGCTGGTCAGCAAGGTGCTCTTGGCGCGCAGCGTTCGGCTCGGCTCGCCCATGCCGGCCGCGCGCGCGCTTCAAGCGGCGCCGGCCGCGCCAGTCGTGGCGCCGGTGCAAAAGCAGCTGGTGCCGCCCAAGAACGTGATCGCGGTGGCCTCGTCCACCGGCGGCCCCAGCGCGCTGATGGAGATCTTCACGCGCTTCCCCACGAACTACCGCAGCGCGCTGGTGATTGCCCAGCACATGCCGGACAAGTTCACGCGCACCTTCGCCGACCGCTTGTCGCGCCGCGGCGCGCTCAAAGTGAGCGAAGCGCAAGATCAAGACGTGGTGAGCGAGGGCACCGGCTTCGTGTGTCCGGGCCGGCACTGCATGGAGCTCGAGGTTTCGGCGCGCGGCACGATGAAGCTCAAGGTCACGCCGCCCGGCGAGCGCGACCGCTACGTGCCGTCGGCCGATCGCCTCCTCACGAGCGTCGCCAACGGGTTGGGGCGCCGTGCGGTCGGCGTCATTCTCACCGGCATGGGCGACGACGGAGTCGAAGGCGCACGGCGCATCATCGAAGCGGGCGGCATGGTGATCGCCGAAAGCGAAGAGTCAGCGGTCGTTTACGGCATGCCCGGCGCTGCCGTGCGCGCCGGCGTCGCCACCCAGAGCCTGCCGCTCAGCGAAATCGGCGACCTGCTCGCGAAGCTGTGAGGGCTTTGCCGCTGCCGAGGCGCTAGGGCCGGGCCGCACCAAGTCGCCCCGCGCGCCCGCGCGCACTCGTGTCTTCATGCATCGCCACTAGCCGGGAATAAATCTTGGAATGCGCGTTGCACCCTCGTCTCCGGTGCGAGTGAAGGAGACGGAATATGAAGACTAGACATGTATTGCTTTTCTCGGGCGTGATGGGTGCGGTGATGGCGGTACCGGGGCTCGCGCAAGCGCGGCTAGAAGCCTGCGGCGGCGTGTTCTTGACCGGCGACGCTCAGTGCGAGTTCCGCCGCGACAAGGACTGCGAGACGCACTGCGAAACGACGTCTTGCGAGACCGCGTGCGTGGCAACCTTGCAAACCGATTGTGAGAGCATGTGCCAGGCTAGCGCCGAGACCAAATGCACCGAGACGTGCACGCCCAGCTGCACCGAAGAGTGCACGACCGTCGAAAAACCGAGCAGCAAAGGGCTGTGTCGCTCCGAGTGCGCGCACGACTGCCAGGACAAGTGCGAAGGGAACGAGAATTCCCATTGTATGGCGTGCTGTCAGCAAAACTGTAACGTGCGCTGCGACGATCACTGCTCGGACGACGACACCGAAGAGGTGTGTGACACCAAGTGCACGCCCGTGTGCGAGGACAAGTGCACGGCGGAAGCCAGCGCGTCTTGTCAGATCGACTGCCAAACCACGCAATTCGAAAGCTGTCAGACCACCACCGTGCGGACCTGCCAGACCGACTGCCACGATAGCGGCGGCGCCATCTTCTGCGACGGTCAATTCTTGAACGTCACCAACCTCAAGGATTGCGCGGCCGAGCTGGCCAGCGAGCTCGATATCCACGTCGACATCAGCATCGATGCGGACGTGGACGTCGACGTGAACAAGGACCACCCGACCGATTCGTCGGCGAGTGTCACCACCGACGGCGAAAAGCACACCGCCAAGTGCAGCATCTCCGCGCCCGGCACCGACGGCAGCGGCGACTTGCTGGGCGGCCTCGCCGCGGCGGGCGCCCTGGCCGCCTTCATCCGCCGCCGTCGTCGCTGAGCGCGTTGCTCACAGGTGGGCTGCCACCGCGCAGCCCACTAGTGATTCTACGCATCTCGCGGGACGGCGAGAGCGTTCTCCCGTCACGGCGAGCGCTGCATGGCACATACGAGGGTCCGACGACGGAGGACGCCCACTCACCTCTCACGCGCGCAGAAGATTCTTACGCTCGTAATTAGCTTCGTGGACGTCCGATGATACCTGGGGTCCCGAAGCGCATCGCGCGTTCACCCAAGTTCTTACGTTCGGAAGAACTTCTTGGCGATGGAACCGGGGACACGCCGCAATGGGATTGCGACTGCGAAGCGGCTCGGAGATCGCTCGGACACTGCGAGCTCTGCTTCTGGGCCACTGCGTCGAAATGTGTGGAATCCTTGAGGCGCAGCCCACCTTGCACAGCCTCCGTAGCGTTCCTCGGTCAGAGCGCTGGCCGACCAGCATGGCCTGGGGACGAGACGGAGACTGTGCGAAGGGGGCTGCGGGGTGGCAGCCCCCACGGACGAGGGGAGGCGTCGGCCTGCGAGCCAGGCTTGTCGGAGCCGGGGTCTTGCCGGGAATGAAGGGGAGCCTTACTCGGTTGTCGGCATCAGAGTCGCGAGGAATCCTGAAGATGTTGAAACTGAGCTACGGGTTCGTTTCTGTTTTGGCTCTGGCTTTCGCGGCGAGCGGCTGCGCTCGCGGGACGGCGCTCTCCAAGAGCGAGGTGAAGCCGGAGCCGGGACATTCCTCGGATGTGACGGTGATGGCGCATCCGGCGCTGACGCAAGTAGGCGGTTCGGTTTCGATCGCGGACGTCGCCGAGCGCGTGCTGCCATCGGTGGTGACGGTGTCGACCACGGTAGTGCAACGCCAGCAAATGGGCATGTTCCCGTTCTTCGGCGGGCCGAGCGAGCGGCAAGCGCAAGGCATCGGTTCGGGCGTGATCGTCTCGACGGACGGTTACATCTTGACCAACAACCACGTCGTCGCCGAGGCCAAGGAAATCAAGGTAACGCTGGCCGACAAGCGCGAGTACGACGCGACCGTGGTCGGCACGGACCCCAAGAGCGACCTGGCGGTGATCAAGGTCAAAGGCTCGCCCACGGGCCTGATTGCGGCCGAATTCGGCGATTCCTCGAAGCTACGCCTGGGAGACGTCGTGCTCGCGATCGGCAACCCGCTCGGCGTGGGCGAAACGGTGACGATGGGCATCGTCTCCGCCAAGGGCCGTGCCGATCTGGGCATCACCGCCTACGAAGATTTCATCCAGACGGACGCCGCCATCAACCCGGGCAACTCCGGCGGCGCGCTCATCAACACGGAGGGCAAGCTGGTCGGCATCAACACGGCCATCTTGTCTCGTACCGGCGGCTACCAGGGCATCGGCCTGGCGATCCCGAGCAGCATGGCGCAGCCGATCATGGAAACCTTGAAGCAAAACGGCAAGGTTTCTCGCGGCTTCTTGGGTGTCGGTATTCAAGACGTGGATCGCGACCTGGCTGTTGCGCTCAAGCTGCCTAGCCCGAATGGCGTGCTGCTCACCGAGGTGCGCGGCGGCGGACCGGGCAGCAAGGCGGGCCTCTCGCGCGGAGACGTGGTGACGAAGGTGGACGGCCGCGCAGTCACTTCCACCGGCCAGTTTCGCAACCTGATCGCGTCGAGCGGCGCCAAGAAAAAGGTGGCGCTAGAGGTGATGCGCGACGGGAAGCCGATCGCCTTCAACGTCGAGCTGGGCGAGGTGCCGGACGAAGCCGGAGAAGCTCAGCTGGGCGGCTCGGGCGGTAGCCCCAAAGCCACCAGCGGAGGCGCGCTCGACGGCGTCTCGCTCGAGGAGCTGACGCCCGAGCATCGCCGAACGCTGGGCCTGGGGCCTGACGTTCAACACGGCGTGGTGATCACCGACTTGGAGCCCCGCAGCGGAGCGGCCAAAGCGGGCCTGCGGCCTGGCGACGTCTTGCTCGAGCTGAATCGCGTGCCCATCGAGTCGCTCGCGAAGTTCAAGGACCTGTACAGCAAGGCTTCTGGCGACGTGCTTTTGCTGGTGCAGCGCCGCGGCGGCACCGTGTTTTTGGTGGTGCGTAAGTAGGGAGCGCCAGGCTGGCTTCCGGCGCTGCAAGAGGGCTTCGGAAGTAAGTCCTAAACCTACCTTCTGTGCCTGTTTGCGCCGGGCAAACTTGCGCTACCCTGGTGGGCCCCATGGTTGGTCCTCGCGCACCGCAAGGTAGCGCTCCGCTGATTGCACCGGCTCGCGGCTCACAGGCGAGCTTCTCGGACGTGATGTCCGAAGGCATGCCCAATTCGCGGCGCTGTCCGACGTGCGACCGGCGCTTTCCCGCCGCCTTCAAGGTTTGTCCCCACGACGCCACCCCGCTCGAGGACGCGCCCGACGACGAAGATCCGATGATCGGCGCCGTGCTGGGCAACTCGTACGAGGTCATTCGTATGGTGGGCGAGGGCGGCATGGGGCGTGTGTACGAAGCGCGCCACCAGCGGCTGCCGACGAAGAAGTTCGCGGTGAAAATGCTGCACCCCGAGATGGCGCGGCAGCCCGAGGTCGTCACGCGCTTTCAGCGCGAGGCGGAGGCCTCCAGCGTGCTTTCGCATCCGCACATCGTCGATGTGTTCGACGTCAGCTCCACGCCCGATGGTCGCCCGTACATCGTGGCAGAGCTGCTCACGGGCGAGGAGATGGGCAATCACCTCGACCGCGTCGGCAAGATGGCGCCCGGCGCCGCTGCACACGTGGTGCGGCAGGTGTGTGCGGCCCTCGGCGCCGCACACGCGGCCGGCATCGTGCACCGCGACGTGAAGCCGGAGAACGTCTTTCTCTCGGGAGACGGCACGCACGTCAAAGTGCTCGACTTCGGCATCTCCAAGGTCGGCGACAACAAAGACGGCCTGACCAAGACCGGCACCGTGATGGGCACGCCAGACTACATGGCGCCCGAGCAAGCGCGCGGCGACAAAGTGGACGCGCGCGCCGATATTTACGCGGTGGGCGCGATTCTGTTCCGCTCGCTCACCGGTCGTAAGCCGTTCGAAGGTCTCGATCCGATGGCGACGCTCACGGCCGTGCTCACGCAAGAGCCGCCGCGCCCGAGTGAGCTGAACCCGGCCGTGCCACTCTCGCTCGAGCTGGTCATCCAAAAGGCGATGGCCAAAAATCCGAACGAGCGCTTTCAAACGATGGCCGAGCTCGAGGCCGCGCTCGCTCCGTTCGACGATGTGTCGGCGACGGTGGACATTCCTTCGGGTGCGACGACGGTGGTCGATCGCTCCGCCGCCGCGACGGCCAAGACGATGCTGCGGCAGTCCGCCGCCACCGTGCAAAGCGCAAGCATGGAAGAGCAAACGCGCGCCGTGAAGCTCGCGCGCCCCGGCCTCGTGTTCTTCACCGGGCTCGGCGGCTTGTGGCTGCTGGCCGGTACGCTGGTCACGGTCGCGAGCGCCATCCGGCTCATCCGCGGTGGCGCGGATCTCACCCAATCCGAAGCGGTGATCAGTCTGATCGGCGCGGCCTGTGCGCTCGGCACCCCCGCGTTCTTGTGGGTACGCCACTTGATGCGCGAAGTGTGGCCCAGCACGCCGCGCGCGATCGAGGCTCAGCAGCGGCTGCGCCGCACGGTGCTTTATAGCGCGGCGACCGCCGGCATCGGCGCGCTCTTCGTGCAGCTGTTCGAGGTCGTCGCCAAGCGCCATGGAGAAGGCCTGGCGCGCCCTGGTTGGGCCCTCGGCGTCATCGGCGCCGCGCTGTTCGTCGGCGTCGGCACGTGGATCGCCCTGGCGAAGCGCTTGCCCAAGAGCTAGCGCTTCGCCAACGCTAACGGCTCTTTTTGGCGGCCGCCAGCTTCTCGCGCAAGAGCTTCGCGTATTCCGGCTTGTTTACCTGGCGTGCGCGGCCGATGGCCAGGGCGTCTTCGGGGACGTCTTGGTTGATGGTGCTGCCAGTTCCGACGTAGGCATTTTTGCCGATGCGCACCGGAGCGATCAGCTGTGAGTCGCTGCCGATGAACGCGCCCTCGCCGATGACGGTCTGGCGTTTCACGAAGCCGTCGTAGTTGCAGACGATGGTGCCGGCGCCGATGTTGGCGCGCTCGCCCACGTCCGCGTCGCCCAGGTAGGCGAGGTGGTTGGCCTTGGCGCCGCGCCGCACCCGCGTCTTCTTCGTCTCTACGAAATTGCCGATGTGCGCGTCGGCTTCGATCACGCTCTCCGGCCGCACGTGCGCAAAGGGGCCGAGCTGGGCGCCGTCGCCCACCTGGCTTTCGCTGATCACGCAATAGGGCTTGATGGCCGCCCGCTCGCCGACCACGGCGTCGACCAGCACCGAGCCCACGTCCACGAGCGTGCCGGTGCCGATGCGCGTCTTGCCGCGCAAGCACACGCCGGCGCCGATTTCTGCGTCTGCCGCGATCTCGACGCCGCTATCGATGCGGGCGTCGCCGTGTACGGTGACGCCCGCCTTGCGGTGCTGCTCGCGGTGACGCGCGTACAAGAGATCTTCGGCGCGGGCCAGATCTGCGCGGTCGTTCACGCCGAGCAGGGCCTCGGCTTCGCCCTGCACTGCGGCCACGCGCGAAGTCTGGGCCAGCGCGGCCACCACGTCGGTCAGGTAGTATTCACCCTGGGCGTTGTTGGGCTTGAGCTGGGCGACGGCGCCGCGCAGCTTTTCCGTGACCGCCGCGTACATGCCGGCGTTCACTTCGCGCACGGCGCGCTCGGCATCGCTTCGCAAATCCTTTTGCTCGCACACCTCGGTCACGGCGCCAGCCGCATCGCGCAGCACGCGGCCGTAGCCGAACGGATTGTCGAGCAGCGCCGTCAGGATCGACAGCTCTTGCCCGGGCACGTCGAGCGCGGCGATCAGGCCGGTCAAGTCTTGGGCGCGCAAGAGCGGCGTGTCGCCGTAGAGAATCAGGGTGCGCTCGTGCTGCACGGCGCTCAAACCCACGCGCACCGCGTCGCCGGTGCCGCGCGGCGGATCTTGCACCACCACCGCGATGCGGTCCTTGCCGTAGCGCGCCTCAAGCGCCTGAGTGATTTCCGGTTGCCCGCTCGTCACCACCACCACCTGCTCGGCGCCCGCCTCGAACGCGGCCGTGACCGGGTATTCGACGAGGGGCCGTCCGCACAGCGGGTGCAGCACCTTGGGCAACTGGCTCTTCATGCGAGTGCCTTTGCCAGCTGCCAAAACGATCGCGGAAAGCCCGGGCTTCTTTGCCATGGCCTCCTTTTCGCACGGCCTTTTCGCCGCTTGGAGAAAAAACTCCGTGCGGTCGGACATCAACGCAAGGTAGATGCCAGTCGTCGCCGCCGTGAGCCAGCAAAGTCCAATCCGCCCCGCAGACGCCGTGATCTTGCAAGCCGGGCCGCTTTCGCTCGAGCTGTGGCCCAGCGTGGGTGGCTGCGTGGCCGCCTTTTCGTGGCAGCAGGGCGGGCGCCGCATCGAGCTGATGCGCCACGCCACCCCCCGGGGTTTGTCCGAGAAAGACGGACGAGAGCTGGCGAGCTTCCCGCTCTTTCCGTTCTCCAACCGCGTGAAGGACGGCAAATTCACCTTTCAAGGGCGCAGCGTCGAGCTGGTGCGCAATACCCCGCCGGATCACCCCATTCACGGGCACGTGTGGCAGCGTCCCTCGCGGCTGGTGAGCAGCAGCGCCACCTCGGCCGAGCTGGAGTGCCGCTACCCCGGGGCAGATTGGCCCTGGGCTTACACGGCGTTGCAGCGCTTCGACCTCTCCCCCGACGCCCTCTCGGTAGAGCTCGAGATCCGCAACGACTCCGACACCCCCATGCCCTGTGGCTTCGGCATGCACCCTTACTACGACCGCACCGAGCGGGTGCGGCTGCAAGCTCAGGCGCCCGTGCGCTGGGTCGGCAGCCAGTACCTGCTGCCCGAGTGGAGTGAGCCGGTTCCGGCCGCCTGGAACTTCAGCACCCCGCAAGAGCTCTCGCCCCTCGCGGAGATGGACGGCTGCTTCGGTCAATTCGGCGGCAGCGCGCGGCTGGAATGGCCGGAAAAAGGCGCTGCGCTCCGCATCGACGCGGATCCGATCTTCGGCGTGATGATCGTCTATGTCCCCAAGGGCCAAGACTTCTTCTGCCTCGAAACGGTGTCGAACGTGAACGACGCTTTCAACCTCGAAGCGCGTGGGGTGGCGGGCAACGGCACGATCGTGCTTTCGCCCGGTCAGAGCGCGCGCGGCAGCATGCGCTACACGCCCAGCCTGCTCTGATTGCCGTTCGCGTTGCGGTCACATCAGCGTGTCGCCCGGCGCGACACGCTCGCGATCGGTGTAGACGACGATGCGCTCACCGGCGGATAGGTCGTCGCTGCGGCCACGCCGGTTGACGCGCTCCATCTGCCCCACGGTCATACCGTAGCGCTTACCGATGCTGGCCAGCGTGTCGCCCTCGCGCGCGGCGATCACCAGGCGCTTTCGGCCGTTCTGGCTCTCGAAGTACTCGGCGAACTCGGGCGTACCCGCGATCAGGATCTTGGCGTGCGCTTCGGGCACGTGCAGTACCTTCGACAAGTCGGCGTCCTTGGTGACGAAGACTTGCAGGCTCATGCCTGGCTCCAGGCGCGCCCGCGCGTCGAGCGCGTTCCAGTCCGCGAGCTCTTCGGGCGTCACGTGAAAGGCCGTGGCGACGCCGCTCGCGGTATCGCCGGACACGACGCGATAAAAGACGCGCTTGCGCTCGGCGTATTCGAACGAGCGCGCCGGCACGACCACTATTTCAGCGGCCGTCGTCGGATCGGGCTCGTCGACCTTCGTAGCGCGCGGTACGAGCAGCACCGTGCCGGGCGCCAGCACTTCGTCCGCGGCCACGCGGTTCTTCTCGCGCAGCTCACGCTCGCTGGTGCCGTGCGCACGCGCGATGCGCTCGACGGTTTCGCCCACCTTCACCACGTACGGCTCGAGCCCGTCGTCGGTGGCCACGCGCGTCGGCGTCCACTTGGCAGCGCCGCCTTCGGGGACGCGAACCTTGTACGAGCCGCGGGGCGCGCCGGGCGCTGAAGGCGGGGTGCGGCCCGCCAAATACTGCGGGTTCAGGGCCTCAAGCGCTTCGGGCGTCGCGCCCACGGCGCGCGCGACCTCGGACAGCGGGATCGAAGGCCCGACCGTCACCACGTCGAAGCGCTCGGGCGGATCTTCGGCGATGCCGTCGAGCCCGAAAGCGCGGCGATTGTTCATCAGCACCGCTGTCGCCAAAATCTTGGGCACGTACAGCGTGGTCTCCCACGGAATGCCGGCTTCGTAGCGCGAGAGCTCCCAGAAGCTGTTGGTGTTGTACTTGCGCACCGAGCGCGAGAGACCGCCGTAGCCCATGTTGTAAGCGGCCATCGACAGATCCCAGCTGCCGAAGCGCCGGTACAGATCGCTCAGGTAACGCACCGCCGCCTGGGTGGAACGCTCCGGATCGAGCCGCTCGTCCACCCAGCGATCCACCGTGAGGCCGTAGCTGCGCGCCGCGTCGGGCATGAACTGCCAGAGCCCGGCGGCGCCCGCCGGCGACGCGATGGTCGGGTTGTGTCCGCTCTCGATCAAGCTGAGCCACACCAGGTCGCTGGGCAAGCCGGCGCGGCTCAGCTCGGCGCGGATGGCTGGTGCGTAGCGGCCCGCCTTCTTCGCCCAAGTGCGCGCGATGGCGCGACCGCCGGGCGTATCGCGATAAAAGCGCAGGTAGCGCACGACGCGCTCGTCGTAGCGCATCGGCAAATCGGGCTGGCCCAGCGAGCGAAGCCAGCTCGCTTCGCTGGCGCTGGCGCTGGCGGCGTCGCTGCCGCTCGTCACGCCCGTGGGCAGGCCGGTTGCGTCCAGCTCCGGTGCGGTGCTGGTCGGCGGCGCAAAGTCGAACCCCAGCTCGACGCCTTCGAGCGGCTTCGGAAACAGCACGCGCTCGGCCTCGCGCAGGCTGCGTAGCTCTGGATCGCCGTTGCCGCGCTTGAGCTCGTCGCTGCTCGGCGCGCCACCGGTGATGTGCTGGCGCGCGCTCTCGTCGGGCATGGGGCGCACGGCACCCGCTGGCAGCGTGGCCGCAGGTTTGGCGGGCGGACGACCTTTGGCGTGCTGGCTCGTCACGGTCGCGGTGCTGGGCCTTTCGGCCGCTGCCGCTTCGGGCTCGGCAGCGGGAGCCACCACGCTGCGGCTGCCGGCGCCGCGCGCCACGTCGGCGGCCGGTTTGGCGGACGCTTCCGTAAGTGGCTTTGCGGCCGGCTTGGGCGTTGCCTTGTCCGGGCCTGCCTTCGCGTCGCCGGCCGCCTTGCCGGGGGCCGCCTTCGCGTCGCCGGCCGCTTTGTCAGCCTTGTCTTTGGGCGCCGGCTTGGCGGCGGGCCTGGGGGCCGCTGCGGGTGAAGGTTTGGCTGCCGGAGCTGCCGGAAGGCTGCCGGGTTTGGGCTGCGCACGAGCCAATGCGGGGCTCAGCACCAGGCTCAGCACGAGCGGGTAGCGCAACACCAGCGAGCGCATGTCCCCGAGGCTTAACGGAGCTTGGGCCGCCGGGTCAAATATGGGGAGGCTTTCGCCCGGCCCGAACCCGGCTTCAGCCTTCGTTCGACGCAGCGCGGACCACGGGGCCGGCAGCGGTCGGGCTGCTGGGCAGGTCGTGCTGCATGCGACGGCGCTTCACTTCCAGGTAGGAGGCCGAGAAGGGGTTGGCCGGTACGAGCACGGGGACCCGCCGTTCGACCAGCACGCCCAAGTCGCGTAGCGCGTCGAGCTTGAGCGGGTTGTTCGTCAGCAGCTCCACCGATTCCACGCCGAGATTGCGCAGCATGGCGGCAGCCACGTCGTACGAACGCGCGTCCACCGGGAGGTGCAACAGCTCGTTCGCCTCGACCGTGTCGGCGCCTTTGGCTTGCAGAGCGTAAGCGCGCACCTTGTTGGCGAGGCCGATGCCGCGGCCCTCTTGGCGCAGGTAAAGGAGAACGCCCACGCCTCGCCGCGCGATCTCCGCCTGGGCTCGCTCGAGCTGCTCACGGCAGTCGCACTTGAGCGAGCCGAATACCTCGCTGGTGAGGCACTCCGAATGGATGCGCACCGGGATACCGAGCTGCCCGCGCACGTCGCCCATGACCAGCGCACAATGCTCGCGGCTGAGCGCCGGATGCGCGTCCGGATCGTCCCAATTGAATACGTGCAGGTCGAAAGTGCCGTATCGGGTGGGGATGGGGGCCCGGGCCTGGTGCTGGAGCCGGGGGTCACCCGCTTGGGAAGCGAGCCTAGACATCGCGGGAACTGAGTTCGAACATGGTGCGAGGTTCCCCGGCGGTCAAGCTCGGGGCGCTTTGGTCGGGGCCGAAGTTCGACACAGCTTCAAAATGGCGGACTCCAGCACCGCCTGCGGGGGCCGGCGCGTCCCACCCTTCAGCTCGAGGTCGAGCCGCGCGAGCAGCTCTGGCCAGCGCTCGAGATCGGCGCGCGGCAGCGCTTTGAGCTGTTGGTTGAGCTCGCGTGACTTGAACGGCGGGGCACCCGCGGCGATCGCGGCCTGATCCGGCGAGGCGCCACCGCGGAGCGCCGAGTCGAAGCGCAGCAGCTGTCGCGTCGACCAGGCCAGCACACCCAGCAGGCGCAGACCGCGATCTTGTGGGTCGTACACGTCTGCCAAGGCGGCGAGGGCGGCACCGGCGTCACGCCGCCCGACTGCGCCCACCAGCTCCCAAACGCTCGCAGTGCGCAAGCGCACGATGCACGTCGCCACGCTATCTTCGACGATCTCGTTGCCATCACCGACATAGAGGCAGAGCCGCTCGACCGCGTCGGCCACCGGCGAAAGCTCCGGCCCCGTGAGCTCGGCGAGCAGGTCGGCGACGTTTTGGGAGATCTTACAGCCGCGCTCGGCGACTCGTCGCTCTATCCAGCGCGGCAACTCATGGCGCGCCAGCGGCTCGCACACCACGAGGTAGCCGTCGGCTTTGGCTTGCGTGTAAAGCTTGCGGCGCTTGTCGACGCCAGCGCCGAGCAACACCAGCACGGTGCTCGGGGACGGGGCCTTGGCGTAGTCGACCAGCTTCTCCAGCGGATCTCTGTCGGTGGGCTTGTCGCCCTTGGTCTTTTCCCAGCGCTCGAGGCCGCGTACCAGCACGTAGCGGCGCTTGGCCATCATCGGCAGCGTGCGGGCTGCGGCCAGCACTTTGTCGATGTCGGCTTCGCCTGCCTGGTACTGATCCTCGTTCAGGCCTGGCACGCCGCCCTTCATGGCGGCGGCTTTGAGCGCCGCCACCACCTGACTCGCGAGCAGCGCTTCTTCGCCGGCCACGAAATACACCGGCCGCAACAGGGCTTGGGTGGCTTCGGCCAGCGCTTGATCCGGCGTCACCGGACGCTTCTATCACGGCAGGATTGGAACGTCGCGTCGCGCCGTAGTAAAGCGGCGGCGTGTGCTCTCAGCGTGTTTTCGGCTCGGCCAGGCTGAGCCCTCGTAGCGCCTCGCTCGTGGCCATCGGCAATTTCGACGGTGTCCATCGCGGGCACCAGGCCGTCATCTCTCAGGCGCTGGAGCTGGCGCGCAACGAATCCCTGGTGCCGCTGGTGCTGACCTTCGATCCGCATCCGGCCGTGGTGCTGGGTCGCGGCACGCGACCTCCGCTCACGCCGCTCGAGCGCAAGCTGGAGTTGCTCGAGCGCATGAGCCCCGAGCTGCGCGTCGTCGTAGAGCCGTTCACGCTCGAGCTGGCACGAACCGAGCCGGCCGAGTTCGCGCGCAGGTTGTTGGCAGAAGCGTTGAACGCCAAGCTCGTGCTGGTGGGCGAGAACTTTCGCTTCGGCCGCGCGCGCGCCGGAGACTTTGCAGGCCTTGCGCAGCTCGGCAGCGAGCTGGGTTTCCGCGCGCGCGCCGCGTCGCTCGAATCCGACGCGCGCGGGCCCTTCTCGAGCACGCGTGTGCGCGCTGCGCTCGAGCAGGGCGAGCTCGGCGAGGTAGAAGCGCTGCTCGGGCGACCCCATGCGCTATCGGGCGTGGTCGTGACCGGGCAGGGGCGTGGCCGCAGCATCGGCATCCCCACCGCCAACCTGGACGGCTTGAGCGAAGCCTTGCCGCCGCATGGCGTGTACGCCGTGGTGGTCGACGAGCAACGCGACGGAAAGCACGTGGCGCTCGGCACCGGCGTCGCCAATTTCGGTGTTCGGCCCACGCTGGGCGCCGGGCCGAGCTTCGAGGTGCACCTGTTCGATTTTTCGGCTGACCTCTACGGCAAGCGCCTGCGCGTGCATTTGTGCGCGCGCCTGCGCGAAGAGCGAAAGTTCGCCGGAATCGACGAGCTCGTGGCTCAGATTGCGCGCGATGCCGAGGCAGCCCGCGCGCTCACGGCTGCGCGCAAGCCCGATCCCAGAGCGCTTGGGGCATGGTACTAATCGCGCGGCCCATGGACTTCGACCCTGCCGAGCTCGATACCCTGTCGCGTGAGGACTTGATCCTGCGCGCTCGAGCGCGCGGTGTGGAGCGTCCGGAGCAGATGACCCGGGTCGAGCTACGCGACGAGATCGTGCGGCTGAGCGAGCCTGATCTGGAGCGTCAACGGCGCTCGCGCGGCTGGTTGGGCGTGGCGCGTGATCTACTCGCCAGCGTGGTCGAGTCGGGTCTCAATTTGCCCGACGCGGCGGCCGCGATCCGTGGCGAGGGGCCGGGCGCGCACGAGTTCCAAGGGCCGCCACCGGTGGCGACGGTGACGCTCGCCGAAATTTACGCGACCCAAGGGCACTACGAGCAAGCGCTGCGCATGCTCGACGAAGTGATCGAGCGTGAGCCCGAGCATGCCACGGCGCGCACGCTCCGCGATCGCATCGCTCAAGATCGCGATTTGGGGCCCGGTCGCCGTCGCAAGGTGGTGGAGACGAAAGCGGAGACTATCGTCACTCCGCAGCCGCCGATGGTTGCCGAAACACCGCCGCCGGTCGCCGCGCCGCCGGTCGCCGCCGTGCCGCCGCCGGTCGCCGTGCCGCCGCCGGTCGCCGCGCCGCCGGTCGCCGTCGCGACGGAGCCGTCAGCTCCGCCTGCGCCCGTGGTTGAACCTGCGCCGCCCCCAGCGGTCGAGCCAGCGCCGGTCGCCCAGGCAGCGTCCCAGGCAGAGGCTCCGCCGGCGGCCGTCGCCCCTGCGCGTGCGCTGCTCGTGCTCCAAGTGGGGGATCGCGCGTTCGTGTACTGGCGTCTGCCGTCGGTCTCCAGCGGCTTGCGTCTGCGCAGCGTCGCGGTGAGCCCGACGCCCGAGGGCCCGCTGGTAGACGAGCAAGACTTCCCGCTCACCCTCGCGGTCGGCGGCGTCTGGCTGTCGCGCTTCACGCCCGGCACCGAGGTGCGCGCGGCCGTGGGCGAGGTGACGGACGGAAGCTTCGCTCCGCTCGTCGTGGCACGCGTCATCAACGACGAAGCCGCGACCTTCGAGCCGCCCGGCATGTCCGCGGACTCCGAGCTCGAAGCGGCCGCGCGAGTTGCGGCCGGCTTGTAATGCCACCGGCCGCCACTGCGCCAGCCGTGGCCGCCAGGCCGCCAGGTGCGTCGTTCTGATTGCTCGCGAGAGCGCCCTCGCGACTCAAAGCACGAAACTGGTCCAACGCGCGACCGATGAGCGGCCATGCAGCGAGGGCGATGGATCGGGCTGGGACAGGCGTTTGCCGGCTATCTGGTGGTCGTGAGCGCTCAGGGGCAAAGCGCGCCCACGCTACCGAGCGAGGTGCCTGCCTCGCATTTCGAGCTGGGGCTGCACGCGCGCAGCATGAAGGCCAGCATGCGCGCGGAGCAGTCGGCGTGGCTCATGCTCACGGTGCCTTTCGATAGGCTCGCGGCGCCGCGCGCGGTCACCGCGAGCGTGCCGGCTGCACCGCCGAGCATCGCCCCCCAGGGCGCCGCCGCGTCACCGCCGAGCACGGCGCCGAACGCCACCGCATCTGAGCCGCTCGCGCCGTCGCTCGGCTTCAAAGAGCTCGTAGCGTTCAGCGACTTCACGCGTCGTGCCATCGCGGCCGCGCTAGCGGCGGCCGGTGCCGGCGCGGATCGCGGGCGGCTCGATTCGCTGTCGTCGCGCGCCAAGGCGTCTGCGCTCTTGCCCGAGCTTCGGCTACGCATCGTGCGCAACACCGACCAGGCGCTGCGCTGGGTACCGACGACGGACGATCCCTATCGTGTCACCCAGGCCGACGGCGCCGGACTCATCTTGGAAGCGGGCGCGGTGTTTCGCTTGGATCGGCTCGTGTTCGCGCACGAGGAGCTGGCCGTCGAGCGCCTGCGGCAGCGCGCGGCCGAAGAGCGGCTCAAGCTCGAAGCGCACGTCGCGCAATCCTTGCTCGAGCTGCTGCGCGCCCGGCAGCTGGCGTGCTCGCTGGACCCCAACGATCCGGGGCGCATTGGCCACGTCCTCAAGCTGCTCGAGCTGTTCGAGCTGCTCGATAGCCTCACCGCGGGCTGGTTCGCAGGGCAGGCGCCCGGCCTGGGGCGCGCGGTTTGGGGCTTTCCAGAGGCGATCTTGGGCGAGTGTCAGCCCCCGGAGCCCGTTCAGCCGCCGTCAGAGCCCGCGGCCACAAACCCTGTGGCGACGTTCGATGACTCGGAGTAAGTAGTGCCCCGTCATGCTCGCTGATGCTCGCAATCTCCTCGCAGGCCTTCAAAGGCGCGTTGACGCGCTAAGGGGGTCTCTTTGACGTCCCTCAGCTCAAGCGCGAGATAGACGAGCTGGATCAGCTCTCGAGCGATCCCACTTTCTGGAACAACCAAGAAAAGGCGCAGGCGCTGATGCGCAAGCGCGCCGCCGCCGCCGAAAAGCTCGAGCAAGCGCAGTCGCTCGTCAAAGAGCTGACCGACGCGGGCGAGTTGCTCGAGCTGGCCGCTACGGAAAACGACGAAAAGCTGATCGACGAGGTCGAAGCCAGCCTCAAGCCGATCGACGCCAAGGTGCGCGCAGCGGAGCTCAAGCGCATGCTCAGCGGCCCGGTGGATCACGCCAACGCCATCGTGAGCGTGAGCCCCGGCGCCGGCGGCGTCGAGGCCAAAGATTGGGCCGACATGCTGCTGCGCATGTACCTGCGCTGGTGCGAGCGTAAGGGCTTCAAGACCGAGGTCATCGACTACGAGCCGGCAGAAGAAGCGGGCATCACGGGCGCTTCGTTCACGGTCGCGGGCCCCAACGCCTACGGTTACCTGCGGGCAGAAGTCGGCGTGCACCGCCTGGTGCGCATCAGCCCGTTCGACGCCAACGCCCGCCGCCAAACCAGCTTCGCAGCGATCGAGGTCACGCCCGACATCGAAGACGAAATCGACATCGTGGTCGAAGACAAAGACATCGAAATCACCACGATGCGCGCCGGCGGTAAGGGCGGCCAGAACGTGAACAAGGTGGAGACGGCCGTGCGCCTCAAGCACTTCCCGAGTGGGCTCAACATCGTGTGCCGTGCCGAGCGCAGCCAGCACCAAAACCGCGCCATGGCCATGAAGATGCTCAAAGCCAAGCTGTACGAGCTCGAGCAACAGAAGCGAGAGCAAGCGCAAGCCTCGTACGAAGCCGGCAAGGGCCAAATCGCCTTCGGCTCCCAAATCCGCAGCTACGTCCTGCAGCCCTATCAGCTCGTGAAAGACCTGCGTACCGAGCACGAAACCGCGCAAGTGCAAGACGTGCTGGACGGCGACCTGGATCCCTTCATCGAAGCCTTCCTCCTCAAGAACGCCGACAAACAGATCGCAAACGCCCCGCCAACGGCCTCCTAAGTCGCCCAGCGGTTCCCAGATTTTCACAGGGAGATCGGGAGATCGGGAGCTCTGCGAGCGAGAATTTTGGGGGTTCGTGACTGATGCGGCGCACGGCGTCTACGCAGTCTTCGTTCGTCGCCGGTCGGCTCGAACAACCAAAACTCGCACGACTCTCGATCACCCGATCTCCCTGTGAAATCTCGCTCGGAACCACGCTTCGAGCCGCTTAAGGGCCATCAGCTAGACGGGGGTCGTCTCTCGCGGTAAACGCCGGGCGGAATGTCCGCGGAAAGCTCAGAAGAGGCGCTCATCCAGCAGCGGCGCGAGAAGGCTGCTCGGCTGCGCGAGCAGGGTCAGAACCCTTTCGCCAACGACGTGAAGCTCGAGAAGCGCAGCACCATCCGCGAGCTGCGCCAAAAGTTCGCCCCCGCGCTGATCGACGCCAAAGAGCTGCGCTACGACACCGCCAAGGTCGAAGAGCTGGGCCAGCAGGAGTCGTTCTTGGTGTTCGGGCGCATCGTGCTGCGGCGCGGCTTCGGCAAGGCCAGCTTCATCCGCCTGCGTGACGGCTCCGGAGAGCTGCAGCTGTTCGCCAAGCAAGACATCTTGGGCAGCGGTTTCGCTGCGCTCGAAACCATCGACATCGCCGATCACGTCGAGGCGCGCGGCCGTGCGATGGTTACCAAGACGGGCGAGCTGAGCATCGAGCTGTCGTCGATTCGCCTGGTCACCAAGGCGCTGCGCCCCTTGCCGGACAAGTGGCACGGCCTCACCGACACCGATCTGCGCTACCGCCGCCGCTACGTCGACTTGGTCAGCAACCCAGAGGTCGCCGTCGCCCTGCGCTCGCGCTCGCTGGTCGTGCAGGGTTTGCGCGACTTCCTCGATCGACGTGACTTTCTCGAGGTCGAGACGCCGACGCTCCACACGCTGGTCGGCGGCGCCACGGCCCGGCCTTTCAAGACGCACCACAACGCGCTCGATCTGGGCTTGTTTCTGCGCATCGCGCCCGAGCTGTACTTGAAGCGCCTGCTGGTGGGCGGCTTCGAGCGCGTGTACGAAATCGGTCGCTGCTACCGCAACGAAGGCATCAGCACCCGGCACAACCCCGAGTTCACGATGCTCGAGTTCTACATGGCTTACGCCACGTACGAAACGTTGATGGGCATGGCCGAAGAGCTGTTCCGCCACGTCGACGGCTTCGTGCTGTCGCGCCTCAGGGAGCTCGGCTTGGGCGAAGCCGCCGAGCAGGTGCGCGCCGAGCGACCGTTCACGCTCGACGAGCCGTTCGCTCGCGTACCGATGAAGCGCGCGGTGGAGCAAGCGCTGGAGCGCGCCCACCTGCCGACCTCCATCGCCGCAGAGCTCGCGGCGTTGGCCTTCAAGCTCGGCCCGGACGGCAAGAAGCTGCCGAGCGAGCTCGACGCGACCGTCGAGGGCTACAAGCAAAAGAGTGAGCGCGCCGCCAAGATCGATTGGGGCAACCTGCGCCGCGCCCTGAGCCACTGCGCCTTGGACGGTGAGCGCCTGTTCGTCGCGTACGAATACCTGGCCGAGCCCTTCTTGATCGACGACTACCGCAGCCAAGACGGGCAAAAGAGCGTGCCGGTGTTCATCGTCGACTACCCGTTCGAGGTCTCGCCGTTGGCCCGCAAGAAGGACAGCGACCCCACGCTGGTCGATCGCTTCGAGCTGTTCGTGCACGGGCGCGAGCTGTGCAACGCCTTCAGCGAGCTCAACGATCCGGACGATCAGGCAGCGCGCTTCCGCGCCCAGCTCGAAGCCAAAGAGCGCGGCGCCGAAGAAACCATGGACTACGACCAAGACTACGTGATGGCGCTGGAGCACGGCATGCCACCGGCAGCAGGGTTCGGCCTGGGCGTCGATCGCCTCGTCATGGCCATCGCCGGTCAGGCTTCGATCCGCGACGTGATCGCCTTCCCGCTCACGCGGCCCGAATGATGCTCCTCGAGGCTCTCGGTCCCCTGCGCGCCCCCGTCGCCGAATCCTGGCTGCTCAAAGCCTGGATGACGCTCGGCATCCCCGGCCGTATCGCGCTCGTCGGGCTGGGAGTCGTCGTGCTCTCGGTGGGCCTGTTTCTCGGCCTACGCACGCTTTCGCGACGGCTCGGGCCGCGGCTGTGGCGTTGGCTGCTGCGCGGCGCGACGGGCGTGTTCTTCATCGGCTTGGTGGCGTTCGGCTTGTGGACGCTGCGCTTGCCGGAGCAAAAAGGCACCGCTTTCGTGCTCTGGCACCAGTTGGTGCGGGTGGGCACGGTGGTCTGCGGCATGGGCACGGTGGTCGGCCTCTCCGCGCTGGCGGTGCCCTACGTGCTCGACGCGCTCGAGCGCGGCGGCTTCATCGGCTTCGTCAGCGCGCGCCACGTGCGCGCGACCAAGAGCGGGTTTTTGACGGTCATCTCGGTGCTGTCGATCGTGGGCGTGGCGCTTTCGGCGCTCGCGCTGTGCGTGGTCGTGGCCGTGATGGGCGGCTTCGGCGCGGACTTGAAGCGCAAGATCTTGGGCAACAACGCCCACGTTCGCCTCGAGTCGAAGAAGGTGGGCGGCTTCACCAACTGGCACGACCTAGCCGACGAGCTCAGGCTCGTTCCGGGCGTCAAAGCCGTCACGCCCGTCGCGGGTGGTGAGTCGATGGCGTCCAGCGCTTCGAACACCGCCGGCGTGCTCCTGCGCGGCGTCGACACCGAAACGATCGGCACCGTCATCGATTTGCTCGCCAACATCGAGGTCGGCAAATTCAAGTACCTCGAGGACACCAAGCGCCTGGCCAATTTGCCCGCCAGCGAGCCGATCGGCATCGGTCCCGGCGGCGAGGTTTACCTCAAGGGGCCGGACCTCAAGAGCTACACCAGCAAGCTGGATTCCGAGCTCGATCCGGCCGTGAAAGACGCGGTCAACGACGTGGATGAGTTTCCCGGCATCGTCATCGGGCGCGAGCTGGCCAAGAGCCTGCATGTGTACGTGGGCGACGAGATCACGCTCGTCTCGCCGATCGGCGACCTCGGTCCGATGGGCCTGATGCCCAAAAGCCGCCGCTTCCGCATCGCCGCCATCTTCTACAGCGGCATGTACGAATACGACGCCAGCCAAGCCTACGTGAAGCTCGACGAGGGCCAAGACTTTCTCGATCTCAAGCAGAACATCACCGCGCTCGAGATCAAGCTGGAAGACGCCGAGAAGGTCGACGCCGTGCGTCCGCTGATCGAAAAGAAGCTGGACCGCGACGACGTGCGCGTGCGCGACTGGAAAGAGCTGAACAAGAATCTATTTTCCGCGCTCAAGCTGGAAAAGATCGCAACCTTCGTGATCTTGTCGCTGGCCATCATGGTCGCCAGCTTTTGCATCCTGTGCACGCTGCTCTTGATGGTGACCGAGAAGAGCAAAGAAATCGCGATCATGAAATCGCTCGGCGCGAGCGACAACGCCATCCTCAAGATCTTCATGACCGAGGGCATCATGATCGGCGCGATCGGCACGTACTTCGGCGTGGCCACCGGCTTTGCGGCGATCAAGGGCCTCACCTGGTTTGGGTTGAGGCTCGATCCGGACGTGTACTACGTCGATCGTTTACCGATCTCGGCGGACATCTCGGATTTCGCGCTGGTCGCCTTGTCGGCGCTCATCATCACCACGCTCGCCACCGTTTATCCCGCGATCGCCGCCAGTCAGTTGCGGCCGGTCGAAGGCATCCGCTACGAATGAAACGCTCATGTCAGAAGCGCTAGTCATCGTCGAAGACCTGCAGAAGAGCTTTTTGCACATGGGGCGCCGGCTCGACGTGCTCAAGGGCATCGATCTCAACATCTACGCCGGGCAAATTCTGGCCATCGTCGGCGCCAGCGGCGCCGGCAAGAGCACCCTCCTACACTGCATCGGCACGCTGGATTTGCCCACCGCGGGTCGCATTCGCCTGGCCGGCGAAGAGCTCACGACCATGAGCAGCGCGCGCCTGGCGGCCGTGCGCAACAAGAGCATCGGTTTCGTCTTTCAATTTCACCACCTGCTGCCCGAGTTCAACGCGCTCGAGAACGTGATGCTGCCCGGGCTGATCCAGGGCCGCAGCCGCAAAGAGATGGAGAAGCGCGCCGGCGCCTTGCTCGAAGAGGTCGGGCTGTCGCACCGCGTGAGCCACCGCCCGGGTGAGCTCTCGGGCGGCGAGCAGCAACGAGTAGCGGTCGCCCGCGCGCTCACGCTCGATCCCAAGCTCTTGTTGGCGGACGAACCGACCGGCAACCTGGACAGCGCGACCAGCGACGCCATTCACGATCTGTTCTTTCAGATCAACAAGCAACACGGCACCACCATCGTGGTCGTGACTCACAACTCCGCCTTCGCCGAGAGCATGCCGCGCGTCGTGCGCATGCGCGACGGCAAGGTCGAGACCGACGACGTGGGGCGCAACCAGCGCGCCTCCCAGCCCGAAGCACCGTCCGCGACTCCCTGAAACACCGAAGCTCAATCGGAGTCTCCGGTCGGCGCGTCAGCGGACCAGGGTTGCTTCCTTGCTGGCCTCTCGTTTCGAGTACCTGCGAGAAAACGCGGATCGGGAGGATGGGGAGCTCGGGAAATTCTGTTGTTCGAGGCGTCCCGAGCCTCCCGATCTCCTGATCTCCCTGTGAGATTTCCAGCGCATCCGGGCTGCGGTCAGAATGGGCAGCCCCGGCATCGCGGGGTTTGCGGACCCGGGGCGTGGTCCAACGTTGGCGGGACTATTGGGCTTTGTTTGAGCCGACTGGCGTCGAGTTGGCCACTACAGTTCATGCGTCACGCGAGCTGGCTCACGGCAACGCTCTTCACGCTTCTGGTTTCGGGCTGCGGCGATAAGTCCGACACGCCTGGAGGAGGGGCAGGGACGGGCCAGAACGGCTCCAGCGCGGGCACCACGGGCGTCGGCGGCTCGGCGGCGTCGGCGGGCACCAGCGGTAACGTGGCTGGCGCCATGGCGCTGGCCGGCAGCGGTACCGGCGGCAGTGGTACGGCTGGCAGCTCGAATGGCGGAGCCCCCGCCTGCGGCGCGGCCGACGGGCTGAAAGTCACCCGGCTCGACACCACCAGCATCGCCATGATGGGCAAGCCGTTCGATTCGGATGGCGACAAGACCACGCCCTGGAACTTCGCGACCAACTACGGCAAGACGCCCGAAATCGTCGCCCTGCCGGACGGCGAGAATCTCGACATCCTCTGGCAAGACCATTCGGCGGATCCGGCCCGCAACCAGGCCGATCCGAACAAGAACGCCAAGAAGGCATTCGTGGTGCGCGTCGAGAAGGGCGCAGCCGGCTACGCCATCACGCGCGCCTATCAGATCGATCAGCTCGCGCACATCATGGGCTTGGCCAAAGACGAAGCGGGCAATTACTTCGTCGGCACGGGCGTCGACGAAGACGAAGACCTCACGCCGGACAACCCCGGCCCCGGCATGCATCGCCCTGGCATCACCAAGATCGTCAAGTTCGACGCCAACGGTTGCAAGAGCCTAGAGATCGACGTCGACAACGAGCGCGCCAAGCTGGACCCGAAGAGTGAGCCCGTCATCAACCCCATGACCGCCGCCACGTCGCGCCTCGCGTACCACGGCGGGCGGCTGGCGTTCTTGCATGGCATCAACGTCGACTACGACCCCAAGGTCATGGCTCGCCACCAAAAGGCGATGACCACGCACCTGGACGCAACCACGGGCGCGGCCACGCTCGTGTCGTCGATGTGGGTCAGTCACTCCTTCGATCAGCGGCTGTTCTACGACGGCAGCGGCTTCTTGGAGGTGCACCTGGGCGACGCCTATCCGCGCTCGATCGCGCTCGGCCGCTTCAACGACAAGGGCGACAAGACCAACACCAAGACCTACGAGCTGTTCAAGCCCAAGGGAGACTTGGGTGACAACAATACGTTTACACGTCTGGGCGGTGTCGCGCAGATCGCCGCCGGTGATTTCGGCTACTTGGTCACGTTCACGACCGAGCGCGGCATGGAGACGACGGACCTCTTGAACGGTACGCGCGACCTGGCGTTCTTGCGCGTGAACAAGGGCTTCGCCACGATGGACGAGAAGGGAAACACCTTCGTCGATGGCTCGACCACTCAAGACGTGATGAGCGCGGGCGAAGCCGCCAGCAACAAGCTCACCTGGCTCACCGACTACGCCGCCGAGGCGGCACAGGCGGACAGGCCACGCATGGCCGGCATCGGCGGCGACCAATTCGTCGTGCTCTGGGAGCGCTGGACGGGCACGAGCGATCGCATGGCCACGTTCGCGGGCACGCAAGGTTTGCTGCTCGGCGCCGACGGCGCCGTCAAAGTGATGCCCAAGCAATTGACCACGCACCACCTGCTGCGCGGCGACGATCTGGTCACGCTCGGCAGCCAGGCGCTATTCGTCTCGGGCGACGGCACCGCGAAGAAACTTATACTCAACTTGATCGGCGCCGATCTCAGCCTCATGTCGGTGGATCTGCCCTGAATTCGGGCGCGCCCGCGGCCTAGACTTGACTTCCTGGCTCGCGGGCAGCGTCATGGGGAGGTTGTCGCTACGGCTTCTCCGCTTCGCGCCGCTCATCGCGCTCGCCGCGGCCGGCTTCTCGGCGCCCGCCCTGGCTCAGCTGCCGATTCAAGCGCCCGCGACGCCGCCGAGTGAGCTCGGACCCGTCGCGCCGGCAGCGGCCCCAGCACCGCCCGCTGTCGCGCCCGGTCCGGCCCGGGCCGAGCCGATAGCGCCCCCGGTGGCGGTCGCGCCGGCTGCTCCCGCTGCCGTGCCCGCTTCCGCACCCGCGCCAGCCACGGCGGCGCCAGCCCCCGCCGCCACTGCCCCGGCGCCCGCCCGAGCGGAGCTGCTCCGAAAAAACTCCGCCGAGCCCGACGACGAGGAGTCGGATGACGAAGAAGCGGGCGAGCACCTGGGGCCACACCGCAAGTGGTACGGCTGGCAAACGCTGACCATCGACGGCGCGAGCTTCGGCCTCTTGTTGGCGGGGGCGGGGGCCGACAGCGGTGGTGGCAGGAGCAACGATTTGACGAGCACATTGCTGCTGGCTTCGTTACTCGGCTACGGCTTCGGCCCTGGTGTCGTGCATTTCATGCACAAAAACACCGGTCGCGGTTTCGCGAGCTTCGGCCTGCGGCTCGGCATGCCCATCGCGGGGGCTATCATCGGCGCGGCTGCCGCCAGCGGCTGCAATCGTTTCTTGTGCGAGGCCGATGGCGCGGGCGTGGGACTCTTGGCGGGCATCGGCGGCGCGATCGCGATCGACGCCGCCTTGCTCGCTTACGAGGATCAGCGGCCCGAGCGCTCGAGCTTGGGCTCGTTGTCACCGCTGCTCATCGTAGGGCCCGGCCGCGCCGTGATCGGCGTCGGCGGTGCGCTCTGAGCGGTCACGGTAGCGGTAAGACGCTGACCGTCTCACCCGGCGCCGCGCCGAGCACCTCGGCGTCGGCGCTGCCCAGCCACAGCTGGCTTTCGCGCTCTACGAGCTTGCACGCGACCGCCTTGAAGAAAGGCGCTCCGGGCAGGTCACGCGCTACGAGCGCCCGCGGCCCGCTGGCGCTGCCGCTCTCTAGCGGCCCGGCGTAGCTGGCCAGCCGCGTCGCCGCAATCAACGAGACCTCGTCGGCGAGGGCCACGAAATGCGGGCCACCGTCGAACGGATCGATGCGCTCGGCGTAGCGAAAGCCGACGCGCCTCAGCATGCGCTCCACGCCGCGGGTTTGTGCGCCAACCTTGCCGATCACGTCTTGCGCATCTTGGCTGAGCAGGCTTGCGTAAATCTCGCCGCGCGGAAACAAATCGCGAATGAAGGTCTTGTCTTCGCTCGAGCGCAGGTCGGCTTCGGCGTAGCTCATGCCGGTGAAGCGCCTGCCGAAGGCTTCCCACAAATGACTGGTGCCGTCGGGCTCGAGCGGCGGCATCAGCTCGGCGAGCAGCTCGTTCTTGAACAGCTCTCGGTGCGTGGCGATGAACAAGAAGCGCACGTAAGAGATGAGCAGCCCGAGCTTCTGATCGGCGCGGCGGTGCGCCGGGTGCACGACCAACCCGCCCAGCTCGGTGGGGCCGTCGTAGGAGAAGCCGATGCGCAGCACCGTGTGGTGAAAGTGGCGATCGGTGGAGCTCGAGTACTTTTCCTCGGTGCTCACGTCCAAGTAGATGTACGGCGCGTCGCGTCGGCCCAGCTGCGCGATGATCATCGAGGTGCCGACGGCCTCACCGAGCTCGCGATCGTGAATCAGAAAGACGAATTTGCGCCGTCGCGGGTTCTCGATTTGCCCTGTGAAGCTCTTCTCGGAGGTCTCCAAAAGCCGGGCGATGTGGCCCGGCTCGTCCGGCAAATTGACGGAGTTGAGGTGTCGGGCAAGCCGCAGCAGCTCGGCGAGGTCACTCGGCACGGCCCCGCGAATCTCGTAACGCGCCATAAAAGCAGCCAGAAGCCCTAGTGCCTCGGCCCAGGCGGGGCAATCTTTGTGCTTGGGCGCCCTGCCGATGCGTTCGACGAGCGGTATTTTTCAGCCTGCCCGGCCTTCCAACTCGTGATAAGGAGGGCCCCGCTCAGGATGACTTATCCGGAACCCAAGTGGCCTTTTCCGCGCGCCGATGCGCTGCCCCCCTATGCGTTCGTGACCACGGATGCCGCCAAGGCCAAGGTTCTCGCCGCCGGTGCCGACTTGATCGATCTCGGCCTGGGCAACCCGGACCGCGGTACGCCGCGCCCGATTGTGGAGGTGCTCCACGCTGCCGCCGACGTGGAAAAGAACCATCGCTACCACCCCGGCCGCGGCCTGCCCGAGCTGCGCCAGGCCTTCGCCGGCTGGTACGCACGGCGCTACAGCGCCACCTTCGATCCCAACACCGAAATCATCGTCACGATGGGCGCCAAGGAGGGCATGAGCCATTTGTGCTTCGCCATCCTGGGTCCGGGGGACGTGACTATCGCGCCGGATCCTTGCTACCCGATTCACGCCGGTGCGCCGGCCATCGCCGGTTCCGAGGTCGAGTTCTATTCGGCGCGCGCCGGCTTGCCGCCTGCCCAGGCCGTCTCGGAGGCGATCGCGCGCGTCGAGGCGCGCGGCAAGAAGCCCAAGCTGGTGATCGCCAACTACCCGCAAAACCCCACCGGCCGCGTGATCACGCGCGAAGAGATGACCGACCTGGTGCGCGTGGTGCAGGCCTCGGGCGCGCTCTTTTTGCACGACATGGCCTACGCGGACTTGGACTTCCGTTCGCGCTTCTCGCCCAGCATCTTCGATTGCGGCGTCGATCGCGAAGAGGTGAAGCGCTTTGCCGTCGAGGTGTTCTCGATGTCCAAGAGCTACAGCATGCCGGGCTGGCGCGTGGCGTTCATGGCCGGCAACCGTCGCCTGATCGCGGCGCTCGCCCACATGAAGACGTACCTCGACTACGGCACGTTCGCGCCGCTGCAGTATGCGTCAGCCTGGGCGCTCACCAACGGCGACAACATCGCCTCGGAGCTGCGCGATCTGTACCGCACGCGCGCCACCGCCCTGGTAGACGGCCTGCACGAAGCCGGCTGGACGACCGTAGCCGAGCCCAGTGGCACCATGTTCGTCTGGGCGGAGCTACCGCCCGGCAAGCGCGAGCAGGGCTCGATGGCCGCGGTCATCGACTTGATCGAGAAGGCGCACGTCGCCGCGTCGCCTGGCGTCGGCTTCGGCGCCGGCGGCGAAGGTTACCTGCGTTTCGCCCTCATCGAAGACCCGCCGCGCATCGCCGAAGCGTGCGAGCGCATCGCGCGCTGGCTCAAGAGCTGACAGGAAGGTCGCAACGCGCCATCACGGCGCTGGCGGCGGCACGCTGGTCGGCACCGAAGCTGGCACGATGCTGATGCGTGACGGCTCACCGGGCTCGCGCCAGCGACGCAGCAGCGCCAGCACACCGCGCACCACGAGCGCCGCGATGCCGCCCAGCGCGATGGCGTTGAGCGCCAGTAAACCCAACGCGCCGTGGTGCAGCAAGCGCCCGCCCCAATCCCAAAGATCCGACAAGCGCGAGACGTCGGGCGTCAGCGTGAAGCTCGTCTCCGCGTTGAGGTGCGGGTTGAATCTCAAGTCGACGAACGCATAACCGACGATGACCGCGGTGGCTGCGAGCCAAGCCTTGAGAAAACTAGTAACCGAGTCCACCTCGAAGTCTACGCTGAGCCCCTCGCTCGCGCAAAATGCCGCGAAAGCCGCCCGCGATCGCAGCGTCAAAGCGTTGACGCAAAGAGCCATGCGCCGCTCGAAGTCTCGAGAGGGAATGCAATAGGAAGACGCGAAGACGCGAAGGCCGAGAATGGGGGGCGCTCCTCATGGCGACGTGTCGCGACTGCGCCGTCTCCGCTCGGCAACCTGCGACGCGAAACCAAAAGAGCTTCGCGTCTTCGCGTCTTGCTGTTGCGTTCATCTCCCGCGCTGCTTCGGTGACATCGAGTCCGCAATGACGTGCAGCGCGAATGCGATCACGGCGCGTCGCGTGTGCGGACATCACTCAGTCAGCGTCGTCGCCGCGTCGTTTCGTGGGCAAAGCTGTATATACAGCTTGTTCGTTCGCGTGCAGGCGTGCGTCGTGAGGCGCACTCCGCGGGGATAGCGCACTTCCAGCGTCGTGCCCGCGACTCGCTGTAAGCAGTCAGCTGTCAGCCACGTGAAGTGGCGAGAATTCTGCGTCAGCAGCAACCACTAAGCTCAGTGTTTTCGCTGACGAGGCTGAGCTGCCGCGCCGGTAAATGGCGCGAAGGCGCGACTTCCTTCCAGCTCGCGCCTCACGAAATAAGCTGAATTTGAGCACTTTCGTGCGTGTGCTGACTCAAAGCCATGGCATGATGAGTAGTGAAATGTCTTTGTACGGAGCGATCGAAGCTGGTGGAACCAAGTTCGTATGTGCAGTCGGGACTGGGCCCGAAGATCTGAGAGCACAGGCTCGCTTCCCGACCACCACACCAAAAGAGACGCTTGGCAGGTGCATCGATTTCTTTCGCGCGCAACCGAAGATTGAAGCGCTCGGGGTGGGTTGCTTTGGCCCGATCGAGCTCCGTCGTGGCACCCCCAGCTACGGTTACGTGACCACGACGCCGAAGGTGGGCTGGGCAAATGCCGACGTGGTGGGGCCGCTGCATCGAGCGCTGCAAGTTCCGGTCGGTTTCGACACGGACGTGAACGGCGCGGTCTTGGGTGAGTCACGCTGGGGTGCAGCCCAGGGGCTGGACACCGCCATTTATGTGACCATCGGCACGGGCATCGGCGGCGGCGCGCTGATTGGCGGCAAGCTCGCGCACGGCCTCGTCCACCCGGAAATGGGCCATCTGCTCTTGCCGCGCGAGCCGGACGACCTGGCTTTTGCCGGCGACTGCCCGTTCCACGGCGCCCGCTGCTGGGAAGGTGTGGCCTCGGGCCCGGCGATCGAGCGGCGTTGGGGCTGCCGCGCCGAGATGCTGCCCGTCGATCATCCCGCGTGGGATCTCGAGGCGCGCTACATCGCCTCGGCGCTCACCACCCTGGTCATGGTGCTCTCACCGGATCGCCTCATCCTGGGCGGTGGCGTGATGCAGGCCGAGCAGCTGCTCCCGCTCGTGCGCCGACACCTGACGCGCTCGCTCGGTGGCTACGTGCAGGCGGACGCCGTCACTACCGGCATGGATCAGTACGTGGTGGCGCCGCAGCTCGGCCAGCAAGCAGGCATCGCCGGCGCACTGGCGCTCGCCGAGCGCGCCGCCCGCGAGCCCCACATGCTGCACAAGAGCGTCGCGTTGTCTTGATTTGCACCTCGGTGTCCCGATGGCTCCGCGTCTCGGGACACTAGTTGTCGTAGCGGCGTTCGGGCGGCGGGGCGGCGGGCTCGGCGCCTTTTTTGTAGCCGAAGAAGCCGCGGCGCTTGATGGTGTCGGCGATTTCGGCGGGCACCATCTGTTCCCAGCTCGGGTCGCCGTCTTTGATGCGATCCAGGACGTCTCTCGAGAAGATTTTGAGGCAGGCGGGGTCGTAGTCGGCGAGCTGTTGGATGCAGCCGCGGTCGACCAAGTGGCCGTAGAGCTTGCTCAGCTCCGGCGCGATCTCGAGGTTTTCCACGGTCGACAGCTTCTGCGTCGCCGGGTCGAGGTACGGGTACACGTACAGCTTGAGGTCGTTCTTGAACAGCCGCCCGAAGGACTCGAGGATGCCGCCGTCCAAGTCGGCATAGTACTTCTCTTCGAACAGGGTGAGCAGGCTGGCTGCGCCTAGCGTGATGGCGATGGGGCGCGTGGTGTGTTTGCGCAGGTACGAAGCCAGCCGATAGTACTGAAAGTAGTCGGAGATCAGCACCGTTTTGCCGGCGGCCGCCAACACGTCCGCGCGCGCCAAGAAGTCGCGGTAGTCGATCTGCCCGCCAACCAGCAGATTGCTCATGGTGATCTCGGCCAACTCCACGATGTCTTCGTTCGGTGCGAGCGTCTTTTTGAACTCGCTGCGCGCGCACTTGAGCATGTCGATGTTGGGGTTGCACACCGGACGAAAGCTGCCGCGCTCGACCAATACCGGCTTTTTGTAAAGTACCTCGGACGGCTGCAGCACCTGGCCCTTGGGACCGAACATGGCCGCGCCACTGAGGCCCAGCTGCACGAGCTTCAGGCTCATCACGCGGTTGTCCACGTGCCGGAACTCGATGCCCGAGAACTCGATCATGTCGATCTCGATGCGCTGCGTGGTCAGGTTGTCGAGCAGCGACTCGACCAGGCGATCGGGATCGTGGTGCATGAAGAAGGCGCCGTACAGCAGGTTGACGCCCACGATGCCGAGCGCTTCTTGCTGCAGCGCGTTCTCGGTGTCGAGCATGCGCACGTGGATGATGATCTGGCTGTCCTGATCGCGCGGGTGAGCCTGGAATTTGACGCCCATCCAGCCGTGGCACTCGTTGGTGCCCTTGAAGTTGCGGGCCGACACCGTGTCCGCGAACGCAAAGAAGGAGGTGGTGTCGCCGCGCGCGTCGCGTAGGCGCTTCAGGTTCAGGTCGTGCTCGTAGTTGAGCATGCTCTCCAGGCGCTGGCGCGCGACGTAGCGCTGCGTTTGCCCGTAGATCGCGTCGCTGACGGCCATGTCGTAGGCCGAGATGCTCTTGGCGATGGTGCCGGCGGCACCGCCGACGCGAAAGAACCAACGCACGACCTCTTGCCCGGCGCCGATCTCTGCGAAGGTGCCGTAGCGCTTGGCGTCCAAATTGATGGACAGGGCCTTTTGGTGGGTGTCGAGCTTGTCGGGACGATTCGGTTCACGCATGGGCGCCCGAAGTCGTAGCACGTCCGTTCCGCTCCTTCCGTTACGGGACGGTTTCGATGCGCGCTTAGAGCAGGAAAGACGCTCCGAGCGAGAAGGTCGGGTAGCCGATGCGCAAGGTGAGAGTGATGCGATCGGTCATGTGGAAGCGGCCGCCAGCGTAGAAGATGAAGGGGTCGAACTGAAACCGGCCGTCTTCTACATGCATGCCGACGCCGGGCTCGCCGAACACCGACCACTGGCGGTGGAGCCAGAAGTTCCATTGCAGCACGACCGGCATGTAGAAGTAATTCACGTGGTCTGGACCGGAGGCGACGCGCACGCAGATGGGCACGCCGCTCGGGCCGGTGACGAACTGTTCGCACGTGCCGCGCGGTCCCTGCCAGCCGTCGTAGCGCACGTAGTCCAAGCCGAAGCCGATGCCGAGCGAGTTGTTCAGCTTGGGAATGAAGCCGTTGTGGAGGATCTCCACCGTGCCGCGGAAACCGAAGCCGAGGCCGGTGCCACCGCCATAGCCGGGCGGGTCGAACAGGCCCAGCTGCAGGTGTGGCTCGGCCTCGAAGTAGTAGCGCGGGTGCTCACCGGGGTGCTTGATGATGCTCTGGGCGCTCGCCGGCTGCGCCCAGAACCACCCGACCAGGGCCAAGCCTGTGCCCCAAAACCAGCGAAGCCGCGCCCGCGCCACGTTAGCAGCCTCCGCAAGCGACGCTGCCGTCGCCGCACTGGGTGAGGCCGGCGCCGCCCAGACACTTCACGTCGCAGTCGCTGGGCGAAGCGCAGCTCACCTTGCAGGTGCCGGTGCACTCCACGTCGCAGCGCGAGAAGTTGTGGCAGGTGATCACGCTGTCGTTGCCGGCACGCACGCCGCAGCGATCCATGTCGTGGCAGTCGAATTGACAGCGCTCGCCGCAGATGGCTCCACAGGCCACGGCGTTGTGGCAATCGACCTGGCAGTCGTTGCCGCAGCTGGTGCTGCACTCCTGCACGTCGAAGCACTGTGAGCTGCAGTGATCGTCACACACGGCCCCGCAATGCTCGAGCTGGAAGCAGCGCGGAGCGCAGCCGTCGCCGTGGCAGCCCACGTAGCACTCGTGGCCGCCGGAGCAGTCGCATGGCTCGCCGGGATCGCACGTACTGTGATCGTTGCAGCCCGCGAGCCCCAGACCGACCAGCAGCAAGCCAAAGGCCCAAGCCGAGAGCAATCGCCGCGTCACGCGCCGACTATGCGCACATCTGAAACCGGTGCCACAAGCGAAAAGCGCAGGAATTGGCGGCTGCGGCGGCGCGCTTCAGTCCCAACGCAGCGAATTGCCCTGCGCGTCGCGTAAACTTCCAGTGGCAGCCAAGATCAGATCGACCATGTGCCAGATGCCACAACCCCCCAAGGTGACGAGCTTGAGGATGCCGAGTCCGGTCTGACCGAGCAAGAAGCGATCGATGCCCAGGTTGCCGGCGAGCACGCCTGCCAGGAGCACGTGATTGCCGTTGACGGTCGGAGTGCCCTGCACGTTCTGGGGGGGTTGCAGCGGTAGGCCCGCTTTGTCTTTGATCGATCCGAGCGCATGCAAGATCAGATCGATGGCGTACCAGAAGCCCAAGCCACCGAAGGTGAGCAGCTTGAGGATGCCGAGCCCGGTCTGGCCGACATAAAAGCGGTCGACGCCCAAGAAGCCCAAAAAATAGGAGAGCAAGAACGCGGTGCCGCGCGACTTGTCCGAGTAGCGCACGAGGGCTTGCGGCGCGTACGGCGCCGGGTACGCGCCCTGACCGTAGCTGCCGGCGGGCGGCGGCGTGAAGCCTCCGGGCGGGCCGTAACCGCCGCCTCCGGGCGGGCCGTAGCCGCCGCCTCCGGGCGGGCCGTAACCGCCGCCTCCGGGCGGGCCGTAGCCTCCAGGGGGACCATAACCGCCGGGTGGTGACCCATAACCCCCAGAGCCTGGCGGCTGCCCGTAAGACATTCGATCAAGCTACCACGTGTTAGCGTGGTCGTGTGTTCGAAGCGAAGAGCCGAGGGGCAAGCGTTTTGACGGTGCTCTTCGTCAGCGCGTTCGGCTGCGCGCCCAAGGCAGGGGGCGCGCCGGCACCGCACGTGGCGCAAGCTGGCGCGAGCACCGACGCACCCGAAGACAGCTCGCCTTTCGGAGAAAATTGCCGAATCAAGGTGCGGCAAGATCACGAGCTGTCGCTCGTGTCGTGTGACGACAAGCGCGTGCTCGCGATCTTGCCGGGCAGCGGCTGGACCCCGGAAGCCAGCGGCGCACGGGGCGAGCTCCTGCTCGCCTCGCGCGATCTCTTCAACGTCTCGGCGCGCGTCGCCGACGAAGGCGAGACGCAATACGAGCTCTCCGAGCACCTGGAAGGCATCTACCGCGGCGTTCAGGGGCAGCTCGGCAAGGCTGGCTTCGTGGTGGGCAGGCCCGTGTTCGAGCAAATGAAGGAAGGGCACTTGGTGCTCGCTTACGAGCTGACCGGCTCGCTCGACGGCCAGGAGCTCCGCTCGGCCAACGCTTTCACCGCGGTGCGTCGGACGGATCGGCGCTATGTGGATTATCACGTCAGCGTCTCTGCCCCGCCTGGCCACCCCATCTGGCGTGAGTCGGTACCGCCGCTCGAGGCGGCCAAGAGGGTGGCGGATATGTTCTTCGTCACCGACGAAAACGGCCACTTGCCGCCCCAGTAGGACAAAACGCTGGAACCGTGGCACCCGCCGCGGTAACCAAAGATATGGCGTCCTTCGACTCCGAGCGGAAGTGCCACGTCGTGCGTATCGTCTACGACGGTCCGGGCTTCGCCGGTAAGACGACGAACCTCAAGCGCGTGCACGAGATCATCCCGCCCTCCCGGCGCAGCGAGATCGTGACCCCGGCCGAGCTCAAGGGGCGCACTATGTTCTTCGACTGGCTCGAGATCGAGGGGCCCATGCACGGTGGCATTGGGCTGCGCTTTCAGCTGATCACCGTGCCGGGGCAGATCGAGCGCAACTACCGTCGCCGCCCGCTGGTGGCCATGGCCGACGTGGTGGTGTTCGTGTGCGACTCGAGCCCCGGAGCCATCGCGGACACCCAGCGCACGTTTGCGCGCTTGCGAGCGTCGATCAAGCGTCGCACCGAGCCGGTGAGCCTGATCGTGCAGGCCAACAAGCAAGACGTGGAGGGCGCCTTGCAGCCGCCCGTGCTGCGCCGCAAGCTCAAGCTAGATGGTTCGGTGCCGATGATCGCGGCCAACGCCGCCAAGGGCGACGGCGTGAAGGCGACATTGAACGAGGCCATGCGCGTCGGTGTGCGCAGCCTGAAAGGTGGCGACATCGGGCCGCTCGTGGCCGAGTTCGCCAACCCCGACACGCTCTTCGATCACGTGCTCACTTTCGAAGACACACCGCACGACGGTCCGCTCGATGTGGAAGAGGTGAACGTGCGCGCCGAAGACATCGACGCCGGCGCTGCCGAAGTGGCTGCACACCTGGGTGCCTCTTCGCTCGATGCTCTCGAGGCGAGAGCCAAGCGCGCCGCCGCCCGTAGCGGCGTGCACTCCCGCGATTCGCAGCCGGACTTAGACGGCGCCGATAACGCCTCGCGGCCCTAGCCGGCGCCGAGCGGCTCAGCTGTTGACGACGAACGCGGCCGCGCAGGCGAACGCGATCAGCAAGCTGACGGAGACGGCGGCCAGCGCGCGGAGGCGGAGGTGGGCGCGGTCGGCCGGGTCGAGCACGGCTTCACTCCCGTGGTCGGCGCCGCGGAAGCCCTTCATGCCGTTGTAAACGCAGATACCGAGGCTTCCGGAAATGAGCAGGTACGCCGAGAGTGAAACCGGCACTACCAGCAGCCACCCGAGCTGCTTACTGAGACCCAGCTCGGACGAAAGCAGAGCCCAGCCCAGCCCCAACCCGGCCATGAGCACACCCAGCTGGATGGCGCGGCCGCGCGCCCGTTCTCCGAGGTTCTGCTGCTGGTGGCAACCGAGCATCTGCCCTAAAAGTAAGCCCAGTCCCCGGCGCCCGCAAGCGGTGGCGGGGCGGCTCAGAGCTACCTACATTCGAGACTCTTTCCGTTGAAAAGCGCAGCCTTACGCCGACTTGTCGACCTTCGGTCCGGCGAAGGCACGGCTTTTTGGCGGGCATTTTCGGTGTTGCTGCTCACCATTTCGGCCCACACGGTGCTCGAAACGGCACGCGACGCGCTGTTCTTGGCCAAGCTGCCGCCGCGCAACCTGGCCTTCGTCTACATGGCGACGGCGGTGCTCACGATCGTGGTCACGCCGCTCAGCGTGCGGCTGACGCGCAAGGCGGGCGCCAAGAACGCGCTGGTGGTGTCGCTGGTCGTCACGGCCTTTTTGGCAGCGTGGTTCCGCTTGCGCGCGCCCGGCGCGGCCAGCGTGTTCGGGCTGTACGTATTCGGCGCGCTGTCCGCGACGTTGCTCGTCGGTCAATTCTGGTTGCTGGCCGGTACCGTGTTCAGCGCTGCGCAAAGCCGGAGGTTGTTTGGGCCTTTGGCTTCCGGCGGCGTGCTGGGCGGCGTTGGTGGCGGTGCGCTGGCGGCGCTCTTGCTTCACGTTGCGCCGGTGCGCAGCCTGCTCGGGGTCGCCTCCGCGCTCTACTTCGCCGCGGCGTTCTTGGCCTCGCGCCTGGTCATCGAAGAAGCCGCGCCGGTTTCGCGTGCGCTGAATTCGGCGCCCGCCGCCAGCTCTCAGCCGCTCAGGCCGCAGATGGCCAAGGTGCAGCACGATCCGTTTTTGGCGCGCCTGGCCTTGATGGCGATCTTGTCCATCGGCGCGTCGGTGGTGATCGACTACCTGTACAAGGCCAAGGTCTCGCACAGCCTACCGCCGGAAGCGCTAGGCGCGTTCTTCGCGCGCTACCAGCTGGTTTTGAGCCTCGGGTCGCTGGTGCTGCAGCTGGTGATCACCGGGCCGGTGGTGCAGCGTATCGGTGTGGTGGGGCTGTCGCTCACGGCGCCGCTGTTGCTCACGGGCGGCGGCACTCTCACGGCGCTCTTGGGCGCACCGTTTTGGCTGGTGGTCGCGCTCAAGGCTACCGATACATCGCTGCGCAACTCGCTCGGGCGCGTGGCGGCGGAGCTTTTGTGGGCGCCCGTCGAGCAGCAAGCGCAGGCGCGCGGCTTCGTCGATCTGGTGGTGACGCGGGTGTCGCAGGCGGTGGCAGGCGGCATCTTGCTTGCCGCCACGATGCAGAGCGACTTTCACCCCGGTCATTTGGCTGCCGCTGCGGCTAGCCTGGCCGCCTTGTGGTTGGTAGTCGGGGTCGGCATTCGTAAGCCGTACATTGCGCTATTTCGCCAGGCACTGACCCGCGGCGCCAGTGAGCGTGAGTTCATGCTGGCCGAGCTGGATTTGACGTCGGTCGAGACGCTGGTGGAGGCGCTGGCGCGCCCGCAGCCGACCGAGGTGATCGCGGCCATGAACGTGCTGGCCGAGCGCAAGCGGCAGCGGCTGATACCCGCCTTGATTCTGCTGCACAGCGACGAAGGCGTGCTGCTCCGCGCGCTGGAGCTGATGGGGCCGAGCGGCCGTAAAGATTGGTACGCGCTGGCAGAAAAGCTGCTGGATTCCGCGTCGCCGAGCGTGCAGCAAGCGGTGGTGCGCGCCTTCGCGCTGGCCGGCGAGCGTGAGGTGCTCAGCCGCATCATGGCTCGTCCAAACGCCGGCCTGCGCACCTTCGCGGCGCTGTACCTGGCGCAGCTCGACGGCGAAACCATGGACGGCGACCCATTGAGCTGGGATCTGTTCGGTGAAGACGACGAAGAGCACACGTTGAAGCTCGCCTTCATCGAAGCGCTGGCGGCGCACCCGACCTCGGACGCGCCGCACTTGCTGCTCGCCTTTGCGCGGCTGCCGGCTCTGGCGGGGGCGGTCACGGCCGCGCTCGAAAGCGCCGCCGACGAGTCCTGCATTCCTTTCTTGATCGGCCGGCTCAAGTTCGCAGACGACCGCCTGACGGCGCGGCGCGCGCTACGCCGCCTGGGGGAGCCCGCGCTGCGCGCCTTGGAGCGAGCGCTCGACGCGCCCGAGCTCGAGCGCCGCGTGCGCATTCACGTGCCGCGCAGCATCTCCGCGTTCTTGTCGAAGGACGCGCTGGAAATCTTGCTGCGGGCGCTGGTGAGCCACGAAAACGGCCTGGTGCGCTACAAGGCTTTGCGCGGGCTCGAGCAAATTGCGCTCGAAACTTCGCTGCGCATCGACGCGGGGCCAATCTTCCACGAGCTGACCCGCAATGCGCGCGAGTACCTGCGCTTGTTTTCGGCAGAGCTTGCGATCAAGGCCGATCGCGTTGCCAGCAGCAAGCTCGAGAGCCAGCTCGTCATCGAGTTGCTCGACGACAAGATCGCTCAATCGCGCGATCGCCTGGCGCGGCTGCTGCAAGTGCTTCACCGCGGTGACGATGTTCCGGCGATCTTTTCGGCGCTCACCTCGAGCGACCGCCGGCGCCGAGGCCGCGCGGTCGAATTCTTGGACGCGCTCATCCGCGGCTTCGATCGCTCCTCCGGCGAGGCGGCGGTGCTGCTGCGCCTGGTGGTCGACGACTTGCCGCCCGAGCTCCGCGCCGAGCGCGCTGCCGAGCACGTTGGCGCCTTCGGCGACGCGCGTGGTGCCCTGAGCAGCCTGGCGCGCGACACGGACGCTATCGTCAGCTCTCTCTCGAGCCGGGCGCTTTCGAGCCTGGGCTCGCTGCCGCCGCCCGCGGCGCCGCCGCTGGCCGTGCTTTCGGAGCGCCCCGCATGACCGTCGCCGACAGTGCCCGCCTCAAACGCGAAATCCTGTTGCGCTCGATGTTCCCGAGCATGCCGGTCGCTGCGCACGTGCGTTTCGTCGAGCTGCTCGACGACTTGGAGGCAAAGCCGGGTGAGCTGGTGTTCGACCTCGGTGACCCGCCCGATCGCTTTCTGTTTCTGGTCGAAGGTCGCGTCAGCATGGAGCGTGAAGGCGCCAAACCCTGGCAATTCGTGCCGATCGCGGTGGTGGGCGTGATCGACGCGGTGCTGGAGCGCGCGCGGACCCGCAACTGCCGCGCGCTCGAGCCGAGTAAATTCTTGTCGCTGCGCATGACCGACTGGTTCGACATGCTGGAAGACAACGGGCAAATCGCTCGCGCAGCGATCCGCAACTTCGCGACGCAGCTGCACGGGCGCTGGCGCCAGCTGGCGCCGCGCATGGAGCGTCACAGCGAGCCTCCGCCCCCCGGCGTCGCCTCGGCGCTCGAGACGTACGACAAGATCTTGGCGTTGCGCCGCGCCCCTTCGCTGCGATCGGCGGGCATGCAGGCCATCGCCAGCCTGGCGGCGGTGGCTGAGCCGGTGCTGCTGCAGCGCGGCCAAGTCTTGTTCGACTTGGGTGGGCACGACGAGAGCCTGTATTACGTGGTACGCGGCACCATCGAGCTGAGCGCAGAAGGCTTTCGTTACGAGCACCAGCGCGGCGACGTGGTGGGCGGCGCGGCGGCGTTTTGTCATGCGCTGCCCGGCTACGAAGCGCGTGCGTTGAGCGACGCGCTGGTGCTGCGCATCGCCGAGCAAGACTTCTACGACCAGGCCGAGGAGCACGGCCGCCTCACGCGCGGCACCTTGAAATACCTGGTTGCAGAGCTCGAGCAGCTGCTCACGGTGGACGATAGCGCAGCTCGCCTGGTTCCACCCGGTGCTTCCCTCGGCGCACGCTGACGGCGCCTCGGGCCGATCGCTCGCTGAGCCTGCGGGGGGTAGCCCAATCCCAGGAGCTAGCTCGGGGGCGTGAGGCTATCGGGGCGTTCGATGCCGACCAGGCGGTAGCCGCCGCTCTGGCCCAGATCGTAAAGATGCAGGCGCAGGGGACCCGGTGCGTAGCCGTTGCTCACGTCGAGCACCACGTAGCGCGCGGCGGCGTCGTTCGGGACTTGCGCGGTGAAGCTCGCGTGCGGGATGTCGACACAGACTCCCGGTGCCGCGACGTGGCGGAAGCGTGGCGGGGCCGCTGCTACGAGCTCGCTGCCGTCGGCATTGGCGCGGTACAGGTACGCGCGAAAGCTCAGGCCCTCGTTCGGCACGATTCCGGTTTGGCGTGCCAGGTCTACACCGCAAACTCCCTGCGCGTCGGCCGCAACGTCCGCGATGGGCGAAACGCGCCCCAAGTAGCGTCGCAAGATGGCCTGGCGGCGCGTCAGCAAAGTTTCCGTCAGGTAGCGCTCGCTGGCGGTGTCGTACTGCCCGACCTTCACCGCAGCGGTGACCAGCTCCGGCTCGAAGCGGGCCAAGATGCGCGCGAGCCACGCGCCGTCTTGCTCCTTCATGCGCATGAAAGCCGGGTTAGGATACTCGCCGCGCCAGTCCTCCGGCTCGAAGTCGCGCGCGCTGAAATAGCCGAAAATACCGCCGGTTTTGCGAGCTCTTTCCCAGGGTCGTTGCACGGTGCCGAGCGTGACGAAGTTTTCCGCCACCTGGCTGCCGTCGAACACGTACTCGTTGCCCAGGCGGCGTGAGATGCCGTCCACCGTCCATTGGCTGCCGAAGCAGTCACCCATATCGAGGATGTAGTGGCGAACGTAGCCGGGGCCGTCTTTCTTCTTTTTGTCGAGCGGCACGAACACATCCATCGTGTTCTGCTCGCGCGAGTCGAAGTGATTGAGCCAGGCTGCGACCAGGCGCGCGCCGCGTAGCTCACGGCGATCTTCGTGCGGGATCACGTCGTTCGGGTCGTCCGAGCGGGTGCCTTCGTAGCGGTACGGACCGAGCGGCTTGCCGGGCAGCCATTCAGAAGCGACCATGCGCACCAGGCCGTTGCGGTGCGAGGCTTGCTGCAAGATCTCGTTCAGGCGCGCTTGATCGAAGGCGTGGGTCTGGCCCTGGTTGTTCGTGACCGTGAGCCCGGGCTGGAGCTTGAGCAGCGACGGCCGGAAATACACGACCGTGTCACAGGCCGAGTAGTAACCAAAGGCATGGTAAATGCGCGAGGCGATGGCGGTGGCGCCGGTCGCGCGATCCGGCTCGGTTTCCGGATCCGTCTTGAGCATGAACTTGCCCAAGCCCTTGATATTGACCCGAAAACCAGGGTTGGCGCCGTTGTCTTTGCCCTTGTCGATGGTCCAGGTGCCGTCTGGCGCGTTCGGATCCAGGCGCTTGTCGCTGCACGGGCCGCGCGTCACGTCATCGGCCGACATACGGCGCTTGCCGAGGCGATTCTCGAACCAGCTCGAGTCCGGCACTTCGTCGAAGGCGTTGACGTCGCGGGCCGCGTGCGCCGGGTCCACCGCGAAGAAGCGCGCTACGGGGTGGAACACCATGTAATTGGCGCCGTCCCACGCGAAGGGCGAGTAGTACTCTTCGGGCGCTTGCGCGACGGGCCTCTGATCGTCATCGTAACTGAGCGGCGCGCGCAGCGGGAAGCGGTCGAGCCCGCTCGCGCACCCGAGCAGACCGAGGCCGAGCAGCGCGGCGCGCAGACGCGGACTAAAAGCCACTGCGCGCTCCCACGCTGACGCGCAGCGAATCGATGTGGGTGCCGCTTTCGAACGTTTCGGTGCCGAAGCCAATCAGCGCCTGGAAAATGCTGTCGCGGGAGCCGGTGGCCTCGATGCCCAGCGCGGTCGAAAGACGCCCGCGTCCGGCGCGAAAACCCTGCAAATGCTCGTCGAACACGTTACCGGTAGCGACTTGAAGCGACCCGTTGAGCCAAATCCAAACCGGCCAGGTGTAGCGTAGCGTGGCCACGGCGCCGCTGCGGCCGTAGAGCCTGCCGGCACGAAACCCCGGCATCATACCGGGGCCGCCGAGCGTGACCAGCTCCGTGAACGGCACCGGCCGCTCGCCGGTTGGATCCGCAAACGAGCTCGAGACCGACAGGCTAATCACGCGTCTACTGTCGTCGATATCCCAAAATCCTCCGACCGTTCCGCCATAGCGCAGCCAGCCGGAGCTGTCGTGCTTCAGGTCGACACCCTCGTCCGCGTGCAGCTCCAAGCGCACGCCGCTCTCCGAGGTCGACGTGCCGCGGGAGTCGAGCACCAGCCGTGCGTGCGTGACGGGCGCGCGGTAGCCGCCCACGAAACCGGGCGGCTCGGCCAGCTTGCCTTCCGCAACGGCGTCGTCGACCGAAGGCTGAAAGTCTTCGTCACCGCGGTTGCTCTCGTCGTACTTGCTGTGGCCGAAGGTGGCGGCGTGGTAACCGGCGGACGTCTCGAGCAAGCTGCTGCCGGCGAACGTGAGCCGTGTTTGCAGGCGCGCGTCGAGCGAGTCGCTCGCGTAGCGCGAGAGCGCACTTTCGCGGGTATCCGGGCCGATGCCGTAAAAGGCGTAGTCGGGGCGGCGCGTGGCGGTGGCAGTAGCGGTGAGCTCGAAGTGCTCGTCGAAGATGAAGCGCTCGGTGGCGGTGCCGGAGAGCCAGCTCTTGCCCCAGGTGGAACCGCGTAGGCGCAGCTGGTGGCCCTTCATGCCCGCGTCGTCCCAAAAGCCGTACAGGCCCACGCTGGGCTCGAAGCCGAAGTCGACGAACGCGATCGGCACGATGCCCGCCTTGTGGTCGGGGCCGAACGCGAAAAAATCGTACAGCTCGGAGGGCAGGTTGGCCTTTTCGGCGGCCGTGATCACGAAGCCGAGCGGGCGGCGCACCACGAACTCGCTCACGAAGTACAGCGGAGAAAGCAGGATGCGCGGCAGCCACAGCGCTTTTTGGGCCGGAGTCTCTTTGGGGCCGCCACGGCCGTCGTAATCGGGCTCGGGGCGCTTTTCTGGCTCTGCCTGGGCGCTCACGGCAGACAGCAAGCTGCTCGCCAGCGCGGTGAGCGAGAGCCAGCGCCGCAGCTTCATGCGCCGAGCTTTTCCTTCCGCTCTTCGAGCCCGTGATAAATCCGGCCGATCGCGAGCGCGATCGCGAGCCAAACCGCGCCGAGCACGATGCTGATCCAGGCGAAGCGCTGCACCGAGAAGTGTAGGATGTTCACGGCCAAGATCACCGAAAACGCCGAGAATACGTCACCCATGCGCACGCAAAAGGTGTCCACCACCTGCTTGGCCTTGTACTTCATGTCGGGCGACGTCACCAGCCAGAGCATCTGCTTCAGCGTGTTGTTGAGCGAGTAGTCGGTGGCATTTTCGGCCGTCTTGGTTGCTTTGGCGACGGCCACGATCGGCACGAACGCGAACACCATCGCGTTGCCGAAAGCGATCACCGGCAAAAAGAGGAACGCGGCCGGCAAGCGCAGCCAGCGGACGAGCCGCGAAACCAGGAAAGTCTGGGCCAGCACGCCCGCGACGTTCACGTAAAAGAAAAAGTCGGCGTAGGCCGCGCCGATCGCGCTACCGACCTCGTCCGCCTTGATCTTTCCTTGCGTGACGAGCGCGGCCGCGTCGGCCTTGATCAACTTGCTGAGCATGTACTCGCTGTTGCTGTTGACCCAGTTGTAAATCAACGCAAACAGCGCGATCAAAAGCAGGTAGCGGTGGCTCAGCACCAGGCCAAAGCCGCCCTTTTTGCTGGGCTGCGGCTTGCCCCGGCTGCTGGCCGGCTCCTCCGTAGCGGGGCCGCCGTCGCGCCGCTCGACCAGCCAATACAGGCCTGCGCAAATGGTGAGTAAGCCGGCCGCCACCAGCAGCATGGATGGCTCGCCCAGGCCCTGCACCAGAACCTTGGCGACCTTGCTGCCCACCGCGGCGCCGACGGATGCGCCGAGCGCCACGAGCGCGAACAGGCGATCGCCCTGCTCTTTTTCGTAGAGGTCGTTGGCGTAACCCCAGAACTGAGCGACCACCATCACGTTGAACACGCCGACCCAGCCGAAGAAGAAGAAGCCGAGGTTGGCGCGCACACTCGGGATGCCAATCGCGAAGTAGAAGAGCAGCAGCTGCGCCGCGAACGCGAGGGTGACACCGCTCACCAACTTGATGCGTGGCAAACGGTCGACCAGCCAGCCATAGACCGGCACGATCACGAACAATGCAAGCGCGATGCCGCCGCTGAGCCACGACTTGTATTCGGCGCCGGAGGCCATCGCCAAGATCAAGTCTTCGCGTAGCGGCTTGATCACGTAGTAGGCGCTGAGCAGCAAGAAGACGTTGGCCGTCAGTAGCAGCACCGTGGTCGCTTCGCCCTGGCGCACCTCGGTGATGGGGCGGAGCGCGCGCGAAAGCCAGGCAGGTTCCGAAGCGTGGTTTCTGGTCACGGGGGCCCGCACCCTAACCCAGGTCGGGTACTGAGTAGATTTCGTTTCGCTCCACAGCTATGCCCGGAGCAGCGCATGTCTCCCGTCATTGAAACGGCACCCAGCTCGGCGTCCGAAGACGTTTATGATCCTGTACCCGTCATTTGCCAAGAGCTGGGGCTCAGTGCCGCGGGTGTGCGCGCGGTCGTGGCAATGCTCACCGAGGGTGCGACGGTGCCGTTCATCGCCCGTTACCGCAAAGAGGCCACGGGTGGGCTCGACGAAGTCGCGATCCGCAACGTCGAAGAGCGGCGCACCTACCTGCTCGAGCTCGAAGCGCGGCGCAAGAGCGTGCTGGCCGAGATCCAGAGCCAGGGCAAGCTCACGCCCGCGCTGGAGGCCAAGCTCAAGGCCGCCGCCTCCAAGGCAGAGCTCGAAGATCTGTACCTGCCCTACAAACCCAAGCGCCGCACGCGCGCGGTGATCGCCAGGGAACGCGGGCTCGAGCCGCTGGCCGAGCTCTTGTGGTCGCAAGCCGAGGGCCAAAAGCCCGAGCAGGCGGCGGGCTCTTTCGTCAATGCCGAGAAAGAAGTGCCGGACGTGGCCGCGGCACTGGCGGGCGCGCGCGACATCGTGGCCGAGCGCGTGGCGGAAGATGCCGAGGTGCGCCGACACGCGCGCGAAACGTATTTCAAAGAAGGCGCGATCGAGGTGCAGAAGACCGCCGAGCACCGAGACAAGGTCACCAAGTTCGACGCCTACGCCAACTTCGTGGAGCCACTGGCCAATATTCCGTCGCACCGCTACCTGGCGATCCGTCGCGGGGAGACGGAGGGCGTGCTGCGCGCCGCGCTCGGCATCGACAAGGAAGCGCTGACAGAGCGCCTCACCAAGCAGCGGGTGCGTGCCGCTTCGCCATGGGCCGAGCAGATGGCGCTGGCCGTCAAAGACGCCGTGTCGCGCCTGCTCGTGCACTCGGTCGAGGTCGACGTGCGGGTCGAGCTCAAGCTCTCGGCCGACAGGGCCGCCATCGAGGTGTTCGCCAAAAACCTGCGCGAGCTCTTGTTGGCGGCGCCGCTTGGCAGCCGCTACGTGCTGGGCATCGACCCGGGGCAGCGTACGGGCTGCAAATGCGTGGTCGTGGACGAAACCGGCAAGTTGCTGGAGCACGAAACCGTTTACCTGGTGCAGGGCGACGCCTCGGTGGAGCGCGCCAAGCAGACGCTCAAGGCCATGCTCGCCAAGCACCCGATCGTGGCGATTGCGGTCGGCAACGGCACGCACGGCCGCGAAACCGAGGCGTTCGCGCGCGACGTATTGCGCGAGGTCGGCGTCAAAGACGGCCTGCCTTTCGTGGTGAGCGTGAGCGAGGCAGGCGCCAGCATCTACTCGGCGAGCGACATCGCCCGCGAAGAGTTTCCGGATCTGGATTTGACGATCCGCGGCGCCATCAGCATCGCGCGCCGGCTGCAAGATCCGTTGGCCGAGCTGGTCAAGCTGGACCCGAAGAGCATCGGTGTCGGGCAGTATCAACACGACGTCTTTCAGGCGTTCTTGGCCAAGAAGCTGGACGAGGTCGTGGAGAGCTGCGTGAACCGAGTCGGTGTCGAGCTGAACACGGCCAGCGCCTCGCTGCTGTCGCGCGTGGCCGGTCTCGGTCCCAGCGTGGCCAAGCGCATCGTCGCCTATCGCAATGAAAAGGGCGCATTCAAGAGCCGTCGCGCCTTGCTCGACGTGCCCGGCATGGGTCCGAAAACTTTCGAGCAAGCGGCCGGCTTCGTGCGCGTGCGCGCCGGCGAGCACCCACTCGACCAGAGCGCGGTGCATCCGGAGCGCTACGAGCTGGTCGAGCGCATCGCCAAAGACCTGGGCGTGCCGGTGGTCTCACTCATCGGCAATTCCGAGCTGCTGCGGCGCATCGATCGCGCGCGCTACCAAAGCGGAGACGTCGGGAGCTTCACGCTCGACGACATCGTGGCCGAGCTGTTGCGCCCGGGGCGCGACCCGCGCGAAGAATTTCAGCCGCCCAAGTTCCGAGACGACGTGCGCACGCTCGAGGACTTGAAGCCGGGCATGGCGCTCGAAGGCGTCGTCACCAACGTCACGGCGTTTGGGGCCTTCGTCGATGTGGGTGTTCACCAAGACGGCCTGGTACACGTCTCGCAGCTCGCAGATCGCTTCGTCAAGGATCCTAGCGAGGTCGTGAAGGTGGGCGACAAGGTGAACGTGCGGGTGCTGGAGGTCGACTTGCAGCGTCGACGTATCGCCCTGACCCGCAAATCGGGGGCCCAGCCCCAGACCGGGGCGCCCCAGTCGCCGCCGGCCAAAGGCCCCCCGAAGGGCCCTCAAAAACCCCAGAATAAATCCGGCTCTTCTACGTCCAAGCAGGGCGAATCCTTCCGCAACAACCCGTTCGCGGCGGCGCTTTTGGGGCGGGAGCCTCAAAAGACAACGAGTGGAAAAAAATAGCAAAGCGGCTCGGGGCGTCGCCGTCACACTCCCGTGAGCCTCGCCGATGGACAGAAGCCACCATGGTAATGTCCCAGGTTTCGACGGTCATGAAGTCGCGGGTTGCGGATCCGATGCTGAGGCGCGAGGTCGAAGCGGCCGTGCGGCGACGGGTGCGGGGCGACGAAGCCGAAGACGTGGTGCAGGCAACGCTGGCTGACGTGCTCTCGGCGTCCTCGGTACCCGAAGAGCCGGAGGAATTTCGCCGCTACGTGTTCGGCGTCGCGCGCAACAAAGTCTTCGATCACTTTCGCCGCCAGAAGCGCCAGGGGGAAGATGTCGACGGCCGCGAACCGCACGCACCCGAGCCGCCCCTGTCGGCGCGCGACATTCTGCGCTGGGCCGAAGGCGAGCTGCCCGACAGCGAATCGCAGAGCACGCTCGAATGGATGCTGCGCGAAGGCGACGGCGAAAAGCTGGAGCACATCGCGCGCGACGCGCGCTTGCCGGCGACACGCGTGCGCAAACGCGTCTCTCGCCTGCGCAAGCTGCTGCGCGAACGCTGGGCCGCGGAGCTCATGCTGATCGGGATGCTCATTCTGCTCGGCGGTCTCGGCGTTTGGTACTGGCTCGGTCGCGGCCGGAATCCGGACGACTTCGTGAAGCGCGAGCCCGTACGCCCGGCGCCGTCCGCAGCGCCGCAGGCACCGCAAGCGCCGCAACCACCAGAAGAAAGCCGCCCCGCCGCTCCCATGCCGAGCGCCGCCCCGAGCGCCGACCCCGGCTTCATCTGGCACAAAGGCTCGCTCGACGACGTCAAAGGCAGCGGCACCAATCCCAAGCCCCCGGCGCCCAAAACGACACCACGCCCGACGTCGACCGAAATGGTGCCGAGCCCGACCGCGCCCGCCAAGCCGTCGCCCAAGTCGAAGACCAGCATCTCGAAGAAGATGTCCTCGGACTTCCCGACGGAATTCGACAACGCCAAATAGCTCCAGGGGCTGAGGCTAGTGATTCTACACATCTCGCGGGACGGCGAGAGCGTTGTCGCGTCACGGCGAGCGCTGCATGGCACGTACGAGGGTCCGACGACGGAGGACGCCCACTCACTCTCACGCGCGCAGAAGATTCTTACGCTCGTAATTAGCTTCGTGGACGTCCGATGATACCTGGGGTCCCGAAGCGCATCGCGCGTTCACCCAAGTTCTTACGTTCGGAAGAACTTCTTGGCGATGGAACTGGGGACACGCCGCAATGGGATTGCGACTGCGAAGCGGCTCGGA
>DASZTA010000032.1:0-34227 GCA_035548415.1 Polyangiaceae bacterium
CGAGGAGCGCTCTGGTGCGCCGCGCAGCGCCGCCAATGCGTATCGCTCAGCGCAACCACGAGCTCGGTCGCTCGCCGCGCGAAATCTCTGTCAATAAAAATCGATGCTGGCCGTCGGATGGCGCCGCGCCCTTCACGAAGCGTCGCCCCTGACCGCGCGTGCCGCCGCGCCCCCTCACGAAGCTCACGAAGCCTTGCCGCTGACGCACGTACCGGCGCGCCCCCTCACGAAGCGTCGCCGCTAACCACGCGTGCCGCCGCGCCCCCTCACGAAGCCTTGCCGCTGACCGCGCGTGCCGCCGCGCCCTTCACGAAGCGTTACCGCTAACCGCCGCGTGCCCTCCGCGCCCTTCACGAAGCGTCGCCGCTGACCGCGCGTGCCGCCGCGCCCTTCACGAAGCGTTACCGCTAACCGCCGCGTGCCCTCCGTGCCCTTCACGAAGCGTCACCGCTGACCGCGCGTGCCGCTGCTCCCCCTTCACGAAGCGTCACCGCTGACCGCGTGCCGCCGCGCCCTTCACGAAGCGTTGCCGCTCAACGTTCGTGCCGCCTCGAGAACGGCTTCGTTGGCCCCCCGGCGAAGGTGAGCAAGATGCGTAAAATTCCATGCCGCAGCCCCACTCGCAGCGACTTCTGTGTCGTCACCGGGCGAGCTGGTCGCCGGCTCGCTGACGAACGCGTCACGGCATTCGCTTGCTGCGCCGTCGTGCGGTCTTCCTAGTTCACAGCGAGTCGGGGAGACGGGGAGATCCTCAGGGTCTCGGGACGAACCGTCACAACGGGAGGAGCCCGAAGCGTCTCCGCTCAGGGCGGTGACGAATCCGTGAGCGAGGCGGCCGTGAGCTTGCGGGCAGCGCGGCAGCGTTTGGCGGAGAGCTCGACGCCGAGCGCGTCGAGGCCGAGGGCGTTGGCGATGGCGAGCACGCTGCCTTTGCCGCAGAAGGGGTCGACCACGCGGCGTGCGGGGGTCTCCGCCAGGAGGAAGCGGCAAGCGGCCTCGCAGGCGCGCGCGCCCATCGCGCGGCTCCACGACATCGCGCCGGCATCCGGAAGCACATCCGCGCTCGGCTTTCTGGGGATCAACTCCGCACCGCGCACGAGCGCGAGCAGGTGCGAGTAGCTGGCGCGCCCCTGCGTGAGCGTGCCGGGCGCATGGCGGCAGACGATTTTGTGAAAAACCAGCGTCGCGCCCGCCTGTTCGGCGGCCTTCTGCACCAGGTACGACTTGTCGATCCAACGGCCGTGGTGACGCACGTCGCTTTGAAAGAACAGGCACGGCATACCGGGCGCGGTCCAGCACAACAGCTCGCCGGCCGTCTCCACGAACCAGTTTTGCCAACCCGAAAGGCCCGGACCGAGCTCGGGTAGCTCCGAGATGTCCGGCAAGGAGGTGACGACAGCGTCCGTCGGCTGCGCCGGGTTGGCTCGCAACCAGGCGCGCGCCTCCGCTTGGACGACGACGCGCGCTGGAGTCGTGCCTTGCGACTCCGCGCCCTCCGGCTCCGGCTTGGTTTCGTCAGCGAGCACGGCGCAGCGATCGCCGGCGTACGGCGAGGGAGGGGGCGGGGGACAGCGCCGGATCGTCGGCGTCGTCGGCGAGCTCGCTTTCGGGCGGCGCGGAGCCGAGCCCGGCGCGCTGCAGATCTCCGAGCGTGATGCGCGGGCCACGCGCCGTACTGGCGGTGCGCGCGATCAAGCCGAACAGCTCCAGCTCGTTGCCGGGAAATTCGTGCTCGGCGAGCGCCGCCAGCGCGGCCGGCTCGATGCCGAGTGGCTCGCCGGATGTGCCGACGCCGAAGCGGCTCAGGCCTTCGAGCACGAGGGCTCGCAAATCTTCGGCGCGATCGACCAGTCGCGGCAGCGCCAGCTCGCGCCCGGCCAGGGTGCGCCCCCACACCTCGAGTAAGCGCCCGGCGTCCACCAGGGCGCTCGCTGCGCTCGGCAGGCCGAAAATCAAGCCAGCGGGCAGGACTCCCGAGGCTGGCTCGCTGCGCGCGCGCGCTTGCCAGAACAGCTGCAGGTGCTCTTGCACCTCGCGCGGCAACGCCGATGCTCGCAGCACCAGCAGCGTGCCGCCATGGGCGGCGACCAGCGGCGACCGCAACGGGTCGCGCCAGGCCTCGAGATCGCGCGCTTCGCGCTCGGTGCCGTCGATCGTCACTAGTGGTCCGTCGGCGCGCACGCTGTGCAGATGCGCGTGGGCGGCGAAGCCCTGCGCGTCCACACCCGGTGGTGTGAGCAACGCCAGCGGGCTATCGATGCGCGCCAGCCGCTCCAGACCATCGAGCGCCATGCGCGCCCCGGGGCTGAACGCCGTCGTACGCACGGCCTGTGCCAGCCGCTCGGCGGGCAAACGGTTGCGCGCTGTCCCCGCGCTGATGGCGTGAGTCAGTCGCTCGCACTCGCTTTGTAGCTCGCTGGCGCGGGCTTGCGCGACGAGCTCGCGCTCGCGGGCACGCGAAAGCGCGGCCGACACCGAGATGAGCGAGCTGATGCGATCGCCGAGCAAGCGCAGCGCGCGCGCCTCTTCGAGCGAGAGCGGGCTGTGGCGAGCCTCGCCCGGCAGGAGCACGAAGCCGAGCGGCCCGTCTTCGTCGCAAACCACGGTGGCTGAATAGGCGCCGCGCGCCTTGAACCAGCCGAGCAAGCCGCGCACTTCCGGGCGCCGCACCTCCACGGCTTCGAGCGCGTCCAACCGCAGGGTGCGCTCGGGCTCGCCTAGCGCCAGCTCGTAGATGCGCTCGGGGGCGTCGGCGCGCTCCACGTGCAGGTAGCCGGCCACGTCGACCGAGAGCACCTCGCTCGGTGACTGGCGCCAGATTTCGGCGCGGGCATTGCCGGAAGCGGCCGTGTGCTGCAGCGCGACCAGCGCGGCGGTGAGCGCGGTATTGGGGTCTGGAGACAGCGCGCCGCGCGTGGCCGCCTCGATCGACAGCAGCCAGCGCGACTGCTCGGGGCCGAGCGGGCGGGCGATGCGGTGGGCCAAGAGCCCGACCACGACACACGCGAGCGACGCGCCGATCAAAATCGAGCCGCTGGCACCGGGGCGGGCGTGCGCCAGCGTGCCGGCCGCCACCACGACAGGCACACCCGCGATCGCCACCGCCAAGATTCCGCGCAGCGCGCGCGTCACGCTGGTGGGCTCCGAGGCGGTGGCGGCCCACGCCGACAGCGCCGCGGCGCCGCACATGGCGGCAGGCAAGAAGCGGTCGGGCTCAGCCAACGCCAGCGCGGCCCCGAGCACCGCGACGAGCAGCGCCGTCACGCTGAGCGCGAAGGCGCTGGCCGCACGATCGCCGACGCCGAGCTCCACGCGCCGCAGGTTGCGCAGTCGCAACGTGGCCGCGCACTGCACCAGGAGTGAGCCGGTTGCGGCGCTGGTCGTGGCGTAGTCGACCAGCAGCGGGTCGCGCAAAAACACACCGGGCAGAAGCGCGAACGCGGCCGGAATCGTGGTGGCTACCGCCCACAGCAAGCCGCTGAAGGCCGCGCCGTCGAGCGCTTCGGTGGCTTTGGGAGCGACGAGCATGCCGCCCAGCGGCTTGATGCGCGAGAGCGCGACCAGCGAAGCCACCGACGCGATACCCACGCCGAGGTTCGCGGCAGCGTCGAGGCCGGCTCGCCCGGCGCCGCCGGTGCGCGCCTCCGTGAACAGTGCGATGCCGAACGCGGTGAGCCAGGCGGCGCGGCGCGCGCTCTGGCTCACGCGGTCTTGCCCGGGCGCCACCTGCGAGCGGCGGTACACCGTCACGAACGCCAAGGAGCTTGCGACGCTCGCCGCGAGCACTAGCGCCCCCGGGCCGCTTTGCGCCGCCGCGAAGGCGACGTAAGCAAGCGCCAGCAGGCACAGGGCAAGCTCGCGAGTCATTCCGGCCTTATAGCGAAGATTTCGGCCGATTGCCCGAATCCGCCGCGGCAATCCGCTCGGCGGCGCTTGCCGGGGGCAGGGGACAAGGCTATCCGGCCGCTCCCGCGCTGGAGGTAGCTCTGGCCGGGGTCCCGCGCGATGAAGAAGAACTACGTCCTCGACACCAACGTCCTTCTGCACGACCCCCACGCCATCTTCAAGTTCGAGGACAACGATCTGTTCTTGCCGATCTACGTCATCGAGGAGATCGACCAGTTCAAGCGCGACTCGAACGAGCGTGGTCGTAACGCGCGCACGGTGTCGCGACTGCTGGACGGGCTGCGGGCAAAGGGGCCGCTGTCTGGCGGTGTGGAGCTTTCGGACGGCGGCATGCTGCGCGTGTTCGTGCCGACGACCCGCGCGGAGCTGCCGATCGCATTGAACCCGGGCTCGGGCGACCACGCGATTTTGCAGACCGCGATAGCGCTGCGCGACTCGCACCCCGATCGCCCCACCATCTTCGTGACCATGGACGTGAACCTGCGTATCCGTGGCGATGCGCTGGGCCTCACCACCGAGTCGTACGAGAATCAGGCCGTCGATTTCGAGCACCTCGAGTCCGGTACGGTGGAGCTACCGTTGCCGGCGGCCCAGCTCGATAGCTTCCTGAGCGTTGGCAGCGTCAAGCTCCCCGACGGTGAGAAGCTGCCGCCAAACGCCTGCGTCATCTTGCGCGACGACGCCGAGCGCCCGCGCACTGCGCTCGGGCGCTTTCACGCCGACAGCGGCGACATTCGCGCGCTGAAGGTGCCACGCGAGGGCTTGTCGGGCGTGCGTCCGCGCAACCGCGAGCAAGCTTTTGCGCTCGATCTGCTGCTCGACGAGAACGTGCGACTGCTCACTTTGGTCGGCAAAGCCGGCACCGGTAAGACGCTGCTGGCGCTCGCGGCGGGCCTGAAGCGCACGGTCGAAGAAGGCGTGTACGCGCGCCTGCTCGTGAGCCGCCCGGTGATGCCGCTCGGCCGCGACCTGGGTTACCTGCCGGGCGACGTGGACCAGAAGCTGAACCCGTGGATGCAGCCGATCTACGACAACCTGGAGTTCTTGCTGGTGGCCGGCGGCGGCAAGCGCCGCGGCGTGCGCGGCTACGACGAGCTCTTCCAGTCCGGCCAGTTGCAGGTCGAGCCGCTGACTTACATTCGCGGTCGCAGCTTGCCCTCGCAATACGTGATCGTGGATGAAGCGCAGAACCTCACGCCCCACGAAGTCAAGACGGTCATCACGCGCTGCGGTGAGGGCACGAAGATTGTGCTCACGGGCGACCCCTTCCAAATCGACAATCCTTACGTCGACAGCTCCACGAACGGCCTCTCGTACGCGGCCGATCGGCTGCGCGGTGAGCCGCTGGTCGGCCACATGCTGCTCTCCAAGGGCGAACGCAGCGAGCTCGCCAACATCGCCGCCAACAAGCTGTGAGCCTGCGCCGGCGCCACGCGCTTGCGGAGCCGGCCGCGCGCGCCGCGCTGCGGCTCGCCGCGTGCGAAGCCCAAATTGCCCTGCTCGATCGCCTGCGTCCGCAAAACCTCGCGTTCGAAAAAGCACGGCTAGTGCGCGCGCTCGAGGGCGGCGAGCGTCCCGAGCCGCGCTTCGACTACGCTGCGCCACCCGAGCTGGGCCAGCTGCGCCGCGAGCTCGACGCCACCGCCCAGGCACTGGATGTCAGCGTCACCGAGGAGCGCCTGCTCGCCGCGCGCGCCCAGGAGCTCTCGCTCGACGCGCAACTGGTCGAGCACGTTGGCTCAACGGAGCTCTTGGCGCTGGCAGGGCGGCGCTTCCCGCCGCCCGAAGCTCACGATGAGCTGAGCCGCCTGGCGCGGCAGTTGGTTACGACCGTGCCCGACGCGAGCGAAGTGCAGCCACCCGGGCTGCATTTCACGGACGACTCGCGCGACCCGCACAGCCTGTGGTCGGAGCTGTCACGGCTCATCGCCGCGGAGCGCTGGCCGGTGCGGGTGGAGGTGGTGAGTGGATTGGCGTCGCTGGCGGCGGTCGCAGAAGGCGTCGTGCGGGTGCGGGCCGGCGCCAAGCTCAGCGCGCGTGATGCGCGCCGCATCGCGCTGCACGAGGTCGAAGGCCACGTGCGCCCGCGCCTGGCGGGTGCCGTGCTCGGTGGCGTGCTCAAGGCCGGCTCCGCGCGCGCCGACGAAGACGAAGAGGGCCGTGCCATCTTGCTCGAAGAACGCGCGGGGCTGCTCGATGCGGCGAGGCGCCGTGAGCTCGGGCGCCGTTACCTGGCGGCTGCCAGTGTGCGAGAAGGTGCCCCGTTTTGGGACACCGTGCAGCTGCTGGGCCAGCTGGGCGCCACCCTGGCTCAAGCCGTCGAGCTGTCGTGTCGGGTGCATCGCGGCGGTGGTTTGGGTCGCGAGCTCATCTACCTGGTGGGTTATCGACGCGTGGCGGCGCGGTTGGCGGCCGAGCCGGTGCTCGAGCGCGTCATGAAGCATGGTCGCGTGTCGCTCGACGCTGCGCACGACCTGCTGCTCGACTCAATCGAGCTCGACGATGACGGGGATGTGATCTGAAGGCTGATTCTTGTGGCGTGGCCCGCTGTCCATGCGACAGCTCTTGGCACGGCCGACCAGGCCCGGTGACAAGAACGCATAGTCGATGCGCAGGCCCTGATTCTTGCGGAATGAGCCGGCTCGGTAGTCCCACCAGCTGTACTGACCTGCACGCTCGTCGAATTTGCGGAAGGCATCCACGAAGCCGAGCTTGCGCAGCTCGTCGAGCTCGCGCCGTTCGTCGGGGTGAAAGTGCACCTTGCCGCGAAACGCTTCCGGATCGAACACGTCGCGCTCGTCGCTGGCCACGTTGAAATCGCCGCCCAGGTAGATGTCGCGCCCCTGTTCGCGCTCGCTCAGCGTGCGGCGCAGCTGTGCCAGCCAGGCGAGCTTCTCGGCGAAGGCCGGCGAGCTCACCATGCGCCCGTTGGGAATGTACGCCGACATGACGCGCAGGCCGCCGATGGTGGCTGCGATCAGGCGCTTGTCCGCGTCGTCAGCGGCGCCCAGGAGGCCGATCTGGATCTCCTTCATGGGCAGGCGCGAGGCGATCGCCACGCCGTTGTACGTGGGCTGCCCCGCCATGGCCACGCCGTAGCCGAGCATCTGCAGCTCGTCGCTCGGGAACTCGTCGTCTTCGACCTTCGTCTCTTGCATGCACAAGACGTCGGGTTGCTCGGCCTCCAGCCATTCCAAGACGGCATCCAGGCGGGCCCTGATTGAGTTCACGTTCCAGGTGGCAAGCTTGAGCGACACGGGATTGGCGTCTTTTCACCCAGCGCCCTTCGGAGGCCAAGGCCTTGTCAGGTTTGGGCTTTCGCACTAGACGGGTGCCCGTGAGCAGCGTCTTCTCTCGAGCTTTTCGCGGGACGCAGGGTCGGCGGAGCTCCGGCACGTGCACGGCTGCCGCCTCGTGGACGTTCGGGCAGGTTCTTCCCCTTGCTTTGCTCTTAACGCCGGCCGTCGCGGCGGCCCAGCAACAAGGTGACTACAACTCGAGTCCCGCTGGTCCCGGAAGCGTCGCGGTCAAACCCGCCGAGCCTCAGCCCGAGGTGAAGCAACCCGTCGTGGTGATGCCCGAAATCATCCACTTCGAGAACGCGCCCTACCCGGCAGAAGCCGAGAAGGCAGGCCTGCAGGGCAAGGTCGTGCTCAAGCTGACGATCGACAAAGAAGGCAACGTTACGGCGGCCGACGTGCTGGAGCCAGCTGGCAACGGCTTCGACGAAGCCGCACAGGCCGCCGCCCTCAAGTTCAAGTTCAAGCCCGCGACCCGGGACGGCACCCCCTTCGCGGTCAAGATCAAGTACAGCTACGACTTTACCCTGAAAGAAGTTGCGGCCCCTCCGCCACCGCCGCCCACGCACGGCGAGCTCGACGGCGTCTTGTTCATAGCCGGCGCGGACGCGCCGCTGGCCGGTGCCGAAGTGGTCATCGTTGGTCCGGACGGCAAGGAGCAGCGGGTCGCGACCGATGGTAGCGGCGCCTTCAAGCTGCCCGAGCTCTTGCCTGGCAAGTACAAGCTCAAGGTCAACGCCACCGGTTACGATCCCTTCGAGAGTGAAGAAGAGGTGGTGGTCGGCGAAGCCGTCGACGTCAAGTACCGCATCGCGCCCGTGTCCGAGGGCATCGAAATCACCGTCAAGGGTGAGCGCCCGCCGCGTGAGGTCACCCGCCGCACCCTGGAGCGGCGCGAGATCAACCGTATTCCGGGCACCAGCGGCGATGCGCTCCGCTCGCTGCAGAGCTTGCCCGGCGTCGCGCGTCCGCCCGGTCTCGCGGGCCTGCTGATCGTCCGCGGCTCGTCGCCGCAGGGCACCGCCTATTTCGTCGACGGTAGCGAGGTGCTGGGCATCTACCACTTCGGCGGCCTGTCCAGCGTGGTCCCGACCGAGCTGCTGGATCAGATCGACTTCTATCCCGGCAACTTCAGCGCCAAGTACGGCCGCAAAGACGGCGGCATCGTCGACGTGTCGCTGCGCAAGCCCGATACGAAATGCAACGCCGACTACGGCAAGCCGAGCGACAAGGTCGGCTGCTACCACGGCATGGCGCAGGTCGACTTGATTGACTTGCGCGCTCTCGTGCAAGGCCCAGTGCCTGGGACGAAGCATTGGAGCTTCGCCGCGGCCGGTCGCTACAGCTGGTTCGACAAATGGCTCAAGCCCGCGCTCGAAGCGGGCGGCTCGAGCGTCACCGCCGCGCCCGTCTACTCCGACTATCAGCTGATCGCCGATCACGACGCCGGTGGCTCGCGCACCAGCATCCGCATGTTCGGCGCGAACGACGAGTTCAAGATCATCATCACCGATCCGCTCGCGCAAGATCCGGTGTTCGGCGGCAGCTTGAACTTCAGCCAGTCGTTCATCCGCGGCCAAATTTTGAACGAGACCAAGCTGTCGAGCAAAGTCGACCTGACCAGCATGCTCAGCATCGGTCACGACACGTTCCACTTCGGGCTCGGTATTCTCAAGTTCGATCTGGATCTGAAGCCCATCTCCTGGCGTGAAGAGCTGGCATTCAAGCTGGCCAAGGGCGTGAAGCTCAACGCCGGCCTCGATTTTCAGATGTCGCCGTTCAACGTGCTGGTGCGAGCGCCTCGCCCCCCGCGCCCCGGCGAGCCCGATCCGGGGCCATTCGCAACGCGCCCGCTGCGCGAATCCACCGACTCCGGCTTCGGTTTCCGCCCCGCTTGGTACGTCGAGGCCGAGCTCACCCCGCTCGACCGCCTGCGCGTGGTGCCGGGCGTGCGCCTGGATTTCGCGCGCGACTCCGGGCACGCCGACTTTGCCCCGCGCCTCAACGCTCGTTACGACCTGATCAAGGGCGCCGGCTCCGACGGCAGCGTGCCGTTCCAGCCGCGCACGACGCTCAAGGGTGGCGTGGGCGTGTACAACCAGCCGCCCGAGTTCCAAGAAACCGATCCGGTGTTCGGCACGCCCAACATCGACTCGAATCACTCCGTGCACTACTCGCTGGGCGTCGAGCAAGAGCTCACTCGTCACATCGAAGTCAGCGTGGAGGGCTTCTACAAAGACCTCACCAACCAGGTCTCACGTGGTCCCAACGACGCGGGCGGTTACAGCTACAACAACCTGGGTAGCGGTTCAGTCAAGGGTCTCGAGACGCTGATCAAGTTCAAGCCGACCGAGCGCTTCTTCGGTTGGATTGCCTACACACTCTCGCGCAGCGTGCGCAAAGACTCTCCGCTCGGCGAAGAGTACCTGTTTCAATACGATCAGACGCACAACCTGATCATCTTGGGCAGCTACCGCCTGGGGCGCGGTTGGGAGTTCGGCGCGCGCTTCCGCATCGTGTCGGGCCCGCTAGACACTCCGGTCGTCGGCCGCCCGTCGTTGCCCGCCGTCTACGCGGCGGACGCCGGCTCCTACGCGCCGCTCCAGGGCAAGCCCTACACGGCGCGCATGCCGCTCTTTCACCAGCTCGATTTGCGAGTCGACAAGCGCTGGCAGTTCAAGTCGTGGGCCTTCTCCACGTATTTGGACGTGCAGAACGCCTACAACCACGCGGCCGCCGAGAGCTACGTTTACAACTTCGACTACAGCCGGCGCAGCTACCAGACCGGCATTCCCATCATCCCCAGCATCGGTTTGCGAGGTGAGCTATGAAGCGCATCCTCACGTCTCTGCTCGGCGCGCTGGCGCTGACCACGGCGGTCGGTTGCGGGCCCCAGTTCGACGCGCCGAGCGAGGTCAAGACCTTGCGCGTGTTGGGCGTGAAGAAAGACAAGCCCTACGCGCAGCCGGGCGACACCGTCTCGCTCGACATGCTGTGGCACGATCCCAAGGGCCGCAAAGACATCCAAACCCTGTTCCTGGGCGGCTGCGTGAACCCGCCCGGCGACTTGTACTACGGGTGTTTCCTGCAATTCGGGCAGAGCGCCGCGAAGGGCATGTTCCCGCCCTTCGAGCAGAACAAGAATTCGTTCCAGGTCACGCTCCCCGAAGACATCATCTCCAGCCGCCGCGACGTCGAGCCCGGGCAGCCGCGCTACGGGCTCTACATCGTGTTCTTCGCGGTGTGCTCCGGCACCATCCAGCTGCAGATGGACGCCAAGCCGGGGGAGGGCTCCGAAGGCCTACCCATCGTGTGCCTCGACAAGGACGGCCAAGCCTTGGGCTCGGACGACTTCGTCGTCGGCTACACCTCGATCTATTCGTTCGACGGCGTCTCCAACGCGAACCCCACCTTCCACCTCGACGACGACGGAAAGGGCTCCTTCTCGGTAGCAGGCGGCAAAGACATCGTCGCCGATTGCGTGGGTGCCGCCTGCCAGGGCGCAGCCGCGGTCGAAGTGGATTGCAAGGAGACGCCGGAGCGCTGCGTCGCCCCGTGTGACGACGACGGCGACCCCAGCTGCCCCGCGATCGAGGTGAAGCCCGCCATCGACGTGCAGCAAGAACGCGACGCCGTGAGCAGCGAGCTGTTCAAGAACGAAGTCACCGAGCAGATGTGGATCAACTATTACGTCGACCACGGTGGCATCTCCGACGCGCGTCTGCTCAACGACACGAACAGCGGCTGGAATAGCGAGTACCGCGCGCAGCTTCGCGCGCCCAAAGACGCCGGCCCCGTCCAAGTCTGGGCCGTCATTCACGACAACCGCGGTGGTATGGACTTCGCTCGCGTAACGCTCGGCGTCACGAGCCCGAAGTAACAGCGAGGCGCACAGCGCCTCCCAAATCGCGCGCCGCGGCCTGGCCGAGCGTTTGCAGGTTGCTACATTGGTAATATGCGGCACCTGTATTTCCTGTCAGCCGCAATCGCGGCGACGATGCTCTGCATGGCATGCGGTGCATCGGCTCCGGCTCCCGTTAAGGCCCCTTCTCGTGCTGATGACGCCGTAACCACCCGGGTGAATCCGGGTCAGCGCCGTCGCGACCTGCCAGCTCCGCTGGTCGCGCCGCCCCCCGCCTATGGCAACAAAATTGTCATGGCGCAGCGCAATACGACGTCCAACGTCTACTGACGCCTTCCACCCGCACGAGAAAGACCCCTAGCGCGCGATAGCCGATGGCCTCGTGTCGTCTCAGCTCACGCCCGAGGCGGGGGTCAGTCTTTACAGGCGGCTTCGGTTGCCTTGAATTTGTCGTCCGCGTCCTTGAGCTCCATCTCGAAAGACTTGAACTTCTCTTTCGCGAAGTATCCCGCGAAGGCGTCGTTCGTCTTTTTGAGGGCGGGCTCGGCGGTGTTCCAGGTGATCTTTTCGTAGTTGAACGAGCTCGCGATCATGTCGGACTGTTTCTCGATGGTGCTCCAAGCCTCGACGTGAGGCGCCTTCTTGTCGGCGGGTAGCTCATCGAGCCCGATGTTGGGAGCGACCTTGTTCTTGCCGGCCGTCTCCGTGACCACCTTCCAGGCGTTGGAGGCGGCGTTGCGGGCTTTGGTGCAACGCTCTTCGTCTTTACAGCCCGCACCCTGTAAGGCGAGCAAACCGGTACCGAGGAGCGCGAAAAGCGCAAAACGATTCGACTGATGCGTCATGTCTCCTCCTTTTGGCCCTGAGGCCAGCAGCCCTAGCAGCGGCGGAACCCTACCTCCATCCCCGTCCAATAGGCAGAGAGGTCGCGACTCGCCCTGGGCCGCGTGCCCCCATTTGAGTACAAATCCGAGTAAATCTCGGGAAGCGTCGGCGCTACCGATATCGGATTGCAGTACGGCAAGAGATCGGAGACGCTAGAGCGACTTACCGAGAGGCGCGCCTCGAGGGCGTGCCACCCGATCGGGCAAGATGGTTCAGCCGTCCAAGAATATCCCGCCGTTAGGACACGGCACCGTCGTCAACGATCGCTACGAGATCCGCCAGAGCCTCGGCAAGGGAGGCATGGGCGAGGTGTTCCTGGCGTACGACAGGAGCACTCAACAGCCGGTGGCGCTCAAGGTGGTGCGTGAGGAGTCGCGCATGCCGGGCGACGACGAAGCGCTCCGTCAAGAGCTGCTGCTGGCCCGCTCCGTGAGCCATCCCAACGTTTGCCGCGTGCACGACCTGGCGCCGAGCCCTTGGGGCCCGATCCTGGTGATGGAGCACATTGCCGGGCAAACGCTGCACACGCACATTCGCCGGCGCAAAGCTCAGGGCGGCTACACGGCGGACGAGTTCCGCAAGATCGCCAGCGAGGCTTCGGCGGGCTTGGCCGCCATCCACGCGCAGGGCCTGGTCCACGGTGACTTGAAGCCCGGCAACGTGATGGTCACCAACGATCGCGCCATCATCCTGGACTTCGGCTTCGCGCAAGAGCGCGCACGCCTCAGCGCACGCCGCCCCGGTGCACCGCCCGACGGCGGAACACCAAACTACATGGCGCCCGAGCGCTTGCGCTCCGGCGGCGCCAGCCCCGAAGACGACATGTACGCCCTGGGGCTCACCCTCTGGGAAATGTGGACCTGCCGCGTGCCGGAGCCGGGATACCGCCCGCGCGCCAAGCCGATGCGTTCGCAGATCATGTTCGACGTGCCCAGCGGGCTCTCCGTCGACGAGGTGAAGCAGATTTTCCGCTGCCTGGGGGACGACCCGAGCTCGCGGCCCAGCGCGCGCCACCTGCGCTTTTTCAACCCCAGCTCGCTCACCACCAGCCAGGTGCAGATCCCGCGTGAGCGCATCAACCCGGGCGCGCCTCCCGGACGCTCCGCCAGCGAAGCGTTCGTGCCTGGCGGCCAGTCGCTGCTCGTCACCTACTGCACCAACGCGCCGGACGCGGCAGGCATGATGTTCTCGCTCGAGAAGCCGGTGATGACCATCGGGCGCCGCGCGGGCCAAGACATCGTGATGCCCGAAGCCACGGTCAGCGGTGCACACGCCGTGCTGCGCTGCCAGAACGGCTCGTGGACGATCGAAGACGTGGGCAGCACCAACGGCACCTATGCCGACCACAGCTACGAGCGTAAAAAAACGGTCGCGGTCTTGCACGGCGCCGAGCTCCAGCTCGGTGAGTCACGCGTCAAGCTGGTGAGCTTTCAAGACCGTTCGCCGCAGCACGAGCGCGCTCGCGCCTACTTGCTCCGGCGAGATGGCCTGACGGGCCTGTACCAGCGCGACGAAATGGTGCGCGCCATCGAAGACGAGCGAAGCTTCGCTGAGTGGGCCAACGCGCCGCTCGCCATCGCGCGCTATCACATTCGCGGTCCCAACCGGCACGTCAGCGATCGCCCCACCATCTTGGAGATGCTGGCCTTGCGCCGCGCCGCCCAGCGCGTGCTGGAGCTGACGGAGATGCTCTTGCTCAGCCTGGTGCCCGCCACCGCTGGCCGCACCGGGCCGCTGAAATTCGCCGTCGCGATGACGGGTCCGAGCCTCGAAGAGGCGCGCAACGTCGTCGAACAAGTCGTGTCGCAGGTGCAAGGGTTGATGCCCGAGGCGCTCGACCTGGCCGCAACGCTCGTCCGAGCAGAGCCTGGACAGAACGTCCACGCTCTGCTCGATGACTGAGACGCGAGGCCCCGCGGCGATGCCCGGACCGCCTTCTCGAGGATCGTTCCCGTCGGTGCCCGGGGAGCCGCGCGTGCGTCGCCTGGGCGTGGGCTCGAGCGGCAGTGGCGACCGGCCGCTGCGCGCGCAGGTGATCGTCGCGCTGGTCTGCGCGGCGATGCTGATCGCGGTGCCGCTCTACTTGCTGCGCAAGCCCTCGACCAAGATGGTCGCTACGTTGCCCTCCGCCAGCGCCGCGCCGAGCGGTGGCCCGCACGCTGCGCCGGTTGCTCCCGCCGCGAGCGCCGCGCCGGCGACGCCTCCGCCGCGACTCACGTTGGGCGCCGTGCAGAAGGTGCGCTGCGGTGCCTCGCCCGCGGCCACGCCGAACGAAGCGGCGCTGTGCGACGGCCTCCCGGCGTTCGAAGAGGCGCTGAAGAAAGCGATTTTGGGTAGCGAAGACTGCGCTCCCAAACCCAAGGCCAAGGGCTCGATCAACTACGTGCTCAACGTCGACTTCACGCACAAGAAGGTGCACGTTTTTCCGGGTGCGAGTGGCGAGTGGCGCGGCAAGCAGGCACGCCGCGCCACCAGCTGCGTCGAGAGCGCCGTGAAGATCTCGGACTGGGCCGTACCGCACCAGTACCGTTTCTACGCGATCGCGATCTTGGCGACCTACGCTGGCCCTCCCGGCAGCGAGCCGCTTCCCGCCGCCGGCGCCCCGCCCGCACCCGGCACACCCGCGGTGCCGGGCGCCGTCGCACCCGCGATCCCCGGTGCGGTGCCGCCGCCCAAGCCCGGCGACCAATTGCCTCACTTCGAGTGAGCTTAGTGTCGCTCGTACGTGACGTGATAGTTGCTCTCGCACTGCTCACCGGTCAGATCCAGCTTGTAGTGGGACTCTGCCGTCTCTTCGAGCGTGTCGTCGCTCACGGTCAGGTGGACGTCGACGAATTCAACGACATGCAGACCCTGGACGGGGTTGCCGTCTTCGTCGACGTCGACGATCGACCTGAAGCTGCAAGATTGGGTGCCCTGTAAGACTGCCTCGTCGCCGTTCACGTCGAAAGTCTCGATGCAAGACGCTTTCTTGGGGTCTTGGCTGTCGAGCCAGAGGTATTCGAGCGCCGACGTGCTTCCGGCACGCAGGCGTATGTCGAATCCAGGACCGTTGTCCGTATCGAAGTCGCCCGCGCAACTGTCGGTGCCCGTGTTGCGCTGGGTCCGCCACACCCCCTCGAAGGCCGAGACGTCTGGCTTGGTTTCAGAACCGTGACTGCTGCCCCCGCAGCAGACGCAAAGCAACGCTATCCCCATTAACCCCACTCTTGTCATTGGTGTCCATCCCTCGTTCTTCAGGCGGTCTTGATGCTGTCGAGCAAGGCGTAGAAGTCGGCTTTTGCTTTCTTCACGGTCTTGCTCGGGCCCGTCATCTTGAAGAAGTAAGCGCCGGAGGGCGTTTCGACGATACCGCCGATGAGGCCGAAGTTTGGCTTCGGCGCGCTGCCGCCGCCCATGCCCATGCCGCCCGAAAAGCTCCCAGAATCGAGCTCGACCGTGTGCTGATGCAGGCCGTTCGCTTCGCGATCGGCGCGCCGCACGTCACCCGATTTGACGTCGCTGAACTGCTTCACCCAACGATCGACGTTGGCGTCGATGCTGCCGCCCTGACCGGGGCCGAAATAGAACACCGTGAGCTCGCCGTCTTCGCTGTCGCCATCTGCCTTGGGCACCACGAAGCTGGCTTTGCGCATCGGGTTGGACGGGGGCACGCGACGGAATGCCGGCGGATCGATCCAGGTGATGTGGAGCGGCTCTTGCTGCACGGAGCCCATGGGCGCCGGGGTTGGCATAGCCGGGTGCGCCGGCTGCAACGAAAGCAGCGGCGACGGCTGATTCGATGCCGTCGGCTCCGGCGCCTTCTTCTCGCATGCGCCGAGGCTGATGCAGGTGACGAGCAGTGCGTTGCGTACGAAGACGGACCCGAAAGAGCGAATCATGAGCGGCAAAACAGGCTTCTAGCATGCCCGCGGCGAGCGTGATACTAGCGGCAAAGATGCCTCAACAGGCCGCATCGCTCTTCGATTGGGGCGCCTTCGCAGGGGCAGTCGTGGCGCTGATGACCGTGGATTTCCTCCTCTTCGGGCGGAACCCACACATGTCGTTTCGCGTGGCCGTGCTGCGCAGCTTGCTGTGCCTGGCGGTCGGCGTGGGCTTTGCTGGCTTCGTCTACGCGCGCATGGGGACGAACTCGTCGCTCTTGTACCTCACGGCGTACGTGGTCGAAGAGTCGCTGTCGGTCGACAACTTGTTCGTGTTCTTGGTCCTGTTCAGCTACTTCGGGCTGAGCGAGGCGCGCCAGCAGCGCGTGCTGTTTTGGGGCATCACCGGCGCGGTGCTCATGCGCGGCGTGTTCATCGGTGCCGGCGAGGCGCTGCTGCACCGCTTTCACTGGATGATGTACGTGTTCGGCGCGTTCCTCATCTACACGGGCGGCAAGCTGCTCTTCAAGAAAGAAGACGGCAACGATCCCGAAGACAACCCGGCGCTCAAGCTCGCGCGTCGCTACATCCGCACCACCAAGGACTACCACGGCGACCATTTCTGGGTGATGCAGGACGGCAAGCGCTACGCCACGCCGCTGTTCCTCGTACTGATCGTGATCGAGCTGACCGACGTGATCTTCGCCGTCGACTCGGTGCCGGCGGTGCTGGCGATCTCGCACGACACGTTCGTGGTCTACACCTCGAACATCATGGCCATTTTGGGCCTGCGGGCCCTGTATTTCGTGCTCGCCGGCATGATGGGCCGCTTTCACTATCTGGGCACGGGCCTGGCGCTGATCTTGCTGTTCATCGGCGGCAAGATGGTGCTCGGCCACTACTTGCACTTGCCGACCTGGGCCTCGCTGAGCGTGATTTTGTGCGTGCTGGCGGGGGCCGTCGTGCTGTCTTTGCTCCGTCCTCAACCTGCCGAAGACCCTCCGCCGCCTACCTCATGAACCCACTTCACGAACGCCGCAGCGGCATCCTGCTGCACCCCACGTCGCTGCCCGGAGCCCATGGTCATGGTGACCTGGGGCCCGAGGCGCACGAATTTTTGCGCTTCTTGGCGCGCGCGGGTCAGAGCCTTTGGCAAATGTTGCCGGTCGTGCCGCCCGGCGGGGGCGACTCGCCTTACGACAGCCCCTCGTCTTTCGCCGGCAGCGCGGAGCTCGTGAGCCTGCGCTACCTGGTGGAAGATGGCTTGCTCGACGCCGGGCAGCTCGCGGCGCCGGCGCGCCTGCGTGACTGCAAGCGCGCTCGCTACGGGACGGCCAAGCGCTTTCGCGCCAAGCGGCTGCGCCAGGCCTTTCAGCGCTTTCAATCGGGCGTCTCGCGCCACGGGCTGGAAGAGCTGCGCGAGCGCGAACGCTTCTGGCTGCCGGATTACACGTTGTATGCGGCCCTCAAAGGGCAGCAGCACGGGCGAGCCTGGTTTCACTGGCCGGCTGATTTGCGGCGCCGAGAGCCGAGCGCTGTCGCGGCGGCGCGCGCCCAGCTCGAGACCGAGATTTCGTACCACGAGTTCGTACAGCTGATGTTCGATCGGCAATGGCAGCGCCTGCGCGGCCACGCCCGGCACCTCGGCGTACTCTTGCTCGGCGACATTCCCATGTTCGTGGCGCACGACGGCGCGGACGTCTGGCAAAACCAGCACTTGTTCCTGCTCGACGAGCAGGGGGAGCGGCGCGGCGTTGCGGGCGTGCCGCCGGACTACTTCAGCGCGGACGGCCAGCGCTGGGGCAACCCGCTCTACGATTGGTCGCGCCTGCGCGAAACTGGCTACGCCTGGTGGATCGAGCGCCTGCGCAGCAACCTGCGCCGCTTCGATGCGATCCGGCTCGACCACTTCATCGGCTTCCATCGTTATTGGGAGATCCCGACGCACTCGCCCAGTGCCCGCGAAGGGCATTTCGTAGAAGTGCCCGGCCACGACTTCTTCAGTCGTGCGCGCGAAGCTCTCGGTGACTTGCCGTTCATCGCGGAAGACCTGGGCATCGTCACGCCCGAGGTCGAACGGCTGCGCGACGCGTTCGAGCTGCCAGGCATGCGCGTGTTGGCGTTCGCGTTCGCCGACGGCGCGCAGGCCTATCTGCCGCATCGCTTCAACCAGCGCTGCGTGGTGTACACGGGCACGCACGACAACGACACCATGCTGGGCTTCCTCGACGCGGCCGACCGGGCCCAGACGTCGCACGAGCGCGACCAGCTCTTGCGGCAGCGCGATCGAGCGCTGGCCTACGCGGGCAGCGACGGCCGCGAGCCGCACTGGGACCTGATGCGGAGCGCCCTGGCTTCGGTGGCAAATACGGCCATTTTTCCCATTCAAGACGTGCTCGGGCTCGGTGCCGAGGCGCGCATGAACGTGCCCGGGACGCCCGACGGAAATTGGGGCTACCGGCTCGACCCGGGGCTGCTCTCTTCCAACGTAGCGGCTAAGCTCGCTAGGCTGACCGAAACGTATGAGCGGCTTCCTTCCAGCCTCCGTCGCGATCCGTGAGCGTGCCTGGCGCGCGCGTTTCGCGGCGCTGCTGCTAGCGCTGGGCTCGAGCGCCACCGCCTCCGCTCAGGTCCCGATCTTTGCGCCGGCAGCAGACGCCCGCAGCGACGCCGCTGCGCCCGCGGCGTCGGCGGAGGCGGCCCCGCCTGCTGGCGCGCCGCAGCCTGCCGAAGTACCAGCGCCGACGCTGCCGCCCGCGAGCGAGGCCGACCTCGCCGTTCAAGCGCCCGCTACCGAAGACGGCGCGGCTGGCAGCGAAGCCAGCGAGTCAGCTCACGCGCCGCTGCGCTACACGCTCGAGGGCATCGTCGTTCATGGCAACACTCGCACGGAGCGGCGCGTCGTCTTGCGCTACCTGCCGTTCAAGCCCGGCAACGTGTTCGACGTCGACGACCCGGAGGTCGAGCTGTCGCGCTACCGCTTGCTCGGCACCGGCTTCTTTCGCGACGTGCAGTATTCGCTGAAAAAAGGCTCCGCGCGGGGCCTGGTGGTGCTGGTAATCGACGTCGTCGAGCGCAACACCATCGTCATCAACGACATCTCGATGGGCCTGGCGGCGGACGCGACGCGCAATGGTCGCGTGCAGCGCTTGAGCGGCTACGCGGGGCTCGACGTCGCGGAGACCAACCTCGCCGGTACCGGCATCACGCTCGGCGGCGCGATGGCGGTCGCCAAAGATCAGCTGGCGCTGCGCGTGCGCTTCCTGGACCCGGCGTTCCTGGGCACGAGCTGGATGGTCGGCGGCTCGCTGCTCTACAACGACGCTCAGGACTACTTCGGCACTTCCAACGTGCAATGGGTCGACCCGAACCAGCGCACGGTGTTCGGCTCCGCGGCAGTCGACTACACGCGCTTCGGCGGCTCGTTCGGCGTCGGGCGCGATCTGTCGGTCGCGACGCAGTTTTGGCTGCACTACCGGCTCGAGGTGCTGAACGCCAGCTACCCGTACGAAGCCTCGGAAGTGCGTGGGTTCGCCACGGAACCCATCGATTTCGACATTATTCGCGGCCGTAGCGTGCTGTCCACGCTGCGCGGCACCTTGCAGGTCGATACGCGCGATCACCCCTTCTTGCCGACGCGGGGCTCGTTCTTCACGCTCACGACCGAGGTGGGGCTGTTGCCGGCTGGGCGCGACTACGACTACGCGCGCGTGGACGCGCAGGCTTCGCGTTGGTTCAAGTTGCCGTGGCGCGAGCACGTACTGAGGCTATCGGCGTTCGCGGGGGCGATTGCCGGTAACGCGCCGTTCTTCGAGCAGTACTACGTCGGCGACTTCAGCGACTTTCTGCCCGACCGGGTGCTGGGTATCAGCTTCGACCACCGTTACCCGCCCAATTTCCTGGGCACCGAGATCGTCGAGGTGCGTTACGGCAAGTATGCGTTCGACCTCAACGCCGAGTACCGCGTCCCGCTCTACCGCGGGCACCGCACGATCTTCGGCATCGATCTGTTCGGCAGCGGCGGCATCTACAGCGTGGCCAGTGATCGCGACTTCACGCACCCGCCCCGCGCTTACTCGGGGATCTCGCGGTTTCCACTGGATTTGACGTTCAACGTCGGTTTCCGCATGGATACCAGCGCGGGTGGGTTCGTGTTTGCGTTCTCGAACCTGCTCGGCTTCTTGCCCGTGCGGGGCCAGGGACCGGCGGGCAATGAATAAGAGCCTGCGGGCGCGCGGCTGGCGCTCTCGGTCGTTGGCGCTGGCGCTGCTGGTGCTGATAGCGTGGCCGACGGGGGCGCGCGCGCAGGCGCAGGGGGTGCCGACGCGTGAGGCGCTGCTGGAGTGGGATGCCGAGTCCAAGGTGCTGTACCTGAGCACCAGCTTTCGCGACGTGATCGATCCCGAGCTGCAGGCCAAGCTCTCGCGGGGGCTGCCCACCACCATCGTGCTGACCGCGACCATTTATCGCTCCACGGCCGGTGCCGCGCAGCCGCTCTCCACGACCGCGCACACCTGCCGGGTCACCTGGCACGTGTGGGAAGAAGCGTACCGCGTCGAAATCGCGCGCCCGGGTCGCAGCCAGGTCAGCTGGAGCCCGACGGTCGAGGGTGTGCTGCGCCGCTGCGCCGAGGTGCGCCGGCTCTTGGCCGGAACCGCCTCACAAATACCCTTGAATACGCCGCTCTTTTGCTCGGCCAAGGTGCAGGTGAACCCGCTTTCGCCCGAGGTTTTGCAGAAGCTCAAGCTGTGGGTGCTGCGCCCGAGCGGCACCAGCACCGCTGCGCCCAGCGACGCGCTGTTCAGCACGTTCACCGGCTTGTTCTTGCAGCGCGTGGGTGAAGCCGAGCGGGAGCTGAAGTTCAACTCGCGGACCGCGCTGCCAACGGTGGTAAAACCCTCCACGGAGCAAAAGTGACGGCGCCCGGTTACCCGCTGAGCCTGCACCTGGTCGGCAAGAAATGCCTGGTCGTTGGCGTTGGAGAAGAAGCCGAGCAGCGGGCGCGCTCGCTCGTCGAAGCCGGGGCGCGTGTACGAACGCTGGCGCGCGACGTCTCGGACGCGGAGCTCGACGATACCTGGCTCGTGGTGCAAACATCCGTCGACGCCGAGCTGGCGGCGGACCTGTCGCGGCGCTGCGAAGCGCGACGCATCTTCTTCTGCGCGGTCGATCAGCCGCAGCACAGCAGCTACTCGCACCTGGCGCTGGCCCGCGCCGGCTCGCTCACGCTGGCGATCGGCACCGAGGGGCGGGTGCCCGCGTTGGGCCGGCGTTTGCGCGTGGAGCTCGGGCGTTTGCTGGACGAGGCCGACGCAGCGAGCGAGGTCGAACGGCTGGCGGCGCTGCGGGCTGCCACCCCGCCGGCCGAACGGCGCGAGGTGTTGGCCCGCGCCGTGGCCGACGTTCGGCTCACCGGCGAGCTCCAGTTCAAGAAGCCCTGAGCCACCACAACGGCGCCGTCACAGCGGCACGAGCCTGGGCTGCATCGTCACGCGCACCAGCGCCACCGTCTTGCGATCGCCGTCGAAGTGAAAGGGCACGCGCCTGCTAGTGCCAGCGATCGTGATCACCAGCTCGCCTTGAGCGTCGCCCGCGCCCGCGCCACGCGTCAGCTCGACCACGTATTCGCCGGGCGCGGCACCGCGCAAGGCCAGCTCCTCGTGTGAAGTGCTGGTCGCGTCGTTGGCCGTGATCACCGAGCGCGTGGCCGCGCCCAACCACGACACACGGTGCCCGTCGGTATCGAGCAGCGACAGATCCAGGTCCAGATCGCCGTGCCAGGTCGCCTCCAGTTGCACATCTCCCCGGAGGCCAGCGTCGACGGGGCGCTGGGTCAGCCGCTGCTCGAGCGCGCTTCGGTCGGAGTCGGCCGTGGCCGCAAGCAGCGCATCGGCGATTTCCGTCATGCCGGTTTCGCGGGCGCAGCGCACGGCTTCGGACACCAAGTCCAGGTCGTGCCCCTTGTTTTCGGCGATGGCGATGCTGTGGCGGCAAGCCAGATCCGCGTGGCCGGCCCAGCGCTCCAAGCGCGCCAGGCGCTTGTGCGACGCCGTGTCCCCGGGCCGCACGTCGAGCACGGAACCGAGCATGCGGATCGACAGCTCGCGGTGGCCGCGGCGCGCTTCCACATCGGCCAGCGCCGTGATCGCTTCGGGGTCGAGCGGCTCCTTTTCGAGCCAGCGCTCGGCCAGGCGTGCGGCCTCGCCTAGGTCGCCCGCGGCACTGCTGAGCGCGAAGGTGCGCTTCAAGTTTTGGCGACGCGTGTCGTCGCGTAGCAGCGCGCGCTCGGCGTCGCTGAGCGCGCTGCCGCTCGCGGCTTGCGGCACGAAGCGGTCGGTGAAGATGGCGCCCTTGCGCTCCCAAATGCGTCGCATCGGGATCCACTGCCGCGGGCGGGGCTCGGGACGCGGCCGGTTTTCGAGCTGCTCCAAGACGTCGCCACCTTCGACGAGCACGCGCTTTTTGCCCGCTGCCGCGCGATGCATTTGCTCGGAGATGGTTTCGGGCTCCGGTGCGGCAGATGCGGCGGGAGCCGGCGCATACCCGGGGCTCGGCGTCACCGACGCCGGTTTGCGCGCGGACGCCGGCTTGGGCGCAGGGCTCGGCCCTCGCGGTGCACCGGCCGACGCACCAGCGCCGCTGCGGCCGTCGAAATCGTAGGGATTGAGGCTGAGCGGGGCGCGACTGGCGCTCTTGTCCGCGCGCTTCTCTTCGGGCGCCGTCGCGCCGAGGGCTACGCGCCCCTGGGCTTCGTCCTTGTTCGGCGCGGCGTCGTCGGCTTCGTTGACCGCCAGCTCGCCACTGGCGCTGGCGCCCTCGGCTTCGAGATCGGCGGTGTAGTCGGGCGTTTTGCGAGCTGTATCGAGCCCGAACGCCTTGTACATTGCCTCGCTCTCCAGCACGAGCAGCGACGTGTAGCGGCTGGCCACGCCGTGCTTCGTCGACAGCGCCACGGCTTCGCGCTTGGCGCCGTCACTGCCGTCTGGTTCGAGGTCGGCGATGCGACCAGCCGCGAACAGGCGCGGCACGAAGGCGTTCCCGCTCGAATCCGACGCGGTCACGTCGAGTCGGTAGCGCTGCTCGAACGGGCGCCCGTCCACGGTGCCGCGCAGCACCACGTCGCCCTTCACGTTCGCATCGTCGAGGCGCCCCGTGACGATGAGCTCGCTGCCGGCGCTGATCGGATCGAAGCGCGCGGGCGAAACCTGCGTGATGCCTTCGGGCAGGTCGAGCCGCACGTCGCTGAGCGCGGCGCCATAAACTGCGGAAATGGCGGCAAAAGCGGCGTCTGCCAGCGGCTGCCCGGGCACGTAGGGCAGGGCGGTCCCGGCGCCACCGCGCGCCAGCGCCAGCAAGGACTCCGCGTCCGACTCCGGCCCGATGCCGAGGCTGGTAACGCGCCCGTTTGCCGGCAGCGTCGCCCGCACCGCACGCTCGATCGTGGACGAACGCGTCGGTCCTGCGGTGGCGACACCATCGCCGATGTAGATGACGTGCGGCTGGCGACCATTGTCCGCAATAGCTTGGAAACCTCGTGCCACGGCCAGCGTGACGTCGGATGCGCCCTCCGGCACCTCGTGCTCGAGGAAACGACGCACGTCGCGCGCCGCTTGAGCCCCGGGCACGCGCGGCTCGCCTGGCATCTCGCGGCAGGTGGTGTCGCAGGCCAGCACGGTAACGCGGCAGGTGGTGTCCAGGTCCCGCGCCAGGCGCGCCGCGAGCGCGGTCGCGCGGCGGTAGTTCTCGCCGTACACCGAGCGGCTTGCGTCCACTACCAGCGCCACGGCTTGCAGCTGGCCGCCCGAGACGCGCTTGGGGAGCTTGGGACGCAGCGCCAGAGCCACGTACGGCTGGCCCGCGTCGGCGTGCGCCCCCGCCATGGCCCCCGCGTCGCGGTAAGCCCACGCCGAAAGCTCCGAGTCACGCTCGGTGAGCGCATAATCGACGGAAAAATCGCCGTTCGGCACGAACGAGCGCGCGTCGAAGCGCAGCCGCTCGGCGCCGTCGTCACGCTCCCGGCTCACCTCCCAGCCCGGTGTGCGGATGCGCGTTTGCGGGTCGATCCCGCGCAGCTGCACGTCGACCGAAAAGTCGAGCGGCGTGGCGTTGCCGCTCGGATCGAAGCCCAGGGGGTAGCTGTAATGGCGCAAGCCCGCCGACTGGGGGACGAGCTGCGAGTACGCGAGCACGACGCGCCGTGAGCCACGCTTCGGGATCGGGAAGATGCGCAGCTCGAAGCGACCGCCGCGCTGCCACTCGAGCAGCGCAGGATCGCGCCAAGGTCCCGGTACCCACACAATCTCGTCTTTGATCTCCTGGCGCAGCTGCGGCGCCGCGTTCACGATCGCGCCGCGCCAAATGGCCGAGGCGCGCTCGCGGTCGACGAACGCCCCCTCTTCGAGCTTGCCGTCCACCTCGAGCGCCAGCCGTTCGATCTTGGCGTCGGGAGGCAACGGAAAACGAAAGATGCCCTCCAGAACGTCGTCCGTCTGGTTGGTGAAGACTTCTTCGACTTCGGTGCGCGCCAGGCCGCCGGCGATCTTTACCCGCACCTGGTGCGAATCGAGGCGCACCGCGCCAGCGCGCTCCGTCCGCTCGCCCGGCTTTTGCGCTTTCAGCTCGCCGAGCGCCCGCGGTCGCGCTTCGGGCTCGTTTTCGCCCTCATTTTCGGACTGCACGGCTTCGCTCCAGCCCAGGGCCTCGCCCAAGCTGGTGGCCGGGCTGGTAACGGGCGCGGCCCCGACATCGACACGGCCCTCTTCGCCCGCGAGCACCACCACGTCGTGGCCCGACCCATCCGCCAACTGTACCGAGCCGCGCGCCACGTGCACGCTGGCCGAGTCGTTGTCGCTCCGGAGCGAAAACTTGGTGCCCAGCACGTCGAGGTGCCCGCTCTTGAACTCGAAGCGCGCGCTCCAATTCTCGCGGTGGGCGATGTCGGCCACCAGCCCGCCCTGCACTAGCTCACCGCCGCGCCCGCGCGTCGACAGACGCAGCGTCGTACCGCGATCGAGCGAGACCACGCTCTCGTCCGTGAACGCAAGCTCGGCCAGCGTCGAGCGATCGGTCTTGAGCACGGAGCCAGCCGGCACGTCGTCACCTGGGCGAAGCGCGTGGCAGGCGCCTCCGCCAGGCGCGCACAGCTCGAGCTTGCCGTCGTGACTCAGCAGCTTCTTCACCTTGCCGCGCCAGGGCGGGCCGACCAGCTCCGGGTCGTCCGCGCTGGTACCGGTGCTGTGACTACGGCCCGCGACGACGGCCGCTGCAGCCGCGAGCGCCAAGAGCGGGGCCGCCCAGCGCTTGGCCAGCGCTCCCGCGCGGCCTGCCGTGCGACGAACGGGCGCAGTGGCGGGCTCCGGCGCCGGCGGTGCGGTTGCCGGTACCTCGACCCGCAGCACGAAGTCGTTAGCCAAGGCTTGCAGCTGGCGAATCGCGCGCTCGGCGTCGTGGCGAGCGTCACGGCAATGGTCGCAGTCGCGGGCGTGCTCGACGAGTGGCGCGGCGGCCTTGCCCTCGAGCAGCGCGGGCATGGCCTCGGCCACTCGCTCACACAGCTCTCGCGGAGCCTCCACCTCTTCCTCGCGCAGGCGTAGCAAAGCTCGCGCGACGCGCGACTGCACGGCGTCCTCATCGGCTTCGCAGGCCTCGGCTAGGTCGGCGGTATTGAGCTCGGCCACGTAGCGCAGCACCAGCGCCTCGCGCTCCGTGGGGCGCAGCTCACCGAGCAGACGCTCGGCGCGACTCGGCGTCGTCTTGGCGTCCGGGCGTCCGCGCGTTTCGAGGCGGCGCGCACAGCAGCGACGCGCCAGACGGAGCAGCTCGGCTCGCTCGAGCTCTGCAACCGTCACGTCATCGTCGTCGAGAGCGCTCTCGATCGTCTCGGTCAGTGCTTGCTCGGCCTCGGGCTGCGAGCCCAGCAAGGCGAGGCAGGTCTTGCCGACAGCCAGGCCATGCAAGGCCTTCAGCTTGGCGGGACGCTCATCAGGATGGTCGGGCGGCGGGGTGGAGCTCGTCATGGTCTAGGCCTGCTCTTCCGACAACGACGAAAGGTCGCGCTGCTTGCAGCTGACCTGGTCGGATCGATGCGGCTTCTACGGAGCCGCCTCCCCATGGACGCCCGGCGTGGCGATCCGGTCTGCGGTGGCGCCGAAAGTTGCCGTGCTTGCACCAAAGTTACAAAAAAATCCATGACTTGCGACTAACGATCCACGCCTGCCCTCGGCGTTTTACGCTGCCGGCGTGCCCGAGCTTCCTGACGTGGCCATCTATGTGGAGCGGCTGACCGCGCACCTTGTCGGACAACGAGTGACGGGCATTCGACTGCCCAAGCCGTTCTTGGTGCGCACCTTCGACCCGCCACTGACCAGCATCATTGGCAAGCGCGTGACCGGCTTCTCTCGCATCGGCAAGCGCATCGTGTTCGAGCTCGAGGACGAATTGTTCCTCGTGCTGCACCTCATGATCGCCGGGCGTTTGCACCTCGGCGAGCCGGGCAAGAAGCTGCCGGGGCGCATCGGCCTGCTGGCGCTGGACTTCGAGCGCCACTGCCTGATCTTGACCGAGGCCGGCACCAAACGGCGGGCCAGCCTGCACCTGGTACGCGGCGAGGGCGCCCTGCCGGCGTTCGTGCGCGGCGGCGTCGAGCCTTTCGAAGTCAGCGAGGCCGAGTTCGCGGCGGCGCTACGGCGCGAGACTCGCACCCTCAAGCGCGCGCTGTGCGACCCCACGATCGTGAGCGGCGTCGGCAACGCTTACTCCGACGAGATCTTGCACCGCGCGCGCCTCTCTCCGATGCAGCGCACCAGCAACCTGAGCGACCAAGAGTTGTCGCGCTTGTTTGCTTGCACGCGCCAGGTGCTGAGCGAATGGCTCGAGCGCTTGCGGCGCGAAGCCGGCGATGGCTTCCCCGAAAAAGTGACGGCCTTTCGCCCCGAGATGGCCGTGCACGGCAAATACAAGCAACCTTGCCCGGTGTGCGGCACCGCGGTGCAGCACATCGTCTACGCCAACAACGAGTGCAACTACTGCCCGCGCTGCCAAACCGAAGGCAAGCTCTTGGCGGATCGCGTGCTGTCGCGCCTGCTCACCAAAGACTTCCCGAAGACGATCGAGGACCTCGAGGAGCTTGCTGTGGCCCGCGCGCGGCCAGTATAAGTGGGTAGGAGCACCATGGCTTTTCGCAGCATCCTGGTTCCGGTCGACTACTCCGAGCCCTCACAGCGCGCGCTGGAGCTCGCGCTCACGCTCGACGAGGACGCGCTCGTCACGGTCGTGCACGCCTGGGACAGGCCCGCCTACGTCGGCGAAGAAATGGTCTCCCATCCCGACGGCACGCGCCGCTCACTCTCCGAGCTCATCCGCGAAAATGCCGAGCGCGAGATGACCGAGTTCCTCGCGCGCATCAAAGCGCCGCCCGGCAAAAGCTACAAACACCACCTCATCACCGGCGACCCCGTCGCGTCGATCATCGCCGAGGCAAGCAAACCTGGTTACGACGTGATCGTCGTCGGCACCCACGGCCGCACCGGCATGACCAAGCTCCTGCTCGGTAGCGTGACGGAAAAGCTGATTCGGCTCTCACCGATCCCGGTGCTCACCGTTCCGCCGCCGCGATCTAGCTAGCTGCCCACCCCCCGCGTGCTCGCCTGCGGCTGTGCGCGCGGCCCCTCCCAAACGCGGGCTGCGCCCGCGTGGGAGGGGGGAATCGGAAGCGGAAGCGGAGGCGGATTCCGAGACGGCGGAGGCTCCTCGTCAATTGTCGAGGGCGGCGAGCAGCATTGCGCTCAACATCTCCGAGGCGAACGGGTCGGATCCGGGTAACGAGCGTGCGCAGTTCTGGGAGCAGTCAGAAGCCGGGGTTGCGGATGGGCGACACGAACGGACCCTTGCGTGGCGTCGTCGTGGTGCTCGTTGCGGGCTTCGCGGTCGTGACAGTCGCCGTCGAGCGTTTGCCGCCGGCGGGCCGCACCGGAGCGGTTGCGCTGGGCGCCACGGGCGGCAGCTCGCTCACGGGAGCCGTTTCCGCAGGTGGCGCGGCGGCGGGGTGCGGCGTTGCGGTCGGTGCTTCGGCGATGGGAGCTGGAGGCGCCGGTGGTAGTGGCGCGATGGCGGCGCCGCGCGAAGGTTGGTCGCGGCCGAAGAAGAAGCCGATGGCGCCGGCCAGGAGCAGAAAGCCGCCGAATGCGACGAACAGTAGGTTGCGGCGGCGTTGCGCTTCGACGCGCGCGAAGGAGGGCGGCGGCTCCGTGGAGGAGGCACCCGGCAGCGAGCGGCCATCGGCACTCGGAGTCATCTCGCGACCGATGCCCTCCAGTACCGTCGCGGGCTCATCCGAAGCGTTGTCGGCCAGGTGCAGCTGCGGAGTCGAGCGCGCCATCTCGCGGCGATCGGCTTGCTCGAGCGCTTGCTTGATGGCCTGCTTTTGCCTCTCGAGCCTATCGGGTAACAGGCGGCGGATGAACTCCGACACCTCTTCGTCCGTGCTCTCGCGCATCGCGCTGGGCAGCGCGCGCGTGAGGCCGAGCAACATGTCGTTGGCGGAGGGGTAACGCTTGGCCGGATCTTTGGCGAGCGCTTGCATCACGCATGCCTCGAGCCCTGGCGGGAACCCGGGCACGAGCGTGGACGGCAAGATCGCCGGCTCGTCCGAGCTGATGCGCGTGATGGTTTGAGCCTGATCGTCGCCGCGAAACGGGTGTTTCCCGGTCGTCATCATGTAGAGCAAGATGCCCATCGCGAAGACGTCCGTGCGGCGGTCGATCTTTTCGCCCCGCAGCTGCTCGGGCGACATGTAGGCAATCTTGCCCTTGAGCTGCCCGGCCTCCGTTTGCGTGTCGAGCCGCGCGGTGGCCTTGGCCACGCCGAAGTCCACCACCTTGACCACGCCGTCGTAGGTGACCAGAACGTTCTGTGGCGACACGTCGCGGTGCACGAGCCCGACGAGCACGCCATTTTCCTCGCGCAGCTCGTGGGCGGCGTGGAGGCCGCGACAGGCCTGAGTGGCAATGTGCACTGCAATTGGAAGGGGGATGCCGCCGCGTGTTGCGGCGTATTTCATGATGATGCTCAGCGCTTCCCCGCTGACCCATTCCATCACCAGGTAAAGGATCCGGTCTTGCTCGCCGAGATCCATGATCTCGATGACGTGCGGGTGTCGCACCTGAGAGGCCAAGGTGGCCTCATCGAGGAACATGCGTTCGAAGCTCGGATCGTCGACCAAGCCTGGCAGCATGGTCTTGATGGCCACGAGCTTTTGAAAACCACGTGTCCCTTTGAGACGCGCAGCCCACACGCTCGCCATGCCGCCCTTGGCCACCGGCATCAAGAGCTCGTAGCGGCCGAGCACCTGCCCGGGCGAGACGTCATCCAACATGATGGACAGCGCGAAGCTTATCACCGGGTTCGCCCCCGCACGCGAGCGCCATCGGTGCACCGCCGTTGTGGGGTCGAGATGGAACCGCTCTGGCCAGTCGGCCTGGCGGAGTACGTGCACGGGTTGACTCCATCGCAGCACCGATACCTACATTGTCGCTAAGCAACGAGGAAGCGCTCCAGCTGCTGCTGTCTCAGTGCGTGGTGGCCGCCGGACCGGCATAAAGCTCGACGCGACCTTCGCTGCTGGTGCGCAGCGCGAGCACTTCACCCTCGGCCACGCTCGATGCCAGCGCCGAGGAGTGGGTCGTTAGAATCCACTGCACTGACGGCAGCGCGGCGCGCAACGCGGCCGGCAGTTTCAGTGCCACCGCCACGTCTTGGTGGAGGTCGACTTCGTCGATCAGCACCACGCCCTCGGCGATGCGCGGGTCGCGGTCCGGATAGGCGGCCCAAAGCGTCCTCACGCTCAGCGCGCCGAACGCGACGAGGTGACGCGCGCGCGTGGGCAGCGCATCGAACGGAAGTCGCGCGCCTTCGCGGGAGCGAAACATCGGCTCCCAGCTCAGCGCGTCGAGCCCCAAGTAGTTGAAGCCGGTCAAGCTCACCAAGCGATCCACGACTTTTTGCATCGCGGGGCCGAGCGTATCGAGTCGCAGCTCGCCTTCGAGCGGCCGTCGCTCCACGAGCGCGCTGCCGATTTCGGCGTAGGCGAGGGCTTGCTTGGTGTCACGCGACAAGTCGGAGCGCGTGGCGTCGTCCAGACCGGCGGGCTGCTTCACGTCGTAGCGTGCCACGCCACGGCTCGGCGCCGAGATGGCGATGGGCTGTCGCGAGAACCAACGTGTGGCCGCGATCGACAAGAACGCGAAGCCGCCTTCGCCCGCGACGCGATCGAACAGCGCCTGCTCGCGACGCCGCGTCAGCTCCTGGTCGTCCGGTCCCGGCAATTTGACGTTGGGGCTGGCGACGCGCAGCGGGTGCGGCCGTTCGGGGTCGTCTTGACCGAGCCACCAATCTGCCGCCGCCCAGGCCGAAGGATTGCTGCCTTCCACCCGTTGAGCTTCGGGTCGCGCTTGCTGCACCGTAGCGTGACCGGGCCGCGACGTGGCGATCGCGCCCAGCAGGGTCGTCTTGCCGACGCCACCGCCGCCGTGAATCACGACCAGGCGGCGGGGCTGGTCCTCGTCAGTGAAGGACAGCTCCACGTGATCGAATGGACCCACACCGTGCAGCTCTGCGCGCAGCAGGTACATAGCTCGACCAACATAGCTCGCTACGTGCCGGATTCGGCACGCTTCTTCAATGCCTGGTTCATGTAGACGGCCCCGCGCGCGGCTAACGTCAGCGAATTGCCCGCGAAACGCAGCAGAAAACCTGAAAAATCCTGGCCCTGCATGACGCGCGTTTTGCCCGCGTGCTCGCGCAGTTGGAAGAAGTGCTCGGCTTCCAGCAAGCCTGGCAGGAGCCATTGGTTGCGCCAGCGCAGCTCGCTGTTTTCAGTCACGTGTGTCACTTGGGGCGTAAGCTCGTAGGTCTTGCCTTCTGGCAGGCTCAGCTCGATTGCCAGCTTGCTACCGACGACGAGCTCGCCACGCACGACGGGCAAGTACGGGTTCCACTCGTGGTAGCTCTCGAAATCGGTCAGCACCGCGTAGACGTGCGCGAGGGGCGCGTCGATCTCCACCTCGCTGCGCAGCTCGGTCTTGGCCATGGTCGTGAGGGGCTATTTGCCCAGGAACGGCCGCGGCTCGCGCCGCTTCTTTACGGCCGTCATCGCGTCGTCCACCGACTTGTCTTCGCGCAGGCAGGGGTAGCAGTCTTGTCGCTTGTTAGCGCCGCAACCGAACTTGCGCGCCAGCTTGGCGAGCAGCGCCAACGAGCGTCGATCGCCCTTTTCCAGCACGCGCGGCAGCAGCTCTTTGTTTTGCTCGCAGGTTTCCGCGATGCGCAGGTCCAGCGCGATGGCGAGCTCCGGCGAGGCTTTGGCGCGCACTTCTTTGCTGAACACGAGCGAGCGTGCCAGCTCCGTGGCGCTGTTGCGCACGACGGTGCCGGTCCACATCTCGTAAAGCAAATCGGCGCTGAGCGGACCGGGAGCGTCGGCCATTGCGCCCAGCGCCTCCGGCGCGGTGAGCGGATCTTCGGCGGCGTGGCGCAGCTCCGCCAGGATCGCGCCGTCTTTGAACAAGCCCGGATCGCGAGTGAGCTTTTGGCGCAGCTGCGCGACGCGCGCGATCTCCTTTTGGCGTCGACCTGCTGCCAGCGCCAGGGCTTCGCTCTTCGTCAGCTCTTCAGCGCGACGCGCCTCGAGCGCTTCGGTGTCGATCGATGCCGCCGGCAGCGCGGGCGGTTGCGCGGCGGAGGGCGTGGGCTCGGGCGTGGGGGCGGCGTCGGCGGGCGAGGCGGCGCTCGCCGTGCCGGGCGGCAGGGTTGCGGCCGGGGTCGCGCTGGCGCTCGGTGCTTCGGCGCTCTGCGCGGGGTCGGGTGTCGTGACGGCCGCAGCCGCGAAGGCCGAGCCCAAGACGAGCAAGATCACCATGGGCGTGAGCAGGCTCCAGAGCGGCACCTCGCCTCCGGCAAAGCGCACGCGTTGGCGTAGCGCGCTGAGCAGCGATGGTGCCGAAGCCATCGAGAAAGCTGCGGGCGGAGAGAAGACCGGCGGCGCCGGTGGTTTGAGCCCTGGAGGATCGCTGGGCGGGAGCACCTCGGGGCGCAGGCCGACTTCGGTGGCTTCGGCCGGCTCCGAATCGCTCCCCTGTGTTCCGAACTGTGGCAATCGGTCAGCGTCCGGCGACGACGCGGTACCGAAGCGCGGCAACGGCTCACCGTCGGGCGACGAAGCCGTGCCGAAGCGCGGCAGCGGCTCGCTCGTCACCGCGGGTGGCGGCGCCGAGGGCGGGGGAGGCGGTGGCAGCGATGGCGGCGGTCGTGAGGCGCGTGCCGGTGGCGGCGGCGGTAGCGGCGGCACAGCACCATGATGGAAGTCGCCCAACGACGCACGCTGCATGTCTCTCAGCCGCGACTGAATCTCGTCGTCGATGCGCGTGACGTCCGGCGCTTGCTCCTCGTAGTGCGGCAGGCGCGCGGTGTCTTCTGGCGCTTCTGGCGCTTCTGGCGCTTCTGGCGCCCGGACTTCTACGTCCGGAGGGGGTGCGGTCGACCACCCGGAGTCGACCAGCGAGGCACGCAACTCTTTGGGGTCAGGACCCCGGCCGCTCATGTCACAGCGAGGCTAGCACGACGCCTCTGTTTCGTGCCGTCCTCGTACTGGCTTTAGCGCTTCAATAAACTCTCAGGATGATGTGGGGACGACGCCTTCATAGGCGCGTCGATCGGCCTGAGAGACCTCGGGCTCGGGCCGAGCTTCCGTCAGCTCCGGACCACGCAGGATGGCTTCTGCGTCAGTCGGTACCCGGCGGATCACGTGATCGTGCCCAACGCACGCGAGCGTCGTGTAGCCCTCGGCCACCAGCTCTTCGCCACCGTTTCCGAGCTGCGGGCGTAGCAGTCGGTAGTCGAAGCGCATCTGCACGCGCTGCAGATCCGCCAGGCGAGTTTCGATGCAGAGCAGCTCGTCGAAGCGAGCCGTGCGTCGGTAGCGGACGTGGGCTTCGACCACCGGCAGGTGGATGCCCAGCTGGGTCCACGAGTGATAGTCGAGTCCGCGGCGACGCATGTACTCCACGCGTCCGACCTCGAAGTAGGAGATGTAGGTACCGTGATGGACGATGCCCATCAGGTCAGTTTCTCCAAAGCGGACCCGGACGGTGTGCCGGGACACGCAGTGGGTGGGGAGATCGCCTTTCAAGAGGCGCGGGAAATTACATAATCCGTGCGGGTATTCGCAAGCCCCGCCTTGAGCAAGTGAGGTAATGCCGCGTTTTTGTCGCAGTTTTCGGCGTCGAATTCCGGGTAAGCTGCGACGCCGATGCTGCAAGCGCTGAAAATTCGGGCCGGAGCGCCAGCGACTTGGGACTCGGATTCGACCCAAATCCAGCCTCCCCAAAAGGGTGAGCGGCTGTGGATCGATGTGAGCTCCCCGACCCCGGGCGAGCTCGACCTGCTGCGCGAGCGCTTCGACCTGCATCCGGTGGCGATCGATTCGTGCCTCAAAGTCGACCAGCGGCCCAAGGTTGAGGAGTACCGCAGTCAGCTGTTCATCGTGCTGCACAAGCTGGTGGTGCCGGAGCAAACCCATTCCCCTTTGCACAGCGTGGAGCTGCACGCGTTCTTGGGCGACGGCTACCTGATCACGATTCAGGACGCCGAGCTGCCGGAGGTGAAGGGAGTTCGCGAGCGGCTGCTGGCCGAGCCGAATTTACTCGAGCGCGGCTTCGTGCACGCTTACTACTTGGTGTGCGAGCGGCTGGCGCACAACAACTTCGACGCGCTCGACTCGCTGTTCGAGGCCGTCGAGAGCATCGAGGATTCGGTGCTGAAGCAAGAGGATCAAGACGCCTTGCCGGAGCTGTTCGCGGCCAAGCGGCGCCTGGCTGCGGCGCGACGGCTGATCGTCCCGCAGCGCGAGGTGGTGTCGCTCTTGCTCGAGTCCGGCACGGCGTTCGTGGACGAGCGGACGCGCCCCTACTTTCGGCGCGTGCTCGACGTGCTGATGCGCATGTCAGAGGCCATCGATACTCAGCGCGAAATCCTGAGCAACGTGCTCGATGCGCATTTGTCGATCGTTTCGAATCGTACCAACGACATCATGAAGAGCCTCACGCTGCTCAGCGCCATCTTCTTGCCGCTCAGCTTCGTCACCGGCTTTTTCGGTCAAAACTTCTCGCACCTGCCGTTCGAAAACGTGGGGCTGATGTGGACCGGCCTCGGCCTGTGCGTGGGCCTACCGGTGGTCATGCTCTGGTGGTTCAAGAGCCGCAAGTGGCTCTAGTGTCCTGAGTCAGAAGTTCCTTCGGAGCTCCTGACCGCCGCTTGCGCGGCGCTCGCCGCTTGCGCGGCGAGACACTAGCCTTTCCCTCGGGGCTACCGCCCCGAACCCCGCGTCCGCTTCGCGTCCGCCCTAGTGTCCCTACTGTTA
>DASZTA010000033.1:0-140789 GCA_035548415.1 Polyangiaceae bacterium
AAGAAGAAGCTAAGCGGCGGCTCGCAGAGAACCCTCTCCGTCGCGCTCTCCTCGCTTTCGCTCGCTGAGCTGCTCATCGCTCAGGCGTTGTACGCCCGCCGCCCACGCCCTGTCAGGACGCGGTTGCCCGAACGGATACGAATGAAAGCGCGTGTAGACAATCGGCACGTGGATCAGTGCGCTGGCCGCAATGCTGGCCGTGATGTCGATCGCTACGGACCCGTCAACGTTCGAAATGACGGAACCTGAGGCGGCGACACCGAAGTCAGGCGGCGCCCGCCGAAGAGCAAGCTCGGCATCGCCATCCGCTACGCACTCCGGCAATGGGCCGAGCTCACGGTCTTTCTCGATGGCGCGAGCGTGCCACCCGACAACAATCGCTCCGAAGCAGATCTCCGTGTCATCGCCCTCGGTCGCAAAAACTTCCTCTTCGTCGGGCACGAAGACGCCGGAGAAAACATCGCCGGTCTCTATTCGCTGGTCGCCACCTGCGAAGCCGACGACGTCAACCCGATCGAATACCTGCGAGATGTGCTGCTCCGCATCAGCACTCACCGCCGACCGCATGGACGAGCTGCTCCCCGATCGCTGGAGCCCCCGCCGAATCCGCTTAGTTACGCAAGGGGCGTCCACGGCCGGACGCTTACGTTCCAAATTCTCGCGACGACATACAGGGCAATACACCGAGGAGGCCGTCCGGCGCGGCCCACCTCATGCAGCTCACGCCGAGGGAATCAAACACGAGGCGCTCCAAACCCGGCGACCAGCGGCTTACGCAAGGCCGCGCATCACGGTGTAGGACACGTATCGTCGAAACTCAGGCCGATTTCGGTCACGGTGCACGCAAACTCACCCGCCGAGCACTCGCAGTCGTACTTCTTGCGCGTGGCAGCGTCCTTCTTGTCACAGTAGTACGCGACCTTCACTTGACAGACGCCAGTGAAATCGCACGCTCCGCTCGGCATGTCCCGCAGCTCTTCGTGATACGCACAAAAGCTGGGAAGCTCGTTCTCACCAGCACCGCCAGCTCCAGCCTCCGATAGCTTCGCCGTGGACCCTTCCTTGCCTGGTGGAGAGGGTGGCTCTTGCACACCGCTGCATGCCGCCAACGCAATCACGAGACCGACTAACCGAAGATGCTTACGCATGTGGACCCCCCTGGCGCTTTACGGGTTCTTCAGATCAGCTCTGCGCCCTGCTCGTTAAAATGCGTAGCACGACTCATCCCATCTGCAACCGGTCGAGAAACGTCGTAGGAGACGCGGAAAGTACGACCACCTTGCACTTCTCCCGTCGTGTGGTGAATCAGCTCGCTTCCTCCCTAGTTGTGGAGCGTGGACGGTCACGTTCATAGCCAAGTCGCGACTCTCTTGGCACACATTTAAACGCGGACGCATCCGTCTGGCTGCGTGCTGCGCCGATCCGGCAAATCTTCACATGGCAACCTAGAAGCCCAGGTTTTCGGCCTGGGTCAGGACATGAAAGCTGCACACAGCCCCTGGCTGCGACTGAGAGGGACATCAATCCCCTGATGAGGGTTCTGGCGACACCTCAGAGACTCAGAGAACTACAGGCGCAGTCGCCTCAGACGCCCCTAGAACCTCAGGAGCTCCTCCAGAGCACGACGCTGTAGCGCGCGCCGCGAACCCCCTGAGGCGGCCTGGTGGGGGCCCATCCGACTGCCGAACAAAACCGAACCAGCGGTCAGGCCTTTATCCGTGTGCCGTCCGTGTGCCGTGAGGCGGCGCCGGTCCAGGTGTCGGTTACCCAGAGCCGGACTCAGCCCCACTCATGTGCCGTCCATGTGCCGTGACCTTGCACCCAGAGGCGGCACGCGAGTGAACAGGATGGGACGCAGCGGAATGAGCTTTCGAACGGCTTCGCTGGGTTACGTTGGAAGGTCGCGAATCGCTTTGGGTTTTGCTTGGCCATCGGCAAAGTTCAATTCCCCGCGCCTCCACCAAGCAACGAGCCCACTCCGGTGGGCTTGGTTGCTTTTGTGGCCTAGGTCCGGCCGTTCCGAACCACTGAAGTTGGGATCGAGACGAGCGCTTCGAGTGTCGGGGATGCGGGGGCGCATCTAGAGTTTCCGAGCTATGAGTCGACTGACTAGGAGGGCGTTCGTTCGAGGGACCACCGCGGTGCTCGCGCTTCCGGGTTGCGCGGGGCTATCCCGCGGCGGGTGGAACGGGCCCAAGTACGCTGGCGAGACCACCTTCGATCCGAGCACGATGGCGGCGCTGCGGGCCAAGAAGGCCGTGTTCTTCCTGCGCGAGGCCGACTTGCCGCGCGCGGCCGAGTTTCGCGATGCGCTCACCGCGGCGTGGAGCACGACGCCCCTCGAAGTTGCGGCCTACGCCGACCGCGCCCGGTACCCGGCGAGCGGCCACGTCTACTTCACTTTGGTCAGCCGTAACGTGGTCGTCCACGGCGGTCCCAACGAAGAATACTTCTACCCCCAAATCGCTCTGGTCCTTTGCACGAGCGCGGACAACTCGCGCGACGACGATGTCGGATATGGCCGCCTGCCACTGGCCTTGAAGTTTCAACGGCTATTCGACGATGACGGCGACATGTATCAGCAGTCCGAGTTCTACGACTGGACGCCTCCCCGCCTCGCTCTGTATCTGCGAGACCTCGACCTGCAGCTGAAGCAAGGTCGGCGTCGTTGGTTCTATGACTCGTTCGCGAATGAAAAAGCCCTGGCAGAGCTAAAAACTAGCTGCCTGTACGTCCCCCAAGACACGCTGACACAGTTCAGCAAAACGACGAGCGCTGAGGTCGATCCCTGGAGCGAAAGAGCGCTGTGGGCGCGTTACCCTCACCGCCATCAGGTCGTGACACCCGAAGAGCTCGCAGAGGCGATGAAGGGCGGTGCACAGTCGGTGTTCGTCTTCGACTACGTGAAGAGTGCGGGAGACAAGTTCATCTCTGTCTTCGAACGAGCTCGCGGCATCGTGTATCGAGAGTACTCAGCGATGAGCAGCAACATCGACTCGGACGACATTGCCGCTCTGGCTGACGCGGTGGGATAGGCCCATCCAGAATTCTTCTTGGACCACTGCCGATTGTTGACGCGATTCGAGACCGAACGCCCACCGCCACGTTCGTGACTGCTCTGACGAGTCAACTCGCCGCTACTGAATTGACAGGTCAAGTGCGAAGAGTCCAAGCTCGCCACCCGTGCGGAAGCAGCATTTGCGCTCTTGCCTGGGGCGGGCGTCGTTGGTCGTTCTCAGCGTAGGGGCTCCGGCCGCCGCGGACGCCTCCGCTTCCACGCCTATTCGGCTGGAATACGTGGCGCCAGAAGGCTGCCCTGACGCGAACCAATTCGAGGCCCAGGTCAGGAACCTCTTGCCGGCGCTGCAGCTCGCTGGCTCTGGAGAAGATGCCCGCTTGCTGCGCGTCGCCATTGGCGAAGATGGGCAGCATGGGGCCCTGGTGTTGGACGAGGCGGGTGTCCAGGGCGTGCGGAGCGCCGAGGCCGCGAGTTGCAGCGAGGTCGCGGAGATCCTGGCGTTTGCGGTGGCGCTCGCTATCGACCCCAGCGTGCAGCCACCCCCGGAAATTGCGGCGAGACTCGAGCCGTCGAACCCGACGACCGACGGCCACGCGCCACCACCTCCGTCACCGGCCAGGGCGCTCCCTCCACCAGCGCCGGAGGCCGATGTCGTCGTCGCACCCTCGTCCCGGCGCGCGACAGCCGTCCCGCACTCGTTCCATTGGGCCTTTGATTTTCACGGTGCGGCCGCCAGCGCCCTGGCTCCGCACACCACATTAGGAGGCGGAGCCGCTCTCCAAAGCTTCGTCGCGTTGTTCGGTGCAGAACGTATGTTGCGCTTGGGGCTGGACTATTCGACCAGCGCCCCCGCAAACGTCGACGGGGCCTCCGTCAGGTTTGGCAACTGGCTGGGCCTCTTCGAAGCATGCCCTCGCTTGTGGAGGCACGGCGCCTCGATGCTGGACGCTTGCTTGCGGATCGATGCCGGCGTGCGGACGGTGCGCGCCAGCAACATCCCGGGAGGCCACGAGGAAGAGCGACCGTGGCTGTCACTCGGCCCGGCCCTGCATGGTCGCTTCCGTTTCTGGGGGCCAGCGTTCGTGGATGGGGGTGTTGCGCTGGCCTTCACCGCCGTTCGTGACCGCGTCTTTTTGGCTCCGGATTCGACGGTACACCGGGCACCAGCGGCCGGTGTGCTGGCAGAGCTTTCGATCGGCTGTGAATTCGGTGATCGAAACGGGAGTTGAGTCCATTTCATCGTGTAGCCCTCCGCTCCGGTGCCTGGGCTGACGCCATGACCTCCCCTTTGGCCAGCTATCCGGCAGATTCGCAGCGGCTCCAGCGAGCCGTCCATGAGCATTACGAGTTCGTTTGGCGAGCTCTGCGCCGATTGGGCGTTGCCGAGCATTCGGTGGAGGACGCGCTGCAGCAGGTATTGGTGGTGCTCGCGCGCCGGCTCGGCGAGGTTCGCCTCGGCGCCGAGCGGGCGTTCATGGTCGCCACGGCCACGCGCGTCGCAGCCGACTTTCGCAAGATGTCTTCGCGGCGCAGGGAGGATTTCGACGCAGAAGCGCTCGAACGCCGCGTCAGTGACCGTCCGTTGGCCGACGAGATGCTCGACCGTGAATGGGCGCGCCGCCTGCTCGATGTGGTGCTGGATCAAATGCCCGACGACTTGCGCACGGTGTTCATTTTCTTCGAGTTCGAGGACATGAGCAGCGTCGCCATCGCCGAGCTCTTGGACCTTCCCGTCGGAACCGTGGCCTCTCGCCTACGACGGGCGCGGCAGAGCTTCGAAATTTTGGCGGCGCGTCTGGCCAAGACGAGGAGCACACCATGAACGACGAGCGAGTGCTTCGACAGGTTACGGCGAGTGAAGTCACGCGGCGTTTGTTGGAATCGGCCGAGCGCGATGCGCCGGCGACAGGAGCGGTCCAACGCGCTCTCGCCGGCCTTGGCGTGGCCCCGACCGTTGCGGCTGTCGTGAGTGTGACCGCAGGCACGAAATCTGCCGCGGCAGCGCCCGCAGGCGGCGCTTTGTTGAAGGCAAGCGGCGGCGCCGCCGCCTTCAGCACGGCCGCCAAATGGGTCGCAGTGGGGCTCGTGAGCGGTGTTGCGCTCATGAAAACCGTGGACCTGGTACGGCGTCCGTCGAGCGGCCCGGGCGTTGCCCAGCCAGCTCGAGCAACGTCGACGCGGCCCCTTGCTTCGTCCTCCGGGAGCGCGCAGCCTAGCTTCGCACCGGTCTTGGCGCCGTCGGCAGAGCGCGCGCCGCCGCATGCCTCCGGTACGATCCCCACCCCGGCTCGCCAAGACGGCAGCCTCACCTCGGCGCTCGAGGCAAGCTCGCCAGCGAGGCCCAGTGCGGAGCCAACGCTGCCGTCTGCTGGCGCGTTCGAGACCTCCGCCGCCCGGGCATCGAACCTCGCCCAACTCGCTGCGCTGGCCAAGGCACGCCAGTCGCTGGCGGTGCACCAGCCGGCGGTGGCGCTCGGCCTTCTCGACGAGTTTGCTCGACGCTTCCCGAGCTCTCAGCTGGAGGAAGAAGCCGCCGTGCTGCGGGTTGACGCGCTTCGAGCACTCGGACGTTCCGTTCGAGCGGAAGAGCTCGCCGACAGGTTCCTGCGCGAGCACCCAACGAGTGTCTACGCGGCGCGGGTACGCGGGGCCGCAACGATTCCGTGATCGATTCGAAAGTCGAGTCCATTGAGGCAGTGGGAGATCGACATGGCAAACAAGTTTTGGCTGCTGGCTGGCACTGGTTCATTGGCAATCGCTTGCGGCGCCCAGGTCGACGTGGGTGGTCCACGCGACACCGGCGGCGCCGGCGGCGAGGCGAGTCAAGCGAGCGGCGGCAGCGCCAGTCACGTCGGCGGCAACTCGCATCAAACCTCAGGCGGGGAGGCCGCCGTCGCTGGTACTGCTCCCGGAGTGGGAGCATCGAGCGGCAACGATCAGGGGGGCAGCGGAGCCGTGGGCGGAGCGGAGACGGGCGGCAATACCGGCGGCGACAGCTCCGGGGGTCGGTATTCGGGTCCCTTCAAGATTCTCGTGCTGAGCACTACCCTCGAGTTCAAGCATGACTCGATACCCATTTGTCAGCTCATGGTCGGCGTCGAGAGCCAGCGCGCGGCGGTCGAAGCGGATCGCGGGCATGCCCTCCCGCCGAACCTCGGCGCTACACCCGACGCCATGATGCCGACCGGCACGAAACCGGGCAGCCAATGGACCGCTGACGTGGCGACAGACGACTTGGCGCAGTTTACGGACGACAACTTGAAGAACTACGCCATGATTTTTTCGTGCAACCCGACCGGCACCGTCTTCAGCGCGAACCCACGAGTCAAGAATGCGGCCGCCGCCATGGCCGCCCTCCAGAAGTTCGTGGAAGATGGCGGCGCCTGGGGCGGCGTGCACTCGGCCACCGATTTCGAAAAGACCAATGGCTTTCCTTGGTTCACCAACACGCTGGTAGGCGGCTACTTCGACCATCATGACGCAGATGGGACACAAGGTACGGTGCAGACCCAGAGCATGTTCACCGGGCACCCGGTGTTGAAGGACGTGCGAACGACTTGGAGCACCCAAGACGAGTGGTACTACATGAATAGAGACGTCGCGACGGTGCCGGGCACCGACGTCCTCGCTCGACTCGCCAGCGACAACCGCCCCGTGGTGTGGACGAGAGAGCTTGGCGCGAGCGGACGAATGTTTTACACGATTCGCGGCCACGCCAAGTCCGTTTACGAAGAGCAAGACTTCCGCACTCTCGTGCGAAACGGCATCTTGTGGGCGACCCACCGCCTGAACTAGCAGAAGCTCAGCCGCCTCACGTCTTCAATAGCTCGGCGAGCTTGGCCGGCGGCGCCCCCTTCACGTTCTGGCCAAAGTCGTCGATGCCCAAGCCGAAGACGTCGTTCAGCAGGGTAAAATAGAGGTCACGCAGCGGGCGCGCTTCGAGGACGACGTGCTGATCGCCCGCGAGGCCGAGGTTGCCCCCGCCCACGAGCGCGACCGGGAGCTGGTCGCCGTTGTGATTGCTGCCGTGCATGCACGCGCCCAGAAAGACCACGGTGTTGTCGAGCACGCTGACACCGGGCGATTCCTCGATGGCGTCCAGGCTTTGGCAGAGCTCGGCGACTTTGCCCACGTTCCACCAGGTGATGGTGGCAAAGTCGTCGCCCGCCGCCTCGTGCTGAGCCGCGTGGTACTCCGAGCAGGTTGCGCCGGAATCCTTTTCGACAGAGCCGGTTTGTGCGTCGGTGAAAGTGCGCAGCTTGACGTGGTCGTACGTGAATTCAGAGCGTTCGTCCTCGAGCATGAGCGAGATGATGCGCGTCAAATCGCACTGAAATGCCAGCGCGATCAGCTCGTTCATGGCGTCTGCGTGGGCGCCCTTGTCGTACGCTTCGGTGTTCTGGCGTGGAGCTCCCGAGACGTCGACGCTACCGAGATCTTGAGGCATGGCGAGGCAACCCGCGCGCCCCATGCCGTTCGATACCCCGGTCGCCTTCCGTTCGACCGCACGCACCGAGTCCAGAAACTCATCCATGCGCGGCCGATCGCCGCTGCCGAGCCGCTTGCGGATGCGCTGGGCGTTTTCGAGCACCGCGTCGAGCACGCTCTGGTTGCGCGCGTAGCGCTTCTGCGCCTCGATGCCCGAGGTAGAGGTCGCGTCGGCCGGGCCCGCGACTGAAACGAGCTGATTGAAGACTTCGAGCGGGTCGACCACCTTGTACAAAGGCTGGGTGGCGCTCGCCCACGACACGCTGCGGCTGCTGGAGCAGGGCTCGGCGTCGCAGTTGCCGAGCGGCGTCGACAGCCCGAGCTGCAGCGAATCGAGCGGAGAAATCCCTTTGAAGGCGGCGTGCGCGGCCATGACTTGATCGACCGAGACACCGTTTGCCTCCTCCAGCCCGAGGGCAGCGCGGACGGCCTTGGCGTCGACGCAGGTGAGCCAGGCGCCACCCAGCCGTCCGTGGCTGTTCTCGAGGTAAACGGCGTCCGCGGAGAACACCGAGGCGTTCTCGAGATTGGACACGACCGTGAGCTTGGGTTTGAGGGCAGCGCCGAACGGTTCGAGGATCGACGAGAGTTGCCAGGCGTCGCCCCGACCCGCGCTGGGTGGCCGCCAGAATTCGTGCGCGCCGTTCGGCAGGTAAATCGGCAAGAAGCGGCGCGGCCCCGCTACGGCTTGAGCCCGCAACGGCCGCGGCACCAACGACTCGAAAAATGGCAGCGTGAGCGCCACTCCGGCGGCGCGCAGCACGGTCCTGCGCTTCATCGCGCACCTCGACGATAGCGAAATGCCTTACTCGCGACGATCGTGCGGATCAGCCGCCGCAGGCTGGGCGCCTGGTCTGGCGCGAGCCAGGTATCCACGATGGGCGCGAGCAGCTGCTCGTCCGCGTCACTCACGACGTGACCCAAAGCGTAGGTCAAAAGCTTGTGGGCCAGACAGGGCGCAAAGCGCGGATCTTCTGCGACTTGCTGGGAGATCTCGGCGAGACCGACGGCGTCGATTGGCGAGCCGTCGTCGTAGTTATCACGGTAACGGCCGATGGGATCGAAGTGCTCGATGGCCAAGCCGTAGGGGTCGAACAGCGCGTGGCAGGAAGCGCAGGCCGGGTTTTTGCGGTGTTCTTCGAGTCGCTGGCGCACGGCGAGGGGCGAGAGGCCGGGAGCGTTCGACGCTTCGGTCTCGAGCGAAGGCAACACTTGCGCGGGCGGCGGCGGCTCCGCGCATAGCATGTTGCCGGCGATCCACTTGCCACGCTTCGAGGGCGACGTGCGCCTGTCGAAGGAAGTGAGCGCCAGAAAACCCGCGAGCCCGAAGAAGCCCGCTCGCTGGTCTTGCGCATCTTGCACGCGGCGAAACTGTTCGGTGCTCGTCCAATCGTCGGGTGGCGGGCTTCCGAATACGTCCGGCACCGGCATATCGTAAAGGAACGGCAGCTCACCGTTGACGTAGTTGAAGTCCGCGGTCGGAAACTCGAGCCACGAGCGCTCGCTCTGCAAGAAGTCGTTGAAGTAGTAGAGCATCTCTTGCGCGGCCGCTCGAGCTTCGCGCGCGCTCCACGCTGGCGAGGCGTGCGATGGGACCTGGCGCTCGCCCAGCCATTGCCCCGCGAAGCTTTCCACGAAGCGCCATGCTTTTGCGTCGCCAGCAGCGCCAATGTCGCCGACGTCAGCGGGACCGAGCATACGCTCCACAGCTGCCGCCAGGCCATCGTCTTGGAGCAACGAGCCGTCGGCGGCCGCATCGAGCAAGGCTTCGTCCGGCGCGCTGCTCCACAGAAAGTACGACAGGCGGGAAGCGAGCTCGTAGCTGCTGAGTGAGTGCGTTTCCGCCGCTTCTGGCAGTGGATCCAGCTCGATGCGATAGAGGAACTGCACGCTGGACAGCACGGCCACCAGCGTCAGTTGAAAGGCGCTCGTCGCGTCGTCCCCGAGCGCGAGCGCAGCGTCGTAAACGCGACGGTAGCTCTCCAGCTCGTCGGGCTCCAGCGGGCGCCGAAACAGCCGCCGCCCGACGCGTCGCAGGCTGGCCTCGACACAAGGGGCGTGCGCCAGGTCGCAGTCGATGAAGGCTGCCCGCAGCGAGTCGCTGGCCATCACGTCGGTGGCGAGCGCCTGAGCGGCGCGAAAGTAGCGATCGTACTGCGCTTCGTCGACGCCCAGCTGCGAAGCGATGTTGTCGAAGCCGCCGAGCTCGCCCCCTCGCCAGCTGGAGCTCGCCGGCTGGAGCCGGGTGCCCAACGTGTCGCGAACGGTCGCGTTGTATTCGGTGGAATTCAAGCGGTGCATGCCGGTCAGCACGGGCACGACCGGTGCTGAATCGGCAGGCGCCTGCTCCGACCCCGCGCCGCTCGACGCCGCGCATCCGAGCGTCGCCGGCAGCGCACCGGCGAGTGCTAGCGCGCGCGACCACCGCCCGAGCTCTATCGCCATCGCGCCTAACCGTATCACGCAGCGAGCGAAGGCGACATGTTGGCTCCGCTTGGACCCGTCGAGCTTTTGCTTGGAAATTCGACGCGCGGCATGCGTGACGCACAAAGAAATGTGACAGCGCTCCTGGCAAGCAACCACTTATACGGGAGGTAATATGCGGAGCCTTTCACCGTGCCGCACGGGACGCATCCAAACGATCGTGACCGTGCTCGCCTTGCTCGGGAGCGCTTGTTCTTCCGACCTCCCCTCACCTATCGAGAGCGGGTCGCCGAGCGGCGGCGGAGCACAAAACCAGGGCGGATCGCTGCAGATGACTCCGCAAGCCGGCGGACCCAGCGGCGGGTCGTCCAACGCGGGGACGGCAGGCACGGCCACGGGCGGAATGACCAGCGCTGGCCACGATACAGGCGGCTCTTCTTTGGGCGGCTCCGCCGGAAACGGCGGTCGTTCCGACTCGGGCGGTGGCGGTGCGGCAGGGTCATCAGCGGGCGCGGGCGGTAACAGCGGCGTCATGCGTAGCGACGGCTGTGGCAAGACGACGCGCACCCTCCAAAACGGGAACAACAACGTCACGTCCGGCGGCGCGTCGCGCAAGTACATCTTGCGTGTTCCCGACGCCTACGACAGCAACAAACCGTACCGGTTGGTCCTGGCGTACGCGTGGTCGGGTGCATCGGCCTCGCAGGTCGTGAGCAGCAACTACTTTACGTTCGCGAGCTCGGACCCCCAAGGCACGATCTTCATCGCCCCCGAGGCCGCCAACGGAGCCGGCTCGTGGAGCAACGGCGACCTGGCGTTCACCGACGCCATTCTCACGCAAGTCGAAGCCGACTTGTGCATCGACAAGACGCACGTCTTCGCCACCGGCTTCAGCTTTGGCGGGGCAATGTCCATGGCCCTCGCGTGCACGCGCGCGGACGTGTTTCGCGCCGTCGCCTTCTTCTCCGGCGCAGATCTCACCAATTCGTGTCCCGCCACTCTGACGAAACCCATCGCCTACTTCGCCACGCAAGCGAGTGAAGACGGGGGCGGCCTCTCTCCGACCTCGCCCATCACGGGAGAGAAGCGACAGGCAGACTTCGCCGCGGTCAACGGTTGCACCCCCGTGCCGTCATCCACGACGTTCCCAGCGAGCGGACAACCCCATTCCTGCACGAACTACCTGGGCTGCTCCGCGGGCCACCCCACCGAATACTGTGTCTTCAACGGCCCCCACGGCTGGGAGCCCAAAGATCCAGGTCAGGCGATGAGCTGGGCCGCACCCGAAGCGTGGAAGTTCATCACGCAATTTTGAGCGAAGCCGGCGCGAACCGGCGCCTGCGAGCTCACGCTCACTCGCCGATGACGCAGAAACCGTTGCCGAAGGGGTCGCTGCAGAACGCAGCTGGCTTGGGGCCTTGATGGCGGTACTCGCTTTCGATCGCGCCGCCGGCGTGACGCACTTTGTCGAGCACAGCGTCGAAGTTTGGGACGTGCAGATCGAGGTGCACCGGCGTCCAATGCCGTTCGTAGTGACGCAGCTCGCCACCGACGGGTGAGCTTTTGCTGCCGGTCGCTTTTTGGTGCATGCACACGCTGACGTTGTTGGCGTCGAGGATCGCCATGGTCGGGAACGGCCGCACGGTCTCGACGAAGCCGAACACCTGCGTGTAGAAGCGCAGGCCTGCTTCCAGATCGGGCACGTCGATGCTGACGTGCACGCTCGGCCTCACGACGGCTTTTCGTTTTGCGGCGCTCATTCCGCGGCCTTCCAACCGGCATGGCGCTCCAGGCGCTGGTACGAGGCCTCCATGCCGCGGGCCATGCCAGTGGCTAGCATGGCTTTGCGCGTTTCGGCGTCGGGCAGGGACATGCGCATGGTCATGAGGGTGCCGGAGCCGTCGGCGACGAACGTGGTCACGACGCGGTTGTCAGGCGTGGGATCGGGCAGGTGCATCCGTTCGACGTGAACGATGCGATGGGGTGGATCAAGCTCCAGGATTTCGCCCGTGAGGAAGAAACCAGCGCCACTCGCGTTGAGCCACTCGTAACGGATCTTGCCGCCGGGCCTGGCCTCGTTGATGCACACGGGCATGGTCCAGCCCTCCGGTCCCAAGCACCATTGCTGAAGCAGCTCGGGCTCCAGGTGCGCGCGGTAAACGGCGGCGGGCGGAGCCTCGAACCTGCGCGTCACGACGATGTGGGTATCGCCTTCAGTCGTCAAAACCAGCTCGCTCATGATCTCTCGTCCTTTCGTTCCGCCTGCTGCGCCAAGAGCCGGTCGAGGCGCTGGTAGTTCTGCGTGAGCGCTTTGCGGAGCTGCTGCAGGTACGCTTCGAGCTCCGAGAGCGCTCCCGCTGCGAGCCGACACGGTCGCTTGGTGCCGTCCACGCGCTGCACGATGAGACCCGCCTCCGAAAGCACGCGGATGTGCCGCGAGATGGCCGGCTTCGAGATTGCGAACGGCTCCGCCAGCTCGTTCACGGTCGCTTCGCCCCTTGCCAGCCGCGAGAGGATCGCGCGCCGGGTGGGATCGGCTAGCGCGGTCAGGGTCTGATCCATCGAACCAATCATCAGGATTCATCCCTAATTAACCCATCAGCTAATTAACGTCCAGGTTAAATTTTTGGCGCGCTCTTCGGCGCGAGAACCAGGACTCCCACCTCGCGGGCTGGCTTACCGAGAGTCAGCCCGGACCGAGCTACGCGATCGCAGCTCGGTCGCTCAAGGCAACCCGGGCACCGTCGCGGTCTTGACGCTCACCTGGGTGCCGGGGCCGACGATGAGCAGCGTCTTCATCTCCGGGCCACCGAAGGCGGAGTTGGTGCCGTTGACGAGAATGTTGCCGGCGCAGTCGACGGCGAAGCCGTCCCCGCCGGGGGTGGGTTGGCCTTTTTGGCCGGGGACACCGGCTGCGTCGAGCGTCCACGTGCCCATGCCGACGACGTGCAGCTTGGTTTCGTCGGGAGAGAGGGCGACTCCGTTGAGGTTGCCCATTTGGATGACCGAGGTGGCGCCCATCGGATCGATGCGCACGAGGCCTTCGCCCAAACCTTGCGGACGATTGCCCAGCTCGGCGGTACGGTTCGAGAAGTAAACATTGCCGTCGCTGCGCGCGATGAGGTCGTTCGGTGAGTCGAGCATCTTACCGTCGGTCATGCTCGCGATCGTGCGCGGTTGCTTGGTGTTGATGTCGTACTCCATGACCGCGCGCGGGCCCTGGCAGGCGGCGAGCAAGTTGCCGGAAGGACTCACGACGAGTCCATTGCAGCCGACCTCGTGGACCCACACCTCACATTTGCCGCCGGGCGTGTACTTGATGATGTCGCCGCCCGTGTACTGACCAACCGGAAAGTTACTGAAGAAGAACGCTTTGACGCTTTCGATCCACGTCCCACCCTCGTTGTAGTTGTACGCAAAGGTGAAGTCTTGGCAGACCGGGGTGGCGCTGCTCAGTACCTGATCGGGGTACGGACCCGCAGGGCAATTGAACTGTTTCTTCGGTCCGTTCGGTCCCCAGAATCCGCCCGTGCCGCCCGCCGTGCCACCGCTGCCACCTGCTCCGGCGTTGGCAGCGCCTCCCTCACCGACGCTGGACGAGGCACCACCGCCGGCGCCGCCACCGAAACTCGTGCCACCGCCGGAGGCGCCCGCACTGCTGCTGCCCGCGCTGCTGCTGCCGCCGCTTCCGGCGTCACCGGTCGCAACTCCGCCAGTCCCAGCAGCCGAAGCGCCAGCGCCGCTCAGCCCAGTAGCGCCGGCTGAGCCCCCCGGTGTGTCCCGCCCCTCCGAGCTACACGCCACGAGCGCGCCCAGACAGGCGCCCAGGGCAGCGAGGCGAGACGAAACCAGGTTCGGAGTTGTCATCCCTGCATGGTGTCCGACGGCTCGTAGTTTTGTCGCCTTGCCCGCAACCGCGGCTCTTTGGCTTGCGTCGTCGCATTTCCTGCGGTGTGGTTTTACCGCGCACCACCCGTTGTCCCGAGCCCGGCTGCCTGAATACGCGCCAGCGAGCGCGTGATGAGCAGTGACCACGCGGTGAGGCCGAGCCCGAAGCTGCCCGCGCACAGCGCGCTCTTCGGCTCGAAATCTCCGACGCGTGAGAGCAGCAGGTAAGCGACGACGAGGTTGAACATCCCGTACAGCACGTTCACCGGCGGCGCAGACGGCCCGCGGAACGGCGGCGAGGCGAACGGCGTGGGAAAGGTGCGCCCCAGCACCCCCGACACGAAATGCGGCACGAAGTTGGCGAAGAACACGCCCGCGAAAAAGTAGGCCGGGAAATGAGACCAGAGCATGCGACCTCCGAAGGCAACTCCATGTTGCCAATTCCAACGTACCCGCGGCACACACGGATGGCAACTCTCACTTGCCATCTAGACGCAGCGCCCCTACCCTCGCTACAGGTGCGTCAGAAAGCCCTGTCACAGCCTACGAAGACGCGTCGCACCCAAGGCGTGCTCGGCGGTCGCAGCGAGCGCGTCGTGCAGCGGGTGCTGGTCGCCACGGTGGCCGAGCTGGGCGAGTCCGGCTACCGGGCGTTCCGCATGGACGCGGTGAGCGCAGCAGCCGGCGTCAACAAGACCACGATCTACCGGCGCTGGCCGGACAAGCAGCAGCTGGTGGCGAGCGCCGTCGAGTGGATGCGCCGCTTCGTGCACGACGTGCCACTACCCGACACGGGCTCCCTCGAGCAAGACCTGACGGAAGCATTTCGGCGCAAGGTGAGCTTCAAGGATCGCGTCGAAGGGCGAGCTTGGGCGCGATTGCTGGCGGAGAAGCACGACCCCGAGGTGAGCGCGGCCATCGGCGACGCGGTCAAAGAGCGCAGCAGCGCCTGGTACGCCATGGTGACGCGAGCGATCGCGCGCCGCGAGTTGCCTGCGCACACCGACCCGCGGCTACTGCTCGGCATGCTCGGTGCAGTCGTCGAAGCGTGGAACACCAACGCATCCGGCCGGCTCTCGGCCGAGCTAGTCCAGACTGCGGTTCGCACCATCGTTGCCGGCGCGCGCTCGGGCACATTGGTTCGCGCCGCGCCGCGCCGTCAGAAGCTTTAGAAATAGCTCATTTTCGCGGTTTTTTCGGCGCTACGGGGGCCTCGAGACACCAATCGAACGGGATCTTTTGCGGAGGCTCGCCCAGCGTCGAGCGCCCTTCACCGCGGCGCATGGCGCGGCTGAGCTCGACGTGCTCCGTGCAGAACACGGGCAGTGACCATTGACCGTAGAGCGTGGATGCCCCCTCGTAGGCTTGCTCTTGGTATTCTTCGGGGGTCGTGAGGTAGCCGCAATACGCGTTGGAGTACGCGCCAACCACGACGTGCTCTACGCCCTCCCCGTGCCAGGCCATGTCGAGGGCCGCGCGCAAGCGGCGACCGGAAACCGTAGTCGGCTCGTTGGGCATGCCGGCGATCAAGAGCTGGCCAATGCGCAGCTGCTGTATCGGCAGGTAGCGAGGTACCCAGCTCACGTCGCGCGCAGCGGGCTTCAGCACGGCCTTGCGGTAGTAGCCGACGATGCGATCGGCCCCGAACAGGAACAGAGCCGGATTCACCTGCGGCAGCTTGCCCAGGATCTTGTTGTCCTTGCCGTAGCCGAAATCCCAGAAAGGGAACTTGACGCCGTGCGGTTTGCGCCACGATTGGGGTGGTTCACGCCGCATGTTCCAAGCCTGGATCCGCGAAAACAGGGGAAAGATGGCGCGTAACGCGAAAAAGGGCCCCTGGCCTTCGGTCGTGCCGATCGAGAAGGCGATGCCCAGGCGCGGCGGCGCGGTGCGCGCCTCGACGCCGCGCGTGAAGCGCGGGTCGGCGGAGCGATCGAAGAAGTCGCGATAGCGGATGGCGGCATCGAGCGGGCCACGCAGCTCGCTGCCCTCCGCCTTTGCCAGCGCGAACAGGGCGCGGGCGTGGCGCGCCTGCACGTCGCCGTTGAAACGGGCGCTATCGTGGTCGTCGTCGTAGCGACCGATCATCAGCTGGCGCGCGTCGCTCCAGCGATAGTTGGGAGACACGTCGCCTGCAGATTCTTGCGCGAAGAGCGCTACGAAGCCCGGGTACCCCTGCTCCCGCCCCCAGGTTTCGCAGACCCGTGAGGCGTGGCCCTTGTTGTCGCCGTGTAGCTTGTCTTGCTCCCAATGCAGGGAGGTGCCGTGAACGGCAAACCACGTCAACAGGCCCATCGGCACGCCGTGCTCGTCTTCGACACGCAGCAATGTCATCGTTCGATCGACGGCCTCGTCGCGCCGTTCCCAGCTAACCGGCGCTGCGTCTTCGTTGCGGTTGTAGGCTTCGAAAGAGCGGTTGAACGCGACCGGCTCCGAGACGGGAATCCACCCCGTCTTGAGCCAGGCGCGGGCCGGCCGCAATGCTTGCAGGGCGGCCTGGACGGACACGACGATGCCCTCCACCAGCTCGTCGTGGACGCGCTGAGACACGCCGGGGATCGAGATCGAATAAAAAAGGTACGTCGAGAACCCGCCCGGACCCGAATGGGTGTGGGTGGCGGTGATCATGAGATCGTGATCGGTCAGCGCGTTTTCGGGCGTGCATACTCGGCGCGAGACTTCTTGGCGCACTGACTCGGAGATCATTCCGAGGTCGCAGACGACGTAGGCGATGCGTCGCTTCGTCGCCTCGTGCTCGAGCACGAGCGCGCGCGCGAAGAGCGGCATCTCCACGCCGTTGCATACGTTGCGCACGTTTCCCCAACCGAACATGCACAGCCCCGGCTCGAAAGCCGTGAGCGAGCCCACGCCGAAGCCGGCGCGCCAAGGCGTCATGGCTCGACCCCCAGCGCGGTGCGCCAGTACGGCGTCAAGAAAACGCCGTCCGGATCCAGCTCTTTGCGCAGCGCCAGAAAATCATCCCAGCGCGGCGTGTGCTTGCGCAGATGCACGGAGCAAAGCTCCGGATCTTGCGGCAAATATTTGCCCCAGTGCAGGCGGTAACCAAAGCGCTGCAGCAGCTTCCAGAACTGTACGAACCAGCCGCGCGTCGGGTCGCCGTGGTTGCGCGCGAACCAGAACAGGTCGATGCGTAGCGAATCACGCTCGTAGGCAGGGTGCATCCAGGCCTGGGTGCGCCTCGCCGCGTAGACCTCGCAAATGAACGAGCCGGTCGCGTCGTAGCCCGCGCGGTCGTAGTGCTGGCGCAGCGCGCGCATCACCTCGCCCGTGCGCTCGAGCGGCACCCAGATCTCGGTGAACTCGGTGGGCAGGCTCGAGTCGGACATTTGGTTGTCCATCGGCAAGCCGTGGCACCAGCTCTCCCAAAAGCGCTGAGGCACGCTGCTCGTTTGCGTGAATTGACGCAAAATGGTCGGCAGCGCGCGCACCGCGAACTCGTGGCGCAGGCGGTTGCCCGCGAGCCTTACCGGCAACGACGCGCGCGCCAGCGGCTCGAAGCGACGCGCGGCGCTGGCCAGGCCGTCGTAAAAGAACCCGCCCGCTGCCTGCGCGGCCAGGTTCGCGACCCGCGACAGCCCCCGATGAGGAATGCCATCACCCAGAGCGGAGTACGCCTTGGGTCGCAGCGCGGCAGCCGAGCCCGTCAGCGCGTTGTAGTCGCGTTCGCGCATGCGCCGTGCCTGCCAGGTGACGACCCGCTCTACCCCCCGTTGTGGCCACCACATCAGCCGGGCGTACTCGGTGCGTCGAAAAAAGCCTTCGAGCCCCGCCTCGCCGTCTCCGTAGAGCTCGTAGGCGGTATCGCTCTCGGCCGTGATGTCTTCTCGACCCACGATGTCGTAGCGCGGAATGCACTGCAGCGTGACGGTCGAGACGACGCCGAGCAGCCCGAGCGAGCAACCGATGGCGTGAAAATGAGGGTCGTTTCCGTCGCGCTCGAAGGCTCGAACGGTGCCGGTGCCGTCTACGATACGCCAGCCCACGACGGCGTCCTCGATGGCGTGCGTCACGGTGCCGCCGCACGAGCCGGTCATCAAGAACCCCGACACCGTTTGGTGCGTGACGCCGCCCAGATCCGGCAAGGCCCAGCCGCGCTGCTCCAGCTGCGCGAGCAGGGAGTTTTGCCACGTAGACGTAGCGGTGGGGTCGCGCGGGTCTTGCCCCAGGTGGCAGCCAGCTTGAACCGTGACTCGCATCCTTGCATCGTCGAAGCTGACGGCGATGTAGCGGTCTAGCATCACGTCGTAGTGCCGACGTCGCGCGGGCCTTGCCCCGTCGTCGGTATAGATCGCTGCGGCGACCGAGTGGGCCGAGCCACGCACGCGTAGCTTCACGCCGTCGAGCCGCGCCGCTCGCACGAGGCTCGCCAGCTCTTCCTCGCTGGTCGGATGGAAGAAGCCGTCGCCGCCTCGCGCCGGTACCGGTCGCTCGTAAAACCCACGCCAGGTCATCACAGGAAGAGCAGGTTGACGGCTTTGCGGTACAGCGTGCCCAACAGCGGGAGGGGCGAAGCGAGCGCCGACGGGAAGTCGTAGTAGTCGATGAGCTCGACCACACGCCCCTCTCGGCCGCGGACGACGCTGGCCATGTGGGTCACGAAGGTCGGCCCCACCGCCATGCGCAGGTGCATGTCGTACGTGAGGACGAAGCGGTCGTCGTCGCCATCGCGTGAAAACCCGGTGAACTCCACCTGGCGATATTGCTTGAACATCCGCACGAACAGCTCGCGCAACCGCTCGATGCCTTGGGTATCGCGGAACGGATCACGAAAATGTACGTCCGCCGCGAAAAGCTCCCCGAGCCGCTCGAGCGCTCGTTCTCGCTCGACCGGGAAGGTCTCGTAATACTCCTGGAGGCGTTGGGCGAGCGCGCTCATGACCACCGTTGGCTCAGTGGCCCGCCGCCGCGTTGGCTCTTCTGGCCCCCGGTGCGATGGCTCATCGGCCCGTAGTCAGCGGTCTCGAAGGCGTTCGCGATCCAATCTTCGTCCGGCCCCGGGTCGACGGGTGGAAGCTCCGTGCCGTCCAGACGCACGCGCTTACCTGGCCACACGTACGTTCGAAAGACGTACTTGACCAGCGAGGACTGAACTAGCTCGGGGTGAATGTGCGGCGCGATGAACATGGCGTGCAACTTGGGCAGGTCGCTCCAATGGATGTTGGCGTCGTAATGGTGAACGGTGTGAAAGCCGTTGTTGAACGTCAGCCAGTTGATGAGCTTGCCCGTGAAGTTGCGGGAGTGGTTGTACTCACTGTCGATGTCGCAGCCGTCGTGCTGGAGCATGTTCATCGCCAGGATGCCCCACGATGCATACATGTTGGGCAGCACGATGAAGAGCAAGAATTTGCGCCAATCGATGAGCAAGAGCACGGCCGAGCTCGACAGCCATACCGTCGTCTCCAAAAGCAGCTGCTTGACCCAGGGGCGATCGAAACGCCAGGCAGCGCGAATGTAGCTGAGCTCGGCGCGCATCACGTCGCGCCCGACGATCTGCATGAAAAAGAGCAGGTTCAGCAGGTGCCAGCGAAAGCGCGCCTTGGTCGTGCGCATCACGTCGCGCGGGGATTCGATGTAGTCGTGGTGGCTGAGGTTGTGGCCGGGCACGAACGAGCTCACCGGGTGGCCGTAAACCAGGGTTAGCGCCACCTGAATCAGGCGGTTGAGCTTCTTTGCCCTGAAAATGGGCACGTGCATGGTGTTGTGCGTGGCCACGGCACCGAGGAACGCGATCATGCAAGTGAGCGCCACCAGTGGGATCAGCACGAACGGCTGTGGCGGCATCCAGATCCACTCGGCGATCACGAGCGCGAACCAGGCCGCGACGGTAGCGATGGGGCGCCAATCCCCCGGGCGACGAAGAATCCTGGACTTGCCCATCTGCAGTCCACGTAACTGAGCCTCGCGCGCCGCGTCAAGCCAGGGGTTCGTAAGCCTGGTTTCGCCCGCTACCGCCGCAACTCGATAACCTCGTCCAGGTATTCGGCGACTGGGTCCAAGAGGATCTGAGTACGCTGCAAGCGTGCTCCCTCGACGAATTCGGGCTGTATCGCGTGTGTTGGTATTGAGTGCGGTCGCGGCCGTCGGCTGTCACCCCAAACGCGTAGCTCACAGCGCTCCCGGCGCGGCAGAAGCGAACGTGACCAGCCACTGCAACGACGGTTACGCCGTGGCGGACGGTCCGTACCGCTACGAGAACAACCAGTGGGGCCGCGGCAAGGCCCAAGGCCCGTACGAGCAGTGCCTGCTGACGCGCGAGGTGGGCGGCACCAAAGAGCGCGGCTGGAGCTGGACCTTTCCGGGCACGGATTCCTCCGTCTTTTCGTATCCCGAAATCATCTTCGGCTGGAAGCCGTGGACGGGCGGCAAAACCACCGATCCGCACCTGCCCACGCGCGTCGGCGAATTCAAGAAGCTCACGGTCGTCTACGAGGTAGAAAGCCAGATCAGCGGCAGCTACAACCTCGCGCCCGAAGTCTGGATCACGAACCGCGGCGTGAAGAACGGCGCGGCGTCACCCAGCTCGATCACGGCCGAGGTGATGTTCTGGATGGATTGCGGCGGCGTCGCTCAGCCCGGGGGCGCCAACGTCGGCACTTTCGTCGTCGCCGGCGAGCCCTTCGAGCTTTGGAGGCAGGACGGCGCCAACGGCAGCGGCGCCTCGAGCGCCCAGTGGCGCTTGCTCTCCTTCAAACGCTCCAAGCCACTTCTCAAGGGCCAAATCGACATTCCTGCGTTCATGCGCGTCTTGGTCGAACAGCAGCTCATCGACCCCAACCACTACATCTCCACCGTCGAATTCGGGAACGAGGTCACGGGCGGCAGCGGTACCACCTGGATCAAGCACTTCGAGGTGCAGACCGAGTGAGGACGGAAGACCTGACTATGGATGGGCGCACCGAGCTGCTGGTATGCACTCGAAAATGGCGTCGCGATGGCTAACGACATCGGTTGGGCTCGTCACCGTAGCGTGCGCGCTCGTCGCGCGAACAGCGCAGGCGCAGGAAGAAGGCGGCACAGGCGGCGAGGCATTGCCGGGCCCAGCGGACGAAAAGCCAGAGCCGAAGCGGTCGGCGCTGTACCTCGATGTGGGGGTCGGCCTGGGCTACGCCTCGTTGAGCGAAGATCGCCCCGACGCCAAAAACCCTTCCAGCGCCAGTGAGGTGAGCGCTACCGGCTTTGCGGTGCCGGTCTATGCAGCGCTCGGCTACCGCGTCGGCAACAGCGTAGCGGTGGGCGGCGCCTTGCTGCTGGCCGACCAGCCTTCACCTTCCATCGACTACAAGTTGATCGGCGTCGGCACTCCGGTCATCGAGGCAGGTGGCGCCTTTGGCGGCTTGATTGGACCCATGGCTGCCTTTCAGGTGAGCCAAAGCATCGAGCTGAACGCCGCTCTGGGTTACGGCGGCTTTGGCCGCAGCGCGCCACATCCGGGTTTCGGCGGCAAGGGCTTCATGTACTCGCTCGCCGGCGAGTACCAGCTCCCCGCTTCGCCCAAGCTAGCCATCACCATGGGCTTGCGCCTCACGGGTGGTTTCATGAGCTACGACGACGGCAGCGAAGGCACCTACAAATCGACGCTCGTGCTGCCGGCGCTCACAGCCGGGTTTGCCTTTCGCTAGAAAGCCCAGGCGATGCTCGCGCGGCCTTCACCGACGAGCTCGTCTTGCAGGTAATCCTCGGCTTGGAGCAACGCGAAGCCGGCGCCGACGCTGAGCGCGTCGCTCAAGGCGCGCGTGGCACCGAGCTCGTAACGGTAGCCGATGTGGGTCACCGTGCTGCAACACAGGCCGTTGACGAGGTGAACGCCGGCGTGCGCGCTGACGCGCACGACGCGCACGGGGCCGAAGGCGGCGCCCACGTAGATGCCAGGTCGGAGGTTCGTCGAGGCGTCGTAGGCGCCGAGTCCGACCTCGAACCAACCCCAGCCACGGTTGCCGAAGCGCAGCTGCGCGTCCGGCATGACCAACGGCAAGGCATAGCTCACCTTGGCGTCGGGCAAGGCGCCCAGGACGCCGAGACGAAACTCGAACAGCCGCCAGCTGTAGCCAAAGCCCAAGCGGGCCGCGAGGTGCGCTCCCAGGTGATGCCCGCCAGCCGGGCGGTAGCAGGTGCCGTCGTAGTTGCAGTTCCTGTGTGACGAATCCTCGAGCTCGTAGCCCGCGCCGAAGACACCAAAGAAGCCGCTCTCTTCGTTACGCTCCGAAGCGCGGGGCGGAGCGGAGCGCCAGACGCCGAAGGCCGCCAAGCCGACGCGCTTGACGTCGTAAAGGTCCGGCAGCGTTTCGTTGTTGGGCTCCGTGAGTGTGCCGGCACCGCCGTACACGGTGCTGGAGAGACCTCGCACCGTGGCCTCCTCCGCCCAGGCAACCCGAACCTGTAGCAACAGAATCACACCCACCGCGCCAAAAACCCGCAAGAACCCGAAGAATCCTGACATCAATGACTCGGACGCCCTCGTTGCAAACTCTCGGCCAACTACCACGACTGCACGCACGAAGCCCTGCTCTTGGCCTGCACGTCGCGCTTGACCCCCCGCTAACTGGGGTGTCGAGTAAGCGGCGGTGGTGAAGCATACGGAACGGTTGGGTGCGGCGGCGGCAAGGTTCAAGGCGTTCTTCGACGAGCTGTCGGATGTGTTCGTCGAGCGTGACGACACCTTGAAACAGATTGCGCTGGCGCTGTTGTCGCGCGAGCACGTGCTGGTTACCGGGCCACCGGGCACGGCCAAGAGCCGCCTGGCGTGGTCGGTGCTGGGCCGCATCGTCGACGAGACGAGCGGCGAGCCCAGCTTGTACTCGCGCCAGTTCACCGAGAGCACCGTGCAGACCGACTTGATCGGTCCCATCAACTTCAAGACCTTGATGGACACGGGGCGCACGGAGCACTTCACGGACCAGGGCATGCTCGGCGCGGTGCACGCCTTCTTGGACGAGGTGTTCGACGGGCGCGACATGCTCTTGCGCTCCACTCTGAACGTGCTCAACGAGCGTGAGCTCAAAGAAGGCACCAAGACCATCCGCGGGCAGATCGAATGCGCCATCATGACCACCAACCGCTACCTGGCGGAAGTGCTGGACGGTTCGCGCGAGACGTTGCTCGCCTTCGCCGATCGCGTGGCGCACATCGCGTTCGTGCCCAAGGGCTTCGGCGATTCTTCGAGCATGACGCGGCTTTTGCGCGGCCAGCTCGCGACCAAGCGCGCCCAATCGCTGGCAACGCTGCTCACGATTCAGGATTTGGACGCGCTGCAGGCCGCGGTCGGCACCGTGCAGTTTCCGCCCGAGCTGTGCGATTTGCTGGTGGAGCTGGTGGTCGACTTCGAGAAAGAGCTGGCCGCGGCCCGCCGCGCCGACCCGACTTTCGTGCCCACCCGCTACCTTTCGACGCGCACGGTCGTGCGCCTGGGCAAGACCTTGTGCGCGGCCGTCGTGCTCGACTACGCCGCGAACGGCCGGGCACGCCCGCTGCGCGTGGAACGACGCGACTTCTCCGCGCTCAGATTCACGCTGCTGCTGTGTGGGCCGGAACCGTCGAGCGTCCAGCGTTTGCTGCAAACGGAGTCGGATCCGCGCGAGCGGCGTCAGCTCGAGATCTTGCGCCTCGAGCGCGAGCTGTTCGAGCGCTGCCTGGCGCGTCTACGCGAGCCGCGCATCGCCGACGCCACCAGCATCGATGCGGAGCTCGATGCGGCGACGGCACCGGCACATTTGGCAGAAAAGACGCGAGCGGAGCTGGTGGCCGTCACCAAGCAGCTGGCCGTGGCGCAAGACAGCGGCCAGCTCGAGCGCGAACAGGCCGAAGAGCGGCTGAAGCTCGCCGCGAGGCTGCTTGCCGAGCAAGCCATCACCACCGCCCTGCGCGCCTCGACGGACGCGCGCGTGACGCAGCTCAGCGCCGCAACGGAGCTGTCCGAGCTGGCTTCCGAGCTGGAAACGCAGTCCGCCGCGCAGCGTCCGCTCGCGCGCTGGCTGCGCGGAGAAGCCCTACGGGCGACACAGCATGCGCTGCTGCTGGCCCCGACGGACGCGGGGCAGAGCCTGGCGGAGTGGCTTTCGGGCGCGCCCCAGCTGCTGCAAGCACAGCAGCGCAGCGCGGAGCGCATCCAGCGACTCGAGCGGCTCATCCAGCTAGAAAGCGAATTGCTGAGTGGAGGCGGAGCCCAAGCCCCCGCCCGTATCGATGAGCAACGCCGGATCGCGGTCAAGCGCCTGACCGACGATCTGGTCGCGCTCTGGGACGGCGTCATGCTGCTCGAGCTGGAGACGATGCTGCAAAGCATTCCCACGGACGAGCTCGTGGCGATCTTCGAGGCGCTCGGCCCGATCGTCTTGGCTATTCGCGCTGACGATGCGCGGCTCGTCCAGCTCGGGGGCAGCCCGCACACGCTGACGGCAGCCGTCCTCGGCCGCCGCCTGTTGCCGCTGCTGCGAGCGAGCTGTGAGCGCTTCGACGCCAGCGATCGCCACAAGGCCACGGCCGAGGCGAGCGAGCTCGTGGCCACGCTCAAACGCTTCGAGCTGCTGCAAGCCGTGCCCCAAGCCGAGCTGCTGACCGCGTTCACGCAAGCGCTGCTACGCGCGGAGCCCGCGCTGGCGGCGGCCGGGTACTCCCCCGACTACGACGGCTATCGCCAGCTCCGCGCGGACGGCCAACGGCGTTCACTTTGCTTCACCTTGGCCGAGATCTGCCTGCGCCTCTCGGAGCCGTCACCTCACGAGCAGGCGCCGGACGTACTACGCCAGCTGCGCGACTCGTTGGCGCTTTTGCCTGCGCCGCTGGCAGCGCAGGTCATTCAATGCGACCTGTCCCGCATCGACGCGGCGCTCAGCCAGCTCGAGCGCTGGTGGGGTGTCCTCAACGACGACCCGGCGGCGAGCGACGTCAAAATCGGTCACATCGCCGCGTCGCGCTTCGTGCATGTCACGCGCGACGAAGGCGCATTGCCCCGCTTTGCTCTCGAAGCGGAGCTGCTGGCCGAGCTGATGCCGCAGGCGGACGTTTCGAGCGTAAGAATGCGTGTCACCGAGCTCGAGCAACGTTCGGCGCAGCACATTGCGCAGCTGCTCGGCCGCGCCTCGGACGAGCGCTGGCAGGCCCTGCTCTCGAGCAATCAGTCAGCGCCAGCGAGGTCGAGCTGACAGACGAGCTCGCGGAGCTGCGCCAGCGCATCGACCTGCTCGCCGGCGACGCAGACGAGGTGAGCCTGCCTTTCACGCGCCTGGCAGCGCCGGTGATGCGCGCCTTGCGCTGGGAGCCGGAGCTACAAACCGTGGAGCTTGCCGCTTTGGCCGAACAGCTGCGCGACAGCGAGCGTTACCCGGTCAACGTGCTCGACCGGGTGAAACAGCTCGAGCGCGCCACGTCGGAGCTGGCCAAAAACGTGCGCTCGTTCGAGCGCGCCAGCGTCGTTCACGGTCGCCTGCCGCTGACCCACGTCGATTGGCTGCGCCGCATGTGGGAAGTGCTGCTGCTCGCCGAAAAGTCGCAACGCGGGGAGCTTTGGGCTCGGCGCCGCGTCGAAGCGCTGGATCGGCGCGGCTTCGACCGCCCACTGTCGCACGATCAGCAGATGGCTTGGGCTCGCGCCATCGACCCGCTGATTGACGCGGCAGAAGACGAGCACGAGCACCTGGGCCGGCGCCGCCGTTTGCTCGAAGCGGCGCGAGCCATGTTGCTCGACGCTGCAGCCTCCACCAATCTGGCGCGCGAAGCGGTCGACGCGCGCAAGCGCCACGTCTCGCTCGCCATCGTGCAGCTCGATCGCTACCAGGCTGCCGGGCTCGACGCGCGCGTGGGGCTCCGCTATCAGGCGCGCCAGGCCAAGGAGCGCGGTGACGTCCGGCGGCTGCACGCAGCCTTGACCGCGCTGGAGGAGTTTTCGCTGCGCTCCGGCGACGAAAGGCTGGGGGACCTTACCGGCAAGGCGCTCACGCAACTGTGGAATGAGCGAGACCGCCTGGCGCCCGACGCCCGGGCCCAATCGCTCGCCCAGTCGGGCAACGAAACGTTCGATCAGCGCGTGCAAGCAGCCATCACGGAGGGCTACGAGCGCGCGCTCGCCTTCGTGCCCACGCTCAAGGCTCGCGCCGATGCCGGCCAGCTGCAGCCTGCGAATGTCGAGGTGGTCGAGCAGTACCTGGCCCAAGAGAATCTGCCGTTGCTCTTGCAAGCCGCGCTTTCGGTCGACGGCTGCTTCGATGTCGGAGGCGTGCTCACGCCGGTGCGTGTGATCGAGGAGCAGCGCTTTCCTCGCTTCGTGGAGTACCCGACGCAGCACCTGGTCTTGGCCAATGCCGAGAGTCCGCGTGACATTCCGCACGCCATCATTGGCGATCCGCGAATGGTGCTTCTGGATCTTGCCTCGGGCAGCTTGCAAACTCGCCGCTACGTCGCGGAAGAAGTGAAGCGGCGAGAGCGCACCGTGCTCAAAGGCGAGGTGCGGGTTTACGTGCTCGACGGCTCCGGATCCATGCTGGGCCCGCGTGCGCGCCTGCGCGACGCCATCTTGGTGGCCGAGCTGTCGACGTTGCTCGCGCGTCTCGGCGACCCCGAACGTAGCGTAAACCCGACGCTTTTTTACCGCTATTTCACGCGCACGCTCTCACCCACCGTCTGCGTCAAGACCGAAGCCGACGCACTGGCCGCGATCAGTCAGGCGCTGTCCGAGGTCCGCATTGGCGGCACCGACATCCAGCTAGCATTGCTCGACAGCTTCGAGCTAGTGCGCGCTGCGCAAAGCGACAATCCAGACTTGGCGCGCGCCCAAATCGTGCTCGTGACAGATGGCGACGCGTACGTGGATCTGGACCAGGTGCAGCGTGCCCGGGAGGCCGTCGGCAAGCTGCCGGTCGGCGTCAGCATCATCGCCTTGGGCGAAGAGAACGAGGCCCTCAAGAAGCTGGCCGCCCAACAACGCGCGCGCGGTGAGCGCGTCTTCTACCAATTCATCGCCGATCACGAGATCGTCGACTTCATCCAGGGTGCCTCGTTGGGCGCTCCCGTCCACCTCCCCGGCAACGCACGCCCCGCGGATCTAGCGGCCGCCGTCTCGGAGCTGGTCGACGAAATCGCGGCCAACGAACGAAAAACCTCGACCGAAGCGCTCGCTCAGGCGCAGCAAGAGCGGGCCGCCCTCGCCGAGGTGTCGCTCACGCTAGAAGAGCATTTCAGCGAGGCAGAACAGGCAAAAGCCGAGGCCTTCGCGCGCGACCTGAGCTCCCTCCAGCGCCGCTTCGAGCGCTGGTTTCCGGCCATTCAGGTCAGCAGCAACCTCGATTCGCTCACGCCGCCAGAAGACGACCTCAGGGACCTCGAGCAGCTGAGCCAGCTGCTGCTCACCGTGAGCGAAGTGACCGAGCTCATGGGCGGTGAGCCTCTGTCGCGCATGGGCGACGCCATCGAAATCTTCGAGCGCCTGCTGCGCGACGCCGGCATGTCGACGACGCGCGGCCTCGAGCTACGACAGCGCTACCCGGCGCGGCTGCAGGATCCCTACGCAAAGGTGCGGCTGAGCGTATTGGGCGGCGGCCCTGCACGACCGAGCTGAGCTACGGCCGTGGCAGTCGGCTCTTCGCCCACACGTCGAACAGCGGGCGCGGCACTGCGGCCGCGAAGCGGCTGGAGAGCGATGACTGAATGGGCCAGCGCACCAAAGCGCGCCCCTCCTCCACCCCTTCGATGAATTTGCTGACCGCCTTTGCGGTCGGCTGTAGAAATGGCATGGAATCGCAGCAGTGGTTGCCGGTGAGCTCGCTTTCGACGCAGCCGGGCTCAATCAACGAGAGCGTGATGCCGAAGCGAGCGGCGTCCGCGCGGAGAGAGTCGCACAGGGCGCGCAGCGCGGCTTTCGAGGCGGCGTAGGGGCCGTGCGCCGGGAAGCCGCGGTCCGCCGTCTGGGCGCCCGTGACCGCAATCGTGCCGCTACCCTGGGCGCGCATGACGGGCAGCATGGCCTCGAGCCAATAGGTGACGCCCACGTAGTTGACACGCATGACGGCCTCGGCCGCGGCGGCGCGGAATCCGACCGCGGTCCACTCCACGTCGCGCGCGCGCTGCATCGCGATGGGGTCGCCCACGTCGTAGCCGCCAGCGTTGAGGAACGCGCGGTCGATACCCCCCCAGGCTTCGGTGAGCTCGCGACGGGCCTCGGCGACTCGGTCGGCGTCCGTCGTGTCGCCCACGACGACGCGCGCTTCGGCGGCGCCGCGTGCCCGACATTCGGCGGCCACGGCCTCGAGCTTTTCGCGACGGCGCGCGAACAGCGCGATGCGCGCGCCGCGCTCGGCGTATTGCCGCGCGATTTCGGCCCCGATGCCGCTCGAGCCACCCGTAACGACCACTCGCATCATGTTCGTGCCCTCCGCGCCATCTTAGGCCTCGCTGAGCTTGCCGTCCCGCATTTCTAGCCGACGAGAAAGGTGCGACGCCAGCGCGACATCGTGAGTCACCACGAGCAGGGCCGCTTGCTGCGAACAAGCCGCCAGCAGCGCCTCCAAGACGCTTTCGGAATTCTTCGAATCCAGGCTGCCCGTCGGCTCGTCCGCCAGCACCAGCTGAGGCTCGTTGATGAGCGCGCGGGCGATCGCGACGCGCTGGGCCTCACCGGTGGACAGGCGTGCGGCGTGCTCGTGGCGGCGCTCGAACAGACCCACATGGCTAAGCCATTGGTCGGCGCTGCTCAGCGCGGCGTTGCGCTTGCCGTGCTTCAGCCAGGCCGGCAGCGCCACGTTTTCGCGCGCCGAGAGGTGGCCGAGCAGGTTGTTGAGCTGGAAGACGAAACCAATGTAGCTGAGGCGCAGGCGTGCGCGCTCGGCCGCGGGCTGCGCCCAAGCGTCTACCTCGCCCAGCAAGACCTGGCCGGAGCTGGGCGGCTCGAGCAGCCCCAGCAGGTGCAGCAGCGTCGTCTTGCCACAACCGCTCGGCCCCAAGATGGCGACTGATTCTTTGGCGGCGATCTCGAGCGACGCCCCGTCTACCGGCGAGCGGTCACCGAAGCGACGTGTGAGCTCGCGAGCACGGGCGATGGGCGGCGTCGTCATCAGGTGATTCCGCGAAAAACGGGTGCCGGCTCTTGTCGCGACGCGCGAAACGCCGGGTAGACGCCAGCCACGATCGCTGCGCCGATCGCGATCAGCACGGGCTGCAGAAAGCACGAGCGCTCGAGCACGGGCAGAATCACGAAGCCCTGCCATTCGAAGATGGGGTGGCTCTGAAAGTACAAGATCAAGCCGTAACCGCCCAGACAGCCGAAAACGGAGCCAGCGATGCCGACAATCAACGCTTGCACCAAAAAGACGGCAAAGATGTCGCGCGCCCCGAAGCCGAGCGCCGCCATCACGCCGATGTCGCGCCGCCGATTGAGCACGCTGATGTAAAGCAGGGCCAGCAGCGGGAAAGACACGGCGCAAACGACCATGGCCTCAGACACGGTCCCCAGCGAATGGCTGGCTTGCAGCGAGCTCGCGAGGTATGGACTGTCATCGAGCCAGGCTCGCGCCTGCAGCTCCGGCAGCTGCTGGTTGATGCGTTCGGCGAGCGCGCCCGCCAGCCCATGGTCCTTCAAGTAGACGTAGATCATGCTGGCGGTATCGGGTTGTCCAGCCTCCGTCGCCAGGAACTGGCGATCGACGAACAGGGCCTCTTGTGCGCCGAAGGTGCCGCCGACGATCCCGCGCACCTTCATCTGGAAGCGCCCTACGTCGTCGTCGTCCAGCGTCGTGGCCGTCACGGCCAGGATGGCTCGCACCGACACCGTGCTCCCCACCGCGAGGCCCAGGCGCTTGGCCAAGCCGGTACCGACGAGCACGCCGTCGCGATCGCCGCTCTTGAGCGGCTCTCCGTCGAGCAAGCGAAATGGGCGAAAGCTGGTTTGCCCATCCAGCGCAAAAATAGGCGTGCCCGCCAGCGTTCCGGCGGCTTTGAGCGCACCGGGACGAATCAGCACGGGCACGGCGGCTGCTACCTCCGCGTGAGCCGAGAGCTGGTGACGGATGGTGTCGGCGTGCTCGATGCTGGCGCCCGTGCGAGGCCGAATACGCACGTCCCCATCGCCCAGCGACACGCCCTCGCTGATCAGCGCGGCTTCGTAACCCTTCTGGTTGGCGAGGTTGGGAACCTGAAACATGACTCCGCCCGCCACGGCCACGATCAGCAGCACGACGCTGAACGAGTCCGCCAGCAGGTTTCTGAGCGCCAAGAAGAACACCAACCCAAAGCCCGCCATCGTGTTTCCAGCGCTCAGCTAGCCAGCAGCGACTCGAGCACCACCCGCTGCACCTCGGGCAGCGTGGGCAAAGAGCGGTGCTGTTTCGTTTCCACCCAGTGCACACGCTCGGGGGTCAGGCCCGGAATCGCCTGCAAGCTCGCTTCGGTGGTCATGCCGTCTCCAGGCGCGTACAAGAGCGCGCCGTGCGGCTCGCGTCCGGTCGGATCGCAGTTCGGAAATTGCAATCGACCGCCCACCACGAGAACGCGAACCACCGTGGGAACTTGCCGAGCCCCCACCACGAAGATGTCGTCACGAGAGCAACCGCCATCGAGCGATTCGTGGACGTGTCGCGCAGCCGATAGCCGCGCCGCAAGCTCCGCCTTCGGCAGCGAGACGATGCCGAGCTCGAGCCAGGTGTCGGGATCGTATAGCTCGAAGTCCAGCTGCTTTCCCTGCTCGTCGATGAACAAGCGCTCGCTCGGGTGAGGTAGCAAGTCCCAGGTGATCTGCATGGCCGCCAGCTGTGCCGCTGCGAACACACGACCGAACGGCGCCGGCTGAGAACCGTTGGCCAACACGTCCAACGCATTGAAGGTGCCGCGCTGCGGTGTGCCCACGCAAACCAATCGACGGATGCGCTGCTGCAAAGCCTGGCGCTGTGCGCCACCTGTCCGCCCGGCGCTGCCCTTGCTCAGAAAGTAGCGCGCCACGAGCCCGCCCGAGCTCACGCCCAGAAGATCGACCGGCTCTTGGCTGCGACCACTCACCCGGTCGACCAGATCTTCGAGCTGAGCGGCGGCGTCCGCCACGCCCTTGCGCCAGTCGTAGCCGAGCACGAACAGGCTCTTGCCGCGCGCGTAACCGCCGACGCGCTCCAGGTAACGCACGAGGCCGCCGTAGGTATCGTAAGACCAGAGCCGCGGAACCACCGTGAAGCCCTCGAGCAAGCCGTCTGGATGCAGCTCGTCGTGGCGCCCGCTCGGTGCCAGCCCATATAGCTCGGCCGTGCTGCTCCACCCTCCTCGACCATGACCATCGACGAGGCGGGTACCCAGAACGCTCGGCACCAGCACGAGCGGGGGACGCGCCCCGGCGCTGCGTGCCCGGCGCTGGAGCGAGCGGTGCGCAGCCGTCTGCGTGCGCGCGACCTCGAGTAGTTGGTTGAGCAGCATCCCCGCCCCATTCTAGAGTATCGTGGGCCGTCGTGGACGAGGTAGAGAGGCCTTGGGTCGAGAAAGTCGCGCGCAAGCTCCGTGCAGGGCTGGCGGTTCCTGCCGTACCGGCCACGGTGCAGGCGCGCGTGGACGCCATGTGGCGGACCCAGCTCGCAGGGCTCGACTTGCCCTCGTTGCGTGAACGTTTTTTGGCGGACGGCGAGCTGGTGGTGCTGCCCGATCTGGTGCCCGAAGCCTTGTGTACCGAGGCATTGGCCGAGATCGATCGGGTGCCGGCCACGCGCTCGCGTTTGCCCTGGCTCCGCTCGGCCCAGCACGTGGGTTTTCGCACGCTCCAGCGCGTCGCGCCGCTATCGACGGCGATCTACCGCTCGCAGGTGTTTTTGGATTGGACGAGCGAGCTGGTTGGCAGAGCCATGCACCTAAAAGACGACCAGGACGACCACGCCTGCGCCACCTACGAATACGATCGCAAGGGCGACGGCATGCGCTTCCATTACGACACCTGCGGCTGCGAAGAGGGCGCTTCCTACACGCAGCTGCTGTCACTTTGCGATCGTTCGACCCAGCGTCTGCTCGTCGACTTGCACACCAAAGACTCTCGCCCCGTCGAACGGCGCGAGCTGCGAACGCCGCCGGGCACGATGGTCATCTTTTGCGGCTCCAAGGTGTGGCACGGCGTTTCCAAGATGGGCGCGGGCCAGCGGCGCGTCATTCTTTCGATGTCGTACGCCAGCAACCCGAGCATGCCCCCGCTGCGCCGCCTCTACGAAAACGCCAAAGACGCGGTTTTGTATTTTGGCCCCGGCGCGCTCTTGCAGCGAAATTTCGGCACGAAGCGCGACTGAGGCGCGGCGCGCGCGCACCCTTCAAGGGAAGGTCACGGTGCCGAGCATCTTTTCATGGTCGAACTGATCGGCAACGGTGCCACCCTGCGGAGTGAGATCGTGGTCGCCGAAGGAAAGGCGAACGACGGGAGCGAAGTTTGAGCCCCATTCGGGAGGCGAGAGGCCGGCCGCCTTGAGCGCCTCCGCATCGAGAGCGCCCTGGAAGGAGTTGGGGAAGCTCCTCTTGAAAGCCCCCGCCGTGTCCACACTCAGCTCGACCTTCAGGTCTGGGGGCATGACGAGCGCGTCGCCCGAGCTCACCGACACTTTCATCGATAGGGTGTAGCCGTCGACCTCGTCACTGTTGCAGTCTTCCTGTTCTTCTGTGGCGGGCTCCCGCTCGAGACGTGCCACCGAGACCGCCAGTGGCGTCGTCGCTCCGGTGCGAGACCACGTCAGCGTGCCGGTGTAGTCGCCACTGAAAGATTTAGCGACCGCCGCGACGTCGATGGGGGCGGTCGCTTCGTCGACCTGCTGCGGGCCGCCTTCGCCGTCGCACCCTGCCAATCTGGCGATCGGATTGAAACAGCCCCCGCAGAAGCCGGCCATTGCCAGACCCATGACCACCCCACGCACCCACGCTCGTCCCATGTTTTGGAAGCTAGCAGCGTCTCGTTCGACCGCAACGGGACCGTGGTAAGAATCCCCCGAGGCCCGAGCCATGGACTTGCCTGCTTTTTCGAGACGCGCTCTGCCGGTGTTGGGTTTGCTCAGCCTGGGTTTGCTCACTGGCTGCATTCGCACCGCACGCGGCCAGCAGCTCTACGGTGGCCCCCAATTGCCCGAAGAGCGCGTGGCCCGGCTCGTTGGCCCCATCGAGCGCGTGGACGGCAACTCGGTACCTGCTGGCGTGGGTACGTTCGAGCTCTTGCCAGGCTGCCACTTGGTGCAGATTGGCGGGAGCATGGGCAGCTTCAAGTCGGCGCCTGAATCCGGTTGGAGCGCGACCGTGCCGCGCGAGGTTTATGCCTTCCCGATGCGCGCCGGACGTTCGTATTCGATCACGTTCGAGCCCGAGCCAGCACTCGGCATGCGCTCGGTCGGCTTTGGGCGCATCGTCGCACGCGAAGACGATGGCGCCGGACACCACAAGGTGCTGCGGCCGGCGCACACGCGCGAAGACGTGAACGAATGCGTTCGGCTCGCCAGCGGCGGCGCGAGTTGAGCGAAGGCTGACTTCGTCGGGCGAAAAGTCGACGCCGATGCCGTTCGTCCACGCTCGCTCGAATATCTCCGCCTAGCCTTGACCCGCTCGCGTGAGTTCTCCTAAAGTGCGCGCACTTCGGGAGTTCGGGAGGCATACATGGCAAGCTTTGGGTTTCGTCAGGCGGCGGTGATGGCGTTGGGTTTTTGCATGGCAGCGGTGGCCTGCAGCGACGACGGCGATTCGAACGGCGGCGCCACTGCGGGCAGTGCGGGTACGGGCGGCGGCCCCGCGGGTAGCTCCAGCACTGCCGGCTCTCAAACGGCTGGCTCGAGCACTTCCGGCTCCAGCACGGGCGGCACGCATACTGCTGGCACGGGCGGCAGTGGTGGCGCGGACAGCAGTGGTAATGGCGGCGTCTCGGGCGGCGGGTCCACCGGCCAGCCCAAAGCCGGCTCGGCCAACGGTGGCGCCAGCGGAGACGCAGGTGCGGGCAGCGGCGGGGAGGCAGGCACGCCGCTCGGTGGTCAAGGCGGGCAAGCGGGTCAAGGCGGGCAGCCGAGCGGAGTCGACGAAGCCGGTACGGGCGGCGGTGGCGACGGCGGAGCCACCGGGCAGCCCTCCTGCGTCGTCGCGAGCTATGGGGAGGTGCAGCCGACGGGCAGCAAGGCCGTCTACGACACGGCCGACGAGGTGATGACCCTCACCCTCAAGCTGCAAGACGGCATCCCGCGCGACGAGGTCGAGGTCACGATGTGGGACGGCCTGGGCACCTTCAAAAACGGCATCAAAGAAGGTACCTACGAGATCAAGGGTGATGACCTCGATTACAAGTATTGCACGCTGTGCGTCGTGCTCTACGACCAAGTCAACCTGTTTGGCGGTAACCGCGGCTGGTACATGGCCACGGGCGGCAGCCTCACGCTCACGTCGGTGGAAGGCAACCTGACGGGCTCGCTCGCCAACGTCACCTTCCAGCACGTGTACGAAGACAACGGCGGTCACTCCGTCCCCTGGGCGGACGGCTGCACCACGTCGGTTCAAGGCGTGGGCTTCGATACGGAAATCGTCGAGCAGTGAGGGTTAGTGCCCGCTGGGCTGCTGCTCGGCGGGCGCGGCCCGCTTGCGCAGCCGACGCACCAGCGTGAGCCCAGCCGGCAGCATGACGAGCGCCATCGTGAGGCACGAAAGCTCGCCCATCACCGCGTACTTGCCGAACGAGCGCAGCGCGAGGTTGTCCCCCACCAGCAGCGTCCCGTAGCCGAGCATGGTGGTCAGTGAGCAAGCAATGATGGCGCCGCCCACCGACTCGAGGCTCCGCCGAATATCGCCCAGCGCGCGCAGCCGCTCCGAATAGTTGATGGCGTATTCGACGCCGATACCAAAGGTGAGAGGCAGCGCCACGAAGTTCAGGAAATTGAGCTTTACTTCGAAAACAGCAGCGGCCCCGAGTGTGAACCAGACCGCGAGCAAGAGCGAGCTCAGCACCGTCAACGCTACCAACAGCGAGCCGGTCGCGATAGCCGATACCAGCACCACGACAGCGAAAGCGACCGCAATCGTGCGCGGCGCATCGCGCGTCATCGAGCGAATCATTTCGGCGAACACGGTGGCGCGGCTGGCGTTGGGCGCGATTTCGCCCTTGGGGTCACGCACGCCTTCGAGCAGGTTCGCAATCTTGAGCAATTCTTCGCCACGGCTGCGCGACAGCGTTGGATCGATGTCGACGAAAATAGCGGTACCGAAGCGCCCGTCCGTTTCGGTGAAGCGGTCGCGCAAGAGTGGCGGCAAATCGGCCACGCCCAGCGGGTGCAGCCCCTCGGGCGGGCGGAAGCTGTGGGCCAGCTCCAGCTCTTCGCCCTTGAGGTGCGGACTGATGCGATCGAGCTCGCGACGAATGTCCGTCAGAATCTCGAGCTTGCGCGCGACGGTTGCGGGCGGCCCGCCGAGGTAGTCGAAAACGGTGGTGACGCGCTTGACCAGCGTTCCTCCGAACAATTGCCGATCGCGCGCCCGCAGCGCCGCCACCACCGCCTGCGTGTGGCGCATGTCGCTCGAGAGCAGCAAATCGGGGGCTCCGCGGCTACCAAAGATCTGATCGGCCCTGGTGCTGAAGTGCGCGGCGCCGCTCTGCGCGCTGGAAACGCTGCGCAGCTTGCCAAAGTCGTATTCCCACGGATCGCTCAGATAGCCGGCAATCGGCCGAGCCACCACCAGCGCAGCTGTCACCAGCAGGAGAAGAATGGGCGCAGCGTAGCCAACCGTGAGCCCCCCGAGCAGCTTCGCGAACGGGTGTCGGACGCTTGGCTCGCTCGCGCGCACAGTCGCCCGCTGGGCACGACGCTCGACCAGCATGATCGTGGCAGGGCATACTCCAAAGGCTGCAACCCAGCAGGCAACGGAGCCGGTTCCGCCGATCAAGCCGAACTCGCTGAAACCGCGAAAGCTCGTGACCCCGAGCGACAAATACGCGCCGGCGGCCGCCACGGCGCCCAGCCACGTGCCGCGCCGACAATCCAGCGCCGCCTGCTGCAGCGCCGGCTCGGGCTCATTGCCGGCGGCGCGCAGCTCGCGGTAGCGCGCCAGGTACATCATCGGAATGTTGATACCGTTGCCGGCGATGATCGAGCCCAAGAAGCCGCTGGCCATGTTCAGGTGCCCGAACGCAAGGCGCGCCACCGAGAACGCCACGCCGCAGCCGAGCGCAGCCGACGCTCCGATGTGAAGCAGCGACCATGGCGAGCGGAAATAGCCCAGAATTACCGCCAGAATCAGGCCAAGTGCCAGCGCCGACACCACGGCGATATCGGCGATCAGCGACTTTCGTTCCGCGATGGCGTTGCTGATGTCGCCGGTAAACCCGACCTTCGCCGCGGGGTGAAAGCGCTCGGGCCCGAGCTCGTCGACCAGCCCTTGCACGCGCGCCAGCAGCGTATCCGAGCTGAGCTCTCCCATGCCGCTGGTGGCTGCGCGGATCACCAGCGCGTAGCTCGTGCCGTCTGGGCTGCGGAAGTAGTCGGATTTGAAGCGATCTTGCGCCGCGACCTCGCGCTCGATGCGGGCCTTGAGGCGCGCGAGCGGCGTGGATTTCGGCGCATCGGGTGCAGCGCCGGTCGTGGCCGCGCTCCCCACGCTCTGGCTCGTGAGGCCTGGTTCCTGCTCGGCCTCCGGCAGCTCGCGCATCTCATCGGCGACCTGCACGTCGCAGGGCTCGTCGAGTCCCAGATCCAGCGCGGCTTCTTCGCGCTGGCGTCTCAGCTCGCAGCGCACCTGCCGCAAGTCGCGCTCGCTCGCAAACAGCCAGCGATTTTCCTGAAAATACGCGCGCTCGGCTTCGGCGCCGGTCTGAAACGAGCTGATCGACGCGAGGCGCAAGCCAGCCAAGCGCGCCGCCAGCGCATCGATGAAGCGCTCGTTGGCGCGACTATCCGGCGACTCCACGATGACGACCAGCGTGGACGCGCCAGCCTGCTTGCGCTCCAGCGCGGCGCGGAAGCGACGCGCGGTGCCGCTCTCGCTGGGTAGCAGGCTCACGAAATCGCCCTGAATGTGCAGTTGGCTGGCGAGACCCGCGCACGCCGCGAGCAGTGCGAGCGCTAGCGCCAGCACGCGCAGCGGATGCGTGGCGGCCCACAGCGTGTAGCGCGACAGCAGCCTATCGAGCGTTTTCGCACGCATTCGAGCGTCAATGGTCACGATTCAGCCTCGAGGAGCTCAACAACCCTTGAGTGTGAGTGCGTGGCACACTGTGGCCGCTTACTGTTGCTGCAGCGCCACGTTCTGCTCGACGGGCGACGCCAGTAGCCGTGCGTAGAAAGCGAATAAGTCATCGAAGTGCTGCTCGAGAGAAGGGAGCATGGCGCTCGCGCGAATCGCCGCGCGGGCCATGGCTTCACGTGGTCTGAGTGCCAGCGCGTGCACGGCGCGCGCCACGGCCTCGGCGTCGGCGCCGGCGGCGTAGGTTTCGGCGTAGTCGGTGTGTGCCATGGCAGCGGCGCCACCGGCTCGCGGCACGACGATGGGGGTGCCACTGGCCAGCGCTTCGGCGAGCACGAAGCCGAACGTCTCGCAGCGCGCAGCGTGGAGCAGCAGGTCCACGCTGGCCAGGATCCCCCCGAATTCGCGGCGGTCGCGGGTAAACGGCAAGAACGTGACGTGGCCCAAACCTCGTGCCTTCTGGCGCAAGCGCTCGCGCTCCGGACCGTCCCCCAACACGACCAGCGCGACCGGACGCGCGCGCTGCACGACCTGCAGCGCTTGGATGGACAACGCCTGGCGCTTGTCGACCGCGAGCCGCCCGGCAATCAAGACCAGCAGCGCGTCAGGATTGTCAGCCAGCGGCCCCAGCAGCCGCGCGCGTAATTCTGGGTCGCGGCGCTCGGGGCCGAGCTCGCTGCGATCCACACCGAAGGCAACGCTGGTGACGCGTTCGCAACCCCACGACGAAAGCTCGGTTTCGAGCCATGTGCCGGCCACCACGGTGGCGTCACAGAAGCGGCTGATCCGCCGATGCCACGACCACGCGGCACGTTCGATGCAGTTACCGACCGAAGACGGCAGCGCTCGAAGTACCGGGCGCACGTAACAGCCAATCGGGTCGGAGTGATGCACATAAACACGAACGGGGACGTCTCGCATCGAGCTCGCGGCCAGGGCCGGGGCGAAGGGGCTGGAGATCTGCAGCACGTGCGGTCGCTCTCTCGCAACGAGGCGTCGCATCTCGTCGAGCCGATAGGCAGCGCGGTAGGTGGGGTCGTAAGGCATCGCCGGGGCGCGGTAGCGGACCAGCTTCATCCCGCCCTGCAGGCGGCTGCCGTCGCGCTCCCCGGGAGCAACCACCGTGAGCTCGTGGCCGCGCGCCGCAGCCGCGCGGCCCATGCGTTCCAGGTAGGAGCGGACTCCACCCCCACGGTCCGAGAAGAACTCGCAAAGGTCCAAAATGCGTAAAGAAGAAGGCGCTTTAGTGAACATGTTGGCCGAACCGAGCCGTACGCCGCTCCCCCGGGAGTGGCCGAAGCGCATCGGCATCCTGAACGACTATGTTCGAATCCCGTACGCCAACGGCTCGTCATTCGCATCGCAATTTCTGTACCGCGAGTTTCGGAAGCGCGGCCATCGGGTAACGATCGTGGGGCCGGAGGAGCCTGCGGTGTCACCGGCCGACATGCCGGAGCACGCCGTAGCGCTGGCCAGCCTGCCGTTTCGCAATCATCCGGGCCTGCATCTGGCGATGCCTTCGCGCGCAGGTCTGGCCCGGCTGGAGCAGGCGCAGCTGGATATCTCGCTCGCTCAAACCGGCTCGGGCATGCTGGACGCGGGCGTCTGGCTACGAGCGCGCTCGGGTGTGCCGCTGGTATGTGTGAATACCATTCACCTGCCCAGTGTATACAACGTGCTACTGCCACAGGTGCTGTACCGCACACCTGCCGACGCGGCCCTGCGCGACCATGTCATCCCCTGGTGTGAAGAGCAGACGGTGAGCGCCTACAACCAGAGCGACGGGCTGGTGGTGCTCGCCGAAGGCCTCAAGGGCTACTGGGAGCGCCGCGGCGTCACCGTGCCGATTCACGTGATTCCACGCTGCATCGAGCCCAAAGTGTTCGACGTGCGCGAGAGCCGGGATCCCTTCCCGCACGGCGCAAAACCCGGCTTCCGCTTGCTGGTCGTGTGCCGGCAGACGCGCGAAAAGGGCATCGCGGAGCTGCTCGAGATTTTCGCGCAGTTCGTCGCGCCCGTGGCGCCGCAGGCCACGCTCACCATCGTGGGGGACGGTCCGGATCTAGATACGTTCGTCGCCCAAGCCGAGCAGCTCGGCGTCGCTCAGCGCGTGCACTTCGTCGGCGAGCAACCGCTCGGCGTCATTCCCCAGTACCTGCGCCACGCCGACGTGTTCGTCTACACCTCGCTCAGCGAGACATACGGGCAGGTCGTCAGCGAGGCGCAGTGGTGCGAGCTACCCGTCGTCGCGCTCGCGGACGGCATGGGTGTGTCGCAGCAGGTGGCGCACGAACGCACCGGGCTCTTGATCGATCCGGTGGGCGATCCCGAGCAGGTCAAATGGCGCTTCGCCAAGGCCGTGCTGCGGCTGCTGCACGAGCCCCGCGAGCGCGACCGACTGCGCGCTCGCGCGCTGGAAGACGTCCACCGGCGCGCGGATCCGGCGCTGAGCATCGAGCGCTACTACACGGCGTTCAGCACCGCGCGCGAGCATCAGCGCCGTGCGGCCCAGAACCAGGGCACCACGACGGTGCGCCAGATGCAGTCCCTGGCGCGCTGGACCGGCTTTCATCTCACGCTGGCGGGCGTGGGGCTGCTGCGCGCCCCGGCAAACCTGAATCGCAACAAAGCGCGCCAACCCGCTTGGGAAGCGGTCAAGCTCAAGACGGCTCAAGACCGCTTGGTGCGGTGATGGCCCTGGCGCCCCGCGAGCAGCAGGAGCGACGGATTGAGCACCAACCGTCCGCGGCGACGGGCGAGCGCGCGGTGAAAGCCGACGTGCTCGCAGTCGTCGAGCTCGGGATCGTAGCGCAAGCCGCGCACGCGGTCGGACTGGTAGATCGCCAGGCCCGCGAAGGCGCTGTTCACGGCGAGCGGCTCGTCGCCACGGCGCAGGCTCGCCAGGCGCAGGCGGACGGCGGCGTCCGACAGGCTCCGCTCCCAGCGGTGCTCGCGGAACGCGATCGGATCGTAGTAGCCATACCCGACGAACGGAACGAGCGCGGGGACTCCGAGGTAGTTGTTCACCCCCAGCGCCGTGACGCCCTGCGGACCGCCAGGCTGTGTCAGCCAATCGATCGAGTGCCACACACCATCGCGGCTCACCGGACCCTCGAGATCGCCATCCAACACCGCCAAAAAGTCCGTGTCTGGCAGGGATTCGTGCCGCTCGAGCAGCGCGTTTCTGAGCTGAGCCATGCGCGCAAAGCCGCGCACGCCGGCTGGCAGCTGCGGCAAGGGCACGCTCACCACGACCCCCGGCCGTGCCTGCACCCACTCTGCGAGCACGCGCTCGGTGCCGTCCGTCGAATCTTCACCGAGCACCAGCACGCGACCGCCGCCGAAGCTTTGGAGCAGCGTCTCGCAGCGCGCGCGCAGATCCAGAGCCAGATCGATGCGATCGTGGAGCAGCGTGACGATGGTCAAGCTGCGGTGTTGGGCGGCAACTCGGCCGCGCGCCACGCGGCGCTCGTAGCTTTCGCGCTGTCGCGCTCGCGGTGGAAAGCTCGCTTCGGGGAACTGAACGCCGTAACGGGCCGGGCGTAAGAGTTCGTCGAGCGTCTTCTTGCCGCGGAGCACCTGCCCGGCTACCGCAGCCGCCTGCAAGCCGCGATGCAGGGCGCGGTTCAGCCCCACCTCGGGGATCCAGGTGTGCGCCCAGTGGTGGACACCGTAGCTTGCCGGCGGATAGATTTCGAGCGAGCGCATTCGCTCGTAGTGTTTGCGAGCTCCTGGCGCTAGCTGCAGCTTGCGCGAGCCCAGATCGGGCAGCGGAAAGAAGGCGTCTGCGGACGAAATGCGCACCCCCAAGCGAGCGCCGTGCTGCAAATACGCTGCGTCGAGCGCGACCGGCCCGGTCACGCTCACCGGCTCGCGGCTACTGCGCGGGCGTGAAGCGCGCTCCCGAATCTCTTCCACCATCCGATCCCAAAACGGGTGACCTGGTACAGAAGCCATGACCGCATTGCAAGCCATGACCGACTTGCCGAAATGCATGCGAGCGTGCGACTCCGGCTCGGCGCCGAGGATACAGGTGTCGCCGTTCGACAACAGTCCGTCCAGCGGTCGCAGCGGCTCGATGTCCAGGTCCACGTACACACCGCCGAAGCGCTTGAGGTACAGGCAGCGCGCCAGATCTGCGCGGTAAATCTCGCGCGGAAACGAGCGATAGAGCAGGTAAAGCTCGGGAAATTCCGAGCGCACGAAGCCGTCGTTGTCGGCGTCGGTCCAGAGCCGGTACTCGAAGCTCGGGTGCAGGGCGCGCCAGGCCGATTGAAAGGCGGCAAAGGGCTGCGGAACGTCTGCGGACTTCCAGGTTTGGTGAATGATGCGAGGAATAGCCACGGCGTACCGGACACAGCAGGTTACATGCCAACCTGCCTGCGCCTGCGCCGTGGCCGCGCACGGCACGACCATGTCACCCGCCAGCTAGCGCAGCGTCGCCAGCTGGACATTCCCGTTCTTGCGCAGCACCGTGATGCCCACGTCTCCGGGGTGCCGCTGCAAGCGCAGGTCGACCCGAGCGTTACCGACGCGCAAGTTGGTGATGGTGAGCTCCTCCAGAAATTCCGGCAGGGCCGGGCTGCGAAACGTGATGCGCTGCTCGAGCCCACGAACGTCCAGCCCGAGCACGGCCTTGAGCAGCAAGAAAATAGCGCCCGAAGCCCAGGCTTGAGGCGAGCAAGCGACCGGGTAGAGCGTCGGCCCCTGCCCTGCGCGGCGCGCGAACCCGCAGAAGAGCTCCGGAAGTCGATTGAGCTCCACGTGCTGAGCCGCGCCGAACAGGCCAGACAAAATGCTGAGCGCTTCTTCGCGGTAGCCGTAGGCAGCGATACCCTCGGCGACGATGGCGTTGTCGTGCGGCCAGATCGAGCCGTTGTGATACGACATCGGATTGTAACGCACCTCGCGACTCGACAGCGTGCGCACGCCCCAACCCGAGAACAGGTCGCCGCCCAGCAGCTGCTCGCGCAAGATGGCGGCACGCTCGGGCAGCGCGATGCCCGTGTACAGACAGTGCCCGGCGTTGGAGCTCCGCACACGGCAAGGCTGTTTGTTGCCATCCAGCGCCAAGGCGTAGCAGCCCAGCTCCTCGCACCAGAACGCGGCATCGAAACGCCCACGCAGTTCATTCGCTTCCTGCTCCAAACGCGTCGCCAGCTCCGGAGCTTGCATGGCGGTCGCCAGCTGCGCCATGCCGCGGCGCGCGGCGTACGCATAGCCTTGCACTTCACACAAGGCGATCGGTCCAGCCGCCAGCGAGCCGTCAGCGTGAAAGACGGAGTCGTTGGAGTCTTTCCAACCTTGCTGAACGAGGCCATCGCGCGAACGACGTCCGTACTCGACGAAGCCGTCGCCGTCGAAGTCGCCTTCGCGCTCCAACCACTCCAACGCGCCGAGCAGGTTCGGCCAGATTTCGCGAATCAGCGCGCCATCGCCGGTAGCTTCGTGGTACCGCGCCGCGAGCATGAGGTACAGGGGCGTGGAATCGATGCTGCCGTAGTAGCGACCGAAGGGAATTTCGCGCAGGTTCGCCATCTCACCGTCGCGTAGCTCGTGCACGATTTTCCCGGGCTCCGCGTCGCTCGCGTCGTCCCGCTCGTGTGATTGCGTGGCGGACAAGAAGCGCAGCACCCCCGCCGCGTAGTCGGGTGAGAGCCACAGCGCTTGCAACGCCGTCCAAATGCCGTCGCGACCGAAGGGCGTGCTGAACCAGGGCACCCCGGCGTACGGGTACAAGCCGTACGGCGTCGAGGTGCTGAGCATGTGCAGATCCGACCGCGAGCGCTCCAGCCAGGCATTGAAGCCGCTGCTCGACGTGCGCACCTGGCATTCCCGATCGAGGCGCTCCTTGGCTGCTGCTTGCGCCCGCCCGAGCGCCGCGTCGAAGCTCAGCGGCTCGGGTGCCTGGACGTCACCTATCTCGCAAGCCACCAGCACGTGAATGAGCTTCGTCTCTTTGCTGGCGAGGCGCAGCAAAAACCGTGCGTGCGAATCGTCGACCGCGAGCGGCGGTGGGTCGAGCTCGATACGCGTGCGGCGCGTGACCTGATCGAGGCCGCGATATTGCAGCACGCTGCCAGCGGCGTCGACCAGGGCGGGCAAGCGCTGCCCATGCGCAGGCCGCCGGGTGCCACGCACCTCGAATAGATCCACGAAATCGGCAGCGAAGTGCAGGCTCAGCGGCACCTCCACGGTGGAGGGCCCGTGGTTGGTAATCGCCATGCGCTCGATGAGTGCGCCGTCGCGCACGATCAGGCGACGTGCAAGGTGCAAGGTGCCGTAGGGCACCCCCGCATCTTCGCACGCTGGGCCGGCGGGAAGATCCGGGTTGCTCACGTCGACAGCGAGCACGATGTGCTCGTCGAGCATGCCGGACGACAAGTACAAGGGTCGTCTGTTCGCAATGCGCAGCTCGAGGCGCTCGAGGAAGCGCGTACCGCGATGGTAGAGACCCTGTTCGTTCCCCCCGGGTTGGTAAATGTCGCCGAAGCGATTGACCAAGGCGAAGGTGTCACCCTCTTTGAGGACGCGCGTCCCACCGGCCCCGAGCGAGGCCGTCGCTGCGACGTGGTAACGATCTTCCTCCCAATCCGTGGCGTCCATCTTCGACCTCCGTGGTGGAGCAGCGCGCTCACTCAAGCAGCGCGACCGCGCTGACGGCTCTCGACGAGCTTCTGATAAAGAGCAACGTAGTCTTCGGCCATGCGCCGTCCGCTGAAGCGGCGCTCGAACGTGGCGCGCACCGGCTCGCGCGGTAGGCGGATCAGCCGCTGCGTGGCCTCGACGGCTTCGGTCATGTCGTTGACCAGCAAACCGCTGACGCCTTCATCGATAATTTCGGGCATCGAACCGCAACGGAACGCCAGTACGGGCGTGCCACAAGCCATCGACTCGATGACGACCAAGCCGAACGGCTCGGGCCAATCGATGGGCATCAGCAGCGCGCGGGCTCCGGCCATCAGACGCAGCTTCGCCTCCTCCTCGAGCTCCCCCACGAACTCCACGTGGGGCTCGGAGAACAGCGGCGCAATTTCGCGCTCGTAGTACTCGCGATCGGCCGCATCGATTTTAGCGGCGACCTTGAGCTTCAACCCCGCCGCGCGCGCGATCTCGACCGCGCGATCGGGCCGCTTTTCTCTGGAAATTCGGCCAACGAACGCGAGGTAGTCCTCGGGCCTCTCGCGAAAGAGCTCCCGGCTGATATCGAGGCCATGCTGCACCGTCGCCTGCCAGTTGGCCTGCGGCAGCGGCTTGCGCTGGTCGTCCGAAATAGAGACCAAGGGCATTTCCGAAAACTCGTCGTACACCGGGCCGAGCTCCGGCAGGTCGAGCCGGCCGTGGAGCGTCGTAAGCTGCCGTAGCCCCAGCGCACGTGAGAGGCAAAAGTGTAGGTAGTCGATGTGAAAATGAATGATGTCGAACTCAGCACGCCGTCGTGCCACGGCCGCCAATTGCAGCTGATGCCACGCGAGGCTGTCGCGACAATTGGGATCCAAGCGCAACGAACGGGGGCAGGTTGCGAGAAGCTTGGCGCTCGTGACCGAGTCACCGCTGGCCACGAGCGTCACATCGTGACCCATCGCCACCAGCTGCTCGGTCAAAACGTGCACCACTCGCTCGGTTCCACCGTAGAGCTGAGGCGGCACGGATTCGTGCAAGGGAGCAACTTGTGCAATCCGCATGGCCCCCGTCCTGCGAATTGCGTACCAGCCGCAGCCGGTCCCGGCCCGTGAGGCGTGCAGGCCTCACTTCGGGCGAGACGAATGTCGCGTATTGCTCGAAGCTCGCGGCAAACTCGTGCGCCAGCATCGCTTCTTGCGCGTCGTAGCGCGCGACGTCGTACCACGCGGCGCGAGCCCGCTCGATGTCGAGCCGACGCATCCGCATGCCCTTGTCCCCCCTTGGTGCTTGGCTCGCTTGACGAGGTAGAGCGCTTCGAAGCCACCGAGCGCGCTGCCTTAGCGACCGACTATTTGGCTACGTCGGACGGCGCCGCTGATTGCTGGAACCGTCGGCCAAGGCTTTGCTCCGTAGGACAGCCCCGAGTCGTCATACGCCTCCGGCCCTGCGACTGACAGCCACCCTCGCGGGTGGACTTTGGCGAGCTTCCTCGTACACTGAGCCATTGGTCAGGGAAGCGCCGTGGGTACAAGCCTGCTGAAGACGTGGTTGGGTGGACTCGGCTGCTCGTTGTTGCTCGGCGGCTGCTCGGCAGAGGTCGCGCAGCCCGCGCGCGCTCCAGCGCCAGCTGCCTTGCGCTGGGAGGGTTCGGGCCTGCGCGTCTCGCTTTCGAGCATGGCCAAGAGCGTGTGCGTTTCGGACCAGGGCTGCAGCAGCGGCCCCAAAGGAGCGGTGAGCATCCGCCCCCTCGAGCCCAAGCTGCGCGAAGCCATTTCGGACGCGCTGTTGAGCGCCGGTTTCCAGCTCGTCACCGTCGACGCCGAGCGCGACATGCTGGCCGACGTCGAATGGCACGGCACGGACACCATCGCGCTGCGCCTGCAAGACGCGCACGGACGCTTGATCGACGAAGCCAGCTACCAGCGCAGCCTCGCTCGCTGCCGTGAGCTGCCCGACTTGACGTGGGATAGCTGCTGGGCGGCCAACTTCGACGCGATGAAGGCCGAGCTGCTTCGCCCGCTGCGTCACTCCGAGAAGCTGAGAAGCTTTGCCATGAAGGCTCGCGGCGTCACGGACACCACTGTCGACGCGCCCACGGGCTCACTCCGCTCTGCCGACTCGGTATCGACGACCGGCAGCTGGACCCGCTTGCCCGAGCGACTCGACGACGCAGCGATCACCTCACAGCTCGCGGGCCATCAAGACGAGCTCGAGCGCGCCTGCTTTCAGCCCGCGTTCGAGGCGCGCTCGGATCGCGCCTCGAGCTCGGCCAAAGTGAGCACGAAGATCACGATCCAGCCGTCCGGGCAGGTCGACGCGGTCACGACTAGCGGCGATCCACCCGGTTATCTGCACCTGGCGTCGTGCGTGGCCGCTCACATCCAGAGCTGGCGCTTTCCGGCGGCGAAAAAAGCCACGACGGCGACGGTGCCGTTCATCTTTGCCGCTGAATCGCCGCGCTGACGCAGCCGCCACCGATCGTGTTGACCAACGAGGTCCGCACGGCTCACGTATCACGCACTTGCGCGGCCCGCTCCAGCGCTCGAGCCGCCGCAACAAACGATGAGAGTGGTGCGTTCACGCCTCAAATCGGGACTAAAGAAAGTCATAGTGAGCAAGCTCAGTTCTGCCTCGGACGTTCATGTGTAGGCGTACATAGCCTAAGCGTGTACGGACAATCACCGACGTCGCGGTCACGTGAGGTTAGGGCTTGTGACGAGCCGCCCAGTTCGGCGAAACTGAGCAGCTAAAGAGTCTGACGGTTCACGCCGTTGGGCGAGGGACGGACCAGAGTGGACCAAGAATCCGCAGAGGCGCAGATTCGCGTGCTCATCGTGGACGATGACAGCGTGCTCGTGCGCTCCCTCCAGCGCGTGCTGTCGATGCAGGGCTTCGAGGTCGATTCGGCGCTCGACGGACGCAGCGCGCTGAATCGCCTGGAAAGCCAGGACTACGACGTCATGCTGCTCGACCTGCGCATGGGCACGATGGACGGCATGGAGGTGTACGCGCTGGCCCCCCACCGGCGCCTACCTGCCACGATCATCCATTCCGCCCACATCGACGTGCAAACGGCCGTAATGGCCACGCGCGCCGGTGTGCAAGACGTAATGCAGAAACCAGTCCCGGAGGACGTGCTGGCGGCGCGCATCCGGGAGCTGGCGGCCGAGCGTCGCGCTTTGCACCGCTCGCCCTTGCCGGCCGCTGCCGGCGCCGCCAATTTCGACGCCTTGCAGCGATTGGTCGGCAGCAGCCCTCGGGCCAACGAGCTGCGCCAGCACGTGATGCGGGTGGCCGAGTACCGCGACGTGCCGGTGCTGGTCCAAGGTCCCACCGGCACCGGTAAGGAGCTCGTCGCGCAGGCCATCCATGCCCTTACTTGCCCGAACGAGCCGTTCGTCAGCGTAAACTGCGCAGCGGTACCGGAGCAGCTCTTCGAGAGCGAGCTGTTCGGGCACGAGGCGGGCGCGTTCACCAACGCCCGAGCGCCGCGCGTCGGTCTGTTCGAAGAAGCCGGCAGCGGTACGCTGTTCCTCGACGAAATTGGGGAGATGCCGCTCGCCCTTCAAGCCAAGCTGCTGCGGGTGCTGGAGGTACGGCAGTTTCGTCGCGTGGGTGGGACGCGCACTCGCGTGTTCGCGGCGCGCGTGGTCAGCGCCACCAACCGGCCCCTCACGTCTTCGCTCGGCGGCACGATGCGCCCCGACCTGTTCTTTCGCCTGGCCGGCTACGCCATCCGCGCGGCGCCGCTCGCCGATCGCATCGACGACGTGCCCGAGCTCGCGCGCCATTTCTTGGCCGACTTCGGGCGCCGCCACGACGTTCATGGCCTGTCGTTCAGCGCAGAGGCGATGAGCGCGCTGGTCGCCCACCACTGGCCCGGTAACATCCGCGAGCTGCGCGCCGTGGTCGAGAACGCTGCCATCGTCACGCGCAGCGGCCTGGTGGCGCGCAGCCACGTCGACGCCGCCCTGCAATCCCGTCGCGAAGACGAAGGCTACGATTCCTGGGGTGGCCTCGCTGCAAGTCCTATTCGTGTGAACGAAGAAGAGCACCCGACGCAAGTTTCCGGTGTCATGCCGGCCGTGCGCGAAGCTTTGCCACAATCCACGACCGGCACGAGCCAGCCGGGCGCCCCCTCCGCCGTCAGGGGTACCCGCCCTCCCTCCTTGCCCGACCTACAACGCGACATGATCTTGCGAGCCTTCGAGGAGTCCCAGCACAACTTGTCCAAGGCCGCGCAAGATTTGGGGATTCCGCGCTCCACGTTGCGAGCACGGCTGCGACGGTACGGCGTGCGCTAGCGCCCGTTCGCCCGCGCGTTGCCGTGCGCCAGAATGAATTGCTCCAGCTCTGCGCGCGCGATCACCAGGTTCGTCTCTTCAGGAGCGAAGACCAGCATCGCGAACTCGCCTTTGCCCAACGGACGAATCACGTCACAGCGCGAGCTGGTCGAGAGCACCAGCTCCTCGACGCCCTCGTCTTGACTGCACAGCTCGAGCGTCGCGGCTTCTTGCAAGAGCAGCTGGGCCGCCATGCGCGCGAGCTCGCCCACCGGGCAGTCGTCGCGCGCCGTGCCGCTCAGCACGTTGCCCGTCGCGGTATCGACCAGCGCCAGCGCGCGGGTTCCACTCTGGAGTAGCAGGTCATGGCCGAGCGACCGAGGCGACGTCAAGCTCGTACCGTTGCTGCTGTCGTGCGGCGCGGTGGTCGGGCGCCAGGTGCGGCGCGCAATGGGCCATACCGAGCCAGGCTTTTCGCTGTAGCCGGCGGCGCGCGCCTTCTCGTCTTGAACGCGCATGGCTTCCATCACGACGAAGCCGAGCGACGACTGGATGGTGCGAGGAACAGCGCTGCCCAGCCGAGAGATGGCGATGCTCGGATTGGGCCAGGCGATGATGGCGATGGCGGCGGCCTCCCCCTCCATTTCCGCCATTTGCGCGGCAACGAGCGCGCCCTTGTCGATGCACAACACGCCGCACTTGTCGTCACAGCTCACGCTGAGCCGGCAGCTCTTGCGCTCCATTTCGAGCAATTGCAGCAGCGACGCCAAGCTCACGTTGTGTACCACGCCGTGCACCGATTGACTGAGCGTCTCGCCGATGCGCGACACCAACGCCCGCTCGTCCAGCGGCTTGTTGAAGTGATCGACGTGCCCCAAGCTGCTCATGCGAGCTGTGGCGCCATTGGCGTCGTAAGCCGACATCGTAAACACCGGGATATTGGGGCGATGGTCGTAGAGCCAGCTGAGCAGCTCGAAGCCGTCCATCTCCGGCATGCGCAGGTCGGTCAGCACCAAGTCCACCGTTTGCTCGCTGAGCAGCTTGGTAGCGGCCGCGCCGTTCTCGGCCGTCGCGATCGTGAGGTCGGGCCGCAAGGTCGCGAACGTGCGCCGCAGCGCCCGCGCCTGCTCCAGATCATCCTCCACGATCAAGACCCGGGTCATGCCGGGCTCTCTCGTTCGTGGGAGCCACGCGGCATGACACCGCTAGCGCGCACGCCGCGCTCGGAAAGGCGGCTGACCAGGCGCGCGGCCGCAGCGCGCGAGCCGCACATGCCGACATAGCCCACGTCTGTGGAGCGCCAGGTGACGAGCCCGGCCTGAGTCCCGAAGTGCACGCGCGCCGCGAACACCTCCTGATCGAAGGTTTGCGCGACGTCGAACAAGCCCGCCACCCAATTGCAGGTACCCACCAGATCCGCCACCGCGAAGTCGCAGCCGCGGTCTACCGCGATTACCAGCGCGCCCGAAGCATCCGTGCCGCGCGTGAAAGCGGCGCCGACGCTGTCGGCGACCAGCATGCTGGCGAGCTCGACCTGCGCTGCTGCGGCGCGCGCCGGGTCGTCCAGCGCGCCGACCATGGCCAGTACCTCACAGGCCGAAAACGAATACTTCGGATCGTAGCCGGGCTTGGTGTGCGTGACCCAGTCGTCGGGCGCGGCGCCGGCGCGCGCCAGCGCCACGATCGCGTCGCCGTTGTGCTTGAAGAGCGCCGCCCGTAGCCCTGCTTCCGTGGCGAGCCCGGAGGCAACCAGCGCTTCGCCGATCGGCGTGCCACTCGACTTGCAGCGCCGGTACACTTCCTCGACCGCCTCGCGCGAGACCGGCGGCGTGCTCTGATTGCGCAAGAGGTCAGACAGGCGGAGCCGCATGGTGCGCGCCACGGCCCAGCAGATCTTGCGGGATTGCAGCAAGATCATGCCGTGCAGTCCAAAATTCAGCGCGCCCGTCGCGCCCGCCGGCAGGTCGTCGATGTAGCCGAGCACGCGCTGCACCGCCGAGCTGATGGCCGGGCTCGCCGGAATGCTGGACAAATAACGACTCGAAGGAACGCCGGCGGCCGTCATCGCTCTTCCTCGAGCTCTGCAGCCCGCGCCTGAACCTGCGACAGCACCAGCCCCACGCTACGGCCGCTCGGGCTCACGGCGACGAGCGCCTCCCCTGCGCGCCGTTCGAGCGCCTGAATCACGTGCACGCGGCTGTCCGACAAGAAGAGCACTTGCGAGAAGTTGCCGCCGCCCTGCTCGGCGCCCAGGCGCGCCGCGACCCGCTCGAGGCACCCGGGATCGGCGGTGCCGAACACCTCGGGTAGTGTCGCCGCGAGCTCCTCGAGCTCGGGTGCCGCATCGCTCTCTGCGTGCTCGGGGAGCAGCAGCCCGTGACGCATCGAAGCGACCGCACAACGCAGCAGCGGCGCGCTCATGTATCCTGCTCCCAACCTGGCAGGTACAGCGAAAAGCAGGTACCCGTTTCGTCGTCCGTGAGCTCGAGCATGCCGTCCAGGCTCTCGGCGGCCTGGCGCGCGATGGCTAGGCCGAGGCCCGGGCTGCCTTGCTTGGTAGTGAAGAACGGATCGAAGACGAAGCGCCGATGGTCGTGCGGAATGCCGGGGCCGTCGTCCCACACACGGATACAGATGTAAAAAGGCGTATCGAAGGTGCGGTCGAGCGGCCTGAGCGCCGGGAAGGCCGTCACGATCACGCAGCGCGGCGCCGACGAGGCCTCGACCGCGTTCAAGAGCAGGTTCACGAAGATCTGCTCGATCACGAGTGGATTGCCGCGCACGCGCTCGGCGCGCGGCGCCACGTCCATCCTCAAGCGGTGTGCACCATCGCGGTAATGCGCGCGCAGCGAGCCGACGGCGCGGTTCAGCACGTCACGCAGCGGTACCGGTAGCGACACGGTGGGGCCGAGGCGCGCGTAGTCCAGGAGCGCGTCCAGCGTTTGTTGCAGGTTGGCGCTGGCCTTCGAGATGTCGCGCACCGTCTCTTGCAAGACGCCGGAGGCGATGCTGGGGCCGCTGACGTTGAGGAAATCGGCGCTGTAAACCACGCTCGCGACCGAGCTGCGCAGATCGCGCGCAATGCTGGCGATCAAGCGCTCGGTAAAGTCTTTTTGCTGCCGGTTGAGGCGCTCGGACAGCGCCAGGCGCTTGGACGACACCTCGCGCATCAGCACGACGTAGGACCCGGGCGCCGCTGGGTAGCGGGTGCAGCCGAGCACCTCGTTGGCCAAGCCGGGCGGGCGCCACTCGACGGCCTCGCCGCTGGCGGTGCGCTCCAAGATGCGCCAAAGCTCTCCTGGTATCGCGACCGGCAATTGCTCGAGCACGGAGGCGCGCCGCAGCAGCGCGAGCGCGGGCGCCGTCGCCGCTTTGAGCACGCCCGCCGCAGTACACACGGCGATTGGCGCCTCTACTGCAGCGATGTCCAGGGACGCAACCGGTGCGTCGCCATCGGCCCTGCTCGGTTCACCCATTGCCGGGATTTTCTTAGCAAGAGCTGCACCACGCCCGGCCCGAAGCGCGACGCGCGAGAATGTCGAGGGGCAGAGGCGTGGTGGCCAAATCGGCCATGGCCGATTCGACGCCGACCACGTCCAAGACCCGCCGGCAAGTGGCCAAATCGGCCGCCAACGTCCAGCACCACGCTGATCACCGGCCACATTCGTTTGGCGCGCGCGTTGCAAAGCGTTGTCCCCAGTCATGCCAGGGAGCACCGACGCTCACGCGAGCGCGGGCTGACTCCGGGGACTGCTCAAAGGAGGACCATCGTGTCGAACATCAAAGAATCGCTCGCGAAGATCATGCAGCTCGACGGTGCCATCGGCACCTGTGTGGTGGACAGCAACAGCGGCATGATGCTGGGCTCGGACGGCGGTGGCGGGCCGGTGAATCTCGAGGTGGCCGCAGCGGGCAATACCGAGGTCGTACGCGCCAAGCGCAAGACGATGAAGGCGCTGAACCTCAAGGACAGTATCGAGGACATCCTCATCACCTTGCACGGGCAGTATCACTTGATCCGCCCGCTCACCAGCAATGACGCGCTCTTCATCTACCTCGTGCTCGACAAGCAGCGGGGCAACTTAGCCATGTCGCGACACCAACTCGCGAACATCGAAAAAGACATGTCCATCTAGGAACCGGAGGAAAGACCACAAAATGGCCACAGAAAAGCAACTCAACGAAGTTCTCGAAAAAATCTCGGTCGACGCCAACGGCTTCATCGCCGCTTCGCTGGTCGATTTGGACTCCGGCATGACCCTGGCCATCAAGTCCGCGCGCTCCGACTTCGACCTGACGGCCGCCAGCGCCTACAACAGCGAGCTGGTGAAGCAGAAGCTGAAGATCATGCGCACGCTGGGCCTGTCCGGCGCAATCGAAGACATGCTGATCACGCTCACCGACCAGATCCACCTGATCAAGCTGGTGGGGACGAACACGTTCTTGTATTTGGCGGTGGACAAGAAGCAGAGCAACATTGCGCTGGTGCGCTCGGCGGTGAACAAACACGCCGGCGGCCTCACCTGATCGAGCGCACGCCGCCGGCCTAGCCAGGACCATTGGCATGGCAGTGATCGACGACAAGAAAGGCGTGCTCGTCGTGCGCATCGTGTACGACGGGCCCGCCTTTTCCGGCAAGACGACCAGCCTTCGGGCGCTCGCCCGCGGCGTGTCGAGCCAGATGACGACACCAGCCGAAACGGCGGGGCGCACGCTCTACTTCGATTGGGTCGACTACGTCGGCGGCTTGTTCGACGGTCGGCAGATTCGCTGCCAGATCATCAGCGTGCCGGGCCAGCTGGATCTGGCCGAGCGCCGGCGGTGTCTGTTGGAGACCGCCGATGCCATGGTGCTCGTGCTCGATACCCGCGAGCACGAGTGGGAGTTCTCGCTCGAGTGGGTCAAGGCCACCGTGCTGCGCTGCCGCAGTAAGGACCCACCCGTGGGCTTGGTGCTACAGGCCAACAAGCGCGACGCCGCAGACGCCGTACCGTTGCCCGAAATCCGCGCCGGGCTGGCAGGACTACCGCCGGTAGCGTTGGTGCAATCCAGCGCTACTAGTGGCGACGGCATTCGTGAAGCCTTCGTGCTGGGCGTACGCATGGCTCTCGACCGCGTGCGCGCGCTGGCCAGCGTCGGCAAGCTCGGTCATGGTCGCCCCGACGACGACACGCCCGAGGAATTGCTCGAGCGACTGCGCTCCGTCGAGAACGGTGCCGCAGAGCCGGTCGGCGGCTCGTACGCGGAAGCAGCGGCCGAAGCGCTCGAAAACGAGCTCGATAGCTCCCCCGCGACCAGCGAGGTCCAAGTCGTGGCAAAGCCAGCGCCGCTCACCGCCGAATTCGATTTGGACGAGGCGCTCTTCGTCCCGGATCCGGCGATGCCGGGCGGCATGATCTGGCCTCCGGTGGACGGACGAGCGCTCTTGCACGAGGTCGCATCGCTCGACATTCGCCCGGCTCGCGTGGGGCGCACGGACTGGTGCGGTTCAGGGTCCGGCTTTCGCTTCCACTCGTTGGGCCAAGCACTTTTTCCTGACCTGCAGAGCGCACGCAACCAATTGATCGAGTGGGCGCGGCTGCACGTGGCCAACACCGCGCACTTGTCCGGTGGCCGCGCGGTGATCCTGGCAGACGCCGGACGTGGGCGACTCCGCCTATGGCAAATCGTGCGCTCGGAAGCCACGTTACGCGAACGGCTGGCCGCGGCGCTGCCCCTGTCGGACGCCGATCAGGTCGCTCGCGAGCTGATCGCGGTCGCCGCTCAGCTCACGGCAGCGCGCGAATACTTCTCGAGCACGACCGTCACCTTGCCCTGCAATTTGTGGACAGTAGGCGGCAACGGCTCTTCGCGACCGCTCTTCGTCGGTCTGATGCCGGCACCGGACAGCCACCTGCACAGCGAGCCAGACGGCCAGGAGCTACTGGCGCGAGAGCTCTCACCACAGCTACGCGAGCTGCGCCGCTCGCGCATCGACTACGCCGAGATCGTGACGCGCGTGACCACGCTGGCGTCGCTCACCGGGCAGCAGAGCCCCGCGCACTGGCTGTCCGAGATCGTGGCGAGTACCTAGCTCGGCAGCGCTTTGGGCGCGGGCGGGATGCTCGAGTCGGGCACGACGTAGCGACCGTCTGCGATCTGCATCGCCAGTGCCGCCAGCGTGTCGCTCGGCGGTCGGAACGCTACGAACACTTCGAACTCGCGACCGTCGCGGAACAAGCGCAGCTCGAAACCATCCGTTCGCAGCTTGCGCGCCTGCAAGTACTCATCGATGCTCGGCGTGGGCACGCCGTTGACGCTCAGCACGATGTCACCGTAGCGAACGCCCATCTCCGCAGCGGTGCTGCCAGGCAGGCACCCCAGCACCGGGACACCCTTCACGGTCTCTGCGATCTCCTCGAGCTGCCTACGCGACATCATGGGCACTGAGCTTTCTCCTGACTTACGATCGGGGGTGTTTCAAGCTGCGTGCCAGGCGAGCACGAAGAAAATCTCAATCATTTCCAGACATGCGCACTCTGAATCTGTTTCGCGCGTCCCGCTCCGAGACGCCCCTTGGGATATCTCCCGCCGCGGCCGGTGATGCGTCGAGCTTGCCCGTCCAGCGCGTCGCCGGGCTGGGTGACGCCGCCAAAGTGTTCGTTTCGTCGTCGCGTTAGCGTGAGTCGAGTGAGCGCCGGGCGTCGGGGGCGGAACCGGTCCGCCCCCGACCATTCACGTCAGGCGTTTTTGGCCAGACCGGCCGCGAGCATCTTGCCAACCAGCACGTCCGCGAGACGTGAGGTGCTGGTGCCCGCGTCGGCACCGCCGCCCGTCACGGCAATGTCGGGCACGAGCTTGACGTGGTTCTCACCCAGCACGCTTGCCAACTGCATGGCCGCAAACGCGTCCGCACCGAGCGCGAGCACACCTGCCTTATAGGCATCAGCGCGCGCGTTACCGATGGCGCGCGTCGCGTCGCCTTCGGCTTCACCCCGGAAGCGCGTGGCCGCCGCCTCCGCTTCGGCCGTGGCACGCGTCGCGACGGCTTGAGCCTCGGCCCGCAGGCGCACGGCCGCAGCCTCACCTTTGGCGGATTCGGCCTGAGCCAGCGCGTTCTTTTCGGCGATTTGCACCATCTGCTCACTCCTCACGACCTCGGCCTGCATGGCCGCGATCGCCGTCTCGCGTTCGAGCGTTTGGCGTTGCACTTGTGCCAGGCGTTGCACGTCGTAGGTCACCTGCAGCTCCTCGGCGATTTTGCGGTCGGTTTGCGTCTTCATCAGCTCTGCGGGCGGCTCGATGTCGCCGATCAGCGTATCGATGCATTCAACGTCGTAAGCGGCGATCGCGCCGCGGATGTGCGCGAATGCCTCGCGCTGGCGATCCGAGCGCGCCGTCAAGAACTCCAGCACGGTCACTTTCTGCGCCGAGTTGCGGAAGTAGTTACCGACGGTCGGCTGCAGCACGTGATCGACCAGGTTCTGCATCGAGCCCACGCGCGAGATGACGCGGGGCGCATGCTTCATGCCAATGTGAATGATCTGTGACACCTCCAGGCTGAACGAGAAGCCGTCGCGTGAGCGCACGTGAATCGGCGCCAGGCGCTCGTCGTAGTGGTGAGCCTCGGTACGCGCCGCCCAGTTGAGCACGATGTTCGTGGTCGGCACGAGCTCCACCTTCATCACGCGTGGGTTGAGCGGGTGCTTACCGGGCAAGAGCGGCTCGACCCACACGCCTTTGTGTCCGCGCTCGACCAGATCGCCGTGGGTGAACTCAGCGCCCGACACGTCGACGTGGTCGTGACCGACGTAGCTCACGACCACGCCTACGTAGCCGATCGGGATCTCGGTGAGCGCGACTTCTTCCACGAAGACCAGCCACGGATTGAGGTTCCACGAGCCGGCCAGCAGCACCTGCTCTTGCAAGCCACGACAACCACCCGCGTCGATGAAGGCCTGGCCGTTCTGGAAGCTGTCGTGACCCGATAGCGCGGGCCCAGCCAAATCTCCGGGCGGAATGCTAGCGCCGTCCAGCATGGTGACGATACCGACGCATTCGGTCGGAATCTGCCGCACGTGCAGGCGCGACGGATGAATGCTGGCCTTGCTCGCCGTTTGGGCCGTCACCACCTCGAACAAGGCGGGGTTGATGCGGTAGCTACCGGCCGTCAAAAACGCAATTTGACGACCGCGCTCACCGCCGCCTTCCAAGAACGCACGAGCGTCTTGAAAGTCGAAGCACGGCACCGCACGCGCCAGCACACGCTCTTTGGGGATCGGCGCACCGTCGGCCGCGACCACGAGCGCAATCTCGCCGGGCGGTACGACGATCACCGGAACCTTCTCGACCTTGTAGCGGAAGCGCCAGATCGGAAAGTGAAAGCCCGGCGGCAGCATGTCCGCCTGGTAACCCGCTTCACCGCGCGTCGCGACGATGCGACCGGCCGGAAGCTCCGGACCGAAGCGCTTGATGACGAGCCCTGACTCGCCTTCGGTGATGACACGCGCACCGAGCCAAATCACGAACGCGATCAGCACCAGCGTCCCCGCAAACCCAATTACCCAACCATTCAACAGCATCACGAGTGAGCTAACAGCCATGGAGGCTCCTTCCGGAGGACGCCTACCAGCAGCGCTCATACCAGCTCACAACTATATGTATTTATTGATTTTTAAGCGCAACCTCTCGTCATTCAATTACTGATGACATAATTCAATACGGGCTATGAGGCATCTCGATTGGCGTGGGCAGGCAGCGGACACGAGCTGCGTGAAGGCGCTCGAGCGTGCGGGGGTCGCGCTGAGGAGCACCCCCGCCAGCGACGCGACGCTCACGGTCGTGAGCACGAGCGGCAAGATTCCCCCGGCGGCGCCGGGCGCCGGTCGCTGGCTGTGGTTGTCGCGCAGCGCTGCGAGCGACGAGGGCGCGGCGAGCGCGGTGCTGAGCGGCGCCGTCGACGTGCTGGCGGCGGACGACCCCGAGCTCGCGACGAAGCTCTTGGCCCGTCTCGACGAAGCGAGCGTGACCGAGCCGGTGTTGCCCGAGACGAAGGGGTTCGTCACCCACAGCGCGACTTCCCGCCGGGTGCTGCGCGACCTTTACCATGCGGCCAAGACTTCGATGCCGGTGCTGCTGACGGGCGAGACCGGCACCGGCAAGGAGCTGGCGGCGCGGCTGGTGCATGATTGGTCACGGCGACGCACGAAGAAGTTCGTGCCCATCTTCTGCGCGGCGATCCCCGACGAGCTGATGGAGGCGGAGCTCTTCGGCTACGTGCGGGGAGCCTTTTCGGGCGCGGTGCGCGATCACGATGGCCAGTTGATGGCGGCGGAGGGCGGCAGCGTTTTCCTCGATGAAATCGACGATACGCCGCCGACGCTGCAAACCAAGCTGCTGCGCGTGCTCGAGGATCGCGTCGTGTCGCGGCTCGGTCAAAATGAAGGGCGGCGCGTCGACTTTCGTATTATTGCTGCGACGAACCGCGACCTAGAAGCGTTGATCGCGCGCGGTGAATTCTGGCAAGACTTGTACGAGCGGCTGGCGATCTTGGACATCGAGCTGCCGCCGCTGCGCGAGCGGGGCGAGGACCTGGCGGCGCTCACGGCACATTTCATCGAGCGCTTCTACGCGGAGGAGCCGCCCGCGCCGGAGCAGACGCGGGTCACGCGCGTCTGTCCGCGCGTGCTTTCAGCGTTCGCGGCGTATCCGTGGCCGGGTAACGTTCGTGAGCTGCGTAACACCGTGTACGAGAGCTTGGTGCGCAAGCTCAGCGGCGACGAGCTCCTACTGAGTGATTTACCACGACGCATCCTGCGGCGACCTCACGCGGCCAGCCCCGAGCAACCTTTGGTCGACGAAGCACGCTTGCACGCTCGCATCGAAGCGCGGCAAATGAATCTACGCCAGGAGCTGGATCGCTTGGAGCGCGCGGCGCTGACGTTCGCGCTACGCGTGAGCGGCGGCAACGCAGCGCGGGCCGCCAAGCTGCTGGGCGAGGTCGGGCGCGGCACCTCACGCGACCCCGCCGGTACCGTCCGCGCCATGATGCGCCGCCTCGAGCTCAGCCCCGAAAAGCTCAGCCCCGAAAAATCTTGATGCCTAGCTGAAGCCCGCCGCACCCCAGGTCACGTCGACCGCGCCCTGGGCACCGCCGCTACGATGGGCGACCAGCGGAACCTGGAGACGACACGGAGCTTCTGCGATTTTGGCTGCGGTTTGGCAGCCCAAGAAGCGGGGTGGAGTCGGCGCGGACACGAACACTATCGTGCAGTCTTTGCGAGCCTTGCGTGTTGCTTGTTTTTTCGGTGCTTCCGTGGCGGCCGCGTGCGGCACGAATGCCGGGGCTCCGCAAAACGGCGGAGGCGCTGCCGGAAGCAACCAGGTCACCGGCGGTAGCGCGAGCGGAGGCAGCGGCGGCTCTTCGACGCCGGGCGGTAGCGCGAGCGTGGCCGGCAGTGGTGGCGGTCTCGTCAGCGGCGGAAGCGACCCGGGTCCGACGGGCGGCAGTCTCGACGGCGGCAGCGGTGGCGGCGGCGGTAGCGGCAGCATGCGTCCGGCGCCGACGTGCAGCGACGCGACGCTGCGTACGGCGCCGCCCGCGGGCAAAGAGGCGCTAAAGACGGATCCCATCGACCAGAAGTTTCCGTTCAGCACTCACTGGATTGGCCGCTTCAGCGACAACCCGGCGGCGGTGGGTATCACCGGCATGGCCGACTTCGATCACGATGGGGACTTGGACTTTGCCTCCGGGCAGCGCGGCGGCCCCATGCAATGGTGGGAGTATTGCTCGCCCGATCATTGGTCGCAGCACACGGTCGGCTCCGGGCACAACTCGCCCGGGGGCGGCAACGCGGTGGACGTGGACGGCGACGGTTTCGTCGATCTGATTGCGGGCGACTCTTGGTACCAAAACCCCAAGACACCGCGCACGAGCATGAGCTGGGCGCGCCACCAGATCGGCGTGGCGGGCGCTGAAGACGTCGCGATTGGCGATATCGACGGCGACGGCAAGCAAGACGTGGTTTGGGTTTGGGATCAAATCGACGCGCAGTGGCGCAAGCCGGGGGCGGATCCGACCATGCCTTGGCCGATGGGCGCGACCTTCGAGCACCGGCAAACTCAAGGCGGCTTCGTTGGCGATGTCGACGGTGACGGAGACAACGACGTGCTCGTCGGCAAGCAGTACTGGTACCGCAACCAGGACGGTAAGGGCACGCAGTGGGAAACCGTCAGCTTTCCGAATCAGTTCGATGATTCGCCGCTCACCACGATGGGCGACATCGACGGTGACGGCGACCTGGATTTCGCGATGTGCACGCATTTTGGCGCGCGCGTCGCCTGGTTCGAGAACGTGGACGGCAAGGGCAGCACGATGACCATGCACGCCGTTGCCATGGGCAAGAACAAGCTGCACTCCATCTTTGCGCTCGACTTCGACAACGACGGCGACCTCGACCTGTACAGCGGCGAGAGCAGCGGCAGCGCGTGGATTTGGGAGAACACCGACGGCAAGGGCACGTTCATGGAGCATGCGGTGTCGAACACGGCGCGCGGCCACGACGCGCGCGTCGGTGACGTGGACTGTGACGGCGATCTCGACATCGTCGGTAAGCCCTGGGGCGAGGGCGATCCGGAGCCGCGCGACCACATCTATTTGAAGAACGAGCTGGTGGAAAAAGGCGGCAAGGCGGTGTTCGTGCGCCCCAAGGGCGAAGTGTGGCACCCTACGGAGCAGAGACTGTACTGCCCGTAGCCGCCACGCATGACGTACGACGAAGCCGTAGCTCAACTGTACCGAGTGCCGTTCAACGATTTCGTGAGCGAGCGCAAGCGGCTGGCGGGTGAGCTCAAGGCGCAGGGCGACAAAGAAGGCGCCACGCGTTTGGGCAAGCTGGCGCGACCTCCGGTTTCGGCCTGGGCCGTGAATCAGCTGTGGTGGCAGAAGCGAGCCGGCTTCGACCAGCTGCTCGAGGTCGCCGCGCGCGTGAAATTGGGCGACCGCGACGCCGGCAAGGAGCATCGGCAGCTCTTGAGCGAGCTGCGTGAGGCCGCCGGCGAGCTGCTTCGCGCAGGCGGCAACGCCGCCACCGAGACGACATTGCGACGTGTCGCGACGACGCTCTCGGCCATCGCGGCGAGCGGCGGCTTTGCGCCGGAGCCGGAGGGCGCGCTGAGCAGCGATCGGGATCCTCCGGGCTTCGAGACGTTCACGGGCGAGGGCACGGCGCCTGCTGCGGCTGCCCCGGCGCGTAATGATGCCGAGCTGAAACGCGCAGAAGTCGAGCGCAAGCGCGCAGAAGAAGAGGAGCGGCAGCGGCGCCTGGCGGAGCGCGAGCGCCTTTCGGCGGCGCTGCGCGAGGCTCGCGAGCTTTTGAGCTCTCGGGAGCGAGAGGCGTCGCGGCTACGCGCCGAGCTCGAAGCAGCGGAGCAGCGCACGAGAGAGACTCGGGCGCTGCTCGCAGACATCGAAACCAAGCTCGGCGCGCTGTAGCGCACACCGCGCTTGGCGGGCGGCTCAGCCCTTGATCACGCCGCAACCGACGCGGCCACCGGCGTTACCGGTGGGCTGCCCGCCGTCGTCTTTCTTGGCGTGCACGATGATGGCGCGACCGACGAACGAATTCGGATCCGAAGCCTTGAGGTTGGCGCCGGGCGCCGTGATGTCGAGCGAGCCCTTGCCGTCTTTGGCAATGGTGATGTTGCCCAGATCGCCCAGGTGACGCTTTTCGGCGCCGGGGAGGCCGTGATCCTTGCTGGCCGGATTGAAGTGTCCGCCGGCGCTCGCGCCGTCCGCTGCGCTGCAGTCACCTTTTTCGTGGACGTGCGCGCCGTGCTCGCCGGGCTCCAAACCTTCGAGCGTGAGCACCACGTGCACGCCGCCTTCCGTCTCGGTGAGCACGGCTTTGCCGGAGAGCTTGGAGCCGCTCTTGGCTTCGATCGGCACCTCGATGCTCTTGGCCGGCGCTGCCGGAGTGAGCGCGCCAGTGGCCGCGGGGCCAGCGGCTTCGGGCGCGGCAGACGCGGCCGACGCAGCAGCGGGCGCCTCCGCCGACGGAGCTGCCGGTGCAGCGGGCGCTTCCGGTGCGGCCGCTGGCTCCGCAGGTTGGCCGGCGCAAGCCGCCACGAACGAACCGAGCACGATGCTTCCCAAGAATAGCTTCCCTGTCTTCATGGGCCGATGTCACTACACCAGCTCGGGAGCGACGTCGAACCCCGGCTGGAGTAGAAACGCTTCGTGCTCCTTCCCGCTTTGTTCTGGCTGCTGCCGGCGAATCTCCCGGCACCAGCTGCGGGCGCGAGCTTGCGCGTCACGCGAGATGGCGGGAGCGAGTCGTGCGCGAACGAAAGCGACTTGAAACTAAGCGTCAGCACGATTCTGAGGCGTCAGAGCTGGGCCGAAGCGGGGCAAGGTGTCCGTGTCGATTTCGACGTGCGCTTCGAGCGGGCCGAGGACGGCGCGTTCGTGGCGAAGATCGCGGCGCGGGGCGATAAAGAAGGGCAACGACAGCTGCGCGATCAGAATCCCCACTGCGACGCGCTCAGCCAAGCCGTGAGCGTGGCGATAGCGCTCTTGCTCGACAGCGCGAAGAGCGAGCACGAAAGCTCGGCACCAGCGACGACCGAGAGAAAGCCCGTGGCGGTGCCCGGCTCCTCTCCAGCGCCCGACGCCGGCGCGGATCGCGCAGGCAACGGAGCCGACCCCGAAGGGGTGAGCGGCCGCGTTTCGTTGGGCGGCGGTGGTGGCTATGGGCTCGGCGGAAGCGGCACGTTGCTCGGCGAAGCCGGCCTGGGGCTCGACGCGGGGCGTTGGCGTTTCGAGCTGAGCGGTTCCGGGACCCTGCCGGCCGCGCACGAGTACCGCGCGGGCAACGTGCGGACATCGCTCCTGTTCGGCTCGGCACGCGGCTGTTACTTGGTGGGGCGAGCGTTCTTACTTGGCCCGTGCGTGGAGCTGGGAGTCGGTCGCTTGCGCGGCGAAGGCGGCGGCTTCGAGCAGGCCCAGCCGAGCAACCTGGTTTGGGTGGCGGGCGGCCTGGGTTTGGGGGCCGAGACGCCGCTCGCTGGCCGGCTGTTCTTGCGGATGGGTGCGACCTTGTGGGTGCCGACCCGCCGCCACAGCTTCTCGGTGCAGAACGCCGGAATCGCTTGGGAATCCAAGCCGGTAGCGGGCATCTTGAGCGCAGCGCTCGGTCTAACGCTCTTTTGAGCCGCACGCTCGAGACGATTTGTTGGTGAAGCCGTGACGCGCCAGCCTCTAATCAAGGTGGTCCAGCCGGCATGAACCTCGAGCAAATCTACGAGCGCCACGCCGACTTCGTCTGGCGGACGCTGCGGCGCCTGGGCGTGACCGACGCGGAAGCGCGCGACGCGGCACACGACGTCTTTCTGATCGTGCATGCACATCTGGACCGCTTCGAGGGCCGCAGCTCGCTCAGCACCTGGCTGTTCGCGATCTGCCGCAGCGTGGCGCGTGACTTTCGCCGGCGTGAACGACGCGATGGGCGCGCCCGCGCCCGTGACTGGGTGCCGGTCGATGTAGACGAGGCGATCGACCTGCGCGCCGATGTGGGCCGCGCCGCCGAGCACCAACAGCAGCTGCTCGAGCTCGAGCGCATTCTTTCGACGCTTAGCAGCGAGCAACGTAACGTCTTCGTGCTGTTCGAGATCGAGAAGCTGACCGGCGAAGAGATCGCGGAGGCGCTGGCGATCCCGCTCGGCACCGTCTATTCGAGACTGCAGCTCGCGCGCAAATCGTTCCGCGCCGAGATCGAGCGCACGCGCGCGCGCGAACGTTTCGGTAACGAGCGCGCCAGGGCCGCCCAAGGAGGAGGCAGAGCATGAACGATCCCAAGCGCTGGTCGGAAGACGCCACCGCCGGCGAGCTCGAGCATGAGCTGCTGGCGGCGGGCCAGGCCGTAAAACTGCCGGAGAGCGAGCGACGCGCGCTCTGGGCCGGCATCGCGCTGTCGGTGCCGGCAGCGCTCACGGCGAGCACGGCTTCCGCTGCCACGACACAAGCCGCGCGCGGTGCCTTCGCGACTTACCTGACGAAGGGAGCCATCTTTTTGGGCGCGATGGGCGGGCTCACTTGGGGCGCGACCAAGCTCCTAGCGCATCCAGAGCCGAACGTCGCCGAGCGCCCGCTCAGCGTCGTGACTTCGGCGCCGCACGAAGCAGCCGCGACGCCGGCCGTGTCCGCAGCCGTTGCGATCCCGCCGCCGACGAGCGAGCACTCGGCGGCGCCGCCCATCAACGAACCTCGGCCACGAGCAACGCCCGCGAGCCAGCTGCTCGAAGAGGGCCAGGCGGTGCTCGCCGCGCGCGCCGCGCTGCGTAGCGGGGACACCGGGCGTTGCCTGCGCCTGCTCGACCAGGCACGCGAGCGCTTTGCGCGCGGCGCCTTGGGCCAGGAGCGTGAAGCGCTGGCCATCGAGGCGCTGGGGCGGTCGGGGCAGAGCGCCGCGGCACGACGCCGCGCGCAAACATTCTTGCAGAAGTACCCGCAGAGCCCTTACTCGGTCGATGTCCGTCGCTTCAGCGAGTAAACGAGCGCTGGCGCTGCTGCTCGCGGCGAGCGCGCTCGGCGCTTGTGGGCGGCAAGACGGCATCGTCGGCGTCGAGCCGCTGCAAGCGCCGTCAGCCGCTGGAGCGGCCGGCACGGGGGCCGGCGGCGGCGCGTTCAGCGAGGAATTCGTCGGCAACAGCGGCATCTGGCAAGAGCAAACACGGCTGGATGGCGCCAGCACGGCGTTCGGCGCGCCTTCCAGCGATGCACGCGACGGCAACGTGGCCGAGCTGCGCTTGCCCGGGCACCCCGAGCTCGGCCCCGACGACGCCGCGAGCGCCCGCTTCGCCACCGAAATCGCAACGAAGCAGCGCTTCCACTTCGGCACGTATCGCAGCCGCCTCGGCTTCGGTGCTTGCGACCCGAGCGAGGAGGCGGTGATGGCCTTCCTCGGCTACTACAACGACGGCAGCGACGGAGACGGAGACGGCATCATCGACGATCTCGAGATCGACGCCCAGGTGCTGTGCGGGGAGCCGCAGCTGCTCTACCTCACGGTGTTCACCGACGACGCGCCGAGCGGCGGCAAGTTCCGCAAGCTGAGCCGGGTGATCGACTTTTCGAGCGGCGAAGTCTTCGACACACCGAGCGCCGGCTCCGACAGCTTCGAGTCGAGCGGCGTCGATCCCGACCTGATATATCCGGAGCTGTTCGCGCGCGGCGCGCTCTACGAGCTCGGCTTCGAATGGCACGTCGATTCGATTCGCTTTTTCGTGAGGCTGCCCGACGCCGAGCGCGACGTGTGGACCCTGACAGGAGCCGAGCACGTGCCGCAGCAGCCGGTGTACGTGCTGTACAACTTGTGGCACCCGGCGCTCCACTGGTATCCCGGTAACGGCAGCGCCGACTACCCGGCAAACGACGTCACCTTGACGGTGGATTGGCTCACCTTCGAGCCGGAATAGCCGCTGGCAAAGGCTCAGAGCTCGAGCAGCAAACCGACGCTGCCGCCGAGCCAGAAACCGCGCTGCTCGAGCAGGAGCCGCCCGTCACTCGCGCGACCACGCACCGGCAACGCGACGTAGCCGGCCTCGCCGGCGACGAACGGCAGCACGCTCGCGCCGGTCGCCAGCGCGAGGCGCAACGGCAGAGCCGGCCCCGCCCACGGCGCCGTGAGGCTCTGACCCGTGTTGGGCGATGCCGCCGACGCAGCGAGCGTGAGCCACCCCGCGCGCACCCCGAGACCGCCGGAAAGGCGCAACGGGCCGAGCTCGCCGCCAACCGCACCGCCCGCGAACGCATCCAGCTTGGTCCAGCGCACCTCTGCGAGCTCCACGCGCTCGCTGCCGCGCTGCAGGGCCACATCGACCACCACGCTGCCGCGCTCTCCCACACCGAAGCGCGCGCCGAGCACGCCCCCCCAAAGCCAGGTGCGGGGGCTGCCCGTGCTGGCGCCGCTGCCGCCGAGCGAAAGCTCGACACGACGAGGAGCATTTCTTGGTCGCGGGGGCGCTTCGTCGCGCTCCGGTACGATGGGCGGCGTCGCAAGCAGCGTAGAACGCTTTGGCGTCTGCGCCTCACGCGCGGCGCGTGCCTCGCGTTCTTCACGCGCTGCTTGCGCGGTGAGCTCGCTGGCCGCGAGCGCCACCAGCCGCTCGCGAGCGCCGCGCGCCGTGTCGCCCAACGCCACCCGGCTCGCGATCGGATAGAGGGTGCCATCGACTCGGTAAACCTGAATCGCGACAGCACCCTGCTCGCAGCGCAGCGTGAGGTGCGTGGCCTCGGCATCGAGGCCGAGCGTCGCCAGCTCGATCGCCAGGTGCTCGCGCAGCGCGCTTTCGGATAGCTCGCTGCACGCTTCGAGCTGGAGCTCGACGTGCGCGTCAGCGGCGTGCGCCGCTTGGGGCCATGACAGCGCCGCCGCGAGCGCGGCGCTCAACGCGATGACAGCTCGCTTCACGGGGGCAGGAGCTTTTGCATGGTCGGGCGGTGCTTGCCCTGCGGGTAACGCGCCAGGTAGTCGCGAGCCAACCCTTGCGCGCGCTCGCGTGAGCCAGCCGCCGCGCGCGCTTCGGCTTCGCGCGCCAGCGCGTCTTCGGCCAAACCGCCGCCCGGTTTCAGGCGCCGAGCCAGCGCAAACGCCTCGGCGGCTTCGCCCGGGCGCGAGAGTTGGCTCAGCAGCACGCGCCCGAGCGTGAACGCCGACAGCGGCGCCCGCGAATCGGAAGCGTGCTCGGTCGTGACTCGCCGCAAGTAGCCGAGCGCCTGCTCCGGATGACCGGAGAGGCGTGCTGCATCGGCGGCGAGCAGCAAATCTTCGGCGCTCGAGCCCACCGCCCCGGGCGTCTGGCTCATCAGCAGGTACGCAGCCTTGAATTCGCCGCTACGCGCCAGCTCCAAGAAGCGCGCGCGACCGGAGCTCTGCTGCGGCACCGCCTCCTTGGCGATCGGCTCGGCGCTCGGGAAGAAGCGCGACTCACCCGCTTCCAGGTAAACGCGCACCTCGCCTTCTTGCACCTCGACCTTGCCCTCGGTCACGGAAACGCGCGTGCGCTCGCCCGCGCGTTCAACCCGAAAGCGCGTGCCGACCACGCGAACCCGCACCGGGCCAGCCACGACCACGAAATCTCGCTCCGCGTGCTTGGTCACCTCGAAATCGGCGGCACCGGCGGCCAGCAGCGACTCGATGCGCTCGGCGCTCGCGAGCTTGACGACGAGCTCGCCGCCGTCGCTCACGCGCGCCACCGAGCCGTCGGCGAACGTCATTTTGGGGCTCGGCGCCAGTGCTGGTGCGGCGTTGCGCGCCACCGTAGCAGGCGCCATTGTGCTGGATCTCGGCGCCAAAACGAAGAGCAACAGCGCGGCTGCTGCAGCCACCAGCGCGCCCGCGATCGCAAGTCGGCTGCGCACGCGCTGCCGGGCGCGCCGCGCGTGCACGCGAGAAAGATTCCGTTCGCCGCGCTCCGGGCGCCATTCGACCTCGACCCGACGCGCGGCGACCGCCGCGGCGCTCTCGGGCACTACTTCCGTCATGACGTCACCTCCCTCAGCAAGCGCGCTTCAGCGCTGCGCAGCCGCCGCTGCACCGTCGACTTGGACCAGCCGCACAGCTCGACCATCTCGTCGAGCGACTCGCCCTCCACGTGCCGCAAGAGCCACGCGACGCGCTCCTCCGCGGGCAAGCGATCGAGCCGGCGGTAAAGCTGAAGCACCAGGGCTCGCTCTTCCGGGCTCGTGCCAGCGCTGAGCGGCAACTCGCGCTCGGTCACGTTTTCCAAGCTGAGCAGCTTGAGCCAACGGCGCCGGCGCAGGCGGCGCGTTGCACGGCGGACACAGATGCGCGCCAGCCAGCCGCCGAGCGCGCCGGGCTCACGCAAGCTCGACAACCCCCGGTGCGCCTCGATGAAGACGTCTTGCACCAGATCGTCGACCTCGCCGTCGCTACCGAGCAAGCGCAGCGCGATGCGAGCCACGTACGGCGAGTAGCGCCGAAACACCTCGTCGAAGTTGCGCGGATCGACCTCGACGGCGCTCGCCGACGCCGCCCCAGCTGCAGCAGGCTCCGCCCCCACCAGGCGAAGCGCTGGGCGGCTGTGAGCGGAGGCGCGCGGCACGGACATGTCGAGGGGCTGCTCTCTCAGTGGCACGCCCGCCCCAAAGCTGGTCAGGCGCAGGCCGAGCTCACAAGATATCCCGGCAGTCGACGCAGCGGCCGGTGAAGCCACGGTCGCTGACGATCGCCTCAAACCCAAGCATCTGTGCTGACTTACACAAACCCGGGATAGTTTTGTCGTCGCCCAGCTCGACGTGCAGGACCGTCTTTCTAGCCTGGCTGAACGGCTCGTATTCACTGCAGCCGCTGCCCGCGACGCAGCCGATGGCGAGCCCGAAGTCGAACGTCGGCCACAGCTCCTGTGTGAGCTCGGCCGTGCCGGTGAGGCCGGCGGACAGGCCTGCGGCGTGCAGGCGCTCGGCGAGCCAGCGCGCGTAGTCGAGCGCGTCCGTGAGCGTCAAATCGAAGCCGGTGTCGGCAGCGTGAACCGCGAGCGACGAGGGCGGCACGCCGTCACAACCCAGCGCTGCCAGCGCCTGAACGCGGCGCGCCATCAAGCTGCGTACGCTATCGCTGCGCACGTCCAGCCAGCGCTCGTTAGGGTAACCGCTGAGCGCATTACCGATCACGCTGTCGGGAAACTCGCTCGCGTCGTCGCGAAATGATTCGAGCGTACCGGCGCTCAGGTAACACAAATAGTGTTTGCCCTGGTCGTGCAGCGCGACGAGCTCGGCGGCGTCGACGTTCAGCGCATCGACGTAAAACAGCTCGACGTTTTGTGAGAAGTCGACGCTGCCATCCAATTGGGCGAACCAACGAGCGTCCGCAGCAGGGACGTAGGGGCCTGCTGGCGTGCCCGAGCTGCCCGCAGAGCCCGAGCCACCGGCTGAAGAGCTGGGGCTACCGCCGTCAGCCGAATCGTGCAGCACCACCAACGTGCCCTCGCTGCCGTGGCACGCCGCAGAGAGCGCCAGACCGACCACGAGCAGCGCGCGCCTCATGGCTTGAACGTACCACGAACAATAAAGCGCAGGCCGGTGACCACCTTTTTCGGCGCGTCACCACTGGGGCTCGTATGAGGCTCGCTTGCACTCAGCGACGGCGTCGTGCCTGTCCGGCCTGTCCGCGCGCGCTCCCGTTCGCGCTGCTCTCACTCGTCGCGCTTGGCTGCGAGGGCTTCGTTTCGGGGCAAAGCGGCGGCTTGCCGCCCAACAACACCCTGCCCGCGGGCGGGCCAACGAGCACGGGCGGTGGCGACAGCAGCCCTGGCGCCATGATCCCAGGCCCGACCGACGACGAGCTGCGCGCCAAAGATCCAGAGCTGTTCGACGTCGCGCTCAAGTACTTTCCAGGGCAGAGCGCGGCGGCGGGCAACAAGCGCCTGTTTCGTCTGACGCGGCAACAGCTGGACTCGACCGCGCGCGACGTGCTGCCCCAGCAAATGGGTCCGAGCGCGCTGGCCACGTTGCCGCGCGATCCCCTGCAGACCAACTACGAGTACGCCGACAACCTCGGCTTCGGCGCCGCCACTTTCACGCCACTCACGGACTTCGTCGACCAACTGAGCGAGCTGGTCAAAGCCTCGCCGCACGACGTGATCGATTGCAGCTCCCAGCAGGACAGCCCGGCCTGCCTCGAGAGCAGCGCGCGCGCGTTCGTCAAGCGCGCCTTCCGCGGCGTGGTCACGGACGCGACGCTCGATCGCTACGCCAAGCTCTTCAGCAGCAGCGTGAACGAGGTCGGCGCGGCGCAGGCCACCGCCGACCTCGTCAATGTGACCCTCACCTCGCCCAGCTTCCTGTTCCGGGAAGAGGTGCAGACAGGGCCAGACGGGGTGCTCTTGCCGGCTCAGTTGCTGCAGAACATCAGCTACACGTTGGCCGACGCGCCACCGCGGGCCGTGGGGCTCGAGCTGGCGGCGGCGAAGCCTCTGCAGGCGAGCGACATCGCACAGGCCGCCGCGCAAGTGCTGGAGACGCCGCTCGCTCGCGACAAGCTGCTGCGCTTCTTCATCGCCTGGCTCGAGGTAAAAGAGCCCCAAGACTTCGATCTGGCCCCCAGCGTGTACCCGGAGTTCACCGCCGAGGTGGCCAAAGCCGTTGTCGATGACACGCGCCGCTTCTTGAGCGCGCAGCTCGGCGCAGGCCTGCCCGTGCTGCGCGACTTGACCGAAGCGACCAGCACCTTCGTTTCGGGGCCGTCGGCGTTCCTGTTCGGCTTGGATCGAGCGCCGGTCGACGGCAAGACGACGCCGGATGCCGCGCAACGTCTCGGCATCTTCAGCCAACCGGCGGTGATCGCGTCACACTCGGGGCCTACCAGCACGCGGCTCGTCAAACGCGGAGTTTTCTTCACGCGCAAGGTGATGTGTCTGCCGCTGGGCATGCCGCCCCCCGACGTGAACACCACCATCCCCGTAGAGGTCACGGGCACCGAGCGCCAACGCATCGAGTCGGTGACTACGCCCGCGCGCTGCGCGGGTTGCCACGCCTTCATCAATCCTTTCGGTTTCATGCAGGAGAGCTACGACGCCATGGGGCGCTATCGCACGACTGACGCCGGGCAGCCCGTCGACACCAGCGTCTCGGTCAGCTTCCTCGACGAAGGACCGTTCAGCGCCAGCACGGCCGTAGAAGCGATGAGGGGCTTCACGCGCTCGCTGCGCTTTCAGCAGTGCTTCACACGGCAGCTATTTCGGTTCTACACGGGCCGCGACGAGACCGCAGCCGATGACCCGCTGCTCAGACAGCTGTTCTTCGAGTTCGCGCAGGACCAGTCCCAGAGCATCGTCGGCATGCTGAAGGCGTTGGCCAGCGCGCCGCTCTATCACAGCCGCTCGGAGGCACCATGATGCGCAGAAAAGGCCTGACGCGCCGTGACCTGATCAAGAGCTTTGGCCCGCTCGCGTTCGCGCTGTTCCCGGTGGCCAAGGCCATGGGTCTCACGACGGGGGTGCCATTCCAAGGCGCGCCGCGCTTCGTGATGTTCTTCATCGGCGGATCGCTGCACTCACCTTCGACCCGGCCCGCGAGCATCGACGCCATCGCGAGCACTCCGCTCGCACCGCTGGTACCGCACGCCAAAGACCTGATCGTCTTTCAGGGCATGCGCATTCACGGCGGATCTCCCAAGAGCGACGGCTACCAAGAAGAGCATGGCGCCGGCCTCATCGGCTGCACCACCGGTAACGACTACCACTACTCGAAGAACGACTCGTACTACGCCTACACGGATCACGAATCGATCGACATCGCGATCGCCAACGCCTACCAGGCCCGCGCCGAGCTGGCGGCGCTGCCGTTCGCGAGCCTGCACGTCGGCGGCGGCGCGCATTCCGACGCGGACAACGTCGGGCTCGGGCAACGCTACATTTCCTGGCGAAAGCGCCAGGCCGGTGACGCGCAATACGGCAACGCCATGGAGCCCGTGCAAAACGCCGGACAGGTTTACGACCAGCTGATGCAGCGGGTGAACACGCTGTGCAGCAAGGACTCGAACCAGCCCATGGCAGACAACAGCGCGCTCGAGGCCGCGCTGCTACGCAAGAAGAGCCTGCTCGACTTTCGCCTCGCCGACATCGATGACGCCAAGCGGGTGCTGGGCATGGACTCCGAGCACGCGCACAAGCTCGATGGCTTGCTCGAAGGTTGGCGCGACGTGGAGAAGGCCAATGCCGCGGAGCTCGCCGCGCTCGAGGGCGGCGCGAGTAGTGGCAGCAGGGCGTGCCCGACTGGCACCAGGCCGACTGGCAACGGGCAGAACAAGAACAATCTCGACGACCTCTCGGCCGTGCACGATCAGATGATCGAGCTGGTAAAGCTGGCTTTTAGCTGGGATTTGACGCGCGTGGTCGCCTTCACCCTTTCGGGTGCTTCGAGCGGGCAGCGCTGGCCCAGCCAGGGCGTGACGCAAGCACATCACACGCTCGAGCACAGTAACGACGTCGAGGGCCAAGTCATCATGGGCCGCTACTACACGGGCAAGTTCAACAGCTTGCTCGACGCGCTGGCCAGCATCGACGACGGCGACGGTCAGAACGCGCTGTTCAACAGCTCGCTGGTGCTGGGCATGGAGTGTTGGAGCGATAGCTCGAACGGCCATTACCTGAAGGACATCCCATTCGTGCTAGCCGGGCAGGGCGCCGGCGCCTTCCAGACCGGCCGGGTAGTCAACGCGAACGGTCGCACCAACAACGATTTGTTGGTGTCCGTCCAAAAAGCCTCCGGAATCGACTCCGACGTGTTCGGCCTCGCCAGCCTCTGCCAAGGCCCCATCGTCTAACCCGACAAGACCGTCGGCGGTGGTCAGGCTTCGTCGTCCAAGAGCCGACCGTCCGGACGCAGCGCGAAAAGTGAGGCATTTCGAGGCAAGTAGCCGCCCGGCCCACACGTCCATACCTTGGTCACGCCGAATTTGCGGGGAATCGGTCGATCTGGGATTGGGGCATGCGACGAGGCTCAGCGATCACGAAAAAATTTCGCAGCAAGAAACGCTTACGATTTCGCAAACTTGCGAATGAAAGATCCTGCAGTTTTTTCGTCAAAAAAAGTAGTTACTGCAACTGATAGAACAGAAGCTTGCCGGACATTACCTCCCTATGCGGAGGATGCCGAGCTCAACGAAATCCTACCTCTCACCCATCGGAGTGCTGGCACTGGCGCTGAGCGCCGCGGCCTGCACGGGTGTGATGGATGGCAAAGACGGTGGAATGGGTCCCGGAGGCCCAAACCAAAACAACACCGGTGGCAGCAGCACCGTTGATACGCCGATCGACCCCACGAAGGCGACAACGCAGCCGATTGACCCAGGCCACGTGGATATCCACCGCCTGAATACGGCCGAATACAACGCCACGGTGGCCGACGTCCTCGGCACCAAGCTCCAACCGGCCACCGCCAACTGGCGCGGTGGTGAGCTCGGCGGGTTCGACAACATGGCCTCGGTGCTCGGCGTCGACGCCGACCAGTACGAGCGTTACTTCAACGCCGCTTCCGACATCGTGACGGACGTCTTCGCCAACGACGCGGCGCGAGCAAAGATCGTGACCTGCGCCGCCACCGATGACATGGCGTGTGTCTCGAGCATCCTCGGTACCAGCGGCACCCGAATCTTCCGCCGTCCACTGACGACCGAAGAGGTCACGACGTACTCCAACGTCTACAAGGCCGCCCGCATGCAGGGCGACGACCACAACGCGTCGGTGAAGCTGATGATACAGGCGCTGCTCTCCAGCGCCGAGTTCCTCTACCGCATCGAGTACGACTCGGCACCGGACAGCACCGCCAAGCATCCGCTCAACGCCTACGAGCTCGCGTCGCGCCTCTCCTACTTCTTGTGGAGCAGCGCGCCGGACGACCAGCTGCTCGGCTCTGCTCAGAACGGCACGCTCACTCAGGACGCCACCCTGGCCCAGGCCGTCGACTACATGCTCGGCGACCCGCGCTCCAACCGCTTGGTGTCGAACTTCGCCGGCCAGTGGCTCGGCGCTCGCCGCGTCGTGCCGCACCCCGCCGCTCCAGATGTGTACCCGGATTGGAATCCCGCGCTGGCCGACGCCGCCGCGCAAGAGATGTACCTCTACTTCAACGAGTTCTTGCACAGCGACCGCAGCTGGCTCGACTTCATGAAGGCGGACGTCAACTTCGTGAACACTGGTCTGGCCAAGGAGTACGGGATGCCCGTCCCTGCCGGCGCCACGGACTCCAACCTGGTTCGCGTCGAAGGCGTGAAAGACGGCCGCAGCGGCTTCGCCGGTTTGCTGGGCTTCTTGGCCATGTCCTCGCCTGACCGCCGTTCGTCGCCGACGCTGCGTGGCAAGTGGATCTTGATGAACTTGACCTGCACGCAGCCGCCGGATCCGCCACCGAACGTGCCGAAGCTGGAGGACAAGGGCGACACGACCAGCACCAACGTCCGCGCCAAGCTCGAGGCGCACCGCGCCAACCCGGCTTGCGCGGCGTGCCACGCGCTGTTCGATCCGTTCGGTCTCGCGCTCGAGCAGTACGACGGCATCGGCAAGTTCCGCACGATGTACGCCGACGGGTCGACCATCGATCCGGCCACGGAAATGACGCCGTCCGCAGCGTACCCGCAAGGGTTCAAGTTCGCGGGCATCGAAGGCGCCAACGGCCTGCCGGGCGTCGCCGACGCCGTGACGCAGAACCCGGGCTTCGCGACCTGCATCTCGAAAAAGCTGCTGAGCTACAGCCTCGGTCGCCTGCTAACGGATACGGATACCCCGTACCTCGACCTCGTCAACAAAGATTGGCTGGCTGAAGGTCAGACTCCCAACGTTGCTCGTCTGATTCACGGTCTCGTCGCGACCGAAACCTTCCGTTCTCGCCGCGGTGAAGGCACATGAGGACCCCCATGAATCGTTTGTTTTCTCGTAGGCTCGTGCTGCGTGGTGCAGGCGTAGCCCTGACTTTGCCCTGGCTCGAGTCGCTCCTGCCGAGCAAGGTCGCCCAAGGTGCGACGGGTACCAACCCCAAGCGCTACATGCCGATCTTCTTGCCGAACGGCGCGATCCACAACGACAAGGACTTGTGGACGCCCTCGGCGGTCGGGGTGGCGAACGCCTGGGCGCTGTCGCCCATCCTCGAGCCGTTCGGCGCGCTCAAGGCGAAGATGAACGTGCTCAGCAAGTTCGAGAACGGTTCGGCGTTCAACGCTGACGGTTCTTCGAGCGTGGAGCCGAGCCACGGCCGTCAGCCGGGCGCCTTCCTCACCTGTGTCGATCCCGGCACGGTGCGCAAGAAGCTCAATGTCGGCGAAGCGAACAACATCTCGCTCGACCAGGTCATGGCCACGCATGCGGCCTTCAAGGACAAGACGGCGCTGCCCTCGCTGCAGCTCGGCCTGTCCACCGTGCTCAGCTACTGCGACGGTCAGCCGTGCTCGAACAGCCGCAGCATCTCGTGGAGCGGCCAAACGACGCCGATGTACAAGCAGGTCGATCCGCTGGAGGTCTTCATGAAGATCACCGGCGTGATCAAGCCGGTCGACAACATGGGCGGGAACACGATGCCGGATGCAGAGGCGCTGAAGCGCGTCGCGCGCAACAAGAGCATCATCGACGCCGTGCTCGAGAACGCGACCCGCACGCAAGCCAAGCTCGGCAAGAGCGACAAGATGCGTATGGACGAGTTCTTGACCTCGGTGCGCGAGATCGAGAAGCGCGTGACCGGTGTTTCCTCCGGCATGGGCGGCGTCGCCTGCTCGGCCAGCATGCAGCCGACCATGGCGACCGTTCACCCGGACGCGCCGAAGCAGAACACCGCAACGTACAATAAGGCCGCTCACGCAGCCGCCATGACGGATCTCATCGTCATGGCCTTCCAGTGCGATGCTACCCGCATCATCACGCACATGCTCGAGGACGAGCGCTCGGAGTTCACCTACGACCACGTGAAGGTGCGTAACTTCTCGATGCCGGGCTTCCCCGAAGGCAACGGCACGTGCCCCGAGTACCACGGTGGTGGTCAGCACGGAGGCTTGAACGAGTACGGCAGCATCTCGCGTTGGAACGCAGGCGTGGTGGCGGACTTGGCGACCAAGCTCGATGCCATCAAAGAAGCGGACGGCACGTCGATCCTCGACAATACCGTCATCTTCTTCGCCGGCGCGATGCGCGGCAGCGACCACAGCTGCCACGACTTGCCGGTGGCGCTCATCGGCGGCGGCTCGCTCGGGCTACGCCAAGATCAGCACGTGGACCTCGGCAACCGCCCGCTGCGCGATCTGCACTTTACGATGATGCAGAAGGTGTTCGATATGACCGATGTCCAGGATTTCGGCCAAAATCTCACCGGCAAAGCCATCAGCGTGGTGAACGAGATCGTAGCGTAGGGTTTCACACCTCACGCAACGATGCCGCAAACGGCGCGACCCTCACCCCGTCGCGCCGTTTCGCTTTTGTGGTCAGACCCGTCAGACCCCGTCAACCCGCGTCAAGACCCGACCCGCGCGTCAAGACCCGACCCGGGATAATTTCAGACGCAACCGGGGATGGCGAGGACCGATTGGGGGTGGTGACTGCACCACGAGAGATATTGCCGGGGAGGACTTACCTCGTGACACGACGCTGTACGCAGCGGCAGTTCTTGTTGAAGCCTTCAGCGCGCACCAACGAAATCATTCAGTACTGTCTGGCGTTGGCTTCGAAGCAAACTGACGTGCAGATCCACGTCGTCTGTTTCATGTCCAATCATTGGCACGGAGTCGTGAGCGACCCGTCCGCGCGCTTGCCGGAATTCCTCGAGCGGTTTCATCGCCTGGTTGCGCGTGCGCAGAACGCTTCGCTGGGTCGTTGGGAGAATCTGTGGTCCTCCGAAAAGCCGAGCATTGTTCGCTTGGTCTCCGACGAGGATATTCTCCAGAAGATGGCGTACACCCTTGCAAACCCAACGGCGGCGGGCCTCGTGCCGTCACCCAGCGGTTGGCCTGGAGTGATCACGACGCGCCTCATGGAACGACGCCGCGTTGCGATGCCGAGTGTGTTCTTCAACCCGAACGGCGAGCTCCCGGATTCTGTCGTGCTCGAAACGACGCGACCTCCCATCTACCCACAACTCAGTCTTGCTGAGCTCGGCAGTCGTTTGCACGATGTTGTGCAACGCTTGGTTCGGAGTGCCCAACAAGCCCTGGCCAAAGCTGGCAAACGCTTCGTCGGCGCTTCGGCAGTTCTGCAAAGGTCCTTTCATGACCGCCCAGACACCGTTGAGCTGCATAGAAATAGCAACCCTCGAATTGCAGCACGGCATACGACGGAACGAGTCGAAGCCTTTCGCAGGCTGAAGGCCTTCGTTCGTGAGTATCGAAGCGCTTGGCAAGCATGGCGCCATGGCCATCGTGAGCAAGTGTTCCCCGCCGGCACCTACGCGCTGCGCGTACAAGCCGGCGTGATATGCCGTCCTCCGTAGAACGCTTGCGATACTGAAGTCCGCGCATGTTCAGTGCAGCACCTGCGTGTCGCTGCCAACAGCAGCAGCGTACTTGCGTCGGCGCCGCCAGAGGCGAGATCCGTGCGGGGCGTTGCGGTCACACCAAGGTCCTCGGCATTCAAATGGAGTCGCGGTTGGCGAGAGGGCACAGCGGTGCTCCGCTCAGGGTAGGTTTGCCCACTGCCGGGAAACTCCAAAGTACATTCGCAGGACCTTTGGGTAACTTCACAGGTCAATAGGGAAACGATGATCGTCGGTGAAAGGCGCCAGATGCGACCATGCTGGTTTGCTCCGTTGAGGAAGTCGGCAGTCTCCTTCCTCGAGAATCTGAAGCCCACTGCGCCAAGCTTCCCAGCGCTAAAGGCTCTATTTGGTCCGAAGCTCCAAGCGGCGTCCAGGAGTACCAGGACGCCATCGCGCGTCCTACGACCCAGCGGTGAAAGATGGTCGCTCGCAGGTTGCCGCCGAGCCCCCGTGTAGGTTCACGGGTTCACTCGTGAGCAGGCTCACTGGCAAGGCGGGATGACGCCGCCGATACGCAGGCCGGAAACTATCAGCGTGTTTTCCGAATTGCCGACGAATACCAGGCCCATCGCGTCTTTGAGCGTATCGGCGTACGACAGCACGGGAGCGCCGAATAGGCTCTTCCAATTGGCTTCGGCGAACGAAAAGGTCTTGGTCTGTACCATGCCGCCGGTCGACGGAATGTCGGTGGCGTACTGATCGCCGCCGCCCCAATGCGACTTGGTGCGGAGCTGCATGTGAAGATCCGCGGTGGCGCTGTACGTTAGCGTGAAGCCGCTCGAGCTCGTCAGATCGACGGCGACGCCGAATTTGTTGGTCAGAAGCACCGGAACGACGTGCCACTCGGCGCCGACGAACTGCACCTTGCCGACATAATCGTTTCCTTGTTTGACGAGGATGGAGCCCGTGGCCGGAACGGTCGTGCCCTCGCCACTCGCCGTCCACTGAGTGAGGCGATCGACAGAAGGTGTGTTCGCGCACTCTTCGATCGGTGGATATACAGGGCCCGCGCTTCCCCCACCGCTGCCAGTGTCGGCACCGCCACCTGGGCCGCCGCCCGCGCCACCACCGCCGCCTCCGCCACCGATACCGGCGTCGTCTCCACCGGCGACACTGCCGCCGCTGGGGTTGCCGCTCATTCCCGGGTTAGTCCCGCCCGGGTTCGGGTTAGTCCCGCCCGGGTTAGCCCCCCCCGCGGCGTTGCTCGAGCCACCGCCTCCGTTCGCCGTTCCGGAGCTGGCTCCGCTACCGTTGCCAGCAATCCCGGGAGAGGTGGCGGGGCCGGCGGAGGTTGAGCTGCAGGCCAGCGCGCCGGCGAGCGTCAGGGAGAACACGAATGAGGCGGTGGCTTGCATGTGGGGTAGCTGGCTCTGTTTCGCGGCCACACGCCTCCATGGCGACAGCGGCGACGTCTCTTCAGTGTGAGGGTACCCGCAAACGCGCGCTTGCACCGAGTCCGCCAATCTACTGGCCAAAAGCCACTCACCCACAGGTATGGCGAGGTGCGGAGACAGCGCGAAACCCGCGACCAAGCGTACGTCGTTGCGGCATTTTTCCGTGCTCGCTCGAGGCACTCTCCATAAACTGGCTTCGATGCGGACACTAATCGGATTCGGGTCGGTGGTGGCGGGGTCGTGCCTCGCATTGCTTGCAGCGTGCGGGTCCACGACTGACGAAAGCACGGTGACGATGGGCGGAGCTTCGTCGAGCGGGGGTAGCTCGGACAGCGCCGGAACGCTCAACTTGGGCGGCTCGTCCCTCAACGGCGGCGGCTCCGCCAATAGCGGTGGCGCCGCCAATGGCGGCGGCAGCGGGGGCATCGAGCAGTGCGCAGCCGCCACGGCGCAGGCCGAGCTCGCCCCTGTCTACCTCGTCTTCCTCCTCGACGAATCGGGCAGTATGGGCGACGGCAAGAACGGCGACCGGAAGGTGAAATGGGATCCAGTCACTTCCGCGCTCAATGCTTTTTACGCCGACAAGGCATCGGCCGGCATCACGGCATCGCTGACGCTGTTTCCGCAAAATCTGAACACCACCGCGGGCGCCGCCGACAACAACAAGCCGGCGAGCTGCAAGGCGACCGACTACGCGAAGCCGGAAGTCGCACCGACCGCGCTGCCCGATGACAAGACTTTTGCGGCAGCCATCGCCAAGCTCGACCCACCCAACGAATACGGCACGCCGACGTTCCCCGCGCTGAGTGGCACCATCACCTATGCCGAATCTCTCTTGAAGGAGGACGCTTCGCGCAAGGTTGCGATCGTGATGGTGACCGATGGCGAGCCCTTCGGCTGCAACGGTAATACTGTCGATGCCACGGCCATGGCCGCCGCCAAAGTCGCCAAGACGATCCCAACTTACGTGATCGGCGTCGGCGACCAGCTCGACTCACTGAATCAAATCGCCAAAAGCGGCGGCACCGACGAAGCCTTCATCGTTGCCCTCAAAGACCCGGAGCAGACTCGGCAAGATTTGCTCGACGCCATCAACCTGATCCGGGGCCAGTCGATTTCGTGCGAGCTGCCGCTGCCAACCCCGCCTGCCGGCAAGCGCCTGGATCCCGACAAGGTCGACGTGCAGTTCAGCGGCAGCAACGCGACCAAGACGCTGAAGTATGGCCCTGACTGCACGGGCGACGTGGCTTGGCACTACGACAACGCGACCACGCCGACGCAAGTGCTGCTCTGCGACGACGCTTGCAACACCGTCAAGGCAGACCCGATGGGAAAGCTCGACGTCGTATTCGGCTGCGTGGACCGCGTGATCGTGCAGTGAGCGCCTGAAGAGCCTAAAAGATGCTGCGCTTTGCGCCCGGGCTCGCGCTCAGCGGGCGCGAAGGCGGCACAGCGTGGTCTTTGAGCGTCGGCGAGGCGCTCGTTGAAGGCGCAGAGGCGGGATTGGCTGGCGGCATCGCGGCTGCCAGCGCCGGCCGCGCTGCGGCGACGGGCGCCGGCTCGAGCGTCGCCATGGCGGCTGGCGCAACGACCTGATTGCCGTGCATGCGCGTCGCCACGGTCGCCAGTCCCAGAACCAAACCTGCCGCGGCGGCAGCAACGATCGGCCACAGCGACGAGCGCGCACGCCGCGAGCCAAGCGCTTCGCGATCGCGGAGGCTGCTCACGAGTGGTGCGTCGCTCGGGGGCGGCGCTGATTCGAGCGCGTGCCCGCGTGCCAGCTCCCCCGGCACACTGCTCGGGATCGTCAGCTTGTGCTCGCGAGCGCGCCGCGCCGCTTCGGCATCGAGCGCTGCTACTTCGGCGACAGCCGGCGGCGCCGGAGTGCTGGGCCGAGGAATCGCGCGCGCCGTGATCTTCTCGCTCGAGCTCTCGGCTGCCGGCTCACTCGGAGGAGGCGGCGGCACGCTCGGGCGGGCGACCGGAATGTTGTCGGTGGTGGGCGCGTCGCCAACCCGCACCACGACGGCGTGTCGCGGCGGAGACTTCAAACCGGGCCGAGCCATGAAGCCGCCGCGCGGCGTGATCGCGTCCTCCGACAATGGAGGAGTGGAGGAACGCGAGCTGCGGTCGTGCGAGTCGCTGCTGCTCATCGGGGCGCTTGTCGGCCACTTTTGCCGTGGTTTTTCGCCGCTGGCAAGAAAGGTGGCAGATCTGCCCACATTCTACGCCTTCATTAACTGCCGAGCCAAAGGCACACCAGTGCAGCCAGCGCGGGTGCGGTCTGAACGAGCAGGATCCGAGTGCTTACTGTCACGGCACCGAACGCGCCCGCCACCGCAACGCAGAGAAGGAAGAACGTGGCGACGGGGCGGTGCAGAGCCGCCGAGCCGAGCAGCGCCCAGAGCAAGCCCGCGGCCAGGAAGCCATTGTACAAACCCTGGTTAGCCGCGAGCGTCGCGGTCTGGGCTGCCTGCTCCGGGGTGGTGCGGAAGACTTTTCGTCCGAGCGGTTTCTGCCAGAGCAGCATTTCGAGCACCACGATGTACACGTGGATCGCCGCGACGATGCCGATGAGGATGTCAGCCAGGAGCTTCACGCCCGGCAAACTAACCCGGGCGGGTCCGAACGGGTATGTCCGGGCGGGTCAGGCCCAACGTCGCGACGTTTCTCCGTGGAACTGCGACAACAAGCGGTTGACGGCTGATATCCAAGCCAGCTGCGAAGTTACACGGTTGCTGCGATGACACAGAAACCGTCTTTCATCGCGGCCGGGAAGGTGGCTTGGCGGATCGAAAACGATCACTCAGCGCGTCAAATTGCCCGTCTGCACCGTGAATTTGCCACATGGCTGCTTCGAGGGCGGACATGAAGGGAGAGTCAGAGCGAGTGCTTAACCCCGCGGGATGTAGGCGTAAAACTTACGTCACCCACCGCGACGAGAGTGCCGTTCACGGAGCAGAGATGGTCGTCAAAACTCAACGTGGGTTGTCACGCAGTGCAGTCATCTTCACGGGTGCGAGCTTGCTGCTCAGCGCTCTGTACGCAGCTGCTTGCTCGAGCGCAGGCAGCGGCCCCAACGGTGGCGGGCAGAACAACAACACGGCTGGCGCCAGCGCGAATATGGGCGGAGCGAGCGCTTTGGTAGGTGGCGCTGCCAATGCGAGCGGCAACAATCCTGGCGGCGGCAGCGACCCTGGCAGCGCGGGCGCTGGCAACACGACGGGCAATCCCAACCCGCCGGCGATGTGCATCCCCAAGGGTGAGATGGCGCCGACCCTTCCCGCGAGCTTTACCGGGCGCTGCGGCGTTTGCCACAGCGCGTTCGGCGCGTCGGCGAACCCGAAGGTGCCCAACCTGTTCGACACGAAGGACACGCTCGAGCAGTTCAAGATGCAGGTGCGCATGGGCAAAGACCTCATGCCCCCGTTCGACGCCAACGCCATTTCCGACGCCGATATCGAGCAGACCTACAACTACTTCAAGGCTGGCAAGCCCGGCGAGCTCGTGACGTGTACCGACGCCAACGGCGGCAAGGTCGGTACGGATCTCTGCGGCGGCGGCGTGTCGTTCACGCCCCTGTTCGTGCAGGACCCGACCGACACGCGCGAGCCGATCGTCAAGAAGGACGCCAACGGCCATTTCATCTTTCGCGGTGCCGGTCGCGTGCGCTTCCGCCACGAGATGGAGCCCGAGTACGCGACCTACCACGGCCATTACTGGGAGAACCGCACGTTTTCGTACGTGCTCGACGACTCGATCGCAGCCGGTGGCGACACCATCACGGTCACGTTCACTCCCAGCAGCAACCAGTACTACAGCGCGCAGGGCGTGAATCAGGAAGGTGGTGCCGACCTGAACATCCGCTTCTGGAAGCTGTACGGTCACCCTGACGGCAACGCCTACGCAGGTAACGTCGGAGGCGCCTCCAAAGACGTGCTGCCCATGGAGTGCTCGGACCCCAAGACTTCTTGCAATACCAAGAAGTACCAGTACGTCATCAAGTACAACCAGCGCGAAAACCGCAAGATTCAAGTCGGCGATCAATTCCAGATCGAGTTCGGCATCTTCATGGCCCGTTACGCGATCGACGGCGAGAAGGGCCCACCCTTCGACGGCGGTCACGTGCGCAACATCATCCCGCTGCCGAACGGTTGCACGCTGAACGGCCCGCCCTACAACAACGCCTGCTACACGCAAGCCAACTACTACTCGGACTCGTTCCGCTACGTCGCCGGCAAGGGCACGCTCACGCCGTACAACGAAGACTGCACCATGTCCGTGCCGCCCGACAGCGGCATCAGCGGCAGCGGTGACTGCGGCCCCAACGGCACCATCGGGCAGGCTGTCAAAGCCGGCACGCTCAAAGAGCGCATGGGCCCGACGGAAGCCGGTTGGTCCGGTGGTCTCGTCACGATGCCGTACCTGCGGCAGCGCTTCGACATGTACTACTCGCAAATGTCGCCCAACATCTTGGGCGAAAACAGCGAGAACTTCGTGGGCGGGCGCCGCCTGTTCCACATGCAGTACACCACCGGAGAGCACAGCGAGACCGACAACAAGGTGCCGGCCGAAGAGATGAAGCCGTACGTCGGCATCGCCGGTCCGTCGTACAACCAGGTCAACTGCGAAGGCTGCCACGTCAAGAACAACCGTGGTTTCCCGCCCAAGGGCACGGAGGGTTTCGAGTCGCTCGTGCTCAAGCTCGCCGCCAAGGAGAAGGACCCGACGACCGGCGGCTCCTTGCCGGATCCGCACTACGGCTTGCAACTGCAAGACAAGGGCAGCACGGCCGAGGGCAAGGCGACCTACACGTGGACGAGCGTGCCGGGCCAATTCGGCGACGGCACTCCGTACATGCTGCGGAAGCCGACCGTCGCGTTCAGCGGCCTGAAGGACGGCGACCCCGTCAGCTATTCGCTGCGCCTCGCCCGCCCCATCATCGGCCTCGGCCTACTCGAAGCGATTCCGGAAGCGGACATCATCGCCAAGAGCGATCCGGCGGACTGCAACAAAGACGGCATCTCCGGTGTCGCAAACATCGTTTACGATCCGGAAGACAAGGCCAAGCACGTCGGCCGCTTCGGCTGGAAGGCGAGCAAGGCCAGCCTCAAGCACCAGGCGTCGGAAGCGCTCATGCTCGACATTGGTGTGACCAGCAGCATCTTCCCGAAAATCGACTGCGGCCCGATGCAGGCTGGTTGCGACGCCGGCAACACCGCCACGCCCGAGTTCTCCGACGCGGACCTGAACAAGCTGGTGACGTACGTGCGCACGCTCGCCGTGCCGCCCCGTCGCGACATCGACGACCCGACCGTGCTGCACGGTCAGGAGCTGTTCGCCACGGCCGGCTGCGTGAACTGCCACGCACCGAACGCGCACACTGGCGCCGACCACCCGTTCCTCGAGCTGCGTGACCAGGTCATTCACCCCTACTCCGACCTGCTGCTCCACGACATGGGCGACGACCTCAAGGACAGCGGCGCGGGCGACTTCCTGGCCACGGCCAGCGAATGGCGTACCCCGCCGCTCTGGGGCATCGGCTTGTGCGACGACGTCGCCAAGGGTTGGCAGAAGGACGGGGAACAGAACAACCCGTCGCCCGACATGGGTCCTTGCCGCTACCTGCACGACGGCCGCGCCGAGCAGCTGATCGACGCCGTGCTCTGGCACGGTGGCGAGGCCAAGGGAGCCCGCGACAAGGTCGTAGCCATGCCCAAGGCGGACCGCGACGCCCTGGTCGCGTTCCTCAAATCCCTCTGACAGGGGTCAAGCCAGGAGACGCTCGTACACCGCGAGCGTCTCTCGGGCCTGTCGCTCGCACGAAAAGCGCGCGACCCAGTCTCGGCCACGAGCCGTTCGCTGGGCGCGCGCTGCGGCGTCTTGTTCGACTGCCACGACGGCTTCCGCGATGCGCTCGGGGTCCTCTGGGTCCACCGTGACGGCCACGTCGCCCGCGACCTCCACCAGGCTGGAGACATTGCTGGTGACCACCGGGCTACCGCAGGCCATCGCCTCGAGCACCGGATAGCCGAAGCCTTCGGCGCGCGACACGAACACCGTGGCGTGCGCCTGACGGTACAGGGCCGCGAGATCTTCGTCCGGCACGAAGCCGAGCAGTTTCACGCTGGCGTCGACGCCGAGCTCACGGGCCTGCGCCTGCACCCCCGCGCGTCGCTCCGCGCTCAGCTTGCCGGCCCAAGCCAGCGCGAAATCGGCGCGCGGATTGAGCCGGCGCGCGCGCTCCAGCGCGCGCAGCATGCCGCTCGCGTTCTTGCGCCAATCGGCGTCGCCCGCGTAAACGAGCAGGCTGCGCTCGCCGAGATCATAGCGCTGGCGCAGGGTGGCGTCGGCGGCACCGGGCTCGGCGCTCCAGCGCTCGAGCTTCACGCCGTTGTAAACGACCGTGATGCGACTGGCAGGGATCGCCAGCAGGCGCATCAAGTCGTCCGCCGTCGCCTTGCTGATGGCGATGACGTGCGCTGCGCTGCCCCAACGCCGCCGATCGAGCGCACGACGCCCGGGGCCGAAGCCTTCTCCCAAGGTGGCGTAGTGCTCGGGGTAACGCGTCGGGATCAAGTCGTGGCAGGTGAGCAGGCGCGGACCGCCGGTGTCGCCCCAAGGCGTCACGTTCGGCATGCCCAGATGCAGCAGCCGTGCCCCCGCGGCGCGCGTCGCTCGCGCGGCGCCGGCGCGGAGCCGGTACGCCCAGGGCAGGCGCGCCGACGGCTCGGGCGTGGAGAGGAGCCGTGCGATCACGGCTTCGGCATCCGTATCCACGCGGCCGTCGCCGAGCCACTCGGTGCTCTCGACGAAGCCGACCTTGAGCTTTGAGCCAGCGGCAGCGCGCTGCAGCGCCGGCGCCAGCTCGGCCAGGTAGCGCCCAATGCCGCGCACGCGCGTCTCGGTGGCGAGAATCGAGATGTCCAGGAGCGCATCCACGGCGGTCACGGGCGCAGCTTGTCTCAATGTTTTGGCCTTTACCAGCACGGCCGCAGGCCCAAATCGCCGCCAAGGTTGACGCGCGGCAAGCTTTTGGATTCATAGCCGGGCCGCTCATGCGCTTCGTCGTCGACGCCCGTTACGCAGGACCCAGGCCGAGCGGCATCGGCGAGTGCGTGCGCGCGCTGGGCAAGCGGCTGCCCGCGGTGGCGCCGGAAGCGAACCTGCACTTTTGGGTGCGCCCCGGTACGGCTCGCTTCGCCGAGGGACCGCGCGTCAGCTACGAGCAGATCCGCACCGCGCCCGCCAGCCTCACGACCCTGCTCGCGCCGCGCCTGCTCGGCCGGCTGGAAACGGACGACGTCTTTCACGCGCCCGCCAACATCCTCGGCTTTGGCTTGCCCTGTCCAGCGATCGTGACGGTGCACGACCTGATGTGGCTCGAGCACGTGGACTGGTGCCAGCCGGTGCCGTGGCTCCGACCGATCAGCGGCCGCTACTACGGCGTGGGTATCCGTCGGGCGCTCGAGCAATCGGCGCGCGTGCTCACCGTGTCGCACGCCTCCGCCGACGCCATCTTGCGCTTGTTTCCCCGCGCGAAGGCCAAGCTGGTGGTGACGCGCAACGCCTGCGAGCCGATGTTCTGCGCGCCCGATTCGCTGGCCGAAGCCGAGACGGCGGCGGCGCGCGCCACCGGCGTCAACGGTCCGTACTTCTTGGTGGTCGGGCAAAACCAACCCTCGAAAGCGCACCACGTCGCCTTGCGCGCGTTTGCAGCGGTCGCCGAGCGCGTCGAGCAGCGACTGGTGCTCGTGCAGCGCCTGGAGCCCGGCCGCGGCCTGCACCGTCTGGCGCAAGATCTCGGCGTCGCCGAGCGCGTGAGCTTCGTGCCCGGCCTGCGGCTCGACCAGCTCTTACCCGTCTACCAAGCCGCCAGCGCGCTCGTGCAACCTTCGCTCGCCGAAGGTTTCGGCCTACCGGCGCTCGAAGCCATCGCCTGCGGCTGCCCCGTGATCGCCAGCGACATCCCCCCCCTGCGCGAAGTGCTCGGCCCCGCCGGCACCTTCGCTCCGCCTGGCAACTTCGACGACTTGGCCCACGCCCTCTTACTCCTCGCCAACGACGTGCAGCGCCGCTCGGAGCTCCGCGCCCGCGGCCTCGAACAAGCCAAAACCTTCAGCTGGGACGAAACCACGAAGCTGACGTGGGACGTGTACCGCGACGTCGCCGCCCGCGGCCGTTAGTCGGTTGGGCTGCCCCACCGCAGCTCAATTGCAGAAGGCTGTCGTGCCGACTCTAGGTCTCACCGCACGTCACGCTTCGGGCTGCCGCCGACCTGATAGCTCGTGCCGAGGACCTGCGAGATTTTTCAACGGGGAGGACGGGAGGTGCACGAACCGAGAAATTTTGGGTTTTGACTCGCCCGAATTCTCAAAGCGACTGCACAGTCACGAGGAAGGGCCCGAGGCGCGTCACCGCGCAGGCGCTGTGCCCGGCTTCGTAGTAGGTGCAGGGGCGGGGGCGGGCTTGGCGGAGGCGCTGGGGGTGCTGCCGGGTTTGATGGCTTCGCCGACGACCGGGTAGCCGTGGTCTTTCCAGAACAGGATGCCTTCGTCGAGCACGGCGGTGTTCGGGTACTTCTTGGCGCGCAGGGCGTCGACGACTTCGCCGGAAGCGTGGTGGGGGCACGCGCAGTAGGCGACGACCCACGTGCCGTCGTTCGGCACTTTGTCGAGCGTTTCGGTATCGTGGTAGGGGCCCGAGATCGCGCCCGGGATGTGGAATTGGATCCAATCCGAGGCCGCGCGCGCGTCGATGATGATGATGCGCTGCTTCTTGTCGAGCGCCTTCTTGACCTGCTCGGCGGACACGAAGCGCTCTTCACGCAGCGTGAACTGCGGCTTGCCGCCCTTGGGATTGATCACGATGGGCAGGTTTTTGGGCACCGTCGGCTCGTGCACTTCCATCGTCGGGAAAGCCGGCTTGAAGCTCCACAGCCAGGCCACGACGTCGTCAATCTCTTGCTCGCTGAGCTTGCCCTGAAACGAGGGCATCGGCGTCGGCGCGCGCCCGTTGACGATTGCGTAACGCAAGAACGCGGGCGAAGCCGCGGCGAGCAGCTCGGGGTTTTGCAGGCTGAGCGCGTTGCCGCGCATCGTGAGGTTGCCGTGGCACGTCTGGCAATTCTTCTCGAACACCTCGGCGCCGTGCTTGGAATCCCCATTCGGCGAAGCCGCCGGCAGCGCGCGCGTGCTGGGGCCGTTGGAGCGCAGGAAGCGCACGATCTTGGTGATCTCCGCCTCTTCGAGCGGCCCGCCGCGGGCCTTACCGTAAGCGGCCATGGCGGTGCCCGGGCGGCCCATGCGGATGCCGGTCGCAATCAAGTCGTCGGTGGCGCTCTCCAAAAAGGTGCGCGTCACGAGCGAAGGCGCGTTGTCGGCGGCGTAGCCCGTAGCGTCTTTGGCATGGCAGAGCTTGCAGTAGTGCGCGTAGAGCAGCGCGCCCTCCGCAACGCTTTGATCTTTGAACGCGGTGGAGCTCGCTCCCGGCACCGCGCTGCCCGACGCGGGCGTTGCGCTACCCGCCGCCTGTGAGCCACCGCGACGACCGCATGCCACGAGCGTTGCCACGGCCAGCGAAAGAGCCAGAGCTTGAACCGAAAACCGCATCGCCTCCCTTCTGCCGAAAAGCTCGGTAGGAGTCGAGAAAGCTTTACGAAATTCGCGCATTTTCGGCGACCGTGCGCCCGCGCGACGCTTGCCGGAAGGGCCGAGGGCCCTACATGATGGGGCCGACATGGATCGCCGCAGCCTGCTCGGAGCCCTGGTGAGCGCCCCCGTCGTCTCCGCTTGCCGGAGCGAGGCGCCCCCTGAGCGTGTCGACCAGCTCGGCGCCACGGCTGACCATTCGCCCATCGTGCTCGCTACCGAGCCACTCGGTTTCCAGTGGAAGGTGCTGGATCCCTTCTTGTTCTGCGTGCATCACGACGACCCCTACCCTGCCGCCAACGCCTCGCTCGGTCCGGCGGCGTCGCTCGCCGGTCGCAACCTGGGCCAAGATTTCGACGCGAGCAATGGCTGGCGCATGTACCACGGCCAAACGGTGCCTGGCTTTCCGTCACACCCGCACCGCGGCTTCGAGACCGTCACGGTGGTACGGCGCGGCCTGGTCGATCACTCGGACTCACTCGGCGCCGCCGCTCGCTACGGCCACGGGGACGTGCAGTGGCTCACGGCCGGCAAGGGCATCGTGCATGCAGAAATGTTCCCGCTGCTCGACCGCTCCGGTCCCAACCCGCTCGAGCTATTTCAGATTTGGCTGAACTTGCCCGCTGTCGACAAGTTCGCCGACCCGCACTTTTCCATGTTCTGGAAGAGCAGCATCCCGCAGCGGCAGCACCGCGACGCTCAGGGCAAGCTCACGGAGCTCACGGTCATCGCCGGCGCCTACACGGACGCGAAACCGAGCGCGCCGCCGCCACACTCCTGGGCCAGCCGCCCCGAAGCGCAAGTCGCGATCTGGACGCTGCGGCTGGAGCCCGGCGCCAAGTTCGTTCTGCCCGCCGCGCCGGCGGAGGTGAATCGCAAGCTCTACTTTTTCCGCGGCAGCTCACTCAAGGTCAACGGCTTCGAGCTCGCGGGCCGCACCGGCGCAGAGCTGCGAGCAAACATCCCGGCCACGCTCGAGAACGGCGCGACGGAGGGCGAAATCCTGATGCTGCAGGGCCGCCCCATCGGCGAGCCGGTCGTGCAGAGCGGCCCGTTCGTGATGAACACACGCGCCGAGATCCAGCAGGCCTACCAGGACTTTCGATCGACTCATTTCGGTGGCTGGCCCTGGCAGGCGGACGACCCGGTGCACGGTTTCGAGCCCACGCGCTTCGCGCGCCACGCCGACGGCCGCACCGAAAAAGCCACTTAGGCGGCGAAAGCGCTCAGTCGACCATGAATCAATACGGCTCGCTGGCGAGCGAGTTTTACGATCTCGACAAGCCCGAGGCGCCGCCGGACGCGCTCGACTTTTACCTGGCCTTCGCGCGCGAAGCCGCCGGGCCCATCCACGAGCCCATGTGCGGCAACGGGCGCTTCTTGCTGCCGATGCTGGCCGAGGGCCTCGACGCTTCCGGCAGCGACGCCTCGCCGCCCATGCTCGCGGCTTGCCGCAAGCGCGCTGCACAGCTCGGCCTCGCCGCGCAGCTCAGCGAGCAGCGGCTCGAGACCTTGCGCTGTGAGCGCGCCCCGGCGCTCATCATCGTACCGTCTGGCTCGTTTGGTTTGTTGCTCGACGACGCGCTCGTCGCGCGGGCGCTGGCTCGCGTGCACGAGCAGCTCGCACCGGGCGGTTCGCTGCTCGTCGAGGTCGAGCGCCTGTTGCCGCAACCTCCCGAGCTGAGCGGCACCTGGGGTGGGCGCTGGGTCGAGCGGCCCGACGGCGCCAAGCTCATCATCAGCTGGCTCTCGCAGTACAGCGGCGCTGCCAACATCACCAGCAGTGTGCACCGCTACGAGCTGGTGAAAGACGGCGCGCTCGTCGCCAGCGAATACGATGACTTCAAGGTCCGGAGCTATGCGTCAGCCGAGTTTCGAAGCCTGCTGGAAACAGCAGGCTTCGCGAGGATCCGCGAGCTCAAACCCTACGAATTCGTCGCCGCGGACGACGGCGACGAAGCGATCGTTTTTTGCGCGACAAAGGCGTAGCCTCGCCCGCCATGTCGGCGTTCCAGAGCGAGCTCGAGGTCGAAATCGAGGCAGAGGCAGAGCCGCGTTACTCGGACGTGGTGCCGGCGCCCTCCAGCCGCTTTGCTCCCGCGTATCGGCTCACCGCGCTCCGCCCCGCTTCGCAGCCCCCGCCCCGCGATGGCGAGCTCGAAGCGGTCATCTTGGAGGTGCTCTTGGCCGCCGCCCATGCGGATGGCGAGATGTGCGGCCGTGAGCAGCGCACCGTGCGGCGCATCATGGAGCGGCTCACTGACTCGTCGTTCCTGCCGCCCGCGCTGGCCGAGCGCATCGAAGCATTCGACCCCACCGAGTTCGACGCGCGCGAGGCCGCCGAGCTGCTGCTCGAGATCACGCCGCAGCAGCGCCGCCACGTGCTGGAGCTCGTGCGCGAGGTGTGCGACGCCAACAACGCCTTCGACCTCAGCGAGGAGCGCTTCTTGCTCGACCTGACACGCGCGCTCGAGCTCACTCCCGAAGACATCGCCGACCTGGTCGTTCACGCTCCAGAAGGCATCCACGGCTCCGCCAAACGCCTGTTCGACTTGGCATTTTCGGCAGCATTTTTGGGCAGCGCCTGGCCGCTACTGCTCCTGCTCGCGGCCGGAGTGAAGCTGAGCTCCCCAGGCCCCGCGCTGTTTCGGCAAGATCGCTCGGGCCGCGACGGCCGCACCATCGGCGTGCTCAAGTTCCGCACCATGCGGGCGACCGAAAACGGCGCGGACGTGCGCCAAGCCACCAAGGGTGACCCGCGCGTCACCCGCTTCGGCGCGTTCTTGCGCCGGACCTCGCTCGACGAGCTGCCCCAGTTCGTCAACGTGCTCCTCGGCGACATGTCCGTCGTGGGTCCGCGCCCGCACGCCGTCGCGCACAACCAGCACTACCGCACCAAGATCCTAGAATACATGCTGCGCCACAAAGTGCGACCCGGCATCACCGGTTGGGCGCAGGTCAACGGCTTCCGCGGCGAAACGGACACCGTCGACAAGATGGTCGAGCGCGTGGCCTGCGACCTCGAATACATCCGCCGCTGGAGCCTCGGCTTCGACCTGCGCATCGTTTGGCTCACCGTGTTCGGCAAGGGCACGCGTCAAAACGCTTACTAGCGCGCTCGAAGAAGTTCAGCGCCGTGCGCGGCGGGCGTGGCCGAGGGTTTCGACGACCTCGATCACGGCGGCGCGCAAGAACGCGCATGCCTCGTCGTCGTCGGTCGCGCTCGGCCAGAGCAGCTCGGTGTCGGCGCCGGCGAGCTGAAACGGCAGCTCGGCCCACGCCAAGTGCGGTCGCCGCGCCGTGGCGGCGCGCGCCACCAGGCGCGGCACGGTGGCGAGCAGCGCGCTATTTTCGACGATGGCCGCGATATTGGCGAAGCTCGTCACCGAGCAGCGCGTCTTGCGCGTCTTCTGCAGCATGTCTTCGACGATGCCACGCAAGTCGGCGTTGTACGAGACGATCACGTGCTCGTGCTCGAAGTAGGTGCGCTCGCTCAGCTTCTTGCTAGGACGTACGTGACGCTTGTCGAACAGGCACACGAAGTCGCCCCAGAACAAGGCCTTGCGGCGCACTGAAGCCGGCAAGGCATCTGCCACGGTGACGGCCAAGTCGACGTGGCCACCTGTTAGCGCATCAGCGACGTTGCGAAACTGTACGGGCGTCACGACCAAGCGCAGCCGCGGCGCGCGGCGCGCCAGCAGCTCGAGCAGCTGGGGCAAGAGCCACGCCTCAGCCGAGTCGGCTATGCCGAGCCGTAGCACGCGCTCACTGGTGAGAGGATCGAAGCGTGCCGGCGCCAGCGCCGCATCCACCAGCGCCGCCAGATGCGGCTGCGCTTGAGCGCGCAAGGCGCTGCCACGACTGCTCAGCACGAGGCGCCTGCCCTGCCGCACGAACAGCGGCGCGCCAACCGCCTGAGTGAGCCGGCGCAGCGCGGCGCTCACCGCGGGTTGCGTGAGGTAGAGCCGCCCGGCCGCGGCGGTGACGCTGCCGGCCTCGGCCACGACGCAGAACACGCGCAGCAGGTTGAGATCCAGATCTCGTCCATAATTTTCCTGCATGCGTCGCATATATCCTATTCACTGGTTTGATGCATGCACCGGGCTTAGCTTGAGTCTCGAAAGGAACGAGCCATGACCGCTTCCACCCCTTCTTCCCCCGCGATTCCCCGCAACAATTTGGGCAAAACCGGCCCCGCCGTCTCGCGCCTGGCGCTCGGCTGCATGGGCATGTCCGGCATGTACGGCGCCTCCGACGAGCGCGAGGGCATCGCCACCATCCAAGCCGCGCTGGAGCGCGGAGTGAACCTGCTCGACACTGGTGACTTTTACGGCATGGGCCACAACGAGCTGCTCATCGGCAAGGCGCTGGCCGGGCGCCGGCAAGACGCCGTGCTGAGCGTGAAGTTCGGCGCCCTGCGCGCGCCGGGCGGCGGCTGGCTCGGCGTGGACACACGCCCGGCCGCCGTCAGCACCTTCTTGGCCTACAGCCTCACCCGCCTCGGCACCGACTACATCGACATCTACCGCCCCGCGCGGCTCGATCCGAACGTACCCATCGAAGAGACGATCGGTGCGCTCGCCGATCTGGTGAAGGCCGGTCACATCCGCGCCATCGGTCTATCCGAAGTCGGCGCCGACACGATTCGGCGCGCCCACGCCGTGCATCCCATCACCGATTTGCAAATCGAATACTCGCTCATCAGCCGGGGGCCGGAGCAAAAGATCTTCCCGATGTTGCAACAGCTGGGCATGGGCGTCACCGCTTATGGCGTGCTCTCGCGCGGTTTGCTCAGCGGCTCCAAGCCGACCGGTAGCAGCGATTTTCGCCAATACCTGCCGCGCTTCGCCGGCGCGGCGGGTGAGCACAATCGCCAATTGGTCGAGGCGCTCGGCGCGGTCGCGCAAGGTCAAGGGCTCACCACCAGTCAGCTCGCCATTGCCTGGGTGCTCGCCAAGCGTGGTGGCATCGTGCCGGTGCTGGGTGCACGCACGCGCCAGCAGCTGGACGAATCACTGGGCGCGCTCAAGGTCGAGCTCTCACCCGAAATCGTCGCCAAGGTGGACAGCCTGGTCGAAACTTCGGGCGTGCAGGGCGACCGCTACCAGACCGCCCAAATGCAGCACCTCGACAGCGAGCGCTAATGGCAAGCCGCCCCTAAGACTTTCAAAAATTCGACGCGATTTCTCTGGGGCCGCTCACAATTGCGGCCCTGGGTCGCGGAGCTAGAAGAGTCCATCGGCGCTGGAGCCATATTTCTTCGCAAAAGCCGCCTGCGCGGTTGAATTTCCGCGCTATTTGCGATCATCTGAAGAAGCCGATGAGCTCCACCGTGCAGAAGCTGGCCGCGCGCCTCGACGTGGATGTGCCGTCACCGGCGCCGTCTGCGAGCCCGGCCAGCACGGGCATGCATGCACCCGAGATCCCGCGCGACTTCCGTGAGGTTTACGAGTCGCGCTTCCACGATGTGCTGCGTTGGATCCGCGCCATGGGCGGCCGCGACGAAGACCTGGATGACTTGGCGCAAGAGGTCTTCATCATCGTGCGCCGCAAGCTCGAGGGCTTCGACGGGCAGAACTTGAACGGCTGGCTGTATCGCATCACGCAGCGCACCGTTCGCGATTACCGGCGGGCGGCGTGGTTCCGCAACTTGCTGGCGCGCAAGCGCATCCCGGATCACGAAGGCGCGCTGCTCAAGCTGGTGGAGCCGGGCCGCGGCCCCGAGGCGGAGCAAGAGCTGCGCGAAGCGCAGACGTCTTTGCGCATCATCTTGGAGCGCATGCGCGAGAAGCACCGCACCGCCTTCGTGCTCTTCGAAATCGAGGGCTACACCGGCGAAGAGATCGCCGAGCTCCAGGGTGCGCCCGTCGCCACCATTTTCACGCGCCTCTACCACGCGCGCCGCGAGTTCGCGGCGATCGTCAAACAGCTCCACAAAGAACGGAGGCTCGAATGACCGGCGAGCCCATCTTGCAACCGCTCAAGCAACAGCAACGCATCAGCGACCCCGACCTGGCGCTCGGCGCGCGCTTGCTCGTCCACGCCCAGCCCCTGCCCCGCTCGGAGATTCGCAAGCGCCGCGTGTGGAACATGCTGGCGAGCAGCCCCGGCAGCCGCTTCGGCCTGCGGCTCACGGCAGTGCACGTGGCCGCCGCCAGCGTGCTGTTCGCGGCGGTGTCGAGCGCGGCCGTCGGCCACTACTACCGCGAGTACCGCGCCGCGCAGGTAACGGAGACGGAAGCCGCACCGGCCGAAGCCGCGCTGAAGGCTCGCCGCGCACACGCCCCCGCCAAGCCAAAGCCCGCCCTCGTCAGGGCGCTCGAGCCCACCAGCACGCCAGAAGAAGCGGCTGCGCTGCCGCAAAGCGCCGCGCCGACCGTGCACCCGCAGGCGACGCGCCCCAAGGCGGACGCGAGCCCGTCGCACAAGAGCGACGCCGACGCCGAGCTACTGGTCGAAGCCATGCGCGCCCGCGGCGCCGGCGACTCGGCCCGCGTCAGCGAGCTGGTCGACCAATACCGCGCCAAGCACCCGCAAGGCGTGTTGCAAGAAGAGGCGCTCATCTTGTCGATCGAGTCGGCGGCTGCGCGCCACGCCCCCAACACGGCCGCGCTGGCACGCGAATATTTGCAGCGCTTTCCGAGCGGGCGCTTCGCTGCACAAGCGCGGCGCGCTTCCGCGGCCGACGCGCGCTAGGGCGACGATGCCGCGATCGCGCGCGCTCTGCGTCGCCCTCGTGCTCGGGCTCGGCGGCTGCGACTCGCAAATCGTGCTGGGCGATAGCGAAGCCGAGCTACCGCTCGCAGGCGGACCGAGCAGCGGCGGCGTCGCGAGCGCCGGCAGCGCTGGCGACAACAGCAGCGCCGGCACGGGCGCAAGCGGGGGCACGCTGAGCAGCGGCGGCAGCTCTGCCGGTAACGCCGGCAGCGCGCAAGCGGGCATGGCCGGCGCGGATGCCCCAATCGCGCCGCCCGGCGACGAAGCCTGGTCGACCGACTTCGAGGTCGGCGACTTCAGCGACTGGGACGAAGGCGGCGCCTTTTACGGCGGCGAATACGACTGGGGCGACGTCAACGGCTACGTCGACATCGGCGTCGGGCGCGACGGCAGCAACGGCGTCGTGGCGGACATCCACAGCGTGGCGCGCGGCGAGACCAGCGGTGGCGTGCGCATGTACCGGCGCATCGAAGACGGCCCCGCCTACTACGCCGCCTGGTTCCGGCTGCAAGAGGCGCACACCGTGGCCGACTGGTGGTCGATCTTCTTGTTTCACGCCGTCGACAGCACCATGGACCTCGACAACGACACGTCCTTGTGGGACGTGCGTGTGGTCGACACGCCTGGCGGCGACATGGCGCTGCAGTTTTTCGATCACGATGTGATGCAGGGCACGCTGGCGGGGCCGGCTGGTATCGTCAATTCACGCAAGTGGTTTGAGATAGAGGCGTACCTGGACTACCGTCCGCCGGATGACACGCGCGTGGTGGTTTGGCTCAACGGCACGCTGCTATTCGACATGAAGCGCCTGCACACCGACAAACAAGCCAATGTCTTGTGGTCGATTGGCAACGGCGGGTCAGAGCTCGACCCCGAAGAGAGCACGCTCTACGTGGACGACGCCGCCATTCATCGAGTCGCCAAGCCATAAGGTCGATCGTGCTGCGAGTCTGGACGGCGCTGCTCGGCTTGAACTACCTCACGGCCGCGCGCATCGCGGCCGCCCAGCCGCCGGAACGACTCCTGCTCGAGAGCAGCGGGAGCTGTCCCAGCGCCGCGCAGGTGGGCGAAGAGCTCGGGCCCCTTCTGCCGCACACGCACGTCGAGACCGCGCTCGACCCGGCCGCTCCGCCCCCCCGCGTCGTGGCACACATCGAAGACGAGGACAGCGCCGTGCGCGTGCGTGTCGACCATCAAGAGCGAGCCTTTCGCGATCCCGAGCGCGCGTGCCGCGAGCGTGCTCGCACCGCGGCGGTGTTCATCGGTTTGGTGCTCGACCCGCCGATCCTGCCGGAGGTCAAGCCAGCGTCACCGCCACCGCCGCCACCGCCGCCGCCGCCACCACTGCCGCGGCCTGCCGCCAGACCGCCTGGCACGCCCCTCACGCTCGAGCTGGGGCCGCTGCTCGAAGCCGCGCCGATCTCGGACGCCGCGCAGCTGCCGCTCGCAGGCGGCTTTGGCGGTCGCCTGGTCTGGGGTCGCGCTTGGGGCATCGCGGTCGGAGCTGCGTTTCTGCTGCCTACGCGCCTGGCGCTGCCAGCGGCGGACGCGCGCTTGGTGTGGCTGCCGTTCGACCTCTCGCTGCGCAAGACCTACGAAACGGACGTGATTTCCCTGGCCGGAGAGCTGGGCCCCGAAGCAGCGCTGTTGTTCGTCACCGGTGACCGCGTGAAGAATCCGCGCACGTCCACCCGCCTCGAGGTCGGCGCGCGCGCCGCACTCTCGTTGACCTGGAGCATGAGCCAGCACCTGGGTGCGTTCCTCACGCTGTTCGGCGTGTATCGGCCACGCCCCTACGAGTTCAAGGTCAACCCCGACCTGGAGAGCGGCAGCACACCGCCGCTGTGGCTGGGCGCGTCGCTCGGCTTGTCATTTCGCACACGCTGAGCGCGCTTCAGCGCTTCGGCTTCGGGCGGCGCGGCGGCTGCGCGTTGACGACGATCTTGCGCGCGGGGCGCTTGGGCGGCGCGTCTTGCGCCGGTTGTGGCGCGGGGGCAGCGTCGAGTTGCGGCGTGGGTGCGGCAGCGCGAGCCGGGAACGGCTTCGGCCCATACGGCTTCGGCCCATATGCCTTCGGCCCGTAGGGCTTCGGTCCCGGCGCCGGCGCGCGCGGTTGACGGTGCTGCGATGGCGGCACATGGGGGCGCGGCCGCTGCGGCGCCGGACGCTCACGTGGCGCCGCCCGCTCACGCGACTCCTCACCCTCGGCGCCGCCCTCTTCGGCACGCCCCCCATGACCGCCCGATAGCGGCGTGACGTGAACGCGCGGATCGCGCGGATCGGGCTCGCGCGTCGCCTCGGCAAAGCCACGCGCCACCGCGCCCGCCACTTCGACGGTGGAGCTGACACGGCTCACTCGAATGGCGCCGATGTCGCTGCCGCGGATATTGCCGCGGCGGCACAGCATCGCCACCAGCCGGCGCGCGTCGGCGCCGTGCGCCTCGCCCCATGACACGCGAAACGGGACCCAATCGCCGCCCGAACCGCCGTGCGGCGGGCGCGAATCTCGTCGCTCGAAGCGCGGCTCTTGCTCGGAGCGCACATCGCGGTGCTCGAAGCGCGGTACCGGCTCGAAGCGCGGCGGACGCGAATCACGCCGCTCGAATTGCTCACGGCGCTCGAAGCGTCCGCCCTGTTCGCCAGCGCGCTCGCCACCCCGCAGCGGCCTTTGCTGCCCACGAGGCCCTCGCGGCGACTCCGGCAGGAGCGGCGTCACGTCACGCGGCTCACCCGTAGCGCGGCGCACGCTGATGATCAGCTTGGCCAGCGCGCGCTCGGCCAGCCCCGCCTCGATGATGCGCTCGACCTGCTTGGTCACGCGCTCGGAGACTTCACGCTGTTCGGCTTGCATGAGCTCGGCCAGCCACTGCGCGTCTTGCGCCTCACGGATCGCGGCCGCCGTCGGGATCGGCTCGATGCGGTACTGCACGCGCGCTCGATTCAGCAAAGCAGCCGCGCGTCGCAAGCCCGCCGGGGCCACCAAGACCGCGCTCACGCCTTTACGACCCGCGCGCCCCGTGCGACCGCTGCGGTGCGTGTACGTATCCGGATCCGTCGGCGGATCTACCTGAATGACGCGCGCGATGTCCTGCACGTCGATGCCGCGGGCCGCCACGTCGGTCGCAATCAGCGCCCGGATGTCGCCGCGCTTGAAGGCGCTCAGCGCGCGGTTGCGCGCGTCCTGGCTCATTTCGCCGGAGAGCGAGCCGGAGGCGAAACCAGCCTGCTGCAGCTCGCGCGCGATCTCCGACACGTCCGCGCGCGTGCGCGCGAAAACGAGCGTCTGCTCATCGGCGTGGTGCAAGAGCACGTTGATCAGCGCGTCGACCCGCTCCGCCGGATTCACGAGGTACACGATGTGATCGATGTCGCGGTTGGCGCTGCCGAGCGGCGTGCCCTCGATGCGCTTGGGATCCTTCTGCACGCGGTCGGCCAGCGCCGCCACGTCCCGCGCGAACGTCGCCGACACCAGGTGGGTGCGGTGCTCGGGTGGCGCCTTCTCCAGAATCGCTTCGAGCTCGTCGCGGAAGCCCAGGTCGAGCATCCGATCGGCTTCGTCGAGCACCACCGCCGCGACATCGCCCGCCTCGATACCGCCGCGGTTCAAGTGATCGAGCAAACGACCCGGCGTGCCGACCACGATCGCGGGGCCGGCCGAAAGAGCGCGGTGCTCGTCGCGATACGAGGAGCCGCCCGTCACCGCCGCGATACGCAACTTGCGCGGTGCATACAGCCAACTCAGCTCGTCGTGCACCTGCTTGGCCAGCTCGCGCGTGGGCACAATCACCAGCGCCTGGGGCCGAGCCACTGGCGCCTTCTGCAGCTTCTCGCTCGAGACGTCGTCACGCAGCGCGAAGCCGATGGCCAGCGTCTTGCCGGAGCCGGTCTGCGAGCTGATGCGCAAATCGCGACCCGCGGCGGACGGATCCAGCACCGAGCGCTGCACGGGCGTCAGAGTCGTGTAGCCCTTCTTGTGGAGCGCAGCCGCTAGGTCGGGGCTCAGCAGCTCGGACAGATCATCGGGCGAAGGGATGGACGACGGCACGGGCTCTGACATGGAGGGGAGGCGACTGGCAGCGGCGGGGCGCGGGCTCGGCGGAATGACCGACGTCGCGTGTTCGCTGGGGCGCGGGCGCGTTGTAGCAGGGCCCGGCGTCTCGGCACGCCGTAATTGTTGCTATTGCGACAACAATTCCGCCCTTACACGAAGCCTTGTACGCAAGGCAGCACCGCTTATCTTGTTTTTCCATGACTGCTGCAGCTCAGCGAATCCCGGTGGTGTTCCTCCCCCACGGCGGTGGGCCCTGGCCGTTCGTGCGCCTGCCCTTCGGCAGCGAAGCCGAGCAGGCCGACCTCGCTCGATACCTTCGCACCGTGCGCCACGTGCCCGAGTCACCTCCCCAGGCACTGCTCGTCATCTCGGCTCACTGGGAGCAGCCGCGTCCCACGGTGATGAACGGCAAGCAGCCGCCGCTGCTCTTCGACTACTACGGCTTTCCGAAAGAGTCGTACGAGCTCACCTGGCCCGCGCCCGGAGCGCCCGAGCTGGCCCAGCGCGTTCAATCGCTGCTTGCTGCCGCCGGCATCGCCAGTGACAACGACGGCGAGCGCGGCTTCGACCATGGCACCTTCGTGCCGCTCAAGCTCGCCTATCCGGACGCCGAAATTCCGACCGTGCAGCTGTCGCTCAAGGCAGGGCTCGACCCCAAAGAGCACCTGGCCATCGGCCGGGCGCTCGAGCCGCTGCGCAGCGAAGGCGTGTTCATCATCGGCAGCGGCATGACCTATCACAACATGCGTGCCATGGGTCCGCAGGGCCGGCCGGCGGCCAGCGCCTTCGACGCCTGGCTCCGCGACGCCGCGACGCGGCCTGCCAGAGAACGTGAGTCACGCCTGGCCGAGTGGACCAGCGCACCCGCCGCGCGCGCCGCGCATCCGCGCGAAGAGCATTTGTTGCCGCTGATGGTGGTCGCGGGCGCAGCGGGTGACGACGTCGGCCGGGTCTCGTATCACGGCACGCTCCTGGGGCTGGAGCTCTCCGCGTACACCTTCAGCTGAGCCAGGAGCGATGATAGGGTGCGCCCGCAATGCTCGATTTGCGGGACATTCGTGAAAACCCGGAGCGCGTACGGCGCGCCATCGCCGACAAGAACGTAGCCCTGGATCTGGACCAGCTGCTCGCCGCCGCCGATAAAGCAGCCGAGCTTTCGCGGACGCAGCAGGCGCTCCAAGAAAAGCGCAACAAGAACGCGAAGCTCATCCCCAACGCCAAGGCCGACGAGCGCCCGCAGCTCATCCAAGAAGGACGCAAGATCGGCGAAGAGTTGGCGGCACTCAAGCCGGCCATCGACGCTGCCGAGGCAGAGCTCACGGGCTGGCTGCTCAAGGTGCCCAACGTCCCCGCCGAGAGCGCGCCGCGCGGCAAGTCGGAAGCGGACAACGTCGTCGTCAAAAAAGTCGGCGAGCCACCGCGCTTCGAGTTCACTCCGCGTGATCACGTAGCGCTACTCGAGATGCACGGCTGGAGTGACCTGCCCCGCATCGCCAAGGTGGCCGGCTCGCGTTCTTACGCGCTCAAGGGCGACGCCGTGTTGCTCGAGCAGAGCTTGCTGCGCTTTGCGCTCGACCGCCTGGTGGAGCGCGGGTTCACGCCGGTCAGCGTACCCGCCTTCGCCAACGAAGAAGCCTTCATCGGCACCGGCCATTTTCCCGCGGCCCGCGACCAAGTTTACCGTATCGAGCTGGACGACAAGTACCTGACCGGCACATCCGAGGTGACGCTCAACGCGCTGCACAGCGGCGAAATCCTGAGCGAGGCTGAGCTACCGCTGCGCTACGCCGGCGTTTCGGCCTGTTTCCGGCGCGAAGCAGGCAGCGCCGGCAAAGACGTGCGCGGTCTGATCCGCGTGCACCAGTTCAACAAGGTCGAGCAGTACATCATGTGCAAGAACGACCCCGAGGAATCCGAGCGCTGGCACACCACCCTGCTGCAAATCTCGGAGAGCATCCTGGTCGATCTGGAGATTCCGTACCGCGTGGTCGAGTGCTGCACCGGCGACATGGGCCTCGGCAAATACAAGATGTTCGACATCGAGTCCTGGGTGCCGAGCGAGCAGCTCTACCGCGAAACTCACAGCTGCTCGAACCTGCACGAGTGGCAAGCCCGCCGCGCCAACCTGCGTTACCGCGACGCCGACGGCAAGGTTCGCTTCTGTCACACCCTCAACAACACCGCCCTCGCCACCCCCCGCTTCCTCGTCCCCCTCCTCGAAAATCACCAAAGGGCAGACGGATCCATCCATCTCCCCGCTCCCCTGCGTCCGTACTTGGGCGGCCGCGCAACGCTCTGATCGTTCTTGGGGCTGGCCAAACGCAGCCCCTCAGGATTCTACACATTTCGGCGCAGCGGCCCACGAAGCAGAAGTCGCAGTGTCCGAGCGCTCTCCGAGCCGCTTCGCAGTCGCAATGCCATTGCGGCGTGTCCGCAGTTCCATCGCCAAGAAGTTCTTCCGAACGTAAGAACTTGGGTGAACGCGCGATGCGCGTCGGGACCCCAGGTATCATCGGACGCCCACGAAGCTCCTGCCGAGCGTAAGCATTTTCTGTGCGCGTGAAAGCTGAGTGGGCGTCCTCCGTCGTCGGACCCTCGTACGTGCCATGCAGCGCTCGCCGTGGCGCGAGAACACCTTCCCTGGCCTATCGTCGCAAGTACCTGCGAGATCACGGGAGATCGGGAGGATCGGGAGATCGGGAATTCTTGTTGTTCGAGCACCTCGACAATCGTCAGGCGACTCCGCAGTCGTCTCGCGTCGACGCACGATTCGAACCCCCAATCTCAGTCCCGATCCTCCCGATCTCCCGATCTCCCTGTGAAAAATCTCGAGCCGCGAAGGAGACGGGACGCGGGCGCCAAGAGGACGCGTCAGCTGCCGGTGCTGTCGTAGCGGCGCAGGCCGGTGTTCCACGCGCGCTGCGCGAGGAGCGCCGTGACCACGACCGCGATCGGGGCAGCGCCGAGCGCGATGAAGGGCGCGCCTTTGCCGAACAGCACGCTGCCGGGTAAGAAGTGGAAGCTGCCGAAGGGGAAGACGAGCAGTAGCAGCCAGCGCACCCAGGCCGGGTAGGTGCTCAACGGGTAGCGCGTGGCTTGGAGCAGGTTGTGCCCGATCATCATGCTCGAGAGGTGCGGTCCAATGAACCGGAACGACAGTGACGCGAACCACACCAGCACGGACGTGTAAATCAGGACGCCGCAAATCCAAAATAGCGGCGCCGCCATCCACACGTACCAGGGCGCGTGCATCCACACCAAAGAGGTCGCGATGTAGCTGAAACCGGTGAGCAAGTTGCCGATGGCGTGCAGCTCCGGCCGCGTCACCAGAAAGAACGGCAAAGCACGCACCGGGTACGTCAGCAGTCGATCCAGGTCGCCCATCACGATCGCGCTGGGCAAAATCCAGATTTGGTTGAAGAACAGCTCGGAGCCGCCGAGAGTCGCAGCCGTCATGCCGAACAGGTACAGCACTTGCGGCGGAGACCAGCCGCCGAGCACCGGCATGGCTCGCAGCACCGTCCACAGCAGGCTGAGCGACGCCGCTTGCATCATCATCGACGTGATGACGCCGACGACCAAGTCGGCGCGATATTCCAGCTTGGCCTGGAGTGCGGCGCTGTACGCCTGCAAGTAAACTCGAAACCCGGCGCGCACCTGAAAGCCCCAACAACGCGCGACCGCACCCGAGTAGCCCGACCGCCCACGCCGCCTGCGTCGCCAGCAAGAGTGGTACCTGCGAGGGCGCGACGGCTCCCAAGTAAATCGCCAGCGGCGTGTGGATGGTGTGACAGAACGGCAAGTAGCGAGCCACGCCGAGCAGCGCCGGCGGAAACAAAGCCAGCGGCGCCGACACGCCCGAGAACGTCAGCTGCAGCGCAGCCCGCGCCACGAACACGCCGTAGTTGCTGAGCGTGATGAACGCCGTCTGCACGAAGATGAACGCTATCGCGAACTGAATCAGCACCGCCAAGAGCGCGCTCGGCGCGAAGCCCAGCAAGGCCCAGCCGTCGTGCGGCAACGCGGCGCGTCCCCACAGCACGTACGACAGCCCCACGAAAGGCAGCACCATGACCGCGTTCAGCAGCAAATCAGCCAGAGCCTGGCTCAGCTGTGTGAGCTGAAAGTCCACGGGGCGCAGCAGGTCGGTCGCGATCAGACCCAGCCGAATGCGCTGACCCACCCGCCATTCCACGCCCAGAGACAGGCAAAAATTCAGCGCGCTGGCCAGCAGTAGATACGGAAACAGAAATCCCGCCGGCACCGCCAGCGGCTCGGCTCGCGAAGCGTACACGTGGCGCCAAACCAGCATCGGCACGACGTAGCTCACACCCACCGTGAGCATGCCGAGCAGCATGGCCGGCTTGTACGCAAAGCCGGTGCGGGCCGCGCGCAAGAACAGCGCCGCCTGCGCGCGCAGCTCACCCCGCGCCGCGCTCAGCATCAGGCAGCTCCTTTTTCGGCCGTGCCGCGGCGGTAGATGCTCGCGACCATGCTGTCGATGTCCGCCTTCTCGAGCACGATGTCGGAGACCGACAGCCGGCTCAGCAGGCATTGGGTGAGCGCGGGGGCGGCGCCTTCGCGCTGGTATTTGACCACCACGCGGTGCTGGCGACACTCGACCAGCTCCCCGCCGAGCGAAAGCAGGGCCGTGCGCAGCTCACCCTCGGCTCCTTCTGTCACCGGCTTTTCTAGCTCGAGCAAGATCCGCCGCTCGCTGGCGAAGCGCCGTTCGAACTCGCGCAGTGAGCCATCGAACAGGAGCTGACCGCGATCGAGCAGCAGGATGCGGTCACATGTCTCCGTGATGTCCTTCAAATCGTGCGTCGTGAGCAGCAATGTGGTGCCGAAACGCCGCTGCATTTCGACGATGAACTCGCGCACCTGCTCCTTCACCGAGACATCGAGCCCAATGGTGGGCTCGTCCAGGAAGGCGATTTTGGGAGCATGCAGCAGCGACGCCGCCAGGTCGCAGCGCATGCGCTGGCCAAGCGACAGCTTGCGCACCGCCACGCCCAGCAAGGGCTCGAGCTCCAGTCGCTTCACCGCCTCGGCATAGGTGGCGGCAAACAGCTTGTCCTCCACGCGGTACATCGTTTTCAGTAGCGTGAACGTTTCACGCACCGGAATGTCCCAGAGCAGCTGCGGCCGTTGCCCGAACACGACCCCGATCTGAGCGGCAAGCTGGCGGCGTTGGCGCCACGGATCGAATCCCAGCACCTCGAGCTTGCCGGCGCTCGGTACCAAGATGCCGGTCAACATCTTGAGCGTCGTCGATTTCCCGGCGCCGTTCTCTCCAATCAGCCCCACGCGCTCGCCCGGCACGATGGAAAAGCTCAGGTCCTTTACGGCCGGGACCAGCTCCTGCTCGGCAGCGAACAGGCCGCGCACGGCGCCCCAAAAACCAGGCAAGCGCCGACTGCGCACGTAGCTCTTGGCGAGCCCCTCACACTTCACGCTATCGAACATGACATTACTCGTTTTCTCGGAAGAATCAGGCAGGCTCGCCGAGCAACTCGCTCAGCGCTCGGCGCAGCTCACGGTCGCGTTGGTCCAGCAGACGGTACGTCTTGAAGCGCATTTGCCCGCGACCGAAGCTCATGTAGGCCTCGACCAGATCCGGCTCTTCCCACGGCACGTCGTGAAAGACGTCGGCGGCGAGGTGCGGGCTTTGTTGGTCGCGCACCCATTCTTGAGGAAACAGTGCGACGCGCGCCGGCAAGGCTTGCGGCTCGCCGGCTTCGGAGGTTTGCCCGGTGAGCGCCGCCTTGAGGTGCCGGCACAAGCAACCGCCGAAGCGCTCCCCCAAGTGGGAGATCGGGGTAGGACGAGGGTTGAGCTCCAGCAAGAACGCACGACCACTGCCATCGACGATGAAGTCGAGGCTGGCAAATCCGCTGTAGCCGAGCGCGGCAATCACCGCCTCGGCGGCGCTCTTCATCTCCGGGTTGTCGATCAGCTCCACGCAGCTGCTGGGACCGGTCGAGCCTGGCCAGGTCTCGAGCTTGAGCGCGGAGAGGCCTCCGAGCACGCGCCCGTTTTGAGCCACCACCACGCGCATGGCAGTGCGCCCCTCCACGAACGCCTGCAGCAGAAGTCCCTGCGCGAAACTGGCAGGATTTTGGCCGAAACGGCGCAAGGCGCCATCTAGCTCGGCCTCATCGCGGCAAATCGCGACGCCGAACCCGGCGACGCTGTCTTCTTGCTTGAGCACGACCGGTAACCCTTGCCGCGCCGCGAAGGCGCGCACCTCCGACTCGCCGTAGGCTCTGGCGAAGGCCGGTGCGCGAACGCCGGCCCCCGCCGCCAGCTCGGCCAACAGCTTCCGGCTGCGCACGGTGAGGGCATGCTTCGCGTCACCCAGCGAGCGCGCCATGAGCTCGCTCCAGCCAGGCCTGGCCTCGACCTGCGCTTGCGCCCTCAGCGTGTGCAGCACCATGACGCTCGTGTCGTCAGTCGGGACGATGATGTCCGGCTTCGTGCGCTCGATGAGAGAACGGAGCGACGACAGCAAGTCTTCGTTCGTCGTGCTCTCGGGGATCGCCACCGCTTCGTGGACGGATTGAGAGCGGTGGATGAGCGTGCCCGAAAAACCGAAACAGGTGACATGGAAGCCAGCCCGCGAGAAAGCCCGCGGCAAGCGCGGCCCGCCGAACCAGTTGCTCAGCGCCACGATCAAAACCCGAGGACCCGATGTTAGAAACGCCATAAAACCCCTTTAAAATTCCCAAACCCACAAAACCAGAAGGCCGCCAAGGCGAGGTGCCAGGCGGCCTACGGGAGAGAAACGTTGAGCCGCCTAAGTTGCGCCCACGTGGTGGCGCGCGCCGACAACCGCGTAACCGCGGACGCTATTGCTACCCTTGCGCGCCAACATGGGTGGAATATTGCCGAACGGAACGCGCTTCGTCAAGGGTTTGCCGCTCTTTGATAGATGAACAAGATCGTTTCTAAACACTAACTCATTGATTCCTCTGTCTCGTATCGCGGGCCCACCCGCTCCTCGTATCGCGGGCCCACCCGCTCGGGTTTCCATTGATGAAGTTATTCAGCGCTGGCTTGGTTGCGATCGTGGCCTGCTCGAGCCCAGATACTCCCGGCACGCAAGCGTCCGGCGGAGCGTCAGGCGCAGGCACTGTCGCTGGTAGCGGCGGCGCGAATGGCGCGGGTACCGCGAGCGGCGGCGCCGCTACCAGCGCCGGCACGACAAGTGGCGGCGGCAACGACGGAGCAACGACGGTGGCAGGCACCGGGGGAGCGGGCGGGGCCGTAGGCGGCAGCGCAGCGAGCGGCGCGAGTAGCGGAACGGGCGGATCTGCACCGCTCGGCGGTACGCAGGCCATCATGGTGCTCGGCTCCTCCAACGAGCTCATGACCTGCTGGCGCGCCTTCTTGTGGCAAAAGCTACGAGCCGCGCAGATCACGAATTTCGATTTCGTGGGCGGCTTTACCGACGGCCCCGACTGCAACGTGGCCGGCTACGACAAAGACTTGCAGGCCAAGAGCGGCATCGTGATTTCGAACCTGCCCGCCAGCGACTACGCGGCATGGTTCACCGCGCACGAGCCCGACATCATCTTGATGCACTTCGGCGGCGCCGACATCTTGCAGAACATGCCCATCGACGGCGTGATGAAAGCGTACGGCACCGCGCTCGAGCAGGCGCGCCTCGTCAACCCCAAGGTGCGGCTCTTCATCGCGCAGCACACGCCGCAGGCCGCCGACACCTGCAACGACTGCGACGCCAACGTGCAGGCGCTCAACGCCGCCATCGCCGCCTGGGCACCCGAGCACGACACCGCCGACTCCCCCGTCGTCGCGGTGGACCTCTACACCGGGCTCGTCACCGCCACGGATTTTTCGGACGGCGTGCACCTCAACGAAGCCGGCTCGCAGAAGGTTTCGGATCGCTTTTTTGCGGTGCTAAAGCCGCTGTTCAAGCCCTAAGCAGAGCTGCGCGGCTGCGGCTCGTCCTCGTGCTGCGGCAGCTGGTCGGTAATCTCGAACCAGGGCGCCTTCGACGCCGTGTAGCCGTGCAGGTTGATGCGCATGGTCGGGGGCGTGTCGAGCGTGCCCGCCGCCAGATGAATGAAGCTCGGCCGCCGCGTCGTAAAGTTACCGAGCGTCGTTCCGCAGCGCTTGCAGAAAAGACGCCGCGCGTGGTCCGAGGACTGAAATTCGGCGATTTGCTGCTCGCCGCTCGTGAAGCGGAAGTGATCCTTCGCCACGAGCGTCCACGTGCCGAACGCGCTGCCCGTCGCCTTGCGACACGCCGAACAATGACAAGCCACGGTGACGCGGGGCGGCGCGTCGAACACGTAGCTCACGGCCCCACACAGACATCCGCCCCGGTACTCAGCTACCTCGCCAGTCATGCGCGAACCTTATGAGGCCCGCGCGCTCGCGACCAGTGTCAGGTGTGGCCCGGAACGACCGGCTCAGCTCAGGCGGTGAGGCCCATCAGTGGCCCCGTGCAAACGCCGGGGATACCGAAGGTGGTCACGTCGCTGAAGCCCATGGCCTGGCACACGGAGACGAGCAGATTGTTGTGCGGCTCGTCCTTGTAATTGATCTGACGGCCCGTCTTGAGGTAGCCGCCCGCCGAGCCCGCGATGACCCACGGGATGTTCTTGTACGTGTGCGTGTTGCCGGCGCCGAGCTCGTTACCCCAAAGGATGAGGCTGCTGTCGAGCATGCTGCTGCCGTCCGCCTCCGTCACCGCGGCGAGCCCGTCGAGGATGTATTTGAACTGCTCGCTGTGCCAGGTGTTGATCTTGACCAGCTTCTCGGTGGCGGCAGTGTCGGCGTCACCCGCGTGCGAGAGCTCGTGGTGTTCTTCGTTCACGCCAATCCAGGGGTAGTACTGCCAGCTGTCGGCGTTGGCGAACATGAACGTCGACACGCGAGTCATGTTGCAAGTGTGCGCCAGGATCATCAGGTCCATCTGCAGCTTGGCCGCGTTCGGGAACTGCTCCATGGCGTGCGGGTCGTACTTGGCCGGCATCGTCAACGGCTTGCAGGCGTTGGCCGAGTTGGCCAGCCCCTGCTCGATGTTGCGCACGACGCTCAGGTGAGCCTCGAGCTTGGCTTTGTCTTCCGCGCTGACGCGCGCCTCGAGCCGGTTGATGTCGTCCTTCAAAAAATCGAGCACGCTCTGGCGCTCGGCGATGAGCTTCTTCAGCTCGGCGTCCGACAAGTTCGCGTTGGCGAAGATGCGCGAATACATCTGGAACGGGTCGTCGACCGCCGTGTTGGGCTGGTTGGCGCCGCGGTATGAAATCACCCGCAGCGGCTCTTGCCCTTCGATACGGACGCCGAACTCGAGCGACGGAAACTGTGTCATCTTGCCGATGCGATCGGCGATGGCTTGATCGACCGATTGGCGATCGGCGTAGCCGGCGGGGCCGCCCGAGCCGGTGAAGCTGCCGGCCATGAGCGAGCCGCCGGTGAGCATGGCGCCCGGGCCCTTCATGTGCGGGCCCCCCGGCTTGCCCGGCGCGAAGTTGTCGCCTTCGTGGCCGTTGGTCGTGCCCAGCGTGTCCTCGACCGTCGAGTACATGTGCACGCCGTTCAAGACGGTGAGCTTGTCCTTGTACGTGTCGAGCGGCGCCAGGATGGGCGACAGCGTCGTGAACGGAATCTCGCTGGCAACACCGGGCTGGAAGAACGACTTGGCGATCGTGCCGTTGGCGCTGAAAACGCCGATGAAGCGTTTGGCGGCTTTGGCGTTCGCGTCCTGCCCGAACACGGTGGCGGCGCGCCAAATCGGGCTGCTCAGCGCGACCGTCGCCGCGCCCAGGCCGCCCAGCAGCTTGCGGCGGCTGATCGCGGTACGTAGGTCGATGGGCTCACGCTGTTTCATTGCTTCACCTGCGCGTCGATTGGGCGGCGGTAGAGGAAGGCGTCGGTCTGCACGATGGCTTGGGGGAGCGAGTTCAAGTTCTGTCCGGCGGCGTCGAAGCTATCGAGCACGCTCTTCATCGAGCAGCCATCGACCGGTTGCTCGAAACGGTTGATGGCGAAGCGGAACCACTGGCGGGTCACGCACTCTTTGACCTCGGCGCTGCTGGCGAGCTTCGCGGCCAGCTCGGCCACGCCGTTGAACGGGCCGTCGATGTCACGCGTGCCCACCAGGTTACCGCTGGCGTCCACGGGCTGGCCACCGTCTTGCGTGCGGTACTGCCCGATCGAATCGTAATTTTCGAAGCCGAAGCCGACGGGGTCGAGCAGCTTGTGGCACGCCGAGCAAGTCGGGTCGGCCTCGTGCTGCGCGGAGCGTTGGCGCGTGGAGACGCCGGCCATCACCTCGGGTGCATTCGGAATGTTGGGCGGCGGCGACGGCAGCTGCTGGCACAGCAGCGCCTCACGCACGAAGCGACCGCGATAAATCGGCGAGCTCTCGTTGGGTTTCGCCTGCACCGCCAGCACCGCCGGCAAGGTGAGGATACCCGCAGCCGTGCCGTCTGCGCGCTGTGCCGATTGGAACGTGTCCGTACCGGTCATGCCGTAGTAGCTGCCCAGGTCCTTGTTGAAGAACACGGTGTTCGACTTGAACAGCGCATCGAGCTTGCCGCCTTGCTGGTTGAGCAGGTCGTCGAAAAACGCAGCGGCCTGGCCCTTGAGCGACTCACGGAAGCTCGCCGACTGAAACTGCGGAAACGTGTCTGCGTTCTTGACCAGGTTGTCCACGCTACCGATGTGCATCCACTGGTCGAGGAAGCGGTTGACCAGCTTTTGGCCGCGCGCATCTTGCAACATCCACGTGAGCTGCTGGGCCACGCCTTCTTTGGTCGCGAGCGAGCCGGCCGCGATGGCCTGGTTGAGCTGCGCGTTGGGAGGCGAGTCCCACAGCGCGTACGACAAGCGCGCCGCGACCTCGTACGGCGAAAGCTTGACGGCGCTGTCGCTCACCTTTTCGGCCGTACCGATCTCGACCCGGTACAAGAAGCGCGGCGACTGCAGCATGCCTTGCAGCAGCATCTCTACGCCGTGCGCGTAGCTGGTGGCCGCGCCGACGCTGAAGAGCTGCACGTGGCGATCGATGTCGGCTGGATCGCTGACCGGAGCGCGGTACGCGAGCGTACCGAATTTTTGCACGAGGCTCTTGGCGCAATCCGTGGGCGCAGCGCCGGCCGCGCACGGCGCGACCTTGTCGAGCGAAGCCTGGTTGCCGACGATGACGGCAGCGATGGTTTGCGCGGCCTTTTGGAAGCGCTCGAGCTGGACTTGCGTCACGTCCGGCTGAATCAGACCGAAGGCCGAAGCAGCCGTGTCGTCTCCCAGCGCTTGCTCGAGGCCGGGCACCTCCCCTGCCAGCTCTTTCACGGTGTTCAAGTACTGCTGGTGCGAGAGCAGCTGCATCGTGGTCGGGCCGGGGTCGACCACGTGCTGCGAGCAATCCAACTGGGTGATGGGCCCGTTGCCACCCATGGCCGCGGTGGGGCTCGTGCCGCCACCGGCCGCAGCGCCAGTGCTGCTGGCGCCGCCCGACGCGGACATGCCGCCAGCGTTGCCGATGACATTGCCCTGGCAGGCCGGCAGGACCAACAGGCCAAGAACGGCCAGCGGCGCGAAGCTTCCGAGGAGTCTGGATTTATTGACCAACGGCGGAGTCTTTCGGTCTCGAAGCAGGCAGTTGCCTACTCTCGAGTCCGTGGTGAACGGCGCGAAGCGCGATCACTCAATCGCCAGAATACAAGGAATTTGCCGCACGATTCGACTTTTCCACTCACCCCGCGGAGTAAACATTTGGTCGACGATGTAGGCAACCCAACCCCAGGGTATTGTTACCCCTGACAACCCAATTGCGACACCTCTCGAATCCACCGAGAACGAGAGAGAGCATCACCGGGTGGCGGGAGGCGGGGAGGCCGCGAGTTTCTATCGTTCGAATCGGCGTGCGCTCTCGGGAGACTGCGCAGGCGCTGCAGACCGCCGCCCGGATCGAAACGAGAGAGTGGGCTCGTTCCGAACGTGGATTCGTTACTCCAGGAAGCGGGCGAGCTTGGCGCTGTGGGGGCTCTTCGGGTAGCGCGCGACGAACGCTTTGGCGCGACGCTTGGCGGCGTCGACGTTGCCGCGCGCGTTGAGCACCTCGATCGCGAGCACTTCTCGCTCTTGGGTGAGCACGCCCTTGGGGAATTGAGCCTGCAGGCGATCCAGCGCAGCTTGTGCCCCCGCGATATTGCCCGAGCGCAGCTGCGCGCGCGCGTCGGTCAGGAGTGAGCTCTCGGCCTTGAGCAAATCCAGCCGGCGCGGCTCGAGCTTGGGACTCGGTGAATCAGCAGTGGTGGCTTCTTCGGCCAGGGGCGCAGCCTCGGGAGCCGCTGCGGGTGTGGGCAGCACGACGGGCGCGGCGTGCTTGACCGGCGGCACGACCGCGCGCGGCGCGACGGCGGGCGATGCTTCTGTCGGGCTGCGCAGGGCCATGTAGCCGCCACCGATCGCCAGACTGGAAGCCACCACGACGGCCGCGACCTTGGCCGAGGCTGCCCACGACGCGAGCGTGCCGACGGACGCTTTGCTGGCGGCTGCAGCCGTGGAGCTACTCACCGCCCCGACCGCCGCGACCACCGCGATTTGCCCGGCGATATTGCGCCAAGCTACGTCTTTCGCGCCGTCGGGCGGGCCGACGTGACGGACGCTGCCGAGCAGCTCTCGCTCCAGCGGATCGGCGCCGCTCGCGACGCTCAGCAGCCGTTCGGGATCGCCGCTCATACGGCCTCCTTTCGGCCGTTGCCCTGGGCAAGCGCGAGGCGCTTGACCTCACGCGAGAAGGCTTCGCGAGCGAGGCGCAGGCGCGAGCGCACGGTGCCAACCGAGATGCCGAGCAGCTGGGCGATGTCCTGCCCGCTCATCTCCTCGAGCTCGAAGAGCACGAACACCAAACGCTGAGGCTCGGGCAGCTTGTTCAAGATGGCCTCCGCGACCTGCGCGCGCTGGCGCGACTCGGCGCCTTGCGAGAGATCATCATGAGAGCCGCCGTAGAGGTCCATTTCTGCGGAGTCCGTCGTAACTTCACGCCGAAACAGGGCAGAGCGACGATAGTCGCTCGCCACGCGCTGACAAATCCCGAATAACCACGTAGTGATCTGCGAGCGACCTTCGAACTCGGCCAGCTTGAAATGGGCCGTTAAGAACACCTTTTGTGCCTGATCCAGCACGTCTGCCTCGCGCACCCCGAGGCGCCTGAGCGAGCACCAAACGAAGTTGAAATGCGCCTCATAGATCGCTCGAAATTCGGGGTGCGGGGTGCTCATGCCCTGAAAAAGTCCCTGAGTTTTGCCGACCGAAACGAGATTGCTCCGCGGCAAGCGGGGAAGGGTGCTCTTGAATCGACGATACCACTCAGCCCGGTAGTGGGGAGGCTGCTCGGCACCGATCACAAAAAAATACGTGGAAGTCGCACGAAGGGCGCCGCGAATGTACTCTCAGGCGCCCGAATGCGTTGGGTTTTCGCGCTCCTCTGCATCGCTCCGCTGCTCGCGCTCGCGCCGGCTGCAGCGCGAGCGCAATCCAGCGACGCTCCGCCGGCAGAAGCGGCAGCAGAGCAAGTCACCGTCGTGCGCGAAGAAGGCGCCGAGAGCTGTCCCGATGCCGAAGCGCTCAGCGCGCACGTCGCGCGCTTGCGCGGACATCAGGCGACAGGTGCGTCTTCTGCCTACCGCGTGACCTTCAGCCGGCGCGCGGCGGTGTTTCGCGCGACGATTCGCCTGAGCGCCGGCGGTGGTGCCCGCGAGCTGCGCGATCGCGGAGCCACGTGCGCATCGCTCGAGCAAGCCACGGCGCTCACGCTCGCGCTGCTGCTCGATTCGGATCTGCGCGAGCCCGCGTCCGAAGCCGAAGAGCCCAAGCCGATCGAGCTCACCCCCGAACGCGAGCCGTCGCCTCCTCCCGCCGAGCAGAATCCGCCGGACCCCGATCGCCAGCGTTCGCGCGCCAGCCTCACGCTTTCGCTGGGTGGCGCGGGCTTGATGGGTGTCGTCCAGCCGGTAGTGCCCGTGGCCCTTGCGGAGCTGGGCATCGGCGCCAAGCGCTTTCGCACGAGCCTGGGCGTGCTTTGGATGCCGGCGCAAACGTTCGAGCACGGTCCCGGTAACTTGAAGGAACGCTTGCTGTCAGGCGTGGCGCGCACTTGCCTGGCCGCGCTGCGAGGCGACCAGGCGCACTTCGACGTGTGCACCGGCGTGTATGCCGGCCTCCTGCACGTCGAGGCCAGCGGCTACACGCGCAACGACTCAGCGGACAAGGCTTGGCTGGCCGTGCCGCTCGAGCTCACGGTGTCCACCACTTCGACACCGGTCAGCGTCGAAGTCGGAGCAGCCGCGCTCTTGCCGCTACGGCGTAACGACTTCGCGATCGACAACCTCGGCGTCGCTTACGAGTCGTGGCCGGTCGGTTTGATGCTATCGATGCGCGCGGTGGGCGCGCTCTTGCTCTGAGCCGCTCAACGCAAGAGCTCCAGCGCGCGCGGCAGCGCGGCTTCGAGCCGCTTGTAGCGCAAGATCTCCGGTGGCATGCGCTCGAGCGCGGCTCGCAGCGTGGCGCGTTGCTCTGTTGCGAGCTCTTCGAAGCCGTAGAGGTACGTGCGGATCAGGAAGACGCTGGTGCCGACGTGAGGCAGCGGCACGGTGGTTTGGCGCTCGACGCGCAGAAAACCGCGCTGGGTCTGCATGGACCAGGCGCGGCGCCGCCCTTGGCTTGGGTGGTGATCCAGCTCGTCGTCGGCCGTCACCGTCCAGACGAAGCGCACGTAAGGCCCGCGCTCGCTCATCGCGTCGACGAGGTTTTGGCTCTTGGCGAGAACCTGCTCGATGCCGGGAATGCCGGCGTGAATCTCGGCGAAGCTTCTGCCGAGCACGTGCTCCGGGCGCCAGCCGCTCGGAAAGCAAGCGTGGAGCCACAGCACGCGATCGCCGTCGGCGCCGCGCTTCAAGATCGCAAAGTCTTCGACCAGCTCTCGGCCCAGCTCGCCGAGCGGCGCTGCCGCAGCGGCGCCGAGTCCCTCCGCGGCGAGCTGCTGCGACAGCCAGGCGGCGGCCGCGTCGACGCTGCGCTGCTCGTCGGTGTCGACCGCGACGTGCGCGTTACGCTCGGGATGCGCCGCGAGCACGCGCGCCTTCTCGGTCAGGTACCGCGCGCCGGCGTCGTCGCGCGGAAAGAAGCGCTGGTCGGCCGCGCCGTTGCCGAAATCCGTGCCGAAGCGAAACAGGCCCGGCTGCATGCGCAACGGCTCCGCCTTGACGGGGAAGTACAGCGGGCGCTGCGGGCTCACCCCCTAGTATGACTCGCGCCGGGCCACGCTTCGATAAGCCGCTCCAAACTTGGCCCAGCCCGCGGCGCCGTTGCATGGCCAGCAGATGGCCGACGAGCGCGATGATTTCGAGGTGCCGGGCGCCGACGAAACCGCAGAAAAACCGCGAAACCGTGCCCCGCTGCCGCCGCGGAAACAAGCCGGGGGTTGGGCGGACCCCAAGCAGCTGCCGGTGGGCCCCAATGGTCGTCCGCTGTGCCGCAAATGCCAGGGCGAGATACCGAAGGGCAGCGGTCGTCGCACCTTCTGCTCCGAGAGCTGCGTTACCGAATGGAAGATCCGCACGCAGCCGGAGTTCGCGGCCGAACAGGTGCACGCGCGCGACAAGGGCGTGTGCACGAGCTGCGCGCGCGACTGCGACGCGCTGTACCGCAAGATTCGCGTCACCAAGTGGGCCCGGCGCAGGCGCCGCATGACCGAGCTGGGTCTGCCGCTCTACTTGATCCGGCGCAAGCGCTACTGGGAGGTCGACCACATCCAGGCGGTCGTCGAGGGCGGGGGTTCCTGCGGGCTCGAGAACTTGCGCACGCTATGCTGGGAATGCCACCGCAAGGTGACCCGCGAGCTGCAAGTGAGACGCGGCAAGATCCGCGCGGCTTGAGCTGCGGCGCTATTCCGGCAGCGGGATGAATTCGTGCTCGTCCCCTGCGACCGCGCCAAAACGGCCGTCTTTCCAGTCGCCTTTGGCTCGCTCGATGCGTTCGAGCGAGCTGGACACGAAATTCCAAAAGATGTGCCGCTCGCCCTCGAGCGGTGCGCCGCCCAGCAGCATGGCTCGAGCGCCGGTGCGGCTGAAGAGCTCGACCTGCGCGCCGCGTGGCAAGAGCAGTAAGCTGCCTTCGCCGTACTCCGGACCTTCGCCGCCCAGCGCGAGTGAGCCGCCGGCCACGTAAACGGCGCGCTCTGCGTGCTGCTCGTCGACCGCGAGGCGCGCGCCGGCTTGGAGCTCTGCCGCCACGTACAGTGTCGGCGACAACACCCGCACGGGTGATACCTGTCCGTAGGCTCCGCCGGCCACTACCGAGAGCTCGACCCCGGGCAGCGAGAGCCGCGGGATCGTGCTGCGCGGGTGGTGCGTGAAGCTCGGCTCCGTTTCTTCGTGCTCGCGTGGCAGCGCGACCCAACACTGAATGCCGTGCAGCGGTCCGCCCTGCTGGCGCCGCGGTGGCGGTGTGCGCTCGGAATGCGCGATGCCGCGCCCCGCGATCATCCAATTCACGTCGCCCGGCTCGATGAGCTGCGCGTAGCCGAGGCTATCACGGTGCAGGAACGCGCCTTCGAACAGGTAGGTGACCGTGGCGAGCCCGATGTGTGGATGCGGCCGTACGTCGAGCCCCTGGCCGGGCGCGAAATCCACACGGCACAAGTGGTCGTAGAAAATGAAGGGGCCGACTAGCTTGCGCGGCGCAGCGACCGCGGGCAGCGCCCGGCGCACGGAGAAGCCGCCGACGTCGCGGCGGCGGGCCTCGATCAGGAGCTCGGGCTGCATCAGCTGCTTCTAGCGTAGCCCGGAGCCGGAGGCGCGGAGTATTCTGCCGGGCTGGGATGACGACCCCGCGCGTCGGGAAGAAAGAGCTCGCATCGCCGGCGCCGACAGCGTCGCGGACGCCCAGCGCACGCCTGTCGGCCGAGCGCGCTTTGGCGTCGCCGTTCGGCGTGCTGATCGTGTTCCCGGGCATCGTGTTGTGCGTGGGCTTGTTGCTCACGGTCATCGGCCAGCGGGCGCTCAGAGCCAGCAACGTCGAGCTGGGACAGCACCGCTTGAGCGCCGAGGCGCGCGTGGTCGCGGCACACCTGCGCGGCGCGCTCGAAGCCGCCGACCCGATGCTGGACCGGCTCTCGGACTTTGCGCTACTGCACGGCCCGGACAAACCGCTCGAGCCTGCGGCGGCCGTGCTGTTCGACGTGATGCAGGGTCGGGCCGGCGTGGCGTTCGCCAGCATCAGCTTTCCGGACGGCACGTTCGAGGGCGCCTATGTGGATCGCGACGGCGTCGTACGCTTCGAAGAGAGCCGCATCGAGACACAGCGCACGCGCGTACGCCGCTACGATTACCAGGGGCACGGCACGCTCGCGCTCCACAACGAAGAGAGCTCGGCGTACGACCCGCGCGAACGCGATTTCTACCGAGAAGCTGTCGCGGCGCGCGGCCGGGTGTGGACCAAGCCCTACCCCTTTTACGGTACGCACTACACCGGCATCACACGCGCAGCCCCCGTCTACCTGCAGCAGGCAGGTCAACCGCAGCTGCACGCCGTGCTCACGGTGGACTTCGACGTGAACGGGCTCTCGCGCTACCTGCGCACCGGCGAGCTCGCCGACTCGCGCACGCTGCTCTTCACACGTGACGGCACGCTACTCGCCTACCCGCAAGCAGCGGCTCGCATCGCCGCATTGCCGCTCGGGCTCGACCAGACGCTCTCGTACAAAGATCTCAAAGATCCAACGCTGAACGCCTTCTTCCAAGCTCGAGCGGCGCGCCGCGCACCGGATCTGGCAGCGGCAGGTGACGTCTTGTCGTTCCAGGTGCCGGGCGGGCAGGAGCTGGCCGCGACCGCGCCGGTGAGCCCCGACGCTGGCCTGGGCTGGACGGTGGCGTACCTGGTTCCGGAGCAGGTCTTCTTCGAGAGCTTGCGCACATTTTCTCGCAAGAGCTACACCAGCGCCGGGATCTCGGTCCTGCTGGCGCTGCTGGTTTCGATAGCGTTCGCGCGCCTGGTGGTGCGCGTGCGGCGCGAAGCAGCCGAGGCGCGTGCGGAGGCGACTCTAGCCAAGAAGGAGGCGCGCGAGCTCGGCAGCTACCGGCTGGTCAAGTGCCTGGGCAAAGGCGGCATGGGCGAGGTGTGGCGAGCCGAGCATCGGCTGCTGGCGCGCGAAGCCGCCATCAAGCTGATTCGGCTCGACAGCGGCGCGCCTTCGACAGCCGAAGCGCAGGAGCGCTTCCGGCGCGAGGCGCAAACCTTGGCCGCGCTTCGCTCGCGCAACACCATCGAGCTGTTCGACTACGGCGTCTCGGCCGACGGCACGTTCTTTTACGTGATGGAACTGCTCGACGGCATGGATCTCGAGAGCTTGGTCATCAAGCACGGCGCACAGCCGCCGGGACGAGTGTTGCGGCTGCTGATGCAAATTTGCCGTTCGCTTGCCGAAGCGCACGAGGTGGGGCTCGTCCATCGTGACATCAAGCCCGCCAACCTGTTCGTATGCCGCGCCGCGGACGAGGTAGACGTGATTAAAGTGCTGGATTTTGGCTTAGTACGCGCGCTCACGGCGGACGAGCCGAATGCGCCGCCGCTCTCTACGCACGCCGTGCTCGCCTCCACCCTGGCGGCCGGCGGCGACGCCTTGCCCGACGGCGGGCTCACGCGCGTTGGCACCGTGATGGGCACCCCCGAGTTCATGGCGCCCGAGCAAGCGCTGGGTCACAAGCTCGACGGCCGTGCCGACCTGTACGCAGTGGGCTGCGTGGGTTACTGGCTACTCACTGGCCAGCTCCTGTTCAAAAAACCGACGCCGATGATGCTCTTGATCGCGCACATCAACGAGCCGCCCGTCTCCGTCGAGCAGCGCTGCGCGGTCAACGTGCCGCACGGGCTCAAGCTCTGCATCATGGATTGCCTGGCCAAATCGCCGGACCACCGACCGCAAACGGCACGCACGCTGCTCGATCGGTTGCAACAAGCCGAGCAAGAGCTACCCGAAACCGAGCGCTGGAGCGAAGCCCAAGCCCAAGCCTGGTGGCAAACCTACCGCCCGACGCGCACCTCGCTGCCCGTCAACCTCACTCCCTCGCCGCCCGGCGACCTGCGCATCGCCGACGTCCCTGAAAGTTAGGCGAGTTGCTCCACGGCGGATTTGAGGGCTTCGCGGGCGGCGGGGCCGCTGATGGGGGAGTCGTGGGCGACGATGACGCGCGCGAGGTCCGAGATTTCCGACAGCTCGCGCAGCGACTCGCGGAAGGCGGATTTGTCGCTCATCCACAGTAGCTTCACGACGCGCGAGATGCGCGGGCCCGGTGCCGAGCCGAGCATCTTGACGATGAGGCTCTCCGGGAAGTCGCGCGGCATGGGCATGTTGAACAGCGCGTCGTTGAGCACCACCGTGGTGCCCTCTCGCGAGCGCACCAGCATCGCTCCTTCTTTGTCTTTGATGCCCCGTAGCGGTCGAAACGACACGTGCGCATCGCTTGGAAATTCCTCGAGCAAGCCATCTACCGGTACGACTTCACTCGCGGCCTTTCTTGCGCCGCGCGGGCAGTACACGCCAAGGTCGGGATAACGCGCCTTGAAGGCCGCTGCGTCCAGTCGGTGCAGCGCGCTCGGAACGACCAGGAAGGCGGGCTTCCCCCAACTTTCGAGCTCTTGCATGCTGGGCTCGTCGAGCGGCATCGCGCTCCAGACGAGCAGTCGTCCGTCTGCCAGCCGGGCGATGGTCATACAACGCCGGATCGAAACACCGGGGATCGGCCCCCTCACCCACCACAAATTCTCGCTCAGCTTTTCGATGGGCTCGTGCGGAGCCGGTTGCCAAGAAGCACGCGGTTTCGGCATGGCTCAGTCTCCGAGCAGTAAGTATTTCAGTCTACCGACGATCACGTCGAGCGCCTCTGCGTTCGCGCCTCCTTCTGGCACCACGAGGTGCGCCTGGCGCTTGCTCGGCGCAACGTGCAAGAGGTGCATGGGCCTGACCGTCGCATAGTACTGGTGCTGAATCGAAGCGATGTCGCGTTGACGCTCGACGATGTCGCGCGCGATGCGGCGCATCAAACGGATATCGTCGTCGGTGTCGACGAAGATACGCAGGTCGAACGCCGCACACAGCTCCGGGATCGCGAACAGCAAGATACCTTCGACGGCCACGATGTGGGCCGGCGCGACGCTGCGAGTCGCTGCTCGACGCGTGTGCGTGGCAAAGTCGTATTGCGGGCACTCCACGGCGCGCCCCGCCTTGAGCTCGCGCAAGTGCTGCACGAGGAGGGCGTTGTCCAGCGCTGCAGGCTCGTCGTAGTTGACGTTCTCGCGCTCGCTCTCGGGAAGTCCCGAGCGATCGCGGTAGTACCAATCATGCTCGAGTACCGCGACATCACCGCCCAGCTCGCTCGTGAGGCGCTTTGCCAGCGTCGTCTTGCCGCTTCCGGTGCCCCCAGCAATGCCGATCACGAGCGGAACGCGCATGACCGGTAAGTCTAGTTGAGGGCGCGATCTTTGGCGACGCTCGGAGGGGTGAGAGCGTCGACCAGCTCTTGAACCCGCGACGTGAGCAGCCGCAGGCGTTCGGCCGGATCTGGCTCCGAAAGCAGCTCCTGGCTGGCGTCGGGGTCCGCTACCAGTGCGGCCGCCAGGCGGTCGGAGAAGGAGGAGGCGTCGTCCGCACCGCGCGTGAGCGCCTTCAAGTCGCGCACCGAATCCGGCAGGTGCGGCGCCAGCACGCTCCACAGCGCGCTCAGCTTCAGTTGCCAACCGGAGATCAGCGCCGGCTCCGGGTTCGGCTCTTGCACGAGCGATGCGCGCACCTGACGGAAGGCGCGCAGGGGCGGCAGTTCCTCGATGATGCGGGCCCGGGCCACGCCCCGCAGCGCGATATCGAAGCGGCCGTCGGGGCGCTCCGTGTGCGTCTCTACATAGCCAACGCCACAGATGTCGAACACCGGCGGGCGACCTTCGTACTGGCTTTCGAAGCCGGGCTTGAGCCGCGCGACGGCCATGATCTTGCGACCCGACAGCACCTCCCGCGTGAGCTCCCGGTATCGCGGCTCGAACACGTGCAGCGGCAGCAGAGCACCCGGGAAAAGAGCGACGTTGGGCAGCGGGAAGATCGCGAGCTCGGTCAGGTCGCGATCTTCGAGCTCGGGAGCGGACATTGCCGCGGGACTATACCGCCGGTTACCTGAAGTCCGACCCCTGACCACCTATTTTGACCCAGGGGGGCGGGTTTTTGGCGACCCAGCGGGTCAAAGCCCTCAATTCCGGACACTAGCAACCGTTAACAGAGACAAGGCCCATGGCCAGCGTCACGGCAGACTCACTCCACTTGTTGTCCATCGACCTCGGGTCGGCGCCCAGTAACTTGCGCACCGTCCTCGAGCTCGGTCGCGACGACGTCGCTCATTGGCTCAAGCGAGCCAAGGATGCGGGCGCCCCGCTCGCGATCGTGTGCGGTCCCGATTCGGTGGACCTGTACTCCAGCGAGGCGGGCCGTCGCGCCGCCTTCAAGCCACTGCTCGAGAGCTTGTGGTCGCTGGGTCGCAACCTCGAAGGTTTCGAGCGCATCAAGACGCGCGAGGCTTACGGTCACTCGGTCGTGCGCCACCTGTTGCGCCAGGCCGCCGGTCTCGAATCGACCGAGCATGGGCTGAGCTACTCTGGCTGCATCGCCGAGGCTCGCGCTCAAGCCGCGTTGATGGGCACGCTGAGCCCCGCCTTGATCGATCTGTTTCAGCTGGCAAGCTCGACTGCCGATCGCAGCGAGACCGAGACCGAGCTTTCGGCTCCCTACTCCACGCGCGCCTCACGCCAAATCGAAGCGCTGAGCGCCGAGCGCATCATGGAGGAAGAGCTGATGGCGTTTCAGGTCGCGGCCGCCAACGACGAGAAAGCTCGCTCTTCCTCGCCGGCCCCGCGCGGCTCGCTGCCGCCTGGTTCCACCACGTACTCGGCCTACACCGCCAACGAGCCTGGCAGCTGCGTGCGCCTGCGCGTCGCGCCGTTCAGCATGGCGCCCGTGTCAGCGCGGCGCTCCGGCTGACAGCGAAGGCTCCAAGAACTCGATCGTTTTCTTGGCGTCGTCGATGCGCTCGCGGGCCTTGCGCACGGCTGGCTCGAGCTCGGGGCGACCGTCGGCGCGATCCAGGAATTGCTGATAGAGCAGCACAGCCTCGCGCAGCACGGTGATTTGACGCTCCACGTCGAAGTGGTCGCCACGTGCCACGCCGAGCTGTGAGTCATAGGCGTGATCCGCCTCGGCCAATACCTGGGCGGGCGCGGCCGGCGCTGCTGGTGCTGCCGCCGCCTTGGCGCGCATTGACACAACCGGCGCCTTCGGCGGCGCCGTGCTGCGCGCGGTCTGGGCCGAGCTCGCGCAGCCGGCACACAGCAGAAACGCAAGCAGGCTCCTCGATTTGCAGCGCTGATTCATGGCCATGGCCGCGTAGACACGGCGCGTCGACGGCGTCTTGGGTCGTGTTGGGAAGTTTCTTTGGTAGACTGGCGTAAGAGGATTCGCCATGCGCCTACGTTCACTTGCCCTCGGCCTATTGACCGCGCTCGCGCTCGCCGGCGCCGCCCGAGCCGACTCCCCCACCCCCAGCAAGTGGGAGCTGTTCGACGAAGATGACGGCATCCGCATGTACCGCCACGACGTGCCCGGCAGCGACATCGTGGCGCTGCGCGGTGAAGGCTTCGTGGCCGCGCCTATCAGCCGCGTCGCCAGCGTGCTCGGAGATCGCAATCGCTCTACCGAATGGATCGACCGCCTGGCGAAGACGAAGCTGCTCCGGCAGATCAGCGAGACAGAGTCGATCGAGTGGGATCACATCACCACGCCGTCGCCGCTCAAGGATCGCGACTTCGTGTTCAAGAACATCGTCACCACCGACCCGACGAAGAAGCGCGTGACATTTAGCTACTTCTCCGTGACCGATCCGCTGGCGCCAGAGACGAGCGACTACGTGCGCGGCACGTTCAAGGCCGGCAAGTTCGAGCTCACCATGGCCACGCGCAAGAACGCTGACGGCACGACCACCAAAGGCACGATCGTCAACGCCGAGGTCGAGGTCGACCCGCGCGGCTCGGTGCCGAAGTTCATCGTCAACATGGTGCAAAAGAGCTGGCCGCACACGACCTTGATGGCGCTACGCAGGCAGGTCGCCAAGCCGGACATCAAAGACGATCCGCGCATCGTCGAGCGATTGACCCGCGAAGGCTTCTTTCAGTAGCCGTTTCGGCCCGAACGGGGGCGTGTTACTGAAGCCGTATGACCCTCGATGATCTGTCGCAACCGGAGCAGGTCGTGCTGCTTGCGCTGGTCGGCTTGATGGCGCGTATGGACGGCAGCGTCTCGCAAGACGAGCTGGAGCTGCTCGAGCGCATCGCGGACGAAATCGGCGAGCAGCGCTTCGAGGCAGCGCGAGATGCCGCGGCGGCGCTGGTCGACAACGCCGCCATCTTGCAAGAAGCCTCCCGCGTCGAGCGCCCGGACGCCCGCGAAATCATCTTCGAGTTGGTCTACGACATCGCGGTGCGCGACACGATCGCGGAGAGCGAGGCGGCGCTGCTCAACGAGCTGGCGACGCTGTGGAAGCTGCCGCAGCGCGTCGGCGAATCCGGGTGAGCCCGCGTGGCCAAGATCGCCATCGCCGTCGAGGGGATTCGCGTCCGGTTCGGCGATAACCTCGCGCTCGGCTCGGTGAGCCTCGCCCTCGAGCCTGGCGAGCTGATGCTCTTGCTGGGCCCCAGTGGCTGCGGCAAGAGCACCCTGCTCCGCACGATCGCCGGTTTCGTGAAGCCCGAAGCCGGGCGCGTGCTGTTCGACGGTGAAGACGTGACCCACGTGCCGCCCCACCGCCGGCAGATTGGCATGGTGTTCCAGAGCTTCGCGCTCTTCCCGCACCTCACGGTTGGCGAGAACGTGGCGTTCGGCTTGCGCGAGCAGAAGCGCCCGCAAAGCGAGATTGGCGAGCGCGTCGAGCGCGCGCTCGCCAACGTGAAGATGGGCGGCTTCGGTGCGCGCCGTGTGGATCAGCTTTCCGGTGGCGAGCAGCAACGCGTCGCGCTGGCACGCGCGCTGGTGACTCGGCCGCGCTGCCTCCTGCTCGACGAGCCGCTGTCCAACTTGGACGCAGGTCTGCGCCACACCATGCGCGAAGAGATCCGTCGCGTGTGCAAAGAGCACGGGCTCACCACCCTGTACGTCACCCACGATCAGAAAGAGGCGCTCGCCATCGCCGATCGCATCGCGGTGATGCAAAAGGGCCGGCTGGAGCAGCTCGGCACGCCCTGGCAGGTCTATCGCACGCCGCGCTCACGCAGCGTCGCCACCTTCCTCGGTGAAACGAATCTGCTCAGCGCCGAGGTCGTGGGCAAGACCGACAGCGAGCTGCGCGTCCGCCTCGGTACGCTGGAGCTCACGGCCGAGCCGACCGAGCTGCACAGCGGCTTCGAGGTCGGCGCGCGGGTGCTGCTTTCGATCCGCCCCGAGTGCATACGCCTGAGCGAGGCGCGCGCCACCGACGCGGCGTTCTCGGTGCGAGTCAGCCGCAGCAACTACCTAGGCGAGCTGTGCGAGCACGAGCTCACTCACGGAGAGCTGTCGCTGCGCGCCTACGAGATCAATCCGCACAGCCCGAGCAGTCACCCCGGCCGCGAGCTGTGGGCTGAAATCAGCCCGCGCGACGTCGTGCTGCTCGAGGCGGAGCCAGTGGCATGAGACGCGCGCTGCCGGGGCTGGCCCTACTGGCGGCGCTCTTGCTCGTGCCTTTCGCGCTCAGGCCCGAGCTCGGTGAATCGAACGCAGACCCGTCGCGTCGCCTGGTGATCTTGACGCCGCACAACGAAGCCATCCGCTACGAGATGACGCGCGGGTTTCGCCTATTTCTGACCTCGCACGGCCAGCCAGACGCGGCCATCGACTGGCGAAGCCCCGGTGGAACCACCGAAATTTCCCGCTATTTGGCGTCCGAGTACCGCTCCGCGTTCGAGCACTACTTCGCGCAAAAGCTGGGCCGCAGATTGTCCGAGCGCGGAGCGATCGCGTTCGCTAACCCGCGCCAAGACACGACGGGCGACGACGAGGCGGCGCTGGCTCGTCGCACCTTCTTGGCGTCGAACGTCGGCATCAAGATCGATTTGTTGTTCGGCGGGGGCAGCTTCGACTTCTCGCAGCACGCCGCCGCCGGGCGACTGGTGGACGGCGGCGTGCAGGCTCGTCACCCCGAGCTGTTCGGCAACGGGGGCATTCCGCAGACGCTCGGCGGTGAGCCTTACTGGGACAAGCAGGGTCGCTGGGTCGGCACCTGCGTGTCCGGCTTTGGAATTTGCTACAGTCCGCAAGCGCTCGCGCGTCTCGGCATCACCAAAGCCCCCCAGCGCTGGGCCGATCTGACCGATCCGCGGCTGTTCGGGCAAGTGGCGCTCGCCGATCCGAGCAAGAGCGGCTCGGCCAACAAGGCCTTCGAAATGATCGTGCAGCAGGCCATGGGCGAAGCCGTGGCCGCCGCCGGTAATCCGGCACCGGGAACGCCGGCCGAAGCCGCGGCGCTGGCCCAGGGCTTCGACGCCGCGATGCGCCTGATCCGGCACATCGGCGGTGTTTCTCGCTATTTCAGCGACCAGGCGGGCAAGGTCACCCAAGATATTCAGAGCGGCAGCGCCGCCGCCGGCATGTGCATCGACTTCTACGGGCGCTTCGAGAGCGACATGCCCGGCGCGGGCGACCGCTTGCGCTTTGCATTGCCGCGCGGCGGCAGCTCGATGGGCGCGGATCCAATCGGTCTGCTCCGCGGCGCCAGCCACCCCGAGCTCGCACGCCAGTTCATGGACTTCGTGCTCAGCCCCGAGGGCCAGGCGTTGTGGGCCTACAAGCGCGGTGTACCAGGCGGCCCGGACCGCTACGCGCTGCGCCGCACGCCCATCCTGCCCGTGATGTTCGCGCCCGAGCGCCGAGCGCTGCTCTCCGATCCCGACGAGAACCCCTACCGCACCGCGCAGGGTTTCACCTATCACGCCGCCTGGACGGGACCACTGTTTCGCGCGCTTTCGTTCGTGATCCGTTTGATGTGCGTGGATACGGAAGAAGAGCTGCACGCGGCCGCCGCAGCTCTGACCCAAAATCACGACCCACCACGCGCCAGCGCGGCCTTCGACGACGTATCACTCGTGTCGTACGCAGTCGTCAAAGACGAGATCGCGCCGGCGCTGGCCAGCGGTGACCCGCTACGTGAGATCGCGCTGCAGAACCGCCTCGTGACCGCGCTCAAGCTGCATTACGAGCGCGTGGCCGAGCTGGCTGCGAGGCGAGAATGACGGCGGCCCCGCGCCGGCCCAGCTCGTTGTTGCTGCCGCTGGTGGCCGCGATTTTCGGCGTCTTCTTCTTGTGGCCGCTGGTCGAGAGCCTGCGCGGCGCGTTCGTGGATCAGCAAGGCCGCTTCACGCTCGCCTACGTGGCCGCGGTCTTTCAAAACCCGGTCTACCTGCTGGGGTTCCGCAACTCGCTCCTGGTCGGGTGCGGCGCCACGGCGCTTGCGGCGCTGCTCGGTATCCCGCTGGCACTGCTCTTTCAGCGCTGGGATTTCCCGGGCCGACGGCCGCTCGCGGCGCTCGTCTCGCTACCGCTGTTCGTGCCCCCCTTCGTCGGTGCCATCGGCATCCAACGGCTGCTCGGGCCGAGCGGCGCGCTCAACGCGCTGCTCCGGCATTTGGGGCTCTCGAATCCGTCCTCACCCATCGATTGGCTGCGTGAGGGCCGTTACTTCGCGGTGATCTCGCTGACGGCGCTGCACCTGTACCCGGTGCTGTACTTCAACCTCTCGGCTTCGCTCGCCAACCAGAGCGCGGAGCTCGAGCGCGCCGCGGAGATGCTGGGGGCGCACGGCTTGCGCAAGCTTTGGCGCGTCACGTTGCCGCTGAGCGCGCCGAGCTTGTTCGCCTCGCTCACCATCATCTTCATCTGGTCGCTGACAGAGCTCGGGGTGCCGCTACTCTGCGACTACGACCGCGTCACCTCGGTTCAAATCTTCGTCGGGTTGAAGGATATCGGTCAAAATCCCTTCGTTTACGGGCTGGTGACGGTGGCGCTGGTGGCCACCGTGGGCTTGTACACGCTGAGCCGGCTGCTGCTGCGGCGGCTCGACGCCACCGCGGGCGTCAAGGGCGCGGCACGCCACGAGCGTCGCGTTGCTGGCCCCGTGCAGCGCTGGCTGATGACGAGCTTTGCCTTGCTGGTACTGGGCGCGGGCGCGCTACCCAACGCGGCCGTCGTGCTGCTGGCGTCGTCCAGCGACTGGTACCAAACGGTGCTGCCCAGCGGCTTCACGCTCGATCATTACCGGGCCGCGCTCGGTCACGCCCTCGTCGTACCTTCGATCGCGCAGAGTCTGCGCTACGTATCGCTCTCGACCACGCTCGATTTGATTCTGGGCTTCACCATCGCCTGGGTGGTGGTGCGCAGCCGAGCGCCGGGGCGCAAGCTGCTCGACGCCCTTTCGATGTTGCCGCTCTCGGTGCCGGGGCTGGTGCTGGCCTTCGGCTACCTGGCCATCTCGCGCGAAGGCCGGCCGCTGTCGATGTTCAATCCAGTGCGCGATCCGACGGTGCTGCTGGTGATCGCTTACGCGATGCGGCGCTTGCCGTTCGTGCTGCGCTCGGCCGAAGCCGGGCTGCTACAGATGAGCCACAGCGTCGAAGATGCCGCGCAAAGCCTGGGCGCCGGCCCGCGCCGCGTGATCTGGCGCGTCACCCTGCCGCTCGTGTTACCGCACTTGGCGGCGGGCGGCCTGTTCGCCTTCGCGCTGTCGATGCTCGAGGTCTCGGACTCGCTGATCCTGGCGCAGCAGCAGCAGCACTTCCCCATCACGAAAGCCATCTTCGAGCTCTCGCAGCTGAACGGCGAAGGGCGCATGCTGGCGGCAGCGCTCGGCGTGTGGGCGATGCTGCTGTTGGCCAGCTCGGTATGGGTGGCACGCCGGCTGGTGGGCGATCAGAGCCGAGGCCTGTCGGACGTCTGAGTTTGCTGGGAGCGCGACAGCTCCAGCAGCGCACGCGTCACCTGCGCGGCCGCGCTGAGCCGCTCGCCGGCGCGCCCGCGCGCCCAGGGCTCGCTGAGCTCGGCGCCGAGCTCGCGCGCACAAGCTGCGACCTCGCCCGGCTTTTTGCGCAGCTGCCGCCGCGACAGGTCGCGCAGATCGAGCCGCTCGGGCAAGGTCACGCCTTCTGCGACCAGCCGCTCGGAAGCGTAAAACCCCCAGCCGAGCAGCAGGTCTTGCGGGCGCACGAACGCTTGCCAGCGCTCGAGGAAGCTCGCCCAGCTCTCACCGGCCAGCACGACCTCGGGCGGCACGCGCGCGTGCAGCTCGAAAGAAGGCGAAAGGGGGCGCCGCGGCGCAATCAAGGCTTCGAAGCGTTCGCCCGTTTGCACGCGCTCGGCCACCCAGTGGAGCAGCTCGGCATCGCCACCGAGCTCGCTACCTCGGGGCCAGGCGTTCGCCTCGCCGTAGGCCACCACCAAGTCGGCCTCGCGCTCGAGTAGTAGCTTGGGCAGGCGCGGTTTGCGCTGCCGTTGCCGGTACGCCAGATGCCGTCGCTCGCCACGGGCACTCGCGTAGTGGAGCTGATGCTCGACCATGGCATCGAACGGCCTGAGCAGGCACTCGCGATCGAAGCCGTTCGGCTCCAGCAACGCCAAGGCCTCGCCGATGGCTTCGATGGTCGAGATGCAATGCAGCGCAGGCTCGCGGCGAATGCGGTAGCGACTGGGTGCGCTGGGAGAGAGCGAATAGCGCGGCAATTGCGCCAGCTCCGGATTTTGTTGGAAGAGCTTCTTGGCTTGCCACCAGGTGCCGTCGAGCACCACCAGGGTGACCGGCCCTTCCGGCGGGAATTCGGCCAGATCCCGCGCTGCTTCACCCGGATAGAGCAAGATCGCCGGCGCCTCGGCATCGTGCAGGCGCGCCCGGAAAGCCGGCACCTCGTCGAGCCTGACGCCGACGTGGCGCTCGGCGTGCGCCAGCTGCAGCTCGCACAGACGCGCCGTATTGATCGGCACGTCGCTCTCGCGCGGATGCTGCAAGATGACCACTTTGGTGCGCGTGCGCAGCGGAGCGGGAGCGATGCTGCCGCACAAGCAAACGACGCTGGGCCTGCAGCAGCCCTGGCAAATGCGACGTGGACCAACCTCAATCATGGGAACGAGACAGCCGAGCGCGCCTACATGCCACACGGACTCGGGGCGTGCGACTCGGCACTGGCCATTTAATTGACGAGTCGCCCGCCTCGCGCTCTATTGGGCCCCATCCTGGGCGTTTTCTCGGCCAGCCGCGAGATTTGGGCCGGGTCGGTTTCGGCATTCATGCGCTTCCTCCCCTTCACTGCCCCGCTGCTGCTGTCTTGCCTGGTCGTCGCTCGGGCAACCTCCGCGCAGCCCGCCCCGGCTGCGGCCGCAGGGCCTGGGCCCGAGGCTCCGGCACCGGCTGCGGAAGCGCCCCCCGCCGCGGCTCCCACGACGCCGGCAACCGCCGCCCCTCTAGCTGATCCGAACGCTGCAGCCACGCAGGCCGAGCTGGAGGAGCTGCGCGCCCGCCTCGACGCGCTCGAGTCGCAGCAAGCAGAGTCGACCGCCACCTCGGAAGAAGACGACCAGCGTTTCAAGATCTACGGCTTCCTGGACTTCGGCCTCAAGAAGGCGTTCCCGGCAGCGGATCCGTTCTTCGCGGCGCTCATCGAGCGCAAGCTGACGTTCGTCCTCGGCAACATCAACCTGTACTTCGACGCGCAGCCCACCCCCGGCTGGCGAGCCTTGGTCGAAGCGCGTCTGAGCACTTATCCGCACGGCACCGAAACCATCGATGCCAACGGCAATTTCGTGCGCACCGACACCCGCGTGTTCGATACCGACAGTCCCTCGGGGCGCAACCATGTCATCTGGGGCGGTGTGATCTTGGAGCGCGCGCAGATCGAGCACACCATGTTCGATCTCTTCAACCTGCGGGTCGGTTACTTCCTCACGCCCTACGGCATCTGGAACGTGGACCACGGCACCCCCACGCTCATTTCGCTGGTTTTGCCGGCCTTTCAGGTGGAAGAAGCCATGCCTGCGCGCCAGCTCGGTGTGCAAGCCTACGGCTCCAGCAGCAGCGGCGACGTCGAGCTCGGCTATGCCGCCTACGTCACCAACGGCCGCGCCCCGTACCTCGAAGATCCGAGCGACGGCAAGGCGGTCGGTGCTCGCGTGTACGCGAACCTTACGGGGGAAAACCACACGCTCAAGCTCGGATTGTCCGGCTACTGGGGTGACACGCTCGAGAAGAACCAGCGGCTGGTCTTCAATGGCGGCAACCCCAGCGTCGTCACCACCGACAAGTACCACTACGACGAATGGAGCGTCGGCGGGGACATCTCGCTCGACTGGAAGAAGCTGCGCGTGCGCAGCGAAGGCCTGGTGCATCGCGTGGATCACGGCAAGAGCCCGCACGAGCCCGTCAACCTCGCGGAGCCGGGCACGACTCGCCCCGATCGCTACGAATACTACTGGTACTCGATCTTTGCGTACCGCCTGGGCGATTTCGAGCCGTACACCTATACCGAGCTGAAATACACGTCGCCGCGCGACGGCAATTTCGACCTTACCTACCTGCCCGGCCTCGGCCTGAACATCTATCTTTCGCCCTACGCGCAGCTCAAGACTCAGTACGTCGCCGCCAAGTTCTATCGCGTGGCGGACGGCGGGGACGCCAGTGACCACGACTTCCGGCTGATTGACTCACGCTTCGTGCTGTCGTTCTGAGCCCTCGAGGAACCATGTTGCTCCGTACCCTGCTCCTGCTCGCTTCAGCCACCAGCTTGGTGGCGGCCTGCACGCAAGATGAAGCGACGGCCTGCGGTCGAGGCACCGAGTATCGCGACGGCGGCTGCCACCCGACCGTCGACAGCGGTGCGGCCGGTGCTGGAGGCGAAGGCGGCGCCGTCGCGATCGATCCAGCGTTCGGCGAGCCGTGCGAGTCGAGCGACACCTGCGCGGGTCCCACCGACTACTGCACCCCGCCTTCACCGGTAGACACGCAATACTGCACCGTGAGCGGCTGCGACCAAGACGCCAGCCTCTGCCCACCGGGTTGGGAGTGCTTCGACGTCAGTCAATTCATCCAGGGCGAGCCTTTCGTGTGCTCGCGCCCTCAGCCGTAACCACTGAGGCAAACCATGAATCGCCGCCTGCCCTCGTCCGCCTCCAGCAGCCGCCGCTGGTCGCGCCGCGCGTTGGCGCTGCTGGGGCTCTCGGCGCTCGGACTCTGGGCGTCCGGCTCCGAGGCAGGCCCGAGCGACTTGCTGGTGATCGTCAACGCGCGGAATCCGGTCAAGCTGCTCACGGCCTCGCAGCTGCGTCCCATCTTTCAAACCACGAAGCGCACGTGGGATAACGGCGAGCTGGTCGAGCCCGTGAACCTGCCCGAAAAATCGCTACCCCGGCAGATCTTCGACAAGGCCGTGCTCGGCTTCGACCCAGAAACGTCTCTGCGTTACTGGATCGACCGCAAGGTGCGGGGAGAAGCGCGCCCACCCAAGAAGCTGACGACCGCCGCGGCCGTGCTGGCACACGTCAGCGGCACGCCCGGGGGCATCGGCTACGTGCCGGCGGAAGGCACGCTGAGCAGCAATGTGCGCGTCGTGGCGCGCGTCAGCGGTGAGCAGGTCAAAGCGCCGTAGCGCTCAGCTCCCTCCGCACCAGGTAGAAACCGTAACGCGCGAGCCGTCTACGAGGAGATCCAACGCCAGGCCGGCTTCGTGGGCCACACGCACGAGACCGAGCATGGGTGGAGGCTGGCTGGCAGAACCGGCGAAACGATTCATTTCCGTGCTGAACGCGGCTTCGGCATCGGTTTGGACGCGCGACACCTGCGTTTGCAGGCGGCCCAGCTGAGGCTCCTCCACCGAATTCGAAACACGAAGCCCTGCTCCAGCCTCGCTCTGCCAAATCTCGAGCCGCACCTCGCCCGCAGCAGTGCCGTAGCGGAGGGCATTGGCGTAAAGCTCGTAGACGGCAACGTTCAGGCGCTGGGCCACTTGCGGCGGCAAAACCGCGAAGCAGTAGGCCGAGAGGTAGGCATAAGTGGGCTCCAGTAATGCTGGATCGGCGGGCGCGCCGATCGAAATCAACGGCAAGGCACGCTGCCCGGAAACGCCGGGCCGCCCCGCTTCGTCACGTCGCTCGGCGCGGGGCTGAACCCCGGAAAAACGCCGCAGCGGATCGCTGGGCACGGGCTCATCTGCAGACTCGAACGTCGTTTCGCGCGCGCTGTTCTTCAAGCTCTTCCCCGGCGGTTGTGGGAGCGCTGCAAGCGCCCCCTCTGCCTCATGCTCACGAACGGCCAACATAAGGTGACCTTGAGCGCCGGGCCTCACAAGCCGACCGAAAATTTAGCTACGCAGGGCTTTACAGATTGAGACGCGCGAGACGAAAAAGAGTGCTGGCGACAGCTAGCCGCGACGCACGCCGGCTTCCCGGACTTTTTGCTCCAAGTCTCGGAAACGTTGGGCCAATGCGCGCACGAGCGCGCCCGTCCAACCGTCGGCACCGAGACCGGCGCTGAGTGTGCGCTGATCGAGCACCAGTACTGTCACGCTGTCCTCCGCTTCGACCGTCGCGGCACGCGGTTCTTCCAGCAGCAAGGCCATCTCCCCGAAGACGTCGCCAGCGCCCATCTTACCAATCGTTTCGTGTTGGTCGCCCACACGACGGCTCACTTTGCAGCTGCCGCTCACGATCATGTACGCCGTATCACCCACATCACCCTCACGGATGATGACACTACCCGCCGGGAATACACGGCGCGGCAAGTGCAAGCCGCCTCGCAAGAAGTTGCGCACGTCGGCCTGCAGCTCGACCACGGACTGGTAACGCTCCTCTGGCTTGGGCGCGACGGCCTTGTCGACGATGCTGCGGATGCGCTTGGAGATGCCGATGCCCATGCAGGCCACGTCGATCGGCACCACCTTGCCCTCGGCAGCGCGCTTGAGCACGCTGTCCACGTCGCGCGCGTCACCGTACGGCATCTTGCCGCTGACGATTTCGTACAAGATGGCGCCGAGACCGAAGACGTCGCTGCGCTCGTCCATTTCTTGCGGGTTGCCGCGCGCCTGCTCGGGAGCCATGTGCGTCGGCGTGCCGACTGGACCCGGCGCCTCCATCTGCGCGCGCGAGCCGGAAGCCGGGCGAGTGCGCGTGAGGCGCGCCAGACCCCAGTCCATCAGGTAAGTCTGGCCGAAGTCGGCGACCATCACATTTTCTGGCTTCAGGTCGCGATGGATGACGCCGCGGTGGTGCGCGTACGCCACGGCGTCACACACTTTGAGAAAGATCTCCAGCCCGTCCTCGAGCCGCTCGGTGGTGCCCGGGGTGCGGAACGGATCGCGCAGCCAGTCGTCGAAGTTGACGCCTTGCACGAGCTTCATCGTGAAGTAAGGCACGCCTTCTTCGGACACCGCCAGCTCGTGTACCGGCACGATGTTGGGGTGCTCGAGCTGCCCGGTCATCTGCGCTTCGGCGATGAAGCCGTCTTTGTACATCGGCACTTTGGCGAGCTCGCGATCGAGCCGCTTCAGCGCCACGTGGCGGAGCAGGTTGCGATCGGTCGCGGGGTGAATGCGCCCCATGCCACCGCGCCCTATTTCGCGGAACAGCCGCAGATGGGCGGGCACCGGAATGGCTTCGCGCGCGACCTCCCCCGGGCTGACGCCGTGCTCCCCACCGACGGGGATGGTCTCGATGACGTAAACGGGCTCGGCTGCCTGCTGATTGTCGGTGTCTTGGCTCACGCGCACACTCCCATGGCGATTCTTCTGACGCTACCACAGGCGCGAAAGCGCTCGTTTCAGAATCCTAGGTCCTAAAACCCCAAACCCACCATCGTCCGAATCCACACTTTGCCATAGGGATCGTCGACCTTGAGAGCTTCACCCAAGTGGTCGAGGCGCGCGTAAACCCCCGTAGACCACCAAGCTTCTCCCGACTGGAGCAAGATCGCGGGGCCCAAGAAGTGCCGCGCGCCGGTCGGGCTATCCGCGTTTGCATCCGCCGCCGACTGTTTCGGCTCGTTGAACCTGCCGCGGGCCCAGTACTCCAAACCGAGCATCAGGTTGGGTGACAGCTCGTACGACGCGCCCAGCGTGGGATTGTAGATGAGCTTCCACTGCTGCTCTTGAAAGTAATACTCCTGCTCGACCCACAGGTTGCAGACGGTCGTCAGGTAGCCAAAGCGCTTGTGCAGTAGGATTTTCTCTTCGAGCTCGACCTCGTTGTAGAACTCGGCCACCTCGAAGTAGACGCCGGTATCGACGGGCCAGTCGCCCTCTTCGGCAAAGCGGTAGCGCAAGCGCTGCTTCAAGCCGTCGAAGCGCAGAGCTGGGGTGCCCGCGCTGGCGCTCTGGTGGAACGAAAAGTAGAGCGCCAGCTCGAGCCGGTCGCTGACACCGAGCTCCAGCTCCGTTTGCAGCTGAGAGCGTAGCGCGGTCACGGCGTCGCGCGTGCCGTCGTCTTTCTCGCGCGCCACCTTCATCGGCACGAGGTCCGTGATCTCCTCGACCTCGACCTTGCCGGTGGGCAGGGTTTGGTACGGATAGGAGTAGGGCAGCGGGTGCGGATTGGCCAGGGCGGCCGGGGCCAGCGAGAGTGAGAAAGCGCCCGCCAACAGGCTTGGCCCGAAGAGCTGCGTGAGCTGTGTACGATTGGTCATTCGAGGTTCTCGGTCAATTCAGCCCCGCGCGCGGGCGAGTCGCTTTTCAGCGGCAAAATCCACGTCTTGGCGGCGAGTCCATCGCGCTCTTGCGCGAGGTCGACGCGCGGATCGATCAGGCGCTGCATCGGGCGCCCGTTGAGCGACGCAAACGCATCCGCGTACACGGCAGGCTCGCGTACACCGCGCGCTCGGTAGTCGCGCGCCACGACCTGGGCGGCTTGCAAAACCAAATCCGCTTGCGGCGCCATCATGGCTGTCTGGTACGCCGTGAAATAGTCCCGCGGCGAAACGTGGAAGGTTTGCCCAGTGCCGCGCTCGACGACGCGAAAGTCGACGGCGCCGTCCTTCTCCATCAGCATCACGTTCCACGAGAAACGAAAGCCTTGCTCGGTCCAAAGCATGTTGCCGGGATAGGCCCAATGCCGCAGCGGTACGACCAGCTGCAGCGCGAAGTAAGCCCCCAAGGCCGGCCGTAGCCAGCGTTCGCTCGCGCGCGCCTCCGCAGCCGAGACGGCGTCGCCCGCGGCGCGGAGCCGTATGCCGAGGCCCGCGAGCAGCCTGCGCGGCCAATCCGGCGCCAGGAACAAGAGCGAGCCGCACAGCATGAAATAGGGAAAAAGTCCGATGGAAAACAGGCGCGCGGTGGTCAAGTGAAAAGCGACGACCAGCACGTAAGCGTACGGGCGCGTTCGCCTCATCAGCAGCAGCGGTACGATCGACAAATCGAACAGGGCCCCTGCCCAACTCATCAGCTGCGCCGCGCCGGGCCGGGCCAACCAGCCTCCGACCCAGGGCAAGTCCTGGTGGCGGGCCAGCCAGATGCCGAGCGGCTGCGCGTCCACCAGCCAGTCGCGGTTGAGCTTGGCCAGCCCACCAAAAACATAAACCAGAGCGAACTGAGCGCGCAGCGCCCACAGCATCCACGCCGGCAGCCGCGCGCGGCCGCAGTTCGGCTCGCGCCGCGCATCGAGCGACCACACACTGGAAAGCGGCAGGCACGCCAGCAGCAAACACAAACACGCCACCAGGTAGTAGTGGTTGAGGTAGTTGGTCTCGTCGATCAGGTGCTGGTAGCAAAACAGCAGGCCGAACGAGACGACGCTCAACCGATAGCGATAGCCGAACGCAATCCCGAGCGCGCTCAGCGCCATCAGCCCAAAGTGCACGTACATCCACGCGCCGGGAAAGGGCCGCACCCACTCGAAGCCCCAGTATTTGAAGAAGTGCGTGGGCAGCAGGAAATATTCGGCAATCCAGCCGTGCGCAAAGTAGCGCAGGGTTGCCACGAGCAAGAGTGCGCCAAAGCCGATGCGAAATGCGGCGAGGCTGGCGGCGTCGACCGGACGCAGCCAGGAGCGCGTGGTGGAAGCCGGCTCAATCGCCATCGTTGTCACTGAACGTGAGACTGGCACCGAGCGTGCTCAGGACCTCGGTGGCGAGCACACGCTTGAGCTGTTTGACGGCGTCGTACGCCTGCTGCACTTTCTCCGGCGCCTCGGTCAAAGCATCGTCGAGCGGCTCGGGCAGGTCGCGAAGCGCGACCTCGGCCTCGTCGAGCGCGTCGAGCGCGTGCACGTCGGCGGCCGGGCTCTTGGCGTGAACCAGGGTCGAAAGGCTCGTCACCCTTTCGTCGTCGCGCGTGCCCCGGTAAATGTTACGGACGCCACGCAAGTTGCCGAGCATGTCGCTGAGCGACGCCTGGGCTCGGCCGGATTCCTGCAGTGCGGCGTCGACTTTCCCGCCCGTGTCGGCGCCGAGCGGCTTGCCCAGCTTCACGTTGGCGAGCACCTCGCTCACCACGACGGTCTGGTTCAGCAGCGTATCGAGGCCGGCCTGCACGGTCGCGTCCACGCTGTCGGGCGCGCCCGGCTCCGTGAAACGCCGAGCAAAATCGCCCTTTTCGGGCTGCCACGCCAGCTCCAGCTCACGCGCCGCGCTGGCCACCAGCTGCCCCGCGGCGCTGGCAAACTGACGGCGACGCTCGCCACTAACGTCGTCGGCCAAAAGCGCTGCCTCGAGCTCGGCGTCATCGGCGGGGAACAGCAAGTACTCGATGGCATGAAGCCCGCGCTTGTTGGTGCCGAGCTTGCTCACTTGCGTCGCGCTGAGCTCGACGTCCGAAGTCAGCTCGGCGTCGATCTTGGCGGTATCGACCGGAGCGCTGTCGATGGACTTGAACGTGTTCAGATCTTCCGCAGGACCGAACGCGAAGGCCTCGGCTTCTTCCAGCGGCCCGCGCACGTCCAGGTAAGCCTGGCGCGTGGCGGCCAAATCGGCCGTCGCCGGATCGCTGGCCAGCTCGTCCAGCAACGCCGACAGCTCGCGAGCGCGTTCGCGCAGCTCGTGGTGCGTCGGCATGATGACGCGCTCGGTGGTACCTTGCAGCGCCATACGACGGTCGCCATCCGGCAAGGGCTCGGGCGCGCAACCGACGACGCCTTGCGCTGCCGCGGACAGCGCGGCACAACCCAGAAGCAGCCAGCGCCAAGCCCTCGCCCGTGGCTGAACTTGAAAATGCTTTTCAAGTTCAATAAGGGGACCCACTTTTTCCGAGAAATAGCGCATGGAGGCTGCCGCGGAGGCGTCCGTAACCTCGGCAGGCGTAGCTAGAAGATTCAATTGCGTCAAGGCCGCCCAGCGGCCGGGCCACCGCGCCCGCGTGTTTTGCCCTCGCATCCGGGTGGCGCGTGCCAAGCTCCCCGCATGTCGCACATGCTTTCGGTGGTCCAGCAGTCGAGCGAGCTGATGGTCGTCCAACGCCGCGAGCTGGCAGAGCTGTTCGGCATCGAGACTCGCAACAAGTACTCGATCGAGGCTGGTGGCGCGCCATTCGCATTCGCCGCCGAGCAGGGCAAAGGCGGTCTCGCTTTCCTGGCGCGCATGTTCTTCGGCCATTGGCGCACGTTCGAGATTCATTTCTTCGACGAAGCTCGGCAGCTGGTGCTACGCGCCGTGCACCCGTTTCGCTTTTTCTTTCAGCGGCTGGAGGTGCTGGCGGCCGATGGGCGCGCGCTCGGCGCGATTCAGCAGCGCTTCGCTATCTTTTCGAAGCGCTTCGACGTTACCGATCCGAACGGCCGCCTACTGCTCAGCGTTTCGTCGCCGATCTGGCGGCCCTGGACGTTTGCGTTCGAGCGCGATGGTCGAGAGCTCGCACGCGTCGAAAAGAAATGGTCCGGCATGCTGCAGGAGGCCTTCACCGATGCCGACCGCTTCCGCGTCGCCTTCGAGTCGCCGGTGCTGGGCCTGGACGAGCGCTCGCTGGTGCTCGCCGCCGCCATCTTCATCGATTTGCAGTATTTCGAGCGCAAGGCTCAGTGAGGGCGACGGGCCAACGACCCGCTCGTTGGTAACGCCCGCGCCAGTCGCTCGACCGCCGTGCGGATCTCTTCGGGCGTGACCGGAGCGAAGCCGAGCCGCAGGAAACCCGCCTCACGACCGTCGAAGCGGAAACGGCGCCCCGGGTGCACGAGCACTTTGCGCTCCAGAGCCCGCTCGGCCCACACGTCGCTGGAAACGCGCGCCGTGATCTTGGCCCACAGCGCCATTCCCCCGCCGGGCGTGCGAAACGAAAGCGCTCCACCCAGCTGGCGAGTCAGCTCGGCGACTAGCGCGTCGCGCCGCGCCTGGTACTCGCGTTTCACCCGTCGCACGTGGCGACCGAGCACGTCGTCTTCAATCAGCTCGGCGACTGCGCGCTCGATCACGTGATCTCCGGCGCGGTCGACGTAGGTGCGAACGCGCGCGACGCGCTCGATGATTTCGGGGCGCGCCACCAGGTAACCGACCCGTAGCCCCGGCGCCAAAATTTTGGACAACGTGCCCACGTACGCGACCACGTCTGCGTCGACGCTGGCCAGCGGGAGCACCGCACGGCCGTCGTAGTGGTGCTCGTGGTCGTAGTCGTCTTCGACTACGACGAAACCGTGGCGACGCGCGAGCTCCAGCAGCTGCAGGCGGCGCGGCGCCGTGAGCGTGACCGTCGTCGGGTATTGGTGGTGCGGGGTGGTGTACACGGCGGCCACCTTTTCACGCAAAAGCAGCTGAGAAAGCGCGTCAGTCGACAAGCCTTGCGCGTCTACCGGCAACGGTACCAGGCGCGCGCCCGAGAGCTGCCAGGCCTCCCAGCACGGCTTGTAGCCGAGCCCTTCGACCGCCACGACGCGATCCGGACGGGACAGCGCGCGCGCGAGCAGGAACAGCGCCATCTGGCTGCCCCGCGTCACCATCAATCCTTCGTCTTCTACCGCCACGCCGCGCGTCTCTCGAAGGTGTGTCGCGAGCACTTGGCGCAGCCGCTCTTCTCCCAACGCGGAGCCGTAGGCCAGCAGCCGCGGCGAGCGCGCCAGCGCGCGCCGATAGGCGCGCGACAGCTCCGCGGTGGGCACCAAGCGGTAGTCGGGCGTGCCGCCGACGAGCGCCAAGACGTCCGACCCAAAGGCGGGAAACGGTTCGGGCGCTACCGCCGCCGGCAAGTCGAGCCCCGCGCGCGGGCGCGCTGCCGGCGCGGCGAAGCGGCGCTGGCGCACCTCCGGAAATTGCTCCGAGACGAACGTGCCACGGCGCGGCTGCGTTTCGACCCAGCCTTGCGCCGTGAGCTCAGCCAGCGCCGCCAGCGCGGTGTTGCGGTGAACCCCGAGCGCCCGCGACAGCTCGCGACTGCCCGGCAAGCGCGCGCCCGGCCCCAGCACTCGGCGCTGGATGTCGGCGGCGATCTGCCGCGCAATTTGCAGAAAAAGCGGCCCGCTTCCAGCCGTTTCGGGTGGTTTGGGGGAGTACCGGGGGCTCGCCATCTGGTCTGTCCAATTTATCACGTCTGGACCTTTTTGACAGACCAGCAAGATCGCAACCTCCAAGCATGAGACGACCGGAGTTCGCCATGAGCGAAGGGCAGGCGCGGCAGTTCTTGAAGGAAGCCGAGGTGCTGCACCTGGCGCTCACCCGCCCCGACGGCTCGCCGGTGCTGCGCACCTTGAACGCCGCCGTAACCGACGAGTGGTTACTTTTTCACGGCTCACTCGCGGGTGAGAAGGCTCAATGCATCGGGCGGCCCGCCGTGGTGCAGGCCGAGCAGCTCGTCACCACCATTCCCAGCTACTTCACGGATCCGGAGAAGGCCTGCCCCGCGACTACATTCTTTCGCAGCGTGCAGGTACACGGCACCCTCGAGCGCCTCGAGGATCCGCACCTGAAGGCGGATGCCTTGCAGCGTATCATGCAGCGCTATCAGCCCGAGGGCGGCCACGTGCCGATCCACTTCGATACACCGATGTACCAAAACGCCGTGCGCGGCGTGCTCGTGCTGGGTGTGCGCCTGGCAAGCCTCACCGGCAAGGCCAAGCTGGGCCAGAACAAGAAGCCGCACGAAGTCGCCAGCATCATGGACCGGCTTTGGCAGCGCGGCGCAGCGGGCGACGCCGCCGCCATCGCGCTGATGTTTCAGCACCATCCGGAAACGTCGCGACCGCAGCGTTTTCGCGGTCCCGCGGGCACTTGGCTCTGGCCGGCGCTCGCGCCGAGCGACGCCGACGCCGCCGTCGGCTTGCTGGAAAACCAGTACTGGACGCGCGGGGTCGCGCGCGCTGCGCTCGCGCGAGCGCAGCTCGGCGCCAGCGCTTGGGTCGGCGCGCGAGACGCCCAGGACCGCCTGATCGCCACCGCGCGCGCCAACAGCGACGGCTCGCGTCACGCCTACGTGGCCGATGTGGCGGTAGCGCCCGAGTACCGTAGGCGTGGCCTCGGCGAGGCGCTCGTGAAGTTACTGCTCGAGCACCCGAAGGTACGCGGCAGCGCGCTCGTGCGGCTCGCCACCTCCGACGCCCAGGCGTTCTACGAGCGCTTCGGCTTCGAGCCGGAGGAGCAGATCCAGTTTCCGTTCCCACTCGCGCGGCTCATTCTGCGGCGCGAGGTTACCGACGTCGCTCACGGCGCACCGCAACCGGCGCTGGCCGGAACGTAGCCAAAGCTGATGAAGTTGATGGGGTGGCTGCCGGTGAACGAGCCGGGCGGCAGCACACTCCAGCTCACGCCGTCGGTGGAGCGAAAAAACTGCTGCTTTTCGTACCAGACCTGCCAGCCGTCGTTGGCGGCAACGAGCGTGCCGCCGGGGCTGCGGGCGAGCGCGCCGATCTGAATGTTCGCCGGTGTGATGGCCTGGCTCGTCCAAGTCATCGCGTCGGCGCTCTTGTAGAGCTGAGCACCGGAGTAGACCCAGAACTCGTCGCCCGTCCACAGGGGCGGACTGGTAAAGCGCTCGGTAACTTGCGCGAACGTCCATGTCTTGCCGTCGGTCGAGCGACACACGTGACCTTTGGCGCTGACCAGGATCATCGCGCTGTCGGACCCAGCAATGCCGCGCAGCTGCTCGCCGCACAGATCGGGGCGGTCGCTCGCGGCTTGCCAGGCCTTGCCGTCCGCGCTGTACGAAATGGCGCGATTGGCTCCGGATTCGCCGCCTACCACGAACAGGCCGCCCGCCGTCGGCACGAACTCGATACCTCGGTAGTTGAAATCGAAGCTGAGCTTGCCGCCTTCTTCCCAAGCTTGCCCGTCGTGCGAGACGCGCGTCGGGTTGCCGCATGCCACGAAAGTGCCGTTGCCGTAGGCAACGTCGGCAAATGTCGGGGTCTCGGTCATCACGTCCGACCAGGCTTGGCCATTGACGGAGCGCTGCAGCTTGCCGGGATGGCCCCAGCCCCAGGTCGCCACGAACGCGCCCTCGCCGAACGCCAGCCCGCGCCCGGCGAGCTCCGAGTGATCGCAGTCGTGATCGGCGTCGACGAAGCAGCGGAACTGATCGTCGGCAGAATGATTGTACGGAAAGGTCAAGCCGTCGTCGCACGAGCGCGTGATGCGCCCCTCGTGCCCCTGCGCCACGAACACGCCGACCATCGCGGCCCCGCCCGAACCCCCCACGCTGCCCGCTCCGCCGCCGCCCACCGCGCCGGCGCCTGCCATGTCGCTGCCACCGCTTGCACCGCCCACGCCTCCCCCACTGCCGTTTCCGCCGCCGCCCTGCCCGTGCCCCTGCCCAGCGCCGGCGCTACCGCCCGCCGCGGCGTTGCCGCCCGTCGTGCCCCCGGTCGCTGCCCCCGTGACGCCGCCGCTCAGCACGTCGTTCGAGGGGTTGCCGCAAGCGCCCAGACCAGCCAGCAGCCCGACCAGCCACGAAAAACCAGCAAAGCGAGGGGCCACGTGGGCATGTACCCTCCGTCTCGCCAGGCGGTTCAGTAATTTTTGGGTTAGCCGTCGACCAGCCAGCGCCACGCCTCCGGCAGGTAGTCCTCGCCAAAGCGCGGCGAGAAGGCGTGCCCATTCGGGCCGAGTGCCAGAAAGCGCGTCGCAAGCCCAGCGTGCGAGAGGCGCGTGCTCTCGCGACGCATGTGGTCGTGCGTCATGTCCCAGGCTCCGGCGCTCAGCAGGAGCCGCTCGACGCCGCTCTCGCGTAAGAGCTTGAAGCTCGGGTTGATGCGCGCCCCCACCAGCATCACGCGCGGGTACTTGCCCTCACCGTGTTGCGCCAGCTCGAGCGCACGAAACGCGCCCAGCGAGTAGCCGATCAAGGTGCGGCCCTGGCTTTCATCCACGCGCCCGCCCAACGCGAGCTTGGCGCGTTGCACCGCTTGCTCGATGGACTCGGCAAAGCCTTTCTGGGGCCAGCTGGCGCCGCCCCCCTCGCACTGGGCGGTCGCGCGTGGACAGATCAAATGCTCGCCTGCGGTCGCCTCACTCGCAAAAATCCGACAAATGTTCTCCGCGTGCCCGCACATCCCATGCAAGACCACGGTGATGCGCCGCGGCCCGTCGCTCTCGGCCGGATACACCACGACCCCTGGCGCACCATCGCCGGCCGGCAGCTCGAACGGCCGCGCGCTCGCGCTCCGAGCCCACGCGAGTGAGAGCGCCACCAACAAACACACCTTCGCCTTCGCGCCAAAGCGGCGCCAACACCAATGCCCCATGACGAGCCCTTCTCCGGCCGCAGCCGACTAGCGAAGCGCTCCGCCCAGAGCCGAATCACCCCTACGGGTTACCGCAACTCACTGCGTCGCTTCACTCAGTCCATCGCGCGAGAGCTGGCCAGTGTGACGCACCAACTCACGGATTCGTGATGATGGGGACTGCCACCCCGCAGCCCCCTCAGGATTCTACACATTTCGGCGCAGCAGCCCACGAAGCAGAGCTCGCAGTGTCCGAGCGCTCTCCGAGCCGCTTCGCAGTCGCAATCCCATTGCGGCGTGTCCCCAGTTCCATCGCCAAGAAGTTCTTCCGAACGTAAGAACTTGGGTGAACGCGCGATGCGCTTCGGGACCCCAGGTATCATCGGACGTCCACGAAGCTAAT
>DASZTA010000034.1:0-94593 GCA_035548415.1 Polyangiaceae bacterium
ATCCTTGAAGCCGGAAGCGTGCGCTTCTTGAACTAGCCCTTGAATCGTCTGGTGGTCGAGCGCCATGCCCCCTTACGATCATGCCCGCGAGCTGCTTGCACCAAAAACCGCTCTCCTGGCTGCGATTATTTCAAGGGCGGATCTTTGCCGTCTCGCTGTGTTGAACCATGAGACAATTGTTCCGTACTTGCGCACCGACTCCCCGACGCTGCGGCAATTGTAAGCGCGGCTTGCGTTCGTCGGGCGCTCGCGCACGCGGTCTCGCCTCCGGTGCACCCTTATTGGGTAGGCCTTGCCTGCGCGCCCAGCTGGGCGCGGCGCGCGCGGGCGAACGCCCGCGCCAGGAACCTCGGCCTACCAACCCAAGTTTCACGATGACTTGAGGATTTCGTGTACGTGTACGTGTACGGGCACGTTCACGGGGCGGCAGCAGATGTACGTCAACGTTTGCGGGTGTACGCCCAGGCGATGGGGACGCCGTCGTAGGCGGCGATGGCGTCAGGGGAGACGGAGTTGTACTCGAGCCAGATTTGTTGCTCGACGCGGGACATGTGCGGCTCGTAGTGGAAGAGGGCGATGTCCGAGGCGGCGATGTTGAGGGAGCCGTGGAGATCGGGGCGGAGGCGGGCGTCCTCTTGGAACATGGCGAAGCTCTGCAGCGCAGTATCGTGGACGTAGATGGTGCCGCGACGGGGCGCGCGTTGGTTCATGAAGGGCAGCAGGCTTTGGGTCGTGTAACCCCAGAAGGTGCGGTTGAGGCCGAGCGATGCCGCGCCGGGCGCGCCGCCGACGACCGGTGTGTAAGCGCTGAGGCCGAAAGGGTGGGCGTGAAGTGTCATCGTGACCGGGCCGACGAGCACGCACGCCATGAGCGCGGCCGGCTGGGTGAGCCTCGGACGCAAGCCGTGAAAGGCGGCCATCACGCGCGTGAAGCCGAGGCCGGCAAATAGGCACAAAAATGGGTACGCGGTCAGCCAGTGCTTGGTGCCACCGAAGATCGGCGTGCCGGTCGAGAGCCACGGCGCGTAGCTGGCCAGAATCGAGACGGCCCACAGCGCGTAGTCGGGCCGGCGCTCACGGCGTTGGACGGCGACGCTGGCGCCGATGGCGGCGAGCAACAGCGTGATCGCGGGCACGGTAGCGAGCGTCATCAACCAGGCGTAACCGCGGGGCATGGGCGGCTTCCAGTACGTGCGGCCCAGAAACTCCATGTTGTAGTACTCGTGCCCGGTGTGAAAGGCGACGTACTCACGCAGACGCGGCAGCGTGTCGTGCCAGAGCCAGGGCCAGAGTGCGAAGCAGAGTAGCGGCCCGAGTAGCAGCATGCTCGCCCACGCGGGCGGCACGCGACGCCAGGCGGGTCGACCAGCGCGCAAGTCGCGGAGCAGCGGCAGTGCGCGGGTCAGCGCAAAGTGCAGCAGCAGCGCGAAAGGGAAGAGCCAAGAGTTGTGCTTGGTGTCGAGCAAGAGCCCGTACGCGACCCCCGCACCCAGCACCCAAGCGAGGCGCGGCGTCTCGAGTGAGCGCGCGTAGACGTAGCTGGTCACGAGCCAGAGCGCACACACCGGCAGGTCAAAACAGGCCAAATGGGCGTGAAAGAAGACGTGCGGCATGAAGGCGAACGACAACGCTGCAACGACGGCGGCGCTGCGACCGTAGCGCCGCCGCCCCCAATCGTAGGTCGTCGCCACAGCGATGCTGGAGAGCAGCATGGCCGGAAAGCGAAAGCTGGCGCTCGTCTCGGCAAACGCCGCCGCCAGCGCGCGGTTCGAGAGCGCGAACAGCAGCTTGATCAGCGACGGGTGCTCGTGATTCAAGGCCCAATAGCGATCGATAACGTCGCGAGCCAGTGCTTGCGACGGATGATGAACGAGCAGGTCCAGCCAAGCGCCGTACGCGCGCGCGGCCGCGAAGTAGAAGCCTTCGTCGCGAGTGAAGCCGAGCGACCCCGAGGTCGCGAGGAGCAGCACCAGGTAGCCGCCACCGAGCGCGAACGCCAGCAGGCGATCGACGTGCGGCTCTAGCCGCTCGAGCAGCCGCCTCAATGTGCCTCCAGCGCGAAGCAGAAGTCTTGCGGTCCCGGCGCCAGAGCGCGTACCGAGAGCTCGACGCTGTCGGCGGTGTCCGTTGCTGACCACTCGAAAGGTGACCAGCCCTGCGCGCCGGCCAAGCGTACGGTGCCCAGCACCCGACCGTTCTGCTCGGCGCCGAGCTCCACTTGCGCGCGAGTACGATCGCGCTCCAGAAAGTAAGAGCTGCCGGCAAAACCGCGCAATTTTTTGAACAACGGCGCGCCGTTGAAGCGCAAGATCAAGCGCCCGGAGGCGGGCGGCTGGACCAGAATGCAACGCCGTGCGCGGTAGTCCTGATCGTCGATCAGTCCCACCCCGGCGAAGCTGCCGTGATGACACGCGAAGCGCTGGCGCGGATACGCAACGTGCCCGTGCAGGCCGCCCGTCGACGTGTGCGCGTTCGCCGCGAGCGGACACATCTCCCGCTCGCCGTCGCGATCGCTGAACACTTCGACTTGGCCCGCCGCTACGGCTGCCACGAAGTCGAAGCACGCAGGCATGGGGTGCGGATTCTTGCGCAGCGCCACCGCGAAGCTGCCGAAGCGCCAGGAGCGCTCCACCGGAAAGCCGGACAGCTCCGGCGCCGTTTGCCCGAGCAACGATACCTCCAAGAAGCCGTCGAACGAGCTGTCGTCGGCCCGCGCGAGCTCTTCGAGCGGAAACGCGGACGGCGCTGCTTGGCGCAGCAGGGGCTCGGCCCAGGCGGGCGTTACCACTACCGGCACGCCCGGCTGCTTGAGCTTCAGCAATTGCGGTGCAAGCGCCGCGTAGTCCTGGAAACCGGGAGCGCGACGCGCAAAATATTGGTGCAGCCCGAGCTCGCCGAGCCCGAGCAGCGGAACCAGCCCCAGCAGCCACGACCACGAGCGCGGCGCGCTCGCGGTCACAGAGCCGGTCCGTCGTGTGGCTGCCCTTGCAGGTGCTGCTCGAGCTCGAGGCGCGCCTCCGGCGTGCGCACGTCGTAGCCACGCTCGGGCATCACGAAGGCGCGTAGCTGGCGTTGCCGCGCGAGCCGTCGCCAGAGCGCTTCGATCCCCCACACGGCGCCGTCGGCGACGTCGCTCAGCGCCGCGCGCCGCAGCGCCACCACACCCCCGTCCACGTAGTCGAGCTCCGGCGAGCGCGACCCGGTTTCGTATTTGCTGACCCAATCGCCGTCGAGCGACAGCTGCCCGGCGCCGCTCGGATTTGGCTTGCGACGCACGCCCAGCGTCGCCAGAGCCTGCGGGTGGTCTCGCAGATCACGCAGCGGGGCAGCGTAGTCGAACGGTAAGTAGCAGTCGCCGTGCGTGAGCACGAAGTCGTCTTCGAGCCGCGCGTAAGCGCGCCTCACCGCGCTGCCAGAGCCTGACGCTTCGGTGCCGGCGTACGAGTACGCGACCATCAAGCCGCGATCCATCGCCCGGCGCACGTGCGTCTCGATCTCTTCGCCCCCCACGCCGACACACATCACGATGCTGCGCGCGCCGGAGGCGACGAACGCATCGAGCTGCCAATCGACGAAGGCGCGGCCGCGTACGGTGACGAGCGGCGCCGGCAGCTCCGAAGGCGTGCCCGCAACCTGCACCTGGTCGTGCGCCAGAACGACGACTTGCATCAGCTCACCCGCCCCGCATCTTCGCGCCGCGGCGACGGGAGCAAGGCAGGCGCAGGCTGAACGTCGTGTCCCGCTCCGGCTCGGACTCGACGACAATTGGCCCGTGATGTTCTTCTATGACCGTTTTGACCACGTTGAGACCCATCCACTACCCTGGGCGCCCTTGGTGGTGAAGAAGAGCGTGAACAATTGGGCGCGCACGGCGGCCGCCATGCCCGTGCCGCCGCCCGAGCGCGTCCTGTGACGCTAGCGGCGCGCAAGATGATGGAAATTTTCAAGGCGTGACCGGAGTTGCGAGCCCTCTGATTCACCCGTACCCTTCAGCAGATGAAGCTCCGCCGCGCGACGTCTGCCACCGCCCTCGCGCTGACGTTGGTGTGTGCTGGAGCGGCTACGGTCGTCGGCTGTGAACGCGCCACGCCAGAAGACATCGCGAGCACCGACTCCGCGATCATCGGTGGCAAGCTCGACACGACCCACAAGGGCGTTGTCTCGCTGCTCAAAGCGGTGAGCACCAACCAGGGTGAGGGCTTCTACCCGGCGTGCTCGGGCACGCTCATCACGCAGAACCTGGTGCTCACCGCGCACCACTGCGTCGCGGGGCTGAACTCGAACGATGGCGCGAGCGTGGAGTGCGGCAAGACCGAGTTCCGCGACCTCGAGCGAGCTTCGAGCATGATCGTTTCCGTCGAAGCCAAAGTCGGTCAAGAGGGGCTCGATCCCTACCGCGTCGCGCAGGTGTGGGTCCCGCCGGGCGACGCCGCCGTGTGCGGTCGCGATATCGCGCTGCTCCTCCTGTCGGGCTCGGGCGTGCCGGGCGACGTGGCCACCCCCATCGAGCCCGCGCTCGATCAAGATCTCGCGGCTCATGAGGTGTTTGCCGCCATCGGCTACGGCTTGCAAGATCCGGCCGATCAATACGGCGACACCGCCGGCCAGCGCATGTCGGTGACGAACGCCGAAGTATTCTGTGACGGCGCCGCTTGCGGCACCGCCATGGTGAGCGACGGCGAGTTCATCGCCGACAGCCCCGTTTGCTCGGGCGATTCTGGCGGTCCCGCGCTGAATGGCAGTGGCCGCGTGAGCGGCGTCACGTCGCGCGGCGACGAGAAGTGTACGGTCGGCATCTACAGCAGCGTGTACGCCTGGCGCGACTTCATCATCGAAAAGACGTTCGACGCCGCAGCCGCTGGCCACTACGCGCCACCCGCCTGGGCCGGCCCCCCGCCGGCCGGCTTCGATCCCGGCACAGTGGCCAGCGGCGGCTCGAGCAGCACGGGCGGCAGCAGCGGCAGTGGTGGCTCGTTCTCGCTCGCTGGCTCGAACGGCATGGTCAGCGCCGGCACCAGCGCGGTCTCGCCCACCGTCGATCCGCTCGGCTTGAGCTGTACGGGCCAATGCCCTGGCTCCTACAAGTGCTGGGCCGAAACGAACCAGCCACCTGGCATTTGCGTGCCGGAGTGCAGTGCAGCGAGCCCCATGTGCCCCGATGGCTTTACGTGTAACACGACCCTGGGCGCGTGCACCAAACCGCAAGCCACCACCCACACCTCGAGCAGTTGCAGCGTCTCGGTGCCGAGCGGCCCCGCCGGCGGCAGCGCCGCGGTCTGGCTCGGCCTCGGCCTGCTGGGGCTCGTGTCAGCGCGCCGCCGAGTGCGCCGCGCTTAAGCTGCGCGGTCGCGTGTGCTCCAAGTAGCCAATCAGCTCCTTCAAAAGTGGCGCAGCGCGCGGATCCGACGCCGGCTCGAGCGGCTCGCGCTCGGCGGCGTCGCGAGCCAGATCGTAGAGCGAAAATTGCCGGCCTTGCTCGACGTAAACGAGCTTGAGCGGCCAGGCTACGTACGCGGCCTGGTAGGAGCGACCGTCTTCGACCGAGAAGGTTTCACTGACGAAGCCCACGTCGTCCGCCGGCGGCAAGGCGCCGTGGTGCAGGAGCGGCGTGAGGCTTCGACCGTGCAAACGCCCAAAGGCCTCGCGCTCGCCCAGCACGCGCAAGATCGTCGGCGCCATATCGGTCATGGTCACGCTCGCTTGCACACGTTTGGCGCTCACACCCGGCACGCGTAACAGAGCTGCCGTGCGCAGCTGCGGGTCGAACAGGTTCGAGCCGTGCCAGCGATCGTCGTGCTCACCGAACGCCTCGCCGTGATCGCCGGTGACGAGCAGCAGCGTCGTGTCCCAGAGCCCGCGCTCGTGTAGCGCATCCACCAAACGCCCCACCTGCTTGTCCACGTGCCAGATCTCCGCGTCGTAGCGGGCTCGCTCGTCGGGGCCGAACTGAGGCGCGTCGGGCGGCTGCTCGTAGCGGAAATGCGGCTCGAACAGGTGAAGCCAGAGCAAGAAGGGCTGCTTCACCTGGTCCAGGTAGCCGAGCGCCTTGTCGACCTGCTCAGCGGCGGGGAAGCCGGTCATCGTGCCGCCGCGGTAGTCGAGGCGCGTCGAGATGTCGTAGTGCTGAAAGCCACGCTCGAAGCCGGCATCTTCTTGCGGCGTGAAGGCCGAAAAATTGCTGAGCACGGCGATGGTTTCATAGCCGCGCGCGCGGAGCAGCTCCGGTAGCCAGGGGGTGTCGGCGCCCAGGCGGCGCATGTGCTTGGCTGGCTCCTGCGGCAGCCATTCGATCTCGCCCGGCGTGTACGAGCTGAACAACGAGCTGATCGCCAAGCGCGTGAGCGGCGCAGAGCTGTACATGCGCTCGAACACGAGCGACTCGCGCGCCAGCTTGCGCAGGTTGGGCGTGGTGTCGCGCACGGAGCCCACGAACGAGGCGTGGTCGCTGCGAAACGTTTCGATGGTGACGACGACCACGTTGAGGTTGGGCGAGCCGTGCGCCGAAGGTCCCCAACTAGGCCGACGCGGTGACCAAGCCTTGCCGCCGTCGCCCCCGATGCAATTGTTGTCGATGCCGTCGCCCGGGATCTCGGCCGCGCCCGGATTGATCGCGGCGTCGAACGGCGCGCAGTCACCACCGCCGAGTAGGCTCGAGTAGCCATCGCCATCGAAATCGCTGCCGCGCTGCATGCCCGTCATGAGCAAGGGCGACCAGGCGCCGCTGCTGGCCAGGCGTGTCACCGCACGACCGCCCGATGCGAAGAACGCCGCCGCCCCCAACGAGAGCAGCGCCGCGACTCCGCCGGCCACGACCCAGGGCCGCGTCCGTAACCAGGGAGCTCCGTCGCACGCCAAAAAGCCGGCCAACGCAGCGAGCGGTGCCGCCGCCAGGCGCGGATCCAACTGCATGAGGCCCCAGCGACAGCTGAACAGCACCACACCGACCACCACCACGTTGAGCGCGACAGCCAGCACGGGCAGCGCGCGCACCACTCGCCCATCTGTTCGAGCGTCGCGCCTGCGCCGTAGCGCACGATACGCCGCGAGCCCGACGAGCACGACCACTGCGGCGCCGAAGCTGACGGCCAGTGCGACGAGCAGGGCCGCCAGCTCCAGGTTGTGAAACCGCATCGCGGCTCGCGCGCAAACGAAGATCCACGCGAACAGCAGCGGCGAGCCGAACATGGCCACCAGTAGCTGGTCGCGCCGCCGCTCGTTCGCCCAGGCGAAGCGCAGCGCGTCGATCACCGCCCCCTCGTCGCAGCTCAGCGCCAAGAGCCACGCCGCCACCAGCGCCAGCAACGCCCCCGGCAATGCCCACAGTCCGAGCGTCCAGGGCGGAGCCAGCGCGGCCTCTTGCGGCAACGTCGCGAGCACGCGCGGCTCGCTGACGAACGCTTCCGCCAGCACGCCAGCGGCTACCGCCACCGCCGCGACCGCCAATTGGCTGCCGAAGGCGCGCCGGGTCACTCTGGCGTTTTTAGCGGATGCAGACCCGGACGACTACCTCGCTCAGTTGGTGGTGTGAACGGTGCCGCAGCAAGTGGCCGCGTTGGCCGTCCCGATCGAGGTGCAGGCGGGCGTTCCCGGATCCGCGCCACACGTGTCGGCGTCGGTCGAGCGGTACACGGTGACATCGAGGATTGACCACCAGCCGTCGGCGATTCCGTGCTGAATCAGGCGCACGAACTTGGCGCTCACGGGGGTGAACGAGATGTCGGCCGCACCGGTCACGCTGGTACACGCCACCGGCGTCCAGGCGGTGCCGTCGGTCGAGACGTCGACCTCGATTTGCGGCGGGTAGTCGGTCTTGTCGGGTGTGACCGCGACGCCGTTGATCATGATCGCCTTGCCCATGTCGAGGTCGAACGTGAACAGCTTGCTGGCGGTCATCTTCACGCCGGTGGAGAAGCGGCTCACGGCGGCATCAGCATCGACGGCGTTCGACGGCGGGTTTTTGAGTGCTGCGATGCCGGCGCTGTCGGAACAGTCCGAGGCGGAGGCTTTCCAGCAAGTCTTGGTGGCGGCGTTGGCTGAATGCGCGCCGGTCGGTGCCGGACAGTTCGCGGGGAAGTCGCCCGCGCCACCGCCGCCCGTGCCGCCCGCATCGGTGCCCGCGGTCGCCGTGCCGCCGGTGCCGGCCGTGCCGGTGCCACCCGCGCCGCCTCCCCCGGTCGTACCGTCGCCACCGGTGCCGAAGGTGCCACCGCTGCCGAAGGTGCCCGCGCTACCGAAGGTGCCCGCCGTGCCGAAGGTGCCCGCCGTGCCGGTGCCGGCGGTCGACGTGGTCCCCGCGGTGGTCGTCGTGCCCGCGGTGGCGTTGCTGCCGCCCGAGGAGAAGGTGCCACCCGAAGAGAACGTGCCACCGAAAGCCCCACCAAGAGGAGGCCCGTCGCTGGAGGAGCAGCCCTGCGTGAGCGCGAGAAAGCTCAGCCCGAAAGTGCCAAAAACGAAAAGATTTCGAAGGTTTTGCTTCACGGGAACTCCTACTGCAGCACCGTTTCGTGTCCAGCCGCCGACCGCTCCGTGTGGAAAAGTGCGCTTCAGACCGACATGGGCGCACTAGTCAACGCGACGGCTACGACTTGAGCCTTGTCCGGGATATCGCGAGCTGATCGTGCTCCGCCGCGTAGGCCAGAGGCCGACGAAGGACGGGCGCGCACGGCCGCTCACCTACCAACAATGGATCGACGCTCAGTCGTCTTCCACCCGGAAGCGTCAGATCTACATCGAGCGCAAAATATTTTAACTCAGTCGTCTATTCGCCTTCGCAATTTGCGAGCTGCGGGTCGCAGAGCTTGGTCTTGTCCAGGTTCGCGGAGATGTATTCGGACCCCGCGCGGATGCAGTAGGAGCCCGGCAGCTGCGCCTGCCCGAGTGACAGCTCCGGCACCACCTTGGTGCAAGAGAAGCCGTTCGGGCATTCGCAATAGCGGGCCGTCGCGTCGGGACCAGCACAACGACACGAGCAATAAACGGAGTCGTCCGCGCGTCGCTGGGCGAGCTGCGCCGGCACGGCGACCGTGACTGCTTCGTCGTTGCCCGGCAAGCGACAACGCCCCTCGCCATCGCGCTGACCGTAGGGGCAGCTCACCCTGCCCTGAAAATGATTCACGAGGCAAAGCCGGCTCTGGCACTGAAACGAGCGGCTCTCCGTATTCACCTCGTTCACCGAAAATCCGGAGAACGTGGGCTGATACTCGTCTTCCGGCACGCAAGGGTCTCCGATGCCTTGCGCGGGACAACCAGGAAACAACGCGAGCAGCGCGCACGCCGAAAGCAGCGGCCAAAGTAGCAGTCGCATGCCGAGTTAGTCGTGCCAGGCGGCGCGCCCGAGCAGAAGAAAATGAACGAGCTCAGCTACCGGTTTCGGAGCGCTCGTAGATCTCGAAATCTTCGATCTCTTTGACCTTGCGGTACTGCCCCTCGATGAGCGACTGAAGCTCGGGAAAATTAGGGAGCTCGTCGCGTGAATCGAGCGTGCTGCCGGTCACGCCCGGGAACACGTCGCGACGCTCGACCACGATCAACTTGGGGCGTGTGACCGACAAGTCTTTGAGCAGCTCGCGACGCGCGAAGCTGCGTTGCCACTGCGAGCGCTGGGGGACGTCGTACAGCCAGCGGCTGGCGAGCGGACGATCCGCGAGGAAGTAGGTCGAAGGCTCGAAGCCCCAGATGAAGATGGGGTCATTGCTGCCCGTGCGCGAGCGGATGTCGAGCGCGACCTGGCGGTCGGCATCCAGGTTGTAGTCGGCGACGTAAGACAGCTGCCGATCCAAATCGGCTCGGCTCAGGAACGGCTCCCGACGCAGCAGGAACGACAGACGCATCTGCGTGCGCTCCGAAAAGTATTGGGGCAGGTCTCCCGCGCCGTCGCGCATGTTGACCGCGACGGCGGTGAACGCGGCCAGCGCCAGCAGGCTGCCAGGTCCCGCCACCAGACAGCGCCGGAACAACTTGTACAGCCCGAGGCCGGACAAGATCGCGATCAAGAGCAGCGTCGCGGCGTAGTGATACGGGAAGAACTTGCCCTGCATCACGATGCCCGTGATCTGAATCGCGATGATGCCCAGCACCAGGTAGATGCCTTCACGCTCGCGCGCGTGGCTCGGCGTCATCGCGATGGCAGCGATCATGCCGAACGCGGACAGCGCCGAGAATTTCGTGAACGCCTCGAGGATGCCGTAATAGAGCATTCCGGAGGCGTGAGCGTCGCTCCAGTTCAGCTTCGTGTAGCCGGGCACGAAGTCGTGAAATGTCCACCAAAATGCCGGCCAGGCGCCGCGCGCGGCGATCCATAGCAGCACCAGCGCGATCGGCGCCGCAAAGCCTGACGCCAGCAGCGCGCCGCTCTTCATCAGGCGTGGCAGCTTGGCGGCGTGGGTCTGCTCGCGCGTGAGCCAGTAGGCTCCGCAAACCAAGATGCCGCCGCCGAGCGGCGGCTTCAGCAGCGCGCACAGTCCGAACAGCGCGCCCGTCGCGAACGGTATCAGCCAGCGGCGCGTGTTCTTCACCTCGAGCGTCACCACCACCAGCGCCGCGACCGTGAGGTAGCCGCCGAACGTTTCTGGTTGCGCGGTGTGCCAAAACTCGAGCTCGGCCTGCACCAGGGCCGCGACCGCGCCGGCCACCAGGCCCGCGCGCGGCCGCTCGAAAAACACCTGCCCCAGCCGCTGCAGCCCGAACACCGTTGCGATCAGGCCGATCACCTCGAGCAGGCGGATCGACAACATGGATTTGCCGAACAGGCCCTGCGCCAGAGCGTAGATGAGAAAGATGCCCGGCGGCTTGAAGTCCCAGGCATCGCGGTAGGGCATGCCACCCTTGAGGATGGTATCCGCCACCATCGCGTAGATGCCCTGATCGCGGCCGAACGAGTAGAGCAGGATCGACAGCGCCGAGGCCGCGACCACCAACCAGCACACCACCGCCAGCCACTGCTCGGGATCGCGAACGGCTAGTCGAGGGACGACGTCGGCAGGGGGCCGAACCGACTCGGTCGGCATGGCGCTGAACCTACCAAGAGGCTCCGGCCAAAGTCAGCTCATCTTTCGGTAAACGACCCAGCGCAATTCCATGGGCGGGCGTTCGGCGGGGAGGTCGAACAAATCCAGCCCACCGCTCCAACCCTCGTACCAGCCGGTCGACGGCCATTGCCCTTCGGGCAAGTGAGCACGCTCGTACTCGGCCGCAGATTCGTCGGCTAGGCGTTCGAAGGGCAAGCCTTCGCTGGCGGTCTCCAAATCGCGCCGCGTGAAGACGACGCACCAGAAGACCTGCGACAGCTGGCGCGCGAGATCGTCGGGCTTGTAGCCGCCGTCGCTCAAGAACAGGTTGAAGAGCAAGATGCCGCCAGGCTCGAGCAAGCGCGCGGCGGCTTCGAACAGCTGCCTCAACTGCTGCGCGCTCCTGAAATGCGAGGCGACCACTTCCGACAGCAGCAGCAAGCGGTAACTCTTGTGCGGCAGCTCCACGTCGACGTCGAGAATATCGCCTTCGACCACGCCGACCGGGAGCTGCTCGGTCGCCACTGCTTCTTTCAAGATGTTGCACAGAGCCGGCGCAGGCTCGAGAGCGTCGACCAGGAATCCTTCACGCGCGAGCGGTAACGTGTTGCGCCCCGTACCGGCTCCCACGTCGAGCACCGTGACCTCGCCCGGCGCACCGAGTGAGCGCGCCACGTCAACCAGCTTGGCGTCGGCGTGATTACCGAACAACGGCGGCGTGCGCGTGTTGACCCAGTGCTGGTACTCGTCGGTGTACGATGCCGTCATCGCCACGACCTTCCAGCTGAGGCTGGTCTTGGGTGCGGGATCGCACTGGTAGCTGACGACCACCTTGGCGCTCGACGAGTGCGCGAAGGCCTGATCCAGACGCGCGGCGAGCGACTTGCGAAATTCGTCGAGCTCCGGCTCGGTAAACTTACGCCCGACGCTCTCCCAGAGCTGATCGAAGATTTTGACGTAGTGCTCGAGCAGGCTGGGCACGGCGGGCAGTGACATTTCGCCGCTGGCCTGCAGCCGGCGCGGCAAACGGCGAATCATCGCCTGTTTGAGCACGGCGGCGTTCGTCTCACGCTTCGATGCTTTGCCCATCGGCGCGGCATGGTGGCAGAATTTCCCTCGATGCTGAAGCTGGCTTCCGTGGTGGCTACCTCGCGGGACGTCTCGGCCACCCGCTCGCGCAAGCAGAAGACGGCGCTGCTCGCCGGGCTCTTGGCCCAGCTCTCGCCGGCCGAAGTGCGGCCCGCCGTCGGTTTTCTCGGCGGCGAGCTGCGTCAAGGCCGGCTCGGCATCGGTTACCGCACCTTGCAACAATTGCAACGCGAAGACGCCGGAACCGAGCCGCAAGTGACCGTGCTCGAGCTCGACGTTGCGCTCGACGAGCTGAAGGCGCTGTCCGGCAAGGGCTCCGCGAAGCGGCGCGACGAGCTGCTGCGCGGGCTATTCGGGCGGCTCACCCCACCCGAACGGGATTTCGTCGCGCGGCTGATGGTCGGGGAGCTGCGCCAGGGCGCGCTCGAGGCGCTGGTGCTCGAGGCGCTCGGTCAGGTCACGCACATCTCGCCCGACGCCTTGCGGCGCGCCATGCTCTTCACTGGCGACGCGACCGAAGTCGCGGCGCTCGCGCTCAGCGGCGGCGTCGCGGCGCTCGCCCAGCTGAGCATCGAGTTGTTCCGTCCGCTCAGGCCGATGTTGGCGCAAACCGCGAAGGACGTGGGCGACGCCGTCACGCGTCTCACGCCGTGCGTGTTCGAGCAAAAGCTCGATGGCGCTCGCATTCAGGTGCATTTCGACGGCGAGCGCGTCGCCATCTACTCGCGACACGGCAACGACTTGACGGAGTCGCTGCCGGAGGTCGTGGCGCTGGTACGCAGCTTTCCCGCGCAAAGCCTGGTGCTCGATGGCGAGGCGATTGCGCTACGCCCCGACGGACGGCCACACCCGTTTCAGGTCACCATGCGCCGTTTCGGCCGCAAGCTCGACGTGGCGGAGCTCGGGCGCACGTTGCCGCTGAACGCCTTCTTCTTCGATTGCCTGTACCTTGATGGCGAGGTGCTGGTCGAGCAAGGCAACGCCGAGCGCTGGGCGCGCCTCGAGCAAGTCGTGCCTGAATCCGCGCGCGTCTTGCGCACGCCGATCGCGACCGAAAGCGAAGGCGAAGACGTCATGCGAGCAGCTTTGCAACGCGGCCACGAAGGCGTGGTCGCGAAGGCGCTCGCCTCGAGCTACGAAGCCGGCCGGCGCGGCGCGGGTTGGCTCAAGCTCAAGCCAGCGCCCACACTCGACTTGGTGGTGTTGGCCGCGGAGTGGGGCAGCGGCCGGCGGCAAGGCTGGCTCAGCAACTTGCACCTCGGCGCGCGCGATCCCGAGACGGGCGAGTTCGTGATGTTGGGCAAGACGTTCAAAGGGCTGACCGACGAGACGCTCACCTGGCAAACACAGAAGCTACAAGAGCTCGCGACCGAGACCAGCGAGTACGTTGTACGAGTGCGGCCCGAGCTGGTGGTGGAGATCGCCTTCGACGGGCTGCAGAAGAGCCCGGTCTACCCCGGCGGCTTGGCACTGCGCTTCGCGCGGGTCCGGCGCTACCGGGACGATAAGCCCGCGAGCCAGGCCGACACCATCGGCTTCGTGCGCGAGCTGTACGAGCGCAGCGTGGGCAAGACCGCGCCCGGACACGATCCCTCGGCCGAGCCTTAGCGTTTCGCGCCGACGGCGCGAGCTCCACCAGGAAGCGGGCGAAAGCCGAAATCAGCGAGGCGAACGCCGCCGCGCGCGTCGAACTTCACCCCCTCGCGCTCGAGCAAGCGACGTTGCTCGGCCTTGCTGCGCGGCTCCACAATCGTGATGTGAGCGGTGCGCGGGTTCTTGCGACCGAGCACGCGCTGCCAGGGAACCTGGCGGCCGAACGCACGCAGGGCGTAGCCGACGAGGCGTGCCGCGCGCGGGAGGCCTGCAGCCGCTGCAACATCGCCGTAAGTCATGACGCGCCCGCGTGGGATCTTCGTGACCACGCGACGAATACGCTCGAACGAGCTGTTAGCTGGCTGGGGCGTGACTCGCGGAGGCATGGACAAGCAATCTGCTCGGTTTTAAGAAGTTAGGCCATGCGCTACAACCTGCTGGGTCGCACGGGCCTGTACGTCTCCGAGCTTTGCTTGGGTACCATGACCTTCGGCGGGAAAGGCTTCTGGCAAGTCGTCGGCAACCTGGGGCAAAGCGAGGCCGAGGCGCTGGTTGGCAGCGCGCTGGATGGCGGCGTCAACTTCATCGACACGGCGGACGTGTACTCCGAGGGCGAATCCGAGCGACTCCTCGGGGCAGCGCTCAAGTCGCTGGCGCGGCCACGCGAGCAGGTCGTGGTCGCCACGAAAGTGCGCGCTCCTGCCGGCAAGGGCGTCAACCAGGTCGGGCTGTCGCGCGCCCACATCTTTGCCAGCATCGATCAGAGCCTTTCGCGCTTGCAGCTCGATCACGTCGACCTGTACCAAATTCACGGCGTCGACCCGGTAACCCCCATAGAAGAAACCGTACAGGCCCTGAGCGACGTCGTGCGTTCCGGCAAGGTGCGTTACGTCGGCTTCAGCAATTTGCCCGCGTGGCTGGCGATGAAAGCGCTGGGCATTGCCGAGTCACGCAACCTTTCGCGCTTTCAGAGCGCGCAGGTCTACTACTCAATCGCAGGCAGAGACATCGAGCGGGAGCTGGCGCCGCTCGCCCAAAGCGAAGGCCTAGCGCTGCTAACCTGGAGCCCGCTGGCGGGCGGCTTGCTATCCGGCAAATTCGACCCGGACAAACCCGGCCCCGACGGAGCCCGTCGCACCAGCTACGATTTCCCGCCCGTCGACGGAGCCCGCCTGCGCAGCGTGCTCACGGCGCTGCGCCAAGTCTCGGCCGCAACGGGCCACTCCGTGGCACGCCTCGCGCTCGCCTGGCAGCTCACGCGTCCCTTCGTCTCCAGTGTGCTCGTCGGCGCCAAAACGCGAGAACAGCTGCTCGATAACCTCGAGGCCGCCAATGTGACCTGGTCGCCCGAGCACCTGGCCGCGCTCGACGCCGCCAGCGCGCTCCCCTCCGAATATCCTGGCTGGATGGTCGAGCGCCAAACGCGGCTAGCGCGCGGCGTGCCCACCACCTAGCGCGCGGCGTGCCCACCACCTGAGGAAGGCGCCTGGGCGCTAGGGCCAACGAAGGCGTTCGCGCGGCGGCACGACCGCCGTTCGACCCCGCTTCGGGCCGTGAGATCGTTCTCGAACGCTCCCCATCCATCAAGAAAATGTTCTTACGAATGGAAGAGCTCGGGAAGACGAGCGATGTCCTTGGCCGCACTCCGAGTGCTCCCGCATCCAACAAGGTCATTGCAAACGTAAGAACTTTTCGCGAGCGCGAAGGGTGGGTGGGTGCGCTCCGTGGCCACGCGCCGCTGAGCTGCGGGTGAAGCTCGATGGTCCGGCCCGCGAACGATCACTCTCGACGACTCCCCGCATGTTCGCGCGAAGCAAGCGCGCTCGAGCTGCGCAGCGATGTGTAAAGCGTACCGGCGCTGCACGAGTATTTGGCGGCTGCGGCGGCGCGCAGAGAGGTCACGTTGATCTTCCGATCTTTCGCGAGGCGCTCGAAGGCGGCCTTCATGGCATCGCTGCGCATGCGGTCGTGGATCAGGAGGATGCCGCCTTTTTTGGTGTGGTAGCGCACGTTGTCGAGCAAGAACTGCACGTCGTCGAGACGTCCGAGCACGGTGTCGCCGGAGCCGCCGTGCCACAGCACGTTGAGTAGGCCCAAGTGGCGCAGCGCCGTCTCGTGCTCGCTGCGCATGCTCTTGGGCCAATGCCCCTCGTAGGGAATGCCCCCCGGCGGGCGCGCGAAGAGCATGGGGTACAGTCGGTGCTCGGCGTCGAAGCCGCGCTCTTCGAGCAGCTGCAGGTGATTGCGCTCGATGCCGTGCCAGAGCGCACGCACCTGGCTGGGCTTGAGCGGGATACCCGGCTTGCGCTCGAATACGCGCCGGTACAAAGCCTTGAAATCGTCCGCCGAGCTCGCGAGCAGCGCCAGCTCGACGAGCACGTGAGTCAGCTCGTATTGTCCCTCGATGTAGTCGACGCCCCAGCCGCGCCGAGTCAAGTATTCGTCGTGGCTATAGGTGTGAGTACCAATTTCGTGGCCGCTCTTGGCCATGCGCTGGATCAGCTCGTAGGTGTCCGCGCGCACCCACAAGCCAACGACGAAGAACGTGGCTCGGTAACCGTGCTGATCCAACAAGTCGAGCAGCTGCTTGGTCGGCACAGGCTGCGGGCCGTCGTCGAAGGTGAGCACGACCTGGCCACGCTCGAAGGTGTCTTGCCGCCGCAGGCCGACGTACGACTCGGCTTCGCTCCAGCTGCATTGCTCGGGCGGCGTGTCCACCACCAGCGGCGGCGCCGCGAGCAGCGGCAGCGGCTTACCGCAAATACACCAGACCAGCGCCGCCCAAGCCCAAAACAGTCTCGCCATGCTGCGGGCAACTACGCCCCAGCGTGACGAGCTAGTCCGAAGAACACGCCGATTATCGTTCTGTCACGCTTCGCCGTAGACCAAGATTGCAGGCTATTTTGCATGTTATCGTGCGATGCATTCGTGCCGTCGACTCCTCTTTCCCAGCGCGCCACCGACGCGGAGCTGCTCGAGCGCGTGAGCGAGCGCGCCGCCGATGCGGCAAGCGCGCGCGGCGCCGAGGCGGAGTTTTACGCGCGACATGCCGGCTACCTTTACGCGGTGCTCACGCAGCGTGTCCGGCGCCCGCTCGCGCTCTCGGGGCGAGAGGTAGAAGACTTGGTGCAGGAGACGTTCTTTCGCGCCTTCGCGCGCGCCCACACCTACAGCGCCGGGGATGCGTTGGACGAAGACAGTGAGCGGCGGCGGTCCCGGGCGTGGCTCGGCCGCATCGCCGAGCGTCTGCTCGCGGATTGGCTCGCCGGGGCGCGCGAAGTCTCGGCCTCGCCTTACCTCGAGACGCTCGCCGAGCCAGACGCACCACCGCCTTCGTCGCGCTCGCCGAAGCTACGCCTGATGCGCGAAGCGCTCGAAACGCTGAGCGAGCGCGAGCGCGACGTGCTGCGCGTCTCCGCTCTTTACTTCCGCCCGGGGGCGGAGCACCAACGGCTGCCCAACGACGTTTCAGCCGAGCTGGCGCGCCGCTGGGGCACCACGGCCGAGAATGTCCGCGCGATTCGCAGCCGCGCGCTCAAGAGACTCAAAGACTACCTGCAGCCACGCCTCAGGGCGCAGACGGAGGACGCATGAGTCGCAAGACCGACGACGATGACGAGCGTGCGCTGCAAGAGGTCGCGTTGCGCGCGCTGCGCGCGGGCGACGAGCTGGTGCCCACCTCCGAAGCCGAGGTCGAGCGCGCCGAAGGCATGTTGCAGCGCGATTCCGCGTTGCCCGACGACCTGCGCACCTACCGCACGCGTCGACCTCGCCACGGCCAAGCGCCCAACCCTCCGCGACGCCAGCTCGGCGTCACCGGCTACGCGGTGGCGACCGTCGTCGGTGCGCTCGCAGCTGGCACCGCCGTGCACTGGCTCGAGCCGCAGCTGCCGACGTCGGTCACGAGCGCCGGCAGCGAGCTGGTCAAGCAGAGCGCCAGCGCAAAGCCGCGCGCCACGCCGCTCAGCTTCCAGAGTAACTGCGAGAAATCGTGCTGCGCAGGCAGCGCGTGCCCCAGCGCGGCCGAGGGGCTGCGCGCGTGTCCGTCGGGCATTCGCTGCGCGAGCTGCGCCGCAGACAACGTCAACGGCGGCCCCTACCGGTTGCGGCTCGGCAGCGTGATCGTTACCGAGCAGGGGCAAAAGCTGTTGCCGCTCAGTGCGCCGCTCGAGCTATGCGTCACGGGAGGAGCCGCGGGCGCCGTGTGCGTGCCGGCGCTGGGCGAGCCCGGCAGTGACTCGTGGCGCCTGTTGCCACAGGTCACACCGCTGCAAGACTTGCTCACTGGGCCCCGGGTGGAGCTGCGCAAGCGTGGCGACAGCACCGTGCTCGCGAGCTGGAAACACGTCGTCTCGCCCACGGCAGAGCTGCTGTGCAGAGGCCTCGCCGTGGTGCTCAACAACGAGGGTGAGACTTTGGGTCGGCTCTCGGTCTTCATCGAGCCGACGCACTTCGTGGAGCTGTCTCGCGCCGCAACCGTGCCCAGCTTGCTCGAGATGCTGACGCACTACGAGATAGCGGGCACCGAGCCACGCGTGTACGAATCGTCGCAAGCCGGCGCCCGACGTTTCGCGCTGGTGCTGGGGCCGTTCGACAAGGCAGAGGCGGAGGCGCTGCGTTGGCAAGCACTCGATCACGGAGCCGAAGCCAATGTGAGCCTCGGGCTCGATTTCATCGGTAACCCCCGACCCGCGCGCTAGCTCTGAGCCGCGCGGCGGCGGCGAAACCGAGTCCGATCAAGACACCGTCAGGGCAGCTCGGGGCAGACCATGTCCATCGACCCGGCGCACTTGTGGTCGGCATCACAGAAGCCGGGGGCGCCGCTGGTGGTGTCGGGCTTTTCGTTGCCCACGCAGTTCACGATGTATTCGTGCTCGTGACCGTCGTTGCAGCTGAGCTTGTGAACCGTGCCGCCCGCCTTGAGCTTGGCGAAATCGGCTGCGGTGAGTTGAATCCAATGCTCGTGCATGGAGGCGCCCTTGGTGTCGTACACCTTGGTAACCCCGGCCATCACGTCTTCTGCAGTGACGTTGAGGACGTGCCCGTGGTTCGCGGAGATGGTCACCTTCATCTGCGTGCCGCAGCTCGCCATCGGCGCGGCGCCGCCTGTACCGCCTGCGGAGCCGCCGGAGCCGCCTGCGGCGCCGCCGGAGCCGCCTCCGCCTGTACCAGCGCTCGTGAACGTACCGCCGGAGCCGGCATTCGAGCCCGCGCTCGAGAAGGTGCCGCCCGACCCAGCAGACGGAAAAGTGCTCATGCCACCCGAGCCGCCGGAGCCGCTGCCGCCCGAGCCTCCGGAGCCACCACCGGCGGGCGCATCTGTCCCGGCGTCGCTGCAGCCGAGCACGACCACAGAGGTGGAACCGAGAGCCCACGTCAAAAACAGTTTGCGATCGAAGCGCGGAGAAGAAAGAGCCATCTTGTTTACCATTGTCTGGGAATGTCCTCGGAGCGAGCGCCTTTTCGCGAATTCGAAAGCAGTATCAAAGCGACACACCACTAGAAGGATCGCTCAACCGGGCGCCATTTTTCGGCTATGGCGCTCCTGCGTAACAGCTCCCTTGTGTTTCCGGCTTTGGTCGTTGCCGTTGCGTTCAGCAGCGGGTGCTCGGGCGTCCCCGGCGAAGGGCTGGGGACGAGCCAGCAAGCGGCCAGCACACCCTTTGCCAACGACAAAACGGCGTACGACTACTTCATCGGCAAAGGGCTGACGAACTTTCAAGCCGCTGCCGTGGTCGGCAACCTCGACCAAGAGTCGGGCATCGATCCGGAGATCCATCAGGCCGGCGGCGGCGTCGGTCGCGGCATCGCGCAGTGGTCGGCCGGCGCACGTTGGGACACGACGCCGAACGACAACGTCGTGGCGTTCGCGGCACAGAAGGGGCAGTCGGCAACGTCGCTCACGCTGCAGCTCGATTTCATCTGGTACGAGCTGACCACGTTTTCGGACTATGGCCTGGCCGAGCTCAAAGCGACGAGCAACGTGACCGACGCGACGCAAGTCTTCGAAGACAAGTTCGAAGGTTGCGTTTACGCCAACTACCCGGAGTGCGCTCTGCCGTCGCGCGTCAACTTTGCCAAGGGCGTGCTCGCCGCGTACGGCGCCGACACGGGTCAGGGTGGCCAAGGTAACGGTGGCGGCGGTGGGCAAGCAGGTGCGAGCGCAGGCGGCAGCGGCGGCACTGGCGGCAGCAGCGGTGGCGCGGGCGCAGGCGGCAGCGGCGGCGCAGGCACGAGCGGAGCCGGCGCCGGCGGTACCCCGGTGGCAACGGGCGGTACTGCCACTGCCGGAACGACCTCTGCCGGCGGCGGCAGCACGGGCGGCGGAGGAACCAGCAGCGCGGGTGCGCCCACGGGTGCTGGTGGTGGCGGTAGCGCCGGCACGGCACCCACCGCCGGCACCACGAGCGGCGGCGCTGGCCTGCCGTTCCTCAACTCGACGAGCAGCGACGACTCGAGCTGCTCCTTCGCCCCCCCAAGCTCTGGCGGTGTGAGCGTTTGGGCAAGCTGGTTGGGCGTGCTCGCGGTGCTCGGCCTACGCCGAAGGGCGACTAAGCCGCGACCCTGATGGCCAGGTCGAGCAACTTGCTCGCGTAAGCCCACTCGTTGTCGTACCAGGCAACGAGCTTCACGAAGGTCGGATCGAGCTGGATGCCGGCCTTGGCGTCGAACACCGAGGTGCACGCTTCTCCCCGAATGTCGCTCGAAACGAGCTCATCGTCGCCGTAGCCGAGCACGCCGTGAAGCGGGCCCTGTGCTGCGTTGCGCAAGGCTTCGCAGATCTCTGCGTAGGTTGTAGGACGCTCGAGCTCACACGTCAGGTCGACCACCGAGACGTCGGCGACCGGCACCCGAAAGGACATGCCCGTCAGCTTACCCGCCAGCTCCGGCAAGACCTTCGCTACCGCCTGAGCGGCGCCCGTGCTCGCCGGAATGATGTTGCCCAAGATGCCGCGACCGAAACGCCAGTCTTTGCCCGAGACGCCGTCGACGACCTTTTGGGTCGCCGTGGTCGCGTGAATCGTCGTCATCAAGCCGCGCCGAATGCCGAAGCTTTGGTGAACGACTTTGGCCAGCGGCGCCAGGCAATTGGTCGTGCACGACGCGGCCGAGATCACCGCCTGCCCCCCGTAACGGTCGCTGTTCACGCCATGAACGAACGTCGGCATGTCGTCCTTGGCAGGCGCAGAAACGATCACGCGCCGCGCGCCGGCTCGTAAATGCGCTTCGGCCTGAGCCTGGGTCAAGACCACGCCCGTTGACTCGATTACCACGTCGACTCCCGCGTCCCTCCACGCCGCCTCGGCCGGATCTTTCACGGCGCTGACGCGCAGCCGGCGGTCGTCGATGTACAGGGCGCCAGCGTCGACGCGCAGCCGATGTCCCAACCTGCCGTGCACGGAATCGTGGGCGAGCAGGTACGCCAGGTGCTCGGGCTCCAGCAGGTCGTTGACGGCCACGACCTCCGCGTCTTGGCGCCGCAGCGCCGCGCGCAAGGCCATTCTGCCGATTCGTCCCAATCCGTTGATGCCGATTTTGAGCATGCCGCTCAGGTAGCGCGCTCGGGCCATGTCCTAAAGGACAACTGGATTGCATTTTCGGCCATGGCCGTCATGCTCGAGCCATGACCCGAGCCAAGCGCGTTTGGATCCTGGCGCTCCCTCACACCGGCTTGCTCAGCATCGCCAACGCCTGGGAGGTGTTGGCTCACAGCAATGATTTGCTCGGTCGCACTGCTTACGAGCTCTCGCTGCACGGACCCCGCGGGCCCGCCGTGCCGACGGGGCACGGCCTGGTGCTCACCGGATCGAAACCGCTGCCCAAGGCTCCCCGTCACCTGCCAGACATCGCCATCGTCGCCGGTTCGCCGCTGTCCCGGCCCGACCCTCGCGCAGAAGGCGAGCTGGCGAGCTGGCTGGGCAAGCACCAAAGGCGTATTCCGGTCGTCATGTCCATCTGCACGGGTGCCTTCGTGCTGGGCGCAGCTGGTTTGCTCGACGGCCGCCGCGCGACCACGCACTGGCAATGGCTGCCCAGCCTGCGCGAGCGCTTCCCAAAAGCGTGCGTCGTTGACGACGGCATCTTCGTCCGTGACGGCCGCGTTTGGACCTCGGCCGGGCTCATGGCGGGTGTGGATCTGATGCTAGCGCTCGTCGAAGAACAGCAGGGGCACGCCGTCGCGATGGCCGTCGCCAAGCGCATGGTGCTTTTCCTGCGCCGCTCCGGCAGACAAGCGCAGTTCAGCTCGACATTGCAGCGGCAAGAAATAGAGCCGGGGCGCCTCGGCGAGCTGGATAACTTCGTGCTCGAGCACCTCGGCGATCCGCTGCCCGTCTCGCTCCTGGCCTCGGGCCTGGGCATGAGCGTGCGCACGCTCACGCGCTGGTGTCGCTCTCACCTCGACGAATCACCGGCCGAGGTCGTGCGCCGCTTACGGGTAGAAGCGGCGCAGCGTTTGCTCGAAGAGTCGTCGCTTTCTCTCAAAGAAGTCGCCGCTCGCACCGGCCTCGGCGACGCGAGCACGCTGTGGCGGGCTTTCGGCCAACAGCTGGGAGTGAGCCCGGCCGCCTACCGCGCGCGGTTTGCCAGCGAGAAGCAGTAGCCAGCGCGTGCCCCACGTTGTTCCGCGGCGTGTGTACCAAGGTGGGATAGCGCGAAAGACGGCACGCGAATGCGGGAACGACGTCGCTGTTGTCGAGCAGTGGGCGTGATGTAGCCTGATGAGTTGCGTTGAAGACAGAAACCACGCGGCCCGACTTCAAGGGCAACGAGCGCTTCATCATCGAGAGTACCCTGGGCCAGGGCGGCATGGGAGTCGTGTACCGCGCGCGCGATCTCCAGCGCGGCTCGGTCGTGGCGCTCAAGACGATGACCCGACTCTACCCGGGCGCGCTGCTGCGATTCAAAAAGGAATTCCGGGCGCTGGCCGACATCGCGCACCCCTCGGTCGTGCAGCTCTACGACCTGTTCGCTGACGGCGAGCAATGGTTCTTCACGATGGAGCTGCTCGACGGCGCTGACTTCGTCAAGCACGTGCGGGTGAACGAGCGCGCGTCCAGAACCAGCCTCACCCGCACTCAAACCGAAGCCAGCGTCCATCATCAAACGCTGTACACGCAGCGCACCGAGGTGAGCCCGGTGCGGCCGGACGGGACGCGCGCCTCACCGCTGGCCAAGGCGAACAGCGGGCTGCCCGTCGGTAACGTGTGGCGGTTGCGCCCAGCGCTGTCGAGGCTGCTCGACGGCGTGCTGGCGATTCATGCCTCCGGCCGCCTCCATCGCGACATCAAGCCGTCGAACGTGATGGTGACGAGCGAAGGCCGCGTCGTGCTGCTCGACTTCGGTGTGGTGGGCGACCTCGAATGCGATCCGGAGCGGCTGGAAGATACCGTGATGGGCACGCCCGCATACATGGCGCCCGAACAAGCACGAGGCGTGCGGGTCGGGCCGGCCGCCGACTTCTATGCCGTGGGGGTGATGTTGTACGAAGCCCTCACGGGACTCTTGCCATTCACCGGCAGCTTCCAACAGATCTTGTTGGCCAAGCAGGAGGGCAGACCGCGCAAGCCCAGCGAAGTCGTGCAAGGCGTGCCGCCGGATCTGGAAGCCTTGTGCATGGCCTTACTCGAGCGCACGCCAGACGCCCGCCCCGACGGCCCCGAGATCATCGCCCGGCTCCGAGCGGCGCAACCACAGCCCCGCTCGCGGCCTCTCTCCACGAGCCTGTCGACGATGGCGGCGGTCTCGGCCGCCTTCGTCGGGCGAGACGCAGAGCTTGCGGCGCTACGCCAAGGCTTGGAGCGCGTCAACCAACGGGAAAGCGCCGTGGTGCTGGTGTCCGGTGCATCGGGCATCGGCAAGACGACGCTCATTCAGCGCTTCTTGAAGGAGGTCACCCAGACGCAGCGAGCGCTGGTGCTGTCTGGTCGCTGCTACGAGCGCGAGGCCGTGCCTTTCAAAGGGCTCGACAGCGTCGTCGACGAGCTATCACGCTGGCTCATGCTCGTGCCACCACACAAGTTGGCCGAGCTTTTACCTGCGAACGCCGCAGAGTTGCTGCGTGTCTTTCCGGTGCTGCGCGGCGTGCCGGAGCTCGAGGAGCAGAGCTGGCTCTGGCCTGCCGTCAAGGAGCCGCAAGAGCTGCGCCGTCGCGCGTTCATGGCGCTGCGTTCGCTGTTGGTGGCGATCGCCACCGAACGACCGCTCGTCGTGTACATCGACGATCTGCATTGGACCGACGTGGATAGCGTGGCGCTGCTCGAGCAGGTGCTACGCGCCCCCGGTGCCCCGCCGATGCTGCTCGTGGGTAGCTTCCGCTCTGAAGCGCTGGGCAAGAGCCCCGCGCTCGGAGCGCTCTTGGCCATGACTGACCGGCTGTCACCCAGCGTGCACGTCGAGCGCATCGAAGTGAAGCACCTGACCTACGAAGACAGCGTTCGCCTGGCTGCGCTCTCGCTCGGTGACGAGGCAGCCTCGCCGGAAGCCATCCGGCGCATCGCCGAAGAGTCGCAAGGCCTGCCGCTGTTCGTCTCGGAGCTCTCGACCTGGCAGCGTACTTCTGCAGCCGATGACGCGAGCGGCTTCGTTTCGCTCGACGCGGTGATTCGAGGACGCGTCGACGAGCTCCCGGCAGAAGCGCAGGCCTTGTTGGAGGTGCTGTGTATTGCCGGCGGCCCGCTACCGACCAAGGTGGCCGAAGACCTCGCCGGGTTGCACGTCGCCGATTCCTTGCACGCAAGGCTGCGAGTAACGAAGCTCACGCGGACCGTAGCCAGCGACGAGAGCGAGCTGGTGGACATCTACCACGGCCGCATTCGCGATAGCTTGATGGGTCGCATCGCTGGCGATCGCCGCCGGGCGCTGCATTCGCGCGTCGCGAGCGCGCTCGAAAGCACCGGCAAGGCCGATCCCGGCGCGCTCGTCGAGCACTTCTTGGCTGCGGGGGACGAGGTCAACGCGCGCCGCCACGTGCTGCCAGCCGCAGAGGCAGCAGAAGCGGGCCTGGCCTTCTTGCGCGCGGCCGGCCTGTACCGGCAGGCGATCGAGCTCGGAGTCGATCATCCGCGCTGGCAGCTCGAGCGCAGCGTGGCGGACGCATTGCTCTCGGCCGGTCATGCGGCAGAGGCGGCGGCTGCCTACGCCAGCGCCGTACACCACGCTCCGCCCCCCGAACGCACCGCGCTGCGCAGGAGCGCCGCCGAGCACTTTTTGAAAACGGGCGGAGAGACCGAAGGCCTCCGGTCGCTGCGCGCCGCGCTCGACGACGTGAAGATCCCGTATCCGGAGACGACCGCCTGGGCGCAGTATTGCCTGGCGACCAACCGCGAACGGCTACGACAACGCGGACTCAAGTTCGAGACGCGCCAGGCGGTACCGCAAGAAGAGCTCGAGCGCATCGACGTCGCCTTCGCGGCCAGCTCGGGCCTCGCCGTTTTCGACGCGATCCGCGCCGCCGACTACGGCGCACGCCACCTGATGCTCGCGCTCGACGGCGGTGACCCAATCCGCATTTGTCGGGCGCTCGCCATCGAAGCCTCGGGTCGGGCCGCCGTCGAAATCCAAGAACGAAGCCAGATCGAAGAGCTCGTGCGAACGGCGGAAGGGCTGGCCACGCTCAGCGACGATGCCTACGCGCTCGCGTTGTCCCGGCTCGCGGCGGGCCTGGTGCGCATGTTCTCGGGCGAATGGCGCGCCGCGCGCGCCACGCTCGACGCCGCCGAGCAAACGATGCGCGAACGCTGCCGCGGCGTGCATTGGGAGCTGGCCAACGCGGTCGCGTGGAGCGCGAACGCCTTGATTCTCTGCGGCGAGCTCAAAGAAGCCGCCCAGAGAGTGCCCGAAGCCGTGCGCGAAGCCCAAGAACGAGCCGACCGCTTCGCGCTGATGCACCTGCTCTACCCGGCCGCCATGACCGCGATCGTCGCCGGCGATCCCGACAGCGCGACCCGCATGGCGCAAGACTTTCCGTATACGGGCTTCGTATTTTCGGATCGCTTCACCGGGGGTCACTGGGGCAGCTTGATGGCGAGAGTCTCCGCGCATCGCTACCGGGGCAGAGGCTTGCTCGCCCACCAAGAGATGGAGGACGACTTCGTTCGCCTCAAGGCGACGCATTTTCTCAGCGTGCACGTGCTGCGCGTTTGCACGACGTTCGAACGTGGCCTCTGCGCGCTATCGGCTATTGCCGACGGCGGCGACAAGCCGCAATTGTTACTCTTGACGGCGATTTGCGCGAACTCGCTGCTCGCCGATCACCCCAGCTACGCCGCGCCCATGGGCCGCCACCTGCTCGCCTGCCTGCACGCCCTCAAAGGCGAACAGCAGCAGGCTCTGGAGCAGCTCGACCTCGCCGTCAGGGGGCTATCGGATTGCGACATGGGCTACCTGGCAGACTGCGCCCGAGCCCGGCGCGGGGCGCTGATCGGCGGCCAGGTGGGCCAAGAGCTTCTACGAACGAGCAGCGAACGACTCCGCGCCCAGGGTGTCGTCGACATCGAGCGCTGCCTGAACATGACCGCGCCGGGGTTCTAGAACGCCGACGCTCCCGCCGCGTCTCGGCGACGTTGGCCGTCGGTAAGCCGAACCCCCACTACCTCTTCTTCGCGTCCATCGAGATCCCCACCACGGGGCTGGCGCTTGGCTGCGCGCGCGCAGCCACCAACAAGGCAGAGCAGCCCTCACAGGGGGCAAAAGGTCCGGACAGCGCGCCCACTGAAGCGAGCGACGAGCTGAGCTTGAACGAGCTGTTCGGGCCGCGGTGTACTGCGCCAACCGGGCGCTTGGCGGAGTTGGCGAAGGGTCCGATGCCCAGGGTTTCGGAGGAACAACGCGAGCGCTACCTCTTGGATTGCGCCAACGCGGGGCGGCTGACCCCAGAGCTATGTGACGAAGCACGCCCGGCGCTGCTCGCGCGTGGTCGAGCGCTACTGCAACGGTTGGAGGCAACCCGACCGGCAACTGGGGTCGGCTGGCGCTGGCAGGAGCCTTACGTAGGGACGCGCATCGAGGCAGAAGTACTGTGGGACCTACTCGGCTTGATCGGGCGCAACGACGAGGCGACCGCGCTACTCCAGCGCGCTGAGGCTCTGCCCGATCCACTGATGAAGTTGTGGTCCGGTGTGTCGTTGCTCCGCTTTGGTCAAGAGCTGACGGCTGGCAGCTCGCTCGCCATTGCGGCCGATCCCGAGACACGCAACCCGTTTTTCGACAAGCTCGGCGAACTGCACCGCCTTGAGCTCTTTCCTGCAGCGGAGCGCACCCAAGCGAAATTTGCCGAGTCCGAGATGGTGCGCTGGCTCGTCTATCCCACCGAGCTCGCTCGGGCCCCGGACCACATCGAGCTCATGAAGACGATGGATGCCGATCTGGGACCGGACGATAGCGCGGCGACCTACTACCTCTTTCGCTTCAAGACCGATCCCCCCGACCAGTTCGCGAAGGACGGCTGGATGGCTGGGATCGCCGGGCCATTCTTGCGCAAGGACGCACCCACGACAGACGCGCGGGGAGAGACCTTCAGCACCTTTGCAGCTTGGGACTCGGCGAGCCCCGAGCAGCACCTGCAACAGGTTCAGAAGTTGATCGACGAGGTCGCAGCAAGACGTGCCGCGGGCTCGCCCTAGCGAAATCCGAAGCGCCGAACGGATCCTGCCGTAGTCCCTACTCGATCCGCGCCCCAGAGGGATGATAAAAGCCCACTCATGGTGGTTGTCTTCGGGAGCACGTTGTATGGGAAGGTGGAGTCGGTGCCGGGCGTGTGCCACGTGGCCACGCGCTTCTTGCACCTCTTTTTCATTCCTCTGTTTCCCACGGGCTCGTGGCTCGTGATCGAAGATAGCAAGCTAGCGCAGAGCGGCGCGGACAACATCCGTCTACCGGGCATGCATTGGGGGTCCGTCGGCATCGCCTGGCTGCGCTTCTTCTTACTCCTCGCCATGCTCATCCTCGGCATCATCGCGGCAACCAAGCTCGCGCTCGACCGTCCCCTGACACAAACGGTACCCATGATCGCGCTAGCCGTCGTCTGCGCTGCTGCCTTCATCATCTCGTATCGCGTCACCCGCGCCAGCGCCCAGAGCTTCGACGCTCTGCGTAGCGTCGGTGGCGTCCCCAGCGCGCTCATCGCCCGCGCCAACGAGAGGCTCCGCTAGGCGCATGAACCGCTGGCTCGTCCTCGGGGTGCTGTTGGGGGGCGCTGCGCTGAGCGCCTGCGGAACCGAGCTCACGAGCGGAGGAGCCGACGTGCGCATCGGTAAAGCGGCGCCTGCAGGCGCCGTTTGCGACGACTTGGGTGTCGTTTACGGCTCAGCGGGTGAGCCGGCTTCGGCGCAAGACAAACTGGAGAGCTCCCAGAACGATCTCCGCAACAAGACCGCCGCGCTCGGTGGAAACTTCGTCTTGATGGACATGGGCACGGCTGACGAGGATTCGATGGCCATCAGCGGTCACGCGCTGAAGTGCAGCTCGGGCGCCCCAGCTGGTGCCGTCGCCGTCGCGCCCGCCGCAACCGAATTCGCGACCGATACTCCCGCACCCGCCGCGCCTACCCTCAGCGTCTCGACCAGCACGACGTCACCTTTGCCGACGCCCGAACAACGCCTGCGCGCGCTCGACGAGCTTCATCGAAAGAGCCTGATCACGGACGCCGAGTATCAAGAACGCCGCAAGCAGGTGCTCGATAGCCTTTGAGGCCTAAGCCAGGACAACGCCGGGTGTGGCCGCCACGCGCCGGGCGCAATGAGTACTCGGCGCCGGGATCCATGGTTCAACGGATCACTAAACCGTTACCAACACGGCACCGCAGTCCCATCCATTCCTCCTAGGGTGCGGTCGCATCGACGCTGCCGGCGCTGCCGACACGTCGTGTGCCATCAGGAGGCAGGCCCAACGACGCTCCGCCGTTGGGTCGGGCCTCCACAGGAGGAACTCCATGCGTAAGCTACCGCGACGATTGCTAACTGGATTGGTTTGTATGGGTCTGCCCGCCGCCACGCTCGCCGCCTGCAGCGGTGATTTCGAGGGCACGAGCGAAGAGAGCTTAGGCTCGGCCCAAGAGGCTCTGACCGTCACCGCCACCTTCCAGCAAGGCGTCAATTCTTACACGGGTGCGACGGACGCGACGATCAAGCAAGCCAGCGCTACCACTAACTTCGGCGGCGCCACCACCTGTGAAGCAGACGGCGATGACGGCGGCGGCGTCGACAAGTCGTGCCTGCTGCAGTGGGCGCTCACCGGCCTGCCGGCGGACGCGGTCGTCACTTCCGCCAGCATCAAGCTGCAAATCGTCAACGCCAGCGGCAACACCTACAGTTTGTACAACGTGCTCCGCGGCTGGAACGAAGGCGAAGTCACCTGGAACCGCGCCACCACCTCGAGCAATTGGGCCAGCAGCGGCGCGCTGGGCGCCAGCGATCGCGGCTCGGCCGTCGGCAGTATCACCGGCTCCACGGGAAGCAAGACCATCACCCTCAACAGCGCCGGCATCAGCATGATCCAGGGCTGGATCAACAACGCCGCCAACAACCACGGCGTCATCGTCGCCAGCACCAGCAACACCGACGGAATCGACTTCGCTTCGTCCGAAGCCGGCACGGCCTCGCAGCGTCCACTCCTCAGCATCACGTACACCACCAGCTCCGGCAGCGGCGGGTCGAGCGGATCCGGCGGCTCGGGCGGCAGCAGCGGCTCGGGCGGCAGCAGCGGCTCGGGCGGCGCAACCGTCTGCGGCTCCACCGCTACCCCGCCGACGCACTACGACCACGTGGTGATCTTCTCTTTCGAAAATCGCACTTGGAGCAACGTGGGGCTCGGCTTCTCGTCGATGCCCTACCTGAGCTCACTGGCAACGCAGTGCTCGTACTTCCAGGATTGGACCGAGACGAACACTTCACAAAACAGCCTGACGCAATACATCGGCGAGACCAGTGGCGTGAACAACACCGCCACGGTCAACGACTGCTCGCCTTCGACCAGCTGCCGCTCGACGGACAACAACATCTTCCGCCAAGTGCGCCTGGCCGGCGGTACGGCGCGCAACTACGTGGAGGGCGCGACGGCGGGCTGCTCGGCTAGCGGCAACGCCGCCAAGCACGTACCGGCGCTGTACTATTTCGGCACTTACACCGACGCAACGGGCTCGCACAGCGACCACGACTTCTGCAACACCGAAGTCAGGCCCTACACCGAGTTCGATCCCAACAACCTGCCGACGTACGCGTTCATTACGCCCACCCTTTGCAACGACGGTCACGACTGCAGCAACTCGGTCGTGGACGACTGGGCAAGCACGAACATCCAACGAGTGCTGGACAGCGCCAGCTATCAGGCCGGAAAAACTGCCGTCTTCATCTGGTACGACGAAGACCACCCTGGGCCGAACCTGCAAATTGCTCCGACCACACACAAGGGGAACATCACGCAGGTTGGCGTTGGCACCCACGCCGCCCTCCTCAAGACCATCGAAGACATGCTCGGTTTGCCGATCATGACCCAAGGGCAGATGTCGGGCGCCACGGATCTGCGCTCCCTCCTCAACCTCTGACTAGTGCGCTCGCGCAACGCGTCCGGCCTTTGGCTGGACGCGTTGACCGCCTCAAAGCGCCCTGACGGACCGCAACACCGCCGCAACCTCTGCCCAATCTAGCTCTGCTGCTCCGAGTGGGCCGCCGACCGAGGCATCGATCAACGCCAGCAGCGCCTGCTCGCGAGTCATCGCGCTCGCGGTGACGGCGGATGGCGGCCCCGGCAGCGTTCGGGCTTCCACCTGCCAGGCTTGCGCGTCGTCGAGCGGAAAGATGAAGCGCAGCGTGAGCAGTTTTCCCGAGCAGCTCAACTCATAAGTAAGGCCACGACGATCCCGGTACTGTTGAGTGATAGCAACTCGTGGCTGATTCGCCGGCGGGCGCGCCGGGCGTACCGTCTCCGGTAAGGCCGCGGGCTCCCCGGAGACTCGGCTGATCACCAACACGCGGTCGCCGTGAAGCCGGCCGTGCAGCGCGCTGAGGGCGCGCTCGGCCCCCAGCGACGTCGCCATCGTGATGAATGCCGCGGAGGGGTAGCTGCGTGCGCCTCGCTCCGCGGCAAACTCGACTTCCAGAACATCGCCGCAAGCGCCGAACAGCTCACGCATGCTGCCGAGCGTCGCCGCCTGGCTCAGGTTGGACACGTACAGCTTGCTGGGCATCGGGCTCAGTCGCGGCGAAGGGCTTACCAACGATTGCCGCCGCGGTTGCCGCCGCCTCCGAAGCCGCCGCCGCGACCTCCGCCGCCGCGATTGCCGCCGCCACCCTGGCGCTCTTCAGCCTCGTTCACCTTCAGCGAACGACCGTCGAGGTCCGCTCCGTTCATGGCCTCCATGGCGGCATTCGCCTCGTTCTGCGAGCCCATCGTCACGAAGCCGAAGCCGCGCGACTGACCCGTCATGCGATCCACCACGACATGCACGTCCGTCACGTCACCGTGCGCGGCGAAGGCTTCGCGCAGGGTTTGGTCGGTCGCGCTGAAAGACAAGTTACCCACGTACAAACGATTTCCCATTTTCTCTTCTCGATTCGTGGTCCCAAAAAACAATTGCCGTGACGGGGGGGACCGCTCCGCACGGCCAAAAACTGCGACTTTGCGCGAAACCTCGGTCGTCCGGGGAGTGCGTCGTGAGTCACGCGGACCGCTTGGCTCTTCACGAGCTCAACGAGTTGATGCCGATTCGATCCTTCAGCTCAGCGTGGAACAGTGCGGCTCACTAGAAGCACCGCCGCTCCGCCGCGCGGACCGAACACATGCTAGGGTCGCGCCAGTGCGTGACCGCCTCGAGTCGGCGACCGTAGTATTTTAATGCGTGTCGGTCAAGGCAGCACGCCGACGCATTCGCTTGCGTGGCGGATTTTCTCCTCCGCTCGCGGTCACGAAACGTAGCGGAGCGCTACCTTGGCGTGCGCTGCAACCGCTTTGCGGCGATTTGCCACCGGCGCTTCGCCTCGGCGCTGGCGATCGTCGAAGCGACGACAATTTCTTGCGGGGTCAACGGCTCTGCGCCGCGAGCCGAAAGCTGTTGCGGCAAGCTCGCCAGCACGCGCCCGCGTGCCTCGGGCAGTGTGCCCGGCCACCCGCCCTCGATGCGGCGTCCGCTCCGCTCCACGGTTGCCGAATAGTCGAGCACCCAGCGCACGCCGATGGCTTCGCTGGCTTCCCGCAAGATGTTTCCACGAGGGTCGCCCAAGATGGCGGTGCCGCTGTCGTCGCCGACGGTCTGTCGTTTCATTGAATGAAGGAGGCGTTGATTGGGAGCACTGCGCGAGACTGTCGCGCGCTCCGTCTCCGGTCGTCCTGCGCCTCGCGCCGTTCCGAACGAACTCGCCGCAGTGAATCCAGGGACCGCGACCGTATCAGAAATCGCGGCGTGAAAGCTGGTCGTGTGCCGTGTGATCGATGCTAAGCTCCTGCAACGGGCCGTATCTCGGAGATGCGGAGCACGCTACGGGTCAGTTTGTGGCCGATTTACGTGACCTCCGAGACTCGCGACGAACGTTTCATGGTCGATAGCCCAGAATTTCCCAATATCTTTTGCCACGCCAAGCGTCCGGACTGGGGCGTCGGCATCGTCGCGAGCGAGGGCGAGGGCAAACGTTCGTATTTGTTCGAAGATGGCGAAGAGCGAACGCTGGGTGCCGCCGGCATCGACCACATGCGCAAGGTCGAGCACCCCGATCGCGACCAGCAGCAAACTTGCGCGCATCTGCTCTCTCTGCTCGCAAAGCGCGCCGGCCGCCGCGATAGCGCGACGCCGACCACGTCGGCCATCGACGCACAGCTCGCGCGCTTCCACAGAAAGTACCCGGGAGGCTTCTTCGGCAACGAATGGCGAAGCGCCGCGAAGAGTGCCTCCGCCGGGCAGGCACGCGGTCTGCTCAACCAAGTTCAGGAGCGCTTCGCAGCAGAGCGAGTGGCGGCGCTCCTCGAGAAGCAAAAGTTCGTCGACCTTTGGGATGACGCCATCGAGCTGCTGAACGCCAGTGGCATGGCGGCGGGCGCCCTTCAGCGTACTCGCGTCGCGGGTGAGCAGCGACCGCTGACCGAGGCGCTGTGCGGCTTGCTGCAAGGCGACCAGAGCCACGAGCATCGTTTCGACCGCTTCGTCACCGTGTACGCTTCCGTGTTCAAAGAGACACCGAGCTGGCAGACTCTCACGGCGCTCTCGGCCCTATCCGTTCCCGTCGAGCACGTGTACGTAGAGCCAACGGCGTTCCGCAAACAGCTGAAGCTGCTGGCGCTGCCCAGCACAATCGGAGGGCGTCCCAGCGGCGCCGCCTACGCGCGCTGCCTCAGCGCCGCAAAGACGCTCGCCAACATGCTGGCAACGCGCGGTGAAGTGCCACGCGATCTACTCGACGTGCACGACTTCATTCGCAGCACCGTCTAGTCGCACCTCGAAGCAAGAAAGCGAGCTGGCGCGGAGCGGGATCGTCCACGCCCAACTCGGCGGCGCCGACGTCAATCGCCCATGTCCGTGACGACGACATTATCCACCCATCCGAGTAGCTCCCAGTCCACGCTGACTTCGATGCCGCCATACACGATGGCAACGGCGCCTGGTGCGTATGGCACCGTATCGTCGGTGTAGTCGAAGACAGGTGCCTCGTTTACCCAAAGCTTGATGTTGTTGCCTTTGACCTCCAAACTGTAGTGATTGGGCCCATCGACGAACGCCGGGCTCGTGGTCGAAACCAGCACGCGGCTACTCCCGGCAGCGACCGTACAACATCCGGTGCCGGCAAAATACGTCCCATGCGAGCTACCCAGGGTCACGCCACCTGGCTGCCTGCCCATACAGCTCGCATAAGACGGGATCATCTCAATGTAGTAGGACGTGTTGGCGGGCTCATTCCAACTCTCGTTCGCTTGTTGCACGCGGAACGCCAGGCTAACTACGCGCAAGCAGCCAGGCAATGCGTAGGGATTGTAGGCGCCGGGCGGCAGAGCCTGCAGATCAAGGTCGACACGGTAGTCGGTCCACGTCTGATCGCCGACGTGGGTGGCCAAACTCGCCCCGCGGCCGTTGCCGCTATGTCCGTAGTTGAAACCTGCGCGCGGGTTGTCGCCGACATTCAGACGTCCGGCCGTCTCGAGGAAGGTCTTCTTCCACGGCAGCCAATCACCCCCGATGACACCGTCGTCGAAGTTGTCGCTGAAGAGAACGCGACCGCATCCGCCGTCGCTCAGCAGATGATACCCGGTCGAGCAGCCGCCGCCGCCCGCGGAACTGCATACGTAGGTCGTCGTGTCGACCTCGATAGCGTCGAGCTCGCCATTGCGGTCGACGTCGAGTCCCGCATCGATCCGCGTCCCGCCGTCCTCGCAGTTTGCTCCGGACGGCTCAATAGTTTGACTTATTAGCGCCGTAAGGCCGTCCTTCCCGTCTGCCCCGTTCGTTCCATTCTGCCCGTCCTGGCCAGCAGGACCCGCCGCGCCTTTGCAGACGAAGGTGGTCGTGTCGACCTCGCTTGCAGCGAGCGCCCCGTTGCCATCATCGTCCAGCCCTGCTTCGACACGCACTCCGCCGTCCTCGCAGTTCGCGCCGCGCGGCTCAGCCGTTTGGCTCAACAGAGCGCTGAGGCCGTCACTCCCTTTCGGCCCGCCGCAAACCACGGCGGTCTGCTGGACTTCGGAGGGCTCCAGCGCACCGCTACCGTCTTCATCGATACCGGAGGACACGACGACACCGCCCGTTGGACATGCCTCCACGGATGCGGGCGCCGTCGACACCAAGGCTGTTTTGCCGTCTACCCCATCCTGACCGTGCTCACCAGGCGCGCCGTCAGCGCCGTTGCATACGGCCCGCGTTGCAGTGACTTCGACCGCGTCGAGCGCTCCGTCGCCGTCACGATCCGGGCCGAGCTGCACGAGCGCTCCACCGTTCGGGCACTGCGCTGGCTCAGCGTCCGCAAGTGACGTGAGCCAGGGTCTGCTCTCGCTTCGACTGTCCGAGCAGGCTCCGAACGATAGGGTCGACGCCGCTACGAAGGCCGCGCAAAAGGACCGTGTCCGCAACGGCCGCGCGAGCCGTGCCATTCGGGCCTCGTCGCCGTCGCAGCGCCGAACAAGAGCACGTTTCATCACTATTCCTCCGCTCACCCGCGGCTGCAAGTATCGGGCCCCGCTGCGTCGCCGCGACGGTGCGAGCAAACTCGCGTGATTGGTCAGAGAGGGAGTGCGCCCGCCTTGCGCTTACCATCTTTGCAAAGCGCACAATCTGCGGCAGTGGAGGAGGAAGGACTTTGTTGGTCTCGACCCTGGCGGCGGAGGTCGCCAAGCTCGACGCTGCGCGCATGGCGCTGGACGTGGGCAGTCTTGGCCGAGGCGAAACGACTACTGGCGGAGTTTGAGGAAAGCGGAGAGCAGACACCTTCAGGGTCGGCTCGGCGCACCGACGAGCGCCAGGCCTCCAACCGGTAGACGCACCGAGGGCAGGAAAGAAAGTCGTTGGCGACGATGCGCGACTCGAAGATGTCGTTGGCGAGCGACGCGGCTCGACTGTATTGGCTTGCGCTTGAGAAGACCCACACGTTTGGCCGCTACCAAGCCGTAGCCGAAGACGGCGTTCCGCTCCGCGCAATCGCGGAAGTGGTAGCCAAAGGGTTGAAGCAGCCCGTGCGCGCCATGCCGCCCGAAGAAGCGAGTGGGTGTGACTATCGCTTCGGCGTGAGCCGTGCCGCCGCGATGTTGGGCGTGATGCAAAGGCTGCTTCTAGGCAACGTGCTTCCGCATTCCGTCGTTCGGATCGTTTCTTCGTTCCAGCTCGGGCGTGAGCTGGACGCTACGTCCGCCAACGCCGCCGAGCCCGCAAGAAAGCGCTCGGATCCTGAAAGCCGAGTCGAAAGGTAATCTCCTTGAAGGGAACGCCCTGTCGCTCGAGCTCCTCGGCGGCGCGCCGCCGAGCTTCGTCCAAAAGGGCTTGAAAGCTCGTGCCCTCGCCGCGGAGCTTACGTTGAAGTGTGCGCGGGCTCTGATGTAGCGCGGCAGCCACTTCGTCGAGCGAGCGCGAAAGGCCAGCTTCGCCGGTGAGAAGTGGCTCCACTCGCGCCCGAACGTTGTCTCGGTGGGGAAGCAACGCAAGCGCGCGCGCTGCCTGGCGCTCCATCGCCGCACCCAGCAAATCGCGGACGGCATGCATCGGACGATCGACGAGCTCGGCGCCCAGCACGATGCGATTTTCGGCCTGCTCGAAGCGCGGCTCTACTCCGAACTGCTCGAATAGCGGCGCCACGTCGCCAAGCGGAGCATGCGCGAGCTCCACCGCATCAGGCACGGCATCGCGCTCGACCAGGGCGCGCACCCCCTCGAGCACCTCACAGAGTGCGCACTCGGCCGCCACCGCTGCCGCCAATCGGCCCGGCCCTGGATGGCGAAATCGCACGGCCAACGAGCGCGGGAGCTCGCTGAGCGCAAAGCGTTCGCCATCACCCCACAGGCGTTGATAGGCGAGCGAGCGCGACAGGCCTTGTCGGAAAGTCGCAGCCGTCACGAGCAGCATCCCCGCCGCGCCGTAGGTCTCTTCGGTCGACGTGAGCGCCAGCTCGATGCCCAGGCCATTCGCGCCGAGCTCCGCTGCAGCAAGCTCCATCAAATGGTCGGCATCGGCGTAACTGATACGAGCCGATGCGGCTTCGAGCCCGACGCGCGTCAGCGCCGCACGCTCGAGTAGCAGCTCGGCATCGAGGCCGCGGCGTTCGACGAGCCGCACCAAACGCAGGACCATCGCTGCCGAAATCGTCTCAGCGCCAGGCATCGACCTCCGTACGTGGCGCTCGCGGCCTCGCGAACTGGCGTCGCTGGCTTCGTCCGCCGCAGTGGTCGTGTCCTAGGCTGTTCTGCATGCTGCGCCTGCTGCGAATCCTGCTGGTGAGCCTATTTACGACAATCCGCGCGCGTTTTCGACGTGGCCCCGCCCGCCGGAGCTGGGGCTTCCAGTTCGAATGGGTCGTGGCATTCCTCCGCCGGGATTTCGAAGAGTCCGCGCACTGGCCATACGAGGAGCTGCGCCACGACTTGAACGGCCGTCGTTATCCAGCCAAAGCGACCAAACGTGTCACCCTGCAGCACGAGCAGCTCGGCGGGCTCGCGGCGATACGGTTCACGCCCCCGTCGGCCAAAGCGGGGATCGTGCTCTTCCTCCACGGCGGCTCGTACATCTTCGGGTCCATCGAGACGACCCATGCCGAAATGGCCGCGGGGCTGGCACTGGCGAGCGACGTGACGGTCATCGGCATCGACTACCGCCTCGCCCCCGAGCATGCTTACCCAGCGGCGCTCGAAGACGCCCTCGCGGCTTTCGATGCTCTCGTCGCCGGCGGCATCGATCCTTCGCGCATCGCAGTCGCTGGCGACTCGGCGGGCGGCAATTTGGCGCTCGCGCTGCAGATCGCCCTGCGGGATCGCGGCACGTCGCAGGCTCGAGCTGCGCTCTTGATCTCGCCCTGGCTCGACCTGACGGCGAGCCGCGCGTCGTGCCACCAAGCCGACGGCATCGACTACGGCCAAACCTGGTTCCTCCTCCGGCATGCACGTGATTTCGCGGGGGGCCTCGAGCTGTCCGATCCAAGGGTGTCATTGATCGACGCCGAGCTCGCCGGGCTCTCCCAGATGCTCGTCGCAGTCGGCGGCGCCGAGCGGTTGTTCGACGAAGGCAAAGAGCTCGTGGAGCGGGCTCGTGCCGCGGGAGTCGACGCCAGCCTCTACGTCGCCCCCGAGATGCCGCACAATCCGCCTGCCTTCGTCGACTTTCATCCGACCGCAGCCGAGTGCATGCGTGAATGCGGCCGCTTCATCGTTCGCGTGTTGCAGGCCTGACCGGCAATCTAGGGCAAGGCCTCGCTCACCGAGGTATCGCGACCGGAATCGTCGGCTATCGCCAATAGCCGCACGGCGCGGCCAGGATTCGCTGGACGACATTGCGCGCATCTGGTGTCGCTCCTGAAAGACATTTCACGCACTGCGCGCAAAGCTCCAAGGCAGGGACGGTCAGACCGAGTCTTTGGAGCTGTCGGGGCTTGGCCACGATGAACCAGAACTGGCGCAGAAAGCGGCCGCGGGCGTGGCCCCCGCAGTACTTCTTCGCTCGCGTGATTCGACTCAGCGCTGCGCTAGATCTGGCGCGATGCTCTTGAGGAACGTGGCGACAGCGCGCACGCGTACATCGCGGCGAAAGTCGGGATGGGTGACGAGCCAGGCGTCGTGTCGTGATACCTCGCGGCGAGCAACTCGCACCAGATCACGCTCGCGGCGTACGGCGAATTCTGGCAGCACCCCGACACCAACGTGCGCCCGCACAGCCACCAGTAGCGACAAGGTGCTGTTCGTCGTGAGGGCGGTGTTGCTGCTGGCCAGCAATCTTTGAAACCACGGCGCGCTCTGCAAGAAATCGAAATCGGGCGTGTAGGCCATGAGCGGCACCTCTCCCAGCGAGGCCGCCTCGGCGTCCAGTTGATGCGGAAGCAGCTTCGCCGCAACCTTGGTCGAGGCATACAGCGCGAAGTCGGAAACGCCGAGCTTGACCGCCGCTAACGCGCGTTGCTGCGGTCGCGGCGTGCGCACGGCGAGCTCAGCCTCGCCGCGTGACAGATCGGTTTGTGCGTTTCCGGTCAGTACGACCAGCTCCAGCTTGGGATGGCGCTGCTGCAGCTCGCCCAGCCGCGGCATCAGCCAGGTGACGGCGAACGATTCGGTCATCGCAAGGCGCACACGGCCCTCCACGGCCTGACGCGATTCTTGCGCGCGCCGCTCGAACTGCAGAGCGGCGTGTTCCATCAGCTCGGCCTGCGCCAGTACGCGACGGCCCGCGCGCGTGAGCAAATAACCGCCTGCGGTACGATCGAACAGCGGGCTACCTAGTGTGCTCTCGAGTAGCTCGATGCGGCGCCCCACCGTGGTGTGCTCCACGCCCAAGGCCCGCGCCGCTTTGGCGAGGCGAGCCGCGCGCGCCACCGCCAAAAAATACCGCACGTCACTCCACTGCAGTTGCGCTCTGGCCATGTGTGCACTTTTGCACAGTCAGCCGTGCAGGCATGCCTATTTCGGATCTGGCGAGCCGCGCGCAAGCTCGGCGGGGTCGAACGGCGCGTCGGGCGCCGCTCGCATTCAACCTCATAGGAGCCAAAAACATGCGCTATCTCGTCAACGTGGAGCCCAGTCACGAAGCCGCAACCAAGCTAGACGCCGGCCCGGGAGGCCCCGGGCCTCTCTTCGGGTACATCGCCGAGCGGTTCAAGCCCGAAGCCTTCTTCGTCGAAGCCGATCGGCGCGCGGCCTGGTGGATCATCGACTTTCCGAACGAGGCCGCGATCGTCGAGTTCACCCATGTCGCGCTGGCGCGCGCCGGCACGCACCCGCACCTACGCCCCATCGTGCTCGGCAACGACGTCAAAACGATCCTGCCGAAGGCCTACGCGGACGCGCAGCGCGCGCCGTGAGCCGCCGCAGCACCATTGGCGATATCGTGCGTGAAGCCGGAACTTCTCGGCCGCCTAGCGTCTAGCGAGCCACAAGCTCCAGCCGACGCGATGCGGCCGAGTCATGCCCCCCGCTTCCCACCCGGGCAACAGAATTTAGAACTTCCGTGGGGCAATCCCGGTCAGCAGGGTTGCCGGATCATCCTACCGGAGGTAGGATAATCCGCGTGAAGGCAAGAGCTACTCGGGCCCGAAGGGTGCAAGCAACGGCTCCGTCAGTTCGTGGCCGCGCCAAGAAAGTTTCGCTCACCGTCGATGAGGCGGTGCTTTCAGCAATGGAGCGCGAGGCGAAGAAATCGAAACGCACGCTGAGTGCTGAGGTCACCGAGGCACTCGCGCGTGAGCTACGCCGACGAAAGTTACAAGAGCTCGTCGCCAGCTACGAAAAAGAGAAGGGTGCAATCTCCGCCAAAGAGCTAGCCGCAGTCCAGGCGGAATGGCTGGAGTAACCCTCGACAGCGGAGCGCTCATCGGATTCGAACGACAGAACCGGCGAACGCTCACGCACATCAAGCTCGCTCAACAGCTCGGTTACGAGCTTACGGTCCCCACGCCCGTAATCGTCGAAGCCTGGCGCGGTGGCTCTCGTTCGGCCCGAATCGCCGCGCTGCTCGACGCCTGCGTCATCGAGCCGCTCCTCCCCTCATTGGCGCGTGTCGCGGGCGAAGCCATCGCGGCAGTGAAAGGCGCGACCGTCGTCGATGCGGTCGTCATGGCGTCGGCCGCGAGCCGCGGCGACCGCGTACTGACCTCGGACTTCGAGGACCTCGATCGCCTCCGCGCGTACTTCCCAGAAGTTCGATTGCTGCAGACTTGAGCCTGCGGGGCTGGCTCGCTCCCCCCCAAAAGCAAAAAGAGCCAACTTGCGTTGGCGCGGCCTGACGCTGGGGACGGTCGACTCGGGTTGCTACACACTAGGCGCATGAGCCGAAGCGCCGCGACCTGCTTCTGCGCCCGGCTCCTTGCCCCCCGTTCGTGCGCTCCGCGGTCGGTCGGCTCAAACCTCCAACTGTTGCAACGTCCCACGCAGCCACTCGAGGACCGCCGCGATGCGCGCGGTCTTCCTGAGGTCCTGATGAACGACGAGCCACACCTCGCGATCTGGTGGATGCAGCGACGCCAAGACGGGAACGAGTCGAGGCTCGCGAGCCGCGATGAACGTGCTCAGGACCGCGAGACCGGCGCCTTGAACACAAGCCAGCACCTGCGGTGTGGTTGTGGAGGCCCGCAGCGTCCACCTCGGCTCACGGACCATCCGCGCCAGCCACTTGGCTTGGGGCAAGTCGTCGAGCGACGCGTCGAACCCGACGAAGTCGTGGTGCTCGAGATCCGCGGGCGAGCGCGGCGTTCCTCGTCGGGCGAGATAGCTCTGGCTCGCGTAAAGACCCTGCCGCAATCTGCCGCAGCGACGAGCGACCAGCGACGAGCTGCGAGGGCGCACGAGTCGAATCGCGATGTCTGCCTCACGGCGCGCGAGGTCGAGCGAACGCGCTTCTGGTCGCAGGTCGAGCGTAAGTCCCGGGTGGGTGCGACGCAGCTCGTCGAGTGCAGGCATCAGCAGGTAGTGGACGAGCCCGTCGCTGGCAGTCAGGCGCGCCGTTCCGGTGACACGCGCGTCGGCTCCCGCTAGCTCGCGCTCCAGAGCGAGCGCCTCTTCCTCCATTCGGGTTGCACGCAAGAGCAGCGCTCCACCTTCTGCTGTGAGCGTCACACCGGTCGGGGTGCGATCGAAGACACGCGCGCCCAGCGCGGCTTCGAGCACGGCGATGCGACGACCCACCGTGGATGGATCGACGCCAAGTAGGCGCGCGGCGCCGCCATGGCTCGAGCGCCGCTGGACGGCGAGGAAGATGCGGAGGTCGTCCCAAGAGAGCGTCGGCTTCGCCATGCCATTGCATTCTTGCATGTCAAACTTGCAGCGATCTGCAGTTTCGCAATGGGCTCAGAGCGACGCACATTGCGCGAAGGAGAACAAACCCATGGCTCGTTTCAAGCGTCGCTTACTGTGCTCGGTCTTTTTCGCGGTCGTCGCTGCCTCATCCACCGACTGCGCTGGCCCCAAGCGCGCCCAGGCACTGGTGCGCAGCGCGGCCCCGCTGCGCGCGTCGATTCGCTTGGTGGGTGGGCCGACGGCGCTGATCGACCTCGGCGGAGCGCGGTTTCTCACCGATCCGACGTTCAGCCCGCCTGGAGCGTACCCCGTGGCGCCTGGCCGGACCTTGACCAAGCTCGAAGGTCCGGCCGTCGCGTTGGAGGACGTGGGACTGATCGACGCGGTGCTCTTGTCGCACGACCAGCACGTCGACAACCTCGACCCCGCCGGACGCGCGTACATCGCCACCGCGCCCCGTACTTTCAGCACGCCGTCGGCGGCGCAGCGGCTCGACGGACCGGTGACCGGACTCAGCACGTGGGAAGAGCGGCGCTTCGTAGCGCGAAACGGCCGCCAGTTTCGCATCACCGCAACTCCGGCCCAGCACGGCCCCGAAGCCACCGAGTCCATCACCGGACCGGTCACGGGCTTCCTGGTGGCGTCGGACGGTCTACCTACGGTTTACGTCAGCGGCGACAATGCTTCGCTCTCCGTCGTACGCGAGGTCGCCAGGCGCGCGCACGTCGAGATCGCCGTGCTCTTCGTCGGCGGAGCGAAGTCGCCGCGTCTACTCGGCGATGCGTTGCTCACCCTGGACGGCCAGGGGGCTTCGGCGGCGGCGACACTGCTACCCGACGCGCAGATCGTGCCCGTGCACTTTCGCGGGTGGAGCCACTTTACCCAAGGCGGGGACGCGATCCGAACGTCGTTCGCCGCGCCCACTCTCCGCAAGCGCCTTCATCTGCTTGCGCCAGGCGAAAGCGTCGCCCTCGAAGGAGACGAACGATGAAAAGAAGCTTGTCGAAGAAGATCGTCAAACGGGCGCTCATCGGCACCGGCGTGCTTGCCGCCGTTGCGCTTGTGGCGTTCGCGAGCTTCGCGGCGCTCGAGCTACAGGCATACGAGGAAAGCCTCGAAAAGACGTACGACGTACCGGTGCCGACGCTCGCCGCATCGACCGATCCTGAAATCATCGCGCGCGGTAATCACGTCGCCACGGCACTCGCTGGCTGCGCCAACAAGGACTGCCACGGCGCCGATCTCGGAGGCGGCAACACCTTGGACATGGGGCCCATCGGAAAGTTCACGGGACCGAACATCACGCAGGGCGGCCTCGGTGCTGTGTACACGGACGGCGAGCTCGCCCGGTTAGTCAAACACGGCATCAAGAAGGACGGTCGCTCAGTGCGCTTCATGCCCGTACAAGACTTCTCGTGGCTGCCCGACGACGACGTGACGGCGCTCGTTTCCTACCTGCGCTCTGTACCCGCCGTCGCTAGGCCGAACGGGCCGACGTCGTTGACTGCCCTGGGTAAGGTGCTGGATCGCCAGGACTTGGTCCTCATCGACATCGCACGACGCATCGATCACACACGCATCACGACCTCGCCCGCGCCTTCGGCAAACGCGGACTACGGACGCTTCGTGGCCCGCGCGTGTAGCGGCTGCCACGGCGAGCACTTCGGCGGTGGGCCGATTCCTGGCGCGCCGCCGTCGTTGCCTGTCCCGCGCAACTTGACGCCCGACCCGACGGGACTTGCGGGATGGACGTACCAGGAGTTCGAGCGCGCACTCACCCAGGGCGTGCGCAAAAACGGCGACGCGCTCAATCCGTTCATGCCTTACGAGACTTTTCGCGGGCTCGACGAAGCGGAGAAGCGCGCGCTCTACGCCTACCTTCAGAGCATCCCTCCGCGAAAGCAGGGCGAGCGCTGATGGGTCGCTCCGCCGGCCCGGCGCCGAAGGCTCTCGAGCGCTGGACCCGCGCAAGTCGTCGGCGTTGCGTTCGGCATCATCGTCGGCCGCGCCTCGATGAAACCCGCGAAAACCGCGTAGTGGACTTGCACCCAACAAGAAAAAAGCCATCCAACGATGGCTCTTTCCTTCTTTGCGCACCCCGGCAGAAGAATTTAGAACTGCGGTCGCGAGTTGAAGCCTCAAATGTTCCCAGGCGGCCCGCCATGGTGAACGCTTCAGAACTTTTTCGGCGCGGTGCTTTCGGTCGTCCGATGACGGAGCACGGCGTACGAGATGGACGACCCCGTTTGCAACGCGGTGGTGGTCGAGCTGTTGAGCATGATGGCAACGCCCTCCCCGCCCATGCCGCACGCACGCGGGCGCACAATCGCACGGTTGCCCTCGGAAAAAGGGTCCAGCGCACCCGTGTCGCCGACCGTGACGTACCCGACCACCTGCCAAGTGCCCTGAGGCGATGACAGGTCATTCATGTCGAGCTTGATGAACTCCAGCTCGCACTTTTCCCGCCGAGATGGGTAGCTCTGGACTCGCGTTTCGTTGATCGCCGGACCGCAAGCGCACGCCAGCAACGCCACCACGCTCAAACTCCCAGTCCTCATACCTGCACTTTAAGCGAAGTATGTCCTCGACGTGGAAGATGATGCCCGGCTGGGACCCGTCGTGCATGTGCACGGTCGGGCGATGCTCAGCTTCGCCGTTCCGAGGAAGGCGGAATCAGCGGGGTCCGAATGCGATGACGGCCATGCCGAGCCGCAGGCCACGCCCGCGAAGTCGTCTCAATGCACGCTCGATCGAGCTTACCTCGTCAGCGTAGGCTCGGGTCGCAGCCAATCGTTCGGCAACCGTCGTCAACGAGCCGTTCTGCGACACGAGTCCTTCGAGGTACTCGTCCCAAGTAAAGCCTACGGGGGTGGCGCGGCGCGACACCCGCCCCAGCGTAGTCAACCGCCGGTCGATCACGGTATCCGTCGCGCCCCGCCAAAGTAAGAAAGCGAAACTTGAGCCCGCTTTCTTGCTCCTTCCGCACCCGGGGTGACGACTGCCCTCGCAACCACAGCTCGCCACCGAGGAGGTCGACGCAGGTTGCCGCCCCAGGCTAAGCTATGACACATGAGCTCAGCTGCGGACGCCAACGAGACCAGCGAAAGCAAGCTGCTGGCTTCTGTGACTGCCGAGCCCTATGACGCAAATGGCGTCGACCGCTCGCTCGTCCGCTGGATGCTACGGCAAACCCCCGCCCAACGCTTGGCCTACGCTCAAGGCGTGATCGACTTGGCCAAAGCCGCGCGACGTTCATGCAATGGCGCTCGCTGATCTGATCGGCGTCCTCGCCAAGCACGAGGTGGAGTTCATCATCGTTGGGGGAATGGCGGCCGTTTTACGTGGCACGCCAGTCAACACCTTTGACCTCGACGTGGTCTACGAACGAAGTTCGGCCAACATCGATCGGCTGTTGCGCGCACTCGACGAGCTCCAAGCCATCGTGCGTGACGACCCGCGGCGCCTGCGATTGAACCAGTCGCACCTTCAGAGCCCAGGGCACAAGCTGATGGAAACGAACCAGGGTCCACTCGATCTGCTTGGGACCATCGAGGAAACCGCCGGCTTCCCCGAGTTGGTCTCCGACGGCGACTGGATTGACCTCGGTGTCACGCGCGCGCGGGTCCTGAGGCTGGAGCCGCTGATTCAGATCAAGCAGCGCCTTCGAAGGTTTGTCGCAGGAGTTTCCCTTCAGCGCTCAATTGCAACAGGTAGGCGCCAGTTAGCCCTGATGGGCTGGCTGCGTGGAGCTCGCCAAAGAAATCGACATCGGTCGTGCCGAAGCCAGCGAGGTAGATCATACCGTCGGGAACGATCGCGACGCCCCGCGCGGTTTGGGCGTAGTACCCGCCGAACGCCTTCGCCCATTGAATGACGCCGCCCACTGCGAAATGGGAAGAGCCCTGCGAAGTGGGAAGAGCCACTTACACCCGCAAGACAGCGCCCCTGCTGGGCGCACCAAAGCAAAAAAGCCGACTCTCGTCGGCTTTTCAGTCCTTTTGCGCACCCGGGCAGAAGAATTTAGAACTGCGGTGGCGGGAGCCGCCTAGAGACTAACCAAGTAATTTCCATAGTTTGCACCCCATTGATTCAGCGCTCTCCGATCGATCGCCGGGCCGATCAAGTACTGACAAATAGTACGTCGTGCACTAGACTAACGACGTGCCTCGCCCAGCTGTCGTCCAGGTGCAGTTCACTCCAGAAGAGGCTGAGTACGTCCGACGGGCGGCTGAGTTGGCTGGTCTGTCTCAGTCGGCATTCATACGGAGGATCGTGATGAACAAGATTCGCATCAGGGCCTGGTGGGTTCGCCCCTTCTACAACAACGACATGAAGGTGATGGCGCTCCGAAGCATGGGGCGCTCCAAGATGGCCGAGGTCTATGCCGACTTCTTCTTGGAGCTGCTATCGGAAGGTGACGACGGCGCGGCGACCTATCGGGTCTTCGGCGACGGTGGTCGGCCGCTCCAGCTTCGAGGGCTCGAGGTCGCGGGTGTCCCCCCGCGAGATCTTCCGTTCGGTCGCCTGATGCTCGCAGGCGATTCGTACACGTTGTGGCGCGTGGCTCGATCCGTGGAGGACAACGGCGCCGGTGATCAGTTGGTCTGGTCGCTCGTCCCGGATCGACGCGGCGAGCTGGAACCCGCGGATCTTCCTGCAGCATAGGCCTACTCTTCAGGTGAGTTCGCGCCGCCTTTCCTTCTCTTTGGGACGCGCGTTTCTGAGAACAGCTCGGCAGCCTTTGCGTGAAGGTAGGCATCAAACCGCGGGTGCGCACGAACATCGCGAAACTTCTCGGACTGGGCGAAGCGCTGACGAAGCGCCTGAAGCATGGCCGCGGGTGACGCTCTCGCCACGGGCGAATTGTTCGCGTGCCCGATGATGCCCGAGAAAACTGCCTGAGCCTGCTTCCGCTCATCCGACGAAAGACCCCAGAGCACCTCCAAGAGAATAGATTTTGCGTCGGCGGCCTGAGGCTCAACGTTCGGCGCATCGTCTGGATCGAAATGAATTGCGGACAGCCTGTAGGGACCGAAATCGGCGACCGTCACCACGCCCCCGATGCTCGCGATCTCCGCCGATCGCTCCCACCAAAGCATCTCGCGGCCCACTAGGAACGCTGCCGCGACTGACGTTGACCGATACTCGCGACCAGTATTGGTGTCGATGATGTGCGTGGCCGCCGGGAACGAGTATGCCGGCTCCATTGCGATAGCTGCCGTGATCGGGGACACCCCCGCCGCAGCTGCGATTTCGACTATTCGGCGCCCAAGATCGCTACCACCGCGGTCCCCCAATTGTGTAGCAAGCCAAGCCCTTGGAACCAAAAGCTCACGGGCGAACCGATTTGCCTGCGCCTCGCCATCCGCGTGCGTCGCATCGTCCGCTACCAACGTCCGATATGGAAAGCATATGGCTGCACCAATCTGCCAAGGGAGCACGATGTGACCGAGTTCGTGCGCGAGCGTAAAGCGCAACCGGTTGGGCTTCGCTCTAAGACCACTGCTTACGACGACTCTCGGACGCGAGCCCGGCGTCGATACCACCACGGCCTCACCGGGACACGGCAGCTGATCGTATTCAACGTCCGCAAAGTCCGAGAGCACGTCCTCGATTGCTACGGGCGGAGCTAGCTTGTGAAGCTCGTGGAAGGCCCGCGCGAACCGTGTCTCACGATCTAAAGCCGTCCCGTCTCTCGAAGCCATTCGCGAATCTTTGGAATCTCGGACTGCGGAATGCCGCGGGCGGCGAGACTCGAAGCGGCGTCGCTGGCCATCAGCACGGCCTGCCGCAAAGGAATGCCCGAGACACGTGCCATTAGAACCGCGCGAATCCAGGCGGGCTTCTCAACAATAAGCGCGTACTCCTCCGCGGTCAGCCCGAGCCACTCATGAATCTCTTCGTCGCTGCCGGACTCGTGCCACCTTGCAACGAAGTCGTCGAAAGCGCGAGAAGGATCCGGAAGGAAACCGCCGACAGCAAGGTCGACAAATCGATCGAGTTCAGACATTGATTCGCCGTCCTTTCTTAGCTGGTTTGATCAGTACACCGTCCGTGTTGACCACGCCGAGGTGATAGCCCTGGCGCGTAAACACCTCGAACTCACCGTGAAGCTGATCCCAAGTGTAAATCCGCGTACCCCCGCTGTCCATCCATCGCTTCTCGCCTTCCCACGGGACGCGCTCCAGCGTTAGTACAAACCCTACAGTCGGCGGCACTTTGTGCATGGTTGGCCCCCGAAGGCCGCAGCGAGACCGCCAAGGAAATCATGCCGCTACGCATCATGCAAGTGCACTTAGCTGACGTGGGTCCATTCAGACCCAGGCAACCTGTGACCTGTTCACAAATCTACTAGGAACGCGCGCCAGTCACGCCCGACCAATCCCGAATAGGCTGACTCGATGGCCTCAGCCTGCTGGAAATGCTTCGACGACGAGTATCTCCGCGAGCTGATTCGGCGCGAAGGCGAAGTGGACGATTGCGAGCTATGCGGCAGCACGGCACGGCGCGCGCTGGGCATTGATCGGCTGCGCGATCTGTTCACCCCAGTCGTTGGGCTCTACGAGGACATCGTCGAGTTCATGCCTCTCGAGATTCTGAAGGAGGGTGGACACGCAACGCTACCCGAGCAGTTTATCGACGACTGGGGCATCTTCGACGACGAGGAGACAGCTACAAAGTTCTTCGACCTGTGCGGCTCCGAGGATTACGACCCAGATTCGGATGGATTCGACCCGTTCGCCACCGATCGGGCCGTCGGCATCGGTGAGCTATTCTTTCGCGGCGACTATGAGGAGAGCCAGCGCTTGCTAAGAGCCTGGAAGGCCCTCAAAGTCGAGATCGCAACCAAGAATCGTTTCTTCGCGGGGACGAGTGCCGTCAATCATCTGTGGGAAGCGATCGCCTTCGCGGAGACCACCATTCGTCGGTCGACGACGCTTCATCGGGCGCGCGCCTGTGAGCAAGATCGACCTCTGCCGAAGAAGGCCATGGGAGCGCCGCCCATCGGCTCATCTACACCCGGTCGAGCCAATCCGCGCGGCATCCCGTACCTGTATCTGGCATCCACAGCCGAGACAGCAGCATCCGAACTGCGACCCCATGTTCATGACCGATTGACCTTGGGCTCGTTCCGGCTCGCGCGCGATCTCCGGGTAATCGACCTGCGCGGTGGCAACGTGCGCATCGGGTCGCCGTTTCGGTGGGGTGACCGGCTTCGCGCCGTCGTGCGTGTCGCGAACTTCCTAGGCCAGCTCAGCAGAGAACTAAGCCGACCGATCTCTCGAAAGGACGACCTCGAGTACCTGCCGACCCAGTACCTTTGCGAGCTGATCAAGAATCGCGGGTTTGACGGCGTCGTCTATGAGAGCGGCGTGTGTGCCGGATACAATCTCGCCGTTTTCGAGCCGAGTTCAGCACGATGTGTGGGGACGAAACTCCTGCGAGTGAGCAAGATTGAGATTGGTCTTGAGCCTCCCTCTAAAGACACCCAGCAAAATTACGGGGACGTGGCCACCGACGACGATGACGATTGGTGAGGACTGGGTCGCACCGTGATTTATGCCTAGTCATGCAGTTGACAGAGGTGGGCGCCTGCATATCTTTTCTACAATGGCTTCACCTACACCTTCGGTCACTGAACACGCAGACAGCTCACCTACTCCGTCCCCCTACATCGATTCGTGGGACGAGTACTTTCTCGAAATGGCGGTCACGGCGAGCCGCAAGTCCAAAGATCCGCGCTGCCAGGTCGGCGCCATCATCGTGCGCGAAAATCGGATCGTCTCCACCGGCTTCAATGGGCTTGCCCGCGACGTCTTCGACGACCCTTCGTTGCTCGGTGATCCCGAGGAGAAACTGCGCTGGATCTGCCACGCCGAGCAGAACGCCATCCTCAACGCCGCGCGAGACGGCGTGCGCCTACAGGACACCACGATCTACGTTACGAAGTTCCCCTGCCTCGCCTGCTGCAATGCCATCGTCCAGGCGGGGATTGCGGCCGTCTACACCCACGATAAGAAGTTCTGGGACGACGATCCCGCTGACAAAGACCATTCGCGCAAGAAGTCGATACTGCGACAAGCCAAGATCAAGGTCGTCGCCCCGTTTCACCCCGGGTACGCTGCGAAGCTGGTCACCGGCAAGCCGGCGTCCATCCGACCCGAGAACGACCAGCCTGCTCAAAGCCCTTCGACCGAATCACCAAAGGGTGCACCTCGAGGGAAGCGAGGATCGAAACGGCTAGGCAAAAAGGCTGAGAACCTGAACTTGTTCCCAGCTCGACGTCCGATTGACGGTGGAAAGAGCGAGACGTAGCGAAGATCTACGGGTAGAGCGAGAAGGTCACTCGGGTTGCTGATTGTCACCGTCACCGTCACCGCTAGCGCTGTCCCTTGACGCGCTGCCACCGTCAGTGAGTTGTTGCTCCGTGGTGGGTGGCTGTGGAAGTTTCGCGGCTTCGGCTGGCAGAAGCGCCACGGCGGGCGGAGAAGGAGGAGGATTCGGGGGAGCGAGCAGGAACGGGATCTGCCGCGGCATGGCGAACCTGGCCACGTTAAGAGCGGCAAGTGAGCCGTTCGGAATGCCGGGAGCGACGAGGGCGTGGAGAGACGGGATCCCGTGGATCGATTCGACTTGGCTAACATCAACGACGAAGTCGAGCCGCTTCTGAGTACCGTCGAATGCGGAGATCACGCCCACGTGGCGCGGCAATCCGATCGATGTGAGGAACCCACCGATCGCCTTTCGGTCCACCGGCATGTCTAGTACCAAGCGCTTGTAGTCGACGCCGCTCATGAACCGGGTGCTGTAGTCAAATTGGATTCCGGGAAGCAGGGCCTCGACTAGTCGCCGAAGTTGAACCAGGGAGTGCAGCAGTCGATCCACCGAGAGTCGCAGCTTGGGTGGCTTGGGCACCAGTGCGAGTCTCACGACCCACTCGTCTGGCGTCCACCAGCTTACAGGCGGTTTGTTGGTTCGACCCCGATAGAGGGCGAGAATGGGGTTGCCCTTTTCGTCCTTCTCCTCGGACAGACGCAGCTCGTAGTGCGCGTGAAAACCTAGATTATCGTCGTGCACATACACTGTGCGAACCGCCGCGGCGCGCATCCGAATTGTAGGAATGTTCTCAACACCTAGATGCACGTCGGCGGGATCGGCCGGCTCGCTGAACCCGGTCACGGTGACAGCGTGGCCTACGTCGCGCTGCCCAACGCCAGTCGCTATCTTTCGCGTTATCAGCAAGATGACTGGTAGCTGGCTCTGCAGGCATGACACGACTTGCGCCAGGAACAGGCCACGATTTTCCTCGGGCGCGAAAAGCTCTGCGGCATAGCCCAACCTCGAGAGTGCATGCGCCATCTGCATCTCGTTCAGCCCGTGGCTCGCGGCAAACGGACTCTCGGCCGCCTTGGTAATCATGGATGGCGTCGGAGTTCGGTGGCCTGCCACATGTGCTACCCGCTGCAACGCGGACCACAATGATGTTGAAGCGCAGACGGCAGCGCCTCCGTCTTGCTGTTGATAAGCAAGCCCTTTCACGGCCAGCCGGAGCCCGCCGATGTTGACTATGTACGGACGCACCACTTCGTAGTGCCGCCTTCCGTCGATAGGATAGGTGCGGAGAACGGTGCGCCCGAAAGAGGCGCCAGGAAGGGGCCGCTTGACCACGAAACCCAGGTAGGCCTCCTGCAGTTGCAGTTCGATCTCGGCGCGGCGCTGTGCGTCCCCTTCGTACGCCTGGCTGAGGAGGGCCAGCATGTCCTCGGCGGAAAGATCGCGAAAGAAATGAAATCGTTCGCAGCTCGCGGTGGGCGGCGCGAACGACCGTGCGTAGTAGTCAGAGAAGTCGTCGAGGTAGTGCCGGTCGATGTAGTGCGGCTCGCGAAGCGCCACGGTCGCGCCGAGCTCAGTCAGGTATCCAAGGACGTATTCGCGCGACGCGCTCGGCACGGGGGCGAGCACCTGGCCGATGGCGTTGGTGTCGAAAGGAAGGATACCGAGAGGGTGCATGTGGGCGTCGCGAGGCTACGTGGTTCGGTCGCTGATGGAAAATTGATGGAGGATTTCGCACACTTAGCGGCTGGGGCTCTTCTAAATTTGCGTGCGATCTTGCTAACTTAGCCCGGAGGATTATCCTCTCCAGCGAGGTGGACGTTGTCCCGCCTCAGCAGTAGGAGCGCCCATGGAAAACGAGCAGAACGCCCAGACGATCTTCGTCACATTGACTGAGGCTGAGCTCTCCGAGGCGGAGCCGATCGCGGATGAACAGCTGCAGGCCGCTCTCGACAAGGGCGCTGAGGAGCGCCGCCTCGTAGAGCAGGTGACGCGCGCACCCGGTTCGTCCGCGTACGTCATGTTTCGGTAGCCTTCCGCGCTGCCTTCAATTGTCCTCCTGTTGGTGCGGGAGCTTCGTCGCCTGAATCAGCCGACGCCTCGACTGCCTCCTGTTGCTTAGGTGCGGCGCGATCGAGCGCACGTTTGAAGTCCGCGTAGTTCGCCGACGCCTTCATCAGCATGACCACACCGGTCAGGTGCTTGCGCAGATGGTCGGCCCCTGGGGAGTTCAGGTGTTGGGTGTGCGCACGAGCCCTACGGCCCCGGTCGTTGCTCGGGTTCACCTGTTGCAGCTTGGGCAGCATCCCCGGGACAAGGCGCTCGTAGACGATGTCGTTCGTCAAATGCCCAAAGTACGCCGGCCTCTTCCGGACATCGTCCGTCGTGATGCCCCGCAGGCGAAACAACTCGATGTAGAACTCGTCGGGGAAGAATTGGTTCCACGGTCGGAATTCTTCGGAGACGTACTTCTCGAGGAGCCGCTGTAACTCGTCGCGATCACGAACAACCTGGTAGCCCGTTGCCTCGTCGATCAGGGCATCGATGGCGACCCGAGCCAGCGCGCGCATGAGCCGGTAGGCTGAGTCAGCGATCGGCAGTTCATCGGGCAGCAACACGTTGGCATCGCGTGCAGCCAGGAATGCTTCGCAAATGTCGGCGAGCAGTGTTGCTTCGACACCAAACGCTGGAATGCCGAAGCCTTCGATCAGTTGGTAGCGGATCGGCTTGCCCAACTTTTGGACCGCAGTGGCCGACAGAAAGGGTCGGATACGCGGCGAGATCACTACCGGCAGCGACAGCTCGCCAGCCTCAACCTCTGCACGTCGACGCTCGTAGTCATCGGGGTGTCGCCGGTGACCGAGCTGCACCGAGATGCTTCGTTCGGACAGTACGCGCCGGCCATCGCTCAGAACCGCGCATCCGAACTCGAGTGCTCCGAGCTTGACCGTGCCCTTGTGCTTTGCGAGCACGACATCCTTGTTCTTCCATCGCGCATGCGCGGCCTTCGATACGAGCGCCTTTCGCTCACTTTTCTCGACGCCGGCCCATCGGGCTCTGCCAGCGGCCTGCTTCTTTCGGTCTGCCATGGTACCTATGCGAGCATTCTGTGCTTGCATAGGTATGGTGGCACGGGTCATAAACTGACGCAAGACGTGCTCGTATCGCACGCAATCCAACCTCGCGCGCCGAATGGGCGGAACCTCGCCTTGGCCCAAGGCAAATAGGACCAACCCCCGAGAACTCCTCGCCCTTTCGATTCAGATCCAGGAAGGGTTCTAGGATCCGCGGCTACCGCGAGAAGCCCCGACCTCACGAGCAAGGGCGCACACGAGTTCTATGTCGCGAACGTCAAGAGGCGCGAGCGCGTCCATGAAGGCGCGCGCCGACGCGGGCGAATACCCTTCCAAGCCGCCCCTCGGCTACATCAACGCGCCGCGGACCGGCGTCGACGGCGAGGCGATTCGCAGGGGAACGCGGATCCAGAAGCTCCCCTGGTGCGACCCGCTGCTGCTTCGGATGCTCAACCTCCGGCTAGGCGGCGCGTCCTACAAGGCCATCGCTGGTGCGGTATTGAAGGAAGGCCTCGTGCCGGTCCACAAGCGCGGCCCGTTCGAGCAGGCGGCTGCCGCCACCAAAGTCGAATTGCTGCTCAAGAACCCGTTCTACATGGGCCGGTTCGAGTGGAACGGCGACGAGTACGCAGGAACGCACGAGCCTGTGTTCTCTGCTGCCCAATGGGAGCAGCTCCAGGCCACGTTCCACGGGAAGCCCGCGGCGCTGCGTATCGTCAAGCGAGACGCCGCCTTGGCTGGGTTCATGAAGTGCGCGGAGTGCGGCTGCAGCATCACATACGACCCGAAGAAGAAGCCGAGCGGGGTCGTGTACGACTATTACCGCTGCGCGAACGGCAAGAAGCAGCACAACAAGCTGGTGTACGTGAGGGAGGCGGACATCCTCGCCGGGTTCGCCAGCGCCGCCGAGGCCATCGCGATCGACACTGCCATCGCAGCAGAGCTGCTCGAGATCCTCAACCGCTCGAACGTCGAAACGCGCGCGCAGCGCAGACGCGACGCCGAGGGCTTCCGGCGCGAGCTAGCAGCGCTTGAGGTGAAGGAGGACCAGCTGACCGAGCTGCTGCTCGCCGGCACGCTCGACGAGCCGGTCTTCAAGAAGCAGCTCCAGCGCATCCGGGAGGAACGCGCCGACCTCGCTCAGAAGCTGGAGCAAGCCAGCGAGCGCTTGGACGATGCCCACATGCAGACCGTGAGATCCACTTTAGAACTCGCGCAACGAGCCAAATTGCAGTGGGCTGAGCGATCTGCTCACGAGAAGCGCCGCTTTCTCGAGATCGTACTTTCGAACCCGCTGCTCGATGGCGAAAGTGTTCGATATGAATTGAGAAAACCGTTCGCTCTCCTGGCGGAGATGAACGGTTCCTCGTCTTGGCGCACCCGGGAAGATTCGAACTTCCGACCCCCGGATTCGTAGTCCGATGCTCTATCCAGCTGAGCTACGGGTGCGTGGGGAGGGGCTTGATAGCACGCCGTCGTGGAATGCGAGAGGAAAACGCTCCGTGACTAGCGCTTCAATGAGGGCGACGAGGGGCCAGCGCGTTGGGCTGCCGGCCGGTCGCCGCGATGCGCGACGGAACGCTACGGCGGGAGCCGTGCCCCGTTGCTGGAACGGCCCTGAAATCTTTTCAGGGAGGGCGGGGGGATCTGACATCCGAGCCAGAGCTGGGCCCGCTGAATGTAGGCGCGGTCACCGCGCAGCCCCGTAACCTAATGAAATTGCTTCTCTTTAATACTGGAAACGATCTGGCACGGACGCTGCTTATAGGCGGTCGACCTTCGGGCTGTACCCCTCGGGTCTCTTACTTAGCCGGCCCGCCCCCGGGCGCTTCCTTGCTTCAGCTTCTTGTTCTTGTCACTTCCTTAGAAGCTTCTTTCTAACTTTTTCGATGAGTGCCGCAAGGCCCGACGAGTCAATGGCTCGCCGGGTCTTCGCACTTTGTAGGTCTGACAGGACCGCGGTGGGCTTGCTTGGGTCAACGCCGCTGGGGGTCGATCGATTCCCCCGTCACGTGGGCGGCAGGAGCCGAGGCGCGCGGACCGAAGAGGTGATCCGTCGGCGCCATGTCGTGGCAGCGAATACAGGGCGTGTGGTCGGCGACGAGCAGACCGCCTTGGGCGTCGATCTCGTCGCCCGACCACGCTTCGCCGTGCTTCGTCAGTAGGTAGCCACCGAGCAAATCCCCGCGAGGCGTCTCGTGCCACGCAACGACGCGCGCGCCGTCCGGCATCGGGCTATCCACCGCGAGCTCGCGATAGGCCTGGAGGAAGGTGGGTTCGACACGCACGTGCAGCATGCTGCCGTCGCGGTGATGATTCATCGCCACGAACGCGGGGGCCGCTTCCGGCCAGGCGCGCGCAGCGGCAAAGTCAGGCCAAGCAACGTGCGGTGGCTCGGCCGGTGTTGTTGCGGCGGGCTCCGGCGCAGCATCCGACATGCCGATCGGGGTCTTGGGTGGCGCGGCGGCGCAAGCTGCAGCCAGCAGCGACAGTGCCGACAAGAGGCCGGCAATTGCGGCGCGAATCGGGGCTTGGGCTGCGCGCACGGCACGCGCATGGTACCACGACAACTGCGAGCATCGGCTCGTTCGCTCATGCCGGCCCGTCGCTCTCTCAACACCCTTGGCGTTCTCCTGGGTCTCGGGCTCGGCGCGTGCGCCAGCACGCCGGCCCGGGTGAGTCAGCCCGCGGCCAGCGCGGCTGTGCAGTCGAACGAGCCCCAAGCGCAAGCTGCGGCCAGCGCGAGCGCGGCGACTCAGCCCGAGCCGGCCCCCGAGCAGATGGCGGCGCAGCCTTCAGGCACGGCGCCCGGCTGGCTCGGCGTCGAGCTCGCCAAACGCGAGGCCGAGCCGGGTGTGCTCGTCCGCAGCGTGATGCACGGCTCCCCAGCCGAGCGCGCAGGGCTGACCGACGGCGACGTGGTGCTGAGCATCGACGGCGAAAATGTCGGTCACCCCACAGAGCTGCGAGCGCGCGTGATGCAGGCGCACGCAGGCGCACGCGTGAGCCTGGGTGTGCTGCGCGGCGGCGCCACACGGCTGTTCGCGGTCGAGCTGGAGCCGATGCCCAGCGACGACGAGGTGATGCGGCGCAACTACGTCGGTTCACGCGCGCCGGATTTCGGCTCGCTCGACGCCGTGCAAGGCAGCGTGACGCCGAGCTTGCCGGGACTCAAAGGGCGCGTCGTCGTGCTCGAGTTCTGGGCCAGTTGGTGCGGCGTGTGCCACGTGATGGCACCCACCCTGCAAGGTTGGCAAGATCGCTACTCGGCTCAAGGCCTGACGGTGTTGGGAGTGACCGGCGATCCGGTCGACGTCGCCACTCGCAGCGCGGGCGAGCTCGGCACCACCTATCCACTCGCCAGCGATGGCAGCGGCAACATGCTGCGCGCCTACCGGGCCTATGCCTTGCCAACGCTCTTCGTCATCGACAAGCAGGGCAACGTGCGCGACGTCCTGATCGGCTACAGCACGCCACGCCTGCGAGAGATCGAAGCGCTGGTAAAGAAGCTGATCGCGGAAGGCTGAGCGTCGGGCTAGCCTTAGCCTTCATGGATGATTCCGACCTCCGAGCTGCGCGCGAGCGGGCTCAAGCCGGCGGCGCCCCCAAGTACCACCAAAAGAACGCCGAGCAGGGCAAGCTGTTCGCGCGCGATCGCATCGCCAAGCTGACCGATGCGAGCAGCTTCGTCGAAGACGCGACGCTCGCCAATGCGTTGGCCGAGGACTTACCGGCGGACGGCGTGGTTACCGGCGTGGGGCGCGTCGCCGGGCGCCCGGTCGCGATCATGGCCAACGACTCGACCGTGAAGGCAGGCTCGTGGGGTGCGCGGACGGTCGAAAAGATCCTGCGCATCCAAGAGACGGCACAGCGGCTCGGTTGTCCGCTTTTGTATTTGGTGGACTCGGCGGGGGCGCGCATCACCGATCAGGTGGAGATGTTCCCCGGGCGGCGCGGCGCGGGGCGCATCTTCAAGAACCAGGTGGCGTTGAGCGGGCGCATCCCACAAGTGTGCCTGCTGTTCGGGCCCTCCGCGGCAGGCGGCGCTTACATTCCGGCGTTTTGCGACCTGGTGGTGATGGTCGAAGGCAACGCCAGCATGTACCTGGGCTCGCCGCGCATGGCCGAGATGGTGATCGGCGAAAAGGTGACGCTCGAAGAGATGGGCGGCGCCAAGATGCACACGGAGGTCTCGGGCTGCGGCGACTTGATGGTCAAGACCGAAGAAGAAGCCATCGCGTTCGCCAAGCGCTACCTCTCGTACCTGCCGCAAAGCTTCGAGCAAGAGCCGCCCGCCGCCGAGCCCAAGCCGATCGCCAGCGACGCCAGGCCCATCAGCGAGATCGTGATCGCCGACGAGAACAAAGCCTTCGACATGAAGCAGGTGATCGCAGCCGTCGTCGATGACGGCAGCTTCTTGGAGCTGAAGCCGCGCTTCGCGCGCGAGCTGGTGACCGGCTTTGCCCGCATCGAAGGGCGCGTGGTCGGCATCGTCGCCAACCAACCCAAGCATTTGGGCGGCGTGCTGTTCGTGGATAGCGCCGACAAAGCCGCGCGCTTCATCTGGCTGTGCGACGCCTTCAACGTGCCGCTGCTCTACTTGGCTGACGTGCCCGGCTTCATGATCGGCACCAAGGTCGAGCGCCAGGGCATCATTCGCGCCGGCGCAAAGATGATCGCCGCCGTGAGTGAAGCCACTGTGCCCAAGATCTCGGTGATCGTGCGCAAAGCGTACGGCGCCGGGCTCTACGCGATGTGCGGCCCCGCCTTCGAGCCGGATGCGTGCCTGGCGCTGCCCACGGCTTCGATCGCCGTGATGGGCGCGCAGGCGGCGGTCAACGCCGTCTACTACAACAAGATCCAAGAGGTGCCGGCGGGGCCGGAGCGCGACGCCTTCGTCGAAAAGCTGCGCGCCGAATACCGCGAGGACGTGAACCTCACCAAGCTCGCGAGCGAGCTGGTCGTCGACGAGATCGTGCCGTTCGCGGGCCTTCGGCAGGAGCTGGCGCGGCGCTTTGCCATCTACGCCGACAAGGTCGAAGCTCGGCCGCCAAAGAAGCACCTCGTTCCCCCGATGTAGTCGATGACCTGGCGTTCGCTGCGTTCTTTGCTGCAGAAGGGGCTCGCGGGAGCGCTTTGCGTGGCGGCGCTTTCGGCGACGACTCGTGCCTCCGCCCAGCTCGAGCTGGGCAGCGCCTGGCGTAGCCTCGCGCGTAGCGGCGCAACGCGCGTACCCCAAGGCTTGCTCCAGAACCCGGCACATCGGCTGCCGCTGCTGGTCGAGTACCCCGCCGACTCCGGCGTTTCGGAGCTGCTCGTCGGCGGGCGCTACCGGCCGCTCTGGCTCGCCCCCGAAGAGCTGCCGAGCTTCGTTCAGGATCATCCGCAGCTGCTCTTGCACTGGGCGCCGCCGCGCTTCGTGCAGATGGACCAGGCCGCCAAGTGGATCTCGGCGACGACCTTCCGGCAACAGACAGGCTTCACCGGTAAGGGCGTGGTGATCGGCATCGTCGACACGGGGCTCGATGTCGCTCACCGCGATTTGCGCGACGCGCAGGGCAAATCGCGCGTGCGCTACATGCTGGATTTTTCGCGCCCGGCCGCGGGCCGGCAGCCCGACCTCGAAGAAGAATACGGCTGCACCGACAGCGACTGCGCAATCTTCAGCAATACGGATCTCGACGACATCTTGAACAACGGGGTCACGGGTGACGAGCCCCGCGACACCTTCGGGCACGGCACCCACGTCGCGTCATTGGCGGCGGGCAACGGCCTGGCGTCGCCCGACCCGCGCTACATCGGGGTCGCGCCCGAAGCGATGCTGTTCGGCGCTCGCGTGAGCCGGGCGGGCGACGGCGCCATTCAAGATCCCGACATCATCTTGGCCACGCGCTTCATTTTCGAGCAGGCTGAGCGCCTGGGTGTGGCCGCAGTCGTGAACCTGAGCCTGGGCAGCGACTTCGGGGCCCATGACGGCTCGTCGGCGCTCGAGCAAGGGCTGGCCAGCTTCGTTGGTCCTGAATTTCCAGGACGCGCGATCGTGGTCGCGGCCGGCAACAGCGGCAACCTGTTCGAAGGCATCGGCACCGGCGAGCCCGAGCCCTACGGCATTCATACCGAGGTGCACATCCCGCGCGAGAGCCCGGTCGAAGTGCCGCTGATGACGCCGACGGAGGCGCTTGGAGCGCGGCGCGGCGCCACCATTTACGTGTGGATCGGCTTCCGAGAGGGCGACGACGTTTCGCTGGCGCTCGATCGCAACGGCGACCCTTGGATCCCCGACATTGCGCCCGGCGAGGCCACCACCTTCAACGCAACCGGGTACCAGGCAACCATCTTCAACGGCCCCGGCGACAGCAAGAACAGCATCAAGGTCGGCCCGCATAACGCGGTTCTGGTGGTCGAAGGCGACTTCGACCCGGGCAGCGTCTTCACGATGCGCCTGTCCGGCCACGGCACTGCCAGCATTTGGGTGCAAGCAACGGGCGGCGCCTCGCCAGATACGGGCGTGGGCGCGCTCGTGCCGCGCGGTGAAAAGCAGGGCACCATCAACATTCCCGCGTCGCACCCGGGCTTGATCGCTGTCGGCGCCACCGTGAATCGAAACCGCTGGCGCGACTACAAGCACATGGCCTTCTTGGTCGGTCGTGCCGACGGCAGCGCGGAGCTCGCCGAAGTGGACGGCACCGCGACCTTCAGCGCCGCCGGTCCCACGGCGACGGGCGTGATGAAACCAGACATCGTCGCACCAGGCATGTACGTGGTCGGCGCCATGTCAGGAGACGCGGACCCGCGCAAGAACGGCGGCCTCGGCGTATTCGCGAGCCAGGGTCGCTGCGGGAACCCGGATTACGAGTGCTTCGTGACCGACGACGACGAGCACGCGGTCACGAGCGGCACGTCGATGTCGGCGCCCATGGTCAGCGGCGCCATCGCGTTGATCTTCGAAGCGCACCCAGAGCTCACGCAAGGCCAGCTGCGCGCGTTGCTGCAAGCGGGCGCACGGCAACCTTCGGGGCCCATCCTCGAAGAGCAGCAAGTCGGGCCCGGCGAGCTGGATTTGCTCGGCACGCTCGCGGCGCTAGACGCCGAAGATTCGCCGCTCGAACGCGAGCCGGGCTCGGCGAGCCGTATCGCGCTGGCCGCCAGCTTCATTCACCCGGACCCGCAGCTGGGCCTGCAGGGCCTGCTCGAGCTACGCGACGACCGCGATCGCGTGGCCGACGGCTTCGACGAACGGCGCCTGTTGCTCGAGGTGACTGGAGGCAGCTTGTCGGCCAAGCCGGTGCGCGTCGCACCCGGCCTGTACACGTTCACGGCGGCGGCGCCCGAAGGCAGCGGCGGCAAGGAGCTGGTGCTCGAGCTGAGCTTCGACGGCAAGCCGCTGGCGCAACGGCGCGTGCCGATCGGGACCGATCGCTGGGCGGCCGAGGGCACGGCGTACGCGCACGGTGGCTGCGCTGCCTCACCACGCCCCTCGCCTTCGGTTGGTTGGCTCGTCGTGGTCGCCTGCAGCGCGCTGCTCGGCTCGCGACGACGCCGCGCTAGATGCGCGTCTTGAAACCCATCGCTCGCGCCACGCACCAACCATTGCGCGCTTCGAACAGCGAAAAGGCGCCAGCCGTGACGAGCAAGCCGCCGATCAGCCAGCCCACCTTCCCTGGTGCTAGCTGCAACAACACCGCGCCGATCACCACGCCCAGCGACAGCAGCATGAAGCCGATGCGATAGCGCAGCGCGCGTCCGCGTTGGTCGATGTTGCAGGCAAGAGCCACGTCCCCAATGCTACATCGAGACCAGGTAAACGGTACAAGCGCTGGGCTCGAAAGGCTGAATATCCGGATCGAAGGGGTACGCCAGCTCCACACCCCCGAGGTTGACGCCGGCGATCAGCATCGCTTTTGCCCCATCGAGCCGCAGCACGCGTGCGTCAGCCGAGCGCGCGCGCTCTTGAAAAGTAACGTCCACGTGCCGCACTTCGCGGCCCTCCGCGTCGATCAGCAGAATCCGCCACTGAAATGCCACCGGCGGCTCCCACTCGGCGCGAAAGCCGATGCCGGCGCCCAGCGGCGCGTCATTCAGCTCGACCCAGATCAGCTCCGCGCCGCTCGGAGCGATCGGCGTGCCGGACAGCACGCGGCGCGGCAACGACGGGAACGGAATCACCCAATCGAAGCGGGGACGCGCAAAGCTACCGGCGAACGCCAGACCGGGCAGGCGCGTGCCGTCGTCGCGATCGCCCGCCAGCGCACGCCGCAGCGAGAAGTCGACCAACAAATCGGCGTAGCGTGGCAGCTCTTCGTCCAAGCTGTGGCGCAGCACGTCGAACACATCCGGCTCGTCGTTGAAGAAGGCGGCGCCTGCCGGCGTGATGCTCGCCGCCGCCGACAACATCGACGCGCTGAGCACCCCCGGCGAGGCCGCGCTGCGCGAGCTCTCCAGCGACTCCAACAGCATCGCAAAACGCCCCACGGCACCCGGGGGCTGCAGCGCGTCGAACGCCAATGCGGCCTCCGGATGACGCTGCGCCTCTTCGATCGCTTGCACGTCGAGCGACGTCTTTTGCCCTGCGATCCACCACAGCTCGAGCGCAAAAGCGCGGCGGGTGCTGGGCGACTCGCCGGCGTCGAGCGAGCTGGCAAGCGCCTCACCCACGCACAGCATGGCCTGACGCGAAAGCAGCGCGCCGGGCGTCGCGCCTCCGCGACAGTAGACGGGCGCAGCGTCCATGTGCCCAGGGAGCAGCGGCTCTTGAACAGCCACGAGCTCTGCCGACGGCTCGCTCAGGTACCAGTCGAGCGCGTCGCTGCCGCCCGCATCGCCATCGCCGAGCGGCACCGGTATGCGGAGAGCCAGCAAAGTTTCGTAGGCGTGCTCGAGCGCCGCCAGGGCGTCCGGCAAGCGAGAGACCGTGGCCGGGCCCGTGGCGTGCACGCAAACTGGACGCACGAAGGAGCACAGCGCCGCTTGCGACCGCGGGCGCGGCTCGGTCGCGGCGATCGGCGCACCCGTGGGCAGGCGCGGATCGAGCGGCAACTTGGCCTTGGCCTTGGTGACGGGACCGCCAAAGAGCAGCGGCGGATCACGCTTGGGCGGGGCGGCTGACGCAGGTGCGCCACCGCCCGCGACGCCGAGCGCGAGCGCTAGCCCGGCTGCGCAACGCCGCAAATCGGAATACACACGTTGTCGACGCATGCTTCGAAGTCCGAACATTCGCCGCAATTCTCGATGCCTTCCAAGGCCAGCGGGTTGTTGACCTGGCCGCAGTTGAAGCCGCTCGCCTTGCACACGCTTTCTTGGCACGTTTGATCGATGCACGAGGTCGTGCCGGCGCAGGGCTGGCCACAGTCCACCCACTCGCAATCGTCGTAGACCTGCCCGCACTCTACGTTCGCGCAGGCCTCGGTGTTGCGCAGGCAGCAGGAGCCGTTCACACAATCACTGCCGTCGCAGGTGTCGCCGCAGTCGAGGATGCCGCCGCAACCGTCACCCTGCTGGCCGCAGCCACCGTCGCAGAACTGAGCGGGGCTGCAACAGCTACCCTCGAAGCACGTCTGCTCGAAGTTCCCGCAATTGTCCGGGCAGGAGATGGGGCTACCGCAGTTGTCGACTGTGTCGCCACAGTGCGACATGCAAAATTCAGAATCGACCTGACAAGCGACGCAGGTACCGTTGTCCTGACTTTGCGTGCCGGCTGGGCAGCCGCAGTAAATCTCGGCGTGGCCGCAGCCGTCGTCCATGTAGCCCCACTTGAGGTCACCGGGTGGGAATACTTCGTCGCAAGTCTTGGGCTGGCAGCACGCCGCCACCGGCGCGCCGCCCGCGCCGGCTTCGGCGAGGCTTGCGCCCGCTGCGCCCGATGCGGGCTCATCCGCAGGCTGGCCGCCCACTCCACCTGCGGGAGTGACGACGGGTGCTTGCCCGGCCTGTCCACCAGCAACCACGGGCACGGCTCCGCCGCCGCCCTCGGCGGGCTGCCCGGCAAAATTCTTGCTCCCGCCACCCGACGGCGTCGTCGGCTCGCCGCCCATGCCGGCTGCGTCTTCGTCCGCAGGGCGCGTCTTCTTTGAATCGTCGCTGCCGCAAGCCGTTACGATCACCAACCCCACGCAACCGAGGAGCGAGAGCCGAGCCAACGAGCGCAACATCGGCGGCAGCCTAAACCAAATGCGAGCGTGAAATCACCGTGATGATCTTCACGTCCGCCACGCCGCAACGTGCGACCCGCTCGACCTGCTCGCGCAGCGCCGAGACTTCGTGCGCCGCGGGCGACGTCTCCAGGCAGGTCATGATGGCGTGAGCGGAAGCGGAGTCGGAAACGCTGCAGCCGCAGGCGAGTGAGCCGACGTAGCTCCAGCAGTCTTGCTGGGCGTCGCGCAGCGCGGCCGGCTCCGCTCGGCCTTCAATAAACGCACGGGCCAGCTCCAACTGCGCCGCAGCGCCAGGCGGGGCCTGCGGCAACACCAGCTCCGCCAAACCTACCTGTAGGCGGTGCACCTGCGCCGAATCGAGCCCGGAAAGTGCCTCGAGCGCTGCACAGAGCGCTCGAGAGAGGGCGCCGGCCTCTTGATCCATACCTGACTCTAGCAGAGGAAAACCCTCGAGAATTGACAGTTTAGGCGGGCCCCGCCCTATACTGGCCGCTCCAATCTCAGCGCCCTTGTAGGACCAATCCGATGGCGACTCGCTTCAACCCCTCTGGCTCCGTGAGCTTCGACCTCGTCAGGGGTCGGGTGGATCTTGGCGGCGAGCACGTGCTCGTGCCGGCCGATGCGCTCGTCGACCTTTGCCGAAATGCCGGCGACGACGCCGTGGTCGACTTCGGCCGCCGTTTGGGTACGGCTGCCGGGCGCCGCGTCGCCGAGCGCCTGGGCGATGGCGCGCAGGCCAGCTTAGAAGAGGTGCTCGAGCACTTGGGCGGCGAGCTGGCGCTACTCGGTCTCGGCTCGCTTGGTCTCGAGCGCTGGGGGCGCGCGCTGGTACTCACCATCGACGGTGGTCCCTTCGGGCAGCAGCTCGATCGCCTGCTCGGCGCGGTCCTCGAAGGCTCGTTGCAGCGCTCGTTCGGGCGTGACTGCCACGCGGTCAAGCTCGTGCGCGACGATCGCCAGGTGCGCTTCCTCATCACCAGCGCTTCCAGTGCCAGCAAGGTGAGCGAGTGGCTCGGCTCCGGGCTCAGCTACGGTGACGCGCTGACTCGTCTGCAGAAACAGGCAGGTGTCGCGTGAGCACGCAAGAACAGATCGGCAAGCTCCAGGGGCTTTTGGCGCGCATCCAGCGCAACGCCACCTTGCCGCGTGGAGGCGCTCCGCTTCCGCCCCCCGTCGCGTTCGCGCCGCCGCCCGCCATGCCGGCGGCTCCTCCGGCTCCGCCCGCGCCCGTCTACGTCGCTCCGCCTCCGGCGCCTGCGGCACACGACGTGGACGATCTGCTGGACGCGGCACCGGCTGCCTCGCCGCTGCCGGTCGAGGTGGACGTGCAGCTCGACAGCATCCCGCCGGTCGCCGAAAAAGCACCTTCCGAGGCTCCCGAAGCCGAGCCGATTCCGCTCGTCAACGCGGCAGCGCCGCCCCCAGCATCCGAGCCTGACGACGCCTTCAGTCTCGAATCGGAGGTTTCGGAGGTCCGTGTCACTACCGCCACGCGCGAAGCCGTCGAAGTCACGGTCGCGGCCATCGAAGCCGAAGCTGAGCCCATCGCCACCGAAGAGTTGTCGGAAGACGACTTGGTGGAAGTCACGGAGGGCACTCCGCCACCCGCAACGACGGACGTCGACATCGATTTCGACGATCAGGAAGAGCAGCCTCCGGCGTCGTCGAAGCGCCAGGTGGCTTCGAGCATGGACGAAGCGCTGGCCGCAGCGGCCGAGCAGCTCGACGCCGAGCACGAAGTCCCGATCAAGACGCCTCCGCCCGAGTCGGGACCGCAAGAAGCGCCGCTCGCCGCGGGCATGGGCGCGCCTGCCGCGCCCGACGTCGACGCATTGTTGGGCGGGGAGCTCGACATTCCGACGCGCGAGCCCGCGATAGCGGCACCCGGCCCCACGCCGGAGCAGTTGGGCCAAACCATCGACCTCGACGAGGCGCGCGGGCCATCGCTCGAGCTCGCCGAGCACCAGGCAGAAGCCGCACCCGCTGCCGCCCATGTCGAGGAGCTCGAGGTCGCCCTTCCAGGGCGCGAGGCGGGCGGCGGCTACGACGACAACTTGCAACCGCCTCCGGAGGCACTCAGCGAGCTCGAAGCTCATCGCCGCTCGATGGAGGACGACATCCCGCCGCCTCCCGAGTCGCTCGCCACGCTGCCGTCGGTCCAGCCTGGCCCGGCGCCGGTCGAGGTCGTGCCGGTGCAAGCTGCGCCCGCGGCGCCGCTGGCTCCCGAAGTCGTCGCGCGCCCTGCAGCGCTGGGCACGCCCGAGACGTTCGCCTCTGTCCGCGAAACCTTCCGTCCCAGCTCGTTCGTCGAGCTGCTGGACGCGTCGTTGGCCCTCAACGGCGACTGAGCCATGCGGCTCGCCACGCTGCGCGATGGCTCGGCGGATGGCAGGCTCGTCGTGGTCAGTCGCGACGGCAGCCAGGGCATCGACGCGCGCGCGGCGGCCCCGAGCCTGCGTGCGGCACTCGACGATTGGCAGCGTGCGGCGCCGTCGCTCGAGCAGCTCGCCGCAGCCCTGGACAACGGAAGCCCGGCCGCCTTCACGCTCGATCCGGCAACGCTCGCGGCACCGTTGCCGCGCGCGGCCGAGTTCGTAGACGGCTCCGCGTACCTGAATCACGTGCGGCTCGTGCGACGCGCACGCAACGCCGCGCCGCCACCCACGCTCGAGACGGATCCGCTGGTGTACCAGGGCGGCTCGTCGGACATGCTCGGGCCGCGCGAGCCCTTCAAGCTGGTCGACGCGAGCTTCGGCCTCGACTTCGAAGCCGAGCTTGCCGTAGTGCTCGCGGACACGCCGCAAGGCACGCGCGCGGAAGACGCTGGAGCGTTCGTGCGTTTGCTGGTGTGCCTGAACGACTGGACCTACCGCAACCTGGTGCCGGACGAGCTCGCCAAAGGCTTCGGCTTCTTTTGCTCGAAGCCCGCCACGGCCTTCGCGCCGTTCGCGGTCACACCCGATGAGCTGGGTAACGCCTGGCAAGGCGGCAGGCTCGCGGGCAGCATGCGCGTCACGCTGGACGGAGCGCTCGTCGGCGATCCCGAGACTCTGCCGGAGATGCACTTCTCCTTCTTTCAACTGATCGAGCACATCTGCAAAACACGGCGCTTTGGCGCCGGCACCATTCTCGGCAGCGGCACCATCTCGAACGCCGCGCCCGAGCGCGGCATCAGTTGCTTGCAAGAACGGCGCGCTCGAGAAACCATCGATAACGGCGCGCCGCAGACCCAGTTCTTGCGCCAGGGCAGCGCAGTGCGCATCGAGTTCCGGCTGCCAGACGGTCGGACGCCGTTCGGTCACATCGAGGAGCAGGTCGTATGAAGCTCTGGAGCTATTGGCGCAGCAGCTGCTCGTACCGGGTGCGCATCGCGCTGGGCTTGAAAGGCGTCGACTACGAATACGCGAGCGTGCACTTGCTGCGCGGCGGCGGTGAACAGCACGCAGCGGCCTTCGGCGCCGTGAACCCGCTACGGCAGGTCCCGGTGCTCGAGCTCAACGAGGGTGCGCAAACTTTGCGTCTGGTGCAGTCGATCGCCATCATCGAATACCTCGAGGAGCGCTTTCCCGAGCCGCCGCTGCTACCGCAGACCCCCGTCGACCGCGCCCACGTGCGCGCGCTGGCGGAGCTCGTGAATTCCGGCATTCAACCGCTGCAAAACACGGGCACCTTCAGCGAGCTGAAGCGCCTGGGCGTCGATACGGGCCCGTGGGCGCAGCATTTCGTGCGCCAGGGGCTCACCGCGCTCGAAGCGCTGGCGGCGCCGCGCGCTGGTGCGTTTCTGTTCGGCGATCGCGTGAGCCTCGCGGACATCTATTTGGTGCCGCAGCTGTACAACGCGCGCCGCTTTGGTGTGGCGCTCGACGACTTTCCGACGCTCACACGCGCGGAGAACAGCGCACAGGCCCTGCCCGCGTTCGCAAGCGCCGTCCCGGAGCTGCAGCCGGACGCCGAGCCCTGAGCCCATCCCACAAGTGGGATGGGTGCTCAGTCATCTTTCCTTCGGGAGCGCAGCTCCCGCCCCAGGAAGTGAATTCCTGGGGCCCCACCCTCAGGTTTTGGGGCCCCTCCCCCAAAACTTCACTTTGGTTCGTCGGCCGCATGCGCGATTCGTATCCTTGAGGGTGCCTGCTTCCGGTGGGAGACTTGGAAGCAATGCCCCAAGTCGAGCCGCTCGGCATTCTCGGCATCGAAGGCGTGCACTATTACGTGCGCGATCTCGAGCGCAGTCGGCGCTTCTACGTCGACCGCTTGGATTTCAGCGAGATCGGCGAGAGCAGCGAAGAGCTGACCAAGGCCGGTCGCCAGCGCTCGGTGGCCTTTCAAGCCGGCGGCTACATCGTCACGTGCTCCACCCCCGAAGGCTCGGGCGGGCGCGCCGAGCGCTACCTGAGCCGTCATCCCGACGGCATCGGTACCGTGGCGTTCCGCGTCGATAACGCGGCGCGCACCTTCGAGCTGCTCGAACGGCGTGGCGGCACCCCCATCGGCGATCTCGAGCGCTTCGAAGACGCGAGCGGAACTCTCAAAACCTTCTCGATCACGACCCCGTTCGGTGACACCACCTTCCGCTTCATCGAGCGGCGAGGCTACTCGGCGCTGCTACCGGGGTACGTGATGCACGACCCTCCCCGCGGCGGGCAAAACTCGTCCGGCGTGCTGGGCGTCGATCACATCACCAGCAACTTTCAAACGATGATGCCGGCGCTGCTGTGGCTCGAATACGTCCTCGGCTTTCAGCGCCTGTGGGACGTGCAGTTTCACACCCGCGACGTTGCCCGCTTCGAGCTGCGCGACGGCTCCGGCCTGCGCTCGGTGGTGATGTGGGATCCGCGCTCTTCCGTCAAATTCGCAAACAACGAGCCGTACCGCCCCAATTTCAAGGCTTCGCAGATCAACGTCTTCCATGAAGAGCATCGCGGCGACGGCATCCAGCACTTGGCGCTCGAGGTGAGCGACATCTTGTCGACGGTTCGTCGCCTGCGCGCGCGTGGTGTGCAGTTCATGCGCACACCCGGCACCTACTACGACGCGCTCCCCAAGCGGCTCGAAGAGCTGGGCATCGGCGCCATCGACGAAGACCTGCGCGAATTGCGCGATCTCGAAGTCTTGGTGGATGGTCACGGCAAGGGCTCGTACATGCTGCAGATCTTCTTGAAGGACTCCGCGGGCCTGTATCACGAAAGCGCTGCCGGACCGTTCTTCTACGAGCTGATCCAGCGCAAGGGCGACCAGGGTTTCGGCGCCGGCAACTTCCGAGCGCTGTTCGAGAGTATCGAGCGCGAGCAAGAGGCGCTCTCCAAGCGAGGAGCCTGACGATGCTCGAACGCCGGAGCTACGGCCAGCTACCAGACGCTCCGCACACGCAGCTCAAGGCCAAAGACGGCCGTTTGCTGTACGAGCATTGCATCACCCGTCAGGGTTTCGACGGCCCGTACACGATCGCCTACCACGACAGACGACCGCACGAAGCGACGCCTGCCGCCGACGCGCCGATCGCTCTCGCCGCCGCTCGCAACGAGCCCGAACGCCTCTTGCGCCGGCACTACCCGAGCCCTGCGAGCGCGCTGGAGCTCGAGCCGCTACCGCGCCACCGCGGGCGCTTGCTCGAGAATGCCGATGTCGCCATCAGCCTGGCCATGCCGACGCGCAGCGACGCCGCCTACTTCGCCAACGCGGATGGAGACGAGCTGTACTTCATCCACAGCGGCACCGGCACGCTGCGCACACTGCTCGGCGACGTGAGCTACCGCGCGGGCGACTACGTTTACGTACCGCGCGCGCTGCTGCACCGCTTCGTGCTCGAAGGTACCGGCGCGCAGCACTGGCTCGTGATGGAGCTGAGGCACCCGCTGGGCTTGCCGCACAGCTATCGCAACAGCGTCGGTCAACTGCGCCTGGACGCGCCCTATTCGCACCGCGACTTTCGCGGCGCCGCTCTGGGCCCGCCGCGCGACGAGGGATTGCGCGATTTTTGGCTCAAAACCGGGGGCACCCTGCAAAAATACCAACTCCCTTCGTCACCCTTGGACGTCGTGGGCTGGGACGGCAGCCTCTATCCGTTCGCGCTTTCGATCGACGCTTTCAAGCCCAAGGTCGGCAAGGTGCATCTGCCGCCGCCGGCTCACGCCACTTTCGAGTCGCAGGGCGTGCTCATCTGCAGCTTCGTGCCACGGCCGCTCGATTTTCACGAGCAAGCGGTGCCGTGCCCTTACCCCCACTCCTCGGTCGACGTGGACGAGGTCTTGTTCTATTCGCGCGGGAGCTTCACGTCACGCCGCGGCGTCGGGCCGGGCAGCATCTCGCATCACCCACGCGGCATTCCCCACGGTCCGCACCCGGGTGCGTACGAGGCGAGCGTCGGCGCCAAGCACACGGACGAGGTGGCGGTGATGCTCGACTGCGTGCAGCCGCTGACGCGCAGCGCGCTGGCAGAGAGCCTCGAAGATCCCGAGTATCACGGCAGCTTCGTGGCGTCGGCTGGCAGCCACTCCACCGGCTGATCGCGCAGCCACGTGCGCTGTCGTCGCGCGAATACGCGGGTCGCGCGCACGATCGCCTCCGCGAGCGCCGTTTCGTCGCCGGCAGTTCCCGCCGCCAGCGCCTCGAAGACCTGCCGGTAGCCCACCGACTGCATCACGCGCGTTTCGGCAAAGCCGCGCGCAATCAGGGCCTGCACCTCGGACACCAAGCCGCTTTGCAGCATGGCGCGCACCCGCTTTTCGATCAGCGCGTCATGCTCGTCACGCTCGCGCTTCACGCCCACGAGGCGTGCGGCAAAGCGCGGCTGGCGAAAGCCGTGCTCGGCCTGCACCTGACTCATCGGTTTGCCGCTGAGCTCGAACACTTCGAGAGCGCGACTGACGCGGACGAAGTCGTTCGGCGCCAGTCGCGCGGCGCTCGGCGGATCTACCTGCGCCAGCTTTTGATGAAGCGCCGCGCGCCCTTCGGTTTCAGCCAGCTCACGATGCCGTTTGCGCAGCGACTCGTCGCCGCGCGGCGCGTCGGCCAGACCGTAAATCAGCGCGCGCACCCACAAAAACGTGCCGCCACACACGATCGGTAACCGGCCGCGGCCGCGGATCTCGGCGATGCGTGCGCTGGCTTGCGACGCCCACTGCGCGGCGTCCCACGCCTCCAGCGGCTCCGCCACGTCCACGAAGTGGTGCGGCACTTGCGCCTGCTCGGCCGCGCTCGGTTTACCGGTGCCGATGTCGAAACCGCGGTAGATCTGCATGCTGTCGGCGCTGATGATTTCGCCGCCCAGGTCGCTGGCCAGCCTCAGCGCCAGCGAGCTCTTGCCCGACGCGGTAGGACCGACGATGCACAGCAGCGTTTCGTCGCGGCTCAACGCCGTCCCACCTTGCGCTCGAGCTCGGCGTAACTCAGAAACGTGACTACCGGACGCCCGTGCGGGCAATGACCGGCAAAATCGGCGTCATCGAGCGCCACCAGCAGCGCCTTGGCTTCGTTGGGCGACAGCGCGTCACCCGCGCGAATCGAGCCGTGGCACGCCATGGTCGCGATGGCCAGGTCGACGGCATCCGAAAAACCGCGCCCGCCGCTGCGTGAAACCTCGGTCAGCAGGTCCCGCAGCAAGCGCTCGGGGCTGGCGCGCGACAGCAGCCGGGGCACCGCATGCACGCTGAGCGAGGTCGCGCCGCGCGCGCGCACATCGAGCCCCACCTCCGCGATCTCGCGCTGTCGCTCTTCGACCAGCTCGATTTCCGCCGGCGTAACGTCGATCACCAACGGAAACAGCAGCGCCTGCGACGGCACGGAGCGCGCCTGGTACTCTCGGCGCAAGCGCGTGAAGGTCACGCGCTCGGCAGCGGCATGCTGGTCGAGCAGGTAAATGCCGTCTTCACCCTCACAGATCAGGTAAGTCATGCGCAGCTGCGCGATGAAGCGCAAGCTCGCCCACGGCACCTCGGGGCGCGGCCGAATCGGCGCCGCTGCGTGATCTCGCACGGCGACGAGCGGCGGGTCCGCGTGCAGACTGGCGCCCAGCTCCGCCGTCCCCTCGCCGGCTACTTGCGGCACGGGTGCTCGGTGAGCGGCAGCCGCGGCCATCAAAGCGTCGAGCGGCAAATCACGCTCGAATTTCGGCGGCGGGCGCGGCGCCTCTTCGCGCGGCGCGCTCGACGGCGATTCGACCGCGCGCGGTGGTGCCGGCGCGCGGCCCCAGGCGGCGCGCGACACCGGCGGCAGCGAAAACGCGCTCACCAGCGCCTTCGACAAGATTTGATACACGGCATCGCTCGCGGCGCGCGGATCCGCAAAACGCACCTCGGTCTTTTGCGGGTGCACGTTCACGTCCACCAGCTCCGGCGCCAGGTCCAGGTAAACGACGCCACGCGGGTAGCGACCGCGCTCGAGCACACTGCCGTAGGCCTGCGCGATCGTTACCAGGATGGCCCGATCACGCACCGGGCGGCCATTCACCAAGATCGAAAGCCCACCGGCACCGGCCCGCGCCTGCTCGGGCCGCGACAAATACGCTTCCACTCGCAACGGGCCGCGCTCGCCCCGGCAAGGCGCCAGCTCATCGAGCTCGCACACCTGCCGCACGCGCTCAGCGCGCTCGGCGGCGCGCAAGAACTCACGCACCTTACGGCCATCGCGAGTCAGCGTGAAAGTGATGTCGGGCCGCGACAACGCCGCCTGCTCGAGCGCCTCGGTCACGTGACCCGACTCGGTACCGGTGGAGCGCAAGAACTTGCGGCGCGCCGGCACGTTGTAGAACAAGTCGCGCACCTCGACCTGCGTGCCGCTCGGCATGCCCACCGGCTCCGTCAAGCCGAGCTTGCCGCCCTCGATTTGCACCAACGTGCCCACGTCGCCATCGCGTGGGCGCGAGCGCAGCGTAAAGCGACTGACCGAGGCGATCGTCGGTAGTGCCTCGCCTCGGAAGCCAAACGTGGCCACCTGGCTCAAGTCCGCGAACGTGCGCAGCTTGCTGGTGGCGTGTCGCTCCACGCACAGGCGCGCGTCGACCTCGCTCATGCCGTGTCCATCGTCGGACACGCTCAAGAGCGTGATCCCGCCGCCCGCGATCTCGACGTCGATACGCGAAGCCCCGGCGTCGAGCGCGTTCTCGACCAGCTCCTTGACGGCGCTCGAGGGTCGCTCCACCACCTCGCCCGCCGCGATCTGGCTCGCCAGCTCGGGCGGCAGAACGGCGACGCGCGGCGCTTGCATGTGCCCGAACTATATCAAGCCGGCGCGCTCTGCGGCTTCGGCGACGCCGCCACCCGTCCAAATGTCGGCCACGAGCTGGTGTTTCGCGGCCGCTCTCACCTCGGCCGGGGCTTGCGCCATCGCAAAGCTCTGCCCGGCCACCTGCAGCATGGGCACGTCGTTGAGCCAATCGCCCACCGCGACCACGTTTTCTAAATCGACGCCGTAGTGCTGGGCCAACCACTCGACGGCGGTGCCTTTGTCGACGCCGTCGGCTCGCACTACCATACCCCAAGAGCCGCGCAGGTCTTCACGGCGCACCTCGAACACGATGTCTTGCAGGCCCGGCACGCCGTGCAGCGCGCGATCCACGCCGAGAATGCTCTCTTCGTCGCCCATCAAGACCAGCGCGGCCACGCGCGACTCGTTCTCCCAAACCTCGGGGTGCACCACGTCTCGCACGCGCTGCCGCACGTCCGACCAGGTGCTCAGGTAGTCGAGGTAGCGCTCGCCCCGGCCGTCGTGGATGACGCGGTCGCCCGAAAACATGAACGCTGCCGGCCCGAACATCGCCAGCGCCTCGCGTACGTACACGCCCGCTTGCTGCGAAATGGCCGTACAGCTCAGCTCGCCGCGCGAATGCAGGTCGAAGATGTGGCTGCCGTCGATGCACGCCACGGGACCGAGCAGCTTGAGCACGGCCGCCAGCTCACGCGTGCCCGAGAACATGCGCCCGGTGCACAGCGCGATCGGCACCTCTTTGCGCATCAGCTCTTTGATGGCCTTGGCGTCGCGAGGGTGCACCTCACCGCCCGCCCCGACCAGCGTACCGTCGATGTCAGTAACGAAGAGCTTCGTCACTGAGGAGCTGCGTCAGCTCGCCGGGGCCGCGGGCGCGACCGGGTAAACCGACACGCGCTTCTTCGTCTTGCTTTCGTGCTCGTAGGCCACGACGCCGTCGATCAGCGCGAACAGCGTGAAGTCCTTGCCGAGGCCAACGTTGCGACCGGGGCTCAAGGTCTGGCCGACCTGGCGCACCAGGATGCCACCGGCGCGGACGGTCTCACCGCCGTACACCTTGACGCCGCGGTACTGAGCGTTGGAGCCACGACCATTGCGCGTTGAGCCGCCGCCTTTTTTGTGAGCCATGGTCTTATCCCTTAACTCCCGTGATCTTCACTGCCGTGAAGCTCTGGCGGTGGCCGTTCTTGCGGCGCGAACGCTTGCGCTTGCGGAACTTGAAGACGACGAGCTTGGGGCCGCGGCCCTGCTGCACGATTTCGCCCTCGACCGCAGCGCCCGCAACCTTCGGCGTCCCGAACTTCGGCGAGTCTCCGCCGATCATCAGCACGTCGTCGAACTTCACTTTGTCGCCGGGGTTGCCAGCGAGGAGCTCCACCTGAACGGTGTCGCCTTCGGCAACTCGGTACTGCTTTCCGCCGGTGCGGATAACTGCGTAGGCCATGGGGGTGTGGGCGGCGGAACCTAGTCCATGCCCCCGGCTCTCGCAAGGACGAGAAGCAGAAAATCCTTGCCTCGGCACTGAACATTTGGTTGGCCACCGTGCAACCTGCGTTCTGTTCGCACTTTCGAGACTTTTCTCGGCCCGGTAGAGGCCGCCAGGGCCGGCAGACACCCCGCTCCGCCACGGCGGAACGCCTGCCGACCCTCACGTTACCTCCCCCCCAGCCACCCCCGATTCGGTCCCGCCGCCTTGGTCCCCCCGGCGGTGCCCCCCCCGGACCGGAGTCAAACCTTGTTGGAGAGGATCGCAGTCGTGGTCGCAGCGTCGCGCTCGTTCATCGAGCCGAGCCAATCGAGCGTCTTGTCTTGCGCAGCGTTCGAATCCTTGAGCGAGTCGCGCGCGTCTTCGAGGTGCCACTTGGCAGTCTCTTGCAAGCCTTGCTGGGCCTTCGCATCCGCGCTGGCATACGAAAAGCCAGCGAGCTTGCCGATCGGCTCTGCGAGACCGCCCAGCGCCTTCGACGTCGCTCCCGACCACTGCGCCGTCTCACCGCCGCTGCAAGCACTGACGACGCTGGCGGCTCCTGCTGCAGCCGCGATCGCGCTCTGCACGAGCGCGCCACGGAACGTCGCGTCGGCGGCATCGCGAAGCGCTTGCACTTCGCCGTCGAGCGCATCGCGGTAGTCGGCGCGCGCACTCGTGAGCTCCTGGCGTTGCTGGTCTTTCTGCTGCTCCTGCCTATCGAGCACTAGAATTGCCAGTCGTTCGCTGTCGCTCGTGAACACGCACTGGTCTTCGCCCGAGCCGAATGCCGCAAAGGAATGCTCGCTCGGCGCAATGCTGCAGAGAGTCATGCGCTTGCCCCCCAATTGTCCAAGATGGCTTGATTGGAGGCCGCCGTTTGCCGTTGAATCGCGCTCGCTTGCGCGGCCGATTGATTCTTTCGGTCGACGGCCGTCGACAGGTTGGCGAATGCGTCGTCCATATCGGCGTTCGTCAACGTTTGCTCGCCCTGTGCTGCGCGAGCATCCGCGGACTGATTGGCCGCATCGTGCTCGTACTTGGCCGAGGCAGCACCGCACGCAGCGCCACCGACTTTACACGCGGCGCCGGCAACTTGGAGCGCCTTGGCAAGACCGACCAAACCGCCCGCGTTGCCGCAGCACAGGGACGCCACGGTGGCGACGACCGCAATGCCGACTGCGACACTCTCGGGAATGCCGAGCTCCTTGGCGTGCGATGCCGCGAGGCTCGCGGCGCAGGCGATGACGGCAAGCACCGCCACCGCAGCGCCACCCGTCACCACCGCAGCCGCGATCGCTGCGGCTGCGATCAGGACGGTCCCCAGATCGCTGCCCAAGAACTCGGAAAGGTCACCCCAAAACCCGGCGTCTTTCTTCGACTCCCGCGCCTTGTCCAGCGACTCCTTCACTTGCTCGCGCAGCTTCTGAAGTTGCTCTGAGCTCAGCTCGATGCTGGCGCGAGAGTCATTGATCTGGGCAGCCTGCTGGTAGACGGTGAGCGCGAGCAGCCGTTCTTCGGGGCTCAAGCTGGTGGCGTAAACCGATGCTCCGCAGCTCGCGACGCTGCCGCTCGATGCACATGCGTTGATGCTGGTGTACATGGCTTCATCACGCAATGTTGTTGATGATGGAGCTGCTCGTCTTGTCGCCGCTCGAGATGAACGACGACGCGAGCTGGCTACCCTGATCTAGTGTCGAGCGCAGCTCTTGGATGTGGATCATCGTGAGCTGGTCGTTCTTGTTGGCGTGATCGACCTTACTGCCGATCAAGTCGTCCCAAACCCTCAGATCGTCGTCCGAATAACCGGCGAATGCTGGCTCCGCGGGCGGCTTGTCGTGGTCGCGGGGTTTGGTGGGATCGACAAAACCCGGGTCTCGGAAGTTCACCGGTGCCTTGGCGGAAGGGTTGTTCTTGTAGAATTGGTTGGCAGGCGTGAGGTCGTTTGGTCGGTCAGGGTGCACCTGCGCGTCCTGATGCACCTTGCTGGCAATGCCATCCAAGCCATCCATGAGCGACGTGAATCGCGGATCGGAGCCATAGTCTTCGACGAACTTCTGCAGCTCGGCATCGACGCCTTTGAGCGCGTCGGGCGACTTCGCCCCGTGCAGGTCACTCTTGATCTTGCTCAAGCGTTCGACGAAGTCACTTCGATCGTCGGCTCCGTCCATGTTCTCGCCGAGCTCGCCGTAGATGCGGTCTTGTTGTTCCGCGAGCCAGCTCAAAATCTGACTGTCGCTGATGTAGTTCCCACCGCTCGATACTGCCGACATTACCGTTGGTCCTTGTTGCGACGGCTCCCTAGCGAGCACGGCGCGTGCCCTCTCATCGGTCGCGGCATCACTCCGTTGCGTGAAAAGTGATGGCATCGCACCGTGTGGGTGCGGCGCGCGGGCCGGTCGTCTGATCCCAGCTGGCGAGAGCCCCCGGTGACAAACGCGCAATGGCGTTGGCCGACCCCGCTCCTTCTGTCTATGCTGAGTGGCTCGAATGTTAGGGCGTTCGACCTTCTCTCTCGTGGTGGCCGCGCTGCTGTTGGCGGCCGGTCCCACTCACGCCGCACCCAAAGCGAAGTGGAAGCCCGCTGCCGCCAAGCCCGCCAAGAAGGGCAAGGAAGCGGACAAGAAAAAGGAAGAAGAGAAGGAGAAGGACTCCGAGAAGGAGAAAGAACAGCCCGAAGAAAAGTCGAGCTCCGCCGACGACGCCAAGGCCGCCACCAAAGAAGAGGGCGTCAAGTCGGCCGGCACCGCGTCTCCCAAGTCCCAAGACACGAGCAACGTCAAAGTCAAAGAGGACAAAGAAGGCGTGAAGACCTACAAGTTCGAGACCGTCGAGGTCGAGGGCCGCCTCAAGTCTCCGCAGGTCATCTACTTCCTGCGTCGCGTGCGCGCCGAGTTCGATGCCGGTGCGCTCGGCCACCGTTCGTTCTTGGGAGAGCTGTCCGACTCGCGACGCAGCGCCGCCTTCCGATGAGCAAGCAGCAGATTCCGGTCGTCAGCCTCAGGACCGCAGCCGTGTGGGGCACCACGGTGCTCACCGCCAACAACCTCACGCCCGGGCTCTCGCTCACCATCGGAGATGGCGAGGGCGCGGTGATCGCCAAGCCCGACAGCGCCTCTGTTTCCGAGCACCCGATCCGCGCCGTCGGCAACGGCTGGGAGCTCGACGCGCGGGGCGCCACCGGCGGCGAGGTGCACCTGCGCGGCCGCAAAGAAGATCCAGCCGACCTCGGCCGCGTCGGCGCGCCGATCCCGATCGTGGCCGGCGACTACGGGCTGATCCAGTACGGCAACTTCGGCATCTTCTTCCAATTCGCCGACGTCGTGCCCGCGATGGGCAAGCGCCGTCGGCTGGATTGGGGCTTCCTCTTCTCGTTCCTGTTCGCGGGCGTGGCGGTGCTGGGCGGTCTCGCGCTGCTGTGGGCCACGCAAACACCGAGCGAGATCCCCAAGCCGCTCGAGCTCACCAATCAGGCCGAGCTCATGCTGCAGTTCAACCTCAAGCCCGAGGACGAAATCCCGCCGCCGCAAACCGGCAAGGCCGAAGACGACAAGGGCCAAGGCGTGAAAGATCCGGGCGCGAAAGATCCCAAGCCTCAAGGCGGCGGCAAGAAGGTCAAAGGCGACGAAGGCAAGCTGGGCAAGAACGGCGAAGCTAAAGAAACGCACATGACCGGCGAGATCAAATCCGGTCTCGGCGGCATGGTCGAAGCCCTCAACAGCGACGTCGGCGACGAGGTGAAGAAGACGCTCGGCACCATCAGCAGCGTGGCGGACGCGCTGGGCGGTTTGCGCAGCGACGACATCGTGCTCGGTGCGGGCTCCGGCACGGGCCTGCACGGCAGCGGCCCGGCTGGCGGCGGCACCGAAGAGGGCGGCGTGCCTTTCGGCTCCGGCACGCTCGACACGGGTTGGGGTCCGGGTCGCGGCGGCGGCTTCGGTAGCGGCTCTGGCGGTCCGGGCGGTCGCGGCCTCGGGGGCAACGGCAAAGGCGGCCTTGGCGGTGGTGAAGGCACCGGCAACGGTGGCGACGGCGAGCGCAAAGTCGCGGGCGCGCAGAAGGCTGCGGCTGGTCAGGGCCTCACGCCCGCGCAGATCCAGCGCGTGGTGATGTCGCGCATGGGCGCCTTCCAGGCCTGCTTCGAAATGGCCTCAGCTCACGACCCCACGTTGAAGGGCAACGTTGGCATCGCCTTCAGCATCTCGCCGGGTGGCGACGTATCGGCGGCCAGCGTTTCCGGCTCGTCGCTCAAGAACCCACGCGTCGAGGGCTGCATGCTGCGCACCTTCCAGCGCCTGCATTTTCCTGCAGCCGACAAACCAACGAACGCCGCTTTCCCGTTCGCCTTCCGCGCCTCGAAGAAGTGAGGCAGTCCGCATGGCACGGCGCTGGCATCGCTACGATCCGAAACGCTTCCCGGAGAGATAAGATGCGGAAAATCCGGCGGTTTCTTGATGCCCTGGCAGGGGTGAGGCGCCCCCTGGTGGGGCCGCTTGCCCCCACGCTCAGCTTGGCGGGGCTGGCTCTCTTCTCAGCTGGCTGCAGCGCCGACGATCACCAAGAGAGCTTGCCGCTCGTGCAAGTCGGCATCAGCTGCACGCGCTCGAATGACGGCGGCTGCACGTCGGACGTGCCCCCTATCTACGACGACGACGAGACTCAGATCTACGAAGTCAAAAAGGGGGTTCAGTTTCCCATCTTGCAGCCGGGCGAGCAGGCGCGCGCCGACCTGCAGCACGCTGCCAAGGGCATCGACACCGCGCCCTACGGTCGCGTGCCGTGGGTCAAGTCGGACGACATCGACGTGCAGGTGACGTGGACCATCAGCAACTTGGACGACAAAGAGCACGTGGTCGAGCTGCTCGTCGATCCGTGGAACGAGTTCGGGCGCTACTACCCGGGCCTTCAGCTGACCGACGCGGAGAACCAAGAATTCATGCCGAACTTCTCCGGCATCGACAAACGCTACATCGTCGGCCCCTCGTCGAGCGGCGACGGCTCGCGCGTGCACGGCACCTACGCCTACTCGGACTTGCTCGAGGTCGCTGTCGACTTCTCCACGGTGATGCAGCTCATCAAGACGCCGCCACCCGCCATGGGCGATCCCGAAGACATGGAAGATCCGACCGTGATTTACACGAATCACGCCTTCCAGTGGCAAAACCGTTCTTACAACGATCTGCTCGTAAAACCCTGGATTCCACAGCTCATCGCCGGCCTCACCGGGCTGGACGTCGGCTTTCGCATCTACGAGCCCGGCAATATCGCCATCGAGGTCGAGGTCGAGGTCGTCGACAAGCAGGGCAACCGCGTGCGCAAAGAGGGCGAAGAAGACAAGCCCCTGCTACGCCCGAGCGACGACGTGATCACCGTCGGTGTGGCCCCGCCTTAGTTTCTTCGGGCGCCGCGGCTGCGCTGGCACGGCCGGGGCCCCGGGATTGCTGCGAGTTAGCCTTAAAGGAGGCGTTTCCGTGACGGCCCGCGGCGGGCTGCTGACGAGCCCGGTAGCTAGTGCTAAAGCGCCCGCCATGAGCCGGATCTACAAGACGTTGCCGCCGGAAGGCACCAAGTTGGGTATCGCATTTTCGGGCGGTTTGGACACGCGCTGTGCGGTGGCCTGGCTGAGCCGCAGCGGCATGAAGGTCTACGCTTACACGGCGGACCTGGCCCAACCGGACGAGAAGGATTGCACGACGATTCCCGGCGTCGCGCTCGAGCACGGCGCGGTCGAGGCACGGCTCATCGATTGTCGCGCGGCCATGGTGCAAGAAGGTTTGACCGCGATTCAATGCGGCGCCTTCCACCTCTCGAGCGGCGGCAAGAAGTACTTCAACACCACACCGCTTGGCCGCGCGGTGACCACCACGGCGATCATCCGCGCCATGCGCGAGGACGACGTGCACGTGTTCGGCGACGGCAGCACCCACAAGGGTAACGACATCCAGCGCTTCTATCGCTACGGCATCCTGACGAACCCGAACCTCAAGATTTACAAGCCCTGGCTCGATCAGAAATTCGTAGACGCCTTCGGCGGCCGCAAAGAGATGAGCGAGTACCTCGTCAAGGTGGGCCTGCCGTACACGATGAGCACCGAAAAGGCCTACAGCACGGACAGCAACGTGCTCGGTGCCACGCACGAGGCCAAGGACCTCGAGCAGCTGGACAAGGGCCTGCACATCGTCGACCCGATCATGGGCGTCGCGCACTGGAAGCGCGACTCGAAGGTCGAGCCGGAAGAAGTCGAGCTCACCTTCGAGCGTGGCGTACCGGTGGCGATTTCCGGCAAGAAATTCGGCTCTCTGTTCGAGCTGTTCACGGAGCTGAACCGAATTGGCGGCCGGCACGGCCTGGGCATGAGCGACCAGATCGAGAACCGCGTGATCGACGCCAAGAGCCGCGGCATCTACGAAGCGCCCGGTATGGCTCTGCTGAACATCGTCTACGAGCGCCTGCTCTCGGCGATTCACAACGAGAACACGCTCGACCTGTACTTCACGCTCGGGCGCCGCTTGGGCCGCATCTTGTACGAGGGCAAGTGGTTCGACCCCGAGGCGATGCTGCTGAAAGACGGGCTCACGCGCTGGATCGCCCCGAGCGTCAGCGGGAGCGTGAAGCTCGAGCTGCGCCGCGGCGACGACTACAGCATCATCTCGACCAAGGCCGAATTCATGGCCTACGGCCCCGAGAAGCTCTCGATGGAGCGCGTAGAAGACGCCGCCTTCACGCCGTCCGATCGCATCGGCGCGCTCGAGATGCAAAACCTCTCCGTCACCGACAACCGCGCGTTCTTGGTGCACCACCTGGAGAGCGTGCAGCGCCTGGGCGCAGCGCCGGACGTTTTGCCGGCGCTGCTCGGCGAAGGTAAGAACAAGAGCTGACGACGGCGCGTCCCAGACGCCGAACACGCCGTGCGCCTACCCGCGCGCTCAGCATGCTGCCGCGCTCGATCAGGCGCATCGCGGCTACGGCACAAGTAGCTGCTTGAGTAGCGGTGCCAACTCGGCGCGCCCAAGCTGCCCCTTGATGTCCAGTCGTTGCTCGTGCTGCGTCACTGTCACGTTGGCGAGCCCCGCGATGCCGGAATCGCGTACGGCATCGTCACGTAGGTTGCCGATCAGGTTCGCCGCCTCGGAACAGCCGGACGCGGAAGGGCACACGACATAGCCACGCAAGAGCACCTCGCGCCGTACGTTGAGAGCCAACCCGAGCGCTTGCACGCCGGGCAGAGGCAGGCGCGGCCCCACCAGCAGAGTGATCGCGAGCTGGCTCGGCCCTAGTTGGTTCCGAACCGCCAGGTGCACGCGCGAACGCAGACGCTCGCTCTCGTCCTCATGACGAACGCCGCTGGCGCTGTCGATGACTTCCCGAAAGTACTTGCCGCCACTGAGCACGAACAGCCCGTCGGGGCGCATCGCGATCTCACCGAGCGGCTTGTTCTGGTCTCGCACCGACGTGAACGCGCCGAGGCTCGAGCGCACCGGCGTCCCGCCGCGCTTCCGCACGACCGCCTCCGCGCAACGCAGAACCGACTCGGCATCGAGGGACGTCTCGGCGATGAGAGCAAAGTCGGAAGCTTCTCCCGCTACACCCCGCGGCATGGCCAGCACCACGCGCCGCAGCCCGAGTAGCGGCTCGAAGCCGCACAGCTCACGCAAGCCCAGCAGTGCGCCGCCGCCCGCCTGAAGCAGCTCCTCGGCCGCATCGCGTCCCAAAGCCGCCACGTCCGCCGTGAAGAGCAGGTCCGGCCCCGCCGGTACCGCCGCCAGCAGGTCCACCTCATGGTACCCCGGTCGAACCCGCGCAGCATGAACGAGGAGCCACGCCGCAGCAGCGACGGCGGCAACGAGCAGTAGCCACGTCAGGCGCTGAACGCTCGTAGGCGCTGGAGTCGAGGTCATCAGCGGCTCGGCTCGAAGGCTAGCCCAGAGCTCAGCCGTTGTCGGCGGCGCGGCGGCCGCTGCTGCGGCGCCGACCTTCGGGGCGCATCGGAAACTGGCGCCGGTCGAGCGGCGCACGGCGCGAGACCAGCGAGCGCTTACCGGTGTCTTCGCGGAACAACTGGCTCACGCCCTCGAGTGTCTCCGGGCGCTGCTCCCGAAAGGCGTGGGCGTGCTCCGGGCAGAGCGCCAGCACGCGACCTTCGATCAAGAAGCGCTGCAGTCGTTTTACCGGCAACGCATCGGGCGAGAGACTTTCACAGACTTCGCAACGCCGGGGCATGCGCCCACCCTGCGCCGCCCCTCTGGGTGGGCCAAGTTTTTGGCGTTCTCAGCGGCGCGCCTGCACCTTGGCTTCCACCCAGCGAATCACGTCTTGCTCGACCGGACGGCCCATGAAGCGCGCCAGCTCTTGAATGCCGGTCGGACTGGTGACGTTCACTTCGATCAGCTTTTCGCCGATCAAATCGAGCCCGACGAAGAACAGGCCGTGCTCGACGAGCTTGGGGCCGACAGCGACGACCACGGCTTGCTCGGCCGGCGTGAGCTCGGTGGGCTTCACGCTACCGCCGGCGTGGATGTTGGCGCGTACGTCATCTTCACGCGGCACGCGCAAGATGGCGCCGAGCGCGCGCCCCTCGAGCAGCAGCACACGCTTGTCTCCCACGCGCACGGCCGGCTGGTACTCCTGCACGATCGCGAGGCGCTTGCCCTCGTGCGTCCAGATATCCACCAAGGAGCGCGCGTTGCGATCGCCGGTGCTGAGGGTGACGACGCCGCTGCCGCCAGCGCCGTCGAGCGGCTTGAGCACGGCGTTGCCGCCCACCTCGCTCACGAAGTCCAGGATTTCTTTGGGGCTGGCACTCACCAGCGAGCGTGGCGTGAAATCTTGAAAATTGAAGGCAAAGAGCTTTTCGTTCGCGTCCCGAATACCGCGCGGGTCGTTGACGACCAGCACGCGATCTTTCACGCGATCGAGCTGTTGCGTGAGGTACAAGTAAGCGCTGTCGAAGGGCGGATCTTTGCGGATGAAAATCGCGTCGAGCTCCGTGAGCGCCAGCCGCTCGGAAGCACCTAGCGTGACGTGCGGCGCCGCGTCGCTCACTGCGATGGGCCGCGCCGTAGCCAAACCATCGCCGCCGCGTAGCGAAACCTGCTGTGGCAAGCAGTGGTACGACTGGTGGCCGAGCGCCAGGGCGCCGCGCAAGAACGCAAACGTCGTGTCCTTGTCCGGCGTCATCGTCTCGGCCGGATCCATCACGAACAAGAAACGCATGCCCGGTACATACGGCCCCACTCCCGGCGTGGCAACTCCGCGTTAGGATTCGCCCATGAAGGCTCGCTGGCTGCCGATCGCTCTCTTGGGTCTGGGCGTCGGCTCAGGACTCCTGGCGGGCGTGCCGCGCGTCTCCGCAGCACCACCCACCCACGGCTTCGGTATCGCTACCGAAAGCCCGGGCGCCACCGTGCAAGCCAGCAAGGTGCTCGCCGACGGCGGCAACGCCATCGACGCTGCGGTGTGCGCCGCCTTGGTGGCCGGTTTCACGAATCCGGTTTCCAGCGGCATCGGTGGCGGCGGCTTCGCGCTCGTGTACAGCGCACGCGACCACCAGCCTCTCGTGCTCGACTTTCGTGAAACAGCGCCGGCCGCCGTCGACACCAGCGTGCTCGACGCACGCCCCATTCCGGCCGAAAAGCGAGGCCATACCGTGGGCGTTCCCGGTGAGGTGGCCGGCTTGTTCGAGCTCCACAGCCGCTACGGCAAGCTCACGTGGAAAAACGTAGTGTCGCGCGCCGCGCGCCTGGCAGAGCAAGGTTTCCTGGCGGAGCCGCACAACTCGCAACAAGTCGCCGAGCAAGTCGCCCAGCACCCTGAGCTGCTTCCCAAAGCCTCGCCCGGCTTTCGCAGCGTGTACCTGCCTGGTGGCTCTCCTGCCAAAGTCGGGCAGCGCCTCTACGCGCGCAAGCTAGCAAAGACGCTCGGGCGCATCGCCTCGGAGGGCCGGCGTGGATTTTACGAAGGCCCTGTTGCGGCCGACGTGGTGAGCACCGTCAAGACAGCTGGCGGCGCGCTCGCGCTCGCTGATCTCGCTGCTTACAAACCGCTGGCGCGCGAGCCATTGCGCGTCAGCTGGGCAGGCAAACAAGTGCTCACGATGCCGCCGCCCTCTGCAGGCGGGTTGCTCTTGGTCGAGGTGCTGTCGCTCTTTCAGAAAGACGAGCTCACGACGCTGAACGACGCCCCCGCCAAGCGCATCCACTTGCTGGCAGAAGCCATGCGCGGCGCCGTCGCCGATCGCGCCCGCTACGTGGGTGATCCCGGCTTCGTCAACGTCAACGTGGCGAGCCTGCTGGCGCCAGCTCGCATGGCAAAGCGCAAAGCGCTCATTGCTGAAGAGCGCACGCACACTCCACCTCGTTTTGGCCTGGAGGACGCGGGCACCCACCACCTGGTCGTGGCGGACGACGCCGGCAATTGGGTCTCGCTGACCACCACACTGAACGACGCTTTCGGCGCCAAGCTCTACGCCGAGCAAAGCGGAATCTTCCTCAACAACCAGCTCACCGACTTTTCGACACCCGAAAGCGTCGCTGCTTTCGGGATGAAAGAGAGCCCCAACCGCGCGCGACCAGGTGCACGCCCGGTCTCGAGCATGGCGCCGACGCTCGTGCTCGACGGCGGCGAGCCTGTCCTCGCGCTCGGCGGCTCCGGCGCGCTCACGATCGCGCCCAACACCACCCAGGTGCTGCTCAACCGCCTGGCGTACGGAATGTCGGCAGCGGCAGCGCTGGCCGCATCGCGCTTCACGATCCCAGCGCCCCGCACCGGGCAGACGCTGTGGCTCGAGTCCGCCCTCGCCAAACCCTACGGCGCGGACCTGACGGCGCGTGGGGAGCTGTTGCTCGCGAAAGATTCCGAGAACGCCGTGCAGCTCGTCGCGCGTGAGAACGGCGCCTTTTCGGCCGCGTCGGACCCACGCAAAGGCGGCACCGCGCAGGTCGGCAACGCGGCCGCTCCGCGCGCCGCTGCTCAGTAAATCGACGCGACGAGCTCGGCGCTCTCGTCTTTGTTCAGATCCGTCGCCACGGCGTAGCCGACGCCGTTGCTGCGCTCCGTCGCGGCGATGGACACGCCATGCCGCGAGCCGACGTAAACCGGCTCGTCGCGCACGAGTCGCTGCTGCAGCGTCGAGCGCACCGGCACGCGCGAGGCATCGTAGATGTACACGGTGAGCTTGTGCCCGGCGAGGCGATAACGCAGCGAGGCCGCGCGTTGATTGCTCACCGGCACAACGCTCACGCCTTCCCAGCGCGCGCCGAACGGCTTGAAGTTGGGTGCCTTGACCGGCACGCCCACCTCCGGCTCCAGCTGCGACAAGAGCCCCTGATCGTTGAATTGCGGCGTCGCCGAGCGCTCGTGATTGGCGACCAACTCCTCCAGCAGCTTCTCGACGCTGGCCGGGCTCGTCATGGCGGCCGCGCTCGACGGCGTGGTCGCGACGTCCGTCGCGCGGTTGTTGGCAGAGGCCGCCCACACCATCACCACCGCCGCAGCCGCAGCGATCGGCATGATGCTGCGCCAGCTCAGCATGCGCACGTGTGCGTCGTTCGCCGGATCCATGCGCTCTTCGCGCGCACGCTCTGCGGCCAGCGCCAGGCGAATCCGCTCTTCGAACGCGGAAGTGACCGGTGCATCGGCGCGCACCATCTCTTTCAGGCTGGTGCGCATGGCTTCACCCAGGCGCACGCGCTCCGCACAGCGCTCGCACTCGACGAGATGTGCTTCCACCTCGACGACTTGCGCCGGGCTCAGCTCGCCATCGCGAAACGGCTCGAGCAGCGGCACGAAATGACGACAGGCGCTCATGAGTGCACCGCCTTTTTGGCCCGCTCACGGTATTGGTCGAGCTCGACGACCGCCTCGCCCTTGCCGCCAACCTCCGCTTCGGGACCAACGATGCCCATCGCGCGCGCGTGTTCGTAAAGGCGCCCCTTGAGTAGGCGACGACCACGATGGAGCCGCGACATCACGGTGCCGATCGGGCAGCCCATGATGTCGGCGATCTCTTTGTACGACAGCTCTTCCACGTCAGAGAGAACCACTGCCAGACGGTAATCTTCCGGCAGCTCGTCGAGCGCTTGCTTGATCTCGGAAGCGAGCATCGGACGCAACGCCTGCGATTCCGGATCACGCATCGACTCCATCGTCTGCGCGCTGATCCAGCCGTCCGCCAGTGGGTCGGCATCCGGCCCCTCGAGCACACTGCGCTCGAGACCACCTCGACGGTAACGGTTGATGAACGTGTTCATCAGGATGCGAATCAGCCAGGCGCGCAGGTTGGTCCCGGCCTCGAACTGGTCGCGCGCGCGCATGGCCTTGAGCAGCGTGTCCTGCACGAGGTCCTGGGCGTCCGCGGGGTTCTTGGTGAGGCGAGTAGCGACCCCCAGCAGAGCCGGCAGCTCTGCCATGGCGTCACTCTCGAAGGACTTGCTGGAAAGTCGGCCGGTGCGGTTCATCAGGCTACTTCCAGAGAAACCTGGGGCTTTTCCGGTTTATTCCGCGCCGCCCGAGCCGCCGTCTTTATTGCGTTTCTCGAGCTCGTCCAACCGGTCCGCCAGCCGTTTCACCTCGTTCTGAAGATCGCGGAAGGCGGCAAAGTTCGGCAGAACTGTGCGAATCCGTTCGTCAATCGCCGATTGCCACTGTTCGAAGGTCGCCCGCAGACCCTTGGATTCTTTCCCTTGTGACATGTCCTCGTCCTCTCGCGGAGCTGGGGGGCTGGACCCACTGATCTCGCCCTCCTCTTTTCCGGGCGGTATGAACTTGCCCATCGGGCTTTCACGCAACTGGGTGAGAATCTTTTCGCCGCGGTGACGGATGAGCGCCTTGAGGGTCGGGATCGGAATCGCGCGCGGTTTGTTTCGGAGCTCTTCCGAGATGATGAGAGCGAGAGTGACGTCCGTTTTGTCTTCCTTGGTAGCGTTGTCGATGATTTGGACGTCCTCGCCGTCCCGAATCATTTCGGCAATCTGCAACAAGGTGACGTAGCTGGAGCCACGGGTGTCGTAGAGTTTGCGGTTCGAGTAGCGCTTGATGACGCGCTTATCGGCAGACTCTTCCGACGGGTCCGCGGCAGGGATGTCGGCGTCGTTGCTCATGGCGGTGCGGCCCTAAAGTATGGCGCACAGCGTCAAGCCGGTCAAAAGTCACACGCCAGCCGGCCAATTTCGGCTGGGGAACGCCCCGCCCGGCCGCGGGTCCCAATCTGCAGCGCCCCGTTCAGGCTGTCCGGGCGAGCGGAGCCTGCGTCAGGCTGGCGATATCCTGGCGACCCAAGTCGAGGATGAACTCGAGGAACGCGGTGAAGCTCGGTTGGCGCACGCCGATCTCGTTCATCCAAGCGATCACCTCGTACTCACCCTTGGGCCCGACGACCTCGGGGTTGAACGCAAACAACGTCGTGCCCTCTTGGTCCGCACCAAACGGAATGAGCTGACGCGCACGCGGGCGAGACGGGGGCCCGAGATCCGGCAGCGGCGTTTCGGCCGCCTCGAAGGCAGCGCGCGCCAAGTGCTCGTATTTGCGGTGCCCGATGTTTGCGGTACCGAGCAAGCTCGCGCCGTCGAAGAAGCGCGGCCAGCCGTCGTGCAGCGCCAGGAACGCGCGATACGACGGAGGCAGGGCGCGCCGGATGCGGATCTCCGCCTTCGCGATCGCGATCTCCGAAGCCGCTGGGTTCGGGATCAAGCCGATGTCACGGAAGGGCTGGAGCCACGAGATCTCGGTGTGGGTCTCGCGAATGCTGACTAGGAGGTCGTGCTGGTCCATGAGCTTGTCCCTCGCGGCTCCTTCCCCTTAAGCACGCCCCGCGACGACAACCCAAATTTTCGCCCAATTGGTCGGGCGCCTGTATATGAGCCTGGTGAAGGCGTTGCGCTGCGCAATCGCGGCTCTTTTGCTGCTCGGGTGCTCGGCACCGAGCTCCGGCCCTGGGTTGCTTCAGCTGACGGAGCTGTCCGCACGCGAGGTGGGTCGCGGCGACAAGCTCGAGATCACCGGTGCCGGGTTCCCGGAAGGCCGAGTCGCCCGCCTGACGTTCCGCGGCGACGTGTTCCGGCCTGGGCGTGCCGCCGCGCATGACCTCGAAGTGTCGATCCCCGCGCAAACGGCGACGCCGCACTTGTTGGAGGCGACGATCACCGAAGCGCTCGTGAGCCAACTGTGCGGACACGACGACGGTGCCCATGCCACGTTCCGCGGCGATCTCACGGCGGCGTTTGCACCGCGCAAGAGCGGCGCGCCGCCGGTCGCAGGCACGCTGCAAGGCATCGTGCTCGACATCGATCCAAGTCACGAATCGGACGAAAAGCGTGCCCTGGCCGTGAAAGAAGGCGAGCGCTTCGCCGCTTTTTTGGGCCTGTCATTGGCGAGCGACGGCAGCGCTCCGCTGCGCATTCAAAAGGTCGAGCCGGAGAGCCGCGCTTCGCAAGTCGGCCTCGCTGCCGGCGACGTTCTCGAAGAGCTTTCGGGCGTGCGCCTGAACGACGTATCCGACTTCGTTCCGCCACCGCGAGCGCGCACGGCGCGCGTCGCACTGCATCGCGGAGGCGTCGCGGAAGCAGCCGTGATGGCCATCGACGTCGCCGAGTTCAAGCCGGGCACCTTGTCCGATTTGACGCCTGCCCTGGCCCTGGTGGGCAGCGCGCTGCTCGCGCTCTTGTTGACCTTGTCGCCGCTCGGACGCTTCTCGACTTGGCTAGCTTCGGCAGTCTCGGCTCGAGCGCGAGGGCGTAACGAAAGCGCGCGCGAGCAATGGCTGAGCGTGGCGCGCGGCATGTCCGGCGCGTTGCCGGCCAGCGCACCCGCCTATTTCGGCGTCGCGCTCGCGAGCTCTCTCTTGGCGCTCGGCGCACTGGGCGTGCCGCTGGTGGCACGCGAGCTCGATTTGCCCATTTTGCTGCTGGCGGCGGGTAGCGCGCTGCTCGTGGCAGGTTTTCTTTCGCAGTTGGGCCGGCGCGGGCAGCTCTCGCTCTCCGCCGGTGCTCGACGCGCGCTGTGGGTGCTCGTCAATCAACTGCCATTGGCGTCGGCGCTGCTGGTCGGCGTGCTTAGCGTCGGAAGCTTGCGGGCCGACGACTTTGCGGGTGCGCAAGCCGGCATGCCGTGGCGCTTCTTGGCGTTCGCGTCACCGCTGCACTTCCTGGCGCTGCTGCTCGGCGTGCTCTCTCTGGTGCCAGAAGGCACGCTGCTTTCGAGCTCGAGCACGAGCCTGCCGCGACCCGCACCTACGCGCTGGCCGTCGCTTGCAGCCGTCGAGTGGGCGCACCTGGTTCTGTCGGCAGGCCTGCTCACCATCACCTTGCTGGGCGGCTTCGCCGTGCCGTGGCTCTCCGAGCTCGATCGCGTGAGCTCCGCCGGGCGCATGGCGACCGGCGCAGTACTGCTCATCTTCAAGACCTTCGGCGTCGTGCTCCTGGTGGCGACGCTGCGCTGGGCGCTCGGGCGAGTCAGCGTGGAGCAATGCCGGGTCGCGCTGCTCCGGGTGGTCCTGCCGGTGGCGGTCGGGCTGCCGGCGCTGACCAAGCTGTGGACAATAGGCGCCGAGGGCTTGGTGCTGTCGGCGTACCGCGGAGTGATTGCGCTGGCACTGTTCGTCGCCACGACGCTCACTTGCGTGCTGGTGGTGCGCCGCCTCGGCCAAAATCTCCGCCTGCACCGTGGCGAGCCCAGCATCAATCCCTGGCTGTAATCCGCCTGTTACGCGCCCAGCGCCATACCGGCAGCGCGGCCGGTTCCGGAGCCACTAAAGCCGGCCCGGAAAGCGCCGTTCTCGCCGACATGGCGATGGACTCTCCCGCGCGAAACCGGTCGCGACACGAAGCTGAGGCGCTGGAGGGTGAGTCCCTGCGCAGCGAAGCGACCATCTTGTCGGTGGCTCCCGAGGCCGAGTCCGGTCATCGTCGCGAGCACTCGCGCTTCTCGGTCGATCTCGACGTGACGATCGGCAGCGATCACAACTTCTATGCCGGTTTTGCGGAGAACCTGTCGGCCGGCGGCGTCTTCATCGCCACCCACAAGCTGAAGCCCGTCGGCTCCAAGATCGATCTCTCGATCAACCTGCCGGATGGCGCGCAGTTCCACGCCTCCGGCGAGGTGCGCTGGATCCGCGTCTTCAACGAGCAGAGCGATACGCCACCCGGCATGGGCGTCAGGTTCGAGAACCTCGAGTCGAGCGCGCTCGAAGCCATTCACAGTTTTCTGTCCCGCCGCGATCCGTTGTTCTTCGACGACGAATGAGCGAGCCTCGGGCTCGAGTATGAGCGAGCCCCAAAGCCCCGAAGACTTCATGCGCCTGGCGCTGGAAGAAGCCGACCTGGCCGTAGCCCACGGCGACGTACCGGTGGGTGCCGTCGTGGTTTCGGCTGCAGGCGTGGTGCTCGCGCGCAATCACAATCGCCGCGAGGAGCACGCCGACCCGACCGCGCACGCCGAGCTCCTGGCCATCCGCGATGCCACGCGCGGGCTGCCGGGCTGGCGCCTGGAGGGAGCGACGGTCTACGTCACGCTCGAGCCGTGCGCGATGTGCGCCGGTGCGATGGTCAACGCGCGCATCGCCAAGCTCGTCTTCGCTGCCTCCGATCCGAAGGCTGGCGCCGTGGTGTCGCTGTACCAGATTGGCACCGACACGCGGCTCAACCATCGCTTCGAAATCGAAGCCGGCTTCATGGCAGACGAAGGCGCGCGTCGACTCTCGCAGTTCTTCAGCGAGCTGCGCAAGAAGCGACTGGCGCCGAGCTCGAGCTAGGGTCCGCCGTGATCGTCGAGCTCCGGCGGCGGGGCCGGCTCGTTGCCGTCACTCGGCGGAGGCACTGCTTTGCCCGGCACTCGGAACGCTATCTCTTCTTCGAGCGCAGCCTGCAACTCGGAGTCGTCGATGCGCTTGATCTTGTGCGCAATCTCCATCAGCCGATGCAAATACGTGAGCCAACCGGCGCTCAGCTTACCGTCGGCGCCGAAGTGACTGAACGTCGGATTCGGCAAGAGCGACGCCAAGTACAGCGACTGACCGAGCGTGAGCGAGCGCGCCGGCGTCGCGAAGTAGTACTGCGCGGCGTCGCCCACGCCGTAAAGGCCCGGACCGAGCTCGACCACGTTCAGGTACAGCTCCAAGATGCGCCGCTTGTCCAGCTGCTGCTCGAGCAGCATCGTCAAAAACGCCTCCTGCACCTTGCGAGAGAGCGTCTTTTCTCGGCCCAGATACAGGTTCTTGGCGAGCTGCATACTCACGGTGCTGGCGCCACGCGCAAAACGACCTTGCTTCAGGTCGTCTTTGATGGCGCTCTCGAGCGCGCGAAAGTCGAAGCCGGCATGCGAATTGAAGCCCGCGTCTTCACAGATCAAGATCGCGCTCTCCATGTGCCTGGAGATGTCGTCGATCGAGACCCAGCTGGGCGTACCGGGTCCGCTCTCGATTGAAAGCGGCGAGCCATCGGGCCCCTTCACCTCGCGCAAGAAGGGCCGCTCGAAGCGATGCGCGGACAGCTCCGGGGGCACCTCACGCACGCGGCACTCGTTCTGCACCGAGAGCGCTACGCGCGTGTCTTTCGGCGCATTCGTGTCGTAGCGCACCGAAAGGTCGATACCAAAGCTGCCGCTCAGCTTCATGCCGTGCACTAGTGGCAACAGGCCGTTGGGCATGGCATCGAGCACGCTCTGACAGCCCGCCAACGGCACGCGCAGGCGCCCCTGCACCTGGCGGCGTTCCGCGCTCTCCTCGACGTGCCCCGATAGCTCGGCGCGCAATTCGCCCCAACGCAGCTCACTCGAGCTGATATCCACGGCGCTGCCGTCGAGCCTCGCGCTGCCCTTGAGCGAGGCGTCGAAGCTCCACGGACCCACAGGCTCCGGAGAGAGCTCTCGTCGCTCGAGCGTCAACCCGCCAACGCTCAGCTTGCCCCCCAGCTCGACGCTCTCGAAGTCGTCGCTGAAGTCCGCGCTGCCATCCGCAGCCAGCGTCGCTTGCCGCACATCGCGCAGGCCCATCTGCCCGGAGCGCACCCCCAAGGTCGACAGGCTCACTGGTCCGCCCTTGGCGATCACGTGGACCGGCCCATTGGTGAGCGGCACATCCATCTTCACCGCCAGCGGTGTCACCCCCGCCTCGAGCCCGCTCGGTGTGAGCGCCACGCGCAAGACGCCCTCCTCACGCGACAACAACAGCCGGCTCGGCCCAAAGCTCAGCGTCTCACCCCCGCGCTCAATGCGCGCCGAAACGCCTTCCAGACTCAAGCTCGCCCCCTCCGCCACCCCGTCCCGCGCCACCGGCAGCAGCAGCTCGCGCAGCGAGCGCAGGCGCACAGCTCGCGACGGCCCCGCATCTTCCTCGGGTGGCGCACGAGCCTGCACGGCACCGCTAGGCGCAGCCGCCACGGGGACGGGCGCCTGGCCCAAGAACAGCTCCACGGCGCTCGTTTCGAGGCGTACCAGCTGCCGGTGCCCGGCGTTCACCGTCGTTCCTAGCGCCATGTCCCGCACCTCCACTCGGCGCCTGCCGTCGACCACGCGAACCAAGTCCGCTCCCACCGTGACCTCGCCTGCGCGACGTGTGGCTCGCGCACCGAACACCTCGAGCAACGTGCTCGCCCGCTGCCAGCGCACGTAGAGCCCTCGCAACGAAAGCTCTCGCTCGCCGCTAGCGCGCTCACCGCTCCCCTGCGCCGGCCTTCCTCGCAGCTTCTTGAGCAACGAATCCGGCTCACCGGCTCCGCGCAGGCTACCGCCCGTGGCGTCCACTGCCCCCGAAAACAACCCGACCGAAACCGCCTCTAGCCCAAGCTCGAACTCGTCGCCCGGAGAGGTCACGCGCACGCCGCGCAACCAGACCCGCCCCAAACCCCAACTCACGTGCTCCGCGCTCGCCTCCAAGCCTCGCTCCCGCGCGACCCGCTCCAACTTGCCGCGCACCAGCGCCGGAGTCGCAATGAGGCCCAACAACAGCAGACCGAGCACGCTGCCCCCCGCGACCAGCGCCTTGAGCGCGCGCGGACTCTGCAGAAGCTCGTTGAAGGACCGCAAGCTCGCCCTGTTTACGCCAACTCGTGATGTCTCTGGCAGTCGAATCTCACACAGGCCGAACCGTCGGCCTGTTCGACGAACAAAACAAAGCCCCAATGAGTTAACATTGGGGCTTTGGGGTAATTAACCCGGCACCGTCCTACTCTCCCACACAGTTGCCCGTGCAGTACCATCGGCTCCGAAGAGCTTGACTTCCGAGTTCGAGATGGGATCGGGTATGGCCTCTTCGATATAGGCACCGGAAATTTTTGGGCGTCCAAAGCAGCTTTTTGGTGCTGCGCTGTGTCTTGGCTATCTAGGAATCCTCAGACTCGACGTATCGAGTCGAGATTCCGCCCGGAGTCCGGGCACCAACTACAATGTTTGCCTTAGTGAATGAGGTCAAGCCGCACGGCCTATTAGTACTCGTTAGCTCCGCGCCTCGCAGCGCTTCCACACCGAGCCTATCAACCTCGTAGTCTTCGAGGGGCCTTTAGTGACTTGCGTCAGGGATACCTAGTCTTGAGGCCAGCTTCCCGCTTATATGCCTTCAGCGGTTATCTGTTCCGAACATGGCTACCCGGCTATGCCACTGGCGTGACAACCGGAGCACCAGAGGTTCGTCCATCCAGGTCCTCTCGTACTATGGATAGCTCCTCTCAAGTATCCTGCGCCCACGGCAGATAGGGACCAAACTGTCTCACGACGTTTTAAACCCAGCTCGCGTACCGCTTTAATTGGCGAACAGCCAAACCCTTGGGACCGCCTTCAGCCCCAGGATGCGATGGGCCGACATCGAGGTGCCAAACCGCGCCGCCGCTATGGACGCTCGGGCGCGATCAGCCTGTTATCCCCAGAGTACCTTATATCTGTTGAGCGATGACCCGTCCATTAGGAATCACCGGATCACTTGGTCCTGCTTTCGCATCTGCTTGTCATATCCGACTCGCAGTTAAGCTGGCTTATGGCCATGCCCTTACAGTGCGGTTTCCAATCGCACTAAGCCAACCTTAGAACTCCTCCGTTACCGTTTAGGAGGAGACCGCCCCAGTCAAACTGCCCACCTAACAGTGTCCCACGACCGGTTTCACGGTTCGTGGTTAGATCTCAAGAGTAATAAGGGTGGTATTTCACCGTTGGCTCCCCAGAGGCCGAAACCTCTGGATCAACGCCTCCCACCTATCCTACGCATACAACACCTGGGATCACTATCAGGCTACAGTAAAGGTTCACGGGGTCTTTCCGTCTTGCCGCGGGACTGTGGTATCTTCACCACAACTCCAATTTCACCGAGTCTCCCTTTGAGACACTGGACCAGTGATTACGCCATTCATGCGCGTCAGAACTTACCTGACAAGGAACTTCGCTACCTTAGGACCGTCATAGTTACGGCCGCCTTTTATCGGGGCTTCGGTCGAAAGCTGCACCCTTGCGGGATGACCTCCTTCCTTAACCTTCCGACAGCGGGCAGGCGTCAGACTGTATACGTAAGCTTGCGCTTTAGCACAGTCCTGTGTTTTTGATAAACAGTTCCCAGTCCCTTTTCTCTGCGGCCCCGGTCTTTCGACTGGGGCACCCCTTATTGCGAACGTACGGGGGAAAATTGCCTAGTTCCTTAGAGGGAGTTGTCTCGAGCGCCTGAGGCTATTCGCCTCGTCTACCTGTGTCAGTTTGTGGTACGGGCACTTACATCGTCCATCACGGTTTTTCTTGGCTGTTTCGTCGCTGGCATGGCCATCAAAGCGGGCCTACCCAATCTAGTAAGGGCACTGACTCCATTACAGCGTCACTTGGCTGCGTTTCACAAGCGGTGCAGGAATATTAACCTGCTGTCCATCGATTACGCCTTTCGGCCTCACCTAAGGACCCGACTAACCCTGGGCGGAATTACCTTCCCCAGGAAACCTCAGACTTACGGCGTGCGGGATTTTCACCCGCATTATCGTTACTCATGCCGACATACGCACTAGCTAACGCTCCAGCCGTCTTTCCAGTCGACCTTCACTGCGGTTAGCTACGCTCCTCTACCGTTCTTACGAACCCGCGGCTTCGGCGTACCACTTATTCCCGATCATTTACGGCGCCCTACTTCTCGGCCAGTAAGCTTTTACGCACTTTTTAAATGGTGGCTGCTTCTAAGCCAACATCCTGGCTGTCTCAGAAATAAAACTTCCTCTTTAACTAAGACATACTTTGGGACCTTAGCTGGCGGTCAGGGTTGTTTCCCTTTTGTCCTAGGAGGTTATCCCCCCAGGACTCACTCCCACGGAACACTTCCCGGCATTCGGAGTTTGATT
>DASZTA010000035.1:0-7967 GCA_035548415.1 Polyangiaceae bacterium
TGCGAGCGCGGCGGCGCCGCCCGCCGCTCGCGCCCCCGCCGCGCCGCGCGCTCCGGCTCGGGCGGCGCCGATGGCGCCTCGCACCGACACGTTGGTCGAGCTCGAAACGGACTGGCTCCGTTTGACGCGCGCCGTGACCGAAGCGCGCCAGCGCCTCGATCAGATCGAGGCGCAGCTGTTCCGCGCCGATATCGAGGTGAGCTCGGAGAGCGGCGGCCACGGCGTGCAAGTCAGCGTGATTGATCCTGCCTTTTTGCCGCAGCGGCCGGTTCCTCCCGGCACCGTTACCTTGGGCTTGATCTTCCTCGCCGCAGCCGCGGTGCTCGGCGCCTTGCTGATGTTGGTGCGCGCCACGCTCGATGATCGCGTGTTCGATGCGCGCGACCTCGGAGGCTCGCTGCTGGTGATGGCCCAGGTGCCGCGCCATCGTGAAAGGAAGCGCTATGTCCCAGCTTGAGATCGTGAAAAACCGCATCATCGACGTCGTGCCCGCGCGCATCGAGCAGGCCACCGCGCCGCAGGCGATCACGAAGTTCGCTTGGACGACGTTGCCCGTAACCGTCATCGAAGAGGTGCAGCTGCCGGACCCGCCGGATCGCCGCCTCGTCGCGCTGCGGGCACCCGATTCCCCTTACGCGCACAGCTACCGGCTACTCAGGCATCGCCTGCTGGCTCAGGGCGATCCGCGCATCATTGCCGTAACCAGCGCGGCAGCCGGCGACGGCAAGACAACCTGCGCTGCCAACCTGGCGCTGGTACTCTCGGAAGAGACGCTGTCGCGCGTGCTGCTCGTCGAGGGCAACCTGGTACGACCCGGCTTGCCGGACCTTTTTGGCTTCGATCCCGCCGATAGCTTCATGACCAAGCTACTGCGCAGCGAGGACGCCACGCCCCCGCACGCAGTCGCTTCCGTGAGCCGAATTCGGCTGCAGCTCGCGGCGGTGCACCCCGAGCTGGCTCGCGGTAAGCGCATCGATCGCGCGCTCCTGGCCGAGGCCGTGCGCGAGCTGCGCGGCAGCTACGACTACGTCGTATTCGACGCAGCGGCGGTCAGCGATGGCGCCGACGTGAACAGCATTTGCGCTTGTTGCGATGCCACGCTGCTCGTCGCGCGCTCGGGGCGCAGCCGCAAACGGCAAATCTTGAGCGCCGTAGAACAGCTGCAGCCGGCGGTCGTGGCAGGCCTGGTGCTGATCGATACCTGAGGAGGTGGACGTGTTCTCGATGGAGCTACCCAAGCTGCCGCACCGTAACCTGCACCGCTGGCTGGGCGGTTACGCCAAAGAAGCCTTGTATAACCTGCTCGACCCACCGAAACAGGGCACGCGGCACCTGCTGCTCGCGCTTTGCGATCACTATGAGCCCCTGTGGGGAGACGCCAGCCTCGAGCGGGGCCGTGCGCGAGTCCAGCGCTGGGTCGAGCGCTATCCACGGCTGGCAAGCGAGTTTCGCGATGCGGACGGGTACGCACCGCGCCATTCGTTCTTCTTTCCCGGCGAGCAATATCAGCCCGAATTTCTCGAGGGCCTGGCGACGCTGGCCCGCGCCGGGTTGGGTGAGGTGGAGCTGCACCTGCACCATGACGGCGACGACGCCGAGAACCTGAGAGCGGACTTGTTGCGCGCCGCCAAGCTCTACGCCGAGCATGGCCACCTCTCGCGCGATGCCGAGGGCAGGCTGCGCTACGCCTTCATTCACGGCAATTGGTGCCTGGCCAACTCGCGGCGCGACGGTCGCTGGTGCGGCGTCGACTCCGAGCTCAGCGTGCTCTTCGATACCGGATGTTACGCCGACTTCACCTTCCCATCGGCGCCGGACGAAACGCAGCCAGGCATCGTCAACCAGATCTACTGGCCGCAGGGCGACTTGCGGCAGGCGCGCGCCCACGAGCGGGGCACACGCGCACGCGTCGGGCACAGCTTGAGCGATCGCATTTTGATGATTCAGGGGCCGCTGGCGTTGGCGCGGCGCGAAGGGCGGCGGGGCCTCCGCATCGACAGCGCGGCGCTCACGGCGCGCGATCCAGGCAGCAGCAGCAGGCTGCGCACCTGGGTCTCCCGGGGTATTCACGTCGCGGGTCGCCCGGAATGGCTGTTCGTAAAGCTACACACGCATGGCGCGCCCGACGAGCAAGGGGAAGCCTTGTTGGGTGAGCCGGGGCGCGAGCTGCATCGGCAACTCGCGCGCTCGTACAACGACGGTCACGACTACGTGCTGCACTACGTGACAGCGCGCGAGATGTACAACATCGCCTGCGCTGCCATGCACGGCCGGGCCGGCAACCCCAACGAATACCGTAACTACGTCTTGCCTGCCCCTGCGGTGGCCTCATGAACGATCTCTACGGTGAGCTCTTTCGCGGCGTCATTTACCCGGCGTGGGAAACCACGATCCGGCGCCGCCCGACGCTGAAGCATTGGCAGCGCCTCGAGCGCAGCCAGTGGTCCTCGCTCGACGAGCTGCAGGCATTTCAACTCCGGGAGCTGCGCAGCCTGCTACAGCACGCGTTCACGCACACGCCGCACTACCGCCGGCGTTTCCTGGAACGCGGGCTCTCGCCGGAGCACATCAACCACCTGGATGACTTGCGGCGCTTGCCACTCTTGACGCGCGAGGAAGCAACGAGCTGCTTCGAGGATCGCAAGTCGCGCGCTGGGCTGCCGCTGATCGACAAGGCGACGAGCGGCACTACCGGCCAGCCGCTGGTGTTTGCGTACGATCGCGGCTCCGAGTATTGGCGCCAGGCGATCAAGCTGCGCGGCTACGGTTGGGCTGGCTACCAACCAGGCGATCGCAGCGTGCACTTCTGGGGCTCACCGGTGCTGGAGCCGCCGCCGCCCGCGCGTCGCGCCAAGGCCTCGCTCGATCACTGGCTCAAGCGTGAGCATTACGTCGACTGCACGGATCGCTCGGAGCAGCGCCTGGCCCAGGTGGTGAACGAGCTGCGGCGCCTGCGGCCGCGCGTGCTCGTCTGCTACGCGCAGGCCGGCGCGGCGCTGGCTCGCTACGTCAACCAGGAGGGCTGCCGCGATTGGCCCGATATCGCCGTCATCTCGGCGGCCGAGCGGCTTTTCCCGAGTGATCGCGAGGCGCTGGTCCGCGCCTTCGGGCCGGGCGTGTTCGAAACTTACGGCAACCGCGAGGTGATGTTGATGGCCGCCGAGTGCGACGCGCATCAGGGCATGCACCTGTCGGTCGAGAACCTGATCGTCGAGATCGTGGTACGAGGCGACCGGGAGCGACCGGCCGAGCCCGGTGAGCTCGGCGAGGTCGTCGTGACCGACCTGCACAACTACGGCGTGCCCTTCATTCGCTACCTCACCGGAGATCTGGCGATCGCGGCGGCTCCGGGCAGCTGCGCTTGCGGGCGCATGTTGGGGCGTCTCGAGCGCGTCGAAGGGCGCACGACCGAGACGCTGCGCGACGGCGACGGGAACGCGGTGAGCGGTCTGTTTTTCAACGTGCTTTTCGCGGCACTGGCGCACCGCGTACGGAGCTTTCAAGTCGTGCAGCGCCGAGATCGGGCCATTGATCTGAAGCTCGTGCCGATGGGTACGCTCGACGAAGCATTGCTCGATCAGTTGCGGCGCCATTGCCGTCAGCACATTCCCGGCGTCGAGCTGCGCACGCACGTCGTGCCCGAGCTGACCGCCGATCGTAGCGGCAAGCTGCGCGTCGTCACCGTCGAGAGCTGAGCCATGCTGCGCCGACCTCGTCGCTGCCGCCTCGGGCCCGCGCTCGGGATCGTGGTCGCGTTTGGCCTCTGCGAGCGGTCGGCGGCGGCACATCCGCACCTGCAAGCAGTGGGTGAGAGCTCGCTCGGCTACACCGACAACGCTCAGGCCAGCGCCAGCAATGGCGGCAGCGGCGCTCGCACGCAGTCGCTGTTCTGGATGTTGAGCCCGGGCGTCGTGGCGGCGTTGGCACAACCGCGCTACCTGCAACGGCTCGCTTATCACTACGAGTACGACCTCTACTTCAACAGCGGCGCTTCCAGCGGCTCGTCGCATCGCCTGGACTACCGCGGGTTCTTCGAGCTGTCGCGGCGCATCAACCTGGTGCTGGGCGGCAACGCCACGCAATCCGATCGCTTCAGCAAGGTCGCCTTTGCGGCTCCCGGCGCGGACACGGTCGGCGCCGTCCCGACCGGCACCGGCTCGTACCTGGCGGCCGCGGCGGACGAAGCCTTGGCGTTCGATCTCGCTGAGGGCTGGCGCAGTTGGCAGAGCGGCAGCTTCGTCCTGCAGCGGCCGCTCTTTGGCACCGAGGCTCCGCACAGCACCGGCGTGGCCGCGCGCTGGGGCATCGAACGCACCTTCTTCGAGGACGCCGTGGGGGTGGAAGCGCGCGGCGACTACACCTGGGTGACCCACACCGTCGCGGTCGACAGCACGCCGCTGGCCAATCAAAGACAAGCCAGCGCGGGGGGCGTCGCGCTGTGGCGGCACGATTGGGGACGCTACTTGACGAGCAGCGCGGAGGCTGGAGCCATGCGCGTGCAGCGCCTGAGCACCGAGCGCGGCTTCTGGACGCCGGTCGGGGCGGCGACCTTGGCTTACGCGACGGAAGACGGAGAGGCCGAAGCCGGCTACGCGCACACCATCACCACCAACGCCTTGCTCGGTCAGACGCTGCTGGTCGACGACTTCAGGCTGCGCGGCACCGTACCGCTCACCAAGAAGGGTGAGCTCGGGTTGGCGGGGACGCTCGGCTACCAACGCGGGCGCTTGCTCGACGAGTACGCGGAGCTGGCAACGCGCGTCAGCGTGATGCTGGCCGATGTGTCGCTCGATTGGCAAGCCACCAAGCTGCTCGCGCTCGGCGTTCGCTATCAGCACATTCGCCAGAAATCCGGCGCCAGTGCGCCGCCCTTGCCCGTCAGCTTCGTACAGAACAACATACTCGTCGGCGCCACGTTCCGGTTTCCACCGGAGAAGGACATGCCACGGGCGTATCGCTCTCCGAGGCGCGTCGACCGCTCTGACGAGCTGCGCGAAGGCATGCAGCCGGCGGCGCAAGGACCGCGCGGGCCTGCGGATACTCGCTAATTTGCGGTCTGACTCTTGCTACTCGCCATGTGCGTGAAACACGTCTCCGTCTCGCTCGACGAAAGCGCCCGTGAATGCGGGAAAATGCAGGTCTTGCTGCAAGGCAGGCTGGTGCGCGCGCCGCGTGACGTCCGTCACGGCTGTCACAGGCGAGGCAATCGTGCAGGCTCCGAGTTGGGCTCCGACGAAAGGAAGAAGCAGGGATGACGCGCTATCGAGATCTCCAAGAATCGCTATTGGACCGTCCCCGGCGCTGGCTGGTGACGGGGGTGGCCGGCTTCATTGGCTCGCACTTGCTCGAACAGCTGCTGCGACTCGAGCAAGAGGTCGTGGGGCTCGATAACTTCGCCACCGGCTACCAGCACAATTTGGACGACGTGGCGCGACGAGTCGGGGCACGCACGTTCCAGAACTTTCGCCTGATTACGGGCGATATTCGCGACCTTGCCACGTGTCAGGAGGCCATGCAGGGCGTCGAGCTCGTGCTGCACGAGGCCGCGCTCGGCTCGGTGCCTCGCTCGATGGTGGAGCCGCTGGCGAGCCATCAGACCAACGTCGATGGTTTCGTCAACGTGCTGCTCGCCGCGCACGAGGCCGGAATCGAGCGCGTCGTATACGCGTCATCGAGCTCGGTGTACGGAGACGAAGCGAGCTCGCCGAAGGTCGAGGCACGGCGTGGCCGGCTGCTGTCGCCCTACGCCGCCACCAAGATGATCGATGAGCTGTACGCCGACACGCTCGGGCGCACTCACGGTATCGATGCGGTGGGCCTGCGTTACTTCAACGTTTTCGGACCACGCCAAGATCCGCACGGCGCCTACGCCGCCGTCATCCCGCGTTGGACGGAGCTGCTCATCTCCGGGCAGGCCTGCTCCGTGTTCGGGGACGGCAGCGCCAGTCGCGATTTTTGCTTCGTCGACAACGTCGTGCAGGCCAACTTACTGGCTGCGCTCGCGCCCAGCAGCGCGCTCGAAGAACGCGTTTTCAACGTGGCCTGCGGTCACAGTACGACGCTCACCGAGCTGTTCACCATCATCCGGCGCCAGGTCGCCGCCGAGCTCGACGAAACGGCCTTGTCCGCGCTGCGCCGCGAGCCGCCGCGAGCCGGTGATATCCAGCATTCGCTGGCTAGCATTGCTCGGGCTCAGCGCGCGTTGGGCTACGAACCTGCCGTCGACGTGCAAACGGGGCTGGAACGCACGGTGCGCTGGTTCCTGGAACGCGCGGCGCGCCCCGAGAGCTCGGGGCTGGCGCCGATCTCGACTCAGCCGGCTCGCGAGGCGTCATGAACTACAACAGAATCGACGAAGCGGAGGGGACAATCCTGCAGATTCGCGGTGAGCTCGACGCCCTGTCGGCTGCCGATTTGCGCCCCTTGCTGGACAAGGTGGTCGAGGACCGGGTTCGCCAGGTCGAAGTCGACTTATCCGAGCTACGACTCATCGATAGCTCGGGCATCGGTGCGCTCGTCTCGCTCTACAAGCGCGTGCGCGCCGCAGGCGGCAACGTGACGTTTTCGGGTGTTACCGCGCAGCCCCTGGTCATCTTCAAGCTCCTGCGCCTGGACGTGGTCTTCGAAATACCGCTGGAAAAGGCGCCTGCTGCGCCCGAGCCGTTGCCGGAAACACCTCCACCCAGCATCCGCGTCGTCCGTTCTTGATCTGGTAGAGACCCGATTGGCCATGTCGAAGCGCTCGCGTCTGGCAGGCTGGCTCGAGCAGAGCGGCGCGCTGTCCGCGATTTTGCGGCTACGCCAACGTGCCTCGGCGCCCTGGCTGAGCATCCTCACCTACCATCGCTTCCCGCAGCAGGACGAGGAGCCTTTCGACGACGGTGTGATCGACACCAGCGCGCAGGAATTCGACGAGCACCTGCGCTGTCTGAAGCAGAGCTTCAACATCGTGGGTGTCGACGAGTTGTGCGCCTTCGCGGCCGGCGGAAGCTTGCCGCCCAACGCGGTGGCCATCACGTTCGACGACGGGTACCTCGACAACCGGCAGCACGCGCTACCCATCCTGCAAAAGCACGGCTTGAAGGCGATCTTCTTCGTCGCAACGGCGTTCATCAGCGAGCGCCGACTCTATTGGTGGGACCGCGTGGCGTATCTGCTCAAGCAGTCGACCCGGCGCAGCATCACCCTCGAGTACCCGAGCCGCTTTCGTCTGGCGCTGGAGCCGCGCTCGCGCGCCATCTTCGAGCTTTTACGCTTCATCAAGGCTTGCCCCTCGCTCGACATGGAACACTTCCTCACCCAGCTGGCCACGGTCAGCGGCGTGCATTGGTCGCGCGAGCTCGAACGCGAGTTCGCCGATCGGCTGCTCATGTCGTGGGACCACGTGCGCGAGCTCAAGCAAGCCGGCATGGATGTCGAGTCGCACACCCGCACGCATCGCATCTTGCAGACGCTGGGCCCCAGCGAGCTCGCCGACGAGCTGGAAGGGTCACGCCGCGATCTCGAGCGCGAGCTCGGGCAGGCGCCGCGCGCCCTGGCTTACCCGGTGGGCAAGCCGCTGCCGCGCGGCTCGCCGATCCGGCTGGCGCTGGCGCGCGCCGGCTACCAGATCGGCTTGACCAACGGTACCGGGCCGACCCCCACTTGGAGCGCTCCCGATCGTTTCGACATACGTCGCCAAACCGTGGCGCGCGACCTCAGCGCGGCTTACTTGATGAGCATCCTGGCCGTGCCGCCCCTCGCTCCGAAGCACCCCTGGCACCTGTCCGAGCTGGACTAGCACTACTCGGTCACTTTTCGCTTTCCATCTTGGGCGCCGCGTGCTGCATAGCGGGGCGTGAAAGACGCAAGCGCTTGGGAGAAGCGTTTCGACCGCTTCATTGAGCCGTTTCTGGATGTTTGGCGCTCGAAGAAGCGCAGGCAATGGGCGCCGATCTATTTGCGCGGGCTGTTGCTACCCGGAGAGA
>DASZTA010000036.1:0-212702 GCA_035548415.1 Polyangiaceae bacterium
CGAGGTCGCGGAGCCCGCGGGGCACATCATGACCAACTACCACATGCTGCTGCTCGGCAAAGGCGGCGGCAGGCTGGCGGGCAACCGGCATGTGCGCCTGCCAGGCCGCAAGGTGACCGAGCTCATGCTCACGATGCAGCAGGTCGCGGGCATGGACGTGAAGAGTTACGGCAGCTGGGACACGACCAGCAAGACCATGCCCGAAATCCTGGTCTAGCCGGTTGAGCTAAAAAAACGCTGCGGAACGTGAGCCGTTCCGCGGGGGGCAGGGCATAGGTGCGCGGTTGCCTATGCGAGCTCAACTAGCGATGCTCCTCGTGAGCGCGTCGGCGTGTGCCTGTACTCCCGACGTTACGTCTCAACCCGGAGGCAACGTCGCTGGCTCCCCGATGCAAGGCGGCGGCACGGGCGGTCAGGCCGGCGGCACTGGAGGTGCGGGGTCGACGCCGCAATCTTGCACTGCACCCTCGCCCGGTGCCTCGCCGATTCGGCGCCTGACTCGCTTCGAGTACAGCAATACGTTGCACGACTTGCTGGGTACGGCGACCAGGCCCGGCGATGCCTTGCCACCCGAACAGAAGGGCAACGGCTTCGGAAACGACGCCGCATCGCTCAGCACGACCCGCCTCTTGGTCGACGCCTACCACGCACAGGCGCACGACCTGGCCAGCAAGGTGACGGCGGACACCGCTGCGCTCGCCAAGCTTTCCGCCTGCGATACCGCCAGCCAGGGGGAAGACGCCTGCGCCGACCAGTTCGTCACGGCGTTCGGCGGCAAGGCCTTCCGGCGGCCGCTCGAGGCGGCGGAGCACGACGCTCTGCTCGGAATCTACAAATCTCTCCGCCCCAATTCGACTTATTCGAGCGCGCTGGCCGGCGTGATCGAGGCAGTCCTGCAGCTGCCACAATTCCTCTACCGGGTGGAGCTGGGCACGGCCACGGACGCTCCGAACCTCTCGCGGCCGACCTCGCACGAGATGGCTTCGCGGCTGTCGTACCTGCTCTGGGGCTCGATGCCTGATCAGACTCTGCTCGACGCGGCCAGCTCCGACCAGCTCGCCACCAAAGAGCAAGTGCTCGCTCAGGCGCAGCGCATGCTGGAAGACCCGCGTGCACGGGAGGTCGTGCGCTTCTTTCACGACACACTTTACGGCATCAACGGCTTGGACGGCCTGCAGCGCGACGCCACGTTCTTTCCGACGTACACGCCTGCGCTCGCGACGCTCTTCCGTCAAGAGACGGAAGCGTATCTCGATAGCATCGTGTGGGACGGCGGCGGCGATTTTGGCACGATCTTCACGGGCAACTACAGCTTCGTGAACGAAACGCTGGCCAAGTTTTACGGCATCCCCGGCGTGGTGGGCGACGCATTTCAGCGGGTGAATCTCGACCCGACGAAGCGCGCCGGCATCCTCACGCAGGCCAGCCTTTTGACCACGACGACGCCGGGTAGCCACACCAACCCGGTGGCGCGCGGCAAGTTCATCTTCACCAAGCTGCTGTGCGGGACGGTGCCGGATCCACCTCCGGCGTTGATGGTCAAAGAGCCAGAAGCGGATCCGACGCGCACGACTCGCGAGCGTTTCATGGCCCATCGCACGAACCCGTCGTGTGCGGCGTGTCACTCGATGTTGGATGGTATCGGCTTCGGGCTCGACCACTACGATGGTGTCGGGCTCTGGCAAGACTTGGACAACGGCAAGCCCGTGGACGACACGGGCAACGTGCCGAGCGGGGACGCAGCAGGCGACTTCAAGGGCGCTGTCGAGCTGGGCCAAAAGATCGCCAATAGCCAAGACGCGCGCAGCTGCTACGTCGGACAGTGGCTGAACTTCGCCTACGGCCGGCTGGAGCAAGCCGGCGACGCCTGCACTCGCCAGCAGCTGGTCGATGCCTTCAAGAGCTCGAACGGCAACGTGAAGCAGCTGCTCATCGCGCTCACGCAGACCGATGACTTCCTGTATCGGCCGGCCGCGAGCCCCTAGGAACGACCATGATTACCTCGAAGAATCGCATCACGCGCCGCACGCTGTTGCGCGGCGCCGGCGGCGTGAGCCTGGGCCTGCCATTTCTGGAGGCGATGCTGCGGCCAGGTGAGTCCCACGCGGCCTCTACGGTGCCGTTGCGCTTGGTGGTCTTCTATTCGCCGGGCGGCACCCTGCTCGACAAGTGGCGACCCTCGGGCACGGAGACGAACTTCGTCTTGAGCGACATGATGGCGTCGCTCAATCCCTTCAAGGATCGCTTGATGTTCTTGGACGGGCTCGACATGTCCGTGACGAGCAAGGGGGTGGGGCACCCGCACAGCCGCGGCATGGCCGGCGTGCTCACCGGCACGCAGCTCTTGCCGGGTGATTTCGAAACCGGTGGCGGTGGCGCCAGTTTTGCGGACGGGCCTTCCGTCGACCAGGTCATCGCGGGACGCGTCAGTCAGGGGCTGAAGTTCCCGTCGCTCGAGTACTCATCGGGCTGGTCGATCTCGGGACGCTCTGCGGGTGAGGTTTCGTTCGCGGCTGATCAGCTAACGATGGCGGGCTCGAAGAAGCCGATTCCGCCGCAGACCAACGCCGTTACGGCTTTCAATCGCGTGTTCGGCAGCCTCACGGGCACCGCGCAGGAGCAAGCCGCGGAAGCGGCTCGTACCAAGTCGATTCTGGACGCCGTCGCGGATCAATACCAGAGCTTGTCGGCGCGCCTGGGCCCCGCCGACAAGGCCAAGCTGGCCGAGCACCTGGAGATGGTGCGCCAGATGGAACAGAGCCTTACCGGCGGCGGTAGCAACGCGAGCTGCGCTGTGCCGATGGCGCCCATGGGTGTCGATGTCGACCCGACGAACCCGATGCAAGGCGGCACGGGTGTGATCGTGAGCGCGACCAACGTGCCCGCCAAGGGCAAGGTCATGACCGACCTGCTCGTGTCGTCGCTGGCGTGCGACCTGACGCGAGTCGCGACCATGCAGTGGGCGGACAGCGAGGCGAAGTTCATCCTGAATTTCGACCCGCTCAATATGCCCGACCACCACCACGCGTATCAGCACGAGAAGGGCTTTCAGCCCGACGCGTTGTTCAAGATCTACCAATGGTACGCCTCGAATTTCGCGTACTTGCTGCAAAAGCTCGACTCGGTCACGGAGGCGGACGGGACGACGCTGCTCGACAACACGCTCGTGCTTTGGATCTCCGAGATTCAGAAGCCAGACGATCACTCGCAGACCAACATGCCGTTCGTGATCGCCGGCAAGGCGCAGGGCAAGGTCCGCACCGGGCGCTGGGTCAAGGTGCCATCGCAGCCGCACAACGGCTTGCTGGTGTCGTTGCTCAACATCTTCGGGGGCTCCGAAACGACCTTCGGTGATCCGGACTTCAACCACGGCGCCCTCACGGGGCTGACCTGATTCAGGAGCCTTTCATGTCCGTGGGCGTCGAACGAGCGAGCGTTCTTTGCGTGCTCAGCCTGGCTCTGGTTGCTGCTTGCAGCGACGGCCAAACACCGGCAGCGGGTGGTTCCGCTGGCAGCGCGGGTGCCACCAGCTCGACGCCGAGCGCGGGTACCGCCAGCGTGGCAGGTTCCGCAGGCTCGACCATGAGCGCAGGGACGAGCAGTGGTGGCAGCGGCGGCGGCGGTGCATCGTCGGGCAGTGGCGGCGCCTCTTTGGGCGGCGCCGGCGCTGGCGGTGGCGGCGCGAGCAATGGCGGCGGCGGCGCTGGCGGTGCTGCCGGATCGGGTGGAAGCAGCACGGCCGGCGCAGGCGGCGCCGACCCCGAAGGCTGGGTCGACATCTTCAACGGCCAAGATCTGACCAACTGGGTCCCGCTGATTCACAAGTCAGCGTACAACGAGGACGAGTACCACACCTTCCGCGCCGACCCCGTCAACCACGTCATCAAGGTGACGTACGTGGACTATCCCAACCACAGCTTCGACGATCGTTGCGGCTTGCTCTACTACAACAAGCCTCTGACGAACTATCGAGTACGAGCGACGTATCACTTCGTCGACGAGGCGGTCGAGCCGCAAGCGAAGAACCCCGTGAGCTGGGGGCGCTTCAACTCCGGCTTGATGATCTTCGGCATCGATCCCTCCAAAGTGACGGGCGACCCGGAGTTCCCGCCGCTGATCGAGATTCAGCTGCTGGGCGAAGGAAGCGCCGGCGGCTCGACGAGCCCCAACATCTGCACGCCGGGCGGCATGGTCTACGACAAGGGCGCCGACTGCGGAAACAACGGCAGCGGCGTCAAACCCGCGCCGCCCACGACCTGGGTCACCGTCGAAGCCGAGGTGCATCCCGGGGCGCAGACGAAGGTCTACACCTACCCGCCCGGTAAGCCTGATCGGAGCAAACCGATCGAGATCGTGACCGGCGTGAAGTACCAAAATAGCCTGGTCACGAACGGCTACCTCTCGATTCAGTCCGAGAGCCAGCCCTGCGAGTTCAAGGACATTCAGATCATCGAGCTACCTAACTAGCGCGCGCTGGAGCCGGGCAGAAAAAGTTCGAAAAAAGGCTGGGTCAGAGCGAAAAATCTCGGCTCGTAGCACCCACGGGGATGGTCTCTCGGCCGTCCTGCGCCCGCCTGCTGCCGCTGCTCGGCAGCCTTGCGCTCGCCAGCAGTTGCACGAGCCCGGGGCTATCCCCGTCGCCCGAGACAGCGGGGACGGGTGGCATGACGAGCGCAGGGGTCTCCGGCATGCCAGCCGTGGCGAGCGGCACCGATGCCGGTGGTAACGTGACTGGCGGCGCCGCTGGCGTTGCCGGCGAGGTAGCGCCGAGCGGTACCGCCGGCATGGTGGCCATGGCGGGGGGGAGCGGCGGTCCCGCTGCGGACCCCTGGCACGAGAGCTGGCCGCAAGCGGGCGGGCCAGAGGGTACGTGGCGCGTGGCTGGCTCCGCACCCAAGAGCTTCAGCGTCAGCTTGAACCAGAACATCGCGTGGAAGGCTCCGCTGCCGGGCGGAGGGCAGGGCGGCATCGCGGTGTGGGGCAACCGACTCTTCCTGACGACGTTCGAATCGTACACGCCAGGCGCTTCCAAGATGTCGGCGACCATCGTCGGCCACGCGCTCGACGCCGACACCGGGAAGATCCTCTGGTCCGTGAAGCTCACCGGCTCCACGCCGAGCCCGATGATGTACGCCTACAGCGACTCCACCTCGTGGACCCCGATCACGGACGGCCAATACGTGTGGTTCTTCAACTCGAGCGGGCAAATGGGCTGCTGGGACTACTCGGGCAAGGAGATTTGGCGACGTGATTTTCCGGCGCCCGACGAGCCGTTCAACAAGCAGCACGAGCCGTTCATGGCAGGTAATGCGATTGTCTCGGCGGAGCCGCTGCAGCCGGGTGAGCCGGGCTACGCCGACGACAAGAAGATTTGGAATTACCTGCGCGGCATCGACAAGCTGACGGGAAAGACCCTTTGGATTTCGCAAGACGCGTTGACGCATTACACGACGGCGGTGTCGGGGCGCTTGCCGAACGGAGACTTGGCCGTCGTTCACGGGCGCGGCGGGCCGCATTCGGTTCCGGAGCGACCGGTGGGAGTGTCGCTCACCAGCCTGGCGCCTGGCCACGAGGGGGCCTCGCTCTGGCGCTTCGTACCCGAGCAGCCCGCTGGCTCACCAGCGATCGATGACGGCGTGACCTTCGAGGCGCTCTACACGATGACGTGGGACGACAAGTATGCCTACGCTTTCCGCAACGCGCCCGAAGAGGCACATCTGGTGCTCGACTTGATGACGGGCAAGCTGCTGCGCACTCAGTCGCTCGCGCAGCAGCTGGACGTTCGCCAATGGGATCTCGCGAAAAAAGCCTACGTTTTGCAGAAAAATGTCAGCATTCGCGACGTGGCCGACTCGCCTGCCTACCCGCTAGGCGCAGGCGAAGCCTTGCACGTGCACCCGAGCTGGCACGCCAACCTCGTGGTGGGTGGCTATCACTACTTTACGACCATGACGAACAACCGCCGCAACGATCATGCACCGCCCGGTCACAGCGGCCCTGCTCATTGCCTGGGCCGCGTCAACGTAGAGACCGGAAAGGTCGAGTTGCTCGAGCTGCCGGTTGGCGTGAAGCGCGCCCCAGGGGCGGCCGATGAAATGGTGTTCGGCAAATCGCTGACGACGACCGTTACCGACAGCGCCGGAAACGACCTTGCCGCGGAAGACCGCTCGCGCACGGACGGCTGGGAAATCCCGGCGTTTTTCGGCACACCGACCGCAGTGGGGGACGTTCTCTACATGACCAGCATGGTAGGCGTCGTGTACATCGTCGATGCGCGCGCGGCCGTGCTCGACGAAAAGGCCCTAATCGCTGTCGGTGACCTGGGACCGCTGGGGCAAACCTGGAGCCTGAGCTCGCTCAGCTACAGTCGCGGCAAGCTCTACGATCGCACGTCCAATGCGGTGATCAGCATCGGGCAACAGTGACGCGCGTCATTTGACGACGGTGCCGCAGTCGCTGAACTGCAGCGTCGTGTCGATACGGAAGTGCGAGCTGCACATGCCGCGCTCCGCGTGGAACAAATCCAGCGGGTACTCGCTGCCCGTCGCGAGACCCAGGCTGTCCATGGCGATGCTTCCGGTGACGGACGGGTGCAAGCCGCCCAAGTCCAGCGCGAGCTTGCCGTTCACGAACACCCAGAGATCGTCGTCACCCTCGAAGGTGAAGGTCTCGCCACCGCGATAGATGAACTTGGTGTGGACCTCGGTCGTGAAGTGATAGTTGTGCGGGTCGCAAATCATTTGATCGGGCAGACCCTTGTTCACCAGGTAGGTGGGCTTGCCGTTCAGGTCTTCGGGCTCACCGCCGAAGCCAGCGCCGTCGAGCGGAAAAAAAGCGGTGCTCTGGAAGGTTTGCACGCCGTTGTTGGGCTCGAGCGACAGATACAGCGCGTAGGCTTGGCTCGTTTGTTTGGTGTCGTCGGTAGCGTACCACTTCAGAAACGCCGCCGCGCTCGTCATCTGTTTTGGCGTCGCCGTCTCGCCGGTGCCGGAATATTGCGGCTTCTGTGCCAGCAAGTCGGGCTCGAGCAAGCCCGTGGTCTGCGCGCTGCCGTAGTAGGTCTGGAAATCAGGATGACCCGTGCCGGCGAAGCCCGCGTCGCCCCGCCGAAAGTCGCGCACCACACCGAGGATCTCGGAGGCGCACTTACCGATCGTCGGATTGCTGCCGGTCGTGAGCGGATCTCCTAATTTCAGCCCTCCGAGGTCGGCCTTGGTGTAGTCGGCGGGCAAGGTATACGGGCCGGGGCCAGAGCCGCCCTGGGCGTCCGTACCGCCGTTGGACGTGTCGCCCAGGTTGAGGCTGCCGGCACTCGAGCTGCTGCCGCCGTTCGTGCTGCCGCCTCCAGATTGAACGGTGGCGCCCTCACTGCCCGCAGAGCACGCCAGGCAGAGTAGAGGAGTGAAGACGAGCGGCCTTAGCAGCGAAAGGAGTCGCATCGCTGCAAAAGTACCAGCCCGGTGTCGTCTCCACAGTCAAACTCGTTACTTGACTGTGCGAGGGCGCCGCGACTGCTTCAATAGCGAGGCTGATGAAGCTTCGCCGAGACTTCTGCTGCTGCGCGTTCGCTTTCTTTCTCGCTGCCGCGCCGCTCGCCTGCGCAGGCTCGGGCGCAACGGGCGGCGCAGGCTCAGCTGCCGCGGGCAACGCAGGCTCGGGTATCGTCGGCGGCAGCCGGACGGCGGGAGCAGGCGGCGAGGCCTCGAGCAGCGGGGGGACCAGCGATACCGTCCAAGGCGGAGCAGCGGGTGCGGGGGGCGTAACGACCGCGGGCGCCGGTGGCTCAGCGGCGGCAGCGGGTAGCGGCGGCGTTGCGCCAGTCGGTGGCGGCGCGAACGTGCCCTTCACGACCTACGAAGCCGAAGCCATGGAAACGACCGGGAGCGTGCTCGGGCCGAGCCGCACCTGGGGCGAGGTTGCTTCAGAAGCCTCGGGTCGCAAGGCCGTGCGCTTGTCGGCCGTGGGCCAATACGTGCAGCTCACGACGAGCGCCGCCAGCAACGCGGTCGTCGTTCGCTACTCCGTACCCGACGGCACCGCGGCCGCCACGTTGACGCTCAGCGTCGGCGGTGCCGAAAAGAAGCTGAGCCTTACCAGCAAGTACAGCTGGAGCTACGGTGACCTGTACAATCAGCCGGCGCAGAACGATCCGGCGCAGGGCAAGCCGCACCATTTCTTCGACGAAACACGGCTGCTCATTCCCGAGGGCATCCCGGCCGGCACCGTGCTGCAGCTGAAGAAAGCGGCAGGCGACGACGCGGCCACCTACGACATCGACCTGATCGAATTGGAGCAGGTAGCCGAGCCGCTGGCCATGCCCGCAGGCTTCAAATCGGTCGTGGATTGTGGTGCCAATGGCGCCGATGACGTCGACGACTCCGCGGCATTCCAGTCTTGCATCGACATGCCCCACGGGGACGGCCTGTACATCCCGCCGGGCAAGTTCATCTTCGCGGCCAAGGCCGTCAACGTCGCCAACGTCACGATTCGCGGAGCTGGCATGTGGTACTCCACGATCGGCGGCGCCAAAGCGCATTTCGTCTGCACCGGTGACAACTGCAAGTACTACGACTTCGCGGTGTTCGGCGAGACGACCGCTCGCGACGACGGCGCGGGGGGCAGAGACGACGCCGCCTTCGATGGTCCGCAGAACTCCGGCGTGGTGCTCGATCACATTTGGGTCGAGCATCGCCGCGTCGGCTTCTGGAGCGGGCTCTATCCGGACAGCGGCGACAGCAACATCGCGATCAAGGATTCGCGCTTCCGTAACTTGTACGCGGACGGCGTGAACTTCTACGGTGGTGCCACGAATTCGCTGGTCGAAAATTGCCATTTCCGAAATACGGGCGATGATTCGATCGCGGCCTGGTCGCACGGAGCGGATGGCGCCAACGGCCACCCGCCCAACGCCAACAACACGTTCCGGCACAACACCATCCAGGCCACGTGGATGGCCAACTGTTTCGGTATTTACGGCGGCAACGACACCACGGTCGAAGACAACGTCTGTGCCGACGACGTTCAGCTCGCCGGGATCTTGGTGGCCCAGGGCTTCGACTCGCACCCGTTCGGCGGCAAGACGACGTTTTCTCGCAACACGCTGCTGCGCGATGGCGGCAACTGGCAAGGCGCCAAACAGGGCGCGGTCAAGCTCGAGCCTCAACAGGGCAGCATCAGTGGTCTCGGCTTCAGCGAGCTTACGCTCGTGGATTCGACGTACTGCGGCGTGCTCGTCGTCGGTGGGGACAACGGCGGCAATCAGGTGGATGGCGTGACGTTCACGAGCTCGAGCATCAAAGGCTCGGGCGAGTACGCCATCTTCTTACCGGTGGCGGCTCGCGGCAGCATGACCTTGACCAACGTCACGGTGAGCGGAGGAGCGGGTGCGTTGTTCGACGACCCGAGCAATCAATTCAACGTCGTGATGGGCGCGGGCAATGTCGGTTTCTAAGCGCTCGCGTTTGGTTAAACATCGAAGTTGACCAACGTCGGCAATAAAGTTTTCGTGCAAACAAAGTGTCTGCACGTCACTGCACAACTCTCGCCGACGTGCTAAACAAGGTTGGTCGTTAGCCGCATCGACGCGCGGTCCAAGAACAGAGCCGGTGGGTCAACTCGGTGCTTACAGCACTGCATACGCTCCGCACGGCTGATGCTTCCAGGGGCTGCGTGCACGGTCGGTGGCTGCGGAGATTACGAATAATGCGCAAGCTCTCCCAACTCGTCATCTTGTCCCTGGTTCTCGGTCTGGGCTGCTCACCAAGTACCGGCGGCTCCACAGCGTCGCGTGCGAACGGCGCGTCCGGCGGCAACGGTGCCGACGGCACGGGCGCGAACGGCACCGGCGGGCTCAAGATCGACACGGGCGGCATGGGCGGCAGCTCCAGCGTTCCCGCGTTGGACGGCACGCTCACCTCGAGCGCCGGGGACTCGGTCAAGCTTTCGGGGCAGCCGAGCAACGCCGGCTTCGTCCTCAAGCTGGCGGACGGCAGCACGCCCGATGCGAGCATGGTGACGTGGTCGGTCGACAACCCGCGCATCGGCACGATTGACGCGAATGGCAACGTCTCGCTCGACGGTTGGGTCGGCGGCGTGCTCACGGTAACCGCCACCATGGGTGGTCGCAGCATCAGCAGCAAGTTGACGGTCGATGTCGAAGTCGTCGACCCCGGCACCGTTTCAGACGGCGATCGCACGCTGCTCGATGCAGGCGGCGCGGGCGACGCCAAGTTCGGATGGCTGTACCCGTACGACAAGACCGTGTTCCCGCGTGGCCTGACCGCGCCCTTGCTGCAGTTCGGCGGCACCGCGGCCACGGCGACCTACCTGAGCATCACGACGGCTCATTTCAGCTACAAGGCTTACGGCGCCGCCACCAACCCGATTCGCGTCACCATCGACGAAAAGGCGTGGACGGGCGTGACCGAGACGGCTGGCGCGTCGGACCCGGTAGAAGTCTCCGTGTCCAAGCTTTCTGGCGGAGCCGCGTCGGGGCCCGTCACCGAGAGTTACTACATCGCTCAGGCCTCGCTGAAGGGCATCATCTACTACAGCACGTATCGCTCTCCGCTCACGGGCGGCATCATCAACCCGGCGGGCGGCGGTCTGCTCCGCATCCGGCCGGGTACCGATGCCGAGGTCGTCAAGCCGCTCCCAGCCTGCTCCGTCTGTCACAGCGTGAGCGCCAACGGCTCCGTCTTGGCCCTCAGCACCAACAACAACGCGGATCCGGATCAGGGCAACCAGTGGAACCCGGTGGATAGCTCCACCTACGATCTCGCTGCCAGCGGGGCGGTCACGGCCAAGGCTACGAGCACGAACGGCCTGCTCTTCTCCACCACCGGCCTGAGCCCCGACGGCAGCATGGCGCTGACCTCCGGCGTTCCGGCATCGACCTGGTCGCCCTTCATCCAGCACGGCGTTGCTTCGACCAAGGGCTACGCCAGCTCACTGGTCGACACGAAGACAGGTGCGGATCTCGGCGCCACCACGCTGAGCGCCAACGTCACCTACGCCGTCACGCCGATGTTCTCGCCGGACGGCGCGCACGTCGCCTATGTCAACGGCGACAAGCAAACTGCTTCGTGCACGACCGAATCGGCCATCATGTCCCCGGATTGCCGCCACGTCCTGTCGATGCTCGATGTCGATTTGACCGCATCTCCGCCCACGTTCTCGAACCCGGTCGACTTGGTCGACAACAAGGGCGCCGGTACGGTCGTGGCATGGCCGAGCTTCTTGCCGGACAGCAAAGGCGTCATCTACCACCAGGGTGATTCGTTCGACTCTTGCGGCTTCAAGAACGACGCCAACGCCCAGTCGACGCCCTACTACGCAGAAATCGCGCTGTCCGAAACGGCGGACGGCACCGCCAAGAAGCTGCAGGCGTTGAACGGTCGCGACGCCGACGGCAAGTCGTACCTCCCCTACGGAGAGATGGTCGAAAACCGCATGAACTACGAGCCCAACGTGCTCCCGCTCGCTGTTGGCGGTTACTACTGGGTGCTCTTCACCAGCCGGCGCGCCTACGGCAACACGATCGGTCCGGACGGCGACGTGAAGACGGCTTCGCCGCCCAGCAACCCCATCGCGCCGGGTGAGCACGACCCCTGGGGCGACGCCTCCGCGCCCAGCTGGCGCAAGAAGATCTGGATCGCCGCCATCGACATCAACCATCCGGATGTCGACGACCCGAGCCATCCCGCGTTCTTCCTGCCCGGTCAGGAGCTTCAGTCGGGCAACATGCGAGCCTTCGGTGCCTTGCCTCCGTGCAAGCCGAACGGCGAGTCGTGCGAATCAGGCTCCGATTGCTGCGAAGGCTTCTGCCGCCAGTCGGCAGGCGCCATGGGCTCGGATGGCCCCGTGTGCATTCCGCCGCCGGACACCTGCTCACTGACGGACGAGCCGTGCGACCCGGCCAAGTGCTGCGACTCGGCGGATCTCTGCATCAACCATCGCTGCACGGCCCCGACGCCGACCATCGTCCGCTGAGCTCGGGGCGGCTCGGCCCGCCTCATCTGCTCAACCGCCGAGCGCGCTTACGTACGCCTTCCAGCGCTCGGCGGCGGCGGGATTGCCGCTCTTCGTCAAGACGGCCACCAGCTGGCGTGAGTGCTCAGGATCGCCGGAGGTGAGCGCAATGATTCGCCGCAGCATGCGATCGGCGCGGGATAAATCGCCCGAGCGCAGGGCCAGCTTGAGGTCGGCGTCGCTGCTGCGGACCAAGTTGTCGACCAGCTGCTTGGAGGCGCGGCTCGCGCCCGCGGCCTTGAACCAGGCAAGCTTGGCTTCATCGACACGCCCCAAGCGGATCAAGATGTCGCCGCGCCATTCGAGCGCCGGCTTGTTGGTGGGCGCACGCTCCAGGAGCCGTTCTACGGTCTCGAGCGCCGCGCTCGCATCGGACTGCATGAGCAGCACTTGTGCCAGGCCGAGCAGCACGGTGTCGCTCGGAACACCCAACTGAGAAGCGGTGCAGAATGCGGCGTGAGCGGCCGCGGGATCGCCGTGCAAGAGGGCGCGCTGCGCGCTCGTCACGGCTCGTTGCAACATGAAGCCCTTCGGGCCCGAGCCCACCTGAGCGAGCTCTTCGCAGGTCTTTGCGGTCGCTTGCGGCAAGTCGTCCCACGGAATCCCAGAGCTCGTGGCCGCAGCGGCAGCCGGCTTGGCCGCAGCGGCCTCGGGAGCAGGCGCAGGCGGCGTGGGCGCGGTGGGCTGATGCGCCGCGCGGGTGGGTGCGGTGGCCACGGCGGCGGTCGCTGAGGGAGACGCTTCGGGAATGACGGGCTTGGCCGCGGTGGCCGCGACGGGCGCCGTCTTCGGCCCGAGAGCGTGCATGGCGACGAGCCCGAGCCCGACGCCGCCGATGAGGCAAGCTACGGCGCTAGCGACCAGCCATGTCGTGGGCGGCTTGCGATGCGCGGGCACGGCGTGCGCGAAGCCTTGGTCGGTGAACGTCGCGGGCTCCGGCGTCGGGGAAGTCCGCGCTGCAACGGCGGGGCGTGCCATGGGAGCGGCTGGTGGCGCTTCAGGCGCCGCGACGGGCATCGCGGCAACGGCCGCCAAACTTGCAGGCGGTGGAGGAGGGGGCGGCGCGAAACCCGCGGCGGCCTCGACCGCCACGGCTGCAGGAGGCTCGGGCGCTGCGGCCGCGGGCTCGGGCGCTGCGGCCGCGGGCTCGGGCGCTACAACCGGCGGCTCGGGCGCTACAACCGGCGGCTCGGGCGCTACAACCGGCGGCTCGGGCGCCGCAGCCACAGACGCTGCCATCTCGACAGGAGCTGCGGTGGCGAGCGGAGCCTCGGCCTGCGGCGGTTTCACCGCTCGCAAATGCGGTGTCGGTGTCGGCGCACGCTTCGGCGCTGGCGGCGGTGTCGCCACGCGCCGAGGTCCAGCTTGCGGAGCAGTCGAGGTCGAGGGCGTCGCAACCGGCGGCGAGGCGGGCGGCGTGACGGCACGCAATGTTTGCGAGGAAGGACGAGGCACGCCGACCGCTGGCGTCGGAGCTCGTCGCGGAGGGTGCGGCTGCGGCTGCTCGGGCTCCGCCGCCTTTGCGACGGGCGGTTTGGAGGCTGCAGGTGGTGGTGCTGCTGCGCCTTCGACCACGCGCCAGCTGGCTTCGGGCTGGGTGAGATCGCGCGTCGCCCTTTGGGGGGCGGCGTTTGTCGCCGGCGGGCCGTCTAGCAGTTTCCAGCCGCCACCACTCTGGCCTACCGGCTCCTGGTTGGCGGCCGCCAACGCCGCGCGAACGGCGGGGCCTTCGGCGAGAGCACGGCGTTTCTTGTGCGCCGGATCTGCGGGAGGGGGTTGTGACGGATGTTGGCTGGGCGCTCCGCTCAAGATCTGCCTCGTAGGGTCGGTAGCGATCGCGGGAGCCGGCGCGGAGGGACGCCAGGCGATCCCATTCAACGTAACGGCTCCGAGGCCCGCGAGTGAAGCGTCTTTGTCGCTACGGAGACGCCTGTTCGGTGCTCCAACCGGCGGTGTCATCGGTCGAGGTGAGCACGAGTGAGAGCCTGCACCCTAAGCAGCCAGCGCGGTGCCTCGCCGTGAAGGCGCGCATTTATCGGGCGAAGAACTAGATTTCGCGCGAACGTGTCGTTGACAACCGTGTGGGCGCTCTCCTGCCGTGTAGGTGGCAGGAGCTGTCGCGTCGAGCTCGCGGTGGCGCTCTACCAGGTAGCGGTGAGCCCGAAGTTGACGAAGTTCACGTCTTGCTTCTGGCCGAAGCGCCACTCGGTGTGGCCTCGGAAGTAGTCGAGGTCGACGTGGTAGTTGGGCGTGTAGTGGTAAACGATGCCGGCATAGTAGCCTTGCTCGTTGCGCGGCAGGCCGATGGTAGGGTCCGCCTTGTCGGAGTCGAGCATGAAGACTCGCGAGATGCCGTAGCCCGCGTTCAAGTCGACCACGTTACCAATCACGTACTGAGCCATGACCGCATAGCCGTCGAAGCTGCGCAGCTCGAAGTTTTGGGAAACGCTGACGGCGCTGCTTTCCAGCGCGTAATGGAGCCCCAGGCCCTTGCCGTAATGGCCCACGGCCGCCAAGTGAACGGGGCCGACCTCGAATCGGCCGCCGTAGCCGACGCCCATGGAAGTGGCGCTGTCTTCCGAGCTCTGTTTGTAGACCTTTTGGTACTCCCCGTTGGCGAACAAATGCATCTTGAAGGAGCCCGCCGCCAGATCGTACGTGAGCTCGGCTTCGGGACGAGCGCTGCTGACCTTTTCGTAGCCGCCCGGTAGCGGCGCCGGATCATAAACGCCCGCCGTCAACTGCAGGCCGCCCAACGAAGGCGTCGCATAGACGATGCCCGGCGCAAAGAACGATGCAATGACGCCGAACCCGATCAAACCGTTTGCGGGACCGTAGTTGTCGATCTGTCCGCCCCAGCCGAGGCCGTAGCCGTGCCCGTACATGAAGTCCGCTTCGGTCGCTCCTCGGGAGAAAAGGTCGAGCGAGCGACCGGCGATGATGGTGCCGAGCGGCCCCTTCAAGCGAGCAAAGCCTTCTTGCAGGTAGGTGGTGGGCGGCGTCGTCTTGCGCAGGTTCTCGGTCTCGATCGTTGCCCAGAGCGTGGTCTGAATATCGAGGGTCACCGCGTCGTTGACTTGATGACTGATATTCAACGAAAGCACGTTGGGCACGAAGCCGCTGCGCATTCGCATCGTGGAGAACTTGCCTTGCTTCAGCGTGCCGTCCGCGTTCATGCCGCCGGGGTTACCGAAGTTCCCGGTGTTGAGCCCCGCGCCCAGCGGTATGTTTTCACCGGGGTGCGCCACGGGGTTCGTATCGCCGAACGCGTAGCTGAAGAACGCATTGGCGCGGCCGCTGGTGGCGACCTTCCAACCGTCGGCCTTGACGAGCACGACCTCCGCGGCCGCCGGTTTGGTGGCGGCCGCTATGAACACGAAACCTGCGACGGCAAGACCCGCCTGCAAAGAGAACCTGGGCATGAACATTCACTCCGGGGCGCGCGGCGCGACTCACATCGGTTTGACTTGAGTCACCGTGATATGAATGACCTGAGAGTGATAGGGCTGCGCGTTTCCACCGTAGAGGTTGATCTGCGACAGCTGCTGGCCGTTCCAGCTCGTGGGCAGCATCAGGTCGGGCTCGTTGGGGATCTTACGCCCGTCCGAATTGGCACAAGATGTCGTCTTGTAGCCGCTGCCGCAGTTGTCGATGGCGTGGCAGTTGCGGTCCGCCTGAAGGAGCTCGATCGTGCCGCCGCCGACGACCTCGATGTCGTGAGTAAACCCGATCGGGAAGGTCTGATGCGCCTCGTAGGGCGTGTTCGTCTTGGGGAAAGAGTTCAAGTAGTAGTGGTTGACCTCTTTGCCTTGCGCGTCGAGCGGCGTGATTTTGTAGACGTTGTAGTTCTCGAAATCGATGGGGTTTCCACCCGTGTAGAAGGTGTCCACGCCCGTGTCGACGTTCGGGTTCGCGGGGTCCGTCTCACCGGCAGCGCGCGTGCCCTTCTCGTAGTATTTGGCTTCCGCGATGCCGTTGACCTTGATGGTCAGCGCGTACTTCTTGCCTGGGGTGCCGCCGACCTTGAAGGTCTGTTTGACCACGAATCCCTGCTGCTCGAAGGGCTTGCTGCCGTCGGCGTTGCACTGGGTACCGGGGGGATTGGTGATGCAGTCTTGTTGCGCCTTCGAATAGCAGCCGAACATGAAGAACGAGCTGGAGAAGGCGTCCATGTTTTGATTCTTCATGCCCGCGACGCATTCGACCGTCTCGCAGTCGCCGGAGCCCCCGGCGGAGCCGCCGGAGCCGCCCGAATTGCTGCCGGCGCTGCCACCGGCGCTGTTCGTTCCGCCGCTGCCACCGCTCGCGGTACCGCCCGACGCCGTACCGGCCGTATTCGCGGTACCGGCGTTGGACGTGCCGGCGCCGCTGGAGTTGCCCCCCGCCGCGTTCCCGCCGCCGGAGCTTTGCGTGCCAGCCGTCGGAGAGGCCGTTCCGGCGGTCGAGCTCGTCCCGGCTCCATTACCCGTTCCGCCGCTGCCAAAGGTCTCCGCTGGCTCGGAAGAACACGCCGCCGCTGCGGCGACGGCCAGAGGAACGACAAGGATCGCGGGCTTGACCAAAAGGCGAATCATCGGGGAGACCTCTCTCTATTGCTTCGGCTCAGTAAGCTCACGGCGCTGGCGCTCGTGAGCTGCAAGTCACATTTCAAGATCACGTCGAGGGCACTGAGAAGCGTGCCCGGTGGCTACGTCACGCGAGCCTTAGCGATGGTTATGCTGCATGTTGAATCGGCCCTTCCATGCACGTGGCGAAGGGGTTCGCGGCGTTCATCGCGTACCACTAATGATCGGTCCAGCCCCGCAGGCGGCGGCAGCAGCGCCGCGCGCCGCGCATCCGTCAGAGCTGCGTGAATTGGTTTCTTGCAACAGGTGTCGGGTCGGCGGCTACCGCGCGCGGTGCGGCGTCGCGCCAAATCATGATCGTCTTTGTGTTGCCCACTCGCACACGTAGTGGTCCGTAAACGCGTTCGTTCGTCCCACGCGGAGGTCGGGAATTTACTTGCGTGGGCAGTTCCGAAGCGTCAAAAACTTCGCGGCTGTGCCCGCTCGCGCGGTGTGGTGACTCATGCAGCGTCTCAAGACCTCGCGCCTTCTGGTCACCCACCGAAGGCCCTCGATGGCTCGTTTGGTCGACGCCGTCGCGGGCTTGGGCGTCGCTGTCGGGGCCGCCGACATCGCGATGGCCAACCTGTTTCTCGGCGTCCCCATCAGCCAAGTGCTGGAGCCGACGACCACGCCCGCGGTCGTCGTTCAGGCTTGGAGCGACGTCATGGGCAAGACGTCGAAGCTGAGAGACTGCGATTCCCTCGCCGTGCTGCTGGCGCTCGCGACGATAGCCAATGTGCTGGCGCGTGGCGGCTCGCAGCTGAGCCTAGCCGTCGCGTCCAGGGGCTGGAACTTGCAGCGCTCTACCAGCGAGGCCGCGCTGCGGCTTTCGGGCGTCGAATTCAACTTGGGACGACGGCTGCTCGCGGACCGTGCGCGTCGAGTCGCGGGTCGCGCGTTGCTGGTCGAAGCGCTGGCGACATCCTCCCAGGTCGTCGTTCGGGCCCACAGCCGCGACGTTCAGCAACGTTTGTTCGGCATGCGCGCTACCGCGTACCTGTTATTGGCACGCGGCGAAGTCGCGGAGTCGCGTTTGCCGCTGCTGGAGGCGTCGTGCTCGGCCTTCGCGCAGAGCCGGCGCTTGGGCGACCGCTCTGCACAGCACAGCGAGCACGCGATCGAGGCTCTGCTGCGAAGGAATCACTTGCGGCCGGCAGAGAGCTTGCTGGTCGAAGCAGAAACGTTGCTCCAAGTCGTGGGCGTCGGGACACGGCAGCTCGCGGAGCACGCGGGCGACATAGCGTCGTGTCGCGGTCAGCGATTCGTAGCTGCTGGCCACCATGAGCAGGCCCTCGACGCCTATCGGCGTGCCACGGCTGCCTACGGCGCCGCGCTTTCGTTGCCGCGCCGCGAGGACGACAAAGCCGACGAGGAGCTTCGCGCGAAGCGCGGCTACGCGCGCCTGCGTGCCCATCACGTCTCCGCGCGACTCTTGGTGGACGTCCCCAACGAAGAGCTGGACGGCATCATCGACGACGTCGAATGCAGCGAAGCCGACCCGCGCACAGGCTTGACGCCGCTGCCCGAGGCGTTGCTCTGCCGCGCAGAACGCTATCGAGCCCAGGGCGACCTCGAGCTGGCCATTCGCGATCTTTTGCGTGCCATCGACGTCTCGCCCGCCGAGTCTCGCCACCCGGAAGTGATCGAATTTCTCACTCGTGCCCAGTCCGAGCTATCCGAATGCCAGTCGGAGCGCGCCGACAGATCGCTACTTGCAGAGTCGTTTTCGTCGGCTGGCTGAAGCGACGTCGACGGTGGCTCACGCTACGGACACTGCTGCCCCGGAGGGCAGGTATTGCACGTAAAGTCGAGCGCGCCGGTTTGCTGGCAGCCGGGGCAAACGTCGGCCAGGCAGTCGCAGGTGATCGGGCCGGTCCCGCAGGAGTGCGGACGGCACTCGGCGATGCGGGCGCCGCCTTGTTGCAGCGCGCACACCTGGCCGGCGCCGCAGCTCTGACCATCGAAAGCCGGGTCCAAGCATTTGTGGCTACCGCACTTCGAAGTGAACAAGAACCACTGGCCACCGCAACCGGCCTCCACCAAGCCGGCGCCGTTGCAGTCTTCATAGGCGATGAGCTTGCATGCGGTCGAGCAATCGCTCCCGCTCACCGGCACCTCTTTGGGGGGCACGCATTCGCCCACTTCGCCCGGCGCTCCCGCTTCACCGCCGGGCGTGCCGCCGACGGCGGGCTCACCTGCTTGGCCAGGTGCTCCGCCGGCCATCGTGTCGCTCGCGCCCTGCGCCGTGTCGCCAGCGCTCGCGCCCTTGCCCGCTCCGCCGCCAGCGCTCGCTCCGCTCGAGCTGCCCGCCTGCCCCAACTTGCCTGCCATACCGGCCGCGCCACCGCTCGGCTCGTCGTCGGGGCTGCCGCATGCCGCCAGCACGCAAGCCGCGAACACACACATTACGGAGCAGCGCCCTAGCCTCATGCTCTTCATTGGAGCACGATTCAAGACTCACGAGGCGCTCGATGAGCTGGGGGCGCAGGGAGCGGCGGTTAGGCCTTTTGCCAGCGGCAGTCGTCGCTGGCAGGTAGGTGCGGTATGCGTTGCTACAGTGGCCAGGTATCCCAAAAGGAAAGGGCGTCAAGTCGCGAAGGTTCTGCTGCCGGCGGCAGTGGCGCTGCTGGCCATGCGGTGCGCGCCGCACGTGGTCGCGCCGCCCGTGAGCGACCACGACGGTGACCTGATCAACGACGGGCAGGATGCTTGCCCGGACACCGCAGGCCTGCTCACCGAGGACGCGAAGACGAGTGGCTGCCCGCCGCCGCCGGACCAGGACCGCGACAAGATCCTCGACGTCGCCGACGCCTGCCCGACGGAGCCCGGTGAAGCCTCCGACGACGCGAGCATGAACGGCTGCCCCGACGTGGATCACGATGACGTCGTGGATCACAACGATATCTGCCCGAGCGTGCCGGGTTTGCGAACCGGCGACACCAACACCAACGGCTGCCCGGATAGTGACCGGGACGGCGTCGTCGACGAGCGTGATGCCTGTCCGGATCGCCCCGGCATCGCCGCCGCGGACGGCGCCAAAAATGGCTGCCCGCTGCCCGCGGACAGCGACGGCGACGGCATCGCGGACGCCGAAGACGCCTGTCCCAACCTTGCCGGAGCGCGACGAGCCAACCTGAAGCAGAGCGGCTGCCCCAACGTGCAGCCCAAAACCGCCAGCGCCGGCAGAGCCCCGCCGCGCTGAGCGCGGCGGAGCCTTCGCGAGCTCGTTACTTCGGAACGTTGACTTCCTTCTTACAAGCCGAGCTGCAGCCGTCGCCGTTGTCGTTGTTCTTGTCGTCGCACTCTTCGTACGGCTTCTGGATCTTGCCGTCGCCGCAGTAAGCGCCGTAGACGCAGCCCGGCGCGCACTCGCCGTATTTGCCGGTATTGTTTTCGCCGTCGTCGCACTGCTCTTGCGGCATTTGCACGACGCCGTCACCGCAGCGCGGTCCGAGCTTGCACATCGGGGCGCACTCGCCGTAACCGCCGTCGTTGACGCCGTCGTCGCACTGCTCACCCTTGGCCGGCTCGGGGATGCCGTTGCCGCAGGCGGCATAGGTGCACATCACGCAGTTGTCCGGGTCGAGCTTGTCGTCGCACTCTTCGCCCCACTCGGGCTGCAAGAGGCCATCGCCGCAGCTAGCGGCCGGCGTGCAATCGGCGTTGCAGCTACCGTATAGGCCGTCATTGACGCCGTCGTCACAAGTTTCGCTGCCGTTCTTGACACCGTCACCGCAGTACGGGCCGTCGGTGCAGTCGGCGTTGCAGCCGCCGTAAGCGCCGGTGTTCTTACCTTGGCCCAGGTCGCACTCTTCGCCGTCGTCGACCTGCACGACCATATCGCCGCAGCGCGGCCCGAGCTTGCACATCGGGTAGCACTGGTCGTAGCCGCCGTTGTTGACGCCGTCGTCGCAGTCTTCGCCTGCGTCGACCTTACCGTTGCCGCACTGCGCGCCGAGCTTGCAGTTGGCGCAGTTGGGATCGGCGGCGTTGTCGCATTCTTCGCCCCAATCCTTCTGCACGATGTTGTCGCCGCAGCGCGGTGGCAGCACGCAGCCGGGGCTGCAGGTGCCGTAGGTGCCGTCGTTCAAGCCGTCGTCGCAGGCCTCGTTGCCGTTCTTCTGGCCATCGCCGCAGTAGGGGCCCAACCGGCAAGAAGTGGAGCAACCGCCGTAACCCGTCGGGGTGTTGCCGGCGCCTAGGTCGCATTCTTCGAAGGGCGGGTTGACCTTGTTGTCACCGCACACGGGCGGCTTCACACAGCCCGGCGCGCAGGCACCGGCCGTGGTGACGCCATAGCCGTCCGTGTTGACCCCGTTGTCGCAAGCTTCGGGACCGCTGACATTCTTGTCGCCGCAATAGCCGCCCAGCGTGCAGGTCACGGTCTTGCATTCGCCGTAACCGGGGCTGGCCTTGTTGTTGGCGCCGTCGTCGCACTCCTCGTCGGACGTGACCACGCCGTTGCCGCACTTCGGCACGCACACGGAGGTGCCGGAGTTGAAGCCCTGCAAGGTGAGCTGGTAGTTCGAGCCCGTGACGTGGCGCTCCGCCTGAAACACCACGATTTCGTAGACGTTGTTGGCAGCCAGGCCGAGGCTCACGTCAGTCGTGCCACCGCCGTACTTGTTGACGATGGCATGGCCGTTGTCCTTGATGACCACGCTCTCTTGGTCCTGCCCGTGAATGCCACCGATGTCAGCGGTGAGCGTGTTCTTGATGAATACCCACACGTCGTCGTCGCCGTAGAAGGTGAGCACCGGGTCATTGGCCCCGTTCGCGTCCGGTACGTAGTTGAACCAGTAGCGGACCTCTGACGTGAAGTAGAAGTCGTGACCCGCGGTCTGCGCCTTCTCTTTGCCGTCGACCACCAAGCTGGCGAGCTTTGGATCGGTGTTGGGGGTCGGCGTCGGATCGAGGGGCCAGAAGGGGTTTCGCGTGTACTGGAACGCGCCGCCACCGATATCGGTGAGCGTGATGCTGGTGCGCAGCGTCTTGTTGTATTTGGGGTTGTCCCGGTACCACCACTGGAAGTTCGTCTGACCGGTGGTCCAGCCGTTGGCGTCGCTCGGCGTGAGCGGGCCGTCGCCGTGGGCGTTCTTCGGCTTGCCGTTCGCGTCCAGCTGCGTCTCGACGGTGCCGTCCGTCTGATTACCGCTGGGCGTGATCTCGAAGTCGAAATGGCCCATCGGATCCTTGGCGGTATCGGCGTCGCAGGCGCTGTTGTCGTCGCCCAGGTTGTACGTGCCGGGGCACCAGCCGATGAAGTCGCGGATCACCATCGGTAGCGTCATGCTAGACGTGACCGAGCAGGTGTAACCGGCCTCGACGACGCAGTTCTTGTCGCAGCCGTCACCGTCGCGGTTGTTGCCGTCGTCGCAAGCCGTCGCCCCGGCGTTGGGCAGCAAAATGCCGTCCCCGCAAATGTCGGTACAAGGGCCGTTGGTGCAGGTCGGCTCCTTCTTGCAGTCCGGCGTGCAGCCGTCGCGCCAGTCATTGTTGCCGTCGTCGCAGGGCTCGTTGCCCTCGACCTTGCCGTTGCCGCACGTGGCGTTGCCGGTGCAGTTCTGCGGCGTGGCGTTGTCGCACATCTTGCCCGGCTCGATCTTGCAGGCGCTGCTACAGCCGTCGCCGTCTTTGACGTTGCCGTCGTCGCACGCTTCGATGTTGGCGAGCTTCACGCTGTCACCGCACACCGGCCTGCAAGGCCTGCCGGCGCGCGGACACGTCCAGCCCGTCTCCACCAGCGTACAGGTGGCGCTGCAGCCGTCGTTGCCGAGCGTGTTGCCGTCGTCGCAAATCTCTTTGCCGCTGATCACGCCGTCGCCACACTTGGGCAAGTAAGTGCAGGCGCCACCCTTGACCGGGCAGCTGTAGTCGGCCTCGACCTTGCAGGCAGCGCTACAGCCGTCGTTGCCGACGGGATTCATGCCGCCGCCGTCGTCGCAGGTTTCGCCGGCTTGCACGACGCCGTCGCCGCAGTAGGTGATCTTGGTGCACGCCGTACCGGGCTTCGGGCACTTGTAACCTGCTTCGAGCTGGCAAGTGCTGCTGCAGCCGTCGTGGCTGACGGGGTTCGCGCCGCCGCCGTCGTCGCACTGCTCGGTGCCGTTCACGCGCCCGTCGCCGCAGCTGACGATTTTGACGCACGCCTTGCCCTCGACGCAGACGTAGTTCGGGTCCTGAATCAGACAGTCGCCGCTGCAGCCGTCGTTATTGGCGGTGTTCTTGTCGTCGCAGAGCTCGCCCGGCTCGATGATGCCGTTGCCGCAGGCGTACAGCGGCACGCAGGCTTGCCCGGCGGTGGGGCAATCGTACCCGCCTTCAATTTTGCACAGGCTGGAGCAGCCGTCGCCGGCCGTCGCGTTGTGGTCGTCGCACTGCTCGCCCAGCTCTTTGACGCCGTTGCCGCACTCCGGCAGCTTTTTACAGGGCTGACCGGGTTTGGAGCACTCGTAGCCCGCCTCTTTCTTACAGTTGGCGTCGCAGCCGTCGTTGCTCATCGGCGGCATCTGGCCGTCGTCGCACTCTTCGCTGCCGTTCACGCGCCCGTCGCCGCAGTCGTACAGCAGCGTGCACGCTTCGCCCTCTTTACAGACGTAGCTCGTGTCCTGCTTCAGGCAGTCCGCGCTGCAGCCGTCGTCGTCCTTGGTGTTGCCGTCGTCGCAAACTTCGCCGGGGTTGAGCTTGCCGTCGCCGCACTTGAACGTGAGCACGCAGGGTTTGCCCGGATCGGGGCAGTCCCAATGATTTTCGACCAGGCACTTTCCGGAGCAGCCGTCGCCGGGCAGGCTGTTGCCGTCGTCGCACTTCTCGTCGGCCTGGTTGAGCTCGCCATCGCCGCACGCCGGGCCAGATGGCTCGAGCATGAAGCATTCGGGCGGCGCGTCTGCGGCAGCGCACGGATCCTCTTTCGCTCCGCCGGTGCCGTTGCCCTCGTTGTTCTCGCCGCCCAAGCTGATATTCGGCTGCATGCCGGTGGACATCGAGCCGCCCTTGTTGGGCTCACCCGGCTCGCCGCCGCCGTCCGTCCCCGGCTCGCCGCTTTCGACGCTCGGGTTTCCGCCGCATGCGAAAGCGGTTCCAATCACCAGCAACGTCGCACCGAGAAGCCTCGTCCAGGTCTTGCGCACCACAGCCATCCTTTCGTGCCCAACCGTCGATCGTCAGAGCACCCGCAATCGTCGAATGTATCCCGCTCCTGCTCGATTTCGAAAGCACGAACGTAATCGCCAAGGCGTTCTGTAAAAGGTATCAGTCGTCGAGGTATCAACCTTCGCCCGTGTAGGTCCAGGTGCGGCGCGCGCCGATCCGCTCTCAACGCAACCAAAGCGTCCTCGAGGGCTGCCCACCGCGGCCCGCGTTCTTGGCGCCGCGAAGTCCCACCGCGCGTCATGCCTCGGGCTGCTTCCATCTTGAAACGGCTCGCGAGTCCTCCGAGAAATCTCTGGCCCCAAACGAGGCGGGACGCGTGCGCCACGCGGACGCGTCGGCCGCTGCCCAGCTGGGCAGCCAGGGCAGGCCTACCAAAAGAAAACTCCAGAGGGTGAAAACTGGTGGTCTGCAGCGCGCCTGTGTGATCGTTTTGCGGCTGTGCTTGCATCACGGTTGATGCGCCTTTTCCCCTCAATGACGGGTTTTCGTGGCTGGCTTGGCTGGGCTGTGATGGGAAGCATTCTTGCCGCTTGCAGTGGGACGACACCGGCTGGTGCGGGGGCAGCGACCGGGGGCGAGCCACCCGGCAGTGGCGGGAGCGGCGATGGCGCGGGCACGACGGCGGTGGGCGGGAACGGGGGCGAGATGGTCGTGCCGACGGGCGCGAGTGGGAGCGCCAGCGCGGGGGCGAACGGGGGAGGCAACGGAGGAGCGACGAGCGGGGGCGCCGGCGGAGCGGCGAGCGCCGGTGCGGCCGGTGCCGCGGGCACGGGTACGAGCACTGGAGGAACGCCTCCGTCGTGCCTGGCGCCGCCGGTGATCGGCAAGGTGCAGGGCTGGGCGGCGGTCGACGGCATGAATCAGGCGACCACTGACGGCGGCGGCAACGCGACGCCCGTGACCGTGACGACGCTCGACGACTTCAAGAAAGCCGTGGCCGGGACCATCCCCGCCGTCGTCTACGTGAAAGGCGTCTTCGAGCCGGCTGGCATTCCGATCGGTTCCAACAAGACCATCGTCGGCTTGTGCGGCGCGGAGGTGCACGGACATTTGGGACTGTCGCACTCCGTGAACGTGATCGTGGCGAACCTCAAAATCGTGGGCTACGGGGTGGGCGACTGTAGCAAAGATCCGGCTTTCGACCCGGCCGTAGGCTGCTCGTCGGGCGCGGACGCCGTTTCGGTCAGCAGCGCGTCGCACCACATTTGGTTCGACCATTGCGACATTTCGGACGGCACCGACGGCAACCTCGACATCAACGCCGGCTCGGATTTCGTCACCATTTCGTGGACCAAGTTCCATTACACGCTGCGCAGCGACACGGGCGGCAACGACTCGACCGGCGCCAGTGGACACCGCTTTTCCAACCTGATCGGCTCGGGCGACATGGTGCCCGAAGACGTGGGCCACCTGAACGTCACCTTTCACCACGACTGGTGGGCAGACAACGTGAACCAGCGCATGCCGCGCACCCGCAACGGCAAGATTCACGTCGTGAACAACCTCTATTCGTCCAAGGGCGACTCGTACTGCACCAACGCCGGCTACCAGACGCACCTACTGGTCGAAAACAACGTGTACCAAGGAGTGAAGAACCCGCTTTCGCCGGACGCCAACGGCGACATGCTGGCGCGCAGCAACCTCTTCATCGACACGCTCGGCACCACCAGCGCCAACGGCACCGGCTTCATGCCGCCCTACAGCTACGCCCCCGAAACGACCGACGCGCTCGCCGCCGCCATCACGAGCGGCGCGGGACCGCATTGAGCTCCTGAAGCTCGTGCGGCTAGGGTAGGCCCCACGACGACTGCACCGCTTTGAAGGCTTCGTCCGGCAGCTGAACGAGCAGCGGGTGTCGGTCGTGGTCGAGCCAGCGCAAGACTTCGACCAGAGCGTCCTTCGGCATCGCGGTGCATCCGGCCGTCGGTTTCTTCGGACCTCGCCAGATGTGTAGGAAGACGCAGGAGCCGGCGCCGCGCTTCACTTCAGGAGCATTCTGGCGAACGACTATTCCCCAGTCGAACAGGCCGTCGGGACGCGCCATCTCGCTCCAACGTTCCCACCCGTTGGGCGCCACCACCGATGAATCGATGAGCTGGTTGTAGTGCTCGGAGCGCTGATCCTCCACGCAGTAAGTGGTGGAGCGCGTCTGCGTATACGGAAAGCCGTGCGAGCTGGGAGGCAGCTCCGCGGCGGCGCCGAAAGCGACCTCGAGCTCGTAGACTCCTGCTGGTGAGCGATGGTCGCCCTCATGCTTGAGCAGGCCCTTTGCGGGCACAGCGTGCAATCCTCTGCCCCAAGCCATGCCATTTCGCCCCAAATCGACCACGTTGGGCAGTCCGATTGGCGTCCAGCTTCCTCCGGGCTGGCGCTCGAAGCGCTGGAGCGTTCCGGAGCTAGCCCACCACGTCGCGGAACGCACGACTACGAGCTGCGTCGAGGAGGCGTTGACGGGCGAGCTCGTCGATGACCCCGACTCGGCCACGGGCGACGGGTTGGCCAGCGACGATGCGGGGCAAGCGAGTAGGAGGAGTGGTAGCAGTTGGCGCACGGTTTATTAGGCGAAGGAGAAGCGTCGAAACGCGAGCAGGCCGGTCGCTACCGCCAACACCTGGCCGGCCACAAGCTCCTGGATCGTCGTTTGGAAGGTGAAGGGCGGGTGATCGACGTGCCACTGGGTATGAGTCGCGCCGTAGCACAGCAGCAGCGCGAACATTGCCGCCAGCAACGCGATGGTGACTCGCTGGCCCGCACAAGCCCAGATCGCGATGAGTACGCCGAGAACGGCCACGCTATCGTTCACGAGTTGTGGAGCACACTCACACATCCAAGAAAGTGCGGGCACCCCGCTGTGACGCAGGACGACGTGTGTCAGGCAGATGCCTGCAATTGCTCCCAAAACTTGGGGAATCAGCAGCGCCACCGGCCTCAGACGAAGCACGGGCCCAGCCGCTCCGCGAGCGCTCAATGCGGAGAAACGGAGCGTCAGGGGGCGGGAGGTCAGCGTCATCACCGCGAGGCTCACGAGCAGCACCGCAACGTCGATCAGCAGGCCGTAGAAAACGCTCCCCGCCTGAAGTCGCTCGGCTATCAAGCCGCCGCTGATCAAGAAGGCGAGGCTCAGCCCCGAGGCGAGCCCCAAGATGAGGCTCCGGCGCGCGAAACGTTGGGCACGGACGTCGATGTCAGCATCGTGAAGGGGAGACGAGGAACGCATCGGAACGAATGCTCGGTGGGGTAGCTGGGCAACCTAGCGCCGATCTAGCAGGACGCCAACGCTCGAAACGCTAGCGCTCCCTGCTGCGCACGAGCGTTTCGAGCACGACCAGGAGCTCGTTCGGATCGATTGGCTTCGTGAGGTGCATGTTGAAGCCGGCGCGCAATGCCGCGGTGCGATCCTCGACGCGCGCGTAAGCGGTGAGCGCCAGCGCGGGGATGCGGCCGTTTCCGTGGGACGGGAGCTCGCGCACCTTGCGGATCAAGGCGTAGCCGTCCTCGCCCGGCATGCCAATGTCCGAAACCAGCAGATCGAAGGGCGCGTCCGTCAGCGCGCGCATCCCTTCGGCGGCCGAGCCCGCGGTGGTGACGCTGGTTCCGCACTGCGCGATCACGAATTGGATCAGCTCGCGCGTCTCTGGCTCGTCATCGACGACCAAGATGCGCAAGTTGCGCAGCGACTCGGGGCACTCGAACGTCGGCGGCTCGCTCAGCCCACTCGGCCGGCGCTTGTTTGGGTTGACGGATTCTGCGCGCAGGGGCGCGACCGGCAGGCGCACCACGAAGGTGGCGCCGCGATCTTTGCCGTCGCTGTGAGCGCTCACTTCTCCGCCGTGCAGCTCGACCAGGGAGCGCACGATGGCGAGGCCCAAGCCCAAACCTCCGGCGTGTCGGGTGAAGCTCTGATCGCCTTGACGAAAGCGGTCGAACACGTGCGGCAAGAATTCGGGCTCGATGCCCTGACCGTTGTCGCCAACGGTTACCTCCACGTACGAACGCTCACGCCGCAGCTGCACCTGGACCCGACCACCGCGCGGCGTGAACTTGATGGCATTCGAGAGCAAGTTCCAGACGACTTGTTGCAGCCGATCGGCGTCGCCCACGATCGTCGCGTGAGAATCGAGCACGGGCTGCAGGCGGAGCTCCTTGGCGTCCGCCGCCGGACGCAGCGAATCGATCGCCGCCTCCACGACTCGCACCATTTCCAGCGGCCCGACGCTGAGCACGAGCTTGCCCTGCTCGATGCGCGACAGGTCCAGCATGTCTTCGATTAGCCGGGTTTGCACGCGGGCGTTGCGCTCGATGGTTTCGAGGGCGCGCGCCTTCTGCTCGCCGGGAATCGAGCCGGTTCGAAGCAGGCGCGACCAACCCAAAATAGCGTTGAGCGGCGTGCGTAGCTCGTGACTCAGGGTGCTCAAGAACTCGTCTTTGGCGCGGTTGGCGCGCTCCGCAGCTTGCCGCAAGCCGTCCACGCGCTGTCGCGCGAGCACGCTGTCGGTCACTTCGCTGGCGACCACGATCACCCCCGTGGCCTCATTGCCTTCGAAGATCGGCTGCACGACGTAAGAGAAATAGCCGTCGGTCAGCGTGCCGTGGCGCTCCAGCCGTACCTGCTGCTCGTTGACGTACAAGGCGCGGCCGGCGCGATACGCTTGTTCGACCCCTGCCACTGCCGCCAGGGCGTCGGGCTCGAAGAAGGCCTCGCGCAGGGTGCGCCCAACCAAGTTGGGTCTCGCGACCATCTCGCAGAATGAAGGATTGGCGACTTCGAAGCGAAGATCGCTGCCCGAGAGCACGGCCACCGGCGTCGGCGCCTGTTGAAAGATGTCGTACAGCCGCTGCCGTTCACGTTGCGCCTCCCGCCGTAGCCCCGCGATTTGCAGGTGCGTCGCCACGCGCGCCAAGAGCTCACGCGCCGAAAACGGCTTGGTCAGGTAGTCATCGGCGCCCGCTTCGAGGCCGCCGCTGCGCGCTTCTTCGCCGGCGCGCGCGGAGAGCATGAGCACCGGCAAGGCCGCCGTTTGCGGGGTGGCCCGTATTTCGCGAAGCAATCCGAAGCCATCCAGGTTGGGCATCATCACGTCGGTCAGCACCAAATCGGGGAGCTGCGCGCGGATCCGCTCCAGCGCTTGGGCGCCGTCGGCGACGGCCGTCACCTGCCAGCGCTCACTGAGCAGGCGGGAAACGTAGTCGCGCATGTCCGCGTTGTCGTCGACCACGAGCACGTGTGCGGCGCGGTCTGGCGCGGCGCGTTCCGAAGCGCGTGCCGCGAGCTCGTGCTCCGTACCGACGCGCCACGACTTGGGGCCCTGTGCATCCGGTAGCCAACGGAACGCCTCTTCGACGTAAGGCGCGGCCCCGGTAGCGGTCGACGCCAAGGCACGCGTGGCGCCAATGCGCTCGGCCGGTAAGTGGCTGCTGCCGAGCGGGATGCGAACCGTAAAGCTCGTGCCCTTGCCCAACTGGCTGCGAGCTTCGATCTGCCCGCCGTGCAGGCGCACCAGCTCGTGTACCAGCGCCAGGCCGATGCCCGTGCCTTCGTGAGTGCGTGCGCGCGCCCCCTGGACGCGGTGAAAACGCTCGAAGACGCGCGGTAGCTCGTGCTCCGGAATACCCGTGCCGCTGTCGATTACGCTGAGCTCGACGCTGTCCGCGTGCTGGTACAGGCGCACCTCGACCGAGCCTTCGAACGTGTACTTGAGCGCGTTCGACAGCAGGTTGAGCACGATCTTCTCCCACATGTCGTGGTCGACATACACGGGCTGCGCGAGCTGGCAATCGACCCGAAAGTCGAGCCCGGCGCGCTCGATGGCCGAGCGGAACGCGCTCGCCAGGTCGGCCGTGAGCGCAGCCAGATCCGTCGGCTCGAACGTCGCCTCGGCGCGCCCCGCCTCGATGCGCGCGAAGTCGAGCAGCGAGTTGACGAGCTTGAGCAAACGCAAGCAGCTGCGGTACGCGGTCTCCAAGTTATCGCCCGCCAGCACGCGCTCGGACGTGCGCAGCGCGTCTTCGATCGGCCCCAGCATCAACGTGAGCGGCGTGCGAAATTCATGGCTCACGTTGCTGAAGAACGCGGTCTTGGCACGGTCGAGCTCTGCGAGCTCGTCGGCGCGCTGGCGTTCGCGGTGGTAAGCGTCGGCGTTGGCGATGGCGGTGCCGATCTGCCCGGCCACCAGGTTCAAGAAGCTGCGGTAACCCTCGTCGAAAAGCCGAAACGGATTCAGGCCCGCGATCAGCAGCGCAGAGGCTCCGCTGCTGCCGGCACCTGGCACGGGAACGATCGCCGCGTGCCGGGGCGGCGTATCCCACGCGCCGCAGGGCAGCTCGCCCAGCTCCGGCGAGAGCTCGACGACGTACGGTTTTCCGGCGACCAGCGCCTCCTGAACGGGCCAGGGCGCGGCCTCGTCGAGGTTGAGCTGCGCGGGCGCCGCGCGGTGCCCCGGCTCGATGCCGCTATGCCCGGCCAGGGTCGCTCGTTTGCGCTCGGAGTCGAGCAAGTAGATGAGCGAAAATGGCAAATCGCGAGGCGCTTGAAACAGCGTGAGCGCCACTTGCTTGCACGCGTCGGCGACGGAGCGACTCTCTGCGCTGCGCGCGGCGAGCGCGCTCAACGTCGCTAGTTGGCGTTGGCCGATGATACGCTGCGTGTCGTCGGTGTTCGCGCAGATGACGCCGCCGGTGGTGACGCCATCGTCGTTCGGAACCGGGCTATACGAGAAGGTGTAGTAAGTCTCCTCGCGGTAGCCGTTGCGCTCCATGATCAGCAGCAGCGCTTCGTCGTAAGTGCCAGTGTTCTCGCCGAGCACCGATTGCAGGCGCGCCTCGATCATCGGCCAAATTTCCCGCCAAACCACGGAAGCAGGTTGGCCGAGCGCTTCGGGGTGCTTGCCGCCGACGATGGCCTTGTAGGCGTCGTTGTAGATATTGATGAGGTCCGGCCCCCACCACACGAACATCGGCTGGCTCGACGTGAGCACGATGCGCACGCAGGTGCGCAAGCTCTTGGGCCACGTGTGCGGTGGTCCTAGCCCGCGTCGTGACCAATCCAGCGCACGGATACGAGCACCGAGCTCGCCGCCGCCCGCCAAAAAGGGCAGCGTCTCCGGGTCCGAGTTGAAGGGGTGCGGCGATGGGTCGACTCCGACAGCCACCCAGAAACGCTAACTCCGCCGGCTGCGCGTCAGCCAACTTTTTCGAGTGCGGCAAAGTGCACCCGGAGCGCCATTACGCCACGCTATGGCTCCATGTCGAAGTCGTAACCGAGCCCGATGCTACCCGTGATGGTCGTCGCGGTTCCGATGCCTTGCGCGCAGTCTTCGATGTACTCGCTGCTCAACCGGCGCCCCACGGCGTTGATGCGCGTGGTCACGCCCCAGCGCGGAGTGAGCATGAGCCGCACGCCCGCGCCGCCGCCGATTTGCAGCGCCGGGGCGTCGGAAGCGCCGCAGCGGTACGCGCTACCGGGCAGAATCGCACCGTTACTCGCGATGCCTTGCGCCGAAACACCCTGAATACCGACGCCTACTTGCAGGCCCACGAACAGATCGAACATGTCCGTGCGCTTGGGGTATGCGCGCAAACCCAGCATGGCGGACGAAACCGTGTAGTCGATGCTCACGCTGTCCAGCCCGGTGAGCGCCGTTCCGTGGCCCAGCGTCGAGCGGTCGATCTCGAGGCCGGCTGCGAGCGCGCTCTTGACGTCTACGTAGACGGACAGACCGAGCTCAGCGCCGGTGTGCGTCTCGTCGTCGAAGCCTTCACTGCTCTCCGGGCGGAGCAGTAGACCCAGCCTACCCTCGAGGGTGATGGGCGAGTGGGCGCGCACCCATGGCGCCGGGGGAGGCGGCGGCGCAGCCGTTGCGGTAACGACGGGAGCCGGACCGATTGGCGCTGGCGGCGGACCGGGATTGTCGGGTGGCGGCGCGGACTCGGGCGTCTTTTCGGGAGCGGGCGCCGATTCCGGCGTGGGGGTTGGCGGTGGCTCGGGCGGCGCGGGTGGCTCCGCTGGCGGAGCCACGATCGGAGCGGGCGCGGTGTCCGCCGGCGGCGCGGGCTCCGCGGCCGGAGCCGTCGGAACCTGCGCGGAAGCAGCAGGCGCATACGCAGCCTGCAAAAGCCCCAGCAGCACGAACGAACGCCCAGTCGAACCAAGCCTCATGCCTCAGCCTCATACCGCGAAAAATCCCGCCAGTCTTCGTTGACAGACCCCACCTCGGCCGCCATAGTCCGCCGCGGAGAGATGACCGAGCGGCCGAAGGTACCTGATTCGAAATCAGGCGTACCCGTAAGGGTACCGTGGGTTCGAATCCCACTCTCTCCGCTGACCCGCCGGAGGCGGGTGGCGGTTCGAGTGGGCTCTAGCCTGTACGCCTCGCACTTCGTGCTCGGCGCTCGCGGGCGAATCCCACTCTATCCGCTGGCGTGTGAAGCGCGGCTCTCGTCGCGCTCCTCCCGCTCCGCGTGACATAGCCGCGGCCCCGCCCCCCAGCGAGGCTGTCAGGCCTCAGGAGAGGTGACCGAGAGGCCGAAGGTGCATGACTGGAAATCATGTGTACGGGAAACCGTACCGAGGGTTCGAATCCCTCCCTCTCCGCAAGTAATCCGTAACTGTTCTCGCTAGTTCAAACCGACCTGCTCAACGCGCTGCCCACCGGCTGCCCAAAGTTGAGCAGGTCGATGGCTTCGGTGAGCGCGCTCGGCGCCAGGTGCATGTACCTCAGCGTCATCGTGAGCGTGCTGTGCCCGACCAGCTCGTGAATCGCCTTCGGCGCCGCGCCCCGCATGGCGAGGTGAGAGCAGAAGGTGTGCCGAAGCACGTGCGACGTGATGACGCGAAGCCCGGCCTTCTTGCAGCCGAACCTCAGCGCCGCCTCGATCGCCGACTGGGTGAACGGCTTGCCGTCCGAATGGCAGAGCACCAACTCTGACTTCAGGTGCTTGATGGCCTTGAGCACCGCGCGAAGCCGCCCAGTAAGCGGAACCTTTCGCTCCCGCCCGCTCTTCGGCGTCCCGATCACGCCCTTCCAGGAAGAGCGCCTCACGGTCAGCAGGCCGGCCACGAGGTCCACGTCGCCCCATTCGAGCGCCATCGTCTCGCCCTGCCGGAGCCCTGCGTCGGCGCCAAGCAACACCAGAGCCAGCCGCTCCGGATCGTCCTTCATCGCCTCGACGAGCCGTGACAGCTCCTCGAAAGTCAGAAAGTCGAACCGTTGCTGTGGAACCTTGAGCAACTTCACCCGCGGTACGTTCTCGATCAGCTCGATCTCGTGCGCGTAGCGCAGCATCTTGCCCAGGCAGGCCAGGATGTTGTTCACCCGCTTGCGACTGAGCCCTTTGGCGAGCAGGTTCGCCTTCAGGATCTCGATCGCATGCATCTTGATGGCATCGAGCCGCGTCTCGCCGAACACCGGAAGCAAGTGATGTTTCAGGATGCTCGCCTTCATCGAGCGCTCGGACGGTTTGTTGTTCGCGAGCACGTACGTCTTCTTGAACTCGTCCGCGTAGGCCGCGAACGTCGGCACCTCCTTGATTGTGTGCGTAGGCGCTAGAAGCGCGGTCCTCAGCCGATGCTCGAACTCGTCGGCACCCGCCTTTGACTGCACCGGCGAGCGTTTGCGCACTCGCTCGACGCTGCCGTCCGCATGTTGAAATCGAAAATCCGCGTACCATTTCCCGTCAATCTTACGTGCCGCCACTCGGGCCTCCGAGGTACGGCACGCGACCTTGCTGCACGAACTCTACCAGCTCCGCGCGTAGAAAGTAGAGGCGTCGTCCGACACGCGTGGCGCCCGGCAGCGTACCGCGCTCAGCTTTGGCGTAGACCGCTTCGACCGTCGTCTTGAGCCAGGCCGCGACCTCACGCGGGGTGAGTAACTCGGGGAGGACTGCAGCGGGAGCGCGCATGCAACGCTCAGGGTGCGGTGCGACCTTGATGTTGGGGAGCGGAGAAAAGGCTCGACCTAGAACTTCCGCACGCTTCCACTCACTTTCCTGGCGGCAGCGGCTCGATCAGCCCGAGGGCGAGCCCGACCAGGTGAAGCTCGCTCACGCCGTTGTGAATGTATCTGTCAAGGCGCGTCCGCGTCACGAGCGAGGCTAGACCGGCAAGCTTCGGATTCTGCGACATGAGGAGCACCTCGGCTTGCTGCCAGCCCCGTGCAAAGGCGACGGTACCGCCGCTGTAGTAGCCAGCCTTCGTCTTCCGGGTTGGATGCTTGCGGTTATGCATCCGCTCAGCTTCAGCCGCGCGGTCACGAAGCGTCGCCTTCTCAGCTTCAGACAGCGAACCCTCCGGCCAATCCGTGGCCCATGGGTGCCAAGCCCAATCGTTGTGCTGGTACAGGTAGTAGCGAGACTCTGCCCGGGCCAACCCTCCGAGCTTGCGTATTGAGTCGAAAGTGAGGACGCCCTTCACCTCGATGTGCAGCTGAACGGAAGGCACAAAGAAGTCCGCGGTGTTCCATCGACCGGTGGCAGGAAGCAAAAGCCTCGGGACCTGACGTTCTGCAAGAAAGTCGATCGCGGCTTTACGCATGAATGCGCGAAGCGCGTCTTCAGGCGTGCTCACGACCGCCACCTGCGCGGCTTCAACCCGGGAGACATCAACGCCTCACGAATCCGCAAGATGGTCGGCACGTTGCTACGCGCACCATCCATAAATACATCAAGTTTGATGTTTTATCAAAGACGGGGGTCTGTGACCCCACTCGGGGGTGCGCTCCCGCTCCCCCGATTCGGTTGTTCGCGACATTGGTCGCAGAATCGCCGAGCTTCGCGCAGCGAAGGGCTGGACGCAGGCGCGCTTCGCCGAAGCGCTGGGCATCGCCGTCCAAAACGTCGCGCGCATGGAGCAGGGCCGTCAGGAGTTCCGGGTCAAGACGCTCGTCCGGGTTGCCCAGAAGCTCGGCTGCGATCCCGCCGATCTCTGGCTACGGCCAAGCACGGTGCGCCCCACGCGCGGGCGACCGCGGAGCACCACGGGCGCGACATCTGACGCAGGCAAAGCACGCAAGAAGCGCTGAACTGCCGCTGTCGGCGACGAGCAAATCTCTTACGATGGCGTCGATGGCGACGTCCATCTCGCGCGACAAGCTGTACGCGGAAGTCTGGGCCGAGGCCATGACGACCGTGGCCAAGCGTTACGACGTTTCGTCGAACTACCTCGCTCGGATCTGCGAGCAGTTGAACATCCCACGACCATCGCGTGGCTACTGGGCGCAAAGGGCCGCCGGCGCGAAGGTCGAGGTACCGGAACTCCCCGAGCCCGACCCCGGAGACGACGTCGAATGGATCCGCGGCGACGATCCTTACAACCGGCGCATAGCCGCTCCCAAGTTCACGGGGGTTCCGCAACGCCAGACGCGACGCGCCGAGCGACCGAAGACCCATCCCATTCTCGTTAGCGTTCGGGAAGACTTCGAGGATTCGCGCATCAAGCGCTACGACAACGACGGCTATCTCAGACCGAAGGCGAGTGGTCTACCTGACATCTTCGTTTCGAAAGAGGCGCTCGCCCCCGCGCTGAAGCTTGCAAATCAGCTATTTCTTGCGCTCGAGGACCTAGGCTTCTGGGTGCGGACGGCAGGACAAAACTCGCGCTTCCATACCGGCGAGTATGAGCATCGCGACGGAAAGATTCGCGACCACTACCACGGGCCAAGCAAGTGGCGCGGCCGCCCGACAATGGTGTACATCGGCGGTGTCGCCGTTGGTCTCGCGCTCTTCGAGATTGCGGAACTGGTCGAAGCTCTGCGCGAAGGCGATGCATACGTGCGCCTGCCAGCAAACCGTGCGGGCGAGCGAATCAAGCAAGTCGAGGGCTGGCGCGTCAGCCATCAACACCTCCCGAGCGCGCGCTTCGGACTCTATGCCTACTGCCCCTACGGCATGATCACGTGGACGAAGTACTGGCGCGAGACCAAGCGCGGCGAGCTCGACGCATTGTTCCCAGACATCGCCGCCGAGCTTGAACGTGCTGCCGCTAGCTTCGAGGGCTTGTACAATGAAGAAGCTCGTCGCCGAGACGAGCAGCACAAGAGGTGGGAGGAGGAACGGCGCGAGGCAGCACGCAAAGCAAGGGAAGCCGAACGCGAGAAGCGTCTCCCCGAACAGATCAACAACTGGCGCCTCGCCCGTGATGTTCGTGCCTACGTGGATGAGATCAAGACGCTCGTCAGGACGGCCGAGCTGCAGCTGAAGGAAGACAGCGAGGGCGCCAAAGACTTGCAATGGGCGCTCGACTACGCTGACAGGATCGATCCGCTCACGTCGTGGAGGAAAGAGATCGACGAAGTAAAGGCCGCGTTCGCCGAAAATCTCAAGTGCCCGAAGTGTGGGCAACATCACCCGCCGGATGACAGCGACGAGGCGCACGCCAGCCCCGACTCAGAGGCCTCGGACGAGTCAGGTGACGACACGACGTCAGCGCCGTGAACGTTGTCGTCGATTTCTTGGCGCTGGCTTTTCGCTGCGTGAACGCCGAACGCGAACCCCAAGGTCGGGGTGCAGTTCGACGGGCATTACCGACCGCGCATTGGGCTCGTCGATCCGTTTCCGGATGCGGTCGAGGATCAGGGCCCTGCCCCCGGCGGTAGTTGGCGGCACAAGCGCCAATATCTCGGGGTTAGAAAACCCACCCCAGGCAAGATGCTGCCAAGTCGCCGTGAGCAGCAGCTGACTGCGCTTGTTGCGACCGACCTGCCGAAGCTCCGGACTCCAGAATAGGTCCCGTAAGGCGTCCTCGTAGCCCTCGGTCTCCGACAGGAACGCCGTGAGCGAGTCCAAGATTCGCGCTGGCCGTTCAGAGACCAGCTCGCTATTCGGAGACAGGGGAGGTGTGTCGGCTGGCGCCGCCGCCACGGACTCCAACAATTCGGCCAACGCTTGGCCGTAGGCGTGACCGGTCCCATCGAGCCACGTGCGAGCCTGATGCGAGAGGTCCGCTACGCGCGCCAGGGTAACGAGCCGCTCAGACTCGCGCTTGTACTGGAGGATCTCTGCGAGTGCATGACACACGCCCGCTCGGGGGCACGGACTCTCGACACATCTCCCCGGCCCATCGTGATGGATGTGCGCCTCGGCGATCGCGCTCGCATCGCCTGCACGCGGGTCGCCGACGTCGAACACCTTCAGGCGTGCAGCTGCGGCCTTCAACGCCTCAATCGCGGCGTCCAGGTCGAACCCAAGATCGTACGGCTCTTGCTTCTCGCTCATGCGCAGGCCTGAGCAAAGTCTAGGCGCCTTGCGGAGCGGCACCGCGGGAGAAAACTCGATGCCCCATTTCTCCGGCTCGTGCGACGCATGCTGGAGATGCGCCGCTGAGCCATTCCTCCGCTAACGAAGCACCTGGCCCGCTGCCAGCCTGTTGTCAGACGCCGTCACCACGAAAAACGCAGGATCCGGCAAAATGACCAAGCAACGGAAACCATTCAGCAAACTCGATGAAGACGAGTCGCTACCAGCGGCGGTAGTTGTCACGACAAGGTCAGCCGACGACCCATCGCCCACGCGACTGCTGACGCGCAACGAGGCCGCGCAACTCCTCGGCGTGAGCGTATCGACCGTGATCCGGCGCGAGCAGACGCTGAAGCCGGTGCTCGTCAACGGCGTCCACATGTTCGACGAGGCGATCGTACGCCGCGAAGTCACGACGATACGGCAGCGTCACGCCGTCGCATCACTCGGCCCAACCGCTGGCGACGTGGCCGCCTCGGTCTTCGAGCTGCTCGAAGCAGACGTCGAGCCCGCGCAGATCGTCATCCGCCTCAAGGTACCTCCCGACATCGTGCAAGCCCTCCGCTCGCAGTGGCTCGAGATGCTGAAGGGATCGAAGTGCGCCCGATGCGGCGAGCCGCGCCACGTCCTTTGCCGGGCGTGTCTGGTCGATGCTCTCGATGTCCCATGCCCCACCTGCTCGACTCTGTGCTCGCACTGCACTGCGCCGTTGAACAAGGGAAAGTCGCTGTGCAAGGTGTGCGGGAAGTGGAGCCTGTCGTGAGAACACCGCGTTCCCTTGCGAACGCTGGTGCCCGGGCGTACGAGTTTCCTTGACGGGCGGCCCATCAAAATCGGCAGCGGCAGGAAACCGTTGGTGCGCTGGCGTCTACACGTCGCCACGCCACCCTAGGCGAGCAGACCGACGCTACGCGACGTTACCCTGCGCCCCTGTCTTGCTGAGTTGGTCTCGCAGCATCTCGACAGAGGTTCCGACTCTGTGTAGCGAGCGGCGCCCCTCGTACACTGGACGGAAAACCAGCATCTGACTTAAGCCTAGTGCTCGCTCAAGTTTGGTGGGGCATTCGCGCTCGACAGAGCGCTCCCCGATACATAACCTAAGTATTGAATATACATATACTTTATCTGTTCTCAGCTACCTTGTGTGGTGATTTTGCTTGTACCGCACGACCGCACGATCGCATAGTCGCGCACCTGAATGAGGTGAACGCATGGCTAGACCGACAATTGCTGAGCTCGAAGAGATCCTGCAGCAGGAGGAAGAGGTGCCCATCGATATCTTGCCGAACGGTGAGATTCGCGCACGCAACACGACGTCGCAATCCGAGCTCGGAGGGCGCAAGCCGCTCACGATGAGAGAGAATCTCGGCGGCGAATACGGAGGCGCGTAACTCCGATGGACCTCCAGCGCATCTACAGCGAGGCCCAACGAGCCGGTGAGCAATTCGCGTACGTGGAGGTTCACCCGAACGGGGTCGGCGGAGTCTTTGTGAAGGTCGCGCTGCAAACGTCCGCGGGACGAACCTACATCGCGATGATCGACTTGAACAACTACCCCAGCCGGATGCCACAGGTCACCGTGATCAGGCCTGGCCTGCATGGCAGCTCGCCGCATCGCTATAACGACGGCAAGATTTGCTACCTGCATCCGAACATGTGGAATCCCGGCCTCCACAATCTGACGTTCGTCTTGGCGCGGATCGCCAAATGGCTGAACAAGTACGACGTCTGGTGCGCGACGGGAGGATGGCCAGGTGCCCAAATCCAGCACTAGCGCCGTTCACCTGGACTTCGAGTTGTTGTCGATGACGGAGTTGCGGAGCCGTCCCGGCGACGTCCTCGATCGCGTGGCGAATCAGGGATCCGCGTTCATCATCGAGCGCAACGGTGAGCGCAAAGCGTGTCTGGTGCCCCTCGCTGCATTGCTCCCTGACATTGCACCAGATCGGATTGCGCGCGAACTCAAAGACCTCGAGGGTCGCGGCGAGGAACCGCACACGACTATCAACGATGCGCGGGAGCTCGTATTCCATTTCCCCAACGGAAACGCCCGCGAGGACGGCGTTGGGTTGACGATCGTTCTGCCGCACGGATACCCCAATCGCTGCCCCCGCGTATATGTCGACCGCGTTGACGGCACCGTACCCCACCGGTGGGCTGACGGCGCGCTCTGTCTATTCGGAGTCATGAGTGCGTGGAATCCGGGCAAGCACACCGTCTGGTCGACTCTTTTTCTCGCTCGGCGATGGCTCGATAACTACGACGCCTGGAAAAAAAATGGGATCTGGCCCAAGACAGGATTCACCAATGAATAGTGATCCACTCTTTGCGCGACTGGCGCCGCTGTTCGACGTCGGCGCACTCAGTGACGCCCGCGTGCTCGTCGCAGGCTGCGGTTCTGGCGGCGGGCAGGTCGCGTTGCAACTCGCCATGTCCGGTATTCGTAACTTCGCGCTGTTCGACAAGGACGTGCTTGAGCCTGAGAACGTGATTCGCCACGTCTGCGGGAGGCGTTACCTCGGGTGGAAGAAGACCGACGCGGTTGCTGACGTGCTGCTTGACCGGAACCCTGCAATTGCCATCGAGCGTCACGACGTCGACCTGATGAGCTGCGACGGTCTCGTCAAGCACGTGCAAAACGCCTCGCTTGTGGTGCTTGCCACAGATAACGAGGCGACGCGGTTCCGTCTCAACGAGGCCTGCGTGAGTACCCACACACCCTTTGTCGTGGGCCGCGTCTTTACCCGCGGTATCGGCGGCGAGGTCTTTAGCTACCGACCGGGAGACTCCGGCTGCCTTGCCTGCATTGAGAGCGTGCTTGAACGCACCCCCTACCGCGACGGGATCCGCGAAATCGACCTCGTCACGGATGAGGAGCGCGAAAAGATGTATGGACTCGAGGCGGGCGAGATCAAGGATTCGCCCGGCCTCAACGTCGACATCTCATTCATAACTTCCTTTCACACCCGCTTTGCGTTGGATGCCATCGCACGCGCCTTGCCCGAGTCCCCCAAGTTCCTCCAGCCGATCCCGGACAACTACATCGTTTGGGGCAACCGACCGACCCACCCGTTCAACAAGCACTTCCAAATTCAGCGCATGCACGTCCATCCGCAGGATGGATGCCTGGTTTGCGCGAGCAAGGCGGCGTAATGCGAGCTCGGACTTCGGACCGCATTCGGGTGGTTTTGCCGCGGGCGGCGCTGTCAGCGATCTTCGATGAATGCGACCGGTATGATCAGGACGAGACTGGGGGCCGCATCGTCGGAACCTACACAGCGCACAAGGACCAGCTCACCGTCACGGTCTCGGGTGTTATCGGACCTGGCCCGAATGCGCGCCGTACCGCCGTGAGTTTTTTTCAGGACGGCGAATACCAAGAGGACGTCTTTCGCGGGCTCGAAAATGCCCATCCGAAGATCGAACATCTCGGCAATTGGCACACGCACCACGTGAACGGCTTCCCAACCCTTAGCCCCGGCGACATCGAAACCTACCGCCGGACTGTTAACCACGAGAGCCACAACACCGACTTTTTCTACGCGCTGTTGGTCGTCGCGAAGAATGCCCGTCAGCGGTCGGAAGAACGCTATTCGATAAAGCACTACGTGCTCAAACGCGATGACAGCGACGTCTACGAGGTTGCCTCACGTAACGTCGAGCTCACAGACTCGCGGCTCATCTTTCCAACGCCGGAACCCGAAGGGCCTTCAGCGGAGGGCCGCGAGGCCATGTCCCGTTCGGCAAGCTCCGTACGCGTGTACGACCGCGACATCCTTGCCACGTTTTACCCAGGGATCCGCCCCTATTCATCCCCGCGAATCGGACTCTATTGGCGGGGCGGTCTCGAGCTAGTCGATGGCTCCCGTGTTGAAGCCGTCGTCATCGAAGATTCATCGGCCTCGGAAGTAGCTAGCTACTCGGTGGACTTGCGGAAGACTCCAGAATCACTGAGCGGAATCGCGCGTGACCTCGCCGAGCGCCAGTTTTCGTCGGCGCGTGCCGCGCTGATTGCCACCGAGCGCGAGTGCAACCGGGCGCTGTACAACCAGCTTATCGAGCGCGAAGCCAACACACCAGGCGGGGGATAGCGAAGTGGACGTTTTCACTCTGTACGTTGGGCAAGGAGAGTTGGCAGCTGCTCGCGCCGGAGGTGAGTCGGTCATCATCGACGCTCACATGCCGGCCACGGACCATGTGACGATGGGGCAGATAGAATCGAGCCTTCGTGACTATGTGCGAAATACCCATGTTCGTGGTCTGATCCTTACGGGCTTCGACAGCGACCATGCTCATGCCGAAGGTGTGGACTCGATTCTAACGCACCAAGAACCCGACTGGGTCATGTACCCCAAGTACTACAAGGACACGGACTGTGCTTCGGCAGTGTTCGCCGCGATCGATCGGCACGTAAGGCGACGCGAGCGCGGCTCGCACCCGTTGGTGCGTCATTCGGTCCGACTGGACCGCCTCGACTCCCGTCATCTTACCGGGCTGGCGAATAGTTTTCGGTTCGAGCTTTTCTCCCCTCACATCGAGGACATGGGCTCCTCCAACAACAGTAGCATCGTGCTGAAGTTGTCGGGGCTCGACGCGACAGGCTTCGGGTACCTGATCACTGGTGACACGGAAACCGAACGTTGGGCCACCATCGATCGGTTTTTCGGTAAGGCTCTGCGCGCGGAGGTCATGTCTGCGCCGCACCATGGTTCAACAACGGGCGTGCATGCAGGCGCTCTGCTTGATGTCAGCCCCAACACTGTCCTGATCAGTGCAGGAGTCGATAGTCAATACGAGCATCCAGATCCGGCGGCTGTCGCGGCGTACCAGCGTGTCGCAAGGCACGTCTTTTCCACGAACGCGAACAACGAGCCGACGTGCCTATTTACTCGGCGTCTCGGTGACGATTTTGAGACACGCCTTGTCAGCCACCCAGCGTCCGATGAGTGAGGTAGAGCGATGCATATTTCTTGTCCGAAGGGTTGCACACGCAGAGCCTGGCGAATCGCGCCGCACGTTCTTGCGATCGAACCTGCGGGGCTGATGCGGAGGGGCTCTGCTAGCCGCGCGACACGGATCGCGACCCCGCACGGAATCGGCGATGCCTATGCGCAGATGGTTTCGAAAGTCCGCCATCTCGGAACCGCTCCCGCGCTTGAGGTGTACGACGATCTTCATGGTGTCGGCGGCCTTTTTATCCCCGACAATTGGGTCATTGCGGTCGGCCTGAAGGATATTGCGGACATCAGTGATCGGATTCTGTCAACGAGGCACGACGACGTCGCCGCCATCGCTCGCGACTTGGCGCGAACGAAGGGCCCGCGAGTCGACGACCTGCGCGGGCTGCTGATCGTTTCCGGTATGGTTCGCTGTGTAGGACACGAACTTGGCCACGCCCTCATCCATCGTGGCTGGGTGAATCCTTTCTCGCCGGATGGCGAAGCGGGAGCGGACTACTACGCCGGCCAGATCGATGCCGCCCGCGGCACAGACTGGCGTCTTGGCGAGATGTTCTTTCGTGCCATCGGGTGCCGCGGCCCGACCTGTAGTCATCCGTCCCCGGAAAATCGCTCGACCGCCTACATGACTGGGTACGAAAACATGCGGTTCCGCGCGGCCTGAGAGCGCGGTCTCGCCCACGCGCGCCGAGTTCGTCGACAAGCACGTTTCTGAAGGGCGAGCGTAAAAAAAAACCAGGAGTGGCGCGCAATGAACGCGCAGCACTCCTGGCCGACCTCTCAATGGCGGAGCCCCAATGTGCATAGGGGTCCGGTCGGGCCATCGCCGGGCGCACTAGAATAGTGCCGTCGTCGATGCATGGGATCGAGCCGCATCTCGCCGAACACCGGAAGCAAATGATGCTTCAGGATTTCTTGGGCGTCCCCCATCTACGGCGCGCCATAGTCATATGTTCAACGATGCTTGGTCGTGTCGCGGGCGATCCTTCATCCGTGATAGCCCAATGCACACTAGAGCACATATCCGGAGGGCGGCGTATGCACGAAGAGCAACGGTTTTCACTCGATGGCTGGCTGAATGAGGAACTGTACGGCTTTGTCGAGCGCAACGATCGTGTCGATGAAACTAAGTCGATCATCGTTTTCGACGCGGTCCGTGCCCGCGACGTGAATCGTTTTCTCGACGTCGAAGTGTCATCAGAAACGCTCGCTAGCCTTCCGGGTGTCATAGCCGTCGCCGAAATCTTCGACAAGGAGCGCGGGCACGACGACCCCGAGATGCCAGAGGGCAGCTGGCAACAGCTCGTCTTAGGGAGGGGCACGCCAGCCGACGTCTACCCTGAGCTCGATGCGCCACCTACGCCGACGGAGCTGACCTACGCCGCCTTGCCGAAGGCAAAGAGCAAAACGCTGGCGGAGAAATTCAGCATCAGTCACTTGTATCCGAAGGCGACCGACCACGACCTCCAATCCCTTCTGCCCGTCGGCGTCGATCAGGTGGCAGTTTACAATGTCGGGCAAGGGAACTGCTCCGCGCTCTGTGGGGGCTCCGAGGCTCCTTTCCTCTACTTCGACACGGGGGGTGGGTGCTTGCAGAACACTCGAACCTATCCGGCGCCGCTTCGGTTCTGTACATCACGCGGGCCAGGCGTCGTATTGTCTCATTGGGACTTCGATCACTGGTTTTCGGCTTTGAAAGTGCCCGAGCTGGCCGAGCTCGAGTGGCTCGTTCCAGACCAGGGCGGCGTTGGAAAGCGAACTCTCGCCTTCGCTCAGTCTCTGAAAAACGCCAAGTTCTGGCCGGACATCCCGAGCTACAGTTGGTCCGGCGGCACGATTGTGAGGTGCACCGGCACGACGCGGAACGACTCAGGCCTCGCGATGTTCGTCAGCATGCCAGCCGGAAGCATCCTTTTGCCGGCTGATGCTACCTTCGACTGGATCCAAGTACCACCGGGTACGGGCGCATTGCTCGGACTGGTCGCGACGCATCACGGTGCCGGCCACGTAGGGTCACCTATTCCACGCCCCACGCCGAACGCCAAGCTTGCCTACTCGTTCGGCTACGGCAACAGTTTCGCTCATCCCGTGCCGACTGCGGTCGCGCTCTACGAGAGTGAAGGGTGGCAACGAGCGAACACGCGAAATTCACCGAACGGGCACATCTGGCTGGGCGACACGTCGAAGCCGCTGGGCTGCGGCCGTCGCAACTGTGACCTGGCGACGGTTCAGTAAGGAATTCGCTGTCATGAGTATGAGCAAGACCGGGGCGAAGAAAAAGACCAACAAGAGGAAGGCCAAGAGCCTCGCGCCGCGTATGGCCCGGGCAAGCAGGGCGGTCGTGCCCACGACCAGCCCCGCAGGCGCGCTGCCCGTGCTCACGGCCAGGCTCCGCAGCGGCGCTGCCGCAGAGATCGAGCGCCCGACGGTACGCCCGCTCAAGGCCTACGCCTTCGACCCCAGTCAGGGACGGCTGCTCGGCAACGAGATGTCGATCCCTGTTCGCTACCAAGATCTCGAGCCCGGGCCCGTCGTGCGCGACCCCTTCGCAGGCAACGGAGTCGCGGTAGTCGACTACGACGCGACTCACGACGTCTACTACACGCCCGTCGATCTCGACGATCCACGCGTGCTGATCCGCGGCGGTTTCGACCCGATCGAGTCCGACCCGCGATTCCATCAGCAGATGGTTTACGCGGTGGTAACCGAGACGATTCAACACTTCGAGGCCGCGCTGGGTCGGCGCATTCACTGGCGGCGAATCCCACACGAAGAGGTGGGGCGCGAGGAAGCCAACCGGCAAAACATCTACACGCTTACGCTGTTCCCGCACGCGATGGTGGATGCGAATGCGTACTACAGCCCTCGAGCCCACGGCATCTTGTTCGGCTACTTTCGTGCGAACGAATCAGCCCAGGGCAGAAACCTGCCCGGTCAGCTCGTCTACACATGCCTGTCGCATGACATCGTGGTGCACGAGACCACGCACGCGATCCTCGACGGCATTCGTCGCCACTTCATGGAGCAGACAAACCCCGACGTCGCGGCCTTTCACGAGGGGTTCGCGGACATCGTCGCTCTATTCCGCCACTTCTCGCATTCCGAGGTCCTGCTCGACACCGTTCAACGCACCGGCGGTAGGCTGTTCGACCGCTCGCTGGCGCCGGCGGTGCAGCTTGAGCCAGGAGCAGCAGCGGCTATCAGCAACCAAATCGCCCCCGGAAATCCCTTGGTGGAGCTGGCCCAGCAGTTTGGTGAGGCGCAGAGCCGAGGCCACGGGCTGCGATCGGCTCTTGAGACACCTCCGAACTCAAACGACATCCTCACCAAGTTCGAATGCCACGAGCGCGGCGCCATTCTGGTGGCCGCGATCTTCGACGCTTACTTCACGATCTATCAACGGCGCACGGCTGACCTATTTCGCGTCTATCGCGCGGGCGGCGGCAACCTGTCGCAAGATTTGCCGCTCTCGCTCGCACAGATGCTGGCGACCCAAGCCAGCCGAACGGCGGCGCTGTTCTTCACCGTCTGCGTTCGCGCGCTCGACTACTGTCCGGCGATCGACATCACCTTCGGCGACTACCTGCGAGCCCTCATCACCTCGGACTTCGACCTGCACCCCACCGACGAAGCGGGCCTACGCGACGCCCTCATGCAAGCCTTCCGGGTTCGCGGCATCGTGCCCGACGGTGCGGACTCGTTCTCGGACAGAGCTATCGCGTGGCCAAGGGCAACGGGCCTTCCGCCCGTCTTGGGACTCGTATTCGGTGACCCCAATGGCTTGACGCGCGACGAGCAAGACGCCTGTAAGACAGCGCTGGTCGCCTACGTTCAGTCGCCGGCGGTACGCGATGCGCTGGGTTTGGAGCCGCAACTCGACGTCATCATCCCCTCCTTTCACCCGGTGTTCCGTGTCGAGCAAGACGGCAGCTTGCGCACAGACATGGTAGTCCAAATGTTCCAAAACCGCCCTCCGCCGGCAGACGGGGAGTCCGAAGGTACCTTCCCCATGCGCAGCGGGGTCACGCTGGTCATCTCGAAGCCACCACTGAGTGAGCTACGCAGGCGCGCTATACAGGGCGAGAGCGTGCACGTCGGCTACGTGCGCTACGTTATCTCCAAGCCGCTTCACGGAACCGCCGGCGAGGCGCGCGAACAGCGGCAGCGCCATCACTTGCAACGCATCGGTCTCCTCGACGGAACGGATCCCCAGCGCTTCGAGATCGACTTCGCCATCGCACACGGAGGGCTTTGAAATGGCTCAGGCAAAGAAACGAACCTCGCGGGGCCGGCTCCGGGTTCGCATGTATCGAGTCGGTTTTGGCGATTTTTTTCTGATTACGGTGCCGTCAGCCAAGGGTCCGCAGCACATCCTCGTCGATTGCGGTGTGACCAAAGGGAAGAGCGGTCAGGGCGACATCGCAACCATCAAGTCTGCGGTGCGCCACATGGCCCGGGAGACGAAGTACAAGCTCGCCCTGATCGTGGTCACGCACCGACATCAAGATCACATCGTCGGTTTCAGCCGCTGCGCCGACGAGTTTGCGAAGTTCGAAGTCGGAGCGATCTGGATGCCATACTGGGAAACCGAGTACGCCGCCAAGGTGAGCAAGTTTCAAGAGGAGCTTGAGGCCGTTGCCTTCAACCTCGGCGTGGCAGCGCTGGCCGCGAACCCGAACGAGCTAACGCAGGAGATCTTGGGCATCGTCGAGAATGCGACGGGCGTGTCGGCAACCGAGGGTCCGGGCGGCGGCAGCAACGCCAAGTCGCTCGACTTGCTGAAGACGCAACTGGGCGTCAAACCTCAATACCTGGCCAAGGGCGACCGCCCCAAGCTACCGCCGGCTCTCGTCGCGGCGGGCCTGGGCGCCGACGTCTTGGGGCCTCCGCCCGAAGACGATTTCGCCTTCCTCAAGCTCATGGACTTGAAGAAAGGGTCCGGCCAGTACTTCGGTAACGCCAGCGCGATTTCGAAGGCTGACAAGGCGGGGCGCCTCAGGCCCTTCGGGCCCGAGTTCATCGCCAAAGCGACCGACTACCCTCCGCGCGCCTTCAACGAGTTCGCCCCGAGGGGAGTGGAGGGCACCGACTACAAACAGCGCTACGCAGAGCAGCTAGAGCAAGCAGCGCGCGCAGCAACGCCGGACGCGATGTTCCGTGCCGCCAAAGCGCTCGACGCTCTGCTCAACAACCAGAGCCTGGTCGTCCTGTTCACTTGGAACGACAAGAAGCTGCTCTTCGCTGGCGACGCGCAGGCGGGCAACTGGGAGTACTGGCTCTACGATCTCGACAAGCCCATCAAGGATCCGAGTGAAGAGACGCTAGGAGACGACGGCAAGGACATCTTGAGCTCTCTCGACTTCTACAAGGTGGGTCACCACGGCAGCACGAACGCAACTCCGAGGGCCGCCGTCGAAGCCATGGGCAACGAGTTCGTTTCCATGTGTTCGGTAGAGGAAGGCGTCTTCGGCAAGAAAGAGAACGAATCCGAGGTTCCGCGCACTCCTCTCCTCACCGCGCTTGGCAAGAAGAGCACGCTCGTCCGCAGCGACCAGTTTCCCGTCGCGGTCGAGGGCATCAAGCTACCCGCGGCGGTCCGGCGCAAAATCGGCAAGCCGAAGCGAGGCAAGCTCGTCGTCGGCTCCTGTTTCGTCGACTACCTGCTTTGAAGCCGAAGCCCGCTCCAATGTCCGCTATGCTGACCTGATGCCGAAGCAGGCTAGGCCGAGGGCCGGAAACGCCGAGGCCCACCACTCGCGCTTGCCCCCAAACCGCGTGAACGCCGGGCGACGGCCGCGCCGAAGGAAAGCATAGCTGCATGGACCCGCAGCGGCCCGCCGACGCGCCTCCGTCGTTGAACATGCCTCGGAACCGCGACGCGTCGGCGGCAATTGCCGGCTACGTCTATCAGGTCGACTTAACCATCCTGCGCTGGTTGGACCTCCCGGATTCGGACCTGCTGGAATTGGAGGCAGGCGAAGACATCGATCGGATCGGTCGTGCCGTCGTCGACAGCGGCCCCGACCAACTTCGAATCCTCGAACAGGTTAAGTTGCGTCACTCCTCGATAACAATGCGCTCCCCGGAGGCGATCGAGGCACTCGCCAACGCGGCTGAGACGCTCGCAGCAAACCCAGCGGAGCGCATCCAGTTCCGTTTCACGACGACGGCGCGAGTCGGTCTGGAGCGGCCGTCGCCGTGGCCTGGGGACACGAAGAAGCGAGCGGGAATCGATCTTTGGCAGGCCCTGCGTTCGAAGAACACACCAAGTACGATCAGGGCTGATGCGGAGGCAACACTCTGCGCGGTCGCCGCCACTTGGCGGCGACCGTCAAACGTGGCCCATTCCACTTGGTCAGCGCTCACGGCCCTGCTTGGGCCGACGCAGAACGGATTGTTGTCTCTCGTCCCGGTGTTCGAGTGGGCGACTGCTGCTCGCACTCCGATTCAGCTGCGATCCGCGATTGCACAACGGCTTGCCCAAGACTTCCCTGTTGTGGCAGCGGCACCGCAGGATGCGGCATATCAACGTCTCTTTCACCGCGTCTTCGTCACGCTTTCCAGCGTTGGCCGCAAGTTGTTGCGCCGCGACCAGCTGTTACGTGAGTTGGCGGACCTGTCGAGTCCTCCGGTTGAGACCACGTCCTTTCAACAGGTGATCGCGCTCCTCGACGCGCAGCAGAACGCGATAGGTGCACTGTCTCGCACTATTGACGCGCTCGGTGTGCAGCAGAGCCAACTCCTAGGACCCGGATCACGGCTGGACTTGGTAGCCGAGTACGTCGCGGCCGGAGTGCGACTTAACACTAGTCCTCCGCCATTCACTGCGTTGACCATTCAACGCAACGATGTTGCTAGAGACATCCTTGCGAGGAGCAACGGAGCCATTTGGATAGCGCTCTTCGGCATGTCCGGCTCTGGAAAGACGCAGCTGGCTTGCGATCTCGCGCCCTCCGCCCAGTGGGTGCGACTCGATGGTGTCAGCAATGACGATGCTGCTCAGAGAGTCGAAGCAGTATTGGGTCGTGCGGCGGGTTCTACGACGGGCTGGCTAGTTCTCGACGATCTTCCCCTCGACCCCAGTCCACGGTTGAGAGACTTGCTGGTCGGGCTCGCCAACTGCCCACCATGGCCCGATTTTCGACTGATTAGCACGAGTCACAGGGCTCTTTCGGCGCGCTTGAAGGCAAATCTTGCCCAGCACTCTCTGTTTGAAATCTGCACGCCAGCCTTTAGCGCATCAGAAACGGTCGAACTGGCTGCGAAGTACGCGGCCCCCCAAGAGATCCAAGACAACGACCGACTGATCGCAACAGTGAATTCATGGTGCAATGGCCATCCGCAGTTGCTCGCGGCAACATGCCGTTTCCTGCAGCTGAAAAGCTGGGCGATCGACAGCGAAACCCTCAACGCTTTGCTTTCGAGAGAACAACTACGAGAAGTAAGCCGGGAGACCGCCGAAATCATCCGGCAAACGATTCAGGATCCCGAGGCAAGGCGGCTACTGTACCGAACAAAGCTCAGTAGCGAGCCGCTAGGATTTGAGTACGTTGCGAAGTTGTCATCCGTCGCACCATCGATTGCTCGTGCTCGGGAACGCTTCGACTCTCTTATCGGCCCGTGGTTGAGACCAGAGGTCGACGAGAAATTTGCTGTGTCCCCGCTCGTGCGCGAAATCAGCGACGAGTATCTCGAAGAGGCGGAGAAGCAAGACTGTCACGCGATCCTTGCTGAGATGGAGCTCGAAACCCGTCGAGATCAGTGGGGTCTGATTTCCGCAATCGCGCATTACGCGGGCGCGAAGCAGCGCGATCGAGCAGCGACTTTGCTAATCCATGCCCTCGTCGAAGCGGCTAAGTTTCCCGATCCACCACCTGGCGCGAGCCTAGTTCTCGGTTGCTGGGCAAACGAGCCACCAAGCGGCCTCGAACCCGACACCTACTTGATGCTCCTCGCTGCGCAGATTCATGCTCGCAACAAGTTCGGCGAGCCGATCGAACACCAGCTACGCGAACTCGGGCCAGCGCTGCTGGACGCAACATCGAAGAGCTCGATACCTGCAGCTTGCCTCGCGTTCAGAGCCGTGTTCAAAGTGGATCCTCAGCTTGCACGGTCGATGTGGCGGAAAGCGCGCGTCGATTGCAACGGCGCGGACGATCTCGCCGGGAGCTCTGGCACCATTTCGAAAACTGCCGCGATCGAGGCACTCGTGTGGATTTGCGTTCAGGACGTTACGAGCCTCGAGCATTTCGACAGCTGGGTGGATCTTACGGAGGGGCTCTCGATGGACCTCGTCATTTGGAATGAACACGAACTGAACCCTCGAACGTCGCTGGCCCTCCCCGTAGATCGGATCTGGTTGGTCGAGTCAACCAAGCCGACTCCAGATTGGCAGCCGGTCTTGCGATCGCTTCGGCGTGTCGACAGCTTGCCAGGAACGGCACCTGACCTTCGCGTGAGGGCCGTTCGTGCTGAGATCACCGTCCTCGCCGACTATCTGGGCTCGCTGCAGGATGCAGAATCCTTGGCGGCGCGTGCTCTTCAGGGCGCCGACCTAGCTCCAGAGCATCGCTATCTGATCGGTGAAGCTCTTGGCAGAGCTCAACTTCACGCGGGCTATCCCGACCGCGCATCGGCGTCGCTCAAGGTGGCGCTGGACTGGAGTAGGGAACCCGGCACGGTCGACGGTCTTGAACTGGCGCTCACTTTGAGAGCGGCAGCCTCCGCGGCGGTGAAGTCGAAGTCAGGCTCGGCTTCGAAATTTGCAAGCCAAGCCGTCGCGGTCATTCGGGAAGACGCACAGCTTCCCGAGGCGGAGCTAGTGAGGAACCTTGGCGAGGCTGCACTCATCTCGTATCTGGAGCGAGACGCGCGGTCAGCCTATACCTACCTCTCTGAAGCTGCGGCCCGCTACCTCGACGCTCCATCCGATCGCCGTGGCACGACCTCGGCACCGTTGAGCAAACTGGTTGAGCACACCTATCACCTGGCCAGGACGGGTTCCCCGCCTGACGCGGCGAAGTTGGGCGTTGAGTTTCCTGAACCGGAACCCAACTTGTTCTACGAGAAGGTTACGAGTTCGATCGCCACCGAGCTGTCCGCGATCATCTGCGCCAGGTTGAGTTCGATCGCCGACTATGTTGGGGCAGACGACGACGCTACCCTTTGGGCGGTACGAGCCTGCGCGGAAGCCTACGAAAATCCTGGCGAACGAATGTCCATGTTCGTCTTCACAGCGCTCCAGTATCTTACGATCCCGGAGGCCGAGGACACGTTCAGCGTGTTTTGTCGGGAGCTCGCGGCCGCGGCAGGCGTAGCTGACGAGCGCTTTCAGCAAGGGCTGCTTTTCGAGGTAATTTTCTGGATTCAGCGGCTTGCTCGAGACTCTGTGCGCGATCGTGGAGCCGCCTTAGCAGGAGCCATAGCGCTGGCCGAAGAATGTCGTGCGATCGCGGCAAAGGTACCGCGAGCTGCATCGTCGTGGCAGGAGGCAGCCGATTTGATTGGGTACGCGGCTCGGGGTGGTTCGGTCCGGTCGCTTGCCGAACGTACGAACGCGCTGATCAGGGCCGGCAACGACGTTCTGGCTCTCGTCGGTAGGGCATCAGCACTCTTGGCCGAAGATCTCACCCCAGCAGCTGCAATCCAATTGCAATTGCATCTACTCGACGGGTACTGGTCGGCGGCGATCGCGCCCGCGTTCACTCGGCGGGTGATCCGGCCCTATCTTACCGAGTTCTGGACCAATGTGGCGCAAGGCCAGGCGTTTCACCTCACCGAGCCTCGTACTCTTCGAAGTGCAGTCGAGGCTGCTGCCCCATTGCCTGCCGAGGAAGCCTGCGTTGTTCTTATGGTAGGCGCAGCCGATGCTTCGGGCGTTCGAATCCCAGAAAACCTGCTGGTACGAATGAAGCGCGCGTGGGTGCTCATGCGAGGCTAGTCCTGAACGTGGACCACCTACCAACGGTCACAGTCGTGAGAGCCAGTATCGCGGCCGTCGCCGAAGGTGTGCCACGGCCACCACGACAATGCTCGTGTCCGCCGCGACAACGTAAACGACGCCGTACGGGAATCTGGGCAACACGTAGCGCCGCGCCCTTCGATCGTGGGCGCTCGGCGGCCAAAGCAGCGGCGCACGAACGATGCGATCAACGGAGCCGAGTAGCTCCACGCGAAAGTCATCGCCCAAGCCAGCGACGCGCTCGTTGTACCAGCGAACGGCCGCCTCGGCCTCCTCGGTGGCCGCCTCGTGAAACCGGACGATGCTCACGCGCGGCTGGCGGCTTCGAGCCGAGCTCGAACAGTATCCAAGTCGTGCAGCTCGGTTGTGCCGGCCTCGACCTCGTCGATACGGCGCCGGATCTCGTCGGTCCAGGCAGCGGTGACGTCCCCGTCATTGGGCTCGAGGCTTCTGAGCAGCTCATGCGCGACGCGGGCGCGGTCCTCGACCGGCAGGGTCAGAGCGTCTTCGAGTACCCGTGCACGGTCAGCCATGAGACTGATCCTAGATCGTGATGGCGAGCCAAGCCAGCCGCCTGGCACTGCCCACGGGCTGCCCAAACCCAGTCGATTCGTGTCGACTCACCTCGACCTGCGGAGAGAAGGATCCGAACCCATTTCGCGTTTCGTTTCACGGCGTTGGCTCGCAAAGTCGCGTGCCGCTTCAGGTTATTGCCGACGCCGTACCGAGGGTTCGAATCCCTCCCTCTCCGCTAGCTCCCGCCCCAAGTGGCGGGAGCTTCGCTTTTCGGGAGGTCTATCGGCGTGTCCGCATCGCGCTTGCGCGCTCAGCTGCTGCGGGCGAATCCCTCCCTCTCCGCTAGCTCCCGCCCCAAGTGGCGGGAGCTTCGCTTTTCGGGAGGTCTATCGGCGTGTCCGCATCGCGCTTGCGCGCTCAGCTCTTGCGGGCGAAGCCCTCTCTTTCCGCTAGCTCCCGCCCCAGGTGGCGGGAGCTTCGCTTTCGGGGGTCGCCACGGGGCCGTTCGTCTCGTCGCGATTCTGGAAACATGAGTCCAAACACGATGGCAGGGATGACCAGATACGTCGCACCAGTCTGCTTCAGGTACTCGAAGATACCGAACCGCGGGGGACCCAGGGCCAACACGGTCAAGTCCAAGACGATGCAGATTGTCATCCACATTGCCGCGGCCATTGCCGCCGCGCGTACTAGATGGGCCTGTACGCCGCGCAGATAGAGCACGGTCGAGGCTGTGGTTGCAAACGTGAGCAGCACTAGACGAACGGAGCCGAACAGCTCGCGGTCGTCGATGCTCAGTGGATAGAGCGCCGACGTCACTGCAAACATGAATCCCCAGAGAACCAGCCCATGGGTAACGATTTTGGTCATGCAGTCCTCACTCTCAGTTGCTCCAAGACATCGTCCAGATCGTCACCGGAGACAGGCAAGCAGGGCAGCAGCTGCGCAATGTTCTGGCTCACCCAGGCGGGAGCGCGCGCAAGGCTCGGCACGCTTGGGCTCAAGCGGAACAGGCGATACCACTCAATCCGCCTTTGCTCCGCATAGGCTGAGCTGAGCGGCCCAGCGCCTTTTTCCAGGCTCTGCGAGATGCGCCGCGCCAAGTCGTCGGCTTCGTGTATGCCAACGTTGATGCTCTGGGCTCCGAGCGGCCCGGTAGAATGGGCGGCATCGCCGGCCAGCCACACCCGGCGTTCGCCAAAGCTAGACGCCAAAGCGGGATGAAACTCCGTCATGTCACTCCATTCGAAGCTCATCGGGTCAGCCCCGTACCAAGGCATGCGCGTGTCGAGAAGCTCACGCAGCTCCGTCAGCTCAGGCGGTCGCGAGGTGTTCATCGCCACCTGGAAGCTGAAGCGCGATGAATTGGCCTGCAGCGGATAGACGGTACTGCTGCGGCCCGGGGTCAAGACCAGGTGCGCTTCATCTCCCGCGCGCGCATCGGGCACGTCGTAGAAGACGTAAGCTTCACGTGGCCCCCGCTCGACCATCTCGATCCCCAGGGTCTTGCGAACGGTGGAGCGGATGCCGTCCGCGCCGACTACAAACTCCGCCTCTCTGGTTTCGGTGTCGACATCCAACCATTCGTGCTTGAACGCGGGCGCCTCGCCGTCGACGCGCTCGCGGCGTACGAGCCCCACCCTCACGAACCCCTCGTGTTGCTGGAGCGCGACTAGCCGCGTCTTCCATTCTACCTCGGTACCCAAGCTGGAAAGCCGCTTCATCAGCCCTTGACGAAGCACGTCCTGAGGCAGGGTCATTGCGCCTGGCGCGATCTGTTCGGCCGAGGGCAGATCCAACACCACCCGTCGCAAGTCGTCGGCGTAGACCGCCACGTGCTTGATGAAGCGCCCGCGCCATTCGAGCGGCGCCGTGACTCCCAGCGACGCCAAGATATGCAGCGTGCGCGGGTGCAGGACGACCGGATAGGTCCGCTTGGTTTCTGCGGTCTGCTCATCGATGACGCGCACGGCGACTCCGTGCTCGCGCAAACGAATGGCCGCGACCAGACCGCTGGGACCCGCTCCGACAACCAGCACGGGGACTCGCGTCCCCATAGGAGTTGTTTCCATGCGCCCGGTTTGTGCACGAAGCACGCCAACCAAGGAGCCTCGTTACCTCCGTTCGGCGCGCGGAGGCGGACGCAGGATCTGCGCGCCGGCCACCGAATGCGCACGCGGACGCAGCATGGGCGGGCCGATGTCACGGCCCCTCGTTTCAACGCGCGCCGCCGTGAACGGTGAGCACCGGAATCGGGCTGAGCCTCACCAGCTTTTCGGCGACGCTGCCCAGGAATGCGTGCTCTAACCCACGCCGGCCGTGCGTCCCCATGACGAGCAGATCAGCCTTTGCTTCTTTGCTAGCTTCCACGATCTCCTGCCAGGGTATGCCCATCTTGAGCAGCGACTTGGCACGAGGCAGGCGCGAGCGAACCTCTTTGAGCTTGGTCTCCAAGGATTCAGTGGCCGCCTTTTCGATGGCGGTCGTTAGATCGGCCGAGCTCAACATCAATTCCATGTACGGATAGACGGGGAGCTCCCAGACGTGCAGCAGCGTGAGCTCGGCGTCGAGCTGGCTGGCCATGTTGATCGCGAGCTCAATGGCCGCCGACGACGACGGCGAAAAATCGGTGGGGACCAGGATGTGTTTGAACGTGCTCATGGGTTCCTTGTCAGACGTCGCTGGCCGGCCCTTCGGTGAACCGGTGGAAGGCCGCGCTACGCGCGAGGGCGGCGGGCCCGGCTGGTAACTCGACAGCCACTTGCCGAGCGTCGCCAAGCAAGGCGCGTACCGAACGCAGATTCGCGCAGAAAGCGCCGCTGCGAAGAGGGCGGGCGCGCAGCCCCTGCATTCGCCGCAAGGTTTGCGCGCCGAGCAACCGCCATCGGCAAATGTTTGCCGCGACCGGTGTCCTCGACGCGCCCGCGCAAGCACCCGAAGCTAGCCACCGTGACCACGACCCGGCGAGGTTGCGTCGTGACCACACAGCACGCGCAGGGCATTGGCTCGAAAGATCTTTCGGACGGTTTCGTCCGGCATGCCGCTGGCAATGAGGGCCTCTACGAGGCGCGGAAACCGGCTCGCGCTGCTGAGCGCCATCGGCGGAAGGGAGCCGGTCTCGAACCCGGAGGCGAGCGCAACCGCATCGGGACCCGCCACGCGACTCAGGTGTTGAAGCTGCCTCACCACATCGGAAAGCTCCGCCTGCGCGCCGTCGCCAATCGCATCCCGGTCCAGCGTGAGTGCGACGACGCCGCCAGTCTGCACGACGGCGCGAATCTGCGCGTCGCTGAGACTGCCTGGCCGAGCGCGCACGGCCCTTGAGCTGGCGCGAGTGTCGATGACCGGCGTTCCCAGCTGCCGGGCAAGGTCGAGCACTTCTAGAATGGCCAAATCCGACAGGTTGGCGACGTCGACCAATGCGCCCGTGCGCATGATCGTCTCCGCAACCCGGCGTCCCACCGCGGTTAGCCCCACAGCGCGCTCCGGACCGCTCGGGAACGCCGAGCTTGCGAGCGGGCTATCCAGCTTACCCGCCAGCGCAAAGACTCGAATGCCTCGGGCCGTCCACGAGGGCACCTCCTCTGGCGCGGCGGCCAAGGTCTCGGGCGAATCCAGCTCGAACCAGGTAGCTATGCGCGCGGGAGTCGTCGCGCAGCCGGCTGTGTCGAAAGCTTGCGTGCTAGCGATAGCGCTGCGCAGGCGCGCAAAGCGGATCGCAAGCTGCGCCGCCGAGCCGCCGCTTGTGCCGGTCGGATACCGAGTGAGCAAGCCCTGAACATGCCCCTGGTGCAGCTGCACGATGCCAGCCTGCCCGATACCCTGCCAAATATTACGCTTGGGTTGCTCGACGTTCTGAGCCAAGCCTACGTCGAGGTCGAGCACGGCCGTGATGTCGGTCGTCTTGCCGCGTGCGGCCCTGGGATCCGCTCCAACGATGACTACCGCGATGGCGGCGAGGATCGAAAGCAGTCGCACAGGGTCGAGTGACGCAACGTGCATGCCAAATCCTTCTGGCGTAACGCTACAAGCCGAACGGATACGTGTCGGGTACGCCCACCGGAAGCTCCGAGGGCAGCGGTGTCACAGCCGACGAGCGGTCGAACCAAATGTATTCGTCGAACTGGTGTGGCAACGAGGCCTGGAAGTAGTGGCTCTGTAGCTCGGTCTCAGGTCGGTAGACGACGCCGATAGCTCGCTCGAGCCGCGCGGCGCTCAGCTCTTCGCGGATGGCGTCGCGCCGAGGGTGGCGCAGGTGAACGAGCCCCGCGGGAAGGCGAGCCGCGTGGAACAAGCCCTCGTAACTGTCGGCCCGAGCCGGCCGGACCTTCATGACTTGCATTGGCTCATCCCAGCCTGACGCCGCCGCGACGCTGCCGTTGTCCGTGCCGAAACCGACCGCGTACAGGCTTTCTCCAAACTGCTCGCGGCACAAGCTGCCGACATTGTGCTCGCCTCGAGCGCCCATCTCCGTCGCGCGGGCGTCTCCGATATGTGAGTTGTGCTCCCAGACGACGATTTTCGAGTTGCCGCCGCGGAAGGTGCGTAGCGACTCGAGCGTCTCGAACATGTGCTCATCACGCAGATTCCAAGAAGCGACCGAGCCGTAATACATGATGCGGTAGTAGCGTTCGGCGTCGGCCACGAGTCGCGCGTTTTGAACGGCGTCGAGAAACTCGTCACCATCTTGCGCGGCGTACTCGAGCCGGCGCGCCAGGAGATCCCGCAAGGTTTGCACGACCTCGCGTTCGCAACGGCGGTACTGCCCGGCGAGCGCCGCACGCCCGTAGGCCGCCGGATCGCCCTCCCAAGGGGAGAGGCAACCGTAGCGCTCGCGCGCGACGCGTGCCGCCGTCGGGTCGACACGATCGAGGTAGCCCAAGACTGCCGCGGCCGAGGTGTACAGGCTGTAGAGGTCCAGACCGTGGAAACTCACGCGCTGTCCTGGATCTCTGACATTGCGGTTGTACTCCCGGAGCCATTCGGCAAGCTCGAGGGTTTCGCGATTGCGCCACATCCAAACCGGAAAGCGGCTGAAGGCGCGCCACGGTCGGACGGCTGGTGGCAAGTGCCGGACATAGCGGTCGATGACCGAGGCATCCGGCCAATCTGCCTCGACCGCAACCATGCGAAAGCCTCGGCGCAGAATCAGCTCGCGGGTGATGCGGGAGCGCATGCGGTAGAACTCCGAGGTGCCGTGCGTCGCTTCGCCGAGCAGTACGACCTGCGCGTTGCCAATGCGCTCCAGGAGCGGGCTCAAGCTCACCGAGTCGATGTCGTCGATCGCTTCGGCGCTTTCATGAATCAGACGGGCGACCGCATTCGTCCCCGAGCTGCTGCGCGTGGTCTTCTTCGAGCCTTGCGCGCTCGCCGGTCCTTCCACGTTCTCGTCCCAACCTTGCGCTCCGATCAGGGGCACGAACAGCACGGCTCCCAGATCGTCTTCCACGTATTCGCCGGTCGACTGGCGCGTCACACGCAGCAGGCGCTGTGAACGCGTGCTGGGGCCGACGGGAATCACGAGCCGCCCACCGATGGCCAGCTGCTCGAGCAGTGTTTTCGGCACGGCTGGCCCGCCCGCAGACACGATGATCGCGTCATACGGGGCGTGCTCGGCCCAGCCGAGCGTGCCGTCGGCTTCCAAGACGCTCACGTTGTCGTAGCCGAGATCCATCAGGCGGTCGCGCGCGGAGCTCGCCAACTCCCGATGGCGTTCGACCGTGAACACCTCCGCGGCGATGCGTGAGATGACGGCGGCGGCATAGCCGGAGCCGGCACCGATTTCGAGCACGCGGTCGCCGGGGATGATCCTCGCAGCGTCCAGCATCGCGGCCACGATGAAGGGCTGAGAAATGGTTTGGTCTGCGGCAATTGGCAACGGAGCGTCGTCGTAGGCGAACTCGCGCAGCGCCTCGGGCACGAACATCTCGCGCGGCACGACGCGCATGGCGCTCAGCACGTGCGCGCTACCGACGCCCCGCGAGGCAATGTGATCTCTGACCATCCGCGCTCGTTGCTCATCGAAATTGCTCATGGCGGTATCGCGCGGAGCAAGGACCATACCGACACACCCAAACAGCAGCGGTACCCTGCTTGCGGCTGGCGTAAGCTCCATGGTCAGCGCAAGAACGGTCCTCGAGCCGCGCAAGAAGTGCGCGTCGTCCGCTAGGGGGGCCGGCGCTCACCCAGGCTATCAACCAGCGGGCACGCGAGGATGGCACGCAGCAGGCCGTGTGTCTCAACGGCCTGCTGCTGGGTCGGCGCCGGCGGACCTACTCGGCTGCTACGGGGGTGCTGCGGACGCGGAAGCGAGGGTCGAGGCCCTCCAGTGTCTGCATGATGCCCGTGTACTCGAGCTCAGCCATCGGTAGCATGGCCGCGCCGAAGAAGCCTTGTCGACGCATGTCGATGGCCTTGTCTGAAACGTGCGCGCGAACGCGGTCCCAGAACGGGTGAGCGAACGCGTCGACGGGCTCGCTCAGCTTGCCCTCACGCATCGAAAAGGCGGCGCAGCTCACGACCGGCGGCCCATCGAAATAGCTGATACCCGATTGTAAAGGGACGGGCATCAGTGGCATCTGATGAGAGCCACGCATGCCGCCCGCGACGAAGTGGCCGACTGCGTACGGAGCAATGATCTCCCCGGTGGCCGGGAAGTTCTGCTGCACGCGCACGAGGTGAATGGGATCGTCCTTGCCCGTGTACTTGCCGGCAATGTTGTGAAGCCGCGAGGTGGACACGCTCACGGCCTGTTCCCCGCTCGAACGCGACCAAATGGATTCGACCACATAGCGCTCGGGATCGCGCAACAGCGCCGCGATGGCATAGATGTCTTCGGGCGTGTTGAGCTCGATGACGCGGTCGCCGTCCACGTGGTTCACGTCCATGATCACGAAGCGGAAGCCCTTGGCCATGTTCGGTGCCAGCATCAATCCAGGCGTATTCATCGGATCCGCAAACGCCAGATAGAGCGGCATGTTGTAGGCGCCGGGGTCGGTCTTGTCCGCCGCGAAGAAGAGGAATGGCTCGCTCGCGCGCTCCTCGACTTCCATCTCGGCGACGGCAGGCCCCATACCGTGGACGTTGCCGGTGAATGCGTCCTTCAGCAGGTCTTGGCCGGCACCGTACAGCCCTTGCGCCTTTGCCACCTGCGTTCCGGCAACGAACGCATCCCAGGCCAACTTGTGGACCGGGCGCGCGGTGACGCCCTGGCGGTGAGTCATTAGGATGGCGATGTCGTCCCCGGTGAAGCTCACTCGACTGTCGATGAGCAGCGGTCCGCCATTTTTGGTGACGTGCTCTTGGACGCTGTGCAGCAGTCGTTCCGACGGCTGCAAGTGCCCACCGATCGAACCGATATCTGCCTTGATGACGCTCAGTGTAATTTTCATGGTTGCCTCGACTTGTGGGCCCGCTGCGTTTCTTCGCAACACACCTGGTCCCACGTTCGAGCAAGTCTCGCGCCAAGTGCGTCGGCCGATGGGGTGAGTGCCAATCAGCTGCTGCGCGCAAGACACCGCACGAAAAGTTTGCGTCGAGGGACGCGGCCGCTGCGCGTCAGTCGTTGCGACTGAGCTCAGTGACCGGGCGCGCGCGTGAGTACACGAACCAGTAGACCAAGCCGACCAGCACCGCGCCGCCGAGCAGGTTGCCAAGCGTCACCGGCAGCAGATTGTCGAGCAGGAAGGCCCGCCACGTGAGGCGGGGAAACGCGGCCGGCGTGGTGCCCAGAGTCCTCCAAAAAGTCGGGGGTGCAAGACGCTTGATGAAGAGCGCCAGCGGAAAAAAGTACATGTTGGCGACGCTATGCTCGAAGCCCGCCGCGACGAACGCGGCTACGGGCGGAACGACCGCGATGATGCGATCGACCGTCGAGCGGGCGCTGAACGAGAGCCAGACGGCCAAACAGACCAGCGCATTGCAGAGCACGCCCAAAGCTACGAGCTCCACGAACGTGTGCTCGAGCTTGGCGTTGGCGATCGAAAGCGCCGTCGCACCGACGGCACCCCGCGCGGCCGTGTACTGGCCGGCCACGAAGCAAAGCAGCGCGGTGGCAATCGCACCGACGAAATTGCCGAAATAGACGATGCCCCAGCTACGCAGCAGGGCGCGCGCGCCGACCTTGCGCGCACACCACGCCATGATCAGCAAGCTGTTGCCCGTGAAGAGCTCGGCGCCACCGACGACTACCAAGATCAACCCCAGCGAGAAGACGCTTCCCGCGAGCAAGCGTGACGCGCCAAACGGCCAGGCGGCGCCGGTTCCCGTCAGCGCAATCGTCGAGAGCATGGCCCCGAGCCCGATGAACGCGCCCGCCAACACCGCCAGCGCCAGCATGCTGTCGGCCGGCAACGCGGCCTTGCGCACCCCCACATCCTCGGCAAGACGTGCCATTTCGGCCGGCAGCAGTGCGTCGATGTGGCTCTCAGTCGGCATGTCTGATCTCGACGGGCGTGAGCTTGTACTCCGGGCAATCGGCGAGCCTGTCCACCACGTTGGAGGTCACGTTGTTGGCACCGCTTTCCGGAAAGTGAAAGGTCATGAACAGCGTTCCCGGCGCCACCTCGTCGGAAACGTCGGCGATGCCCACGGCTTCACCGAAAGCGCTGCTGACGAGCACGCGGTCACCGTCTCTGATGCCGTGGCGAGCGGCGTCTTCGGCGTGGAGCTGCAGGCGATCTTCGGGCAGAAGCTGGCGGTTCTTGCTGCGTCGGGTCATCGAGCCGCTGTTGTAGTGCTCGAGCGCTCGCCCAGTGACGAGGAGAAGCTTCGACGCGGACGCGGCCAGCGACGGCGAAGGCGCGTACTCGACGCGCATCAGCTTGGCGCGACCTTGGGGAAAGGTCTCGCGGTGCAGGATGGGAGTGCCCGGATGGTCGAGGCTCGGCACCGGCCAGTGTAGGCCCCCGTGCTCGAGACGAGAGTACGAGACACCGGCAAATTGAGGAGCCAGGCTGGCGATCTCGTCCATGATCTGCGACGGGTGCTGAAAGGTTTGTGGGTAGCCGGTGGCAGCCATCAGCTCGCACAAGATCTGCCAGTCCGCGCGCGCCTGGCCCGGCGGCTCGAGGGCCTTGCGCACGCGCTGAACGCGGCGTTCGCCGTTGGTGAAGGTGCCGTCCTTCTCGAGGAAGCTCGCGCCAGGCAACACCAAGTGTGCCAGCTCCGCAGTCTCCGACAGGAAGATCTCCTGCACTACCAGCAGCTCGAGCGAAGCCAGGTCGGCTCGAACTCGATTCGCGTCCGGATCGGTCTGAACGACGTCTTCACCGAGAATGAACATGCCGGCGACGCTGCCGTCGCGAATCCCCTGGTAGATCTTCGGCAACGTGCGGCCGGGCTGCTCGGGCAGCGGTCGCCCCCAAATGCGGGAGAAGCGTTCGATCACGGCGGGATCGCCGGGATCGGCGTAGCCGGTGAGCAGGTCGGGCTGGCACCCCATGTCGGCCGCGCCTTGCACGTTGTTCTGACCGCGAAGTGGGTTCACTCCCACGCCTTCGCGCCCGATCGCTCCCACCAGCAACGCTAGGTTGCAGAGCAGCATGACGCCTTCGCTGCCCTGGTAATGCTCGGTCATGCCCAGCCCGTGCACCTGCATCGGACGCAGGGCCCGACCGTAGAGTCGCGCCGCCTTGCGCACGAGCTCGGCAGGAATGCCCGTGAGCGCCTCCGTGAGCTCGGGCCGTTTTGTAACGATGAACTTCGCGTACTGCTCGAAGCCCTCGGTGCGCTCCGCCAGGAAACGGCGATCGAGCAAGTCTTCTTCGACCAGCACGGCGGCCAGGGCATTGAACAACGGGACGTTCGAGCCCGGACGCAACTGCAAATGCACGTCCGCGAGCTGAGCCAGCTCCGTGCGCCGCGGGTCGACGACGACGAGCTTGGCCCCGGCAAGCACCGCCTGCTTGATACGAGCACCGGTTACCGGGTGGCTGGCGGTCGTGTTCGAGCCGCACACCAAGAACAGGTCGGCCCGCTCGATGTCGGCGAGCGAGTTCGTTGCGGCACCGGTGCCCAGCGCACGCCGCATGCCTGCCGCGCTGGGCGCGTGGCAGACGCGTGCGCAGCAGTCGACGTCGTGGGTGCCGAGTCCGGCCCGAAACCACTTCTGAACCAGATAATTCTCCTCGTTCGTGCACCGGCTCGAGGACAGCGCTGCCACTCGCCCCCTGAGCCGCGAAAGCTCGCGGCCCACGAAGGCGATGGCCTCTTGCCAGCTGACGGGCGTGAGCACGCCGTCCTTGCGCAGCAGCGGCGTGGTGAGCCGGTCCGGGTGGCGCGCGAAGCCATGCGCGTAGCGACCCTTCACGCAGAGCTGGCGGTGGTTCACCGGTGAATCGGCGCCCTCGATGCGGACCACGTCGCCAGCCGCCACGTGAAGCTCCAGCTGGCAGCCCACTCCGCAGTAAGAGCAGGTGCTTTGCACGACGCTCTCCTCGGTCTGCGTCTCCGCGCGCATCCGGTCCACGTCCGAGATGGCACCGCTGGGACAGACGGCCGCGCAAGCGCCACAGGAAACGCAATCACTGTCGGCAAACGACTGCTGACCCCAGTCGATGTGCGTCGTTGCGCCGCGGCCCGACGTCGCAAATACGAATTGGCCTTGCACGTCTGCACAGGCGCGCTCGCACAGCCGACAGGTGATGCAGCGCCGCATGTCCAGGCGCAGGTACGGATGCGTCGCGTCGCTCCGGTGCGGTCGCGCGAGCCTGGTGTAGCGGTCGCCCACGGCGCCGAGCGCCGCGAGCGTTTCCTTCACGCGCCCTTCCGGGCTCGCCTCCGCGAGCATCAGCTCCGCCAGATCGCGCCGGTACGCTTGGAGCCGCTCCGTGCTGGTCTCGACGCGTTGACCGTCTCGCGCGTGTGTCGTGCACGCCGGTACCACGCGGCCGTCGAGCTCGACCATGCAGGCGCGACAGTGCGCGCCAGGGCCGAGGCGTTGGTCGTGGCAGAACGCGGGAACGTCGGCACCGACGCGGAGGCAGGCATCGAGCAGGCTGCCGTCGGCGCTCGTTGCACGTCCGTCGATCTCGATCACGGCAGCAGCTCCTGCGGAAAGTCGCGCAACAGATCGCGGATCGGTCGCGGCACTCCCTGACCGAACCCGCACAGGCTTCCCAGCTCGATCGTCGTGAGCAGCCGTTCGAGCGACGTTGCCGTTTTCTGTGAAGCAAGCTGCGTGGTTCCGATTCTGCATGGCGCGCAGTTGCCGCACGATTCGCTGCGGGCGAACTCGAACAAGTGCGAAGCCAGATCGCGCGCCGACACCTGGTCGTCGAAGACGTGAACGCCGGCGTGCCCCATGCCGGGCAGCGCTTCGAACGACAGCGGCGTGCTGAAGGCCGCCGCGCTGAGCACGCGACCCATGGGGCCTCCCACGAGCGCCATTTTCCAGCGCCGCCCCGGCGGGGCTCCGCCACAGGCGCGCTCCAGCACTTCTGAAAGCGGCGTGCCCAAAGCGATTTCGACGGCGCACGGACGGCTCACGGCGCCTGTCACGCACACCACCTTGGTGTCCGCGCGCTGCTTGCGCTCGACCACCCAGGGAATCGCCGCCAAGGTCTCGACGTTCTGCACGACGGTGGGCAAGCCTTCCAGGCCGCGCTCGGCGGGGAAGGGCGGCTTGGGCGATGGCTCGGCGCGCGCGCCTTCGATGGCGCGAAGCAGCGCCGTCTCCTCGCCTGCCACGTACGAGCCGGCGCCGCTGACCACCCGCACCTGAAAGTCGCCGAGGTAGCCGAAGCCTTTCGCCCACTCGATCGCGTCTCGCATGACAGCTTGAGCGCGCGGATACTCCCGACGGATGAACACCACACCCTGGCGCGCTCCAATCGCGCGAGCGCAAGCCAGCATTCCGGCCAGCACCGCGTGAGGGTCCTCTTCGAGCAGCAGCCGATCCACGAACGAGCCTGGATCGCCCTCGTCACCGTTGGCGACGACGTAGCGATCGGGCGCTGCCGTGTCTCGCGCCGTGCGCCATTTGGCTCCGGTCGGAAACCCGGCGCCGCCGCGGCCGCGCAAGCCGGAAGCGACGACGGCCTCGAGCAGGGTGGCCGCATCGGGCAATGCCCGATATTCACCGGCCGGATCGGGCCGCGTACCCTCCACCAAATGGCGGAGAATGACGGGCTGCTCGACCAGGCTCAGGCGCGGGATCCGGCCGCTCCGTTCTCGGTTCGTCACCGGGGCCTCGTAGCAGCGACCCAGGCAATGCACGGGGGTGCCCTCGGCGGGGGCGCCGCGCGCGAAGCGACACGCGGTTCCGGTACAGATCCGTTCGCTCGCGTCGTCGTCGAGGTAGTCGTAGAAGCTGCTCACGCCATCGAGCCAATGCTGCGGGTAACCATTGGCGGCAGAGCCCCGGCGTCCACCGAGCAGTAGCTCGATGGCACTTTGGGGTGCGGGTTGTCCGGCTCGCCGACGAGCCCACTGTTGAAGCTTCATTCGCTGGGTCGGCTTGGGTGCAGGATGTAGGCCAGGGCTTGCTGATTGAACTTCACGTCGCCTTCGTCCAGGGGAAGGGCGAGGCCACCCGGCGCGCCCCGCTCAGCATGCCCATGTGACAAGCACCGAGCGTTTCTGAGTCCACCGCAGCGGCGCGTCTGTGGAAGCGCACGACCAGCTGGGCGTCGGCATCTCCAATCGCCGCGACGAGCCTCCCGCCGATTTCCAGCTGGTCAATCAGCTCTGACGGAACGGAGCTCGTGCCTGCCGCGATGAGGACGGCCTGGTACGGAGCACCTTCCGGCCAGCCTCGAGACGCTTCGGTGCAAACGGCTTGCACGTTGTGGCAGCCGAGGGCCGCGAGCTGCCGGCCGCGCGCTTGCGCGAGCTCCTGGCTTGCCACCGCCGAGAATACCTCGCCCGCAAGGGCGCTGAGCAGAGCCGCCGGATAAGCTGTGGGCGACCCAAGCTCCAAGACGCGCTCTGTGCCATCCAGCTCGAGCCCTTCGAGCATGAGAGCGATGAGCTCTTCCGAAGGCAGAGCTCGATCACGTTGCAAGCCGCCCCTTGTCTTGGATATCGACGCATTCTCGCTCGAAGAAAACAGGGAACGGGGAAAGCGAAGTTGGGCCTGACCGAGCCGACTCTTCTTGAGCCTCCGTCCGGTGCTGCTTGGTGGGGGAACAGAGCTCATCCACCCCATCAGAGCAAGGACCGTACCCAAGGAAACGGTCCTTGCTGCCGGCCCCAAGTTGCCGTTTGGCGTCGAACGCGCGACAAGCGCCGCGCAAGTTCACGTTCGCACGGCGCAAGATGTGCACGTGGTGAGTGGGCGTTGCTAGGGGCCCGCGTCGAGGTCAGAGCAGCAGCGAGCTCCGACCTGAACGCCCTGGTAGTAGTCGTCGTGGGCCGTCGTTGCAAAGCGGCAGCGGTTCTGCGACGGCATCCACCACCCTCCTTTCAAGGAGTTACTGAAAGGGACCGTCCCCCCGAGACGACGGACCGGCTCGTCCATATTGCCGGTCATGTTGAAGACCCCGAAGGGGCTGACGCACGCGGGCCGAGCTGTCGATGGCTCGCGCAAGTCGCGAAGCACCGTTCGATGCTCGTCCTCGTAGAGATCGTACCGATCCTGATTGCAGACGGCTCTTCTCTCGAAACCGTACGGGTATGGCTGCATCGTTTCGCCCTCGCAAGCGAAGTTCCATTCCTCCTCGGAGCAGATGCGCTTGCCCAGCCTGGCACAGACCACTGAAACCTTGGCGAAGCTCGCAAAGTTCAACGGCAGCCGCGCCGTGGGTGGTGTGTACTCGTAGCGGTCGATGCAGAACCGCATGGGTTTCGGGGTGGCCAGGCAACGCGATGGCTTTGCGTAGACGGCGCAGCGCGCAAACGGCAACTTGGGATCGTCCAACCAGCGCAGGCATTGCTGCTCGACTACCGGGCAATACTGGCCGTCAATCAGCACCATGTCGGCTGCGCACTTTTCGGAGGTCTTTGCTCCCAGGTCGCGCGAGCTTTGGAGACCAAAGCTGAACGCAAACAAGGCGAGCCACCAGCTGGCATTGGCTCGCAAGCGCGGGCGGCGCGTCACGGTCGTGCCATCGGCGAGCCTTGCTCGCATTCCCCACCGGCTCGCCGGGTGACGAATAACAGCAACGAGACCAGCTCTGCAAACACCAGCAGCGCCAGCCACGGCTTGGCTCCGACAAGGTCGGCAAACGTTACCCGACCCAGCCCACCGACTCTCGTGAGAGCCGGCATGATGAACGGCTCTACCAAGCCGAACAACAGCGCGCCGGCAATCAGCCCTGCGAAACCGGCAAAGAGTGCATCTAGCCTGCCTTCACCCGCCTCTGCGACGATGGTTCCCGGGCAATACCCGGCGCTGGCCATGCCGACTCCGAAGACTGCGCCGCCCACGACGTTCGCAACCAGCGAGGTGGGTGGGACGGGCAGCGCTGCTGTCGCAAGTCCGAGATCGACGCCGCACTGAATCGCCACCGCCCCCACCACGAGCGCGGTGAGCATGAACCGAATCACCGTCAGGTCTCGCAGGCGGTACACGTTGACGATACGGGCATATTGGGTGAGCCCGGCCTTGTGCAACGCCCAACCAAAAAGGATCCCGAGGCCGATGGGCGTGAGCACCGCCTGCATCAGCTGCGCTCCTTGCGGTACCAGAGCCAAGCCGTCGGAATCCCTGCCGCAAACATACCGAGCATGAAGAGGAAGGCGGCCGGCGCCAGCAACGCCCCCCCGGAGATCGCCAGACCGCTGGTGCAGCCTCCGGCGATGCCGGCTCCGAACTGCACCAGCGCCGCGCCCAGAAACGCGATCACGAGTCGGGGCATTCGCGTCGCGCCGAAGCGCGCTTGCCACTGAGTCTCCGGCAGCCAACGCTTGTTCGCGGAGCCGCTCAGCTTGGCCGATGCATAAGCACCGATGAAGATGCCCAGCACGACCCAAACCGGCCAAACGATGCCCGGCTGCATGATGTGTGCGTAGTACTGGCTCCCGGGGAACAACCAACGCCCCAGGTACGCCGCGAGCTTGTCGAAAGCGCCCGCGACCGCGATGGGACGCGCATAGCGAACCTGTGAAACAGCCACCACCAAGCCGAGCACGGTGCCGGCCGCAAAAGGACTCCACGACGGAGCACGAAGGGTCGCAACCAGTCCGCGCCGACTCACGGAGGTTTGGCGGCGAAAAGCCAACCAGAGAAGACCCGCCAGAACGACGGCAACCAAAGCGAGAACGAGATCGGCGCGCGAGCCCGCGCTCAGGGGCTCTCGTAAAACTGGCGCCTGGGGAGGCGTCGGAGGCTGCGGAAATTGAGCGAGGGCTGCGAGGTAGCGACGAGCGCGAACGTCGCTGTCTCGAGCATGGCAAGACTTGCAGGTGCGCTCGGGACCGGCCAACGGCGCTCGAAGTCCCAAATGGGCTGCAGGTTTGCTCGTCGCGGTGGGGTCGCCACCGTGACAGGCCACGCAAAGATCGCCGAAGCCGTGCGCGACGTGCCACGGCGCCGGGCTCGTGAGCACCGAACGCTTGCCTTCGGTTTCGTGGCAAGTGACGCATGAAGATGCGTTGGACATGCACTGGCCCGATGACTCACGTGGCCAGCCGAGCGCGACCAAGAAAAGCAGTGCGCCGCACGCGCTTCGAGCGGCCGAGCCGCTGCCCTTCAGCTCAAGGCCGAGTCGCCGCAAGGTTCTCGGTCTTTCCGGTTGTGGTTGCGCCATGTGCTACCACCGGGTGCGAGGCAGAAAGCTTTAGATGGGAGAGCTGCGCGTAGAGCTCGATGCGGTGCAAGACTTCGCGCTCGGCGCGCGCACAGAGCTCATGGTAGTGATGCGCGTCGAGCCGTTCGACGGCGCGGAAGCGCCCTTCGCCCGCCAAGTATTCCGACACTTTGGCTTTGCCGGGCGTCGCGTCCAATACGAGCGGAGGCTCGCCCTGCTCGATGCGCCGCGGATCGAAGCGAAACAGTGGCCACACGCCCGAATCCACCGCGAGCTTTTGCTGGTGTGGCCCCTGTGCCAGGTCGTAGCCGTGGGCGATACAATGCGAGTAAGCGATGATCAGCGACGGCCCCGGGAAGCTCTCTGCTTCGACGAAGGCGCGCACCGTTTGGGCGTCTTTGGCGCCGTAAGCCACGCTAGCGACGTAGACATGCCCGTAGCTCATCGCATGCAGAGCCAGGTCCTTCTTGGGCGTATCTTTGCCCGACGACGCAAACTTCGCGGAAGCCCCGAGCGGCGTCGCCTTCGACTTCTGGCCGCCGGTGTTGGAGTACACCTCGGTGTCGAGGACGAGCACGTTGACGTCACGGTCGGAAGCCAGCACGTGGTCGAGCCCGCCGAAGCCGATGTCGTAGGCCCAGCCGTCGCCACCCACGAGCCACACGCTCTTCTTGAGCACGTAATCAGCGAGCAGCTCGAGCCGGCGGGCGTCACGGGAATCGACGCTAGCCAGCCGTTGCCTGAGTGCGGCGATCAGCTCCCGTTCTTGAAAGACGCCTGCCTCGGTGGCTTGGTCAGTGTCCAAGAGCGCAGATACCAGCGACTCCGGCAACCGAGAAGCCAAGCCCCGAAGAAGGCGCTTGGCTTCGGCGGTATGGGCGTCGACCGACAGCCGCATCCCGTAGCCAAACTCGGCGTTGTCTTCGAAGAGCGAATTGGCCCACGCGGGTCCGCGTCCGTCGGCGTCGGCCGCGTACGGTGTGGTGGGCAAGTTGGCGCCATAGATCGAGGAGCACCCCGTGGCGTTGGCGATCAGCGCACGGTCGCCGAACAACTGGGTGAGCAATTTGAGATAGGGCGTCTCGCCGCAACCTGCGCATGCACCGGAGTACTCGAAGAGCGGCAAGTAGAGCTGCGAGCCCTTGACGTCGAGGTGGACATGACGCCGATCGACTTCGGGCAAGCTCAAGAAGAAATCGAAGCGGGCTCGCTCGGCGTCGTGGAGCGCGGCGAGCGGGCTCATCTCGAGCGCGCGGTGACGGGGATTGTGCTTGTCTTTAGCGGGGCAGACCTCGACGCAGGCGCGGCAGCCGGTGCAATCATCCGGCGCGACTTGCAGGGTGTAGTGCTGGCCCTTGAGCTCGCCATCTTTCCAAACGACGGACTGAAAGCCGGCGGGGGCCGAAGCCGGGAGATGCTCGTAGACCTTGGCGCGAATCGCGGCGTGCGGACAGACGAGCACGCACTTGTTGCATTGAATACAAAGCTCGGCGTCCCACTTCGGCACTTCGCTCGCGAGGGCTCGCTTCTCCCAGCGGCTGGTACCGGTGGGCCACGTCCCGTCGACCGGGAATGCGCTCACCGGCAACCAATCGCCATGACCGGCGAGCAATGTTGCCGTGACTCGCTTCACGAAATCCGGAGCGTTGTCGGCGACCGGACGACGCCTCGGGCGCGAGCCGGCGGTGACGCCGGCAAGTGTCAGCTCACTGAGGCACCGAAGGGTCGCGTCCACTGCGTCGAGGTTGTGCTGGACGACCTCGGGTCCCTTCTTTCCGTAGGTCTTGGCGATGGCCTGCTTCAGATTCGCGAGGGCCTCGTCCAGGGGGACGATGCCGGACAGTGCGAAGAAACAGGTCTGCATCACGGTGTTGATGTGCCGGCCCAACCCGTTTTCGAGAGCGATGCTGTAAGCATCGATAACGTAGACGCGGAGCTGCTTGCTCAAAATCTCTTGCTGCACCTCGCGCGCGAGGGGGCTCCAGGTGCCCTGGCCGTGCGGGCTATTGATCAGCAGTGTGGCGCCCGCTCGGGCTCTTTCCAGCACCGGCAGCTGCTCGAGCAGATCGAGCTGGTGGCAGCCGACGAAGTGCGCCTGCTGTACCAAATAGGGCCGCTCGAACGGCCGCCGACCGAACCGCAAGTGCGAGACCGTCACCGCGCCGGACTTCTTGGAGTCGTAAACGAAGTAGCCTTGCACGGTGAAGTCGCTGTTGTCGCCGACGATTTTGATGGTGTTCTTACTCGCGCCGACCGTGCCGTCCGACCCCAAACCGAAGAACACGGCTTCGTAGAGGTCGTGCTCGGGCAACTCGAAGTCGGCGTCGACGGGCAGCGACTCATGCGTCACGTCGTCGGTGATGCCGAGCGAGAAATGCCGTCGCGGCGAGGGCTCCTCCAACGCCTTGAACACGGCCGCGACCATCGCTGGAGAGAGCTCTTTCGAGGATAGGCCATAGCGGCCACCGAAGACTTCGCAGTCATGAAGTCGAGCTCCCTCTGCGAGAGCCGCGACGACATCGAGGTACAGCGGCTCGCCGACTGCGCCGGCTTCTTTGGTCCGATCGAGCACGGCGACGCGCGTGGTCGAAGCCGGAAGCGCCGTGAGAAAGCGCTGGACGGCGAATGGCCGATACAGAGCGACACGCACGACTCCCACCCGCTGCCCCTGCGCAACCAGCTCGCCCACGGTCTCTTCGATGGTCGACGTTGCCGAGCCCATGGCGATCAGCACGGTTCGCGGCTCGGGGTGACCGTGATATTCGAAGAGCTCGTAGCGACGGCCGGTGCGCGCAGCAAAACGAGCCATCTCGTCCTCCACGACGGTCGGGCAGTCCCGATAGAACCGGTTCGCCGCCTCGCGTGCTTGAAAAAAGGCGTCCGGGTTCTGCGCCGTGCCGCGTAAGGTCGGGTGATCCGGGCTGAGCGCAGCTTGCTGACGGCCATCACGCCAGGTCTCGTCGATCAGCACCCCGAGATCTTCGTCGCTGAGCTGTTGAACTTTGACCAGCTCGTGCGAGGTCCGAAAGCCGTCGAAGAAATGCAAGAACGGAACGCGGCTCCGCAACGTCGCCGCCTGGGCGATGCAGGCAAAATCGTGCGCCTGCTGTACCGTCGCGGACGCCAACAGCGCGAAACCGGTCTGCCGGCATGCCATCACGTCGGAGTGATCGCAGAAGATGCTGAGCGCATGGCTGGCGACCGTGCGCGCCGCGACGTGAATCACGACGGGCGTGAGCTCGCCAGCCAGCTTGTACATGTTGGGCAACATCAACAGCAGCCCCTGCGAGGCGGTGAAGGTCGTGGCTTGCGACCCGGCCATGAGAGCGCCGTGAACGGCTCCAGCGGCGCCGCCTTCCGACTGCATCTCGACTACGGTCGGCACGTCGTTCCAAATGTTGTGCTGGAGCTTGGCCGACCATTCGTCGCACAGCTCGCCCATGACCGAGGCAGGCGTGATGGGATAGATTGCAATGACGTCGTTGAGCCGGTAGGCGACCGAGGCCACCGCTTCGTTGCCGTCCATCGTGCGGACACCGTTAGTGGACATCGTCCCTATTCATCCTCTCGATAGCCAACCGATTGCGCGAAGAGCACTCGCTGCTCGGGGCGCAGTGCCAGCTTGCGGGACAGCGCGGCCTTGTCGCAGTTGTGGAACCACGCCGCCAAGCCCTGCGCAGCAGCGAATAGGTAGACGTTGCCCGCGATCAGGCCGGTGTCGACGAAGTAATAGGCCTTCTGAACCTCCGGGTCGTGTAGCCCTGGTTCCTGAAAGCCCGTGGTGTGCGTGAGCCGATGAATGTCAGCGACGTAGATCAGCTGAACCGGGGCCCGCATCGTCACGTTCTTTTGGCCGTGGCTGATGGTCAAAGTGCGCACGTCTTCGTCGACGACCGGCAACAACCGGTGGCGACGCGCTTCGAATCGGCTAACGCCGCTCGCCTGCGCCACGAACAGGTCGATCTCCTGCGAGTTGCTGGCCGAGGCCGCCGTGAGCCCGACGTCACCGAACGGCCCCACCCGGCGATTCACCCCACACGCCGCCCAAAGCAGGTTGGAGAGCAGCTGCGGTGGCAACGCCCTGTCGCCTATCTCTCGGATGGTGCGACGGCTCTCGAGCGCTTCGAAGACTGATTTGTCACTCAGCGACCTGGGTGGCAATAGCTCGATGGGTGCGTCAATTCGAGTTGCGGACAATTGCTTTGACTCTTTCGTCGCCGTAGTTCGCGCGGCTTGCTCCACGGCCAAGGCAAGTCGCGTACCGCCGACTACACGAGCTGGGGCTGGCTCCTAGAAGCGTGGACGACGCACAAAACTGCACGGCCTGGCGCAGAATTTTCGTCGCCAGCGAAGCCGCCCTTCGGCATCGGACCGGCCATGAATCGTGCTCTCCGCCGGCCGCGGACTTCGTCGGTTCGCTTGCCGGGCCGCTTCGTCAGCGAAGCTAGTGCTGCAGCCCACTCCCGCCGACGGGCCTGCGTTGCCCCGGCCGGGAACTTGCACTCGACGTGACGACAGAGGTCATGAGCAAGCCCATCTTGCACGCTCGAGTCGCGAGCTCCCGGCGAGGAGGCGGCGCAAACGGTGCGCGACTGACGCGCGCCAGCGCAGAAAATGCCGATCTGCATTGGTGGGCAACGTGAGCGACGTCGCACGCACTGTCGGGCTCGGAGTACCGGCCATCGAAACCCACGCTCTCACACGACGTTTTGGTGACTTCGTCGCCGTCGACGCCCTCGACCTGAACGTGACCGCCGGCACCTTCTTTGGGCTGCTGGGCTCGAACGGCGCCGGCAAGTCGACGGCGATCAAGATGCTCACGACCTTGCTGCCAGCGACCGCTGGCAGTGCCAAAGTTGCCGGCTTCGACGTGTGGCGTGACGCGCGCCAGGTGCGCCGACACATCGGCTACGTTCCGCAGCTCATTTCTGCCGATTCGGCACTGACGGCTCGCGAGAACTTGAGCCTGTTCGCCAAGTTGTATGGCATCCAAAGCCGGGAGCGAGGAGATCGGATCGACGAGGCCCTGGAGTTCATGGGCTTGTCGGACGTTTCGAACGCGCTCGTCCGCACCTACTCCGGGGGCATGATTCGCCGCCTCGAGATCGCCCAAGCCTTGCTGCATCGTCCGGCCGTCGTGTTCTTGGACGAGCCAACGGTCGGCCTCGACCCCAACGCGCGACACTCCGTTTGGGAACGACTACGCGAGCTTCGCGTGCGCTTCGGAACCACGGTCTTGCTCACGACGCACGACATGGAGGAAGCCGAAGCGCTGTGCGACCTCGTGACGATCATGCATCGGGGGCGAGTCGTCGCCGCGGGCAGCCCCGCGCAGCTCAAGGCGAGAGCTGGCTCGGGCGCCAGCATGGACGACGTCTTCATCAAATTCACTCAGGGAGTCATCGATGAACATGGACGCTATCGCGACACCGCGCAGGCGAGACAGACGACACAGCGCCTCGGTTGACGGGTCGCTGGGCGTCGCCGGGGACTTCTTGCAGCAAACCGCCGCCATCGTCGAGATCGAGGTGCGCAAGCTCGCCCGCGATCCGAGCGAGGTCCTGACGCGCTCCGTGCAGCCTATCTTGTGGCTCCTGGTCTTCGGCCAAGTCTTCACCCGTACCCATGCGATACCGACCGGCAAAATCACGTACCTCGAGTTCATGACGCCCGGCGTGCTGGCTCAGAGCGTGCTCTTTACGGCCATATTTTACGGCATCGCCATCATCTGGGAGCGCGACCTCGGCGTGTTGCACAAGATGCTGGTGAGCCCGGCTTACCGTGGCGCTCTCGTCTTCGGGAAAGCATTGTCGGCCGGCTTTCGCGGAGTCGCGCAAGCCATCATCGTGTACGCGGTGGCATACCTACTGGGCGTGGGGCTCCGCATCGAGCTAATGCCCGTCGTGGGCGTGCTTTTCGCGATCATGCTCGGAGCGGCCGTGTTCTCCACGTTTTCGCTGATCATTGCCTGCCTGGTGAAGACGCGGGAACGCTTCATGGGCATCGGACAAATCATGACGATGCCGCTCTTTTTCGCTAGCAATGCCATCTACCCCCTTGAAATGATGCCCGGCTGGCTGAAGACGGTCGCGCGTGCCAATCCGCTCACCTATTTGGTCGATCTCCTCCGAACCCTGATGCTTCAGGGCGGCCACACGACTTTCGGGCTCACGGCAGACGTCGGCGTCGAGACCCTGGTCCTCGTCGTTCTCGTTTTCATCGCTGCCAAGCTCTATCCCACGGTAGCGAGGTAACCGGGCGACCGCGGGCGTTGGCCGAGGCTTTGCAAGGCAGGCGCGTCATGCTGAGCAAACTGGTATCGAGTTTTATCGGACACCTGAAGCCCGACCGCGTCACCGAGCGATCGACGGCGACGACGCTCGCTCTGCCCCCGCCCGAGCTTGAAGGCGGTGAGCCCTTGATGCGAACGCTCTCTCGCCGGCGCTCTGCGCGAGCCTTTCAGAAGACGCCGCTCCCGCCGCAGATCCTTTCGAATCTTCTCTGGGCCGCCTTTGGCATGAATCGCCCCGGCACGGGCGACCGCACTGCCCCTTCGGCACTGAACGCCCAGGAGATCGATATCTACGCCGCGCTTGCCGGTGGCCTCTACATCTATTCCGCCAAGATGCACGCCTTGAAGCTGGTGGCCGAAGTCGACGCGCGTCGCGTCACTGGCTACCAAGATTTCGTCGACGAGGCGCCGCTCGACCTCATCTACGTTTGGGATCGCGCCCACATGCCGCTCGGCGCCGGCAGCCAACAGGGAATTTACGCTGCCGTTTGTACGGGTGCCATCACGCAGAACGTCTACCTCTACTGCGCTTCCGCCGGCCTTGCTACGGTCGCGCGCGCGTTCTTCGACCATCGGGCGCTGGCTACTGCTCTGCGTCTCGGGAAGGACGAGGAGGTGCTGCTCACGCAGACTGTCGGCTACCCAGGCTAGGAGAACGATGTCCATGATGGCGACTTCGGGACGCCGCGCGCGCCGGCTCTACCCCAATGCGACGCGCCCTGACCATGAGCCGGGAATCTATGCGCGCGACGCGCGCAAATGGTGCGCGAGGTTTCGAGCCGTCGCTACTATTTGCCGGCAGTTTTCGGCTACCAGCGTTGGCGCGCCAATTGCTCGAGGCCGAGCATGAACGCTCGTCATTCTGTCGTTTGGCTCGATCACCATGAAGCGCGCATCTTTGGCGTCGACGCAGAGAAGCTGCAGACCGAGACCATCGTCGCCCCCGAACACCACCTTCATCGACACCCCAAAGGCCCCAGCCCCGACCGTGAGCGCCCGAGCGACGACGCGCATTTCTTCCAACACATTGCCACCGTTCTTCGCGACGCGGACGCCGTCCTGCTGGTCGGACCATCGCATGCAAAGCTGCAATTTTTGCGGTTCTTGACCAAGCGAGACCGAGCACTCGAAGCGAAGGTCGTCGGCGTCGAGACCGTCGACCACCCGACCGACCGCCAGCTCATCGCGCACGCGCGGCACTATTTCGACCCCCAGCGCTACCCGCGCGAGTAGCGGCGGTAGTCACCTCCGCTACTCGATCGAGCGTGGCGGGCCGTGGAGCTCAGTCGTCGATGCCGAACCCCAGCGCAAGTCGACCCGAGAGGTAGTGCTGGGCCTTTTCCGGCAGGGGGTGGTAGCGCGCGGCTTGGAGGTCGCGGAAGTGCCGTTCCAGGCGCGAAGCGTTGTAGAACGACGAGCCGCCGCCCACATCGAGCGTCTTGGAGGCCATTTGTAGCAAGGCCTGAGCGACGATGGTTCGTCGCGCCAACATCGTGCTCGTTGACTCGGGGCTCGGCTTCGCGGTTTTGGTCAACTCGACCATGCTCGCGTGGACGAGCTGCGCCGTGAGCAGCAGGTTGTCCATCTCGCCTACCAGGTAGGCGGTATGCGGATCGCTTTTCTTCTTCTTCGCCAGGCCGAGCGCAACCTCTCGAGCCGCCTCGGCCACGCCCAGGTACGCCGCGTAGACGATGGGCATCGCCGAGAGCACGACGAGCTGCATGAAAGGGTGCCATTTGCCCGGCTCTCGCTTCAGCCCGCCCATCGCGGCCTCTGGAATGAAGACATCCTTGAGCTCGACGTCGGTCGAGCCGGTGCCGCGCATGCCGAGGACCTGCCACGTATCCAAAAGCTTGAAGCCCTCTGCCGGGAGGGGCAGCGGAAAGTGGCACACCGTCGGTCCTTTCTCCGGGTCGTCGTAAATACCGAGCGTGGTGAAGAGGGTCGCGGCGGAGACGCCGCTCGCGAAGACCTTGCGGCCGTTCATGCGGTAGCCGCCCTCGACCTTCTCGAGCTTGCCCGATCCGTTCAGCCAATCGGATCCGCCTGAGGTCGCCAGCACCAGCTTCTCGGCCGCAATGCGCCGAAGCAGTGGTTCCGGCGCCTTATTGCCAGCGCGATAGCTCAGAGCCTGCGTGGCAACGTTGTGGGTGTGCATCGAGAACGCGAGTGCGGTCGAGCCACAGTAGTGTGCGAGCTCGCGGACGACGGCGCACAGCTCTGCGTGCGATGCATCGCCGCCGCCCAACTCGCCGGGCACTCCGGCCGCGAACAGACCACGCTCTTTCATCGCTGCATAGTTCTCCGCGACGAACGAGTCGTCCGCGTCATGGGCAGCGCAACGTTCGGCAAAAACGGGACCGAGCTCGCGAGCAACGGCAATCCAATCCGTGTTCGTGGACATGAGACCTCCTGGAGAGACCGCCGGACGAGCAGCGGCGTCCCGAGCATATGTCAGTCCGGGGCTCGGGTTACACCGCAGAGCTATGGCGGAAAAATTAGCGGATTTATAAGGAAATGCGGAGGCTCAGGCGCATTTAAGTCAACTGAGACACTCAGTCTAGGACTGGAGCCGTAAACGGATCTCCACTTCGTGCTCGACGAACTGCCATTCTTCGCGAGACCGCAGCAGGGCGAGCAATTCGTCGAAGGCGCCGCCGTGCTCGGGCGCGAACTCGAACCAGGTCAGAAAATCAAAAGCTTCGCCCAGCTCGCGAGCTTGATACAGGCGGCGCGCGATGCGTGGCAGGTATTTCATGCTGTCTGCGATGTGCCGCGAGCGCGCTTCGAAGATGGCTCGGCGCTCGTCCTGGGGTAGGGCCCACCATTGTGCTGATTTGCGGATGGGAATCAGAGCCGCGCACGTCGCCTCGGGTCGCCCGAGCGGCGGCGACTGCGCGTCGAGCACCGTCTTTTCCGAACGCTCTACGTAGCGGGCGTGGCCAGTCACGCCGCGCAACGACCACGCTCCGCGAGGTGGGGAGATCAGCTCCGCGTTCACCGCGACGTGACTGACGGCCGCCAGGGAAGCGCCGGAGATGGCGCTCATGCGCTCGACTCGGTAGTCGCCGTTATCGCCGCCCACGAACGTCACCGGGAAAATTCCGGGTCGGTACATGCTCCGACCTCTTAGCGGTTTGATGCTGACTTGTCATCCAACGGAGCGCAAATCGCGAGGCGCCACCCCACGGCGCACGCTACCGGAATCTTTGCACGCCCATGAAACATTGCCGCCATCGTGACGACCCCTGACATTTCTTTGTAATCGCCGCCCGCGTCGAGACCTCTCCCTGCGACCCCGACTCACGAAGGAGAGACCAGAATGGCTCGCGACAACGGCGCACGAGTGCTCGACGCAGGTGACCAGCTTCCGGATTTTCAGCTTTCCCTCGTCGCCGGCGGGCGACTCTCGATACCGCGTGACTTGAAGCATCCGTTCAGCGTGGTGCTCGTCAATCGGGGCGCGTTTTGCCCCTATTGCATCGCGCAATTGCGAGGGTATCAAGCGAGCCTGGCGAAGCTCTCCGCGGAGGGGATTGGAGTGGTCAGCTTTTCCGCGGATTCGCTCGAGAGTGCCCAGAAAGTAGTGCAGGAGAATCGACTCGAGTTCCCGGTCGGCTACGGTGCTCCAGTCGAGGCTGCCGCGCGGACGCTCGGCGTCTACTACGAGCCCGCGCCCACGCCTTACCTCCAGTCGGCGGGGTTCGTGGTTCAGGGCCCGGGCAAGATCCTGACGGCGGTCTACAGCTCCGGTCCGCTGGGACGACTTCTCGCGCAAGATGTGCTCGGGTTCGTGCAGTACATCAGGGCGCACGCCTGAGCGTGATAGCCTCGCACATGGCCAGCCACTTCACCGCTTGGGTCTCGAATCTCGCGAAGGTCCATACGCGCGCGCTCGCCGCCGTGGCCGTTCGCGAAGGTCTCAGCCGGGTGGACGCGGTGGACGCCGTTCAAGAGGCATTTTCCACGCTGCTGAGCCTCCCTCAGGCGCGTGAGCTGTCACTGGACGACGAAGGCGCCGAGCGGCTCATGTCCGTCATCGTGCGCAACGCCGCGCGCAACATGCGCCGACGACACCACCGCAGGAGAGCGCACGAAAGCCTGGAAGAAGACGACCTGGCCACTGACTTGCCCGACGTGGACACGCTCATCGCGGCCGCTGAGCAGCATGTGGCGCTACTTGGTTGCGTCGGCCAGCTCGGTCGCATCCAGCGTCACGTGGTCAGGTTGCGCTTACTCGAGGAGCTCACGCCGGAAGACACCGCTCGTGAGCTCGGCCTGACTTCTGGCAACGTCGCCGTCCTGTTGCATCGTGCCAAAAAGGCCCTCCATGACTGCATCGAGCTCGGCAGCGTCGACGACTGAGCAATGACTTCGAACGCGCAGCGACGGAGCGGCGTGGCTTACGCCGTGCTCTCCGTGATGCTCTTTTCCGGTTTCACGCTCACATCGCGTGCCGGCCTCACGACAGGGTTGAGGCCTCCGGACGTCGCAGCACTTCGATTTGGCATCGGGGGGCTGTTGCTGGCCCCGGTGCTCGTGCGACATGGCCGGGGCGGGCTGCGCGGTCGAGATGCGTTTGCCCTCGCTTTCTTGGGCGGACTGGGCTTCGCGCTGTTTGCGTACACCGGCTTCTGGCTCGCTCCGGCGGCACACGGCTCCGTGCTGCTGCATGGAACGATTCCGATCTTCACGTCGTTGCTGGCCGGCTCCGCGTCAGCGAGCCGGCGCGGCCTTCGCGTTGGCGCTGCCTTGATCGCAATCGGCGTGGTCATGATGGCCTACGACAGTCTGGCCGCCGCCCGAGGCAGACAGCTCCTCGGAGACGGGTCCTTGCTCCTCGCCTCGCTGCTCTGGGCCGCATACGGTGTGCGAGTCCGCAGCTCGATGCTGGCACCGGCGCACGCAGCCTCGATCGTAGCCGTCCTTTCGATGTGTTGTTTCCTGCCCATCTATGCGTTCCTGCCGCATGACGCGCTGTTGGCGCTCGGCACACGGCAGCTGCTGGTTCAGGTGGCGGTACAGGGCGTGCTCGTCGGGGCCGTCTCGATCTTCGTCTACACCCGCGCCGTTTCGAGCCTGGGCCCAACCGTATCGTCCCTCTTTACAGCAGCCGTTCCCTGCCTGACCACGTTGATGGCCATCCCGTTGTTGTCGGAAACGCCCTCGGGCTTGGCTCTTTTGGGCATGGCAATCGTGACGGTGGGTATGGCCGCCTGTTTTGCAGCCGCGAGACCCGTTCGAGATCGTTCTCTGGTCGTGTAACCACCGCCGGGGTGTGGGCGTACCGGCGGCGATGGCGAAGCTGCGTGTTCACGGTCTCGTATTTCTAAGCATAGCTGGCGCCAGTTTGGCGTTTGGCTGTTCGCAGGACTCGATGCCAGGCGGCCGGGAGGGCGTATCTGCGAGCGCGCTGAACGGTCGTGACGTGTACGAAAAGCCTCTGAGCGATGGCAATACTTTCTCGTGCAAGACGTGCCATGCGTTGAGCGAACCGAGCGCGGATGGACTGCGGCGTCCGGGGCATTCGCTCGGCGATGCCACTCGTCGCACGCACTGGAAGCAGGGCAAAGCCGCCAGCTTCCTCGCCGCGGTGAACAGTTGCGTTACAGAATGGATGGTCGCGCCGGCGTGGCGCGAAGACGAGCCGCGCTTCGTGGCGCTGCGTGATTTCCTGCAGACTCAAGCGCCGGCCGGCCCCGCCAATGACCTGAGCTACACCATCGCGGCACCGCCGGCCGACCTCAGCTCCGGGAGCGCGGACCGCGGTCAGGCCCTTTTCAACACGAGCTGCGTGGTTTGCCACGGGCCGGACGGCGGCGGCACCGAACGAGGTCCCAAGGTTTCGGGCTCGACGCGCACGCCCGACTACGTGGCGAGCCGCATTCGCCGAAGCGGATCGACGACGAGCACCGTGTACGCAGGTCTCACGGGAGGCGTCATGCCGTTTTGGGCGAGCGATCGACTCAGCGACGCCGAAGTGTCCGATCTCGTCGCGTTCGTCACGCAACCAATCCCAGGCATGGGCGGATCCGGAGGCGCCGCCGCAAACGGTGGCACACCGGGGATGGGCGGCGCCGCCGCTAGCGGCATGGGCGGCGCTTCGGCGAGCGGCGAGGGTGGAGCGAGCGCTGGCCAAAGCAGTGCCGGCAGCGCGTTCGGTGGAAGCGGAGGGAGCGCCGGTGGTTGCGGCGCCACGAGCCCGCGCGTGGGCTGGACGGCTGACTTGGGCATCAACACCGGCGAGGGCCAGGTGAGCGGGTTCGTGACCGCGATCGACGATTGCACGCTCGAGCTAAGAGACTTCTCTTACGATGGCAACGGCATCGACGTGCGCGTGTACGGCTCCGAAACGACCGCCTTCAAACCGGGCTTCGACATCGGCCCCAACATCGTCAACAAAGTCTTCAAGAAGGAGACGTTGCGCGTCACGCTCTCCGCAGACAAGAAGCTGACCGACCTCGAATGGGTAGGCATCTGGTGTGTGGCCGTGGGCGCCAATTTCGGTAGCGGCCAATTGCTGCCACCCTGAGAGCGCTACCTTCTCAGCTCACGCACGCCGCGACCCGTCCTGCGTCGCAACAGCGTACGGAGCGTGACGCCGTCGCTGTAGCCGACCTCGGCCGCGATCTCCTCCAAGCTGGTTTGGCTGCTGCGCAGCCTGTGCACGGCGCGCTCGACCCGAAGATCTTGGACGAAGGCGGTCGGCGACTTACCCAGCGCTTGCCGCAGGCGTCGCTCGAGCGTTCGTTCGCTCGTTCCCACGGCGCGCGCCGCACCAGCGAGCGAAAATGCGGCCAGGTTCTTTCTTGCCCAGTGCTCGAACCGCTCCACGATTTCGTCAGGCTGCAGCAAGTGGTCGTGCATCACGAACGCCGTCTGACTGGAGCGATCGTCGTAGGTGAGATAGTTGGCGGTCGTGCGCGCCAGGGCCGGGCTATGTCGTCGTACCAGCCAAAGCGCCAGGTCGACGTGCGAAAGAGCGGCGCCCGCCGTCACGCAGCCGCGAGACTGGACGACCAGCTTCGAGTCGTCGAGAAGCACCCGTGGAAAGCGCTCACGAAAATACGGTCCGAGCCACCAGCTGGTCGTGGCGTGCCGGTCATCCAGCAGCCCGGTCTGCGCGACCAGAAATGTTCCGGTGCAAGCCGCTGCCAGCAACGTGCCCGCTCGGGACCATTCACGGAGCACGTTCCCCAAGTCCGTCGATTCGCGCTCTCGCAGCGCGACGCTCAACGCTTCAGGGAACTTGGCGCCGAGCGCCGGAACGATGACGACGTCGGGCCTGCTCCTCGGCAGCGGCGCAACCGGCACGCGCATTCCGAGCTGCGTCGTCACCCGCCGCCGAACGCCGACGACGCTGAGGTCGAACGGGCTCTCCCGCCCCGCAGCTCGCGCCAGCTCGCCGGCAATCTGTAGAGTGTCGAGCACGGACGAGAGGCCCGTATCGAAGGTACCGGTGACCGCGGTGACACAAACGCGCATGGCGGGAATTCTACCATCATTGGCGATTCCGCCACTGGGTTCCGGGCGGCGGGGCGGCTATCTCTTCCTGCGCCGTGCAGCGAGCGCGGCGAGGAGCAGAACATGGTCAAAGTTGGAATTTGGGCACGGTTGCAGGCCAAGCCTGGCAAAGAGCGAGAGGTTGCCGCCTTCCTGGCGGGAGCGTTGCCGCTCGCTCAGCAAGAAGCAAAGACAGTCGTGTGGTTCGCGGTGCGTCTGAGCGAGCGCGAGTTCGGCATCTTCGATGCGTTCGCTGACGACTCCGGTCGTTCGGCGCACCTAGAAGGGCCGATCGCAGCTGCGCTGATGGCCAAAGCCGGTGAGCTTTTGGCGGAGCCGCCCCGTATCGAGAAAGTCGATGTGCTCGCGGCCAAGCTCCAGCCGTAAGCTCCAGCGCTGGATTTGCTGGTGCATCGCGGCCGTTGGCTAGAGCGCTTGCCGCCGCCGCGAGGAGGGACTTAAGGTCCGGAAGCAATGTTGGCTTCCGGACCTTCCAGCGACGCCCGATGACGGCGGCCGGGCGCGCGGCCGCGGCGGGGGCCTCCACGAAGCGGGACGCGCTCGTTCATGCGGTCGCCTCGTCGTCGCTGGACCAGGCGATGGCTCGCTATGCCGAAGGGGACGACCGCGCGTTTTCCGAGCTCTTCAACGTCCTGGCGCCCCGGCTACAAAACTTCTTGCGTCGTCTTTCGGGCTCGCCCGAGCTTGCCCACGACCTCACGCAAGAGACGTTCCTGCGCATGCATCGAGCACGTGGCTCGTTCGTTCGTGGCAACGCCGTCGTGCCTTGGGCCTATGCCATCGCGCGCAACTGCTTCGTGAGCGAGGCCCGCTCGCTCAAGTCGCGCTCTGCCCGCAAGGCCGTCGACATCACGGAGCACGAGGCGGCTACCGGGCTCGAGGCCAACGCGGAAGAGGTCGCCTCGGCTCGCCAGCGCGCCGAAATCGTCGAGCGCACGCTGGCGGGCATGTCACTCACCAACCGTGAGGCGTTCGTGCTCATCCGGTTCGAAGGACAGAGTGTGGCAGAAGCGGCCCAGATCTTGGGAGCCAGCGAAGGCGCCGTGAAGCTTCGGGCTTTTCGCGCGTACGAAGTCCTTCGAGCCGCCTTGAGTGAAGCGGAAGGCGTCAAGAAAGGTGAGCACGCTTGAAACCGACCGCTGACGCTCGCGTAGCAGGGGGTTGGTCGTGAGCCACGAGACCGAGCCTGATTTTGCCGCGCAGCTGGGTGACATCCCGGACCCGACGGCGATCTCCGCTGGCGCCGCGCCCGTGGCGCCCAGCTTGCCGGAGGCGCCGACGCGCGCCCAGGTTCGGGGCCGGCGCATCGCCGCGCTCGTCGCGAGCGTCGCCTGGCTCGCGGCGCACCTTGCCGTCTACGGGGTGCGCCGCGATTTCGCGACGCTGCCCTTTGCCTACGTGGCCGCGCAGATCTTGCTGCCGCTGCTTGTTTCTGCGTTGTCGCTCGCCCTGGCGCTCGGTCGCGGCCGCTTGGGTCTCGGTTGGAAGGTCGGACTGGTGAGCGCAGTCGCGGTGCTGGGGCCGGCTTCGTTCTGCGTGATCGCGGTGGGGGCGCCCGTTCCGCGCGCGCTCGAGCCGGCCGCCAGCTCGCTGGTCGGAACCGTACTGTGCTTCGACATCACGGTGGCGTGGGCGGCCGTGCCGCTGTTTGCCGCCGCGATCGTGCTACGAGGCGCCTTCGCTGGAGGAGCGCTGTGGCGAAGCGCGCTGCTCGGCGCGGCGATTGGATTGTTCGTCGGGGCGACCATGAACCTGCACTGCCCGAACGTTGCGCCGGTGCACGTGCTGCTGGGTCATGGGCTAGCCGTCGTGCTGGCCACCCTGCTGGGCGCCTTCGCGCTGGTGCGTCGCACGCGAGCTTGATACGCGGCTGCCACCATCTGGTTACGCGCTCGACCGCAAAAAATCACGTCGTAACCGCAGCGGCCACACCGACGTAGGCAGCGCCATGTCGCGCACGAACGTCTACATTCTTCGCAATTTGGGGGTCGCCAGCAAGGTTGCGCTCTCCGTGGGCCTGTGCCTCGGTTTCGCCTCGTTTCTTTCGGGGTGGATGTTCTCGGTAGCGGCGATCAACTGGGACGTCTCCTGGATGGGGCTGGTCGATTGGGGCGTTCGCATCGGCATGCTGAGTCAGGGCCTGCGTTGGCTGTCGTTCGGCGCGCACGCCGTCTCACTGCTGCTGCTGCTACCGCTGACGCTGGTGCTGGTGCGACGCATGCCGCTGCCTCGGCTGACTCGACGCGCCCTGTTCGCCCTGGCCACGGCGCTAGCCGTCGCCGATATCGCCGCTTGGTTGCTGCTGCCCGTGGCTGGCCTGGCGAGGAGCGCGTTGGGCGCTGTCGTGATGCTGCTGACGCCGCTGCTGGCGTATCTCGTCGGAGCCCCGCTGCTGGCGATGTGGAAGAGTCGCAGCTGGGTCGAGCCGCAACAGCCGGTGCGCGTCGTGATTGTCGGCGGCGGCTTCGCCGGCCTCTACGCGGCGATGGGGCTCGATGCGGCGCTTGGCTGGAGCGATAAACTCGAGCTCACCGTGATCGATCGCAAGAACTACTTCCTCTTTCCGCCGCTCTTGCCCAGTGTCTCGGTGGGAGCCATCGAAACACGCCAGGTCACTTACCCGTTTCGCCGGATTTTCGAGGCCACGAACGTGCGCTTCAAGAAAGAGACGGTGGAGGCGATCGATCTGGAGCGCCGCGTCATCGTCGCGAAGGTCGACGTCGACGCGGATGCCGACGGCGGCGTGCTGCGCGTCCGCCACGACGAAACGCCGTTCGACTACCTGGTCCTCGCCCCCGGCTCTACGACCCAGACCTTCAACACCAAGGGCGCCGAGCATGCCTTCTTCATGCGCGAGCTCGGGGACGCCATCGCGCTTCGCAACCACATCATCGACTGCTTCGAGACGGCCGCGCGCGAGAAGAACCCGGAGCTGGCGGCCAAAATGCTGCGCTTCGTCGTGATTGGCGCGGGGCCGACCGGCGTCGAGGTGGCTTCCGAGGTACGGGACCTGATCGACAAGGTGCTGCTACCTCGCTACCCGGAGGTCGATACCGAGCTGGTCGATGTCGTGCTCGTCGACTCGGGGGACCGGGTGCTGGGCGGTTGGCATGATGCGGTGGCGACCAGCGCCGAGAGGCAATTGCTTCACCTGGGCGTGCGCGTCCTCCACCAATCGCGTGTGGCCGAGATCGGCACGGAGTGGGTGCGGCTCAAGGACGGCAGGCAGCTGGATACTCGCACCGCTTGCTGGTGCGCCGGCGTAGCGGCGTCGCCGTTGCTCGCCCAGACGGGCCTCACGTTGGATCGCAGCGGCCGCGTGGCTGTCGCGTCCGATTGTCGCGTGCCGTCGCACGAGAACGTCTTCGTGCTGGGCGATGCCGCGCTGTTTCCGGGCAAGGACGGCAAACCGCTACCCCCGCTGGGCCAGGTCGCCTTCCAGCAAGGCTCGCAGACCGCCAAGAACCTGGCGCAATTGCTGCGCGGTCGAGCCACGGCGCCGTTCCGCTACTTCGACTTCGGTCAGCTCGTCAGCGTGGGGCACCAGTTCGCCTCCGTGCGCCTGCTCGGCGTTCGACTCTCGGGTTTCATTGCCTGGGTGGTGTGGCGCACCCTCTACCTGAGCAAGCTCGTCGGTTTCGGCAACAAGCTGCGCGTCGTGCTGGATTGGACGCTCGATCTCTTCGTCGAGCGCTCCAGCTCGCAGATTCACGCCAGTCGTGAGAACCTGCAAGCGATGGCGGCACACGACCACGGCGTAGGCAGGACCGCAGCGTACTCGGGCGAGCACGCCATCGGCGCTGCCAAAGTCGCGCCCGCTCCGGCTGCGTCTTCGGCTTGAGCAGCGAGAAAGAGCGGCCCATGAAAGCGCGGGCCCGTGCGATGATCGGGCGCGATGAGTCGGCTCGAGCCTTCGTGGAGAAGAAGCTCGGTGCCTCTCCCCAGATCGACTTCCTCGAATCGCCGGTGATGATCGACAACCGCGCTAGGCTGAGCGCGTGAGTTGCTTGCTCAAAAAGATCCTGGGTGGGCTCACGTAGCCCTGCCGTGCGTAGAGACGCCGGGCTACGACATTCTCGTCGCGCACCATCAAGTGCAGCGCTCGAGCACCGTGCTCTCGAGCAACGGCTTCGACGTGCGCCATGGCCTGGCCGCCGAGGCGATGGCCGCGAGCCTGGGGAATCAGGAAAAGCTCGGTCAGGAACGCGTCTCGCCCGTCCCACTCCAGGTCATAGCCCCAAGTCACGACGAAGTACCCGATTGGACCAGCAGGTGCGACGAGGAGCCCGACGACGCCCAAATTTCGATCGCTCAGCAGCGTCTGGAGCGCCCGCTTCTTGGCAACGGGATCCCACGGGGTCTGCTCGAAAACGTTGAAGGGCTCCATCAAGGTGAGCAGGAGCGGGACGTCCTGCTCACCAGCGATCTGCACTCGAATGGCCGTCATGCGCCGCACTACGCCGGCGCGAGGCGTTGGTTAGCGCGCCAAGGCGAAATTGGGCTCACGGCGCGACGACGCTGACGATCGGACAATTGACGTCAGCGGCGACTTCACCCGAAGCAGCCGCCGTGGCGGCGCTCGCCAGGTCGCTCACCGAGTCGAACTTGGCACTGGGGTACGGTGTCACGGCCCACAGCGGCGAGTAGGCCGGCGAGGTTGGAAGCGTTGCCGCCACGTTGTGCGTCTGCATTTCGTCGTTCTCGGTCTTGAATCCGGAAGCGGGACCCTGCATGTCGTCGTTGAACGTGACGTAAATCGGCGATATCGGCACCCTTCCGCCCGTCGCCTTGAGGCCGCCCTCTTTTTCGCCGAAGTTGAAGTAGTGAACGAGCTCGCCCTGGTACCAGCCACGGGTCAGTCCCGTCCCCGACTTGTCGCCTTCTCCTCGCAGAGACGCCGTGGAGCCCTGAGGAACGATCGGACAATTGACAATCATGTCGGTCGTCTCGGTGTCGTAGCCCGACGCATCGACGTCATCGACACTGGTCAAGGTGTTCGCCACGTAGTCGTCGGGGACCGACACGGCGACCACCTGCCAGAAATCGTTGTAGTCCTTGTCGCCCGGAATCACTCCGACGATGTTCAGCTGTCCGTCGACGGGCTTGCCGTTCTTCATGGGTACGTAAATCGGAGCCGGCTTCGTCGGTTGCACGTCAAAGTTGTAATATTTGATGATCTCACCGCCGGGACCGAAGCCCTCGGTGATGAAGGGCCCCTGATCGAAGTCGACGGCTTCGTCTGGACCTGGTAACGACGGGGAATCACTGCGTTTTTGCAGGTGGCCCGCGGCGTCGCTGAAGCGATCGACGTGGACACTCTTGGCCGTCGCCGGGTCGAGCGGCATCACCGCCGGCATGTCGTTCTTGTCGTCATTGCCGGAGCAAGCAGTGAGAGCCAGCACCATTACCAAAAGGCCAAAACTTTGCGGACGAGACATTTCGCTTCTCCAATCGAAGAGGCAGGGCAGAAGAGCGCCCAGCGGCCGAGCTATGTCGACCGAAAGTGAGCGGTTACCGAAAATGAGACAAGACGACGGCGTCAGCGCGATGCGTATCTGAACCAAGCTCGACCGAGGACGGAGCCGAGGAGCACGAGCAGGGCCAGCGGCACGACATGCCAGACCAGCACGTGCAACCCGTCGTCTTTGCCGCACACGGCACGCGTTCCCAAGATGGCCAACGCTCCAGCAGAGGTCATGACCAGCGCGCCCGAGGTACCAGCCGCGAGTGGGACCGAGCGTCGTAGCATGATGAAAAGCACCGACGTGGGGACGACGCCGAGCAGCAGCGTTCGGTGCACGCAAGCGATTCCACTCGTAAGACCGAACGCTGCAGGCGCAACGAAGCAGCGGATCCCCGCCAAGAACAGCCAGGCGCTCGCGAATAGCCCCAGACCCCACGCCGCCGGGCGCAGCCGGACTCCCGGCACGCCCGAGGAAAACGTCGCGAAGGTCCCCAGCATGAATAGCGCGAGGAGAATGCCGGTTTCGGCGACGTAAGCGGGCTCGTGCAGCTTGAGAAGAAGATCCGCCCGGACGCCCGCCAGCCACGTGCTCGCCAGCGTCAGTGCGGCAACGGGCACGGCAAACTGCGCTGTACGCTGCGCGGGGCTCGTCAGGCGCTCCACTGGCTTCAGGTCGAAGACGAGCTGGCGAATCAAATCGTCGTTCAACGGGACCCCAGCAGTGCCCGCAAGGCGCGGTAGGCACGGTGTGCCGTCACCTTGACTGCTCCGGCGGAACGCCCGGTTCGGCCAGCAATCTCGGCCACGGAGTAGCCTTCGAACTTGAGCAACCACACCACTTCACGTTGAGTCGCGGATAGCGACTCGAGCGCCGCGCGCAATAGCCCCGGGAGTAGGGCGTCCGTCGCTGGGCTCGAATGCACCGCCTGTTCCCAATCCAGATCGACTCGATCGCGGTCCTGGCGTCGTCGCCGCGCGCGACCAAAGTCCCTTAGGCGGTTGAAAGCGATGGCGCGGAGCCACGGGCCGACGGGGCGCGAGGGATCGTAGGTATGGCGCGCGCGGTGAACGGAGAGCAGCGTCTCTTGCAGCAAATCATCGAGCAGCGCCGGCGAGCGAACACGCTCTCGCATCATGAGGCGCACCAGCTCCCGCGTTTGCAGCAAAAATTGCGCGTACGCGTCTCGGTCCCCGGCCTGCGCCTGAAGTAGGAGCCGGCCAAGTTGCTCTTCGGTTGCTGGCTTCAAACGCTCTCGTGCCCCACTTCGTCGCGAGAGCGCCCTTGGTTACACGGCGTGAGCATTTTTTTGCGTGTAACCGGGCGGCGGCGGCGGGCGCATGGTCCGGCCGAAAGATGAAAAGCGTCATACAGACACTGTGGGACAAAGGTTGGGCGGTGCTCATCCTGCGCATTCTCGCGGGCTTTGGCTTCGCGGCGCACGGCTACGCCAAGCTCGAGCGCGGGCCGGCGCAGTTTGCGGTCGCCCTGACCGGCATGGGTATGGTGGCTCCGCTCTTCATGGCCTGGTTGGTCACACTGATCGAGCTCCTCGGAGGTATTCTGCTCATGGCAGGGGCATTCGTGCGCCCGCTCTGCTTACCGCTGTCGGTCATCATGGTCACGGCCATGATCGGGGTGCATTTGCCGTACGGATTCTCTTCGGTAAAGCTGCGCGCCGTCACGGCTCAGGGCGCGCAGTTCGGTCCAACCGGCTACGAGATCAACCTCTTCTATCTGGCGGCGCTGCTGATCCTTGCCGTGGCACCCGTTGGCTCGTTCTCCGTGGATGGCTGGCTGGACAAGCGCAAGAGGTTGCTCCATGCCTCGCCCTAGCGTCACATGCGCCCTACGTACCGCATCATCCCGGCAAGGGAGCAAGATTTGCATTTCTTGCCGGTCATCGAGCTCGCCGCCGCGCAGCTGCTGGTCGGGCACGCGCCCGAAAGCGTCTTGCACGAGACGACCAACGTCCGCCACTTCCGCCAGGCGCTGGCTGGCGGGCGCCTGTGGGTCGCGGTGACTGGTCACATTCCAGTCGGCTTCGCCCACGTCGAGCTGCTCCCCTCAGGCGCTCCGCATTTGGAGGAGATCGACGTACACCCGAGCCACGGGCGGCAAGGGCTTGGCCGTCGCCTCGTCGGAGCCACGTGCGATTGGGTAACCCGCCAGGGCCACCCCGCAATCACGCTGACGACCTTTCGTGACGTGCCTTTCAACATGAGGTTCTACGCCAGCTGCGGCTTTCACGAGGTTTCCGCGGCCGATCTCGGCTCGGAGCTGCGCGCCATCGTCAAAAATGAAGCCGAGCGCGGGCTCGCTCCGGAGCGCCGCGTCGTCATGCGCTGGCGGAGCCAGCCCTAGTCGATGCTCGAGTTGGGGGGCGGCCCCGCGTCGCTCTCTTCATCGCCTCGGAGTGGGCAGCGTTGGCACGCCCGGTAGTCGCAAAGGCGGCATGCGCGCAAAGCACAGGCGGGCGTGTTGATCTCGAATGCAAGAAGCTTGCTCACCAGCGTACCCAGCTGTTCGCGCTCAGCCACGGACAAGGAGCACACGGCGCGTACCAACACGCCTTCCCGGCGCTCCAGAACCTGAGCGGCTAGCGCACGCCCCTTGCGGGTCAGAGCAATGCCGACGGCTCGGGCGTCTTCTGCGGCGCTTGCTCGTCGTGCCAGTCCTGCTTCGACGAGGCGGTCGACCAGACGCACGCAGCCCGAGTGGCTGAGGCCTACGGGAACCCTCAGCTTTTCGATCGATTCGTTGGGATATTTGCTGAGGTGTACGAGCGCGGCCGCTGCTCTTGCCTCGAGCGCGGTCGTTGCCACACCACCATCGATCTCATACGTCAGGTGAAACGCCAGGGCACCCAGCATGTTGGCGATGTTGGAAGCGTCCATGCTGGCAATATATGCCAACAGCATACATTAGCAAATCCACTCTACTTGAGTAACCAGTCGACGGGCGAAGCATATGCATGCGCGGAGCATACAAAATGGTCAATTCAGTTTCGACCCCGGCGGCCAGTGTTTCTCTTTCATTCGCCCAAAGCAAAGCCAAGCAGCTGGAACGCGCTGGCGTTGCGGTGTTGCGTTACGGGCTCGTCTTTTTGCTCGTGATGTGGGGCGGCTTCAAGTTCGCCGCTTTCGAGGCGGAGGGCATCAAGCCTCTGATCTCGCACTCGCCGTTGCTATCCTGGCTGTACTCGGTCACCAGCGTTCAGGGCGCCTCCAACATCATTGGAGTGACAGAGATCACGACGGGGCTGCTCATGGCTTCGCGGCGCTGGCTTCCGAAGCTGTCTGGCTATGCCAGCTTGGCCGCGTCGGGTATCTTCCTCACGACGCTCAGTTTTCTGGTGACGACCCCGGGAGCTCTCGAGCCGAGCAACCCCTGGGGAGGCTTTCTGATGAAAGACATCCTGCTGCTCGGAGCGGCGTTGTTCAGTGCCGGCGAAGCGCTGGCTGCTTCAGCACGGCCTTGAGCGAAATCCGGCGTTCGACATGACTTCTTCGACCACACTTCGTTACCCGGCCGTCGACCTCGCGCTCGCGCAACGCTTGGAGCGAGCCGAGGTCCTGGCCACGATCGCCTACGTAGAAGCGCGTGGCTCGCTTCAGCCCGGGGGCCGCGGCTGGCTACACCGGGCAGGCGTGCACGCGGTCTTCGACGGCCCCTCGTCTCCGCTGACGCAAAGCTTTGGGCTGGGGGCCTTCGAGCCACCGACGAGCGAAGTTTTCGAAGAGCTCGAGAGCTTCTTTTCGTCGCGCGGCGTCGCCACCGCTCACGAGGTGAGCGCCCTGGCCTCCCCGAGCACGTGGGACCGACTGAGCGCGCGGGGCTACTCGCCCCTGGAAGCGTCGACGGTTCTGCTGCGGCCAACGGCTCACCCGCCAGCACATCAGTCCAAGCGCGTCGCGGCACGTCTCATCGCCAGTGACGAGGGTCCGAGCTGGTGTCGTGTCTTGACCGCGGGACTTGCCAGCGAGTCCGCCGAGCTCGCCAGCGCCGTTGACGATCTGGCGCCCGTCATGGCGCGATGTGTCGGCGCCCATTGTTTCATCGCTGAGCTCGACGGCGCGCCCGTCGCAGCTGGCATCGTGGCAATCCAGAACGGCGTCGCCGTGCTCGGTGGAGCGAGCACGCTGCCGGCGGCGCGCCGTCAAGGTGCTCAGGCGGCGCTGCTACAGGCGCGTTTGGAATACGCAGCGGAGCTCGGCGTTGACCTGGCCATGTTGGTAGCGGCGCCGGGCAGCAGCTCGCAACGCAACGCCGAGCGTAAGGGCTTCCGGCCCGCGTACGTGCGCTCGAAGTGGGTACGGCCACTGGGCCCCGAGCAGACCTGACAGGTGTCAGGGTGCTGCGGCGGGGCCTCGTGCACGAGCGCTCGACTCTCAGCGGGCGGCTAACCCGACGGAACCCACGGGTAGCTGCGCCAGCTGCGGCGGCGTGAAGTCAGCCGACCCTACACGGCTGAGTGTGCCCGCTGCGGCGACTTCGAAGATACCGATCGAGGGAACCCGCGCGTTCAGCACGTAGAGGTACTTGCCGTCTTCGGACGTCGCTTCGTCCGTTGGCCCTTGCACCATCGGACCGCCATCACCCATGACGATGCGGCCGGTGGAAGCGACGATGGCTTTGTCGATCGGCGTGATGCTGCTGAGACCCCCGTTGGCAGCTACCTCGAAGCCGCTCAGGTTCGGGCCCTGCGCGTTCGCGACGTAGGCGAACGGCCCCGACACCGCCACCCAACAAGGCGCCGGCGCGGTCGCCATGAATTGCCCCGCGGAAGCCGGCGCCACCACGCCATCTTCCAGCGAGTACGAGCCCGTACCTGTCGAACCTGCTTCCGACACGATCAGGTAGTTACGCGCGAACGCAAACCCGAACGGCACTTTCTGCAGCCCCCCGCCGGGGGCGGCTGCTGTTGCATAAAATCCCTTTTTCACCGCAAGACCCGTCGCGCTCACGCTGAAGGTGTCGATGCTGCCGTCACCGGCGAAGGTGCCATTCGCGCCGCTCTGTTTCTCGGTAACGACCAGCCACTTGCCGTCGGGCGAGAACGAAACTTGCGCGGGGTCGACGCTTTGCGTCGCGCTGCTCAGCGCCAGCGCCGACCCGGCGATCGTCGTGGCCTCGAAGCCTGCGCCGGCGTCCACCACCTTCCAGCCTGCGATCTTGGACGGCACGTTCGCGGTGCCCTGGAAGAGGACATAAACGACATCGTCACGGAAGCTCACGCTCTTGGGGCCGAGGAGCGAGGCCGCGTCGTCGCCGAAACCCGTCGTCGTCACGTTCTGCGCGTGGCTGAGCGTGCCGTCCGACTCCACCCGAAATACCGTGAAGCTGTGGTCGCCGGCATTGACGACATATAGCCGTTGTTTTGCCACGTCGTACGCCACCGCTCCCTGTTCGCCCAGCCCGGCACCACTGCCGTGCCCGCCGGTTTCGAACGGCGCAGCCATCGGGGTCAAGCTGCCGTCGAGCGCGCGCAAGAAGCCGAGAACCTGGTTCCCCGCAGCGTCATTCGACATCGTGTAAACCGCATCGACGCCGACCATTTGCGGCCCCTGACCGCCGGCACCGCCCTCGTCGGCGTCACCGTGACCAGCGCTACCGCCGAGCACGGCGGGAGCTCCACCGTCAGTACTTTCGCCACCCTGAGCAGGGACGTTGGTCGTGCCCGCGTGTGACGAGCCCGCGACACTGGAGCCGGCGCTACCTCCATGGCTGGAGCCTCCTACCTTGCCGCCCGTGCCCGCGCTCGGCTCGCCGCCGTTGGCCGAACCGCCGCCTGACATGTCTGGGTTGTCGCTATCGTCGTTGCAGGCGAGCGCCAGAGCCAGGGGAATGGATACACAAATACCGATCAAGCTTTTCCGCATGACGTTCCTCGAATAGGGCGCGGCTGGGGACAGCGTTGCGCTGCATGCGCCGCGCTGACATCCCGTGACCGCTGGGTTCCCAGCCTCTACGCCCCAGCGAACGGGCGGTTACACGGCGTCGAGCGCTGCTACGACAAAGCGGGGAGCGCTGCTGCCGCCACCGATGGTGCTCGCCGATCGTGCCGAGGTTGTCGTCCATTTATGGAGTGATTCCCGGTGGTTACGCAACTGAGCGCGCACGCAGGTTGACGTTGTGACTAATGGTCACATGATGACCACTAGTTTTCGCCATGGGCGTCCAAGACCGAAAAGCGCGCGACTTCAAGCGGAGAGAGCAGGAGATCCTCGCGGCAGCCCTCGAGCTCTCGCAGAGCGATCAATGGCAGGCCATGACGATCGACCAGATTGCTCAAGCGGCCGAGATTGGGAAGGGCACGGTCTACAAGCACTTCGCCACCAAAGAGGAGATCTTTGCCGTGCTCGCCCTGGACTTTCACCGTTCCGTGCTCGAAGAGCTGTCACAGCTCACGGAGCCGAAGTTCGAGCGGCGGGTGCGTCAGGTCGTGCGAGTGTTTTGGGAACGGTACCGCGCTGGTAAGCAGTATCAGCGCATCGTTCAGTACTGCGAGCGTCGAGACTTTCGACGCGCGGTGAGCAAAGAGACACGCCAGCAATTCGAACAGCTCGACCAGCAGTTTGGCACCGTGACGAGTGAGCTGCTTCAGCTTGGCATCAAAGAGGGCCTGTTGCCCAAGAAGCCGCTCCCGCTGCTTCTTTTTGGTGCCAATGCGGCGCTTTATGGTGGCTTGCATCTCGGCTGGGGAGGCTGCATGGGCGGCAAAGACTCCGAAGACTACCTGAACGAGCTTACGGATTTCATTTTGAGAGGGTGGGTTCAGAAGAAGGCGAAGTGAGTCCCACTCTTTTTTTTGTAACGAGGTGACTGGTGGTCACGTAGTGACCACTGTTCACTGGAGCAAAAATATGGCGACAAAACAGGCGGAAAGACGTTGGGTTCGACGTGCGGGATGGGGCTTCGGCCTGGGGCTGATGCTGCTAGCTGCCGGCAGCGGCTTTGAAAGGTTGGCTGCGCAGCGCGACGCGCAGCGTCTCAAACCGCAGGGACGATGGCTCGACGTCGGTGGCTATCGGCGTCACGTCCACGCGACCGGCAACGGAGGTCCAACCGTCGTCTTGGAAGCGGGCGCCTCGGCCTACTCGGGAGTTTGGGACTGGGTGCAGGGCGAAGTCGCTCAGCACACGCGCGTTCTCTCGTACGACCGGGCGGGGCTGGGCTTCAGCGAAGCGGTGGATGGCGTACGCGACGCGGCGACGGTAGCACGCGAGCTCAAGATGCTGCTCGTGCAATCCGGTGAAGTCGGACCCTATGTCTTGGTCGGACATTCTTACGGAGCGCTCTTCGTGAGCGAGTTTGCCGAGCTGTATCCGCAGGACGTTGCTGGCCTCGTGCTCGTGGACGGCACGCATCCAGATCAAGTCGAGCGCAGCCGAGAGCTGCGCGAATCGATGAACCTATTTCGCAACGTGTTCCACCTGGCAGCTCACGTCGCCGACTTCGGAGTCATGCGGTTCATCGGTGTATTTTCGGCCATGGCCGAAGGCTTGCCTGCAGAACGGCTCGAGGAAGCGAAGTCTCTCTACGCTTCCGGTCGCCACCTCGAAAGCTCTGCGCGCGAGCTGGATGCCTGGCGCGAGAGTGCTGCTCAAGCGCGAAGCGCTCGCCTTGGCAGCTTTCCCAAGCTGTTTCTGAGTGCCAGCGGGCCCGACACGCCACAGGTGCGTGACTTGACGACGCTTCATCGAGAGCTGGCCAATCGCCATCCCGGCGCCGAGCATCGCATCTTGCCGGGCACCAGCCACATTACGATGGTGACTCACCGAGACCAGGCGAAGTTGGTGGCGGGCGCGATCCTCGAGATCGTGGCGCAGGTGCGGGCGCGACGGGATTGACTCGCCATGCGCAAGACGGACTCACCCGCGCGCGCCGGCAGTTGGATGAAGTCGCGGCGTGAGCAGCCGCAATTGCTCGGTCAAATGCGCAACGACGGCGCGCACGCGAGGTGTTCCGCGAGCGTCACGGTGCATGCCGAGCCATAGCGTGGGTGTGGGCGCGCCGGGTAGCTCCACGCGCTTTAGCTCCGGCGCAGCGTCGCCGACGATCCTGGCCAGGCAAGCCAAGCCGACGCCATGGCGAGCCAAGGCGAGCATGGCGTCGCGGCCGTTCGTCTCGATCGCCCGGGTGGCGTGTGGCAACGCGCTCTCGAGCCAAGTCCGAGCAACGTCACCTGTCTCGTCACTCATGCCGATCAGGACATGGCCTCGGCCATCTCCTGGTTGGGGTGGGCCCAGAGCGTTCAGGTACGAATGCTCGGCGTAGAGTGCGAAGGCGAGCTTGCCCAGCGAGCGTTGTACGACGCCGGGCTGCTCGAACCGCCGCGGGCGAAGGGCGATGTCGGCTTCGCGCCGAGCCAGGTTCACGTGGCGTGCGTCGGCCACGAGCTCGAGCTTCAGCCTGGGATGATCCGTAACGAGGCCGCCCACGAGCGGCGCGAGCACCGAGCTAACGAGCCACTCGGACGCGGTTAGCCTCACGGTACCTGCGACGCCCTCGTCTCTCCCCAAAAGCTGCCGCTCCACACCCAAGACGTCCTGGTCCATGCGTTCGGCGAAGGCGAGCGCACGTGCCCCCGCGGCCGTCAGCGCAAAGCCAGCAGAGCTCCGGACGAACAGCCGAGCGCCGAGCTGGTTTTCCAGCTGCGTGATGCGCCTCCCCACCGTGGGCTGGGTGACTTGCAGCACCTGGGCTGCTGAAGAGAGCGTTCGCTGCCGAGCGACGACCAAGAAGAAGCGGAGATCGTCCCAGTTCACCTGGCTACGCTAACGCCTCCATGCATTTTTGCATAGGATGCATACACGCATCAATCTGGCGCATAGGGCTTGGAGCCCGCAAGTTGACGGCATGTCGAGACGACGCTTTTTCGAGCTGATGGGCGGCGCGGCGCTGACGGCTTGTGCTCCGGCGCCATCAGCGTCGCTGGCCAAAGCGCCGGACAGCAGCGCGCAGGGCGTTCGAGCGGTGGCGTTCGACCTCTTCACGTTGTTCGACCCACGCGGCGTGGATAGGCGCGTCGCGGAAGTCGTCGGAGAAAACCCCGCTTTTGCGGCCACCTGGAAGACGAAGTTATTCGAGTACTCCTGGCTGCGGGCCGCTTCCGGCCAATACCGCGACTTTCAGGGGCTCGTTCAGGACGCCTTGCTCTACGCGACACGAGCGCACGGCGTGAACCTCGTGCCGACCGCTCGTGCCCGGCTCGAGGCTGCCTTCGTCGAGCTGGCGGCGTGGCCCGAAAGCCGCGGTGTCCTGGCCGCCCTTCGTGAACGAGGCCTCAGATTGGCCCCACTAGCCAATTTCTCGCCGGCCATGATCCAATCGCTCCTGACTCAGGCTGGTCTGGTACAGGAGTTCGACGACCTCATCAGCACGGACCGCGCGCGGAGCTACAAACCCGACCCTCGCGCCTACGCGCTGGCGGAGGCGTCGTTTGGCCTCTCCCGATCGCAGATCGCGTTTGCCGCTTTCGGCAGCTGGGATGCCAGCGGCGGAAGCTGGTTCGGTTTTCCGACCTTCTGGGTCAACCGCTTCTCTCAACCTGACGAAGTGCTCGGCGTGTCCTGCGCGTCGGGCCCCGATCTGGAGCACCTGCTGCGTTGGCTAGAATCCTTGGGCGTGTCCCCTGCGGGCAGCGGGCGCCAACTCTCAACGCCGTGAGCCGATGCCGAGCTTGCGCATGCGGCTACGCAAAGTGCTCGGCTTCAAGCCGAGCTTGGCGGCTGCTCCTGAGGGTCCTTGCAGAACGCCGTTGCTCGCCCGAAGCACACTGAGGATGTGCTGGCGCTGAACGTCGTCCATGGCCAGTGGGACTGCGGCATCGTGAACGGCGGGCAGCTCCAGCTGCGGCTCGTCACCGTTTGCCAAGATGGCTGCGCGCTGCACCTGGTTCTGGAGCTCGCGCACGTTGCCGGGCCAGGTGTGCGAGGTCAGCCGCTGTAAGTCAGCGACCGTGAACGGACGAAGCTTTCTGCCGAGCTTCCGCGCTTGTTCGTGCAAGAAAGCGTTTGCCAGCAGCGGCACGTCTTCGAGCCTTTGCCGGAGCGGTGGGAGCTCTATGGGGAACACGTTCAGTCGATAGAGCAAGTCCTCTCGAAACGACCCTTGCGCAACCAGTTGCCGAAGGTCTCGATTCGTCGCCGCGATCACGCGCACATCGACGCGCCGGGTTTCACTGGTTCCGACGGGCTGGATTTCACCGTCCTGCAAGACCCTCAGCAGGCGGACCTGAGCGCCCAACGGTAGCTCGCCAATCTCGTCGAGAAAGATGGTTCCTCCACTTGCCAGCTCGAACCGGCCGATTCGCGATTGCAACGCGCCCGTGAAGGCGCCCCGCACGTGACCGAAGAATTCACTGTCGATGAGCTCGGGGCTGAGCGCGCCACAGTTGACGGTCGAGAATGCGGCTCCTCTTCGCGGACTGCCGCAGTGAATGGCGCGAGCGAACAGCTCCTTGCCCGTGCCGGTCTCTCCGGTGATGAGCACGCTAGCAGAGGTCGCAGCCACGGTTGCGGCGCGCTCGAGCGCGGCTCGGAACGCGCCGCTTTGGCCGATGATCTTCGGCGGATGCTGAGCGAGGCTCTGCGCGCGCGCGCTTCCAGCTGGCTCGCGTTGCGCGAGCTCGGCGAGGGCGAGACGCAAGCGTTCTTCGGCTTGCCTGTGCTCGGTCATGTCCTTCACCAACGCAACGACGCCGACGATGTCGCCGCGTGCGTCGCGATGGGGAACGTATTCGGCCGATTCCCACAAATCGCGGTGGGTGCGCGGCAGGTAGACGTGAACGTCTTCGACGACGACATGCTCCCCGGAAAGCGCCCGCAACAGGGCGGTTTCCAACCCCGACTCGCGTAAGAACGGAAACACCTCGACCGCGGGCCGGCCCAAGACCTCCTCCGGCCCCACGCCCGTCAACACCTCCATGAACCGATTCCAAACGCGATAACGCAGGGCGCGGTCGAACAAGATGATGCCCTGCTGCGCCCCGCTCAGCACGATGTGCTGAAATTGGCTGCTGAGCGCGAGGGAGTCCGGTGCGCTGTGATCCGATGAGCGGCTCAAGTCTGCGTTTGGCACGAGCTGTGCGGCGTTACGCGACGTAGAGCGGCCGGTTTCAGACGGCGGCGTTTTTCTTGGCTACCTGCACCTACAATTCGTGGCCGCCTAGGCCGCACGACGCGTAACGCGGCGCCCGCTAGTCGAGACAAGGCGGGGACGACCCGGGCGATAGGCGTGCGGCTGCGCGCAGAGGGCAGCCTAAACCCTGGGGACTTGCAGAAAGGCAGTCATGGGCGAGTCAATCATTCCGCTGAACGAGTCTCCGGAGGAGCCGCAGATTCGCGAGATCTACGCGACCTTCGACAAGGCTTTGGGGTTCGTCCCCAACCTCGTCAAGCTGTGGAGCCAGGCACCACACCTGGTAAGCGCACTGGTCGCCGTGGAGACGGCGCTGGGGGGTGAAGGCAAGGTGCCGCAAGCCATGAAGGAGCTCGCGATGGTACGCACGTCGGAGCTCAACGGTTGCCCGTATTGTCGATCTTTTCATCGCGCGCGACTCCGAGCCCTGGGCGTCGAAGGCTCGAAGAGCGCCGGCTTGGCTGCGCCCGAGATTGCGCGCGAGTTTTACACGGAGGAAGAGCTCGCCGTGCTGCGCCTCGCCGACGAGATGACACTGGAGATCAAGGCCAAACCGGAGACTCTTGCCGCCGTCGCCAAGCTGTACGGCCACGACGGTGCGGTCGAGCTCATGGCCGCCGTTGCCCTGCTCAACTTCGACAACCGTATGGCTTTCACGGCTGGGCTACCGGTCGATCCGGCAACGCAAGCTTAGCTCATGGAGCGGCTCACGCTGTTCACGCGGCCGGGCTGCATCCTCTGCGAGCAGGTGCGCCGCCACCTTCGAGAAGCGCAACTGCGCTTCGACGAGGTGGAGGTGAAGGATCAGGGTCGGCAGCTCGAGCTGCTGCGTCAGGCTGGTACGGCGGGTTTTCCAGCCCTGTTCCTGGGGACCCGATACGTGGGTGGTTTCACGCACATCGTGTACTTGCTGACTCGAGGCAGGCTGCAGTCCCTGGCAACCGCACCCTCTGAACCGTGACATGTCGTGGCGCCCCCACGACATGTCGCGGCCAGAACCGGGCTGGCGCGCGCCCGCCCGAGCGATTTCGGGACGTTGTCGGACAGCGTCGAGCGGCGTGCCGATTGCTTTGCTGTTCGAGACCTAGATGTCGAGCGAGGAAGGCGGCCTGGGCGCCAATTGGATCGATAGTCCCCAAGCCATTCGGGCTTTGCGCGCTGGCTGCCCGCGCGCGTTCAAAGCATTGGTCGCGCATTACCAAGGTCCGCTCACGCGCGTGGCGAGAGTATTCGTGCATAGCGCGTCGCTGGCCGAAGAGGTCGTGCAGGAAGCGTGGCTCAGCGCGTGGCTGGGGCTGCCTGGATTCGAGGGCCGCTCCGAGGTCGGTCCGTGGCTGGTCCGGATTGTGCGTAACACGGCTCGCAGCCATTGGCGGCGCAGCGATCGTCGGCGCAAGCTGACCCGCGCCGACGATCGGCATGGCAACCTGCTCGAGCTGTTTTTGGCCGAGCATCACGGCAACTGGGCCAAACACTGGGCACTCTCCGAGCGTCACTGGCCCGAAGGTCGCCTACTCGCCACGGAGCACCTGCAGCGAGTGACACACGCATTCAATGCGTTGCCGCAGCGCCAGCGCGAGGTGGTGTGGCTGCGTGACGTGGAGGGTCTCAGCTCGGAAGAGACGCGACAGGCGCTGGGGGTGAGCCTCGCCAATCAGCGAGTGCTGTTGCATCGAGGTCGAAGCCGTCTACGCGAGCTCTTGAACGGCGCCGAGTGTCGAGCAGTCGATGTCGTCCAAAAAGCTGGGTGCAACGAACTCGAGTGAGGCGCGTGGCAGACGATCGAGCGCCTGCAAAATGTAGCCGGGCTCTACCCGTACCCGAAAATCAGGGCAGAACTGCCGCGCCTTTATCACGCCGTCCTGATCGACGACGAAGGTCGCAGGTACGGGGAGATTCCATTGGCCGTTGGCGTTGAGCTGCGACAGATCGAGGCCAAAGCTGCTGCGGTACGCGCGAATCAGGCTCTCCGACAGCGGGTAGCGCACCTGAAAGCCAGAAAGCACTTCCTGCGTGTGGTCGCTGCAGACGTCCATGCCAGAACCTTCGGCAAAGCGCTCGGAGACGTCGACCTTCTGCGGATGAATGCAAATCAGCGAAGCGTTGCGTCCCTCCACCAGAGGCCAGATGGCGCGCAAGGCCCGCACTTCCAGCATGCAGTAGGGACACCACTCGCCACGTAAGAAGCAGATCACGGCCGGCCCCTGCCGCAGCCGCTCACTGAGGTGCACGATATTCTGGTTTTGATTCAATAGCGCGAAATCCGGTGCCTTTTGGCCAATGCGCAGGCCGGCCACCGCGCGCCCCGCCTCCAGGATGCTCTGCGCGATCGTTTCGACGACCTCCATCGGCAAATCGACGGCGCGCGTCATTCGGCGCAGCTCTTCGTTGAGATTTTGAATCTGTTCTAACATTCCTCCGGACCTTTCGGCGGGTGGCTGCCGGTGAGCAGCCACTGCTCCGCGTCGCCACGCGCATCGAAGAGCTCGACGTCGAGACAACGCCGCTGCTGTAGTCGCTGGGCGACGTTCAGAGTCGAACGCAGACCGAACAGGTCGCTGGCCTTGACGACTGCGACCCGAGCTGGTTGCTCGTGCCAGCCTGCGCACAATACCGGCATCCAACGCTCGAACAGCCACGCCTGATCTTCCGGCGAGATGATTCGCATCGCGCCGTGGTCACAAAGCCAGCGCGTCGGCCGACGATTCACGATGAACTGCTGAATGGAATCGAGCAGCGGACGAAAACACCGGCTCGGCGTGAATTCCCCCGACCAACACAGCTCCAGGCGCCGCAGCGCCGCGTCGTAGCTCACCGTGAGATAGGGCGTCCCGTGAACCAGCATTGCCCCCTCTGTCGCCGCGAGCCCGCGCGGCGTTACGCCAAATCGAGCGCCCCGGTCGTAACCGCGAGATCTTCGTCTTCGCCGAAGGTGTCGCTGTCGACGTCGAAGGCTCGTTGGGCGGCGACGAGGACGCGGTTGTGGGGAGTGCCGGCGGCGCCGAGGTCGAGATGGCGACCGCCTTTGAGGTGGCCGCCCCAACCCCCCGCGAGCAGCGCCGGAATTTGGCGTGACGAGTGGCGGTTGGGGTCGCCCATGTCGCTCAAGGCGATGAGCACGGTTTGGTCCAGGATGCCGTTTTCGTCGAGCCGTTGCAGGAGCCGCGCGACTTTGCCGTGCGCGTAGCGGTTCTGGCGCGCGAGCGGCAACCAGGACGCCGGGTCGCCGCCGCCGGCGCGGCCGCCGCTGGTGTAGCGGTGCGCGACGTCGATGTGCACGTCGTCCGGCAATTGGGGATCGAGGTGGGTACGGCTGAGATCGGCGAGGAAGAGCGTGGCCACGTGCGTGACGCCGCAGCCCAGCGCCTGTGCGAGCAGATCGATTTGCAGGTTGGTGATGGTGTCGAAGTACGGCTCGCCTCCGCCGTAGGCGAGCAGCTCGGGATAGGTGCTGGCGTCGGGCGCGCTGGGTGGGGAGCAACCGTTCAGCTGTGGGTCGAGCCGCTGCTCGAGCTCGCGCAAAGCCGCCGCGTGTTGCTCGAGCTTGTCGCGCTCGCTCTCTGGTGCGCGCGCCGACAGGCGTTTGAGGTCTGCGTTCCAGTAGTCGAGCAGGCTTTTGCCAAGGCGGCGCTCGCGCGCGACCCGCTCCAGGGCCGCCGGGTCGTCGCCGACCACCAGCTGTGCGAAGGCTTGGGCGAAGGTTCGGCTCGGATCGATCAGCTTGGGCACCGCGGCGCCGCCTTTGGCGTACGAGATGCATTGGCCGAGATCCGGCGCGCTGTTGCCGACGCCCAGCACCAAGCTCGCGAGCGGCGTCTCTCGCCCAAGCCCGTGCTCCAGCGCCAAAAACTGGTCGATGGAAGCGTTCTTGCCGTGCTGCGAGCTGCCCGTGAACAGCGCGCGCGAGGCGTCGTGCCCGGTAGTGCCGCCGTCGATACCGGCCTTCACGTCCAAGCCTTCGACGACGAGCAGCTGGTCGGCGTAGCTCTTGCCGAAGGTGTTCGCGTCGTCGAACGGCGCGAGCGAGCTGTTTTCGTAGCTGATGTCGAAGCCCGCGCGCGGTACCCAATACTCGCGCGCCATGCCGTGCGGCATGTACACGCCCACGAAATAGCGAGCGGCTGTGGTTTGCGCATGCAGCGGGCGAGCGCCAGGGCCGAGATAGGCGAGGGCGCCGCCGGCGCCGAGCGCGGTGAGCAGGTGACGGCGGTTGAGCTTGTGGGCAGCGCGCGCAGCGCGAGCAGTCATTGAAGGCTCCGTTTGGCGAACCAGTCGCCTTCGACGTAGGTGAGTAACAGGCCAATGAGCGTGGTGCGGTCGGTGTCGGGCAATCGGCGCGTGGCCGCGACGAAGTCGTCTTCGACGGCGCTCGACTGCGTGCCGGAGGCGAAGCGAACCAGCTGGCGCGCGGCGCAGACTTCGAGCTCTTGCGATGCCGCGAGCGCGCGCGACAAGTCCACGCTGTTGCCCAGGGTCAGCGTGACGCCGTCGAGGGTGATATGGCCGGAGCTGTCGATGGGCTTCCCGGCTTCTTCGCTGCGAAAACCACCGATGGCGTCGAAGTTTTCGAAGGTGAAGCCGACGCCGTCGAGCTGCTCGTGGCAGCCGTTGCAGTCGGTGCGCTCGGCGTGTTGGGCGAAGCGCTCGCGCGTGGTGGTGTGGGGGTCGGGTTGGGGCAGCACCAGATCGATGCCCAGCTCCGACGGCTCGACCAACTTGCGGCACAAGAGCCGTTCCAGCACCGCTTTGCCGCGCAGGACCGGCGCGCTGCTGTCTTCGTGCGCGAAAGTGGCCAAGAAGCTTTCTTGCTGCAGCAAGCCGTCGCGGTTCGGCGCGGCATAACCGCTGGCGAATAGCGCCTGAAGCGAACCGCTCGTCGTGATGAAGGCGTCGTCGATCGCGGCTTCGGTGTCGCTCAGCATGGTTTCACGGAGCGACGGAAAATCGGCCGCGATATCGCTCGACTTGGCGAGCGCGCGCAGGCGGTTGAGACCGAGCCATTCTTCGATGAAGCGTCGATAGAGGAAGCGGGCTCGCGAATCGTGCAGCAGGCGGAGCGCTTGCTGGCGTCGCGCGGGGCCGCTCTGTAGCTCGCCGGCGCTGGCGGCGCGTCTCAGCTCGGCGTCGGGTGGCAGCCCCGACACCAGCCACGCCAGGTGGCTCGCCAGCTCGTCGCTGGAGAGCGCCGAATCGAGCGCGGTTTCGTAGAGCAATTCCGGCGAGCCGAACAGGGCGCGCACCACCAGCTCGGCGCCGTCGCGCGGAGCCCTGCCGCTAGCGCCGGCGTCGAACAGCGCTCTCAAGTCGGCTACTTCTGCGTCCGTCGGCGCGCGCCGAAAGGCGCGACTGGCCAGCGTCGTTACCAGCGCGTTGGCGTCTACCTCGGATGGCAACGGCAACTTTGCTGCGATGGCGCGCGCGGCGTCGTCGAGCTGTTTCAAAGTGGTGGCATCGACCGATTGCGTGAGGCTGCGCGAGAAGTCGTTTTGGCGCGCGTCGGGCGGAAGCGCGGACGCCAAGTCGACATCGCCCTGCACGAGCTCGCTGGCTGCCGCCGAAAGCTCGGCCACGCTCAACCGCCGTACGCTGGGGGCGAGCAGCTGCTGCGCCGCGGCGATGGGCGGGCCTGCGCTTTCGCGGGGCGGGGTCGACGGCGCCGAGCAGGCGCCGAGCGCTAGCGCGATCAGCCAGCAAGCTGCCGTTGTCGAGCGCATCAACCCGCTCCGCCGCTGCCGCCTTCGACGCCACCCATGCCGGCGCGGTCGCTGGCCCCAGCAGCCGCTCCGCCCGCCTCGCTGCCGGCACCCCCCGCGCTCGCGCCGGCGACGCCATCGTCGGGGGGCCGCACGCCATCCCAGAATTGGAGCTCATCGACCCACAGATCGACGGGCAGATTGACCGGTTCCATCGCAAATTGCAGCGCGAAGATGGTCTTGGGGTCGAACGGCACCTGCGTGCCGTAGCCGCGCTGTTGGAAGCTCGACCAGGACAGCTCATAGGTCTTGAACTCGGGCGTCAGGTCGATCTCGACGCCGTGATTGTCGTAACAGACCTGTCCCTTGTCCGGATCGCAGGTGCCGCCGTACTCCTTGTCGGTAACGCCAGGCATGATCACTTGCACGCGCACCCGCCCGCCGCCGCGCGCGACGAAGCTCAAGCCTTGGAAGGCAGAGGCGTTATAAGGACAGCGTAGCGTTTGCTTATAGGAGATATTGCTGACGAGCGCGGCGCCCCAGGTCGTGAACCCGCTCGCGCGGACGTGTGCCGATGCGGTGCCGAGGTAGCCATCGGGCGAGCCGACGAAGTCCTTGGGTGGCTCGATAGTGCCGGGGCTCTCGTCGTGAATCGTGAACCAGTAGGCTTCACGCCCCGGCTCGAAGGCAGCAATACTGTTGCCGTCGTCGAAGTTGTCGATCAACGCTAACTTACCGGGCGGCGTGCTCGCGCATTCGTCGATCGCGGCCATGCTGCCCGCCGTGCCACCGGCCCCGCCGCTGGCGCTGCCCGCCTTGCCTGCGAGCGGAACGCTACTCGTGCCACCGCCCGTGCCACCGAAGATCCCCCCACCTTGCTCCTCGCTGGACGGTTGCTGGTCGGACTTGCCGCACGCCGCCGCCAGCGCGAGTGCCGAAGTCAGCGAAAAAAACAGCCGTCCGCGGCCTGCCAAACCACCCAACCTGAGCTGCATGCCCGCGCTATGGCCGGCGCCACGGGCGTCGATTTGAAAATCGACGCGCTGCGTGCCGGCGAGCCCCGCCAGCAAATAGCGACGTTTTTCCGATCGACTTCTGACGGAGCGGCCATGTTAAGGAGCGTGCAGCAAGTTGCCGCGTTTTTCCGAGCTCCCGAGCTGGTCATGTCCAGCCGCTTCGTGACGCCGTCGCGGTCGTCCAGCGCGGAGCTGCGCCTCACGCTGCTGATGCAGGAGCAGTTCGAGTTCGTCTGGCGCAGCTTGCGGCGCCTGGGCATCAGCTCGGCGGACGTGGACGACGCGGCGCAAGAAGTGTTCTTGGTGGCGAGCCGCAAGCTCGACTCCATCGTGTCCGGGCGCGAACGCTCGTTCCTGTTCGGCACCGCGCTCAAGGTGGCTTCCACCCGGCGCCGCAGCTTGCGTCGCCGTCCCGAGCTGGCAGACGCAAACGTCGAAGAGCACGACGAACAGAGCGCGCCCGGTCCCGAGCGCCTCACGGAGCTGTCACGCGCGCGCGCGCTGCTACAAGCAGTGCTCGACGAAATGGATCTCGAGCTCAAAGCCGCGTTCGTGCTGTTCGAGCTCGAGGAGCTGAGCGTGCCGCAAATCGCGGAGGTGCTCGGCATACCGCCCGGCACCGTTAGCTCGCGGCTGCGCAGCGCGCGCGCTGAATTCCAAGCCGCGATCAAGCGCCTGCAGGCACGCGAATCCTTCGCCGGGAGGACGCGATGAGCGACGAGTCATCGCTGCGGCTCCGCGACAGCGGCGACAGCCTCGAGCGAGAGCTGCTCCAGTCGGGGACTGAAGACGTGCCTGCACCGGGCGCCAAGACGGCCGCCATGGCGCGCGTGCTCGAAGCGCAACGGCGCGAGTTGGCGTCGAAGCGCCGTCGCGCCTATGTGGCGCTCGGCGGAGCCCTGGCGCTGGCAGCCTGCGTCGGCTTGTTCTTGCGCACGCCGAAGCAAACGTTGCCGCTCGTGGCAGAGCCGTCGTCGTCGCACGCCGTGCGCGCCGTGCCGACCCCCAGCCCCTCGCTCGAAGCACCGTCGCCATTCGCGCCGTGCAGCCCGGCGGCGGTGGCGACGGGCACAGACCCGATGATCGACGACTTCGAGGACGGCGATTCTCGCTTGCTCAAGCTCGACAAACGCGCCGGCAGCTGGGGCACTTTCGCCGATGGTACGGCGCAACAGCTACCTCGGCTGGGCGTGCCCTTCGGCGCCAATCGTATCCCTGGTGGCCGTGGCGCGAGCCAGTTCGGGCTTCATGCCAGCGGCGGCACGTTCAAACAATGGGGCACCGTGCTCAGCGCCGAGCTCACGCCGCGGCGCTGCTACGACGCTTCTGCCTACGCGGGGATCGCCTTCTGGGCGCGCGGCAAGGCGCGGGTGCGACTGGGGGTGAAGATGACACAAGTGGTCCCCGAAGAATTCGGTGGCAGCTGTCTCAAAGACTGCTTCGATGGGCACGGCGCCGAGCGCGCTTTGACCCACGACTGGCAACGCTACGAGGTGCGCTGGGAAGAGCTCACACAGAAGGGCTTCGGTCCTGCGCTGCCGTTCGACCCCCATTCGCTGTTCGCCATCGAGTTTGCCGTGCCTGCCCACGCTCCCGCGTTCGACTACTGGCTCGACGACGTGTCGTTCTTGCCGCGCTAAAAAAGTTTTGAAGGTAACGCCGTCAGCGCGCCATTAGCGGACGTATGCGCGAGGGACGATGGCTGGCTGCGGCCGTGTGCGTCGGTGTCTTGGCTTGCTCCGGAGAAACGCCGAATAGCGGCGGTGCTAGTGGTGCGCCACCGTTGACAGCAGCGGGCAGCGCCGGTGCTCCGTCCGGCAACGAAAACGCCGGCACGGCTTCGTTCCCGACGAGCGGCTCTGGTGGCACGTCGGCCGGTGCGAGCAGCGAGATGGGCGGAACCGCGAGCGCGGCAGCTGGCAGTGCCGGCGAAATGCCCGGCGGCTCTGCGAACGGCGGAGCAACTGCAGGTGGTGGCGCCGGTAGCGCAAACGCTGCGGGGACCGGTGGCGCCGCAGGCTCCGGCGGCGCGGGTGGGGACGGCTCGGATCGCCCCGGTTGGAAGCTCGTCTGGCGCGACGAGTTCGACGGCCCCGCGGGCAGCCCGCCCGACGCCACGAAGTGGACGCCCAAGAACGCCAAGTCCACGTCGAATCAAGAGCTCGAGTACTACACGCCGCGCGCCGAGAACGTGTCGCTCGACGGCAACGGCTTCTTGAACATCGTCGCGCGCAAAGAGTCGTACATGGGCGCGCAGTACACCTCCGCGCGCCTCGAGAGCGAGAACAAGCTCGAGCAAAAGTACGGCCGCTTCGAGAGCCGCATCAAGATCCCGCGCGGTCAAGGCATCTGGCCGGCGTTCTGGATCATGGGCAACAACGGAGAAGTCGGCTGGCCCCAGCGCGGCGAGCTCGACATCATGGAAAACCGCGGTCGCGAGCCGACCATCTCGCTCGGCGCCATGCACGGCCCCGGCTACTCGGGCAGCAAAGACTTCCGCGCCGAGCACGTCATCGCCGAGGGCGTGTGGATGAATTTCCACGTGTTCGCGCTGGAGTGGGAAGAGAACGTCGCGCGCTGGTACGTGGACGACGAGCTGTTCGAAACCCGTACACCCGCCGACCTCGCGCAACGCGACCCAAGCCTCGAGTGGGTCTACGACCACCCCTTCTTCATCCTGCTCAACGTCGCTATCGGCGGCCTCTTTCCCGGCAACCCCGACGCGACGACGCCCTTCCCGCAGACGATGCAGATCGACTACGTGCGCGTGTATTCGCGTTAGCACGCAACGACGCCGGGGTGGTTCCGGTCTTCCACTTTGCCTGGGCAATCTGAGCCACCCAACGAGACGGGTGGTTCTGTACTGGCGCCGTTGAGCAGCCCTCTCTTTCAAACGCGGTAGTTCGGCGCTTCTTCGGTGATGATCACGTCGTGGACGTGGCTTTCACGCAGGCCTGCGGACGAGATGCGGATGAAATTGGCGTTCTTCTTCAAGTCTGCGACGGTGCGCGAGCCGGTATAGCCCATGCCGGCGCGGAGGCCGCCGACGAGCTGGGCCAGGATGCTGGCGAGCGAGCCGCGGTGCGGGACGCGGCCTTCGATGCCTTCGGGCACCAGCTTTTCGTCCGCGGTGCCGCCCTGGCCGTAGCGATCGCGGCTGCCCTTCTTCATCGCGCCCAGCGAGCCCATGCCGCGGTACACCTTGTAGCTGCGGCCCTGATACAGCACGAGCTCGCCTGGGGCTTCGTCGGTACCGGCGAAGAGTGAGCCGATCATGACGCACGCGGCGCCGGCGGCGAGCGCCTTCGTGACCTCGCCCGAGTACTTGATGCCGCCGTCGGCGATCACGGGCACGCCCGTGCGATCGGCGACTTCGACACAGTCCGCGATGGCGGTGATTTGCGGTACGCCGATGCCCGCGACGATGCGCGTGGTGCAGATGCTGCCCGGACCGATGCCGACCTTGATGGCGTCGGCGCCGGCATCGACCAGGGCTTTGGCGGCATCTGCCGTCGCGATGTTGCCGCCGACGACCTGCACGTTCGGGTAACGCTTCTTCGTGTCCCGCACGGCGTCAATCACGCCCTTGTGGTGGCCGTGGGCGGTGTCGACGACCAGCACGTCCACGCCGACCTCAATCAGCGCTTCGGCGCGCTGCACGCGATCAGCGCCGGGGCCGAGCGCCGCGCCGACGCGCAGGCGGCCGCGTTCGTCTTTGTTGGCGAGCGGATTACGCTCGGCTTGCAGCAAGTCTTTGATGGTGATGAGCCCGACGAGCTTGCCCTGGTCCACGACCAAGAGCTTCTCGATGCGGTGCTTGTGCAAGAGCTCGCGCGCGGCTTCCGGGCTGCAGCCCGGCGGGACGGTGACGAGCTCGGTCGTCATCAGTGCGCTGACCGGCTGATCGAGGTTCTTTTCGAAGCGAATATCGCGTGAAGTGAGGATACCGACGGCGGCGTTGCCTTCCGTCACCGGGACGCCGGAGACTTCGTGCTCGCGCATCACGCTCAGTGCTTCGCGCAGCGACTGCGACGGGCGCACCGTCACCGGGTTCACGATGACGGCGCTCTCAGCGCGCTTGACACGGTCGACTTGGCTGGCCTGCTCTTCGACGCTGAGGTTCTTGTGGATGATGCCCATGCCGCCCTGGCGGGCCATGGCGATGGCAGAGCGCGCCTCGGTCACCGAGTCCATTGCAGCGCTCACGATCGGGATATTCAGCTCGATCGTCTTGGTGAGACGAGAGCGCACATCGGCTTCAGCCGGCAGGACCTCGCTGTACGCGGGTACGAGCATGACGTCGTCGAACGTCAGGCACTCGCGAAGATTACGGTCAAACATGGCCGAGTGTACTTAGGATTTTCCTGTGTGCAATGAGGGCCTTGCATTTGTGCCCCACGCCCGGGAAAATCCCAGCCTTGGGGATTTTTCCGAGGTTTCCTGAGCTGGTACCGCCAGACCTCACGCGTGCCACGTCGCGTTACAAGCGGCACGCCTGGCTGGCAGTTTTGGGGCTCGTGCTGTTCGTCGGGCTCTACGTGGGGCTGGCCGGCTGGTTCGCATGGACCGCGTATCGCTGCGCCGTGGACCTCGTGCACGGCGGCAACGGTGTGGCCGATTTCGTCGGTGGCGCGGTAGCGGCGTTGCTCGCCGTCTTCTTGCTCAAGGCGCTGTTCTTCATCAAGCGCAGCGGCAAGAGTCGCGAAGACATCGAGATCACGGCCGCCGAGCAGCCGGAGCTGTTCGCTTTCGTCAGCGCGCTGGCCGATCGTGCGAAGGCACCCAGGCCGCACCGCGTGTTCGTCTCTGCGCGTGTGAACGCGGCGGTGTTCTACGACCTGTCGCTGGTCAACCTGATCTTTCCCACCAAAAAGAATCTGGAGATTGGTTTGGGTTTGGTCAGCGCGCTCAACCTCAGCGAGCTGTCCGCGGTGCTTTCGCACGAGCTCGGCCATTTTGCGCAGCGCTCGATGGCCGTGGGGCGCTGGGTCTACGTGGCGCAGCAGGTGGCCGGGCAAATCGTGGCCACGCGCGACTGGCTCGACCGGCTGCTGATGGGCATTTCGAACACCGACATTCGCGTCGCCTGGATCGGCTGGGGGCTGCGCAGCATCGTGTGGTCCATCCGCTCGCTGCTGGACACGGCTTTCGGGCTGGTGCTGCTCGCGCAACGCGCGCTCGGGCGCGAGATGGAGTTTCAGGCCGACCTGGTGAGCGTGTCTTTGACGGGCAGCGACGCGCTCGTGCACGCGCTGCATCGCCTGGGTGCGGCCGATGAAGCGTGGAGCAGCGCGGTGGACGTAGCCGCGAGCGAGCTCGGCAAGGGCCGGGCGGTGCCTGATTTGTTCAGCCTGCAAGGGCGCATCGTCGAGCGCATGGCGGTGATCATGAGCGAGCCGCATCACGGTGCCTCGCCGCGGTTGCCCGCGACCGAGCGCGAGCAGCACCGCGTGTTCCAGCAAGAGCTGGCCGAGCCGCCGCGCATGTGGTCGACGCACCCGGCGAATCGCGATCGTGAGGACAACGCCAAGCGCGTTTACGTGCCCGTGGAGCTCGATGCGCGCCCGGCTTGGGAGCTGTTTCGTGAGCCCGAGCAGCTGCGGAAGCGCGTCACGGCGCACCTCTTCAGACAAAGCGATGCGTACGCGAAAGCCGTGCCTTTGTCGGCAGAGGCGGCGATCGCAGCCGTCGACCGCCGATATTCGCGGCCGTTTTTGGATCCGCGCTACCGCGGCGTCTACCTGGGCCGCTCGGTGGTCTTGCCGCACAAGAAGCTGGACGACGTGTACGGCGCGCCGGTCGAGCCCGAGCAAGTCGCCGCGCAGCTGCGCGGCCTGTACCCGGAGCCGCTCGCCGCCGACATACGGGATTTGCGGCTACGCGCCGAAGAACACGACAACCTGGAGGCGCTGCACGAAGGCTTTTTGGAGGCGCCCGGCGGCGTGATTCGCCACCGCGGTCGGGTGGTTCAGCGCCGCGCGCTGGCGGGCGTGCTGGCGCAGGTGAAGAGCGAGGTGGAGTCGGTGCGAGCGCGCGTGCAGAATCACGACCGGGCCTGTCGCGCGACGCATCGCTCGGCGGCGCGAGCGCTCGGTCAGGGTTGGGAGGAGCAGCTGTACGGCTTGAGCGCGCTGCTCCACTACGCGGGCCACGCGCGAGCTAACTTGATCGACGCGCGCGGGCACATGGCCAACGTGTTCGCGGTCGTGACGGCGGACGGTCGCGTGAGCAGCGCCGAGCGCGAGCGGCTGCTCAAGGCTTGCTCGGAGCTGTACCACGCGCTCTGGCCGGTGTTTCACCACGCGCCCCAGCTCTTGCTGACGCCGATGGTGCTGGAGCGAATGGTCGAAGCGATCGCAGACGAAGGCGACGACGACAAGCCGCGCGATTGGCTCGGCTTCTTGCCCAAGAACTTTCAGGTGCCGGCGCCGGACACGAACAATCTGGCCAATTGGCTGCAGGTCATCGACAGCTGGGTCGATGGCGTGCTGGGCGCGCTGGGCTTGCTCGAGCGCGTCAGCTTGGAGCTCCTGCTACACGCGGAGGAGCACGTCGCGCAATGCTTCTTGAACGGCACCGATCCGGGTGCCGCGCCGCAAGCGCCGCGCGCGCCGGAAAAATATGCGACGCTCGCACCGGGCCAAGAGCGGGAGCGCCAGAAGCGCCTGGACTGGTGGAATCGCTTTCAAACAGCGGACGGCGCGCTGCCGACGCTGGCACGGCTCGTGGTGGCGGGCGGCATCTTGGCGGGAGTGCTCGGCTTCAGCACCGGGCTCGCCAAGATTCCGATCACCGTTTACAACGGCCTGGCCACGCGCGTCGTCGTCGAGGTCGATGGGGCGAGGCACGAAATCGAGCCGCTCGGCCACGTGGACGTCGACTCGAGCCATGCCGGGCGGCTCGCGATCGTCACGACGCATCCGAGCGGCCGCGTCATCGAACGCTTCGACGAGTCCGTGCAGCAGGGGCGTCACTACGTCTACAACGTCGCGGGTGCCGCCGCGCTCGTGCAGTGGACGGCCGTTTATGGCACGGCTGTCGAGCGGCCGCCGTTGCCGCTCGGCGCCCAGCGCTGGATGATGGCGAGCGTCGATTATCTGTTCGAGCAGCCGCCCCGCTCGGTGGACACGAAGAGCGGCGGCGCGACGCGCACGGTGATCAGCGGCATGGCGGACCTGCCTGCCAGCCGCTTGCTGTTTCGCGTCAAGGCCGAGCCCGAGCGCAAGCAGCTGATCGTCAGCCACGCCGAATGGGACGACGCCAGCTCTGCTCACGTGCTCGGCTGGCTGGAGAAGGCCGAAGAATTGCCGGGAGGCCCCGACATCATCGCGCGTCGTCTGGCGCGCGACCCGGAAGAGATCATCAGCTTGCGCCTGCAGCAAGACCGCGCGTCGCCCGCGCAAAAGCCGGCGCTGTGTGCCGCGCAGCGCCGCCTGGCGCAGGCCAAGCCGGAAAGCGGCGATTTGGCCTACCTGGCCGTGCGTTGCCAGCCGGATGGTCCCGAGCAGGGAGCAGCGTTTTTGGCGGGGGCCAAGCGCTTTCCAGCCAGTGCCTTCTTTGCGCTCGCGGCAGGCTACGAGCAGATGCGAACCGAGCAGTGGGAGCCGGCTCTGGACTCGCTGGATCGCGCTTGCGAAGGTGTGCCGGCCCTCGGCGAGCACGTGCGCATCGAAGAGGCGCGCGTGCTGCGCCTGCTCGGTAAGTGGCGACCCGATAGTCACGCCAACTGGCTCGAGCAGTCGCCGCAGCTCGCGCTGCTCGAGGCGCTCGACACGGGTAAAGACGTCGAGGGTCCGGAGCTCGCCTACTCGGAGCTCGCGGTGGGGCATCTCGACAAGGCAGTGGACGCGACGAGCGGCGATGCCGAGGTGTCTCAACGCGTGTTGCGCCTGGCCGCTGCGTCGGACGGCGCCAGCGCCGAGCTGAGCGAGCGGGCCTTCGCGCTCGCCGACGACGCGGGTATCGACGGCGACACGATCTGGCCGACGCTGGCGCTCGCGGTGCGCAGCAAGCGGCCGCACGAGGCGTGGCTGCGCAAGGGGCGTGAGCTGGCCGGCGACGAGGCGGCCGATATCGAGCGCGTGTTGACGGTGACGCCGGCGAGCGCGCTGGAGACATCCAAGGAGGTCACGGCCAGGCTGACCCCCGAGCAGCGCAGCTACTGGCTCGTCATGGTGGCGGTGCTGCTGCAGGACCAGACGCCGGAGCCCATCCGCGAGCAAGCGAAACGCTTGCTTTTTGCGGCCGAGCGACCGTACCTGCGTTGACCTTGGCGCGCGACTTGGCGGCGCCGCCGAGCTGCGCTTCACTTTGGGCGTGTCGAGCACGTCGCATCCCGCTCACGGCGGCCACGGTCATGGCCACGGCGGCCATGGGCATGGGGCGGCGAAGCCCAAGCACGAGGGCCACGGCCACGGTCACGGTCATGGTCACGGTCACGGCCATGGAGATGGGGCGAAAACGCAGCTCAGTTTGGCGCTCGTGCTCACGCTCGGCTTCATGGGCGTGGAGGCCGTGGTCGGTTGGATCAGCGGCAGCCTCGCGCTCTTGGCGGACGCCGGGCACATGCTCGGTGACAGCGGCGCGCTGGTGCTGGCGCTGATCGCGCAACGCGTGGCGGAGCGGCCGCGCACCGAGCTGCGCACCTACGGCTTGAAGCGCGCCGAGGTGCTCGCGGCCTTCGTGAACGGTATCGTGCTGTTCGGCATCGCGCTGATGATCATGCGCGAGGCGGTGGAGCGCTTCATGCACCCGGTGGCGATTCAGGGCCGCCTGATGCTGCTGGCGGCGGTGGCGGGCCTGGGTGTCAACCTGCTCTCCGCTTTCATTCTGATGCGTGGTGGCAAGGGGAACCTCAACGTGCGCACCGCCTTGCTGCACGTGCTGTCGGACGCGCTCGGCTCCGTGGCAGCCATCATTGCGGCCGTGGGTGCGCTGTACTTCGGTTCGCAACGGCTGGATCCAGCGCTGTCGCTGCTCATCGCGGTGCTGGTGCTGATCGGAGGTTACCGGGTGCTGCGCGAGACGACCGGCATCTTGCTGGAGTCGGCACCGCCGCACATCGATGTCGCGGCCGTGGAACGCGCCATCCGTGAGACGCCTGGCGTCGCCTCGTTGCACGACCTGCACGTGTGGCGCATCTCCGAAGAGTTCGACGCCTTGACGGCGCACGTCACGCTCGCGCGCGGCGCCCACGGCACCGAGGTGTGCAAGAGCGTCGCGGATCGACTCAAGGCCGACTTCAAGCTCGAGCACGTCACGATTCAGCCCGAAGCGCCCCCGCCCGACGAGCTCGTCGCCGTGCGCCTCAGTAAAGATGGCGCACCAGCTCGGCGGGTTTCGTAGCCTTGTAGGTTTGGGGGGGCCGCACTACGATGTGGGCCATGATCCGGACCAGTGACGATCTCGAAGCGCAGCTCGGTCGCCTTGGACGGCGTTACGAGCGAACCGAAGACGGCACCTTCATTCTTTCGCTCGGACCCAATCAACCGCCGGCGGCGGTGCTGCTGGTGCCGCCGGTGCTGGTCGTGCAGGTCGCCATCGGCACCGCGCCCAAAGATCTCACCAAGGCTGCGCCCATTTACAAGCGCTTGCTCGAGCTCAACGCCAGCGCGCTGCTCCATTCGGCCTTCGGCCTGGAGGGCGACCAGATGGTGCTGGCAGCCGCGCTGGAGCTCGAGCACCTGGACCTGAACGAGCTCGAGGCCGTGCTGGCCGATATCGACGTCGCGCTGGGTGAGCACGTGCCCGTGCTGCGCAGCATGGTCCAATCCGCTTCTTGAGTCAGAGAAAGAGCCATGGGTTTTTTCCAACGCCTCGCCACGCTCATCAAATCCAACCTCAACGACCTGATCAGCCGCTCCGAAGATCCGGAGAAGATGCTCAATCAGATCGTGGAGGACATGACCAACCAGCTCGGCGAGGCCAAAAAGATGGTCGCGCTGTCGATCGCCGACGAGAAGAAGCTCGAGAAGCAGACTCAGCAGGAGCTCGAGAGCGCTGCCGCTTGGGAAAAGCGCGCGATGTTGGCCGTCAAAGCCAACAACGACGAGCTGGCGAAGGAGGCGCTCGCTCGCAAAAAAGAGCACGAGTCGCTCGGCGAGCAGTTCAAAGATCAGTGGCAAAAACAGAAGGCTTCCGTCGAGCAGCTCAAGCTCGCGCTGCGCGCCCTCAACTCCAAGATCGAAGAGGCCAAGCGCAAGAAGAACCTGCTCATCGCGCGCAAGAAGCGCGCCGAGGCGCAGAAGGCCATCCAAGAAACGATGGGCGGCTTGCGCAACGCCAGCGCCTTCGAGACCTTCGATCGCATGGCCGGCAAAATCGAGCAGATGGAGGCCGAAGCCTCCGCTCAGGCCGAGCTGAACGAAGAGTATTCGGGTGACGTGCTGGCTCACAAATTCAGCCAGCTCGAGCAAACCAAGGGCGCGGAAGAAGACCTGATGGCGCTCAAGCGCAAGATGGGCCTGGCGCCGCCGGAACCCGAGCCCGCCAAAGCGCGGGTGGAGGCGCCCGTGGCGACGGCGGGTGGTGCCCCGCTCGACGCCGCCGAGCAAGAAGAGCTGGCGCGCGCGCTGGCCGAGCTCGAAGCCGAGGAGCAGCAGGCAGAGCTGCGGATGAAGAAGTAGCGGTCATGAAGCGACGACTTTGGTTCTTGGGGCTACAGGTGGCGATGGTGTGCTCGCCGGCATTTGCGGGCGGCCGCACGATTTCAGCCGAGCCAGTCGACGACGTGAAGATCCGCATCGACGGCGACTTGCGCGAGTGGCCGAACAAGATGACAGAGCTGGGCGAAACGCTGGAAGGTAAGGGCGGCGCGCGTGTCGCCGCGACCGTCGCTTACGACGAAAACAGCGTGTACCTGGTGCTCAAAGATTTCGACAAGCGCATCGCGCGCACGTCGGCAGCGGGTGACAAGGAAGATCACGCCACGCTCTACCTGTACTTTCCGAAGGGAAATACCTACGCGGTGGACGTGTATCCGGGGCAGCCGGGCAAGGTGGCTGGCGTCGTGAAGCTCAAGGGCAGCGCGGTGCCGCAGTCCAAGGTCGTAGAAGGCCCGATGGATAAGGGCAACGGTCTCAACGTCGAGGCGCAGATCCCATGGACAGCTTTTCCGGAAGCGGCGCGCACGCGCGTCGGCCTCCACGCCACTGTTACCTATACGGATGCCGACGCGCCGGGCAGCGTGAAGGCCGTCGTCGGCACGAGCGGCCAGCGCTCGGGCAAGGCGATGCCGGCGTTGCTCCTGGCCAACGAGCAGGGGCTCGAACAAGACATCATTCGCGCCAAGGGCTTGCCGGCCAACCCGTCACGCGAGGCGTACGGCAACGTCTCCGGCGATAGCATGGTCGAGCGCGTCGCGGTGTGGGGCGGTAACCTGGTGATCATCGGCCCGCACTTTCGCGGTGGTAAGGAGTATTACTTCGCCGACCTGGGCGTGTCCGACGCGAGCATGGTCGACCGGCTCGAGCTGATCGATTTCGACGGCGACGGTCACGACGAGATCGTGGTGCAAAAGAAGGTGGGCGCCACCGACAAGTACCGTGAAGTGCTCACGGTGCTCAAAGTCGGCCGCGACGATCAGCCGTTTTTGGCGTTCGCTCACGAAGTCGGCATCAAAACTGCCGACGGCGAGGTCATGAACAAGGTGAAGCTCAGCAAGAGCGGCATCGAGATCGCGCAGGGCGAGGCGGAAGGCTTCGAGCCCGGCACCTTCAACGAGGTGCAGCCGGGTGACATGGGCGCCACGATCTTGCCGTGGGAGAGCGTCGGCAGTCACACCTTCGTGTGGAAGGGCAAGGGCTTCGAGTCGGCAGGCGACACCGCTTTCACGCCCAAGCAAGCGGCCGGGGCCGGCGGCAAGAGGCCGAAAAAGGCCTCCAAATCGGACGAGCCGCCGCCTCCCCCGGCGCCGCGCCCGCCCACGGCCGACGAGATGCTCGATCGCGTCTACGCGCTCTACAAGAAGGACCGCGGCGCCTCCGGCAAGCCTAGCTACGACTTCGTGACCGACGTCGCGGGTGATCGTGGCCCCGAGCGCGTGCTCATCCACGGCAAAGACATCGTGGTCTTCGGCAAAGGCTTCCGCGAAGGCTTGAGCTACGCCTTCATCGCCGTGGGCGTGGCAGATCCGAAAGACATTCTGGACGCGACGGCGCGCGATCTCACCGGCGATGGCAAGGCCGAAATCATCGTGCGCGCCGTGCTGCACGCCAAGGCCAGCAAAGCGCTCGGCGGCGACACGGTCGACCGCCACGCGCTCATGATCTACGGTGTCCAGGGCGACGGTCTGGTGCGCATCTTCGGCGCCGAAACAGGGCGCTCGCTCGGCAAGGACCAAATCGTCGGCGCGGTGGCATTCTCGCCCGCCAAGCGCGGCGTGGACATCGAGCTCCGCCCTTCCCGCGCCATCGGCTGGACCGAAAAAACGTATCCGTTTCCCGTCGACACGACGACAGCCGGCGGCCTCGAGCCCCTGCTACTGCCGTGGACCGGCGGCAGCCGCAAGTACCACTACGACGGCAAAACTTTCGCCGGGCCCTAGCGGCTCGAGAATGCAACAGGAAGACGCGAAGGTCGAGCAGTTGGGCTTTCGAGCCGTGTAACTCCTTGAGACGCCCGCAGCAGTTAACGAGCGTCTTCGCCCGGTTCGAACCCTAAAAACTTTGCGTCTTCGCGTCGTCCTGTTGCATCTCTCTCGCTAGCGCGTTCAGCCGCCCTGGTAGAAGAACTCTTCGCGGACGATTTTGCCGTTCTCTACGGTGAAGAGGCCCACTTCGTCCATTTGCATGCGCTTGCCGCTCGGCTTGTTCGTGACGTCGAAGCTGAAGCGCACGGCGAAGCGGTTGCCGTTGGGGTAGGGGCCGGCCACCTCGGCTTTGTGGACCTCATGGTTGTTGTTCCACCACTCGCTCTTGCCTTTGAGCGCGGCGAGCCCGGTCGCGACCGGGTCTTGCCCTGGCGGGGCGAACGCTTCGACGCTCACCGCGTCCTTCGAGAACAGCTCGTCGAGACACTTGTGGAACTGTCCCTCTTTGCAAAGCGCAACGTAACGATTGGCGATTTCGTTGATCGACATGACGGCCTCCCTTGGCTCGGTGCAAGCGCATAGTACCCGTGCCTAGGACTGCAAAGCCCTCGCGGTAAGCGGGCGCATCGACCCTGACCGACCGCTGTCAGCAATTACGTCGGGGCTACTCCAGCACCGTCAGATTCACGACCGCGAAACCGCCCGCGGTAATGTTCACTTTTTGCGTAGTTTCTGCGCTGCGCGCCTGCACGCGCACCGTGCGTGGCCCCGGTGGCAGCATGACGCGCGCGAACGCCATGCGCGCCGGCAGTGTGGCCCAGCTGCGCGTGTCGGGCGTGTCCGTTGCGGTGAGGGTGGCTTGCGTTGCCAGGCTCAGCAGTAGTCCTTCGATGGGGTGATCCTTACCGGCCGCGGCGCGCACCCCCTCGCCCGTTGCCACGCGCGCGATCATGCGCGTGATGGCGGAGGCGATCACGGTGCCTTTGGTCTCCTCCCAGGCGCGGCGCGCCTCCTTGTCGACCGCGACGATGCCTTCGAGGCGCTGCGGCTGGCCGTCGAGCTGAAACGAAGGAACGTCGTACTCCCCGTGTGGCTGACCGAGAGCAGGATAGTTGATCCACGTCACGAGCCCCTGCGCGGCGAGCCGGTTGGCGCGGGCCACGTCGTTGGGCGACATCGAACCACTCACGTACGTGAGCGCCAGGCCGATGGGCAAGCGCTGAGCGATTTTGGCGGGCACGCGGCCGTAGCTCACGATCACCAACAGCTCGCCCTGCTTGGCGGTTTCTGGCTCGGCGTGCGGCAATGCGTCGCCGTCGGCCATGCCCGCCGCCTTACGCAAGCGAGGGGAGGCGTAGGCCGATTGCGAAAGCAAGCGACGGATGGGCGCGGCCAAGCTCTGGTACTGCCCGTATTGCAGGGCTTCGTCGTAGTAGCGCAGGGCCTCGTCGGGCTGGCCGCTCTTTTCGAAGGTGAAGCCCGCCAGGTAGCTGCCCGGCGCCGAGAGCGCGTTCTCGGGATCGTGATCGCGAAAGTATTTCTGCATCACGCTCAGCCGCCGTGCCTCCACGCGCGCGCCCTGTAGGTCGCCCAGCGCGAGGTAGTTCACCATGTTCATGGTGTTGATCATCAGCTTCTCGTAGGGCGGCGCCTTGTAGGGGCCGACGTCGTCCGAGAACAGGTATTTGCCGATGTCGTCGACGGCGCTACGTTTGAAATCCAGCATTTGGATTTGCTTGTCGCTCGTCTCCAGGTCGCGGCTGCTCAGCTTGTAGATGTGCAGCTGCTGCAGCACCATCGCTCGGTCCAGCAAGAACAGCGATTTTTCGCCGCCCAAGTCGTCTGGTAGCTGCTTTTCCGAAGGCGTGTCGAGCTGCTCGTTCAAGAGCTGCAGCGCGTGACGTGGCTGCCCGGCGTCGAGCGCGCTACGAATTTCGCGCGTGCGATCCGAATGGCTGGCGCAGCCCGTCGCAAGCAAAGCCGTGAGCGCGGCGGCGCACACGAAGCGCGTCATGATCAGATAATCGCTTTAGTGACGGCGGACTTGTGCTGGAACAGGATTTGGCCGGTTTCGACCTCCAGCACTTGCATGAACATGAAGTACTGCACGCGGCGCTCACCCGCCTGGCGCTCGTCGCTCGTGAACACCTTGCCGGTGACGATGTAGCGCGCGCCGACCTGCTTGCCCCAGGTCGAGATCTGACTCGGATCGAAGGCTCCCGAGTATTGTTTGCGAATCTCGGCGATCAGATTGCCTTGCTGCTCCATGCTGATCACGCGCACGTGGCCAGCGTTCACGAGCGTGGTCTCGATGTCGCTGATCAGCGCGTCGAGCGAGCTCTCGACGTGCTCGGTCGTCTCGTTGCGCAGCGGAATGACGGCGACGGTGGGCATCTGCTCGCCTTCCCAGCGCTTGATGATGGGCGCGCTCTGCAGCGCGTTCATGTTCTCTTGCAGGAGCTTCTGCAGGTCGCGCCGATCCAGGCCGGTGCTCATGGCCTGGTCGTCCAGCCCCTCGACCTCTTCACCGCGAACGGCCTTGGGCCCGCACGCCGCGGAGCCGAACGCTACCCCCAACACCAATGCCAAGGTACCCAATCGACCCATGCGGTTCATGCGCTACTCCTGAAGGTCCCTTTGTATTCGACGAAAGCGGTCCGCCGAACATGTAAGGCTGCCACGGCGGGCGTCAAATAACGCCCGCCGTAGGCCATTTCTTCCGGGAAAACCGCTCGGCTCGCGAGCCTTCAGCCGGGGTTCGTGGCGCTACCGCTGCTGCCGGCGCGGCGCACGGGGATGATTTGCACGCGGCGGTCGTCGCCTTCGCCGTCGCTGCGCGTGATCACGCCTTCGACCCCGGCCAGCGCCAGGTGCACCACCCGGCGATCGCGCGGGTTCATGGGCTCGAAGGTGATGATCTTGCCTTGCTCGACCGCTTGCTTGCCGAGGCGACGGGCCATGCTGGCCAGCGAGTCGTCGCGACGGCTCTTGTAGCCTTCTGCGTCGACGGACACGTGCCGGCGATCCAGCCCCGGGCGGTTGATCACGCGATGCGTGACGAACTGCAGAGCCGAAAGCACCTGGCCCTTCTTGCCGATGATGCGACCAGCGTCGCGGCCGGCGATCTCGAGGTTGATCTCGTCTGCCGAGTTGCCTTCACGCGCGCGGCGCAGGTGCACCGTGCACTCCATCTCCATCTCGCGCACGACGGTAGTCAAGAAGTCGAGCGCCTTCTGCTGGCGTTCGTCGCTCGGAACCATGTCCGGCTCGCGACGACGGCGGCGGCCGCGATCGTCACCTTCGGCACCCGCGTCCGCGTCCGCCTTGGGCAGCGGCGCATCGTTCGGATCCTTCTCGTCCCACCCATCGTCGTTGAGCTCGTTCGTATCGCCCATGATCATGCCTTTCCATTGCCGAGCTGGGGCCGGTCTTCGACCTTGCCCTTCGGCGTAAGCTTGTCTTTGCCGGCCTTGCCGGCGTCACTGACGACCTCGACCTTGATGCCGCCTTTGCCGCTCTTGAGCGCGCGGCGCGCGTGCCACTCCACACCTTGCTGCTGCAAGATGCCCAGCACACCGTTCGTGAACATGTAAACGCCCAAGCCTGCCGGCAAGAACAACATGAACACCGTGAACATGGCGGGCATGAAGTACTGCATCATCTTCTGCTGCGCCGGGTCACCCTGCGGCGGCATCAGTTTCTGCTGCATGAACGACGTCGCGCCGATCACGAACGGCAAAATGTAGAGCGGATCCGCCGAGGACAGGTCGGGGAACCACAAGAACGGGATGTTGTAGAGCTCTACCGCGGTTTGCAGCGTGCGGTAGAGCGCGAACCACACGGGCATGCTCGCCAGCTGCGGCAAGCAACCCTTGAGCGGGTTCACGTTGTGCTTTCGCCACAGCTCCATCTGCGCCAGGCCCTTGGCCTGCGCGTCGTCCTTGAACTTCTCGTTCAGCGCGTCGATCTCGGGCTTGAGCTCGCGCATCTTGATCATGCCCTTGATCGAGGGCAGCGTGAGCGGGAATAGCAGCGAGCGCGCCGTGATCGTCAAGATCATGATCGCCAGGCCCCAGTTGCCGACGACGCCGTGCACCTTCAGCAAGAAGGCCACCAAGACCTTGGCGATGGGCGAGAACTTGCCGAGGTCGATCAGCGAGTCGAGCTTGTGCGTGCCGCCCGCCGCGCTGGCCAGTAGCGAGCGCTCCATGGGGCCCTGGTAGCTGGTGAGCGCGTAGCTGGCGCTCTGGCCCGGCTCGAGCGTGACGGCCGGATACGCCAGGCGCACGCGGTACAGCGCGCCGCCGTTCGGGTCCTTGTCGATGCCGCCGCTGCGCGGGTCGTAGCGCTCCTGGATCTGCGCCTGGCACACCGGATCCTTCGACGGACCCTTCAGCGGCACCAGCGCGTGCGTGAAGTAGGCGTTCGAAACCGCAGCCACCGCCGGCTGGCCCGCGCTCTCGTACCAACTGCCGGAATTCCGGGCGTTCGTCGGGAAGAGCGCCTTGTCTTCGAAATCCTTCGGCTCGAAGTCGCTGCCGGTCAGGCGCGTGATCTTGTCGTCGCTGCCGATGCACTCGACCTGCGTGACCAGCGGGCTCTGGCGGAAAGAGCCGGCCTTGACCTCGTGCTGGTAGCGCCACGCGTCCGAATGCACCGTGACCTCGTGCTTCAGCGGGCGGCTGGCGCGGTTGGTGACGGTGGCTTCGACGTCGAGCTCGTAGGGGCGCGGCGTGAGCTTGACGAGCTTGGTCAGCTCGACCTTGTCGTCCTTGTAGCTGAACTCGCAGCTCTTGCCGTCGGCCTTGACCAGCGCCCAGTCCATCGTGTCGGGGTCGACCTGGCGATCCGGCGCCTTTTCGTCCATCTGGTTCGAGAAGGCGAAGCGCAGCTGCTGGTACATCTCCTGATCGGGCGTGGTGGAGATGTCGATGGCCTTGCCGTCTTTGCGGTACTTGGCGGTCGTCAGCCAAAAATGCTTGAGCGACGCGCCGCGCGAGCTCAGCTGGGCGTGGAAGCGATCGCCCCACAAGTCGCAGAGGGTCTCGGGGGCGCGGGTCGCGGCGACGACGGGCACGGCCTCATCGGCGCGACCCAGCGGCTGCCGAGCCTTTTGTTCGCCGCCGCCCAGCATGTTCGTGCCGAAACGGAGAAACAGAAAGATACCGACGGCGATGAGCAACCATCGACCGAGATTGCCGCGTTCCATGAGCTACGTTTTTTCTGAGGAAACCCGCTTCGCGAACCAGTTCGCCGGGCGCGAGATAGATGTAGGCGGCATAGCACGGGGCCGGCAGGGGCGGGCAAGCCGGCTGAGGCCCTTTAGGCCTTAAAATTTCATGTTTGTTTGGGCAAGGGCGGAGGGTCGTAACCGCCAGGGTGGAAGGGGTGGCAGCGAATGATGCGCCGGAAGCCCAGCCAGGAGCCCCGCGTCGCGCCATGCAGCCGCAGGCATTCGTGGGTGTAGCGCGAACAAGAAGGCTCGAAGCGGCACACCGGACCCAGCAGCCGGGACAAGGTCTGCTGGTAGATGCGGATGAGCAGCATCAGCAGCCGAGCGACCATGTCCGCAAGCATAAGCGGAAGCCGCCATAGCTCAAGCACCAGCGCTGCGACGAATGCGGGGCAGAGCGCGCCGCCATTCGTCGAGCACGGCCTGCATCTTTCTTTCGCCGAGCGGCCGGCGCACGATGACGACGATGTCGAGCCCACCCGGGAGCTCGGGGAAAACCGCGCGAAAGGCTTCACGAATCAGCCGCCGAGCGCGGTTACGCTGCACGGCGTTGCCGATCTTGCGCGAGGCCGTGATGCCGAGCCGCAGCGGGGCGCTCGCGTCGCGAGGCTTCAAAATGAAAACGAGGCAGTCACCGCTGATGCGATGACCGCCTGCTTGAATGTCGAGATATTCGGCACGCTTACGGACGCGGTTCGCGCCCGTGGGGACGAGGACCTGACCGGACCGGGCCGGGCCGACCACTTACTTCTGGTAAGCCGAAACCGTCAGGCGCCAACGGCCCTTACGGCGACGGTTCTTCAGCACGTTCTGGCCACCCTTGGTGCTGTTGCGCTTACGGAAGCCGTGGGTGCGGACGCGGCTGGTATTGTGGGGCTGATACGTGCGTTTCATGGCTCGGACTTCCTAGGGGCGCGGAATTAGCCATCCATTGCCGTGTCCGTCAAGTCCTGGCCATCTTTTTCCCGAAGATCGGCTTGATCGACCCCCGGGCGCGTGTTACTCCCCGCGTCCCATGCGAGAGAACATCCGCCTCGTTTCTTCGGAAGGTACGGGCTTCACCTACTACACCACGAAGAACAAGCGCACCCAGACCAACAAGCTCGAGCTCAAGAAGTACGATCCCGTCGCGCGCAAGCACGTCGTCTTCAAGGAGGCCAAGATGCCTCCGCACAGCAAGTAAGCTCGGTCTCGTATCGCCAGGGCCGGGCCCTGGCTCTCGCGAACGAAGAGAAAGCGCGGTTCCGCTCCCGGCGACCCGCGCTTTTCGCGTTTTGTGAGCGGCGCGAGGCGCCGTGGCGCCGCGCCCGTCCCAGCGGCGTCAGTCGGCGCCGCTGAGGATCTTGAACTCGACGCGGCGGTTCTTGGAGCGCCCTTCGTCGGTGTTGTTGTCGGCGACCGGCTTGGTCTGACCGAAGCCTTCCGACTCGAGGCGGCTGGCGGCGATGCCCTTGCCCAGGATGTAATTGCGCACGGCGGCAGCGCGATCTTTGCTGAGCTTGAGGTTGTTCGCCGGTAGGCCCTTGCTGTCGGTGTGGCCGTAGATGCCGATACGCATCGACGGGCGGCTCTTCATCAGGTCGAGCACTTCGTCCAAGATCGGGAAGCTCACCGCCTTGATGGTGGCTCGGCCGGTTTCGAACTCGATCGGCTTGAGCAGCTGCACGCTGCCATCGCTACCCATCTCGATCAGGCTGGGGCAGCCGAACTTCTCTGCGATTGCGGAGCGCTTGCCGGGCTCGGTCGGGCACTTGTCCTGGACGTCCGGGATACCGTCTTTGTCGGCGTCGTCCTCGGGACAACCGTCCTCGTCTTGGATCTTGTCCTTGTCTTCGGCCTTGTCCGGACATTGATCGTCGACGTCCGGAATGCCGTCGCCGTCGCGGTCGGAGTTGCCCGGGCAGCCGTCCGTCGCCGCCGGAGGCTTGCCGTCTTCTTTCTCGGTGGGGCAACCGTCGACCGAGTCGGGGTAGCCGTCGCCGTCCGTATCGCGATCATAGTCGTCCGCGTCGGGCACGATCTGCACCTTGCGCGCGGGCGACTTGGCCTTGAAGTCGGTGAGGTTGGCGTACGTGCCAATCGAGCCCAAGATGCGGAAATCAGGAGCACCGTAGCCCGTGGTGAGGCGTGTGCCGGCGCCGACCTGTAAGTAAACCTTGCTCTTGGGGTCGATGAGGAAGCGGCCCTGGGCCAGCCACTCGAGATCGGTGTTGTCGCCGGCGAACGTCTTGTTCTTGTCCTCGACGGAGCCGAGGCCGGTGGTGCCCCAAAGCTCCCCGCCGAGCCGGACCTTGCCCTCGCGCATCGGCAAGTAGGCGCCGAAGGCCCAGCGCAAATCCGAGCCCAAAAACAGGTCGCCGTTGCCGCCGCCGATGCTGCCTTCCGGTCGGAAATGCGCGCCGAGGTTGCCGCTCAAGAAGAATTTGCCGAGATCGATCTCGCTGGCGACGTAAAGCATGCCGGACGTCGAGCCGTCACCGGCAAAGGCGCGAGCGTTGCCGGTGGGCGCGAACAGCGCGCCGCCCAGGCCGAACTTCAGCCACTCGCCGTCGGTCTCCCAAGTCTTGACGCGTACGTCCAGACGCAAATCGCCTACCGCCACGGGGTAGTCACCGATGCCGCCTTCGCCGACGCCCTTGTTCTGCGGATCGTTACCGTAGATGGTAAGCAGATTGATCGGGAGGGAGGCGTCGAGCGTCAGACGCTTCAGCAGCTGCACGCCACCACCCAGGTACGTGATGAACTGCCCCTGCACGGGGTTTTCGATCGCGCGCTCGACCTCGGCTTTGTCGGTGACGGTCTCGTTGCGCAGCGGATTATGCGAATAACCGAGCGCGGCGTTCACGTAGAGGCGGTTCTCGGCGGAGCCGACCGGGCGCCAAACCATGAAGCCGTCTTCCGGTGCGCCCGAGATTTGTGCACGATCGAGTTGGAAATAGGACGCCTGCGCTCGGGCTTGCCCGGGGGTCAGTAGTACGGCGCTTCCGGCCAGGGCCAGCGCCAGCAGGGTCCGCGCCCCGCGGGCGAAGACGGCGTGACGAGGAGCGCGCTCGGCCTGTTCCCGTTGAGACTGCACGGCGACGGAAAGTAGCCTGCCCGATTCGCTATTAGAAGCGATGATTTCGCTGCGATACCGGCCGACGGGTCAGCGTGCGAGGCCGGGTCGCCTAGTGATCCGGTGCTGCCGAGGGCTCCGGAAAGTCCGCGAAGACCTCGCAGACCCAGAGCGAGCCGTCGGGATCGGGCGCGACACCGATTCCAATTTTATCGTAACGCGGCTCCAAGAGATTTTCGCGATGTGACGGACTCGCCCAAAGCGCGCGATGGGCGCGCACCACGTTCAGGGCGTGGGCGACGTTCTCGCCCGTGCTCAGGATGTCGAGGCCGGTGCTTTCGACGCGCGAGCGCGGATCGCCGTCGCCCACGTCGTGAGCGATGCGGCGCTTTTGGCGCATGGCCTGGGCGTGTTTCTCGGCGACGGCGTCGAGCGTGGCGTGGCGTACCAGTGGCGGGCTGTGCTCGCTCTGCCGCGCCAGGTTCACCATGGTGAGGAGCGCTGTCGCGGCGTCGGCCTGCGCGGACAGGGGCTCAGTGGGTTCGCCCGGAGCCGCGTCGCCGAAGAACGAGGCGGGCGGGCGCACGTCCACGTAAGTCGTGGTCTCCAGCAGCGGGCGAGGGCCGCCCGCGACGTTGGCCAGCAACTGCACCAGAAATGCTCCCGGGCGATCGGCATGAAAGCGCGCTTGCACGCGCTGCCCGTCGAAGCTCGTCGGTACCGCGAACGGCGCGCCGCCCGGACCGAGGACGATCCACTTTGCTTCGGTTGCCGCGACCAGCAACCGCCCGCTCACGCTCAACCACGCTCCGCTGCGTGCCCGCACCGGGACGGCGTCGAGGTCGGCCAGCACATCTGCCGCGACGGCGGCCAGCACCGTCCGCCCGTGCGTGCTGACTTGGGCCACGCCGCAGCGCCGCTCGCCACCGTCACTGAAGCTGGTGAGCCAGCCGTGCATGCTCTCGAGCGCGGCGGTTCCGGTCCCGTCGTACGTCCACGTGTGAGGCCACATGTACGGCGAGCCTTCGGCGCGCAGCGCGAAGCCGAGCTCCGATACGTCGAGCTGAGCGAGGCCTTCAGCGCGGCGACGCGCGACGCGTTCGGCCACTCGCGAAAGAGCCGCATCACCAGCCGCGCACTCGGCGAAAAACGGGGCCAGCGCGCTCGGTGCGTCTTGCACCGGCAGCGGGGATAGAGTCGCCTCGGGAAAGACGAACAGCTCCGCCGTGTCCGCCGCGGCCGTCGGTGTGTCTTGCGTGCGTGCGGTAGCGGCGGGGGTTTGGCGTGGCGCGGCTCCACTACAAGCGAGCACCAGGCTAGCGAGCGCCGTGAGCATGCGAGGCGGTATGCCCAGCGCGCTCGACGTTCGGCCCATGGACCTTTTGTAGCATGTTTTTCGAGGTCGCGAGCTGCCGGGGCGGCGGCGCCGTTGCTCCGAAAGCGCATGGCGTCTACGCTGCTTTCGTTGGCTTCTCGCTTCACCACTGCCGCCAAGGTCGGCGCCTTCGCTGTCGTGATGGTGGGCGCGGGGATTTTCATCTACCGCTACGTCACCAAGTCGGGTGAAAACGAGGGCGGCTACGTGGTGTTCACGCGCATGAAAGACGCGAGTGGCATCGCCAAGCTGTCTCAGGTGCGCATCGCCGGTATTCCGGTCGGGCGCGTGAAGAGCATCCGGCTCGATCACGACCAGGCGCGCATCGACATCCTGGTCAACAAGGACGTACCGCTCTACGAAGACGCGGCGGCGGCCAAGGTGGCTTCCAGCTTGCTCGGCGAGTTTCAGCTCAAGCTCGCGCCCGGCACCGAAGGCCGGCGCAAGCTCGTCGAGGGCGACGAAATCCACGTCGTCACGGAAGCGCAGACACCAGACGACTTGATGCGGCAGATGTCCGACATCGCCAAAGACGTCAAAGAAGTCTCGAAAGCGTTGGCGCAATCGGTCGGCACCGATCAGGGCAAGGCCGACATTCAGTCCACGCTGCGCAACCTGGCGCAGGTGACCGAGGCACTGAACCAAACGGTGCGCGAAAATCGCGAGGCGATTCACGAAATCGTCGTCAACACGCAGCAGATTTCGACGCGCAGCGGGCCTGAAATTCAGGCCATTCTGGAGAACGTGCGCGAAACCACGCGCGACATCCGCGAGCTCGTCGCCAAAGATCCGACCGGTAAAGGCGAAGAGACCGGCCAAGTGCGCAAGATCGTGGAGCGCGTCGACAAGGCCAGCCAGAATCTGGAAGACGCGCTCAAAAACGTCGATGACGTGACGGCGCGCCTGAACCGTGGCGAGGGTACGCTGGGCCGGCTCAGCAAAGACGACCATCTGATCAACGAGGTCGAAGGCGCGGTCGAGAACGTGGGCGAGTTCTTGGGCGGCATCACGCGCCTGCAGACGATCGTCAGCCTGCGCACGGACTACCAGTTCTTGGCGAGCACCGTGAAAAGCTACGTGGAGATCCGGCTCCAGCCGCGCGAGGACAAGTACTACCTGTTCGAGGTCGTCAACGATCCCAAGGGTTTGACGCGCTTCGAGCAGACCGACGTCGACAGTACCAATCCCAAAGATCCGCCGCACTACCGCGAGGTGCGGACCGTCACCACCAACTCGCTGCGTTTCTCGCTCCAGTTCGCGCAGAGCTTCGGCCCCTTCACGGGCAGGTTCGGTATCAAGGAGTCGACCGGCGGTTTGGGCCTGGATACCTCTCTTTTCGACGGCCGCTTCGAGCTCCGCCAAGATCTCTATGGCTTCGGCGAAGTGGTGCTGCCGCGCTGGCGCATCTCCCTGGGCTACGAATTCATCAACCGCCTCTGGCTGCTCGGCGGCGTCGAAGACATCCTCAGCAACTCGCGCCGCGATTACTTCGTCGGTGGCATGCTCCGCTTCAACGACGAAGACTTGAAGACGATCCTGCCCTTCGCCAAGACCACGCCGTAACGGCTTGTCCGAAGTCGCGGGATGGCGAAGGCGTTCTCGCGTTACGGCGAGCGCTGCATTGCACGTACGAGGGCCCGACGACCGTGGACGCCCACCCACCTCTCACGCGCAAAGAAAATTCTTACGCTCGTAAGGATCTTCGTGGACGTCCGATGATACCTGGGGTGCCGAAGCGCATCGCGCGTTCACCCAAGTTCTTACGTTCGGAAGAACTTTCTTGGCGATGGAACTGGGGACACGCCGCAATGGGATCGCGACTGCGAAGCGGCTCGGACAGCGCTCGGACACCGCGATTTCTGCTTCGTGGGCCACTGCGTCGAAATGCGTAGAATCCTGGGGGGCTGCGGCGCGGCAGCCCACTCGTGCCACAGTCATTGAACGGTAAAGTGAATTAACGAACGCAGCGCGAGCGTCATTGCGTCGCGGTGAGAAAAATCCCCGAGCTTGCTCGATGTGGTCGCGAGTGGAACTGTTTCCACAAATGCTGCGAAGAGCACCTTGGGTCCGCTGGGCATTCGTCGCCGTGACTACGTTCATGAGCGCCGCGCTGAGCGTGAGCTGTTCCTCCGATCAAACGAAGGCGGGGCCCGGGGGCGGCGGCACGGGCGTGAATGTCGCTGGAAGCGTTGGCGTTGGCGGCGGCGGAACTGCCGGAAATGTCGGGGTCGGCGGCAGCGTTGGCCAATGCGCGACGCCGTGCGGCGCAACGCAAACCTGCAGCAACGGCGCTTGCACCTGCCCGGCGCCGCTCGCCGCCTGCGGGCAAGCTTGTGTGAATTCGAATAGCGACGTCATGAACTGCGGCGCGTGTGGAACCGTTTGCAGCTCCGGGCAGATTTGTAGTGGAACGTGCATGTGCCAGGCCGGGCTCAGCGCCTGCAGCACCGGCTGCGCTAACACGACGGCCGACGGTGCGAACTGCGGCGCTTGTGGCCAGGCTTGCCCGGCCGGCACACCGCTGTGCTCGGCTTCGCAATGCGTGGCCAGCTGCCCAGAGGGCCAGATGCAGTGCGGCACCGGCTGTCGCGACGCCACGTCGTTTCAGACGGACCCGCTCAACTGTGGCGCCTGTGGCAAAGCCTGTGCCGCTGGCCTGAGCTGCAGCGCCGGGATGTGTGCGTGCCCGGCGGGCCAGACCAATTGCAACGGCTCCTGCGTGGACGTGCAAACCGACATCAATCACTGCGGCAGCTGCGAGAAGGCTTGCAGCGGTGGCGCGGCTTGCGCAGGCGGAACGTGCGGTTGTTCAGCGACCCAAACCAGCTGCGGCGGCAGCTGCGTCGACACCATGACGAGCAGCCAGCACTGCGGCGGCTGCGACAAGCCCTGTGCGGCCGGCAGCTCGTGCGTCGGCGGGCAATGCACGACCGACGGCGGCGGCACGCGCCCGGCAAATTGCCCAGCAGCCGCCAGCCTGCTGTCGGACTTCGAGGAAGGGTCGGGCGTGCTCGTGAAGCAGGGCGGCCGTGACGGCTGGTGGTACGTCTACGCCGACACCTTGGCGGGCTCGCAAACGCCGGCGTCGGCCTCCAGCGCCATCGCCGCGTCTGCGCTGAGCCCGGCCGAGGGCGACTGCAACAAGTACGCGCTGCACTCGACGGCTTCCGGTCACCAACAATACGTGGGTTTTGGCGCCACGTTGTCTCCCGGGGCAAGCGCCTCGACCAAGAAGGCCGTCAGCTTGGAGACATACACGGGCATCAGCTTTCGGGTGCGCTCCGGCTCCGGCAACGCTCCGCCGATCTGGTTCGAGCTACTCAACAAAGAGACGCAGCCGGCGGATCTGAGCGGAACGGCCAAGAACGACCAGGTAGACGCTTACAATACGCGCGGCCGTCTGCTGCAGGGCATCGGCACCGACTGGAAGACCTTCACGCTGCCTTTCTCGACGCTCAGCCCGCGCTACCTGCCCAGCGGCTGCACCGCGGGCGTGATGTGCGAGGCACCCGCCTTCAACAGCAAGAGCGTGCTCGGACTGCAATTCTCGCTCTACGACCAGTTCGACACCAGCGGCAAATACGACCTGTGGGTCGACGACGTGAACCTGACCACGGGCGACGCCGGCCTTCCGACGTACACGCAGAGCACCGGCAACAAGCCGTTTCCGCGCGACGCTGCGATGGGCAACGGCTGCCTCAAGCCGACCGGCGCCAGCGGCAAGCAGCTGATCGAGGCGTACTTGAATTGGAAGAAGACGTTCGTGGTCGCCGACGGCAACAACCTACGCGTCAAGTCGCCGGAAATCGACAACGGCGCGACGGTGTCGGAAGGTATCGCTTACGGCATGCTGATTGCCGTCTTCATGAACGACAAGCCGCTGTTCGACGGCCTGCTCGGTTACTGGAAGGCTCACGGCGCGAGCGGCCTGCTGATGACGTGGAAGATCCCCGGCGGCTCGGGCTCCGCGACCGACTCGGACGAAGACGCGGCGTTCGCGCTCATCCAAGCTTCCAAGCAATGGGGTGGCACGTACCTCGACGACGCCAAGAACTTGCTGTCGCAAATCGCGGCCAGCGACATCGAGTCCGGCTCCAACGCGCTCAAGCCCGGCAACCAGTTCGGCGGCGCCTCCCTCACCAATCCGTCGTATTTCGCGCCGGCTTACTATCGCGTCTTCGCCGCCGTCGACACCGCCAACGCCTCCAAGTGGAACGGCGTTTTGGCTTCCACCTACGAGTACCTCAACAAGATCGAAGGCTCGAACGGGCTCGTACCCGCTTGGTGCTCGAACAGCTGCGCCAGCCGCGGTGGTGGTAGCTACGCCGACAACGACAAGTACCAGTACGACGCGCATCGCACGCCCTGGCGCATGGCGCTCGACGTCTGCTGGAACGGCAACTCCGACGCGAAGGACTACGTGACCAAGGTCACCAGCACCTTCGTGGGTAAGACGGACAGCGAGGGTCTGGGTTCGCTCGTCGACATCTACGACGGCTCCGGTAACGCGAGCAACAACTCGAAAGCCAACTCGATGTCGATCGTGGGCACCGCCGCGGTCGGAGCGATGGCCAGTGGCAACGCGGCCAACCAGGCCTTCGTGAACCGCGCCTACCAGTTCGTGCTCGACGCCAGCTACGGCGAAGATCCCACCTTCAAGCAGGCCGCGTACACCTACTACAACGCCACCGTAGGCTTGCTCACGGCGCTGACGCTCACGGGCAACTTCAACAGCTTTTAGCCACGTCACCGTACCGCTGTCTTCGTGCGTCGATGTCGCAGGCTCTCGCCTCGAGCCATCAGGACGACAGCAGCCCGAAGCGTGACGCGCGGTGGGACCGGAGGACGCTACGAGAGCTTTCTGCAAGCGAGCTGCGGCTGGGCAGCCCAACATGCGAAGGGCGAGTCAGCCGCCGGGCATGCCGTGGCCGGGTCCGACGATCTTGGGCCAGGCGGCGTCTGCGCTCCAGCCGGGGTGCACGTGCGGCGGGTGGTGGCATTGGCTGGCGCAGAAGCCATGGTCCGGCGTTTTGACGAGGCCGGGCTCTTTGGGGGCGGCCGCGTGTTTGGAGCCGGGGCCGTGGCAGACCTCGCATTGCACGCCGGTGAGGTTTTCGACGTGCGTGACCGTAGTGCCGCCCGGCATGCCGTAGCCGGTGACGTGGCAGCTCACGCAGTCGAGGTTGAACTCTTTGTGCTGGCTCGAGAGCGAGGCGTAGGCGGCCGCGTGCGAGGTGGCGTCCCAGAATTTTCGCTGCGAAGCGTGGCACTTGCTGCACGCTTCGATACCGATGTAGCTGGCGGCGCCGGGAGCGACGGGCGGTGGCGCGAGGTCTTTGAAGGCTTCGCGGTTGTGGTCGTTGACGCGCTCGTAATAGCTCGCGATGTGCGCGGCCACGGTCTTGTCCGAGCCGAGCTTGTCGGTGACTTCTACCGATTGAAAGCGGAAGAAGCTGCCTTGCGCTGGAGGCTTGGCTTCCGGCAACTTCGCCAGCTCCGCCTGTAGGCTGGTTTGATCTTGCTTGAGCGCCGCCAGATCTTTTTCGGAGCCACCTTGATCCAGGCGCGCCTGGATTTCGCGCAGGCGCCGGCCAATCTCGAGCTTGCGCTCGGTGCTCTCGAGGCCGCTGCCATCGGCAAAGTCTCGCGATTCGCCGCGCACGTACAAGTCCACGACGCCGAGCGCCTGTAAATGGTTGGGGGTTTCGACCACGAGAGTTTTGCCGAGCATCATCGGTGACTGCGGCGGATCGTTCGTCTCGCCTTCGTCGAAGGGCTTGCCCAAGATGGCGACCTCGAAACCTGGTTGCGCCTCGAGCAGACGCAGCGCCTGACCGCGCGGCATGGCTGCCAGCAAGATGTCGACCTGTGCGCCTTGCGTTTTGAGCTCGGCCAGCGCGGTCTTGGCGGCGCCGGCGGCTTCCCCGACTTCCAAGCCGTTTGGCGCCGTTCCGGCGACGAGCGGCACGCTGATGCCGGCGATGCCGACCTTGAGGCCCGCGACTTCTATCAGCTTGGTGCGCGCGGCGGTGGGCGTGCCCTTCAGGTTGGCGGCGAGCAGGGCAGCGCCGCTGCGCTGTGCCAGTTTCTCGAGCGTGGGCGCGCCCAGCAGCCAATCGTTGGCGCCGGGTGCCCAGGCCGCGAGGTGTAAGCTCTTGTATGCGTCGGCGAGCGCGTCGGCTTTGAAGCCGGCTTGCCCGTCGCGCGCTGGATCGGGGCGCGCGTTCATGAACAACATCGGCCCTGCACCGAGCACGAGCGCGTTGGGCGCCGCGCCCGTCTGAGACGCGACGTAGGCGGCCGCGTGATCGGCACCGCCGAGCATGTCTTTCACGCAACCGCATGGCTCGAGCGCTCCTGCCACGCTCGACATGACGTAGATGCGCAAGGATGGCGCGCCCGAGCTGGCGCTACTCGGCTCCGACGCACATTTGCAGCCGGGCACGAGGGCACCGGTCAGGGTGAGCGCGAGGGCAGCGGTGAGGCGAAGAAGGCGACGACGCGAAGCGGACACGGGGTTGGTATAGCGCGGCCGCGGCGTTTTTCCCCGGCAAACACGCGCTTACTGAAGCTTTAGCATTTCGCGCCGTACTATCCCTGTTTTCACCTGCATAATGAGAGTGTCGTGTCGGAGGATATCAAGGGCAAAGCTCCACAGCCGTTCGGTCCGTTCGTTCTCGAACGCCGAATCGCCGTGGGCGGGAGTGCCGAAGTGTTTCTGGCACGTCCCAAGATCGGCACTCAGCCGGCCGCGCGTCTCGTCGTCAAGCGCTTGCTACGCTCGGTGCGCGAGGGCGGTGAGTTCGACGCGCTGGAGCGTGAGGCGGAGCTACACCGAGCGGTCAAGCACGCCAACGTGGTCGACGTGTACGGCGCCGGCATGGTCGGCGAGGAGCCGTACCTGGCGCTCGAGTACGTCGACGGGGTCGATTTGTATCGACTATTGCGGCGGTGTGAGAGCGAGCAGCGGCGGTTCCCACCCGCGCTCGCCGCGCACATCGCGCGCCAGGTGGGGGAAGCGCTCAGCGCCGTGCACAACGCGCGCGACAACGAGGGCAACGTCCTGCATATCGTGCATCGCGACGTTACCCCGTCCAACATTTTGCTGTCTACTGACGGCTCGGTAAAGCTCGGCGACTTCGGCATCGCGCGCTTCGAGCATCGTTTGAAGCCCACGCAAGCCAGCGGCGGTGGGCTGAAAGGCAAGTTCGGCTACCTTTCGCCGGAGCAGGTCGCGGGCGAGCCTTCGGACCACCGCGCCGATCTCTTCGCGCTCACGGCGGTGCTCGGCGAAATGCTGATCGGTGAGCGGGTGTTCCCGGGCAGCGGACAATTGGCCGTGCTGCTCGCGATTCGCGATGTCAACATCGAGCCGCTGCGGCGCGCCGCCAGCATGCTGCCGCCCGGCATGTTGGCCGTATGCGAGCGCGGCTTGGCGCGCGACCCCGACGAACGCTACGCAGACGCCAGCGAGCTGGCGTCTGCGCTGCTGCCCTTCGTAGTACCGTCCCCCGCGGATCTAAAGAAGATGCTGGCCGAGTGGGTGACCTGGGCCAAAGACTCGAGCGAGCTCGCCAAGCGTATCGAAGGGCAGGTGCGCGACTCCGTGCAGCGCATGCACGCCGTGCGCACTCGTAGCAGCGGAGGCATGCCAGCCGTGCGCGGGCCGAGCCAGACGTCGGTCGTGGCACAACGGCCCGAGTTGCAAGACGCCGGCTCGCGTGTGAAGAAGGCGAACGGGGAGATCCTCGAACAGCTCGGCTTTGCCAAGCTGATCGAGATGATCGCCACCGGCGAGCTGGGCGGTGATGACGAGGTCGCGCTGTGGGGTGCCGAGCTCCGGCCCATTCGCGAAACCGAGCTGGCCCGCCACCTGCTGCCGTCCACCACCGCCACCACGAGCCGCATCTTCGAGCCGGGGGTGCCGGACTATCAGGCGCTGTTGCGTGACACCAGCATGCTGGAGGTGCTGTCGCACATGCGCCAAAAAGGCGAAACCGGCGCGCTTTTCGTCGAGCGCGCCCGCGTGGGCACTTCCGTGCGCAAGGAGCTGTACCTCAACGGCGGGCGGCTCTTGCACGTGCACTCGTCCGAGCGCGAAGAGCTCCTCGGCGAATACCTGGTCCGCCGCGGTCGGCTCACTCGCGAGCAGCTCGACGCTGCGCTCGGCTCTCTGCAGAAATTCGGCGGCCGGCTCGGCGACACGCTCATCGGCTTGTCGCTCGTCGACGCCGTGGATGTTTTTCGCGCAATCCGAGATCAAGGCCGCGACCGAGTCGCGGCCTTGTCGACGTGGGACGAAGGCCTCGTCACGTTTTACCGCGGCACCGCGCCCACGCGTGTCGAGTTTCCGCTCGACCTCGACCTGGCCAGCCCGATGATGGCCGGAACTATCCTGAAGTCGAAAGGCGACCCCAGCACACTGCTGCCCAAGGGCGGCAGCGTGGGCCCGGGGCCTCGCTTCGAAGCCGGCAAGCTCCCGCGCGAGCGCGGCGCCGCGCCCGCTTCACTGCAATTCGTCATGACCTTCCTCCCCGAGCGCCTCACCATCGACGCAGCCCTCGAGCGCCTCCAAGACTACCGCGCCGGCCGCGAAGCCCGCGCCGTCAGCCCCAAAGAAGCGGCCGCCGCCCTCCTCGTCGCCGAGCTCCTCGGCTGGGCGGCTTGGTCGTAACGGTAACTAGAGGCGGGAAAGGAGCCGTGCGGGGCGCGGGCAGGGCTGGCGCGGGGCCGGCGCGTTCGAACATTGCCGAATCAAGAAGCACGAGGCCTCCGCGACTGGGGGGCCGAGCTCAGTGCTCGTCACGACGCCGGCGCAGCGAGCGCCGCGAGGCATTCGTAGGCGGCGTATTTGTAAGAATCCGACAGGGTGGGGTAGTTGAAGACCATGTCGATGAACATGTCGACGGTGCCGCCGAGGTGGATGGCACACTGGCCGATGTGCACGAGCTCGCTAGCGCGCTCGCCGATGACGTGGACGCCGATGATCTTGCGTGTGTCGCGGCTGACGATGAGCTTGGTGATGCCGTCGAGGTCGCCGGTGATTTTTCCGCGCGGGTTGTTTTCGTAGAGGGCGCGACCGGCGACGTACGGAATCTTCTTCTCTTTGCAGCTCTCTTCGGTTTCGCCGAACGAGCTACATTCGGGGATAGTGTAGATGCCGTAGGGCATCGCCGTGGCGACGGCCTTTTTGTAAGCGAAGCCGAAGGCATGGCACACGGCGACGCGGCCTTGCTCCATCGATACCGAAGCGAGCGCGGGGAAGCCGATCACGTCGCCGGCGCCGAGGATGTGCGGCACCTTGGTGCGGAACTGGGCGTCGACCGGCAGGTAGCCGCGCGAGTCGGCCTCGATGCCGACGCTGCCTAGGCCGAGGCCTTGCGTGCAACCAGTGCGACCCGCGGCGAACAAGAGCTGCTCCGTAATGAGCTTGGAGCCGTCTCCCAAGGTGGTTTCGACGCCGCCCGAGCAGCGCTTGACGGCGCCCCATTTCTGGCCTTGCACCAGCGTGATGCCGGCGCTGATCATGGCCGATTTCAGGCGTGCCACGATCTCGAGATCCAAAAATGGCAGGATTTCGCTGCGCGCGTCGACCAGTGTGACCTTCACGCCGAGCGCTGCGAACATGCTGGCGTACTCGCAGCCGATCACCCCGCCGCCCAAGATCGTGAGCGAGGTCGGCAGCGTGTTGATGTTGAGGACCTCGTCGCTGTCGTGGATGAAGTCGTCGGCGAAGTCGATGTCGGCGGGGCGGTGGGGCTTGGAGCCGGTGGCGATGAGGATGTAGTCGCCCTGGATGCGACGCGTGTCGGTGCTCGAGGTGATCATCACCGTGTGCTCGTCGACCAGCTGCCCGCGGCCGTGAAAGTAGGTGATGTGGTGCCGCTCGAAGTTGTGCCGGAACGAACGAGCTTCGGCGGCGGCGATGGCGTTCTTGCGCGACATCAAACGCGGCACGGTGGCTTGCGCGTCGAGCTCGACCGCGACACCGTAGAGCGCTCGCGCGCGGTGACCCGAGAGGTACAGCGCGGTCTCGCGCAGCGTTTTGCTGGGCAGGGTGCCGGTGTGCACGGCGGCGCCGCCCGGCTCTTGCTCGCGTTCGATGACGGCCACCCGCTTCTTGAAGTAGGCGGCCTGTGCCGCCGCCTTCTCACCGGCCGGGCCCGCGCCGATCACGACCAAGTCGAAACGTTCGCTGTCACCTTGATTTGACACGATCGGTGAGCTTACTCCGGTTTCTCGCTGGCCTGGCAGCGAAATCCGGCATAATCGCGGGGCACCTTCCCGCATGCTCTCAGCCCCGTTCGTATCGCCAAAAGACGTGCAAGCACCTGCGGTGGTGACTGAAGAGCTTTTTCGTATCGGCGATAGCTCGGTCTCGTTCTTCACGCTGGGCAGCATGGCGCTCACGTTCGTGGCCATGCTGGCGCTGTCGTGGGCGCTGCGCGCCGGCATTCGCCGCGCCCTGCGGCGTGGCAGCATCGAGGCCGCCGGTGGCGACCTGGGCGTGGCCGATCGCCTGCTGCACTACGGCTTCATCGTCGTCGGTATCGCGCTCGCGCTGCACCTGGCCGGGATCAAGCTGGGCGCGGTGTTCGCGGCGGGCGCGGTGTTCGCGGTCGGCTTCGGCTTCGCGATGCAAAACATCGCGCAGAACTTCGTGTCCGGCATCATCTTGCTGATCGAGCGCACCATCAAGCCGGGCGACGTGCTCGAGGTCGGTACGTCGATCGTCAAGGTGATGAAGATGAGCATCCGCGCTACCATCGTGCGCACGCTCGACGACGAAGACATCATCGTTCCCAATTCGACGCTCGTGCAATCGAACGTCAAAAACTACACGCTCGAAGACAACCTGTACCGCGTGAAGGTGCTGGTCGGCGTGTCCTACGAGTCGGATCTCAAGCTCGTGCGCGAAGTGCTGGAGCGCACCGCGGCCGACATTCCCTGGCGCGACCCGGCTTATCCGCCGCGCGTCTTGCTGCTGGCCTTCTCACCCTCGGCGGTGGAGTTCGAGACCTCGGCTTGGATGCACGAGCCTTTCAACTATCGCGTCGCCGGTTCGGAGCTGCGCGAGGCCATCTGGTGGGCCTTCAAGCGCGCCGGCATCAGCATGGCGTTCCCGCAACTGGACGTGCACCTGCCCAAAGCCCTGACAGAAGGGCTCTCTGCCTCGTTGGGCTCGCTCGGGCCGCTGGGCTTACCCGGCTCAGGCCAGCGCCGACCGTAAGAAACTGCCGTGCCGGTAGCGAGCCAGTAGCGCGATCGCCAGCGCTACGTAGCTGAGCCCGACCACCAGCCAAACCTGAATCAAGCTGGGCGTGGGTGCACTGAGCACCAGCGCGCTGGCTGGAACTTGCACGAACAGCACCACGCAGGCATCGATGAGCAACGCCAGCCGCGGCGCCCCGGCGCCTTGCATGACAGAGCCCAGCACGATGCCGACACCGAGCGCCACGTAGCTGGGCGCCACCCAAGCGAGGTAACTCTGCGCGATGCCGAGCACCTTCACGTCCGCGTCGAAGAAGCCGACGATGCGCCCCGCGTACGTGACGTAAACCAGAGCCAGCAGCGCCATCATCGCCGAGTTGTAGATGGCGGCCCAGTAGCCGCTGCGCTTCGCCCGCACCACGCTCCTGGCTCCCAAGTTTTGCCCGACGAACGTCTGTACGGCGCTGCCCCAGCCGATGCTGATGAAGAGCGCCATCGTCTCGAAGCGAAAAACGATGCCGAGCGCAGTGGTGGCGCTCTGGTCCGTTGCGGTCGTGAAGGCGCGCGCCACCAAGGCGTGCGTCAGTAACATCGCCGACATGCGGACGAGCAGCTCGGCGCTCGAGGGCCAGGCCAGGCCGAGCACCTGGCGGAGCAGCGCCCGATCTGGCACGAGCGGCACCGCCCGGCGCCAAAAACCCAGCCGTTGGGCAGCAAAGAACAGCAGCGGCAACACCACCAACGCGCGAGCCAGCAGCGTGGCGACGCCGGCACCGAAGAGCTCGAGCCGTGGCAGACCCAGGCTGCGCGCCACGGGCGGACCCCAACTCAAGAGCTCGGGAGCCTGGCCCGCGCCATACACGAACAGCACCGCCAGCACGAAGTTCAGCGCATTGCCGAGCAACAAGAGGACGACGGGAGTCTTGGAGCTGCCGACCGCCCGCAGCAGGCTCGCGCAGTGCAGCATCAGGAACATGGTGATGCTGCCACCCATGACGACCGTGAGGTAGTCCGCGCCACGCGCCGCGACCTGCCCTTTGACGCCAATCACCGTGGTCAAGAGCGAGCTTGCGCCCAAGCCACCTACGAGCGCCAGCACGAAGCCGAGCGCCAGCACGAGCAAGCTGGATTGCCAGGCGATACGGCGCGCCCCCGCCTGATCGCCCCGGCCCCAGGCGCGGCTCACCAGGCTGGCGGCGGCGACGCTCACTCCGTAGCTGGCGATGGTGCCGAGCGCCGCCAGTTGATCGCAGATACCGATGGCGCCGAGCGAGGGACCCGATACTCCGCGCGGCAGGCGCGCGATGATGTACGCATCCACCAGGTTGAAGGCGGTTTGTAGGCCCATGCCCAGCGCGATGGGCGCGCCAAAGCGCAGGACTTCGAGCGGCAATGGCCCGTGCAGGATTCGTTGGGTGCGCGCGTCCGGCTCGGCGGTTGCGCTCACGGCGCCTGGGCCCCCAAGGGTGTGTCCGCGCCGTCGCGCTCGAAGCAATTGTCGGGCAGGCGACGCTTCTTTCGGACCAGCGCGGTGCGCTCCACGAAAGCCGACGTGATCGGGTCGTGATAGCCGGACGGGCGTGGGTCGTCACCCTGTGGGTAGTGAGCCGCGATCCGACTCATGAACAGCTCGCGCACGTACTTGCCGACCAGCGATGCCAGCATGACCAGCGGCGCGTGGGCGTCTGCATCTCGCACGAAACGGATCCGCCCGAGCGTCGGAAACTGGTAAGCGCTCTCTGCCTGCCCCTCGACGATGGTCGCGTGCAGCCAGCCTGCGAGCGGTCCGAAAAACTTGCCGTACTCGCCGATGCCGCCGACTTTGCCGCAAACCGCGTGCACGGGCGCCCCGGCGCGTTTTTGCAGCCGGAGGATCAAGCTCTCCATCGAATGCAAATCACTCACGAAGCGATTGATGCCGCGGCGGCGGTTATCGTTCAGCTTTTGCGTGCAGACGACGCTGGTGCGCACCTCCAACAGGCGCACGCCGCGCTCGGCGAACGTCTGCACGTGCTTCTTCGAGCGCGCGAGCTGTTCTGGGGATGCCACGAAGGCTTCGGCCTCCGGAGTCCAGCACTGCGCGTGCGCGGTCTTGGGGCATGGCTCGCGCAGGCGTGCCGAGCCCTCGAGCGAGAGCAGCTCGAACAGCTCGGCGGGTGAGGCTGCGCTGTCGCCGGTGAGCGCTCGGGCCCATGCCTCGCCGATGCCCACGTCGGTGTGAGTCATCAGCCGCTTGGAGTCGTCGAGGTCTTCGCGCATGCGCTTCGGCAGCTTGCGCGAGAGGAAGCGCTCTCCGGGCTCGTCCGTTTCCGCGAGCACGGCGGTGACCACCATTGGCCCCAGGCGGGAGCCGAGACCGTTTTCGTCGGCGCCGATGTGAAAGGTCGCCATCAGCCGCCCGACACCGGAGGAATGAGCGCCACGACCTCGCCGCCGTGCAACCGCGTCGATGCCTCCACGAACTCTTCGTTCACGGCCACGCGCACGCTCTCGAGGCGACCGGCGAGCGCCGCGTGGCGGGTCTGGAGCACTCGCAAGAGCGCGCTCACCTCTCCCCCCGGCGCCTCGAGCGGTACTTGTTCTTCGGCAACGCCCGCGAGGTCCCGGAGCGCTGCAAAATACAGGACAGACACGCTTGGCACGGAGCCCCCATAGCATCGCGCCCGCGAGGCGTCTTCTAGGGCGACGGTGGGGCGACGGGCAGGCGGCGCGTCTCGGGGCGAGCGGTTGTGGTATGAAGGAAGGTCAAAGGAGCACGCGAAATGGCGGAGGAAAAACCGCGGCTTGGCCGCGATGTCTACATTGCCCTGGCAGCGGTCGGTTGGGCCGACGGCAACCTCGACCAAGAAGAGGCGGACGCCATCGTGCGCACCGCGCTGGAAGAGGGCCTCGACATCACCGAGATCGCCGAGATTGAGGCGGCCACCAAAGAGCGCATCGACCTCGGTGTCATCGATCGCAAAAACCTCTCGAAGGAAGATCGGCTGTTCGTGTACGCCGTCGCGTGTTGGCTCACCCGTCTCGACGGCGTGGTCACGGCCGCCGAAAGCGACGCCCTCGTCCGTTTGGGTGAGGCGCTGAAGATCCCGGAAAAGCCTCGTGGCATCGTCGACGGCATCGCTCAGGACATCGCCAACCGCGGAGACGACCGGCCTGACCGTTACGACCTGGTCGCTTTGCGTCGCGTCATCGGCGAGCGGCTCAAGACGGCCCAGGCCAAAAAAGAAGGCGAGTAGCTCTCAGTTTCGACGCCGCGCCCGCCGGTGCCCGGGGGCGTGGCGCATTTTTGTCGCATCGATTCGCTTAGCTTTGGGCGAGGCGCGCCGTTCGTAGGGGTTAGGGGAGCTGCCCGCCCCTGCCGATGACCGCCGCTGCCGCCCCACGCGCTCAAGTGCCTGGAAAGTCGCCGCTCTCCGTAGTGGCGCTACAGATCGTCCGCGAAGCGCTCAAGCCCGACGTATCGCCGACGGACTTGGCGAAGCTTGCGGAGAGCGACCCGGGGTTCGCGCTGCGCATCATTTCCATGGTGAATAGCGCGGCCTTTGGCTTTGGCCGCAAGGTAACGGACGTTCGGCAAGCGACGGCCTTCATCGGGGTACGAGGTTTGCGCACCTTGGGGCTGTCCTTGGCGGTCTCCGACATGGTTCCGGCTGGAGCCGACGGCCAGACGTTGCTCGGCAATTCGCTGCGCCGAGCGGTCGCGGCGCAAATGATCGCGAAGAAGCTCGGGCACAAAGAGGTCGACGAATTCTTCACCGCCGGCCTGTTCTTGGAAGTCGGGCTGCTGGCGCGCGCCCGCGACGATCTGAGCGCCGCGGGGCGAGTCGCGCGCTTGCCGGCGATCGATCGGGTGATCTTCGAGCGCGCCGAGTCCGGCACCGACCACGCGGTGCGTGGCGCCGAGCTGGCCAAAGCCTTCATGCTGCCGACGGAGCTGATCGAAGCGGTGGCGCTGCACCACGACCCGATCATGCCCGAAGCGCCGCTGGCCAAGGTCGCCTGGGTGGCCGAGCGTGTGGCGGCCGTTTGGGAGGGCGGCGATGTTCCGGCAGCTCAGGCCGAAGCCGCGCGCGCGCTGGTGTCGATCGGTATCGGCGATCGCGGCGTGGCGGAGGTTTTGGAGAAGGTGCCGGCCCTGGTGAGTGACGGCGCCGCTGCATTCGAACGCGACGTGGGCGCCCAAAAAGGCGTCGACCAGCTGCTACTCGACGTGAGTCGTAGCCTGATCGAAATGAATCAGAGCTACGACAGCATGGTGCGCCGGCTCGAGCGGCTGCTAGCCGAAAAAGAAGATCTGTCGCGTAAGCTCGAAGAAGCCAACAAGGAGCTGATGCGCCTGGCCAGCACCGATGCGCTCACGGGTTTGCCCAACAAGCGCTCGCTCGAGACACAGCTGGCTCGCGATCTCGCGCGCGCTGATCGCGACAAAACCTGGCTCTCCCTGGTGGTCGTGGACGTGGACCACTTCAAGAACTTCAACGACACCTACGGACACGCGACGGGTGACGTGGTCCTGCAGGCGGTGGCCAAAGCCCTCTCGCGCCACCTGCGCGCCGGCGATCTGGCCGGACGCTACGGCGGCGAAGAGTTCGTGCTCGTCTTGCCGGGCAGCAACATGATCGGCGCCCGCATTGCCGCCGAGCGCATCCGCAAGGCGCTCGAGGCCACCGTGGTCGACACCGAGCACGGTCCGCTCAAGGTGACCGCCAGCTTCGGCGGCGCGTCGGTGTGCGGCCCTGGTTGTGGCGGCATCCGCGACGACCTCTTCCAGCGCGCCGACGCCGCTCTCTACGAAGCCAAGCGCAGCGGCCGCAACCGCGTCATCGTCGCCGACCCCGCTCAGGCTCCCGCCGCGGAGTGACGAGACCCGATGGATAAGCTGAGCTGGACATTCTCGGGCGTCGAACAGACCGACCAAGTCGGCGGGGTCCGAACCCTCACCGTTTCTGATTTGGGCGTCGTCTTTCAACCCATCGTCGAGATGGCGACGGGGCTCGTGTTTGCTCACGAAGCGCTCGCTCGTTGCCGGCGCCCTGAATATCCCAATCCTGGAGTGCTCTTCGAACGAGCCGTCGCCGAGAACGCCTGCGGGCGCTTGGGCCGCCTCATTCGTGAGGTCGCGTTCAGCACCTGCGGCGAAGTCCCGCTGTTCGTGAATCTCCACCCCGATGAGCTCAGCTCGCGCTGGCTGGTGCGCCCGGACGACCCGTTGTGCTTTCACGGCCGCCCCGTGTTTTTGGAGATAACGGAGACCGCCGCCTTCACTCATTTCGAGCTGTGTCGCGACGTGCTGAACGAGCTTTGTCGACGCACGGGCGCCTTGCTGGTGGTGGACGACTTCGGAGCCGGCTATTCCAACCTACACCGGCTCGTGGAGCTGGAGCCGGCCATCGTGAAGCTCGACCTCGCGCTGACCCGAGACATCCATCGTCACTCCCGGCAGCGGGCGGTGATTCGCCACATGGTGAACCTTTGCACCGAGCTTGGGGCCCGCGTTGTGGCAGAAGGCATCGAGCAGGCCGACGAGCTGCGTGCGCTGCGCGACCTCGGCGTGCACTACGGACAGGGCTACTTCCTGGCGCGGCCAGCGTCGCCGCCGCCCACCGCGCACTGGCCTTCGGACTGGGGCCAGCCACACCCCGCAGGACGGCCGGGGCGCCCCCCGCCGCCGCCTCGAAAGCGCGCGAGCCGTCGACCTATCCCTACCTCCACCCCCGAGGTAGGTGGAGTGGTCATGAAGCTCCCCACGCGACGCTCCTGAACGGCGTGATACGTTGGAGAGTTGCTTCCTCTCTCTGGCGCTCGCGCGCCGATCACGCCCATGGCTTCCGACTCGGCCAGCTCCGCCTCGCATGCGCACCACAGCGGTGAGCTCGTCGCCGGGCGTTATGAGCTGCGTCGCCAATTGGGCGAGGGCGGCATGGGCGTGGTCTGGGTAGCGCGGAGCACCGCGCTCGACGTGGACGTTGCCCTCAAGATGCTCAAGCGAGAGCTGGCTGGCACCGAGGCGGTCGAGCGCATGGCGCGGGAGGCGCGCACGGCCGCCCAGCTCGGGCACCCCGCCCTGGTGCGGGTGCTGGACTTCGGTACCAGCGATCAAGGTGAGCCGTTTCTGGCGATGGAGTTGCTCGAAGGTGAGGAGTTGCACCTCCGGTTGAAGCGGGAGCAGCGTCTGCCCGTTGCCGAAGCGGTGGCGCTGTTGTTGCCAATCATCGACGGGCTCGGCACCGCCCACGAAAAAGGCATCGTGCATCGCGACGTCAAGCCGGAGAACATCTTCATCGCCAAAGATGGGCAACAACGCGTGCAGCCCAAGGTGCTCGACTTTGGTATCGCCAAGCTCTCGAACGAGCGTACGCCGTCGCGCCTCACCCAGGTGGGAGCGATCATGGGCAGCCCCTACTACCTTTCGCCCGAGCAGGCCGAGGGGCTCGATGACATCGACTTTCGGTGTGACATCTGGGCGGTCGGCGTGGTGCTCTACGAGCTGGTCACGGGCACGCCGCCCTTCGCCGCCAACAACTACAACGCGCTCATTCGCAGCATCCTGCGAGACGAGCCGCGACCGATTACCGAGCAAGGGGTGGGCGACGCGCAGCTATGGCTCGTCATCGCGCGCTGCCTCAAGAAAGATCGCGAGGAGCGCTGGGCCAGCATGTGGGAGCTCGGCGAAGCCCTTGCGTTGTGGCTGTTCGAGCAGGGCGTGCGTGTGGATGCAGCCTCGCGCTCGCTGCGCCACGGCTGGCTCGACGGGGCCATCACCGGCGTTCGCGTGCTGGTCACCTCGCAGGCACCCGAGCCGGACACCTTTCCCCCGCCGGTGCGCCCCGAAGCCGCCGAGGAGCCCGGCCTAGCGCCCGGGCAGCCTCACGCAGACTCGCTCGCCCAGACCCAGCTCAGGCCTCGCCGTAAGCGCTCGGTCCTGCCCGCCGTACTGCTGGCCGGTGCCGTGCTCGCGGGCGTGATTGGAGTGGTGGCGTACCGTTACCGCTCGCCGGGAGGAGCCCGAGCGGTGGGGGCTGAAGTGAGCTCGGGAGTGACCGTACCGCACCAGGTGACCCCAGCGGCCTCTCCCCAGGCGGCGAGCGCCCTTCGGCCCGCGCCAGCACCGAGCGTCGACGCGCCCGCAGCCGAGGTCGAGCGTCCACCGCTTTCGACCCATCCGATCGCCTCCAGCGCCCCGACGGCCGCCGCACCCAAATCGAGATCCCAACCCGCGCCGCGCCCGACCAGCGGCTCGCAGCGACGGGCGACGGGTGGCACGCGCCGGCACACGGAGTTCGGATTTTGAGACGACGAGTGTTCTCCTGGCTGTTCGCGACCGTGGTTGCGGTGGGCTCGATGCACGCGGCGGCGGCAGAGCCGCAGGTGGACGACAAGACCAGAAACGCGGCGCGTAGCCTTGCCGAGCAGGGACGTGACGTCTACCTCCAGGGCGAGTACGAGCGCGCCTACGACCTGTTCCACCGCGCGTACGGCCTGGTCCCCGCGCCATCGATCGCCCTGTACGAGGCGCGAGCCCTGGTCAAGCTCGGTCGTTTGGTTCAGGCGCAGGAAACCTACCTGAGGGCGGTGCGCACCAAACTGACCAATGATTCGCCCGAAGCCTTCCGAAAAGCCGTGCAAGAAGCCGAGGGCGAGGAAGCGGCGCTCGAAGGTCGCATCCCGAAGGTGACCCTCGTGCTGGTTGGTCCCGGCGCAAAGCAACCAAACGTGAGCGTCAAGGCCGATGGCGAGCTTCTCGAGCCCGAGCTCGTGGGGGTCGACATGCCGATCAATCCCGGCTCACACGTGGTGACGGCGTCCGCGCCGGGCGGGGAAGAGACGAGGGTTTCCTTCACGATCGCCGAAGGCGTGAAGCAGCGTTTCGAGCTCACGATCGCGTTGCCCGTCGCCCAAGCTCCGCACGTGAAAGAGGCCCCGCCAATGCGCCCAGCGGCAGCCCCGCCGCAGCGCGCCGCGCACGGCTCTTGGCAAGCGCCGGTAGCTTACGCCGCGGGCGCTCTCGGTATCGCCGGCATCGCCAGCGGTGTGCTGACGGGCTCGATGGCTCAGTCCCACTACTCGGAAGCCAAGACCAAGTGCCCCAATCACACTTGCGTCGAGGGCAGCAGCGGCGCCGACGAGCTCGCTAGCTTTCGTACCTTGCGCACGATTTCCACCGCCGCCTACATCGTTGGCGCTGTCGGTCTGGCTGCCGGCGTGACGCTGCTGGTGCTGGCTCCCCGCCATGAGCACGCTTCGTCGACGGCCATCTTTCTGGGGCCCGGCCACGCCGGTGTGCGGGGGACCTTTTGAACGGGCTCGGCCGTCAACTGCGTGGGCTATTGCTGCTGCTCTCGGGCTTCGGCCTGACGGGCTGCCCGGCGTTGCTCGATGACAACTTCGTGACGCTGCCCGCCGATAGCGGCGGGACTGGCGGCATCGACGCTGGCAGCGGCCGCGGAGGCAAGAATTCCAACGTCGGGGCCAGCGATAGCGGACCCGACGCAGGCAGCTCGGAAGGGGGAGCTTCCGGGCTCACCACGGGCGGCGCCGAGAGCGTTTCTGGCTCGGGCAGCGGCGGCACCCTCGCTATCGTGGCTGGCGCCGGGGGCGAGTCCGGCGCCGCCGGAGCGGCCCCGACTTGCGGCGGCGACAGCTGTAAGCCTACCGAGACGTGTTGCGACGACGGTTGCGTCGACACGCGTTTCGACGCCGCCAACTGCCGCATCTGCGGTCACGGTTGCCCTGGAACGACCTGTGACGGCTCGTCGTGCACCAACACCTGCGCGCAGGGCTTCATCGATTGTAACAGGAACGTCGTGGACGGCTGCGAGGTCAATCCGGCGATCGACCCGAAGAACTGCGGCAACTGCGGCATCCAGTGCGGTTTCCAGCTCGAGTGCGTCGAGGGTTACTGCGTTTGCCCCGCCGGCACAGCCGACTGCGACGGCGTCAAAGACAACGGCTGTGAGACCGATATTTCCTCGGACAAGGCGAGCTGCGGCGCGTGCGGCAAGGCGTGCGGCACCAACGAGGCGTGCGCGGACGGCAAGTGTGGCTGCGCCGTAGGCTTCTTGGATTGCAATGGCCTCGGCTCGGACGGGTGCGAGGCCTCGGTGACGGCCGCCAGCTCCTGCGGCTCGTGCTCGCTCGACTGTGGCCAGCACGGTACTTGCCTGGCCGCCGGTCAGTGCGGTTGTGCCAGCGGCTATTTGAACTGCGACCCGGACGTGCCCGGTTGCGAAACGCCGACGAGCGATCCCCAGCATTGCGGTAGCTGCGACGTGAGCTGTCCGCTCGACCTCCCGGCTTGCGACGGCACGAGCTGCAACTTGGGCTGCAACGGCCTGACGGCGTGCGGCTCGTCTTGCGTCGATACGCAGGTGAATCCGGAGAACTGCGGTGGTTGCGGTAAGGTGGTCGGCACGAACCAGGTCTGCGTAGGCGGTAAGCCCACCTGTGCCGCCGGCTTCGCGGATTGCGACCAGAACCCCAACGACTGCGAGGTCGATACGCGAACCGACAGTCAACACTGCGGCAGCTGCAACGGGGTCTGCAAGGCTGGAGCGGAGTGTCAGTCTGGTAGTTGTGGTTGTTCGCCCGCCACGCCCAACGATTGTGGTGCCGCTTGCCAGCAGTGCTGTAGCGACTCGCAATGTACCGATGGTGACTCGTGCACGGCCGACCTATGCAATGCGGGGGTTTGCGTGTCTTCCGCCGAATGCGCAGGCGGCGGCAGCTGCTGCGCGGGTACCGGCTGCTTCGAATGCTGCAGCGATGGCGACTGCGCGCTCGGCAAGGTTTGCACCGGCAACAAGTGCGTGAACCTGACCTGCTCGCTGCCTCAAATCGCCTGCAGCACGAAGTGCGTCAACCCGACGAACGACGCCAGCAACTGCGGCGGCTGCGGCAACTCTTGCGGCAAGGGCCGCTCGTGCGCGAGCTCGGCGTGTACGCCGCGCTGGGTCTCTACGGCGCCACCGCTGGCCGGCTTCGTTGCGAGAGAAAAGGCCGCCTATGCCGCGCTCGGTGACAAGGTCTTCATCTGGGGCGGCGCGGACTCGAGCGCGAAAAACCTTGCTGACGGAGCGCTGTACGATCCGGCCAGCGATACCTGGAGCGCCCTACCCAGCACTGGTTCGCCGCCGAGCGCGCGGGTACTGGCGACGGCCGTATGGACCGGTAGCGTGATGGTCGTTTGGGGTGGCGGCGACGCTGCGAACACCGTCGACTACAACACCGGCAGTCGTTTCGATCCCGCGACGAACAGCTGGAGCGCGATGACGACCCTCGGTGCTCCGAGCGGGCGCCGCGCGGCCTACGGCTTCTGGACCGGCTCGCGCGTGTTGTTCTTCGCTGGCTCCGACAAGAGCATCAACCCCGTGGCGGGCGCTTACTTGTACGATCCGGTCAACGATAAGTGGAGCGCTGCCAGCTCCTTCGGGCAGCCCAGCGCACGCCTGAATCCGACCGCCGGCTGGAGCGGCACCGAGCTGCTCGTCTACGGAGGTGCGATCGGGGCGAACAACAGTCAAAGCACCTACAGCTACGATCTGGCATCCAACAGTTGGACCCGCGTCAACGACGGTCCCTCGGCGCGCGCCGGGGCTTTCGGCACCTGGGATGGCGCCTACTTGCTCGCCTGGAGTGGAAACGGCAACGGCTTCAAGTCGGACGGCAAGCTCTATGAGCCGGTGGGTGACAAGTGGACCAACATGGGGACCAGCGGCGAGCCAAGCGCGCGCTGGGCACCCAATCGCTACACGGGCTGGAGCTTCCGCATCAAGCCGCACCTCGCCTTGTTCGTGGGAGGCAGCGGCAACTCGTTCGCGACCGATGGCGGCATGTACAACTCGACCACCAACGGTTGGACGAGCATCAGCGCTTGGCCCTCCGGGGCTTCTCATATTTATGGCGCGGCGGTCTGGACCGGCACGGAGCTCGTGATGTGGGGCGGTCGCACGGGCACCGCCGCCGGCCTGACCTCGGCCGGTGAACGCTATTTGCCCTGAGCCCCCGCGCGGACGTCAGCCAAGCCTGGGCCGGCTTTGCGTGTAGTATGAAACGCGCATGCGCTTTTCCGTCTGGGTCGCGCTGGCTCTCTCCGGTTGTGCAAGCGCTTCGCCCGCTCCAGGTCCAGCCCTCGCCGCGGAGCCACCGCCCGCGGGTCCCGGGTCGGCGGCCGTCGCCTCCGCGGTAAGCCCCGCGACGTCGCCTTCGAGCTCCTCGTCAGCCGCCCCCGTGCGGGCCTATCGCGATTGCGGAGACCTGCAATGCAAGGCCTTCGCCAGCAGCGAGGCTGCTTTCGATTACGTGCTGGGCGAGCAGCCGCGCGTGCTCGCGGTCGGCGAGGCGCACGCGCAAAGCGACGGTCCTGGCGGCGCGTCGTCGACCAAGCGCTTCATGGACCAGCTGCTGCCGCGCCTGGCACCACGCGCTTCGGATCTGGTGATCGAGCTGTGGGTAGCGAACGGCAGCTGCGGCAAGGTCGAGCAGAAGGTGGCCACCCAACAAAAGGCAGTTACGGCACCGCAGGCCGCCACCAATCAAAACGAATTCATGGAGCTGGGGCATCGCGCGAAAGCGCTCGGCATCATGCCGCACGCGCTCGTGCCCAGCTGCGAGCAGTACCAAAAGATCTCCGGCGCTGGCGCCGCCGATATCGAAGAGATGCTCAAGATGATCAAGAGCGTCACCCAGCACGACGTGGAGACGCTCTTGGCTCAGCGCTCACCCGAGCGCCTCGTGGTCGCTTACGGCGGCGCCCTGCACAACGACCTGGCACCGCGCGAAGGCCGTGCCGAGTTCTCGTTCGGCCCGGAGCTGAAAAGCGCCACCGGCGATCACTACGTGGAGCTGGATCTGGTCGTCCCCGAGCAAATCAAGGAGACCGAAACCTGGCGCGCCCTACCCTGGTACGACCACTATTCGCTGGAAAAGGCCGGGAGCGAGGCCTATCTGTACAGCTGGGCGCCCCACGCCTATGTGCTGCTCTTTCCCAAGGCGCAGCCGAACGGTACCGAGTGATAGAGGAGCTCCACAACACCATTCAGCCTTACGCCTGGGGCTCGCGCCGGGCCTTGGCGGAGCTCCGCGGTGACGTTGGTCCTTCGGCGCGGCCCGAGGCAGAGCTGTGGATGGGCGCGCACGTCGTGGCGCCGTCGCGGTTGGCGTCCACGGGTCAGAGCCTACTCGAAGCCATCGAAACATCGCCTGCGGCGTTGCTCGGGCCTGCCGTGGCGGCCGGCTACGGTGCCAAGCTGCCGTTCTTGCTCAAGGTGCTCGCCGCGGCCGAGCCGCTTTCGCTCCAGGCCCATCCGTCGCTCGAGCAAGCCGCGCGTGGCTTCGCGGCGGACGAAGCGGCGCAGATTCCGCTCACCGCGCCACACCGCAACTACAAAGATCGCAACCACAAGCCCGAGCTGCTCTGCGCGCTGAGCGAGTTCTGGGCGCTGCGCGGTTTTCGTGAGGTTGCAGGCACGATCGAGCTGCTCTCCGAGCTGGGTGTCGCCGGGCTGGAGCCAATCCTGGCCAAGCTTGCCGCGCTGCCGAACGAGGCCGGAATCATGGCCGTATTTTCGGGGCTCATGCAGGCGCCGCCGACCGAGCAGCGGCGCTTGGCGCTCGCCACCGCCGAGGCGCTACGGGCTCGCATCGGCAAGAGCGCTCGTTTCAATGACGAGCTCGCTTGGGGCGTGCGCATCGCCGAGCTCTATCCCGGAGACATCGGCCTGGTGCTGAGCCTGCTGCTCAATTTGGTGCGGCTGCAGCCGGACGAAGCCATCTACCTGCCGGCCGGCAACCTTCACGCTTACCTGGGTGGCACCGGCGTGGAGCTGATGGCGAGCTCGGACAACGTGCTGCGCGGCGGCCTCACGCCCAAGCACGTCAATGTGCCGGAGCTCTTGAGCATCTTGGATTTTCGTCCGCAAGCGAGCGAAGTCGTGCGGCCGCGTCAGCAGGGCGCCGAGCACGTTTACGCTACGGAGGCTCGGGAATTTCGGCTGTCGTATTTCGACCTCGCTGGCGCGCCGCTCACGCTCGCCATCAGCGGGCCGGAGATCTGGCTGGTCACGGCGGGCGACTGCAAGCTGGTTAGCCCGAGCTCGGCGCCGCTTCAGCTCACGCGCGGCCGCTCCGCCTTCGTGAGCGCTGACGCAGGCTCGCTCACGCTCCAGGGCGAGGGACGGATCTTTCGCGCTCGCGTCGGCGGTTCGATCACTCACCCGTAGGTATCGTCGCGCCGGGCCGCCACCCGGCCATCTAGCGCCGTTTCAGCCCGCTAGGGGGGAGACGCTGCGGCCTCGGGCGTAGCGTCCGTTTCCGGCTCGGGCTCGATCTCCGGGCACTTTTCGCCGGTGGCACCGGGCTCCCCCTTGGGGATGCGGCACGGGTGTACCTCGACGCGGCGAGGCTTGGGCTTGTACGTAACCTTGCGCTTCTCTTCCTTCTTGGTGCCGTCCGAGAAGGTCACCGTGCGCGAAGCGATCACGCTCCAACCAATCATGCCGCCCTCTTTGACCTTCTCTTCGTCCGGAGCGACGGCGCGGTTCGGTAGTAGCTCTACTACTGGCTGGACGATATCGCGCCGCTCGGACACGCTCGAGCTCACCCGACGACCACCGTTGTCTCCGTAGAGCTTGACCGTGATCGTCGTCTTGCTGAAGCTCGTCTTGATCAAGAGGCCGGCGGCGGTATCGTTTTTGAAGACGATGTCCGGGTGCGGATAGCCGAGCGTCGCGTCGTGCCCCATGGGGTAGCGCGTGAACCAATAGCTGTGCGGTTGGCGTTCGATGATGTCGTAGCCACCGTGGAACAGCGCGTTGAAGATCGTCGTCGCGAACTGGCTCACGCCACCGCCCACGCTGTCCACCATCTCGCCATCTTCGATACTGGGAGCGAGAACGAAGCCATTTTTCTGCGTGCGCGGCCCCACGACCGCGTTGATCGACACCGTCTCCCCTGGCGGCACCACCAGCCCATCGAGCAGGGTCGCGATGCGGTGGATGTTGTCGACGCGCGGCTGGCAGCAATCGTGGCGCGTGGTGAACGAGCTCACCAGCTTGGTGATGCCCAGCTGTCGCGCCTGCTCGCTCGTTCGCTTCGGCTGCGGCTCGTGCGACAGCGGCAAGCTGCCATGGTGACTGTCCCGTCCTGCCTCGAGCAGCGCTCGCGCGATATCCGCCGCGCGCAGCTGGATACCGGCCTCGCTCGGTGTAACGCGAACCTCGTCGTTCGCCGAGACCTCGAAACTGGCGTCGCGTGCTGGAGCTTCCAGATTCGCGCGGCGAGGAGCGAGCCAGGCGTCGACTTTTGCGGGATCGATCGACAACGTTAGCTCTTCACCCTGGGCTGACGTCGCCAATAGCCCTCCCAGCTCTGCCGGCTCGATCTGCAAACGACGCTGCTCGGCTTCCAACGTGATGGGTGCGCGCAGCAGTTGCTTCGCTTGTTCGAGCGCCCGCTCCAAGCTGGCAGGAGACAGGTGGGGTGACTCCTGCTTGGCGAGCAGCCGCAGCGGCGTACCGACCCCGCCCAACGCGAGCGCGTCTTGACAGGCGGCCCGGGCCTCCGTTACCGCGATTTTTCGGCCTGGCCGCGCTGCAGCCAGGCGCGGCACGCCCCCCTCGACCACCAGGCCACCGACGAACGGTGGGTCGTCGATCAGCTGGGGCTCGAGCTGCGCCAGCGCTCGCGCGAAGCGCGTGGAGTCGACTCGTACGACACCGGGCAACGAAGTGCTGCCGAACGGCGCCCGCAAATACGCAACTGCGTTACCGGTGACGCCGCCGCTGCGCGCCGTAGCGAGCGCGCGCGCCGTCGACGCCGCCACATCGAGCTCGAGCCCGAGCTCTGCGGCGGTCGCTACCGCCTGCTTGCCGGCGAGCTCCAACCGGAGCTTTTGCGTGGCCAGCCGCTGGGCGAGCTCGCGCAGCTTGTGCTCGGCCTCGTCACGCGAATTGCCGCCCAGCTGCACGCCAGCCACGCTGACTCCAGAAAGCACCCGCTGACTGCCGGCGAATCGCGCGAAAGCGAGCGCGAAAGCGACCACGAAAACGACGGGTAAACAGACTAGCGCAATGCGCTGTGCACGCCCAAAGGAAATCGGGAGCGAAATCAGGCCCTTCTTTGCCATTTGGCGGCCTCACACTTACACGCAGATCGCTCAGTTTCCACGCTCGATTTTGCGTGCTAGACCTTGAAAGCATCGTGTGGGTTCGACGCTCCGCCATCCGCCCCGTCCCTTCGTACGCCGCGGTCCCACAGCACGCACTCGAAACGGTGCGTGAGGGCTTGGCCGACGACGACGAAGAAGCGCGCAGCCAGCTCGACGAAGCATTCGAGCGCTTCGAGCGCGCGCAACCGGCGCTGGCCAGCCACGTGGCAGAGGCGCTGGGGCGCCCCTTGGACGAAACGGCGCTCGCCCTCGGTTACTTTTTGGCGCTCACGCTCTGGCTCGCCTTCGAAAAGGCCCACGGCACCCATTTGGACGAGGTGACGGAAGAGCAGCTGGCGGCCACGGAAGAGCTGCTCACGCTGGACGAAGAGCTGCGCCGCGCCGACCCGGCCGAGTCGCTCGACAGCGACGACGTCATCGCGATGGAGCAGCCACACGTGCTCGCGTTCGTGCACGAGCACATCGACGCCACGCTCGACGCTCACGCCGAAGACATCGACGTCGACGACGTGCATGTCGTCTATCGCACCGTCTTGGTCGAGGTGCTGGCCCTCTCCTACGCCGTCCGCCGCCCGGACGGCTACCCGGTGGCCAAAACCGAGCTGCTGGCGTAGACGTCGCTGCTCTGCGCCTCAGCGGCTCGCCAGGAGGCGCAGATCACTCAGGCTGAGCCAACCGTCCGTCGAGCCCCACTCGACGAGGCAGCGCCCTTCGCGGCGCTCGAGCACGTAGACAGTGGCGCCTTCGGGCACGGTGGTGGTGTCGGCGCCGCGCTTGTAGGGCAGGGGGCGGCCGTTTTCGTTGGTGAGCCGAGCTTCCGGCACGACGACGACGGCGGGCTGAGACGTGATCCGAAACTGCTCGGCTGCGTAGGCGCCAGCCCCAAAGCCCAGCGTCAGCGGCACACCGACGCCGATGGCCACGGTGCCGCTCAGGCGCAGCAGCGCGCGCTGCGCGGTGCGCCGCAGCACGACGCCCGCCGCGATCGCCAGGGAGCAGAGCGCCGCCAGCGCCGCCCAAGCCTGCTCGGGTAGGAGCGCCGCGATGGCGCGGCCGAGGCGAGGCCGCACCACGACGCTCTCTTGAGCCTTCGACTTACGGCGTGCGATCTCGGCTTGCACGGCTTCGAGGGCGTGCGCCGCGGGCTCGTTGTCGGGATTGAGCTGTAAGACTTCACTCAGCGCGGCGGCGGCGCGCCCCAGGTCCCCGGGTTGCGCATTCTTGCCGTCGGCGCGCGAAAGGTAGGCGGCAGCGCGCGCCAGGCTCGCGTTTTGGCTGACCACGCCCTGATCGGCGAGCAGCTCCAAGCGATCGATGGCCTCGTTGTCGGCGCCTTTGGCGAGCGCAGCGCGAGCGGCCTTGTACGTTTGCTCGGGAGTTTCGGCGTGCGCCGGGGCGATCACCACGAGCGCCGCCAACGCGAGCGCGGGCAGGCACCAGCGCGTTGTCACGTGCCAGCTCCTGCCGCGCGCGGCTTGAGCTGGGCGAGCTTTTGGCAGGCGGCGTTCACGTCGGCGGCGAAGCTTGCCAGGTCTACGGCCTCGCCGGCGAAGCGCAGCTCGTCGCAGCGTCCCAGCAGCTCGGCAGTGCTGGTCGCCAGCTCTTGCGGAGCGCCGGCTTCCTGCAAGGTGTCGGCGAGCTTCGCCTTGAGCACACCGCGACCCTTCAGCCCGGTACCCAGCTCGATGGCGACGAACAGCGCGCGCTCGGCCGCGCTGGCCGCTTGTGCGCTGCTGCCTACGCCCGTCGCGCTCGCGAGCTGGCGCTTGGCTTCATCGAGGCTGGTGGCAAGCGAGCCGCGCTTTTCGTGGGCACGCTTGGCCAGCAGCTTGGCCAAGTCGGTGAGGGCGAAGCCCAACACGGCCAGCACCGGCATTCCGAACAGCAAGAGCCAATAGCCGACGCGGCTGGGCCAGTAGCTCCTGGCACCGGGCGCGGTGTTGCCGAGCGCGCTGGGCACGCTGATCAAGCCTTTGAGGTGCGAGGCGCCGGCGTCCGCCGTCGTGCCAGGTGCGCTACCGGCCGCTTGGGGCTTGGCGTTGCCGGTGACGTTGACCTTGCCCAGCGCCGCCCGCGCCACGCCGTAGCTGCGTGTTTTGGGATCGTAATAGGGAAGGGTGATTTCACCGAGCTCTTGCTCGCCAGGTTGCGACAGCTCCACGACGTACGTGAAGGTGCGGAAACCCTGCACGACGCCGCGTTTGGGGCCCACCTGCTCGACGAGCTGCGGCTCCAGAAAGTGCACGCCGTCGCGCTCCGGCACCAATAGCGAAAACGGCACGTTGCCGGTGCCTTCGAGCTTTGCCACCACCGAGATGCTGCCCCCCGCCGGCACCTCGCGTGGCTCGACCGTCGCGCTCAGCGTGTAGCGCCCCACGTCGCCGAGCTTGTAGCCGGGCGGGCGCCCGTCGAGCGGCGGCTCGACGACCTCGATATCGACGGGCGCCGAGGTGCGCAGTAGGCCCTGCGGATCTTTGGAGTAGCCGCGCCCCGCGAAGCCCACGCTCATCACGCCGGCCTTGAGCTTGCCGCTCTTGAGCGGGAACAGCGCAAATTCGCTGACCTTGGCCGTGATCCAACGCTGGCCGTTGAGCTCGAATTGATAGCCCGTCGGCGGCTGCCCGTCGTCCATCAGGTTGAAAGCCAAGAAGTCGTCGCGGCTCGGCTCGCTCACGCTGCCGAGTCGAAACTCGCCCCTGCCGCCGTATGCATAACCCGAAAGGGTGACTTGCTCACCGACCACCACGCGCTTGGGTACCGCACGCATACGCACGAACGCCGCCGCATCCGGCGGCTGCTCGACGCGGTACTCTTCCGGCAGCTGAGGCAGCTGAGGAGCTTGTTGCGGCTCGTCGTCGAACCCCGGAAACCCCGGAAACCCCGGAAATCCAGGCATGCCGCGCATCATGTTGAACGGGTCCAACGGCTGACCCGCCAGCGGTGGCGTCGGCATCGAGCCCGGGGGCACCACCTCGATCGTGACCGCGCGATCGCTCTTGCGGCCGTCGGGCGTGACGACGCTGGCGGGGCCCAGCTTGTAGGTGCCGGGCGCCTTGGCCACCAGCACCCACGTGGCCGAGATCCCGATCGATTGGGTCATCTGCCCGTTGACGATGCTGATCTGCGACTGCGAGCTGACGTTCGGCCCGCTGCCGGTGACGCCGGGCGGGAGCTTCAGCTCGGGGCTGGTGACTTGCTCGTTGCCGTCGCTCGTTGCGCGCAGCCGTACGATGAAGCGATCGCCGGCTTCGACCTTACGCGGGCTCACCTCGGTGCTCAGCGAGACGGCGGCCTGGGCCGGTGGCGTGGCCGCCAGCGCGCACAACGCGACCGCGCCCGCTGCGAAGGCGGGCGCACGCGTCACTTGTCCTCCGTGTGAGCCCGTCCGGTGAGCGCGCGATTCTTCGCGTCTTGCTGCTGCACGCTCGGGGCGCGCTCGAGCATATCGAGCATGCGCTCGTCTTGATTCTTGGGTGGCTGCTGCGGCTGCTGCGCCTGCTGAGGTTGGGGCTCCGGCTGCGGCTCCTTGCCGCCGTCGGGCGGTCCGCCGTCAGGCTGCTGCGGCTGGTCTTGCTTGCCGCCATCGGGACCCGCGTCCTTGTCGCCCTGGTCCTTTTTGTCGTCTTTCTTGTCGTCTTTCTTGTCGTCGTCTTTGCCCGAATCGGGTTGCCCACCGTCGGGGGGGCCCGAATCGGGCTGGCCGGAGTCAGGCTGGCCGGAGTCGGGACCGGCATCTTTCTTCTTGTCCTCGATGCGAGCGATCGCGATGGCGCGGTTGTAAGCGGCGTCGCGCCCGATGCCGTCGCCGCCTCCGTCGACCGGCAAGCCGGGGATGAGCTCGAGCGAGGAGTCGTAGCCTTTGACGGCCGACTCGTAGTCACCCCGCAAGAATTCGAGGTTACCGGCGAGGTAGAAGGCGCGAGCGCGCAGATCGACCGGCACGCTCTGGTCGGCGGCGATGATGCGCACGACGCGCAGGGCGCACTCGACCTCCGCGTTGCGCTTCTCGTGCGCGGCGTCGGCCTCGGGCGTCTTGCCGCCGTCCGGAGGCGGCGGTTCGTCTTCGCCGAAGCGCTTGCCGTACTGCTCGCCGAGCTTGAAGAGGCCGAGACCGAGGTCGAAGCTGGCGCTCGGCTTGCTGCGCACACTTTCGGGGGTGCCGATGTTGCCTTGATCGCACTTGCCGGTGGCCAGGTACTGCTCGAGCAGGTTGACGGCGACGCCCGCGTCACCCGCGTCGTAGGCCGTGATGGCGTCGTCTACCGCGGGAGCGTTCCGCATCCACAGCTCGTTGCGCTGCTTCGCGCAGCCCACGAGCAGCCAACCGAAGGCAAAAACCAGGGTGAGCGCGGTGGTGACGAGCCGGCCGCCGCGGCGCTTGGGGCGGCGCTTCTTGGGTGGTGGCACGCGCGTCGGCTTGCGCGCCGCGGCTTCGGGGATGAACGCTTCAATGAGCACGAGCAGCAGGGCCAGCCCGAGCGGGTACAGGTACACGTCGGCATAGATCGTTTCGACGCGCTCCGACAGCTCTTCGGTCATGAGCTGCTTCAGCCGCCGCTCGACCTCGGCGATGCCGGTCTGGCCCGCCTCGCTGCGCACCACGGCGCCGCCGGTGGTGCTGGCGATTTTGCCCAGCTGCTCCTCACCCTCTGCCGAAAGAGAGGTCATGAGGGGCTTGCCCTCTTCGTCCGTGCGCATGCCCTTGACCTCGCCGGTTTCGGTCACGAGCGGGATCGGCTCCGGCGTGCGGCCCCCGATCTGCACCACGAACACGGTGATCTCTTCTTGCGCGACGCTCGTCGCCACGCTCACCGGATCACCTTCGAGATCTTCGCCGTCGGTCACCAGCAGCATCACGCGCTTGTGGCTCTTGGACAGCGGGTCGCGCTCCAGGAGCTCGTGCCCGGCCTCCAGCGCGCGAGCGATCGCGGTGCCGCCCACCGGCATGTCGTTGGGCGTCATTTGCTGGAAAAACTGGGAAATGGCAGGCCCATCGCTGGTCAACGGAAATGCGATGGGTTGGCCCGCGAACGCCACGGCGCCGAAACGCGCGCCGGGCAAGCTAGAGATGAGCCGCGCGACCTCGCTCTTGGCGCGCAGTGTACGCGAGGGCGCGATGTCGCGCGCGTACATGCTCTTCGAGTAGTCGAGCACGATCACCAGATCGAGGTTGGTGGCGGGGATGAGCCGCGTACCCTTGCCGTATTGAGGCTGCGCGGCGGCTACGAAGGCCAGCGCCACCGCCAGCACGCACAGCACGCCCTTGAGCGCACGGCGCCCGCCCGCCTGCGCCGTCAGCAGTAGGCCGACGACGGCCTCGTCGCCGAACTTGCGAAGGTTGCGCGCACGCAGCACCGAGCCGGCGATGAACAACGCCGCGACGACCAGCGCCAGGCCTGTGCCGAACAGCCAGATGGGAGCCGCGAACCTCACGGGAACCTCCGCAAGAGCAGCGCGCGCAGCACCGCGTCGAGCGCCAGCAGCAGTACCGCTGGCAGCAGCAAGAAGCGGAACAGCTCCTCGTAGGTGGCAACGCTGGACTCGAACTTGGTCTTCTCGAGCTTGTTCAGCACGTCGTGAAAACCCGCCCGTAGCGCGGTTGCATCGGAGGCCACGTACATGCTGCCGCCGGTCTTTTCAGCCAAATCCTTGAGCAGCTTGGGGTTCACCGGGAACGGCATCGTCACGTAGCGCGGCTGGCCGAACAGGTCGCGCTGCGGATCGAGCACCTGCGCCATCTCGCCCTGACCAATCTGCACCGTGTACAGGCGGCCCCCGACCGTGTTGATGAGATGTGCCGCGTAGTCGGGCGCCAGCTTGCCGCCCTTGTTGTCGCCGTCCGTCAGTAGCACGACGGCTTTGCTGCGCGCGGTGCTCCGGCGCAGGCGCGCGGCGGCCACGCCCAGCGCGTCACCGATGGCGGTGCCGTTGCCATCGATCAGGTCCAGATCCATGCGCGCCACCAGGCCGTCGAGCAGGTGGTAGTCGAGGGTGGGTGGCGACAGCACGTAAGCGTCGGCGCCGAACACCACGACGCCGATGCGGTCCGTCTTGCGTTGCGCGATGAAGTCGCGAATCACGGCGCGAGCGGCGTCAAGGCGGGTGGGGCGGATGCCGGGCGGACGGCGCGGCACGTAGGTTTCGAGGTCCGGCGGCAGGTTGTCGAGCGCTGCGCGCATCGAGCCGGACAGGTCGAGCACCAGGATGATGTCGATGCCTTCTTCGTCTTGCACATCCGGTCGCAACGTGTTGACGGGCCGCGCCAGCGCCAAAACCCCGAAAATCAAGGCTACTGAGCGCAAAACGCCAGGCAAATCGCGCAGCCACACGCGCGGGCCCGACGGACCCACGCGCAGCGGCAGCAAGGTACCGAGCCGCACGCGCGGCAGGCGCCGGTCTTCACCCAAAGTGCTGCGGTAAAACAGAGCCGGCACCAGCAGCAGGCCGAGCAAGCACCAGCGGTTCTGGAAATCGGCGTAGAGCAGCTCTTGGCCACGAGCCAGGGCCGGGTAGGCCAGACCCAGCGCCAGCGCCAAGAGCGTGAAGCCAAACAGCGAGAAGCCCCGCAGCGCGCGCCGCAACGTGGCCGCGCGGTCACGCGGGCTGCTGGCCGGCTTCGCCCGCTGCGGCGTGCCCGGCTTGCCCGCGGGGGTGGCGGCGCCCAGCGGAGGTTGCGGCGGCGCCTCGGCAGTGCGCGGCTCAGCCATCTTGCGGCTCCTCCTCTTCGGCGCTCGGGGCCTCGGCGTTGGGGGCAGGCGCCGGCGTGGGTGCGCCCGCTGGCATCAACGGCGGCACCGTGCGCTCCACGATCTGCTGTGCCTCCTGCAAGGCGGTCGAGCACTCGGGCTCGGTCGGAGTGAGTCGCGCGAACTTCACCAGGTCGGCCTGCCGCAAAAAACGCTCGATTTCGTCGAGCACGACGATGCGTGGCGTGGAACGGCGCAGCTCGCCCAGCATCTCGCGCGTGGTGCTTTCGAGCCCATCGAAGCCGTAGCGATCGCCCAGATAGCGGCGCACGATGTCCGACACGCGGTCGAAGTGCTCCGCGAATCGGCCCTCGCGAGTGAGGCCGGCGTGGCGCAGGTCGTGAAGCGATTCGAAGGCGACCTCCCACGGCGGTCGAGGCGGCGGAGGCGGTGGAACGGGGCGTGGACGCTTGAGCCAACGGCCGATCAGCCAGGCCAGCACGGCCCCGACCACGAGCGCGATGGCGGCGATGCCCACGGCCTGCTTCAACGCGGTCCACTCTTCGCGCTGGCGGCGCGGGGGCGGATTGGGCTTCGGCTTCGGGTTGGGGGTACTCGAGGTCGGATCCTCGATGACGATGCTGTGCGCTTGGGTGCACAGCGTGATCAAGTCGCCGCTGGCGCGCGCCACGGTGATGGGCAGCGGCGGCAGCACCAGCGCGTGACGCCCCGGCTCCTTCGGCAGTGCGACGAACGAGAGCGTGACCTTGCTCTTCACGCTGCCGTTTTCGTCTTTGCGCTCCACCTGCGGACCGGCGCCGCCCTGCGGGTCCGGCAAGATGAAGCCGGCGGCCTTGAGCGCTTTGGCTTCGGCGGCGTCCGGTTGAAAGCGAAAGCCGGTTGGCAGCACCGTTTCGGCGGGGCCGTGGCTGAGCGTGACGGTGAGCGGCAGAGCGTGACCGCTGAGGCCGCGCGCCGGGAAGGTCTCCGTGAACGCTGGTCGCAGCTTGCCGGCGGGCAGCTTCTCGATGCACGAAGCCTCGGCCGGAGCGGCCGGCGGCGCAGCGGCTGGCGCGGGCGAAGGCGTCGAGGCCGAAGGCGTCGAGCCCGGCGCGGCGGAAGGCGTCGAGCCCGGCGCGGCCGACGCGGCGGAGGGCGAGGGAGCCTGTGCGTGAACGAGAGGCGCCAGCGCGCTGATCGTCACGAGCAAGCCGAGCAGCGTCAGGGCGCGTTTCATCACCGGCGGATCCTGCGCGCGCGCCGCGCGAACAAGTCGCGCAACGGCTTGATGTACGGTTGGTCGGTGCGAACCACGCAGTGGTCGAGCCCCAGCTTGGTGAAGAGCTGTACCTGCTCTTCACGGAGCCGCTTCATCTGCTTGGCGTAGTGAGCGCGCACGCTCGGGCTCTTGGTGTCGACGATCACGCTCTCGCCGGTCTCGAAGTCCTCGAAGCTCGCCAGGCCCACGTCCGGCAGCTCCATATCGCGCGGATCGACCAGCATGACCGGGATGATGTCGTGGCGCGCGGCCGCCAGAGACAGCGTACGCGCGTAGTCTGGCGCGTAAAAGTCACTGATCAAGAAGGCGACGCTGCGGCGCCGCGCCACGTGCATCAGCGTTTCGAGCGCCACCGTGAGATCCGTACCGGTGCGCTCGGGGCGGGCGCTCATGATCTCGCGTACCACGCGCATCACGTGTTTTTGTCCCTTTTTGGGGGGGACGATCTTTTCGACCTGGTCCGTCGACATCACGAGGCCCACGCGATCGTTGTTCTTGATCGCGCTGAACGCGCACAGCGCCGCGACCTCGCTGGCCAGCATCACCTTGCTGCCGCTGCGCGTGCCGAAGCGCTGGCTGGCCGACAGATCGACCAGCAGCATCACGGTCATCTCGCGCTCTTCGACGAAGACCTTGACGAAGGTCTGGTCCATGCGCGCGCTGACGTTCCAGTCGATGGCGCGCACGTCGTCGCCTGGCTGGTACTCGCGCACCTCGCGGAAGCTCAGCCCCTGGCCTTTGAAGACAGAGGCGTAATTTCCGGAAAGCTGCTGCGTCGCCAGCCGATCGGTCGTGATCTGGATGCGCCGCAGCGCCTTGAGCAGCTCTTTGCCGACCAAGGGTTTGCCCTTTACGGAACCTCGACGACCTCGAACACGCGCCGCACGATGTCTTCGGCCGTCACCTCTTCGGCCTCCGCCTCGTACGACAGGACCACACGGTGACGCAGCACGTCGGGCCCGATGGCCTTGACGTCTTCCGGCGTGACGTAGCCGCGGTGGCGCAAAAAGGCGTGGGCGCGCGCCGCCAGGTTCAAGGCGATGCTGGCGCGGGGGCTGGCGCCGTACTCGATCAGCGGCGCCAGCTCTTTCATGCCCTTTTTCTGGGGCTCGCGCGTGGCAAACACCACGTCTACGATGTAGTCCTTCACGCGATCGTCCACGTAGACGTCGCGCACGACTTTGCGGGCGTTGAGCAACTGCTCGGTGGTCGAGCGCGGCGTGGCCTTGCTGGGCAGCACGCCGGTCATGCGGTCCATCACCAGGCGCTCTTCTTCGCGCGTGGGGTAGCCGACCTTGATCATGAGCATGAAGCGATCGACCTGTGCTTCGGGCAGCGGGTACGTGCCTTCTTGCTCGATGGGATTTTGGGTGGCCATGACCACGAACGGATCCGGTAGCGGGTAGGTCTTGTCGCCGATCGTGACCTGGTGCTCTTGCATGGCCTCGAGCAGCGCGCTTTGCACTTTGGCCGGCGCGCGGTTGATCTCGTCTGCCAGCACCAGGTTGGCAAACACCGGCCCGAGCTTGCTCGAGAACTGCCCCGTCTTCTGGTCATAGATCACGGTGCCGATCAGGTCGGCGGGCAGCAAATCGGGCGTGAACTGGATGCGGGAGAACTTGGCGGAGATGACGTCGCACAGCGTGCGAACCGTGAGCGTCTTGGCCAGGCCCGGTACGCCCTCGAGCAGCACGTGGCCGCCGGCCAAAAGGCCGACCATCACCCGCTCGATCATGTAGCTCTGGCCCACGATGACCTTGCCGATCTCGGCTGTCAGGTCGTCGATGAAGGCGCTCTCTTTGGCGACGACTTCATTCAGTGCGCGAACATCCATGGTTTTCGTCTCGAAGGGCGCCGTGAGAAGCGGCGCGGCGCGCTAATTACGCGCATTTTGTGCCCGAGACAATGAACTAGGCCCGCTTATTCCGAGCCGGCCGCCCGCCCGCGCGCTTTCGTCTCCGCGCTAGCCCTCGACCTGAAAAATCCGGCCCCAAAGCTCCACGGAGAGCGAAATTAGAAACAGGGCAATGCCGAGCCAAAGCGCCCCGAGCGCCGCACCAACCCAACTGCGCCGCGTCTTGATGAAATGGACGGGCAGGCACAGCGGGCCGAACAACACGACCGCCGCCCAAAGGCTGGCGTCGGGCCACGAGCGCTTCAGCGCCTCGCCACTGAGGCAGTGCAGGTCGTGGCGCACGATTGCCTCGGGCACGGCGATGCCCAGCACGAAGCTGAGCGTGAAGAGCAGGACCTGGCCCACGCCCGCAGCATAAGCCTACGTCTCGCGCGGGCGCTACGGAGCTTGGATGGCCTTGACCAGCTCGAGGAAAGCCGTGTCTTCGCCGCCGGCCGGGCGCTCCGCTTTGCGGAATAGCTGACCGCGACCGACGCTTATCTCGCAGTGGATGGCGGCCGTGTACTTCTTCAGCGGCTCTTCTGCCGGGTGATTGGCGACCACCTCTTGACCGACGGCGCGTAGCGCCTCGGCCATATCGCTACAGGTCTTGGAGGCTTCCGGCAGCTCGAGCGGTTTGGCGTCGGGGCAGCAGCCGGCGCGCACGACGGCAAAGGCCGCCATGTCGTACCAGCCGATGCGCGCGAAGATCTTCATTGCGTCGGTGGCGCCGCCTGTTTTGGGCGCGCTGCCGACCACCGCCACGCGCAGCTTGTCGGCGCCGGCGCGCGGGTCCGTCATCTCGCACAGGCCCGAAAAATCTGGTGCGGAGCCGAAGGTGTTCTTGGGCAGGTAGCCCATGACGCACGAGCTCACCTTGTCGGTCGTGGCGACGGCCTTGTCGCTCTCGCCCGTGACTGGCTGTTCGCCGAGGTCGATCGGTTTTTCGCTCGGCAGGGGCGCAGCGGCGTGCTTCTTCGGCACCTCGATCACGATCTGCTTCGGCCGCATGGCGTTGTAGACCCAGCCGCCGAGCAACCCGACGATGATGCCGGCAACAGCGAGCGGAAGCATGCGCTTGTTGCCGGCCTTCGGCGGCACCGTGGGACGGCGCGCCGGGGGCAACGAAGACGAGGTACCTTCGAGCGTGCGCTGGCTGGGCGGCAGCGGAGGCGGCGAAGAAGAATGGGGACCCGGCGCGATTGGCTCTTCGCCAGCGTGCTCGACGAACCAGCGCGCCAGCTCGCGCTTCAGCGGACGAACGTCGCGGCTGCGCGCTTCCGGGTCCTTGTTGAGCGCGTGCGCCAGCGCCTCGCTGAGCGCACCGTCTTCCACGCCAGCCGCACGCACGTCGGCTTCGCTTGCGTAACCTTCGCGTGGCGGGGGAGTGCCGAGCAGCATCTTGTGCAGCAGCGCGGCTGCGGCCCAGGCGTCGTCCGACTCGGTCGGCGGATCTTCGTTGCCGCGCTCGGGGGAGCGAAAGCTTTGATCCGTCGACGGGAAGTGTCCCACCACGGGCGGCGCGTGACCTTCGACCTGGATCAGAATCCCGCGCGGGTGAACGGAGCCGTGGCAGGCGCCGGCTTCGTGCAACGACGAAAGCGCGTCGGCGATGCGCAGCGCGAAGCGCACCGCGTCTACGGGCTCTTTCTTGCCGATCTCTTCGAGTCGCTCGGCGAGCGTCAGGCCTGTCAGACGTTCAGCCACGCCGTACTTGGTGCCGTCGATGTCGAGCACGTCGAGCAGACGAGCCAGGTGCATGTGCTCGACACTCTTGCCGCGCTCGATCGCGCTCGCCGCTTCGGCGCTCATCTTGAAGATGATTACCGAGGCGTTACCGTCCACGGCGGTGCCAGCAAATGCATCCACTGCACCGTCGACAGGTTCGTCGACGCGGTACTTGGACTCTAAGACCTCACCGGGGGCAACTCTGGTGGCCAATCAACTCCGAGCTCGTAAGTGAGCCCGCACCTCTAATCGAAAATCTTTAGCACGGCTTACAAGTCTGTTGGTCAGCCGCTGAACGGGGCGCTCATTCCAGCCCGAAAAGAACCTGTTATAGATGCTGATGGCCGCGGGGCCGGTTCAGCCGTGGTGACAGAGTGAAGTAGCCTGGGGCTCGCAATGCAGCTCTTGGCCGGAACGAGTGGATTCTCTTACGTGGAGTGGAAGGGCTCGTTTTATCCGAGCGACCTGCCGGATGCCGAAATGCTCGCCAGCTACGCCGAGCGGCTGCCGAGCGTCGAGATCAACAACACTTTCTACCGCATGCCGCAACCCGCGTTGCTCGAGGGCTGGAACGCCAAGGTGCAGGCTGCAGCAGCTTTCACGTTCGCGCTCAAGGCGCCCCGCAGCATCACGCACATCGCGCGGCTCAAAGACGCCGGCGACGCCAGCGCGCACTTCTTGAAGGTGGCGTCGGTGCTGGGCGCGCGGCTGGGGCCGATCTTGTTCCAGCTGCCGCCGTTCTTGAAGAAAGACGCCGGCGTGCTGCGCGAATTTTTGGCGGGCCTTCCGCTGGGCACGCGCGCCGCTTTCGAATTTCGACATGCTTCGTGGTTCGACGACGAGGTCACGACGCTGCTCGCCGACAAAGGCGCGGCCTTGGTGGCGGGCGACCCGGACGAGGGCGAGCCATTGCCTCTGATCGCGACAGCGCCGTTCGGCTACCTGCGGCTGCGCGCCGCCACTTACAACCTGGCAGAGCTGCAGAGCTGGCAGCAGAAGATCGCCGCGCAGCCCTGGAAAGAGGCGTTCGTTTACTTGAAGCACGAGGTGCTCGGCCCCGCCTACGCGCAGGGGCTGCAGCAGCTGTTTCGAGGTGAGACGCCGATCATCCCTAGCGCGACGCCCGAGCAGGCGGCTCCGCCCAAGGTGCGCAAGGCGGCGAAGAAGGTAGCCCTCGAAAAGAAAAAGGCCGCCAAGAAGGCGGCCTCTGTCTCAGCGGAGCCGAAGCCCCGCGCGCGTAAGGCTACGAAGAAGTAGCGTGCTCACTCAGCCGGAGAAGCCGCGGTGGTCGATGCCCCGGCTTCTTCGACGCTGGTGATGCGCATGCCGTAGAACGAGCGCCACACGAAGAACAGCATGGCTAGGCCGAACGCGATGGCCAGGCCCATCAACAAGCCTTCGTGACCGTTCTCCTTCAAGTTCACCGCCAGCTCGACCGCGAGCAGGCCGAACAGCGTGGCGAACTTGATGATCGGGTTCATGGCCACCGAAGAAGTGTCCTTGAAGGGGTCGCCCACGGTGTCACCCACCACGGAAGCGGCGTGCAGCTCCGAGCCCTTTTCCTTCAGCTCGACCTCGACCACCTTCTTGGCGTTGTCCCACGCGCCGCCGGCGTTGGCCAGGAACAGCGCCTGCATGAGGCCGAACAGAGCCAGGCCGATCAGGTAGCCGATGAACAGGAACGGATCGAGGCAAGCGAAAGCCAGCGTGCCGAAGAAGATGGTGAGGAAGATGTTGATCATGCCCTTCTGCGCGTATTGCGTGCAGATTTGCACCACCTTCTTGCTGTCTTCGATCGACGCCTTGGTGGCGCCCTCGAGCTTCATGTTGCGCTTGATGAACTCGACCGCCCGGTAAGCGCCCGCCACCACCGCTTGGGTGGAGGCGCCGGTGAACCAGTAAATCACCGCGCCGCCCATGATCATGCCCAGCAAAAACGGCGGGTGCAGGATCGAGAGCAGCTCGAGGTTCGAGGTGAGGCCGTTGGTGAGCAAGACGACGATCGAGAAGATCATCGTGGTGGCGCCCACCACGGCGGTGCCGATCAGCACTGGCTTGGCCGTGGCTTTGAACGTGTTGCCCGCGCCGTCGTTCTCTTCGAGCAGGTGCTTGGCCTTCTCGAAGTCGATCTTGATGCCGTGCGACTTTTGGATCTCTTCTTCGACGTTGGGAACCTCGGTGATGAGCGACAGCTCGAACACGCTCTGCGCGTTGTCCGTCACCGGACCGTAGGAGTCGACGGCGATGGTGACGGGTCCCATGCCCAAGAAGCCGAACGCCACCAGGCCGAACGCGAACACGGCCGGCGCGATCATCAGCGCGCCCAGGCCTTCGCCGCTGAAGTAATAGGCGGTACCCATCAAGATCGTGACGACCACGCCCATCCAGAACGAGCTGTAATTACCGGCAGTAAGGCCGGACAGCACGTTGAGCGACGGACCACCTTCACGCGACGACGTCACCACCTCTGCCACGTGACCGGAGGTGGTCGAGGTGAACACCTTGATCAGCTCGGGGATGATGGCGCCAGCCAGGGTGCCGCAGCTGATGATGGCCGACAGCTTCCACCACAGCGTGCCGTCGCCCAGGTCCTTGATCAGCAAGTTCGAGACGACGAAGGTGAGCGCCAGCGAGGCCAGCGACGTGATCCAGACCAGCCAGGTGAGGGGCGCCTCGAAGTTGACCTTGGCGGCCTTCGAAATCACGCCCTTCTGGATGGTCTCGTTGATGAAGTACGAGAGCACGCTCACCACGACCATCACGATGCGCATGGCGAAGATCCAAACCAGCAGCTGGACCTGGGTGGACGGGTCTTTCACCGCCACCAGGATGAAGCTGATCAGCGCCACGCCGGTCACGCCGTAGGTCTCGAAGCCGTCGGCGCTGGGGCCGACCGAGTCGCCGGCGTTGTCGCCCACGCAGTCGGCGATCACGCCCGGGTTACGCGCGTCGTCTTCCTTCACCTTGAAGACGATCTTCATCAGGTCGGAGCCGATGTCCGCGATTTTGGTGAAGATACCGCCAGCGATGCGCAGCGCCGAAGCGCCCAGCGACTCGCCGATGGCGAAGCCGATGAAGCAGGGACCGGCGTATTCGCCGGGGATGAACAGCAGAATCGCCAGCATCAGCACCAGCTCGACGCTGATCAGCAGCATGCCGATGCTCATGCCCGCTTTGAGCGGGATCGCGTAGACCGGGTACGGCTTGCCTTCGAGGCTGGCGAACGCCGTGCGTGAGTTGGCGTACGTGTTGATGCGGATGCCGAACCAAGCGACGCCGTAACTGCCGGCGATGCCGATCAGGCTGAAAGCCAGGATCATCAGCACGCGCGCCGCGCTCATCTCCTGCAGCACGCCGAAGTACAGCACGATGATGGTGCCGATCAGCGCCTCCAGCATCAGGATGAACTTGCCCTGCTGAATCAGGTACGTCTTGCAGGTCTCCCAGATGATCTGTGAAACCTCCGCCATCGACTTGTGCGTAGGCAGGTTCTTCACCTGGTTCAGCGTGACGACGCCAAAGAGGATGCCGAGCGCGGACACCAACAAGCCGACCATGAGCAGGCTGTGACCGTCCGTCCCGAGCACGCGCACGCTGCTCAAGTCGGGCAGAATCAAATTGGCTTCGCCCCCGTGGTGGGGCTCGGCGGCGTGCGCTGACTTGGGGAACAGCGCGAAAACGCCCGCGAAGAGCGCTGCCAGAGAGGACGCGACGGAAGGTCCTGAGCGACGGTCCAAGATGTAGCTCCTGATGAAATCCCTGAGGTGTGACCCCACACGCGGGGCCACTCCGCGCTCTAATGCAGAGCGCGGGCCGCTACTAGCACGAGGCCAAAGCGGGGCTCAAGCAAACGAGATTTTCCCCGAATTCCGCGCACTTCGGCATCGACTCGGGGGGAGCTTTTGCGTAGCGCCGGTGCGGCGCTCTTGCGTCAGAGACGCAGCTGCGGCCCTTCGCGCTCGGCTCGCTCTTCTTGGTGCAAAACGGAGAACACCATCACCGCTCCGAGCACCGGCAGCAGCCATATCAGCTTGGCTTGATTGAGCTTTTGGGCCCGCTCGAAGACCCGGCTCCGCCACACGCGGTACGTCACCCACACCTGGAAACCCACGGCGAGGGCGAGCGGAAGGGCAGGACCGAGGTCATGAGGCTTCATGGCAGATGGGGAGGGTAACGCCCCGTAGCGCCTTGGCAAGGGCCGGACGGGCGACGCCCCCGCTTTTTTTGGAGCTGCCCATCTGCAGCCCGCTTGCAGAAAGCTGCCGTGTCGGTTCCGGGCCAAACCGGCACACCTGCCCTCCTACCTGAACCGCCTCGGGTCTATTGCTTGCGGGGGCCTCGATTCGGTCCCTAGAGATTCCAGGGAGATCAGGAGCTTGGGAGAGTGGAGGTTACAGCTCGATCTGGGCGCCGATTTCGAACACGCGATCCGGCGGGATGTTGAAGAACTTGGTCGCCGGTTGCGCGTTGCGCGTGAGGAAGGCGAACAGGCCGACGCGCCAGCGGGCCATGCCAGGGTGCTCGGTGGCGATCAGGTTTTCGCGACCGAGGAAGAAGGTGGTGTGCTCGACGGACGTGATGACGCCGGCGTCGAGCAGCAGGCGCGGTGCGTCGGGTTGCTCCATGAAGCCGTAGCGACCGATCAGGCGGATGAAGCCGTGGTCGAGATCTTCGAGGGTGAAGCGGTCTTCTTCCGAGACGCGCGCCGATTCGCTGGTGATCACCGTGAGCAGCACGATGTGCTGGTGCACCACGCGGTTGTGCATGAAATTGTGCAGCAGCGCGGGGGGCGTGCCGTCGCGGCTGCTGACCATGAACACGGCCGTGCCGGGCACGCGCGCCGGAATGTCTACGTGCATCAAGTCGAAGAAGTCCGTGAGCGGCAGCAAGTTTTCGCGGAAGCGCTGCGCGAGGATTTCGCGGCCGCGCTTCCACGTCAGCATCATGGCGAAGATGCCCCCGCCAACCACTAGCGGGAACCATCCGCCGTGCTCGATCTTGATCGCATTGGCGCCCATGAACACCAACTCCGGTGCCAGGAATACTACGGACACTGCCGCCGCCTTCGGGATGCTCCAGCCCCACACGTGGCGCACCAGGAAGTATGCCAAAATGGTGGTGATCACCATCGTGAGCGTGACCGCGATGCCGTAAGCGGCGGCCAGGTTGCTGGAGCTCTTGAAGCCCAGTACCAGCCCGATCGTGGCCAGGCACAGCGCCCAGTTCACGAACGGCACGTAGATCTGCCCGCGCTCGTCGGCGGACGTGTGCTTGATGGCCACGCGCGGCAAGAGCCCGAGCATGGTGCCCTGTGATGTGAGCGAGAAGGCCCCGGAAATGAGCGCCTGCGAGGCGATCACGGTGGCGGCGGTCGACAAGAACACCATCGGGTACAGCGCCAGGTGCGGCACCATCTTGAAGAACGGATTTTCGACCGCCTTGGGATCGTCGAGCAGGAGCGAGCCTTGGCCGAAATAGTTCATCAACAGCGCGGGGCTGGCGATGCCGTACCAGGCCAGGCGAATGGGCTTGCGCCCAAAATGTCCCAAGTCGGCGTAGAGCGCCTCGCCGCCCGTGACCACGAGCACGACGGCGCCGAGTACCAACAAGCCGATGGCGCCATGCTCGCCGAGGAAGCGCGCGGCGTAGAGCGGGTTGATCGAGGCCATCACGCCGGGATGCTGGATGGTGCGGTAGAGGCCGAACGCAAACAGCGACAAAAACCACGAGAGCATGATCGGGCCGAAGACGGCGCCCAGTCCGCCGGTGCCGCGGCGCTGCATCGCGAACAAGGCGATCAGGATCAAGATCGTGATCGGAATCACGACGTGCTCGAGGCTGGGCGCAGCGATCTCCAAACCTTCGACCGCGGAGAGCACCGAGATGGCGGGCGTGATCACGCCGTCCCCGTAGAGCAAAGCGGAGCCGAATACGCCTAGCGCGATCAGCACAGGGTACACGCGCTTGCCGCGCACAGCCGCGCTGGCCAGCGCCATCAGTGCCAAAATGCCGCCTTCGCCCTTGTTGTCGGCGCGCAGCACGTAGGCCACGTACTTGAGCGAGACGATGAGCGTGAGCGCCCAGAAGATCAGGGACAGGATGCCCATCACGTTGGCGTGCGTGACCGCGATGCCGTACTCCTCGTTGAAGCACTCGCGCATGGCGTATAGCGGGCTGGTACCGATGTCGCCGTACACGACGCCGAGCGCTGCGAGCGCCAGCTTTAGCTGGTAAGAGGTGGTGCCATCACCGTGACCGTGACCCGCGGAAGCGTGGGCCGAAGAAGGCGAAGACTTCGGCACACCGTGTCGCGGCGCGCTGGGCGGGGTCTTCGTCGGAGCCGTCGGGAGCTTCATTGCGCTCGAAGATTCGGGGGCCGACATCTATGGGGCGGCCACGTTAGCACCGGAGCCAGAAGATCGTGAAAGCGTCGCCCCCGGAATCCGGGTCGGCCGCCTGCGACTGTTCAATATAGCTGGAAGCCTGCAAGTGCGCGCGCACGGCTGATTTCAGGGCTCCCGTACCGTGGCCGTGGAGCACGAAGCCCGACGGCTCGCCGACGTTGAGCAAGCGATCGAGAAACGCGTCGACTTTGCTCAGCGCTTCATCGACGCGCTCGCCTCGCAGGTCGAGCGTGTTGCTGCTGGTGCGCACCGCGCTCGGCAATGTGCTCGCGGCGATGCTCGACTGCTTCTTGGAGCGAGGCAGCGACGGCTTGGTTTTGGGACGAGCCGCTGCTGGTTCGACGTCTTCACTCCGTAAAGTCAATTTTATCGCGCCGACTTGGACGCGAAGCTTGGCAGCGTCGGCATCCACCACCGTGGCCAAGAGGCCGGAGGATTTTACGCGCACGCTGTCGCCGCTTTTGAACGCGAAGCTCACGGCGGGCGCAACGCTTTTCGGTTCCGCCGGCTCGCGCTCGGGCAAGAGCGAGCCGCCGAGTGAGACGTGCACGGCAGCACGGCCGAGATCGCGCTCGATGCTGCGCAGCGCCTTGGGGTCGTTCGCTTCGCGTTTCAGCCGTTCGCGCGCCGCCAGCAGCTCGGCGCGGATCTTCGAGACGTTGGCTCGCAGCGCCAGCGTCTCGCGCTCCACCTCGGCTGCCAGCTCGCGACGCGCGTCTTCGTGACCGGCTTCCACCTTGAGACGCAGCTGCCTCAGCTCTTCAGCCTCGCGCGCCAGCGCGTCGCGTTGTTGCTCGAAGGCTTGGCGCTCGCGCTCCAGACGCTCGACGGCGCGTTCTCGCTCGATCGACTGCTCGGGCAGCAGGGCTTTGGCGCGCGTCACGACGCTGCTGGGCAAGCCGTGCCGCGTCGCCACCGTGAGCGCGCTCGACGCGCCCGGCACGCCCAGGGTCAGCCGAAACGTCGGCGCCATGCGCTCGAAGTCGTAACTGACGGAGGCGTTCAGCAAGTGCTCCGCGTGCGCCGCGAACTCTTTGAGCTTTTCGTAGTGGGTGGTGACGGCGACGGCCGAGCCGCGCGCCGTGAGCGCCTCGAGCATCGACGCGGCCAGCGCCGCGCCCTCTTCGGGATCGGTGCCGCTCGCCAGCTCATCCAGCAAGATCAGGCTTTCGGGCGAGGCCTGCTCGAGCAACGAGCAGAGCCGTTGCACATGCGCGCTGAACGTCGACAGTGAACGCGCGATGCTCTGCTCGTCGCCGATGTCGGCGAGCACGGTGCCAAACCAACCGACCGCCGACTCTTCGGCGATGGGCAGCGGGATGCCGGCGCGCGCCATCCAGGCGACGAGTCCGAGTGTCTTGAGGGCGACGGTCTTGCCGCCCGCGTTGGGCCCGGAGATGACCAGCGCGCGGCGCGCCTCGATGGCGATGTCGTTGGCGACCACCGGGTGCGGCGAGAGCGCGAGCAGCGGGTGTCGCGCGCAGCGCAGGTCCAGCCGTGCTTCGGCCACGAGCGGCACGATGATGGAGCGCGTCTGGCGAGCGAAGCGCGCGAGCGCCGTGAGTACGTCTGCTTCGATACAGGCGCGCTCGGCGGCGCGCACGAGCTCGGCGTCGGCTGCCACGTAGCCGCTGAGCTGCGTGAGCACTTTGGCGGCTTCGCGCAGCGCTTCCGCCTCTTGGATACGCAGCTGATTGCCGAGGCTGGTCAGCTCCTGCGGTTCGACGAACAGGGTGGCACCCGACGCGCTGGAGCCGAGCACGATGCCGGGCACGCGCAGGTGCGCGTCCGAGCGCACCGGGATCACGTAGCGCCCCTCGCGCTCCGTGTAGTAGTCGCCTTGCACGACGTCGCTGTGGCGCTCGATCAGCCGGCCCAATTGACGCTTGAGCTCGTCGCGCAGCTCGCGGGCGCGCTTGCGAGCGCGGGCCAGCTCGGGCGAGGCACGATCGGCAACCGTGCCGTCCGGCTCGAGGGCGTGCGCCAGATCGTCTTCGAGCCCTTCGAGCTCCGGGGGCGAATCGATGGCTCGTGCCAAGGCGCCGTGGCTGTCGCGCTGCCCGCGCGCGAACACGCGCAGCTTGCTGGCCAGCTCTAGCAGCTCGCGCACCTGCCAGAGCTCGGCCGCGCTGGCGACGCCGCCGCGTGCGGCGCGCTCGAGCGCTTCCGAAACATCCGGGAAAGCGCGCACGGGCGGCGCGAGACCCAGCCGATCCAGGTCGAGCATCTCGGCCACGATCTGGTTGCGGGCGCGGGCCTGCTCCACGTCGGCAGCAGGCGTGAGCCGGAGCGCGCGCTCTCTACCCGGCGCGCTCGTGCAGAAGCCGCCGAGCGCGGCCAGCAGCGCGTGCCACTCCAGCGCGGCACGCGTCTCGGCGTCGAGCGCCGGCTCTTCACCGTAGCTCGCGCTTGCGATCTCTTCGGGCGCGCTGTCGTTCACGCGGCCGAGATAGCACCGATTTTCTAGGCCGTCAGGGCGCCGGCTACCGGCAGTGCGTCGGCGGAGCCGCGGCTCGTCTCGACACGCAGCTCCACACGGCTTGCGCGCGCGACCGGCTCGAGCGCCGTCGCCAGCGCACCGAGGTTGTGCTCGGCGCGGCGGCCCAGGTACCCGTCGACGCTGAGCGCGAAGTTGCCACCGCCGGAGGCGGCCAGGTGCGCGAGCAGGCCACGCGCGAGGATGGACCGAGCAGCCGCGGTGTGGGCGTCGGCGCGACCGTTGGAGACCAGTACCATCGCCTGCAGCTGCCAGCCGCGAGCCTGCAGGCGCGTCACGCGCATCGCCACCTGAGTGATGAGGTCGGTGGGCGGGCCCGAATAGTGTTGGGCCACGACGGCCAGATCGCCACGATCGCCGGTCGGGTTGAGCCAGCGGGGCCAGCTGGCACCGAATTCGATCACGACCAGAGTTGCGGGACGCGCCTTCATCGCAGGACCTCCTTGCGCCCCCGTGCCATAAACCCCCGCGCCGGGCCGGGCCAACAAAGTGGAATTGGCGCGCGGGCCAAGGCGCAGTAATGCGGTTGGTGCTGGAGGAATACGCCATGGGCGCAGTCGCAGAGCTTTCCGGACCGGATTTGAAGCAAGGCGTTTCGGTGACGGAGCTGGTCGACGGTGCCACGTTGCTCGGTCACGCCGATGGCGAAGCGGTACTGCTCGCGCGCCAGGGCGGTGAGGTGTTCGCCGTGGGTGCGACATGCACGCACTACAGCGGTCCACTCGCCGAAGGCTTGCTGGTCGGCGACACCGTGCGTTGCCCTTGGCACCACGCCTGCTTCAGCCTGCGGACGGGGGAGGCGCTCGCGGCGCCAGCGCTCAATCCGATTCAATGCTTCGACGTGCAGCAGCGCGGCGACAAGCTGTACGTGATCGGCAAGAAACCGAAGACGACCGAAGCCGTGACGGTGCGGAGCGGTGGGCTTTCGGCGATCGTGATCGTCGGCGGTGGAGCGGCCGGGCATGCCGCGGCGGAGGCGCTGCGCAACGCCGGCTATGTCGGTAAGCTCACGCTGCTCAGCGCCGACAGCGCCGCGCCCGTCGATCGCCCGAATCTGTCGAAAGACTACCTGGCCGGTACGGCACCCGAGGAGTGGATCCCGCTGCGCCCGCCGGAATTCTACGCTTCACAGCAAATAGAGCTGGTGCTCGGGCGGCGCGCGACGCGGATCGACGTGGAGAACAGGCGCGTCGAGACCGACGACGGCAAGGGCTACGAGTACGACGCGCTCCTGCTCGCGACGGGCGCAGTGCCGGTGCGGCTGAGCATTCCGGGCGCGGACCTGCCGCACGTTCATTACCTGCGTTCGCTCGCCGACAGTCGCGTCATCATCGAGAAGCTGGAGCGGGCCAAGCGCGCGGTCGTGCTCGGCTCCGGCTTCATCGGGCTCGAGGTGGCGGCATCACTGCGCCGGCGCGGCCTCGAGGTAACGGTGGTATCGCCCGACGCGCGACCGCTCGAAAAAGTGCTGGGGCCGGCGCTCGGCGATTTCATCCGTCGCTTGCACGAGCAGCAGGGCGTTACTTTCCGGCTCGGTACGCAAGCAAGCGCCATCGACGCGCTCCAGGTCACGCTGGGCGACGGCCACAAGCTGCCGGCGGATCTGGTAGTGGCCGGTATCGGCGTCAAACCCGAGCTAGCGCTGGCGGAGAGCGCCGGGCTCGCGCTGGAGCGCGGCGTGCTGGTGAATCAGTACCTCGAGACGAGTGTATCGGGCATTTATGCGGCTGGCGACATCGCGCGCTGGCCGGATCCGCACAGCGGCGACAACATTCGCGTCGAGCATTGGGTGGTCGCGCAGCGCCAGGGCCAGATCGCGGCTCGCAACATGCTCGGCCAGCGCGAGGCGTGCGACTTCGTGCCCTTCTTTTGGAGCGCTCACTACGACGTGACGCTGTCGTACGTCGGCCACGCCGAAAAGTGGGACGGCCTCGACGTCAGTGGCAGCATCGAGGCCAAAGACTGCAAGGTCACCTACAAGCGCGCCGGCAAGCCGCTCGCCGTCGTCACCATCAACCGCGACTTGGAAAGCCTCAAAGCGGAGCTCATGCTGTAGCGGCCGGCGTTCGTGTTGATCTCATCCTTTGGGCTACCATCCGCAACCCCTCAGGACTCTACCCATTTCGACGCAGTGGCCCACGAAGCAGAGCTCGCAGTGTCCGAGCGCTCTCCGAGCCGCTTCGCAGTCGCAAATCCCACGGCGGCGTGTCCCCAGTTCCATCGCCAAGAAGTTCTTCCGAACGTAAGAACTTGGGTGAACGCGCGATGCGCTTGGGGACCCCAGGTATCATCGGACGTCCACGAAGCTACTGACGAGCGTAAGAATGTTCTGCGCGCGTGAGACGTGAGTGGGCGTCCTCAGTCATCGGACCCTCGTACGTGCCAGTGCAGCGCTCGCCGTGACACGAGGACGCCTTCGCCGTGGACACAATGGGCGGTTGGCTACTGAGCTTTTTTGGTACGCGCCTTCTTGGCGGGGGCTTCTTCGACCGGGGGCTCGGTCTTCTTGGGGCCCGCGAGGGGGCCGCCTTTTTCCTGCACGTCGGCCAAGCTCTTCTTGAGGGCCTCGAACAGGTCGATGATTTGAGCTTTGGGGGCTTCCGGCGCGATCGTGATCTCTTGGCCGGCGACCTTTTGGTCGACCGCGGCTTTCACGCGCTCGCTGTACGAATCGGTGTACTTGCTGGCGTCGAAGGTGTCGGCGCCCAGCTCTTCGATCAGCTTTTCGGCGAGCTCGCGCTCTTTGTCGCTGAAGGTGAAGGTGGCGCCCGTGTCGATCTCGCTGAAGGCGCGCACCTCGTTCGAATAGTAAAGCTGGTGAATGACCAGCCCGTCCTTGCCGTAGGGCCGGACCAGCACGACCTGCTCTTTGCCGCGCGCCGACCAGCGCCCCACCGCCACGCGACCCTTGGCCTTCATCGCCTCGCCCAGCAGGCGATAAGCCTTGTCGCCGCCCTTGTCGGGGCCGAGGTAGTAGCTCTTTTCGACCTGAATGAAGTCGACGCTCGACACGGGCACGAACTCGGTGATCTCGATCGAGCCGCCGCGCTCGGCCTCCATCGCCTTCAGCTCTTCTTCGGTGAACTGGACGTATTGGTCCTTGGCGTACTCGTAACCCTTGACGGTGTCGGAGCGCTCGACCACCTCGTTGTCGGTCGGGCAGACGAACTGCATCTTGAGCCGTCCGCCGCATTTCTTGTGCAGCATGTTGAAGCTGACCTGCTCCGAAGAGGCCGAGGTGAAGAACTTGACCGGGATCGACACCAAGCCGAAGGAAATCGTGCCGGAAAGCACTGCGCGCGCGGGCATGCCACTATGCTAGCGGAAGGTGCGCTTTGAAGAAAACTTCGGGCCAAAGTCCTCCGCGCGACCCGCGTGAGCTCGAGCGTTATCGAAGTAAGCGCGACCCCGTTCAAACCACCGAGCCGTTCAGTGCTGAACGCAAAGGCAGCGGGCGCGCCACGCGTGCGGGGCGCTTCGTGGTGCACCTGCACCAGGCGCGGCGCGAGCACTACGACTTGCGCATCGAGTGCGGCGGCACCCTGCAGAGCTTTGCCGTGCCGCGCGGGCCGAGCCTCAAGCCGCTCGAGAAACGCCTGGCAGTGCACACCGAAAATCACCCGCTGGAGTACCTCGATTTCGAGGCCGTCATCCCCGAGGGTAATTACGGCGCGGGCTCGATGATCGTCTGGGACACCGGGCGCATCCGCTACCTGGAGACTTCTGCCGAAGAAGGGCTGGCCCGCGGCGACCTGAAATTCGAGCTGTCCGGCTTCAAGCTGCGCGGCGCCTTCGTGCTCGTTCGCACCAGCGGCCGCAAAGAGAAGCTCGAGGTCGGCGACGGCCAGCAGAGCGAATGGCTGCTGATCAAGAAGCAGGACATTTACGCGAGCGACCAGGACATCGTGGCCAAGGACCCGCGCGGTGTGCTCTCGGGGCTGACGGCAGAAGAAAACTTCGACAAGGCCAGCGTCGTCAGCGAGATCGAGCAGCTGGTGGAGGCAGCGCCGGCCAAAGCGCTGGCCGCGCAGGGCCTGACCCCGATGCTGTGCGCGCTGGAGGGCGCGAAGCTCGTCGATCCGGAGCGGCTCTACGAGTTGAAGCTCGATGGTGTGCGCATCGTGGCCGAGAAGCGCGGCGGCCTGGTAGCGCTGCGCTACCGCAACGGGCGCTCGGCAACCGCCAGCTACTCCGAGATTGCCCGCGCCATTTCGCTCCTGCCCATCGGAGATGCGGTGCTCGACGGCGAGATCGTCACGTTCGACGCCGAAGGAAAGCCGAGCTTCGAGCGGCTCGCGCCGCGCATCCACGCGCAAAAGCCGTTCGAGATCGACCAGGCGCGCGCCGCCGTGCCGGTGGTGTACCTCGTGTTCGACGTGTTGGCGCTGGCCGGGCGCGACCTCACGGGCCTGCCGCTGCTCGAGCGTAAACGCATCTTGTCGCGGCTCGTGCGCGGCCGCGGCCTCGTGCGAGTGCTCGATCACATCGAGAACGACGGTTCGGCGCTGTACGAGTTTTGCCGGCAACAACGGCTCGAGGGCGTGGTCGCCAAGCGCAAGCTATCGCCGTATCGCGTGGGGCCGCGCCGTACGACCGATTGGGTGAAGCTCAAGGTCGAGCGCGACGACGACTTCGTGGTGCTGGGCTACGTGAGCGGCAGCGGCGTGCGCAGCAGCCTGGGCGCGCTCTGTCTGGGCGTCTACGTCGAGGGTGAGCTCGAGTACCGTGGGCGCGTCGGCAGTGGGCTCTCGGATGCAACAATCCGCGTGCTGCTCGAGGCGCTCGCGCCGCTCGAGCAAGCCCAGTATCCAGGCCGCGGCAGCGTGCCCGAAGATCCAGGCACGGAGCGCGCGCGCTGGGTGAAGCCAGAGCTGGTGGTGCAGGTGCGTTACCACGGCTTCACTGAAGAGGGGCGGCTGCGAGCGCCCGTCTTTCTGGGGCTGCGGCCCGACATCGATCCTCGCGAGTGTCACGCATCGCCGCCGGCGCCGCTCAAAGAGCCCGAGCCGACGGCCACGACATCGCTCGGTTCCGGTCGCGTCACCATCAGCAATCCCGACAAGGTGTTTTGGCCGGACAGTGGCTACACCAAGAGCGACCTCTGCAACTACTACGCGACCATCGCGCCCAAGATGCTGCCGTTCTTACGCGGCCGGCCGCTGGTATTGGTGCGCCACCCGGATGGCATCACCGGCAAAAGTTTTTACCAGTGGAACGTGCCCGAAGGCACGCCGAGCTGGATGCGCCGCCTGGACATCTCGGACACCGACGAGGTCAATCGCTCGTCGAAGAACGTGTTCTTGGTCGACGACGAAGACGGCCTCATTTACCTGGCGAACCTGGGTTGCATTCCGCTGCACGTGCTCGCCTGTCGCGAGCACTCGCTCGGTACCTGCGACTTCATTACCGTCGACTTCGACATCGCTCAGCGGCCGTTTTCGGACGCGGTGCGCTGCGGCCTCACGCTGCGCGAAGTGCTGGAAGACGCCGGCCTGCCCGGCTTTCCGAAGACCTCCGGCCAGCGCGGCTTGCACGTGCTGATTCCACTCGGCAACGGCATTCCGTTCGAAGCCGCCAAGCTGCTGGTCGAGTTACTCGGGCGCATCGTGACCGCTCGCCACCCGACCATCGCTACGATGGAGCGCAAGGTCGACAAGCGCGGCGACCGTATGTACATCGACACGGGTCAAACCGGTACGTCGCGCACGATCGTCGCGCCTTATTCGGTGCGCGCGCATCCAGGCGCGACGGTGTCCACACCTTTGGCTTGGGAAGAGCTGCACGCGGGGCTCGACCCGTCACGTTTCACGATTGTGACCGTGCCGAGCCGCGCGCTCGAAATCGACGATCCTTGGCTCGGATTTGCCGAGGCCAAACCGAACGTGGCGAGCGCGCTCTCCAAGCTCGAGCGTTGGGTCAAAGTTTGACGACGTCGCGCGTTACGTTTCAGCAAGGTGGGGAATAGACGCGCTGCGCAGTGCGCTGACCCGAATGTGACAATGGGTCGTGCTCACGCCGTCTGGTACTTTTGCTACGTCCGACATCTACGCACGATGTCGGCGCAGGGTTGGCGGCGCGTTGCTTGCAAAGGATCATTCGCATGAGTAGCTCGTTCGTCGTCTGTGGTGATTGCGGGGAGTCTTCGGCCGCCGTTGAATGGGGCTTCGTTCTCCTCGCGCGCCACGGGTGGACGGCGCAGCTGGGTACGACGGGCAGCGAGCCCACCTGGCGCTGCCCCGCCTGCAACGAACGCCTGAACAAGGACGGTTGGGACTTCGAGGCGGACGACTTTTCTCCGACGAAACGCCGCCTGCGCGTGCTCTTGGTCGATGACCAAGCCTTGGTCTTGCGGGCCACGGCCAGCATGCTCAAAGAGCTGGACGTGGTGACCGCGCACAGCGGCGCCGAGGCGCTGGCGCGCATCGAGGAGGGCGGGCACTACGATGTCGTGGTGTCGGACGTGACGATGCCGAACATGAGCGGCCCGGAGCTGTTCATCGTCGTTCGTCAGCGTTTTCCGCAGCTCGCGACGCGCTTTCTGTTGCTCAGCGGAGATAGCTACGGTGCTTCGCTGCTCTGTTCGGCCATCGCGCGCCGCGAGGGCCTGGCACAGATGCCGCGTATCTTGGACAAGCCAGTTCCCCGCAACGAGCTGGTTCGCGCCATCGAGGAGATGGCGCGACGCCACCTGCCGCGCTCCGGCACCTTCGCGATCGATCTCGATGCCAGTAACATCGCAGCTGACGTAAAAACCAAATGAGCGCGCAGCATTTTGCCTCGCTGTGGCCCTACCGCTACATGCGTAGTCCAGACGTCAGTCGACGTTTTGCACTGACTTCAAAAACTCGTCTGGCGGCACGAAGTCGTTGAAGCGCGCGGCTTCTTTGCCGCGTGAGTCGAAGAGCACCACGGTAGGTAGACCGAGGACTTTGAAGCGAGCCAGCATGGCTTCGACCTTCGGGTCGTCGTTGTTCGTTGCGTCCACTTTGACTGCAACGAATCGACCTAGCTCCTGACCGACCCGCGGCTCCGAAAAGGTGCGCTTGTCGAGCTCTTTGCAGGCGCCGCACCAGGCGGCCGTGAAGTCCACGACCAGCGGGCGCTTGTCGGCGGCAGCGCGGGCCAGGGCGCCTTCGATGTCTTTGCGTTCCCAGGCCAGGGCCTCGGCCGGCTTGATGATGCCCAAGATGGCCGCCAAGCCACCCAGCGAAACGGCCGCGATGCCGAAACCCTTGGCCAGCTTCACCCCCGCGCCGGGCTCGCTGAACTCACGGTGCACGGCGCCCGCAAGGAGCCCTACCAGCGCCAGCGCGGCGGCCGCTCCGATGAAGCCCCACGAGCTCGAAATGAGCGCGCTGGCAAAGCCGAAAGAGTTGTTCAGCAGGTAAAGCGCCACCATGAGCAGCACGATGCCGAGCACGCTTTTTACATGCACCATCCAGCGGCCGCTTTTGGGCAATTGAACCGCGAACGCGCCTACCAAGAAGAAGGGGGCGCCGAGGCCCGCCGAGAACGCGCCCATCGCCAACGCACCGAGCGACGCGCTCTGCTTGATGGAGATCCACGCCAAAATCCCGGTGAGCACGGGGCCGGTGCAGGGCGTGGCGATGAGGCCGCACACCCAGCCGAGCGCGAAAGCACCCTTGTAACCAATGCCGCCCATCTCGGCGAGCTTGTTATTGAGGCTGGACGGGAGCGTGAGCTCGAACGCGCCGAACATGGAAAGCGCCATGATGCCGAACAGCACCGCGATCGCTACGATGACGGCACGGCTCTGCAGGACTGCGCCGAACATGCTGCCGCTCATGCCCGCGACCACGCCGAGCGGCACCAGCATGCCCGCGATGCCGAGCACGAACGCCAGCGAGAGCAGCATGCCTTCTGAACGGCGCTTGGCCTGCTTGGCGCCGAAGATACTGACCGTCACGGCGATCATCGGGTAGACGCAGGGCGTGAGGCTGACGGCCAGGCCGCCGACCAGCGCCGCCAGCGCGGCGTAAAGTGGGCCCTTGGCCAGCGCTTGAGTGAATGCGTCGGGGGAAGACACGGCTGAACCTTACCTGAGCTTCTGCGAGGCGCGACGGATCAGGCTCCGCGAACGGGCAATTTCACCAGAGAGGGACACCTGAAGAGCTACGCGACCGCCCGTGACGCGTTTCAGGAAGGCCCGCAAATAGCGCACCGCGCCGGCGTAATCTTCCAGCGCGAAGCACAGCTCGCCCAGCACGAACTGGCCGTAGCCCTGGCCGCAGGGTGCGTCCGACAAGCGTTCGCGGAGCTCCGCCAAATCGTCGTCCGGCTCTTCGCCCGCGGCGAGCTGCGCCAGACCGAGCCCCGCCAAATAGAGGGGCTTGTCGGTGGTGCCCCAACGCGCTGCTCGTGAAAGCGCCCCGCACGCGTCCGTGAAACGGCCTTCGAGGTAGAGCACCGTGCCCAGTGTCCATAAATGGAAAGCGCGCCGCGCGGGGGGGCTCACCCGGCTGCCGATGCGCAGGTGCTCGATGGCTTTCTCTCGCTCACCCAGGCCCAGGCAGGCGCGGGCGGCGTCTTGCCGGGCGACATCTGGCATTACGGTGGTGGCCAGCATTTGCTCGGCTATGGCGAGCGCGTCCGCGAAGCGACGGCCCTCCATGTGCGACAGGTAGAGCTGCCGCAACAGCAGGACGCGCGTGGTGTGGTCGAGCGGAGCGCCATGGGCGAGGCCGCGTTGCGCGTACTTGGCGCGCGTGACCGAGGTGCGCGCCAGCGTGGCCTTGCGCAGCAGAAGCTCCGGCGTCACCTGGGCGGCGCTGGTGGTGGGCTTCTGCGGCATTCCGCAGGAATTTAGCAGCACCTGCACAGGCGTCCAGATTTGTGCAAAAGCTCGCTGGTCTTGCCAATGTGCGCGAACCGGACCAAAAGGTCGGGGCCCATGAGCGCACGGATGCTTTCGGTGCTGTTGCTGCCGCTGCTGGTTGGTTGCGGTCACCCCGCCACCGAAAAAGAATGCCAGGAGATCGCCGATCGCGTGACCGAGCTGGAGCTGGCGAGCAGCCCGGTCGGGCGCGATCCCGACACCGCGAAAGAGCAGCTGGAGCGCACACGCAGCTGGGTCAAGGAATCACAGCTCAAGTCGTGCGTCGGGCGCCGCATCACGGACGCGGCCATGCAGTGCGTGCGCGCGGCCAAGAAGGCGCAGGAGATCACCGACGGCTGTTTTCGATGAGGGGCCGGCGCTGGTCGCTGGCGCTGTGCTGCTCGCTGTTGTTCGGTTGCGGTAAGCGGCTCGAGCCGCACGAGTGCGATGCGCTGCTCGACCACTATGTGGAGCTGCTCTTGCGTGACGACCGCCCCAAGTCGAGCGCGGGCGAGGTAATGCGGGTGCAACAAGACGCGCGCCGGCACGCCGAGCAAGATCCGGCGTTCAAAGAGTGCCGCGAGCGGGTGTCACGCCGCAGCTTCGATTGCGCCATGGAGGCGCAGGACGCCAACCGCCTCGAGCAGTGCTTGCTCTGAACGAGCTCGTTTACGGCTCGATTTCGGCGGGGGCGTTGCCTTGGACGGGCTTGGGCGCGGCGGCCTCGTCGTCACCGCCGCGGCGCGCCGAGGGCTTGGCGGGCGCGGGCTTGGCGGCGGGCCCAGCGGCGGCGGGCGCCGGGCGTGCTGCCGCCACGGGCCTTGCGGCGCCGGTGCGGCGCGTGGGTTTCGCCTCTTCGGGCGGAGGGGGCGGCGCAGCGCCGGGCGACTTGCCCAAGTTGGGATCGGTGGTAGCCGCCGCGCGCAGCAAGTCGAGCAGCTTCTCGTCTTGGTCGACGACTTGTTGAGCGCGCGCTTGCATCAGCGTGATCACCTTTTGGCCGTCGCTCAGGTTTTGGCGCACCTCGTCGCGCTTCCACGGTCCCTCGGTACGGAAGGCGGTGTCGATGTTACCCTCGAGGGTGATTCCGTTCACGCGCAGCTGGTCGAGGTCGGCCTTGGCTTTCAGCAAGCGATTGCGCGAGCGCACCAGGCGCGAGGCTTCTTGTGGGAGCAGCGCGCGAAAGGGGGTGACCGTGCTCGTTTCCGAAGAAAAAAGCGTGGCGGAGGCGTCCAAGGTCTGTGATGGCTCCGGCACGTCCAGTCGCAGGCGCAAGCCTTGGCTGGCCAGCTTCTTCAGCTCCTGATCCAGGCGGCTTTTCAAGCTGTCGTCGGAGGCGTCCGGCGCGAGGCCCAGGGCCTGCGTCACGTTCTTGCGCGCGTCGGCCGGCTCGTTCGGCGCGGCGAGCAACGCCACCTGCTGCTCGTGCAGCTGAATGAAGAAGGTGTCGAACTCGGGCCTGCCGGCGGCGTAATACTCGCCACGCGCGACTTCCGACGGGCCTTGCGGCGACAGCACGCTACAAGCAGAAGTGAGCGCCAGCGCGAACAACCACGCGCTTCTTAGTGACATGACAGGGTAGCTCCCCACAGCTCATCGTGACCGGCCGTGGTTTGAATGAAGAAAGAGACGATTGCCTGGGCGCTGGCCACGACGGTGCCCTGGCCTGCGTTGGCGCCCTTGGCCGAGACCAGCAGCGGCTCGCCTGCAGGCTCGAGCGCGGCGTCGAACAAGCGCGTGTGCACCTGGTAGCCGCCGACGTTGCCGTCCGTCCATTGCACCAGGTAACGGTCGCCCGAGAGCGCTACCAGCGAGGGCGCGATAGCCCCACCACCCTCGGCCGGAAGCTCCAGCGCGCGAGCCGGGCTCGGTTTCTCGAACGGCTGCGCGATGGCGGCGTAGACGCGGTACGGCTCTGTTTTCTCGCCGCGCGCCGGGAACAGCGCGACGGCGCCGTGAGCGAACGGGGCCACGTTGGGCGTGCCCAGGCTCTTGGGCGCTCCTTCGATGGCGGTGGGTGAGCCTGCGGCGCTGCCGTCCGGCTTGAGCCAGCCGGCGAGCAGTTGGCCCTCGGCGCCGCCCTGACGAAAGGCCACGAAGTGACCGGTCGGCAGCGTCGCGACCCGTGGAGGCGTGACCCGCACGCCGGTGCCCAACGGCCAGACCACGGCGCTGCCGCCGTCGTCGCCGCGCCGGAGCAAGCCAGCGGGACCGACGCCCAGCGCGAGCCCCGGGCCGAGCGTCTGCGCGAAAGCGAAATCGGCACTACCGCGATCGACGAGCACCGGATCGCTGGCGCTGACGTGGCTCACGTCGCCGCCGCCGGCCGGCACTTGCAAGGGCTTGCCCAGCTCCCCGGCGATCGGATTGTAGCGCCAGCCTTGCGCGCTCGTTTTCGTGTCCGCGATGGCGAGCGCCAGCGTGCCGTCGGCCAGCGGCTGCACGCTGATCGGCACCGAGCGCTCAATCGGCGAAATGCGGCTGGGCGGAGCTGCCAGCGCGCAACCGGGCGGTACGGGGGCTGCGCTCGCCGAGGCCGCGGCTTCGCGAATGGCGTTCGCTTCGGTGCGCCGAAAGATCATCACCACCAGCGCGCCCGCTAGCATCAGCAGCAGTCCGCCGAGCAGGAGCACGGTTACGCGCATGCGGCCGATCACCTGGCGCGGCACGGTGACCAACGACGCCTGCTTGGGGCGTGGCTCCACCGGCTCGTCGGCGATGTAAAGACCGGGCGCGGGTACTTTGCCGGCCGAGGACGGGCGCTCCGCGGCGCCATCGGCCGAGCCGCGCGTTTGCTCGATGAGCGCGGCTTGCGTGGCCTTTTTGGAGGCCGTGCTTTGCATGTCGAGCGTCGCGTCCAGCGAAACTTCGGGCTTCTTGGCGGGCGCGGTGGCTGGTGGCGCGCCGCCGCTCACCACCGTGGCATCGGCCGTGAACGGAGTTGGCGCGGGCGGCACGGGCTCAGAGCGTTGCGGCGGTGGGTCGAAGCGTGGCTGCTTGGGAGACGGCGGAAGATCTCCGGCGAGCGGCGCGAACGGCAGATCGACGCCTGCCGGCAGCGGCGTATCGATCGCTGAAGCGCTGCCGAGCCCCTGCGCGTCGAGGTTGGGCGTTGCCATCGGCAACGCGCGGGGTGGTGGTGGCACGGCACCGGGCGGGCGTAGGGTAGCGGTGGCGCTCAGGCCCTCCAGCTCGCCCAGCGTGTTCATCGGCGGGCGTGCGGCGCGCAGCGCGGGCGTCGGCGCTGCGGCGGGCTTGGAGGCGTTGCCGAGCGTGCCGAAGCTGGAAGGAGCCAGCGTGTCGCGCGCCGGCTCTCGCTCGAGCTCCTGAGCGGGGGCGTCGGTTTGTTTGGCGGGTGGTAGCATGGCCGTGCCTGGCAGCGGAGCCGTGGTGCCAGGTCCGGTCGGCTTGGGGCCACGCACGGGCGGCGGAGGCGGCGCGGGCGCGGGCGCCTTGGATGCAGTCGGCGAGCTCCCAGCGCGGGGGGCGGGCCGTGGCGGGGGTTTCGGGGACTCGGTCAAGGAGACTCCGCGCTCGGTCGAGTATGCCACCGCACTCGTCCGCGCACTGCCCGAACACTACAAGGAAATCAGCGACGGTGCCTAGTCAGCGTGTGCGCGTGCGACAGCCGCTACGGCGACCAGCCGGGCGCCCGCGACCGCCAAGGCTTGCGCACACGCTCGCACTGTGGAGCCAGTGGTGACAACGTCGTCGACCAAGACGACCTGCGCCGGGCGCTCGGGCTCGCTCCGCTTTGCCAAGCGGGTGAGCTGGCGCTCGTTGACCTGGAAGGCGCCGTCAGCGTTCGTCAGCCTCAGCTCGCGTGACTTACCGACTTGGCGCTCGGTTTCACGCGCACGCACGAGCAAGCGTGGCGCGCACGCCAAGCCCGTCGCGTTGCCCAGCGCGCGAGCCAACAAGGCTGCCTGGTTGTACCCGCGCTTGGCCAGCCGACGCGCGTGCAGCGGCACCGGCACCAGCACCGAGCGAGCCGGTAGCCCTGCGGCGGCGAGCCGCGGTGCCAGGAATGCGCCGAGCCCGCCAGCGAGCTCGGCGCGCCCCTGGTACTTGAAGCGCACGATGGCGTCCGAGAGTGGAGCTGCGTAGTTGCCACCGACCAAGAGCGGCACGCCATCGAGCAGCTCGTTCGGGCACGCGCGGACACGCGCCGCACAGGCGTCGCAAAACACCCCGCCGGCGGCGCTGTCACAGGCGGCGCAGCAGGGAGGAGCCAACGCGTCGAGCAAGCTCGACAGCAGCCGTGCGAGAGTCAGCATGTGCGCTCATCGGTCGAGCGTGCGGCGGGTTGCTCGAAAAGTTGCTCGAACGCGCTGCCGCGAGCGGCGCGCTCAGGCCAGGCCGAGCAGCTTGCTCATCGATGCTTCGTCGGCAGGCGTGAACGGCAGCTGATCGAAGTCTTCGCTTTCGACCCAACGGAACTGGTGCACGTTGACGGCGCTCGGCTCACCTTGAGTGATGCGGCAGTCGTACAGGTGCAGCTCCACCGTGTAGTGCTCGTAGGCGTGGCTCACGGAGCTGATCTGCGCGCCCGGCTCGATCGTGACGCCGACGCGATGCTTCACTTCGCGCTTGAGCGCGTCCAAATCCGTCTCGCCGACCTCGACCTTGCCGCCCGGAAACTCCCACAACAGCGGCAACACCGCCGCCGGCCGGCGCTGAGTCACGAGGTAGCGGCCGTCTTTGGCGATGACAGCGGCAACGACGCGGATGATTTGAGTCATTGCCCGTGGGATGGGCTCAGATGTCGATGCGGAACAGCTGCTGCCCCATGAGCAGAATATCGGTGCCGCCGACTGCGCGCTCGCTGCGCAAGCGAATGAAAGTGCCGTTGGAGCTGCCCACGTCTGTCAGGTAGACGCGACCGTCCGGACCGCGCGCGATGCGGCAGTGCAGGCCGGAGACGTAGCCGTCTTCCGAGAACAAGATGTCGCCGCGCTCGCGACCGCAGTGCACGCCTCGCTCCGGCACGGGGAACGAGTTGCCGGTGGTGTCACGGCCGATGACCAGCGCCAGGCGACCGATGTAGCCCTTGGCGGGGCTGCCGAAGCGCTCCACGCCGTCCGGCGATTTGCCCTGGCCACGCAGCTCCTCGAAACGAATGATCTCTTGGCCGATGCGGAAGACGTCGCCGAACTCGAGCAGGCACGGCTCGTTGGGGCGCACCTTGAGGTAAACACCGTTGAGCGAGCCTTCGTCCTTGATGAAGAGCTGGCCGCCGCGGCGGCTGAACGTCGCGTGGCGCGGCGACAAGTAGCTGTCGCCCGCAAAAATGGAGCCGGTGTCACGCCCGACCGTCACCACCGGTGCGTCGGGCATGCGGAACGTGCCTGCTTCGCTGCCGTCGGCACGGAGCGCGGTGAGCACGATGCCGGCGCCACCAGCCGCCGGTGCGGCAGCGGCAGCGGCGGGCACCGACGGTGCTGCGCCTGCGAGCGCACCCAGGTTGTAACCGCACGATGCGCAAAAGCGATTGCCCGCGTTCACGTGACCGCACTGCGGGCAGGCGACGCCACCGCCAGCGGGTGGGGGAGCGGGTTGTGACGGTGACACGAGCGCGGTCTGCGCCAGTGCAGGAGCCGGAGCTGCTGCGGGAGCGGGGGCAGGCGCCGCCATCGGGGCGGGAGCAGGCGCGGGGGCCGCAGCAACCGCCGGCACACCCTGCGGCGGGGTGTTCGACGTGAACGGTTTGGCTTGGGCGCTACCGCGCGGTAGCTCCGCACCGCAGCCCAAGCAGAACTTGTAGTGGTCCTGGTTCTCTTTGCCGCACTTTGAACAGGTGATCACTATGATGCTCCAGGGGGGCCCGCTTCCGGGCCCCGGGGACTCTACCCTCAAACCCTCGTAACCGCGCGATTATCTACGCTGCCTCGCTTGGGTCAAGCCGGGACGCTTGCCCTCTCGTGATAAGCGCGGGCGTGGGCCCCGGCTAAGCGGTCAGAAACGCCAGCGCGGCCCGCAGTAGGTCCGAAACCGGCTCGCTGTCCACCCTCTTACCGAGGTGCTCGACCGCGCGTTCGGCCTCGTTCGGTCGGTAGCCCATGTTGACGAGCGCCTTGAGCAGCAACTGGCTCGTGCCCGCGGCGAGCGGTTTGGTTGCCAGCTTACCGCCGCCGTCGAGCGCTTCGAGCGGGATGAGCGCTGGCAGCTTGTCAGCGAGCTCGACGACCAGCCGTTCGGCCGTCTTCTTGCCGATACCGGGTACCTTGCCGAGGCGGCCCAAGTCGCGACCCGCGATGGCACGCGACAGGTCGGCGATCGACAGCGCACCGAGCACGCCGATGGCGGTCTTGGGTCCGACGTTGGGCACCGAGACCAGCAGCCGGAAGACCCGCCGCTCCAGCTCGCTGGCGAAACCGAACAGCTCCAGCGCATCCTCTCGGACGTGCGTGTGGACCCACAGCTCAACGGCTCCTGCTCCGTCGGTGTTGGCGCGACCGACGGCGCCGACAGGCGTCGTGAGCTCGTAGCCGACGCCCGATACCTCGAGGATCAGGCCGTTCGGCTCTTCCGAAACCACTCGACCGCGTAGCCAGCCCAGCATTGCTGGGGTCGTCTATACCGCGGCGGCGTTTTCGTTGCTGCTTTTATGGGAGAAGCGCCACGTGCTATGGCCCCGCGCATGCGTACGGTTCTCGCTCTGGCGCTCCTTGTGGTCGGCTGCGGCGGCTCTTCCAGTGAAACGCCCCCGCCACTCGAGCCCGATCCGACCAGCGTTCGCTACACCGGCCCGCTCGTGAACAGCGCCCAAGAGGACGAGACAGCGCCGGCGCCCGCTCCGGACAATGGCGACGACGAGCGACCCGAGCAGCCGCGTGCGCCAGGGCGCTCGACTTGGGGCACCGGCAAGCCACCGCCCGCGCCAGCCCCCGCACCGGCGCCGACGATGACCTCGCCGAACGCCGTGCCAGCGCCAAGCACCTCAGCCGCAGCGGGCACTCGCCCGGCGTCGCCCTAAATCTCGCCGCTCAGAACGCGCCGACCATGCCCACGCCGGCCACCTGTGGGCCGACGAGCGGAATGAAGCGCGGCTTCTCGCTCAGCCACGCCGCGCCGGAGTTGGCTTTCTCTACCCTGCGCCCGTCGAGGTACCACCAGACCGCGCCCAGAGCGACGACGACAACGCCGCCGATCGCAACGCCGCTGTTGACGGCCATCTTCTTGTTCTGTTCATCGCCCTGAGTCTTGATGGGGCCTGGACAGTTGCTGCGATCCCCAGGTGGCATGCACTGCTGTGCCAGCTCGTCGCCCTTGTTCTTCGCCTGGACGTAGCCGGCGATGCCGATCCCGGTGACGACGACGCCCGCGCCCATCGTGATGTAGGGCCAGATCGAGCGGTGGGCGGCGGCCGGACCCGGCACCGGCTCAGCCGGCGGCGTCGCGGGTGTGGTGGTCGGGGGCCCGGCGGTGGGAGGCGGCGCGGCGGCGGCCGCTGCATCCTCTTCCGCAATCTTCTTCTTCAGCACTTCGATGCGGCGGTTGATTTGGTCCTTCTCGCCGCTGCCGGGCTCGCGTGCCAAAAACGTTTCGAGAGCGACCACCGCCTGTCGCTTACGGCCAGCGAGCTCGTAGGCGCGGGCCAGATTCAGCAAGAGTGGGTTGGCGGTGCAATCGCGACGGTAGGCGTCTTCCCAATAGTCGATGGCGCGGGCGTAGTCGGCCTCGTTGAAGGAGGCGTTGCCAGCTTGAAAGGCACCCTTGGCCGCCGCCACCTCGGCGTCGGTCGGCTCGCGCCCGCAATCCGGATAGCTTTTTGTTGGCTCCTCCGCATGGGCGATGGCGGGCAGCGCCAGAAGAGCGAACGAGGAAAGCCACGGCATCAAGTTTCTGAGCATGCGAGTCCCGAGCGAAGGAATTTAGCGACGCCGTAGCATACGGGCAGGCCTTGCAGGATCTCAACGTTTCGCGCCGCCCGTTCTCCGGAGGAACCTGCCGCTGCGGCGAAATCGGCCAATTGGCCGGCGAAGGGATGACTCGCGCCGCGCGGCTCTTGCTCGAGGCCTTGTGCCGCGGGCGCGATCGTGGCGAAGTTTCGCGCGGTGAAATCGACTTCCTTCGCGCGTCGCGCGCTAGCGGTTCTGTCACTAGGGTTCGGGCTCTACTCGCTGGGCATCGCGCCGCAGCTGGCCACCGCCCAAACCCGGAGCGCTTCGCAGAAGCTCGAAGCGATTCGGCAGCTGATGGAGAAGGGGCAGGGCCTGTACCTGGCAGGCAACTACCAGGGCGCCGCGGACGTCTTCGAAAACGGCTTCAAGCAGTATCCGTATTCGGCGTTCTTGTTCAACGCCGGCGTCTGCTACCAGAAGCTCGCCGACTCCGACCGCGCACTTGGAAAGTTCCGCGACTATCTGAAGGTCGACCCGAACGCGCCCGATGCAGAAAAAGTGAAGCAGCGCATCTCGCTGCTCGAAGCCGCCAAAGGCACGCCGCAACCCGAGGTTGCGGGCACGGGCGGCATGGGCGGCAGCGGCGCGCTCGGTGGTAGCGGTGGCGCTCCCGCCGCGACACCGGCTCCGCAGGTCGACGACGAGAGCGCGATGCGCTCACTCGTCGTGGTTGAAACCGAGCCTTCGGACGCACCGCTGAAGTTCTTCGCGCGCACCGACGACAACGCTCCCGCGTTCAAGCTGGGCGGCGCCAATCAGGGCTGGAAAGAGATCGCCACGGCGCGCGCTCCTGCCAACCTCACCTTGGCCGTCGGCAAGTACCACGTGGTGGTGGAGAAGTTTCGTGACTTCAACGAGAGCCACGCCGACATCGACGTATCGCCGGGCCACGTTTACCAGTTCAAGGCCAACCTCTCGCAAGGCGAGTTCATGGCCTTCCTGCGCGTCTCCGCGAACGTGAAGGGCGCGTACGTCTGGCTCGACGACAAGCAAAAAGAGCGGCCCTTCTGGGGTACCACGCCGCACGGCGAGCTGGTGAGCGCGGGGCCGCATCAGGTGCTCGTCGAGGCGCCCGGCTTCGAGCCGCTGCTCGCACCGGTGACCGTGAATCACGGCGAGCAAAAAGAGATGGAAGTGGCGATGGTGCGCGTAAACTACGGTTTTCTGCGCATCGACTCGAACGCGCCGGAAGTGAAGGTGCGCATCGACGAGCAGCCCAAGGGCGTGTGGAAGGCGGGCACCGACGCGCTCGATGTACAGGCGCCGTCCGGTCCGCACAAGCTCACGGTGCTGTCCGAGGGGCGCAAGACGTTCGAGGCCGTCGTCAACGTGCCGCGCGGTCAAGTGCTGCCGGTGCACGTGAAGATGATCCCGAAGTACCCGCGCGGCGCGGCCTGGACGCAAGCCGTGATTGGCGCCGCCTTCATCGGCGCGGCCGCATACTTCGGCAACGAGTCGAACAAGATTTACAACCAGCTCGACGACGACCGCAAAGCGGGGCGTCTCGAGTCGAGCGACTCGCGCGCAACCAAAGGCCGCTGGTTCGCGGTAGGCGCCGACGGCGGCTTCGTCGTGGGCGGGGTGCTCGGCATCCTGGCCACCTACAACTTCATCAAAGATCCGCTGCCCGAGTCCTCGATTCGCAGCGACAACGCCGTCGAGTTCGAGGACCCGCGCAAGAACCAGCCGGTTGCTGCGCTGCCGCGGCTCGCGCCTCGCGACGCGCTCGCCGAGCGGCGGCCGCGTGAGGCCGAGCCGTTCTTGCCGACTCCGAAGCTGAGCGTGGGAGCCGTCGCGCCAGATGCCGCAGGTCTGCTGATTGGAGGAAAGTTCTGATGCGCGCGCGAGCTTTGATGTGGCTGGTCATGAGCGCCGTTGCAGGGGCCAACCTGGGTTGCTCCTGGGGCCGCTACGACGACGTGACCGATCCGGACACGGCGCCGATCGTGCTCTTGAACGCGCCCAAAGAATTGTCGGGGGGCTTTGGCACCAGCCTGGCGACGGGTCATTTGGACGACGACGCGATCCTGCTCGTCGGCGGCTCGCCGCTCGTGTCGGGGGGCGCGATGTTCATCCTCGGTAACAGTGACTCGCCCGGTCTGGAGTCGCGCGACACCGGCCACTGCCTGGGCGGCACGAACCCCTGTTACTTCTCCGCCTCGCCGGCGGCGCTGACGGGCGCGAAGGGACCGAGCAAGACGCTCGAGCCGCTGTGCTTCGTCGACGGCGCCGGTTCGGCCGGTGGCACCGAGGGCAAGCAGGGCCTGATCGCGCGCTGTACGCCCAGCAACGTCGAGTACACGCTGCCGATTCCGACCGGCGCGGGCAAGCTGCTCTCGTTCTCGATCGACAACGGCCAGCCCACGCAGTTTCGCTTCGCCTCCGACCATTTCGGGGTCGATAGGGCGGACGAGCCGGGTCTGCTGGCGACGGCCGACGAAGAGACGGACGTCTGGTACTATCCGCCGCGCACGCGCGAGCCCTTCGCGGAGCTGAGCAACCCCGCCGACAGTAAGGGCCGCTGGACGAAAGACGCGATTCGCACGCTGGCGATCGCGCGCGTCGGGGGCGACGATCCGGAGAAGCCGGACGAGCCGGAAAAGAAGCTGCTCGCGATCGGGACTGCCAGCGAACGCTCGGTGCGTCTGTTCTTGGACGCGGGTGACGGGGCCGCGCCCAGCTACCTCGGTTGCCTGGGCGGCACGCCGGGCTTCGGCCGCGCGCTGGCGGCGGGCCGCGTCGACAAGGACTTCTTCCAGGAGCTGGTCATTTCCGACGACCATTTGGTCTACGTGTTCGACGGCGAGCAGCTCGCGAAATTGGCACCGACGGACAGCCCCGACTGTTCGCTGGGCGCGCTGCCGGAGGGCACGCTGGTGGCGTCTTTCACGTGCGGCTCCACCAAGAACATCTCTGGCTGCGAATCGTCCGGGTTCGGCAAGTCGCTGGGTGTCGGCGATCTCGACGGCGATGGCGACGGCGAGGTCGTGGTCGGCGCGCCGAGCATGACCGTGCGCCACACGAGCAACGCCGGCGCCGTCTTGATCTACGACGTCGAGACCGGCAAGCCGGGCGTCCCCGCCAATCCCTACGACTTGGCCGACATCGCCTTCATCTCTTCGGCGGACGAAGACGACCAGCTGGGCGCCTCGGTGGCGCTGGCACGTCTGGGCACCGACAAGCGCGGCCGCGACCTGCTCGTGGCCGGCGCTCCGGGCGGTGGTAAGACAGCGCTGTTCTACTGCCCGTCGTTCTTGCCGGCGGAGCTCAAGGGCTCGCGCTGCCAGTGATTGCGGCGACCGAGCACGCCTGAAAATGCTACCCGAGCACAAGCAGATCTTGGTCGTGGACGACGAGCCCAACCTGCGGCGCGTGCTCAGCGCACAGCTGGAGCGGGACGGCTACGACGTGCACACCGCCGAAGACGGCGAGCAGGCGCTCGGCATCCTCAAAGAACACCACATCGATCTGGTGATTACCGATCTGCGCATGCCGCGCATCGACGGCATGGAGCTGCTGCGCCGGACCCAAAAGATGGACGCCGATCTGCCGGTGGTCATGATCACCGCGCACGGCACCGTCGACAACGCGGTCGAGGCGCTGAAGACGGGCGCCTTCGACTACCTGACCAAGCCCTTCGACCAGGTCGAGGTGCGCACGATCGTCGCCAAGGCGCTGAAGACGCGCGACCTGTCCGCCACTGAAGCCAGCCACCCCTTTCACGAGGTGCCGGTCGAGGGCGGCGCGCGCTACGGCATCATCGGTCAGAGCTCGAGCATCTTGGATTTGTATGCGGTGCTCGATCGCGTCGCCGACACGCCGACCACGGTGCTGATCACGGGCGAGTCCGGCACCGGCAAAGAGCTGGTGGCGCGCGCGCTGCACGAGAGCTCTTCGCGCCGCGACAAGTCTTTCATCAAGGTCAACTGCGCAGCGATCCCGAAAGATTTGATGGAGAGCGAGCTGTTCGGCTACGAGCGCGGCGCCTTCACGGGCGCCGTGGGCAGCAAGCCGGGGCGCTTCGAGCTGGCCAGCGGCGGCACGCTGTTTCTGGACGAGATCGGCTCCATCCCGGTCGAGATGCAGGTCAAGCTGCTGCGTGCCCTGCAAGAGAGCGAGTTCGAGCGCGTCGGCGGCGTCCGCACCATCCGCGTGGACGTGCGGCTGATCGCGGCCACCAACAGCGATCTCAAGAAAGAGATCGCGCAGGGCAGCTTCCGCGAAGATCTTTATTACCGGCTCAACGTGGTGCCGATCCGGCTGCCGTCGCTGCGCGAACGCGCCAGCGACATTCCGCTGCTCGTGATGCACTTCATCCACAAATTCAATACACGGCTCAAAAAGAGCATCGACGGCGTCGAGCCCGAGGCGCTGTCCCGGCTCACCTCGTATCCTTGGCCGGGCAACATCCGCGAGCTCGAGAACGTGATCGAGCGCGCCGTGCTGTTCTGCGACGGGAGCGAGCTGCACTTGTCCGATTTACCGGCGGAAGTGCGGGGTAGCAGCGGCGCCGCAGGAGGGGATTTGCCGCTCAGCTCCACGCCACAGCCGCCCATCTCCAGCGAGCTCGGCTCGGGGCCCAGCGACGGCCTCAAGGAGCAAGTCAAGGCGGCCATGAGCCGGCTGGAGCGCGAGCTCATCGTACGTGCGCTCGAGCAAACCAACGGCAACGTGACGCACGCGGCGCGGCTCTTGAAGATTTCGCGCAAGGGGCTGCAGCTCAAAATGAAAGAGCTCGGTCTGCGCGAGCAAGGCGAGCGCGGCGAGGGCTAAGCAGTGCGCGTCCTGGCACGTCGCGCCGCGAGCCTTAGCGCCGGGCTCAGTCTGGCCGCAGTGCTCGCGCTGCCGGCATGTCGCCGCGAGCGGTCGGAGGGCACTCGGCCAGCGCTTTCAGCGTCCGCGGCCAGCGCCGCGCGCTCGTCGTCGATCGCCATGCCCACGCCGCCGCCGCAACCGCGCCGCGGCATGATCTGGATCGAGCCGGGGCCGCTGGTCGCGGGCACGCCCCCCGGTCAGCTCCCGCGCCTGGCTGACCAAGAAATGCCCGGCGAACAGGTGATTTTGAAGGGGTTTTACATCGACGTTTACCCCTACCCGAACGAAGAAGGCGCCATTCCGCTGACCAACGTGGCGCGCGACGGCGCGGCCAAGCTGTGCGCCGAACAAGGCAAGCGCCTGTGCGGCGAGCTGGAGTGGGAGCGCGCCTGCAAGGGCCCCGCCAACACGACCTACGAGTACGGCAACGGCTACCACGCCGACCGCTGCGGCACGGGCAACGAGCCCATCCTCAAGCCCAGCGGCTTGCGCGTCGCGTGTCGCAGCGAGTTCGGTGTGCGCGATCTGCACGGCGGCGCCTTCGAGTGGACGGCCAGCCCGTGGGGTCGCGGCAGCGAGGCGGGTTACTTCAGCGTGCGCGGAGGCAACTCACAGAATGGCGAGCTGAGCGGGCGCTGCGCGAACGCCGAACCGAAGCTCGCCACCACCGTCTCCGCCAGCATCGGTTTTCGTTGCTGTGCGGGCACGCCGAACACCGTCGAGGTCGTGCTCGATGTGCGTCGCGGGCCCAAGCTCGAGGCCAAAGGCGTGGTCGACAAAGAGCTGCAGCACACGTTCCTGAGCGCGCTGCCGACGGCCGCCGAGCAGCGCTTGCGGCGCTTCGGCGAGCCACGCGTGGAAATGTTCTGGATCTGGAGGCCGATCGCGAACGAAGACCTGCACGTGGCCCGCGTCTGCGCCGGGCTCGGCAAGCAGCCGGCTTGCGGGTTGCTCTTTCTGCGGCTGGGGTTGGGCGCGCCAGACATGCTGGGCTGGGCCGAGAGCGGCTTCGTGCCGGGCTCGCTGCACATCGAGCAGAACCCGCGCGAGCTGTGGATCCTGGGCGGCGACGACCCGGGGCCGTTCAAACGCTGGGTCGGCTACGCTTGGGGGCAAATCAGCATCGGCCCCATCGAACGCCACGTCGACCGGCCCAAGAAGAAGCCGAAGAAGCACTGACGTTCAGGGGCTGCCAAACCGCAGCCCACTCACGATTCTACACATTTCGACGCAGTGGCCCGCGAAGCAGAAGTCGCAGTGTCCGAGCGCTCTCCGAGCTTCGCAGTCGCCATCCCATTTGCGGCCTGTCCCCAGTTCCATCGCCAAGAAAGTTCTTCCGAACGTAAGAACTTGGGTGAACGCGCGATGCGCTTCGGCACCCCAGGTATCATCGGACGTCCACGAAGGTAATTACGAGCGTAAGAATTTTCTTTGCGCGTGAGAGGTGGGTGAGCGTCCTCAGTCGTCGGACCCTCGTACGTGCCATGCAGCGCTCGCCGTGACGCGAGAACGCCTTCGCCGTCCCGCGAGACGTGTAGAATCACCAGGGGCTGCGGATGGGCCAGCCCAAGAAATGCGAAAGAGCGTTAGTGCGCGCCGCACTCGGCTTCGATGCGCGCCACGGCGGCGTGCTCGCGCTTGACCAGCCGGTCCAGCTCGCGCGTCGACTCGCCGACTCGAGCGTAGGGGAGCTTGGCGGCCTCGCCCCGCGCCTTGAGCGCCGCTTCGGTGCCGCGCACGATGGCCACGTAGTCTTTGACCGCGGCCGCGAGCGTCGTCACGCCGGTGCTGCGCGGCTCCAGCGCGCGCGCCAGGTCGCCGTAGCGACGGGCGATCCGCGCTTCGTCCACCGGCTTTTTCTTCGACAGCGCGTCGATCTCGTCGACCGCGCCGTTGACCTCGCGCGCGACAGCGCGGCACGCGCTGACCTGGCGCAACTTGCCGCAGCCGCAGCACAGCGAGGCCGCCAGGGCGAGGCAAAGGGCAAGGCCGGGGCGCGACATCTGGCGACCGTAGCACGCACGCTGCTAGCCTGGAGCCGCGATGTGGTCTGGGCGTCGATTCGTGTGCTGGCTCGCGCTCTCGCTTGCACAGCTTTCGTGCCGCGAGCAATCCTTGCCAGACGAGCCGGCGCTGCCGGACGAGCCGGCGCCGCCGCGCGCCGCACCGCGCGACACCGCACCTGCGCTGTCGGTTCAGGCTCCGCCGAGCGCGCGGCCGCTGGCGAGCCAGGTCGTCGCCTTCGAGAAGGAGCTGCAGCGAAGCAAGCTCGCGTTGCCGCCCGACAAGCCGCACCAACCCCGGCTGGCGTTTGCGCGAGGGGCGTTGGCGCAGCTGGCGAGTGATGCCCTCGTCGTCTACGACACCAAGGATTTTCGCGAGCTCTTGAACGAGCCGCTCGGTAGCCCGAGAGCGGTGCTGGCGCTCGCCGACGGCGCATTGATCGCGATCGGCTCGCGACAGCTGCTGCACTGGCAGCCGGGCTGGAAGCACGCCAAGCCGCTGGCGCTGCCGTCGCTGCTGCCCGGGGTAGAGCTGTACGCGGACGCTCAGCAGGCCGACCGACTCTGGGTGTTCGAAGCGGGGGGTACGGCGGGCGCTCCGACTCTCACCAGCTACCGCTTGGCGGTCAGCGACGTCACACCCCTGCCGGAGCAAACCATCGAGCTGACTTCGCCGCGCGGCGGCGTGCTGGGCATCACGCGCGAAGGCGTCTGGTTGTACCTCACGCCCGGGCATGAGGAACGGCTCGGGCCAGGCGGCGCGCGCCTGCCGGGTGCGACGTCGTCCGAGCTCTCACGACAAGCGCTTCCCACCTGGGCCCTGCCGGCACGAAAGCTGGACCAATCCACGTGGATCGACGAGGGGGGCAACATTTCGCGTTTCCTCACCGGGTCCAAGTTGCAGCGTTTGGGCTCCGCCCTCACTCTGCCGGGCAATCCTTACGCGGTCGCGGTGGGCGACGACGGACGGCTGCTGGCCAGCGTGCTCGTCACGGGGGAGGGGCCGCGCTTCGAGCTCGAGCTGCGAGACGCCGAGCTCCAGCCGCTGGCTCGCGTGGCGTTGCCGAGCGACCCGCCCACTGGGTCTGACGACTGGCTCGACACGGTGACGGAAAACCAGCACGTGGCCGTCGCTCCGCATGCGGGCTTGGTGGCGGTCGGCGGCCCGGGGCGCCTGGCGATTTTTGACGCCCGGGGGCAGGAGCTTTTTTCCAAAGCTTCTCACTAGTTGGGTGAATTCTTTCCGGGCGCCGGAAACTTGGCCGTCGCGGCTCATCCGGGCAGAAGTGGGGGTCGAATGTCCGCCCCTGTCAGCGAGCCCGAGCTGCGCGAGCTTCGCAAACTGGCCGAGGAGCTGGCCCGTCGCCTCGGCGAGCGCGCCTCCACGGCTCATCTCTTGGCCGCGATCGCGGCCGAGCCCAGCAGCACCTCCGAGCTCTTGCGCGAGCGTCGCATCGTCGCGGACGACGTGCTGCGCACGGCGCGCGGTCTCGCCGGTGACGAGCTGGCGGAGCCGATCGCGTCCGCGTTGACGCGAGCCAAGGAAATCGGCGCGCGCATGGGCACGAGCGCGCCATCATCGCCGCACTTGCTGCTCGCGCTCCTGGGCGAGCCGCGCGCCGTGGCGCGCCGCGTGCTCGAAACCCTCGGCGTCGACGCGAGCCGTTTGCGCGCGCAGGCCATGCAGGTCGGCCTCGGGCTGGTCGAGCGCCGCCGGCCGAGCCCTCAGAAGAGCTTGCCGGTGGCGTTGCCCGTCATGGCGCCCGCGCCCGAGCCGGAGCCGGCCGCGCCGCGCAAAGCCAGCGTCGCCAAGGCCAATGCCGTCAAAGTGCCGCTGTTTCCGCCACCCAAGAAGCCGGGCAGCGCCGAAGCCGTGCCGCTGATGCAACTGCGCGAACCGGCGCCGTCGCCCGCGCAACCAACGAGCGAGCCGAAAGGCCTGGTCATCACGCGCGTGACGCCGCCGCCTCCCGCGCCGCCGGCGCAGCCGCCGTCCGCGCAGGAACAGCGCTTCGCCCTCGAGCCCCAGCGTTTTCCGCTGTTGTGCGAGCTGGGCAAGAACCTCACGCTGGCGGCCGCGCGCGGCGAGCTCGACCCGGTCGTCGGCCGCGATGACGTCATCGAGCAAACGCTCGACGTGCTGGCGAAGCGCGAAGGTAACAACCCGTGCCTGGTCGGCGTTTCGGGCGTGGGCAAAACCAGCGTGGTGCGCGGCCTGGCACAGCGCATCGCCGAGGGCCGCGACGTGCAGGCGCTCGACGATCGCGTCGTGATCCAGATCCCGATCGGCGAGTTGGTCGCCGGCACGGCGGTGCGCGGCGCGCTGGCTGGGCGCATCGCGCAGCTCCGTAAAGAGGTGCTGGCCGCGCGCGGCCGCGTGGTCTTGTTCTTCGACGAGATTCACCAGCTGTTTTTGGGCGAGGCGGCCGAGGAGATCGCCTCCGAGCTGAAGCTCAGCATGGCGCGCGGCGAGATGCCCTGCATCGGCGCGACCACCGCCGAAGAGTTCCAGAAAGCCATCGGTAACGATGCGGCGCTGGCGCGTCGCTTCGGTTTGGTCGAAGTCGAAGAGCCTTCACGCGAAGAAGCCTTCTTGATCCTCGATGCGCTGCGGCCGCGGCTCGAGCAGCACCATGCGGTCAAGTACGAGCGAGAGGCGCTGGCGCTGGGCGTGGCCTGGTCGGTGCGCTACCTGCCGGGCCGGGCTCTGCCGGACAAGGCCGTCTCGATTCTCGATCTGGCCGGCGCCCGTACTCGTCGCCGCGGCAAGACCGAAGTCTCGTCCCAAGCCGTGGCCGAGGTCGTGGCGGAGCTGTCCGATATGCCTGTCGAGCGCCTGCTCGAATCCGACGGCGACCGCATGCTGCGCCTGGAAGAGATCTTGGCCGATCGCGTCGTCGGTCACGGCACGCAGATCTCGAAGATCGCCCGCATCTTGCGGCGCAACGCCGCCGGCCTCGGCTCGCGGCGCCCGATCGGCAGCTTCTTGTTGCTGGGGCCAACCGGCGTCGGCAAAACCGAGACGGCCAAGGCCATCGCCGAGGTGCTTTTCCACTGCGAGAGCGCCATGACGCGGCTCGATCTCTCCGAGTTCAGCGAGCCGCACGCGGTCGCGCGCTTGATTGGCGCGCCTCCCGGGTACGTTGGCCACGAAGCGGGCGGACAGCTCACGGAAGCCGTGCGCCGCCGGCCCTACCAGGTGATCTTGCTCGACGAGCTCGAAAAGGCGCACCCCGACGTGCTGACCACGTTCCTCGGAGTGTTCGACGAGGGCCGCTTGACCGACGGGCGCGGACGCCTGGTCGATTTCACCAACACCGTGATCCTGATGACGTCGAACCTGGGCGCCGAGGTGTTGGGCCAGGTCTCCAAGCGCCGCGTCGGTTTCGGGGGCGGGGAGCCGGCGTCCAGCGAGGACATTTCGAGCAAGATCGTGGCGGCGGCGCGCGCAGCCCTCGCACCCGAGCTGTACAATCGCATCGACGAGGTGCTCGTCTTCGCGCCGCTCGAGCGCAGCGACGTTCGCGAAATCGCGCGTCGTCTGCTGGACGGCGTGCGTCAGGCGCTGCTGGCTCAGCGCGGGGTCACGCTCGAGTATGGCCCCGACTTGATCGAGCACCTGATGGACTCGGGCGGCTTCGAGCCATCGCTTGGCGCCCGGCCGATGAAGCGCACCATCGCGCGGCTGCTCGAGGCCCCCTTGGCCGAGCGCATCTTGCGCGGAGAGCTGCCGCGGGGCGGCGCGCTGCTCGTCAGCGTCGAGGGGGGAGAGCTCGAGATCGACGTCTTGGACGGCGCGAGCGCGCCGGCCGCCGAGTGAGCCTTCCTTCGCCTACAGCCCAAAAGCGGCGCAAATGACGATGAGCTCGTGCGATTGTGACATTTTGATGAAAATCACGCCGCAATCGTGACAGTGCGTGTCATCGAGGTGACAATCAAGCAACAGGAGCTTGTCACCATGGTGAATGCGAGTGTCGGAACGATCGTGATCTCCCTGACGCTGGGGTTGGCCGATTGGGGTGCCGCGCGCGTGGCTCCCCCGGCGCCGGCCGAACCGACCAGCAAGACCTGTCACGCGGCGGCGCAAGCGCCGGCCGATGCCGACTCGGATCTCGAAGTGTTCGTGTGTGAAAAGCCGATTCAGCGCTAGGCGCAGAGTCTAAAGCTTCACGCACACGCCCTGGACGCAACCCTTCATGGCGCCAGGGCACTTCTTGCCGCAGCCACCGCAGTTGTCCTTGTCGGTCGCGGTGTTGATGCAGCTCCCGCGGCACTGAGAGAGGCCGGGGTCACAGGTGAGCTTGCACTGGCCGTCACTGCAGGTCTGAGTGCCGCCCGTCACGTCCGCGCACTTCTTGCCGCAGCCGCCGCAGTGCTGGGCGTCGTTGCGTGTGTCCACGCACTTACCGTCGCACTTGCGGCGGTCGGCGCTGCACTGAAAGCCGCACACGCCGTCGTCGCATCGGGGCGCCGCGCCAGCAGGCGGGGTGCACACGTGGCCGCACGCGCCGCAGTTGGCGGGATCGTGCTCCAGGCTGACGCACGAGCCATCACACGACGTCTCGGCGTCGCATTGCGTGCCGCATTGGCCGCCGCTGCAAACCTGGCCGCCGTCGCAGGTCTTTCCGCAATCGCCGCAGTTGTTGCGGTCCGCGCTGACGTCGATGCACTTGCCGCCGCACGCTTCGAGGCCGGGGTTGCACGCGATGTCGCATTTGCCATCGGCGCATACCGCGGCGCCGCCCGCCACTGGCTCGCACTGCTTGCCGCAGCTGCCGCAGTTTTCGGGATCGGAGCTCAGTAGCTTGCACTCGGCGCCGCAGGCACCGTAGCCGTCGTCGCAAGTAATGGCGCAAGCACCCTGGCGGCAAACGCCGGAGCCGTGAGCGGTGCCGGGGCACATCTTGTCGCAGGCGCCGCAGTTGGCGGCGTCCGACTGGGTGTCGATGCAGGCACGCCCACAATTCTGCTCGCCCTGCCCGCAGTCGAGGCTGCACGTGCCGCCACTGCACACCTCGCCCTCGCCGCAGGCGTGCCCACAGGCTCCGCAGTTGAGCGGGTCGCTCCCGGTGCGAATGCACGCGCCACCGCAATCGGCGAAGCCGCTATCGCACAACACCTGGCAGCTACCGGCCACGCACGCGGCGCTGCCGTTCGCTGGCGCGTCGCAAGCTTTGTCACAACTGCCGCAGTGCAGGGCGTCCGTGCTCGTGTCGACGCAGGCCGTGCCGCAGTCCGTGCGGCCCGGGCCACAGCTGATACCGCACTGGGCGCTCTGGCACGTGGCGGCGCCCCCGAGCGGTACCGAACAGCGCGTGTCGCAGTCGCCGCAATGCTCCGCCGAGCTCTGCGTGTCGACGCACGCCCCGTCGCACGCCAGCTTTCCGGCGTTGCAGTTGCTGGCGCACCGGCCCTCCGAGCACACCATACCGCCCGGGCACGCCTTGCCGCACTCGCCGCAATTGCCAGGATCGCTCGTGACGTCCACACAATTGCCAGAGCAAGCTTGGAACGGCGCGCGACAGGCGAGCGTGCACGCGCCTTTGACGCACGCGGCATCACCGCCGGCCGCGACGCTGCAAGCGTGCCCGCAGCTGCCGCAGTTGCTCACATCGCTCGACAGATCGGTGCAGCCGATACCACAAGCCGAGAGCGGGCTGGCGCAGGCAAAGCTGCACGAGCCTTGCAGGCAAACTCCAGCGCCGCCCTTGGGGGCGCTGCAGGTGGCGCCGCAGCCGCCGCAATTCTTGGCGTCGTTTTGCGAGTCGACGCAGGCTCCGGCGCACTCGAGATGGCCGTCGGGGCAGCCGCCACTACTCGCGGGGTGGCTCTGGGCGGGGCGAACGCAGAGCAGCGTCGCGGCGTCGCACACGTAGCCGGCGAGGCAGCGCCCGCCCGCGTCGCAAGCCCTGCCGTCCATGTCGAGCGACAAGTTGCTCTTGCAGCCACCGAGCACGGCCACGCACCAACAGAGACAGAACAGCGCCGCGCGCTGATGAGCGAGGAACAGGGGCCGGGCCGGGTGCATCGAGCGTCAGTACGGATTCAGAAGGTCGGCCCGTTTACTACGAGCTGGGATCGCTCGAGGCAAGCTGGCTACCGTAGACGACGGCCTTTTGGTGCGGGGAGGGCTGGCTGCGACGCTGGGATGCGGCGACGGGAGCGGCGGATCCGCCGCCAGCACAACGTCCGATTCTGTAGCGCTCGTCGTCGGGCTCTCGCGCTCGGGCCTCGACGGAGGTGATGCTTCCAGCGGCAGCGCATCTACGGCAACGACGGGCATGGGCTGCCCGGCTTCGAGCGCGACGGGCGCCGACGGCGGCTTGAATTGAAGCTGCTGGGCCGCCGCCGCTAGGCCTGCCAGCGCCGCCAGTGTCACGGCCGCTGCTCCTGGGAGCCAACCTCGACGATGCCGGCGCGGGCGCGGGAGTGACAGCTCGATGGCCGGCGTGCTCTCGACGCGCGTGCGGCCGAGCCACTTGGACTCTAGCGAGGAGCCGGTCGCGTCCTCGCGTACGCCTTGCTGGGCGAGCCACTCTGCCAGCTGTTGCCCGAGCATCAGGATGGAAGGGGGCCGCGCTTCGCGATCCTTCGCGAGCCCCTGCTCGATCAGCGCGACCAGCGTCGGGTCGACGTCAGCCAAGAGCTCGAGTGAAGGGGTGGGGTCGGCGACGACGCTGCACAAGACGTCGCTGCAGTTGGCGCCGTGAAACGGCACGCGGCCGGCGATGGCTTCGAACAGCACCACGCAGAAGGACCAGATGTCGGTTCGCTCGTCGATGTCGGAACGGCCGTGCGCTTGCTCGGGAGACATGTAGTCGGGGCTGCCGAGCAGGGTGCCCATTCGAGTCAACGTGGGCACGTGCGTGCCGTGCTCGCCGGTGAGCTTGGCGATGCCGAAGTCCAGGAGCTTGGGGCGCAAGCTGTCGCCTTCGGCAGCCAAGAAGATGTTGTCGGGCTTCAAGTCGCGGTGCACCACGCCATGGGAGTGCGCCACTCCCAGCGCTTCGGCGATGGGCAAGAGCAGGCCGAGCGCCGTGGTGGGCGGTAGGGGCCCGCGGTCGAGCACGCTGGCCAGGCTCTCACCGACCAGCAGCTCCATGACGATGAATGGCTCACCGAGCTCCGACTCACCGATGTCGAAGACACGCACGATGCTGGGATGGGCGAGCATGGCGGCGGCGCGCGCTTCGACGCGCAAGCGCTCGCCGAGCTCGGTGTTGCCCATGTCGGGGCGAAGGAGCTTCAGCGCCACCGGGACTTCGAGCTGTAAGTTGTAAGCTCTCCACACGGAGCCCATGCCCCCTTCGCCGAGCAGGCTATCGAGCCTATATTTCCCGGCAATGACGCGGCCTGCGCGCACGGAGCCGGGGGCTTGGACAGGGATCATGACCCACGACAGTGGCAACTTCCGCGCCACGCTGCGGCGACGACCATTTGCGGCCGTTTGACGGGCCAGAATCCGAGCGGCTTCGTCACGTTGGGGCGCTTTGGTGCAGCGCGCCGTTGCGCTGCGCAAATGCTTGCGCGTTTTGGTCAGCCTGGAGCGGCTTCGAGCGCGCGGCGATAACGCTCGCGACGCAGGTCGTCTTGCAGGATCTCGAAGGCTTCGTCGATAACGAGCAAGATGGCGTCCACGTCGTCGCGCAGGTCGGCGGTCGCGGGCGTCAAGATGCGTGTCGGATCCAGCTCTTCGCGGAGCTCGCTGTAGGCGCGACGCACGTCGTAGCTGGTGGCACCGCGACCTACACCGAGCAGCGCGAAGTAGTCGCCTTCGTCGACCAGGGCGCGCCGTGCAGCGATGCGCGAGCGTAGCGCTTCGTGATCGAGTCGGTCGGGCTCCCGCTTCGCGGCAGCAGGCGCGGCTTGGCGTCGCGCCTGCGCGCTCACGCCTGCCGTCTCCAAAATGCCGAGCTCGACCAGCGCCAGCACGGTCGTGCTGAAGTCGGGTGACTTCGCGCGCTCGAGCGCCTCAGCCAGTGTCTCGCCGTCGAGCGAGCGCACCAGATCGGCTTCGGCGGCGGGCAGCGCGCACTCGCCGAGCAGGGTGTGACTCGGACCCTGGCGCAGGCGAATGCTGGTGCCGCCCAGGCGCGCCGTGGACGCTTCTGGCGACGACACGCGTCGTGCCAGCTCCACCAGCACTTCGGCGCCGGTTGCGCCGCCGAACACCGCCGGCTCCGTCGCCAGGCGGGGCGGCACCTCGGGCTCCACGCCCGTTTCGGCGCGCTCCAGCCTTGCGATCCGCCCGATCAGCCACTCGGCATGCGAGCGCAGCACCGGCCACAGCTCGTCTTGCTGCAGGTAGCCGTGCGCGATCAACGCGGCGCCGGCGTGCCTGCCGAACAGCGGCAGCTTGCGGCCGAGCTTCACGCTCGCGTCGGCCGGCAAATTGCCGCGCTCGATCAGGCACGCCACCAGCGACTCGTTGTCGACGCTGGTGGCCGCCGTGACGAAGTCGCCGTCGCGGAACACCACGCGACGCATGCCGTCCGGCGCTTCGAACGCGACGGCGCCCGTGTAACGCGAACGCACGGCCAGCGCCAGGCAGCGCATCGCCTCGCCCGCGCGCAACGTGGTGGGCAGCGTGAACGCGGGCACGCTGTTGCGGAGCGCAGGTGCGGCCGGCGGAGACGGTGCCACGGCGTCGGCTGGTGGCTGGTGGGGCTCGCTGGGCAACGCGCGCGGCGGCGTGGTGGACGCCTGTTGCTGCGGCGGCGGTGCAGTGGCGGCCGCTGGCATCGGCAAGCTGGGCGGCGGCACATCGGAAGGATTGCCGGCGGCGGTGCCGCGCAGATCTCCGTCGCTGCGCGGTGGCGGCTCGGAGAAGCCGGGGTTGGTGATCGCGGCACGCGAAGGCACGGCCGGCGGCGTCTTGGGCGGCTCGGTTTCGCGGCTGGGCGGCGGCTCGGTGCGTACCTGCTCACCGTGCGAGGCGGGCTCGGCCGGTGCCGCTGGCTCGCCCGACGGCGCCGGCTGACCCGCAGCCGCGGCTGGCAAGTGCTCGACGCCGGTGACCGGCAGATCGCCGCCGGTGATTTGTCCCGGTGCTTTGCTGCCGCCGCTGCCGTGCCCGGTTTTGGTGCCGCTGGTGCCGGTGCCGCGCGAGCCCCGCTCGTCGCCGCCATGCGTGCTCGGTCCGGCGTCGCTCTCGTCGCTGTCGTCGAGATCCAGCGGCTCATCGAGCGCCGCCAGCACGTCGTTGGGCAAGATCGCTTCTAGCTCCGCTTCGGGCGAGAGCCGATCCGAAGGCGGCGCCACCGACGCGCGACTCTGAGTCACCTTCTGCTCCGCGCGACCCAGCAGCATCTCGAGCTCCGGGCTCAGCCGTGCTTGCGGCAGCTGCTGCGTGCCCGGCGCCACCGACATGGGCGGTGGCTGGTCCTCGCGGCGCAGGCTGTTCGGCACGTTGGAAGATGGCTCCGGCGAGCTCATCGGCGAGCTGCCGGGACTGCTCGGGGGCACGGAAGGATGACGCGAAGACGGCGCGACCCAGGTCGTGCTCTTCGGTGGTTGGCTCGCTGGCGCCGCTTCGGGCGCGAGCGATGCGCCCGGCTTTTGATCGTAGCGAAACGGCCGCCGCGTCGCCGCGACCAAGATCGGCGCGCGACCGCCGGCGGCCAGGCGCGGGCGCGGCTCGTGACGCGTCGGCGGTCCAATCAGCGCTTCAACCTTGCGGGTGAGCGCCATGTCGTCGACCGGGCGATCGAAGGAGCCCGAGCCTTCGCGCTCGATGATTGACGTGAGATCGGGCGCGCTCTGGCTGCCGCGCTCACGCACGAACACGACGTCCACGCGGTGTCCGCCCGGCACGTCGCGGTGAATGCGCTCGACGCTCTCGACGGCGCCGGGCGCGTCGGCGTCGCACAGTATCAATGCTGGACGCTGCACCGAGACGCGGTTCACGAGCAAACCGAGCGGCACGTCCACCACTTGATAGCCGCGCGTGCGCAGCGCAGAGATCAGCCGCTCCGCTTCTGCCGAAGCGTCGCTCACGAAGATCAGGGCTCCGACTTCGGAAGAGCTCCCAGAGGAGCTCCCCGCCGAGCTTCCCGTTTCGCTGCCGGCCGGGGGATCGGGCACCACTTAGGTGCTCAGTCTAAGTCGAGTCGCCGCCGTTCGTCCGCTCAGACTTCGGCGTCGGGTGGCTGCCCCCGCCGCCCCTCCCAGCCAGCCGCTCCGCGATGCTCGCCCCGGCGGCCGGCCAGAATTTGGCTGACACGACGCCAAAGATGAGCAAGGCGACGAGGGTGGCTTCCCCCGCGGTCAATCCGAGCATGACTCGGCTCTAACGCAATTGGCGGGGCGAGGCGAGGGGTGTAAGTGCGTGGCGCATGTCTCGAGCCGCCCTTTTCGTGATTGGCCTGGGAGCCAACCTGGGCGATCGGCGCGCGACGCTGCAAGCAGCCGTCCAGGCGCTGGGGCGGGTCGGGCACGTCCGCGCGGTCTCTTCCCTTTACGAGACAGAGCCGGTCGGGCCGCCGCAGCCGAGCTTTTTCAACGCGGCAGTTCTGCTCGAATCCGTGCTCACTCCGAGCCACTTGCTCGAGCAGCTGCTCGGCATCGAACGGGCCCATGGTCGTGAGCGGCGTGAGCGCTGGGGCCCTCGGACGCTCGACCTGGACATCTTGCACAGCCCCGAGCTGGTGCTCAGCGAGCCCCGCCTGACGCTGCCGCACCCGGAGCTCCCCCGCCGCGCCTTCGCCCTAGCGCCCCTTCTCGAGGTCTTTCCCGGTGCTGTCGACCCACGCACCAACGTCCCCTACGTCGACCTCCTCGCATCGCTTTCGACCACCGGCTTACATCGACTCGAAACGTCGCCGAGCTGGTGTCCACTCATAGTGGAACCAGCGTTGCCCTCGATCCCCAACCCGTCCGCTGACCCCTAGCCCCTCCGCCCCTCTCTTCGGTAGACACGTCACTCTCCAGGTGGTACGAGCGCGCGCGCCGATGACCGGATTTGGCGCTCTTCACCACTTGCTGCCCGCTCGCACCCTCGCCATGAGCGGCAGCCCCATCGACCTGGACTTCAACAACGTTGTCGTCTTCCAGGTCGTCATTTTCGTCTTCCTGATCGCAGTGCTCAAGCCGCTGCTCTTCGACCCCATGCTCAAGGTCTTCGCCCTGCGCGAGGACCGCACCGAGGGCGCCCGCGCCACCGCTCGTGAGCTCGAAGAACAAGCCGGTGAGCTGCTGACTCGCTACGAGGCCGAGCTGTCCCGCGTGAACCAGGCCGCCGCGGCCGAGCGCGACAAGCTGCGCGCCGAAACCGCCAAGCTCGAAGCTCAGATCTTGAACGAGGCGCGCACCGCCGCCGCCAAAATCGTGGACGAGGGCCGCAAGAAAATCGAAACCGAAGTGAACGCGATTCGCTTCGAGCTCGGCAAGCAATCCGAGCGGCTCGCCGGGGACATCGCCACGCGCGTCCTGGGGCGGGAGGCCAACTGATGAAGAAACTTTCCGTTCTTGGCTCCTTCTTTCTTTTGGTTGGGGTGCTCGCTGGCGCTTCGCCGGCCCTGGCCGAGCCCGATGCACCGGTGAACGATGCCCCCGCGGCGGACGCCCACGTGGCCGCCGAGGGCGAGCACGCCGCTCACGGCGAGCACGGCGCCGAGCACGACCACGCGCCGACCTTCGACGACGTGAACTGGATGTACGGCTTTCTCGGCGAAAAAGACGACGTCGAGCCCAGCATCCTGTGGCGCCCCAAGGGCATGCCGGTGCCGTTCGGCGCCCTCGCGCTGAACGCTGCCATCCTCTACTTGCTGCTGTTCAAGTTCGGGAAGAAGCCGATCAGCGAAGCCCTCAAGTCGCGCAAGCTCGGCATCATGAAGGGGATGGAGGACGCCGCCAAGATGAAGGCCGAGGCCGAGGCGTCCTTGGCCAAGTACCAGGCCAAGCTCGACAACATCGAGGACGAGATCACCCGCATCAAGCAAGACATGAAAGAAGCGGGCGAGTCCGAGAGCGCCCGCATCTTGAGCGAGGCCAAAGAGCGCCGCGCCCGCATGGAGCGCGACGCACGCACCCTGGTCGAGCAGGAGCTGAAGGCCGCGCGCGAGAGCCTGCTGCGCGACACCGTGCGCGCCGCCGTGAAGAGCGCCGAGCAAACCCTGACCGCCAAGATCGGCGACGCCGACCAGCAGCGCCTGGCTGACGAATACCTGGGCCAGATCAAGGCCTCCGGCGCCGCCCTGCGAGGAAGACTATGAGCCAAGCTCCCGTTGCGGACCGTTACGCCCGCGCCATCTTCGAGCTGGGGGTAGAGACCGGCCAGCTCCAGCCCATCACCGACCAGGTGCGGCGTTTTGCGCAGGTTTACAGCAGCAGCGCCGAGCTGCGCGCCGTGCTCGACAACCCGATCATCGAGGCCGAAAAGCGCGAGGCCATCCTGGCCGACGTGTCGGCGCGCGTCGGGCTCATGGGCTCTGCCCTCAACCTGATCAAGCTCTTGTCGTCGCGCAAAAAGCTGCGCGTCATCGCCGACATCGCGCGCCGCCTCGATCGCTTCAGCGACGAGAAGGCCGGCGTGGTGCGGGCCACCGTCACCAGCGCCAAGAGCATGCCCGAGAGCTTCTACACCCGCCTGGTGAGCGAGCTCGAAGCCGCCACCGCGCGCAAGATCGTGCTCGAGCGCCGCGAAGATCCTTCGCTCATCGCCGGCTTCGTCACGCGCATCGGCGACAACACCATCGACGGCTCCGTCAAAGGCCGCCTCAACGAGATCGAGAGGCAGCTGGTCGGCTGAACGAGCCGGGTCCGCGCCTTAAACCACGACAGATTTCCCCAGCCCCCAACCAGAGTAGACAGAGACCGCCATGCAGCTTAGCGCCGACGAAATTTCATCGATCATCAAGAAGCAGATCCAGAACTTCGACCGGGCCGCGATGGTCAGCGAGACCGGCACCGTGCTCGCGACCGGCGACGGTATCGCCCGCGTGTACGGCCTGGAAGGCGTGATGGCCGGTGAGCTCGTCGAGTTCCCGGGCAACCTGTTCGGCCTGACCCTGAACCTCGAGCAAGACAACGTCGGCGTGGCCGTGCTCGGCGAGGGCAGCGGCGTGAAAGAGGGCGACGTCGTCAAGCGCACGGGCCGCATCGCCGACGTGCCGGTGGGCGACGCCGTGCTCGGCCGCATCGTCAACGCGCTGGGTCAGCCGATCGACGGCAAGGGCGCGATCGACACGCCCCACCGCCGCCGCATCGAGGTGAAGGCGCCGGGCATCATCGGCCGCCAGCCGGTGAAGGAGCCGATGCAGACGGGCATCAAGGCCATCGACGCGATGATCCCGATCGGCCGCGGTCAGCGCGAGCTCATCATCGGCGACCGCCAGACGGGCAAGACCGCGATCGCGACCGACACCATCATCAACCAGAAGGGCAAGGACGTCGTCTGCATCTACGTCGCGATCGGCCAGAAGGCGTCGACCGTCGCGCAGGTGGTGGACAAGCTCGCCCAGCACGGCGCGATGGACTACACGATCGTCGTCGTCGCGACCGCGACCGAGTCCGCGCCGCTCCAGTTCCTCGCGCCCTACACCGGCGTCACGATGGGCGAGTTCTTCCGTGATACCGGCCGTCACGCGCTCTGCTTCTACGACGACCTCTCGAAGCAAGCCGTCGCGTACCGCCAGCTCTCGCTGCTCCTCCGCCGCCCGCCGGGCCGCGAGGCGTACCCGGGCGACGTGTTCTACATCCACTCGCGCCTACTCGAGCGCGCCGCCAAGATGGGCGAGCGCTGGTTCGTCGTGCGCAAGGGCACGCAGCTCAAGCCCGGCGACGAGAAGTTCCGCGGCGTCGACAACCAGGTGCACATCGGCGAAGCCGGCAAGCACGAGGCTCAGAAGGCGCTCGACGCGCGCCCCGAAAAGGCCGAGCTCGAGCTCGTGAAGGATCCGCACTCGGGCGGCTCGCTCACGGCGCTCCCCATCATCGAGACCCAGGCCGGTGACGTGTCGGCGTACATCCCGACGAACGTCATCTCCATCACCGACGGTCAGATCTTCCTCGAGAGCGATCTCTTTTACTCGGGCGTTCGACCCGCCATCAACGTCGGCATCTCCGTCAGCCGCGTCGGCGGCAACGCGCAGATCAAGGCGATGAAGGGCGTCGCCGGCACGCTCCGCCTCGACCTCGCGCAGTACCGCGAGCTGGAGGCGTTCGCGCAGTTCGGCTCCGACCTCGACGCCGACACGCAGAAGACGCTCGCCCGCGGTCAGCGCCTCGTCAGAACGCTGAACCAGAACGAGCGCTCGCCGCTGGCCGTCGAGGACCAGGTCATCCAGATCTACGCCGCCACCAACGGCTACCTCGACCGCGTCGCCGTCGACAAGGTCGAGAAGTTCCTCGACGGGCTGACCCGTCGCGCCCACTCGGAGGCCGGCGACCTGCGCAAGGCGATCGCGGGCGGCGACTGGTCCGACGAGACCGAGCAGGCGGTCGACGCGCTCGTCAAGGCGTACGCCGAGGACTTCGGCTACGACCTCGACGAGGAGGGCCAGCCGCTGGAGGAGGGGGCCGCTCCGGCCGTCCGTCCCGCGGCCGAGCGCGAGCAGGAGGCGGCGGCCGTCTAGCGCCGCCGCGCACCAGGACGAGCAGCTCAGACCATGGCTCAGCGAGACGTCAAGAACCGCATCGCGTCGGTCAAGAACATCCAGAAGATCACCCGCGCGATGGAGATGGTCGCGGCGGCGCGCCTGCGGCGCGCCGAGACGCGGATCGCTGCGCTGCGTCCGTACGCCGGCGCGATCCGCCGCATGACCCGTCAGGCGGCGGAGGCGGCCGGCGACGTGCCCGCGCTGCCGATCCTGGCCGA
>DASZTA010000037.1:0-107216 GCA_035548415.1 Polyangiaceae bacterium
CGAGGTCGCGGAGCCCGCGGGGCACATCATGACCAACTACCACATGCTGCTGCTCGGCAAAGGCGGCGGCAGGCTGGCGGGCAACCGGCATGTGCGCCTGCCAGGCCGCAAGGTGACCGAGCTCATGCTCACGATGCAGCAAGTGATGGGCATGAACGTGACGAGCTACGGCAGCTGGGACAAGACCAGCAAGACCATGCCCGAAATCCTGGTCTAGCGCGACGGCGCGCCCGTCGTTCCGATCAGTCTCGCACGACCTCGACGTCGTCGAGCCAGAACGTGAAAGGCTCGATCGTCGGGAAGAAGAACTGCAAGGCGATGAGCTCGTTGGGCACGAACGGCTCTCCAGTGAGCGTCGTGAATTCGGCTAGCGGTACGCAGTATCGAGTCCAGGTTTCGGAGACCGATACGTCGCGTGTGTAGTGCAGCATGCCGCGCAACAAGTGGACTTGAATCAAGGTGCTGCTGCCGGCATCGACCCGGGCCAGGAAGCACAGGTTACGGTAGCCCAGCAGATCGAGCGGGGCTGGGGCTTCTCCTGTTAGGTCCACTCCGACGGCGGCACCCCAGTCACGGAAGCCGCTTCCGTGGGTTTGCAACGCGTAGACGCTGGCGTCTCGACTCACGGGCTCGATGCCAAAGCCTTGCTGGCTGGTCTTGTCGTTGACCGGATACCACCAGCCGAGCGGCGGCTGCGCCCGGGAATCACCGTCTTCGAAGTCGTCGATGAGCAGGGGCGAGGGCAGCCCGGGAGCGCCTGCTTCGTCGTCGGCACCGCTCGGCGCACCAGCGCGGCCTGCCCCGGCTTGAGTCTCGGGGCCGCGCCCTGCGCTGCCACCCAGCGCCAGCAGGCTTGGCTCGAACGCGCGCAGCGAGCCGTCGTCACACGCGCTGAGTAGACACGCGGCGGTCCCGAGCCAAATCGCGCGACTCATAACACCAGGCCCAGACTGCCTTGCAGCGCCACCCAGGGGCGACCGATGCGCAGCACCGTGGCAGCTCCTGCCTCGACCTTCAGCGCCGGAACGAGCATTCCGGGATCGATCGCCAGTCCGAGATAGACCGGGCCGGCACGGTACTGGAGGCGTGCTCGCGCGCTCACCACTGCGACCGTAGCACTCCGTGAGAAGGCGTCGAAACCCGGCGCGGGAGTTGCGCTCTCTCGCACGTGGACCGCGCCGCCTCCCAACCCGAGGCTGAGTCCGAGCTTGCGGCGAGGGAACGGCTCGAAGGTGGCAAAGCCGATGCCCTGTAGCGCGCGCAAAGACAACGACCCGGCATAACTGTGCGCGCTGCCCGGCAGCGGAGAGCCGGCTAGGCCCACTTCGAGTCCCCACGGCGCGTTGAGCGTGGCGCCCAACGAAGCGCCTACCCACGGCAACGGCCCCGCGATGCCGGAAGACAAGACGCCGCCGCCTCCGACCCAGACACGAAACAGACGAGCGCTGGGCGGCCGAGGCGGCTCGACTGCCAAACGAGCGTTGGCGGAGGACGGGGCAGGCCGCGGTGCAGCTTTTGGGGTCGGAACAGTGAGGGGAAGCTCGATGGGTCGGAGGCGCTCCAGCACCGCCAGGGCCAGACGGCTGCGGGAGAGCTCGTCATCGGCAATCTCTATCTCGAGCTGCTCGCACGGATTTACCCCGCGGCAGAGCCAGGCGGAGGCGCGATTGTCAGTCCGAGTTACCGTAACTCCCGCGACGGCCCCCGCCTCGGCGGCCTCGCGCTGGAGCTCGTCTTCGAGCTGGTCGGGCGAGCGCGCGTGACCTCCACGCACCGTGAGCTCGTAGCCGCTCGTGAGCAGCTCCGCGACGAGCGCTTGCACGCCTTCTTTCCAGCCGTCAGTCGGCGCTTCGAGGACCAGCACCGCTGCGCCTCGCTGGGGCTGACCAGCGACGGGCGCGGCAAACAGGCACGTTACGAGCCCGGCGCTCAGTGCGAAGCTTGCAACACCGCCTGCGCTTGCGCAGCGTGCGGACCACCAGGATGCAAGCGCAGGTAGTCGCGCGCGACCTGCTCGGCCTCCGCTCGAGCCCCGCGACCGAGCAGCAGGGCGAGCAAACGTGCCCGCGCCCCGGCTGCGAGCTCGCCCTGCGGCGACTCCTCGAGAAACGTGCGCAACCACCGTTCGGCCTCGGCCCGGTTCTTATCACGATCTTCGGCCTGCGAAGCCAGCAGCAGGGCGGCGTGAGCGGAGCTCGGGCTGCCGGGAAAGCGCTCACGCAGCTTGAGCAGCGCCCCACGCGCCTCGCTCGCAGAGCCGGCGTAGCGAGCCGTATTGGCGAGCATGAGCAAGTCTTTTGCCGAAAGCTCGGCCTCGAGGCGCTCGAAGCCGGTGCGACGCGCTGCCACGATGGCTGCCGCGTAGTTGCCGCGAGCTGCCGCAGCCCGGAAGTCGGGCTCGGAGCTCGAGCCGACCGCGGCCTCGGCGCGCGCGGAGCTCGGCTCCGGCGCTGGCGACTGCGGCTGTGGCACGCCGAGCTGTGGCTCATGCGGCGCCGCTGCTGCGGTCGCTCCTACGGCCGGCGAATCCTGACGCTCCAGTCGCTCGCCTGGGCCGAGCAGGACTCCGCCTTCGCGCAGATCGTGGCCGGTGACCAGCACTTTGCCCTCGCGCACGTTGACAGCGAACAAGCGAGTACCTGCGTCCCAATCGACCGTGAAGGCCGTTCCCACGACATGCACGGAGTAGGGGCCGGCCGCGACCGTCCAAGCTCGCCCGGTGCCTTTGCGAATCGTGGCGTCCAGGTGCCCTCGCGCGAGCTCCAGCCGAGCTTGCTCGGGTGCCAGCTTGGAGAGCGCAATCTCGGCGCGCGCTCCCAGCTCGACCCGGCTGCCGTCGGAAAAAGAGAGCGTCTCACCGCGCTCTGCGGGCGCGACGACTCTGGAGCTCTCGGGCAGGCTTCGGCCCTGCCACGCGCCCCGCAATGCTTCTTTCGTGGGGTTGAACCTTGCCAGTGTCAGGTACAGCGCCGCGGCCACGCCCACGACCGCGCACGTGGTCAGCACCAACGATGGCTTGCCGGCCCAGCGCGGTTTTTCCAAAGCAGCCAAGACCTGCTCGCGCTGAGCGGCCAAGCTGCGACGTGACGGTCCGGTGTCGAGTGCGGCCCCCAGCGCGTCTCCAAGGTTGCGTTGTGGCGTCATGCTTCCTCCCCGGTCAGCCGTGGCAAGACACGCGCTAGCTCGGGTGTCGCCGCCACGATCGCTTCGAACCGGCGAGTGGCACCCGCGAGGCGGCGCTTCGCCGTCGACAAAGAGTAGCCGCAAAGCTCCGCGATTTCGGACGGAGTGTGGTGGTCCACGTAGTGGAGCATGAACGCAATGCGTTCAGCCGGCGGCAGCTTGTCGATCACGCTCTTGGCGCGGACGAGCAGATCGCGCATCTCTACTTCGCGCACGAAGTCGCCGTGCAGCGCGGCGGGGGCGCTGTGTCGCCAAAAGAAGCGCCTCACTTGTCGCCGCCTGAGCTCACCGTGCACGGTGTTGATGGTGATGGCGTGTACCCAACCCGCGAGCTTGTCGACCTCGCGCAAATGCGGGCCGGCCTTGAGGACGCGCACGAACACTTGCTGCACGACGTCGTCGTGCTCGGGATCGGCGCCCAGCAGCCGCCAGACCCAGCGGTTGATGGCCGCCGAGAAGCGATCGTAAACGGCCCGCGCCGCATCGCGGGACCCGCTGCGCAGCAGCTCTGCCACCGCCGCATCCGTGAGGGCGCCGTGAGCTCCGCTTGCCGCTGATGGAGGATCTTGCTGGCCATGGGGCGGTTCGAGGCGAAGCACGGGTTCAGAGGGCACTGACAAACAATTCTGAGTCGGGCAAGCGAATCGAGCGAGCCGATGTCGTCTCAGCGCAGAGACGTTCGAGGGGGCTGCGGCGGCTCAACATTCCGCAGCTCGAAAAATTCTACCAGCAAAGGAAACGACGCTCGGGCCATCGCTGGTCGGTCGAATTGTGGACCCGGTTCCAGGTCTCACGCGTCTATCGCCGCATGCTCCCAGTTCCACGGGGCCGCCGTCTCGGTCGGGCGCTCAGCCCCAGCCGAGTCACGTTCGCTGCGGACCTCGCGTTCTGCTTGCTGGTTTTGGCGTCGGGTTGTCAGGGCCAGATCAGCGGTTCCGATCCCGGTTCTGCAGCCACGAGCTCGCCCGCGGGTAGCTCGGCGGGCGCCGGTAGCGGCACCACCACCTCCACACCGGTGAACATCGGTGACGTGATCGGCGTGGATCCGCAGCAGCTGCCGGATGGAGTGCCGGCGAGCGGTCGCGCGTTGCGCCTATCGTATGGCGAGTACGATCGAGCGCTGAAAGAGCTCTTGCACCTGCCGGTCGAGGAGTCGCTCAATTTCCCGGCTGAGCAGGCGACCCTGGGACCTTATGTCGGCTACGGCGACCTGCGCGTTAGCGAGCGGCTTTTTGTCGAGCTCGAACGCAGCGCCTCTTCCTTGGCAGAGCGGGTCGTCGGCTCACCTGATGCCTTTGCCGCGGTCGTCGGCTGTGAGCCGACCGCCCCAGGCTGTCGGGATACGTTCATCGACGGCTTCGGATTGCGGGCTTTTCGCCGCCCGCTGACGACCGCGGAGCAGGCGCGCTATCGGGCGATCTTCGACCGGGGCGCCGAGCTCGTCGCTAGCGGCGACGCGTTTCGCGACGGCGTCCAAGTCACGCTCCAGGCGCTGCTGCAGTCGCCCAAGCTTTTGTACCGAATCGAGACGGGTGACGGCACGACGGACGCGTTCGGCGCGCGCCTGACGGGCTTCGAGGTCGCGACGCGCCTCTCGTTCATGCTGGCGGGGACGACGCCCGATGCCGAGCTCCTCGCTGCGGCGCGAGAGGGCGCGCTCGGCACCGCCGAAGGCATCGCGCTGCAAGCGCGTCGGCTCGTGGCAACACCGGCGTTCGAGGATCGTGCGCTGGCTTTCCACGAGCGTTGGATGCAGCTGGACGAGCTCGCCTCGCTGACCAAAGACACGACGGTCTTCCCGAGCTTCTCGCCCGCGCTGGTCGGCTCGATGCGCAGCGAGGCCCTCCGCTTCGTCAAAGCCGTCACGCTCGAGAGTAACGGCGCGGTGTCGGCGCTGCTGACCTCTCGCTTCGGTTTCGTCGACCAGAACCTGGCCCAGCTCTATGGCCTGACCGGCACGTTTGGCACCGAGCTCGTTCGCGTCGAGCACGCTCCGGAGTCCGGGCGCCTGGGCCTCTTCACGCAGGGTGCGTTCCTGGCCGGGCACAGCTCGAGCAGCAGCGGTACCTCGCCCATTCTTCGCGGTGTTTTCATGCTGCGCCGGGTGGCTTGCGTCAGCATTCCCGACCCGCCTCCCGGAGCGGCGATGCAAGAGCCGGCGACCCAGCCTGCCAGCGAGCTTCGCACCACGCGCGACTACTTCACCTGGAAGACGTCGATGCCGGCGTGCACCGGATGCCACAGCATGATCAATCCGACGGGCTTTGCCTTCGAGCGCTTCGATGGCTTGGGTCAGTGGCGTGACGACGATCGCGGGGCGCCGGTCGATACCACCGGCGCCTTGCGCCTCGGGTCGGACGACTTGCCCTTCAATGACGCGAGCGGCCTGCTGGAGGCCTTGTCCAAAGAGCCGCAGGTACAGGCCTGTTACGCCAAGAACTGGCTGCAATTCGCCTACGGCCGCCGCGAAGACGCGGCCGATTCGCGCGCCCTCGGCCTGGCCGCGCAACGGCTGCAAGCTGGAGACTTCTCGGTTCGCGATCTCGCGGTGGCGCTCACCGAGCGGCCAGCGTTCAACCACCTACCGGGTAAGGCGGAGTAGCTCATGCGCAGCGCACGCTTCTTGTCACGACGAACTTTCTTGCGCGGCGCGGCCGGTGCCGCGGTCGGGCTGCCGCTACTCGAAAGCATCGGCGCCAGTCCGCTGCAGGCGCAGAGCGCCAAGCGCACGACGCGCTTTCTCTCTTTTCACTCGAGCTGCGGTGTAGAGACCGACCGTTTTTGGCCGGCTATCGGCGCGCTGAGTGAAGCGTCGTTTGTCGGCAAGGGCACCGAGGCGCTGGCGCCGTTCGCCTCGCGTATCCTGATCCCTCGCGGCGTTCACGGCTACCCCGTGGGAACCTGGACGGGTCATTCCGAGGGAACTTGCCAAGCGCTGACCGCAGCACCGCTGGCGAATGGGCTAGCCCAGGGCCGCTCCATCGACCAAGTCATCGCCAACGCGCTGAACCCCAGCGGTCGCGAAGCCCTGGTCGTGAGACCGGGCGGCCGGGACCTCGGCGTCGCGGCTTTCAATTCGATTTCGTACCGCAGCGCGGGGCAGATGGCGGACGCCGAATCGAATCCCTTTCGCGCCTACCGCTCGATGATGGGAATGGGCACGCCCGAGCCGACTCCAGCGGGAGACGAGGTGGCGCAGCGCCTGCTTGCGAGACGCCAAAGCGTCATCGACTTGGTGCGCGAGGAATTCGAAGATCTGCGCCGCATCGACCTCAGCCAGGCCGACCGCGACAAGCTCGAGCAGCATTTTCAGCTGATTCGCGACGTGGAGAGCGGCATGACGGGAGCGCCCGGCGTCGTCGCCTGCAATCTCGACGCGGCGACGGCCTCGCAGCTCGAAGCCATCAAGCAAGATACCGTCGAGAGCAACGACAACTTTCCGATCATGGCTCGGCTCTTCGCCAAGATTGTCGCGCTGTCGCTCGCTTGCCAATACACGCGCTCGGCGGTGCTGCAGTGGGGGGCCGCCGTGGCGGGCGCTCCGATGTACCGCTGGGACGGCATCAACCACAACTACCGCCACCATCCGCTTTCTCACGGTACGACGGACGACTTCAACGCGACCGAGGTGTCCGGCTACAAAGACATGTTGTTCGCGATCGATCGCTGGAACATCGGAGAGCTCGCGAAGCTGCTCGGCTTGTTGGACGGTTACGCTGAGCAGGACGGCACCACGCTGCTCGACAACACGGTGGTGCTGTACACGAACGAGTTCTCGCACGGTCAGGGGCACACCACCGGCGACCTGCCGATGATCATCGCCGGCGGCGCCGGGTACTTCAAGCTGGGCAGCTCTCTGCTGCTCAACGGTAGCACCGCAGATATCGGTGGCGTGACGGGTACGGCGGGTCAGAGCCATCGCCTGATGTGCACGGTGATGAACGCGGCGGGGGTTCCTACGGACAACTGGAATGGGGGCAGCGAGCTCCCGGAGCTCAAAGCGTGAGAAATTCGAGCAACGGCGCCACGAGTTTGGCGCATACGGCCAGTGGCATCATCACGTTCACCTGCCTGGCGCTCGCGCTGGGCGGCTGCTCCGCGAACGGCGGGGGCCCCTTAGGCGGCGCTCCAGGTCAAGGCTCGGGCGGCTCGACCGGCGGGGGCAGCGCGGGTGCCGGCTTCGGCGGCGGCATCAGCGCCGCCGCGAGCGAGGCGTTACCCGCCCGCATTCGCCGCCTGAGCAACGCGGAGTACGACGCTTCGGTGCGCGCCTTGCTCGGTACGACCAGCTCGCCCAGCAAAGACTTTTCGTTTCCACCCGACGCCAAACAAGGGCCGGCCAACTCACCTGCCGGCCCCGCGTTTACGGTCAACGACGCGCAACGCGTCGATCCGGTGCTGGCCGTCAAGTTGGACACGGCCGCCCAGGCGCTCGTCGCCGAGGCGAGCACGAACGGCAAGCTGCACGAGCTCTCTCCCTGTGCGGATGAGAGCGGCGCCGCCGGCGAAGCCTGCGCCAAGGCCTTCATGCAGAGCGTGGGCGCGAAAGCGTACCGGCGGAGCCTGACTGACGCCGAAATCGCGGTGTTGCTCAAGGCTTACCACGTGGGTGCCGACGGCTACAGCTACGCCGAAGGCATCGCGCAGGTGCTGCGCGTGCTGCTGCAACTGCCAGGCTTTCTGTACACGACCGAGATCGGTGAGCCGGGGGCGGGAACGAGCTTCGTGATGACGTCGGACGAAATCGCGACGGAGCTTTCTTACCTGCTCACCTCGGGGCCGCCGGACGACGCGCTGCTCCAGGTCGCAGCAGCGGGCTCGCTGGCGACGCCCGAGGCGCGGGAGTCGGAAGCGCGGCGGCTACTCGCGACGCCGCTCGGCCACGAGCGCTTCGTGCGCGTGGTGCGCGAATGGTTGGGTATCGACGACGTAGCGCGCCGCGAGAAGTCCCAAAACGTGTATCCCGAGTTCGCCGGCCTGAGTCAGTCGATGGAGAAGGAGAGCCGTGCCTTCATCGAAGAAGTGCTGTACAACGGCAACGGTACCCTCACGGACCTGCTCACGGCCGACTGGACCGTCGCCGACGCTCCGCTCGCGGCCTTTTATGGTGCGACCTCCGCGGGCGACGGACAGCGCACGTCCCTGGCGGGATTGAACCGGCGCGGCATCCTCAACCAGGCTGCGTTTCTGTCGGTTTTTGCCAGCAACAACGGCAGTCACCCGGTATTTCGCGGCGTCGCCATCATGCGTCGCATCGCCTGCCTGCCGATTCCGGATCCCGGCTCGCTCGGCATCGTGGTCAGCTTTCCGGCGACCGACCCCAGCAAGACCACGCGCGGTCGCTTCGAGGACCACGCCGTGGATCCCAAGTGCGCGGGCTGTCACGCCACCATCGACAACCTCGGTTTTGCGTTCGAGAACTTCGACGGCATGGGTAAGTGGCGCACCACCGAGGCGGAGAACGGCAAGCCGATCGATGCGCAGGTTTCACTGTCGACCGGCACCGACCTCGACGGCACGTACGCCAGCAGCGCCGAGCTCCTCGATGCGCTCGCGCACAGCAAGAGCGTCAAGCAATGCCTCGCGCGTCAGCTCTTCCGCAGCACGGCGGCTCGCAGCGACGCGAGCGTCAAGGAGGCCGAAGACGGCTTCGTCGAGCTGTGGACGCAGCTGCCCGAGGAGCAGCAAGACCGGTTGGCAGAAGTGTTGGTGGCTTTCGTCAAGTCGCCCGCGTTCATTCAAAGGAGGATTCCGTGAAGCGGCCGTTCGTTCATCCCCAAAAACCGCGCAGCGCCACGCGGCGCTCGTTCTTGCGGGCGGTTGGCGCCGCGGCGACGGTGTTGCCCTTCTACCAGTTGCTCGAGGATTCATTTGCGCAGGCGGCGGGCGAAGCACTGCCGCTCAAGTTCATGACGATCTCGCACCCGCACGGCATCGCCAGTGAATATTTCGGCGCGCGCACGGCGAGCTCACCCGACATCATGGTCGAGGGGCTTTCGCTGCGGGGTACCGATACGGAGACGAGCTTCGACATCGCTTATCCCAACTGCTCGCTGCAACCTTTCGACGACGCCGATACGTATGGCAAGAGCTTCAAAGATCGCTTGCTGGTGATCGAGGGCGTGGACTTGGCCTACGACGGTCACGACGCGGTCGCGTCGATTTTGACGGGCAGCCGCATCACGGGCAGCGCGCCTGCAAACTCGTCGCTGGATCAGTACCTGGCTGTCGAGATGGGGCTGGGCGCCGCGACGCTGAAGAGCAGCATCGCGCTGGCCGTGGGCAGTCCCGGCACCAATCCTGGAAGCACCCTTTCGTACAGCAAGGGTGGCGTGGGCGTGGGCAAGATGATTTCGCCCTTCGAGGCCTTCGACTACCTGTTCAGCGGCTTCGTACCGCCGGACGACGCCGATGCACGAGCGGCTCTAGCGCGGAAAAACGCGCTGGGTCAGAGCGTCGTGGACTCCGTGCGTGAAGACTGCAACCGCCTGCGCATGCGCCTGGCCCCGGTCGAGCAGCAGAAGATGGACCAGCACCTGGCGTCCATCCGCGACCTGGAGAAGACGTTCGGAGCCATCTCCAACCAGGCGTGCGCGATGGCGCCGATGCGCCCGTCCGAAACCGACTTTCCCACCGACGTCGGCCGGCTGATGCGCTTCAACGGCGGTGAGCCCACCTTCGACAAGGTGACGGATTTCTTCATCAATCTGCTGGCAGAGGCGTTCGCGTGCGACATCACGCGCTTCGGTACCTTGGTGCTCAACGATTTGCCGTGGGACAGCGCCGCCAATGCGCAGACCGACTCTCTCGGGTACGGCTTGCCGTCCGAGTTTCACAACGAGGTCGCGCACAAATACAACTCCTACGGGTTCGACTGGCAGGGGACCCTCGCTGGCCACGGGGACGCCAGCACCTGGCTACCGCTCGCCAAGTACAACAAGTACGTGTACGGAAAGGTGGCGCGCTTCGCCCAAAAACTGGACGAGCGCGGAGCGCTCGACAGCACGCTCGTCTATGTCACAAGTGAGATGGGCAATCCGTCCCTGCACTCGTCCTCTTCGGCACCGACCGTGCTGCTCGGGGGCAAAAACGTGCCCTTCCGTTTCGGCCGGCGCCTGCAGGTGACTCCGGACTGCTCGCCGCCGAACGATTCGTGCAACGCGCGTGACGTCAAGTTCGCGAGCGGCGCGAACAACCACCTGCTCGTCTCGATCGCGCAAGCCTTCGGGGTAGAGACCGACACCTTCGGGACCGGGCTGGACCCCGCGTTCGCGACCGGTGGGCTTTCGGGCCTTACCTAACAGTTGCTTGCCGAGCTTGAGTTTCTCGGCGTGAATCTCAGCGGTGTCGAAACGACCCTCTCGTTCATCGGTTGCGGAGTGATTCTTCCGCCCGACGTGATCATTGAGCAGGCGCTGCTCAGAACTGCGCGATGAACTTCCACGCCAGCGGCGGAATGAAGGCCTTGAGGCCGTCGTCGCCGCTGGAGTTGCCGTCGTCCACGCTGGCCGGGGTATGGGCGCCGTCGAACGTGCAGACTTTGACGGGGTAACCGGCCTTACACCCCTCGAAGTCGTAGCAGCTGTATTTCTTGCTGCCCGTCATGGCCGTTTGGATGCTGGCGGGGACGGTGCAGCCGTTGTCCTCAGCATGCTGCAGAGCGCAGTACTTTCCGCCTTGCTTCGCACCGTCGTTGTTGACCCAGGGGCAAGTGCCGTCGCTCATACCGGTCGTGCCCATGTACGCGATCGGCGCCTCGTTCGAGTCGGTGGGCTCGCCCGGAAGGTTGTAGTTGGCTGGCGCCATGGCGACCACGGCGCGTAGCTTCTTCTGTCGGGTGATCGACAGCGCGTAGCTCATCATCGCGCCAAAGCTGAAGCCGGTGGAAAATACGCGACTGTCGTCGATGCACAGGTTCTCGTCGACGAGGGCGAGCAGGTCGTCGAACAGGGCGCTGTCTCGGTTGAAGTCCCAGGGCAGGTTGCCGATGCCTTCGGGCGACACGAAGATGGCGGACTCGTTCGCCGCGGTCGCTTCGCGCCGCAACCCGTAAAAAGCGTAGTTCTTGGCGTCGAAATTGGGACCCTGAAAGGCCGGTGTCTGCCCAATGGCATTGCCGGTGTCAGAGCCATAGGCCTGATGCCAGGAAAAGATCAGGCGATACGGTCGCGTCGGATCGTAGTCTGCCGGAACGTCGATGATGTACTCGCGGCTCGAGCCGCCGCTGGTGATCTTGAGTCGGGTCGATGTCGGAAGACCGTTCGCAACCGACATGCCGCCGGTCGTCAGGGTCTTCAGACCGTCTTTGTTGCCGCAGCCCTTGCTCGGAACGGCCGAGCTGCCGCCGCCGGAGCCGCCGGCGCCGGAGCTGCCGCCCATCGAACCGCCACCGCCACCGGAGCTGCCACCAGCTGTCGTACCGCCCGTCGCTCCGCCGCCGCTGGCCGACCCGCCGCTGGCGGTTCCACCATTTGCGGTTCCGGCGTTCGCCGCGCCACCGCTGGCGCTGCCTGCCATGGCGGGCGAGCCACCGCTGGCGTTGCCGCTCGTGCCGGCCGCAGAGCTACCGCCCGCAGAAGAGCCTCCGCCCACGATTGGATCGCTGGGAGGCGTCGCGCTGCAGGCGATGAGTTTTGCTGACAATCCAAGAACGAGCGTTACCCGCAACTTCGTACTCATCCGATACTCCACTTGTCGCGCCGCCGTCTGCGTCGGCTGCCCAACAGACCCAGCACGCCCAAAATTGCCAGCGACTTCAACGGTGCTGATTGGCGCGGGACGCGACAGCTGCAACCACCGTCGGAATCTGCAACGCCATTGGAGGCGCCTGCTGCGGGAGCCGCCACGCTGCCACCGGCGGTGCTCGTCGCTCCGCCAAGCGGGGGTTGGCTGCTCGCGCCCGCGGTGCCGCCTGCGCTCGAGCCGCTCGTCGCGCCGGCGCTATTGCCGCCGCCAGTCGCAGCGACGCCTGCAGTGCCCCCCGCGTCGCCACCGGTCCCCGCGTTTCCGCCCGAGCCAGCCGCGTTGCCGCCGGTTCCCGCGTTTCCACCGTTGGCTGCTCCGCCGCTGCCGCCCGAACCGCCGACTCCCTCGACACCGAAGTCGCCGTCGAAGCTCGCGCCATCGAAGGGCACTACGACGACCTTCGTGCCGTGATTCGTGCCGGGCAGCACTTGATTGTCTTTATCGACGTCGGAAACGGCCCAGGTGATGTGCGTCGGGTGGCCACCCTGCAGGACTACGCCCGGGCGCTCCATCTTGTACCACTGGGTACAGGTATCTGTGCCCTCGTAGCAGAAGATCTTCTTGTAGTCGCGTGGAGACCAAGCGTACCCGTTGTCTTTCCAGTTGGTGATGCCGTCGAGCGAATAGACGTGCCAGCCAACGCGATCTCCGGAACCCGAATAGATGACGTGGTACACGCCACCGCTACGCCAAATGTGCGGATCCTCTTGCCAGGTGTAGGCGGGATTTTGCACCCCAGGTATCGAGGTGCGTTTGGGATAGACGCTGTCGGTACCGTTTTGAGGATACGAGCACGTCGGCTTCTGCTTCACGTACGTACCGCACAGCGTGTCCGAGATCGCGATCGTGCCGTTGCGCTCGATGATTTCGAATCTGCCGTCGTGACGCGGGAACAGACTGATGTTCGAAGCACCAATCTGGCTGGTGGGTTGGCAGCTCTTCCACGGGCCGTCGAGAGAGCTCGATTGGTAGATCGTGAACGGAACCGTCTCGCTCACGACGACCACGTAGCTGTTGTCCGGCAACTGCACGGCGGAGACGTTGTGCCCCTTGTGCGACCCGTTGTTGTTGTAAATGTAGTCTTGGCGCACGTAGGGGCCGAGCACGTTGGTCTGGCTCACCGCGTGATACGCGTCGGAGTTGAACCAGCCTGTCCCGAAATTCGTGTCCCCCGAGAACGTGCTCATGAACAGGTGGAACTTACCGTCCTCGGCTCTGATGATCTGGCCGTCCCAATAGTAGTAGTCGGGGTGGACACTCGCGCCTTTCGCGCTCTCGATGCCGTTGGAGAGGTCGCGCGGCAACACCCCATCCACGCCCCAGCTCGCCGAGCTGAGCTGCGCGACGACGGGCGTCGGCTTGAGGTACTCCATGAACGGCTTGGCTCTTGCGCTGGCGGCGAAGCTCAAGCTCGCTAGGACGGCGGCGGCGCCGAGGCCTGTATACGTGGATGTTGCGGACGAACGGAATCGTGTCCGACTGCGGATGCAACGCACGCCGCTACACGTACCACTCCACGCATGCTCCTGCCAGACGTGTCGTGCCGAGTCGTCGTCTTTCGAAGCGTGCTTTTGCGGTGTGATGTCGAGGCGCAAGTCGCTCATCTTTTTCTAACGCGCGAGGCTCAAAGTCGGTGCGAGCCAATTCGGGCTATTTCAAAATTCGCGCTCGGAATTTGCAAATAGCGAGCACGCGGCCTCCCAAAGCCTCGTCAGAGCTCGCGAAGGCGCGCATCCGAAAAAATTGTCGACCGATGCCAATGGCGGAGCGCCACCTCACTAACTGGCAGCTCCGATGAATCACCAAGCACGACGTGCGCGGCACTCTCTGACTGCGGTGGCTTGCATGGTCTTGCTCGCCGCCGCCTGCTCGACCGAGGGCGAAACGGGTAGCGGCAACGCAGGTCCGACGGGAGCCTCCGGCGCGTCGAGCTCTGCCGGCACGGGCCCCGCAGCGGCGGGCTCGACGAGCGACTCGAGCGGAACCGCGGGCGCGACCGCCTCGGCAGGAAGCGCGAACAATGCATCGGGCGGCGGTAACCAGGCCGGCGGCAGCGGCGCCGGCGGCAGCGCGAGCAGCAGCGGCGGCCGCGGTGGAAGTGGCGGCGGCGCGAGCGAAAATGGCGGCAGCGCCGGTAACGCGGGCGCCGCCAGCAGTTGTTCCGGCAAGGCGTGGCCAAGCGCCGACCCGACGTCGATGGGCTCGTTCCAGACGACCACGGAAAAGAACGTGGGGCCGCTGGCAGGCGCGCTGCCCGACCCCGTGTACGGGGACACCCAGCAACACTTCAACGTGTATCGCCCAAAAGATCTGGCAGATGGCTATTGCCACCCGATCTTGATCTGGAACAACGGTCACGGTGACAACCCCGAGCCCAACCCACCTGCGTGCGTCACGGGTAACGGTCAATACTGCGGCAGCTACTCGATGGTCATGCAGCAGATGGCCTCGCACGGCTTCGTCGTGGTGGCCTCGCTCAGCACCATCACGTCAGAAGGCGATCCCATGCCGGGCATCGTGGGGCTGGATTGGATTCTCGAACAGGCCGAGGACGCAACGACCCCTTACTACCATCACCTGGATACCGCACACATTGGCATGTTCGGCCATTCGATGGGCGGCATGGCCACCTGCAAGGGCGCCTCCGATCCGCGCATCTCGGCCATTGCGACCGTATCTGGAACGGCAATGAACCCGGGCTTTCACCAACCCACCCTGCTGTTCTGCGGAGAAAAAGACTCGGTCGTGAAATGCCCAGGCGTGATGGCCACCTACGATTCGATCAAGGACTATCCCGCTGTCTTCGTCGACAACCTATCGGCAGATCACGGTGGTTGGCTTTACCAGAACGGTGCCAAGGGCCCTGACATCTTCGGCATGACGGCCTGGTTTCGCGTCCACCTGATGAACGACACCGCGAACCGCAGCTACTTTTACGGGCAGGACTGCAAGCTCTGCACGGACTCACGCGTCACGATCACGCGCAATGCGTTTCTGACTCAATAGGCAACGCGGCTCGGACTTTCGTCTTCCCTGTGCAGCCACAGCCTCCGCGCTAGCCGCGGGCCGAAGGCGATGTCCCGCACCCGTAGCGCGCCGATGACCGCGCCCGGGAACGACTCGCGGGTGTAGGCGAACTCGTCTTCGACCTCGCCGCGGTCGTTGAGGAGCTGGCCGCGCCAGATTTCGCCGTGGCAGGCGGCGCGGACGAGCAACCCAGTCTCGCTGAAAACGACGGCGCGCTTCGACATGGGCTCATGTTGCGCCCGCTGGCGACGCAGACAAGCGCCACCCGGACATTGTCTGTCCGAGAGCACGGCTCGCAACGGGCAGCGCGATGACCTTGCCGCTCCGCTTGTGCGGCTGTGGTGCGCTAGCAACAGTGTGGACGGCGGTTCGCAGGGGGGGAGTAGCCGGGTGCCTGAGCGGCATGAAGAACGGGCAACTCGTGTGGGCATATCGCTTGCTCTGGGCGGAGCGTGCGTACCTCGCTGCTTACCCTGTTGTTCCTGGCCACGACGGCTTGTTCGTGGTCGCAGCGTGCGACGGTCGGCGCCGCCATCGGTGGCGCGGGCTTGGCGACGACTTACCTGGCCGTACAATCGATGGTTCCGGGTTGCCGCCAAGACAGTGGGCGGGATCGCGTCTGTGTCGAGGACTACAAGACGACGCCGCCCGAGGTTGGCTTCCCAATCGCGTTCGGTGGCCTTGGCGTAGCGGTGCTGGGCGGGTTGATCGTCGGGGCGGGCGCAGAAAATCGGCCCGTATCGCCACCCCATGCGGACGACACGCCGGCGCACTCCGAAGAGCCCAGCCGGCTCTTCGCGAGCGACGCGGTCGGGATGGTCGTCGCGCGGCTCATGATCGTGGGCATCGAGCACGACAAGCCACGCGAGCTGCAGAACGTGGACAGCTCACAGATCACCTTGAACGTCGAGGGCCGTCATGCCGAGCTCTGGAACTTGCGCGTCCACACCGTGGACGGCACCGGGCTCACCCTCGGCGCTTGCTACGAATACGACGGAGAATGGCGGATGACTGCGCTCGGCACCAGCCCGTGCGTGCGCTAGGCCATCGTGCGTGGATGATGCACAGCACGACTGGATGCTAGCTACTGCGCCGTGGGGTCGGTGACGACGAGCAGCAGGGAGTCGTTGCCGGATATGTTGGCGGAATAGCTGGTCGTCTTCATGCCCAGGTCGCTGGCCGCCCAAACGTCGCGCACGTTGGCGCTCGCGCCCAGGCCGATGTCGGCGAAGCGGACGGTCAGCATCGCGCTCGCCCCGCTGCGGTTGAGCAGGAGCACGGCTCGTCGCCCCGCGCCCGCAAGGACTTTGCTGTAGACCTGCAGGCCGCCGCTGTCGCTGACTTTGGTGCCTTGCTTGGCCAGCGGATCTTGATCGATGGCGATCACCTCGCTGTTGCTGAGAACGCTCTTGGTCTCTGCGCTCATGCTGTCCAGCTTGTTGCCTGCGAGCAGCGGCGCGCCCGAAATGGCCCAGAGCGCCATGTGGGTTCGGTTCTGTGCCAGACCAAAGCCGTTCATGCCCACGATGAGCATGTCCGGGTCGTTGTAATGTTTGGGGCTTTGCGCGGTCGGGTGCTGTGCGGAGTCGAAGTTCGACAGCACGCGCTTCATGTCGGCTGATTCGCCGTAGTAAATGATGTCCTGACTCGTGCGCCACATGGTGGACATGGCGGGCGCCCAATCCCAAGGGTTCTGGTTACCCCAGTTGCAGATCGAGAACACCATGGCGCGGCCGGTTTGCGCGGTCGCCTTCGCGATTGCGTCGCTGATGCCTTGATAGGCCGTCTTCGCGTCGAGCTTTTCCGAGTTGCCACCGCACCAGTCGACCTTGACGAAGTCGAAACCCCATTTCGAAAATTGCAGAAAGTCTTGCTCGTAGTGACCTTCACTGCCAGAGCCGGGCGCTGCGGGACGCCCGGTCGGGTAGTAAAATCCGCAGCCGTCTTTGCCGGCATCGGTGTAGATGCCTGCCTTGAGGCCGAGGCCGTGGATGTAGTCGGCAGCCGCTTGCATGCCGCCGGGCCACTCGGCATCGTCGATCGTGATGTTGCCGGAGCCGTCGCGCGTGCCTTGCCACCAACCCTCGTCGATATTGACGTACTGATAACCTGCCGCCTTCAGACCGCTGGAAACCATCGCGTCTGCCTGCGCCTTGATGACGCCGAGGTTGATCTTGGCCGCGAAGCTGTTCCACGAAGCCCAGCCCATGGGGGGCCCGGGCTGACTGCTGGCACCGCCGCCGCCCGCGCCGCCGGCGGAGCCCCCGCCACCGCCCGCGCCGCCTTCAGTCGCCGCGGCGCCGCCGCCGCCGTTCGCGCTCGTGCCGCCCCCGGTCACATTGCTGCCCGCCTGGGCGACGCTCGAGCCACCGGCGCCAGAGGCGCCTCCCTGCCCGGCGACTGCCGCGGTGCCGCTGGCGCCGCTGGCAGCTGGCGAGCCTCCGGCCGGGGCAACTGACGTCGGCGCAGCACCGTCGGAACAACCCAGCCCGTTCGCGGCGAGGACCGCAGCCACGGCGAGTTGCAATGCGAAAAATCGGCTCGTTGGGCTCGAGTGGGGCGTGGCCATCAGTGTTCTGTTCCACTCACACAAACGGAGTGACGCCAAGCCGTCTCCGCCGCTCAAAAAACATTGGGGGAAGGCGACGGGTGCGGGTGCGTCCGGCGTGCTGGCGCGGGCGCCGCGCGCGCGGGGGAGGGCGCGAACCTGTCGCTTTAAGCCCCGCCTCTCGAGCGTTCGTCATGCTGCCGATGGCGTAAGAGCGCCAGCTGTCACGTCAATTTCATCATCATTGCTTCGATGACTACGGAGCTTGCCAATCGACATCGAGTCTCCTAGTCACCGGCAGATGCGACAAGCTCCGCGTCAAGTCGTCTGCGGGTTCGTGTCACTCTCGGTGCTGAGCGCCTGTAGCGTCCACTCGTTCGAGTCGACGGTGCGGCAAGAGCAAGCGCTCGGCACGGCGCTGGTCATCACCGAGGTGGCGCAGAATACCAACTACGGCGGCTCCTCCGCCGATAAGGTCGAGGTGTATTGCAACTCGCTCGCGAGCTGTGGCTCTTTCAAGGTTTGCGATACCACGGCGAGTGGCTCGTCGTGCTCCGCGCTGCAGGCCGCGCTCGCAGCAGGCCAGCGCGTGGTCGTCTCGCGCGGCACCAGCATCACGACGACGGACGAAGTGTGGCTCACCGACAGCGCCGGTGTCGAGCTTTCGGGGACGCGCGTGGGCCCCGTCAATTGCGGCAGCGGCAGCTCCCAGGCGCGGCTCGACTGCTCACCGGCAAGCTTCGCGGCCTGCGGGGCGCCGCGCCTCGGCGCCAGCTCCGGAGCTTGCAATCCCAACGACTATCCCGAGGATTTTTCGTACAGCGTGCGCTTTACGACGAACCAGCACGGCGGGCCGGAGAGCACGTGCAACCGCCCGATTTGCCAGGATCTGGTGGCGTTGATCAACGGCGCGACCACCAGCATCGACTTTGCGCTGTACGGCGTGCGCGCGCAGTCGGCCATCGCCAACGCGCTGGTGGCCGCGCAGGCGCGCGGCGTGACCGTACACGGCGTGGTGGACACGCAAGACGCCGGCTGTACCAGCTTCGCCTACCCGGACACGAGCTCATTGCGCACGTCGCTCGGTACCAGCAACGTGGTGTGCGACACGGGCGGCGGCTACTCGTACATCATGCACAACAAGTTCTTCGTGGTCGACGGAGCCACGGTGTGGACCGGTAGCACCAACGTGAGCGACACGGAGACGGGCGGCGAATACAACTCGGACGTGGCCGCTGCCATCAGCTCGTTTCGGCTGGCGACCATCTATACGGTCGAATTCAACGAGATGTTCGGCGGGCTGTTTCACCACCGCAAGACCGACAATACGACACACGTGCTCGATGCGACCCAGTTCACGGATGGGACGACGGTCGTGAAGAGCTACTTTTCTCCCACAGACAACGCGCAAGACAACGCCGTCATTCCGCTGATCAATTCGGCCCAGCATACGCTGGATATCGCCATGTTCTATCTTACCAGCTCCTCGATCGGCACGGCCGTGCTCGCCGCGAAGAACCGTGGGGTGCAGGTCCGAGTGGTGATCGACGCGGGCGGCGCCGCCAACCAGTATTCGCAAACGCCGTCGTTCTGCACGGCGGGCATTCCCGTCAAATGGGAGAATTGGGGCGGCAAATCGCACAGTAAGTGGGCGGTGGCCGACAGCGCCCATGCCGGCCAGGCGGCGGTCGTATTCGGCTCCATGAATTGGACGGGGGCGGGCAACGTCGACAACGACGAGAACACCATCTACGTCAAGAACGACGGCTTCGCTGCGGCGTTTCAGAGCGAGTTCGACCGACAGTGGGCGGACCTCGCGGCCGTGCCGTCGTGCACGGCGGTAAGCGCCGAGGGCTCGGATTCGTCCTCGTGCAGCCCGACCACCAACTGCTCCTCGTCGTGCAGCAGCGGCTCCTGCTGCGATGGTTCCGACAACGACTACGACGGGCACCCGGACTTGACGGACGAAGCCTGCTCCTGCAGCGACGGCATCGACAACGATGGCGATGGTTTCGTCGATGCCGCCGACTGGGAGTGCAACGTCGTGCTCGATCCGGGTGAGTGATGCCGTAGCGCGACGCGCAAACGATCGGTGGCGCTCGCGGTGTCCCCCTGGTCGTCCTGCCTGGGTGGTGGCAATACGCCTTTAGTTTTCGACGCCGCACAGACGCGCTCGCATGACTCCCACACGTCGCGGCAGCTCTTCGTCAATCAAGAACGACGATGGCGTCACGGAACCGTCGGCGGCCTCGCTGACGTGGAACCCGTTTTGGGCGGGGCCGTCGTCGCCGTGGCAGCCGGAGCAGGTGCCGCGCGAGAAGGCGTGCGCAAGCTCTGCCTCGCTGGGAAGCCAGTCGACGGCTGCGACGGGAGCCATGTCGGCGAGCCAGTCGTTCGGCACCAGGTGCGTGCCGTGCCGGATCGCGTCGGCGTTGTCGTGCGCGAAGCGTGAAAGCTCGGCGGTGCTGGCGAATTCGAGGCGTGGTGTGTTGCGCAGGCCTCGCCGCGCGAGCCGCCCGCCGTCGAGCGCGAGCTCGTACAGGCGCGACGTGCCAGAACGCGCATCGTTGACGCGGATTTGCGAGAGATGCGGCGCCTCGGCGGTAGCGGGCGGTGCCGTGAAGGACTCGACCAGCTTGGCGGCTGCAGCGCCGCGCGCTTCTGTCGGCAGGGCGGCGAGCTCGTGAAATCGCGCAGCCCAGTCGCGGGGCGAGCCCGCGGAGCCGAGCGAGTACTCGAAGATCACGGTGAAAGGCCGAGCGCGTGCTGCCGAGGCGTCGCCCGCACCGGTCGTCAAGGTGTAGACGAGCCGTGCTTCGCCGGCCGGGGTGTCGGGCGCGAGCTGCTCGGCAAGGTCGGTGCGATTCACGAGCGCGAGGAGGCGAAAAGGTAAGTCCGCGGCTGCTACCGGCTCGGCTTGACCAACGAGCTGCCACAACGCCTCCGCGTCGAAGTCAGCGTGGTCCGCCCGTAGCGCCTGCAGCTGCCCGGCGAAGCTGAAGGTCCCGGACCCCGCATTCTTGGCGCGCTCATCACCGCGCAGCCAGTCGTCGCTGAGCAGCAGCTCCGAGCTCGAGTCGATGGCCAGCGAACGGCACTCCGGATCCGGCAGCGGCTCGCCCCACAGCGCACAGCCGCTCATGAACGCGCAGCCAATTAAAATGCCGACCACGGTTTTCATAGGCTCGTGCTCACTCCTAAGAACAGAATGAAGGGTGGGCCGCCAATCCAGTCGCCGCCGGCCAGGCGTGGGCCGCGCAGCACCAACGTGAGGTCGGCAAAGAGCCATGAACGCTCGCTCACAGCGCGGCTGATGACACCGTTCAGCGTCCACCACAGGTCGGAACGGTGGCGGTGCAGCGCCCGACCGTAGGCGCTGCTGGCGGTCTCGTCTTCGTGATCACCGATCAAGGCGTCGTGCGTGGCCACCGCCACGATGCCGCCGCCCGCGGCGAGCTGCCAGGCCGACGTGGGGCGCCACTCGAGTGATGCCGAGGGACGCGTGAGCCACCAGGCGGGCCCGTCCACTCGTCGCGGATAGAAGACGACGGGCGCGCTGACGAGCGCGCGCCAGTGCTCGGCGAGCGGTACCGCGCCGCGCGGCCGCAGTCCGAAGCCACTGACGATCGGAGTCGTGCCGCCCAGTACGCCCAGCGCCGCGTAGTCGGTGATGCCCAGCGTGAGCTCGCTCATGACCAAGAACGGCACGCCCGTCGCCACGGCTGCAGCGACGTTGCCGGAGCCTGGCAGCCAGGCGTCGTGCTCGGCCGCGCTCGCCGCGTGACCGCTGAAGAGCCGCATGGCAGCCAGTAGCGCCGCGCAGCGCCAGCGCCACCCTCTGCGGCGGCGCCGACTAGAACCGCACATCGCGCAGGCCCAGGCCAAACTGAGCGATGCGGCGAGCACTATCGGGCCTGTCATGCCCAGCGATCACTGCGACGGGCGTGCCAGCATCGGGGCGCTATCGTCGCGGGGAAAACGCGGCTGCCGGCCCGGTTTGGGGCTCGCAAGTGTGCAGCCACTGTGCAGCCTACCTCACACCTTTGGCCGGGTGACAGCCGCGGGCCGTTTCAAACTGCTGCGGTTTTGGCCCGAAGTCGCGCGGCGCGGACCTGGCACGCGCCCTGCTGTAGCGGGGCTCGCGGTGCGGCAGGGGCCGGCACCCGTTCGGAGGAGAAACGCGATGCGAACTTGGTTCATGACTTTGGCGCTGGCAACGACCACGGTGTTGGCCTGCAGCGAATCCGACCCAACGGCAGCGGGCGCGCGCGATTGCGCCGGCGGTGGGGGAGCGGCCGGTGGTGCCGGCAAACCTTCGGGCGGAGGACACTCCTCCGGAAATGGCGGGGCGAGCGGCAACGCCGGCTCCGGGATGTCGCACGGTGGTGCCGTCCCGGAGCCGGCGCAGGGCGGCGACGCTGGCGTAGGCGGCGACGCGGAGGGCGGCGACAGGGGTGGCGATGCGGGCGCCGGTGGTGACGGTCCGCAAACGTGGCGGCTGCGTGCGCTGACCTACAACACCGCGCTCGCACCCGGCTTCGAACCATTCGTGGACGAGCGCAAACCCGAGGTCGAGGCGGCGCTGCTCGCAGCGGCGCACGACCTCGACCTGTTGTGCGTCCAAGAGTATTGGGACGGCTCGCATTTCGAGGCCTTGGCCCGCGGCGCGGCGGCCGAGCTCCCGCACGTGCTGCGCCAGGCGCCGCAGCCGGGCACGGGGGCCTGCACCGAGCCGGACTTGGGCGGTTTGCTCGAGTGTTTGGGCCAAAATTGCGCTGACGCGGACGGGGCCGTGCTGGTGCAATGCGCACAAGAAAAGTGCGCGCAACAGATCATCGATATGGACGGTGGCTGCTTGGGCTGCGTGCTCGGCCATTTGGAGCACCAGGACTTCGGCGAGTGCATCGGGGAGGCTGCCAGCGACCCGGCGCTGTTCGGCGGCGCCTTCGATATCGGTTTGCTCAGCCGCTACCCGATCCTGCAACAGGAGGCGCTGAAGTACGACGCCTACTTCGTGCGTGCTTCCGCGCTGTACGCGCAAGTGGATGTACCCGGACTCGGTGCCGTGGATACCTTCTGCACGCACCTCGGCTCGTCACTGGGCGTGATTCCGTATCGCGGCCCCCACGGCAGTTGGGACGGCGAGCACTCGTACCAGATGGCGCAGCTGATCGCGCTGATGGCTCGTAAGAACGCCGGTCAGCGCCCGCTCTTATTGCTGGGCGATCTGAACACAGGTCCTGCCAGCGCAGGACCCTCACCCCTCAGCGCCGAGCTGCCGCTGGACTACCAGCTCTTGCTCGACTCGGGACTACGAGCCGCCGTGACCGAACCGCAATGCACGCTCTGTCCCGAGAACGTGCTGCGCGGTGAAGGGTCGCGTAAGCTCTGGCTGGATCACGCATTTTTGCGTGGTTTTGACGCCAAAAGCAGCAGCCAGGTGACCCTGACCGACACCTTCTTGCTCGGCTCTGCGCCCGACCAGATGCCGATGAGCCTGTCCGACCACTACGGGCTAAGCGTCACGCTTTCGGAGCCCTGAGAAGGCTGATGTATGTTTCGGGGCATGGGCCATGACACCTGGATCAGCGCCGCGGCCTGCGCTGGGTACCTCGCGTTCGCGTTGGTGCTTTGGCTGCGGCGCGATCGAGGCAACATCGCGCTGCCGCTGGCGCTCTTGTTTCTAGATACCTTCGCTTGGACGTTCGCGGAGACCGCCTACGCCCTCACTCATTTGCGCGAGTGGCACTGGATCGATCACGCCTTCTCGAGCTGGATGCCGGCGTTGATGGTGCAGGTCATCGCGGGCTTCGTGGGGCGCACGCGGCCGCTTCGCCGCGTCTTGCTCGCGCTGTACGTGGTAGGTGCTTGTGTTGCGTCGTTGGGAGCTTTCGGTCAGTGGTGGTGGTGGCTCTTGCTCGGCTACGGACTGGCTTCGATGGGCCTGTGTTGTGTGCTGTTGCTGCAGCACGCGCGCCGTGTCAGCGAAAGAATCGAGCGACGCCGCACGTTCGCGCTGCTGCTGGCCGTGCTGGTCGGCACTTTGCTGTCCAGCACGGATTTGTGGGTCGATCTCCTGCCGGTGCTGCCGCGGCTCAGCCGGTTTGGCATGCTGCTCACGCTGAGCTTGGTCGCGGTGTGCGTGATGCGGCTGCGCCTGCTCGGTCGCGAGGTGCCGGCTTTGCTCGTGGTTTATGCATCCTTGAGCGGAGCGCTGCTCTCGGCGATGTGTCTGCTTCTGGTGCGCGCGCTGCCGTCGTACGGCGCCATGCTGGCGCTGCTGCTGCTGTCGCTCGTGGCCGTAGGCCTGGGCGCCTGGCGAGAGCTGTCGCGCTCGCGTGCGGCCGCAGCGGAGCGCGTGCAGAAGCTGGTCGCGCTCGGCCGCTTTTCCGAGCAGCTGGCGCACGACCTGCGCAACCCGCTCGCGGCACTCAAAGGAGCCGTGCAGTACTTGCTCGTGGAGCGGGAGCAAGGCCGTTCGCTCGACGGACAAGAGGAGTTTTTGCGCCTGATGCTCGAGCAAGTCGAGCGCACCCATCGCGTGGTCGAAGGGTATCAGCGCATCGCCAACGTCGAGCCCCTCAAATCCAATACTTCTCTCAACGAGCTGGTCGAGAGCGTGCTGCAGATGCAACGCTTCGCTTCGACCAACGACGTGAAGGTGGAGGCCAGGCTCGAGCCCAGCCTGCCCGCGTGCGAGCTCGATCCGGAGCTGCTCAGAACCACGCTCGAGAATTTGCTGCGAAACGCCTTCGATGCCATGCCGAACGGCGGGCGCATCACCGTCGAAACGGCGTTGGCCGTGGACGGCGGCGGCGCCAGCGGTGTCGCGCTCAGCGTGAGCGACGACGGCCAGGGGATGGACGCACGCATCTTGGAGCGCGCCACCGATCAATTCTTTACTACCAAGGCGACCGGCTCCGGTCTGGGGCTCGCCTTCGTGGACCGTGTGGCACGCGCCCATCAAGGACGTCTAGAGCTTTCGAGCGAGGTCGGACGAGGCACCACCGTTCGGCTGTGGATGCCGCTGTAGGCTCTGTGATAGTTGCTGATCTCAGCCATGGCGAAGGACGCGGGGCTAGTCTTGCTGGTGGACGACGACGCGGCCATCCGAGCCGTGCTCGGGTCGTTGCTCAAGCAAGAGGGGTACCGCGTGCTCACGGCCGCTTCGGGCGGCGAAGCGCTGGCGCTGCTCGACAAGCATCCCATCGACGCCGTGGTCACGGATCTGCGCATGCCGGGCATGGACGGCATGACGCTGCTGCGCCGGGTGACGCAGGCGTGGCCCGAGGTGCCGGTGGTCGTGTTGAGCGCACACGGCACCGTGGCGTTGGCGGTGGACGCCATGAAGGGCGGCGCCGCGGATTTTCTGACCAAACCGTTCGAGCGTGATGAGGTGCTGTTCGTGCTCGGGAAGGTGCTGCGCGGTGCCGCCAGCAGCCAGCGCCGCCCGCCCGCCACGTTCTCGCCGCTCGGCGGCTCGTCCGTCATGGCCGAGGTGCGCGACACCATCCGGCGTGCAGCAACCAGCAGCGCCACCGTGCTGATCTTGGGTGAGAGCGGCTCCGGGAAAGAGGTCGTAGCGCGCGCGATTCACGAAACCAGCCCGCGCGCCGGCAAGCCCTTCATCAAGCTCAACTGCGCGGCCTTTCCGGAGACGCTGCTCGAGAGCGAGTTGTTCGGCTACGAAAAGGGGGCGTTCACCGGCGCCAGCCAGCGCAAGCCCGGTCGCATCGAGCTGGCCCACGGCGGCACGCTCTTACTCGACGAAATCGGCGAGGTGCCGCTGACCACGCAAGCCAAGCTGCTGCGCGCCATCCAATTCAAAGAGGTCGAGCGCCTCGGCGGCACCCAGACCACCAAGGTGGACGTTCGCTTCTTGGTCGCGACCCACCGCGACCTGCAAAGCATGATCGAAGACGGCGAATTCCGTCAGGATCTCTACTACCGCCTGAACGTGATCCGGCTCTTGGTGCCACCGCTGCGCGAGCGCGCAGACGACTTGCAGCTCTTGGCCGAGCATTTCGTCGCTCAGGCCGCAGAAAACAACGGGCGCAGCGGCGTCGCGCTCGCGCCGGATGCGCTCGAGTTGCTGCTCGCTCAAAGCTGGCCTGGCAACGTGCGCCAGCTAGAAAACTTCATGGAGCGTCTGGTCGTGCTTTCGGACGGCCCGACCCTCACGCGTGCCGACGTCGAGCGCGAGCTGTTGCGCGACACGCAACAGGTACGTACGGCTCGTAGCTCCGCACCGCCCAGCGAGCCGCGGCTCGAAGATCACCGTCGCGAGGCCGACCGCAAAGCCATTGCCGAGGCGCTGCAGCGCTCCTCCGGCAACCGCTCGCTCGCTGCGCGCATGCTCGGCATCAGCCGCCGCACGCTGTATACCAAGCTCGACGAGCTCGACCTGCGCGACCCGGAGCCCGAGTCCGACTGAGCTACTTGAGCCGTCGCGGTTTCAGCGGTGCGACATCGGGCAAACCAAAGGCTTGCCCGAACGTGAGCTGCGTCATCAACGCCGCAACGTCGAAGCCACGCGAGTCCAGCGGCACCGCGAGGTCGAAGCGCAATCCTGAGCGCTCGAGGACTGGCGTCACCAGGCGCAGGCCGGCGCCGACCGCGCTCTTGTCGATGGTTCCGCCGCCGTCTTGCTCGAAGCGGCCCGCGTCGAAGAACAGCACGCCGCCGAGCTGCTCGGTCCATAGCTGGAGAGCCGGTGTGCGGTACTCGAGGTTGACGACGGCCGCGCTCGCGGCGGTGACGTTGACCGAGCCCCGCAGCCGGTTCGCGTTGCCGTAGCTCGGGCGTGCGCGAAACCGCGAGTCGTCGAGCGCCAACGTCGCCTCGCCGTCGACTACCAGGCGGCCGAAGCCGAGGCGTGGCGTGACGGCGCGCAGCCAGCCTTTCACGAAGGCGGCGTCTGTCTCTTCTGGCTGAAAGTCAGCGCCACCCTGTACGCCGATGCGCGCGAAACCATCAGCCCATGCCACGGTTTCTTGCGCCGTCGCGCTGGCGCCCACGAGGCTGTGAAACTCGCCCACCGGCTCACCCGGAAGCTCGCTGGCGCGCCACGCTGGGTTCACGTCGAGCAGCAGGTCATGACCGAGCCGAAAGTCTTCTTGCAGGCCCAGCGTTTCGACCTCGAACGTGCGTAGGAAGTCGGTCGTGTACAGGTGGAGCTCAATGAGAGGTCCGACGCGCCGGTAGGGAACCACCATCTGGTTCTCGAGCACGTGGACGGCGGCAATGTCGGCCCAGTTGCGTTGCTCGTCGAGCCGGCGATCGGAGACGCTCGTTGCCAGGAATGCCGCCGTGACGTCGGTCTTGTAGCGCCAGCCCCAAGAGCGAGTCAGCGCTGCGACGCCGTACAGCTCCCGGTGGTGCCATTCGAAGTCCATCACGCGGGCGCGGTCGTCGTCAGGGGCACGGTGCACATCCATGCGGTAGCTGCGTGCGAGCTGCTGCTTCCAACCCAAGTCCATGAACCAGGCCCAGGGATCGCGGGTGCTCTTGGGCACGCCCTGAGCTTGTAAGGCTCCGTACGAGCCTTCGAGGTCGCTGGTCGCGCGGTTTACGTACACGTTGGCGTCGATCAAGAGGCTCAAAAATCGCCCGTCGAGGCGCGGAATTCGGTAGTCGCCGCCGAGCGAATAGCTGCGCGGGTCGTGCCAGTAGCGGACGAACGCCGCGTGGTGCAGGCCGAACAGGTTCTGCTCTTTCGGCTCGAGCAAGAGCATGCCACCGCTCGTGTCGAAATCCGGATCTAGAAACAGGCTCCAAGTGTCTTTGGTCAGGATCAGCACCTTCACGCGGCCCGGCGTGCTGCCCTGCACGGCAACGCACAGCACCAGCGAAAGTTGCGGCAACGTGCGCAGCCGTCGCGCGCTCTCGTCACACAGCGCCCGACTGAAGCGCCCGCCCGGGACCAGCACCACCTCCCGCACGATGACCGACTCCCGGCTCTCCACGTGCAGCGCGTTCAACGCCTGCGGAACCGGGTCGCGCGCTTCAATTGGCTCGAGCCGCCGGATCACCAGCGCCTCCACCGGCTTCCCCTCGGCGGCCTCGTCGCGCGGGCTCCCGAGCTCGCGCTCCGCCGCCCGTAGCGCCTCTTCTTCGTAGGCCGAGTACGCTCCGCTCAGCGCCCGCGGTGTCTCTTGCGCATGGGCCAAGCTCGACGCCAACAACTGCACCGAGAAAATGAGGGCCGCGCACCTTCGTGAGCGGTCGTGCACGTCGCAAGTCGTCGTCATCTGTCGGCGCCGGTCAGCAAGCGTCGTGCCAGCTCAACCACTTCATTACTAGACGTGCGAGTGGTCTAAAATGCCCGTTGGTCCACGAACATCACTGCCGGCGCGTGCGAGCGGCGAGTCTGGAACACACCTGTGCAGTTGCCTGCACGCACTCCGCTCGCAGCGCCTAGTAGTTTCTCGAAATTGCTCGAGTCTTGCCCTAAAGTCGCTGCGTGCCTTCCCACGTTGCCCTGCTGCGTGCCGTCAACCTCGGACCCCACAACAAGATCTCCATGGCCGATCTCAAAGCCTTGGCTGAAGGCGCGGGCTTGAGCGAAGCGCGCACCGTCTTGCAGAGCGGCAACCTGATCTTCCAAAGCAAGAAGACGAGCGCGGCGCTCGAAAAGCTGCTGGAAGGCGCGCTCACCAAAGAGCTCGGTCTCAAAACACCGGTCATCGTGCGCTCGGCCGCCGAGTGGCACGAAGCCCTCGATAAAAATCCGTTCACCGCCGAAGCTCGCAAGGATCCGGGCCACCTCGTGCTGATGCCGCTCAAGGCCGTGCCCACCAAAGGCGCCGTCGCCACGCTCGAAGCCGCCATCGTCGGGCGCGAGCGTATCAAGCTCGTGGGGCAAGACCTTTACCTCGTTTATCCCGACGGTATCGGCGAATCCAAGCTCACCATCACCGTCATCGAAAAGAAGCTCGGCGTCAGCGGCACTGGTCGCAACTGGAACACCGCTCAGAAAATCGCAGCACTGTTCTAGGGGCCGGCTGTGTGCCAGCCTCTCGCGGAGCCACCATGAAAGAATCCGTCTTCGCTCCGGGGAACACTGCCGTCGTTACTGGAGCCGCGAGCGGCATCGGGCTGGCTGCCTGCCGCTTCTTTGCCAGCCGCGGCATGCGCGTGTGCCTGGCCGACCACGCGCGCGACCGGCTGGAAAAGGCCGCTCTCGAGATCGCGTCGCTGACGAAAGACGGGCAAGCCTCGGTTCTGGCCATGCCGACGGACGTGGCACGGGAGCAAGACCTGCGCGCGCTCCACGACGCCGCGCTGGAGCGTTTCGGCGGCGTGCACGTGCTGATGAACAATGCGGCGTGCTTCACGCCTGGCACGGCGCTCTCGAGCGACGCCTGGCGCCAGGTGATGGACGTGAACTACTGGGGGGTGCTCATGGGCTCACAGATCTTCGCGCCAACGATGATGGCGTCGGGCAAGCCGAGCTACGTGATCAACACCGGCTCCAAACAAGGCATCACCTGCCCGCCGGGTAACACCGCCTATAACGTGTCCAAAGCGGCCGTGAAGGTTTACACCGAGGCCTTACAGCACGAGCTCCGCAGCCGGGGCTCGCTGGTGTCCGCGCATTTGCTGGTCCCCGGATGGACGACGGGCGGCGATGCAAAGCCGCAACCCGGCGCCTGGATGCCCCATCAAGTCATCGACTACATGGTGCCGCGGGTCGAGCAGGGCGACTTCTACATCATTTGTCCCGATAACGAGGTCGACTCTCAGCTCGATCGAGCTCGTATTCTCTGGGCCGCGGGCGACATCGTCGAGAATCGCCCACCGCTGTCTCGCTGGTTGCCCGAGTTCCGCGAGGCGTTCGAGCGTTCAAGAGGCGGTGATTGACCCACGTCTCGGCGTCGCTGCGCTCGTTTTGGCTCAGTTTGGTGCTGGCGGTCGCCGGCGTCGCGGCTGGGTGCCAGCATCCGCAAGGCGCTGCGCTCGCCGGCACTGGTGCGTCCGATTCGCTACGCGTCAGCAATGTAGCCCGCGCCGACTACATCGGTTCGGAGGCTTGTGCGGGGTGTCACCGAGCCATCTACGACGCTTGGCGTCGCGCGCCGATGCATCGCATGACACGCGACCTACAGATGACCGAAGTGGCGGCGCCGTTCGATGGGCGTAGCCTGAAGCTGGGGGACGACGAAGCGACGCTACGCGAGATCGCAGGACGGCGCTTCGTGGACTTGTTGCACGAGGGTGAGCGATCCCTGTTTCGCGTGACGAAGGTGATCGGCGGACGTTACCGCGAAGACTTCGTGGGGGAAGAGGTGCCGCTTGCAGAGCCGCAAGGGGCGGCGCTCGGCGAGCAGTTGATCTTGCCGCTGTCTTACCTGAAGTTCGACGGGACGCTGCGCTACAAGGGCTACTCGGTGATGGTGCCCGAGCGACACGGGCTGGAGCCGGGGCTGGTGTGGCAGCGTGCGTGCATTCTCTGTCACAATACGGCGCCGCAGCTCGTCGCGCTCTACGACGAGCTGTACGGCGCGGGAGCGCCCTCGTATCAAGGCTCGGCCAGTAACGAGCTGCCGCCCGGAAAGGCTTTCAAATACGTGGTCGATGACGCAGCAGGACTGCGGCGCGAGCTCGAGCAGGAGCTACACGGCTTGGGCGCCAGCGGCAGTTTGCCGGAAGAGACGCAACAGGCGCTCAAGATTGCGATCTCGAATACGCGCGAGCGCTTCAGCGAGAAGGCGCTGGTAGAGCTGGGTGTTGGTTGCGAGAGCTGTCACGGTGGCTCGCGAGCGCATGCCCAGGCACCGGATCGCTTCAAGGCCAGCTTTGCCGTGGAGAGCTCGTTCATGCACGTAGAGGCGCCGCAGGGAGGCGCACCGACCGCCGCGCAGGACATCACGCGCAGCTGCGCCAAGTGCCATACCGTGCTCTTTTCGCAATACCCGCACACCTGGGAAGGCGGAGCGCGGCGTGAGCATCCGGGCGGCAGCTCCACCAATTCAGGCGAGGCGCGCGACTTCTTGCTCGGCGGCTGCTCGACCGCCATGACATGCACCACGTGCCACGACCCGCACGGCGAGGATAATCGGCAAAAGCTCGCTGAGCTGACGACCCCCGCCGGCAATCGCGTGTGCACGAACTGCCACGACGGCTATGCCAGCGAAGCGGCGCTTCGGCGGCACTCGCATCACACGCCGGGCGGCGCCGGTGCGGTTTGCATGAACTGCCACATGCCCAAGAAAAACATGGGCCTGGCCTACGAGCTCACGTCGTATCACCGAGTCGGCTCGCCCACCGAGGAAGCGCGTGTGCTCGGCGACAGGCCGCTGGAATGCGCGCTCTGTCACGCCGACCGCAGCGTGGACCAAATCGTGACCACCATGGAAAAGTGGTGGAACAAGCATTACGACCGCGCACGGCTGGTGCGTCTTTACGGCGCCGATCTGCGCAAGAATCCCGTACGGCTCACGCTCGCGCTGGGCAAGCCGCACGAGCAAGCGCTGGCCGCCGATATTGCGGTGCGCCAGCGCCTGCCCGATACCACCGAAGGCATCGAACGATTGTTGCAGAATCCGTATCCATTAGTGCGCTACTTCGCGCGCCACAGCCTCGAGCTGCGCGCGGCCGAAACGCCTCTCGACTAGCGGCAGCCGAGCTCGACGATGCCGCGCGTGCCAGCGGGCAGGCGAAGCGCGCGGGGCACTTGGTCCGCTCAGGCCGCGGGGTGACGATCGATCCAGTTCTTGTGCACGTCCGGAATGTCTTCGAGCAGCTGGCGCGTGGCGGCGCTCTTCGGGCGCTGCGTCACGTCGTCCGGTGGGCCCTGCTCCACGATCTTGCCTTCGTGCATGATGAAGATGGAGTCTGACACGTAGTACGCCAGACCAATGTCGTGTGTGATGAACACGATGGTCATGTCGAGCTCTTGCTTGAGCTTCATCAAGTAGTCCAAAATGTTCGCTCGGCTGCAGGCGTCCACCATGCTGGTCGGCTCGTCCGCCACGAGCACCCGCGGCTTGAGGATGAAGATGCGCGCCAGGAGCATGCGCTGCATTTGCCCGCCCGACAGCTCGAACGGGTATTTGCCGTCGATCTCGCGCGGCTTGATGTTCACGTTCAGCAGGGCCGCGTCGACGCGCTCGTCGATCTCTTTTTCGCTCGGCTTCTGCTCGAACAGATTGAACGAGCTCTTCAGCTGCGCGCGAATCGTGAAAAACTGATTGAAAGCCGAAAACGGGTCCTGAAACACCGCCTGCACGTTGCGCCAGTGCTTACGCTGATCCGGCTCGGCGTCGATCGGCTTGCCTTCGTACAGTAGGCTGCCGCTGGTCGGCTTCTCCAGCCGCAGCAGCATCTTGGCCAGCACCGTTTTGCCGCAGCCGGATTCGCCGACGATGGAGACGATCTCCTTGTCGTGAATCTTGAAGCTCACGTCGTTTACGGCGAGCTTGACCTTCTTACCGTGGCCGTAAGCGCGTGAAAGGCCGCGCGCTTCGAACTTTATCTCGTTGGAACGCGGGGCCTGGGCCCCGCTGGCGTCATTCGGCATACTGGCACCTGACTTCGCGATCTTTCACGATGCGGATGACTTGCTGGTTCTGCCGGCAATCCGGCTGCACCTGCGGGCAGCGCTCGGCGAAGCGGCAGCCCTTGATTTCGTGCGCCAGGTTGGGCGGCGCGCCCTCGATGGCGACGGGCTTTTTGCTCTTTTGGCCGGGCTCGGCGCTGAGCATCGAGCCCATCAGGGCCTTGGTGTAGGGCATGCGCGAGTCGAAGATCACCTGCTCGGTGGTGCCCAGCTCCACGAACTCACCCGCGTACATCACCGCGATGCGCGACGACACGTGGCGCAGCAGCGGCAGCTCGTGGGTGATGAACAGCATGCTGCCGATGATGCCCTGATCCATCAGATCGAACAGCAGCCGGATCACGGCCTTTTGCGTGGTCACGTCGAGCGCGCTGGTCGGCTCGTCCGCGATCACGACGCGTGGGTTGAGCAGCGTGGAGATACCGATCACGACGCGCTGCTTCATGCCGGCGGGTAGCTGAATCGGGTACGAGTTGAGCACCAACTCGGCGTCGAGCCCGATCTTGGTGAATCGCTCGCGCAGGCGGCCTTCGATCTCTTTCTTGTCGGCATTTTCGTCGTGGCTCACGATCATGTCGATCGCGAGGTCGCGCACCTTGCGGGTCGGGTTGAGCGAGTTGAGCGCGCCCTGCGGGATCATCGAGACCAGACGGCCGAGCACGTCTTTGCGGTTCTTCTCGACGTCCATGCCGATGATGCTCTTGCCGTCGACTTTCACGTCGCCCGAGCTGAGGTGCAGCGGCGGGATGTACAGGCCCATGCAAGCGCTGACGAGCGTGGTCTTGCCGCAGCCGGACTCGCCGGCGATGCCGAGGATTTCGCCCTCTTTCAGCGAGAACGAAACGCCGTCCACCGCTTTGATTTTGACGCCGAAGCGCGTCAGGTAGTGCGCGCGCAGCTCGTCGACTTCGAAGATGGGGGTACTCATCGCTTACTTCCGGAGCCGGGGATTGAAGACGCCTTCTAGCGAGGTATTGAGTACATACAGGGCGAACACGATCACGGTGATGAGCACCATCGCCGGCGTGAAGGCCCACCAGGCGCCGTCCGAGAGCGCCTCGTTTTGGATTGCCTCGTTCAAGATCTTGCCTAGCGAAATCGAGTCGTACGGCCCGAGGCCGAGCAGGCTGATGCTCGCCTCCGACAAGATGCCCGTCGCAGTTTGCAGGATGAACACCATGAAGATGTACGACAACAGGTACGGCAAGATGTGCAGCGTGACGATGCCGAAGGTGCCGTAGCCATTGATACGCGCCAAAGCCACGTGGTCGCGGGCACGCAGGCTGGAGGCCTGCGCACGCACCGCGCGGGCGCTCCAGGTCCAAGTGGTGCCGCCGATGAGCAGGGCAATCAGAGCCAGGCTGCGACCCTCTTCCATGCTCGAGCTGATCAAGATCAGCACGATCAGGCTGGGGATGACCAAGAACAGGTTGGTCTTCACCGTGAGGATGTCGTCGATGACGCCGCCCTTGTAGCCGCCGTACACGCCGATCAGCGTGCCCACGATGGTGGCGATGGTGCCCGCAAAAAAACCCACGAACAGCGAGCTGCGCAGGCCCTGAATGAGTAGCGAGACCATGTCTAGCCCGAGGTGATCGGTGCCGAGCGGTGCTTTGGCAGAAGGCGCCATATAGGCCAAGCCCACGCGCGTCTTCGTGTTCACGTCGTAAAGTACCGGGCCGAGCAGGGCCAGCAGTAGCGTGGCCAGAAACAGCCCCGCGCCGAGTAAGAAGACTGGTGACTTGAGCAGGTTCTTCAGCAGCTTCATGTCACTTGCCTCCGCCTTGGGCGGCGCGCACCCGTGGATCCAAGAGGCCAATCAGCACGTCCGCACCGAAGTTGGCCAGCAGCACGGTGACCGTGATGAGCAGCGTGCAGCCGGTGATGACCGGGTAGTCGTTGCCTTGAATGGCCGTCAAGATCGCCAGACCGAGCCCCGGATAGCTGAACACGATCTCGGCGATCAGCGCGCCGCCCACCATCGTACCCAGCGACAGGGCCAGCCCCGTGAGCTGCGGTAGCATGGCGTTTCTGAACATGTAGAAAAGAATCTTGTGCTCTTTGATGCCGAGCAGCTTGGCGTACTTCACGTAGTCCGTACCGAGCTCGTAGATGCACATCGAGCGCATGCCGATGGCCTGGCTGCCGACCACGAGCAAGAAGATCGAGAGGAACGGCAGGACGTAATAGTAGGCAGCACTGGAGAAGAAGGCGAAGCTCGCCTCCGGAGTGAGGCCGTCGTCGTAGCCGCCCGAGGCCGGGAACCACTCCAGCTTGATGCCGAAGATGTAGACGAGCAGCATACCGAAGCAGAACGCCGGGATGGCGCTGGTGAGCAGCGCCACCGGGTACAAAACCTTGTCGAACGCCCCACGTTTGTAGGCCGCCAGCGCGCCCAGCACGTTGCCGATGATGAACGCGAAGATGATGTTCGGTAGCTGCAGCGCGATCGTCCACGGCAGCGCCGTCTTCATGATCTCGTTGACCTTCTTCGGGTACTGCAAGATCGAGCTGCCGAGGTCGCCCTGCAGGCTCATGCTCAGGTACTTGACGAACTGCGAGGAGAGCGACGCCTTGACCGGCTTGCCGTCGGCGCCGCGCTTGACGTGGTTCTGCGCGTCCACCTCCACCAACCCGAACTCTTTGAGGAACTGCTCCTCTTTCTCGCGGGCGCTCGCGGCGTCTAGACCGCTGCCTTGCTTGGCCATGATGGCGTCGACCGGGTTGGCGCTGCCCAGGCGGGGTAGGAAGAAGTTGATGGTGACCGCGACCAGGAAGGTGATGAAGTACCAACCGGCGCGGCCCAAGATGTGCTTCAGCGTGGGGTGATTTTTCAGCATCGTGAGCTCGCCTAGTTCTGCGGAACCTTCTGCAGCGACCAGAGCATTTGCGTACCCATGCGCTCGCCGGGGCTCTGCGGCGGCAAGTAAGGATTTTTGGCGTTGGGGAAGTTGGTCCAGTGCCGCGTCGAGAACTCGTAAAAGTTGTCGGGCCGGTACACGAGCGGGATGGTCGGCTGCTGCTGCATGAACAAGACGTTCAGCTCGCGGTACGCTTTCACTAGCTCTGCTTCGTCTTTCATGGCCGGGATGGTGGCGAGCAGCTCGTCGATGCGCGCGATGTAGCCGGGCGCCTTGGGGTCGTTGAAGCGCCCCATGTTTTTGTACATTTTCTGGCCTTGGGGCGCGAAGTCCTGCGTCGTGAGCAGGGCCTCGAAGCGGCCCCAGGGCTTGGCGGGGCTGGGCGTGGACGCCGGCGTGAACATGATCAGGTCGAACTCACCCGAGAAGATGTCGTTCCAGAAGATGCTGGCGTCGACGAAGCGCTCGCGCGCGTCGATGCCGGCCTCGCGCATGCCGCGCACCGCGATGCGCACGATCGACTCCCAGTCGCTCCAGCCGGTCGGCGACTTGACGTACACGGTCGGCACGCGCTGGCCGCTTTTGTCGCGGGTTTCGACCAGGTCGCCCTTCTCGTTGAAGATCGATTTGTAGCCGGCGTCGGCCAAGATCTTTTTGGCGCGCGCCGGGTCGTAGCTGGCCCCGTACTCCTTCACGTCGTCTTTGTTGAAGTACTTGGATTCGAGCCCGAATGGCAGGATCAGGCCGCCCTGCAGCGGCTCCGAATAGTCGGACATCGCCAGCTCGCGAATGTCCGTGTAGTTGACGGAAAACGCCATCGCGCGGCGGTACGCCACGTCGCCCAAGGGCCCGTGGTGCACGTTGATGAACAGCATCGGCATGCCGGCCGCCAAGAAGTACGGCGACTTGTCGAACCAGCTGTAAACCTGCTTGGCGTTCTTGCGCCAGATGCGCGGCACGAAGGTGGACGAAACATCCAGCCGGCCCTGCTGCAGCGCGATGCTGAAGGCGCTGTTGCTCTTGTACAGCGGGTGCACGATGTACTTGGGTACCGGCAATTTACCTTGGTGTAGCGCCTGGTTGCCCCAGTAGTCGTTACGCCGCTCCATCACGACCTTTTCGGCGTTGAAGGACTTGAGCTGGTAGGGCCCGCTCACGACCGGGTCCTTGTCGAAGTTGAGCTTCAAGAACGCTTCGATGCTGCCGGCCTTAGCCAGCGCGGGCTCCATGACGTGGCTGGGCACGATGCGCGTCTGCTGCAGCGCTTCCATCACCGTCAGGGGATTGAGCTTTTCTTTGTTCAGGACGAACTGCACGCGCCGCGGGTAGCCGGGCGCGTCGCTCGCCGTGTCCGGCACGACGTTGCCGCCGTCGTCCAGCAAATGAATATCCGACAGGTACTGCCAGACGGGCGCCATCGGCAGGCTCTTGTACTTGTTGCCGATCGCGAAGCTGAACTTGACGTCGTAACCAGTGACGGGCCTCCCGTCGCTCCAACGCGCGGAGGGGTTGACCGTGATCTCCAAGCTGTCGTCGTTCTGCTTGAACTGATCGGCGAGCAGCGGCGCCATCTTGCCCGTCCGGGGGTCGTACAGCAGCGCGGTCTCGTACAAGAAGTTTTGGCCGTTGACCGGGTACGCGCAGGTGCTGAGCAGCGGGTTGAACGAGCTGGGCTCGCCCCACTGCCAGCCGGCCATGTACAGGGTTTCGGAGCGCGGCAGGCCACCACCTGCCCGATCCTGGCGCTCACAGCCACCGAGCCCGAAGACGAGCGCCAGGCCCGCGAGCAGGGTGACGGACACCTTATTCAAACGTTCTCGAATTCTCATCATGGGCATGGGCTGCTGGGCGCTGGGACGTGGTCCTGGCTGGAACCAGTTCCAGAGGCAAATCGCGCCGGACCGTAACGCGCAGCCGGCCGAATAAAAAGCAGAATGCGTAGTAAAGAGACACTTCGTACCGTGATTTTGCTCTTGCGCGCTGCGGCGGGTCTGCCTGGTGTCGCGGGGGCCAGCCCCGCTCCGGTCGCGTGTCGTGGACTAGCACCGAGGGCGCCGCCCCGCAGTCAGCCATTCCTTCAGTCTTTCGGTACCATCCGATAGAGGCGGCTGAAGGCTTCGTCGGCAGCATTCTTTACGTCGGTCTGGCAACGTCCGAAGGTGAGGGCGTAGACGTAACCGTCAGTGTGCTGGCGGAAGGCGGCGGCGTTGTTCAGGTGGCCGAGCGGCGCGTCCAAAGTCGGGACGCCGTCGTCGTCGACGCGGCCCTGGCGCAAGAAGCCCGCGCAGTAGTCGCCGAACAGCACGCTCCCCGCGAGCCGGCCGCCGTAGCGATCCGGATCGTGCGCCACGACCTCAGGACCCGCGATCACCACGCGCGCCACCGTCGTCTCCACGTCCGGATCGTCGACGACGTAGTCGGGTGAGCCGCGGTGCGGCCACGAAAAAGCCGGCGCGATGGTGTCACCGCAATCGGAGCAGGGGCCCTCCTGATCGGGCCAGCCGAAGTTGTCGAGCGGCCTGCGCACGACGTTCACCTCTTCGAAATAGTCGCTGCCCACGTCGCCGATCCAGTAGAAGCCGCGCGAGTCGCGCGTGCCGCGGAACGGCGAGCGTAAACCGAGCGCGTACACGGCGGGCTCGGCTTTGGCGTCGTCGAGCAGCGGGTTGTCGCTGGCCGGCTCGGAGCCGCCCAGGCCAGGCTCGCGGCTCGGTACGAAGCGCACCAGCTTTCCCAAATCTTGGGCCAGATCTTGCGCGGGAGCGCCTTGCACCTTTTCACCGAAGATCGCCCACATCGTGCCGTCCGGCTCGAAGCCGATCGAGCCCACGTTGTGCCAGGGGCGCGTCGCCGCGGTGGAGCCGACCCGAAACACGCTCACCTCGGTGCCCTCGACCACGTTGAGCTCGTCGTCCAAATCGAGCCGCAAGATCTCGCTGTAGGTCTGGCTCACGCACGTGCCGACGTACACGTAGTTGCCCTGCGCGAAGTCAGGCTCGAAGGCGAGCGAGATGGCGCCGCAGTCGAGCCGGTCGTAGACGCCGTCGACCTGCGCGCTGGCTACGAGCTCGGCGCGCTCTTCCACCAGCCGATAGCGCAGCAGCTTGCCGGACTTGTCCAGCGCCAAGAAATCCGTATCGCTACCCGGATAAAAGACGAAGTCGGTCACGGACGAGGCGTCGCCATCCAGCGCGAGCTCTTCGAACTCGACGCGCAGGCTGGCGGCATCGGCGAGGGTGGCGCCGCTGCCCTGGGGGTGGTCGCTGCTGTCGGCGCCGCCCGCGCCGCTGGGGCTCGGGGGCGCGTCGTGGTCGCCACAGCCCGCGAGCGCAAACGGCGCGGCGAGCACGGGGAGCGCCAGCAAGAGCGAAAGCGTCGAACGGGTCGTCATGGGTCTTGTTCGCTAGCCAGAGCCGTAATCCAGTCTTTTAGCATCGTGACCGCGCCCGCGTCGCGCAGCGCCACGCCGAGCGGTGGCATTTCTTTGACCTCACTGTCGTTCGAGCCTTGGACGCCCAGAAACATCACGCTCTCTTCCGGCTTTCCCGGCACGACGCGAATGCCGTCGGCGGTGGCGCTGCTCTCGGTCGGGCGATCGATCAGGTTCTGTAGCGCGTCGTCGGGGCGCAAGTCGAAGCTCGAGGCTGCGCCGTTGCTGCCGTTGTGGCAGTGGATGCAATTGCCGACCAGGTAACCGAGCACCTCCGTGGTGAGCGGTCCGTGACCCGCCAGCTTGGTCTTTTGCAGCGCGTTGATGCCGAGCACCTCGCTGAGCGCGGACTCGTGGCACTGACGGCACTCGAGCCGACTCGGGATGGAATGCTCCACGACGGCGTCGTCGTCGTTCAAGATCTCGCGCGTCTGGCTGCGCTTCAGATCGAGCAGCGCTGCGTCTTTGACCGTATCGTCCCAGGCGTAGGCAGCGAGCTGCCAGCCGTCGTCGTTCAGGCGCAGCAAGCGGGTCTCCACCGGAACGGCCGTATCGGGGCTGTTCGGCGTTCGAAACGAGAAGGTCTTGAAGATCAGCGTGCCGACCGGAAAGACGTACGCCGACGGATCGCTGTCGTCGATGCTCTCTCCCTCCGGCAGCACGAGCGAGCGCTGCTTGTCTCCGCCATCGCTCCACAACGGATACTGCGGCTCGTAGGCTTGCGCGCGCGACGCGAGCTCGAGCGCCGGCAGCCGCGGATAAACGCCGACCGCCGACAGCTTGGCGGGCAGCTCCGAAAGTGGCTCGTCGAGCAGCGTGGGCGAGCGGCTCGTGGGCTGCTCTGGAGAGCTGCAGCCGAGCACCAGGGTCATCAGAGTCGCGGCCGCAGACGCCGAGGCTTTCACCACCGCCTAGGAGTAGCTGGCGGCGCCGCAATTCGCAAAGCGAGTTACTTACACGCCATGAATTTGTAGTCGTTACCGCTGTCGGTGCACCACGCCTCTTGCTTGGTCGGGTTGCACTGGGCGTTGGCGTAGGTCTGCATTTTCGTACCGGTGTACAGGTACTTGGTGCCCGCCACGTCCAGGCAGTCGCCGCTGCTCCAACTGAGCACGGTATTGTCCGCCCAGGTCAGGGTTTTGGGACAGGCACAGCCAGCGCCGCCGCCCGAGCCGCCCGTACCTGCTCCGGCCCCGCCTCCCGCGCCCCCGCTGCCAGCCGTACCGCCGCCCGCGCCGCCGCTGCCGCCGTGACTCGAGCCGGCGGCGCCCGCCGCGCCGCCAGCGCCGCCGCTGCCTCCTGCGCCCGCCGCGCTCGTGCCACCCTTGCCGGCCGTACTGGCGGTGCCACCGAAAGCACCTGACGTGGTACCGCCGTTCGAGCCCTTGCCGGCCATCGTCATGCTCACGCTGCCGCTCACGTTCAGGGTGCCGGCGCTGCTGCTGCCGCCTTCGTCGCCGCCGCCCTCGTCCGCCGTATCTGGCGGTACACCGACTGCGCAGGCCAGGGGGATCCCCGCCAAAAGCAGCAACCTGAGCACGGAGAGCGTGGACGGAGCGCGGCTCGAGCGTGGCATCTGGGTACCTCGGGGCATCCCAAGCGTTAGCTCAGCGGCGTCAGATCTGCAACCGGTTCCACACGTCGCGACTCGCCACGATTCAGTAGGCGGCCGCCCTGGCTGTACCTTTGTGGAATCAGTACCAGTCACGCGCCCGTCCGAGCGCTCTCCGAGCCGCTTCGCAGTCGCAGTTCCACCGCGGCGTGTCCCCAGCCCATCGCCGAGAAGTTCTTCCGAACGTAAGAACTTGGGTGAACGCGCGATGCGCTTCGGGACCCCAGGTATCATCGGACGTCCACGAAGCTAATTACGAGCGTAAGAATTTTCTGCGTGCGTGAGAGGTGAGTGGGCGTCCTCAGTCGTCGGACCCTCGTACGTGCCATGCAGCGCTCGCCGTGACGCGAGAACGCCCTCGCCGTCCCGCGAGATGGGTAGAATCACCAGGGACTGAAGGGGGGCAGATGGCCAGCCCCGGGGGACATCAGCGCTTGGGAGCTAGCGCTTGGTCGAGCAGGCCGAGCTTCTTCGCCCAGTAGGCTTTCATCTGCTCGGCGGCGGCGCTGGTTTCGATCTGGTGGTGCTCGACGCTCACCTCGGTGCGGCCCGACTTTTCACTGAAAGAGACGGCGACGTGGCTGGTGCCTTTGCCCCAGCGAGCGCGGATCACTTTGTCCGCCGTGGCGCCGCGCACCACGAAGCGATCGTCCGCTAGCCAGCGTGCTCGCTCGCCTGCGTCGTTCCACAGCTTGAATACGCGCGTCACGGGCGCGTTCAAGCTACAGCTGGAGTTGATGTGAAAGCCGTCCGGCGTGGGCGGCTTGTCGCTCTTGCCGCGCAGGCTCTCGTAGCCAACGGCGATCATTTGCTGCCACCACGGACCAATGCCGTGTTTTTGCGCCAGAATGGCGATCACGCCGCGCTGATCGAGCGTTTGGGCGCCGGCCGTGTCGAGCACCTCGAACCAGTCGTCCCAGCTCTTGCCGGTGCGGCGCATCACCGCGTCCGTGCTGACACCGGCCGCTTCTTTGATGCTCTTGCGCTTTTTGGCACTCGGCGGCGGCAGTGAGGAAGGAGTGGGCTCCAGCTTGGTGGCGGCGGGTTTGCTCGCAGCTTTGGGGGCCGGCGCTGGCGCGCTCGGCTTTGCCGCTGTGCCGTTTTTCGTCGGCGTGCTCTTGGTGGCTGCCTTCGGCGCAACACCGTTCTTGGTCGGCATGCTCTTGGCGACCGCCTTCAGCGGGGCGGCGGCTTTCGCTGCTGCCTTGGGGCTAGCGCTCCGCGCCGCCGGTTGCACAGCAGGCTTTACGGCCTTGCTGGGGCGCGCCGCCTTTGCCGGTGCCTTACTGGGCTTCGGCTGGCGTGTTTGCGAGCGGGACGAGAGCGCCTTCACGACCTTTGCCCGATGATACATGCCGAATCTTGCTCGGCGACAAGCCAAAGTTGCTGAACCGCCGAGGATTTGGCCGATTGCGACGCCCGGCCCCGCGGACGGCGGTGGCTGGGACGCGCTACAGGGTGTCCCAACCGAATTTTTCGAGCTCGAAGGCGTGGTCGGCCAGCGCCTTGATGGACTCGTCTTCGTTGTCGTCGATCTCGGCCATGGTCGTCTTGATGCGGCGCCGCGACTGACCGGCGAACGTATCGAGGATGTGGCGCTCCATCTTGGCGCCGTCTTCGCCCTTGCTGCGCACCGCGGCGTCGACCCGCGAGAGCACGCAGCCGAGCACGAACAGGTCGATCATGATGTCGGCCAGGCGCCGCGTCGCAAATTGCTTGTCGATGATTTGCTTGCCGTGTTTGCGCAAGATGCGATCCGCCGCGGTCGCGAGATCGCGCGTTTGCTCTTCGAACATGGCGGCGACGGGCGTGAGCGAAGGGTGCAGCTTGGTGAACGAGGTGCCTTCACGCTTGATGCCGGTGGCGAGCGCGGCGCGGCGCAGCGCGGCTTCGGAGATGACGCCGAAGCCCTTGATCGGATCGTTGAACACGCCCTTCAAGCTACCCGAGAGCTCGCGCAGCTCTTGACCGACGTCGTTCATCGCGGTGAGCGCGATGAACAGCCGCAAGACGTCGTTGGTACCTTCGAAGATACGGTTGATGCGGCTGTCTCGCATCGCGCGCTCGTACGGGTACTCACACATGTAGCCGTTGCCGGCGGCGATTTGCATGCCCTCGTCCACCGTGCGCCACAGGCACTCGCTGGCGAAAACCTTGCTGATGGCCGCCTCTACCTGGTACTCGCCGAAACCGCGGTCCGTGAGGCTCGCCACCATGCTGACGACGGCCTCGGTGGCGTAGCAATCCACCACCATTTGCCCGATTTTTTGCTTGATCAGGCCGAACTCGCTGATCGGCTTGCCGAACTGCACGCGGCCTTTGGCTTGCTGGGTCGCGAGCGAGATCACGCGCTTCATGCCGCCCACGCTGCCGCCGCCCAGACCCGTGCGGCCCGAGTTCAGGATCTGCATCGCGACCTTGAAGCCCTTGCCCTCTTCGCCCAGAAGGTTCTTGCCCGGCACGCGCACGTTCTCGAGTGTCACCGTGGTGGTGGAGCTGGCGCGGATGCCCATCTTCATCTCGTGCGGGCCGGTGCTGACCCCCGGCATGTCGCGCGTGACCAAGAAGGCCGACAGCTTGCCGCGTTCGTCGACGCCGCCCGTCTTGGCGAACACCGTGAAGAAGTCGGCGATGCCGCCGTTGGTGATCCAGATCTTGCTGCCGTTCAGGATCCAGTCGTCGCCGTCTTTGTGGGCGTTGGTCTTGATGGACGCGGCGTCCGAGCCGGAGCTCGGCTCGGTGAGACAAAAGGCGGCGATCATCTCGCCGGTGGAGAGCTTGGGGTAGTAGCGCGCGCGTTGGTCTTCGCTGCCGAACAGCAAGAGGCCGCGCATGCCGATCGAGCTGTGCGCGCCGACGGTGACGGCCACAGAAGCGTCGTATTTGGCGATCTCTTGCAGGGCGCGGGAGTAAGCGCCGGCACCGAAACCGAGGCCGCCTTCGGCCTCCGGAATCACCAGGCCGAAGAGCCCGAACTCCTTGAGCTCGTTGATGAACTCGGGCGGCAGCTCGGCCTTTTCGTCCCACTCGCGGAATTCTTTTTCGTGCGAGCTCATCAGCTGACCGACGGAGCCGACGACGGTTTGCAGCGTTTCTCGCTCGGACTCGGCCAGCGTGGGGAAGGGAAGAATCACGTCTTCTTCGATTTGGCCCATGCAGAGCGACCGCATGAAGCTCACCGTTTTCTTCTCCACAGCTGCCTCCTTCGAGAGTTCGGACCGGGTCGGTGCTTTCTTGCACCGCGTCGAATACAATATGCGAGCCACGCCGCGCTGCGGCAAGCTCGGATAATCGAATGGATTCGCCGATCCTCGTGCCTCCCCACACCAAACCACACGTGTCGGTCGCCAAGCTGACGCGCTACTTTTACGTGGCTTGCTTGTCGGATGAGCTCGGCGCAGGCCCGCTGGCTCGCGTGATCGCGGGCGTACCAGTGGTGCTTTTTCGGTCGCAGGGCCGTGCGAGCGCGCTCGTCGATCGCTGCCCGCACCGCAACGTGCCGTTGTCACTCGGACGGGTGCTGTCTGACGGCCGGCTGGAGTGCGCGTACCACGGCTGGCAATTCGACTGCGACGGCGTGTGCCAGAAGATCCCTGGCCTGGTGAACGAAGCCGCTGCGCGCGAGCGCCGCGCCGAAGCTTTGGCGGTGCGGGAGCAAGAGGGGCTGGTGTGGGTGTGCCCGGAGCCGGGTGTCACGCCGGAAACGCCGCCGTTCGTGCAGCCCCAGCTCGGTGACGACTACGCCCGCATCGTGCGCGTGGTGGAGGCAGAAGGAACGCTGCACGCCACGCTCGAAAACGCGCTCGACGTGCCGCACACCGCGTTTTTGCATCGCGGGCTCTTCCGCGGCGGCAAGAAGAACCAGATTCGCGCCATCGTGCGGCGTTCGCCCGATCGCGTCGAGACCGAGTACCTCGGCGAGCCGGCGCCGAGCGGCGTGGCCGCCAAGATTTTGGGCCTGGGCTCCGGGCAGTCGGCGGTCACGACGGTGGAGCATTGGGACAGGTTCCTGCTGCCGTCGATTGCGCAGGTCGAGTACAAGCTCGGACCCAAGACGCATTTCTTGGTCACGGCGCTGTGCACGCCGATCAGCGACTTTCACACCCGCCTGTACGGCGTCGCGCATTTTCGCACGCCGCTTCCGAAGCGAGCCGTGCGCGCCGTGCTCGAGCCCGTGGCGCTCAAGATCTTCGGCCAAGACGCGACCATGCTCAAAGCGCAAACCGAGAACGTGAAGCGCTTTGGCGGCGAGCGCTTTCAGTCGACGGAGCTCGACTTCATGGGGCCGCAAATCTGGCGGCTGCTGAAGCAAGCCGAAGCGGGCTCCGCCGGCGAAAACGTGGTGGAGCGCGAAGTCACGTTCTGGGCGTAGGGCGCGGGCCGCGTCGTTAGCCGGGGTAGCCGTCGTACTCGGCGTAACCCTCGGGAGTGGTGCTGTCGCTGTCCGCGTTGTTGGGGCTGCCTTCGGGGTAGTCGACGGAGGTGCCGTCGCCGACACCGGGAGTGCCGTCGCCGTAGTAGGGGTCGTAGCCGTCGCCCTGAACGGGCGGTAAGCCCGAGCCGTCGCCGGGAATGTAGGCGCCGTCCCCGCCGACGAAGGTGCCCTCGGTGTGCGCGGGGATGCTGCTGCCGTCACTGCAGCAGTTGAAGGCGCCGTCGCCTCGAGAGCCGTCCGTCGCGTAGCCGGAGCCTTCAGGGACGACCGCGCCGTCACCCCCGGGATGAACGTTGCCGCTGCCAGCCTGCCCGGGCGAATCGACGTACTTGCCGGAGCAACCGTAAGGCGCGGCGCACAGAGCCAGTGTTGCGAGTGAGCCGAGAAGGATCCACCTACTGCGTTTCATATTGAGCTCTCCGAATGTAGCGAGACGAAGCGGGCCGAGCGGGGCCAGCGCACGAACGCCAGCGCCAAGAAAAGGGCTGCCGCCACGTACAGGCACGACAGCGCAAAAAAGCGGGACGCATCGGCTGCAAAGCGCAAGCCCAGCAACTGGCCGCCCGCCGCGATCACACACAGAAGCACGGCCAGCGCCGGCTGCTTACGCATCAGCGGCACCAGCAGCACGAAGAACGAATAGTAGTAGTTCGAAGGATCGAGCAACAGCGGGATGAGCGCGGTGCCGAGCGCTGCGGCGGCCCACGCCTGTCGTGCTTGAATGATCGCCGCCAGCACGAGCAGCACGCCGCCCACCAGCACGACCCGATGCACGTCGCTCAAGATCGCCAGCCGCTGCCGGCGCTGGCTCACCCAATGCGGCTCATCGGGCGCGCGAACACTGTTCACCTCGAGCGGTGCTCCCGCGATCAGCGTGCGTAACCCCATGTGATTGGAGACGATGGCTTCGCGCCGCAGCTGGATATGCGACCAAAACTGACGGTGGTCGCTCGCGCCTTGGCTTGCGACGGAGGCGCCTCCCGCCAGCGTCACGCACACGAGCGCCCCCAGCGCGAAGCGCGACAAAGCGCGCGGCGGCCGGCGCTCTTTGCCCCAGCGCCAGAGCCAAACCAGGACGACGGCAGCGAGCAGTAGCGCCGGAAACACGCGTAAGAGCCCGGCCAGCATCAGCGCTGCACCTGCCCAGCCGAAGCGCTGCAGGCGCAGCAGCGCGATGCCGGCGACCGCGCAGAACAGCCAGTCTTGTCGCACGAAGCCGCCGCCCGTCCAGCCCACTTCGGACGCGGCCTGGGTACCCCAAAACACCGCTCCCAGTGCGGCCGCACGCCAGCCGAATGCGGTCGTGAGCGCCACCAGCACCCCCGCCATCAGCAACAGATCGATGCTGGCGAGCCAGCGCACGTTGGACCAAGTTGCCGGTACCCGGTTGGCGAGCGCGCCCCACGTGGTGGTCCAAAGTGGGGGCGGGTTGTAGCCGTGGTCGAGCTGGGCTTGCTCCCACTGGCGGCGTCCCAACCCTTTGCGAAAGAAACGCACGTCGCGCCGAAAGTCGCTCCAGCGCGCGGCGCTGAAATGCGCTTTGCACGTTTCGGGGTGCTGGGCGATCACAGCGGCGTGCACGGTGCCGTCCGTCGCCAAGTCGCGGATCAAGCGGCGGGGGCTCGCGGCCAGGCCGTCTTCGGCGTCGGCGATCGCGGCGCAGGTGTAGAGTCGCTCGTAACCCAGCTCGGCGTGGTACTTCGAGCCGACGTAGTAGTGGAACATCTCCCAGCGGTGCACGAAGCCCGCCGGGAGACGCCCGAATTGGAAGTAAGCGCAAACGGCCAATGCTGCGCAGGCGGCGAGCACTGCGCTCGCCGCGCGGCTCGAACCTCGCCCCAGCCAATAGCTCGCCCCGGCCGCCCCAAGCGCTGCCCCGAGCTTGATCAACGCCACGACCGTCGCGCTCATTTCCGAGCCGATGCTCAGCAAGTCGCGGGCCAGGTACGCGGCGCACTTTCTCGAGAAAATTCGCACGCATAGTGCGCCAGGCTGTGCCAGCACAGCGGCGCAAACGCAGGGGGTGTCGCGCCTGGGCTACCCCGTGGCAGGTCGACTTTGCCTGGGCAAAGTGGACGGAGCGGTACGTGGACTTTGCCTGGGCAAAGTGGACGCAGCGGCAGGTGGACTTTGCCTGGGCAAAGCGCCAGCTGACCGGTGGCTAGATATCGCTGTTACGCGACTTTCGCTCCAGCGATCCGAAGCGCAGCTTCCCGGAGCTGGTATCGCTGCGCCCCGCAGCGGCTTTGTCCAGATCCACGCGGAGGGTGCGCACTTCGCCGGGTTGGAGCGAGAGGACGAGGCTTTTCGTTTCGTAGCCGGGTTTGCTGAGGCTGAGGCGGCGCTCACCGGCGTCGAGCAGGACGCTGACGACGAAGCCGGAGCCGGTGGCGACGCCGCGCTGCGGCTCGAGCTCGGCGACCGCGTCTACCACGTTGGTTTGTACGTTGAGGCGCGCGGTGGTGGCGGCGGCGGCTTGCAGCTGGCGCGTCACCAGTTGCTTACGCGACTCCGGCGCGCGGTCACCGACCTGCTCCAAGAACTGCTCGAAAGCGTGTGCGGCGAGCGCAGAATTGCCGACGGCCCGCTCGAGGCGAGCGACCTCGAGCAACAGCGAGGGATCGCGGCTGAGGTCGTAAGCGCGCCGGTAACGGTTGAGCGCTGCCGCGGGCTGATGTGCCTCGGCCAGCCCCTGGGCGGCGTCGGCCAGTGTCCACGCTTCGTCCATCGCGCGGCTTGAGGCCACCGGCGTGTCGCGCTCTGGCAGTGGAGAGGCGGCGTGACCGGTCAGGAAAGCGAGCCCGCCCAACAGGCCGACTGTTAGTAGCCTGGCAACGCGCTGGAGGCGGGGAGTGAGCCTCACTCCTAGAAATACGGACGGCCCCGGTAAATGTTTCGGGGTAGGCGCCGGCCCACCGATGCCTACATCTGGTAGAGCATCAGGTAAACCACGACGCCGCTGACCGAAACGAAGAGCCAAACGGGAAGCGTAACACGCGCGAGCGGCTTGTGCTTCGCCACGTTGCCCTTGAGGCCGCGCGAGATGGTCGTGATGGCGAGTGGCACCACCGCGGCCGCCAGCAGCACGTGTGGCACCAAGATGGCGAAGTAGACTGGCCGTAGCGCGGCGGAACCACGAAACGGCACCGAGCCGACGCGGGCGTGGTGAATCACGTAGCTCACCAAGAACACGCACGACACGACGAACGCCGACTGCATACAGCGTCGGTGCAATGCCACCTTCTTCTGCTTGATGAACACGAACCCGAGCACGAGCAGCACCGCGGAGAGCGAGTTCAGGAGCGCGTTCAGGGTCGGCAGTAGGTCCAGCATGGCGCGGGACCTCATAGCGCGGGACCGCGTCTGACGGCTAGGATCGCGGCATGGCGGGTTCTAGCTACGAGATTTTCATCGTACCTATCGAGAAGCGGGCGCTGGCCGTCATCAAAGAAGTGGCGTGGGCGCAAAACATCGGCCCCAAAATCGGCGCCACGATGGGAGCACTGCACGAGGGCTTGCGACAGCTGGGGGTCACCGAGACTGGCCGCGACGTGGTCGTCTACCATCCGCAAGGCGAGGGCATGTGGGACTCGCCGCCCGGCATCCACGTCGAAATTGGCGTGCAGTTGAAAGAGCCGCTCCACGTCGAAAAGCCGCCCGTACTGCGCTCCGAAACACCGGCGGGGCGCGCCGCGCACGCGCTTCATGTCGGGCCCTATCAGCTGTTGCCAGAAGCCCACCACGCGATTCACCAATGGTGCCGCGAGCACGGTCACACCCTGGCCGGGCTCAACTGGGAGGTGTACGGCCCGCACCACGCGGACGACCCGAGCAAGCTGCGCACGGACGTGTTTTACGAGCTCAAGTAGCTCTTCAAAACGCCGGCGTCGTCTTATCCATCACCATCGAGCGACACTCGAGCACCGCTCCATCGACGGTAACCGCCACGATCGAGCCGACCTCGGCCATCACGCCGACGAACGGTGGCTGCCAGGCTTGGTGCTCCCAGACGCAGTTGAATTCGCCCTGGATGCGCTTGGAGTAGACGCGGCCCCGCCCCGCCGCCCACTGCCGGCCGAGCGTGTCGATGGCGATCGCGACCATGTCGGGCGCCGTGGGCACACTGCGGGCGCTGACGGCGCTGTCTTCGACTTCCACGACCACGCCGTCCGTTCCGACCGCGACCACGAGCTTGCGCTCTGGGCGCGAGGCGCAGGCCAAAAATGCGCGGCTCTTGGGGGTTTGCAGGCGCTGCAGTGACCAGTGCAGCGGCCAGTGCACGGCCGCGAAGGCGTCGCCGTCGGCGCCGCGCCCGACCACCAGAAAGCGCTCGTCGTCTATCCGAGCGACGCCGGTGAGCATGGAGGCGCCGGTGACCGGCAGCGGCCGCAGCCAGCGCTTGCCCACCAGCGTGAAGAGCATGGGCGGCTCGCCGCGCCGTTCGCCGATCATTACGGCCAAATCGTCGAGCTCGGTGGTGCCGGCCGAGAAAGCGACCGTGGGATCCGGGCCGGCGATCAGCTCGCGCGCGCCGTCGCGCGAGTACTCGACGAGCTTGGCGCCCTCGGTGCCGATCAGCCACGACGCGGCGCCCAGGCGCTCGACGAAGCGGATGGAGTCGGGGGGCGGCAGGCCATGGGCGGGTAGATCCAGCCAGCGCGTGCCGTCCCAAAACGCCGGACCGCGCGTGGTGAGCGCCAACGCATTGCCCGAAGAATCCCAGGCCACGTTGGTGACGAGCCGATCGTCGCCCGGCGGGTGACGCACCGTCCAGTTCGTCTCTACCACCATTTCGCGCGAACGCAGCGCCTCCATGCTGCTCATCCAGCGGCGGCTGGGACGAGCGGTGTTGGGCTCCAGGCTCAGCCAGGGCAGCAGGCTGTCGGCGAAGAGCTTGGCGGTTTGAGGACGCTCGCGCGGGTTCGGTGAAGTGGCGCGCGCGAGCGCGAGATCGAGCGCTTGCACGGCGGCTTCACGCTCGCGCAGCTCGAAGGCCAGGGTCGGCACGTCGAGCAGGCTGCGGCGCTGCGGCGATTTGACGGCTGCCGCAGTGGCGGCTGCGGTGCGGCCTTCGAACAGAGGCTCGCCCGTGAGCACGTAAAAGACAATCGCCGCGAAGCTGAACAGGTCCGAAAGCGGGCTGATCTGCCCGGCTGGCTCCATTTGCTCGGGCGCCATGTAGCCAGGCGTGCCCACCGTGGCCCCACCGAACGTGGCGTTCAACCCCATGGGCCGTGCGATGCCGAAGTCCGACATCTTGAAGATCTCGGTTTCGCCCGCGCCACAGCACAGCACGTTGCCCGGGTGCGCGTCGCGATGCACCACGCCCGCGGCGTGTATCTCCACCATGGCTTTGGAGAGCGCGTGCACCAACCGCGCGGCGCGCGTGGGATCGAAGGCGAAGCCCGTTTCGCGCACCGAGTAGCGCACGCGATCTTGCAGGGTGGTGCCCTCGAGCCCGCCGTGCACGTACTCGAGCGCGATCCACGGCAGCTCTAGCCCCTTGCCGAAGGGCTTGAACTGGAGGGACCCGGTATCCAACAGGCGAACGACGAACGGAGTTGGCGGAACTCGCTCGTTCAAGCGGCCGAGCGCGACGGCCTCTTTCTTGATGATGGTGAGGGCGCGCTCGCTCGAGTCTTTGACGATGTGCGGCTGGATGATCTTGATGACCGCGGGCCATTCGCCATCTGGCCCGTGGCGCTTGGCCAGGTAGGCTACCGCGGTCGCGCCTTCGCCGAGCTTGTGCTCAAGGCGGTAAGAGACGCCAGGTTGCAAGGCGCTCTCTAGCACCTGACCCAAGAAGACGTCGCGTACCTCGAGGCTCTGCCGCATCCGCCTCGATGGAGACTACCCCAAACGCGAGCGCGTCGCTTGGGACTTTCCTCAATCGTGAGTGATGGCGCCCCAGAATCGGAACAGGGCAATTCCCACCAAGATGGGCAAAAGAACCAGCGCGAGCGCAAAAGCGAGGGCCCCGCCGATCACGGCGTAGTCGCCCAGCGTCGCCTTGCGCGAAGCATCCCCGCGGTGCCGCTCGATGAGGGCGAGGTTCTTTTCGTTGGCTTTGAAGGCGAAGTCGAACACGTCGCCGACCACGGGAATTGCGCCCAAAACCGCGTCGAGCGCGATATTCAGAAGCATTCGCAAGAGCACGGCCGTCGGCACGCGCTCACTGAACGCGACCACCAACAACGTGAGCGAAAGCACCGCCGTGAGCGCATCTCCGAGCTCGGGCAAGAGCGCGCCGAGGATGGGATCCAACCCGATGCGGATATCGGTGCCCGGAATTCGAATGGCACTGTCGAGCAAGCCGGCCAGGCGCCGCGCCCATTCGGGGATTGGAAGCTCGCGGGCCGCAGCAGCGGCGTTACCCGCCCGCTCCAGCTGGCCCTGCGGCTCGAAATCCTTCAAATCCTTCACGGTGACGAGGAGTTGTCGGCCTCGCGACGGCCAGGCGCCGTATCCAACCAAAGAGTGACCGGGCCGTCGTTGACCAGCTCCACCGACATGTGGGTTCGAAATCGGCCGGTGGCAACCGTAACGCCGAGGTTTCGGACCGCGGCGCAGAAGGCTTCGAACAGCTCCTGGGCGCGCGTCGGCTCCATCGCGCCGACGAAGCTCGGCCGGCGCCCCTTGCTGGTGTCGCCGTAGAGCGTGAACTGCGAGACGGCCAAGAGCGCCCCGCCGACGTCGAGCAGGCTCTTGTTCATCTTGCCGGCCTCGTCTTCGAAGATGCGCAGCCTAGTCACTTTTTCCGCGAGTGACGCCGCCTCGGCTTCGGTATCGCCTTGGCCGACGCCGACGAGCACGCACAATCCCGCGTCGATGCGGCCCGTGACTTCACCCTCGGAGGTGACCTGAGCGCGTGTCACGCGCTGCACCACCGCGCGCATCAGTCGCTTGCCTGGTTCTTGCCCGAAAGGCTGCGAAGCTTGCTGGCGGGGCTGAACACGTACTCGGCGCTGGCCAGCGTGGCCTCGCCCTTTTGGTGGCGCATCTGCTTGCAGGCAGCCGTCCACGACGTCGTCTCGTAGCTGGTGCTGGTGCTCACTTTGCGGCCGCGCTTGCTGCGCTTGACGATCTTGTTGGCCTGCACGGTGACCTCGCAGCTCTCGTGAGTGACCACCAGGTCCGGCGAAGCTTTGAAGGTTTGCGCCAAGAGGCTCAGCACCTGCGTTTTGCTGCGCTCCACGCCGTCGAGCTTCAGCTTGTCGTCGAACAAGTCAGTCAGCGCGGCGATGTCATGCTGATTGAGGGCGTTTTCCAGCTTTTTGAGCACGCTCGAGGTGGACGACAAGAACTGCTTCTGCAGATTCTTGCTGGTCATGGCGATGCTGCGCTCGCAGCACAATCCGAGATCGCTCACCTCGGTGCCGGCCGGTATTACCTTGCGCTCGCTGCAGCCGCTGCCGCCGCCACGCTCGACGACGCCGCCGGACTCCAGGCTGTCGATCAGCGAGCGATCTTTGCCAACCTCGGCGAACGCGCTGCACGCCGCCTGCCACTGCGACTCGGTGCACAGGCCCAGGCCAATCTCGGCACAAGAACGAAAGGCGCGATCCAGGTTCGGCATCGCGTCCGGCCGGCGCACGATGCGGAAGCTGTCGAGCCACGCGCCGCTTTCGGTCGCGCCGCCCGCGATTTGCCGGAACTGCGTGCCCGGCCAGGGCACCCCGACGACTACGGCGCCGGGTTGCGGCGGTGGAATCACCGGTAGTGACGCGGCAGGTGTCGGCGCCGGAGAAGGTGTCTCGGGCTCGGTCGGCTTGCTGCTCGGCTTGCTGCTCGGCGCCGCTGCGGGAGCGGGCACGGGCGGCGGTAGCGGCGCCGGTAAGGCCGCCGAGCCCGCCAATGGCTCCGCGCTGGCCGAAGCACTGCCCAAACCGAGCAGCGATTCCGGCTTGGGATTGAGCAGCATCATCGCGCCGACCACGCCCGCGCCCGCCAACAGCGCCACGCCGATCAGGCTCACGAGCTTGCTGCGCGGCGGCGGCAACGAGCGCAGCCCCGTATCCGGCGAGCGAATGCCCTGACTCGAGCTCAGCTCGGTGGGCGGGCTTTGCATGCCGCCTGGGGCGCTCGCGACGCCGTGCAAGCTCGGCGCGCCGTGCAAGCTCGGCTGTGACGTGTGCGGCACGCTCGGAGCCGATCCACCCGTATTGCCCGAGTACCCGCCGCTCATCGAAAACGGCGCGACGTTCGAAGACTCCCCGCCGCTGATTTCGCGCGTCGGGCGGTCGTGATCGACGAGGCGCGGCGGCCGCTGGCTCAGCCTGAGCGGCTCGTTTTTGCATGCGACCGTGAGCGCGTCCCAAAACGCGTTGGCGTTGGGGTAACGCTCGCGCGGGTCCACCGACAGCGCGGTCGCCAACACCGCTTCCACGGCGTCGCCCGGATCGAAGCCGCGCGGCCGCAACGTGGGGCGAATCAGTTTGTCCGACGCCGCGACGAACAGCTGCGCGGCGTCGGTGCCGTCCAGCGCGGGCGCGCCGAGCACGACCTCCACGAAAACCAGCGCCAGCGCGAAGACGTCGGTCCACGGTCCCGTGGCGCCGAAACGGCGGCTGAACTGCTCCGGGGCGCCGTAGCGCGCCGTGAACGCCTGCACGGTGCCGCCCGTTTCCTCGAACGCGCGCGTCACGCTGTCCGACTCGGCCAGCACCTTGGCGATGCCGAAATCCAGCACCTTGATGGTGCGGCGGCCCGCCAAGTCGATCAAGAACAAGTTGGCCGGCTTGATATCGCGGTGCGCAATGCCCAGGCCGTGCGCGACGCCGAGCGCGCGCGCGGCGCCGTCCAGCATCTCGAGCGCCTCACCCAGGGTGCGGCCGCCCTCCCCTTTTTGACGTCGCTGCAACAGGTCTTTGTCGAGCGGTGCGCCCTCGAGCCATTCGAGCACCAGGTAGGGCGTCCAGATTTTGCTCGGAGAGACGACTGCGCCCACGTCCAGGGCTTGCACCACGCCGGTGGTCGCGCGCGAGAGCTGCAGCAGCAGGCGGCCCTCGGCAACCAGACTGTCACGAAAGCGATCGCGGTCGCCGCCCTGCAGCTCTTTGGGGAGCTTCAGGCACTTGAGCGCTACCTTCTCTTCGAACCCGAGGTGATGGGCGCGATACACGATGCCGAAGCCGCCGTGGCCCACGACCTGGTCGACGCGGTACTTGCCGTCGACCGTGGCGCCGACCCACCCAAACGGGTCGTCTTCGGTGGGGCTTCCCACACTGGGCGGCGTACTCATCAGAAGGTCAGCAAAACACATCGCGCGGCCGGGGCGAAGCCTCCTCCCGCCTGGCGCGGCTGATGCTAGGGTCTAGCCGCTGGGAAAACAGCCCCAGCCACGCACCCGCTCGATCCCATCGCAGTCATGGCCACGCTCGTGTTCGTCGCAAACCGCTTCGGCGCAGAAAAGCGCATCGAGGTGCCGGAAGGCGGCGAGGTGGTCGACATCTGCGATCAGTATTTCGCGCCCATCCCGTTCTCGTGCCGTTCGGCCAGCTGCGGCACCTGCCAAGTCGAGGTGCTCGAGGGAGAAGAGCTGCTCGAGCCGCAGAACGACGCGGAGCGCGACCTCATCCCACTCTTGGGCGGCAAGGGGCGGCTTGCCTGCCAGGCGCGCATCCGTCCCCATGTCGAAGGCGTGATTCGCCTGCGCAGCGTGCTGGCGACCTGAGGGCAGCGCATGGCCATCGTCAATGCACAAGACCAGGCCGCGCCCGAGCCCGCGCCCGAGGCCGACTTCAAATTCTTTCCCGCCTCACCTCCGCTCAATCGCTTCGTCGAGTACTTCTACTACAGCAGGGTGAGTCAGAGTTTTACGGACGGCGTCGACGCCATGCGCGCGCCCGAGATCGAGGGCCAGCTGGTGTTCGCCATCGAGCAGGGGAACAACTTCCCTGGAGGGCGCTGGCTTTCGGACGGGTACCGGGCCTGCTTGTTCTTACAGCCCGCCCACCTGCAGGTCATTCCGATTGCGGGCACGATTCGTCAAGCCGTGGGCGTGGCGCTGCAGCCGGCAGGGCTCACGTTGATGCTGCCGCGCGGTGGCGTCGATTTGAGCGCGTTGCCGCTCGTCGCACTCGAGGATCTGTGGGGGGCCGAGGGGCGGATCTTACTCAATCGACTGATAGACGTCGGGACTCCCCAAAACCGCCTCGCCGTGCTCGAGCAATACCTGAGTGCCCGTGCGCGTCACTTGCCGCCGCCGAATCGTACAGCCGCGCATTTAACACGCCTGATTAGCGCCTCGTATGGAGAGCTCTCAACGGCTCAATTGGCCGCCACGTTGGGGTGCTCGACACGCACGCTGCGCAACAGCACGCTCGCTGCCGCCGGTGTTCCGCCGAAACATTTGGGCCGGATCGTCCGCATTCGCCGCGCGCTGGACCTCCTGGCGCAGGTTGGCATCTCACCTCGAGACGCCGCAGCTTCCAGCGCTTTCTCTGATCAGGCGCACATGAGCCGCGAGTTTCGCGAGCTCGTTGGGCTGCCGCCGGCACGGCTGGGGTCGCAGCTCCGCTCCCACCCGCTGCCTCGTTTTTCCTCAGAACGAAACCTGATGGGCACCGGCCTGCTCGTCCTTCCGAAAATCCGCACGCCCTGAATCGGAATTTCCGATTTCTTCAAGACCCGCTCGGTTGCTTTCGTTTACGTAGGGGGGCGCCTCGAGTTCTTCCCTGAGAACGACGGCGCCGGGGGCGGGGGGTGGTGGGGGGTAGCGGCGGAGGGGGGGGATCTATTTCGCCGAGATGGAAACGTCGCAGGCCACGCCGTAGTGGTCGGAGGCCCAAACGGTGCCTTCCGAGCCGCTCGTGGCCTCGCGGAACGCCAGCTGCACGTTGCTCGGCTCACCGCGCATCTGCTTGTCCGGCCCGCGCACGAAAATGTAGTCGATACGTCGATTGGGCTCGCCGTTCTTCAGCGCATAACCGTTGTCACGCGCGTAGGTGTAGCCGGGGCTCGGGTAGCCGGTGGCGCCCGTTTCCGCGTAGTCCCAAGCATCCGCGAAGTAGAGGCTGCGTCCGTCGATCACGTGCTCTCCCTTGAGGTAGCGGATCTCGTCGGCCGTCGGCGCGGCGTTGAAGTCGCCCATCAAGAGCGGCGGCAAGAAGTCGGCCTCGACCGGCGCCAGCACGAAGATGCGCTCGGCGACGTAGATCACCTGCTTCAAACGCACGACGCCGTGGTGCAACTTCCAGTTCAAATGCGTGACGAACACCGGCTGACGGCCCCAAGGTGTCTCCAGCAGCGCGTAGAGGAGCGAGCGCGTCTCGCCACTGTCCGCACCGGGCAGCCGAAAGGTGCGACTGTCCAAGATCTTGTGACGGGTGAGCAGCGCGTTACCGAACTTCAAACCGCCGGAGTAGTCGGCCGCAACGCCGTAGGCCACGTTGTAACCGAGGCCGTCGGCGATCTCGCAGGCCTGGCAGTTGCTCGGCGAAGGCGTCGGCGGATTCAGCTCATCGGGGATAAGGCGCAGCACTTCCTGCAGCCCGAGCACGTCGGGCGCAAGCTCGGTCAGCTGCTTTCGAATGAGAGGCAGGCGCTCTGCCCACGGTCCCGCCTTGTTCCAGATATTGAGGGTAGCGACGCGCAGCTTGTCCACGGGATCGCAAAGTCTACGCGAAGTCGGAGGTGAGGGGAAAGCGGGACATTCCTCAGGTGTTTTGCCGGGCCCTAGCCTTGAACGGCGGGGCTCTGGGGACTACTGTGACGGCAGCGCGCATGTTGATTGGAGTCGATTTCGGAGGCACCTCGGTCAAGGCGGGGATGGTCGATGGTGGCGAGGTCGTGCGCAGCACGTCCGCCGCGACGCGGCTCGACACCGGCCCGAAAGAGATCCTCGACGCCATTGCCGACACGGTGCTGGCGCTCACACCCAAACCCGAGGCGGTGGGTGTTGCGATTCCGGGTGAGGTCAACGCCGAGGGGCGCTGCTGGCGCCTCGCGAATGTGCCGGGTTTCGAAGGCGTCGCGATCGGCGAAGAGCTGGCCAAGCGCCTGAGCTGCCCGATCGCGGTCGAGAACGACGCAACCACCGCCGCGCTGGGCGAGCAGCTGTACGGCCACGGCCGCAACAACCCGAGCTTCTTGATGGTGACGCTCGGCACCGGCATCGGCGGCGGCCTCGTCATCGGCCAGCAGCTTTACCCGGGCTCCAACGGCTTTGCGGCTGAAATCGGCCACAACAACGTGGACTCGTCGCCGGATGCGCCGCTGTGTGGCTGCGGCCAACGCGGCTGCATCGAAGCCTTCGCGGGCACCAAAGCGCTGCTCCGCCGCTTCAGCGAGCTGGGCGGCAAAGCGACCGAAGTCTTGCCGATCTCGGTCAGCGCGCGTCGAGGCGAAGAGGCGGGCAAAAAAACGTTCGAGATGATGGGTCTGGCGCTGGGCAAGGGCTTGGCCGTGATCCAAAACGTGTTGGACTTGAACGCCATCGTGTTCTCGGGCGGCATCTCCGCCTCGTTCGATTTGATCGAGCCGCACATTCGCACCGGCCTGCGCGCGCACGTCTTCGGCAAGCCTGCCGGCGAGGTGCCGCTGCTCGTGAGCGAGCTCGGTGAGCGCGCCGGCGTGATTGGCGCCGCGCACCTCACCACGCTTTGAGCCGGAGCCGCCGTTGAGAGCCGTCGTCTTCCTGCAAAGCGGTGGCCCCGAGGTGCTGCAAATGGCGGAGGTGCCCGACCCTGTACCGGGCCCGCAGCAGCTGCTGATCGACGTGCGCGCCACGGCGCTCAATCGCGCCGATTTGCTGCAAAGGCGCGGCCAGTATCCGCCGCCCCCCGGAGAAAGCGAGATTTTGGGGCTGGAGTGCAGCGGCGTGGTCGCGGCGGTGGGCGAGGGCGTCTCGCGATTTGGCGTCGGTGCCCGCGTGATGGCGCTCCTGGCGGGTGGCGGCTACGCCGAGCGCGTCGTCGTGCACGAAGGCTCGGCGCTGGCGCTGCCGGAGCGGCTGTCGTTCGCAGAAGCCGCCGCGGTGCCGGAAGCGTTCCTCACGGCGAGCGAAGCGCTGCTGACGGAAGCCGAGCTCCAGCCTGGTCAGCGCGTGCTGGTAACGGCCGCAGCGAGCGGCGTCGGCAGCGCCGCGGTGCAGATCGCAAAGGTGCGCGGCGCTTTCGTGATCGGCAGCGCTAGCGCCGGCAAGCTCGCGGCCGTCACGGCGCTCGGCGCCGACGTGGCGTTCGAGCGCGATCGCAGCGACTTCGTCGACGCCGTGCGCGGGGTAACGCAGGGGCGCGGCGTCGACGCGATCGTCGACTTCATTGGTGGCAGCGCGCTCGAGCGCCATCAAAAGTGCCTGGCGGAGCGCGGGCGGTTGGTGGTGGTCGGCCTGCTCGGCGGCGCGGCGGCGCCGCTGGATCTGGGGCGCCTGTTGATGCGTCGGCAACGCGTCCAGGGCCTGGTGATGCGCACGCGCAGCGTGGCGCAGAAGGCCGAGCTGGTGCAGCGCTTCGAACGCGAGCTGTGGCGTGCGCTCGACGGCGGGCAGCTGCGGCCGTCGCTAGACCAAATCTTCCCGTTGTCCGAGGTAGCGGCGGCGCACCAGCGCATGGAGCAAAACCTGAACAGCGGCAAAATCGTGCTTCAGGTAAGCTCGTAGCTTGCATGTCGCTCGGCGCCCGCCTGTGGCAGTCGTTCAAGCAAGAGTCGAAGGTCGCGCTGCGCACGTTCGGCGTTGCTTGGCTGGTGCTCACGTTGGCGCTCAGCGTGTGGTGCCTGATCGACAGCCCTCAGCTGCACGGCCCGGGGGACGCGCTGCTGATGCTCAGCTTCGGCACCGTCGTGTGCAGCTTCTACACGTTCTGGCCGGCGCTGATCGTGGCGACTTGCCGCGGCGTCTATCGGCTGCTCGGGTGGGGCGCTTATGTCGGCGCTGCGCTGATCGTCGCGGGCGTGCTCGTGTCGCTCGCTCTATTCCGTCACCCGCTCGGCGCGCTGGTGGCCGAGGTGTTCGCGTCGGGCAGCTTCTCCGGCCCGTGTGGCGCTCACGCGGGGGGTGGGGTCGGAGCTGCTCTGGCGCTGGTTTGCATCGTCATGGCCGTGGTCACGTCGCCGGCGAGCTGGTGGGCCCTCGGCAAGCTATTTTTGCTGCTGAGCCTGGCTGCCTTGCTGGGCGCAATGCCCGGAACGGCGCTTTGGCTGGTGCTTATCGCGCGCAAAGTCGTCAGGGTGGCAAAAACCGGCGATTCGCGTTAAGCACAGCCCAGCAAGATGAAGCACTCGGTCCCCCACGATCTCGGGCAAGAACGCGCCAAGCAGGTCACTGAAAAGGCGCTGAGCACGTACGCGGAGAAGTTCTCCAAATACAACCCGAAGACGACGTGGACGGGCCCGAACAAGGCGCAAATCTCGTTCAGCGTGAAGGGCATGAACCTCAGCGGCTCGGTCGAGGTGCGCGACACAGCCATCGATCTCGATCTCGACGTGCCCTTCCTGCTCCGGCCGTTCCAAGGTCAGGCCATCGGCGTGATCGAGGGTGAAATCAAAGCGTGGCTCGCCAAAGAGAAAGCCGGCGGCTGAGCTGACGTTGAAAAGCCGGCCGTGAGCGACCATGCTCCGCGCATGGCTGGGTACAAGCTGGTGGGGATGCTGGATTCGCCCTTCGTGCGCCGGGTGGCGATCACGATGGAGCTCTATGGTTTGGGGTACGAAAACCTGCCGCTGCGCACGGTGGGGGACGCCGCGGAGTTTGCTCGCTATTCACCGCTGAAACGCGCGCCCACGCTCGTGCTCGAAGACGGCAGCACGTTGGTAGACAGCCACATGATCCTGGCGCACCTCGACGAGCTGGTCGTGCCGGAGCGCTGCTTGATGCCGTACGCGCCCGCGCCACGCCTGCTTTGCCGCCAAGTCCTCGGCGTCTCTGCCGGGCTCGCTGACAAGTCCGTCGCCGCCTTCTACGAGAAGAACTTTCACCCGCCCGAGCACCGCAACGCGCGCTTGCTCGAGCGCAACCGCGGCCAGCTCGTCGACACCCTGAAATGGCTCGAAGAGCGCGCCCCCAGCGAATACCTGCTCGGCAGCGAGCCATGCCACGCCGACATCATGGTCGGCACTGCTATCCGCTTCGCCCGCGATGCCGTTCCAGATCTGCTCGACCTCAGCGACACCCCGCGCGTCTCCGCCTGGTGCGAACGCTTGGAGTCGTTACCCGTCTTCAAGCAGACGTACCTGCCCTTTGACCCACCGAAGTAGGGGTCCGATTTCCGATTTCTTGTTGGGGAGGCCAGGGCTTGTGGCGCGGCCTGCGGCCGCGCGCGCCGCGGCCAGCTGGCCGCGCAGGCAAGGCCTACCAACACATGAACGCGGCGGAGCGCGGCGCGAGGCCGAGTGCCCTGTTACGACGAACGAGAGCTCTTTCGAACGTAACAACTTTCGCGGACGAATGGCGGCCAGCCAGCGATGTGTCCACGCCGGTCGTCTTCGAAGGTTCTTACGAAAGTGAGAAGTATTGGGGACGCTGGGTGATTGTCGCCGCGCGCGATTTTAGCGCGCGTCCAAGGAAGAGCTTACGAATGCGAGAGCTCTCGCGTGCTGAGAGGCGCCGCGCGGAGCGACTGCGCGAAGCGCGAGCGACTGCGCGAACAGCGCGAGCGATGGATTTGCTGGCTAGGCGAGCAAGTCAATCGTCGCTTCGCTCGACAGCGCGCGGGCGATCCCGAGCCGTTCGAGGGCGGCGGCGGCTTGCAGCACGCAAGCTTCGTCCCAGGCGTCGCCGATGAGCTGCAGGCCGAGCGGCATGCCGTCGCGATCGCCGCCGACGGGACAACTGACCGCGGGTAGGCCCGTGAGGTTGGCCAAAAAGGCGTAGCGGCACATGGCGTCGAGCAGGAGTGGGTCGACGAAGCCGCTGCGTGCTTCTTCTTCGCTGATGATCGGCGCGCTTTTGGCGGTCGTGGGCAAGGCGAGCAAGTCGACTTGGCGTAGCGCTTCGGCCACGTCGCGGCGCAAGCCTTGGCGCAGGCGCTGTCCGTCGATGTAGTCGTCGGCGCGGAAGGTTTCGATGCCCGACAGGAACAGTTGCACGTCGGGACCCATCGCATCCATGTGCCTCTGCCGCAGCTCGCTCATGGCGGCGTAAGCTTCGATACCGATGGTGAGGTAGCCGATGGCGGCGGCGTGGGCCGCGTTGACGACGCGAATCGGGACCAGCTCCGCACCCGCTTTTTCGAGCAACGAGAGCGCGTCGCGGCACGGCGCCGTGAGCTCACTGTCGGCGGCGGCCCACTCCGCTTCGTCGATACCGATGCGCAGGCCGCGCACGCCACGGCCCAGCGCCGCCCGCAGCTCGCCGGGCGCCAGCGGCGGAGCCAGCTCCGAAATCGGATCGCCGGCGTCGGCGCCGCTCGCCAGCTCCGTAAACGCCGCCAGCTCTCCGGTGCTGGTCGCGAGGGGCCCGAGGTGCACCACGCTCAGCGCACCCTGCAAGCCCATGCCGACCGCAGGGATGCGCCCGAACGTCGGCTTGAGCCCGAACACGCCACACAGCGCGGCCGGAATGCGGATCGAGCCGCCGCCATCGCAGCCGAGCGAAACCGGCGTGACGCCCGTCGCCACCGCGACTGCGCTGCCGGTCGAGCTGCCGCCGGCCAGGCGCGTGCGGTCGTGCGGATTGCGCGGCATGCGGCGGTGCTGGTTGCCTCCGAGCGGCGAGAGCCCGAACTCGGTCATCGGTGTTTGTCCGATGATCACGGCGCCGGCCGCGCGCAGCCGCGCCACCGCTCGCGCGTCTTGCGTGCTCGCATCGTGCGGAATGAAGCTGGTGCCCAGGCGCGCGCGCAGGCCGCGCTGGTTCACTTCTTCTTTGATGGCGATCGGTACGCCATCCAGCAAGCTGAGCGGCGCACCGGCTTTGAAGCGCTCACGGCTCTCCAGCGCGGCGGCGTGAGCGCTCTCGTCGTCGTAGGCCGAGAGCGGGCCGAGCGTGGGCGATTGGTTCGACAGCGCGCGCGCGGCCGCGAGCGCTCGCTCTGCGATCTGCACCGGATCGTGCGAGCCGCGCCTGTACGCTGCTTGCAACGCCGCCGCCGAGCGCGGAAGCCCCAGATGCTGCGGCGCTCCCAGCTCTTCAGTCGCTCGGCCGTGCTCGCGGCGCGCCCGCAGCGGAGCCGTGGTGAGCGGCAAGCCGTCGCGCGCCGCCGGACCCAGTGCTCGTGCGCGGTCGATACCGAGATCGGCGCGCAGCAGCTGCGCGAGCGGGCCGCGAGCGGGAGTGTGCCGGACGGCCGTGACGAGCGCGCTCAGTGTACGGCCGGAAATGCGTCCCTTGGGCAGCTTGATCTGGTCGAATAGAGCCAAGGCCCGCCGCTTTTGGCAGAGCTTTTGTCTTCCTGTAAAGCGCAATCGCCCGCACCGCTCGCCGCACGGAAACGCTCAGGAAATGCGCGTTCCGGTGCAGTACGGGCCGAATAGGAGGCAGTCGTTGCAACCCGAGACGCCCTTCGTTAGAAGTCCCAACGTGTCGAACTCCGCGAAATACAACATCCCGGTCGATGAGCTCTTGCTCGACTCGGAGGCCCTGAAAGAAGCGTTCGTCAACCATGTGCAGCACACGCAGGGGAAGCACCCCAGCGCTGCCACGCGGCTCGACCACTTCATCAGCGCCGCCCGCACCGCCCGCGACCGCATGTTCGATCGCTGGACGCGCACGTGGTCCCGCCGCGAGCGGCAGCAGCCCAAGATCGTCAACTACCTGTCGATGGAGTTCTTGCTCGGCCGCCTGCTCGAAGACGGCCTGGTGAATCTGGGCGTGCTCGAGGAGTTCCGCGCCGGTCTCGCCACGCTCGGCATCGACCTGAATCAGGTGCTCGAGCAAGAGCCGGACGCCGGTCTCGGCAACGGCGGCCTCGGGCGCCTCGCGGCGTGCTTCCTCGACTCCATGGCCACGCTCGGCATCGCCGGCATGGGCTACGGTTTGCGCTACGACTACGGCATCTTCCGTCAAGACATCATCGGCGGGCACCAGCACGAATCGCCGGACCAGTGGCTGCGCTTCGGCAACCCGTGGGAGATCGCGCGGCCCGAGCGCACTTACGCGGTGCGCTTCGGCGGTCGCGTCATTCAGTACACGGGCAGCACCGGTCGCCTCGTGCACGAGTGGGTCGACACCGAGTCCGTCAACGCCATGGCCTACGACATCCCGGTGCCGGGCTACAAAAACAACGTCGTCAACACGCTGCGCTTGTGGTCGGCCAAGGCCACCAACGACTTCGACATCAGCTACTTCAACCGCGGCGACTACATCCGTGCCGTGGCCGAAAAGAGCCAGACCGAAAACATCACCCGCGTCCTCTATCCGAACGACCAGCAGCCGGCCGGCAAAGAGCTACGGCTCAAGCAAGAGTACTTCCTCGTCTCCGCCACGCTGCAAGACGTGATTTCGCGCCACCTGCGCTACCACTCGGATCTGTACAACCTGCACGAGCAGGCCATTTTCCAGATGAACGACACGCATCCGGCGCTGGCCGTGGCCGAGCTGATGCGCATCTTGGTCGACGTTCACGCCATGCCCTGGGACCACGCGCTGTCGCAGGTCAAGCGCTGCTGCGCGTACACCAACCACACCATCTTGCCGGAGGCGCTCGAGCGCTGGCCGGTGTGGTTGATGGAGCGCGTGCTGCCGCGCCACTTGCAGATCATCTACGACATCAACGCGCAGCACCTGGCCGAGGTCCGCAAGGCCTTCCCGGGCGACGACGAGCGCATGCGCCGCATGTCGCTGATCGAAGAGGGCAACGAAAAGCGCGTCAACATGGCAAACCTTGCCATTGTCGGCGGCTCCAAGGTCAACGGCGTCTCTGCGCTCCACTCGCAGCTGCTCAAGCAGACGCTGTTCTCGGACTTCTGCGACATGGATCCGAGCAAGTTCATCAACCAGACGAACGGCGTCACGCCGCGCCGTTGGATGCTCAAATGCAACCCGCGCCTGGCCGAGCTCATCACCAGGCGCATCGGCCCCGGTTGGGAGATCGATCTGGATCAGCTGGAGCGGCTCGTGCCCTTCGCCAACGATCCGGAATTTCAGGCCGAGTGGCGCGCCGTCAAGCTGCACAACAAAGAGCGGCTGGCCAACGTGCTCAGGCGCGACGTGCGCATCGAGCTCGACCCGTCACACCTCTTGCACTCGCAGGTCAAGCGTATCCACGAGTACAAGCGGCAGCTGCTGAACATCCTGCACGTCATCTCCCTGTACCTGAATTACCGGCAAAAGCCGCCCTACGACGTCACGCCCCGCACCTTCTTGTTCGCCGGCAAGGCCGCGCCCGGCTACGACATGGCCAAGCGCATCATCGCGCTGATCAACGCCGTCGGTCAGGTCATCAACAACGACGTGAACGCGCGCCAGCACCTGCGCGTGATCTTCGTGCCCAACTACAGCGTGTCGCTGGCCGAGCTGATCGTCCCGGCCACGGACGTGTCCGAGCAAATCTCCACCGCCGGCACCGAAGCCTCGGGCACCGGTAACATGAAGTTCAGCATGAACGGCGCGCTGACGATCGGCACGCTCGACGGCGCCAACGTCGAGATCCGCGAAGCCGTCGGCGAGCAGAACTTCTTCTTGTTCGGCCTACGCACCGAGCAGGTCGCGCAGTCGCGCGAGGCCGGCTACGATCCGATGCAGCTCTACTACGCCGAACCGGTGCTGCGCGCCGCGCTCGACGCCGTGAGCTCCGGCATGTTCTCACCGGACGATCCCAATCGCTTCAAGCCCATCGTCGACTCGCTGCTCTACGGCGGCGACAACTACATGGTCCTGGCCGACTTCCTCAGCTACCTGCACTGCCAGCGCAGCGTGGAGGCCGCGTACCACGACCAGACGCAGTGGACGCGCAAGTCCATCCTCAACGTCGCGCACATGGGCCGTTTCTCCAGCGACCGCACCATCCTCGGCTACGCGCGCGACATCTGGGGCGTCTACGTTCCCCCCATCGGCGGCCCCCGCACCAGCGTGGTGCCGCCCAATTCCGTTCGCTAGCGCGAACAGAATCGAGTCTCGGTCTTCTCCGTGGCTCCGCCCAGGAGATCGGGTGCTCGGGCTTCTCCCTGCGCGCCCGCGGGGGAGGTGCGAGCTTTCAGCGAGCTGCCAGGACGCGCACGGCGTGCGCCAAGACGACGGGATAGAGCGCTAGATTGAGGAACAGAGCGGCTGGCCAGAAGAAGGCGGCGCGCGGAGGGGTTTCAGGTGACGGGGCGCTAGCGAGATCGGATGCGAGGTCGCGGAGGTGGGAGGGGCCGAACGGCCCGTCGTGGAGGGAACGGACGAGCGCATGGGGCAGCCCTTTTGCGCCATGGAGTGCGCCGAGCCAGGCGCCAATGATCGCCGCGTTGGAGTCGGTGTCGCCGCCGGCGCGGATGGTGGCGACCAGGGCCCTTTCCGGTGCGTCGCCAAAGCGCAAGAAGCAGAAGGTGGCGAGCGCGGCGGAATGCACGACGTAGCCAGAGCAGCCAAGCTGCTGCACGGCGGCTTCGACTGAGCTGTCGCTAACGGCCAGCTTCGCCGCGAGCTTGAGCGCAGTCCCGAGCTCGGCGTCATCGACGACCTCGAGCGCTTGCGTTACCAGCTGCTGCCGTTCAACCGCCGCGCTGGCGCGGCAGCTGAGCGCTGTCAGCTCCGCCGCGAAGCGCGCGCCTTGGATGGCACGCGCATCCGTGTGGGTCACTTGCGCGAGCGCATCAGAAAACGCACGCCGCGAAGTAGCATCTTCCTGAAAGAAGGCCCCGACGATGCTGGCGCGCATGGCCGCGCCGTTGCCGGCTGAGCTCACACCCGAGTGACGAAAGCCGAGCGCGATGCGCAAGCAAGCTCGCAAGGTTCCCCAACCGATGCCCCAGGGCAGCCGCAAGAACCAGCCGAGCAGGCTGCGTCGAAAGGCTCGCACGCAACGCTCGAGCGAATCAGGATGTCGGCTCAAGCAAGCCGCAACGAGCGCGCTCTGCTCGGTGTCGTCGGAAACGAAGCCTCGCCGCCCCAGCAGGGAATACCCATCGATTCGCCGGTAACGCCGCGCAATTGCGGCTGCGCTCATGCCTTCCATGGGCAGGCCCAGCGCGTCGCCCACCGCTGTTCCGAGCAGAACCCCCGCCAGTCGATCCTCTCGCGCAAACATTGCGAAGAGGAACGCCAATCCCCCGCGGACCATTCCGTTCTCAACGCCGCAGCGCTTTCACGGGTCGCCCTCGCTGACGTCGCGCGCAGGACGACTGGGCAAACGCACCCCATTCCCAGGTACGCAGCTCTTACGTTCGAAAGAACTTTTGAGGACGCTGGCTGGCACTTTACTCGGCGGAGCCCATCGCACGTCCACCCAAGTTCTTACATCCGTACGTTCTCGCCGTGAATGGAGAGGGTACGCGAAATCGCCAGTACTCGTTGAGGCGATCGGTGACGGGTGATCGATGATTGGTTACGGTGATCGGCTGCGGATCGGAAGTCGCAAATCGGAAGTCGCAAAGCGCCTGCGTCCTCAAACGATGCCGCGCGACTTGAGCCACCGAGCGCAAGCTCCGGGCCATTCGCGGCCGGCCTCGGTTTCGGAGTTGAAGCCGAGGCCGTGGGGGCCGTGGTCGTAGACGGCGAGCTGGTGAGGGACGCCGGCGCGTTGCAGCGCCTCGGCGTACAAGAGGGAGTTTTCGACGGGGACGCTGGCGTCGTCGCGCGTGTGCATGAGGAACGTCGGAGGTGTGCGCGAGGTGACGTGGGCTTCTAGCGATAGGGCGTCGAGGAGAACGGGATCCGGGCGGGGGCCGAGGAGGGCGCGGCGGGAGCCGGTGTGCGCGTACGGATCTTTGAAGGTGATGACCGGGTAGGCGAGGAGGGCGAAGTCGGGGCGCTCCGTGTCGTCGCGAAAAAGAGTCGAGGCGCACGCCGCGAGGTGGCCGCCGGCGGAGAAACCGAGGATGCCGATGGGTTTCGAGTCGATGCCCAGCGACGAAGCGTTGTGGCGCACCCAGGCGATGGCTGCGCGAACGTCTTCGAGCGGCGCTGGGTGCCCCCAGTCAGCCAAACGGTAACGGAGAATGAAGGCCGAAATGCCGAGCGAGTTGAGCCAGGTTGCCGCGCGCAGCCCTTCTTTTTCGATCGCCAAGTGAGTGTAGCCGCCGCCGGGGCAGACGATGACGGCCGGCACGGGTGCGCTGCCGCGCGCCGGATACGCGGCGAGCGAGGGCGCGCGCTGCCGCAAGCCGAAGTCGAAACCGAGCTCGCGCAAGCCTTCGGCGACGAGGCGCGCGACGGCCGCGGCGCCTTCGGGCGACAGGTGCGTGTTGTCGTCGGGGGCGAACAGGCGTTCGCTCGCGCTGGGGCCGAAGCGTTCGAAGAGCACGCTGGTGCGTGCTGTCAGGTCGATGAGCGGTGTCTGCGAGCCGGTCGCAACGGCGCGCGTAGCGTCCGGATAGCCACCGTGCGTCTGCTCGATGACGTCACCGGCGAAGCGGCGCCGCGCGATGGGCGTGAGCAACACAGGCAGGGCGCCGCGCGCGCGGGCTTCGGACACATAGCGCAGCAGGTTGTCGGTGAAGGTAGAGGTGGGCTCGGTGTGGCGAGCCGGATCATCTTTTTCGTCGTTGTGGCCGAATTGGATGAGCAGCAAATCTCCGGGGCCGAGCTGCGCCGCGATCACGCGAAAATGCCCCTCGTCCCAGTAGCTTTTCGAGCTGCGGCCGGAACGCGCCGCGTCGTTCACGGCCACGCCGCTCAACTGCAAACCCAGCGCGGCTCCCCAGCCGACTCGCGGATCCGTGGGCGGGAACTCGGCCGCCGTAGAATCTCCGATGATGTGCAGCCGGCGCGGCCGGCCGATCTGTCCTGCGACGGTGAATGGCAAAGCCAAGAATTGCCGGCGCTTCACGGCGCTTGATGCAGCGTCGGTACAAATCGATCATCGGGATTGCGCTGCCGGGAACCTGGGGGGAAGATTCCGCTCTATTTACCAACCCGAGGAAACGTTATGTCAGAGCTCGAATCACTGAAGCAGTACACCACCGTCGTCGCCGATACCGGTGATATCGGGGCGATCGCTCAGTACAGGCCGCAAGACGCGACGACCAATCCGTCGCTCTTGTTCAAGGCCGCGCAGCAAAAAGAGTACAAGCACCTCGTCGAAGAGGCGCTCAGCTACGCCTCCAAAAAGGCGAGCGCCGGCAGCGAGCAGACGGCGCTGTTCATGGACAAGATGGCCGTGAACTTCGGCTGCGAAATTTTGAAGATCATCCCCGGTCGCGTGTCGACCGAGGTCGACGCCAGCTACTCGTTCGACCGCGACGGCAGCATCAAGAAGGCGCGCGAGCTGATCAAGCTCTACGAAGACGCCGGCATCGCCCGCGAGCGCATCCTGATCAAGCTGGGCAGCACCTGGGAAGGCATCAAGGCCGCCGAGCAGCTCGAGAAGGAAGGCATTCATTGCAACCTGACGCTGCTGTTCAGCTTTGCCCAGGCGGTGGCCTGTGCGGAAGCGAAGGTGACCCTGATCTCGCCGTTCGTCGGCCGCATCTACGATTGGTACAAGAAGTCGAGCGGCCAGGAGCCGACGATCGAAAACGATCCCGGCGTTGCCAGCGTCCGTCGCATCTACGAGTACTACAAGAAGTACGACTACAAGACGCAGGTGATGGGCGCGAGCTTCCGCAAGGTAGAGCAGATCGTCGAGCTTGCCGGTTGCGACTTGCTCACGATCAGCCCCGATTTGCTGGCTCAGCTGCAGAAGCGCGAAGGCACGCTGGAGCGCAAGCTCAACGTCGAGGCCGCCAAGGCCAAAGACATCCCGCGCGTCACGCTCGACGAAAAGACGTACCGCTTCGAGCACAACCAAGATCAAATGGCGGTCGAAAAGCTGTCCGAAGGCATCCGCGCCTTCTACGCCGATGGCCGCAAGCTCGAGAAGTACGCCCAAACCGAGGTCGCTAAAGCCTCCGCGGCGTAAAGAATCTGGTCGTCTCCTCGAGTCTCGAGATTTTTCACAGGAGGACGGGAGGCGAGAAGATAGGGCTTAGAGCCCAGAAAGGACGAACGGCGCCTGCACCGGCGTCGTTCGTCTTTTTGCGGATCGAACCCAAGAAACCTCCCGTCCTCCCTGTGAAAAAAATCTGGGAGACGTAAGTCGCCGTGGGGGGTGTTAGCAGAAGCCGACGAAGAACGGTTGTGGGATGCCGGTCGTGACGTTCAGGGGGGACAGGCGCAGGCCGTGGTCTTTCGCGTCGAAGCTCATGACGGAAGCATCGTCTAGATTGCCTACCAGGAGGCGATCGCCGCGGCGGTTGATCGAGAAGTGGCGCGGCTTTTTGCCGGTGGCGATGCGTTGCTCCAGCGCGATACTGCCTTTGCCGTCGACCGCGAAGACCGCGAGGCTGTCGTCGCCGCGGTTGCCGGCGTAGAGGGCGCGACCGGAGGGGTGCAGCTCGATGTGCGAGGCCGTGTTGGGCGTCGCGTTCGAGGTGCTTCCCAGCGTGGAAGCGAGCCCGACCAGCTCCAGGCGCCCGGCGCTCGCATCCCACGCGAACACGCCGACCTCGCTGCTGAACTCGAAGGTGACGTAGACGATGCTGCCGGTAGCATCGAAGGTGAGGTGGCGTGGGCCCGTGCCGAGCGGCGCGGCGGCGCGGCCAGCTGGCTCCAAAGTGCCGCTCTGCGCGTCGAAGCGGTACACGGCGACGTAGTCGGAGCCGAGGCACGGCACGAGGACGTGGCGGTTGTCGGGCGAGCAGACGATGGCGTGCGGATTCTGCCCCGCTTGCTGGCTCGAGACCGCATCGCCCATCTCGCGAGCGCGGAATACGCTGACGCCGCCGCCCACGTAATTGGCGACGAGGCCGTACTCACCGCTGCGGTCGAAGGCGACGTAAGCCGGACCGGCGCCACCGGAGGCGCTCGGCGCGCCGAGCGTGGGCGCGTCTTGGCCAGGGTGGCTGAACGGGTAGAGCAGGCTGCCGTGCTCATCGACCGCGAGGGCCTGCGTGCCCGAGAAGGCCAGGAAGGACGGACACCCACCGAGCTGGAGCTCACTCCGCGAGCGCAAAGAACCGTCAGCGGCCAGGTCGAACCACAAGAGGTGCCCGCTACCGGAGCCCACGATGATTCGCTCTGAGGAAGGCGTCGCGCGGGGCTCGAGCGCGGCGTGAATCTCTTGCATCCCTTCAAGGTAAGCCGGAACCGCAGGACCGGTACGGCGCGTTCCTATCGCTCGCGTGTTCAATTCCGGCGTAAAAGGGGCGCTTCCACGCGCGCCATCTCATTGATTTCGAGGTTTTGCACGAGCTCGGCGAGGTTTTGGCCATCGGCCGGTGTTTGCGTTTTGGCCAACGCGCGCAGGAAGTACGGAGGCACCGCGCGGAACAGTAGGCGGACCCGCAGCGTGCTGGCGCCGGAGCTGCTCGGCAGATCGAACACGTACGGGAACGAGCGCTGCTCCCCGACGAGCAGTGGCGGGGTGGGCTTGCCGGTGGCGGGGCGGACGCGCGGCGCGGGCCCGCTCGTCAGGTGCTGCACGACGACCTCGACCGCGCCGGGTGCGGCGCGCAGCTTGGCTTGGCCGCGCGAATCGAGCTGCACGGCCCCGCTGCTATCGCGCAGTAGCTCGATCTTGTCGAACAGCTGCTGCTGAAAGTTCACCAGTTGGCGATCGCTCGTGGGGCAGCCGACCACGAAGCCGCGCAGCGGATTGCTGGTGTCGTCCACCAGGCTGGCGTCGCACAGGTCGTCGCTCGGTTTGGCGAGGCGTCCCGAAACTGCCAGCGTTTGGCCCTGCGTGTTGAGCAGCGAAACCTCCAGCCACATCTGGCGCACGAACGCGAAGCCGCCCGGCAGGTTGTGACCCGTGCCGGTATTCTGGAGTGACACGTCGAAGCTGACGCGCGTGTCGGTGACGTTGAGCGACGAGTCGACGATGCTGAGCAGGCCGGCGCGCTGCAGCAAGCCTTCGCGCTCGGAGCGGCTCTCGTCACGGACGGCAGGCTTGTCGAGCGGGTAATCGACGGCCACGAAGCGGTGGCTGCGCAGCACGCGCGCCGGAGCGTCGCCGTCTTGCTCCAGCGGAATTAGCGCGCTTTCTGCGGCGCGCGAGCCTTTGACGACCGGCATGTGGCAGTCGACGCACGTTGGGCCGCCCTTCTTCGCGAAGTCGGCCCACTCATCGTAAAGAGTCTGCAGCACCAGATCGGTGCCGCGCTCGATCTTGCCGTCGCCGTTGCGATCGTACTGCACCGAGTGGCAGTTGCGGCAAAGCTCCGTCGGCTGCTTGAAAAGCGTCGTCGCTTGACTGCGGTGGAAGGCATTGCCGACCGCGTCGTCGTACGGGCCAAAGAAGGTGTGACCCGGCACGAGCCCTTTTTGAAACGCCGTGAGGCCGCCGCCCGCGGTTTGCGACTCGCCCTGCCACTGGTGACAGACCGAGCAGCTGACACCTTCGCTGGCGAGCGCGGGCTCGGCCAGCGCGCCTTCCGCCTTGAAGGGCAGAACCGGCGACGGCGAGAGCGCGGTGGCGATCGGGCCGTGGCAGTTGACGCACACGTTTTGTGGATCAGGCGTGCTGGTGTTGGCCAGCGTTTCGCGCAGCGCGAGGTTGCCTTGCGCGACCATGATCGGGCTAGTGAGCGCGTGCGCGTGCATCGAGGTGCGCCACTCGCTCACGATGCGCTCGTGGCAACTGCTGCACGCTTCCGACCCGTGGTAGGCGCCGAGCGTGCTGCCGAGCGCGGCGCCGCTGGCAGCCAGCTTGGGCGGCACATCCAGCGCCCACAGCACGTGCAGCGGCAAAAGCAGCAAAAACAACAGGCTGACGGGCACGTGCAGCAGCCGTAGCCACTGCAGCTTGCGCCGGTAGCTGCCCTGGCGCGCCTCGCGCTGGAGCATTTGGTGACGCATGCGGGTGAGCCGCACCAAATCCGGGACCACGGCCTGATCTTCGGCCGCGATGGTGCGGGCAACGTGCGCTACCTCGGCGTCGCTGGCGTTGACGCGCTGGAGCCAGTCGACCATCTGCTGCAGCGCGGGGGAGCGCCCGGCGCTGAGCTTCTCGATTTCTACCTGTGCCGTGGCGGCACGCGTGCGACTGGCGGCTTGCGAGTAGTGGCCGACCTCGTTGGCGGCCCTGGCCGGCACCACCGCGTACACGACGCGCCAGATCAAGCCACTGACCACGAGCAGCAGCAACAAGAGTAGTAGCGTCTTGCCGAGGGTGAGCTCGAGACCGATCGTGCCGTAGCCGGCGTGCGCGATCGCCAGCAACAAACACAAGAGGCCCAGGTAGACGTGGCCCCACAACCAGCCGGCCATGGTTCCGACCGGCATCTTCTCTTGCAGGCTGCGCTTGCGCAGCGAATACAAAAAGGTGAGCAGGGCGAGGCCGACGGAGCTGACGCCGAAGAACAGCCCGGTCAGCGTGTAGCCGCGCAAAATGGCCGGAAAAAGCGCGTAATCGGCCAGCGCGCCCGAGTCGATGGCGACGACGATCCCCGCGCTCGCCAGCGCGCACAGCACGCTGAGGATGAGCCACGGAGCCTGGTGCTCGAGCAAGCCACGGCGCTTTTGCAGCGGACGGCTCAAGAGGGCGGCCTCAACGAGTTGCGCGGCTCGGCGCGCGCCAGCGCCTCCCCGGGATCAATACGGAACGCGGCGCCGACCGGGCAAGCGGTGACGCAGGCGTAGTCCGAATACTCGGCGCATAGGTCGCACTTGACGGCGACGCGCTGCGCTTTGGGGTCCACGGCTTCCAGTGCGCGCTCGCGCAGGCTGCCGGTGGCCAAGAAATCCAGCAGGCTGACGAACAGGCTCTGCGCCGGCTTTTCGACCGGGTGCATGCTGATGTTGCCGTAGGGGCAGCGCTGCGCGCAGGAGCCACAGCCGATGCAATTCTCCGGCACGATTTTGATTTCGCCGCTGGGCAAGCGCACGATGCCGTCGACGCTGCACATCAAGCAGGTGGGATCCTCACAGTGCCGGCAGGCCGTGGGGAACATGTAGTTTTCGACCTGGATGCCGCGTAGCTGCAGCCGGCTGTTGCCGTGACGGCGCTCGCAAGCGTCGATGCAGTTATTGCAGGCGGTGCAGCGCTCCTGATCGATGACCAGGATTTCGCGGCCTTTGGCCAGCCCCTCTTCGACCAGCACCTCTGCTTCCAGCGCGCGGCGCGTGCCGGCCAGGTCTACTTTGGGTGGTTTGGCAGAAGGCGCGCCGCTGGGCCGACCTTGCAAATCCGTGTGTGGCGGGACGAGCCCGACGTTGTTGGCGAGCGCGAGCGCCTCCGCTTGAAAGCCGGCTTGCCTTAGCGAGTGCTCGGCTTGCGGGTACCGAGCGAACAGCTGCGAGAGCGCGGCGCCTGGCACGCGAATCACCTCGGAGCGGCTCGCGGCCTGCACGGCGTAGCCCATGCGCGGCGAGCGCGACAGCAGGGGCAAGACACCGAACACGGTGCCCTCGCGGAAGTAGGTGAGCACGCGTTCGCGCGCCGGGCCGGTGCCGTCGGGATCGCGCTGGCTGGCGCGCAAGAAGCCGCTGCGCACCAGGAACAAGTCGCGCGGCGTGTCGTCGTCGCCGAAGAGCGACGTGCCGCTCGGCAAGAGCTCGAGCCGCGACGACCACAACAGCTCGGTGACGGCTGCTTCCGGCAAGACGCCGAGGCCGCCCGGGTTACGTGAGTAGCTCCACAGCGCGCGCTTTTCGTACAGCGCGTCGAGCGAGGCGCGCACCTCCGGCGCCTGATCCATCAAGCGCAGGACGGCGATCTTCGGTGCTTCGAGCACGATCGAGAGCTCTTGCGCCACCACCGTGAAGGGCTCGGCCGAGTCGCTGAGCACGCCCATTTCTCCGAAAAAGCTGCCCTGGGCCAGCTTCAACACTTGAATCATCGTGCCGTTCGGGCCAGCGCTCTGCTGCTCCAGCGTGCCCGATAGCACGACGCTCAAGCGTTCGTGGAACTCGCCCTCTTTGCACAGCTCTTCGCCTGGCACGAGCATGCGCAAGGTGGACTTGAGCACCAGGCGGCGCAAGGCCACGGGGCTCGCGCCGTGGAACAACTGCAGCTCGCCCAGACGCTGAGAGAGGCCGTCGAGCGTCATGCCCGACGCGAAGGCGGTGGTGCGCGCCTGGAGCGTCAGCTCGTGGTCGGGCACGCTGTCTTCTACCTTCAGCTTGTTGAGCAGCACCATGTCGGCGCGGTTCAAGTCGGCGGGGCAGGCGGGCACACATTGCCGGCACTGCGTGCAAGCCGTGACGAACGCGGCCACGTGCGGCTGCTGAATCGTGGGCAGGTGCACGGCGCCGTTCAGCTCGGCGATCGTGACGTGGCGCGACTCGACGATCGGGCATGCCAGCAGGCAATCGTTGCAACCGATACACGCCAGCACCTCTTGCTCGACCGCTTGCCGCAGTTGCTCGTCGGCGCTGCTCATGGCTCCTCGAAGCGCAGCATGGCGCCGGTGGACGCGAGCAGGAGCTCTCCGCCCTTGAGCGGCGACCATTGCGGGCCGAGCGGCGCGCCGCTCTTGAAGGTGCGCCCACCGCTCAAATCGCGCACGAAATAGCCGCCCTGGTGCACCACGAGCTCGAGCTCGTGAGGCTGCGTGCCGGGCACCGACAGCCCGGCATCGGCCGCGCTGCCGACGAGCAGCCGCTCGGCGAATGCCGCGCTCTGCCCGCTGCCGGCGCCGCTGGCGATGCTGAGCCGCGCCAGCGGACGAAACGCCGCCACGCGGTCGCGCGTGGGGGCGCGCGTGTACGCGATTTGGATCGCGCCGACTTGGAACACTTCGCCTTCAGCGACTGGTAACTCTTGGCCGGGCGCGAGGCGTACGCCGCGGGCGTACGTACCGCTCGGGCTCCCGGCGTCCGACAAGTAGTGCTGGCCCTGCACGGCGCGCACCCGCGCGTGCAAGGGGGCGACACTGGGATCGAACACCTGCAAGTCGACGCCCTGACCGCTGCCGATCGAGCACTGCTCACCGGAGAGCACGAACGACAGCCCCAGGCTCGGCCCGGAGCGCAGCTCGAGCCGCGGCAACGCGATGACGGCTTCGATCGCCGACGTCTTCTTGCCGAGCGCGCTGGAGCGGAATATCAGCTCGCTGCGGCCGACGAGCACGCGGTCGCCGTCCGACAGCAGGTGCGAGCCGGCGAGCGGTACGCCGTTGACCCAAGTACCGGTCTGGGTGCCGGCGTCGCGCAAATAGAGGGCGTTTTCGTGCTGGGTGATCTGCGCGTGCAGGTACGAAACGCTCGGGTCTTGCAGCCGAATGTTCGACTCCGGTGCGCTGCCGATGCTGCAGAGTCGGCCCGTGATGACCAGCGATTGCCCGGCGAGCTCGAAGCGCGCCTCGATTGGCTGCTCGGGAGCGAGCGGCGCGGGAGGCGCCTCGGCGTGCAAGCCGATCGACAGCATTTTGGTACGGCGCGGCTCGGAAGCGGGCAAGAGCGAGGTGCGCTGCGGCAGCTGCGACGTCTGCTGAGGAAGCTGCGAGGTACGCTGCGGGAGCACGGAGGTGGGCGACGCGCTCGGGCGCGCGGCGGACGGCGCGGACATCATCGCCGTACCGCCCATCGTCTCGATGGCGCCGGTGTAGATCAGGGCGGTGCCGGCTCGCTCTTTGAGCCCGGCCAGCGCCGCGCTCATGCTGACGACTTGCGTGCCGCGCAGCTTGGCGGCCGGTACGGGCGGCTTGGCGCGCGGCGCCTTGTTGACCTCGGGCGGCGCCACGAGCTTGCGCGTCTCCAAGAAACCCGACACGTCGAAGCCCGGCTCGAGCAGGCGCTCGGCCACGCTGCTCACGTCCACGCCGCTGTCGATCAGGCGCTTGAGCCCGCGCCCGATGCTGCGCACCTTCGCCTGCTTTTCGCCGATCAAGAGCGCGCCGCGGAGCCGCCCGTTTTCGAGCACGATCTTGCGGTATGCGATGTGGCCGGTGCCGCGCGGAAAATCCACGAGCGCGCGCCGGCCCGGCGCCTCGTCGATCTCGCCCACGCGCGCGAAGTCGAGGTCGAACAGGCGCGTCGCGAAGTAGTGCACGCCGGGGCTGTACTGCTCGCCGCTGCCGCACATGTTGGCGGCCGCCACGCGTCCTTGATGTCGCGCCGGCTCCCACAGCCCGAGCTGCTCACCTTCGACGCTCGCCACGTCTCCCGCCGCCCACACGCCGGGCACCGACGTTGCCAGTCGCCGATCGACCCGCACCGCGCCGTTTTCGGTGCGCTCCGCGCCGCTGTGCTCCAAGAGCTCGCTATTGGGCACGATGCCGAGCGCGGCGGCGACCAGGTCGCAAGCGATGCGGCGCCCGCTCGTGGTGACGACACCCGCGACGCCGCCGTGGGCGCCCGGATCGGCGCGTATGACTTCTTCGCCCAAGATCACGTCTACTCCCGCTTTGCGCAGGCGCGCGACGAGCAAGTCGGAGGCGACCGCGTCGAGCGAGCGCTGCATGAAGCGCGGTGCGCGCTCGAGCAGCGAGACGTGCACGCCGCGCTCGAGCAAGGCGTGCGTCCATTCGAGGCCCAGCGCGCCACCGCCCAACACCACCGCTCGCTGCACGTTGCCGCGCAGGGTGTCGACGATGCGGCGCGCGTCTTGAATCGTGCGCAGCGTGAGCACCCCGGGCAGGTGCGCGCCGTGAAACGATGGTGCGCGCGGTCGCGCACCCGTGGCGACGAGCAAGCCGTCGTAACCGAGCGGCGCGGGATTGCCGCTACACCAGACCTCGCGCCGCTCGGGATCGACGCGCAGCACGCGCGTGAAAACGCGCTCGATGCCGCGCGCCGCGTAGAAGTCCGGCGCGACGGCCCACAGTTGATCTTCGCGCAGCTCACCCAACAAGAAATTCGTGAGCGCGGCGCGGAAGTAGCCCGGGTTCGGGTCATCGCAAAAGATGCCGACCGCTGCATCTCTGTCACGTCGGCGAAGCTCTTCGGCTGCAGTCAGTCCTGCAGCCCCGTCGCCGACGATCATGTAACGCTTGCGGGCCATTGCTGCTAAAAACCGCTGGTCTTGCCCCAGATCACCGCTCGAGACAGCGCGCGATAGTACACCACAGTTCTCCTGCCGAGTGCTTCTACCTCTGCCCTTGCCGAGGGCGCGAAAGGCCGGCACAGTACCGGCCATGCGCCCCGCTTCCAGCCGCCACGTGCTCGCCCTGTTCGGTTTCGTTGCGCTCAGCACGCTCCTCGCGGGTTGTCCCGAGAAGGGCGCACCGCCAGACAAGACGACGGCCGAGCCGGAGCGCGCCGAGCCCGATGCCGACGAAGCCAAGGGCGAGCCGAAGAAAGCCGCGGCACCCACCCCGGCAGCCGCACCTGCCGCCGACGACAAGAAGCCGGACGAAGACAAAGACAAGGGCGGCTGGTAAGCCTGCCGTCGCTTCTGCGTCGCTCAGGCGCGGCGCGCCGCAGACAGCTTCTGCTCCAAATCGGCCAGCACCGGGTAGGCCTGCCGCGCGACACCACCGCCCGAGCTGACTGCGCGGTGGAGCAGCTTGCGTATCGCGGTCAAGGTTGGCCCCGGCAGGCGCACGAGCGCTTTGTCTTCGGTCGTGGCCACCGCCTCCGCCAAGAGCGAGTCGGGCAGCGCGGCGAGCAGCGCGACCACGTCGCCCGCTTCGTGCGGGCTCGGCTTCTCGAAATGCAGCGAAAGCACGCGCAAGAGCCGCTCGGGTAGGCGCTCGAACAGCACGCTCAACGAGCCGTCCACGAACGGCTCGAGCCCGCGCCGCATCAGCCAGCTGTCGAGCACGTTGAGCGGTGCATGTCGCACGAGCTCGGGCGTCGGGCTGAGCGCGCCGTCCAGCACCGCTTCTTCGATGGCCGCCCACGGTTCCTCGCGCAGCCGCTCGAACGGCATCGGCTTGTCGCGCGCGTCGGCCAAGAGCGGGCGCAGCAGCTCGCGTGGGATGTGCGCCCAGAATGCGCCCTCGGCGTCGTTTTCGGGCAGCAAGAAATCGGCCCCTTCTGCCGGGCGTTCGGCGGCGTCCCACGCCAGCCAGGTCGCGCGAGCCACGTCCGACCACGGCACGTCGAGCGTGAGTGCTGCCGCGCGCGTTGCACCCAGCAACGTGCCGCGCCCGCGACCGAGGCCGGCCACGGTCGGCCAGGTGAGCACGCCGTGCATGACCTCTTCGACAATCACCGCCGGCCGCTCGAGCGCGTGCGGCGTATCGATGCCGACGAGCGCGCCCACGCTCGCGCGCAAACGCCCGACGAGCGCAAAAGCCGCGAGCGCGCCCGCTTGCCCGAGCAACGGCGACTCCAGCGCCGCCGCCACGCAATCGAGCAGCGCGCCCGTGCGTGGATCCAACTCTTGCCGTTGCCAGGGTCGCAACAGCGGGTGCTTGCGCGCCGCTGCCGGCAAATCTTCGGACAGGGCCAGCGCCGACAGCAAGAACAAGCCGTGCCGCTGCGCTCGCTCGGCGGGCCCGCCACGCAGCACGCGCGGCACCGGCAGCTCGCCCGGCAGCTCCAGCATCAGCTCCAGTTGATCTTCGAACAGGTTCTCGCGCAAATCGCGCGCGAGCTCCGCCCCTTCGAGCAGCGCCAGGCCCGCCGCCACGAAGCCGAGCTCGAACGCGCCCACGTAAGGCAAGCTGTCCGGATCCGACACCTCGAGCAGCGGCTCGAGGCTTTGCCCGGCGCTTTCGCGAGCGCGCTCCAGCACGTAGCCTTCTAGCTCCTGGCTCGCCGAGCCCTCGAGCAGCGCCGTGCCCCATTCGATCGGCGAGCTATTGGCCAGCGCGGCGACGGCTTCGGTGAGCAGCGCGCGCGCGACGAAGCGCGGCCCCAGCTTGAGCCGATCGCCGCTCGTCGCTTCGAGCAGCCCGGCCTGCTCCAGTGAGCGAATCACCCGGAAAGCGCCGGGTGGCAGCTTCTTGGCGGCGCGCTCCAGATCCGCCGTGCGCAGCGCCCCTGCGCCCGTACCGAGCGTGAGCTTCAGCCAATCCAAATCGGCTTCGCGCTGCAGCTCCTCCGGCACCAGGCTCAGCCATTGCTCGCGCGGCCGCGGCGCATCCCACGCCGGCCCGCTTTCGGTGAGCAGGCGCCGCACCAGCGCCACCAGCGCGCCGTAACCGTTCTTGCGGAAGAACGCGGTGTGCGCCGCTTCGGGATCGAGCGCTTGCGTGAAGCGCGCCTGCGCGTAGCGACGCACCAATTGGTCGAGCGGCTCGGCCAGCGCGCGCATGCCCAGCTCGTCCGCGAGCCCGCACAAGCCGAGCACCGCGCCCGGTCCGTCGATCACGCCGCGCTCGAGCGGCTCGCCTTGCAACCAGGCGAGCACCCGCGCCGGATCGAAGCGATCGTCCTGCGGCAACCGCTGGCTGACCCACGTGAGCAAGTCGCGCAGGTAGGTCTCGGGCGGTGGCGTCCGGACGACACGGCCCGGCCAGCTCGCGTCGAGCTCCGTAGCGGGCGCTGCTGCAGCTGGCGGCGCCGCAATGCAGCAGCGCAAGCCCGCCGGCACATCGCTGGGCATTTCGCTCGGGGCTTCGAGCTCCACGAACACGGCGCCGTGCGCCGGCAGCTTCGTTCGGGCTTCGGCCCACGTCTCGGCGTGCACGTAGCGGGCGAGACCGCGCGCCTCGAGCCAGCGCCCTACCAGCGTCCGTCCTGCTCCGCTGGCCGCGATCCAAAACACGCCGCCAAAGCTCGCCGGCTCCAACACCTCCGGAGGGATCCCGGGAAAGAGCGGCTCCTCGAGCAAAGCGAGCGCCCGGGCGGCCGGCAAAGTCCGGAGCCTCAACACCTGGCCGGGGGCCTCGTCTTGCCGGCGCCGGACGCGGGCCCGAATGTCGTCCAGCGATGCCCCTAGCGCTTTGGCCAACGCCACCTGGGCGCCGGGCCGGTCGCCGAGCCAGTCGAGCTCCTGCCCCCGGTCGAGCTTACTGAAGAGGGCCGCGAGAGACCGCGCCTGCATCTTGGTGTCGTGCGGCCAGTCCCCGGAACGCAGAGCCGAGCGCGACAAGTCGCCCAGGCTCCTCATCGGAGTCGGCGCTTGCTGCATCAAGTCGCGAAGCCAGCCCATTCAGTGCTGCATATCATTCGCATACTGCATGCATAATGCAAAAAGATGCATGTGGGACGCGTGAATACACCTAGATTCTCAGCGAATCAACGTGGTCCCGAACCCCCGCTGAGCTCGAGCAACGAGCGCCTACCGGACCCTTGTCCGTTGCCTCCGCGCGCTACCTCACCCGCCAGCCGCTGTCGTTCAGCTCCAAGATGTAACGGCCACCGGCGGCTAGCTTGAGACCCGCGATGTGCTGGTAGCGACCGTCGCGATCCACGGCTTTGCAGTCCCATCGGCCGGGGCCGGCCACCGGAACCGGCACCCGCTCGCCCTTGGGAATGGCGGCGTTGAGAAGGTCGGCCCCCCACATGTTCTGCGCCTCGGTCGACTCGTTATCGAGCTGCTGCGGCACCTTGTCGGTGGGCACCAGGTAGAGGCTGTTGATGGGCACGTCGGTCAGGTTCTTTACCTCGAACTGGATGGCGCCCTCGCCGGTACCGGCCTTGACGGTGACGAGGCGCGTGGGGGCGCCGCCACAACCGCTGCTGGCGCCACCGAGCGCGAGGCCGAGACCCAGCGAGCACAAAGCCAGAGCGAACGAACGGCGTGCGTGCATGGCGCCGCACCTTAACACGCTAGGCTACCCGAGATGGACCGAATCCCGCTCTACGTGGCGCTGTATTTGGTGTTTCTGTTCAGCACCACGTGTCACGAAGCCGCGCACGCGTTCGTGGCGAAGAAGGGAGGCGACGACACCGCGTATGCGCTCGGTCACGTCACGTTGGATCCGATGCCGCACATCGTGCGCTCGCCGTGGGGCATGGTGATAGCGCCGCTCATCGGCCTGTACATCATGGGCTACCCGCTCGGTTGGGCTTCGGTGCCGTACGATCCCTATTGGGGCCAGCGCCATCCGACGCGCCGGGCGCTGATGTCGCTGGCCGGGCCGCTCGCGAATTTCACGATCGCGTTCGTCTGCATCATGACGCTACGTGTGCTGGTCGAAGTCGGCTACTACCACCTGAGCGGACCGGGTTTGCAATCCGGCTACGTCGTCTTGAATGAAGGCGTGGCGCAGAACTCGCCGCAAGCCGCGATGGCGTACCTGCTGTCGCGCTCGTTCATGCTCAACGTGCTGCTCGGCGCCTTCAACCTGATGCCGCTGCCTCCGCTCGACGGCGCCAGCGTGGCGGAAGGGATTCTGCCGCGTACGCTGGGCTCTTTTTACGACCGCATCCGCGAGATTCCCGGACACGAGTTCTTGGGCTGGATCGCTGCTTCTCAGCTGTTTCGCTACCTGGGCGGCCCCATCGATCGGCTGATCGTGCTCGGGCTCGGGTTTTGATAGTCTGAAGGGTAGTGTCGGCACCACGCATCAACGCCAAGCTCTTGCTCGCTGCGAGCGCTGTGGCGCTATCGCTGAGTCGCGCGGCGCTGGCGCAGAATCCGGCGGCGGCCGAGGCGCTCTTCGAGCAGGCGCGCGCCGCCATGGCGGCTGGCGACTACGACATTGCCTGCGCGCGCTTGCGTGACAGCGACAAGCTCGATCCCGCCGTGGGCACGCGCTTCAACCTGGCCGATTGCGAAGAGCGGCGCGGACACGTGGCCACGGCCTGGAGCCTGTTTCGCGGCGTGCTCTCCGAGCTTTCGCAAGACGACGATCGCAAGCCGATCGCCGAAGAGCGCGCCAAGGCGCTCGAGCCGCGCATGCCGTTCCTCACGCTCGTGCGCCGGCCAGAAACGCCGAGCGACGCTCGCGTGCGGATCGACGGCGTCGAGCTGGGCGAGGGCAGCCTGGGGGTGCCCTTGCCGATGGATCCGGGGAAGCACGAGCTGGTGCTCCTCAGCGGGGGCGCCGAGCAGAGGAGCAATTTCCAGATGCAAGAGCGCCAGCACCTGGAGCTGCCGCTGCGCTGGAGCGACGTCAGCGTTGCGGCTCCGCCCGCTCGCCGCAACGCGCCGGTCGACGAAGCTCCTCGAAGCGTGAGCGGCAGCAGCCGGCGCCAGTGGGCGTACGTGGCGGGCGGCGTCGGGCTCGCGGGCGTCGCGCTCGGTACTGTCTCCGGCATCATCACGCTCAGCAAGAAGAGCACCGCCAACGCCAACTGCAGTGACGAGCAGCACGTTTGCAATCAGGCCGGTGTCGAGGCGAACGAAAGCGGCCGGACTTTCGCGGCGCTGAGCGGCGTCGGTTTCGGTATCGGCGTGGTGGGTTTCGCCACCGCGACGGTGCTGTGGCTCACCGCGCCTCGCACGCCTGCCAAAAGCGCGCACTCTTCCTTACCCAGGGCCGCTCGCTCGCACCAGGCATCGCTCCTGCAACATCACGACATCAGCGTAACTCCCGGCTTCGATTGCGCGACCGGAACCGGTTTCTTGGCCGTCCGCGGCGGCTTCTGACGCGATCTGAGTTACCCTGACGAGGCTGTGTCCGGCTCGTCCTTGCGCTTCTGGTCACGTCTCGCGCCGCTCGCTCTCTTGCCGGGCTGTCTGGTGTCGTTCAACGACTACCCGCTCGGCGAGCTGAACGACGCCGCACGGGCAGGCGCCGGCGCAGGTGGGGGCAGCAATGCCGGTACCGGCGCGAGTAGCAGCAGCGGCGGCAAGAGCACGGCGCAGGGCGGTAGCTCGGCGGCGGGCACGGAAGCGAGCACGGCCGGAACGAGCATGACCGAAGGCGGCGCCGAGCTAGGTGCGGCCGGCGCGGCCACGGTTTCGGGCACCGACCCCAACCTGATCGACGATTTCGAAGATGGTGACGAGCGCATCGTCGAGGTCGCGGGGCGCAGCGGCTCCTGGTACGCCGGCAACGACGGCAAGGGCATGCAAACGCCCGCCAACGAGCAGCCGCTCATGCCGAGCCTGTTGAACCCGGCGCGCGACGACAGCCGCCGCGCCGCGCACACGTTTGGCGGCCCCTTCCCGACTTGGGGCGCGCTCATCGGCACCTCGCTCGCTGCCAGCGGCAATCAGGCCGCGCCTTACGACTTGAGCCACCACACGGGCATCAAGCTGTGGGTGCGCAGCGGCGCCACCTCGCTCTATGCGGCCAAGCAAGTGCGGCTCAACCTGCCCACGCCCGCCACCAACCAGCCCGGCATCTGCACGGTTTGCAATGACCACTTCGGTGCCGACATTCCGCTGACCTCGAAATGGACTCAGGTCACCGTGCCGCTCAGCAGCCTCAAACAAACCGGCTACGGCACGCCGCGCCTCAATGCCCCCGATTTGAAGCAGGTTTTGTCGCTCCAGCTCCTGTTCCCCAAGGGCGTGAGCTTCGACCTTTGGGTCGACGACATCGAGCTTTATTGAGCAGCGCGCGGGCGGACCCAAGGCATCGCCGGGGGTGCGTTTCGGACCGGGCATGGACGAGCTGCGCGAAAGCTCACTGCTGTTTTCTCTGGAATCACTTCTAGAAACCGAGCGCGAGCGCGTGCAGCGCGAGGCGCGCGAAGCGCAACGCAAGCGCGAGGAAGAGATGGTGCGCGTCGCCGAGGCGGCCGAACGACGCCGCATCGCCGCGCAACAAGAGCGCGAAGCACGCGAGCGACGCGAAGCGCTGGAGCGCGAGCGCGAACACGACGAAGAACAGCGGCTCGAAGCCATGAAGCGCGCGGTCGTGGAGCGTGCGCGCATCGAAGCCGAAGGGAACGCGCGTTTGCTCGAGGTCGAGCAGGCACGCAAGCACGAGCGCTCGTTGGCGGAGCTCAGCGCGCGCCACCAATCGGCGCGCTATCGCGCCTTCACCTGGCTCAGCACGAGTGCGCTCGTGCTGAGCTGGGCCGGCGCCGCTTCTGCCTATTTCGGCATGATTGAGCCCGCGCAGTCCCGTCGCGAGCAGCGGCTGCAGCTCCAGGTCCAGGCCGGCGCCGCTCGCGCCAAAACCAACGAACGCGAGCTGGCGCTGGAACGCAGCAAGAACCAGAGCCTGCAAGCGCGCGTGACCGAGCTCAACGAAGCTCCGCCCGTCACGGCGGGCACGCCCGCCTCCGCTTCGAAGCCGAGCGTCACGCGCGGCGGCGGAACGAAGCCGCCCGTCGTCACGCCGCCGCCGCGCGAGTGCGTCGACGACGGCGATCCGCTCAACGCGCAGCTGTGCCGCGCGCACCGCGGCCGCTAGCGCTTCACTGCGTCGCGAGCGGGCACGGATTCTGTTCCCAGCTCCACTTCTGGTTGGTGCAGCTGGCGGTCACGTTGTTGCCCGCGGCGCACGAGCCGTACGGGCAGCTCTCTACGCCGCCGCAAGCCTGGCCCAGGTTGGGCGGAATCACCGGACACGTGGGACCGCCGCTGCCACCCGCACAAACCCACTTGTACGTGTCGACCTGGCAGGCGCCGCCGCTGCTGCTGCCGCACGCCGAGCACACGCACAACTGGCTGCTATCCAAGATGCACTGAGGCGCTTGAGGATCGCACAGCACGTCGGTCTTCACGCCGTTGCCGCAAGTCGGCAGGCCTTCGCAATTGGGCCTGTTGATCGTCCATTTGCCGCCATCGCATTTGGCCATGTTGCGGCAGGTGACGCGCAGGTCGGCGCCGTAGCTGCACATCAAGCCGTCTTTGCACAGGGCGCCGTTGCTCGGCATGTTCTTGGGGCAGACGAGGTCCACGGGGGGGCCGCTGTTGGTGCCTGCGCTGCCGCCCATCGAGCTGGTGCCGGCCGTCACCACGTCACCGCCGACGCTCACGTCACCGCCCGTGCCGGTGCCGCCGCTCTCGGTACCGCCGGCATCGGCGCCTGCCGCATCGGTGCCGCCGCTTGCGGTTCCACCTGCATCTTTGCCCCCCTTGCTGATGAAGCTGCCGCCGGTGTTGCGGCCCCCGCGGTTCAGCACACCTCCGCTGGAGCTATCACCCGAGCCGCCGCTACCGCCGCCTCCTGGTCCCTCGCTGAACGATGTGCCGCTGCACGCCAGCGCGACGCCGCCCAACAAGAGCCAAGCGCCAACAGAACCATAAGCCCTCATACTAAGCACCTTAGCATTCGGGTACCCGGCCACGCCTGGCGCCAGGCAGGGATTGTGGTGCTCGCGCTTCGTGAATGCGTATTAGCGGAGCCAGCCGATTTCGCGCGCCGTTTCCGGGCCAATCCAAAGCTCGTTCAAAGAGTCGGGCGGGCGCGCGGAGGTCGGAGAGAGTGGGATATTTCGAGCCATCAGCTCCGCCGCGTGCTGGGGGTAAAGCGGCTTTTGCTCCGGCGCGGCGAAGCCGCTCGGGTACTGCGCCTGGCCCTTCTCGTCGTAGTGGTCGAGCGCGCCGAGCGTGTGAAATAGCTCGTGCGCGGCGACGAACAGCGCAAAATCAACCATGTCGCTGGCGATGTCGGCCTGCGCGATGCCGACACGCCCACCGTCCTCACTTTCGCCCTCCACGCCCGCCGGCTCCGCGTCGCTCACCGGGTGCAGCACCAGGTAGATGCGCGAATCGAAACCGCGCGTCGCCACGCGAGCGCGCTCGTCCACATCGCTCGTCCAACGCCAGCGCGCGTAGCTGTGTCGGAGCAGCGCGGTGAAGCTTTGCTCCGTGAGTTGCGGCGGCGCGGTCGTGGCCGAGACGGGGCCTTGCACCACGAGCTCGAACGGATGCGGCTGTCGCTCGCCGTATTGGCTCAGCTGCTCGCGCAGTCGGAGCTCCAATTCGCGCGCGCGGCGAGTCAGCTCGGCCGTGATCGGAGCCGGTACCGGCTCGCGCTCCACCAGCACCAGCGCCACGCGCAGCGGTCGCCGCCATTCGCGTCGCTCGCGCCGCCGCCACCAATCGCTACCGGCCCACAGCAAGACCACGACCAACACCGACAGCAGCAGCGTCACGCGCACGCGAAAGAACCAGCCTCGGCCAGCCACGCGCTCAGTCTAGCCCGACCAAATCCTGTTACGCTCGCCCGCGCATGACGACCGCCAAGAAACCCTCGGCTACTGCACTCGTAGCCCCAGGCCGCGCGAACGAGCCGCGCTGCGCCTGGGCCGGCGAGGACCCGACCTACGTCGCCTACCACGACACCGAATGGGGCGTGCCCGTCTACGACGATCGCTTGCTGTTCGAATTCTTGGTGCTCGAAGGCGCGCAGGCCGGCCTCTCGTGGATCACCATCTTGCGCAAGCGCGACGCCTACCGCAAAGCCTTCGCCAACTTCGACCCCGAAAAAGTCGCGCGCTTCAACGCCAAAAAAGTCGAAGCGCTCATGCAAGACGCCGGCATCGTCCGCAATCGCCTCAAGATCGAATCGGCGATCAAAAACGCGCGCGCCTTCCTCGACCTGCAAGACGAGCTCGGCTCTTTCAGCGACTACCAGTGGGGCTTCGTCGACGGCAAACCCGTGCAAAATCGCTTCCCTACCATGAAGCACATCCCCGCGCGCACGCCCGTCTCCGACGCGCTCAGCAAAGACCTCAAGAAGCGCGGCTTCACCTTCGTCGGCTCCACCATCATGTACGCCCACATGCAAGCCGTCGGCATGGTCAACGACCACATCGACACCTGCTTCCGGCAAAAGCCCGTGAGCAAATTAGGCAAAAAGCGTTAGCGGAGGTCTCTGCCAAACCGCGGCGCAGCGCACCGCAGCCCAGCGCACCGCAGCCCAGCGCACCGCGGCCCAGCGCACTCACCGCTGCCGGTCAAGATTCTACGCATTCCGACGCAGTGGCCCACGAAGCAGAGCTCGCGGTTTCAGAGCGCTCTCCGAGCCGCTTTGCAGTGGCATGCCATTGCAGCGTGTCCCCAGTTCCATCGCCAAGAAGTTCTTCCGAACGTAAGAGCTTGGGTCCTCAGTCGTCGGAGCCTCGTACGTGCAGCGCGGCGCTCGCCCTGGCGCGACAAAGCCTTCGCCGTCCCGCGAGATGCGGAGCGCTGGGCTGCGCGGAGCGCTGTGGGCTGCACGGAGCACTGGCTGCACGGATCGCTGGGATAGTCGCAATTGCGACGAGGCCGCAGTCCCGGCCATGAAGGGCGAAAGTATTGGGAAAGTTCAGTCGCAATTGCGACTAGTTCAGTGCGCGCTCAGGGGCGCCCGACTTCGGCGCGGTCCCTGGTGCTGGCTCGCGTTTGAATCACAAAATGTCGACGCCCGCCGACTCGAGGTCAGCGGGCGTCGGGCGGCGCGTGAGGGCGCCGGGTGGAGCTCAGAGCTCGAACTGGTCGAAGCTGTTGAGGTCCTTGAAGGCCTCGACGAGGCGGGCGGCCATGCCCTTTTCGCCGAGGTGCACCCACGAACGCGGATCGATCTGCTTCTTGTTGGGCTTGTCGGCGCCTTCGGGGTTGCCGAGCTGGCCCTGCAGGTAAGCCGACTTCTCGTCCATGTACTTCTTGATCGGGTGCGTGAACGCCCACTGCGTGTCGGTGTCGATGTTCATCTTCACCACGCCGTAGGAGACGGCCTCTTTGATCTCTTCCGGCGTCGAGCCCGAGCCGCCGTGGAACACGAAGTCCAGCGGCTGATCCGTGGAGGTCTTGCGCTCTTTATGGATGTGCACCTGGCTGTTCTTGAGGATTTCCGGGCGCAGCTTGACGTTGCCGGGCTTGTAAACGCCGTGCGTGTTGCCGAAGGAAGCCGCCACCGTGAACTTGCCGACGCTGTTCAGCGCGTCGTACGCGGCGAGCACGTCCGCCGGCTGCGTGTAGAGGCGCGAGCTGTCGACGTCGCTGTTGTCGACGCCGTCTTCTTCGCCGCCGGTCACGCCGAGCTCGATCTCGAGCGTCATGGCGAGCTTGTTCATGCGGGTCAGGTACTTGCGGCAGATTTCGAGGTTCTCGTGCAGCGGCTCTTCCGACAGGTCGAGCATGTGCGAGCTGAACAGCGGCTCCTTGTTGGCCGCGAAGAACTTCTCGCCCTCGTCGAGCAAGCCGTCGATCCAGGGCAGGAGCTTCTTGGCGGCGTGGTCGGTGTGGAGCACGACCGGAACGCCGTACGCCGTCGCGATGCTGCGCGTGAAGAGCGCACCCGCGAGCGAGCCCGCGATGGCCGCTTTTTCGCCATCGTTCTTGAGGAACTTGCCGCCGAAGAAGTGGCCGCCACCGTTGGAGAACTGGATGATGATCGGTGCCTTCGCCTCGCGCGCGGCTTGCAAGGCAGCCACGACACCGTGCGAGCCGATCACGTTCACGGCCGGCAAGGCCGCTTTGACGCTCTTCAAGTATCCGAACAGGTCTTGCAGAGCGGTACCGGTAACGACACCCGGCTTGAGCTTCATTTTCGACATGGCTTCGTCAGTTTCCTCGTGTTGGAGGCGCGCGGTGCGCCGCAAGGGAGTCGCGAACTAGCACGAGGCCCGGTGCGGAGCGAGCGCGCAGGCGCAAGCTTACCCTAACTTGGTTTCCCCGCCGTTTCTTGGCTGAAAGGCGGGCCGGGCGCCGCGCGGGATGCCTTTACGCGCCGCGCAATTGCCGTACGGCTGCGGAAACGTCCTTGCCGTTCACCACAGCGCCCAGCGTTTTCAGGTGCTTCATGGCCACGCCCGTCGCCTGGCCGTCATTGCCGGCGGTCTTGACCGCTTCTGCCACGGGGGTGAGCGCCGCGACAATTTCCGGGACACCCAGCGACTTGGGCAAGAAGGTGTTCAGCACCTCGATCTCGGCGCGCAGCTGGGCCTTCTGCGCCTCGTCTTGAGACGCTTCGAACGACTCCTCGTTCGACTTCACCAGCTTCTTGAGGATGGCCTGCGCCTCTTCGTCGTCGCCCTTCTTGCCGGGCCGCGCGGCGTCCGTCGTGATCTCGCCCATCGCGACCTTGAGGATTTCCTTCTCGAGATTGTTCCCGGACTTCATTGCCTGGAACATGCGGGCCTTGATCTGATCGATGAGCGCCATGGGGAGGCGAATCCTAGCGCGACACGGCCGCGATGGGCGTGGTTTCGTCGTCGTCCAGCTCTTGGTTGAGGTTCGCGTCGACGAATAGGGTGACGGAGCCGGGGAGTTGGTCGTAGAGCAGGTCGGATTCGACGTCGCTCATGCCCGGCTCGGCGATCGGGAGATGGGCGAGCCAGGTCGCGACATCGAAGCCCAAAATGAGGGAGGAGCTGGGGAAGCCGTCCTTGTCGGCGGCTTCGAAGCGCAGCGAGGTCGAGCGCTCGCTCGAGAAATGGAGCGAAGTGTCGGCGCTGTCGCGGGCGCGGACGAACAGCGTCGCGCCGTCGGGGACGCCCGGCGTGGCGGCGCCGTCGACCGGATCCAGATCGAGCTCGATGGCGCACAGGTTGGTGACGGCAGTGGTGACACCTTCGCTCGGGTTCGTCAGCAAGTCATAGCCGCGCGCGTCGAGCACGATGCTGCTCGCGCCCTCCGCGCACGGCACCAGGCTGAGCGCGCTGGCCGCCACGAAGGCACGCGTCACGCCCAGGCCGCCCTGCGGCTCGCCGACCGCCACCTGGCTCGAGTCGCTGCTGTACGCGCTCAGCGTCAACGTGACTTCTTGCTCGACTATTTCGCCGACGCTGGGACCACCGCACGCCGTCAGCAGCGGTAACGACGCGAGCGGCGGCAGCAACCCGAAGACGATGGCACGCATGGCGCGCCACTTATCGTGGCTCGGGCGCGCTGGCTACTCGGCGGCTGAAACTGGCTGCGGCAGCGCGGGGTGGTCGCACACCACGCGGTTACGTCCGCCGCTCTTGGCCAGGTACATGGCGCGATCGGCGCGATCGATGACCTGCTCCAGCGTCTCGCCGCCCGAGTAGGCGGCGACACCGAAGCTGGCTGTCACCGGTACGGCATCGCCGTTGCCGTCGATGATGACGGCGGCGGCGAGCTCGGCGCGCACGCGCTCGGCCACGTCTTCGGCGCGCTCGAGCGGGGTGTTGGGTAGCACCAACACGAACTCTTCGCCGCCCCAGCGCGCCACGATGTCGCACGTACGCAAAGTCTTGTTCAACAGCTTGCCGACCGCCGATAGCACCAAGTCGCCAGCGGCGTGGCCGCGCTTGTCGTTGATGTGCTTGAAATGGTCGACGTCGAGCAAGATAACGCTCAGGTGCTCGTTGTAGCGCTTGGCGCGGGCGACCTCGCGCGTCGTCGACTCGAGGAACGCGCGGCGGTTGAGCAGGCCGGTGAGCGCGTCGGTCGTGGCCATCCAGCGTGACTCTTCGACCAGTGTGGCCATGCGCAAGGCACCGCCCAGCTCGCGCGCGACCGTGGTCACCAGCATGCGGTCGTTTTTGTGCTCTTCGGCGCGGGGGGCCAGCGCAAAGACGCCGATCTCGCGATCGCCAAAGTAAATGTTTTCGTGCATCACCGGCGGTCCGTCGGGGTCCGCGGCCGCGTCGTCGTCTTCGATCAGCGCGCAGGGCGTATCGGCGGCCAGCCCGAGCGCCTCGTGCGCCTCGTGCAGCGCTTGCTCGCGCGTGGCCGCATTGGTGTGCAGACCAAGTCGCACCGGATCGCGCCGCAACACCGCGATCCAGCGGTAAGTGGTGACCTGCGACACGAACTGTGACAGCAAATCCGCTAGACGATCGAACGACTCGCTCACGCCCAAGCGCCGTACCTCGGCCGCGATCACGGAGTCGAACAGCGCGGCGTCGAGGTGCGTGGCGATGCGCTCGCGCACGTCGAGCCCTTGCGTCGACGACATCACGAAAAAGTCGTCGTTACTGCCCTGGTCGACGATGGCCTTGCGCAGGGCACGCACCAACTCGCCCATGCGCCCTTTGGGCACGTACGCGACCGCGCCGGCTTGCTCCGCCCAGAAGTGGTTGCGACGACCTTCGGCGCCGCGCAGCACCACCGGCACCTTGCTGGTGCCGACCTCGGAACCGAGCAGGCGGCACAGCTGCACGCCCGAGATGCTCGGCATCGAAAGATCCGCCACGACCGCGGCCGGAGGATCTTCGAGCGCTAGCACGGCGCCCTCGGCACCGTCGCCGCACTCGAGCACAGTGAAGCCTTGGAGTCGCAAACGGTCGGCCAGGACCGTGCGACTCGGCTCATGCGAATCAATCAGCAGGAGTCGAGGCGAAGAGCGCACAGCTTTAGAGGTAACGGCAAACTCCTAGCGACAATCAACGGTCACGCGCTGGTTCCGCGAAATAGGTGGTAACTTGTGGTTATCAGTGACCTTTCTGCTACGCTTTGCGGCGCATGAAGTGGCTCTTGCCGGTGGTGGTGGTGGCGGTCGCGATGCTCGCCGAGATGACGCTCGGGCGTGCCTCCGGCGCACCAGATTTCGCCTTGTTTTTCGGGCGTTTCCACCCGCTCGTCGTGCACTTGCCGATCGGCTTTTTCTTGCTCGTCGCGATGGGCGAGGCCGCGGCGTTACACCCCAAGCTGCGCGATCGTGTCGAACCTGCACTGGGCTTGCTCATTCCAGTGGCAGCATTCGCGGCGCTCGCCGCTTTTCTCATGGGCCAGCTGCTCGCGCTCGAAGGCGGCTTCCCCGCGGGCGCGCTCGGTTGGCATCGCCGCCTCACGCTCATCGCCGTCATGGGCATGGCCGCGTGCTGGGTGCTCTTCGATCGCCAACGTGAGAAAGGCGGGCGGGGGAGACTCGCGTATCGCGGTGTGCTCGCCGCCACGCTCGGCGTGCTCTCACTCGGCGCGCACTTCGGCGGCACGATGACGCGCGGCGAGAGCTACCTCTCCAAGTACGCGCCCGCCCCACTCAAGCCCCTGCTCGGAACACCCGAAGCAAAGAAAGAACCGACCAAGGCCGACGACAAGCCGGCAGCACCCACGAGTGATCCGCTCGTGTATCAAGACGTGCTCCAGCCGCTGCTCAAACAGTACTGCGTCGACTGCCACGGCCCCGAAAAACAAAAGGGCAAGCTCCGCCTCGACTCACTCGAACAACTGCTCAAAGGCGGCGAAAACGGCCCCGCCGTCCTCGCCGGCTCGCCCAAAAAGAGCCCGCTCCTCGCGCGCCTGCTCCTGCCCGCCACCGACGACGACCACATGCCCCCCGAAGGCAAACCCGGCCCCAAGCCGGACGCCCTCGCTCTCATCGAATTCTGGATCGAGCGCGGCGCCTCTCCCACACTCAAAGTCAAAGACCTGCTCGCCCCCAGCGTGAGCCGCGCGCTCCTCGAGCACGCCCTCGGCGGCACTCCACCGACCGACTCCGTCCCCGTCTCCGCACCCGACGCACCCGACACCACCACCCGGCCAACCCAAAACCCCGCCACGGCCCGTGAAACCAAACCGGCCGAATCCGCGAAGTCCGAAGCGCCCACTACGTCCGAAGCGCCCACTACGTCCGAAGCGCCAACCCCGCCGCCATCCACCGCGGTCGCCACCTCCGGTCCCGCCGTCCTCGCGACCTACTGCGAAAAGTGCCACGGCGCCCAAAAACAAAAGGGCAAACTGCGCGTCGACTCCACCGCCGCTCTCCTCAAAGGTGGCGCCGACGGCCCCGCCCTCGTCCCCGGCAGCCCCGACAAAAGCTCCATCGTCCAACGCGTGAAACTCGCGCTCGGCAACGACGATCACATGCCGCCGCCGAAAGAGCCCCAACCCAGCGCCTCGGAAATCGCCGCGCTCGCCGCCTGGGTTCGCTCCGGTAGCTCCTCGGCAGTTGCCGCGAAACCCACCGCTCTACCCCCGTCCACATCCGTCGCCATCTCTGCCGCGGGATCAGGATCAGCGTCCGGATCCGGATCGGCCTCCGCTTCTAATCCCGCCTCGGCGTCTGAATCGGCCTCCGCTTCCAATCCCGCCTCGGCGTCTGAATCGGCCTCCGCTTCCGCCGCCTCCGCTCCCGCGGACGCCACGCTCCTCAAAGATCTCCCGCCGCACGTCGCACTCTTCACAGAAGCCGTCGAGCCGATGCTTCGCGAGCGATGTGGCAAGTGCCACATCAAAGACAAGCCCGCCGGTGGCCTGAATCTCGGTGCCCATGCCGCCTTGCTCGAGGGCGGCTTCAGCGGCCCCGGAGTGGTGCCGAAAAACCGCAAGGCCAGCTTCGTCATGCAACGCCTGGTCCTCCCGCCATCCAACGACGAGCACATGCCACCCGAAGGCGAACCCGCCCTCACCAACGACGAAATCGAGCTCGTCGGCGCCTGGATCGATCAAGGCGCCCCCGCCAACGCCCCCACCGAAACCGCCCGGCTCACCGCCGGCGCCGCTCGTGCCCTATCCGCCCACGGCATCAAGGGTTCAGGCTCACCACCGCCTGTTCAGGCCACCGCCGGCGGTTGCGCCGCGTGCTCCATCCCCGGAGCTCCTCGGTCGAAATGGCTCGGCCTGCAAACCGTTGCCCTCCTGGGCGCCGCAGCATTCATCGCCGTTCGCCGGGCCACCCGCATGAGCTAGTCCGCTGTTTCGGCGTTTTAGCCGCGAAGCCCCTTTCGTGGGAAAGCACTAGTCGCAATTGCGACTAAATTTCCTCAACGCTTTCGCAGCGCCACCCGCCGGCCGAAGGGTCGTCGCAATTGCGACTAGTTCACGAACGCCACTGGCGCTGCCGAGCAACCGCTGTGCGGCTTCCAATTGTCGCGCCGCTTTGGGGTGTGGTTTCGTGCTTGGCCCAGCTGTTTCTTGCGGCGCGCTGCTGACCCAGGCGGACTCGCGGGCGCGGCGGCGCTTTCGGTAGTCGCAATTGTGACGAGACAGGGTGACGCGGCGTGGCTGGGAAACGTTCGGGAACTAGTCGCAATTGCGACCAGGCAGGGCGATGCGGCGTGGCTCGCGGAAACGTTCGGGAATTTTAGTCGCAATTGCCACTAGTTGTTTGAACGCCAAAGGGCTGCGGGGCTGCGGGGCTGCGTCCGGTGTGCGCGTTGTCTGCGCGAGCTGACGCGCTTTGATTTTCAAAGTGGCGGTTGTTTCACCTTTTGGCGCGCGCGTGCGGGACTTCGTCATTTCCGGGGGCGCCTTCAAGATTTTCCCGCGAGGTGCTCGAGGTGGTCGGCGGCTTGGGGGGCGCCGCCGGCGGGTTTGAGCTGGGAGCGGGTGGTTTGGGCTTTGGACCAGTACTTGAAGCGGTCGGTGAGGGGGGCGGCGATCGAGTCGGCGGTGAGCTTGGATTTGGGGATGGGGGCGGGGCCGACTCCGAGCTCGGCGATGCGGCGGCCGTGGAAGAATTGGTCGACGATGTGGGGGACGATGAGCTGGGGGACGCCGCTGCGGAGGGCGGCGGCGGTGGTGCCCGCGCCGCCGTGGTGGACGATGAGGTCGACGCGGGGGAAGAGGGAGGCGTGGTCGGCGTCGTCGAGGGGGAAGACGCCGGGAGGGAGGTCGATGCCTTGTTCTTCGGCGTGGGACGATTGGAGGATGACGCGGGCGCCGTGGCGTTCGAAGAGGTCGGTGGCGATTTGCACGATGCGGGGGCGATCGACGGAGGGCATGCTGCCGAAGCCGAGGTAGACGACGGGCGAGGAGTCGGCGGAGCCGAAGCTGCCGCCGCGTAGGAAGCGTTCGAGCAAGTCGGAGAGGGGGCGTGCGCTGTCGGGGTGGGGAACGAGCGCGGGGACGTGGAGGTTGCGGCCGGGCGCGTCGCTCGGCAATTCGCCCATGATGGCGTCTTGCGCGAGGATGGTTTCGCTGCCGTGGATGGATTTCCAGGCGTCGTAGTCGGGCTTGAGTCCCAAGCGACGCCGGAGCTCGTTGAGCTTGGTGCCGAGGGTGACCTGGAAGGTGCTCGTGATGAAGGACCAGAGCGCGCGATTGGCGAGGCGTGGCATGCCGTAGAGCGGAATGACGGCCGGTGGATGCGCGGCGGAGTGCATGGCGCTGAGCGAGTAGCAGCAGAAGACGTGCGGTACGCCGCGCTTTTCGGCGACCATTTTGCCGCCGTAGCAGAGGCCTGCGCCGACCACGATGTCGGCGTCGTGGTCGGCGGCGAACAGGTCGCCGATTTGCCACTCGATGTGCTCGCGCAGTAGCTGAATTTGGCCGGGTAGCGCCGCGACGGGGTGCTGCTCGGTCATGTACGCGTTGCGGCGCATGAAGGTGTTGATGTCTTCACCCACCGGTATGAACTTGAAGCCGCGCGGCTCGGCCCAGCTACGAAAGTTGGGAGCGGCGGCGAGGGTGACGGTGTGGCCGCGCTTTTTGAGCTCGTCACCCAGCAGCAGTTGGGGTTGTACGTCGCCGCGCGAGCCCACGGGCGCCAGCAGCACCTTCATAGGGTTTGCACCTGCGGCGGACGCGCGTTCATGCTCGGCACCAAGCTGAGCATGGCGACACTGTGGCGCTGCACCTCGGCGTCGTCCCAGTGCACGGGAATGCCTTCCGCGCGCTGATAGAGCGGCACCAAGTCGGCGTAGTGCGGAGACAGCGGATTCCCGGATTGGCCCCCCAACAAAACGAACCGCGACTCACCCCAATTGCCGATGTCGAACACCGAACGCAGGTGCGGGGTCACCGTCGAGTGCCGGAGCGGATGCCAAAATTCGAAGCCCGCCTGACTGACGGTGGTGCCATCGCCCCAGCCCTCGATGGGGCCGCGGTTGAAGAGCTGATCCAGCGGCTTTTTGTCGCCAAAACGGTGATGCAAAGTCAGCGGGCGGATCTTCCCCCAAGCCCATGCGCTCGATTGGGCACCAAACTCCTTGCGCAGCAACCGAATCGCGTCGCCGAGCGCGGCTTCTAGTACCGGTGCCCACTCGCTGAAGTAGCCGGGCGGTTGCTCGCGCACCAGACGCGCGACGAAGCTGGCACGCCGCGCGTTCAAGCAGGTGCCCGGAATCAGCTTCATCACGCCCTTGCCGGTCGCGTACTCGAAGCTGTTCGGAGCCTTCGCTTCACACACCTTGCGATTCAAGATGCCGCCGAAGAGCTCGTAAACACTGGCGCCTACCGAATCGCCGGCCACGCGACCATCCCACGCCTTCAAGATCGCGAGGGCGTGCAGCGCGTCCGCATCGCGCGGCGTGAGCGCCAGCAAGGCTTCGCGCATTTCCAAGAAGGCCAGGCTCAAGACATCGACCTGCAGCTCGAGCATGCCCTGCACGGTCCAATCGTTTCGCTCACCCAGCTGCTGCGCGATACGCTTTTGGCGGTAGCCATCCAAGAAGTCGTGGCCCAAAAAGACGGCGCTGTTGTGATCGGCGACGGGCTTGTTGTTGGCACAGCACACGTAACCTTCGCTCGGGTTACGGCTCCACGGCAGATCGTTACTCGCGACGATGCCGTCCCAACCCACGTGGGGTAGCCAACCCGCCAGAGGCAACGAGCCATAACCGGAGCTGCGTCGCGGCACCTCACAGGCGAGCACCCAACCGACGGTCGTCGCATCCGCGTAAATCAAGCTGTACGCGCAACCCGCGCTCTTGGCGCACACCTCCCGAAACTGGTCGAAGCTTTTGACCTGATGAAAGCTCAGCAGCGAGCGCGTCGGCCGGCACTCGAGCCAGGTTGCGGCAAAGCTCAGGGCGTTCGCGCGCGCCAACGTCGGAATCGGCTCGAAGATGCTCGACTCGGTGTCGGCCGTGCGCGCCACCACGGTACCGCGCGCCGTCCGAATCACGCGCAGCGGCACCGCCGCAGCACCTTTGACCGGGATCTCTTCGACTCGCTCTTCGCACGCCACCCAGCCGTCGCCCTGGCGCACTTGCTTGCCGTCGTCGCTCAGCTCTTCCAAAAACACGTCGGCGTTGTCGACCTGCGCGCTCGTGGAGCCCCACGCGGCATGTCCATTGTGCCCGGTTATGAACGCCGGAATACCCGCCAAGCTGATTCCGGCCACCGTGAAGGCCGGACATTTCACGCGCGTGAGGTAGCCAAGATTCGGCAGCGCGGCGGGCAAATGCGGATCGTTACAGAGCAAGGCGCGCCCCGTCGCCGACTTGCGCCCCTGCACGGCCCAGGCGTTGCTGCCTCCAGAATCGCCCACGAACGCGCGCAGCGCTTCGAGATCGCGCGCCACGAACAGCTCGCTCGGCGGACCCGACAGCGCACCGGGCGGCTCCGTGAGCGGCAAATGCTCGGGCCACGTGGCGTCGAGCGCCTTGACGGCTTCTTCACCATCGCGCGTCAAAATGATCAGCCGTGCCAGCTCCACGTCCCAATTCGAGGGCAAAAAGCAGCACATCAACAGGCCGAACGTGACCACGTCCGCCGGTTCCCAGCGGCTCGGCGAAAGGCGCAACAACGTATGCTCGTGGCTCTTCGGCAGCGCACGACACTCGAGCGCCGCGTTCACCCCCGCCACGTACGCCGCAAGCTGATCGCGCACGTCGGCGTCGAAGGTTTCGAGCTGCGCGCGCGCCGCGCGATGCACACCGAGCAGACGCATCGCTCGATCGATCGGCAAGCCCGCGGGACCCAGCGCCTGAGACAGCAAGCCGCGCCCCAAACGCCACGTGATCTCCAGCTGACCCGCGCGATCTTGACCGTGACAAAACCCGAGCCCGAACCAGGCATCGGCCTCGTCGCGCGCGTCTACATACGCCACACCGAAACGGTCGCGGCGTACCTGAACGCCGCGCCGGCAGCCGACTTCGAGCCGCCCTTCGAACGGAGTCAGACGCTTGCCCAGCAGCGCCCCAAACGCCATCTGCGTGAAATTCACGGCTTCCGAATAGTCGGCACCGCGCGGGCGAGCAAGCCAACCACGAATCCGGGTCAAAACGCGGCCGAGGGCACGCGGCTTGCTTCGTTTTTGGCAAGCGAACCCACGGAGGATACAGCCATGCCCCACCCGTTTCAGACGTGGAAGGTTTTGCCCCACGGCAAGCTGACGGCCATTGACGACAACTTGCTCACGGTCGTGGGCGACCTACACATGCCGCTCGGCGACATTCCCCGCCGCATGACCGTGGCGCGCCTCCGCGATGGCCGCCTCGTCATCTACAGCGCGATCGCGCTCGACGAGCCGGAGATGGCGGCGCTCGAGCAGTTTGGCACGCCCGCGTTCCTCATCGTGCCGAACGATCGCCACCGCATGGACGCCAAGATCTGGAAAGAACGCTACCCGCGCCTGCTCGTGCTCGCTCCGGAAGGCGCGCGCGAAAAAGTGGAAGAAGTCGTGCGCGTCGACGCCACTGCCGACTGGGATTTTCGCGATCCGAGCGTACGCCTCGTCACCGTGCCCGGCACCGAGCGGCACGAAGCCGCGCTCGTCGTCACAGGCCCGACCGGCACCACGCTCGTCATCAACGAGCTGATCTGGAACCTCCACGACAAGCCGGGCCTCAGCGGCTGGCTCCTGAAAGCCGCCGGATTCACCGGCGCCGCGCCGCACATTCCGCGCCTCACCGCCTTCATCGACATCAAGAACAAGGTCGCGCTGCGCGACCAACTCGAGCAGTGGGCGAAGATGCACGGCCTCACGCGCATCATCGTCTCTCACGGCGATATCATCGAAGACAAGCCGACCGAGGTGCTGCTCGACCTGGCCAAGCAACTTGCGGCTTAGCCGCACGATTCGCCTAATTCAACAACCGTTAGGAGGTACGACCATGAAGGCCATTCTGCTCAGTTGCATCGTCGCTGCTTGGGGACTCGTCGCTTGCGGCGGCGACGTGGAGGTCAAAGATCCGCACGACGAGCACGCCGACGACCACGCCGAGCACGCCGCCGATCGCGCTGCCGACAAGGCCGACGAGGCTGCCGAGAAAGCCAAAGACGCCGCCGACGACGCGAAACACGACTGAAGCGTTTCGATACACTGCGGCCGAGCGTCGCTCCGTGTAACTACGCGGCTTGCGACAAGCCCCCGTTCGCGGCTATGGTCCCGGCACCTTTTCGGCCCTTTGCCGAAGGTGTCGGGAGCTGAGTCATGCGTTCCAATTGGTCGAGAGTAGCGGTGTTGGTCGCGAGTGCGTGCATTTCAGTCATCGCTTGCGGTGAGGACGAGCACTCGCCTTCCAACACCGGGGGCTCTTCCGGTAGCAGCACGGAGGCGGGTGAGGGCGGAAGCACCAGCACGGCCGGCAAGTCCAACACCGGCGGCAAGGGCGGCACCGGAGGCACTGCGGGCAAGGGCGGCAGCAGTGGCAGCGGCGGCAGCAACACCGCAGGCCAGAACGCCGGTGGCGACAACAGCAGCGGTAGCGGCAACGGCGGCGCCGGCGGCGGCAGCGGACCAGAAGAGATGGGCGGCATGGGTGGCATGCCGGGTGGCGCGGGCGCCGGTGGCGATCATGGCCTGCCCGCCTGCATGACCCAGGGCGTTGGTGGTGAAGGCGCGGGCGGGTACCCGGGCGACTGCCACTTGCAGCAGGATTTCGGCAACCAATGCGCGGTCGAAGGCGAAGCGATCGAGGACGACACGCTCTTGCTCTACACGACCGACTTCAGCGACAGCACGTATCCGGACCAGCTGCACATCGAGCTGTTCAAGAACACGGCGCCCTTCGGCGCCACCATCGAGCCGGGCGACTACCCGCTCACAGGTGACCAAACGGCGTACGCCACGTGCGGCGCGTGCGTGCTCATCTACGAAAACCACATGAGCGACGTGCTCTACCGCGGCGGTTACATGGCGACGGGTGGCACCCTCCACATCACGGCCGTGAGCCCGAGCTTCGTCGGCTACCTCGAGAACGTCACGTTCGCCCACGTCGACCTCAACACCGACACCCCCGTGAACGACGGCTGCGACACCAAGCTCAGCAACCTGAGCTTCAACACCCCCGTGCAGTAAGCGCTACTCCGCGCCTTTCGGCGAGGGCGCGGCCGGCGCATCCGGAAACGAAGAAGCAGCGGGCGGCGGCGCACTCGGTGGCGTCGCCGCACTGCCCGGTGGCGCTGCGGCGGGCGGCGCCGGCACCGCACTGGGCGTCGCCGTCGCGCTCGGCGTCGTCGTCGCGCTCGGCGTCGTCGTCACCGTGCCATTCACGGGCGGCAGCACCGTCGTCGGCACCGGCGCCGCGACGGCCGGGGCCGACTGCGCGCGCTCCAGCGCCACGTACATCGTCTGCACCGATTGCCCGCAGTCACCCTTCGTTACCTCAATGGGCACGTCGTACGGCAAAAGCCCCGCACGCTCCACATGCAGCCGGTACTTCCCCGCCGAAAGCGGCGCCTGGTAACAGCTCGTCGCCTCAATCTCCGAATCCCCCTCCCAAAACGAAACCTTCGCATCGCACAGCGTCTGCCCCGTCACCCGATCCGTCACCGTCACACTCACCCGGTCATAACAGCGGTACCCAATCACCGCCGCCGCCACCACCGCCAGCCCCGCACCCGCGCCGATCACCCCCGAACAACTCACCGTCGCCATCCCGGTCGCCAGCAGCGCCCACTTCACCCACTTACCCGTCATCTCCAACCAACTAGCACGCACCACGCCACCCGCCCGCCGCACCATCGCCGCACCCGCCCGAAAGCCGGTGCCAACCCCGTTGCCAGAAGCGTGAACCCTTTGCGAGGCGGCGCCCGCCGAGCGGCCGTCGGACCAGCTTCCGGACGCACGGCGGAGCCATTTTTCTGCGGTGGCAGAGCCGCGAAACGAATCCGCCATATGTCCTTGACTATGCGCGCTCCGTGACTACGTTACGCCTCCTCACTGACGCGCGGTGGAGCAGCCTGGTAGCTCGTCGGGCTCATAACCCGAAGGTCGGAGGTTCAAATCCTCCCCGCGCAACTACTGATGTTCTCGACAGGACGAAGCCCCCGACCAGGGGGCTTCGTCGTTTCTAGGGTCGGGTCGGTGAGCGCTACGAGCGGGAGGAATCGGCACTCGGCGACGTAGTGTCCCTCGGGGTTCGGAGTCAGGGTGATTCTCCCGTCCGCGAAGTAGCGGCGCAGAGCTTCCCTCACCTGGATGGGGTCACCACTGCCGAATAGAAGTCGGAGGTTCTTGGCCCGCTCGGCAACAACCGCCGGCGTCGGGAGTTCGATGGGCAGCGACCCCTGGGCCTCAAGGGCTGCGGCGGCGGCCTTGTCCGCTCTGGCCTGGGCTTCCAGGTCCCGGAGCGTCACCGCGACGTAGTCGGAGCGGTCCCCGTCGGCGAGGAAGCGAATGAGCGCAGCGATCCGCTGCTCCGTCCGAGCGAGGCGCCCGCGGACGTCCGTGAGTTCTCGATTCACCTCTCGCCTCGCCTCGCCGAGGTATGCGGCGATTCGCTTCCTGAGGTATTCCACCGCATTCGGCGAGCCCAGCCGCTCTTGAAGTGCCTCGAAGATTCGATGACGAACGAGCTCCTCCTTGACCCCGAGCTTGTTGTTGCAGGTGCGGCGCTTCTTGTAGTCCCCGCAGCGGTAGTAGAGGGCGGAGGTGCCACGGGTTACGACCATGGTCGCGCCGCAGCATCCGCAGAAGAGGAGCCCGCTCAGCGGATATGCGGTTCCTCGACCGGGCGCCGTATTGCCCGATCGCTTTCCCGTATAGCGCGCGCGCACGGCGGCGGCTCGGGCGCGGACCGCGTTCCACGTCTCTTCGTCGATGATGCGTCGCTCGGGGTATTCGCGACGGATGACTTGGGATGGGTCTCGGTCCCGATAGCGTCGGATATTGGTCCCGGGAAGCTTGACCCAAAGCTTCTTTTTGAAGGTCCAGTTGCCGACGTAGGCTTCGTTTCGCACGATCTCCCGGACCGTGCCGGCGACCCAGCCGACGCGGCGCAGCTTGCTCTTGGCGCGCGGGGGAGGGATCCCGTCTCTCGTCAGGCCGTAGGCGATGACCGCCTGCGACTTCCCGCTCAGATACTCGTCAAAGATGCGACGCACGATCGCGGCTGCATCCGGGTCGATCTCGATCTTGTAGCCGCTCACGCGGCCAAGCTCGTCTTGCTCGGGGACGCTGCGGTATCCAAGAGGGAGCCCACCCGTCGAGCGCCCAGCGAGGGCTCGTCCCTCGAGACCGCGACGGGTCTTGTCCGATAACTCGTCCAAGTACATGTCGCTCAGCAGCGACTTTACGGTGAACGTGACCTTGGCCTCTTTGCCCGAGGTGTCGACGCCGTCGGCAACGCCAATCAGCGGGACCTCGAGGAAACGCAGCTCTCTGAAGAGCTGGGTGGCATCGGCGAGATCCCGCGTCACCCGCGACATGTCCTCGACCACGATCGCGTCGATGCGTCGAGGGCGCTCGCGCACAGCACGCATGAGCCGTTCGAAGCCTTCGCGGTTCAGGCTCGCGCCGCTTTTCGCGGCATCAGAAAACACGAGGCTCGGTTCGACCTGTCCGCCTCGCTCCGCAACGTATTCCGTGCAGCGCCGCACCTGGTCCTCGATCGATGCGGGGCGCTGCAGGTCGCTCGAGTAGCGAGCGTAGATAGCGACGTTCATCCTTGCAAAATTACGGCCTGCCATCCTGTCTCGATTCCTGCACGGCTGTGGGGTCGGTGCAAGTCTCGCCGTTGTCGTTGACCCCACTGTCCGTTCTGGCTTCCCCGAGGACGGCAACGACAGCAAGCCGCGCGATGAGGTCAAGCAGCGCGCGGTCGCCGTCCGTGAGCGATACGGACTCGAGTCCGTCAGCGGCGGGGAGCAACTCGCTCACGGTGCGGCCGGTGTCGCGGCGCGCTGCACGAAGACCCGAAGGTCGGAGACAGGCGCTTTTGACGCGGAAAGTGCGGCGCGTAGAACTCCCTCGAGGGCGCGCGCGGACGCGAGGTCTGCCTCCCCGGTATCGCGAGTCACCCCGAGCGCAACAAGATGAAGGACTTCCGGTCCGCTTCGGGTGGAACGGGCGAACGTCCCGAGGTTGTTGCGCTTTACCTTGCCGGTCGTTTCGAGGAACGCGACTCCGGCTCTAAGGAAACGTTCCACGTTGGTTGAGTGAGCTTCCGGTAGCGGAAGAATGATGAGGTATTCGTGCATGATTGATGGCTCCTTCGCGGGTCATCCACATCCATGCGCTTCGACCTGTCTTCGTTTCCCCCGATGGAAACCGTCGCGCCAGGCGACTAGCTGATGTTGTGCTTCTTGAAGAGTTCCTTGAAAAATCCCTCGACAAGAAGAGGGCCAGACTCTCGCTGCAGCTCGGCTCCGCCGAAGCGATAGACCTCGTAGCCATGCAGGCGGAGCTGCCGGTCAGCCTCGACCATTTCAGCGTAGCGATGCGGCGCTGGATGGCCATTGTCGTCGCTGTAGTGTTGGGCGCCGTCGACTTCGATGACGACCCGACGCCCGTGCGGAAGAAAGAGCAGGAAGTCCATTCGCTGCCGGGCAAGTCGCTTCTCCCCGTAGAGGTCTCGCGCCGTGAGAGGGTCAAAATGCAGGTAGACCTGTGGGACCAGCGCCGGCAGACGAGCGCCCATTCCCTTGAACGTCGCGTAGTACGCGCGGAAGAGAACGCGCTCTGGCTCTGAATCCTTCATTGACTCAAAGAGGCGCCGGTACAGACTCTTCGCTGCGGGGCCAGCGTCTCCAAATGCCTTGTCCTTCGACCACCACCCCACGAGCTCGTGCCACGTCAATCCGTGCTCGCCGATCGGTTCGTCATAGAAGAGGCAGAACTGCTCGTTGCGAACGACACGAATGTCGTTGTTGACCGCATCCGCGAGGACGATCTCAGGCTTGGGCCCGGACGACGCGAAGATAAGGTTCTTTGGCGATCCTCGTACCCCCGTCTCGAGAGGCCCCATGACGTACACGGGATGCCCCGAGATGCGCTGCGTCTCGCGAAGCCGGAAGCCATCGACTTGAACGTGCTTGTTGATCAGGTCGAGCCATGTCTGCTGTTCCTCGCCTTGGCGCACCGTCGGATGAACAAGCAGGGCGAGTAGTTCGCCGAACGCCTCGTCCGAGATTGTCGGCACCTCTAGACGGTCGAGCACGTCGTTCGTCGACCAGTCGTCGTTGCGCACCGTGTGCTGAAACAGTTCCTCCCCCAAGGTGCGATATCGAGATTCCTGGGACTGCATCGCATCGATTGGCCAGAGCTTCTTGAGGAAGTCGACCAGGTCGAGCTTGCCGGAGAGACTGCCGAGGCCGGAAAACGCCTCGCAGAGATTCGCCCGCGTGATCTCGGTAATTCGCCGTAGGCCCTTTGCGCGGGCGAACCGCAGCGCCTCTTTGAGCTGAAACGACTGCAGCGTGAACCGCTCATGCGACTTGAGGACAGCCGCGCCGATCGTCATGAGGTCCGTGGGAGACTTACCCTCGAGGCGAGCTAGTACGTAGCGCGCTTTGCCGCGAAAAGCGTCGTCAACGTCGCCGTCCGCGAGCCCGAGGCCCGAGCATGCCGTCGGGAGGTTCTGAGCCTTTACCTCAGTAGCGAGGAGCGAAGCGATCGCGTTTGTAAGCTCGACCCCAAGGTTCACGGGTTCGCGGCCTTGGTCCGCTTGTACAGCTCAAGTAGAAACGGCGAAGCCCCCTTGGCGCGTCTGCCTTTCGACGTGAAGTAAAAGCCAGAGGTGAGCAGGTGCACTTCGCGCCGAGCTCGGGTAAGCCCCACGTAGAACAGACGTCGGGCCTCGGCCACGTCGTTGTAGGGACGTGGCAGCACTCCATCCTCAAGAGCGGGTAGGAATACGACGGTGTACTGGAGCCCCTTGCTGCCATGGAGGGACTGCAGGACCACCTTGTTCCGCGCAAGCCCCGCGAACTCGACGAGTGGCTGGCTCGCGAGGGGGGCGGTCGTGAACGCACGAAAGAGCGTTCGGAACTCGTCGACGTCGTGTCGAACCGTGAGTGGGGGCGTGACGGCTTCGTTCAGGAGCTCCTCCAAATGGAGTCCCTGAACGAGGTCTGGTAGCCACTCGCCCATCGGCCTCGAGGCATCACGCAGCGACGCCAAGGCCCGGTAGAGATCGCGTAGGGGAGCCAACTCCGAGCTCGACCCGGAGCTGCCACGGAGTGCACGTAGAAATCGTCGATGCCTCCGAAATAGATCCGTCAACGTCGGGTCGCTGACTTCCCAACCGCCGGCACACCACCGGGCAGCGTCTTCAATCCAGCTCGTGAGGGGAGTCTGCTTGTATGGGGTATCCCGCTTCATGCGGTACGGGATTGCGTGCGCCTCAAGTTCCGCGGCGATGGGAGTAAGATCGTCCCAGCGCGCCGCGAGAATTCCGATCTCGCCCGGCTCGAGGCCGGTGTGCAGGAGCTTCTCAACCTGCTCGCGCACGACTCCGGCCTGTTGCTCCGAACCCTTCTTGCAAGCGTAGAAAAAGAGCTCCCCTTTGTCCGTCTCGGCCGCCCGGAATGACCGCGCTTGCGCGGGCTGGAGAGCGTGCAGGCTTGCGTCGATGATTTCCTGCCCGCAGCGGTAGTTCATCTCGAGCTCGACCTTGTGAACATCCCTTCGCTCCGCGAACTCCTCCAGAAATTCGGGCCGAGCGCCGGTGAAGCCGAAAATGGATTGGTCGGGGTCTCCGACCACGAAGGCCTTTGCTCCGGTCTTCTCTATCAGCGCTAGGACCATCCGGTGGAGCGCGAGTCCCAAGTCCTGGTACTCGTCGACGACGAAGTAGGGAAACTTGGCCGCGAGGAAGCCGCGCACGTAGGCGTCTTCTTCGACGAGAGAGAAGGACGCGGCGACGATGTCGTCAAAGTCGATACGTTCCGCTTCGCGGAGAGCGTTTGCGTACCCCTCGGCACACGCCGGGAGGCGATCGTCGAAGCTCGTGTCAGCTGCGCGCACCGGATCGACCATCGCGAATCTCCGAAACTCCTCGAGTTTGATCTTCCAGAAGGACTCGTCTTCGTTGATCCTCGCGTACGTGAGTCCCGCTACGCGAGCTTTGCTGCGCTCAGCGTCCGTGGCGATTTCGTAGGTCGCGAAGTACTGCTTCTCCTTCGGAAGGCGGTATCCAAATGGACGGAGGATGTTGGCGAGGCAGAACGCATGGACGGTTCCGGTAAAAAGCCGGCCCCCGGATCGAATGCCGAGCTCACGCAGGCGCGATTCGAACTCACGTGCTGCTCCTTGCCCAAAGGTGAGGCAGGCGACGCCGTGCGGCGGCTTCACTTCGTCCAAGAGCTTCGCAATTTTCAAGACGAGCGTCGCCGTCTTCCCGCTACCCGGCCCCGCCAGGACAGCCGTGTGTCCGGGTTCCTTGAGCGCTTCAAGCTGGCGCTCGTTCAGCGTTCCGACTTGCCGGAGGTACTCAGACTGCGGTGCGGGCAACGGCTTTGACGATCGCGCTGATGGCATCAGAGATATAGCTTGGCACATCAGAAGCAATGAGGTGCTCTGCGAGTCGCTGGGCGAAGCGACCCTTTCCAACACGCTCGATGAGTCCCACCAGATCCTTCTCCGCTTCGTCGGTTATGTCCCCCGTGAATCGGAACGGAGCCAGCGTCGCGTCCCGCACGCCCGGGCTTAGTTCCGTGAACGCCTGCGCCATTCGCTGCCCGCCGCCGGCCGCCAGGATCCCGGGTTCTAAGGTCCGCACTCCGACGAAGATGTGGCGTGCGTTCAGCAGCTCCTCCGCCGGCTCCCACTCCTCCTTTTTTAGGAGAGCATCGAGCGCGCTTACCTCCGCTGGTTGCGCGAGTTTCTCAACGAGGTTGCGGGCTCTTGTGAGTCCAAGCGGCGTCTCGCCGTCGGGCGTGACGCCTTCGTCCCCGTCCGTCATGACGACCCACGGAATGCCGAGAAGCTGAAGCAGCGTCACGTACGGCGTGAAATCTGTCCCGGCGACTGAGCAGATCGAAATTCCGAGGTGATCGAAGTTGGGGTTGTCAGGGAGAAGCCTGGCGGCCGCCGGCACGATGAATTTCTCCGCATCTCCTTCGACAAGGATGACGCCGCGGCTAAAGAGGATCTCCGCCCGCGTCACGTCGAGGTACCGCTGAAGGTCCTGGCGTTGCTGCGCGGTGAGGGTGGCGTCGATCAGCGAAACTAACTTCGACTCCTTGCTGTCCGATGTGACGAGGACCAAGGCGTCCAAAGGCGTGATGCTCGCAATGTTTGGCGAGTGCGTGGAAACAATGACGGGCCGTGTTCGGCTGAGCAGATCGCGGAACAGCGATCGCTGCAGCTGCGGATGTAGGTGGGCCTCAGGCTCCTCGATCGCGAGGAGCAGCGCCGCGTGTTCGTTCTCTTCCTCCTGCCACTCGGCGTAGACCAGGATGAGGGCAACGTAGATGGCGTTGGCGAGGCCAAGGCTCGTCTCAGACAACTGCCGCAACCGGTTGTCGCTGAAGAGACGAATCGACTGAAGCAGCCGTTCGGGGTCCGTCGACGCAAATCCCAGGGTCGGAGCAAGCGGCTGTTGCGCTCCGATCATCTTTTCCAGACGGCCCGTAACTTCTTCCTTCAGCACCGTGAGCGCGTGGTCCGCGACGAGGGCATTCGTCGCGGTGTCGATGTCCTTGGCCACCTGGTGCAGTTTCGTCGCGTCCACGTGCTTCTCAACGAACTCGATCAAGGGGCGCAACGGCGATCGCCGCCACATGCGCAAGTCCCCCTCGGCATCACGAAGGGCTCCGAGCACACGGAGCACGATGTGCCGCCGGAGCTGCCGATCAACTTCATCCGATGGATCATCGCGTCCGTAGATGGCGAAGTCGTAGTCTTCCTTCTTGGCGGTCGCTCGCTTCTCCGCCGGGATTGTATCCTTTGGAGCGTAGCGATAAGTGAGGCGAGCCGTCGGCGTCGTCTTGGGCGACGTGGGCAAGACGTGATCGCCCAGCAGGGCCAGGAGCGAGTCGTCCCCTTCGAATCCCACGAAGTCTACGGAGATGACGACCTCCGTTCCGGCGAACGCTGTTCCGCCCGACCAGAAGTCCTCGGTTTCAAGGCGTCGCTCGGAATCAGGCAAGTCTGGGTCGAGCACCAGCCGAAGCGCGCGTAGCAAATTGGACTTGCCCGCCGCGTTCTCGCCGAAGAGCACGACGTGAGAGCCGAGCTTGCAGTCAACCTCCCGAAAGTTTCGGTAGTTCTTGATCTGGATGCGCGCGAACGAGAAACGGGGTGCTGTGGGGGATGCAGGCGGCGACATGTGTTGGCGGGCCTGAGAAAGCGCGGATATTCGGTGAAGTTCACCGGTGAAGATCGCGCCTGAGAGCGGTGAAATTCACCGGTGACGGTGGGCATCAGGACGCGGTTTTCTTGCTGCGGCGTGTAGAGCGGGCGGCGGTGA
>DASZTA010000038.1:0-46001 GCA_035548415.1 Polyangiaceae bacterium
CGTCCTGCGCGAAAAGGGAAGAACGAAACTTCCACCAAACCCCACCAACCGCGACATCCTGCTCGCCATCGCCGCGCTCGGCGGACACATCAAATGGAACGGAGAACCCGGCTGGAAAACCATCTGCGGTGGGCTCGAGAAACTCCTATCGGTGACAGAGGGTTTTCAGATCGCGCGAAAGTTCCTGCTAGGTAGTGATCAATGATGAGACAATTGTAAGCTAGATTACAATTGTTCGACGCTTCGAGAGGGGGCTCACTATGCGAGCGCGAGCGGGCGCGAGCGGGCGCGAGCGGGCGCACGCGTGTGAGCGGGCGCGTCGGATTCGACGCTAGCCGCCGATGTACGACATCTCGAGCCTGCGCTTGGGCATCACCAGTTGCGAGCGTTGTTCCGAGTAGCGATCGGTGCGGCTTTGCCAGACGTTTTGGATGATTTGGCGGAGCTCGGCGTCGCTGGCGCCGCTGCGGAGGGGGGCGCGGAGGTCGGTACCGTTGATGGCGAAGAGGCAGGTGTAGAGTTTTCCGTCGGCGGAGAGGCGGAGGCGGGAGCAGTTGCTGCAGAAGGGCTGGGTGACGCTGGCGATCACGCCGATTTCGCCACCACCGTCGCGGTAACGGTAACGAGAGGCGACGTCGCTGGGGCGGGCGCGTTCGAGCGGCTCGAGGGGGAGCTCGCGATCGATGCGTTCGATGATTTCGACGGCGCTGAGCACCTGATCGGAGCGCCAACCGTTGGTCGAGCCGACGTCCATGTATTCGATGAAGCGCAGCACGTGGCCGGTGCCGTGAAAGCGGCGCGCGAGTGGAAGGATTTCGCTTTCGTTGAGGCCACGCCGCACCACGCAATTCACCTTGATGCGCGTGAAGCCGGCGCGCTCGGCGGCTTCGAGTCCCGCGAGCACGTCATGCGCGGTGTAGTCGGCGTCGGTGACGGCGGCGAAGATCTCGGGCGCCAGCGCGTCGAGGCTAACGGTGAGGCGATCGAGCCCCGCGTTCGCGAGGCGCTCGACTTGTTGCGGGAGCAGCACTCCGTTGGTGGTGAGCGCGAGCGGCAGCCGCGTTTGCTGCTTCAGCAGTTGCACCAGCTCCGGCAGGCCTTTGCGGAGCAGCGGCTCGCCGCCCGTAAGTCTCACCTTGCGCAAGCTGCCCGTCATCAGGCCCGCCAGCCGCGCGATCTCCTCGAATGTTAAGAGCTCTGCCCGTGGCAAGAAGGCATGGTCTTTATCGAAGCGTTCCCGCGGCATGCAGTAGCGGCAGCGGAAGTTGCAGCGATCCGTGACGCTCACCCGCAGGTCGCCGAGCGGCCGGCCAAGGGTGTCGAGGAGCGGAGTGGGGAGCGTCGTCACCGGTTCCGCCTCTCGGCGTAGCACGCCCTGAAGGTGGTCGCCGACTGTAGCTGGATTGTTTCGTGATCATTCCGATTCTGATCCGAGTTTCGAACGCGTTTCAGGACTTTTCGCGTGCGTTTCGGAACGCGATCGGAGCGCGATCTTGCTGCAAAATTCATCATTCCTGAGGGTGAATCGACGTTGACCGAAACGGTGCGAAACGTCATTACTCGAAGAGTCGACTTCGCGCTCCGAGCGTAACGCTGCAGAGCAGAAGGCGACGCAAAACCGAGTCTCGAGTGACTCGCTAAGGTTAGCGATGAGTGGTGATCGACTGCTCGCCGAACGGCGTATTCTTTTGTTTGGTCCGTCGGACCTCGACAGCGTAGCGCGCTTGCTGCGCGACCTCGGGGCCGACGTGCAGCGCTTCGAGCTGGCCGCCTCCGGCTCGACCCGTTCACTCGAATCGTGGATCTCGGAGCTGATGGAAGGGGCGTTCGACGACATCCTGTTCTTGACGGGCCAGGGTGTGCGCGTGCTGGTCGAGTTCGCGCACCAGCGCGGCCGTGAAGACGACGTGCTGCGGGCTCTCTCTCGAGCGCGCGTCGCCGCCGCGGGAGTGAAGACGCGCGCGGCTCTGGCGGAGATTGGGCTGCGCCCCGCCATCGTCGGTGACGAGCCGGGTGGCCCCTCGCTGCTCGAAGCCTTGTCCGCCGCTTCATTTTCCGGCCGAACGCTCGGGGTCGCCGCGCTTTCGTGCGATCCGCGCCTGGTTGCGGCCGCGCAGGCGCGTGGCGCCAACGTGCGTGTGCTCGGCGGCGACGACGCTCCGGACAGCCGCCCGCGCTCGCTGCTGGCGCGTATCTTGGGCCGCGACTTCGACAACATCGCGTTCGGCTCGTCGCGCGAGATCGACAGCCTGTTCGACTCCGCGGCGCCCTCGCAGCGCGCGGAGCTGGCGCACGCGCTGCGCCGCAGCAACCCCGTGGCATTGGGTCAAGCCGTCGCGCGCAGCCTGAGCGAGCGCGGCGTGCCGCCCGGCAGCGTGATCGAGCGCGCGAGCTTGCTGCGCCCACGCGGTATCGACTTTCAGAGTGTGTTCGGAGCTGGGACGACGAAATCAGGAGAAGGTATGTCGGGCGTTAAGACCACCAAAGGACGTCGCAAGAGCCTGGTCGTGATCGGTAACGGCATGGTCAGCTACAAGCTGTGCGAGCTGCTCAGCGAGTACGACGGCGGCGACAGCTTCGACGTGAGCGTGTTCTGCGAAGAGCCGCGCCCCGCTTACGATCGCGTGAAGCTCACCAGCTTCTTCGAGAAAGAGAGCGCGGACGAGCTCTTGCTGGCCGACGCCAACTGGTACAAAGAGCGCAAGATCCGCCTGCTCTTGAACGAGCGCGCGGTGCGCATCGATCGCGGCCGTCGCGCGGTGCTCTCGTCGAGCGGCGAGTGGGTGCGCTTCGACAACGTCGTGATCGCGTCCGGCTCCGCGCCGTTCGTGCCGCCGATCCCGGGCGTGCAGAAGCAGGGCGTGTTCGTCTACCGCACGATCGAAGACCTGGTCGCGATCCGCGAGTACGCCAAGACGGCCAAGGTTGGCGCCGTGCTCGGTGGCGGCTTGCTCGGCTTGGAAGCCGCCAAGGCCGTGCACGACCTCGGTCTCGAGACGCACGTGATCGAGTTTGCGCCGCGCTTGATGCCGCGCCAGCTCGACGCCGCCGGTGGCCGGCTCCTGGCCAAGACGGTCGAAGCGCTGGGCGTGAAGGTGCACACTTCGCGCTCCGCCACGAACATCCTGGGCGGTGACCGCGCCGAGGGTCTCTCCTTCAAAGACGGCGAGACGCTCGACTGCGACTTGATCGTGATCTCGGCCGGTATTCGTCCGCGCGACGAGCTGGCGCGCGAAGCCGGTCTCGCGCTGGGCGAGCGCGGTGGCATCCTGGTCGACGACAACCTGCGCACCAGCGATCAGGACATCTTCGCTATCGGCGAATGTGCCCTGCACCAGGGCACGCTCTACGGCCTGGTCGCTCCTGGTTACCAAATGGCGGAGGTTTGCGCGCGCACCCTCACCGGTACGGAAGCCAGGTTCACGGCTACGGACCAATCCGCCAAGCTCAAGCTGCTCGGCACCGACGTCGCCAGCTTCGGCGACCCCTTCGCCGACCAAAACGGCGAGAAGACCATCTCTTACGAGGACATGGTCAAGGGCGTCTACAAGAAGCTGGTCGTCAGCGCGGACCGCACGAAGCTGATCGGCGGTGTGCTGGTGGGCGACGCGGCCGAGTACGCCTCGCTGACGCAGCTGATGCGCAGCGGCGAAGCGCTGCCGGCCTCGCCCGAAGACTTGCTGTTCGGCGCGCGCGAAGGCAAGACCAAGCTCACGCTCTCGGACACGGCGCAGATTTGCTCGTGCAACAACGTGAGCAAGGGCGACGTTTGCAAGGCGGTGCGCTCGGGCGTCATCAACATCGCGGACGTGAAGAAGTGCACAAAGGCCGGCACCGGCTGCGGCGGCTGCATGGCGCTCGTGACGGACGTCGTCAACGCCGAGCTTGCCGCGATGGGCAAGACCGTCAAGAAGGAGCTCTGCGAGCACTTCGCGTACAGCCGTCAGGAGCTGTATCAAATCGTGCGCGTCAAGAAGCAGCGCTCCTTCAAGGAGCTGCTCGAGACGCACGGCACCGGGCACGGCTGCGAAATCTGCAAGCCGGCGGTGGCCTCGATCTTGGCCAGCGTGCACAACGACATGATCTTGCAGCACGATACGCTGCAAGACAGCAACGACCGGTACCTGGCCAACCTGCAGCGCACCGGCCTGTACTCAGTGGTGCCGCGCATTCCCGGCGGCGAAATAACGCCCGAGAAGCTGATCGTCATCGGGCAAGTCGCGAAGAAGTACAACCTGTACACCAAGATCACCGGCGGCCAGCGCATCGACCTATTCGGCGCGCGCGTCGAGCAATTGCCGGAGATCTGGGACGAGCTCGTGAAGGCCGGCTTCGAGAGCGGCCACGCCTACGGCAAGGCGCTGCGCACGGTAAAGAGCTGTGTCGGCAGCAGCTGGTGCCGCTTCGGCGTGCAAGACTCGGTCAGCTTCGCGATCCGCGTGGAGGAGCGCTACAAGGGCATCCGTGCGCCGCACAAGATCAAGAGCGCGGTCAGCGGCTGCACCCGTGAGTGCGCCGAAGCGCAGAGCAAAGACTTTGGCCTGATCGCTACGGAGAAGGGCTGGAACCTGTACGTGTGTGGCAACGGCGGTATCAAGCCGCGCCACGCCGACCTGTTCGCTTCCGACCTGACCGAAGAGCAGGCGATCAAATACGTCGACCGCTTCTTGATGTTCTACATCCGCACCGCAGATCGCCTCACCCGCACCTCGACCTGGCTCGAGAAGATGGACGGCGGCATCCAGCAGCTGCGCGAGGTCATCATCGACGACAAGCTGGGCATCTGTGAAGAGCTCGAGCGTGACATGCAGTACCTGGTCGACACCTACAAATGCGAGTGGGCCGAGACCATCAAAGACCCGGCGCGTCGCGCCAAATTCCGGCATTTTGCCAATACCAACGACACCGACGACACCGTCGAGCTGATCGACGAGCGCGGTCAGCGCCGCCCGCGCGATTGGGACAAAGCGCCCGTCGCTCCCGCGGTGCGCGACCGCCGTCACTTGCCGCTGATCACCACCCAATGGGTGAAGGTCGCGAATACGTTCGACGTGCCGGCTGAGGGCGGCATTGCCATCAAGTACGGTCCGGCGCAGATCGCGCTCTACAACTTCGCCTCGCGCGGCGAGTGGTACGCCTGCCAGAACCAGTGCCCGCACATGCAAGACATGGTGCTGGCGCGCGGCCTGATCGGGGATCAGGCAGGGCAGCCCAAGGTGGCGTGTCCGCAACACAAAAAGACGTTCTCGCTCAAGACTGGCGAGTGCTTGAGCGGTGACAACCTCAAGGTGCGTACGTTCCCGGTGAAGATCGAAGGGGACGCCGTTTACCTCGAGCTACCGAACGAGGCCGAGATCGAGAAGCTGATGCCGATCAAGACTCGTTGCGACTTGCACGAAGATGCTGCCTCTGCCGCCGAGTGATTGGGTTTCTCACAACGAGTTTTTCGGGGTCCAAAATGAAAGCTGACAAGATCCGACTCTTTAGTTTCGGAACGCCGCAGATGCGCGCCTTCCACATGACGTGGGTCGCCTTCTTTCTGTGCTTTTTTGGCTGGTTTGGCCTCGCGCCGCTGATGCCGTTGGTGCGCGCCGACCTGCACCTGACTCCGGCCCAGGTGGCCAACAGCGTGATCGCATCGGTGGCGGGCACCATCTTCGCCCGCCTCATCGTCGGTTACTTGTGTGACAAGTTCGGTCCGCGCCGGGTGTACGCCGGTCTGCTGGCGTTGGGCGCGCTGCCGATCATGGGTGTCGGCCTGGTGCACGGCTACACGAGCTTCTTGATCTGCCGAGTGCTGATCGGCCTCGTCGGCGCGTCGTTCGTGATCACGCAGTATCACACGTCGGCCATGTTCGCGCCGAACGTCGTCGGCACCGCCAACGCCACGACCGCCGGCTGGGGCAACCTCGGCGGTGGTGTCACGCAAATGGTGATGCCGCTGGTGGTGCTGGGCTTCGTGGCCCTGGGCATCGCGCAGGGCGACGCCTGGCGCTACGCCATGATCGTGCCGGGTGCGTTGATGCTCGTCATGAGCGTGCTCTACCTGCGTTTCACGCAAGACTCGCCGGAGAGCAAGGACGCGAAGGCGAATACGGGGAAGTCCAAGGGGTCTCTGCTGGAGGCAGCGCGCGATGCGCGGGTGTGGGCGTTGTTCGTGGGCTACGGGGCGTGCTTTGGTGTGGAGCTCACCATCCACAACATCGCCGCCAGCTACTTTCACGACCGCTTTCAGTTGGGGCTGAAAGCGGCCGGAATGCTCGCGGGCAGCTTTGGTGTGCTGGCCATCTTCGCGCGGTCGCTCGGTGGGTATCTGGGCGACCGCGCGGGGCGCCGCTTCGGTCTCGACGGCCGCGGCCGCTTCCTGACGGCCATGCTCTTGGCCGAGGGCATCGGCCTGATCGCCTTCTCGCGCATGAACGCGGTCGTGCCGGCCGCGATCACGCTGGTGGCGTTCGGCCTGTTCGTGCACCTCGCGGCCGGCGCCACTTACTCGGTGGTGCCGTTCATCATGCCGAACGGCGTGGGCGCCGTGGCCGGCATCGTGGGCGCCGGCGGCAACGCCGGTGCGGTACTTGCGGGCTTGCTGTTCCGCGGCAACACCGCCAATACGCAGACGGGGCTGCTCTGGCTCGGCGGCGCCGTGATGGCGGCGGCTGCGCTGGCGGCGACGGTGCGCTTCGGTCGGACCGAGGCTATCGCACCCGCAGCCGCCACGGAGGCTGTGGCCGCCGAATGACCGTGCAAGCGGCAGCTCTCCTGGAAACCCAAGAGCGGCGAGCGCCTCGCGTGCGCTTGCCGCTGGTGAACCAGTTTCTGGATCTCCAGCAAGATCTCACGGCGGTCGAACGCTTTGCTCGTCGCCACGATGCCGACGAGCTGCCGCCGGGCGAGCGCCTCTTCAAAGACCTGATTCCGCTGTCAAAACCCGGAAAAGGCCAGCAATACGCGTTTCAAGTGGATTTGGACGCCTGCACGGGCTGCAAGGCTTGCGTCACAGCCTGCCACCGCCTCAACGGGCTCGACGACGACGAGGCGGAGACCTGGCGCAGCGTCGGTCTGCTTCACGGCGGCACGTCGAACGAGCCCGTGCAGCAGACGGTCACGACGGCTTGCCATCATTGCGTCGATCCGGCGTGCATGAAGGGTTGCCCGGTCAAGGCCTACGAAAAGGATCCGGTGACCGGCATCGTGCGGCACCTGGACGACCAGTGCATCGGTTGCCAATACTGCACGCTGAGGTGCCCGTACGAGGTGCCGCAGTTCAGCAAACGCCGCGGCATCGTGCGTAAGTGCGACATGTGCAGCGAGCGCCTGGCCGAGGGCGAGGCGCCGGCTTGTGTGCAAGCTTGCCCCAACGAAGCCATTTCGATCCGCATCGTCGAGACGCAGCAGTTGCTCGAGCAAGCGCAGACGGAGGGTCTCCTCCCGGGCACGCCGTCGTCGGGTATCACCGTTCCGTCGACGCAGTACAAAACGCGCAAGGTGATGCCGAAGAACCTGCTGCCCGGCGATTTTTACGCCGTGCGTGCCGGGCACCAGCACCTGCCGCTCGTGATCATGCTCGTGCTCACGCAGCTGTCGGCGGGCGCGTTCTGGATCGACTTCGGCCTGCACCAAACAGGCTGGAGCGGCTCGCTCGGCGACCTGCGCACGTATCACTCGCTGGTGGCGCTCGGGCTGGGTCTCCTGGCCATCGGGGCCAGCACCTTACACCTCGGCCGGCCTCACCTGGCGTTCCGAGCTCTCATCGGTTTGCGTACGTCGTGGCTCAGCCGCGAGGCGCTCGGCTTCGCGCTGTTCGCCAAGTTGGCGGTTGCCTACGCGGCTCTGCAGTTTCAGGCGCCGCTGCTGGCGCTGCTCCACCTGTCGCCGTTGCCCACGGCTACGTTCGAAAAGGCCGCGACCATCCTGGGCGCATCGGTTTCTGGCGTCGGCGTGGCGGCTGTGGCGTGTTCGGTCATGCTGTACAAGGTCACGCAGCGCGAGTGGTGGGGCGGTGGTCGCACCACCTTCAAGTTCTTCCTCACTGCGGCGGTGCTCGGCACCGCGACGACGGCGCTGACGTACGGCGCAGCGGCGCTCTGGCTAGGCACCAGCGTGCACGTGCAGGCAACGCTACGTATCTTGGCCTGGCTCTTGATCGCGAGCAGCGCCTTCAAGCTGCTGGGCGAGGCGACGGTGCTGCTGCACCTGTACGATCGCAAGCTCGGCGAGCTGAGGCGCACGGCGATGCTGCTACGTGGCCAGCTGCTCAAGCAGTTCGCAGCGCGCCTGGCGGCTGGCGGGCTGGGAGGCGTGCTTTTGCCGCTGCTCTTCATCGGCTCGATGCAGAACCTCAGTCACTTGGGTCAATTGGTATTCTTGGCCTCGAGCTTCGCCACGCTGCTGGTGGGCGAGCTCCTCGAACGCATGCTGTTCTTCAAGGCGCTGTCGGCTCCCAAGATGCCGGGCGCGGTGGCATAGGACGCGACGACGATGAGCTCGAAGCTCAAGGCACCGGCGTTGGTTTCGGAGCTGCTCTTTCAACGCACCGGCAAGCTCACGCAAGAGCTGGTGCGCAATCCAGGTGGTTTTGGTCTGGGCCAGGTGCCGTCGCGCCTGACGCCTGACGCCACCACCACCGCGGTGTGCGGCTTCTGCTCCACGGGCTGTGGGCTCGAGGTGCACCTCAAAGACGGCCAGGCCGTGAACCTGTCGCCAGCGCGCGACTACTCGGTCAACAAGGGCGCAGCTTGCCCCAAAGGTTGGGAAGCGCTCACACCGCTCTACGCCAAAGATCGCGCGACCAAGCCATTACTCCGCAACGCGCGCGGCGTGCTCGAAGAGGTGCGCTGGCAAACGGCGCTCGAGACCTTTTGCTCGCGATTCAAGGCCATTCAGCAGCGCCACGGCGAAGCCAGCGTCGCGTTCATCAGCACCGGTCAGATTCCGAGCGAAGAGATGGCGCTGCTCGGCGCGCTCGCCAAATTTGGCATGGGCATGCTGCACGGCGACGGTAACACGCGGCAGTGCATGGCCACCGCGGTGGTCGCGTACAAGCAGGCCTTCGGCTTCGACGCGCCACCCTACACCTACGCTGATTTCGAGCTGTCGGACGTGCTGGTGTTCGTCGGTGCGAACCCGTGCATCGCGCACCCGATCATGTGGGAGCGGGTCTGTAAGAACCCGCACAAACCCGAAGTCATCGTCATCGATCCGCGCAAGACCGAGACGGCCATGGCGGCGACGCAGCACTTACCGCTGCGCCCCAAGTCGGACCTGCGGCTCTTTTACGGTATCGCCAACCTGCTGATAGAGCGAGGCTACGTGAAGCGCGAGTTCGTCGACGCTCACGTCAGCGGCTTCGAAGAGTTTGCGGCTCACGTGGCCGGCTTCAACCTGGCTGACGTGGCCATGGATAGCGGCCTCTCTGCCGAGAGCATCGAGAAGCTGGTGGAGACGATCGGTCGCGGCCAGCGCGTGTCGTTCTGGTGGACGATGGGCGTGAACCAGAGCCACGAGGGCGTCCGCGTCGCGCAGGCCATCATCAACATTGCGCTCATTACCGGCAACATCGGCCGGCCCGGTACCGGCGCCAACTCGATCACCGGGCAATGCAATGCCATGGGCTCGAGGCTCTTCAGCAACACCACCAACCTGGTGGGTGGTCACGACTTCGCCAACGCCGAGCACCGCGCCAAGGTCGCGAACGCGCTCGGCATCGACGCGGAGAAGATTCCGCGCCAAGGCAGCCTGGCCTACGATCAGATCCTGGAAGGCGTGCTGCGTGGCAAGATCAAGGGCCTTTGGATCGTCGCCACCAACACCGCACACTCCTGGATCAACCAGAGTGACGTGCAAGAGGTGCTGAGCCGCCTGGAATTCTTGGTCGTGCAAGACATGTACACGACCACCGAGACCGCGCGCGCCGCGCACCTGGTCTTGCCGGCCGCGGGCTGGGGCGAAAAAGAGGGAACCTTCGTCAATTCGGAGCGTCGCATCGGCCTGCTCAAGAAGGTGTCGCGCGCGCCCGGTGAGGCCCTCGCCGACTTCTACATCTTCAAGCTGATTGCTGACGCCTGGGGCTGTGGAGACATGCTGCGCCACTTCGAGAGCCCGGAGGCGACATTTCAGCTGCTCAAGCGTGTGTCGCGGGGCCAGCCCTGCGACATTACCGGCATTCGCGACTACGCCATGCTCGATGACCGGCGCGGCATTCAGTGGCCGTTGCCCGAAGGGCAAGACGTGGCCGTGCAATCCGAACGCCGCCTGTTCGAAGACGGCAAGTTCTTTCACGCCGATGGCCGCGCCAAGCTGCTGTTCGAGGCGCCCCGCCAGTTACCCGAGCCGACCGACGAGCGTTACCCGCTGATCCTGCTGTCCGGACGCGGCACCTCGAGCCAGTGGCACACGCAGACTCGCACCAGCAAGTCGTCGGTGCTGCGCAAGCTGTATCCGGAGGAAGCATACGTCGAGGTAAACCCCGAAGACGCTCGGCGCTATGGGCTCTCGCCCAGCGACTACGCGATCGTCGAGTCGCGGCGCGGCAAGATGCGGGCGCGCGTGCACGTGACGCACGTGGTGCAGCCGGGCCAGGTGTTCGTGCCCATGCACTACGCGGAGACGAATCAGCTGACTTTCGCGGCGTTCGACCCGTATTCGCGCCAACCCAGCTACAAGTACTGCGCCGTTCAGATCCGCAAGAGCGATCCTTTCGCGGAGTGATCTATACTCCCGGCGTGAAGCTCTTTCGGTTCGACGGCGTGGACGACTCGTTCGACTTGTTGCCACTGGCCGCGCGTCGTGCGCTCGACTTGGCCGGGCGCAAGCTGTCGCTGGAAGGGTTTCGTTCATTGCCCGTCGCGGAGCGCCGGCGCCTGACCGAGCTGGGCGAGACAGAGAGCGTGGACGTAGCGCGCGTCGTCGGGCTCGTCGCGGCCGGCTTGCCACCCGCGCTCGTCGTGCCGGCGCTGCCCGATCCGTCGCCGATCGCGCCGGAAGACGACGTGGTCGCTGCCTTCGGTCCGCAACGGCCCATCCCGCCCGCCAGCTGGTCCGCGCTCAGCCCGCTCGAGCGCTACGCGCTGGCCAAGGTGGCGCGCGCTAAAAACAGCGCGCGGCTCGAGCAGGCATATGCCGAGATCATCGGCCAGAGCGCGTTCTCGAGTCATGTCGCGCCGGAGGGCGGCGTGCGCATGGTCGCGGTCGGCGGCAAGGAGCCGACGCGCCGGCGCGCCGAGGCCGAGAGCCGCGTCAGCATGAATGCCGACGCCTTCGAGCGCGCCAGCCGCGCCGACGCGCCCAAGGGCGACGTGCTCGGCACCGCACGTGTCGCCGCCGTCATGGCCGCCAAGCGCACGTCGGACCTGATACCGCTGTGCCATCCGCTCTCGCTCACCAAGGTAGACGTGCAGCTTTCGCTGGATGCTACGGCGCGCGCCATCAACGTGGCGGTGGTGGTCGAGTGCTTCGATCGCACCGGCGTCGAGATGGAGGCGCTCACGGCCGCGTCGGTGGCTGCGCTCACCGTTTACGACATGCTCAAGGCCTTCGATCGCAGCATGGAGATCGGGCCCACGCGGCTCACCCGAAAATCCGGCGGCCGCAGCGGAGACTACACGCGATGAGCCTGTTTCGCGTGCTCGATACGCCGCTCATGGTGGCAGAAGCGGTGGCGGCGGTTTCATCGCCAGAAGTAGGCGGTATCGATCTTTTTCTGGGCGCCGTTCGTAACCACAACGACGGCCGCAGCGTGACGCGCCTCGAGTACCACGCCTATGTTTCGATGGCCGAAAAAGAGATGCAGCGCATCGCCGAAGAAATCACGCGCGAGATCCCGGGCGTGCGCCTGGCCGCGCTGCACCGTATCGGAGCGCTCGCGGTCGGCGACTTGGCGGTGGTATGCGCGGCAGGCGCCGTGCATCGCGGCGAGGCATTCGCGGCATGCCGCGCGCTGATCGATCGCATCAAGCACCGCGTCCCGATCTGGAAGCGCGAGCATGGCCCGGACGGCCCCTATTGGGTGGGCTGGGAAGACGCGCGCTGTGGTGACGGTCACGGGCACGACGAGCACCACCACCAGGATCAGTAGACGGAGCTCGCATAGCTCAGCGGCTCATGTCTTCGGGCGTGTCCCAATCTCGCAGCGCTCGCTCGTCTACTCCGCTGAGCTCGAGCGGTTGAGCCAACAGCTCCGGGCGCTCGAGCACCGCTCGCACCGAGCGCCGCGGAGACGCCAGCACCGCGCCGACGGCCACCAGCGCCTCGCCCACCGCGTAACGAGCGATCAGCGGATTGGGCACGCCCTCCGTGCGAACGAACAGCGCGCCCGCTTGCGGCTGCTCGTCGAGCAGCCGACGTAAGATGTCGCGGCGAATGAAGGGCAAGTCACACGCGAGCGCCAGCACGTGTGAAAGATCGCGCCGCGCTCCTTCGAGCAGCAGTGCCTGCAGCCCGCCGAGCGGCCCGATACCGTTCGGCTCGTCCTCGAGCTGAGGCAGGCCCACGTGCGCGTAGGGCTCGGCGCCGCCGACCAGCACCACGGGCACGCCCGGTGCCGCGGCGCCAAGCTCGTTCAGCGCCCGCTCGATCAACGTGACGTCACGGCCGTCGTCGCTGCGGGTCGTCAGCAGCCCCTTGGCGACCCCGCCCATGCGCTCACCGCGCCCGCCGACGAAAATGCCGACGAGCGAACCGCGGGCGGCGAGCGTCACAGCTCGTCGAGCCTGAGCGCCGGTGCGTCGGCGCCTGCTGCCAACCCTTCCGAGTCCGCCGGCACCATCACCAGCGCATCGGCGTGCGCCATGCTGGTCGGCGCGCCCGAAGCCTGGTTCTTGTGAATGTGCGCGACGTCGCCGTCGAGCCGTGCGCGGTAGAAGCCGAGCCGGCCCGGCTTTTGCGCGATGCCTTGCGCGAGCCGAACACGGATCGGCTTCGGATACGGCGAGGCGTCGCCTTGCAGCGCTCGCAGTAGCGGCAACCCGAACAGGCCGAGCGTGAGCTGCGCCGATACCGGGTTGCCTGGCAAGCCCAGCACCCAAGCCGTACCGCGGCGCCCGAACGCCAGGGGCTTGCCGGGCTTGATCTTCACCTTCCAAAAATCCAAAACGACGCCTTCGGCTTCGAGCGCTTGCTTGACGACGTCGTGATCGCCCACGCTCACGCCGCCCACCGTAAGCAGCACGTCGTGCTCGGCCAGCGCCGCGCGCAGCGCCTGGCGCGTCGCCTCGAGCTCATCGGCGATGCGCGGCAGGCGCACGACTTCGGCGCCGGTACGTCGCGCCAACGCCGCGAGGCTCGGGCCGTTCGAATCGGGAATCGAGCCGGGCCGCGCGTCGCTGCCGGCGTCGCGCAGCTCGTCGCCGGTGCAGAGCAGCGCGACGCGCGGGCGCCGCACCACGCGCACCTGGGCGCGGTCGAGCGCAGCCGCCAACCCGAGGCGAAAGGCGTTGAGGCGCGTGCCGTGAGGCAGTGCTACGTCGCCGCGCGCCAAATCTTCCCCGCGGCGCCGGATGTTGGCTCCCGGCCTTGGCGCGCTGTGAAAGGCGACGCGATTCGACTCACGGGTCGTATCTTCTTGCATCACCACGGTGTCGGCGCCGTCCAGCAACGCGGCACCCGTAAAGATACGCGCAGCCGTACCGGCGGTCAGCTTTTCGGGCTGCGCGCCCGCGCGTTGCTCGGCAGAAATTTCGAGCTGCCACGGGCCGGCGCCGCCAAAGTCGGCGCTCGACACTGCGTAGCCATCCATGGCGCTGTAGTCGAAGGGCGGTAAGTCCACGTCCGAAACCAGGTCTTCGCTCAAGACGCGCCCGTCGGCCTCCGCCACGGGAACAAGCTCGCTGCTCAATGGTTGTGCTTGTTCGAGGATGCGCGCTCGTGCGAGCTCGAAATCCAACATGGCTTCAGTGTAGGGCGGTTTTCGACCCACTCACAATCCACGCAACCCGTCCGGCGCTGAAGCCGATGAGGCCTTGGTTCGTCCAACAGAGCAGCGGCATCTGCCCACCAGGGGCCTCCGCCATTCCGTCATGGCTCACCCTCCCTTGCCTGCCCGGCACACCCGTTCCATGCTTTTGCCCGTGACTGGGTGCCGTACTCTTTCAGGGTCACTCCGGGCGCGCTGGCTGCACGTCTGGGTGCTGGCTGCTGCGCTTGCTGGCTCTAGCTTGCCCGCGCGCACCGCCCTCGCCCAAAGCGCGGAAGATGGCGGCTGGTTCGATAGCCCCACGACCGAGCCCGCTCAAGACCCTTACTCCACGGAGCCGGCCCCCACTCCCACGGCGCCCGCCCCACCTGCCGAGGCGACTCAAGCCCCTTCCGTGTCGGACACGGACCCGAGCGCGCTCACCACCTTCAAGCCCGCGCTCGACCCGTATGGCGCGTGGGTTACCGATGATCGCTACGGTACCGTCTGGGTCCCTCATCGGGAGGTCGTCGGCGAAGACTTCGCGCCTTATGTGTCGCGCGGTCACTGGGCCCTAACGGCGGACGACGACTGGATTTGGGTGAGCGACTACCCGTTCGGTTGGGCCGTGTTTCACTACGGCCGCTGGGTTTGGATCCCCGGCCACGGTTGGGCCTGGGTTCCGGGTCGCACCTACGCCAACGCCTGGGTGGTGTGGCGCGTGCCAAGCGCCGGCTACGCCTACGTGGGTTGGGCGCCCATGCCGCCCAGCTGGGGTTGGTACAACGGCTATGCGTACAGCATTTGGTGGTCGCCGCCCTTGCCGTACGTGTTTTGCCCCAGTGCCTACGTCTTCGATTATCGCGTGCACTATCACATCGTGCACGACCGCTACCTCGTGCACGACATCGCGAGAAACTCGCGAGTGTACCCGACGCCGTACCACGCACCGGCGCGCCCGCGTATTGGCGGCGCTGGTCCTGGGGCGCGCACGGCGGCTGTGCCCACGGGCGTGCCTCGTGGCCCCCAAATGGCAGCCGCGCGCGTGCCCGCTCAGGCCATGCCGTCAACGCGCACGTCAATGCCCGCCAACGCCGCGCGCTACGCGACGCCGGCTCCCTCCGCGCGCGTGTACCGCTCGGGCGACGTGGGCACGCGCGACGTGGGCACCCGCAACGACTTGAGCCGCCAGCGTTTCGTGCCAACGCCCGAAGCACGCACGCGCAGCGCCGCGCCACGCAGCCCGAGCCCCAGTCCGCGCAGCTACGGGCCGAACGACTCGTTCCGGACCAACCCGCGCCCCACCTTCACCCCGCCGACGCGTAGCAGTATGGATCGCGTGCGGGTCGAGCCGCGAACGTATACGCCCGCGCCGCGCGTGCGCCCGTCCGAGGCGCCGCGCAGTTTCGCGCCTTCGTCGCGCAGTTTCGCGCCTTCGTCGCGTAGTTTCGCGCCGCGTGGCGGTGGTGGCTCCCGCAGGCGCTGAGCGCAGCGCGCTCGCTTCCAACGAAGTACCTTCGCATGTCGCCGTTCAGTAACTCGCGTTTGCTTTCCGCCTGTCTGGTGCTCCCGCTCGTGGTCGCGTGTGGCTATGGCGACCACCACCACGACGGTCATTTCGACGACGGCAGCTCGTCCACGCCTCCGCCCAGCACCGTCATCGAGCAAGCGACGATCGACGTCGATGCAACGATCGAGGCCGACCCCGATGGGGGGGCCGGCGTCTTCATCGAATACCAGTCGGGCGGCACTTATCGCGTCACCACGGCCTGCGACACCAAGCACGGCGACTGCGTCTGGGACATCATCGCGACGCCGCTGGACGCCGCCGGAATCAAAGGCGCCGCGCCCATCGACTTGGAGCCGCAAGATGACTCGATCACCTTCGACTCCGCCAGCCTTCGTCTAGTCGCCATCACCGAAAAAGACTTCGACGGTTTCACCGTCCAAACGGAGCCGGGCGCCGTGCTCGAGGTGGACGCGCTGCTCGGCGACGCGCCGGCCAATCATTTCTTCTTCTGGGTCGGCGACGGAGCGCTCCACAGTGGCGCTCCGTCGAATCCGCTCGACCTCGTGCCTAGCGATCAGTAAAGCACGCCGTTCGCTCAGGCTTTGGGGCCCTTGCCGTGGCCGCGGCCGAGCTTGCCGTCCTTGTGTGCTTGCTGCATCTCGGCCTGGCTGATCTTCGAGTCGTTGTTGGCGTCGGCCACCTTGATGTGCTCCCAGCGGCGCTCACCGACCTCGTCCTTGGTCAAGAAGCCGTCGCTATTCTTGTCGGCCTTCTTGAAATGAGCGCCCTTGCCTTCGCCCTTGTGGCCATGGCCGTCGCATTGCTTGGCCGGTGCGTCGGCGGCGAGGGCCCAGGCGGACGTGCCGAAGGCAGCAGCGGCGAACAGAGTGGCAATCGAAAAACGCTTGATGGTGTTCATGGGGACTTTCTTCCTGAAGGCCTTTCCAGCCTCTTCACACCTACCGACGTGGCTGCCCCCCCGGTCCCTACGCAGCCTTGTTTCCGAGCCGGCCCCTTGACACTTCGCAACGAGTGTATAGCTAGCGCCCAGGAACCTTTCCATGAGCGCCGAGAATCATTCCTTCCAGGCTGAAGTCAGCCAGGTCCTTCGCCTGGTCATCCACTCGCTGTACAGCAACAAAGAGATCTTTCTACGTGAGCTCATCTCGAACTCGAGCGACGCGCTCGACAAGCGCCGCTTTTCGGCGCTGCAAAACCCCACGCTGTGGAGCTCGGACGAGCCGCTAAAAGTCCGCCTCATCCCCAACAAAGAGGCAAACACGCTGACGATTTGGGACAACGGCATCGGCATGAATCACGACGAGCTCAAGCAGAGCCTAGGCACCATCGCCTGGTCCGGCTCGCGCGAGTTCTTGAAGAAGCTCGACGGCAAGAGTCCTGAGTCGAAAGACCTGCCGCAGTTGATCGGCCAATTCGGCGTCGGCTTTTACAGCTCGTTCCTGGTCGCCGATCGCGTCGAAGTCATCAGCCGTGCCGCGGGCACCAACGAGGCCTTCAAGTGGGAGTCGACCGGTGAAGGCGGCTTCAGTATCGACAGCGCCGAGCGCGAGGCCGTGGGCACGAGCATCATTTTGCACCTCAAGTCCGAGGCCAGCGAGTACCTGGATCCGTACCGCCTGCGCCAGCTCGTCGAGCGTTACTCCGACTACCTCTCTTACCCGATCGAGCTGGCCAAGGCCGGGAAGACCGACGAATTCGAGGCCGTCAATCGCGGCACCGCGCTGTGGCAGCGCTCGCCCAAAGAGGTCACGGCCGAGCAATACGACGAGCTGTACAAGCACCTCACGCACGACTGGCAACCGGCGCTTCTGCATCGCCATTTCAAGATCGAGGGCACGCAAGAGTTTGCCGGCCTCGTTTACGTGCCGAGCCGCGCGCAGATGGACCTGTTCGAGCCCGACGCCAAGCATGGCGTGCGCCTGCACGTGCGCCGCGTGCTGATCATGGAAAGCTGCGAAGAGCTCTTGCCGCGTTGGCTGCGCTTCGTGCGCGGCGTCGTCGACTCGGAAGATCTTCCGCTCAACGTTTCGCGCGAAACGCTGCAAGACAGCAAGGTCGTGCGCACCATCCGCAAGGCCGTGCAGAACCAGGTGCTCGATGCCTTGAGCGAGCTCGCCAAAGAAAAGCCGGACGAATACACCAAGTTCTGGGTCCAGTTCGGCGCCGTCCTGAAAGAGGGCCTGCATTTCGATCCGGAGACGGGCGACAAGCTGAACAAGCTCTTGCGTTACGAGAGCGCGGCGCAGGGCAAGCTGGTGAGCCTGGACGAGTATTTGGAGGCCGCGCCCGCCGGGCAACCGGCGATTTACTACGTCACCGCGCCCTCCAAGGCCGTGGCCTCACAGAGCCCATTCCTCGAGAAGGTACGGGCCAAAGGCTACGACGTGCTGTTGATGACCGATCCGGTGGACCCGTTCGCGGTGTCGGGCCTCAGCGAGTACGGGGGCAAGCCCGTCGTTTCGGTCGCCTCACCCGACCTGAAGCTGGGCGACGAGGACGAAAAGAAGCCCGAAGAATCGCAGACGAAGGAGCAGGGCGCGTTGCTGGAACGCTTCTCCAGCGTGCTGAAGGATCAGGTCACGCGCGTGAAGGCTTCCACACGTCTGCTGGATTCGCCCGCGTGTCTGGTCGTGGCCGAAGGCGGCTTGCCGCCGCAAATCGAGCGGCTGCTCCGCGCCCAAGGTCGCGAGGTGCCGAAGACGCCGCGCATCCTCGAGCTCAATCTCGAGCACCCGCTGCTCAAGAACCTGCAGCGCCTCGAAGAGGCCTCGCCCGGTTCAGAAAAGGTGCAAGAGTGGATGCACCTCATTCACGATCAGGCGATTTTGGCCGAAGGCAGCCCGCTCGAAGATCCCACGGCCTTTGCGAAGCGCCTCACCAAGCTCTTCACCGCGGCGAGCGAAAAAGATCTCTGAGTCGAGCCTGCCTTCTCGGGTAGTCAATTTTCAAAAGCTGCGGCTGGCGCCCAGCATGATTCGATTGCGAGCGAGGCTCAGCGTGGGCATCACGCCGACGCTGGGCTGCAGCCGTTCGTAGCTCAGGAACGCGGCGTCGATGGTGGTGGCCATGAGCATGCCGGCCGCGGTAAGCCCGATCAGCGGTCCCGGTGAGCAAGTGTCGCCGTCGCAGGCCGCGGCGGCGCCCGCCCAGGCCCCCGCCAAAGCCAGGCCCACACGAAGCCCCAGGCTGGCCCCTGCGGCGCCCCACCGGTAGTGCCCCACGTGAGTGATCGGCCCGCTCGGGAGCAACATCCCGACGCCGACGGGCGCGGTGAAGCGGCCAACGTCCTCGCTCACGAAAGCGGCGCCGACCGCCGCATAGCCGACCGCATCGGCGGCCAGGATCGAGGCGCCGTACCAGTGAATGTTCGGCTGTTGCCAGGGGGCGACACTCGGCGAGGATTCGTTGCTGTACTTCACAGGCTCGTACGGCGAAGTCTGTGCGCAGGCGGCTCTTCCCAGCGACAGACCAATCGCCAAAACCCCGAGTGCCAGTACTTTCATGGCCGACATAAAGTAGTGGCACAGCAATTGCTGTGCCACTGAGCATGCGAATTGGGGCAGTTGCCGCGGGCTTTTCGCTGCTGTGTGGTGCGACGTCCGTGTGGGCGCAGGGCAACCGCCGTGAGGCGGCGCCGCCGGTGGCGGTCACGATTTCGGTCGACTCGAACGCAACGCTGCGCGTGGTCGAAGCCGATACCGAGCGCGCGATTACCACGTGTCGTGGCGCTTGCAGCTTCGCGGCGCCGCCCGGCAGCTACACCCTGTACCGACTCGATCCCGAGACGGGCGTGGAGGAGGAGCTGCGCATGCGCTTGCGTCACGCAACCAACTTCAGCTTGGAAGACGGCAGCGCCAGCACCAAGCAGACGGGGCGGCTGCTAGGCATTGGCGGCTTGGTGCTGATCGGCGCGGGCGCTCTATTGTTGATGCCTGCGGTCTTGTCGAGCATGTGCGAAGACAGCAACTGCGCGTCCCCGGGGGCACGCACGGCAGCCGTGATCGGCGTTGGTGGCTTGGTGGTCGGCGGCATCGCGACGCCCATCGGCTGGACCATGGCCAGGCACGGCCGTACCCGGCTCATCGACGAAAGCACGGACGAAGAGAGCGCATCGACTAACCGCTTCCGACTGCGAGTCGGATTCAGCGCCGCGCCGGGTACCTACGGCGTCGGGGCTGTGGGCACCTTTTGAGGCACCAAGCTCAGTCGTCGCGACGGCGCTTTTTGCGCTTCTTTTCGGCCCGGCGGCGCAGGCGCTCGAGGGGCGGAGGAGGCACCGTCAGCGGCTTCGATGCGAGCCCGCGGATCGGCTCCTGCTCGCGCGCTCGCTCGCGCGCCAACTCCATGAAGCGTTGTTGACTGCGCGCGCCTAAATCGCGATCGGGCATCCGTTCGTAGTGGCCGTTGGGGCGCAGCAACCAACCTTTGGCCGTATCGGCGCGCATGATGCCCAGGATCTCTTCGATCATGCGCTGCTTGAGCTGCTCGTCGAGCACCGGGAACATGACCTCGACGCGGCGACGGAAGTTGCGCGGCATCCAATCCGCACTGGAGCAAAATACTTCGTCCGCTCCCCCGTTCTTGAAATGGATGATGCGCGCGTGCTCCAAAAAGCGATCGATCACCGTGTGCACGCGGACCTTTTCGCTGACGCCCTCGATACCGGGGCGCAAGCAGCAGATGCCGCGCACCAACAGGTCGATGCTCACGCCCGCCTGCGACGCCGCGTAGAGCGCGGCGATCACGTCCGCGTCCACGAGCGAGTTGAGCTTGGCCACGATGCCGGCCGGCCGCCCGGCGCGCGCGTGCTCGGCCTCGCGCGCGATCAAGCCCAGCACGGCTTCGTGCAGGCCGAGCGGCGACACGATCAGCCGATTCCAACGCGCGGGGGCGCTGTAGCCGGTGAGCATGTTGAAGAACGCCGTCGCATCCTCCGCGATGTCTTCGCGCGCGGTGAACATGGAGACGTCTTCGTACAGGCGCGCCGTTTGCTGGTTGTAGTTGCCGGTCGCCAGGTGCACGTAACGCTTGAGGCCGGTGCGCTCGCGTCGCACGACCATCAGCACTTTGGCGTGAGTCTTGAAGCCGAGTAGACCGTACATCACGTTCACGCCCGAGCGCTCCAGCGCGCGCGCCCAGGAGATGTTGCTCTCTTCGTCGAAGCGCGCCTTGAGCTCGACCAGCGCCGTGACTTGCTTGCCGAGCTCTGCCGCGCGCTGCAGCGCGCGCACCAGCGGCGACTCACCACCGGTGCGATACAGTGTCTGCTTGATGGCGATGACCCGCGGATCTTCCGCGGCTTGCGACAAGAAGTCGATCACGGCCTCGAACGACTCGTACGGATGGTGCAGGAGGACGTCGCGCGCCGCGATGGTCTCGAAGAAATCGTCCGAATCGCGCAGCGGCGGGACGTATTGCGGCAAGAAGGCTTCGTCGCGCAGGTCGCGCCGCTCGTCGCCCGCGCTGAGCACGGTCATGTCGCCCAGAAACAACGGGCCGTCCACGTTGTACACGTCGCGCTGCGGATTGATCTCGAGCGCGCGGCACAGCCAATTGATCGAGTCTTGCGGCGCGGTTCCGCTCACCTCGAGGCGCACGGCGTTGCCGCGCTCGCGACGCCGCAGCTCGTTCTGCAAGCTGCGCAGCAGGTCTTCGGCCTCTTCGTCATCGACCTGCAAGTCGAAGTTGCGCGTGACACGGAAGGCGTACTGGCCGATCACGCGCAGCTGCGGGAAGATCAGCTTGGTGTGGCGTAAAATCAGCTCTTCGATCGCGACGAACGCGCGCCGCGAGCCCTCGAGCGGGACGCGAATCAGACGCGGGATCATGCGCGGCACCTGCACCAGCCCGAACGAGGGCTCGTGCGTGTGCGGGCGCTTCTCGAAGATCATGCCCACGTTGATGCTCTTGTTCCGCACGTGCGGGAACGGATGCACGGGGTCGATCGCGATTGGCGTCAGCGCCGGAAAAATCTCTTTGGTGAAGTACTCATCGAGCGCCGCTTGCTCTTTGGGCTCGAGCTCGCTGGGCGAGACGAGCGCCACGCCTTCGCGGCGTAGCTCGGGAAGGATCGCATTCCAGATGCGGTAGCTCTCGGTCGTGAGCTCCTGCGCGCGCTCCGCGATCGCGGACAGCTGCTTCTGAGGCGTCATACCGTCGGCCGTCGACTCTTCGACCTCGCCCGACAGCTGCGCTTGCAAGCCGGCGACCCGCACCATGAAGAACTCGTCCAGATTCGACGCGAAAATCGCCAGAAACTTGGCGCGCTCGTAGAGCGGCACCCGATTGTCGTAGGCCTCGGCCAGCACGCGCGCGTTGAACTCGAGCCAGGACAGCTCGCGATTGATGTAAAGCGACGGATCGTCCGGCCGAGGAGGCTGACCGGCGACCGGGATGCTCGCCGGCACGCTGACCGGGCCGCGACTAGGCTCAGGGGCAAAGGTCATCGTCGAAGGGGGTCGCATCCTAGCGCTGTCTTCGAGTTGTGCGCCGATTGTGAAGGTTCTGACACTGAAAAGTCACACGCGGCGGATCAGACAAGTTTTCTCTCATTTTCGGGCTATCCTAGCCGCGGTGGAGCTGAGGCAGGTTGCCAGCGCGATTGTGGTCACGACGGGCCTGTTCGCGGCATGCACACAGATCAAAGACAGCAGTCCGCCGGGCGTCGACCTTCAAGACGGCGGGTCCGGAGGTGACACATCGGGCCAGCCCGGCTCAGCGGCTGGCGACGGCGGTGACGGGCACGCCGGGGAACCGAGCAGCGATGGTGGTGCGCCGGCCGGTGTGGAGCTGTCGATTTGGCCCACCTACGCAGCCGACCCGCAGCAAGCGAGCGACGCGCAAGCGGTGTTCGCTGCCGTCTCGGTGCTGTCGGCGGGCGCGACGACGCTGACGCTCGCGGAGCGTTGGGACGAGCTCAGCGGTGCGACCGGCTCGCCGCGCACCCTGGCGTGGAATCGGATCGAGGCGATGGCAAAGCCGTATCGCGACAAGGACGGCAACGTCGCGTTTTGCATCGATGTCGTCGACCGCCAGCAGTCGGCTTGGCCGTTCAAGAATTCGCTGGCCGAGGCCGCCGCGCGCGAGGCCATGCATCGCACCATCGATGAGCTGTACGCGCGCTTTGCCGCGCAGCTCACGCACCTGTGCTTTGGCTACGAGGTCGATCGCTACCTCTCGGTTGCGAGCTCGAGTGACGCCGGCAACCTGCTCGACTTCTTGGAGGACTCCGTCGCCTATGCTCGGCAGCACGTGGCTCACACCGAGCGCATCGCGGTGGGCGTCGCCGTCACATTGGGCGCGTTGAGCGATCCCAAAAACGCCGACGCGCCCTGGCTGCTCGGCGACGAAGCCATCGCGGTTTACGACGCGCTCGCGCGCGGCAACGACGGGCTCAAGTCGCCGGCTTCCGGCGCGGAAGAGCTTGGCGACGCGCTCGATGCCCTGGCGAATGGCTCGGGGTTGCCGCTGGCGCTGTGGGAGGTCGGTTACCCGAGCTCGGCTGGGTCGAACCAAAAGGCGCAGCGCGAGTACTTCAATGACTTGTTCGCGCTCGTGGGTGAGCGTCGTGACCACATCTCGTTCGTGAGCGTCTTCAGCCTGAATGACCGCTTGGTGAGCGACTGCGACGCCGAGGCCGCGCGCTTCGGTGACGAGCCCGGCAGCCTGCGGTCCGAGGCGCGCTGCGCCATGGGTCTGCGGGCCGACGGAGCAAACAAGCTCGCTTGGCCGACGGTCCTTTCGGCGCTTGCCCGGTACCGCTAGAGCTGGGCGGCAGCCACGATGCGAGACCGAATGTCGCTAAAAAACCAAAGCGATTCGGGCGCGTGCCGCATGGGGAAATGTGTGGTTTACTGTGAGCTTGTTGTCCGATTGCTGCGCTCGCGCAAGAGGAGATAGGGACGCAAGATGACGGAGACGCTCGCTTCGCCGCCTGACACGAGCATGGTCGCGCAAATCGCGGCCATGCAGGATTACGACCGCTACCGCGACCTCGCCTGGGAGGGCAGCTTCGAGGAGTACCTGTCGATCGTGCGGGAGCGCCCGCAGGTCACGCGCAACGCCTTCCAGCGCGTTTACGACATGGTCATCTCGTACGGTACCGAAGAGTACATCGACAACAAGAAGAAGCTGATCCGCTACAACTTCTTCCGCGACGAGATCGACGAAGGCAAAGATGCCGTGTTCGGGCTCGACATTCCGCTGATGCGGCTGATGAACGTGCTCAAGGCCGCCAGCGAGGGCTACGGTCCCGAGCGGCGCGTCATCTTGCTGCACGGTCCGGTGGGATCGAGCAAGAGCACCATCGCGCGTTTGTTGAAGAAAGGCCTCGAGCGCTACTCGGCGTCGCCCGAAGGCGCGCTCTTCACCTTCAAATGGGTGAACTTGGCTGCGACCGGCCTGGCCAGCGGCGAGGCAGAGACGTTCGATTCCCCGATGCACGAGGAGCCGCTGCGGCTCATTCCACAAGAGTGGCGCGAAAAGTCGATCGGCAAACTGGGCCTGTCGAACGAAAAGTTCCGCGTGAAAATCGAGGGTGATCTCGACCCCGCCAGTCGCTTCATCTTCAACGGCTTGCTCCAGAAATACCAGGGCGACTGGGGCAAGGTCATGCACAACCACATCCGGGTCAAGCGCCTGATCTTGTCCGAGAAGGACCGCATCGGTATCGGCACCTTCCAGCCCAAAGACGAGAAGAACCAGGACTCGACGGAGCTCACCGGCGACATCAACTACCGCAAGATCGCCGAGTACGGCTCGGACTCGGATCCGCGCGCCTTCAACTTCGACGGCGAGTTCAACATCGCCAACCGCGGTATCGTCGAGTTCGTCGAGGTGCTGAAGCTCGATGTGGCGTTCCTCTACGACTTGCTGGGCGCCTCGCAAGAGCACCGCATCAAGCCGAAGAAGTTCGCGCAGACGGACATCGACGAGGTCATCATCGGTCACACCAACGAGGCCGAATACAAGCGCCTCCTGAACAACGAGTTCATGGAGGCCTTGCGCGACCGCACCATCAAGATCGATGTGCCCTACATCACGCGCTTGTCGGACGAGATTCGCATCTACGAGAAGGACTTCAACAACGAGCGCGTGCGCGGCCGTCACATCGCGCCGCACACGCTCGAGGTTGCCAGCATGTGGGCGGTGCTCTCGCGCCTCGAAGAGCCGAAGAAGCACAACCTGCACCTCTTGCAGAAGATGAAGCTGTACGACGGCAAGGTCTTGCCCGGCTACACGCAAGACACCGTCAAAGAGCTACGCAAAGAGAGCAAGCGCGAGGGTATGGAAGGCATCAGCCCCCGCTACGTGCAGGACAAGATCTCGAACGCGCTGGTGAGCGATTCGGGCGAAGGCACCATCAACCCGTTCATGGTCTTGAACGAGCTGGAGAAGGGCCTCACTCATCACTCGCTGATCACGAGCGAAGACGGCAAGAAGAAGTACCGTGACCTGATCGGCGTGGTGAAGCGCGAGTACGAAGAGATCGTCAAGAACGAGGTCCAGCGCGCGATCAGCGCCGACGAGGAAGCCATCAGCAAGCTCGCGGCCAACTACATCGACAACATCAAGGCCTACACGCTGCGCGAGAAGGTCAAAAACAAGTACACCGGCCAAGACGAAGACTCGGACGAGCGCCTGATGCGCTCGATCGAGGAGAAGATCGACATCCCCGAGAACCGCAAAGACGACTTCCGCCGTGAAATCATGAATTTCATCGGCGCCAAGGCGGTCGAGGGCAAGAAGTTCGACTGGCAAACCAACGAGCGTTTGCGCCGCGCGCTCGAGCTCAAGCTGTTCGAAGACCAGAAAGACAGCATCAAGCTCAAGACCCTCGTCAGCGCCGTCGTCGATCGCGAAACCCAAGAAAAGATCGACATCATCAAGGCGCGCCTGATCCGCTACTTCGGTTACAACGAAGTCAGCGCTACAGACGTGCTGAACTACGTCGCGAGCATCTTCGCCCGCGGCGACGCCAAGACCTGAGCCGCTTCACGGCGCTTTAAACCTCTGCGAGGAGTGTGCTGCCCACCCGCAGCCCTCCTCGCAGAAGCTTTTGTGGCGCCCCTGCCGTCCTTAGGTCCCTGCGCGCAGGTTTGGGGCCAAGCGATCCTCCCGATCACCCGATCACCCGACCTCCTGTGAAAGATTCAGGGGATTCAGCCGAACGGTTCGGCTAGCGAGGGACCCCAGCTGTCCCTCGCAAGCCCGGCACGCTAGCTGCACTTTCCCCGACCATGACCTCAACTAGCGCCAAATCGTTAACCGCCGTTCTCGCTTTGCCACTTCTGGTTCTCACCGGCTGCCCCAGGGACAAAGAGGAGCCGCTCAGCGCCGGGGAGGCGAGCCAGGCGTTGGAGCAGGCGAGCGACGCGGGCGAAGCGGAAGGGCTCACGGCTGCCAGCGTCGACATCTCGACCAATTTCACCATCGGCAAGGCCGTCAAGGATGGCGCGGCGGAGCTGAAAAACTTCATCGCCACCCAGTTGCCGTGCGCGGACATCACGCTCGAGGACGCGACGCTCACCATCGAGTACGGCGTGAACCCCGGCAATTGCGTGTACAAGGGCCATACCTTTTCGGGCAAGCAGGTGATCAGCGTCGAGAAGAACGACAGCACCGTGCAGGTCCACCACGAGTGGACCGACTTCAGTAACGGTGTGGTCTCGCTCGACGGCACCGCGGACGTGACCTGGGACAAGGAGGCAAAGACCCGCCACGTGGTCCACGACTCGAGCTGGACCCACCTCAAAAGTGGTCGCGTCGGTCACGGTACGGGTGACCGCGTGCAGTCGCTCCTACCCGGCGGCATCGGCGAAGGCATTCAGGTCGATGGCAATCGCACGTGGGATGGCCAGCGCGGGCATTGGAACCTGGCCATTTCCGGCGTGCAAATGCGCTGGACGGATCCGGTGCCGCAGGCCGGCAGCTACACGCTGGATACGCCCTTCGACAAGACGGTCAGCATGTCGTTCAGCCGTGTCGACGACGACACCATTCAGGTGACCGTCGCCGGACCCAAGAAGGAGTTCGCCTTCACGGTCAGCAAGACCGGCGACATCGCCGAGAAGATGTGAGTCGCTCGCTCGACGACTACTGAGTCGGCGACGTTTGCGGAGGTTGCGGCGCGCGCGCGACCTCCGCCTCGGTCTTTCGGGCCGGAGCGGCAGCGCGGATTTCCAGAGCGCGCAGGGAATCGTCGAGCAGCACCAGCTCGTCGTTGTCGAGCGCGTCGTTGTCGACACGCACGATGCTGCGCGCGTAGCCGAGCCAACGCGCGGCGTGGGGGACGTCGCCGAGCTTGAGGAACGTCGCGCCGCGGTACACGCCAAAACGCGCCCGATCGCGGTTGGACGACTGCGTCAGTCGTTCTTCCGTTTGTTCGAAGACTTCAGCCGCTTCTACGTAGTGCCCGTCCGAGTACAGGGCGCTGCCACGGGCCACGAAATGGCCGCCGCACGCGCTGGTCATCACCAGCAACGCGCTCGCGAGCACGAGCGTGCTCGTGCGGCGCTGCGAACGGACGGCGACGCTGCACATTTATTCACAGGCTACACGGGGTTCTGCCCGGACGCTCGTGGTTCTGACGAAGCGGGCTCACGATTGTCTCACCGGCGCCTACCCGCGTCCCACTCGGGCGCATTGTGCCAGTGATGCGGGGGCTCGGGCCCCGCGGCACCAGACAGACTGCAGGAAATCACAGGAGGAATTGCCAGTTGGCACACTGGCATGGCACGATGCGCCCGCTTTTGCTGCTTGGAGGAGGAAACAGATGCGCAAGGTCGTTTCGTCGCTGGTCCTTGGGATGCTGAGCGTGTGGTCGTCTGTAGCATCCGCCGCTGATGCGCCTGCTGCTGGCGCGCCCGCACCTGCCGAGGCTGCGCCTCCGGCAGCCCCTACCGGCGACGCCGCCGCCCCCGACGCGGCCAAGGCGGATGCGCCGGCAACCGCTCCGGACAAGGACTCGTCGCTCGTGGCGGATGCGGAAGCGGGCGGCTCCCCCGTCGAGCTGCCGGGCAAGACCTACCTGTTCGTCGGTGCGCGCTACCGCGCGATCATCTTGCCCAAGTTCATGATGAACCTGTTCGGCGACGGCGGTGACACCGTGGTCCTCCACTCAGGCGGCGCTGAGTTTGCGGTGCGCAAGAACGCGTTCGAATACAACCTCTCTCTCTGGTACGCGGGCTACGGCATGGATCCGACGCCCTTCAAGGCGAAGGACGACGGCGCGAAGGCGTGGGAAATCGTCGAGAGCAAGCTCAAGCTGCTCTACATCTCGGCCGACTTCCTGTGGAGCCAGGAGTTCACGCCGGAGCTGTCGCTGAACTATGGCCTCGGCGCTGGTTTCGGTTTCGTGTTCGGCGATCTGTATCGCACGCAAGCCAAGCCCGGGCCCGGCGCCAACGACAACACGGGCGAAGGTTTCGTCAAGTGCGGTGGTCCCAATGAGGACGGGCAGGGGTACTGCGGCGATCCCCATGCCGGTGACAATGACCACTACAACAACTACACCGAGAAGAGCTGGGCCGATGGCGGCTCGAAGCCGATCATCTTCCCGTGGTTCGTGCTGCAAACAGGTCTGCGTTACAAGCCGCACAAGAACTTCGTGGCGCGCCTCGACGCGGGCTTCGGTACCAGCGGCTTCTTCCTGGGTCTCGGCGCCGACTACGGCCTCTGAGCCGCGTTCGGGGGAGCTCCCGCCTTGCCTGAAAATAGCGAGCCAGACCTGCCGCAGCGTTTCGAGCCGGTACGCCGGCTCGGTCGGGGAGGGGGCGGCGAAGTTTGGGCGGTGCGCGATCGCGCGACCGGCCGCAGCTATGCGCTGAAGCTCCTCGCTGAAGAGGCGAGCGAGCGCGAGATGGCGGCGCTCGTGCGCGAGGCCGTGGCGTTGAGCGGTCTCGAAGGCTTGGGCGTGCCGCGCGTCATCACCTTCGGTCGTTTGCCCAGCTCGGGCCGGCCGTACCTCGTGCGCGAGATCGTCGAGGGCGAGAGCCTGGAAGCCTTGCTGGCGCGCGGCGCCGATCCACGCGCCGCGCTCGAAATTTTGGCGCGCGCCGCCGATCAGCTCACCGTGCTGCACCGCGCCGGTTTGCTGCACGGCGACGTGAAGCCGGCCAACGTGATCGTCGAGCCCGAAGGTTCGGTGGTGTTCGTCGATCTGGGCCTGGCAGCTCCTTGGCGTGAAGGCGGCGCACACGCCGAAGGCCTGACGCCCCGTTACGCAGCGCCCGAGCTGTTCGAAGGCAAGCCGATCACGGTGCGCGCCGAGGTGTTCGCGCTCGGCGTCGTGCTGTCCGAAATCTTGGAGAGCGGCCGGCTGGTGCTGGGCTCCGACGTGGCGAAGGAGCTTTCGGCGGTCGCCGAGCGTGCGATGGCGCGCGCGCCCGAAGATCGCTATCCGTCGGTGGACGAGCTCGCCAACGAGGTGCGCAGGCTCATCGGCGTGCCGGCGGTGGAGCCCAACGCGGCCGGGAACGTGTTGTGGCCCATCTCGGGCATCGACGCGGTGTCGAGCCAATTGCTCGAAGCCGCACAGGCGCTCGGCGAAGGTCAGGTGCTGCGGCTCGACGGGCCGCCCGGGTCGGGTCGCAGCGCGTTGATCCGGCGCCTGGCGTGGTGGCTCGGCGTGCTCGGCCGCCCTGTGGCGTGGATCGACGACCCCACGAGCGCGGCGACCGTCAAAGGCGAGCTCTCGGCGCACGCCGGCTCGAAGGACACCGTCGTGCTCATCGACGACGCCGACGGCTTGGACGAAGGGTCGTTTGCCCTTGTCAAAGCAGCGCTGGAGAGCGGTGCACGCTTGGTGGCGGTGGGCGGTGCGCGCTTCGCCGCCGGCCGAGTGTTTCCAATCCCCGCTCTCGCCGAGCCGGTGTGCTTGGAGCTGGTGCGGCGTGCAGTGCCTTCGCTGACAGAGGGGTTGCAGCGTCGCCTGGTGCAGGCGGCTGACGGGCGTCCCGGCGCGCTGCGCCGGCTGGTGCGGCTGATCGCGGCTGAAGCCGTCGCGTCGCCGGCCGATTTCGATCGCGTGATCGGCACCGCGCCGCCGAGCGGCGTTTCGGTACCGGAGCAGCCGTTACCGCGCGCTCTTTACTACCTGGATCGTGGCCGCTTCATCGACGCTGCAGCGGCGCTCTCGGTCGTGCCGGAGCGGGAGCTAGTGGCCTCGGTGCCGCTGGCGATCGCCAAGGCGCGGCTCGAGCTCGGGTTGGGCGAAGAACGCCAGGCTTTTTCGCGGCTGGATACGGTTGCGCAGCGCTCGGACCTGAGCGGAGTCGAGCGCGCCACGGTGGGGCTGTATCGCGCCCGCGCGCGCCTCGGCCTCGGCGAATACGGTGCCGCGCTGAACGAGCTCGAGGCGCTGACCGGAGACCCGGCCGTCGGCATCGAAGCGCTCACTTATCACGGCCTCGCGAACTCGCTGCTCGGCCATCACGACGACGCGCGGCACGAAATCAGCGACGCCGTCACGCAAGCACGCGCCGCCGAGCAGCCACGGCTGGAGGCGCTGGCGTTGGCGTCGCTCGGGTTCGCGCTGCAGCGCGCCGATCGCCTCGACGAAGCGCGCGACACTTACCGCACGGCGCTCACGGCGTGCGAGCGCGCCGGCGACGCGGGCACGCTGGCGACGGTGCAGACCAGCTTGGCGGGCTTGCTCAAGGTGCGCGGCGATATCGCCGGTGCGATCGAGCTGTTCGAAGCCGCGGTCGACATGGGTCGCCGCAGCGGGCGCCGCTCCACGGCTCGCCAGGCGCTGCTCAACCTGGCCAACACCGACCTGTATTTGGGCCGCTTGTCGCGGGCCCAGGCTAGCATCGCCACGCTGAGAGAGCAGAGCGCGCAGCTGCCGAACGTGATGCGGCCGCAGCTCCTGGGGCTCGAAGCCGACTTGTTGGCGCTCCAGGGCCAGCACGCCGAGGCGGCGGGGCGCTACGTGGCGTGCGCCGAAGCTTACACCGAGCTCGGTCGCAAGCTCGACGCCGCGGAGGCGCGCCTGGAAGGCGTCATCAAATCCGCCACGCGCGTCGCACACCCCGACGCCGCCGTGTTGCGCCGTGAGCTCGATCTGGCCGACGAGCTTCTGAAAGGCTCGCCGGCGCACCGGGCGCTGTTGCTGCTCGCGCAAGGGCGCGTCGCGGCGCTGCTCGGTGACGAGCTGGCGGCGCGCGAGAAGCTCGACGCCTCGCTCGAAGCAGCGCGCGGCGCGCAACAGCGCGAGTGGCTCTGGCGCGCGCTCGAAGCGCGGGCCGAGCTCGAAGAGCGCGGCGGCCAGCCGCTCTTGGCGCGCCGTGATCGCGAAGAAGCGCTGGCCGTGCTGGAGGAGATCGGCGCGCGCTTGCCGCGCGATCTCCGCGAAGTTTACTGGAATGACCCGCGCCGCAAGTCGCTGCGCGGCAGTGTTTCGGGCGCCGTCGCCCACGCGGCCACGGAATTCCTGCCGTTTGCGCCGCTCAGCGTGCTGCCGGCAGCGAGCCCGACGCTGTCCGCTTCGCGTCGCGCCTCCGGCACCACCTCATCGATGTCGCAGATAGGTGGGCTGACGCCGCTCGAGCAGCGCCTGTCGCGCATCCTCGAAGTGAACAGCGATCTGGCGGGCGAAGTCGACCTAGAGCGACTCAGCGCCAAGATCATCGGGCACGCGGTGGAGCTGCTCCGGGCGGAGCGCGGCTACGTCTTGCTGTCGGAGCCGGATGGCTCGCTGTCGGTATACGCCACGCGCGGCCAAGCGGGAGACGCCGCGCGCAGTGAGTTCTCGCGCTCCATCGCCGAGGGCGTGATCGCCAGCCGCGAGCCGGTGGTCACGCTCGACGCGCGCGGCGACGCACGGCTCAAATCGTTCGCGTCCGTACACCAACTGCTGCTCGAGTCGGTGGCGTGCGTGCCAATCCTGGCGCCTTCGGGCGAAGCCATCGGCGCGCTGTACCTGGAGACGCGGCTACGTCCGGGCCGACACTTCGAGCGCGAGCTACCGACCTTGCGCGCCTTCGCCGACCAGGTGGCGATCGCCATCGAGAATGCGCGCTTGGTGCGGGTCAATCGCGAGCGCGCCGAAGAGCTTGCAACTGCGAACGCCGAGTTGGCGGAGGCGCAAGAACGCCTGCGCGAGCTGCTCGACGGTCGCACCGAGCAGTTGAAGCGCACCCGCCAAAAGCTGCGAGACGCCCGCGAGACGCTGTACAGCCATTTCGGTTACCAGGGCCTGGTCGGCACCAGCAACGCCATGCGCAAGGTCTACGCGCTGGTCGACCGCGTCAAAGACACCGACGTCCCCGTGCTCATTACGGGTGAGTCGGGCACCGGTAAAGAAGTGGTTGCGCGCGCAATCCACAACGCATCGGCGCGCAGCAAAGGCAAGATGCTGGGCGTCAACTGCGGGGCCATTCCCGAGAACCTGCTCGAAAGCGAGCTGTTCGGCCACGTGCGCGGCGCGTTCACCGGCGCCGATCGCGAACGCAAAGGTCTGATCCGCGAAGCCAGCGGCGGCAGCATCCTGCTCGATGAGGTAGGCGAAATGCCGCTCAAGATGCAGGCCGGATTGCTGCGCGTGCTGCAAGAAAAGTGCGTGCGCCCCGTCGGCGGCACGACGGAGGAGCCGGTGGACGTGCGCATCTTGTTCGCGACCAATCGCGATCTGGAGCGCATGGTGAAGGAGGGCAAATTCCGCGAGGATTTGTACTACCGAATCCACGTGGTCGAGATTCACCTGCCGTCGCTGCGCGACCGCACCGACGACATTCCCCAGCTGGTCGATTACTTTTTGGGGCTCTTCGCAGCTCGTTACAAGCGAGACAAGAAGAGCATCTCGCGCGACGGTCTGCGGCGCTTGCAGGCGTATGGCTGGCCCGGCAACGTGCGCCAGCTCGAGCACGTGCTGCTCAACGCTTGGGTAATGAGCGAAGAGCAAGAGCTAGCCGTCGAGGACTTCGAAGTGCCGGACGGCTTCCGCGCCAGCGGCAGCACGACCAGTCAGCTCAAGGCGCCGCCCAAGAAAGCGACCAGCAGCCAGCACCGCCGCGACGAGCGCGAGCGAATCATCGAAGCGCTGCGCTCGTGCAACTGGAACCGCGTGAAAGCGGCCGAGCTGTCGGGAATTCCGCGTAGGACCTTCTACCGACGCCTGCGAGAATACGGGATTCAGTAGAGCCTAGCGGCTACATCCCGAAGCCCTTGAGCTTCTTGTGTAATCCCTCGCGCGTGATGCCCAGCGCCTTGGCGGCCGCGGTCTTGTTGTTGCCGTGAGCCTCCAAAACGCGGGCCAAAATGCGCTTTTCGACGCGATCCATCATCTCGCGAAGGGTGCCGTCTCCCGCGTCCTCTTCGGCCGCGTCGGGGGTGGTTGCGCTGGCATCGGGGGTGGTGGGGCCGTCGTTGTGGCGAACGCGCGGGCTCAAGAGCTCCGGCGTGATGAAGCGCTCGGCGTCGGCCTGAATCACGGCGCGCTGCACTTCGTTCTCCAGCTCGCGCACGTTGCCGGGCCAGCCGTAGGCCTGAAGCAGCTCTAGCGCCGGTTGGGTGAAGCCCGCGATCTCGCGCCCGAACTCGCGCGTGTAACGCTCCAAAAAGTGGGCGGCCAGCAGCGGTACGTCTTCGCGGCGCTCGCGCAACGCCGGCACGCGTAGCGGAAACACCTTCAGCCGGTAATACAGGTCCTCGCGGAAACGCCCCTCCGCGACCTCTTTCTCGAGGTTACGATTCGTGGCAGCGACGATGCGCACGTTCACGCGCTTCGCCACGTTGGCGCCGATCGGACGAATCTCGCCTTCTTGCAGGACCCGTAGCAGCTTGGCCTGGAGCGAGAGCGGCATCTCGCCCACCTCGTCCAAGAACAAGGTGCCGCCGTCGGCGATCTCGAACAGGCCCTTCTTCTCGTCGGTCGCGCCCGTAAAGGCTCCGCGCTTGTGTCCGAACAGCTCGCTCTCCAGCAAATTCTCGGGAAAAGCCGCGCAGTTTTGCGCCACGAACAGCTTGTCGCGGCGCTGGGAGCGATAGTGAATGGCGGAGGCGAACAGCTCCTTGCCGGTGCCGGTCTCTCCTTCGATCAGCACGGTGACGCGCGTGTCGACCACCTTGCCGAGCTGCGCCAGCACCTGCTCCATGCGGCGGCTCTCGCCGACGATGCGCAGCTCACCCTGGCGCGAGCGCTCGCGTCCGCGCAAGAACTGGTTTTCTCGGCGCAGCTGCTCTTCCGCCAGCGTGAGCTTCTGAATCAATCGCGCGCTGACGACAGCGAGCGATGCGCCGTGCGACAGCAAGCCGAGCGCTTCCACGTCGCGTCGGTCGAACATGGCCGGCGCGTCACGGTTGTCGACCTGAAGCACGCCCAGGATGTCGTCGCCCTTCCACAGCGGCACGCCGATCGTGCTGCGGATGTTGGCGCCCAGCAGCGACTCGGAGCCGAGCGCCTCGCGCGGTGCGTCGGCGGCCAACACTGCCGCTCGACCCTCGACCACTCGCCGGGCCACGCTGCGGGTGAGCGCCACGGGTCCTTCTGGGGCGACCGGAGCGCCGTCGGCGCCGCGCACGCGCGTCACCATCGGCAGCAGCAAGGCCTTGTCTTGCTGCGTCTCGTCCATCAGAGCTACCGTGGCGTGGGTGGCGCGCGGCGAAAGGCGCAGCGCGGCCTCCGCCACTTCGGCCACCACCGCTTCGAGCGACTCCGCTGCGCCGAGCGCCGCCAGCACGGCGCTGTACAGCTTCGGGTCGAGCGCTTGCGGTGCGCTCTGCAGCTCCTGCAGGCTGCGCGTCGCCACGACCTCGGGCGCGGGCGCTTCTTCGCCCAGCAACACCTTGAGCCGTGTCGGCTCGCCGCTGTCGTTGCCCAGCTCCAGCTCGTCGCCGCTCAGCAGAGTGTGCTGACCACCCTTCAGCTCGAGCTCGATGCGCGCGTGGCCACGCACCAAGGCGCTGCCGTTGGTGCTGCCTTCGTCCTCGACGACGAAGCCGCTCGGGGTCGCAGAGATACGCGCGTGGCGCTGCGACAGCTCCATGCCTCCGAGCCGGAGCTCGCACTCCGGCCCGCGGCCAATCCGCACGACGTCGGCATCCGACTCGAAGACCCGGCCGGCTTCGGCGCCGCTTTGGACCTCGATGCGGATGCGCGACATCTACTACCAGCTCCGCACGACGCTCACTGACGAGCGTCGATGCGGTACATCACCTGCTTGAGGCCGTTGTCGATGGCCGCCTTTTCGCGGTCCGACGACTTGGCGTTCTTGGTGATGATGGCGTTCAGCTTCGCGGACACTCCCTTGTCACCCTTCGGGGTGAGGTGGTCGATGGCCGAGGCAGCCACGTAGCGCACGGCAGCGTTCTTGATGCCGTCGATGGCGCCGAGCAGCTCGTCGCGCGCGGCGTTGTCGCCGAGGATGGCGATCATGTAGCCGGCCTTCACGCCGGCAAACTGCGTGTTCTGGTCCTGGTTTTCGCTCTTTTGAATGGCCGCGACGTAGCAGGCGGCGCGGTCGCCGCAGGCCTTCACCTGCGCTTCGACCAGCTTGTACAGCTTCTGCTCGATGTCGGCGCTGCCGTACTTGTCGACAGCGGCCTTCACGGCCGGCAGCTGGTCGGCCTTGGCCAGCTTCATCACCGTCTGCGTCACGGCGGCCTGGTAGCTCTTCAGGTCGTCGCCGCTGCCTTTGGTCTTGGCGGCGCGGTCGAGCAGCCAATCCACCAGGCTCGGGTCGTAAAACTGGCCTGCGGCTTCGGTCAGCACCTCGAGCGCGCCGCCGCCGGGCGGGATCTCGGTCTCGAGCGTCATGGACTCGTACGCCGACTTGAAGGCGGCCAGCGTGTCCGCGGTGGCCGGCACCTTGGCCAGCTCGCGCGCGATAACGGCCTTGGTGGAGGCGTCTTTCTCGGCATTGAGCGCGGCAACGAGCGCCGGAGCGGCGTCGCTACGACCGGTGCTACCGAGCACCAGCGCGGCGGTCGCGACGTAAGGCGTGCCCTTCTCTTCCTTGCCCGTGATCTCTTTGATGCGGCGCAGAGAGAAAGCGACCAAGTCGCCCTTGCCGGCGATCAGCGCGCTGGCGGCATCCACCGTCGGCTTGCCGAGCTTCACCAGCGCCAGCGCCGCCGTGGTCTGCACGTCCACCTTGTTCGGATCCAGCATCACCTTCATCAGCGGCACGACTGCGGCCGGGTCGCCGATGATGCCGAGCAGCTGCGCGGCCGTCGTCTGCCAGAACAGCTCGTCCTTGAACGGATCGATCAGCGCCTTGTCCTTGCCCGGTGGCGTGATCTCGCGCTCCAGGCGCGCCGTGAGCGGACCGACCCAGGCCTTGCTCGGCATGTCGAGCATGCTCTCGCTGTAGTCTTTGTACGTGACGCCGCCGAGCATGGTGCTGGCGCGCAGCTTGGCGAAAGCTTCGACCATGGGCCCCGCCAGCGACTCGAGCTTCAAATCGCCGGTGGCCTTGGCGGCCCACTTCACGTCGCTCTCGTCCTTGGCGGTAGCGGGAGTCTTGATGAACTCTTCGAAAGCTTTCTTGAGCGCGGGCTCCGTGCGCTTGTCTTTGAAGCTCGCGAGGAGCTGGATCAGCGAGACGCGCGTCTTGCTGTCGAGCGCCGCGTAGTCCTCCACGTAACACTTGGTGAGCGGGTCGACCGTCTTGTTGATCAGCTCCTGAACCTCGGCCGCCTTCACGTCGTTGCCGTTCTTGGTCACGGCATCCTCGAAGAACTGCTCGAGGCGCTTGACGGCGCGCGCTTTCCACGATGCGTCGCTGAGCTTCTCCACCCAAAAATCAGGCTGGCTTTCGTCTTTGCAGCCGACGAGCACGGAAGCGACCATGACCGTGGCGGTCGTTGTGGTGGCGGTGCCCAAGACGAGCGAGCGGATGAGCGACACGACGGTACGCGAGGAGCGCAGCATGGAAATTCCTCCCAAGACGGATAGGCAGGTAGACAGCTAGAGGACCCTAAGAAACTTTGGGGCAGCGCCAGAATCTCGCGCAAAATCCCTAAGTTTGCGTCGTGGGACGGTATTCGGTGGCCTCGAGGCTGTCAATCGACGCGAACAGCCACACTGTAGGCTGTCGTGGGTAACGCATGGCGTCATGACTCGTCGTCAGCCGATGATCATTGCCTCGGACAAGAGCCGCCCTTGCTTGAAGCGGCGGTGATTCCACTTATCGAAGGGCTCGGGCTCTTCGCCCGTCGCGATGGCTCGCGCGAGTCGTTTGCCAACGGCCGGTGCCATCATGAAGCCGTGGCCCATGAAGCCGCTCGAGAGAAACAGGCCGGGCGCTTCATCGACCGGCCCAACGATCGGCGCGTGATCGGGCGAGAGGTCGTAGAGCCCGGCCCACTGCCGCTGCACCTTGAGTGACGACAGGATGGGGCACGTGGCGATCAGCGCTCGCGCGTAGAGTGAGAGGAAGCGCACCGACGAAGCCTGGCTGTCGCCGGGGGGCGTCTTCGCGTTGCCGATGCCACCGACGAGCTCGCCGCGCGTGGACTGCGAGAAGTAGAGGCCCGAGCCGAGCTCGGCGACGAGCGGACCCAGAAAGGGCTTGAGCGGCTCGCTGGCGCAAATCTCGTGGCGATGAGGCTTCGTCGGCAGGTCGACGCCGACGCTGCGCGCGAGCCCGGGGCTGAAGGCTCCGCAGGCGTTGACCACGACCGGCGCCTTGACGACGCCGCGCTCGGTCACCACGCCCGAGACTGTGCCGGCCGACATTTCGATCGCGTCGACGCGGCAAAAGGTGTGCAAGTCCACGCCCAAAGCGCGCGCGCCTTCCGCGTAGCCCCAAACGAACGGCCACGGAAAAACGACGGCGTCGTTCGGGTTGAAGCTCGCCGCCAGAATGCCGCGCGGCTCGAGCTCCGGAACGATGCGTTGGGCAGCGGCGGCGTCGATCAAGCGTGTGTCGAGGCCGAGGCGGCGCTGCAGCTCGCTGCTCTTGGCGAGCTCGTCGGCTCGCTGCGGATCGCGAGCCAAAAAGAGATAACCGCCCTGGCGGAACCAGGTGTTGATGCGGTGCTCGTGCGCGAAGTCTTTGCACAGCTCGAGGCTCTCTTGCATGAGCCGTACGTTGGCCTCGCTCGACCATTGCGCGCGCACGCCGCCGCCGTTGCGACCGCTGGCGCCGCCGCACAGATAGCCGGCGTCGAGCACCAAGATGCGTCGCCGTCCGTGGTCCTTCGCCAGGTGGTACGCCGTGGCGAGCCCCATGATGCCGGCGCCGACCACGACGACATCAGCGGCTGTCGGCAAAGGACGTAGAGAGCCGCCGCGAACGGCCATGCTCCAAGCTTACCTCAGCTCTTCGAAGCCTCGCACCAGCGCGTCGTGGACCAAGCCGTTGCTCGCGATCAAGCCACGATCGTTGGAGATCGAGGCTGAGCGGTAGTCGATGGCGTCGCCGTAGGTGTCGGTGAGCTTGCCGCCCGCGGCCGTCACGAGGGCGTCGGCGGCGCAGGCGTCCCAGCGCTTGCCGGCGTAGCCAGGGGCGACGTACGCCTCGACCTCGGCCGAGGCGACGAGCGTGCCCTTCAAGCCAGCGCTGCCCATCACCAGCACTTCGCGCGGGCTCAGCTTGGCCAGCGCTTGCTCGAGCTTGGCGCTGCGGTGCGAACGCGAGCCGACCAGGCGGCTCTGCGTGACATCGCCGATGCTACTCACCGTGATCGGCTCGCGCCGCCCTTCGCGTACGCGAAACGCGCCCTGGCCCACCCAGCCGGCGAACACGTCGCCGCGCGCCGGCGCGTCGATCACCGCTGCGACGGCGCGCCCCTGCTCGACGAGACCGATCATCACCGCGAACTCGCCGTTGCGATCGACGAACTCGCGCGTCCCGTCCACCGGGTCGACGAAGAAGACGCGCTCGGACTTGCGATAGTCACCGAAGGTCTTCGGGTCGCTCTCTTCGGCGACGATGGGCACACCCGGAAACTCACGTTGTAGCCGTTCGCAGATCAGGTCGTTGGCGAGGCGATCGGCCTCCGTCACCGGATCTTGCGGCGCCTTGTAGTCCACTTGAAAGGGCCGCGCGTACACCTGCATGATGAGCTTGGCGGCCTCGCTCGCGATGGCGAGCAGCGCTTCGAGCTCTCGATTGGGGCCGCTCACTGTCGAATCCCGACGTTGGCGAGGCGGCCGTGCAGCGCGCTCTTCTGGTCGCCGGTAAGGTATGGCGGCTCTTTGCCGGCGTCGCGCACGAGCTGGTCGAGCTGTACGCAGTCGCGCGGGCCGATCACGACCGAGCTCAGCGCGGACTCGGACAGCGCGTAGCGGAGCGCGGCGGCGCGCAGGCTCGTGACGTCGCCGTTCACGCATGGGCGCAGCGCTGACAGCTGCGAGATGCGCTTCTTGAAGTCGTCGCTCGTCCAGCGATCGCGGCGATGATCCCCGCTGGGGAACGTCTTGGTGTTCGGCCATTGCCCGCACAAGAGGCCGTGCACCAGCACCGAACGACCTATCAAACCGACCTGCTTCTCTTTGGCGAGCGACATCACGCCCGTCAAATCTTGCGGGTGAAAGACGCTGTAAGCCAGTTGCAGCACCTGCGCGCCGACCTCGATTGCGGCGCGCCCGATGTCCGCGTCGCCTACGCTGACGCCCCAGGTGCGAATCGTCCCGTCTTCGATCAGACGCTCGAGCGTTTCGGGGACGTGCGGCTTGCGCAGCGCGAGCGGCGACGGATTGTGCAGCAGCAGCACGTCGACGCGGCGCTTCAGGCGCTCGCTCGAGGCCTTGGCGGCGGCGCGCAGGTGCTCGGCGTCGAAGCGCTTGACCGGCGGCGACACCGAACGATCGGTGCCCACCTTGGTGATCACGATCGCGCTCGGGTGCTTTTCCAGGAGCCGACCGAGTCGGCTCTCCATGGCGCCCTTGGCGTACACGTCGGCGGTGTCGAACGCGGTGATGCCGAGCGCGACCGCGCGCTCGATGACTTTGTCTTGCTCCGTCTCGTCGACGGGCCCGTACCCATCACCCGAAAGGCCCCAGGTCCCGAGGCACAGCTCGGGGATCTCGATGCCGGTATTGCCCAGGGTCCGCAGCCGCATGGCGCGGCTATAGCACGCGGCCGAAGGACCAGTAATGCAGCAGCGTCAACGGCACCCTGCTGGTGACGTCTACGGTGACGACGCCCGCTCGTAGACTGGCCGGGACCGCCACCGCGAATTCTTGAAATCGCCCTGGCGCGAGCGGAATCTGCGCGATGGTCTGCCCCGGGAAGGCGACCTTCAGCTCGGCCGTCGCTGCGCTGCTCAGGCGGATCACGAGCAATCCTTCCGGCTCGACCCGCAGCTGAAACTGCTCGAGCCTGCGGTTGGCACGCCCGCCGTCGAACCGCTCGCCCAGCCGTTCGATCACGTCGTCGACCGGGCTAGCCCCGTCGAGCACGTAGTGGTGTTCGGCCTCGCTATCCAAATCCGCCACATCGAGCTGATCGACCAGTTTGCGGCCGCCCACATCGAGCGTGGGCGCGGCCCCGCTGCCCAGACTCGAATAGTCGGCCACGCACGCGACCATCAACGGCCCGCCCAGGATCGTCGCGCCGTCCACGCGCCGCTCGGTCAAGCAGTCGCCGAGCAGCTGCGGCAAGCCGAACCAGCCCGGGTACACGATGAAATGCGTCGGCAGCGCCGCGCGGTCGAGGCGCTCGTAATGCTCGAAGCGCGAGCCGATGCCGCCCACCCAGTAACGCGCTTCGCTGCGCGTGGTGAGCCCGACGATGTCGAACGTCTCTCGCCCGGAGTAGTAGCTGATCGCGCCGGTGTCGTTCACGCCCAGCCGCGCCGTTTCCGGCAATGCCGCGGCTGCCCAGCGCCCGAGCGAAACTTGCTGCGCCGTGATCGCAGCCGCGCTCTGCGCCAAATCGCCGACCGAAATCGGCGCCAGGCTCGCAAAGCCGTAAGCCGCCAGGCCCGGCACCACCAGCCCCAGTAGCGCCAGCCTGGGGCGCAGCCGGGCCAGCGGCCAGGCCAGCAGCTCACCCAGCGCGCCCAGCCCCAAAAGCCACGGCGCGCTGAACGGCCACAGGTAACGCAGCCGATTCACCAAGAAGGTTTCGTACGTCGTCGGAATCAAGATCCCGAATGCCATCAAACAGAGCAGCGCCGCGTGCGGACGCGCCCCACATCGCTCAGCCGCCAACCACAATGCCGGCAGGCTCGCGTACGCCACCAGACGATAGCCCTCGGGTATGAACGTCCACGACCACTCGCGGCCGTCTAGCAGGGTGCCGTAAAAAATCTGCCAGTTGCGCAGCACGGCCGGCCACAGCTGGTCCTGGTAGTACATGTTCATCGGCAGCCATTTGGCCACCGTCGTCGTGCTCGCGGCGCTGCCCGTCAGTAGCCAATTCACGAGCGGCGTCAGCAGCGGTGCCGCCAAGCTCAAGGCCGCAAAGCGCCACCAGGTGCGGCCGCTGAGCACGAACACGCTCGCCACGCCGAGCGCCGCCAAAAAACCTTCGGGTCGCATCAGCGCTGTCGCGAACGCCAACGCCAAAAGCTCGTTACGCCGGCGTGACGAGCGCGCCCCCTCGTAAAACTCTGCTGCCCGCCGCGCGCTTCGCAGCAGCAAATAGCCGAGCGGCACCACCTCCATGGCGCTCGCTGCGAACCAAGTATTCGCCGAAAGCGAAAGCACCAGCACGCCACCCAGCAGCGCGAACGGCTGGCTCAAGAAGCGCCGCCCCGCCCAGTACGCTTCGCAGGCTTGCCCGAACAGCGCCAGAAACCCCAGCACCCACGTCACCGCTACGAGCGAGCCGCCGCTGGCACCCAACCAGATTGCCGGAGCCAAAAGCGCCGGCCACAGCAGGCTCGTGGCCCCCGCCACGGGCGGCTGCCCCTGCACGTACTGCAGCGGGTGCAGCCGCGCGAAACTCCGCGCAAATTGGAAATGGATGTAGCTGTCGTCGAGCGGCGCGCCCAGCGAGCCGCCGCCCACCGCCAGCACGCTGCGCGCGGCCCAAATCGAAAGGCCCAGGGTACCCAGCGCGAACAGCACTAGACTCGCCGAGTCGAGGCTTGCCCACGAGCGCTCGGGCTGTGCTACGGCTGCGCCGCCGTCGCTTGCTGGGCTGCTCGAAGCCATGTCCGTCGCCTCTAACACGAAGCCGAAGCCGAACCCTTACGCGGACGCGCCGCGACTGCCCGACTCGCCCGAGGTGAGCCTGGCGGACCTGGTCATGCCGGGTCGCCAGGTGGAGCTCGAGATTGGACCGGGGCGCGGCGGCTTCTTGTTCGAACGCCTGGCGGCGGTGCCAGACCTCTGCATGCTCGGCTTCGAGATCCGTCGCAAGTGGGCGACGATCGTCGACAACAAGCTCAAGGCCCAAGGCCTCGGCCCCCGCGCGCGCGTCTTTTCGGAAGACGCCAAGGCCGCCCTGCCGCGCCTACCGGCCGCTTCACTCGCGCGCATCTACGTCCACTTCCCCGATCCGTGGTGGAAGAAGCGCCACGAAAAGCGGCTGGTGGTCGGCACCGGGTTGATGCCAGCGGTGGTGCGCGCCCTCATCCCCGGCGGCGAGCTCTTCGTGCAGACCGACGTGGAAGATCGCGCGGCGGAGTACGAAGCCGTCCTCAACGACACCCCCGGCCTGGTCGCCGTTCCCGGCGGCCCCCGCGTCGCCGAAAATCCCTTCCAGGCCCGCTCTCCCCGCGAGCACAGAGCAATTAAAGACGGACTCCCCATCCACCGCTTGCTGTACCGGAAGGCCTAGCGCTAGTCTGCCCGGAATCATGCGGCTTCGAGTCCCTGCGGCCTTCGCTTTGGTCCTGGCTATGGCCGGGTGCGCGACCTACCGGGAAGACCTGTATCGCGGGCAGCGCCTCTACGAAGAAAACCAGTACGAGCACGCGCTCGCGATCTGGCGCATCCTCGAGTCGGATACCGACTCGCTCACGTTCAACGAGCAAGCGCGTTACGCCTACCTGCGCGGGATGACCGACTACCGCCTCGGCTTCCGCGCGGATTCGCGCCACTGGCTCGCCATCGCCAAAGCGGTCGACCAAGAACACGCTGGTGGCCTCAGCCCCGAGTGGAAGCAACGCCTCGACGAATCACTCGAGGATCTGAACAAAGACGTGTACGGCGGCGCCGAGCGCTTCGACAAGAGTCGCTCCACGTTCAAAGAGCACACCAAAGAAGCGGGCGACGAAAACAAGCCCAGCGACGGCAAGTGCTACGCCAACTCGGACTGCCCCGACGGCTTCATGTGCGACAACAAGGCGTGCGTAAAGCTTTGATCGGTTGAGGGGCTGCCACGCCGCAGCCCCCTTGCAGAAACTTCTGTAGCGTTACCAGGTCACGCCGGCGCGCTCGCCGCTGACGCAACCGCGCTCAGCCGCGGCGAATGCCTTCGATCATGTCGCGCGTGCGCAGCTTCTCTTTCTTCAGCTCCGCGATTTGATGCTGGTCGGAGCTACTCAAGTAAACCTGGCGTTCGAGGCGATTGACCTCGCTGTCCAGAGAACGGTGCCGACGCTCGAGATCCTCCAGGCTCACTGGCTTCATCTACTCTTCCTCCTCTGCAGTGCTTTCTCTCGTTCTCGCTCGGTACGCGGGAGAGGAACCACCAGCATCAACATGGAAACTACGCCTCTGAATCGGAGCGTCAACGGGGATTTCCGCTAAAGATTGCGAAGCGCGAACGAAACATTCGGCGGCTGCTGCTAGTCTGAACACACGACATGCGCGGATATTTCCTTTTGCCGTTCGCAGCTTTCGCGATCGCCTGTGGGGGCGGCCCCGCAACGGCGCACAGCGCGCATGACGCTGGCAACGGCAAAGGCGAGGTCCAGGTACCCCGCACCGTCGTAACGCCGGACAGCGTCAGCAGCATTCCCGAGCTCCTCAAAGAAGCCGAGGCGCTGGCCCAAGCCGAGCGCTGGAAAGAGGCGGCCGCGGCCTACGAACGCGCGTACCGGCTCGAGCCCGAAGGTGCCTCCGGCGACGACGCCATCTGGGGCGCCGCCGACGCGCACGATCGCGGCAACGATCTCGAACAGGCAGTCTCGCGCTACGAGCTTTACATCAAGCGCGATCCGGACAGCGCGCGCGGCCGCGAAGCCATGGTGCGCGCCACGCGCCTGCTGGTCTTTCTCGGCCGTTACGCGCCGGCGGGCGTTTACGCCGAACGCTTGCTGAAAAACGCCGACAAGCTCGGCGACTTCGAGCGCATCGCGGTGCTCAGTGCGCGCGCGCTCGCGCTCATCGATCACGGCGAGGATCAACAAGCCTCGTACTTCATCGAGAAGGCGCGCGACATCGTCGACGCGCGGCAGCTCGACGCCGCCGGTCGCGTGCCGCGCGACCTGGCGCAGCTGTACTACGCGCTCGGCGAATCACGGCGCGTGAAGGCCGAGCGCGTCGTCTTCCAGCCCATGCCGCCGAACTTCGGAGCCGTGCTCGAAGAGCGCTGCCAGCTGCTGCTCGACGCTCAGAGCGCGTACTCGGACAGCATGCGCGCTTACGACGCCCACTGGTCGGCGATGGCCGGCTTCCGGACGGCGGAGCTGTACCAGCGCCTGCATCAGGATTTGCTCGCCGTGCAGCCGCCCCCGAGCGCCGACACCGAGAGCAAACGTCAGCTGTTCGAGGGCGCGGTCCGCACCCGTTACGCCATCTTGCTTACCAAGGCGAAAGGCATGGCCGAGCACACCCTCGCCATGGCGGACCGTACCGGCGAGCACTCCGAATGGGTCGACCGCACCCGCGGCGCCCTCAAAAGCATCGACCAGGCCATCGCCGACGAAGAAATCGCGCTGGCCAAGCTGCCGTACAGCCGCCAGGACTTCGAGGCCTACTTCTCCCAGATGGAGGAGGCGGCGAAGGCCGCCGCGGCCCCTCCTAAGACGGCTAAGGGCGCCTCCCCCCACAAGCCGTAACGGCCTCAACCGGCCGCCGAATACGTGTAAGACGTTCAGTAGTTAAGCCCCGGAATTCCTTGATTTATTGGCTGCGGGGCCGATGTAGGCAAAGTTGACGTCCGGGCGGTATGAATTATGCTTGACAGCCCTGGACCCCGGCGCTACCAGAGCGCCGTTCTCCTCGGTCCCCGCCTTCAAGCTCGTCTGACCTACTGAACAGGTTGGAGGGAGCAAGGGTGGGGTGCCCCAATTTTACCGCCCCAGTCTTCGTGGGTGGAGCTTGGGGAAAGAGGCCTCGCGGCAACGCGAGGGGAACGCTACCCGCCACGCTCGCCAGACTGCTCATGCAGCCTCAAGGCTCTCAACAAGTGTCCCCGCAAAACGCCCAAAAGGCGGCGGCGGTCGTGTACCTCGCTGGCGTAGCTCAATCGGTAGAGCACCTGTTTTGTAAGCAGGTGGTTCGGGGTTCAAGTCCCCGCGCTAGCTCCGCAGTCGGCCCACGCATGATGGCCACCGGTAGCCACGCACGCGGATTTCGGGTTTTGGCTTCGTTTGGACTCCGGTCCGATGCCCACGCACTTCAGTGCGTTCCGCTTCGGTCCTCGTCCAAGCCTCGCCAAAACGCCGAACTTCGCGCGCGGGTCATCGAGAAGCGTCCGTTTGGGGCGGCAGCAGACTTGGCGAACGCGAAAACTTCGGAGAGTTGCCCGAGCGGCCAAAGGGAGCAGGCTGTAAACCTGCCGGCTTATGCCTACGCTGGTTCGAATCCAGCACTCTCCACCGCAGTTCCGCTTCGCGGGGCTGCGGTGTCGATCATCTGTCGCGGGAGCGCAGCTCCCCCCCGCCGAAGTGAATTCGTCGGGGCCCCCCCTCAGGTTTTTGGGTCCCTGCCCAAAAACTCGATGGGCGGTCGGCGGGTCGTCGCCACCAACCACCTGGTGCAAGGAACAAAGCGCCGCGCCGCGCGTTCCCTGCGCCGGGTGTCACACGCGGGAGTAGCTCAGTTGGTAGAGCGTCAGCCTTCCAAGCTGAATGTCGAGAGTTCGAGCCTCTTCTCCCGCTCCTGTTTGCGCGCAGAGGGCGCGCAAACCTCATCTGTCTCGGGAGCTCAGCTCCCCCCCGCCGAAGTGTGCCGCAGTGGACGGAGTCCAGCGAGCTGGACGAAGTCCACGGAGGCCCACGGCCCGAGCCGCAGGCTCGGGAGCGCCGCAGGCGCAGTGAATTCGTCGGGGCCCCCCCTCAGGTTTTTGGGTCCCTGCCCAAAAACTTTTGGTTTTGCCGGCGGTCGTCTTGGTGTTCGTCACCAAGCGAGCGTACGGAACCGTTGGCTACGCGGTGGAAGCGTTAGCCAGCCCGGGTCCCAAGTTTGGGCCCTGGCGCAGCCGAGCCGAGGACCGGAGCGGAGCGTACTTGAGTACGTGAGCACCGGACCGCAGGCGAGGCACAGCCAGGGGTCAAAATCGGGACCCGTCGTTACTGTCGCGAAATCGTTACAGCAGCCGCATGCCCACCTAGCTCAGTTGGTAGAGCACGTCCTTGGTAAGGACGAGGTCACCAGTTCAATCCTGGTGGTGGGCTCGAAACGCTAAAGAGAAGCCGGGAAGAAAAGTAGTCATGGCCAAAGAGAAATTCGTTCGTACCAAGCCGCACGTAAACGTCGGGACGATCGGTCACATCGACCACGGCAAGACGACGCTGACCGCATCGCTGGTGAAGGTGCAGTCGAAGAAGGGCCTCGCGAAAGAGATCAAGTAC
>DASZTA010000039.1:0-289327 GCA_035548415.1 Polyangiaceae bacterium
CCATCCAATCCATGGTCGCAGTGCCCTCGTGCACCTCGCCGATCTTGTGGCTTATCCCCGTGTAATAGAGGATGCGCTCTGTACACGTCGTCTTGCCGGCATCGATGTGCGCCATGATGCCGATGTTGCGCGTGCGTTCGAGGGTGTACTCGCGGGCCATGGGATTCGATCGGTTCCGAGCTCTGGACAGACGAAACCCCTTCCAGGCCCTTCGCTCCCACCATCGGGGAGCTTCCTTGCCGGAAGGGGATCGGGGTGCGCACTGCCGCTCTTTCGGAGCGGGGTGCCTACGCGAGGCACCTGGTCGCAACCCGTCGTTATTTCGTCTGCGTCATGCGCTGAAGCGGTCTCCTCGGTTCGAGTTCGAGTTCGGGGCGATCACCAGCGGTAGTGAGCGAAGGCCTTGTTCGCTTCCGCCATCTTGTGCGTGTCGTCCTTCTTCTTCACGGCGTTGCCGCGGAGCTGAGCGGCGTCCACCAGCTCGGCCGCCAGGCGCTCACGCATGGTTTTTTCGCCGCGATCGCGTGAATAGGTGACGAGCCAGCGCATGGCCAGCGCGACACGGCGCTCGGGACGAACCTCGACCGGAACCTGGTAGGTGGCACCACCGACGCGGCGGCTCTTCACCTCGAGCTTCGGCTTGATGTTGTCCAAAGCCTTGCGGAAGATCTCGAGCGGGTCTTCCTTGAAGCGCGCCTGGATGATGTCGAACGCACCGTAGATGATGCCTTCGGCGGTCGGCTTCTTGCCGCCCAGCATCAAGGAGTTCGTGAACTTTGCCACGAGCTTGTCCTTGTACTTGGGGTCCGGCGTGATCTTGCGCTTTGGTACGTCGCGGCGACGGGGCATCTGCGTCTTCCTCTATTATTGCTTGGGACGCTTCACGCCGTACTTGGAGCGCGAGCGGTTACGGTTGGCTTTGTTCGTGCTGCTGGGGCCCGAAGCGCCAGAGGCGTCGAGCGTGCCGCGCACCACGTGGTAACGAACACCCGGCAAGTCCTTCACGCGGCCACCGCGGATGAGGACGACGCTGTGCTCCTGCAGGTTGTGTCCCTCACCCGGGATGTAGCTGATGACTTCCATGCTGTTGGTGAGGCGCACGCGGCACACCTTGCGCAGAGCCGAGTTCGGCTTCTTCGGCGTCACGGTGTAGACGCGCAAGCACACGCCGCGCTTCTGCGGACAAGAACGGAGCGCGGGCGACGCGGTGCGCGTGATGAGCGCTTCGCGTCCCTGTCGAATGAGCTGCTGAATCGTAGGCATAAATAGGCCGGGGGCTTTTGGGGGACCGGGAGGGTAGCCGGGGGGCCTCGGGAGTCAAGGAAGAACCTCTGTACAGGGCTCTCCCTCGCTTTCCTGAGATCCGGCGGGGGTTCCGAGGGACTGCAGGCGCACTCCCGTCGGGGGGCGCCTCCTAGCATCCATTCGGGGCGTGCGCGACAAACTCGTTCGGTATCTGCCCGGCAGGCTCATAAGCACATGTTTTTATGCATGTTTTTGCCAGGCACCATGAAAGCGTTCGAGCAAGGTCAGGGGCTGGGCTAAGGGTGAGGGTCTTGGCGAAGGCGAACGCCATCCTGTTTGCGCTGGCGCTGGTTCTGCTGTGGCTGGTCCTTCCGAGCGGCGCGGCGGGGTTCTGGGCTGGGCTCGCCACGCTCTCTCTACCGTTGGCTCTGGCGCTCGAGCCGCGCTGGCCGGGCGAGACCGCGCGCTGGGCGGGTGCGCTCCTGGCAGGGCTGGCGCTGGTGATGCTGGCCCTGGAGAGTCCCGAGACCTGGTGCCGCGTCGCACTGGCGTCGTTGCTGTGGAGCGCTTGCGCGGCTTCGCTGCACACAGTGGCCCGGCGGGAGCTGGCTTTGCTGCTCGGTCTGGGTGTCGCGGCTCCGTTCGCGCTGGGGCTCGCGCTGTGGCTTGCGAGCGAGAGTGCCCGCCTGCTCATCTCGGGAGCTCTGGGTGGCGCGGCGTTCGATGCGCGCGCGGTGCACGACCTTTGCCAGTGGCTGGCGATCGTCGTGCTACTGGTCGTCGCCACAGCGCCTGCCCAGCCAGCACGGGTGCGCTGGCTGCCGTGTCTCGCGCTCGGGGTGTGCGGCGTGCTGCTGGTCTCGCGTTCGTTGTGGCTCGCCAGCCGCCTGAACCTGCGCACGGACATGCTCATCTGGTCCGAGGCCCCGCTGCTGATCAATCTGCTGAAGCTGCATGCGGGCGAGGTCTTTTACGGTCCGCTGTCGCGTCCCAATAGCTACTCGTATTCGCCGGCGCTCGAGCACGTTCAGTACCTGCTGCTGAGACCCTGGGGGCTCGAGCTGTCGCTGATCGCTCATCGCTTGTTGGGTGTGCTCTGGCAGCTGCTCGCGGCCTGGGTGCTGGCGAGCGGTCTCACGCCTTGGCTCGCGCTCAAGGGCGTCGGCCGCGCTTTGGTCTGGCTGTTTTGCCTCGGCGTGTTGCTCTCGAGCCTGCTCGCTCCGCATCTACACCCCGATCATCTGCTGTGGCTGTGCGCGAGCGGCGCTTACTGGCTCGCGCTGCGTGGCGATCCGTGGCGGCGGCGCGAGCTGGCGTTGCTCGTGACCTTGCCGGCCCTGGCGACCATGACCAAGCTCACCGGAGCCGGGCTCGGTTTGGGGCTCGGGCTCGCCTACTTGGCGGATCGCGACTATCGGCGCTTGCCGTGGCTGGTGCCAGCCGCGCTGCTGGCGCTCTCTACGATTCCGCTGTTCGACGCGACGCTCGGTCACTTCAGCGACTACGCGATCCGGCTGCAAGCGTCTCATCCGCTCGAGCGTGGTCGATTGCTCGGCGCTTTTTGGACCCCCCAGCTGCTCGCTTTCGCCCTAGCCGGCGCTGCCTGCGCCTGGCCCATCGCCGGACCACCGTCACGCGACGTGACGCGAGCCGCTCGGCGCGTGTGGCTGCTCACGCTCGGCTTCGGCCTCCCTTCGCTGGTGGCTTACGCCAAGCACGGAGGGCGCCCGAATAGCTTGCTGCCATTCAGCGTGGGCGCGGCCTTAGTGCTGCTGCTCTTGGCAGCGGGCGAAGACTCGCCGGCGCCGGCGCGCTGGCAGCGCGTGAGCATCGCGGCGGGTTTGCTGGCGATCCTCACGCCTATCTCGCCCGCGCTCTTGGGAGCCCGGCGCGCCTCGCTGGTCGACACGCATCGAACCACCGTGAGCTGGCTCGCCCAAAGCGCGCGGGCACAACGACGCGTGCTGTCGAGCAGCGTCTCTGCGCGCATCGACGCCGGCATCTTGGAGGTACCGGATTTGTCGCTGCACCTGGTCTCGGAGCTCGCGCTCGGCAACTACCCCGAGCAGCGTCTGTTCGAGCAGCGAATTCGTGAGCGCTACTACGACGGCATGATGCTCGGGGCGAGCGCGCTGCTGGAAAACGACGCGCTGGCGCCGCTGCGAGGCAGCCTGATGCAAGGCTACGTCGTGGTTGCGCCACCCGAGCTGCACGGGAAATGGCCGGCTGGCGTGGAAGGTTACGTGATCGTGGAACGCGCCCCGGCGGCGCGCTAGCGGCGCGACTTCGCGAAGCGGGCATCGCCTTCGACCAGCCACGCGAGCTCGGGCTCGAGCGCGGCGGTGAATCGCTCGTCGAGATACGGCCCGACGGCGGCGCGCACCGTTTTGGTGGTAACACCGCCCCCGCGATTGAGCCACAGGGCGCGCTGGCCGGCGCTGTCCTCGCAAGCTCGATCGGTGCAGAAAAAGAGCACGCGTTTGCCGCCGCGCACGTTGAAGATCTTGGCGGCGCTGCTCGACCACATCGAGGGGTCCCCGTTGACGAGCGCAACGCGCGCGAAAAAGCTGGGTTCTTGGCGCGCCAGGTCGGCAGCTACGGCCGCGCCCTCACCATACCCCACCAGCACGGCGGGGCTCGGCGCGACGTGCTTGCCGTAACGCGCCTTGAGCGCGGCCAGCGCGGCCCGCAGCTCCGCGCTGCTGTCGTCGAAACTACCAAGGCCGTAGAGCCCACCTGCACCCGCTACCTGCACGCCTTGAGGGCAGACGATGAACACGCTGGGGCCGAACAGACCGCGGAAGCTGCCGCATTGCCATTCGGCGCGATCGCGCGCGCCATGAATGACGATCACGATCGGCCGCGGGCTGGTGGCGCCCAGCGGCAACGCCACGACGGCCGGCGCAAAGCCGGCAACCGGGAGCTCCGTGCGCCAGCCGGAGCCGGCGAGCGGCGACAAGGTGTGTCCGCGCTTGGGCTTGGGCGAGCAGCCCGGCAGGCTCATCCCTAAAATGACCATGCCGGCGAGCAACTTTGTCAGGCCCAAGATCCGCCGATCTTGCCACAGCCGGCCTCTGACTCTGCGCGAAATAGTTGATAAGGTAGCCCGGACGCTATCGCCGGCCCGGGCCGCGCGGTTGCGGGTCACCGCCCCGCGAACCCTTCATGACCACAGATACGATCGCAGGCACGATCATCGCGGGAAAGTACCAGCTGGTGCGGCTTCTGGGACGGGGCGGCATGGGCGCCGTCTACGAGGGGCGCAACACGGCCACGCTCAAGCGCTGTGCGGTCAAGCTGCTGCTCTCGGCGGAGTTCGGCAGCAACGTCGAGCTGGTGAAGCGCTTCTTCAGAGAAGCGAAGGCAAGCTCGATCGTCGAGAGCGATCACATCGTGCAGGTGTTCGACTCGGGCTACGACACGCAGCTCGGCTGGCCCTACATGGTGATGGAGATGCTTCAGGGAGAAGACCTGGAGAAGCTCTTGCACCGCGTGGGGAGCCTGCAACCCCTGGCCGCAGCGAAGATCGTGCTGCAAGCCGCGTTGGGGCTCGCCAAGGCGCACGAAGCCGGCATCGTGCACCGCGACATCAAGCCTGCCAATCTCTACCTCTCCGCCCGTGAGACCGGCGACATGGTCGTCAAGCTGCTGGACTTTGGCATCGCCAAGGTGCGTCTGGAGAACGTCCAAGAGACGTCCAACGGGCTCACGCGCACGGGCAGCATGCTAGGAACGCCGCTGTACATGTCACCAGAGCAGGTGGCGGGCGCCAGCAGCATCAACGCCTCCGCCGACGTTTGGTCGCTCGGCATCGTAATGTTCGAGCTGCTCTCGGGAGAAATCCCGTGGACCAACGTCAGCTCGCTCGGCACGTTGATGGCGGCGATTCTGCACGAGCAATTGCCCCTCCTCCAAGACCGCGCACCCTGGGTACCGCCCGAGCTGGCGGAGATTTGCCACCGCGCCATCTCGCGCGACGCCAAGCATCGTTACAAGAACGCGGGCGAGCTACGCGACGCGCTCGCGCAGCTCATCCCCGACGGGCCGCGCATCACTTCGGACTTGCTCGAGCCGTTGCCGGAAGAGTTCCGCAAGTTCGTAGCGCCGCGCCTGGCGCTCAGCCACGACGGCATGCTGCGCGCGACCACGCGCTCGGGTTTGACGGCGAGCGCGACCACCCTGGCAACGCAGCGTGGACGCAAGGGCGGTGGCAGGGCGGTGGCGGTCGGCGCGCTGGCGCTGGCCGCGCTCGGCGCCGGTGGCGTGGTGGCGTATCGGGCGCTCTCCAAGCCGCCCGTGACCGAAGTCGCGCACCCGGCGCCGCCAGCCCTGGTTTCAGCCGCGGCGGCGCCCGCCGCGATCAAGCATTTCGAGCTGCCGGTCATGCCAGAAGCGGCAGAAGCCTCGATCGACGGCGTGAGCGCACCTGTCGCCGCCGGCAAGCTCGGCATCGACGGACCGGTGGGCGCAACGCGCAACGTGCGCCTCAGCTTCAAGGGCCAACAGCAAGATTTCGTCGTTGCCATTGCCGAAGCCGGCGTCGTCCCCCCCCGGTTGGAGCTGGCAGCGCCCGCACCGCCCGCACCGCCCTCACCCGCCAAGCCGCTCTCGGGCAGCAAGCCCCCTGCGGTGGCTGCAACCAAGCCGCCCCCTACCGCGACCAAGCCCACCGAAGCCAAGCCGAGCCGGCCGGGCGGCGACTTGAATCGCAACGTCGACGAGTTCGGGAAATAGGCGCGTAAGCTCGCGCCTCAGCTCTCAACCGTCGTCTTTGCCCGCGTCTCGGGCTTCGGCCGCGTGCCGCCCAGCCAGGGCGAGCAAGCTGAGCTCGAGCCGCGAACGAACGCGCAGCTTGCGGTAAATCGACGCCACCTGGTTGGCGATCGTGCGCACCGCCGTGCCGCGCCGGCCCGCGATCTCGGCGTTGCTGAGCCCGGCCAAGACGTCGTGCGCAATCTCGGCTTCGGTGCTGGTCAGCAGGCTCTGCCAGTCGGTCGAGGGAATGCGGTAGCTGAGCACTAGCGTGCGCCCGCCGTCTTCGACGCCCTCGAAACGCAGCCCTGCGGGCCGGTGCGCGGGTAGTTGCTTGACCAGACGGCGCAAGCGCTCTGCGCTCGTCGCATCCGCGGACGGGGGGTGCTTTTTACCCACGCTGACGTTCCCGTAACCCCACGCCGAACAGCGCCGGCAGCTGCATGTCGTTCTTCAGCCCGAGCTTGCCGAGCGCGCGCGCCAAGCAGCGCGTCACCGTAGGCACCGACACGCCCAGCTCGAATGCAATGCGTTTCAGCCCTTGACCGTAGGCGCGATAACCGACCACGAGTCGCTCGCGCTCCGTGAGATCTCGCTCCTTGCCCGCTTTCGGAGACGCGGCCTGAACGTACAAATAGCGGCGGCCGTTTTGGTCCTGGTGGCGCAGCACCTGGAGGCGGCCAGCGACGACTTCGCGCCAAAGCCGTTCGGCACGGGGCGCCCCTTCACCGGTTTCGATGTCCCCCGGGGGCTCCAACACCGTGTTTGCCATCGAAGAGCAGGCTGCCTTCGCGGCCTCAGCTCTTCCATGGTCATTGGTTCTGACGCGTCGTCAGGGCGCGGACGGCGCCGCCTGGGCGACCTGAAATGGCTGCGGGACGAGCTGCTGGTCGCAAACCGAGCGCTCCAGCTCCAAGAGCCGAGGAGCGCAGCGCGTCGGGAGCTGGCGCGACTTGCTGGGGCCCATGCGCAGCATGAAAGTACTGCCCAGAGCGAGCGTCGCGACACCACCGAGCAGCGCTAGAGTCTTCGAGGTTCTGGCGTGCATGGCATGGAGCCTAAAGGCCGATCGGGGCGGTCCGGCAACCGCCCGGCAACGACTCGCCCAACAAATGGTGCCAATCCCGTGGCAAAGCCGGAAACCGAGACTCAGAGTCTCACATTGCCACTCAGGAGGTCGCGATGTGTCTCGCGATCGAGCTTGCGATACACGGTGCCGTCGAGCAGCCAAATTTGGCCGGCGCAGCGCTCGGGATCGAAGCCTTCGTCCGCCAGCGCGCGCCGCTGCAGCTTGAGCGTGGCGGTGCGCGGCAGCTGAGGTAGCAAGCGCACGAAGCGAGGCAAGGCCGAACGCGGCAAGCGCTCGGCCAGCGCCGCGAGCCGCACCACCTCGAAGCCGCTGTCGCTCACGAGCGCGGCGAGCCCGGCGCGCCCGTCGTGACCCGGTACCTCGACGCCCGTAACGACGGCTTCTTGCACGCCCGCGATCGCCAAGAGCTCGCGCTCGACTTGCGTCACCGACACGTTCTCGCCGCGAAAACGGTAACTGTCGCCGCCGCGCTCGACGAAGTAGTAATAGCCTGCGCGATCGCGACGCAGCACGTCGTGCGTGCGAAACAGCGCGTCGCCGGGCGCAAAGGCGTCGCGCACCAGGCGTGCCTCCGTCGCGCTCGGGTCGACGTAGCCGTGATACACACCCACGCCGCTACGCCGAGCGCGCACCAAGAGCTCACCTGGCTCATCAGGTCCGCACTCCACGAGCCGGCCGCGCGCGTCGCGCAGTAGCTCACCTGCAGCGTCGAGCCGCGCCAGCTTCAGGCCGAACAGCCACGCGTACGGCAAGTTACCGACCGAGCCGACACGCCCTGCAAGGTTGAGAATGCCGACCGGTGACTCGGTGGCGGCGTAGAATTCGCGCACCTGGGCGATGCCGAATCGCTCCTGAAAGCGCGGCCACACGTCCGCAGCCATGCCGTTGCCGACCGCCAACCGCAGCGCGTGCGCGCTGTCGGCGGAGCTGGGAGGCGTGGCCAGCAGCATGCGCCCCAAATCACCGACATAAAGCAGCGCCGTGGCCGCGCTCGCCGCCGCCACCCCCATGAGCTCACTCGCCGAAAACCGGCGTTCGAGCAGCAGCGGCGTACCCGTCACCAGGCACGTGCCGAGCCCGAGCATGAGCGGGCTGCCGTGATACAGCGGCAGCGCGCACAGCAGCTTGTCGTGCGGGCCAAAGTCGAAGAGCGGCGCGCCGAACAAGCAAGCGGCGGCCAGCACGCGCGAGTGCGGCAAGCGACAGGCCTTGGGCAGCCCGGTGGTACCCGAAGTGTAGACCAGCGCAAAGTCGTGCACGGCTCCGACGCCGCCCGTCAACTCAGGCTCGCCGACGAACGGCTCGCGCGCGTCAGCATCGAAGCCGGCGCATGGCAGCTCGGGCGCCGCGTGCTTCAACGCGCCAACGAGCTCCGCCTCACACAACGCGAAGCGCGCCCCCGCGACGGCCAGGGCCTGGCGGAGAGGCTCGCCCGAAAGCTCCGGATGGACCAGCGCCAGCGTGATGCCGCCGCGCGCGCCTCCGAGCAGCGCCGCCACGTAGGCGATCGAGTTTCTGCCGACGAGCGCGACGACATCGCCGGGGCGGGCGCCGAGCCGTTGCAGCTCCGCCAGCGCGCGCCCGCTGGCTCGCCACAGCTCGCGGTAGCTCAGCGTTGTGCCGCGCAGCTCGAGCGCCAACGCATCCGGCGAGTGCCGCACGCGCCGCGCCAGCACGTCGGCCAGAGTGAGCTCGCCCGCACGCTGCCGCCACAGCGGCCGCAGGCCGTGGCGGGCGAAAGCCGAAAGATAACGAAGCGCATCGAGCACGGAGGCAGGCGCTTTACCACCTGCCGTCCGTGCTGGCTAAACCGCGCTATTTTCGAGGGAGACTTACTTCTTGTAACGCTTGGCGACCGTGCTGATCAGCGGGTAACCGTTCTTGAAGTCGTCCATGTCGAGCGCCCAGAACATGGCGCCGCCGAGCCCCTTTTGGTCGATGAAGTCGAGCTTCTTCTCGAAGCTCTTGGGGTCGTCGTAGCTGATCCACAGCTTGGACTTGTCGCCGTAGGCGTACGGTACCTGCGCCACGTCGTCCCAGCCAGGCTTCACCTTGCCGGCGTCGATCAGCTCCTTGATTTCGAAGTACGAGAGCATACCGGGCGCGCCGGTGCAGCGTCCGGGCGGAGCGTTGCCCTTCGACATCGAGCCCACCGCCGTGCCCTCGGCATCCTGGAAGTCGCGCCCGTACGTCGCCATGCCGAGCACGATCTTCTCGGCGGGCACACCGAAGTTCATGTAGATGGAGACGCTACCTTGCACGCCCGCGCCCACCTTCGGCGCGGGCGCGTTGTGGTTCACGTGGGGATCCCAACCACCGTAGTAGTCGTAGCTCATCAAGTTGATCCAATCGAGCGGCTGCCAGATCTTGGGCAAGTCCAGCCCGCGCACCGCCACGCCTGCCGGCGCCGCGATGGTGAGAATCAACGGCTCTTTGCCGCTCTTCTTGCCTTCCGCGTCGACAGCCGCGCGCAGCTCGGTGAGCAACGACGTGAAGTTCTTGGTGTCCATCGCGCGACCGCCGCGCGTCGGATCGGCCGGATATTCCCAGTCGATGTCGATGCCGTCGAAGTCGTACTGACGCATGTACGCGATGGTGTTCTTGATCCACTCGGCGCGAGTTTCGGGCTTCTCGGCCATGGTCGTGAACATCCACGAGATATCGGGCTTCTCGGCGGGGTCGTTGTGGCTCCAACCGCCGATCGAGAGCGACGTCTTGAGCCCGGGGTTCTTCTTCTTCAGCGCGTTGATCTGCGCGTAGCCGCCATTGGGACCGAGATCCGCCTTGGGATCGTAGGCCGTGATGGTGAACTTGGGGTTGGCTTTGCCGCCGGGCCCCGCGTCGAGCTTGGCAAACGAGTAGTTGATGTGCGTCAGCAGTGACGCGTCTACATCTGCCACCGTGAAGGGGCAGCCCTTACGGTACTGAGCCCAGTTCGTGTAGTAGCCGACGATGCGCTTGGGTCCGGTGTTCACAGGAGCCGAAGCACCCGCCGCCGACGGGGCCGCCGACTGCGTGGTGCCGGAGCTCGACGACGAGGACGCAGCATCATCTGCGGTGCTGGTCGACCCTGATTGGGGACTCACGCAGGCCGCAAGCAAAACACCCGACAGAATTAGCGCGCGCATGAGTGAAGCCTAACGTGCTCTCGGGCGCCTGCGATATTCCGAAACAATCGAGAAATTGTTCGTTTCTTATCCAGGCCGAACCGCAAAACAGGCTTATTCGCAGGTGTTGTCGGCGCCGGTGACCTGACAATCCGCGGCTTTGCAGCAGACGCCGTTCGGGCAGGCGCCGTTGTTGCAGCTGACAGCGCAGCTGGCCCCGCCGCAGCCAATCTGGTTGGGGCACGTGCTCGCGGCGCAGCTCACTTCCGTCTTCTCGGTGGCGTCGCTCTGGATTTGGTTTTGGCACGCTTGTTGGCCCGTGCACTGCACCAAACAGCTGCTCGTCTGGCTGCTGCAGCTGAGCTTACCGGGGCAACTGTTGGCGCCCGTACAGCGCAGCTCGCAGTGCTCGGCCGTGCAGCGCACCTCGCTCATGCAGGCGCCTTGCTTCTCGCAGCGCACCTCGCACGAGCTGCCGCTGCATTGCACGTTGCCGGCGCACGAGTTGGCGCCGCCGCACTGCACGGTGCAGCTTGCGGCGTCCTGACAATCCACGCCGCTCGAGCACGAGCCATCCACCGTGCACTGCACTTGGCAGGGCACACCGGCTGGGCACTTCACTAGGTCCGTGCACGGATGGCTGGCGTCGCACGAGATGATGCAGACGTTGCCCATGCACTTGCCGACGCCGTCGCACGCCTTCGTGCAGTCTGCCGACGTGACGATACTCGCGCCGCCCGTGGAGCTGCCGCCTTGCGCGCTGCTGCCGCCGGCCGCCTTGCTGCCACCGGTCGCTTTGCCGCCACCGGTCGCTTTGCTGCCGCCGCCGGGCATCGTGGAGCTGCCGCCCGAGCCCGCGTCGAACAGATCTTGCGGAGCCGGGCTGCCGCAGGCGAAAGCCGCGGCGCCAGCCACCGCCGACACCAGTGCGAGCACGCGCCCCGCTTTGAGCCCTTCACGCATGAGGCGCCGAGTGTACCTCGAATGGCGCTATGCTGGGTGCGAATGCGCGAGCACCAGTTCGACGGGCTGGTAGGTCCTACACACCACTACGCGGGGCTCAGCCCCGGCAACTTGGCCAGCCAAACACACGCCGGTGAGGCCAGCAGCCCGCGTGCAGCCGCGCTGGAAGGGCTGGCCAAGATGCGCCACGTGCGCAGCCTCGGCGTCGCCCAAGCCGTGCTCCCGCCGCAACCGCGGCCGAGCATCGCGCTGCTGCGGCGGCTCGGCTTCGTGGGCTCGGACAGCGCCGTGCTCGAAAGCGCGCTACGCGCCGCGCCCGAGCTGCTGCACGCGGCCAGTAGCGCCTCCAGCATGTGGGCGGCCAACGCCGCGACAGTCGTACCGGCGCGGGACACGCAGGACGGCAAGACCCACTTCGTGCCCGCCAACCTGGTCTCCCTCCTTCACCGCAGCATCGAGGCCGAGTCCACGACGCGCGTGCTGCGCCACGTCTTCGCGGACCTCACGCGCTTCAGCGTGCACGAGCCACTGCCGGCGAGCGACGCTCTGGCCGACGAGGGCGCCGCGAACCACACCAGGCTCGCGAGCGATCGCGGCGTGGTGCACCTGTTCGGTTGGGGCCGGCGCCCCGGCGACGACAGCAAGACTCGCAAGTTTCCGGCTCGGCAAACGCACGCCGCCAGCGCCGCGATCGCGCGCTGCTGCCAGCTGCCTGAAGAGCGCAGCGTGCTCTGGCAACAAGACCCGGTGGGCATCGACGCCGGCGCCTTCCACACGGACGTGCTGGCGGTCGGCTCGAGCAACGTGCTCTTGCTGCACGAGCGCGCCTTCGTGAACACGCGAGGGCTACTCGACCACCTACGCGCCGTGCTCGGCGACGCGTTCGTTGCCATCGTCGCCACGGAGCAAGAGCTGCCGCTGGCCGACGCCGTCGCCGCGTATCCGTTCAATTCGCAGCTCTTGCCGTTACCTTCCGGCAAGCTGCGCATCGTGGCGCCACGTGAATCGCACGACAATGCACGCGCGCGCAGCTTTTTGGAGCGCGCGCTGAGCGAACGTCCCGAGCTCGATGGCGTCGACTACCTCGACGTGAACGGCTCGATGCGCAACGGTGGCGGCCCCGCGTGCTTGCGCCTACGCGTGCCGCTAGAGCCGAGCGAGAGCGCGAACCTGGCAGGCGCAGTCCTGTTCGACGACGAGCTCGAGCAGCGCCTTTCGGAGATCATCGGCAAGCGCTACCGTGATCGGCTCGAGCTGCGCGACATGGCCGATCCGGCGCTACTCGACGAGGCGTACACCGCGCTCGACGAGATCACCGAAGCGCTGGGCCTGGGCTCCGTGTACGAGTTTCAACGCTGAGGGTCGAGGCGCGCCTCGCACAGCGGTCGGCTGGCACAGCGGCTGCATTGCGTTTGCTCGGAGAACGAGCATGTCGAAAATCAGCCCCCCAAACAGCAGTCGCAGCATCGGAGTACGCGCGACCACGCGCTTTCCAGTACTGGTGTGCGAGGGACCCCACGCCGCGCATTGCCACGCCCTGGAGCTTTCAGCCTCGGGCATCGTCGTCGAGCGTGGCAGAATGCTCAGCGAACGTGAGCTTCGCGCAGGTTTCAAGCTCGAGCTATTCCTACCAAATTTCTCCCGCCCCGTGCGCGTCCTGGCCAAAGCCGTGCGCGCGGTGACGCGAACCGCCTACGCTTTCAAGTTCGTGCTCATCGGTGACGTCGATCGGTTGACGCTCATGGAGCACATCGATCACCAACGAGCCGATTCGCTGCACCTGCTTCAAGAAATCGAACGCGGCGCGGCCTAAGCAGGCGGGGGCTGCCCTCTCCGAGCTTGGCAGTCGCAATCCCATTGCGGCGTGTCCCCACTTCCATCGCCAACAAGTTCTTCCAAACTTAAGAACTTGGGTGAACGCGCGATGCGCTTCGGGACCGCCAGGTACCATCGGACGTCCACGAAGCCAATTACGAGCGTAAGAACTTTCTGCGCGCGTGAGAGCTGAGTGGGCGTCGTCAGTCGTCGGACCCTCGTACGTGCAATGCAGCGCTCGCCGTCCCCCACCCGCTAAACCATCGCTTCGGCTCGCACCCAGCGATCGAAGTCTTCGCCCGTAACTACTCCCAACATCAACGCCGCTTCGCGCAGGCTCACTCCGTGGTGGTGAGCATGGTGCGCAATCCGCGCCGCCGCGTCGTAGCCGATGTGCGGGGCCAGCGCCGTGACCAGCATCAGTGATTGCTCGAGCAGCCACCGCATGCGTTTCGCATCAGGCTCCAGGCCGGCCACGCAATGTTCACGGAAGCTCTCGGCGCCATCGGCCAGAAGCCGCGCGCTCTGCAAGAAGGCGTGAATGATGAGCGGCTTGTAGACGTTGAGCTGAAAATTGCCGGAAGCGCCGCCGAGGTTGATAGCCACGTCGTTGCCCAGCACCTGAACGCACGCCATGCACAGGGCTTCGGACTGCGTCGGATTCACTTTGCCCGGCATAATCGAGCTGCCCGGCTCGTTTTCGGGGATTTTGATCTCCGCCAGGCCCGCGCGCGGCCCCGAAGCGAGCCAGCGCACGTCGTTGCCAATCTTGTTCAGCGAGGCGGCCAGCGTCTTCAAGCCCCCGTGGGCGAAGACCAGCGCGTCGTGCGCCGAGAGCGCCTCGAACTTGTTCGGCGCACTGACGAAGTGTTGGCCGGTCAGCTGCGACAGGCGCGCCGCCACGCGCGTGCCCAACTCCGGGTGCGCGTTCAAGCCCGTGCCCACCGCAGTGCCGCCCAGCGCCAGCTCGCTCAGGTGCGGCAGTGCGCTCTCCAGATGCTGCAGGCCGTGGTTGAGTTGTGCGGCCCACCCGCCCAGCTCTTGCCCGAAGCGCAGCGGGGTCGCGTCCATCAAATGAGTACGACCGATCTTGATCACGTCGGCGTAGGCCTCGGCTTTGGCCGCGATCGTCGCCGATAACCCGGAGATGGCCGGGATCACGCGCTCGCGCAGCGCTGTCGCCGCCGCCACGGCCATCGCCGTCGGAAAGACGTCGTTCGAGGACTGGCCGCGGTTCACGTCGTCGTTGGGGTGAACCAGCCGTGCGTCGCCGCGACCACCACCGAGCAGCTCGCTGGCGCGATTGGCGAGCACTTCGTTGACGTTCATGTTCGACTGCGTGCCGCTGCCCGTTTGCCAGACGGAGAGTGGAAACTCGTCGGGGTAGCGACCGGCGAGCACCTCGTCTGCGGCTTGAACGATGGCGTGCGCCTTGTTTTCCGGCAGCTGCCCGAGGTCGAGATTGACGAGCGCGACGGCCTTTTTGACGAGCGTGAGCGCGCTCACCAGCTCGCGCGGCATCCGCTCTTCCGAAATGTGAAAGTGCAGCAGGCTGCGCTGCGTTTGCGCGCCCCAAAGCCGCTCGGCGGGGACCTGTATCGGACCGAAGGTGTCGTGCTCGGTGCGCGTGCTGCTCATGGCGCACGAAGCCTAGCCCGCCTCTGAATGCCACCAACGAGGCCAAACGGCTCAACGTGGTCCCGAAACCCGTCAGTGTCCGGCGCCCGCCCCGTCCGTGTGTGGAAGCGAACCGAAAAAAGGATCACCCGATTCGAAAGGTTCTCCTACATCCGGCCCATTTCGAAATAGAGCTGCCTGCTGACCACCACCTTTTTCAAGAATGCTTCAAAAGGTATCGGTTTCAGACCGAAACAAACGGATCGTCCGCAAAAAAAATTGCAAGTGAACCACGATTAACTGAACCGCTTCGGCGTTCACTGGCCACTAAAGACCGTAGAGACATTCATGGTTTCGAGCCCCCAGACTAGCCGCGCACGACTCGTCGCGCTGCCGAGCCCCACGCTCGCACAAGCAGACGACGCCACGCTGGCTCGGGCGGCTGCGGCGGGTGACCCGCGCGCCGCCGGCGTCTTGTGGGATCGCTTCTCGCCGATGGTGCGGCGCCTGCTGCGTCGCACGCTGGGCCCCGGTGCGGAGGTCGAGGGCCTGCTGCAAGAGGTCTTCTTGCGTGCACTGCAAAAGCTCAGCGGCCTGCCAGAGGGCGCGCAGCTCAAACCCTTCATGATCGCCGTTACCGTGCGTGTGCTCAGTGGTGAGCTGAAGCGCCACCGTGTACGCCGCTTGCTCCGCCTGCAGAGCCCTTGGCATTCGGCAGACTTCTTTACGGGGGCCGACGTGACCACGCGCAGCGCGCTCTCCGCGCTGTATCGAATTTTGGACGAGCTCGACGCAGACGCGCGGCTCGCCTTCACGTTGCGCCACTTCGAGGGCCTGCAAATCACCGAGCTCGCCTCCGCGATGGATGCGTCGGTCACCCGCGCCAAGCGCCGCCTGGCTCGCGCCAACGCGCGCGTACAAGCCGCCGTGAGTCGTGATTCCTCCTTCAGCGCCTACGCCACCGCCGCGAGCTTGGGAGACGCCCCGTGAGCCTCGGGGAGTCTGACTCCCCGACCCTGGCCGATGTCGAAGCAGTGGTCAGGGAAAACGTCTCTGGCCACGTGGATGGCGATCATCACGAGCAGGGCAAGCAGCGCCTGCTCTCCGCGCTGCAGCACCGCCGGCCGCGCCCGAGCCGCATCTGGCAGCGTGGCGTGCTGGGCGGCGTGCTGCTGGCCCTCGCGGTCTCCGGCGGCGCCTATGCGTGGAAGCAGCGCAGCGGTGCGCGCCTTGGCTACAACGTCACCGGCGGCCTCCTGAGCGAAAGCGGCTACGTGCGCAGCACCGGACCAAGCGGCGCACGTCTGGCTTTCTCGGACGGCACCGAGGTCGATTTGCAAGACGGCGCTCGCGCGCGCATCGCGGCGGTAGACGCTCACGGCGCGCGTCTGGCCATCGAGAACGGGCACGCCGCGCTGAACATCGCGCACCTGCCCGGCGCGGCCTGGTACGTGGACGCGGGTCCGTTCGTCATCCAGGTCACCGGCACCCAGTTCGACGTCGACTGGTCCAGCTACGACGACACGCTCAGCGTCGATTTGCACGACGGCAGCCTCATCGTGAGCGGCCCCCCCGCCCCTGCCGGCGTCCTGCTGCGCGCCGGCCAACGCCTCACCGCCCACGAAGGCCGCCTCAGCATCGAAGCGCTCGAGCCGGCCATGCAAGTCGCCGAAACGCCCCTGCCGGAGCCGCCCGACCCCGCTGCTCCACCGCTCGAAGCGGAAGCAGCGGTGCCGGCCGATAGCGCCGAGCCTACCGTCGTGAGCCCCTAGCTCGTTTCGGGACGAGATTTTCTACGAGGAGATCGGAAGGATCGGGAAACGAGAAGTTTGGGGTTCGCCCCGAGCGATAATTTCCCCGACTGCGCAGATTCCGTGCGGCGCCTACTGCCGTTACGCGACGCGTTCGGCGGTGGCGACGATGCGGTACGAGCGCACGGCTTGGTCCATGGCCGAGATGACCGAGCCCATGAGGCCGGCGCGTTCGCCGAGCGTGCTGGCGACGACCTCGCACTTGGAGCTCTGCAGCGTGTGGCGCGCGACCGAAGCGCGCGCGCCTTCGAGGATGAACTCGGAGGCTTCCATCACGCGGCCACCCAGCACGACCATTTCAGGGTCGAGCACGTTGATGAGGTACGAGAGGCCCAGACCCAGGTGATGCCCGACCTGACGCAAAATGCGCTGAGCGACGGCGTCGCCGGCGCGCGCGGCATCGAGCACGACGGCGGCGTCGAAGGGCGCGGCGTGCTGGGAGAGCAGCGTCTTCTCGCTGCCGCGCGCCGCTTCGGCCGCGATGCGCTCGATGGCCTTGCCCGAGGCGAGCGTCTCCAGACAGCCACGCAAACCGCAGCTGCAGAGCGGGCCGTCGTCGACGATCGGACAATGCCCGATTTCGCCGCTGAAGCCCTTGGTGCCCGAAAAGAGATGGCCGTCGATCACGATACCGGCGCCCAGGCCGTGCCCGACGTAGACCCAGACGTACGAGCGCGCGCCCTTGGCGGCGCCGATGCGCCCCTCGGCGATAGCGCCGGCGTTGGTCACGTTGTGCACCACTACCGGTAGCTCGAGCGCCTGCTGCAGTAGCTCGCGGATCGGCACGTCGTTCCAACCCAGGTTGGGGGCGAAGGCTACCTTGCCGGTGCGGGTGTCGATCATGCCCGGCACGGTGACGCCGACCGACGCCAGGCGATCGCGCGGCAGACCGGCGTCCGCCAGGGCCGGATCGAACAGCTCGAGCGCGGCGCGCACGGCGGCGTGCGGGTCGTTGGAGATGGTCGGCGTTTCGCGCACGGCACGCACCTCGCCCCGCGCGTCCGCGATCGCCACGGTGGTCGTGTGAACCCCGAAGCGCAGCCCCAGGTAGGCCGCCGAGGCGTCGTTGAACTCCAACAGCCGGGCACGCCGGCCACCCGTCGCGACCGTCTTACCGAACCCTACCTCTTGCACGATGCCCCGCGCCAAGAGGTCGTCCACGATGGCCGAGACCGTGGGCTTGGTCAAAGACGAGCGCTTGGCCAAGTCCGTCCGCGACACCTTGCCGCCACGACGAATGATATCGAGCACGATGGAGCGATTCACCTCGCGCATCGCGCGACTGTCGACCTTACCTTGGACGTCTTGCTGCATGGTTTTTTCCGGGACCTGGAACCGATTCCAGAATGGGACGTTGAAGCGCGCCAGCTTGGAACCAGGGGGAGCCAGGACCAACGCTCGCGCCAGGGGATTGTAGCACCGTCAGAACGAGCCGCGATATGAAACCGGTACCATAAAATTTACACCCCGAGTGTTGCCACGCCCAGGTCCGTGCTGCTCACGAATTGCCGGTACATCTGCGCGTAAGGCCCGCCGAGCGCCAACAGTTGCCGGTGATTTCCGCGTTCGACGATACGTCCACCATCCAGAACCAGCACCAAATCCGCGTGACGGATGGTGCTGAGGCGGTGCGCCACGATGAAGCTGGTGCGCCCCGAGAGCAACTTCATCAGTGCATGCTGCAGACGGGATTCGGTGACCGTATCGACCGAGCTCGTCGCCTCGTCCAAAATGAGAATTCGCGGGTCGGCCAGCATCGCACGTACGAAACAGACCACCTGGCGTTGCCCAAGGGACAGTCCGGAGCCCTTTTCGCCGACCTCCGTCTGATAACCCTGCGGCAAGTCCTCGATGATGTCGCTGATGTCGAGGGCGCGCGCGGCCGCCCGTACGTCTTCATCCGTGGCGATGGGACGCGCCAGGCGAATGTTCTCGAGCACGCTGCCCGCGAACAAGAAATTGTCCTGTGTCACGCTGGCAATCTGCCGGTGCAGCGAGTGCCCACTCACGCTTTGGATTTCGTGACCATCGATCAGGATTTCTCCCTCGTTGGCCAGGTAAAGCTTGGCGACCAGGTTCACGATTGAGCTCTTGCCGCTGCCGGTGAAGCCTACCAGCGCAACCGTTTGCCCCGCCTCGACCTTGAAGCTCAGGTCGTGCAAGACGGGCCGCTCGGGCTCGTAACCGAAGCTCACGCCGCGAAACTCCACCGCGCCGGAGATCGGCGGCAGCTCGCGCGCACCCGGCGCGTCGCGCCACTCCGGCTCGGTGTCGAGCAAGCCGAACACACGCTCGGCGCCGGCCATGGCCGTGAGCGCCTGGTTGTATTGGTTGCCGAGCGGCGAGATGGCGCCGAAGAAAGCGTTCGACAAGAACAAGAACTGGATCAGCGCCGTGAGCGGCACGTCTCCGCCGAGCGCCTGGTAGCCACCGACCACCAGTAAGATGGAGAGAAAGAGCTGGCCGTTGAAGTCGAGCATCGGCAGGAACACGGCCGACTGTCGAGCTGCGATCATGTTGTAGCGGGAATGATCGTAAATCAGCTGCTCGAAGAGGCCGCCGTTCAAGTCCTGCCGCACGAAGCCCTGAATCTCGCGAATCCCGGACACCGATTCGGCGAGCGTGGCCGCGACGCGACTGAAGCTCTCTTGCTGCGCTCGGTAGGCCGCGGAGAGCTTGCGCCGGAAATAGCGCAGCAGCGACCAGAGCACCGGCGCCATCACCAGCACCACCAGGAACAGCTTCCAATCGTAGTAGAGCATCAAGGTCGCGGAGACGAGCATGCTGCCGATCTGCACGATGCTGACGAACGCCACGTCTTGCACGGCAGTCCGGACCACGTCCACGTCGGAGGTGATGCGGCCAATCAACTTGCCGACCTGCACCTTCTTGAAGAAGCTCATCGGCAGCTCGAGCAGGTGCTCGTAGACTTGCCGGCGCAGGTCGTGCACCACTGCCTCGCCCAAGAGCAACGCCAGGCGCGCCCGATACACGAAGCACCACGACGTGAGCCCGGCCAGCAGCAAGTAACCGGCGACGCCCCACGCGATGCCCCGCCCATCGTGCTGCGCGATTGGCCCGCTGATGACCGCCGCCGTCGCCCAGGCCAAGAGCGGCAGCTGAATCGAGCGCACCACCACCAGCCCTACGAGCCCATTTCTGAGCCGCGCGTAGGGCTTCGTATAGCCCCAGATGCGCCTCACGATCCCAAAATCCAAAGGCCGCTGATCAGGCTCCGGCGCAATAGATAGCCGCCCCTTCGTCACATCCGCCTCCCCAACGCTTCGAGCAGCACGATGCTCTCGCGGTCCGCCACCTGCAAGCTCGCGGCGCGGTAGTAAACGCCACGCAGCGCCATCAGCTCGGCATGGGTGCCACGCTCGACGATATGCCCGTCGTTCAGCACCAAGATCCAATCGGCGCGGCGCAGCGTGGACAGCCGATTGGCGACGATCAGCGTCGTGCGGCCCTCGATGGCGGCATCCATCGCCTCCAGCACTTCGTGCTCGGTCTGCGGATCGACGGCGGTGGTGGGGTCGTCCAGCAGCAAGACTTTGGGCTCCAGCAAGAGCGCGCGCGCGATGGCGAGGCGTTGGCGCTGGCCGCCGGACAGGTTGACTGCCCCCTCTTCGAGCACCGTGTCGTAACCTCCCGGAAGGGCCGCGATGAAGCCGTGGGCGCCGGCGACGCGTGCGGCGTGCTCGATCTGCTCGCGCGAGGCCTCGGGTCGACCGAACGCGATATTGTCGGCGATGCTGGTCTTGAAGAGCAGGCTCTCTTGAAAGACGAGCCCGATGTTGCGGCGCAAATAGTCGAGCGACAGCTCTTTCAAGTCGATGCCATCGAGCAAGACCCGCCCGCGCGTGGGATCGTAGAAGCGCGGGATCAGGCTGAGCAGCGTGCTCTTACCCGAGCCGGTGCCGCCCAGCACCGCCACGCATTTGCCCGGCTCGATCTCGAAGCTCACGTCGCCGAGCACGGGGCGCGCCGGGTCGTAGCCGAAGCTGACCTGCTCGAAGCGCAACCCGCCGCGCAGCTGGACGGGCAGGAGAGAGACGGCAGGCTCGGCGACCTCGAGCGGCGCGTCCAGCACCTCGAACACGCGCCGAGCACCGATCAAGCTTTGCTGTAGCGTATTCACGATGCCGGCCATGCTCGAAACCTGCGCCGAGAACTGTTGGAGCAGCCCCGCGAACACGATCAGGTTGCCGAGCGACAGCGCACCGCGCGACACCAAGGTGCCTCCGAACAAGAGCAGCACGGCGATGTTCAGCTGGCCGATGAAGTCGATGGCCGGGCTGAAGCGGCTCACCATCAAGAACGCCGTGCGCTGCTGGTCGCGCACCTTGCCGTTGTAGCCTTCGAAGCGAAGCAGCTCGGCCTGCTCGCGACCGAACACCTTCGTCACCTGAATGCCGCTCACCCCCTCCGACATGGCCAACACCATGCGGTCGGAGAGCTCGCGATTCTTGCGATAAATGGGCGTCACCAGCCGCGCAAAGACGTTCGTCAACACCCAGAGCAGCGGCGTGAGCGCCAGGCACGCGGCGGTCAGCACGGCGTGCGTGCGCAGCATGTACACCAGGTACGCCGCGAGCGAGAGCAGCATGATCGCGCCCTGCAAGAGCACGCCGTCCACGAACGAACGCACCGACTGCACGTCACCGGTGACACGATTGAAGATCGAGCCCGAAGCGTTCCGATCGAAGAAACGAAAGCTGAGCCGCTGCAGCTTGTCGAAGACGCGCGTGCGCAGCTCCGGCACCAGCTTCATCTGTAGCAGCTCGTTGGCCGCTACCGTGTACCGGTAGTTGAGCAGAGCTCGCGCCGCCGCGGCCGCCAGGACCAGGCCTCCCAACAAGAACAACAAACGCAGCGTGGACCACGCGGGCGGCGTGAAGCCGAGCGGCCAATGCGGCGATGGCGCGTGCATGATGGCATGGCGCAACAAGTCGATGGCCAGACCCGACAGACCGAGCCCGCACACGCCCAGCCCTAGCAGCACGACCTGGTAGGCAAACACCGCGATGCACTGCTGCCGGTAACGCCAGGCCAACGCCAGCAGCCGCTTCAAGAGTTGCGGGGAGCTAGGCTCGCTTGCCTGTGGCGGCTCGGACATTGCAGGGCGGTCAGACGGCGGACGTCGTTCTTACCTTCGGAGGGCGGCATTTTTGCGAAAAACTCGGGACATGGCAAAAGCCGCGACGCCCGGGCTCAGATAGCGCCTCAAAGTTGCCCCGCGCCCGCTCTCGTCAATCGTAAGAGCCAGTTGCAACTGCTGGGTCAGCGAGAAAGGGTAGGCCTGGTTAGCGCGGCCAGTTGGCCGCGTTGCTTCTTGCGGAGCCAGGCGAAACCGATGACGACCCAGAGCGACCACGTGCCGGCCGCGCCGTCCACGCGCGTCATGCTGCAGCCGGTTTCGGGCAACGGAATTTCTTTGGTGACGACCATGGCGCCTTCGGCGGGGACGTTGGGGTCGCTGCCGGCGCGAAGCTCCGCGATGTCGGGCGTGCCGTCGCCGTCGCTGTCCGTGCCATCGGCTTCGAGCGCGTGCAGCGCCGCAATCATGCTCGGCGGGCTGCCGCCCACCGTGCCGGCCTTCAGCATCGCGCGACCGAATGGCTTGGTTGCGGTCATGGCGCCGCCGTCGTCGGTTTGATGGCAGAGCTGGCAACCTTTCGGCGGGTACGGCAGCTGCGAAAGCTCCAAATTGGCTTTCAGCAGCGGTGGGAACGTCTCCGAAGCGCGCGCGCGTGCGCTACCGGCGACGAGACCGGTGAGGCAAAGCCCACTGAAGAAAAGCCGCGGGAGGTTCATAGGAATACGTGGGCTTGCAAGAGGAGCGTCGTTTGGCCGCTGCGCCCGGTCGAAGCGCCCACGGATTGGTAGATGCCGTCGAGCCGCAAATCGCAGTGCGGTGCAAAGAACCAGGCGTAAGACAGCCAGCCGCCGTACGACCAATAGCGATCGCGCACGCCGACCTTGTTGGCCTCGCCGGTGGCGATGAAATGCATGCCCTGCAGCGGCTCCCAATCCGCCTGCACGTACGAGACGAGCCCCTTTTTGTAATACGAATTTCTCGAAGACTCGAAGGTGTAGTCCCACTCCGTCATCAGCACGAGCGGCTGGTACGGCGTCGCCCAGCGCGCGAACGCGCCGTGCACTTGGCGCCAAGTTTCCTCGAGCGACACCGGGTCGAGGCTGCGATGCGTGACGAGGCTACTGACGCCGAGTGACAAGCCTTCGAGCGTCTCGGCTTCGATATAACCGCTGTAGCCGCGCTCACGGTAGCGATCGGGCCGCAGCTGCAGGTTGCCGGCGATGCCCATGACTTCGCCCCGCACGTTGCCGACACCCACATAGAGCGACGCGCCGTATTGCTGCGTGTCGTTGATGTTGGTGCGCGTCATTTTGCGCGCCCACAGCGTGTGCTCGATGCTGCGAATGCCGAACGGCAGGTTCATGCGACCCACGCGCAGCGTGAGCTCCGCGGCGCTCGAGAGCTGGTAGCCGATCCAGTGCTGGCGCGAGACGAGGTTGTTGTCAGTGCCGCGCGTGAGAGCGGCACCGAGCGCGCCCTCGGGCATATAGCCGAGCGTGCCGAGCGCCGTGAAGTCGCCGACGTTGATGGTGGCGCTGCCATCGAGCTGCATCCAGACTAAGCGACTTTGTAGGGGCACGCCGCGCGCCTTCTGCGCGAGCCCCATGAGCCGTACGTCTCCTCCCAGATCGAGCCAATCGGGTGTCTTGATGGCTCCGAACAGAAAGCCAGCAGAGGCGGGCAAATCGCCCGCAGTCTGCTCGGATTCGCCACCCATGCGAATCACCGAATCGGCCACCGCGCGGCCGTAGCCGGTGATGGGACCGGCGCCCGACGGATCGTAGTGGCAAGCGCCACACGAGGTGTAATGGTGCCGAATCATCCAGGGGTATGCGCTCGCGGGCTTGCTCACCGTGAGCGCGGCGAGGCAAGCGAGGACGGCGCACAGCGTCGCCCAAAAGCCACTCCGCGTGCAAAGCATCGGTCCGCGACATAGCCCGACCCGGGTCGACCGCCGTGCAAACATTCGGTGTCAGTTAGGAGACGGCGTGAGACTAAAAACGTCCGACCACGCTGGCGCCCACTTCATTGCGGCCGATGGCCGGAATGGCGCGCACGCTGGCGGCGCTCTCGCTCTTCGGCTTATCGAGCAGGTAAAGAGCGGCGGCGCCCGCCACGCTGAGCGTGCCCACGCCGAGACCGACGAACATCCACGCGCGATCGGTGCGCGCATCTTCGACGTACCGATCGTGGTCGGAGATTTGCTGCTGGCTGCAGTTGATGTTCAACGGGCAGATGTCTTTGGCCTTGTCGTTGTACGACTTGTAGCCGAGCCCCATGACGGTGCCGGCCGCGAGCGCGATGACACCGAAACCGCCGAGCGTAATGGCGCGGTAGTTGGTCGGGTGGCTGCCTCGATCGTGAGCGGGGCCGCTCGGAACCGGCAGCTTCGCCGGTTTCGGCTCAGCTTCGGGCTTGGCCCTTTCCGGCTCGGCCGCCTCGAGCGCCGGTACCTCGACGCTGACCACCGGAGCGCCGGCCTTCACTTCCACGGTCCGGTGCCAGGGTTGCTTGCCGGGCGCTTTGGCGGTGATTTCGTATTTGCCGGCGTCTACCGCCACCGCCTTGCCCCACTGCTCTTGGTCCAGGGGGAGCTCGTCGCGCTTCACCGTCAAGCGCGGACTGTTGTCGTTCACCTCGATCACCAGCTTGGAGATGCGCGGCTCCAGCGCGGCCGCGCGCTCACGCAGCACCTGCTCGCGATCCAGCTGACCGGCTGCCTTGGCAGAAGCGGCGGCGCCCAAGAACAGCTTTTGCGCGCTAGCCGTGCGCCCGATGTGCTCCCAGCAATCCGCCAGGTTGAACTGCGTGCCGATGCCGAGCTCGAGCTGCAAGCTCGCTTCGAACTTGGGACACGCTTCGGCGTACTTGCCGGCGCTGGCAAGCGCGCGGCCTTCCTTGAACAACGTGCGCGCGGGCGACTCGTCTTCTGCGTGAGCCGCCGCGACAGAGAGCGAAACTGCGAACGCGGCCAGCGCGCTCGGTAGGTGCACGGTGAATTTCGAACGGCGTGACATCGCTCACCTCGGGTCGTCGAACATGTCGCCGCCAGCTGGGCGCGAGCTCGCCACCGTTTCGACCGCAGCGACGGTTTTGGGCGGCTCAGGCGCGGCTTCTGCCGCGGCACGGCGGGGAGCCGGCGTCGGAGCAGCGCGACGCGCTTTGGCGACGACCGGCTTGGGCGCAGCGGCGGGAACAACCGGCGTCGCTGTGTTGGCGCTAGCCACCGCGTTTGCAACCGGGGCGGGCACTTCGAGCGGAGCCGGCGGCGCGGGCGGCGGCTCGACCTTGGCCAGCGCGGGCGGCGGCAGCTCGACCTTGGCCGGCGCGGGCGGAGCCGCAGCAACGGCCGGAGCCGGGTGTTGACGGAGCGCGAGCACCAGCGCGAGCGCCGCACCGGCAGCGAGCCCACTCAGCGTCACCAGCCGACGCTGCGTGAACAGCGGTGCCGAAGGCGCTTCTCCCGGCACGGCCCACGAACGCGAAAGCCCCGACATCGAGCTGCGCGGCGGCAGCGACGTGACAGCTCCTTCTGGACGCTGAGTGAGCGGCGGCGGTGCGGACGGCGCCGGGGTCGCCGTGGCGGGCGCGGCTGCCGCAGCGGCGGCAACCGGAGCGGCCGAATCGTGGAGGGGCGAAGGCGCCGACATGCGGATCGGTGGCGGAGTCGGCGTGCGACGCGATGGCTCGACGCGCGGCGTTTCAACGCGCTGCAACTCGGAGCGCGGTGGTAACGGCTCGGTGCGCATGGGCGGTGCCGGCTCGACTCGCGGCAGCGGCTCGGTGCGGCCCATGTCGCGCAGCGCCTCGAGGCGCGAAGATTCGGAGTGCGAGTCGGGGTGAATCACGACCGGCGCGCCGTACGAGGCGTACGGGTTGATGGTGGTGACGTCGTCGTGCACCGACGGGCGGGCTACTTGCGCCACGGGCGCTTCGGCCGTGTGGAGCAGCACCGTGCCATGGCGACCGCGGGGCTGGCTCGGCGGAATACTGGGCACCGGCGCGAGCGGCAACAGCGATGGAATGCGGCTCTCGCTGCTCACTTCCGGCAGCTTCGACGTGCGCTTGCCCAGGCGCACGATGCGCTCGATGGACGGCGCCAGCTCCGGCGATGCGAACTGTTTGAGGGCGAGTACCAGCTCCGCCAGGCTGCCGTAGCGGATCGCACGGTTCTTGGCCAAACAGCGGAGCACGATGTGGTCGAGCTCGCCGGGCGCTTCAGGACGCAGGTTGCGCAGCGAAGGCGCCGGGTCCGCCGCCACCTGCGCGAGCAATGCCGGCGCGGCATCGGCTGCGTACACCGGCGTGCCGGTGAGCAGCTCGTACAGCACCGCGCCGAGCGAGTAGATGTCGGCACGGAAGTCGACGTCGTGCGGGTCACGGATCTGCTCCGGCGCCAGGTACGGCAGCGACGCCATGATGGCGCTGGTACCGACCAGCGAGACCGCGCGCTCCGTGAACGGGTTCACGTGCAGCGACTCGGCAGCCGCGAAGTCGAACACCTTGACCAGAGCGGTGCCATCGCTGCGGCGCGCCACGACCAGGCTGGTGGGGCGTAGGTTGCGGTGCACCACGCCCAGAGCATGCCCCTCGGCCACACCCTCACAGGCCTGGATGATGTAATCCACGGCCTCTTCGACCGGAAGCGGTCCACGCACCTTGAGTACCTCGGCCAAATCCGGCCCGCGCAGGTACTCACGCACCATATAGGGCGCGCCCGACTCGAGCCGCCCCACGTCGGTCACGCGCGCCACGTGCTCGCCCGGAATCTTCACCGCCGCGCGCGCCTCTCGCACGAAGCGCTGCACGAACTCGGGGTAAGCGCACGCTTCCGGCACCAGGAACTTCAGCGTCACTTCTTGGCCGAGCTCGAGGTGCCGCACCTGCACCAGCACGCCCAAGCCGTTGCGGCCCGGAATGCGCTCGACGCGGTATTTGCCGGCGAGCACTTCGCCCTCGCGCACGATGTCTTCGGGACGCTCGTCACCGCGACGCAAGAACGTCGAGCGTCGGGGTGCGTCGTCGTAGAGTAACTCGTCGTCGAGAACCAGCTCAGCTTCCGGGTAGCGCTCCGCCATGATGACTCCGCCTCACTCGGCGGCCTTCGCCGGCCCTGAGGTCGCGGAAAGATAGCCGACGGTCATCACCCGTGGTCGTGACAAGATGATGGGCGACGGAGTCGTTTCGGTGTCTTAATCGCGACCGCATCGCCATCGAATTGTGGGCGAGCGCACGCGAACGTCATGCACTCGCAACTACTCGCTCGAGCGCGCTTGCTACGAAGCCGCATGCCAGAGCGCAGCCGCCGCGGTCGTCTGCGATAGCTCCGAGCACGAGCGCGATCGCGGTAACGCGCCGGCTTCCACCGGACATCGCAGGTGACGACGGGTCGACTCTGGAGTCGAAGGGTTGCGGCATCGCACACCCTGCGCGTCGTCAGAGCGGCGGCGCGCTGGCCCTTCTGCCGGCCGTGGCGTGGCTGCTACTCCGCCGCCGAGGCCGAAAACGCGCCGGCTCGTAACCTGAAGGCGCGCCGGCTCGACCGGTGGCCGAGATTCTGTCTAGCTTGAGGGTATGGGTTTAACGCGTCGTGGGTTTTTGGTTGGTGCAGCAGCGGGGGCTGCGGGCGGCGTCTGGACCGGCTCGGCCCGAGCGACGGTGATGCGAGCGCTCACGCTCGATAGCCTGGTGCAGGGCTCGCGTCGCATCTTGGTGGTGACCGCGCTCGCCTCCGAGTGTCACTTCGAAGACTTGGGACGCCGCCGTCGCATCGTCACCGACACCCGGCTGCGCGTCGAAGAAGGCTTGGCCAAGGCCGACGGCGTCGAGAGCGAGCTGATGGTGCGCACGCTCGGTGGTTCCGTGGGCGACCTGGGTGAGCGCGTGCACGGCCAGGCGCAGCTGGTGCTCGGCGAGCCCTGTGTCGCCTTCTTGCTGCAGGGGCCGGACGGTCTGCACTACGTCAACGGCATGGCCCAGGGGCATTACCCGCTGAAGAGCGCGCGGCGACTGCTCACCCAGAGCCCTGATTTGCCGGAGATTCTGGACTACCAGACCTCGGCCGTCAAAGCCCTGGTCGGCAGCGAGCTCGGCGCGGCACGCGACCGCGTACGCGCGATGGTGAAGCCATGATGCGCCGTGCCATCAGCGGCGCCGTGCTGCTGGCGACGCTCGTCGCCGCGCCCTCGGCCTTCGCTTTTTGTCGCACCACGACCTGCGACCCGAACGACGCCAAAGAGCACTGCACGCGCGACAGCGACAACTGCGTCACCGACGGCTTCCCGCTGATCTGGCGGAGTAGCTGCGTGACCATCGGCGTGCAGAAGATGGGCTCGGCCCACAACGGCTTCAGCTACGACGATATCGCGGATGTCGTCACGCAAGCCTTCGGCACGTGGATGAACGCCAGCTGCGGCTCGGGTCACCCCAGCATCGACGTGGAGATGATTGGCCCGATCGAGTGCGGCCTGAGCGAGTACAACGGCGATCGCGGCAACGCCAACATCGTGTTGTTCCGCGAAGACAAGTGGCCCTACGAAGGCGCCGCCAACGCCATCGGCCTCACCACCACGCGCTTCGACACCAAGACGGGTGATCTGTGGGACGCGGACATCGAGCTGAACGGTGTCACCCAGCAGCTGAGCATCGGCGACCCGATCGTCGCCGACGACTTGCTGAGCGTGCTCACCCACGAAGGCGGACACTTCTTGGGCCTTTCCCACTCGCTGGATCCGACCGCGACGATGCGCGCCGTCTACGATCCGCGGACGGACGGCGACACCTTCCGCGATCTGGCGCCCGACGACATCAAGGGCATCTGCGCCATTTACCCGCCGGGTCGACAGACGCAGACAACCAGCTGCGAAAACCGGCACGGCTTCTCTTCCGAGTGCGGCGCCGATCAACCGCCGCCCGACGAATCGAAGGGCTGCAGCCTGAACACCCGCGCCCCCGTCACCAGCTCATCACCGGGGAGTTATGCAGCGCTGCTCGCGATCTTCGGCGCGGTGTGGGGTGCGCGCCTTGCGCGGCGTCGCCGCATCGTGTAGCTTCGAAAACACATGCACGCCTCTCGTCACTTTTGGTTTGGCTACTGGCCCGCGGCAAACGCGGCGACAGGGTCGAGCCTTTAGTTAAACGACAAAAAGGCCGAAAAAGACCCCGGTCGCCGCAAGCGACCCGGGGTCTTCGTGTTTCTGGGCCCTCGAAGAAACCCCGCCACCAAGAACCGACCCTGTCATGCGCGAAACCAAAGACCTCCGTATCGTGGACACCACCGCTCTCAAAAGCCCCGAAGCCGTCACGGCCGAGCTACCGCTCAGCGATCGCGCCGCCGACGTGGTGTACCGCTCTCGCCAAGAGATCCAGGCGGTGCTCGAGGGTCGCGACCCGCGCAAGCTGGTGATCGTGGGCCCTTGCTCGATTCACGACCCCAAAGCGGCGCTGGACTACGCGCGGCACTTGCTGGAGCTGCGCGAGTCCGTGAAGGACGCGCTGGTGGTGGTGATGCGCGTGTACTTCGAGAAGCCGCGCACCACCGTGGGCTGGAAGGGGCTGATCAACGACCCGCACCTCGACGGCAGCTACGATATTCCGACCGGAATCCGCGTCGCGCGTGGTCTCTTGCGCGAAATCGCCGAGCTCGGCCTGCCGGCTGCGACGGAGATGCTCGATCCGATCATCCCGCAGTACATCGCGGACCTGGTGAGCTGGACGGCCATCGGCGCCCGCACGACCGAAAGCCAGACGCACCGCGAAATGGCGTCAGGGCTGTCGATGCCGGTCGGTTTCAAGAATGGCACGGACGGCGGCCTGGGCGTCGCCATCAACGCCATCATTTCCGCTTCGCGCCCGCACAGCTTCTTGGGCGTAGATAGCGCCGGGCGGGTCGGCGTCGTGCGAACGGCCGGCAACCCATACGGCCACATCGTGCTGCGCGGCGGCTCGGCAGGGCCGAACTACGGTGCCGCCGAGGTCGCCAAAGCCGTGGCCGCGCTCAAGAAGGCGAAGGTCAACGCCCGCGTCATGATCGACGCCAGCCACGACAACAGCCAAAAAGATCCCATGCGTCAGCCCGCCGTGCTCGACGACGTGGCCGCACAGCTGCGTGCCGGCGAAGAGCACATTCTCGGCGTCATGCTCGAGAGCCACCTGCAAGGCGGTCGCCAAGACCTCGTCGACAAGGCCGCCCTCCAATACGGCCAAAGCATCACCGACGGCTGCATCAGCTTCGACCAAACGCGAGAAAGTCTCACGTCCTTCGCCGACGCGGTGCGCGCTTCTTCGAGCCTACGCGCGACAGCGTAACGCCTCCATTCGTCCCGAGATTTTTTACAGGGAGATCGGGAGGATCGGGACGGCGAGGGCGTTGTCGCGTTCACGGCGAGCGCTGCATTGCACGTACGAGGGTCCGACGACTGAGGACGCCCACTCACCTCTCACGCGCGCAGAAAATTCTTACGCTCGTAATTGGCTTCGTGGACGTCCGATGAAACCTGGGGTCCCGAAGCGCATCGCACGTTCACCCAAGTTCTTACGTTCGGAAGAACTTCTTGGCGATGGAACTGTTGGACGCGCCGCAATGGCATTGCGACTGCGAAGCGGCTCGAAGAGCGCTCGGACACCGCGATTTCTGCTTCGTGGGCCACTGCGTCGAAATGTGTAGAATCCTGAGGGGCCGCGAGTTGGCAGCCCCCTTCGAGAATCAGTTGAAGGCGGTGGCTTGTTGTTCTTTGCCGGGGGCGCGCAGGGGCTTGGTGGCTTCGACACCGGCGTGGATGGGGTCGGCGCCGATCGTGCCTTGCAGGTCAGCCAGGTACTGGCTGGAGCTGACGCGCTCGAGCTCGGCTTTGGCGCGCGCGAGGCGGTCGTGGATGCCGAGGCGGCGCGCTTCGTCGTGATGACTCGGCAGCGCGAGGAACTCGCCGAGGCGCTGCACGTGGCGTTGCCACAGCTCCACGTCGCGCGCTTGCTTGACGCGCAGGCGCTCCTTGTACCAGTCGCTTTCGAGGAGCGCGTCGCGCGTGAACAGCTTGCGGAACTCGGGATGGCTCGCGTCCTTGCCCTCCCACTGGCCGTACGCCATCACGTGCAAGAGCGCCTTCAGCGGCGGACAAGCGTCGTCGATGCTGTTGTCCTCGAAGTAGGCCTTGGCCACGCGCTCTTGCGCTTCGACGATGTTGCAGATGCCGTCGGCGTACACCGCCGCGTCCTGCGTCTCCGGCTTGAGGATGCCTTCGTCGAACACCGACACGGGGTTGTCGAAGACGCGCCCGAAGAAGGTGTGCACGAACTTGCTGGTGATGCGGTAGCCGAGGCGGCTGGCCAGCACCTTTTTGCCGTCGAATTCGTAGTCCGTGAGCTGCTCGAGGTGACCTTCGGCGATCATGCGCTGCGGATCGCGCTCGCTCGGGAACATGCGGCACCAGATCTCGGGGATGAGCAGGCTCACGTCGTGGTCGACGCGGCCGTTCGGGCCGATGTAGCCGGCAGCCGAGCTGAACCCGGCGTAACCGGTGAGCAACATGCTGACGAGCGCGTTGTTCAGATCCGCCGTGGCGCACAACGCGTTGAACGGACCCTTGGTGAGCGCGCCTTCCGAGCCGGCGCCGGTGGTGCTCGGCGACTTACCGGTCAGCGAGCACACGTAGTCCATGAACAGCTCGGGCAGCTCTTGATAGTGGATGGGCCCGTACACGCACAGCGGGCGAATACCGTCGTCCGGCGGGTTGTTGCGGCGGCCGCTGAGCACACTGATGACCGGGAACACCACCGCCTCTTCGATCGGCAAGCGACGGTAAAGGCGCGCGCCCATGTAGGCGATGTACTTCTCGCGTTGACGTGACACGTCCGGCCGGAGCTGGAGGTAGCGCGGGTTCTTGGTCGGCTTGCCTCCGACCATGCGTGGCTTGGCGGAGCAGATGAAATTGCCGTCGTCCGTGCGGGCGGCGTTCTTCTCGATGTGACGACGCATCGGCTCGGTGAAGGCGTCATGGACCGCGACGTCTTGCACCATTTCGCGCGCGTCGGCGGCGTCGAGCGGTTGGAAATTGGAGCAGAACAAGCCGTCACGCGACATGTCGTCTTCGGTCTGCTTGTCGAAGCCGGGGTGAATCGCGTCGTCCGGGCGCTGGAACAGGCGCCATTCGCAGTTTTGCACGACCTTCAGGCTGGGGTGACCGGCGTACTCGCGCGGCAGGCCGAGTAGGCGAATGGCCGGCACCACCACCGAAGCGGAGATGTCGTCTTCCATCTGCACCTTGTCGGCGGCGACGAAGTCTTGGCGCAGCTTATAGGTGCGCCAAGCGCCGCTCGGGTCGAAGCCGACGCGCAGGTAGCTGCCGACCAGCTTGCGGCCGTCGTGCTTCAGCTCGTGACCAGGCGCGCCGTTGATGATGTCGACCGAGAAGTGCGTGCGCCAATCGCCGCCGTTGTCACTGCGGTGAAAGCGCTTGATCACGAACACCAACGCCCGCACGTAGTTCGGAATCGTGTTCAGCCAAGCGTTGTGCTCGGCCGTGAACTCGGGGCTAGGCGTGAGCAGCTTGATCACAGAGCCGAGCGAGCGCTCCGCCGACAAGATCGGCCGCGCCTTCCCGCCCGCCTGGCGCAGCTCCGGCAGGAGCGCGTCCTTGAAGTCTTTGTGGAAAATCTGCTCGACGAGCGCCATGTCGTCGTCGAACTTGCCGACGTAGACGGGGCCGTAGAGCACGGCGTCGATCAGGCTCTTGCTGATCTCCGACTTGCCGCCGCCCGAAACGGTGCACGGCTTGTGGCAGAAGGTGCCTTCCGGCGCGGTGCCGATCAGGCGCCAGCTCGGCGCGGCCGGGTGCTTGGCCATGCGCACTTTGTAGCCATTGGGCAAGATGTATTGGTGGCCGGGCAACACCTTGAGGTGCTGCTCTTCGTCCTTGCTCATCCACTTCAAGTCCTGCTTCTTGAGGTCGATTTCCGCGTCTTCCGGCACATAGTGGATGTCGGGATAGGCCTTGTCGGTGGCATAGCCCGACTCGTGCACGTCGATCGCGTCGCCCAGCAACTCGAGCACTTCGCTGAAGCGGTGCTCGCTCGACTCGCGTCGCGCGTCGCCCAAGAAGCGATCGCCCAAGCTGTAGGTCGAAAACGCCAGAGCGCCGCCGGCGTGCTCTTCTTCAGCTAGGCCGAAGAGGTTGGCGCTGAAGCTGATCTGCGTCTTTACCTCCTTCTTGCAGTAGCCAAAGTAGTTGTCGGCCAAAATCGTGATCATCAAGCCGTCAATCGAGCGCAACGTGACTTTGAAGGCGCTGCCGTTGTTGTAGATCTCGTCTTCTTTGGCCCAGCACATGCCCAGCGCGCGCTGCGCCTCGGTGGCCTGACTGACGTGCGGCAGGCCGATGTCCTTCTTCTTCAGGCGCGTGAGGTGCGGCGCCAAGATCACGCAGCCGGTGTGACCGGTCCAATGATCGACGTCGAGCCCGGCGTCGTTTTCGGGCAAGAAGGGGTCGCCTGCGTTGCCGAAAATGTTCTCGACGAAGTCGAGGTTGCTGACCAGGCCGCCGGGCGCAAAAAAGCGAATTTCCGTGCGCTTTTCCGCGGAATGCTTGGGCACCTGCGGGCACACCAGCGGCCGCAACAAGAGCGATACCAGCGTCTCGACCGGCTCTTCCCAGTTGGCGGTGAAGGGCAGCCGCTTCATCGTGGCCGGCGGGTTCAAGGCCTCGCGCAGCATGTTGGCGTAAGCGATCAGCGGCACCGCGATCTTGTCGGCCGGCACCGGCAAGCCCGTGTCTGCCACGTGGAACACGCCCTGCGTGGTGCGGCGATCGTTGATTGGATTGTGGAGCACGCCGTTGTCGAGCCGGTAGCTCGACACCAAGTCGTTGTGCCAGGCGTCGGCGTCGATCGGCAGCGATAGCTCACGCGCCAAGCCGTAGCGGTCGAGAATGAAGGTGGAGCTGGGCAAGCGCACCGGCTTCGACAAGCTCAAACCGCTGAACTGCTGGTCGAGGAACGCCTGGATGCGTTGGTCGGCCGGGCACAGGTGGTCGCTCAGCAGGCGGGTCTGCTCGCGGTAACGCGCGAACAAGTCGCGAGCCAGGTCGAGTACTTCTTGATCGCCGACGCTATTCGGCACCGGGTGGCCGAGCGCCGCCAGCTTGAGTGCGATGGCGCGTATCGCCGTGCGGCGATCCAACATCGAGACCGTTCCGTCCGCGGCCAATCCTACCGATCGTTCGAGCTCCATCGCATTCTCCCAAGCGGGGCGGGTCCCCGCGCTAAAACGGAGCGCGAGTGTAAACCGGAAGCTCGCGAATCTAGTGCAGCGCAAATGGGGATAGGTCAGTGCCCTGCAGTAGCTGCGCGTCTGCTCAGGTCCGGCCGCCCAACATTCTCGTCGCGATCGCGCGAACCGAACGGTCACAGCCACGTCACGTACAGTTTGTCCCCGCAAATGGCCTTCGAGGCTATGCCAGCTGCACGTAGATGCCAGCCCTTCGGTCCCGCTCCGCTTGCTGCGCGCTGGCGCTGTGCGCCCTGGCTTCCGCGTGCGGCCTTGACCAGCGCACACTGCGCCCGACGGAGACCCACACCGGTGCCGCAGGGTCGACCACCGACTCGAGCACCGGCGGCGAGAGCGCTCAAGGACCCGTCGAAGAAAATGGAGGCGCGGGTGGTAGTGCCGCTGCAGGCGTCCCCATCCCGAGCTGCGACTACAGCGGCAGCGTATCCCAGGAGTGCGCCACGCTGGCAGAAAACGCCGGCTTCGCCAGCGACGTGAGCGGTTGGGAGCTCGACGGTGGCGTGCTCGGCACCTGGCAGGAGACCGACGCCAAGCAGTCGAAAGCGTCGGGATCAATCGCGGTGCTCAACACCCTTTCGGGCACAGACGACGGCGTCGCGCCCGGCGCCGCGCGCCAATGTTTGCTCGCGAAGGCCGGCAAAGCCTACGACCTTGCTAGCGACGTCTTCATCGAGCCCGATCAAGGTGACGGCGAAATGCCGGGAGCGCCCTACTCGGGCTCGGCCGTGTTGGGCGCGTTCTTTTTCGACACCGCTGACTGTGCAGGGTCGAGCGTCGGCTTCATCAGTGCCGACCCAGTCAGCACGACCGATACCTGGGTGCACGTGACCGCGACCGGAGTCGCGCCTCCGGGCACACGCGCGATCTCCGTCCGACTGGGCGCTTTCAAGCCCATCCGCCAGGATTCATTTCAGGCCGCGTTCGACAACGTGCTCGTGCGCGAACGCGCGCCATGAGCGGCGGCGCAACTGGATGCGCTCGACTAGCGCTGCCCGTTACGCGCTCGTCATCAGGTCGTTCCTTGCGCGGCGCCTCGGGCGAAGATAGTCGAGTCGGACTCATGCGCTTGCCGCTTCCCGCTCGCTATTTCTTTTGCATCCTCTCGGTGGCCTTCGTCGAAGTTGCCTGCACGCAGCTCACCACCGTGGACTGGAGTCGAATTCCGGACGAGTCGGCTGCGGGGACTGCTACCGGGGCAACCGGATCCGGCGGTGAACCGGCGGGTGGCGACGGCCCCGCATCGGACACCTCGGGGGCGGCCGGCGAGCAGCCTCGCTAGATAGCGAGCGGCCCCGCTGCTCGGCGCCGTGGCCGGCGAGGCGGTTTCTTCACGCGGGCCCGCCGCCCATTGAGCAGCAAAGAGGTGCGGGCGGCGCTTGGCTGCGGACTCGTGCGATCATTCGACGGGATGGGCCGGCGTCGCCGGCACGTGGCGGCGGTCGGCGCTGAAGCTCTCGGGGTGCTTCTTCAGCTTTTCATAGAGTGTCGACACCGCGATTCCGAGCAGCTGTGCGGCGCGCGCTTTGTTGCCGTGCGTCTGCATCAAGGTTTGTTGAATCGCTACTAGCTCGAGCGTCTCCAGCTTGATGCCGCCGAGCTGCAGCTCGTGCAAGCTTGGCTCGCTTTCCGGCGCCGGCAGGGGCAGATGGTGCGCGTCCAGCACGGGGCCTTCCAGGAAGGCGACAGCGCACGCAAGCGCATTTTTCAGCTCGCGTACGTTGCCAGGCCAGGCTCTGGCCGCGATGGCGCGCGTTGCTGCCGGAGTCACGGCCACATTTGCGTGCCCCAGATCTTCGAGCAAGCTGCGGGTGAGCCACGGCAAATCTTCCCGCCGATCGCGCAAAGCCGGCACGTTGATCACCGCGGCGGCCAGACGAAAGTACAAGTCTTGTCGGAAGCGCCCAGCGGCGACCTCCCGCTCCAAATTGCGATTGGTAGCCGCCACGATGCGGACGTCTACCGGCCGCTCGGCGGTGCCACCGACTCGACGCACGGCACGGTTGCCCAAAACGCGCAACAGCCGAGTCTGCAACTCCAGCGGCAACTCGCCGATTTCGTCCAAAAATAGCGTGCCGCCATGGGCGCGCTCGAAGGCGCCGGCGTGCGCTGCCCACGCGCCCGTGAACGCGCCGCGCTCATGGCCGAGCAGCTCGCTCTCGGCCAGATTTTGGGCGACCGCGCCGCAGTCGAACACGACGAACGGCTTGGCTGCGCGCGAGCTACTCTGGTGGACGATGCGCGCGAGGACGTCTTTGCCCGTGCCAGTCTCACCCATCAGGGTTATGCTGACATCGGCGCGGGCCAGCGGTGCGAGGCGGTCGAACACCCGCCGCATGACGGGTGAGACAATGGCCACGTCGTGCCATGCATGGCTGCCGCCCGCGTCTGCCGGGGCAGCGCGGACCGCCGGCGAGCGCTTGAGCGTGGCTGCCGTGCCGTTCGGCCAAAACCCGCTCTCCAGCACGCGGGACGTGGGCACGATCTCGGGCTGCGCCTCTACGCAGGCAGGCTCGTCCGCGCAGGCAGCGAAGTTCGATGGCACCATCGCCAGGGCTTATAGCCAAGCCGTTTGCCAGCTGCTGTTACGTTTGCGAGGTTTGTCCGAGGCGCGCAGTACCTTGCTGCGGATTGGCGCCTCGTCACCGTCCCGACACGCCGTGGGCAGCTCGTTGCCATCAATCCCGCTCAGACTAAAGAAGTATGAAGGCAGCGGCTCTCGACTTGGGCTCCAATTCCTTCCATCTGCTGGTCGCCGACATCGGGCGCAGTGGCGAGCTCGAAGCCATCGACTCGCGCAAGGCCGTCCTGCGCCTCGGCACGGTGGTTCAGGAACAAGGCAGGCTGAGCGACCAGGCATTCGCCGACGCCCTTACCGCGGTTGGTCAGCTGGCCGCGTTCGCCAAACAGGCCGGCGCAGAGAAGCTGACCACCGTTGGCACCAGCGCGTTGCGTGACGCGCGCAACGGACACGCTTTTTGCGAGGCTTGCAGCACTCGCTGGGGCGTGGAGGTCGAGTTGCTGTCGGGCGACGAAGAGGCGCGCCTGGCCTACGTCGGCGCCCGCAGCGGGCTGAGGCTGCCGGGTGGGCGCACGCTCGTGGCGGACTTGGGGGGCGGCTCGCTCGAGCTAGCGGTGGGCGATGGACCGAGCTGTGACGGCGCGAGTAGCCTCCCGCTCGGCTTCCTTCGCCTCGCCCGCGCTTTCAACGTGGCGGATGTGGCGGGCACGGCACGCCTATCGCGTTACGTCCAGCTCGAGTGTGAAAAGGCGCGTTGGCAGCTGGGACGCTTCGACACGTTGTTATTGTCGGGAGGCACGGCGCGCGCGCTCGGCAAGTTGCTGGGCGGCGGCATCGCCAGCATTAGCTCTACGCAGGTCATCGACCTGTGCGACACGTTGGCACTGATGGACTGTAACGCGCTGCTCGAGCGAGGCGTCGGGCGTAATCGTGCCCTCACTCTCGCCACGGGCGCAGCCGTGATGTCGGGCGTCGTGGCCGGCTTTGGGCGTCGTGAGCTGCGCATTTCGCCGCGCGGCTTGCGCGAGGGCGTATTGCTGCGCGATCTGGCGCGGCCTCCGCTCAGGGTACCGAGTCCCACGGCTTCATGGTAGGGCGCGGACGTGACCTAGCTACCAGCGCGAGCACTTCCTCTTGCGCGTCAGCGTACGGCCCTGCCGGCGCTCCTGCGCGACGGTAACTCCCGTCCGGCAACATCTCGTACGCCCCACAATGGTCGTGCCGCAGCGGCCAGATGCACTCCTCTATTACTTGCCGGCTCGCCGCGCCGACCACCGGAAACAGTACCTCCACCCGCCGATCCAGGTTACGCGGCATCCAATCGGCTGACGCGAGAAACAGCTGCTCCTCCCCCTCCGCGCCGAACGCAAAGACACGCTCGTGCTCCAGAAAGCGTCCGAGCAGTGAACGTACGCGAATATTCTCCGAAACGCCGGCGAGACGTGGCCGGAGCCCGCAAGGCCCGCGCACGATCAAGTCAATCTCCACGCCGTCGCAGGACGCGCGGTACAACGCGCGAATCACATCGGCATCTACCAGAGCGTTGAGCTTCGCGAAGATCCTACCCCTCCCACCCGAGCGCGAACGCTTCGCCTGTTCTTCGATGAGCTCGAGCAACTTGGCTCGCAGCGCATGCGGCGCCACCGACAATACCCCGTAGCGCGGCGTCAACGAAAACCCGGAGAGCGAATTGAACAGCTCCGAGACGTCTTCTCCCAGTTTCGGATCGCACGTCAGCAGCGCGAAGTCCGTATACAGACGCGCCGTTGCCGCGTTGTAGTTACCTGTCGAGAGGTGCACGTAGCGCCGGAGCTCGCTGCCTTCGCGGCGCACGATCAGCAGCGCTTTGGCGTGCGTCTTGACGTCTGCCGCACTGTAAAATACGTGCGCGCCCGCACGCTCCAAGGCTCGGGCCCAAGCGATGTTGTTGGCCTCGTCGAAGCGAGCTTTGAGCTCGATCGAAACGGCAACCTGCTTGCCGTTCTCGGCGGCGCGAACGAGCGCGCGGATGGCCTCCGCATCCGAGCCGGCGCGATAGAGCGTCATCTTGATGGCCAGTACCGAGGGATCCTGCGCGGCAAACGCGAGCAGCTCCAATACCGGCGCGAAGGAGTCGTAAGGGTGATGAAGACAAACGTCCCCGCTGCGGATCGGGCTGAATGGATCGGTCTTGTCGGCCCAGCTCAACGGCACGCGCTGCACCAACGGCGGGTCGCGCAGCTCCGGCCGATCCTGCGACGCCAGCTGAAACAAGCTGGACAGGCCGAGCGGCGCGGTGGACTCATAGAGATCGTCCTCCTCTATCTCGAGCTTGTCCAGCAGCAGCTGCCGGATGTGCGGTGGCAGGCGCGCCGACACTTCCAGTCGAACGGCTGCGCCGAAGCGACGGCGTCGCACTTCTCGGTCGACGGCCGACAATAGATCTTCCGCGGCGTCTTCCAACAGGTCCAAATCCATATCGCGCGTCACGCGAAAGGGGTGACAGCCGCGGATCTCCAGTCCAGGAAAGAGCTCGCTCAGGTTTTCGCCGATCAGCTCCTCCATCAGGATGAAGTCGCGCTGCTCCTGCTTCTCGCCTTCAATCGGCGCGAAGCGGGGCAAGCTTTCGGGCACCTTCACCCTCGCAAAACGGTGCTCGCCGATAGAAGGATCATGCAGCTCCACCGCGAGCGAAAGCGAGAGATTGGACAAGAACGGAAAGGGGTGCACCGGGTCCACGCCCAGCGGCGTGAGCACCGGGAAGACGGAATCGCGAAAGTATTCGCGCGCCGACCGGCGCTCCCGCTCGCTCAGCTGGTCGTACGTGCGCAAGCGAATGCCTGCCGTGGCCAGCTCAACGGCCAGCACTTCGCGATACAGGTGCGACGCATCGCTCATCTGGCGGTGCGTCAATTTGCGAATGCACTTGAGCAGCTCACGCACTTCGATGCCGTCTGCCTGCTTGGAGTGAGGGCTCGCGTCCAGCTGTTCGTGTAGCCCGGACACGCGAATCATGAAGAACTCGTCCAAGTTCGAGCCGTGGATGGCGAGAAACTTCACGCGTTCGAGCAAGGGCCAGCGCGCGTCGCGAGCCTGATCCAACACGCGATCGTTGAAGGCTAGCCAAGAAAGCTCACGGTTGACGTACAGAGAAGGTTCGGAGAAGTCCAAGACTGAAGCTCCGAGTTACCTGCAACGGCTCTGAGTCGCGGTTACGAGCAGGTGAAAGTTACGTGACGGCTCTGCCCGGAAAACGGATCCAGGTTCACTCGTCGGGGTTGTGGATAAATTCGGCAATTCTAGCGAGTTGACGCGCTTCTGACCCCGTGGCTTTGCTGGCTCCACGTTGAGCTCCATGCACGCAGATGCGCCCAAGCTGCCGTCACGCTTGGGTAGGTACGAAGTCATTGCCAAGCTCGGCAAGGGCGGCATGGCTCAAGTCCACCTCGCTGTGGCGCGTGGCGTGGGAGGCTTCAACAAGTTGGTCGTGCTGAAGCGCCTCGACTCCGAAGACCCAAGCTTTCGTCGGATGTTTCTCGACGAAGCGCGTTTGGCAGCGCTGCTCCACCACCCCAACGTCGTCGACACCTACGAGGTGTCCGAAACGGACGGCAGCTACTTCATTGCCATGGAGTACCTCGAGGGCCAGCCGCTCGACAAGCTGATACGCGACTGCAGAAAGCAGGAGAGATTTCTCGAGCCGCGCCTGTGCGCGCGCATCGTGGCCGACGCGCTGGCTGGTCTTCATTACACGCACGAGTTGCGCGACTACAGTGGCGCGCCGCTGGAAGTGGTGCACCGTGACATCAGTCCACACAACTTGTTGTTGACTTACGAGGGCACCGTCAAAGTGCTGGACTTCGGCGTGGCGCGGACAACCGCCAAGACTAGCCAAACCGACGTAGGCATGCTCAAGGGCAAGCTCGCCTATATGGCACCGGAGCAGGCGGCGTCTCAGCCGCTCGACAGACGCGCGGATATCTTTGCCATGGGCGCCGTGTTTTGGGAGCTGCTGACGCTTCAGCGACTGCGCCACGCCGACTCTGCTGCCGGCGTATTGAACGAGGCTATTGCCGGCCAGCTCCCGGATCTGGCCAAGGCTCGCCCCGGCTTGAATCGCCAGCTGGAGATCGTTTTGTGGCGCGCGCTGGCTCCCTCGCCGATTCGTCGCTACTCGACGGCCCAGGACATGCGCGACGCGCTGCTCGCGTATCTCGCTCTCGACTCGTGCTCGACTGAAGAGCTCGCTGCGTTCATGCAGCAGCGCTTCGGGCAGCAGCGAGAGCGTGTTCAGCGCCAGGTTGCCGAGTGCTTGCGCCACGCCGAGGGCCAGGATCCGGTCATCAGCATCACCGGAGAACAGGATGCAGCGCCGCTTTCGGTGCCCAGCTGGAGCAACAGCAGCCGCTCGCTGCCTCGCTTGGACAGCGGCTCTCTGCGGCTCCAACCGGACGACGCGACGACGCCGCTGGCCCCGGAGTCGATGCTTCCATCCAGTCAGCCACCGCCCGCGAAAGACACGGGTAGCCCCGCAATTTCACGCTCGAGCTTGCTCGGCGATGACGACCGCCGCGACGGAAACCACGCGCGCTGGCTGTTCATGACCGCGTTCGTAGCCTGCTGCGCGATTGTCGTCTTCTGGTGGCGCACGCCGAGCGGGCAGAGCGTGCCTGTCATGGCTGGCAGGCCGCCGCTCACTCCCCATGTACCCTCGGTCATCCTGCGTTTGCACGGCTCCAACACCATCGGGCAGGAGCTCGCGCCTCGCCTGGCCGAGGCATTCTTGAAGCAGCGAGGCTACGCGGCCGTGGAGCGTAGCGCGCCCGGCGAACAGAGCAGCGTAACTGGCCGCGATCCTCACGACGGGAAACCGGGTGAGATCCAGATCCTGGCGCACGGCTCAGCCACCGCGTTCACGGACCTCGCTTCGGGCCAATGCGACGTCGGCATGAGCTCACGGCACATCAAGCCCGAGGAGGCCGAGCTGCTGCAGCGCAAGGGCTTGGGCGACCTGGAGTCCGCCGCCGGCGAGCACGTGCTCGCTCTGGACGGCATTGCCGTGATCGTGCACCCCAATAGCAAGCTCGAGCGTGTCGACTTGAACGCGCTGCAGCGAGTATTCACCGGTGAGGTCGCGGACTTCGCGGCCGTAGGCGGAGCGCGCGGCGCCCCCCACCTCTATGCGCGCGACGACCGCTCCGGAACCTTCGATACCTTCAAGCATCTGGTGCTGCAGGATCACCCCTTGGCGCCAACCGCCCAGCGCTTCGCCGATAGTGTGGAGCTTTCAGGAGCCGTGGCGCGAGATCCTCAAGGCATCGGCTTCATCGGCATCCCGTACATCCGCGGCGCGCGCGCACTGGCCGTCGGAGCCCCCGGCGCGACGGCGCTCTACCCATCGTCTTTCACGATCGCCACCGAGGGCTACGAGCTTTCACGGCGCCTCTACCTGTACCTGCCGGTGCTGGGCGTGACGCCACTCGCTCAAGAATTCGTGAGCTTCGCCCTCTCGAGCGAAGGGCAAGCCGCCGTCAAGGCGAGCGGCTTCGTGGACCTCACGCTACGCGCCACGGCTACCGGCCCATGCCTGGGCTGCCCGGCGCGCTACGCGGAGCTCTCGCGCAGCGGCCGGCGTCTCTCACTCGACTTTCGCTTCCGCAAGGGAAGCTCCGACTTGGACAACCGTGGCCTCCGGGATCTCGATCGCTTGGTGGCCTTCTTGCAAGAGGAGCGACAACCCCGGCTGGTACTGGTCGGCTTCTCCGACGCGCGTGGCTCGACGACACAGAATGTCACTCTCTCGCTGGAGCGCGCGCAAAGGCTGAGCGCGGAGCTGAGCGATCGCGGTGTGCGGGCCGTCGAAGTCGAGGCCATGGGCAGCGCCCTCCCCGTCGCCTCCAACGATAGCGAGAGCGGCCGCGAAAAGAACCGCCGCGTCGAAGTCTGGCTACGCTGACGTCGCTGGTGACCGATGTGGCGCAAAGTCACTCTCCAGCATTCGCGAGTCCTTCCCGGCGGAGTCGACTGCGTCACCTTTTCGTTCCAAAGAGATCACCCGACGTGACTCACGCGAGGAGTAGCGTCGCGCTTCATGGGACCATCGATTTCTCAATGGGGCGCTTCGGGGGTGAGGGTGACGACCATCGGCCTGGCGGCCCTGCTCTCGGCGAACGCCTGCGCCGTGACGGCCGAGCCCGAGGTCGGGAGCCAAATGGAAGCCCTCGCCAACTACCATGTCACTCCGGACCGCACAGCGGTGGCGGTGGGTACGGTGCAAGCCATAACGCATGCTGACAATCGCGTATTCTTCGGCGGCTCCCGCCTCTCTTCCATCGCGCAACGCAGCGGCAGCGCCGTCCCGTTGTCGCTGTCGGAAGGCAGCCGCCTGGACGACTTCGTCGAGCTTCAGGGAGGGGCGACGCGCGCAATCGTGGACGACGGTTCGGGAGGCTGGTTCGTGGGCGGGAACTTTCGCCGCGCCGGCTCCACCGCCGTTCGCGGCTTGGTTCACATCCTCCCCGACGGTCAAAACGATAGTAAATTTCGGTTCAGCGTAACGGGCTCGACGGCCACGGTGTACGGCCTCGCGCGCATCGGCAATCGTTTGTATGTCGCGGGCGGGTTCACGCGCGTCGGCGGCCAAGCGCGCCAGAACCTCGCGGCCATCGACTTGAACGCCAATGGAGTCGGCGGAACGTTGGCGAGTTGGGCGCCGACCTCCGATAGCGTGGTCTCCAAGATCGCAGTCACTTCGAGCACCGTCATCGTCGGGGGCGCGTTCTTCACGATCAATGGCAGCTCGCGGCGCGCGCTCGCCTCACTCGATCCTCAGAGCGGCACGCTGAGCGCGCTCGCCCCGGTCGTGGATTCGAGCATTTTCGATCTGTCGGTCGTCGGCAATACCGCCTACGTCGTGGGCGCGTTCACGCACGCCGGGGGGCTCGTACGAAACCACATTTTCGCATTCGATACGGCGACCGGCGGGGTGTTGTCTTTCGCGCCGGCCGATCTCCCGGCGTGGGCTGGCTTCACTGCGCTCAGCGCGACGCCGAGCACGGTGTACGTCGCTGCGGGCGAGACATTGCGTGCGTATGCGGCGACCGGAACGAGCAGCGCGTTGTGGTCTGTTCCCGGCACCGGTGTGTCCGCCATCGCGGTGGGCGGCGATACCGTGTACGTCGGAGGGCACTTCACGACGCTCGCCGGCGCGGCGCGCCGTTTTGCAGGAGCCGTGCGGGCGGCCGACGGCGCCTTGCTACCTTGGGCCCCGCAACCCAACGCGAGCGTCTCCGCGGTTGCTCCGGCCGCAGATCGTATCTACCTAGGGGGCGAGTTCACGACCGTCGGGGCCAAGAGCCGCTCGATGCTAGCCGCCATCGACGTGACCACCCGGCGCGCCGTGGATTGGAAACCTGAGGTCTTCTCAACGAAGGTGGCAGGGGATCCCACCGTGACCGCGCTCGCGAGCGCCGACGGCAGCGTGTACGTCGCGGGCGACTTCGGCAAAATAGAGGGGCCCGGCGGCGGCCCGGTCACGCGCGACAAGCTCGCCCGGGTCGATACCAGCTCCGGCGCGGTTGCCTCGTGGGATCCGCATGCCGGAGCCGCGTTCGACCGCATTGCCGCGCTCGCAGTGGCTGAGCAACGCGTGTTCGTCGGCGGTTATGACAACCTGAATTCGACGGTCTTGCGGGCGTATGCGAAAGATGGCGCCGCCGAGGACGCACGCTTCGCCTACGTTTCCGCTCCGACACCAAAAGGGCCCTTGGTCAGGGCGCTCTTGCTCGAGGGCGAGCGGCTCTATGTCGGCGGACGCTTCGACGACTTGGATGGCGCCGCGCGACACGACCTCGCTGCCGTCGACGTGGAAAGCGGCGAGCTGACCCCTTTTGCGCCGTTCGCACCGACCGTGAAAGGCGTTCGAGAGGTCATCGCGCTGGCCCAAAATTCGAGCACTTTGTTCGTCGCCTGGCGCGAGGCGGGGGATAGGGACGGCGAGAGTTGGTTCGACAACTTGACGGTCGACGCGATTGACAAGGCGAGTGGCGGGTTCGTCCCTGGTTTCAAGGCGCAAATCGACGCGCTCTTCTTGAGTCGCGCTGCGGGCGATCCCGTTGCCATTGCAGCCGACGAAGACGCCCTGTACCTCGGCTACGAATACAAAGACGGCTCGTCGACCGTGAACGTGCTGAGTGCCGCGACGGGCCGGAAGCTCAACGGCTTTGCACCGAATCTCGGCGGAGGAGGAAGCACCGTCAACGCCCTCGAGCTGGCCGGTGGCGCGCTCTACGTCGGCGGCTCCATCCAGTCCACCGAGGATTACGATACGGGACCGCTGGTGCGTTTCAGTCGCGTGGCTCCGTAGCAGCCTGCTGGGAGAGTAATGAGCTTTCCACCGCACGGGCCGTTGCGCGCCGCTCCCGCGGACTCACCAGTCCACACCGCGCACCGTCGCCGCCGCGACGCGCACGGCAGGTAGACCGGCGTTGAGCTTGAGCACGTAGATGCCGTCCGGCGCCACGTACGCGATACGGCTTGCGTCCGGTGACCAGCGCGGCATCTTCGAGCTGACCTCGGTCAGCGTACGCGCACCGCTGCCGTCGGGCGCGCTGACGGCGATCCGGCCGTCACGCGGGTTGAGCTGCGTGTAAGCCCACAGCGTGCCCGTCGGCGACCAGTCCACGTCGTGAGCGGGTCGCTCGAAAGTGTCGACGAGGATTTGAGAGTAGCCGCTGCCATCCTCGTTGATGGTGGCAAAGCTCGCGCCGCCAGCGCAGTCGGGACAATCGTCGGCTTGCAAGAAGGCGATGATTCCCGTGGGCGACCAAGCCGGCTCCGTCAGCGTGCCGATGCCCGGCGGGAAGGCGTGGGAGGGCTCGGGGATGGCCGTGTCACCCGTGCCGTCTTCGCGGACGACGTGCAGAGACGTGCGGTAACTTTCGTCGGTGTCCTCGATTACGAATGGCGGGCGGGGGTAGGAGTACACGAGACGCGTGCCGTCTGGGGACCAAGCAGGGGCCGTGATGCCCGCACCGCTGCGACCCACCGTCGTCGTCACGACGTGCGCGTCTTTACCAGTGTGCGTGGCAACCACCAGCGCGCCGTCGCGCAGGTAAGCGACCCGGGTGAAGTCCGGTGACCAACGCGGGAACTGTTCGTCTTGGAGCGGAGTGTCCGTGAGCCGGGTCAAGCCCGCGCCGTCGGGCTCCACCGTGTAGAGGTCCGCGTGGGCAGCTCCGTCGAGGGCTGCCGCAAAGACGATGAGACCGCGTGAATTGGGCGGCTCGATGCGTAGACGCACCCATTGTTGAGGCGCAATCGGCCCCAGAACGACGCGATAGCTCTGACCTTTCACGAGTGGAAAAGCGAACGCGCGCCGCAGTGGCTCGCACTCGTCGCGGTCGATGGCGCTGACGCAGGCCGGCCCGATCGCCGTCCCTGCCCCCTCGGCGTGGACTTCCAACGGGAGATTCGGCGTGCCGAGGTAGATGGTGTGCAGACCGGTACGGCTGGCGATGAAGTTGAGCTCGCCACCCTTGCCACCCGGGGCTGCCGCCAGATGCACACCGTAGGTCTTTTCCAGCTCGACTCGGGGCGCCGTCGCTGCACCCAGCGACGCGGCGTTGATGGGAGTCGAAGGGTCTTCGCAAACGGCGGTCAAGGTCGTGAGCGCGTCGGCTTTGCAGCGAAGCTCGCTCGTCGCTGCGTGCACGTTCTCTGCTGGCATGCCGTCGCCCGCGGAGCACGCTCCGCCCGCTAGCGCGCCGCAGAGCACGAACAGCACACGGGCCGCTGCTTTTGTATGCTCGGGCCGCTGGATCACTCGCTGCATGTCCGTCGTTCGCAATGTCATCCCATCCTCCGAGTTCCCGTGAAGCTCCACGCTCTCAAAACCAACCCAGCTCCGAATCTTCCGACAACGTTTCGGCCTCGAATCGATCGTAACGACGATTGAACCAGAGCTTGAGAGCGAGCTCCGAATCCGCGGTTCGCGACGCTTCGCAACGTTGAAGCGCGACGTCTTCTCGGAGCGAATTGCGTTCATTGGTGTTCGGCGAGTCTGCGTTCATGTTGGCGATTTCCTCTTCGAAAGCGTGCTCGCCCGTCCGCCTCGGAAGATGTCTGTTCGGCCCTCGACGACGTCGACGAGTTGCACGCCGTCGAACCGATTGTGAGCAGGGCGAGCGCGTAGCAAGACGAACAACGCGGAGAAGGCATGCGGTTTCGTGGCGGAGGATGGCCCAAAGGCACCGCCTTGAATCGCACAAGCGAGGAACAAGGCCATGACGAAAGTGCTCGACGCGGGACCGCCGCGCAAATGTTCGCAGAACGTAGCGAACGCTTCTTTGCGTCGCCGCGAACGCTGGCAGACGACGAAACAGTGAAAGCGCGACGAACCATGTCGCAGTCTCCGTGGGCATCGAAATCGAGCACGATGACGCTGACGACCGACTGGACGTGGTCGCGTCGGGCTTTCAGCGTGCTCTCAACAAGATATTGTCGAACAGCGCTTCGAATCTCTTGCTCTCGGCCGGCAACGTGCCGAGTCGAATCTGCACGGCTCGAGTTTCAGGTGGTGCCTCACCGGTACCCGTGACGTGGGTCCAAGTTCCTGCGTGATCGGCCATGTCGGAGTCGACGCTACCGATACTCTCGTCAGCACAGGCAGCGTCCGGGAAGAACAGCAGCGACAGCCCGGCAGCTCCCACGGCTGACGCCTCGTCGGCTTGGATGGAGTGCTGTCCCTCAGGAATGAAGATGTCACCTGCCATGTCGTACGACGCGCCGGCACTGACTGCCACGCACTGCGCCGCGGCGCCTGGTAGGAGATCATCGGCGGAGTCTTGCAATAGGTTCAGGACACGGATCGCGCCCGACCGGTCCGATGCGTAAGCGTCGTCGGCAACCCAATTGCTGAGCACACCCATGTCCGGCTTCCAACCGCTGATGCCCTTCTCGAAGCCGGGGTTCGCGACCAGCGTGTCGCAGCCGGGCCCGACTGCTTCATCGTAAACGCAAACCGGGATTTCGGCGGAGCCCTGAGAGAGCGGCCGATCGTCGACACCACAGCCGACCGTCAACATGGCCACGCAACCGCAGGCGACGAGCAGCCACACGCACACCCTCTGCGAACGACTCCGACGAGCGCACATAATCGGCCCCTATACCTCGAAGTCCCAAGCGCCTCTAGACGGTCGAGCGGCAACAAAACGATGACGAGCTTCGTTCGATTCGATGCCCTGCGTGAAGGTCGGGCTACTCGACGGTGACGGTTGCAAGCGACCTTCACCACGTCGACGTGTGCAGAACTTCGCGGAGTCTTTGTGTGCAGACCCCTCGTTTGCGCGGCTGCCTCACCCGTCAGGGTATGATCAGGTCACCCACTGTCGTCACTGGCATGCCCACCGTGTTCACGTAGTCCACGATCTGCTGAAAATCGGCGGGATCGTAGTCGTCGTTGCTGACCGGCGTGCTGGTGAAGTTGTGGAACACCAAGATGATCCACTCCTTGTTCAGCTTGGCTTGATCGATAGCGGCTTCGACCGTCGCGACCGTGACGGGCTTGGTCACCAACAGCACGCGCAGCTTGTAGGGGTCCGAAGGCGGGAAGGCCTCGCGGTGCTTCTGGTGCACGGTGCGACACGCGGAGAGCTTGGCGTGCATCACGCTGAGCACGTCGGTGGAGCCCGTGAACGCGCCATGCGGGTAGGCGCAGTCGCAATGGCCTTCGAAGCCGTTGTTGTAGAGCCAGGCGCGCCCGCTATCCACGTCGTACTCCAGGTCGCCCACGGGAGTATCCGGGAAGCCGACGGTGTGGATGTCCGCGTCGTAAGAATGATAGCCGATCTCCCAGCCCGACGAGCTTTGTAGATCCGTCAGCTGGCTGAGGGTCATGTAGTTCGTGGTGGCTACGTCTTCGACGATCACGTAAGCGGTGCCTGGGTAGCCGTAGCCATCCAGGATGGGCTTGGCGAGCGTGTACTGGCTGGCGAAGCCGTCGTCGAACGTGAAGCTGATGACGCCGTTCGGGTAACCCGCAGGCTCGTCCACCATGCTGAATTGATTGGCGTGCACGCGGACGGGATCACCCGTCGCGGTGTCGATCGCGCGCAGCTGAACGTCGGTGATCGCAGCGCGGTTGGGGCTACCGACCGTGCTGAGTGTCTTGCTCGACCAGGACATGGAGAACGCCACCCAGTCACCATCGGTGGTCCACTGCTGACCTTGCGTGCTGTTGAAAGAGAATTTGTACTGATCGGCGAGGTTGTTGTTGCCGAGGTACAGCTGCAGCGTGGCGGCCTTGGTGGGATCGTCGAGCTTGACCCAGAGTCTCGGCATTTTACCAGTGAAGTCGAACGTGCCTAGCGCATTCTTCTTCAACGTCTTGGCCGTCCCGGCGCCGTCCGTCTCGATCCAGGCCGATTGTGTGCCGATCGCGAAGTCGGTCGTGTCGTTCACGTTGTGGGGGCTGCCACCGCCCGAGTTGGCGACGAAGCCGTGTCCCGCTTGCAGCTGGGAAAGGATGGTGCCTTCCGGCTGGACCAAGGCCGCGCCGCAAGCCGGCGGGCAGGTTTCGTCGACCACCGCGTCGCAATCGTTGTCGATGACGTCTCCGCAGATCTCGGTCGCCTCCGGGTTCACGGCCGCTTCTGCGTCGTTGCAATCAGCCGCGTTGTCGACGTAACCGGCCGGCGCCGGGCACGTCACCTGTGCTGAAGCGATGTCGCCGAAGCCATCACCGTCGCTGTCTTTCGTACCAGGTGGTGGGCTCGCAAGGTTCTTCCAGCGCGTCGGCGATGCCGGTCCCGGTCGTGTCGCTGAAGCCTTCAATCCCGTCGGCTACGCCATTGCCGTTCGCGTCGCTATCGAGCCAGTTGGGTACGCCGTCGCGATCCACGTCGGCGACTCCCAGCTTGCGGCTCTCCGCGAGCTCCTGCAGAGTCGGCACGCCGTCGCCGTCCTCGTCTTGGCTGAGATCGGTGCAGACCTGGTCCGAAGGTACGAGGTCCAAAGCCAGCGTAACGGGTAGCTTTTTGAAGCCCTTGGGTAGGGCTCGCAGCACGAGGCGGTCGGCGTTGATGACGGCGCCGCCCGAGAACCCACCCGAGCAGCTTGCCAGCGAGAGCGCATTCGCGCCCAGGGTCTGGGCCACGTAGCTGCACAACGTCTTGCGGCTACCGTTGAGCCAAAACGCCAACTCACCGCTTTGACCGAGGTGCGCGCCGTTGGCCGAGGTCACCGGCACGCTCGTCGGGATGGTGAAGTGGAATGGGGCTGCGAGCCGCGCCTGCTCGTAGCGCTCGGCACCGAGCGAGTAGCGCGTGGCGCTCACGTGGGCGACGGTGCAGTCGTCCATCGCGAAGGCGTTACACGCCCCCGCCTCCGTCAAGTCTACGTCGCCGGCGACCAGAGGGCCGCCTTCGAGCGCATCGCCCCCGCCCAGACGGAAACGCACTTCCGTCGCCTCGACGACGGCGTTGGGCATGTTGACGTTGCTCAGGCCCGCTCGCGAAATCTTGCAGCCGTCGAAGGGCCACACCGTGGCCCCGGGCGCGTTGGGCACGTAACGACAGCGTACGTCCTGGCGTCGCGCCGGGTCTCGGTAGTAGAGGAAAGCGGCCGTGCCGGCGGACGCGGAAGTCAAACGGATACTGGGCGGCAACTTGAATCTCACGCGCCGGCCGAAATCGCGAGCACCGCTTTCGATCAAGTCGCCCTCCTCGTGGGCAGTCTGGGAGGCGATGAGGCGGAAGGTCCCGCAAGCCGGGATGTTGCGAGGCTGCTCGCAGGGTGAACCAGGGCCGCAAGGCGGCTCGGCTCCGCCGATATCGATCACGTAGGCAACCCCGCCGTTGGCCGCCAAGCTGTCGTTGCCGTACGCGCCCACGATGGCGCGCGTGCCGCTCGCCGCCGCCGAAAAGCCGAAGTAGTCGGTGCTGGCAGGGCTTGGCACCTGCAGCTGCTCGGGCGCACCGAAGGTGCCGGCAGGCGTGCGCGAGAACAAGTACCCAGCGCCTGGATCCTTTTTGCCGGCGAAGTCCTGCAGATAGGCGCCGACGAGAGCGCGCTGCGAGGTCAGCGCCACGGAGCTCCCGTAGTCGAAGCCGGTGCCGGGCGCGTTCAGCTGCTCCGCGATGGCCCAGACGGCGGATGCGGAGCGCTGCAAGCGCGTCGCGCCGTTTTGCGAGCCGACCAGCGCCACATCGCCCTTGATGGCAACGGAGCGACCGAAGCGATCTCCCGCCTGCTGGCCAGCCAGCTTGGCTTGCAGCTGCCAGGAACCATTTTGCTGCTGCTCATAGAGGTAGACGGCGCCTGTCTCGGCGTTTGCGTAGGGTGCACCCACGACCAAGTGCCCGGCGTCGACGGCCAAGGCGGAGCCGAAGCGGTCGCCGAACGCGGCGTCGGGCGGGCTGAGCTGGGCGAGCTGGGCGTGCGCCCCATCGCGCGCGAACAGGTAGACTCGGTTGTAACCCCACGCGCCGACGAACACCTGCTGAGCCAACGCCACCGTGTAGCCGAAGTACAGGTTGGGTTGAGCGGCGCCTTGCAGACGAGCCTCCTCCAACCAGCTGCCGCCAGCGTTGCGCTTGAATAGGTACGCCACCCCGGGATTGGCGACGCCACCGAAGTCGAAATACGGCGCGCCTATCAGCGCAAGATCGCCGCTGAGCGAGACCGCGTAGCCGAATTGGGCGGCTTGCGGCGGGCTGTCCGGCGTCACCAGGCGCGCCGCCTGCGTGAACGACCCATCTGGCTCGCGCTCGAAGACGTACGCAGCTCCTTCCGAGCCCACGGCGCCGGCGACGCGGTTGGCTCCCACGAGCGCCCGCGTGCCGTCCACTGCGACGGACCAGCCGAAATTGGCCGGGCCCGAGGGGTCGCCGGCGGGCGCGAGCGGGTGATAGTCGGAGGGTAGGAGACTTTGGCTCACGACGCCGCGCTCGCCGAGATCGCCGGAATCCCAATTGCCCGAACAGGCGCTCAGCGAGAGGCCCAGCACCGCGAATGGAACGTGTCGTCGTCTCATGGTTCCTGCTCCCTGCAAGCGGTCACGCGGCAAGCGCGCCGTCCAGACGCAGCGGAGGGTAGTCCAACGGACTCAGATTCAGTGTGATCGTTTGGTAATGATTGTGCGATGCGGCGAGATTCAGTTTTACGAACGCAGCCACGTATCGGTCGTCAGACGTAACCAGAGCGCTATCGAGTCGTCAATTCGACACTCGACTTCGAAAGTCGGAGTTGGGCATGGCTGTTCGATTACTCACAATGGCCGGCAGAGCAGGCGGCGCTCTCGCAGTCCTCATTGGCGAGGCAGGCCTGGTGCTGGGCGCACAGCCCGCACCCGGAAGCGTGGCCGCAATCGACGTCCGTTTCGAAGCCGCTCTTGCGGTTGTCGGCGCACAGCGCAGGTACGCAGATCCGACTCTCGGGAGGGCGGCCTTGGGGGCAGTCCCATCCGCTGTCGCAGTCTCCTTTCTTCTTGCACGCGCTTCCGGCAGCGCAAGGCAGGCAGCCCGCGTCGCGGCCACAATCCACGTCGGTCTCGAGGCCGTTCTTGACGCCGTCCACGCAGGAAGGTGTCACAAGACAGACGCCCTTTTTTCCACAAGGGATGCCGCTGGGACAATCGGCCGCCGTTTCACAGCCGAGCGAGCTGCGCGTCGCGCTCGCGCGGGTGAGATAGGTGAAGGTTCGATCGCCGCGCGTGACGACTTGAGTCGTTAGCTGCGAGCTATAGGTGCCGTTGGCCTTGAGCAGCGTGGCAGGGCTGCTCTCGGCAGAGCTCGGTGAATAGACGGGAACGTGCGCTTCGGTGCTGGAATGAGCCTCTTCTTCGAATGTGGACGGCTCTTCGCCACCACCGGTCAAGGCCTCCTGCAGCAAGCGACCGTCGACGCCGTTCAGCTCATCCTCTAGGCCTGGCTTCAACACGTGGAGCAGCGTGGGAGCGACGTCGATGATGCCGCTCGGCACATCGACGACGCTATGCTGCTTGAACGCGGGGCCTGCCATGATCAGCAGAACGCCGAGATCAGCCGGTGAGGCTCCGCCCCGCACTCCCGCGTAGTCGGCAACCAAGCCCGCACCGTCGGCGAGGTCGTAAGTTTCTCGGGCGCCCGCCATGGCGCCATAGGAGCTGCCGAGCAGCGCCACGGCGTCGGGTTGACGGCGCGATAGGTTTGGAATCGAACCAGGTTGCCGGCACGTTTGATAGATGCAACGTAAGCCCGCCGCACAAACCTCCGGGCGCTCGCACGGCTCACCCTCCTTTTGATAGCGCGACTCGGCTCGAGCTTCGGCCAAGTGTTCCTCGAATTCGGGTGAAGAGGAAAGGTTGCAAACAGGGAAATCCGGCGCTTGGTCCGGGGGACAGAACTTGCAATTCCAGGGTATCGACCCTGTGTCGCAGTACAGGCCGCCCCGACACGGAACAGGATCGTTGGGTGGTTCCGCCGTCTTACTGCAAGTACTGGCGTAGCCTGTCTTTTGCAGGACACCGGCATCGAATAGCGGGGCGACGGCGACGCGATCGTCCGGATTCCACGCATAGGTGACGAGCAGATCCAGAAGGGTATTGTCCGGGAAGCCCAGCAGGCTCAGATCGAGCGTGCCCGGGAGATCGGCGTCGCGGTAGCGGGGCGCCACGAAAAGCGCGCCCACCTCCGGTCTGCCTTGTAAAAAGGTGACGAGCTTGGAGAGCACGCTGATGCGGTGGCTCGGCAGGTAGATGTGCTCCGACGCGCCGTTCGAAACCACCACCAGCGAGCTCGGCTCGTCGGCGAGCCCGCCGGGCACCAGGGCCGGCCCGGTGAGCTCTGAGGCGGCCGGAGCACACGGCGCCGGCCAGTTCTCGAGCTTGGGATAGGTCGAGTAGGCATGTCCGGACAGGCAGGACTTGCCGTCGTAAGCCTTGAAGCCGGCGCGAGTCAGTAAGTCCACCAGACGCACGGCGCCGTCGACGGGAATCCCGCCGGGTGTATCGAGGCTCACCCAGCTCGCGGCCGGTGGCACCGGGGCGTTCAAACCCCAGCGGGGAAAAAACGCCGAATCCCCCGCCAGCGCGCTCGTGCCACCGTCGCTCGCAATCACGAGATTGCTTCCTTCCGGTAGCGCCGCCGCGAGTGCGCCCACTTCACCGTCGACCGCGGTGACCGCGGCTTGCGCCGCGAGCGATGCCGGACCAGCACGCAACGCAGCCTCGCCGGCTGCACGCATCCACAGCACGATCAAGTCTCGATCGCTTTCGCCCAGCAGGCGTTCAGCCGTCGCGGACTCCAGCTGCGTCGCCTGGTCAAAGGTATGCAAGGACTCGCGCAGGGGATTCAAGAAGGTCGTGGTCGGCAGTGGCCGTGGGTTGGGGCCGAAAGCGTCCACCTTGGGAAGCGCGCCACTGAGCGAGAACTCGACGGCGGCTTGATACGCCGAGCGGGCGATCAGGTCTGGGAACAACGTCGATGCATACGCGGGTAGGCCAAGCCCGATTCCGAGCACCACATCGGCGAAGGCGTGGGGGTATACGTACGAGTCGTCCAGCACCCAACCCTGGCGAGCCAGGTCGAAGACGGAAGCGGGGCCGCTGCGGCCGATGACCGCAGTGCGGAAACCAGCTGACGCGGCCACCTCGACAAGAGACCTCGAGCGCAGCAGACCGCCTTTGAGGTTTTGTTGGAGAGACTCCAGAGTGCCTCTGTCTTCCAGATCGATGGGCTGGCTGGTGTCCAGTGTTCGTCCCGCAGAGTCTCGAACGACGGCGCCGGGCCAATAGGCGTGCTCACCGAGCACGCCGTGCCGCCCCGGCAGCGTGCCGGTAGCCAGGCTGGCCGCCGCTGCGAGTCGGTTGGACGGCAGCACGCTGCTCACCCGCGAGAAGCGCACACCACCTTCAGCAATCCTCCACAAATTGGGGGTCAGCTCTTCCGAAACGAGCTCCGGCCGCAGCCCCTCGAGGACGAGCAGCACTGTCTTCGGCCCGGCACTGGAGGCACCGGCGGCACCGCCGCCGCCGCCGTCGTCGGCAGCACCGCCCGAGGTGTCGCCGCCCGCCCCTTCTCCGGCGGCGTTGCCCGAGGCCGCCATCACGCCGGCGCTGCCCGACGACGAGCCAGAGGCAGAGTCCGACGGTTCCGCGAAACAACCCCCGAAGGCGAGCACACTGCTCGCGGCCACGCACAGCGCGAAATGCCTTAGCGTACTCATCATCGCTTCACTTCCGACGGTAACGCAGCTCGCACTGATCGTAGTTGGGGCGCCACTGCGTAGGATCCGCAAACGCCGCCTTGAGATAGGAATACACCGCGAAGCCGACGTTCAGCGCAGCGCGCTGCACCCAATGATCGGCAGGGTCGGTGCTGGCACCCGAGGTGCACTTCGGGACTCCCTTGGGTTTGAACAAGGTGTTGGCATCGACGCAAAACGGGTCCTCCGCCGGTCCGCTCAGGTTGCCCGAGTAAGACGCCCGGTCGAAGTAGCCCACGACCTCGCCAACGAGCGGCTTCTCGGGGTCAATCTCCTCGTTGAACTGAATCGCGCGGATCGGGCGAGGGTTGTCGATGGAGCAGAGAGCGCGGTAAAGTAAGAACTCGCCATTTTTCCTCACGGCGATACCAGCTGGGGTCGGGGTCCACATGTCCTCCAGCAGGCCGTCAGCCGTCGCATACGGCTGCTCGAAAAACGGAGCCTGAAGCTGGGTCGTGTATTGGATGGTGTTGCCGCAGACCTCTTTGGCAACCTCCAGCATGTTCGCCGACGTGAACTCGGCCAACGACCCCGGTCGTTCTTGCGAGGCGACCTTCGCGGCAGCCACCTGACGCAAGGCAGCGCTAGGGATGACCGCCTCCGTGCCACCCAAAGCCATGAACAGTAGATACTTGGCCGCGCCGTATTCGCCGAGGCTCGTGCCGTCGGCCAGCGTGTTCTCTGCAAAGTAGCCCAGGTTGTGATCGGGCGCCGTCGGCGGCCCGAACAAGCCTTGCGCGTAGTTGGCGACGCGCGTCGTCCCACCCGTGAGGTTGGCAATCGTGGAGGCCAAATTGCTCTCGGCGGTACCGCGTTGGCCGTGGCAATTGGAACAGATGGCGCTAAACACCGCGGCACCAGGCAAGGTCGAGAAGAGCCGCTGTGGGTCTCCAGGATCTGGCATTCGTGCCTTGGCGCGCGCCGCCGGCTCGGCCCAGTAAGGCAGAGGCGAGGCGGTCGGGGCGCCGCTAAAGTCGCACTCGGGCTTGTCGCGCCAAAAGTCGAACGGCACCTCGGTCTGAACGAACGCCTTGAGCGCATCGCTGGGCTCGAACGCGCGAATCCCTGCGAATTTTTCCAACAGCAGCGCCGTCTTCCACTTGCCATTGCGGGGCTGAAAGTCCCCCGCCACCTCGGTGAAATCCTCTTCGTAAAAGTGGGGTCGGTCCGGGATTTGCCACGGAGGTGCGTCGTCCGTGAAGTCGGGAGACACGGCTCCCCAATCGCGCAAGTCTTTGGCTTGGTCACACTGCGGCTGCTGCGCCATGAAGCGCGCCACGCGTTCGTCGGCCGCCTGCTGCGCGACCGCGGTACTCGAATCCACCAAGTCTTGCTTGTCGTCCAGCGCGGTGGGAATGCTCGCGATCCACGAGCCCATGATGCTGGGAGCACGACAGTCCATGCCGGCGATGTGCAGCGGCATGTGCGGGTACAACACGGCGTCTTCGCCGTAGGTTCTGGGCGCTTGCACGTTGCGGTAGATGAGGCTCGTCCACGGCGCGACGTTTTGCTGGTTGCGCTCGGCGATTTGGATATTTCCAACGTAGGCAGCGGCCTCTTGGGGCGAGGTGGCGCTCACGAGCTGCCCCTTCGCGTCTATCGTCCGCTGTGAGAGCACCGGGTCGACGTATTTGAGCGCTCGCCCGTTGGAGTTGAAGCGCAACGGGCTGGTTTTCGCCAGCGGGAACTGAAACATGATGCCGCCGGGCAGCAAGTTGAATTCGGCGAGGGAGGGATTCAGCCGCGTGGGATAGCCGCGTGGGTTGTGGCAACTAGCGCAGTTGCCCACCGTGTATGCCTGGGCGCGCAGCTCGTAGGAGTTGCGTGGCTTGCGCTCGCCGGCCGAGTCCTCCAGCTTGACGAAGTCATCGGGCGAGTCGACGCCGGTGATGAAGCCATAGTCGATCAAACGTTGTGCCTGAGTCAGCTCGTCCGGCCCGGCCTCTTCGAACACACCACCTTCGCCGAGCCGCCGGCGATTGAGCTGCATCGGCGTGATACCGACCAGAAAATCTTTGCTGGGCGAGCCCTCGTGGCACTGCACGCAGCGATGCCATCCGGGGACGGGATACTCCTTTTCGCCCTCAATGGGTCGCAGCACCACGCTCCCGCTCTGGTTGTCGACTTTTTCGTAGTTCTTGCTGAAGACCCGCTCGTCTTCTACGTAGGGGACGATCTGATCCTTGAACGTGTACTCGTTCAAGTTGGGGTCGTCGAGGTCGGTGCCCAGGTAGGGCTTCTCCAGCAAGGTGGCTTCCGACTCGTCGTCGTTCCACAAGTAGGTGCCGAAGATGGCTCTATATTGCATCTGGCCATCGGCATCCACGTCGTGGCGGGCGATGATCAGGCGGGTCTCCAGCTTGCGCCAGCCGAGCTCTCCATTCTCGTCCATGACGGGCTTGGTGAACGTCTTGTAGAGCCGGGTGTTTTCCGGGTTGACGAACTGAGCCGTCTCGCGGTCGTAGTGGAGACTGGTGCCCGGCGGCAGGTGCATGTAGCGCAGCTTGCCGGCGTCGAACGTCCACAGCGGGTAGGCGGGCGCGACCGCGACCGTGTTGTGGCGGGCCAGCGTCTCGGTGTCGAGCGTGAACAGATCCGTTTCGCTGAGCTTCTTGGGCAAGTCGGCAAAAGATTGGATCGCGGCAAAGCGAGCTTCGCGTTCGTCGTCCTCCGTGCCGAGGTCGGCGCCGATGATCTCCTTGCTCGGAATGCAGTCACCCAGATTGGTGAGGCCGCGGCCCGCCCGCTCGTCGAAGGCGTAAGGGTTGGAGGGCTTTTCGGTGCCCTCCTCGTTCGAAACCGCCGGCGAATACGTCACCGTCGGTCGCCCCTGATCCATCCAGGCCCGGAGATCCGACGCCAGCTTGGTCAAATCTTCGCGAATCGGATAGGGCGCGGCCGGGGGCATGCGCTTGGTGACGTCTTGCTCCAAAATGCGCTCGACGATCGAGTCGGGCGCGGCGGTGGCAAAGCTCTCCGCCGTGTAGCTGAAGTCACCTTGCGTGGCTGGCGCGCGGTGACAGCCCGCGCAAAACCCGTCCACGCGCGAGACGAGCTCACTGACGAACTGCACGCGCTTCACGCCGTTGCTAACCGGAGCGTAGAGCGCAGCACGCACGGGAATGGGATGCTCGGAGCGAACCGGCGTACAGCTCGAGTCGACAACGCCGCTCCCCGCACTCCCCGCGTCCGCATCGCCGCCGGCGCCGGGGCCCGCGCCTAAGCTCGGCGAGCCCGCACCACCCTGCGCAGCACCGCCCTTGCCGGAGGCGCCGCCGGCGGCGGAGCCTTGCAGCGGCGGATCGAGTCCGCAGCTCACTGCCAGAGCCGCGCTCAGAAGGCACGAAACGACTAGCCCGCGAGCCCAAGAAGTTGGCAGCGATCGCGGTCGGATGGTTCGAGTGCTCATGGCGTGCCGCGGCTGACCTCTTAATCCGAACCTCAATGAGAGCATGCAACTTCTCGGTGACTCGACCGAGCTGAGAACTTCATGGAAACGTTACGGCTGCGCGCCAGAGCCGATGCTAACGAAGCGGCGTGCAACCTCGGCGCTCTCGCAGAACTTTGAGGCAGGGGCACTTGGCGAGTGGCGCCGTGCTAGTCGCCGTTCTCACTGCTCTGAGCGAGTCCGCTTGCCACTCCAAAAGCCCTGCCGCAGCCCCTCCGCAAGGCGCGGGTGGCGAACGCGCAGTCGGTACCGGCGGCGAGCCTGACGCGGGCATGACGAGTGAAGCCGGCAGCGCGCCGGTCGACGACGCTCCGGCAAGCGTCGGCTTGTTGCACGCCGCACAAGGAGTGCAGAGCGTGAGCTGGTCGCTCGAGGCCTCCGGAGGCGACGCAGCTGGCGCTGAGAGCGGCACGCTGGACTTCGCCCACGCCACTCGACTGCAGCCGTTGCCACCGGGTGACTACACGCTCGAGCTCAGCGTCGGAAAGAAGCGCCTCTCACGAGAGCTGAAGTTGCGTGGTGGGCACGAGCTGAACGCGGTGCTCAGCCTAGACGTGACCTCTCCCTCGGACTGGCAGCTGGACATCATCGATACGACCCACCGCGACGACGAAGCCGACGGAACGGCCCAGCTTTTCTTCGTGAATCAGGCGGCTGGCGGTGCACGCACGCTGGACGTGGGCATCGATAACCTGGCCGAGCCCGATGCCAGTATCGAGCCAGCCAGCGTGTCGAAAGGGTTGCCCCTGGACGTGACCCGACCGGCCCTCGCGTTCGTGCAAGACGGCGTCGTAACCGACGACTTTACGTTACCCGTGCCGGCCGCGCACAGCACCGTCATCGCAGTGGCGCTGGGCGACCCTGCCTCGGACGGCTCGGGCGCCGGCGCCTTGCGCTTGCTCGTTGCACGCATGCAAGGAGAGAGCAGCGTGGACGAGGTGCGCCCCGACCCGGTGATTTACTTCTTGCACGCCAGCGCTGCCCACGCGGGCGTCGACCTGTTCGTGGGACCAGGCAACCCGATCAAAACGTTGGTGAGCGCCGGCGAGCTCCTGGCGAAAGTCCGCACGCTCGCGGTGGACAAGTCGAGCAACCAAAAGCTCATTCGCGCCGAGCTCGCGGACAACACTCGCTTCGGCGAGCTGCGCGTCGGTCGAGCGCCAACCGGCCCCGCCACGCTCGAAACCTACCTGACGATCCCCGGAGACCCGCAGCTGCCGGCTCCACTCCACTCCAGTCTCACCGGCACTTTGCTACCGAATCAGCGGCTTCGCAACGGATCGGCGATCGGACGACAGGGCGCTCAGGACCTGGGCGGTGAGCTGCAGGCGGGCGCCGAGTACCTGATCGTGTTGCCGAGCAACGGCCCCTGGCCCAACAATCGCAGCCAATTTCCCAACGATGCTCCCCAGCTGCCGTTCATCCGTGTGGAGCGACAAATGGCAAGCGCCGAACAGGCTTCGCTTCGAATCGCCGCGGGCGTGACCTTCGGGGGCAGTGTAGGGCTCCCGATCAGCCTCGGGCTCGACGACCAAACGGTCATCAGCGGCGCCCTGCCCTTCGAGCTCGGTGACCCGCGCGACCTCCAGCCCGGCGCTCATCACCTGACGCTCGACATCCAACAGAATCCGCGGGGCATCGCGCTGCCCCAGCCCGCGACGCTCGACCTCGACCTCAGCGCCGGACAGGACCTGCTGGTCATTGCGACCGGCGACGCGCAATCGGAACCGATCACGGTGCCCGAGAGCCCGCGTCCAGACGACCAAGACGCCGACGGCACGGTGGCGGCCGAGGTCGACCCCGAAACGCAGCTCAGCCTCGATCCGAACTACCTGCCCGCCGACGGCGACAGCGAGCTGATTCAGGACGATTGCCCGACGGTGCCAGGCCCGCTCTCGCACTTCGGCTGCCCGCCGACGGGATTGCATTGGCTGGTGGTCGATTTGTCGACCAAGCCACCCACGGTCCTCGTCCAGCCCATCAACTGACCGGCGCCCCGCCACGGGGCTGCCGCGGTGGTGAGGACATCAGCTATCGACGCGCGCACGAAGAAAAAACCGGCGCTCCTCGGGGAGAAGCGCCGGTCCTTACTCGCCTGAACTGGTGGCTCAGGGCTCGTTCACTGGAGTGGCTTCAGATCAGAAGCAGGTCTGGTCCTGGAAACCGGCCTCGGCACCGTCGTTCGGGTTGTCCGAGAAGGTGAAGAAGCCGAGAGCCGAGACCTTCGGGTCGGTGTACGGACGGTCGAGGTAGCAAGCGAGCAGCTTGCCTTCGTCACCGCTGACGGCGGCATTGCCGTGCAGGTCGTTGACGAACAGGCGGCGGGCCAGCGGGTACGTGCCACCACGGATGGTGTCGAGGCGCGGAACGACGTTGCCAACCTTCAGGTACGTGGCACCGGACACGGTCGTCGACTCGACGCCCGAGTAACCGGTGGAGTACGGGCTGACGGCCACGAGGCAGCCAATCTGGCGCGTGTCGTCCGGGCGACGGCAGGGCGTCACGTCGAGACCCGTAACCGGGTCCTTCGCGAGCGTCTTGCTCTGGTGAATGCGGTGGAACTGGCCGGCGTTCCAACGAGCCAGGCGGTCAGCCGCCGTATCGGGCGGCGAGTTGCCACCCGGGTAAGCGTTGCTGGTCGGCACGGTGATCGGCAGCACGATGCCGAGGTCGCCGTTCGGACCGCAAACCTGCTCGTCCGGATCGCAAGCGCGACGGATGGGGTCGTTGTCTTGGCCGGTGGCGCCGTTGCAGAAGCCGGTCACGCCGGTCAGGTGCTTGAAGGCGTCCGTGGTGCCCGACAGGTCGTCGCGGCGGAAGGCGTGGCGGAGCGGGTTGCCGGCGTGGCCGCACGTCGAAGACGTGAAGTTCTGCCAGTTCTTGACCGTCGAGACGCGGTACGCGCTCGTGCAGGCCGCCGCACTGCCCGTGGCAGTCGCCGCGCTTCCGTCACCACCGCTGAAGATGGCGCGGATGCGATCGAACGGAGCGCCGGCGCTGAACTTCACGCCCAGGCAGGTCTTGTTGTGCGGATCGCTGAACGGCACCGCGTTCAGGGCCGAGCCGACCACGTTCGCCGTGCCCTCGCGGCGCGACTCGAGGACCGCGATGCCGTCGAGCGCGATCGCGTTCAGGCGGTAGCTGGGGTTGGCGCTGCAGATCGACGCCTTGATCTGGCGCGACATGGGCGACAACTGCTGCGTGCCCGCCACCATGGCGTTCTCGCCGGCGCCCGAGCCGGTGCCCGCGTAGGTGAGAGTGGCGGCGCCGCAATCGTGCGAGCCGTCACCGACGAGCACGGATTGGGTGACTGCGTAGAGCGTGTCCGAGCCCTTGAGGGCCAAGGCGCCGGCGCCGGAAACGACGGCACCGACGGCGACGAATGAGCTGAGTACGATGAGATTTCGCATATTGAGTATCCCTTGGGTTTCGCCCCGGTTGTCGAGGGCGGCGGGAATATGCACGCATCGCCAACACTCGTGTGTTGCAAGTGAGTAACGTTGCAACGCGCCACAGGTCCGCAAGCAGACTTCTTATGACGTCTCGGCGTACTCGATGCCACGTTGTGTCACATACCGAAAGATCATCGACACACACGACGCGATCGCGCGCGCCAAGCGCTGGCACGAGGCGCAATCATGATCTTTGTGGCGAGGCAATCATGCTTGCGCAACGCGATCGCGCCGCCGCTCCACATGTTTGCCTCGCTGCAGCTCGACTCAGTGCGATTCACTCACGTTGCGCGCACGGCCACGCAGGTTCAACAAGAAGCGGCCGAGCAGCACCAGCACCGCTGCCAATGCGCCGAACCCCAGCAGCACCGGTAAGCTGCGCCACAGCCGCACCAGCGCCGGACGCCGCGCGTCCAGCAGGCTGCTCATGTGCTCCAGGCTGGGCTTGTCCATGCCAGCAGCGCCGGCTCGCTCGATGATCTTTTCAGCGTCCGCCAGCCGCTTTTCGTGAAGGGCGGCAGAGAAGAGCAGAGCCACCGTCTTGCGGTCGTCCGGTGCCAAGCGGTTCAACTGCTCGCTGCAAGACTTGAGCGTTTTGAAGTCGTCACTGAGGAGGGCCAGCTCACATTGGGCGTCGTAGCCCCAGCGCTCCGTGGGAGACATGGCGACGGCGGCGTTGGCGAGGTCCTTCGCCTCGGCCCGCGTGGCGGGCTTTTTCCCGTCGGGACCGCTCAGTAAATGGTGGACGAGCATGGCGCGATCCCAGGCGTTGCTCTCCTTGGAAGCAAGTACCTGGCGACAAGCGTGGGCACCCTCCACGGGGCTATTGACGTAGGCGTAGCCCTCGCACAGGCGCCGCCAGCCCTTGACGAAGTAGGGCGCCGTCTTGATGACATCCACGTATTTGCCAATGGCGCCCCGCCAATCATCCTTTTTGATCAGCTCTTCGGCGCCGTTCACTTCAAGCACCAGAGTTTCCAGCAGCTGCATGTCACGGTTGATGGCGGTGGCGGTGTCTTCAGAATCCTCGGCCTTCGAATCCGACTCGGCCGCGTCCGGCTGCGCCGGCGAGCTCGACTCCGCGACTGGGTTTGGTGCGGAGGGCGGCGTCGCATCTTGCGCGCTCGCGGAGGCGCTCACGCACAAGGTCAAGAGCGCCGCGGAGGCCACGGTCGCAGCGCGCCGGCCCGCCAAAACTCGATGGAGTAGCGTCACTAGGAGGCCCAATCCAAGCAGCCCCAACAAGCCGAGCTTCAGCCAGCGCCCGCGCTCGCTTCTCTCTGCCACCTGCAGAAACGGACGACTCAAACGGCTGTCCGGCGCGAGCTGGGCCAAGCGGGCGCTACAGGTCGCCAGCGCCGCGCGGTCGCCGACACGCTGCGCGATATTGCAACGGGCGGCCTCGAACCAGACGCTGTCCGGATCCAATCCCTCTATTCTCCGCAACAATAGGGTCGCCTGCTCCAAATCGCCATCCGCAGGGCGCCCCGAGCCCAGCATCAGCGCGGCCACTACCGCCTGCAAATCCGCCGCTTCGGGCACGACGCGCTTCAGGAGGGCGTAACAGGCCTTCACGGCGTCATCGCGAAGATTCTGCTCCGTGAGAGCCTGGCAGCGGCGGCGCATGGGATAGCGGGCCGCGTCTTCGTCGGTCGTGGGTAGAGCTCCGAAGAGCGCCGCTGCCTCGGCCCAGCGCCCTTCGGCGAACGCCGCGTCTGCCCGGCGCACCGTGGCCAGCTGCTCGGGATTGCTGCCGATCGCGGCAAGGCTCTCCACGTCACTCGTCGTCGCTGGCTCGCCCGCGGACGGGCGCACCGCCCCGGCGGCGCGCGGGAAGGCCGTGGCCGCGAGCGCGAGCAGAATCAACATCAGGGCTTTCATGAGGGGCCGCGTTTTTTACCTTACGCAGCGTGACTGCGCTGGAACACTTGCGAACACTTCACATGTCGTGCCCGTGAGAGATTCATGACGAGCTGACCAGCGCCCTTCTCGCCTTCTACTCGTCGTCCACACTCTGTGTCTTTCGTGAGGCGAGCGCGCCAATTCAGTCTTGGCCACCTTGCCAACTCGATGCGTCCGTTTTAATGGGGGGCCAATTATGCGCGACAGGTTCTTCAGCCGCCGTCATCTGCCCTGGCTTTTGTTCGTCTGCGCCACGCCACTGGTGGGTTGTGGTAGCAGCACGAAGCACCCGAGCGGCGCGTCGGACGACGAGCGCGAAAAGTACCTGAACGAGACCTCCACCAACTGGGCCATGGCTCGCGGTTACCCGCGTGGCACCGCGTTCAACCCCTTCGAGCAGGAGCTCAATCCGCAAACCGTCGCCGATTTGGACGTGGTTTGGGAGGCACCGAGTCAGGCCCAGGTCGCCGTCCAACACACCGAACGCGTGTTCTCCACTGCCGGCGAAGCTTACGACTTGCAGAGCGGCGAACTGCTGTGGAGCGCCGAGCAGGCATTGCCCACCGCCACCGTGTGCAAAGGCGCGCTGTTTGCCACGGGGCCTTCGATCGAAAAGCGCTCGGTGAAGAGCGGCGAGCTTTCTTACTCGGTGGAAGTGGGCGCCGATGCCGCCCTGTTCAGCCCGCCGAGCGCCAAAGACTCCAAGGTATTCTTCGCAACCGCGGCCGAAAGCGCCGGCAACACGTCGGAGCCAGGCGGCAGCTACGTCGCTTTCGACGTGGTCGAAAAGACCGCGCAAACGATCGACGTGCCAGGAAAAGACTATCGCACGCTCGCGCCCGCGGCGCTCACGAGTGGCATGCTCTATTCGGTAGCGCTCGAGCCCACCCGCACGGGCTTTCGCTACGTTGCCTTCGCCACCGTCTTCGACGCGGACGCGGCGATGAATCGCAAGCCCTGGGCCACGGTGCTCGACGACGAGGTGAGCTCGCCGGCGGAGCTGCCGCGCCTGGGCGCGATGGTGATCGGCGCTCGCGTGTTCGTGACCAGCGCAGACCGCCGCGCCGTCGTGGCCCTGGACCAACGCACGGGCGACGTTTTGTGGCGCACGAGCTCGGCGGGGGTCATCGAGTCGCTGGCCGTGAATTTCGATTTCGCTTACGCCGCGGGCACGGGTGACGACGGGCAAGTCGGCATCGACGGCTTCGCCTTCGACACCGGAGAGATGCAGTTCAGCCTGGGGTTCGGCGCCGGCACGCTGACGGGGCAGCTCGCGATCGGGGGAGACCTGGTCTACTTGGGCACCGGTGAAGGCGCGCTGCTGGCGATCGATGGCTCGAGCGGCTCACTGCTGAAGCGCGTGGAGCTGGGAGGCACCGTCGGCGCTCCGATCGTGACCCAAGGCAAAGTGTTCGTCGGCACTGGCGAGCGCATCGTCGCGCTGGGACTTCCGCCGGCCACGCCTTGACAGCCCCCGTCCCACGAGAGTGAGACGAGAGCTGGTTTCTGCGCGCCGGCCGAGTCTGACCGCGGCGCCGCTCAGGGCACGTAACGCCAGATCTCGGTTTCGAACGCCGCCGGATTCGACGGGAAAGCGTACGCGACGTTGGTGGCTCCGACCGCCACGGAAATGGTGCCGGTAGTGGCGGCCGCCAGGGATTCGCTGTCCTGATGGGCACCGGCGTTCGAATACTTGCCGACCACGGCACCACCGAGCGCCCCGCCTCCCAAGTCGATGGGCTTGGATTGAATGCCACCGAGCGTGAAGCCACCGGCCGCATCGCCCGCCAAGGAAGTCACCGAGTAGTCGGCGCCCGTGCTGTAGACGTGCTGGCCGGCGCTATCCAAGTGGGCCAGGTAGGTATACGCAAGCCCCGCATTGCTGGGATTGTTGATGGCATTGCCTCCGAAAGAAACGGAGGAAGAGTCGAAGGTGCCCGTCAAGAACAAGCCCGATCTTCCGGAATCGAGACCGCAACTCTCCATGCCGACAATCGAATAGTCGCCACCGGCGAAGGCTTTGCTCCAAACATGAGCGCCGTTGCCACCCGCCAACTTGGCAGCGAAAGCGGCATAAGAATCGGTCTCGGGGTCCGCGAACAGGGCCGCCGCGGCGGTGCCGGGGTTGAAGTTGAGAGTATTCTGGAACGTGCCAGCCAGCAGCACGTCGCCATTGCCGTCGATGCCCACGCACTTCGGTGTCTGCTCAAAGTCGCTGCCGAACGACTTAGCCCATTGGAAAGCGCCGGTGCTCGCGTCGAGCAAGATCAGGCCGATGTCACTGCTGTCTACCAATCCCCCTCCGGGCAATGTCCCGCTTCCGTGCGTCGCCACTCCAACCTGGCTCAAGTCGACGTCGCGTGAGGCGCGGAACGCAAGCGCCAGGTGAGTGCCGGCGACGTCGAGCGCGCCGGGCGAGGTTTCACCAGACTCGTCGTTCGTAGCGAATTTAACTGCCCAGAGGTACTGACCTTGCGGGTCGAGCTTGACGATCAGCGAGCTGCCGACGTTGGGCGTCGCCGTCAAAACCGCGGGCGTCGAGCTGGTGGCGAACGTCACGTCGTTGGCCATGGCGCTGCCATACACGAAGACATTGCCGCTCGCGTCGATCACCACCGAGACGACGGCGACACCGCCGGCGTCCGTATCGGCCGTCTTGAAAGCGCCCAGCAGCGCGCCGTTCATGTCGTAGTGCAAGAGCGCCCAGGAGCCGCCATCAGCCGGAGTCAGGGTCGTAGATCCGACCGTGAGCTCTTCGACGAAGCTGCCGACGATCCACACCGAGCTGTCGGTCGGATTGACCGCGGTTTGCGCCCCCGCGAGTGGCGCCGTGGCCAGCTTGCACCAAGCTGCCGTCGCACAGTTAGGGCCACCGCCGGCGCCGCTGGTGCCTGCGTTCCCCGCAGTGCCGCCGCTGCCTGCGTTGCCGCCGCTGCCTGCAGTGCCGCCGCTACCTGCAGTGCCGCCGCTGCCTGCAGTGCCGCCGCTGCCTGCAGTGCCGCCTGAACCCCCTTTGCCACCCATACCACCCGTGGCTGCCGAACCGCCTTTGCCGCCCGAGCCGCCCTTGCCGCCCATTCCGAGCGAGCCGCCTTTGCCACCCGCGCGGCTCGAGTCACCGCCCTCGCCACCCACGCCGCCGTCTTCGATCGAGCTCGAGCTCGAGCCGGCATGCGAAGACGTGCCGGCCCGATTCGAGCTCCCAGCCCTGGGAAACGAGCCGCCGCTACCCGCATCGGCTCCGTCCCCGTCGCCGCCGTTCGAGCCGTCGTCGCTACAGGCGGTGACCGCGACGCTCCCGATGAGCACCCCAATCATCCCCAGACGGCCGAGACCATTCGTTCGAAGCTTGATGTTGAGCACGACTCACTCCCTTGGTTAACGAGCCGGCAGCTGCCACTCTCGGCAGCGCGGCGCCGCGAACGTACCAGTTGCGAACAAGCGGTCACGCAAACTTTTCGACACAGAGGCAACTGGTTTGATCGCAGAGTCGTCACGCGCGAGCACGAGCACGAGCACGAGCACGAGCACGAGCACGAGCACGAGCACGAGCACGAGCACGCGCGAGTGGAGTCGAGCCTGGCGCACAGAAGCGACTACGAGCGAGCGCCGCAACGCCTAGTCGAGGTGACGCATGAGTCGACGCAAGAGGCGCCGCGCGCAACACGATTCGAACCGGCTCTTCCGAACTATCCCGCGAAAGTCACGTCATCGCCTCAATTGCTCGCTATGCCGCTTGCATGGCGAACGGTTTTCCCAAGCCCCCAGCCGAAGCGGGCTTTCCCATCCGTAGCTCCGCGCCATCCGGTCATTTGGCGAGCCCCCCGCTCGAACGGTCGGGCTCTGCCGTGAGCGACTCACCGCCGATCCATCTGGGCGAAAGTCCGCGCCGGTCGAGCCGCTGGTTGCTCGGCGCTTGCGCGGTCCTGACGATGGGCGCGTTGCTCGCCGTGTGGACACGAGCGTCGACCACGACGCACCGGCCCACCTCTGCTCGTTCTTCCGAGCTCGGCTCGTCAGCATTGGAGTCGGCAAAGCCCACCGTGAGCGTCGCGCGCCTCTCATCCAGCCCCGCTTCGCCTCGTGGCCCTGGCGCCGCTTCGGCTGGGCGAGGCTACGGCGGGACGGACGCGCCGGAAGCAGCGGCGCCCGCCTACGTCGGGGAGCCAGCGCGCGTTCCCGAGGCCTACACCGGCGACCCGGAAGGCCGGGCACTCTGGGAGAAAACAGTCGAGGAAGATCAGCAAACGCTTCAAGCAGACGACTTGATCCCCGAGCCGCCACGCGAGCCTGTCGACCTGAGCAAGATCCCCGCCCTCCAACATTTGCACCTCGATGCCGATGGGAACGTCAACGAATGACTGGCATTGCGGCTCCCTCGGATAGTGAATCGGTGCCAACCGCGGTCGAAGGCGCACGGCGTCGATTGGATGTGCGGCACCTCAGCGTGTCCTGTTTCTGGCTGCTGCTCGTGCCCGCTGCGCTGGCCAGCGCGGCTAGCTACTTGATCGTAAGCTCCCCGGTCTCCGCGCTCGGCAACGAGAGCGCTTTCGAGGTCTGGCTTCAGGACCAGGTCCTGCTGGTGTGGCTGGCCACCTTCGTCGCCGCTAGCGCGATACTTCGCTACTGGCAGCCTTTGCTACCGCCCAAGCACTTTTGGGGCAAGCCGCGCGCGGCGAGCGCAGGCGATGGCGGGTGGGAGGTCGCGCGAAACATCGCCTGGGTCGCTGGCGCGATGGTCGCGGCGCTGGTGCTCCGCAGTCTCGTGGCAGAGCCCGCCAAGGTGCGAAGCATCTCGATGCTCCCGAGCCTAAATCCCGGCGACCTACTGGTGGTGAGTAAGTGGTCGCAGCGGAGCGCCGCTCTCGGCGGCGGGGCGCTGCCGCAACGCGGACGCGCCATCCTCTTCGATACTCCTGACCCTGCCATCGCAGGGCTCGAGCCTCAGCTGTTCAAGCGCGTGATTGGGCTACCCGGAGACGTGCTCACGGTGGAGCAAGGCGGGCCCGTCATCAACGGTTGGCCCGTGCCGCGTTGCAAAGTGGGCCTCGCCTCGTTCGACCTGCCGGCGCTCGAGGCTTCGACGGGTGGTGGATTGGTCCTCGAATGGTTGGGGGACGAAACCTATCTTACCTTGCTGGACGGCCCTCCCGTCGACGTGTCCAATGGGCCTTATACCGTCAAGCCGGGCGAGGTGTGGGTACTCGGGGACAATCGCAACCGCAGCTCCGACTCACGCAACTGGTTCGACGGCAAAGGTGGCGGGGTGCCGCTCGCGAGCGTGCGTGGCTACCCGACGTTCTCGCTGCTCAACACGCTCGGCGAAACTCGGCCACGCTTCGCGCGTCTCCACGTGCCGACCTTGCCCGAGCACAACGAGGCTCTGGCGCCCGAGCTGGCACGCTGCTTGGCCAAGAAGCCCGCCCGCACGACCCCGCCGCCGACGCCGCACGAGAAGCGTTGATACTCAGCGACGGTTCCGACAGTTGATACCCACGGCGAGCGGCTGCGCGGCACCGGCTCCCGCATCGAAGTCGAGCAGAGTCCACGCCACGTTGTCGCTACGGACGCCGGCCGGACCTGCCAGCTTGCTCGCTGCTTCTGGCAGACTGCCGTCCCACACCAGTTGGCCATCGATCCACACCCGCAGCCGCGCGCCCTCGATCTGCGCGGACAGCTCGTATTCGCCACCCGGTGTCACCTGCGGGGGCATCACTTTGGTGCTGGGCCGCAGGTTCGTGTAGCCGCGATTCTCGCACTCTGCGTGCGTCGATTCGCCTGGATTGTCTTTGAAGCTCACGACGAGCGACGGCTCGGGCGTGAAGCGCCACATGACGTATAGCAAGTTGCAGGTATCGCGCGCCCGGAGCTTGACGCCGATTTGTTCACGAACCGCGCCGGACTTGAGCGCGCTGCGCTCGTCGGTCACTCCTTCGTAGCGAAAGCGCAGCCTGGCGTGGTCTCCGCTGCTCTCTGCATCGACGCAGCGCAGCTTGTTCGCCTTCACCATCAAACGCTCGGCGAATGCGCCTTCAGTCACGCAAACGCGATGCAGAAAGGCGGCGGCGCGCTGCGGCTCCATACTGCTCCTTCTGGGATTTCTCGGCGCACTGGCCAGCGCTGCCGCCGAGGAGCTGGCGCCGGGCGACGTGTTGCCCGGGCGCGGCGCGGCGGGAGACGCAGCATGAGGAGGAGCTTCGCTGGCGACGGCTCCGGCCGCCGGCCGACGACAATCGACGAGCACGAGCGCGAGCAGGGCACACGCGCAGACCCGCTTCACGGTTGCCTCGGCAGCCGTGCCAACACCCGGAGCACCGCCGCGGCGTACTCATCGAGATAGGCGCGCTCGGCCCTGAGCTTGGCGACCTGAAGCCACATGACGCTGGCAAAGTGCTGGGCCTGCTCGCCCGGAACGGCTTGAGCCTTGGCGCGGCGCGCGTCCAAATCCGAAATCGTGGCGGCTACCTCTTGCGAGCGCCGCTGCGTCGCTAGCAGCACTTCACGTAGTTGACCCTCGAGCTCGGCGGGCGGAGCGGGCGGAGCCAGTCGCGCCTGCACCCAGGCGCGATGCGCCTGCCTGGCGCGAGCCTCCGCAGACGACTGCCACAGCCAACCGGGCGAGATCTCCAAGCTGGCCATCGCGAACAGCGGGAGCTTCTGCTCGACGCCGAAGATGCGATAGTAGCCGGCCCTCAGCTCCAGCTCGAATGCCTGACTGCGCCGCAAGCGCTCCTGTGCCTCCTGGGCGGCGTCCTCCGCGTTCGCGCGCTCGGCGAGGGCGCTACGGGAAGGCGGCGTCGGCTCGATGGGCAACAGGGCCAGCCGCGCCGACGACTGAGCGAGCTCTTCCTTCAGGCCGTCGAGCTGTAGAACCAGCGCGCCGTACTCTGCCACGGTCGCCACCGCCGTCTCCAACTGAGCCCGCAGCTTTTCGCGCGCAGCTTGTCCGGTAGCGATGGCATCCTCGAGCACGTGCATCTTGGCCAGGAGAGCGCTGCGCTCCGTGACCACGGGCCCAGGCGTCACGAGGGGTGTCCGTGCTTCCGACGTGTAGCGGCGGCATTCGGCACGCGCTGCGTCCTTGGTAGCGAGGCCGCGGTACATGCGCATCGGGCTCACGGCAACGCCGAGCTGTAGCCTCGCGCGCGAGGCGCCGAAAAAGTCCTCGTCGGCGCCGCTGGCGCTCGTGGGTACGTTGCTGAACGTGGCGAACAAGCTCGGTGACAGCAGCAGCGTGCTGGTGGAATCGCCCAGCGCCTCGACGTAGCGACAGTAGCTGCGCACCTCGAGCTCCGTATTGGCGGAGCTGCCCGGGACCAAGGGAGCGACGCCCGGCAACGGGGCCTCAGCTGCGACCGGGCTTTGTGCCAGCGCGAGGCGGCTCGTGGCGAACACGAGCAAGCTCATGGCGCTGCGTGAGAATTTCCGAATCCAGGACATGAGAATCAAAAGAGGAGAGGCGGGCGATTCGCGTGCAGCACGGGTAACTTCATGGCCTGGCTGTCTTCGACGTCGATCTCGACGAACTGGCCGCGCAGCTCCGTGCCGTACAGCGCGTGCTTGGCCACCACCTCGCCGTCGAGAAGCGCCCGCACCTTCCCCGCACGTTGGCACCACAAGACCTGAAAGCGGCAACCGTAAAGCGCGGCCCCTGGCTGGGCATTGGGCAAGTTCTCATAGGGGACGAAGGCCAAGGTCAGCTTTTCCGTCGCGGCTCGTACCAGCGGCGCATTCTCCAAAGTTTTGAGCAACGTATCGTAGTGCTCGGCGGCGGTGTTCAAGGCCGTGAGACCGCGCTCGCTGGCCGCCAGGTCGTCCTCGGCGCTGTTCATGGCCAGGACGGACTGGTCGTACTCGTGCACCACGCTCAGGGCGCCGTAGGTAAGCGGTTGGCTCGTGCGCGCCAAACCGAAGTCCGCCGAGAGGCTGCGCAGCGCCGCTAGCTCTTGAGACATGGTCGACGCGCGCGCGCCTAGCTCGACCTGACGTTCGCGCAGGGAGAGGTTTGATTGCGCCATCTGCGCCAGCTCGCGGCTTCTTGCCGCCATGGTGTCCTGGTCGATCAACTGTGCCGAGAGCTGCTGCTCACTCCGTTCCTTGGAAACGGCTGCGAATGCCTCCGTCGGCGCCTCGATGTCCTGCTTTGCGCGCTTGTACTGCTCGCGCAGCGCGTTCAGCTGGCTCAGCCCGAGCCGATGATTCTGGGCATCCGCCGCAACGGCGTTGCGGATGGCAGTCTGGTAGTTCTTTTCGACGTCGATCACGCGGTGGGCCCGCTTCGCCTTCGCGTCCAAATCGGCTCGGTCTCCTTCGAGCTTCTGGCGCATCCAACGCTCCTGCGCGGCGCGCGAGGACAAATCCAGCACCCGGCTGTCGGTCGGCGAAACGATCGCAGGAGCGAGCCACCCGCGATGGAACAAGTACAGCACGTTGAGACCGATGTAGCTGACAAGGCCCAGCAGCACGGCGATCAGCACGGAGAACCCGACCCAACGGTAGCAAGTCATGATGAGCTTGCTGATCTTCGAGGCGGCCTGGTTCATGCTCGGCGGCCTGACGGAAGCGTGGGCAAACTGCGACATCGATTGGATTCTTTCGTACAACGTGGTGAAGGGTTCAGACCACGTTCAGCTCGGGCTCGGCGTCCGCAACGCGCACAGGCGCCACGTGACCGCGTGTCTCCCAGCTGCCCGAATCCAAAGTCCAGAATGCAAGCACGTTGAGCACGATGTAGCTGACGGGCATCACCACGCCCATGGCAGTGAACGACAAGGGGTTGACTTTCTGCTCGGCCGGCTGAGCCCGAACCTCCCAGCGATAGATGGCCCCCAACGCCAACAACACCGCCGTGTGAAACGCGGCCACCTCCCAAAACGTATGGTTGAAAATGTGCAGAACCACGACCAGCGGATAGCTGAATTGCAGCGCGAACAACGCGACGTAGTGCAACGCGACGAACGGGTTGGCCCGCCAGATATGGGTGATGCCCATCATGTAATCGATGAAGTTGGAGCGCCGCCAGCGGAGCTGCTGCGAAAAGTATTTGGGCAGCGTATTCGGCGCCACCGTCCAGCAATTCGCCTCGAGTGTGAGCAGCGTGCGGTAACCGGCTTTGACAATTTGCCGCGTCAAAAACCGATCTTCACCGTATTTGATGGGTACGCCGAGCAGATTGCGATTCTCGAGCACGGGCTCCAGCTCGAGCAACACCGAGCGCCGGTAGGCGGTGAGGCAACCCGATAGGCACATGACGGTCTGAAAGGCGCGCTCTAGGCTCTTCAAGTACCCGTAACCGAAATGGTACTTGATGGTCTGCATCTGTGTGAGCCAGTTGTCGTTGGGATTCGACACATTGACCCGGCCGCCCACCGCAGCGATGTCATCCGTGACGAAGCGCGCAACCAGCTCGCGCACCGCATTCGGATGAACGACGACATCCGAGTCGACCGACACGATGATCTCCGCCGTCGAGCGACGCACGGCGTGCGCAATGCCGAGGCGCTTGCCGACGTTAACCTTGTTCTTGATCACCATCGCGCGGTCGGGGTGGGCGGCCGCAGCTTTGCGCGCCCAATACAGGCTGTCGTCGGTGGAGCAATCATCCACGACGATGACCCGCAGCCGATCCGCAGGGTAATTCTGCGCGAGCAGGCTGAGCACCGTCTGCTCGATGCCGCGACCCTCGTTGAACATCGGGATGACGACGTCCACCATCGGTTGATAGTCGTCGTGCCTGCGCTCGACTCGCTCACCGACGAGCTTCGTGGCGATGGTACCCGCAATGTAGCGATTGGTAATTACTACTAAGACGAGCAGGGAGATAACGATGAACGCCATGAGACAGCCACCCGAGAAGTCTGGTCGCCCTCGTACCATGTGGCTCTCGAGCGCCCAGAAACATTTTTGCAAACTGGGCAACCAGAAATCTCGGCTCACGCCGCCAAAAAAACCGCGCGCGCTGAAGCGAGGCAGCTGGAGCGAAGCACCCGCGAGGATGGTTGAGTCACCCCCAAGATCAGTCAGCACACCGTCCACAAGACGTCACGCAAACGACCAGCTTTCGCTCCCGAGGAGTGGCCATTCAGTCACTCCTCGGTCGCACGCAACGCTCTCAATGCGCGTCGCGGGCGGTGAGCAAGCACCGCCGCCTCACCCAAGGACTGTCGAAACATGTCTCCTCTGTTGGAAAAGATCGCGGGCAAGCGCGCACACGTCGTGGTTATCGGCATTGGCTACGTCGGCTTGCCGCTGGTAGCGGAGTTCGCCCGTGCCGGCTTCCGCGTCACCGGGCTGGACTACGACCAGCGCAAGGTGGACCTACTCAACTCCGGTGAGTCGTACATCCCGGATGTGCCCACCGCCGACCTCGCACCCCACGTGGTTGCCGGACGCTTGTCGGCGACTCGAGACCCGCAAGTGCTGCGCGAAGCCGACGCCGTCATCGTCTGCGTACCCACGCCGTTGAACAAGACCAAAGAGCCCGACATGCGGCACATCATCGCCGCAGTGAGCGACATCGCGGCGCACCAACACGACGACATGGTGATCGTGCTCGAGTCGACGACATATCCGGGAACGACGACGGAGCTACTCGCGCCCAAGCTGAGCGGCTCGCGCTTCGAGCTCGGCAAGAAGGTCTTCCTCTCTTTCTCCCCGGAACGCGTCGACCCCGGCAACGCCGTGTACAAGACCAAAAACACGCCGAAGGTGATCGGCGGCGTTACGCCCGCGTGCCTCGAGGTCGCCCAGGCGCTCTACTCCCACATCATCGACAAACTGGTGCCCGTCTCCACCACGGAAGCGGCCGAGATGGTCAAGCTGCTCGAGAACACGTTCCGCGCGGTGAACATCGGTCTGGTAAACGAAGTCGCGATCATGAGCCGCCGCCTCGGCATCGATCCCTTCGAGGTGATTCGCGCGGCCGCCAGCAAGCCGTTCGGCTTCATGCCGTTCTACCCCGGCCCCGGTCTGGGCGGCCACTGCATCCCCATCGACCCGCTCTACCTCTCGTGGAAGCTGCGCGGGCTGCAGTATCAGGCTCGCTTCATCGAGCTGGCCGATACGATCAACAGCGGCATGCCTGCCTACGTCGTCGAGCGCGCCAGTGAAGCGCTCAACGACCAACGCAAGCCGGTCCGTGGCAGCAAGGTGCTCGTCTACGGCGCAGCCTACAAGCGCGACGTCGGGGATGTCCGGGAATCGCCTGCGCTCACGGTGATCGAGCTGCTCGAGAAGCGCGGCGCCGATGTCGCTTACATGGATCCGTACGTGCGCTCGCTCGAGGAGGAAGGGCTTCACCTGCAGGCGATCGACCCGAAGACGAAATTCTCGGAGTACGATCTGGTCATCATCGTTACCGATCACTCGGCTCTGGACAGGGCTCGGGTGATGGCCGAAGCGCCGCTGGTGCTGGACACTCGCGACGCTTTGCGCGGCGTGCCAGGAGACCGCAAGCACGTCTACGGCCTCTGAGCGCGAGCGACGCGGGCGCCCCACTCGCGGCAACACGGCCGCTACGCGGGCGCCCGCTACCTTTCAGAAATCCGTTCGGAAGTCCGCCTGTAAGTAAGCTCGCACCCAGCGCTCGGGCGCGATGGGACCGAAATCGAAGCGGTAGGTCGAGCCCCCATGCAACGTCAGCTGATAGAGGCCTACCAGCCCGGGACACGGGGCATCCGTCAGTTGGCTCGCCAGCTCTTCGGAGACATAGCGAGCGCAGATTGGCAATATGGCGCGACCTGCGGACGAGATGGCGATTCCGACATTCGGAGTCCCGAGATAGAGAGTGTAGACCCCCGTTTGCCCGGGTGTAACGGTGAGCGCGGCGCTGTTGCCTGCCGGCCCGCTGCGCAGCTCGACGACGCTCAGGGTGTTCACCTGCAGCCCCCCCGTGCTCTCGACCGCGACCGCCGGCATCGAGGCAACGTCGCACGCCGCACTCAGCCCGGACAGCTTCGCGTCGCTGCAGCGGGCGAAGTCAGCCAACTCGTAGCGACGCTGGTTGAGCTCCTGCATCTCGTCTCCGGCTCCAGCCGCTCCCTCCTCGGCCAAGGGAGAACCGGCGGCGCCGCCATCGGACGCTTCAGAGAACGGGGGGGCGGCGCTCAGGCCGCCACCCCCCCCGCCCGCCAACTCGCCTGCAGGCACGGTGCCCGACAATTCTTCGCCACAGCCGAGTGACGAACCCAAGGAACACAACCAAACCAGACACCATGCGCGCGGCCAAGACATGCGCGATGCAACGGCAACGCCGGGCTCGCGATAAGCAACTTGCGCTTCGGCTAGGAAAGACTCGTGCATCATGATTGTTTGCGGCGTCCGACGCCGAGCGCTGCGCGGCTGATCACTACTAGTTACCGCGGAACAACAGAGTAGCAGAGAGCGAACGCCGTTGAAGCGCCACGAAACCGCACTTTCGCGAACAGAAATGTTGTTTGCCAGGGGGGCTCGCCCGGGGCGAGAGTGCGCCGCCCTCAATCGTCGGGGGTTGTGCCGGCTCACGAGGAAACAGATGCTGGAGCTCGAATCGTCTGACGGCGGGTGCCGTCGAAGTGGGAAACTTCGCGTTCTGAGTCTTGCAAGTGCATTGCTCGTTACCGCCGCTTGCTCGTCTCCGAGCAAGTCAGAATCGCACGGGCAACGTGCTCAGTCTATCGACATCATGCCGTCATCGTGGTGTCACGGAGCGCTACCTTCTCCAGAAGCTCCGGCTCCTCCGCTCTTTCTACCCGGGCTCTCCGAGATCTACGCGGGCCCCGATGCCGTCGCGGGCGCCTTCACTCCCATCACCTTCGGCGACAACGACGGCCGGGGGACGAGCTGGGTCACCAACGATCCGAGCACTCCCGTCAACGAAGAGCTCGAGTCGCTGTGCCGCGCGCCAGGCGTCCCCAAAGCACAGCCCCTCGAGGGGACGTGTAACGGCAAGCCCATCTCGCTGGATCCTTCATTGCGCGTGGAACAGGGGTGCCTGCGCCTGCGCTACGTTCGCTCCGCCGATTGCAGTCCCGCGGCTCTCGTCGACGCTGACCTCGATCCCGCAACACCGCCGACGGTACCGAACGATGCGGCGGCCTTCCGGCGCGGCTACATCGTGGGCGACACGAACAGCTCGACGACGGACTTCAGGGCCTTGCAGCAGCCCACCGACGAGTCGGGGTTGAACGCAGCGCTGGTCGATTCACAGGTACGCGTTCGCTTCAACCCTTCGGGCCTGCAGCCAACGCAAACGCCGGCCGAAAGCTTCTCCGTCTACACGCGCTACGTCTCGGCCGACGACTACTACGTGGCGACGCTGCGCCGTACCGCCGGCGCAACGGATTGTAACGACGAGCGCGTGACCTGTGACGCAGCGGGTAACGTGCTCGAGACCGAGGCCGAGCTGGTGCTAGCCGAGCGACTCTGCGGCGGGCCGTTGGTCGAGCTCGCGCGTGTCACGGCGCCTTTGGTAGAGAAGGCTTGGTACACTTTCGAGCTCACGGCGCTCGGGTCACAGCTCTACACCAGCATCACGACGCATTCTTCCGGTGGGTTCCCGATCTTCAAGCAGCTGCGGGTGGACTTGACGGACGAGTCGGTGATGGAGAAACGTCGCCTCGCGCTGGGCTTGCCCGAGTTGGCGCGCGCGGACTATCCGGCGGACCTGCCGGCCGGCACCAACGGCATTCAAGTGAGCCATCTGGCAGCCTACGTCGACGACTGGACCACGAAGCCGGTTGGCAAGACGGTGTGCCCCAAAGACGCGCCCCTGACGAGCCTGATGGTGGACGACGATGTCGATTTCTTCGGCGCCGGCGAGCCGATGCTGCTGTGCCAGGGTTGGGGCTATTCGACGGTTCCGGGGGACTGCAACGACTTCCTGCGGGCGTACCGGCCTGGTGCACCCGAGGCTTGCGGCTTCACGGACTTCAATTGTGACGGCGTCGTCCAGGCGCCGGAAACCTGCTCTCAACCGGTCACGCCGCCCCATCGTCAGGGCGAAGGCGGCGGCAGCGTGTTGGACGACGCCTCGACCGCGCAGCACCGCTGGGTCGGCCGTGTCAACGGCAGCGTCGTCGCCAATTCCGTCAGCTATTTCGCCGATCCGACCAGCCCACGTGACGATCACGAAGTGCTGTCGATGACCACGCCCGGCGATGGCCGACGCATCGAGATCGAGCGCAGCAACATCTCGCCGGCGTTCTCGTTCTGCGACGAGACGACGCCGTATCTCGTGCCCGACGATCCGAGCACCCCCGGCTTCGACGGCGTACCCAACCTCAAGTACGTGCCCAAGCTCGCGGTCAAGGTCAAAAACGAAGCCAACGCCCGCGACCTCGCCCTGTACATGGGCGACTCGGCCTTCACCAACTACTATCGCCTTCGTTTCCGCAGCGGTCAGGGCGAGGTGTACGTCACCGAGGACGAGTGGGTCGCCTTTTCGCTGTCTCTGGAGAACGCGACGGACCCGGTAGGTAAGCCCGATCCCTGCAAGATCACCCGCGTGCGCCTGCGGGCGGTCGACGACGGCACCGCCCAGGTCACCTTGAGCCTGGATGGATTCACGAAGGTGCCTCGATCGCTGGAATTTCCAACCGGTGTCGCCACCTTCACCTTCGACGATGGATTTCTCGCGACCTACGCCGAGGCGGCGCCTTGCCTCGATGGCAGCGACCCATTGTGCCAGGTCGCCGGTGGTAACAACGCGGCGATCCCTGCGACGATCTACCCGATCATCAGCGCGCTTGGCAGCTACTTGCCGGAAGAAAACGACTACTTCATGAGCGAGGCCCAGCTCGACGACCTGCACGCGCGCGGCTGGGACATCGGCGTGCACGCCTTCGATCAGGACGTGCACAGCGACACCTACACGCGCCGCACCGAAGCGGAAGGCCGCACCGATATGCGCGAGGCCAAGCAGTGGCTGTTCGATAAATATGGAGCGGGTTCCGGCTACGAAAACATGGCGTATCCGAAGGGCGAATTCTTCCCCAACACACCGGGCGAATTCACTCGCGCCGAACCTTTGACGCGCGCCGAGTTCACCTCCGCCCGCACCATCAACTGGCAATTGCGCGAGCTGCCGGCACCTTCGGACATGCACCGCCTGCGCGTCCGTTACGTGACGCGAACCACCACGGTGGATGAGATCCGCAAAGCGATCGAGGTTGCCGAACGCAACGCGGAATGGGTGATCTTCGTGTTCCACGACTTTGCCCACAGTCCGGAAGAAGCCTTGCTGAAGAACTACTTCGTCATCGCCGACGACTTCCGGGCCATGGTGCGCATCATGCGCGAGCCGGGGCGCACCATCCAATTCAAGAACGTCAGCCAGGTGATGGCGACGCTGCCCGTCGTGCCTTGAGGCGCGATGGCAGGCTTGGGGCTGGGCGCCACGCGGAGCGTGGCTGCGGCTCGGACGCTACAACGCGCCGGCGCGCCTGGACAGCCGGGGGCCCCGGCGCTTTTGCGCGGACCGCATCGTAGCTTCGCGTGAGCGCACCGTAAGTCTCTCGCGACCCGCGACCTGCTCCCAGGTGGGCCAAAGTGCGACCGAGTTTTGTCAGTCACGAGCTGAACGTGCCATTGACCACAATTCGTCACGAAACGGTCGTACCGGATGGTCGTTGGCCGAAGCAGCCCTCGTGACACGCATTGCCGACTTGATCTACACGCGGCGCTCGGTGGACGGCCATGTCCCGGTCTCGAGCGTCGCCAAACTATTCGAGGCAGAGCCGAGGCTGGACGCGCTGGCCACGTTGGAGCCGGACGGCACCTTCGGGCTAGTGCTGCGAGCCCGCTTGACTCAGGAGCTCGGACGCCAATTCGGTTACGCGCTTTTCGCTCGCAAGCCGATCCGGGTTTTCAATGAGCAGGAGTTCTTGTCGTGCGACGCAGCGGCCGAGCCGGTACGAGTGATCGCCGAGGCAACCAAACGACCAGAATCTGCCATCTATGATGACATTGCCGTAACGGTCCAAGGCCGGTTTCACGGTCTGGTATCGATGCGCCTGCTGATGGCACACGGTAAGGACTTGCTCGTCCGCAGCATGGCCGAGGTGGACGCGCTCGAGCTCCAGAATCAGCAACTCGACGAGCTCAACCGCGCGCAACGCGAGTTCGTCGCCAATATCACCCACGAGTTACGCGCGCCGCTCAACACGATGTTGGGCGTGGCAAACCTATTGTCGCTCGACCCCCGGCTCTCGGACGCACGACGAGACGACGTGAAGATGCTGCTGGGACGGGGCCGCGACCTGCTCGCCTTGGTGAACAATCTGCTCGAGCTGCACCGACTGGAGTCGGGCCAGGTCGAGGCACAACCCACGCCCACTCGCATCGTAGAGCTGTTCGACGACTGCGTCGCCGCCGCCGGCTACTTACTGGATGGGCGCCCCGTCGAGCTGACGCCCGCGTACGCGACACTACCGCGCACGGTCAAGGTCGACGGCGTGCTGCTCGGGCGCGTCCTGACGAACTTGCTCTCGAACGCCGCCAAGTTCACCGAATGCGGTAACATCACGGTTGCGGGGCGCGTTCACGAGGGCGCGCTCGAGCTACGGGTCTCGGATACCGGCATCGGCATCGCCGAACGAGACATGACCAAGCTGTTTCGCAAATTCACCCAACTTTCCGAAGCCAAGACCAAGCGCCACACCGGTACCGGGCTCGGTCTGGTCATCGTGCGCGACCTCGTCACGCTGATGGGCGGGCACGTTTCGGTCGAATCCCGCCTCGGCGCAGGCACCTCTTTTACGGTCCGCGTACCGCTCGACACCTCGCCCCCACCCATCCCAGATCCCTGAAACATGCACGGAAGCACCATCCTCCTCATCGACGACGATCCGCTCGTCTTGGACACCGCCCGCCGCCTGCTGGAGAGCGAAGGCTTCAACGTCGTCGTCTATAGCGAGGGCTTCAACGCCACGAACTTCGCCGCACGCGCCATGCCTGACTTGGTCTTGATTGACGTGAACATGCCCTTCGTTTCCGGCGACAACCTGATCGGCCTATTCCGACGCCACCCCACGCTGCAGCACGTGCCCATCGTGCTGTTCAGCTCGAACGAAGAGTCCATGCTGCGCAGCCTGGCAGCGAGCGTCGGCGCCATCGGCTACATCTCCAAAAGCGAAATGGCTTTCGGCTTCGTCCATCAGGTGCGGCGCTTTTTGGCTCAACCCCGCGCGTCCTCCCGCCCTCCCGCCGTGTAGATCTTCCCGGGCGAAGTAGGCCGGGCGACGCTCAGAGTTGTTCGAGCGGCCAGTAGATGCGAAGCAGCGTGCGGGCGGGGCAGTCTTCGAGCTCGGCGACGACGCTGCCGTCGATGGCCCCGCGCTCGAGGCGCAGGGGGCGCTCGAGGCCGGTGCCGAGATCCGTGGCGCTGGCGAAGGCTGCCGAGGCGGCGGCGCCGAGGCCAACCAGCTCTAGCGTGGCCGACTTGGAGGCGTAGCGGCTCATCAGGTTGACCTGCGTGAAGGCCGAAGCGCGGTGTCCTTGCGCCTCGCGAGCCGCGGCAAGCGTGCGAAACACCGAGCGTTCGACGCGGTAACGAGTGATGCCTTCCACGTCCAAATGCACATCGGCTGGTAGCGCGAGCTCTGCACCGAACGGTTCGATCAGGCAGCGACCACCGGGGGCGCCTTCGACGGTTTCCACGTAGCGCACGAGCTTGCCGCTCGACGACAGATCGCGCTCGCACGTGTAGTCCCAGAGGCCGTCGTGGCTCATGCTGGGCGCGGCCAGGTGAATCAGCGAACGGTTGTGCTCGAGCTCGGGCGGCAAATCGCTGGGCGGCACCAGCGGCAGCCGCTGCACGTTCCACCTGGCGCCGCTGCGCTGGGCGCGCACCAACGGATGCACCGCGATCGGGCCTGCCCCCCCTTTCCACGGAAACGACACGCTGTCGATCTCGAGCGTCTCTCCTTGCCAATCGATCACGTTGAACGAGGGCCAGAGCCGCGCGGCGTTCTGCGTCTCGCCGCTGGACCAACGCTGCGCCGTGCCACAGCTGCCGGCCGACACCACCAGCACGTCCCCGTGGCCAGTCACGGTGCCGTCGAGCACGCGCGAGGTGGCGTAGTGCTTGTGGCCGTGGAGCACGAGCACCGCGCGCCCCAGCGTGTGCAGCGTGGAGAGCGCGGTTCCGGCCCCGAGCGCGGTCATCGTCAGCTCTTCGCGGTCGGCGTTGGCGACCAACTTGGGCAGCGCCTTCTCGATGCCCCAGCGCAAGAGCCGCGACGCGCTTTCTTCGATTTCGATCACGCCCAGGTCCGTGATCGGCGTCGGCACCAGGTGATGGTGCAACAGAAACAGAACCGGATCGTCGTCGCCGGCACGTTCGATCTGCGACGCCGCAGACAGCAAGTCTTCTTGTCGCAGGGCGCCGCCAGCGCTCAGGAATCCGTGCGGCAAGTACGTCGAGTCGTAGGCGATGACCCAAAAGCGCTGACGGTGCAGCTCTCGCGGCACCACCGCGGACAAGAACGGCGTGGTGCAGCCATGAACCCAGGCTCGCTGGTCGAGCGCCGCCTTGAGCGCGTGAAACAGCCGCTCGTCGTGGGGCCCGAACAGGCCGCCACGGCGCCGATCGTGGTTGCCGGGCAAGATCACCGTCGGAGGCTCTCCGCCGAGCGCGCGACCAATCCCGGCGAATAGCTCGAGGAAGCGCGTGATGGCCAGCCGCGAATCGAGCGTCGAGCTATCGAACACGTCGCCCGTGATGACGAGCAGATCGACCGGCCGCGCCCAGCGCTGGCGCACGTCGCGCAGCGCATGCACCAAGCCGTCGAAGATCGACTCTTGCTCGGTGGGATTGAACAGCAGGTGCAGGTCCGAAAGATGGACGATCAGGCCCATGCGAGCTCCGTCGACTCAACGCTTGGCGTAAAGCGTCTCGAAGCGTAGTCGCCAAACCACCGCCATCGCTTCACAAAAGATGCGCCCGTTCATTTTGGAGCGCCCCACGCGGCGATCCACGAACGTGATTGGCACCTCGACCACCTGGAAACCGGCGCCCAGCGCCCGAAACGTGGTTTCGATCTGGAACGAGTAGCCATTGGAGCGCACTCGCGACAAGCCCAGCCCTGCAAGCGCCTGCCGCGAGTACGCCTTGTAGCCCGTGGTCAGGTCACGCACGCCGATGCCCAGCACCGCGCGCGAATAGGCCGAGCCACCCTTCGACAGTGCTAGCCGCCCCCAGCCCCAACCCAAGATCTTGCCGCCCCGCACGTTGCGCGACCCCACCACGACGTCTGCCCCGCGCTCGAAGGCGTCGAAGAACCGAGACAACTCGGCGGGGTCGTGTGAAAAGTCCGAGTCCATCTCGAAGAAGCGCTGGTACCCGCGCGCGAGTCCCCATGCGAAGCCTTCGACGTACGCGCTGCCCAAGCCAAGCTTGGCGGGCCGATGCCGCACGAAAACTCGCGAGTCGACGCGAGCCAGGGCGTCGGCGAGCGCGCCGGTGCCGTCCGGCGAGTTGTCGTCGACCACGAGCACGTGCACGCCCGGCGCGTGCCGAAAGATTTCGTGCAATAGCCGGCGCAGGTTGTCGCGCTCGTCGTAAGTCGGCACGACGATCAGCGTGCCCTCACCGACCACGCGCGGGCGCACCATGGGCCGCAACCGCTGCTCGGAAGCGGGACCGGTCTCGAGCGCAATCGCCAGCTTCGCGTTCATGCTTTGCTCCCGTACGCTGCCAGCACCCAGTCGAACGCCATCGACTCGACGCGCGGTGCGTGAAACCCCGCCGAACGCAGCACGCTCGCCAGCCGCACTACGTCCATTTTGGTGGGGTGAATGTGCTTGCGGCTGAAGTTTTGGAGGCGCGCAATGGCCTCGAGCGCCGTCGCCTCGATCACGCGCAAGCTCGTCGAGCCATAGTTGGGTGTGGTCAGGAACAGGACGCCATTCGGTTTCAAGACGCGTCGTGCCTCGAGCAGCCACGGCACGGGGTCGAGCACGTGCTCGATCACGTCCATCGACACGACGGTATCGAACGAGCCATCGGCGTACGGTAGGCCTGCATTCGGGTTCGTGACGTCGGCGCCGGCGAGGCGCGCGCCGTAGCGCTGTTTGGCCAGGGCGATGGCGCGCTCGTCGATATCGCACAGCGTGAAGCGCTTCGAGCCGAGCTTCAGCAGATCTAGCTCGAAAAATGGCCCCGAACCGATATTGAGCAGCGCGGGGCCCGGGCTTTCGCTCACCACTTGCTGCAGCGCTTGCACGATCGGCGCGTGATACAGGCTCCAGGGGAAGCGCAGCTTGAGGCGGTGGTTGGAGAAATAGTCGAGCACCGCGCTCAGCTTTCTGGCCGGCGCCCGATCGCCAAGAATTCGGCGGTGGGAGTGCGGTCGTTGTGATCGAGGAGCGACTTGGCGAGGGCGTAAACCGGCAACGCCAGCGCGCGCCGCGCCGCGGGGAAGTTGGTCCAGCGCGTGGTCAGCGTCTTATTGAGCTTGCCCGCCAGCGACGGCACCAGCAGCGCCTCGAACGCCACCGTAGTCGCGCTGCTCAGCACGGGCTCCACGGCTTCGACCTCGAAGCCGGCGTCCGCCACCACGCGCGTCCAACCTTCGCGATCGTAGAGGTGCTCGTGCTTGAAGAAGTTGTCGATGCCCTGTTGCAACGTGCGCGCCAAACCGCTGGCTCCCACCGCGTTCAACAACCGATAGCTGAGCAGGTGCTCGGCCCACGCCTTGTTGGGCACGAAGAGGTACACACGCCCGCCCGGCTTCAGCGAACTGAAGATGTTCTTCATCGCCAGGTCGATGCGTGGCACGTGTTCCAGCGAACAATTGGCGACGCAGGTCCGAAAGAAGCTCTCCGGCAGCTTGGCAGAGGTGACGTCGGCCAGCACCACCTGCGAATAGGCCTGGCTAGCCGCCGCCCAGCGTCCCTCGCGCGCATCGATGTCGATGCCCCAAACCTCTGCGCCTTGGAACGCGACGCTGGCAAACAGCCCATCTCCGCAGCCCACGTCCAGAATCGGCGCCGGGCAGGCGTGGCGGCGCAGCGCCGTCAGGCGCGCGCATTCCTTCACGCACAGTGCGGCGGGAGTGAAGGGGAAATAGCGTTGAAAATCCGCCAGCGAGATCTCGGCGTGCGACTGTTCCATTGCGCTCGTGCACCAGACTTGAGGCTGAGTCCGGCAGTACTAATCTGCGCGCTGACTCGCAAGACGCGAAACGCGCTGCATCAGACTACTCACCGAATCTCCACCGTGGCGCTCCGCGGTCGCCACGGCGCCGTCACCGACGTGAAAGCATGTTGCTTCGGTGTCACACCACTCACGGCGCCCGAACTGGTTCGCCGAAGCAGCGCTCGGGGCCCTAGTGCTGGCGCTACTGCTGGGCTTTCGCGACCTGCCGCTCGTGGATTTGCCGCAACACGCCTGGCAACTCGCCAGCTGGCTACGCATCGATGCCGGCGACCCCAGCGTGCACGATCTGGAGCTGCATTTCCGGACCCCTTACCTGCTCGCCTACCCGGTGGCGCGCCTGCTCGCAGAGGTCACCACCGTGGTGACCGCGTTGAAGCTGACGTTCGCGCTATCGATCTGCCTACAAGCCGTCACGTTGCGCCGACTCTGTCGGCAGCTCGGGCACAGTCCGTGGTTGGGCCTGCTCGGCTTCCCGCTGGGCATGGGTTACAGCTTTTGCTTCGGTTTCGTGGCGTTCTGTGCGGCGTTGCCTTTGGTGTACCTGGCGTTCGGCTACGCCGCCGCGCACCGCACGCAACCGACGCTGAAAAGTGGCGCGGCGCTGGCACTCACGCTGGCATTGTCATTGGTCGCGCACGGGGTCGCGCTGGGTTTCTTGTTGGCTACGCTGAGCCCCGTGCTGTTACTCGGCGGCGGACGACTTTGGCAGCGAGCCGTTCCGCTGCTCGCGCCGCCGCTGCTGGCTCTGGTTTGGTTGGTGCCGGGCGGAAGCTCGACACGGCTCGGCGGCGACCTGTGGCAGTGGGAGCCGGAGCGCCTGCTCGAGCTGCCGGCTCAGCTCGTGGGCATCGGCTCAGCGGACCGGATCTCGACGTTGCTCGGCGTCACCTTGATCGTGGCGCTCGCTTCGCAACTTGGCCGACCGCGTTCTTCGTTGCTGGTCACGCCCCTGGCGCTCGCTCTACTCGGCTATTGTTTCTTCCCCACCATGTTTCGCGGTGCCGGTCCGCTCGGACCGCGTTTTGGCTCGTTGCTCGTACCGGCGGCGCTGCTGGCGTTCGAACCACGCGCCGAGCCCACGCGCGTCGTGCGCGCGGGGCGCTGGCTCGTGCTAGCCGTGTCGGTAGCCGTACCGCTCGTGTTCGGCGCACGCCTGGGCGGCTTCAATCGCGAGCTCGACGACTTCCGTCGGGTCATGGAGCGAGTGCCTGCCGGCCGCTCGCTGAGACCGATCGTGTTCGAGCGCACGGCGCGCGCATTCCCCGGTATCCCGTCGATGCTGCACGTGCCGGCGTATTACGCCGTCGAGAAAGGTGGCGACGCCGGCTACTCGTTTGCCATGTACTCGATCTCGGTCGTGCGTTTCAGGCCCGGGGTGCACGTCAAGATGGGCGGCGGCAGCGAATGGGCGCCAGAGTGGTTCGACGCGACGCGTGAGGCAGACGACTACGACTACTTCATGGTCAAAAGCGACGCCGATCGCGGTAACCGGCTCTTTCCCGGCTCCCCACCGCGCGCGATTCTAGACTCACACGTCGGTGACTGGTGGGGCTATCGTCGGCTGAATGGAGGCCGACAGCTCGATTGAGCCGCTCGTGGCTCTGCTGGGGTCGCTCAGCGTGGCCTCGCCCAGCGAGCTCTTGGAGCGCCTCGACCAGGGCCTGAACGCGATCGGGCTCGGCCTCACCGGCGCCGGCGAGAGCGCGTGGTTGAGCGTCGAGGTCGAAGGGCAACGGCTGGCCGTAGCCGCGCCTTCGGAGCAACGGCTGGAGGTGCCGGCAGCGCTGGTGCGCAGTGTGCTCGTCGCCGCCGCGCGGCGCCTGGCGGACGCAGCCGAGCGCGAGCGGCTGCACGAGCATTTCGAGATGCTCTCGTCCGCTTCCTTCGAAGGCATCCTGCTGCACGTCGACGGTCGCGTCATCGCGGCCAACCGGCGGCTCACGGAGCTCTTCGGCTGCGAGATGGCCGACCTGATGGGGCCGCAGGGCGTCTTGGCTTTCGTCGCGCCCGAAGATCTACCCATCACGCTGCGGCGCTTTCGTGAGCGCGCGGAGGGGAGCTTCTTGGCGACCGCGCGGCGCAAGGACGGCAGCCGCTTTCGCATCGAAGTATCGACCAAGCAGAGCACGGTGGGTGACAAGGCCGTGCGCGTGGTGGCGCTGCGCGACGTCACGGAGCGCGAGCGATTTCTGGAGCTGTTGCACGAGAACGAGCGCAGCTTGCACGAGCTGCTCACGGCTTCTTTCGACGTTTTCGTGGTCGCACACGACAACCTCATCGTCGAGATCGGCGGCCGCGTCGCGGAGCTGCTCGGCCGCAGCGAAGGCGAGCTCATCGGCAAGAACGTGTTCGAGTTCTTGGCGCCCTCCGTCCACGAGAGCACCCGAAAACGCCTGAGCGAAGGGCGCACCGGCGCCTACGAGTCGGTGGTGATAGGCCGCAGCGGCGAGCACATCCCGGTCGAGATTTGCGGCGTACTGGCCCAGCGCGGCGGGCAAATGGCTCGCGTCGCCGGCCTGCGCGACCTACGCCCTTTGCAGCGGCTCGAAGCCGAGCGGCTGAAGCTGCAACAACAACTCGAGCGGAGCCAACGCCTCGAGAGCTTGGGCGTGCTCGCCGGCGGCATTGCGCACGATTTCAACAACTTGCTCGTGGCCATCATCGGCAACGCCGACTTGCTCTACTCGATGTTACCCGAGCCCGACGACCGCGACTGCGCCCTGGCCATCCGCAGCGCCGGCGAACGCGCCGCCGAGCTGATCCGCCAGATGCTGGCCTACGCCGGACAGCGCGACCCCGTGCGGCGCGATCCGGTAGATCTCACGGTGAGGTTGCGCGAGCTGAGCCAGCTGCTCGCCGCCACGCTCTCGAAGAAAGCCGAGCTGGAGCTGTCGCTCGAGCCCGGCTGCGTGGTGTCCGGAGACTCGGCTTCGCTGTCGCAAGTGCTGATGAACCTACTCACCAATGCGTCGGATGCGCTGAGCGATCGCCCCGGCAAAATCGGCTTGAACATCCGCCACGTCGAGACGCCCGACGCGCGGTGGGACGACGCGCTGGGCGCCGCCATCCATCCGGGCCGCTGGGTGCTGATCGAAGTGACCGACACCGGCATGGGCATGGACGAAGCCACGCGCGGGCGGGTCTTCGAGCCGTTCTTCACCACCAAGCCGCGCGGTCATGGCTTGGGCCTGGCGGCCTGCCTCGGCATCGTTCGCTCGCACGACGGCGCTATCCTGGTCGAGAGCGAGCCAGAGCGCGGCAGTAGGTTCTCGGTCTTGCTACCCGCGGCCGAGCCGGTGGCGGCCCAACGCGAGGCCGGCGCCGCCAGCCCCCTGCAGAGCGCCGGCCGTGTGCTCGTGGTGGACGACGAGCAGGCGGTGAGAGCCCATCTGCGTCGTGCGCTGTCGCTGCGCGGCTACTCCGTGCACGAGGCCGACTGCGGCTCCGCCGGTGTGGCCGCCGCCTTGGCCGAGCCGTTCGACGTGATCGTGCTCGACCTCACGATGAACGACATGGACGGGCTAGAGGTGATCCGGCGCGTCCGGCAAGACGGCTGTCGTGTTCCCATCGTCCTCTCTTCGGGCTACTTCGATGCCGAGGCGGAACGGGAGCTCGAGCCGCACTCGATTCAGGCTTTTCTGCGCAAGCCCTATTTGATCAGCGACTTGTTGGCGGCCCTCGAGCGCGCGCGGGCCCAGGGGAGGCCAGCTTGAAAGCACGGGCTGTTACTTGACGACCGTGTCCTTGCAAGACGTCGAGCAACCGTCGCCGTTCTTGGAGTTGCCGTCGTCGCACTCCTCGCCCTGGTCGCGCTGGATCTTGCCGTCACCGCAGCGCGGGCCGAGCTTGCAGCCGGCGGCGCACTCGCCGTAGCCGCCGTCGTTGGCGCCGTCGTCGCACTGTTCGCCCGAGCCGGCTTGCACGACGGCGTCACCGCAGCGCGGGCCGAGCTTGCACTCGGGGCCGCACTCGCCGTAACCGCCGTCGTTCTTGCCGTCGTCGCACTCTTCGCCCTTGTCCTTTTGAACCTGCGAGTCACCGCAGCGGGGCGGCAGCGTGCAATCGGCTTTGCAGGTGCCGTAGGCGCCCATGTTGCTTTCGGTGCCCAGGTCGCACTGCTCGGGGCCGTTGCGGATGCCATCGCCGCAGTACGGCGCGGGGTGGCAGTCGTAGCTGCACGGCTTGCCATAACCGCCGTTCTGCGTGCCAGCGTCGCAAACCTCGCCGCCGCTGGCGTCGATGTTGCCGTCACCGCAGTACGGGCCCAGGTCGCACGTCGCAGTGCAGCCGTTATAGCCGCCCTTGTTCTTACTGGTACCGAGATCGCACCATTCGAGCCCGGGCTGCACGACCGCGTCACCGCAGCGCGCCGGCAGCGTGCAGCCCGGCGCGCACGCGCCCAGGCCGGCTTCACCATAGGTGTCGACGTTCAGACCGTTGTCGCACTTTTCGGGGCCGTTCACGACGCCGTCGCCGCAGTAGTCGCGACCCGAGCAGGTGGTATTGCAGGCACCGTAGGTGTTGTTGACGTTGTTCGGGCCGTCGTCGCACACCTCGCCCCGCTCGAGCTCGCCGTCGCCGCAAATCGGCGTGCACTGCGAGCGCTTGGGCATGAAGTTGGTGAGCGTCAGCTTGAAGTTCGAGCCGCAGGTCAGACGCTCGGCGTGAAACAAGGCGATCTGGTAGACGCCGCCCTTGGTGATACCGAAGCGCACGTCGGTGTCTTGCGCTGCCTCGGCTGCGTCCAGCGTGCCGTTGCCGTCCGTGTCACCGAGCAGCACGAATCCGTCCATCGGACCGTGCTCGCCGCCCAAATCGACCGCCAGCTTGCCGTTCACGAACACCCAGACGTCGTCGTCGCCGCGGAAATCGAGCCGCTCGCCGCCCCCGTACTGGAAGAAGTAGTGAATCTCACTCGTGAAGTGGAAGTTGTGCAGCCCGTTGTTGCAGTTGTTGGGGTAGTTGCCGTAGCCCAAGTTATCCAGCGGAAAGAACGCGCCGCTCTGGAACAAGTAGGTGCCGTTCGCCTTGCGATCCAGCTGCAAGCTGCGATCGAAGTGCAGGTTGGTGCCCGCGGTATCACGGTACCAAGTCGCGTACGTCTGCGCGCTCGTGACGGACAGCGGGGCCGCTTTGACGAGCGTCGGCTTGCCCTCGGCGTCCAGCGTACCGCACGTCTGGTAATTCGCCTGCGTACACACCGCGCCCGGCAGCCCCGGGTCCACCTGGTTCACCCACTGGAAGTCGGGTGATTCACCGGGTTGCGGGCTATTGTGATCTTTGGCGGGCCAGAAGTCGCGGTACGTGACCTTGAGGAACACGGTCGCCGGGTTGCTTCCGTAGCTCTGGCAATTATAGCCGGGGTCGACCTTGCAATTCGTGCAACCGTCGTTCGCGTTCTTGTTGCCGTCGTCGCACACCTCGCTGCCGGTGATGGCGCCGTCCCCACACACGTCTTGTGCGACCAGGCCCTTGAACGTCGGCTCGGTTTGGCACGTCGGGCCGCAACCGTCGCCGGCGATCTGGTTCTTGTCGTCGCAGCCTTCGTCCGCCTCTTTGACGCCGTTGCCGCAGATGGCCGCCTTGCAGGCCTGAGCAGGCGTCGGGCAGAAGAAGCCCGGCTCGAGCTGGCAGCCCGCGCTGCAGCCGTCACCCGAGCTGTTGTTGCCGTCGTCACAACCTTCGTAGTCGGTGATGACGCCGTCGCCGCATTTGGGGATGCACGGCGCGTTCGCCACCGGACAGATCCAGCCCGAGGTCACCTTGCAGCTCACACAGCCGTCGCCGGGCGTGGGGTTGCCGTCGTCGCACTCTTCGTCGGGCGACCGGACGCCGTTGCCACAGATGGTCTGGATGCACGGGGTGTTCGGCATCAGGCACACGTAACCGGCGGCCAAAGTGCACGGTTTGACGGCGTTCTTGCTGGTATCGCAGCCGTCGCCGTCGATGTCGTTGCCGTCGTCGCACTGCTCACCCTTGTTGAGCGTACCGTCGCCGCAGCGCGGCTCCACCACGCAGGGCTGGCCGGGCCGCAAACAAATGTAGCCGTCTTCGACGCCAGAGCAATCGTCGAGACAACCCTTGGCGGCGCCCATGTCGTCGCACTGCTCGTCGCCGGTGACCTGGCCGTCACCGCACACGACTAAGTCGGTACAGAGCATGCCGGGCATGCTGCAGTCGAAGTCCGGATCTTTACTCTGGCAGTCGGCTGCGCAGCCGTCACCGTCTTTGGTATTGCCGTCGTCGCAGACTTCGCTGCCTTCGAGCATGCCGTTGCCGCAGACGATGGTGGACACGCAAGGCCCGCCGGTCGGTGGGCACTCCGAGTTGGCTTCCACGGCGCAGACACCGTTGCAGCCATCGCCGGGCAAGCTATTGCCGTCGTCGCAGGCTTCACCCGGATCGACGACGCCGTCGCCGCAACCTGGCTCGTCGGCACAGCCGGGCTCCCCGACGGGACACGTGGCGGGCTCGCCGCCATCGCTCTCGGTTGGATCACCACCGATACCGATCGCGAGACCGCCGGAGCCGCTCGTCGCGGCGCGCGCGCCCTCGGAGCTACTGCCAGCCGTGCTGCTTTTGCCGCCAGAACCACCACTTTGGCCGGTCGTGGGTACAGAAACTTGAGGATCAGCGCCGCACGCAAAAGCGAGCAACGCCAGAGCGGAGCTCCGGACGAAGCGAGAAATATGCATGACCACCTACGCGGGAGAGTCCAAGTTACTCGGTTATCTCTGCTCAGCAAGGCTCGAATCGACGAGCACGCGTGAGTTTAGCGGCGGTGGAATGGCGAGCCTACATGCCCTCCACAATCGACATCGCGCGCGTGCGATTGTCCAACAATTACTCGCGGTGCCGAACATCTAGCGAACATGAGCGGTGAGTCTCGCGCGCTGCCTCGTGTCGCTGAAGCGCGCATGGGCTCGCGGCGCGCTCACGGCTCGCGTGTCCCCGTGCTTGCGAGTGCCAATGATTTGTTGTGTGCTCTGATTGGCGCTCTCGGTCAAAACGAAGATCGCTACGCGGGCTCCGCTCGCTGAAAGCTCTCTGCAATATGTCGGGTCTTCTGCTGCGTCGTTTGAGCTACTGGGCTGCTGCTTGTATCGCCGTGAGCTGTGCAACCTACGAGTCCCCGTCGGATCCGGGCGGCGGCGGTGGGACGAGCCCGAGCGAAGCCGGGGCGCCGGACGGCACTTCCGGCACCAAGCCCACGAACGGCGGCTCCGGCGCGGGCACTTTCGCCAACGGCGGCACCAAGGCGGGCTCGGAAACCGGCGGTAGCGACGTCGGCGGCAGCAGCAGCACGAGCGGCGCCGGCGGCACGAACGCGGGCGCCCCAACCATGACCGAAGCGGGCATGCCCGCCGCGACCGACGGCGGCGCCACGAGTGATGCCGGCGCGGGCACGGGCGGCACGCCGGATCCGGGCTGCGCTGCCCCCACCGATTGCGACGACCAGAACCCGTGTACGGACGACGACTGCGTCGACACGGTGTGTCAACACACGAACAACACCGCCCCGTGCACGGACGACGCCGACGACTGCACCGACGACGTTTGCAAAGACGGCGCGTGCGGCCACGTCAACAACTCTGCCGCGTGTGAAGACGACAACGACCCGTGCACCAAAGACGTGTGCGCCGGCGACTACTGCACGCACCCCGACAACGGCACGTGCCAATGTCAGAAAGCCGCCGACTGCAATGACAGCAACCCGTGCACCACGGACGCATGCGTCGGCAATCAGTGCAAGTACACGAACAATGTGCTGCCCTGCGCCACGGACCAGAACCCCTGCACGGACGACGTGTGCGCCGCCGGCGTGTGCAGCCACCCGAACAACACCGACAGCTGCACGGACGACGGCGACGCATGCACGAGCGACGTCTGCGCGGCCGGCGTCTGTACGCACCCGAACATCAACGGCTGCTGCAGCGGCGACGGCGATTGTTTCGACAACAACGTCTGCACCGACGACAGTTGCGTGAATGCCAAATGCACGCACAAGAACAACCTGCTCGGCTGCGCCGCCGACACCAGCCCCTGCACGCTCGATAGCTGCAGCGCCGGCAGCTGCAAGCACCCGACCAACAGCGTCTGCTCCGGTAGCGACGACGTCATCATCCAGGCGAACCGCAACAAGAACTACGTGGTGTTGAACGGGCAGGCGCTCGAGTACACGGGCACCACTCCCGGCGCCGCGGCGGTGTTCGAAAAGGTCGGCGAGGCCGGCACCAAGTTCAAGCTGCGCTCCGTCTCGAGCGGCCTTTACGTCACGCTGGGCCTCAATGACGCTTTGGTGGCCAGCGCGGACCAAGCGGGCGGCATGTTGTTCGACGCGCCGACCTGCGGCACGGCGCCCTGGGTCGGTTTGAACGCCACGACCGACGTGAACGGTGGCGCCTGGGTGGCGGCCGATGACGGCAACGCTCTGCTCTCCCGAAGCGCCGACTGCGGCGCCGCCAGCGCCACGTCTTGGGAAAAGTTCCAGCTCGTCTCGGTAACGATCCCCTGCACCAAGCTGGCCGACTGCGACGACGCCAACACCTGCACCGACGATGCGTGCGGCGTTGGCGGCTTCTGCGTCTACACCGATCACGTCGGTACTTGCACCGACGACGCCAACACCTGCACCGACGACGTCTGCAACACCGGCACCTGCACTCACCCGGGCAACGGCACCTGCAAGGGCCCGCTGGTCGCCATCCAGGCGAATCGCAACGCCAAGTACGTGCTACTCAATGCTTCGTACCTCGAGTACACGGCGGCCGACACGACCACGGCGGAGAAGTTCGAGCTGGTCGACCAGGTGGGCACTCAGTTCAAGCTGCGCGCCAGCAACACCCTGTTCGTCACGCTCGACGTGAACGACAACCTGATCGCAAACGCAGACTTCGCCGGCGCGATGCTCTTCGACTCGCCGACTTGCGACACCAACGTCGGCCTGGTCGCGACCGGCGACAGCGACGCGCAAAAATACGTCCAAGCCGGCGCAGGCAACCGCCTCATTGCCAACAACGGCAACTGCGGCGTCGGCAACCCGGGCGCCTGGGAAAAGTGGTTGTTGGTTCCTCAGTAACCTCCGCACTCCGCATATCCCCCCGCGTGCTTCGCAACCTGGTAGCTCGCGCTTTGCGCGAGCGCGCACCGGCTAGCTTCTGAGCTCGTCGAGCGTCCCGGCGTAGCCTTCGCCGAAGGAGTCGCAGGGCACGTCCATCGCGTTGCTGAGCGAGGCCAGAAGCTTGTTGTGCGGCACGCCGGAGTCGCCGTTCCAGTATTCGCCGGTCTTGTTGGCCCAGTTGCCGAGCTTCACCGTGCGGCCGGTCTTGAAGTAGCCGCCGCAGCTACCGATGAGCAAGAACGGCATACCGCCGACGTAGTGGCCGGAGCCTTCGTTCATGTCGTTGCCCACCACGATCACGCTGTTGTCGAGCACCGTGCCAGTACCTTCGGTCGCGTCGTTGAGGCCTTTCACGAGGCGCGCGACCTGCTCGTACATCCAAACATCGGCTTTGATTTTGGTCGGGTAGCCCTCTTTGCCGAGGTGCGCGATGTCGTGAAAGCTCGAGTTGATGTCGAGCCACGGCAGCGTGATCGGCCGGTAGCCGCCGTCGTCTGCCCAGCAGATGCTGACCGAGCGTGTCAGGTCACAGCGCAGCGCCATGGCCGTCATGTCGAGCATGGCGGCGACCTTGTCTTGAAAGACCTTGCTGCCGGTGTTCACGGTCGGCGTCGCACAGGCCATGCCGCCGGCTGCCAGCTGCGCTTCGAGTTGGCGAATCGACTCCAGATGCGCGTCGATCTTCGCTTTGTCTTCCGTGCCCATGCGCTGCGAAAAGCCGGACAGCTCGCCGCTGACGAAATCGAGCACGCTCTTCTTGCGCGTGCGAATCTTGGCCACCTCTTCCGCGGGCATGGCGGCGCTGGCGAACAGCTTGTCGAAGAGACGCTTGGGGTCACCCTCACCCGTATTGGCCTGGTCCGCGCCACGCCAGCTGGCAGTTCCACCCTCCACCGAGATCACCAGCAACGGCTGGGGCAGCGCGACGGTCTTGGCGATGGCATCCGACACGACCTGATCGATCGACGGCCCCTTCGACGTGCAGTTCTGGCCGCCGGTGTTTTGATACGTGCCGGTGTAAATGACCGGGTAGGTGAAGTGCCCGTCGTACTTCTTGTCCTGCTCGAGCATCATCTTGTAGTCGAGCCCGGCCGCGAGTAGCACCTTGCTCGCGTAAGGTTGCAGCGGCGCCAGCACCTCGCTGTTGACGCTGCCGTCCGACGGATAGAACGCGCTTTGACACACGCCGTGGCCCCAGGTGATGGTGACCAGACGCTTGGGGAAGCCGCTGGCGCCTGCCGCTTGCGCTCGCTCGGCATCCAGCAACGGGAGGTAGGCAGCGCTGGCGCCAATGCCAGCCAAAAGCGCGCGCCGTGAGAAGCGCCGTTTCGTTTTATCGGTCTTGATCAGCAGGCTCATTGAGTCTTCTCCCCCGCGGCCACGCTCCGGAAGCGGAACGAGCGCGAGACGGCGATGGCCGGCGCGAGGTCACGCATGTCGAATTGATTGGCGGCAAAAGCGGCCGCAATGTTGGCCAACGACGGCGCGTCGTCCGCCATGTCGTCGCGACCGACGGCGAAGCGGAACCACTGCTTGGCGAAGCAGTTGCGCACCGTATCGCTGGTCGCCAGGATGCGCGTCAACTCGACCGCGTCGGCGAACGGCTTGGCCGCGCCGTCGATGTTGATCATGCCGGTCGAGTCCACCGGCTGGTTGGCGTCCATCGTGCGGTAGCGGCCGATGCCGTCGTAATGCTCGAAGGCGTAGCCGATCGGGTCCATCAGCATATGGCAGCCCTTGGCGCATTCGTTCTGGTCGTGCTCCGTAAAGCGCTGGCGCGTGGTCACGCCGGGCGTCGGCGGCTTGGCCGGCGGCACGTTGGGCGGTGGGGGCGGCAACGCGCCGCACATCAGCTTGGTGTAAACGGCCTTGCCGCGCTTGACCGGGTTCGACCCATCGGGCGAGCCGGCCAACGTGAGGAAGCTCGGCTGCGTGAGCAGGCCGAGGCGCTGTGTCGTGTCGAGCGTGAGCTTGCCCAACATGGTGCCGCTACCGCTGTTGCCGTACACCTTGCCCAGCAGCTGATTTTCGAAGGAATAGTCGGCGCTGAGCAGCGTCTCGAACTTGCCGCCGCCGTCGAAGAGCACGCTGCGCGCGAACGTCTCCGTCTCGGAGACGATGGCGGCCTTCAAGTCGTCGTTGTAGTCGGGGTACGTCTTCGTGTCTTTGGGCAGCTGCGCGATCTGATCGATCTCCAGCCATTCGCCGAAGAACGCGGTCGCGGCGTCTTTCGCCTTGTCGTCGGCCAGCATGCGGCGCGCCTGCGCGGTGATGTCGGCGTCGGCGGTGAGCTTGTCCCCGGCCGCGGCGTCGAACAGCGTTTGGTCGGGCATCGAGCCCCAGATGAAATACGACAGACGCGAGGCGACGTCGTAAGGGCCGAGCGCCACGGCGTTGCCGGCCAGCGTCGGCGGCTGGTACGGCGACTCCCAGTGATAGAGGAAGGCCGGCGACTGCAAGATGGCTTCGACGAGCAGACCGATCGCGTCGTTGAACGACATCTTCTGGTTGCTGCGCGCGTCCTGATAGAGCGCCGTGAGGTGCGTCTTCTCGATATCCGCGAGAGGGCGACGGTACGCCCGCAAGCCAAAGTCGTTGATGAACTTGGCCGCGCACGCGTCTTCCCCCGCGCTGGGGTCGCAAGGCAAGAGGGTGGACGGTGACTTGATGGCGGCGGCGGCGAGCGTCTCCGCGGCGCTGCGAAGCAAGTCGGCGTCTTGCGTGGCAACCAGCCCCGAGCGACGGAACAAGAAAGCGCGATCGCGATCTTCCGGGAACGCATCCGCGGGCCGCGTCGTGTCTCCCAGCAGATCGCGCACGGTGTTGTTGTATTCGCGACGCGTGAGGCGCGAGAGCGGACGCGGGCCGACCGCGTTCGGATCCGAGCCCGGCCCGGAGCCGGCCAGCGCCGAGCTACCGCCACCGTTGAGGGTACCGGCCGTACCGAGCGCGCCGCCGCCGCCATCCGAGCCGCCGCCAATGGAGCCGTCGCAGGCTGTCAGCGCGCCCAGAGCGACGCCGACACCGACTAGCAACGGGACCCACGAAGGCACGCCCTGCGCTTGTTCACGCTCTCTCATCACGGACACCTTTTATGAGTACCCACCCCAAGGAGTAACGGACCAGATTCGACGCTCCAAAATTGACAATCGACGCGCACGGCGGCAGCCAGGATGGAAAAAAGCCGCCCCGGTCGATCCGGTGCGCCTGCGCCACCACGCAGACCTACATTTCGGCACAGCTGTCGTCAGAGACCGCAGCGCTTCGGTTTCGAGACGGGCGCGCCGAAGACTTCGACCTTGCACGAGATGGTACCGAGCATCGAGACGTCGAAGTGCACGGCGACGCGGCAGTCTTTCTCGTTCTTGGGATCGAACCACCACGCCTTTTCGCATTGGCCGCGACCACTGCCGAGCTTGGTCACGGCAAAGCGACCGCGCGTGCGCAGCGGGCCGCAGCTCGAGCTTCCGAAAGTGCGATCTTCGCTCGTGCCGAGCAGACCTCCGCCCACCGCAACCTCTTCGCTCGAGAGCTGTGGCTCGATGTCGCTCTCGGGATCGGGCGAGCAACGCAAGGCGCCCGAGCAAACGCTGTTCGCGCAGCACGGCTGGTTCGCCCCGCCGCACGCCGTTCGACAACGGCCGCCGACACAAGCGCCCGAAGCGCAACGCTCACCGTCGCACGGCTGATCGGGGCCACCCACTTCGACGCAGCGCTCGTCGATGCAGCCGAGTCCGCCGTCGCACGCAGGACCGGCGACGCAGCACGTTTGCTGGTTCCGTCCGCAGAACTGACACAAGCGCTCGGTGCTCGGCGTGCGGAAAGCGCTGCGCGCCACCGCCAGCGTAACGGGCTCGCTCGCCGTAATCTCGCGTGAGCCGTGCTCGAGCTCACGCGAGTTGTAGTGACCGGAGAGCAGCGGCACGCCGAGAGCCACCTGCGTGCCGTTGCCATTTTCGGCGCTCACCACGAGCGACGGCACGCCGACCAGCGCCTTGTGCACGTATTGGTATTCGGGCTTGCACAATGCCTCGAGGCATTGCTGCTCCCGCCGCTGCCCTTGCAGACGACTGGCCAGCCCGAGCAACGTCACGAAGCGTGCGTGCTTGACGGCCACGCGCGCCGTCACGTGCCTGGTCTGCGTGAGATCCAGCGACAGGCTCGGCATCCACGGCACCAGCGCGCCGAGCGAAACGCCTCCGCCGCCGCCCACCTCGGACGAGAAGCCCTGGTCGATGTTCAGGTCGAAATCAGACTCGGTGCGATCGAGCAGCTTCTCGTATTCGCCGGGCTCGTCGAAGCAATCGCTGAGCACGCCCTCTTCGCCGGCGCCCGGCGTCCCGAAGCGCCCGAGCTCGGTCACGCCCGGGATGTCGAGACACGCCATCTGCGTGCCGATGCGAGCGGACGTGACCGCCTGGGTGAGCAGCGGCTGCAGCCGATCGCAGTAGCCGGCCTGACGCGGCGTCGACTTGGCGGGCGCCGGCAGCTCGGTCAGCGGCTCGGCTTTGCGAGCGCTTCCGCCACAGGCGGCCACCAGCAGCGCGGCCCCGAAGCTAAGCGCACGACCCACCGGCGTCATCGGCGCCACCGTAGCGGAGGACCGCCACAGCCGCCATCGCGGCGGAAGTCGCGGCCGCGAGCAGCAGCAACAAGGCAAAGAACAGGGCGGAGACGAGCAGATCGGTCATGGCGGGTCCTTCGAAAAGTCCTTCGAAAGGACGTCGCTCGAGCGATTCCGAAATCGACACCGGCCCAGAAGTTTTTCGAGGCCTCTCGCCCGTATGGGGTAGCTGCCGCGCCCGCCGTCGTTTCCACCCTGCCGAGAACGCCAACCGCGCGCGGCTGCTTCCCGGGTTAGGTTCGGAGCGCGTGGGTAAACCAACTGCCGAAGCGAGCGTGCGGCTCACCATCAAGGCCAAGCCCCGAGCCAGCCAAAGCCGAATCACCGCGGTCGATGGCCTGAATATCGAGGCACGGCTGGCCGCTCCGCCGGTGGACGGCGCAGCCAACGCCGAGCTGCTGCGACTCTTGGCGGACGCGCTCCGACTTCGCGGCAGCGCCTTGCGACTGGTGGGCGGCCAGACCTCGAAGCACAAAGTCGTTGAAATTACCGGGCTGAGCGCGGCCGAAATCGGCGAGCGCCTGAATCGTGCGGCTGCCGGGGGCCGCTCACCGTGAAAGGTCAGCGGTGCTTGCTACACCGATCGGCGCAGATGGCGTTTCGGTTCTCGCTCCGCTCGGCAGCTTTGGTGCTGCTGCTCAGCGGGCCGACCGCCTGCTCCGACCGATACGAGGTCGGGCAGATGGATCGCCGAGAGCAGGTCGTCTCGGGCGGAGGCAGCGCCAACACGGACCCGAACCAACAGGCAGCAGGCCAGGCCGGCAGCGATAGCGACGCGCTGGAGACCTGCGAGCCCGGCAAACCGCCGCCCGCCTTGACGGGACCCTTCGCAGCTCCGGACGTGGTGTGGAAGCGCATCGCGCAGATCCTTTCGGACGCCGAGCTCGTGCCACCTTCGCAACTGCCCGACGTGACGACGTACGAATGGGCAGGAGACATCGTGAACGAAGCGTTCGCGCGCGCGATCGACGACGATGTGCCGGCTCCCGGGGCGGAGCTGTTCGTGCGGCGCTTCTTGCGCTTTCCCGAGAGCGCGCCCGAGCTGAGCCTGGATTGGCCGCGCAAGCTGCTCTCGAACATGCCCGCGCTCGACGTATTGCTGCTCACCGAGCTGCCGAGCGATGCGCGGCGCGTCGGCATCTTCACTGAGCGGGTGTGGCTGAAGCAGTTTCCGCAGATCGCGACGCGCGGTTACGTGTTCGCGAGCTCGGCGCTCGGTGTGTTCGTGCCTCCCGAGACGGGCGACATCACGATGCGCGACAATCCGCGCCTGGACCCGCTCACCTCGCGACGCCAGGCCGAGCTCGAGCACTCGACGAATGACGCGTGCGCAGCCTGCCACAGGCTCATCGATCCGCTCGGCTTTTCGCTCGAACATTTCGACGGTCTGGGCAATTACCAAGAGACGGACGGCAGCAAGCCCGTGGACAGCAGCGGGACCTACACCGTGCCGGGCACGACGCACGAAATCGTCTTCGACGACAACGTGAATCTCTCGCAACAGCTCGTGTACGTGTGCGGGGCGAACCTGGGCATGGCATCGAGCTACCTCACGATGGCGCTCGAGCGCTCGCACGTGCCGAGCGAAGAGCTCGCTGCGACGCACGACGCCAACCTGACGCGCTTCCAGCAGGCGTTCGTCGGCAACGGGCGCTCGTACCGCGCGCTCGTCACGGCGTGGGCCCAAAGCCCGATCGTGCTCAGTCCTTAGCGGGCTCGCGTCACTTGGCGCAGTGGCACAACTTCGTCGCGAAGAGCCTCGCGAACCTGTCACAGCCGACCGGCTCAGCGGCGCAACAGTCGGCGCGTACGCCGCACCAGCGCGAGCGCGGAGAGCGCGGCCAGGGCGCCGCTCAGGCTCGCGATGTCTTGCGGCGCGCTGCTCATGCTGCAGCCAGCGTCGTTGCTCGTGTCGGCTGTGCCGGCGGGGGTGCCGCTCAGGTTGCCGGAGCCTGCCGCACCCGTAGCCGTGACAGGGCTGCTGCCAGCGCTCGAGCTGGTGCCGGCGCTGGAGGCGCCTGCACTCGACGCGGGCATGCCGCCGCTGCCGCCCGACATGTCGAGCAAGCCACCCATACCGCCGCTCGCTGAGCCGCCTGTGCCGCCGAGCGGCAACATCATCGTGCCACCGGCGCCAGAGCTACCCGAGTTGCCGCCAGCCCCGGCGCCGCCACTGCCCCCTGCACCGATACCCGGAATGATGCTCGGATCGTAGGTGGAGCCGGCCGACACCTGCACCATGGTGACGCGCACGCGCGTCGGCGTCGTGAGATCTTTCAGCTCCGGGTAGTTGGTGATGTGACCGGAGCCGCTGTCGTCGATCGCGTAGATCATGTCGACTTGCTTGACGCCCTGATCCCAGTTGAGCTGGCTGTTGTTCCACCAGTCGGTCATCTTCGTCTCGCGATCGAAGACTCCCGTCGACTTGTAGTAGGTGGTGTCAGCGCAGCCGTAGCCGCCCGAGTACGGGATGTAGCAAAGCGTCCAGCCAACTTGCTGATCGCCCGCGGGCTTTTTGAAGACCTCCGTGCGCACGTGCAGAGTGCCGTTGCGGTAGTCCACCGGACTCAGCCAATTCTTGGGCCGCTGCTTGTTCAAGAAGTTGCCATCGCTAACGTAGAAGTGGCTCTTGCTCGGCGACGAATTGGTCGCATCTTCCCAGGTGTAGTCAAACGTGGCGTCCAGCAGGATGAACTGCTCTGCGCGTGCCAACCGCGGAAAGACGACCAGCACCGACGCGCCCAACAAACCGATCGCGAAACACCGGGAGATGCGCAGCACAGGGTATGAAATGGAACACCGCGGCGGAAGCTTCTTCTGGACGCACGAGCCGGCGTGGCTTTCGACCCTTGGCAAAGTTTTGTAGAGTCGGCGCAGGGAGAGCCAATCGGATGGGATTTTGGAGCAAGCTTTTCGGGGGTGAGAAGACAGAGAAAGAGCCGGAGACGCGAGCTCCCGAAGCCGCACCAGCGCCCGGCGGAGGCAAGAAGTCGCCGGAGGCGGCGTTCGTCGAGTGGTGCCTGGCGGAGATTCGAAAGCATCCCGACGTGGAGCGAGCCGAGCTCGGCGAGGGACCGAGCTTGCCCGTCTCGATCTGGAAACGCGGCAGCGACGGCACACACACGATGTTCTTGAAGAACACCTTCGTCGAAACGCGCGAGCTCCCTCCCGCCGACAAGCTCGCAGCGCTGAAGCGTCTGCTGATCAATGTGGAGCGCTCGGGCGAGAAGCGGGACTGGCACGATGTCATCGACTCTTTCGTGCCGCTACTGCGGGCCGCGACCTTTGCCGCCAGCATCAGAGGCGACGCGCCACCCACGGTGACACGCCCCTTCGTACCGTTCTTGAGCGTGTTCCTCGGTTTGGACGAGAACGAGCGTATCGGTTACACCACCCAAAAAGAGCTGGATGAGTGGGGCCAGAGCGCCGACACGGCGTTCGCGCATGCTTTCGAGAACATGCAACGACACGTGGCGGCAACGTCGGCCAACGGAACCGACGTCGCGCTTTACGATGAACACGCGCCCTACCCCATTTGGCACGTGGTGAGCAACGACTCCTACGAAACATCGCGCCTGGTGTTGCCCGGCTATTTGGCGAGCTTTCGCGGCAAGGTGGCGGGCAACCCGATCGCCATCGCGCCCCATCGCTCGCTGCTCGTGATCGCTGGAGACGCCGAGCCGCACGCCATTGCGCGCTTGGCTCACATGGCCGAGAAGGAATTTCAGGCTTCTCCGCGCTCCGTGTCGCCAGCCGTCTACACCTGCGACGAGGCTGGCCACGTCGTGCCGCTACGACTGCCACCCGAGCACCCGCAGCACCAGCTGGTGGAACGCGGGCACTATTTACTCGCGCTCGACATTTACGGCGAGCAGAAGACAGAGCTCGAAGAACGCTTCCAAAGGCAGAGTGTCGACGTCTTCGTCGCCAGCTTCATGCTGTTCGAGAACGACCTGACCAAAAAGCTCACCAGCGCCAGCACCATGACCCAGGGCGTGCCCACACTGTTGCCGGAGACGGACTTGATCGTGCTCGTCAGTGATTCGATGGAGCCGCTGCGCGTGCCACGAGCCGTCGTCCTCGAGCTACTCCCCGAGTGCTTCGCGCCGGCGCCGGAGTACTTTCCGCCCAGGCTCCGCGTGGTGGGCTGGCCGACGCCCGCGCGCCTCGTCGAGCTGCAACGCTGGGCGACCGACTAAGCGCTGCGCTCGGTGCTTTCATGAAGGCCGGCTCGCGCGGCACCATTGATCCTGGGATCGTGCCAGTCGTTTCGAGGAAGGCCGCAAATTTGCACACGCTTCATCGCCCTGTACCGTTTCGCTTTTCGCTAGTCGGCCTGATTTTTGCGCTGGCGTGCGCGAGCGACCCGGCGGGGCAATCACCCGGCGGTGGTAGCGGTGGCGCCGCGAGCGGCGGCGGCGGCAGCGGTGGCTCGAGCGTGATTCCAGGCGGCGGTAGCACGAGCGGCGGCGGCGCGGCAGTCGCGGGTAGCGGCATGAGCGGCGCTGGCACCGCTGCAGTTGCAGGTGGTGGTGCGGGCGGCACGCAGGCGAGCGCCGGCAGCGGCGGCAGCGCAGATAGCGGGGGCAACGCCGGAGGCGCGAGCGCGGGCACGGGCGGCAGTGCCGGCGGCAGCACGGTCAGCGGTTGCAACGGCGTGACGGCCAAGTTTTGCGACGACTTCGAAGCGCAAACGGCGGACATGCCGCCAAAGGGTGACTTCAACATCGACGCGAAGGCGGGGCAGGTCGTGGTCGATTCGAGCAAGGCGTATAGCGGCAGCAAGGCGCTGCACATCAAGTCGCCGAAACCCGGCTCGCAGTCGTTCCTGAATTTCTCGAAGCAGTTTCCGATGAACGACTTTCACGGTCGCGCCATGATGTACCTGGCGACCGTCCCTACCGCCGAGTTTCACTGGGACATCATCGACGCGGTCAGCCAGAACAACGTCAACTGGGAGATCGGAGGGATGTACGGCAAGTTCATCCTCGTGGTCGATCCGCCCGACCACGGTTTGACCTCGACCCCCTTTCCCGCCGGCAAGTGGTTCTGCCTGCAGTGGGAGTTCAAGTACGGCGGCCAGGGCGTCGACAACACCTTCCTGGCGAAGATGGACGGCACCGCGCTTCAAAACGGCCAATTCACGGGTGCCGACTCACAAGGGAAAAAGTGGGACGCAGGTCCGTGGAAGACGCTCCAAATCGGCTGGACCGGCTACGGCAGCTCGGACGTCGACATCGAAGAATGGATCGACGACTTGGCGTTCGGAGACATGCCTATCGCCTGCCCTGCGGCCAAATGACCACAGCGGCTGTGCGCTAAAAGCCAGCGCGGCGGCGCGTGGCGCCATGCTACACTTTCCGTGTCGATGGCGGCCGGCACCCGGGGGCGATACATGAAGGATTACCTGGCGGCCGTGCGCCGCTTGCCGCCGAGCAAGCAGCAAGCCGTGCTCGAAGGGCTCGACAATCTGGTCGAGCAGATTGAGGGCGTGAGCAACCTCGAGTGGCTGCCGATCGGCGCGAACCTGGCCTTGACGCAAGCCGTGTACGAAACGCTCGGCAGCGAAGCGGGCGACGTATTTTTCCAGAACTGGTTGAAGCGGCAGATGAGCGCGCCTGCGTTCGCCGGGCTGGTACGCACCGCGCTCGCGCTGTTTCGCTTCGACACCGTGGCGCTCGCCAAGTGGATCCCCAAAGCGTTCGACATCATGTACCGCGACTACGGATCCTTCGTGATTCAGGAAGAGGCTCCGGGCCACGTGCAGGTCCAGTTGCGCGAGATGCCGCCGGAGATTGCTGGTCACGCCAGTTGGCACCGCTCGGTCGCAAGCGGCATGCACGCCGTCTTCTTCTTGACCGGCGTGAAGGGCACGACGGAGCTCGTGCCCAGCAGCGAGCGTGACTGCCTGCGCGTCGCGCTACGCTGGACGCAGTAAGCTTACGGACGGCGCGCGCAACGACACGGCCGCTTGTGTGGGTAATAGGCAATTTGCTTGCAGGCGAGCAGACCGGCGCCGATATTGGTGCGCATGCAACCCGGCGGCTTCGGTGGAAACGGTCCTGGTCAACCTCCTGGTCCTCCGGGCGGTCCCCCTCCTGGTGCGCCCCCCGGTGCTCAAGGTTGGGGCGCCTACCCACAGCAGGGACAACCGCAGTACGGGCAGCAACCGCCGCAGCAACAGTACGGGCAGCCGCCGCAGCAACAATACGGGCAGCCGCCGCAGCAACAGTACGGACAGCCGCCGTATCCCAACGCTTCGCCGGGCTACGCGGGACCGCCTGCCGGCTATCCCGGCGCAGCGGGTGGCTACCCCGGTGCTCCTCAAGCTCAACCCATGCAAGCGATGGGCATGGGCATGCCCGGCATGCAAGTGAGCACGCCGCACAACTCGTTCGGTCAAGCGCAGGGCGCCATCGCAGGCGCCAAGGGCATGATGACGATGATGAAGTATGCCTTCATCGGCATCGGCGTGCTCTGCGCGCTGGGCGGCATCGCGCTGATGATCTTCGTCGACTTCTTCTCCGGCATCGCCACCATCTTCACGGGCGCCATCTTTGCCGGCGTCGCGATCGTGGTGCTGCCCAAGTTCACCGGCATGGTCGGCCAGGCCGGCGCGATGGTCGACGGCTTCGCCGCTAAAGAGCAACTAGCGCAGAGCGGTATTCCGGCGCAGGGTCGCCTGCTCAACGTGCAACAGACCGGCCGCATGGTGAATTACAACCCCGAGATCCAGGCGTTGGTCGAGGTTCACCACCCGCAGCTCGGCGTGTATCAGACGCAAACGACGGCGATTGTGCCGCAAATTGCCATACCGCGAGCGCAACCAGGTGCGCCCGTGCAGGTGCGTGTGAGTCCGCAAAACCAGCACGAGATCGCGCTCGTATTCTGAGTTCTCACGGCGGCGGGGCCCGCTTATTCTACCCGGATGCTCAAGTTCAGCTCGAACGGGCCCGAGGCGGAGAAGCAGATGCGGGCGGTCATCTTCTACCTGACGACCTTCGGTTATATCGACGGCGACTTCGACGCCTCCGAAAAAGAATTCGTGCGCGGCTACATCAAGAAGCTGGTCGCGCACCGTGTGGCCGGCGCCAACCTGGAGCCCAAGGTCGCGGCCGAGCTGACCACGAAGTTCAACACCCACTTCCTCGAGGTGTTCGAAGGCATCGACCGGCAGGTGATGGAGCTTTTCACGGAGGCCGTGGCAGAGGGAGAAGCTCAAGACACCTTCGTGCACGCCAAGCTGAAGTTGCGCTGCTTCGAAATCTTCAAGAGCTTCGACGAAGAGAGCCAGGAGCAGCTGATGGCGACCGTCGACGAGCTGATCAACGCCGACGGCAGCGTGCACCCGGCCGAAGCCAAGTTCCGCGCGGAGCTGGCCGACTTGCTGAACGAAGAGCTGGGCGTCGAGCTCGTGGACGACGAAGGCGAACGTCCCTTCGAGGTCGCGAGCCCCCGCACGATCGCCACCAAAGCGGAAGATCACCCCTTCTTCGCGCAGTTCGAGCAGCATTACTCGTCGGATCGCGACGCGCTCGTCCAGCAACTGGAGAGCGATCGCAAGCTGATGGATCGCGTGATCGCGATTTGGGACCAACAACGCGCGCTCGGCCGCAACAAGCTCAAGGGCAAGACGAACGTGAGCCAGTTCGCACCGGGTAGCGATTTTCTGGACGGCCACGTCCAGGTGCTGACGCCCGAGCCGAACAAGGAATACGAGCTCACCATCATCGGCGACCTGCACGGTTGCTACAGCTGCCTGAAGGCAGTGCTGACGCAGACGGACGTGCTCAAGAAGATCGCCGAGTACGAGCGCAAGCCGGACGGCAACGTTTGTCCCAAGCTGGTGCTGCTCGGCGACTATATCGACCGCGGCATGTTCAGCTACCAGGGTGTGCTGCGCTCGGTGCTGCAGCTGTACGCCAAGCACCCGGACCACGTGGTGGTGCTACGCGGCAACCACGAATACTACGTGGAGCACCAGGGCAAGGTGTACGGCGCCGTGCGCCCTAGTGAAGCGATGAACACGCTGAAGCCTCACACGTCGGACGAGGTATTCCAGCACTACATCAAGCTGTTCGACTCGATGCCGACCAGCTTCTTGTTCGAAAAGTTCATGTTCGTGCACGGCGGCATCCCCAAAGACAGCGCGATCAAGAACCTCTACAAAGACCTGTCGAGTCTGAACGAATGGGACATCCGCTTCCAGATGATGTGGAGCGATCCGAGCCAGGCCGACGTCATCCCAGCTAGCCTGCAAGATCAGTCGGCGCGCTTTCCGTTCGGCAAGCTGCAATGTCAGGCATTTTTGCAGCGGCTGGGCTGCCACACCATTTTCCGCGGCCACGAGAAGGTCGACGAAGGCTTTCGTCAGGTTTACGCCGAAGACTCTTGCTCACTGTTCACGGTGTTCTCGTCGGGCGGCAAGACCAACGACGATCTGCCGGCGGACAGCAGCTACCGCAGCGTGACGCCGATGGCGGCAACCTTGCGCTTCAAGAATGGCAAGGGCGAGGTCACGCCGTTCGTCATCGACTACGAGAGCTTCAATGACCCGGCGCGGAACAAATTCTATCAAACCGCTCCTGAAATCGCGCACAGCGCCTAGGCGCCACGTCACATACGGCGGCGATCACGTAAGGGGGCGATCGCGTACGGCGGCGATAAAATGAAATTTTACGCCACCGAGCAGACCCCGAAACGGGGAGTGTGGTCCCATAGTCTTCAGATGGTCCCGAGCTCCGCCCGGCAAGGCGACGAGAAAGCCAGCATGTGGCTGGCCGGGTTGGCCTTCGCGGTAGCTGCTTTCGCCTTGTTTCACGGGCAGGCGGCGGCCGTCGCGCTGGTGCTCATGATGTGCGGCTTCGCCCTCGTGCTCACCCGTGTCAGTCAAGAGCTGCACGAGGCCGACGTGCGGCAGGGCTTGCCGGATGACGTGCTGCGCGCCCGCGACCTGCTGGGGCGCGGCGCACACAACCACGCGCTTTCGCTGGCGCACCGCGTTGCGGAGCGCGCACAGAGCGCACGCTTGCAGCACGCCGGGGTAGAGCTGGTCGCCTGGTGCGAGCTCGGGCTGGGGCGATCCGACGCCGCGCGTAATGCGCTCTCGTGGCTCGCCGGCTCCTCGCAGCTCGATCCCTACTGCCGAGCAGCCGTCGAAGACGCCTGCGGCCAGAGCCGTTGGGCGCTGCACATTCTCGAACGCGCGGCCCGCCGCAAGGCGCTCTCGCGCGAAGCGACGCTGTTTCGCATCGACCTATGCGCGCGCCTGCGCGGCGTGGAGGCAGCGTGCGAGCTGGGGCTCAAACAGCTCGCGCGCCTGAGGGCTGAAGACGTCGCGAAGCTCGTGAGCTACGCGCGAGGGAGCGGCGCCGCAGGCGATGCCGTAGTACTGCTCGAGCGCGCCGTCGCCTTGCGCAGTGAAGAAAACCGCTGACCGCGGCTTCACGCGACCCGGGAGACGACTCCTGCAGGCGGCGTTGCCTCGCCGCCCAGGTACTCTCGCGTTGGCTCGGGGAAGCCGCACGATGTACCGTCTTTGTGCACGACGTCGCCCTCCCAGGGTAAGCGGTATTCGCCCGCCACGAGGTCCTTCATATACGTGTAAGGGCAGTCGCTCGCGCCACCTTTGACTGCGACGTAGCCCCGGTGCCCAAACTGGTAGATGTTGTTCTCGACGCCCCACACGCGCCGAGCCTCGCGCACCAAATCGGGCCGCACCTCGGCAGCGACGATTTCGTCGGGACGCCCTCCACCGCTCGCCAGTGGCACGCCATCGAAACCGACGATGCTAGCCTCACCCATCGAGTCGAACGTGCCGTCGCTTCCGCACATGCAAACAGAAGCGGTGTACATCAAGTTGCAGAATGCGTTCGCCTGATTGGTGACGTGCCAGGCGTGGCGAATCGGCGCCGTGTAGCCAGCCGTCCGAATCATGATCTCCGCGCCCTTGTAGGCGCTCTCCCGCGCCATTTCGGGAAACATTCCGTCGTGACAGATAATCAGCGCCAGCTTGCTGCCGTTGGGCCCGTCACACACCGGAATCCCGAGATTGCCTGGCTCCCACGGCTCGACCGGTACCCAAGGATGCAGCTTTCGGTAGTAGAGCTTCAGCTCACCGCGATCATCGATGATGATGCCGCTGTTGTACGGATTGCCTGCGGGGTTGTGCTCCATGATCGAAAAACAACCCCAGATACGATGCTCCCGGCACGCGGCGCGGAAGAGCGCCACCTCGGGCCCGTCCAGCCGGCACATGATCGCCGGGTTGGTGTCCATCGACAGGCCGTGCAGCGAATATTCGGGAAACACGACCAGGTCCATCGCCGCTGAGCCACGGCGCGCCTTGCCGACCAGCGCCGCCACGCGCTCGGCCTGCGCCTTGAGATGCGCCGGCGTGACCACATTGGGCAGCTGCAGCTGCACCAGGCCAATCACCACGCCATTTGGAGACTTGTTCAATCCGCCCAGGCCGCTCATGAAGGCGAGCCTAGGCGCGACTGGTTTCGGCCCCGTCTCCCCGAGGCTTCGGGGCGGCAGCGTCAGCAGTCGCCGTCGGCCGTGAACCAGTCTTTGCACCAGTCCACAGGTTTATCTGGCGCGCATTCGGTATTCGGATAGGCGATGGCGGCGTTGGCCTTGTAACGCTTGCCCATCCACTGCACGACCTCGCCCTCGGCGATCGTCAGCGTGGAGTCGCCGCCTTTCCACGTCTTCAGGCCCGTGCAGCCCGTGCCAGAGCCGCCACCGCTGCCGGCGTTCGTCATCATGCCCCCGCTACCGCTGCCTGCGCTGCTCGAGCCCCCCGCACCGCCCGTGTTGGTCTTGCCGCCAGCGCCGGAGCCGCCCTTGCCGGTTCCGCCGGCAGAGCTGGTGCCCGCCGTCGCAGGCATGCCGCCCGTGGCTGTGCTGCCCGCTTCGGAGCTGGTGCCACCAGTCGAGCTGGTGCCGCCAAAGGCATTCGGGGACGTACCGGCAACGTTGAGGGAGCCGGCGCTGCTGTGCGTACCGGCGGTGCTGTGCGCGCCGGCGGCGGGTTCGTCGGTGGGGTCCGGCTCGGTCGCGACCGCGCAGGCGGCGGTGAGCGACATCAGCCAGACGGCGAGCGTTGCGGCGCGCGAGAAACCGATTCGGTGGTTCGATGCCATGGAGCCTCGGCTTCTCCTGACGTACCTCGGACCCGAAAGGCTGGGCGTTTCACGCCGAAATTCAGCCAGGCTTTTCAGAAGAATCGTTGACGTCGCCGGGGGCGGGCCTCAAATCTTCCGCTCGAATGGCAAACGGCAGTAACCATACCGTTATCGTGACCGGCGGCAATCGCGGCCTGGGACTCGAAACCAGCCGTCAATTGGCCGAGCAGGGCTACCGTGTCGTGCTCTCGGCACGACGCCGCGCTGACGCCGAGCAGGCGGCGCGCAGCATCGGCAAGACCGTGCTGGCGACAGAGCTGGATGTCACGAGCGCCGAGAGCATCGCGAAATTCGCGGCCTGGGCCAAAGCGGAGCTGGGGAGCGTGCAGGCTTTGGTGAACAACGCCGGCATCTCGATGCAGGGCTTCAACGTGCAGGTCGTACAAGGCACGCTGGCGGTGAACTTCTTCGGCGCGCTGCACGTGACGAACGCGCTGGCACCGTTCTTGGTAGACGGCGGCAATCTGGTGATGGTGTCGAGCGGCATGGGTGAGCTCACGGCGTACTCGCCGGAGCTGAAGGCGCGATTTTTGGATCCGGCTCTGACCGTTGACGGCGTGGTCGCGCTGGTTTCCGAGTTCGAGCGCGAGGTCGCGACCGGCACGCACAACGCGCATGGCTGGCCTAGCTCCGCTTATCGAGTGTCGAAGGCGGCGCTCAACGCGCTCGTGCGCATCTGGGGCAAGTCTTGGCCACGTCTTCACGTCAACGCCGTGTGCCCCGGTTGGGTCAAGACCGACATGGGCGGTCCCGGTGCGCCACGAGAGCTGCCGCAGGGCGCGCGCGGCATCGTCTGGGCGGCCACGCTGCCGGCGAATGGGCCCAGCGGCGGCTTCTTCCGCGACAGCAAGCCGATACCGTGGTGAATTAGCGGCATGTGCTGTTTCTCCGGTCACGTGAAGCACGTGAGCGGGACCAAAATCTTCGCGCGCTTGCTGGCAGACGGTCGGCAGCTCTTGGCCTACGCCATGAAGGTGGAGCTCGAGCAAGAGCTGGCCATGATCCTGCCGCTGCCCGTGCTCGCGAGCGCAGGCGAAGGCGCCGTCAGCTTCATCGACTTGGGCGACGAAGACGGCTTTTTCGAAGCGCTCGAAGCCGCTTTTCCGGCGTTCTCGGTCGCGCCGGCCGCGCGGCTGTTTCAAGGCCCGCCCACGCGCGCCCCGCTACCGGTCTTCGACGTCGGGCGTTACGTCGCCAGCTTCGTGCCCACGCCTGCAGACTTTGCTCGACTCGATCCGCGCTTTCGCTTGCCGAATCAGCTGCTCGCGCAATTGCCGATTTACCAAGATTACGGCTTCGCCGTCTTGCAGCTGAAGCCGCTGCCGCGCGGCACGAAGATGCCGCAAAAGCTGCAGCCCATGGCGCTAGCGTTCACGCCGCGCGAAAGCCGCGCGCTGTTCTTCCCGACCGTGCACGTGCACGACGGCAGCATGCCAGCTCGGGCCGGTTTCGATCACGCGCTGTTCTGCCAGGCGGACGGCGTGCTCGAAGCAACGCTCGGCTGGGTCGCCGCTACAGAGCCGCTCGGCACGCACCTGCGAGGTGCGCGCAGCCGCGAGCTGGTCGACGGAGAGCGCGGCGGTTTTGCGAGCCCCCTCTGGGGTCCGCTCCCGAATCGCGATTTTTGGCTGCGCGAACCGCGAGGCGTTGCGCTCACCGATCTCGGTGGTCAGGAGCGTCAGTATCGGTATCGCGTCAAAGCCAGCGCCGCCTACGCCTTCGGCTGGGAAAGCTCCGAGCGCGCGCTGTGGATCCCGGCGGCACGCGAGCGCCTACCCGCACTCTGCCGCGGCCTGCGCGAAGGTCTGGCAGCGCTGGTCGCGGCCCGCCAGAAGGCTTGGAACCTGGCTCCGCTGAGCGACGATTTGCCACCACACTTCATGAACGGACACCAACTCTGGACCGGCACCGACTACATGAACGGCGCTCCTGCCACCGGCACTGGCCCCGGGAGAATCCACTTCACGCCGTTCGGTAAGCATGTCGAGCCGCAAGCCGTCACGCTGGCGTTCTCACGCTTACCGGATCAAGAGGGCGCGCGCGCCCTGAACCTCGCGCTGTGCGAGCTGGTCGAACGCGCGGTGGCGTAAAGCTACTCGACCGTGACGCACACGGCCAAGTCCCGCTCTCGACCAACCTTTGCCGCTAAAGACACCAAGAACGAAGTTGAGCCGGCACCGTGGAACATTCGACCTCGCGGTGTGTCCTTGACTGGTATGCTCGCTGGCCGCCGGTTGGTCTTTCCCTGCCCCGCACGCACCGAAAAGTCGTCGAATACACGCTCGAGCTCCCGCTCCGCTACGAGCACGGCTTTCGCGTCGAGCTGTGACGCCGCTGCTCAGTGCACGACCACCGGCTCGAACGACTCGCACGGAAACTTGATGGCAAGATCGTGGTCGCCGCTCTTGATCGCCTTGCAGGCGCTGCCGAGCAGCTCGATCTGACTGGGGGTGTTGACCTTCCAACCGTTCTTGTCGCCGAGCTTCAACTGCTTGCCATCGAGCGTCACGTTGCCGGTCGACTCTTTGCCGTCCGCGATCTCGCCGTTCAAATCAATCGTGCACGGGCGAGAACCGTTGATGATGTCCTCGAAGGCGGAGCTGAGCGCTCCGGGGCTGAAGCCGGGGTACACGTTCCCGCCGCCGGCCTTTGCCACGTCTTCCAAGTGCGCTTGCAGCGTGGCCTCACCCGGCGTGCTCACGTTGATGATGTGAATCGTGATGTCGTCGCCATGGATCTGCTTGGCGGTGGCGACCACCGCGTCTTTGATCTTGGCAGGGACGCCGGGCGCCTTGCACGACTCGGGCACGTGCCCGCCAAAGTCGGGGCACTCGCAATTGTCGGGCTCGCCGTCGGTCGCGAGCACGATCACCTTCGGCCCCGGCTCCTTGAAGGCTTTCAAGCGCTTGGCCGCGGCAACGAGCGACTCGCCGGTTGGCGTGTCGTCCGCGATGTCGGTGCACTTGAACTGATCGAGCATCGCCTGGTGGTTGTTCAGGGCAATCGGCACGTCGATCAAGACGGGGCACATCTTTTTCGGGTCGAGCTCGATCAGGTCCGGCGTGTCTTTGCTGGCCGGCTTGATCTGCCCGTTATCCGACGAATAGAGCGAGAGCCCGAAGCGCACGCGATCTTCGAGCGGCTTGATGATGCCCTTGGTCGGGTTCATGAGCACGTCGCGCACGACGTTCCAGCGCCAATCGTTGGGATTGACCTTCATCTTGTTGACCGTGATGTCCGGACAGTCGCCGAGCGTGTAGGTGCCGTCCGTTACGGCTTGCTTCACGGCATCACCGAAATTGTTGGCGTTCATCGAGCCCGAGCGATCGATGAGCAAGACGACGGTCGGGATCTGTGGCGTAAAATCGACGTCCACGTCGATGCAATTGTTGGCGCCGCCGGTACCGTCGCCGCCGCCGCCGTCGTCGTTGATGGCGCCGCCAAGGCCGCTGATCACCACATCGCGATCCGTCGGGCACGTGCCGCTGCTCCGGCACATGGCGCCCCCCCGGCAGGCTGCTTCTGCACCCGGTTCGCACGGCACCGCGCAGCGGCCCAGCTCCGAGCACACCAAACCCGTTTCGCAGTCCTTGTCCTTCGAGCAGTCGCGCGCGAGCCCTTCCGAGCAAACCCCGTTAGGAAGGCATGCTTCCGAACCGCAGGCTTTGGTGCCGGTCGGCTCGCCGCAGGCGCCGATACAGACGTCATCGGGGCCGCACAGCAGCGACTCCGCACAATCGTCGCTGCCGTCGCACGCATCACCGACCTTGCCGGAGCCTTGCACCCCGTTCCGCGTGTTGGTGAGCTCGGGATTTCCGCCGCAGGCTCCGCTCCACCAAAGCGCAGCCGCGCCCGCCAAAAATAGCCCTCGTTGCGTCTTCGATTGATAGCCCGTACCAGCCATGCGCGACACCTCCACCAGCTCCGAGAGCGAGTGTAGCGCATGCCACCCTGGCAAGTGAGTGTCAACGTGTAGCTGACGGCGCGCGCGCCTTACGGTGTGGCGGCGACCCAGCCAACCCACATCTCGAGGCAGCCTAGGTCCGCGCCCTGAAGCATGCCGGCGGGCGGTTGCACGGTGCCGCAGGTGCCCTGCTCGCCTTTGATCTTCTTCAGGAACCAGCTGTCTTGGGGGTTCGCGCCATCGATCAGCTTGTCACCTTGGGGACAGCAGGCGCCGCTCTCGATGCCCTGGTGCAAGGCAGGTGCGTCCTTGAGGCGGAGCGCTGCGCCGCTGCTCGCCAGATCGAGTCCAGCGCTGGACATCTTCGCCGCGCGACAGGTCTACAGCCATTGGGACCTCCGCGCTCCGGCCCAGCCGTTCGAGCGCATCGATTCGCAGCACTCGCGCTTCGCGCGACAACACGCCGGTCTGCTCGAGCTGAGCGTAAATATCGAGCTCGCGCAGTGCGCGCCCCGCATCACCACCGGCCAGCGCTCCTCGCGCGCGATCGATCTGCAACACTTCGCGACCGAGCAGTCCGCTGCTGGGCGAAGGTAGCGCAGCGGGCGCCACCAACCCTCGACGCCCGCTGCAAAACCGATCGGCGGCGAAGGGGCGACGGCACTCTCGAGCGTCAGACCTGCGGCGGCCGACCAGCGCAATCGAGAGGCTGGCGGCTGACGTCGTTCCGGCTCGGGCGCGATAGCGCGGCGTTCTGGCGTCGGTGGCGGCTCGGGAGCCCTCGGCCCTGGCGACTCGGGATCGGCGGGCCGCGTGGAGCTCACGCCGAAAAGGCCTGCTGTGGCTCCACGGCACTGGCACCCGTGGTGCGGCTCTCGATCGCCGCGCGAACGGCTGCAGCGTCGGGACACTTGGCGGGCGCTTCCGTAATCGAGCGCGTAGCGGCGCTCGGCGACCGTAGATTGAGCGTGCGCCGGCCGTACGGATCGGAAGCGGTTCGTCAAGAAACTTTTGAGGAGGAAGCGCAGGCATTCGCGAGTCGCGCTCGACACTCGCTCTGTGAATGTCTGTCGGCAGCGGCAAGCTGACGCAACATCGTTGTTAGGCAAAGCAAACGCTTATTGCCGCACAACTGGACGCGTGAGATGCCGGCGATGTGCTGCGTCGAGGCGTCGTCGCTGTCTCGTTTGGCGTATTGGCTGCGCTCACGGCGTGCGGTTCTCGCACCAGCCTCATCGGTGGTGAGCTGGCTGCGAATGCGACGCCGGAACCGTCGAGCACTCCGACATCACCGACGTCGCCGAGCCCGAGCGCGACGCCGCCGAGCACGAACCCGACACCGCCCAGCATGCCTGAAGGTGGGCAGCCGATGATGCCGCCTGCCATGGAGCCTCCGCAGCCGCCCGAAGACCGCTGCGAATCCTTGAGCGTCACGATCGACGAGCTGCGCCCAACCGTGAGCTTGTTGGTCGACCAGTCTGGCAGCATGCGCGCCGGCTACCCCAGCGACGATAGCCCGCAGTCGCGTTGGACGATCGTGCGCCAAGCGCTGCTCGACGAGCAAACCGGCGTGGTACGCGGGCTCGAGAGCAGCATGCAGTTCTCGCTCGCCTTCTACACGAGCCACAACGGTACGGCGGGCGGCGGTACCTGCCCCATCTTGAGCGAAGTGCGCGCCGCTACCGGCAACTACGAAGCCATCCGCAGGTTGTACGACAACTCGTCGCCCGACGACGACACGCCGACCGGCGCGGCCATTGCGCAATTGGTAAGCGAGATCCGCCAGGCCAAGCGTCAAGGTCCGGAAGTGATCTTGCTCGTCACCGACGGAGATCCCGATACCTGCGACGTGCCGGATCCGCAAACCGAAGCCGGTCAGCTCGAAGCCGTGAGCGCTGCCGCGAGCGCGCACGCGACGGACATCGACTTCTATGTGCTCGGCATTTCGGCCGACATTTCGGGCGACAAGCTGCAGCAACTGGCCAACGCGGGTCAGGGAAAACCGCTCGACGCGCGCTTCGGCGTGGACCCCGACGCAGCCGAGCCCTACCAGGCGAGCACCGACGTTGCCGGCTTGACAGCCCAGCTGCGCGGCATCTTGGCGCGCGTGCCGCTGTGCGAGGTCGGGCTCGATCGCGACATCGCGGCAGACGAGCTAGCGAGCGGTCAGGTCGCGCTCGACGGCCGCAACCTGGTGCTCGACGCCGAGGACGGTTGGCGCTTGAGGGATGCACGACATCTGCTGATCACGGGCAAGGCCTGTGATCAGCTACGCGCGCGCGGCAAGCGCCTCACGGTGGAGATTTCGTGCGACTGAGCCCGGCGGGCTGCGGCTCCGGCCCAAGCGGCCAGCGCAGCTCCGCGCGGGCGAGCCTTTCGGCCGCGCGCGCGTGCGCCTCGCGGCTGGTGCGAGCCAACGACTCCGACAGACGCTGAGCGTTTCGGTCGTGCGCCTCGGCATACTCGGTCACGGCTTTCGCCAGGACTTCGCTGTCGTGCGCCGCGCCCAGCTCGTCTTGCAGTTGCGTCGTCGTCTCCAGCAAGCCGGCAGCCGTGGGCGACAACTGCTCGGCCAAGATCTCCAAGCTGTAGCGGTAGCTCTTGAGCAGTAGACGAAGCTGGTGCAGCTCGTGTGGCGACAGCTGGCGGGCCCGAGCGCGCCCGACCTCGATCGTTAGCTGCTCTCGTGCCAAATGCCCCGTGAGCGCGAGCCCACCCAGTAGCGTCGGCTGCGGACTCGCACCATCCGCCATCGATACCTGCACGGAACCGATCGCCTCGATGAGCTCGCTGGCATCGAACCGTGCGAGGCGCTTGGCGGTGCGCGCGCGCTGCCGCCGCCGCTCACGCGCTGCTCGCTCCAAGACGGCGGCTTCCACTTCGCCCTCGGGCAACGCCTTCAACCCGCTCTCCATGACCTGCGCATCGCGCAACGGCGAGAGCGCTTCCAGAAGCTTTTCCAAGCGCTTGGTGGCGACCTTGGGCACCGCGCTACCGGCCGCCGACGCCAGCCTCAACGCCGCCAGCAGCCGGCGCGTCGCCACGCGTAGCCGGTGGACTCGCCCCCGCTTTGGGCGCTTAGCGGTCGCAGCCAGCTCGGTGGCGAGCCGTTGCGACTGCGCATCGATGGCGTTCGCGATGGCAGCGCGCGCGGGTCCTTCGGCGACTAGGGCGGGCATGGCGAGTCGCAAGCATGAACCTGCGCCAGCCAAAATTCATGCGTCAGCTGCAGCACCGCGGATTTTCAGGCGTTCAGCCCGTACGCAGCTCGAGCCAGGTGCGCACCAAGCGCTCTAGCGCGGCCTTTTTCGCCTGCACGTCTTCCATGCTGTGGAACTTCGCTTCGCGGCGATCCTTGTGCATGCCCTCGAGCAAGTCGCCGTGATCGTCCATGCCCTGCCCGCCGGGGAACAACACGATCAGGTGGACGAACTCGCTCGTGCGCGGATTGAACGCCGCAAAGTCTTCGTTGAAATAGAAGCTCGGAGCGTTCCACTTGATGCGTTCGGCCAGCTGCGGGCCGGCCGCCAAGATGATCTGGCGCACGGCTTCCATCTCCGCCTTGAAGGGATGGTCGACGTCTCGCATGTACGAGTCGACCACGTCTTTACCCGAGGCGGCGTGACCGAGCGTGCCCTGAATCGCGCGCTTCTGCGCCAGTGTGCTGCGCGCGACGCGCGACAGCGTGGCTGGCGGAGATTTCCGAGCCGCCGGCGGCGTGTTCGGAGAGGGCGCTGCCGCTTTCTCGACGGGCGCCTTCTTCTTGGCAGGCGCCTTCTTCTTGGCAGGCGCCTTTTTCTCGGCGGGCGCCTTCGTCTTGGCGGGCGCCTTCGTCTTGGCAGGCGCCTTCGTCTTGGCAGGCGCCTTCGTCTTGGCAGGCGCCTTCTTCTTGGCAGGCGCCTTCTTCTTGGCAGGCGCCTTCTTGGCGTTTTGCTTTTTGGTGGAGCCCGTGCGCTCAGCTCGACTTTTTGCCATCTCGGGCGCGCAGACTACCCCTCACTTGGCCGGGCAGGGAATGACCTCCTCACCGAAGGCCAAATCGTCGATCCAAAACTCGACGTCGATGTCCGAGTTTCCAAATATTTCCCAGCCGATCTTCAGGTTGTTCCAGGTGCCAGCCTTCCACTTCTCGCCCTTGGAGTTGGCGCCCGTGAACTCGCCCTGATCGACCGACACGCCGTCCACCTTGGTGACGAAGGTGGTGTTGTCGTTGCCCGGATACTTGAACTCCCACTGCATGCAGGCCCACTTGCCGCCTGGGAACTGCGTCTTCGAGTCGAGGCCGTTGTCGGGCGGATCGCAAACGAGCTCGAACTTGCCGTACTGGCCGCCGATGGACCACTCGGTGCCGCCGCTGTTGGAGCTGGTGATGAAGTTCCAGTGCGAGGTCGTTTGCGGGACCTGCGCCATGTACAGCATGACGCGGCCGTGCATGTCGTTCGACGCGAGCGGGAACTGCTTGGTGAAGCGAATGTTCGGTGTGCCATCCGCGGGCTTCGGGATCTTCAAGAAGTGGAGCGACTGACCGCCGCTGAAAGCCTTGGTCGTGTCGACCACGACGCCGTCGCTCACGCTGAAGTCGCCGCTGGGCTTGCCCATCGCTTGCTTGTCCCAGTCTTCGCAGAACTTGGCGTTGGTGACGCCAGCGCAACCGGCAGGAGCCACTCCGCCGCCGCCGCCGCCGCCCGAGCCCGACGAGCCACCGCTACCGGCCTGACCGGCTCCGCCCGAGGCGCTGCCGCCTGTGCCGCCACCCGGTCCGGCGCCGCCCCCGGCCGTGCCGCTACCGCCGCTTCCACCGACGGTAATGCCCGTGCCGCCCGTGTTGGTGCCCGCAGTCGGCACGACGCTCGAGCCGGCGACACCCGCGCTGCCGCCGCCACCGGCTCCGCCCGCGGCGCTGGTGCCGGCAACTCCCGAGGGTTGCCCGCCCGAATTCCCAGTGCCGTCGTCGGTGGAGCTACAGCTCACGATACACGGCAATAGCGCGGCCAACAGCCGGAGACATGCTCGCATGCCGAGAGCGTACAGAGCGCCAGCAGCAAAATCTACACATCATGTTTCGAATCGATGATCGATTCGAACGCATGGAGTCGCGCGCTGCGATCTTCATGTCGATTTGCTGAAATGTGCGGCGCGCCGCACCCATATGCCAGGGTTACTGCGCGGTGTCTTTGAACACCAAACCGATGTACGCACCCTCGCCGCTCGGGCTCGTCTCACCCGGCTCCAGCTTCACGACGTACTCGGTGGTGTAGATGGTGCCGCTGATCAAGCTCGAAGCGTTGCTGCAGCCGCCCGCCTGATTCGGCGTGCAAGTGCACGTACCGGTCAGGCACTGCATCGAGCTACCGGCCTTGGCCGAGAAGGTAAAGATGGCCGGACCGATGCGGTCGGCTTGCACGCAACTGGCGGGGGCGGTCTGCGTGGCCGGCAAACAAGCTTGCGGTAGCGTCTGCATCACGCCGAAGCGGCCGTCCCACGGGACCTGCAAGGTTTGGTTCGGATCGAGCTTGATGGTGGCGGGAGCCTGGCAAACCAACGGGCACGTCGCGGGACCGCTCGTCATCATCTGGTCGCAAGAGGTATGGCAATTTTCTAGGCTTGGCAGCACGTGGCGGGCGCCGTCTTCTACTTGAAAAAGGCGCTCGGCGTTGCAGCTCATCTCGTCTTGCCCGAGGTAGAGCGTGCGGCTCATCTGGTTTTGGATGTGTACGACGAGCTGGTAGCCGCTCTTGTCCGCGTAGGTCGAGCAAGCCATGACCGGCGGCGTAGCGCCGAGTGCGCCGCCAGACCCGGCACTGCCGGCAGTGGCACCCGCGCTGCCGTTGGCCTGAGACCCCGCAACAGAAGTCGCGCCGCCACCGCCACCGCCGCCGCTAGCCAATACGCCCGAGTCGCTCGGCGCCGCGAAATCTCCGCAGCCGAGCAGCGAGCAAGCAAGAGCCGCGGCGGCCGCCGCACAGCGCGAACGCATCACCCCATGGATAGAAGAAGGGGCGCGCGGAGCAAAGCCTGAATGTCTGACAAGCGTCGTCACACCGGCACTGTCAAAGTAGCGTGAAGACGTTATCTGCATATCGAGTTGCAGCGTAGTGTCCGGAACACGCGACGCTCGGCTCAGTTCGTAAATGTCACGCCCCTAAGTGATGACGACTTACTGACGTCAGATCGCACACTTGGGGCATCCGCGGCTCTGGTCACGCTCGCGGCTGCGCTCTACACCAGCCGCATGAAGCTCTCGCGATCCTTGGTGCTCTCAACCGCGCTCGCGCTCGGCGGTTGCGGCAGCTCCGGTGTCCGGGTCGAGCCGGTGAGCGTGAAGACTGCGCCACCCGGTCGCGTGCTCGCGCTCGTCTCCGTGAGCGATCGCGGGAGCGCGCCGGACGATTTGGGACCGGAAAACTTCGAGGTGCGCGAGGGTGAGGTGGCGCTCGACGGCCGCCAGATCGGGTTGCAAGTAAAGTCGCTCGGCGCGCTGCGCGGCCACGAAGCCGTCGTGCTGGTCGACGGCAGCCGCGCCTTCACCGACGCGGAGCGCGCGCCGCTGGGTCGCGCGCTGGCAGAATTGATCGATCGCCTGCGTTTTCACCAGGCAGTCACGGTGCTGGCGTACGACGGCGCGCCGGACTTGCGCCTCATCGCGCGCTACCCGCAGAGCGAAGTCGCCCCACCGCTCAACAAGGATCCCGGCCTCGCTCGCTTGCTCGCGGAAAAACCGCGCGACGGTTCGAGCAGCCTCTACACCGCGATCGTCAACGGGCGGCGCGCGCTCGACGCACGCTTGCTGAAGACGGGCTTGGTAGCTCGCGTGGGCAGCCTGATCGTGGTCGCGCGGGGACCAGATCTCGCAGGCCGCGTCGACGAAGCTCAGGCCCGCGAAGCTCTCGCCGGCCAGCGCAGCTACTTGCTCAAGGTCGGCACCTGGTCGACCGACAGCAGCCTCGACTGGATCGGCAGCGATGGCGTGCGCGCGGCAGCGTCGCTCGGCACGCTGGGCTCGCCGGTAGACGACCTGGCGCGTGCGGTAGACGAAGTCTTCTTGCGCGGTTACGTGGTTTCGTATTGCTCGCCTGCGCGCGCCGGCCGCCGCAGCCTGGAGCTGGTCGTCAAGCTGGCGGACGAAAGCGGCCGTGAGCGCAGCGCGCGCGCCGCCTCCGAATTCGATGCGACGGGCTTCAAAGGCAGCTGCCCGAGCTCGCTATCCGGCACGCCGTTGTGAGCCCTGTCACGCCTTCACGTCGACGACCAGGCGACCTCGTACCTTGCCGTCGATCAGCTCGCTCGCTTTCGGAATCGCCTCGGCGAGGCCGATGTCGCGCGCGACCTCGTTGAACCAAACCGGATCGGCCAGCTCGGCCAGGCGTCGCCAGGCCGTCTCGCGCTCGGCGCGCGTGCGAACGGCGCTGTCGATGCCGAGCAGGCTGACGCCGCGCAGAATGAACGGCGCTACCGTGGCCGGAAAGTCCATGCCCTGCGCCAACCCGCACGCCGCCACCCAGCCGCCTCGCTGCGTGCCGGCGCACGCGTTCACCAACGTATGGCTGCCCAACGAATCGATGGCGGCAGCCCAGCGCTCTCTGGCCAAAGGCTTGCCGGGCGACGACAGCTCCTCGCGCGCGATGATTTCAGCGGCGCCGAGGCGCGTCAGGTAGTCGCGCTCCGCCAGGCGCCCGGTCGCCGCGATCACGCGGTAACCCAGCCTTGCCAAGAGCGACACCGAGAAGCTGCCGACGCCTCCGCTAGCGCCCGTCACCAACACGGGGCCTCGCTCTTTCGTGAGTCCAGAGCGCTCGAGCGCGATGATCGCGAGCATGGCGGTAAAGCCTCCCGTGCCGATCGCCATCGCGTTTCGCGGCGATAGCGACGGCGGCAACCCGACCACGCCGGCTAGCGGCACACGCGCCAGCTCTGCAAGCCCGCCCGAGGTTGCCTCGCCAATGCCGAAGCCATTGCCGATCACCGCGTCGCCCGGCGCGAAGTCGGGGCTCATCGATGCTTCGACCACGCCGGCGAAGTCGATACCGGGCACGATCGGAAACGCGCGCAGCACCGGACTCTTACCGGTGATGCCCAGCGCATCTTTGTAGTTGATGGTGCTGTGAGAGATGCGCACCGTGACGTCGCCGGGCGGCAGCGACGCTTCTGCCAGCTCGGTCACGCGCGCGCTTTGCGTCCCATCAGCCGCCCTTTCGACGAGAATGGCGCGAAACATGCCGCCCAGGGTAGCGCTGATCGGAGCCTTACAACCACATTCACCCCCTTAGCCCTAGCCGGAGCTTGCCGTACAATTGGCGCCGAGCAGCGTCAGCCGGACATGTCCCAGGACTTCCCCAAAATCACGTGCGTCGACTGCAAGGCGGTCGCGCCCGAGACCGAGACTGCCTACACGCTGATTGGTCAACGCTTTGGTTGGCGCCTCAAGTATGTGGTGGGCGAAGACGGTAAGCGCATTCCAGAGTGGCGCTGCGACAAATGCTTCCGCGCACACAAAGCCGCGCAGTCGGGTTGAGGGTCGGCGTGTGCTAAAAAGCGACGACCGATGGTCGTCATCGCCGCTCGCTTTTGCGGTCCTCCCGATTCGGGCAATGGTGGTTACTCCGCCGGCTCGCTCGCGCAACAGCTGTCCGGTGCTGTCGAAGTCACGCTCAGAAAGCCGCCTCCACTCGAGCGCGAGCTGGCCATCATCGAGCGCGGCGACCACATCGAGCTCGCACACGAAGGAGAGCTCATCGCCGAAGCGCGCTCGACGACACTCGACCTGGCGCATCCCGAGCCACCGAGCTTCGAAGGCGCGAGCGAGCAATCGCTCCACTACATCGGCCACAGCAAGCACCATTTTCCGGGCTGCTTCGTGTGCGGTCCCGCGCGCGCCGTGGGCGACGGCTTGCGTATCTTTCCCGGAGCCTCGAAGGTGGGAGAGAGCGTGGCCGCACCGTGGACACCGGACCGCAGCTTGATCGGCGCGGGCGGCGCCGTGCGTCCCGAAATCATGTGGGCGGCGCTCGATTGCGTCGGCTATTTCGGTGTCGCGGGGCCCGATTACCCGGTGGCGCTACTGGGTCGCATCACCGCCGAGCTCGTGGGCGAGATCGGCGCCGGCGAACGCTGCGTGGTCACCGGTTGGTCGATGGGACGCGACGGACGAAAGCTTCACGCCGGAACTGCCATTTTCGGTGATGATGGTCGACTTCGTGCAAAAGCTCGACAAACCTGGATCTCCATCAAGGGCTGAAGCCACCAACACGGGGTCAGCTCCGACCGGACACTTGCGACCAATGATGCCGCGTTCACATCTTTCTTTCCCCGCATTTGCCGTGGCCCTCGTCGCACTCGGCGGTTGCTCGTCCACTACGCCGAACGACGGGGTGGGCGGGGCCGGCGGCGTCGCTGGCACGACCAGCGGCGGCATGGCCGGAACCGTGAGCAACGGCGGCAGCCAAGCCGGCAGCAGCACCACGGCCGGAACCGGCGGCAGCGGCGGGGCTAACGGCGGCTCCACGGCCGGCGGCGGTGGCTCGGGCGGGACGAGCGGTGGCTCGGGTGGCGGCGGCGGCGCCAGCGGCGGCTCGGGAGGCAGCGGCGGCGGCTCGGGAGGCAGCGGCGGCGGCGGTTTTTGGGGACCCAACGGCCCGAAGAAACAATGGGAATGCCCCGCGGGCCCCTTCCCTGCACAGCAGATGGGCCAAACCACCGACATCTGCACGGGTGGCGGCTTCAAATACAACTACGGCTACAACGAGGGGCCGACTTGGATCAAAAGCGAGAACGCCTTTTTCTTCTCGAACTTCATCCAAGGCAGTGACAAGGGCGGCGACATCATCAAGTACACGCTGGGCGGCGCGTGTGAGGTGTGGCTGCACGACGTGGGTTGCAACGGCCTCGGCGTGAGCCCGAGCGGCAATTTGCTCGGCGCCTGCCACGGTCCGCGCGCGGTAATGGAGTACGACGTGAAGACCAAGCAAGGCCGCATGGTCGCCACGATGGCCGGCGGCAAGATGCTCGACTCGCCCAACGACCTCATCGCGCGGAGCGACGGCAACGTCTACTTCTCGAACACGACTTACGAGCTCGGCGGCCGCCCGCAAGGCCTCGGCTCCGCGCTGGTGCGCATCGATCCCATGGGCGTGACCTCGGTCATTCAAATGGGCGGCATCAACGGCATCGCGCTCTCGCCCGACGAGAACAAGCTACACGTCGTGCAAATGGGTACGTGGACGCTCGACGCAGCGGGCTTGCCTGGCCAAAAAGGCGGCCCCACTCCCGGCGGCGACGGCATCGCGGTCGACTGTGCCGGCAACATTACCAACAACGGCACCAACTCGGCCTACGGCGGCCCAGATGGCAAGACGCTCATCATCGTCGGCGGCGGCACCAACGCGAAAACCGCGCCCATGACCGTGCCTGGCTTGCCCTGAGCTTGAGTCGTCGTCGGCTGGCGTCCTACTCTGTAGCGCTTGGCCGATAACCGGACCCGTTCGCGCTTCTTCATGTCGGCGGGCCTGCTCACGTTCGTGGTCGTGGGCAGCGGCGTTTTGTTTTGGACGATGGAGGGGCACAGCTACTCGCTGTTCGACTCCATCTACTTTGCGCTGATCACGATCTCGACGGTCGGCTACAGCGAGCTACCGCGCATGGACCTGATGCCCATGGCGCGCGTGCTCGTCATGATCATGATCGTGATGGGCGTGGCTACGGTGGCCTTCTTTCAATCGTCGCTCACGGCCGTGATGGTCGAAGGCGTGATCGGCAGAGCCTGGCGGAGGAGACGCATGGACCGCAAGATTGCCGCGCTGAGCGGACACACCATCGTGGCCGGTTGCGGCCGTACCGGGCGCTTCGTGATCGAGGAGCTGGTCGGCAGCGGCAAGCCGTTCGTCGTCATCGATCAGAGTACCGACGTGCTCGAAGCGCTCAACGAAGAGCTCGGCGGCTCGCTGCTGTGGGTGGTGGGCGACGCCACGGACGACGCTTCGCTCAAGGCTGCCGGTGTGGAGCGAGCCAGCGGCCTGGTGACGGCCCTGACCGACGATCCCGAAAACGTCTTCGTGACCATCTCGACGCGCTCGCTGAACCCGCAGATTCGCATCGTGGCCAAGGTGGTCGCGTTCGGCGCCGAAGCCAAGCTGGAGCGCGCCGGCGCCAACGCCACCGTGAGCCCGCACCGCATCGGCGGCCTGCGGCTCGTCACCGAGCTCTTGCGCCCCCACACTGCCGAATTCTTGGACCAAATGATGCGCGGCACCGGAGAGGGCCAACTGCGCTTCGACGACGTGGCGGTGCACAAGGGCACGCCCTACGACGGGCAAACGCTGCGCGAAGCCGCCATCCGCGACAAAGCTAACGTGCTCGTCGTCGCCATCCGCGGCGCGGACGGCAAATTCGTGTACAACCCGCCCGCCGAGCACCCGATCCGCTCCGGCTCGTACATCGTCGTGCTCGGCACCCTCGCCGGCGTGAACCGCCTGCGCGAAATGATGGGCGACGCGGGCTGACTCGAGCCTAACGACCGTCGGGGCGGTAGCGCGGGCCTTCGCGCACGCTGGCGAACGAGACCTCGGGCAGCTCGCCGGCAAAGTCTGCCGCGTAGCCGCGCTTGGCTGCTTCGCGCACTTCGTCCGGGCCACGTTCCCAGACGGACTCCGCCAAGCGCGCAAAGCGCTCGCGCGAGATCGAGCGGCCCAGCATCGCATCGACATCGATGCCGAGCGCCTTGCCCACCGCCGCGTATACCTCGAGCGCGGCGTAGGTGTAGGGCGTGCCGTGCTGCTGCTGATCCAGAAAGAAATGCGACAGGATCACCAGGTCGAGCAGCGGTGAGTCGCCGGGGCGCGCGATCTCAGCCAGGTACGCGGCGGCCTCGTCACGGGCTCGCGCCGCGAGCGTGCCGTACGGCGCGTCGAGCGGATTTTCGACCCCGAGCACATCGCACAAGAGCTTGGGCACCGGCACCAGACCGCGCCCGTACTCGATGCGGTGTTGGACCTCGTGCCGCTCCACGCCTTGCGCGAAGCGATCGCGCAGGGCCTCGAAGCCCGGCAAGCGCTCGTGCAGCTCGTCGTGCAAGTCGCTCCAGTCTTGGAGATCTGCGCGCGGAATACGCAGCTCGAGCTCCTTGGCATAGTCAACGGCCGGGAACAGCCAGACTGGCGTCGTGAGCTCCAGCCCCTGCCCCCGTAGTAGCGCGGCCCACTTGCGCACCAGGTTGCGACGTCGTGAAAGGAGCGTACCGATGCGAATGGCGTCCGCAGCGGGCGCGCCGCCCAAAGCATGAAAATGAGCCGCGACGGCCTTACTGGCGCGCGCCTCGAGCTCGACCACCCACGGTTCGCCCTTCTCGCGTGTGGCGTCGTCCGTCAGCTCGACAGAGCCCATCGGCGCGGCGGCCGGCAAGACGTAGCGCACCAGATCGGCCTCCACCTGGTCGAGCAGCACGATCGCAGCCGGCGTGTGCGGGCGCGTGAAGCCGAGCGCGCCTTGGTGGATGCGAATGTCGTCGAGCCGCCACAGGCGCACGACGCGATACGACTTGCCGTTCGCGGCCGCGCTCGCTTCGCGCTGCACGAAATAGCTCATGGGCAGCGGCTGAGCCCGCGGCGCGAAGCGCACCTCCGCGTCGACGAAGAACGGCAGTTGTTGCGCCTGCAACGACGTATCGAGCAGCGTAACGGCGTTTTGAAAAGCCTCGACGCGCCCGCTCTCGTCGCCTTCCGCCGCGTCGAGCTTGCGCATGCTGGCGAGCACGTCGTTCAAACGCTGGCTGCCCATCGCCCCGAGCGCTTGGGAAGCCGACGGGTTCGTCAGGTTGCGCGCGGCGGCAGCCATCGCGTCCGCATCACGCCGCGACAGCGCCACGGTGTAGTCCGACAGATCGCGACCGAGCAACGCACCGACCGGCGTCTCGCGCGGCGCAAACGGACGCAGTCGGTGCGCCACCAAAACGCTCGCCGCGATGCACGACAGCACGAGCGCGCCGAGCAAGCCCACCAGCCACGGCCCCGTCCGCCCCACGCTTTGCGGCGGCGGCAGTGGGCCCACCAGCTCCCGCACTTGCTGCACATTTTCGGGATCTTCGACGCGCTGTCCGGCGCCGAACAAGTATGCCAGCCGCAGGCGGTGCCCTGGGTCGCTCGACGCCGTCTCGAGCTCCACCCGTCTCAGTAGCTTGCGGATACGTCGCCGCGCCAAGCGCTTGAGCAACGGATCGAGGGGCGCCAACGCTTCCTCCACCGCAAGCTCGGACTCGACCATCATGCCGCGGCCGAGCGCGTACTGCTGAGCGCGCGTGAGCATCAAAACCCCGCCGCTTCGATCGCGACGCTATCGCCGTCCCCCCGCTGTCCCACGCTCGTCATGCCGCGTAGGCTAGCCGAAGCGACGCCGGTGCTCTAGGCCCGATGTAGGAAGAATGCCGCGCTCAGCGCCGGCGCAGCAGCCGCAAGTCACCGCCGTACATGAAGCAGCCGGCGACGGTGAGCGTACACCAGCAATTCTGGCAGTCCGTGGGGCGAAGCACGTGCTCGAAGGCGCGCGCGACGCCGAGCTCGAACACATTGGGGGCCGGCTGATTGCGGCCGGTGCGACCGCACGGGTACATGTTGCCCTCGGGCCCGATCGCGACCTCCACACGGCCGCCGCTGCAGGTGTTGACGGGCGTGGGCTCCGGCCAATTGCGCAGGTGCTCGAGGCACACCGGCTCGTTGCCGATCGGCTCGCCCCGCCGCTTGAGCCGCATCAGCTCGTCGATGGCGGCACGGTAGCTGGCCACCTCGGCCGAGTGCGCCTCGGGTGCATCCGACCCGTTCATGATGTTGCCGATGGCGGGTTGAAACAGCGCCTGCACGCCCAGCTCTTTGGCGTGACGAATCACGTCCTCGAAATACTGGACGTTGTGCGCTGCGAGCGTCATGCGGATCGCCACCTTACAGCCTGCCGCGAGCGCCAGGCGCGCGCCTGCCATCGACTTTTCGAACGAGCCGCGGCCGCGACCGGCGTCGTGCACATGCGCCGGGCCGTCGATGCTGATCTTGACGACATCGACGCAGTCGAGCACGCGCGGCTTCTTCTTGAGCAGCATGCCGTTGGTGCTCATCGAGACGCGCAGGCCGTGCGTCTTGGCCCGGCGCACCAGCTTTTCGATGCCGGGGTGCACCAGCGGCTCGCCGCCGTCGAAGCACACCGAGAGCGTGCCCAGCGCTGCGAGCTCGTCGAGCATGTGCAGGGCGGCGGCCGTCTCCATCTGCGGTGACTTGGCGTCGACCTTGTCGCAGTACACGCAGTCGAGATTGCAGCGATGCGTCGGCTCGATGTTGACGAGCAACGGCCGGTGCTGCGCGAACACGCGGCTCGCCAGCATGCGCGACGCCAGCTTGGCGCTGTAGCCGATGTAGTCGCGCGTGCTGAGGCGACTCACCCGCTCCGGCTCCGCTGCAGCATCGAAGTGCAGAGCGGTCTCGGACACGGCGCGGGGCGATTCAAGCAGTGGCAATCGAAACATGGCCCTTTCCTTCAGTCCTTTTGCTGACAATCCGCGCCGCGAGCGACAGGCCCACGACGACCCAAACCAAGCTGCGTAAGCGCCGCACCAGCGCTAGCGCCAACAAGCTGGACAACGCAAGCCCCAGCGACGTGCCTGTCTTCACCAGCGCCGCCTCTACTACGCCGAGCTGCCCCGGCACTGGTGCGCCAATCGCGGCGGCTCCGAGCCAGGCCAGCGCGAGCGTGGGCGCCTGCGCGAGCGCCGGTTGACCCAGGAAATACAGCCCCAACCCGAGCTCCACCACGAGCCATAGCTTGCCGAAATAGTGCGCCAGGAAAGCCGAAAGCAAGCCCGACCAGCGCTCCGCTCGCGCCCGCCACAGCACGAGCACCACCAGCGCCAGGCACGAGCACGCGACGGTCGCTCGCAAGGCCGGCGACACCACCCCCGCACCGAGCCGCGACAAGCTGGCGATCACCGCGAACAACGCCGCGAGCGCCGCGAGATTGTCCGCCAGCACCGCGCGCAAACCCGTCGCCCGAGCGTCTCGCGGTAGGACCCAAATCTTGAGCGGCTCGCCGAGCACGGAAAAGCCCAGCTCGTTGACACCTTGAGCCGCGATGAAGGTCGCATAGGCCGTGCTGATCGGCGGCCTCACCTCAACCGGCAAAAGCGAGCGCCAGCCGAGCATCTTCACGAAATGACTCACCGCAGGCATCGCCAAGAGCAAGAGCAACGGCAACCCCAGGCCCAAGCTTTTCGACCACGCCTGCTTCAAGTCTGCCAGCGTCGTGAGTCGCGCGAGCAAGAGCCAACCGAGAACGAACAGCAAAAGTGACCACGCCACTCGCAGCGCACCGGTGTGCCGCCGACACCACACTGTGAAGCTTTGCGAAAAGGCGATTGACAATCCCCTACCCGTTTTCTGCGAGGTTCTCGTGGCAAACACTCACTCGAGCTCTCTGCTCCACCCCTGACTAGGCAGGGAGCATGCCAGCGCCGTGATCGCCGAATACCACCGGTCGGCGGGCAACCCGAACGTAGCCGACCCGCTGGGCCCCGTCTTGCTGCTCACGTTGCCGACCTTCACCTACCCGTCGGGCCTGAACAACGACTGCGCGGCGATTGGGCGCCGAGCGGTGGCACGCCTGCGGAGCTGCTCGAGCTCAACGTCACCACCCAGGCTGGCGGCGTTTACCGACTCGACCCGTGATCAAACCGTAGCGGAAAAGAGCGCGACGACGCCGCGCGTCGAAATGTCGACGTGGCGGAAGCGACTCTGGAGCTCTCGCTCCAGCGTGGCGCGGTCGTCGCGCGCGTTACCGAAGATGCCCTTGCGGTTGTAGACGCCCATGAGCCAGCGCTGGCGACGCAGCGCTGGCTCGGGCTGCCCCAAGATCGTGCTGCCGAAGAGCACGCCGCCAGGTTTGAGCTTTGGTTTGAGGTAATCGAAACAGCGCCATTTGCCCGGCCCAGAAACGGAAGCCGGCAAACAGTGCAGCAAGAACGAAAGCCCGATGGACTCGAAATGTTGCTCGGGCAAGTCGTTCGGCGACAGCACGTCGCCCTGCACCTGCCGCGGCCGGTAGCGCGCGACGCGTTGCGCCGCGTGCACCAGGCTGTTTTCGTTCAGGTCAAACAGCGTGAGCTCGGGCTCGGGCGTCGGGAAACGTACGCGGTCCAAGAAATACCCGGTGCCGACTCCCACATCCAAATGCACGCCGCGCACGTGCGCCTGGTAGTGCGCGAGGAGCTGCTCGGCCGTGCACTGCCACACCGCCGTGCACGACAGCCCGAGCACGAGCACGTCGTAAATATTCAAAACGGCGCGCGAGTAAACAGCTTGACCGTCATGCGTCGAATCGCTCGCTTGCATACTGGCGCTTATAACGGAGCCTGACGCAAAAATGCGATTGCTCGAAGCGAAAAGTATTTCACACTAGATTGGCGATGCTTGTTACTGGCGCACCACCTGGCGAACGAGGCAGCTCACCATGCTGCTAGGCGCGGCTCTCGGCTTGCTTCACGCGAACGCAGTCGAGTGGCTGACGCACAAGTACGTTCTTCACGGTCTCGGAAAGCGCAAAGGCAGCATCTGGCGTTTTCACTGGGCGCAGCACCACCGCATCGCCCGCAAAAACGCCATGTACGACAAGTCGTACGAGGCCCCCTGGTGGAGCTGGAAAGACCGCGGCAAAGAGATCGCCGGTATCCTGGGGATGGCGCTCCTGCATGTGCCGTTCATCAAAGTGGCGCCGTACTTCACGGTCGCGGTCTTGTTCTCGAGCGGTAACTACCTGTACCGCCATCGCAAGGCGCATATCGATGTGGAGTGGGGCAAAAAGCACATGCCCCACCACTGGGATCACCACATGGGCGCGAACCAAGACGCCAACTGGTGCGTCACCTACCCCTGGTTCGACTGGATCCTCCGCACGCGCGAGCGCATGCCCGCCGACGCGCAACCCGCGGCAACTCCTGTGCAGCAACCAGTCTGCGTTACCACCACGGCTGAAGCCGAGTACGAGCCCGAAGCCGCCGAGTGAGCCAGGGGCCGCCCATCTGCCCGTCTGCAGCCCCCTAGCCGCAGCCCACTTGCTACGGCGCCGGGTAGACCGGGGCGCGTCGGAGCTTGACGGCCTTGATGGTGGCGGTGAGGTCGTCGGCGTCGGCGCGGAGACAGGTGAAGCAGTCTTCGTTCTTTTTGGCACCGCAGCCGCGCTTGACGAGCAGCTTGGTGAGCAGGTGCAGGGAGCGGCGATCGCCGTCTTTCAACGCGCGCGGGAGCACGACTTTGGTGTCTTCGCAGGTGGTGGCAGCCCGCAAGTCGAGCGCTACCGCGAGCCCGGGCGACGCCTTGGCGCGCACGTCTTTCGTGTAGAGGATTTGACGAGCCAGCTCGGTTGCCTCGGTGCGAGCGGTCGTGCCGGTCCACACTTCGTAGAGCAGGTCGGTAGCGATCGGCGAGTCGAGCTTGGCCAGGGTGGCGAGGCCTTCGTGCGATGTCGCTGGATCCGCCACGAGGTGGAGCAGCTCGCTTTGCGTGGCCTTCTCGCCGAGCAGCGCGGGGCTCGCCTCGACCTTGCTGCAAACCGCCTGAGCGGATTGCTCGCGCTGAACGGCGCGCGCCTCGGCCAGCCGCAAGAGCTCGCTAGCGTTGAGTGAATCGAGCGGCTTGCCTTCGAGATCGGCGGCGCTGGGCACCGCCGCTCTTTCGGCGGCAACCGCGGCGGGAGCGGCCGCGACGGGCGCCGCCGCGTCCAAATCAACGGTTGCGGCCGCAACCGCAGCCACCGGGCGTGGCTTGGGGGTTGGTGCCGTGACGGCGGCGACACCGATGACCAACAGGGCGGCGGCTGCCGGCGCCAGCGCCATCCAAATCGCTGGATAGCGGCGCGCCAAAGCCAGCGCGCGCTCTTTGGGGCCTGGAGCCGTGGGCGCGAAGGAATGGCTCACCGCAGGCGGTGGCTCCGAAAAGCTCGCGACCGGCGCGACGGGGAGGGGCGCCGTGGGCAGCGGCGCAACCGGGACGATCGGTGCCACCGCAACGGGCGGAGGCGCGGGCATCGCGCTCACGGGCGGAGGCGCCGCGGGCGGAGGCGCAACGACTGGCTCGCTTGCTACCGCCGCAGGTGCAGAGAGCAGGGGCGCGAGCGCTACGGGTGCGCTCGGCGCGGTCGGCGGAGCCGGAGGACGACTCGGACGGCTCGGCAATGGTGGACGGCTCGGTAGCGGTGGGCGGCTCGGCAGTGCCATGCGAGGCACCGGCGGGGGGCTCGCCTCTTCTACGCCTGTGCCCGAGCGAACGAATATGGGGCTGCGCTGTTCAGACTCGGAATCACTGTCGACCCGGGGCGCGGGAACACCCAGCAGCGTTCCGGGATTGGAAGGGTGACGCTCGGACATCGCGAGAGGCTAACACGACGGTCAAAGGCTTGGTTAAGCGCCGACCGCAAGCTGCGCTGACAAGTTGAGTGAGACATGAGCTGCGCTAAAAAAATTCGCCGACGCCGTTCTCTTAGAGCGAAGCTTGGCGACCCAGCTCGCCATTAACAGTCGCACCGCGCACGTCGACCCGCTCCAGCATCGCGCGCACGTCGTTCTGAGACAGGCCGCGGTTCTTGCTCAACTCCAGGGAGTGATCGACCTGCTCCAGACCGCTGAGTAGACCGAAGTACGCGCACAGCAGCGGGTTGTTGTGAATCTCGACCGAGCCGGCGCGCTCGACACCCTTCAGCCCGGCCAAGCTGATGAGCTTCTGGTTGTTGGTCACGCTCAACTTGCCGGTCACGCGGCGCACGCTGCCGAGCTGCGAGAGGTCCGTGAGATCGCTGCTGGCAATCTGCAGGTCACCGACGACGGTCTCGCAACCGTCGAAGCGAGCCGCGTCGTCGTCGTTGCGGACGATGCCACCGCGGCACTCGACGGGGGCGGCCGCCGCCGAGACCGGCCGAGCCTCAGGAGCCGAGCAGGCGACGCTGGCGAGGGTGGCAACGAGAGCGGCGAGGTAAGAAGCGGTGCGGGTGGTGAACATGGCTAAAATCCTTTGGGTGTTTCGCGAGTCCATCTCGCGTCTACGTCCCGAGCTTTTGCAGCCGCCGTGCCAGCCCCCATGAGGGGGTTTGGAGGCCTGTAAAGCGCCGGCCCGTCCGAAATCGCGGCCCGCCTGTCCGAGATCGGAGCCACCCGCTGGAGAGGCGTCACCACCCGCCGTTCAGCCGCAGACACAGTGTCCGGCGCGCCGAACACAAATCGCCGTTGGGGCCACGCGCCCTCACGGAAGCGCCGGAGAAGGACATGAAACCTCGAGCCCCATGCGCAGACCTCGCTTCCTTCCTCTCGCTCCCTCCCGCAGCCTCGCCTGGCTACCCGTCACCGTTTCTTGCGCCCTCGGACTGAGCTTGGCGTGCTCCTCGGGCGGCAGCGAAGGCGGCGCAGAACCGGGCCCGAGCACGGGTGGCTCGAGCGCCGGACAAGGCGGCAGCGCCAGCGCGGGCAGCAGCGTGCTCCCGCAAGGTGGCTCCGGAGGCGGGAGCTCGGCCGGAGCCGGCACCCAAGCCGGCAGCAATGCGGGCGGCACGAACGCCACCGGCGGCACCGGCGGAGGGCAGACCGAGGGCGGAATGCCTGGCGGCGGAGCGCCCGCGGGCGGCTCCACCAGCGCCGGCAGCGGCGGCCTCGAGCCGGGCGACACCCCTCCGGATCGCCCACTCAACGTGACCGCTGCGGTCGGCGAGCACATTCACGGCCAGGCCGGAGTGGACACGCGCGCCAAGTCGCTCGGCAAGCTGGTCGTCGACATCGGCGTGAACTCGGGCGGCTACAGCAGCTGGCTCGCCAAGCGCGGCTACCACTCGGTGGGCGCGCCCTGCGGCTCGTGCCCCGCGCCCAACCTCGACGCGGGGCGCGACGAAGTCGGCAATTGCCGCATGAAGGAGTTCGAAACCACCAAGGCGAGCGTGAAGCAGACGCTCACCAATCTCCAAAACCAATATCCGGAAGAAGACTGGGGCTACTTCCTCACCAAGTCGGGCGACGTTCGCTGGTCGGACGTCGCCATCACCGGCATGTCTCACGGCGCAACGACCGCGGCGGTGGCGGGCCGCATCGGCGAGCGCATGTGGCGCGTCGTCTCGCGCTCAGGCCCGCGCGACACCACCTGCGGGCAGAACGGCGGCGTGTGCACGTTGCCGCTCAGCACGCCTTCTTACGATGCCAATTGCCCGGCGGCAAAGATCGCTTCCTGGCTCGACGCAGAGTCCAAGACTCCACTCAATCGTTTTTACGGCTTGGTCGGCACCACCGACGTGGAGTGCGGCGACATCATGTTCGACATGCACTACGCCAAGTACCCCGGCAACCCCGTGATTTGGAACGAAGCGGGCGCCGTTCTCACCGGCACGAGCCAGTTCTTCTCGACCGAGGGCGGCCATTTGGACTTCTTGCAGGCCGCCAACAAGCCGATGAACACGGAGGCCGTGCTCGATATCGCGTTCGGTATCCCGCCGGAGAATCAGAACCCCAAGTTCTGAGCGGCTACTTATCGCACTGCGGCGGCTCGCCGAACGTGCTTCGCTGCGCCACGTAGGGCGGGTACAGGTCGGCGCCGTACAGCTCGACGATGTCGCGATAAGCCTGGCGCGCCGCTTCGACGTGGCCCGCCTGCCATTCGAGATCAGCCACCGCGATGCGCGCGGGGATGTAGTCGGCATTCGCCCGAAGCGCGGCGTCGAAACGCTGCCGCGCCAGGTCCGTCGTGCCGCGCAGCAGCTCGAGCTCACCCAAGCCTGCGAGCGCTTCGCTGTCGTGCGGCGCGCGCGCGAGCACCTGCCGATAGAGCCGCTCCGCAGCGCGGAGACGGTAGCTGCGCTGCTCGGCGCGCGCGCGATCCAGCGCAAAGCGGCGCTCAGCCATGGCGTCGAATTTCGGCAGCGGTTTTGCAGCGACGCTCGGGACGGCGACGACGACCGGGCCCGCAACCGCTCTCGCTGTGGGTCGAGCGGCGGCAGCGGCCGATTTTTCGGTCGGCCGTGTCGAGGCTACCGGAGCTGCGCTGGCGCCCGCGTGCGTCTCGGGCGCGCGTCGCGCCAGGGCCGCGCCGTAAGCCAAGAGCCCGCCGACCGCGAACCCGATGCCAAGCGAAGCCCAAAACGAGACGGCTCGCCACGCCGGCACCCGCACCGGCGCGCACTCGCTGTTGTCGTCACCGGTGAGCGGCGCGAGCGAATCGCCCTCGATGTGCTCCCGAGCGGAGAGCGCCGGAAGTGGTGGCTGCTTCACCCGAAACTGTCGCAAGGTATCCGGAAACCCCGCGCCCGCTCCCCCGAGCACGCCCAACGCAAAGTCGGCCTCGCGCTCGACATCATTGCTGAACGGCGGCGGGCGGAGGGGAGCGAGGGCTCGCGGCAGCGGGATGGTGGCACCGCAAAAGACGCAATGCACGTGGCTCCGGCGCGGCAGCGGCCCGCTGTCGTCCGAAAACTCGCGCAAACATCGTTCGCATCGGTGCTGCATTTCGAGCGCCTCGCAAAACCGCTCTTGCTACTCGACCGGAGCGATTTGCAGAAGCCACTATCGAGTGGACGCGTACGTCAGATCGCCAAACCGAGCGGCCGATTTGTGTGATATTTCGCCTCGACTTTCGGCGAGGTCGAGGACGTGCGGACAAGGTTTACTCTGAGGCGTGCTCGTCCAGAAGGTCTTGGCGTACATCACCCATGCAGGGCAGCTGCTCGTGTTTCGTCAGCCGCTCGCGCCGGATCAAGGCATTCAGGTGCCGGGCGGCAGCGTGGAGCCGGGCGAAACGCTCGCAGAAGCAGCACTACGCGAAGCGCGCGAAGAAACCGGCCTTAGCAAGTTGGCGCTGCGCGCGGAGCTGGGCAGCGCCAGGTACGAGCTGCAAGTCGATGTGGGGCCGCCGCACCTACGGCACTTCTTTCACATCGAAGCGGCAGAAATGCGCGCCCCACGCTGGCAGCACCAAGAGCCGCCAACCGCGACTCGAAGTGCGACGGTGCTGCGCGAGCTGTGGTGGGAACCGCTGCCCTTGTCAGACGGGCGAGCGCTTGCTCGCTTGCTCGATTGGCAAATGGGCGCGTTACTCTCTCAGCTGCGCTCGCCGCGGCGCTGAAAACGGAAGTAGCGCGCGTCGTCGTAAAATTCGCCGAATTCGTTGGCGGCGAATCCCGGAATGCCGAGCACCGGCACCGGATCGAGCATCGGCGCGCCGGCGCGCCAGGACCGAATCGACTGGGCCGCGCGGGCGTCCACCTCGTGTCGAAAGGCATCACTTGGGGGCAAAGCCACGCTGTCAGGCGCGCTCGAAACGACCATCAACAACGCCTTACAAGCCAGGCCGAGGTGCGGCGCCAGCAACGACTCGAGCGTACCGTGACCAATGAGCCAAAACCGCGTCGTCTCCAGCAGCTCGGCGCGGCGCTCCCAGAAGACGCGCTTGAAGCGCAATGCCCGCAAATCGCTCAGCAGGCTGGCGCTCGTGCTGGTGACGATCAGGCCCGACTCGTCGAATTGCGCGACGACGTTTTGTTGTGGCGCGCGGCCGTTGCGAGGATCTTTCGGGCCGAGCCTGGCATCCACGTGCAGCTCGTTCAGGGCCCAGCGCGCGGCTGGAAAGTGCGCCCACACCGCCATGTTGAAGAAGTCGTGCCAATGGCGCGGCCTCGTTGGCACGGCACGCAGCGCGGCCACATGCTGTTCGTAGCCGCCGGCCTCGGCCAGCGCCGCGCGATCTTGCAGCACGAAGCGCGGTAGCTCCTGGCCTGCGGCTTGCGGCACCGCGGCCACGAGCGCGCCGTACTGGTCCGGCTCCGGCCAGTCGCTCAGCGTCGCCGCCGCCGCGCAAAAGGCCGGATGAAAGTGACTATACGGCGGCCGCGCCAGCCAATCCGTCGTGAAGCGCGCGTTGTGCTGCGCCTGAACGGCTCGGTGCAAGGCGCGCAGCGAGGTGGTCACGACCGCAACATACTCGCAAAAGGTTCGCGGAGCCTGCTCTGTTACGCTCGCCACATGGCACAGGCTCTGGTCGTGGTGTGCGGCAACGCCGGAACCGGCAAGACGACGTGGGCGAAGCAGCTTGCCCGGCGCGACCACGCGGCGCTGCTCGATCTGGACACGGTGAGCGGGCGGTTGGTCGCGGCCGCGCACAGCGAGCTCGGGCGTGACCCGAACGATCGCGATTCACCCGACTACAAGCGCGTGTTCCGCGACGCCATTTACGAAACGTTGTTGGCCATCGCGCGCGAGTGCGAAGGCAAGGTCGTGCTGGTAGCGCCGCTCACCACTGAGCGAACGCGCGCCGACTTCCCGAGCTGGATCGCCGAACGCGCCGGCTGCGCCCCGGAGATTCACTACTTCGTCACCGACGAGCGCGTGCGCGAACAGCGCCTGCGCGCGCGCCAAAACCCACGCGACACCGCCAAGTTCCAGGACTACGCCGCCTACCGCGAGCTATCACCGCGCGAGGCTCCGCCGCCGTATCCGCATCGGTGGTTCGACACGAGCACCGAGTTTCCGAGCCTCGAAAGCGAGCCTCAGCTCTTGGGCAGCGTGGAGGTGGGTTGACCTGCGTCGACCCAACCCTTGATGCCGTCACGCATCACGCTCACCTTCGCGTAACCGGCCGAGATGGCGCGCTGAGCAGCCGCGTCCGACGCGCGGCACTTGATGCCACCGCAATAAAAGACGAGGGGCTGAGCCTTGTCGCTCGGCAGCTCGCTCAGGGCGTAATTGCGATGGTCGCTGAGCAACGTGGCTCCCGGCACCACGCCGTACTTTTGCCGGGTCTCGACGCCGTTGGCGTCCACCGCAATGGCGCGCTTGTCTTTGAGGGCGCTCGCTAAGTCGGTCACGCTCACCTCGGCAACGGCGGGTGCAGCCGCTGCTGGCGTCGCCGCTTCAGACTTGGTCGAGGCCGCCGGCTCCGACTTGTTGCAGCCGCAGGTGAGAACAACGACGCCCAGCGCAAACAGCGAAGTCTTGAACATTTTCGTGAGCTCCCGTGCTGCCGCGAAGGATGTCAGAAGCTTTCGAAGCACGCCACCCCGCGGCTCTGCTGGCGATGCAATCTTCTTATGGGTGTGGCAAAAACGGGCGACGCCCGCAGCGGACATGGATACACCCATGTCGCTCCGCACCACGGGTTTGCTCTCGCTCGTCGCGCTGTCCGCCACCCTGGCCTGCTCCGGATCGGAGCCGAACGAATCAGGCGGGGGTGCGGGAACCAGCGTGCTGCCGAGCGGTGGCTCCGCACCGGTCGCGGGCAGCAGCAACCCGACCGGCGGTAGCACCACCGTCACGGCCGGTAGCGGTACGGGCGGCTCCAGCAATTCCGTGGCCGGCAGCGGCGGCAACGTAGCGACGGCAGGCACCGACAGCGGCACTTCGGGCAGCGGCAACGTTGCGGGCACCGGCACGGGCGGCAGCGCTGGTGGAGGCAGCGACGAAGATCCCAAGCCACCGCGCCCGATCATGGTCACCGGCGGCGGCACGTTCGCCCAGAACTTCAACGGGCAGAACATGTTCATCAACAAGGATCTGCCACCACAAGGCAAGCTGGTGCTGCTGCTCGGCGGTATCTGCACCGGCACGGGCGCTGGTGGCTTCGAGTCGTTCGTCAAGAAGTACGGCTTTCACGTGTTCGCGCCCAAGACGGACACGTGCGTGAACAGCGCACCCGATCAATACAAGCAGACCATCAAGACCACGCCACTCGACATGGAAGCCAATCGCCAAGTGGCCGACGCGCGCATGGAACTGTGGGACGGCAAAGATCGCGTAGACTGGGTCACGGTCGCCAAGGGCAACAGCATCCTCGAAGAAACGGTTGCCGCCATCAACTTCGGCATGCAGACCGATCCGGGTGCGGACTGGGGCTACTACCTCAACAGCGACGGCACGCTGCGCACGACCGACGTGTGGGTCGTCGGCTACTCCTGGGGCTCACAATCGTGGGCCATGATGTCGAGCTACGTGCGCTTCGGCCGCGTGATCGTCACCTCGGGCCCCGTGGCAGAAGGTTTTCCGGATGGCGAATGGATCACGCACCCTTCGCCGAGCGGAACGCCTGCCAATCGCAAATACATGTTGGTCGGCCTCAAAATGCCCTACCCCAGCGCGGACGCGGGCGACAAGGGCGACATGGACAAGTTCACGAACGTCACCAAAGCGGGTTGGTCCGGTACGGTCACGAACGTGATGCCGACCGGCACCGGCACCTACACTGCCGACCAGTTCTTGTTCGCGATGATCGGCTCGAACGCCACGTCGCCCGGCGGCCACACCGTGTTCTGCAACGACAACCCGATGAACGGTTGGCTACCCGTTTGCAAGCACGTGCTCGGCGTGCAGTGAGCCTCAGCGCACCGTGAAGATCTCTTCCGGCTTGCCCGGCGGCGTTACCCACAGCTGCAGGTTGATCTGGTACCGAGGTCCCTGGAAGTACTCGAGGACCATCTCGTGATCGCCAGCTGCGAGCTGCGCGTGCCCCTTGGCCTGCGCGGGCGGGTGCACGCCGTCGTTATCGATGACGAGCTTGCCGTCGATGATCAGCTTGGTGCCGTCGTCGCTCGAAATGCGAAAACCGTAATCTCCGGCCGCTGACAGGTGAAAGGCGCCGGCGTAGCGAATCGCAAACCATTCGAAGCGCTCCGCAACGCCGGGAAAGCCCTGGTCCCAAGCGCGCGGCGGAATGTCCCATTCGCAGGCGTAAAGCACGCTCACGGGCTTGAGCGGTGCGTAGTCCGTCGGCAGCTTTTGCGTGTTCTCTTGCAGAGGAAACACCTGGCCTTCGAAGCAGCCCTTTACCGGCGTCGGATAGCCGAACACGTTCGGTGGCGGATCTTTCGGCGGATCCACCGGTGTTTCGAGCTCGCCGGGCGTGGGCCCGGGCGCTGTCGTGGGCGGTGTGGGCTCGGCCGCAGGCGGCTTCGCGGGCGGCGCCTTCGAGTCGCTGCCCCACTGCGGCTTGGTGGGCGGAGCCTTCGAGTCACTGCCCCACTGCGCTTTGGGTGACGGAGCTTTGGAGTCGCTGGCCCATTGCGGCGCCTTGCTCGGCGCGGGCGGGTGCTCTTTCACGGGTGTGGGCGGTGGCGTTTGCGGAATGGGGTTGCGCGGCGCTGCACACTCGTTGGCGCCGCGCGCGCCGCCGCTCGTCTTGCCGGAGCCCTGAGCGTTGCCGCTCGTGGTCCAGCTGCCGTCCGGATTGAGGCGCGCGGTGCCGGCGAGGTGTGCGGTGCCCACGAATCGAAACGGGGCGATCGCGCGGCAAAGCTGCCCGCTGCGACCGTGCCACTCCACGTGCCCGCTGATCGAGCCGGACTCGTGCCAGCTCGCCGTGACGCCGTGGCCGTGCGACTTCGATTCCTTCTTGGGTTTGCTCTTGTGCTTCGGCTCGGATGCGGCCGTGCTCGCGCCGGAGCCGGAACCGTCGAGCGAAGATTCGGCGTGCATCTGCACGTTGCAGGCGCTCATCGAGAGCACGCACATTCCGACCAAACCAAGAGCATGAGCCAAGCCGCTACCCATGCGGCGAGCTTGGCAGGCAACGGCGCGGACCGCAAACCTGCGCTGCACTCGCGGCAACGCAGGTTTCTTTGAATATTCGAGCTAGTGGCTCACGGCGCGAAGATTTGCGTCTCGAAGATACTGAACCAGTTGCTGCCGTTGCTGTTCGGGCCCGTCATCGTGATCGTGACGGTGTTGCCGGAGGCGGCCGGAAACGGAATGTCGATGTAGCCGGCGTTGAGCGCGGTCGTACCGGTCCAAACCACGGCCGCGCCGACCTTGATCTGCAGTGGGTACGCGCGCGTGGCGCCGTTGAACATCATCAGCCGCACCTTACCGACGCTGCTGCCGCTCACCGTGTAAGTCACGAACGCGCTCGCGAGGTTGCCGTCGTTCGTGTAGCGCGTCGTGGTGTTGTTGTCGTACGACAGCGCCGGCGCCGTTTGGTACGCGCCCGAGGTGCTGGAGGTGATGGTGAGCTGAGCTCCGCCACCGCCGCCGCACGCCGCGCACGGGCCGCCACAGTCGAGGCCTGTCTCGCTCTGATTTTGTACGCCGTCCGAGCACGTCGCGCTCACGCAGGTGTTGGAGCAGGTGTCAGCGTTGACGGTGTTGCCGTCGTCACACTGCTCGCCGGTTTCGAGCACGCCGTTGCCGCACACGGGCCCGCCGCCACCACCGCCCGGACAAGTTGCCGCGTCGAGGTAGAAGCCTTCCCAAGCTCCGGCGTCGGCCGGGTTGCACTGGCCACCATTGCCGCCGTCGCCGCTTTGGATTGCTGCGGCGAGGTTCGTCTCTTTCCAATGCGGCGCGGTGCCAGTCGGTGAAGAGAAGCCGTAGCGGTTGCGCCCGCCGAACACGCCGCACGCAAAGCGATTGAACGGCACCGCCGCCGCTGCCGTGGCGTTCATGGTCAGCTGATTCGCAACCACGGCCATGTAAAGACCGCTCGAGCTCTTGAGCTTGTACTGCGTCCCGCTCGGAACCAGCTCGAAGATCTCACCGCCGGCCTGCGTGGTGCTGGTGGCGATGACTTTGCCGGTGCCGTCGACCGTGAGGTATTTGTCCGAGCGCTCCGACTGAATGCGGTAACAGCTGCTGCCGCCGCCGCCTTCGCTCTGGCACGTTGCGCTGCAGCCGTCGCCCGACGTCGTGTTGCCGTCGTCGCACTGCTCACCGTTACCGGTGTCGAGCGAGCCGTTGCCACAGTAAGAGGTCGCACCAGCGACCATTTGGCAGGTTGCGCTGCACACCGCGCAGCTCGCCTGGCCGTACGGGCAAGTCTCGGTGACGGTGTTGCCGTCATCGCATTGCTCGCCGGTTTCGAGCACGCCGTTGCCGCAAACGGCGCCGCCACCACCGCCGCCGCCGGGGCACGTGACGGTCTCGAGGTAAAAGCCTTCCCAGGCTCCACCATCGGCCGGATTGCAGGCGCCACCGTTACCGGCGTCGCCGCTTGGGATCGGTTGATCGGGGTTCGTCTCTTTCCAGTTCGGCGCAGCGCCGAACGACGACGTGAAGCCGACGCGCGTGCGCCCACCGTAACCGCACGGCACCTGAGTAAACGGCTCCGCCGTGGCGAAGGTCGCGTTCATCGTCAAGTTGTTCGCGACGACGGCCATGAAAGCCGTGCCGGAGCCCTTGATCTTGAACTTGCCCGAGCTAGGCACGAGCTGGAAGATTTCGCCGCCGGCTTGCGTCGCCGAGCTCGCCACCACCTGGCCCGTGCCGTTCACCGCGAGCCACTTGTCGGTGCGCTCGCTTTGAATCTGGTAACAGGTGCCGCCCGAAGTTTCGGTGAACGAGGCCGTATACGTGGTGGAGACGTTCGGCGTCGTGACGTTGTGCGTCTGCGCGCCCCCGTCCGACCAGGAAGAAAACGCCCAAAATTTGTTGTTCGCGTACTGCGGCGAATCAACGCCGATCGAGCGGATGATGCCGACCACGCCCGTCGTGCTTTTGGGCGCCGCTGCCGGTTGGCCATCGAGCAGCACCGTGAGCCCAGGTTGATTGGCGGTGACGGTCAGCGGGACCGTGACCGGGTTCACGTCGCGCGTCACCGTCGTGGTCAGGCCGACCGAGTCTCTGGCGGTGAGCTGCAGCTCGTACCAAACGTTGGCAGACACCTCACCCTGGTTCGGGATCGCCCAGCTGCCGCTGGCGATACCGGTCGTGGGCGCCATCCCCGGGTGCGTGTGCGTGTCGTGGTGGAAGATGATGGTCCACGTCAGCGAGCTGGCAGGCAGCGCGCCGTCTTCCTGATCGGTGGCGCCACCGGAGAAGCTCAGGTTGGTGCCGGCCGTGTAGGTAGCGCCCGTGGCCGGCATGTTGATGGTCGGAGTCGGTGGCTTGTTGGTCGTAACCGTGAGCACGCCCTCGTTACTCGTCGTCGAGCCGAGGCCGTTCGTCACCACCGCACGAAACCGAGCGCCGCTATCCGAAACCTGCGCGCTGTTCAGCGTGTAGCTCGCCGAGGTCGCGCCCGAAATGTTCGCACCGTTGCGCTGCCACTGGTAGGTGAGCGGCGGCTCGCCGCTGGCAGAAACCGTGAAGGTTGCCGCATAGCCCACCGAAACCAACGCATTTTGCGGCTGCTGCGCGATGCTGGGCGGCAGCGATGCGGTGTAGGCGATGCGACCGACCTGACCGGCGCCGCGCGCCAAGTAGTAGAGCGCGCCGTCCGGTCCTACGTCGAGGTCGACTGGACCTGCGACTCCCGTCGCGAACACCGAGTTGTTCGAGGGGTTGTTCGGATCCAGCCGGCGGATCCAGTTGTTGTTGTAGTCCGAGAAAAAGTACTGGCCGACGTACGCGCTCGGGAACGCCTGCGTGGTCGGATTGTAGAAGGTACCGCCCGCAATGCAGTTGCCGGACGTGTTGCCGGCGCCGTGCGGGTACGCGAGCACCGGGTTGACGAACTCAGGATGGTTGGTGAAGGTACCTTCGGTCGTCGGCCAGCCAAAGTTGCCACCGGCCTGGCCGCGGTTGATCTCTTCCCAACCGCCTTCGCCCACGTCATTGATGAAGATGGTGCCGGTGCCGGGCTGCACCTCGAACGTGAACGGATTGCGCAAGCCGAGCGCCCAGATGGCTTTGGCGAGGCCCGTGGTCGAATTGTAAAAGGGGTTGTCGGTCGGAATGCTGCCGTCGGGGTTGAAGCGCAGCATCTTGCCGAGGGGCGTCGTCATGCTCTGCGCGTTGGACGAAACCGCGTTTTCGCCGACGGACACGTAAAGCTTGCCGTCCGCGCCAAAGTGCACTGCGCCGCCGTTGTGGTTGGCGGCGCCGAGCGTCGGCAAATCGGCCAGCACCATCTCGCTGCCGGCCACCATCACGTCGCCATTCGCCGTGAAGCGGCTGAGACGGTTGTGGATGCTGCCCGCCGTGGACGTGTAATAGATGTAGAGGTAGTGGTTCGAGTTGAAGTCGGGGTCGAAGGCGATGCCCATGACCCCGCGCTCGTTGCCGTTGTCGACCGTGAGCGTGGTGAACGGCTGCGCTAGCAGTGTGCCGTTCTTGATGACACGCACTGGGCCGTCTTTTTCGGAAACGAACAAGCGCCCGTCGGGAGCGAAGGTCATCGTGGTCGGGCCCGTGAGCCCGGTCGCGTACACCGAATCAGCGAAGTTTGCGTCTTGAATGACCGAGGCTTCGGTCACGGAGCCTGCGTGCTCGGGCGCAGCATCGCGCTCGCGCGTAGAACAACCGGTGGCGCCGAGCACCATAGCCACGAGGGGGCACAAGGCGCGCACACACGTCTGCAGAACGGATCGCATCGCTGCTTTCTCCAAAGAAAATGGGATCGCGAGACCGGGGGCTCGGCCAGCGCCGCCGTTAGTGTCCGCAGTATCCGTAAATGTGTGACCACGACATACGAAAAAGAACGTCGCTTGTCGCGCTCTCGATGTACGAGATGTTTCGCGTCGTGACGTGCAACGCGTGCCGCTTTGCCGCGCAGAGCTTCGCTACGTCTTCGATTCAAACAAGCAATCGTGACGACCAGAACTGCCCAACAGCGCCCATCGCAGGGGGAGCTGTCAATCAAAACTTCACGCCGGGCGCCGCACCAAAGCGCGGGCTCTCATTTTTTCAAATCAAAATTCGCGAAGCGTCCCACCACCCAGGCATGAGACGCCCCGAAGACTCAGCGACTTACTGGATTGTCGCCGAAAACGGCCTCACCGCTTGAGGCCCCTCCGCGCGAGCACCTCTTCTACGGTGTTGCTCACGCGCAGGCGTCCGCTCGTCCGGAGTGTTTCCGCTTGGCGCGTGCAGACCTCCAGCCACTGAGTCACGACCGGCCCGGCATCCGCTACGCCTCCTATTGAGGGCCGCAGCCAGCAGCAGACGACCAACAGCCGCGAGTTGGTCGGGTGACGCGTCGTCGGCGCTGAGCTCCGCGTCTTTGAGCAAGCGTCGCAGCAAGCCAGTTGCTCTCCGGGCGGCGTGCGCAACGCCGCCACGAGCAGCCCGCCCCACCCAAGCCTGCCCGCTTGCCCGTTTTGCAGCGCTTCAGACTGGAACTATCGCAAGCTCGACGATGTCAACCACGTTCCTGATGGATTGCTGAAGCCGGTGCGCTTCAAGCCATCGCCGACTTCAGTCCCACTTTCGATCGACTCCTCGTCTCCGGGTATTCGTGGATCAACCTTTCGGCTTACGGACTCTTTCGCGGGAACCTCATCATCGGCGTTAAACTGCCCCCTCAAGGGAGGTGGACCGCAATCGTTAGTTAGCGTTGGCAGAGCGCTTGCCGAGGGCGGGCTTGGTAGCGGGATTCGTCGTAGGGGATGCGGTCGTGCCGGCAACGAAGCAGGATGCGGATCCACTAGAAGTGGTGTCAGACCGCCTGCTTTGGCGCAGGAACGACCCGCCCACTACCGCGTCGGATTCGTCGCTCACCCGATGCGTGTGCGACGTGGTGATCGGGTGTCGCGTCAGCGGGGTGAGGTCGTGTGGCCGAAAGGATTGGCTAACGCGACGATACGCAAGTTTCTGCGACTTGGCTGCCCCACTTCCCTACAGTTTTCCGTTCGATAATAGCGGAAGGTGAAACGGTTCGGTCGATCGGCGATATGCTTACGGGCTCGCGACGGCCATGACCAGCACCGACGATACGCAGCTCGTGCAGTCGAGCGATTTCATCGAGTCGTGGCGGGGCGCGGTGGTGCCGGAGTCGGGCGACGCGCTGGTGGGTGCAACGCTGAACAGCACTTATGCGGTGGAACGACTGCTCGGTGAGGGCGGGATGGGGCGCGTGTACTTGGCGCGGCACACGCGCATCGCACAGAAACGCGTCGCGGTGAAGGTGCTGCACACCGAGTTTTCGGGCAATGCGCAGGTGCTAGCGCGGTTTCAGCGCGAGGCAGAGGCGGCAGCAGCGATCTCGCATCCGAACGTGGTGAGCGTGCTGGACGTGGACGTAACGCCTCAGGGCATGCCGTACATGGTTTGCGAGTACCTGGAGGGGATCGATCTCTCCGACCACCTGAGAGAAGTGAAGCGGCTGGATGTCGCCGATGCGCTTTCGGTGACGCGGCAGCTGTGCCGCGGCTTGAAAGCGGCGCACGAACGCGGGGTGATTCACCGCGATTTGAAGCCCCCGAACGTGTTCTTGGTGGGCGATTTTTCGAAGGGCGCACCCGCGCGCTTGTACGCCAAGGTGCTCGATTTCGGCCTCTCGCGTTTTCGCGGCTCGGAGGGTGAACAGAACCTGACCAAGACCGGCTTCATCATGGGCACACCGACGTACATGGCGCCGGAGCAGGCGCGCGGCCAACACGTGGATGCGCGCGCAGACGTGTACGGCCTCGGTACCATCTTGTACACGATGCTAACGGGGCGCCCGCCGTTTCAAGAGGAGACGCCGCAAGCCACGATCTTGGCCGTACTCAGCTCCGAACCGCCGCGGCCCCGCTCGCTGGTGCCGACGATCCCACCGCACATCGAGCTCGTGATCGAGCGCGCGATGGCGAAGAAGCCGGAAGATCGCTTTCCGAGCATGGCCGCCTTCGAAGAAGCGCTCGACGCGCTGCCGGCCGCGCATGTCTCGCGCGAGTCGCTGCAACCAGCGCCGCTGGCCGCCCCGACCCCGAGCAGCAAACGTTTGGCGTCTGCCGCCGATTCGGATGCAGACATTCAGTCGGCGAGGCCGCGCCTCGTGCTCTCGCTGCTGGCGGCCGTGGTGCTATTGGCCTGCGCCGCGATGGTCGCGGTGAGCGGGCTCGAGCTCGCCACGGGGCACATTTTTAGCCAGTTCGAGCTAAGGCTGCTGGCTCTCGGTATCGCCGGCACCGCGCTCACACCGGCCTTGCTGTGGTTCTTCCATGTGCGCAAGCGCATCTGGGAGAGCAGCTCGCGCGTGTTGTCGCTGCTCGTTTCGGTGCGAGCGGCCGTGGTGGCCGGCATCGTGAGCTACGGGGGCCTCGTGCTCGGCATGCACCTGATCGATGACTTTCTGGTGCGCTTTTTGGGCCGGCCCGATGTGACCGCGGTGGGCGCCACCTGGCAGGGCTGGAACCTCTTGGTACCAGCTGCTTCGTTCGTGATCGCCATCGCGGTAGGCTGGCGACGTCGTCTGCTGACCAGCGCGCAACCGGGATTTCGGCGCTTGATGATGCTGTGGCTCGTCAGCGGCGTGGCGCTGCTGCTCGCGGCGGGCATCGTGCGCGTCGGTCTGGCCTGGCGCGCCCTGACTCTCGGGCACTGACTCGGCTGGGCTCAGCGTTGCGCCTGCTCGTCGAGTCGAGCCCGCAAGCGCGAGAGCCTCGAGTAGCCAAGACCGCCCGCGGCCGAAGAGAATCCCCGGGAAAGGAAACGCCCCCTCCACGCCGGAGCGAGAAGGGGGCGTGAGCGCGATGCCGCGCAACGAGCCAGCTATCAGGGCTTCGCGGCGGAATCGGTGGTCACGAAGAACTGGTCCATCTTCAAACCGTCTTCGCGATAAGCGATCTCGAGAGTGTGGCTGCCGGCCGCGATGGGCCAGCTCTTTTCGGCGTTGGCGGCGTTGAAGTCGTGGGCGCTGTCCCAAGCGTAGCTGCCTGGCGTCATGCGACTGGCGATGTCGTTCCAGACCGTCCAGGCGCCGCCGTCGATGCGCACGAACAACGAGTCGTCACTGCCCGCGCCTGGGCCGACGTTGAAGCGGCCAAAGACCTTGAGAGTTTGCGTGGACACGTTCGGCAACGCCGGCACGCTGAACGAGTAAGAGGCGTGACCGGTCGTCGGCGGCGTGTTGCCCGTAGTACTGGATGTGCCGCTCCAAATGTACTTGGCGCCAGATGCAGCGGCGTCGCTCACGGCAACGAGCGGAGCCTGCAGCGTGCCGCTCTCGGCCTCGATGTACTGCTTGAGCGCGCCTTTGTCCGCGTCGGTCGGCGCCGGGCAATTGGCGTTGCACGTGAAGAATTCGCCGGCGCAGGTGTCGTTCTTCACGCAGGCTGGGTGGTTCTGGAAATAGAGCGGGTAGTCTTTGGTCTTCTCCGAGCAAACGAAGCAGCCCGTGCCGCGACAGCCGCTCCAATTGCCCGGCGTGCCCATGCAAGCCTGGACGTCGCGATCAGCGTCAGTCGGCGCTGGGCAGGCGGCGTTGCAGGTGAAGAACTGCCCCGCGCAGGTGTCGTTCTTCACGCAGTTCGGATGGTTTTGGATGTAGCGCGGGAACTCGGCGAGCTTCTCGGAGCAGACCCAGCAACCGGTGCCGCGACAACCGTCCCATTGCCCGGGTGAGCCGTCGCATTGGCCGGCGTTGGGAAAGTCGACGGAAATGTTGGCGCTGCCGGCCTTGTGTAGCACGAGTGCGATCGACGCCGTCTGGCCGTCGAGCAGCGTGGCCGAAGTGGCGTCGCTCACGTACGTGGCCACGCTCTCGGTCGTGATCTGCGAGCAGGCGGTGCCGAACGCTTCACCCGTGACGACGACGTCGCCGAGCGGCAAGCCGCTTGCGGTGAGCGGAAGCGTCGGTGTGGTGAGGGTGAAGGAGCGCACGGCAACCGTGGCGCCCTTGACCGTGAGACGCAGGCACGCGGCGTCCGACGGAGCTTTCGCTAAATCGAGCGTGATCGTGCCCGTGTCTTCGGCGCCGATGCTGACCTGCTGATCAGGTGCCGCTGCGCTCTCGCAACCCGCGGCTGCCGCGAGCGCTCCCGTGATCAAGACAAAGCTGCCCAGTAGGCGTGAAATAGCCATTTCGTCCCTTTCCCTCCGTGAGGTTGTTCAGCCCCACAACCCGGTGACGGCGTCAGCTGCGCAACGAGGACCTCACAACCGGCGAGATCGCGGGTGCCGACCACCAGCTCGAACGTCCACACCACTAAGGCGCAGCGATGCTGACGTGGCGCAAGATGCCGGTGAGCGCACCGCTGCTGTTCTTGGAGGCGCCGACTTCGATGCGGTCGAGCATCGAGGTGTCGTAGGGCATGGCGTCTCGCTCGGTCGTGGCACCGTCGACCACTAGCGTGGCTTTGCCGGCCGCGACGGTTGCCCGCACCTGATGCGGCTCACCATCGGTGACCAGCGCCGCGTCAGTCACGGTCCACGGCGCCGCTTTGCCGAGCAAGCTACCGAACCGTACATTGCTCTGCGGGGCGGTGACGAACAGGTTGATTTGCTGCTCGTACTGGGTGGCAAAGTTGGCGTTGACGATCGCGGCGTCGACGACGAGCGGCGCAGCTGGTAGCCAAAAATCGGCATCGATGCTGAAGCTCCCGCCAGCAGGGAAATTGCCCTTTCCGGCGGGGAATACCAGCAAATCTGCGGCTTGAATCGGCGCCAGCATCGGCAGCGGCGTCGAGAATTGGCGAAAGCGCAGCTCGACGTCGCCCGCTTGCAGAGAGCTTGCGTCGCCGTTGCCCGCGAACGCGGCGCTGCCATCGTCTGCCAAGAGTGTGAGCTGCAAGCTGCCTGGCCCCGGAGCAATGTCGAAAGAGTAGCTGATGCGCACGAGGCCGTCGCCCCACGCTTCTGCGCTGACGACTCGCGTACCGCTCGAGTCCACCACCGCCGCTCGCGCGACGTCGAAGGTGGCGCTGGCGACGCCCGGCACGTCGAGGCGCAACAGCTTGCCGCCGAGCGGACGCGCGAACAGCGACAACGTCGCTGGACCGTCTGCAAAAGTGAGATCGAACGACAGCGTGTGCGCGCCGTTCGTGGCGCTCGGGACCAGCGTGAACAAGCTCGGCGCGCCGCTGGCGCCATTACCACGGGCACCCGCCACGCTGAGCTCGGCCTGATTCCACTTGTCGAGCGTGAAGAGCTCTGCCGCGATTTGCCGCGAGCTCGAGCCTTCGACCAAGAGCCCGCACAGACGCGGTTCGACTCCTGCCGGACGGCAGACGACGCGCGGCCAGTGTTCGCCGACCGGGTGAAGTCGTCGCAGCTCCGGCTGATCGACGGGGCTCATGTCGATGTACGCGCCGCTGGCGCGCATTTCCGAGAGTGGCAGAGGCTCGTTCGCGCCGTCGGCATAAGTGCCGACTAGCCGCGCGAAGCGTTCACGAGCCGCGTCACCCCAGGCTCCGCGAGCACCCCAAGTGCCGGCATGCCAGCTCGCCAGCTCCGCCCAGTACAACTCTGCGCTGGCGCTGCTGCCGAGGGTGGCCGGAGCGGCTATGGGTCCGAGCGCGAACCCGGCAGGCACGGTCACTGCGTCACCAGCCTGGCCATTGCAGATGATCTGGGCCCCCTCGGCGGAGTCGAAGAACAGCAGGCAATGATGCCAGGCGTCAGGCACCAACTTCTGCGAGCTCACGCTGAGCGAAGCCGTACCGGACGAGAGCGACGCGATGAGCTGCCCGTCGGCGTTCAGCGCGAGGTCGAGCCCTGCCGCAGCGTCGCGCTGCGAGAGCAATACGCCGCCGGGCTCCCCGCGAAACACCGCTTCGATCGCCAGCGCGCCGTCGCTAGCGTCGGCCCACTCGCTGGAAGTCGTGAAGGCTACCGCGCCCGCGTGGCTCAGCGCGCTGCCACGATCGGCAAAGGGCCAGGGTACGACGGGAGCGAGCGCGGCATTCTTGACAACGTCGAAGCCATCGCCGATGCGCGCCGGCCAGGTCGTCGCTTCGATGTCGCTCGAGATGAGCAAGTGAGCGGCGGTCGCGCCCAGCAATTCTTGCGGCAGCCGCTCGACGCCGGAGCCCGTCAAATCCAGGGTGAAACCGCCCTGGGGTGCACCCGCTTGCCCTGCCGCACCGGCGCTACCGCCCGGTACGCCGCCGCTACCGCCGCCGCCGCCGCCCGCGCCAGCACTCGGGCAAGTACCAACCGCACCGCAAACGGCTCCGATCACGTAAGTATCGTCGGTACAGCCGAGGACCAACGACCCCAACCCGAACAGCAACGCGAGTCGGCTCACCACCGCACACCTCCGCCTAGCTCGGCACCGAGCGCGAACGGCTCGATGTGCCGGCGCTCCGATGAGCCCTCGACCACCAGCTCCGGCCGCTTCACGAACCAGCTGGCGCCGCCGGCCAGGCCAACGAATGCGTGCTCGCTCAAGTGCCAACGCACACCGACGCGCGGTCCGAGCGAATAGAGCGGGATCGCAGCCTTTCGATCCCGTTCGGTGCCTTGCCCTTGGGCGAACAACCAATCGAGCCCGCCTTGCAGACACCCGCGCCATTGAAATGACCCGAGCGTGGGCGCAACGCACGCATCGAGCGCGGCACCCATGCTCATGCTGCGCACGTCTCCGGCGCCGCCCGGCAGCGCGCTCGAACGCGGTAAAGAGACGCGCGCAGCGAGCCCGATTTCGATCCAGGTCGGCTGATACGCAAAGCCCAGCGAAAACGCCGGTCCCCACTCACCGAGCGCGTCCGCGCCAACGCCCGCGTTCCAGCTCAGGATCCGCGTCGCGCGGGCCGGCGGCTCGGGCTTGGCTGGTGGCGGAGGCGGTGCCGGCGGAGGCGGTGCTGGCGGAGGCGGCTTGGTCCGCGCCGCCTCCGCCTCGGCCTGGCGGCGCGCGAGACCTTCGCCGAGGGTGAGCGCGAGCACCAAGGTCGCTGCGCGGGCCAAGCCTTCGCAGCTTTCGGCTTCGAGCTGGCGCGTGCCGTTGCGGCCATCCATCTCGGTCGCAAGCTCCAAATGCCAACCGCCTGCGTCGCGCGAGACAGTCGCGCGCGCCACGAGCGGCGGCAGCTCTTTCTCGTCCGCATCGACGGCTCTGCTGAGCTGCTCGACCACCTCTGCCTGCGTGGGGCACGTGTCGGGTGCGGTCCACGTGAAGTCCAGCGTGAGCGGCACTTGGGTGGCGTGCAATCTAGCATGCCGGCCCACACCGCCACCAATGCGCGCTATTCGGCTGCGCAGCTGTCGGCAACCGACTGGTACCAGGGCGAGCCCTTGGCGCTCTTGAGCAGGCGTGCGCCAACCTGTTTAGCGGCTGTTTTTTGGCCGAGCTTGCACAGGGAGAGCACACGCAGCACGTCGCGCTCGTTGGCGAGCTGCGAGCGCGGAAATCGCTGCGCATGCTGGTTGGCCAGCTTCAATGCCTCGGCGCTTTGGCCGGCTCGCCATGCAGATTGCGCCTGGTGCAGGAGCGCTGCCTCTTCCATCAGCTCGTCGGCTCTGGGCGCGTGCGGCGCCAGCGCGCCTCCGGACTTCTGCGGCAGGAGGGGCTCGACCGCTCGCTCGGGCAGAGCTTCGGGGCTTACTGGCGCAGGCTCTACTTGTGGCGGCGGCACGACTGGCAGCGCTGGAGCTGGCGCGCTCACGGAAGCGGGCGTCGTGCCGTGCGAGCCGGAGCTCGACGAGCCATGGCTCACGACCAGCGCCGTAGCCGTCGCTCCGACCACTACGAGCGCCGCGATCTTGACGCCCCAACTGCTGAGCAGCGCGGCTCCGAGTGATTGGGCTCCAGCAGCCTTGGCGGCGGCGGTTGCTCCGCCGACGGCCACGCCCGCAGCAAGCGGCACCGCCAAGCGCTCGGCGATGCGGTGCTTGTCTTCGGACCCGGGCGTGCGTGCCTGCCGCGCGAGATCGACCAGCTGTCGAGCGTCGGGATTCAGGTCGTCGCTCATGGCTCTTTCCAGCGCTCCTTGGCGCGATGGCGCGCGAGGCTCGCCTGCACGCTCTTGCGCGCGGCTGCCAGCCGCGTGCGCACGGTGTTGGGATTCACGTCGAGCACCGCGCCGATCTCGTTGGCGGTCATTTGCTCGACCTCGGCCAGAATGAAGACGTCGCGCTGCTCTTCGGGTAGCTCGTCCAAAAAGCGATCGAGCAGCTGTGCGGCAGTGACGGCCTCGAGCTGCTCGGCAGGTGTGAGGGTGGCCGACGCCGCAGAGTCCGGATCGACCTCCGTGCCGAGCAACTTGTGGCGCTTGCGCCGCATGAACTCGAGCGCCGTGTTACGCGTGATGGACGCGATCCACGTGCGCAGCGACGAGCGACCTTCGAACGTCGGCAGCTTGCGGTGGATGACGAGAAAGGTCTCTTGCACGACGTCGTCGAGGTAGGAAGAAGGCACGCGCGAGTTGGCGGCCAAGCGCCAAACGAATGCAAAATGAGCATCGTAGAGGGAGGCAAAGTCCGGAAGCTCGATGGGTCCCCCCGAGCCCGTGAGCGAGCTATCGGCAGGCGCTAGCACTGCCCCTTGAGTGAGGGCCCCGTCGTCTTTTGATTTGGAAAAGACCGCGAGCCCGAAAAATGAGGCAATCGCGGTAGCGAGCATCTCTACAGAAGTAGCAGAGCCGCTCGAGCCGTGCGTTCTAGCTTTGCCAGAACCTGGCAGCGGCACCGAAACTTACGATTTTCAAAACGAAATGGCCGAACGCCCTCACGACAGGGACGGCCATGCCCCAGCTCTCCAACACCTCGACCATCGCCGCCATCCTTGGCTTGTCGTTCCAGCTCGCTGCCTGCGGCAGCGGCGGAGATCCAGCGACATCGAATCCCAGCGCCAGCGCGGGCAACAGCTCGACCACCACGGCCGGCAGCGGCGGCAGCCCGGCGGCGACGGGCGGTAGCGGCACCGGCACCGGGGCCAGCGCGATGGGCGGCGCCGCCAGCGGCGGCATGGCCATGGGCGGCAACATGCCCGTCGCGGGCGGCCACAGCGCGAGCCCCGGCGTCGGCGGCATCGTGCCGCTGTTCGACGACAAGACCGTGCTCGAGCCCGAAGTGCACTACGAGACCGCCGACGCCATCGTCACACGCTGGGCCGATCGCGGCCGCGACCGCCACGCACGCGAAGAGAACTTCCAGAGCTACGACCACTACTTGCCGCACTATTGGGTGGACCGCACCGCGCGCTACATCCTCAAGGACCACGTCGCCAAGGGCGGCAGCACGATTGACGTGTCTTGGGTCAGCGAGTGGAAGCTCGACAAGCTGCCCGAGTTCCGCGCTTGGTATTCGGGACGTGGCAGCGTGGCGCAGTACTACGGCAACTACGCGCCGCGCTTCAAGCAAGAGGGTCCGGGCACGTACGACGCCGAGCACAACCGCACGGGTGACGGCGTACAGTGGAAGTACACGTACACGATCGAGACCTCGATCGGGCTCGACGGCAAAGAGCAGCCGCTCGCGGTCGGTCAGTACATGGAAATCGAGGCCAGTCAGTTCCTGGATTTCTCGATGCCCAACCCGCCGATCGGGCGCGACAACTACTACGGCACCGTCTTTCTGTATGCGGTGGGCACCGGCGGCATGGTGCCTTGGCACACTACCGGTACCTGGGAAGATCAAAATTCCGAGCGCGAGAACTCGCACCCCATCCCCGAAAAATTCTGGCTCGGCGGGCGCACCACGTTGCCGTACCAGTACTCGGACGAGCCCGAGAATCACTTCTTGCAGATGGCGACGAATCTCTCGGACTACAACGGACAAAACTTCGTGCTCGGCCGGCGTGTGCACCACACCGACATGCTCGACGGGCACCACGACGAGAGCGACGAGAACGAGCCGTTCACCGAGATCGCGGGCCTGGTCGGCCCCAACTACGTGAACAGCTCTTGCGACAATTGCCACCACAAGAACGGCCGCGCCAAGGTGGCCGACATCGGCGTGCCGCTCGACAAGTGGGTGTTCAAGGTGGCGGGCGCCGACGGCAAGCCCGATCCGATGATCGGCTCGGTGCTGCAACCGCAGGGCACGGGCGGCTCCCAGGGTGAAGGCAAAGTCTCGATCGCGCAGTGGGTCGAGAAAGACGGCCTGCGCTCGCCGCAGTACGCCTTCGCGGGCACGAAGCCGGCGCTGTTCTCGGCGCGCATCGCGCCGCAGCTGGTCGGCCTGGGCTTGCTCGAAGCCGTGCCGGAAGCCGACATTCTGGCGCTCGAAGACGTGAACGACGTGAACGGCGACGGCATTTCGGGCAAGGCGAACGTGAACCTGGATCCGGTCACCGGTGACAAGCGCCTGGGCCGTTTCGGTTGGAAGGCAGGTGCTACCAGCCTCAGGCACCAAATCTCCGGCGCGCTCAACACCGACATGGGCGTGATGACGAGCGTGCTGCCCAAGCCCGATTGTGGCTCCGCCGAGCAGAACTGCGGCAACGACAAGGGCATGGAGCTGCCCGACGAGCACCTGAATCACCTGATCAAGTACGTGTCTTTGCTGGGCGTGCGCGCGCAACGCGGCTTCGACGATCCGGTGGTGGCGGCCGGCGAAAAGGTATTCGGCGATCTCGGTTGCGCCGCGTGTCACGTGAGCGAGCTGCACACCAGCAAGTTCGCCGCGCTGGCCGAGCTCCGCGATCAGACGATTCACCCGTACACGGACTTGCTGGTCCACGACATGGGCGAAGGTCTCGCCGACAACTTGGGCGAGCACGAAGCCACCGGCGCGGAGTGGCGCACCACGCCGCTCTGGGGCCTCGGGCTCTCGGCGTGCGTCACGGGTGGCGTCGAGGGGCAAATCCAGCACCAGACTTGCACTCCGCATCACGACTACCTGCACGACGGGCGCGCCCGCACGATTGAAGAAGCGATTCTGTGGCACGGCGGCGAGGGTCAAAAGTCGCGAGACGCCTACACGGCGCTCTCTTCTGACGATAAAAACGCGCTGCTCAAGTTCCTCGAGTCACTGTGAGCCGCGACCCCGGACATCACAGCGAACGTGAAGACCCTCGCTTTCTTTCTGCTCGCGTCCGCTACCGCTCTCGCGTGCTCGTCGGATCCCGAAAATCCCGTTCAGGGCGGCGCCGGTCAGGGCGGTAGCCAGAGCGCTGCGGGTTCGGGCGGTACGGCAAGCGTCGGCGGTAGCGCCGCGGGCAGCGTGAGCGGCGGCTCGAGCAGCGCGGGCGCCGGCGGAACGACAGCGACAACCGGCGGCGGCGCCGGCACGACGGGCGGCGCGGGCTCAGGCTCAGGCGGCACCGCGACGGCAGGCTCCGCTGGCAGCAGCGGCAGTGGCGGTACCACGGGGGGCTCCGCTGGTAACGGCGGCAGTGGCGGCACGACGCCGGTCGATCCCGGAAACCTGCCGAACATGATTCCGCAGGGCTATACCGGCACGCCTTTCGGCGGCACGCCGCAAACGATTCCTGGCAAGATCGAAATCGAGAAGTACGACTTGGGCGGCGCAGGTGTCGCTTACCAGGCCGACGCGGGCGGTGCCTTCAACAAATGCGGCTTCACCCGCAACGACGCGCTCAAGCTCCAGTGCACGCAGCAGCAAGGTAGCCCGACCGACTTGGCTCTACCCGGCTGCGGCAACGAGCCCGCCGGTGAGATTTACCTGGGCTACATCGGCGCAGGCAATTGGTACAAGTACACCGTCAACGTGACCGAAGCCGCCACCTACGTGATCTCCGGTCACGAAGGCGTCGCCGGCAACACGAAAATGCAATTCACCTTCACCGACGCCGTGAAGACCGACGCCCTCACGCTCCCCAGTACCGACATGTGCGGCCACGAGGCGTACCATGTGTGGGCGACGCACGATAACCTGGGCGAAATCACGCTCCAGCCCGGTAAATACGTGCTGCAAATCACGTCCGTCGCCGCGGCCATGAACCTGGACTGGTTCGCGTTCACCAAGAAGTAGCGCCGCAAAGCGCCACGCGGCGCTTGTACTCACCGCCGGAGCTTTGATACACGGCGGAGCGATGCGCTCCGCTCATTGGGCTTACGGTCTGCTCGGGATCTTGGCAGCAAGCACGCTGGCGGCAGCGTGCGGCAGCGGCTCGGACAAGAAGACGGCGCGTCAGGACGACGGCGGCGCCGGTGGCGCGGCGGGCGCGACCATGAACGCCAGCGGCGGCGGCGAGCTCACGCCGCTGGCCGGCAGCGGAGGCGAGGCGCCGAATAGCGGCGGCATGCCGAACGAAGCCCTGGGCGGCGCCGGCGGAACACCGAGCCAAACGAGCGGAGGCGTTGGCGGCTTTGGCGATGGCGGAGCTGGCGGCGAGCCGCCTGCGCTGCCGCCGTTGCCGGTCGTCGACTGCGGCACCATCACGTTCAACGACTCGAACCTCGAAAGCGCGATTCGCGACGCGCTCGACAAGGTCGGTACGATCACGCCAGCCGACGTCGCGTCGTTGACCGACCTCGACGCGGTTGCCTACGGCATTACCGATCTGAGCGGCATCGAGTGCTTCACCAACCTGGTGTCGGCCAACTTCAGCGGGGGTGAGGGCACCAACCAAATCCAGAACATCGCCCCGCTCGCCTACCTCAACAACCTGAAGACGCTGAACCTGAGTGAAAACCCGGTCGATGATTTGAGCCCGCTCGTCTACCTCACCAAGCTCAGCGATCTGCAGCTCAACTACTACGCGCTGGTGCCGGACCTCACACCGCTCGGGCAGCTGCCCAGCTTGCAGAATCTAGAAATCAACGCGGGCACTCTCGGCAAGCCAGCTTCACTATCCGCGCTGAGCAACATCAGTAGTCTCGCGCTGCGCTACACCACCGGCGACGTGAGCCTGATCAAAACACTGACCCAGCTGCGCCACCTGGAGCTGGCTTACGTGCCCATCGAGCATCAAGAAGACCTCGCCAATCTGGGCAACTTGACCTACCTCGATCTGCTCGACATGGGCATGGATAGCGCCTCGCCGCTGGCCACTTTGACCGAGCTCTCGCACCTCTACCTGGACGAAAACCCCATTGCCGATCTCTTGCCGCTGCAGAACCTGACCGGCCTCCACGAGCTGGGCTTGTTCGGGATCGCGGCCACGACCGTCAAACCGCTGGTCGACAATCAAGGCTTGTCGAACGGTGACAGCATCGATCTCTCGTACGCGCCGCTCGTGTGTGCGAACGAGAAGGTCAACGTCGACGCGCTGATCGCTCGCGGCATCACGATCGCCGGCGTCAACCCCTGCCCCTAAGCGCCACCGGCGCCGCTCGGCGCCTCGACATCAGGATTCGGTACGCCGCCTGCACCGCCCGCCTCATCAGCGGCAGCGCCACCGGCACCTGCGGCACCCCCCGCACCGGAGTCGCCGCTGCGGCAGGTGGTGAGCGCGTTCAGCGGCTCGGCGCACGTGCTCGCAATGGTGCCGAGCTGGTCGTCGCACACGTACGCTTCCGCGCTCCAGAAGCAATCGGCATAGCTCAACAGCTCGCTCTTGCACTCATCGCCCGATGTCGACGGACCATGCACGCACGAGGCAACGCACGAATCGCCGATATCGCCGCAATCGGCGGCGTCGATTTTGGCGCACGCATCCGCGCACTCGTCACTCGTGCGGCCGCCGCCAGCTCCGGACGCGCAGGCTACGAACCCCAGGGCGAGGCCGAAGATAGCTACCAGGTAGCGGGTGCGCACCATCTCGTACATTTCGGCTGACACGCGCGGAGCTTCGATGAGACCGGGGCGGTACGCAATATCGCGCGCTCCGTTAAGGCCGAAAAGAACCGCTTTTGACAGAAACGTGATGGTTTTGACGACGCGTGGCTACTTCAGTCCGAAGTGAAAGCGCGTCTGTGTTTGGTGTTCGCGGCCGCCGCGGTCGCTGCTTGTTCCTCACAGCCCGATGCCACGACGCCCGGCGTCACGGGGGGTACGAGCGCGGGCGGGCAGAGCACGACCGCCGGCATTTCTGGAACCGGAACCGCAGGCAGCTCGGCCGGTAGCGCAGCCGGCGGCTCCGCAACCGCGGGCAGCGGCGGCGAAGGCGGAAATTTCGCGCAAGTCGGCGGCACCAGCGGCACCGCAGGCACCGGCGGTGCAAGCGGCGGGGCGGGCGGCAACGGCGGCTCGAGCCTCACCATGGGCACGCAAGCCGACCCGGGCACCGATGGTGACGGCACCTTCGACCAACCGCCGCCCTACAACCTCGCTCCCGAATCGCAGGTGCTGGCTCAGGGGGCGCCGAAGGGCATGGTCTCGGGGCCGTTCATCCACACGCAGACCGGCACCTACACGGGCTGGAGCCAGTGGAAGTTCACGTACTACGTCTACGTCCCTGCTCAATACAAGCCGGACCACGCCGCCGCCTTGATGATCTTCAACGACGGCTACCTGTACGCGGGCATCAACGCTCTCACCGACTCACGCTTCAACGCGCCGATGGTCTTCGACAATCTGATGTTCGAAGGCTCGATGCCGACGACCATCGCCGTCTTCATCTTTCCCGGCACCAACGACGGTCACCAGGTGGGTGGCGGCGACGGCGGGCGCAGCACGCAATACGATACGCCCAACGATCAGTACGGCAAGTTCCTCCGCGAAGAATTTCTGCCGACCGAGATCTTGAACAAGTACAACATCGTGACCGACCCGGACGGCTGGGCGATGGCCGGTCACAGCTCCGGCGGCATCGCCTCGATCATCGCGGGCTACTACCACCCGGATCGTTGGCACAAGCTGCTCACCGCGAGCCCGAGCTTTCCGAACAAGGGCGGCAAGTTCCCGGACCAGTTCACGATGGATCAGATGCCCAAGCCACTGCGCATCTACCACCTGTCGGGCACCATGGATCTCAACGGATTCAAAGCCGCCAACGACAAGGCTGCGATGATCTTCGCAGAGCAGAAGTACCACTACCGCTACCGCCCGGGGCAGGACCAGCATTACCCGCCCAAGGCCGCCATGGCCGACTTCCCGGACGCTTTGCGCTGGCTGTGGCGCGGTTACAAGTCGCCGTAAAGCCGCAGGCTACTGGGGCGTCAAAGTCACGCGATCGACGTTGAGCGCGCCGCTGCTGCCCTTGCTGGCGTCGAAGCGCAACTCGATCAGGCTCGCGCCTTCTGGCAATCGTACGGTCGCGCTGGCGCTCGACCACGTATTCCAATCCGCCGTGGCCGCGAAAGCTTGGCTCGGCGTCAGCACCTGGCTTGCGACGAGCACGCTGCGCACCGCAGCGCCCGCCCCTGCAGCGTAGCGCCACTCGAGTTGGTAGCTCCCTGCTTTGGCGACCGTGACTTCGAAAGCGATGCCTTGCTTGTCTTTCGCAAAGGCGGCCACGTAACCGAATCCACTAAAGCCTTGGTACTTGGCTTCGAGCGATACGTGGTCGATGGCGGCTTCTTCTGCCTCGTAAACGCCGGGCGCGGCAAAGCTGGCTCGCGGATCGGAGCCGCAAAGCAGCGCGTAAAGGTTGAGCGCCATCGCGGCCGAGCCTTGCTTTTCGATGCCCCCACCTGTCTGCGCGGGCCCAGCCCAGCTCGATGAGAAGAGATCTGTCGCGGGGTCGCGTGCCAGCGTCCACACCGCCGTGGCGTTGTTCTTCAAGAACGTGGCGTAGTCGGTATGGGTCGGGTCTTTGCGGAACAGCAACGCCAAGTAGCGGTAGCCAATGCCCTTCCAGGCGGCGCAATCGCCTTCACAGTTGTTGCCAAAGTCGTTGAGCACTGGGCCGAGGCTCGAAGTCTTGACCCCGTGCGCCATCATGTACGCCGCGAACTGATGGGACTCGTTCAGGTAGTGAGCCTCACCGGTCGCCTCGCTCAGCTCGAGACCAGCGCCGATCATCAAGCCGTGGTTGTAGGTGAGCGCGCCGGGATTGCGCGTGCCGTCCGGACTCAGGTGATCGTAGATGGCCCAGGTTTGTTGGTTGACCATATCGGTCATCCAAAACCCGTAAACCTGCTTGGCGAAGTCGAGGTAGGCGGAGCTCTTGGTGCGCGCGGCGAGCCGCACACCGGCGATCGCAGGGCCACCGTTCGAAGCGGTAGCTTTGGAGCTGTGCTGGTGGTCCCACCAGATGCCGCCCTTGTGATCGCCGCAACAGGTCGTATCCCACGCCGTCATGATGTCTTTGAAGATGGTCTCGGCGGTATCGAGGTAGCGCCTGTCTCCGGTGAGGTCGAAGGCGCGCAGCAGCGCCATCGTCATCCATGCTTCGTCGTCGTAGTAGTCAACGAGCCAGCCACGCGCGCCGCGACCTGCGTAAAGCGCGCTCAAGAGTCCCAGGTACTTCGAGCTGCCGGTGCGCTCCACGCCGTCCAGCAAAGCGTCGAAGGCTTGCGCATACGTCCAATAACCGGTGAGCTTGCCGTCGCTGGGGGTGATGGCGTGCAGGTACTGGTCGGTGCCGCTCCAGAAATCGAGCAGCATGATCTCGAGCGCGCGATCGGCGTGCTGGTGCGCAGCCGGGACATCGCAGTCGAGAATGAGCGGGGGAAACATCGGCGTGCCGGAGGCTTGGCCACCGTTGCCAGATGCCACCTCGCCGGCGCTACCGCCGCTCGAGCTCGCGCCGCCGCTGCCGCCCATCGAACCGCCCGCGCTCGGAGCCGAGCCGCCTTGCCCCGCGTTCGCCGCGGCGCCACCGACCAGCGCTGCGGTGCCCGCGCTGGCTTCGCTGCCCGCCGCGCTGTTCGCGCTGCCGGCGGCGCCGCTGTTTTCGCCACCACCCGCGCCGGGAGCACAGGCCACGAGACCGAGAGCCATCCAAACTGCTGCCGATTGCAAGCTGCGCACGATGGATTAGCCGGCGCCACGCGCTCGATCCGTCCAGGATATCTTCGCGGCGCCGCGCGATTTTTCCAAATCGCGACAGCCACGCTGGCAACTGTTGCTGACGACGGATCCACCAGGGGCTTGACAAAATCGGAGCGGTGGGTCTGCAACACTTGCCTACGGACGCAGGTGTCAAGGGCGGAGTGTCAATTCGTGTTTCGAGACGAGCCGTGCGGCTGCCATCTCCACATTTAATCGTAGTCAGGAATTAGTTCTGGAAATTCTTCGACGAGATCGAAGGCCAACGTCCTGAAATACCATTCGAGACCAACTAGATCCCCGTGAGTCGAGCGGACACTCAGCGCCACGACGAACTGCCCGGTGCGTCGCACGCACCGCTCGATTCGGGGGCAACGAAACGTCGATGAAAGGTCTCGAGTGATGACAACGAAGTGGTTCGTCGGGAGCAAGAGCGCTCTCATTTATGGCGGTCTGGCGTTGATCGCCGCGTGCAGCTCAACGGGCGAAGGCGGGCAGGGCGGCGGCTCAGCTGGCTCTTCATCGGGTACCGCAGGCACTTCTAGCGAGGCTGGATCGGGCGGCATCTCCACGAGCGGAGGTAGTGCCAGCGCGGCAGGAACGAACACCGTCGGCGCTTCTGGCAGCGCGACGGCCGGCCAGTCTGGTGGCGGTGCGGGCGGCTCGAGCGGAGGCAACGGAGGCGGCGCAGGCAGCGCGGGTGGAGGGCAAGCCGGAACGGCAGGCATGGGCGGCGCTCCCTCGGGTCTGAGCTACAACGGCGCTATCTTTTACGTGACGCGCGCGGACGGCACGCTGTTCGCGTTCCAGACCGGAACTTGGGAGCAGGTCGGCAAGTGGACGGGCTTGCCCATCACCGACGGCATTCGCGGCATCGATGCTGATCCCGCGACGGGCAACATCTACTTCACGCACGGTGGCGCGGGACCGAATTCCTTCGGCAACGTCACGAAAAACGGCAGCCTCGCCGCCTGGAACCTCTACACGAGCAAGCTCGTTTACGACAAGAAGCTCGAGCACGGCGTCGATCAACCCTCGTACGGCAACGCCCTCATCTACGTGCCGGCCGGCGAATTCACCGACGTGCGCGACTGGATCTACTACCGCGCTTCCGACGGCGCCAAGCTCGGCACCGAGCCGGGCGGCATGAACCCGCACGACACCATCTACAAGAACGGACACCGCTACTACGGCGGCACCGAAGACACGTACCTCTACGTCATCGGGCTACCGAACGTGACGAAGGTCGGGCCGTCTCCCTCGGGCACCGCGGGCGTCCGGCCGTTCACGGTCAACGGCAGCGAAACGCGCGCCTACATCACCTGGAGCAACTACCGCGGCTTCTCGGTGGGTGATCTCACGACGGGTAAGATCATCAAGAGCGTCAGCTTCGGCGGGGATCCGTGCCACATCGCGCCCAGCCACGGCATGACGTTGTCGCCCGACAACAAAGAAGTGTACGTGCTCGACACCTGCATCAACCAGGTCAAAGCCTATACGGCGACGGACGACCCCCAGCTCATCGCGGCAATCCCGTTCGAGCACGACATTCGCCCCGGCGACGAGAATCCCTGCGCCTGGGACTGCGCCAAGGACGGCTGGCTCATGCACTCGCGCGACGGCAAGTACGTTTACGTCGGGGACTCGGGTGACATCATCGACACCGCCACGCACAAGATCACGCACTACATGCCGGAGCTGGCCAACTGCCGTCATGGCTTCCTCGAGATGGTCTGGAAAGACGGCTACATCGTCGACACCAGCACTCACGTGGGGCTCGGCTACTGAAGCGTCGTCGCGCGGCCGGCTCAGAAGCGCAGGACCAAGATCTCCTTGAGGCCTTTCCGGTCATGCATCGGAAAGGCCAAGGTGATCTCGTGACCCGCTGGGACCTTGCTCTGCGACAGCGACGGTAGCTTCGTCGACAAGACTTGCTGGGCTACGTGGCGCCCGGGTGCATCCGCCGAGGATTCGCCCTGCTGTGAGCCGCGGCCGCTGAAGTCGAACAGCATCGCGGCGCCGAGCTCACCTTTTTGCGGGTGATAGAGCTCCGCGCTGTGCACGTAAGAGTGCTGCTCGCCGGCCAAGAGCGCTATCACCTGCACCAGCCGCCGCGCGCGGTAAATCGGCAGCCCGACGCCGTGCTTCAAGCCCGAGCGCTCCGCGAGGCCCGCGCGAATGAAGGCGTTGGAGCGCCGCACGTCTTGCATGATCTGCGTTTCACCGCTGAGCCAGGTCAGCCCCGGCAAGCCCGTGCCGCGCTGAAACTGAATGTGCGGGCTGAATCGCTCGAGCTCGGCGCAGTGCGCGTAATAGCCGCGCCCTAGCTTGAGCACGTCGAGATCGTCTGCCACCTCCCACACCTCGATGCAGCCCGGCGCCTCGGTGCGACCACTCAGCAAAAGCGTGACGACCCCAACCAGACGATCGCCGTCGAAGAGCGGACAACCCACGGCGCCATCCACCCCGGCCGCCGCCAGCTCTTGCCTAACGAACGGCGCCGCCTGCTCGCGCCACAAGAGCGCGCGCCCGTTGGCCCACACGGCCCCAGGCATCCCCTCGCCATAATGAAAGGCCGTACGCAGGCTCTCGGCGGCCAAATCTTGATGGCCACGGTAACACCCCGAGGCCAGCGCCATCACCTCGCCCTGGGGAATCCAAAGCTCGACAGCCTGAACGAGCGACTTGTCGCGGGTCACCATCGAAACCGGTCAAGCATGCCACCGGCTACGAGTCCAGCCCATTGCCGGCACGTTACACAGCCGAAACACAACTCACGAAACACGGGCGGCGGAGCCAAACCGTGAGGTCTGGCGTCCGCCGCTCTGCACGCTAGTTACCGTTCAGGGCGTGGGCCTGATCGTCACGTCGTCGACGTACACGGTGTTGGGAGTGCTGGGATTGTTGGCGGCGCCGCCCAAGTCCATCTCGAATTTCACGTGCGACGCGGGCGGATCAGCCTCCATCGTGAACGTGAAGGTGTACTGCTTGAGCTCCGTCGTGAGCGCGATGTCGTGAACGCCCGCGTATTGCGCGTAGGGGTCGGCCATCTGCGTGAGCGACACCTGCATGTTGCGCGCGATGGTGGCCTTGGCCTTGAACGCAACGATGTAGGTCGTGCCCTTCACCAGGTCCAAGTTCTCTTGGCGCGGTTGTACCTTGTAGGCCGCGTCGCTCGCCACCGTGGTGGTGACGGCTAGCATGCCGTCTTCCACCGTCTGCGTGCCGGCGGCACCGTTGAAGAAACCGTCTTGCCACCCCGTGGCGTCGGTCGCGAAGTTGCAGTTGGTGACGATGTTGCCTTCCACCGTGCAATCGTCGCAGAAATTCAGGCCCGCACCGCACGCGCTCGCGGCGCACATGGTTTGAATGGTGCAGATGTTGCCGTCGTCGCAGGCGTCGGTGTTCGGTGTGCCAGGTACGCACTTGCCAGCGTCGCAGGCATCGCCCGTGGTGCAGGCGTTGTTGTCGTCACAAGCGGCCGCAATGGGCGTGTTCTCGCACACGCCGCCATTGCACTTGTCGTCGGTGCAAGCCTCCTTGTCGTCGCAGTGCACGTCCAGCGTGCAAGCCGGGCACAAGTCCTTGCTGAAGGTGTGCTCGCACGTCCCGTCCAGGCAGGCGTCCACGGTGCAATCGTCCGCATCGGCGGCGCAGGGCACCGCGTCGGCGCCGGCCGGATGCGTGCACTTGCCGGCGTCGCACACGTCGTCGGTGCATGGATCAGTATCGACGTCGCCGGGCGCGCAGTCTCCGGTGTTGTTCGCGTGGTGGCAGATGCCGTCCGCGTCGCAGGTATCGGTCGTGCACACGTTGCCGTCGTCGCACGAGTCCGCATCGGCGCACTTGAGCGGCACTAGCGAGAAGTCGTCGAAGTACACGCTATTGGCCGCCGCGTTCCAGTCGACGGTACCAAGCCGGATCTCCAGCTTCATATTGGCGTCGTCCGCCTTCGTCACCGTAAAGGTGAAGTCGAACGGCTTCATCTGCTTGGTCAAGTCGATGGTGTAGCCGTCGTCGGAGTACACCTCGTAGCCCGCGTGGTTCTGTGTGATGGCGATGAACATCTTGCGGTCAACGCTGGCACCCGCCAAAAAGTGCAGCTTGTACTTCATGCCCTGCTTGATGCTCAGGCCCTCCTGGCGAGGCTGAATGCTCCACAGGTTGGCGCCACCAGCCGTGATGTCGACCACCAAGCGACCGTTCACTACCTGCTGCGTACCCGCCGAGCCGTCGTCGAAGCTCTGCTGGTAGTGGTCCGTGCCCATCGAAAAATCGCAGTTTTGGATGAGGTTGTCGGCGCTGGCGCAAGCCGGGCACATCACGGCGTCGTTGGTGCCGACGCAGGCGCCATCGGTGCACTTGTCGCCGCTGGTACAGCTGCTCAAGTCGTCGCAGGCGTCGGTCGTGTTGGTGCCCGAGCATTTGCCGGAGGCGCACTTGTCGTCAGCGGTGCAGCCGTTGCCGTCGTCGCAGGTAGCGGTGTTGTTGGTGTGCTCACACACGCCGTCGGTGCACTTGTCGTCGGTGCAGCCGTTGAAGTCGTCGCAATCGTTGTCGACGGTGCAGGCGGGCGTCACGCCCGTGCCACCGCTTCCGGCCGTGCCGGCCGTGCCGGCGCCGCCTTCGGACGCGCCGCCGTCGTTCATCGTGCCGGCCGTGCCAAACGTGCCGCCCGAGCCCGCCGTGCCGGCTTGGCTCTGACTCCCGGCCTGGCTCTGACTCCCGGCGCTGCCTTTGCCGCCCGTGCCCGCGGTAGACGTGCCACCAGCGCCGCCACCGGCCGTGCCGCCACCGATGTTGTCGTCGTCATCGCCACACGCCACGAGTGCGTGACACGCAGCAAACAAAACACACGTCCCAGCTAGACTGCTCCAGCGCATTGTTGGTCTCCTAAGTTGGCCAACGTCGCGCACGCAGCACGACGCAGCGAGCGCACCTTAACTCCAACTCTCGGCGGCGCGCCCCCGGTAAAATGCCAAAAGCTGCACTAGCAAGCTGCGATTTCGTGATCATTTTTCGAAGTCGCAAAACGCATCCATCAAGGAGCGGAACTGTTCAGTCGGGGCGCCATAGACTTGAGCCTTTTCAGGCCCGATCTGCGGCGCGGTTTGCCGGCCGTTCGGGCCGCTGTGTATTCTGGGGAGATGCACCTGGCGTGGCCCCGCCGACTCGCACGTAGCTCTCGGCGCGTGCGTGCCACGCTGCTGGTGGCAAGTTGCGGCGCGCTCGGCAACGCGATGGGCTGCGGGTTTCCGAACTACGACGTCGAGCGCGTCGAGCTGCTACCGAACGGCGGGCAAGCGGGGCAAGGCGCCACGCAGAACGGTGACGCTGGCAAAGGAGCCGATAGCAGCGGCGGTACCCTGGCCAGCACGGGTGGCGGCGGCAGCGCCGGCAGCGACGCGGGCGGTAGCGTCGCTGCGGGCGGAGGCGGTACTACGGGCGCAACTGGCGACGGCGGCGAAGCAGGCGCGCTCGCGCTGGCGGGTGCGAGCGGCGCTGGCGGCGCCGACAGTGGCGGCCCTCTACTGTTCGACGACTTCGAGGACGGCGTCGACGACGGCTGGTTTGCGACTTCCGGCGATTGGGGCGTGGTCACCAGCAACAACAGCAAGGTTTATCAGGTCAAGAACCTGCTCGATCAATCGCTCTTCTCGGTGATCGGCGATCTAAGTTGGACCGACGTCGCGGTCGAAGTCAAAGTGCGTGCGCTCGAGTTCGGTGGCAGTAGCTCCGCCGACCTGATTGGCGTGTACGCGCGCTTCGACAGCCCCGCGAATCACTATTACGTGGCGCTCCGCGGCGACGGCAAGCTCGCCATCCGCAAGAAGGTCGACATCAACTCGACGCTGGGCACGCCGGTGATCTTCGCCGCCGCAGTGGGCAAGCAATTCAAGGTGCGCTTCGAGGTGCAGGGCGACGAGCTCCGCGCCTACGTGGACGACGTACTGATGCTCACTACCCACGACAGCGACCTAAAAACCGGCCGCATCGCCATCGGCACGGACAACGCCCGCGCCGAGTTCGACGACGTGACCGTAACCGCGCTCTGAGCCGTCTTACTGGCGGCTGCGGAAGTGCTCGGAGCGCGCGATGTGCACGTAGTAGTCGAGCAGGCTGCCACCGGCGCGCAGCTCCGTGGCGGCGCCCTTGACCAGGCACGACGCGCTCTCGTGGTTGACCCCCAGCGCGTAGGCCGCCATGTACGAGGAGACGCAATCGTTCACCTCGGGCAGCTTGGAAAGCGTGGTCGCGAGCTCGCCTGCGCCGGCGACCGTCAAGTCGCCAGAGCTGGTACCCGCGACGATACCCGCGTCGTTGATGGCAAAATTGTTCTCGGTTTCGCGGTAGCGCCCGGCTGCGTCCAGGTGCTCGAGCGCGAAGCCGATATTGTCCATCATGGCGTGGCAAGCCTTGCAAGAGGCGTTGGCGGTGTGCAGCTCTTCGTAGCGTTGGCGTGTGGTTTGGGCCGCGCTGGGGGCCGGGATCTGCCCGACCACGGGCGGGGGCGGCGGCACCACGCCGCAGAGCAGGCGAGTGCGCACCAGGTGACCGCGTCGCGTGGGCGAGGTCGTGAGGGAGTTGGCTTGCGTCGAAAGCAGCGAGCCCTGGCCGAGCAAGCCCAGACCCCAGCTCGCGGGCCGCGTGACCCGCACGAAGGTTCCGTCTGGCGCGCTGCCGAACCCGTAGTACTTGCTCAGCGTCTGGTCGACGAAGGTGAACGGCGCCGTAAACAGGCTCGCGGCCGTGCCCTTGTCGTCGAAGAAGACGGCCGAAAAGAAGTGGCGCGTCTCCTCCGCCATCGAAACCTGCACGTCCGCCGTGAACTCCGGGTACTTCGCGGCGTCTTTCTTGATGTTCGAGAAGCCGGCGAGGCCCAGCCACTGGTCGGTGAACTGCAGGACGACGTTCTTGAATGCTTCCTTCACGTTCACGCCGTCGAACACCAAGGTTCGCGCGGCCGCTTCGATCTGGTCGGCGGTGCCGAGCTGATTCGACGCCGCGAGTCCGAGCAGCGCGTCCGAAGGCGGGCCGCCCGTGAAGGTGTAGGCGAGCTCGCTCGCGATCTCGTACTGTGAGAGCTTGAACTTGGCGCCGTCGGCGTCGCCCACCTCGCTCCGGTAGATGAGCGCCGGCGACTGCAGCATGGCGATCGTGGACCAGTAGGCAAAGCTGTGAAAGTCTTCTTTGTTGCCGCTGATCTTGGTGTAGAGAGCCTTGTAGCGGGTCTTTTCGGCGTCCGTCAGCGGGCGGCGGTACAGCTTGGAGCCGAGCGTGCTCACGAACGTGTCCGCGCACGCCGCGTCGCCCTGGGCGGAGCACGACACGAGCTTGGAGAGCACCGCATCACCAGAAACCGTAGTGGCGATCTTCTTCGCCTGGTCGAAGGTGCCCTTGGCGTAGTCGGGGCTCACCGTGAGGCTATCGACATTGTTGGTAAAGCCGTCGGCGGAGCCGGTATCGCTGGGCAAGTCCACGCCCGGCCACTGCGTGGTGTCCAGACCCAGGGTGGCGCGTACGGTGGCTTCGAGCTCGCTATTCGTCAGGCGGCGCAGCGCACGGTGGCCGACGGTTTCGGTCGTGGCGCCGTCGCACGAGACCTGCGCAGTGGGCGGCTGATTCGGGTCGGTCGTGGTTTGGTTACCGGTGCCGGCCGAGCCGGCCGTGGCGGTGTTGTTCGGATCGCCACCAGGCCCGGTGCCGTTGCTGTCTGGCTTGTCGCCAATCAAGTTGCCGGTGCAGCCCACAGCCGCCGCGGCAAACAAGCCCAACCAAGCCGAGCGGCTCACGACAGCACCCCCGTGATCGTGGTGCTACCGAAGTGATCGGCGTCCACGTCGAAGGCTTTGAGGACCGTCGACATCAAGGTCTTGTTGCTGGCGCCCTTGGCGTCAATCACGCCGCCGGTGCGGATCTTTCCGCCGAGCTTGCCAATCAACATGGCCGGCACGCCGTTGCTGGAGTGCGTGTACGGCAAGCACTCGGCGATGATGACGACCACGGTATTGTCGAGCACCGTGGTGCCGGGCGCCAGCGGATCGTCCACGTCGATCGCGGCGAGGAAGCGGTTGATCTTACCCCAGTACCAATTCTGCAAACGCGAGTAGGTGTTCTGGTCGCCGTGGGAGGTGACGTGGTGCGGGAACCCGGCGTCGACCGGCACAATCAGGTCGTTGTCGGCGCTGCCAGCTTGCAGCGTGACGACCCGGCTGAGGCCGGAGATGAGGACGCGCGCCATGTTGTCCACCTGCGCGTCGAACATGTCCGAAAAGTAGGAGTACTTGTAGGCGTCGCCCGTCTTGCCCTGCAACTTGGGGCGGATCTTCTCCACCGAATCGAGCGGGCCGGTGATGATCGGCGTCGTCGTGGTGGGCATCGAGAGCGAGGTGCGCAGGCTCTTGAGGGCGTCTTGATGAAGCTTCAGCTTGTTGACCTCACTGGTGGCGCCGCTCACGCGCGCGCTGAGGTCGTTGAGCTCGCCGTCGACGATGTCGAGCGTGTCGCTCGAGTAGTCGGCGCCCATCGGCTTGGGCGTCGGCACGGACGAGCCGAACAAGCGATCGTAGGCGGTGACCGGGTTGGCCTCGTAGTCCACCGGCTCGGGCGCGTAAAAGAACTTGTTGCGACCTTGCTTGTAATACTGAATCGAGTCCGCCGGGATGACACCGAGGTGCACGGACTTTTGCGGTGTCGGCGACTTGGCGGCGATGCTGTCGGCCAAGAGTTGGTCCACCGACTTGAGCACGGGGTCCGGCGAGTCGTAGCTGGACACGCTGCCGCCGCTGTAGGTGGCGCGCACCGCGAAGTGATTTTCGGCGCCGTCGATCTTGAGGCCGCGCACGAAGGTCGCAATGCTCGCGTACTTACGCATCGGCTCGGTGATCATGCTGAGCGCCGAAGCGTCGCTACCCCCGGGGTAGAAGAACTGCGATTCGGCGCCGTTCATCATCGGCCAGCACACGAGCCGGAGCGGAGCGCCCGCCGCTTGCGCGTGCACGGAGCCGCCCTGGGCCAAGAATGCCGGGGCAGCCGCGGCCAGCCCCGCCGCCTGCAGTAGACGGCGGCGTGTGAGCTGGCTCTTCACGAGCGCCTCGGGCACGTTGGTGAGCGATCGTTTCATCATTTCCTCGCGAGACGCGCGTCGCGAATTTGCGACGACGATCAACGGGGCCAGACGCGGAGAACCTTCGCCGTTCCGTCAACTTTCAGCTGCTTTGGGCGCCGGTCCGATGGCCCGGAGCGCATTCCATCAGCGCAGGCTGCAATTTTTCCAAGGCGCCGCTAACTTGTGGGCAAGAGGATGACCCGCAACGTCGTCGCGAAGCTGCTGTTGGTCGGCGTGCTGGGCCTGTCCTGCAAGCGCGAGGGTGCCGATATCGATAACTGGCAGGGCTACGCGAAGCCCTCTTCGAGCCAGCTCGACGCCATGCAGCTCTCGTCCGCGCGGCGCGTGGCGCTAGAAACGGCCACGCTAGCGATGGGAAGTCGCAACGCGCCGCGCCTCAAGCAGCTCAACACCTGGGTCCGCGAACGCGCCCAAACTGCCGTCCTCGAGCCCGACGACCTCACCGCGCTCGAGCTCGCGATCGCCTGCCTCGAGCACCCCGACTCCACCCCGGACGCGCTGCAAAAACTCGACGCGCTCAGGAACGGCAAGCTGCGCACGCCCGCCCGCGACGTCTGCGAGCACCCCGCCGCGCACTGAAGCGATTCGTTGCATCTCATGGGCTGCCCATCTGCAGCCTGCTTGCAGAAAGCTGCCGTAACGTCCCCAGGTTCCACCGCAAGTGACATCTCGAGCAACGCGGAACGGCAGCTGCGGAAGCGAATGGCCCGAGGCGCCACCGCGTGCCGTCGCACGGCGGGGCAGCCCCATCACACGGGCATGCGTTCGCTGAAGCGCTTCAAGATGGCGGCGATCTTTCCTTCGAGCTCGGCGGGAGGGCCTTTCTCGAAAAAGTCGTCGGCGCCCAGGTCGAGCGCGGCGTCGCGCTCGGCATCGCGGTAGCGCGCCGTCCACATCACGATCGGGATCTTGGAAAAGCGGTGCTCTTGTTTGAGGGCGGTGACGAGCTTGCGGCCGTCGGTGTCCGGCAGGAGCACGTCGAGCACGATCAGGTCCGGCTTGCGAGCGCGCAAGCATCGCCACATGCCCGCGCCGTCGAGCGCCTGATCGACGATGTAGCCTTCACCTTCGAGAGAAATCTTGACCAGCTCTTGCAAGAGCTCGTCGTCGTCTACGACCAGCACGACGGTGTGATCTGCCATTTGGTGTGCAGCGCCCACGGCGAAACGCTAGCAAAGATGGCCTGCCCCAGCTACGTCGTCCAGCCGCGCTCACCGGCCCTCAGCAGCATACCTCCAACCACCAACAGGAACGCGAGGCACGACGCCGCGAGTGATACATGTGTGCTGCTGACGCTGCCAAGCAGTCCGACCGTGATGCCACTGAACGTGCGAAGACCCGAGGAAGCCATGCCAAAAAGGCCGAGCACTCGGCCACGCAGCGCCGAGGGCGCGTGAATTTGTACCAACGCCTGCGCCATGCTGCTGAACGACAGCTCGAAAAAGCCAGCCAGGAAAAGCAGCGGTAACGCCAACCAGTAATTCCGTACGAGCGCGAACGCCATCAGCGCAGCCGCCCAACACAGCGAGAGCTTGAGCGCGTTCTCGCCATTCATTCGTAAGAGCGAGCCGCGACTTTCGAGCACGAACCCTCCCAGTAGCGCCCCCGCTGCGTCCGCCGCGAGCAGCGTGGTGTAGGCGACACCCGGATCACCGTGGCCCAGATCGTGCGCAAAGCCCGGCATCTGCGCCTGGTAGCTGTTGCCGATGAAAAAAGAAGCCACCCCGGCGAGCAGCACCATGACGCCCAAAGCCGGAATCGCCCGGGTTTCTCGCGCGGTTTGCACGATGTCGGCCAGGCCACGCACGGCGCGCTTGGGCCCGCTGGTGTCACCTAGAAAGTGACGACCGTAAGGCGCGCTGACCAGCCATACCAAAAGCGGCAGATAGAAGACCGCGTTGAAGAAGATGCCGCGCACCGGTCCGAGCGTGAGCATGATCAGGCTGCCCACACCGGGCCCCACCAGCATGCCGAAGTAACGCACCGTCGCGTTGAGGCGCACCGCGCTCGGTAGCAGCTCGGGCCCTACCATGTCGTAAAGCAAGAGTTGACTGGACGTGATCCAGAACACCCCCGCGCAGCCGTGCATGACGAGAAGCACCATGGCGTGCCACACCTGCAGCGAGTCGGTGAAGAAGAAGTAGCCCCATCCCAGTGACACGCACATGAACAGCGCCGCGCCGATCTGAATCAAGCGTCGCGAGTCGAAATGGTCGTTCAGCCCGCCCACCGCCACCGAGAACAGCAGGTACGGCAGCCAGTGCGAGACCACCGCAAAGCCACCCAGCGCCGCGGAGTGGAACTTTTGAAACGCCAGCCAGTAGCTGATCACGTGCTCGACGTTGTCAGCCATCATGGTGAGCAAGAAGGTGACCAGAAAGGTGCGAAACCCCGGTACCTGGAGCGCGCCAAAAGCGCGCGGCGCTGCCTGCTCGTTCATCGAGCGGGGTTATTCAGCGGCTGGCCCACAAGAGCAAGCGCTTGAACGGGTAAAAATACGGCTGATCCGCCGGCAGCTGAGGCAAAAGGGCCTCGCGGTAGGCCTGCAAGAACGCGCTGAACAGCTCTGGTGAAAGGCGCTTTTCGTAGTCGATGAGCAGTGAGCCCTTCACCCACTCCACCACGTCCGCCCGAGAGCCGAGCACGTGACCATAAACTTGGAGGCGCACGCTCTGCCTGGCGAAGCCCAGCCGGTGGAGCAGCTCCGCATACGCTTCCGCGCTGAGCATGGGACTATTGCGCACGTAGCCGCCCAGCGCGCTCCGAAACGGCTCGCGCCCCGCCACTTCGGCCGCGATCAGGTGCGTGGCAAAGTCGTGATTGGCAGGCATCTGGACTGCGAGCTGACCGCCCGGCGCGACGAAGCGACTGAGGCGCGCGAACAGCTGCGGATGCTCGGCGACCCAATGCAGCGCCGCGTTCGAAAAGAGCAAATCGTAAGGCTCCGCCGGCGCAAACTCTTCGATATTGCCCGCCTCGAAGCGCAACCCCGAGCCCGCGTAAGCCGCAGCCTTGCCCAGCATGGCAGCAGACGCATCGAGCCCGAGCGTTTCGCGGCAACCGAGCTGGTCGTGCAGCACGCGCGTGAGCTCGCCGGTGCCGCACCCCAAATCCACCGCACGCAGCCGTGAACGCTTCTCAACCAGCGCGAGCAAGTCGTAAAACGGCTGCGCGCGCTCATCACGAAAGCGCCCATACTGCTGCGGATTCCAGGCGTCGCTCATGCGCCACGCAGCTTAGCGCTTTGTGCTTTGGCGTGCGGCGAGGGTCAGCTACGCTCGCGGCAGGTGGAGGAAATACAGCGATGAGCGGGTTGAATGATCCTTATGTGGTGGGGCAGCTGATCGGCTCGATTGCGGGGGCGGGCGCGGTCGGGTATTTCGTGGCTCGCAAGGCGTTTCCGGCGGGCCGAACCAAGCAAGTTGCCAAGTTGATGGAGGCCGCCGGTGTCACCGATGAAGAAGCGGCGGCCAAGCCCGGCTTTCGTCCGCCGCCTTGGCTCATTGCGCTCGGGGCCGGCCTGCTGAGCGGCGTGCTCACGCTGGGCAACATCGCCAAGCAAGGCTTCACAGCGCGAGACTTGCCGGAGCTACGCACCGGCTTCGTCCACGGCTGCTCCAAGACGTGCATGAAAGAGGGCGCTCCCCAAGCGCTCTGCGACGACTTGTGCGGCTGCGTGCGCACTCATCTCGAAGCGGACCTGCAAACGGAGCCCGCCGTCGTGGATTGGTTCAATCGCGCGTCGAAGCAAGAGACGCTCGCCATGAGCCAGGTGGGGCAAGCCCGAGCTTCGTGCCTGGCGGAGTTCCAGGCAAAGGCTCATGTAGGCGAGTGAGCCCGAGCGTTTCCGGCCACGAAAACGAACAGGTTTGCCACAGTTCGCGAGGCCGCAGCCCCGTACGCTGAACGGGTATGACGTCGCCGTTGGCTCGATTTTCGGGCGCTTTGCTAGGTCTGGTCGCGCTCGCCGCCTGCTCGTCGTCGGAAGACGGCCCTCGCCGCGGGCAAAGCACGGGTGGCAGCCAGAACAGTGCCGGCACTTCGAGCAGCGCCGGTAGCGCTGCCGGCGGCACCACCTCGCTCGGTGGCTCCGGCAATGCCGGCACAACGAGCGTGGCCGGCACAACGAGCGTGGCCGGCGCCGGCAACGTGGCGGGCAGCGGCGGCAACGCCCCGCAACCCCCGCACCCGGCGGTGTCGATGGGCTACGTCGGCCAGCTCAGTGGCGACGACGTGAACGCGCTCGACTACTCGGCGGTGACGTACGTCATTCAAGGTTTCTACTCGGCCGACGCGGGGTCGGGCGCGATCGCGGACGTGTGGAATGTCGACAAGTATGCGAACGCGGGGCTGCGCGCGAAGGCCAAGGCGGCCGGAGCCGGGGTGGTGCTGAGCCTCGGCGGTAGCAACCATTCGGATCCGCTCAAGCAAATCGCCAAGAGCGCCGGCACCATCCAGTCGCTGGCGCAAAACATCGTCACCAAGATCAATCAAGACGGCCTCGCCGGCGTCGACTTGGACATCGAGTTTCCAGCTGGCGGGAGCGAGCCGGACGAGCACTACAACCTGGTCGCCGCCGTCTACGACGCCGTGAAGGCGAACAATCCGAAGAGCATCGTCGTGTTCGGGGTGAGCCCCGGCTACTGGCTCGACCAGTACCGCTGGAGCAAGCTCGCCAGCAAGACCGACTACGCCTTCTACTTCTGTTACGACTGGTCCAATCCTGCGAACGGGCCGATGCTCAACGAAGGCTCGGACATGGCCGCGCTCGGTGGCGCACACTTCGAAGCGTCGTGCCGCGGCGCGATGAACTTCATGATCGCCCAGGGCTACCCGGCCGAAAAGATCGTGCTGGGCCTCGGCTTTTACGCCGCCGGCGGCGCGCCCTACTCGATGATCCCGCCGGACTTGAAGAGCAAGGCGCCCGATCCGCAAACGATGGAAGTGATGGGCCCCGATGCTTGGTGGCCCAACTCTGCCAGCATCAAGATGAAGATCGACGCGGTGCTCTCGAAAGAGAAAACGGTGCTGACCGGCGGCAAAACGGCCGGCGGCGTCGGCTTCTGGGAGTGGGGCTACGAGAATCCCTCGGCGCCCGACCTCTCCCAAGCCATGAAACAACAAGTCGCCCTCTACAAATAGGGCTGCGCCAACCAAAAATAGGGCTGCGCCAACCAAGCGCCCTCGCTCGGCGGACCAGGATGACGGGGAAGCGTCACGCCTGGTGGGGGTCTCGGCGAGCCAATCTCGACTTGGTTCCCCAATCCAAGAGCACCGCTATAAAGCTCTCTGTTGGCTATTGGCCCATCAGCGGAGCTCCTTCTTGGATTGGGGGCCCAAGTCAAGATTTGGCCGCGAGAAGGCTCGTCGGACGACCGCTCGACAGCGAGCGCGACTGCGCTCGTGCGTTTGCGCTTACGGTGCCGGCTTCACGTTCTTCAGTGTGAATACGTAGTCCTGATAGTCGCCGTTGGCCGCTTCTTCGAAGCAGACCAAGTAGGCGTTGGCGATGGCCGTGCCCGCGCGATCTTTGAGTGGGTAGCTGCGCACCGCGTGCTTGACCTGATTGCCGGCGTTCTTCGAATCTTCCGAATACGTCTTGTGAGTCTTGCTGGTCGTAAAAATGCCGAAGGCCGAGCCCGGGTCGGCGAAGGTGAGCATGCTGCCCGCATCGGTTTTCGGGTTCAGCGCCTGGTACTGATCGTTCGAGATCGTGCCCACCACCGTTTCGGCTTGCGCGGTGTAGTAGCCGTACGGAATGGGCTCTTGCGGCGAGTAGCGCGCCACCGGCACGATTTCGATCGCGCCAGCGCCGGCGGCTTGAAACTGCTGCGCCGCCACCTCCGACCCGACCAGCGGCGTGGTGGTGCTGAGCAAGGCGCTACCGCCCACGTCGACCTGATAGCCGAGAGTGTCGAGCACGATCTTCAAATAGGGCTCGTTTTCGCCCTCCAAACCTTTGGTCCCGAGGCCATAAAGACCCACGTTGACGGGCATGTCCGCGCCCACGGCCTCAATCACGAGCTTGCTCTGAAATAGCGCGATGCCGCTCGGCTTGAAGCGCACCTGAATGTCGAGGCTCTGGCCGGCAGCGACGCTTGTGCCATCGGCCGGAGGCGACACCAGCTCGAATGAGCTCGTACCTGCCGCCGCTGCGTCGAGCTTCACCGACGCGAGCTTCAGCGCAGCGGAGCCTGCCGTGACCTTCACGCTCTGCGCGGGCGACTGGGTCTGCTGCACGGCGCCGAACACCAGCTCGTTGGGAGACGTGCGAAAGCCTGCGCCTGCATTCGTGCCGCCCGACCCAGCGCTGCCGCCGGCGCTGCCGCCGCTGCTGCCGCCAGTGCCACCGCCACCACTGTTGCTCGTGCCGCCCGGCGCGCTACCCGCGTCGCCGCCCGAGCCCGATGCGTTGCCAGCTCCGCCACCGCCACGGCTCGAGCCGGCTGCGTTGCCACTGCCGCCGGTAACGGCTCCGCCGGTGCCTGCCGTCGTGCTCGCCTGGCCGCCGCTCCCACCCGTATTCATGGTGGAGGTCGCCCCGGAATCCGAGCAACCGAGTGCCCCAACCAGGGTCGCGAGGGCGAGAACACACGTCGAACGTTGGGCAATCACCCGCACAATTTACCCTCCCGGAACCAAAATTCCAATTATTTATGTTTTGGAATTTTCATTCCAACAGCAGGGCAAAGCTACAGACCTCGAGCAAGATGGAACACGCGAGGCTCTTACTTTGGGCAAAAGGGCTGCCGTTCCAAAAATCTTTGTGTCGGGGGGATCCAAACGCGCGTCTTTCGTATAACAGTAGCCGGCCTCGGAGGTGCCTCCGGGAGTGGGCGACAACACAATCCTGCTCGGGTGTGGGCCGGGCCCTAGGAGCCAATCATGAAAAGCATGCGATCTTCCTTTGCACTCCTGTTCACGTCGCTCGGGGCGTCCTTGCTGTTCGCCAACTGTACGCTCAAGTCGGTTGACGACGGCACCGACACGACCTGCTCGGCGGGAGCCACGCGACACTGCGCGTGCACGAACGGTGACGAAGGCGCGCAGCAGTGCAACTCCAAGGGTAGCGGCTACGGTGAGTGCAAGTGCGACGGCAGCATCACCGTCGGTGGTAGCAGCTCCAACACCACCAACAATAACGAGAGCGGCGCCGGCAACGAAACGAGCACCGGCGGCAAGGGCGGCACGTCTTCGACCACTGCCGGCACGTCCGCCGGCGGCGCAGAGCCGACGTCGGAAGCTGGCGCCGGCGGTGGAGGTGGCGAGGCTCCCGCCATTGATCCCGCGACGGATTGCGACAATTGCATCAGCATGCAATGCGCAACCCAGTACGAGGCATGTGCAACGAATGCCGACTGCCCGGATCAGTACGCCGCGGTGCTCGACTGCATCACGACTGCGCGCGGTGACGGGCTCGTGAAGCGCGACGTGGTGCGCGGCTGCGGTGGCTCGTTGGGCAGCAACCCGGCTCCCAGCACGCCCAGTGACTTCGAGTGGGCTCCGGCACAAATGGACCCGACCACCACGGCTCTGCTCAATTGCATGGCGAGCGGCGACGCGGAGGACCTGACCTGGGCCAACAGCGAGAGCAACTTCTCCCCCACGGTTGCCCCTTGGCCGGCTGGCACTTGTGCGAAGCTCTCTTGTACTTCTGAGGTTAAGGTAGTGCCGTGAACACCATCAACCGACTCGCTCTGGCGTGTGTTTTGGTCGGCGCCGTGGGAGGCACGGCGCTGGCTCAGTCCGGAGGCGCTAGCTCTACGCTCCGGGCCAAGATCAAGGCCCGGCAGGACGCTGCGCTACAAGCAGCGCAGGCCAAGGCTGCCGCTAAGGCGAGCGCTGCAGCCAACCCAAAACCCACGGCCACGCCGACGACGACAGCTGCGACAACGGCCACGCCGACAGCGACGCCCACTACCACGCCCACCGCTGCCCCGACCACCACGCCCACAGCCGCCACGACGGCTTCCGCCGCGGCCTCCGCAAGCAGCAGCGCAAAGCCGACCGCCAGCGCCGCGCCCGCCACTAGCGGTAGCGCGGTGCCTGCCGTGCTACCGCCCAAAGACCGCACGGACACGGCCGCGATCGCGCTCGATCTCGAGGCACTCAAGAAGTCGCGTCCCGATCGCCGCCACGCCGAGGTGGTCGACTTGCAGGCGCGCTTCGGCGACGCACTGCTGGCGGACGCGCGCTCCGCGCCCGAGCTCAAGCTTCACGCTCAGCGCATCGCTTATTTGCAGCGCATCCGCGCCCTGGCCGTCAAAGCCAACGACGCCAAGCTGGTCGGCAGTGTCGACACGCTGATCACGAAAGAAGAGCTGCGCAGCGCCAACGCGCTGAACGCGCTCCGCAGCGGCGCATTGCCCACTGTGGCGGCCGCTCCTGCGCCCGCGGCCGCTCCGGCCGGAGGTACCAAGTGAAAATCCGCGCCCTCCTGTTCGTCTCGCTCACCTCGGCGCTCGTCGCGCTCAGCGGCTGCAAAGGCTTGCTGAAGAAGAAGGGCGACGCCAATGCAGATGCGGCCGTTGCCGCCGCTTCGGCCTCCGCCGCCGCCGCTGCTGCTGCGGCCGCTGCCGCCGTCGCCGCCGCAACCCCGAGCTACGCCGCGCCCGCCGCTCCCCCACCCGTTGCGCTCGACGAAGCCAGCGTGCCCACCCCTCAAGACTTCGAAGACGAAGCCGCCGAGAAGGTGACGCCCGCCAACTTCAAAGCCGAGCTCGCGAAGCTTCAAAAAGAGATCGGTCAGTAACTTCTGCCGTGAGGCTGCCGTGGGGCTGCCCAGGGCTGCCCCCTCGCAGCCCTCGCGTCCCCCTTGCAGAAACTGCCGTAGCGATTTCCGGCACGGCCGGCGTCCTGTGCAGCGACTGCCACCAGCAGTGCTCGAGCGCGGCTTACGCCGCTGTCGCGATCGCGCGCCGTTGGTCAGCTCGGGCAGTTTTGTGCCGTGGCGCTCTTCGACGCAGGGCATATCGAACACGTCATTCGAGCTCTCCAAAGGCTCCACCGCGCGGCTCCAGGTGATCGGGAAACCACGACGCTACTCGCCCGCTACCTGCGCGAAAGCAGCGATAACACTGCCGCAATCAAGCTCGAGCAAGAGCAGTCACGCTGACGCGACACGCCTCGCTGATGCTCGCGAAGCACACGAATTTTGCTAGGGTCCAGGCGTGACCACGAAGACGCCGGATCGCGTAGGTCAAAGCATCGGCCAACGTTACGACCTCTTGGCGGTGGTCGGTCGCGGAGGCCAGGGCATGGTGTACCGCGCCTTCGACAAATGGCTGGGGCGAGAAGTAGCCGTCAAGGTGCTGAGCTCCAAAGCCGTGCGCGATCCGCAAGTCGTCGAGCGGTTGATGCGCGAACAGCAGGCGCTCAGCGTGCTCAGAGGCACCGCCGCCGTACAAATGTTCGACGTCTGCCGCGGCATCGACGGCGAGCTGTGCCTGGTGATGGAGCTGCTCGCCGGCGTCGACCTCGACGAGTACCTGTACACGATCGAACAACGAAACGAGCGACTGAGCCTGCAGCGCATTGCCGAAATTTTCGAGCCTATCGTCAATACGCTCGAGACCGCGCACGCCGCCGGCATTTTGCATCGCGATCTGAAGCCGGCGAACCTGTTCTTGCTCGAGGGGGGAGACGTGCGGCTGCTGGATTTCGGCCTGGCGCGGCTCAAGAACGCCGCGCCGCTCACGGCCGCCGGAACCGTGATGGGCTCCCCCAGCTTCATGGCGCCCGAAGCGTGGAAAGGCGTTTCGGATCTGTTGGATCAGCGCGCCGACGTCTACTCGCTGGGCGTGATCTTGTTCCGGGTGTTGGCGGGCGAATTGCCGTTCGCCGGTGCCACGCTCAAAGACAAGTTCTTGAGCGCCACCACCGCCGCGCGCCCCAGCCTGCTCAAGTACCGGCCGGAGCTACCGCGAGACGCCGACGATTGGGTGAACCTGGCGCTCGCCGCCGATCGCGACGCCCGCTTCGAGAACGTGCGCGCTCTTTGGAACGTCTTCTTGACCGTGTTCGCCGTCACGTCACCCAGCGCCGGCAAGCGGCCGTCGTTTTGGGCCGCCGCCAAGGGCGCCGTGCAGCGCGTGGCGCTCGGCAGCCAGCCCGCGCCGGCCCCGCGCTCCGAGCCGCCGCAACCCAGGCTACCGGGCACCAACGAGTCGTCGTTCACGCGCGAAGCACTGGCAAGGAGCGTATTTCATCTGCAAACCCCGTCCGACCTCCAGCTGGACGCCGAATCCGCGGAGGGCCCTGCGCGCGTCGAGCGCACTTTGGAGCTGCAAGAGCACGAGCTGATGCCGGTAGCGCCGCCGCCTCCACCACGCAAGCCGCCGCCCCGACACTAGCTAGTCCTCAAGCAAGCGCTCAATGCCAGAAGCCGATGCTGATGCCAGTGTTCAAATATTCGCGTGCGCCGTCGACCGCGAGCGACAGTCGCCAGTAGTCGAATGGCTCCAGGAGACCGAACACACTCCAACTGAAGAGCCGCACGTCGAGGCCCGTAGTTCCATGCAGGCGCCCAGTCGTTCCACCGACCAGGGGCGACTCGTAATAGCTGCCGGCCCGCACGCGTAAGATGTGCGGCACCACTTCCGACTCGAGCCCCAAACGCGGTGACAGAATCACGCCTTCGATGGGCTGTCTTTCACCCTCGCTCCAATACTGATCAAAGCCACCATGGCTGCTGCTTTCGAGCACCAGTAGCTCCGTGCTCACCAACAGATAGTAGGTGTCCACGGCCTGATAGGCTTCGTAGAGCCCTCGCTCGGCTTGCTTGATTTGTGCGACCGTTGGCTCGACGCCGCCGTTCTCGTCTCTCGCCATTTGCTTGGCCGTGACGAAGCGTGGGTTGAGGGGCTTGGCCCCGAACTGGTACGCAGCACCGAAGGCCAGCTCCCACGGCACGTGGATGGTGCTCGTCTGGTCGGAGGCGCTCGGCACCTTGGCGTCGGCTGCCGATTTGAAAGCCGCGCCGATCCGGTACTGCTTGGCGGTCGGCTTCCAGATCGCCCCGGCTTCGTAACCCACACCAGCGGGCGTTAGCCCAGCGGAGCCCCCGTTGTGACGATCCCAACTCATGCCGACGAAACGGAACCCCCCACCCAGCAGCAGCTGACCGTCGACGAATCCGTAAGCCGCCACCGCGTGAACGATGCCAAAATTGGCGGCAAGGCTGGTCGAGATTCCCAGAGCCGCGTCATTGCGAATCGCGGCGTTGCGCTGCGCCTCGGCGGCGACGCCGACACCGAACTGATTGCGATAGACGACGCCGGCAAGAGAACCGAAAATGGTCGTGCTGCTCTGGACGTTGTCGTTGTCTGGGCGGTTGTAATACTTGTTCTTCGGCAGCCAGGCGCCAATCGCGACGTCGACGCCGAGGCCCCAATCCCATTCGCTCCAGGAGTACGGCAGGCGCAGCCCGGTCGCCGCTGGATTGACCGCGATGCCATCCGTGTCTTGAGCGATAGCAACGAAGGCACCGCCGAGACCGATGAAACGGGTGCTACCGGTGAGCGGACCGCGCCCCGTGTCGACCGTCGTGGGTGTCGCGGACGATGCGGGCTGGGTTTGAGCCTGCGCGCGCACGCCGAGAAAGCCAAGCGTGGCCAGCGCGCACACGCCTCCGAGCACGACCTGGAACCGCCGCAAACTCATGTTGACGCGCGGTGCAATCAACATGCCCGCGGCTCGCGGCCAGGTGGTTGCACGGCTTGAAGCTTGGCCAGCCCTGAATCCATACCCTTAGGACCTCGCGGAGCCCGCCCTTTGAGCCTAATAAAACTTTCGGTCGTTCCCGGTTTCATCGTCGTTGGGTTGGTGGCGCTTGGAGGCTGCAGCGGGGAGCCAGCCACGAGCGGACCGAGCATGCCTCAACCGGGCTCGGGTGGAAGCGCTGGCGCTGGCGGTTCGGGTATTGCCGGTTCGCTGAGCGTCAGTGGCAGCGGCGGCAGCGCCACCGGCGGCGCGGGCGGCTCCGTGAGTCCCCAAGCCGGCCAAGCCGGAGCCGCCGCGGGCAGCGGTGGCAGCAGCGACATGGGTGGTACGGGTGGCTCGGCCGGCGGCGGCGGCAGCAGCAACGTCGGCGGCACCTCGACCGTCGACCCGGGCCCTGAAGGTGACGGCAAGCGCACGGTGCCGCAGCCTTTCAATCCTGCTCCCGAAATCTCGCAACACGACAACGTTCCGCACGGGGCCCATCTCAAGTTCGTCATGGCCGCGGGCTCGAGCCAGCGCTACCCCGGCTCGGGCGATCGCGAAGTGAACGTGTACGTGCCCAAGCAGTACATGAAGGGCACGCCCGCCCCGGTGCTGGTCGTACAAGACGGCAACCAATTCTTTGGTTGGGTCGATCTGGTCTCGAACACGCTCGACAACTTAATCGGCGCCAACAAGCTGCCGCCGATCGTGGCCGTGTTCGCGAACAACGGCGGCGGTGACGCGCAAGGCAGCCCGCGCGGCAAGGAATACGACACCCTTTCCGGTGTCTACGCCGAGTTCGTCGACCAAGAGGTGCTGCCGCGCGTCGAGCAAGAGACACAAAGCAAGCTGCCCGACCAAGCCGTCACTTTCACGAAGGATCCGGAAGGGCGCGGCACTTTGGGCGGCAGCTCCGGTGGTATCGCCTCGTTCATCGCGGCCTGGTACCACCCGGACCTGTTTCGGCGCGTGATCGGCTTTTCGCCCTCGTTCGTGGCGCAAGAGTCGCCGCAGAACCCCGAGCACCCGCTCGGAGCCTGGAACTTCCACGAAGACGGCCGCGAAGACGAAGGCGGCATCATCGTCAAGACCGATCCGCTCAAACCGATCCGCGTCTGGATGGAGTGCGGTACCAAAGATTACGGCGCCGGCACCCAGCAAGATCCCAATACCGAGTACCCGTACTACGACTTCGCATTCGCGATCCCGCGCGCGTACGACAAGATGGTGAAGAAGGCCTATCCCCACGTGCATCTCGACGTGGGCACCAACGCCGGGCACGTGGACAGCGGCATGGTGCGAGCCACGTTGCCGGACGCGATCTTGTGGACGTGGCGCGGCTACCAGGGCGGCAAGTAGACAGCTGACGGCGGCAGGTTGGTGAGCCGCTTTGAGCGCGATTCGCCACTTAGCAGCAGATGAGCTCACCCGTTCGAGTGACGGCGCCTCTGCTTGCTTTCGGCGCGTGCCTCGCCCTGGCCTGCAGCCCGGATCGCCAGGGGACGCTGATCCAAGCCGTGGCCGGTAGCGGTGCGTCGCCGACCACCGCGGGCTCAGGCGGCACCAGTGGCAGCGGCACTGGCGCGGTGCAGCCGCCCACCGGCGTGGGCGGCCTCGTGATCACGCCACCCACGGATGATCCCGGGATGACGCCCGACACGAAGCCGATGCCACTCACGGGGGTGACGGTCACGGAGGTCGGCGGCTACAAGCGTGGCGACGACCTCATGCCCACCGGCGCCGGCTCCGGCGGCAGCGGCGGTTCGGGTGGCGGCGGCGGTGCGCCCGCCGCCGTGGATACCAGTGGAGACAACGGCTGCGGCGTGCTCGTCGGCGTCGTGCGCGACTTTCGCACGATGGATCCGGATCGACACCCCGACTTCGAGATCTTCAGCGGGGAACAAGTCGCCAAGGGGCTGGTCGCGCCCGAGCTCGATGCCGATCACAAGCCTGTGTACGCTTCCAAGTGTGAGGCTACGCCCGATGCGACGGCGTGCCCGACGGGGCAGCAAACGACCAGCAAGGCCAACTTCGACCAGTGGTACCGCAATACGCCCGACGTAAACCACGCCTACTTGCTCTACTTTCAGCTGGCACCGCTGACGGGCGGCGTCGTGTCGTTCCAAAGCGAGAACTTCGTGCCGCTGGATGGCGCCGGTTTCAACGACGAGTGGCTCGCGCTCGACGGCCTGATGCACAACTACGGGTTCACGACCGAGCTTCACATCAAGTTCAAGTACTCGGGCGGCGAGTCCTTCACCTTCAAGGGTGATGACGACGTGTGGGCCTTCATCAACGGCCACCTGGCGATCGACCTGGGCGGCTTGCACTCCGCCCTCGAAGAATCGATCGCGCTCGACGAGCATGCGACCGAGCTCGGTTTGGTAAAGGGCAACGTCTACCCGCTCGACCTCTTCCACGCCGAGCGCCACTCCACCGGCTCACACTTCCGCATCGACTCGACGCTCTCCGTGGTCGATTGCGGCACGATCCCGGAAGAGCCCAAGTAGGCTCGGGCTCCGCTCAGTTGCACATCCAGCTACCACCGAAGCAGGCACAGCCTTGCATCGGACCGTACTGGCACGCACCGAGGCCCTCACACGCTTCGCCCGACATCGGCTGCTCCGCCGGGCACTCGATTTGCCCAATGCTATTCGGACCGGCGCCGCCCTGGCCTGCGGCGAGCAAGTCGATGCACGCCCATTTCTCGGCCTGGCAGTAGCAGACGTTGCTGCCGTCGAGGCACGGTTGGCTACCAGCCGCGCAGTCCGCACCCGCTTCGGGCTTGGGGTCGCCGCAGACGAAGTCGCTGGGATCGAAGCCGCCGCCACCGAAGCTCAAATTGCCGCCGAACATGAAGCCGCCGAACGCTTGCGCGCCGCCGTTGTTGTTCCGGGTGCCACCGGTGTTGTTCGCGGTGCCGCCCGTATTGCTCGACTTGCCGGCGCTGCTATTCGACGTGCCCGCCGAGCTGGAGCCGGCACTCGTGCTGCCGCCACTCGCGCTGCCGCCCGTGTTGTTGTTGCTGTCGCTGCTGCCACCGCAAGAAGCCATCAGCAGAAACGCACCCGTGACCGTCGCACCCAAAAGACCCGTCTTGATATTCATGGCTCGTCCCTCGTGAAAAGCGCTGCTCCACGATGCCACCAAACGGGCGCCGCGCCGCAGGAAAGCGCACCTGTGCGCAGCGGTACGAAGAGTAGGAGCGATGACGCTCGAAGTTTCGGTTCAGAGCGCAGGTGTTGCTTCAAAACTCTTTCGCTAACTCCGCGAGCGTTGGCACTTTTTTCGGCTAATCTGAAGCATGCTCGAAGGCCGTCGCACCTCGCCACGCCTGCTCGTGCTGGGCGCGGCGCTGCCGATCGTGGCGGCGCTCCTCGTGACGCTTGTCGCGTCAACTCCCGAGGTTGGCGCTTCTGCGCAACGCGCGCCGACTCGCGAAGCGCCCGCGCCGACAGCGGCGCAAAAGGCCGCCCCCACGATGTTGGCCGCGGCCGTCGCGCGCAAGCCACGCTGCAGCGCGGAGATGGCGCTCGTCGAGCAAAGCTGCGTCGACCGCTACGAAGCTCACCTGCTCGACCCCGACGCCGCAGGCGCGCTGGTGCCTCACCCACCCCACCTCCGCCCCGAGGGCACCCGCTACGTGGCGGCCTCCAGCGCGGGCGTGAAGCCGCAAGGCCTCATCAGTCAGGTAGAAGCGGCGCGCGCCTGCGAGAATGCGGGCAAGCGCCTGTGCTCGGTGCGCGAGTGGTTCCGCGCCTGCACCGGCAGCCAGCACACCACCTACCCGTACGGCCAGCATTACGAGGCCGGGCGCTGCAACGTCGGCAAGATACACCTGCTGTCGATGCTGCATGGCGCGAGCTCGAGCGCCTGGTCTTACGACGACTTCAACGATCCGCGGCTACTGCAGACGCCGGGCTTTCTGGCGCTGACGGGCGAGTACGCCGGTTGTGCCTCGACCGAAGGAGTCTACGACTTGGTCGGCAACCTGCACGAGTGGGTCGCGGATCGCGTGGACGCGAGCTTGGCGTCGAAGCTACCGGTAGCCGCTGTCGCGCAACGGCGCATCGGCAAGCACCCGGGCAACGGCGTTTTCATGGGTGGCTTCTTCAGCACGCTGAATCAGCACGGCAACGGCTGCGAGTTCACGACGGCCGCTCATGCCACCAGCTACCACGACTACTCCACCGGCTTTCGTTGCTGCAAAGACGCCGAGCCCGCGAGCTCGTCCGACTAGACTAGCTAGTTGGCGCTCTAGTTCGGCTTCGCTGCCGCGCGCTCCGCGATGGCCTGCACGTCGACCTCGATGGCCGACCGCGAGCCCGTGTCCGCCAGGATCTGCGCGGCCAGCGCCTCCGTAGCGCTGGCCAGCGCGGTGAAGTGGTCGGCGTCTGGAATGAGCCGAAGCTCGACGGGGGCAGCGCCTTTCGCCTTTTTCAGCAACGGAAATACCCCGGCATTGCCCGAGCGCGCACCCTCAATCACGAAGGTAGGCGTGCGAATGTCGCGCAAGAAGTCGACCGGAGCACGCGGCACGGCTTCGATATCCGAGACTGTCGCGGGCAAGCAGCCTCCGTCGCCGTACTGCCGAGGGTCTGCCACCGGCCCGAACGCGAAGGTCGCGCGAAAACGGTCGGTGCTCTCTGCCGCCAGCAAGACCAGCGTGCCGCCGGTGCTGTGACCGCCCAGGTACACCCGAGTCGGATCGACGTCGGCGCGCTTCGCGAGAAAGGCGCCCGCCGCCAGGATGTCGTCGACCTCACCCAAGAAGCACTCGTTGTGGCCGGGACTTTCGTTGGAGCCGCGTAACGCGGGCAGCATGAGCGAGATGCCAGCCTCGCGAAAAGCCCGCGCCGACTGGTCGTTGTCGTGGGGCTGCGGGTCCCAGGCAGACGACCCGATGCCCCAATCCATACCGCCTGCGATCCACACGATGGCCGGCCGCTTGGCACCGGGCTTGACGGGACTGACGTACGCCACGTTCTTGCCGAGCGGCGCGTCGTAAAAGACTTTCTCCAGCACGCCCGCGGGCGGCTCCACTGCCGGGCTGCGATCGGTTGGCGCCGTGATCTTGGTGGACAAGCCAGCGCGCAGCTTGGCCAGCCGAAACAGGGGAGGCGTTGCCGACGCCTGCCGCGCGCCACTCGCCGCACTGGCTGCGGCAGTAGCGGCTCCTTGCGCTGCACCCGCGCTCTTGCCGCGACAAGCGGGCAAGAGCGACAACAAAAATAACCCTATGCAGTAGCCCCCGAGCTCCCGGCCCGTCACCCACGTCCTCATACCGGGGTTATAGCCAGATCGACGGCGCTCGCCTAGGGCTTGGTCGGCAGCTGGACGGTCGCGGTCACCGGATAATGGTCTGACGGGTAGCGCGCCCCGTCGTGCGTGTGGTCGATTTCCGCGGCAAGCGCCGTTTCGCCCGGCATCAATTAGATGTAGTCGATCTTGTCGCCGTCGGTACCGCCCTTGAAGCCGTGGAACGTGCCGGCCTCCGTGTCGTCGGGGTGAAGCGCGCGGAACGAGTCGGCGAGCGGTAGTGGGTTCTGCGCACCCTCGATGCTGGAAGCGCCGCGCATGTATTGGTTCGCGGTGCTGCTTTCTTCTGCGTTGAAATCACCGGTAACGATCGCCGGGTCCGTCACCACGGGACGCGCCACGAGGCGCTGCATCAGCAAAACGACGCTCTTCTCGCGCGCGACTTGCACGTAAGCATCGAGGTGCACATTGAACTGGTAAAAGCCGTAACCGGTGGCCTTCTCCACGAGGTGCGCCCAGGTGCAGATGCGCGGCAGATCGTTGCCCCACGTTTTGGAGCCCACCACCTCGGGCGTATCCGAAAACCAGAACGTGCCCGAAGCCTCCACGTCGAAACGCGAAGTCCGGTAGTAGATGGCGCTGTATTCGCCCTTCGTCTTGCCGTCGTCGCGGCCCACACCCACGCGCGTGTACCCCGGCACTGCCGCCTCGATGTCTTTCAGTTGCTGATCGAGGCCTTCTTGGATACCGACCACGTCCGCGTCCTGCCGCTCGAAGACGTCGAAGGTCAGGGGCTTTCGCAGCTCCCAAGCATTGTCGCCATCCGGCGCGGTGCCATAACGCAGGTTGAAGGTCATCACCTTGATGGTCGGCGCCACAGCGGCCGGCATACCGCCCGAGCCGCCACCACCGGAGCCGGCGCTCCCCGCGGCTCCGCCACTCCCGCCGTTGTCGGCTCCGCCACTCACTCCCCCCACTCCGGCACCCGCCGCCCCGCCAGTCGTCGCGACACCTGCCGCAGCACCGCCGCCAGCGAGCCCCGCCTGCGCACCGCCCGCGTTGGACGAGCCACCTGTCAGCATACTGCCGGCCGAGCCAACGCCACCCGTGTCGCTCCCCCGACTCGAGCCAGTCGCAGCAGCGCCGTCACACGCCGGCAGAAGTCGCGCAAAACCCGTCACGAGCACGCCACAGCACAGCCAACGCGACACCCGAGCAAAGCGATTCACTCCTCTTGGATACGCCGAGACCTCGAAAACGGGTCATGAATTACCAAACGACTTGCGGAGAGCGATAGAAGCCGACGCCCAGCGCCGCGAGGCGCTTGCCGTGGTGGGCGAGGCGCACGCGGTACTCGGCAAAGTTGTAGCGTTTGCCGGACCAGGCAAGCTCAGCGTGTCCGGCCAGCCGCGGGAAGATCAGGTAGTCGGCGGCAGCGCGATCGGCGACATGCTCGCTCCACAGCGCGCTCTCGATACCGATGATGGCCTCGGCCGGCACGCCGGGCACCGATGGCTCCCACTCGTAAGCTTGCTGGAGCTCGACGAAGCCTGCCCAGCTGGTGCCGTGCGGGCTCGATTGATCGTATTTCATGTCGAGGTAGGCTTGCTTGGCCGGCGACGCGACGACGCGCATGCCGTTTTGCACGCCCGTCGCGCTGCCGGTGCAGCCAATGTGCCAGTCTTGCAGCACCGTACCCGGCGGGAGCCCGGCTTCGCCCGCTTCGCACCACGCCACCGGAGACTTGCCGTAGCGGCGCAGCACGCCGCCGACCTGTTTGAGAAAAGCCTTGTAGTCGAGCTGGTTGGTGGCCTTCGCTTCGTCGCCGCCGACGTGCAAATACGGCCCCGTGGTGAGCGACGACACCTCGCGCACGATGTCGTCGACGAAGCGTGTGGTGTCAGGATCGTCGAACACGAGTGAGCTGAAGCCGACGTCCGTCCCGGTGTACGGCGGCTTGGGCGCGCCGTCGCGGTTGAGCTCGCCATAAGCGGCGAGCGCTGCGCCCACGTGGCCCGGCATGTCGATTTCGGGAATGAGCGTGATGTGCCGAGCGTCGGCGTAGCTCACGAGCTCGCGGAACTGCTCCTGGGTGTAAAAGCCTCCGCTGCCTCCGCCGACCTGCGAAGCGCCGCCCACGCTGCTCAGCTTGGGCCACGACTTGATCTCGATGCGCCAGCCTTGGTCGTCGGTCAGGTGCAGATGAAAGCGGTTGAGCTTGTGATACGCCGCCAAGTCGATCCAGCGCTTCACGTCTTGTACGGGAAAGAAATGGCGCGCGACGTCGAGCGAGAAGCCGCGCCAACCGTAGCGCGGCGCGTCTTCGATGTGCACGCGCGGCACCTTCCAGCTCACGCCGCTTTGCACCGAGCCCGCCTCCACCTCGGGCGGCAAGAGCTCGCGCAGCGTGACGGACGCATAAAAGAGGCCCGCCGGCGTGGCGGCGCGCAACGTGGCGCGGTCGCTCACGTCGAGCTGGTAGCCTTCGTCGCCGAACGATTGCTCGCCGGCAGCCAAAACCAACTCGATGTCTCCCGGCTTGGCCGGCGGCGGAACGACTGTCAGCTCGAAGCCGGTCGAACGCCGCAGCACGTCCGCTAGCTGCTGCGCCGTGGATGCGCTTGCCGAGTCCGCCACGATGCGCGACGACGACGATAGCTCGAGCTCGCCGTCATCTTCGCGCAAAACCCTGGGCAGCGGCACGAGCTTGCTGCGCGTTGCCGGGCCGCTCGGTGCGCCAAAGCTGAGGGGCGTTTTCGATGCTGCGTTCGGCGCTTCGGCAGGAGGCGGCGCCACACAACCAAGCAGGATTAGGCTCACCAGGCTCCAGCGAGCCTGGCGTTCACGTTGCGCAGCCATCACGGCTACCTTTACCCCGAAATCAGCGCCCCGACGCCGAAGCGAATTTTGCCCTATCGCTTTGGCAAGAAAGCGCACTCCGCGGCAACGCCGCCGCTCAGCCCAGGTACAGGTCCTTCAAGCCGCCGGTGGTCATGCCCGGTTCGCCGAAGCCGTCTTGCTTCACTCCCAGGGCCTTTTGCACGCTCACCCAAAGGTCCGCCATGCTCGTGTTCTTCGGATCGCGCCCCGTATTGCGTGCCTGCATCAGCGCGCCCTCCTGGCCGGTGAACGGGTATTCGATGACCTTGCCCAACTGCATACCGAGGTTCCTGCCACCCGCCACCAGCCAGACGCAGTTGTTCTGGTTGTGCCCCTCGCTCGTCTCCGTGCACCAGACGATCACGGTGTCGTCCAAGATGCCGAGCGCCTTGAATTTGTCCAGGCAACTCACGAAGCGATCGGCGTACCAGCGATCGCAGAGCTGCATGGAGTCGTCGGCGTCGTTGTCGCCGTCTCCGTCGAGATCCATGCCCAGCTCGGCGCCGCCGCCCAGGTTGTGGGTGACCCAGTGGTGGTCCTTGGTGGTGCGGGCAGGGTTCACGCCCAGCGCGCCTTCCCCCCACTGCAAAGTGGCCACCCGCCGCGCGCCGCAGGCAAATGCTTGACCGATCAAGTCGAGCAGCACGTCTCCGTTCGTCTTCAATTGGTCGACGGCGTCGCCCGTGCCGAGCCAGTCGGTGGGCGCAGGTTGCATCGGGTTACAGCTGGTGGTTTGGGTCAGGCGGCGCTCGATCTCGCGCAGGCTGCCTTCGTAAACGTCCAAGTGCCCGCGGTCCGTAGCGCTGAGGCCCGGCCGCATGGCGGCCAAGTCTTTGCGCACCAAGTCGAGCACGCTTTGCCCGCGCTTCAGCCGATGGTCGACCTCACCCGCTTGTCCTGAAGGCATGAGCCCGGCGTAGATGGCGCTGTAAATATCCGGCGGATGGCGCAGCGCCAGATCGTGCGAGACGGTGCCGCCGTCTTGCCGCCAGCTGAGCCGCCACATCCAGTTGGTCGGATCCGACATGAGCATGAGCGATTTGTCGACGCTCACCGTGAGCGGGGGAGGCAAGCCCAGCTCGGTAGAAATGTGGTGGTCGATGCTGGGGCCGTAGGCTTGTTCGTCTTCTCCCGGATCACTGCCATTCGCGCCTGCCCCGGTGCACGTCAGAATGCGTACGATGTCTTGGTGCGTAGCGATCTTCGTCGTCGATTTGAGGCACAGCCCTTTCAGCACCGTGATATCGGCCTTGTACGGCTCGAGCGCCGCCAGTGACGGCAGCATCGTCATGGTGCTGCCGTTGGGCGTCGCGCCCCAATACTTGCGCTTCCAAGCGTTGGGCGAATAGAACACCAAGAAGTTGCCCGGCGCGGCCGCCGCGCGTGACGAGCGGGAGCGAGCCAGCGGCAGGTACGAGAGCGCGCCAGCTCCGAGAGCCGCCTTCATCAATGAACGTCTACTGAGTGCCATGCTGCCCTCGCCCCTCAATCTTCCAGGTTGATACGTTTGTAGAAGCTCGCGTCCTGAGTGAGCTCCAACATGAACTGGATGAGGCTGAATTTGTTTTGCGTCATGCGGCTGCGCGCGCTCTCGATCAGGCAGCCGTCCAGCACGCCATGCGCGCTGCGGCCCTCCAGGTAACTGACGAAACGCTTGGAGAAGCAGAGCTGCCCCTGACTGCTGGCGATGATCTGGTTGATCATGTCGAGGCTGTCTTTGAAGGCGCTGTTCAGGTCGCCGTTGCCGACGAAGTTGCCCGTCACGTCCAGCGCCTGGCCGTTTTGTTGGTCGCGGTATTTGCCGAGCTTGTCGTAGTGCTCGAACGCGAGGCCCAAGGGCGCGAAGGTGGCGTGGCACGCCTTGCACACCGGGCCAGCGCCCTGAATCGTCGCCTGAATCTGCCGGCCGGTTTCGTTTTCGTCGAACATCAGCTTGGAAGCTTGAGCCACGGCATCCGGCGGCGGCGGCGCCGGCGGGCTGCACAAGAGCTCGCCCGCCGTGAACAAGCCGCGCCGGGTCGCGTCGCGGCGGGTATTCAAGAAGGCCGCCTGATGCAGCAACCCGGGGCGCTTGGTGTCCACGTTGTCACCAGCTGATACGCCGTAAAAGCTGGCCAGCTTTTGATCGACGCTCGACGTGCTTGAAGTCAGCAAGACATCGAGCCCGCCACCGCGCTTGAAAATGACATCGTCGACGAAGCTTGCCGTCTCCGCCAACATCGACGGCACGAGCATCTGCTGAGACGGGTCCAGCGCGGCGCCCGCGAGCTCGCGCGAGTGCAAGAAGTCATAAAAGAATTCTTTGAGTACCGCGTGCCCGGCGGGGCTATTGAGCAGTCGCTCGGCGTGCGCGCGTACCACCGCCGGGTCGGCGAGCTTGCCTTGATCGGCGTCAGCCAGCAGCGCGGCGTCGGGTGCGCCCCCGCCGAACGTGAACGAGATCTCCGACGCGATTTCGTACTGGGTGAGGTCGACCTTGCCCGGTTGCCGGTTACCGAGCTCGGTGCGAAACACGTGATTGGGTGACATCGTCCACGCCTGCAAGAGCGCGTACGTCGCGTCGGCGGCACCCATGTCGGTGACCCAACCGCTGTAAGCCGTTTGGTAGCGGGTCAGCTCGTCTGCCGTGATGGGGCGGCGAAATAACTTGCCCGCGTAGTCTTTGACGAAGCCTTGAACACAGTCGGCGGACGCTCCTGGCGCCGTCATGCACGCGTGATTGGCGGGCAGCGCCGCGGCGAGCTGCCCGGCGACCTTATCGCCCTGCTCGAAGTAGTAGTCCGCCCACGGCTGGCTCACGACGTTCTGCTTCGCGCTGGTCGAAAATTTGGCTTCCGTCACGCCGTCGAGCGGGGCGCTCGCTGCGTCGATAGTGCCGCCGAGCGCTGACTGGATGGAGCTTGCATAGTTGCTTGCCGACAAGCGCCAGAGCCGGCCACGCGGCACGACCTCCTGATCGGTGCATTTGATGTCCGCCGCGACGGGCTCTGCCGGCGGATTGGTGAGCAGCGCGATCGCGTCGACCGTGGCGATGGGTGTGTCGGGTGCCTTGCCGATCGTGCTCGTGCCGCCGGAGCCAGCTTGCCCCGGTAAACCCACACCATCTCCATCGACGCGCGCCGTACAACCAAGCGCAGTTGGAAAAATCAGCCCGAGCAGGAGCCTTGAAGTCCGCATGAAAGCCGCCGCTCTCCTTCACTGACTGGTGTGGCCGGGAGCGCGAAATGATTTGAACAAACTCGTGCGAAAACGGTTCCTGAGCGCTTTTTAGCGTCAGGCGGCAGCTCCCGTTTCAAAGCTCCAGGCGTAGCGAAGCGCGCGCGACGACTGTCGTTCGCTGCGCTGCAAAGTTTATGGCCGGCGTGGAGCTAGCGTGCCGCGAGGCTCTCGAAGAACTGTTCGAGAGCGGCGTCCACGAGCGGCGCGTCGCTGACGTGACCGTTGGACGCGGACACACGACGAGAGGGTCAGCGCCCGTGGCCCAAGACCTCGAGCTCGTAAATGCGCGCGGCAAGGAATTGCGTGTCCGTCTGCGCCTGGCTGACATGCAGTCGCACATAGCGCGCGCTCACGCTCGGGATCGGATGCTCCGTGACGTCCAGCGTGTTGCCCGTCACTTGAACGGCTTGCTTCCAGGTCGTCCCGTCGGTGCTCGTGTCGATCTCGAAGTCGCGCGTATTCCAGGCCTTGTTCTCGCCACCCGCTCCGGCATGGCGCACCCGAAAGCCCAGCACGTCCAACACCGCTCCCAGGTCGACGCTCAGCACTTGCCCGGACGCACCACCGGAGCACCATTTGCTGTCCCAGGCGGAGCTGCCGTCGACGGCATTTTGGGCGGCTCCGGCAGCGCTACAGCTGGTCGAGCCGCTGGCCGTCGCCCCGAGCGCCAAGTTGGGGCTCGACGACGCCACCGCCGCCACCAGCGCGTCGAGCGCAGAGCTTTGGCGCGACGCGCTGGCCTTGTCGAACGGCAGATGCCATTCGTAGCCGAACTGATCCTGGTCGTTCTTGTTTTGCTCCCAGAGCACGTCGCTCTGGTGGCGCATGTACTGCGCGAGGGCCGCGGACGGGCGCGCCCGATATAGGTGCGCCAAATTGCGCATGAACACGCCTTTGAACTGCGTGCAGATGTCACCGCCACACGGCGTCTCTTTCAAGGTGCCGTTCGCGTCAGCCATCGTCTTCATGGTGGCGTTCGCGATGGCCGATGCTTGATCCAAGAATGAAGCGTCGCTCGCCGCATCGGCCAAGTCGACCAGCGCGCCCACGAGCACGCCCTGGTTGTACGTAAACACGGGGCCGCTCGGCTTGCAGGCGCTGAGATCGTCCAGCCCGTCGACGACGCGCTGATCTGCGCCAAGCATGCCCGTGCCCTTGAACCAGCTCCACTCACGCTGGGCCCAGTTCAAGTAGCTGCCGGCGCCGGCATCGCCCGGCGTCCTTTGATGCAGCTTGGCCGCGACTTGCAAAAACAAAGAATTGGGAATCGCGTTCTTGTTCTTCAAGCCCGGCGTGCCCGCCTTCGCCGACGCCCAATAGATGCCGCCGCCGCACTTGTCGTCCCAGCCGCCGGCCATGCGCGAAAAGATCTTCTTCGCCATGTCCAGGTACTTATCTTGGTGGCTCAAATCGTAGGCCTTGATCCAAGCCATGGCCCACCAACCATCGTCGTCGTAGTAGCCGAAGCGGTCGAAGTCGCCCGCCTGGTTCTTGGTGAAGGTGTTGTCGATCTCCGCGATGTAGTCGCCCGCGCCCGTCTCGCGCGAGTAGTCGATCACTGTCTCGAGCTGGTTGGCGCTCGTCCACCAATCGTCCTGGTCCCAGAGGCCGGTGCCTTGATTGTAAAAACCTGCGAGCGCCACCATGCCGGCCGCCGCGCGTGAGCGCAGCGTGGTATCGAACATCGACGGCTCGGGCCGGCCGCCGGCTCCGCCGCCGGCAGCGGTGGCCCCGCCACCGCCTTGCGGCAGCACGCCACCCGTACCTGAGCCGCCACCAGCTTGCGCGTCGGAACCGCCCGTCGCGCCGCCGGATGCAGAGCCACCGAGCGCGCTGCCACCGTTACCAGCTTGGCCGGCGTTCGCGACGCCACCGCCCGCCGCCCCGGGGCCGCGCCCGCCTGCGCTGGGGTCCGTGGCGCAACCCGAGAGCAAGAAGGTGACGCCGAGGGCCCAGAGCCTGTTTAGCTTCATCCGGATCCTCCATCATGGCATATGCCGGGCGTGGCGAAACCTACTCAGCAAGATCCTCGGCCGGCGAGCTCGGGTCGAGGATGCTTGTCGTGGGTCGCACTGCTGCTCTCTGCACCTGCTGCAGCGCTGCTGCTCGGTTGGCTCAGTCTGGGACTCTCGGTTTGGAGCGCGGCGCTGGGCGCCGGCCTGGGACTGCTCGCGCTGGGCAGCCTGGCGCGCACCGTCGGAGCGAGCGCAGCGACACGCTTGCTTGGAGCAGGCGCGGCGCTCGTGCTCGCGCCGTGGCTGCTGCGCAGCTTCACCGTGAAAGGCGGCGAACGCGTGCGTCTGAGCGTGCTGCCGGACGACGGCGGCCCGCGCCTGCTCAGCAAGCTCTACCCTGAGCGCGACGGGACGCTGCTGGCCGCCAAGCTGCTGAGCATGCTGCGGCCGCTGCACGATGTCGAGTCGGGGCAGTTTCCGGAAATCCTGCAACAAGCGTTCGAACGCACGGATCCGCCGGCGAGTGAGGTGCCGACCCCCGCCATCGCGACTTACTTGGGCATGCAGAGCCCCAGCCAGTTCGACACGCTCGTGATCTCACCACCGCCGGGTCGCGCCGCCGCCGACGCGGCGCTCGTTTTCTTGCACGGTTACGCCGGCAACTTCTACATCTACTGCTGGGAGCTGGCGCAGGCGGCCGCCGCCGCAAACCTCGTCACGTTTTGTCCGTCCATGGATGCGAGCGGTGCCTGGTGGACGCCCGAAGGCGAGCAAATCTTGCGCGCCACGTTCGAGCACGCCCATCGCGCCGGCATGAACCGCATCTACCTCGCGGGGCTCTCGAACGGCGCCGCGGGCGCCAGCGTGCTCGCGCTCTCGCACCAGAACGAGATCTCCGGTCTGGTGCTGATTTCGGGCACGCGCACCGCGCAGCCTCCGGCTTTGCCGACGCTCGTCGTGCAGGGGCAGAGCGATCAGATGATGCCGGCGGCTTCGGCGCGCGCTTATGCCGCGCGCAGCCCGCTCGCGCAGTACCGCGAGCTTGCGGGCGGGCATTTGATCTTGCTCAGCCGCTATCAACAGGTTCGCCCGCTCATCGCCGGCTTTCTGCTCGGTCTCGAGCAGCGCGCGCCGGGCTCACCGGCGTTCGTCGGTAAGAGCAAGCGCTGAGCTTCAACCAGCGGGCGGGGGGTGCGAGAGGGCGCTCGCCTGAAGCGTTCGACAGGGGCTGTCGAACGGAGCCGTATAACTCATGAAGCGCTGCCGCTGCGCCGGCTTGGGCTGGTTGCTGCCCACGGCCGGGCTCTCATCCGTCACCAGGTAAACCTCATAGCTGACGAGGCAATCTTGAGGACGGCGCGTGCGCTCGGGGTACGCTACCAACCACTCGGAGAAAGCCTGGCGATACGCCGCGTAGCTCACGTTGGCGATGCGCTCGGTGTACATCACGAAGAATTGGCTCTGCCCCATGTGAACCGGCACGACGTTGCCATCCGGGTAGCGCTGGTCGCTGGCAACCTCGTTGTACGGGTCCACGTGACGCCCGTCCGCCGTCTTGGCGTCGACGAAAATCATCGAGTCGCCGCGCGGAGGCTCGGAGGCGAACATGCGCCAGCCCTGTAAGATGCGCGGGTACTCGATGACGGCCTTGGCCCAATCCGGCTGAGCCACCCGTAGCGCCCTGGGGACCGGCGTATTGTCGTTGACGACTTCGGTCGCGATCGCGACCAGCACCAAGAGCGTGAGCCCTTCGGTGATCACGCGCCAAACCAGCGACGGCGCGCTGACCAGCGGGTAGCGCACCCAGCTCAAGAGCTCACGCACCGCGAGCTCCAGCCGCTCCACGCGCGGCTGCACCCGAGCGCCGAAAGAGCGCGCCAGCATCTCCCAATGCTCTGCGCGCAGCAGCAGCGGATAAAACGCCACCATCGCGACGCTGAAGCCGCCCAGGTTCAACCCCAGCGCGAAGCCCAGGTGCAGCAGCGGCATCACGCACACCGCGAGCAAGCGCGCCTGGCGTACGAACACGGGGCTGATGATCAGCGCGAAGCCCAACCATTCGGTGCTGAGCACGGCTCGCGTCAAGTGACGTAGCCAAATCTCGGGCACGTGCTCACGCATCCACACGCCGACCCAAGTGACGAGCTTGTCTTGGTGGAGCGCGTAATGGATGGCGCTGCCATCGCGCCAAGCTTGCCCATTCTTGCTCGCGGCGTTCATCAAGTAGATGATCGCAAACTGCAAGATCAGGCCGAGCATCGCGACCGAAACCACCGGGCGCTGCGCCCACGCCACGGCGGCCTTGCTGCCGTCGCGCTGCGCGGCCGCAACGGCATCGAGCGAGAAGCGCGCTCCCAACGGCAACGGCAAGCTCAGCAAGCAGAGCAGGTCCATCACCATGTCGCCGCCGTTTTCGAGCACGGCCAGGCGCGTGTTCACGCTCACGCGCACCACCAGCGTGAGCACCTGCATCAGGCCCGTGCGATAGCCGACCAAGAACGCGGCGTACACGAGCGCACACAACCCAAAGGCGAGCCGCGCCTCTGGCTCGCTCGAGATCGTGAAGAACAGCGAGAACATGCGCCCCGCGGGCGGCCGCCACAGCAAAGTGTGGTTGGGCAAGAGCCCGCTGTTCACGTACCAGAAGCGCAGCTCCACGAAGCGCCGCAACAAATCCGAAAGCAGCACCAACCCCAGCGCCACCCGGAACAGCCCCAAGCTCCGCGGGTCCACCGTCAAATAAGTCGCTCGCAGATACCGCCACCACTCCCGCATCGGTCCCCCCATGAGCAAGCTTTGGGCCAAGCCCGCGGCTGCCGGATAGCCTTCAATACCCCGAGATCGCGCCCCGCCTCATCGGAGGCTGGCACAACCTGGCACTCAGCGACGCTTGGCTTTTGCCTTCGTTGCCTTACCCCCACGCCGCTTGCTCTTTTTTGGCGCCGGCTTCGCCGCGGCTTCGTGCTGCGCCTTGGCGCGCGATGCCTTCGCTTTCGCCTTGGGTTTGGGGTTAGCCGGAGCCGCGGCGGCGACCGCGCGCCGCGTCGGTTTGCGTCGACGCGAGCGCTTGCGCGGCAACTCGGGCTCGGCGGCGGGCGCGGGCGCCGCGCCCAGCGCGCGAAGCGCCACGAGCAGCTGCGCGGACGCGCTCAACCAGCGATCGGCGCCAAAAGCGCGGAAAGCTTCGAGCGCCTGAGCAGTGTCGCGCGCTGCTTGCTCGTCGAGCGAGCCCGCGCGCAAGTTGCGCAGCAGGTCTTCGAGCGCTTCCGAAGCGTGGTCGAGCGGGCTGGTCGGCCCCGAGCGCTGCACGCGGCGCGCTTCTTTGGCCAGCGCGAGCGTGCTGCGTCCCGCACCGCCTTGGGCCTCGAGGTCGCGCATCACCTGCCGGAAGTATTCGGCTTTGCGACCGCCGACGATGATGGCCTCCACCACCGCGAACGCCAGGCTCATCAGGTCGGGCAGCGGGTTACCGGCTTCGTCGGTGCCGCGATCGTCACCGCGCCCCTCGGTGAGAAACTTCAGCGCACGCACGATGGGACCGACGTTCACCGCCGACGAGCCGTCGGGCAAATGTTCCACCCCGGTTTCGGCCAGGAGCAACGTCTGGGATTCGCTCACGAAGCTCAGGTTAGGGGATTGAGGCAGCCGGCGGAAATTTGAAGCGCTAACCCCCACCTTGTGAGTTTTGTAAGGAAATAGCGCTGGCCGACACACAGTGTGTGCATCACACTCACTTCAGTAAGTGATTGCCCTGGACCGCTCGCTGGCCCCGTCGCTGCTGCTGCTCATCTTGGGCGGCTGCGCCAGCTCGCCGCCGGCAGACGGCAAGCCGCTCGCCACGGGCTTGTTCGAAACGAAGACGGAAAAGGTGCCCGCGGCGGGTGATTGGTACGCCGCCGATCTGAACCTGGACGGCAAAGACGAGCTCTTGCTCACACAGCCTTCGGGCCGCACGCGCGTCTACTCGTTGGACGCGAGCGCAGGTCTCCGGCAAACCGCGACACTGCCGGCCGCCAAGTGGATTTCGGTTGGCGACGTCACGGACGACGGTCGCCCCGACGTGCTGCTGGGCGGCGCGTCGTTCCAGGGTTACCGCGCGGTAGACGAGCTCAGCTTCTCTCCTTTGCGCGCCGAGTCGGTGCCGCTGGCGGGTGAAGACTCCGGTCACCTCAGCGTGACGAGCTTCCCGATCGTGGGGCGCTTTCACCGCGCCGATCAGCTCGAGCCGATCGTGGTGAAAGACGTCTACGATCTTTCCGCGCTCTCGCCCAAGCCGACGCAGGTCGAGTCGTTCGCGGCGGCTTCTGGTGAGGTCGCATCGACCGGCAATGCCGAGCTTTCCGTGCCGCTCAGCCTGGTCAAGCGCTTCGTGGCGATGGATCTGGATGGCGACGGGCTGGACGAGCTGTGGGGCATGGATTTTGGGGGCAATCTCAGCCAGCTTCGCCCCGCTCCCAGCGTCGAAGGGCCCGCATGGCGCGTCGAGCAGCGCTGGGCCGTGGGCGACCCGACGCGGCTCGTGCTCGACGACGCCAACGGCGACGGCTCGCCCGATCTGGTCGGCGTCGGCAGCGCGCTCGTGGTCACGGGCGGCCGCGAGGGTAGCGCAGGGCGCCTCCACGATTTCGAGCTGCCGAGCTCGGCTCGCGGCTGTGTGTGGATCCAGCTCGATGACGACGCCCAGCGCGAGCTGGCCTGTGCCGGTGAAGGCGGCGACACGCCCAGCGCGCCCGCCGTCTACGACGCCGACTTCGAGCGCGACGTGCTCACGCCGCGTGACATGCCGGAGCTGTCGCTCGAAGGGCAGCTGCTGGTCGGCGACTTCGACGGCAATGGCGTCGACGATCTGGTCGCGGTCGACCATGAGCTCGTGATCTCGCTCGGCGTGCCCGCCCCCTGAGCCTCAAGGCGGCAACAGCGGCACGTCGCCAGCGCTGGCCGGCGTCTCGTCATCTCCGATGTCGTGCAGGTTGCCGTAGCCCAGCGCACCCGTGCTGCCGCGGCCCCAGCAACGCGCCGCACCGCTCTGGAGCGTCGCGCAAACGTGCAAAAAGCCCACGTCTACGTTGCTGACGACGCCGCCCACGTCGATGTCGCCCGCGCTGGCCGGTGTCTCGTCGTCTCCGATGTTCTCGACATTGGCGTGCCCGAGCTCACCCATCATGCCCGAGCCCCAGCAGCGCACCGAGCCGCCTTGGAGCAGCGCGCACGTCGCATAGTCGCCCGCCGCAAGCTGTACGACCGGGCCCCCGACATCGACATCGCCAGCGCTCGCCGGCGTCTCGTCGTCGCCGATGGTGTTCACGTTACCGTAGCCGAGCCTGCCATCCGTGCCGGCACCCCAACAGCGTACCTTGCCGCCTTCGAGCAAGGCACACGTGTGCAGCATACCTGCGACGATCTGCGTCACGGTGCCGCCCACATCGACGTCCGGCATCTCGAAAGGCGTCTCATCGTCACCAACCACGTCCACGCCCGGATAGCCGAGCGCTCCGGTGGCGTTCGAGCCCCAACAGCGCACGGCACCGCGGCTGAGGAGCGCGCAAGTGTGAGAGAAGCCGGCCGCCACCTGCTTCGTCAAACCGACATTCACGTAATCGGCCGAGCTCGGTAGCTCGTCGTCGCCGATGGATTGGGTGTTGGAGAAGCCGAGTTGGTAGTGATCGTTCTTGCCCCAACAGCGCACGAACCCGAGCACGAGGGCAGCGCAGGTGTGGTACGGCCCGGCAGACACGGAGAGCGTCCCCCGGACGAGATCGACGTCGCCGGCCGAAGCAGGCGTCTCGTCGTCGCCGATGGTTTGCGTGTTGCCGTAGCCGAGCTTGCCGTCCGCGCCGTTGCCGAAGCAGCGCAAGCGCTGCCCATCGAGCCGGACGCAGGTGTCGTACCAGCTCGCGCTGATCTGCTGCACCTCGCCGCCGATCTTCACGGGTGCGATGCTGGCCGGTGCCTCGTCGTCACCGATGGTGACCTTGTTGCCCGAGCCGATGTAGCCGCCGCTACCCCAACAGCGCAAGCTGCCATCGCTGAGCACGGCGCAGCTGTGAAACGCGCCCGCTACCATGCGCGTGACGAAGGGTGGCGTCGCCGCGCCACCGCTGCCGCCCTCCCCCGCTTCACCACCGCTCGGTTCGCCCGCGGCCGCAGTGCCGCCGAAACCGCTGCCGCCGACATCGCCGCCGGCTCGACCGCCGCTCGGGAGCCCCGCGCTGCCGCCGTTCGCGCGCCCCGCGCCGGGCAAGCCCGCAAACCCGCCCACGCTGCTCCCGCCACCGCCCCGCGAGCCAGCGCCGCCCACCGCGCTGCCACCAGCCTGCGCGGCCTCGCCACCCGTCGTCGCTGAGCCAGCTTGACCGAGCGGAAGCTCGCGCCCATCGAGCCCGGAGCGCGCACCACAACCGCCGCTCAACGCCAACAGCAGGACGACACGACGAGCTCGCACGCTCACTCAGAAGACAACGACCGGCTCACCCTGTAAAGCTCATGGTGCACCACCGCAGCGCCGCTCATGCCAGAAGCATTCTGGCGCGCTACTTGGCGCCGATCTCACTACTGCAGACGTCGTTGATGCATCTGCTGGGCGGCGGCGCGGGGCAAGGAATCGGATATGGCTTGGGACACTGGGAGCAATAATCCGCTGCAAAGTTGCCCAGGTCTTCTTCGATGAAGTCGCGTTGCTTGTAGGGAATCGGCGTACCGCAAGTTTGCCGGCAGCGGTTGTCTTCACCGAAAAACGAGCAGCCGTTGCCCGGCTGCTCGCAGCTGATCATCTGGTAGTTGGCAATACGCTCCTCGCGATAGGCGTCGTAACGCTTCATCGCCTCTTCACACGGAATCGGTACGTCGGGTACGCACAGAGGGCAGCACTCGTCCGGCAACGTGCCGACGTGCCAACCCGTCTTGCAGTCGAGATCGATGGCGCTGCACTCCACGCCGGTGCAGTCGAGCCTGCATTCGCTGGAGCAACACTGCCCGGGTGCAGGCGGCACCGGCGCAAAGCCTGGCGAGCAACCGATGTCGAGACAGAGGCACGGACCCATGCCGGCGGTGGGCGCTGAGCCGGCGCTCGCGATGGCGCCGCCGTGATTCGAAGGTGCACCGCCCTTCGCAGGCGCGCCGCCGTGCGACGGCATACCGCCCTTCGAGGGCGCACCGCCGCTCGACAGCGCACCGCCGTTCGACGGTGCTCCGCCATTTGCGTCACTCGAGCGCTCCAGGACTCGGCCGCCACAAGACAATGGCAGCGCCACGAAGATCGCTGCTCGAGCCCACGCGCGCTGATTCACTTTTGCCTCACTCGCTCACAACACCACGCAGTGATGCTGTAACCCAATCTAGCCCCCTCTGCACATATCCGCAGAGCGTGAGTCTTATTTTGCGAAATACGAAAATCTGCAATCTCGTCTTTTGTCGGGTCTCGCCGCGATTCTGGACTTGAAAGTCCGAGCCAGCCCGGATAGACGACTTTTACCTACACAGTCGCCATGCCGGCTTTTCTGCTGGCTGAGCGCGACTAACCCCTAACCAGGAGTGCGGCTCGTGAAGCAGACCTCGTGTTGTGCGGTGTTGTCCTTCGTGGTGTCTCTGGCCTCGTTGCCCGGTTGTTCGACAGACGTGGGAACGTCTGAAGAAGCCGGCAGCCAAAGCGCAGCGCTCGCGAGCTGCGGCGAGCAACCCATCACCGGTATCGTGGCGACGGCCTCGAGCGAGCAAAACGCTGGTTACTTTTCGGCAGCCAAGGCGCTTGACTACCGGCAAGACACGCGTTGGTCCAGCGAGCCCACCCAAAGCGCGCCGCAGTGGCTGCGCCTGGATTTCGGCCAGCGCAAGTTCGTGTCCTCACTCAGCATCACTTGGGAGACGGCGTACGCCCCGCTCTACGAGATTCAGGCGTCGGACGACGGGGTGAGCTGGGCGGTGCTGCGCAGCGTGACCAACACGCAGCGCGGCGTGCAAACCATCAGCGGCCTCGATGTCACGGCGCGCTACGTGCGCATCTTCGCGCGCACCATGAGCGGCTACGGCAACGTCTCGATCATCGAGCTCACCGCGTTCGGCGACAACAGCTCTGCTTGTACCGGCACGGCCGCGTGCGGTGTGACCACGCGCCTCACCCCGGTGCTGGCGCAAGCCACGTCGCAAGAGTTTTCGTACACGCCCGCTTCAGCGGCAGTCGACGCCGTGTACAGCACGCGCTGGTCCAGCGCCTATTCGGACGACCAGGCCCTGGCGCTCGACCTGGGCGCCGTGGCGCGCATCGATCGCGTGCGCCTCACCTGGCAAACGGCTTACGCGGCCAAATACGCCATCGAAACGGCGCCGTCGCTCAACGGTCCGTGGACGGTCGCGGTGCGCAACGACGCCGGGCACGGCGGCGTCGAGACGCTGAACGTGAACGCCAGCGCGCGCTACGTGCGCCTGCACGGCATCCAGCGCGCGACAGGCTACGGCTATTCGCTGTGGGAGATGGACGTGCTGGGCAGCAAAGACGTGAGCTGCGCGCCCAACCTGCTCACCGCCGGTTGGGACGGCGCCGCCACCACCAACAACATCGGCTTCCCCAGCGGCCAGAGCGTGCCCAACCTGTACAGCATCGACCCCAGCGTGCAGAACCGCATCGACCTCTCGCAGTCCGGTCAGTACTGCCCGACGAACGGCCCCGGTTGGCTGCAGTTCGTGCAGCACGTCACGGTGCCCACGGCCGGGAGCAAGTTCCACCTGGTGCTGGACGTGCCGCGCGACAACGGCTCGATTCAGATCGTGGCGGCCACGGCTTTCTTGGGCAGCGCGGCAGGTAGCAGCTTCACGCCGCGCCAGGGCACCGACTTCCAGGGTAACCCGGACGGCGAGCTCGACGGCGTCGGCAAGATCGAAGCCGACTTCAACACCAACCTGAGCGCGGGCCAGCAGGTAGACCTGAAGGTGAAGCTGGCGATCATCGGCGCCAACATTCCGCAGACCAACTGCGGCGTGATGCTGCAAAGCTACACGATCGGTGGCGCCAGCCTGACGCGCGTCCAGTAAAAGGCCGCGGGCTGCCTCAGAACTTGGGGTTGCGATTTTCTGGCGGAATGCCGAAGGCGATCTCGAGCACCTCAGGGGTGTTCATGACGCCGTTCGGCGCCGCCAGGAAGTCGTAGTGGCCGGCGCTGGCCGCGAAGAACTGATTCGTGCCGGTCAAGTCCGCGCCCTGGACGTCGAACTGCCGGGGCATGCCGATGTAGTTGGTGCGGTGCATGTCGAACATGATGTCGCCACACTGCCCGTCGGTCATGCCGACCAGACCGTAGAAGCGCTCCATCGGCGTGAGCGACGGCTTGTCGAGCCAAGAAGCGACGTCCTTGTCGGCGCAGTTGACGTCGTAAGATGGCGTGCTGAGCGGGAGCGTGCACTTGCCGTCGCCGAGACCGCAGACGTTGTCGCGCGGGCCCGAGCGCGACACGATGCGCCACATGCGCGCGCCCAAGCGCCCGGCAATGGCCGCCGTGGTAGCGCCGTGCGAGATGCCGGTAATGGCGACGTCCGACCAGCGCACGGACTTGCCATCTTGGCTCAAGAAGTAGCCCCAATCTTCTTCCGGGTAAGTCTTCTGCAAGTCGGTCAGCTGCTTCAGTACGCTGGCTTTGGTGGTTTCGAACTCCATCAAGCGGCAGTTGCCGACGTCGTCGCGGTTGTTGCCGAGATCGGGCGCCGGGCAGGCGCCGCACGGCGCGCCGAGCGAGTGATAGCCACGCTTGGCCAAGAAACCGCTGTAACCGCCCTCGTTCACGCCGATGTCGACCACGAGCTTGCCCAGCGACTTGGCGCGCCCGTCCATACCGGCTTTGCCGTGCACGTGCTCGTCGGCGGACGCCTGCACGTTGAGGGGGCGCCAAGGGGGTGTGTCGCCAGGGTCGGCACCACCGCTGCCGCCTACACTGGCGCCGCCGCTGCCGCCGGTCGTTGCGCCGCCAGTCGCCCCACCAGCGCTGCCGCCACCTCCCGCCACGCCACTGCCACCCGACCCGCCGTTCGTCTGATTGCTGCCGGCCGTGCTCGAAGCGCCACCTTGAGTGCCGCTGCCGCCGCCACCGGCAGTGCTGCCCGCGACGCTGTTCGCTCCGGCCGTGACGCCCGAGCCTCCAAGAGACGGGCCACCCGCGATTTCTTCGGACTTTCCGCTACAAGCAAAGGCCGCGGGGATGGCTAGCAGGGCAGCAGACACCACGACCGTGCGACGAGCGAGCATGCGAAGCCTCCAAGATGGTCGACGACTCAGACTTTACTGAGTGTCCCGAGCCCCAGCCTTTCATCGCCAGAAACGCGCGACCTTACATGTAGGTTCGGATACTCTCCGCGTATGCCGATGTTGTCGACGCCTCTGCACGACAAGCCGATCGTGTACGGCAGCGCGCTGGCCAATTGGCCGTTCTTCGCGTTGGTCGTGGTGCACATCGCAGGCGCGGTGATCGCGCCCATCTCCGCTATCGTGGCGCTCGCGGCTCGCAAGGGTTTCAGGTGGCACGTGCGCGCCGGCAAGTACTTCGTGCGCTCGATGGCCACGCTCGCCATCACCGGCATCGTCATCGACGTCGTACGGCTCTGCTTTTACTACCGCGAGAACCACAGCAAGTACGTCGGCGACTCGATGCCAAGCACGATCCCGGCGCGCCTGTCGTTCTTGTTCGCGGCGCTGGTAGTGCTCTGGGTGTTGTGGGAGGTCACACCGCCGCGCTTGTTCCGCCGCGAGCCGCCCACGCAGCTGCAGGTGCGCATCATGCCGCTCACGCTGCTCGGCATCGGGGCGCTGCTGGCGCTCGTCATCGTCACGCGACTGAACCCGTGGAATGGCTCACTCTGGATGATCGGCAGCTTCTGCGCGCTCGTGCTCGTCGAGTGGCGCGCTCGTCTGCGTGGCAGCGAGCGCAGCCTCGCCGTCGCCCGCCACCGCGTCGGTATGACGTTCTTGGCGGCCTTCAGCTGGTGGGGCGCACTACAAGGCTTCGGCCCCGCCATCGGTATCGCCATCAAGGGTCCCGACATCACGACCACGGCGTACGTGGGTGATCGTCCCGGGCCCTTCGCGCCGTACTTCTTGCTCTTCTTGGTGGCGTGGGCGCCGCTGCTCGGGTTGGCAGGCTTGTTGGTGCGGCGCTATCGGCTGCGCGCGGAGGCCAAGAGCCAGGCGCGCGCGCTCGCGGCTCCGTAAGTTTTCGTCCGGGTCGCAAGTGTGCCGGACATTATGCGGGGATGTTCCGGCCCGTCTGGCTTTCGCTGCTCGCGCTCCCCTTCGTCTCGCTCGCTTGCGGCAGTGAATCACCTGGAAACGGCGCGGGCGGCGCGGGCGGCTCGAGCACGGCCGGCAGCGCTAGCGCAGGCGGCGGTGCCGGCGGCGCCGCGGGTGCGGCGACTACCGGTGGCGGCGGCGTCACCCCCGGCGGCACGGGAGGCACCGTCTCGGCTGCGGGCGCGGGCGGCATGGCTGGCGGCGGCGCAGCAACGGGCGGTGCTGGTGGAACCGGCGGCGCGGCAGCTGGCAGCGGTGGCGGAGGTTCCGGCGGCATGCCGGGCGCGGGCGGCAGCGTGAACGCAGTGCCGGCTGATTACAAAGGCACCGCCTACGCGGCGCTCAAAATCCCGGGGCGCATCAACGCCTGCGATTACGACCGCGGTGGACCCGGCATCGGTTGGTGTCACGACGCCGGTAACTGCGGCGCGGGGACGGTAACGGGCGACTACCCCCAAGCCAGCGGCGTCTACCGCACGCCCATGCCCGCCGACGCCAAGATCTGCGGCGGCGCGCAGTGCGACGACAACGCCGGCGTCTGCCGCATGAACCCGTCCAAGCCGGACAACACCATCAACGGGCAGCCCATGCCCGCGACCGACAGCTACCTTTGTTACACCACCGCGGGCATGTGGACGAAGTACACGGTGGTGGTCGAGCAAGCTGGCACGTACGCCGTTGGCGGCATCATGGCGGTTCCGCAAAACGGCGCCTTCAACCTGTCGTTCGGCGACAACATCACCACCGGCAATGTGTCCCTCGCGATCACGCCCACCCAAAACGCCGGCACCGGTGAGAACTACCACGCCTGGGACACGCGCATGAACCTCGGTACGGTCACGTTCCCCGCCGCTGGAACCTACCTAATGACATTCACTCAAGTCGGCCGCTTCAACGCCGACGCCTTCACCTTCACCAAGATGTGAACCCGTCTCAGGCGATGCCCGACAGGGTGCCGGGGAACATGGCTTCGCCGAAGCCGCTGCTCTGGATGCCGAAGATGTTTTGGAAGCTGCAGAGCAGGCGATTGTGCGGCTCGCCGTTGTATTGCAAGAAGCGCCCGGTCTGTAGCTTGCCGGAGGCCTTACCGGCGAGCAGATAGGGCAGGTTGCGGCGGTCGTGCACCTCAGCCTGCGAGAGCTCGTTCGGGTAGAAGAGCAAGGTGTGATCGAGCAGCGTGCCGTCACCCTCTTTGATCTTCTTCATTTCGCTGAGCAGGTAGGCGAATTGCGTGGCGTACCAGGTGCTGACCTTGCTCATCAGCGGCGCCTTGTTCTTGATGTCGTGTGACATCAAGTGGTGCTCGTCCGTGACGCCGATTTGGGTGTGCACCGTGGTGCTTTCCGCGGTCGACCATTGCAAGGTGGCCACGCGCGTGAGGTCGCACGCCAGCGCGAGCACCATCAGGTCCATCTGCGCTTTGCCGATCTCGGGGAAGCCGGAGAGGCACTTGGTGGGGCGCGGCGGATCGTCGCGCATGCAATCGACGAGCTGCACGCTCGCGGTGGGCGGCATGCTCGGGACGTTGCAGGCCAGGCCTGGCGTGGTCATCACGTCGAGCTGGTGCTCGATATCGCGGATAGCCGTGGCGTGGCGCTCGAGCTTTTGGCGATCGTCGTAGCCGAGTGTGGCGTTCACCGAGTTGAACTCGCCCAGCACTGCGTCGAGCACCGACTTGCGGCGCGCGTGGAGCGCGTCGATCTCTGCCTGAGTTTGCAACGTGTCACCGAACAGGCGCGTGAATACCTGCTTGGGCTCGTCGAGCGGGGTACGCGGATCGTGCGGGCCGCCGTAGCTCATGCGCGTCACCAGCGGCTCGAGATCCGTGATCGTCGACGCGACGCCGAGCTCGAGCGAACGCAGCTTGGTGTCGTTGCCGATGACCTTGGCGATGGCTTGATCGATGGACGGACCGCCTGCCGTGCCGTCGAGCGTGTGGCCGGCGCGGCCGAACATGGTGGCCTGCATGCGCATGCCGGTCAGCATGTGCGACATGGCCAAATCGTGCGGATTGCCCTCTTGCAAGTACGACGACTCCGCGTTGAGGCCGTGCACGATCACGATGTCGCCACGATGCTCCGCGAGTGGCGCCAGGTTGGGGCTGAGCACGAAATCGGTCTGGCCCCCGGTCGGCACCCAATCCGAAGCGATCACGCCGTTGGCGCTGAAGAAAACGCCGAAGCGCAGCGGCGGTGCGGCCGCCTGCGCCTGGGCGCGACTCGGCAGCATGGCGTCCAAGAACGGCAGCGCTAGCGCGATGCCGCCGGCTCCGCGGAGCAGCGTGCGTCGATGCAGGCGCCGGCTCATGGCGCCGCCTTTCCGGCTGCGTTGGCCACATTGGGATCGGGTACCAGCTGGTAGCGGAAAGCGTGCGTCTCGGTGATCGCGACCATCAAGTCCATGATGCGAAAATTGCTGCTGGCGAAGGAGCTGCTCAAAATGGCCAAGTTGTCTTTGTCGGCGTCGCTCACGGCGCGCCCCTGGGCGAAGCGGAACCAGGTTTGCACCAGGCAGTCTTTGACCTGCTGGCTCTGCGCGAGCTTCTGCGAGAGCTCGATGGCGCCATTGAACGGCCCCGCCACGTCCGAGCCGGTGATCTCGCCGGTCGCGTCGATGGGAAAGTCGTTCTCGGTATCGCGCCACTGGCCAACCGCGTCGTAGTGCTCGAAGCCCAGGCCGATCGGGTCCATCAACGTGTGGCACGCCGCGCACGTGGGATCGGTCCGGTGCTGAGCAAAGCGCTCGCGCGTGGTCGCGTCTGCTCGCACCGCGGGGGGCGTGATGTTGGCGTTCACGGGCGGAGGCGGAACGGATCCGCACAGCAAACGCTCGCGCACGAATTTGCCGCGATGCACCGGGTCCGTCTGATTCGATTTGGCGAGGCTGGCCAGAATGCCCGCATGGGTCAAAAGGCCGCTACGCTTGGTCGTGTCCAGATTCACCAGACTGAAGCCCGGGGTTGCGGGCTTGGGTACGCCATAGAGCGGAGCCAGCTCCGGGCTCATGAAGGTGTACGGCGCGGTGAACAGATCGCCCGCGCTGCCCGCTTGGTCGAAGATGACGTAGCGCGCGAACAGCGCCACTTGCTCGCGCAATTGCGGGCCCAGCTCCAGGCTGTACCCCGGAAACAGCGTCGGATCTTTTTGCACGCGATCGATGTTGCGCAGCTGCATCCACTCGGTGAAGAACAGCCCGACGCGATCCCACGCCGCAGGCTGGGCGAGCAGCCGCCGCGCTTGCGCCGCGACTTGCTCCGCTGTCGTCAGCGCCCCCTGCTCGGCCGCCGCGAGCAAGTCCTTGTCGGGCATCGAACCGAGCAAGAAGTAAGAGAGCCGCGACGCCACCTGCCACGAGTCGAGCGCGCGGATGGTGCCCGGAGCTGCACCAGCCGCCGGCTCCAGCAAGTAAATGAACTGGGGCGCTTGCAGCAGCACCTCGATGATCATCTGCACGCCGGTCTCCACCGGCTGCTTGGCGCGGGCGGAGGTGTAGACACCGAGCAAGCGCGCCTGTTCTTCGTTCGTGAGCGGACGACGCCACGCGCGCTTGCCGAAGTCACGGATGAACTGCTGCACGCAGGTCTGCTCCGCGGCGCCAGAAGCATCGCAGCCGAGCAAAGCCGTGAGGTTCTTGGTGGCGTTCTTGCTGAGCGATTCGGCGGCGGCCATGTACTGCTCGGTGAGCGCAGGGCTCACGCTGAGCGCGACGGCGTTGTTGGTGAAGCCGTCTTGCGCGACGTCTGCGGTGAAGTTGCCCGCCGGCGCGGTGGTATCACCCAGCAGGTCGCGAACGGTGTTGTTGTATTCGATGTGCGTGAGGCGCCGCACGGGCGCAAACGCGGGCGGCGCGTCTTGCGGCACGTTGGCGCTCGTTCCGCCGCTGCCCCCGCTAGTCGCTACCGAGCCACCAGTGCCGTCGTTTTGCTCGGAGTGATGCGGCTCTTTACCTGCAGTGCAACCAAGCCCGAAAGCGAGCGACGCGCACGCCAAACCGACCCAAACTGAATTGAGTGAAGCCACGCACCTCACTAATTGACACGTCTCGCGCGTCAGAGGCGGAAAGATCGCGGTCAATTCCGCATTTTTACCGGCACGACCGTGTCATCAACGGCGCGACGTTTTCGAGCGCGTCTTCAATTTGGAACCGTCGCTGCGCGTTGCTTGGACGACGATGATGTCTTACTTCATCGCGCGAGGCCCGTAGTCGGGCACGGCCGGGAAGTCCGCGCCCACCTTGGCCTCGGTCGTGTGCGTGGCACGCGAAGTGGAGCTGGTGCCTCGCACTGAGACGCCGTAGCCACCGCCGTAGCCGTAACCGCCGTAGCCAAAACCGTAGGCGCCGTAGCCGCCGTAGTTGTTCACGATCACCGGCACTTGCGTGTGCACGTTGACCTGCACCGGCGAGGCGTCACCCACGAGCGCGACGGACGAGGAACGTGTGTCGTAGCTTTCGCCGAGCGTGACGGTGTGGCTGAGGCGCGGGCGAGCTTCGGGCGCGGGCTCGCTGGGCATGGTCGTCGCTTCCAACGCGGGCTGCGCTTGCGCGTCGAGCGGTGAATCGAGCCAGTCGCGGCCGCTGGTGCTGGCGCAGCCGAACAGCGCCGCGCTCGAAAGAGCCAGGCTCAGCAGGCGGGCAGCGCGCAGCTCGAACATGCTCAAAAGGTGTCACGGACCGGCCAAAAACGCCAGGACCTGGGCCTCGCTCAGTGCAGGCCGTTCCAGCTCGACGCGCGCCAAATGCCCGAGCAGCCGACGATCAGCGCAGCTCAAGTCGGGGCCGAGCGCGGCAGCCAACCGTCGGCGAAACCCAGTGCAGTCTCCCAGCGACGACTGGAACAGCTCCGCGCGCTTGGCGCGAATCAAGGCCAAAAGTCGAGGAGAAGCCTCGCCATACATGCGCACCTGTTGGAGCAAGAACACGGCCAACGCCGGTGACATCTCGCGTTCATCGCGCACGTCGGTGCGCGGGTATTCGTAGACATGCTTCGGCGTCTTGAACGTGGTCTCGTCGAAGGTCGCCGAGCACTCCTGAAAGATCTGCGTCGTGGGCAACAAGACCACGCGCGCGTCGGGCAACGCCGCGCTGGGCGGCGACCAACCCGCGATGACGTGGTTCCACGTGGGATAAAACAAGCCTACCCCGCGCACCCCCAAATGGCGCGCCGTCAGCGACAACAGCGCGGTGATCTCGTCGCACTCCGCGATCGTGCTGACGGCAGCAAAGCGATCGCTCGGTGTCGCTCGCAACCACGCCTTCCAAATCTCGTTCGACGACGGCTCCTGATCGGTGACCCGCCAGCGCAGACGCCAGAAGCCACCGTCGCGCGTCGCCTCGAACGCCAGGCGCAAGCGCGCGAAGTCTTGCCACAGCGCCTCGTTCGACGAGTCCGCGCCGTGCCGCTGCGCGAACGCGGCGAAGCTCGGCCTGAGCGCGCTCTTGTCGAGTAAATCCACCTGGTCGGTGAGCGCGCTCCAAAAGTCGCCGAAGTGAAGGCGATCCGGCAGCGCGACCAAAGGCGGCAGCGCGCCCGTGCATTGCGGAGCGGCGCGCGTCGGGCACGCCACCAAGCCCCAAGCCATACCGAGCACCAATCCAGCAAGTCGCCGCTGCATGCTCGGTACATCGGCGGAGCCTGCAGCACTGTGACCACCTCCGCCTTACGCTGCTGCTGTCAAGGCAGCGTGGACCAGAACTTCCACAAACCTTCGTAGCGGTACTTGCCGACCGCCGGGTCCTTGGCGTCCGGGAGGTGACCAGACTGGATGGCGCACCAGACGACCGGGTACTGTGCCGGGCAGCCCGTGTAGATCTCGCAATCCGGGTAGTCGGCGTCCCACGGCTTGTGCTCGGACCCGGTACAGCCGTTGCGTGTGAGCAGCTCGTCGCGCGCCGGCGCGGAGCCGAGCGAGTTGTTCTTCGGTTGCGCGAGCGGGCCGATCGGGTTGTCGTTGTCCTGCAACCCGACCACGAACATGGCCGCGACCGGGCCCTTGCAGGCGGGGTGATCGAGACGCAGTCCGCCGCCGATTTGCACGCCATACCCGCGCAAGATGTCCGAGTTGGCGCAGCCCAGCGTGATGGCCTCGAAAGCGCCGCTGCTGTAGCCGCCCAGGAACACCTTCTTGGTATCGGTGCAGTTCTTGGATTGCACGTCTTTCACGACGGCCGCGAGGTACTGCTGCTCGGGAGTATTCACGAAGCCATCCGCGAAGACCGCGCCGCCGCAATCGGCGTTGGCTGCGCTCGACAGCACGTACGACAGCGAGACCTGAATCGCTTCTGTTTCACCGGCGCCGGTGCCGAGCGGCGAGTAACCGCCCTCGGAGCCCACCGTGTCGGAACCACCGCAACCGGAGCCACCGATGACGATCGGATACGCCCTGTTCTGATCGTAGTTGGTAGGCAAGCGCATGAAGTAGTTGCGATGCGTCCAGTTGTAAGTCTTGCCCGCGTTGACGGCGTACTTGGCGACGAACGCCGGATCGACGTCGGGCACTTCGATGTCGTGCTTGACCCACATGGCTTGCGAGTCGGTTCCGCCCGGGTCCATCCCGCAACCGGCAGAGCGCGTCGCGGACCCGCCACCGCCCGAGCCGCCCGAGCCGCCGCTGGATCCGCCGGACATGCCACCCGCGCCGGCTGCCGTTCCGCCGCCGCTGCCCGCCGTCGCGCTCGTTCCACCGTTGCTGGCGCTACCGCTGGCGCCGGTCGTCCCGGCCGTGCTGCTGGTGCCACCGGTGCCGGTGTTTCCAGCGCTATTCGCGGTTCCGGCCTGGCCCTGCGCCGTGGTTCCAGCCGTATTTCCGGCGGGCCCTGTCGTGTCGGCGCTGCAACCCGCTAAAAACAAGCTCAAAGGTGCGGCAGATGAAAGAATTAGCAACCCGGACAGACGCATGGGGACAGGCCTCCGGCGTACCTATGTCCGGGTCGGGCTTCGGCTGTCACTCGGACTGCCCGAGCGGCTCGAACGAGCTGGTTAGGGGCCGGCGGCGCTGGCAGTGAGCGTCAAGAAAGAGCCCGCGCCCAGCAGCGCCGCCAACGTGTCCGCGACTTCACTGGGCCTGAGCTGAAACGGCTCACGCCGACGGGCATCGACGCGAAACGATGTGAAGCCTGCGCGCGACGCGAGCCGCGCCAACGAATGCTTGTTGAAGAAGTAGACGTGCGGCGACGGATACTCGGGCGCAGCGCTGCGCCCGAAGATGGAGCCACGGCGACGTTTGCGTCCGAGTAATTCCAGCGTGCGATACACGAGATTGTCGAACTCGTTCGGTACCTCGACGTAGAGCAAGCCGCCCGGCGCCAGCGCCCGGCGTGTGGCGAGCACCGTCTCGGCGGCGTCCGGCATGTGCTCGAGCGTGTGGTTCATGTGAATCAAATCGAAGCTGGCAGGGTGCCGTTCGAGGAACGTCACCGGATCTTGTACCGCCACCTCGATGCCGTGCGGAGCCATCAGCTCGCGCGGCGTGGTCGAGATATCGAGCCCCAGCGGCTCCCAGCCGGCTTGTTTGGAGATCATCAAAAAGGCGCCGTTGCCGCAGCCGATGTCGAGCACGCGCCGCCCGCGCACCTGCCGCGCCGCGCGCTCGAGACGGGCACGGAATAGCCGGGCTTGCTCGCGGGGAGGGTCGTTGTACGTGAGCAAGATGCGGGCACGCACGTAGTCTTCGTCGCGGGTGTGGATGCGTTCGGGCCGGTCGTCGCTGAGGTAAATGACCGAGCAGTCCTGGCAACGTACGAGCTTGGGGCGACCGCGAAATCCAGAGAACCAGGTCTTGTCGGGCTCGGGCAGCGCTCGCAGGGTGCTCTGGCAAAGCGGACACGGCTCGGACGAACGCGACATGTCGCCCAGCCAAGCAACGGCCATACCAGGTGATTTAGCGCAACCGCGACGCGATGGTGGAGATCAAGCTGCGGCGATCTGCCTCGAGCAGCTGCGTGTGATCGAGCTTGGGCAAGTAATCGAGCGTGACGCGGCGACCCAGCTCGAGCCCGCGGAACATCGCGCGCAGTTGGCCGCGATGATTGAAGTGCTCGCGCATGCCCGCCGTGTACACGAAGTGAACGGCGACGCGACGCGCCAGGAGCCGCGCCATCAGCTCACGCGCCGCGGGTTGTGGCACATGCTCGTAGTTGACCAACGCGGGCCCACCGCTCGGCGCCGGCGGGTGCCACAGCTTGAAGGCGCGCAGCAGGCGCCGGCGGGCGCGGTGTGACCAGTAGCGCCAGGCGAAACCAGCCGTGCGGTAGGCAAAGGGGTCGATCAGGACCAGCTCCGTCACGCGGCTATCTTGCGCAGCGTGGCGGAAGGAGTCATCGGCCCCCGAGCACAGCCCGGCGAGCACGATGCGCTCGTGCGCGCCCTGCTCGCTCAGAAAGTCGAGCGCAGCGGCGATCTGTTGCGTCGTGCGCTCGTCGACACCTCGGCCGTCTTCGGCCGGCGCGCTATCGCCGATGCCGCCGAGGTCGAAACGTAAGACACGAAAGCCGCTAGCCGAGAGCCGACGTGCAAGCTCGGCGTACAAGCGAAACGGACCGAACTTGGGGGTCAAGCCCGCGCTCACCAACACCAACGCCTGTTTGGGCGCGCCGCCCTCGGGCTCCGTCAAGATGCCGGCCAGGGAAGCGCGCGGTCCGAATTGGCACGCGCGCTCTCTCATGCAGCCTCGTTCCGAGCCGAGTGAGCGACTTTGGTGACGCTCTGGCTCGCCGCCTCGTCGACGAAGCGCTGCAGAGTCTGCGAGATTCCCGGATCCGGCAGCATATCTTCGAGGTGTGCGAGGTCGAGCCAGGCACAGTCCGTGTTCCAGCGCTGCACGGGGCACGCAAGCTCGCTCGCCGAAGGCAACACCAGCTCGTTCAGCTCACGCAGCAGCGCGCGCGAGTACGTCGCGCCGAGCAGCTCTTCCTTACCGGATAGTCTCCAGCTCGGCAGCCAGCGGCCGAGCGCCAGCGCGGATTGCATGCGAGCGCGGTGCGCGTGGCGCAGCTCCGCCAAATGCTGGTCGCCACGCTCGACCGGATCCCACAATACGAGCGCGCTGAGCTCCAGTACCGACGCGACCGACGCCAGTAAGGTCGCGCCGAGCCGCACGCCGACGCCCACGACCTGCCGCGCACCGGTGCGCTGCACCAGCGCGCCGCAAGCCGCCACGATGTCGCTCTGCCAACGGGAACAGGTGGCGTCGACACTTTCGCCCAGCGAGTCGCAGCAACCGTAATAGTCGAAGCGCAGCACTGGTGTGCCCTGCGCGGCCAGGCGACGCGCCAGGCGCTGCAGGACGAAATGCGCGCGCAAATATTCGTGACCGAGCGGCGCACAGACGAGCACGGCGCGCTCCACCGAGCTCGCCTTCGGTCCATGCAAGACTCCGAACAGGCTCTGGTCGCGGCCGAAATGGAACAGCTCGCAAACGTCTCCGGGGTCCGGCGAACGCGAGCCCACGGCGTCGTGAACAGGCCGACCACTGCGGCGGTCGCACAGGGCGGCCAGCATCTCGAGCGGCTCGCGCAGTAGCTCCAGGCCACCGAGCGTCACGCCCAGCTCGCGCTGAACCTCGACAATCAGCTGCAAAGCCGAGCTGGAGGTGCCTCCGAGATCGAAAAAATGGTCGTCGAGCCCCACGCCTTCGAGCGCGAGCGCCCGCTCGAAGAGGGCCGCGAGCGCGCGTTCACTCGCGGTGCGCGGAGGCCTGACCGCACCAGCGCGCGGCAGAGCATTTTCGAGGGGTAGCTCTTGCAAAGCCTTGCGATCGAGCTTGGCGTTGAGGTTGAGCGGCAGCGCCTCAAGCGTGGCGATGCGCGCCGGGAGCATGTGCTCGGGCAGCTGTTCCGCGAGATGTTGGCGCAGCGCCGCGGCTCGCTCGGCATCGCTGCGCTCGTCGCCAGGCGAGCGCGTCACGTAGGCGACCAGCATCTTTTCGCCGTCGGGCCGCGGCTTGGCGACGACGGCCGCGTTGTCCACGCCAGGCGCCCGGCGCAATTGCTGCTCGATCTCACCGAGCTCGATGCGCATGCCGCCGAGCTTGACCTGAAAATCGCTGCGCCCCAAGAGCTCCAGCAAGCCCTGATCATTGAGACGGCCGCAATCGCGCGTGCGGTAAAAGCGCTGACCGGCGTGCTCCCGAAATAGCTCCGCCGTGAGCTGCTCGCGCCGCCAGTAGCCCTTCACGACGCCCGGACCCGCGAGCCAAACTTCGCCCACTTCGCCGGGGGGGACCGGCCGAAGCTCCTCGTCGGCAACGAGCAACGTGACACCAGCAAAGGGCGAACCGACGTACGTCTTGAGCACGGGCGCGCCACGCAAGGCTTCGTAGGTCGTGCCCATGCAGCTAACCTCGCTGCAGCCGTAGATGACGAACACGTCGGCCTGGCCGAACACCTCGCGCAGGCTCGCCAGCACGTCGACCGGCACCAGATCACCGCCCGAGGAGGCGTGGCGAACGCCGTCGAAGACCGAAAAGTCTGCGTGGCGCCGGCGAATGAACTTCAGTAGCCCGCGTAGCAAGCTTGGCCCGGCATGAACGCAGGTGACCTGCTGCAGAGTTTCGGACAGGCGCTCGAGATCGAGCACGTGGGCGCGCTCCAAAACCAGCAAAGTGCCACCTGCCAAGAGTGGGCTCAGCAGCTCGAACAAGCTGATGCTGAAGCTGAAGCGCGCCAGCGCCACCATCACGTCCGTGCTGCCGAAGCCGTAACGTTCGCGCGCCAGCCGCAGGTAGCTCTCCAGATTGGCCTGACTGCCCAGCACGCCTTTCGGCGTGCCGGTGCTGCCCGACGTATAAAAGACGTACGCTGACTGCTCCGGGCGGAGGCGCAGGTTCAGATCTGCGTCGGGAAGGCGCGCGAGCTCCGGCGCGGCGCGGTCGAGCGCGACGGCGCGGCGTCCGGCGAGCGGCAGCGCTGGCAAGAGGTCGCTGTGAGTGAGGACGATGGCGGGCGAGATATCCTCCAAAATCGCGCTCTTTCGTGCCTCGGGGTAACTCGGGTCGAGCGGTACGTAGACGCCGCCCGCCTTGAGCACCCCGAGGAGCGCAACGACGATCTCGAGGCCAGGCTCGAGCGCAACGATGACGGGCGTTTCCGGGCGCACGCCGCTGCCCACCAAGTAGCGCGAAAGCTCGTTGGCCCGTGCGTTCAGCTCGCCATAGCTCAGACTGGCGTCGCGAAACCGCACCGCACAGGCATCCGGAGCGGCGCTCGCCAACAGCTCGAAGCGCTCGTGAGCCAGCAACATCAGCGGGCCCCGCCAGTGCAGGATTCGGACCGGCGCCGTAGCCGCGTCGAAACACCGCCGCGAGCACCCCATGAGGCGCGCATGGCCGCCACGATGTGGCGGGGATGTGATGCCGTCGTGGGCCGAGCGCGCTCCTCACGCGTGAAGACGCGGGCACGAACTTCGCAAATGGCGCAGGAGCGATGGCTTTTGCTTCAGCGGTGCGACGTCCGACAAGGCGAGGCTGGTTACCGATGCTGCTCACGGCAGCGGCGTTATCGTGCTCGGAGCAAAAGCCGGACGGTGACTCGCCAGAGCAACCCGCGTCCACGCACACCGTTGGCGGCGCGGGAGCCGCGGGCAGCACGTCAAGCGGCGGAGAGTCCTCGCTCCCGATGTCAGGCTCTTCAGCCCCAACGCAACCGCAAGGGGGCGCGGCTCCGGCAACCAGCTCTGGTACCGACGTCAGCTCGGAGCCGCCGACGGCCGTGGTCGGCGGTGCGGGCGGCGCTGCGGAGGCGAACGACGGCGGCGAGAGCGGCGAGGGCGGCATCCGTAACGACGGCGGCGTCCGTAACGACGGCGGAGTCGGCGGCGACGGAACCGCCGGCGAAGCCAGCGACTGTACCGAATCACTCGCCCCGATCTCCCAAGCACCCGACACACTCGAAGAGACCGGCCTGTACAGCGCGCGCGGCATTCGCAGCTACGAGCCGGCATATCCGCTCTGGGCCGACGGCTTCGGCAAGGATCGCTACATCTACCTGCCGCCGTGCTCCACGATCGACACGAGCGACATGGATCACTGGCAGCTTCCAGTCGGCACACGCCTCTGGAAGCATTTCGAGGTCGATGGCAAGCGCGTCGAGACGCGGCTGCTGCACCGCTATGGCCCCGAGACAGACGACTGGCTCATGGCAACGTACGGTTGGGACGCGGCTCACCCCGACGATCCGGCCGCCGCTAAGATCGTCCTGCACGGTGAACCCAACGCACAGGGTACACTGCACGACATCCCGGATCCCAGCGCTTGTCCGTCTTGCCACGGCAAGCTCCCCGAGCGCGTGCTCGGCTTCGGCGCCATTCAGCTGAGTCACGCCGGTTCCGGGCTCACGCTCGCGACGCTGAATCGCGAAGGCTGGCTCAGTGTGCCCGCTCCCGCAGGAATCCAAGTGCCGGGCACGGCCGTCGAGCAGGCCGCGCTCGGCTACTTGCATGCGAACTGCGGCGGCTGCCACAACCAACAGGGGCAGATTCCGCGCGAGAATCCGATGCTGCTGCGACTCTCGGTGAGCGAGCACGTCGTCGCCGACACGAACGTCTTCCGTACCACACTCGGGGTTCCCACCATCAACGCCTATCCCGAGCTTCACGGAAAACCGCGCGTCGATCCGGGGTCGCCGGAAACGAGCACGATTTTTCTGCGCATGAGCGATCGCAACAAGTTCCCGATGCCACCGCTCGCTACCAAGTTTGCCGATACTGAAGGCGGCGTGGCCGCCGTGCAGGCTTGGATCCAATCGCTGCCGCACTAGGCGAGTCCCAGGCAAACGTAGCGGGAACCTGCCGTGCTCACGCCGGTTGGTTTCTGCGGCGAGCGCTGTCACGACGCGCTCGGCCTCGGCCACGCCGACCAGTCAAGCGCGATTCCCGCCTTCACCGCATTTTTCGACACGATGAATCCGCGGCCTTGACCAAGCGCAGGGGTTTCGAACGGGCGCGCCGCGAAGATTTTGCGGTGTCATGCCCCTAGCTAGAAGATGTCGTCGCGTTCGCTCGGTCTGAAGGGATCTTGGCTGCTCGGTCTCCTCATCCCACTGGGTTGCTCGGGGAATTCACCGTCCAACGCCCCGGGGCAGGCGCTAGGCGGCAGCAGTGGCGCGGCCGGCACGAACAGCGCCGCCAGCGGAGCCGGCACGAACACGGGCGGAGCCGCAGGGCAAGACGCAGCAGGCGGCGCGGCGGGGGCGGTGGCGCCACCCGTCGCGGGCGATGCGGCCGGCGGCTCCAGCGCGGGGGCTCGGACAACGGGCGGCGCCGCAGGGAGCAGCGGGAGCGCGGGCAGCGCCGGAGCGCCGCCCACGGATTTGCCCACCGCCCAGGACTTCGTCTGCAGCTGGGTGCTCGGTATCACCACCACCGGCGAATGGTACAAAGCCGGCTTCGAAAAGGTGGTGGACGACGCGCGCTGGCAAGTGACGCCCATCGAAATGGGTCACCTGGAGAAGTGGGCGGACCCCAACCACGAGATCTGGCAATCCCCCATCACGTCGGCCTGTGCGCAGAGCAGTGAGCAGCCGGATCGCATCGTCTTCAACGCCACCAAGTACGAGTGGACGACGGTCGAAGAATTTTTGCCCGCGTACATCGCCGTCGTCAACAACATCAAGGCCAAGTACCCGAGCGTCAAACGCATCGACCTCATTACGTATGGTCGCGCGCCCGGCAATGTGGAATGCGTGGGGGCCAACCGCTCCAGCTACTCGTACATCAAGCAGGCGCAAGACGACGCGGCGGCGATGTTACCCGCCATGTTCCCTGGCTTCGTCTTCGTCGCGCCCAAGTGGGAGCACAAGTCGTGCAGCGACTTCGGGCTCTGCCCGCACGTCTCCGCAGAAGCCAACGCAGTTTTGGCCAAAACCATCGGCGAGTACTTCCTCGAGCATTAGTGGTTGCCGCACGCCGAACGGGCGTTGTAAGTCGGCGTATGGCTCGAGGTTGGCGGCGGCTCGGTTGGGCGGCGTTGGTCCTGTTGGCGTGCACGGAGCAACGCGCGGCGGTAAACCCTGCGCCCGAGCGCCAGTCGCCGACGCCCCCGACGAGCGTCCCCAGCGCCAGCAAACCCGCACCCGCCGTTGCGGCGCGGCCACCAGCCACCGAGGCACACCCCGTCACCGACGAATACCACGGCGTGACGGTAGCTGATCCTTACCGCTGGCTCGAGGATGCGCACGATCCGGCCGTCCAAAATTGGAGCGACGCGCAGAACGCTTTCACACGCGCCACGCTGGATGCGTTGCCCGATCGCGAGGCGATCCGCGCTCGCGTCACCGCTCTTTTGAGCAACGATTCGGCCGACTACTCGGCGCTACGCGCCCGCGGCGGGCGGCTCTTTGCGCTCGAAAAGCATCCACCGAAGCAGCAAGCCTTCCTGGTCGTGATGAAGTCGCCAGAAGACACGAGCGGTGAGCGCGTGCTCGTCGATCCCAACGAGCTCGATGCCTCCGGCCAGACGAGCATCGACTTTTTCGTGCCATCTCCAGACGGCAAGCACGTCGCGGTCTCGCTTTCCCAGGGTGGCAGCGAAGACGGCACCGTCCACGTCTACGACGTCGAAACCGGCAAAGAGACGGGCGACGTGATTCCGCGCGTGAACGGCGGCACCGGCGGCGGCAGCGTGGCCTGGAGCGGCGACGGCAAGCGCCTCTGGTACACCCGCTACCCGCACAGTGGTGAGCGGCCGGCGGAGGACCTGTCGTTCTTCCAACAAATCTGGCTGCACGAGCTGGGCAAGAGTACGGGCAGCGATCGCCTCTCGCTGGGAAAAGACTTTCCACGTGTCGCGGAAATCGAGCTCGAGAGCAGCCCTGACGGCAAGCAGGTGCTGGCCCGTGTCGCCCACGGCGATGGCGGCGACTTCGAGCACTTCTTGCTCAACGCCGCCGGTAAGTGGCAACCGCTCGCCACGCTGGCCGACAAGGTCAAGCGCGCGCACTTCGGACGTGACGGCAACATCTACTTGCTGTCACGCCGCAACGCACCGCGCGGCAAGCTCCTCCGTGTCTCGACACGGCAGCCTTCGCTGGGGCGTGCAGCGGTCGTCGTGCCGGAGAGCGACGCGGTCATCCAAAGCTTCGTGCCGACTCGCTCGCGCCTGTACGTGTTGGACCTGGTGGGCGGCCCGTCGCGCATCCGCAGCTTCGACCTGCAGGGCAAGTCACAGAGCGAAGTACCGATTTTGCCGATCTCTGCCGTCGCCGATGTCGAGCCGCTCGACGACGATACGCTCGTCTTCAGAAACGAAAGTTACGTCGAGCCGCCCGCCTTCTATCGTTACGACCCCAAGGCCAACGAGACGGCCAAGACGGCGTTGTTCCAGACGTCACCGGCGAGCTTCTCCGACTCGCAGGTCACCCTCGAGAAGTGCCGCTCGAAAGACGGCACCGAGGTTCCGCTGACCGTGCTGGCCACGAAAGCGCTAGCGCGCGACGGCAAAGTGCCGACGCTGCTCACCGGCTACGGCGGTTACGGCATCAGCATGACCCCGCGCTTCCGCGCCATCAATCGGCTGTGGGTCGAGCAGGGCGGCGCATTCGCGGTCGCAAACCTGCGCGGTGGCGGTGAATACGGCGAAGTCTGGCACCTGGCCGGCAACCTCACTCACAAGCAAAACGTCTTCGACGACTTCGCGGCGTGCATGGCGCGCGTCGTCGAGCTCGGTCTCACGCAACCCAGCCGGCTGGCCATCACGGGTCGCTCCAACGGGGGGCTGCTCATGGGCGCGACGCTGGTGCAACACCCCGAAGCCTTCCGGGCCGTCGTCTCGGGCGTGGGCATTTACGACATGCTGCGCGTCGAAAAGACGCCCAACGGCGTCTTCAACATCAGCGAGTTCGGCACCGTGCAAGACCCCGAGCAATTCCGCGCGCTCTACGCCTACTCGCCGTACCACCACGTGCAGCAAGGCACGGCGTATCCGGCCACCCTGCTCGTCACGGGCGCCAACGATCCGCGCGTCGATCCCTACAATTCTCGCAAGATGGTGGCACGCCTGCAGGCGGCAACGTCTTCTCGCCAGCCGATCTTGCTCCGCACCAGCAAGACGACCGGCCATGGTCACTCCACGCCGCTCAGCGGCGAAATCGACGAAGCCGTCGACATGTACTCGTTCCTCTTCACCCAGCTGGGCGTGCGCTTCTCTATCAAGTAGCCGGTCGAGCGCTACTGGCAACTGCCGCTCAGCATCGACTTCGGACGAACGGAGCTGTTCTTCAAGCTGTGCGGGTGGTCGACAGCTACGTCACTCGCCCACTTGCCGGTCCAATTGCCAAAGGTGCCGTCGCTCGTCATGTCGAACGGACCCATGCCCTTGCAGTCGTTGTTTTGCACCGCGCCCCACGACCACACCAGCCACCCCACCTCGCGGGTCTGCGCTTCGTCGAGCAGCACCGAGTAGGCGAACGGGCTCTGGTCGCACAAGTACACGGCGTGCTGCGCGAACTCGCCCACGAGCAGCGGCAGCCCCATGTCCGCCGACTGGGCCAGCTCTTGCTTGACGCGCGCGCCGTCGGGGTCGTTCCACCACATGTGCACGCTGAACATCAGATTGTGCAGCGGATCGGCGGTCAGCAGCGTGGGACCGCTGGCTTGCAGCCGATCGATATCCTGGCCCCACGACGGCGCATCGATGACGAGCGGCACCTTCACGCCCTGCGCGCGAATCGCGGAGATGGCCGATTTGTAGGCCGATTCGAACGCATCGGCCGTAACCTTGTCGTCACCGGCTTCGTTGGCGATGTTGAGCAACAGGTACTTTTGATGCTTCAGCAGCACCTGTACCACGTCGGCCTGCGTCCAGTACGCCACCACCGTGGGCACGTCTTCCAGCTTGCCGGTCGCGCCGTGGTGCTCCACGAGCGGTATCATCTTGGCGGCGACGGCGTTCGCGATCGCCGCATCGAGCTCGGCCGCGCTGCCTTCGGACGTCCAGACGATACGCACCACATTGGCGCCGGTCTTGGCGATCTCGTCGAGCGCGGGCATGCCGCTCTTGTTGGCCGTCCAGACCACCATCTCGTTTACGCCACGCAGCAGCACTTTTTCGCCGCAGCTGTCGTACAAGAAGCGTCCGTCGACGTGGAATGTGTCGGACAGGGTGCCTGCTCCGCCCGCTGCGGTGCCGCCGGCATTCACGGAGCCCGCACTGCCCGCGGCAGAGCTGCCACCGCTCTGGCCTGCGCTGCCGCCCACCGCCGAGCCGGCCGCCCCCGCGATCATTGCCGCCATCCCACCACTACCGCCGACGTTGCTGCCCGCTGCGTTGCTGCCTGCCGCGCTGCCACCGGGAGACGTGGAACCGTCGGTACCGTTGGAGCTGGAGCACGCGCCGAGCGCCAGGAGCGCCCCCATACAGAGGCCGAAAAAGGAGCTGCCATGCATCTGGGAAACCTGCCCTAGTGTAGGGAACCGGTTCCAGATTGCCAGTCACTTTCGACGACGCACGGCGCCAACGAGGGCTAGCAGGACCAGCACCGCCCAGTCGGTACCACCGCCGCGCGCCGCCGCCTTGCAATCGCAACCATCGGAGGCGTCGCTCGGGGGTTGCGGCGGCATGGCCATCGCTTTGCCGGCGGCACCGCCTGGCGTCTCGTTGGGAGCGCCGCCTTCCGGCGGGGAGTCGTCACCACTGCCGCCGTCGGTCACGCCTTCGCCCGCCGCACCCGCCAGGCCGGGCGCCCCTGCCAGGGCAGCGCTGCCACCCATGCCGCTCCCCGCGTTGGCGAAGCACCCTTGATCGGGCTCGGGTACGTCCGTGATGCAAGCGTTGGGGCCCAGCAGCGAGCGCTGCGACGGCCACGCATCCGGACACGCGCTGCCGATCGTCGTCGCGGCATCACACGCGAGAGCCCCGCGTACGCAGGTCGGCGTGACGAGCGACTCGAACGTGCGCCCTTCGTCCGTCGACGCTGCGACCAGGAAACCGTTGGCGACGATATCGCCGCACGCAAAGACGCCGTCTTTGGTCCAAGTGAAGCACCAGACGCCGGTGCAGGCCAGCTTGTCTTGCTTCAGCGTCGCCGTATCGATGCGGTAGATGCCGCTGCCCACCGTGGCAGCCAGCACCGCGCTGCCGTCGGGCGAGAGCGCGAAGGCTTTGATGGGTGCGCTGAGGCGCAGCATCTCTTCGAATTTTTGCCCGCCGTCGCGCGTGAGCATCAAGGTGCCGGGCGCGCTGTCGCTGCGCACGTAGACGGTGTCGAGCGCCTTCGGGTCGAGCGCGCTGATGTACGGAGCGGTCGAGATCAGCAAGCTGCTCGGCAATTCGTGCGGCTGATAGCTGGCGCCGTGATCCCCCGAGCGGAGCAGCAGCCCCTTCCCTTCGCTCGAGGTGCCGCTGACGTAGATCACCTTGGCGTCCGTGGCGGCGACGTCGATGGTGGTCGCGACGAAGTCTTTGATGGCGGGGCCCAGCGGCTGGAAGGTCTTGCCGTCGTCGAGCGACTCCCACACCTGCGAGCTCAACGCGTTCAGGTCGACGCTGAGCGCGACGGCGGCCTGCGGCTTGGCGTGCTCGGCCGAGACGTCGACGAAGTTGCCCTTGGTGGCGCTGAGCGTTTCGAAGCTGCACCAGCTGCTGTCGCTGCGGGCGATCCCGGTCGGCAAAGCCAGCACGATGACGCCGCTGTCGAGCAGCGCGATGGGCGGCTCGACATTTTGGTAGCCCATGCCGGCCTCGCACAACCAATCCCAGTTTTTGCCCGCGTCGCGCGACACCACCAGGCCGAAGTTGCCACGCAGCACGAGCTGCTCGGGGTGAGCAGAGTTACTGACGAGCTGGCTCACGAACGGAAAGGCGCCGTTCGCGCGCGCAGGCCGCGAGACGCAGAGCGCCAAGGCGAACGTCAACGCTACGGCGACCGTACGCATTCACTCGGGCGTAGCACCGCAGCGGCTGGTGCAGCAAGTCGGCTCGTCTTCTACTGCGGCGGAAGCAGTGGTTCTCGCATGAACAACTTGGCGAAGGTCGAAAAGCCGAAGTTATTGATGCCTGGATTGTTGCTTTGGAAACTGCCACGCAGCGGGCACACGACCAACGGGTACAACGCATCGCAGCCAGCGATGCTCTTGCACTCGTCATCGGGCTGGCCGCCGCCGATCGGAAAGTTTTGCAGCTGCGCGTGGTCGTAGTCACCACCGGCGCAGTGAGAAGCCGCCATGACACGCGACACATTGCGCTCGAATCCTGCTACCGGACTCTCGAGGCTCATCAACTCTTGCACCCAAACGCCCGCCAGCGGCGATGCGCTGCACGTTGGAAGGTACTGCGGCTCGGTGGGTGGGCTACTGTTGTAGGCGTGCACGCCGCGCACGGGCCGCACGGGATCACCGGCGTACTTACAGCCGAGCTCGTTGGCGATCGTGCCGCCGCTGCCGTCGCCACTGGCGAAGACCCGCCGGCGATCGAAGCAGAGTTCGTCGTTCAGCCTGTCGTACAGCCGTTCGTAAAAGACCCAGTCGATCGAGTCATCGCCCTCGTGGTCGTCGAAGCACCCTTGCTCGGGGTTCGTGGCGTGGCCGGTCGAGCTGGGTCCGGGTGAAATGCCGACGCGAATCACCTGACTACGCACGTCGTCGAACGCGTAAACGCTCGCGCCCGTGCCACCGCAACCCGGAGCCTCAATCACCAACGGATACGGCTTTTGTGGATCGTAGCCGGGCGGCAACATCACCCAAAAGTCTCGCGGAACGGACCATGCGCCGCACACGTGCATGCCATCCAACATGTCGGCGCAATCGGCGTCCTTCGCGCCCGTAGTCTGCAGCGTGCGCTTCACCTGGGGCTCGCAGCGGTAGTCACGACCGCAGCCGTCCGAAGGCACCACCGCCGTGATGTCGCCCGCCACTGGCCCCGGCGGCGGCGGCGCCGGATTCAGGTCTGCCGCGCATTGCATCTCTACCGGAGCGCCCGCCGAGCCACCGGCTCCGCCCGTACCCGCGCCACCACCAGCGCCAGCTCCGCCGCTGGAGAAACCGCCGGTCGTGGCAGAGCCGCCCACGGACGGAAACTGAAGAATCGGATCCGGTTCCCGCTTCGTTTGACCGCAGCCCAAGAGCGAGCCCACGAGGCACACCACCATCGCCCACAGCCTACCCATGGGCTCAGAAGAGCACGCTTGGCGGCTCAGGTGTATGGGGTGACGAGCAGCGACGGCCGATTGGCTGCAGACCCACATTGTTCGCTGGCAATATCGAGCTCGTAGAGGTCGCCCGCGTCCTTTGAAGGCGCGATGGAGTCGAAGCTGCAGGTCACGCTGGTGGCGGTGCGACTCGCTGCGTCGATGTTGCAGAAAGCGATGGCGGAGCCGTCGTGCTTGACGGCCGTGATCGCGGTGACGCCGCCCAGATTTTCGCCGGTGATGACCAGCGGGTCCATGGGGAACATCGACGTCGTCGCGTCCGTGACGACAGGCGCGGCCAGGTCGTTGATTTCGAGCGCGAAGGCCTGGCCGCCCATCTGAGCGGGGCAAGCGACGTTCATGGCGTAGCTGCCGAGCGGCGCTTCGGCTGGTACGGGGAGCAAGAGGTCGCCGCCGCCATCGAAGTTGGAGAGCCCTTGCAGAAGAGCGTCGTAGCTCGGTTTGCTGGTAGAGGTGCCACAGCACGTGAACGTCGCCGTAGAATCCGTGGCGTCGAACGGCACGTGCACCACAGCTCCGCGACAGCCCTGGTAGATCGGCTCCGTGAGCAGGGCGAGATCCGTTACGTTGCCGTCCATGGCGCATTCGTTGACGGTGGGCGCGCCGCCCGCACCTTGACCGGCTTCGCCGGCAGCCGCCACGCCGCCCGCACCGACATCAGCAGCTCCGCCTTCTGCGGTGCCAACTGCCCCGGCTCGTCCTGCATCGACGCCAGCGGCGCCCGGCGCGCCACTCGGCGAGCTCACGCTACCGCCGCTGCTGTTCGGAGCGCCGCCGTCACTTTGGCCCGCCGCGCCTGCTTCTTCGGCCTTTACCGCCTTTTTTCCATCGTCTGAGCCGCAACCACTCGCCAGCACGAACACGCCGCCCACACACGCCAAGAGCGCGCTCAGCGCCCTGATTCGAGAAGAAAGCATGTTGCTTATCTATCACTTCTCGCGTGGTTCGCAGTGCTTCGCGCCGTGGAAGCCCGATGTTAAGAGACGCGGGTGCTCGAGCGTCTCGTAACCGTGTCAGGTCGTCGGCTAGCCTTTGCGCTGCTACCGCTGCTCACCCTGAGGTGTGCCAAAACGACACCCAGTGCCAACACCTCTCAGCCGCCAGTCGCCTCGGTAGCTGCACGGGACGCCAACACTGCGTCGTCGAAGAAGTGGACGGATCGCAGCCTGGGGGCCGAGCAGCGCGCCAAGTTGCTGGTCGAGGCGATGACGCTCGAAGAGAAGCTCACGCTGACAACCGGATACTTCGGCGTGCAGAAGGAATGGAACGAATACCAAATCGCCGAAGCGCGGCCGCAATCGGCGGGAGTCGTGCGCGGCGTGCCGCGCCTGGCGTTTCCACCGCAATGGCAAGGCGACGCGGGCAGCGGCGTCGCGACTCAAGGTGTGGCGCCGCCCGAGCTCGAGCGCACGCTGTTGCCTTCCGGCATCCTGACCGCGTCGACCTTCAATCCGGCGCTGGCCGAGCGGGCCGGTGCCATGATCGGCAGCGAAGCGCGCTCGACCGGCTTCAACGTGATGCTCGCGGGCGGCGTGAACCTGCTGCGCGATCCGGGTAACGGCCGTAACTTCGAGTACGGCGGCGAAGATCCTCTGCTGGCCGGCACGATGGTGGGCGCGCTCGTGCGCGGCATTCAGTCGAACCACATCGTGAGCACGGTGAAGCACTATGCGCTCAACGACCAGGAGAGCGGCCGCAGCGTCGTGAACGTGAAGGTCGACGAGGCGGCCGCGCGCCTGTCCGATCTGCTGGCGTTTCAGCTCGCGATCGAGCAGGGCGACCCGGGCTCGGTGATGTGCAGCTACAACCGCGTCAACGGTGAATACGCCTGCCAGAACCCGTGGCTGCTCGGCACGGTGCTCAAGGGAGATTGGGGCTTTCGCGGCTACGTGATGACCGACTGGGGCGCGCAGCACGACACCGTGAAGAACGCCAACGCCGGGCTGGATCAAGAAACGGGACTGCGACGCAAAGGCGACTACCAGTTTTTGGACAAGCTCGCAGCCGCGATCACGAACGGCCGCGTTGCCCAGACGCGCCTCGATGACATGGCGTATCGCATCGCTTACTCTTTGATCGCCAAGGGCGCGGCGGACGAGCCGGTACGACCCGGAAAGATCGATTTCGCGGCGCACGCCAAGGTCACGCGCGACGACGCGGAAGAAGGCATCGTGCTGCTCAAAAACACCGGGCCTTTGCCGCTCGCCGCGAGCACCAAGCGCGTGGCGGTGATCGGCGGCCATGCCGACGTGGGCGTGCTCACGGGCGGAGGCTCGGCGCAGGTTTACTCACCGGGCGGCAACGCGGTGCCCGGTTTGGAGCCGAAAGACTGGCCGGGACCGCCCGTGTATGCGCGCTCGTCGCCGCTCGCTGCGCTGCGCGGCGAGCTGCCGAAGACCGAGCTCAGCTGGTCGAGCGGCGCCGATCTGGCGGCGGCCGTCAAAGCCGCAGCCGCAGCCGAGATCGCGATCGTATTCGTCACGCAATGGACGGCCGAGGCGCGCGATTTTCCGCTCACGCTGCCGGACGACCAAGACAAGCTCGTCGAGGCGGTCGCACGCGCCAATCCGCGCACGATCGTGGTGCTCGAAACGGGCGGACCTGTGCTCATGCCCTGGCTGGAGCGTGTCGCAGGAGCCGTTGAGGCTTGGTATCCGGGCAGCGAAGGCGGCTCGGCCATCGCGCGCGTGCTGAGCGGCGCCGTCAATCCATCCGGGCACCTGCCCGCGTCGTTTCCGCGCTCGCTCGAGCAGCTGCCGCGGCCGCGCATCGTGGGCATGGGGCAACGGGGCGAGCCCGCTTTCGACGTGAGCTACGACGAGGGCGCCGCCGTGGGCTACCGCTGGTACGACAAGCAAAAGCTCGAGCCGCGCTTGCCGTTCGGTTACGGCCTCAGCTACACCAGCTTCGTCCAGAAAGACTTGGCGGCGAGCGTCGTTGGCGGCGAGCTCGAGGTCACGTTCCGCGTCGCCAACACCGGCGACCGCGCAGGCAAACACGTCGCACAGATCTTCGTGGCGCCCAGCGCGGGCGGCTGGGAGGCGCCCAAGCGACTCGGCGCGTTCACGAAGCTGGATTTGGCGGCAGGCGCGAGCGGCGACGGCAAGGTGCGCGTGGACCCACGGCTTCTGGCGGTTTACGACAGCGCGCGCCACGGCTTTCACGTGCTCGCCGGCGAGTACACGGTCACGCTGGCGACGTCGGCGCGCGACCCGGGCCTCAGCGTCAAGGTTCGCCTGCCGGAGCGCTGGCTTCCGGCGGGAGCTGGAGCGGCGGCGCCACTCTGACTGCGTCTCGATCGCGCCGAAACGAATAGACGATACCCGCCGCCAGCAGCGTGGCACCGACCGCGAGCCGAAATACGGCGCGATGCCCCAAACCGTCGGCAACGGCGCCGAACGTGAGATAGCCGAGCATCGAGCCCACGCGAGAAGCCGACGAGTACAGGTTGGTGGCGGTTCCGGCCTGCTGCGGCAGAAAGCGTTGAAAGAACGTGATCGCGACACCGCTCATCACGGCCACGATCGCGGCGCTGGCAACTTGCAGCACATAGACGTGGGGTGGTCGTGCCGCCAAAGACAGCCCCGCGTAGTAAACGGCAGCCAGTAGCATGGCGAACAGCACCAGCCGTTCGTGGCGCACCCGCGTGGCCAGCGCGCCGAAGTAAACCATGAAGGGCAGCTCGAAGAACGGCGGCAAGGCGTAGGCAACCCCCACCGCGCCTGCGCCTCCACGCAGCTCTTCTAGCAGCAGCAGCGGCAGGTTCATCATACCCATCGTCGAGCAGGCGAAGAACAACACGAACGCCAGGAAATGAGCCAACAGCGCTGGCTGCCGAAACGCCACGCTGAGCGGCAGGGCGCTGGCCGCGCGCTTGCTGCCCTCGCTGGGCGGCTTCTCAGGCACGCACAGCGCAACGAGCAACGTAAACGCCAAGAACACCGCAGCGGCCGCGAGGAACGCGGTTCGGAACGAGTACGCCACGAGCGCCGCGCCCAGCGCGGGCCCTACCGTCCACGCCAGCGCGAAGAACAACCGCACGACGTTCATGTACAGCGGGAGCAGACCGGGTTCGATGCCGCCCTGCTCCAGCGTGTCGCGTGCCAGCGCGAACACCTGCCCGAACGTCACCGAAGAGAGTCCCAAGAACACGACGCCGAACAGCGTGAGCCACATCACGTCGCGCGACAGGGCGTAACCGAGGTAGCCGCACGCTCCCGTCAAGCCGCCGAGCAGCAACACCTTACGGCGACTCAGGATCGTATCCGACCAACGCGCCAGCCAGGTCGAGAGCGCGACCGAGCTCAAGCTGGTGGTGGTCATGAACGTGCCGAAGCCGAACGCCGACATGCCGACCTCGCGCGTGCCGAACACGGACAAGAACGGCAACACGAACGAGTAAGCGAGACCGAGTAACAGGCTCAGCCCCAAAATAACTCGCGCACCGCGCACGCGCGCCAGCGTGCTCACTACCCCGCTTACATCTGGCGACATCGAGCCGAGCACCTTCACGCGAGCCTGCTATTAGCGATATCTTAGAAGAGTGCAACGACAAGTCGTTTTCCTATCCGTCTGGCTTGCCGTTTCGGCTTGCAGCAGCGGCAGTGGCAGTGGCAACGACAAGGGCAGCGTCGGCGCAGGCGGCGACTCCGCCAACCCGCCCAGCTCGTCCACGCTCGGCAACTGTGGTTTACGCACGGTGGTGACGGGCGGCACCGCTATCCAGTTCACGGGTCAGAACGACGCCGCCTGCGCGCCGCTGAACAGCTTCGGCGCCGGGCTCGACGTGATCTTCTCGGGCACCGGCGCCAAGGGCTCCCTCGAGCTGATCGTCGACAACGTGAAAGAAGGGCAAACAGGCAGCGATTTTCCGAGTCGCGTCGTGGTAACGAGCCCCGAGCGCAAGACCTGGCAAGGCTCTGGCTGCGTTACCAGCATCACCGAACACTCCTTACTGCGCAGCGAGATGTCGGCGTTGGGCGAGCTACGGCACTACCAGGTCACGGGCAACGGAACCTGCACGGCGTCGCTCGACTCTACTCCCGGGAGCGATAGCCCCGTCACCGTCGAGCCTTTCGAGTTTCGGAGCGAGGTTACCTGGCGAGACGAGTAGCTATGGGGTGCGCTCGCGAGCCTGACGCGCCGCTCGCGCGCTCTGATAGGCCTCGCGACTGAGATCGTTGGCGGCCTGGCGGGCGCTTTCGAAGGCCCGCAGCGCTTCGCGTGCTTGACCCACTGGAAAGCGCAAGAGCGCGCATTTCTGCGAGCCGCGCTCGAACAAGCTCACGCGCATCCCCGCCGGCATCAAGCTGTGCAGCTCCATCTGCCAGACGGCACCCGGAATGGCGTCGAGCTCGATCGGCAGGGTCTCCACGTCGCCTTCTACGACGGCCTCTTCTTCGAGCACCGCCTTCACCTGCGCTTGCGTCTGCACGCAAGGAGTTTGCACGGGCTCTCCACGGCAGGCAAACAGCCGGGCTCCGGCTCGCTCCATCCCTGATGGCGACACCGCCCTTCCAGCTCCGCCGGCAAGATCCGCACATGGCAAAAACGCCGGCCCGTTCGCTGATTTCGGATCATTGGCTGACCAAGGCTGAACACGGCCGGGGCAGAGCCGGATGCTACGGCTTGAGGATGCGTGTTCTCGGCTGCGTAACACTCTTGGGTCTGCTCTGCATGGTGGCTTGTTCGGGCGGCGAAGATGGTCCGCGAGGTGCAGCCGCTCAGACCGGCGGCGCCGGTACCGCGGCCGGCGGCTCCAGCGTGCTGCCGTCCGGCGGTTCGTCCATTGCCGTGCCCAGCGGCGGCAGCACCGCAAGCGGTGGCTCCGGTCCGGTCGCTGGCAGCGCGCCCGTCGGCAATGCCGGCGGCACCACCAGCCACGGCGGCTCACCCCCCAGCAACGACAATGGCGATAGCGACGCGCACGTCATCACCTGGGTCCCGCCGTATCACGTGGCCGAGTCGAAACAGCGACTCAACGCCGACTTTGGCGGTGCCGGCATGGCGGATGGGCTCTCGTACCTGGCCCTGCAGTTTTGGATCACGGACGGCGCCGGGACCCGGCTGGACCAGGTCTCCGAGGGCGACATCAGCTGGTTCCACGATTGGGCGCGTCAGCATGGCGTCAAAATCCTGCTCTGCGTCGACAACAACACCGGCGAGTGGAACTGGCCCGAAGCCGTGCGCGCCTATCGCGACAACCGCGAAGCCTTCGCGCAACACCTGCTCGGCCAGGTCATGACGCGCGACTTCGACGGGGTCGACCTCGACTTCGAAGGTATCGTCGAAGCGACGGCAGACGAGCAGTCGACGCACAAGCAGTTCGTGGAGACGCTCGCCACCAGCCTGCATGCCATGGGCAAGGTGCTCACGCTCGACTCGTTCCACGGACAGTGGAACGCCCCGAACTGGAACTGGTGGCCCGACCTGCTGCCGCTCGTCGATGGCATCACCACCATGGGCTACGAGCAGAGCGGGCTCGACGTCGACTACCAAAACTTGATCGACCACGCGACGGCCGCGCCGAAGAAGCTGATGATCGGCGTACCGAGCTACCAGGGCACCTGGCAAAATCATACCGTGACCGAGCAGCTCACGTGGCTGGTCAATCAAGGCCAAGTGGGCACGGCGATTTGGGATGCGAGCCTGCAAGCCGCGGAATGGCGTCAAGCAAGTGTCTGGAATCAGCTCAAAGCCATCAAGAGCCGCTAAGTCCAGACGTTGTCGTCGACACGTCGATTGCGGGCTACACTCTCACTGAGTGATCCCGCAGATGCGAGCCAACTGGGCGAAGTTCACGGTGCGCTGCGCCAAGCGCGCCCCGGAACCGATCCGGAGCTCCATCCTGGCGGCGATCCCAGGCGCCTTACGAGCCGAGATCCGCGAAGCTGGCTCGCTCGATTGGGTCCCGGCGCGCATCTGGGTGGAGCTGTGTGAAGCCATTCGGGTCGGCGCTGGCGTCGCCGGGGCGCGCGCGTTCTGGCGACAATCCTTGCGCGACGCGATTCGGCAACCTTTCATGGCTCCCTTGGCGCGCGGCGCGCTCTTCTTGTGGGGTAAGACGCCGTCCGCGCTCGTGCGGCGCACCCCGCAAGCCTGGCAGCTCGTCTCCCGCCATTGCGGCGAGCTCAAAGCCATCGAGACGGGTGAAGCCGGGACCATCACGTTGCGCGTCGAGCAACTGCCGCAAGCTTGCCGCAAACAGGGCCTGCTCTTGATGTGGGAGGGTGGCTTGATGGCTCAGCTCGACGCGGTCGACACCGCAGGCACCGTCACGGTGCGGGCCGAGGAGTTCGTGGCTACCGGCAACGCGGATTTCGTACTGCGCTGGGGCGCCTCCGTCTCTCCGTGAACGTGCTCAGTTGGTGCCGCACAAAAACGTGAGCGAGAAGTCGTTGCTGTCGGAGCATTTGCCGTTCGTGCAGCTGCTGGACGCGCATTGCATGCTGCTGGTGCACGCCGCGCCGGCGGCCAACGAAGCGGCGCAAAGCTTGCTGTCCATGTCGCAGTAGTTTCCGTCGACGCAGGCACTGCTCGAATCACAGGGGAAGCCGGCTTCGGATTTGGCCTTGCACGTGCCAGCCGCGCAGTACGCTTCCGTGACGCAAGGGTTGAAGCCACTGAGGCACATCTCTCCGATCTTCGGCAGCACCACGCAGGCTCCGCTCATGTCGTCGCAAGCGAGCCCTTCGGCGGTGTCGCAGGTGTAGCCACTCGCTGCAAGCGTGTCGCCGCTGGTGTTCGAGAAGGTGGACTTACCTTCGATGGTTGCCACGCATGGTGAGCTACCGGCCTTGCCCACCATGCGCACCTGGCACTGCGCAAGACTGGCATCGTTGATGTACGCGTGCGCGCACACCACCGTGCCATCGGCGGAGGGAGCGCACTCTTGATCGTCTTCGCAAGCTGCGCCCGGCTTGGTGGTGCCTGGCGAAGGCCTTGTCGCAGCTCGGCGTGTCGAGGCTGGACAAGTCGCACTTCTTATCGCCAGCGGCGCGGAATTCGTCGAGGCAGGCGTCGCCGGACGCGGAGTCGAAGCCCGAGTTGGGCGTCAACGCGCCGTAGATCGCGCGGCACTGCGCGCCGTCCGACGGCCGCCCGGCAGCCTGACAGCAGGGTTTGAACTGATCGCAAAACTGCGCGATGAAGTCGTCTTTGCTATTCGCGCTGTTGCCGTCGCCCCCGCAACCCACCGCCGTAACCGCGAGCGCCAGCGCCGCCCGAAACACCCAAGCCGTGATCGATGCCCGCATGCTCAAGCCTCCTCTTTCAAGCCAAGAGCAAAAGACTAGGCGGGTTTAGCGATCCCACGCAACTGGGCCGGGGCCCGACCGAGCAGTGGTCATGCCCGAACCCATCAGTTCCCAATCTACTACTCCTACCTACGACCCCACCGTGGACGAAGGCGGCCAACAGTGCCGGAACGACGCACCGAACCGTTCCGAGATGCCGCCTCCGTCCAGCTCTTCTCCAGCGGTAGCAAAACTGGTGAGCGCGGCCAACAACAACGCCCAGCGCACCAGCGAGCTCAGCGGTATCGCGCCACACCTGGCTGCCGGGAAGACGGCGGCGGGCGACTCCGTTTACGTCAGCGTTGCCGGTCTCAAAGGCCACGACCCCAAATCGGGGCTCGAGGTAGAAGTGCTGAGCGCTTCCGAGCAAAAGGGCCTGCAACTGGAGTCTCAAGCGGCCCTGCTCCGAGTCGGGAAGAGCGACGCCACCGGCTCCTTCAACATCGAATCGTTCACGATCCGAGCCACGCACGGCATCCACAACGACGATGGCAGCACCGGCTACAACGTCAGCGGCCTCGCCACGGCGCTCGGCGGCGAGGTCACGCTCAATCACGGCGCCGACAGCGTCACCCTGGGCCTCGCTGCGGGCGTGGGCGCAGCGGGCAGCATCGGCCTTCGGGACATCGACGGCGATGGCGACCGCGAGCTCTGCTTCAAGGCGTCGATCGAGGCGTTCACGGTCGGCGCTTGCGTCGAAACGCCGTTGTGACACTCTCGCGCGATGGTGGCAGGTAAGCTCGAGGGCTATCGGGAGCTGCTCTTCATCGTGGGGCGCGCTGCGGGGCTCTCTGGTTTGGCGCTCGCGACGCTCGCTTCGGCAGCGTGCTGCCCCGAGGGAGGAGACGAGTGCGCGACGATCGAAGACTTGGTCGCGACGCGCGACGCCGGCGTCGCCTCCACCAACAGCTCCGGCGCCGGGGGTGCGACCGGAAGCGCTGGCAACTTCGGCTTGGCTGCCGACCTCAAGGCGGCGATGTCGTGGGACGGCACCAGCTGCCCGACCTCCGCGCAGTACACGGCCATCGTTCAGCTCAAATTCCCCAATCGCTACGTCGACAAGATCGTCACGCCCAAGGACGTCTCCAAAGGCAAATGTTGCTACCACATTGCGGAGGAGTGCCTCGGCGGTCGCCCTTTTCTGGTCAATGGGGAGCAACGCGTTGCCAGCGTCGATGGCGATGCGACTTCGATTTGGCTCGCGGACGCCCAGGTCGAGCACGCCTCCGTCGCTGCTTTCGCGCGGCTGAGTCTGCAGCTGCTCGCGCTGGGCGCACCTGTGGAGCTGGTTCAGCAGTCGCACCTCGCCGCGCTGGACGAGCTGCGTCACGCCGCATTCTTCTTCGAGCTCGCTTCGCAGCAAACGGGTGTGCGGCTCCGCCCTGGAGCGTTGGACGTGAGCGCGGCCCTGCATGACCTCTCGCTCGCCGCGCTCGTGGAGTCGAACTTGCTCGAGGGCTGCATCGGCGAAACGCGGGCTGCAGCAGACTTGCGCCGGCGCGCCGAGCTGGTAGACGATGCGGCTTTGCGCCGGCAGCTGCTGCAAATCGCCGACGACGAGACGCGCCACGCCGAGCTGGCGTTTCGCATTCTGGCCTGGTGTCGCGACACCGCTCCCGAGCTCACGCGCAACAGCGCCGAGCGCGTGCTGTCCGAGCAGATGCGCGGGCTCCTTACAACGCCAGTCGCAGCGAAAGGCCGCCGCCCCGAGGCACTAGCCAAGAGCTGACTTGCGCTTCGGGCTCGGCGGGCACGCGCCTGATGCCAATCACGAACATGGTGACGCCGGCAACGAGCAAGCCGGCCCCAACACCATAGGCGAGGTAGCTCGGCGAGCGCTCGCAGTGCTCTTCACGGAAATCGTCGCGGAGCTCGTGGTAACAAGTGGCGCCGCTACTTCCCAAGCCAATCGCCAGGCCGACGAAGCCCCCGCCACTCGAGATACCGCCAGCCACGATGAGCGGCACGCTGCGAACCCGGTGGCGCGGCTCCTCTTTCTTCGGCGGCTCCGACGGTGTTTCGACGGTGATCACGCGCGGGGGTCCCACCACGGGCGATGGAGTCGCGGGCGGCGCAGCCGGAGGCGTTGCCAGGGTCCCTGCCGGCGCGGTTGCCGGAGTCTCCACCGGCGCGGCCGCGGGAGTCGCTAGCGGCGGCCTGGGCGCCGCGCACCTGCCGTCCTCACAAACGCGATCGCCCTTACAGTCCGTATCTTTCTTGCACTGCGCCTGCGCCCTGGCGCCCACGAGAGCGAGCGTCAGCGAAAGCCCGTGTGCCCAAACCCGCGCTCGCCGCATGCACTGAGTAGTAACTCCAACAGTCAGGATTGGTCAATTCATCGATCCGCGCGTTCGGGCCTCCGCGCTAGGAGTTTTCGGACTACGGTCGTCCACTCAGGAGGGTAGGTGGAAGACATGGTCGCAACGAGCAAGAACATCCAGGGCAATACCGAGCTCACGCTCATCGCGCCTCTCAAGCCGGGCTTGGCGCCCAAGCCGCTCAGCGCCCCTTCGGATCTCTCGTTCGCCGCGCGAGTGGGCCTGCTCCTGACGACCTTGTTCGGCGATCGCAAGCGTGAGCTCGAGGCCGATCGCATCACGGAGGGCCTGCTCGAGGAGCTGCAAGTCATCCACTCGGTGCAATGGCTGATCCTGCCGGCAGCACAGCCGATGCTCATGCTCGCCGTCACGTTCGACGGCCCCTGGGAGCCGTACATTCGCACCATCGTCGAGAGCGGCGGTCCGCTGCTCGACATGATCTTTTCGCACTGCGTCGGTTACGAAGGCAACAGCTGCGAAGACGGCTATCAAAAGTTCTCGCGCTGGGTGCGCGACCACCAGATCGGCACGCAGTTCTTGTTCGCCGCCACCCCCACGCTCACGACGGACGACGCACGCTACCTGCAACAACTCGAAGCTACCTTCGCCGAAGATCCCGCGCGCTCCGACTTGGCCAAGGCAACCTCGCGCAACGTGCTTACGCCACTCAAGCGCCGGCAGTCGCCCCACTGGCTCGAAAAGGTGGTGGGCCTGGCCAAGCTCGGCATCTTCTTCGGTGACGAGCAGCACAGGTTCGACCGCATGTCTTCGCTGATCTTGCGCCCCGAGTTCGGCGTGATGACGAGCGCGGATCCGCAGAACCAGCTCTTTTTGGCCGCGCAGCAAAACCCCGACAGCGCCCTGGCCATTCGCTGGTTCCAAACCTTGCCGGCCAAGCTGCCACCGGCGCCGGACTTCTCGCGACAGCCGCCGCCCCTGGTTCAAAACCGCGCCGACGTGCAAGGCAGCCTGCTCACCCCCTATTTCGAAGACGTGGGCGGAACGACGCACGGCTGCGTCGCGTTGCTGCGCTTCCGTAGCCGTCCCTCGGCCGCGGCGTTCTTGGAGAACATGAGCAACGCCGTGACGACGGAGCCCGCGGAGCCGGGCGCCGCGTACCCCGAGATCGTCGTCAACTTCGGATTGACGCTGGTGGGTCTACAAACGCTCGGGGTCGGTCCGGAGCTACTCGCCAAATTTCCGAAGGAGTTCCAAGAAGGCCTCGCGCAGCGCGCGGGCATGTTGGGCGACATCGGCAAGAACAGCCCACGCAATTGGGATACACCCGCCAACAACTGGCCTGCCGTGATGAACGACCCGGCGGCAGCAGGCGCACCCGTGCCGCTCACCATCGTGGACGCGGTGGTGATGCTGCAGACTCGCTCCACGGTTCACGGTCACGGCCTGTTGCCCGAGCTCGCCACCAAACTGCAAGAGCTTGCGGACAACGTGGACATCTTGCACGTTCAGCCGACGCGCCGCTTCACCAGCGGCGGCCATTTCAATCTGCTCGACGGCCTGAGCCAACCCACCGCCCGCGGCGACGCGAGCGCGCACGGTGCGCTCCCCCGCGATCAGGTCGCGCTCGGCGAGCTGCTGCTCGGCTATCCCAACCAGCGCGGCGAGCACGACGATCTCGGCCATCACGAGCTGTTCAGGAACTCCACCTTCATGGCCCTGCGCAACATGAAGCAAGACGTGGAGATGTACGACTCGCTCGGCCCATCTGCGCATCTAGCGTTGGGCCGAGACGAAAACGGCGTTTCGCTCGAGACGCCGCATCTTTCCGGCAATCCGCACGCCAACAAGAACGACTTCAGCTACCCCGCTTCGCCGGACGAGAGTCGCTGTCCGTTCTTTGCGCACGTGCGGCGCGCCAATCCTCGCACCGACAGCAACGTGCCGCGCATCTTACGCCGCGGTATGTCGTACGGCCCGCTGTACTCGGACAATCCGCGAGCGGAGCGCGGCCTGCTGTTCATCGCCTACGCCGCGAGCCTGGCCGAGCAGTACGAAGTAGTGCAACGCTGGGTCAACGCGGGCAACAGCACCGGCGTGCTGAGCGCCCACCCGGACGTGATCGCGGGCCCATTCCCCGAGAATTCGAGCCGCAACCTGTACTTTGCCAACGGCCTCGGGCGCGGCCAATTCCCGGTACCCGAGCGCCAATTGTCCACCCTCAAGTGGGGCCTCTACGCTTTCGTGCCCTCGCGCACGGCGCTGCAGTGGTTGGCCAACGGTGGCTTCCGCCAAAGCGTGCCCGCGCCACAATTGCCCGCCGGCCCCCTCCTTCCCATCAACGACGAAGGCGCGCCGCCCAATTGGATCGACGCACCGCCGACCCAGCATGGAGCCTACGCGTTCCAAGACGACTCGCTGGCCATGCAGCTCAAGGTGTTCATGGAGGGCGGCGCGACCGTGCCCGAGTCGGCCGCGTACTGGCGCGGGGTTCAGCAGCTGGGCGGGGTTCGCTCCACCCCGTTCGCCGTACTGGTAGGTAGCCGCGCCGCCGTGCGAGACGTGCTGGTCGACCCCGAAAAATTCTCGGTGCGCAGCTACTGGAAGCGCATGACCGCCTGCCAGGGTCAATCGTACCTGGGCATGGACCCGAACCCGGTAGACATGCAAGACGGTTGGGAGGTGCAAGCGGGCGACTACGCGCGTGAGTCGCGCGCCGCCAACGCCTTCGTGGGCGCGATCACACGCGAGCAAGCCTTCAATCCGGCGCTCGCGGCGGGCCGGCGTTGGCTGCAATCTCAGCGCCCATTTGGCCCGCTCACTCGGCTGGATCTGTTCGCGTACGCGCGGACCATCATTCGCGACGTCGGCACGACGCTGTTCGATCTGCCCGAGACCTTCCTCTCGGCAACGGACGAATTCGGCTCTGCCGCAGGCCAGGTGCGCTGCCCGTTCGACCTCACGACCTCGTTCCTCCACATCTTTCCGCCACGCCCGAGCCAGGCCGTGTCGGAGCAAGCCGCCACGACTGGCCCGCGCGTCGCCGGTACCCTCGAGAGCATCTTCCCCCAGCTCGAGTCACGTAGCTTCATTCAGGCGCTACGCCAGAGCTCCGGCAACGGCAATGACAACGTGAGCGAAGCGCAAAAAGAACGCGAGCGCCGCACGCTGCTCGGCGTGCTGAGCGGTTTCGCCGTGCCGACGTACGGGCACCTGGCGAGCACGCTCGTGCAGCTGGTGCAGAGCAACGAGCTTTGGCGCCTGCAGCGGGAGCACGACCTCAAACCCCGCCGCCCCGAGCACCCCACGCTCGGCTTCGCCGACGTGAGCTTTCTGTACGATCCGATTTACGCGTGCATGATTCGCGGCGCCGTGCCGGAGCGCATTCATCGAACCGCCACGAGCGATACCGAGCTCGGCGGTGTGCCGATCAGGCGCGGCGATCTGCTGGCGGTAAGCATCGCTGCGGCGGCACAAGAGTCCGCCGCGGCTGGCGAAGAAATGCCGTGGAAGTACCTGTTCGGCGACCTACCCGAGAGCCAAGCCGCCCGACCCGACGACGTGCGGCAACCGGTTCATCGCTGCCCGGCCCAAGACGTGGCCATCGGCGTCTTGGTGGGCGCGTTGCTGGCGCTGCTCGAACATCACCCGCTCATCAAGAGCAAGGACGAAAACGACTCCTTCACGCTCTACAGCGTGGCCTAGCTCGCTTCTAGCCCGCGCAGCGCTTTGGCGCTTTGGCCAGCGTACGCGGCCATGTCGAGCGCCAGGAACCGAGACTCTGCCTGGGCGAAGTGTGCGCGCGAAAGCTCGCGATTGCCGGCGGCCAGCTCGAGCTCAGCCAGGCAATGTAGCGCGTGAGCGAGCTCACGCGGCGAGCCCCGGCGAGCCCCGGAATCTTGGGCCTGCGCTTGATGCTGGCGCGCGCGCGGGAAGTCGCCGGCGGTCCAAGCCAGACGCGCCAAGATGCGATGCGCTATGCCCTCACCGAGCGGATCGCCCTTGCGCACACGTTCGAGCGCGCCTTCGGCGTAGCGGCGCGCCTCGTCCGTCGAGCCGACCTCGAGCGCTGCGGCCGCCAATTGTCCGTAACAAAACGAGAGAAATAGGTGAATATCGCGACGCTCCAGCCACTCGACGGCTCGCCGCATGGACTCCAGCGCCGCCGCCTCGCCCGCCGCTTGAAAGCGCGCGTAGCCGCTGATGGCCTGGCACATCGCCAGCACGTAGGGCCCGTTCACTCGCTCGCCGGTCGCCTTGCCGCGCGCCGCCGTTTCGAGCGCGGCCTCCCAGCGGCCTTGCCAGATCTGAACGATGCCGAGCAAGCCGAGCAGTGAGCCTTCGAGCGCGTTCCCGGTGCCCGCGAGGATCTCCAGCGCTTCGTGCATGTGTTCGTGGGCGCGGCCGAAGTCGCCGCGGTCCCCGAGCAAGAATGCGCGGCAGCCGAGCGCGTAGGCGCCGCCCACGCCAATCGGCGGGTGAGCTCGCTTCATCTCGAGCCCGCGATCGAGGTGCTCCAAGGCTGGCTCGTAGCGACCCCACGCCTGGTAACATTGGCCGATGCTGACCAGAGCTTGAGCCGTCAAGCGCTCGTCCTTCACCTTGAGCGAAAGCGCTAGCGAGCGATTGAGGCGCTCGATGGCGGCTTCGGCGCCGCCCAGCGCGTAGTAAATCCAGCCCGTCCAATGCTCGACCCAGGCCAGCTGCGAGTCATCGTTGAGCTGTTTGGCGTACTCCAGCGCGCGCGCCAAGATCGCGAGTTGTTCGCGCGACGGGTAGTAGACGCCGACCGCGGACCATTTCATCACGATGCCGAGCCAGCGCCGCTGCAGCGCGCTGTCCAGCGGCAGCTCGCCCAGGTGCGACAGCGCAGCCAGGTAGTGGGTGCGAGCGCCGTCGAGGGCAGAGGTGGAGGCCGCCTTATCGCCGGCCAGCTCGGCAAAATGCGCGGCGCGAGCGCTGTCGCGCGCTCCCGCGTAATGCAGCGCCAGAGCTTCGTAGTGATCGCCGATGTCGAGCCCGCGATAGTGCTCTTCCAAGGCTTCAGCGACACGGCGATGCAATACCCGGCGATCGGCCACGCGCACCGTTTCGTAAACGACGTCGCGCGCCAGCCCGTGGTTGAAGCGAAAGACTCCGCTACTCTTGCTCAGCTGAACCAAGCCGCCAATCTGAACCGAGGCGAGCGTGGTCTCGACATCGCGAGCATCTGCGGCGCGCTCCAACAGCCAGCTCGGAAACTCGTTACCGATGACCGAAGCCACGCCGAGCAGCCGTGCCAGCTCCGGAGGCAAGGCCTCGACGCGCGCGCGAAGCAACGCGTGCACCGTGTTCGGAACACCGCTCGCCAGGCGGATGGGATCGCCGCCCTGGCGCCGCAACGCCCCGCAAATTTCCTCGAGAAACAGCGGATTGCCGCCCGAGCGCAAGTGCACGTGCTCGAGCGCCATCTCGGCCACGTCCGAGTCGAGCAGGCTGCGTGCCGCACGCATCGACTCGGCCTGGGTAAAGGGCGCCAGGCTCAGCCGCGGCACCTGCCCCAAGGTCGGGTCGTCGGCGTCGACGCTGCGGCTGGCGATGACGAGCGCACAAGCATGCTCGGGCGCGGCGCGCAGCAGGCGCCCCAGCACCTGCGCGGAAGCGCCATCCGACCAGTGCCAGTCATCGATGAGCAGCAGCGCTGGCTCGCGTTTGAACAACGCGAGCAACAGCGCCGCGACGGCGGAAATCGCCGTGAGCTGCGGACCGTCGGACACGACGGCGGCGCGCACCGAGAGCAATTGCAAGAGCGCCGGCAAGTGCTCGAGCAGCGACTCGTCTAGCTGCCGCAAGTAGGCTTCTATCTCGCCCGCCCGTTGCTCGGAGGATGCGCCGCCGGTGCACGGCAGCACCTCGCGCAGTACCTGCAAAAAGGGGCGCAGCGGCGTCATGCCGCCGTAGCTCTCGCACGAGCCGCGCAGCACCTTGAGACCCAGCCGGCCAGCGCGCGCGCGCAGCTCGGCCATCAAGCGCGTCTTGCCCAGCCCCGCCTCACCGACCACGCAGGCAGCGGCACCCTTGCCGTCGAACGCGCTGATCAGCAGCTCTTCGAGCGCGGCAAGCTCGCGTAGGCGGCCCACGTACGGGCTCAGGCCGGCTTTGGAGCGGGCTTCGAAGCGGCTGCTCGCGACCGACTCGGCCAGCACCCGCACGGCCGCCACCGGGTTCTTCTTACCCTTGAGGCTGAGCGGCGGAACTGCCTCCACTTCGAAGAAGCCCTCGGCTCCTTGCAGAGTGCTCTCGCTCACCACGATCTCGCCGCGACCGGCGACACTGCACAGGCGCGCGGCGGTGTTCACGGCATCACCGGTGAGCTCGTACTCGCCGTGGCGGCGGTCGCCACGGCTGGCAAACACCAACCCGGAGTGGATCCCCGAGTGCATGTTGAGGTGAAAATCACTGGGTAGGGCGACGCTGCTCTCCAGCGCGCGCGCTCGCTCCTGCAGCTCCAGCGCGGCCGAGATGGCGTGCCTCACCTCCTCTTCGTCCGCTTCGGGGAAGCCGAAGATGGCCTGGATGCCGTCGCCCACGAACTGGTTGACCGTGCCGCGATGCTTGGCGATGACCTCGCTCGCCAGCTCCATCACGCGCTTCCGCAGGTCTGCGACCTCTTCCGGGTCCGAGGCTTCTCCCAGCGTGGTGTAATCGCAGAGGTCGGCGAACAGCAGGGTGACCCGACAGCGCCGCGCGCTCACCCCGCTCATCGGGGGATCGCTGCTCGACACCGGCTGCATGCCCGCGAGCCTAACTCAACAGCACCGCGGGTGACTGCAACTTTGTGGTCTCAAGAGCGGTTGGCGGCACTGGCAACGTCGTCGTGACTGCCGAGCGTGGCCTGGAGCGTTGCGGTGGCAAACCGAAACCCAAGCGCAATTTTCGAGGTCAAAGGGACGTCGCGCTTGAAGGTCTCGCGCGGAACCGCGTAGGTTCCCAGAAACCACGCCGCAAGCTCGTCGCCACGATTCGGCACCAGCAGCTCGCGCGCCTCCTCGAGCCTGGCCTTGGCGCGACGACGGCCCATACCCAAACGCCCAGCAGCGGACGCCTCCGCGAGGTCGTCTTCGAGCACCTGGATCAAATCTTGGTGAAGGATTTCGAGGTGAGCCGCCATGACGAGCTCCTCGAGCATCGAGCTCTTCAGCTCGGCGATCGCTGCTTGCTGCTCACCTTCAGAAGTGAGCTTCGTGAGCCAACGCTTGAGCTTCATTTTAGAGCGCGCACTCGATAGTGGGAATAGCTCGTCGACGCGATCGCTCAAGGTCGTCAGCCCGCGGAGCTTTTCCAAGACCAGAGGCTGCGCCAAGCGTGCTGGGTCGAGCAGCGTCTCCAGGAGCACGCACGTCGCGTCGAGGCGCCCCCAAAGGTTGTCGTTGGAGCGCCACGACTTTTTCAGAAAGCCGCCAAAGTTTGCCAGCTGAATGCCGCAGAGTTTCTGCCCTTCGTAGGCGCTGAGCCCGAGCCGCGCGTCGAAAGGGCTGATGCGGGCGGACTCCACCACGTCTTTTTCGCGGAGCCCCGACGCCAGCTCGAGCGGCAACGCCACCGAGTCCTCCGCCTCGAAATCGGCATAGGTCCGATGCAGGCTGGCGTTAGCGACCTGTAAGAACGAAGACTCGAAGCTGTCGGAATCCGCGAGCGTGAAGGACTGGGTGGCCGCGTTTGCCGGCAACTCGGCCAGCTGCGTGAGCTCTGCGCCGGTGAGCAGCTGGCGAAAACTTGCGGAGCCATTGGCGGTCGACAGCTGTGCGACGCTGTCGAAGCTGCTCGGCCGCGCCGTGCCGCGCAGCGCCTCACGCAGCGTGGCGACGAGGCGGCTCCAAAACTCCTGCGGCTGCGTTTGCAGAGCGCGGGCGGCCCAGCCGTCGCTGTTCAACGTCGCGAGCGCCTTCTGCAGGCGTGCCCGCACGATGATAAGCAGCTCAATCTGGCTGTTGATCAAGCCGTACGCCGCCTCGTCGAGCTCGATTTCTTCCGGCGCGCCACGGCGACGCAAACGCAGCCACACGCTGCCCGGCCTCGCGCCGGCGCCTGGTGGAACCTGGTAATAGGTGAGCGCCAACATGCGGCGCAACCGCCGTTCGACATCCAACTCGCTGCACAGTTGCTCGAGCTCGTTCGCGTCGATAGCGGCGAGCGCCGTGTGCAGAGGCCAATCCGTGCTGCCGTCGGGCAGGGCGGGAGCAGGCTCGTCGTCGAACACGGCCTCGAGGCACATTTGTGCGAACGCGGTGTGCCGCGCGTTGCGGTAGATGGCGCCTTGCAGTGTGCTGGGCGGCTGCGGCCCAGAGCCCGCCCACAGCGCACGCGTGCTGTCCAGCAAATGCTCGCGGGCACGCAGGCGGGCGTTGTGCTCGTTGAGAGCCTTCAAGTCGGCAGCGATGCTGTCGTAGCGGGGCAGCGTGCTCAGCGAGCCCCACACGACGTTCAAGAAGCCGGGCACGGGCACCGAGGCGTTGTTGGAGCGCGCACGCTGGGCCAAGAGCTCGGCCGCTTCGTCAGGCGCGGGGTCGACGAACAACAAACGCCGCTGCACCGGCTTTTCGGACAGCCGCGAGAAGATGGCCTCGAGCGTGCTGGTAAAGGGCTTGTTATCGACGACTCCACCGTCGATGAGCACGGTCGTTTCTTTGAGCCTTCCCCAACGCGCGAGCCTGCCATCCACGCTCCCGAACGGTCCGTTCTTGGGCGGCGGGGTGACCACGATCGGCGAAAAAGCGGCCGGGAAAGCCGACGTAATGCAACCGAGCCGGGCCAGCGAGCGCAAATTGGCGTCGGCCAGCTTCGAGGGATCCGCGGGTAATGACGCCGGCACGCTGCCGTCTTCTTGCGCGTAGCGGTGAAACGGCTGCTTCCGCCCCTGGCGATGCTTCAGCCAAAACAAGATGCGATGATCTTTAATTTGTACGGTGCTACCGGCCGCGTCGACTTGCGGAGTGCGCCGACCGTTCACGTCGGTGCCGGTGATGAACAGGTCGAGCTCCGGTAACGACGCGGCAACGTTGGCGGCGGCGAGAGAATCGGGCATGAGCTGGCTCAAGGCGTCGAGCAGCTGCTGTTCGTGATAGCGATCGTCGAGCACGGAGGTGTGCGAAGCCGTCGGGTGCAGGAGCGTGTCCAGATCGGCCTTGTCGCGCCAGAACTGGGCGGTGATGCCGAACTCGGTGCGGTTGCACAAGGCGGCGCTGAGCAAGATGGCGTTCAGGCCCCCCGCGGAGCTACCGCTCAAGATATCGACCACGATGTTGGAGTCGGTCAGCTCTTTGACGAGGCCATAGACGCCGCGGCCGCGCACTGCGCGGTAAAATTCGTTACTGACACCGTTGATGTAGATGGCCAGCGACACGCCGCCGCACATCGCCAATCCGAGCCTGGTTTCGAGGGACCGCGCGGAGGAGTTTTCGGACATGGTGTCTATCGGGGTTGGGCAACCGCCGTGGGGTCACGGCCATGGAGGTCGGGCTCGATGAAGCGGTCGAACAAGCTGCTGAGACGGAACAACGAAACCGGCAGGCGTGACAGCGGAAGCTCGAGACGCTTGGCCGAGGGCCCGTGGACGTTCGCGAGCGTAGCCCCGGAAGCAGTCACCGAGGCGTGAAATGTTACGTCCACCCGTGGCGGCCGAACCGCCCGCTCGTCGGGCGTCACGAACACCTCGGCAAAGGCGGGGCCGTGAAAGCGCCCGATGCCCCGGGCGCGCACGCCGCCGGGTAGCTGGCTGTCCTTCTGCGTCGTCGTCCGCAAGATCTTGAAGAAGGTCTGCGAAAGCCCCGACGAAATGATCTCGTGACCGAACACGCGACCTTGCTCGTCCGTCAGCTCGAGCAGCTCCGAGAAATGCACGTCGCCGCTCAAGATGACCAGGCGGTGGAGCGGGTGAGCGCTGAAATGTTGCCGGAGGGTGCCTAGCACTCGCAGGTGCTGCTGCGAGAGGGGCGGCGACCACCAAGCGTCCGTCATGTCGTCGCGGCGAGATGGGACGTAGCGCTCTTGAAAGCGATCGAAGAGTCGTGGCGCCTGACAGAGCGGCAACGGGCTGCCCAGCACGAACACGGTGGGCACGTCCGCCCGGCGTGAACCCAGCCATTGCTCGAGGCGAAGCAGCTGCTCCTCCGAGACCACGCGGTTTTCGCTACTGTTGCGGTAACTCCGCAGATCCATCACGAAGAACGTCGCCTGTGAGCCCCAGTCGAAGCGAAAGTCGAGCTCGCGACTACGGGTCAGATCTGGGCCGACCTGCATCAGGCCGCGGTATTCCCCCAGGGTGCCTCCGTTCGGTGCGCGCGGCGGATTGCGTGCGCCTTGCCAGGCGACGTAATAGTCACGCGCCGCTTGCAAGTGAGGACGCCAGTCGCCTCCGTGAGCGTTCTCGTCACCCTGCGAGCCCCAGCCGTCGCGGATCTCGTGGTCGTCCCACATCAGAGCGCTGGGCAGCGCGGCTAGGGCGGCGGCGAACGGCTCGAGCGAAAACGTAGCGCGGTACACCGTTTCGTAGAACTCACGCAGCTCGCCCGGCGCATAACGCTGCCGGTCGGACCTAGCGCCCGCCAACATGGATTGACCGATACGAGCCCCCGTATCCACGTAAATCTGGTCGCCCAGCCCAAGGAAGAAAGAGGGCCGCAAGGGCGCCGGCGCCAGCGCTCGCTGCTCGAGCAATTCGAGCACGTGCGCCGTCCGTTCGGCGACGAAGGGCCCCGGAAACTCGAAGCCGTTGAGCTTGGGCACACGCAGCTCCAGCAGACTGTCGCTCAAAGTCTGGCGGGCCGCGAAGGGAGAGAAGCAGCTCGCGGCGAGGAAGCTGAACGGCTCGTTGCTCGCGGCAGGCGCGGTGCTCGCCCGAACGATTCGAGTCGGGGCTTGCGGCGAGAGACGCACCGCTACTTCGTAAGTCGTTCCCGGGCTCAAGCCGGAGATATCGGCCCGCATCACCCCGCTGGCGCCGAGCTTGACGAGCTGGGTCTGTGCCGCGGGCTGACCCGGGAGGGCGATTGTCGGTTGCAGCGCGCCGCCCCGCTCCGGCGCGAGCCACAGCGAAAGCCCGTGCGCGTGCGGCATTCCCAGTTGCAGCAGCGCGCGGTCCGCGCTGGAGCCAGGCCACGGGTTGGGATCGAGCACGAACGCGCGTCGGAACTGCTCCGCGGAAACGGTGGCTTCGGTGCTGTTCATGGAAGTAGGGCCCGGACCCGCGGAGAAGATAGACCGGGCAAAACCGGGCTGCTTAGTCAGTTGTTCGAGAGGTGACGCTGGCGGCTCTTTCGGGTATTTGGCGCCGCGCGTCGGGCGCAAGCCATGAAACCGGTCATTTCCTGCTACCAGGCCGCGTCGCTACTCGAGGCTCGCCAGCAAGGCCTAACGGCGGTGCGCACGTCCTTCGACTTGGGTCGGACTCAGGTGGACGTGACTCTGGATGCGCACGGTATGGCCGCCGCTTCGTCGCCCGTGCTGGATTGGACGAGCCTCGAGCACGTTGCCGCAACGGATTCCGTCTGTTTCGCCATCGAAGATGGCCAGGCCGCGCCGATTCGCATCTTCTCGGAGGTCGCCAACCGCTCGTTTCAGCTTTGGCCGACGCCCACCTCACCGGCTCTGCTCATTTCCGGTTTCCTGATGCATCGCATCCGTGACGTGGCCCCGGACGAAGGCGCGACGCGTATGGTGCGAGCGCTGGGCAAGGTTCACGGGCGCGTGCTCGATACGACGACCGGTCTCGGCTACGCCGCGATCGCCGCAGCCCGCAGCGCGAGCGAGGTCGTGACCATCGAGCTCGAGCCCGTGGTGCGAGAGCTGGCTCGTCAAAACCCTTGGTCGCGCGAGCTCTTCGAAAATCCCAAGCTGACCCTGCGCGAAGGCGACAGCGCACAGCTGGTTCCCACGCTCGAGCCGGCCAGCTTTTCGGCCATCGTTCACGACCCACCCGCCATCAACCTGGCCGGCGAGCTCTACTCGACGGCCTTCTACGGCGCGCTCTTGCGAGCCCTCACCCGCAACGGCAAGCTCTTTCACTACATCGGCGACGCCAACAGCGCCTCGGGTGGCCGCACCACCCGTGGCGTCGTCAAACGCCTCCACGAAGCTGGTTTCTCGCGCGTCACGATCCTCAAGGAAGCGTTCGGCGTACTCGCCAGCGCGTGAGCCGCCTCGGCGCTCGTGAGCTCGCCGACTTAGAACTCCCCGACCGCGCCCAGCACGGTGGTGTCGCGCGCGACGAGCAGCGTCGGCGAGACGGTGACGCCGGCGTGTTGTGCGGGGGCATCGCCGGAAGTCCCGAGCAGCACGATGCCGGAAAGGAGCAGCACGCCCCCGGTAGCGGCCGAGAGCCCGCCGAGCGCCATGCGATCGTTCACGCCCGAGCCGAGCTTGTTATTTTGGCCGCCGGCGATGACGCACAGGGCGGTGCCGCCGCCCACGGCAGCGAGCCCGACAGCGCCCAGCAAGACTCCTGCGGTGCGTTCGCCGGTCCACCAACCGGCGGGCACAGGAGCTGGTGCTGCATCTGCCTTCGTAGCCGGAGGTGCAGGCGCCGCGGCAGGTGCTGACGGCAACGACGGCGCCGTTGGCGCAGAGGGTGGCGGCGCGGCAGCGGCAACCGCTCCAGAGCTCGCGGGACCTGGGGCGATCGCCAAAGTTTGATTGGCGCCGTCCGCCAACTTGATCGGGTACTTGGCGTCGTCGTGACCCGCCAGCTTCACCACGATCACGTGGTCACCCGGATTGGTGGGCAGCGACGAGCCGATCGAGCCCGCATCCAAAGGTACGTCGTCACGCAGCACTTGGGCACCTTGCCCGCCCGCCGCCAGCTGCAACGTGAGGTGCGCGACCCGCTTCTGCACGGCATCGAAGTGTTGCTCGGCCTTGGCGCGTGACTGCGGCTTTTCGTCGTGCTTGGCGCGATCGCGCGCCGCCGCCCATTGCCCCTCGGCTGCTACCAAGTTGCCAGATGCCTCGCTGCATTCGGCGAGCTCGATCAGCGTCGGCAGCTTGGGATCGAGCCGCGCGACCTCCTCCAAATGCGTGCAAGCTTCGGCCAGCTTGCCCTGCTTCTTCAGGTCATCCGCCTGCTTTTGATGTTGGCGCGCCGACGCGCGATCGTCAGCCGACGCGGCACGGGCGACGAAGCTAGCCGCCAGCACGACAGCGAGGGTTGCAGCCGCAGTCGGAAATCGCCCCAAAGAGCGCGCGTGAAGCATGCCCCATCACTCTTAGCCCGTCAGCGAGAAGGGTACCAGGGGTACGCGATCGCCGCCGAATGAGCTGCTCCGGCTCCAACAGGCTCGCCGCGGCCGCTAGCAAGCCCAACCGGTGCCGTAGAGAACGGAGCGCCCGCTACTTGCCGAGCGCCGCTTCGATGGCAGACACCAGCTCAGCGGACTCGGGCTCCACCTTGGACGGATAGAAGTGGAGCACGCTGCCTTGACGGTCGATCAGGTACTTGCCGAAGTTCCACGATGGGAGCTGGCCGCTCGCTCGTTCGAGCGTCGCGTAGACCTCCGACTGACCAGCGCCTGCCTTCGTTTGGACTTTGGCAAACATCGGGAAAGTCACCCGGTACTTGGTCGAGCAAAAATCGCGAATCTGCTCGGCCGAGCCCGGCTCCTGCCGGCCAAAGTCATTGCTCGGAAAACCCAGCACCGCGAGTCCCCGCGCGCCGTAGCGCTCGTGCAGCTTCTGCAGTCCCGCGTATTGCGGCGTGTAGCCGCAAGCGCTTGCCACGTTCACGATCAACGCCACCTGCCCGCGGTATTGCTCGAGCGGTACGCTCGCTCCCTCGAGAGTTTGGACCGTCAGCGCATAAACATCCTTGGACGACATGCGCTAGTCCTCGTTCCCGCGGGCTCGGATGTCAACGAGGCCGCCTTGTCGGTCAGATTCCGATCCCCTTGGATCGAATCCACCCAGTTCCGGACATTAAGCCAGGATGGTGAAAGGGAGCTTCAGGCGGGAGGGCCGCTACGGCCGCAGATCCCCGGCATTTTCGCTGCTGCTGGCGGTCGGGGCCGCCCTGAGTTGCAGCGGCAAGATGGTGAGGCTGCCCGGCGAATCGACTGGTGGGTCACACGCCGGCACCACCACCACGGCGCAGGCCGGGACCACTTCTCCCGATGAGCCTCCGTCGAACGACGAGGGCGGCGTGATCGCCGCCGCGGGCCAAGGGTTCGGTGGCGCGACCGGCGGCAGACCTTCCAAGGGTGGCGCTGGCGGCGGTCCGGCAATCGGCATCGGCGTGCCGCCTATCGACGGCCGATGCCCGCCCAACTCGCTCAAGCACCCGGACATGCTCTGCTACTGCCAGCCGCAAACCTTGTCGGCATGTCCGGACGGTTGCGGCGACCTGCAAACGGATCCGGATCACTGCGGCGACTGCGCGAACCAATGCGGCGCCACCCAGGCTTGCAACGCCGGCATCTGTGGGCCCGCGCCCAAGCTCGTCACCCATTTAGGGGTGAGTTGCTCGGATACCAGCCTGGCGCTTGCCGGCTCACGCCTTTACTACACGGACAGTCTGAACGGCACGGTCGCGAGCATTGCCACGAACGGCAAGGCACCGCTCTCGATCGCGACTGGACAGGCCCAACCGGCTCAGATCGCCGTCAGCAATGACACCGTGTACTGGCTCGCGCGCGGCACCCACAGCGTGCTGACCGTGAGCGCTTCGGGCGGCGTACCAGAAACGGTCGCAAGCGACGCCGACGGCATCAACGGTTTCACGCTCGACGAGGCCGGGACGTCGCTCTACTTCAGCTCGCGCTCCTTCATCTTCAAAACGACGGCGGCACCGTTCGGCAGCGCGGCCTTGGTCGGCCAAGAAGAGAGCGGTTACCCCATCGTACTGGCCATTTCGGGCAACCGAGCCGCGACACCCACCGACATCAACGGCGACGTCGACGTCGTGCATCTGGACCAAAACGACCCCGCGGTCTGCGCCAGCGAAGGTTCGGTGGTCGCCAATCACAACTGCGTGCGTGTGAGCCGTAGCCAGGGCAGCCTGCTCTTCAGCCACATCGAGCTCATCGACGACCAAGTCTATTGGGTCAACGGAACGTCCATCTACACGTCGTCGGCCTCGAAACCCAGCGGCTTCAGCGACACCGTCGCGCAGGCGACATCGCCCATCGCCAACATGGTCACGGCGTTCACCACCTACGGCGGCCAAGTCTACTTCGCGGACGACTCCGGCACGGTGTACCGCGCTCCGCTGATGATAAACGCCAACCCGACGATCATGGCTCGCGGCCAAGGCTTCGTCGGCTCGATGGTGACCGACGGCGTGAATCTGTATTGGATCAACGGCGGCTGCTCGATCTCGAGCTTGGTGGTGAAGTAGACGCCGCCATGCCATTCCATGGCCGCGATGGATACCACTAACTTCGCCGGTGGCTCGGCTGAATGATCTTCACGACCACGACCACGGCGATCAGCAACAGCGCGGCGATGAGCACGATGGTACCGAGCGCACGCCACGCGGCGACCAAAGACGCAGTCGGCGATGGCGTCCATTCGATGAACAGGGGGTCGCGCCCCGTGTGCAGCTCGTGGCGGCGACAGGCGTCTTTCGCCGCTTCTTCGTAGGCGGAGCTGTAAAAGCCACCGACGCGCACGCCCTTACCGAGCGGTTGCCGCCAGAGACGAGAGCGCTCCGCCAAGGCTTCTCTCCGCGACACGGCCCAAACCAGGATCGGCTCGTCGATTTTCGCGCTCTCGTCGACCACCGGCACTACCGTGACGCGATCGACGGCATCGCCATAGCGGCCGAGCACCGCCGCTTCTCCACGGAGCTCCGGCTTGACTTGCGCGCCGCTGAACGTGAACGAGCTCGCGAGCACGTTGTCGTGCGCTTGCTCGAGCGAATAGCCCGACTTGTGATACGGCCACGGCCGTTGCTCGACCTGTGCCAGGCTGATGAAGCCGGCGGCCGCCACGATGACCAGCCCTGCAAAGGCCGCAAATGCGGAGCTTCCGTGGCGAGGGTGTAGCCACCCCTCACCCACCGACATGCCCAGAAATCCGAAGCCGACGCTCGTGAACAGCGCGAGCCACCAAACGCCACCCAGGCTCAGCACAGCCGCTGCGAGCGACGCGCCACCGCACACCAGCGCCGCGCGCGTGATGACCCTGAACATTACTGACACGTTATAGTGACATCGTTGACGGACCACCAGGAAGTTGCGGCTCCCACGTTGCCAGTCTGCGAAATCAGCACGTAACGCCCGTTGAACGTCTTGCTCAGATTGACGCTGATGGTACCGGCGGCGCCGTCACTGTCAGCCAGCGGCTGCGCAGCCATATCGCCGGAAGTATTGCTGACACGGACCTGGTAATGGCGCGTGTAGTCCGTCGCGGACGCCGTATTGATGGTGAGGTGATTCACGGTCCCGACTGCGCCCAGATCGATCTGCAGCCACTCATCCCCCGATTGGGCCTTACCGGTGGCGAAGCGCGTGCCCGTGTCGGCGTCGATCGCGAGCGCCGCCGTGAACGGGCCGTTGGGATCCGCGCAGGTCGGCGCGCATTCGTTCGAAGCCGTTGCGGTCCATTGCGCTTTGGCGCGGATCGCGCTGTCGCCGCACTTCGCGGCAGCGCTGCCGCCCGTGCCGCCGCTACCGCCGCTGGCTTTGCCACCGCTGCCACCAGCACCGCCCGTGGCTTTGCCGCCGCTGCCGCCGCCGCCTGCAGCGCCACCAGCCCCGCCCGCTCCGCCGCCGCCCGCCGGCATACCGCCGATCGTGCCGAAGGTGCCGGCCGTGGTCGCCATGCCCCCGCCGCCGCTGCCGAAAGTGCCAGCTGAAGTACCGCCGCCTCCCATCGCAACGCTGGTTCCGGCTGTGGCGCCACCGCCCGTACCCGCCGTGTTGCCGCCGCTGCCCGCCATTGTGGTGCTGCCAGCAAAATTACCGAGCCCGCCGAGCGGCAGCTCGGTTTCTTCGGTTGCACAACTCAAGACCATCACACCGAGCAGCGCGTACTGTGCACTTCGCATGGTGCCTCGCTTTCTGTTCGGCCTTTGGAGCTCCGCCACGCGGGCGCAGCCAAGGCAGCAAATACCTAATGTCCGAATGGACGCGCCTTGTTGCTCTCTTCAGCGTGAGAAACTTTCCGGCGCATGCGGAATCGCAGCCACACCGGAGTTTTAGAGTGGCGCTCGCGGCTCACTGGCTCGAACGGCAGTAATGCACGAGCGAGCCGTCAGCCTCACCGGAGATGATCTCGCCCTGCGTGGTGAAAAGCGCGACCTTCGAAGACGGGTCGAGCGGCACGATCGTTCCCGACGGTTGATGCAGCGCGCGGTCGCCTGACACGAGCCGGCACGCTCCACACACGCACCGCCAGGTAGCGACCGTCCGCGCTGATGTCGAGCGCGACGATGCCTCGCGTGTGCGTCCCGTAGAGTCGCACGATCTCCCGCGTCGCTTCGTTGCGCCCCATGCTCGATTGTGGCGCCTGCAGTGCGTGAAGCAACGTCGCGCAAAGTCACGGACCGGTGACGTCACGTCGGAATCGTGCTCGACTCTCGGCGCATGAAGACGCGCGCGGCGGTGGCGTACGAGAAGGGCAAGCCGTTGGTCATCGAGACCGTGGACCTCGAAGGGCCGAAAGCCGGAGAGGTGCTGGTCGAGCTCAAGGCAACGGGCGTTTGCCACACGGACGAGTTCACCCGCTCCGGCGCCGACCCTGAGGGCTTGTTCCCGGTGATTTTCGGGCACGAAGGCGCAGGCGTGGTGCAGGAGGTCGGAGCTGGCGTGACGAGCGTGGCGCCCGGTGACCACGTTATCCTGCTCTACACGCCCGAATGTCGCGGTTGCAAATCGTGCCTGTCGCGCAAGACCAACTTGTGCACCGCAATTCGCGCCACGCAGGGCCAAGGGGTGATGCCGGACGGCACCAGCCGCTTCTCGATCGGCGGTAAGAAGATCCACCACTACATGGGCTGCTCCACCTTCGCGAACCACACGGTGCTGCCCGAGATCGCCTTGGCCAAGGTGCGCCAAGACGCGCCTTTCGACAAAATTTGCTACATCGGCTGCGGCGTGACCACGGGTGTGGGCGCGGTGATTTTCACGGCCAAAGTGGAGCCCGGTGCGAACGTGGTCGTGTTCGGACTCGGCGGCATCGGGCTGAACGTCGTACAGGGCGCGAAGCTCGTCGGTGCCGACAAGATCATCGGCGTCGATTTGAATCCGGAGCGCGAAGCAATCGCGCGCCGCTTCGGCCTCACGCATTTCGTCAACCCCAGCACACTCGGTAAGGACTTGGTTCCGCACCTGATCGAGCTCACTGGCGGCGGCGCCGACTACAGCTTCGAGTGTGTCGGCAACACGACGCTCATGCGCCAAGCTCTCGAGTGCTGCCACCGCGGGTGGGGCGAAAGCATCATCATCGGCGTCGCCGGCGCCGGCCAAGAAATCTCGACACGCCCCTTTCAGCTCGTCACCGGTCGAGTCTGGAAAGGCACTGCCTTTGGTGGCGCCCGTGGCCGCACCGACGTCCCCAGGCTGGTCGATTGGTACATGGAAAAGAAAATCGAAATCGACCCCCTCATCACCCACACCCTCCCGCTCGACCGCATCAACGAAGCCTTCGACCTCATGCACGAAGGCAAATCGATCCGCACCGTGATTCAGTATTCGAGCTGAAGCCCCACCCGGCCTCAGCGAACCAACCCCGCCTCACTCCCGGAAGCAAACGAGCGCAGTGTCGGCGGGCCCGCGAAGCAATGGCGCACGAGCGCCACCACCTCCGCCGCTTCGCCGCTCGACTCGTACTTCGCGGCTGAGTCTCGATCGTTCCAGATCGTGATGACGACGTACTCGTCGCCGCTCTCGCTCGGCTCGAGCAGCATGCACGCGATGTTGCCCGGCACGGCTCGCACCTTGGGCACCGCGTGCTCGTTGTAAGTCGTCACCAGCGTCTCAACCAGCTCGGGCTTCGCTCGAAACGTTCCCATTCGAATCCACATGGCCGCCTCCGTGGACGAGAGCGTAGCACTCAGCGAAAACTCTCCAGCCCAATCTTTCCGCGACCGGCTCCGCCCTCGACGAGCACGTAGGCGCGCTTCAAATTCGCGACGTTGATGGGCGACAAGCGCTCCGTCAAAGTGGTGTGCAGAAGGGCCTCACCCTGTACCGCCTGCTCGGCGATCCCATGCGCTTCAGCAGCCGATCGGAAAGGCTGTCGACCTTTGCGATTCGCGTCGCAAATCGACGCAACCTGGTACCGGTTCCACAAATTCTGCAAAATTCATTTTCATTTTAGCGGCTGGCCATATCGCTGCTCGCCAGTTACGTTTCCTGGCTCCACCCAACCCCAAGAGGTGATGCCATGGCGCGCGCTCGACGATCGCTTGCGGTAGCTTTGTTCGTACTCGGTTCGGCGGCTTGCAGCGGTGAACCGAACACCGAGGACAATGCCGGTGACGCCGCCGAGCAATTGACGACCGTCTCGACCAACTCCGTGGTCGCCACCCTGTCGGTCAATCAATGGAACACCGGCTATTACGCCACAGTTACGCTCAAGAACAACGGGACCACCGCCGCGAGCGGCTGGTCGGTGGCCATGACGCTCGGTACCGCCAAGGTCACCAACGCGAGCAACGTGGTCCTATCCGGCAGCACGGGCAACGTCACTGCCACCAGCAGCGCCGACTGGAATCGTTCGATTCCAGCAGGTGGCTCGCAGAGCTTTGGCTTTCAAGCGGATGGCACGGTTCGACCCGAGCTCACGGCGGTCTCGATCACGAGCGGGGGAACCGGCGGCAGCGGCAGCGGCGGAGCCGGCGGCAGCGGTAGCAGCGGAGCTGGTGGCAGCTCGAGCGGAGGCTCGAGCGGTTCGGCAGGGTCGTCGGGCGGAACCGCTGGCTCTACCGGCTCCGGTGGTGTCACGGCACCCGCAGCTGCGAGCGGCACCTTCAGCAATCTGTGCGATCGCTATGGGCAGCGCACCCTGAACGGCTACTTCGCGAACAACAACGTGTGGAACAGTCAGGCGGGCTCGCAGTGCATCGCCATGAGCGGCACCGTGCTCACGGTAACGAGCGCGAACCATAGCCTGAACCCCAATTCACCGCCGTACGCGCCCGCTTCGTATCCCTCGATCGTCAAAGGTTGCCACTACGGCAACTGCACCGACACGTTCCCGCGGCAAGTCAGCGCCATCAACCACATCCCGAGCACCTTCGACATCACGCCTGCCTCCGGCACGTGGGACGCCGCCTACGACATCTGGCTCGACCCCACCGCGCGCCGCGACGGAGCCAATACCGGCCTGGAGATCATGATCTGGCTGAGCTACGGAGGCACACCGCAACCCATCGGCGCCCGCACCGGCAGCGTGAGCCTGGCCGGCGCCACCTGGGAAGTGTGGCTGAGCAACGGCAACGAAAACGGCTCATCGCGCACCATCAGCTACCGCCGCACACCCACCGCAACCGCCATCACCAACTTCGACGCCTTGGCCTTCGTCAACGACGCCATCTCACGCGGCGTCGCCCAACGCGCTTGGTACATCACCAGCGTGCAAGCCGGGTTCGAAATTTGGAACGGCGGGACGGGCTTGAAGATCAATCAGTTCGCGGTAGGCGCGCAGTAGCTGCACGATCGAAGGCTGGCGTCATCACTTCAGCGCTTCGAATCGACAAGCGTCGCGAAAAAAGTCAGTGCGAGGGTTGGTTGAGCCGCGCCACCACCACCGTGACGTTATCGGTACCGCCGCCCTGCAGTGCCAGCTCGACCAGTCGGGCGCAACATTCGCGGCTGTTGGCGCTGCTCTGCAGCACGGCCTGCATCTGTTCGTCCGGTACGTGCTTGTTCAGGCCGTCCGAACAGAGGAGGAGCGTGTCACCCAAGGCGAGCTCCAGCTTGCTGAGCTCGGGCCGCGGCACCTCCTCCGTGGCGCCGAGCGTGTTCCACAAGATGTTTTGCAAGCTCTCCGCGTGCGCGCTGTCTTGCTTGGCACCCAGCGCCTCCGCCAAGTTGTGGTCTGTCGTGAGACGCTGCAACTTGCCGGCTCGGTACAGGTAACAACGGCTGTCGCCGACGTGCGCCACGTAAACCACCGGCCACAGCACCAGCGCCGCCGTCAGTGTGGTGCCCATGTGCGGCGTGTGCGACTTTGCCCCGGCCATCTTGACCGTGGCATCTCCGGCAACCAGGGCGGAAAACAACCGGCCCCGCACATTCATCAACGAATCCCGATTCTCCCTCACTTCGCGCGGGTTGGGCGCCCAAGGCAGTGCGCTCACCAGGTAACTGCTCACCGCGGTGATGGCGGTACGGCTCGCAATATCACCGCCGCCTTGTCCGCCCATGCCATCCGCCACTACCAAAAGCGTCCCGGCGGGCCCGCTCCCGAACCAGCCTTGCGCCGGGATCGAAGCTTCATGCACCACCAGTGAGCGGTGGAGCGTGCCCACCAGATACGCATCTTCATTGCGATCGCGCTCCACACCAACGTCGGTGAGACCTGCCGCATCGACGGTGACCTCGGACGCGGTAGCTAGGGGGATGAGAATTGGTGCAGGTTGCTGGGGATCAGACGACACACCTCAGGTTACGCAAGAATCGGGCCCGTTGTCGCGTCAGAGCGCCCGCCTTTCGCGCCAGCGCGGACCTCGAGCCACTGGAGCTCCGGCCGACCCGGAAGCAGCGGAAGCAACCGCCCCAGCCAACAGCCCAGGCGGTTCTCTCAAGTGCGCTCGTCGGCAACGACTCGCAGCAGGGCTTCGGCCATGCGCTGCACGTCACGCTCCGTGGTGCTCGCGTTGCAAAACGAAAAGCGCAGCACCGGCTTGCCGTGCCAATGACTGGGCGTCGCGTAGCACGTGCCCTCGGCTTGCAGAGCGCGCAGGATCCGGGCGGTCCACTCGGCGAGCTCGGCTTCGGCCGGTGCCTCGAGCCGCACCACGACTTGATTGAAGCAAACCTCGTTGATCACGCGCAGGCCGGCCTGGCCACCCAGCGCCTGCGCAAAGCCCTGGGCGTTCTTGGCGTAGCGAGCCACCAGCTCGCCCACGCCTACCTCGCCCAGTTGCCGTAGAGCCGCCCACAGCGCGAAGCCGCGCGCGCGCCGCGAAAGCTCGGGGCTCAAGAGACCCGGCTGAAACGTGGTACGTGACTGGCCGCTGTCCAGGTACGCCCCGCCAATCTCCATCGCACGACGCAAGGCGCGTGGCTCGCGGCACAGCGCGATGCCGGAATCGTAGGGCACGTTGAGCACTTTGTGCGCGTCGGTCGCCCAAGAATCGGCTCGTTCGGCGCCTTCTGCCAAGCGCGCTAGCTCGGGTGCTCGTGACTTGGCGGCTCGCGCCCAAAGCCCGAACGCGCCGTCGACGTGCAGCCACGCCGAGCCCGGTCCACGGCGCTCGCGGTGGCGCTCCGCGCAATCAGCAATCTCCGAGAGCGCATCGAACGCGCCGCTATTCACGTTGCCCGCTTGGGCGCAGATCACGACCGGCTCCGCGCAGTTCTCCAGCTCGCGCGCCAGCACGGAGGGTCGCAAGCGCCCCTGTCCGTCGACCTCGATGCACGTCAGCGCTTGCTTGCCGAGCCCCAACAAGCGCACCGCTTTGTCGATGGTTTCGTGCCGTTCGTGCCCCACGAAAACGCGCAGCGATGGCGCCCCGAACAGCCCGCGTTGCTGCACGTCCCAGCCCGCCGCCTCCAGCAAGTGACCGCGCGCGGCGGCCAGGCAGCAGAAGTTTGCCGACATCGCCCCCGTCACCAAGGCCCCGTTCGCGGTCGCTGGCAATTGTAGCAACTCGACCGCTGACGCCAGCGCGGCGTTTTCGAACGCCGTCGCGGCCGGCGCGCCTTCTCCGACACCTGCGTTTTGGTCCCACGTCGCCGTCAGCCAGTCGGCAGCCAGCGCCGCCGACAATGTCCCGCCGACAACCCAACCCGCAAAGCGCGGCCCCGACATCGCCGTGATGCCCGGCTCGGCGACGGACACGATCTCCTGGATGCACTGCAGCGCAGAAACACCTTGGGGTCGCGCCTCCAGCTCGCTCAGCCGGCGCGCGATCGTCTGCCCGTCGGCGGCGGCACCAACGGGCCGCTCAGCGAGCGAATCGCGATAACTCGCCGCATATTCCGCCACCCATTGGAGCAGCTGGGCCTCTTCGCTCGTGCCAGATTCGACCACGCGCCATGTTAGCAGCACGTTGTCAGTGGCGCCGCGGCCCAACGATCAATTGCGCGTCGAAGGCCAGCTTGAAACCGGCGCTGCTTTCGCGCCACGCGGTACGGGTAGTGTTGTTGGGCAGGTACTCGACGAGGCGCTGTTGGGACGACTGGCTATCAGGATCCGCCGTCAGCAACAGCAGCGTGCCGTCCGCGAACACGACGAGTGGATCGCCGGCATTCCAATTGGCCTCCAAACGCCTTACGAAGCGCCAGATGGAGTAGGCGTCGACCTCATAGATCATGACCTCCGAACGCGAAGTCTCACCATCAGGGTAGTAGCGACGTCCGAGCGCAACGTACGCCACGTCACCTTCGATGCTCGTCGCTTCGGAGAGAGGCAGCGCCCCGGTCACGGTCGGGTTACCTACGAACATGCCCGGCGGGGGGAAACGACTCAGCTCCTCTCCGGTCTTGCTGATCACGGCGTATTGCGATCCGCTTCCGTTACCGTCCATGCCCCGAACCACGATGCTGCGGCCGTCGTCGAGGACGCCGGCAAGCGCGAAAACGGAGCCCGCAACGAGCTCACCCGCGCCCCGAAATAGCGCGTTCTTGCAGCGATAGTGCAGAACGCCTCGTGCGTCGAAGTCGATGACGTGGTCCAAGTCGAAGGCATTGTGCGATTGGTCATCGCAAGGTGGCGTTGGCAGGAGCAGGGGGTCCGCGTTGGCCGACGCCCCGAAGATGCCGTGCGGCAAACCCGCACCGTAGAAAATCTTTTCGTCCGTCCGACGGATCCGGTAGACGTCCGCGTCACACTCGCGAAAGGGCACGGCTGCCGGGGACGACGTGGGCCAGACTTGGTGCAAGCTGCCGTCGGCGCATTGAGTAATGCTATTGGCGGCAACGTACGCGGCTTGAGTCGGGGTCGCCGTGTTGAGCAGCGTGTCGTCCCGGCAGGGAAAGCCGTTGTCAACTACGCCGTCGCAGTCGTTATCGAGCTGATCGCAGAGCTCTTGCTTCGGGAGACAGGTCCCGTCTGGGCTTCCGCCGATCCCGCCAGGCTCCGGGCTGGAACAGTGGCATTCACCGAAGAATCCGTCGTGGCACGCGCGGAAGCTCGGCAAATTATCTGCACAACGACACCCGGCGATGTCGGCAGCGTGACAAGCACCGCCGACGCCGGAGGCCGCTCCCCCCTCGGCAACTTCGCCCCCTCCACTCAGGCCCGCCATGCCTGACTCCCCGGTCGCAGGAGCGCCAGCGCTAGAAGCCCCGGCGTCACCACTACCACCTTTCCCTGCTGACTCGGTTGCAGCCCCGGCTTCACCGCCGGAAGTGAAAGTCGGTCCCGTGCAAGAACAGTCCGAGAACGCGCCGTCGCTCTGACAGACCCGAGCCCCTGAGCGCCCATCGTCGCAGAAGCAATGCTCCGACTTGTTGATGGGCTGACAGGCTTCGGGGTTGGGTTGCTGCTGATCGGACGAGCCACAGGCCACGACCACGAACAACGTCGCCAAGTGCATCCCGTGCTTCCAATGCCTCACGGCTGCACCTCCGTCATCCGCGGCCCCGCGGTCAGCTGTGCCGAGAAGCTACTGTCGTCGGGCCAAACGAAGATCCCCTCACTCTTTCGGTACACGACAGCGTTGGTGTTGTCGGGGAAATAGCCACGAAAAAGACTGCCGTCGCTCACGAAGAGGGAGCCGTCTGAAAGCGCGAGCTGCGCGATCCCCGCGCTGGGAACGATGCGCCGCCGGACCAGTCGGAACACCGACGCTTCATCCACGGCGTAGAGCAGGAGCTCGATGGTCACTTGATCGTACGTTCGCACCAGCAGGGTGTAGGCTCGGTTGCCGACGACGCTGGTCGAGTTGGGGCGGACCTCCAACGAGCCCGTGAATAGTCCCGCCGGAGGGAAGCGGGTCAGCTCTATTCCGGCCTCGTCGAGCACCGCATAGACGTAGCCTTGGTTGGCGAGCCGGCGCGTGACCAACGTTCGGCCGTCGTCCAGCACGCCCGCGATGAACGATATGTCGTCGGCGACCACCTCGTTCTTGCCACGTTCGAGCTTGGACCCACACTGGTAGTACAGCGTGCCCTCCGCGTCGAAGCCAAAGCCGCCCCCCAAGGCATCGCAAGGCGATGCCTCGACCAGCTCCGCCGCAGGCGTGTGGTGGACGATCCCGCGCGTGGTCGAGTTGTAAAAGAGCTCACCGTCGGACCTGCGGAAACGATACTCGTCGACGTAGCAATCGAAGCCGTTCATGTACTCGTGCGACAACACCGGCCAGAACTGCTGAACCGCTTTGTTGTCACAGCTGACATCGCTACTGAGCCCCGCGAAATAGGCGCCACCCTCGAAAGGCAGCGTGAACGCTTCCTCCACGGCGTCGTCGTGACACGCAAAGTGATCGTCGACCACGCCGTTGCAATCGTTGTCGTGCCCATCACACCACTCCGTTTCCGCGATGCAGTCTTCGAGCGGACCTGCGCCAGCGGCTCCGAAGCTGCCGTCGCCCGGACAGCTACAGGCACCGAACGCGCCGCTCTCGCACAGACGATGCCCAGCTTCGACGCCACCACAGCTGCAGCCCGCGACGTCTCCTGGGCCACATTCTTTCGACGTCGGGCAATCGTCGTTGGCGCAAGAGCCCGCAACGCCGACGGCCGATCCCATGCTGCCTGCTGCACCGCCCTCCAGAGTCATCGGCCCGGTGCCTTGTCCTGCCGCGCTCATAGAGGCCGGGCCGCCCCCACGCCCAGCCCCACGTTCGGTGCCGCGTGCTCCCGTACAGGAGCACGCAGTGAGAGAACCGTCCGATTGACAGCTTTGAGCTCCAACCCGGCCGTCGCTACACGCGCATGCAATCGACTCTCCAACCACGCCGCAGTCAGCGTGGCTCGTCGTGGGCGATTCATCGGACGAGCACGAGGCCAAGCCCGCCACGACGCCCAGCAACCAAAAGCGCTTCTGAATTGCCTTCATGGGTCGAGCACCGGCGTCAGGGGGCCAGCCATGAGCTCTCCGAAGCTCGGTAGGTTGAAAAAGGGCGAGTCGGCGGAGTGCCAGACGACCGAGTTGGTATTGTCTGGGTGATACGCGGTGATATTGGTCGCCCCCCCCGTGCTGAGCACGAACACGGTGCCATCCGAGATCACGAGCTGCCGGATGGGCAAGCTGGGAACGACGACGCGCCGCACTAGCCTAAAGACCGAATCGGGATCGATCTCGTAGACCATTACCTCGGAGACCTGCGTCACCGTCTCTACGTACGTTCTGTTGATCGCTACGTAAGCTGCGTCCCCCGCGGTGCTGGACGCGAGGGGCGCGATGCCGACGCTACCGCTGAACATGCCGTAGGGCGGGAAGCGAACGAGCTCGTTGCCGTCTCGATCGAGAACGACATACTGCGTCGTCGCGACCGGCCCCCTCCTGGTCACGATGGTGCGGCCGTCGTTGAGCACGGCCACGGCGCTCGCGATGGATCCCGTCAAGATTTCTCCGTCACCTCGCAGCAGGTCGTGACCGCACACGTAGTAGACGACGCCCTCTTGATCGAAACCGAACCTGGAGCCGCAAGGGGGCACCGACAGCTTGGTTTCTCCGACCGAGTTCTTTCGATAAACGCGCGTGCCAAGTTGGCGGTAGAGGCGATCGTCGAAATCGGCGAACCAATATTCGTTCGAGCAGTCGAGCCCATTCACGTGGTTCTGGTCGAGGGTAGGCCAAAAACGCTGTGCCACGTCGGAGCCACACGTGCTGCTCGTACTCGCCTTCAAATAGACGCCGCGCGAATACGGCCTCGTGTTCTTGACGGTGCTGTCGCGACAGACAAAGTGCTCGTCCACCAGCCCGTCGCAATCGTCGTCGACTTGATTGCAAATCTCGGTCTTGGGAACGCAGCCCGCAGCCGCCGGCTCCGGGGTGGTCACGCGACAATTGCACGCACCGAAGCTCCCGCTCTCGCAATCCCGATGACCGAGGACGTAATCGGCGCAACGGCAGCCCTGAGCGTCACCGACGCCACAGGGGCCGCCACCAGCTTCGGCCCCGGCTCCTGCTGCGCCCGCGCCGTTGTCCGCACCGCCGATGTTGCCATCGCTGGTTTCCGTCGCGCCGCTCGTGCCCACCCCGCCTTCTTCTGTGACGGACGTGCCACTTCCGCCCGCGCCATCGCCGGCGCGCGCTTCGCTGTTGCCACTTCCCGCGCGGGAGCCGGCTTGCCCGCTGGTCGAGCCGCCAGAGTCGGTGGAAGGAGCGCCGCCCACCGAGCCACAGTCGCAGCTGCCGAGCGTGCCGTCAGTGGTGCACAGCTGCTCGCCCTGCCGACCGTCCGTGCACGCGCACGGCTCGGTCACACCGACGTCCTTGCAGTGCCGGTCTTCTGTCATGGCGGTCGGGTCCGAAGAGCCGCAAGCGACAGCGATACCCGCCCACAACAGCCCATGGAGCGCTCGTTTTCGGCTTTTCATCGGCATCACCGCTGCGCCCGACCAGCTAGAAGGCCGCCCTCACCGTGCGTTCGCACGTCGACGGCCTCGGCCTCGCGCCACACGACACGACTGGCGCCGTTCGGAAGGTACGCGCGAATCCGCTCGTCAGCCGACGATGTTTCGTCGTATTCGCGCACGAAGATCGTTCCATCCGACACCACCAGCTGACCATCGCCGAGCCCGAGTACGGGCGCCCGTCGAACCAATCGGAAGCGCGAGTCCTCGTCGACAAGGTAGACTACGACTTCGGTGCCCTCGCTGTAGGTGCGAGCAAACGCGATGTGAGCCGTGTTGACCCGAACCGTGGTCGCCAGCGGTAGCAAGGTAAGCGTTCCCGTGAACAGCTCGGCGGGATAAAACCGAGCTAGCTCCTGACCGCTCGGGCTCAGCACCGAGTATGCGCCGCCGCCTGGGTCGGCCGCCGAGCGAGTCACTACGCTGCGGCCGTCCCCCATCACACCGGCGATTTCGACGATGGCGCGCGCGACTAGCTCTCCGTTGGCGCGACGCAGAGTGTTACCGCACCGATAGTGCAAGACGCCGGCACCGTCGAACCCGAATTCGCTTGCAACCGAGCTCCCGCAGGGCGGCGTCAACTGCACGATGTCGTCGGAGGTTCCAGACGCGTGGCCGTTAAGCAAGATGCCGCGCTGGAGGTCGTGATAGAAGAGCGCGCCATCCTTCGGGCGGAATCGATAAGAATCCGCGTAGGTGGTGAAGCCGGTGAAGTAGTTCAGGCGCTTCGTCGGCCAGAACTGTTCGACGGCATCTCGCCCGGCGCTGCCTTCGCTCAACGTTCCGACGAAGTACACCCCGTCAGCAAAGGGAAAGGTGTGCGCAAGTCGCCTGCTCGGGCAAGACAACTGCGCGAGCCGGCACGTCGCATCCGAGGCGTCGCACGATTCGTCGGCGTCAGCACATGTTGGCTCCACGCCGGCTCCGCCGGCGCCGCCCTCGCCCGAGTTGCCGCCGGGCGTCGCGCAAACGCACTCGGCGAATGAACCATCCACGCAGAATCGCCGTCCGCCCTCTGCGCCGCAACTGCAGCCGGCCACGTCTCCCACGTCACAGGCGTCGCTCGGAACATGCTCAGATCCGGGCACCCCACCGGCTCCTCCTCCTTCAACGTCCGGACCCGCGGTGCTGTCGCCCGCAACGCCTACCTCATTGTCATTCGCCGCGGCAGCGCCGGCTTGCGTCGGCGTAGGACGGGCGACATCCGTGCATTCGCACTCCGCGTACGTGCCATCGTCCTGACAGCGCTGCGCGCCCGTGCGCCCGTCCGGGCAACCACAAGACGCAGCTTTACCTATAGGAGCACAAGTCGCCCGAGGGACCGCGTCGTCGTCGGCCGAGCCACATGCTCCGACCACCCCGAGGACGACCGCCCACCAAAATCGCATCGGTATTTGGATAGCACAATCGCGCCCCAGGCCGAAGACCCCCAGAGTGAGCGCAAGACCCACGCGCTGGCGGGCGCCCGAGCGCCTAGCGCCTCTCCAAGAAGCCGCGGCCCTCGAAGATGGCGGGCATCGCCTTCTCGATGCGCGTCGCGCGCGTCGCCGACTGCTTGGCCTGACCAAAGTGGTACAGGTAGCTCCGCTGCCGTCCCGGCGTCAGTGCTTCGAAAGCACGCTTGAAGCGCGGGTCCTTCTTGAACCGCTGCGCCAGCTCCTCCGGCACGGGGTAGTCGGAGGTCTTCTTCGGCTCGAGCCGCACGCCCGACTCGCGGACTTGGATGGCCTCACGCACGTAGGCCTTGATCGTCGCCGCCTTGGCTTTGATGTCTTTCGCGGCCGTGAACTTCATGACCCGCCCGGAATGCATCTGCCCGAGCGGCACCAGCAGCTTCTTCGAGTCCTTCAACAATGCGCCCTGAAAAAACAGCAGCGAAAAGTATTCTTTGAACCCCTGCAAGATCACGATGTTTTTGCCGTCCGTCGTGTACGTGGGCTTGCCCCACTTCTTCTCCTCTTTCATCCCCAGGCCGGCGAGCACCCGCCGCATCTCGGCGATCTCTGCTTGCCACCTATCTCGATAGGCCATCTCCATGGGCCTAGATCTACCACTGCCACTCGTGGAGCGCTGAATCCCGACGCCCCGCTGACGGCGCGCATTGCTAGAGTCGCGCCATGATGACTCGTCGGGAGTGGGGTGTTGGGTGGGCTGCATTGCTAATCGGGTGTAGCAGAAAGGCGGAGCCCGCTGCGCCGCCGGCTGCGGTCCCTTCAGCCACAGAACGACTCGCACAGCTCGAGCGTGAGACGGGCGGGCGCTTCGGCGTCGCCGCGTGGGACTTGGCGCGGGACCGGCGGCTCGCTTACCGCGAAAGTGAGCGCTTCTTGATGTGCAGCACCTTCAAGCTCCCGCTCGCGGGCGCCATCTTGCGTCGCGTCGACGCAGGTCAAGAATCGCTCTCGCGCCGCATCGAGTACGACGCTTCGGCGCTCATCGATCCGTCGCCAATCACCGCCGCACACCTCACAGAAGGCAGCATGACCGTCGAACAGATGTGCCACGCCATGGTCACGACCAGCGACAACGCCGCCGCCAATTCACTCCTCAAAGCCATCGGCGGGCCCCCGGCTCTCACCGCCTTCTTCCACGACCTCGGCGACACCACCTCGCGCCTGGATCGCTACGAGCCCGACCTCAACACCTACACCGCCGACGACGAGCGTGACACCACGACCGCCGCCGCGATGCTTCACGTCACGCGCGCGCTGCTGGTAGCCGACGGCGTTCTCAGCCCCGCGTCGCGACAGCACCTCGGTGACTGGCTCGCGGCGGCCACCACCGGCCTCCAGCGCCTCCGCTCCGCGTTTCCGCCGAACCTCCGCGCCGGTGATAAAACCGGCACCGGCGACAATGGCGCTACCAACGACATCGCGATCGCCTGGCGCCCCAGCGCGAAGCCGTTGCTCGTCGTCGCCTACAGCTATGGCCTGCCGGAGGATTTGGACGCGCGGAGCGAGGTGATCGGACGAGTGGGACGGATCGTCGTCGATGGACTGGGTGTGAGCGAGTGAAGCGAGTCGGCTCGCGCCGCCGCCGTATGAAAATCCACCCCTGTCGCGGGAAAACATCGCATGCTCACGCTGCACCGTGTCGACACCTCGCCATCCGTTCGAACATTTGCTGGGCCGCTTCGTCGAGCTCGAGATTCGGCGCTTCGGGAGCGCCGGCGCTTTCTTGGCCGAGCCCGACAGCGGAGCCGACGCCCCCACGCTGCTCCTGCTCGGCCCCGAGATCGAACAGGGGGCGCAGCCGGGGAACAGGCTCTCGGTCTTCGTGTACCTCGATTCCGAGGGCCGGCCGCTGGCGACGACCAAGGCCCCCAAGCTCACGTTGGGCGAGGTCGCATTTCTGCGCGTTTCGGCGCTCACGTCCTTCGGAGCGTTCATGGATTGGGGCTTGCCGAAAGACCTGCTGGTGCCCCTCCGCGAACAGACGACCGAGCTGCACGTCGGCGATCGGCACGCCATTGGCTTGTACGTGGACGAAGAAACAGGTCGCCTCACCGGGACGATGCGCGTGACCGAGATGCTGAGCAACGACGCCCGCGAGTACGAGCAAGACCAGTGGCTCGACGGCGAAGCCTGGCGGCGCGAGCCCGAGATCGGCGTGTTCGTCATCGTGAACCGCACCCACGTGGGTCTCGTGCCCGCCCACGAACCGCACTCCCTCCGCCGCGGCGACCGAGCGCGCTTCCGCATCACCAACATCCTCCCCGACGGCAAAATGGAGCTCTCCCTCCGCGCCCACGCCCACGAACAACTCGCCGACGACGCCGCGCATGTCTTAGCCATGCTGAAAAAGAGCAGCGCCTCCCAAGTCGGCGACAGCTCGAGCCCCGAACAAATCCGCAACCTCTTCGGCCTCAGCAAAAAAGCCTTCAAACGCGCCATCGGCCGCCTCCTCAAAGAGGGCAGCGTGGAGCTGGGGGCGGACGGCTACGTGAAGGTCAAGGGGCCTCGCGCGGCAAGGACAAACGGCTAAGCTTCGCTCCGTATGTCCGACGCGCGCCGCTACACTGACGAAGACATCCAGGCCATCATCCAGCGCGCGCTGGATCAGCAAGGTGGCGCAAGAGGAGAGATCACGCACGCCGATTTGCTTGGCATCGGCGAACAAGTTGGCGTGTCGGCGGAAGCCATGGAGCGAGCCGCCCACGACGTGCTCGAAACGCGCCGCGCCACTTACGCCATCGAACGGGTCCGTTCGTCGCGGAAGCGCTGGCTCGCCGCGCATGCCGCCGTCTTTGCCGTCATCAACGGACTGCTGTTCACGGTCAACGCGCTCACGACGCCAGGCGAATGGTGGTTCCTTTTCTCGGTCGTATTTTGGGGCCTCGCTCTGGCAGCGCATGCCGCGTTTGCGCTCGCGACCGGCGTCTCCACCAAGCGCCAGCTGCAAGAACGCGCGCGGCTCGACGCCGAAGCTCACCTACCGGCAAAACAACTGCGAGTCGCGGCCCCGGAGCCCGCGGTGGCCGACGAGGCTCAGCCAGAGCCCCTGTCGACACGCGCGAGCCAGACGGCGGCAAGACATCGCGGTTAGTGCACGCGGTACCAGAGGTAAACGAGCACCGCGACGGCGCACACGGCGAAGGCAATGAGCGTGATCTGCTTCTCGCGGCGCGCCAAGTCGGCTGCCGCTTGGCTGACACCGAAAAACTCGGGCAAGCGCTGGAAGAACTGCGCCTGCGTCGCCACGTAGTTTTTGCTCGCGTTGTTGACGAACTCGGCCATCGTGCCGTCCGCGAGCTCGAACATCACCGTCCCTCCGACGAAGACACCCCTCACTTTCTCGCGCGTCAACGAAACCACGCCACGATTTTCGAGCAGTGGCCGAAACGCGCCAATCCGCGTTTGCACCAGGATCAAGCGCCGATCGGTGAGCACGCCAAACGCCGCCATCTTGCTGGCAGCGTCGACGAACGCGCTCACTCGCCCCCTCTTCCCGATCATCGGCATCAAGTAAGCGCTAGGCCCAACCACCTCGCCTCGCTCCAAGACCGGAGCCACTTGCTTCCGAATGAACTCCTCGAGCTCCTGACTGCTCATTGACTGCCGCACCTGTTCTTCTTCATCTTCTTTTTCCCTGAACCATCGTCACTGGTCGCCTCGCGCTTCCACCGTCGTTTCCCAGTGTGTCCATCCTTTAACGGCGACGTCACCTTGATTTTCAAAGTGCCGGCGGCTCAGGGCTTCGCGGGCAACGATCCGATGACCGCCTGTGCCAGCCGCTGCACCTCCAGGCTGACAGCGGAAAGAACGTAGTCGCTGCGCGCGGCGGGGCGTTCGCGAGCTCGGGCAAGAAGGCGCTCGCCATTTGTTCCACCTCGGGCGCGCCTGAGGTTGCGCCCATTCAAGGTCGAAAGGCTACGCCGCACAGACCGACCTGGCACAGCGCCGAGAGCTACGGCAACACCTCACCCTCGACTCTCCCAAGTCTCACGGGGGGTTCGTCGGGAGCGCGCGGCATATCGTCGGGGGACTGCAGCGGTTCTTCAATGGGCCCGGACGGCGGCAGTGAATCAGGGTCTTCGCGCGGAGGAGGCGCCTCGAAGGGCGGAGGCTCGCTGGGTTGCGGTCCGGGTGGGGTCGGTTGCGTCATGGCCATCGTCTCTTCATGCGAGGCGTATGCCAGCGCCTTGCCAGCCTGCACCTGGGCCGGAAAGTCTTGTCGTTGGGATTTTCGTCGCTCAGAAACGAGGCGCATTTCCACGTCGCGAGGAACTGACTCCGAGGCGAAATCGGCACCATAGTTTCCGCGAATGCCGGAGCTTGCCGAGGTCGAAACGGTTTGCCGAGTGATGCGGCGCACGCTTCAGGGCAAGCGCATCGCGCGCGTCGAACTGGTGCGCGACAGCATCTTCTTTTCTAGCGCCGCGCCCAAAGCCCTCGAAAGCGCGCTGCTTGGTCGCGCGGTGCGCGAGGTGGGGCGGCACGGCAAATTCTTTTGGTTGGCGCTCGATGGATCCGGGCCAACGATCTACGGTCACTTGGGTATGAGCGGTTGGATCCGCGCGGTTGGGAAGCGAGGAACGCGACTCCACGGGCACGGGGACGCTCCGTTGGACGACGAAGCCGGACGGCCGCGCTTCCTCAAACTCGGCGTGTACGCGCAAGACGGCAGCGGTATCGTGCTGACAGATCCGCGCCGGCTGGGGCGCGTTTGGCTGGGGTCTTCACCCCAAATGGAGCCGCGCCTGAAGCGGTTGGGGCGCGACGCTTTCGACGATTTACCGTCGACGAGCGAGCTTACTACGTTGTTCGCTCGTCGCAGGATACCGATCAAGGCGCTCTTGCTCGACCAAACTGCGCTGGCCGGTATTGGCAATTGGATCGCCGACGAGGTGCTCTATCAGTCACGGATTGCGCCCAAGCGAAGCACGGCTTCGCTCACGGCTGCCGAGATCACAGCATTGCGGCGGTCCATTCGCTCCGTGCTGGGCCACGCGGTCAAGGTCGAGGCCGACCACCGACGCTTCCCCAAGTCGTGGCTCTTCGAGCATCGCTGGGGCGGCTCGCGGGGCGCGACGCAAATCGCCGGCGAGGCCATCGTGCGCGAAGAAGTCGGCGGCCGAACCACCGCCTGGGTGCCCACGCGACAGAGGTAACCTAGCGGATTGAGATCGGCGTCGACGAGCCGCGCCGAGTCGGACCGTGTTTGCCACGCGGCTGGCGCGCCTCGCTGCGGCGTTGTAGCGTGCGCGCATGGGGTTGGAATCGTCATCACCACCTTCGATGGGGACGGGCCGTCGCTGTGCTCGGCACGGGCTCGCGGCGGGCCCCGAAGGCCTGTGCGCGTTGTGTCGCAGCGAAAGCCTACCGCCGCCGCGCCCCTACGCGAGCTGGGTGCTCGGCGGCCTGGCGACGGCAATCTTGGCGGTAACGGGGGGCGTCGTCGCCTACCGCGCGGTCGTGGGTCTCAGCCACGCAGCGATCGCGCGCGAGCCGCCACCCACCCTGACCAACGAAGCGCAGAACACTGCCGCGCCAGCCGCGCCCGCGCCCGTCGCTGCGCAAGCGCCAGCGGGCCAAGGCGAATCGATTCCGTTCGACCAGCCGTTGCCCTCGCCGGTCGCGCCCGCGTTGGTCGAGTCGCCCTCCGCCAAGCCAACAGCGTCGTCCGTCGCTTCCGCGCCACCGGCGGCGCCTATCGCGACCGCACGCCCTGCTCCCACTCCCGCCGAGCTCCAAGCCGCCTTCACGGCGACGCCGATCGTGATGTACTCAGCGTCTTGGTGCGGCGTCTGCCGAAACGCGCGACAGTTCTTCGCCGAGAACGGCCTGCGCGTCCAAGAAATCGACGTCGACCAAACCCCGGGCGCCTGGGAAAAAGTCCAACAGCAAACGGGCCGCCGCGCCGTCCCGCTGATCATCGTCGACGGCCAAGCCATGGCCGGCCTCAGCCCGAGCGGCATCATGCGCGCCGTCGCCAGCAGCATGGAGCGGCGTCTCGGCATTACGGGGATTACGTTCAAGAAGAGCTAGGTTCTAGGATCAACCGGCTGCGGAGGGCATTGCAGATTGCGCCGTCGCTGGAGGAAGCAAAGCCGGCCCGTGTTCGGATCACGGCCGTTGAGCAGGGTTGATTCGAAGTATCCAGGGGCGGCGCCAAAGCACGAGCGAAGGCTGAGATCAAAGTGCGCAAGTTGCGTCATGCCGTTGGAGATGGACCAGACGTTGGCTTCGGAGAAGGAGCTACCGCTCCCGTTGTTTTCGCCCCGCGCGCGTGAATGACCCTTCGGCCAGAGCTTTCACGCGGCTGATGTTTCGACGCGGCTTCGCGAGCTCTCGCATGTCCAAGTGCTCGGGGTCTGCGCCCCGAGATCCGACAGCTCATACGACAACCGCCGGACAGAGCAAATGGTCTCCGGAAGTGACCTACCTTTTCAATCGGCGCGAATTCCGAGCCGGCCATCTCTTGGCTCACGCTCGGCCTGGAAACTGCACCAAGAGGGTGCCGGCGCTAGTAGTGCAGGCCCAACAACACGCTCAAGGTGGCGCCCAGGCCGTTTCCAGAACCATCCAAGCCATAGGGAAAAGCTGGCGGCGAGCTCACGTCGGTCGAGGAAGTTCGAATCAAGCGATCGCCGTGGCGCCGAAGGAAGAACGCATCGCCGCTCAGGTTCGCACCGAGCGAGAGCCACCCCAGGAGGTAGTAGTCGAGACCCACGCTCACTCTCACGTTCAGGCCGGAGATCTCGATCGCTGTAGGTGGGTCGGGGGCAAGCGTGCGGCTCACGTCGGCGACGGCACCCGTCAGCGCCGCGTACCCTGCGCCAAATCCCAAATGAGGCACGAAAGCACCAAGCCTGAAGCGCATTGCAAGCTCGCCGCAAACCGTCGAGAGCTGCCAGTCTGAAAAGTCGCCCCGGCGATAAGTGGCAGCGAACGTGAATTCGTGCCAGCGCGCGCCGAGCGCGGCGCCATACGCGACACCGAATCCGCTGGTCCTCACCCGCGCGGAATCCAAAAGGTCGGCGTCTTTCAGCGCGACCGTGTCGACATATGCCGGACCAACCTCCAAGTTGAGAACAACGACCTCACGAAGCCCGGAACCGCCCTCCTTTGCGGCAGTCGACTGCTGTGCAGTTGGCGCAACCTCAGCGGCCCAGAGCGGACGAACCAATGAGCTACTCAACACCCCAGCCGCAACCCCCACCACCGAGCCAAGCCTCATCTCGGGGTGATTGTAGCAATTTCAACGCCGAAGTCTTGGCTCTGCTTCTCGGCTGCTGCCGTTTGTCGGTCGCTGCCCAGATCCTGATTCTGTGGCAGCTCGTGCGTGCCGCATCCAGGCTGCGGCCGGCGCGGGGCGCCGGTGCCGTTCAGGGCGTCTGAAAGGGAGTCGTCATGCTTCGCATTTACCCGGTGGTGCTTGAGGTTTTGAAGCAGTTGCAGCCGGCACTACGGCGCATCGAAGGTGCAGGACCGAGACTTGGGGCGGCAGCTACGGCGGGCTAGCTCGTCTATCGCGCTGAATCTTGGAGAGGGTATGTACAGTCGGGGGCAGAACCGGCAGGCGCGCTATCACACCGCGCTTGGCTCTGCGCGCGAGACGCTGTCGTGTTTGGAGGTTGCTGCGGTTTCTAGCTACGTGGAGGAGGACAAGCAGCTGTGGGACCAGCTCGATAGGGTCATCGGCACGCTAGTGTTGCTGGTGCGCGCTTAGTTGTGCAGCTGCGGGCGGCGGCACGTTGTTGTGCCGCCGCCTGCCACGAATCACCGCGTTAGCTTCCAAAGCATGCCGATAATCCGACTCGTGAGGCGCTGCGCCGCCTCCGAGTCGCGGGGGGCGATGAGCTTCCACGCCACCGCCGAGCGCAGCGCCTTGTGAACCTCCCCCGCACTGCCGGCTGCCGAGCAGAACCGCGCGCGGCGGTTGCCGGGATCCGAATACTCGGCTTCACCGAGATTGAGCGCGATGCTACTGGCTGCGCGCCGGATCTGATTCTCAAGGTCTTTGTCCTTGGCTTTGATGCGACCCATCATCGGTTGAAGCGTCTCGATGAGTTGAATGCTGAGCTCGCCGACTAACAGTGCCATTGGGTGCTGTCCTTTCGGGCCCGCTCCCTTGCGGGCATACCCAGCCCCCAGCAGCGCGCGCAGACGCAGTCCAGGCTGCGAGCGCAGCGAGCACCGGCGAAGCCGGCTGCGGCCTGGACTGCGGCGAGCACGCTGGCACAATCAGGTCAGCCCAAAGGGAGAGTACGTACGGGGTGATCGTGAGCCGGCCTTCGGCCGGGGTGATCGTGATCGTGATCGTGGATCGTGATCGTGAAGGGTGATCGTGAAGGGTGATCGTGAAAGGTGATCGTGGTCGTGAGGCCTCCTCTCACGGTCACGATCACCCTCACCTTCCACGGACACGATCACGATCCACGATCACCGAGCCCGCCGAAGGCGGCGTACACGGACACGATCACGATCACCCCGAACAGAGTCGCGCGAGGGCGAGCGCCAGCGTGCAGCGTTTGCGTGAGCGCGGGGCGCGGGCGTGGTGCGCGAGGGCGTGGGCGGGCGCGTAAACGCGTCGGAGCGTAGGTCGGCGACTTCTCGTCGATGACCACGTTCAGCTTCTTGTACGCGGGGAGGCCGGTGCCGGCCGGGATCAGGCGGCCCATGATGACGTTCTCTTTGATACCGCGGAGGTCGTCCGTCTTGCCGCAGGGATTGCCCACCCGCGTCGGCCTGCGGCCGCCGACCCCTCCCAAACGTGTGCTCGCCTTCGGCTGCGCGCACGTGGGAGGGGTAACGGATGCGGGCTCAACGCCTACGACACTCGAAGACGATCTGTTTGTCGCCTTCGCCTCGCGTCTAGTCCGAGCAGCCGACCCCACATGGATGAACTCCTGGCTCAAGGCTCTTCGAAATTCGCTTAGTCACATCAGTGTCCTACCGAGCTCGCGAGGCTCTTCCCCCGTCCACTCCTTCGATCCGGCTTCACTGCAGCGTCTTTGGGCTGCTTGGCTGGAGGCGCACGACCACGTTGTTGCTGCTCAAGAGGTCAATTCCCCCATCGCCATAGACCATCCAGCTCGCCACGGGTTCTTTGCATTCCCGGCAATCCAGCGAAATGGTGAGTCCCTCGCTATTGGGTGCGCACACATCCATGCTCATCGGGAAGCGACCCAGATCCTTATGGCTCACGCGGTCAATGCGACAAGCAGTGCGGGCTCCCGCTGCGTTCGTGAAGCTCACTTCGCCAGAACTTGGATCGATGCGCACGAGCTTGGCCTGCGTGAATACAGTCTTGCTTCGCGCTTCGTGCTCGGCCCAACAGACCGTGCTGACTCGCCAGTCCATGGGAAAATCGGCGGGAAGCTTGGCTGGGGTTTCTTGCCAACATTCGAAACCAGGCAGGCTCCAAAGCTTGCGCGTGTTGAAGACAAAGCCGCGCTCGCGCACCGGAAACCAGATGCGGTCGCTGGCGAACGAGATAGCCTTGGGACTCCAATCGCCGGGCTCGTCGGTGCTCTGCACCGCTTCGCGAATGTCTTGCTCCACGATGCTAACGAACAAAGGAGCGAAGTGCTCCTTGTCGGGAATCACGGCGCTGCAAGACGAGTCCGTGTTGACGTAGGCCGGATAGACGACCGCGGCTGCAAACGCCGTAGCGTCATCGTGTCGGAGCGCCGTCTTCATCGCGTCAAGCCGCTGCTTGAGGGCCGCACGCAGCTCGGCTTCGCTCATCTTGCCAGCAATCAAACGTGCATTCTCGGCCACGATGGCGTCTGGTTGCCTGGCTGCGTTCGAGACGACGTGGAGCGCCCCCGACGGACTCGCGGAGGTCGCTGAGCCCCCACCCGACGTGCGCCCGCAACCAACCAGCACGAGCGCAATCATCAGCCTATTCGCACGGCGCATGCACCATCCCTACGTCAAAGCGTGACGGCAGTCTTGATCGGGCATTCAAATCCCGGGTTGGCCACGCGGGTCGCCTTGGCCATCAGCTGTACGTGGGGGACTTTTCGTCGGGCTGCCCACCCCCGCCGGCCTGGGGCCGCCGACTTGCGCCGTGCAAGCGACAGAGCAACCGACGATGCCTCGCGTACAATCGCCTCTCCTTGCGGCGCGCGGCCAACTCGCGAGGGCGCACACGGTGCGCCGCGCCGGCGCGGTGCGCATCGACACGGCGCTGACGTCGGCGCGCGGCACACCGTCTGCGCCGGAGGCTTCGTCGGCCGCGCGCCGCAAGGAGAAACTCATGAAAGCACGCTCGTCATCCCCTTCCGCTCAGCTCGCTCGTCAGCACGGCTTCGCTCGCGCCATGCGCAGCGAGCCCACCGCGTCGGAGCGCGCGCTCTGGGCGGTGCTCCGGTCCTCTCGGTTGGGCGTCGGGTTCCGGCGTCAGGCGGTCGTGGCTGGCCACATCGTGGACTTCCTGGCTCCTTCACGCAGGCTCGTCGTGGAGGTTGACGGCGGCTACCACCGCTCGCCAGCGCAGCGCCGGGCGGATGCGCGGCGTGACCGCCGCTTTCAGTGCGACGGCTACCGTGTCGTCCGCGTTCCTGCGGAGCTGGTGCTCACCAACCTCGCTCAGGTCGTAGCGCTCGTGCGCTCAGCGCTCGCGCGGTAAGGGCGGCGACGCACTTTGATTTTCAAAGTGCCCCCAACGATCACGAGCGCGATCACCCTCACCTGCACGGTCACGAACCACGGTCACGAACCACGGTCACGAGCCCGCCGAAGGCGGCGTACACGGACACGATCACGATCACCCCGAACAGAGTCGCGCGAGGGCGAGCGCCAGCGTGCAGCGTTTGCGTGAGCGCGGGGCGCGGGCGGAGGGCGCGAGAGCGTGGGCTGGCGTCTAAACGCGTCGAAGCCCCTCGGTCTTGCGACCTCGGGGCTTCGTTACGCTGCCTTGCGGCTTTGGCTTACTCGTCGCCGACGGCTACGAGATCGGCCGGTTGGACTCGCGCGTACGTGGGCGGAGCGTAGGTCGGCGATTTCTCGTCGATGACTACGTTCAGCTTCTTGTACGCGGGGAGGCCGGTGCCGGCCGGGATCAGGCGGCCCATGATGACGTTCTCTTTGATGCCGCGGAGGTCGTCCGTCTTACCGCAGATGGCCGCTTCCGTGAGGACCTTGGTGGTCTCCTGGAAGGACGAGGCGGAGATGAACGATTCCGTGGACAGAGACGCCTTGGTGATGCCGAGGAGCATCGGTTCGGCGACGGACGGCTGGCCGCCGCGTTCCATCACGCGAGCGTTCTCGCGCTCGAACACGTACTTCTCGACCTGTTCGTCGACCAAGAAGTTCGTGTCGCCCACCTCCTTGATGCGCACGCGGCGCAGCATTTGGCGGACGATGCACTCGATGTGCTTGTCGTTGATGGTCACGCCCTGCAGGCGGTAAACCTGCTGGATTTCATTCACCAGCCAAGCAGCGAGCTCTTTCTCGCCCTTGACGCGGAGAATGTCGTGCGGGTTCGCGGGACCGTCTTGCAGCGGGTCGCCGGCGCGGACGTGGTCGCCCGGTTGCACCTGGATGTGCTTGCCCTTCGGAATCAGGTACTCGCGTGACTGATCCGGGAGCAAACCACCGTCGGTGGCGAACGGGGTGATCAGCACCTTGCGCTTGCCCTTGGTGTCCTTACCGAACGAGACGATGCCGTCGATCTCGCTGATGATCGCGTGATCCTTCGGCTTGCGGGCCTCGAACAGCTCGGCGACGCGGGGCAAACCACCGGTGATGTCCTGCACCTTCGTGGTGTCGCGCGGCATCTTCGAGATGGCCTCGCCGGGGCTGATCTGCTCGCCTTCGAGCGCGACGATATTCGCACCCACGGGCAAGAGGTAGCGCGCGTCGAGGTCGGTTCCGGGCAGCTTCACGGCTTCGCCCGTCTCCGGATCGATGATGCTGATGCGCGGGCGGAGGTCGGCGGCGCGCGACTCGATCACGATCTTGCGGCTGAGGCCAGTGACCTCGTCCACCTTCTCGATCACGGTCACACCTTCGACCAGGTCGCCGTACTGCACGATGCCGCCCACCTCGGTGAGGATCGGCGACGCGAATGGATCCCACTCGGCCACCGTCTTGCCCGAAGGAACGCGCTCGCCGTCGGCAACCTTCATCACCGCGCCGTACACGAGGCGGTGATGCTCGCGCTCACGACCCGTGTCGTCCATCACGACCAGCTCGCCGTGGCGGTTCATCACCACCACCGTGCCGTCGCGCTTGGTGACCAGCGAGGCGTTGCGCAGGTTGACGATACCCTCGGTGCGCGTCTCGAGCGAGCTTTGCTCGATCTTGCCGCGCGCCGCCGCACCACCGATGTGGAAGGTGCGCATCGTGAGCTGCGTACCGGGCTCGCCGATCGACTGCGCTGCGATGATGCCGATGGCCTCGCCCATGTTGACGCGCGAACCGCGCGCCAAGTCACGGCCGTAGCACAGCGCGCACACGCCGCGACGGGTCTGACAGGTGAGCACCGAGCGGATGACGACTTCTTCGATGCCCGCCTCTTCGATGGCGCGCACCTTGTCTTCGTCGAGCTCCGTGCTGTTCTGCACGATGACCTCGCCGGTGAGCGGGTCGACGACGTCTTCCAGAACCACGCGGCCGAGGATGCGGTCGCCGAGGGGCTGAATGACTTCGCCGGCTTCTTCCAGCTTGGTGACGCGGATGCCGTCGAGCGTGCCGCAATCGAACTCGGCCACCACGGCGTCCTGCGCCACGTCGACGAGGCGACGGGTGAGGTAACCGGAGTTTGCCGTCTTCAAAGCGGTGTCGGCGAGGCCCTTACGAGCGCCGTGCGTCGAGATGAAGTACTGCAGCACCGAGAGACCTTCACGGAAGTTCGCCGTGATGGGGGTCTCGATGATCTCACCGCTCGGCTTGGCCATCAAACCGCGCATGGCGGCGAGCTGGCGCATCTGAGCTGGCGAACCGCGCGCGCCGGAGTCGGCCATGATGTAGATCGGGTTGAAGCTCGACTCTTCCGAGGTCTCGCCCGTCTCCGGATCCTTCATCACTTCTTTGCCGATACCGGCCATCATCTCTTCGGCGACGCGGTCGGCCACGCCGGCCCAGATGTCGACGACCTTGTTGTAGCGCTCGCCGTCGGTGATCAGACCTTCTTGGTACTGATCGACGACCTTCTCGAGCTCGGCCTGAGCCTCTTCGACCAGCTCCTTCTTCTTCTTCGGGATGACCATGTCATCCATGCAGACGGAGGCGCCTGCCTGGGTGCCGAATTGGAAGCCGAGGCTGCGCAGGCGATCCGCGAGGAGAACGGTCTCCTTGTTGCGGTGCGTGCGGTAGCAGATGTCGATCAGGTTCGAGAGCGCCTTCTTGTTCAGCACCTTGTTGGCGAAGTCGAACGGAATGCCGTCCGGCAACACCTCGGAGATGAGAACGCGGCCCACGGTGGTCTGCACCACGCGCGTGCGGATGTTGCCCTGCTCGTCCGAATCCTCGATGCGGACCTTGATCGCGGCGTGCAGGTGCACGGTGCCGTTGTCGTAGGCCATCCGCACTTCGTCCGCCGACGAGAAGACACCGCGCAAGTACCCGGAAAGGCCGGCCTTTTCGTCGTACTTGAGGGTACCCTCGCGGTAGCTGCCCTCCACGAAGCGGCGCATGCGCGTCGCGTAGTAGAGGCCGAGCACGATGTCCTGCGTCGGGTTGATGATCGGGCGTCCGCTCGCGGGCGAGAGGATGTTGTTCGTGCTCATCATGAGCACGCGCGCCTCCATCTGCGCCTCGATCGAGAGCGGCACGTGGACCGCCATCTGGTCACCGTCGAAGTCGGCGTTGAACGCCGCGCAGACCAGCGGGTGAAGCTGGATCGCCTTGCCTTCGATCAGCACCGGCTCGAACGCCTGGATACCCAAGCGATGCAGCGTCGGCGCGCGGTTCAGCATCACCGGGTGCTCGCTGATGACCTCGTCGAGGATGTCCCAAACCTCGGGACGCTCCTTCTCCACCATCTTCTTCGCACTCTTGATGGTGTTGACGTAGCCGCGCTCTTCGAGCTTGTTGTAGATGAACGGCTTGAACAGCTCGAGCGCCATCTTCTTCGGAAGACCGCACTGGTGCAGCTTCAGCGTCGGACCGACGACGATAACCGAGCGACCCGAGTAGTCGACGCGCTTACCGAGCAGGTTCTGGCGGAAGCGGCCCTGCTTGCCCTTGAGCATGTCGCTCAGAGACTTGAGCGGGCGCTTGTTCGGACCGGTGATGGTCTTGCCGCGACGGCCGTTGTCGAACAGCGCGTCCACCGCCTCTTGCAGCATGCGGCGCTCGTTCCGGATGATGATTTCCGGAGCGTTGAGCTCGAGCAGGCGCTTGAGGCGGTTGTTGCGGTTGATGACGCGGCGGTACAGGTCGTTGAGATCGCTGGTAGCGAAGCGACCACCGTCGAGCGGTACGAGCGGGCGGAGATCCGGCGGCAAAACCGGGATCACCGTCAGCATCATCCACTCCGGGCGGTTGCCCGAGCCACGGAACGCCTCGACCACCTTCAGGCGCTTGGCGTACTTCTTACGCTTGGCCTCGCTGGTGCTCGTGCGCATCTCGTGACGGAGCTGCTCGCTGAGGCCGTGGACGTCCACGCGCTTGAGCATCTCCAGCACTGCTTCGCCGCCCATGCCGGCTTCGAAAGCGTCGTCGCCGTACTCCTCCAAGAGTTGCGCGTAGCGCTCCTCCGAGAGCAGCTCGGCCCGCTCGAGCTGCGTGCTCTTCGGGTCGATGACGATGTACGCCTCGCAGTACAGGACCTTCTCCAGGTCCTTCAGCGTGATGTCGAGGATGTTACCGATGCGCGACGGCAGGCTCTTGAGGAACCAGATGTGCGCGACCGGCGTGGCCAGCGAGATGTGGCCCAGGCGCTCGCGACGCACCTTGGACTGAATCACCTCGACGCCGCACTTCTCGCACACGATGCCGCGGTGCTTCATGCGCTTGTACTTGCCGCAGATGCACTCGTAGTCTTTGACCGGGCCGAAGATCTTCGCGCAGAACAGGCCGTCGCGTTCCGGCTTGAACGTGCGGTAGTTGATCGTCTCGGGCTTCTTCACTTCCCCGTTCGACCACTCACGGATCTTCTCCGGAGAGGCGAGGGAGATGCGCATCGCCGAGAAAGAAAGCGGATCCTTCGGTTTTTCGAAAAAGGAGAAAATATCTCGCATGTTTTTTCCTCAGTTCCGCTGAATCAGTCTTCCGCTGCCGTGGCCTGTGGGCCGCCGGTCTCGACGAGCTCGACGTTGAGACACAACGACTGAAGCTCTTTGATCAAAACGTTGAAGCTCTCGGGCAGGCCCGCTTCCAGCGCGTACTCGCCCTTGACGATGGACTCGTACATGCGGGTGCGGCCCTGGACGTCGTCGCTCTTGACGGTCAGGAACTCTTGCAAGGCATAGGCGGCGCCGTACGCCTCCATCGCCCAGACTTCCATCTCACCAAGACGCTGACCACCGAACTGCGCCTTACCGCCCAGCGGCTGCTGGGTGACGAGCGAGTACGGTCCGATCGAACGAGCGTGGATCTTGTCGTCGACCAAGTGATGCAGCTTGAGCATGTACATGATGCCCACCGTCACATCTTGCTCGAAGGGCTCGCCGGTACGACCGTCGAACAGAATGGACTGTCCGGAGGCCGAGCGACCTGCCAGCTCGAGCATTTCCTTGATCGTCTTCTCTTGAGCGCCGTCGAACACCGGCGTGCCCATGAAAAGACCGCGGCGCAGCTTCTTCGCCAGTAGGTTCAGCTCGTTCTCGGGAACGGACTTGATGACCTTCTGGAACTTCGGATCCTGCGCGTTGATCTCGAGGATGCGCTGGCGGAGCTTCTCTCCGCCGAACTTCTCCTCGATGGCGATGTCGATTTGCCGGCCGAGCTCGCGAGCACCCCAACCGAGGTGCGTCTCGAGAATCTGACCGACGTTCATGCGGCTCGGCACGCCGAGCGGGTTGAGCACGATGTCGACAGGGCGGCCGTCTTCCAGGTACGGCATGTCTTCTTCCGGCAGAATGCGGGAGACGACACCCTTGTTACCGTGGCGACCGGCCATCTTGTCGCCGACCTGCAGCTTGCGCTTGATGGCGACGTACACCTTCACCATCTTGATCACGCCCGGCGGCAGCTCGTCACCACGGCTGAGGCGATCGATCTTGTCGGCGAAGTGCTCTTCGCGGCTCTTGAGCAGGGCCTCGAGGTCGCTGAGCAGCTGACGGACGGAGTCCGCGCCCTCTTCGACCGGGATCTCGCCCCAGTACTTCTGCGGCACCGGCTCGAGCTCGGCGTCGTTGAGCACGACGCCCTTGTTCAAGAGCACCTTGCCCTTGTCGTCGACGAGCTTGCCCGCCGTCGTCTTGCCGCCGAGCACCCGCTTGATCTTGCGGAAGTACGAGTCGCGGAGGATCTTGATTTCCTCTTCGCGCACGCGCTCGAGCTTCAGACGCTCGGTGTCTTCGATCGACTTCGCGCGCTCGTCCTTGTCGGTGCCCTTGCGGCTGAAGATGCGGGCGTTGATCACGATGCCGCTGACGCCCGGGGGGACCTTCAACGAGCTGTCGCGAACGTCGCCGGCCTTTTCGCCGAAGATCGCGCGCAGGAGCTTCTCTTCCGGCGAGAGCTGGCTCTCGCCCTTCGGAGTGATCTTGCCGACCAGAATGTCGCCCGGCTTCACCTCGGCGCCGATGCGCACGACGCCCGCGTCGTCGAGGTCCTTGAGGGCCTCTTCGCCGACGTTGGGGATGTCTTTGGTGATTTCTTCTTTGCCGAGCTTGGTGTCGCGGGCGACGCACTCGAACTCTTCGATGTGGACCGAGGTGTACACATCGTCTTTGGCGATGCGCTCGGAGACCAAGATCGAGTCTTCGAAGTTGTAACCCTGCCAGGGCATGAAGGCGACGACCACGTTCTGGCCGAGCGCGAGCTCGCCCATGTCACAAGCCGGGCCGTCCGCGAGGACGTCGCCCTTCTTGACGTGCTCACCGCGAGCCACCACCGGCTTCTGGTTGTAGCAAGTGCTCTGGTTACTGCGCTGGTACTTGGTGAGCGGATAGATATCCGGCACCTCGTCGCCGTCGCCTTCGGCCGCGCGCACCACGATGCGCTCGGCGTCGACGCTGACGACCGTACCTTCACGCTTGGCGATCACGCACACGCCCGAGTCCATCGCCACGCGGCCTTCCATGCCGGTGCCGACGAGCGGGGCTTCGGTGCGAACCAGCGGCACCGCCTGGCGCTGCATGTTCGCGCCCATGAGCGCGCGGTTGGCGTCGTCGTGCTCGAGGAACGGCACCAGGGCCGCGGCCACCGACACCATCTGGTTCGGCGCCACGTCCATCAGCTGGATTTGGTCGGGCATGGCCATGCGGAAGTCGCCGTTGAGGCGCGCCGCAACCAAGTTGTCCTTGAACTTGCCCTTGTCGTCCATGTTGGCCGAGGCGGCAGCGATGTACTTGCCTTCCTCTTCCAACGCGCTGAACCACTGCACTTCGTCGTGCACGCGACCGTCGCTCACGTTGCGGTACGGCGTCTCGACGAAGCCGTACTCGTTCACGCGCGCGAAGCAGCTGAGCGACGCGATCAGACCGATGTTCGGACCTTCAGGCGTCTCGATCGGGCAGATGCGGCCGTAGTGCGTGGCGTGCACGTCGCGCACCTCGAAGCCGGCGCGCTCGCGGGTCAGACCACCCGGGCCGAGAGCGGAGAGGCGACGCTTGTGCGTCACTTCGCTCAGCGGGTTCGTCTGATCCATGAACTGCGAGAGCTGCGAGCTACCGAAGTACTCCTTGACCACCGCGCCCACTGGCTTGGCGTTGATCAGGTCGTGCGGCATCAACGTGTCGATTTCTTGCGACACGCTCATGCGCTCCTTGATGGCGCGAGCCATGCGCACGAGGCCGATGCGATACTGATTCTCCATCAGCTCGCCGACCGCGCGCACGCGGCGGTTGCCGAGGTGATCGATGTCGTCCACCGAGCCACGGCCGTTCTTGAGCTCGATCAGGTGCCGAACCGTCTCGAGGATGTCGCTCGGCGTGAGCACCGTGGCGTCCAGACCAGGCTTCTGGTCCTCGGCCATGTCGCGATAGAACTTGTAGTTCAACTTCAGGCGACCGACGGCCGAGAGGTCGTAGCGCTCCGGGTTGAAGAACAGGTTCTGGAACAGCTGCTTGGCCGTCTCCAGCGTGGGCGGATCACCCGGGCGCAGGCGCCGGTAGATCTCCATGATCGCGTCTTCGGTCGTCTTGACCTTGTCGGCGATCAGGGTGTCACGCAGGTACGGTCCGACGTTCAGGCCGTCGATGAACAGCACCTTGAACTCGGCGACGCCGGCGTCCTTGAGGCGATCGAGGGTGATTTCGGTCACCTCTTCGTTGCACTCGAGCAGGACTTCGCCCGTCTCCTTGTCGATCACGTCTTCTGCGCTGACCTTGCCGATCAGGTCCGCGGGCTCGTTGGGCAGGCGATCGAGGCTGGCTTCTTTCAGCTTCTTGATCGCGGCGCGCGTGAACTTGGTGTTCTTCTTGACGACGACTTCCGCCCCGACCTTGATGTCGCGCGTGGCGCGCTGACCGGCGAGCAGGTCGTACTCGATCGACTTCGAGAACTTGCCGCCCTTCTCGATGTAGACGGTTTCCGTCGAGTAGAAGTAGTTGAGCAGCTCCTGAGTGCTGTAACCCAGGGCGCGCAGCAGCACGGTCGCGTGCATCTTCCGGCGACGGTCGATGCGCACGTACATGATGTCTTTGTGGTCGAACTCGAAGTCGAGCCACGAGCCCGAGTACGGGATCACGCGCGCGCTGTAGAGCAGCTTGCCGGAGGAGTGCGTCTTGCCCTTGTCGTGGTCGAAGAACACGCCCGGGCTGCGATGCAACTGCGAGACGACGACGCGCTCGGTACCGTTGATGATGAAGGTACCGGTCTCGGTCATGAGCGGGATCTCGCCGAAGTAGACCTCCTGCTCCTTGATGTCGCGCACGATGCGCTCGCCACCCTCGCGGGTGTCGTAGACCATCAGCTGCGTGGTGACCTTGATCGGCGCCGCGAACGTCATGCCGCGCTGGCGGCACTCGTCCACGTCGTACTTGGGCTTCTCCAGATTGTAGGAGACGTAAACGAGCTCGCTCGTACCGTCGAAATCCTTGATCGGGAAGACGCTGCGAAAGACCTCCTCGAGGCCCATTTCCTTCCGCTCGCGCGGAGAAACGTCCGTCTGCAGGAACTTGTCGTAGCTGCTCTTCTGAATGTCGATCAGGTTCGGGATATCGACGATCGAGTCAACACGACCGAGGTTCGTGCGATGTCGAAAATTCGACTGGACCTTGGACGCCATATGCGAAACCTCCAAAACGCGAAGCGCAGGAACCGGCAGACACCACTGCCGTCCCGCGCAAACGCTTTACATAACCACGCGCGCTCCGAAACCAACCCGCCCAATCGGGCAGGTTAGTACTGTCACAACGAGTCCACCCGCCAACCTCGAGGGCTGGCGGGTGCGACCAGAGCTATGAAGACCAGTGCAGGTCAAAGGGGTCTTACTTGACCTCGACCTTGGCGCCGGCAGCTTCGAGCTTCTTCTTGATGTCTTCGGCCTCTTCCTTGCCGATGTTCTCCTTGATCGGCTTGGGAGCACCTTCGACCAGGTCCTTGGCTTCTTTCAGGCCGAGGGCCGTGATTTCGCGGACCGCCTTGATGACGTTGATCTTGTTGGCGCCGCCGTCGGCGAGCACCACCGTGAACTCCGTCTTCTCCTCGGCGGCAGCGGCCGGGCCGGCAGCGCCGGGGCCTGCGGCAACGGCGACCGGAGCCGCGCTGACGCCCCACTTCGTCTCGAGCTCTTTGACGAGCTCGGCGATCTGGATCACCGGGAGGTTGGAGAGGTAGTCGACGACCTGGTCACGAGTAATTTCAGCCATTTTAGTAACTCCTGCGAACTATTAAATCTTTTTAAAACAATGGGTTGAGACTGACGGGGGCTGAATCAGCCACCGTCCTTGCGCCGCTTGGCATCGAGCACGCCCACGAGATCGCGAGCGGGAACGGTGAGCAGCCTGACGAAGGTTTGCGGGGCGGCGAGCAACGTGGCGAGGAGCATGGAGCGCGCCTCGTCCTTGTTCGGCAAAGTCGCGAGCTGGTTCTCGACCTGTTTGGCGTCGAGCACCTGGCCCTCGAGCAGCCCGGCCTTGACCTTGAGCTTCTCGTTGTCTTTGACGAAATCTTTGACGACGCGAGCGGCAGCGCTCGGTTCCTCGAAGCTCCAGGCCACACCGGTCATGCCCCTGAGCACGGGCTTGAGGCCCTTGCTCCAGGCGTGGTCGGCGAGCGCCTTTTCCACGAGCTTGTTCTTGAGCACCTTGTAGTCGATGCCCTTTTCGCGGAACTTGTCGCGAAGCTTGCTCACCTCTTCGACGGTCATCCCGGTGAAATCCAGGAAAACCGCGGAGCTCATCTTCTCGAAGCGCGCCTTGATGTCGGCGATCGCTTCGGCCTTTTGGCTGCGTTCCATCAGGCGTCCTCCTCACTGGAAGAAACGACGGTCGAGGTGTCGATGCGTACGCCCGGGCTCATCGTCGTGCTCAGCGTGATGCTGCGCATGTAGATGCCCTTGGCGGTCGACGGCTTCTTGGCGATCAGCTCGCCAATCAGCGCCATCGCATTCTCGGTCAGCTTTGCCTGGTCGAACGACTTGCGTCCGATGCGGCAATGCACGACGCCGGCTTTGTCGACGCGATACTCGACCTTGCCTGCCTTGGCTTCCTTGACGGCGTTCTTGACGTCGAAGGTTACCGTGCCGACCTTGGGGTTCGGCATCAGGCCGCGGGGGCCGAGCACGCGACCGAGCTTACCGACGGCGCCCATCAGGTCCGGGGTAGCGATCACGCGATCGAAATCGAGAAAGCCTTCCTGGACCTTCGCGACCAGCTCGTCGCCACCGGCGACGTCTGCTCCCGCTTCCAGGGCCTCTTTCTCCTTCTCACCGCGCGCGAACACGAGGACGCGCACGGTCTTGCCGGTGCCGTGAGGGAGCACGATCGCTCCGCGCACCATTTGATCGGCGTGCTTCGGGTTGACCCCGAGGCGCACCGCGACGTCGACGCTTTCGTCGAACTTGGCAAAGGCCATCGACTTCACCAGCGCAACGGCCTCATCGACCGTAACACGCTTGGATGGGTCGCGTTTGGCCGCTGCCACCTTGCGATTTTTTGTCTCTTTCACTGCCATTGGGTTCGTCTTTCGACTCCTGGACACGGTCGGAAACGTTCACGCCAGAAACAGCGTGGCGCCGCCGTACCAGTAACTACTCAGCTGATCGTCACGCCGAGGCTCTTGGCCGTGCCCGCAATGCTGCGCGCGGCGGCTTCGAGATCCGTCGTGTTCATGTCTTTCATCTTCTCTTTGGCGATCGCGCGGATCTGATCCATCGAGAGGCTGCCGATCTTGGTCTTGTTCGGCTCCTTGGAGCCGCTGCCCGGCTTCTTCGCCGTCGGCAGACCGAGCGCCTTCTTCACCAGCACGCTGGCCGGCGGTTGCTTCATGATGAAGCTGAAGGAGCGGTCGGCGTAGACCGTGATCACGACCGGCAAGATCGTGTCGCCCAGCGGTGCGCTGCGGGCGTTGAAGTCTTTGCAGAACTGCATGATGTTGACGCCGTGCTGACCGAGGGCGGGACCCACGGGCGGCGACGGGTTGGCTTTGCCAGCCGGCAGCTGCAACTTGATGTAGGCGTTGATCTTCTTTTTGGCGCTCATGACGGTGTGTCCTTGCGAAGCCTGGGGTTACCCGGAGGGGCGGCCTTAGCGCTTCTCCACGTGTGAAAAGTCGAGCTCGACGGGCGTGGGGCGCCCGAAGATGCTGACCATGACCTTGAGCTTTTGCTTGTCGGGCTTGACCTCTTGAACGGTGCCCGAGAAGTTGGCGAACGCGCCCACCACCACGCGTACTTCGTCGCCTTCGTTGAACTGGTGGCGGGGCTTCGGCTTGACCGCGCCTTCGCCGATACCCTTGCGGATGTCTTCGATGTGAGGCGGTTTGACCTCTTGCGGCCGCTGGTTACCGATGAAGCCGGTGACCTTCGGCGTGTCCTTGACGATGTGCCAGGCGTGCTCGCTCATCTCCATTTCGACGAACACGTAGCCGGGGAAGCTCGTCTTGCTCTTCACCCGCTGGCGCCCGTCCTTGAGCGTGTCGGTGACCTGCTCGGACGGGATGAGGATCTCCCCGAACTTGTCCTCGAGGTGGAACTGGCGAATGCGCTCCTGCAAAGCGCCCTTCACCTTGTTCTCGTAGCCCGAGTACGTCGTGACCACGTACCACTTCTTGCCAGGAGGGGTCTGCGCCGGTTCTTCCATGCTCAGGCTCCGTACACGAGGGTCGTGAGGAACGACCAGATTCTGTCGAGGATGGTTACGTAAACGGTGGCGATCGCGCTCGCGACCACCACTACCAGCGTGCCGTTGAGCACCGCTTCGCGATTCGGCCAGGTCACCTTCGACAGCTCGGCAGCTACCTCGTTGGCCCAGGTTCGAACGTTTTCTTTGCGGTACGCCTGAATGACGGTGATGGCGCCCACGCCGGCGCCAGCGACCATCGCGTAGCTGTCACGCTGCTCTTCGCCGAGCGCCACCAGCGCCGGAACGGCACGCACCGCGGCGGGCCAATTTGCCAGGCTGTTCCAGGCCAAGACGAGCGTCTTGCTGGCGATGTAAGCGGCCAGGATGCCCGCGACGAAAAACGCCGCGTGCACGTAGCGCTCGGAGCCTAGCGTGTGCGCGCCTTCTTCGTCCTCGTCGCCGTCGTCGGTGGTCGACTCTTCCGACGTGGTGGCCAGCGCTTCGGTCTCGGCGCCCAACTCGGACGAAGCTTCGCCAACGCCTTCTTCGGCGTCGGTTTGCTGTTCGTCTTTTTCGTCGGTGATGGCCATCTGATCTTTTTCTGGTTTCGGGAGACTTCGGCAGGGGCGGAGAGGCTCGAACTCCCGGCCTGCGGATTTGGAATCCGCTGCTCTACCAACTGAGCTACACCCCTAAAGGTCTTGAGGCTGCGGCGCCTCTTGCGGTGCTACTTGCCTTCGATGTGAACCGTGTGCGCGTTGCAGGTGTTGCAGAACTTCTTGAGCTGGAGGGGACGCCCGCCGTCCTTGCGAGCCTTCGTGGTCTTGTAGTTGCGGGCGCTGCAGACGCTGCAGCAGAGAGCAATCGGGATACGTTTCGTGTCGGGCACGGGTCACACTCGGGAACCGAGGGGGCGAAAGTGTGACCGGCCGGGCGGCAACGCGCCAACCCGGCCTGTAACACAGCGTAATTACTCGATAATCTTGGTGACGACGCCGGCACCGACGGTCTTGCCACCTTCACGGATGGCGAAACGCATCTGCTCTTCCAGAGCGACGGTGGTGATCAGCTCGACCTCGACCGTGATGTTGTCGCCCGGCATCACCATCTTGATGCCTTCGGGCAACTGCACCGAGCCCGTC
>DASZTA010000040.1:0-9416 GCA_035548415.1 Polyangiaceae bacterium
CCAGGTTCTTACGTTCGGAAGAACTTCTTCGCGATAGAACTGCGGACACGCCGCAATGGGATTGCGACTGCGAAGCGGCTCGGAGAGCGCTCGGACACTGCGACTTCTGCTTCGCGGGCCACTGCGTCGAAATGTGTAGAATCCTGAGCCGAGGCGGGGCTGCCGCCGCCCGCGCAGCCCCCCGGAATCGTCGCCGGCGCCGCCACCCGCTCGTCAGGGCTGCATCGTCGAGCAATAGCGCTATGCTGGCCGGCATGCGCTTTCGGAGGCTCGGGTACGTGCTGGTGGCCGCGCTCGTGGCCTGCAACAACACGACGGTCAAGGCGCCGAAGAAAACGGGTGAGACGGTCCGCTATCGTCTGCTCTTGCGCGAAAACCCCGTGAGCCCGCACGACGCCATGCACTGCTTCTCGGGCTGCCAAAACGCGCCCACCCCCAACGCCTACGTCGACTGCTTGTCGCAATGCCCCGGCTTCGAAACGACGCCCGACGAGTACTGTAGCAATACCGAAATTCCACCCGTTGCGGCTTGCCTCACCGTTCACAAGATCCCCGCGAAGACAGAGCCACCGCCCGGGATGGTCGTGCTCGCCATCATCGGCGAAGTCGCGCTCGTCGTCGGCGCCGCCTCGTTGTGCAGCATTTCCAGCACGCAATGCGGCATGGCCTTGCCACCGCCACGCTGATTGGCGGAGCCGGGGTCTTCCGCTAAAAGCAGGCGTGCCCTTCGTTCCCGCCCATTCTCTCGTCGGTGAGCCCAACGCCAGCAAGCTTGCGCTGGTGCTACACGGTGCGCTCGGCAGCGGCAACAACTTGCGCAGCCTCGCCATCAAGCTCGGCAAGCTGCGCCCCGAGTATCGCTTTTGCCTGGTCGATCTGCGCCACCACGGAGAGTCGCAAGGCGCGCCCGCGCCCAACACGCTCGAGGCCTGTGCGCGCGATCTCGACGCGCTCATCGCTGCGCTCGGCGCGGAGCCGGCCGTGATTGCCGGCCATTCTTTCGGCGGCAAAACGGCGTTGATGTTTGCCGAGCTGTTTCCGGCGCGCGCGCGCCAGCTCTGGATCCTGGACTCGAATCCGGGCAGCCAGGAGCCGTCTTCGGCGAACGAGGTGATTCGAGTCATCGAGTCGGTACGTCGCACCACGACACCTGCCGCCGATCGCCAGCATGTCATTGGCGAGTTGACGGCGCAGGGCATTAGCTCCGGCACTGCCAATTGGCTGGCCACGAATCTGGTCCGGCAACCGGAGGGTTTCGTATGGCGTTTCAACCTCGACGCCATCTACGAGCTCATGCTCGATTATTTCAAAGTCGATCTGTGGCCGGTTTTGGAGTCTGAAGCAGCAGATTCGGACTTTCGCGTAGTCGTGGCAGAGCGCAGCGATCGGTGGGCGCCGGAAAATCGTGCGCGTTTGCAGGCTTTGGTCGAACACGCGCCGCACGCTCGCCTTCATGTCGTCCCGAACGCTGGCCACTGGCTCCATGTCGACAATCCCGCGTTCTTGATTGAGCTCATGAGCAGAGATTTGTACTAGCGTCCTCGCGTCGCCCTTCGGGGCCATTCGGAGGAAACTCGTATGCGAACGTCAAATTGCTTGGGACTCACGTGTTCCGTTCTGCTCGCCGCCGTGCTTGCCGCGTGCGGTGGTAGCCAGCCTGCACCGGCTTCGCCGAGCGAGCCGGGCGCGGCACCGGCAGGTGAAGCTCCGGCGGCTGAACCGGCCGGTGCTGCCGACATGGTGTGGAAGGACGACATGCCCACGAAGGACAAAGGCGCCTTCATGAAGGCCAAGGTCGTGCCGGCCATGTCCAAGGTCTTTCAAGGTCACGACGCGGCCAAGTACGCCAAGTTCGGTTGCAAGACCTGCCACGGCCCCGACATGAAGCCCAAGCCCTCGGAGGCACTGCCCGAGCTTCACATGAAAGACGGCAAGCTGGTCGAAGCCGACAAGATGCCCGAAATGGTGAAGTTCATGCACGAAGAAGTCGTGCCGAAAATGGCCGAGGTATTCGGCAAGCCGCCCTACGATCCGAAGACCAACTCGGGCTTCGGCTGTGGCGGCTGTCACAAGATGAACATGTGACGAACGCGGGCGCGCCCGGCCTGCGCGTTACGGCGTGCAGGTCGGGTCGTGCGGCAAGCTCAGGTAGATCTTGCCGAGGTCCGTGGGGGAGCTGTCGTCGTTCAGCAGCTTGGCGTTGGGGATCGCGTCGGCGCTGAACCACGAGTAGCGGAAGACGTCCGCGCGCCCTTCCAGAATCGGAATGGCCTCGCGCATGTACTTCTCTTGGCCGGCCACGGACGTGTCGCCGCCGTAGGCGCAAGCGAACTCGGTCAGCCAGATGGGCCGATTGAATTGCTTGAACATGTCCAGGTAGCTCTTCAGCGACGCGCCGTCGCAGTTGTACCAATGCACGGCGATGTAATCGACCTGGCAGTTGGCGCACGCGTCGAAGAACGTTTGCAGGTAGTGCGCCGGGTTCGTGTCGTGGCACGGCCCCGTCTTGTTCTTGTCGTCGCCGCAATAGTTCACGGCGGGCGACACGATCTTGAGGTTGTGCGCCTTGGCGACGGCTTCGACGGTGGGCCAATCCGCGGCGGCTTGTGCGGCGCTCAAGTTGGCTTGCGCGAAGAAGTTAGGCTCGTTGTAGCCGAGCAGGTACTTTGCGTCGCTGCGGATGACTTTGTTGTCGTTGGTGGCGTTGTGCCCACCGCCGGAAATCATGGGCACGAATTCGAGCCCGGCACCGACGCTCTTGATGCCGAGGCCCCACGTGTACCACCACGTGAGCTGCGAGCTCACCTCCGCGTTGGTGAGGCTTTGGCCAGGCCAAGCGATGCCGCGCTTGCAGTCGTGCGGTGGGTTTCCGCTACCGCCGCTGCCGCCAGCACCGCCCGCATTGCTGCCGCCGCTGCTGGTGCCTCCGCTGGCGGTGCCGGCCGTGCCGCTGCCGCCGCTGCCCTTACCCGCGATGGCGCTGCCGCTGCCGCCGTTGGACGTCGTACCACCCTGCGGCGTGATGACGCCGCTGCCCGCGCTGTTGCCGCCGCCCGCCGCGTTACTACCGCCCGCCGTAGTGGCTGTCCCGCTCGTGCCGACGGAGCTGCTGCCGGCGACATTGCCAGCGCCGCTGTGCGCCCCTTCGTCACCGTCGATAGTGCCGCTCACGCACCCACCTAAGCCGACAAGGGATCCGAGCACGAACCACGAACGCAAGCTGCTGAGGCGCATCAATGCGCCTAGGTAGTGTCCGGGTGCGGCCCGGACAGGCTCGATTTCTATCGGCCCGGGGTCCGAACGGGCGGCGCGAGTAGTGCGCGCTACGCTGACTGGGTGAATCTCGACGCGGGCACGCTGATCGCCGGTTTCGTGGTGTCCGGTGTGGGCTTCGTGCTCTTCAACTACGGACGCAAGATGGGCCGGGTGCCACAGCTGGTGGTGGGCTTGGTGCTGATGGTGTTTCCGTACTTCGTGCCGGGGGTGCTCGCGATGTTCGCGATCGCCGCGCTGCTCTGCGGCCTGCTCTACCTGGCCACGCGCGCGGGCTACTGATTACTGACAGACCGTCGCGTTGAGCTCGAGCGTGTCGAACTGATACGTGCTGTCCCAAGCGTTGGCGACGAGATCGAACGTGTACTCGTTGCCGGCCACCAGCTTGGCCTGCTTGTCCGTGAGCGAGTAGCTGAAAGCCTTCCACGCAGCCTGGGCGCCGTCTTGCGCGTTGAAGGCATGAAACTGCGCGAACGGCCTGATGTCGGCGCCGCCGATATCCCACAAGCCGGTCACGACGTAGTCGTCTTCGTCTGGGTGCAGGGTGCCGGGCGCCACCTTGTAATAACCCTTGAGTGTGAGCGCGACGGTGCCATCCGGGATGGTCACGATCTGCAGGAGATCGGCGTACTCGGCCTCGGTTGCGTTCTTCGCGGCGGGGCCGAATTTGGCGATCATCGTGGGCGTTTGAGCCGACGCGTTGACGAAGATGTTCTTGTTGTTGAACGTCGCCGATTTCTGTTTCCACTCCGCGCCCATCTCGTCGAAGTTGGGGTCGATGAGCAGCTGCAGCTCGTCTTTTTTGCCCGCGACGCAGCCGATGCCGGCGGTGCAGACCTCGCAGCGCGTGCCGTCGCACGCTTTGTCATTCAGCGCGTGCGTGCATTGGCCGTCTTTGCCGCACGCGTCTTCGGTGCAGTCGATGCTGTCGTCGCAGTCCAGACTGCTCTTGCAGAGCGTGGGGTTGCCGGCGCCGCTTTCGCCGCCCGCCGCGCTCGCGCCGCCCGCGTTGGCAGCGCCGCCCGCGTTGGCAGCGCCGCCCGTAGCTTGACCCGCCTCGCCCGCGTTGCCGGTGCCCGGCTCACCGCCGTCGGAAGTGGAAGGGGAGCCGGCGTTGCCGTTCGGGGTTCCGTCGAGCGACGTGTCCACCTGGTAGTCGCTCAGACCGATGAGGTTGGAGCAAGCGCCGAGCAAGGCCGCGCCGCCCAAGAACGTCCAGAAGCCAAGCAATCCGCCGCGCATAGCGGTGCCATCATGGCACACGCTCGTCGGCAGGCGCTACTTCATCACCGCGCGCAGCCGCACTGTGCCGCCCTTGTAGCTGAACTTGGCGTCTTTCCAGCTCGGTGCTGAAAACATGTTTCTGGCGTTCTTGGACGAGCAATATTCCTCGACTGGATAGCCGACGAGGTTCGTATCGAGCTTGCCGTCGTTGTTCTCGTCGTGAAAGGCCGAGATGCCGTAGGTGCCGCTGGGCACGTCTTTGAAGATGCACAGCGCGGTCTTGCCGCTCACGTTCACGATGGAGAAGCGGAAGGCGTCTTTCAACCAGCCGCCCTCTTTGAAGAGCCCACAGCGGACGACCCCCGCGTCGTTGCGGTTCTGCGTTTCGAACTCGATCACGTTGGTGGCCACGCTCTCTTCCGCCACGGCGGAGCGGCCGCACAACAATGAGAGTAGGGCCACGCCCGCCAGCGTGCCGGCTCGGCGAATCGAAGAGGTGAAGGCAATCATGGGCTGGTGATGTTTTGGGCCCGGCTCAGTCGCCGAGCAAGTTAGACAACCAATTCCCGAAGCGTTCTCGGCAGTTGTAGCGAGCGAATTGTGCCGCGAGCGACTCGGCAGCGCGCTTCTGCTCGCGTGCGTCGAGCAAACGCACGGCCGCGCGGCGCACGTCGTCGCGGCGCAGGCCGCCACTTCGCAAGGTGATGCCGGCCCCGGCGCGCTCCACGACTTGCATCGTCAAATACTGGTCGAGGTTCGAGGGAATGCCGAGCACGGGCACGCCGGCGGCCAGCGCCTGATAGGCCGTGGCCGAGCCGCCGTTGTTGACGACGAAGAGCGCTTGCGCCGCGAGCAGCTCACCGGGAACGAAATCGGTGACGACGAAGTTGCTCGGCACCCGCGGCGCGGCGCGGCCGGCGGTGGCGAGCACGCCGCGAATCGGCAAGCCGTCGAGACCGGCCAGCACCGCCGGCAAAGCGGCGACGTCACCGGAGGAGCCGAGCGTCACGTACACGAGCGGCAGCCCCGGGTCACCGCCGAGCGACCTGGGAGCGGCGACGGCAGGCGACCACTGCACGGCGCCCAAGTAGTGGTGCGACGGCGGCGCGCCCGCGATCGGACACAGCTCCGGGATATCCGGATACAGCACCGAGTCGCCGAAGCAGAGCTGGTGCGACAGCGTTTCGAACGGCGCCAAACCATGGCGCTCGCGCAGCGCGTTGAGCGGCGCAGCAAAGTGGCCGAACACCTTCGGCATGGCTTGCGGGAAGTACCTCTCGGCGAGCTCGATACCGACCAGGCGCACGATCGGGTGGTCGGGTACCGGCCATTTTTCGCGCACCGCGAACGGGCTCCAGTGCGCGTTGATCAGTGACGCGCAGTGCACACCGCTCAGCGGCGCGCTCACGGCGAGCGAAAGACGGAAGTCTCCGATCACGACGTCAGGCTTTACCTGGTCGAGCACCCGTCGCTCGTCGGCCACGTAGCGCTCGAGCGTCTTTTGATCGTACATGCGCTCGCCTTTGGCTAACGCTTTGAAGCCTTGCTCCTTGTCGACCGTAAATAGTGGCCAGCGCTGAAAGGTGGTCCCCTCGAACACGAGCGGATCGAAGTCGCTGCACGCAAAGTGCACCTCGTACTCTTCGCTCGAGAGGGAGCGCGCGAGTGTGGCGAGTCGCACGACTTGCGCGAGCGTGATATTTTCGGTAACGAATAATAACCTGCGTCGCATGGCTTGCCTTGGTGGCTTGCGACGCTACCATCGCTAGAGCAAGCCGGAGCCGACATGCCCGACGACAACGACGAAGTGATGCGTGCTTGGAACGGAGTACTGTTCGACAAATTCGTGCGCTTCAAGCACCTGCTCACCGTCGGCCTAGCGCGCCATGGCGAGAGCGTGCTCACTCGTAGCCCGCCACGACCGGCGGCGCGGGTGCTAGATATCGGTTGCGGCTTCGGCGACATGACGGCGCAGCTCGCGCGCGCCCTCGCGCCGACCAACGGCCAGGCCATCGGGGTGGATGTTGCACAAAACTTCGTCGATGCTTCGACGCACGACGCCGCGGTCGCCGGCCTCAAGAACGCCAGCTTTTTCCGGGCAGACGTGCAGGTAGACGACCTGCGAGGCCCGTACGACGCCGTGTACGCCCGCTTCGGCATGCAGTTCTTCAATTCGCCCGTAGCGGCCCTGCGCAACGTCAAGCGCTCGCTCGAGCCCGGCGCTCCGCTCACTTTCGTCACGTGGCGCAAGCGCGAAGACAATCCTTGGCTGCACGTGCCCGAGCTCACCGTCCGCAACTTCATCGCCGAAGAAGAAGAGACGGTGGACGAGCCCACCTGCGGTCCCGGTCCCTTCTCGATGCGCAGTCCCGATCTGGTGAGCGACCAGCTCAAGGCCGCTGGTTTCCGCCAAATCGGCTTCGAGCGGAACGACATCGACATCTGCATAGGTCGAGATATCGACGAAGCCATCGCTTTCTCCATGTCCCTGGGTCCGGCAGGCGAAATCATGCGTCTGGCCGGTGACGTGGGCCGCGCGCGCGAGCCAGAAGTGATGGCCGCCCTGCGCGAAGCCCTCACGCCCTTCCTCACGCCAGACGGCGTGTGGGCGCCGTCCAGCACCTGGGTCATCACGGCCCGCGCGTGACGCGTACCGCCAAGGCTTCGAGCGCGTCTCGCTAGTAGGTGAGGCTGGCGACCCGCACCGAGAGCGTGTGCGAGCCGTTGCCGGAGACCCAGCCGACTTGGCCGGCGTTGGGCCCACCTTTGAAGTGGAAGAGCGGCGCCGAGTCGACGAACTCCACGTTTTGCAGGACCTGCGGCGCCACCACGGTGGCGAGGGTCTGATCGAGCACGGCGGCGTACCAGGTGAGCTGGTGCTTCTTGCTGCTGTCCCAGATCGCATAGGTGACGAGCAGGTAATCGCCGAGTAGCTCGAGCTTCGGCATCGTGGCCTGGTTGGTGCCGGTGTTGGTGGTGAGCCACACGGCGTCGCCGCTGGGCTTGCCGTTGCTTCCGCTGGCGGCGGCGAGCCGCACGTCGCGCGCGCTGCGGCCCTGTGAGGTGGTGTGGACCATCAAGAAGCGGCCGTCCTTCATTTTCACGAACTGGCCGGTTTGAGCGTTGGTGTTGTTGTCGCCCTCGTTGCCGGCAATGGCAAAGTACGACTCGTTGAAGTCGGTGTCGTTTTTGGTCGTGTAACCGTTCACGGACCAACGCGCGAAGCCGAGCTGCCGCGAATAGGCGTCGCCATGCGCCAGAACGTAGTAATTACCGCCATCGATCAAGAGGCGCTGGTTGAAGTTGTGCGAGTACCACCAACCGGCCCCAAAGTGGATGATGTCATCGCCAGAGGGCGCAATGATGGCGCCGTTGCTCGGGTTCAGCAGGCGCAAGAAGCCCGCCTGGTGCCGCACGCCGCCCCACATCATGCTGTGCCCGACATAGATGATGACCTTCTGGTTCATCGCGTCGTAGCCGAGCACCCCGCTGGCCGCGCCTCCGGGATCGCCGAGCGTGCCCTCGAGGTTGTTGTCCTGGTTGCCGAAAATCAGCTGATCCCAAGCGGGGTTGCCGCCGCTCAGCTTGGTGACGTGCAGCTCGTTGCCGTTCAGCTTGTTTTGGTCGCCGTCTTTATCGGTCTTGAAGGCGTGGTCTTTGTTGTAAGCCAGGTAAAAGGAGCCATCCGCGTCTTTGGCGAAACCGAGCAGCTTGTACGTGCTCACGCCGCTGTTGGTGGTGGTGGCGGTGCCGAGCGCTGCGTCGACGTGGGTGAGGTAGATGGGGCTCGGCTTGTCGACGGACCAGGGGTGGCCCTTGCCGTTCGTGTAGTCGAGCCAAGCAATGTCGAGCGAGCCGTCGTCGTTCGCGACGGCCGTGATTTGCGACTGCGTGCCGAAATTGGCTACGGGCGTTGCCGGAATGAAGCCGTCGTTGAAGTAGTCGTCGGCCACGTTGAACACGACGCCGCCGTTTACCGCGAGATCGTGCGAAGTAACGCTGACGCCTTTCGGCGCTCCTACCGGCGCGCCACCGCCGCCACCGTTGGCGCTCCCGCCCGAATTGTCGCCGCCGCCAGGTGCGGCACCCCCCAGCGCGCCCGCGCCGCCCGTGACGCCGGCACCGCCCGTAGCGTTCGCACCGCCCGTGACGCCGGCACCGCCCGTAGCGTTCGCACCGCCGACTGCGTTCGCGCCGCCGACTGCGTTCGCGCCGCCCACGGCATTGCCACCGGCGATTTGCGCGTTGTTGCCGCCGATATTGAGGTTGCTGCCCCCGCTTCCGTTGCTTCCGCCAGTCGCGGACCCTCCGCCTCCATCAGTGCCACAACCGGCCACAAGGGAACCGAGCACGACGAGCGAAATCAACGAGCGCATGGGCAGCCTCTCTGAAATGCAGCGTGCTCCCCCAAGCGGCTCACGGCGGCCCAAGAAATTGTGAAACCAGCCCAATCCGCCTGGATCCATGCCCTACAGTCACCACAGCCCGCCCCCATGAGGCAGGCCTCACGTCTTCGTCGCGGGTGGCCAACGAAGTCGTTCGCGGCGGCACGAACGTCGTGCGACAGCGGTCGGCGCTCGCGCGCTCCGGGTCCTACCGGCCCTTTGGTCCGCGCGCGGCGCCGTGCTGCCACTGCAAAAAGCTCGCCGGACCGACCGGCGTCGTGCGAGGAGGCACTTTGAAAATCAAAGTGCGGCGCCGTTGTCTCGGTGGCCACCACGGTCGGGGTGGCGGATGGCAGGGTGGCGGGTGGCGGTCACTTCGAAAATCAAAGTGCGGCGCCGTTGTCTAGGTGGCCACCACGGTCGGGGTGGCGGATGGCAGGGTGGCGGTCACTTTGAAAATCAAAGTGCGGCGCCGTTGTCTAGGTGGCCACCACGGTCGGGGTGGCGGATGGCCGGGTGGCGGGTGGCGGTCAC
>DASZTA010000041.1:0-85228 GCA_035548415.1 Polyangiaceae bacterium
CGTTGAAGCAGACGGCCGCGCCTCATCGCCACCTGCACCGCCTCTCTCTCGCCCGTGGTGAAGTACCACGGGCTCGCTCGTCGCCACCTGCAGCCTCGCCGTTTGCTGATGCGGCCGCTGCTTAACGGCGGTACGTTGGGCGGACGTGAATGACACACAGCCACCTCAGGTAGTTGCGACAGTTGGCGGGCCTGTCGACGAGGCCAGCGTCACGCTGGCGGTGTATGGTGAGACGCTCGACCCGGATTACATCACGACCGTTCTCGGATGCACCCCAAGCAGCTCGCACCGCAAGGGCGACCGAAAGCGCGAGGGCTCCGTCCCGTACAAACTCGGAGCGTGGTTCCTTCAGGAGCGGGCCAATCCGCCCGCGACTGTTGACGATCTCCTGGGCCGCCTATTTGCGCGTGTTCCCGAACGACCCGACGCTTGGCGCAGCCTCGCCGTTGAGTTTGATGTCCAGGTTCGCTTTAGCATCTTCCTCGCCGAATGGAACCGTGGGTTCAGCGTCTCGAAGCCGCATCTTCAGCGCCTCGCCGCGATGGGCGTTTCTCTCGAGTTCGACATCTACGCAGACCAGCTCGGTTGATCGCTCAATGGCAGTCCATGACGAGCGCCACCCAACTCGCGCCCCGAGGCGGACCGAACCACGAAACACGCGAGCGTAAGCCTCACGCCTCCTGTGACGAGCGCCGCCCAACAAGCTGTTGCAGCTGGCGGCCGCGCGTCGTTGCTACCTGAAAGGTCGGGCCTCTCGCCCGTGGTGGAGTACCACGGGCTTCGCTCGTCGCTTCGGGAAAGCTCGTGGTTTCCTGATGCGGCCGCAGCTTAACAGCGGTACGTTGGGCGGGCGGGAGAGAAGGCTGACATGAACCAGGTCGACGAACAGATGGCCGAGGCTGCCGACTTCTTCGCTGGCAAGCTCGTCGCCGACAACGACGTCATCGCGGCTGATGAATTGGATAGGCCAAGGCTCGACTTCAGCCTGGAAAGTCTTAAGGTCGTCGACGCTTGGCTTGCACGCCTTCACGAATATGGCGTTGATCCAGATACTGAGGACGGAGCACAGACGATCATATGCGCCGGTGCGTATGTCGGTGAGGTTATCCGCCGCAACGCGAAACAACATCATCACTGGCAGTCCTACGAGGACTACATGTTGAACAAGCCCGAGAACACTCGCAACGCTATCCCCTTCACGTTCGGGACGCAGTTCATTCTTGCGAAGGATTCGGGGATGACTCTGCCGATCAACAAGGTCTGCCGCTGGCTGGCGGAAGGACCAGAGCACAACTTGCACTTCTACGCTTCTGCCCGTTGAGGCGGACATCGCTATCCACGAGCACGCTCGTCGTTTCAAGATGTCGCCACCCAGGCACGCCCAGAAGCGAGCGGGCACCACGGGAGATCGCGCCTCTACCGAGCCGTCACGAGTGCCGCCCAACAAGCCGTTGAAGGCAGACGGCCGCACCTCGTCGTGGCTTGAAGCCGCCTCCCTCTCGCCCGTGGTGCAGTACCACGGGCTCGCTCGTCGCCACCTGATGCCTCCCCAATTCCTGATGCGGCCGCAGCTGAACAGCGGTACGTTGGACAGACATGCCTATTGCGCGCGAAGGACGATTTCTGCGCTGGCCAGACATGCAGCCCGCGCCGGGGCTCGGTCTTGAATCGTCACGGCTTGATGAGTGCGTCGAGCAAATCAACCGCGAGCAGATCACTGGCGTTTTTGGAAGCCCAGCGTTCAATTTCTACGAATCCGACCTCGACGTCTTGGCTCGCATCCCCCACGTAGAAGCCGTCTGGTTCTGGGATGTCGAGTTGAAGAAGATCGACGGCTTGTACGCGCTATCGGCGTTGACGAAATTTGGCGTCCACCCGAAACGTCCGGCCGTAGACTTTTCTAGACTGCCAAAGCTCAAGCAGCTCGTCTGGCATCACAAGCGCCAGGACCACGGCGTGCACGACTTATTGGCGTTGGAATCCCTCCATAGTTGGCGGTACCGCGACGCCACCAAAACCTTTCACAACCTCGCGTTGCCCCCCAATCTCGTGCGACTTGAGATCAATTGGTCCAACTGCGAGACACTCGACGGTTTGCCCACGCTGCCGCGCCTACGTCGCCTCGAGATACACCGCTGTAGAAACCTGCGCTCCCTCGGTCGGCTTCCTGATCTCTTCCCAGAGCTCGAGTATCTTCTGATCGCTGCCTGCGGCAGGGTTGAGAATGACGAAGGGCCTCGCGTCGTTCGCCAACTCCCGAATTTGTGGCATGCCTACGTCAAGGATCGTCTGCTCATCACGCGCACGGCACGTCACGGTAGCCAATGAGCTGCCCAACTCACGCCCTGAGGCGGACCGCCGGTGGCTTTGACCGAACCTGGAGTCGGGTCGCGATGGGCGCCGCCCAACTCACGCCCTGAGGTGGACCGCAAGCGTTAGGTAGCTTTGGCGGTGCGCTTTCCGAGAGCGGCTAGGTAGCGGGATTCGTCGTAGGGGACGCGGTCGCGCCAGCAGCGAAACAGGATGCGGATCCATTTGAAGGCCAGAGCACGCAGGGCGGCTTGATGACGGCCGCCACGGGCCGTGTAGGCCTCGTAGACCCTTTCCGACTCGACTGCCGTCGCTTCACTATCCCAGCCATTTCGACGTGCGGAAGGTCGCAGCCAGCGGCGGTATCCGGTGGAAGAGCGAGATGGCGAGCTCATCGACATCGAACCCGGTCACGGCATGAGGCGCGTCTACTTCGCTGATGTCTCGCTCGGATTCCTGGACGACGAGCAGCCCGAGCTTGGGCTCATTTCCCCACCGGTGACGTGCTGGGCGCGCGTGAAGTAGCTGTTTAGATCTCCTGTCACCCATGTCAGCCGGACAGGTGTCACCGATGTCATCGGACCGAGGTGTTACCCATGTTCACGCTTGCTCATCGGAACCGCCGCTCAAGTCCTGCGGGACTCAGTGCTCAAGTGGAGCGGAATACGCAATCCGCCGACTCGGATACCGGAGGGCCGAGAATCACTAGCAAGCTGCACCGATGAAATCGCTGGCGCGCAAGCGGCGGGACCTACAGATATTCTCGAGTTCCGCGTACGTTTGGGCGAGGGTAGGAGCGTCCGGTAGCGTACCGTCCTGTCCTGTCCTGATCTGAAGGGGAGCACCTCAGCGTTTCCGTTCTCCACAGTTCCAGCAGTGAACAGGGGCGACACGCCATTCTGCGGAACAGATCGAACAGCCTGCTGGAGTTGGTGGGCGCAGAGCATGGCGCTCAGCACCCCCATTGGCTGATCTCCAAGCCAGGCGATCTTGCCCATGACCGACATGCTCCGCCGGTACAGTTCGACATCGCTCCCGGAACCGATGGCAAGTGGATCAATGCCGCGAGTAAGAACCGGATCGAAGTTGGGCGCTCGGAGAACACCGACAACGGTTGGGCGCCCAGGGGAAGCCTCGTTGCTTTGCCGCGGGCGCCGCGCGGCGAGGACGAGCGAACAGCCAAGCCTGCGGTCCTCATCGGATGCTTCGATCTGCAAGAATGCACGTCGTAGTTTACGGGCGAGACCTGTTGCAGCTACAAACTCAAGGTCCAGGGCGCGCTCGGGCGGCAGGGTCTGCGTTCCGGCTCGCAACGCTCGGATCATTCCGAAGCCCAGCTTCACCGAACCCGAGAATCCTGCCAGCACGTGATTGCAAATGCGATGGATCTTTTGAAGGCAATCCAAGTGCTCGCCATTCGTGAACGTCACGCGGATATCCGCCGCGACATACGCCGCACCGAAATTCGTGTTGCCTGCAACAATCCACGTCATCGTCCTTGACGTTAGCACCAGATGGATTCTTCGCGATGCAGGTCAATTGGTATGCCGATGAGCAACCACATCATGTGCCAACGCTTGGTTCGGCTACAGCCAGCACAGCTTCGAAGGTCTAGGCCGCCTTCATGGTCATCATTCGTCGGGAGCTGCCTCGCACTGGGCTCGCGGATCTTGCGCCGCACAACGTACTCGAGGGTTCTCCTCCGTAGGCCGGCTCGTCCGCTGACTGCTATTGACCGGCCGCTGCCCGTAGCGCAACAGGTACTTGCCGAGCCGATGCTTCGCTCGCTTCAGGTCTTGCTTCGCCGCCTCGCGTGCTCGCACCAAATCGCGCAGCGCCTCGTGTTTCGGTTCAGGCACCCACACGACCGTGAGCGTGCCGGCCTGATACGAGCTCGCGAGGCGCTCTGCATCCCGCCGATCGCCCGGCTTGCCCAGTCGCCGCACCGCCTCGGGGCGATTCGGAATCGTCCCCAGCGCTTGGACCTTTTCTCGTCCTTCAGCGACCGCGACCGCGATCGTCTCAGCGTGTACGTCTAGCCCAATAATCGTGTATTCTTGGCCATGACCGGCTCCTTTCACCATGTGGCTCTGCGTTTCTTGTTTCGTAGCTCGGAGCGTAACCCACGACTTGGTGAACTCGAGCCGGTCGTTCCATACGGACTGGGCGGACGGCATGGTTGGCGATAGACGATGGACCAAGTCCTATTCGGAAATCGCTGTCTCGTTCGCGACTGCCCTCGCTGAAGGCAGATTCGATGCGGCCCACGCGTTGCTGACTCCCGACCTCATGAAGGAGCTCTCGCCCGAAACGCTGCGCATCAGGCTTTACGAGATGTTCGCTGGCTACGCTGAAGGCGAGCCCACCGGCATCCACTACGACGAGGAATTCTCGATGGACGACTGGTTCGGAAGGCGTCCTGACGAGATTGGCCTGGCGTACGTCGGCATCCATGGCGACAGCTGGAACGAGGCGGTGACTGTTGCGGTCCGCGAGGAGAAAGGCTCTCTCGCCATAAGCAGCGTCCAATGGGGAAGACCTTAGCCGTCGACGAGACGTTCAAAATACTGTTCTCGTAGCTCGAGCGGCTCATCCTCTTGAAGCAGCCATTCCTTTTCGGTCCCACCCTCGGACCGGAAGCAATACATCTGGGCGTCATCGTATCGACTGATCCGACTGGTTTCGAAGATAAGAATCAACTCGTGCAGATGTCCGCGCCACCGGAGGGACGCCGATTCAACCCGTCGTGGGGCTGGGTTCAGTTCGTCTGCGCCTTCCTTCTCGCGGGCTTCCTCGCCCTCCTGCACATCACGTTTCACGGTCTGGTGGCGCACATGACGTTCACTCTCATCGTCGCCATCACGTGCGGTCTACTCGCAGGCCGATTTGGCGACTCGGCGTGGAAACTCATTGTGACCATGCTCTGCTTTCTCTGATCCGACTGACCAGCACGCACGCGCCGCCCAACAAGCTTGAAGCAGACGGCCGCGCGTCGTCGTGACCTGCACCGTCCTGCCTCTCGCCTGTGGTGAACTACCACGGGCTCGCTCATCGCTTCCTGTCGCCGCCTCCTGTTTCTGGATGCGGCAGCAGCTTAACAGCGGTACCTTGGGCGAGCGGATGAGCACAGCGCCAACATCGCAAAAGCGACAAGACCTAAGCCGAGCCGAGATCGTGGCCTCGAGTGTCAGGCGCGTTTCGGCTACGGTCTCAACTCGACTGGCTAATTGGTGAGAATCATCACGGCGCGCGTTGCGGTGGGTGACAATGCCGTCGCCGCTCTCGAGCGCCCTTCGCGCGAGTAGCTGAGCCATGAGCCGCGGGGTTTTCGTTACTGCGATCGTCGTTGCTGAGACCGTGTTTGCGGCGGTGTGCGCCGCTGTTTTCGGTTTTGTCGTGGCCGCCGCGGACGCCTACGCGCAGGGGTCGGGAAACATGCATGGTGGGGTGCCGCCAATGACGGCGGCAGAGCGGGCGGAGATCCACGCGGCGGGGTACTGGGCGTTCGGAGTTGCCTTCGTCGTCATTCTCGGGGTTGAGCTCGCGTTGACGATTGGCATAGTTCGGCTCATTCGTCGCGATCGCGAGCGGGCGTTGCTTCGGCGGAACGAAACGCAGTGAGGTCACAATGCGCCTCGCGATGCATTGTCGCCTCATGCGCGGAGAGCATTCGCTCGACGCTGCGACACCGATCCGACGCCGCGCTTGCGGCCTCGTCCGCATGTTGCCCCAACTCTGTCTGAGGCTGGTTTCGGGCGAGTACCGGCGCTAGCGTGCGTTCGCAAGGAGCAAGACCGTGCAATTTCATCGAGGAAGACTGCTCGACCACGTTCATTTGCGGGTGGCTGACGTCGAGGCGAGCAAGCGTTTTTACAAGGCGGTGCTCGAGTCGCTCGGGCTGAAAGACGTGTTGCAAGAGGGGCCCGGCTTGTTCTACGCCGACGAGCTGTTCGTCGATAAAGCAGACGGCCCGGTATCGCACGTGCACCTGGCCTTCCAAGCCGCCAATCGGGACGCGGTGCACGCCTTCTACGAAGCCGCGCTCGCTGCCGGCGGTCGAGACAACGGCGGTCCCGGTGAGCGTCGTTACCACCCCGGCTACTATGCGGCCTTCGTCTTCGACCCGGACGGCAACAACATCGAGGCGGTATTTCACGGACCCAGCGAGCGCAGCGCGCCGTCCGTCGTTTTTACGCCGAAGTAGGTCATGGACGCATCCGTCAAGAAGAGCATGCACGAGTACTACGACGTGCATGCTCGCGATTACGATCGCGTCTACGCCGGGCAATTCCCGGGCAGTGAGCTCGTGGGCGCAGATGCATATCCCGAGGACGCCGCCGCGCTGCGCGAGGTGATCGCGCGGAGCGCGAAAGGCGCGTTGCTCGATGTGCCGTGTGGTACGGCGTTTTGGCTTTCGGTCTACGCGCCGAGCGTCACCAGCGCGGTGCTCATCGATCAATCCGAGCGGATGCTCGGCGAGGCTCGCGCTCGCGCGCATGCGCTGGGCGTCGACGCCAAGTGCCGCTTCGCGAAGGTCGACATCGTGAGCGAGCCCTGGCCCGCCGGGCGCTTCGACACGCTGCTCGTCGGCTTCTTTCTCAGCCATGCGGATTCCACCGACGAGTCGGCGTTCTTCGAACGCGCCCGTAGCGCGCTCGCGCCGGGCGGTACCGTCATCATCCTCGATTCGATCTGGAACGAGGGGCGCGCCCAATCCAAACCGAAAGAATCCGTAGTTCGCCGCTCCTCCACGGACGGCCGCAGCTTCGACGTTTACAAGCGTTTCTTCGACGCTGACGACATGACGCAGATGGCCGCACGTTATGGCCTCGTCGCGACGGTTGCGTACGCCGGGCGCGCCTTCATCGCCGCCGTGGTAACGGTCGGGAGCCGATGAAGCCGAACGCTACTCCCGACAATACCGCCGTGCGCACCGCCTTGTGGCGCGCGCTTCACGTGTTGGCCGACGCGCCGCCCCACGTTTTCGAAGACACCGTCGGGCTCCAGATCGCGGCACCCGACGAGGGCTGGCGGGAGCGGCCGGACATGAGCCCGTTCACGCGGCCGTTTCGCGCTTCGATCGTGGCGCGCGCGCGCTTCGTCGAAGATCTCGTGCACGAGCAGCTGGCGCGCGGCATCGCGCAGTACGTGATTCTCGGTGCGGGCCTCGACACGTTCGCACAGCGGCACCGCGAGCTTGCGTCGCGCCTTCGGGTTTTCGAAATCGACCAGCCGGGGCCGCAGGCCTGGAAGCGTCAACGCCTGCTCGAGCTCGACCTGACCATGCCCGAGCTGTTGCGACTCGTGCCGGTCGATTTCGAAGCCGGCGACGACTGGACGGAGCGCCTCCGTGCCGCTGGCTTCGACGCCGCGCGGCCCGCCATCGTGGCTTCAACCGGAGTGAGCATGTACCTGACTCACGACGCCATCGTCGCGACGCTGCGGCAGGTCGCGTCGTTCGCAACCGGCACCACGTTCATCATGTCGTTCATGTTGCCGCTCGAATTGACCGACCCTGAAGTGCGCCCCGGCATCGAACGCGCTGCAGCTGGTGCCAAAGCCGCCGGCACCCCCTTCATCAGCTTCTTCACGCCGTCCGCCATGCTCGCCCTCGCGCGCGAAGCCGGCTTCAAGTCCGTCGAGCACGTCTCCGCCGCGAGCCTCGCCGAGCGCTACTTTTCGGACCGGTCCGACGGCCTTCGCCCGCCGAACAATTCCGAAGAGCTACTCGTCGCGACGACATGAGCTGGTGTGGCGTGTTGGTGTAGGCCTGGTTACCGGCCGCCCAGCTGGGCGGCCTCGCCCCGAACGAGACTCGGCCTCCCCAACCAACAAGCCCACATGTGCGTCAGAATGCGATGAAGTCGCCTTCTTTGGCAACGCGACTACTGCCCGAGTAGTTGAGCGCGTCGGGGTCGATGACTAAATCGATGGTGACCACGATTTCGCCGCGCAGCGTGCGGAATAGGTACACCACTTCAGTATCTCTTCGGGGACGCTGACGCTCGAGTGCCTGCCCGCTCAGCACGCTGGGTACGCCAATCGTGAGCATCAACGCGAAGTTCAGCAATCGATTCTTGATTCGCCCGGACAGCTGGTTGGTCAGCTCTCGCAGCAGGTCACGCGCACCCATCGCCGTTGCAGGCATCGGCGGTGTGAACAGCGAAAAGACAGGATCCGACCAGGAAAGCGAGAGGCTGCCGTTGGCCTTGGGCGCGCTCAGGCTGACGACGCCAGCCAGCGTAAAATACGTAGGTTGATGGGGGTTTCCCACCGATGAAGGTAAGGGTGCGACCGCGATGCCTCGAGACTGAAAAAGCTCGACGGTCGAGCTTTGCACGAGCGCATCGAGCAGTGCGCGGACGGACGCCGGCGGCGCATTACGCGTCGAACTGGGCGGGTCGCCCTGCGGAAGTCGTGAAGAGGACAACGTCCTGTGCTCTAATAAGTATCACGGCCAGAGCCGCGGCCAATTGATCCCCCTCAACTTTCGAGGGACGAGGCCGTCCATCAGCGTTCGGTAGACACTCCACCTTAAGCCATTGAGGAATCGGTGAAAAAGGTACTCGTCGTCGATGATTCTGAAACCATTCGCCTGGAAGTGAGCCGTACGCTCGGACAAGCCGGGTTTACCGTGCTCGAAGCGCGCGATGGCGCGGAAGGTCTGGCCACCGCCACCAAGAATCCTGACCTGTCGCTCTTGGTTCTCGACGTCAACATGCCGGTCATGAACGGCCTCGAGATGCTCGAGAGGCTGCGCCAGAATCCCACCACCGCCGACATCCCGGTTCTGCTGATGACGACCGAAGCAGAAGACCGCTTGATCGAACGAGCCAAAAAGGCAGGCGCCAAGGGCTGGTTCATCAAGCCGGTCAAGCCGGAAATGCTCCTCATGGCTACCAACAAGCTAGCTCGCTGAAGGGGCAGTCATGTTCGTCGAAAGATCAGAAACGACACGAGCCATTCAGGCTCTGGCTGGTTCCTCCTGTACCGAGCTGATGCAGGCCTACAACGTTGAGCTGAAGCCGGCGCTCGGCTGGGCCGAGTCGGATGAGGTGATGTTCTCGGGTGTGATGGGCTTCGTCGGTGAAAAGGTGCGCGGCACCTGCTTGCTGGCGGCGCCGCAAGGCACCGTCATCGCGGCCGCCCCCCGGAACGCTTCGGCTCGCGACTGGGTCGGCGAGCTCGCCAATCAGCTCGTGGGGCGCCTGAAGGCCAAGCTGATGGCTCGTGGCGCTACCATCGCGCTCAGCACGCCGGTCGTGCTGCGCGGCGTCAAGCTCTCGCCCCTCCCTCGTACGGACGTGGAGCCCGTGGTTTTCGAGAGCACGGCCGGCAAGGTGCTGGTCTGGCTCGAGGTCGAGATCGAGGCAGACTTTCAGCTGGGAGAAGAGCAGCCGCTCAAAGCCAGCGAAGGCGAGCTGCTCGTCTTCTGAGCTGCTCGCTCGGCATGGCGTCTGCGCGAGCTCAAATCAAGTCGAAGCCGAGCCGCAGCGAAAGCGTCGGCACGTAACCGTATTTCTCGAGCGCGTCGTCGGCCTGCGTGGCGGCGGCATTCAGAATTGCGTCGTTGCTGGGCGCCCCGTTGACGGCGTTGATCTGGGTCGTGGCGCTGAAGGTGCCCATCACGCCGAGCGCGAGCGCCATGACCAGGCGGTCGCCAACCTCGCCCTGGTAGCCGAGCTCGATGAGCCACATGTCGATGCGCGTTTGAGCGGTGTAGCCACCGCCAAACCTCGCCAGCTGAGGTACACCACTCGACGCCAGATCGAGATCACCCGTTGCGCTCACGTGCGCGTAACCGATATCGCCGTAGAGCCCGAGCGCGCGGAACGGACGCCAGCCCGCTTGGACATGCCAGGTACGACCGGTGTATTCGCCGTGCTCCAGCAAGGCTTGCGCGTAAGAGTCGCCCGAAGCGTTCGCCGCGATCCCGGTGAGCAGGCCCATGTAACCGCTCGGCACCCAGCCCAGGCCGCCGAAGAGGCGCAACCGTTGTGGCGTTTCGATGCCGAGCTGCACGCCCACGTCCACCGGTGCGTGCGTCACCCCTTCGAGTGAGAGCAGCCAATCTTTGCGGCGTTGCTCGGCTTTGCGCTCGTCGACGTCGGCGTCGCGCAGCGCGCCTGGCGCGCCTCGAGGCGTGAAGGGCGGTCGAGCCGCCACGGCGCCTTCGGTACGTGCCGGACGGAGTGGCGGCGGTGCGGGCGCTGTCGGAACCCGCGGCTGCGACTGTTCAGGCGCGTCCGGCGTGGGCGGAACGTCGGGGAAGTTTGCGACGGAGTGCTCGGCGAGTGCGCCAGGACTCCACGTCGCGAGCGTCAACGATGACACGAGACAATATCGCAGCAACCGGAAACGCATGGGGCTTTTCCTATGGCTATGAAGTGCGGCGCGCATGTCACCGATTCAGTGCAATGCGCGTGCTCAATTGATCTGAGGCAAAAAGTGGTGCAGAGCGATCAGCGATGGCTGACGTACCCCGGCTGAACGTGCTGCTGATACCCGGATTCTTCGGTTTCGGCAGGCTCGGCGACATCAGCTACTTTGCCGGCGTTGCCGCGTTGCTCGAACGCTTGCTGGCGGCCCGCGGTGTTCAGGCGAACGTCGTCGAAGTGGTGACTCCGCCCACCGCCTCCATCCGCCAGCGCGCGGCGCGCGTCTTGGAGGCTCTGGCGTTGGTTGCGGAGTCTCCAGGCGACATTCACCTGGTCGGGCATTCTACGGGCGGGCTCGATGCGCGGTTGGCGATCGCACAGACCGCGGCTTTGCCCACGAAGGTGCAGTTTTCGCAGTACGAGCGCCTGCGTTCGGTCGTCTCGATCTCTTGTCCGCACTACGGCACCAACCTTTCGACTTACTTCACCAGGCCGCTCGGGCGCGCGCTGTTCCGAATGGCAGCGCGCTACCTGGCGTTCATGCTCGAGCGCGGCCGCCTACCGCTGAAGGTCTTGCTGCGCCTCGGCTACGCGCTGGTGCGGATGTGGGATCCTCGGCGCAAGCAGCGCGGCACGTTCGACCAGTTGTACGAACGCCTGCTCAACGATCTGTCAGACGAACGGCGCCTGGAGCTCGTGCAGTTTCTCAGGCAGATAGCGGACGAGCAGGCGCTCTTGTTCCAGCTCACGCCCGCGGGATGCGACTTGCTCAACGCCTGCACGCTGGATCCGCCGCTGGCCTACGCTTCGGTCGTTACTTGCGCCGCTCCACCACGCTTTGTCGCCTGGCTGCGCACGATTAGTAACTTGTACGCGCAAATCATGTACCCGCTGTATTGGGTGCTGCACCGCCTTTCGCGCGAGAAAGATGCGGCGTTGCGTGGGCAACTCGCGGAAGAGCAGCTCCTGGCGCTGGATACGCAACTCGAGCGGGCTGCGCGCGGCGACGATACCGACGGCGTGGTGCCGGTGCTGTCGCAGGTTTGGGGCCGCGTGCTGCACGTGGCGCGCGGCGACCACCTCGATGTCGTCGGGCAGTACGGCGCGCTCGGCGAAGGCTGGGGTGGTGACTGGCTACCGAGCGCATCCGGTTTCGACGCGGCGGCGTTCGAAGCGCTTTGGTCGGATGTAGCCAAGTTCATTGCCGAGCAAACCGAGCGGGCTGATCAAGGATCGTGAGTTGTGTTTTGCGCTGATCATTTTTCTTGACGATCCGCGTGCGGTCGGACATAACACTCTCACGGGTCGCGGAGTGGCGTGCCCTATTTGAGGTTCCCTTCAATGTCGTTTCATCGCTACCAACCAAAGCACTTGCAGCAGCCGACAACGGCCGCGCGCACGTACGCGGTCAGTAGCCTGAGAATGTCGGCGAATTTGCGAGGTTTTTCCGATTGTTCCACCCTCGCGGAGGGTACCCAGTAGGCGGTCGTCGAGTCTTCATTGAAGAAGCGCTCGCAAGGCCGCCTCGGGAAACCAGGCGGCCTTCGTCGTTTGTGCACTTCAGCTCAAGGAGAGTCGGGCGTCATCGCTCAGCATGTGAATACCGAATGCGACAACCAGCCAACATGAAGACTCGATGTCAGAGGTTGCGTCTCGCAACGCGCGACGCCGATCGGGAGCAGTGTGTCTGCACACTCGCGTCACCTCTGCTTCGCGAGCTCATGAGCTAGCGTTTCCTCGTTCGTTCCTTCTCAGAAGGCCGCCCGGGTGAACGCTCGGCGCGGCCTTCGCTGCATTCGGAGGAGGAAATCATGGCAGACATCAAGCTGTGCCTGTGAAAGGCGGAAGACCCTCAACCGACCTTGGCACCAGCAGATCACGATCGCGAGAGAAGACCATAGTGAGGAACCCGGCGAGGCCGGGCGCCTGCTGCGGTCCACGATGCGATTGTCGGCAGACGCTGGGGCCAAGGCACGGAGGAGAAAAAATCTCCGCGAATGCTCTCAGGTGCACTCGCACGTTCGCGCGCGTCATTCCGGGATCGTCTATTGGTAGGACGCTGGGCTCTGACCCCAGAAGGCTAGGTTCGACTCCTAGGCCCGGAACCACGAATTGTCCGCAATTTTGCGGCTGGTTCCTTGAAAACCTGGTTACCAACAGCGCGCAGGAGCTTCGCGGCTCCTGCGCACTACTTCAGCGTGGCCTAACGGTAAGGCGTCCCACTGTTAATGGGAAAGATGGAGGTTCGAATCCTTCCGCTGGAGCCAGGGGTAGCGTGCGCGCTGGCCGCGCTCGCTGCCACCGTGCCCCTGTAGCTCAGAAGCAGAGCAGCCGTTTCGTAAACGGTCGGTTTCGGTGCAACTCCGAACTTGGGCTCGAACATGCGGCCATAGTCCAACAGCAGGATGCGAGCGTGCCAAGCTCGAGATCCGGGTGCGATTCCCGGTAGCCGCACCGCTTCTGGCCAAATGGGCCAGACGCTGGACTGTTCATCGGGAGCTTCGCCCCACGCTAGCGTTTTGGGGCCCCAACCCAAAACGATCGCGTCGTGACTCGCTGTGGCGGAGTGGAGCAGTAGTAGCTCGTCGGCTTCATGCGCCGAAGGTCGCACGTGCAAATCGTGCCTCCGCAACTGACGCTGTGTTCTGAGCAGAAGGCAGGTCTCATAAGCCTGACCGTGATGGTGCGACTCCATCCGCAGCGACCAACGCGCAGCACTCTGCGCGCAACGCAAGCGTAGCCCAACAGCAGAGGCAGCTGCTTCAAACCCAGCCAAGTGAAGGTGCAACCCCTTCCGCTTGCACCAACCATCGACATCCTGACGTAGCCCAACGGCAGAGGCGGCGCGCTTAGAACGCGCACAGTAAGAGTTCGAATCTCTTCGTCAGGACCAGGTCACCGTGGCGGAACAGCATACGCAGCGGCCCGAGAAGCCGCGCTCCATCGTGGGCATGAGGGTGCAAATCCCTCCGGTGGCACTGCCTCGTTCAGAGGCGTTTCGAAGGAGAAGATTATGTACAACCTAAGCAGGCGGAGGTGAGTCATGACCACGCGTACCTTGGTGCTCACTCCGTGGATGGCTCCGTTCAAGATCGTCTCGTGGGAACGCGCGATCGTGCTCTCGTACCTCGGTAAGGTCGAGGTGCTGGAGGAGTATGACGAGAGTATTCCCGCGGTGTCGATCACGCTGCGTACTCCCGCAGTCGTGCGTCTGACCAAGGCGCGTGTGCCGACTCAGAACAAAGTGCGTTTCTCGCGCACCAACGTCTTCTTGCGCGATGGTTTTCGCTGCCAATACTGCGGCGAAAAGCGGCCGGCGAGCGAGCTCAACTACGACCACGTGCTGCCGCGCTATCGCGGCGGCAAGACGGCGTGGGAGAATATCGTGACGTCGTGCTACGCCTGCAATGATCGCAAGGGGAGCCGCACCCCGGCAGAGGCCGGCATGACACTGCTCCGTCTGCCGACCAAGCCGAAGTCTTTGCCCCTTCCTCCCGTGATTCGTCCTGGCTCGATCGTTCCCGAGGTGTGGCGGGACTATTGCGCGCTTGGTGGATGAATCGCACTAGCTGAACGCGGGGTCGCTACCTCTCCCTTGCCGTTCGCCCGTCGTGGACTCGTTGCGCGCTTCGGCGCGAGCTCGAGTCTGGGTCCCGACGCTAAACAGGACCACCTCTACTCACGACTCTCGTCGTGTAAACCACGGGCCCGGGGTTCGTCCTCGGAAGGCGACTCGCGCTGTAAACGCGAGGCTTTGAGCTAGACGGTTCAACTCCGTACGGGCCCACCCCGCACCCGATGCGGCGCGTTCGTCTTCTGGTGAGGATACCGGTTTTTCACGCCGGAGAGACCGGTTCGATTCCGGTACGCGCTACGGATCTCTAGCTGTTCTGGTGAAAGCGCTGCGTTGAAGCCGCAGAGAGCGCGGCTCGAAACCGCGGGGATCCACCCGGAGCGAACGCTCCGTTTCTAAGCGTGGCCGACTGGTGAGGCACTCGGTTCGGATCCGAGACAAAGGGAGTTCGATTCTCTCCGCTTAGACTGTGACGTGAGGGAGCTGGTGAACCCGGCACACTGTGAATGTGTCTTCGACGGGATCGATACCCGTACGTCACCCAAATTCTGCCCGAGGGAGCGTAGCTCGAGAGTCGAGCAGGCGGCTCTTAACCGCACGGCGAGGGTGCGATTCCCTCCGTTCCCACCAATGCTCTTGCCGATGGATTCGGCGCGCGGCCTCCTAAGCCGATGTGCTCGCGTTCGATTCGCGACGAGAGCGCGATGATTTGCCTCGTGATGCGACTGGCGTCGCAGCCTCTCTGTCTAAGAGGTGAGACGGGTTCAATTCCCGTACGAGGCGCGAAAATGGGGTCAGACGCAGAAGGCTGCTGTTTTGCCTTGCAAGCAGAACGATCGGGAGCGTTACCCGGTGACTCCACCAGCGTGACAGTGGCCGAACAGTTAGGCACTGGTCTTCCGAACCAGCTACGCGGGTGCGACTCCCGCCTGTCGCTCAAGACGTACAGCTCCGGGAGCAGAGCGCGCTGCAAACGCGCTACGGTTCGGTTCAACTCCGAAGTACGTCTCTGTCTCGGGGCGGCACGCGCCGCCCGCCCCGTCGAAGCGAATTCGGCGCGCCCCATTCCACGCGGCTCGTCGCTGCCGCGCCGCGCTCTTGTCGTTGCTCTCGCTGAGGACAGCGCTGCGCCTTCTAAGCGCAAGCGTGCGGGTTCGACTCCTGCCGAGAGCGCTGCCATGCCGCGTTCGACTTCAGGTGAGGTCACTAGGCTCTCAACCTAGTTAGACGGGTTCGATACCCGTACGCGGTGCTACGTCTCTGCCGGGGGATCCGGCGACCTTGCTACGAACGAGGTTTGCGGTGGTTCGACTCCACCCAGAGACGCCATGCCCTCGCCAACGGATTTTGGCGGCGACGCTCCGAACGTCGCTCGTCGCCGTTCGACTCGGCGCGAGGGCGCAGCGCGGGGCTTCCTTGCTGGTGCAAGGCTCGGTCTTACAAGCCGGTGATGCTCGGTTCGATCCCGAGGCCCCGTACCGAGCGCGGCGCCGAGCTCGATTCTCCGACGGTCTACGATTAACGGAAGGTGAAGGCTCAGCGGTGGGCTACCGGCCTCGAAACCCGGGGATGCGCAAGCATTGGCGTTCGACTCGTCCACCTTCCTCGAAAGGGAGACTGAAAAGCGCGCGGGCGCTTGCCTGGCTGCTAACCAGTGCGCACTTCCGAGTGTGAGGTTCGACTCCTCCAGTTTCCGCTGCGTGGGTTTTCGGGCTACGCTGCGCAAAGGTGCTGAAGAGCCTGCGCGTCCATCACGCTCTGTCGTTGGTTCTCACGCTGCTGGCGGTACCGCTGGGCAGCCGACAGGCATTCGCACAAGAAGTCGCCTCGGCCCCGATCCCGAAAGAAGGCCGCTTTGGAGCCGGGGTCAGCGCCATTGTCCCCGGGCTGGGCCTGACTGAGGTCTTTGCGGCGGGTGGCCACGCTCTTGGTTTTCGGCTTTGGGCCGGCGCGCAAATCGATCTGGGACCGCGTTGGGCGCTGCGCTTGCCGCTCATGCTCGGCGTGGCGAGCGGAGGCTCGCGCATGGGCTACGCGGAGCTAGATCTAGTGCCGGGCGTGCTTTACCGATTTCGCAACAGCGCAAGCCAGCGGCTCACACCTTATGTCGGGCTCGGCGCAAAGCTGGGCGTATTCGGTGCGGATCGACCACTCTTGGGCCTGCCGCTGCTTGGAACGACTCAACAAGCGCTCGATTGGGACCACCACCATCACAGCGGCGACGGCAGCAGCGACCCGGACTTCGATGGTACCGTCACGGTCGGAGGGGAGCTGTGGTTGGGTGCCTCGTGGCACATCGCCCGCCTCTTTTCGCTCGATTTCGACCTCGCTGCGTCGATGCTCTCGATCGACTCGGTGCTCGTCGTCGGCGTGTCGGAGACGGTAGCCGCGCGTCTAACTTTTTGAGTTGGTAACCAGGTTTTCGAGGCTTAGCTTACGAAAGCCCACGCGATGTCACTCAAGTATTTCGCCCAAAAAGTCGGTCCCAAGCATTACGTGCTGCCGAAGACGAGCAACATGCGCACCGACGCGCACGCCTTCTTTTCGGAAGCCTTGTTCGAGGCGACGGAAGAGGCGATGTGGCAGCAGCTGGCGGCCGGCGCCTCTTACGAAGGCGTGACCGGCGCCTACCTCATGCCGGACGCGCACTCCGGTTACGGGGTGCCGGTGGGCTGCGTGATCGTGACCGACGACGTCATCATTCAAGCCGGCTCGGGCTACGACATTTCGTGCGGCGTCCTGTACATGAAGGTCCCGGGCCTCCACGCCGCGCAGGTGGCGGATTGGGAGCAGCGCGCCAAATGGGTCGCCGCCGTCGAAGAACGCGTCGCCACCGGCGTCGGCTCGCACCGCCCGCACAAGATGCCGCGGTTCTCCCACCGCAAGGCCAACGATATCTTGCGATTTGGCGCCAAGGCCCTGGGCGTTTCCGCCGACTTGTGCGAGCGCCAGTACATCGAGGTCGACGAAACGACGGACCTCGAGTCCATCGATCGCGCTTATTCGAAGGTAGTTCCGCAGCTCGGCTCGGTCGGCGGCGGTAACCATTTCATCGAAATGCAGGTCGACCGCGACTCGGGCGAGGTGTGGGTGATGGTGCATTGCGGGTCGCGTGGCTACGGCTGGCAAACCGCCAACCACTTCTTTTACGAAGGAGCCGAGCTGCGTGGTTTGCCGAAGAATCGGCGCGAGGACTCGTGGCTGCGCGTCGACGAAGAGCTAGGTAAGCGTTACTGGGCTCACCACAACAGCGCCGCCAACTACGCCGTCGCCAACCGCCACATCATCGTCCAGGGCGTCGCCGAATCACTCGACGAAGTGTTCGGCGTCCAGGCGGAGGTATATTACGAGATCTCGCACAACCTGGTGCAAGAGGAGACGCTGGTCTTGCCGGACGGCTCGACGAAGCGCGGCTTCGTGCACCGTAAGGGCGCGACGCGCGCCTTCCCGGCGGGTCACCCGGATCTGGTGGGCACGGCTTGGGAAAAGACCGGACATCCGTGTCTCATCCCGGGCTCGATGTACGCGGGAGCCGCGATCTTGTTCGCGCAGCCGGGCGCCAGCGCCAGCGCCTTTTCGGTGAACCACGGTTCCGGGCGCCTGCTCGGCCGCGGCGCCGCCAAGCGCCAGCTCGAAGCGTCTCACGACGCCATCGATCGCGAGATGCGCGAGGTCGAGCGAACGCTCGGAGGCGTGAAGATCCGCGGTATCGTCGGCAACACCGCGCGCACGCCGCTCGACGAGTGTGGGCACGTGTACAAAGACCTCGACGAGGTTCTGGGCGTGCTCGAAACCGAGGGCATCGCGCGCGTGGCGCACCGGCTTTACCCGGTGGCCAACCTCAAGGGTACGGATTGAGCCGCGTCAGAGCTCGCCGCCGAGCCGTAGCATCAAGCGTTGCGGCCCGGCGTCGAGCGCGACGTTCGGTTCGTGCTTGCTCGAGGGCGTGAGCAATAGCGTCAAAGCGCTGCCGAGCAGCAAGGCGCCACCCGCCGCACCGAAGCCGATGGCCATCGTCTGCGCATCATGGCGTCGGTCGTCGACCGGGCCGCATTGCTGCATCCGGGTCATGCCCGGTTGCTCGCAGCTCGCGCCGTTCCATTCCTTGGCGGCGTCTTCGCGCTTCAAGTACATGGCCGTGGCGATGCCGCCGGAGGCCAGGCCGAGCACCGCCATGGCTCCGGCACTCACGAAGTAGGGCGTGCGATTCACGCCGCGTTCGGGCCCAATCGTCGTGGATACCGGGCGCTCGGAGCTCACCAGCACGAGGCGCTCCGGATCTTCGGCGCTACCCAGCTCGCTGACCACATTGCCGTAGCCATCGAGGGCTTGCACGAAGGCCTGCAGCTCGTTTTCGGCAGGCACCTGCACGCGCCGGCTATGGCCCGCGGCGAGCTTGCGCCTCTCGTACGGCTGGCCTTCGCGCGCGCGGATCGAAAGCGTGAGGCTCGTGGCGAGACCGAGCGCGTCGCGCAGCTCTATCTCGAGCTCCTGCCTGTGTTGGTGCATGGCGAGCTCGAGCGGAGCCTTGCCGTCGGCTGTGGACAGGGCGCCGCGAGCCTCGAGATAGGGGCCACGAATTTTCGGCGAGACGCTCTTGTCGAGCTTGAGCTCGGGATTGACGGCGAGCGCGGCCGAGAAGGCGCTGCGCGCTTCGTCATTCTGGTCGAGCGCTGCCGCCGCCATGGCCCACAGCAGGTACAGCTGGCCCGTTGCGGCTCGGTCGTTGCCACCGCGCTCGATCGCGGTTTTGGCGAGGCGGCGCGTGCCGGCGTAGTCGACGTCTGCGTAGGCCTTCTGGGCTTCGGTCACGCGCTCGTTAGTTTGCGCCAAGGCGGGCGCGGCACCCGCAAGCGCGAGCGCGGCGGAGAGCAGAAAAGCGGGGCGATTCATCATTCGAGTCCGACGCGGCGCGCGGTCGTGCGACCCGCGCTGATGTTGACTTGGTAGGTCGTTTTCAAGCCCAGCTCCGGATTGCTGAGCACGAGCGTGTGGCTACCGGCCGGTAAGCTCGCGCCGACGATCGGCGTCGTGCCGAGCACGCGACCACCGACGCTAACCGTCGACCAAGGCATGGTGTCGAGATTGAGCAAGCCGGTTTCGGCCACGGCGCTTGACGCCGTGACCGGAGCCAGCGTCGGGGCGAGGGGAGCCAAGGCGGGTTCGCCCGCATCGCGAGGCTTGCCGGCGCGCGCGGTAGCGGGGCGCGGCGCTGCACCGGCTTTGCTCGCGCTCCGAGCGTCGGAAGGCGCCGCGCGCGAGGCCGTTGCCGACTCGCGCAGCGCGGGCGCCGTAGCGGTATCGGCCGCAGGAGTGAGCGCGGCGGCTACTGGCCTGAGCGTGGTGCTTCCGTTCGACGCGCTGGTGGCGGCTTGAGTCTGCGGAGGGCGCAGCACGAGCGTCCAATACACGCCAAAGGCGAGCGCGCAGGCGACTAGCAGCAAGAGGCCGCTCAACAGCCGCGTGGTTGCGCGCCGCTGCCGCGTGAGCTCATCCATCAAGTCCGTCACGCTCGAGACCTGCGTGCCGGCAAAGCCTGTCAGCGAGGGATTGGTACCGAGCAGGGGAGCGACCAGCGTGACGCCGCTTTCGGACGAAAGATCCGGCTGAGCGTTGAGCAGGCCCGTGATCTGCTGGCGCTGCTCGCGCATCTCCTTGCTGAACAGCCGCTGCATCAACGTCGAAACGGAGGCACCCGGCAAGAGCTCGCGGGTGCTCAGCCAGCCTTCGAGATCGTCGCGCATTTCGGCGGCGGTGGAGTAGCGCTCGGAGGCGTCGCGCTCGAGTGCGCGCATCAAGATCAGCTCGAGGGCATGCGGCAGGTCCGGACGAAGCAAGCTCGGCGACGACACCTCTTCGCTCAGCGTGAGGTTCAAGGTGGCCGCTTCGTTGATGCCCTTGAACAGCCTGCTGCCGGTGACGGCTTCCCAAAGCACCACGCCCAAGCTCCAGATATCGGCGCGGCGATCGATCTCTTCGCCGCGCGCCTGCTCGGGGGCCATGTAGGCAATCTTGCCCTTGAGCAGGCCAGTTCGGGTCCGGCCGTCTTGCATCGCGTTTTTGGCGATACCAAAGTCCAACAACTTGACCGCCCCGTCGTAGGTCAAGAACAAGTTTTGCGGCGAGACGTCACGGTGCACGAGCGCGAGGTGATTGCCCACCACGTCCTTCAGCTCATGCGCGTAGTGCAGGCCATCGAGCGCCGCGATTGCGATTTGTACTAGTAGCTCCAGGCTGAAGCTCGACTCCACCTCGTACGCGCGCTTCAGCACCTGGTGGAACGGCTGCCCCTCCAAAAACTCCATCACGATGCCGTGGCGGCCGTCGAACATGCCCAGCCGCTCGCTGCGCACGATGTTCGGGTGCGAAAGGCACAGCGCCAGTCGGGCTTCGTCCAAAAACATGCGCACGGTGGCTGGGTCGTCCACGTGCTGCTGGTGCATGCGCTTGACGACGACCAAGCTGGGCGGCGCGCCGAAAGGCGCGGCGTTCGCCAGGTGAACCTCTGCCATGCCGCCTTGACCAAGGCGGCAGAGCAGGCGAAGTCCTCGCCCCGAGATGGGTTTGGTGCGCGACTCGGGCGCGAGAGCGAGCTCCGACAGCGGGATGGGTTGCGTCATGGCTGGTAGGGGGCGCGCGGAGCGCTCCGAAAAAGGGACACGAAGCATAGAGCCTCGTTGCGGCACTTCTGCCATCGCACGCGAGAGAAGCGCGCAACATTCTCGTGTCGCCTCTCACGTTCGGTCTCGCAGCCGATCACGTATCTGTCATAGACGTGGCCACGCCGTGTCACGGCAGCGACATTGTTGCGAACCCACCGCCGCCCAGTTTGGTAAGCGCGAGCGCTCTGTTACAGGACCCACGATGCTTGCGCGCGTGAAGGCTCGTCATTGGTTGTGGCTCGTCACCCTCGGGGCTTTCGCCCTTTGCTGCACCCGGCTCGAAAATGGTGCAGACACGTTCGGCGTGGTCAGCGGTGGCGGCAGCTCGGGCTCGTCCGGCGAAACCGCCACTAACGACGCTGGAAGAGATGCGGGCGGCACGACGTCCGGCGGAGCAGCCGGCTCGGCGGGCCTCGCCGGCTCGCAAATGGCCGGTGAGCCGCCCGACTCTGGCATGGGCGGCACGGCGGAGGGTGGTGCAGGTTGCGTCGACGAGAGCGGCTTCGATGGTCTCGGCTGCTACGCATGCGAGGCCAAAGACATCATCACGCTGGAGAACTCCTGCACGGGCGCGACCTGCGTGCACTTCGATAACGCGGTGCGCTTGCCGCTGGTCAAAAACGACAAGCTGCCGGACCTTCCCGCGCCGGCTGGTGGCGGCAGTGGTGGCACCAGCAGTGGTGGCACCGGCGGTTCGGGCGGTGGCGCTGGCAGCGCGGGGAGCGCTGGTAGCGGGGGTGTCGGCTTCGCGTGCGAGAGCCTCTCGAACGACGGCACGGTCATCTACGTCACCGGGTCGACCGCGGCCAAGCCCTTCTTGCAACAGATAGCGCAGCAGATGTCGCTGCAGAAGGTGTTCGTCGTCTACCTTGCGAGCGGCTCGTGTGTTGGTGTCGACGCCATCGTCAACGGCACCCTGATGCGCACGGGTGCGGCGCCGCTGCCGGCTTCCGCCACCTACTGGGAATCCAGCTCCAGCAGCGGCAAGGCATGCGACTTGGCCGCAGAGGGTGTGAGCGCCGATCTCGGCATTTCGGACGTATTCGCGCCGAGCTGCCCCGGTTTCGAGCTGACGAACCTGGAGTCCCTCAAAATTCGCGACGCGCACGGCCCGATTCAGACCATGACCTTCGCGGTGCCGGGCAACTCGAAGTACCACGAAATCAGCCAGCAGGCGGCGTACCTAGTGTTCGGGCTCGGCAAGGATGGCCAGGTGCTGGACGAGAGCGGCAAACAGCCGATCTGGAACGACGAGACGACGCTGCTGCAGCGCAGCTCCAGCTCCGGCACGCAGGCCATGCTCGCCGCGGCCATCGGCGTGCCACCCGGCAGATGGAAGGGCAAGGGCAACAAGAGCAGCGATGACGTCGCGAGCGCGCTGCAGGGCGCCACCGCGACCCAGGCCGGCGCCGACGCCACCCTCGGCATCATCGGCGCCGACTATGTCGACTCGCGCAACCTGCGCGCGCAGATCCGCGTGCTCGCCTACCAAGACACACACCAGGCCTGCGCGGTTACACCCGACTCGAGCGACACCGCCAAAGACAAGCGTAACGTGCGCGACGGTCACTATCCCATCTGGGGACCGCTGCACCTCTTGTACAAGGTCAACGCCGCCGGCGACGCACAGAACGCCGCGATTCGCAGCCAGTTGGTCGATATGGTCGGCTACCTGTCGGGTAGCAAAGCGCTGCCGAACGGCGTGAGCCTGATTGACGTGTACGCCCAGAGCGGCCTCATTCCGGAGTGCGCCATGCGCGTTTCTCGCAACGCGGACGGCGGTGCCATCACGGCCAGCAAGCCCGCGCAACCGTGCTCGTGCTTGTTCGAAAAAAAGGCGACGGGCGCAACCGATTGCAAGGCCTGCAAGGTGCAAGGCGATTGCGGCGTCGCCGAGACGTGCTCGCAGGGCTACTGCGAGAAGCCGTAGCTTTGGCGTTCAGCGATACTGCACACGAAAGTTCTGCTCGGGGCCGAGCGACGTGCTGCCGATGCTCTCGAAGCTTACGTCCGGGCGCTTGGCGAGCGCTTCGTGCGCTGCGGCGCTGAGCAAGATCTCGCCGGCTTTGGCGGTATCCTCGCCGAGCTTGCTGGCGGTGTTCACCTCGCGGCCCCAGGCATCTTGGTCGGCGATACGCAAAATGTCGCCCCAGCCGATGCCGAGGCAGAGCAGGATTTGTTCCTCCGGCTTGCGGCGTTCGTTGACCAGTCCACAAGCACGCTGCATCGCAATGCCGCAATCCAGTGCCCGCTCCACACGCCTGAAGAGGATCAGCAGACTATCGCCCTCCTCCTTGATCAAGAGCCCGTCGTGGCGCTCCACGATCGGCAGCAGGATCTTGCGCTGCTCGTGGATGATCTGCAGAAAATGCAAGATGCCGAACTCGGCTACGCGTCGCGAGAAGCCAGAAAGATCCGTGAACATGATCGCCCACCGCTCACCGAAGAGATCCCAAACTCGGGCGTCGATCTCGGCGACGTTCGCCCCGGGCTGGCAGCGCTCCTCGATCAACGACCACAGCCTCGCTTGGCTCACCTTCAAATCGCGATCCGGCATGCCCACCAGGCTAAGCCGCTCACGACGCGCGCGCGACCTGCTATTCTGAACGGCTGAAAGACATGGCCAAAAAGCCTCGACCGCGAGCCAGCAAGCGCGAGCAAGAGCGCGCGCTGGCCAAGCTTCAAGCGGCCCGCGAGCGGCTGTTCGCGCTCGAAGCCGGCGGCTCACCCGAGCGACCGCTGTTGGTCGTGAGCTCGGCCGTCGTCGAAGCTCACGCCGAGTCCGTGCCGTGCCCGCGCTGTGCAGGTCGGCACGAGGTGCTCGAGCACGTCGCAGTGACGATCGCGGGTGTGCGTTTGCGTGAGACGCGCCTTCGTTGTCGCCAATGTGGGACAGCTCGCTCGCTCTGGTTTCGCATCACGGACGTTGGTCCAAACTGATTGATACTCATCAAGGCTTGCTGATGAGTACGAAACCCAACGGAGTTATTCGCGGCGTCATCGCGACCTCGATTGTTTCCGCTTGGCTACATCGCTTCCGATGTGGGGCCGGAAGCGCTCGATCTTTTCTAGATTGGTAATCTGAGGTTTCGCGAATGTTTCCAATCGATGGGGAGGCTGATTGCTTTTCATTAAAATCCCTTTTCGACAGCTTGACGAAACATTCATGAAAAACGGGCCAAGTTAAGAAAGGGTCACTCAGGAGCCGGTGGGCTTGAAACCCGCTGGTTTGTTCAAAAGACCAGTCTGCGCCGGACCGACGGCGCGCTTCTCAGAGGTACCCAAGATGTCCAAACGGTTGCTGCTAGTCATCCTCTCTATCCTGGCGCTCTGGCCCGCCAGCGTCGCCTGGGCCGACGAAGCCCCGACGGCCGCTCCGGCCGCTGCTGCTGCCGCCCCCGCCGCTGCTGCCGCCCCCGCCGTAGACGTGGCCGCCCTGCAGGACCGCATCGCGGATCTCGAGGCGTACATGAACAACGGCGCCCGCGTCGCGAAGGACGCCTCTGGTAAGGACCGCACCTCTAATGTCCCGGGCCCCGGCCCTGGCCACAACGCCTGGATCATGGTGTCCGCGGCGCTCGTGCTCTTCATGACCCTGCCGGGTCTGGCGCTCTTCTATGGCGGCCTCGTGCGCAGCAAGAACGTCCTGAGCGTGATGGCGCAGTGTCTCGGCTTGGCTGGTGTCGTCACCATCTTGTGGTGGGCTGTCGGTTACAGCTTCGCGTTCGACCACGGCTCGCCGTTTCTCGGCGGTACGCACTTTGCGATGTTGAAAGACGTGCTGAGCACGCCCAACACCGACTACGCCGCGTGGGTTTCGCACAACATCTGGTCGATGTACCAGTTGATGTTCGCCATCATCACCCCGGCGCTCATCGTCGGTGCCATCGCCGAGCGCATGAAATTCAGCGCGTTGATGCTGTTCATGGTCGGCTGGATGTTCCTGGTGTACTTCCCGCTCGCCCACATGGTCTGGGGCATCGACGGTTTCATGAACGGCGTGTGGAACAAGGACGCCGGCATCAAGGCCATCGACTTCGCGGGCGGCACCGTGGTGCACATGTCCTCGGGCTGGTCGGCGCTCGTGCTCGCCCTCATCGTCGGCAAGCGCAAGGGCTTCGGCAAAGAGAACTTCGCGCCACACAGCATGGTTTTGACCATGATCGGTACCGGCATGCTGTGGGTCGGCTGGTACGGCTTCAACGCCGGCAGCGCGGTCGCTGCGGACGGCATCGCTTCGCAAGCGTTTCTCACCACCACCCTCGCCACCGCGGTTGCCTGCGCGGCCTGGCCGGCGGCTGAGTGGATCTCGCGTGGCAAGCCCTCGGTGCTCGGCTTCTGCTCGGGCGCGGTCGGCGGCCTCGTCGTCATCACGCCGTGCGCTGGCTTCGTCACCGCCTCGGGCGCCGTCATCATCGGCGTATTGGCTGGTATCGTTCCGTTCTTCGCCTGCACCAAGCTGAAGAGCGCGCTCGGCTACGACGACGCCTTGGACACCTTCGGCGTCCACGCCATCGGCGGCACCATGGGCTCGCTGCTCGTCGGCATCTTCGCCACGGCAGACGTGAACGCGAACCTCGCCAGCGACTGGATGAAGCCGATCGTCGGCCACACACTGTGGCTCGAGCAGCTCAAAGCCATGGGCCTCACGATCACGATGGCCGTCGTCGCCACCTGCATCCTCGGCTATGCGCTCAAGGCTACCATCGGCCTGCGCCCCAGCGAGGAAGACGAGGTCACCGGTCTCGACCTCAGCGACCACGGCGAACGCGGTTACCACTCGAGCGAAGTGGCCTGAGTTAGCCAAAACCCCAAAAACAGCAGCGAGCGGTGGCGCCGGAGCGATCCGGGCTGCCGCTCGCGGCGTTTTGTGGGCACGCTCCCGGTATGCAGATGCCGAGCTACCGCGAGCTGTCCAAGATGATCGACCACTCGCTGCTGAAGCCCACGATGACGCGCGAGGAGCTGGAGGCCGGCTGCCGCGTGGCGCTCGAGTACGACGTGGCCAGCGTTTGCATCATGCCGTACTACCTGGCGCGCGCGAGCGAGATCTTGCACGGCAGCGATGTTTTGCCGAGCACGACCATTGGCTTTCCGCATGGCGGCCACAGCTCGCGCGTGAAGCAGCTGGAGGCCGAGCAAGCTTTGAACGACGGGGCGCGTGAGCTGGACATGGTCGTCAACATCAGCCAGGTCTTGAGCGGAGATTGGGACGCCGTTCGGACGGACATCTTGGCGGTGCTGCAGCCGACGCACGCCCGCGGTCAGAAGCTGAAGGTCATCTTCGAGAATTGCTACCTGAGTGACCCGCACAAGGTTCGCCTGTGCGAGATCTGTGGTGAGCTTTCGGTGGATTGGGTCAAAACCTCGACCGGCTTCGGCAGTGCCGGAGCTACGATCGAAGACTTGATCTTGATGCGCAAGCATTCGCCGGCGCACGTGCAGATCAAAGCCGCCGGCGGCATACAAACCCTGGAAATGCTGCTGAAAGTGCGCGAGGTCGGGGCCACCCGCAGCGGTTGTAGCAAGACGGCCGAGGTGCTGAGCGAGCTACGAAGCCGGCTCGCTCTTGGAGCTCAAGCCTGATGCGACCTGCGTGGGCGCGCTGTCGGGCTCGCTACCGCGCGGTGCGGCCAGCTCCGCCCGGCGGCTGTCGAGCAGCGCGCGCAAGCTTTCGCGGGTGACACCCAGGCGCTCGGCGACTCCGTGCGCGAGCGAGGTCTTGGCGACGCCGGGCACGAAGCGGTACGTGGCCTTGCCGTTTGGGCCGAGCTCCACCTCCAAGAAGTTCAGATCGACCGGGCGCTCTTGCTCGAGACGCGCTGCCAGGCCCAAAAAATGGGTGCTGATGAACGCCACGGGCGATAGCTCGCCCAGCAGCTCGATCAAGAGCTGGAAGATCTCTTCGCCTTCGGTCGGGTTCGTGCCCGAGCACAGCTCGTCCAAAATGGCGAGACCGCCACGCGGCAAGCTCTCGAACAGCTTGCGAATGCGCAAGAGCTCCGTGCCCAGTCGGCCCTCGCTCTGATCCGGCTCGGCCTGCTGCACGAGCGAGACGAATATGCCGCTGCGCAGCTGCAGGCGCGCCTGGGCGGCGGGTACGAAAAGACCGCTTTGCGCCAGGAGCTGGCACAGCCCGACGGCCTGTAAAAGCCGGGTTTTTCCGCCGGAATTAGGGCCAGTGATGATGGTGATGTCCGAGCCGCCATGCGCGATGTCGCACGGTACCGGCGGGCTGGTCTCGAGCAGCAGGAACGGATTGAACAAGCGCTCGCAGCGCGAGCGTGGTGCCGCGCCGTCGGCTGCTTCGGCGGGGAGCAGCTCGGGCAGACACACCGCGAGGCCTTTGCTCTCGGCCAGGGCACGAAAGCGCAACGCCGCCGTGTACACCTCGATGTCGAGCAGCAGCTGGTACAGCTCGAGCCACACTTCGCTCAGCTCGTCGAACACGTTCTCGACGAGGCGGCCCAAGAGCTCCGAGCTCCTGACGTGCAGGCCGCGAAAGAGCAACGAAAGTCGCGCGAAGAAGCGACGCCAGGGCGAGGCATACCATGGATTCTGTTGATTCTCGGCGACGCGCTGGATGGCAAAGCTGCGAATCTCGCCGTCGTGGCCGAGCCGGACCTGCAAGTCGACGGTGGCCAGGTTGCCTTCGTAGTCGAGCAAGCTCTCGAGGTGGGCCCAGGCCTCCGAATCCTGCACGCTGCGCACGAAGCCATGAATGCGCGCGAGCGGCGCCGGAGCGCCTTCGAAGCCGCGCGCGAGCTTTTCGAGCACGCCCTTGAAGGCGCGCAAGATGTCGAGCCGGCGCAGCACCGCGCCGCCATGGCGTGCCCGTTCGCTCGACTGGAATAGATCGAAGAGGTAGCGAATTTCGCTGCGGCCCTGCTCGAGAGAGCGGCGTAGCTCGGCCGAGCCCGTCAGCGCCTCGAGCACCTGGTGCCGAAAGTCGAGCGTGGCGGCGTCTTGCGAAGGGTGGGTGAGCAGCGCCAGTAGCGGTCGCTGCAGCAGCGGGTAACGGTCGCGCGCTTCTGTGCTGTGGCACAAGCAGCGCGTGACGAGCTCTTTGACGAAGAGGTCCCGCGCAAACAGCTCGGGATCGAAGCTGGACTTACCGGCTGCGTAGCTCTTGAGCACGCGTTCGAACGCTTCCGGCGTGGTGCCGGTAGCGAAGGCGAACGTGAGCGTTTCGGAAAAGAGTCGTGCGTCGAGGCGCAGCCGGGGCGTGGGCTCGAGCAGGTCGGGCTGCATCAGGCGCCTAGAGCGGCGAGCCGCTCGATCAAACGAGAGCGCAGCTCGCCGTAGCGTTCGGTGGCACCGGCGCTGGGCGAGGTGCTCTGGCTCGGATCGGTGGCTGCAAACTGTTCGTAGAGCGTGCTGAACCCAACCTTGCCGACCGCCTCCGCCGCGCGCAGCGCGCCGCCGAGACCGGAAGAGTTGCCGACCGCGAGGCCGCGGATCTCGGCGCCGAACACGTCTGCCAACACCTGACGAATACCGCGGTTCTTGGAGGCACCGCCAGTGACGCGAATGATTCGCGGGCGCTCGCCAATCCAGTCCGAGTGCCGCTGCATGCTGAGAGCTTGGGCTTCTACGATGGCGCGCGCCAGAGCCGCGGGCTCTTGCCAGGCGCGGAATCGTTCTGAGCCAAAAAGTTCCACCTGGGGCGTGAGGAGCTTCGGCGTCATCTCGGGGATGAAAAACGGCAGGAGTAGGTTGCCTTGGTTACCTGGCTGCGTTTCTTCCAAGATGGCGCGCTCGAACGCCGGCCACGACAGCCCGACCTTCTCGGCCACCTTCTCTCGCGCCAGCGAGCCGTTGGCGAAGCAGATGAGGCACATGAAACCCCCGGCCGGATTGCCGAAGACGTGACCGAAGCCGCGCGGGTCCGTGCGCGGCTCGCGCATGGCCGCGAACACGGTGTCGCTCGTGCCCATGCTGATGACCGCCGTGCCCGGCTCGGTGGCGCCCATGCCGACCAAGCTCGAGGGATTGTCACCCGTGAACGCGAGGACCGGCGTGCCGCGCTTGAAGCCATAGCGCTGCACGAAATAGTCCGCGACCTCGCCGACGACGGTGCGAGAAGCGACCACCGGCGGTAGCTTATCGCTCAGGCCTTCTGCGGTGGCTTGCACGAGCGCAGGGCTCCAGGCACCCGTCGCGAGCTCGAGCAAGTTCATGCCGGCGCCGTCGCCCTGGTCGATCGGCGCGCACTTGCCGATGAGCAGTGACGCCATGAACGAGCTCACCAGGTGGATCTCGCGCGTGCGGCCGTAGGCGGCGGCGTCTCGCTTCGCGAAGGCGCGGATCTGCGCGCCCGTGAAGCGCTCGATGGCGCGCGAGCCGGTCAGCGCGACGACTCGCGCGTCTCCGCCCACGGCCGCCGCGATCTCGCGGCATTCCGCGCTGGTGGAGCTGTCCATCCAGATCGGCGCCGTCGGGCGGCTGAGCAGCGGACGCACTTGTGGCGCCAAATCTCGCGACGTGTCCCAGGCTGGGATGCTGTCGAGCTTTTGCGCGAGGTAGACAGAGCCGTGCTGTTGCCCGGCTCCGCTGATGCCGGCGATCGCCGAAAAGTCCACGCCTTTGGCCTTGAGCTGGCCGAGCAGTAGGTCCAGCGCTTCGACCCACATCAGGGGGTCGGCGTGCTTGAGTTGGGGATCTTCGTGCGGCAAAAAGCCGCTCGGGGAGCCGTACTGCGGCAGCGCCTTTCCGAAGTTGACGCTCTCGTCGACCACCACACGGCCGCTGTCGGTGTCGATGATCAGGGCCGAGAGGCTTTGCGTGCTGGAGTCGAGGCCCAGGTACAGTCCCATGCGTCAAGACTAGTTCCGCGAGCCCCAAGTCTCAATCGCGGGAAGCGCGAAAACCCCGACGCGCATCCAGTTGTAAAATCAGCGCTTGCCTCCGCAGGCGCGTAGCGCGAAGGCTCTGAGGCCGATCAGTTTTCTCGGTCTCGTGCCGCGGGCCTCGCCCCGCTCGCTTGCCCCGCTCCGCCATGCCTCCTGCCATCGAAATAGACCGCACCCAGCCCCTGCTGATGGTGGTGCGCTTCCATAGCGCAGCGAGCGACCAAGAGTTTGCTCGATACGTCACCGACTACACGCAGATCCTGCTGCAAGAGCATCGCTTCGGCGCCGTGTTCGTGACGGCGCCAGGGCTGCCGATGACACCGCCGCGCCAGGTGCGCATGCAGGCCACGTTCATGAAGGAGCATGCTCAGCTGATCGAGCGGCGCGTGGTGGGAGTGGCGTTCGCGTTGCCGAGCCCGCTCATGCGCGGCGTGCTACGCGGCGTGCTCATGCTCCAGCCCATGCCCACCCAGCACACCGTGGTCGGTACCGAGGCAGAAGGCGTGGCCTGGGTGAAGGCGCGTTTGTGGACCGATCACGTGCGTCGCATGAAGGGCGGCGCCTGAGAGTTTTCGAAAACGAGAGTCGGAAGGAAGGTCGAAGTGGGTGCGATTCGTGGAGCGCTGACGTTCACGCGGTTGTTCGTCAAGGGCAAGCCGCCGAAAGATCTGCGCAAGAAGTACTTGGACGCGGTGAGGCTCCGCAAGTTCACACCGCTGGCTCCGGACGACGAAGCGTCGGAGGCGGTCGGCTGGTGCGTGATAGAGCGGCCCTTCGATCTCGACTTTCAGGCGGATCGCATTTTTTACGACCGCTTCGTGCAGCTCGGCTTTCGCGTCGACAAATGGAAAATCCCGGGAGTGCTGCTGCGCTCCCAGGTGGCTGACGAGCAGCAGCGCATGCTGTCGCGCGCTGGCCGCGAAAAGCTGACCCGCGCGGAAAAAGAGGACATCAAGCTGCGTGTGATCGGCCGCTTGCGCAAGAAGATCCTACCCACGTCGCGCGCGTTCGACGTGCTGTGGGATCTGGACGCGGGCACCGTGCTCTTGTTCACGCACGGAGCGCGCACAACGGACGAATTTACGGCGCTCTTCACCAAAACATTTGGGCTAGAGCTGGAGGTCGACAGCCCTTACGCGGCCGCGGGGCGCGCACAGTTGTCACCGCCGTTGCAGAAGGCTTTCGACAAGGTAGAGCCGCTCAGCTTCGCCGAGGGGCGCAAGACCAAGGAAGGCAAGGAACCGCCAGCCAGCGCCGAGGTCGAGACCGCCAAGGGCCGTGCCGCGCGACGTGCGCAAGAGAGCGACGACGAAGACGAGCAAGAAGAAAAGGACGCGCTGATAGAGCGCATCGAGTCGACGCGTTTTCTCGGCGCGGAGCTGCTGCTCTGGATCTGGCTCCGCCAGGAGCTCATGAATGAGCCCGTAGCGCTGGGCGAAGAGGGCGAGGGCGAAGTGTGGCTCGACCGCAAGCTCACGCTCGAGCATGTGCTGGATCGCGGGGAGCGAGTGGCCGTCCGCGGTGCGCAGCCCTCTGCCAGCACGGAGGCGCGCGAAGCCGTTCGCAACATGAAGATGCCGGTGGCGGCGCGCGTCGTGCTGCGGCTCAAGGAGCAAGATTTCGGCTTCGACTTCAATGCGACGCGCTTTCTGCTCGGCGGCGGGGCGATTCCGGCGCTGCTCAAAGAGGAGGGTGACGATGCCTTTCTCGAGCGCACGGCCCTGATCGCACGCCTGACCGGTCTGTTGGATAGGCTTTTTGCCGCCTTTTTGCGAGAGCGCCTGGTACCGGGCTGGAGCAAGGGGTGGCAGCCGGCGCTGGTGGCGTGGATGGAGGGCGAGAGCGTGCCGGCCAGCGCGCTGAAGGAAATCGCTTCGGTCACGCGCGCTGCGAAACGCTCGGCGTAGCGGCCACTTTGGATGCAGGCTTCGGAAGTCGCGGGTTTTCGCCGCTGCGCCAACCTCAAGGACTGAGCGCGGCGCGCGCCTTGCGACAGGCCAGCGCTAAGGCCACGAAGGCCGCGCAGCCCGCCCCTGCCGCCGCGTTGGCCAAAAGCGAGGCGTCGAACACCAGCAGGAAGCCGCGACCTTTGATCAGCGCCGCAAAGCTCGAGACACAGAATGGCATCATGTACAGGCGCACGACTTGCCACGTCTCGAGCTTGGTGCGGACGCGCCCGCCGTGCGCGGTGCTCAGGTACAAACCCGTGCCGATGATGGCGCTGATACCCAGCGAGCTCAGCCACAAGCGGAGGCTGGGATCGAAGTAGCGCACCAACACGAAGCCGTACCAAATCAGGTAGCACCACAATACGAGCCGCGGAGTCGTGAGCTCGCTCAAGTAGCGCACCAGCCACGGCAAGCGCAGCGATGTCGAGGCGGAGACGGTGCCGCTCATTGAAACTGCCTGGGCTGGCCCGTAGCTTCGATCACGCTCGTCCACAGGTCATCGCCCGGCCCGACGAGCTTCCGGCTGCGCGTGGCGAGCCGCATCGGTACGTGGACGAAGCGCCCGTGCCAGCGGCCAATCAGCATCTCGGTGTTGCCGGCCATCGCCGCGTGGACGGCATTTCTGGCCATATTCCAGCAGTATACGCTGTCGGATGGGGAAGCCGGTACGCTGCGAATGGCGTAGCTCGGGTCGATGTACTTCAGCGTGACGTCGCGCGATTCGTCTTTGAAATGGCGCGCGATGCGCTCGCGCAGGTACACGCCCACGTCGCCGAGCTTGACGTTGCCGCTCTTGTCCGAGCCCTGCTCCCCGCTCAGCAGATCTTGCGCGGCGCCTTCGGCCACGACGATGACGGCGTGGCCCTGGCGATCCAGCACGCGCCCGAGGTACTCGAAGACGCCGCCGTCGCCTTCGAGTGTCGTCGGCACTTCCGGAATGAGCACGAGGTCGACGTCGGTCGAGGCGAGTGCGGCGTTGCACGCCACGAAACCGGAGTGGCGACCCATCAGCTTGACCAGGCCGATGCCGTCACGTGCCCCGGTAGCTTCGACGCGGGCGGCGCGGATGACCTCGACCGCGGCGGCGTAGGCGCTCTCGAAGCCGAAGCTGCGATCGATGAAGTGGATGTCGTTGTCGATGGTCTTGGGCACGCCCACGACGCCGATCGCGAGTCCGCGGCGCTCGATCTCGGCGACGATTTTCATGGCGCCGCGGATCGTGCCGTCGCCGCCGATCACGAACAGCATGTCGATGCCCAGCGCCTCGAGCGAATCGACGACGCTCACCGGGTCTTGGCTGCCGCGTGAGGACCCCAGAATCGTGCCGCCCTGATGGTGGATGCGCGAAACGGCGTCGGGCGTCAGTGTTTCGGGCGTGCGGCCGCGGGCGATCGCGCCTTCATAGCCGTAGCGAAAGCCGGTGATGCGCTTGACCCCGTAGCCGAACCACAGCTCCAGCACCAGGCCGCGAATCACGTTGTTCAGACCTGGACAGAGCCCACCGCACGTCACGATACCGGCTCGCGCCTTGGCGGGGTCGAAGAACACACGATTGCGCGGACCGGCGAGCTCGAAGGCGGGCAGCGGCACGGAAGGCCCGCTGGGCAGCTGAGACAGGCGATCGTCGACCAGCACCTTGTCGGCTTCGCCCACGAAATGCATCGCGCCCTCGCCCAGGTGCGCCTCAGCAGGTGAGGGGTAGCGGCACTGGCCCAGGTCTTTGATGATGACGTCGGACGTGCTCACCGGGCCGCCGGGCACGGCGTCGTCGGCTCGAACCGCGTCTGCACACATCGCTCGGATGCTGCCCCCCCGAACGTTTCGACAATGAGTCCGGTGGATGCCACCCCGTAGCGGGCGGACTGCCGATAGGCCATCTCGCCGTCTGCGCATTCGCCGTCCAAAAGAGTTCTTCCGAACGTAAGATCTTTTGCAGAGCGTCTCGCAACTCAGCTGCGCTTCACCCTGACGTGCGCGGCTGACGCACGCGGCGAGAACCCGCCAAGGTGTGGGTGAACGCTCAGGTCACACTGGGGTGGCGGGGGCGCGCGCGCGTACGGCCGCGCAACGCGAGCACGCCTGCCACGATCACCAACGCGGTGCCGAGCGAGCTCAAACCGTCGGGATGTCGCGAGAAAATCAGCCAATCGAATAGCGCCGCAAAGGCCACGGATCCGTAGATGAACGGCCCCACCTCGGCTGCGGGAGCGAGCTGGTAGGCGCGAGTCATCACCAACTGCGCCACCGTTCCCGCGAGCACCATGGTGACGACCCAGGGCACGGCCGCGACGCTGGGAGTCACCCAGTGGTACAGCGCCGGACCCAAGCCGATCAGCGTGGATGACACCGCGAAGTAAAAGACGATGGTCGAAACCGACTCGGTGAGCGTGAGGCGTCGGATGCCTACTTGCGCCGTGGCGGCCATCAACGCGCCCAGCACCCCGATCATCGCCACGGGTTGAAACAACGCCAGGCCGGGTTTCAGGATGAGCACCAGTCCGAGCATGCCCAGCGCGATGGGCTTCCAGATGCCGGGTGGGATGGGCTCACCGAGCCAGACCCGCTCGACCAACGGAATGAACAGCGGCAGCGAGTAATTGAGCAGCAGCGCCTCCGCCAGACCCAGCTTGGCGATCACGAAGAAGAAGCAGTACATAGCCGCCATGCCGAGCGTGCCGCGCAGCACGTGCTCGCGGGGACGGCTCGTTTTTAGCTGCGCGAGGCCGCGCCTCAGCAGAATGGGGGCGAGCACGAGCAGGCTCAGCACGCTGCGCAAGAACACCACCATGGCGTTCGGCAGCTCATGGGAAAGGAGCTTGACCATCACGCTCATGACGGCGAACAAGAATGCTGCCAACACCATGAATGCCGCGGCGCGTGGCAGGTTCGTGACCGGCTCGACAGGGGCTTCGACGACGACGTGGGCGGGGGCAGACAGAGCACCGCTCTCATAGCATGCGGCCCAGCGCCCTGATATGAGTCCCGGCATGAGGTACAAGCCGCTCGGGCGCACCGGATTCGACGTCTCCAGCATCAGCTTCGGCGCGTGGGCCATCGGCGGTACCTGGGGCGCAGTCGACGATTCGGAGTCGATGCGCACGCTGCACCGCGCGCTCGACCTGGGCGTGAACTTCTTCGACACGGCCGATGTCTACGGGGATGGCCACAGCGAACGGCTGCTCGCGCGCCTCCGCAAAGAGCGCCGTGAGCCGTTCTGGGTCGCGACCAAAATCGGTCGGCGCTCGAGCCCGCATACTCCGCAGAGTTACACGCGCGAAAATCTCACCGGCTATGTCGAGCGTTGCCTCAAGAACCTCGGTGTTTCCGCGCTCGACCTCGTGCAACTGCACTGCCCGCCGACGGACGTATTTTACATGCCCGAGGTGTTCGGGGTGCTCGACGACTTGGTCAAGGCCGGCAAGCTGCGCTTCTACGGGGCGAGTGTGGAGCGCGCGGAGGAAGGGTTGAAAGCGCTGGAGTATACGGGCGTGCAATCCCTGCAGATCGTGTTCAATATCTTGCGCCAGCGGCCGGCCGAGCTGTTGTTTCCGCGCGCTGAAGAGCGCAAGGTCGGTATTCTGGCGCGCCTGCCGCTATCGTCCGGCATGCTCACCGGCAAGCTGACGAAGAGCACGCAATTCGAGTCCGATGATCACCGGAGCTTCAACCGCGAGGGTGCGGCGTTTAGCAAGGGTGAGACCTTTTCCGGGTTCGACTACGAAAAAAGCCTGGGCGTGGTCGAGAAGCTGCGCGCCTTGTTGCCGTCCGGCATGAGCCTGCCGGAGCTTGCCCTGCGTTTCATCGCATCTTTCCCAGCCGTAACCTGCTCCATTCCCGGCGCGCGCCGACCAGAACAGGTGGAGCAGAACGTGAAGGCGAGCGAGGCAGGGCCGCTCGACCCGGCCCTGGTAAGAGCGCTCAGCGCTCTTTACGACAGCGACGTGAAGCCGTTCGTGCATCAGCTGTGGTGACGATACGAAAGCGGGACATTCCGGCGCGGTACGCTCTGTCACGCTTGACGGTTGCACGCGCCGACTTAAACGCGTGGGGTAACGAAAGGAGTCAGCCATGTACGTGGACGGATTCGTCGTACCCATCCCCAAGGGTAAAATCGAGGCCTACAAGGAATTCGCACGGCTGGGTCAGCGCGTCTGGCGCGAACACGGCGCGCTCGACTATCAGGAGTACATCGCGGACGACGTGAAGCCTGGCAAGCTCACCAGCTTTCCCCAAAGCGTGCAGCTCAAAGACGACGAGACGGTCGCGTTTTCGTGGATCGTCTACAAGTCGCGCGAGCACCGCGACGAGGTGAACAAGAAGGTGATGGAAGACCCACGCATGAAGAGCGAGCCTTCGAGCTGGCCTTTCGACGGTGAGCGCATGATTTTCGGCGGCTTCAAGCCGCTGTTCGATTAGCGCGATTCGTCAGCGCAGCGCCTCTGCCATCAGCTTGGCGACGACGCCGCGTCCCGCCTCGGTGAAATGCGGGCCGCCCTTCTCGAAGACGGTACAATCCGGCGCCTCCAGGCGTGGTGCCGCGTGCACGAGGTCCGGAGCCTTCGCTGCCACGCGGGTGATGGCATCGTCGATCATCGGCTCGACGATGCTCTTCGGATCGCCGCAGCTTTGGTTTTGAGGGCCGCGGAGCACTGTGTACAGCTCCAGATCGCGGAGCGCCGGGTAGCGGGTCCGTAGCGTGCTCACGGCTTGGCTCAGAACCGTCTCCCACTCGGCAGGTGTCGTGAGCTTCCAATTGGCGGCAAAGAGCACGACCCTGTCGGGATTCTCGGGCTGCTCGGCGCACGGTGACGTGACGGGTTCAGCCCAGGCTTCGTGAGCTGGGTCTGCCCATTGGTCTACGAACGTGTGGGGGCGCGTGCGAGCTTGAAAACGCGCGTCGTCGACGAGCTGCTCGAAACCGGCGGCGTACCATTCGGCGGTGATGGTGAGACCGATCACCTCGGTGCAGCGAAAGGCTGGTTTCGCTTCCGCGCGTACCGGCGGCGGCGCGGACGCCTGTGGTGCTGGCGCGCTGGCGGCGGGAATGCTCGCGGCCGGAGCGCTCGTGGCGCAGCCGGCCAGCAGCAGAAAAAACGAGAAAACACGAGACATAGCGGGGCCTCTTTCGATCGAGAAGAGGCGCCCGCAGCCTCGTAGTGGTGAAGAGCTCGTTAAATGCTGAGCTGCGGACGGGTCTTCTCAGGCCAATCTAGGTGGAAGAACTTGCCGCGCGGCTGGTCGATGCGCTCGTAGGTGTGTGCACCGAAGTAGTCGCGCTGCGCTTGCAGCAGGTTCGCCGGCAGCCGCGCGGTGCGGTAGCCGTCGTAGTAGGCGAGCGCGCTCGAGAACGTGGGCAGGCTGATGCCGTGCTCGATGCCGAGCGCGACGGCTTTGCGCCAGTTCTTTTGCGCCTTCTTCACCGTCTTGTTGAAGTACGGATCGAGCAGCAAGTTCGCCAGCTTGGGATCACGCGCGTAGGCCTCGGTGATCTTCTGCAAGAAGCTGGCGCGGATGATGCAGCCGCCGCGCCAGATCTGCGCGATCTCACCGAAGTCCAGCTTCCACTTGTACTCCTCCTGCGCGGCGCGCATCAGCTGGAAGCCTTGCGCGTAAGAGCAGATCTTGGAGCAGTACAGGGCGTCCATCACCGCCTCGACCAAGGCCTTCTTGCTGCCCTTGTACTTCTTGCCCGGACCCTTGAGGATCTTCGACGCGGCCACGCGCTCTTCCTTCACGGCCGACAAGCAGCGTGAGAAGACGGCTTCGGCGACCGTCGGAGCGGGCACGCCCATATCGAGCGCGTTGGCGCTCGTCCACTTGCCGGTGCCTTTTTGGCCAGCCGCGTCGAGCACGATGTCGACGAACGGCTTCTTCGAAACCGGGTCTTTTTGGCCGAGAATATCGGCCGTGATCTCGATCAAGAAGCTGTCGAGGATGCCCTTGTTCCACTTCTTGAAGACGTCGCTCAGCTCGGCCGGCTTCATGCCGGACAACCCGCGTAGCAAGTCGTACGCCTCGCAGATCATCTGCATGTCGCCGTACTCGATGCCGTTGTGCACCATCTTCACGTAGTGGCCAGCGCCGTTTTCGCCGATGTACGTGGCGCAGGGCACGCCGCCGGAGATCGGCTTGCCTGGCGAGGCGCCCATCAGCGGCTTGCCCGTCTTGGCGTCGACCTTGGCCGCGATCGCGTTCCAGATCGGCTCGAGCAGCTTGTAGGCCGCCGGATCGCCGCCCGGCATCAGCGACGGACCAAAACGCGCGCCCTCTTCACCGCCGGACACGCCGGAGCCGATGAAGCGGAAGCCCTTTTCTTTGAGCGCCTTCTCGCGGCGGATGGTGTCGGTCCACAGCGCGTTGCCGCCGTCGATCACGATATCGCCCTTGTCGAGCAAGGGCAGCAGGCTGTCGATCACCGCATCGGTCGGGCCGCCCGCCTTGACCAGGATGATGATCTTGCGCGGCTTGGCCAGCGATTGGACGAACTCTTCGAGCGACTGGCTGCCGACCAGCCCACCGGGCGTGTCGGGGTTCTCGGCCACGAACTTATCCGTGGTCGCGGTGGTGCGGTTGTACACGGAGATTTTGAAACCGTGATCCGCGATATTGAGGGCCAAGTTTTGGCCCATGACGGCCAGACCCACCAGGCCGATGTCAGAGAGGTTTTTCGCCATTTGAGCCGCCACGAAATAGTCATTGTGCCCGCCGGGAACAAGGAAAACGCGCGGGCCTTACGACAGCGGCCCCAAAATCACGCCTCAAAATAGACTTCGGCCCACCGACGGCGGGTGCCGTGGTGGGCCGAGGTTCTCCTGAGGGCCGAACGGATCAGTCGGTCACGGCGGAGACGACGCCTTCGCCGCTAGTTCCTGTTACGGCCTTGGTGCAGAAGGTGCGCACGCCGCCGACGGGTTGGCACTCGTCGTCCGAGGCGCAGCCCGCGTCTTCGCACTGGTGGTTGGCGTTGCAAATGCGGGTCGACGTGTAATTCGTCAGGCGTCCGCCGTTGCAGTCCAAGTCGTTGTCGCACGAGCTCTGGCACATTCCGGCGATGCACTTCGAGTTGATGTCGTCGTAGCGAGTGACGCAGAACGAGTCCATATCGCACTCGTGGCCGCCACGGCAGAGCGACGCCTTGGTGTCGCAGAGGTAGTGAACAGGGCAGTCCAAATCCTCGGTGCAGCTGCGATAGCAGAGGCCGCTGTCGGTATCGCACGTGCACTTGCCGTTGGCACAGGTATCCGTGCCCTCGGCGATGAGGACGGTCTCGTCGCAGTCCTTGTCGGCCTTGCAGCCCGTCGCGGCTTCGGGCGCGCACTTTTTGGCCTTGTTACAGGTGACGGTGTGCGGAAGGCCCAGGCGCGTGTAAGTCGGGCAGCCACCGGGAGTCGAGGTACCGGAGGCGGCGGCCGTACACGCTGCCGTGTATTCGCAGCGGCCGGCCTCATTGCATGCCCAGGTGTTCTTGGCGCAATCGCAATACGCGGTCTGCGCGAAGCACTGCGCCTTCTCGGCGGGCACGACGGTGGTAGCGCAGTTCACGCCATCCAGCAGCGCGGCCAGCTCGGTGCACGATTTGGCGCCGGTGCCGTAGGGGCCGGAGACACCAGGCGTGCTGATGGCTGCGTACGGCACGTGCACCGCTACGGGCAGCTCGCAGCAGTCGGCCGCCGTCCTACACTCGGCACCGCAGGCATTGCCGGTTGGCTTGAGTCCATTCGTGACCGGCGTGCAGACGCCGACGCTGTTGGAGCCGATGGCGTCGATGCGCACGCCGTCGCTCGGCAGGCACTGCAGACCGTCTTGGCAGTCGGAGGTCAAACCGCAGGTCTCGCCGATGCCGCCCAGCGTCGGGCCGCTGCTGCCGCCGCCTTCGCCGGCCATTTCGCTCGTACAGCGACCGCTGATGCAGGCCAGGCCGTCCTGACAGTCCGTGCGCTTGCCGCACGTTTCGCCGGGGCCGCCGAGCACGGGCGCCGTCGGTCCCACTGGGCCGTTGCCAGCGGCGCTGTTGCCGTCGCCGCCTTCGTTGTTGTTCACGTCGCTGCCGGACGAGACGCACACCGCGGCTTTGCAGCGCAGGTTGTCTTCGCAGTCCGACGTCTTCGTGCAGGACTCGCCCTCGGCGCTGCGCGCGATCTTGGCGTCGCTGTCGCAACCTGCGGCGAGGCCGCCTACGGCCAGGGCCACCACACTAAGAAAAGACCAGATAACCTTATTTCGCATGTTCACTCCTCCGCGGGGTTTCTAGAAGGCTCCCGAGCAGCGCTCGGAGCCACAATTCCTTCACTTCTGCAGCAGCTTGAATTCGATGCGGCGGTTCTCTTGGCGACCCTTGTCGGTCGCGTTGTCCGCCACGGGCTCGTTCGGACCAGCGCCCCGAGTCTCTACACGCTCGGCGGCGATACCCTTGCTGACCAGGTACTCTTTCACGGAGTTGGCGCGGTCTTGCGAGAGCTTGAGGTTCGTCTCGGCGTCGCCGACGTTGTCGGTGTGACCGCTGATCATGATGCGCAGCTCTTCGTACTGCTTGAGCACCTTGACCGCGTCGTCGAGCACCTTGTTGCTCTCTTTGCGGATCGTTGCCTTACCGAAGTCGAACTGAATGCCCTTGATGACACCGGCAAATTTAGCGACCTCTTTGGGTAGCTCGTCCGGGCAGCCGTCGGCGTCTTGGAAGCCGTTCTTCGTCTCCGGTTGATCGGGGCACTTGTCGACTTCGTCGGCGATGCCGTCGGCGTCCTTGTCGTGCACGGGGCAACCATCGGGAGCGACGCCCTTCTCATTCGGGCATTTGTCCACGTCGTTCAAGAAGCCGTCGGCGTCCAAATCCTTGTTCGGGCAGCCGTCGGTCGGCGCGGGCGCGGCGCCGTCTTCCTTCTCTTGCGGGCACGGATCCGTCGCGTCCGGGATGCCGTCTTTGTCGGAATCTGGCGGGGGCGGGGGAGCCGCGGGGCAGCCGTTCGGCGCGACGCCAGGCTGCGCCGGGCAGGCGTCTTGCGGGTCGAGGAAGCCGTCGCCGTCCGAATCCTTGGGGGGGGGCGCTTCGTTGCCGGTTCGACCCAGCGTGAACGACAGGCCGAGCAAGAGCTCGATGTTCTGCACCAGGTCGCCATCTTTGATGGTCGGGTTGGCGCGGTTCTCTTGCATCAAGTTGTCGCGGAAGTCGAAGCGCACCGACAGGTTCTGCAAGATGGCGTACTTGACGCCGACACCGAAGTGCAGCTCCGGATCGCTGTCTTTACCGAGGCCGCTCGCGGTGCTGCGCAGGTTCATGCCGCCGAGGCCGATGAGCGCGAACGGCACGATGCGGTACTCGGGGTACTGCGCAACGGCGTGCAGCCGATACGTCCAGATCGTGGCGGTGTCGTTGGTCTCGCTCGTCTTCGTCGGGATGACACCGAGCTCGCCTTCGGCGCCGAGCCACGACAGCGGGTAGAAGCCGGCGCGCAGACCGAGATCTAGGCCCGTCTTCAGCTTTTGGTGGCCCTGCGCGGGAGCGACGTCGATCAGCTCCAGGTTCTGCAGGTTGTGCTCTTTGGAGAACAACGCCACGCCGCCGTAGATGCCGAGCTCCAGCGCCATCGGCGTCGGCCGAAACTGGCGCCAGTAGTCGTCGCCGCCGCCGGAAGCGGAGCCCGACGCATTCACGCCGGAGTTGTTCGCTTGCAGGGAGAAGCCGGCGTCAGCGGCGTGCGCCGACCCAGCACCCAGCACCAGCGCCGACACACCGGCAATCAACCCGAGGAGGTAAAGAGGAGAGCGCATTTTTTCTAAGACAGACCCCTGAGAAAACCGAAGACCGGGAGCAAAGCCCAGCTTGCGACTTTTTTCAACCTTTAGAGGGTTGATTCCGCCTTAGACGAACCTCGATCCTGCTGATTCAAAGGACTCAGGGGCCGAAATCTTGCGCGGGAAATTTGGCCCCCGTAGGAGAGCTGAGCGTTGTCGACTTGAAGCTGACGTTCGCGCAGTCCACGCAACGCAGCCCGTTTTCCGCGACGATGTCGACGTCTTCGAACGTCACATTTCTGACCGGTTGCTCCGGGAGCCCCACGATGTCGATCGCCTGTTTTGCTCCGCGGGCCGTGATGTTTTTGACGTGAATGTTTTGCAGCGTGGGCGGCGTGGCCGTACGGGGCGGTAAGGTCGAAGTCGCATAAAAAGAGGTGATCTCGACTACCATCAGCCGAATGTCTTGGTGGCGGACGTGTTCGTAAAACACGTTTTCTACGGTGCCACCTCGCCCGCGCATGCTTTTGATGCGGAGGCCGCGGTCGGTGCCGACGAACTCCGAGTCGGTCACCCAGACATTACGCACGCCGCCGCTCATCTCGCTGCCCACCACCACGCCGCCGTGACCTGCTTCACCGTGCAGCCGGCGCACCACGATATTTTCGCTCGGCTTGCCGACGCGCCAGCCATCTTCGTTCAGCCCTGACTTGATCACGACGCAGTCGTCGCCCGTGCTGAACCACGAGTCTTCGATGAGCACGTTCTTGCTCGAGTCCGGATCGCAGCCGTCATTGTTGGGGCCGGTCGTTTGCACGGTGACACGGCGCACGATCACGTTTTCGGAGTAAACCGGGTGAATGGTCCAAAACGGACCATTCGTGAGCGTGACACCTTCGATCAGCACGTTCTGGCAATTCACGGTTTGGATGAAGCTCGGACGCAAGCCGCCGACTGTTGCGAGCACGCGTTGCTCGGTCGGTACGCCGCTGCTGGCGAGCTCGTAGAGCTTGGCGGCGGCTTCTTTCTGCGTCTTTTTCCAGGGCCACCAGGCGGCGCCTTGCCCGTCGAGCTTGCCTTTACCGGTGATGGCTACGTTGCGGCAGTCGCGCGCGTAGATCAGCGGCGAGTAGCCGTACATCTCCTGACCCTCCCAGCGCGTGAGCACGGGCGGCAAGTAGTCGGCAAAGTCTTGGCTGAAGCGCAGCTCGGCGCCTTCGGCCACGTGTAGGTTGATGTTGCTGGCGAGGTGGATGGGACCGGTGAGCCAGGTGCCGGCTGGTACCAAGACGGTGCCGCCGCCGTGGCGCGTTGCCTCGGCGATCGCTTGCTGGAACGCCTCGGTGGCTTTGGTCTTGCCGTCGGCGATGGCGCCGAAGCGACGGATGTCGAACACGCCGTCTGGGATTTTGGGGCGCTCGAGTGACGCCATCGCGAACGGAGCATGGATGGGCTCGATCGGCTCGGTGGGCATGTACGAGACGGTCGACGCCGATGGCGTCGGCGCTGGCTGAGCTGCTGGCGCGTCGGGGAGCTTCGACGAGTGAGGCGAAACGGGCGCGCAGGCGAGGGCGCTGCTGACGACCAACGAAAACGCCAGGCGCGCCAAGCTGTGCTGGGCTCTTGAAATCATGGGCCGAACTCCAAAAGTGGCTCGAACGACCCGCGAGCCAGAAAACAGCACTTTTTGCCGAAAAAGTCAAGTCGGCTAGGCTTTCCGTGTGAGCGAGGATGTCGAGCTCCTGCAGGTGAATGGCCGTGAGGTGCGGGTCACGCACCCGCAGAAGCCGTACTTCTGGACCCAAACCAAGCTCTCCAAGCTCGACATCGTTCGCTACTACCTGAGCGTTGCCGACGGCGCGCTGTCGGGCATCGTCGATCGCCCGATCGTACTGAAGCGCTTCGTCAACGGCGCGGAGGCTGCGCCCTTTTATCAAAAGCGCGCGCCCGACAAGCATCCCGATTGGGTGCGCACGGTCACGCTCTCCTTCCCGTCGGGTCGCACCGCCGAAGAGGTGGTGGTCGACGACGCGGCTGCATTGGCTTGGGTCGTGAACCTGGGCTGCGTCGAGCTGCACCCGCATCCGGTTCGCTCGGGTGACTTGGAGCACCCGGACGAGCTGCGCGTCGATCTGGATCCGGGTCCGGGTGTGGTTTGGAGCGACGTGCGCACGGTGGCGCTCGCCGTGAAGGCATTGCTCGAAGAGCACGGGCTGCGCGGCTACGCCAAAACGAGCGGCTCGCGCGGCATGCACGTCTACGTGCGCATCCAGCCGCGCTGGGGGTTTGCTGACGTGCGGCGGGCGGCGCTGGCTCTTTCGCGCGAGATCGAGCGGCGGCTGCCACGGCTGGCGACCTCCAAGTGGTGGAAGGAGGAACGCCACGGCGTGTTCCTCGACTACAACCAGAACGCCAAGGATCGGACGACATGCTCCGTGTATTCGGTGCGCCCGCTGCCCGACGCGCGCGTCTCGACGCCGCTCGCTTGGGAAGAGGTGCCCGACTGCGAGCCTGCCGACTTCACCGTGCTCACGGTGCCGGCGCGCTTTGCGGAGCGCGGCAACCCGCACGCCGACATGGAACAGAGCGCCGGCTCGCTCGAGAGCTTGCTGGAGCTGGCGGCGCGTGACGAGGCTTCGGGGCTCGGTGACGCCCCCTGGCCGCCTCATTTCAAAAAGGCCAATGGCGAGGCGCCGCGCGTCGCGCCTTCGCGCGCCAAGAAGTCGACCGCTGCGGCGCGGCCGAAGCGTGAGAAGCGCGAGAAGATGCCGCTCATCACCGTGGCCAACTCGCAGGACAAAGCCGCGGCGCTGGCTGGGCTCGAGCGCTGGAAATCGAAGTATCCCGCGGCTACGGCGCTGCTCGCGGTCGACGACGTGCTGGTGGACGCCATGCGTGGCCGGTCGTCGACGTGGACGCGCATTCGCGTCAACCTCCGCCACGTGCCTGAAGCCTTGCGGCCGCCGCAGGAAACGCCCGACCCCGACGACGACCCCACGCGAAAGTGGCGCGAGTGGCGCGCCGAGCACGGTCCGGCGCAGAAGGCAAAAACCAAGCGCGAGGCGCCGTAGCGTCGTCCGCGTGCGCGTGCGCGCGCGAGCTGGAACTACGCCGCCCGACTTTGGAAATTAACCAAAAATCCGCGCGATCTCTGCGGCCGGCACCACCTCCAGCTGCGCGTAGGTGCAATCGCGCGGCGGCTTGTCCGAGCGAAACCGGCGGAACTGGGCGGTGTGGCGGAAACGGTCGCCCTGCATGTGGTCGTAGGCCACCTCGGCCACGAGCTCGACCCGCAGCGGCTCCCACGACAGGTCTTTGCCCTGGCTCCAGCGACTGCCGTAACCGGGCTTGCGTTGCGAAGCTTCGCCTTCGCCGCTCATCGCTTCGGCCCAGCTTTGCCAGGGGTGATTTCCGAGCGAGCCCTCGCGGTAAGGTGCCAAGAAGTCGACCAGCTCTTTGCGTTTTTGATCCGTGAAGCTCGCGCACACGCCGACGTGGTGCAGCTGGCCAGCGTCGTCGTACAAGCCGAGCAGCAGTGAGCCGATGGCGTCCTTGTTGCCCTTTTTGTGCCAGCGAAAGCCGGCCACGACGCAGTCGCACTCTCGCTCGTGCTTCACCTTGAGCATGCTGCGCTTGTTGGGCTCGTAAATACCGCCGGGCGACTTGGCCATCACGCCGTCGAAACCAGCGCCCTCGAAGCGAGAAAACCAGTCGATTGCCACGGCCCGATCCGTGCTGGCGGGCGTGACGAACAGCGGCGGCTCGGCTTGAGCCAGTACCTGCAGCAGCCGCGCGCGCCGCTCGGCGAAGGGCGTCTGCGTCAAGTCTCGCTCCCCCTCCGCGAGCAAATCGAAGAAGACGATCGAGGCCGGCGTCTGCTCGGACAGCAGTCGCACGCGCGACGCCGCCGGGTGCAGGCGCATCTGCAGCGCCTCGAAGTCGAGCACGCCTTGGCGAGCGATCACGACCTCGCCGTCGAGCACGCAGCGTTCCGGTAGCTGGTCTTGCAACGGGGCGACTAGCTCGGGAAAGTAGCGACCCATCGGCTTGCCGTCGCGGCTCTGCAGCAAGAGCTCCTCGCCATCGCGGAACACGAGCGTGCGAAAGCCGTCCCACTTGGGCTCGAAAATGAAGTCGCCGGTCTCGGGTATGCCGCTCACGCGCTTGGCGAGCATGGGCAAGACAGGAGGCTGAACCGGGAGCTTCATGACGCGGAGCGCCGAAGCCTAGCAGCAGGACCAACGCCGACGCTATTCGGCCAAAAACCAGTTATTGGTCGAGCCGCACGCCCATCACAAAAAGCGAAGGGCGCGATCGTCAACCGACAATCGCGCCCTTGCTCAGCAAGGCGCTGAGCCTTGCTTTCTGCGCTGATCAGCCCGCGCTGGCCGAGCCACTCGCCGAAGCGCTGGCCTTGACCGACACGTTGATCGACACGCTCGCCTTGGCCTGAGCCTCGAGCGAAGAGGCGAAGCAACCGCCGACCTTGAGGGCCGCGTCGCCGCCGCTGGTAACGGCTGCCTGAGCGCCCTTGACGGCGGTCTCGGCGCTGCCGAGCACGCCCTCGAGCTTGCCCTTCATACCGACCGACACCTTCAGCAGGGCCGGCAGGTTCTTGGTCAAAGCGGCCTTGAGCTTCATCGCGGCCTCGGCGTCAGCCGCGCCCTCGACCTTGACGAACACTTGCGGCGGCTTGCACTCGGCCTTGCCGTTGACCTGCGCGTCGCAGTGCGCCTTGCACTCCGCGCTCATCTCCGGCGGCTTGACGGTGCCGCTGCACTTGGGGGCCTTCATCTCCACGCTGCACTTGCCCGAGCAGGTGCCCTTGCACTCGCCGGCTGCCTTCATCTCGCAGCTGGCCGAGCACGAGCCCTTGCAGGTGCCGTTGCACGCGGCTTCGGCCTTACCCTTGCACTTGCCGTCGCAAGTACCGGCGCACTTGCCCTTGCTATCCTTGCCATCGCACTTGCCTTCGCAGGTGCCGTCGCACTTGCCGGAGATGTCCGCGCTGCACTCGCCGCTGCAGGTACCGCTGCAGCTGCCTTCGCAGTTGGCCGACGCCTCGACGGTGCACTTGCCCTCGCACTTGGCGCCACACTCGCCGCTGACCTCGCCACCTTCGCAGGTGACCTTGGCCTCGCCGGGCTTGATCTTCGCGTCGCACTTGGCGGCGCAATCCATGCTCGCGTCGAGCGAGGCTTCGCACTTTGGCGGCTTCGCGTCGACCACGACCTTGCCCTTGGCCTTGGCCTTGAACTCGCCGATCAGCTTGGTGGCGACGTTGCACGCGGCCTCGGCCTTCTTGCCCGGGCCGTCTTCCTTCGGCTTCAGGTCGTCATCCTTCGCGCCCAAATCCTTCGCCAGGTTGGAACACGCGGTGGTGACCTCGCCCTCGACGTCAGCCGCGATGGCTTGCACGTCGGCGCTGGCGGCCAGCGCCGCCTTGACCTTGCCTTCGAGCTCGCCCTGGAGACCGAAGTTCGCGCTCATGATCGCCGACGCGTCAGCGATGTTGGCGGGGCAGCTGCCCGGAGCACCCGGCACCGAAGGCGCACCAGGGATACCCCCCGGCATCTTGCCGCAGTTGTTCAAGAGCGGAACGCTCGCAACGATCATCACGGCCATGAGCTTCGACGAAACGCTTCGGCCTCGTTTGGCAGACATTCTTCACTTCCTCCTTAAGAAGCCGGGCGCTGACGCCCGAACCCAGGCCGGCACGCTATTCCCCTTTCTCACGAAGGAAAAGCCTTGCTGAAATTTCGCGGTTTTTACGCGATTTCAACCGCTCCGGGAGCGTGCCGCGGCTGGCGGTGACCCGTTTTAGGCCCTGCGGCCCAGCATTTCTTGCAGGTCCCACACCGGCCCGGCGATGAACGAGAGCCCATCGTCGCTGAAGGCAGGCGCGCGTTTTTCGAATGCCGCGTGACCGAGGATGTTGAGTGCCCAGCCGGTAGCAAACGCGCCGAGCGAGCCGGCCCACAACGGTCCCGTGATCGGGCTCAGCGGGCGGGATGCAAACAGCCCCGCAGCCCCACCGAGAATCAACGGGATGCCGATGAGGTGAAGCGTGCGGTTCGTGCCGTTCTGATGAGTCTCTCGATAGAACGAGAGCGACTCTTGCCAGCGCTCGCTCGCGGTGCCGTGAAAGTCGGGGTGCCGCGCGCGCCAGTCTTTCTCGAGCAGGCGCACGCCGGCGCCGAACAGCGAGAGCGCGCCGAGCTTGAAGCCAGCACACAGCGCCCCCATCCCTGCGACGGAGAGCGCGACCCCGAACGTTGCCGCTTTCGACCGCTTTGCCATGAAATTTACATTACTACGCGCTAGCCGCCGCTGCACAGTGCGCTGGCCGCAACTTTTGGCGCCGTGAGCGCCGAAAATATCGGCCAATTTGGCGCGAGCGCGACACTCAATGACTATGGTCATTTCTGCGCGTGCTCTGGCTTCCGTTGCGGGGTTTCTGACGGGCGCCTGGGCTTTGGGCGCGCTCGCACCGACGCTGGTTGCTTGCTCGACCGACGATCCCGGCCCGAGCAACGGCAGTGGCGGCAGCAGCACGGCTGGCAGCAACAGCACCGGCGGCGACTCAGGCGGCAATTTTGCGAACATGCCTCAATCGGGTACGAGCACCGGTGGTGCCGGCAGCGGAGGCACCACCACGATCGCGGGCAGCGCCGGTGTGGGTGGAAGTAGCGCAGGCAGCGGCGGCAGCGTGAGCACCGCGGGCAGCGGCGGCAGTGGCGGCAGCGAGCCCGATGTCAGCCCCGAGGGTGATGGGGACATCATGGTCGGTCCTGACTACACGACCGATCCGAACCTGAAAGATCAGGGCAAGCCGAAGGGCAAGAAGTTCTCGTTCACTCTCAAGTCGTCAGACAGCCTCATCTTCAAGGGTGACGACGCGACCCTCAGCAAACCCTGGCGCATGCAAGGCCAGACGAGCTTCAACCGCAGCATCACCGTTTACGTGCCGGCCCTCTACAAAGACGGCACGGAGGCGCCCGTGCTCATCATTCAAGACGGCCCTGGGCCTATCGACGCCATCTCGCGCGCGCTCGACAACCTCACGGTAGCCACGGATCCGCTGAAGAAGCTGCCGCCCTTCATCGCCGTCGCGGTGCAAAACGGCTCCGATCGCGACGGCTCCGACGGACAAGGCTCCGAGCGCGGCCTCGAGTACGACACGATGTCCGATCGCTACTCCAAGTTCATCGATACTGAAGTGCTGCCCGCAGTCGTCGCCAACGGCGACGTGAAAGCGGCGTTCCCCAACCTCAAGTTCACGAAGGATCCGCAGGGCCGCGGCAGCTTCGGCTGCAGCTCCGGTGGTGCTGCTGCGCTCAGCATGGGTTGGTTCGCTACCGATTCGTGGCACCGCGTCATCACCTACTCCGGCACGTTCGTCGATCAGCAGAACCACACCCAGCCCGAAGCGCAGATGTACCCGTTCGGCGCTTGGGAATATCACTCCGAAATGCAGCTGATCAAGAACCAGACGCCCAACAAGCCGCTGCGCATCTTCCTCAACGTGAACGAGAACGACAACGGCGCCGATCGCGACGAGGTGTCACATCACAACTGGGTCATGGCCAATCAGCGCACTGCCGCTGCCCTCAAAGACAAGGCGTACCACTACCGCTTCGTGTTCGCGAAGGGGCTCGGTCACTGCGCCGGCGAGGTCCAAAACCTCACCATCGCCGACACGCTGGTGTGGGCCTGGCGCGGCTACCAGGCTCCGCAATAGGCCCAGCCGGCAGATTTGCCCCGCTCGTCGGGGGATGCCGGTGGCTGGCGTTGAATTTGCTTGTTGGACCGGCAGTCATGCAGTCCGAGCGCGGCGGCAAACCCTTGCTTGCCATAGCGGTCTTCAAGCTATTGAAAGCGACGGTGCTCGTGGGAATCGGCGTCGCCGCCTGGTCGCTGGCCCGCGACTCGGGTACTTGGGTCACGTTGCAGCGCGTCGCCGAGCACCTCAAGCTCGGGCCTGACAATCGGTTGGTGGATCGCGCGCTGGGCACCATCTCCGGGCTCGACGACACCAAGCTCGAGGAGCTCGGGCTCGGCACGTTTGTCTACGCTGCGGTATTTTTGACCGAGGGCGTGGGGCTGGTACTGCGAAAGCACTGGGCCGAATACCTGACGACGGCCGTGACGGCGTCGTTCATCCCGTTCGAAGTTTACGAGCTGACGCGCGGGTTCTCACCCTTCAAGCTAGCGGGGCTCGCTGTCAACGTCGCGATCTTGGTGTATCTGGTGGTGCGGCTCGAAATTCGACTTAGCCGAACACGTCCGCAAACTTGCCGCTGACTTCGCCGAACTTGTCGGAGGTGTAGCCGGCAGCTTGCATGGCGCTGATCAAGACATTGCCGGGATGGGTGCCGTCCGGCGCGATGATGTGACGACCTGGAGCGAGACCACCCGCGCGGCCGCCGACCAAGAGCACCATGCGATCGACCGAGTGTGTCGCAAAATTGCTGGTGGCGTCGTTGAGCTGAATGCCGTGGCCGGCTTCGGGCATGAAGATCATCACCGAGTTGTCGAGCACGTTGCCGGCGCCTTCGGGCGTCTTCTTGAGCTTGTCCATGAGGTACGCGTAGTGGCCGATGTGCCAGCCGAGCATGGTGCTGACCGGCAACTGGCCGCGCGTGTTGGCGTCGCCGTTGTGGCCGACTTCATGCAAGTCGGCGCGGATCGGCAGGCCGAGATCGGTCGAGATCGGGAACACGTTCATGTGCGACTGAAAGACGGTGATTTGAAGCGTCGCCACGCGCGTGATGTCGCACACGAAGGCCATGTGGATGAGATCGGCGAGCAGTCGCGCGCGCAAATCTTCGTTGCTATAGCCGGTGTTGGTACCGATGGTGTCCGAGCCCGAGCCGGCGTTGTCGTCGCCGAGCGGTAGGTCCGCCATCGGCTCCGTTGGCTTCTGACATTCGGCGCCAGCGCTCGGCGGCATGGCGGCAATGCGGGTCTCCAGGTCGCGGATCTGATCGAAATGCTCGCCGAGCCGCACCTTGTCGGCGGCGCCGAGCTTGCCCAAGATGCGCTCGCGCTTGTCCGTGATCAGCGACAGCACGCTCTGGCGTGCGCGCAGATCGAAATCGTGCTGGGCTTGCGCGCCCGTATCCTTGGGCACGAACGCGTCGAACAGCGAGTGGTAAACGATGCTCGGGTTGATCTGCGCTTCGATCGCCTTGCCGCCGTCTCCATAGGAGATGTACTGGCGCCCCGCGAACTCGGAGCCCGAGAGGTACCAGCTCGGCTGCGCGCGCAAAACCAGCGAATCTAACGTGGTTTTGTTGAGCTTGGCCACGAGCTGGTCGCTCGTGATGCTGGCTGCGCGGAAGCTCGAGCTGGGCGAGCGCGTGCCGCAAAGCAGCGGGCTCGCGCCACCGCCGTGGAAGTCACGGAAAGCACCGCCCATCGGTACGTCCGCGGCCTCCACCGAGGTGGCGTTCCACGGAATCTTGAGGTTACTCACGAGGCTGAAGTCGCCCATCAAGCCGAGCTTCTCGAGCGGCTTGAGTGGCGTGGTCACGGGGTAGTTGGCGCCCGCGGCGGTGTCGGCGATGTGATGGCCGGCCTCCGTTTTGCGCTCGCCCGCCACCATGTACTTGTCTTCGTCCCAAGTGTCGCCGCCGAGCGCCTGACCGGCGAACACGATGCAGTAGCGTTTGGGCAGCATGCCGGACTGGGCGTAAGCGTCACCGTTGCCGTTCAGCATGCATTCGAGCACCGGCAGGCCGACGGCTACACCGCCGAGCCCGCGCAACAGGGTACGCCGCGGAAGGACGAACTTTTTCACGGCAGCACCTCTTCTTGACGGAGCGCGAAGCGATCTTCGGTGACGTAGCCTTTGAGCAGCTGCTGCAGGTCGTAGCTGTTGCCCTTGAAAGCAGCCAAAAGGGCCTGCTTTTCCGCGTCTTCTTCAGGGCGCAGCTCTCGGCCCACGGCGTAGCTCATCAGGTGTTGCACGAAGCATTGCTCGAGCTTGCCGGCGTCGACCAACAAGCGTGCGAGTTGCCCGGGGCCGCTGAACTCGCCGAAGCCGGGCAGCTCGCCCTTGTCGGGCAAGATGCACTCCGCGTGGGCATCGTCGTGCGTGCGGTACTTGCCGCCGATGTCGTAGTTCTCGAGGCCGTAGCCGATCGGATCCAGCTGCTGGTGGCAAGCCTTGCAGCTGTCGAGCGTACGGTGCGCGTCATAACGATCGATCTTGCAGACCTTGTCGCCGTCGGTCGGCGGTTGATCGACGTTCACGTTGGCGGGCGGCGGCGCCACTTTGTTGCAGAGCAAGCGCGTTTGCACGAAGATGCCGCGTTGCGTAGGGCTGGTGTCGCTGAACTTGCTGAAGGCGGCCAAGACGCTGCCGTGCGACAAGATGCCGGCGCGCTTGTCGTCGGCATACGTGGCCCAACCTTCGCCACCCGCAGGCGCCGTGAGCCCGTATTGAGCGGCGAGCTGAGTGTTCACGTAGGTTTGATTCGACGTGAACAGGTCGAGGTAGCTCGACGGCTCGTCGAACACGACCTTCTCGATCAAATGATTGGTTTCCAGGCTGAAAGCTGCGGCCAAATCGGCAGCCGCAGGAATCGCGCGGTAGCCGAGCCACATCGAGTGGAACCGTTCCAGCTGCTGGCGCGCTCGCGGGTCGCCGAGCAGCGTTGCCGCGGCCGTTGCGCGCGAAGCGCCGTCGAGCAGCGAGCCGGCCTTGGCTTGGTCCAGGAGCGCGTCGTCGGGCCCGCTACCCCAGAGCAAGAACGAGAGCCGCGAGGCCACTTCGTAGCTGTCGAGCTTGAAGATGCCAGGCTCGCCCGAAGGCGTGCCGGTTTCGATGCGGTACAGCACTTCTGGATCTTGAAGCATGCTGCGCAGCACGAGGTCGACCGCCGTGTAAAAGTCATGAGTGACGCCCGGCGTGGTGTCGGTGGCGAAGCTCTGCAGGGTGAGGTACGCCGTGATTTGCTCTTCGCTCAGCGGGCGCCGGTAAAGTCGCCGGCCGACGCTCTCGATCGTGCTGCGCAAGCACGCGGCGTCGCCCGGCCCGCTGGGCATGCACGGCACCACTTTGCCGCGATTGGTCGGCAAAATGGCGCGGTCGGCGATGTCCGTCGCCATGGCCTCGAGCGACTCGATGAGGGCGCGAGAGGCTTGTTGCACGGTGTAGTCGTTGTCGAACGGGCGGTACACGTCTTCGGCCAGGTACTTGGCGGCAGCTCCGCTCTCGTCGCCGAGCACGTCGCGTACGACGTTCGTGAGCTCAGTACGGCTGAGCCGCCGCGCGACGCTGGCCGAGGCGCTCGATAGGTTTCCGGGACCGACATTGCCGGTGCCCACCATGCCGCCGCCGTTGGCGCTCCCTCCGCTGCTCGCCGCGCCACCGGTCGCGTTGCTGCCGCCGCCTGGCGACGAACCGCTACTGCACGCTGCGAGCGCTGCCGCCAGGCAACAGCCGCCGGCGAGAGCAACAAAACGCGGCGCGCTGCACCTGAGCCCTTTCAGTGCATGCATGTTCGTTTTTTAGCTTACGAACGAGACCTACGGAACCGTTACCGGTCGCGAAGCACGAAATAGGGCGCACCCTCGACTCTCATGTCGCACCCCGAAATTTCAGCCCCGGAATCGAGTTGCGCTCTGATTGCGCCGCGCGCTGCCCACGGGGTTACGCGCCAGGGGGCTCGCCCCAACGCACGCTCGGCCTCAGCCTTCGAGCCGCGTCTCCGTGATCGAGCCTTCGATCACCCGCCCGCCGGGCAACGTGACGTACAGCGTGCCGCTGTTTCGCACCAGCTCGACCTCGATGTGCTTCTTCTCCAGCAAGGGCTCGAGCGCATCGACGAAGCGCGGCTCCAGCAAGTGCACGGCCAGCTCTTCCAGCGCGTGGATCTTGCGCGACGCCGCCTCGCGCTCCAGGTTCGCGCGCTCCGTCGCCGTGAACAGCGCCACACGTTGCGCCGCCTTCGACGCACGATGCATCCGCTCCGCAGAAGGCGCCCCGACGTCGATCCACGCCACCAACACGCCCGTCGGATCGACGATCGAAACCGGCGGCTCGTCGGCGTCGCTCAAGCCTCCCTTACTGAAGGCAATGCCGTCTTCGTACGATAGGCAATACGCCAGCACTCGCTGCCAAAAGTACCGCGCGCTCTCGGACGGATGCCGGGCGACCCTCAAATCGAGCGTTTCGTAGACGCCTCGGTCCACGTCCGAGAGCGTGACGCCGAGGCGGTAGACGGTTGCGGTGAGGGCCAAGTGTTAGCAAATCACCTGACGATGATGTTGCCACCGCGGGCTGGCGGCGTACAACCGTCCGTGCAACTGGGCGGAGTCGTGCTCATGATGCGGCACGCCGGCGGATTGTTCGTGTCACGCGTCACGCAGAGCCGAATAGGTGGCGAAATGCCAATGTTGCCCGCGTTGTCTTCCACGCGCGCGGCGGCGCACACCCATCCGTCGGGTTGCTGAAGGCTCAAAAAGGAGAGTTGGATGCCCGCACAACTGGCGTCGTCGGTCTTTGGCGTGCCCACAACATACACTCGCGGCTCCTTTATGTCGGTAGCATACGAGTCGTACCAGAGGTCGGAGCTGTGGGCGGGGCACAGGTTTGGAGCTGGGGCCTCGTTCGACAGCGTGCACTGTTTCACGACTACCGGATCAATGCCCCCGTCGTCCTGGCTATACCAGCCACCCGAGGAGCCGTTCGCATTGATTGGATTCATCCCGCTAAAGGGCGGCTTCTTCACGTCGTCCAACCCGCCAATGTCGTCGCAGGTGTTGTCTTCGAGCGGGTTCTTGTTGATTAGCAGCTTGGTGGCCGCGTTCTCGGGATCCGCCTGGATGTAGAGACGTACGGTCCCCGGCTTGGTCCCTGAGTAGTAGAACAAGTCTTGTCCGGGTTCCGAGTTCGTCTGCTCGAGTACGAAAGTTCGAAAGTAGCCAATGGGATTCAGCAGCGCATCTCCCATCACACCATCAAGGTCGTTGACCGCCTTGGAGCCGACCGGGTCGAAAGAGCCCGAGCACTTGCCGCTATTTCCGAGGATTCGAATGTTCCTTGGATCCAAGTCGATCTGCGGCGGCACGTTGTCCAAGTAGATTTGGACGGACTGCCCGATTGGGGTGGAATTGCCCACCGCGTCGCTCGCTCTAACATTGATGGTGGTTTGCACCTTCTTGTGCGGCTCGATCACCTTCGTGTCGAACGTGTACTTGTACTCCGAGCCAACATGGCTCCAGCCGTTGTCGGGGTCGAAGTAGATCGGCGGTTCTTGGCCTTCCCACAGCGAGACATTGACCGACTTTTCGTCGACGCCTGAACCGTCGTCCTTAACGGTGAAGGTTAGCGTCTGCTTTCCACCGACCACCTCTTGGGGAATCGGATCTGTGATCATGATGACGGGGCCTGCTCCGTCGATCACGATGTTGTAAGCCTCCGTTGCAGTCACTGGCTTAGGTTTGCGTACGTTGGTCGCCGTGATGCTGATCGCCCCTGTGGGCGTTACGGGAAACGCGTCGAGATCATCCAGCTGCAGCGTGGTTTGGTATTGGCCGGGTGAAACCTCTTTGACATCCTGCTTTTTACCGTCGAGCGTGAACTCAACCGTGTCCACTGCTGCACCCGCGTCATCCTTCGCGAGCAGTGTCGGCTTTACGGTGAAGTCGACACTGAGCCCACCCTTGAGCGGATAGGCACCGTCGGGCTGCGGTGACGTCGGAGTAATGGTCGGACCATGATCGACGAAAGTCGCGAGCTTGTCTTGGCCCAGGAGGGCCTGCTTATCCTTGGCGGAGCAGGTGAAGGTGACGGCGCCCGACTGGACCGTTGCCAGCACGAACTCGGCTGTGTACTCGTTGTCGACGGTCGTAGCACCGGCGTCCTTAGTTTCGAGCACCTTGCCGTCCGCATCTTCGATAGCGATCTTGATAGTCGTCAGGTCAACCTCAGAGGCACCCGCTGCGCTCGAGGCTGTTACGCTGCAAAGGACCTTGACGGTTGGCGTGGTGAGCACTCCGTCGTCCGGCGTTTCCGCGGCGCTCGGGCTGGTGATCTTCACAACGGGGCCGTTGACGGCAGGTTCCGGTTCTCCGCCCACACCTGCGTCCGATTGCGTGGTCGAGCCGCCGGAGCTCTTGCCGCCCGAGCTCTTGCCACCCACGCCGGAGCCTTTTCCGCCCGCGCTGCTTCCAGCATCGGGTAAGACGCCCGCATGCTTGCTGTCCCCGCACGCCTGAATCGACACAACCAACCCCACAAAGCCCGCCGCCAAAAGAATGTTGCGCATGTAACTAGCTTCCGCCCGGCACTATAGCGCGCCATCGCCACAATTGCCGGGAAAAGCAGTCGTCTGCGCGGTTGCCCCCTTCGTGCCACAATCCGCCCGGTTCCGCCTATGGCCAGCTCCCGCATCGTCGACCCCCGCATCGAAGCCGAAGAGATCATTGCGGAGTCGCGCGGAGACGTGCGGCGCGCGGAGCGCGTCAAAGAGGACGCGCTCGCACGGCTGTCTTCCGACCTCTGTGGCGTCTCTGCAAAGAAGCTGGCGCAGCTGGAGCTACCGGACGAAGTCGTCGACGCCATCGGCGATGCGCGCGCCATCACGAGCGCGCCGGCGCGCAATCGGCAATTGCGCAAGATCCGTGGGCTGCTCCGTGACCTCGATTGGGTGAGTTTGCGGACGAGGCTCGACACCCTGCTCGAAACCGGTGTCGTCCCGGGCGTCGGGGCGGCGCCCGCCGACCCCGTTTCTGACGCCACTTTGGGCTGGACGCTGCGGCTGGTGGGGGAGGGGCAGGCCGGAATCGACGCTTTCGTAGCGGAATTTCCGCGTGCCGATCGCACGCATTTGCGGCAGCTGGTTCGCGCGGTACACAAGGCCGAGGGCGACCGCCGGCTCCGTGCCGAAAAGCAACTGACCGCGGCGCTGCGAGGATTCCTGAGATGAGCGATCCGGATACCACCAAGCCCGCCTGCGGCGCGCGCGCGACGTTGATCGTGACGCTCACGCCGGCCGGTACGGCCACCAACGTCGCTCGCCAACGCCTCGTGCTGCGCTGCGCCATGCCACTAGGCCACAAGGGACCGCACCTGGATCCCGATCACGCCGAGCAGTGGGAGGCTCCGGCGGACACTCAGCCGACGTTACTGCGCCACGAGGAAGACTGAATGAGCGCCACCGACGAGTCGCAAAACTTGGATGCCGGCTGGGACGAAGAGCCGACCAGCGAAGAAGAGGAAGTGGACAGCGCCTGGGACAGCGTGCCGGCGCCCGTGAGCGCGCCCGTGACCTCCGCGCCCATGCCGTCGATCGCTCCCGCGTCTGCCGCCGTAGCGACTGAAGAGGTGGACGAAGGCTGGGGCGACGAGCCCGGCGATCCGCCTGCGCCTGGCGCGCCCGCAGCACCCGGCAAGCGCCGCCCGCACCGGCAGCGTCGCGCCAAGTCGGCTGCCGTCGCTCCCTCGACGAATCCGGTCCTGCTCCCGCGCCCGGCCGAGCCGACCAAGAAGCAGCAGCGCGAGCACGCCCGCCAGCAGCGCCTGCACGAAGCCAAGACCAAGCAAGATCGCAAGGCGGAGCGCAAAGCGCAGCGCGCAGCCGAAGCGCGCGAGCAAGCTGCCGAGCGTCTGCGCCGAGCCGAAGCCGAAGAGAGCGCTCGTCGAAGGCGTCGCGAAGCGCGCGAGCGCGCGCAAAGCGAACGGCCCGCACCGGTGTCCAAGCCAGCGGCTCCGCGACCGAAGAAGGGCGGCAGCAAGCCAGCTCAACGAACGACCAAGGATCGCGAGCGGGTGACCGAGGCTCCGGCAAAAAAAAGCAACAACGTCGTTGCCATCGCGCTCGCCTTGGCCGTGATTGCGGCGGGGGTGGCGGCGCTCGTGCTGCGCAAATAACCCATCAATCTGACGCTACTGCATCGCTAGAGATGCGCTAGACTCACGTCGTCGTGGGGCGAGTGACCTTCTTCAGATTGCTGCTGGCGAGCTCTTTCGTCGTCGGGGCGGCGACGGCGCAACAGGGCCTCGTGGTGCAACCTTGGTCCAAGCCGGTAGTGGCCAAGCCCGTGCTCCCCGAGACCAGCCATCGGGCGCAGGCACCCACGCTACCGCCGGCTCGTGCGGCGCTGCCGGCCCCGCGCACGGTCGACCCTGCACCCACATCACCACCCACATCTCCGGCCGAGGGGGAGTGGACGCCGCCGGTCGTCGCGCTCCTGGTCGATCCGTGGGCCAAACCGAGCCAGCTTGCCACGGCGCCGCGCCCGCGCTGGGTGCCGGAAAGCTCGGACATCATCGATCCGTGGGCGAATGAGCCCGTGGCCGAGCCGCGAGTGGCCGCGAGCCGCCCGGCCGACGCGCCGCGCGACACGATTTTTTAGCTGGATGCTAGGCTGTTGGGGGTGAACGAATCGTTGATCACATCGGCTTTGCGAGAACGGCTGATCGCGGTCTTCGAAGATCCTTCGTACCGCCCGCCGCCGCTGCCCAGCGTGGCGATGGAGTTGCTCGCGCTCTCCAACAAGAGTGACGCGCGCGCCAGCGACGTCGTGCGGCTGCTGGAGCAAGACGAGATGCTCGCCGCCAGTGTGATGCGCATCGTCAGCTCACCGATCTATTCGGGGCGCAACACCGTGACCTCGCTCAAAGAGGCGGTGGTGCGGCTCGGCTTCAAGATCATCCGCGACATGGTGTTCGAGGTGGCGTTGCGCAGCGGCGTCTTCGACTTGGCCGAGTATGCCGAGACGGTCGCGCAAGTGCAGCGGCACAGCACCGTTACGGCGTACCTTGCGCGCATCATCTGCACCAAAGCGCGCATCGACGGTGACCACGCCTTCATCTGCGGCCTGCTTCACGACGCGGGGTTCGCGGGTCTGCTGTTTGCGATCACGCATTTCGAAGGCTCCGAGAGTCCGCCGCTCGGGCAAATCTGGACGGACGTCGACGCGCTGCACGAGCGCGCCTCCGGCATTCTGGCGCGCCTGTGGGGCTTGCCGGACAAGATGGCCGAGGTGGTGGGGCATCACCATCACCTGCACACGGGCGAGTTCTCCAAGGTGGCGGCTGCGATTTGCATCGCCGATCGCCTGAGCCGCTCCTTCGGTGCGGACGTGGTGGGACCGGTAGACGAGCACGGCGTCGCCATCGCGGGCGACGCGGTGAGCGACCTCGATTTCGAGATCGCGCGCGGTGAGCTGGGCCTCAGCGAGCACACGCTCGACGAAGTGCAGTCCGAAGCTGAGCAGCTCGTGCCGCAAATTTTGTGGCTGTAGCCTTCGGGCGCGGCAGCGCTTTGGTGAGCTTGCCGGCGCTGCTAGGCTGCGCGCCATGCCGTACCTGCCCGCCGAGAACCGCTACCAAGACATGCCTTATCGCCGCTGTGGGCGTAGCGGTTTGATGCTGCCGCCGATCTCGCTCGGCCTGTGGCACAACTTCGGTGGCGTCGATCAGCTCGAGAACGGGCGAAAAATGTTGCTCGGCGCGTTCGATCTCGGCATCACGCACTTTGACTTGGCCAACAACTATGGCCCGCCCCCCGGGTCGGCCGAGACGACGTTTGGCGAGGTGTTGCGTCAGGATTTGCGCGCGCACCGCGACGAGCTCGTGATTTCGACCAAGGCCGGCTACCTGATGTGGCCGGGCCCGTACGGTGAATGGGGCTCGCGAAAGTACCTCGTGAGCAGCCTCGACCAAAGCTTGCGACGGCTTGGGCTCGACTACGTCGACATTTTTTATCATCACCGCCCCGATCCCGACACGCCGCTGGAGGAGTCGATGGGCGCGCTCGATCACCTCGTGCGCTCGGGCAAGGCGCTGTACGTAGGCGTCTCGAACTACCCGGCAGCACAAGCCAAACGCGCCGCGGAGATCTTGCGGCAACTCGGCACGCCGTGCCTGATTCATCAGCCCGCGTACAACATGTTCAACCGCTGGGTCGAGGGCGAGCTCTTGAGTGTGCTTGCCGAGCAGGGCATGGGCTGCATCGCGTTCTCTCCGCTCGCGCAAGGCATGCTCACCGGTCGTTACCTGGCGGGGATTCCGGCTGATTCGCGCGCCGGTAAGCCCACCGGCTTTTTGCGGCCCGAGCACGTGACGGACGAAAAGCTCGCCAAGGTGCGCGCGCTCACTGGTATCGCCGAAGCGCGCGGCCAGAGCCTGCCGCAGCTGGCCATCGCCTGGGTGCTGCGCCACCCCGGCATGACCAGCGCGCTGATCGGCGCGAGCCGTTTCGAGCAGATTCAAGATGCGGTGGGCGCGCTCAAGAACCTGTCTTTCAGCGCGCAAGAGCTCGCGCAAATCGACCGGATCTTGGGCTGACGCGGGCTAAGGCGTGTACGAATACGCTTCGATCCAGTCGTATTGAGCCTCGCACGGCACGGCGGCGGGATTGAAGGGACCCGCGAATTGAGTCACCGCGTTGTCGGTGGGCCAGGCGTTCATGTGCAGCTTCGCGGCGTCTTTGATCGACGCTTGCACGTCGTGGTGGGTCTGCGCGCCGTCGACGTAGAAAGTGATGCCGTCCGGCTGCCACTCGATGCTGTAGTCGTGAAACTCCGTCGGCGGCGACCAGGCGAAGGTCACGACTTTGGGCTGGTAGACGCGGTTGTCGAGGTTGCCGGAGATCAGGTTGTACTGCACCGACTTGGGCAGGTTGCCTAGGTGCTCGATGTCGATCTCTTGCCAGGACTGGTTCACGTTGTCTTTGTAGGTGAACAGCGAGCTGACCATGCCGCTGCCGGCGCAGAACTTGATGCGGCCCACGAAGCGGCCGAACGTGAACTGATCGATCGTAGCGACCTCCGCCGCGGAGTAGGGCTTGCCGCCGTTGGGCACGTTCGTCACCTTCAGCTTGAGCAACCCCCCTTCGACCACCACGTTGTCGGCGCTGAATTTCGCGGCGTTCTCGGCGAACGTGTGCGTCTGCTTCGTCCAGCGTGCGGCGTTGAAGGAGTCGAAGTCGTCGCGCCACAGGAGCTTGTAGTGCGGATCTTCTGCGGCACCGCCGTTGCCGCCCGAGCCACCGCTGCCGGCAGCGCCGCCCGAGCCGCTTGTTCCGCCCTGGTTGCTGGTGCCCGCTGCGCCGCCGTTGCTCGAGCCGCCTGGCGATGTTCCGCCGGACGCGTCGCTACCGGCGTTACCACCCATAGGAGTGATACCCGTGCCGGCGGAGCCGGGTTGTCCGGCGCTGCTCGTGCCCGCCACGCCCGGCATGCCGCCGACCAACATCGAGCTACTGCCGGCGTTGCCCGTGTTGCCGGCACCGCCCGTCGAGGGGGCGGGAGTGACCGTGTCGAAGCCGCAGCCCACGAGCGGCAGCGCCGCCCAGCACACCCGCGTCAAGGCTCTACGCATCGGCATGTGATGTCTCGGTGATCGCGGATTGATTTCGGAAATCACCCTCGAGAGTCATTTAGGTGCGAGGGCCGGCGCACGGGGCAGGGATTGGTGGATTTTTTCAGCCTTCGGTAGTTAGTAACCGCTGCTGTCCGCGAGCAGTCTCACGGCAGCGCGCAGGCTGCTTCCGGGGGGAGCCCAGGGCAAAATGTGCCTTCCGACCAGGTGGTCGCGGGGCGCTCTGGCGCGAGCCCGGAGCGCCCCGGGGCCCGAGTCGGCTTTTTGCGCGCCGGAATGCTTCGTGCAGCGCCGGCGGCATGGCCACGACTAGCCAAGTCACCCACGAAATCAACCAGGTTCTACGCGACCTCGTCGCCGCTCGCGACGAAGCGCGCGTGCGCGCTCACCTATTGGGCGCCGAGGCTCGAGAACGCCTGTCGGACCTCGAGCTCGAGATCGAAAACTTCGAGCGCAAGCTCTCGGCGCGAGGCGACTGGATCGCCGAGCACGTGATCGCCACCGCGCGGGGGCTGACGCGAGCGATTGGCGACTTGCTGGTGTCGCGCCCCGAGCATGAGCCGACCCGGGTGCGCGACGTGATGAGCCGCGAGCTGCGCACGTGCCTGCCGAGCGATAGCCTCAACGTGGCGGCGCAACAGATGTGGGAGGGCGACTGCGGCGCGCTGCCGGTCGTCGACCACGACGGCCGTGCCTTGGGCATGCTGACCGATCGCGACATCTGCATGGCGGCTTACACGCGCGGGCTGGCCCTCGGCGAAATTGCGGTCTCGAGCGCCATGTCGGCGCACGTCTTCAGCTGCCGCCCCAGCGACAGCCTGCGCTCCCTGATGAGCGCCATGGCCAGCCGCCAGGTTCGGCGTGTGCCGGTGGTCGACGACGCCGACAAGGTCATCGGCATCGTATCGCTCGCCGACATCGCGCGGCTTGCCCAAGCGCCCACCGTGCTCAGCCACGAAGCGCGCATTTGGGTGCCCGGCATGCTGGCCGGAATCTCGGCCAAGCCCGCCAACCAGCAGCCTTCCTGAACCGGAACGCCTTCGTCCTCGATCCGAAAGTGGCGCGCCGCTCGTAATTTGCGGCATGCTCGAGTTAGTGACGGGCGGACCTCCCTGGGCGACGCGCAACGTGCAGCTGCTGACGGCATTCGCGCCGCTGCTCCTGCTTACCGGGGTGCTGGGCTTCGTGCTCCCCCCGCAAATGTCCTTGATGAGCGGAGCGCCGCCGTACAACGTCTTTCACCTGCTGGCAGGCGCCACGGGCCTCGCGCTCGTCGTCACTCGCCAAGTCAGCGGCGTGATCGCCTTCAACCTCGTCTTCGGCCTCATCGACCTTTACCAGGCGCTCGCGGGCGTTACCGGGCTGTTCCCCGCCCACTTCTTCGCGCTGCGCCCGGCAGATCACGTGGTGCACATCGTGGTCGGTGCTGTCTTGGTGGGCGTTGGGTACCAGGGCAAGCGCGAGCAGTCGTAGGCCGCGGACCGGTCGTCGAGGCGTTACTGATGACGGCGTCGATAAGCGGTGCGCTGACGGAACAACTCCGCTGGCTCGCGCTCACGCAAGTTCCGGCGCGATCACGAGCGAGACGCGAAGATGCCGAGCGGAGTGCGCGTGAAGCGCGGTCGCGAGGGCTCTACCGGAGTGGAGGGTTGCGCTGCGGCGCCCGCGAACTCAGAGCAAGACGCAGCCGCGCTTGGCGACGTTGCAGGTCTGTAGCAGCGGGCAGTGCTTGTTGTTCGGCGTGAACTTACACTCGCCGTTGGTGCAAACGTTGTCGGTGCAGTCGATGCCGTCGAAGCAGTCGTCGTTGCTGCAGCAGCCGGTGCAGGTGTTGTTGCAGCAGACCTGGCCCGCGTCGCAGCCGTAGGCGCAGGTACCGTTGTCGCACCGGCCGCAGCCCTGGCTGCTGCAGTCTGCGTCTTGCTTGCACTCGACGTCTTTTTTGCAGCCGAGCGCTGGGTCGCAGCTGTAGCCGGCGTCGCAGCTGCCCGCCGCGTTGAAGCAGCGCCCCTCGATGCAGGCGTCCACCGTGCACGCAATGCCGTCGCTACAATCCGTAGCCGAGCAACAGGTGCCGCAGCTGGCGCTACCGTCGCTCGCCGCGCAGCACTTTTCGCCGTCTGCACAGCGCGGTGCCTGGCTGCATTTGCCGCCGTCGCACACGCCCACCGTGCACGGATCGTCGTCGGTGTCGCACTCTTGGTTGGTGCAGCACTCGGCCGCGCAGCCCGTGCCCTCGCAGCAGCGCGTGCCGTCAGCGCAAAAGTCGTGGGTGCACAGGCCCTGCGCGCAGCCGTCGGTCGTGCAGGCGCTCTGGTCGTCGCAAGCGCTGGCGTCGCCCTCTTTGCAGGGTTCTTTGGCCATGCAGCCGTTGCTGAGCGAGCAGTACTCGGCGCCCTTGCAAGCGTCCGCGTTCGGTAGGTGGCCGCAGGCTCCTGCAAAGCAGGTGTCGTCGGTGCAGCTCACGCCGTCGTCGCAGTCCGAATCTTTGCAGCACTCGCCGCACTCGCCGTCGCAGCACTTTTGGTCGGAGGCGCACTGGGGCGAGAGCACGCACACGCCGTCGGCGCGGCACACGTCTTTTGTGCAGGCGTCGCCATCGCTGCAGTCTTCAGGACCGTGGCAGCCGCCGGAGAGCGAGCCGCCGCTGCTGCTCGCGCCGGCGCTGCCGCCACTGCTGGTGGCACCACCGCTGGTTTTGCCTCCGCTGGAGTCACCAGCGGTGCCGGCACCCATCGTGGCGGAGCCGGCCGCGCCTGCGCCGCCCGCGCTCGAGAACTCGGGACCACCGCAGCCGGTTGCCGCCGAGAGCACGAGCGCCAAGCAACCGACCACCACCGCGCTCATGCTTTGCCGAAGACTCACTCGCGAGCTCCTCTCGAGTTGAAGTCAGCTTAGCAAGCCCTCGGAGTGCTCGCGAGTGTGAATGCTGTACACGCTACCGCGAACACGGCTTCGCTTTGCGCTGTACGAGTCGCGGTTACGCCGGAAAAGTAGGCAAATTGCCGGTGAGCATGAGCAATGACATGACCGTCCAGCAATGGTTGTAGTAGCGGCTACGCGCCAAGAGTTGCCCGGTGCGCACACGCGCGTACGCAGCGTCGATGAAGCTTTGGTAACGACTGTCGTGCATGGCCCCCACTGCAGCGCAGCCCACGAATACCGCTGAGCCTGGATTGGGTCGTACGGTTCGCGGATCCGGAGCCGGTTCACCCGCGAGGGTGTAACCGTCGCCAATCTGCTCCGCGCCGATGCCGGCGAAGAACGCGCTCGTCTTTGCCAAGTAAGCGCGCGCCCGCTCGTCTTGGTGGTACGCAAAGTCTTGGCCGAGCCGAAACGGCAAGCGCGCGGAATCGGTTTGGTAGTTCGTCATCGCGCCCGGAAACGCTTCGACCGGTGTGCCGGCGTCGTTACACCAGGCAGGCACCAAACCGTTGTCTTGGTTGCCGCTGCGCTCGTTCAAGCTCGCGAAAACGATTTCGTAGCCGCGTTCTACCACGCTCGAAAACTCGCTCACCATGCCCGAAACCTCGCCGAAAATTCGATACTGATTCGGCGCAAAGTACGAAGGATTGAAGACGTTCTGCCCGCGCCATTCGTCGCCGGGCAAGAGCATGCCGGGGAAGCGATCGTGGTCGACCTCGTACTGCCAAAGCCGTTCGATCTGTCGCTCGGCGTGGCTCAGGTAGCTCTCGCCGAGCGAGCCGCGTCCGCCCCACTGCCGGTGCGCCATCACCAGCGCCCAGGCCATGTCTTCGTCGGAGTCCGTCGCGCCGCCGCTGCCCAGCGCGCGCGAGCCGTCCGGCGCGATGTACCAGCTCATGAAACCCGCTTCGTTCAAGAAGCAGAGCGCGTACTGCCACAGCGCATCGAACAGCGGCTGGTCATCGAACATGACGGCGATGATCATGCCGTAGGCGATGCCTTCGGACACCGTACTGTTCACGACGCCGTCGGGCGTATCGGGCCGGCGCGTGCGCAAGAAGCCGCGTGCGCCATCGGCGGTCACGATCTCTTCGCGAAAGCGCAAGAACGCTTGGCGCGCGTCCTCGGCGTTGGCTTGCGCCGGGTAGGTGAGGTGCGGCAAGCGCTCGTTGTGCGGAAACGGAAAGCGGCCCATCTGAGGTTGAGCGACTGTGTAGCAAGTCGCCGACTCAGGATCTCTGGAAACGGTTCCAGTTTCGAAGCGTCGTTTCACGCAGGCCGCCCGCCCGCTTGCGTGCCGACTCGCCGTCCGTCATCGTCAACGTCAGGGCGACGACAAATCGCGGTAAAAAACGAATTTTGACGCGCCACTGTAGCGATTGGTCAGCTAAAGAGTTTTTTACGGCGCGGCGCGCTATGGCCAGTTTTGCTCAGCTCCTGGCTGCACTCATGTATCTCTGAAGATAGTCGGCAGAAGGGGCCATTTCCGGACACTGTCCCCCTTGGAGCAGTGCCGCGCTAGCTGCCGGCATGCAACACCGGCTGGCCTCCGACGCTGCTAGAAAATGATTGCTTGACCGTTCGGTCGTCTTACCCCGGCCCTCCACCCAAAGAGAACAAAGCGATGAGATCCCCCGTTACTTCCCACCTGTTTCTCCTGACGATTGCGACCGGGCTTGCTTCTATCTACGGCTGCTCCAGCACCGATACGGGCACGGGCACGCCGATGTTCCCCGGCACCGCTGGTACGGGCACCACCGCCGGTACCGGCACGACGGCCGGCACAGGCAACGTGGCTGGCTCAGCCGCCGGCGGCTCTGGCTCGGTCGCTGGTAGCTCCACGGGCGGCTCCGGCATCACGGCTGGCACCGGGACCGGCGGCAGCGGCACGACGGCTGGCACGGGCGGCGGCGACACGGGCGGCAGCGCCTCCGGCGGCACGGGCGGGGGCGGTATGACCATGGACGTCACCAAGGTCTGGAAGAGCGACGGCTGCGGCAAGGCGGCGACCGACCCGGATCGCCAGAAGGTCAACATCCCCACCAGCGGCGACAAGGCTCCGAACTGTGCCGCCAAGTTGGCGGACGGTACGCCGCGCTGCGGCGCGTGGGGCAAGGCCGGGTCGACCTGGCTCACGGATCCGCTGCCGCGCGAGTTCGAGCTTTACCTGCCGCAGGGCTACGACAACAACAAAGCCTACCCGCTGGTATTCGAAGGCCCGGGCTGCGGCGGCAACGCCGGCGGTGTCTACGGTCTGGCCGGCATTGCTAACCAGGCCATCCGCGTCGGCCTCACGCCGCCGGATCCCAAGATTGGCCACGGCACCAACCCGGGGGAGCGCTGCTTCGACGACAAAGAAGGCGACGACTCGGTGGACTGGGTCTTTTACGAGAACCTGTACGATCGCTTGAACGCCGAAGTCTGCTTCGACCGTAATCGCGTGTTCTCGGTCGGCGACAGCAGCGGTTCGTGGTTCAGCAATGAGGTTGGTTGCAAGTACGCCGGTGACGCCAAGCGTCCGATCCGAGGCGTGCTGCCGAATACGGGCGGTTTGCCGAACCAGCCGGAGTTCGAGCCGACTTGCACGAACGCCCCGATGTCCGGCATCTGGGTCCACGAGGTCAACGACCCAGCCAATCCCTTCTCCGGCAACAAGTTCGCCATCAAGCGCGCCATGACCGTGAACAAGTGCGTTGGTTCGACAGACTACGACGACGCCGTGGCCAAGGGCATGGTGGAGAACTTCCCGATCGGCGGCGGCAAGCCGGATGACACGTGCAAAAAGATCAAGGGTTGTCCCGACCTCTATCCGCTCGTGGTCTGCGCGTTGCCGGGTAACCAGCACGCCCCGCATGTCGACACGGTGGAGCCCGCCTTCCCGACGTTCCTGAAGCTGTTCAGCCAGGGTGCGTTCATCACGCAGTAAGCACAGCGACAAGCGCAATGAGAAAGGCCACCCCGGCGATGCCGACGGTGGCCTTCTTTTTTGGGTCGGGCGGCGCTACCGAGCCGCTGGGCCCTCGACGCGCGTGCACAGCGTTACAGGGCGCCAGCTTGGAGCTTGACGGTGCGCAGGCCCTTCACCCCGAACAAGTAGTCACCGTTCTTGCCGGTCAAATCCAGCTCGGTGCCCTTGTTGCAAAACGTGACATAGCTGGGCACGGCGTTGGTCGTGATGAACTCGATCGTGTTGCCAGTCCTAATCCAGTCGCCGGCGGGACCGCTGGTGGACTTCACGTCGAAGTGGCACAAGCAGCCGCCCGGGTCGTTGGGGTTCACGTCGCAGACGGTGTTGAAGTAAGCGCCCGAGTTCGTGCCACCTTGGTTGATGGGGTACTCGAGCTGTTTGCAGACGTTGCCGGTGCCGGCCGTCGGATCATCGGGGTTGATCAGCTTCCCGTCCGTCGCGCCGTATTGGCGCACGCAAGCGGCGGGGAAATCCATGTAGAAGACGCCCGTATTCGTCACGCTGGCGGTGAAGGTTTGGGCGCCCGTCATCGGGTCCCTACTGAACTTCACCGACGAGGAAGCGACAGGGGCGCTGTCGTAAAAGAAGACCGGGTCCTTCAGCTGAATCATCGAGCCGCCACCGGCGACGAGCTGGTCGCACCAATCGAAATTGGCGGGCTCGGGCGGGGCAGTTCCGGCGGGGGTCTTGTTGTTTTGCGCCAAACGCAGATCCGTCGGCGGGATGAAGAGGTCCTCTTCACACGAGGGATAGCCGGGGCCGAGCACCCACGCGCCGACCGGATCGGGCCCGCCGCAGCTATCGAGCGCCGGGCATTCCGGCTCTTGCTTGCAGCCCGCCGTGAGCGACAGGAGCGTGAGCACCGGCACGGCGAGTGCGAATTTCTTCGTCATGGAGTGGCCTCCGCTCGCATTTGACCTAGGTTGCTCATGGGCAGGGCTTGCCGCAGACCAGGCCGCAGTCGACGCCTTGCTCGTTCGGCCCTTGCATCATGTCCGTGCAGCTGACCGCGGGGATGCTGCCCAGGTCGAGCGTGCGCAGGCTGGACTGATTGAAGAGGTATGCGCCGTCTTTGCCAGTCAGCTGCAGGCTGCCGTTTTGAGCGCAAAAGGTGGCGTAGGCGGGAAAATCGGCGCCGGGCGTGCCGTCTGCGCGGGCGGTCAAGGCGTGGACGATGGTGTTGCCCTGCACGTAGTACGAGCCCGAGCCACCTGTCACTCTCGAGATGTCGAACTTGCAAGTACACGCCAGCGGATCTTCGACACTGGTGACGCAGGCGATGTTCGTGGCGGCGGTGCCCTTGTCGGCGAGGTACACTTGCAACTGAGCGCAGACCGTACCCAGCGCGGCGTCGTCCTTGGCGCCGAAGCCGCGGACGCAAGTTGGCGGGTAGTCCGCGACATACGTGCCCGTCGTCGCCAAGGCCACCGTATAGGCGCCTGTGCCGTCGTAATGCAGGTACGCGGCACCGACCTGCAAGTCCGTCGACGAGAAGCGCGGCACATGGTTCGCGTCGTACATCGTCGAGTCGGCCGTCTTGAAGGTGAGCAGGTCGCACCAGTCGTAGAAGGCTTCGTCCGGGAGCGGCAGACGTGCCGCGGGCTGGTCGCCTTTGACTAGGCGGTCGTCCGGCGGCGGCCGGTAGAGTAATTCCGAGCAGGAAGGGTGACCGGGGCTCAGTAGCCAATCACCTGCGGGGTTGCCGCCACAAGTACCGAGCTCGGAACAGTTCGGCGTTTGCGTGCAACCGGTGATCAGCGCGAGCACCACGGCGCTGAGCGCGGCAAGTCGGGAAGTCGTAGATTCGATCATGGCTCGCCTGCTCCCTCAGAAGAAGAACGCCATGCTGAATTGGAGGCGGTTGTTGCGCGCCGTTGCCGCGACACCGCCGGTGCCCGCGACGGCTAGCGGAGCCGTGTTGCCGGTGCCGCCGGTTGTCCCGTAGATTGGGGTGTCCGAGGAGACATCGCCGAAGGTTTGCTTGACGGTCTGGAACGACACGCCGGCACACACGGCAGGCGTGATGTCGTAACCGAGGTTGGCGTCGAAATACTCCATCTTGGTGAAGATGCCGCCCCAGCTCGGGTAGGGGGTCAGCTTCTTGATGTTGTTCGACTTGATCTGCGAGTAGATGGCTGAAACCCACAGCTTGCCGCCGCCGATCGGGAAGTAGTACTGCAGGCCGCCGACGAAGCCAGTCCACTGAATGGTTTTGAGCGCGAACGTGCGATCAAAGGTGACCAGGCCCGGGTCGACGTTGGCCTGATAAATCACCGCAGGCGAAGCATTGCCGGGGTTCGGCAACAGCGGAAAACGCGAGCCGCCGTCCATGAACGTATACATGTCGGCGATGCCGGTACCGGTACTGAATTCACCGGTGAGCGTCAGCGCGTTGCCGTGATCTTCGATGTCCTTGATCGGGACGATGGGCGCCAGAATCTGCGCCGCGAAGCCGTAGCCGCTCGCCTTGACGGCTTCCGAGCCCGGCTCGGCGCGGAACGCGGGCACCTCGAAACGGCGGTAGACGCCAGAGAGGCCGATGCTGAGCGGAGTCTTCGCGGGGCGGCCGAAGCCGGACATCGCCGCGCCCGACCACTGGCCGATGGCGATCTTGATGCCGCCCTGAACGTCCGGCACGCCGGAGTCGCGTTGGCCGGGGCGCACGGCGGCAGCCGCGATCGACAGCTGGAAGCCGTCGGCGCTGCCGATGTCCTTCTGCAAACGCAGCTGCGGGTTACGGTGGTAGAGCTGAGCCGGCACGCCCATGTAACCGACGGTTGCCGGGTAGAACGAGCCATTCCAACCGAACAGGTCGAAGTACTGACCGGCGATCACGTCGATGGCCGGTGTCTCGAGCTTTAGGTACGCATGGCGGATGCGCAGCGGGCCGAAAACGACCGTGTCGTGACGGCGCGCGTCAGTCGGGGCCAAGCCGTAGAAATCGAACTCGATTTGGCCGGAGGTTCTGATGCTGCCCAGCGGCGGAGCGCCCACGAACAGGCCGATGCGCGAATCGCGCGCGGTGAAGATGGTCCGGCGGTGATCACCGCGGTAAGTACCAACGCGCTGAATCAGGTTAGGCTGAATGCCGTCTTCGAACGACTGCGTCGAGTCCTCGATTGCGTCGAAGCGGGCGTAACCGTAAGGCGTAATGTTCCAGTCACCACGCTTGCCGTAGACGGGGGCTCGGGTAGCGGCGAGGCCGCTTTCTGGCGCGGGCGGGGCTTCCGCCGACGGCGCTGTCATCTGCACTTCGCCGGACGCTGAGGCCGCGGCGGCGGGCTTGGCTGCCGGCGCGTCTTCTTCCTCTTCTTCGTCCTCGTCGGCCTTGGCCGAGCCCTTGGCGGAGACGCCGGCTTTACCGTCAGCCGGCTTGTCCGCGGCGGGCTTGGCGCCCTCGGCCGGCTCGTCACCCTGCGCGCTAGCGTGCGCGCTGAGGAGGACTAATGCGATTGCGATTCCGAAACTTCCAAGCGCCCAAGATTTCATCGACACTCCGTCGCTGCGCGACTGGACAGTAGAACAGGGCGCGCGGTGGACTTAAGGGGAGCAAGGCTTTCAATCTTCAAAGTCACACCCGCGCTTTGTAATGGTTGTTCGCTCCTCGCCGGCGGAGCGAGCCGTATAGCAGAGCCTTTATAGCCGGGACCAGCCATTTCCATGCCCTTTCAGGATCCTGGGCAGTTGGCCGACGGCGAATGTTTCCGCTTTTGCCTACGTGTCTTCGCCCCCGCGTTCGATCTCAGAATCGACTCAGTTGTCGGTTCAAATCAGAGCCGAAGACCTCCCCGAAAAGCGGTATCGTTCCGATACAATCTCGTTGCGGTGGGCACGCGACTGGGCCATGGTCGCGCCGTTCAATAAGGCGGCTGGAGGATTCGATGGGTCGGCGGAGCTGGAGGTGGTGTCAGGGTCTGGGATCCGCCTTTGGAATGTTTCTTTGTGCCTGCAACAACCCCGGCGCGGGAACGTCTTCGGATGCGAGCAGCCGGCCAGCGGGGTCGTCAGCTGGCAGAGGGGGAGCTCCGTTAACGCAGGCGTCGACGCCGACCTACCTCTCGGCCTCCGATTCGTTCAGCGTGCAGGGCGTCGCTACGCCGGTCACGCCAGCTAGCGGAGGCACCTCCGGTCTGGTGCTTGCGCCGCCCTTCGGCACCTCCAGTACTTGTGGTGACGCCATCTTGCGCGCGGTCGACGCGCCAACCGGCACCGCCGAAGAGTGCGACGACGGCGGGGAGGGCTCGGACGCGTGCACCGCGGCGTGTCAGACGCGCGACCAACCTGCGGTGCCGCAAGCGACGAAGGTCGATCGCTACCAAGGCGCAGGTCGTCACCCGCTTTCGGGCGGAAATAGCGGATTTGCAAGCGTCTACGTGCAGTTTCCGGGCGAAGAGCCCGAAATCGGGGCGACGCTGTTCGATGTGTGGGGCCGAACGGCGCACCGCGTCGCAGTGAGCACCGGCGCGTCGCCGATTGACGAGGCCAACCCGGTCGTCGCCGCTTTGCCGGACGGCAGTTACGCGGTGGCGTGGAGCGACTTCGACGGTGATGGCTCGGACCTCGGCATCGCGCTGCGCCGCGTGCACGCTGACGGAACCTTGGGGCCTGTCGGCGTCGCCAATAGCGCGACTCAATTTTCGCAGCGCAACCCGGACATCCTCTGGACCGGGACGCAGCTGGTCGTGGCGTGGGAGGACTTTGCCAACGCCGACACGGGGCCGGACCTTCGCTATCGGCTGTTTGATCAAGATCTGAATCCGCTTTCGGATGACCAAACGCTCGCGGCAGACGTGGTGCCCGAGTCGGCCGTCGCGCTAGCGGCGTGGAACGGCACATTTGCCGCCGCGTATCGCGAAGGCACGGTGGACGGGCGGGAGAACATCGTCGTCAAGGCTGGCGCCAAGACCGTTCGAAATAGCATTCCCTGGATGAGCGGACCCATCGACGATCGACCGGCGCTCGTGGCGCTCGACGCCACGCACCTGCTGCTGGCGTTCTCGGTCGGCACCGATCCCGGTGCGACCGGCATCTACAGCGTGCCGCGCATCCGTTATGCGGTGATCGACACCACGAGCCCCACCACACCGCTGTACCTGCCGCTCGATCCGATGGACGACGTGATGTCGCTCGATGCGCAGGTGTCGCATTTGACGCCAGCGCTGGAGGCAGGAAGCGACAGCTTCTTTCTCGCGTGGCGCTCCGAAGCTCGGCCCGGCGATGGCGGCGGTGACGAGATCTGGTTGAAGGCCCTCAAATGGAATGCGCCTGGCTTGCCGGGACTCAGCCTACGCGACGCCGAGATCCTCATCCCGCGCACGTGCGAGGGGAGCTTCGGTGACCAACGCCGCCCCGACCTGGCACGGGTGCCCGAAACGGCGTTGCCGCCTTACGGGGCGCTCGCGATCGCTTGGGACGATTTTTCGAACAGCCAAGGTCCAACCTCCGGCGACCCGGACGTTGTCGTGCACTACGCGCCCACGCTGCCGCGCAACGCGGCCCTCCCCACGACTTTTACCGAATCGTGGAAGGGTGGCAACGGCACCTCGTGGCCTTCTTACTGGTCGAAGGTCATCGCGCCCGGTGCGACCCTGAACGCCGACATTCAAAGCAATCAGGGGCGTCTGTACGGCACCTCGGCCCTCATGAGCGGGTTCGAGTACGTCAACGATCGCAGCGCCACCAACCTGGAGATGCAGACGAAGGTCCGGTTCAACTCCACCGCGGACGCGGCGGGGCTGATTGCGCGCGTGGATCCCATCACGCGGACGTATCTTGTCGCCCGTCTCGGTACTGGCAGCGGCGACCAATTGCGTGTTTCGGCGATGGTGGACGGAACGTTGGTGGACATTGCCAGCACGCCGCTGCCCTCCGGTTTTTCGAGCTGGGCCGCGAACAACGACTTCTATCTGAAGTTCCGAGTGGTCACGGACGCATCCGGCACGACGCTTTCCGCCAAGTCTTGGCTGGCCGATCTGATCGAGCCTGCCACCTGGGGTGTGACCGGGACGTTGCCTGCGAATCTAGCCAATACCTCGCCGCTTTACCCCGCGAAGACTCGGCTCGGTAACGCGTCCGGTCCGTTTGGCGTCTACATGCTTTCCGGGGCGACCACGCGCACCGCGACGTTCGACGATCTGCGCGTCACGTACCTGGACGGCGCGCAGCTTGGTGACCCGACCGCGAACGTGAGCTCCCCATCGCCGCTGCTGCGAGCACCGGCCAATTACAGAACGTGCACGGACTCGCACCAGTGCGGCACGGCCCAAGGGTGTTGCAACGGGACGACGGAGTGCCAGGCAGGGCTGAATTGCTCGAGTGCCCTAAGTGATTTGTTGGGGATGGGCTCCCACGCGAAGACGTGCGCGCCGGACCACTGCACCGACAACAAGTTGACGGCGGGCACAGATGAGTTCCGGGCTGATTGTGGCGGCACGGATTGTGCCGCTTGCACGTGCGCCAGCACGGCACGCGGAACACCTTCCTACTGCACTCCAAGCTGCTTGTGCGGCATCGGCGACGCCGATTGCGCGGCTGATAGCGGCTGCTTGCCCGGTCTCCGCTGCATTCCCGAGACGGGCTACCGCTATGGATGGCCACAGGGCACCGATGCGTGCGTGCCTCCGCACTGCATCGATCGGATTCAAGACGCGGATGAAACTGGCCCCGACACGGGCGGCTCGTGTGGGCCAGTCAGCTGCTCCGGCTCCCCGAACGGCGGCTACCAGCATTGCACCGTCTCCTGCCGTTGCGGCAGAGCCGAGGGCAACTGCAACTATAACGATGAATGCCAGACCGGGATGGTGTGCTCCGCCGGCACGCCCTTCGGTCTCGCGTTCAGTGTGTGCGTCATGGCGCACTGCACGAACAGCGTGAAAGACGCCGACGAGACTGCGAAGAACTGCGGAGGGGTGGATTGCGCGCCATGTCCTTGAAACGATCTGACTTGGGGTTGCGAGCGGTCTCGGCCGTCACGCTGTTTTGCTTCAGCGTGACCACGCTTTCGCCAAGCCTGGCGTGGGCCGTGACGGACACCGAGCGCCCATCCGCTCCGGTGTATGCGGGCGGCGACGTCTCAGCCAAAGACGTGGAGCCTGCGGCGCAGGTAGCCGCAGAAAAGACCGAAGAGGCTGCAGAAGCAGGCAAAGCCGCCAACGACGCAGCAGTGCGCCGCGATCGCGCCGACGTCCATCCCTCCAAGGACTTGGAGAAAGAAACCGCCGGCCTCGCCGTCAGCAAGCAAGCCAACGGCGACGCTGCTGCCGTCAGCGCGTCGAGCGATGCAGAAACGCTGGCGCTACCGACCGGTGGCGACAAGAGCGGCGTCACCTCTCAAGCGATCTCGGTGCCCAAAGGCGCCGGTACCGTCCAGGGCATGGGCGAGAGCTTCTCGGCGCAGCTCTCGACCGGCATCGCGACCTTCAGCGTGCCATTCTCGCTGCCGGCGGCGCGCGGCGGAGCGCAACCATCGCTCGGCATTTCGTACTCATCCGCATCCGGCGCTGGGCTCGCCGGCATGGGCTGGAGCGTGGGCGTGCCCTACATCGCGCGCCAGACCGATCGCGGTTTGCCCGGTTACGACGACCAGGCCGACTGGCATCCGAACCAGGATCGCTTCGTTTTCAATGGCGGGCAGGAGCTGGTACCGATCTGTACGGTGGGCTCGGTCGCGCCAGACGCGCCCCCCTGCGATTCCATCGGCGAAAAGATGCCGACGTGGGCTACGGGCGCCCAATACTTCCGCCCGCGCGTCGAAGGCTCGTTCCTGCGCTTCTTCTGGCTACCGAACCATCGCACGTGGCGCGTGGAGGACAAAAGTGGCGTCACCCTGGAGCTCGGCGCGCCGCTCGACGGGGCCGAGGCGAACGCGCTCGACGTCAATCCCAACGACTCGAATCAGATCTTTCGCTGGCACTTGGTGCGCCAGTACGACGCTTACTGCTCGGGCGGAGCGAACTGCAATGCCAGTGCAACGCCGCAGCCGCTGAACCTCGTTGTCTACCGCTATTTTCAGAATAGTGGTCAGGCGTACCTCAGCGATATTTTCGATACGACGCCGGGCGCGTCACCGACGACATCCGATTTGGGCGCCTTCGCCCACCACACGCACCTCAACTACGAAGATCGGCCCGATCCGACCGAAACGTACAACAGCGGCTGGCTGATTCGCCAAACCAAGCGCTTGATCGCGGTGGATGTCGCGAGCAAGACGTTCGAGGGCGCCGGGAGTGCTCGCCGCCAGGTGCGGCGCTATCACCTCGGTTACGACAGTCGCTTTCATACTTCCTATCTGACGAGCGTGCAGGTCGAAGGACGCTGCGGCGACGGCGAGAAGGACTCCGAGAGCTCGGTTCCTATTCCGATCGAGTCGCAGGGGCTACTCGATGGAGCGTGCTCGGGCACTCAGGAGGGCTGCCAGCAACCGATGATCACGTGCGGCACCTTGCCCGCGATGACCTTCGACTACAGCCACACCAAGGGCTACAACACGTCGGGCACTGCGATCGCGTCGCGGCTCGACGGTTACGAAGCGTTCGATCAACGCATCAAGCAGATCGGTGGCGACCCGCCGCACTCCATCGACGAAGAGCTTAGCGATTTCTTCGATGTGGACGCAGATGGCTTGCCGGATCTGCTCGTCACGGCTCCGGGCGTCTACGGCAACGATTTTGGCTATTTTCTCAATGCGACGGGCGGTATCGCCAACACGTTTAGCGACGCGAAGCAGATGCCGGTTCGTGGCGTGCTCGGGGCCAACTCCGGCGCCATCAAGCTGAGCAACGCGAACGTGATGCCGCTCGATATCGACGCGGACGGCATCGTCGACTTCGTGCACATGCCGAAGGTGAAGAGCTACGCCGTCTACCACTTTCAGGGTGGCGGGCTCGTCGGTGAGGTGATTGACGCGGCGAATCGTCAAAGCCCCAAGATCGATCTGGGCAAGGACGCAGCCGAAACGAAGATTGCCGACGTCAACTTCGATGGCTTGGTCGACCTCGTCGTCAGCACCGGCACCGAATTCCAAACTTTTTACTCGCTCGGTCGTTTTCCGAACGGTTACGGCCAGTTCGGCAAAGCCACCTGGAGCGCGAGCGACGCCGCCAGCATCTCCAACGACCCGATCCGTCGCTGCGTGCCGTACAGCGGCACTCCCGTGCGCTTCTCGGACGGCGACATTCAGCTCGCCGACATGAACGGTGACGGCATCCAAGACATCGTTCGCCTGCGCCGCGGCGACATTCGCTACTGGCCGGGCCGTGGCAACGGCTTCTGGGGCACCGGCAAGCTCGACGACTGCCCGGCCGGCAGCTTCGGCGACAAGCGCTACCTCACCATGGATAGCGCGCCGTTTTACTCGGACATCCAGGGCACGTCGCTGCGTATGGACGACGTCAACGGCGACGGCCTCGACGACCTGGTGCAGGTCCGGTTCGACGCGGTCGACGTCTGGCTCAACGTCGACGGTCACGGCTGGACCCAGCGCTACATCATCGACGGTACGGTCGCGAGTCCGTCGTTTGCCAATCGCGTTCGCCTCATGGACCTCAACGGTTCGGGCACTCGCGACGTCGTGTGGGGCAACGGCCGGAAGTACGAGTACATGGATCTCGCGGGCGGCGAGCGTCCCGGCCTCTTGATTCAGGTCAAAAACGGCCTCGGTAAGTCGACCGACATCGAATACTCGACATCAACGGATGAAATGCTCGCGGCCGAGCGCACGGGCATTGCTTGCGCCGGCGATGCCAGCGCGTTCGAAAGCGCCTGGTGCTCCAAGATGCCGACGGTCACGCACGTCGTGAGCCGCGTCACCGAGAGCGACAACCTTGCGATCGCCGGCTTTCGGGCGAGCAGCTACGTGACCGAGTACAGCTACCGCGACCCGGTTTACGAGGGGCGCCAGCGTGAATTCCGCGGCTTCCGCCGAGCGCGCTCGAAGCGCGTGGGCGACGCCAACAGCCCGAGCGACTTCACCGAAAGCACCTTCTTGCTCGGTGAGTGCGAGGACGAGACGCCGGACGACGATATCGAAGACTGCTCGATTCCGGAACGTTGGCGGGACAATCCCAAGGAGGCATTGAAGGGCCTCCCAGTCGTGACGGAGCGTTACGACGAGGCGGGCAAGCGCCTCTCCACCGCCCTCACGACTTATCGACTACGGCACCTTTACACCGGGCTCGACGGGCGCCGGGTGCGGCACGCCTTCCAGAGCGCCTCAAAAACCTACCAGTACGACACGGCAGCGGCGGGCGCTACGCAAGCGACGCAGACCTTCAACGCGGTAGAGCTCGAGCTCACGCGGCAGGCCGACTTCCATCCTGAGGACCGACCGCCGACGGTGCCGACTGGCGTCACCACGGACGCCAGGCTCAAGAAACTTGTCAGCTTCGCTCCCTACGCCACCGCAGGTGTCGCGGTCGTAGAAGGCAGCTCGATCGTCGACTGGTACGGCAACGCTCAGGCCGCGATCGACAACGGTTGTACCGGCGGGGCGGCTTGCGAGACCGCCGACGAAACCATCTACAAGTACACGCTGCCCAAGCTCATCGGTGATTGGATTTTCCGCACCGAGCGCAGCTACGCCACCGGCAGCACGCACACCAAGATCCGCGGCGAGAGCAAGGTCACCTACGACGACCACGGCGCCCCCACGAGGACCGAGGCCAACCTGACGGACACGGTCGCGCTCTACCGTGCGCACGATACGGCTGGCCGCACGTTTGCCGCCAATCCCCCGACCACCGCATCGGCCGAAGGTTGGCGTGTCCTCAGCGTGAAGGCTTACGACGATTTCGGCAACGTCACGCAAGACAAGGTGCCGACCAACGACCCGGACAACGCCGACGATGTCCTGCGTTGTCGCGACATCACGTACGATTCAGACACGGGTTTCGCGCAGCTGCCGGTCGCGGAGACGACTTATGTCGGCGGGTGCAGCAGCGCCGACCCGCTTCTTGTGACGGCTAGCTACGATCGGGCGCTCGGGCTGGTGACGAGTGTCACCGATTTCAACTCCAAGACTTCGACCGTGAAGTACGACGAGTTTGGGCGCCTGGTCGAGCTCACGCGGCCTCGAGGCACCACGCCGCCACCAAACCAGCAAGCCCCCGCAGACCCGCCACTCCAAACGATTCTGATCGACTACACGCTGGCCTCACCTGAGAACGGCCGCTACTACTCGACCATCCACACCAAGTCGCAAGACGGCGTGGACGAGCTCGCGAATTCGTACGTTCACAGCTACTCGTTCGTAGACGGCATGGGCCGGGCCCGAGTTGGCATCACACAGGCCGACACGACGGCCGGCGATCTCAAACCCTGGATCGTTTCGTCGGTCGCCGACTTTGACGCCAAGGGCGCCGTTCGCCGCAAGTACTTGCCCTTCTTCCTCGACGGCGACGACCCCGCGGTCTTCCCGTTAACCGGACCACCTAATACCCAGTACGGCGAGCAGCGCTACGATTCCTTCGGGCGTCAGCTGCAGACGTTCGACGTCGACGGGACCGTCACGCTGCAGTCGCGCTACCACGCTCTCTCTACGGATCTCTACGACGCGGCTGACATCTATCCTGGCCCTCACCAGGGTAGCTACGCGACCACCCGCACCGACGGCCACGGCCGCACCGTGGAAACGACCGAGCGCGTGCACGTCAGCGGGTCGCTCGAAAAACGCTACGTACGCACTCAGTATCTGGCTACTGGTGAGCCCGAAGTCATCACGCGCCAGCGCGAAGCCGACGCGGCCAACGCTGTCACGCGCTGGATGCGTTACGACTCGCTCGGCCGGATGGTGCTCAACGTTGACCCTCATACGAGCGTCAACTTCACCACCGACGTCAACGTCAATGCTGACCCGGTCTCCGGTACGCTCAAGGCCTGGCGCTACGTCTACGACGACGCCGGCGACCTGGTCGCGACGAGCGACGCGCGCGGTTGCGGCCAGAACTTTTACTACGACGGTGCGGGTCGGCTTTTCGGCGAAGATTTCTCGCCCTGCATCAAGGCACACCCGCTCTACACGGCACCTGCAGTAAATACTGCAACGCGAAGCAATCCCAGGGCGCTGACCTCGACCAACGGCTTCGAGGTTTTCTACCAATATGACTCGAGCTCGAGCCTCTCTGGGGCGGCTCCCACCGACTACAGCACCGCCAACCTCAAGGGGCGCCTCTCGGCTGTGCACGACCGCGCCTCCACGACTTGGTTCAGCTACGACGAGCGCGGTCGCGGCATCGCGACTTACCGCCGCGTCACCGCCTACAACCAGGGCGGCAACGCCATCATCTCGACTCGCTACTCACCGCGCTGGTACAAAAAGACGACCAGCTACGACGCGGCGGATCGGCCGGTAACCGAAAGCACCGGCGCTACGCAGGTGCTGGGCGGCGACGGCAAGAGCGAGGTCACGACTCACTACACCAAGCGCGGCACGGTCGCGTCCGTCGACTCGAGCTACGGCGGTTTGGTCGACCACGTGACGCACGACGCCCAGGGTCTCGTCGGCGAAATCGAGTTCGGCGACGCCGCCAACACGACGACTGTCATGAAGTACGACAGTCGGCGGCGCCTCTCCAGCGTGCAGACCATCCGCGCTGGCTCGGCTTGGACCTCGCCGCCCGCGAGCTACCTGCCCGCACCGCAACCCGACGCAGATCCACCGACGAGCTTCCAGCTCGTACTCCAGGACCTCGACTACTCGTACGACATCGTCGGTAACCCGACGGAGATCCGCGACTGGCGTACTCCCGACGAGTGGCCTGCCGGCGCCAAGCCCGTCTCGCGACGCATGGAGTACGACGACCTCTACCGCGTTACACGCGTCGATTACGAATACCCGGGTGGTTGGGACAAACACGTCTCGGCTTTTGCCCCCGAGCAGAACGGTCAAACCGACGCTCGCCAACCCGTCGCGCGCGGCCAAAAACAGCTGAGCAAACGCCCGCTCTGGCAGACCTACGCCTTCGACTGGCTCGGCAACACCACCAAGACCGACGACGACCAGCACGTCTTCATGGAGCGTTCGCTCGGCACCATCACGCCGAACACGCCCGCGAACGGCACCAAGCGCCCCTACCAAATGCTGAGCGCCGCTCAGAGCGTGAGCGGCAGCACCCAAAACGGCTCGACGCCGAACATCGCCTACGATGACGCGGGCAACGTCACGAGCTTCGCCGTCAACGCAAGCGCGACGGGCTGCCTCATGCCAACCGGCTGCTCCCCGCGCTACTTCTACACCTGGGACGAGCTAGGCCGCCTCCTCCAAGCCCGCCGCGTCGAAGGCGAGGGCCCCAACGCCACCGGCGTCTGGGTCAACTACACCTACGACGCCAACGACGAGCGCGTCCGCAAGACCGCCGACTACAGCGGCGTCAGCACGCCAGGCCAGTACTTCGACACGCTGTACGTTTTCGATTCACTCGAGATTCGTCGAACGGCCTGGGATAGCGCGGCCGGCGAATACCCGCTGAGCACCGACAACGAGGTCCCGTACCTCAGCGCCCACGGCATGCGGCTCGCCCGCGTCGCTTACGAGCCCGCCGCACGGGGTGAACCGCGTTCGCCGAGCACGGATCCGGTCCACGTCTTCTTGGAGCTGCCAGACCATTTGGGCTCGGCCAGCATCGTGCTCGATCGCGCGACGAGCGAGCTCGTCGAGGCGCGCACGTACCAGCCTTATGGCGCGACGGAGAGCGACTATCGGCCGGATCGGTGGAAGGGCTTTAGGGAAGACTACGGGTTTACCGGCAAGGAAGAGGATGCCGAGGTGGGGCTGCAGTATTTTGGGAAGCGGTATCTGAGTCCGTATTTGGGGCGGTGGATTTCGCCGGATCCGTTGGCAGTGCATGCGCCGGGCGAGGCAGACTTAAATCTGTACGTCTATGTTTCTGGGGAAGTACTCAAGGCCATCGACCCACTGGGTCTCGAAAAGATTGTACGCGGACTGACGGCTGAACGCGTGACGGCATTGTCGACCCAATACGGGGAAGGCGGTTCTGCGCCCAGGAGCGGAGCCCTTTTCGAAAGAACCGTCCTCAGGGACATGTTCAAACGCTGGCTTGTGCGCCCGAACGTTGAAAAGTTTGATGCGCCTGGTCGTGCCAGCCAGACGCAAGGTCAGACGCGCCCCCAAAGTAAAGTGAAGCCCGACGGCATCCACGAGACGACCATCTGTAAACAGACGTGTGAAATGTTCGACAAAACGGCGTTCATCGATATTCAGGAGGATTTTGTAGAGATCAAGAAGTCAGGCAGCACGCTATCTCCTTCCTACAATCGTGGACAGCTAGAAGGCATGCTCGAAGCTCTCGAGGCCAAAGCCAAACAGATCGTAACCCCAATTGCCTCGAATTGGCACCCTACGCTCTGGCTGGTCACCACGGCGGACACGACTATTTCTCCAACCCTGATCGCCTCGGCAAGGGAACATGGCGTAAGGTTGTTTCACAGCGTGGTGGATGAGGTTTACGATACAGAAAGCAAGCAATCGAAGCTTCGTGTACGCGCTCCGACGGACCTCACTGGGCCGATGGTCACTGATGGGAAAGGGAAGCAGTTGGAGACGTACAACCCCACGGGTGTAGCTGCGACGGGAATGCTTATGTCACCGACCGCCTGGGACACGAAGAACAAGGACGCTAAGGTAGACGCGCCGAAATGAACAAATGCCTGTAATCAGTTTCTATGGTCTCAACGATGAGCTTGTTGACTTTGGGCGATGGCTGAATGCGCAAGACGAACTTGCCGTTATTGAGCAGCAAGAACAATCGAAGCTCTTCGCTGCGATCCGTAACGCGAACTGGCAGCCTCCTTTCGACCATCGGCTGCTTTGGTGTACCGCTGGGAGTATCGAAGCGATTCGTGGGGGTGACTTCGAACGCATTGAGGATCCGTGGACGCCTTTCGCGGCGACGGACGTCTATCCTGGTGACTCGATCTTCCAGGTGCGGTTTGTTGCCGAGGTCGCGCCGCAAAGACTGGGACTCTCCTCGATTCAGTGGAGTGGAAGGGGCGAGAAAGGAGTTCGGCGGGTCTTCCAGAGAATTCGGGGAAAGGTTGCAAGAGACGGGCAGGTTGTTGATCGTCTCGCTGGCGAACCAAGGTTTGCTTTGCCACTCGCAAAAGAAGCAATCGATAGTGGCTACTCATTTGCGCGAGATCCTTTCCAATGACTGATGTGCGTGGGGCGCCAAGATCGGCACGCGCCCTTGCCGGGAGTTCCTGGAGACGACCTGAAGCAGCTGACTCGACTCCGAGTTTTCAGACCCAGCAGACCCGTCCCGGGATGACCCACAAAGTCGTGAAAGTGAGCCAGTGACGGCTCCGGTGGTGCCGCCGGGCGGCGGCGCGATGTGCCTTCGGAGGGCTTCAGCCGGACCCCCGGAGCGCCAGCGCGGTGCGGAACAAGCAGGCCTCGCGTGCACGTGCAGCGCGCGAACAAACCTCCGCCCCGGTCGGCGGTGGAGTTGCGGGAGCAGACCCGTCCCGGGATGACCCCGCAAAGTCGTGAAGGTGAGCGGCGACGGCTCCGGTGGTGCCTCCGGGCGGCGGCGCAACGTGCCGTCGGAGGCCTTCAGCCTGACCGCCGGGGAGCCAGCGCGGTGCGAAACGGGCGCGCTCGGCGTGCACTTGCAGCGCGCGAACAAACCTCCGCCCCGGTCGGCGTTGAGTTGCGACCGAGGCGGCGCTTCTGGTGGCCGCCGGGCGGCGCTACGCCGAGCAAGCCGGCGCGCAGGCGACGCGCGCATAGATACGGAGCGCGTAGGTGCCGGCCGGAAAGACCTGCTCGCGCTTGCCGTGTCGCCAGGCGTGCCAGGCCGCGCGGTAGTCGCGCAGGAAGGCCAGTAGGTTTCGGATGGCTTGGACCCGTTCGGGCGTGTGGGCGGCTGCGATGCGCGGATTCGGGTTGCGCCGGGGTTCGCTGGTTTTTGGGATGGCGTCGAAGGGCTGCTGAAGCACGGCCTTGGCGCCGAGGAATTTTCTGCCTTGCTGAGCCATGGCATCACGGGCCTCGCGCACGCGCCGCTCGACGGCGTTGGCCAGGTGGCGGTCAAGCTCCGTCTGATCGAGTTGCGGGTAGATGGGCGGTCTCGCAAAGTCGAGCTCGACCGTTTCGGGCAGCGTGCCTTCGGGGTCGAAGAAGATGTCGGGCATGTCGACGGTGCAGCGCTCGCCGATGCGGGTGGTGATGACGCCAGGCCATTCGCGGGGAGAGCGCACCAGGCCAGCCGCAGTGGGGTTGGTGATGGTGTAGGCCATCTTTTCGAGCACGTCGTCGTCGGAGACGAGCAGAACGACACTGGTCTTGTCCGAGGACCAGAGGTTTTCCCAGCGACCGAGCGAAGCATTTTGCGCTTTGGCGAGCAGACGATGGAAGTGCTCGAGGAATTCGGGCAGGCGCGCGAACGGATCCGTCACCACCCCATGCCAATGGTTGGACATGAAGCAGACGGCGTGAAGTAACAGACCGGTCTTGCTGGCCGCCACTGCCAAACAGTAACGCACGAGCTGGTTGGTGCGGCGCGACGGCTTGAGCAAGAACTGGCGCTGGGTGCAGCGTCTGGTGAGCAGATACGACCGTCCCGGCAAGACCTCCCTCGGTGCTGTCACCGAACCACATCGGTCAGCGGAGCAGGCAGTTGCTGGATCTCGCTCGCTGAGGCTCCAACGAAAGGGCTCGAGCCTACAAACTCGAAAACAACCCCCCAGAACGCCCCCGGCAGACCCCGTGCAGACCCGTCCGATTCTGCGGGGTTCCAGCGATCGGGGAGCAGCTCATCGATGCGATCGGCGGGATGGGTGCTGATGAGGACGTCGCGCAGGTATTCGATAGGGTTGACGTCGTTGGCTTCGCAGGTGGCTACGAGCGAATACAGCCTCGCGAGTACTTTCGACGGCAAGTTCCGGCTTGCAGGCCAGCCGGGGCGAAGTCGCGCCAGCGAACCTATTGGGTGCAACGGGGATGGCGCATCCGCTGACTCAGAAGTTACGGGAGTGTTGCGAGTCAACTTGATCGCGTCGTTTGGATGGCGCCTGGAACCAGGCCGATCGCCTTGACACCAGGCGCGTTGATCAATACAACCCCGGCCTGAGGTTCAGGTGAGCGGTTCTTGGCGGCGGGTGATAGCGATGGGTGCTTCGCTGCTGTGCGGGGTTGGCTCGTTGTTCTTCGGCTGCGGTACCGCGTTCGCCTTTCGCACCGCGGCTGAGTTGCCTGAAATTCGGGCTGAGCAACCCGTTAGGTGGCTCACAGATCGCGTGGAGTTTGACGTAGACCTGAGCGCTAGCGCGACCATCGATCCGCCGGCGCGTGTCGAGATGATGGCTCGTGCGCTAGCAGTTTGGGAGAGCGCGGCGTGCGGCAGGCTTCAGCTTGGGGTCGGAGGTACGACGCACCAGACCGGAGCTCAGGGGGACGGCCGCAACACACTGACGATTGTCACTCAGGGTTGGGCCGAGCGAGGCTTTGCTTCTTCCGCCGCGGCCTATACCGACGTACTTTACGAGAAAGACGCGGATGGCTGGCATATCTCCGAAGCGGATATCTACGTCAATGGCGTGGATTTTGACTGGGTCGCGAGCGGCATGACCTCGAGCGAAGGTCGGCTGAAGAGCCTCGAGGCTGTGTTGACCCACGAAGTCGGTCATGCGCTCGGATTGCTTCACCCGTGCGAAATCGCCCCCAAACATCGCGAGCCGAAATGCTCGAGCGACCCAGCATTTGACATTACGATGATGTATCCACTCTACGATTCCACGAAGCTGGAGCTCAGTAGCGATGATCGCGATGGCCTCTGCGCCGTCTACGGTTGTGACGTTTCCTGTCCGCTCGACCCAGGGGTTGGAGCGGCCGGTGCAAACGACTCTGGCGCTGCAGGTGCTACGGAATCGTTTGCCGGCGCGCCAAGTAGTGAATGCCAGGGCCCAGATTGTCCGGGGGCGCCGCGTGACCTAGGCAAGGTATGTAGTAGCACGTCCGACTGTTCGGCTGGTGTCTGCTTGACGGGTGCGAAACCCCATCCGATTTGCTCGCAGCCTTGTCCGTATGACCTGTGTAGCGAGGATTGGTACTGCGCAGAGGTCGACGCGAAAAGGGTCTGTGTGCCGCAGGACTACCGTGCCGGCGGCGGCGCTTGTACGTTTGTTCCGGGTGAGATCGACTCGCGTGCACCCGGGGAATGGTTCGTGGGGTTGATGGCGGGCGCCTGTCTGTGGCGTCGCCGTCGCGAAGCTTCTCGTCGTTGGTGATAGAGGGAGAAATGTCGATACAACGAGCTGTGCGGGTACTGGGGGCGATGCTCCTGTCCATCCTCTTGGTGGGCTGTTCCGACGATAAGCGCAACCTCCATTTGCTGCCAACTGCAGCTGAAGACGCGCCCGACCTCACCAAGGAGCAGCTCCGGAAGCAGGAGCTGCAGGGGGTACGTTTCTTCGACCTCTACACGCAAACGTACCAGACGCAGGATGCGTGGTTCGTTGGCGACTTGATTTATTCCGACTGCGTCAACAAGCTGGGCTACCGTGATTATCAAGGCTGTCGTTTTGAC
>DASZTA010000042.1:0-964561 GCA_035548415.1 Polyangiaceae bacterium
CCAGGTTCTTACGTTCGGAAGAACTTCTTCGCGATAGAACTGCGGACACGCCGCAATGGGATTGCGACTGCGAAGCGGCTCGGAGAGCGCTCGGACACTGCGACTTCTGCTTCGCGGGCCACTGCGTCGAAATGTGTAGAACCCGGAGCCGCAGCCCCCTTTGCAGAAGCTCACGTAGCGTTTCCCGATCTCACGCCCGCATGCCCTGGGCTGTCGCCATCCCGGTCCGTCGTGCCGATTCCCTGCGAGAACGCGGGAGATCGGGAGGGTCAGGAGATCGGGTTTTTCTGGTTGTTCGAGCCGCTCGCTGTCGCCAGGAAACGGCGCAGTCGCTCCGCGAAGACGAGCAGTTCAAAAGCCCCCCGTTTCAGTCCCGATCCTCCCGATCTCCCTGTGCAAAAATCTCGAGCCCCGACGGACGCGGGACGCTTGCGCCAAGCAGGCGGTTCAGTTGCTACTCGGGCAGTTGGTAGCAGTTTCGCGCGTTGTGCTCGAAGAGTTGCTGGGCGGTGCCGGGTGAGAGGGCGAGACCTTGGACTTGGCGGCCGCGTAGCGTGAGCACGGCTTCGGTTTCGTAGTAGGCGCGCTCTCGTTCGAGGCGCTCTCGCATTTCCGTGAGCGCCGCGGCGCGCTCCGTTTCGGTCATGGCCGAGAAGGCGCGTTCGAAGAGTAGGTCGGAGCCGTAGAGGATACGATCGGCGAAGGCCTCGAAGAAGTCGCGCACGCGTGCACGGGGCTGCAGCGTGAGGTCCAGCAACCGTTCGGCGGTGTCGACCGAGAAATTCTTGAAGCGACGCAGACGGCTTTCGAGCTCACCTACATCGTATTCGAGGCTGCCGAGGTGCGCGCCGACCACGCGCAGCTTCGGGTGGCGCTCCACCACGCGGTCACGCGACGCGATCAGCTCGGCGTGCGACGGGTAGTCGCTGCGGCCGTACATGTGCCATTGCGGGTGCTGGCGGTAGTACTCGTAGTGCGGGCTCACCGGATCGAGCGGCAGCCAACACGCCCGTGGCTCGCCGGTATGCAGCAGCAGCGCCCGATCTTCGCGTGCCATGTATTCGAAGATGGGGGTAAAGATCGGGCTGTCGACCATCACGAAACGCCCTTCGTGATCGCGCACCTCCATACCGACGTTCTTCCAGACCTTGCAGGCGACCGCCCCGTCTGCAAAATCGCGCGCCAGCCGCGCGATGGTGCGTTCGGTGAAGGCGAACGGCCGCTGCAGGTCCGCCAGCGTCGGCGGGTCGAAGGCGGTACACCAGGCAAAGCGACGTGGCCCCGCGGCAGCCAGACGCTGATAAGGCTGCTCGCCGCTCATCGGCTCATCGCGCCAGGCGCCCGCGGCATCGAGCCCCAGCGAAATGTTCAGCACCTGCACGCCCAGCGAGTCGAGCAGCTCGTGGGCGTCGGAGTGATCGGCAGGCAAGTGCGCGTGGGCGTCGATCCAGGCCATGAGCTTTTCAGGACGAAAATGCCCAGCAGCCGCGTGGCCGCGCCAGGCACAGACAGGTTAGCCTTCTCGACAGGCTCAATCAATCACAAACGATCTCCTTGACGCTCGTTTATGAGCGAGTAGGATTGACTCATGCTCGTTTCTGACGCTTCCAGTCATGAACGGACGCAAAACGCGCGCCGCAAGCCTCGCCCCGAAGGCCGCAGCACTTTGGTGATCGGGGAGCTCAACGTCGACCTGATCGCCGCCGGGCTGAGCGCCGCCCCAACGCTGGGCAAGGAAGTCGAGGCCAAGAGCTTCGAGATGGTGCTCGGCAGCGCCTCGGCCATCTTTGCCAGCGGCCTCAGGCGGCTGGGACACCCCGTGAGCTTCGTCGGCAAAGTGGGTGACGACTTCTTCGGCCAATTCTGTCGCGCACAGCTGGCCGCGCTGGGTGTGCAGACAGACTGGGTCCGCACCACGCCCGGAGCCGTCACCGGAGTCACGCTGTGTCTCAGCACCCAGCGCGATCGAGCGCAGGTCACGTTTCCCGGCGCTATCGCCGAGCTCGGCCTCAGCGACATCCCGTTCGACGCCTTCGACGGCTTCGGGCACTTGCATCTGAGCTGCTTCGCCTTGCAGAAGCGACTGCGCCCAGCCTTTTCGCGCTTGCTGGCTGACGCCAAGCGCTACGGCTTGAGCACCTCCTTCGATCCCAACTCGAGCCTGGACGGCGAGCTCGGGAAAAGCGCTCTGCGCCTCTTACCGTACGTCGATCTGCTGTTCTTGAACGAACGCGAAGCGGCGGAGCTGACCGGTAAGTCAAGCGCGCTGGCAGCGGCTCGCGAGCTCAGTCGCCGCTGCGCCGGTGCGGTCGTCAAACTGGGCAAAAAGGGCGCGATCTTGGCGCGGGGAGGCGAAGCCATCAGCGTGCCGGGCCGCAAGGTGCGCGCCATCGACACGACGGGCGCAGGCGACAGCTTTGCGGCTGGGTTCGTGTCGGCGTTCTTGGCGGGCGAGCCCGATGCCGTTTGCCTCAAGCATGGCAACGCCTGTGGCGCGCTCTCTACACGCGCTGTCGGCGGCACCGCCGCGCAACCCAATGCCAAAGAGCTGAGCCAATTCTTGAAGGCTGCGGTGAGGGCGTGAACCATTTCTCCCCACTCCGCTCGAGCCTCGAGCTCTTGCAGGCGGCCGCGCGCGAACGGCGCGCCGTGGCGGCGCTCAACTTCTACAACGCCGAAACGTTGCGGGCGCACGTCGAGGCAGCACGGGCCGAGGGCGCGCCGCTGATCTTGCAGACCACCGAGTCGACCATTCGCTACCTCGGTCTACCCATGATCGTCGCGATGGCGCGCGCGGCCGCGCTCGAGCTGGCCACGCCCGTCGCCTTGCATCTGGATCACGGTAGCTCCTTGGCGCTTGCCTACGGCGCGATTCTCGCAGGCTACAGCTCGGTCATGATTGACGGTTCGGCGCTCTCGTTCGACGAAAATTGCGAGCTTACCCGCAAGGTCGTGGAGCTGGCGCACCCAGCGGGCGTGTCCGTGGAGGCCGAGCTCGGGCACGTCGGCCAGGCCGCGCGGGACGACGCCGCGGCTTGCTACACGCAACCCGATGCCGCGGCGCGCTTCGTCGAGCGCACCCGCGTAGACGCGCTGGCGGTGGCGATCGGCACCGCCCACGGCTTCTATCGTGGCGAAGTGCGGCTCGATTTCGAGCGTCTGGATGCGATTCGGGCGGCGGTGCCGCACACGCCGCTGGTGCTGCACGGCGGTTCCGGCGTCCCTGCGGAGCTCGTCGACCGCGCGATCGCGGGCGGCATCGCCAAGCTGAACATCGGCACGGAGATCAAAGACACGTTCACGGAGCACGTGCGCGACGCGCTGAGCGGCTCCGACGACATCGACTTGCGCCGCACATTTTCGCCCGCTATCGGCGCGGTGCGTGACCTCTCTCGCCGCAAAATGCGCTTGTGCGCGCGCCTCGCCAGCTGAGCCACCCATGACGCTAGCCAAGCTCCTGAGCATTCCATCGAGCGAACGCGCCGCGCGCGGCCTCACGCACATGCCCGGCGAAATCGCGCAGCAGCCGCTCACCTGGCTCGATACGCTGCGGCGCATCCAGGCGCTCGAGCCACGCTTGGCGCCCAAGCTGCGCGGCGCCCTACGCGCCCTTTCACGCCCGCAGGTGCTCTTGCTCGGCGCGGGGACCTCGGATTTCGTGGGCCGCTCCGTCGCGCACCTGCTGCGCTCGCGTTGGCGTTGCCCGGTGGAGGTGGTGCCGACCACCGACTTTGCCACGCACGAGCAGAATCTGCTGGTCGACGGCGTGCCGTACGTCAGCGTGTCGTTTTCGCGCTCGGGACGCAGCCCCGAGAGCGTGCACGCGCTCCACTACATGCTGGAGCGCACGCCAGGCATGCCCCAGCTCATCGTCACCTGCGACCGCGACGGCGCGATGGCTCGAGAGCTTTCGGCGCATCCCAACGCCGTGACGCTCTTGCTGGACGACAGCGTGAACGATCGCGGCCTGGCCATGACCAGCTCCTATACCAACCTGGTAGTCGCGGGCCTCGCGCTCGCACACTGGAACGACCTGGCCCGCTTCGAAGAGCTGTTGCACGCCGTGGCGGCGGCCTGGAAGCGCCTGGCAGTCGTGGCCGATGTTCTGGCGGAACAGCTGGCGCAGCGGCAATTCAGCAAGATTTGCTTCCTAGGCTCCGGCGCGCTGAACGGCGTGGCTCGGGAGTCCGCCCTCAAGGTGCTCGAGCTCACGGCTGGTCGCGCGAGTAGCAGCGCCGAGAGCTTCTTGGGCCTGCGCCATGGTCCGCTCTCGGCGCTCGACGCCAAAACGCTGGTCGTGGGCTTGATGTCGTCGGAGGCGCGCGTGCGCCGCTACGAGCTAGATGTCTTGCGCGAGATCCGTCTCAAGCGCCTGGCGGCCGAAACGGTGGTTATCGCGCAGAATCCCGAGCCGCGGCTGCGCGACGTGTCCACGTACCTGCTAAACGTCGATGTTCCACATCAGGTTGCCGACGATCACCTCGCGCCGGTGATGGTGCTGTTCGGTCAGCTCTTGGGCCTACATTGCAGCTTGGCTCACGGCCTCAAGCCCGACGCCCCGAGCCCTGACGGCGTGATTCACCGCGTCGTCAGCGGCGTCGAGATGCACGCGTGATCGTTTGCGTTGGCCTCAACCCCGCGCTCGATCGACGCATCGTGCTCGGCGCGCTGGAGTTGGGGGCGGTCAACCGCGCCATTTCGGCCGAAGGCACGCCGGGCGGCAAAGCCGCCAACGTGGCCTTGGCGGCGCGTTCGCTGGGCGCGAGCGTGCATTTTCTAGGTTTTTTAGGGGGTCCAACCGGGCATGCCGTGGAACAAGGGCTGCGCGAGCAGGGCATTGTCGTGGATGCGATCGCGACCGCAGCGCCAACGCGCATCAACTTGGAGCTGATCGACGACCGTGGCGTGACCGAGGTGCTGGAGCCGGGCAGCGCTCCGAGCGCGCCGGAGCTGGCGCAATTGCTCGGTCGTTGTCACCACCTGTTCGAGGCTTGCGAGCCCGATACCGTCGTCGTGCTTTCGGGCAGCTTGCCGCGGGGCACCGCTACCATGCTGTACGCTCGCCTGATCGAGCTGACCAAAGCGCACGGCTTGCGCATCATCCTGGATACGAGCGGCGCTGGCTTGGAGCGCGCCCTCTCAGCCCGCCCCGACTTCGTGAAGCCCAACCGCGACGAAGCCGCCGCCTTGCTCAAACGCCCCATCGCCGATGCCCAAGACGCGAAAGCAGCGGCGCACGAGCTGATGGCGCGCGGCGCGGGCAGCGCCATCGTGTCGCTCGGCTCCGCGGGTCTCGTGAGCACCAGTGAGCAACGCGCGTTCTTGGTGACGCCACCCGCGCTCGCGGCGCGCTCCAGCGTCGGCTGCGGCGACGCCACCGTGGCCGGGCTCGCGATCGCGCTCGAGCGGCGTTATCCCGCGTTGGAGCAGCTTGCGTTTGCGGCGGCCTGCGGAGCCGCGAATTGCCTGGCGCCGTCGCCAGGACGGCTGGATCCGAGCGCGGTGACGGCGCTGCGCGGGCGGGTGCAGACGACGTGGCTGGATTGACGATTCGATCCGCGAGCCCGGCTCAAACCACGAGCACTTGGACTCCCGCCGTGCGGACGTTGCTCACGAACTCAGCCGGCGTTTCCGTATCCGTGATGAGGGTGTGGACGCGGCTCAGCGGCGCCAGGAAGCCAGTCGAGACACGTCCGCACTTCGTATGATCGGCCAGCAGAATCACCTGGCGACCGGCGGCCAGGATTTGGCGATCCGTCATGGTTTCGGGCAGGTAGTCGTTGGTGAGGCCGGCTTCGACGTCGACAGCGCGAACCCCCAGGAAGACCTTGTGCAGGCGCAGCTCTTTCAAGGCTTGTTCGGCGATGTGGCCGATCATGCTGCCCTCGCTGTGCCGCAGCATGCCCCCCAGACAGACGAGCGTGATGTCTTCGCGCTCGGCCAGCGCGTTGAGCGCCAAAAGCGAGTTGGTGACGACCGTGAGCTCCAGATCGGCGGGCAGATTGCGCGCCACTTCGAGCGAGGTCGTGCCGGAGCCGATGAAGACAGAGTCGCGCGGCTCGACCAGCTTGGCGGCAGCCTCGCCGATGCGGCGCTTCTCTTCCGCCTGCTCGAGCGTGCGCACCAAGGCCGGACCTTCGGGCGGCGCCGATTGCGCGACGATGGCTCCCCCGTGAACTCGCTGGATGCGCCCGTCTTCGGCGAGGGCGTCCAGGTCGCGCCGTGCGGTGGCCACGCTCACCCCGAACATCTCGCAGATCTCGTTCACGCTCACACGGCGTCGCTGCTCGACCAGACGCGAAAGGCGTCCCTGGCGCTCCGGGCCAGAAAGGTTCTCGATTTTGCTCATCTTCTAGCTCGGAATTACCATGAAACGTCGAAAACGACCACGATTGGGCTAGTTAGCTGAGTGCTTTTTGACGCTTTGTGATGGATTACGGTTGATGGGTTTTCACGTCCGGGCGTAGCCTGATTCGGTGAACTTCGCCGCGATCGATTGGGTGATTGTCGTCGCGTACTTGGCCGGTTCGCTGCTGATTGGTGTGGCGGCCAAGCGCTTCGTGGGCAATTTGAGCGACTTCTTGGTCGCGGGTCGTGAGCTGGGGCTGCACGTCGGCATCGCGACGCTCGCCGCGACCGAGATCGGCACCATCACCTTCATGTACTTCGCCGAGCTCGGCTACAAGGCGGGCTTCGCCGCCTTCTGCACGGCCGGCATTTCCGGCATCGTGATGATCATCATCGGTCGCACGGGATTCATCGTCAGCAAGTTTCGCGAGCTGAAGTTGATGACGGTGCCCGAGTACTTCGAGGTGAAGTACAGCCAGGGGCTGCGCATCGTGACCGGCGTTTTGGTGGCGGTCGGCGGCATCCTCAACATGGGCGTGTTCCTCAAGATCGAGGGACAGTTCTTGACCATCGTGAGCGGCATCGACAGCAAGTACCTGGTCGCGGTGATGACGGCGATTCTGCTGCTGGAGCTCGTGTACACGGTGCTGGGCGGCATGGTGTCGGTGGTGATCACGGACTTCTTGCAGTACGTGCTGCTCTCGATCGCCACCATTTTGGTTTCGATCTACGCGGTGAGGACGGCCGGCTGGGAAAACATTACCAACAAGGTGACCCACGTTTTGGGCTCGGCCGGCTGGAACCCGCTCGAAAACAGCCGCTTTGGCTGGACCTTCTTGATCTGGCAGGTGCTGCTCTGGTTCGCGGTTTCTTCGTGTTGGCAAACGACGGCCATGCGCATGTTCGCCACCAATAGCCCCACCACGGCCAAGCGCGTGATGACCTGGACCGGCGTCATCTTCTTGGGGCGCGGCATGTTGCCCATGCTGTGGGGCATCTGCGCGCTCACCTTGTTCGGTACGGGGGCTTTAGGCGCGGACGGTTCACCGGCGCCGATCGTGAACGGTCACCCCGTCGAGCCGATCGAGGCCATGCCGGCCATGATCGCGCAGCTGCTGGGGCCAGGCGTGAAGGGCATCGTGGTGGCGGGCATGCTCGCCGCGACCATGTCCGTCAATAGCTCGTACCTTTTGGGTTGGAGCTCCGTGCTGTCGCAAGACGTGATCCTGCCGATCCGCAGCAAGCTCGGAAAGCCGGAGCTCAGCTCGCGCGCGCAAATCATGATCAACCGCATCGTGAACGTGGGCGTGAGCTTGTTCGTGATGTTCTGGGGTCTCTACTATCCGCTCTCCGGCGCGGCGTACCTGTACCTGAACATCACCGGCACCATCTTCTTGTCGGGTGCGTTCGTGTCGGTGGTGGGCGGCCTGTATTGGTCGCGCGCGAACCTGACCGGCGGCTACCTGGCGATGCTGGCCGGCGCCGCCGGCTCGATCATCCCCTTCTTCTTTCTGCACTGGGACGCCAATATCACGGGGTTTTGCGCCTTCGGCATGGCCTTCGCCGGTTTGCTCGTAGGCTCGATGTTCGGCAAGGCGCCCGCGCCACAGCTCAGCGCGGCGGAGTAGAGAGGTACCGATGGAAGCTTGGAAGACGTTTTGGACCTTGTGGTTGCTCTTCTCCGGTGCCGCCTTCGCGCTGATCACGGTCGTGGTCACCATCAAGGGCTTTGGTGACGTGAAGCGCATGCTGAGCGGCATGACCAAGCAGCACGATCAGCAGCAATGAAGAAGCTCGAAGGTAGAGTCGCGATCGTGACGGGTGCGACCATTGGCATGGGGCAAGCCATCGCGGAGCGCTTCGCCGCAGAAGGTGCCGCCATCGTGGCGGGCGGACGCGACAAGGAGCGAGGGCACGCGCTCATCAACGGTATTCGCGCCGCCGGCGGGCGAGCCGAGCTCGTCACCGGCGATATTGGCACCTTCGAAGCCAATCAGGCGCTCGTGAAGTGCGCCAAAGAGCTCTACGGCGGCGTCGATATCCTCGTGCCGAACGCCGGCATCCTCGGCATCGGCTCCATCACCGATGTACCGCTGGAGACGTGGCACGAAACGATCGCCACCAACCTGCACGCCGTCTTCTACTTGTGCCGCGCCGGTATTCCGGAGATGCAGGCGCGCGGCGGCGGCTCGATCGTCATCAACGGCTCGATCGCCGCCATGAAGGCGTTCCCGAATCATCCCGCTTATTGCGCTTCCAAGGGCGCGCTCGTGCCGCTGGTGAAGCAAATTGCCCTGGATTACGGGCCCAAGATTCGCGCCAACCTGATGTGCCCCGGGCCGGTCGACACGCCGCTGCTCTGGGACTCGGCCAAAGCCTTTCCGGATCCAGCCGTCGCGGTGCACGACGCCGGCCAGCGCACGGCGCTCAAGCGACTTGGTCTGCCCAGCGACATCGCCAGCCTCGCGCTGTTCCTCGCCAGCGACGACTCGTCGTGGATCACCGGCACGGCTTTCACCATCGACGGCGGCGCCCTCGTCTCCTGAACGGCGCTTCGCGGCTCGAGATTTTCTCACAGGGCGGACGGGCGGACGGGCGGACGAGATGGGGGCTTCGAACGGAGCACCTTCGCGCGGCGTTTGCGCCGCTTTCAGCGGAGGGCGAGGCGGAGGCGCTCGGCAAGCCTGGTGACGCGTTCTTCGCGGCGAACTTCGCCGAGGGCGAGCTTGAGGGCGCGAGGGTCGGCGACGAGGACGCACAGCTTTTTGCCGCGCGTCACGGCCGTGTACACGAGATTGCGCGAGAGCATCACGAAGTGCGACGTGAGCAGCGGGATGACGACGGCCGGGTACTCGCTGCCCTGACTCTTGTGAATGCTGGTCGCGTAAGCGAGCGTGAGCATCTCGATGTCCGCGTCCTGATAGTCCACATCACGGCCGTCGAAGCGCACGGTAATGCCCCGGTTCTCTTCGTCCACGCGCTGCACCATGCCCAAATCGCCGTTGTAAACCTCGCGATCGTAGTCGTTTTTCAGCTGCAGCACTTTGTCCCCCACCCGAAACGTCTGGCCGTGGTGCTCCACCGCGGGGCCACGCGGATTGAGGGCCGCTTGCAGTAGCTGATTGAGAGCGCCCGTGCCGGCGGGGCCGCGATGCATGGGCGTGAGCACCTGCACGTCGCGCAGAGGATCGAAGCCGAAGCGCCGCGGAATGCGCACTGTCACCAGCTCTTTGACGGTCTCGGCGGCTTCTTCGGCCTCGCGGCGCGACACCAAGAAAAAGTCCGCGCGCGGCGATTCGGGGTCCGCGCTCTCGGGCATTTCGCCAGTGAGGATGCGGTGCGCGTTTTGGACGATGCGGCTCTCACCCGCCTGGCGAAAGATCTCGTTGAGCCGCACGGTGGTCACGACGCCCGAATCGATGATGTCGCGCAGCAGCGCTCCGGGCCCGACCGACGGCAGCTGGTCGGCGTCGCCCACGATCACGAGGCGTGCAGCGTCGCCCATGGCCGAGATCAGCGCAGCGCCGAGCGGCACGTCGATCATCGAAGCTTCGTCGACGATCACCACGTCGGCTTCGATGGGCTTGTCCGCGTCGAGCTGAAAGCCGCCGCCGCGCGGATCGAACTCGAGCAAGCGATGCAGCGTGCTCGCTTCGTGCGAGGTGGCCTCGAACAACCGCTTGGCGGCGCGCCCGGTGGGCGCAGCGAGGCGCACTTGCAAATGCGCGCGCTTCATCACGTCCAAAATTGCTCGTACAATCGTGGTCTTACCGACCCCGGGGCCGCCCGTGACGACGATCACCTTGTGCTCGGCCGCGCCCTTGACGGCGGCGCGCTGGGCGGGAGCCAACGTGACTTTGGCCTGCTGCTCGAAGCGCTCGATGGTGGCTTCGATACCGGGCAAGACGCGGCCAGGGCGGGACAGCAGCCGCGAGAGGCCCTCGACCAGGGCAGTTTCGGCGCGGTGCAGGCGCGCCAGGTACACGCCCTGCTCTTCGACGACCACGAGCCCGCTCGCCCACAGCTTGTCGATAGCCGGACCGACGTGCCCCACGTCGATCTCGAGCATGGCGGCTGCGCGCTCGCACAGCGCCTGACGCTCGAAGAGCACGTGGCCCTGATCCGCCAAACCATTGAGCTCGTGCAGCACACCGGCTTGCACGCGCTCGGGATGGTCACCGGCGATACCGAGCGACTTGGCGATGCGGTCGGCGGTTTTGAAACCGATGCCGCGCACCTCCATCGCGAGGCGATAGGGCGACTCTTGCACGATGCGCGCTGCCGCGTCGCCGTAGTGCTTGTAGATGCGCGCGGCTAGCGCGGGCGAGGCGCCGTGCGTTTGCAGCAGCATCATCACGTTGCTGATGGCGCGCTGCGACGCCCACGCCTTCTTGACCTCTTGAATGCGCCGCTCGCCGATGCCGGGAATGAGCCGCAAGCGCTCGGGCTCGTGGTCGAGCATGGTCAGGCTATCCATGCCGAACGCGGCCACGATGCGTTTCGCGAATGCCGGACCAATGCCCGGAATCAGGCCGGAGCCGAGGTAGCGCTCGAGCCCGACCAAGGTTTCGGGCGCGAGCGTGACCAGCGTGTCGGCGCGAAACTGCTCGCCGTGCCGCGGGTCTTGCCGAAAATCGCCGGTGATGCGCACGCGCGTGCCGCTGCCGACCGGGGGCAACGTGCCGACCACGGTCACCGAGCCGCGCTTGCCAGCCGGTCCCTCGATTGAGCCGACTTTCAGCACGCGGAAGCCGGTCGCGTCACTTTCGTAGGTGATGCGTTCGACTTCTCCGGTCAGCGTGATTGGCACGGGGGCTTGGCCCAGTATAGTACCGGCCGATGACGGCTTCGCAGAGACTTCACGAGCGCTGTGGTTGCGGCGCGGCACGCGGCCCCTTCAGCCTGGCGGGCACCGAGCGCCAGTACGAGCGCTCGCGGCCCTACCGCATCGACCACTTGTTCGTCGACCTGGCGCTCGATTTCGAGACCAAGAGCGTGCGTGGCCGGGCCCTGCTCGACTTTCAGCGAGTCGCGCCCAAAGCCAGCAACCTCGAGGTAGACGCGGTAGGCTTCGAGCTCGAGAGCGTGCGGGTGGACGACGGCACGGGTCTCAAGCCGGTCCTGTTCAGCTACGATGGGGAGGTCATCTCGCTCGAAGGCTTGCCCGATCGCGGGCAACTGCGCATCGACTACCAGGCGACACCGCAGCGCGGCCTGTACTTCTTGGCGCCGGACGAGCACGTCAAGCACCGCCCCCTGCAAGCCTGGACGCAGTGTCAAGACGAGGACGCGCGCCACTTCATTCCCTGCGTCGACAAACCGCACGTCAAGATGACGAGCGAGCTCTCCGCGACCGTACCGAGCGGCTTCCAGGTGCTGTCCAACGGTGAGCTGGTGAGCGCGGAGACGCGCGGCAAAACGCCGTGGACGTACCGCTTCAAGCTCTCTCAGCCGCACCCGAGCTACCTGCTCACGCTGGTCGTCGGCCACTTCGATGTCGTGGACGATCGCACGGTAAGGCTCGCCGATCGTGAAGTGCCGATCCGTTACCTGGTGCCCGTCGGCCAAGGTCCGAATGCGTCGCGCAGCCTCGGCGAAACGCCGCGCATGCTGGAGTTTTTCTCCAAGCGCTTCGGCGTGGACTTTCCGTGGCCGCGCTACTCGCAGGTGGTCGTGAGCGACTTCATCTTCGGCGGCATGGAGAACACCACGGCCACCACGCTCTACGAGCACGTGATGCTCGACGAGCGCGCCGCGCTCGACATCTCTTCTTGTGACCTGGTGGCGCACGAGCTGGCGCACCAGTGGTTCGGCGACTACGTCACCTGCCGCGATTGGTCGCACGCCTGGCTCAATGAAGGGTTTGCTACGTTTTGCGAGCACCTGGAGCGTGAGCAGCGCCTGGGGCGCGACGAATACGACTACGGCGTCGCGGGGGACCTCGACACGTATTTGGGCGAAGCCGGCGGCCGTTACCAGCGCCCCATCGTTTGTCGCGACTATGCGGCGCCGATCGATTTGTTCGATCGGCATTTGTACGAGAAGGGCGGCCTCGTGCTGCACATGCTGCGGCGCGAGCTGACGGACGACGTGTTCTTCGAGGGTGTGCAGCGCTACCTCAAGCGCCACGCCTTCGGCATCGTCGAAACCAACGACTTGATGCGCGCGCTGGAAGAGGTGTCGGGGCGATCGCTCGAGCGCTTCTTCGATCAGTGGGTTTATCGGCCGGGGCATCCAGAGCTGACCGTGAAAGTGAGCTACGACGACGGCTTGCTCTCGGTGTCGCTCAAGCAAGGCCAAAAGACGGGCGAAACCGCGATCTTCGCGCTGCGGATCGAGATCGAGGTGGTGCACGTCGACGGCAGCCGCACCCGCCACGAAAAGCTCATGACCGAAGCGCAAGACGTGCTCACCGTCTCGCTGGAGAAGCGCCCGAAGCATGTCGCCTTCGACCCCGAGCAGCGGGTGATGGGCAAGCTCACGTTCGAAGCGCCGGCCGACATGTTGCGTCACCAATTGGCCGAGGGCGTGAACGCCATCACGCGCTGCGTGGCCGCGGAGGCGCTGTCGAAGAAGAGCGACCCCGCTACGACCAAAGCGCTGCGCGAAACCTTGCTCCGCGACAGCGAAGCCTGGATGGTACGAACAGAGGTCGCGCGCGCGCTCGGCAAGGTACGCTCGGACGACGCTCTCGACGGCTTGCTCGGTGCGCTGTCGACCAAGCACCCCAAAGTGCGACGCGCGGTCGTGGGCGCGCTCGGCGCTTTCAAGAAGCCGGCCGCCGCCAAAGCGTTGGCGACATTGCTCAACAAGGAAGCAAGCTACCTGGTCACGGCCGACGCCGCACGCTCTCTCGGCCGCGCTCGTCAGCCGGGCGCGCTCGAAGCGCTGAAATCCGTGGTCGATCAGTCATCGTGGGCCGACGTGATTCGCGCGGGCGCGCTCGACGGCATGGCCGCGCTGCGCGACGACGCGGCGCTGGACACCGTGATCAAGCGCACTCGTTACGGCACGCCCACGCGCGGTCGCCGCGCCGCCGTGCACGCGCTCGCCAGCCTGGGCGAGGGCAAGAAGACGCGCCACCAGCTCGAAGACTTGCTCGAAGACAAAGATCCGCATTTCAAGATCGACGTCGTTTCGGCGCTCACCACGCTGGGAGATGCCAAGAGCCGCGGCGCCATGCGCAAGGCGCTCGATCGTGAGCTGGACGGGCGCGTCGCCCGACGCTTGCGCGAGGCGCTGCGCGAAATGTCCGATGCTCCGGGCGCTGACAAGAAGCGCTTGAACGACGAGCTCGAGAGCGTGCGCGAAGAGCTCACCGAGCTCAAGAATCGGCTGGCCAAGCTCGAAGGGCGCAAGAGCAAGAAGAAGGCAGAAGAGGCGAAAGCCGCCGAGAGCGAAAAGCTCGAAAAAAGCGAGAAGGCTGAAAAAGCCGTCAGCCGTCAGCCCTCAGCCGCCAGCTCCGAGAAGAAGGCCGAGAAGAGCTCCGAGAAAAAGGCGGAGAAGAGCTCCGAGAAAAAGGCGGAGAAGAAGCCGACCAGGAAGCCCGCGCACAAGCCCGCCAAGAAAGCGAAGAAGGGCGGGAAGAAGGCGCGATGAGCGACGCGGGTGTTCGCTGCGAGCGGCGTGGCGCGATCGCCCTGGTGACGCTCGAGCGTCCGGAGCGCATGAATGCGCTGTCGCGCGCGCTCGTGGCACGCTTCGGAGAGATCGGTCGCGAGATCGCCACGCAAGAAGACGTACGGCTCGTGATCGTGACTGGCAGCGGTGACAAAGCGTTTTGCGCGGGTGCCGATCTCAAAGAGCGCGCCGGTATGACGCCGGACGAAGTTCGCGCGCTGCTGCTGGCCTACGAATCGGAGCTAGGTTGGTTGGAGACGATTCCGGTACCGACGCTGGCCGCCATCAACGGTGCTGCGCTCGGTGGCGGCCTCGAGCTGGCGCTGCTCTGCGACTTGCGCATCGCCGCGCAACACGCCGTGATGGGCCTTCCGGAAACGAGCTTGGGCGTGATTCCGGGCGCCGGCGGCACCCAACGCCTGCCACGGCTACTGGGCGAAGCGCGCGCCAAGGAGCTGATCTTGCGTGCCGCGCGGCTCACCGCGCCCGAGGCGCTGATTTTGGGCCTGGTCAACCAGGTACTGCCCAAGAGCGACCAGTTCTTGCTCGAAGTAATGAGCTGGGCCGAGCCCATTCTGAACGGTGCACCGCTCGCGATTCGTTCCGCCCTCGAGGCCATGCGCGGCGCGCCCACGCGCGACCTCCGCGCCGGGCTGGCGTTGGAGCGCGCCGCCTACGAGCGGTGCCTCAACAGCGAAGATCGGCTCGAGGCGCTGGCCGCCTTCTCCGAAAAGCGCCAGCCGGTCTTCAAGGGCCGCTGAGCGGACGCGGAGCCCCTTGCTGCCTGCTTCACTTCGCTGAAGCCGGTGGCTCGACGACGGCCTTCGGCTTGCCTTTTTCGACCTTCATCTTCACGTGCACGAATTGCTTGACGGGGCGGCGGTCGCTCGCGCTGTCGCCCAGGCCCCACAGCGCCACTTCCATGTCGAGCGTCTCGCCCATCGCGAGCACGCGGCCACCCTTGTTGGGGAACTCACGCGAAAAATTGGTGGGGGATCCGGGGCCGATCTTCAGCTCACCCTCACCGTCGCGGGAGTCGGGAATGCGCTCGGCCTCGCTGCTGCCCTTTTTGAAGACCGCCGCCGCAAACGCGATGGGCCCGTTCTTAGGGCTCAGGAGCACGTGCTCTTTGCCGTCGAGCGACTCGGCCTTGATGCTGATCTTGGCGCCCCAACCCTGCCCGATCTGCTTGGCCTCGGCCGCGGCCAAGAAGCGCACGCCGGCAACCTCGACCTTCAAGCCTTCCGGCGTCACGACGTACTTGATCTCGCGCTGAGCGTTCGGATCCTTCGCGGGCGGCGTAGCGGGCGGCTCTTCGGCAGCCGGTTTGGCGGCATCCGCCGGCGCAGCGTCAGCAGGTGCGGCCGCCGAGGGAGCGGCATCGGCGGCGGGCGCCGCGGGCTGGGCGCTGGGCGCGGGTGCGCTTTCGGGGGTCTGCGGCTCGGCAGCAGCCCCGCCACAACCCGGCAGCGATGCGACCACCAACCAGGCTCCGACCAGCACTTGAAACCCGATGCCCACGGCTGCGCAGCTCTTCATGCCGAGCACGATAGACCGAAGCCGCCCGAGCGAACAACGCTCGACGGCACTGGTATTTTGAGCCAAGAAAAGGCCGCCATGAGCGCACGCCGGCTGCGATTGATCCGCGAGCACCAAACCTCGCTGCGCGCCTGCCGCCGCTGCCCGAACATGCACGGGCCCGTCGTGGTCGGCCCCACGCTGCTGTCGAAGGTCCTGCTCGTGGGCCAAGCGCCAGGGGACAAAGAACCCACATTGGGGCGTCCGTTCGCGTGGACGGCTGGCAAGCAGCTGTTCAAGTGGTTCGCCGAGCTCGACATCGACGAAGCGACGTTTCGCGAGCGCGTCTACATGGCGGCTACCTGCCGCTGCTTTCCGGGCAAGCAGCCGCGCGGAGGCGATCGCGTTCCTTCGGAAGAAGAAGTGCAAAACTGCCGTCCGTGGCTGGAGCGCGAAATCGAGCTGCTGCAGCCCGAGCTGTTGCTGCCGGTCGGGCGGCTCGCCATCGAGCAATTCTTGCCGGCGCGTCCGCTGGTCGAGCACATCGGCACCCAGCAGCGCATCACGATCGCCAAGCGACCAATCGATGTCATTCCGCTGCCGCACCCGTCCGGTGCGTCCACCTGGCCACGCACCGAGCCGGGCAAGTCGCTGACGAAGCGTGCTTTTCGTCTGATCGCCAAGCACCCAGCGTGGCGCGCGTTGATGCAGGGCGAGCTCACGAAACGGTAGCGGTCGAGCGAATGTGCCCGCGCCACAGGAGCCACGCGGCCGCGTAACCCCACAAGCCGAACAGGCGCTCCACCAGCGTGAGGAACGACGTATCGAGCGCGCCGCCCTGCCCCGCCGACAGCAACGCGGAGACCCCCAGAAAGGCGCCCGCGCCGACCACCAGGTGCCCCACCACCAAGGCGATGATGGGCGTGAGGCTGACGACCAGCCCGACCGCACCGACCACTTTCAGCGTGCGCTGCCGGTGCAGAAAGGCTGCGGACCAAAACACCAAGCTCAAGAGGAGGAACGACGCGAACAGCACGCCGTAGCGCCCGGCGCTCGCGCGATCGACGCCCAAGATGAGCTCCAACTTGGCAGCCATCGCCATGATGAACACGACGAAGCCCGCGCGGTTGAGCGGCTTGCGCAGCCCCATTTCGTCGCAAAAAGACCAGGCAGCAAAGGCCGACAGTGCGAGCGTCAGCAGGCGCAGCGGAGCCAGGCTGGCCGAGACGTGTGAAAGCAGCAACGTGATGAAGGCGCTTGCCGCGAGCGCCACTGCGCCAACTCGCGCATTCGTCGTTGTCGTTTGCGCCACTTCGGCGACCTCGGCGGTGTTCGTCATCCCGACATCTTCGGAGAAGATCGAACACCGTTTCGTTAAGAAATGAAAAGACCCTGAAGTAGCGTCGAATCAGGCGAATGCTAAGGTAGCATTCATGATGGTTGGGAGAGCAGGGCAGTGCTTTGGCGTGGGTGTGGCGTGCGCCATCTTGGCCGCGTCCGGCAACGCCTGGTGCGAAGAGGGCGAAACACCGCACCGAGACGTGCTCTCGGTGGAAGAAACCCACGGAGCCCCCCAGGGCTTTCACGCCGAAAGACAGACGCGCTGGGGCCTGATCATCGCCGGCGCCGCGACGACCGGTTTGGGTGCGCTCATGCTCGGCACTGGACTGCAGCAGCACGCCGAGAACGAACAGCGTACCGGTATGGGGTCCGATCCAGGCTCCGGCGGTGAATTCTTCATCATTGCCGGCAGCATCTCGATGGCCGCGGGAATTCCGATGCTCGTCTACGGTCTCGTCTCCCCGCGCGACGTGTACGTTCGCGACCGCCCTCGCACCCTCTCGCTCGGCCTCAGCCCGAATCCGCGCCATTTTGGCGCGAGCCTGAGCCTAACGTTTTAGCCAAGCCATCCGCTTCGCGCCAAGCGTCGAAAACGCAGGGGGAGAACATGGCTCCAACCAAAGGTACCATGGCAACCAAGCAAACAACGGAGCTTACCTCAGCCTGTCCGCTGAGACGCTGCGGAGCCTTCTCCAAACGATAGAGGCACCCACGATCAGGCCGAAGGTGAGGCCCAGAGCCACAGGGAGCTCGAACGCCTCGAGACCCTCCGCGAGATAGGGCCCCGACTGCAGCATAAGCAGGATCTCGGCGGTGAGCTCGGCGTAGCCGGTCGCTCCGAGCCAGACCGTCATCGCGACGGTCGCCGCCCCAGCCACCGCAAGCCCGAACAATCTCAGCGCGCGCCCACGACTACCGACGATGAGCGCGTCGCCCGCTAGCACCGTAGCAGTAGTGACCCCCACCGACATGAAGAACGCGAGCAGGCACACACGTCGCAGGACCATCGGCCACACAGAGAGGCAGTAGAGGAGCAACACCGCCCAAGCGATCGCCAGGGCCTGAAGCGCAAGATTGGCACCCGACGACCGAAGGCCATACGCGGCAGCAACGAAGGCGCCTGACGCCAAGAGAAACAGCCAGCCGTGCAGAACCTCGTAGCTTGGGTAAGTGCGCCACTGCCCATTGGGGAGCGCGAACCAGAAGATGACCCCGCTCAAGACCGCTGCAATCCCGCCAAAAACGAGCTCCAGGGCCATCAGCACTCGCCTCGGTGAAACGGTCATGGCCTGGCAATGGGCAAAAGAACCGCAGCGACCATCGTTGGGTCGCGTGAGTTTGTCATCACCCATCTGCTCCCTATGCCGCTACCGGCCTTGCGAGGTTCCGTCGAGGACCGCCTTACACCCTTCGAAATCCCCGCTCCAGCATCGGTTCGTCACGTAGGTCGCCTTGCGGCCACAGCCACGGGCGCCGAACATCCGCTCGCCGAGCTCCTGCACGTTGATTTGGTCTTTGGGGCAGTCCAGGTCGAACGGCGCGCGGCTCAACACGGCGTCTCTGCCGTTCGTGGTGGCCGAGCCACAGGCTGAAAGCACCACCAACATCACGAAGACTCGACTTCTCATTGCACTCACTCTGGCTCCTCCCCGCCGAATCTACTGAAGCGGCCGCCAATTACTACCATCACGAGCGACTGCTCCGTGCGGATATCCGCCTACGGCTCGTTGAGCCAGTCGCGTAGCGCAACCCCGAATGCCTCTCGTGCATGCAGCTCGCGCCAGGGTTCGTGACCGCAGCGCGGAAGCTCCAGGTACTCGAGCTGCGGAATGTACGGGCGCAAGAAGTCGCGGGTCGCCGCGCCAGGATGCGGGTCGTAGGCGCCGTGAATCATCAAGACGGGCGCAGAAATCCGTGAGAACGCGGCCGGTTCGATGCCATCACGCTGGAGGCGAAGAACGTCTTGCCAGGTTTCCGAGTGGCCGGCGGCATCGGTCGGCAGGCTCACCACGTCTTCTGGTTCGTCAGCGACGGGCGCGTAAGTCTCGAGCTCCGCGTGCATCGCACCAAACTGATGCAACGCAGCGTCTCGAAGCTCCGGATTCGTCTCATGCTCGGCCTGCCGCAACAACGCATCGGCGCGGCGCGTTCTATCCGGACCGAGGCGTTCGCGGAGCGTGGCGTTGAGCCGAGCGCGAGTTGCCTCGTCGTACGTGCCGCACCCAACCAAGACGAGCTTGGCGACCGACGCGGGATACCGAGAGGCAAAGGAGAGCCCCAGCATCGCACCCCAGGAATGACCAACGATCAGCGCTGGTGAGGGCGCAACCGCCGCCAAGTCTGCAACATGCTGCGCAACCGTGAGCGATGGGCCACTAGAACGACGCTGCAACGGCTCCATGACTTGGAACGATTTCGACAGCAACCGCGCCAGTCCCCTTGCCGAACCCGGCGCCCCAGGACCACCGTGCAACACGACCACGACGGGACCGACTGTCCCCCAACGTCTCACCTCGACGGCGTCCCGTTCCATATACGAGGCCTGCCCACCTTGGAGGCTAACTCTGCGCGAATTCGCTCTTCACATCCGCCAGTAGCTTCGCGTCTTCGAGCAGGTCCAGCGTCGTGCGCGCCATCGCTTTCGCGGCGGTGAGCATCGTCTGGAAGCCGCGCTCACTGGCGGCACACGCTGCGAAGGCGTGTTGGTGGCACAGCGTCTCGCCTTCGTCGCAGATCGCCAGGTACGGATGAATCGACGGGACGGCTTGGCTCAAATCGCCCATGTCGGTGCTGCCGGAGCCGACGCGGGGGTCGATTTCGCGGGCGGGGCGGCCGAGAGCCTCCAGGGCGGCGCCGAAGCGGCGGGCGATGGCGAGGTTGTTCTTCATCTCGCGGTAGCCCTGACGGACCGAAAGGCTGACCTCCACGCCGCAGGCCATGGCGGAGCCGCGTGCGCAGCGTTCGACGATGGCGGCAACACGCTCGAGCTCGGCCTTGAACGGCGCTCGCACCGAAAACTCGGCCGCGGCGTGCTCGGGGATGATGTTGACGGCCTGGCCTCCGTTGGTCACATAGCCATGCACGCGCACGCCATCGCGGAAATGCACGCGCTGTGAATCCACGAGGCGAAAAGTTTCGAGGCATGCCGTCAAGGCGCTGTTGCCGTCCCACGGCGCCGCGGCCGCGTGTGCAGGGGTGCCGGTGAACTGCATGGTGATCCAGCGGCTAGCGAGCGCCGGGTGGGCGAGGATGTCGCGGTCGTAGGGGTGGAACATCATCGCGGCGTCCACGCCTTCGAACACGCCGGCGCTGAGCAGCCGGATTTTGCCGCCGCCGCCCTCTTCAGCGGGCGTGCCGATCAGGTCCACATTGCCGGGCAGCTTGCCTTGCTTGGCGAGCGCCAAGAAGGCACCGAGCGCGCCGCCGGCGATCAGGTTGTGGCCGCAAGCGTGGCCAATCTCGGGCAGCGCATCGTACTCGGCCAGGATGGCGATGCGCGGCCCAGGGCCGCTGCCGAGGCGCGCGCGGAAGGCGGTGGGCAGATCCCCTACCCCGCGCTCGACCGGGATACCCGCTTGCTCGACGCTCTCGGTGAGCCAGGCGGCGGCGCGGTGCTCCTCGAAGCGCAGCTCGGGGTTGGCGTGAATCTTTTGGGAGAGCGCGACGACCTGAGGTGCGAGGGCGTCCACGCTGCGGTCGAGTTGTTCGCGGTCAATCATGGCTCTCGGCTCCCTTCTCGCACGGAGGGGTGGTAAGCATACTGCGCCATCATGACGGCTGTGCGAAATCAGCGAAATGACCCGGCTTTTTCGTACGGCGGGACTGTCGCCCCGCTCCGGGCGCTGCTTTTGCTGGTGTCGCTCGGTTGCGATGGTGCGCATTCGAAAAGCGGCGCCGTCCCCAGCACCGCGCCGACCGTCAGCACAGCGCCCAGGGTCGACGCATTGGCGGCGAGCGCCGTGGCCGTGCCGAGCCCCGCGACTCCCGCCGTGCCGGCCAAGGTGGAGGTGCAGGACGAAGCGATGGGCACGAGCCTGCACTTCATCGCCTACACGTCGCCCGAGGCCGATGAGGCCGCGACGCGCGCAGCCATTGGCAAAGCGATTTCCGAAATGCGCCGGCTGGAGAATCTGCTCAGCGAGTGGAAGCCGCAAAGCGAGATCGGCCAGGTCAACGCGCACGCTGGCGAGTGGGTTGGCATTGGTCCGGAGGCGACGCGCGTGATCGAGCGCGGGCTGTGGGCGGGCAAGCTGTCTGCTGGCAGCTTCGACATCACGTTCCAGTCGCTCTCCCAGGTTTGGAAGTTTGGCAGCGCAGCCGAGGACAAGCCGAAGCTACCGTCGCGCGCCGAGGTCGAGAAGCTGCGGCGCCGCGTCGACTACCGTCGCGTGGAGCTGGACGAAGCCGGAAAGCGCGTGCGCATCGGCAAGGACCAACAGCTGGGATTGGGCGGCATCGCCAAGGGCTACATCGTCGATCAAGCTTCAAAAACGCTGAGAGATGCCGGCGTCAGAAGCTTTCTGGCGCAGGCCGGCGGCGACCTTTTCGGTTCCGGACGGAAGCCGGATGGCTCACCGTGGGTGAGCGGCGTCCAGGATCCGCGCGGACCGCAGGGCGAATTTTTCGCCGTGCTGGAGCTGACGGACCATGCCTTCTCGACCGCCGGCGACTACGCCCGGGCCTATGTCGTGGGCGGTAAGCGGTACCACCACATCATCGATCCCAAGACAGGCTACCCGGCAACGGCTTGCCGCAGCGTCACCGTCTGGGCGCCCGACGCGACGACAGCCGACGGCGTGGATGACGCCGTGTTCATTCTTGGTCCCGAGCAGGGCCTGAAGCTGGTGGAGTCACTCGACGGCGTCGGCGCCGTGATCGTCGACGCGAAGAATCGGGTCATCGTCAGCGAGCGAGTGAAGGACAAGGTGCGCATCCTCCGCTCTCCGACCGACGCTCTTTAACGAGCAGACATTGAAGACGCGAGACAAGAGATCCCATAGGCTCTGCGGTGGCTTGCCCCCAGGCAAGACCCCGCAATTTTCACTGCCGAATAGGCTTTTTTCAGGCAATATCTGACGGTGCCCTCGTACACGCCGGTTGCGACTCCCGTAGTCCCCGCGCCCACGCGTTCCGAAGAAGACAGTACGCGTGAAGTGCGCCTACGCCCCGATTTGGTAGCACCTGTCACCGTGATCACACCGCAGGGTGACATCGAGCTCGGCAATGGCTCGGTGCTGATCGGGCGACTACCCGAGTGCGACGTGCTGCTCCAAGACAACCTGGTGAGCCGCATGCACGCGCGCATCAGCGTGCAGAACGACAGCGTGGTGGTCGAGGATCTGCACAGCACCAACGGCGTTTACGTGAACGGGCAGCGCGTGGGGCACAGCGTGGTGCTGCGCGACGGTGATCGCATCCTGATCGGCACGACCGAGATCTCGCTGTTCGAGACGCGAGACTCCAGCCTGACGCGCATGCGCACTTCGCGAAAGATTTCCTCGATTCCGGCCGACCGCATCACGCCCATCGTGAACGCGGGAGTACCCCCGGCCGCCAAGCTTTCGCAACCGAAGATTCAACAGCAAGCGGCTCCGCAGCGAACCCTCACGCCACAAGGCTTGACCACCAAGCCCGGGCGCATGTCGAACCGCGGCGAGGGCATTCCGTCGACCGCGCGCGCCGACGCACTGAAAATGATCGGTGGTTTGGCCGATCGCCTGGCGGCTACCGGGAACCTCGAAGAGGCGGCGCAGGTGCTTTCGGGCCACCTCAAGCGCATCCTCAAGGGCGCCAATTCCGGCCTCACCGTGCCGGCGGACGTGGCCGCCTCGGCGTCGCACCACGCGCTCACGTTGGCGCGCTGGACCAAGCAAGCGCTGTGGGCCGACTACGTGGTGGAGCTGCACCTTTCAGCGCGGCTCGTGATGAGCGCGGTCACGCTGGCATCGTTCGAAGACGTGATAAGCCGGCTCGATTTCGATCGCATGCTGCTCGGCTACTATGTCGACGGCCTCAAGGATCGCCTGGGCAAGCTCGATATCGACGAACGCCGCCGCGTCGAGCGCCTCAAGTTCTTGGTCGAAGAGAAGCGCTAGAACTTGCCGGCCAGCGCGACGCCGTTGGGCGTGACGCCGACGCTCGCCCGCTTGCCGCCGGAAAAATCTACGAACCAGATGCCGAGCGCAGCCGTGCCCGCAGCGCACACCAGGCTGCCGGCCAGGAGCAGGTTGGTGCGCAGCTCGCGCGAGTGACCGTTGCCGACGCGCTCGTCTGCTTCCGCTTGCGAGAGCGTGGGCAGGTCGCGCTGGTAGTCTCGGTAAGCGCTCTTGGTGTCGAGCCCGCTCCAGATAGTGACGCCGGCCAGCACGGCGGTCGCGCTGGCACCGGCGATGAAATACACCGGTGAAAGCGTGCGCGTCGACGGTGGCGGTGCTGGCGGCGGCGATGCGCCTCGTTTTTTTGGGGGTGGGGCGTCGGGCACCACCACGACGTCGATGCGCCGCGACCGTTCGCCGACCCGCAATTCGACGCGCTCGCCGGGCGCAAGATCCAGGTCTTGATCGAGCACGACCGAGTTGCCCGAGATGATGCGCACATGATGCGGACCAGGATCGATGGCGAGGTCGCCGGGCGTGTCGAGCCGCAGGCGATTGCCATCGAGCTCGACTTGCTCGCGGGTGGGATCGGCCAGCCTGAAGGAGACACGCGAGAGGGCGCGTTCGGCGTCTTTGCGCTCGCGCTCGGCGCGGCCCACCAGTTCTTTGTCGGCCCCGGCGTCGGCTTGCACGAGCTTGAGCTGCTCGATGGCGGCGCTGGGATGCCCCAGCCGAGCCATCGAGATCGCCAGGTTGAAGCGGATCACGGGGTGAGGGCGTTGTTTGAGCGCGGCCTCGAATTCGGCGGCGGCCGCCTTGTAGTCGTTCTTCTCGAACGCGGCGGTGCCGGCTTCGAAGTGGCGTCGCCCGCAGACGGTCGCATCTTGCTCCGGGCAGTCCGGCGTTGGTGGTGTCGGCGCTGACGTACCCGCCGGCGCTTGCGCGAAGGACACGTGCGCCGCCAGCACGAGCGAAGGAACCAGCCGGCTCACGAGTCGACAGCGGAGGCCTGCCACGAGCGATCTGTAACACGAGCCGCGCAGCTCAGGCGCCGGTGAAGCTCAGAAAGGGTAGCGACGGATGACACCGCTCGGCGTCGCCGCGGGCGCGTGTGGCACGGCCGACTTGGGTGGCGCCGCGCTTGGCGCCGGAGCCGGCAGGGGTGAAAGCGTGACAACCACCGCGCGATCGCGGTCCGGCACGACCTCGAGCCCGACACTTCGATAACCGGGGGCTGCGACCTGAACCCGTACGGGAGCGCCACCGAGCGGAACCTGGCGATGAGGCGCGCTCGCCGAAACTGCGACGCCACCAATCGCGATGGAGAGATCGTTCAGTCCGGCCGGGCTCACCTGCACGCCGATGTCCACCGCGCTGGCAGCCGGAGCTACCGGCGGCGCCTGGTGCTGAGGCGGAGCGGCGGGAGTCGGCGTGGAGCGAGCCGCCAGCGCGGCCGCGGTTCCGCCCGCGAGCACGAGGCCAGCCGCCCACACGAAAGCGCTCGAGCGCGAGCGTGGCTTTTCGACCGTGACGCGACTGACGACGTGGCCCTGCGCGGTGGGGAGCTCGTCACCCGGGCGGCTGAGACGACGTAGCTCGGCGATGTCGCTCGCCTCCGCGCCCATCTCGTCCGGAAACAGGCGACGCATCGCGCTGCTGAGCAGCGCACGACCTTGCGCCTGGGTGAGCCCGGCGACGCCATCGAGCGAGCGCGCGAGCTGCGCCGCGGGGCGCAGCCGCGCTTCGGGCTTGGTGGCCATGCATTGCTGCAGCACCTTCCAGAAGGCGGGCGGAAAATCTTGTCGGACTTCGCGCGGATCGGCCAGCTCTCCGGATACGATTTTGCGCAGCGCAACCTGCTCGTCGCCGCCGAAGGCAGGGATTCCGAGCGAAGCCTCGTACAGCGTGGCGCCCAGCGCGAATGTGTCGAGCGAGCCGTCGAATTCCAAACCCATGGCGTACTCGGGCGCCATGTAGCGGAACTTGCCTTTGAGCTGCCCCAAGTTGGTCTGCGAGCGGCGCCCCGCCGCGCGCGCGATGCCGAAGTCGAGCAGCTTGACCTGCCCGTCGTAGGTGACGAAGAGATTGTCGGGGCTCACGTCGCGGTGAACGATGCCGAGCGGCTTGCCTTGGTCGTCGCGCAGGTCGTGCGCGTAGGCGAGCGCTTCGGCCGCGCGCGCGCCGATCCACGCCACGAGGCCGTATTGCAGCGGTTGCCGCCACTCTTGGGCGCGCTGATAGATGCGCGAAAGCGGCTGCCCCTGCAGGTACTCCATGGCCAAGTACAGCGACTGCTCGTCTTGACACAGCTCGTAGCAGTGCACGACGTTGGGGTGCTGCAGCCGGCAAGCCAGGTTGGCTTCGTCCAAGAACATCGCGATGAAATCGCGATCGCTCATCAAGTGCTCGTGCACCAGCTTGATCGCGACCACGCGATCGAAGCCGTGAGGCCCATCGAGCCGCGCCATGTACACGGATGCTGCACCGCCCGAGCCGAGCAAAGTGCCGAGCACATAACGACCGAGCGGCTGCCCGAGCCGCCGCCTTCGCATCCAGTCACTCGGCGGCCCGGAGGGCTCGTCGGTCGGCAGCGGAGCGGAGACGGTCATGGGTCGCAATAGGTGAGCAAAAGCTCGGGGATCTCGGAAGCATTGCCCTCCGTGGCCGTAAAAGCCAGCTCTGCGGGAGCGGGGCGAGCCGCGGTCGACTCCAAGACGATCAGCGACAGCGGAATTGGGGTCGGCCCGAGAATCTGTTCGATGGTGCTCGTGAGGTTGAAGTCCACGTTTCCGCTGGAGGTTCCGGCGGCAATGCGCGCGCTGCCGAGCTGGGAACCGAAGTCCCCGCCCTCGTTCGTCCATTGGCCTTTCTTCACGTTGTCGAGCCAAGTGGCGCGGCCTTCTTCGAAGGGGCTCGTGAGCTGGTGAACGCCGAGACGACGCACGGCCTTGCCGGCATCCGCATTCGATTCGAGGTGCAGGCGCAGCACGGCGCGACGCAGCTCTGCCCCGAGCAGCATCTGCGGCACGGTGAGCGCAATGAGCGCGCGGCGCTCGTCCCCAGCAGTGGCCGTGACGTCGAGAATCTTTTCGCTGCCGTGCGTGCTACTGACCTTGGCCGAGCCAATCCACGTGTCATCGGTGGCGACGACGTGAACGGTTTGCGGATTGTTGCAAGGCGGGCTGCCGCCTTCGCCCCCAGCGCCACCAGCAACGTTGGGCTCACCCCCCGCGCCGCCGAGCGAAGTCACGCTGCCAGCGGAGCCAGCCGAGCCGCCCATGAGCTGACCGGAGACGCCCCCCTCAGGATTGCCGACGTTGCCCTGACCGCCAGCACTACTACCGGCCTCATCGGGCCCACCCTGGCCGGCCGAGCCAGCGTTGACGCTCGGGTGCGTCGGTAGCACTGCCTCGTCCGGAAACACCGAGCAGCTCGCGCCCATGACCAGGCCCAGGCAAAGCCAGGCCCACGACCTTTCACTCCAAGCAAGCACGCCAAAAAGGTTAGCAGGAATGCCCCGCCCGGGCCCGGCGTTTCGGCGGGTCGATGCCGCTCGCGCAGCTGGTTCGCTCCAGGCTTTTGCGCTCGCGCTGCGCACGCGCAGTCGCTCTTTTGTCGCTTTCGCTTGGGCTCGGCCCGTGCTTGGCCGCGCACTTCATCGAACGGCGCGCGGCGCCCTTCGTCACGGACCGCATCGAGCAGCTGCCGCGCATGAAGGTGGGATTGTTGCTCGGCTGCTCCGAGCGCCTGAGCGATGGCCGCACCAACCTGTTCTTTCGAAAGCGCATCGCGGCCGCAGCGCGCCTATTTCGAGCGCGCAAGCTGGACTACTTCTTGGTCAGCGGCGACAACTCTCACCCAGGGTACGACGAGCCGAATGACATGCGGCGCGCCCTGCTCGCCGAGGGCGTGCCGAGCTCACGCATCGTGCTGGACTACGCGGGCTTTCTCGACTCGGTGGTGCGCGCCAAAGAAGTGTTCGGATTGCAGCGCTTTACGGTGGTCTCACAGCGCTTTCATGACGTGCGGGCCGTCTACCTGGCGCGCGCACACGGCGTGGAAGCCTACGGCTACGCCGCCGCCGACGTGGGCGGCACGGGCGGCGTGCGCGTTCGATTACGTGAGCTTTTCTCGCGCGCGTTCGCGCTGTTGGACGTCTCGGTCTTGGCCAGTCGCCCCCGCTTTTCCGGGCCGCGCCAGCACACGGTGCTGGAGCCGGGTTGACGATGTCGTCGCGGTCCCCTAAGCTACAGGCACTTTCAGCGTGAATTCCTGCAATCGTCGAATGCCGAGCATGCCCAGCGCACAGCGCCGGGCTCTCGTGTATTCGATGCGTTGAAAGCGCAAACGGTCGCCTCGCCTTGCTTCGCCCTCATGGGCGGCGGGTGAGCGTCCCTGATTCGAAACCACGAGCCGCCCGCGGGCGGCTCGTCTGCTTTGTCAGCGGGTCCTCGCGCGCGGCTCCCCCAGCCAGTCGAGGACACCATGAATCATCCGCAAATTCCGCTATTTTTGACGACCGCCATTAGCTACGTGAACGGCGAGCCGCACGTCGGGCACGCGCTAGAGCTCTTGATCGCGGACGCCTACGTTCGCCACCAACGGCAGCGCGGGCGGCTCGTGCGCTTCACGGGCGGCACCGACGACCACAGCTTGAAGAACCTACGCGCTGCCGAAGCGCTCGGTATCGCGCCGCTCGAGTACGTGCGACGTCAAGGCGAGCGCTTCGAGCAACTGCCGCGCGCCCTGGGCGTGGAGCTCGACGATTACCTGCACACGTCGAGCGACGCCCGTCACGCGCCGGCCGTGCTCGCACTCTGGGAGCGCTGCCGCGCAACGGGTGACTTGTACCAGCGCGAGTACTGGGGCCTGTATTGCAACGGCTGCGAAGCGTTCATCAGTGAAACCGAGCTGGTGCGAGGCGGCTGCGCCGTGCACCGCGAGCCGCTCGAGCGCATTTCGGAAACGAACTGGTTTTTTCGCTTGTCTCGCTACGAAGGCAAGCTGCTGACGCTGCTCCAGTCCGGCTCACTCGCGGTCGAGCCGCGCGAACGGCACAACGAGGTCGTGAGCTTCGTGCGCCAGGGCTTGCGTGACTTCAGTGTCTCGCGCAGTCGTGCGCGGGCGCGCGGCTTCGGGTTGGGGGTACCGGGCGATGACAGCCAGGTCATCTACGTGTGGTTCGACGCGCTCGCCAACTACCTGTCTTTGCTGGGATTTCCTGAAGAAGGCTCGGGGCTTGCGCGGTATTGGAGCGAGGCACCGGCCGCCCGCGAGCACCTGATCGGCAAGGATATTTTGCGCTTTCACGCCGTGTACTGGCCGGCGCTCCTGCTCAGCGCCGGCTTGCCCTTGCCCACGTGCATCAAGACCCACGGCTACGTCACGCGCGACGGCGTCAAGATCGGCAAGTCGCTCGGCAATGGCGTCGATCCCTTCGAGCTGGTCGCGCGCTTCGGGATAGAGGCCGTGCGCTTCTATTTCTTGCGCCACCTGCACACGACGAAAGACAGCGACCTGCGCGTCGAGCGGCTGATCGAAGCGCACGATAGCGAGCTGGCTGGCAAGCTCGGGAACTTGCTGCAGCGCACGGCCTCGCTCGCCGCGAGGCATCCCGAGCTGGTCTCCGTCAAAGCCTGCACCGCGCCGAGCGACGCCGACACTGAGCTAGCGCAGGCCGCGCGGCACGCGCTGTCGGGCGTGGCGCAAGCAGTCGACGACTTTGCGCTGCAGCAGGCCGTGGCCAGCATCTTGGAGCTGGTCGCGGCCGCCAACCGTTACGCGGACGCGCAGGAACCGTGGACTCTCTCGCGCAAGGTCCGCACGGTGAGCACGCCGCGAGCCGCCGCGGAGCTCCAAGTGCAGCTCGGGCACGTGCTGTGGCATCTGTTCGAAAGCCTGCGCGTCACGGCCGTGCTGCTCGCACCGTTTTTGCCCGGCACGGCGTCCACCATCGCCACGCGCCTCGGTGTGCCACCGAGCGAGCTGCTGACGCTCGAGCGCGCGCGCTTCGGCTTGCGGCAGCGCTACCGGCCTCGCGGCGGCGGGCCGCTTTTTCCGCGACTCGGGACGGCGGTCAGCCCGCTCACGGCGCCGCTTTGAAGCCGCGCCACAGCCAGATCAGGGCCGCCGGCAAGGTCGCGCGGATCGGGCCCTGATCGACGTGGCCGGCGCCCTGCGCTTCGTCGAAGTGCACGTGGTAGCCGCGCGTCTTCAGCGCTTGGGCCATGCGCTCGTTGGCCAGCTTGAAGTTGCGGTAGCTGGACGGCGGAGAGCTGGCACCGTTGTCGTTGGTCCCCGCCTCGAGCCAGACCCTGAGCGGTTTGTCGCTGGCGGTGTTCCAACGACAGCCGGCCACGGCCGTGCACGCACTCTCGCTGAGCGGGGTGTCGCATGGTTCCACCATGCTGGTCATCTTGGGCCCGCTGGCGTTCTCGCAGAACGCCGCGATCAGGCCGTTGGGCGTGGTCTCGTTGTACGGATCGATGTCGTGGTAGATCCACGCGCCGTGCGGAAATGGGGAGTCTTTGGGCACTTGCGTCACGTACGTGCCCGAAAACGTGATGATGCGCCGGAACAAATCCGGCCGCCACCAGATCATCGAAAACGAGGCGGCGCCGCCGGAGCTGCCGCCAATCGCGCCACGCCCTTCCGGATCTTTGGTGAAGGTGACGGCGCGATCCGCCTTCATCGACGACGTTGCGGCTTCGACCGCCGGTAGCAGCTCCTTGTCGGCCCATTCGGCGTAGAGGCCCGAAACGGTGTCGTACTCGAGGCCGCGCTCGCTGCCGACCGAATCGCCGCCACCGTTGCCAGCAAACACGACCACGATCGGCGGAATCTTCTTCTGCTCGATGAGGTTGTCGAACACCGGCGGAAACGAGCCGTCGAAGCCGTAAAAGTCCGTTCCGTCTTGCACGACCATCACGGGTGCGGGCGTGCCGACCACGTACTGTTTGGGAATGTAGGCGGCGACCTTACGAGCCGGCGCTTTCGGGTAGATGGTGCTGCTCGGGATGGTAAAGCGCACCATGTCGCCGGCTGGTATGCCGGCGCCGCGCTGAAACTCGGGCGCGCTCTTGAAGGGCGACGGCAACATGAAGATGCCGTCGCCTTCTGTACCCGGATCTTCGGCGCTGGAGGTGTAGCCGCCGAAACCGGTGCCGCTCGCGCCGGCGCTGGTCGTGCCGCCCACGCTGGCAAGGTCGCCCGCGGTACCGCTCGTCTCGGCTCCGCCGCCCGAGACGCCACCGCCACCGCCACTACCAGCGCCACCTGCACTGACGCTCGCACCACCGCTGCCGGCCGACGTGGCAACGGGCGTGGGGGGCCCGCCATCGCCCGAGTCGTTCGCTTGCGAGCAGCCCAGAGTTGCGCTCGCGCACAGCAGCGGCGCGACGAATCGAAGCTTGCGAGTCACTCCTTGGGATGGAGCTTTCACCGCGATAGCTTCGCTCAAGCGTTGGAGTTTTTGCAGCGCGACTACTCACGCCGAAACTCTTCAACGTCGTTGCGCGTCGCGCACTTTGGGGTGGTCTTGCCACGCTGGCATTTTGGACATGTATGCGAGCGTCTCTGCTTCCAGCGTTTCGCGATTCTTCTCGGGTGAGCGGCGGGCTTGCCAAGCGACCATGCGCTCGAAGCGTTCTTCGAAGGGCTGCAGCTGGCCACGCTCGTCGACGCAGTGCTGGCAGTAGCGGCCGGTTTCAATGGGCATCGAGCAGCTTTCACACGAGTGGCTTTGGGTCATGACTGTCTCCTTGGTTTGGGGGCCGAAGCATCGGCGTCGATCAGCGCCTGCATGCCGCGCAGCAGGGCCGCGCGGTCAGCGGGCGTCATGCGTGCCATGGCCTTCTGTAACAGCTCGTTCGACAGCACTTCGCGCTCGCGCTCGAGCAGCGACAGCCCCTCTGGGCTGAGCCACACCAACGTGCGGCGCTTGTCGTGCGGGTCGCGTTGGCGCTCGAGCCAGCCATCGCGCTCCAGGTGCTCGACAATCTCGCTCACGACCGATTGCGCTCGCGATAAGTGCTTGGCCATCTCCCCCACCGTGAGCGGCCCGCTCAGCGTGAGGTGTTGAAGCACGGCACGCGACGCTCCTGGCAGCTCGCTGCGCTTACCGTCGCGACGGTGAAACCGTAGATAGACGGCAGGGAAAAGCTCACCGAAGCGCTGAGCGTCGAGCGTGGCTGCGCTGCTCTTCATGCGCTCCAAATTGAGGCCCGCTCGATCCATCGTCAATCCCGATGCATTCGTCGGGCCCAGTGGTGCCTCGGCGATGACGCCTCGGGCCATTGGGTTTCATGCCGTGAGTCGCGCCACCGCGACTGCGCGTTCTCCGCACATAGTCGCTCGCCTCGAACAACAAGAAACCTCCCGTCCTCCCGTCCTCCTGTAAAAAATCTCGCAGGTACTCGCCACGAGCCATCAGCAGGGAGGCAGCCCGAGGCGTGCCGCGCGGTGGGACCGGGGGACGGCACGTGAGCTTTCTGCAAAGGGGCTGCGGCGTGGCAGCCCCTGGGATGAACAGGATGGTGGGCGTTACTTGAGGGCGCCGATCGGGGTGGTCGCGGCGCCGGGACCGGTGTTTTTGAGCTCGAAGAGGCGATTGGCAGGGTACGCGCCGGCGACGGCGCTGAAGGGACGCTTGGTGGTGGCGGCTTCGGCCCAGGGAGCGGCGGCGATGTGTGCGCCGAGCGTGCATTCGCGGATGAGCGCTTGGCCGTTGGGATACACGCCGGTCATGGCTTGCGCGGCGTAGGTCGCCAAGTCTTTGCCGCTCTCGTCCCACGCCCGCCCCAGATTGATGCTGCCGTTCGTGGTGGCAGCGTCGGCGGTGAACTGGCTCTTGTAGACCAAGATGCCGTACGGATTGCGTGCGTCGGTGCTGGGCACGATGGCGTAGCCCTTGGAGCCCTGGCGCGTGCTGATGAAATGGATTTCGCTCTGGTCGATGACCAGCGTACCGCGCCCGAACACGAAATCGGTGTCACCTTGGATGAAGCTCTTGGTCACGTACACGCGGGCGATCACGTCTGCGTTCGCAGACTTGACGAAGAACGTGTCTTGGTTGCCGAGCAAGCGCACGTTTTCGTAGATTTGCTTGTCGCCCTGGGTCACGAGCGCGACCGCCTGCACGCTGCCGCTGAGCCCGGTTTCATCGATGTCGTTTTCGAACGTGAGATTCTTGGCGTAGAAGCCGTTGGCGTAAGCGGCAAAGGTGGGGCTACCGCTGGTACCGTAAGTGACGGCGCCGAGCGCCGGGTTGCACGGGTTGGCGGGTGTTTGGGCTTCTTTGGCTTTGCCGGCGTAGTTGTCGAATACGATACGCGTCGCGCTGGCATCGCTGTTCTTGCTGAAGAGCGTGATGGGCGGTGCGCCGGTCGGCACGCACACGACCTCGCGGTACGTGCCGTCCGCCACTTCGATCGCGACGCGATCGGTGCCGCCGGCCGCGACGGCCTTGTCGATGGCGGATTGAATCGTCGTGTCGGTGCCGCCGCTGGCGGCGACCTTGTACTTGGCTGTGAGCGTTGCCACATCACCGACTCCTGCCGTCGGATCCCAAGCGTCCGTTTGCGGGGCCGCGACCGCGCCCGTTTTCTCGAGGTACTTGAGCACCGTGTAGTTGTCGGCGCTGGCTGCGGGGAGCTGCGGTCGCTGCGCGGTGCCATCGAAGGCACCGCTGCCACCTTGCGCGGCGCCCGCGCTCGCCGAGCCGCCGTTGCTGGTACCGCCTGCGCTCGTGCCACCGGCGCCGCCCGTGGCAGTACCGGCGCTGCTGACGCCACCGGTCGTCGTCGCAGAACCACCAACGGTGCCGGGCGTCATGCCGCCGACGCTCGACGTACCTGCGCTGGCGAGCGCGCCAGCGCTGCCGGCATCCGTCATGCCATCGCTGGGGGACGACGCAGGTGCGCCGCTCTTTTCTCCGCAGGCCGCCATGCCGAGGCAGAACGCGCCGCTCACGGCAGCGCAAATGCCCAGAAATACGGGGCGAAAACAGGAACCATTGAACGCGGGTGTAGCCATCGAGCCGTTGCTCCAAACACCCGCTTGGTTGTGTCGTTCTTCTATCTCACATTCGCGAGCGCGCAAGCAATGAGCATCCGCTCAGCCGGCGATTTTCCTGATTTCGGGTAAAGCGCGCCGCATCGAACCCCTGAGGACACTCCTCCATTAACAGACTGTAGTCAGCGTCGTGTCCACGGCACGGCGCTCGTCCCGAATCGAGGAGGATGCCGGTGGACGACGCGGCCGAAGCGCCCTTGTCACAATTTTCCGGTTCTGATTTTGGTGCGCTGCTCGAGCAGGCATTGGGGGAGCTTGCCAGCGGCAGCAGCACCGCGCCGCTCGAGCCACTCGACGAACGGGCGGAGCGCGAGGGCAGCGAAGCGGCGCTGGCCGCGGCTTACGCGGAGCTCGTGGCAGGGCCAGCGCTCGCGACCGTGCCTCACACGCCTCGCCTCGAGGTATTGCTCAAAACAGCGTGGCTGTGCAGCCAGCACGAGCAACACGAAGCGGTCGCGCTGCAAGCGGCCACGCAAGCATTGGACCTAGCGCCGGCGGACGAGCGCGCGCTCGCGATCGCCGAGCCGCTGTGGCTCGAAGGCGAAGAGTATGGGGAGCTGGCAAATCGCTACGCGGCTGCCGCCACCAGCGCGGGTAGCGAGGTGCGAGCGCGGCGACTGCTCGAACGCGCCATCCACATGCTTGGCGACAATCCCGCTGCGGCGCCCGCGGTGGTGGGGCTCAACGAACGCTTGGCGCGCCTGCCCGAGCTGCGCGAGACGGACGACGCGCTCTTGGCCCGATTGACCGCTGGTGGCGCCGACGTACCGAGCATCTTGGTCAAGCTCGGGGAGCGTTGGCTGAGCGAAGGCCGGGCTCGCGAAGGACTCGCGCTCTTGCCCCCGAACCTCGACGACTTCAAAACCGAGCCTGCGCTGGACGTGCTCGAGCGCCTGTTCGACCAGGCGGAGGCGCTCGAGCCGCTGGAGCAGCTGTTGCGCCGGCGTATCGACCTCGAGCAGGGCATCGGCAAGGCTCGGGCTTGGGAAAAGCTCGCCGTGTTTCAGCAAGACTTGCGGCGCGACGCGGCGGCTGCAGCCGCCGCTTTCTTCGAAGCCGCGGAGACGTACGTGGCAGCCCGCGAAGACGATGACGCCGAGCGTGCCTACGCGCGCGTGTTGGATCTGGACGAGCAGCACCTCGCGGCGGCGAAAAAGCTGGTCACGTTGCGCGCGCGGGCGAGCGACTTCACCGGAGTCGCCGATGCGTTCGGGGTCGTGCTGCGCGCCTCCGACGACAATCGGGCCGCGGCGGATGTGTTGCTTTCGATCGCGCGCGACGCGGAGCGCGCGGGCGCCGCCGAGGAGTTCGCCGAGCTGGCCGACAACGTACAATGGCGACTTTCTGCGGACGAGCGTGACATCTCCGAGCAGCTGATGCGCGAGAGCGCCGCGCTGTTCACGGCGCAAGCGCGCTACGACGAGGCGGCAGAGCTGTATCGACGGCTGATTGCGGATCGCGCCACGAGCGAAGATTTGGATCGTTACCACGCGCTGATCGAGGCGAACCCTGGCAGCGAGTGGCGTCGCAACCACCAGCGCTGGCTGTTCGAGTGGCAGGAGCACCACACCTCGGACCGCCCGACCATTTTGCTGAGCTGGGCGCACTTCGAAGAGCGCGAATTGGGCGACCCACGCGCGGCCTTGAACGTGCTGGAGCGCGCCGCGGAGCTGGCGCCCGACCGCGCGGAGGTGTGGGACGACCTGCTGCGGCTCAGGCTCGGTGCGGGTGACGGCGCGGGCAGCCTCACGGCGGCTGCCGAGCTGCGGCGCTTGGGGCGCGATGTGGACGGCTCGCTCTTGGGGCTGCTGCTCGAGCAAGAGCCAACCGCGCGTTTCGCCTTCGACCGCTTGAAGATCGAGCTCAGTAACGAGCAGCGCTGGCCCGAGCTGTTCGAGCTGTACGATCGCGCGATCGCCGCCACCAGCGAGGCCGCCGAGCGCGCGCGCTGGCTCGACGAAGCAGCTATCGCGGCGCGCGACGTCGCTCAAGATCGCGGGCGCGCCACACACTACTGGCAGGCGTACGCCGAGCTTCTGCCGGAAGACGCGCGCGTCGATCTCGCGCTCGAGCGCCTGTACGACCAGGCCGGCGACAAGCCGGCGCTCATCCGGCATCTGCAGCGGCGGCTTTCGCGCCAAGAAGGCGCCGAGCGGGCCGCGCTTCTGCGCCGCCTTTCCGTGCTTTGCCTCGATGCCGGTGCGTTCGCGGAAGCGCTCACCGCGGCCGAGCACCTGAGCGGATTCGGAGAAGACAACCAGCTGCTGCTGGAAGACTTGTTCGCGCGCAGCATCCCGCGCAACGAGCAGCCGGGCGCACGCGAAGCGGGCCGGCGTGCCGCCGAGCTGCTGCGCCGGCGCTACGCGGAGCTGGAGCAGCCGACAGAGTCCGCTCGCCTGCTGCGCGCCGAGCTCGGTCTGGTGCTCGAAGCGGCAGAGCGGCGCGAGCTGCTGATGGAGCTGTCGCGGTTGTGCGAGCGCGAGCTCGCCGACTTGCCGGCGGCGTTCGATGCCGAGCGTTCGCTGTTCGAGCTCACCTGGGCCGAGCGCGAGCGCAAGCGCCTGGAGAAGCTGGCCAAGAAGCTCGGGCGCTGGGCGGAGCTGGGCGAAATCTACGAGAGCGCGGCCGATTCCGAGCTCTCGCCCGACGAGCGGCGCAGCTATTTGCGGCGCAGCGCCGAGCTGGCGACGAGCCAACTCGGCGACGTGGCGCTCGCCACGCGCCGCTACCGACGCTTGTTCGAGGTCGAGCCCGAGCAAGCTATCTCGTCGTACGAACGGCTGCAGGCCGAGCGCGGCCCGGCCCCGGCTGCCTTCGAGGCGCTGTGCGGCCTGCTCGCATCCGCACGCCGCTTCGACGAGCTGGAGGCCGTGCTGGTGCAAGCCTGCGAGAACGAGCCGAGCCCGGCGCTCTTCTCGCGGCTCGGCCGGCTGCGCGCCGACGAGCGCGGCGACATCGCGGGGGCGATCGCCGCGCACCTTTCGGCAAGCGACGCGCGCGCGGCTGGCGAAGCCTTCTTGCGCCGTCCTTCGGTGTTTGGCGAAAACGACGTGCCGGCGCTGGAGCTGGCCGGACGGCTCAGCCAATCTGGCTTGCCGGAGGGTGCGCTGCGCGTGCTGCGCCACCAGCTCGACTATTACGGCGCGCATTTTACGACCGAGCGCAAGCGCGTCGTTTTGGCGCTGATTCAAACGCTCGGCGAGCTCGGCCAGCGTGATGCAGCAAGCCACGAGCTGGCCGAAGCCGCCAAGCATTTCCCGACCGATCCCGAAGTGCAACGCGCCTCCGCCGAAGACGCGGTCGCGCGAGGAGATTTGCCGCGCGCCGAGCAAGGCTACCGCGCGCTGCTGCTGTTACTACACGGCAGAAACGACGCTTCGACGCCTCATTTCCGATCCGCGGTGTACGTCGAGCTGGCGGCGATCAAGCTGAAATTGGGCGACGCGAGCGCCGCGCAGGAGCTCGTCGAGTCAGGCTTCGAGATGGCGCTCGGCAACGTACGCGAGCTTTCGGCGCTGGTGCAGGCCCTGACGGCGCACGAGCAGTGGGACGCCGCCGAGCGCGCCACGCTGGCACTGCTGGAGCTCGGCCAAGACCTGCAAAGCTCCGCGAGCGCGCTCCGTTGCGTCAAAGAGCTGGCCCTGCAACCGCGTGCGCTTTCTCCGCGCCTGCTCGAGCAAGCGCAGCACATCGCGGAGCAAGCTCGCGTGCGCTACCGCGAGCTCGACGAGCCCGCGGAGCGCTCGACCCTGCTGGCAGCCTGCGTGAGCCTGCTACCGTTGCCGGAGGCGCGCCGCCTCCTCACCGAGGGCGAGCAGGAGCTGGCCGCAGCCGACGCGACGCAAGCACGCCTGGCGCTGGCTCGACGCCTGCTGGACGCCGGCAGCGAGCCCGAGCGCGCCGAGGCGCTCACCCAACTGCGGGTCCTGACCAGCCACCCCGCCGCGCCCACGGCGGCCTGGCAGCTGCTCACCCAAGCCTTGGAGCAAGCCGCAGATTCAGCCGGCCTGCGCGCGGTGCTCGAAAGCTGGCTGGAGCGCGAGCCGCAAGACGCCGCCTTGCTCGAGCGCGCGCTGGGCGCGGCGGTGGCGGCCGAAGACGGCGAGCGCAGCCTGGCGCTGTACGACCGCTTGCTGCAGCTCGGTGCGGCGCTTTCTCCTGAGCAAGCCAGCGCACTGCGCCAACTGTGCTTGAAGGCCGGCCACACGGCGCGCGCCGTTCAGCTGCTGCGCGCAGAAGCGGAGCGGGAGGCCAAACCGGCCAAGCGCGCGTCACTTTTGCTGGAAGTCGCGGGCCTGCTGCTCGCCGCCGACAACACCGCGCAAGCGCGCGAAGCAGCGCAAGAAGCGCGCAGCCTGGATCCCACGTCGGCCGACGCGGTGTGGACACTCGCGCAGCTGGCGATCGCGGCCGACCAACGTGACGAAGCGCTCGCGTTGCTCAGTGCTCACCTCGAATCCAAAGAGCGCCGTCGCGGCAAGCCCCTGGGCCGCGTGCTGCGGCTCGCCGCCGACTTGCACCTCGAACGCGACCAACTGAGCGAAGCCTTGCCGCTCTTGGTCGAAGCGCACCAGCTCGACAAGACGGATCTCGACACTGCGCTCTTGCTCGGCTTGTTGGCGATCGACCTGGATCGGCTGGAAACAGCGGCTTCCGCGCTGCGCGTACTGATCGCACAGCGCGAGCTCGGTACTCGCGACGGGGCCGCGGCGCGAGGCCTCAACCTGGCCGAAGGCTATTTCCAGCTCGCGCGCATCGAGCAGCACCACGGCAAGAAGACTAACGCCAAGCGCATGGCTCTGCGCGCGCTCGAAGAGAACCCAGCCCTCGCCAAGGCCCAAACCCTCCTGAACGAGCTCGCCCTTCCCTGATCCGCCGCAACTCCAAGCCCATGACCCTCTCCTTCCCCACTCCCCTCGGCACTTTCATGATCCCTCATTCGGAGCGCACCGATCCGGAACCGGTGCGCAGCAGCCTGGCGCTGGCTCGCGCCGATTTCGAACGCGGCGAGATCCGCGAGGCGCTGCGGCACCTGCGGCGCGCCGCCGAAGGCGCAGACGAAGCGGGGAGCGAGCTGCGAGCGGTCGCGTTGGCTCGCGCTGCTGCCGATCTCGCGACCGAGGTCGGCAGCAGCGTCGCACCACCACCAGCGGCGCCGCCGGCCGCGTCCGTCGCGCCAGCTGCCGCGTCCGTCGCGCCGGTCTCCGCGTTGCGCCCCAACCCCGACGCAGCGCTCGAGCAGCTGCTGCAGTCGGGGCGCGCCGTCCGAGTCGCGATCAAGCGCTCGATACGCGACGAGGAGCTGTACGTGGTTCGGCGCGCCGACGGAAACCCCGCGGGGTTGGGCGCGCGCCAGGCTGTTTTGGTGCTGCTGGAGCCGGATCCGGAGTTTTTCGGCTCGGGCGGTAACGCCGCTCACGTCAAGAGTTAGGCGATTTCGTTGCTGGGCGCGGCGCGCGTTGCAATGCGCGAGCAGTCGCGCTTTCCTGCCGCCGTAACCGCGGTGGAGAACAGATGAGATTCGTTTGGTGCGTGGTGCTGGGCTGGCTTTCGGCGGGGTGCATGGTGTCGGGCAGGGGCTCGACCATGAGCGGCAGCGCGCTGGTGCACCCGAATTTCCCCTACGGTGTCAGCTACGACGACACCGTCAACAAGTCCGTGCTGGGCGACGACTGGAAGCTCGAGACGTATCGGCGCAAGCCCCAAGATAGCATCAAAGAGCCAGCCGACCTCTTGCGCAAGGCCGACTACGACGCCGAATACGAGTTCGACTTCAACGACGACGACGACGGTGACGCCAAGGCAACGCTGCCGATGCCGGATCTGCTGTTCGTCAACAAGCGCACGAATGCGAAGATCGAGGTAACGACGCTGCTGCTCGACGTGACGCACGAAAAGAAGGAGCTGCGGCTGTTGTTGAACGACGTGGTCGAAGCCGGTACGGGTACCCGCTCGCTATTCGTCGGTTTCGGACGCGCCGCCAGGGGCGTCGAGAAGCGTTACGCCTCGCGCCTCCTCGATTCAGAGGAGGCAAACCTGGGTGGGCAGAGCGGTCTGGTCGCGACCATCGAGACCACCGATCTGGACCAAGTGCAGATAAACCCCAAGGCACGGGCGCGCATGACGCGCCTGTTCCTGATGCGCGCGCCGTTCGACTACTACGTGCCCGAGCGGCGTTCAGGCGGCCAGCCTCCCCAATACCACCGCTATCGCGTGTTGCTCGCCGTCGAGTACTCGAACGGGCCCGAAGACTTCGAGGCGCAGTACCCCGAGTTTTCGCGGTTGATGGGCAAGCTGCACCTGATGGGCGATCTACGAATGCTCGCGTACCTACGTGAGTTGCTCGTGCCTTGCAACGAGGGCAAGCCGAGCAATGCCGGTCTCACTCTGGAGATCTCACCGGTGGGTCGCCCCACCGTCAGGGCAGCCAGCAGCCTCGATACGATCTGCGCGACCGAGGTGGTCTCCGCATACCCGTTCGCGGCCACGGGCGAGGGTCGCATCATCAACGGCACCTACGACTTCAGCAAAACCGCAGCGCGTCCGCCCTGGCTCGACACCGCCGAATACCAGGAGACGCGCGCCCCGAGCGCCGCAGCGCCGCCAGCGCCTCCTGGCGAGCCCTCGCCGACGGCACCGGCAACCACTCCAGCAGCAGCCGCGACGCCGACGGCGCCGGCCACCGCCGCCAATCCCGCAGGCGCATCCGCTCCGACCGGTGCAGCTGGCCCGTCACCTCTGCCTCCCCCCGCCGCGCCTGCCGCACCTGTAACCCCCGCTCCGGACAAGACACCGTGAAGTACCTCGCCTGCATTCTCTTCGCCTGGCTCATGGTCGGCTGCTTGCCGGCCGGCTCCACCATGACCGGCCCCGCGCTCGTGCACCCCAACTTCCCCTACGCCGTCACTTACGACGACGAGCGCGACAAGTCGCTGATGGGCCCGGAGTGGGATCTCGAGACGCACCGCAAGCGGGCGCAAACCCAGGCCGACGCGCCCGTCGAGCTCGAACGCAAGAAGGGCAACGAGGTCGGCTATCGCTTCGACTTCGACGACGACGACGGCACCGACGCCAAGGTCAAGCTGCCAATGCCGGATCTGGTGCTGGTGAACCGCAAAACCAGCGCCCGGCTCGAGGTGGCAACGCTGCTGCTCGACAAGAAGCTCGCCGACAAGGAGCTGCGCGTGCTCCTCAATCAAGTCATCGAAAATGGCAGCGGCACGCGCTCCCTCACGCTCGGCTTCGACAAGACCGAGGTGACCAAGCGCTTGGCTGCGCGCCTGCTCGATAGCGAAGAAGCCGCGCTAGGCGATCAAAAAGGCCTGGTTGCGACGATCGAGCGCGTCGATCTGGACCAGCTGCAGGCCAACCCCAAGGCCGTGTGGCGCCGCTCGCGGCTGCTTTTGATGCACGCGCCGTTCGAGTACTACGCGTTCCGCATGGTGCAGCCGCCGTCGGGCAGCGATCCGACGAACGCCGCCAATCAGCCGCAGAAGGAGTACCACTCCTACAAGGTGCTGCTGATGGTCGAGTACAGCAACGCCGTCGAAGACTTCGAGCCGCAGTATCCGGAGTTCTTGCGGCTGCTCGGCAAGATCCACCTGATGAACGACGACCAGTTCGCCAGCTACCTCGGCACGCAGATTGCGCGTTGTAGCAGCGACCACTCGTCGAGCTCCAGCGTGGACTTTGCGATCTCGGATTTGGGAGCGGTCAGCATCGACAAGAGCAAGGGCTTCGACAGCACGTGCCTGTCGAGCGCGGTGAGCGGCTACACGTTCGCCGCCACCGGTCAGGATCACAAGGTCAGCGCGACCTTCGACATGTCCAAGCCCGTGGCGACGCCCGAGTGGCTGACGAAAAGCGGCTACCGCGAGCAGCGCCCCGCCGCTGCCACCGAGCCGGCTGCTCCTGCTGCGCCCGAAGCGCCACCTTCCGATGCCGCTCCCGCTCCAGAGGCTCCCGCCGCCGCCGCGCCTCAGCCGGGCGGCGATTCGTCGCCGCCGTCGTCTTCGGCGAACTCGCCGGAGTCGGGCAGCTCGTCCAAACCCTGACCGCCACGCACCGGAATCGCGCGCGCGTGCGCGACCTTTTCGAGCGTCGCCGCCAGCGACGGACGATCCGAAACCTCGGGCAAGAATGCGCGTGTGCCGTCCCACAAATCGAGCGCCACGCTGCGCGGTGAATCCAAGATCACCCGGTCAATCTGCGCCCATTTGAAGCGACGGAGCCGCGGAATTCCGAGCGAAACGATGTCCCGGTACTCCACGCCATCCGGCCGCACGCGCACGCCGCGCATGTTGGCGCGTAGCAGCGACGCACCAGCACCGACCACCAGGCAACCGGCGAACACGCGCGCGCTCATGATGCCCCGTACGCCACGCTCGACCACGTTGACGTAGAGCCAACTCGCCGGCGGGCTCGCCTCCGCCAGCAGCACCGTGATCACCGCGGCGAGCGCGAGCGCCGCATAGAGCAGCGACGGCACGCGAATGAGCAGCGGCGGACCGAAGCTGGTTTCGGTCGGGCGGTACGTCATATCGAACCCCGGAGGGCGAGACGCGCGAGCCATCGTTGATGGAACGTACCTCCCGCCCTGCGCCTTGGAAAGTCGTGTAAGAAAGCCTCTACGAGACATGCCGACGCTGGTCACCCGGAAGAGAAATTTGAAGCACCGCGTGCCTGCGGCCCTGATCAAGCGGCTAGGTAACGCCATGCTCGAAACGCTGGAGCTGCCCCGCGCCGAGCTCAGCGTGCTGCTCACCGACGACGCAGAGATTCACCAGCTCAACCGCGACCACCGACAGAAGGACAAACCGACCGACGTTTTGGCGTTTGCCATGGACGAGCGAGTGCCCGATCCGGCCGGGATCCTGGGCGACGTCGTCATCTCGCTCGACACGGCGGAGCGGCAGGCGCGCTCGCGGCGTCGCCCTTTGATAGAGGAGGTGCGCTTTTTACTCGCGCACGGTGTCCTACATCTCATTGGCTACGATCACGCCGAGCCCGCCGAAAAGCGCGAGATGGTGGCGATGACCCGCAGGTTGGTCCGCCTCGCCCCCTTGCCCGAGGCGCCCGCGCGCCGGCCAAAGCCCCGCCGTAAACTGCAAAAAAACCTGAAGAAGTGAAGCTAACCGCGCGCGTTTGCTGAGAAATCAGCTAGCAGGATATCCACAGCCAACGCGGCCGCAGAGAACAAGGCAACCGGCGGCGAGCGGTAGCGAAACGGGCCTCCTGGCCGCCACCCCGTCACCCCCCCTCTACTGACTCCCGTAAAAAAAGCTCAATCCGACGCCTCGCTTGCTTCTTTCCCCTTGATTGAGCTGTTCCATCCCTGTTATCGGTTCGCCGTGCCTTGTTTGACGGCCCTCCGGGAGTCAGCCCGCGGGAAATGAGCCTGAGGCCGACAAAGACGGCAAAAGATTTCTAGAAATCTGAGACTAGGAGGAACGCATGGCTGGAAAAAGACTGACGAAGGCGCAGGTTGTTGCTGAGATCGCGAACGCTTCGGATCTGGACAAGAAGAGCGTGAGCCGCACGTTCGAGGCCTTGCAGGAGCTCATCCGCAAGCAGCTCTCGGCGCGTGGCCCGGGCGAGTTCGTGGTTCCGGGGCTGGTCAAGCTCCGCGTGGTGAAGAAGCCGGCGACCAAAGAGCGCCAGGGCATCAACCCCTTCACCAAGGAGCCGATCACCATCCCGGCGAAGCCCGCGAGCAAGAAGGTCCGTGCGACCGCGCTCAAGGCTCTCAAAGACCTGGTGCAGTAAGACTCTGCGTCTCGCGCCTAGCGTCCCCGGTTCTTCACGGAGCCGGGGACGCGCGCGTTTTGTACCAAGGGGTCGCGAGGCGCGTTGCCGCCGTCGAGATCACCAGTAAAACGTCGCGCCGAGCCGCACGAACGCGCCAGACGAGGTGTTCGTGGTTCTGCCGGTGTCAGGGTCGACGAACTCGGGATTACGGCCCGCGCCTCGATCGCGCCGGCCGCGCAGGAAGCCGACGAGATCGCCTCCGAGCACGAAATGCCGGGTGATCCGCGCTTCGAGCCCCACGCCCAGCTGGCCGCCGAAATAGCCGTAGGTTTCGTCGCGTAAGACGCGCTGGCCGCTGCTGTCGGTGCCGTCGAGAAATGCCGCGCCCCCGCTGAGGCCCGCCAGCGCGTAGAGTTGCAGCGCGCTGCGCGGGTTCACGAAGAACATGGCATTCATCATCAGCGCCTGCTCGCTGCGCTGGAAGCCGTTGTAGTCCGTGCCCCAGGCGGCCTCGAACGCCGCTTCGAGCGCAAACCAGCGCGCGGGACGAAAGCGTAACGCTGCGCCCATGCCATTCATGTCGGCGTCCGGCGACATCTTCGCGTCGCTGCCCATGAGGCCGATGAGGCCATGCAGGTTCAGGCCCCACTCCCGATAGCGACGACGCCGGTGGATGGGCTGCGGCTCCACTTGAGCTTCGACGTACATGTCGTCGTCGTGCAGCGGCGGGCCAGGCGGCGGCGGGTACGGCGGCATCTCCGCAGGTAGCGGAGGCTCTGCCGGTTGCGCAGGGCGAGGAGAAGGCTGGCGATGTTGGTCCGGGCCGGGCGGCGCCGCAGGCGGGCTTTCGGGGGCGGGCGGCGCCGGCTCACAGAACCAATCGCCGTCCGGGCAATCCCCCGCGGCCCAGGCAGGGGCGGCGATGGTGGCGAGGAGCGAGGCGGCGGCAAACACGGCGAAGCGGCGCATGGCTCTGGCCCCAGCCTAGCACGTGCCCAGACCGTGCTAGGACCGCGCCCGTGGCAAGCGTCGTGTTGAAAGCTGGGCATGTCCAGCCGGTCTGGGCCGGGCACCCGTGGGTGTTCGCACAAGCCGTGGAGCGTATCGAAGGGGGCGCCCAGGGCGGCGACGAGGTCGAGGTCAAGGACGCCCGCGGCAACTTCTTGGGCCGCGGCTTGTACTCGCCCGGCTCGGCCATTCCGGTTCGGCTGCTGACGCGCGAGCGGGACCGGCACATCGACGCCAAGCTACTGCGGTCGAGACTCGAGGCTGCGGTGAAACGGCGCCGCCAAATGGGCCTGCCTAACGCTGAAACGAGCGCCGTGCGCCTGGTTCACGCGGAGGGCGACGAGCTGCCGGGCCTGGTAGTCGACCAATTGGGCGACGTGCTCTCGGTGCAATTCGGCACCCTGGGAATGAAACGCCGGGAAACCGTGTTGCTCGACGCGCTCGAAGAGATTTTGCATCCGCGCGCCATCGTCGACCGTACGTCCGAGCGTGCGGCCAAGAGCGAGGGCTTTACGGCCGGACAAGGTGTCGTGCGTGGCGACAGCGAATTGTCGCATTTCGAGTTTTCCGAGCGCGGCCTCGAATTCCGAATCCCGCTCGAGCTAGGCCAGAAAACAGGCTTCTACGTGGACCAGCGGGACCTGCGCGCGCGCGCCGAGCAGCTCTCGGTCGGGCGGCGCGTGCTCGATACGTACGCGTTCGTCGGCACTTTCGCCCTGGGCGCCGCGCGTGCCGGCGCCACCGAGGTGGAGGCGGTCGACGCCAGCTCGCTCGCGCTCACGGTGGCGGCCGACGCGGCCGAGCGCAACGGGCTCGGCGGCAAGATCCGCTTCGAATGCGAGGACTCCGTGCAAGCACTGGAGCGCGCCGGGCGCCAGGGCGGCTTCGATCTGGTGATCTGCGATCCCCCCAAGCTCGCGCCAACACGCGCGGCTCGCGCCCGCGCGCTGGGCTTGATGCGCAAGCTCTCGGGCCAAGCGGCGCGCGCCACCACGCCGGGCGGCTTGCTCGTGATCTGCAGCTGTTCGGCGGCCATTGGCTTGCCGGAGCTGACGCGCGCTCTGTCGCTCGGCGCGACCGACGTAGGGCTACGCGCGATCGTGCTCGAGCGCTTCTTCCAAGGTGCCGATCACCCGGTGCCGGCGGCGTTTCCGGAAGGCCTGTATCTCACGTCGCTGATCGCCGAGATCGGAAAGGGCTGAACTTGGAGCCGATTGCCAGCCTTTCCGCGGCCGAGGCAGCGCGCCTGCGCGGCGTCTGCTTCGACCTCGACGACACGCTGCTCGATCATGGTCGCCTTCGCGAGGAAGCCTACTCGGCGCTGTTTCGGTTGAGCGAGGCGGGACTGAGCCTGTACGGCGTTACGGGGCGCCCAGCGGGTTGGGCCGAGGTGCTGGCGCGCCTGTTTCCCGTACAGGCCATCATCGCCGAGAACGGCGCCGTGGTGTGCGCGCGCCGTGGCGAGCGCGTGCTCACGCTCGACTCGGTGAGCGCGGAAGAACGCCGTCAGCGCGACGAGCACCTGGCGGTGCTCTTGCAGAAGTTCCGGGAGCGCTTCAGCGACTTCGAGCCGGCGGACGACGTGCGCGCCAGAGTCTCCGATCGCACCTTCGATATCGGTGAGTTTCGACAGGTGGACGCCCGGCGCGTGGAAGAGGCGTCGGCGTTTCTGCGTGAGCAGGGCGCACGGACGTTCGTCTCGAGCGTGCACCTGCACGTCACCTTCGACTACGCCGACAAAGCCAGCGGCGCCGTGCGCGTCTTGGCAGCCGACTCCGGGCTCGACGCCACTGCCGTACGTCACGCATTCGCGTACCTGGGCGACAGCGAAAACGACGCGTCCTGTTTCGCCGCCTTCGCGGTGAGCATCGGCGTCGCCAACCTGCGCGGCCGCGCGACCTTGCTCCCCCGCTACGTCACCACCGCGCCCATGGGCGCGGGCGTGGTCGAAGCCGCCACCACCATCTTGCGCCTCCGCTCCCGCTAAAGAGGCAAACGCTCTGGGATTGCAGGTACTCGAATCAACCTGCGGGCGAGCCACAGACCCGAAGCGCCGTGCACGCGAGCCGGCGCATGGCGCGGGGTGGGCAGCCAGCGCAGGTGTGATAAAAGAGCCGCCGCCAATGTCTCAGGATGCTCTCGTAGCGCTCGGTCGCGACCACCTTTACCAGAACTACCGGCAGCCGCCGCTCGTGCTCGTGCGTGGCGAAGGGTCGCGCCTGTGGGACGCGGCGGGAAAGCAATACTTCGATTTGTTCGCGGGCATCGCGGTGAGCACGCTCGGTCACGCGCACCCGCGTCTAGTGGCGGCCATCACGGAGCAGGCGGGCAAGCTCATCCACCTCTCCAACTACTTTTACAATCAGCCCAACGTGGAGCTCGCGGCGCGGCTCACGAAGCTGACCGGCTACGATCGCGTCTTCTTCTGCAACTCGGGCACCGAGGCGAACGAAGCCATCCTCAAGCTGGCTCGTCGCCATTTCTACAACAAGGGCGAGGCCGATCGGCTGCGCGTGATCGCGTTCGACAACGCCTTCCACGGGCGCACGCTGGGCGCACTGGCCGCCACCGGCACGCCCAAATACAAAGAAGGCTTCGGCCCGATGCTGAACGTGACGCACGTCCCCTACGGAGACGTGGCGCGCGTACGGCAAGAGATGGGACCCGACGTGTGCGCCATCATCGTCGAGGCCGTCCAGGGTGAGGGCGGCGTTTTGCCGGCGCCGCCCGGTTTTTTGAAGGCCTTGCGCGAGATCGTGGACGAGGCCGGCGCGCTGCTTTTGGCGGACGAAATCCAGACGGGCGTGGGCCGCACCGGCACGTTCTTGGGCTTCGAGCACGACGGCGTGCGCGCCGACGCCATCTCGCTCGCCAAAGGTCTGGGCGGCGGCGTCCCGATCGGCGCCATGCTCTGCCGTAAAGAGCTGGCCGAAGCCTTGCCGGCTGGCAGCCACGGCTCCACCTTCGGCGGCAGCCCGCTCGCTTCTGCCGCGGCGTTGGCCGTGCTCGACGTGCTCGAGCACGAGAAGCTGCTCGAAACCGTCAACGCGCGCGGCGCCGAGCTGAGCAAGCGCCTGAGCGGACTGCACACCAAGTACCCCAAGCTCGTCGCGACCACGCGCGGTCGCGGCCTGTTGCAAGCCCTGGTCCTCAAAGACGAGGTCGATGCGCGCGGCGTGATGAGCAAGCTGCAGGACGCGGGCGTGCTCGTCACGATCGCCGGCGGTCAGGCGCTGCGCTTCACACCGCCGCTCAACATCACGTCGGCCGAGCTCAACGCGGCGCTAGACGTGCTCGACAAGGTCCTCGGCAGCCTTTCATGACGGCCGTGGCGGAGACGCTGCCGTGCTCGAACTGCCGAGTGCCGGTCGATCCGCTGCGGGCTCCGCGCGTCGCGCACTTTAGCGAGCGCTTCTGCTACTTTTGCAGCCGAGATTGCGAAGAAACCTACCGGGGCGGCGCGGATTCGCACGCTCGTCCCAAGCTCCCCCCCCAGCCGCGCGGGCCGGCACCGCTGCCCTCGTTCGAAGACGCGAATTGGGCGGCCGAGCCCGCACAACCGAGCGAAGCTCCCGAAACGGACGAACGAAGTCCCGTGCCGAGCCCGTCGCTGGCGCTCGCCACCGCCGACGCACCGGCAGATGAGCCCGAGCCGCGCGTCTCCGAGACACCGCTGGAAGAAGCGACCCACGCCGTGGACGCGGGCACGCTCTTGCTCACACTGTCGGTGCTGGGCGCCACGCTGTCGCTGGTGCTCGCGCTCACCGGTAGCTCGGAGCTTTCGCTGGCCGCACGCCTGGTCGTGGCGGCGGTTGCGGCGGCAGCGCTGGTCGCCGAATGCGCGATCGGCCACCGCACCGCGACCGAGCTGCATCCGCTCGCCACGCTGTTCGCGCCCGTCGCTTCTGTCGCGGCTGCCATCGGGCTGCGTCTCTCGGAACAGGGCGAAGCCGAGAGCGCGATCGGGCTCTCGGGCGTGATCACGCTGTGCGCGTCGCTGAGCTTGCTCCTGGTGCGCCGAGCGCGCCGCCCCCTCGAGCTGGAGCGGCTCCAGCTGCAAGCCGCCCTGGACCAGCCCGGCCGCCGCATCGAAAACGGCGAGATCGCCACCACGCAAGCTCAAGACCTGCGCCCCGGCGAAGAAATCGTGGTCGAGGCTGGCGACGTGCTGCCGGTGGACGCCACCGTCACGGCCGGTAGCGCGCAGGTGCTGCCCTGGTTCGGCGCAAAGGCCCAGCTCGAGCGCCGCGAGGGCGACAGCATGGTCGCAGGAGCGACCGTCGTCGAGGGAACCCTGCGCGCAATCGTCGGCTGGGCCGGCCACGACCGCGCCTGGATGCGCCTGACCCACGACCCGCGCCGTCGCGCCGACTTGCACGGCAAATCCGCGCGCCTCGGCCGCAACCTGGCCGAAAAGGCGGCGCCCTTCGTGGCCGGCTTTGCGGCGCTGCTTGCCTTCGCCGGCAGCAGCAATACGCCGGCGGTGCTGCTCCTCGGCATCGCGAGCTTCGCCGCGCTGGCCCAGGCCGGCACCGCGGAGATCGGCGCCTTGCAGCTGCTGCGCGCCGTGCTGTCGGCGCTGCGCCGCGGCGTGGCGTTTCGCTCCGCGGAGGCGCTGGATCGCGCCGGGCGCGTGTCGAGCGTCGCGTTTTGCGCGCGCGGCACGCTCTTGCTCGGCGAGCCCGAGGTAACCAGCATCGACAATCTCGCCGGCCACGACGCCGCGAGCGTGCTCTCGTTCGCCGCCGGCGCCGAGGCGAGCGCCGAGCACCCGATGGCCGCCGCCGTGCTACGCGCCGCGCGAGCGCGCGGCATCCGGCCGGACGCCGTACGCAGCCCCACGCCGCTGCCTGGTCTCGGCATCACGGCCGTAGCCGGCAGCGGTCAGGCTTTGGCGGTCGGCAGTCGCGCGCTCATGCTACGCGAGCGCATCGGCGTGGCCAGCGCCGAGGCGCGTATCAGCGAGCTCGAGGCCATGGGCCGCAGCGTGCTTTTGGTGGCGCTGGGTGGCCGCCTGATCGGCGTGATCGGCCTGCAAGACGGCCTCCGCGCCGGTGCCCGCGCCGCCGTCCAGCACGTGCTGGACGTCGGCGTCGAGCCGATTTTGCTCTCGGGCGACGCGCGCGACACGTGTGAAGCGCTCGGGCGAGCGCTCGACATCGACCACCTGCGCCCCGAAGTGCCGCCCGGCGAGCGCGGCGACGAAGTGCGGCGGCTGCGTGACGGCGGCGCTGTCGTGGCGGTCGTGGGCCGTACACCGAACGACGACGGCGCGCTCACCGCGGCTGACGTTTCGGTTGCCCTCTCGGTGGCCGGCTCCGGCGCGTCCGAGTGGAGCGTCCAGCTGGCGTCCGATGACGTACGGGACGCCGCTTACTCGCTACGCGTCGCGCACCAGGCGCGGCGTGAGGCTCAGTTGGGGTTGGGCCTCATCTTGGCTCCGGCCGTGTGTGGCATCGTCGTGGCAGCGTTCGGCTTCGCCCCAGCCGCGCTCGCGCCGATCGCAACCTGCCTGGGCACCGCCCTCTCGCTCTCGCGCCTACATCAGGACCGCTGAGCTTTCGCCGAGTTCGGCCGCGCCCCTTGACCAACGACGCCGCCGCAGCGATAGATAGACCCGTGAAGAGCGGGGAAACGACAAAGTCCCAAGTTAAGCCCCGTGCACCCGATCAGGAGCGGCTCCGCCACGATCTGAACGAGTACATGCTCAAGCGCGGCCTCCGCTCCACTGAGCAGCGCCGGCTGATCATCGACACGTTCTTCGAGCAGCACGAGCACATCACGATCGACAACCTGCTCAAGCAGGTCCGCGCGGTCGACGCTCGAGTCGGCTACGCTACCGTCTACCGCACGATGAAGCTGCTTTCAGAGAGCGGCGTCGTCCAAGAGCACAAGTTCGGAGACGGCTTTACCCGCTACGAGCTAGCGGACGAAGACGCCCACCACGACCACCTGGTGTGCCTCGAATGCGGCAAAATCATCGAGTTCGAAGAGCCGCAAATCGAGGTCTTGCAAGACCGCGTCGCCAAGCGCCACGGCTTCTTGGTGCGCGCCCACAAGCACGAAATGTACGGCGTTTGCGCGGATTGCCAAAAGCCCAAGGGCACCCAACGCAGCGGCAGAGAGCCACGCACGCCCAAGTCTTGAGCGCACGCGGCGCTCAACACCCCCGCTCGTCGCTCAAAAGCAGTCGGTTTTGCACTCGCCGTTTTGGCACGACGATTCGCAGGTGATGCAAAACCCGTCCGAGCACGTCTGATCGATACCGTTGCATATCGACGGATCGCACATGCCGCCACCGCTCGAGCTGCCGCCGCTGCCTGATGAGCCACCGCCGCCCATCATCATCGGCTGGGGCGGGTCGGGAAGGTTCGCGGCCTCGGCGACGCAGTCCGCGATGCCGTAGCCATTGGGGTTGGACAGATCCTTCAAGCGATGCGGCTTGATCATCGGCAAGATGTAGCTGCCGTCACAGCTCGGAACTTCGATTTCCCCCGCGTTGCACGTCTTCACCGTGCCGCTGGGGGTGTTGTCCCAACCCAGACAGCTCTCATTTTCGGGGTCGTAGCAGTAGATCGGGAACGAAGTCTTGCAGGAGTCGGGCAAGCTCTCTTTTTCGTAGCTGGCGCCACAGTCACAACGGTCATCGTCATCGACGCACTTCCACTCCATGCAGCGACAGCGCGGCTGCGTGGCTTTGGGTTGCGTGAAGCACAGCGCGCCGCCGAACGACTTGGCATCGCAGGTTGCGATACCCATTTCTTTTTCGCGGGCGCCGCGCACGCATTGGCACTCGACGCCGGGGGTAACCTCCGTGCACAAGACCTTCTGCGGGTCGATCGGCCCGAGCGGATCCGGGCAAATGCAGGTGTCGTAACCGTCACCGTTACCGTTGCAGAAGTGCTCACCTTGGACGCCACCGGGGCAGTCGCAGCTGCTCTTCTCGTACGATTCGCAAATCTTTTGGCTGGTGGTGCTCGACCCACCATTCGGGCTGCCACTGGAGCCATTCGAGCCAGAATCCGAGCTCGCGGCGCTGGAGCAGCCGAGAAGCGTCACGGTCACGAAAGTCAGCAGGTGAAGCGGGCGCATCACCTGATGCTCGGCGCGCAGCCTACGCCCTTCAATGGGCAAAAGTTTGACGCGGCTCAGGTGGGAGTGAGGGCGCGCGTGTCGGTCACGACCAGGTCGCACGGCACGTCATGCGGCAGCGCCGGCAATTCGACCAACAACTGAAAGTCGTACACCACCACCACGGCTCGAGCTGGAGGGCGAACGTCGGGCAAGAGCGAATCGTAGAAGCCCGCGCCGTAACCGAGTCGGTGACCGCTGGGCGCCGCGGCCAGCGCCGGCACCAACACCAGCTCGACATCGCCGCGCTCCGCAACGGGGGCTTCGGGCGGCGGCTCGAGAAAGCGCTGCCCGCAATCGCGCAAGTCGTCGAGCGACCCCGTCAGGCGAAACCCGGACACGAGCGTGTCGCCACGGCGGTCCAAAAACGGATAGTAGACGCGCTTTCCTCGACGGCGTGCTTCGCCGTCCAACAGCCGCAAGTCGACCTCTTTACGGTCGAGCATCGGGAAAAACAGCGCCACGGAGGCGGCGCTCGCGAAAAGGGGCAGCTCGCTGACGCGCGTGACGATGGCTCGGCTGCGCGCCGCGAGCGCTTCGGCCGGATGAGCGAGCCGCAAGGCGCGCAGGCGCTTGCGCAGCTCTTGTTTTGCGGCCTCGGCGAGCTCGGCGGTATTCTGGGCTTCGAACGGGGGCATGAGCGTACCAAGCGATGGTAGCCTCGGCCGGTGCAGCGGGCATACCTGATCCCAGCCTACCAGGCCAAGACCACCCTCGGGGCGGTGATCGCCGACCTTCGCGCTCACGATCCGGAGGGCAACATCCTGGTGGTCGACGACGGCTCGACCGACGGCACGGGCGACGTGGCGCGCGCCGCGGGTGTCGACGTCGTGACGCACGACGTGAACTCGGGCAAAGGCGTGGCGCTGCGCACGGGCTTCGCGTGGCTGGCCGAGCGCGGCTTCGAGACCGCCGTCACGGTGGATGCCGACGGCCAACACCGCGCCGAAGACGCCGTGATGCTCGCCCGGCACAGCGCGTCGCCCAAAGCCCTGCTGCTCGGCATCCGCGATCTGGCGCGCGACGGCGCCCCCAAAGCCAGCCAGTTCTCGAACAAATTTTCGAACTGGTGGGTCTCGCTCTTCTCCGGACAGAACCTGAGCGACACCCAGTGCGGCCTTCGCCGCTACCCGCTGCAGGGCACGCTGGCGCTGGGCTCGGACGCACGCGGCTATGGCTTCGAGTGTGAAATGCTGGTGCGTGCCGCGCGCCGCGGCATACCGATCATCGAGGTGCCGGTCCAGGTGATTTACCCGCCGAAAGAGCAGCGCATCTCGCATTTTCACGTCGTCTACGATCCGACCCGCATCGTGCTGCGGCTCGTGCACACCGCGCTCACGGTGCGCAAGCGCGACGGAGAGACGTGAGCCGGCGCTTCAAGAAGCTGGCGCGAGCTACGGGCTGGGTAGCGGGAGCGTTGCTGCTCGGTGGTCTCGGCTTCCACGTGGCCGTGGGTCGCGCCGCCCACCTGGAGCCGCCGCAGGTGTCGCTGCCGCCCGGTAATGTGTCGAAATCGGCGAACGGCATTCGCCACCTCGGCGACTCTTACGCACGCCAAAAGGGCAAGCTGCTCGAGGTCGGGCTGGTTGGCGCACCGGAGACCATCGGCTTCAGCCATTCGCGGCTGATGTACCCGGAGATGACCGAGAACGAGGGCATCTTGCTGGGTCGCTTCAAAGAACAGGTGCCGCTCGGTCCCGCCCGCAAGCTCCTGCTCGACTTGGCCCAGCTCCGCTACCGCCACGTCGACGAGCAAATGAGCCCCGACCGCTTGCGCGAAATCGCAGCCGGCGCCGCAGGTTTTCAGCCGGATCCGTACGCGGACATGTTCCCCACCTTCCAGCGCTTCGTGTACCTGAACGCGCTCTACGACATCTCGCTGTCGTTCGAAGGCTCGCCGCTGATCGGTTGCACGACGTTCACCTTCGATCACGAGGCGACGACAGATGGCTCGGGCCTGCTAGCGCGCGCCTTCGACTTCGAGGTCGACGACATCTTCGATCGCCGTAAAGCCGTCTTCTTGGTGCGCGAAACCGGCAAGATCCCGTTCGCGTCCGTAGCCTGGCCCGGCCTCGTCGGTGTCGTGAGCGGCATGAACCTGGAAGGCGTCGCTGTCGTGGTGCACGGCGGTCGCGCGCGCGAACCTCGCACCGTAGGCGAGCCCGTCGTCCACGCGCTGCGCCGCGTGCTATCCGAAGCGCGCACCACCGAAGACGCCGCGCGGCTGCTCGCCCAAAGCAGCCCCATGGTGAGCCACATCGTGATCGTCACCGATGCGCAGGGGCACTCGGCAACCATCGAGCGCGCCCCCGGCGTCCCCGACGCCGTACGCTACCTTCCCTCGCGCGCCGCCACCACCAACCATTTCGAGTCCGCCCTGCGCGACGACCCCAAAAACCTGCGCGTGCGAGAGCACACGTCGACCTTGCCGCGCCGGGCGCGCGGCGATCGCTTGATCGCAGACCTACCGCCCGACGCGCACGTAACGCCGGCCGACGCCGCGCGCTTCCTGCGCGACCGCAACGCCGCCGACGGCTCGCCCCTGCCCCTCGGCGATCGCCGCGCCGTCAACGCCCTCATTGCCACGCACGGCGTGATCATGCAGACCGGGTCGCGCGTCCTTTGGGTCAGCGAAGCACCGCACTTGCTCGGCAAATTCCGCTCCTTCGACCTGCGTCGTCTGCTCGCCCCCGACTACGATCCCGAGCGAGACAGCGCCACGGGCGCCGAGCTGCCGGAAGATGAGCTCCTCACCAGCGGCCAATACGACCTTTGGAAGGCGGGCAAGAAATGAACGTCCGCCGCGCCGAATTGAAGGACTTGTCCGCGCTCGTCGCCCTGCATGAAGAGGTGCAACAGCTCCACCTCGCAGCGCGCCCGGATCAATTCAAAGCACCGGCCGAAGGCGCCCTCGAAAAGCGATTCCGAGAGCTGCTAGCTTCGGCTGACGCCAAAGTTTGGGTCGCAGAGCTCGACGCTGCCGTCGTGGGCTACGCCGTACAATTGCTCGTGCGACGCCCCGGGGGCCCCGTCGTCCCCGATCGCCAATGGATCGAAATCGACATGATCGGGGTCTTTGCGCCGCATCGCGGCCACGGCGTCGGCAGAGCCCTCATCGATGTCATCGTCGACGACGCTCGCGCCGCCGGCATCGAACAAGTCGAGCTCAGCAGCTGGGCCTTCAATACCGACGCCCATCAAGCCTTCGAACGCGCCGGCTTCGTCCCCAAGCTCACCCGCTTCGAGCTCAAACGCACGCGTCGCTGACGCTTTCTCCGCCCGTTCGCCCAGCAATAGGGGGCTCCAATCAGCTCGTAGCGCTCGGGCATGGCGCGGCGTGTCTGGGCGTCAGCGCTCCAGCCCAATCCATGCGCCGCCGCAAGCCAAGCCGAAAGCCAACGGAGCCACCGCGAGGGCGAACAGAACGCCGAGCGGCGCCACCAACGCCAAAATCGCGACGATCGAAGCCAGCGCGAGCGCGGCGGCCAGCGCCGGCTCGAGCACACCGCTCGCGGAGCTCGCGCGCGCGACGAGGTAGCCGGCGATCGGAAACGACGCCAAGAGCGCGGCGCCCAGCAACGCGAGCGGCCCCGCTGAAGTCATGTCGCTCTCGTCTGCCGCCGAAAAGTCGACGCCAAGGCGGTGGCCGAGCGCGACAGCCGCCACCAAAAGCACGAACATCAAGCCCACGTTCACGAAGGCACCGAGCACGACCCAGCGCAACATCAACGGCTGGTCGCGGGGATTCAACGCCTCGGTGACGAGGCTGAGGCGCGGCGGCTCCGGCAAGTGCAGCTTGGCAAGGGTGCGACTCCGACTCTGCGGATTCACCTCGCGCAAGGCGGAAGCAGCGCCAAGCGTCATGAAGCCGAGCAGCGGTACCACCGCGACCAAGAAACCGGGCCCGCGCCCCCACACGATGTGAATGTAGAGGCCGTGGAGCGCGACGGCCGCGAGCCATGTCACAGGAAACCAGCTGCCGCTCTGGCCGCGGCGCGCGCCGAGTGCGTAGCCCCAAACGCCCGCGAAGAACAGCTGCGCCGGCACCGCGCACAGCGAGCGCAGCGCAAGCTCGGCGCTGAACGGCCCCAGCAGCAGGCGCGCCACACCGAGCGCCGACGCAAAGCCCGCTGCCGTGGCGGTGGCGTAACACAGGCCAAGGCGCGGCCCGTCGATGCGACGAAGCCGGTAGAGCGGCCACACCACGAGTGTCTTGGACGCTTCTTCCAGCGGCGCGGCGAGCAAAAAGCTCGCCAAGACTGCCGACATGGTGCCCGCCCCCTTTACGTCGAACGACAGCTCGGTGAAGGCCAGCACCGAGCGCTCGACCAGCATGGCGACCACGCCCGCAATGGCTCCGAACAGCAGCTCGATACCTGCGAGCCGCCGCGAGGCACGCCCCAGCACGCTCACTCGACGGAAAACGAAATACGCCGGCAAGATTGCCAGCAAGACGAGCAGGACTAGGACCAGCAGAATCAAAAGTGCAGACCAGCGACCAGCGTCAAGGTCGTGCCCGCACCGATGCTGGACCCGTCCTTAGCGTAGACAGCCGCCTCGTCTCCGGTAGCGCCGGACTGAGCCGAGCGTGACAAGAAGAGCAAGTCGCCGCTGAGGTTACCTCCAATCGAGAAGGTATTGCTCACGTAGTAGTCGAGCCCGACGCCAATCCGCACGTTGAAGCCCTTGACGCTGGCTTTGGACGCCGTGGGCGCGCCGGTCGAAAACGAGCCGAGCGCCGCGTAACCCGCCGCCAGGTTGACGTACGGCTCCAGGCTGCCGATCGGAATGCGCAGACCGCCTTCCGCGTCGAGCGTCCAGAGCTGCCAGTCGGAGAAGTTTCCGAGCCGAAAGCGCGCACCCACGGTGAAGACCAACAACCGAACGCCCAGGCCTGCGCCGAAGAGCATCCCGGTTTGCGTGGTCTTCACCAACTTGGGGTCGACCAGCGAGTCCCCCTTGAGGGTTTGCAAACCCAGGTGCTGGCCACCGAATTCGGCGTTCAACCAGACCCATTCGAGGCCTCGCCCCGAGTCCTCTTGGTCGGCCTTTTCCAGGTCTTTTTCGGGGGAAGGTTGGTTTGCTTCGGGCGGCGTCTGCCCGCCTTCAATCGCGTCCGGCGGACGCAGGCCCCCCGACTCCAAGTTGCTGGGCGGCGCGGGCTGCTCGGCGGCTTGAGCCCAGCACAGCCCCGTCGAAAGCGACGACGCGAGCGCGACAAGCAACGGCAAGCTCTTCATGGCGGCAGCATACCTCGGCTGCGCCCGATTGCGATCTGGCGCTGGACCAGGGCAGCCAGGAAGCCGAGCTCGGCGCTGGCGGGCAAGCGCGAAAGTGCCCCAGCCACGAGCTCGAGGGTCGGTACGAAGAACTGCAAGTAGCTCGCGTCACCGCGGGTGCGTTCGAAGAACACGAAGCGGCCCGCATCCTTGAGCTTGCGCTGCACCGTGATTAGGTCGAGCTCTCGACCGAGCGCGGCCCGTTCGTCGGAGCCGAGCCCGCGCGCCCGCGCAAAGTCATCGAGCCGTGCAGCCACGAAGCACTCGTCGAAGCTCTGGTAACTATCGCGCAAGAGCGCGACCAGGTCGTACGCGCGCGGGCCGAGCAGCGCGTCTTGAAAATCGATCCAGCCGATGCTTCCGTCGCGCAGCGCCAGCAGATTGCGACTCTGATAGTCGCGGTGCACGAAGCCGCGTTCGAGCGCGAGGATCGCTTCCACGACCGCGCTGGTCGCGCGCTCGAACAGCGCGAGCTCGGCGTCGTCGAGCTTGCTGCCGAGCGCTTCGACGCCCCACTCGCGAAAGTGCTCCAGCTCCCAGGTCAAAAGCTCGCGATCGAAAGCGCGCGTCAGCACGATGCTGCCGCTCGGCAGCTCGGCGAGCTCGCGCTGAGCGCGCGCCAAGTCTTCGACGGCGCGCCGGTAGAGCGCGTCACGATCGTCGGGCACGCGTTGCAAACGCTCGGCCAAGGTCTCGCCCAGGTCCTCGACGATCAGTAGCCCCAGCTCGGGCCGCACGCCGTAGAGCTGCGGCACACGGACGCGCGCGTTTTCCAAAAGCTCGCGTATTTCGACAAATGGCAGACGCCGGTCGAGCCGCCGAGCGAGCACGCGCTCCGGTGCGTCCTCGGGCAGCCACATGGCGATCGCCAGCTCACCGGAGGCGCGACGCAGCCGAAAAAATTGGCGAGGCGAAAGTCCTCCGGGCAGGCGCGAAAAGCCTGAAATCGCCTCGCCCAGGCACTCTTCGATCAGCTGCTGCAGGTCGCGCGGCGGGCCTTGGGCGGCGGCCGGGGATTGAGCGGTCGTCACTCCTACGAAGTACCCGCTTCGCCCGAGCGGGCAAAATTTTGGCACACTGCCGGCTCATGCCCCTGGCTCGTCTCGGAAACGGCTGGCTTCCCCGCATCGAGCGCGTGCTCGAAGAAGCGCCGGCCTCGTGTGGACGCGAGCTCACGGTTCCGCAAGGCGCTCGTGAGCAACTTGTCACCTGGCTGGACCTCGTCGTCGCGTGGAGCGAGCGCGTCGACCTCACCGCAGCGAAAGACAACGATACGCTCGCCGATCTCCTGCTTGCCGATGCCGCGCTGCTCGCAAGCACACAGCTGACCGGCAGCGCGATCGACGTCGGCAGCGGCGTCGGCGCGCCCGCCATTCCCCTCGCAATTTTGCTGCCTACGCTGACGCTTACGTTGGTCGAGCCACGGGAGCGACGCGCTGCGTTCTTGCGCACGTCGTTCGGCAGCTTGTCGCGACCCGACATCCAGCTGTTGCGCAAGCCCTCGATGGAGGTAGAAGCAGGTGTAGCGGAGCTGGCGCTGTCACGCGCCACGTTGCCGCCCCCGCTCTGGCTGCGCGAAGGCACGCGCCTCGCTCGGCGTGGAGTCTGGGTTTTGCTCGGCCAAGACGAACCGCCCACGCACCCCGAATGGCACGCCGACCTCGACCTCAGCTACAGCTGGCCGCTCACCGGTGGTCGGCGTCGCGCCGTGCGCTACGTCCGCACCGCGCAGGCCAGCCACAACTGAGGAGCCGGCCGGTGCCGCTCGGCGTCATAGAGCGGAAACGTTCGAAATCTTCGCCGCCCGGCCTGGCAGAACTTTGCAGAGATCTCGAGGCGTTCTACCCCGACCCCCGGACCAGGACGGCGCGCTTGGTTTTGGGTTGGATAAATCCGGTCGCGACCGGACACTTACATCTCGCCCTGGCGAGAAATCCACGAAAGTTCACGGGTCTACGAGAGTCAGAAAAAAATCAGGAAGGTTCGCAGCCCCCCTCCCGTACACCTATTCCAGAAGCTCGACGGGACAACGACCCATTAGAGCCTCAAACGAATTTTGACTGATTTGATCTCCAAGGCGGCACTTCTCCGTATGCCAGCGGGCTCGACGCCAGCACCGTGATTCTGAATAGAGAAGCTGCCGCAACGTCCAACAGTCCAGCCCCAATTACCGAGGTAAGTCGCAGATGAACATCAAGCACTCCGTTCCCGCCACCCGCAGCATGCTTCGCCGCTTCGTTACTGTCGCTACCTTGGGTGCGGCCATGTTGGGCGTCGTCTCGGCCTCGGCCGACGGCGGCAAGGGCAGCGGTAGCTTCGCGCTGACCACGATCGCGGGCGTCGGCGACAGCTACACCGGCAAGCTCGACGTGAAGGGCGACGGCAAGTTCAGCGTGAAGGAAGAGGGCGGCAACCTCGTCTTCACATCCAACGTGGCCGACGGCGAGCTGAACATGAAAGACGGCCGCCAGAAGCACACGGTCGGCGACGACAGCAAGCTGGGCCTGAAGAAGGGCCAGAAGGTCACGCTCACGGTGGAGAAGAGCAAGCTCACCTTCCCCGAAGCGGGCAAAGAAGCGAGCGGCAGCGTGCCGGGCAAGATCAAGATGCTCGGCAAAGAGCAGAGCGTGACCGTCAAGTACACGGTGAAGGAAGACGGCGGCAAGTACGTGATCAAGAGCGCCAGCTTCGACTTCGACTATACGAAGCACGTGGCCGACGGTAAGAAGGTGTGTCTCATGCTCGTTTGCGTGAAGCCGGCGGTGACCATCAACATCACCGGCGGCACCATCGAAGTGAAGAAGTGAGACGAGCAGCCTAAGTTCCGATCCGCCGCGGCGGGTCGAGCCACCCGTGGTGCCCTTTGCGGTGCCGCGGGTGAGCTTTTTTGTAGTCCCCGAGCGCAAGGATTGCGCGCTGCGATCTGGCGCCGCACGCTTTGCCGGGCTAGGCGGGTTGGGGTCCCAAGCTGGCACGCGGCAGCGGCCGCCACGGATTCGCCCGCCTCCGAACACTCTTCTTTCGTGAGGGATTGCGAAGTTGACTCGGGGACGGCGGCACGGCAAAAGTCTCGGCCCATGCAGAGCTCGAGTCGCGGCATGAGGGCCGCGAAAACCTCCCGCGCGGCGCTCAAACTCCTGCGCATTGCGCTCGTCGCCCTACCGTTGTTTGCGCTCTTCGCGCCCAAGCAAGCCCACGCCTACGCGTGGATGATCAAGCGCGGCTACCCGTCGTGCCCGGCGTGTCACGCCGATCCGTCGGGTGGCGAATTGCTCACCGCGTACGGGCGCATGATCAGCACGCTCACGCTGAGCACCAACTGGGGCGGCGACGAGAGCGCCGCCAACCAGCACGGCTTGCAACGCAAGATCGCGATGAGCTCGCCGAGCGCGCTCGAGCGCCGGCTCGCGATGCGCACACCCGAAAGCTTTGCCGCCGGTCCCAAGGCTGCCGGTCCCGAAGGCGACAAGCCCGCCGACAAGGCCGGCGCCGCCGACGGCGACAAGGCCGATGCCGACACGGACGAGGACGAAGACAAAGCCGAAGGCGACAAGCCCGAAGGTGAAGCAGCCGCCACGGAAGCCGCTCCCGAAGCAGCTCCCGCCGCATCGTCGAGCTCGAGTGACTCGGGTGAGTCGACGTTCCCGAACTTCTTGTTCGGCGCCTTCGACTTGCCGGACTGGCTGCTGCTCGGCGGCAGCTATCGCCACCTCAACATTTTGCCCGTCGGCGGCCGCAGCTTCAAAACCTTCCCGATGATGGCCGATCTCTACGGGATGGCGCAGTTCGGCGGCTTCAAGATCGGCGGCAGCATCGGCGCCGCCAGGGTCGATGCCGGCTCTCCGTACGCGCGCCGCGCGCAGGTCACGGGTGGCCAGGGCGATCAGTGGAACCTCATCTCTCGCACCCACTACATCGGCTACGACATCTTGCCCGAGCTCACCGTGCGCGTCGGCCGCTTGAATCTACCGTTCGGTGTGCGCATCCCCGAGCACACCATGTGGGCTCGCCAAGCCACCTTGACCGATCGCGAGTCGAGCCAGCAACACGGCCTCGCCGTCGCCTACGTGGGTGAGTCGCTGCGCGGTGAGATCATGGCCATCGCCGGCAACTACCAGATCAAGCCCGACAAGTTCCGCGAGCGCGGCTACTCCGGTTACGCCGAGTACCAGGTGAACTCCACTGCGACGCTCGGCGTGAGCTCGCTCGTCACGGTCTCGAAGACGGACCCTTTCACCCGGGCGGAAGCGTCGTCTACTCGCCAGGTTCACGGCGCGATGGCGCGCGTGGGCTTCGGCGAAAAGGTCGCGCTGCTCACCGAGTTCGACGGCATGTTCACCTCACGTCGCGAGGCTGGCTACGTCGGTTTCCTCCAGGTCGACACCGAGGCCGTGCAAGGCGTGCACGTGCTACTAACGGGCGAAATGCTCGACCAGGGCCACCCCAAGGATCCAGCGATTGCGCGAACCGCCGGCGAGGGTAAGCCCAAGGTCGGCGGCTGGGTCTCGCTCGCTTGGTTCGTCTACTCCCACTTCGACGTGCGCGTCGACTTCATCAAGCGCACTGGTGAGGATCCATGGCTACTCGGCCAGGTTCACGTTTACCTGTGAGAACCGCGATGCACATTTCAAAAACCATCCGACTGTTTGCGTGCATCTCGTTGGCGTCCGCCGCTGTGCTCGGCGCAAGCTCTGCCTTCGGCCGCCCGGAGATGCCGGGCAAGCTGCAAGAGGTGGCTGGCATGACCTGCGTGCCCCTGTGCACCATGTGCCATACCTCCAACCCCGGCCAAGCCGACAACTGGACCATGAAGGCGTTGGGCCAGCAGTTGTACCTGCCAATCAAGAATCAGCAGGACATCAAGCCCGCCTACGACGCGTGGAAAGCGGCTAATACGAATCTAGCGTCCGGCGTCGTCAATGGTTACGAGCCGACCAGCGTCATGAACGGGCACCCCGAGAACGTCTGCGGCCCGATCTACGGCTGCACCGTCCCCGCCGTAAAGCACGTCACTTCGTCGCACGACTATGTCGGCGTGCTCTGGATGGGCGGCGCCATGATCGTCGGCGGCCTGCTGCGCCGCCGCAAGCGCGCTCGCTAACCTACAAAGCAAACGTAGCCGCCCCGAGGCGGCTACGTGATTCATGCAGAGGCAACGCCGACTCGCTATCGAGTCGGCGTTTTGCGTTTCTTAGAGACCACCGGCGCCGGCGTTGTTCATGGCCGGTACGCCGCCGTTGCCGCCTTCAGCAGGAGCGCCCGATGCGCCAGCCGCGCCACCACCGGCCGGCTCCGTGCCGCCCGCGCCGGCTCCACCCACTTCCATGGTGCCGTTGCCTCCGGCACCACCACCGCCGGAACCGCTGGTCGGCATGGTACTGCTACCAGCGTTGGCCTCACCGGCTTGCGAATTGCCGGGCTCGCCACCGTTGTTGGTGTTGGGCGCACCGGCCACACCGTCCGGAATCTTGCTGCGATCGACGTCGGTGATGAGCGTGCAGCTGGCGGCCACGAACAGCACACCGAACGAAGCCAAGAGCAAGGGGTTGGAGAAACGCATCAGAACTTCTACCTCTACGCCGGGTTTGGACGCTTGGGCGCATTTTTCATCGGGAAACGGCGCGAGCGCAAGCAACAAAGCACAGAAAGGCGCCGAAGAATTCAGGGGTTTTAGCGGTGCCGTCAAGCCATTGGCGGCCGGCCCCCAGCCCTGCCCGCCGCTACCCCGAAACGCGCCCATTTTGCCCCTTGCCGCGCTGCGGCGGCCTCTCGCTGGCGCTTGGTGCTGATAAGTTCGCCCCGGTGCAGGTCCATCTGATCGACGGGACGTTCGAACTATTCCGAGCGTACTTCGCTGTCCCCCAATCGCAAAACGCGGCGGGCGTCGAGATCGGCGCCGCACGCGGCCTGCTCCGCAGCTTCGGAGCGCTGCTCGCCTCGGGCGGCGTCACGCACGTCGGCTGCGCCTTCGATCACGTGATCGAGTCATTCCGCAACGAGCTCTTCGAAGGTTACAAGACGGGCGAAGGCATCGACCCGAGCCTGTACTCGCAGTTCGGTCTGGCCGAGCGCGTGACGCGCGCGCTGGGCATGGTGACGTGGCCCATGATCGAGTTCGAAGCGGACGACGCCATCGCGACCGCCGCGCTTCGCTTTGCCGAGCACGCTGACGTGACACGCGTGGTGATCGCGTCGCCGGACAAAGATCTCACGCAGTGCCTCGTGCGAGACAACGTGGTGTGTTGGGATCGCATTCGCAACAGCTACCTCGATGCCAGCGGCGTCGTGAGCAAGTTCGGCGTCGCGCCCACATCCATTCCCGACTACCTCGCGCTCGTCGGAGACAGCGCCGACGGCATTCCCGGTGTGCCGCGCTGGGGAGCGAAGAGCGCGAGCAGCGTGCTCGCCGAATACGAACACCTCGAGCACATTCCGAGCAACCCCAAGGAGTGGCGCGTGAAGGTGCGTGGCGCCGACGCGCTCTCGGCGAGCTTGGAGAGCTTGCGCGACGCTGCGCTACTGTACCGACGCCTGGCGACGCTGCGGTTCGACGTGCCGCTGCCCGAAACGTTGGACGACATGCGCTGGCGCGGCGCGCCCGACGGCGAGCTGGCGGCGTTGTGTGACGAGCTGGGCGACACCACGGTTTTGGAACGCCTGCGCAGCAGCGGCCAGACGCGGAGCGCTTGAGGCCGGCGCGGCGCCGGGTGCGGGCGCGGCGCCCGAGGCGGGCGCAACTTGACTCGTCTGCGCGCCCTTGCGCGGCGTGCTGGTGCGGAGCAAACGGTTGAACGTGGCCACCCGCGCGTCTAGACCGGGCCACTCGGCGCTGCAGCGGCGCCCTGCGTAGCCGTTGAGCGTGGCTTGAAGCCACGGCACGCCGCTACGGTTACAGGTGAAGTAAGCGCGCTTCAACGCGTCCGACGCGGCCTGCACTTGGATGCGCGTGTTTTCGAGCCCGTACAGTTGGTCCCAGATGGCCGCGTTGAAGGTGTTGCGGTGAAGCTGCCACGCCGAGCGGGCGCGACCACGATCACACTCGTGGGGTTTACACTGCCCGCGGTGGATGCGTAGCGAGAAGGTGCTCTCGTGATAGCCAATCGTCAAAAGTAGCGCTGCCCATTCGCGCGGGGCGCGCGGGGCCTCTTTGCTGACTTCGGCGATGGCGGCGGCGATCTCGTCGAGCTGCTTGCTCTTCTCGGGATCGCCGCGATCCTCGACAAAACAAGGCAAAGACTCCACGGCGGCGCGTACCCAGGCCGCGTGATTGCCCTCGGCCAGGGCTAGCGTGGCGAAGCACAGCGCGAAAGGCAGCGCGGGCGCCACGAAGAGTCTTTGTAAGAAATGCCGCATCGCGGGTTAGGTGACGCCTGTATAGCCGAACTCCGGCGAGCGGCAAGTCAGGGTTATGCCGTATCTGTGTCTGGCCAGATATTTAGCCATTCGTCCGCGAGCTCCGTGTCGAAGAATTTGATCAGGGATCGTCGCGGCAGCTCGAGCTCTCTCAATTTTGAAACGAGACGAGGCAGTCCCGTTTCGAGATTGAAAAGCGCGAGGTCCAGATACGAGGACGATGCGCCCAGCCCTACACCCGTAACGATCGCGTCCGTGACGAGATCGGACAACGCCATTTCGATCGCGGTGCGCTTCGCCACGCGCTTGCTCATGCTGCGCTCGGGATCGACGTACGCAACGTAAACGAAACGCTCACCGTCGCGCGTGAAGCGTTGCGAAGAGCATGGCGAGCCTTCGAGGTAGCAACGCAAGAGCTCGGGCGTGCAGGTGCTGGCGAGCACCAGATCCGATTTGTCGAGTGCACCGACCTCGGACGCAGGCTCCATCTCGAGCAACGCCCAGTCGTCGCGCGCGTTGCCATTCGCGACCACGATGTCACCGTGCTCGGTGAGCGGCTGCTCGGACTCGCGGATGGGCAGCACGCGGCGCGACGGCGGCAAGCCGCGCAGCGCGCCGAGCGACGCCGCAGTAACGGTCGCGAGCAGCTCGCGCAGCGTGAGCTCGTGCCGCGGCGCGTTCACGTCGAGCACGCGCAGCGATCCACCGCGCGGCGCCGGCGTGACGTGCACGGCGCCAATCCACGTTTCGAACAGGCGCTCACCCAGCAGCGAGAGCACCAGATTTTCTGCGGCATTTTGCTCGATTTCCGAGCCCGTACCACCCGGCACGCCGAGCGTCACCTCGAGCAAGTGACCACGTCCAAAACCAGCGCGCACCGTCGCGCGAGTGAGCTCGATGTCGTACGCTTCGCGGATCTCGGCGAGCGCGTCGTCGAGTGAGCGAGGCGCACGGCCGAGCGACAACGCGTAGCCGAGATCGGGCGGCGCCTCGGCGAGGATCAGCTCGGCGAGCGGCCACGCGCTGGCGTCGTTCGACGTGATCGCAGCGACGCCCTGCTCACCGTTCGCCGACAGCTCGAGCTCGAGCGCCAAGCGTTCGTCGACGCTGGCCAACAGCTCCTCGGCGCGTTCGCTATCGCCCTCACGCAGCGCGAGCCACGCCTCTCGTGCCGTACGCTGCGCACCTGCTCTTGCGCTTCGTTCCTCTGCCGACAGCTCGCCATACTTGACGCGCATCAACGCTTCCTACGCTTGGCCTTGCTCGGTCGACGCGGACCGTACTCGACGACCTCGAGCCTGATCTTGACCACCCCGGCGCGCAGCATGCCGAGGCGCTCGGCAGCCGCGCGCGATAAGTCCACGATGCGACCACGGGGGCCGTAGGGACCACGATCGGTCACGGTCACGTAAACGCTCTGGCCCCCATCGCTCCGGGTCACCCGCAGCACGGTACCGAACGGTAGGCTGCGATGGGCCGCAGTAAACCCGTCAGGCTGATAGGGCGCGCCGCTGGCAGTGGAACGGCCCGCGAACGAGTCGCCGTAGTAAGAAGCGCTGCCTTGTTGTGCGGCGAGCGCGCGTGTCTTGCCAAAGCGTTCCGCGAGCTTGTCACTCGTGGGTGAGGTGATGGCGCCGGCCCCGTGGGCGGATTCGCGAGTTTCTCCCGAGTTTTCCGGGGCTTCGAGGCCGTCGACCTGGCCGCTCACGGCGCCGGATTTGCGTGTCGTGCGCGAGCCGGACGTGCTGCCAGCGTGTGACGCCACCGGAGCTTTTGCGCGAGGCTGATCGCCACACGCGCTGAGCTGGAGCAGCCACCAGGTAGCTGCGACGAGCCAAAGGCCCCTGCGCATCACTCCGCTTCTAGCGGATTTCGTCGTGCAGCGAAAGCGCACTACCGGTATGAGTGCTCGCGCGTGTCGGTGCAGATTTCCACCACTTGTCTCATGGCGGTTGGCGCCCCAACCCCAACCGCGTCCATTTCGAGCGCTTCTGCTGGGGCGCAGGCCTCCGCAACAGATGCATCTACAACGGGGACGGTGCTGCACAAGCCCGTTCTCACCCGCCAGGGTGTGCTGCTCGACGGCAAGCTGGTGCCGCTCATCTCTGGCTCGGTGCACTACTGGCGCCTCGAACCCAACAGTTGGCGTGACTGCCTCGAAGCGCTGCACGAGATGGGCTGCACGCTCGTGGACGTGTACGTGCCGTGGAGCGTGCACGAGCTCTCGGACGGCACGCTCGACTTCGGCAAGCGCCAGCCCGAGCTCGACGTCGTCGAGTTCTTGCGCATCGCTCACGATATTGGGCTGTACGCGTTGGTGCGTCCCGGTCCGCACATCAACGCGGAGCTGAGCGGCTTCGGTTTGCCGCAACGGGTGCTGTGGGATCGCGACTGCCAGGCGCGCTCTCCCGCGGGAGAGGCCGTGGTGTTACCGATGCCGCCGCTGGCGTTTCCGGTACCGAGCTACGCCAGCCGCAAGCTGCTCGACGAGGCGTGTGCGTGGCTCAAGAGCGTGAGCGCGCTGCTCGGTCCACTCACGTGGCCCGAGGGCCCGATCGTCTTGTGCCAGGTCGACAACGAAGGCGCGCTCTACTTTCGAGACGGCGTCTACGAGCAGGACTATCACCCCGACTCGCTGGCGCGCTTCCGACGCTTCGTGGACGAGAAGTACGGCAGCCACGGCGCGGCCGCCCGCCGCTACGGTATCCTCGCGGAAAATCAGGAAATTTCGGCACCGGTGCGCTTCGACGCCAAGGACGCCGCCAGCCTGTGCCGCCACCTGGACTGGGCCGAATACCAAGAGTCGTTGATCGCAGACGCGTTCGCCGAATTCCGAAGCGCCATGGCCGGCGCCGGCCTCGAGCGCGCCCCCACCTGCCACAACTTGCCCATGGGCGAGTCAGCGACACCGCTCGACCCGACGCGCCTGGGCAAGGTCGTGGAGTGTCTGGGCATGGACTACTACCACGTGGCCACCGACAGCACGCCCGACGCGATCTTGAAGCGCACCAGCGAGGTGGTCACGCGCGCGGACGCGTTCGACTACCCGGCTTTTGCGGTCGAGCTCGCCGCCGGCTTCCCGCCGTTCTTCCCGCCGCTCACCGAGCACGACAATCGCTTCGCAGCGCTGTCGTGCTTGGCCGCTGGCATCCGCGGCTACAACCTGTACATGGCGGTCGAGCGCGATCGTTGGATCGGGGCGCCCATCGATCGCTTCGGCGTGCGCCGCCCGAGCTTCGACTTCTGGGCACGGCTGAACGAAGCCGTGGAGCGCACCAAGCTGTACGAGCTGTCGCGCGCAGCGGACGTGTGCGTCGTGGTCCCGCGCAGCCTGCACCGCCTGGAGCGCGTGTTGCACGCATTTGGACCCGTTAGCGCGGCGGCCTTCGACGTGATGGGCCTGGGCGCTTACGATTCTTGTTACGAGCAGGGGCCGTTCGCGAGCGCGCTGTTCGAAAGCGAGAGCTTCGCGCGCCAGCTGCTGGCGGGGCTCACGGCGCGCGGCATCGCCTACCGAGTCTCGGGCAACGACGGCGCCGGTCGCGCCGTCGGCGAAGCTCGCGCGAGCTTCGTGGTGTCGGTGCTCGGCCTCGAGCAAAGCTTGTGGCAAGAGCTCGTCGACTCCGCCAGCCGCGGCAGCCGCATCGATTTCGGCCCGCGCTTGCCGAGCACGACTCCGGACGGCGACGCGCTCAGCGCCAGCGGTTCCGCCGCCGAAAGAATGAGGCTGGTCGAAAGCGCGAACCTGGCCGGCGAGCTCGAAGCGCTCGCAGCGCGCGCCGATGTGCTGCGGCTGGACGCCGGCCAAGGCATCCGAACGAGCTTGTTTCGCGACCGCGGCGGCGCGCCACGTGTCGTATTCGTTACCAACACACAACGAGGCGATGCGCTCGCGCGCCTGGAAATCGAGCGCATCGGTGGCACCTTTACGGAAGCCGTCGACGCGCTCGACGGCAGCGCCTTCCGTGCTACGGTCGGCGCGCTCGAAGTTCCGCTCTCACCCCACAGCGTGAGAATGCTGGAGCTAAGGTGACATGCTCCTCGAAATCAATCCCGAAAATCCCGAGCCGCGCAAGATCAAGAAGGCGGTAGAAGCCCTCGAGGCCGGCGAAGTGATCGCCTACCCGACGGACACCTGTTACGGACTCGGCTGCGATCTGTTCAACAAGAAGGCGATCGATCGCCTGTACCAGATCAAAGGCGCCGACCGCTCACAGATGCTCGCCTTCGTCTGTCAAAACTTGGGAGACGTCGCGCGCTACGCGGTGATGCACGACAGCGTGTACCGCGTGCTCAAGCAATACCTGCCGGGTCCTTACTGCTTCATCCTCGAGGCAACGCGCGAGGTGCCGCGCATCATCCAAACCCCACGCAAGACGGTCGGGGTGCGCATCCCCAAGCACCCGGTAGCGCTCGCGCTCGCGGCGGAGCTGGGTCGCCCCATCATCTCGAGCACCGCGGCTCGCCACGGCGAAACGCCGGACCCTGACCCGCGCGAGGTGGACCTGGCCTTCAAGGGCCTGGCCATCGTGCTCGACGCGGGCGCCGGCGGCACCGTGCCCACGAGCGTTATCGACCTGAGCGGCCCAAAACCGCAGATCGTGCGCGCCGGCGCGGGTGACGTGACGCCCTTCGAATGATTGTCTTCCGGGGGGCCTCGCACTAGACTCCGCCCCGCTATGACGTTCGTCGTTACCGACAATTGCCAGCGCTGCCGTTTCACTGACTGTGTCGCCGTCTGCCCGGTGGATTGCTTCCACGGCGACGACGAGATGCTCTACATCGACCCGAACGAGTGCATCGACTGCGGCGCCTGCGTGCCCGAGTGCCCGGTCGAAGCGATCTTCGACGAGACGCAGCTGCCGGACGACAAGAAGAACTGGATCAAGCTGAACGCGGACAAGGCCGGCGGCCTGCCGGTCATCAACTCCAAGCAAGATCCGTATCCCGGCGCCGAAGAACGCAAAGAGAAGCTCGGCTTCTAGTCGTCTCTCGCGCGTGCCCATCAGAGGGGGCCGCCCCATCGCAGCCCCCTCTGCAGAACCTATTGCTGGTAGCGGATGACGACGGCGGTGGGCTCGTTCGGCACTTTCGTGGGCTGGCCCAGCGCGGAGAGCTTGCCGTCCGCGCCGATTTTGAAGACGGCGAGGCTGTTGCTGTCGCGGTTGGCGACGACCACGACCTCACCGTTCGGGTCGACGTCGAAGTCGCGCGGCCACATACCGCCGGAAGGCTGATCTTGCAGCCACGTGAGCGCACCGCTCGTTTGATCGACAGAGAAAACGACGATGCTGTCGTGCCCGACGTTGGAGCCGTAGAGAAAGTGGCCGTCGGGCGAGAGCTCGACGTGCTGACCGTAGCTTTCGCCGTTGAAGTCCTTGGGTAGCGTCGAGACCGCGGTCCCCGCCATCGCGATCTGCCCGTCTGCGAGTGTGTACGGCACCATGGTGCTATTCGTCTCGTTGATCAGGAACGCCAGCTTGCCGCCCGGGTGCACGGCCATGTGTCGCGGTCCTGCCTTGCCGAACGTCGCGACGACCGGCCCATTGCTGTCGAGCGTGCCGTCCGCCGAGACCTTGAGCTGCTGCACCTGATCCAGCCCGAGCGTAGGCACCCAGCAGTAGTTGCCCGAAGGATGAAACGCGACCGAATGCGCTTCTGGATCCGGGCCGCCGCTGAACTGCATCATCTGCTTCTCGGCGCCTAGCGTGCCATCTTGATTGATCGGAAACACCGAGACGCTGCCGCCATCGTAGCTGGCAGCCGCCACGAACTTGCCGTTCGGCGACACCGCCACGTGCGTGAAGCCACAGCTGCCATTGCAAGATTTGTTGCTGCCTTGCTGGTGGTTGAGCGGCTCGAGCGTACCGTCGGACTTGATGTGATGCGCGCTAACGCCGGCGGCGTTGCCGTCGTCTTCGTTGGCGTTGTAAAGGTAGGGGCCCGAAGGATGAGCCGCCAGGTAAGACGGCGATTTGCCGGCTGCCTCGTCTCCACCCCGTTGGGTGAGCGACCCGGTCGACTTGTCGAGCACATAGGCGCGCAACGGAAAGTCGCCGTTGCCACCGATGTAAACCAAAGGTGTACCCGCTTGCTTCGGCGGCGTGCCGCCCGAACCGCCTCCAGCAGTGCCGCTGCCGCCGCTGCTGCCGCCCACGCCGCTACCGCCAACCGTGGCGCCATTGCCGGCGGCGCCGCCACCGGCCATGCTCACGCTGCTGGTACCGGCCAGCGCAGCCGCACCGGCGCCCCCACTATTCGTGCTGGTTCCAGCCGTAGAAACGCTGCCGCCGTTGCCAGCGCCGCCGGCGCCGCCGCGTGGACCTTCGGCGTCCGAGCCGCAACCTGAAAGCACGTTGCAGGTAGCGAGAGCGGCGAGCAAGATTCGGCGCGGCATCTATCTAAGCTGTAACATGGGCCCGGTTGCCCAAAATCGTTGGCGTTCTTGCTCAAATGTATCGTCTCTCCGATAGCCTCGTGATTTTCGACTGTGACGGTGTGTTGGTTGACAGTGAGCCGATCGCCGCACGCCTCACGGCCGAGTCGGTGTCCGAGCTGGGTTGGCCGATGACCGCAGAGATGGCCAAGGCCGAGTTCCTGGGCGACACCTTCAAGAACATCATTCGCCGCGTCGAAGAGAAGATTGGCGCCAAAGTCCCCGAAGACTGGCCCGCGCGCAGTCAGGCTCGCCTGTTCGCGGCGCTCGAGCGCGACCTCACGCCCGTCGCCGGCGTGCGCTCGGCGATCGACAAGCTCTTGGCCGCCGGCGCCACGCTGGCGGTTGCCTCGCAAGGCGCCCACGCCAAGATGCAGCTCACGCTGCGTGTTACCGGACTCTTGCCCTTCTTCGAGGGGCGCATCTTCTCCGCTTACGACGTGGCGCGCCCGAAGCCCTTTCCGGATCTGTTCCTTCACGCCGCGCATTCGCTCGGTTTCGCGCCGTCGCACGCGGTGGTCGTGGAAGACAGCACGCGCGGCGTGAAGGCTGCGCTCGCCGCCGGCATGCGCATTTTGGGCTACACGGCATCGGTCGGACGCGAGGCGATCGTCGCCGCCGGAGCCGAGCCCGTCGACGACCTCGCGCAAGTGCCCGCGCTGCTCGGCGCGTAGCGCGCGAGCCTGGCTCGCTGCTGGCCGCGGCGCCGCGCTCTACTTCAAGTCGAGCTGCGCGCGCGTCTGGAACTGCAGCATGGCGCGCTTGCCCGGCTCTTTCGCGCCCAGCTGCGCCGCCAAAACCGAGTTGACCTGGCCTTGCGTCGGAATGAGCGCGCCCAGCGGATACTGCAACGTGCCTTCGGAGCTGGCCTGAAACTCGGCCAGGTTCTTGTCGATCTCCGCCGGTAGGCCCGGAAAGTCGAAGACGCGGTTGGCAGCGTAGCGCTTGGTGTTCACGTCGAGCGTTACGCCCTGGGGTGTAACCTCTTTGATCTTGATCATGCGGTAGGTCACCAGATCCAGGCCGAGCAAGTCTTCGCGGCTCGTCACCATGAAGAAGCCGCCCGCGCCGAGCGGCTTGTCCGGATACGGGATCGTGAGCAACGCCAACGCATCGGACAGTGAGCGCACCACGTCTTTGAATTCTTCCGGCGCGCCCTTGGGCGTGTCGAAGCGGAAGCCTGCGCCGGCACCGCTCGGCAAGATGCTGTACTCGACCTTCGCGCCCTTCAGCTTGGCAAGCTGCTCGTCCACGTCCTTGGGCACGCCGGGTGCGTCGATCTTCGCGCTGACGATGCGCACGCTGACCGGCTGCGAAACCGCTGCCTTGTCGTCTTTGCCGGCCTCGGCCTTCTTCGGCTCGAGCACCACGTTGAGCAGCACCGGGATGGCGCCTTGACGCGGATCGCTCTGCAACGCGATCTGGATCGTGCCGCTGAGCTTCTGCGGCGATTTGGCGAGACCCAGCTGCTGCTTCGGATCCGCGCCCTCGCTGCCGAGCGTGATCTTCGGCAGAGCACCCCGCGCGATCTCTTTGTCGGCCGCGCCCGGCGCGAAGACGCCGTCCGGCGGCGGGCCGCCCTCGACGCCTTTGGGCTGCGGAGGGCCCTTGCCGGCAGGCGCCTCTACCGACGCGGCGGCGACGGCTTCGGCCAGATCGGGATCGATCGCGCCGACCTTGTCTTGGGCCGACTCGTCCTTCTTCTCCTTCTTCGTCGACTCTTCTTGGCTTGCCTCGTTCTTCTGGCAAGCCGCGAGCGATAGCAGAACCAACACGGGAAACAGACGTACGCGCATGACGGAGAGGCCTTATACCAGGGCTTCTGCCCCTTTCGGAAGCCTGGCAAGAGCCACGGGCGAGGCGGATTTATTCCCGGTTCTTCTCCAGCACTTCCTTCAAAACTGCCACGAGTGTGGAGAGCTGGTACGGCTTCTGAATGAAGCCAGCCAGCCCCTTGCCGACGAAGCGCTGTGTCACGTCTTGCTCGTTGTAGCCGCTGGAAAGAATGACCCGGACACCGGGGCGCATGCGCCGCAGCTCGCGGAAGGTCTCGGCGCCGTCCACGTGCGGCATCGTCAAATCGACGATGGCGCAGATGATGTCGTCGGCCCGCTCACGGAAGCGCGCGATGGCTTCCGAGCCGTCCGCCGCCGTGACTACGGTGAAGCCGATGCGCTCCAGCATCTTGCGCCCGACGGCCCGCACCGACTCGTCGTCGTCGACCAGGAGCACGGTGCCCTTGCCCTCGTACACACCGCGCACGGCGCTGCGCGTCTCGCGCACCTCGGCGCGCTGGCTCGCTGGAAAGAGCACCTTCAGCGTCGAGCCTTTACCGAGCTCGCTGTAGACCTTGATCGCGCCGCGGTGGCCACGCACGATGCCGAGCACCGCCGCCAGCCCCAAGCCGCGCCCCGTGAACTTGGTCGTAAAGAACGGATCGAAGATGCGCGCGCGCGTCTCGGCATCCATCCCGGAGCCGGTGTCCGCCACCTCGATGAACACGTACATGCCCTCGGGCAGCTGCTCGTCCAACCACGATTCGGACAAGTAAGCGCGGTCGCAATCCATCGCGCCGGTCGAGAGCGTAATGACACCCGAACGCTCGCCGATCGCCTCGGAAGCGTTGACGACCAGGTTCATCACCACCTGCCGTAGCTGTGAGGCGTCCGCGTCGACGGGCGGCAAATTCGGCGAAAAATTGAGCTTGAGGATGGCATTCTTGGAGATCGAGACGCGCAGCATGTGCAGCATCTCCTCCACCACCTTCTGCATCTCCACTGGTTGGATGACGAAGCGGCCCTTGCCCGAGTAGGCGAGCATCTGCTTGCACAGCTCGGTGGCGCGCTGCGCCGCGCGGCGGATCTCGGCCAAATCATCGCGCGCTTCGGACGAGCTCGGCAGCGCGTCGAGCGCCAGATCAGCGTGGCCCAACACGGCCATCAGTAGGTTGTTGAAATCGTGCGCGATGCCGCCTGCCAGCACGCCCAGGCTCTCGAGCTTCTGCGTCTGCTGGATCTGCGACAGGAACTTGAGGCGCTCGTCTTCGGCGCGGCGACGCTCGCTCGAGTCGCGCAGAATCAACGTAATCAGTCGTTGCTTCTGCACCAGGCACTGCGAAATCGAGGCCTCGAGCGGGAATTCTTCGCCGCTGGCGCGCCTACCGCTGAGCTCACCCACGACGCCGATGCGGCGGCTGGCCAGGCCCGACTGCGCGAACTCGGTGATCTGTTCTCTTTGCTGCTCGCGGTGCTGCGGCGCGATGAGCTGACCGAAATCCGAGCCCAACGCCTGCTCTGCCGTGCAGCGAAACATCTTCTCGGCAGCCGGGTTGAAGAGCACGACGCGTTGCTGCTCGTCGAGCGAGACGATGGCGTCCATCGCGGAGCTGACCAGCGCGTCGAGCCGCATTTCGCGCTCCAGGCTCAGCTGCTGCGCGCGTTTCTGCTCGCTCACGTCGTACAGCTGCAACGCTACTTGACCTGGCTTGGGGCAGTAGGCGCGCACGTCCAAGTGCAGGTCACGAGGCGGCACGTAGTCGGTGCGCGCTTCCGGCGCGCCACCGTCGGCGACGCGCGCCAAGAACGGCAGCCACTCTTCGTCGACGTAGGGAATCGCTTCCCGCAGCGTGCGCCCCACCATGACGTGCGCTGGCTGGTCGAGCATCTGCTCGAAAGCAGGGTTTACCTCGACGATGCGCGCATCGACCGGGTTGCCGGAGGCGTCGCGCATGATTTCATAGAGGACGAACCCCGCCCCCATGTTGGTGAACAGCAGCTTGTGACGCTCTTCGATCGCTCTCAGCCGCTCGAGCTCGCCCTGATTCGAATCGGACACGCTCTACGACCTCTACCCGACCCCAGCCTTCCTCCGTAAAAACAAAGGCGGCCAGTGGACGCTCGCGCTCAGAAAAGCCCAGGCGCGCATGGCTGATTCCAGCATCACAAGAAGTTCTCAATCCGCGTACCAAAGAAATGCTCATGACTCAGCTAACTTGGACCGTTCGCGGCTTCTAAGGGTTCGTACCTAGCTGACGGACAACGATGACGGGTCGCACGCTCACCGCGCTCTTGATGTGCCTCGCCTGGGGTTGCTCCACGAGCCCGAGCAACAGCGGTGTTGCACCGGGCGGCGGCGGCTCGGGGGGCGTCGGTGGCAGCGCCACGCAGAGCGGCAGTGGCGGCATGGACCCGGCAGCGGCGCCTTCGTTCGCCTGCGATCCCAGCGCCAAGGCACCCGCCGCCACTCTGCGCCGCCTGACCATGAGCCAGTACAAGAACACCCTGGCGGATTTCGTCAGCTTCGCCACCGGCAGCGCGACCGAAAGCGCCGCCGTGCTGAGCGAGCTGCAAACGGCGCTCGATCGTTTGCCTACCGATCGCCGCGAGCCCACTTCAGAAGATTTGCATGGCAGCTATCGGCGCCTGGATCAGTCGCTGCAACAGCTGCATGTCGACTCCTTTTATGACTTGGGGGTGGCGGCCGGCGCCGCGCTCACGCAGGCCGCACGCTTGCCGGCCGTGGTCGGCGCCTGTGCGACCGATCAGGACGCGACCAACGACGGCGCGTGCGTCACAGAATTCATTCAGCGCCTCGGCGCGCGCGCGCTGCGCCGTCCACTGGAAGCCGACGAGCTGGCTTTCTACGAGAGCGTCTACGGCGCCGACAAGGCTCCGAACCCTGCCGCTTTCGCGGACGTGATCGGCGTTCTGCTCAACGCCCCGCAGATGCTCTACTTCGTCGAGCACGGCTCCGCCGAGGTCGCAGGCAAGGCCGGCGTGTACGAGCTCTCCGCGTACGAGCTTGCTTCACGGCTGTCGTACCAGTTGTGGCAAACGGCGCCCGACGCCGAGCTCTTGTCGCACGCAGCGGACGGCAGCTTGCTCGAAGCGCAGACCTACCGCGCGCAGGTGGAGCGACTTCTCGGCGACAACAGGGCACGCCTGGCGCTGGACGAGTTCTTCGCGGATCTGGCCAAAGTCGAGGAGCTGCCCGCGCTCGACGCAAAAAACAGCGACCCCGTCTTCAAGGCCTTTGCCGGCGCGGACTTGCCGGGCAGCGGGCTGCGCCAAGAGATGATCGACGATGTGCTTGGCCTCTTCGACTACTACACGTGGACGAAGCGCTCGCCCATCGCGACGCTCTTTCAGAGCGATGCGTCGTTTGCACGTTCGCCCGCGCTCGCTGCCATTTACGGCGTGCCGCCGTGGAACGGCACGAGCGACCCGCCCACCTTTCCGGCGGGCCAGCGCCCCGGCTTGCTCACGCGCGCGTTGTTCCTTTCGACCGGCACGCCGAATACGCGCCCGATCATGAAGGGCCTGTTCATTCGCAAGTACGTGCTGTGCGACACCATCCCGCCGCCGCCTCCCGGCGCCAACGCCAAGCCGCCCGAGCTGCAGCCGGGCATGACGACACGCGAAACGGTGGAGGAGCTGACGCAAATGGCAGGCACCGTGTGCGCCGGCTGTCACGCGCCGCTCATCAACCCGCTCGGCTTCGCCACAGAGAGCTTCGACTCGCTCGGGCGCTACCGCACCGAGCAGCGCTTCTTCGATGCCGACGGCAATCCCACCGGCTCCAAACCGGTGAGCACCAGCGGCGTGCCGCATGTCACCAACGCTGACACGCCGATCACCGGTGCGGCGGACTTGATGCAACAGATCGTCGCGAGCGGCAAAGTGGAGAGCTGCCTGTCGCGCAACTTCTTCCGCTACACCTTCGCCCGCTGGGAAGACCCCCAAGCAGACGGCTGCGCCTTGGAGGGCATGCGCAAATCCCTTGAAAATGGCGGCAACATCGTCGACCTCGTCGTAGCAGCCACGCTCGACGGCTCCTTCAGACAGCGAGCGTTCGAATGAAAGGACGACGATGGCACGCCAAGTGATCGACATCACGCGCCGGCAGCTGTTGCTCGGCGCGGGGGGCGCCATGCTGGCGCTCCCCGTGCTGCCGTCACTGCTCGAAAGGCGCGCCTACGGCGCGGACCCGGTGTACACGCGCAAGCCGCGCCTGTACTGGCTGTGCACCGACCACGGCGCCGCGTTCGAGAGCAGCATGTTCCCGGCGGCGTCGCTCGCGAGCAACCGGCAAATGCTGTTCGCGGATCACGAGATCGGCAGCGGCGCGCTCACCAGCAGCATGAACGGAGACGCGCGCGTCGTTTCGCCAATCTTGTCCGCCAGCTCCAGCCGTTTTAGTGAAGCGCTGCTCGGCAAGATGAACGTGCTCTACGGACTCGATGTGCCGTTCTACATCGCGCACAACACGGGCCTGCATCTCGGCAACTACGCGCGGAACGACGGCAACGGCGGCGACGGCAAGGCCGTGCAAGACAAGCCGCGCCCCACCATCGATCAACTCTTGGCCTGGTCTCCCCATTTTTACGCCGATTTGTCGACGATTCGCGAGCGCGCCATGATCATGAGCTCGCGCCCGGTATCGTGGAACTATTCGGACCCGGATAACCGCGCCGGCACCATCGACAACGTACGCGGCTACGACAGCTCCAAGGCGCTGTTCGACAAGATCTTCGTCGCGCCGGACGCCGGCATGCCGGCGCGCCCGCCCATCGTCGACCGCGTGCTGGAGAGCTACAAGAATCTACGCAACGGCAACAAACGCCTTTCGGCCGCCGACAAGCAACGGCTCGACGACCACATGGCGCGCATCGCCGAGCTGGAGCGCAAGCTCACCGCCAAGGCATCGTGCGGCGACGTGATGAAGCCGACCGACGACGCGCAGAGCCACCTCGGCAATAGCGAGAAGGACGCGATCGCCTACGGCCAGCTGTGGAACGAGGTGGTGGCGGCCGCGTTCGTGTGCGGCACCAGCCGCATCGGCGTGCTCGGCTACGGCAGCACCGACAAGTTCGTCGCCTACGGCGGCGACTGGCACCAAGAAGTCGCGCACCAGTGGCAGCTCCCGGACAAGCAGGAGCTGATCAAGCAGAGCTACCAGAAGGTTTTCGAGGGCATTTTCCTGGATCTGGCCGCCAAGCTCGACGTCGAAGAGGCGCCCGGCATGACCTACCTCGACAACTCGCTCTTGGTCTGGAGCCAGGAGTGCGGCATGTCGACGCACGACTCGGTCACGATCCCAGTCATCACTTTCGGCAGCGCCGCTGGCTATTTCAAGACCGGGCAGCTCGCCGACTTTCGCCGCATCGGGAACGCGAGCTCCACCTTCGACCCCATGGCAGGTGGCAAGCAGTACCTCGGCCTACTGTACAACCAGTGGCTCGCCACCGTGCTCCAAGCCATGGGCGTGCCCCCTAGCGACTTCGAACGCTGGGGCCACAAAGGCTACGGCGTCCCCTACGTCTCAACGGAGAGCTGGACGCCGCCATACGCCAAGCACTACGGCGACACGTCGTCGAAGTACTTCACGATGGCGAGCGACCCGCTCCCGCTGATCAAGGCTTGAGCGCAGCCGTGACGAGCCGCGCGTTGGGAATGCAACAGGAAGACGCGAGCGGCCCGCTACAGCTTTGCCAAGATGGCGTTGAACGTCTTGCTGGGGCGTAGCGCCGCCGTGGCCTTGGCCGCATCGGGTTGGTAGTAGCCGCCGACGTCGACGGGCTTGCCCTGGACGTCGATCAGCTCCTTCACGATTGCGGCTTCGTTCTTCTCGAGCTCGGCGGCGATGGGCGTGAAGACGGCCTTGAGCTGGCTGTCATTGCTCTGAGCGGCCAGCTCTTGGGCCCAGTAGTAGGCGAGGTAGAAGTGGCTGCCGCGATTGTCGATGCCGCCGACCTTGCGCGAGGGGCTCTTGTCGTTCTCGAGGAACTTGCCGGTCGCCGCGTCGAGCGTGTCGGCCAGCACCTTGGCCTTGGCGTGCTTGAACACGATGCTCAAGTGCTCGAGGCTGGCGGCCAGCGCGAAGAATTCACCCAGCGAATCCCAGCGCAGGTAATTCTCCTGCAAGAACTGCTCGACGTGCTTGGGCGCAGAGCCGCCGGCACCGGTCTCGAACAAACCGCCACCCTTCATCAGCGGCACGATCGATAGCATCTTCGCGCTGGTGCCGACCTCGAGGATCGGGAATAGGTCCGTGAGGTAGTCGCGCAGCACGTTGCCGGTGACCGAAATGGTGTCCTGCCCCTGACGGATGCGATCGAGCGAGACCTGGCAAGCGGCCGCGGGCGGCAAGATGCGGATGTCCAGCCCGCTGGTGTCGTGCTGCGGCAGGTATTGCTTCACCTTGGCGATGATTTGCGCATCGTGAGCGCGCTTTTCATCGAGCCAGAACACGGCGGGCGTGTTGCTGAGGCGTGCGCGGTTGACGGCGAGCTTGACCCAGTCTTGCACGGGCGCGTCTTTGGTTTGGCAGGCGCGCCAGATGTCACCGGCCTCGACCTGGTGCTCGATGAGCACCTTGCCGGCCGCGTCGGTGACGCGCACCATGCCGGCGCTCTTGATCTCGAAGGTCTTGTTGTGGGAGCCGTATTCTTCGGCGGCTTGCGCCATCAAGCCGACGTTCGGTACCGAGCCCATCGTCTTCGGGTCGAGCGCGCCGTGCTTGCGGCAGTCGTCGAGCACCGTCTGGTAGACGCCGGCGTAGCTGCTATCCGGAATCAGCGCGAGCGTGTCGCCGAGCTGGCCCTTCGAGTCGTACACCTTGCCGCCCGCGCGAATCAGCGCCGGCATCGACGCATCGACGATGACGTCGCTCGGCACGTGCAGGTTGGTGATGCCGTTGTCCGAGTTGACGTACGAAAGCCCCGGACCGGCGGCGTACGCGGCCTGGATGTCGGCTTCGATTGCGGCCTTTTCGGCGGCAGGCAGGCTCTGGATCTTCTCGACCAGGTCGCCAAAACCGTTGTTCAGGTCGACATTCAATTTAGTGAACGTTTCCGAATACTTGGCGAGCAAGTCTTTGAAGAACACGCGCACCGCATGCCCGAAGATGATCGGATCGGAGACCTTCATCATCGTGGCCTTGAGGTGCAGCGAGAGCAGCACGCCGTCCTTCTTGGCCTGCGCGATCTTGTCCTCGTAAAAGGAGACCAGCGCCTTCTTGCGCATCACGGTGCCGTCCAGGATTTCGCCCGCTTTGAGGCCGAACTTATCCTTGAGCACCGTGACGGTGCCATCGGCCGCGACGTGCTCGATCGTCACGTCCGTCGCGGCGGGCACGGTGACGGACTTCTCGTTCGAGAAGAAGTCGTCTTTGCCGAGCGTCGCCACCTGCGTCTTGGACTCGGGCGACCACTTGCCCATCGAGTGCGGGTGCTTGCGCGCGTAGTCTTTGACGGCCTTGGGGGCGCGACGGTCGCTGTTGCCTTCGCGCAAGACCGGGTTCACGGCCGAGCCCTTGACGCGATCGTAGCGGGCCTTGGCGTCTTTCTCGGCGTCGGTCTTGGGAGACTCGGGGTAATCCGGCACCTTGAACCCGTGCGCCTGCAGCTCCGCGATGCACTCCTTGAGCTGGGGCACCGAGGCGCTGATGTTCGGCAGCTTGATGATGTTCGCCTCGGGCTCCAGCGTGAGCTTGCCCAGCTCGCTGAGCGCGTCACTGGTGCGCTGCGCCTCGGGCAGCATGTCCGCGAACACCGCCAGGATACGCCCCGAGAGTGAGATATCTCGGGTGACGACGCTGACACCCGCGTGCTTGGTGAAGGCCTGTACGATCGGTAAGAGCGAATAAGTGGCGAGCGCGGGCGCTTCGTCGGTCTGGGTGTAGATGATGGTGGGCGCGTTGGACATGAGAAGGGGGCGGAATATGCCACTGTTCCTCGCCAGCTGCTATAGCGCCCCAAATCCCTTGGACGCTCCTGCCGCAACGCCAGTCAAAGCCCCCCGAGGCGAGTTCATTGCGCTGATGGCGCTGACCACTTCGCTCGTGGCCATGTCGATCGACACCATGGTGCCAGCGCTCGGCACCATCGCTCACGAGCTGGGCGCTTCCAACCCGAACGACGCCGGGCTCGTGCTGCACACATTCTTCGGCGGCATGATGTGCGGGCTTTTGATCTACGGCTCGGTCTCGGACAGCATCGGCCGCAAGCCGACGCTGCTGCTCGGCACCACGCTGTTCATCATCGGAAACTTGCTGTGCGCCACGGCTTCGAGCTTCGGCTTGTTGCTCGCCGGCCGAGTGCTGGCGGGCTTCGGCGCCGCTTCGCCGCGTATCATTTCCATCGCCGTGGTGCGCGACGTGTACGCGGGCCGCGGCATGGCGCGCGTGATGTCGTTCGTGTCGGTGATCTTCATCCTGGTGCCGGTGTTTGCGCCGGCCATCGGTCAAGGCGTGCTCGCAATTGCTAGTTGGCGCGTCATCTTCGCCGGGCTCATCGCCTTTGCGGTGATCGACGTGCTTTGGTTCTTGTTACGCCAGCCGGAAACGTTGCCCCCCGAAAGGCGTGTGGCGTTCTCGCTACGCGGCATTGCGGACGGCATCCGCGAGACCTTCAGGCACCCGCTCACGTTCGGTTACATGGTGTCGACGGGCTTCGTTTTCGGGGCGTTCGTCAACTACCTGGCGGTCGTGCAGCCGCTCTTGCAAGAGCAGTATCGGGTCGGCAAGCTGTTTCCGCTGTACTTCGGTATTTTGGCGGCCGGCATCGGCGTGGCCTCGTTCGTCAACGGCCGCCTGGTGATGCGCTTCGGCATGCGCCGGCTCAGCCGTATTGCGCTGCTCGGTACCAGCTCGCTCTCGCTCATCGCGTTCTTGGGTGCGCTCGCGCTCGGCGGTCATCCCCCGCTGTGGGCGTTCATCGGCTACATGCTGCCGTGCTTCTTCTTCAACGGCATCGCCTTCGGCAATTTCAACGCGCGCGCGATGGAGCCCATGGGCAAGATCGCAGGGGTCGCCGCCGCCGTCACGGGCGCGGTGAGCACGCTGGTTGCGCTCGCCATCGGCGCCCCGTTCAGCCGCGCCTACGACGGTACCGTCCGCCCCGTGATCGCCGGCTACATGACGTGCGGCCTGCTCGCCCTCGCGCTCACCACGTGGGCCGAGCGCGCGAACGCTCGGCGGACCGCCCTCGCGACCGAAAGAACTTAGTCGCAATTGCGACTGTAGCTGCGGAAGGATGCAGGCTCACGCTCGCTTGCGGCGTTGCCAGAGCATCAGCGCGGCGCCCAAGCCCAAGGCCGCAAACGCAGTACCGGAGCTGCTCGAATGCGAGCCGAGCGAGCAGCCCGAATCACTACCGGAGGCCGCGCCGGCGCCGAACATGGCTGTCGTGCCTGCGCCGCTGCCGCCCGAGGTGGTGGTGGGGGTGCTGCCGCCAGTAGCGCTGCTGCCGCCCATCGTCACATCCCCGCCCGCGGAAGGGACACCGTTCAGCGTGCCGGCTGCGCTGGTCTCGCCACCACCCGGCATGCCCCCAACGCCCCCAACGCCCCCGACGCCGCCGCTCGCCGTGCCGCCCGCCGCGCCGCCACTGCCGCCGGCGCCACCTTGCGGATTGCCGCCCACCAAATCGAACTGCAAAAAGCCGTATTGAAGGTGATCGGCGACCTCGAGATTGAAGGTCATCACCTGTAAGCCTGCCGTGAGCTCAACCTGGGTGAAGTTCGGGTAGGCGCGCCACTTGTGATAGTCGTTCGTGCCGTCCAGCATCACGATGCCGCTCTTGTTCTCACCGTCGAGAGGGCGCTGCGCGTTGTCGCTCTTGCCGCTGCCATCGTTGAACCAAAGTGAGAGGCCGCACTTGGGGTTGGCACACGCCCAGTTGGAGCTCACGTTGTATTTACCGGCGACCTGCACGTTCACGGTCACGCGCACCCAATCGACGGTGTGCGCGTAGCCCATGTAGTAGACGTACATGTTGTCGTCGCTGGGGTAGCGTTTGCCGTCTTCCCAAAAGTCTTCGCTACCCTCGCCCGGCTTCTCGACGGCGCGGTTCGTCTTGCAGATGTTCGGCAGGTTGAGATTGCCCGGGCGGTAGTCGTCGCCGCTGATCGGCGCATAGCCTTCCGCGACCGCGTTCTCGCGCCGATGATCGGCGTAAAACGCGACGTCTTTACCGCCCTCATCGAGGTTGGCGAGCTCGACCCGGCCGGGAATGACCTGGGCCGTGCCCATGTACGGCGTGCCCTTGTAGTCAGCGGGGATGGCCGCGCTGGCGGTGGCCGCCCAAAACAGAGCAGAAAACGGCAAAAAGCGCAGACTGGCGCCTGCGGCGCGGCGAAGGACCGTCATGTTCCGCTCCGTTAGTTTCCGGGGCGGCCCCAACACACGACGCAATTTGACTGGATAATTGCACCCCCAGCCAATCCGAACGGCACCTCAAAAGGGCGGCGGGACTTCAGGCAGGGCGCCGCTGGGCGACGGCTCCGGGCTGGGAGCTGGCGGAATCGCAGGCGAAGACGTGGCCGCCGCGGCTTCGTCGTCGACGGGCGCCGAGGGCTGTGGGGGAGCAGGCGCCGGCGCGCTCACTTCGGTCGGCTCCGTGCCGCTCAAGTATTCCTCTTCGACGCCTTCTCCGGTTTCGGAGGAAGCGAGCAGCCCCGTGACGGGATCGATGCGCACGCTCACGATGCCGGGGGGCTTCGGAAAGTCGACCGCAGGGCGACCTGCTTCGGCCACTTTCATGAACGCCATCCAGATAGGCAAGGCCGTGACGGCGCCTGCCTCGCCGAAGCCCAGCGGAATCGCCTCGTCGTAGCCGACCCACACGCCCGCAACGAAATCCGTCGAGTAGCCGACGAACCACGCGTCCTTGGCCTGGTTCGTGGTTCCGGTCTTGCCGGCGAGCGGGCGGCCCATGCCGTTCGCGGCCTTGGCGGTGCCGTCCTTCACGACGCTCGTGAGCGCGCTGGTGATGAGGTACGCTTCGTCGGGCGGAAGCACCTGGCGCGGGGGCGGTTGCGGCGGCAGCAAGATTTCGTGACCCGACGAGTCCGTGATGCGCTTGATCAGCACCGGCGGCTGGTATTCGCCCGCGGCCGCGTAAGTCGCCACCGCAGCCGTCATTTCGATCGGCGTGACCTCGTAGGCACCGAGCGCGAGCGACGGCGTCGGCATCAGCGGCGACTCGATGCCGAGCGCACGCGCGAAATCGATGACGTTGGCCGCGCCCACCTCTTCGAGCACTTTTTGGGCTGCGGCGTTGTCGCTGATGGCCAGCGCGTCGCGCAACCGGAGCTTGTACTCGGTAGCATCGGGCGCCACGCCGGGCGGCGGCTTGTGCTTCAAATCCTTGCCCGTGCGGGTAAGGCTGAGCACGCTGCCGAGCGTCAAGCGGCGGGAGTGCAGCGCGTAGCCGTAGACGACGGTCTTGAAAGCAGAGCCGGGCTGGCGGCGTGCCTGCGTCGAGCGATCCAGTCCGCCCGCCACGCCTTCGTAGCTGCCGATCAGCGCGCGCACCTCACGACTGCGCGGCTCGAGCGCAACCAGCGCCGACTCCGGTCCGAGCTCGAGCTTGAGCTCGGCCTTGCCGGTCGGGGAGTCCGCCAGGCTGAGCACGCGCACGCGCAGCGCGGCGCCCTCGCGCGTGAACTCGCTCGGCGCCAGGTGCTTCGGGTTGTAGCGATCTTCGTGACGTAGGTCGACGCGACCGAGCGTGACGCCGACGCGCACGTCGATCGTGAAAGTACGGTCGTCGACCGCCGCCACCTTACCGACGTACACCTTGTTCTGCTTGGGTGTGCCCGACTCGGCAGGCCCCCACAGCTTGCGCTCTTCTTGCGTGTACGGCGGCAACAGCTTTTGACGCACCAAATACTGATCCAGCGCGTCGCGCGTGGCCTTGCGCGCCGCGGCCTGCAAGGCGGGGTCGATGGTGGTTTCGATCACGAAACCGCCACGCGCTGCCGCCTCACCTGCCACCTTGGTGAGCAGCCGCTTGACGTGCTCCACCACCTCCGGCGCCAGCTCCGATTCGCCGTCGCTCACCGGCGCCAGGCGCAGCGGGCGCTGCTCGGCCACGTCGTAAACCTCGCGAGTGATGAAGCCCTTCTCGAGCATCTGCGACAGCACGTAGTGCCGGCGCTGCAGCGAGAGCGTGACGTCGCGCCGCGGCGAGTAGCGCTCGGGCGACGCCACCAGCCCCGAAAGCGTGGCCGCCTCGGCGACGTCGAGCTCGCGCACGCGCTTGCCAAAGTAGTAGCGCGCCGCTTCTTCCACCCCGTAGCGACCGTGCCCCAGGTAAATCTGGTTCAAGTACAGCGAGAGGATTTCGTCTTTCGTCAGCTCGTGCTCGAGCTGACGCGCCAAGATGGTCTCTTTGATCTTGCGCTCGTAAGTGCGCTCGGGCACCAAGAGCACGTTCTTGACCACTTGCTGCGTGATGGTGCTGGCCCCTTGCCGCGAGCGCCCCGAACGTAGGTTCACGGCCAACGCGCGCAACATACCCAGGTAATTCAGGCCCTCGTGCTGGTAGAAGCTCGCGTCCTCTGCTGCCAGGAACGCCAGCTTCACGTGGTTAGGGATGTCGGCAAATTTGACGACCGTGCGCCGCTCCGTGAACAAGCTGGCCAGCACCGCGCCATCGCGCGACAGCACGCGCGTCACCTGCGGCGGCTCGTAGCCTTTGCGCACCTTGTCCAGCGACGGCAGCTTGTTCTCGTAGTGGCGCACCACCAGCACCACGCCGGCAGCGCCGAGCACGGCGGCCGCCAGCGCCAGCCAGCCGGCGATTTTCAAGCCTTTGACGAGACGCGCGCGATCCACGAAAAAAGCGCTCCGCTCCTAGTGTGCGAGCGCCTTCATCACCACCACAGCGATGAGCACGCCCGCCAGCAGACATACGGCAGCGACACTGACCAGCAGCTTGGCGTTCGGACCAGAGCCACGCGCGGGGGCACGCTGCGAATTCACCTTCAGCCCACCGCTGGGCGGCGACGTCACCGGCCCGACGGGCGGCAGCGCCTTGGCCTTCTCGCCACCGAAGGGGCGCAAAGCTTCGCCGAACTCGCCGGCCGTTTGAAAGCGCTTGTCCGGCTGCTTTTCGAGCGCGCGGGCGAGCACGTCGTCCAGGCCCTTGGGAAACTTGCGATCCGGCACGCGCTCGCTGAGCGGAATGATCGGATCGGTCACGTGCTTCTGGATGTACTCCATGGGCGTGCGCGCCGAAAACGGCAGCTTGCCCGTGAGCACCTCGTACAAGATGACTGCCAGCGAGTAGATGTCACTCCGCGCGTCGAGCGTTTTGCCCTGCGCTTGTTCCGGAGACATGAACTCCGGAGTGCCGAACACCATTCCCTCCTGGGTCAAGATGACGGAGCCGGGCTGCATCTGCCGCTCCGTGACCTTGGCCAGGCCGAAGTCCAGCACCTTGGGATAGTCGGAGATGCCGCCCTGCTTGGACAGGAAGATGTTCTCCGGCTTGAGGTCGCGATGCACGATGCCGAGGTCGTGCGCTTCTTGCAGCGCGCCGCACACCTGAATCAAGATCGGGATGGCGCGGTCGGCCGGCATCGGGCCCTCTTTCCTGACCGTCTGGTTCAGGTTTCGGCCCTCCAGCATCTCCATGACGATGTAGAGGGAGCCGTCGTCCTCGAGCTCGCCGTACATGAACACCTTGACGGTGTTCGGATGCGTGAGCTGACTCATGGCGCGCGCCTCGCGCCGGAAGCGCGCGGTCAAATCCTTGCGCCCGGCCAGCTTCGGATGGAGGATCTTGATCGCCACCATCCGGTTCATCGCCGGCTGCTCGGCCTTGTACACCGACCCCATGCCCCCCGTGCCGATCTTCTCCAAGACCCGAAATTGGCCGCCCAACAGGTCGCGGCCGATGAAGGGGTCCTTGGGGCGCATTGGGGACCAGCAATACCAAACCTTATGCCGAGAAGCGATTTGAACGAGATAGACCCGCGTTCCGCCGCGCCTGGGCAGCAGCCCGCGGGTGTTGCCTCGTACCAGCAGAGCCCGCTCCTGGCTCGGGCCGGCTTTCGCCATGCCTTCTTCACGCGGCTGGGTGGAGCGTCCGAAGGGCCGTTCGAGAGCCTCAGCTTCTCGACCGCCGTCGGCGACACTCCCGCCGCCGTCGACGAAAACTTACGCCGGGCAGCCACTCTGTTAGGAGTGGACGCCGCGCGAGTTTTGTTCCTGTCGCAGGTGCACGGGCGACGAGCGTTCTTCTACGACGCCCCGGCGCTGCGCACGGAGACAATAACACTCGAGGGTGACGCACTCGGTGGCAGCGATGCCAGCAGCGCCTACGGCGTGCGCTCCGCCGACTGCGTGCCGGTGCTGATCGCCGATCAAGAGAGCGGCGCGGTGATGGCGATTCACGCCGGCTGGCGTGGCGTGGCCTGTCGGGTGGTCGAAGCAGGCGTCAGCTGCCTGCGCACGCACTTGCAGAGTCCCGGGCGTTTGTTGGCGGCGATCGGCCCGCATATCTCCGCTGCCGCCTTCGAAGTGTCGGATGACGTCGCGGCCGAGCTGCTGGCGTCCTGCCCGGTGCCGGGCGCGCTTGCACATGGAGAAGGCAGCTCTCCCAAGCCCCACATCGACCTGCGCTTCATCGTCACGCAGCAGCTCTTGGCGCTCGGGCTTACCGAAGCCGAGGTCGATCAAGTGAACGGCTGCACCGTGCTCGAGCCCGAGCGTTACTTTTCATTCCGGCGTGACGGTAAACGAAGCGGCCGCCACTTATCTGCGATCGTTCCTCGCCCGCAAAAGCCCTAGCGTCGCCTTGCAGCGGTAGCGTTTTCGATCGATGCTGAAGGCAGTATTTTTATGGCCTTCGCCGTCGTCTGCAAGAGCTGCCAAGCTCGTTTCCTTCTAAACGACGACCTGCTGCGGCGCCGTGTCGCCGGCAAGGTCGTGACCGTGCGCTGCCGGCAATGCCATGCCGCGATCGAGGTCGATGCCTCCGACGTCGATCCGAAGAGCTTGCCACCCAGCAGGCCCGAATCGCCGTACATCCCTCCGCCGCTGAAGGACGCGACACCGAAGCGCGCGCCCTCACCGCCACGCCCGCCGAAGCAGTCGACGCTGATGGGCATCGGTACCCCCGCCCGCACGGTCAGCGGCAGCGACATGGTCGCGCTTTCGCCGGGCTTCTTGAACGTGGCCGGGGCGGGCGCGGTGCCCGCCGCGGCTTCGACCAAAGCCACGTTACACGGCTTCCCCGAGCCGCCGCCCCCTCCACCCGCCGCAGTCGAGGAGCTGAATTCGGGCGATTGGGAAATCCCCGATTCGAAGCCGGACGCCCAGGAAGCTGCGACGCGTGCAGTCGCCGTAACGAGCGCTCCCGAGAGCCTCGACGACTTCGTCGAAGAGCTGCCGCCGAGCTTGCCGCCGCCCGAGGAGGATCCGCTACCGAGCTCTTCCGGCACGCCGAGCTTGAAGGCGCTCGCACACCACGAAGAGCACGCCGCGAAGCCGAAGATCGACGACTTCTTCGCCAACATGAGCGCCGCCATGAACGGCGGCGTCATGCCCGAAGCGAGCGGCGCACCCACCATCGATATTTCGTCGCTCACGGCTCCGGCCCCAGCACCTGCCGAAACCGAAACCGAGATCGATATAACGGCGCTCGACGTGCCACTCACCGGCACCGGCAAAACGCTGCCGCTGTTCGCGCTCGGCAACGACCAGGCCGCGTTGCTCACGGCACCAGCCGCGGCAGAGCCCACGGCACCGCAAAAAAAGGCTGCTTCGTCGCCAGCCGCCGGCTCACTCAGCCCGGCGTCGCTCGATCAGCCGACGCCGAGCAGTCGACGCACCGAGAGCTCGCGCGAGCGCAAGAACGTCGTCGCACCGGCGACCAAGAGCGTGCCGCCCGCCGCTCCGCAAAAGCGTAGCGGTCTGGCCGCGCCCGTGTTGCTCGGCCTGGCAGCAGTGGCGGGCTTTCTGATCTGGAAGCGCAGCGCCCCCGCGCCGTCCGTAGCCGCCGAGCAGGCCCCCAAAGTCGTTGCCGCCGCGGAGCCAGCACCGCAACCGGAAACCGTAACGCCCGCAGTCGCAGCAGCGCCCACCACGGAGGCGGCACCGCCAACTGCGCTCGCCGGCGTTACGGCAACGCCGACCGCCGCGGAGGTTGGCCCCGAGACCACGCCGGCCAAGCCTGCAGCCACGACTGTGCACGACAAGTCCGCGGCGAGCACGCCCGCCACCACGCCGGACAGCACGACTCCCAGCAACACCAAGCCTGCCGAGCCCGCGCGCCCTGCCGCAACGACCGCCCCCCAAGAGGCACCAGCTCCGGCAGTCACCAAAGAAGAGCCCGCGGCGGAACCTGCCCCTCCCGCCGAACCGGCAGGCCCCTTCGACCGCGCGGCTGCGCAGGCGGCGCTCTCGTCGGCGGCAGCCCAAGCTTCGGCGTGCCGCAAAGAGGGCGATCCGTCCGGCGTCGCCAGCGTGGTGATCACGTTCGCTCCTTCCGGCCGGGTGACGAGCGCCAACGTGAGCGGCCCGCCGTTCGCCGGCACGCCCACGGGCGGCTGCATCGCCTCGGCATTGCGCAGAGCCAAGGTGCCGCCCTTCGACGGCGACCGAGTCACCGTCAGCAAGACCATCACGATTCAGTAGCTACGGCCCGACGTCGTCGCCGAGGATTTTGGTCAGGTCGGCGGGCGTCTGGTCGCGCGCGATGACGGAGGAGGCCTGCGTGAGGATGTCCGGGTTGACGGCGATCTCGTTCTCTTTGCCGCTGACCGAGCCGTGGCAGCCGCCGCACAGGCCATTGAACAGATCCCGACGGAAGCCCTGGCGTACGACCTCTCCCGGGTAAAATTGCATCTCTTCGAGCTGCAGGTGCTGGGCGGGCGCGTCGTCGCCGCTCAGCTTGGTCAGCACCTCGAGCGAGATGGGGGCGCCGCCGCGGATACGCACGCCAACCGAGCCGTCTTTGTTGATGGGCGGAGCACCCAGGAAGCGTCGGCGCACGTAAACCTGGCCGAAATCGTCCGCTGCGACGAACTTGGAATCGGCGTCGGCGAAGCTGGTAGCGCCCACTGGCGGCAAGCTCTCCCAAACGCCGGTCAAGACCTGGCCGTCCGGCTCCACCTCGCGACCGGTGCGTGTGTTTTGAAACAGCAAGCTGCTGAGCAGGTTGATGTCAACGAAGGTGACGTCGGCCGTCTTCTTGTGATCAGCGTCGCTCAAGACTTGCGTGGCGCCGTTGGCTTCGTCGAGCCGTGACTTGAAGATGCCGATCGACGCGCGCGGGTAGATGGCCGCCGGCCAGATTTCGTCGTCCGCGCCGGTGACGAGCGGTACGCGCTCGCCGGTGCTGGCGTTGACCTGAACGATGTCGAAGTTACCGTTGAAGTTGTCGAGCGCGACCACGTTGGCGGCGTAGCTCACCAGCACGTCACCGTTGGGCAGCGGCGCCGGGCTGCGGTAAGCGCCCTGGGTGCCTGCGATTTGCCCCGTTGCCGCAGGATCCATGATGCGAATGGAGTGCTGGTAGAACTTGGGGTTCGGATAATCGATGGCGTCCGGGCTCTGCAGATAGTCGGCAGGATTTTGACTGCGTTGGTCGATGCCGATGCTGCGATTCACGATCGCCAGCGTGCCGGCGCCGTGCGCGGCCCCGCGCTCGCTCATGATCGCGGCCAGGTTCTTGTCCGCCAGCTCGACGACGTCCGTGAATTGATTGAAGCCGATGCTGCTGCGCTGCCCGAACAGCGGATGGTAGTCGCCGCCGTCGAGGTTCATGCGCCGCCCGGCGAGCTGATAGAAGCCGGGCCGGCGCTTCTCGGCCGTCATAATCAAGCGACCGTCTCGCATGAAGCTCGGCAGCAGCTCCTGATTGAGCAAGAACGTGAGCTGGCGGATCTTGCCGTCTTCCAGCACGTACAAGTTGCTGTTGAGCTTGGACGGATCCGCCGGCGTGCGCTGCGGGCCCGCGTAGCCGATGGTGGAGGCGTTGGTGACGTTGCCGCGCGTCGACGCGAAGACCAGGCGCCCGTCCGCCGAGAACACCGGATCGAAGTTGTGAATCAGCTCGTCGTTCGTGGGCACCGTGGCGCCGTCCTCGTCGACCGCGGGCGCGGCGATGGTCGGTTCGAGCGCGCACGTGGTGCCATCGACGATGTAGACGCCGAAGGGTTCCGTCGCCGATTTGCGCGCCGAGAACGCGATCTTGCTGCCGTCCCACGAGACCGTGGGGCGCCGCACGTCGGTCGTCGCGCGAGGCAGACCGCACAACGTGGAAAGGCTGTCTTCGGCGCCGACCGTGATGGCGCCCGTCATCGGATCTTGTTGGGCGGCGACGCGCACCAGCTCCGCGCCAGGCGCGAAGTTTCCGTAGTCTTGCGGCGTGTCCGGCAAGGGGGCGGGGCTGCGGCGCACGAACACGATGCCCGTCAACCCTGACATGGGCATACGCGCCTGGCGCTCCAGCTCGATCCAGGCCGTGATCACGCAGTATTCGCTCTGGTCGTCGAGCGGACCCGTGGCGGAGGCGGTAGGGTCGCAGTCCTCGTGATCGGCGAGCAACGGGCCACCGCGGTGCAAAATGCCGGGTCCCGCGGGTGCCGGGATCAGGTTCTTGCGGATCAGCCGGCTGGCTTCGGGGTTGGCGGTGTCGAGCGCCAGTTGCTCGAGCGTGAGCTGGTAGTTTTTGCGCGTCGCGGGCAAACCAAAGTGGCCACCGCTGCCACCGCGCAGGCGATAGTCGTGGAACATCGCCGATGAGTGACAACCGAGCATCATGCAGCCGCGGCGCACCAGCATCGGCTGCACGCGTTCCGCGAAAAATTGAAAGCCGGGACTGGTGTCCTCGTTGGTGGGGCCGCCCTTCTTGGTGGCCCAATCCAGAATGGCCGCGTAGTCGGCGTCGCTGGTGCTTTTGAACACCGTGCCACCTTCGTGGAAGGTGCCACCCGCCGAAGCAGCCAGCGGGCGGCGCACGATCTCGCTCAGCGGTGGATCGGTCGACACGTAGTCTTGCGCGGCAAAGTAGTTCCAACGCGTCTGCTCGGCGTTATCTCCGCACGTGAGGTGGAGCGAGTTGGCGGGCGAGCCGTGACAATTGGAGGCCGCGCAGCTCTTCCCGAGCACCGGGTTCACCTTGCTCTTGAAGGCCTCGTAGTCGGCGCTGGTCGGGTCCGTGCTCGCGTCGAACGCCGGGTCGATACCGATGGTCTTGGAGCAGGCGCTTTGCTGGTACTGCTTGTCGAGCTGGCGCGCGTTGTTCTCGGCCGCGCCATTCTCCATCCAGGTTTGCAGTTGGGTGAATGACGTGGAAGTGATGTCGATCAGCGAGCCACCGACGTGTGCGATGTGCGAGTTGATGATGAGCGGCTCACTGCTCTTCCAGTTGGTGAGCGCGAGCTTGAAGTCGGGCGCCACCTTGACCAGCAAGCCCGGCATGCCGTAGGGGCCGTAGTTGACGAGCAAATCACGCCGATGCTCGAGATCCGCATAGCTCTCTAGGCTCAGGTTACCGAGCGCGTTGCCGATGTCGTCTGCGCGCACGTGACAGCCGGCCTTGGCCGGCCCCTCCACGCACGACCCCTGGAGGATTGGGCCGATGCGACGCTGGTAGAAGGTCGTCTGTGCCGTCTGCTCTTTGCGCTCGCAGCCCGTGAGGAGCAGCAAGAGCGCGCACGAAGCAGCCGACGAACGCCAGGAAAGCGAGAGCATGTCCTGAATCCAGTTTACTACCACACCACGCTCAAACGGCACCGCCCTCTGCCCAACCGGCCGCTTGGCGCCCACGTCGTCGCCTCTTGGGGGGCCCGAGATTTTTTACAGGAGATCGGGAGTTCGGGAGGATCGGGAGGCGAGAATTTTTGGGGTTCGAATTGGACGTGTTCTCACAGGTACTCGGCACGGACCAGGACGATGGCAGCCCCGAGCGTGACGCTCAGAGAGACCGGGCGACGCTGAGGAAGCTTTCTGCGCGCGGGCTGCGGTTGGGCAGCCCCATCGGTCAGAGCCGCAGCATGCGGCCGGCGATCTTGGCGGCGCTTTGCACCGAAGCGTCGGGGTCGTTCTCGGCGGCTTCGATCGCGTCGCGCGCGCCCGGATCACCGATCTGGCCCAGGGCCCAAATCGCTGCGGTGCGCACGTTCGCGTCGGACTCGAAGTCCGGCGAGGCCAGCGCAACCAGCCCGGCCACGGCGTCGGCCGCCTTCATGACACCGAGCGTCTCCGCGGCGCGGCGACGCACCAGGCTCGAGTCGTCGCCGATCAGAGCAACCACGCCCGCCACGTCCGTGAAGGTGTTGATGCGCGTCGCCGCGTGCAGCGCAGCCAGGCGCACGTCGGCCTCGGTATCGACCAACGCCAGGCTCAGCTCGCCGTCTTTACCCGACGAGTTGAGACGCTCCAGCCCGGCCACTGCCGCGCCGCGCACCGCCGCCGACGTGTCCGAAACGACCGCTTTCGACAGCGCGCCGATGCCCCCCTGGAACAAGAACTCACCGAGCGCGTTGGCAGCGTAGATGCGATGCGACTCGCTCTCTTCCGGGTTGGCCAGCGTCTTGAGCGTTTGCTCGTAGACCTGGCCCGGGCCGAACACGCCGAAGATGCGGCGGCGCAGCCACCACGCGCTGATCTCGCGCGTTTTCGCGTGGCTGTCGTAGAGCAGCTTGGAGACCACCGGAATGCAGCCTAGGCACTCCAGCTTTTCGCCGTGCTCCAGCACCTTCCAGATGTGGGTCGGAGCCAGGTTCGGCGCGCCGAGTCCCATCACCTCTTTGCGGGTGCTCACTGCCTCCAGCGATTCGGCGGGGATTTGCTTGTAAACTGCAGCGCGACCGCTCGTGACGTTGGGGTCCTCGGCGCTGGCTGCCGAAACCACCAGCACCGAGCCGAGCACCAGCGAGGACTTGACGAAGGTAGAGAGCTTGAAGGTCATGGTCTTGTCTCCCGCTCCTCAGTAAGGCTTACCCGCCACCGGGTCGTTGTTGAAGGGCATGAAGCCGGTGTTCTGCCGTGAGAAGTACTGGCCGCCCATGTCGATGGCGCGGATCAGCATGCGCACCTCGTCGCGCGTGAGGCCAGCGACCTGCGCGTGATCGGTGCGCGTTCCGCCGGCGATGTTCGCGTCCGTGAACGCCTCGCCCAGTGGCCAGGCGTACTTGGTCGCGTCTAGCGAGGACGTGATGTTCAGCTTCTCGATCATCGCGCTGTGGCGCGCGTCGCTCGGTACACCCCAAGTTGGCGGTACGGTGCCGACGATCTCCGCTCCGCGGCCCATCTCCATCTGCAGAGCTGCCGGGTAGAAGATCGACACGTAGGAAGCCGGCCAAGCCCTGGTCTGGCGATCGTAGGTGACCGTAATGTCGCGATCGGTCAGATCCATACGCGGGATCATGTAGTCGTACGAGTCGCCGGTGACGGCGTTCATCGACTTGACCTCGTAGAACTCCTGCGGCTTGTCGCCGTTCTTCGTCTCGTTGTGGCAAGACACGCACTTGGCGTTGAGCAGCGTCTGAATCTGATTCGGGTTGTCCGCCTTGTTGGCCTTGTTCCACGGATACTCGATGCGCTCGAGCACCGGCGTCATGAAGTCCTCCGGGCCGCGGCCGCGCGCGATGGTGAGCGCCTGACCATTCGGCAAGCTGGGCCGCGTGCGATCTTCGTGACAACCACCGCACACGCGATCTTCACCCGGCATGCCCTGAATCCAGGTCGTCTCGTTGCGGATCGCGAGCTCGAACTCGTCGACCGCCTGCAAGTGCATCGGGATGTAGGGCGGCACGCTGGCCAGCCACGAGCCGTCCGCCTCGACCTTGGCTTCGCCAATCAGCGCGGCGCCTTCGGCCATGGTCAAGCCGAACATCGTCTCCATCGCGGCTTCGCTCGAGAAGCCCTCGATGATGCGCACCTTGACCGCGCTCTTCAGCGCCATGTCGAGGTGCGTGCCGTCGGCGAACTGCGCGCCACCCACGGTGTTGCCGTGGCGCGAGTAGAGCGAGGTCTGCGCCACGTCGATCGAGCCGAACAGCGCAGGCGTCGTAGCGTCGACCATATCTTGGCGCGAGGTGATGATCTTCGGCGTGTCGCGCTCCACCACCGGCTTGGCGTAGAGCTCCCACGAGCCCTCGTAGTTCTTCACCAAGTCGTTCCGGCGATTTTCCTGATCGTAGATGTAGATGCCGTAGTCCGGCGGCGTGAGCGACAGCTCGTTCAGCTCGTTCACGTCACCGGGCGCCCAGGTGATGAGCAGGCGGCCGTCCGGCAAGACGGCCGGCGAGCGGTAACGACCGATGGCCGAGGCTTCGTCGCCGGTCGGCACGTTCGGCGTCAGCATGGTGTAGGCCTCGTCCGAGCCCTTTTCCATGTCGAGCTTGGTCTGATCCTCGCTCCAGCGCGCGTCGAGCTTGACCAGTGAGCCAGCCTGAATGGTGTTTTCGCGGTTGGTGACGATGCCGTAGTAGACGTACGGCGTCTTGCTCTCGGTGAACTGAACCAGCGAGTTGCCCGGTTTACCGAACTGGCCGTTGAGGCCAATCATCTGCGTGCAATCCGGGTTCATCGCCATCAGCTTCACGTCGTTGACGTTCTCGAGGTGCTCCCAGCGCGAGAAGCCGACGCGGCCGTCCGCCATCGAGAAGAGCGTGACGATGTGCGAGAGGTTCTGCGAGCACAGCTTGCGGTCCGCGTCGCCGCCGGCCAGCGTGATGCTCGCCAGCTGCGTCACCACGCGCGAGTGGTTGTACTCGTCCGCGCGGGTGCCCATGTCCGTATAGGCCTGGTTGGTGGTGAAGACGATACGATCGCCCGCCGCCCACACCGCTTGCTGGTCGTCGAAGGGCTGGAACGTGAGCTGGTTAATGGCGAACTTGCCGTCCGGACCGCGCTCCATGCTCGCCCAGTACACGTGGTAGAAGTCCGTCTTGTCCTTCTTCATCGTGAACAGCACTTTCGTCGCGTCGAACGAAAGGTCCACGCTGGAGATGTCGGCGTCCTTGTACTTGTCGCCCTCGATGATGTTCTCGACCTTGCCGGTGCGAAGGTCCAAGATCTCGAGGCGACCGCCTGGCACGTAGCGGCCGTAGTCCATCACCTGGCCCATACCGCCCGCCACGTCGATGCTGGTGACCTTGCCGCCCTCCACCACGGTGTGCTGGCGCACGGCGTAGACGATCTTGCTCACCCCTTCGGGTGTCGGGTGGTCGTCGCCACCGCCCGAGGTCGAGCCCGAGCAGCCGGAGAGCAGCGCCAGAGCGCCGACGAGGGCGCTGGTTCCGAGCGAGAGGTGGGAAGCGACGAGACGAGCCATGGGTTTCTCCTGGGAGAGAGCGGGCAGGGCTACTGCTTGGCAAAAGAGGAGAGCACGATCCGGGCCAAGAAATAAACCTAATGATTTCAGTGTATTGCGTTCAGAAACTCGAGGCGTGGGGCCCCCAAGTTCAGCATGAGTCGGGTCTACCGCCCCCAAAGCCCCTTTCTGACGCCACCGGCAAAGGCCGGGCAAGCTCCGCCCCAAGGCGGCGATTCACGTCGCCAAGACGGCCATTGTGAGGCAAACCGAGGCCGCATGTTGAAGTTTGATGAGCGCGGCCTCATCCCCGCAATCGCCCAGGATCACCTTACCGGACAAGTACGGATGATGGCCTACATGAACCGCGAAGCGCTGGAACACACGCTGAGCAGCGGAAAGGCCACGTTTTTCAGCCGTTCTCGCGGCGCGCTCTGGACCAAAGGCGAGACGTCAGGTCACGTGCTCCAGGTGCTGTCGGTGACCGCGGATTGTGACGCCGACACGCTATTGCTCTCGGTGTTGCCGGTCGGTCCCTCGTGCCACACCGGTCGCCCCTCGTGCTTCTTTCGCAAGGTCTCGAGCGGGGGCGAGCTCGCCGATCTGCCGCGTGAAGCCACGCCCTTTCTGAACGAGCTGGGCGAGCTGCTCGAATCGCGCAAGGCCTCCACGGCCGAGAAGAGCTACACGAAGTCGCTGCTGTCGGGCGGTCCCGAGAAGATCGGCGGCAAGATCCGCGAAGAGGCCGGCGAGCTCGCCGACGCCATCAAGGACGAGAGTGACGAGCGCGTGCTATCCGAAGCGGCCGACCTTTTGTACCACGCGATGGTGGGCCTCACTCAGCGCGGTCTGACTCTGCGCCAAGTTATCGAAGTGCTCGCCAAACGCACCCATCAGAGCGGTCACCAGGAGAAGGCGAGCCGGTAACCCGACGCGGCCGAAAAGCAGGCTTTGACCCTCGGCGGAGCGCCCGATATCGTGGCGACTCTCGCCGTAATTTCAAGGACCTGGATGGCCATCAAGGTACTCGTCTTCGAGAGTGATCCTTCGTTTGCTGAAACACTCCGCGCGGGGCTGCTCAAGTACGGCTGTGAGGTCTCGCTGGTGGATGACGCCAATAGCGGCCTGACTGCAGCCAGCCAGAACAAGCCCGACTTGATACTGCTCGCGATCGAGCTGCCGCGGATGAACGGCTTCTCGGTCTGCAACAAGCTCAAGCGCGATCCCGCGCTCAAGGACGTACCGCTCATCATCATGAGCTCGGAGTCCACCGAGGAGACGTTCGAGCAGCACCGTCGGCTGCGCACGCGCGCCGAGGACTACGTCCACAAGCCCATTTCTTTCGAGGACTTGCTGGCGCGCATCCAGACCTACGTCAAGATGCTGCCGCCCGTCGACATGGCCGAAGAGGCCCCGCCGGTGAGCGAAGAAGCGATCGTCATCGAAGACGACATCGAGATCGAAGACGCGGAGGTCGAGGAGTCCGCCGCCCCCGAGGCCACAGCAGACGACGGCGAGGTGAGCACGTCCACGCGCGAGAGCATGGTGGACGCCGACGTCGAAGACTTCGCCGAGCAAGCTTTCGGCGCGCTGATGGAGGAGCCGGAGATTGCGCCGCCATCCATCGCGCCGTCGGAGCCGCCGGTGCCGAGCGCCGCGCCCGCCGAGCCGGAGGCTCCGGCCCCCGAGAGCGAGGTCGCCGTCGAAAGCGACGAGATCGTGATGGACGAGCCGGAGATCGGGCCTCCATCCATCGCGCCGACGCCCGAGCCGGAGCCGGCCGCAGCCGAGCCTGAGCCCGCCGCGACCAACGAAGACGACGAAGAAGTCGTGCTCGACGACATCGAGATCGCCGAGCCCTCGCCGGCCCCCGCGCCCGTCGCTGCGGCCGCAGAATTGCCGATGCCGCCGCGCTCGGTAGCGCCGTCCGCGCCGCCGCCCGCCCCATCCGCACGACTGTCGTCGCTGCGACCGTCGTCGCTGCCGCCCCGCGCGGCGGACGTCGGCGACGTCGCCAAGTACCGCGAGGAGCTGGATAAGTCGCGCAGCCGCGTCAAAGAGCTCGAAGAAGACGTTCGGCGCAGCAAAGATCGCGTCGACGAGCTGGAAGAAGTCGCGCGCCGCGGCGCCGGTAAAGACGTCGAAGTGCAGCGCCTGCAGCGCGAGCTCGACGAAGTGAAGGCCAAGCTCGCCTCCGGCGGTGGAGGCGGAGCAGGCAAGGGCGCGGGCTCGGCACGCGAGTTCCTCGATCTGCGCGAGCAGCTCAACAAAAAAGACAAAGAGATCCTCGATTACAAGGATCAGCTGTCGCACAAAGACAAGGAGCTCTTGGCGCTCCGCGACGGCGGCTTGGCGCTCGAGCGCGAGAAGGCCGATCTGACCGACCGCATCAGCGACCTCGAAAAGCAGCAAGCCGATCTGGTCAGGGCCAACGAGGCCGCGAAGAGCGACAAAGAACAGGCCGTCAAACGCGCCGACGATTTCAAGCGCAAGTCCGAGAAGACGAAGGCCGATCTCGACGCGAAGATCGCCGAGCTGGCCGAGCTGGGCGCAGCGCACCAGGCAGCACTGGCCGAGAAAGACGAAGCGCGCGCGACGCTCGTGGCCGAACACGAACAGGCGCTGCAAGAGGCGGAGCGCGCCAAGCAACAGGCCGTCGCCGTCGCGGTAGAAGCGGCGCGCGAAGAAGCACGCGCTGCCGCGCGAGGCGAGCACGAGCAGGCCCTCGGGCTGTTGCGCAGTGAGCACGAAACCGCCAAGAGCGCGGCCGTTGCAGCGCGCGAGGCCGAGCTGAAGAGAGAGCACGACGCGCGCCTGGCGGCGCTGCACCGCGCCGGTGAAGACGCGCTGAACAAGCTCCGCGCCGAGCACGGCCAGGCGCTGGCCGAGCAAGCCGCGCAGCACGAGCAAACGCTGGCCGCGCGCGAAGCGGACATGATCGCCGAGCACGAAAAGGAGCAAGCCAAAGAAGCCGCCGATCACTCGGCCGCGCTGCTCGCGCTCGTCGATCAAAAGCAAGCCTCCGAAGCCGCGCGCGACGCGCGCATCGCTCAGCTCGAATCCGAGCTGCAAGAGCGCACCAACGAGCGCGACTCGCATGCGCTCACGTTGCAGGAGCGCGAAGCGCGCATCGTTCAGCTCGAGGCAGAGCTGGCGGAGCGCACCGCGCAGCGCGATCAAGAAAAGAGCACGGTCGAGGCGCGCGACGCCAAGATCGTGCAGCTCGAGGCGTCGCTGGCCGCCGCCAACGCCGACCTGGGCAGCACGCAGAGCGAGCTCACTCTCGCGAATCAAAAGCTCGGGCGCGCGAGCGGCAAATGGAGCGAGGACCGCGCGTCGCTGGAGCGCGCCAAGGACGCTCTGGCCGCCGCGCTGGCTCAAATCGAAGAGGCCGAGGGCCGTCCCTTCGAGTAAGCGCCGGTTACGGGAGGGTGACAGCGCGCGCGCCAAAGCTCTGTTAAAAGGCGGGCGTGAGCGACCAGACGCGACGCCGAAACGTAGTGTGGGCGGCGACTTGGCTCGCCTACGCCAGCTACTACCTGGGGCGCAAGACCTTCAGCTCGGCCAAACACTCGCTGGAGGCGGCGCGGCTGCTGGACGTCACCCAATTGGGTTACATCGACTCGGGCTACCTGGGCGCCTACGCGCTGGGGCAATTCTTGAATGGGATGCTGGGCGATCGCGTCGGCGCGCGGCGACTGGTCGGCTTCGGATTGATGGCTTCGGCCGGGTTGTGCGCGCTGTTCGGCGCTTCTTCGAGCGCGCTCTTGCTGATGTTGCTGTTCACGCTGAACGGTGTCGCGCAGGCCACCGGTTGGCCCGGTGTCACGCGCGCCATGACCGAATGGACGACGCCACAGAACCGGGGCACCGTGATGGGCTTCTGGTCGACCTGTTACCAGGCCGGACCGCTTCTGGCCGGCCCGTTCGCGGGCATGCTCATCCACGCCTACGGCTGGCGGGCGGCGTTTCAAATTCCGGCGGCGATCATGATCGCCGTGGGGCTGTTGGTTCTGGCGCTGGTTCGGCCGGGGCCGACGCCGGCAGGCGCCGCCCCCGCGCAGAGTGAAGAGGCGATTGCCGAGCGACGCGCGGCGCAGCGTGAGGTGGTCCGAAACCGCGTGCTGTGGAGCTACGGCGCCAGCTACTTCTGCATCAAATTCATGCGCTACGCGCTGCAGCTATGGTTGCCGTATTACCTGCAGAAGCGGCTCGGTTACGCGGACGACATGGCCAGCTACGTGGCAGCCGCGTTCGAGGCGGGCGGCCTGGTCGGAGTGGTGTCAATCGGCGTGCTTTCGGATCGACGCTGGGGGCGCGTCGGTTTGTCGACCATCTCGCTGCTGCTCTTGGCCGTCGCCATGTTCGCGTGCGCGATGCTGGTCGGCGCGAGCCTTTGGCTCAACGTCGCGCTGCTGGCGCTGCTCGGTGCCTTTCTGTTCGCGCCCGACTCCATCTTGTGTGGTGCCGCCGCGCAAGACGCCGGTGGAAGCCAGGCCGCTTCGATGGCGACCGGCTTCGTCAACGGTCTGGGCTCGTTCGGCGCGCTCCTGGTCGGCCTGATGGTACCGAAGATGGCCCAAGCCTACGGCTGGAGCGCGCTGTTTCCGTGCCTGGTCGGCGTCGCGCTGCTGGGCGCCGCATGCCTGCTGCCCGCGCTACGCCGTCCGCTCAGCGCTCGGGTTCACGCCTGAGCTCGGTCGCTTGCGTGAACTCGTGCCATACGCCGTCCAGCAAGCGCTCGTGCGGTAGAAAGCGCGCCTTGTAGCGCATGTGCAACGACTCGGCGATGTACAAGCCCAGATACAGGTAGCGGAGCCCCCACATGCTGCACAGCTCGAGCTGCTTCAGGATCGAATAGGTGCCGAGCCCCAGCCGTTCGTACGTCGGGTCGTAATAGCAGTACACGGCCGAGAGCGCGTCGCTCGAGCGATCCGCGATCGCGACACCCACCAGCTGCCCGCGCAGGCGATAACGAATCTCGATCGTGTCGCAGCAGGTCATCGCCAAAAACTCGCGGTAGCTGCGCACGTCCACCTCGCCCTGCCCCGCCGACAAGCCGCGCAGCGACTTGTGACGGTTGTACAGCGCCACCCGCTCGTGATCGGCGAGCGGCTCACCCAGCTCCACGCTGAGCTCACGATCGCCGCGCGAGAGCGTGCGCCGCTGCGAGCGATTCGGCTCGAACCGCAGCAAATCCAGGCGAATCGGCTCACAAGCCACGCAACCGGGGCACGCCGGCCGATACAAAAACAAGCCTTGTCGGCGATCACCGCGCGAGAGTCGCTGCTCCAGCTCTTGCCGCTCGAGCCCGCGCGCCGGAATGCGCAGCGGCAAGCGTGAAATGCGATCTTCGAGATAAGGACAGGGCTGCAGCTCGTCGTGCACCACGAGCTCGGGCGGCTGATCCAAGATCAGCCGCCCCGCCGGCACGACGCGCGGCCCGCTCACGGCGGCGGCTCCGCTTCGAGGCGAAACGCTTCCGGCAGCAGCTGCGCCAGTGTGCGTCGCAGAGCTCCACGCGGCCCGGCAACGAGCACCGGAGCATCTCGACAAAACTCGACAAGCACCTGGCGACACATGCCGCACGGCATCGCCATCGGCTCTTGGGGCGCATAAACGCAGACCGCCTGCACCTGGCGCTCACCGGCCGCCACCATGCCGAAAACCGCGCTGCGCTCGGCACACATGGTGGCGCCGTAGCTGGCATTCTCGACATTGCAGCCGCAGAAAATTCGGCCGTCCCCAGCGCGAATCGCCGCGCCCACGGAGTAGCCCGAATAGCGGCAGTACGCGCGCTCGGCAGCGGCGCGCGCGGCCTCCACCAGCACGCGCTCTTCGACGCTGAGCTCGGCCAGGCTCAAGAGCTGCTCGGTCACAGGGCACCTCCAGCGCGGGCGACCCAACCCTTGAACAGGCGAATGAAGTCGGACTTCACGCGCTGCGCGGTGGCCTCTACCTCGGCGTGACTGAGAGGCTCGCTCGAGCGCCCGGCAGCCAAATTCGTGATGCAGCTCACGCCCGCGACGCGCACACCCATCTGGCGCAGCGCGATCACCTCCGGCACCGTGCTCATGCCCACGGCGTCCGCGCCGAGCGTGCGCAGCATGCGGATCTCGGCGGGTGTCTCGTAGCTCGGCCCGAGTAGGCCCGCGTACACGCCGCGCCCGAGCTTGACTCCCGCTTCCTGCGCCGCAAGCTCGCACAGTTGCCCCAGCTCCGGATCGTACGCGCGTGACATGTCCGGAAAGCGCGGCCCGCGCGCCGTGGTGCCGCGCAGCGGGTTATCGCCCATCAGGTTCAGATGATCTTCGATCAGCATCAGGTCGCCGGCGTTCAGGCTGTCCGCGATGCCGCCGGCGGCGTTGCTGAGCAGCACCGCCTGACAACCGAGCTCGGCCAGCAGCCGCACGCCGAACACGACGCGCGAAAGTGCGTGCCCCTCGTACGCATGCACCCGACCCTGCATGCACGCGACCGGTACGCCCGCGAGCTTTCCCAAACAGAGGTTGCCAGCGTGGCCTGCGACCGCGGACGTCGGGTGGTGTGGGATGGAGGCGTACGGCAATCGCTGCAGCCCCTCGAGCTCGTCCGCCAAGGCGCCCAGGCCCGAGCCGAGCACCAAGCCGAGGCGCGGCGAGCCCGCCTTGCGTTCGTGCTGAACGAATGTCGCGGCTTCTCTCAGCTTGCTGGCTTCAGTCGCGTCCATGGCTGACCCGCGAAGCACGCCGGAGCGCGCTCCGAACCATTACTTTGCCAGAAATAGCGGCAGGCGGCGCAGCCCACGCGGCCGGCAGGGCGGAATTCGGCCTTGTGCCCGCCACAAACCGGGCTATTGTCCGCGCGAATTCGCCATGGCCAGCAAGTTTGCCCAGTTCCTCACCGACAACAAGATTGACCCGCGCCGCGTCGCAGCCGCTTCGCGCAAGCTCGAGCGGCTGCGCCCGGAAGATCGCGCCAAGAAGCTGGCTCGCCGCAACGCAAAGAAGAGCGAAGCCAAGCCGGCCGAGGGCGCCGAGAAGCCCACCAAGCCGCGCTCCGGTCGCCCGGCCACGCCGCGCCTGTTGAGCGCGGCCACTGCTGGCAAGCCCGTTTCCGGTCCCGCCAAAACTCGCCTGCTTCGCGCCGTCAACGCCGTGCTCGAGCAGAAAAAGAAGAGCGCGACGGATCTGAAAACTCTTTTCTGACACAAGGTCTGAAAACGCCGCAGGGGGCGTGCACCAGAGATTGGGTTGGCGACTGCTTTCCCGCTCGCTCTGTTACTGCCCCCGGCCGGCCCCCCCAGCGCCCCGGCTAGAAGCAGAGCTTTCGCTCGTGAGCGCGAGCCAGTCTCGCCAGTCGCTGATAAAATCCACGGCGTGGAACCCGCAAGCCTCGTGGAGCGCTGCCAACGCGGTGACGCCGAGGCATTCCGCGAGCTCTTCCGCGCGCACCAACGCGACGTCGCCCGACTCGCGCAGCGCATGCTCGGGCGCTCGACGGATCTCGAAGACATCGTGCAAGAGGTATTCTTGCAGGTGCACCGCAGCATCCGTGACTTTCGTCATGGCGCGCGCTTCTCGACTTGGCTCTACCGCGTCACCGTGAACGTGGTGCTCATGCACCGTCGCGCGGCCAAGAGCCGGCCGGTCTTCGGCGAGCTCGCCGATCATACGCCCGCGGTGGATCCGCGCGGTGGCTCCGACGAGCAGCTCGAGCGCCAGCGCCGCGTGCAAGCGTTTCATCGCTTGCTCGATCGTTTGAGCGAAAAGAAGCGCATCGTGTTCTTGCTGCACGAGCTCGAAGGCTTGGCACCGGGCGAGATCGCCAAGATCGTCGGCGCGCCCGTGCTCACCGTGCGCACGCGCCTGTTCTACGCGCGGCGCGAGCTGCTCGCGCTCCTGGCAGAAGAACCGAGCCTGGCCGGTGTCGCGCAAGAGCTCTCGTTGGAGGCCGTGCCCGCCGACGACGGCAGCCCCGCCAAGGAGCCGGCCTGATGTCGCACCACGAGCACGAATCGCCCGAAGAGGCCCTGCGCAACCTGGTGCGCGACGCGCGCGCCGAGCAGCCGCGCGAGCTCGACTGGTCGGGTATCGAGCAGCGGCTGATGCAGCAGGTGGAGCGCGCTCCGCGGACGACGCAGCGCTCACCCTATCCGCTGGCGTGGGCGGGCCTGGCGGCAGCAGCGGCGGTGGCGCTCTTTTCCGTCGCGCAGCGCAGCAACGTGACGGTAGCGCAAGCGCCGCCGGCGATCGTCGAGGCGAGCGAGCCCTTGCGCAAGAATGGCGACCTGCTCGCGCTCGGCGGTCGCGTGACAACGGCCGAACGCGAGCTCTCGGTCGATCACGCCGGACGCGCCACGTGGACGCTGGCACCGAGCAGCAGCGCAGTCCTGGCGGAGCGCGGTGAGCACATCACCGTGCAGCTCGAGCGCGGCAGCGTGCTGTCGGAGGTCGTACCCAACCCGAAGCCGGAGACCTTCGTCATCGAAGCCGCGCAAGCGCGCATCGCGGTGCACGGCACCGTATTCCGCGTCAGCCTCGAAGGCGACCGCGTGATCGTTTCGGTGCGCGAAGGCACCGTGGCGGTGGGTCCGCGCACTGGCGTGCCCGCCTTCTTCCTCAAAGCGCCCGCCCACGGTGATTTCGCCGCCGACGGTCGCAGCGGCAGCATCGACGGCCGCCCCCTCGGCGAAACCAGCGAGCGCCGTCCCGAGCCGCTCAAGTTGCTCCCGCTCAAGGTGCCCAGCGCTGCTCCTCAACCCAGCCTGCTCTTGCCGGTCACCAGCGCCGAGCCACCGTTCGAGCCCAGCATCAACGATATCGAAGCCGGCATCTCGCGCATCGTCGACGCGACGACCGACTGCTTTGCCCGCAACACGCAGAGCGCCGATGGCGTCCAAATCACCGTCCGCACCGCGCTGAGTCTTCAAATCGCCGACAGCGGCGCCGTCTCGAACGTCGAATTCCAGCCCCCGCTCTCGCCCGAAGCCGAAGAGTGCGCCGCCCACGCCATCTCCCAAGTCACTTTCGCGCCGTCGAAACAGGGCGCAAAAGTGACGCGCATGCTCGAGCTGAAGCGCTGACTTGGGTAAAGCTCGTGCCTGCGCCGCACGGCGCGGCTCTACGCGGTGCGGCGCGGCTCTGCGCGGTGCGGCGCGGCTCTGCGCGGTGCGGCTCTGCCCAGCGCGGCTCTGCGTGGACGACCAGTAACGAGCGGGTGATTGGCGATGCCCCCCGCACCGCCAACGTTCTCGCGATCGTAAGAACTATTTTAGACTGCAAGCGAGGCGGCGCAGAGAAGGCTCATCGAACGTCTACTCAAATTCTTACGATCGAAAGAACTTGGGCGAGTAGAGAGAGGGCTTGCAGGCGCCATCGGGCGTGGGCAGGGGGAGCGACTAGCGATCGCGCCGCAGCACGACCGCCCGACCTTGTCCGAGCATCCAACGGATTGAGTGGTCGTTGTCGAGCTTGAAGAGCGCCGTGCTGGTCTTGCCGTCCTTGCTGGTGAAAGCGAGGCGAACGTCGGATTCGTGGACGCTGCTCACCGCGTATTTGCCGGTGCGGGCCTCTTCGGCCGGAATGGCGACGGTGGCGGTTGAGCCTGCGAACTCGAAGCTGAGGCCCCGAGCCCAGCCGGTGGCGGCGGCGAGCTGCGAGTCCTGGAAGTTTTCGACCGATTCGCCGAGCCAACGACCCTCGAGCGAGCGCTGGACCGGATGCCCGCAACCCGTTGAAATTGCAAGGATTGGTACCAGAGCCAGGAAGCTGATGCCGCGCGGGGCTTTCATGTAGCAAATGGTACGACATCCAACCACACCAGCTCATAATTTTCTGTGACGGTCGCGAGGCGACGGCCGACGGGCCGGTTCTACTTGCAGCAACGGACGCCGAGGCTGTAGTCGGAGTAGGGCGGCGGGTGCACAGTGATGCGGGCGTCACAACCCTCGCGGGTGCTGCGCGAATAGAAGCCGCCTTGGAACGCGCCGTGCTCGTCGTCGACCCACTCGTCGAGGTTGCCGACCATGTCGTAGATGGCGTCCTGTCCCCATTCGCTGCGGCAGCTCGGCGTGGCGCCCGTCTTGCGCAGCAGCGGCCCCGCATCACCTTCGGCGAGGTTCAGGCGCGGATCGAGGTGATTCTTCGATGCGTCGCCGTAGAGCACGACGGCGGGGTGCGACTCGCGAAACACGTTGCAGACCCCGTCGCGGTACTGATCGCCGTAAGGAAACTTGGTCGCGTTTTGGCCTTTGCAGGCGGTCACCCACTCGGAGGGGCTGCACAGGCGCTTACCAGCGTTTTCGCACACGCGACGCGCCAGGATGCCGCTCAAGTAGCCGCTCGGCACCACCGAGGCTTCGGAGCGGGCGCGCGCTTCGAAGCTCTCGTTGAGCGAAAAGTCGGGCGGCTGGGGCAACGGCGGCGCCTGATGCTTGGTAGCCACCTGCCGGAATACGCCGTAAATGTGCACGAGCTCGTCGTGCGAGGGCGGATAGTACGGCGAGAGCGGCCGTTCTCGCGCGTCGACCAGGGATGCTTCGTAACGATCGATGCAGAATTGGCCGCGAATCGAGACCATCTCGGGCGGACATCCGCTGCTCACCGCGGCTGGCTTGCCCGGCAAAAGCTCGGGCAGCGGCTGCAGCTCCCCCTGGTTTTGGACCAGGTCACCGCCATCCGGCAGGTACAGCTGTCGGGGCGGCGGCGCCACCGGCGCCGAAGCCGACGAGCTGGAGCTCGGGATCGCTCCGGGCTCGTCCTCTGATTCTTTGACCTTGCGCGCACAAGCCACGAGGGCGAACGCGCAAACGAGCAGGCAGCGGCAACCACGCCGGACGGCTTGCTGCCGCCAGGCGCTCACTTGCCGCGATAGACGATCAGCCCGTGAGACAAGTCGTACGGTGAGACGGCGACGCGAACGCGATCGCCCGGCAGCACGCGGATGTGGTGGCGACGCATACGCCCCGACAGCTGAGCGCGCACGATGGCTCCGCCCTGGTCGACGCGAATGTTGTACTGGCCGCCACCGAGTGCGTCCTGAATCACGCCTTCCATTTCAAGCAGATCGCCCTTGCTCATATTTTGACTTGTTCGGACTCGTTCGGGTTTTTTGGACGGCGGAAGCTGACACAATCCCGAAGTCGTTGCAACTTCCGCCAAAATGCCGGGGTTTTGAGGTAGGTTCGGTCGGTGTTTCCGGCCACGTTTTTCGACTTCAACGGCGTCCTGGTCAACGACGAGGTCGTGCATTTCGAGACTTTTCGGGAGGTGCTCGCGGGCCTGGGGGTGGCGCTCAGCGAGCACGACTACCTGCATCGCTACCTGGGCTTCGATGATCCCGGGGCGTTCCGCGCCATCTTGGAAGACGCGGGTCAGAAGCCGAGCAGCGAGCAGATCGCGGCGCTGATCGAGGCCAAGCGGCCGCTGTACATGGCGCGCGCGCGCGCGTCGTTGCCCACGTTCGATGGCGCAGCCGAGCTGGTAAAGCGCCGCGCGGCCGCGGGCCCCGCGCTGGTGGTGTCGGGCGCGTTGCGCGACGAGATCGAGCTCGGCCTCGAGGTTTTGGGCGTGCGCGCGCAGATCCAGGCGATCGTGGCGTCCGAAGACACGCAGGCGTGCAAACCCGATCCGGAAGGCTACTTCCTCGGCATCAAATGGCTAGCCGAGCGCGGGCAAGAAGCGGCCGCTCGGCGCGCGATCGTGATCGAGGATTCGCTCGCCGGCGTCAAAGCGGCCAAGGCCGCCAGCCTGCCTTGCGTGGGAATCACCCACACTTACACGGAGCAGGAGCTGCGCGACTCGGGTTGCGACGCCGTCGTGACCTCGCTCTCGCAGATCGACGAAGCGATGCTGACGGCGCTCTACCGCAGGCTGTATGGCTGAGCGACCGTGGTCCCTCGCGCTGCTCGGTGCGCTTTCGCTCTTGGCACCGAGCGCGAGCGCCAGCGGCGGTAGCGTCACCTTGCCGTTCGAATTGCCGGAGCTGGGCGGCGCCGCCATCCGCGGTGTCACCATCGGACCGATCGAAAGCGCGCTGCATCCTGGGCGGGGTTACGGCAGCCCCGCTTTCGAACGCGGTCTGGACGAAGCCGTGCGGCTCGGCGCAACCTGGATCAGCTTGACGCCGTTCGGGCGCGCCGCCGATCTGCACACGACCGGCGTCGACAAGACCTTCGAGCTGCCGTTCGCGCAAAACCAGCATGCGGTGGCGCGAGCCGTCAAGCAAGCGCACGCGCGCGGGCTGCGCGTCTTGCTCGTTCCGCATTTGTGGGTGGAAGACGGCGGCTGGCGCGCCGAGATCGACCCGCCGACGGACGAAGGCTGGCGCCGCTTCGCGACCGGCTACCGCTCGTTCGTGCTGGCCTGGGCCAAGGTCGCGAAAGACTCGCACGTGGATATGCTGGCCGTCGGTGTGGAGCTGCGCAGCTGGCTCACCACCACGCGCGCACCGAGCTTTTATCCCATCTTGCGCGACATCCGCGCGACCTATCCGGGGCTCTTGACCTACGCCGCCAATTGGGACGACGCCGACCAAACGGTGATTTGGAGCGAGCTCGACGTGATTGGCATCAACGCCTTCTACCCACTCACCGAGAAGACCAACGCGACGGACGCCGACCTCGAAAGCGGTGGGCGCGATGTCGCCAAGAAGGTCGAAGAGCTGGCGAGCCTGTGGCAGAAGCCGGTCATGTTCAACGAGTTCGGCTACACTGCGCGCACGGATCCAGCGCTGCGCCCCTGGGAGTGGCCCGAGCATCTGAACGGCGTGAAGGTCGATGCCCGAGCGCAAGCGGCGGCGTATCGCGGCTTGCTCTCCGGCATGCTTTCAGCGCCTTCCTTGGTGGGTGGGTTCGTGTGGCGGCTCTACGCCGATCCGGACGACTTGTCGCAAGAAGCCGAGTGGGGATTCTCCCCGCGCGGCCGTGAAGCAGAGCTCGCGCTGCGCGACGCCTATTGGCAAAGCTGGGCAAGCGACACGCGCCAGCTCGGTCGCGGCGGCATTTACCGCGATGCGGCACGCGTGCCCGGCGTCTACTGATAAATTGTACGGTTTTACCGTACAATTCAGATCAGAAAATGCTGATAGACGCTACATGCGTCTTTTGGCATCCATGAGCTGAAGGCAGGGTTCGAAGCGCCTTCGGAGGAGCTTTTTCATGGATGCCAAGGTGCTGCGCGCCGCCGTTTCGGCAGCGATCCGGGTCACGGTTTCGACGGCGTTGATTGGCTGCGGGGGCACGGTGACTTCCGGCGAAGGCAAGTCGCTGCGCGAGGGCGCAGAGGCTGCCTCGAGGACCAGCGGCTCGACGACAGCGCCGAGCAACGGTGAGCAGCCGAGCGGTGGCCACACGAGCAGCGGGGGCAGTGCAGTCCTCGCGGGCGGCATCGCGAGCCTGGGCGGTAGCGCGGAGGAAGGCGGCAGCGAAGGCGGCGAGAGCAACGCCGTTACCGCCTCGCTCGACACCTGCGACGCGCTGAACACTTGCTTGACGCACATCGAGGCCAGCATGCCGGCTGCACCGCTACACGACGCAGACGAGGCATGCTGCCGGGCGATGATCGACGACTTGAAGGCTCATCAAGTCGCCGTGGCCGACGCCTGCTGGGCCGATCTCAACGGACGCCTCATGAGCTCGCCCGCGCGCGCGCTGTGCTGCAACTCGCCCGAGACCTGGCAGGTGTCGGCCTGTACGCCGTGGGGCCCGCCGGTCCCGCCCGAGCTCCCGGAAGCCGCGCTGGCGACGTGGGAGCTGGCGGCGTGACGGCGGCTTGCGAGCTCTTGGACTTGTGCCAAGAGGCGCGGCAAATGTTGCTCGATTTGCCGCATTTACCGCACCTCCGTCCGGCTGCGGTCGCCACCTGGCGCGGGCGTATGGTGAACGAGTACCAGTCGTCGCTCGTGTTCGGCGGCCTCGCGCTGCAAGCGCGGCGGGCCGGTCTCGCTGCGCACCTGAGCGAAGAGCTGCGCGAGTTCGAAGCCGAAGAGCGGCGTCACGGCGTGCTGTGCGGCAGCGTGGTCGAGGCGCTCGGCGGGAGCGCGCGCGCTGACGTCGCGGCGCCGCGCGCCTTGCCCGCTCACGGGGGTTGCTCACCGCTCGAAGGATTCTTGCGCAATCTGCTCAGCGTGTCGTGCCTGAGCGAAACCGTGGCGGTCGCCCTGATCGGCGCAGAGCGCCTCGAGATGCCGGAAGGCTCGTTGCGCGCGCTGCTCTCGCGCATCTGGGCGGACGAGATCGGCCACGCGCGCTTCGGTTGGCGCGTCGCGCAAGAGCTGCTGCCCAGCTTGGACGAGGCGATGCTGACCCGGCTCTCGCTGTACCTGCGCGTAGCGCTCCGGCACCTGGAGCTGCACGAGCTCGCGCACCTGCCGCTCGCGTCCACCCCGCCGCCGGAAGGCGTGGCGCTCGGCCTGTGCAGCGGACCCGACGCGCGCACGCTCTTGTATCGAACAATCGACGAAGCGATTTTGCCGCAGCTTTCGGCGCTGGGCCTGGCCGCGAACGACGCCTGGCTTGCGCGTTCGAGCGCGGACGCGCTGCTACTCTCGTAGCGCGGCCCACGGCCCGCTCGCTCAGTAGCTGTTTTCGGGCAGCTTGATGCCCTTGGGCAAGTCGAGCGACGGCGCCTGCACGGCGCCTTCTCCCCCTTCGAGGTAAGCGTAACGAGCTTGATTGGCGAGCACACGCGCGACGTAGCCGCGCGTCTCTTCATAAGGAATGCGGGCGACGAAGAGATCGAGCGGCAAATTTTCGCCGCGAACGAGCCAGCGAGCCACCGCTTGGGGTCCGGCGTTGTAAGCGGCCAGCGCGAGCGGCACGCTGCCTTGAAAGGTGTCGATCAGCTTACGCAGGTAAGCCGAGCCGAGCCGCACGCTGGCGTGAGCTTGGCTGAGCACGGCCGCCTCTGCCTTTTCGCCCAGCTCGTCGGCGATCTTTTCCGCCGTGCTGGGCATGAGCTGCAGCAGGCCGATGGCACCGACGGGTGAGCGCACGGCAGGGCGAAAGCCGCTCTCTTGCCGCATCACCGCCCAGATCAAGCCGCGGGGCAGGAGCCGTTCGCGCTCGGCGCGGGTGATGAGCTCCGAATAGGGACGCGGGTAGACGCAATCCCACATCCAACGCGAGCGAGGGCCCGGAGCGCGATCGAGCCCGGCCCGCGTCGCGGCATCTTGACCGATCGCGTAACGACGATCGGCTACGTCGAGCAGGCCGTAGAGCTCGCACAGCGCTTCGCCGGAGCGCGGCGCGTGGCTGCGCGCCAGGCGCCGCTCTTGTCCGGCGAGCGCGCTGGCGGCGTCACCGTCGAGCCCCAGTCGGTGCAGCAACGCGACGTCGGCCGGTAGCTTCAGCTCGAGCGCGCTCGGCGTGGCACCACTGCTCGGCGGCTCCAACCACGCCGGCAGCTCGCTGCCCAACGCACGCAGGCGCGACGCCGCGACCAATGCCGGAAACGACAACGGCGAATCGACGATCACGTCTTTGAAGACGCGCACGGCTTCTTCGCGTCTTCCGGCGGTGAGCGCCGCCACGCCGAGCAGCTCACGCAGCTGCGCTTCGAAGCGCACGTCCTTGGTGCGGGCTACCAGCCGCGTGAGCAGCGGCGTCGCTTCGGCGGCTTGCCCGGCACACAACAGCGCGACGGCGCGCTCGTACGAGGCGTCATCGAAGAAGCGCGCTTTTGCGCCGCGCTTGTTGAGGTAACGCCCGTACGTGGCGGCCGCTTTGTCGAAGCTGCCAGCCGCCAGGTAAATACGCGCGATCGCAAGCTCCGCCTGCTCGGCCCAGGGCGTGGTGTTGAAGCGCTGGATCACCAGCTGGTAACCAGCCTCGGCGCCGCTGTCGTCTTGGGCGCGCGCTCGCGACTTCGCCATGTAAAACAGCTCTTTGGCGGCGTCCTCCGTGCCCAGCTGGCTCGCTTGCTCGAACAGCTTTTCGGCGGCCCGATAGTCGCTGCGCGCGTTGAACAGCGCCGTCCCGCGCAAAGACGCCGGCACACCCGGTCGCGTGATGCGCCCCGCGAAAGGTTCGACGAACGAAAGCTCCGACTCCACGTCGGCGACGCGCCCCGCCACAGCCAGCGCACGCGCGCGCGCGAGCCGATCGTTTGGAGACAGCGGCGACTTGTCACCCAGCGAGGCCAGCTTACTGACAGCTGTTTTGGCGTCGTCCGAAAGCGGCGCTTCGAGCGCCACGAAGCGCAAATCGCCGGGCCACACGGGCTTGCCCAGCTTTTCCGCCGCCAGGCCGCGAGCAAAGCGCAGGCTGATCTCGCGTTCGTGCGCCGCGCGGCCCTTGCCCAGATTGGCCAGACCTCGCTCGGCAACCTTGAGCGCGTGCTCGGCGTCGCCAGCCTCCAGCCAGGCGCGCGACGCAGCCGCCAGCGACGGAGCGTCGCCGCGCGCCTCCAGCAGCTTGGCGGCGTCGGCAGCGGGACCGGCCGCGAGCAGCAGCTCCGCGCGCAGCTCCGCGACTTGCGCGGAGATCGCCGGGAGCGATTGCTCGAGCCCGCTCAGGAGAGCCACGCCCTGCCCGGCCTGGCCCAGCTCCAGGCGCGTGCGCGCCCAGGCAAAGCGCACCTCCGCGTTGTGCTGCGCGTCCGGCGGCAAGGCCTCGAAGGCGCGCTCGGCGTCGCGGTATCGCTGCGCTCGCAGCGCCTCGGCCCACGGCGGTGGCGGCTCGAGCGGTAGTGTTTCTGGTTGGGGGGGCCGCTTGGCGGCGGACGCGCTGCGCTGCAGCGACGGCGCTGTTTTCAGCGGCCCATCGGGCTGGCTGCGGCACGCACCCAGCGCGAAAAGCAGCAGCCAGGGAGCGCGTCGAGTCACCAACCCCACCGGTATTCCACGCGCAGCAGCGACTCCCAGCTGCTGCCGCCGGCGGCAGCGAGCGAGTCGTCCACCCGCACGGTGGCGCCGCAACCAAAGTCGCGAGAGAACGCGTAGTCGAGCCCGGCACCCACGCCGAGCGCCACGTCGCGCTTTTTGAAGGCGAAGTCGGGCGGCGGATTGCCGAGAAATGCCAGGTAGCCGACGTACACGCCCGCCCAAGGCACCCAACGCAGCACGTCGAGCTTGTAGGTGAGGCCGGCCATCGTGGACAGCGCGTACGGGTTTTTGCCGGCCGCAATCTCGTAGCCGCGCAGCGTCATCTCGAGCCGCACATCGAAGACATCGCTGACGCCATAGGCCGCGTAGGCCCCGAGCGCAGGAGCCACCTTGAGGCTCTTGCCGCCGGCTGCGCCTACGGCGGCGCCCAAGTGCCATTCGCGCTCGAAGGCGTGCGCGCGCGGCGCGGCCACGGCGGCCGCCAGCCAGACTCCCCCACCGAGTAGCAACGCCGCGAGCCTCATCGCCGCCCGTTACAGCATATTCACCGGGTCCACGTCGATAGCCACGCGCACCTGGCGATCTGCCGGTGCCCGCGCCACCGCCAACAGCGCCGCACGCAGCGCTGCGCGGTCTTTCGAGCGCACCAAAAACCGGTAGCGGTAGCGGTTGCGCAGCCGGAGCAGGGGTGCCGGCGCCGGCCCCAGCACGTCTGCACCCTGCCCCTCTTTGCGGGCCAACCGCGCCAGGTGCTCGGCCGCGCCCTGGGCACGCGACTCTTCGACCGCGTCGACGCGCACCAGGGCCAGGCGCGCGAACGGCGGATAGCTGAGCTCCTCGCGCAGCGCCATTTCTTGCTCCACGAAGCCCGTGACATCGTGGGCGGCCGCAAACGCCACTGCCGGGTGGTCCGGCGAACGAGTTTGAATCAGCACCTTGCCCTTCACGTCACCGCGACCGGCACGGCCCGCCACCTGCACGAGCAGGTGAAAGCTGCGCTCGGCCGCGCGGAAGTCCGGCATTGATAGCGCCGCGTCCGCATTGAGCACGCCTACTAGCGTGACGTTCGGCAGATCGTGTCCCTTGGTCACCATCTGCGTGCCGACCAAAATGTCGATCTCTCCGTCGCGCATGCGCGTGAGCACCTTCTCGCTTTTGATGCCGGCCGCCACGTCGCGATCGAGCCGTGCGATGCGCGCTTGTGGGAAGCGCTCGGCCAGCAGCGTCTCGATGCGCTCGGTGCCCGCGCCTTCTTCTCCCAGCTCCGGCGCGTTGCACTTCTGGCAGCGGTCCGGCACGTCGATCAGGTAGTCGCAGTAGTGGCAAACCATGGTGCCGCGTGGCGGCGCGTGCCCTGCTTGGCGGCGCGCCCGGTGCAACGTGAGGCTCACCGAACAGTGCGGGCACTCCGCGATGTGACCACACGATTCGCACACCAGGCTCGGCGCAAAGCCACGTCGGTTCAAGAACAAGATGGCTTGCTGCCTCTGCTCCAGCACATGTTCGAGCGCGCGCACCAGCGGCAAGCTGAGCAGTTTTTCGCCTGCGATACCCGGTCCCACGCGCCGCAAGTCGACGACCTCGACGCTGGGCAGAATCGCGGTCGCTCGCGCCCGCGACGGCAGCCGCAAGTGCTCGAGCCGCCGCTCGCGCACCAACGCCACGCTGGCGAGCGACGGCGTGGCCGAGCCCAGCACGCACACGGCGCCCGCGCGGTGCGCGCGCAAGAGCGCCATGTCGCGCGCGTGGTAGCGCACACCTTCTTCTTGCTTGAAGGAACCGTCGTGCTCTTCGTCCACGCAAATCAGGCCCAGGTTGGAGACCGGCGCGAACAAGGCCGAGCGCGCTCCGACCGCGATGCGCAGCTCGCCGGAGCGCAGCCCCTTCCACATGCGATGCCGATCCTGATCGGAGAGCGCGCTGTGCATCACCGCGATCTGGTCGCCCAGGCGCGCACGAAAGCGCGCCACGAGCTGGGGCGTCAGCGCGATCTCCGGCACCAGCACGATCACGCTCTTGCCGAGCTCCAGCGCGCGTTTGGCCGCGCGTAGGTACACTTCGGTCTTGCCCGAGGCCGTCACGCCCTCGAGCAAGAACTGCGCCCGTGTGGATGCCTCGAGCCGCGCCGTGATCTCGGCGACGGCACGCGCTTGTTCCGCATTCAGCTCGGGTGGTACGTCAGGCGCTATCTCGGCGCCGAGCAGCGACGCGGCAGGCGGCTCACGCTTGTCGAGCTCCACGAAGCCCAGCTCTTGCAGGCGTTTCACGGCGGCGCGCGCGCCCGGCACGCGCTTCTCGACCTCGGCCAAGGGCATGTCTCCGTCCACGAGCAGCGCGAGCACCTGCGAGGCCTTACCCTTCGGCACGCTGGTGAGCGGCTTCTGCTTGGCCAGCGCCACGTACTGCACCCAGCGCCCGACCACTTTGGCCGGCACCTTGCTCAAGTCCTGCTGCGAAGCTTTGAGCAGCTCGGCGGCGCTGCGCTCCACAGCTGGCAAAGAAAGCTCGATGGCGCCGCCAATCGGCGCCACATAATAGCGCGCCAGCTCCTGCAAAAAGCTGAGCAGCTCTTCGGGCAGCACCGGCTCGGTGTCGACCACCGCCACGATCGGCTTCATGCGCTCGACCGCGATCTCCGGCTCGCGCTCGCCGGCATCGAGCACCACGCCGAGCACCTTGCGCTTGCCGAGCTCGCACAGCACGCGTGCGCCTCGTTTGACGCGGTCGCGCAGCTCCGGCGGCACCAAATAACTGAACGCTTGCCCGAGCGGCGCCGGGACGGCCAGGCGCGCTTGCCACACCTTGGTCACGTTCGCCGCCCTCTCGGGCTCGGTCACGCCAGGTTCGTTCATCGCATCACGTACGCCGTCACGCCCACCGCCACCACGACGAGCGCCAGCCAAAGCAACCACGAGTTACTGGACTTGGGCTCTGGTCGCCGCGCCACGCTGTGCACCATCGCTTCGAGCGACGGGGGCGGCGGCTCGAGCCGCGGTACCTCGAGCGTGTCGGGCGCGTCGTCGGGCGTCAGGCTCGGTGGCGGCGGCACGGCTCCGCGCCGGGGAGCGGGCACGTCGTCATCTGGAGCGGACACACTGCAACGATCCCAGCGGGGCACAGCCGGGTCAAGCGCTAGCCGGGACAGCCCGAGCTAGCCGGCACGAGGTCGCGGCAGCGGTCGCGTGGGGCCAGGCTCCAGCTACAGTAGTCGAGAAAGACGACGCCGGTCAGCGCGCCGAACGTGGTCGGGTAGGCGTAGTGCGGCGACTTGCCGGCCGCCCTGGGGCCTCCTTCGCTCAAATCGAAATAGTAGAGCCGCGAGTGCACCTCGAGCGACGTCTCGGTGAGCCGCACGACACCGAACGGGAACACCGCGTCGCCGTCTTCGTCGCGTTGGGCCGACACGCCTTCGAGCCGCACCAGCGCGCCGCCCCATTGGCGCAAGAGCTCGACATCTTGGCCCGCCGCCAATCGATCGGCCAGCGCCGTGTCGAGCACGGCTGCTTCCGGTGGTGCCTGCGCACCGTCGTGAACGAGCGGACAGGTGGCGTCGATCAGCAACTGCTGGGCGGCCGCCACGTTGCTGCACGCGGACGGCGCGTACTCGTCGAGCTTGCCGCTGACGCGCAGCAAGTCGCCGGGCGCCAAGTCGTCCGGCAATCCGTCGCCGCCGCTTTGGCACGCTTCATCCTCAGCATGCGGCGCGCCGAACGACACCAAGAACAGACCCGAGTTGGCCCCCACCTGGCGCGCGTCGGCCGCGAATGCGCCCCACAAGCAACTGCCCGACTTCGCTTCCGAGACCAGGAACTTCTGCGAGCTGGCAACCAAGCCCTCGACCTCCACCTTCACACCCGAGCGCACGCGACCGGCATGAATCTCCGCGAGCGTCACGCTCTGTGCGCTGCAGTCGCCCGAAGCCGGCGCTCCGTCCGTCCCGGCAGCCCCGGCGCTCTCTATCCCGTCGGCTGAGCCCGCGCTCACGAACGGTTTGCCGCCCATGCTCCCTGCCGCGGCGCCGTTTCTTTCAACGGTTGCGCCAGCTTCCGCCGGTGTATCCGCATCGTATTCACTCCGCCCCGAAAGCCCAGGCTCGGCGCGGCACGCGACCGCCACCAAAATCAACCAGCCGGCCCCTGTTTTCATGTCACCTCATCGGTGCTCGCGGCGTAGTGGTTGCGTGCAATCCGCCAGGCCCCCCTTTGACAAAGCCCAGGCAGTGGTTTAGAAATACGCGCAACTGGGAGGTACCGTATGAATTCATTCGCCAACAGCAGCTTGTTCGGAGCACGTGCGAATGCCGGTACCGGCGGTATTTCGTGGGCCATTCGCCCCGTCGTCGCCTCACCCAAGCAGCACGGCGGCAAGCGCTACAAGCACCGTTGATACGCTGAGGCATCGCCTTCCGTACGGTTCCCGCCGCGCCAGCGCAGCGGGCTAGCTCCTGTTCGGATTCGGGCCAGCGCTGGCGAGCACAGCGCCGCCGGCGCTCGACGTATCTGCGTTGCTTGCGGCAGCGCGCTGGAGAGATCCCGCGCCCCGCCGCGCGTTGCCATCGCGACTCGTCCCAAGCTCCATCGACTTGCGCCTGCCCTTCGCGGCGGCGCGCCGCGCCGCTCAAAACAGCGCGCATTTGCCTGATTTTCAAGCCTTTTTTGGATCCTGATCATGCCTTCTTCTGAACCTTTCGACGATCGAGACATCGTCGAGCGTTACACCGACCAACCCTCGACGCTGCCCCATAGTGTGCGCCAGCTCGCGACTAGCGATGGCGCACGGCTCGTCTGTTACGCGCTCGCCGATCTCGATCATCGGCTCGCCTTCGCGCAAACCTGGCTGGTGCTCACCGAGCACGAGCTGCTTCTCATCGGGCCCGGCTCCCACGAACGTCGCACTCCCCAGCGCGTTGCTCACGCAAGCATCAAGACAGCAGAAATTTCGACCGGCCTTTCATGTCACGTGCTTCGCGTCTACGGCACCGAAGACCATGCTCTGCTCGAGGTGCGTTTCACGCACCGACAGCGACGCAGCATGGAAGGCATCGCGTTTTTGCTCGAGCAGCTCGGCAAGGGGATACGGCTCGAGCCGCGCAACGCCGATCGCATCTACCTCGAAAGCGTGGCGCAACCGGTCCGCGAAGCGCAGGCGCTCGTCAGCACGGGCCGCATGGCGGTCGTCTGGCGGCTGCTCAGCTACCTGAAACCCTACAGAACGCGCGTCATTTGGGGCATGTCAGCCGCCACGCTGGTGACGCTGCTGGCACTAATTCCGCCCCTGCTCACCGGGCACTTGGTCGACCAAGTCATTCGTCCCGTGCAAGACGGGCGCCTGCGCGCGGCAGACGTCGTGCACGTCGCCTGGCTCGCCGTGCTCGGCATCGCACTGGTGCACTTGGTGAGCAAGCTATGCATCTGGCTACGGCTTCGCTTGCTAGCCGTGCTGGGCGAGCTGGTGGCGCGAGACTTGCGCGATCAGCTCTTCGACCACCTGCAAAAGCTGAGCATGGCCTTCTTCTCGCGCAAGAAGACGGGCTCACTCATCACGCGCGTGAGCTCCGACACCGATCGCCTGTGGGAGTTTTTGGCCTTCGGTGTCGTCGAGGTCACGCTCTCGCTGGTCACGCTGCTCGGTTTATCCGCGGTACTCATCTACCTGGATTGGCGTCTCGGCCTGGTGATGGCCTTGCCGGTACCCGTGATGGTCCTGGCGATTCACCTCCACGGCAATGGCATGCAGCGTCTGTTCACACGTGCCTGGCGCAAGTGGTCACGCTTGACGGACGTCTTGTCCGACACCATCCCGGGCATGCGCGTCGTGAAGGCTTTCAACCAAGAAAGCCGCGAAAAGCAGCGTTTTGGGCGGCGCAACGCCGAGGCGCTGGGCGAGTTCAATCGCATCCACGCGCGCTGGACGAGCTTCTGGCCTGGCTTGATGTTGGCGCTCGAAGCCACGGTGCTGTGCGTCTGGGTCTTGGCGCTACCGCGCTTGCTCGGCACCACCGCCGCGCTCGGGCCCAGCCTCAGCCTCGGCCGCTTCGTCTCGTTTCTGCTGTACACGACGATGTTCGTGTACCCGGTCGAGATCATGGGCCAGGTGGCGCGCATCATGCACCGCGCGACCAGCTCGGCGCATCGCGTCTTCGAGGTGCTCGACACACGCCCAGACGTGGTCGACGCCGCACAGCCGCAGCGACTCGAGCCGCTGCGAGGCAAGGTGGAGTTCGACCACGTCACGTTCGCGTACGACGGCGTGCGCCAGGTCATCAAGGGCCTGTCGTTCACCGTGCAACCCGGCGAGCTGATCGGGCTGGTGGGTCCCTCTGGCGGCGGCAAGACGACGCTGATCAACCTGATCACGCGTTTTTACGACGTCAGCGGCGGACGCATTTTGATCGACGGCGTTGACGTACGAAAGCTCGAAAGTGGCTGCTTTCGCGAGCAAGTCGGCATCGTGTTGCAAGAACCCTACTTGTTTCACGGCAGCGTGCTCGAGAACATCCGCTATGGTGCACCCGAAGCAACGCTGGAAGCAGTCATCGAGGCGGCGCGCGTCGCCAACGCTCACGACTTCATCGCGCGCCTGCCCCACGGCTACGACACCGTGGTCGGTGAGCGCGGGCACACGCTTTCGGGTGGCGAGCGCCAGCGCGTGTCCATCGCGCGCGCCGTGCTCAAGAACCCGCGCATCCTCATCCTCGACGAAGCTACCAGCAGCGTCGACACCGACACCGAGCGCAAGATCCAGGAGGCGATGGACCGCCTGGTGAAGGGGCGAACCGTATTCGCGATCGCGCATCGGCTCTCCACCCTGCGCAAGGCCGACCGTTTGCTCGTCATTCAAGACGGCAACCTGGTCGAGCACGGTACCCACGCGCAGCTGCTCGCCAACCCGAGCGGTGTCTACGCCAAGCTGCATCGCCTGCAGCAGGAGCTGCACGAAGCAGCGTAATTCCCGACAGAAAGCCCAACAGTCATGGCATCTTCAACGCTTCGCCTCGAAAAGCGCCGCGACGGCCGCTTGTGGGCGCTCCTCGCCGAGCGCTCCGCACCGGTCAAGTTGCGGCGCTGCTTCCCCTGGACATTTCCAGAGCGTTACCTCTCCCTCCAAGCCGACGACAACGAAGAGCTCGCCTTCGTCAACGACCCTGCCGATCTGGACGCGATTTCTCGCGCCGCGCTCGCGCAGGCGCTGGCGGAGGTAGGCTTCGTCTTTCTAATCACGCGCGTCTACTCGGTGAGAGAAGACTTCGAGCTACGCTGCTTCGACGTCGAAACATCGCAAGGCCGCCGCGCGTTTCAAACTGCGCTGGACGCCTGGCCGCGTGAAACGCCAGACGGCGGTTTGCTCATCGAAGACGTCGCCGGTGACGTCTTCCGCATCCTGGATCCCGACCAGCTCGATGCCAGAAGCCGCGAGCTGGTCTGGGAGCTGGTCGACTAAGTTGGCGCCAGGAAAGGTGACGGGCCGGCAGGGCTTCGCCCGAAGCGCGACGTTCTGACCCCGCCGCCTCGCGCGCAGCGTCAACTAGTCGCAATTGCGACGACCATTCATCAATGATTTCGCCCACCGGCGCCGTCGGCGAAGCGTCGTCGCAATTGCGACAATCCCCAAGGGGCTCCTCGAGTGAGCGCCTGGGTTCGGTGTGCTCGCCGCCGCAGATGCGACTAGTTTCGTGTACCGAAGAGAGCACCGCCGCGGCGCCACGGAAGCTGAGCTGCGGCGTCCGCTCACTGCCCGGCTTCGACGAAGCAGGCGAGGTACTTCAAATACGGGGCCGCGCAGGCGTTGGGCGAGGGATCACCGGAGTCGTTGCAGGTGACCTCGGCCGTGGCGGCGCAGTCGACGAATACCTTCCAATCGGCCGCGCATTGCGCGACCAGGCTGCTCGTGACCTGGCAGCCGTACGTGCACTCGCCGGATGGTGTCGTGTTGGTGCAAGCGGCGGCTTCGGCCGCGTCGCAGTAGGCCTTGCACGGCTTGGCCAGGCTCTCGTCGGGGTTGCCGAGCACACACAGCGCGGCCTGGGCGTACTGGACCTGGCAACCTTCGGGGATCGCGTCGCCGTCCTTGTTGCAGGTGAAGGTCTTGCCCTTGGCGCACTCGAGCAAGTCTTTGTACTTGCCGTTGCAGGTGGGAGAGCCCGACACGGCACGGCAGCCGAACACGCAATCGTCGAGCTTCGTGTCGTCGCACGCGGCCGCGATCTCGCCGGCGCAATAGTCCTTGCAGCCTTCTTTGACGGTGGGGTCGGGCGGCATCGGCGCGTCCGGCGCACCGCCCTGCCCCGTATTCGTTCCGGCCGTGGTCATACCGGAGCCGGCCGTATTGCCCTTCCCGCCCCCGGTTACCGAGCCGCCCGATTCGTTGCTAGGTGCTCCGGCAGCGTCAGTCTCGCCACCCTGCGCCGTTCCGCCGGAACCGGCACTGCCGCCTTCGGTGAAGATGGCGCCATTGCGCTCGCTCGTGCCGCCGCAGGCGCTCACCAGCACCAGCGCCGTCAACCCGATCCCGAAACCAAGCTTGTTCATGGCTGCCGCTCCTCAGCGTAGGAAGAAGCCGCCCGTTTAGCAAACGGCGAGCCAAGCGGCCTTCTACGCGAAAACCACCTCCAATTTCGGCGGTGTGGAGTGGCGTTCACGCCCGCGCGTGAACGCCGGAGCGGCGCTCGGTGTTGGCCGGCAAGCGCTCAGCCGCGCTCGGCCGGCGGCTTATCCAGCCCGAAACCCGCGTGCAGCGCGCGCACCGCCAGCTCCGTGTACTTGGCGGCGATGATGCAGCTGATCTTGATCTCGCTGGTGCTGATGCCCTGAATGTTGATGCCCTCGCCCGCCAAAATGCCGAACGTTTTGGCCGCGACACCCGCGTGCGAACGCATACCCAGGCCGACGATCGACACCTTCACGATCTCGGGATCGTACTCGACGGTACCGCCGCCCAGCTCTTTGACGGTGCTCTCGATCAGCTCTTTGACGCGCGCCAGGTCCGTCTTCGCGACGGTGAAGGTCACGTCCGTCGTGCTGCCGCCGCCGCGCGACGGGCTCTGGATGATCATGTCGACGGAGACGTTCTTCTCCGCGAGCAGACCGAAGATCTTGGCCACGATGCCGGGACGGTCGGGCATGTTGGCGAGCTGCACCTTGGCCTCGCCCTTGTCGTAGGCCACGCCCGAAACGACGACGGATTCCAAACCTTCTTCGGAAGCAACCATGGTCCCTGTAGTGTCGGTAAAAGAGGAGCGCACGTGCACGGGTACGCCGTACTTCATCGCTACCTCGACAGATCGGATTTGCAGCACCTTCGCACCAAGCGAGGCGAGCTCGAGCATTTCTTCGAAGCTGATGCGCTCGATCTTGCGAGCGTCGGCGCAGATGTTCGGATCGGTCGTGTAAACGCCGTCGACATCCGTGTAAATCTCGCAAACGTCGGCCTTGATGGCCGCCGCGATCGCGACCGCGGTCGTGTCCGAGCCACCGCGACCGAGCGTGGTGATGTTGCCGCCCGGGTCGATACCCTGGAAGCCGGCCACCACCGCGATGTAGCCCTCTTGCACCGCGGAGCGAAGCCGCACGTCTTCGATGTTGACGATGCGCGCCTTGGTGAACGCTTCGTCCGTCTGGATGCGGATCTGATGGCCGAGGAAGCTCTTGGCCTTGCCGCCCATCTGCTGGATCGTCATCGACACCAGCGCGGCGCTCACTTGCTCACCGGTAGAAGCGAGCGAGTCCATCTCGCGCATGTCGGGGGTGGGCGAGATCTGGTGCGCCAGCGCCAGCAGGCGATTGGTTTCGCCCGACATGGCGCTCACGATCATCACCACCTGATGACCTTCGCGCTGCGCCCGGAGCCCAAGCTCCGCCACGCGACGCATGCGCTCGAGATTTGCGACTGAAGTACCGCCGAATTTCTGGACGACGAGAGCCAAGGCCGGGACGCCGTACCGCCCAAAATCAGCCGCGTCAAGGCGCTCTCAGGGGGTTTTTCGAGCGCCGCTCGTTTCCGGCCTTGCCCGGGCTATCGGGGATTGGTCCGATAGCTCGCGGGTTGGAGGAGGCGTGGCAAAGATGGGCATTTTCGCCCAGCGGCTGGGCACCGGCGCAGCCGGCGTCAGCAGGCCCTCAGAACCGCCGATAGGGCAGGAACTTGCCGTTCATGGTCACGACGACGCGCTCGCCCTTGGGGTCATTCACGGTGTCGACAGATAGGGTGAAGTCGATCGCGCTCATGATGCCGTCGCCACACTTCTCCTGAATCACCTCCTTGATTGAGGTCCCGTAAACGCACAAGATTTCGTAGAAGCGGTACATGAGCGGGTCGGTCGGAATGGTGCGATCACCCAAGCTGTTACCCTTGATGGGGAACTCCGTGAGAAAGGTTCGAATGGTCTGGTCGAGATCGAGCAAGCCACACAGCTTCTCGGCCATGGCGGGGAGCATGGAGTTCTCGCCATAGACGCAAGACGCGATCCAAACATCGCTCGCGCCGAGCTCTTGGGAGAGCTTGGCCCAGCTCAGACCTCGTTCTGCTTTTGCTTTGAGAATGGTTTGGGTGGAAGGGGCAAGGTTCATCGTTCCTCGCCGAAAGCCTCTCACGCGGTGTTTTCGCGCGAGCGTCAGGCACGTTTCGCGCCGGCTGTGCTTCGACTGAGCGTCGCATCGCGCCACCGCTCGATTCGTTCGTTTACCGGTGCGTTCAGTGGAATTTCCACGCGCAGATCGCGGCAACCCCGAGCAGCGGTGAGCTGCCGTAAAACCCGGGGATAGTTTCCAAGGCGAACGTCAGATCGTTGTCGCGCCCTCGAGCGACTGCCACGCCCACGCGCGCATCGAGGCCAACCCCCAACACGGTGCGGCTGGCTCTGCTCCCGAACGGATTCCTCCCGAACGTGCTGAGCCCTGCACCCCAGCTCAAGAACAAGCTGTCCATCGGCCACCACTCCAGCACCGGCCCATAGAAATTGTAGAGCATCAGGTCGCGACCATCCGTGTACGACGTGCCGGCAACGTGCACCAAGATGGCGGTGTCGTACCGCACGAATCCCCCCAAGCTCAGCGACAACAACGCAAACCCCAACTGCTGCCGGTACCGTCGCCCACCCGACCCACAATCGAAGCACGGCGCCGCTGCGTTCCCCGTCTTCCAAGTCGAAGCAAACCCGGCCCCGACATCGCCCGTGAATCCACTGTGCCGCGGCTTCGCGCCAACGCCGGACGCGAACAGCATCGAACATAACGCGACCCAGCCCGCGACAACTCGCTTCACCCGCTCAAAGTACGCCGTCGCGACGCGCCCACAACCTCAATCCCGATCGGATTTGGCGCCAAATCTTTCGCTCGTCAACGCCGACCCGCTCGTTCATTTTAGATGCCCCCGTTTCGTTCGATGACATAAGGCCGCACGTGCTCGCTTCGCTGCGCGCGTGCGTGGTCCCCCAAGCGCCGGCTTCGCCGGACGCGGGGGAACCGCAAGCTTTTTTGCCCACGCAGATGCGCGTAACTCACCTATCGTTTCTGCCCCGCCTCGCCAGTGCCCGCACCCGCCAGTGCCCACGCCCGCCAGTGCCCGCGCCCGCCAGTGCCCGCACCCGCCAGTGCCCGTAGCCGCCTCAGCGCCGCGCGAGATTTGCCGTCGGCGTCGGCGCTTCCGATAGTCGCAATTGCGACGACGCTCGTTCCCGGTCTCGCTCGCCGAAAATCATTCAGGAATTGTTGTCGCAATGGTGACTAGTGCCGCGTCTCAAAAGTCGTAACCGTCGGGCTTTCAGTACCTTACCGGTATAGGTCCAGGCGAATGGGTGACCGACGACTTCGTTCCAATACTTGGTGAAGGCGAGGATCGCCCGCTCGACGACTTTTGAGACGCGGCACTAGTCGCGTGGAACGCGAGGGCCCGTTGCGGCTCCCTCGCGTTCGACGGTTCCTTCGCGTCCGGCGAGGCCGGCCCTTCACGTCGCTCGGGCAGCTCAATAGCTGACGCCGGCACCGCCGAAGTCGATGTAGTTCAAGTTGTAGAGCAGCTTGTCACCGGGGTTACGCTCGGCGCGGAAGCAGTACTTGTGCGTGCCGCCGGGGTCGCTCATCGGCACCGTCACGTCTTGCCACTTTTGCCAATCGCCGGTGACGGGAATATCCGCTGACGTGCCCACGACCGCGCCGGTCGGCGTGTCCTGGTGGATGACCATCTTGCCGCCGCTGCCGGCGCTGGCGACGCGGTAGGTGATCGACGTGATGTTCTTGAAGTTCATCTCGTTGAAGCAGATGTAACTACCGTCGTTGATCCAGCCGACGTTGCGGCCGCCGCCGACGTCCATCGTGTCTTGAGTCATCACGTCGTTGGCTTCGCCCTGGCGATCGTAGTGCTCCGCCTCGATGCGCTTGAAATGCAGGCGAACCTTGCCGGTGCCGAGCAGCGAGAGCGCGCCGGCGCCCTTGTCCTGGTACTTCACGTTCAACACCTCCCACGTGTTTTCGGTGTTGATGAGGCCGGTGGCGGCCGTAAAGGTGCCGGTGCAACCGGTGGTGGGCGCACCGTCGTGCTCGTGAATGTCGTGACCCAACGCGGGAGTCACGGTGACGCTCGAGCACGGAATGGCGCCTGGCGTCGCGCCGTCTTCGGCATCGGCAACGGCGACGGCGTAGTCGATCTTTTCGCCTTGGCCCACGAACGCGCCGGCGGGCGGCGACGTGACGGTGACGACCGGGCGCGTGTTGCCGGCCACGACGTTCACCGTGGTCGACGCGGTGCCGTTCATGGCCTGGCCATCGCTGACCGTGAGCTTCACGTTGAACGAGCCGGCCGTCGCAAACTGGTGGGAGGGGTCGGCGTCGGTCGAGTCAGCCTTGCCGTCACCGTCGAAGTCCCACGAAAAGGTGAGCGGCTTACCTTCGGGATCGCTCGAGCCAGCGCTCGAGAATTGCACGGTGAGCGGCGTCGGGCCCGAGTCCACGCTGCCCTTGGCGACCGCGATCGGCGGCTGGTTGTTGTTGCCGATGTAGTTGATGCGATACACCGTGGAGTCCGAGCCGTACTGCGCGATGTACATCACGCCGCTGGGCGAAAACTTCATGTGCACCAGCTCGGTCCACTTTTGCGCGGGCAAGAACGGCACAATTTTGGTGACCTTGCCGTCCGCGTCGGTGCGCGCTTCGTTGATCCAGCCGCGCGAATACTCCATCAAGAATTTGGAGCCATCGTAGTACGCCGGGAACTTGTTGATGCTGCCGCCCGCCTTCCAACGGAAGACGGCGCCCATCACGGCCGTGCGCCCGCCGACGGTGCCGAGCTCCGGATATTGGCCGGAGCCGTAGCTGTAATAGATCCACGCTGGTTGCGCGGCGGGCAGGTTCTTTTCGCCGGTGTTGTGGGGTGAGTTGTTGACCGGCGCCGCGCAGTTGAACTTCTCGCCGCTGGTTTGCGTTTGGAAGTTGAAGTGCACGTACGGCTTGTTGTCGGCGATGCAGTAGGGCCAACCGAAGAAGCCGGCTTGCTTGGCCTGGTTGAACTCGTCGTAGCCGCGCGGGCCGCGCGTATCGAGCGCGTCGGCGTTCTCGGCTGCGTCGGGTCCGACCTCGCCCCAGTACAGCCAGTCGTTGGCCGGATCGACCGCGATGCGGAACGGATTGCGATCGCCCATCACGTAGATTTCGGGACGGCCCTTGTCGGCTGTCCACAAGTTGCCGGCCGGAATCGAATACTTGCCGTCGGCGGTGGGCGTGATGCGCAAGATCTTGCCGCGCAAATCTTTGCTGTTCGCGGCCGTTCGCTGCGAGTCGTAAAGGTGCCTGTCGCCGCCGTACTGACCGGCAGCACCGCCGCTACTGCCCACGCCGTTGCCTTCGTCGATCGGCGCGTAGCCCTGCGATTCGAACGGGTTCGTGTTGTCGCCCAGCGAAATGAACAGGTTGCCCTTGGAGTCGAAGGCGAGACCGCCGGACACGTGCCACTGCACTTCGCGATCGTCCGGCACCGTGAACAGCACCTTCTCGCTCTCGAGCCGCAGCTGGTCGTCGATGATGTCGAAGCGCGAGAGCTTCTGCTCCATGCTCGTGCCGGACGAGTAGTAGATGTAAACGTGGTGGTTCTCGGCGAACGCCGGATCCAGCGCGAAGCCGAGCGCGCCGTCTTCGTTACCGCTGAAGGTGTCAATCTGCCCGGCATCGGTTACCTCGCCGGTCGTCGTCTTCCAGATGCGCACGGCACCTTCGCGCTCCAAGAAGTAGACGTTCTCGTCGTTGTCGATGTCGATCTGCATGGCCTTGTTGACCGACACCGGAATGCGCACCCGCTGAAACGCGGTCTCCGTGGGGACGAGCTTGGGGTCGTCCTGCTCGTAAACGGGCACCGCACCACCGGCACCGCCGTTGCCAGCGCTGCCGCCACCAGCGCCGGCCGCGCCGCCCGTGTTGGAGACGCCCGCGTTGCCGCCAGTCGTCCCGGCGGTGCCGTTGCCACCCACGGAGGCGCCGCCGTTCGAGCCGCCCGTCGCCGGGCTGCCGCCGCTGACGTTGCCAGCCGTGCCGGCGCTCGACGAATCGCCGGCGTGACCGCCGTTGACCACGTCACTACCGTCGCTACAGGCGTAAATAGCGACAGAAATCACACCGATACCCAACCAACTGAGGCGCTTGGCTCCGTTCATGGCGACTCGGTCAGGTTAACGTCATAACCTTTACCGGTCTTGGAGCCGAGCCGCAGCCGTTTGTAGAAACGGCGCGACGCTAAACACCAGAATTCGCTAAATACCGCTCAAATTGCCCCAGCGCGTTTGGATAAACCTTGCGCCGAGGCTACTGCGCAGGCCGTCACGCAGGCTTGGTCCAGAGCCCGTCGATCACCTTGGGCGCAGCCCCGAACTTGAGGTCGCTGAGCAGCGCCATGGGGTTGTTGGTTTGGAAAAACGCTTGCGCAACCGTTGCCCAAAGGTCGACGTGGCTACGGCTCTGGCCTTCGAAGTTGACGTACTTACCGAGCTGCACGCCGAGCGCCTTGCCGCCGAAGATGAACGCCGCCTTCGGGTCACGCGCGTGGTTCTGCTGCGCGACCTCCGTGACGTACGGAATGACGGTGCGGTCGAGCATGGTGGCGGTGCCGTCGCCGAGCGGATCGATGGCGTCTTTGAACATCTTGATCACCATCGCGGTGCGCGCGTTGTACCAGGTGTTCACGTTCGCCAAGAACTGCGCGATCTCGCCGTTGGTGCCGCTCGGCTGCGAGTTGAAGGTATCGCAGCAGTTCACTTTGTGACTGAGCGGGTGGTGCATGTAGATGCTATTCGCTTCACCCGGGTATTGGCCCTTGAACGACACGTGGTTGGTGCCCGGCGACCACTGAAACGTCCCCACGCGAATGATGTCGCACTGCATGGCCGCCAAGAGGATGCCGGCGTGAATCTTGCCGATTTGCTCGTGGATCTCGTCGTCGGCCGTGTTGGTGGTGGGGTTGTCGTAGTCGAATTTCGAGCCCGTTTTTCCGGACAAATTCGCGTCCGGGGCTGCCGGCACCACGCAGCCGCTGGCGGTCGTGACCTTGCCGTTGAGCAAGTCGGAGACCTGCATCTCGATCTTGCGGCAAGCCTCCGCGTGAATGTCGATTTTTTGCGCTTCGGCGGCCGGCGCGACGCTCTTCAGTTGGTCTAGCTCGCGCAAACAATAGTCGAGCACGCTCTTGCGGGCGTAGAGCGCCTTGGTGGCGGCCTCCATGTTGGCGGGCGTGGAGCCGCCAGGCATGAAGCCCGAGAACAGTTTGCTGAAGAGCTGCGCCGGCTTGAGCTCCGGCAAGAGCGGCACGTTTTCGGTAATTGTGCCGCCCGGATTCACGGACTGGATCGACTGCGTTTGAAAGCCGTACGAGAGGCAGCGCGTCGACGTCTCTTGCGAGTCGATGCGCGCGTCACAAATCGCGTTGGCGTAGCCGATACCGGGGCGCTTCAAGGAGACGGCGCCGGTCGCGGCGTCGTCCTTCACCCTCTCCAGCAGGATTTGATCCCACGAGGGGCCGCCCGCGACGCCGTCGTCACCTTCGCCGCCGTTTTGGCGAGTGCCGGGACAGCCAGCGCCCGTCGTGGTCATCGGCGTGCCGGCTTCGTGCCCGCCGCCGCCGTTCGTCGGACCGACGTCCTTCAGACCCCAGATGAGCGTCATGTCGCCGGCCAAACCGGCGTCGCTGAACGGCTGTAGGATCTGAGAAAACTTGGTGATCGTGCCGATGCCGTTCGGCTTCTGCCCGTCGTTGGGCAAAAACGCCCACTTCAAGGTGCCGACGGGCCAGTGCGTCATCAAGAAGCGCGGGGGCGCCGCCGCACCAGCCGCCATGGCTTCGAAGTCACGCAGCAAAATCTTGAGCCCGAACGCACCGCCCACGGCAGCGAGAAACGAGCGCCGCGCCAGCCGATAAGATCGCATCGTCTCAGCCTCCCGAACGCTGGGTAATGGTTTTGGAAACAGCTACCTCGCGCACCAGCGCCGCGAAGCTCAAATCAGTCGTCTTGAAGCGCTCGGCGACGGCTTTGGTCGCGCAGCTCTTGCCGCTCACGCCGGTTTCGGCGAGCGCGTAGGTAAGGAGCTTGGTCGCCACGCAGGCCGAGAACGCACCGGTGTTGGCCAGCGCCTGCCCCATTTCGACCGCGTTGTTGGCCATCGTGCCACCCGCGCTCGCCGGCAACGTGACGGCGGCGTTGATGGGCCGCCCCTGGTCGTCCATCGTGCGAAAGCGACCGATGGTGTCGAAGTTCTCGAGCGAAATGCCGAACGGATCGAAGCTGGGGTGGCAGCCACTGCAGGGCGCGTTGCTGGCGCGGTAATCGGCGCGCTCGCGCTCGCTCAGGTTGCCTTGCGTCATGTTGACGGCTTTGATGGCGTCGGCCAACGCGTCCGGGAATGCCGGGTTTTGCTGGCACAGAATCGCGTCGTTCACCGACAGGCCGCGACCGACGACGGACTGCGCGTCGGTGCGCGAGCGCGACGTCAAGAAGCCGAGGCTGGTGAGGATGCCGGCGCGGTTGTCGGGCAGGTCCACAGCGCCGAAACCATCGGCGTCCAGCGTCGTGGGCGGGGTAACGCCGTAGAGCGGTGCCAGCTTGGCGTTGACGAACGATTTGCGCGTCGTCACCAGCTCCGGCACCTTGCCGTTCCAGAGCACGTTGTTGATCATCAGCTCCGTCTCGTGAAACATCGAAGCGGCCACGCCGGCGTTGAACTCCGGCACCTTCATCGGATCGATCACGACCGTGAGCACCTTGCTGATGCCGACCGAGGCCAACATGGCAGCCTGTAGGTTGGTGCGCGCCGCGGGCGAGGCCAGCATGCGGTCGACGTGCGGTGCGATTTGCTCGGGCGTGGAGAGCTGGTTCTGCGCGGCCGCCATCAGCAGCTGGTCGTCGGGCGGACCGTCCGTCACGAAGTACGAGAGCTGGCTGGCGAGCTCGTAAGGCGTGAGCGGCCCTTCCGCGGCGCTGGTACCGAATTCGGTGCGGTAAAGGAAACTCGGCGAATCGAAGATCGCCTGCACCGAATACTGTGTGGCCTCTTGGATGGTGCCGCCCTTGGCGATCACTTCGCTGTAAACGGTGAGCAGGCTGGTCTTGTCGCGATCCGTGAGCGGGCGGCGGAAGGCGCGCTCGGCCAGCTTGGTGATGAAGCCCTGCGCACACTCGGCAGTGGGCGCTGCGCCGCAGCCGCTGAGCGTGGCAAACGTGGCCAGCGCCTGCTCGCCGGCAGCCTTGGCGATACCGTCGGCCGTCTGCCACTTGCTGTCGATGTACGAGGAACCTTCGTCGGTGTCGCCCAGCGGCGGGAAGGTGCGCTCGGTCGGATCCTTGATCGCGTTGTCGGCGATGATCTTCTTCGCGAAGTCGTCGCCGAAGATCGGCGAAAGGGAGGCCGCAATCTGGTTGAAGCTGAGACGAATCAGCCGCTTCGGCATGGCGACGTCCCAGCCCTCGCAATCCGCCGCCTGGTTCGGCGGCTTCATCTCGCCCCCGCTCATACCGCCGCTGCCGCTACCGGCGCTGCCGCCCGCCGGCCCGTTGCCGTTGGCGCTCTTGTCGACCACTCCGGTGCAACCCCAACCAGTAGCCGCCAGGAGCAACACAGCTCCGATGTAGGTGCTCGGAAGACGCAGCTTTTCGATCGGCTTCACGCCAAATGAGGAGACGCACGACCGGCCAAGTTGCTCAAAAAAGCGAGAACGGCGCGGCGCGCCCAGCTGGGCGCGCTAACCAGGCCTCCCCTAACCCATCAGAACCGTGCGAAACCATGGCGATTTCATCCGGAGTGCAGCTTTGCGCAAGGAGCGGGGTGGTAAGAATCATTAACGGGCAATGACATCGCAGCGCATCCTGGTCACCGGCGCCGCCGGCAAGGTCGGCCAGGTCTTCATTCGACGCTTTTTGGCCGATCCCCGCTTCGAGGCCTTCACGGTGCGGGCGCTGTGCCACAACCGCAAGTTGCCGGCTGGGCCGCGGCTCGAGGTGGTTTCGGGCTCGATCGAGCAGCGCGGCGTGGTCGACGAAGCGATGTCCGGCGTGACGCACCTGCTGCACCTGGCCACCAGCAAAGAAACGCCCGAAAGCATCATGGACGTGGCCGTGAAGGGCATGTTTTGGCTGCTCGAGGCGGCGCGCACCTCCAGCACCTTCAAGCAATTCCTGCTCGTGGGCGGCGACGCGGGCATGGGCCATTTCTTCTACGCGCACCCGGTGCCTGTGACCGAACAGCAAAAGCACAGCGCCTACCCCGGGTGTTACGCGCTCTCCAAAGTGCTCGAAGAGGTCATGCTCGAGCAGTACTACATCCAATACGGCCTCAACGGCTGCTGCCTCCGCGCGCCGTGGATCATGGAGAAGGACGACTTCAAATACCAACTCTCCTTCGGCGACGACGTCTTCGGCGGCCCTCGCTGGCGCGACCTCGTCACCAAATCCGAGGCGGACAGCTACGTGAAGAGCGGCGCCGTCCCCGTCATGCTCGACCCCGACGGCCTCCCCGTAAAACGCAACTTCGTCCACGTCGACGACCTGATCAGCGCCATCAGCGCCGCCGTCGACAACCCCAAAGCCAAACAGCAAACCTTCAACGTTTGCATGAACGAGCCCGTCGACTACGCCGAGCTCGCCGCCTACCTCAAGAAAACGCGCGGTCTCGAAGGCGTGCCCATCAAAACCCCCTACCGCTCCACCTGGCTCGACAACACCAAAGCCAAATTCATCCTCAACTGGCGCCCAGAATACGACTTGGCGAAGTTGACGGACTCCGCATTCGACTACAAACGCGCGCCCGAAGATCCCCGCGTCGTTTGGTATCCCGGCTGACCTGCCTATCCAAGACGACGCCACCGCCAGACCGGAGTGAGACCCGTGCCAGCCGCGCACGGGTCTGGATAGTCCCCGGTACCTCTTCCCGTGAGTCAACATTTGTAAGCTAGATTACAAATGTAAGCCAGCTTACGTTGGCTGCTCGAAATCCGCCGGCGCGGCCTCATCACCTCCGCGGGTTCATGAGCGCCCGCTACCGGGGAGGCGGTGCGCGATTTGCGACTGGCTACTGCAGCCTAAGGTTCGCTGCGGGTAAACACCAGCTCGTGGCGATAGACGTACGTCTCGCGACGCTGGCCCGCGCTCCACGGGAGCTCGGGGCCGTTGATGTCGGAGCTGTAGTCGTAGATGACGACGTGAGTAGGATCCGAGGTGTCGAGCTGGGACGGGAAGCAGGTGTCGCCGCGGGAGGGGAGGTCGAGGACGAACGCGAGGTGGTCGTCTCGTTGGTTCCAGCGCCAGAGGGAGCAACGTTTGGCGGTGGTGATGTAGGCGAGCTCGTTTTGGATGGTGCCGAGGGAGCCGCTGTGCGTGGCGATGGCGTAGCGGCCGTCGCCGCTGAGGTTGCGGCGACCGACGACGTAGATTTCGCCGTCGTGCTCGAAGATGAGGGGCGAATCGTACTTGCGAACGTCGGTCTTGCAGGTCCAATCGCCGAGTGTTTCGCCGTTGCCGCGACAGAGCTTGGAGCCGGCCCCGGAGGCGTCGCCGGCTTCGTTGCGCACGACGGCGAACAGCGTTTTTGAAGCGCCGTCGATGACGAAGTCGGTTTCGCTGCCGCCGCCGGAGAGCACCTCGGCGCCGTGCTCGGAGAAGGGGCGCCAAGCTCGCCCATCGGCGGAGCGCCAGAGCTCGACCGTCATGGGCTCGCCGTTGAACGAGTACAGGTTCTCGCCACCGCGGTAGAGCACCATCAAGCCTTCGCCCTGGTACGGCTTGACGCGCCAGGCAATGGCGCCTTTCGGTCCGGTCGGCTCGAGCTTGCTCCAGGCTCCGTCGGGCGAACGTTCGCTCACCGACAAGCCTTGCGGCTCGAAGTCGAACGGGTTGTCGCCCAGCCGCGCGACGTAGAGCAGCAGCTTGTCGCCCAGCGATAGAAAGCGCGGCTCGCGCAGATCACGCCCGAGCTTGAAGCTGGTCTCGTAGCGCCAGGTCTTTTCGTCTTCGCTGCTGGCAACGTTCATCACGACGTCGGCGCTCGCGAAGTGGCTCGGTGCAGAACGCCACGCGAGGTAGACGCGGCCTTGGTGCCGCACGACATCCAGGTTGTTGTTCGCTGTTTGCAGCTGATTTTTGGCGTCCAGGCCTTCGCTCGGCACGACCCGGCGGGTGCTCACCAGCTCGACGCGATGCGGGCCAGCTTCGACGCGCGGCGCGGGCGGGCTCGGGTGCTCGGCGGCCCAGCTCTCGAGATCGACTCGCCCGAAGTACTCTGCGACGAACACCTTCCAGGTGCCGGTCGCCCCCAACAGCAGGGCCCCAAACGCGATCGCCAGACGCCGAAGCACCCGGCTAGCGTGCGCTGTGCGTCACTGCACCGCCACGCCTCCGCTGCACGAGACAGCAAATGTCACACGAGGTGAGCCCCTCGAGACTGCTTAGCTCAGTGCTCCCGGCGGGCGGGGTGACCGCACGGAGACAAGAAGCTGTAAGCGGTCCGCGTACAGCAATTCATCGGGATCCTGACTGGCCCGAAGTAGTCAGCATACCGATTCGAGAGCTCCGGGTCGTGTCGCGTCTCGATTTGATCCGAGTATGCGCGAAGCACCACCGAGGTCGGTGGATGTAGTGCCGGTGCCTGCAAGGCAGTCAGTAGACCGATTTTTGGGAAGGATTTCCGCGCGAGCTCGCACCCTGAAATGTAGGCAGCAAGCACCGGCGGATTCTCGGAAATTCAGCAAAAAAGATGGCCTTGTTCACCTGCGAGGAGCGGCGAGACAGATCGCGTTGCCACGGTGCCCTTGGCATTTGCCCGACAGCTTGTTGTGCGCCTGCGAGATGGCGTGAGCCCCTCGCGGCACTCATTGCATGGAAGGCGCAAACCACAACGGCACACTGAAAGAGTCGCAATGGAACGGATCGCGCACCTCGCAGTCACGCCCAGCAAATCGCTGTGCTTGTCGCGTTGCGCTCGTGATGTTCAGCAAGCGACGCGCGCTCGACACCACGAAGTAGTCATCACTACTTCTGTTGTCGTAGTCACGTTCTGCAATTGACTAGCTCACCCTTAGCAAATACAATCTGTTTCCAGGATGCGGCCAACAGCGGCCGTTTAGGGGCACGAACAATTCGCGAGGAGTCTCATGAAAACTATTTCCCTTAGAACCGTTGCGCTTGCCGCTCCCCTAATCGGTGCTTTGGCGCTCGCCTATGGCTGCGCCCCTGAAGACACGACCACGACCGCAACGGGCGGCAGTGGTGGCACGTCGAGCACCACGGCCGGCACCAGCTCGACCGCGGGCACTACCAGCACGGGCGGCAGCACCTCCACCGCCGGCACCAGCAGCACCGCCGGCACCGGCACCACGGCTGGTTCTGGAACCGGTGGCAGCAGCGGCGGAACCGGCACGGCTGGTGGTTCCGGCGGTTCTGGCGGGACCGGCACGGCCGGTGGTTCTGGCGGTTCTGGTGGTGGGAGCGCCGATCCCTGCGCGACGGACTCGAAGAGCGAAGACTGCCTGAAGACCGTGGCGGGCACGATGAGCAGCTACGGCAATCCCGGTTGGCGCGACTCGTGGTGGGTTACGGGCTGCGCGCAGAAGTCGGCCAACGACTGCATCACGAACGCCAACACGTGCAACGCGAAAGACGGACAGGGCTCTGAAGAAAAGGGCGCCCGTACCACCGAGAAGTTCCCGATCGGTGGTGTCCCCGGACAGCACTACAAGGTCACGTTCAAGTTCAACGCCGTGACCGAAGCCAAAGTCTACAACAACGGCCATCGCGATAAGGCCGTCGTCGAAAACGATCCGCACAACACTCCGCTAGACATGTTCTATCGCGACGGTGAGTCGCCGATCACTCACTACAACGTGGTCAAGCTCACGGTGTTCGACGACAAGGGCGCCGAGGCACGGCACTACTACATGAACTCCGCCCCCGAGCTGAACGGCTGGGAAGATCACTTCACGTTCCTCGCCAGCTACCAGAAATCGATCGTGATCGTCGGCGGCGGCCACATCGAGCACTTGGTACAAGACAACAACTGCCACGCCATCGACAATTGCGGTGCCGCCCACGTGGACGGCGACTCCTGCCCCTCGCCCCGCAAGCTGCCTGGCGGCGACGACGGCTTGAAGATCCCGTCCAAGTATCAAGACCCGATCGACGGCATGGTCAAGGACACCTCGCAGCTCGTCGCCGGCTACCCGGCTGAGCAGAACCTGATGCAGCCGTGGCACGCGCAAGCTGGTCACCTCACCATCATCTCGATCGAGCCGACCACCGACGACGTGAAAAAAGACTACTTCTGATCGCTGCGTCAGCTTAGCGAACTGAAGTTGAAGACTCGGGCCGGGAGTGCGTCTGCCGCCCCTCCTGGCCCGAGTTGTTTCGGGAGTTGTGTAGGCAATTTTTACCTTCTCAGTGGCGATGACCTTTTAGTAGGTTGCGCGCACTGACTTTGAGTTCCCGTCGCTGCTGCGAGGTAGCGATGTCGAGCATCCCCGATCTGGTGCTCGCCGTTGGCCCGATGAGTTGCTGCTCCGAGCGAAAGGTTGTGTATCCGTGAGATCAACGAATGCATTTGGGGCCTTTGGAAAGCCCGCAGCGGTGGCGCTGGCCCTCGTTGCTGGCACGCTGCTGGCTCCGCGCCCGGCAGCAGCCGAAGTCACGTTGGTCAAGAGCGATCCCTGGGAGGTCTACACCTCCGGTCGCGTCGACGTGTTCTTCGGTTATGCGTTCGGCGATGCCAAGCCGAGCGGCAGCCTCAAAGGCGGTGGCCTGGACGCCTCCACCGACATCATCCCCAAGCTGGACGCGATGGGCAATCCGGACCCGAGCCAGCAAGGCACCATTAGCAAGATGCGCATGCACAGCGGCTTCGTGCCCAACGTGCTCACGGTCGGCGTGCGAAGAAAGATGGGCGGCGATACCACCTTGCGCGCGCAGCTCTCGCTCTGGGGCACCATCGAGACGAACGCACAACGCAAGTTTCTCAACGTTCAGACGGACTTTCGTGAGGGATACCTCGAGGCGGCCGGTGGCTGGGGTACCTTCACCGCGGGCCGCTTCAATAGCCTGTTTTCACGCGGCATCACCGAGACAGACTTTCTGTACGGCCACGGTTACGGTGTTGGCTTCTGGGGCGGTGGTGGCACCTACTCCACAGGCCCCACGGCGGGCCTAATCGGCTTCGGCGTGTTGGCCACGAGCTTCTCGCCCGGCATGATGTACACGACCCCGAGCTTTGGCGGTTTGAAGACGGCTGTCGGTGTCTTCGATCCGGTCAACTTGCCGGGTTCCTGGGAGTCGACGCGCAGCGTCCGTATCGAAGACGAAACCACCTTCGACATGGGGCAGGCCGACAGCTTCTTCAAGCTGCATTTGTACCTCAATGGTGCCTACCAAAAGGTCTACTCCGGCAATAAGGACGAGACCGTCCGGGGCCTCGGCGGAGGCTTCCGAACGGAGGTCGGTAACTTTCACCTGGGCGCTGGTGGACACTACGGAAAAGGCCTCGGTCTCTACTACGCGCTCGAGGGCTCGGAAGCCGACACGCCTGGCGCTGGTCTACCCTTCCGCACCGCCTACGGATACTCGGTGTTCGCACAATACGTGCTCAAGAGCGTCGATCTGAACGCTGCGTTCGGCCAATCGAACATCAAGCTCGAAGCGCTCGATTCGGCGCCTGAGCACATGAACGACCATCCCATCCGAACCCAGACCGGTATCTCGGCGGGCGTCGTTTATCACGTCAACGAGAGCCTTCACCTCGACGTGGATTACCTGCGCGCCATGTTCCGCTGGTATGGCGGCGCGAAGGAAGACGTCAACTACATCAACGCCGGCGTAACTCTGACCTGGTGAGCTGCGGTCTTGTCCTCCCGCGAAAGGTGCGCAGCGTGACCCTCAAGCACAAACCAGGCAATCGGTTGCGATCGGCAGTCGGCTTGGCTTCCGCAACGTGTTTCTTGGTGTTCACCCTTCCGGCGGCGGCCGAAGTGACGATCGCCAAAGGTGACACGTGGGACGCCTACGTTGCCGGTCGCGCGAGCGCGTTCTTCAGCTATGCCACCGGGGATGCCTACCCGGTGCCCAAGGTGGCGGGCAGCAAAATCGAGCCGGGCGGTGGTCTCGACGCCTCGGATCCCCCACGCGACGCGATCCTCGACTACGACGACATGGGCATGCCGATCCCGAACAAGCAAGGTCGGATCAGCAAGATGCGCATGCGCAGCGGCTACTACCCCAACATCCTCACTGTCGGAGTCCACAAGCGCTTCGGCGATCGACTCAAACTGACGGGCCAGATGTCGGTGTGGGGAACGATCGAGTCCGACGACATCAAATCAGCGAGCATTTACGACCCCGCCAACGGAGGTCGAGACAACGGCGTGAGCGCCGACTTTCGCGAGGGCTTCCTCCGACTGGAGAGCGATTGGGGCCAGCTCGACGGGGGCCGCTTCATGGGCTTGGTCGGTCGCGGGTTGACCGAGATGGACTCGCTCTACCTGCACGGCTATGGCGCCGGCTTCCCAACGGTTCGCAGAAACGGCCTGGATCCGGTGACCGGCGACCTCACGGCCGCGGGACCGATGGGTGGTATGACGGGATTCGGCGTGCTTTCCAGCAGCTACGCGGCTGGTCTCGCCTACACGACACCCAGCCTCGCGGGGATCAAGCTGGCCCTCGGTGTGTTCGATCCGGTGATCTACCCATCGTCAGGTTGGAACACGAGCCGCTCGGTGAGGCCCGAGGCTGAGCTGGCCTACGATCTTCGCCAAGGCACCACGGCGCTCCACGTGTTCGGAAGCGCTGGTTTTCAGAGCGTCAATCTGGCCAACACCAAGTATTCCGCGACGTTTTGGGCGGCAACCTTCGGCGCTCGCGCGGAGTTTGGTCCTGTGCATCTCGGAGCCGGTGGTTTCGTTGGTAAAGGTGCTGGCATCAACCACGCCTTCGACGTGAACCCCGCGATCGCGAGCAGCTCGACCATGCGCACGGTCACCACGCTCAATCCGGACGGCACGCCGAACGTTTCCATGGAGAAGACGAACGAGCTCCGCAGTCAGCGCGGCTTCGTCGGCATGGCGCAGGTCGTCCTGGGCGCGGTGGACATCAACGCTGGTGTGGGGCAAACGCAGAACTTGCTGTTGCCGGCCGACAAGGCGGCCGCGATGCTACTGAGCGCGCTCAAGACCCAGACCGGCATTTCGGCAGGCGTCGTCTATCACGTCGACGAGAGCTTTCACCTGGACGTCGACTTCATGAACGGCACGTACAGGTGGTACAACGGCGAAAGTCAGAAGGTGAACGTCTTCAACGCGGGCGTTACCGCTACTTTCTGAGCGTGCAGCGGCGCGCTAGCTCTGGCATATCGCTCCCATGCGCAAGTCGTCCTGCATCGGCCTCTTCCTGCTCGTCGGTTGTGGGGCCAGCGAGGTCCAATCGCAGCACCTGAAAGACGGCAGCTGGGCGTTTCAGTGTGAGCTGGGGATGGACGAGTGCGTTCGTCGAGTGCAGGACCGCTGCCCCAACCAGCGCTACCGCATCCTCGAGGGCACGAGCGAGACTCGGCTCCGGGACGCACCGCCCTTCGAGCGCGCGTACCACACCAGTCGACTTCACCTCGTGTGCAACGACGGCGGCGCCGATGTATTGCTCTCGGTCGGCACGGGCAAAGACGAACCTTCCCCCGAGCCGAAGGCTTACGCCAAGCCGACCCCCAAGCTCTGCAGCGCCGGGCAGACGCGTGAGTGCATCGGTGCCGGTGCGTGCAAAGGCGGACAGGCCTGCCTACCTGACGGGAGCGGCTTCGGCGCTTGTGACTGCGGCCCCGCCGCCGTTCCGACACCCGCCACGCCAGGCTCCGCGCCGGGCGAAGCAGTCACCTCACCAGCTGGCGCGCCGGCTAGTTCGACGCCTCCGCCAAGCGCCGCTCCGGCTCCCTCGAGCACGCCCGCCGCTCCCACCAGTAAGTAGCGCATCCACGCCCGCTAACTCTGACGCTGCGCGGCGATAATCTTGCTGTGAAGTAGCAGCTTCAGGGCAAAAATAGGCGCGTGTGCAGGCATTTAGTGGCCCAGTGCGAGCTTTCTGTCTGGCGAATAGTGGCTATCACTGATAGGCTGCAAGTGGTTGTTTTGTCAGCAAAAGTGGCCAGCTGACAACTTGATAAACCGTCTTGCCTTTGGTGGCGCCGCGTTCACGCGAATTGTGGTTGGCGCGAGCGCGCTCCAGCCATGAACAGCCCTGAAGGGCCGGCTACCAGCTCTTCCGAGACCGATCAGCACGCAGCTCACAAACGAGTGACCGACTTTGGGCCCTTCCCGAGACTTTGGGGATGACCCAACCCGAGGATCGAAGAACGTGAACCGCAGAAAGACGATCCGCGTCAGCTCTCGGCGGTCACCTTGTCCTAACTGAAAAACCCGAGGATTGTGGCGACATGAACAACGTAAAGCGAAAACTGGGTCTGGCGCTCCTGGCGCTGCCGATGCTCCTCGCGCTCGGCTGCAACAACGACAAAAAGGGCGGCGCAGCGGCCGCATCCTCGGGCGGTCCGGGGGCCGCCGAAGCCAAGATCGTCAAGCTCGCCTTCGTGACCAACAATCCCAGCCAGTTCTGGAAGATCGCCGAAGCGGGTCTGCGCAAGTACGAGAAAGAAGCGAAGATCCAGGTCGATATGAAGATGCCGCCCAACGGCACGCCCGAGGATCAGAACCAGATTCTGCAGAACCTGGCGAGCCAGGGCTACGACGCCGTCGCGGTCAGCGTGATCGCCCCGAAAGACCAGCTGCGCGTCCTGAACGAGGTCGCCGAGAAGACGAACCTCATCACCTTCGACTCGGACGCCGACAAGTCCAAGCGCCTGCTGTACATCGGCACCAACAACTTCGAGGCCGGTAAGGCCCTGGGCGAGCGCATCGCCAAGATTTTGCCGGACGGCGGCAAGATCGCCGTGTTCGTCGGTACCCTCTCGGCCGACAACGCCTCGCAGCGCCTGGCCGGTATCGAAGCCGCCATCAAAGACCACAAGATCGAGATCGTCGACAAGCGCGAGGACAACACCGACCGCGCCAAGGCTCGCTCGAACGTCGAAGACATCATCAACGCTCACAAAGATCTGAACCTGGTGGTCGGCTTGTGGAACTACAACGGCCCCGCCATTGCGGCCGCCATCGAGGGCCTCGGCAAGCAGGGCAAGGTCAAAGCGGCCGTGTTCGACGAGGACGACGCGACGCTCGACGCCATCAAGAGCGGCACGATCGAGGCCACCGTGGTGCAGAAGCCGTTCCAGTTCGGCTACCTCTCCGCCAAGTGGATGCACGACCTGGCGCTCAAGAACGCCGAGACCAAAAAGGCCATCGCGGCGCTGCCGACGCCCGGCATCATCGACACCGGTGTCACCGTGATCGACAAGGCCAACGTCGAGGCCTTCAAGGCCGAGCTGACCGAGATGAAGAAGTCGGTGCAGTAAGCACCGCCTCCGGCGTTACCCCCAGCGAGAAAGCGCACCGTCCCCGTCCATGAGCGAGCCACAAAGCGAAAAGCCCCTTTTGCTGAAGATGCGAGGCATCACCAAACGCTTCCCCGGCGTGGTGGCCTTGCAGGGCGTTTCGCTCTCGCTCCGGGCGGGCGAGGTGCTGGCGCTGATGGGTGAGAACGGCGCCGGTAAAAGCACGCTGATGAAGATCCTGGGCGGCGTGCAGCCGCCCGACGAGGGCGAGATCGAGATCGACGGCAAGCCCGTCACGTTTGGCGGAGTCAAAGACTCGAAGGCCTCGGGCATCGCGCTCATTCATCAAGAGCTGATGCTGGCGCCGAACCTCGACATCACCTCCAACATCTTCTTGGGTAACGAGGGCGCGAAAGGGGGGCTGTTCGGTCCGCTCAATCGCCCGAAGATGAACGCGCGCGCGGCCGAGCTGATCGCGCGCGTCGGCCTCAAGATGCCAGTCACCACTCCGGTGTCGCGGCTCACGGCTGGCCAGATGCAGATGGTCGAGATCGCCAAGGCGCTCTCCGTCCAGGCTCGCATCATCATCATGGACGAGCCGACCTCGTCGCTGGCCAGCGCCGAGTCGGAGCAGCTGTTCAGGATCATCCGCCAGCTGAAGTCCGAAGGCATCGGCATCATCTACATCTCGCACCGCATGCAAGAGGTGATGGATCTGTCCGATCGCATCAGCGTCTTGCGCGACGGCCGTTACGTGGGCGACCTGACGCGAGCCGAAGCGACGCACGACAAGGTCGTGGCGTTGATGGTCGGCCGCGAGCTCAGCAACCAATACTTCCCCCAAAAGCGCGAGCGCACCTCGACCGAGGTGATGCTCGAGGTGAATGACTTGCTCGTCCCCGGCACGCCCGCTCGCGCCAGCTTCACCGCGCGCAAGGGCGAAATCCTCGGCTTCGCTGGGCTGATCGGCGCTGGCCGCACCGAGCTGATGGAGGCGATCTTCGGTGTCACCCCCGCCCTGTCCGGTCACATGAAGCTGGACGGTAAGGACTACAAGCCCGAACAGCCGCGCGACGCCATCGAAGCGGGCGTGTACCTGGCGCCGGAAGATCGCAAGCGCCACGGCTTGGTCTTGCCGATGAGCGTGGCGCAGAACACGTCTTTGCCCAACGTCTCGAGCTACTCGGCTCTTGGTTGGCTGAATCGCAAGACCGAGAGCGAAGTCGCGGAAGAGGGCGTGAAGCGCATGCGCACCAAGACCCCGAGCATCAAGCAAGCGGTGGTCAACCTGTCGGGCGGCAATCAGCAAAAGGTCGTGCTGGCCAAGTGGCTGGCCATGCAGCCCAAGATCCTGATCTTGGATGAGCCCACGCGCGGTATCGACGTCGGCGCCAAGGCCGAAATCTACCGGCACATGGCGGACCTGGCCGACCAGGGCATCACGATTTTGATGGTCTCGAGCGATATGGAAGAGACGATCGGTATGAGCGACCGCGTGGTCGTGATGCACGAGCGAAAGCTCAAGGGCATTTTGGAGCGAAACGAGCTGACGCAGCTCGCGATCGCAGATTTGATGACCGGCAATCCTGAGGCCAAGGGCTCCCTCTCGCCCAAGGCCAACGGGGAAAGTAACGTGGCACTGTCATGAGGCGTGAGCTTGGAATGCTGGCGGCGCTGGTGCTGATGTGCATCGCGCTTTTCATCTCGAACTCGGACTTTCTGGGCGCGTCGAACATCGTGAACACCACGCGCCAGGTGTCCATGCTCGGGATTTTCGCGATCGGCATCGCCTTCGTGATCATCACCGGCGGTATCGACCTGTCGATCGGCTCCGTAGTCGGTCTCACGGGTGTGATCATCGCGCGGCTCTCGTCCACCCAGACGGGCGGCCTCGGCTATCCGTTGTGGGTCGGCATCACGGTTGCGCTGCTGTGCGCCGTCATCGTGGGCGTCTTGCAGGGCCTGCTCATCACGCGACTCAAGCTGCAGCCGTTCATCGTCACGCTGGGCGGCATGTTGCTCTTGCGCGGCGTCTCGCAAACGATCGTCGAAGGTGGCGTGATCAGCATGGGCGACTCCCCGCTGCTCAACTTGTCGAGCGGAGGTCTGTTGCACCTCGGCCGGGATCCGCTGCTCGGCTGGCCCACGGTGATTTTCGCGGGCGTCGCGGCGCTGGGCGCTTACGTGCTGCACTACACGGTGCTGGGCCGCTACATCTACGCTATCGGCGGTAACCGCGATGCCGCGCGCTACTCCGGCATCAACGTGAACCGGGTCGAGCTGCTGACGTACGTCATCTCGGCCGGTACCGCCGGTATCGCGGGCGTGTGCTACGCCGCTTATATCGGACAGATGTCGCAGCAGGTCGGTGTCGCCTACGAGCTTTACGCGATCGCGGCGGCCGTGCTCGGCGGTTGCTCGCTGCGAGGCGGCGAAGGCACGATCTTCGGCATCTTGATCGGCGCTTCGATGATGCGAGTCATCGACAACGGCATCAACATGTTCCAGGTCCAATACACGGACCCGGACGGCATCCGTCGTATCTGGCGCCTGAACCCGAACTGGAACTGGATCATCGTCGGCGCCGTGATTCTCGTCGCCGTCATCCTCGACCAAGTCGTGCACATGGTGCAGGCCGCGCGCCGACTAAAAGAGGCTGGCGCTCCCAAACCCGCCGTGGGACCGCCCGGCAACGGCAGCTCCCCTCCCGTGGCAGCGAAAAGTCCCGCTGCCTAGTTAGGCTAAAGAAAGCGGGTGAGCTGTGTTGACGCTGCGCCGGTGACACCCAGCACGCCATGAACGCGGGGCGCCGGCGAAGGCCGGGTGGCGCCCGCCTGCTGCGGACGGTGAATCAAATCGAGCTGGCGCGGTAGATGTCGTCCGTCACCAGCTCGACTGGCAAGCTGGACGAGGCAAGCTTGCCCCCAGCGATTGCGACTCGCGTTTCCCAAGCGCCGCTCTCGGCCCGATAGTGCAAGGTCAGACGGCGCTCGCGATTGAGCGCCGTCGCTCGGGGACTGGCCGCATGCTGCTCGAGCTTGCCGCAGATCACGGCGCCATCGGGAAACGTCGCCATACCGCTCGCCTCGATGTAAATGCGTAGATCAGATGTATGCGCGCGACATGGCCGGTCGCCCAGCGCATTTCCGAGCACTCGCAGCATCTCGGCCGAAAGCGCGGGATGGTCTTCCGACCCACCCGCCATCGCGTAGATCGCACCCTGAAAGTACTCGTGCTTCGTCGTGCTCGATTCCTCGAGAGCGACGTAGTCGGCGTAGGTGTAGCGATGCAGCCGGCCGGCTTGGACCATGTGCTTGGAATCTTAGCACGGCGGCTTTGGCCGGCCCGATACCTACTGCGCGGTCCAACCGCCGTCTACGAGCAAGCACGTACCGCTCACGAGCTTGGCCGCGTCCGAAGCCAGGTAAATCACGGCGCCGGCGACGTCCGAGATATCGCCGATCTTGTTGGCGGGGATACGCTGGAGCACGTTCTCGCGGTAGGCGGGGTTGTCGAGCCGCTCAGCCGTGCCCGGCGTGTAAATGAAGGTCGGGCCGACGGCGTTGACAGTAACGCCCAGCTTGGACCACTCGAGCGCCATCACACGTGTCAGCTGGTTCACGCCGCCTTTGCTGGCGCAGTACACGGCGTGGTCGACGATGCCGACCACGGCCGCTTGCGAGCTCATGTTCACGATGCGTCCGTAGCCACGCGCGACCATGCCGCGCGCCGCCGCTTGCGCGCAGAAGAACAAGCCCTTGAGGTTCACATCCATGAGCTCGTCCCAGTCTTTTTCGGTCACCTCGAGCGCGGGGTGGTTGGCGCCCAGGCCGGCGTTGTTCACCAAAATATCGAGCCGGCCAAAATGCTTTTCGACGCGGGCCACGCCCTCTTGAATCGAGGCCACGCTCGTCATGTCCATCGGCACGATGAGCGAGCCGGGAATCGTGGTCGCCAAATCGGCCAGCGCCTTTTCGTCACGCGCGCTGACGGCGACCTTCGCCCCCACCTCGGCCAGCGCCCGCGCCAGGCCGAAACCGATGCCGCGGCTGGCGCCCGTCACCAGGGCGACTTTGCCATCGAGACGAAAGCTGGGGGCGTACGTAGTCTTGTCGGTCATCGCGTCCTCTGGGCACTGGTCCAAGTACTGGGCGCTGGGCAAGATGCTGGGTCAGGATTTGCCCGCCCTATGAAGATGCCTGAATCAGCCAATTCCTTCACTGATTTAGCACCTACTGCCTCGCTTAACTTGTTACCTAACCAGTGCGGTTTTCTGAGACCACCGCAGCGTGTAGTCTCCGCCCCGCAATGACGCCGCTCTCGCGGTACGTGGTGGAAACGCTGGTCACGTTGCTGGGCATCGTGGCGCTGTCGGTCGTGCTCTTGAGCGCGCTGCGGCGCGTCGGCGTGGGCAAGCCGGGCGGCCCGCTGGAGCTGCTGGCGCGGCTACCGCTCGAAGGGCGTCGCGCCGTCTATTTGGTGCGAGTCGGCAAGCTGGTCTACGTCGTGGCGGGCTCCGAGAGCGCGCTGGTCAAGCTAGGCGAAATGCCGCGCGAAGAGCTACCCGAAGCCGAAGCGCTGGAGCCGCAACGCTTCAGTGAGGTTCTCAAGCGCGCCGTCGGCGTGCACGTCAAGAAGGACGAAGCACCGTGAACGCCGTCGCCGCACCGGATCTCTTCGCGCGCCCGGTCACGCTGATCTTCGCGCTGGGAATCGCGACGCTGCTGCCGTTCGCGTTCATGACGCTCACCGCGTTCGTGAAGATCTCGACCGTGCTGCAAATCGTGCGCGGCGCGATCGGCGCCCAAAACGTGCCCTCGAGCACCGTGATCTTGGCGTTTGCCGGGGCACTCACGCTGCTCGCGATGGCGCCGCTCGGCTCGCGGCTGGGCGATCGCATGGCACCGCTGTTGGAGCCAGGCGCTCAAACCGACACCGCCGAGTGGCTGGTCAAGGTGAGCGCCGCCGCCAAAGAGCCCATCGCTTCCTTTTTGACCAAGAACGCGTCCGAGCGCGAGCGCACGCGATTCTTCGAGATTGCTCGCGCTGCGCGCCCTGCCGCCGAGCGCGATCGCGTGGCTCGCGACGACTTGACGGTGGTGATCCCGGCGTTCGTGGTGACGGAGCTGCTGGCCGCCTTCGCGCTCGGCTTCGCGATCTACCTGCCGTTTCTGGTGATCGATTTGGTGGTGGCCAACGTGCTGCTCGCCCTCGGCATGCAAATGCTCACGCCGACGCAGGTCAGCTTGCCCTTCAAGCTGCTGCTGTTCGTGGCGATCGACGGTTGGGGCCTTTTGGCCCAAACGCTGGTGACCGGCTACAAATTCTGAAGCGGCACGCACGTTGCTTATCCACCCGGTATGCAACACCAAGCACCGCGGAAGCCGGGCGCCGCACCGCAGCAACAAGCGACGCCCCAGCCAGAAGAACAAAAGCCACGACAGGGCGGCACTCCTGGCCAGGAGAGCTCCCAGCGCTCGCATTCGGGCCACGACGCGCGCAGCGGCCACGACAAGGACGGCAACGAACAAGGACAACCCAAGCAGGCCTCGCGTTGAGCGAGGCAGAAAGAGGCGCGACATGGCAAACAAGCCTCAAGCAAACAACACCGACACGCCCCATGGCTTCGCTGGCCCCGGCTACGCCGGATTTGGTGGCAGCGCAGGCTACAGCGGCAGCGGCCAAGGCGGCATCATTGGCGGCTACGCCGGCGGAGGCCCCACCGAAGGCCCCTGGCGTCCGGTACCGGACACCTGGCACGACGACCACATCGCTTCCGTGATCCGGGAACGACTGGCCGAAGGTCGCGGATTCGATGCCTCGCAGGTCGAGGTCGAGGCAGGGATCGTCTACCTGAACGGCGAAATCGCGACGCGCACCATGAAGCACGCGGTCGGCGAGGTCGCCAAGCACGTTGCCGGCGTGCACCGTGTGCACAACGATTTGCACGTCACGACGCCGTTCTTCCAAGAGTTGCGCGCCAAGCTCAGGCACGCCCCTACCTGAAAGCTCAGGCTTCGCGGCGGTGAGCAACCGGAGCGGTGGAGAGCGACAACGACTTGCCCGGGATGGACAGCGCGTTGAGGATCGTCTCCAGCATGCGCAGAGCGCGCGCCTGACGGGCGGGCGACTCCGCCAATTGAGGCGAAAGCTGCTCGAGTGACGGGAAGCGGCGGATCAGCCGCTCATAGGTGCCAGGCTGGTCCGCGCTGGACAGGCCCGCTTCGATCTCGATGCAGACGCGCTGGGCCTCGGCCGGGCGCAGCTGCGCATAGCGCGCCACCTTCACCAGCCAATCGAACAGAGCGACCTCGTGCTCGGCGAAGCGGGGCCCGGGCACCACGAAGGCCTGACCACCGCACCCACACGCCGCCGAAGAATCGCTCAACGCCACGCGCCGAACGAGACTGATGGCTCCGCAATAGCGACAGTGCGTCGGCAGAAATTGCACGCCTAAGACCTTAGTCATAACCCAGCAGAGTGCAAGATTCTCGAGAGTTTCTGACGCTGAGCCGCCGCCATGGATTCAGTGAGAGCGAAACGACGCTGGCGCAGTGGCGCATGTCACTTGGGGGCTCCGTGCCTCGTCTTGAGAAGAACATGGCCAAATCTCTGCAAATCCAAGAGCGACTCGACCCTCACCAAATCGCCCCGGAGCTCATCAAGCCCCTGCTGGAGCTCTCGGCAAAAATCGCCGGCTGCGGCCTCGAGAGCAGCCTGATGGACCTCGTCAAGCTGCGCGCCTCGCAGATCAACGGCTGCGCTTTCTGCTTGCATATGCACGCCAGCCACGCGCGAAAGTCCGGCGAAGCCGAGATGCGCCTGCACGTGCTACCGGCCTGGCGCGAGTCGCCGCTGTACACGCCGCGCGAGCGCGCCGCCCTGGCCTGGACCGAAGCGCTTACCCTGCTCGCCGAGACGCAAGCTCCCGACGACGTGTACGCCGAGGTCGCGCTGCACTTCACCGAGAAAGAACGCGTGGCGCTGACCATGGTCATCGTCACCATCAATGGCTGGAACCGCGTTGCCGTGGGCTTCCGGCGCGTGCACGCTGTCGAAGACGCGCATGCCGCAGCTTGAGCCTTCGAGCGTCACCGCGCTCCGTCCACGCCTGGTACGGCTTGCCTACCGCATGCTCGGCTCCGTCGCCGAGGCGGAGGACATCGTGCAAGAGGCGCTCATCCGCTACCAGCGCGTGGACGCCGAGGTGGACCGACCCGACGCTTTCTTGGCTCGCACCGTCTCGCGGCTCGCCCTAGACGCGCTCAAATCCGCGCGCAGGCGCCGCGAGACGTACGTCGGTCCCTGGCTCCCCGAGCCCATCTTCGACGCGCAGGAAACGGTCTCGGACGACATCACGCTCAGCCTCATGCTCGCGCTCGAGCGCCTCTCCCCGCTCGAGCGCGCCACCTTCCTGCTGCACGACGTCTTCGGCATGGGCCTGGACGAGGTCGCCAGCGCTCTGGAGCGCGAGCCCGCCGCCTGCCGCAAGCTCGCCACACGCGCCCGCGAGCACGTGCGCGACGCCCGCCCGCGCTACCAAGTTTCCTCCGAGCATGGCGCCGCCATCGCGCACGCCTTCTACGTCGCCTCGCGCGCCGGCGACCTCTCCACGCTGCGCCAGCTGCTCGCCGAAGACGTCGTCGTCTACTCCGACGGCGGCGGCAAGCGCTCCGCCGCCACCAAACCCGTGAGCGGCGCTTCCCGGGTCGAACGGTTGTTCTTCGGCATCGCCCGCAGAGAAAACTTCCGCACCGCCAGCTACTACGAGCCTGCCATCATCGACGGCTTGCCCGGCTTCATCACCCGCGCCGACGACGGCCAGCCCCAAACGACCGCGCTCGCCATCGTCGACGGCCGCATCACCGCCATTTACCAAGTGCGCAACCCCGACAAGCTCCGCCGAATCTGCTTGCCCGATCGGTGATGGTCGCGACGACCTGATGTTCTAGCCGGCAGACTTCAACGGCGATGGGCGATGGGCCCTGCGACCTTGGCTACCTGCACACCGACGACACCTACCGAGCGTCCCGGGGCAGATGTCGCTGAGGTTTGTCGAGACACCGTGCACGACTCGAGATTTGTTTCGGGAGGAGGTCGAGCGCTGACGCTAGGGTGGCGATTGAAAAACCGGCCATGCTCCTGACGTTGGTTGGACATGCTTTGGCAAATCTGACGATGGGCAGCGGCGGTAGCGTCTGTCGATGTTCGTGCGGCAATTCCGAGTGGCGCTGCGCTGGCTGCTGATCGCGGCTTTGGTTTGTTTTTTCGGATTTGCCTGCAGCGTGCCGCACTTCGAGTTCGAGGATCCGGCGACGGTGCGCTGCGCGGATGGTATTTGCGCCAATGGCTGCATCGCGGACGCGAATTGTCCGGCGGGCTGGCTGTGCTGCGGCGGGGTCTGCGACAACGCCGCCGTGTCGGCTGAGAATTGCGGCGCTTGTGGCACGGCGTGCGAGTCGCCCTACACGTGCATGAGCGGCAAGTGTGAGGCAGCGGAGTGCGGCGTGGGTCACGCGGAGTGCGATGGAGACACGAGCGACACGTGTGAGACCGATACGGAGAGCGATCCCAAAAATTGTGGCGGCTGCGGCCAGGACTGTGGCGGTGACCTGTGTAGCGGCGGGCGCTGCACGAAGATGACGTGCGACGAGGGCAGCGCGGACTGCGATGAGGATCCGAGCAACGGTTGCGAGACCAGCTTGAGCGAGGTAGCGAGCTGCGGCATGTGCGGCGCGGCTTGCAGCAGCGTGCACGGGACTCCGGGTTGCGACGCCGACGGCTGTAGCATCGCTTGTGACACCGGCTTCGGCGACTGTGACGCGCGTGTCAGCACCGGCTGTGAGACCCCGCTCGACGACGACGCCGAAAACTGCGGCGCCTGTGGCAAGAGCTGCAAGAACGAGCACGGCGCGAGCGCCTGCGCGGCCGGCAAGTGCTTGCCCCAGTGCGCCACCGGCTACCTGGATTGCGACGGCGACCCACAGAACGGCTGCGAAACCGAGGTCGCGACCTCGATGAGCGACTGCGGCGCATGCGGAGCGAAGTGCGAGCTCGACCACGCCGGTGAAAAGTGCGACGCCGGCGTGTGCAAAATCACCAGCTGCGACGCTGGCTTCGACAACTGCGACGGCGACGCCAAGAACGGCTGCGAAGCGGACCTGTCGCGACCCGTGACTTGCGGCAGCTGCGACAACAAATGCAGCGACAACGGCGGCAAGCCTAGCTGCGCGGCCGGCAAATGCGGCATCACCTGCGACGACGGTCGCGACGACTGTAAGAACGGTGTGACCGACGGCTGCGAAACGGACCTCGACGTGAGCGCGCTCAACTGCGGCATTTGCGCGAAGGTGTGCCCGGCGAGCGGTGGTACCCCGATTTGTATCGACGCCAAGTGCGGGCTCTCGAGCTGCACGGCGCCGCTCGAAGACTGCAACGGCGACGCCAAGCAGCCCGGCGGCGACGGCTGCGAAACCAACCTGAGCAACGACCCCGCCAACTGCGGCGGCTGCGGCACCGCCTGCTACTACCCGAACGGCAGCGGCAAGTGCGTAAACAAAGGCTGCATGCTCGACAAGTGCCTGACCGGCTTCGCGGATTGCACGGCCGCCGCCGGCTGCGAGACCACGCTCGGCACGACGCAGAACTGCCGGATATGCGGCGAGAGCTGCAGCAACCAGCACGGCACGACCGCCTGCACGGCGACGGGCTGTAAGCCGGTGTGCGCGCTGGGCTACGACGACTGCGACGGCAAGCCGGAGAACGGCTGCGAGACCTCGCTAGCCACCGTGACCGACTGCGGCGCCTGCGGCGTGGCCTGCAGCAAAGCGCACGGCACCGCCAGCTGCGCCACCGGCAGCTGCGAAATCGCCAGCTGCGCCGACGGCTGGGACGATTGCGATGACGAGCCCACGAAGAAGAACGGTTGCGAGACGGACCTGCACACGCTCACCAACTGCGGTGGCTGTGGCAAGGCCTGTGGTTTCAGCAATGCGTCCGCGTCGTGCCCGGCAGGCAAATGCGTGCAGGGCAGCTGTGACGCCGGTTACGCCGACTGCAGCGCCGCTGACGGCTGCGAGACGGCGCTGGGCAACGAGACGGATTGTGCCTCGTGCGGCAACGCCTGCACGAACCAGCACGGCGGCACCGCGTGCATGGGCGCGCCCGGCAGCTTCGACTGCAAGCCGACGTGTGACGCCGGCTTCAAGAATTGCGACAGCAATCCAGACAATGGCTGCGAAGCGGACCTCGCCACGGCCAGCAATTGCGGCAACTGTGGCGTCAAGTGCAGCGGCGCGACGCCCGCCTGCATCGCCGGCTCTTGCGCGAGCGCGCTGGTGAATTCGAACAGCAGCGGTCTGGTCGGCACCAATACCAAGCTCGACATCTCGCACACCTTGGCAACAGCCGCCGGCCGCGGGCGCGTCGTGCTGGTGACGGTCGGCTCGGACGGCAGCAGCCAATCCGCCTCCGCTACCAGCGGCGCCACCTACAACGGCGCGAGCATGACCTTGGCCAAGCAGGTTTGGAGCGGCTCGCGCGTCACCGCGGCCGTTTACTACATCAAGGACACGAACCTGCCGGCGCCGGGCACGTACACGGTGTCGATCACCGGTGGCGACTACGTCAAAGTCGCCAACGTGATCGAGCTACGCGGCATCGACCAGAGCACGACCGTCGAGGCTACCGGCGGCAGCTCCGGCAACGACTGCGCCAGCGACGGGCCGAACGACACCATCACCACCGCCACGGCAAACGACTTCATCGTCACGACGGTTGCGGCCTTCGGCTCGTACCTGGGCACGCCCAAGGGCACCCCCCAAAACCCGGTCGAGGCCTACACCAACCAGTCCGGCTCGCTCGGTTTCAAATCGGGATACGTCCTGAACGCGAGCACGGGCATGCGCAGCATCGGCTGGGACATGACGAGCTGCAACCCCAGCGCCCAGGCGCTGGTCGCCTTCAAAGCGGCACCCTGACACGAATTGCGCGCAAGCTCTGACAAAATCGAGGCCTTCGCGACACTGACTCGACATGCGCTCCTGGTGGCGTGCGCCCTTGCTGCTCGTGTCTTGGGCTGGGGCTACGAGCGCTTGTTCGGGGCGCGAGTCGGGCGATGTAGGGACGACATCTCCCGCTGCAGGCAACGCATCGCTGAGCGGCAGCAGCGCCAGTGGGGGCAGCGCTGGCAATGGCGCAAGCGGCGGGAACCAGACGAGCCAAGGCGGCAGCGCCGGCAGCAGCGGCGAGAGCAGCGCCGGCAGCAGTGGCAGCGCCGGCAGCAGTGGCAGCGCTGGCCGGCCGAACGCCATGAGCTGCGCCGAGCTACTGACCAAGACCGGCGGAACCAGCCAATGGGTGCACTACGACGACGCCGGCAGGCTCGCGTACGCCGACCTCGACGCGCATCACAATCGCATCCTGGACTACTCCCACGCTGGCTACCGCGGCGGCGGCATCAAGCTCCCCGAGGTCACCCAACAAGCCACGCTGGCTCCGAGCGGTGCGGACGACACTGCTGCCATTCAAAAAGCCATCGACACCGTGTCGGCGCTACCGCTCGCCAGCGGGGCACGCGGCGCGGTCGTGCTGGCGGCCGGCACCTTCCAGCTCGCCGGCACGCTGACCATCAAGGCTAGCGGCGTCGTGCTGCGCGGCGCTGGTTCGGACGCCAAAACCGGCACGCTTCTCGAGCTCACCGGCGATCCCCACCAGGCGATCACCGTGGCCGGCAGCGGCTCGTGGAAAGTCGAAGGCCAGAGCCAAGGCATCACGGACACGTACGTGCCGTCCGGCAGCAGCGAGCTGCACGTGGCCGACGGCAGCACCTTCAAAGCGGGCGACACGGTGCTGGTCGAGCGCCCCGTCACGCAGGCTTGGGTGCACCTGATGGGCATGGACACCTTGGTGCGCGATGGCCAGCCGCAAACCTGGCTCGCCGTGGGCAGCACGCTACGCGTCGACCGACAGGTCGCCAAAGTCAGCGGCAACGTGCTCGCGCTCGATGTGCCGCTCGCCGACTCCTACGACGCCGAGTACCTGTCACCGCCCGGAGCGGACGTGGTGCGCTACTCGTTCGCCGGGCGCATCACGGAGGTGGGCGTGGAGCACTTGCGAGTGGTCGCGCCCGACACTTCGACGGCCATCTCGCAAGCGCAGTTCCAGGTGCTGAGCATCGACGCCGCCGCCGACTCCTGGGTGCGCGACGTCACCGCAGAAAATACCGTCAATAGCCTGCGCGTGGGCGCCACGTGCAAGCGCATCACGATCGAAGATTTCGCTTTCTCGCGCACCAGCGTGGCCGACGGCAGCGCCGGCTACCCGCTCGAGATCACGCTGGAAGGCACGCAGACTCTGGTTCAACGCGCGCAAGTGATCGGCGCGAACGTGTACACCTTCGCGACCGGCGGACGCGTACCGGGGCCGAACGTGTACCTGAACTGCAGCGGCAGTGGCGCGCACAACCGCGCCGAGCCGCACATGCGCTGGGCCACGGGGCTGCTCTCGGACAACATGTCCGAAGAAGACCAGATTAACTACGTCAACCGCGCGACGGCCGGCTCGGGGCACGGCTGGGCCATTGGCTGGGGCGTGATTTGGAACGGCAAGGCCGGCAGCTTCAAGGTCGAGCAACCGCCGGGCTCGCAGAACTACTGCATCGGCTGCACCGGCAAGCAGACTGCCAGCGACACACCCGCTGTGTTCGAGCTAGCGAACGCACGTGCCTCACTCGACAGCTTGTACCTCGCACAACTCTGCGAACGGCTCGGTCCCGACGCGCTGCACGCCATCGGCTACTGAGCAAATAGCGAGGCTGCTCAGCCGAGGTTGAGGCGCTCGAAACGCAACATGCTCTCGAGGCGCGCGGCGTCGAATGACTGCGCACCGCCGCGGCGCGCCCAAGCCAGGCCGCGCGGCGTCGCCTTCGGTAAGGAAACGAGCATCAGGTGAGTGCGCTGAGTCGGAACCGACTCGAAGCTTTGAAGAGGTCGTGCGTTGAGAGGTCGCGTTGGAAGCTCGGAATCGCGGTTCGAAAGCTTTTCGGCCAGCATCACCGACCCATCATCGCGAGCGAGCGTGTCGGCCGCGCAAAGAGCGCGTGTCTTCTTCGTATCCAGCTCGAAAAGGCCGAGTTCTGTAGGTGGATGGAGGCTGAGGCAGCCTGGCACTGGATTTACATAACGTACTAGCGCGACGCTGGATGAGAGCGAGATCAGGAGGCGCGCACGCCGACAAAACAACGAAGGCGAACCTTTCGGCTCGCCTTCGTTCCGGCTCGAGCCCCAAGTTTTTGGGGTCGAGCGGTTTGGTTAGTGGCACCTCGCCCAAGGGGCGTGGGGGTTAGGGGGGTGGGGGGAGGGGTAGGGTGCCCACCGCGGGGGGACGCGGCGGCGAGGTGCCACTTCAACCATAACCCCCCCGTCCAGGAACACAAGGGGCTAGGCCACGCTCTGCCCGAAATTTTGGCTGTGGGAGTTTTGTGCGGGGCGTTTGGGTGCGATGGAAAACTACACGACGGGCAACGCTCTTTTGGCAGCTTGCGGCCGTTTGTGACCGACCCCGGGAATAGCTCGCAAATCTCGTGGTTTTAGCGCGCGGATGCGACGTTCTTTATTGAATGAGCTCGGACGAGTCAGAAGACGACAGCTAAACGCCGGCGTCTGTTGACAGTGATCGAGACTTCTCTAGGATGCCGCCGCTCGAACCCTGTAACTGCCGCAGAAATACGCGGGTTCTCCCCCGTGTTTGGCGTGTTTTTTTGGAGGCCTGATGGCTACCGACGTGATGATTGAAGCGACTGGGCTGACGAAGCGCTTCGGCTCAGTGCGCGCTCTGGACAAGGTGAGCTTCGAGGTGAGGAAGGGCGAGGTCGTTGGCTTCCTCGGCCCGAACGGCGCCGGCAAGTCGACGACGATGCGCATCCTCACCTGCTTCACCTCGCCGACCAACGGCACCGCCAAGGTGAAGGGCTTCGACGTGTTCGATGATCCGCTCGGCGTGCGCCAGAGTCTCGGCTACCTGCCGCAGCGCGCACCGCTCTACGCGGACATGACCGTTTATGACTATCTCCAATTCGCAGCGCAGATCCGCGGGCTGGATGAGTCGAAGTTCAAGGCCCGCCTCAAGAAGGTGATCGAGGTCTGCGGCCTCGCGCAATCGCTCGGCAAGGACATCTCGACGCTGTCGCACGGTTATCGCCAGCGCGTCGGCCTGGGCCAGGCGCTCATTCACGACCCGCCCATCCTCATTCTGGACGAGCCGACCAGCGACTTGGACCCGAACGAGAAGGCCGAGGTTCTCAAGTACATCAAAGAGATCGGCAAAGATCGCACGATCTTGCTCTCGACCCACAACCTGAGCGAGGTCGAAGAGGCCTGCGCGCGCGCCATCATCGTGAGCAAGGGCCGCGTGGTGGCCGACGGCCCGCTGGACGAGATTCGCTCCAAGACGGGCCGCGTGCGCTACGTCGTCACCATCGACGAGAAGCACGCCGAGGCTGGCTCCAAAGCGCCGGGCGCCAAGGAAGTGGACGAAGCGCTGCGCAAGCTCAGCGGCGCCACGGCCATCCGTGAGCTGCCAACCGACGAGAGCGCGCACAAGTTCGAGCTCTCTGGCCCGCACGACGGCGACCTGCGCGCCGAGATCTTCCGCCTGATCGTGGCCAAGAGCTGGACCTTGCTGGAGCTGCGCAAAGACGCGCAGAGCCTGGACGCCGTGTTCCGCGACCTCACCCGTGGCGACGAGCGCCTGGATCGCGGCGAAGACTGGGCCGACGACGAAGAAGAGGACGACGAAGACGAGCCTCGCAAGACCGCCAAGGCGGGCGGCACGGCCGTCAGCGACGACGAAGACGACGATGAGGATGAAGACGAAGACGACGAGGATGAAGACGACGATGATGACGACGATGCCGGCGCTGCAAAGCCCGCGGGGAAAGGCTGAGCCATGTCGCCGATGCTGATTATCGCCAAGCGCGAGTTCCGTTCGTACTTCGACTCACCGCTGGCCTACGTGGTGATTTGCCTGAGCTTCTTGGTGCTCGGCGCGTTCTTTTTCTTGGTGGGTGGCGGTTTCTGGCAGGTCGACCGCGCGACGGTGTCGCGCATGTTCGAGCTGGCGCCGTACGGTCTGGCCTTCTTGGTAGTGCCGGTCATCACCATGCGCCTGGTTGCGGAAGAGAAGCGCAGCGGCACGCTCGAGATGCTCATCACGCTGCCGGTTCGCGACAGCGACGTCATCCTGGGTAAGTACCTGGGCGCGCTGGGCATGCTGCTGGTGCTAGTGCTGATGACGGCCGTGTACCCCCTGGCCATGTTCAAGTGGCCGTGGAACCTCGGCCCGCTCGACACTGGTCCGGTGTTCGCCGGCTACTTCGGGCTCGTGCTGTTCAGCGCGACCACCGTCGCGATTGGCCTCTTGATCAGCTCGCTGACCGAGAGCCAGGCGATCGCGTTCTTTCTCACCGTGTTCGTGCTCCTGGCGCTCTGGCTACTGGGTCGCATGGCGACCTTCGTGGGCGGCGGCGCCGGCACGTTCCTCAACTTCATCGCGTTCGATACTCGCTTGTCCGGCTTCTGGCGCGGCCTGGTCGATACGCGCGACGTGGTGTTCTTCTTGACGGTAACGGCCACGTGCCTGGTCGTGGCCTTCCGCGCGCTCGAGCGCAGAAAGTGGGCGTGAGCCGTGGCTACGCAAGATCAGAAGCGAAAAGCAGCAACGCAGACGGGCCTGTACCTGGTCGTGATCATCGCGATCGCGGTCGTGGCCAACATGCTGTCGTTCAAGGCTTACTCGCGCATCGATACGACTCGTAACGAGCGCTACACGCTGAGCAAGGGCAGCGGACGCCTGCTCGGCTCGCTCAAGACGCCGATCCAGGTCGACGCCTACGTCAAGACGGGCCTGCCCCAGCTGGACGCGTTCGTGCACGACTTGACCGATCTGCTCAAGGAGTACGAGCGCGAGGGTAAGGGCAAATTCAAGTTCACCATCATCGAGCCGAACACGGACGAGCTGCGCGAGCAGGCCAAAGAAGCCGGCCTGCAAGAGCAGCCGTTCGGCGAGGTGAACCAGACCAACGAAGACCAGGCGTCGATCGCCCAGGGTTATCTCGGTCTGGTCTTCAAGTACGGCAGCGAGAAAGCGGTCATTCCGCAGCTGCCGTACCAAAACGGCGACGGCCTCGAGTTCTGGATCACCAACAAGATCCGCGAGATTCGCGACAAGGCCGACGACATCAAGCACCGCATCGGTGTCGTGACCGGCAAAGACGAGCTCAAGCTGAGCGACGCCAACCTGGTGCCGAAGCAGGGCCAGGGCCAGGGCGGGCCGACGCTCAAGGGCATCCTCGAGCAGGCGTTCCCCTTCTACAAGATCGAGGACCTCGACTTGAAGGGCGGCGCGAGCGCGATCGACAAGGATCTGGCCGGCATCATCATCACGCAGCCGCAGAAGGACTACGACGAGAAAGAGCTGCGCCGCATCGACGAGTTCATGATGCTCGGCGGCAAGTCGCTGGTCGTCTACGCCTCGGCCGTCAACCTGAAGCCCAACGACGCCAGCATGAGCGCGACGCTCAGCACGCACGGGCTCGATAAGCTGCTCGACGGCTACGGCATCCACATGAACAAGGACGCCGTGTTCGACCACGGCGCACAGTTCCGCGTGCAGGTAATGACGCAAGCCGGTCAGCCCGCGTGGATTCGCCACCCCGGCATCGCGCACGTCATCAACGATCCGCGCATGGACGAGAAGGACAAGCTGCTCGACACGGGCTTCGCCGGTTTCTTCCGCATGGATGAGGTCTTGTTCCCCTTCCCGTCCAGCCTGGACTTGAAGCGCGACAAGCAACCGGCCGACGTGAAGCTCGCGGTGGTGGCGCGCACTACCCCCGCCAGCAACGTCGACACGTCCGAGACGATCGACATGAAGCTGCGCGAACAGTGGCGTCCCAAGGCCAAGCAAGATCAGCGCATCATCTCCGCCTACGCCGACGGCAAGCTGAAGAGCGCCTTCGCTGGTAGCCCCAGCGAGGAGATCAAGCCGGCCGAGCGCGCCCCGACGGCGTCGCGCGTGCTGGTCGTCTCTTCTAGCTTGTTCCTCACTAACCCGTTCGCCTACGCGGGCAACGGTCCGGATTTGGGCGGCCAGTTCGCCATGTTCGGCGCCGTGGGTGGTGACCCCAAGCTCTTGATGTTCGCCCAGCCGTACACCAAGTACCTCACCTCGACGATCCTCTCGCTCAAGAACACGCTGGATTGGATGAGCGGCGACTCGGACCTGATCGCGGCCAGCGCCAAGCTGCTCGGTGAAGCCAACCTCACCTACAGCAGCGTGACGAAGCCCAAGTTCAAGGCCGAAGACAACGAGGACGAGATCAAGAAGAAGGACGAAGAGTACCGCGCGGCGCGCAAGAACCTGCAGACCAACATCCAGTGGTCGCTGATCTTGGGCATGCCGCTGGCGTTCGGCGCCTTCGGTGTCTTCCGCTGGCGCAGCCGTCAGGCGCGCCGTGACGCGATGAAGGTCTAAGAGAGCATTCGGAATTCAGAGCGAGAAATACACGCAACATGGCAATGAACACCGAAACCAAGCTCTACGTGGCGCTGGGCGTGCTGGGCGTGCTGGGCGGCGGTCTCTACCTCCAGAACAAGAAGGAAGCAGAGAGCACCGCCAGTCACACGCTCAGCGGCCAGGCCGCTGCGCTGCCCAAGATCGACATCAAAGACGACGACATCAAGGCGATCGACAAGATCGTCTTGAACAAGGCCGGTGAAGACGGCGGAGCCCCGGTCGATATCGAGCTCACCAAGAGCGGCGAAGACTGGAAGATGACCAAGCCGGTCGAGGCCAAGGCCAACCAGGCCAACGTCAAGTCGCTGCTCGATAACTTGAAGACCCTCAAGGTCTCCGAGCAAATCGACGCGAGCACCGGCAGCTACGCCAAGTACAACGTGTCGGACGACAAGGGCCTGCACGCCGTGTTCAGCAAAGGTGCGACGACGGTGCTCGACGCGCGCTTCGGCGAGAACGGCGGGCGTGGTCAAATGACGCGTATCGCCGGCAAAGACGGCGTGTACGCGGTCAAGGGCTACTCCAGCTACTTGTACGCGCGCGACGCGAAGGGCTGGCGCGACCTCACCTTGTTCAAGTTCGAGGAGGGCGACGTTACTGCCGCCACCATCTCGAACGAGCACGGCGCCTTCAGCTTCACCAAAGACGGCGAAAACTGGAAAGGCAAGTTCGAGAAGCCGAAGGGCACGGCGGAGTCGATCAAAGACTTCGACGACTCGAAGGTGAAAGACTTCGTGCGCGCCTACAAGAGCCTCAACGCCGACAACTTCGCCGAAAAGGGCAAGACGCCGGCGGACGTGGGTCTGGACAAGCCGGTCGCCACCGTCCAGTTCACGCTGAAAGACGGCGCCAAGCGCGACGTGGCAGTCGGCAGCAACGCCGAAGGCTCGAGCCGTTGGGTCAAGGTCACCGGCAGCGACGACATCTGGAGCATCTCGAGCTGGGCCGCTGACTGGGCCATGGCCGAAGAGAAAAAGTTCCAGAAAGAATCCGCCAAGGACAAAGACAAGAAGGACAAGGACAAGAAGCCCGACGCGGCAGCCATGGGCGGCGGCGCTCCGCCAGGAATGCCGCCGGGGCATCCGGGCGAGTAAGCCTTATCCAGGCAATTCCGGCGGCAAGCCGGGCTATAACGGGAGGCATGCAGGTGAGAGCCCGCTGCCTCCCGTTCTTGCTTTTGTTGGCGAGCGGCTGCGCGCGCAGGCTTCCCGGCCCCGACGAGTGCCGCGCTTTCGCGCTCGGCACGCAGGGTGTGGAGCAGGGCACGCCTGCCAGCTTGCTCGTCCGGCACCCACAGGTGTACGAGCGCGTGGAGGAGCTGACGCGCCAGTGCCTGACGACGCCCTGGGACTACAAGCTGCTCAACTGCCTGCAAACCGGTGGCAGCCGCCGGTTGTGCATGGCGAGCTTCAACGCCCGGCAGTCGGGCTTGTAGCTCAACGCAAGAACGGACGTACCTGCTTCACGCGCAGGGTGCCGTCGGGCATCAGCTTCCACTCGGTGTCGACCAGGAACGTGTGGCCGCGCGGGGCGGTGGCGTCGAACGGATAGCGCTCCGCGATCGTCGACAGCTGCGCGCCCAGCGCCTCGAGCTGCGCGTCGCTCAGCACCTGCTTCCCCTTCGGCAACTGACTCGAGCCCAGCTCCCGCTCGATCGAGACGACGTCGCCAGCTTCCACGCTCAACAGATCTTGCTCGGGCCACATGCCAGGCTCGGGTGAAACGACCGGCAGCTCGTCGATCTGCGCGTTCACCAGGTAGCGGTCGTCGCCGGACGCCAGCGGATTCCCCGAAAAAGCGACCATGTTGGCCAGCTCCGCTTCGCTGCGTTCGTTGACCAGCACGCCCATCGCCACGTGCTCCGAATCGATGCCGTAGAACGCGCGCTCGTCGACGGCCTTGGGATTGAACAAAGAGGCCCAAACCTTGCGCAGGGCTCGACAGGCTCCGTGCTCGTCGGGCTCCGCAGGATCGCACGCGCTCGGCCCGAGCTCGTCGTCGTCCAGGTCGTCGGCCAGGCAACCGCTGAACGAATCGTAGAGACCGGCGCCGTTGAAGAACGCGCCGTCTTCCGCATTGCTGCTGCTGCGGAAGCGTACGCTGACGTCTACCGCGCCGAACACCGCCATCAGCTGGGTTTGCAGCGCCGTCAGTAGCTCGGGATCACAGCGGCCGGTCTTGAAGGCATCTTGCAATGCCGCGAGCCGTTCGCGACGAAACGCCGCGTCGCTCCCGAATCGTTCGTCGACCTGCCAGGCCGCGAGCGTGTCTGCCAAGGTGTGGTCGGCAGCGCCGTCGCCCAGATCGACCGACCAGGAGTTGTTTTGGATGAAGCGCAAGTAGTGCGCGACCGGAATGGCCAAGCCTTTCGGCGTGAGCGCGGGATCCAGCGTCTGGCGGAGCCAGGCCAGGTTACGGGCCTTGGATCCGAAGCGCGAGGTGCCCAAGCGGCGATCGGTGGCGCTTTCGAGCGGCACCTGCTCGAGAGGCACGAGGTCGACGAAATCGCGATCGGGCTCCGGAACCTGCACTGGCTCCGGTCGCAGCTGCTGCCAATACTGCTCGGCCTCGTCGGCGGTCGCAGCGCGCACCTCCACGCCGTAGTCTCCGCATTCGAGCCGCACCAGCTCGTCTTGCCAGCTCTCGAAGTAGCCGTAGGCGTCTTTCAAGTAGCAGTTCGGGGTGCCGCGCGACGCGCTGCGCACGGCCAGGTGCGAGAGCGGCGCCTGACGCGAGCCCGAAACGACACCCGAAACCACCGTTTCGATGTCGCTCGGCGCCTGCTCCAAGATCAGCAAGTCTTGGTACGAAACGCTGCCCGAATCGACCGCGCTTGCGACTTCGGAGGAGCGCAGGCGGCGCACGCGCCCGAATGCGGCGGCGCGGTGGTACGCCTCGTACTCGATGGCGGTCGGATCGAGGGTCGGGACGCCGCAATCCGAAAAGAATCCCAGCTGCTCGCGATCGGATGGCACTGCCAAAAGCTCGCTCGTCGGCAGGCGCTCGAGCAGCATTCCCCGCACCTTGCGGACATCATCGCAATCGAAGAGCCCCGGTGTCGAAGGATCACCCGCGATGGTAAAGCCGAGCTCCGTACCGCCTTCGGGTAGGCGGTATTCGGTGACGGTGCCGGCATAGAGCTCGCGCTGCTCGGGGTTGAACAAGAGCTCCAGGTACTGCTTCGTGGTCAGACCCGCGAACAGCTCCGGAAACACGTGAACCATGAAGTCGTAGTGCAGCTCGTAGCGCGAGGCGTTGATGAACAAGGGCAGCAAGCGCGCGCCGGAGCGGGCCGGGAGCAGGTACTTCGTGGTGCGCGCTTGATCGACCGCCAGCGCCGGCACGGTCAGCGCTGCCCAGCGGTTTTCGTCTTCGATGCGGTGCACACACTCGAGCTCGCCCGAGCGCGCGGAGGCCTCCGCGCACTGGGTTTCGGCCGGTGCAGTGACCGGAGCGTTGGAACACGACACCAGCAGCAACAGCGCCGCAAGCGCACGGAGCCTCATGGTTGGTACGCCGCAGTGCAGTCTTGCTGGTTGTCGAGCCGCAGACAGCTCTTCAGTGACAACGCGACCGGACCCCAGACCACGTTCTGACCTTGTTTGGCGTCGAGGCTCCAGGTCTGCGGCGCGCCGTAGTCGAGCTGAGCGTGCGTCAGCGTCCACGTCTCGCCCTGCGAGGTCGCGCTCATGGAGTCGTCGAAGTTGTGGTGCGTGATCTGGTAGCTGAGGCTGGCTTCGTCCGCGACGCACGCCGCAACCGCGCCCCGCACGAGGCCAAAGCTCTGCGGCAACCAGATGGTCGTGCCGGAGGTTCCGACGCCGTCCGGATCGATGCGCCGCACGATGCCGACCTCGACGCCGTCGCCCACGAACGAGAGCGCTTCGGTGCGCACCCCGCCTTTCACGGGCGAATCGAGGCACGCTTCGATCTCGCCACCTCCAGGACCCGCACCGCCGTCTCCGGGAACGCCACCGTTGCCTGCGCCGGTGCCGGCGGCGCCAGAGGCCGGGGGTGTACCCGCCGAGCCACCGCCGCCCGCCGCCTGGCCACCCGCGCCGGAGCCGGCATGGGAGCCACCCGCTACGCTGCCGCCCGAGCTGGTGCCCGCCTGCGCGCTGCCACCCGCTGAGGAACCGCCCGTCGCCGAGCCGTTCACCCCGCTCGTGCCCGCCATGCCGGCGGAGCCCGCGGCCGCAACCGTGTTGCCAGAGCCGCTTTCGCAGGCCGCCGCGCAGCCCACGCAGACAGCCCACCCCAAGAAAAGCCGAAACGAGAAGGCCATGGGCGTGTATCCGCCGCCGGCGCCCGGTCCGTCAGACTTTCTCTAGCGACTTAGCTATTCGGCACCACGACGACTGCCAAGCCTTCACCTGTCATGTCGACCTTGACGGTGCCGCCGGCGGCGCTCGGCGGCGCGGCCAACAGCGCTTGCGCCAGCGGATCTTGCAGCTCCTTGAGCAGGGTGCGCTTGAGCGGTCGAGCGCCGAGCGCGGGTTGGTAGCCAAGCTCCACCAGGCGCTGTTTGGCGGCTTCGGACACCTCGAGCAGCAAGCGACGCGATGCGAGCATGCGGCCCACCTCCTTCAGCCGAATGTCCACGATGCGGCGCAGGTCGGTCTTGCTCAGCGGGCGAAAGACCACGACGTCGTCCAGCCGGTTCAGGAACTCCGGGCGGAAGAAGCTGCCCAGCCGATCGAACAACAAGTCGCGCATCGCCTGGCGACCGTCTTCGGATTCGAAGAGCTTGGGCTCGGCTTCCAGAATGCGCTCGGAGCCGATGTTGCTGGTCATCACCACCACCGTGTTCGAGAAATCTGCCAGGCGCCCGCGCCCGTCGGTCAAGCGCCCGTCGTCGAGCACCTGCAGCAGCAGATTGAACACGTCTTGGTGCGCCTTCTCGACCTCGTCGAACAGCAGCACGGAGTACGGCCGACGGCGGACCGCTTCGGTCAAGAATCCGCCCTGGTCGCTGTCGGCGTAGCCCGGCGGCGCGCCGATCAGGCGCTGGGCCATGTGGCGCTCCATGAACTCGCTCATGTCCAGCCGCGTGAGCGACGCCTCGTCGTCGAACAGGAACTCGGCCAGCGCCTTGGCCAGCTCCGTTTTGCCGACGCCGCTCGGACCTAGCAGCAAGAAGGAGCCGATGGGGCGCTTCGGATCGCGCAGACCGACGCGGCCGCGTCGCACCGCGCGCGCAACGGCCGCCAGCGCGTGATCTTGCCCGACGATGCGCTCGCCGAGCCGGCCCTCCATTTTCAGCAGCTTTTCAGCCTCGGCCTCCAACATCTTGTCGACGGGGATGCCAGTCCACGCCGCCAGCGTGGCCGCCACGTCTTGCTCCAGCAGCTTGGGGCTCGGGCCTTCGCCCTGGGCGCGCGCCGCCTCTTCGGCCTTGGCCAGGCGCGCCTTGAGGTCCGGCACGAGCACGTGCTCGAGCTCGCCGAAGCGCGCGTTGTTCTTTTCTTGGCGCAAGCGCTCGCGCTCGGCTTCGGCAGCGGCGAGCTCCCCGCGGAGCGCTTTGAGCGTGGCCGTGACACCGCGACGGCCCTCCATGGCCGTGCGCAGAGCCGCCACGCGCGGCGCCAATTGCGCTTGCTCGGATTCGAGCTTTTGGGCGAGCTCTTTGGAGCTGGCGTCGTCTTCGTCGGCGAGCGCTGCCAGCTGTGCCTTCAACGAATCGAGGCGGGGGAGCAGCCGATCGAGCTCGAGCGGCACGCCGTCGATCTCGACGCGCTTGGCCGCAGCGGCTTCGTCCAGCAGGTCGATGGCGGCGTCCGGCAGGCGGCGTTCTTGTACGTACCGCTTGGCCAGCTCGACCGCAGCCACGAGGGCGCGATCCTGAATCGGCACGCCGTGGTGCTGCTCGATGCTCTGCGCCATGCCGCGCACGATCTCGATCGCCTCGCTCAGGCTCGGCTCCTCGACCTCGATTTCCGTGAAAGAACGCGCCAAAATCGGCTCTTTATCGAGCAACTTGCGCAGGCCGTCCGGCGTGGTGGTCGACAGCACGCGCAGCTCCGAGCGCGAGAGCGCGAGCCGTAGCGCATCCAGCAGACTCTGGCTGGCCGAGCCCTGGCCGAGTAGCTGCTCCAGCCCTGGCACGAACAAGATGTGCTCCACGCCGCCGCGCGCCGAAAGCGTCGCGAACAGCCGGCGCAGCCGGTCGTCCAGCTCCGTGCGCAGGCGTGCTCCAGCCGTGAGCGCGCCCAAATCGAGCTCCACCAGCTTCACGCCGGCGAGGCGCGAGGGCACGTCTCCCGCGGCGATGCGTCGCGCCAACGCGCGCACGATGGCGCGCTTGCCAACGCCGGCCTCGCCGACCAAGAGCGGGTGATTCTTTTGGCGCCGCTCCAGGATGGTGACGAGCCGCCGTACCTCACCCGCGCGCGCGATCACCGGATCCGAAGCTTGCGGTCCATCCAAAAGCGGCCGCGTGAGCTCGGGTGCCGGCCCGGCCGTTACCTCGCCCGCAGCCGCGTCTGCCTTCTCGTCGAGGAGCGCGACATGGCGGCGCAGCGAGCCGGGCACCACGCCGAACGCGGCCAAAATCTCACCGGCTGCGCCACGGATCTCTTGCGACAGCGCGTTGAGCAGATGGGCCGCGGTCACGCGCGGCGCGCGTTCCTGCGTCGCGTCGCGTTCGGCGCGGCCGAGCAGGTCGATCATCGCGTCCGACAGGTACGAAGGCTCTTTGGCCTGTGGCAAAAGTGAAAGGGCGCGCTCTACAGCGGCCTCGAAATCGAGCACGCTGGAGGTCGCCCGTTCGAACACCGCCCGGGTGCTGCGCCCCCGCTCGAGCGCCCGCGACAGCAGGTGTAGCGGCTGAACCTCCACGTGCCGCCGCTCGTCCGCCAAGGCTTGCGCGCGCGCCACGAGCGCTTTGGCCGGCGGCAAGTAGCGGTCCAGTGAAAGCGTCGTGTGGAGCTCGTCGGGCATGACGAGCGCGGAGCATAGCAGAGGGTTCCGCTCGACCGCTGGCGGTCTTAGGCTAGATAGAGCGCCCCGTAATGGCAGAAGTCGTCATCTATCGCACCCCCCACTGCGGCTACTGCACCCGGGTGCATCACCTGCTCGAGAGCAAGGGCGTCCCCTTCAAAGAGATAGACGTGTCGGACGACCCCGGCAAACGCAAGTGGCTGGCAGACGTGACGCGCCAGCGCACCGTACCGCAGGTGTTCATCAACGGCAGGCCCGTGGGTGGCTTTGACGATTTGGCACGGCTCAACCGCACCGGCGAGTTGGATCGCCTGCTGGCCAACTCGGTGTAGGCTCGGGCCGCGGCCCCTGCGAGCCACGCTCGGCGGCCGAGACCCTCATGACCGTGTTCGACCTTCCGCCCTGGTTCTGGATGGGCGTCGGTGTGTCGCTAGGGCTCGCGTTCGGTAGTTTTCTCAACGTCGTGATCTACCGGTTGCCGCGCGGTGAGAACATCGCCTTCCCGGCCTCACACTGCACGAGCTGCGGCACACCGATCCGCGCCTTCGACAACATCCCGCTGCTCGGCTGGCTCTTGCTGCGCGGCCGGGCGCGTTGCTGCAAGGCGCCGATCTCGCCGCGCTACCCGTTGGTCGAGCTGCTGGGCGGCTTGCTGGGCGGCGCGCTGGTGCAGGTGAACATCCTCACACTACCGCTAGATACGCCGCTGTGGCAGGGCGGCCTGCTCTTTGCCGCCTACCTGGCGCTGGGCCTCGGCCTGATCGCCGCTGCGTTCATCGACCTTTCGCACATGTATTTGCCGGACGAGATCACGCTCGGCGGCGCCCTGCTGGGGGTGCTTACCGTGCCGCTGCGCCCCGACGCGACCTGGCTGGGCAGCCTGATCGGAGCTGGCGTCGGCTTCGTGCTGGTATGGCTGCCGTTCGATTTGCTGCACCGCTTGCTGCGCGGCAAACCCGGAATGGGCCTGGGCGACGCCAAGCTGGTCATGCTGGCTGGCGCCTGGTTTGGCTGGGAAGGCGCGCTTTTTGCGCTGTTCGGCGGAGCCGTGCAGGCGGTCATCGGGGTGATCGTGAGCCTCTTGCGTCACGGGAAGCTCGAAGAGCCCGAAGCCGTGAAGCTCGAGCGCGAAGAGCTGGCGCGCGAGCTCGAAAAGGCCACGCCCGAAGAGCGCGCGCAGATCGAGGCAGAGCTGGCCGGCGATCCTTTGCTCGAAGAGCCGGAAGACGGCCTGGGCAAATCGCGCATCGCGTTCGGCCCGTTCTTGGTACTGGCCACGCTCGAGCTCTTGGTGTTTGGAGGATTCATCCGCGCCGAGCTGATGGAGACCGTCTTCAACCCATGAAGCGCGCGCTGGCTTGCCTGCTGCTGGTGGCCTGTGGCGCGAGCAACATCGAAGCGCCACGCGGCGCGCACCCGGCCAACGACGCCATAGCGGTCCCCTACCCGCCTCCGCCCGCCAAAGTGGAGGAGCTGCCGCCGCGTCCAGCTCCGCAGTGCGTTTGGACCGACGGCTACTGGGAGTTTACGGATCGTTGGGAATGGCGAGCCGGTGAGTGGGTGCTCCCACCGCAGCACTGCAGGCTCGCGCCGGTGGAGCTACGACGCCAAGGCGGGCAGCTGCTGCACGCGCGGCCGCGCTGGTACCCTGACAACGTCACGTTGCTGGGGCCGCAGTCGGCTTGCGCGCCACCGCTGCCATGTTCCGGTATTTCCAGCGGAAATAGCGCATCTGCCCTGCCTGGGCGTTGACGCCGCACGCGTGTTACGGTTCGCGCCAATACGAGATGGTGAAGCATATCTTTCGTGAATACGACATCCGCGGCGTCGCCGATCGCGACTTGACCTCGGACGTCGTCGAGCGCATTGGCCGCGGTCTCGCGGAGCTTTTGGGGCGCAGCGTGAAGCGCGCGCCGCGCATCGCGGTCGGTCGTGACTGTCGCCTTTCCGGCCCGCGGCTGCACGCCGCGCTCACCAAGGGCTTGATGAACGGCGGCGCCCAATTGCTCGACGTCGGCGTCGGTCCGACGCCCGCGCTCTACTTCGGCGTGCATCACCTCGAGACCGACGGCGGCGTGATGATCACGGGCAGCCACAACGACGCGCCCGACAACGGCTTCAAGATGATGATCGGCCACGGGTCGTTCTTCGGCTCGGCCATCCAAGAGCTGCGCGCCCTGGTCGAAGGGCCCGCCCTGCCCGACAAGCCCGGCGGCAGCATCAAAGACGCTCCCATCGACGACGCCTACGTGGCCAAGCTCAGCCAGAGCGTGAAGCTCGGCCGCAAGCCCAAGTTCGTGGTGGACGCGGGTAACGGCGGCGCCGGCCCGCTCGGCCTCAAGACCTTTGCTGCGCTGGGTTTGAACCCGGTCGCCCTGTATTGCGACATGGACGGCAGGTTCCCCAACCACCACCCCGATCCGACGGTGCCAAAGAACCTGAGCGCGCTGATCGAGCGCGTGCGCGCCGAAAAGGCCGATCTGGGCGTGGCCTGGGACGGTGACGGCGACCGCCTGGGCGTGGTCGACGAAAATGGTGAAATCATCTGGGGCGATCGGTTGCTGGCGCTGTTTGCCGGCCCGATCATCGCCGCAAAGCCGGGCGCCACCATCATCGGTGACGTCAAGTGCTCGCAAACGCTGTTCGACCACGTCGAGAAGCTCGGCGGCCGCGGCATCATGTGGAAGACCGGCCACTCGCTGATCAAGACGAAGATGAAAGAGGAGAAGGCAGCCGTCGCCGGCGAAATGAGCGGCCATTTCTTCTTCGCCGATCGCTACTACGGCTACGACGACGCCATCTACGCCGCGCTGCGCATGCTCGAGCTGCTGACCGCCCAAGACAAGCCGCTCAGCCAGCTCTTGAGCGCGCTACCGACGCGCCACTACACGCCAGAGCTGCGCTCGGATTGCCCCGACGACAAAAAGTTCGCGGTGATCGAAGGTTTGCGCCGTGCCCTCAAAGATCGCGGCAGCGTCAACGAGCTCGACGGCGTGCGCGTCACTTACACGGACGGCTCCTGGGCGCTGGTGCGCGCTTCCAACACCGGTCCGGTGCTGGTGCTGCGCTTCGAGGCGCCGAGCGCCGAGCGCCTGAACGAGATCCGCACGGACGTCGAGCACGTAGTCGACCAGGTCAAGAAGAGCGTGGGCGTGGCGTGAGCCAGCCAGCGGCTGAAGTCTGGTCGATTCGGCGTGTACTGAGCTGGGCGGCGGAAGACTTGAAGCGGCGCGGCAACGAGGCCGGCCGCCTCGAGGCCGAGCTGCTGCTGGGGCGGGTGCTCGGCATCGATCGCATCGGGCTGATCCTACAATCGGAGCGCCCGCTCTCGTCGCCGGAGCTTTCCAGCTTTCGCGAGCTGTTCAAGCGCCGCCGCGCCGGCGAGCCAGTCGCTTACTTGCTGGGTGAGCGGGAGTTTTACGGCATCACGCTGCGTGTCGACTCGCGGGTACTCGTGCCGCGCCCCGATAGCGAGCGCCTGGTCGAGGTCGCGCTGGAGCGAACGCGCGCGCGCAGCATGCTGGGTAGCGCACTGGACCTTTGCACCGGCTCTGGCTGCATCGCGATCGCCTTTGCACGGCAGCGCCAGACCTGGAGCGTCACGGCTTCGGACGTCTCGGCCGACGCGCTGGCGGTCGCCGCCGACAACGCCCACCGCACCGGGGCCGTGCGCAACTTGCGTCTGCTCCAGGGCTCGTTGTTCGAGCCCGTGCGGGGCGAGCGCTTCGATTTGATCACCGCCAACCCGCCGTACATTCCTGCCGGTGAGATCGCGGACCTGCCGGTCGACGTGCGCGACTTCGAGCCGCGCTTGGCGCTCGACGGCGGGCCCGACGGGCTCGAGCTGGTCGGAAAGATAGCGGCGCAGGCGCCCGAGCACCTGACGCCCGGTGGGCTCCTGGCGCTCGAGATCGCGGCCGATCAGGGGCCGCGCACCGCGCAGATTCTGGAGCGCGCCGGCTTTCGAGAAGTGACGATCGCTCGCGACTTGGGCGACCGCGATCGCGTGGTGAGCGGTTACGGCCCCGTGTAGATCGCGACGCGCAAGCCGGCCTGAGTCGCCGTCAGCTTGGCTGTCTCGCTCCACATGTGGGAGACCGACAAGGTCGGGCCGATGCCGAAGCGCCAGAGGCGCAGCCGTTCGTAGACGAGCCCACCTTCGAGGTAGCTCATGGCACCACCCTTCGCGTCCTCTCGGCCGCCGCCCGTAATGGTGAGCGGACCCGTGCCGATGTTGGCAAACACCCCCAGGTCCTGAAGGTTCTTGTTCAGGTCGAAGAGCGGGTAAGCGTCGATGTGGAAGCCGTAAATCGTGGCTTTACCGGTGCGATCGTTACCGGTGAGGCTGACGCCGCCAAAACCCAGGCCGAACGTCAGATAATCGTTGAAGGCAACGCCCAACCAGAGGAATTGATCGGGCCCGGCCCCGAGCTTGGTGTTCTGCCGATAGGCAGTGTCATCGATTTTCTGCACCTCGTTCGGATAGCCGCTGGCGCGTCCGAACGCGGCGCCCACGCTCAGCCCCGCTGTAAAATCAGAGCGGCGCGTGGCGTGAACCGGACGGTTGACGTTGTCGTCTTCCGCACGAGCGACGCCCGCAGAGAGCAAGGCGACCGACGCGACCGAGGCGAGGGGCAGGCCAAAGCGCTTCATGGCCCCACACTTCGTGCAGAAGGGGCGCGCGGTCAACCCCGGCGGCGGCGGGTCATCGAACGCAGCAGCTCCAGCATGGCTTCCTGCACATCCGGCGGCTGGGCCTCGATGAGGCGCGCGGCCTCGAGCGCCAGCGGACCCGTCTCGCCAATGCCCCCCAATAGCTCTCCCGGAGCTACACCGAGACCGCGCGCCAAAGCCAAGATGGTGGAAAGAGAAGGATCGCGCTGACCGTGCTCCACGGTGCCGATGTAGTTCGGCGTCAGCGACGACTTCTCGGCAAGCTGCTCAAGCGTGAGCCCGAGTGCCAGCCGTCGTCTTCTAACTTCACGGCCAAATGCGAGAGGCAATGGACGCCGATTTCTGATCGCTAAGGGACCAGGCATGAACAACTGATAGTGTTGGTGTTACCACACGATAAGGCAGCCACCATGATCGTATTGGTCTACTCGCGCCCTCAGTCGATGGGACCGAGGCATCCGGTAATCGTTCACCAATCTAGCGCGCGATCCTAGGCCCCGTGGTCGGATAACCGATACGCAGAAACCTGCCATGGTCATTGTTCGAGGTAGCAAGACTCGTGAGCGCAATCGCCCCAAAAACTTGTCCGATTGCAGCGTTTCGTGGGAGCCGATCGAGCAATGCTTCGGCCCACCAAGCCCCGTTTGCACCACTACGCGCTGCTTTGCGCGGTGGCGCTGGCTGGCTGGGGGTGTGATGGTGGGAGCAAAGCGCCCGCCTTGTCACACACCGAAGAGGTCGTGAGGCAGGCGCCAGTTCCGCCGGAAAACGGGCCCAAGCTGGGAATCGTCGCGGAGCTCGCGCGCGTACAAGAGTTCACCGATGTACGCGCGCCGAGCATCGGCGTGCTGCGCGCCGGCGCAAAAGTGGCTCGCTCGGCGGAGCCAGTTTCGCGTTCAGGTTGCGCGGGCGGCTGGTACGCGATCAGGCCACGCGGTTTCGTGTGTGTCGGAACCGAAGCCACGTTGGATCTGAATCACCCGACATTGGCAGTGATGGCGCTGCAACCCAACGCAGACGCCAAGCTGCCGTACACGTATGCCCGGACACGCGTAGAAACTCCGGTTTTTGAGCGCTCTCAGGCCCAAGAAGATGCCGTACGCGAGATCGGCAAGCTGCACCGCCGAGCGGCGATGGCGGTGGTCGGCTCGTGGAAGGCCAAGGAGCCGTCCGGTAGCGATGCGCGGCTGGCCCTGCTCACGGATGGCCACTTCATTCGGGCCAGTGACCTGGAGGCGGCCAAGGGCTCGGACTTCAGCGGAGTGGAGCTCGGCAGAAACGCGGAGCTGCCCATCGCATTCGTGGTCAAGCGGGGCGTGCGCAGCTTTCAGCTCAACGGTAACGAGGCCGAGAAAGGCGACCTCGTCGAGTATCACAGCGAGCTCTTGCTCAGCGGGCGCTTCCGCAGCCTCGGCAGCGTGAAGTATTGGGAGCTCGATAGCCATGCGGCGCCTGGTGGGACGGCGATGGCAACGGCTCGTCGCGCGGCGAACGAGCTGTGGGTGCGCCACCAAGACGTGACCGTCGTGCAGAAGCGCTCGGCGTTTCCGGACTTCGTGAAGGACGACACGCGCTGGCTCGACATCAGCGCCTCGATGGGCACGCTCGTGGCTTACGAAGGCAAGCGCGCGGTGTTCGTGACGCTGCTGAGCATCGCGCGGGAGCTTCCGGAGACGGCCGGCGCTACACAGCCCGTCAGCGATGGCGCGCGCGGCATTCCGCTCGGCACGTTTGCGGTCACGCACAAGGGTCTCACGTTGCTCGGCAAGCAACCGCCCGGCGGCTTCGGCGAGCCATTCGAGGTGGCAGACGCGCCCTGGGCGCTCGAGCTCAGCTCCGGCCAAGTGCTGCACGGCGCGTACTGGCACGATCGCTTCGGCATCGAGCACGGCGCCGGCACCCTCGAGCTCTCGCCCAGCGACGCCGCGCGCATCTTCCACTTCGTCGGCCCCGAATTGCCGCCAGGTTGGCACTCCATCGCCGTGCCCGCGAATCAGGGCACTCCCGTCGTGATCCGCAAGTAACTCCTCTGTCGCCGTTCCAACCTGCAAGCTCATCGCGAGTCGAGATTTCACAGGGAGGTCGGGAGATCGGGAGTCGTGCGAGCGTGAATTTTGGGGGTCGAGCCTCGCGTCAACGTGCGAAAACTGCGCAGTCTCCGGGCAGTTGCTCTCGCTTCGAACAACAAAACTCGCAGAACTCCGCGCGTCGGCTGTTGACGCTGTGCTCGCCGGTTGACCTGCAAGCTCGTCGTGAGTCGAGATTTCACAGGGAGGTCTGAAGATCGGGAGTCGTGCGAGCGTGAATTTTAGGGGTCGAGCCTCGCGTCAACGTGCGAAAACTGCGCAGTCTCCGGGCAGTTGCTCTCGCTTCGAACAACAAAAAACTCGCAGAACTCCCGATCTCCCGACCTCCCTGTGAAATCTCGCCAACCTGGAGGCCAGAACGTGTGCGGCAAGCGGACGCTTCAGTCCGACCAGCTTGGCCTGGGGGCGACACGGAAGTGCTGCGAGGGGGGCTGCAGTGTGGCAGCCCCTGAGGACGCGAGGAGCGAGATCAGCGCATGCGGCGCAGGATTTCGACGGTCGCTTTGGAGCGATTGAGCGTGTAGAAATGGATGCCGGGGACGCCGCGGGCGAGCAGGTCTTGGCATTGCGCGAGGGCGTGCTGCACGCCGATTTCGACGACGGCGTCCGCATCCGCCGCGACGGGCTCGAGGCGTTGCAGGAGCGCTTCGGGCATGCGGGCGCCGCACATGGCGGTGAAGCGCTTGATTTGCGAGACGTTCGTCACCGGCATGATGCCGGGTACGATCGGCACCGTGATGCCGATGGCGCGCGCGCGTTTGACGAAGTCGAAGTAGTCGGTATTGTCGAAGAACAGGTTCGTGATCAGAAACTCGGCCCCGACATCGACCTTGTGCTTCACCATCTCGAGGTCGTGCTCGAGCGAGATCGCTTCGGGGTGCTTCTCGGGATAGCAAGCCCCGGCGATGCAAAACTTGCCTCGCTTCTTCACGAAGCTCACCAGCTCCGAAGCGTGACCGAAGCCGCCTTCGGTCTTGACGAAAGTCGTGGAACCTTTGGGCGGATCGCCGCGCAGCGCGATGACGTTCTGCACGCCCGCAGCCTCGATCTGATCGAGCACGCTGCTCAGCTCGTCTTGCGTCGCGCCGACACACGTGAGGTGCGCCATGGCTTCGATGCCGACATCACGCTGGATGCGACCGACCAGCTCGACCGTGCGCTGACGCGTGCTGCCGCCAGCACCGTAGGTGACCGACACGTAGGCGGGCGCGAATGGCGCGAGCTCCGCGACGGTTGCGAATAACTGGTCGACGCCTTCTTGGCCCTTCGGGGGGAAGAATTCGAAGGAGATGGCGGGTGCTTTACCGCCGAGCTTGTCCACAATCCTCATAACGGGCAGGCGACCGTAGCAGTAACGTCATCCCCGTGCCAGAAAGCGTGCTTGATGAATCCTGGAGCCAACTTGATGAAAATTCACGTGGTGGCAGTGGCCGGTACGGGCATGGGTGCCTTGGCCGGTTTGCTCGCTGAGTTGGGTCATCGCGTGAGCGGCAGCGACGTGGCGTTCGACCCACCAATCGGACCCGCGCTCGCCGAGTGGGGCGTCGAAACGGTCGTCGGCTTCGACCCCAATCACCTTTCGCCCGCCCCCGATCTGGTGGTGATCGGTAACGTCTGCCGGCCCAACAATCCGGAGGCGCGGGCCGCCATCGACAGTGGCTTGCCTTACACGCACATCGCTGGTGCGCTCGATCGCTTCGTGCTCGAAGGGACGTCGCCTCTGGTCGTCGCCGGCACGCACGGCAAGACCACGACGACTTCGCTCGCGGCCTGGTTGCTCGAAGCCACCGGCTTCCGTCCGGGCTTCTTGATCGGCGGCATCCCCAAGAATTTTCCGCGCGGCTTTCGCGCGCCACGGCGGGAAACGGAGCGCAAGCTGCCCACCGGAGACAGGCCCTTGCGGCGCCCGCCGTTCGTGATCGAGGGCGACGAATACGACACCGCCTTCTTCGAAAAGACCGCCAAGTTCCTGCACTACCGGGCAGAAGTCGTGATCTTGACGTCGATCGAGCACGATCACATCGACATCTATCCAACCCTCGAGAGTTATCTCGACGCCTTCAGCAAGCTGCTCGCGCGCCTGCCTGACAATGGCTTGGTGATCGCCAACGCCGCCGATCCGCTGGTGCGCCGCGTGGTGGACAGCGCGCTCGGCGACTCGCCGAACGTGGCCTGGTACGCGCTCGAGGGTGAAGACACCGCTGGCAAGCCGCCTCACTGGCTGGCCGCACCGGCGGTGTTCGGCGCCGAAGGCACGACCTTCGACCTGTACGCGGGCGGCGTGCTCGCCGGTCGCTACGTGCTGCCGATGCCCGGCCACCACAACCTGCGCAACGCCGTCGCCGCGCTCGCCGCCAGCGCGCAAGGCTACGGCGCGAAGCTGAAGGACTTGGGGCCGGCCTTGGCGCGATTCCAAGGCGTGAAGCGCCGGCAAGACTTGATCGGCGCCCCGCGGGGCATCTCGGTGTACGACGACTTCGCGCATCACCCGACCGCCGTGCGCGAGACCCTGCGCGCGCTGCGCCAAAAGCACCCGAGGGGTAAGCTGCTGGCGGTGTTCGAGCCACGCAGCGCCACCGCCTGCCGCAACCTGCACCAGCAAGAGTACGCAGCCTGCTGGGACGACGCGGACGTAGTCTTGTTCGCACCGCTCGGCCGCGACAACTTGCCCGAAGCCGAACGGCTGAACTTGGGAGCCGTCGTGCAAGAGCTCACGGCCCGCGGCCGCACCGCCCTGCAAATGTCCAGCGTGGAAGCCATCGTCGGCGAGCTGTGCGGGCGCGCCGAGCCGGGGGACACGGTCGCGCTGCTCTCGAATGGCGCGTTTGGCGGGATTTATCAAAAGCTCCTCACCCGCTTGAGCACATGCTAGGACCCGCCCCGCGATGACTTGTCCCTGCGGAAAAGGCGAATCTCTCGAAACGTGCTGCGGCCCCATCATCTCCGGCAAGACCCTGCCCGACACGGCCGAAACGCTGATGCGCGCGCGCTACACCGCGTACGCCACGCACGACGTGGACTTCATCCTCAGCTCGCACGATCCTGACACGGCGGGCGAAGTCGATCGCGCCAACACCGAGGCCTGGTCCAAGAGCGCCGAGTGGCTCGGCCTCGAGATCACGAAGACCGAGGCAGGCCTGGCCGATGACCAGACCGGCATCGTCGAGTTCGTGGCCAAGTACAAGATCCGCGGCGTGGCGATCGATCATCGCGAGCGCGCCAGCTTCAAGAAGCACGGCCCGCGCTGGGTCTTCGTCGACGGCGTCGAGCTCAAGGGCCCGCCGGTGCGCAACACGGGTCCGCAGGTGGGCCGCAACGACCCCTGCCCTTGCGGCAGCGGCAAGAAGTACAAAAAGTGCCACGGGGCGAGCTAACTCCCGAGCGCTACGCGAGCCTCGCGCTCGAGATCGCGGCCGAGGCAGGCATGCTGCTGCTCGGCGGCTACCGCAAGCGCCCGACGCCTAACGAAAAGGCGCGAAACGATCTCGTCACCGAGTTCGACCTCAAGAGTGAGGCGCTGATCGTCGAGCGTCTGCGCCAGGCCACGCCGCGGCTCGGCATCGTGGCGGAGGAAGGCGGCGCGCGAGGCGAAGAGCAGCCGCTCAGCTGGTTTTGCGATCCGCTCGACGGCACTACCAACTTCGTGCACGGCCACCCGTTCTGGTCCGTCAGCATCGGATTGCTCGAGCGGGGCCAGCCGCTGGCCGGCGCGGTGGTGGCACCAGCCCTGGGGCTTACCTGGATAGGCTTTCAGGGTGGACCAGCGCGGCGGGGTGACGAGATTTGCCACGTGAGCGAAACATCCGAGCTGGCGCACGCCTTACTCGCCACCGGATTTCCACCCGATCGCCGCACCGAGCCGGCCAGCAACCTCGACACTTTCGCGCGCGTGCAGAAGGTCGCGCGGGGCGTGCGGCGCTGTGGCTCGGCCGCGCTCGACATGTGCCTGGTGGCGGACGGCACGTACGACGCCTACTGGGAGCGGCGCTTGAATGCCTGGGATTTGGCGGGCGGGGCCGCGGTCGTGCTCTCGGCAGGCGGGAGCATTACGGCGCTAAACGGTGGACCGGTTGACCTGAGCGTCGGGCAGTTAATCGCCTCGAATGGTCGCGTCCACGCCGAGCTTCAAGCGCTCATGACAGCCTGAAGCAAGAGTGAACTTCGTGAGTGGGAGTGGCAGAGGCCGATTACGAGGCCTTCACTTAGCGAAGTGTTGATTGGTGCGCGGCCGGCGCACCGTGTGCTCTTCCCATCGCCCCTCGCTGAAATGCCACTTCATCTGCGGCTTTGCGTTACCGGGCGAGTCTGGGATGATGAGGAGTCATGCGTCCCGTCAGGTCCGAGGTGCCTCCGCGCGCCGCCAAGGCGGGCGTGCCTCGACCGCTCACGGACATCAAGACCAGCGCGCGCCCACCCGCGCGCCGCGCGTCGGGCTCGCCGGGCGCCCAACCGGAGCCGACGGTGTTGCTCGTGGGCTCCGACGCAGGCTTCGAGCCCGCGCTGCGCGTCGCGCTGGCGCGGCATCGCGTCTACGTCGAGACCACGTCGGCCGACGCAGCGGTCGAAACGGTGATCGTCACCGCCCCCGACCTGGTGCTGCTGGCCAACGAAGCTGCTGCCAACGGCGGGCGAGCGCTGCTGTCCAAGCTCGCGGCGTCGCCTTCGAGCTCGGTGGTGCCGGTCGCGATCCTCGACGACAACCCCGCGCTCGACCAGCGCCTGCAGGCCTTCCGCCACGGCGCGGCGGCCGTCATCCCCCGCTCCGCCAGCATCGACGCGATCGCCGAGCAGATCGCCAAGCTGGCGCGTGAGATCCCCGAGCGCGGCGGAGAAGCGCTGGGCCAGGTCGGCGAGGCCACCCTGGCCGAGTTCGTGAGCGCGCTCAGCAACGAGCTTCGCAGCGGTATCTTGTCCGTAAAAACGGGCGATGCCTCGCAAGACCCCGTGCGCTTGGTGCTCGGCAGCGGGCGCCCACTGGCCGCGTTCATCGACGACTTCGTCACGCGCGTGCGCCGCCACGTGGTGCACGCCGAGCCGCTCAAATACGAGTTCGACGACCGCGCCGGGGGCACCGTCAAGCTGCTCGACCCGACGGACCTCGATTTCGAGCCCGCGGCGGGCATGATGAAGGGGCTGCGCGTGGCCCTGGCCGACGACGACTCGGCGCGCGCCGACGCGGTCGCGCAGGAGCTGCGTTCGCGCGGCGCGACCGTGGTCGTCACCGATCTGAATCCGTCCGAAGCTCGCTTCGCCCGCTTGCGCCAGGTCGATCCCGAGATCCTGATCGCCGGAGAGCAGCACCTGCAGGGCAACGGTTACGAGCTCTTGCGCCGCATGCGCAAGGACACGCGCCTGCGTTGGGCGTCGCTGCTCGTGGTGCGTTGGCAAGAGATCTGGTCCGACACGCTCAGCGTGCCCGCGCTGGATCGGTTGGAAGCCGCGCTCGCCACCCTGGCCGAGGCCGACCGCTCGTTGATCGATTTGGCGCAGCTGGGCGATGCCTTCGATACGCGGCTGGAAATCACGGGTCCGGCGCGCTTGCTGCGCGCGCTGGTGACGACGCCGCACGCGATGCGGCTCACCATCAACAACCCGCGCCTCACCGTTTCCATCGACTTGTCGGAAGGCCTGGTGGTGGGCGCCTCCGCCCAGCCCACGCACGACCCCAACATCACGTACGACGGCGCGCTGGCGCTGTCCGGTCTCTTGGTCTTGAGCTCCGGGCGCGTGCGCATCGACCCCGTGCAGCAACCGGCCGTGACGAACGTGATGTCCACGATCGACGTCGCGCTGAACATGGCCGACTCGGAGCCGGCGCCGATCGCCCCGTCGATCCCCACGCCGCACAGCCCGAGCCTGCCGCCGCCGCCACAACCGGTGGCGTCGCTCGCTCCACCCGGCGCGCTGGCAGACGAGCTGGGCGGCGCAGAAATGGCCGCGCCGCGCCCGAGCCCGGCGCCTCGCCTCTCTGCCACGAAGAAGCTCGGCATCACCAAGCCCATCGCAGCGGTGCTGATCGGTCTGGCTTGCGTGCAGGGCTTGCTGGGCGCCTGGTTCCTGGGCTCGCTCGGCAAAAAGCCGCACGCCGGCGAAGCGGTACCCAGCGCCGCCGCAGCTGTCGTGGCGGCGCCTCGAGCGGCAGCACCCGCGGTCGCTCCGGTGGCGCCGACGCCGGCAGCTTCCGTCGTAGCCGCAGCCAGCGCTGCCGCGCCCGGAGCCGCTGCGCCCGCGGCCGCGCTACCCGAGCCCGTGCGCAAAGCCCCGCTTGGCACGGACGAATCCGGCACGGTCGCGCCCACGTGCGCCTCGCTACTCGATCCGCTCAAGCTCGACGAAGGTAACTTTCCCGGTGCCGCGTACGAGCAGCAAGTGCTGGGCGCCAAAGCTCTCGTGCAAGGCCGCGTCGACGACGCCCAGCTCGCCTACTGCAAGGCCGCGCGTTGGGACTCGAAGAATCCGCAAACCCACCTGGACCTTTCGCAGCTCTTCTTGATCCGCAAAGACGGCGCCGCGGCCGCCGAAGAAGCGCGCAACGCCATCGAGCTGGATCCGAACAGCTCGCGCGCGCAGTCGCTGCTCGGAGACGGCCTGGTGCGCATCGGCGATCACGAAGGCGCCAAACAAGCCTGGCTACTCGCCTCCGGCATCGCGCCCGACGACACCGTCAAGTTTCAGGCGCTGATGAGCCGCAACCTGCACGAGGCCGAAGCGTCGCTCAAAAAGAAGGACATCGCGCGCGCCGAGCGCTTCTTCCGCCGCGCCATCGTGCTCGACCCGGACAGCCTCGAGGCGAGCCGTGGCCTGGCCGCCGTGCTCAACCAATTGGGTGACGGCGCCGCCGCCGTGCGCTGGGCCCAGCGCGCCCTCACGCGCGAGCCCCGCGACCCCGCCTCTCACGTCGTGCTCGGCGATGCGCTGCTCTTGATGGGCGACAAAGTCGGCGCCGAGCGAGAATGGCGCGAAGCCAACCGCCTCGACCCCGCCAACATCGAAGCCCAACGCCGCATCAAGAAGCTGCGCACGCTCTGACTACAGCGCGTCCCAGCGGCATGCGCGCCGTTGATACCAACGTCGTCGTTCGTCTGCTCACGCGCGACGATCCCCGCCAGACGGCACGAGCGGAGGCGTTCGAGCTGAGCCGCCTCGACGATGTCGAGCGCATCTGAGGCAAAATCGCGCTACGCTGCCGGCCGTCATGGCCAGCTCCTTGTTCGAAGATCTCGGCGGCGAGCCGGTGCTGCGGCAGATCATCGATCGCTTCGTGGATCGCGTCTTCGACGACGTCATGATCGGCTTCTTTTTCCGCAATGCGCGCCGGGAGCGCATCAAGCAGAAGGAGTATGAGCACGCCGCCGAGCATTTGGGCGCGGGCACGCCCTACACCGGGCGCGCGCTGAGCGAGGCTCACCGCGCTCATCCAATCATGGGTGGACAGTTCGCGCGCCGGCTGATGATCCTCAAAGAGACGCTCGAGGCCTTCAACGTGCCCGAGCACGTGAAGCAACACTGGCTGGCTCACACCGAGTCGCTGCGCCCGCAAATCACGGGCGACACCGGCCAAGAATGCGACCCCGATCGAGCTCGCGCTCGGGTCGAAGCCGTGCCCAACGCGCCTTTGCCCCGAAAAAAGTCATGACGTCGCGCCCCTCACGCCTGCTTTTCGCCTCCTTGTCGTGGCTGCCGCTCGCCTGCAACACCGCCGGCTCGGATTGGATGGCGCAACCGCTCGAAGGCGAGCTCACCAATCCACCAGCGCCCGAGGCAATCGAACCGGGCGCAGGGCCCGCGCGCCGCAGCACGCGCACCCAAGTCATTCGCGAAACGCCCATCGACGCGAACGCCAGCGCGACGCAGCCGACTCCAAACGCTTCAGGCGGTTTCGTGCAAGCGGGCGGCGGCCGCCCCGCTTCCGCACCACTCGAAGGCAAGGTGCTCGGCACCTTCAAAAACACCTATTACGACTTCCCGAGCGAGAGCGACTTCGAGGGCGAGCCCATTAGCCTGATGAACGGCGCCTGCAAGCCGATCGTCAGCGTACCGCGCAGTTTTTACGAGAGCGTGTGCGTGCAGGGCAGCGGCACCTTGAAAGGTGGCGGCACCGTGAGCTTCGCCAAGCGCGATTGCAGCTGCGCCGCGGAATGCCCGCGCACCGGCCAGCGCATCTGCTTCGACCTGCTCGACAAGCAGCAGTTCCCCTGGGGGCGCGGCGCCACGGGCAAGGGCATCACCCCGCTGCTCACGGTGGCCGTGGACTCCAGCGTCATCCCGCTCGGTACCCCGCTCTACATCCCCCAGTACGACGGCATCGCCCGAGATCCCTCCGGAGACACGCGCCACGACGGTTGCTTCGTCGCCGAAGATCGGGGCCTGGCCGTGAAGGGCGAGCACGTCGACATCTTCACCGGTCACCGCGAAATCACGCAGCTTTGGAACCGCCTGGTGCCCAGCAACTCCGGCGTCACCGTGGTCGTGGACAGCCCGCGCTGTAAGCGCGCGGGCTAGCCTTTCCGTACGGGTGCGGCGCTTTCTGACACAATCGGACACACGGCACGGGCTACGTCGGCTTGGCGCACGCGCCTCGCGATGATATGCGTTCGCGCTGGGGAAGCGTCGCTGCCATGAAGCTCGTGGATTTCGAAGTAGGCAATGAGAGGCCGTTGTTTCTCATCGCGGGGCCGTGTGTGATCGAGTCACAAGAGCTGACGCTGCGCACCGCGCAGTCGCTCAAAGAGATCACCCGACGCCTCGGCATACCGTTCATCTTCAAGTCGAGCTTCGACAAGGCGAACCGCAAATCAGGCAAGGCCTACCGCGGCCCCGGCTTGGAAAAGGGGCTGCGCGTCCTCGAGCTGGTGAAGAAAGAAGTCGGCGTCCCCGTCATCACCGACGTGCACGAAGACACACCCGTGAACGAGGTCGCGAGCGTGGTGGACGTGCTCCAAACGCCCGCGTTCTTGGTCCGCCAAACCAGCTTTTTGCAGCGGGTCGCCGCCGGCGGCAAACCGGTGCACGTCAAGCGCGGCCAGTTCATGGCCCCCTGGGACCTCAAAGACGTGGTCGACAAGCTGAAGGACGCCGGCAACGACCAAGTCATGCTGTGCGAGCGCGGCGCCTGCTTCGGCTACGACGCCGTCGTCTCCGACATGCGCGCGCTCGACGTCATGAAAGAAACGGGCTGCCCCGTCGTCTTCGACGCCACCCACTCCGTGCAACAACCCGGCGGCTTCGGCCCCGGCGGCGCCCAGCGCAGCCTCGTCCCCACCCTCGCCCGCGCCGCCGTCGCCGTCGGCGTCGCCGGCATCTTCCTAGAAACCCACCCCGACCCCGACAAAGCCCTCAGCGACGGCCCCAACATGTGGCCCCTCGAACGGATGGAAGAGCTGTTGAAGGTGCTTTTGCAGCTGGATGCGGTGGTAAAGTCGTCTCGCAATACCGCGGGGCGATGACACTGCGTCACAAGTTCGACTGCGCTCCCTGCACGCGATGTGGTAACCCGCAACCGGATGTCCGACGGTAGCGCCCCCATGCCGGCCGGCGACGTGCAGAAGGTCTGCATGGTCGTTTTCAACTCCGTGTCGCACGACGCTCGGGTTCTGAAAGAAGCTCAGGCGGTCAAAGACCTGGGGCACGACGTGGTCGTGATCGGTATCCAGGATGCGAACAATCGCCGACCGCTCGACCATTTGGAGAGCGGCGTGGTTATCCGCCGTGCAGCCTGGAACAGTGCCGCGGCGCGACCAGTTACCAGCCTGTACGTGCTCGGAGCCGCGCTGGTCGTCGTGGCCGGGTTCGGCGTGTACCTGGCCGTCGAGTGGGGCGTCCGCTTCTTCCGAGACTTTCGCCCCGCCTGGTCGGCACGGCTCGGCTGGCGAGAGGAGCTGGTCGCGGCGTTGACGCTGTTGGGTGGCTTTCTCGGGGTTCGGCTGTATCGCGCTTACGCGCGCAAGCAGCGCATCTACAAAGCCGCGCTCAAGCGGGAAGACGACGAGCAGCTCAAGTTCGAACCCGAAGTCGTGCGCTACCACAGTCAGGCACGCCCCATGGTGGACGCTCCGACGCCTCCGCAGCCGAGCACTCCGATCGCGGAAAGCCGCGAGAGAGGCTCCTGGCTCGAGCGCGCTATGCCACGCCCGCTGATGGCCGGGGCTTCGAGCGCCATGAGCAGCGCTTCGGCTCGACGCTGGAAGACGGTCTGGGCCCGCGAATCACGCGTGCGCGAGATCTTGGAGGAAGAGGCGCCGAACATCATCCATGCGCACGATGTCACGTCGCTAGCCGTGTGCGCCGACATGCGCCGCAAGACGGGTTGCCGGCTGATTTTCGACGCTCACGAAGTCTACGACCACCTCGCGCAAAGCGAGGAAGAAATGGCTGAAATCAACGCCAAGGTCATGCGCAAGTATGCGGACCGAGTCGACGCGCTAATCACCATCAACGAGAGCATCGCGGGCTATTACCGCAATCACTATCGAGCGCTGCCGCGCGCCACGATCGTGAAGAACGCCGCGCCCCGCGCCGAAGTCTTCGAGTACGACGGCAGATTGCACGAGACAGCAAAGGTACCGCGCGAGCAATCGATCTTGATTTATCAAGGCGGCTACTCACCCAAACGTGGGTTACTGCAGCTGCTGCTGGCGGCGGAGTATCTCGAGCCCCGCTGGGCGGTGGTGTTCATGGGATGGGGCCGGCTCGAGCCCGAGCTTCGCCGCACCGCGGACGCGCTCTGCAAGCGTGTGGGCAGCCTGGCCGAGCGCGTTCGCTTCATTCCGAAAGTGCCACAACGCGAGCTACCTTACTGGACCGCAGGAGCCACGCTCGGCGCCATCCCCTACGAAAACGCCGGGCTGAATCACTGGTTTTGCACGCCCAACAAACTTTGGGAGTACCCCAACGCGGGTGTTCCCATCATCGCCAGCCCGTTCCCCGAGCTGCGACGCATCATCGAACCGAATGGCATCGGCTGGTTTCTGCCAGATCCTCTGTCGCCCAAAGAAATCGGCAAGGCCATCAACGCACTCACGCCTGAAATGTTGGCGTACGCCAAGGCCTCATGCGCTGATTTCATCGCCCGCGACAACTGGTCGGTGTACCGCGAGCGGCTCCAGCAAGCCTACAGAGGCTTGAAATGACCGCCAACGACGCCCCGCCCGTCGAGCGGCTCCCAGCGCCCGAGCCGTGGTCGCCGACGGTCCTGTTCGAGACAGTTCGCATCGCGATGAGCCACTACAGCACGCGCCAAGCTACGCGTGCGTGGACGGCGCAAGTGTTGGTCGAGCAGATGCACCGGGTTAGTCGCGAGCGAGGCCACGGCACGGTGAATACCGGTGAAGCCAACCGACTCACGTTGACGCTGCTGCAGCATCTGGAGCTGGTGTACCGCTTTCGGGGCGGCATCTTTTCCAGCAGACCGCCGCTGGTGCTGCGCGAGCTCGATCTTTCCGAACAAGTCTTCACCAACCTGAATCTACGCAGCGTAACCTTCCACTCCTGCAAGCTCGACGGCAGCGACCTTTCGCACGCTCGCTTTGCCGAATGCACTTTCACTGCCTGTTCGTTCGAAGGCACCGATTTGGAGCGCGCGCGCCTCTACCGTTGCGCTTTCCGAGGCTGCTCCTTCCGCCAAGCATCGCTCGTCGAGGCGGCCTTCAATCAGTGCCGGCTGCTCGGCTGCAATTTGGACGAGGCGGCGACGGACGGCACGCGCGGCCTGCCGCAGATTTGAGGGGGCGTGAGCGATCGAGCGCGAAGCGCGATTCGCAGCATCGTGCTCGTCGACGCCGAGGTCGAGGGTGATCGACGAGTAGCGCACAGCATCGCCAGCGCTCCCGCTCCTGTCCTGGTCCTGGATCTGCGCACGGCCGACGAGGCGCCGACGCTCATGTTACTTTGGGATTCCTGGCGCGCCGCCGCGCTGCTCGGGACGAGCCTGCGCGGCGCGCTCGCCCGCCACCAGCAGCTAGCTCCGTGGCTGGAACCTCAAGGCGGATGGGGAGCGGGGCTGCTCGGCTGCTGGCGCTGGACGAGACGCGCGCTGACGACTTCTCGCAGGCTCGAGCGTGAGCTGACCGAAAACCACGTGGAGCTCGTTTACGCCAACGACCTGGCCGCGGGCCTGGTCTTGGCATTGATCCAATGCCGTCCCGGGCTGCGCCGGGTCTACGACTCGCACGAGTTGCAAATCCATCGACATCGGCGTGCTGGCTGGCTGCGCATTCTCATCGAGCAAGCGCAGGAGCGGTCGGTTCTGAAAGTCGCGCAAGACATCGTCACCGTGAACCCGGCCGTGGCTCGAGCCATGTTCCGCATCCACCCCGGCCTGCCGAGCCCGCCCCGCACGGTCCTCAACGATTTCTATGCGCACCGCGACGTCGCGATACCGCCCGCGGATGCCACTCCCGCGTTACTCTATGTCGGCGGCGGCACGCGCGGTCGGCGCATCGAACGCCTGTTTGGCACGCCCGAGCAAATGGGCTTCGAGGTCCACGGTTGGCTGCTCGGGGGCGTTCCCCCCGATTCGTTGCGCGGCAGGTTTCATCGCAGCGACGGGCACTACGAGCAGGAGCTGCTCGCGATCATGCAAGAACGACGCTGCCTGATGTGGTGTGGTCTCGAAACCCAAGCGCTCAACAACCGTTTGGCGACGCCGAACAAGTTCTTCCAGGCGATGGCCCTCGGCCTACCCATCGTCGCAAGCCCCGGCACCTACCTGGCAGAGCTCGTGCAACGTCACGGTATCGGCGCCATCGATCAGGGCGAGCTGCGCGACATCGCCCGTGAGGTCGCCAGCGAGCGCTATGTGCGTTGGGTCCAGAGCGTCGTTCGCTTCCGGCAGGCCTTGCGACACAAGCCAGAAAGCGTGCTGTAAGCGCCCGTTCAAGCGCGCTTGAGCGCGACCACGATGTTGTCGGAGCGCTTGAAAAAAGCCTCGTCGTAGCTCGCGGCCGGCGCATCGTCGACGCTCGCCCCCTTCACGTCGACAGCGAAGGCATCGAGGTCCGGGTCGAGGTAGCCAAGCAGCTCGCGACTCGTCAGGCACGGATACTCGTAGGTTTTGTCCAGATCCGGACGATTCATGAGCTCGTTGATCAAGAGCATGCCACCCGGGAGCAGCGCGGCCGAAGCTCGCTGTAACGCCTCCCGCCGCCTATCAGGCGGAACGCGATAGAGCATGTGCCCGAACACCACGACGTTCACGGGTTGCTCGTAGGGAAATTCCAGTACCGAGCCCGCGTCGTAGCTCAGTCGCTCGCCCATCCCGAGAGCAGCCCAGAGTGCGCGTCCGGCGTCGATGAACTGCGGCTTGATCTCGGAGCAATTGACGGCGCTGACACGGACGAAGCCATCGACGATCAGCGGCATGAAGGCGATACCGGCACCGTGGTCCACGAAGCGTAGCCCTTGTCGCGCGAAGTGCGGCGCCACGAAGTGCTGCAGCGCCCTGGCCAAAGAAAGCGCGCGCTGCGAAGACGAGAAGAGGAAATATTGCAGCTCACCGGTGCTCAGGCGCGGCTTGCCAATGGGGCGCGTCTCCTGGCGCAGCCATTCGCCGAGCGCCGTAGCGCGGCGGGCAAGCTCCGGTTCGACCTCCGGCGAGCGGCCGAAAGCGGCAGCGAGGGACGCCCGCACCAGCTCGCCGTAGCGCTGCAGGCTCTCACCCACGCGGACGTCGTACGCTGCCGGATTGGCCAAGCGCGCAGCGAGTAATGTCATGAGTGGGCGAACGTCCACGACGCGCGACAGCGGCTCTGACGCCTGACCCGACTCGGGCACGTTGCCCTCCGCCAGAGCAGCCACTTCGATGCCGTCCAGCTCGGGGAAATCCCGAGCAAAGGTCGCGGCGTTGGCCGAAAGCGCGAGCCGCACGGTGGGCGCATCGAGCAGCGCGCTCCACTCCGAATCACGCGCCGGACGTCCCCAGGTCGCCGGGTGAATCAGGGCCGTTATCGGGCGCTCTACGCGCATGTAGTGGTGAAGGCGCTCGCACATCACCGTGAGCTTGCCGCCACCTTCGGTGATGTACGCCACGCCGGGAGTGCCGCGCTTGAAGAGCTCCATATCGCCCACGAGGCCCGCGGCGGACAAGCGCTCCAGCGTGAGCCAATTCTCGGAAAAGCAAGCGCTGATGATCGGCGCCAGCCCTTCGAGCGCGGCCAGGCGAGGACGCAAGAGCTGCGCAAGCTTGCCACCGTGCCCCGCAGAGAGCTGGAAGTCCCCGAAGGCAGCGCGGGCACTGCGCACCGACTCGACGAATAGGGCGAGCACGTTGGCGTTGAACTCGGCCGCCGCAGCTGGCGACTCGCTGAGGCGGCGAAAGTACTCGACGCATTCGTAGTTGCGAAGCCAGGCCATGAAGCGGCCTTCGTCGCCGTCAGCAACGGTCGCGATCAAGTAGCGATCGACTGGTGAGTCGTGCAGCCCCAGTTGTACCGGTACGCCTTCGCCTTGCGCCGCCCGCACGGCCTCCGCGAGTGCCACGAAGTCCTGCTCATGGGCGCGCTCGGTAGCCGCGTAGCCATGCAGCAGAAAGAAGGTGCCTGGCACGCGGCGCTGACGATGAACGTCCAAAAAGCCATGCGCACAATGAACGTCGCGCAGATGAACATCGTACCGAAACGAAATGGTGCGCCGCGCCTGCTCGCGGTTTTGCGCGAGGCAGTCGACCACCGCGTAGTCCCGGGTAACCAGGTGCTTGAGCAGGTGGTCGAACTCGCTCGCCGCAAAGGCCCGGCTCGTGTCAGCGCTCCCGGTCATGGTCCTACCGGGCGGCATCCTGCTTCAGCCAAGCCGGTTCGTACAGGCCCCAAACACGCCGCCGCGCGACCGCCCTGGGATCCATTGCTCCTCGCGCAGTTCCGGTTGCCCGGGGCATGCATCCGACGCATGATGCGCCCCCAATGCGTTCGGAGGATGACTGTCGTGTCGCGCTCGAGCGATGAACTCTTGAGGCGCGCGAGCCTCGTCGCTGCCATCTGCGTCGCTTGCTCCTCGCAGTCGCCAATCAGCGCGCGCGATGCCGCTGACGCAAACGACGTGGGCAGCTCGACCCCGGCCCGGACAGCGCTGGAGCGCAGCGTGCTGCAAGAGCTGCCGAAGCTTCCGAGCGGCGTCGCACGGCCCTTTGCGAATGCCACGGTCACCGCGGATGCGCCGTATGCGGCGGCCAGCGGCCGCACCTGTCGCGCAATCCACCTGGGTGGCGTGACGACTGGCAAGAGCGAGCTCTTGGCTTGCAGCTCCGGCGCCGACTGGTTTTTCGTCCCGGACGTGTTCGGGGCTACGGAGTGAGCATGCGCGGTGGCATGACCCAGCTTCAGGTCGTCTACGCCATCTTGCTGCGGGAGACGAAGACGCGTTTCGGCGCGCACAAGCTCGGCTACCTGTGGTCCGTCGTGCAGCCGCTGCTCTGGATCGGCATGTTCAGCGGCTTCTATTACGCTTTCGGGCGCATGGCGCCTCCGGGCACCTCGGTGGTGGCGTTCTTGGCTACCGGCATCGTGCCCTACTCGCTGTTCCGAGAAACTGCCGGGCGCAGCCTGTCAGCCATCGAAGCGAACAAGGGGCTCTTGTTCTATCCGCAGGTGCGCCCGCTCGACCTCGTCATCGCGCGAGTCTTGCTGGAGGCCGCGACGCAACTCGTGGTGCTACTGATCATTTTGGGTGGACTGTCCCTGTATGAGGGGGAGTTCCGCATTGAAAGCAGCCTGAAGGTGATGGTCGGGCTGGGCCTGGCGTCTGGCCTGGGCGCTTCTTTCGGCCTGGTTTTGTGCGGGCTCAGCGTGTACAGCCGCACCATCGAGCAGCTGTACCCAGCGCTGCTGCGCCCGCTTTTCTGGCTCTCCGCCATCTTTCACCCGCTCGAGTCGCTGCCCAAGGGCTTTCGCGATATTCTCGTGCTCAATCCGGTCATCCACTGCATCGAGCTGGTGCGTGATGGCTGGTTTCCGGGATACGGCGCACGCCACGTCGACGCCTACTATCCCCTGCTTTGGATCTTGGTGTTGGGTTACCTCGGACTGACGCTCGAGCGGCTGGCGCGCAAGCGCCTGGAGCTAACATGATCGAGCTCGACAACGTGAGCAAGATTTACCCCACGCACTCCGGCGTCAACGTCGTACTGGACCGCATTTCTTTCACGTTCGCGCCGAACACGAACATCGGCGTGCTCGGACGCAACGGCGCAGGCAAGTCGACGCTGCTCCGGGTAATCGCTGGCACCGAGCAGCCTGACAGCGGGAACGTAAGGCGCAGCGGCAGCGTTTCGTGGCCGATTGGCTTCAGTGGTGGGTTCAACGGCTCGCTCAACGCGGAGGAGAATTGTCGTTTCGTGGCGCGCATCTACGGCGCAGACGTGGACGAAGTGGTCGGCTTTACCCAAGACTTCGCCGAGCTGGGTGAGTACTTTCACATGCCGGTCAAGACCTACTCCTCTGGTATGCGGGCGCGCCTGGCCTTCGGTCTGAGCATGGCAGTCGAGTTCGACGCCTACTTGGTCGACGAGGTCACTGCCGTGGGCGACGCGCGCTTCCAGCAGAAGTGCCGAAAGGCGTTTCAAGATCGCAGTGGCCGGTCTTCGGTCATCATCGTTTCGCACCAGCTGGCGACCATCAAAGACTATTGCGAGCACTGCGCGGTGCTGAGCAAAGGGCGCCTGCACTATTTCACATCGATCGACGATGCCCGCCGCATGTACGAGGCTGCTTGATGTCGGCCCCCGCTGAAAAGAAGCCGGGCGGCCCGCTTGGCGAGGTGACCACCCTGACGCCGGAGCGCAACGCTTCGTCGGCCAAGGCCAACGCAGAAGCCGCGAGGCGCGCCCGCAGCCGCCGGCTGTTGAAGCGCCTGGCATTGTTCGTGGGCGTGCCCACGGCGATCGCCGGCGCGTACTACGGGGTTTGGGCGTCGGACCAGTACGAGTCGTATTCGCTGTTCACCGTGCAATCTTCGGAGCTACGTCCGACCCTGGGCGTCGAGGGGTTGCTCGCCGGGCTGGCCACGGGTGCCGGCAGCGCGGGGCAAGATGCTCTGGCCGTGCGCGACTACGTGCTGTCACGTGACATGCTGGCGCGGCTCGACAGCGAGCACGCGTTCATCGCCCATTTCAAGGACGGCAGCCATGACTTGTTGTCGCGCCTACGTCAAGACGCCAGCTTCGAAGAAGCGTACGACTACTTCGGACACAAGGTGTACGCCGACTACGATCAGGCGTCGGGCTCGGTAACGGTGCGCGTGCGAGCCTTCAGTGCCGACAAGGCTGCCGAGTTCTCCCGCAGCATCCTCGCCTACAGCGAGGAGATGGTGAACAAGCTGTCGGAACGTGAGCGCCGCGACAGAACCGCCTACGCCGACGCCGACGTGAAGAAGGCGGAAGAGCGGCTGGCCGTGGCTCGCAAGAGCATCGTCGAGCTGCAGCAGAAACATGCGGATTTTAACCCACAAGCCACCGCGACATCGGCCATGGAGATCCGCACCGAGCTCGAGGGCGAGTTGGCAAAAGCCCGCGCCGAGCTCATGCAGCTCAAGTCATTCATGAACAATGACGCGCCCCAGGTGCTGGCCGCTGGCGAAAAGGTCAAGTCGCTGTCCGCGCAAGTCGCGGGCGAGAGTCGGCGCTTGGTCGATCCGACCAAGTCGAATGGGTTGAACGCTGCGTACGCCGACTTCGAAGGTGCAATGGTCGAAAAAGAGTTCGCACAGAAAGCGTACGAGTCGGCCATGGCCAACCTGGAGATGGCGCGCGCCGACGCCGATCGCCAACATCGCTATCTCGCGATCGTCGCCTCGCCGTCCAAGCCGGACGAAGCGACCTACCCGCACAGGATTCGCAGCGTGCTATCCGCTGCGGTGCTGTGCTTCCTGCTCTTCGGAGTGGGCAGCTTGCTGACTGCTGCAGTCCGGGAGCACGCACGCCTATGAGAGCACGTCCCAACGTCATTGGAGCCTGGTTGAGGCTGTTAGTGCTCAGCGTCGTCGCGCTGTTGTCTGCCGCATCTGCGCACGCCGCCGACTCGCCGATGCCGAACGTGCCCGCCAAGCCGCCGCAACTTCCCGTTACCGAGGACATCCCCCCCGCGCGTTTCGAGGACCCGAACAAGGACAAGCAGGTTCCACCACCAGCACCGGCGAACGCGAACCCCAGCGGCACGTCGTGGGCGCAGGACGGTCCACCGCCTGATCCCTTCGGGGCGCGCTTGTTCACGGGCAATTTCCTGCGCACGCGCCAAGACGGATTGAACCCGGACTACGTGGTGATGCCGGGCGACCGAGTGATGGTGAATACGTGGGGCGCGGTGGAGCTGAGCAACACCTTCATGGTCGACGCACAGGGCAACATCTTTCTGCCCAACGTCGGGCCGATCCAAGTGGCGGGCACCAAAAACTCCGAGCTCACCGCCAAGGTGAAGACCGGGCTGATGCGCGTGTACGCGCGCAATTTCGAGGTTTACACCAACTTGCTGAGCGCCAAGCCGGTAGCGGTGTTCGTCACCGGAGGCGTCAAGCGCCCCGGTCGCTACGCAGGAGTCCCCTCCGATTCGGTGCTGTTCTTTTTGGAAGAAGCAGGCGGCATCGAGCCGCGGCTGGGCAGCTACCGCAGCATCACCGTGCTGCGTGGCGACCAGAAGCTGATCGAGCTGGATTTGTACGATTTTCTGCTGCGCGGCAGCCTGCCGCCCGTGCAGTTCAAAGACGGCGACACGGTGCTGGTCAACCCGCGCGGCAGCGTGATCGAGATGCGCGGCGACGTTACGCTGCCCGCCACGCTCGAGTTCAAGCCGAGCGTGGTCAGTGGCACGGAAGCGCTCGGCGTGGTGCCGGGGGCGGCCCGCGCCACGCAGGTCACCATCCAGGGCATCCGCGCAGGAGTGCCGATCAGCCGCACGTTGAGCGTGAAGGAATTCCGGAGCTTCGCCCTGCAAGACGGCGACTCCATCACGCTGCGCGGAGACGGCCGACCCGATACGATCTTGGTGCACCTGGAAGGTGAGTTCAACGGACCTTCGGTGTTGGCCGTGCGGCGGGGCTCACGCTTGATCGACGTGCTGAACTACGTGTCGGTCGATCCAGCGCTGGCCAATCCGCGAGCTGTGCACATTCGGCGCGCTTCGGTGGCCAAAGCGCAAAAAACCGCGATCGACGACGCGCTGTTTCGCCTGGAGCGCAGCTCGCTGCTGGCGCTGTCCGCGTCGCAAGGCGAGGCCAATATCCGCGTACGCGAAGCCGAGCTCACGCAAAAGTTCGTCGAGCGGGCACGGCTGATTCAGCCGCTCGGGCGCGTCGTCACGGCGCGTGACAGCCAGCAGCGCAACGTGGTGCTCGAGGCCGACGACGTCATCGTCGTACCCGCGCGCACCAACGTGATTCGCGTCGGCGGCGAAGTGATGATGACTCAGGCGGTCATGTTCCGCCCCAACACCCGGGCATCCGACTACATCACCGACTCGGGTGGCTACACCGATCGCTCGGATCAAGATCGCGTGATCGTGATCCGAGCCAATGCCGAGGTCGCCGTCGGCTCGCCGAGCTTGCCTATCTACCCAGGGGACGAAATTCTCGTCCCGCCCAAGGTCGATACCAAAATTCTTCAAAACGCTGTCGACGTGACACAGGTGATCTATCAAATCGCGGTATCGGCCGCGGTGGTGGTCGCAATCCTATGAACGGCGAAGGGGTCAGCCAACAAGAGTTCGGCGTGATCATCCCGGCGCGCTACGCGTCGACACGCCTGCCCGGTAAGCCGCTGCTCGACCTCGGGGGCAAGCCGATGGTCGTCAGGGTGCTCGACATCGCAGCCCAAGCCGGTGCGGCCTTCACCATGGTCGCGACCGACGACGACCGCATCGTCGAAGCCGTAACAGCCGCGGGCGGTGAGGCCATGATCACCGGCTCCGAGCACGAGACCGGCACGGATCGGCTGGCCGAGGTGGCGCGACGGCTGCACCTGGACCCGGATTTGATCGTCGTCAACTTGCAAGGCGATGAGCCCGCCCTGCCACCAGCCCTGGTGCAGCGGGTAGCCGAGGCGCTGCGCAACGATCCCGACGCAGCCATGGCGACGCTGGCCACGCCTCTTCGCGATCGCCGTGAGCTGCTGGATCCCAACGTGGTCAAGGTCGTGCTCAATCAGGCCAATCGCGCCATGTACTTCAGTCGCGCACCCGTGCCCTGGCTTCGCAGCGAGCTCGCCCATCCAGCGGCGGCAGAGGCCACGACAGCTCTGCCGGAAGACACGTTCTTGCGGCACATCGGCGTTTACGCGTACCGGGTTTCGACCCTGCTCTTGCTCAGCCAGGTTCGCCCGGCGACCATCGAGCTCGCAGAAGGCCTGGAGCAGCTGCGAGCGCTTTGGCTCGGGCTCGAGATCCAGGTAGCGGTGGTGGCTGAGCTACCTCCCACCAGCGTCGACACTGCCGAAGATGCGGCGCGCGTGCGGCAAATGTTCGAGTAATGGCGGGCGCGCTGGGCACGGTCGGCGTATTTGCACCAGGCCTCCTGCGTGCGCGGGGACTTTCGCGCTGGATAGGAGCCGAGCGTATCCGTTTCTGGCCGACGGGCGCGACCGCTCGCCAGCTCGACGCCATCGCGGGTTGGGGGCACAAGCCGACCGCGGCGCGCGCGCGTGAGTACGCGCAACGGCATGGGCTACCCTATTTGGCGCTGGAAGACGGCTTTTTGCGCTCGGTGGGGCTGGGCGGCCAGCGGGAGCCGCCGCTGTCGTTGATCGTAGACGGGCGCGGCATCTACTACGACGCGCGCTCACCGTCGGGACTCGAAGAGCTCCTACAAAACGACGCGCGCTTGGAAGACGCGGCGCTGCTGGCGCGAGCGGCGCGGTTCCGCGAGCGGCTCGTGGAAACGGGCGTTTCCAAGTACAACCACGCGCCCGACGAGCTCCCGCCCGAGCTCGAGCGCGATGGCGGCGACGGGCTGGTGGTGATCGCCGATCAAACCTACGACGACGCTTCGGTCGTCGGCGCGCTCGCGGATGCGCAGACTTTCGAGCGCTTGCTGGAGCGCGCGCTCGACGAGCATCCGGGTGAGCGCGTGGTCGTGAAGGTGCACCCCGCCACGGTAGCGGGCAAAAAGCGCGGCTACCTGGCAGGGCGGCGCGATTCGCGCATCGCGCTCATGTCGGCAGACGTGAATCCGCAGGCGTTGCTACGGCGGACGAAGCACCTCTACGTCGTCAGCTCTCAGCTCGGCTTCGAGGGCCTGCTCGCCGGCACCCAGGTCACCTGTTTTGGCCAGGGTTTTTACGCCGGTTGGGGCCTCACCGTCGACGAGCAGGCGTGCCCGCGCCGCAGCCGCAAGCTCTCGCTCGAGCAGCTCGTGGCGGGCGCGCTCTTGCTCTACCCACGCTACCGGCATCCGCTCCGGGCCGAGCCGTGCGAGGCCGAGACGGTGCTCGAGCACCTGGCGCTGCAGCGGCGCATGTTCGCCGAGAATCGGCGCGATTGGGTCTGTCTGGGCATGAGCTACTGGAAGCGCCCGTTCGTGCGGCGCTTCTTGCGCTCGCCGGGGCGGCGCGTGCGCTTCGTGCAGAGCACGAGCGAGCTCACGCGCCTGCCCGCGGGGCGCGAGCTCACCGCGGTGGTGTGGGCGAGCAAAAAGACGCCCGAGGTCACGCGTTGGGCCGAAAGCGCGCGCGTGCCGCTGTGGCAGATGGAAGATGGCTTCTTGCGTTCGGCCGGGCTCGGCTCGGACCTGACGGCGCCCGGCTCACTCGTGCTGGATGCCGAGGGCATTTACTACGACCCCTCGCGGCCCAGCGCGCTCGAGCGCGTGCTGCAAACGGCTGAATTTTCGGCAGAAGAGCTGCAACGCGCCTCGCGTTTGCGCAGCAGCATCGTGCAAGGCCGCATCAGCAAATACAACCTGCCCGCCGCAGAAGCGCTGCGGCTCGGCGCGGCGCCCGGGCAGCGTGTGCTGCTCGTCCCCGGGCAGGTTGCGGACGACGCTTCGGTACGGCTCGGCACTCAGCACGTCGGCGACAACCTGGAGCTGCTCCGCGCCGTTCGCCAGCAACATCCCGATGCTTACATCCTCTACAAGCCGCATCCCGACGTGCTGAGCGGCAACCGCCAGGGCGGCTTGCACGGTGTCGAAGACCCTCCGTGGAATCAAGTGATCGGCCAGGTGCCGCTCGCTGCCTGCCTCGACCTAGCGCACGAAGTGCACACCATGACCTCGCTGGTCGGCTTCGAGGCGCTACTGCGCGACTTGCCGGTAGTCACTTACGGCCAGCCTTTTTACGCCGGCTGGGGCCTCACGCGCGATCACGCGCCTCTCGCGCGACGCACGCGCCGGCTCTCACTCGATGAGCTGGTGGCAGGCACGCTGCTGCGTTATCCGCGCTATTTCAGCTGGTCGGCGCGCTGCTTCGTGAGCGCCGAAGACAAGGTGGCGGAGCTCGCGCGCGCCTCCGGCGAACGCTTTCTCCCCCAGCGCTTGCCGCGCCTGGCCATCAAGGCATCGAGCTTGCTGCGTTCGGGCATCGAGTGGTGGCACCTGCGAGGGCTGGAGCGTGGCTGAGCTTTCCGGGCGTCATCTGCTGCTTTTGCAAGGTCCGGCAGGTCCGTTCTTTGCGCGCGTGGCCGAGCAGCTGCGACAGGCTGGCGCCAGCATCACCAAGGTGAACTTCAACGGCGGCGAGGACCTCTACTACCGCGGCCCCGAGGTCGTGCGCTTTCGCGGTGCGCTCGCGGAGTGGCCCGCTTTCTTCGAGCAACTCGTGCAAGAGCGTTCGGTGAGTGGGGTCGTGCTGTTCGGCGACTGCCGGCCTCTGCATCGGCTGGCCATCGAGCGAGCGCGCCAGCTCGGCATCGAAGTGTTCGTCTTCGAAGAAGGCTATTTGCGCCCCGATTTCGTGACGCTCGAGCGCGGCGGCGTCAACGGCCACTCGCAGATCCCGCGCGACCCCACGTTTTACGCAGCAGTACAGCCAGAGCGCGAGCCGCCGCGTGAGCCCATCAAGCACGCCTTCATCAAGAGCGCGCTGCACACGATTTGCTACGCCAGCGCGGCAGCGCTCTTACGCAAACGCTACCCCGAATATCGTCACCACCGTGACATTCGCCCTTTGTCGCAGGCCGGGCTCTGGTTTCGCGGCACGCTGCGGCGCGCGCTGCACACGTTACGCGACCGCGAGCTGAGCCAAAAGCTCGAGACAGGCGAGCTCGGCCCCTACTTCTTCGTGCCGCTGCAGGTGCATCTGGACTCGCAGCTCAGCCACTCGCGCTACGCTACCATCACGGAGTTCATCCGCGAGGTGGTGGCAGAGTTTGCGCGCCACGCACCCGCCGATCACCGGCTGATCTTGAAGCTACATCCGATGGATCGGCCGTACAGCGACTACTCGGTGGACATCGAGGCGCTGCGGCTCGAGCACGGTCTGGGCGAGCGCCTGATTTACACCGACGTCATCAATCTGCCCGCAGCGCTACGCCACGCGCGCGGCACCGTCGTCATCAACAGCACCGTCGGGCTTTCGTCACTCACGCACGGCACGCCCGTCAAGTGCCTGGGCTACGCCGTGTACGACATGCCCGGCCTGACGCACCAGGGCTCACTCGCCGACTTCTTCCGCAATCCCGAGCCCGTCGATCGGGCGCTGTACAAGCGCTTCCGGCACTGGCTGCTCGCGCAAAACCAGCTCAATGGCAGCGTCTGGAGCCGCCTGCACGACGACCCCACGCGACTGATGCGCTGATCAGCAGCGCGAGACTTGCGCTTCGCAGGGCCAGACCTAGGCGTGAGCATGGCTAGCCCCCCGAACCTGCTCAACGACGACGGCAGCGCCTCCATGGCGACCCTGTTCATGATGTCGCATCACGCTTTTCGGCGTGATTTGGCACGTTTCGCGCGCGCTCTCTCGCTACCAGCGGGTGAGCTACGCAGCGCGCCGCTGCAGCAAGAGTGGCGCTTCTTCCACGGCGCCTTACACGGCCACCACCAGATGGAAGACAACGCCGTCTTCGCCGGTATGAAGGCTCAACATCCTGACTTGGCCGGGTGTATCGAAGGCTTGATGCAAGACCACCGGCGTATCGACCCGCTGCTCGAACGAGGGGACGCCGCGTTTGCGCAGCTACCGCAAGCAACCGGCGACGCGCTCGCCATCGTTCGAGAGCTACAAGCCTTGCTGGACCCGCACCTCACCACCGAAGAGTCACAAATCGCACCCCAGCTCCGCGGCGCCAAGCAATTTCCAGCGCCCGGCAGCGACAACGAGCTCGAGATGTACGCGCAGGGCTTCGCCTGGAGCACGCAAGGCATCGCGCCCCAAGTGGTGGAGCAGGTTTTCACGATGCTTCCGCCTCAGCTCGTGGAGCGACTGCCCGCGGCGCGCGAGGCCTTCAACCAGCGCTGCGAGCAAGTTTGGGGAAGTGCGCAGGCGGGTAGCGCCACGACGCCCATTCCGAACGGCCCCTGACGCGCCGTCGAGCACCGCGGACAAATTTCAGTCTCCGCGTGACGCAGAAAACCGCATCTCCCACTTCTGCGGCCAAATGGGAGAAATCGCGGCATGCACGAGCAGCTGGTCGCGTACGACACTCGGCAGCACACGGAGTTCGAGCAGCAGCGCTTCGTCCGGGTCGAGTACGACGTGTGCGAAACGCAGCCCATTCGCGTAGCCCCCAAAGAGCACGCCAGCTCCTCGAGCGAGCTGTTCGACATGCACTATGCGCTCGAGCTCGGCATCGTACTGAGCGGCCGCATGGAGCGGCTGTATCACGAGCATCGGCGCATGGTCGGTCCCGGTCAGGTGTGGCTGTGTGGGGCCTGGGAGCCGCATGGTTGGCGCGTCTCGCAAGGTCCGTGTCGCGCGGTGGTCGTGAGCATCTTTCCACCGGCTCTCGCCCACAACGCGTTTGCCGAGCTCTCCGGCATCGATTGGCAAGATGCATTCCTCACGCCGGCGGCGCTGCGACCCGAGGTGCCAGAGGCGTCGCGCGTGACGCTACGCCAGCTAGGCCGACAGCTCGTGGACAGCGCCGACTTGCAGGGGCCTTTGCGCTCGCTGCAGCAACGCATGCTGCTCTACCGCGTGCTGCTGGAGCTGCCGCGCCCCCCCGCTGCAGCCCAGGTGACGCAGTTGCCGCAAGACAGCTGGGAGCGCGTCAATCGCGCCGTGGAGCTCGTCTTTCGCGAGCGGCGCTACGTGAGCTCGAGTGAAGCGGCGCGCGAATGTGCCATCAGCCACAAATCCCTGAACCTGCTGTTCGCGCGGGCCATCGGCACCACCTTCGCCAAGTTCGCGCTGCGCTACCGGCTCCAGGCAGCGGCATCACGGCTGCTAGAGAGCCAGGATCCGGTCAAAGCCATCGCGCGCGATTGGGGCTTCGTCGACGCCAGCCATTTTCACGCGTGCTTTCGCGCAAGTTACGGCTGCTCACCGGTGCGCTACCGCGAACAGGCCGCGCAGCTCCGACCGTAAAAGCATGCCGAAAGTCCGAGGGGCCAACGAAGCCGTTCGCGAGACGGCACGAACGTTGCCCGACTCCGCTTTTGCGCCGGGAGGTCGCTCGCGCGCGTCACGCGCCTGCCGCAGCCCCGACCCGCCGTGCATCACCAAAAAGTTCTCGCGAATGTGAGAACTTCGGTGGACGCGCGATGCCTTCGCGGCCCCAAGGTGTCATCCCGCGTCCACGAAACTCGTGGCGAAAGTAAGAACTTTTGCCAGCGTGCAGACGCCTCCGGGAACGATCGCTGAAAGGCCCCCCTCGGCACGCAGCCGTTCGTGTCTGGACACGCACGTGGCGTGGCCCGATTGACACCAGCTATTCCCTCAATTTTGCGGCATTTTAGGGGGTAGGTGGCTGGCCCACCGGTTGCAATCTCGTCGCGGCATGAAGACGGGCACGGGAGCGTTGGGATTCCTCTTGGCACTGGGCGCTTTGGGGGTTGGCTCGGGGCGTGCGAGCGCGGAGACGCACGTGGTGCACGCGACTCGCCTGGAGAGCAAGACCGCGACGCTGAGCGCCGCCCTTCCGATTCGCGCCGAAGAGATCGCGGCTCGCGCAGAGCCCACGGTTGCAGCACCGCGGAGCGCAATCAAGCTGCGTCGCATGCGCAAAGCCGAGATCTCGACCGCGATGCTCGGCGTCGCCGCGCAGGTCGTACGCCAGCACTACGCGAAGCCGGTAGGTACGCAAATCGAGGTCGACGTCGACGGTAAGCACCTGTTCGCCCGCATCGAGCGCCACTATCACCCCGAAGGCGGCCCCGTGAAGCCCTGGGGCTTTCACCCCGGCGTGTCGCTCTTCTGCGAGCGCTAAGACCGCCGCCGGCCGTCGAGCGCCTGCCGCGCCTTGTGCGCGAGCGCATGCGGCGAAAACGGCTTTTGCAGGAACGCGGCGTCCGATTGCAGAATGCCCTGCGTTACCACGGCGTCCGCCGCGTAACCGGACACGAACAAGACCGCCATGTCCGGCAGCAACGGCTGAAGGCGCTTGGCGAGCTGAGGACCGCTCAGGTGGGGCATCACGACATCGGTGATCAGCAGCTGAATGGGGCGGCGCTCGCGTGCTTGAACGCGGAGCGCCTCGAAGCCGTCGGCCGCCGTGAGCACGTGGTAGCCGAGGCCGGAAAGCACGTCGCGCGCGAAGTTGCGCACCAGGTCTTCGTCTTCGACCAGCAGGATCGTCTCGCTTCCGCCGGCCGTGCGCACGCGCGGCGCCGCCTCGCTCGACGGGGCAACGAGCTCTTCGGCCCGGGGAAGGTAGATGGTGAAGTGCGTACCGCGACCGAGCTCGCTGTCGACTTCGATGTGGCCACCGCTCTGCTGGACGATCCCGTATACCGTCGACAGACCGAGGCCGGTTCCCTTGCCTTGCTCTTTGGTCGTGAAGAACGGCTCGAAGATGCGCGCCCGCGTCGCTTCCGACATACCCTCACCGGTATCGCTCACTGCCAGAACCACGTACGAGCCGGGACGGAGCGCGACGAGCTCGCGGGCTCCTTGCTCGTCGAGCTCGCGGTTCTTGGTTTCGATCGTCAAGGTGCCACCGTTCGGCATCGCGTCGCGGGCGTTGACGGCCAGGTTCATGAGGATCTGCTCCACCTGGCTGGGATCGGCCTTCACGATACCGAGGTCGTCCGCGCACGAGGTGACGAGATCGACGGCCGCGCTGATCAGCCGGCGCAGCATCGCCTCCATACCCCGCACCACCGAATTCAGATCGAGCGCCCTCGGCGTCAGCACTTGCCGGCGACTGAAGGCCAGCAGCTGACGCGTGAGCGCGGCGGCGCGTTCGCCCGCCTTCTGGATCTCTTCGACCTCCTTGCGCACCCGCGTCTCTCGGGGCAACTGCTCGATGGCCAGCGCGCTGTAGCCGCAAATGGCGGTGAGCAGGTTGTTGAAGTCGTGAGCGATGCCGCCGGCGAGCTGCCCGATCGCTTCCATTTTTTGCGCCTGACGAAGTTGGGCTTCGCTGGCACGCAGCCCCTGCTCGGTTCGCTCGCGCTCCGCCATCTCTCGCCGCAGATCGGCGTAGAGCGTGGCGTTCTCGAGCGAGATGGCAATCTGCGCGACGAGCAGCTCCAGAACGGACAGCCGCCCCTGAGTGAACGCGTTCGCCACGAGATCGTTGGCGAGGTAGAGCACCCCCTGAAGCTCGCCCTGGCGCACGATGGGGACGGCCAGGATGGACTTGGTCTTTTGCCGGAAGATGTAAGGATCCGACGCAAACGTGTCGCTCGTCGAGGCGTCCGCCACGATCAGGGGCTCGACCGTCCGGCGTACGTAATAGATGACGGACGTCGGGAGAAGCTCGCCCGACATCGGCTGCAGCGGATCGCAAACTGAAACGACCAGAGATTCGCCCTGCACGACGGCCGTTGCGGCGATCGAGAACTCTCCTTGGCGCAGGAGCAGCAGCACGCCCTGCTGAGCGCCGGCCTGCTCGATGGCCACGCGCAGCAACTTTTCGAGCAGCCGCTCGAGGATGATCTCGCTCGAGATCGTCTGCGAGGCCTTAACCACCGCGATGGCATCGACGCGCGTGTTGAGCGAGAGCGGCGCGCGATTTTCGCGGGGCGCAATGCTCGGCCATTCGGCGTCGAGCCTGCGCACTTTGGCGAACGCGCCCCAGCGACGATAACAGGCTCGCGCTTCGCGCATGGAGAGCTCGGCCAGCGAGGCGAGCCCGTGAGCGCGGTAGGCACGCGCCGCGCGCTCGTGCGCCAGCGCCTCGACATGAACGGCCCCGGACTCGCGAGCCGCGCAGATGGCCTGATCGTACGTCGACATCGCGTCGCTGAGGCGTCCTTCGATGCGGGCTATCTCTGCGAGCACCAGCGACGATTGATGGAAGTAGCTCTTGGGGCTCGACGCCGCCCAACGCTTCAATTGCTCGGCGTAAGCCCGTATTTCGTCCAACATCGCCGGCCGCGCGTCCGCGGGCCCGTCGTCGCAGGCCGCCGCGAGGGCGAGCGCCGAGTAGAAGGCATGGTCGTCTTGGGCGTGCTGGGGGCGGACGAGTATCAGCCCCGGTCGCGCCGCCGCGGAGGCGGCGAGCGCCCGAGCCGTCTCTCCGAGGACGACCCACGCGGGCAACAGGTGGACGTGCAGCCAGGTACCGATGATCGGAATCGGGTGAGCCGTCACGCGCTGCACGAACGCATCGAAGTCGGGACCGGAGAGCAAGGATGCGTCGTCGCTGCCGCCCCTCAAAGCTTGCACGATCCGCTTCGGGATATGCACCGCGTCGGCCATGGCTCCGTAGCCGGCGCCCCGCAGAACGTCGAGCGCACGGTCCGCCTCACGCTCCACTTCGTCGAGCGCGATTCCCGCCGCGAAGCTGAGAATGAGCACGTGGATCTGCGAGATAGACGTGACGAGCCCTTCTCCGCTCTCCATGCCGGCCCGCGCGCTCTCACGCACGAGCTCGATGGCCGAAGGTAAGCCGCTCGTCCAGATCACCAGGCCTGCCCCGAGAATTTGCAGAACTCCCGCCTTGCACGCGACGAACTGATGACGTTCCACCGCCCCCAGGGCGGCTCGGCCGAAGCGCTCGGCCTCTTCGTACCGACCAGAAATCGCGAGCTCCATGCCGTACGCCGCGACCCCCATCGGCGCGAGCGTGCACAAGCCGTGGCGGAGCGCCAGGTCGACCATCGTGCACGCGATCAGCCGGTGCAGGTGGGGGTCGACGAAGTACGCGCTGTACAACGTGCCGGCGAGCACGTTCACCGCCGCTTCCATGTCGCTCTCCCCCATCAGCGGCAGATCGGCGATCGCTTCGATGGCCCTGTCGCCGAGGCTCTTCAACATCGCCTGCTCGGCGGCCTGCACCTCGTCGGCCGAGGGGTGCGCCGACAGGTTCAGCTCGTAGAGGCGAAGACACTCGAACGAGGCATCGAGCGCGGCCATCGATTGACCGCGCGCGGTGTGAAGCTCGATGGCGACTCGCCAACAGGCGGCGCGGTCGCCCCGGGTTCTCGCGTGCTCCTGCGCGGGCGCGAGGCGACGCTCCGCCTCCTCGAGCTTGCCGGTGGCGAGCTCGCACTCCGCGCACTCGAGCGAAAGCGCAAACGCCAGCTCATAGGCATGCGCAAAGGCGTCCGCCGGCAAGAGTAACAGCCCGGCGGCGCAATAGTCGGCCGCCGCACGGAACGCGGCCGAAGCGCGCGCCCGTCGGGCCGCTATCAGGTTCAACCGCGCGAGTTGCTCGCGCTCGCTCTGCTCGTCGAGGATCGCGATGCCGCGATTGAGCTGGCTCAAGAGATCGAAGATGCGATCCGGAAGGGCTTCTTTCGGTGTGCGCGCGAGGAGAATCCGGCCGATGGATAGGTGTGTGGCCTCGCGCTGATCTTCCGGAATTCGGGCGTAGGCCGCCTGCTGGATGCGATCGTGGACGAAACGACACCCGTTCGGAGTCCTGACCACCAGGCCTTCTTGAACGGCCTGTTCCAGGGCCTCCGCGGTCTGCACGCGCGACCGCTCGCCCACGGCGACGAGCGCTTCGGGATCGAAAGTGTTGCCCAGGCAGGCGGCGAGGCTGAGGGCGCGTTCGGTTTCTGGCGCGCAATGTCGGAGCTGCCGTGCCATCAGATCAACGACGTTGTCGCTGAAGTCCTGAGCCCCGATCGACTCGGTGTCCCACGTCCACCCCATCGTCTGGCCGTCGAAGCGAACCAGCCCCGAGCGGTGAAGCATGGCCAGGAAACGCGTGAAGAAGAAGGGGTTGCCGCGAGTCTTCTCGAAGATCAAGCGAGTGAGCGTCTCGCACTCGCGGTCCGTGGCCCTGAGCGTATCGGCCACGATGCGACCGAGTGGCTCGATGCCGAGCGCCTCGAGCGTGAGCTCCTCGATCGGCGTGCCCGCGGCGCGGATCTCATCGAGCAACCTGAGCAGGGGGTGCTCGGCAGAAACCTCGCCGTCGCGATAGGCACCGATGAACAGCAGCGGATGTGAGGTTTGCTGTTCGACGATGTCGCCGATCAGGCTGAGGCTCGCGGCGTCGGCCCACTGCAGATCGTCGAGGAAGAGCGCGAGCGGGTGCTCGGCGGTCGCGAACACGTGGATGAAGCGCCGAAACACGTTGACGAAACGACGATGGGCCTCCGCCGGCGGCATCGGGGCGACGGGTGGCTGAGCGCCGATGACCAGCGTCACCTCGGGCAAGAGATCGGTGATGAGCCGGCCATTGATGCCGACGGCGTCACTGAGGCGCTGTCGCCAAAGGGCGAGTCGCTCGTCGCTGCCTGCGAGGATGAGGGTCATCAAGTCGCGAAACGCGCGCACGATGGGCGCGTAGGGAACGTCGCGCTGGAACTGATCGAACTTGCCCGTGCAGAAGATGCCGTTGGCCGCAACGACGGGCTTGGCCAGCTCGCGCACGAGCGCTGTCTTGCCGACTCCCGGTCCGCCGGCGAAGAGAAACAGCCTCGGCTTGCCTTCTTCGAGGACCTTCGCGAAAGCCGACAGCAGCGCGGCACGCTCCGCGTCGCGGCCATGGATCTTCTGTGGGATCGCGAATCGGTCGACGTCGTCGCGTGCGCCCAACGCGGCGATCGCTATTTGTCCAGTTCTCTCCCACTGGTCGAGGCAGCTCTCGAGGTCGTGCTGGAGGCCGCCCGCTGTCTGGTAGCGGTCCTCCGGCTCTTTGGCGAGCAGCTTCATGACGATGTCGCTGACAGGCTTCGGAACCGTCGGCACCACCGAAGCCGGGGGCCGCGGCAACTTCGCGACGTGGCTGTGGATCCAGGCCAGAGCGTCGTCCGCCTTGAACGGAAGCGCTCCGACCAACAGCTCATATAAAATCACGCCGAGCGCATAGAGGTCGCTGCGCGCGTCGACGGGCCGCTCGAGCCGGCCAGTCTGCTCGGGCGACAAGTAGATCCAGCGCTCTTGTGCCGTCCGAACATCGCCCGGCATCACCGGGGCGGGGCTCTTTATCTCCGCCTCGCCGTCCGCGCCAAAGGGCACGATGATCGCTGGTGACAAGTGGCCGTGCACACCCCGCTGGCCGTGATACTCCGCGAGCGCGCGAGCGATGCGAAGGGCCATCCGCAGAAACTGTTCCAGCGGAAGGGCGGCGTGCGCGCTCGACGAGCCAGGAGGCGCGATGAGACGGGCTTCGAACAGCGTCTGTCCGACTGTGCCGTTGCTACTTTTCCCGGACATCGGGGTTCCCCGCTTCTCCGCGCAACCATCCAGCGATGGCACGAGAATTGAGCGAGCGTGGGTCATCATGCCCGACTCCCCGCGCGAGTTCTACTGCTACTTGGCGGCGCCCGACGCGCCTGCCCACGCTACAGGCTGTCGACCCTCATCCGCTCGTGTGGTAGGCGGTGCGCGCAATCGGGGTCATGGCGATTGCTTTAGCGACCTGATGCGTCGCTGCGGTTGACGCCAGCGCGCTCCGGCCTCGGCCAAGTTCGCTTGCTGGGTCCGACATACGCCACGCCGTCACAGGGCAGCGGAAGCAAGCTTCCTTCGCTGCGCTGTGTCGCGTCCAGGTAACAGGGAACCATGCCCGCGAGGAACACGGGAATCAGGAAGTAATAGTGATCGCGCGGCGACAAGCCGATGTCGGCAGAGAGTCCGGCGATGAAGGCCGCGTAGTTCATGCGCAGCTGGCGGTGCCCCGCCGCTGCCAGGTATTCCTCGACGGAGAACGCCAGCTTCAAGTGAGGGCCGTCTGCCAAGCCGAGCGATCGCGCCAGCGCGAGCAGCGGCTCGATGCGCTCGTCTTTCCCGCTGTTAACCGGACGACCATAGCCGGCAACGCTGCCGCGCTCCGCGAGCTCTTGGTCGACCATGGCCCCGAGCGCTCCCCCCGCATCGAGATGCACGCGCAGGCGGACCAGGAATTCGATCGCCCGGTAGCCCGGCCCCTGGCCGTAGATCCTCGCTTCGCTCACCGCCAGCGCCGCGGTCATGCCCAAGTTGCCGGTGCTGCGAGTGCTGCCAGCGAGGGCCGCCACACGATTGTTCCAGATGCGGCTGTCGGGGTAGCTCGTGTACGTCCAGACGGCCTCCAAGAGGCGCAATTGCGGCGCCGAAAAGCGTCGGCCAGTTATGCCGAACAAATAGAGATCGAGCCAGCCCGCATCGCCGAGCTCGGCGTGAAGGTTCTTGCCCCGGAAGATCGCGTGGCTCGTCGGAAACACGGCACCGACGCGCGATCGGATCCGGCCCACGCACGCTCGTAACAGCTCGGGCCCCTTCATGTGTCTCCACCTTCCGTGGCGCCCGCGGTCGGGCCCGGGCGCGCCGCTTCTTCCAGCTTCAGCTCGTAAAATGGAAAACGCTTGTGCCCGACCTCGGCTTGCTCGAGAGCGTGAGCCGCTGCTCCGGGCAAACGCAGCAGCAAGTACAGCATCTCTCCGGCGGCCGGCGACAACCCGAGGTCGGTGAGCGCCGCGGCGGCCACGCCGGTCATGGCGAGCGGATGGCCAGCGGCTCGTTCCATTTCCACGAGGTGCGCCAAGAGCCACGCGCACCGCGAGTGCGGATCGAGGGCGGCGAGGCGAGCCAGGGTTTGTTTGATCGGCGTTGCCGTGCTGACACCGTGCGGATCGAATCCGACCGGGTGCTCAGCGGGAAGCCAAACACCCACGGGCTCGCGGGGAGGACTGGCCCATCGACGTTGCCACGCGCCCAGATCCGTTTTGCAGTCCCGCCACGCCTGCATGGCGAGCGCGACCTCACGGGAACCGCCGAGCGATCCCGAGCCTACCGCCAGCGCGGCCATGAGCGAGGCGGCCGCCACCGAGCCGCCGACGCCGGCGCACATCGCAGCGTGCACGGCCGAGTCGCGAGGTCCGGCGTTGCCGAGCGCCACGGCGAGAATGTCGAGCGCGGCAGCCTGCGCCGGCGACGGAGCTTCGCCTCGAAAGAGCAGGTACGTCATGTCCGCCCACGTGGCGCGACCGAGCATTTCTCCGTAAACGTCGTAGCCGCTGCAGTAGGCGGCGCGCGCGGCGAAGGGGTTGTCCGGCTCCGGCTCCTCGAGAGCGATGCGGCTTTGCAGGTATTGCATGAGATTGTTCGTCTTTCAGGCGCGTTCCGCGCCGAGGCTGCCGAGCGTCTTGAGCCGCAAGATCATCGGCGGCACCTCCTCGCGATCGATGCGCACGTCGATCAAGGTCGGTCCTTTGCGCTCCAGCATGGCGACGAAATCGATGCGCTCGAAATCCTCCGGCGACTCGACCACGTGGGCCGCGATCCCCATCGACTCCGCCATGCGTCGGAAGTCGACGTGGGTGAGCTCGTAAGCGATCGGCTCGGCCCCCGCCAACCGCTGACCGTGCATGACCATGCCGTAGGCATGATCGTTGAGGATCACGAAGACGACCGGCAGCTTCTCTTCGGCGGCGGTCGTGATCTCTTGCCCGCTCATCAAATACGAGCCGTCGCCCGTGATGCACACGACCGGACCCTGCGGATTGCCCCGCGCCACACCGACTGCCGCGCCGATCGCCCAGCCCATGGGCGCAAACTCCAGGGTGATGCGTAGCCAACTGGCGGTTCCGGAGCGACGCTCCAGCTTCCCGCCGGGCAGCGCGCCGCGAGCATCGGTGCCGCGGCGGTTCCACGGCTGCAGGTAGTGTGCGGCCCAAATCATGCTGTTGCCGGTGTCGGCGAGGAAGCGCGTATTCGGAGGGAACCGCAGCGACAGCTCTTTCATCAGGCGCTGTGGCTTGATCGGAGTCGCGTCGGAGTCGTACTTGTCCGAGTCCTGCAGGCTCACTTGAGCGACGCGCGTGTCCTCTGCGGCAGTCGTTCTCCTGTTGATGTAGCTGCGCGGGGGCCACGAGGCGATCAACTTGTCGCAGATGGCGCGCAAGCGCCCGCGCACGTGCAGCCTCGACAGCGGCGAGCGGATCAGATTGTCTTCCGATTCGTCCACGTGGATCAGGCGCTGGTTCAGCAAGTTCTTCGACCAGCCATTGCTGGCCAGCTCACTGAAGCCGGTGCCGAACGCGACCACCAGATCGGGAGCGTCGGCCAGAAGCTGATCGGCGCTTCGGTGTCCGCCGAAACCGAAGACACCACGGTAAGCGTGATGGCGGGGGTTGATGAGGCCCTTGGCGTCGGGTGTCGTCACGAACAGCGCGCCGCACAGCTCGACCAACTTCATGATCGCGTCGACCGCCTCTCCCGCGCCGTCACCGATGAAGAAGACGATACGCGACGCCGCGATCAGCTCGGCCTCGAGGGCTTCGACCGCCGCTTCGTCGACCATCGAAGGCTTGCTGCGAAACAGCGCTTTCAGCTCCTTCCCCGCGCTTCTGGGCATCACCAGGCTGCGCAAAATGTCTACGGGGAACGAGAGATGACTGGGGCCGCAAGGCTTCCGCAACGCCTGCAGGATGGCGCTGACGACCTTGGTTTCGGCTTGCTCCACGTGCGAGACGAGCGAGCTGTAGCGAGTGCAGTGCGCAAAGATACCGACGATGTCGACACCGGCGCACGACGAATCCTGCAGCGCGTTGCGACCGAACGACGGCAGAGCCGACTGTCCGGTGAGCGCCAAGAGCGGGACGCTGCCACCGCGCGCGCAGGCAATGCCGGTGAGCATGTTGGTGGCGCCGGGACCGGAAGTAGTCACGCAGACGCCCAGCCGGCCCGTCTCACGCGCGTAGCCGTCGGCCATGTAAGCGGCGCCCGCCTCGTGGCGTGCGACGACGGGGCGCGGTCCACCTCGGCGCGCGCTACGCGCGAGAGCGTTGTAGATGGGCTCGACCGCGCCGCCGGGGACGCCGAAGACGTACTCGACGCCGGCCTGAGCCAGGCACGAAACCACCAGCTCTGCGACTTCGACTTGGACGGGTTGGTCCAGCGACGCCGGGGCAATGATGTCGTTCGCAGAACTACTAAGAGAGGAGGGCTTTAAATTCACGTGGCTCGGGAAAACGGGCTCCCCCAAGCACCGGGACAGTGGCTGACGGAAAGGATTGGTCCCCCCTTACAACCCTTGGAAGTGAGCGGGTGAGAAAAATCGCCACAGTCGAACCGGAATCGGTACCGGTCCCCGAACGTCGCTCTGCCGAAACTGGATCGTGGGAAAAAAGGCTCAAACCGGAAACAAAGGCGCCTTACTGTGAAGCGCGGATTGTCGTGACCCAAAGCGAGACGCGGCCGACGCGTGGCCGGCGCGTCGCAGGGAGGGCATCCGGCGGGTTGCCCTCCCTGGCCTCCTATTTCAGCTCGCGCCTGGCGCGGTGGTGAGCTCCACGTCTGGGCCGCGCTCCACATCGTGGGTCACGAGCTGGTCGAACGGAACGCCGAGCAGGCTCAAGCTCGTCCGCAGCTGATCCGCACGGCCGCCGCTTTCGAAGGGGGCATCCCACTGCCCCGGAAGAGTGCTCGAGCCAAAAAGATGTAAGCGCTCCCCAGTTACAGGCCCCAGCGTGAGGCAAGTCGCGATGGGCTCGAGCGCGTCCACCACCTCCTCCTTGCCGTCGAGCGCGATGCTCGGGGGAAGGGCGACCACGGGCGCGCAGGCGTTGCGAAATTCCGGCGCGAGGTGCAACCGGGTGGGCAAAAGCTGCGGGTCCCAGTCATAACGAAGCTCCGTGTCGTCGCCCGGCGAGGATCGCTCGACCGTGCTGGTTGGCAAGGAGTGAGCTTCCGATGCTCGAGCGCTGGCGCCTGCGGCTGATCTGGAAGCGCACGCCCCGAGCGATAAAACGAGCGCGGCCAGTGTGGGCGCCGGCCAGATGCGCCTGAGAAACCGAAGGTAGCGATCTTTGAGTGAGCGTTTTCTGGACATAGTGACGACCTCCTTTCCGCAAGTGGTTGATGTGCTGAGGGTCCCCTTCGCTCGGTCAGTGTCGGCCGAGGGAAGCGGATCCTTCGAACCTCGTCGTAAACGCCGCCGCAGAGCGGTCAAGGTGCCGAGCCCGGCCTGCTCCTCGACGGGCTTGCTCGCGCCACCACGGGTGAGCAAACGCCTCCGGTTGCTCGAGCAAGCTGCGGATACCTAGATTGTCGTCCGCTGCCGCAGCTTCGACCTGGCATCGGACATCTGGCAACGCAGGGACGAGCCCGGCGGCATCTTCGCTCATCTCGGCGCTGAAGCTGGGATCGACAAGCTTTGGCATGCGGATACCTCGCGTTGAATCGCTGCTGGCGGGGCGTAGCGAGGGGGCGACCGCGCGGCCGCCCCCCCTCGCCTTCAGATGGATCAGCTATTCGCTACTGGGAGCGTGCTCGCGGTCGGCCTTTTCGCGTTTCGGTAGCTCCGCGATCAGCGCGTCCGTGGTGAGCATCAAGCTCGCGACGGAAGCAGCGTTCTGCAGGGCCGTGCGTACGACTTTGACCGGATCGATGACACCTTCGGCGATCAGGTCGCCGTAAGTGCCGGTGGCGGCGTTGAAGCCGAACGTGCCTTTCCCGTCCTTCACCTTTTGCACGACCACCGAGCCCTCGAGACCGGCGTTGCCGACGATCTGCCTGAGCGGCTCTTCGATGGCACGACGGATGATGCGCACACCGAACTGTTCCTCGGGCTCCACCTTCAGACCATCGAGCACCGCCTGCGCTCGTAGCAGCGCGACACCGCCGCCCGGCACGATGCCTTCTTCTGCGGCGGCGCGCGTCGCGTGCAGAGCGTCCTCCACGCGCGCCTTCTTTTCCTTCATTTCGACCTCGGTGGCGGCGCCCACCTTCACCACGGCTACGCCCCCCACCAACTTCGCCAGGCGTTCTTGCAGCTTTTCGCGATCGTAGTCGCTGCTGGTGGCTTCGATCTGGGTGCGAATTTCCTGCTGGCGACCCTTGATCTTCTCCTTCTTGCCGGCACCATCGATGATCGTCGTGTTGTCCTTGTCGATCTTGACGCGTTTGGCCTGACCCAAGTCGCCCAGGGTCACGTTCTCGAGCTTGAGCCCCAACTCCTCCGCAATGACTTGGCCGCCGGTCAGGATGGCGATGTCCTTCAGCATCTCTTTGCGACGATCGCCGAAGCCCGGCGCTTTTACGGCCGCGCAAGTCAGGGTTCCGCGCAGCTTGTTCACCACCAAGGTCGCCAGCGCCTCCGCTTCCACGTCTTCGGCGATGATCAAGAGCGGCCGTTGGGAACGAGCCACCGACTCCAGCACGGGGACCAAGTCCTTCATGTTGGCGATCTTGCGCTCGCTGAGCAGAATGTACGGGTCCTCGAAAGACACCTCCATCCGCTCGGGATCCGTCACGAAGTAAGGAGAGATGTAGCCGCGGTCGAACTGCATACCTTCGACCACGTCGAGCGACGTTTCCGCGCTCTTCGCCTCTTCGACCGTAATGACCCCCTCTTTGCCAACGCGGTCCATGGCGTCGGCCAAGAGCTTGCCGATGGTCGTGTCGCCGTTGGCGGAGACGGTTCCTACTTGCGCGATTTCCTTCGCGTCTCGAGTCGGCTTGGCCAGCTTCTTCAGCTCGTCGGTCAGCGCGCTCACCGCATGATCGATGCCACGCTTGATGGCCATCGGGTTGTGCCCGGCCGCGACCAGCTTGCTACCTTCGCGGAAGATGGCCTGCGCCAGCACGGTGGCGGTGGTGGTGCCGTCGCCGGCGAGGTCGCTCGTTTTCGAGGCCACCTCGCGCACCATTTGCGCTCCCATGTTCTCGAACTTGTTCTCGAGCTCGATTTCTTTCGCGACCGTCACGCCGTCTTTGGTGACGGTGGGCGAGCCCCAGCTCTTTTCGATCACGACATTGCGTCCCTTCGGGCCCAAGGTGACCTTGACGGCGTCGGCGAGCGAATTGACGCCACTCAGGATGAGGTTGCGGGCAGACTCGTCGTAGACAATCTGTTTCGCAGACATGGTTCCTCCTTCCCTCAGGGGGCGACGACTCCCAAGATGTCGTCTTCGCGCACGATCAGGTGCTCCTCGCCGTCTAGCTTGATCTCCGTGCCGGAGTACTTGCCGAACAGCACTCGGTCGCCCGCCTTCACTCCGAGCTGACGTACGGTGCCGTCGTCCAGCACCTTGCCGTTGCCCACCGCCACGACCTCACCCTCGATGGGCTTTTCCTTCGCGGTGTCGGGGATGATGATGCCCCCTTTGGTCTTCTGTTCCTCTTGTACTCGCTTGAGCAGTACGCGGTCCTGAAGTGGTCGAATCTTGGTTGCCATCCTACCTCTGCGTCTTTGGTGGTTTGCCTTTCCGGGACGCGAGCCGGACCGGACTTTCCGATCCCTGCTCGCAGACCGCCCGAGCCGAACGGGGGGTTCCGCCGGGCAAATCATCGGCTAACCACGCTTCGGTGGCTGTCAAGGGCCGGGGCTCTTGACGGCGTTCGGACCGTGATTACGGAAGCTCTAGAGCGGCGGCCCCGGTGCGACCCGCCGCTCCGAAAAGGAGTTTCCAGGCATGAAGAGGGCGAGATGGCGAGCTCGCGCGGTGTTGGACAAGTCGGTTCCGGTAGAGCTGGGCGAGGTAGGGCGGCTGACCTACTTCGGTCGATACGCGGCCGTGCCGGCGCGCTCGGTCATCGAGGCCGGCGACGAGCGCCGAATCGAAGTGAAGGCGCCCGGGGCGACGGCACGGTCGACCGAGGTTCGTTGGGATAGAACGAACGAGCGCCTGCTCGTCGGGGTGTGGTGCGGCAAGCCCCCGCAGCGGCTCGATTTGCCTCTGAAGTTTCCGCTCCCGGAGCTGGCCTGGTTTGCAAGTTTTCACTTGCCCGGATACGCCGGTGAGGCCGCTCGGGTATCGGTAGAGCACGGCCTCATCAACATTCGCGTCCCGCCAACGCGGAGCACCCAGCCGCTGACTGCCGTCGTCGACCACCGCGGTGCACTCCCGACGCCGGGTGACTACAGCGGCCCCGCCCCCAGTTTTCTCGATGTGCAAGCGGCATGAAAAAGAAGGGAATAGTCGCGACAGTACGCTGTTGTGGTGAGCAAGGGTGGCACGACCACCTCGGGTAATCAGTCACTGTAGAGAAGACATCAACCAAGTCAAAAATCCAATCCTCGTAGCGCCGAGACAACTCGGATAACGCCGTCAGGCGTAGGAGCGCGGGGAGGGCGACGTTTCAGTGTGCCCGTCGCCCTCCCCGCGATGCATTCGACGCCGGCCTGCGCGTTCGCACGACAGCCACGGGCAAGGTGTGACGAGCCACGCGCGCGTCGCGGTTGTGCCGCTCACCCTCTGACGGTACCTTTGAAGTAGCCTCGCGAAGCTCGCCGCGCTCAACAAGCTCTTTCCCGCCGAGTCCACCGGAGATCTGTTCATCGGTCGCGTCGGCAACGATTGGCTCGCCTATCACCCGCAGCAGAACACGAACGTGCAGGCGAGCGGCGAATTCGACCTGAAGTACAACGGCTGCGCGTCGCTCGCGATGACCTTCGGGCCGCACACCTTCAGCGTCATCAAGGAAGGCCCGGGCTCGCTCGTCGTCTATCTCAACAACTACCGCACCGACAAGGAGCCGCTGTGGACGCAATACCCCACCGGGTTCAACAGCAGTACGCTGCAGAACAAAGTGCTTCCCGCCTTCGTCGAGAGCCCAACCGACAGTGTTTTGCGCGACAGTAAGCTCACGCTTCGAGGGTGTGACGGCGAGCCTTCCTTCACCGTCACCGACACGGGCGCGCACCCGTCGAGCCAAGTGGCAGAAGAGCGCGAGAGCGGCGCGCTCACGCTGACCATCGCGCACAACGGCCCGCTCACGATCCACATTCAGGCCGCTGGCTCGCACGGCGATCGACTGCCAACACCGGAGGACGAGCCCGTGCGTCCGCCGGCTCCGCCATCCGCTTCCGGGTGGTGAACGAGGCGCGGTGCTCAGCGGGGCTGAGCGAGCCTGACGAGTGACCGCTGGGAGCGCCCACATCCACCCACCGGCTTTGCAGCGGGAGTCGAAAGGGCACGCGGGTCGCGCGAAACCGTGCACTCATCAGGCATGCGGAAGCTCGTTTCGTGCGCACTCATCGTGATGGCCGCCGCGTGCGGGACTGGCACGGAGCCCATGTCGCCGCCTCCCGCGGGGGCGTCGGGCAGCGGTAGCGGCGGTTCGGCCGGCAGCAACGCTGGCACCTCGGCAGCGCTGGCCGGCTCAGCAGGCATGAGCCAAGGCGGTTCCGTCAGCATGGCCGGCAGTGCTGGGCACGGCGGCGGCAGTGAGGGTGGTGCGGGCGGTACGGGCGGCACGAGCGCTGCCGGCAGCGGCGGTGGCGGCACGAGCCCCGGGGGCGGCGGTGGGACGAGTCCGTGCAGCGCTGGCCACGTGTGCGACGGCTTCGAGGGCGCCGACTTCGGCATCTGGAAGAAGAACGGAGACGGCGCGACCCAGGTTGACATGACTCACGTGTTTGCCGGCACGCAATCCATGCAGTTCGTGAGCGAGCCAGGCGGCAACAAGCGGGGACAGCTCGAGCTCGCCGGAGCACCACTCTTTCCTCTCGCCGGCAACAAGATGTGGGGCCGCGTGATGGCCTTCGCCCACGACTTGCCCGGTATGAGCGACAAAGAGAACAAGAACGTGCACTACGACCTGATTCAGGCATCGGGTGCCGATCCCGCCTTGGGCGAGTACCGCGTTGCAGGCATGGGTGGCGTGCTGCTCAACTACAACCCGCACGATTGCTACTTCGGCACCCAAAAGCCCATACCGGAAGACAAATGGGCCTGCTGGGAGTGGCTGTTCGACGGCGAGAAAAACGTGATTGAGTTCTACATCGACGGCGTGCAGCAAGCGCGCATCGAGAACAAGGGCCAAGGCTGCGTCGACGGCACGAGCTCCGTTTGGGAAGCGCCGACCTTCTCCGAAATGCGCATCGGCTTCGTCAACTACCAGAGCAAATCCGAAACGACGACGCTCTGGCTCGACGAGCTCGAAATCGGCCCCGACCGGCTCAATTGCCCCACCCCGACCGCCGCGACGCATTGAGCATTTCGGCCTGCCACCTCGAGCGTGCGCTTGCGCATCTCGAGTAGGAACTCGAGACCGAGCCCGGGAACGCTCTCTTCGTGCGCCTTGCTGGTTAGTGTCGTCGGCACGCCAGAGGCGTTGAATGCGGTGTGCCGGCACCGCACTGTGACCAGCAGGCGCGGCCTAAAAGACGACTTCTTCCGCCGTGCGCGGTTGCAGGGCGAACGTCATGTATTTGTTGTAATTGCTGTAGACGCCGACGACGCGCGTGAGGGTTTGGCCTTCGGTCAGGCCCGACACGGTGCCGTTGAGGGGAGGCAAGACGACAACGGTGTCCGCCTCCGGCCCCTCCTGTCGGGCGGCGCCGAAGCCGGTCTCGTCCGGCCTACGTACGTTGACGGACTCGAGCGAGAGCAGTGTGCCGTTGTAGCGTGCGGCATCTGGGCCGGAGGTGCCGCCCGTGATCGCATCAAAGGTTGCGAGGATGCCGGCGAAGGCTTCGTCGCTGTCGATGGCATGAGGCTCGACCGATCGCCAGCTTCTTCGAGCTCCGCCTCCGCCTCGGGCTCGATAATCAGTTCCGCCATCAGCGCGCTTTGAGTCGAGCCTCGAGACGGTCAAACACTTCGGCGGCAGGCTTGCCCGCGGATTGCCCCGTTCGTACGCGGTCGGCGCGTCGCGCGATCTCGGCTTCCCACTCGGCGGCCAGCTCCGCCACGGATTCCTGCGGGGCGATAGCATCCACGACGAGCCGCCGTTCGTCCTCGGAAAGCTCGGCAGCGAGGGCGATAACCTGGCGGACGGCGGCGTTCGACATGACGCTGAAAGCCTAACCCGAAAGCTCGAAGGCGTCGCCTCAGGCGGACCAGGACCCGGGCGCAACGCGCGCGATTCCGCAAAAAAGACGTTGCGAGGTCAGGGAGCTCCCTGACCACAAAACGAGAAAGGTGGAGGCGCCGGGAATTGAAGACGGCGCAGGCATCGGGCCAAAGGCCATCGTTCATTGAGTTTTCTGGGTGAGCGTGCCGCGACGAGGGTGCGTGTTCTGTCGCTCGGCGTCGCATTTCGTTGCTGCAACTCAGGGAGATGCCTGACCAGACCGCCGTGCATCAACGTCGCAGTTGCACTGCGGAACGCTCGCTCATTCGTTACGTCGGAGGTGCTGCCATGAAGCAGGATCCGCGAACTTGGCGGCCAAGGTGGTGACGGCAGGCGGCAACTCGCCGTCGCTCGCCAGTGCGCGCGAGAGCAACTCGGCCAACGACTCACCCACGACTTCGATGTCATGGGGCGCCTGGCGAGTCCGGTAGGTGGACTCGTCGCGGAGCCTCACCCGATCCTTCGTCGGGAGGCCGGTGACGGGATCGATGGGTGGCGGCTCGGGGAGCGGCTCCAGCTCGGAGCCCCGCAGCCGGACTAGCCACGCCTGGCGACCGGTGACGTCGATGTAGCAGATGCAGCTACCATCGGGTAAGTCGATGATGCGGCAAGCCGAGGCTGGATAGCCCCGTTCCGGCAAGTCGACCTCGATGAACTGAGCCTGGCTCGGCGCGCGCAAGCGCCATTCGCGCTTGCCGACGAATAGGCGGGCCTCACCGAACGTGTCGGCGAGCTCCAACCGTTCGCTCGTCGAAAATGGCATCCATTCGATCCGCGGTTCCGCCGGTTCCGCCACGAAGTCGGACCGCTCGCGCATCGCGTCGAGTAGCGCCCCCAGGTTCGCTTTCGCGTAGCCGACGGTCCACCCGGCGCAGGGGGCGAGCCGCCCCTGGGTGTCCACCTCGACACCGACCAAGCCGCCGCGCACTTCGAGCGAGTAGTTCCTTTGCGTAATTGCGTCTTCGACGCGCACGATGCAGGTGCCCAAGCTGGCTGGCACATCGCCAGTGCGGATCCCGACGCCGTTGTACCAGGGGCCCTTCTTCTCTCGTTTGGGGGGACGGTAGTCGAGCGGGAACTCGAGCAGAGGGTTTCGTGTTTCGAAACGACCTCCGCTTCCGACGTAGGGATAGAAACGCGCGCTCCAGCCAACGATGATTTCGCCACCGTAGGCGTCGCGCGGCTTGTACATGTCGCGGAAGAACTTCGGATCGGGCCGACCTTCACTGGCAGCGACTAGCTTTTCGAGAATCGGCGCGAGCGACGAGGTCCACCACCCGAGATCCAGCTCGGCCAGCACATCGATGCGTTCGCGAATCTCCCGCCAATCCCTGGCTTCGCCGAGCAACGTGAGCTCGGGGATGCCGCACACGCACGCGACCACGAAGTCGAAGTAGGGCGAGTACGTATCCATCAGCAAGATTTCGCTGGCAGTGCGTTCTACGTCGCTGGTGGTCGAAAAATCGCAGGTCAGCAGGGCGGCCGGGCCCTGGCCAATTTCAGTAGCTATCGCCGTCCGGAATCCAGCCACTGCGTCGCGGATGGCGGCTGGGTTGAGCTCCAGGGACTCGCTGAGGGTCACCCTGAGCTCACGCTTGCCGTGGTGCCGCACCAAGCGCGGACGTAACGTTTCCGCGTTGAGCTTCACGTGCTGCGCCACGCCATTCAGGATTGTAAGCCACACGGCATCGGGCGACAGCGCCAGCGGGCGATGCTGGGACGCCACATGGACGGCGCCAAGCAGAGGTGCCGGGCAATCCGCGGTGCTTCTCAGGACGCTCTTCTCGCCGTCGCCTCCGAAGGCAAGCACGCTACCCAGATGCTCGGCGAGCGTGTGAGCGGGCGGCAAGTCCGTTGCTTGATTGACGTCGTCGACCCGAAACGTAATGGCCACGGCTACCCTCGGAAAGCGCACGATAGCGCGAAAGCGCCCCGAGAGCTGGGTCCTGTTCGCCTAGCGGGCTCGGCCGATCCAGTGGAGCGGTTTCCTTCGCTCATGCACGATCGCGAGGACCACCACGAGGCCCGGCAAGGCTTGATACGCGATCGCGTATGGAAAGCGTGGCAACCGAAACGGCGGATCGGCGGCAGGCGAGCCGGTGCCCGGGCCACAGCGGCCACGTTTCGGGCGAATCGACCACCAGCGCCATCGCCTCACGTGCGACGTCCATGAACTCGTCCCCCAGCCCCTCGCTTCGATCGTCGTACCAGGTAGCTGCGTCGTCGAGCTCGGCCTCTGCCTCAGCGAGTAGCGCGAGCCTCACGACGAGCCTTCAAGCGAGCTGTGATGCGTTTCTCAGCGTCCGCCCAGTCGACGAGGGTTGCGGTTCCGTCAGCCACCGCTTGTGCGCGGCGTCCAATCTCTTCGGCCCAAGCCTCGTCGGCGCCAGCGTCGGCCGGTTCGTCCAAGCTGAGCAGCAGATCCTTGGCGAGCGCGGCCCGCTCGTCGAGTGGCAGGGCGAGTGCCTCTTGTCTTAGCTTGTCAGCGCTCATTCCCGAGGGATAGCTGGTTCCAATGAATCCGCCGAGGACCCGGGTGCGAGCTCACCGATTCGGCCTCGAAAATGGCTTCAACTCAGGGACCTCCCTGACCACAAAACAAGAAAACCCGACTTCCGTCGGGCTTTCCGGTGGAGGCGCCGGGAATTGAAGACGGCGCAGGCGTCTGGCCAAAGGCCATCGTTCATTGAGTTTTGTGGACGAGCGTGCCGCGACGAGGGTGCGCGTTCTGTCGCTCGGCGTCGCATTTCGTCGCCAGGACTCAGGGAACTCCCTGACCTCCACTTGCAATCTGCCTCCGAACGTTGTCTAGGACTCTACCGTTGCGAGGTATACCTAGATGCGGTATGGTGTGCCGTGGCCATCCAAGCCTTCGCTCGAAAGGAGGTCGAGACCTTCTTTCTCTCCGGTCGAGCGCCCCGTGGTGAAGGGTGGGCATCGGCGGCTTCCATCGCAAGGAGAAAGCTCGATATGCTCGACTATGCGGTAGTTCTGAGCGATCTCGCGTCGCCCCCCGGAAATCGACTGGAGGCACTCAAGGGAGACCTGAAGGGGCTGCATAGCATCCGCATCAACGATCAGTGGCGACTTGTCTTCCGTTGGACCGCTGATGGGCCGGACAAGGTAGACATCCGCGATTATCACTGAAGGAAACAAATGGACCGTTCTCGAATGACTCGTAGGCCAACGACGCCAGGGGAGATTCTCCAGCAGGAGTACCTCATGCCGCTTGAAATGAGCCAAAAGGATCTTGCCGATCACATCGGTCAAGACGTGAAGGTCATTAACCGTATCGTGAACGGCAGGTCGGCTGTCACCGCCGAAGTGGCGTTGAAGCTTGCAGCTACGTTCCGTACGACGCCCGAGTTTTGGTTGAATGCGCAGAAGGCGGTGGACCTTCACGCGGCACGCGCCAAGCTTCGAAAACTGCCCAAGGCGCTCGTTGCCGCAAGCCGCTTCGCCAGCTGAGCCCATCGCCTAGGACCCGGGTGCGAGCGAGGAGATTTCCCACGGAACGAGCCCCAACTCAGGGACCTCCCTGACCTCCCACTTGCACAAATGAAGAAAACCCCAACGTTGGTTGGGGTTTTCAGTGGAGGCGCCGGGAATTGAACCCGGCGCCTTTGGCGAGGCGGGCGTTCAGCAGCCCTGGTTCGGTCCTGGGTCGACGCCGAGCATTTCACAGAAACGTTTGTAGTGCTTGATGCGGTCGGCGACGGCTGCGGCGTTGCCGCCGCCGCACTCGATGCCATTGATGATGTTGATGGTGGCGCCGAGGCCTTGCTTGGCGGCTTCGTGCGGGATGCCTTTGGCGGACTGGTAGGTGTTCCAGAACCAGAGCGCGGTGCCGAAGGAGATGGTCGGATCGGTGGCGACTAGCTCGGGGTTACCTTTGAGATCGGAGCCGAGGGCCTGGCCGGCGGGCTCGTAGTTGTACGAGTAGCTGAGCTGAATCGGACCGCGGCCGTGGTAGGTCTTGCCGTTCGGCGCGGTGCCGTACTGCGTGCAAACGTTGTCGGCGGCGCAGCCGTTCTCTTCGACGAGCGCCAGGCTGTCAGTCTCGTGGGCGATGTTCGAAAGGAACATGGCCGCCTCACGACGGCGCTCTTCGGGCGTGCCGGTCGTGCAGAAATTCGGCCATTTTTGCGTCGCCGCCACCAAACCTTCGTAGGTGTAGAAGGGGTTACGCTGGTTCACGGTCTGCATGGCCTTCGTCGTCTGCCACATCTCTTCGAACATGGCTTTGGGTACGATGTCGGCGAAGCCGTTCGCGGTCAGGTCGCCCGTATCGAAGCTCATGTTGTCGACCCAAAAATCGAAGCCTCCGGCAGGATTCAGGATCGAGAAGCTCATCACCAAGATCTCGGACTGCGGCACGTAGGCGGGGTCGCTCGCGCAGTGCTGCGTCAAGTCCTTCCACTTGATGTTGTAGCGGGTCCACTGATCGGTCAGCGTGATGACCTTGGCGAAGTGGTCGTAACACTTGCCCGCTGCGTTGTCCTCGGCGCTGCAACCACCGTTCGGCGCAGGCTCGCTGATCGGGCTATGGAGCGAGAACTTGACCTGGTCGTTACCGGCTGCGGGTGAGCCTTTGATGTAGAAGCTGACGCCCTGGTAGATCTTGGCGTCATAGCAGTTGGCAACGGTGAGGCCGAGCGTGGCGCCCCAGCCGTTGGGCGCTGCACCCTTGTAGTGCAGCGCGCGCGTGTTCGACGCCGGCCCGCCCGTCGTCGGTTCCACGGCCATGGTGACGACGGGCTTGTTCGTCAGGTCGTGGCTGTCGAACCATTTGCCGCTGCGGCCGTCGCCGAAGAAGACGCCCAGGTAGTCGTTGTCGGGGCCCGGATCCTCGAAGTCGTGGATCATCAGCGCGCTGCCCTTGGCAACCACGGCACCAGCCTGACAACGGCCCTTCATCGCGGGGATTGCCGGCCCGCCGCAGAGCGGACCAGGACCGCCACCGGCGCCGCCGTTGCCGCCGCTCATCGCGGCGCCGCCCGTAGCGACGGCGCTGCCGCCCACCGGCGCCGCCCCACCACCGACCACCACGCCCGCTCCGCCGACCGGTGCTGCGCCACCACCGCTGATGACCTGGCCGTTGCCCGCGTAGATGACACCCGCACCAGCAGCGCTGTTGGGCGTGCCGTTGCCGTTGCGGGCTCCGTCACCGTTGCTCGTACCGCACGCGATCGCGATCGCGGCAACCATCAGGACTGAAAACAAACGACGGACCATGCGAGCTCCGCGGCGCAGCGAACTCTTTGCGCCAGGCAGGTATGGGAAAACACCGCGCGTGCCTTCTGCAGTTGCGGGCGCCGCCGGCTCATTTCGGCGGCACGAGCAGAGTTAGCCCCGAGAACGACATGCGAGTCGGGGCGAGACTTCTCGGAGGGATGTTCGTTTCGGGTAGGAAGCTGCTGCCGGCGGAAATTCGCAGGAAAGCGCGACAGCTGACGCAGGATTTGGGGGCCGCGGCCGTAAATGACATCCTTACAGGTCCATGCTCGATTTCGAAGCCATCCTCGGGCGACTAGAAGTCGCCGTGCTGGTGCACGACGCAGCAGGGCATATCTTGTACGCGAACCGCGCAGCCAGCCGGATGCTCGGGGTCGATGCGGCGGAGCTGCTACGGCGGTCGTCGTTCGACCCGGTTTGGGATTGCCTCGACGAGCAGGGTCGCAAGCTGGCGCCCGAAGAGCTGCCCAACGTGGTGGCGACGCGCACCAAGCTGCCGGTGCGCGAGCTCGTGCTCGGCGTGCTGCGCGGTAGCGATCGCGTCTGGATCGAGGTGTGGGCCGAGCCGAGCTACCTCGAAAACGGAGATGTCGACCACGTCGTGGTCACGTTCACGGACATCTCGCACGAGCGCCAGGCCCGGCGTGAGGCAGAGCGCGCCCGCGAAGCCACCGAAAACCTGCACCAGTCCGTGCTGCGAGCGATGTCGGAAGGCGTGGTGGTGCACGGCGCCGACGGCTCGATCGATTTCGCCAACCCGGCCGCAGAGCGAGCCCTGGGCCTGAGCCTGGAGCAAATGATGGGCCGCTCCCCCGTGGACTCTCGCTGGCGGCTGCTCGACGAGCGCGACGAGCCGCTCGCCCCCGAAAAGATCCCCTCCGAGATCACGCGCGCGACCGGTGCTGGCTGCGATCAGGTCGCGATCGGCGTGCACCGCGCGAGCGGCGAACGCGCGTGGCTCTCGGTCAGCACCGATCCGGTGGCGATCGATCCCGACACCGGCAAGCCCAGCGCCGTCGTCGCCACCTTCACGGACGTGACGCGCGAAACGTTGATCAAGCGCGAGCTCGAGCGCAGCCGCGCCCAGCTCAAGCTGGTGATGGACGCCTTTCCGGGTGTGCTGTACGAGTTTCGTGGCCGCGAAGGCAAGTACCGCTTCGGCTTCTTGAGCGGGCGCGCGGACGAGTTCTTCGGTCCCTTGACGCAAATCGCGCTCAGCGACGCCACGCCGGTCATCGCCGCCCTGCATCCCGAAGAGCAACAGAGCTTCATTGCTTCGGTGCGCGAGTCCGAGCGTAACCTCACGCCCTGGCATTTCGAAGGGCGGCTACCGCTGCCGGACGGCAGCTGGCGTTGGGCGCGCGCGCAATCCGTGCCGATGCGCGAAGGCGACGAGGTCGTGTGGCACGGCGTCTTGATCGACGTGACCGAGCAGCGCCGCATCGCCGAAACGCTGCGTCACCGTCAAAAAGTCGAAGCCATGGGCGAGCTGGTGGCGGGCGTCGCGCACAATTTCAACAACATGCTGGCCGTCATCATGCCCAACCTGGACATGGCCATCGATGATGTCAGCGGCGAAACACGGGTGATTCTGAGCGAAGCGCGCCACGCCACGCACAGCGCGGCCGAGCTGGTGCGGCAGCTGATGCGCATCACCCGGCGCGAGCCCGACGCGGCTCCCGAGCTGGTCGATATGGTGGCGATGCTGCGCGACGTCGGCGCGCTGCTCAAGCGCACGCTGGGCAGCACCATGTCGCTCAAGATCTCGTCGCCGCGTGGTCCGCTGGTGGTGCGCGGCGTCCCCAGCGATCTGAACGTGGTGCTGCTCAATCTGTGCTTCAACGCGCGCGACGCGTTGAGCAGCGTAACCGGCGCAGAGCTCTCCATCCGTCTGACCACGCGCGAGGCCGAGCGCGAGCTGGTGCTCGAGGTGGAGGACAACGGCTCCGGCATGAGCGAGGCGACGCTGCAGCGACTGGGCGAGCCGTTCTTCACCACCAAGGGTCCGGGCGCCGGTACCGGCCTGGGCGTGGCTACGGTTTACGGCTTGGTGCGAGCACTGGCGGGCTGCGTCGAGGTCGAGTCCCAGCTCGGCAAGGGCACGCTCTTTCGCGTCGTGTTACCGCTCGAGACAATCAGCCAACCGACCGCGCGCGACGAGATCAACACCGCCAAGCGGCTCGAAGGCATCCGCGTGCTGGTGATCGAGGACGAGGCCTACGTGCGCGAAGCGCTCGTAAGGCAACTGCTGAGCGTGGGCGCCGAGGTCGAGGCGGCCGGCGACGGCGATTCGGGCCTGGCCGCCTTCCAATCGCGCGGCTTCGACGCCGTGCTGCTCGATTTGAACCTGCCGGGCTTGTCGGGTAGCGCGGTGCTCGAAGGCATTCGCAAGCTCGACCACGAGCAGGCGGTCGTGGTGCTGACCGGACACGTGAATCAAAGTGACGCGCTCGAGCGAGCCAGCTCGGTGCTCACCAAGCCGGTGACGCGCGCCGCGCTGGTGGACGCCATCACGCGCAGCGTGCACGTAGGTAGAGCTGCAGCGCCGCCAGCTCCAGCAAGTCTTCAGCGTTCAAACCCTCCAAGCTGAGGCCGTCCAGCTCGATGCGCGTCGTCTGATCGAGGCGCTTGCCTTCGAACACCGCGGCCAGCCGCTGGTCGGGGTTGATGCGCACGTCTGCCACGACGAAGCCTGTTTGCTCGAGCATCTCGACCGCCGTCTTGCGGGTGAAGAAGCGCACGTGCGTCACGTCGAGAATTCCGGCGCCCGCGTAGTCGAAGCGACCGCGCCCGAGCTCGCTCAGCAGCTTCAGGTTGCGCGCGTTGGGCAAGCTGACGAACAGCTCACCGCCCGGCGCGAGCAGCGGGCGCAAGCGCTGCAGGGCCTGCCACGGGTGAAACAGGTGCTCGAGCACGTCGGCCGCAATGATGGCGTCGAAGCTACCCGGAGACAGCCCCGCTCGCTCGAAGTCGAGCTGCTCCAGCGTGCCGACGTGCACCCGATCGTAAGCCTCGGCCGCGAGCTTGGCGGCCGGCTCGAGCATCTCGATGCCGATCACCTCGCAGCCCGGAAACTTGCGCTTGAGGTAGCGCCCCGTTCCGCCGCAAAAGCAGCCCAAATCCAGCACACGACGCGGAGGCTTCTCGATCATTTCGAGCAGACCCGTCGGCGCGTAGCTCGGGTTCAGGGTTTGTAGGTGCACGCCCTCGTCGAGCAAGTGCCAGGCGGGGCGCTCCGGCGCAGTCGTTGACCCAGCGGCCCTGGCCGTGGCGGGCGCCGGGCGCGCTGGGGGCGTCACGGCTTGCGCCATACCCTCGGCCAGTCGCAAAAACTCGGCGGCCTCTTTGCCGCCGCCCAAACGCTCGCAAGCGCGCGAGGCGTACACGAAAGGCATCTCGTAGCCAGGCGCCATTTCGGCGGCCGCCAAGAAGCGCTCGAGCGCCTGGCGAAATCGCCCCTGCTCGAGCTGAAGCTGGCCGAGCGCGAGCGCCGCTTGTAAGGAGCGCGGGTTCTTCTTCAGCGCCGCGCTCAGCTCCGCCTCGCTGTCGAGCTGAGAACCGAGAAACAGCTCGGGCAAAGCCTGTGTGGGCTCGAGCCGCGCTGCTTCGCGCAACAGGTCGGCGCCCCGCTGGCGGTCCTTACCGGACTGCATCGCCACCAGGCCGTCGTGTAGCAACGATTCATAGCGCGTGTGCGCGAGCATCACGTGCCGCCCCGACACCTCCGCACCTTCGAGCGCGGCAAGCTCGGCGAAGAGGCGCACGGGGTCCGAGCCTGCCGGTGATTTCGCGAGAATCTCCGCATAAAATGCCAGGCGCTCCGCCGCGTGAGGCCCCTGTTGCCGCTCACCGGTGACGTACGCATGCGCATTCCGGCGAAGCCGCGCCCGCTCGTCCGCGTCGTCGATCAGGCGCTCGAGCAAGGCGACCAACTCGCTCGTCGTCTGGTACAGAAAGCCGTTCTCACCGTGCACCACGCTATTCAGGTACGGCGTGAGGCGCTGCACGACCGCGACGGCGCCGTAGGCCGCGCACTCCAAGAACTTCACGTCCGAACGCGCGCGGTTGAAACCTTTGTCGCGATTCGGTGCCAGCCCGATATCGAGCGAGCCGACGAACGCATAGTATTGCTCGATGCTCCCGACGGGCGTGCGGCGCTTGCGCTCCGCCGGCACGCTGTCGAACAGCTGCCAGATGCGATCGGAGCACATCAGGCACAGCACGACGCGGGGATGTCTTTGCAGCAGCTCGATCAGCGCCGGCGCGATCTCGGCCAGATCCTCCAGGTGGCCCGCGGAGCCACCCCAGCCCAAAGTCAGCTCGCTGCCCGCCCTGTCACGGAGCGGCGGCACCGACGCCAGTTGATTCAAGAACACGCGACCCCGTCGATTCAGCGCGCCGTACAGCCGCTCGAGCTCGGGCACGCTGTACTGAACCGCGTCCGCCGTCAGCGCCAGGCGCCGAAATAGGCGAATGTTTTCGGGCTGGGCAAAGAAGCCGGAGAGCGGATTGGACGGCTGAATCTCCGCCACGTCGTCGTTGATCTCGAACACCGTCGCGCGCCCCGCCTGCTTGCGCTGCGCCATCAGCGGCAACAAGTCCGCGCTGCACACCCCGTTGACGACCAACACGTCCGCCGCCTCGCACACTTGCTGCAGCCTGCGGTGCGCCTGGTCGAGATTGACCACGTGAACGCCCGCCGCGTCGGCCATCGCCCGCCCGGGCGCGAACGTGCGGTAGTACCAATCCCCGCCCCGGCTCTGGTGCATCGCATCCAACTGCGCAATCAGCCACGCCCGCTCTGACATGACCCCGCAGGCTAGCCCCGCGCCGGCATTTTCGACAGCGGCGCGCATTTTCAGCTGCAATCACCTGCCCTGACGCGAGGCGGCACGAACGAGTCGAGTCAATGCGGTGCGGCGTGGGCACGCGCGCCGAAAGGTGTCAGAATCTCCATCAAGGGTGGGGGTTCGCGAAAACATTTTGTCTGCGTGCGGGGCCGATCAGCATTTTCCATTCCAGGAGGCACGATGGCTACCGATTCGAACAAGGCGTGGTGGCGCGATCCCAGCGTGGGATTGGATTTGATCCGCATCTACCTCGGCGTCGGGCTCTTGGTGCGGGGCGCGCTGTTCATCAGTCGTCCAGATATCTTGATCGAGTTCTTGAAGCGCACGAACAGTTGGTTCATCCCGCTCGCGGCTGCGCAGTACGTCGTAGCGGCGCATCTTTGCGGAGGAATTTTGCTGGCTTTGGGGCTAGGCACGCGCGTTGCGGCGGCCGTGCAAATTCCGCCGCTGCTCGGCGCAGTGTTGTTCGTGCACATCGGTGAGGGGTTGCTCACCGCGGGCCAGTCACTCGAGTTCGCGGCGCTGGTGTTGATCATGTTGGTGGCGTTCTCGGTGTTCGGCGCGGGGCACCTCTCGCTCGATGCCTGGCTCGCCAAGCGCAACGAAGAGCTGCAAGGCACTAGCGAAGAGCCGGAGCACGCCGAAGAAGAAGACGCCGAGCACGCGCACGTTCATCTCTAACGGTCGAGCCGCGCGCGGGGCCGACGCGGCCGCCGAGTCACGGCTCGCGCGGCCGCGCACCTTTCCCGGCCGAGAAAGTTCTTACGAGCGCAACGACTTTCGTGACGCTGGAGCCCTCAGGCGCGGCGATTGATGTTCGGAAATCCACGAAAGTTCTTACGAACTGCAGCACTTTCGTGGGTGTTTGGCCATCCAGTGCCCTCGGTCATGTCCAAGGCTCCTCGAAAGTTCTTACGGTTTTCAGAAGTTCTTAGCGCTGCAACGCTCTCTCCTCTTCCGTGGCGCGTCGCGGAGCGGTTTCTCGTGATGCGTCACGGAGCGGTTTCACGTGACGCGTCGCGGAGCGGTTTCACGAGATGCGTCGCGGAGCGGCTTCCGTAACGCGTCGCGCGTGGTCGCCGCAACGTGTCGCGAATAGTCATCGCGCGGCGCGTTACTTCTCGCGCGGAGTCGACATGAGCTCGATGACGCGTTCGTACGCTTCGGCGCGGCCGAGTTGGAGGAGGTGACCGCCGTAGAAGGAGTGCAAAGGTGCGCGGAGGTGGACGGAAAGGCGGCGGGCATGGGCGGCGGGCGTGACGCGATCGGCCTTGGCAGCGATGACGAGGCAGCGTTCGGGTGGGACGAGCGAGGGGCGCGCGACCGGGCTCACGCGACGGTAGATGCTTTCGAGCAGCTGATGCTGCGTCGCGGCTTCTTCGGGGACGGGACTGAGCGAGCCTTGTTCACGCGCGAAATCGCCTAGAGAAGACAGCGGGATCACCGGAACGACGAAATCGAGGCGCGGCTCCGCGGTGGCCAGGAGCGCCGCCGTGTAGCCGCCCAGGCTCATACCGATCGCCCCGACGCGCGGGTGCCCCTGCTCGAGCAACCACGACACCAGGTTCTGCAAGTCGAACAGAGCTTGCCGAAAACCTTCGACATTGAGGCGAGGATCGTCTCCCGGAAACTCGGGCACGGCGCCGTAGCCGGCACGCGCGCGCAAGGCGTGAAACGGCAGCGTGAAGAGCACCACGTCGAAACCGGCGCGCTGGAGCCGCGCGATCGGCCAGACGCGCTCTTCGAACGCGAACGGCCCCGCCATGTAGCCGTGGATCAGGATCACGGCGGGGCGTGGACGCGCCGCCTGAAAGCGGCGCGCGACCGCCAGGCTGTTCTCACGCGCGCTGCCGTAACGCTCGCTCACCTCTGGATCGAGCACGCTGAAGCGGCTCTCCCACGACAAGTCGACGACGGAGCCGCCGCCAGCGAGCGCGCGCACCGTGCGTACGCCAGGCGAGATGCTACTCGGCTCGGCGAAGAAGCCGTCGAGACTCGCTTCGCGAAAGCGCCCTTCGAGCCGCGCGAGCAGGCGCACCCGGTCCGCGTGCGGTCGCTCGCCGGCGCGGCCGTTGCGATTGGCGTGCGCGGTGACGGCGGCCGTCGCCATCAGGTCGACGGTTGCGGCGGCAGAGCCCAGCACTTTGCGCGTGAGTGAGCGAATCATGGCTGGGCGACTCGCTGCTCGGCGAACACGTCGTCCGCGCACAGCAGCATCTCGATCACCCCGGACTCGTTCAGCCAGCGTTGGTCGTGCGGGCCCGGCGAAATGCGGAGCCGCGACGCCTGCTCGCGCCGGCGCAGCTGCTGGTGAAACAACTCGTTGGAGCGCCGGTACGGGTCGAACGACGTCGTCAATATCTCGACCCGGCGCGCGCCCACCCGCTCGGTAGCTGCGGCCACGCCGGCAGCGTAGCGCGACGCCTGCTTCGGACCAAAAGCGCCTTGCGCCGTGCCCAGCGCACAGAAGAGCTCGGGGTGCTTCAAAAAGATCTCGATCGCCAAGTAGCCACCGAGGCTTACGCCGGAAAGCATGGCGCGAGAAGCGGGGAAGGTCACCCCCGCGCGCTCCTCTACCGCCGCCTTCAGCTGCCCGCAGACGAAGCTCGCAAAGCGTGCCAGCACTTCGTCGCCGCCCGGCTTGTAGGGGTTGGGCGTGAAAGGGCACACCACCACCGGCACCCGGTAAGGTTGCCGTTGCAGCCTCTGGTTCAGCTCGTCTAGCCGCCCGTCACCAAAGTAGTCGTGCTCCGCGTAGGTGCGGACGAGCGGCGGGTGCGTGAGGCGCGCGACCGCGCTGAGCAACCCGTAGCGCTCGGCGAACGCGCGCGCCCCCGTCCCCTGCTCGGTCGTCTCACCCAGGCCGTGCAGCAAGATCAGCAGCTCCGGCCGGGCTGGCAGCTGCTGCGGCAGCGCGAGCAGCACGCGTCCGAACGCCGCATCGCCGGGCAGGCTCAGCTCCGTCAGCGTGAGCTCGCTGGACTCCAGCTTCTTGGCCGCCGGCACGCCGGGCGCGACCAAGGGAAACGACGCCAGCGACGCCAGAGCAGGCAGCAGCGCGCGGCGCTTCACCTGCGGCGCTCCCCGGGATGCACGACCATCATCAAGAAACCGACCGCGCTCACCGAGAGCCCGATACCGACGCGCCCGAGGTGCAGCTCCGTGTCGCCGACCTGTCCGCCGCTGTAAACGTCGACCAGCACGTAAGCATTGTACGCGAAGTGACAGATGATGCTCGTCAGCACGCTATCGGTGTACAGGCGCGCGATCGCGAAACCGAAGCCGAGCACGAACGTACCGGCCGCTTGCGTCGGCTCGATGTGAAACAACCCGAACATGACGCTCGGTACGAACAACGACAAGAGCACGCTGCGACCCAGAAAGGCGCGCGTCAGGACGCCACGAAACAGAAGCTCTTCGACGACGGCTGGCACGAGCGCCGTCGCCAGCACCACACCCACCAGCTCGAGCGGGCTCACGTTCTGAGCCAACGCCAGCACCATGGTCTCCGCGTTCACCTCGCGCGGCAAACTGCGACGCGTCAGCTCCGCGAAGAGACCCGACAGCGGCGCGAGCCCGAATACGCACAGTAGCGCCCCTGCCAGGTCGCGCAGCGAGGGCACGCCGAGCGGCGCCACCTCGTGCAAGAACACGCGATGGCGCCGGAGAAAGCGCCAGATCAGGACCGCCAGCACGGCCTCGCTGCTGAGCACCTGAATCGATAGCCAGGTCGGGCTGTTGACGAGCGGCGAGCTTTTCGGGTCGCTCAGCAGCTCGAGGGCGCGCTCGATGCCGAGCCCGCTGCGCAGCGCCGCGACCGCGGCTACACCACCCACGACGAGGCCGCCCGCGAAGACCAGTACGATCGCGAAGAGCCACAGGACGCCAGCTTGCAGCGGCGACGGAATCCGTACCGGCGGCGCCGAGGGACGGATCGAAAGCCGCGGGGCCACGGAACGAAGCACGGCCCCCAGCGTAGCCCCAGCCGCGAACGTGACCAAAACGGATTGCTCGGTGTATCGTCCGCCGCGGATGACAAAGTCGCTTATTTCCCTGCTTCTTCTGGCCGCCGCCCTGCCGCTCGGTTGCAGCGGCGAGAAGGAGGATCCGGACCCGCTGGAGACCCGCACCGGCTTCTGCCAGCAGTGGGCGGAGGCCGCCTGCAACCAGAACGTGGTCGATGCCTGCAACGCCAACAGCGTCGATGACTGTAAGGCGAGCCAGGCCGCGTATTGCCTCGTCACCGTGCCCAAAAACTACCGATCGTCGAAATACGCCCACGACTGCATCGCGAAGGTGGGTGACGCCTATGCGGACGGCGATCTCACCGCGGCCGAGCTGCAAGTGGTGACGCGCCTGGCCGACCCCTGCGACAAGCTCTCGACCGGAACGAGCGACGACGGCGACAGCTGCGACGAGAACGACGATTGCGCCACGGTGGACGGCTCTCTCTGCATCAAGAAGCTCGGCGCCGCCGAGGGCATCTGCGGCGTGCCCGAAGAGGTCGGCGCCGGCGAAGCCTGCGACGGCGACAACCAGGTCTGCGACTCGGATCACTATTGCAACGGTGAAAATTGCGTCGCCTACAAGAAAACGGACACCGGCACCTGCGACGCCGACTACGTCTGCAAGCCCGAAGATCGCTGCCTGATCGCGACGGACGCGACGAGCGGCACCTGCCAGGCGCGCATGCCCTTGTCTCAGGCCTGCACTTCTGACGATGATTGTCAGTCGCGTTACTGCGCCATCGCGCAAGGCGACACCGAAGGCAAATGCGCGTCCAAACTCCGACTCGGAATCAACGAGCCCCTTTGCGAAAACCTGCGCTGACTCGGCTACTGGCGCCGCTGCTGGGCGCTAGCCTGCTCCTGCTCGCCGCGTGCGAAGACGAGCCGAAGAAGAACCCTTTCGATCCGCCGAAGGATGCGCCGGTGCCGGCGCCACCGGCCAGCGCGATCATCAAGAAAGACGTGGCGCCGATCCTCGAGATCGACACCATCAGTCCCAAGGTCGGCTCGGACCGCGCCCTCTTGATGCATCCCGAAGGCAAGGCCCAACTCACGCAGCTGCTCAACGACGCGCGCAAATGGATCGAAGGCAAAGACGTCGTCGTGCTGGTCGATCGCCAAACCAAAGTGCCGTGGGTGGCGACCTATCTGGACGAGCTCGGTAAGATCAACCCTTCGAAAATCACGATCAAGACCGACACGCGCAAGGAGTTCAACCAAGACCAGGTGTTCGTTCCCGAGTCCAAGGTGAAGGCTCCGCCCTGCAGCGTGGTCGCCATGGTCATGAGCGACTACGGCACCGCGGTGTGGAAGCTATCCGGCGGCACCGCAGGCAAGCGCACCAAAGGCATGGCCGGCCCGGATTTGTCGATGACGGGCGACACCATCGAGCGCTTCGCCAAAGGCTGCAAAGAGTCGAGCACCTTCTTCGTGCAGGTCGCGGAAGGCATCGAATGGGGCCTGGCCTTCGACCTGGCCGCATCGAGCCGCGTGCTCGAGCACGCCAAGTTCGACACCTCCGTGCTCCTCAACGAAATCCCCACCGCCGGCCAAAAAGTCGACCTCAAGCACTGATCGACGGTTGGGCTGCCAAGCCGCAGCCCCTAGTGATTCTACACATCTCGCGGAACGGCGAGGGCGTTCTCGCGTCACGGCGAGCGCTGCATTGCACGAATGAGGGTCCGACGACTGAGGACGCCCTCTCACCTCTCACGCGCGCAGAAGATTCTTACGCTCGTCAGGAGCTTCGTGGACGTCCGACGATACCTGGGGTGCCGAAGCGCATCGCGCGTTCACCCAAGTTCTTACGCTCGGAAGAACTTTTTGGCGATGGAACTGGGGACACGCCGCAATGGGATGATGACTGCGAAGCGGCTCGGACGGCGCTCGGACATTGCGAGCTCTGCTTCGTGGGCCACTGCGTCGAAATGTGTCGAATTCTGAGCGCAGCCCGCTTGCCCGATCTCTCTGTAAAAAATCTCGAGCCCCGAAGGCAGACACGATGCGTGCGCCACGACGATGCCTCAGGCGCTGAGCAGCCGTCTTGCGGCTTGTGAAATCGCGATCACGCCGGGGTGGGCCAGGCGGCGTTCGCCGCTGATGGCGTAGTAGCGCTCGCTGACTTGTTTGGCGCGGCCGATCACGGCCACGCCGTACTGCTTCTTGATCTCGCGCTCGATCACGGTTGGGCCGGCGAAGATGCCGGCTCCGGCTTGGCCGAACGACATGGCCAGCGCCAAATCCGCGAATTCGGCGGCCAGCTTGGGGCGCACGGCGTTGTCCTCGAAATACTGGTCGAGCAGGCGGCGCAGCACGGTTTGCGCGGCGGGGAACAGGAAGCGTTCGCCGTCGAGCGAGCCCGGAAAGCTGCGCTTGAGCCGCGCGGCCTGCTCTTTGAGCGCGAAGAAGCTGATCGAGCTTTCGCCCAGCAAGTGGCTGTACGCGCGCACGTTGACGTTGGCGCTCACGGGTGAGTCACTGAGCACCAGATCGATCTCGTGAATCGAAAGACCGGCCAGCAGCTGCTCGATGCTGTCTTCGCGACAGACCAGCTCCAAATTGAGCTTGAGCGCCGGCTCCAGCAACCGATACACGATCAATTTGGGCAGCACGTCCGCCACGCCGACCACCAGGCGACGTGGACGACCTGCGCCTTGGGTCTTGGCGGCGTCCATCAGCTCGCGACCGAGCGAGAAGATCTCGTCGGCGTAACCGTAGATGGTGCGACCGAATTCGGTGAGCACGAGCGAGCGCCCCCGACGCTCGAACAGCGGAGTGCCGAGCAGCTCTTCCAGCCGTTTGATCTGCTCGCTCACCGTTGGTTGCGCCAGGCGTAGCTTCTTCGCCGCGCGCGTGACGCCGCCCTCGCGCGCCGCGGTCCAGAAATACAAAAGATGGTGATAATTCAGCCAATCCACGGCTCAAGCATGGCGACGGAATGCGACTTGGGTCAAGTCGCTCCAATCGGAATAACCAATACGGCGCATCCCATCTATCTATTGGAACGAAGTCAGGAATGGCCGCAAGTTGGGGACACGACGCCGTTCGCCGTCGTGTCATTTCGATGCATTCCGTAGGCAGCCCGCTTTCGTTCGCGCTGTTCCTGGTCTTCGTTCTGGGTATGCTGGCGCTCGACCTGGGAGTCTTTCACCGCGAGGCGCACGCGCTCAAGGTGAAAGAGGCTTTGGTCTGGAGCTTGGTCTGGCTGGCGCTGGCGGCCGGCTTCGGCGTGCTGGTACACCTTCTATACGGTCAGGAACGCGCGCTGGAGTTCGCGACCGGCTACGTGATCGAGAAGGCGCTGTCGGTCGACAACCTGTTCGTGTTCGTGGTTCTGTTCAGCGCCTTCCAGGTACCGCAACAGTCGCAGCACCGCGTGCTGTTTTGGGGCGTGCTGGGCGCGCTCGTCATGCGCGGCGCGTTCATCGCCGCCGGCAGCGCGCTCCTCACGCGCTTTCATTGGTTGATGTACGGCTTCGGGGCGCTGCTCGTGTTCACGGCGCTGAAGCTGGGGCGCGAGGCCGTCAGGGGCCAAGACGCGCCGGCCGAGTCCCCGCTCGACAGCTGGGGTTACCGCACTCTCAAGCGCTTTCTGCCGACCAGCAGCACGCTGCACGGCGAGCGCTTCTTCGTCCGCGAAGGTGGCCGGAAGCTGGCCACGCCCTTGCTGCTGGTGCTGGTGCTGGTCGAGATCACGGACCTGATTTTCGCGGTCGATTCGATTCCGGCCGTGTTCGCGGTCACCGGCGATCCGTTCATCGTGTTCACGTCCAACGTGTTCGCGATACTGGGCCTGCGCTCGCTCTACTTCGTACTGGCCGACTTCGTGACACGCTTTCACTACCTCAAGCACGCGCTCTCGGCGGTGCTCGGCTTCGTGGGCGTGAAGATGCTGCTGATGGGCGTGCTCAAGATCCCGATCGCGCTATCACTGGGCGTGATCGTGCTCACGCTGGCGGGCGCGGTGGTGCTGTCGATGCGACGCGAGCGGCGCTTGACGCGTGCTCAGGCGGCGCCGGCGGCCGACAGCTCTGCCAAGAGCGACTCGACCTCGTCGATGTTGAAGGGCTTCTCCAACTGACGACCGGCGAACTGCGCCAAGAACTCTTGAGCGCGTTCGGTGAAGGCGCCGCCGGTCATGAACACGAAGCGCGGTAGCAAACCGGGCGAGTGCTGGCTGACCGCTCGGTAGACATGCTCGCCGCTCACGTCCGGCATCATCAAGTCGCACAGCACGAGATCGTAGTCGGCGTCCGTGGACAGACGCTCGAGCGCCTCACGGCCGCTGGCCGCAACCTCCACGTCGTGACGATCCTGAAAGGCAAAACGGAGCGTCTGCCCGAGCAGGGGTTCGTCGTCGATGATCAGAATGCGCGCGCGGCTGCTCACTCGTTCCCGGCTTCCGGCCCGATTCCCTTCGACCGCGGCTTCGTCGGCCGCGGCCGCTTGCAGGGTGACCGTGAAACGGGTCCCCACTTCGGGCTCGCTGGTTACACTAATGGTCCCGCCGAGGGCCGTCACGATATTCCTGCAGATGGCCAACCCGAGCCCGGGGCCTCCGGACCCAGTGTGGGTGGTGAAGAAGGGCTCGAAGACGTACGGCAAGTCCGCCGGGGCGATCCCAATGCCGTCGTCTTCGATGCAAATCGCGACCGAGCCGCCTTCACTCGTAGTGGAAATCCGGAGCACCCCTTGTCGGCCGTCCGGGATGGCCTGGCTCGCGTTCAGGATCAGATTGACGAACACCTGGGCCAGGCGACTCTCGTCGCCGAGCAGCTCCGGCACGCTGCCGTAGCTCTTGATGACTCGTACGCGATGACGCAGCTCGTTCCACGTGAGCTTGAGTGTGGACTCGAGTACGGCCTCGACATTCACGGGACGACGCGAGTCAGGCACGGAGCGTGAGAATGTCGTCAGGTCCTTCACGATCGTGCGAATACGCTCGATGCCGTCCTTCGCGTTGGAGAGCGCGGCTTGCGCGTCGAAGATGATCTCACCGGTGCGAGCTGCGGCGGGGTGCAACGTGCCGATCTCGGCGAGGCCGCGCTCCAAGAGCTCGATGCTGCCCAGCACGTAGGCGAGCGGATTGTTGATTTCGTGCGCCACGCCCGCCGCTAGCCGCCCCAACGACGCCATGCGCTCCGCCGACGACCAACGCCGCGACGAGCGCGGATCGCTATCCGGCGCGACCTCGTGCGCGTAAGGCGCTTGCTCGTGCGCCTGCGCCTGGGACGCGGCGGCGTCCTGGTCGGAGCTCTGCGGCATGACTTGGGATGAGTGACATACCGAATCTGCGCCTTCGGCGGAAGCGTCGATAGGCCGCTCTCCGCTTCCTTTCCTAGGCATCGGTTTCGGCCTGGGTGAGCCCATTGGTTGTGCCGTGGGTCAACAGCACCCACCGAGACAGTGCAAGAACTGACGCTCAGCGGCTCACTCGGCTCAATCCGTGCAAGTGCTTGACGTCCTCCTCGGTGAAGCCCAGGCTGCCTTCCTCGTCTCGAGCCGAACCGTGACAGCACCCCGCGATTCGAAACCAGCGCCCGCCAAGGCCGCGAAGAAAGTGAAGAAATCCCCCGCGGGTGAGGCCCACGCCTCCCCCGAAGTCGACCAAGAAGTCGAGGCGGACGAGGAATCCAGTCTCGACGAAGCGAGCGAGGACGAGCTCGCGGGCGGCGACGGCGGCGGTGCCTTCGACGCAGAGGTGTTGGCCTCCAGCAGCGGGGACGACGACGAGGGCGTCGAAGCCGGCGGGGACGACGACGTCGTGGACACCAGCGCGGACGACGACGAGCCCGGCACGGCGATCGAGCGCCGTGGTGAGGCCGTCAGCCGCTTCGATCCCCTGTCCGCGTACATGCGCGAGGTCCAGCGCCACGCGCTGCTGAGCCCTGATGAAGAGCATCGGCTGGCCGTCGACTACCAAAAGAATCCTGAAGACCTGGCGGCAGCGGCGCGACTAGTGACCGCCAACCTGCGTCTGGTGGTGAAAATCGCGTACGAGTACCGCCGCGCCTACAAAAACATGATGGACCTCATCCAAGAGGGGAACATCGGCTTGATGCAGGCGGTGAAAAAATACGATCCCTACCGCGGAGTAAAGCTCTCGAGCTACGCCGCGTGGTGGATTCGCGCCTACATGCTCAGGTTCATCCTGAACAACTGGCGGCTGGTGAAGCTGGGCACCACGCAAGCCCAACGCAAGCTCTTCTTCAATCTCAGCAAAGAGAAGGCGCGCCTCAGCGCCATGGGTATCGAGCCGACGGACGCCGAGATCGCCAAGCGCCTCAACGTGGCCGAGTCGGAAGTCGCCGAGATGGACAAGCGCCTGGCGCGCTCGGACGCCTCGCTCGATGCCAGTGTCGGCGAGAGCGACGGCCGCAGCGTGGCGCGCGTGGAGCTGATGCCGGCGTCGGGCAGCACACCCGAGCAAGTGGCGGAGGGCGCCGAGCTGTCCGAGCTACTGCAAGGTCGGCTCAGCGAGTTCCGCAAATCGCTGAGCGGCAAGGACGTGATCATCTTCGACAAGCGGCTCGTGGCAGACGAGCCGCTCACCTTGCAGGAGCTGGGCGACGAGTTCGGCGTCTCACGCGAGCGAGTGCGACAGCTGGAGGCGCGCCTGACTGGCAAGCTGCGCGACTACTTGAAGCAAGAGCTCGGCGACGCCGTCGAGCTGAGCTAGGCGGCGGGCCAAGCGATGGCGACCGCGAGCGCGACCCTTTACTTGGTGGCGACGCCCATCGGTAATTTGGGCGACATGACCGAGCGGGCGCTGAAAACGTTGCGCGAGGTGCCGCACATCGCCGCCGAAGATACGCGGCGCACGCGCGGCTTGCTCTCGCACTTCGGCATCAGCGGTAAGGAGCTGCACGCGCTCGACGCCAACGCGAGTGAGCGAGCCGTCGCGCGCGTGATCGACCTGCTCAAAGCCGGGCAAAGCGTGGCGTTCGTGACCGACGCCGGCACGCCCGGCGTGAGCGATCCGGGGCGCGCCCTGGTGAACGCAGCAGTGACGGCGGGCATCGCCATCACGTCGTTACCGGGCGCGAGCGCCGTCACGACCGCGGTGGCGCTGTCGGGCCTGGTGGCGGGGCCGTTCGTGTTTCTCGGATTTTTGCCGCGACAAGGCAGCGGGCGACAACAGCTGCTGCAGCGCATCGCGCACGAGACGCTGCCGGTCGTGCTGTTCGAGGCGCCGCATCGCATGCAAGAGTCGCTGGTTGACCTGTCAGCTCACTGCCCGGCGCGAGCCGCCGCGATTTGCCGCGAGCTGAGCAAGCTGCACGAAGAGGTGCTGCGCGGAGAGCTGCAGCAATTGGCGGCAGAAAGCCGCGAATGGCTGGGAGAAATCGTGATCGTGCTGGGAGAGGCAGAGCCGCGCCCGGCGCCGGGCTCGAGCGACGACGAGCTCCGCACGCAGGCGCGCGGGCTCATCGCGGGCGGTGCTTCGGTGCGAGCGATCGCCGACCACTTGAGTGAGATCACGGGGCGCTCACGTCGGGAAGTGTATGCGTTGGTGCTCGAGACGCGGGGCGACCCAGAAGGGTGAGGAGCCGGGGCGGGAGTTAGGGTGGAGAGAGCGTGGTGGCGCGAGTATGCTCGGTGCATGCGAAGCACCGTCGCTTGGGGCCTGAGCTCGGTCGTCAGCGTGTTCGTGCTCGGTTGCGCTTCGCAGCCGGGCAGTAGCGGAGGCGGAGCCGGAACGACGAGCAGCGCGGGCAACGCGAGCGGCGCGAGCTCGGGTGGCAGCAACGCTGCGGGCGCGACCAACACGGCAGGCACCGCGCAGGGTGGAGGCGGCAACAATCCGGGCGGCGCGAGCGCAGGCGGCGGCGCGGCAGGCGGAACCGATGCCGGTGGCAGCAATGCGGCCGGCAGCGCTGGTTCGAGCGCGGGCGGTAGTGCCGGCTCCGCGGGAAGCTCCGGGGTGGGGCTCGACTGCGCCGGTCGGCTCGTGTGCGACGATTTCGAGAAAGGCGCGCAAGCCGGCGGCAAGCCTGGCTCACCGTGGAAGCTGCGTGAAAACGACGGCACCGTGAGCTTCGACGACACGCGCGCGGTGAGCGGCAAGTACTCGGTCAAGCTCTCGATCACGGCAACCACCACGCAGAGCACCTACCGCCGCGCGTTCTTGAACCTCGACGGCGCGCCGCTGTTGCCGCTGCCGAACAACAAGCTGTTCGGCCGCTTCATGATTTACACCGATCGCATCCCCGACAAATCGGTGCACTGGACGATCGCTCACGGTGACGGGCCCTACGCGGACTCGGGCACCACCGCCACGTACAACTACGGCGGCATGGGCAACTTGATGGCCAACTACTACCGCGACACCAAGCCGGACGCGACCGACTGCTGGCAAACCAAGAACGAGAGCTTTCCGACCGGCAAGTGGCAGTGCGTCGGCTTCGAGTACGACGGCCCCAGCAACGAAATGCACTTCTGGATGGGGCCGAGCGAGGTGAACGAGCTGCACGTGCTCGGCAACCAGAAATCGGACCAAACTTGCACCGTCAAAGGTGTGGACGGCAAGTGGTACGCGCCCAGCTTCAAGAACGTGTCGATCGGCTGGGAGAGCTACCAGCACGACGTCGCCGGTGCCCACGATGCGTGGATCGACGACGTCGTGCTCGATGACGAAGCTATTGCGTGCCCGTAGCGGTTACTGCGCCAGGCGCGGCGTCTCGCCCTTGAGATTGAGATACATGTGCGCGCTGGCCAGGATGATCATCGGATAGGACACGAGCAGCACCGGCAAGAAGCAGGCGAGCTCGCCGGCGATCACGACGACCAGGCTGATCAGCCAGAAGATGAAGATGCTCATCTTGTGGCCGGTGGTCATGGCCCACGCTTTCTTGAGCGCATCGATGCCGCTCGCGCGCTCTTCTACGATGATGAACGCGAACGGCCATAGGCCGAACTGCACCATGTAGCCAGGGATCACGCATAGCGCGAGCCCCAGGGTCATCGCAAAGCCGAAGCCCACGAAGCCCACGAACATGGAGCCGAAGTACTTGCCACCGGCGAACACATCACCGAATTCCGGCCTCTGCCCGCGCGAGACCTTGAGCGCGAACTCGACGATGCCGCCGGCGAGGAAGCTGAAAGTGATCAAGGCCAAGCCGCCGATCACCGCGTAGAGCAGCGCCGCGAACAGGCCCAAGAAGGAGCTGTCCACGTACTCGAGCGCCAAGCGCATCATGAACTGGATCAAGCCGGAGACGATGCCGACCGGCAGGAACCCGACGAACACCGCGACCGCGAGCGGCAGCGCGACTCCGCCGAAGTTCTTCATGATCGCGTTCCACGCGAAGCTGTACGCCTCCGTCGGGGACCACGCGCCGGGCCCACCGGGCGCGGTCGGCGAAACACCACCTGGCGGCGGCACGAAGCCACCCGGACCACCCCAGCCCGGAGGGCCGCCAGCGGGAGGACCGTAGCCACCGCCAGGCGGAGCGCCACCGGGAGGACCGTAGCCGGGCGGCGGACCTCCAAAGCCACCGCCACCACCGGGAGGACCATAGCCACCGCCGGGAGGAGCGCCGCCGGGAGAACCGTAGCCACCGCCGGGAGGAGAGCCACCGGGCGGGCCGTAACCGGGATTGCCCCCCGGCGGCACGCCCGGAGGCACGTAGCCCGGGGGCAGACCGCCACCGGGCGGAGCACCGGGCGGAACGTAGGGCGCACCGGGAAGCGGAGCACCGGGGGGCGGAGCGCCGGGAGGCGGAGCGCCGGGACCGCCTGGAGGAGGCCCCCAACCACCGCCAGGCGGCGGAGCGCCACCGGGAGGACCATAACCGCCGCCACCGGGAGGACCATAGCCGCCACCTGGTGGAGCACCGGGCGGACCGTAACCACCGCCAGGTGGAGCGCCACCAGGAGGACCGTAACCACCTCCGCCGGGCGGAGCGCCAGGCGGAGGCCCCCAACCACCGCCAGGTGGAACCCCACCAGGTGGATAGCCGCCGCCGCCCGACATGTTCACGATCCCTTCCAGCATGGGCAAGGTCTCCTCTGAAGTAGACGCGCAACGCTAGGCCGCCCGCTGCCTGCGATCCACCAAAACCTTCGCGCTAGGGCAGCGGGCTCGGAGACGCGTAGAAGTGCACGCGACCAAACCGCGACGCTTTGTGAAAGTTGCCTTGCCCCAGAATCGGTGACCACGCCGCGCCGCCGTTGTTCTGCATCGCGTAGAAGTTCATGCGCCAGGTGTCGATGGCGCGCGGTGGCGCGTGCTGTGCGCGCGTGAGCGACGCCCACGGCAACGCCAGCTCCACGACGTAGCCTTCGTCCTCACGCTGGTCGTCGAGCGTACCCTTGACCTCGACCGCGCTCTGTAAGCCGGCCGACCATTCTTGATGACCGAACGGGCCGTGCGGCTCCACGTGCGGCAGGTTGTAGGCGTCGAACACGGAGTCGAAGACCAGGTTCTGTGGGTTGACCTGGATCTCGTAATAGTCCTTGTTGTCGCCGTCGCCGTCGGGGTCGATCATGATTTCGACCGTGTCCTTCAGCCACAAATGCGGGTCCGTTTCGTGCGGATCGAAGCCACCGCGCACGTCGTCGTCGAACACTTCGAAGCCGACGTAGAGCGCGCGCTGGTCGTACAAGAGCTTCACGTTGGCGGTGACTTCGGCGCTCGTGGTGGCCTCGCCGGTCGCCACGTTGACGAGCGGCCCGAGCAAGCTCGCGTGACTCCAAGCCGGCTCATCGAGCTTGCCGTCGATTCGGATCGCGAGCTCGGGATGGCGCACCGGGACCCACGCCACCGGTACGGCCGAGTTTGCCGCCGCCGGCGGCCGCTGTACCAAAAGCTGCGTGACGCGAATGCGGTCGCTCGCGGTCGCGCCGCCGCGTGCGTCACGCGTGACCGGCAGCCGCTCCTGCCCGCGGTACAAGCCGCACACGATCGAGATGCTGTCGGTGCGCAACGTGCTCGGCACCCAGAACGCAAATTGGTCGACGTATACCTTCCCCTCACGCCAGTCGCTGGGCGGCAGCAGCGGCACGTCGCCGTTGGTCTTGCGCAACAGCCCCACCGTATCGAGGTTGATGAGCCGCTCGCCGGCCTCATCCATGATGTGCGTGAAGAGCCGGTAACCCTTCTCGACCGAGCCGACCTTGCGCCAGTACAGCGTGACCTCGACGCGCGAGCTCGGCTTCAAGCCTGCAGTGGGCGTCACCTTCGCGCCCACCAGCTCCACGCTCTGGCCGAGCTCGATGCCCAGCGGGATCGGCAAGTTGGCCGGCGCGCTGGGCAGCTCCAAGCCCTCGAGTCCCGGGGGCAGCTTTCGCGCACAAGCGCAGAGCGTGAACAGCGCGAGCACGCACGCAAGCGCGGCACCCCAGGCGGAGCACCGCGCCCACGCGCGGCGCGACCTGGGCGACCGGCGCGACCGCACGGTTACTGAGCGGGCTTGGCCGCCGGCTGCGCGGGCTTGGCCAGAACGGGCGGCTTGGCGCCGAGCGGGCGCTTGGCGTCCTTAGCCGCCAGCACACGCTGGGCGCCGGGCGTCACGCCCGTTTCGAGCGTGGCCAGCACGGCCCCGTGCTTGGAGTCGGCGGGACCGCTGAGCACGCTCAGGTAGACGGCGCCGAACGTGGCTTCGGCCGCCTTCTCGTCCTTCTTTTCGTCTTTATTGGCTTCGGCCTCGGCCGGCTCTTCCGGCGCGATCGGTGCGGTTTTGATGCCGACGACGACGGTGAAGCGCGCGGCGTTGATGTCCGCAGGCACCGAGGCTTCTAGCTCGTCCACGTACACCTTGCCGGTCTCCCAATTCACGGGAGCGAGCGCGCCCGTGCGCACCGGACCCGAGCCAGCGACCTCGATGCGACGGCCGTCGGGCGTGACCAGCTCCGTGAACGGCTGGTAACCCTCACCGAGCTTGCCGGTGGAGCGCCAGTACAGCTTGAGCGAGAGCTTGCTGTTCGGCCCCGCCGTGCCTTGCGGCTCGAGCGAGTACCCCACCAGCTCCGCCTTGCCGTTGAAGTCGACGTACAGCGGGTGAGCGATGTCGGTCGGCGCCTGGTCGAGCACCAGGCTCTTGAGCTCCGGTGTCAGCTCCGGCTTCTCGGCTTCATCGCCCTCTTTGGGCGCTTGCGCGCAGCCGACTGCGAGGGAGAACGAAAGCAAGCCCACCAAAGCACCAAGTCGCATCACTTCTTCTTTCCCTTCTTGCGCGCGTCACGCTCGCGCTTGCGTTGATTCTTCTTCGCGTTGCGCTCAGCGGCGCTGAGCGTCTTCATTGCGGGCGTACGCGGACCGCCGATCATGCCGCCCATACCGGGCATACCCATACCGGGCATACCCATACCGGGCATACCCGGCATGCCTCCGGGCATCTGCGGGAAACCCTCGGGGAATTTGCCGCTCTTCATCGCGCGGCGCACGTTGCGCGCCAGCCCGCCCATGCCGGGCAAGCCGCCGAACATACCGCCGCCACCACCGCCCATGCCTCCCATGCTGCTCATCATCTGCCGCATGTAGAGGAACTTTTGCACCAGCTCGCCCACCGACTCCGGCGTGCGACCGGAGCCGCCCGCGATGCGCTTCACCCGCGAGGGCTCGCGGATCAAGCTCTGCGGGTCTTGCCGCTCGAACTTGGTCATCGAAAGAATGATGGTCTCGGCGTCGGTGAGCTCGTTGTCGTTCACCTGGGCGGCGGCACCGGGCGGCAACATGCTCGAGAGGCCGGGGATCTTTTCGATCAGATCGCGCACCGAGCCCATCTTCTGAATCATGCGAATCTGATTCAAGAAGTCTTCGAGCGTGAACTCGCCCTGCATCATCCGCATGGCGTCTTTTTCCGCCTGCTTCTGATCGACGACTTCTTCGAAGTCTTGAATGAGCCCGACGACGTCGCCCATGCCGAGCACGCGCGAGGCCATGCCCTCGGCGCGGAACGGCTCGAGCTTGTCCGTCGTTTCACCCATACCGACGAACACGATCGGCGCGCCCGTCACCTCTTTGACCGACAGCGCGGCGCCACCACGGGCGTCGCCGTCGAGCTTGGTCAAGACGGTGCCGCTGATGCCCAGCCGCTCGTTGAAGGATTTGGCGGTTTTTACCGCGTCCTGACCGATCATCGAGTCGATGACGAGCAGGATGTTTTCGGGCCAGACAGCGCCCTTGATGGCGCCCAACTCTTCCATCAACGGCTCGTCGATCGCAAGGCGACCGGCGGTGTCGTAGATGATGACGTCGGCTTTTTGCTTCTTGGCCTCGTCGGCCGCGGCTTCGCAGATCGCCAGCGGCGCAGCGCCGGGGATGTTGAATACCGGCACTTCGATTTGCTTGCCGAGCACCATCAACTGATCGACGGCGGCCGGGCGCTGCATGTCGGCGGCGACGAGCAGCGGTGACTTGCCTTGCTTCTTGAGCCAGCGCGCGAGCTTGGCGGCCGTGGTCGTCTTACCGGAGCCCTGCAGGCCGACCATCATGATGCCGGTCACGCCGCTGCCGGCGAACTTCACCGGCTCGCCGTCGCTGTGCATCATGCTCACGAGCTCGTCGTGACAAATCTTGACGAATTGCTCACCGGCGCTGACCTTGTGCGTCTCACCCTGGTGGCGCACGCGCGTCTGCACGGTGGTGCCGAGCGATTTCTCCTTCACGGCTTCGAGAAAGCGCTTGACGACACCGAGCTCGACGTCGGCTTCGAGCAACGACACGCGCACTTCTTTCAGCGCGATGTCGATGTTCTTTTCGTTCAGCTCGGTGAGCCCTGCGAGACGGTTTTGCGCCTCGCGAAATCCTTTTGCTAAAGCCTCGAACACGGCGGCGCCGTCTTAGCACAGGCTCGCGCGCCGAGGGCACAAACGCCCCGGCGCGGCGCATTTGCCGGAATAGAGCCGAAAAAACCGCGGCTCCGCCCGCGCGGCACGCCGAATGCAACTCGGCACGGCCAAGGAGTCACCATGACCATGCTCAAAGCACTCGCCGCCTGCACTATCGCCTCGCTCGCCGTCGTCGTCGGCTGCAGCCACGACCACGAGCCGCGCACCGCTCACAACGACATGCGCGACGAACGCATGCCCCTGCCCGCCAACATGCAGCCCGCCTCACGCACCCGCTCGGCGACCGAACAGATCGCGGAGGCGCGCTGTCAGCGCGAAAGTCAGTGCGGCAACATTGGCGACAACAAAACTTACTCGTCACGACAAGATTGCCTCGCCCGCATCCGCGCCGATTGGAAAGAAGATCTGAACGCCCGCGAATGCCCCGGCGGTATCAACCAGCACGAGCTCGACGAATGCCTCGAGCAAGTGCGCGCCGAAGCCTGCGCCAACCCGTTCGATACGCTCGCTCGCATCACGGAGTGCACCTCGCGCCAGATTTGTATCGAGCAGCCGTGAATCGAGCAACCGTGAGCTGACGTGAGGGGCCGTCAGCCGCCCGCGGGCACTTTTAGGGCGTCTCCAGGCCGCCACTTGGATTGGGGAACCAAGTCGAGATGGGGGTTTGGGTAGGCCGAGTCTCGTTCAGGGCGTGGCTGCCCAGCTGGGCAGCCGGGGACGAGGCCGACCTTCCCACTTCAGAGCTTGTAACGACGCCGGAGTGCCGCTTCACGCTCCGTACACAGCGACACGAGGGGCGCGGCTCGGCCCAGCTTTTCCTCGGCTGCTCCGAGCAGTTTCGCGGACTCCGCCTCGTGCCCGTCACTGAGCTTGAGCTTCGCAGCAGCCGTGAGATTGAGCGCGTCGATGTGCTGCGTATAAGCGGTTTGGCAAGCCGCGCGGGTTTCGCAGACGTCGGGACCGGTGCAGGGCAGTTTGCCGAGCTCGCCGAGCGCGGTGGCTTTGGCGGCGTTGGGTGCGTTACGCAGTTGCTCGACCGCATGCGCAATCCGCCCCGCGCTTCGTTGCGCCTCGGGGTCGACGCGGGAGCCGCAGGCGAAGGCGAGTAACGGAGCCGTGAGCGCGAGCGCGCGGATCACTCACTCTGCTTCGGCGGCGGGCCCATCTGGATGCGCTCGCCGATGTACGAGCCGATCAGCGTGAAGACCACGCCGAGGAAGGACATGAGCGCGTACATGAAGGCCGGCATCGTCTTCACGGTTTGGCCGGCGTGGAGCAGGAACGCGGTCGGCAACGCGACCAGGAACACGGCCACCATCGGCTCGATGAAGGTACGGCCCGGAGAGACGAGACCGATCAGCATGCCGCCCAGGAACCAGACGGGAATGGCTACGGTCATGCCGGCCGAGCCTTCGAAGTCGAACAGCGGCACCACCATCGGCAGGCCCATGACGAGCGCCGCGGTCATCACGGTAATGATGCCGATCGAGACGCCGAACCACGGCAGGCTGAAGCCCTCCTGCTGGTAGCGGCGCTCCAGCTCCTCTTGACGAGTGAGCGCGCGCTTCATGTCCTCGATCTTGGCGCCGCAGGAAACGCAGCGATTGTTCGCGAGAGGTGCGTTGTTCGAGAAGCCGCAGGACGGGCAGATGATCTTCTTCTGGGCGGTGGACATGAGCGACCTCACAATCTAGCCGAATCGACCGGCAAAAGTCAGTTCCCGAATACGGCTTTTATTTCAATAAGTTAAGCGAGCGTCGCATGTGGTGGGGCGGGCCCCGCGCCGAGCTGCGAGATGGAATTTGACGTGTGGCTGGAACTCGCAGCAATTGTCGGTGACCAACGTTCGATGGCCGAGACCCCCGACGCCGACCTCGAAGCGCTCCCGGCGCCACGTCGCCCATGGCGACGCCTCACCCTGGTGACGATGAGCGCCACCGTGCTCGGTTCGCTCGCGCTGCTCGCGTCCCTGCGCGGCGAGCTCTCGTTCTCACTGGGCAGCAAGGCTCCGCACAGCGTGGGTGAGCTTTCGCGCTTCGTCCCCCGTGCGCAAGACGAAAACAGCTGGGTGCAGGGCGAAGGCGAGCTCGAGATTCGCGGCGCCATCGCTTATCGCCGGCCGCTGGAGAGCGATTCGTATCGGCTGTCACGAGTGAGCGGCGCCAAGAACCTGTGGGTCCAGGTGCGGGTGCCGCGTGACGACGACGATCCGGATCACAAGCGCTTCGTGCCGCCGACGTCGTTCGTCGGACGCCTGGTGCCGGCCGCTCACGGCGGGGTACGCCTTTCGCAGCTCGGCAATGCCATCGCCGATGCCGGACGGCCGCCGCTGCCGAGCGACGCCTGGCTCTTGATCGACGACGAGGCGCCGGCCACCACGCGCTGGACGCTCGGGCTGGCCCTGCTGCTGCTCGTCTTCATGGCCTTCAATCTGATCGGTCTGCGTCGGCTCTTGCGTCCCGCCGCCGTTTGACTCAAGAGGCGCGAGTGACCGCGCGCCGCAGAGCCAGGCCCCAGCAAACGACTCCCAACGCGGGCCGCTCCGTCGTCATCGTCGGTGGCGGCGTCATGGGCTGCTCCGCCGCGTTCGAGCTGGCGAAGCGCGGTGTACCGGTCACGGTGCTCGAGCGCTCGGTGCCCGGCGCCGAAGCCTCCAGCGCCGCCGCCGGCATTCTGGGAGCCCAGGTCGAAGCGCACGCCCCCGGGCCGATGACTGCGCTCGGGCTCGCCAGCCGCAAGCTGTACGCCGGCTTCGTGGGCGAGCTGGAGCGCGCTTCCGGAATTGCCGTCGGCTACCGGCGCTCGGGCGTGCTGAAGGTCGCGTACGCCGCCGCCGACGTGAGCAAGCTCGAGCGCGCCTGGGCCTGGCAAAAGAAGGCCAAGCTACCGCTCGCGAAGTTGAGCGGCCGTGAGCTTCGTTCGCGCGAGCCCGCGCTCAGCACGGAGCTGAACGGCGGCTTGTGGTTCGAAGACGACGCGACGCTCGAGCCGCGCGCGCTCTTGCCCGCGCTGCGCGTCGCCGCCGAGAAGGCGGGCGCGCGCTTTCAGAGCGGCTCCTTCGTCAAGCGCGTCGCCGAAGCGGGCGGGCGCGCCAGCGGTGTCGAGCTCGACGACGGCAGCGTCGTGAAGGGCAGCCACGTGGTGCTCGCCGCAGGTAGCTGGACGAGCCTGGTGTCGCAGGCTCAGGCCCCGCGCGTGGTGCCGGCGCGCGGACAGATCGTGGAGCTGGCGACGAGCGTGCCGCGTATATCGTCGATCGTGTTCGGCCCCGATTGCTACCTGGTGCCGCGCGCCGACGGGCGCGTGCTGATCGGCTCGACGCTGGAGTTCGTGGGCTTCAAGCGGGAGGTCACGGCAGGAGCCGTAGCCAAGCTGCTGGCGGCCGCGATCCGCCTCGTACCGAGCCTGGCCGAAGCCGAGCTGCGCCAGCACTGGTCGAGCTTCCGCCCTTACACGTCCGACGAGCTGCCGCTGCTCGGTCCCAGCGCGACGCCGGGGCTCGTCTTCATGAGCGGGCACTACCGCAACGGCATCTTGCTGGCGCCTATCTCCGCGAAAATCGTGGCCGCTTGCGTGCTGGGCGAAGAGCCACCGCTCGACCTTTCGACATTCTCGCCCGATCGCGCTCGTGGGGTGGAGCCTCCTTCTTGAGAATGAGGCCAGCGTGGCTTCGCCACGCTCCGCCGCTTCGCGCCGGCCCCACTTTCTTCGTAAGGGGGGCGTACCGCCCCCCGAGCCTGCTTCACCGCTCTCGCCCCCCTCGCTCGCTTCGCGAGCGGTTGTAGCGCGGCCTAAAAACGGCCCCGAAAGAACCGGATTTGTCCTGAGCGCCCGGCAGCACTACAAGCTCGCCGTGACCTCGCGCCACTATGACGTGATCGTGCTCGGTCTATCGCTCGGCGCGCTGTCGTGCGCGGCCGTGTTGGCGCGGCGCGACTTTCGCGTGCTGGTGCTCGGCCAGGGCCAGCGCGGCCAACTCTATCGCTACGACCAGCGCGTGCTGGCGCGCCGGCCGTTCACGTTTTTGGCCGGCTCGTCACCGGTGTTCAAACGCGTTTTGCACGAGCTGGCGCAGAGCCAACAATTTCGGCGGCGCATGCAAGCGCTGGATCCCATGTTCGGCTGGCTGTCGGCAGGGCGACGGCTCGAGGTGCCACCCGATATGGATCTGTTCGTGCGCGAAATCGAGCGCGAGTTTCCGGAGGTGCGGCAGCTGGTCGACGAGCTGTACTCGACGATCGCGCAGGCCAACGCCTCCACCGATCTCGCGTTCGAGAAAGACGCCGTGTGGCCGCCCGGCTCGTGGTGGGAGCGCTTCGAAACCGCGCGCATCGCCGCGGCTTTGCCGTACGTGAAGACGGAGCGCGAAACGGACTTGCTCAGCAAGTTCCCGAGCGGGCACCCCTTCCGCGACCTCTTGCTCCTGCCGGCTTCGTTCGCCACCCACCTGGCCATGGCGCCGGATCACTTGCCGCCGCTGGCACTGGCGCGTTTGCACGGCGCGTGGACGCGGGGCGTGTCGGCCCTGGCGCAGAGCGAGCGCGAGCTGTCCGACTTTTTGCTGGAGCGCATCGAAGCACACGGCGGCGTGGTGTCGCTCGACAAGCGCGCGACCGCCATCGTCGTCAAGCGCGGCAGCGCGGTGGGCGTGATCGAAGATGGTGAAGGCGAAGCGACCGGCTGCTCGGCGGTGGTGTGCGACCAATCGGGCGAGGCGGTGGCGGAGCTGAGCGGCGGCGAGGGCGTGACCAAGCACGCGCAAAATGACTGGCCGCAGCTGCGCGCCGAGGCGTCGCGCTTCGTGGTCAGCCTGCGCGTCAAGACCGAGGGCTTGCCAGATGCGCTGCCGGCCGAATCCTTCGTGGTGCCCGAGCGCTACGCGCGCAAGGATCCGCGTTGCCCGCCGGTGCGGCTGTCACGGCTTTCGCCCGGCGCGCTCGACGAGAACGACGCGGATCCGAACGGCACCTTACTCGTGGCCGAAGCGCTCCTGCCGGCGCGCGGCGCGCTGACACTGCTAGAAGCACGCGACGCCGTGCTCTCGACTTTGCGCGAGCAGCTGCCGTTCTTGGACCGCTCGCTCTTGCTCGTCGATTCTGCGCACGACGGCTTGCCGCTCTGGGATTTCCGCAACGGCACCCGCCGCGAGGTCGAGCGCGCGCACCTGCACGGCGTTTCGAGCACCGCCGAGCCCATGGAGCGGCTGTGGGCGGTAGAGCCGCACGGCTACCTGGAGCTCTCCGGCGAGCCCGTGCGCGGTCCCGTTCCCGGCACGTACCTGGTCGGCAAGACCGTGCTGCCCGGACTGGGTCAAGAAGGCGAGTTGATCGCGGCGTGGAGCGCAGCGCGCGTCATCACCAGCAAAGATGGCCAACGCCAGCGCATGCGCCGCCAAATGTGGAGCAAGATCGAGACGACGTGAAGCACCGTCGACTTCAGCAGCGAGCGCGCCCGTGCGCGTAGTCGCCGGACGACTCGGCGGGCGTACGCTGGCGGCACCACCCGGCGACGCCACGCGACCCACGGGCGCGCGCGTGAAGGAGGCGTTGTTCTCGATCTTGGCGGACGTGTCCGCGCTGCGCGTGCTGGATCTGTACGCAGGCAGCGGCGCGCTGGGCATCGAAGCGCTGTCGCGCGGTGCCACGTTCGCGGTGTTCGTGGAGTCGGCGCGCCCGGCCCAGCAATGCTTGCGCGACAACCTGGCCAAGCTCGGGCTCGAAAAGGAGTCGCTCGCCCTTTCGCTGCGGGTCACGGCCGCCCGCACACAATTGACTAGGCTCGGGCCCTTCGACCTGGTGCTGTGCGACCCGCCCTGGAAAGACATCGCCGCCGCTCGGGACGAGCTCGAGCAGCTGGCCGGTGCAGGCCTGCTTGCGCCCGGCGCCCGCATCGCGCTGGAGCATTCGGCCAAAGCGCCGCCGGCCGAACCTGCCGGCTCGAGGCTGGTGGTGGTCGACCAGCGCCGTTGGGGCGACACCGCGGTCACCTTTTATGAACCGGCCGGCGTGCCAGCCGCTTCGGACCCTTAATCCGAAAGTCTCGCGTGCCGCCTAGGGGGTGGCCTATAGTCCGCCCCGCCTCGCACCTTCTCGGAGAGAGCCAACATGGCTGAAACTACCCCGCCGCCGCCGAAGTCTGGCGGCAGCGGTCCCATCATCATCGCTGCGGTCCTCATGCTCTTCCTCATCGGAGGGCTCATCGTCTGGAAGGTGATGGGTAGCAGCGAGCCGACCAAGACGGACACGCCGACCCCCGCCACGACGTCAGCCACGCCGGTCTTGGACGAGCCGCCACCTCCTCCGCCACCTCCGCCCACACCGGAGGACTCGGCCAAGCCGGAGGACAAGGGAAAGCCCAAGATCGCCACAGGGCCGAATCCCTGCTCGAAAGAGTGCACCGGCAGCCCCACTGCTGCGCTGCAGTCCGCGCTGTCGGGTCGCGCTGGTCAATCGCGCAGCTGTTACGAAAAGGCGCTCAGCACCAACTCCACGCTCGAAGGCACTTTGACCATCGGCGTCAAAGTCGGCCCTGGCGGTCAGGTCTGCGGCGCGCGCGTCGTGAGCGACGGCCTCCACGATCCTGGCGTGAGCAATTGCGTGGTGAATCGCTTTGCGAGCTCGACCTTCCCCGCCCCACAAGGGGGTTGCGCCGAGGTCAATGTTCCGCTGAGATTCATGCCAAAGCGATGAGCCGGCTTACCCTTCTTCCTGGTCGCGCCTGCCTGGCGGCGTTCATGTTGCTGCTCGTCGGTGCTGCAGCCTGCGAAGAAGATGGCAAGACCTTGCCGGCCACTTGCCCCACCCTCGCGCTGTACGACGCGCACGCGGGCGGGCACGACTCCGGTGGCGATCCCGGTCTCGACGAGGGCGTCCTCGACACCGGTCATTGTCTGACCAACATCGGCTACGCCGTGAACCAAGCGCCGTCGAGCGGCGGTACCACCGCGACGTCCGCGGGCGGTACCGCCGGCAAGGGCGCGGGCGGTAAAGGCGGCACCGGTGGCAAGGGTGGCAGCTCAGCGTCCGCTGCTGGCGCTGGCGGCGCCGGCTGATCGTGTCCGCGCCGCTCGCGGCGGAACAGCAAAAGTACGGCGTGCTGCTCACGGTCGCGTACGACGGTGAGCCGTTCAGCGGTTACGCCAAACAAAAGAACGGTCGCACCATCGCCGGTGAGCTCGAAGGCGCGATCGCGACCATCGATCCGAAAGCGAGCACGACCCGTGGTGTGAGCCGCACCGATGCTGGCGTGCACGCGCGCGGTCAGCTGGTGGCGTTCGATTCGAGCAAGGAGATCGGCGCGCGCGGTTGGGTACTGGCGCTCAACCGCGAGCTACCGCGCGAGATCGCGGTGGTGCGCGCCGCCCACACGGTCGCGCGCTTCGAGCCGCGCGCGTGCGTGCTCAGCAAGACCTACGTCTATCGCATCCTCGCCAGCTCGGTCCGCGACCCGCTCGTGGATCGGCAAGCTTGGCGCGTACCCTACAGGTTGAACCACTCGCTGATGAGCAGCGTGGCCGCCACGTTGCAGGGCGAGCACGATTTTCGTGCTTTTCGTGGCACGTCCGACACGCGCGAAGAGACGGTGCGACACATCTTTCGCATCAGCCTGGGCCCTGCCACGCACGATTCGCGCATCTTGGAGCTGCGAGTTACAGGCAATAAGTTCCTCTACAACATGATCCGCATCATCGCGGGAACATTGGTAGACGTCGGCCGGGGGCAATTGCCGGCGGACGCTTGCGAGCGCGCGTTCGAGAGCGGACTGCGTAAAGATCTGGGCATCACCGCCCCTCCCGAAGGCTTGACCCTCGAGCAAATCGAGCTCGCCGAAGCTGGCCAAGACGCCTGGCCCCCGCCCTAAACTTGCGGGATTTCTCGGGTGCCCCGAGTTGACGTTCAGGGATCTCTCACGTAGGAACCCGGGCACCATGGGACTTCGCCAGGCCCTCGTCGACAAAGGTAAGCAAGCACTCCTTCGCCCGTCCGTGATGCGTTGGGTATCCGACGACCGCGTGATGAAAGCCACCGAGGGCCTGCTCGACGCGCGCGGTCGACTGAAGGCGGCGTGGAGCGTGCTCAAGAACGGGCACGAGCTGCCCAACATCGATCCGGCGCTGGACGAGAACATCGGCAAGAGCGCGCCCGGCAAGACCAACGGCCACGCCGTCAACGGTGCCAGCAACGGTCACGCCGTGAACGGCGCCGCCAAAGACATCAGCTCCGGCTCCACCGACATGGACGAGTCGATGAAGGAGCGCACCTCGCTCGCCAACATCGGCGGCAAGGACGTGTTCGAGAAGGCCTTCAAGTTCATGGCCGCGGACAACGCGCGCAAGATGGGCATCTACCCCTTCTTCCGCCCGTTAGATTTCAACGATGGTCCCGAAGCCGAGATCAACGGCAAGCGCGTGCTGATGTTCGGCTCCAACAACTACCTGGGGCTCACCAAGCACCCCAAGGTGCGCGAAGCCGCGCGCGCCGCCATCGACCGCTTCGGCACCAGCATGACGGGCTCGCGCCTGGTCAACGGCAGCATGAAGCTGCACGAAGAGCTGGAGGCGAAGTTCGCCGCCTTCATGGGCAAAGAGAGCGCGCTGGTCTTCACCACCGGCTACCAGGTCAACCTCGCGACCTGCGCTGCCTTGCTCAGCAACAAGTACAGCACCGCCTTCATCGACCGTAACGTGCACGCCTCGCTGTACGACGGCGTGCGCCTGGGCCAAGCCGCCGGCGCCAAGCTGGTGCGCTACAAGCACAACGACGCCGAATCACTCGACAAGGCCCTAGAAAAGCTGGAAGACAGCGAAGGCGCGTTCGTCATCACGGACGGCGTGTTCAGCGCCGAGGGCGAAATCGCCAAGCTCGACGAGATCGTGCCGATCGTGAAGAAGCACGGCGCGCGCCTGTTGGTAGACGACGCGCACGCAATCGGCGTGATCGGCCCGCTCGGCCGCGGCACCGCCCACAGCTTCGGCCTGCAAGATCAGGTGGATTTGATCGGTGGCACCTTCTCCAAGTCGCTGGCCAGCATCGGCGGCTTCTTGGTGGGCGAGCGCAAAGTGCTCGACTACGTGCGCCACTTCGCGCCGAGCTTCATGTTCGCGGCCAGCGCCGCGCCGCCCCAGGTGGCCGCCGCCATGGCCGCGCTCGAGGTGATGCAAGAAGAGTCGTGGCGCATCGACAAACTGCGCGAAAACTTCACCTACATGCGCGACGAGCTCAAGAAGCTCGGCTTCGAGCTGGGTCACACGCAAACCGCCGTGATCCCGATCTACATCCGCCAAGACTTGCGCACGATCATGATGTGGCGCGACCTGCTGGAGGAGTACGGCATCTACACCAACCCGTTCATCTCGCCCGGCGTGCCGCCCAAGAGCGCCATGCTGCGCACCAGCTACATGGCAACGCACGAGCGCCCGCAGCTCGATCGCGCCTTGGAAGCGTTTGCCAAGGTCGGCAAGAAGTACGGCGTCATCTGAGCGCGTCCCTCGCGAGAGGGAATGCAACAGAAGACGCGAAGGTCGAGCGGAGGGGCGCCGACACGTCACGGCAATCGCGTCGAGTCGCCAGTCTCCGTACATCTTCGCGAGAATCGACGCTGGAGCCGCAGGGGTTTGGCGCCATTAAACCTTCGTGTCTTCGCGTCTTCCTGTTGCATCCTCTCGACGCGCGAAGTTAGCTGCGCTTCGCGATGCCGCTCGAGATCCGTGAAACGCCGATTGGCGGAAAGCTGAATGATTTTCTGAACGTGGTGGACTACGTCTACCGCAGCGATCCGCAATACGTCCGGCCGCTCGACATGGACATGAAGGATCGCTTGAGCTTGAAGAATCCGTTCTTCGAGCACGGCGAGGGCACCATCTTCACCGCGCACCGCAACGGCTGGTGCGTCGGGCGCTGCACCGCGCAGATCGATCGCGAGCACCTCAAGCGTTACAACGACGACACCGGCTTCTTCGGTTTCCTCGACACCATCGAAGACGAAGAGGTGGTCAAGGCCCTGCTCGAAGCGGCCAGCAAGTGGCTGCGCGAGCGCGGCATGAAGCGAGTGATCGGCCCGCTGTCGCTGTCCATCAACGAAGAGATGGGTTGCCTCGTCGACGGCTTCGACACGCCGCCCATGATCTTGATGCAGCACCACCGCCCCTACCAGGGCGGCTTGATCGAGAAAGCGGGCTTCCACAAACTGAAGGACGCCTACGCTTGGCGCTACTACGTGGGCGACGTCCCCGAGCGCGCGCGCCGCGGACACGACGAGATCGAGGCCATGCCCGAGGTCAAGTCCCGCCACGTCGACATGAAGAACCTCGACGCGGACTTGCGCGTCATCATGGACGTCTTCAACGATGCCTGGAGCGAGAACTGGAACTTCGTGCCCTTCACCGAGCGCGAGCTGCAGAAGATGGCCGCGGACCTCAAGCTGATCGCGGTGCCCGAGCTCTCGTACATCACCGAGGTGAACGGCGAGGCGGCGGCCGTGGCGCTGGCGCTGCCGAACTTGAACGAGCTGATCCACGACATGAAGGGCAAGCTGATGCTCAATTTGCCCAAGCTGCTCTGGCGCTTGAAGGTGGTCGGCCCGCGCAGCGCGCGGCTGGCGATCTTGGGCGTTCGTAAGAGCTACCGCGCCCAGCGCAAGTGGGCCGGCCTCAGCGCATACCTCTACACGAAGATGAACGCGGCCGGTAAGCGCCTCGGCCTCGAGTGGGGCGAGTTGTCGTGGACGCTGGAAGACAACGGCCCCGTCAATGTCGGCATCAAGATGATGGGCGGCAAGATCTACAAGACGTACCGCGTCTACGAAAAGAGCTTGTAGATTTTTCTTGTTCTCGCCCGCACTTCGCGAGCGTGATCTGCTCGCGCCAAAGTCGGTTGAAGCTGATCCAGCTCACGCCGCAAGCGGCGCTCGCGTCGTCTTCACGCGAGCAACGGGTCTGCGTGGTGACGCGCTCGCAGCTTGTTCACGACGTTGAGCACCTTCGGCCGCGACAGCAGCTTGACGATGAGCTGGTGCTTACCCGGAAAGTCCACCAGCATCAGCCCGACCAGCAACGTGAGCAGCCCCTGACCGGGCAGCACCAACATCGCCACGCCGAGCAAGACCAGCAGCGCGCCGGCTACGTTGCGCAGCACGCGCCAAAAAACCGACGCCTGGTGCTGCACCGGCTGCCGCAGGTAATCTCGCGGCAAGCGCGCCAAAAAGCGCGGCACGAGCAGCACGCTGGCCAGCACCGCCAGCAGCGAAAATACCAGCAGCCCCCCATCGACGACGGGGTTTTCGAACCACCGCGATAGCGTAGAAAGCATGGTAGCGTCCGCTCAGCTCATGTTGGGTCGGCTCGTGATTTTGTCCACCGCTTGTTGGTTGCTCTGCGCCGTTGGCTGCCAAAAAAGCGGACCCGCGTTGCTCCGCGACACGGAGAAACGCACCTTCGAGGCGACTTGCCCCGCTGAGGTGCCCTGCAAGCTCGAGCAGAAGAGCGGCGCCAAGCGCAGCGACAAGCCCGCCCACAGCCTGCTGCTCGGCGGCCGCCTGGTGGGCATTTGCGACGTTGCAGAAGGCCAGCCTCCGGCCGGTCCGTTCGATTGCCGCCCGCTCGACTGCCAGAGCAACAGCGAGTGTCCGCCGCTCCATGGCATGAAAGAGGGCCAATGCGTGCACAACCGCTGCAGCGATCCGAGCGAGGCCGTCCGCCCGCAAGACGCCATCATGCTGTGTCTGGCCGGCACGGGCCTGGGCCGCGAAACCCCCGCGCAAATCGAGCGCTATGCGCTGGCCCTCAATTGCGGCACGCCGTGCAGCGTGCCGGCGCCGTGCCAGCAGCTCTAGGCGTCGAGTACTTCGCGCACGCGGCGGCGTAGCGCATCGGGGGTGATCGGCTTGCGCAGGAGCGCCACGTCCACGTCGACCACACCGTGGCGCCCGAGCGCTTCCTCGGCGTAGCCGGAGACGTAGAGCACCTTGCCGCGCCGCACGCGGCCCGACAGACGCGACGCCAGCTCCCGCCCGCTCATGCGCGGCATGACCACGTCCGTCACCAGCAAGTCGATGTGCGGTTCGCGCGACTCGACCAGCCCCAGCGCTTCCAGCGGATCGCCCACGTCTTCGACGCGGTAGCCCGACTGCTGCAAGATCGTGCGCATCAGCGCGCGGACCTGCGGGTCGTCTTCCACGAGCAGCACGGTTTCGTCACCGCGCGCGCGGCCGGGCGGAGTCTGCGCGCTGGGCCCGACCGACGCCAGAAGCCCGCGCTCGGTGCACGGCAGATAGATATCGAAGCTGGTGCCACGCCCCGGCTGGCTCGTGACCAGCACATGGCCGCGGCTCTGCTCCACGATGCCCAGCACCGTCGCCAGGCCCAGACCGGTACCCTGGCCCAGGCCCTTGGTCGTGAAAAACGGCTCGAAAATACGGCCGATGGTCGCTGGGTCCATGCCCTGACCGGTGTCCACCACGTTGAGCAGCACGTAATCGCCCGGCGCAAAGTCGCGCGCCTCGGCCTGCGTCGGCGTCAAGCTCACGTTGCTGGTAAAGATGCTCAGCTTGCCGCCGCTGGGCATGGCATCGCGCGCGTTGACGGCCAGGTTCAAGATCACCTGCTCCATCTGGCTCGGGTCGACCAGGATGCGACCGAGCCGCTCGTCCAGCAAGAGCTTGAGCTCCACGTCCTCTCCCAGTAGGCGTCGGAGCATCTGGCTCATGCCGTGCAGCACCTGATTCAGGTCCAGCACGCGTGGCTCGAGCAGCTGCTGACGACTGAAAGCCAGCAGCTGTTGCGTGAGCGACGCCGCACGTTCACCGGCGCGATGGATCTCGTCCACGTGAGCGCGCGCGGGCGCCCCTTGGGGCAGATCATCGAACAACAAGTAGCTGCAACCCAAGATCACCGAAAGCAAGTTGTTGAAGTCGTGCGCGACGCCACCGGCCAACCTGCCGATCGCTTCCATCTTTTGGGCTTGCCGCAGGCGCTCTTCGAGGCGCCGGGTCTCGCGCAGATCGCGCTGCACGGTAGCGAAACCCAGCGGCTCGCCGTCGAGCGAGTGCAAAATCAGCGAGCGCACTTGGGTCGGAATCAGCTCGCCGGTCAGGAAATGGCGCAGCTGCCCCTCGCCTTCCCAATGCCCGACCGCGCGCAGGATTTCGGCGCGTTTCATGCCGTCTTCCGTATGAAATGCGGACAGCGGCACGTCGCCCAGGTCGCGATCTTTGTCGATGCCGAGCAGCTCGCGCCCGGCGTCGTTGACGAACAAGATGCGCCCGTCGAAGCCTGCCATGGCGATGAAATCACGGCTACGCTGCACGAGCGCCACGAACTTCTTCGCTTCTTCTTGCGCGAGCTTGCGTTCTTTCAGCTCTTGCTGGAGCGAATCGAGCAGCTGAGCATTACGCAGCAAGAGCGCGGCGTGGTTGGCCAGCGTATTTGCGAAGAGCTCGTCGTCCGCGCTGAACGGCGCCGCACCCTCGCCATGCCGTGAAATGATGAGCGCGCCGATGGTCGCGTCGCGCACCTGCAGCGGCACGGCCAGCAAGCTGCGTAGCTCCAGCTCGGCGATGGCGGGCACGTGCTGCTGTCGAAATGGCTGCCCCGGCGCACTCGGATCGACGAGCTCCAGCCGCAGCGACTTGCCCTCGCCGATCACGCGCGCCACCGTGCCCTGGCCATCGAGCGGCTCGGACCGATTGCCGAAGTAGCTGAGCACCGCCACGCTGCGCGACTCGTCGCGATTGGCGAGCGCTACCGGCCGCGCGCTGTGCCGCTCCGCGTCGACCAGAAAAATCGAGCAGCCGTCACCCAGCAGGCGCATCACGTGGAGCGTGATGGTGTTGAGCAGCGTCTGATAGTCGTTCGCGACCTCCGCAAAAGCGCGGGTCGCTTCGAGTAGCGCTTCTAGCCGATCCCCAAGGCCCTCGGTGCTGCTCATGGCTAAACCTGCAACCAGCTAAACCTGCAACCAGCTAAACCTGCAACCAGGACAACGGCCAGGGTACACCCGTTTTTTAGCTCCGGTACTCGGCAAAGCGAGCTCACTGGTGCGCGCAAACCTCGGGTAAAGTGGAGGGTTATGTCGCCGCGCTCCGTGTTTTTTCTCGTAACGCTGTCGCTCTTGGCGCTGCTTCTGGGCGTGGCTCAGATCAGCGCCGCCACCGCGCTCTGGCTGGCGCCCGCCTGGTTGGCGCTGGTGGGGCTCGGCCTTTACGACATGCTGCAAAGCAAGCACGCGATTCGCCGCAATTTTCCGGTCGCGGGGCGGCTGCGTTACCTGTTCGAAGCGATCAGGCCCGAGATTCACCAGTACTTCGTCGAGTCGAACAGCTCGGGCAGGCCCTTCAGTCGCCAAGAGCGTTCGCTCGTCTACCAGCGCGCCAAGAACGTGACCGACACGCTGCCGTTCGGCACCGAAGAGGACGTGTACGCGGTCGGCTACGAGTGGATGAATCATTCGCTGTGTGCGGTTCATCCGCCGGAGGTCGCGCCGCGCGTGCGCATCGGAGGACCGGCGTGCACGCAACCCTACGAAGCAGCCGTGCTCAACGTGTCGGCCATGAGCTATGGTGCGCTCAGCAAGAACGCGATTTTGGCGCTCAACAAGGGCGCCCAGCTGGGCGGCTTCTATCACAACACCGGTGAAGGCGGGCTCTCGCCGCATCACCTCGAAGGCGGCGGTGACGTCTGTTGGCAGATCGGCACCGGCTACTTTGGTTGCCGCGACGAGCACGGCAATTTCGATCCCGTGCGCTTCGCCGACAAGGCGAAAAGATCGCAGATCAAAATGATCGAGCTCAAGCTGTCGCAAGGGGCCAAACCCGGCCACGGCGGGATCTTGCCGGCGCGCAAGGTCACGCCTGAAATCGCAGAAATCCGCCACGTACCGATGGGGCAAGACGTGTTGTCGCCGCCCACGCACACCGCGTTCAAAACGCCGGTGGGCTTGTGTCAGTTTCTGGGCGAGCTACGCGAGCTGTCCGGCGGCAAGCCGGTCGGCTTCAAGCTGTGCCTGGGCAAGCGCCGTGAGTTCTTGGCGATCTGCAAGGCCATGCTGGAGACCGGCATCGCGCCCGACTTCATCACGGTCGACGGCGGCGAAGGCGGCACCGGCGCCGCTCCGCTCGAGTTCTCGAACGTCCTCGGCACGCCCCTCGACGAGGCCTTGATCTTCATTCACAACGCTCTGGTCGGCGTGGGCCTGCGCCAGCAGATTCGCATCATCGGCAGCGGGCGCGTGATCAGCGGCTTCGATTTGGCGCACAAGATCGCGATTGGAGCGGATCTGTGCAACAGCGCCCGCGCGATGATGTTCGCGCTCGGCTGCATCCAAGCTCAAAAGTGCAACACCAACGAGTGCCCGACGGGCGTTGCCACGCAAGACCCGGCGCTGGTGCGCGGGCTGGTGGTGGCGGACAAGGCCGTGCGCGTCAAAAACTACCAGCACAACACGGTGCGAGCGCTCGTCGAGCTGCTCGCGGCGAGCGGCCTGTCGTCTCCGGCGGAGCTGAGGCCATGGCACATCTTGCGGCGCGTGAGCCCGACGGAGGTGCATCACTACGGCGAGATGTACGAATACTTGAAGGACCGCGCCCTGCTCGCCGAGCCGGTACCCAAGAGCTTTGCCCGCGCCTGGCGCGCCGCGCAGGCCGCTTCTTTCGATTCGGCGACCCCGGAGCACTGATTCCTGGTCCCCCCGCGGACCTTTCGCTACGCTCCGCGCCGTCATGTCGAGCGCTGTCGAGCCCACCTTCGAACCTACCTCCGTCCTCGCGGCCTACGCGGAGCCGGTCGCCAACGGGCGGCGCGTGCTGTTCATTGGCCCCGCGGTCTCGGCCTTGCCGGCGCAGCTCGTCGAGCGCGGCGCGCGCGTCGTGCACGTTTGCGATCCGGACGCGGCGCGCGTCTCGGAAGCCACGGTCAAGAACCGCACTGGCAACATCTCGTATTCGGCGCTTTCGGACGGGCACTTCGCGCTGCGCGACGGCGCCTTCGACGTGTGCATCGTAGAGGACGCGGGCATTGCTGATCCGGTGCCGCTGATGAAGCGCATCCGGCGCGCGCTCTCGCCGCGGGGCGTGGCGCTGGTCGCTTCGCTCAACCCGGACGTGCGGGCGCCTTTGATGAAGCACCGACCGAGCGGCCTCATCTCCCTCGACTATTACGCGCTGTACGACGCCGTGAAGGGTGAGTTCGAGCACGTGCGCATGCTGGGCCAGGCTCCGTTCGTCGGTTACGTGATCGCCGACTTCGCGCCGGAGGGTACACCCGAGCCCTCGCTCGACACCGCATTCTTGCCCAATGGCGCCGAAGAGCCCGAGCTGTTCCTGGCGGTGGCGTCGCAGCAACCGGTCGAGCTCGAAGCCTTTGCGGTCGTGCAGCTGCCATATCGCAGCGTGGTCACGGGCGGCAGCGGTGACGCCGACGCGCTGCGCCGCGTGCGCACCAAGCTGAGCGAGCTCGAAACGGAGCTCTCCACCGAGCGCCAGGCGATCGGCATGCGCGATGCCAAGCTGCGCGAGGCGGAGACCAAGGTGTTCGCGCGCGATGCGGAGCTCGCCGCGCTGCGCCAGGAGCTCGAGAACAAGAACCAGCAGCTCAAAGCCCAAGAAGCGAGCCTCGGCGAGCTGACCGCCAAGCTGAACGCCGGCCCCTCCAAAGAGGACCAGAGCGCCCACGTGCAGGAGGTCGCAGCGCTCGAAAAGACTTTGGCCGAGCGCGGCGAGCACGTCCGCAAGCTGGAGCGCGACCTGCGCGAGGCCGAACGCACCGGCAAAGAGCTGCTCCGCCAGCTCCCCCCGACCTCGGACAACGCCGAAACGCTGCGCAAAGCAGCCGAGTCGGAGCTCGCGCAGAAGCTGGCCAAGAGCCAGGCCGACCTGATCGCAACGCGCTGGGCGCTCGAGGCCGCCGTGAAGCGCGGCGGTGCCGCGACCGAAACGCCCGAAGCTTGACAGGTCGAAAGCCCGATTTACCTTGCCGCGGTTTTCTCCGTCCGCCGCCCCAGCATCGTTCGATGAGCTTACAGTATGAGTGAAAAGCGCGACTACTACGAGGTTCTTGGAGTTGCGCGCGAGGCCAGCGACGACGAAATCCGCAAGGCGTACCGCCAGGCGGCGTTGAAGCACCACCCGGATCGCAACCATGGCAATCCCGAGGCGGAGGGAAAATTCAAGGAAGCCACCGAGGCCTACACGGTGCTTTCGGATCCCGACAAGCGCGCCACTTACGATCGCTTCGGGCACGCTGGGCTCGGCGGCGGCGGCTTCGACTTCAACAACGCCGGCGTCGGCGACATCTTGAGCCACTTCCAGGACATGTTCGCCGACTTCTTCGGCGGCGGCGGGGGCGGCTTCGGGTTTCCCGGCGGTGGCGGTCGACGTCGCAACCAACCGCAGCGCGGGCAAGACGTGCGGGTGGAGCTCACGCTCACGCTGGCCGAGGCGCTGACCGGCGGTAAGCACGAAGTTTCGATTCACGGCGCGGTTGCCTGCGATACGTGTCGCGGTAGCGGTGCCAAGCCCGGCACCAAACCCGAGACGTGCAGCCAATGTCGCGGCAGCGGGCAAGTCACGGCCCAGCGCGGCTTCATCATGTTCAGCAGCCCCTGCGCGCGCTGCCGAGGCACCGGTCAAATGATCGCGTCGCCGTGTGAGACCTGCCACGGCCAGGGCGCGGTCGAAAAGCAACGCAAGGTGCTGGTCAACGTGCCCGCTGGCATCGATTCCGAGCAGCGGTTGCGTGTCCCCGGCCAGGGCATGCCGGGTCCCGCGAATGCGCCAGCCGGCGATCTCTACGTCGACATCGAGGTGGAGGCAGACGAACGGTTCGAGCGCCACGGCAACGACCTCGGCACGCGCCTCACGCTCAGCTTCGCCGAGGCAGCGCTCGGCATGGTCACCCAACTCAAGCTACCCGACGAGCGCGAGGTGCTGGTCAAAGTCGAGGCCGGCGCGCAACCCGGCAGCATCGTCGTCGTCAAAGGCGAAGGCGCGCCCCGCCTCGATCGCGGCGGCCGCGGCGACCTCCACGTCATGCTCGCCGTCACGGTGCCGAAGAAGCTCTCCAAAAACGCCAAGCGGCTTCTGCAAGAGCTGGAGCAAGAGCTCAAAGGCGAATCCGCGGGCTGAGATACCCAGCTCTAGCGGCGCTCCGGGTAGCGATCCGCGATGCTCTTCAAGGTCTGCAAGGTGCTGCTCGAGGCTTCGATGACGCCGGGCTCTTGGCGCAGGAAACGTTCGAGCTCGGGGGCGGCGGCGATGGCCTGGTCGAGGCGGGGGTCGCTGCCTTTGGCGTAGGCGCCGAGGGCGATGAGATCGCGCTTTTCCTCGAAAGCGGCGAGTAGAGCGCGGGCACGTTGCGCGGCAGCTTGCCGAGCGTTCGCGGTGACTTTTGGCATCACTCTCGAGAGTGATTGGAGCACGTCGATGGCCGGGTAGTGGCCGCGGGCGGCGAGCTTGCGTTCGAGGACGACGTGGCCATCGAGGATGCCGCGCACTTCGTCGGCGATCGGCTCGTCCATGTCGGAGCCTTCGACCAGGACGGTGTAGATGGCGGTGATGGATCCGGTTTCGCCCTGGCCGCTGCGCTCGAGCAGCCGCGGGAGTTGGGTGAAGACGCTCGGTGGGTAGCCGCGCCGCGCGGGGGGCTCGCCGGCGGCGAGGCCGATCTCACGCTGGGCACGCGCGAAACGGGTCACCGAGTCGACCAAGAGCAGCACGCTCTTTCCAAGGTCACGGAAATGCTCGGCCATGGCCGTGGCGACCTGGGCGGCGCGCAAGCGCTCGACCGGCGGAGCGTCGCTGGTGGCGACCACCACGACCGAGCGCCGACGTCCCGCCTCGCCCAGCGAATGCTCGAGGAATTCACCCACCTCACGGCCGCGCTCGCCGACCAGCGCCACCACCACGACATCGGCGCTGGCGCCGCGCGCGATCGCGCCGAGCAGCGTGCTCTTGCCGACACCGGAGCCAGCAAATAAGCCGATGCGCTGCCCGACCCCGAGCGTGATCAAACCGTCGATGGCACGCACGCCGGTTTCGAGCGGCGCGCTCACCGGGCGACGCGACAGCGCAGCCGGCGGTGCGCGATCCACCAGCACCGGAGTGAGCCCCGTTGGAGCCGGACGACCGTCGATGGGCCGACCGAGGCCGTCGACGACGCGACCGAGCAGGCCCACGCCAGCGCTGACCTCTAGGCCTTGTCCGGTCGCCTCCACGACGTCGTCAGGCCCGACACCGTTCGGCTCACCGAGCGGCACCGCGAGCGCCTCGCCTTGTTGAAAGCCGACCACCTCCGCGAGCAGCGGCTCGCCGCGACGGCGAATCACGAGCACGTCGGAGATGCGCGCGCCGGGCAAGACCACGCGCAGAAGCAAGCCCGTGACAGCCACGACACGCCCAACGGGACGCAGCGCGTTGGTCTCGGAAAGCCGGGCTCGCAGGGCCTCGATGTCCACCCGCGCACGCTAGCGGAGGCGTGGGCGGCCGGCACCGCCCGGCTCGCAACGCCGCGACTTTGCGCCAGAATTTGGGTCTGTGGACCAAAATTGCCGGCTCTGGGAACTTATTTGACTGTGCCTCGCGCCCCGCACCCCACCCCCGAGCCTGCCGAAAGCCGCCGGCCGGAGGACGCGCGCGCCGTTACCTTCCTGGGCGACGACAGAGCGCTGCTTTCGGGCGTACGCGCCAACAACCCGCTCGCCATGACCGCGCTCTACGATCGCTACGTGGGCGACGTCAGGCGCGTGCTCTTGCACACGTTGGGTCCGCGCCTCGATTTGCCGGACCTGGTGCAAGACGTGTTCGTGGGCGTGCTCACTTCAGTGCGCAACGTGCGCGAGCCGGCGGCGCTGCGCGGCTGGTTGTTTCAAGTGACCGTCCGTACCGCGCGCAAGCACCTGCGCGGCAGCTCGCGGCGCTGGTGGCTCAAGCTGTGGCCACAAGGCGACGAGCTCGAGACGCAACCCGCCGCTGCGCTCGAGGAGAACGCCTCCGACGCCGTACAAGCGACCTTTCGCATCTTGAAGCAGATGGAGGTGGAGGATCGGCTGGTGTTCTCCCTCCGCTACATCTCGGGTCTGGAGCTGGGCGAGATGGCCGACGTCTGCGAGATGTCGCTATCGACGCTGAAGCGCCGGCTGAGCCGCGCCGAAGAGCGCTTTCACGCCGCGGCACAAAAAGACGACGCGCTACGCGGCTGGGCCGCAGAGGGTGACACATGAAGAGCCAGAGCTTATTGGTCTTGGGCGCGCGCTTGCGCGACGACCTGGCGCGGCACGAAGCCGTTGATCGCAGCAGCGAGGCGCGGGCGAGGCGCCAGCTACTGGTCGCCGTGGCAGCGCGAAAACCGCGGCGGCGCGCGGCGTTTGCGCTGGGCGGCGCCGGATTGGTGGCGGCGGCGGCAGCGGCGTTTTTGCTGCTCGCGCGCCCGGCGACGCAAACGGAGCCGCTCTCGTTCTGGGTCGAAGAGCGCGCGGGGCACGTCGATGAGTGGGTCACGGCTCGCGAGGCCGAACAGAGCCTGCGCTTTTCGGACGGGTCGAGCGTCGTGGCGGCCCCGCACACCACGACGCGCGTGCTGCACATCGCGCCGAACGGCGCCGAGCTCGCGCTGGAGCGCGGTCATCTCGAAGCGCACGTCGTGCACCGTGATGCGACGCGCTGGCAAGTCGCGGCGGGACCGTTCGTCGTTCACGTTACCGGCACGCGTTTTCACGTGAGCTGGGATCCGCAAGTCGAGAAGCTGGCGGTGAGCGTCAGCGAGGGACGCGTCGAGGTGACGGGCGGCGGCCAACCGCGCCACGAGCTGGTAGCCGGCTCCGCACTGGAGCTCTCGGTCGGCGCCGGCACGGAGCTGAAGAGCGCCCTGGCAGCGCCGGAGCCCGCGTCATCGGCCGAGCCGCGCGCAGAGTCGGGCGAGAGCGCGCGTGACGAAGACGAATTGATCCGTCCGCGCAAGCTCGCCGAGCACAAGCCGGACTTTCGCGAGCTTTCCACGGCCGGGCGGTACCGTGAGGCGCTGGCGCTGGTGGAGCAACAAGGGTTTGGGGCAGAGTGCGAGAGCTTGAGCGCGCGCGATTTGCTCACGTTGGGCTCGACCGCGCGCCTGGCGGGGCGCGCCGATCGCGCCAAAGAGGCGTACCTGGCGGTGCGCCGGCGCTTTCCGAGCGGCTCCGAAGCGGGCATCTCGGCTTTTTCGCTGGGGCGCTTGGCATCCGACGCCGGGCGTGCGAGCGATGCCATGGCTTGGTTCAAGCGGTACCTGAGCGAACAGCCGAGCGGTGCGCTCTCGCGCGAGGCAGCCGGGCGCTTGCTGGAGCTGCTCGAGCAGAGCGGCAACCAGGCCGCCGCGCGCGACGCGGCGACGAGCTACTTGAAGCAGTACCCGAGCGGACCGCACGCCGCGCTCGCCGAGCGCGTGCTCGCGCGTCGATGAGCGGCGCCCGGCGGTTGTACGCGCTGCTGTGCTTTTGCTTGTCGTTGGTCGTCGCGGGCAGGGCGCACGCCCAGGATGAGGCGCGCGGCACCATCTTGTTGGTGGTCGACGCCGAAGCGCAGCCGCTGGCCACGCGCGTGGCGGCCGAGCTGGAAGCGCTCGGATTTTCGGTCGTTTCGGAGACCCGCACCGCGCTCGCACCGGAGCTTTCGTCGGACGCGCGCAAGGCGCAGGCGTTCGCGGCCATCGCCATCGGCCCCACCGCCGAAGGCAGCGTCGAGATCACGGTGCTCGACCGCGTGACGGGAAAAACCTTGCGCCGCGAGCTCTTGGGTCGTTCGTTGAGCGATCCGACGACCCGCGAGCTGGTCGCGCTACGCGCGTCCGAGCTCTTGCGCGCCAGCTTGATGGAGATCGAAGCCCCGCATCCCCCTCGCGGAGACGTGCCGGCTTCTGCGCACATGGCCAGCGTGGCGACGGCGCCGGAAACGGTGCGTCACCCGGACCGCCGGCTGCGGCTCTCCGCCGAGAGCGGCATCTTGGTGGCGCCGGGACTCTCGGCCGCGCCGCTGCTGCAGGCATCGCTCGGCGTGAAAGCCCACGAGCGGCTGGAGCTGGGGCTCACGGTGGGTAGCCAGCTCACGCCCGCCACGCGCTCGTTCGATGCAGGGCGCATCGAAACGACCGCACGCTGGCTGTCGCTGGGGCCGCATCTGCTGCTGCTGCCTCGCCGCGAAACGGGGCGCGTGGCGCTGGGACTCGACGCGGAGCTGTCGCTCCTTTCGTTGTCGGCCAGCGGCTTCGCGGCGGATCCGAGCCACCTCGGGCAAGCGCGGCGCGCCTGGAGCACGGCCGTTACGCTCGGCATCGACTCCAAGATTCGCCTCTTCAAGCAACTATGGTGGACGCTCCGGCCGTCGCTGGGCTTCGCGCTGAGCGAGCTCTCGCTACGCGCGGACTCGCGCACCGTGCGAGTCTGGGGCCGCCCCTGGCTGATCTGCGCCACGGGCCTGGAGGTGGAGCTATGAAGCGGCTCGGCCCCTTGGCGTTGCTCGCGCTGCTACCGTGTTGTGGACGACAACCGCTCGATTTGCTCGTTCCCGCCGAGCGCGAAGATCCGTGCCTGGCCTTCAAGACCCAGGCTGACTGTAGCGACAATGCGGCGCTGGGCTGCTCGTACCAACCGAATGACCCCGGTTGCCAGTCGAGCGACCCCAATTGCTTACCGGGCATGTGCAGGAGCGGCGATCCGTTCGTGCGCCAGGTCGGGCGCAGCTTCTTGCTCAACGGCGAGCCCTTTCGCTTCGCCGGTGTCTCCAGCTGGGCCTTGTTGCAACCTGCTCCGTGCGCCACCGTCAAGGCTTCCGAGCGCGAAGCTTGGGTCGAAGGCGTGTACGACGCGCTCGTGCCGGCGCGCGCCAAGGTCGCGCGCTTCTTCGCTTTTCAAAGTAGCGCGGGGCCAACCGGGCTCGACTACACACTGTTCGACGCTGCAGTGCGCGGCGCGCGGCGCGCTGGTGTACGCCTCCAGTTCGTGATCGACGACGGAGACGGCGGCTGCTCCAGCATGGTGAAGCACGACGCCGCCTGGTATGCGAGCGGCTACCAGATGCCGGAAGGTAGCTACCCGCTGTCTTACGGGCAGTTCGCCGAGAACCTCGCCACGCGCTACCGCGACGAGCCGACGGTGCTCGGCTACCTGATGATCCAAGGCTTGGGCGACGCCGACGGCCCCACCTTGCAGAGCTTCGTGACCGTGATGGGTCAGCGCCTGCACGGCATCGCACCGAACCAGCTCATCTCGATCGATCTCGACTGGGGCTCCGCGAGCGCCGACGACGGCGCCCTGTTCAAGCAGCTGCAGAGCTTGCCTGCCGTCGATTTCATGGATGTCGACGACTACACCTTCAAGTACCCGCCCAAGCCGATGGATCCGCAGCTTTTGGCAGCCCTCGACAGCATCGACAAGCCGGCCGTGGTCGGCGAAGGGGCCTTCGGGCTGCTCGGCGGCGATGCCGCCGCGTTGGCCGCCCGGGGAGAGGCCGCCGCGCAGCGTATCCAAGAGTGGCGCGGCTGGGGATTTTCCGGAGCTCTACTGTGGGCATACCAGCCCGGCTGGAGCGAGGTCTCGGAGGAGTTCGACGCGCGACCGGGCGATCCGCTGCTGGCGCCTGACGGCGTCCTGGCGAACGCGCCCTGGTAGCGTGGCGGGACGCGCCCCAACTGCGCCCCGGGCAAGGACTTGCCCGGGCCGTTGGAAGAGTGCCACGATTTCGCGCGTGATTGACCTTGCCCGGCTCAGCAGCCTGCTGCCCCTGATTTTCTGCCTCAGCGGGGCTTGTAAGGCGTCCGTCGACGCGAGCGCAAACGTGAACGCCAACTCCAACGGCGCCAATGCCGACGCAAAGACGGAGGCTGACCTGCGCATGGCCTCGCAAGGCAAAGGCGAGATGGTGCACAACGCCTCGGCGCCCGCGGGCATGGCCGCTCTGGCCGCCAACCCGCCCAGCGGCAGCGTGCTCCTCGGCGCCCGCCACGATTTGAAGCTGCGCGCCGGCCAAAGCACCGCCACCTGCCAGTGCCTGGCCGTCGCAGTCGGGGGCTCGCACGGTGCACCCATGCTGTGGAGCGCAGCGCCCCCGGACATCGACGAGTCCCGTCAGCTCAGCATCGCCCTGTCGTCCGAGGGCCAGACCTGCAGCGGCGAGCCCCAAGGCAGCCTCGGTGCGTCGTACTGGGGCTACCGCATCTCGGGCAACGACGTGATCGTGCTCGTTGAAGCCGCACGCGGCGGCCGGCCACTGACGAACGGCGCCATCATTCCGAAGCCGGTCGGGCCGGGCCAGGTTTACGTAGCGCCTGCTTCAAAAAAATTGCCCTACGGCCGCGCCAGCGACGGCAAGGGCATGTGCAAGGTCGGTAACCCCGGCCAGCCGCGCGTCGCCGCCTTCACGGATCTCGAGCTGGGCACGAATGCGCCGGCGCCCGCTGCAACTAACGGCAGCAGCGGCGATGACACCATCACGACGATCGAGCTGCCTCCGAACTGAACGGCGTGCGCAAAAAAGCCTGGTAAACTGCAGCTCCATGCGTTTCCGGTTGGTGGTCGCAAGCGGTCTTGTCTTGCTCGCGGGCTGCACCAAGAGCCAGGCCGTCAACCAATGCGCGGCGGAGGTCTGGCAGGGGGAGTGTCAGCTCGCCAGCATCAACAAGGTGGAGGACGGCGAGTTCCCCACGCCGCACGTGGTGCTCGAAGCCACGTATCGTCCTCTGCAGAATCCGCAGTATCCCGACTACACGCCTGGCGCGTTGGCCGAGCGCAACTGGGCCAAAGCCCAGCACGAGATGGCGTTGTACGATTTTCTGGAGGCGCACCCCCGCGTCGCCTGCCGAACCGAAGCGCTAGCCGGCGGCGCCTGCGTCGCGCCGAAAGTAGCCGTCTCGCTGCCGCCCTTCGATCCCGACGCGGCAACTCGCAACAGCGCCGCGCCGGCCATCACCGGCTGTGCGCAGATCGAGGCAACCAGCACGCAAGACAAGCTGCAGGGCGGGCAGTCCACGAGCACCTACGTGCAGCAGCGCCTGTCATTCCCGGAGAATTCTGCGCAGCTACCGCCCGAAGCGGACGCTGTCACGGGGGAGGTCGCCAAGCTGCTGGCCGAACGGCCCGGTATCGAGTGTCTGGGCATCGTCGGCCAAATCGCCAGCGGCGAGACTCCGGCCCTCGCCGAGCAACGCGCCAAAGCCGTGCGCGATTTGCTCGGCGCGCACGGCGTCGCGCTCTCGCGTCTCTTGACGATCGGCGCCACCGCCAAAGTCTTCGGAAACGGCTCGCGGCCTGCCGAAGCGGACCCGAACGATCGCCGCGTCAGCTTCTCGGTGCTAATAGAAAAGCCTGTCTCGCCCTGAATTCGCCGTGCGTTCCTCGCGTCTGCCGCTCGCTCTGCTCGCCACCACGCTCGTGTTCAGTCGCGTCGGCGCCAGCGAGCCCGCAGCGCCGGAGATGTTGAAGGTGCCGGGCGGCACATTCACCATGGGTGCCGACGGGGTCGGCGAGTCGGACGAGCAACCCGCGCACGCGGTGCATGTCAAAGGCTTCTGGCTCGATCGCACCGAGGTGACCAACGCCGCTTACCTCGAGTGCGTGCACGCCGGCAAATGCGCGCCGTTCCGCGACGACGTCGCGCGTCGCTTCGGCGCTGGGCCCGACGAAGCATTTCGCGCGGGCGAGCAACCGGTCGTGGGCATCTCCGCGATCGACGCCGGTAACTACTGCGCGTTTCGCGGCAAGCGCCTACCGCGCGAAGCCGAGTGGGAGCGTGCCACGCGCGGCGACGACAACCGCACTTTCGCCTGGGGCAACCAAAGGCCGACGCCAGAGCTCGCCTGCTACGGCCGCAAAGTCGGCGCCAAGGGCGCCACCACCGATCCGGTCGGCTCGCATCCACAAGGCGCCGGTCCCTATGGTCACCTCGACCTGACCGGCAACGTTTGGGAATGGACGGCTGATCTGTACGATCCCTACGCCTACCGTCGCTCTGGCGCCTCCGAAGGCACTCCCGGCAGCTGTGCCGAGATTTTGGAGACGCAAAACCACCTGCGCAAGACCAAGCAACAAGGCTTCACGGGTCGTAACCCCATCCCCACCGTGTGCGAGCGCGTGCTGCGCGGTGGCGCCTTCAACTACGACGCCGCGGGCCTCCGCGCGAGCAACCGCGTGCACCATCCAGAGAATTGGAAAATCCTGGTGGCGGGGTTTCGCTGCGCGAAGGACGAGTAGCGACGCGGGTAAGGGGTGGCACTTTGATTTTCAAAGTGACCGCCAGGTCGGGACGGGATCCCGGGTCAGCACTTTGATTTTCAAAGTGGCCGGCGCATCCCAACCGCGCGACAGCTCTTCAAAGTGGCGGCCACGTGGCCGCCACGGCTACGGTGCCTTGAAGAAAAACGCGAGTTGCTTCTTCGTGTACTTGGCGAGCCCGTCGCGCGCGACCGAATCGTACACGTCTTTGGGCGTCGCGCCCGGCTGCTCCCAGCGCTTCAAGTCCGGCGGGAGCCAGGCGGAGAACTTGAAGGTGAGCGGCTGGTCGTCCCCCGGGATGATGAAGGCGGAGCGCACGTTGAAGCCGAGGCCGACGAAAGCGCCGCGCGGCTTCTTGCTCATGAAACCACCGGACAGCTCGTCTTTGTGGGTGATGACGAGCGTGGGTTTGCTGACCTTGGGAATGTCGCTGCCGTCGTCCTCGAGCGCAGGAACGAGCTTGAAGTGGAGCACGTCCGGTGGAAATTCTTTGTTGAGGCGCGCCTCGATCTCGTGACCCGCATCGGCTTCGCGCCGCTCCCAATCTTCGGGGCGGAAGTACTTCGACGGCAGCATGTCCGTCGTAATGTAGTAGGCGCTCTTGGTGAGCTGCGTCTCGGTGTCTTTCGAGTTGTCGGACGTACGACGCCGAAACGCGATTTCGACCTCGGGCCCGTGCTTCTGCGCGTAGAAGAGCAGGCGGCCGATGAAGCCGACCAGCCCCTGGGTGCCCGGCTGCGCCGCCGCTTGGAAGGAGCGCACCACGCGCTGGTACAGCTCGGAGCGGCGCTGATCGATCACGTCTTGCACGAGCTGGTGGTGCGGCTGGCTGCGCTCGAACTCTTGCAGCGCGGTGAGCGAATTCTTGGCCGCCACCTGAGCCAACTCGGCGAGCAGCGCGTTCTTGAGAGCGGCCTGCACCTCGGCGTCGATTTTTTGGTGCCGGCCCTGCGCGATGAAGGCCTCGATGGCCTCCACGTTGCCTTTGGCGATGGCCTGCTGCAGCTCAGCGTGCGGCAAAAGCACTTCGGTCACGTCGGCGCGGGTGCCGCCGCGCGCCAAATAGTCCTGAAACGCTTGGGTCGTGTTGAGCCGGCGCGCCTCGGTGTACAGGCGCTCTTCGCTGATCACGTTGCGGCCCTTCCACAAGACGGGGCCGACCACGGCGCCGATCACGACGGCTTCGAGCCAACCGAAGCGCAGCCAACGCGGCGAGCTCTTGCGGCGTGGCTCGCTGGGTGTGAACGGGCTCTTGAAGCCGGTGTCGGCGAGCGGGTCGAGCGCCGCGAGATCACGGCTGCTGGGCGGACCAGAGGCACCCGACACGCGCTGGCGGTTTTGCTCGACCAGCTGCACCAGCTGCTCGGCGAGCGCAGGGTCCGGCGTCTCGAACTCGAATCGGACGCCGCCTTCGAACACGAGCGTCACGCGTTTTTCACGCCGCGTGACCTCCGACAGCTCGGGAAAACGATACACGCGCACGACCTCGGTCTGGGCGTCGACCACGCCGATCGGAAATACGTACGCGCCGGCGCGGTAGGGCAAACTGTCGCGATCGTGATCCAGCGACAGCGCTCGCAGCGCCGCGAAAGCCGCGAGCACCACCAACGCCGAGAGCACGATCGCGTAGGACAAGCCGAGCAAGGCGCGCGCGCTCTGCAGCGAGCCGAAACCGGAGGCCAGCACCGCGAGGGCGCTGACGCTCGCCACTGCGCACACCGCCCACCAACCAAGGACGCCCGTACGCATGCGGGCGGGTTTGAAGGCCAGCGGTGTGGGCGGCACCGAGCCACTGGCAGCTTCGACGAATCGATCTTGGAGGCTTCGCTCCAGGTTGAAAAAATCGACGACTTGCATGCCTGGACGGGTGCAGAATAACCCGGCTCTCGGCAAAACAACTACAACGCTGGAACCAGGTCCATGCAGAACTCACTGGGCGATGCTCGCCACACCGAACAAATCGAAGCTCACGGTCTCAAAGCGGTGCGATTGAGAGCTTGCGGCAGTGAGGCACTCGTGTACCTGCACGGGGCTCACGTTGCGTCATTTCGCACGTCTGAGCATGGGGAGCTGCTGTGGGTCAGTGAGAAAGCTGTCTATGCCGCCGGCAAGGCGATCCGCGGCGGCGTGCCGATTTGCTTTCCCTGGTTCGGGGCCCACCCGAAAGATTCCAAGTTGCCCGCGCACGGTTTCGCGCGCACCCGCGAGTTCCGTTTCGATGGCTCCGAGCTGCACGGCGATACTTTGGTCGCCGTATTCAGCCTGGCCGGCGCCGACGTGGCTCCAGAGCTCTTCTCCGGCGCTTTTACGGCGCGTCTCCGGGTCAGTGTGGGACGCGAGCTGAGCCTGGCCTTCGAGGTCGAAAACGACGCCGAGCACGCGTTCGATTACGAGCTCGCGCTGCACACGTACTTGGGCGTGAGCGACGTGCGCCAGGTGCAAGTGCTCGGCCTCGCCGGGGCGAGCTACGACGACAAGGTGAGCGGTGCGCGCGCGGTCGTCGAAGGCGACGCGCCGCTGCGCTTCGCTGGCGAGACGGATCGCGTCTACACCAGCACCGCGCGCGTTACCGTCGACGACCCCGGTCGCAAGCGACGGCTCATCGTCGACAAGACGAGCTCGAGCACCACGGTGGTGTGGAACCCGTGGCTCGACAAGGCGCAGCGCATGGCCGACTTCGGCGATGACGAATGGCCGAGCATGTTGTGCATCGAAGCGGCGAACGTGAGCCCCCACGCGATTCGTCTGGAACCCCAGTCGCGACACACGACCACGACCATCATCTCCGCCGAAACGCTCTGAATAGTGGCGCAGCGGCGCGCCCCACACCATCTCGCGAGGCGCGCCGCTTTGCCGGGCCCCCCCAGCCCCTCATCACTCGGCAGCTTCGGCCGGACACTTCGCGACCGCGAGCGCGAGCGATACAGCTTCGGCTTTGTCGTCGGTCACCTTGGCCTGGGTTTCGCCCCAGGCTTCGCCCTCCGTGCATTTGCCGTTGCCGTCGCGATCGTCGATGGCGCGCACGATCACCTCGTTGCCTTCGAGCGGCACCGTCTGCTTGAAATCGCCCAGCGCCTTCAGCTCCGCCGTTTGCGCGAGCTCCGTCTTCGCGTCGGTCCCCTCCCCAACGACGTCGAGGAACTGCACGGCGATCTTGTCCCCGGTCGTTACCGTGCTCGGTGCCGTGACCTTGCCGCTCACCTCGACATCGCGCGCCGAGCTGCACCCCACCGCCACAAGCCCCAAACAAATCCCACCCACCACCAAGTTACGATAGCTCATACATCCTCCGTGATTCACGCGACCCTCGCCGCGCTTGCAGACCATTCAGCAAGCCGCATACCAACCCCGAAAAATCGGGCGATCGCAGGAATCACGTGGCCGTGGCGGACGTAGAACCTTCTGCCACGGGCCAAGTGTGGCTCCCCGAGCCCGCTCCGCCGTGCCGCCGATTCACACTGTAACTCTGGTTGGCTGCCCAGCCGCAGCTCGCTTGCAGAAAGCTCACGTAGCGTCCCCCGGTCCCCCCGCACGTCAGGCCCCGAGTTGCCTCCATGCTGCGAGCTCGTGCCGAAGACCTCCCAGATCGCTCAGGGTGACTCGAGCCCTAAACGGCGTGCTTCTGGCCGCCCAGCTGGGCGGCCTCGCTACGGACGAAAACTCGGCCTACCCAACCCTGATTTGCGCGGCGGCGGCTGAATGATAGGAGACTGCTCGATGAGCTCCCATGACCTGCCTGGCGTTAGCGCCATGAGCCTCTATGTGCCGCCGTTTCGCGTCGACTTGAAGGACTGGTGCAGCTGGACGGACAACAGCTGGGAGAAGATTTCGGCGGTGGTGGGGCGCAGCTTTCGCGTGTGCGGCCGCCACGAGAACGTGTACACGATGGCCGCCAACGCGGTGCTGCGGCTGATTCGCCAGAACGATCTGGATCCCACACGCATCGGATTTTTGGGCTTGGGTACGGAGTCGAGCACCGACAACGCAGCCGGCGCCGTGATCGTGCGCGGCATGGTCGACCGCGCGCTCGAGTCGCTCGGCTTGCCGCGCTTGTCGCGCTACCTCGAGGTGCCGGAGTTCAAGCATGCGTGCCTGGGCGGCGTGTACGCGCTGAAGAGCGCGCTGCGCTACGCCTCGAGCGACGGCGCCGATCGTCTCGCCATCGTCGTCAGCGCGGACGTGGCCGAGTACGAGCGCGGCAGCACCGGCGAGCAAACGCAGGGCGCCGGCGCCGTGGCCATGCTGGTAGAGAGTAAGCCCAAGCTGTTCGGGGTTGACCTGAAGCACGCCGGTAGCGCGTCGGACTACCGCGGCCCCGACTTCCGCAAGCCGTTCGCCCGCCACTTCACCGAAGGTTATGCGCCCAACACGCGGCGGCTGAGCGACTTTCCGGTGTTCAGCGGCAAGTACTCCACGTTCTCGTACCTGGACGAAACGGTGCACGCGGTGGAGCGCATGCTGGCGCGACTGGATGTGTCGGCCGGCAGCTACTACGAGAGCGTGCGGGGCCTGTTCTTTCACCGGCCGTATCATCTGATGCCGGTGCAGGCGATGTCGTTCCTCTACGTGCGCGGACTGGCGCGCGGCGACCACCACCACGATGAGCTGCGGGCCCTGTGCCAGGAAGCAGGCGTCTCCTTCGACGACGTCCTCAAAGAGACGGCCTCCACGCCCGACCTGTATGGGGATCTGCTGAAAGACGACGCCGTCGCGGACCCCTACGCCGCGACGACGGCGGCCGCCGGCCTGCTTCGCAAGCAGAAGGCCTTCCGCCAACTGCTCGACGAGAAGATGAACCTCGGGTCCGAAGCGGTGAAGGACCTGGGCAACCTGTACAGTGCAGCTCTACCGGCCTGGATCGCCGCCGGTCTCGAAGACGCAGCGCGTCGCAACTTGCAGCTCGCCGACGCGCCGCTCGTTGCCGTCGGCTATGGCAGCGGGGACGCCGCCGAAGCGCTGCCACTGTACGTGCAGCCGGGCTTCGAAGCCGCCGCCGCCCGCATCGGCTTCAGCCGGAGCCTCGAAGGTGCGGTGCCGCTCAGCCGCGAGCAATACGAAGCCCTGCACGACGGAACCGAGGTGCCGTCCCTCACCTACACGCCCAAAGGCGAGTTCGCTATCGCGCGCGTCGGCAAGCAGTATGGCGCGTCGTTCCAGGACCTGGGCGTCGAGTACTACGACTTCGTCCAGTAACGCTGGAGGCGGGTTGCGGCGCCGCGAATGTCGGCGCCGATTTCGCGCAGCTGCTCACGCAGACTTTGCGGGCGGCCGGCGCCGCGATTGCCGAGCTCAGCAGCGGCGAGCACGGGAACGAGCAGAAAACCGCCCGGCGCCACCAGCACCACTGTCCAGAGAAGAACGCGACCGAACGTCACCATCTACCTTCGGTATTACGTGCAGTCCGCGTGCCAGTTTCAGTCCATCGAACAATTTCGATCGCGATTGTGCGTGCAGACCTGCGAGCCCTGACTTCTGTGTCATGGTTAAGGTGAAAGAGTGTAGCTCGACCTCGATCTGGCACTCGCTCGTCACACGATGAACGACCTGGCTCGTCGAACCTTAGACTTCGCTCGCAGCTCGCCGAGCACGGTTCGCCTCACGGTCGTCGAGGGGCCGGCGATCGGGCAAGAGTTCAAGATCGACGGCGCCGCCACCATCGGTCGTTCGCCGGACGCGACCGTGATGGTGGACGACCCGGGCGTCTCGCGTCTCCACGCGCGCATTCGGCGCAGCGAAGCCGGCTTCGAGGTCGAGGACCTGGGCAGCAAGAACGGCACGTTCGTGAACGGCGCCCGCATCGAGCACGCCCTGGCAAACATAGGCGACAAGATCCGGGTGGGCCCGCGGGTCGTGCTCACGCTAGCCACGTTCGACCTGGTCGAGGAGCAGGTGGTACAGCGGCAACGGCTCGAGACCGTGGGGCGACTGGGCGCCGGCATCGCTCACGACTTGAACAACGTGCTGGCCGCGCTTCACGCCGGCACCGCCTTTCTGGAGCAGCTCTCCGCCGGCACGCAGCTCGGCGATCCCCGCGTCAGAGAGTGCCTGCGCGATTTGACGCTCGCCACCAACCAAGGGGCGGAGCTCACGCGCGGCATCCTGCGCATCGTGCGGGGCAAGCGCTCGGTTCGTGAGCCGGTGGACCTGGGCGCGCTGGTGCTCGAGGTGGCGCGCATCCTGCGGCACACCATCGATCACAGCATCCAGGTCGAAACCGCCGTGCAGCCGGAAGTGATGGTCCACGGCAATCACTCGGAGCTGCAACAGGTGCTGCTCAATCTGTGCCTCAACGCGCGCGACGCCATGCCGCAAGGCGGCAAGCTGCGCGTCGCCGTCGGCCTGGCGATGCTGCCGGCCGAGCTGGGCGGCACGGCCGAGAAGCCGCACGCGCTGCTGCAGGTCACCGACACCGGTGTGGGCATCGACGCGGAGACCAAGGATCGCATCTTCGAGCCGTTCTTCACGACCAAGCGCGAGGGCGCCGGGTTCGGCATCGGGCTGTCCACGGTGCGAGATCTAGTGAGGCTGCACGGCGGGCGCATCACGCTCGAGAGCGCCAAGAACGAGGGCAGCACCTTCCGCCTCTACTTTCCGGCGCTCGATGTGCAGAGCTTTGCGACGACCGGCGAGCGCGCCCCCATCGCGCTGCCCATCCCCGGCGACCGCCCCGCCCGCATTCTGCTGGTCGACGACGAGCAGCTGCTGCGGCGAAGCTTCGGGCGACTCCTACGCCAGCACGGCTTTCAAGTAACGGAGGCCGCCGGAGGCGCCGAGGCGCTATCGCTGTATTCTCCCGACGAGCACGACCTGGTGATTTTGGATCTGGATATGCCGGGCATGAGCGGCGAGGCAACCCAAATCGAGCTCTTGCGGCGGGATCCGGAGGCGCGCGTGATGTTCGCTTCCGGCCACGCTGACCCTCAACGCGAGCTGGTGGTGCGCGAGCGCGGCGCGCGGGCGTTCCTGCAGAAGCCGTATGAAATCGAGGTTTTGGTGTCGACCATCCACCAAGTGATGCGGCAGAGCGCGTTCCGCGAGGAGCGCACGCAGATTGGCGGCGGACTGCGTTAGCGCAGGGCCAGCCGCTACGGCGCGGCTTCTTCGCAGAGGTAAGCGAACTTGATGGAACAGGTGCGGTCGCCCCAAGTGGCGGTGCCGGCGCTCAGAACCGCACAGTCTTCATTGTACATCCCGTTGTTGGGGGTAGCATACGCCCAATTCGAATACATGCCGTTCACGGGCTTGCCGTAGTTGTTCCCGTCCCAGAACTGCGCGCCTCCGTCCCAGTACCACTTGCCCTCGTTGGCAATGTCGTTGGCACCGATGTAGACCTCCGCGTCCTTGGAAACCGAGTTGACCTTGGTCGATACTTCGCTGTTTTCGGCGCTCGATTCGAGCCACGCCAGCCGCATCCCCTGACCCGCGCACGCCTCTTGCGCATGGCTGTAGTCGCGCAAGGTGCCAGTGCAAAGCATGTAGCCGTGATTCGGGCTCCCCGAGAGCACGAAGCCCGAGCAGCCGGTGGTACCGTTCTGGCTACTGTTGCAGGCCTGTTCGTCGACGACTTCGTTGCAATTGTCGTCGTGGCCGTTGCAGCGCTCCGTCGTGGGCACGCACGGCTCGCTGGGCGAGCCGCCCTGGCCGGCGCTGCCCAGGTCGGGTGCGCCGCCACTGGCTTCGGGCGCTCCGCCCTCGGGCAGCATGCCTTTCCCGCCGGTTGCGCTCGTGCCAGCCGTCGCAGTGCCACCGCTCGTGGAGCCGCCGTTCGAGGTAGCGCCGCTGCCGGCCGTGCCGGCGTCCGCGCCGCCGCCGCCGTGGGTGGCAGTGCCCGCCTGGGGTAACGAGTCGGCTCCCCCATCGGAGCTCTTGCCGCCGTTGCTGGTGCCGCTGCCGGCGAGCGTCGCGTCGATGTAATAGTCGTCGGTCACCGGGCAGCCGTTGAGCGCGAACGCGAGCATGCCGGCGCCTGTCAGCTTGAGCCAATGCGGACGCATCAGAATCGCCCTCTCAGCGCGGCGCCGCCTGGGAAGAGCTGCGCGCCGACTTGCGGGCCCGACGAGCCCTGGTGCAAGAGCAGGAACGTCCCGGCACCAGCTGCTGCCAGGCCCAACCCAAAACCCACGTAAGACAGCGTACGGTCGAACCGGTACGAGTCGAGCTCCGACGACATGTTCTCCGGGCAGCCGGGCCTGCACTGCTCGTCGAGCTTGGACTTGTGACCGAGCGCGGCGACGCCGCTGATCACGCCCGTCGCGAGCGCGATGCCGCCACCGGTGAGCAAACCCACCGCCAACATCGAGGGCCCATGGCGCGTTGGGCCACGATCGGGCCCTGGCGCGTGCGGCGACCGAGCCGCCGGCTTCGCCGCTTCGAGCGGTAACAACGTGATCTCGACGGCCTGCTTCGAGCCCTCGGCGAGCGTCACGTCGTAGCTATAAGGCGTGCGGCCCGGTGCATGCGCGGCGAGGTGATGCGGCCCGGGATTGACCGGCGTGGGCACGCCCAGTAGCGCGGGCGGCACGGGCTTGTCGTCGAGCAGCACTTCCGTGTCGCGCGGCGCATCCACCGGCGTGCGCAGCTCGAGCCGCGGCACGCGCGCCCTCACGGCTTCGACCTCGGCCGTGGCGTCCGCCACCGCACGCTGAAATGCCTCGGGCGCTGCGGCATCCAGCGGCATGCGCAGCGTTTCTTCGTACTTGTCGACGGATTCGACCACGCGCCCGACCTTGGCCAGGCAGCGCGCCACCATGATCGCGATGGAGGGCACCTTGTACAGCGACTCGGCGCGCTGAAAGCGGTCGAGCGCCGTCGCAAAGTCTTGTTTATCGAAAGCCTCGGCACCGGAAAGCGCCAGCTCGCGAGCAGCCATGCGCGTACCGGCGTCGGGCTCGTCCGCCCGCGCCGGTTGCGCCGCGAGCATGAGACCTAAGACGATGGCACCGAGCGCCGAACGCGCCGCTCGCCTAGAACCCAAAATCGTGCCCCTTCTTACGCACGCTGGGAGCGCGCACCTTGCCCTTGCTGGCGGCAGTGCTGGCGGGCTTGCTCACCGGCACGCTGGCCGCCGGCTCACTGGGGGCCGGGGGCGGCGGAGTCACGATCGGTTGAGGAGCGGGCGCCGGCAGGGCGGCAGCCGCCGGTGCCACCGCCGGCGGTGGCGGCGCGGGCTTGTTCAGCGCGACGGCCGCCCAGGCTCCGAGCGCGCCGAGCGCGAGCGCGAACGCCGCCAGGCCTGCGTACAGCGCGCGGCTACGACCGGCAGGAGCACGCGGCGGCAACGTGAGCGCCGTTTCGGTGCCGCTCGGCGCCGGCATCGTCGGCGACTTGGAAGCGCCGGTGGGCATCTTCCCGCTCGAATCGCCCGCCGGACGCAGCGTGCGCATGTCGTTCGTGGACGGCGCCGCGTCGAGCCACACGGCGCGGATCGAGTTGCCCGAAAGATCTTCTTTCACGCCGTGCTCGTAGAGCCACAACGCGAGCTCCTCGCCCACCTCCGTCACGCTCTGATGGCGCTGCTCGCGCTCCTTCTTCAGGCCCTTCTCGATGATTTGCCAGAGCGCCTTGTCGCCGGCGCCGCAGTCGACCGTCGGCGTCGGGTCTTCGTTGATGATGGCGTGCATCAACGCGTTGTAGTTCGGCTTCTGAAACGGCACCTTGCCCGTGATCGCCTCGTACAGCATCACGCACAGCGACCAGATATCCGTACGCTCGTCGATGTCGTCGAGCCCCAGCGCTTGCTCGGGCGACATGTAATCGGGGCTGCCCAGCACCGCGCCGACTTGCGTGAGCCGCCCGTCGACCTGCTTGTCCACCTTGGCGATGCCGAAATCGAGCAGCTTGGGCTGGCGGCGCCCCAGCGCATCCGCCGCCAAAAACACGTTATCGGGCTTGATATCGCGGTGCACGATGCCCTTGTCGTGCGCCAGCCGTAGACCATCGGCGATGGGCAACAACGTTTGCACCGCGCGGATCGCGGGCATGCGCGCCTCGCGCTTGATCAGCGCGGCGAGCGTCTCGCCCTGCACGAGCTCCATCACCAGGTAGGGGTCGCCGTGCCGCGTCCAACCGAAGTCGAACACGCGCACGAGCGCCGGGTGACCCAAGCGTGCGGCGGCGTGCGCCTCGCGCGCCATGCGCGACGACAGGGCCGAGCTGGCCGCGCTGGCGCGGATCAACTTGAGCGCCACGTCGACTCCGAGCACGAGCGAGTGCGCGACCCACACCACGCCCATGCCGCCGCGGCCGATTTCGCGCACCAGGCGGTAGCGATCGCCCACGACCTCGCCCGCCAAATACGGGCTGGGTTCGGGAGCTTCGGGCGCCGCCGACGTCACGTCTGACGACGGTTGAGCTTCCTCACCGACCGTCTCGACGAGTCTGGGAAACCTACGCGGGGCCGGAGTAGTCATCGGATCGAACAAACAATCGTGTCATGAGCCGCACAGCAGAACAACGCTGCAAACGGCCACGCGCCGGGCGACATAACCCACCAGACCTACTCCAGCGCCGCACGATCGGCGCGGAGCACATACTCCCGTCCACATGTAGGGGGAGTGGTAATCCACGAGGGTTACGCCTAGAAATTACCGGAGGCGTCGTTTTGCAGCGTGGTGCGCTCTTCGGCCGGCAAGCGGCTCACGGCTTCGGCGTAGCGCGGCAAGAGCTCGCCGCGCAGCTGCGCCAGGGTCAAATCGGCCAACACCAGGTCGACGCGCGCGCGCTGCTGGCGCAGCTGGGCCTGGCGCCACGAATCTTCGGCCTGCTGTACCGCGATCGCGATCGAACCGCCCGCCTGAAAGCGTGCTCGCTCGGCTTCGGCCTGAGCGCGCGCGACTTTTTCGGTTTCGCTCGCGAGCAGCAGCTTTTCGCGCGCGGCGCGGCGCTGGGCCAGCGCCGAGGCCACGCTACTGCGAATCGAAAGCTCGTTCTCTTCGATTTGCTTTTCGGTCACGTGCGCGGCCAGCTGTGCCGACTGCACCTGCGCGCTGCGGCGCGTGTCCGTTATCGGCATCTCGAAGGTGAGACCGACATGGGCGCTCACTGCTTCCATTTCGCCGAATTGCTGAAACGCCGGCGGCACGCGGCGATTGCCCAAGCCTTGCGCTTGTAGGTAAGCATCCAGATCGAGCCGCGGGCGCAGGGGGTCACCTGCGATCTTGAGTTGATCCTTCAGAATCGCGAGCTGGGTTTGCAGCTGCTTGCGCGCGTACGAATGAGCCAGCGCGTCGCTCACGGCTCGGGCTTCCACAGGCTCGTCGGAGTCCGGCGGCTTGGGTACGTCTGCCGCGGCGAGGCTTTGCGCGAAGCCGCGCTGATCGCCGAGCAGCTGCAGCAACTGCAGCTCGCGTTGCCGCACGTCCGTCTGCGCCGACAGTACTGCTTCTTCGAGCTGGGCGACTTGGGTGGCGTAGGGCAACGCCGAGGCAGGTGCCAGCGCGCCGCTCTGTACTTGCTGCTGCGCTTGCTCTTGCTGCACCTTGGCCAGCTCGCGCGACGCCTCGTTGATGTGCACGACCTCGGCCGAGTACCACAGCTCCCAATACGCGGACACGACCTGGCCGAGCAGATCCGTGGCTGCTTGCTGAGCCGCCAGCTGGTCCGCGGTGAGCGACAGCCGCGCCTGACGCAGCGTGGCCAGGCCGACATCCGTACCGAAGCCGCGCAAAAGAGGCTGGGTGGCCGAGAGCCTCCCCACCAGCGAGTAGCTCGCGCCGCTGGCGCCGGTGATGGCTTGCTCTTGCAGGCTCGGCCGCGACGAGCGCTGCCCACTCAAGCTGGCCGAAAGCACGGTGCCGACCGCGAACGGCTTGGTCAGCCCCACCCCGACGTCGAACACGTCGCTGCCGCGCACCACCGTGCCCGGCTCCCCACCGGGAGGGTTGTACAAAGAAGGCGTACGGCTGTGCGTGTAGCCGGCGTTGGCGTCGAAGATCGGCGTATACAGCGCCTCTTCGGCGCGCAGGCCGTAGCGACCTTGTTGAGCGCGCAACAGCGCGACGTGCAAGCTGGGATTGGCCGCGACGGCAGCAGCCACCGCGTCTTGCTCGCTGAGTTGGCGCGAGCTCTGCGCAGCGCCAGCAGACGACACGAGCGACGTGAGCAGCCCACCGCATAGCGAAAGCAGGAGTCTATTCATGACGGAGCGCCTCGATGGGGTCGAGATTGGCGGCCTTGCGCGCCGGCAGGTAGCCGAACACGACGCCGACCGCCGCCGAGAACAAGAAAGCCAGCACGATGATGTCCGGCGCCACCACGTACGGTAGAGACATGGAATTTGCCGCGAAATAGGAGCCCAACAGCCCCAGGCAGATGCCGATCACGCCCCCCAGCGTCGACAGCACCGTGGCCTCGAGCAAAAATTGCATCATCACTTCGCTGCCGAACGCGCCGATCGCGAGGCGAATGCCGATCTCGCGCGTACGCTCCGTGACCGACACCAGCATGATGTTCATGATGCCGATGCCGCCCACCACCAGGCTCACGGCCGCGATCGCGCCCAGCAGCGCGGTGAGCGCGGTAGAAGCCCCTGTCACGGTTTCGGCGATCTCGGCCATGTCGCGGATCGTGAAGTCGTCGTCCAGGCCTTCGCTGCGGTGGCGCCGCTGCCGCATCAGCCCGCGGATGCGCTCGGCCACCACGCCCGTGCCCTCGCCTTCGCGCGCGGAGACGAAGACGGTCTGAATGTTGTCGTTGCCGGTGATGCGGCGCTGCACGGCGCGCATCGGCATCACGACCAGGTCGTCCTGATCTTGCCCCATGCCGGCTTGGCCCTTGCTGACGAGCAAGCCCACGACTTGGCAGGGAATGGAACCGACACGGATGCTCTGCCCGATCGGATCGGCCTTTTGAAACAGGTTGCTGCGTACGGTGCTGCCAATCACGCAGGCCGCCGCTCCGCTCTGCGTCTCCGCTCGGCTGAAAAGCCGGCCCTTGTCGATGGTATACCCGCGCACCTCGAAGAACGAGTTGTCCGAGCCGGTGACGCTCGTGCGCTGGTTGGAGTTTCCGTAGATCACCTGCGCGGAGCTGGCAGCGGCCGCCGCTACCGCTTCGACGCCGAGCACCTCGCGGCGGATCGCGTTGGCGTCGTCGATGCGCAGCGGTGGCGCACCAAGCCCCATGCCGCCGCCGCCGCGCGAGAACGCTCCGGCGCTGACCGTGAGCAAGTTCTTGCCCAGCTTGCCGATGTCTTCGGTCACCTTGGCGGTCGCGCCGCGCCCTACCGAGACCAGCGCGATCACCGCGCCGACGCCGATCACCACGCCCAACATGGTCAAGAACGAGCGCAACCCGTTGCGGCGGATCTCACGAAAAGCCATCAGCACCGTGGCCCAGATCATGAGCCGTGCTCCACAATCACGTCGGAGATGATGCGGCCGTCACGAAATACGAGATTGCGACGAGCGAAGGCGGCCACGTCCGGCTCGTGCGTCACCATCACGATCGTGATGCCGCGCTCGCGGTTGAGGCGCTGCAACAGCTCCATTACCTCTTGCGTGCGAGCCGAGTCCAGGTTGCCCGTGGGCTCGTCGGCCATCAAGATTTCCGGCTCTGTCACCAGCGCCCGCGCGATGGCCACGCGCTGCTGCTGGCCGCCAGAAAGCTGGCTCGGTGCGTGATCGATGCGGTCTTGCAAGCCGACCAGCGTCAGCGCGTGCAGCGCGCGCTCTTCTCGCTCGGCGCGCTTGACCCGCCGGTACACGAGCGGCAACTCCACATTTTCGAGCGCGCTGGTGCGTGCCAGCAGGTTGAAGCCTTGAAAGACGAAGCCAATGTAGTGGCGTCGCAGCATGGTGAGCCCGTCACCGGGCAGCTCGCTCGCCAGCACGTCCGCCAAACGGTACTCGCCCGAGGTCGGCCGATCGAGGCAGCCCAAGATGTTCATGCAAGTGGACTTGCCCGAGCCGCTCGAGCCCATGATGGCCACGAAATCGCCGCGCTCGATTTGCAGATCGATGCCGTCCAGCGCGCGCACCTCCGACTCGCCCTCGCCGTACACCTTGTACACGTTCGAGAGCTGAATCAGCGGCTGGGCAGGCATGGAAGCGGCCGCGCTCACGGCGTCTTGGCCGTTTCTTGATCGGTGATGACGACCGTGCCGGCTTGGATCGGCCCGGACACGATTTCGGTGTTTTGCCCGTCGCTGCCGCCCGTCTGCACGAACACGCGCTTGGGCGTGCCGTTTTCGAGCACCCACAGGCCGCTGCGCATGGCGTTGCCGTCGCCCGGCTTGTTGCCGCCACCACCACCGCCGCCGGGTCGGCGCTGGCCCATGCGCGGCGACATGGGCATGAATGGGGACGAGCTGGCCTTCTCTTTCGGCGGCGCAGGCGGGGTGTAACGCAGCGCTGCGTCCGGCACCGTGAGCACCTCCGGCCGATCGTTGGTGATGATGCTGGCGGTGGCGGTCATGCCAGGGCGGAGCAGCAGGTCCTTGTTGTCTACCGAGAGCACCGCCTGATAGGTGACGACGGTCTGGCCGGCGGTGGGCAAGTTGTGCACGCTCACCACCTTCGAAGGGAACTTCTTGCCGGGCCAGGCTCCGACCGTGAACGACGCTTCTTGGCCCTCGTGCAGCTTGCCGATGTCGGCTTCGTCGATGTCCACGTACAGCGTGAGCTGCGTGAGGTCTCGCGCCACCGTGAAGAGCACCGGCGACTGCAACGACGCCGCGACGGTTTGACCGGGCTCGACCAGGCGGGCCAAAATCACGCCGTCGATCGGCGCTTTGATGGTCGTCCACGACAGCGACGTTTCGGCGTCTTTGAGGGAAGCGCGCGCGAGCGAAGACTGCGACTGCGACGAGCCGACGCTGGCCTCGGCGCGATCGGCGTCGGCCTGCGCGGCCTCCAAGTCTTTGCTGGAGATCAGGCCCTTGGCGGCCATGTCTTGGGCGCGCGCCAGAGCGGCTTTCGTCTGCGCGAGGGTGGCTTTGGCCAGCCGCACCGAGGCGTCTGCCGCGCTCACCTGAGCGCGCGATTGCTCGACGCGCGAGAGCAGCTGCGCCGGATCGATCTCTGCCAGCGTCTGCCCCGCCTTGACCTGATCGTTGAAGTCGACGAGCACCTTGGCGATGCGGCCCGAGATTTGGGCGCCGACGTCGACGGAGTCGAGGCCCTTGAACTTACCGGTCGCCATCACGGTTTCGCGCAAAGGCCCCACCTTGGCCTGCGCGGTCACGTAACGCGGCCCCACCGCCTTACCCTGGACCATGCGTTGCCAGGCGAACCAGCCACCGGCACCCACCACCACCAACGCCAGCAGCAACCTTTGGATCAACGCCCGGCGCCGGCGTTGTTTCGTCATGGCCAGAATTTGGGTTCCGGTCGGTTTGGTTTCGGACACGGGTTGAATCCTAGTCTCGAGAGAGCCGACGAGAAGCGACGGCAATTCCCTACACAATTCAGCAACATTGCGTCGCTTCGGCCCACCGGCCCGCGGCCAGGCTCACGGTGAGACAAAGCCTTGTCAGGCCTTGTACAGCGCCTTACGACTTGCCCCGCACCGCGAAATCGTTCGGCAAAAGCCGCCTCGCAGGCAAAGTCGGATAAACTTCTCATTCCGTGTGATGGGGAACTACGAGCATCTCTCGCGCGAGGAGCTCCTCGCCCTGTTGAGCCACGAAGGCGGGTCAGCCGCGCCACGGCTGGACGAGGCGGCGTTGCTCAGCCAACCGCCGTCGTCCGGCGATCGCTATCGCCAAATCGTCGAAGAGGCGGCGGACGGCATTTTTATTTCAGATCGTGACGGTGTGTACCTCGACGTGAACGAGGCCGGCGCCGCCATGCTGGGCACGACGCGCGACGCAGTGATCGGCAAGCGCATCAGCGATCTGGTGATCGAGGCGGAACAAGCCATGCTCGCCGAAGTTCGCGCGCGTGTGACGGCAGGCGAATGGGTGCTTCAAGAGTGGCAAGTCCGCCGCAAGGACGGCTCGCTGTTCACGGCGGAGGTGAGCGCCAAGCAACTGCCAGACGGACGCTATCAAGGCATCTGGCGCGACGTGTCGGCGCGGCGAGCACGTGAGGTGGAGCTACGCCAGAGCGAGCAGCGCTTTCGTGCGCTCACGGCAGCGTCGTTCGAAGGCATCGTCATCACCGAGCGCGGTGCGGTGGTAGACGTGAACGACCAACTAGCTCGGCTGTTGGGCTACGAACGCGGCGAGTTAATCGGCAAAGAAGTCGCGCACATGGTCGCGCCCGAGTCGCGCGACGCCGTGGGCATCGCCATCCGCTCCGGTCGTGAAGCACCTTATCGCCACCTGGCGCTACGCAAAGATGGCTCCAAAATCGAGGTCGAGGCCCAAGCCCGCATCACCGAGTGGCTGGGGCGCCAAGTACGCGTGACCGCCATTCGCGACATCAGCGCGCAGCTACAGCTCGAAGAGCGCCTCAACCGCGTGCAAAAGCTGGAGGCGCTCGGGCGCCTGGCCGGCGGCATCGCGCACGACTTCAACAACATCCTGGTCGCCATCTTTTCGTATGCCGACCTAACCGACTTGGATGCAGAAGATCCGCAGCAGGTGCGCGCCCATATGGAAGGATTGCGTGCGGCCTCCAGCCGCGCTCGCGACTTGGTGCAGCAGATTCTCACCTTCAGTCGCCAGAAGGGCGACGAGCGCGTCAGCACGTCCGTCGCCCCGATCGTGCACGAAGCGCTGCGCTTCTTGCGCTCCACGCTACCCGCCACCATCGAGCTGAAGACGGAAATCGCTGCCGACTTGCCGCAGGTGCTTGGCGCGCCGGTACAGATTCACCAGGTGGTCATGAACCTGTGCGTCAATGCGGCGCAGGCCATGAGCGGGAGCGGCGTGCTGAGCGTGCACCTGGAACCCGTGCCGGCCACAGCCCAGCGCATGCAGCGGGTGCCCGAGCTGGTCGAAGGCAAAACCTACGTGCAGCTCGTGGTACAAGACACCGGCAAGGGTATGGACGGCCCCACCCTCAGCCGCATTTTCGAGCCATTTTTCACGACCAAGCCGAGCGGAGAAGGCTCGGGCTTGGGGCTGGCGGTGGTGCACGGTGTCGTCAAGGCACACGAGGGCGCCATCACGGTCGAGAGCTCCGTCGGCGCTGGTACCCGCTTCGAAATCTACTTGCCGGCGGTCTGAGCGCCGGCGCGGCACGCCAGCACCGCATCGACCACGCTGCCGAAGGGCGCCGTCCACAGCGTTGCTCGGTGCTGCGCGAGGTACGCGATGATCTTGTCGTGAGCGGCCTTTTGCAGTTGTAGGTACTCGCCAGCCTCGGTGACGCCGTGAACGCCGATCACGGCCCAGCCGTGCTGGGCTTCGGCGCGTTGGACGAGATCGAGCACGTCCGTGCCGTCCGACGTGGGGGGAGGAAACAGCGCGGGCACGTTGAACAAGTCCACGCTGGCGGGGTCCGCGACGCTGGCGGCCACGCCGCGCGCGGCGCGAAAGCGCTCTTGCACGAGCGGTACGTAGCTCTCGCCGTTCTTCATACGCAGCTGCCCGCACGGATACGCAAAGGTGAGCTTGCCCGTGACGCCCAGCTCCTTCACGGCCGCGTCTCCCGCGTCCAGCTCGCTCGCCATCGAGGCGGCGTCGAGCGCGGCCAGATCGGCGTTGCAGGGATGGTGCAGCGTGTGCGAGGCCAGCTCGTGGCCGCTGCCGGCGAGCTCGGCGAACGCCGCGATATTGCCGCCACTCAAGAAGAAGGTCGCCTTGAGGCCCGCCGCGTCCAGCGCCGGGACAGCGAATTGGAGCTGGGAGCTCAGCGCGTCGTCGTAAGTGAGCGAGACGGCGGCCTGCGCACCGCGAGGCCAGGCGCACTGAAGCTTGGCGACGGGCGCCGTTGCCGGGACCTGCGCGGTTGCGGTCGCGGTTGCCGGAGCCTGCGCGGACGATGACGACCACGACGCGGCGCCGGGCGCCACGCAAGCAGCGGCCAGGCAGGCGACCGAGGCCGCGACGGGAACGCGCATCACTTGAAGGCTGCTACCGCCGAAGCCACGATGGCAACGCTGAGCAGCAGCATGACCATGCTCAGCGTGCGGACCTTGGCCATCAATGGGCCGCCGCCAGCCTCTCGCACCTTCTTGCTGAGGACCTGCACGTAGCCGAAGAAGCCGCACAAGACGACCACGAGCGTGAGCTTCAAGTGCAGCGCGCCACCGCCAAAAGCCAGCATTTCGCGCGGGCCACGCAAGATGAACATGGCCAGGCCCGTGAGAATCAACAGCGCCAGGCCGTAACTGCCGTTTTTTCGCAAGGCGGTAGCGCGCAGCATGAACTTGCTGCGCTCTTCCGGCGACAGGTCGCTTGTGGAGGCGCCCAGTGTGAGCATGGCAAAGCTCGTCCCGACGCCGAGCGCCAGGCCGATGAAGTGAAAGAACTTGATCAGGGTGTAGAGCGGCACGGCGCGAAATCTCCAGACCGCTGACTACTCCACGCGGCAAAAAGCAGCCAGCGCATTGCGCCGCTTTGACCAAGCGCGGCTCGCGAAAACACGATAATTCACAATACATGCCGTCCCCGCGTCGCCCCGGCTCCTCGCTCGTCGTGCTCGCCGCCGTAGCAGCGCTGAGCGCCGCATTCACGGGCTGTTTGGTCCCCGAGCACGCCAAGGCGCCCACGCTACCGCACGCGGCGCGGCCGGCCGTGGTGCTCGGTTACTCGGCTTCGTGGACGGACGGCAGCTATCCGCCCTCCGCTTACGACTATGCGTCGCTGACGCACATAGCGCGCGCGTTCTTGATCCCGCACGCTGACGGCAAAATCACCGAAAGCGGCGGCTTTTGGAACGAAGAGCTGGAGCGCAACGCCCATGCGCACGGCGTCAAGCTGCTGGCGTCCATCGGCGGCGCCGCGCCGGACGCCAACCACTGGCTGAGCATGGCACGTGACAACGCCGCCCGCGAGCGCTTCTTCAACGAGCTCGAGCAGCTGATCACGGCGCACCACTACGACGGCGTCGACATCGATTGGGAGCCGTCCGCCCAAACCGACGCCGATCAGACCACGTACACCGAGTTCATGGCCGCGCTGCGCCAGCGCTTTCCGAAATGGCTCATCACCACCGCGCTCGGCACCGGCGATTGGAGCGCGCGCCACATCTCCTGGCGCGAGATTGCGAAGAACGTCGACTACATCAACTTGATGACCTACGTGTTCGCCGGCGCGTGGACGGGCCACTCGGCGCACAACGCCAACCTCGGCAAACCGACCGACGTGAACGATGGCAGCCCACTCTCCGTGCGCCAAAATGTGGACGACATCATCCACAAATACGGCGTGCCCGCCGAGAAGCTCACGGTGGGCCTGGCTTTCTACGGCATTCAGTTCTCTACCGACCACCTCGGGCAGCCTTTCCCGGAGCGCGGCCGCTACAAGGGCGAAGAGCTCACGTACGCGCAAGTCGCCCGGCTGGCGGCGCGCAGCGAGTACACGCGCAAGTGGGACGAAGGCGCGCTGGTGCCCTATCTCGAGCGCAACGGCGGCGGCCACACTCTGAGCTACGACGACCCGCGCGCCATCGCCGAAAAATGCGCGTTCGCTTCGCGCATCGGAGCCGCGGGCGTGATGATCTGGTACCTCGGCGGAGACGTCGTGCGGGGCCAACCGGTGCTGCAGCAATCGCTCGCGCAAACCTACGGCTTGCCCGTCACGCCTCCGTCGCTCGCCTTCCTCGAGCAAACTTACCTAGAGCACACGCGAGAAGTCGAACGCCTGCAGACCGAGATCGGGCGAGAGCGCACCGAGCTCGAGCGTGTCGATCCGAATACCAGCCTCAAAATCCCGCTCAGCGGCGTGCCCGACACGCTGCCCCCGGCCGGCGCGGACGCCGCGACGCTCGACAAGCAGCTGGCCCAGGTAGACAGCGTGCTGGGCGCGCTCGAAGTCGAGCGCAGCGCCGTGCAAGGCGCGCTCGCAGCGCTACCGCCGGTGCGCGGCAAGGCCGTGCCGTTCGTGGACGGTAAGCTGCTCTTCGCCGACTTCGAGGGCGAGCTCACGCATGCGCTGGGCGGCAGTTGGTCCGCCAGCTTCGACAAGAACGGCCTCGGCACCGTGTTCAATCCCGATCCGCCGGGCTGGGCCGAAGGCGGCAAGAACGGCGCCCACGCCTGGCACACCTGGGGCCACTACGGCAAGAGCCGCGCTCCGTGGCCGTATGCGGCGCTGATCGGCTCGTTCGCCGTGACGGACTTCGAGCCGGTCGCCAGCATTCGCTTTTGGGCGAAAGGCAACGGTAAGCGCTACGGCGTGGCGCTGCAGCGCAGCTCCGTCCACGACTACGCCTTTCCGATCGCGCTCTTCACCGCGCCCGCCGACTGGACGCAAATCGACCTCAAGCTCGCCGACTTCAAACAACCCGATTGGGGCCAAAAAGTGCCCGGCCCCTTCACCGACGCGATCGGCCTCTCCTTCACGCCCGCCCCCACGTTCGATGACGAAGACTTCGACCTCTGGATTGACGACGTCGAGCTGCTGAAAGGTCCGTAGTTTAGGTAGGCCTGGTTAGCGCGCGGTGACATGCACAGCGGTGAGTCGAGCTCTCCTCCCCGAAGCTACCCCTCAAGAGCCGGACAAATGTAAGCCGGGTTACACTTGTAATGCAGCTTACATTTGCGCACTTGTAATGCAGCTTACATCTGTAACCTAGGTTACGTTTGTTCGCGTTCGCGAGAGGGGGCTTGGCGGGAGGGCGCGAGCTGAGCTCTGAGGCGGGCGTCCCCCGGAGCTTCCCTACTTCTGCGCCATGAGCGCCGGCAGCTTGTCGCGGAGACGCGCCTCGAGCTTCGAGAATTCGAACTTCTCCGGGCGGTTGCCGCCGGGCAGGCAGGTGATGTCGAAGGCGGCGGAGGCCGCGGCCTTGAGCTTGGGCTCGGGCAAGTCCAGCAGCGCACCGAGCTTGCGCAGCGTGGCGAGCTCTTCGGCGTTCACGACGCCGTCGACCTTGGCCAGCCACATCGCAAAGCCGTAGGTGAGCGCGCGTTCGGCGCCGCTGAGCGCGCTGAAGTCGAGCGACTCGAGCTCCAGCCCACTTTCGAGCGCGGCTTTCACGGTGCTGAGCTCCTCTTCGCTCAGCCCCACTTCTTTGGCGGCGTTGAGCAGGCCGCGCGACTCGTCGGCGCGCAGCAAGCCGTCCGCGCGAGCCACCGCGACCACAGCTAGAAACCCTTCTTTCCTCAGCGACATGGCAAAACTCCTCCGATCGAAATCGAGGATGCTACTGCCGGGCCAAAACGAATACCAGAGCCGCCAGCGCGATTCGGTACCAGCCGAACGGCGCGAGCCCGCGCTTACCCAGGTAGCGGATGAAGGCCGCGATCACCACCCAAGCAACCGCAAAAGATACCAAGAGCCCGACGGCCAGCTCAGCTCCACCTACACCGTGCAGTAGCTCGTGCCGCGACTTGAAACCTTCGTAGAGGGTGGCGGCGCCCAGCGTTGGGATCGACAGCAGGAACGAAAACTCGGCTGCAGTGGGGGTGGCGAGCCCCGAGAGTTGCCCGGCGACGATCGTGCTCATTGAGCGCGACATCCCGGGCCACAGCGAAAAGCACTGACCGACACCGATGAGCAGCGCACGTTTGTACGTTACTTGCTCGACTCCGCTCGTTCCTTCTACGTGCTTCGCCTTGCGCCACTGTTCGAGCGCGATCATGACGATACCGCCAACGAGCAGCGCCGCCGCCACCGGTAGCGGTCCGAACAGAAGTCGCTTGATCGTCTTGCCCAGCGCGAGCCCGACCAGCGCTGCGGGCACGAACGCCACGAGCAACGCGCCGAACAGCCGCACGGCGCGCTCGTCACGCGCCAGCAGGCCACGTAGGCGCTCGAGCAAGAGCGCGCGGTAGTGGACGACCACCGCCAGGATGGCACCGAGCTGGATCACGATGTCGAACGACTTGGCGCCCTCGTCGCTCGAGCCGAGCCAGTGGCTGACCAGCACGAGGTGCCCGGTCGACGACACCGGCAAGAACTCCGTCAGACCTTCGACCAAGCCCAAAAGAATCGCAACGAGCAAGCTCACGAGCGCGCGTGTAGCGTGAGCGCTCGCTTTTACCAAGTGCCGCTGGTGTCACAGCCGAAAATTGCAGACAATTTTCATGCGACGCGGGCTAGTCTGACGGGCTCGCATGGCGCAAGAATCGGACGCGGATGAGTGGCTGGAGCCGGACGGGCTCGGCGGCTTCGCCAGCGGCACGCGCTCGGGCGTGCGAACGCGGCGCTACCACGGCCTGTTGCTCAGCGCGCTGAAGCCACCCCAAGACCGGCGGCTCATGGTGCAAGGCTTCGTGGCCTGGCTCGAGTCGTCGGGCGGACGCGCCGAGCTCTGGCCGCAGGTGTACGCGGGCGGTTACCGGCGCGAGCGCGACGGCGTGGTCGAGCGTTTCAGCACCGAGCCCTGGCCGACCTGGCGCATCCGCACGCCGCTGGGCGCCGTGATCGAGGTCGAGCTGTTCGTGCCGCACGGCAGACCCGCGGTAGCGCTGCACTTTCGTCTGGCCGAGCCGTTCGACGGCCCGCTCAAGCTCAGCGTCAGGCCGTTGATGTCGGGCCGCGATTTTCACGCGCTTCACCGCGAAAACGGCGCATTTCATTTTCCCGCGCAGCGCCAGCGCGAGCTGCTCCGCTTCACGCCTTACCCGGGCGCGCCCGCCGTGCAGAGCCTCAGCAACGCCAGCTGGGAAGCGGCGCCTGACTGGTACAGAAGCTTCTTTTACGCCGAAGAGGCCCAACGCGGGCTGGACGCAGTGGAAGATTTGGCGAGCCCGGGCGTCTTGCAGCTCCAGCTCGATTATGGCCAGCGCGAGCTGTGGTGGCTCTTGCAGAGCGAGGTGAGCGGCGCCCTGGCGGTGCCGATCGACGGCGCCGCCACGTTCGTGCAGCTGCTGCGGCGCGGTGAGCTCGAGCGCCGCGAGGCGCAACCCGACGCGCTCGACCGCGCTGCAGCGGCATATATCGTGCGGCGCAACGAGGGCAAGACCATCATCGCCGGCTATCCCTGGTTCGGCGATTGGGGGCGCGACACGTTCATCGCGCTGCGCGGCTTGTGCCTGGCGCGCGGTGACTACGAAACGGCGCGGGCAATCCTGTGCGAATGGGCTGGCGCCGTCTCCGAGGGCATGCTGCCCAACCGCTTTTCGGATCGCGCCGACGAGCCGCCGGAATACAACTCGGTCGACGCGGCGCTGTGGTTCGTGATCACGGCCTCCGAGCTCTTGGACTCGAACCAGGTGACCCCGGCGGATCGGCAGAAGCTCCAGCAGGCGATCCTCGCGATCGTGGCCGGCTACGCGCGCGGCACGCGCTACGGCATCGCGGCCGACGGCGACGGCCTGTTGCGCGCCGGCGCTGCGGGCGTGCAGCTCACGTGGATGGACGCCAAAGTCGGCGACTGGGTCGTCACCCCGCGCCGGGGCAAGCCGGTCGAGATCCAGGCCCTGTGGCTCAACGCGCTCGACATCGCCACGCGGCTCGATGCGAGCTTTGCGGAGCTGCAAGGGCGCGCTCGCGAGGCTTTTTTGCCCCGCTTCTGGAACCCGCGCCGCGGCATGCTGTACGACGTGGTCGACGTGGATCACGTGCCAGCCGCCGTGGACTCCGCTTGCCGGCCGAACCAAATCTTTGCCGCGGGCGGGCTACCACTCACGCTGCTGCCGCCGAGTCGCGCGCAAGCCGTGCTCGAGGCGGTCGAGCGCGAGCTGCTCACGCCGCTCGGCTTGCGCTCGCTCGAGCGCCAGCACCCCGACTATCACCCGCGCTACTCGGGCGGCGTGCGGGAGCGCGACGGCGCGTACCATCAAGGCACGGTGTGGCCCTGGCTGCTCGGGCCCTTCGTCGAAGCCTGGGTCAAGCTGCGCGGCAGCACCGCAGAAGCCAAAGACGAGGCACGGCGTCGCTTCGTTACTCCACTCCGTGAGCACCTGCGGCGCGCCGGTCTCGGACATATCAGCGAGATCGCGGACGCCGAGGAGCCGCATTTTCCGCGCGGCTGTCCCTTCCAAGCCTGGTCGGTGGCCGAGCTGATTCGCGTCGAGCGCCTAGTGCTAGCCTCCGGCAAGTGACAGACGCCACGTTCGCCCTCGGTGACCTCAGCCTCTACCCGGATCTCAAAGCCAAGGCTTACCTCGCCTACGCCGCGACCGCGCCCGTCTCGCGGCTGGTCAAAGCCGCTGTGAATCAGGTGCTCGACGCCTTTGCCGAGCGCGGCAATGTCGCATTCTTCGAATTCTTGCAGCAGCGTGAGCGCTTGCGCGGGCGGCTCGCCAGCCTGGTCGGCGGGCGCAGCGAAGACATTGCGCTGATCGCCGGGACTACGCGCGGTATCAGCGATCTGGCGCTGTGCCTGCGCTGGCAGCCGCAAGAGCGAGTAGTGCTATTCGATGGGGAATTTCCGGCCAACGTAACACCCTGGCAGCGCGCCGCGCAGCTCTTCGGCCTGCGCCTGGATTTCGTGCCCATGACGCGAGCCGTGGACGACGAAGAGTCGTTCTTGAAGCCGCTCGAGGCGTTGCTCGAAAAAGGCGCGCGCCTGGTGACGGTGAGCGCAGTGCAATTTCAAACCGGCTTGCGCATGCCGTTGCACAAGCTCGGTGCGCTGTGCCAAAAGCACGGCGCCGAGCTGTGTGTGGACGCCATCCAGGCTTGTGGCGTGGTGCCGCTCGATGTCCAGGCGTGCGGCATCGACTACCTGGTTAGCGGCTCGCACAAGTGGCTGCTGGGGCCGGAGGGTGTCGGCTTCTTGTACGCCAAGCCGGAGCGGGCGAAAGCGCTCGTACCCCGCACGGCCGGCTGGCTCAGCCACCAGGACGGCACCCGCTTCTTGTTCAGTGGTCCCGGCGAGCTGCGCTACGACCGTCCACTCAAAGACGACGTGACCGTGCTCGAAGGCGGCTCCTCCAGCACGCTGGGCTTCGCCGGGCTGGACGCGGCGATCGAGCCGCTCCTGGCGCTGACCCCAGCCACGATCCTGACGCACGTCGGGCGCTACCTGGACGTACTCGAGCCCGCCGTCGAGGCGCGCGGCTTTCGCAGCCTGCGCGCGCGCGAGCCCGAACGGCGCTCGGGCATCGCGTCATTCACACCCCCTGTGGGTATCTCGGCGGTCGACCTGGTAATGCAGCTGCGGGAGCGCGGAGTCTTCGCCAGTATGCCGGACGGTCTCCTGCGTTTTGCGCCGCATTTTCCGAACTCGGTGTCCGAAATCGAGACGGTGCTCGGGGCGCTCGACGAAGCGCTCCTGGCGATGAGGAATCGGTAGTCTTTGTTTCTGCTGCGTGGCGTGACTCGGGCCGCGCGGCGCGCTAAGCCACGGCCCGAGTCATGGAAGCCGAGCTTGCCCAAGGCACCGAGCGCCTGATCAGCGGACAGCGTCGCGTTTTTTACGACGGCTACTGGATCCGCGCTTACGACGTGCCGACCGATCGCTGGCGCGCCAAGAAGCAGCTGATCGAAGCCATGACACGCCGGCTGTTCTTACACACCGAGCCCGGCATCAACATCCCCGGTGCTCGCGCCGACGAAGCGCGCGCCGCTTTCGACGCCGAGACCGACCCCGCCAAGAAGCGCGTCAAAGGCGCCATGCTCGCGGGCTCGCTCTTCAATCGCGCGGCGGACATCTTCACCAAGCTGGTCGAGCTCGAAGCGCAAGGCGTCCGCATTCAGTCGGACAACCCGCTGATGCGCATGTGCGGCCAACACCTGCAAGAAGCTCTGGAGCTGGGCAAGACCGTGCTCCATCGCAACGGCGAAGAGGGCATCGACGAGCTGTGGGGCGAGCCCTTCAAGGCTTTCGCCTACCCGATCGAAAAGTTTTACGAGAGCCGCTACATCAAGATCGCGCAGACCATGCGCGGCATCGACGAGATCGCCGAGACCCTGTTCGATGTCTTCAGCGCGCAGCCGCTCTATCCCGACATCGAGCCCGGGCTGTGGAACTTCGCCAAGGCCGCCAAAATCAACTGCGAGACCTTGCGCGACGATCCCGACATCTTCGAGGTTTGGTCCGACTTCGTCGTAGCCGGCGAGAAGCTCACCGCCTACGGCCCCGAGCGCGGCAAGACCGAAGCCGAACGCTCGCTGCTGGAGCGCGGCCAGCGCCTGCTGATCAACGCACGCGACCTCGTGCTCGCCATCACGCGCGCCCGCGTGCCCATGCCCAAGAGCTCGCGCTCCTTCATCGAGCGCTGTCGCGCCTACAAGCTGGCCCTCAACTCCGGCGAGCTCGAGCCCCAGCCGGAGTCGCTGCGCATGCCTCGCGTCCGCTTCGCGCTCAGCTAACGGCTTTGGTCCGCCAAGCGTTCGAGCAGCGTCCCGAAACCCGCGACGAATAGCGAACCGTCGGCGTGAGCCTCCGGAGCGGCCGGATCGAACGGCAGCTGCGCCGGATCGATCACGTCCAGCACCAGACGCTCGTTCTCGGTCGGCGACGGGTGAATGCGCAGGCGCGCTCGTTCGCCGCGCGCGAGCTCATCGAGCGCCGCCACCACGCTCTCTCGCTCGTTCAGCCCCGATACGCCGAGGTGCTCGGCCAGCAGGCTGCGGCGCGCTGCGGCGATTGAGCGAGCGAGTGGCTCGTCCGCGCTCCGTGCCTCGAGCGCCAGGTTCAGCTCCGTGTCCAAGTAGGTGCTGCGATTGGTCCAGTTCGCCGAGCCGACGCTCAGGAAGCGATCGTCGACGATCAGCAACTTGGAATGAATGTAAGTGCCGCGCTCGGGAACACGGCCGGGCTCGAGCATTGGAACCGTGTAATAGATGCCAAGGCGATGGGCCGTGCCCGCAGCTGCCGCTCTCAGCTCTTTCACGACCTTGGCTTGCGCCAAGCCGACCGCGACCTCCTCCTTGAAGGTCTCGGCGTGCTCGTTCAACACCAGGATCAGCTCGAGCGGCGGCCCCTGCACGTCGCGCAGGCGCTCTACCAACGCCCGAGCCAGCTCGAGCGAGGAGAAATACTGCGTCTCCAGGTACAGCAGCCGCTGGGCCGAGCGAATCGCCGCCAGCGTGAGCCAAAACACCTCACGGCAGTCGGCAGCGCCCTGGGGTGCACCGAACGGATCGACACGACTCAGCGCGATGCGGCTCGCGCCGAGCGGCACGGCGCCGCTCGGCTGAAAATCGTCAAAAGCCCGATCGCGGGCGGGCGGCAGCAGCAGCGGAGCTCCGCCGGCTGCAAGCCAGCGCGCCGAGAACAACTCGGCCAACTTACCGGCCGGCTCTGCTCCGACCACGAACGCTTGAACGTCGTGAAACGGTTGGTGCGGCGCGCCGCGGCTGACACGCAGCGGATTGGGAACGCGGTGCTGACGATCGTCCCAACGGTGGTCGCACAGATCCAGACCGCCCAGAAACGCCAGTCGCCCGTCGACGACCACGAATTTCTGATGATGTGAGCCGCCACTCACGTGATGCGCGTCGAACAAGAACTGCACGCGCTCGCCGGTGAGCCAGCGAAAGCGGACGTCTTGCAGCCACTCCCGCTCCAGCGCAAAAACGGCGTGATAGTCCCAGGCCAGGATATAAATCCGCAGGCTTGGCCGCCGATCACACAGCGCGTCCAGGTAGCGCGCGAGCGTTACCGGCAGGGGCGCGCCTTCGGCCTCGGCACCGCGCAACAGGCAAGCGTCCGTATCGAATTGCCAACCAGCGAGCAGCAGGTAGTCCTGCGCGGCCTGCCCTGCTTCGTAAAAAGCGCGATAGTAGTCGTCGCCGTCGATCAACAGACCCACCCGCTCCGCAGGCAGCTCACACCAATGATTCCCGGGCTCCAAGATACGACGCATACCAACCAACTATGACGATGAGAGGTCCAGCTCTGCAACGAGGGGAAGATGATCCGAGGCACGCCGCGCCAACGCCTCATCCAGCGTAGCGATGCCGCGAACGCGCACCGAAGGACTCACGAAAATGTGATCGAGACGCAACAGCGGCAGGCGAGACGGCCACGTCGGGTGTCTCGTCTTGCCACGTTGGCAGTCTTGCAGAGCGCGCGCCAGTCGACGGTACACGAGCGACCCGGGCAGGGCGTTGAAATCGCCACACACCACGAGCGGGAGCTCGGTACCCGCCTGCACGATCCATTCGGCGCCGAGCAAGGCCTGGACCTGAGCGCCGCGGTCGCGCACGCTGACGCTCAGATGCGTATTCATCAGGTGCAGCTCGAAAGCCGGCGCCGCCACACGCAGCCATTGCACGGCCCGAGCCTCGTCGCGACGACGCGGCAAAACGCCTTGTGCAACGAGCACGAGGTCGTGCGGCGAGAGCACGGCGTTGCCGAAATGGCCGCGTTTTCCGTCCCGTGTCGGGGTGAAGTAGCAGCGCATGCCGAGACGGGCCGCCAGCCATTGCACCGCCGAGCTCTCGGCGCGAGGCCCGCGGCCGAAGTCGACCTCTTGCAGCGCGACGATGTCGGCGCGCGCCTGCTCGATCACTCGCGCCGTGCGCTCCGGATCGTAGACGCTATCGGTACCGACGAAGCCGTGAACGTTGTAGGTCGCCACTCGCACGACGCCGTTGTCCGTCGCGCCGGAAGGGGCCGCGCCGATGGCTGAGCTCGGTGCCCCGAGCGCGGTCGGCGTACGCCGCGAGGTCATCACGCTCATCATGCGATTCCTGGGCGGCCTTGTCATCGTGAGCGCTGCTGTCGCACTCGTCGGCTATGTGGCAAGAGCGCCCGCCGAGGCACTCGCGCGCACCTTCGTGGCACGCTTCGGTCTGTTCGGCTTTGCGGTCGGCACGTTCCTGGCGGACGGTCTGCAGTTCCCGGTGCCGCCGCAGTTCTACATGCTGCTCGCGATCGCGTCGGGTGCGCCTGTGGTTGCAACCATCGCCAGCATCGCTGTGGCTTCTGTCGCCGCGGGTTGTCTAGGCTACGTGTTGGGCCATTTTGCCGCGCGTTCCTCGCGAATCGCTCGAGCGACGGCTCGCTACCGCGATGTGCTCGGGCGGGTCTACGCGCTGCACGGCTACTGGACAGCGATCGTCGCCAGCTTGCTGCCCGTGCCTTATTCGGTGCTGTGCGCGGCAGCTGGCGTCAATCGCCTGCCCGGCGCCTTTCTGGCCTTGGTGAGCCTCTGTCGCATTCCCAAGCTGATCGCGTTCTACTGGTTGGTCGAGCGCGGTTGGGCGCTCGTCACGCCTTGACCGACTCGAACGGCGACGCCCTCACTCCGCGGCGCGACCGAAGAGCTGGGACGGCGGTTGCGGCTTCGCCAGCGGCGCGAGGGCGCGTTGCCAGAGATCGCTGGAGAGCATGTTGGTGGGGTCGAGCTGTTGTTTGATGGCCAGGAAGCGCTCGACTTTGTCGCGTCCGTAGGATTGCTCGACGTCGCCGGCGCGGAGGACGGAGTCTTTGGCGAAGTAGAATTTGCCGCCGCCGGCGATGACTCGCTCGCTGAGGCGCTCGGTGAGCGCCCACAGGGCGTTGCGGGTCTTGGGCGTGACGGGGAAGTCCATGGCCATGGACCAACCATCGAGCGCGTGGGTGAGTAGGAACGGATCGGGGCGGTGGCGTTTGAAGACGCCGAGGAAGGACGGCATTTTCGCCTGGTGGCACAGGTTCAGCACGTCTTTCATGGTTTCGCGCGCCGTCTCTTTGGGCACGAAGACCTGATACTGAATGAAGCCGCCGGGGCCGTAGGCGAGGCGCCAGTTGGGCACGTAGTCGAGCAAGAAGGCGAAGGCGACGTGTGATTGCAGGTAGCTCTTGCCGTGCTCGCGCCACGAGGAATGGTACTTGGCCTTGTTGATCAAGCCCCAGAGCGGCTTGTTCGAGAACAGGCGCATGATGCGCCACAGCTCGCTCTTGGGAATGCCCAGGATGGTGCCGGGCAAGCCTTGACGCTCGACGTGAAAGCCCTCGGCCCCCATCGGATCTTCGCCCGCGTGCAGGTAGTGTGCGGCGTGCACTTGGCCGCGGCCTAGCCCCTTGCCCTTGGCGAAGCAGTCGACCCAGCCCACCAGGTAGTCGGCGCGATCCGGCAAGCGCTGCTCGAAGACGTCGAACATCTCGTCGAGGTTGCGCGCGCTGATCGACTCGACACGCAGATTGCCACTCTCCACCTTTTTGAGCTTGAGCTTGACGCGCGTGACGGCGCCGAGCATGCCAAGACCGCCAATCACGGCGTGAAATAGCTCGGAATTTTGGCTGCGGCTGAGGGTAAGGCGGTCACCGCCCGGGGTGATGAGGTCCAGCTCGAGCACATGGTCGCCGAAGGGGCCGACACGGAAGTTGTTCTTGCCGTGGATGTTCATCGACACACAGCCCCCGAGCGTGGGGCGCATGGTGCCGGGTACGACGGTGGGCCAGTAGCCGTCTTCAATCGTGCGGCGCCACAAGCCTTCGATGGTGAGCCCGGCCTCGGCTTCCAGAACGCCGGTGGTGGGATTCCAATCGAGCAGGCGGTTGAGACCCGTCGCGTCGATCACCAAACCACGGCTGTTGATCGAGGCGTCGCCGTAGCTGCGGCCGGCGCCCCGAAAAGCCACGCTGATGCCTTCGCTCTGCGCCTGCCCCATGATGCCGGCCAGCTCTTCGACGCTGCGCGGCTCGAGGAAGCGACAAGCCGCGAGCGTGGAACGACCAAAGCCGTCGACCACCCGAAGCGGGGCCCGAACTCGATAAGGAGTCGACGCAAACTCGACCATCAAAAATTCAACTTACGGAAGATGAACGACGGCAGATTCCGAACGACGAATGCTACCAGCGCCCAGCGAGAAGGCACGAAAGCCACGACACTTTTGCCCTTGCGGGCCAGCGCGAGCGACGTTTTGGCGGCTTTTTCCGCTGAAATCAGCCAAAACAGGCCCTTGAGGCCCCGGGTCATGGCCGTATCGACGAAACCGGGCTTGATGGTGACGACGTTCACCCCGTAGCGGGAGCAACGGTTCCGCAGCGATTCCAGGTAGGTGGTCAGGGCGGCTTTGGTGGTGCAGTAGGCGGGGTTGCCGCGCCGCCCACGCTCGCCCGCGATGCTCGAGATGCCCAAAATGGTGCCTCCACGCGCCGCCTCGAAGCGCGCGGCCGCCTGGTTCATCCAGGCCATGGCGCCGAGCAGGTTCACCATCACCATGGAGCGATCTTTTTCGAAGGCATACTCGCTCTCTTGGATCGAGGGCATGACCCCGGCGGCGTAGATCAAGCCGTCTACCGGACCCATGTCGCGCTCGATGCGCTCGAACAGCTCGGGCACTTCGTCCACGTTGGTCGCGTCGTGCACGTAGGGGCGGAGCTTGCCGGGGCGCTCGCCGGCCAGGCGCTCGAGCTCGTTCTGGCGGCGCGCCACGATCGCGACGTCCGCCCCGGCGGCGGCGAGCTGGCGAGCCATAGCCTCGCCCATGCCGGACGACGCGCCGACCACCACGACCTTGGAGAGCTTGGCCTTCACGGGCGCGTCCCCCCGGCGAAAGTAAGCGAAACTGGCTTAGACGAGCGGCGCGAGTGCACGGCCGCGCATACCATGCGTGAGCAGCCGCCGCCACAGCAGCACGTGCCCGAGCACGGCCGCGCTGACGAGCCCCGCCGGCAGCCAAACATAGGGAAAATAAGCTACCCAGGTGTTGAGCTGCTCGGGCTTTCGGCCGAATAGCCCGAACGGTGGCAGCGACGCAACCGCGATGCCCAGGATGGTGATCAGCAGCGCGCTGCCGAGCGCGTTCCACGCGAGCAAGAGCCAGCGCGGCGCCCGATCGCGCGCGGCCAGCGCCGCCACCACGACCGCCGTGATGCCGGTCGCGATGTCGAAGTTGCTGCCCGTAAACGTCATCTGCACCGGCATGGTGCCGTCGCTGGCCGCGCGGTGCATCACCAGCTCGAGCGGGAAGCGAAAGCCGTGGAACGCGATCAGCGCGGGCAATGGCAACCTCGCGAGCTCGGTGCCGAAGCGCGAAAGACCGAGTAGCACCGTGCCCGCCAACGTGGGCAGAAACACCACCAGCAAGTGCGGCGGACGACTCTCGAAGTCTGCCAAGAAGCCGCTTGCGCCGAGCACCCCCGTGAACGCAAGCCAGGCTAGCGCCGCCATCCCGAAGCGGAGCATGGCCCCTGCACCGGAAACGCGGCGCACACCCAGCACGACCAGCGCGAGCACCACGACCGTGAGCCCAGGAATACCGCATTGAACGAGGAGCGATGCTTGAGGATTCATGAGCGGCGCAACAGCACGCGGCATGCCAGCGGCATGGGCGCCCGGAGATGCCGAAAACCGCGCTCGTTCTCGCCGGGATTGCGCCGCGCGGGCTGTCGCTCCACCGGCCGCTGTCGGAATTCCGGCAGTCGCGTCGCAGGCGCTCGACTAGGCTGGGCGGCATGATCGGCAGCCTGGAGGTGCTCACGCGGCGCGAGCGGTTGCGCGTCGGCGAGCGCTTCCTGCGGCTTCGGCCGCGCATCGCGTTCGTGGGTGCGGCGGCGAACGCGGTGCTGCTCAGCTCGAGCGGCGCGCCCGCTCAGCAGCGGCTGTTGGTCGGGCTTTCGCTGGGCGGCGCGGTCGCAGGATTTTTCATCGAGGCTTGGTGGCTGTCGCGGCGGGCGCTGACCGAGCGCTGGCTGCAGGTTTCGTTGGCGCTCACGCTGCTCTTGCTCGCGGCCGGCGCCGGTCTGAGCGGAGGCTTGACGAGCCCGGTGCTGCCGCTGTTTTTCGCGCCGGTGGTGGTCGGGTTCGCCGCCTTCGCGCGTACTGTACCGAGCGCCGCGCTGCTATTCGAAGCGGTGCTCTCGGTGTTGCTCCTGGGTTTGTTCACGCCCACGTCGGCGTTTCCGATCCTGCCCGACAGCGCGCTGCGGCCGATGCTGGGCGTGAGCTGCCTCACGTCGCTGTCGCTGCTCGCCGTCGGCGTCATCGGCCTGGTCGACGCACACGCACGCGTGGCCAGCGAATTGAACCAGCTGCGCGCCGACATGTTGGAAGAAGCCGAGCGCCGCGCCGCCAGCGTGGAGCATCTAGGCGCGCAGGTGGCGCACGAGGTGAAGAACCCGCTCACCGCCGCCAAGGGGCTGGTGCAGCTGGTCGAGCGCCACGTCACCGACGAGCGCGACCAGCAGCGACTCGGCGTGGTCGTCACGGAGGTCGATCGCGCCCTGACGGTGCTGGGCGACTACCTGAGCTTTGCGCGGCCGCTCGGCGACCTGGCGCTGGCACCCGTCGAGCTCACCGCGGTGCTCGACGACGTGGCCGGTGTGCTCGAAGCGCGCGCGCACGAAAAGGCGATTGAGATCCGCATCGGCGGCGAGCCGTTCGACGTCGTGGCGGATCGCCAGCGCTTGCGCGATGCGGTGCTGAACCTGGCGCTCAACGCCGTAGCAGCGCTGCCGGAAGGCGGCACGCTCGAGCTTACGGCGGTGAAAAATCACGAGCGCGCGACACTCACGGTTGCCGACAACGGGCCCGGCATGACGTTGGAGCAGCAGGCCCAGCTCGGTCAGCCTTTCGCGAGCCGCAGTGAAGGGGGCACCGGGCTCGGCGTGCTGCTGGCCGAGAGCGTGGCACGCCAACACGGTGGGTCGTTGCGCTTCGAGACCGCGCCCGGCGCGGGGACTCGTGCGATGCTGGAGCTCCCGTTGCGACGGGCGGAGCTCGGCTAAGTGTCCACTATCCTGATCGTCGACGACGAGAGCACGGTGCTCTTCATGCTGCGCGAGGTGCTCGAAGAGCGCGGCCATCACGTGCTCGAAGCGGCGAGCGGCCTGCAAGCGGCCGCGATGGCCGACACAGGGCAGCTCGACGAAGTGGAGCTGGTGCTGAGCGACTTTTCGATGCCTGGGCTCGACGGCTTGGGCTTGCTCGCGCATTTGCGGCCGCGCTTTCCGGAGCTGCCCTTGGTTTTGCTCACGGCGCGCGGCTCCGAGCGGCTGGCGGCACGCGCCATCAAAGAGGGGGCGTTCGACTACTTGCCCAAGCCATTCGAGCTCGAAGAGCTGGAAGCCGTCGTGGGGCGCGCGCTCGAAACCGGTGCGCTCCGGCGCGAGGTCGCGCGAGCCACGGCCCAGGCGACGCTCGGCCGTCCCTTCGTCGGCAAGGCGCCGGCATTTCGGCGCGTGCTGGAGCAAGCCTTGCGGCTCGCGGCGCGCGACGTGCCGGTGCTGGTGCGCGGTGAAACCGGCACCGGCAAAGAGCTCTTGGCGGCGCTGCTCCACGCCGGCAGCAAACGGCAGAGCGCGCCGCTGGTGCGCTTCAACTGCGCCGCCATCTCGCCGGAGCTGTGCGAGAGTGAGCTATTCGGCCACGCACGCGGCGCCTTCACGGGCGCGACGAGCGCGCATCGCGGCTTCTTCGCGCAAGCCCACGGGGGCACGCTGGTGCTCGACGAAGTCGGCGAGCTTCCCGCGCGCTTGCAGCCCAAGTTGCTGCGCGCGCTGCAATCCGGCGAGATCCAACCCGTGGGCGGCCAGCTCGCACGCGTCGATGTGCGAGTCATCGCTTGTACGCACCGCGACCTGGCCGCCGAGGCGAAAGCCGGACGCTTTCGCGAAGACTTGCGCTACCGCCTGGCCGTGGTCGAGCTGACGATGCCGCCACTTCGTGAACGTCGCGAGGACATTGCGCTGCTCGCGGAAGTGTTCGCGCGCAGCGCCGCCGAGCGCTTCGGCCTCGAAGGCACCACGCTTTCGCCCGAGCTCCTGGCAGCGCTCACACGGCGCGACTACCCAGGCAATGTGCGCGAGCTCGAAAATGTGGTGACTCGCCTCGTGGCGTTGAGCGACGGCGGCCGGATCGAGCTGGGCGCCTTGCAGGCGCCCGTGACGGCTGCGAGCCCTGCTACCGGCTCGTTTCGGCAGCAAGTCGAGCAGGTAGAGCGGAGCCTTTTGACCCAGGCGCTCACGGCCGCCGGCGGCAATCAATCCGAAGCGGCGCGCACGCTCGGTCTCTCTCGCGCCACCTTCTTGGATAAGCTAAAGCGGTACGGCCTCTCATGACGCTCCTGGCCATATTGGCGCTCGGCTTCTTCCTCGGCATGCGCCACGCGACCGATTCGGATCACGTGGTGGCCGTGACCACGATCGTGAGCCGCGCGCGCAGCTTGCGCGCCGCGCTGTGGGTCGGGTTGCTGTGGGGCTTGGGCCACAGCGCCACCATCCTGGCCGTGGGCGGTTCGATAGTGTTGTTCGGCTGGGTGATCCCACCGCGGCTCGGCTTGTCGATGGAAATGTCCGTCGCGGTGATGCTGATCGTGCTCGGGCTCATGAACCTGAGCGGCGCGCTCTCGCGCATCCATCGGCTGGCGCATCGTCACGAGCCCGGCGTGGACGAGAGCCCGCTGCCGCACCTGCACGGCACGAGCGCGCTGCGCCCCCTGGCGATCGGCGTGGTGCACGGTCTGGCGGGCTCGGCGGCGATCGCCTTGTTGGTGCTCGCCACCATCAAGAGCGCCAGCTCCGCCTTGCTTTACCTGGCCGTATTCGGCGCGGGCACCGTCGCGGGTATGATGTTGCTCACCGGCGCCATGGCGGTACCGCTCTCGGCGCTATCCAATCGCTTTCGCGGTGCCGAGCTGCTCCTAGCGCGCGTTACCGGCGCGCTCAGCCTCGCGTTCGGCTTGTTCCTCGCTTACCGCATCGGTATCACCAGCGGCTTGCTGCTCGGTACCCCGAGCTGGACGCCGCATTGAGCTTGCTCGAGCCGTCGCAGCTCGAGCGACTGCGCACGGCTCGCAGCGTGGTCGTTCTCACCGGCGCCGGCATCTCGGCCGAAAGCGGCGTGCCGACTTTTCGCGACGCGCAAACGGGTTTGTGGGCGCAATACAGCCCCGAAGAGCTGGCCACGCCCGAAGCCTTTTTGGAGCGCCCACGCTTCGTGTGGGATTGGTACGTGTGGCGCCGTCAGCTCACCAGCGCCGCCAAGCCGAATCCGGGGCACCTGGCGTTGGTCGAGCTCGCCAAGATTTTTCCGAGCTTCACGCTCGTGACTCAAAATGTGGACGGCTTGCACACGCGTGCCGGCAGCACGGACGTGGTCGAGCTGCACGGCAGTATCGCGCTCACGCTGTGCTTCGACGAGCGCACGCCCGTGAGCGAAAACGACTACACCGATGACGGGAAAACGCCGCCGCGCTGCCCGCGCTGCGGCGGCCTGCTCCGCCCCGGCGTCGTGTGGTTCAACGAGAGCTTGCCGTCATCCGCCTTGGCGCGGGCCGAGCGCGCGGCGCAAACGTGCGACGTTTTGCTCTCGGTTGGCACCTCGAGCCTCGTTCATCCCGCCGCCGGTCTCCCGCTCACGGCAAAACGCTGCGGCGCGCTGCTCGTCGAGGTCAACCCGAGCGCCACCCCCCTGACTCGCCACGCCGACGCCGTGCTCGCTGGACCCGCCGGCCAGATCTTGCCCGAGCTTCTGCGCGAGCTATCGAGCCCAAAAGCCGCCGAAATCTGAGCTAAGGTGCTCGCCCCCATGCAGCGCCCGCGTTGTTCCGTCTTCATCGCGACCAGTATCGATGGCTACATCGCCCGTCCCGACGGCACCTTCGACTTCTTGTCGATCGTCGAGCGCCCCGGCGAAGACTACGGCTTCGCCGACTTCTTCGCGACGGTCGACGCGTTGGTGATCGGCCGCAACACCTACGAGACCGCGCTCTCGTTCCCCGAGTGGCCGTACGCCGGCAAGCGCTGCATCGTCCTCACCCACCGTGAAACGCCGACCGCCCACGGTGAGCAATTCTTCGCTGGCGAGCCCGCCGCCCTCGTAGACCAGCTCGCGCTCGCGGGCGCCCAACGCCTCTACGTGGACGGCGGCGCGGTTATCCGCCAATTCCTGCTTGGCGACCTGATCGACGACATCACGCTCTCGATCGTGCCCGTGCTCCTCGGCAACGGCATCCCGCTCTTCGGCTCCGAATTGCCCGAACAGCGCCTACAGCTTCAATCGAGCAAGGCCTTTGAATCTGGCCTCGTACAGCTGTGTTACGCGCGTCCCACGCCGTGAGTCAGAAGTGGCCAGCTCCCGCCCGCGAGGCTTACGCCGCCGCCATCTCCGCTTCCAGCGCAGTGAGCCCGGAGACGTGAACCATCACGGCTTGAACTTCGCGCACCAGGTCAGCGCTGGCCCCGTGCTGTCGTTGGTGCAGGAGCTGGGCGAGTGATTTCTCGACGAGCGAGAGCTTGAGCTCGATTTGTCGGCTGAGCTCGACGAAGCGCGCTTGTTGCTCGACCTTTCGCTGCGCTTGCTTGACGGCTTGATGCAAGGTGAAGCGCAGGCCCAAGTCCTTTTCGGCGGCGTACGCCCGAGACAGCTGGGCGACCTCTTGCTCCGGCGGTGCGAGCCGCAGCTCTTGGAGGCGCTGCTCGAGGCGCTCGCGCAACGAGCATAGCCGCACGAACGCAGGACGGAGCTGCTCGAGCTCGACCAGCGCCGCGCGCTCGTGGGGCTGCGCAGGCTCGGCCTGTAGCAAAATCCAGGAGACGTTTTGCCCGACGGCCAGGACGCGTGAAGCGTGCTCGGGGTCGAGGCCGCGCAGGGCCTGCAGCACGTCGTCGTCGAGCTGAGCGCGCCGCTCGCTCTCGGCATTTTGCTCGACGTGGCGGCGGAATGCCGGCAAGCGCGAGCCCACGCCGAGCCACAGCAGCTCGCCCGCAGCGCCGATGAGCAGCGGCCACGGCGAGGCCGCTGCCAGCGAGAAGAGGCACGAGCCCCCGAGCAAGATCAGGTTGTATTGCGAATAAAAGGCAGTCGTGACGTAACGGGGCGCGCTGGCTGTCGTCATGCTTAGGCCTTGGTCTTGCGGATGAACAGCACGTCTGTGCGACGATTTTGGGCGCGACCTTCGAGCGTCTTGTTGGTCGCGACGGGTGCGGCAGAGCCGTTGCCACGCGCGACGAGGCGCGCGGCGGGGATGCCGCGGCTCACGAGGTACGAGACGATGGCGGCCGCGCGGCGCTCGCTCAGCGCCTGGTTCATCGCGAAATCGCCGACGCTGTCCGTGTTGCCCTCGACGCGCCCGTACATGCCACCGGCGATTTGAAGCTGCGGCAAGACTTGCTGGTTGATGGTCGCGATGGCTTCGGCCGAGAGCTGATCGGAGCCGCTGTCGAAAGTGATCGAAACCGGCTTCGTGAAGAGCGCGGCGCCGCTCCGCGCCACCTCGGGCTCGAAGCTCTCGCTGTTCTTGGCGATCGGCTTGCCGGCCGCCTCCCAGATTGCCTTCACGGCGCGCTCGTCGCGCAACACCGACGGCGCGAAGCGATCCTTGATTTCGGCTTCGGGGTAGTTGATCCAGATGCCGTCGGCCTGGTTGTAGACGCGATCGAAGCCGGGAGCGCTGCCGTCGAGCCCGAACAGCTTCACGTTTTCGGAGAGGCCCGTCCACTTGGCCCAGGCCAGCGCGGCCAAAGTCTTTTCATAGCCGAGCTCGTCGCGGAAGCGCGACGCTACCGTCGAAATCAGCTTGGCGGCGGCGGGCTTGTCGCGCTCTCCTTCGGCCGCGGCCGCGAACCAAGTGCGGGCGAGCTTTTGCGCCAAGTCCAGGTGCTGGTCCAAGAAGTCTTTGCGGGTCAGCAGCACGTCTGCCACCAACTCGGTCGCGTCGGCCGTGGAAAAAAGGCGGTGCGCGCCAGGGCGGCTCGCGAGCGCCAACGTCACGTCCGGCTCCCACAAGCAGGCCACGTCGATCTCCTTCTTTTCGAAGAGCTGCCGCGCGTACGTAAAGTCGTCCATCGAAAACTTGGTCGACTTGCGCACCTCCGCGACTTGCTCGCGCGAGAGCCGCGAGTTGCTGATCATGAACTCGAACACCGTGTGATCGGGCGAGAACATCAGCACCGCCGATTTGCGCCCCAGAATGTCTTCGACCTTTTGCACTTCTTTCGTGGCCACACAGGCGTCACCGCCGCGCGACCAGTCGATCTGCAAAAAGGCTCTGGCCTCCACGTTCTTGGCGCGGTAGCCACTCAGCGCGATCGGCAGCTCGTCCACCGTTTCCCAGACGAAGTCGACGTCGCCCTCTTGCAGCGCTTTGTTCTTGCTCGGCGCATCTTCGATGAAGACGATCTCGACATCGAGCCCTTCGCGCGCGGCGATCGAGCCGGGCCGCGTGCGCAGCCCACCGGCGCCCACGACCAGCGCCATGTGGCCGGGCCACTGCGAAAGCGCCACCCGCACCGGGCGCTCCTTGCCGCTGCCCGGCTTGCTGTCTCCCGCCTTGCTGCTCGGCACCCCGGCAGGGACTGCCAGCAGCGAAGCCCGCGGCGCAGGTTTACGGGCTGCCTCTGGCTCGGCAGTCGCAGTCAGCATGCCACCGTACGTGTGATACGCGGTGACGCCCGACCCGATCAGGATGCCGATGATGAGGAGCTTCGAAAGCGTCGTGAGCTTTTGCATCGAACTCGTTGGCAGAAAGCTTTAACGCGCTTCTTGTTTCGAACAGGTGCTCGGAGGCTTGTGTTCTCGAAACGCTCACGACATGCTGTCGCAATGGCGCGTTGGGTGTCGTTGTGTTGCTCGTTGCTGGCCTCGGGAGCAGCGGCCGTGGGCGTGCTCGGCGCTTGCAGCTCCAGCGGCGAAGGCGTCAAAGAGGTGCGCAACTTCACGGATAGTGAGGGGCGCAATTGTCAGGCGAGCTTGCGGCGCGACAGCGCGCACGCACCGGCGGCGAGCGAAGGGGTGTCGTGCGACGGCGCCGCCGCCCGGCAATGCTCGACCGAATCCACGCCGTGTTTCGAGCTGAGCGTCGCCCCGAAAGAAGACGGCTACGTGCTACGCAACTGTTCGGCCTGTTGCTTGGGCACCGCCAGCAGCTTCTTTTCCGCGGATTGTAGGCCCGTGGCGTGTGCCAGCGACGCCGACTGCGTCTTTGCGCTCGCCACCTGCGAGGCGGGCCGCTGCGTGTGTGCAAACGGCGAATGTGAGTAAGCCGCATGACGTACTCGATTGTCGGCGCCGACGTGAGCAGCGGCCAGGTAGGCGGCGCCGGCACGTCTTGCCTGATGGGCGAGGACGTTTACGTCATTTACCAGGCTGCGCCGGGGCACGGCGTCGTGCATGCGCAGGCTTACTACAGTAGCGCGGGTCGTCGTCGCGCGGCCGAGCTGCTCGCCGCCGATACGGCGCCGAGCGACATCATTGCTCGAATCACGATGCCGTCGTTCGATGCCGAAGCGTCACTCCGTCAATATGGCATCGTCGATCTGCAGGGCCGCACCGCCACGTTCACGGGCGGCGACACGATGCCGTTCGCCGATGGGCAGCAAGAGCTACTGGCAGACGGCTTTGCGTTTTCGGTGCAGGGCAACATCCTCAGCTCACGCCGCGTGCTCGAGCAAGCCTCCGCGGCCTTCAAGAGCGGCGGCTGCGACTTGGCCGAGCGCTTGATGAGCGCGCTCGAGGCGGGCGCACACAACGGTGAGGGCGACAAGCGCTGCACACCCCAAGGTATTCCCTCCGACTCGGCGTTCTTGCAAGTCGAAGCGCCCGACACGCCTACCGGCGGCTTCCTCGCATTGCGGGTCAAAACCTCGGGCGACCAGAACCCGCTGCCGCTGCTGCGCGAGCAGCTCGACGCCTGGCGCCTGCAGCACCCGTGTCCCGTCGCCCCCGCCAAACCGACGGAGTCGAGCGATGCTGGCTGTAGCTGCCACCTGCCAGCGCACACCAGCACGGACATGAACCCGCTCGATGGCGGCTTCTTACTCGGCTGCTTGCTCGTCGTCGCGCGAAGGCGGCAGCGGGCGCCCCGTGAGCTCCGCCCAATCCAGGCGGCGTGACAACAGGCGCGCGCGGCGGTTCCACGCGGCCACGAGGCTGAGCTGCCCCGACACGAAGTACATGGCCGTCAGCAACAGCGGCATCATCAACAGGTGTGGCTTACCGGTGGCGCCCGCGCGCGCCAAAAGCCCGATAATCACGTTACCGAGCATGCCGTAAAAGCCACCCAACAGGCCGCTCAGCGCGAGCACGCGTGCGGGCAACATGACTTGGTGGCGCGCGGGACGCAGGAACAGCAGCGGACCCCACATGTCGTCCCGGTCGTTCAGCTGGTTGAGCCGATCGTCGGCTCGAAAAGTCCGGTTGTCCATCGCCGCTAGACGGCAAAACGGCCAACCCTGGCGCGGGCTTAAGGGTGCTCGCGGCGCAGGCGAACGATCGTTTGGCGTGCGCCGTCAACATGTTGGCTGGCTCGCACCGCGCTCTCGAAAACGCCCGCAATTCGGCCGCTGCGGTCGATGACGTAGGTGATGCGCGCGGCCACGCCCATCACGTCTCGCACCAGCGACGTGGCACCGTAAAGGCGCGCCAGCCGACGCTCGGGATCGGGCACGAGCGGAAAGGTGATGCCGTGCTCGCGAGCAAAGCGGTCGTGCGTCGCCGCGTCGTCTACCGAAACGCCGACGACCTCCGTGTCTCCCGAGGTGAGCTCGGTGTAGGCGTCGCGAAAGCCGCAAGCCTCACGCGTGCACACGGCGGTAAAATCGCGCGGGTAAAAGTAGAGAACGAGGTACTTTTCGGCGAGCACTCCGCGCAAGCTGAGCTTGACGTCCTCTCCGCGCTGACGCGCCGTCACCTCGAATTCTGGTGCCTGGTCTCCGACCTTCAAGCTCATTGCGGCACACTATCTCACTTGAAAGGCCTGGCTGGGTGGGGCATCAAAGGAAAGGGACCGCCGATGCGCACTTCGACCTGGGCGATACTCGCCACTTGCGGGGTTTTGACCTCACTGGCCGCCTGTGGCAGCGCCGCCACGACGGACGAGAGTCCGCCCGCGCCCACCTGCCCCCCGCTGGTGGAAGACATGCTGGTGCCCCTGGAAGACCCGCCGGACGGCGCGGCGGCATGTGGCGCCGGTGACTGCAACTACCAAACCCAGGAGGGTTGCGACGCCGACCAGGCTTGTCGCCCGCAGTTCGACGCCACCCATGTTGAGGTGCATGCGGGTTGTGAGGTCGCCGGCGAGGGCCAGTCCGGCGACGCCTGTACTACGCAAGCAGAGTGCGCGCGCGGTCTGTACTGCGCAGCGGGCGCCTGTCACAAACTGTGTTGCGGCGCAGACTGGACGGGCTGCGACGCGGGAGAGAGCTGCTACCGCAGCCTCGACGTGCGCGCGGGTGGCGAGGTCATCTCGGCGGACGCCGGCTTGTGCTTCCCGACCGGCACCTGCGACCCCCTCACCGGCACGGGGTGCGAAGACGACCCGAGCCGTGAGTGCAAAATCGTCGACCCCACTGGTGCCGTCGCCTGCGCACCTCGCTCGAAGGCCGACCTGGGCGACAGCTGCGAGCCGCCGACCGTGTGCAAGGCCGGCCTCAACTGCGTGCGAGGCGTGTGCATCAAGCTGTGCGCGTTCGCCGAATGCGCGGAGCCTGCTTGCACCGCCGACGAGGGCACCTGCGTCCACTTCCTGCGCGATCCCGAAGGTGTCGGCGAGTGCACGCTAGGCCGCTAACCACACCTCCAGAGCGCTCCGGCCCACCGCTCAAAACCCTGCGAAAACCGCGTGCTTGGCGGCCTCCGCGCCATCGTCACGCGCATGTCGAAACTCCGTTGACCGCTTCGGCATTTCGTGGGAGATACCCGCTCCCTTCGGTCCGCCGAAGGGGCCGGTAACCCCGGGCCATTAGCTCAATTGGTAGAGCAGCGGACTCTTAATCCGTTGGCTCGCAGTTCAAGTCTGCGATGGCCCACAAAGTGAAAAGACGGCTCCCTGAGGCAACTTAGGGAGCCGTCGCCGGTTTTGTCGTTGGCGACGAATGGGGTGAGTTTAGGCAGCACCGGTTGTGCTGGCTACTTCGCTCGTCCGTGCGAGGATCGTTCAGGAATTCGCGGCGGACAAGCCTTGAACTTCGGCGTCGAACCGAGCGAGATGCCAGCCGTGATCGCGCGTTGGGTCAGCTCACTGAGGACGGCCGCCCGGAAGCTCTCGGCAAGGCTTTCGCGCGTTGTCTTTCCGGAGCTGACGTCCACCGTTCCCGGTGGTCTCGCGAGAGACACCATCCGCTCGCGCAGGCAGCTGATCGCCGAAAATGCCTTCTTGCGTCAGCAGCTGATCGTCGCCAACCGAAGTGTCAAGCGGCCTAGCCTACGCCGCCACGAGCGGGGCCTGTTGGCGCTGCTGGCCAGTATCATTCCGGACTGGCGCGACGCGCTCCTGATCGTCAAGCCCGCAACCCTCGTCCGTTGGCACCAGCAGGGGTTCCGGTTGTTCTGGCGCGCGAAGTCGAAACCACAGTGCAGACAGCCACGAATCGGTGGCGACGTAGTTGCTCTGATCCGCCGCATGGCCACTGAGAATCGCCTCTGGGGCGCGGAACGCATTCGCGGTGAATTGCTCAAGCTCGGCATCCACGTCTCCAAGCGCACCATCCAGAAGCACATGCGTCAGGCTCGCCCGCCTACACACGGCGACGGCCAAGCGTGGCGAACATTCCTGCACAACCACTCGGTCTGGGCGTGCGATTTTCTGCAGACTTACGATATCGGCTTCCGCCCGGTGTTCGCTTTCTTCATCGTCGACGTGAACACTAGGCGCGTCGTGCACGTGGCCGCCACGCGAGCGCCCACAGCGATCTGGACCGCTCAGCAATTGCGCAACGCGACCACCTTCGACTCCGAGCTCCCGCAGTTCATCGTGCGGGACAACGACGCCAAGTTCGGCGCCGACTTCGACCGAGCTGCTCTCGGCGCTGGTATCCGCGTCATTCGGACCGCGATCCACGCTCCATTAATGAACGCAACCTGCGAGCGCTTTCTCGGAACGGTGCGTCGGGAATGCCTCGACCATGTGATCATCCTGGGCGTTCGGCACTTCGAGCGTGTACTGCAGGAGTACTGCGCTTTCCTCAACAACGGGCGCCCACACCAGGCTTTGGCGCAGCAGATCCCCGCTCGTCCCGCACGAGCGAACTCGAGCGAGCACAAAGTTATCGTCTCTTTCCCGATCCTTGGCGGCCTCCACCATGACTACCGGGCCGCTGCGTGACGAGCAAAGTAGCCAGCACAGGCACGGAGGAGCGAGACATCGCGCTACTCGACGTTTTCCCACCGGTCATCGGTGTTGCTTTCCCTCAAAAGCCGCGTCTCGTCGTTCCGCCGCTCAGCGGCGGGATCGGCACCTTTCCATTTTTGATCATGGGCTACGGCGTCGATCAGACTGGCAGCGCGCCCAGGTTTCGGCAGCTACAGTTCACGAGTGGTTCGCCGATCAAGCGGGAACACGACGTCTCGAGCCAGAATCAGCATCTGTGGTTTCACGACTATGGCACCGACCCTTACAGCGGCCCGGACTCGGGCGACTCGGGCGGCCCGCTGCTGTGGCGCTACGACGAGCACGACCCCAACAAATGGGACCTGCTGGGGGATCTAACGCAGCGCGATACGGACGACGGCGCTACGGTCTGGACCGATCTGACCTGGGATGACGGGACGCGCAGCTGGCTGGAGCAAGCGGCTTCTGTCGGTGCGCCGACCGGGAAATGGCGAGGCGAGACCGACTACACCGGCCCTTGCCGTCGTGGCGATGGTGACTTCAAGGGTGATGACCTCGACTGTGACGGCTTTCTCGATCGGCCCGGGAACGACATCTGTCCCGGAATCTTCAACCCCGAGCAACGCGGCGCGCGCGACGCGGATCTAGATAAGGACGGCGTCCTCGACTATTGCGACAACTGTCCGCTCGACGCCAACTACGATCAGCTGGACCACGACCACGACGGTTACGGCGACGCCTGCGATCGCTGCCCCGGCGCCCCTCCACCTACGGCTGACGACAGCCTTTGTAGCACCGGTTGCAAGGGTGAAGGCAACCGCTGCGTCACGACCGTCAATCAGATCATGCTCCCGGCTGATTGCTTCGATCCGGCGACGGGCACCGACAATTGCACGGTGCACCGCTGCGGGCGCCCGTCGGATACGGACAGTGACAGCGTCGGCGACAGCTGTGACAACTGCGCGGTAGCCAACTCGGATCAGGCCAACTGCAACGAAGAATCGGAACGGGCTCGCGGGCTGCCGCCCGTTGGGGACGCGTGTGACAACGCTCCCTGCTCGCGCAGCTCGTCCGCCACGGCTCCGCTTCGAGCGCTTGGTAATGCCAGTTGCCAGTTGCTTGGCAATTGCAGCGTGGGCGTTGCGAATCGAATCGACTGGCAGGGCGTTCTGGACACCTCTCCTCCTCAAGAGGGCACCACCACCTTCGCGCACTGCCTGTGTACCGGCACTCATGGCCGGCTCGAAGAGCGTCTGGCCAACTGCCAAACGAGCCCACTCGGTCAACCGCAGTGCCCCGCCGGGCAGGCGTCCATTTTCCCCTACCTCGGGACTTTCTCGCCGTCGGGCTGGCGCGCCATCACGACGTCGAATGTCCGCGCTTTGCCCCGCGCTGCGAGCGGCACGCCGTCGCGCTACGTCGACCTTTCCGATTTGCTCCGACCGACCGCGCCACAAGGGGTGCAGCCGCCACCACTTGGCATCACCGGCGCAGGTCACCCAACGGGGTTCGGCTTGACCGGCGCACCGTCGCTCAACACGCAGTGGCTGTTCTATCGGGACGTGAACGCCTTCGGGGTTAGTTACACGCCGCCGAGCGGAGGCGTCACCGACTACACCGAGCTCACGACGGTGGCCAACGCGCTGCGTGGCGTGGGTTGGGCGCAAACCACGACGCTCTTCGGCAGCACGTTGGATCCCAATCGAGCCAACCTCTCCAACCACTATTTCTCGCAGGATCTGAATCCTGTCCCGCTTGGGCCGCTGCCGTCGTTGGGTTCCCTACCGATCGCCGTCGCGCCGCCCGGGAGCTACGGCTGCTTGACGTGTGGCACCTCTCTTCCGCCATGGATTGCAAGGACGGATCCTGGTGACCTCGTTGCGATTGGGCCTGGCATTCGCTACGCGCTCGAACCCAAGTTCGACAACCGCTTCCGCGATTTGATCGGCAGCGATCTGTCGCGTTTCTTCGCGCCATCCGAGTCAGCGGAGATCCTCAAGCACGTGGCCGTTGCGGAGCGGGGTGCCTTCATCGATCGTTCGACAGGTCTGGTTACCGTAGTCCGTGCAGCTGATGACGGCTTCTTGCGCAGCACGGACGTCCCCGGAGCCCTGCCGGCCGCTGGTGTCGCCACCTTCAGCGGTTTTCACGGTGAGGCGTATGGTCTGTGGAGCTCCGACCAGGTCGGTCGGCTGACGATCTTGGACACGCGGACCTCACTGCGTCGGGAGCTTCTGATCTTCGAACCGGCCATTCAATCTCCCGTGGCCATGACCTATCGGTTCGAGGACGACGCACTCTACTTCCTGGACCGCCTCAGCTCGTCTTCGGTCCGCGTCTTGCGGGTCGACCGCAACGGTGCGGCGCGTGTGATGGGTCAGCTCGACTCGCTCGGAAACCGAACGCAGTTGGACTTGAGCGCGACCACAGACGGCAAGCTGCTCCTTACCGCCAGCGGTCAGCAGAGCGACGTGCCGCTCTTGATCACGCTGGCCCCCGATGCTACGTCCGTCAAAGTCGTCGGCTATGCCTTCGATTCTCGCGCGGGGCAGTTGGCGCTGCCGCCGGTAGCCTCGCGAGCCGATGGCTTGGCGATCGCAAAGCTGTCGCCGGGCGGCCTCAATCTAGGCGCGGTCGACCTCAGCAGCTTCGCAAAACCGACATCGGCGTCACTAGCCGACGCCGGTAGCTTGCTGCGAGCTCGTTCGGCCATCGACGACTGCGGCTCGGCCGTGCTCGACGCATCGAGTAGTTGTGCGCCGCTGTTGGCCGTCGCTGTCTACGCCAGTCGTCAGCTGCTGCTGGACGATCGCGTGTCATTGCGAAACGGCACCGGTTTCGCAGCGGCTTCCAGCGGAGGCACCCAGGTCACGCGGGTGGGCAGCGACACGCAAGTGGGCAGCCTGCTGAGCAAGGCTGCGGTGGACTTGAGGGACCGCGCACACGTCAACGGCTTCGTCACTACGGGCGGCACGCTGACTCGCGGCAACGCCACGTCGATCAGCGGAGCTTCACGCAGTAACGCGGTCGTTTCGCCCATCAAGCTAGACGCCTTTACCGCTGCCTTTCCCGAGGGCACGCTGCCGCCGGTAGCGCTAGAGCCCGACCAGCAGCGCTCCCTCAGCCCCGGCGCCTACGGTACGCTCTCGGTGAAGTCACGGGCAAAGCTTTCGCTCAGCTCGGGCGTCTACGTCTTCAAGTCTGCGATGATCGAGCCCGATGCTCAATTGAACCTGAACACGTCGCAGGGCCCGATCTTCATCTTCGTGGAGACATCGTTCACCTATCGGGGCAAACAGAACACGCCGGCGGGGAGCGCGGCGGACGTCTTGGTGGCGGTATTCGGGACTTCGGAGGTCTCGATCGAAGCGACCTTTACCGGCACCATCGTCGCGCCGAACGCCAAGTTGAGCTTGCGTTCGGTCGCGGGGGGGCATCGTGGCTCGTTCTTCGCTCGTGACCTCGAGGTGTTCCCCGACGCAGTAGTCACGTTTGCTCCGTTCAACTATCATTGGTCCCCATGAGGGCGCCTCGACTGATGATCGTGGCGATGTCGTTGACATCGCTGGGCATCAGCTCGAGTTGCTCGAAGGCGTCCGAAAGTCGCGCGACGGGTGGGGCATCTGGCACCAGCGGTGCGGGTGCCCCCTCGCCGTCGGGCGGGTCCGGTGGTGCGTCGGGTGGCTCAGGCGAGCAGTCCGGTGCCTCGAATGTTGCGCAAGGTGGCAGCCAGGCGGTGCGTCGCTGCTCCCGCGCTGGCTGGAGCGCGCTACCCGCGCTGGGCAGCGACTGTCTGGGCGTCTGCCAGCCAGACTCATTGGCGCAGGTCCCGAAGCTAGAGTTCGCCGCGCGCTCGGGCTGGTGCCAAGGCTGCCTCCTATTACAGACGCCGTGGGCCACTGCCACGCCCGAAGCTGCAGTGGCCGGCGGCATTCGAGGCTATGGGCCTGGCCCCGATTGGGTGAACATTGGCATCTGGCTCGACGACGGCAAGACCGGCATCGTCGGTCTGTACGACGCTGGTCTGAAAGCCACCGCCGGCTTCTTCGTCGATACGGTTCAGAGCCAGCCCTGCGGCAGGTTGGCTTCGGTCAAATTTTCTGGCGACGGCGAGCTCGGCGCGCACCTGGTGTCGCGCATCGGAGAAGCGCAGCGCCTCTACGTCGTGGCCGGCAAGGATGCGCCATCACTGTTCGACGGCGAGCCACGCTTTACTTGGACGTCCAGCGTCGTTGGTCGACAAGCCATCAACGACATGTGGTTTTCATCCGACAATGTTGCCATGGATCTATCCGGAAGTACCTGGATCGGCCAGGCATCCACTGCGCTCGCCGTCGAGGTTCAAAAGCTACCGGGCGCCCCGGCCGGGGAGTATTCGCACGCCCGCGTGCAGGGCAGCGACGTGCTCGTTTCGAATTGGAGCGGAGGGCGCACGCGATGGCTTGCCTACACCGGCGGCAAGTTGCGCGCCCTGCTGGGTGATACGGGGAGGGACATCCGCGACCTGGTGACCGACGGCAAGGTCATCGTGTGGCTCGAAGGCAGCCAGCCGACCACGCCCGCCAACGGCGTCGTTCAGTTCGCTCGCTACGATTTGATGAAGAGCCCCTACCAGGTGGACGCCAAGCTGCTTCAGCCCAGCCTGCTCGCCGCGAACGTTCCCCCGCTCTCCAATCTCGTGCTGGCGAATGGCTACGTCGCCGGCATCTATCTGCCAGACGCTGCCGTCGTGCGAGCCGCTGCGTTCGTCGTGGGCTTGGTAGATGGTCAAGCGCGTCGCTACGAGCTGCCCAACAACTACAGCTGGGGTTACGAGCTCTACCCGGCTGAAGCGGAGCTTTGGGGGGCAATTACGGCTGGTCCGATGGTCACCTTCGAGACAGTGCTCCGAGTCCCGTACTCGCAGATGGAAACCATCCCGTAGTCGCCCTTGGAAGAGCCCTGAGCCAAAGTCGGATCACGCCACAACGGACGGCTCACTCCGAGCGATACAGCGGCTGCCCCGCAAAATCATCAATCCACAAGTCGTAGTCGGTGTTCGGCTCGATGATGAAATGGACGGCGCCGAAGTTCTCGGAGTGCGGTGAGAGGTGGTTGGGGCCGATGCCGAGGGCTGAGAACGAGATCACGGATTCGCGCCATTCGGGGCCGACCGTCACCAGCTGCTGCGGCCACGCAATGCCCATGGCGCGGTCGCTGAAGTAGGAAGGCTCGGGGCCGGCTACCGCGACTATTAGGCGCGAAGTGGGCAGGTCGCTCTGAGACCAGAAGCGCAAGCTGCTCCAGATGCGCTCGACGGGAATGCCGGTGTGGAAGAACACGTCGAGACCTTTTTCGCTGGTCTTGCCGGCCAGGTGCAGGGCGCTGCCGTCGTGGGGCACGGCCGGCGTGCCGATGGGCAACGTGTCGCCGTCGAAGCCCATCCAGAGGCCGATGGAGGCCATGCGGTCCGAGGTTTCGAAGCCTTCGATCGGCATTACCGGCGCTGCGCGTAGGGAATTCAAGCGGGGATGTGGCGAGCTGACCGTCGCCACTCCTCTCCTCCCAAGACCCAGTGCCCCCCCGAACGGCCTGGTCTCCCGTGCTGCAGCCGCCCCAACCGTAGGAGTCGGGCAGCGAGCCGACTCTTCGCGCAAGGCTCCGCGCTGCGGCACGTTAGCCGGTGCCGGGAGGCTGAGTGTTCAATGCTCCTCGAACAGCTCCCCCTGCTGGGAGCTCTCTGAGGCGGGGCGGCGTCGGACGACGAGGGTCTTGAAGTACGGAGGGTCTCGCGGCGGAGCGCGAGCGGGTGGCTCGGTTCGCTCACCTCGGTGGCGCAGGAACCGAGCCACGCTCGGCGGCTCGGTGATGAGGGCCACGAGGCGCATGCGCCCGCCGCAGCGGGGACAGGTCTCGACGTCGACCGCGAAGGTCCTCTTGAGCAGCTCCGCCCAGGGGCGATAGCGCGAGCCGGACGCACTCGCAGAGGCCCGGGTGCAGGGCGCGGCAGCGTCGTCGGTCGCTTGGCTCGGCCCTGGCTTGGGCACAATGAGCGGCCGCCACTTCGCGGCGGGGGCCAGGACGCCGAAGTAGCGTACCGTGTGGAATCGGGGAGCTGGCACGAGCGCCACGAGGCGGCAGAGCAGCGACAACGGGTCGAGGTCGACGGCGACAGTGCCGTCACTGAACGGCTTCTTGAGGGCGATGCGCACGAGGCCATCGGGGCCGGGTAGGAGCCGCTCGCTCGCCAGCGGCGGACGCAAGATGTACTTCAGCAGCGCTTGCCGTCCTTGCTCATCGGCGGCTCCGGCGCGCGTCGCGGCGTGCAAGCTGAAGCCGGCTTCGCGCACCGAAAGCGGCGCGTCGATGACCACGCCGGGGCGGCCTGCGAAAGCCAGCTCGCGCGGCTTGCGACGTAGCTCGGGCCCGGCTGGCGCGAGGCCCGAGACTGCTGCGGCAGCCAGCTGCGCCAAAGTCGGGTCGCGCTCGGCGAGCTCTTCGGAGACGCAGAGCACGTCGCTGTCCGCGTCCGAGTCGAGCGTGATGACGCCCCTTCTTTCGAGGCAACGCAGGATGCGGGCGCGAGCGACTTGAAGCGCGTCGGCCACATCGGTGGTCGAGAGACGAGGCAGCGCGCGGAACTCGGGCGTGCCGTCCGGGCCAGGAACGTACACGCCGTCGAGGAAGACCGCGTGCAGGTGCGGGTTGAGCTTCAAGTCCGACGAAGCGCGCTGCACGGCAACGACCGCGCCGCTCTGCGCAAGCTCGCACGTGCCGCTGCGCAGGAGGCGCTGGTACCAGCCGAGGATGGAATCGACGAACAGGCGCGTGACCGCGGCGAGCAGCGATGCGTCATAGGCCAGTCGCCCCCGCAGTGGGTGCGGCAGCGTGAATACCCACTGCCGCAGCGGAACCGGCGGCAGGACATGCTCGGTGAGATTGAGGGCGGTCTGGCACATCTTGCGGCCCAGGCACGAGGGACAGATGCCCCGCCCTTTGCACGCGAACGCCACCAAGTGCTGCTCGGTGCACGACTCGCACTTGAGGCGGGCGAAGCCCCGGCAGAGCAGCCCGCAGTCCAGGTACCCCTCGAGCTCACGTCGCACGAACGGTGGTAGCGCAGCTCCATCGAAGCCCGCCGCCACCGCCGCGTAGAGGGTCTCGACGTTGTCGCGTACGACAGCGTAGAGCGTCGTCGTTTCCGGACGGTGCCGCTCGTAGGTGCCGGCAGCCCGGCCGTCGAGCGCCGCCGCGCCATGCTCCACCCCCTCCCGCTAGCGAGCATCGTGCCGACTGCCTGGAGCCCAACTTCCGCAGGCCTAGGCGTGGCCAACATGACGAACGGACTGGCTGCCGGCGGCCACGCAATCAGCTCCGAGGAAGGGCGCGACGCGGCCTCGAGGCAACGACCCCGGTCATGCGCGAGCTGAACTGCCGCAACACCTAGCGCTAACGTACCTTTTTCGGTACAGTGCTTTGACGTGTGGCTGCAAAGAAGAAGCCGGTCCTCGAATGTCGATTCTACCGAACGGCAAACGGCGCTGAGCCCGTGCGAGATTGGCTCAAGTCGCTTCCCGCGTCGGCGCGCAGAGAGATCGGCGCGGACATCGGACAGGTGCAGTGGACCTGGCCGGTCGGCAAGCCGCTCGTCGACGGTTTTGGGCTTGGGCTCTTCGAGGTCCGCAGCAGACTGGCCGGGAACATCTTCCGCGTCCTGTTTTGCCTGGATGGCTCCGTCATGGTGCTGCTGCATGGCTTCCAGAAAAAGGCGCAGAAGACACCCAAGGCGGACGTCGACCTCGCTCGTCGCCGGATGAAGGACGCGGAGAAATAATCATGAAGAAGAAGCACATCGGCTCAACGCTCGATTCGCTACTCGACGAGCTAGGCGAGAAAGAGGAGGTCGAGCTCCTGACCCAGAAGAAGCTTCTGGCGGCCAAGATCGAACGAGCGATGGCTCGCCAAAAGATGACCCAAGTCGAGCTGGCGAAAGCGATGCGCACCAGCCGCACGGTGGTGCACCGGCTCCTCGATCCGCACGACACCAGCGTGACCCTGGCAACGCTGTCGAAAGCGTCCAAGGCGCTGGGCGTCAGGCTGCTGCGAGTCGCCTAACGTCGCTCGATGGTGTCCCCTCCTGTTCCCTTGTGTCCTCTCCTGTCCCCTCCCCTCGCTGCTACGAGTCGGCCAATTTCTTCGCATTCTCAGCCACTTATGTCCGAATCCCCGTGCCTCCTCTTAATCCGTTGGCTCGCAGTTCAAGTCTGCGATGGCCCACAAAGTGAAAAGACGGCTCCCTGAGGCAACTTAGGGAGCCGTCGCCGGTTTGTCGGTGGGACAATGGGACAGCGTTCTCCGCGCGATTCCGGGCTCGACCGCCATGCTGCTCAGCTAGGCGCCGTTTGGATGCCCGCCGACAGATGCGAACCGGGCCCGCGCACGATGGCGGCGCTCGGTACCTAGCCACCAATCGAGCGCGGAACGCCAGACGGTTCGCCGTTGGGCCACCAAAGGCCGCTAGAGGAGTGCCCAACCTACGGCCCGCCCATTGGCGCCAGATCGGCGCTGGGCCAAGTCGCCTAGAGTGTGACACGGTGCGAGTGCATCGACCTACGTGGCCGTCCAGCCCCCCAATCGCGAGCTCCTGAAAGTCGGCTCCTGTCGGTCCACGTTTCGACTTAGCATGTAGGATCGATGCCGGCGCTCAACTCTCGCCTTCTGCAGGTGACGGCGCTGCTTTGGTTGCCTTTCGCGTGCTCCTTTCCAGACTACCGAGTCGTCGCCACCGCTGAGCCGTCGGTGGCCGATGCTTGCGACGAAGCCCCTTGCCAGAATGATGGGCGCTGTGTGCCCGTGGACGACGCTTTCGTTTGCCTTTGTAAGTCCGGGTTCCTGGGCGATCGCTGCGAACAACGATTCTCGAACTGCAGCCCCGACCCCTGCCGCAATGGCGCGGTCTGCGTCGAAGAAACTTCGGGCCCTCGTTGCCAGTGTCTGCCCGGCTGGGACGGCTCCACCTGCGAGCACGACGTCGACGACTGTGTGTCCGCTATGTGTGGGGACGGCACTTGTGTCGATCGTCTCGACGGTTACATTTGCGTTTGCCCTCCCGGTGTCGCCGGATCCAGCTGCGATCTGGGCGTGTCGCCCAACTGCCGCACCATCCTCGAGAACGCGCCAGAGGCCATCTCCGGCGTCTACTCTGTCGACCCCGACGGCCAGCGGGGCGAAAATCCTCCCTTCGAGGTCGAATGCGACATGGTGACCGACGGCGGCGGCTGGACCAAGGTCGGGGAAGAAGCAGCGGGAGAAGAGGGCTCGCTTCGCTTTCTCGGGATCTCGGTCGGCGATCCGGGCAGGGTCGCGCGACACCTCGAAAGCGGACTATTCGGCGAGCGCTTCGAAGGGGCTTATGGCGAGGTGCGGCTCGTCTGGAAAGGCGAGGACGCAGTTGGCGGGAGTCTCACTTTCAGTAACGACGGCGCGAGCATCTTCGTCAATACGGTCGATACGGAGATCCCGATCGGGCACGTCACGACGACTGATTCGACGCTACAGGCGTGGCTGGACGCTGCCGACGGCGCCCACTTTTGTCGAGCGGCAAAAAGTCCAGATGTTCGCCCGGGGAACACCAGCTGGGCAGTAAAGCCCGCGGACGACCACCACGATGTTTGTGGGTGCAACAGTAGCGCGTGGGCGGGTCGCGGCGCCTTCTACGAGGGTAGTCGTGACCAGACATTTTGCGGTAGCCATGGTGGAGGCTGGGCGGGCGCGGTCGATGACGGCCAGGTGAAGAGCGACGTGCTCACCCTGTCGCTGCAGATTTGGGTAAGGTAGTCTATCGCTGCTCGTTTCGCTACGGATTGAACAGTGACAGATCGACGCTCTCGCCCATCTTCTGATAGCCGGCCGCGGAAGGGTGCAAGTGATCGCCGCTGTCGTAGCTGTCCAGCAGTTGGTTCGGCTTGTCGGGGTCACGCACGGCCGCATCCAGGTCGATGACCGCGTCGAAGCTCATGCTGGTTCGGATCCAGTCGTCCACGCTCTGCCGGACGCTCTCGCCGACGGCGTAGGACGAACCGCCGATGGGCAAGATCGGCACGCCATAGGCGCGCATGTTCGCGGTGTGCGCCTTGGCGATGAACGTCTCGTACGCGTCGGTCAGGCCCTTGGTGACGTCCGCGCCTCCGCCCAGATCGTTGACGCCTTCGAGCACGATCAGCCAGCGGGCCCCGCTTTGTTGAATCACGTCGCGATCGAAGCGGTCGAGCGCCACCGGACCGATACCGCCGCTCAAGACGCTGTTGCCGCCGATGCCCATGTTGAGCACGCCGAGCTTGGCCGTAGCGCTATTTGCTTGCAGCCTTTTCGCGAGCACGTCCGGCCAGCGGTTGTTCTTGTCGGTGGTCGAGCCCCGGCCGTCCGTGATCGAGTCGCCCAGCACGACGATTGCGGCGCTGTCAGCGTCGGCCATGACATCGAGCCCGGTGATGAAATACCAATGCTCGGTCTTGACCGCCGAAGGCAGGCTGGCGGCGGTGACCGCGTTGCCGCTCTGCAGGAACGATGTGGTGCGGGAGCCGGGATGACCCGTCACGTCCCCCGATTGACTCGTGAAATGGATCGAGATCGCCAGGTCCGAGAGCGACTCGAGGTTGAAGTCGAACGCATCCGATTGTGCCGATTGGCCAGCCGCCAGGTTGAGTGACGGCACGCCGGCGAACGTCAACGCATGGTCGGTGCCAGCGTCGATGGCACCACCACCCTTGGAAACGGCCACGTGCACCGAGCTCATGCTTACCGCGCTCGTCCCGTACTGGTTCGAAAGTCGCAGCCGCAGCCGAGCGCCGCCGATGCTGACGTGGACCATCTGCCGCAGCGTGTTGCCCGCCAGGCCCGGCGACGGCGGCAGGTTCGCCATCTGCGTGAGTTGCGGCGCGCAGGCCCAGGTGCCGACCCAGTGGCTCGACGCCGCGCCGCCGGCCCCTCCGTCGCCATTGCCGGCTGTGCCGGCGGTGGTCCCGCCCGCGCCGGCCTGTGCGTTGGCACCTCCGACGGGTGAGCCGCCGCTCGTGTTCGCGTCTCCACCGGCACTCGAGCCGCCGTTACCGGCGCTGCTTCCCCCGGTGCTCGGCTGATTGCCGGCGCCGGCCGTTACTGTACTGCCGCCGCTGCTGAACGTTCCTGCGCTTCCAGCGATGTTACCGGCTGGGGCCGGCTCTATCGGAGCCTCGGCGGTGCAGCCGCCCAGGCGCAAAGCCAGCAATGAAAGCAGAAGCTTCGGCGTGTTACGTATGGCGCTGTTCACGGCAGGACTGCGGGAGAGGGAGTGCCAGTGTACACGGCCGGGCAGCGCGGCTTCTTCGGGTCGGCTGGGCAAGCGAGTCCCTGATAGTAGCTGAGCGATTGAGCCAGAGGCGCGTAGCCGCTCGGAAGCGGCAGCTTCGATACCTCCGAAAAATACGCGAGGCTCGCGTCGCGCCACCAGCGAGCTTCGTAGTGCTGGATCTCCAAGAACTTGGTGACTTCGTCGAAGCGTTGCGCGTCGATGCGATCTTTGACGCTGGCCCACGAGGCGCGCATGGCCGCGACGTCGTCGACCCCCTTGCTGTAGCGATGCACGAGCTCCGCCCATACGGATCGGCCGGAGCTGAGCTTGTCCTGCCAACCCACGTGTTGAAAGAACAAGAGCAGGTCCTCGGGCACGGTTTCCCGCGTTCCCCACGTGTCTTTGAGCGGCGCAAAGTACTGCGCCACCGCGTTACTACCGGAGGCACTGCGGTTGAAGCCAATGCCTTGAGCGTCGGCCTTGTGATAGTAAACGGGGTTCCACTCGGCGCGGCTTTGGTCACTGACCCAAGCGCCCGGACCATAGTGGTGGCCCGTGGCCATGATGTGAACGAGCCCTAGCGGGGTCATGTAGTTCACCAGCGCCGCGCGTGACGCCATCATCAAATCCACGACGGGATTCACTACGACTGGGTCGTTGGAGAACGTGGCGCGAACCCATTCCTCGGCCACGGTTTTGGCCGAAATGTCTGGGTTGTAGGCCATGCGACCAAACACGTACCAGTTGGCTTGATTGAAGTGAGAGCCCGACCAATTCGCGTCATCGCCGATGTTGGCGACACCCGCCATGGCGGTGATGGCGTAATCGTGCGCGGAGCCGTCGATCACCTTGGCTACGGTAGTGCCTACGCCGCCAGCATAGGTGTCGGACTTCAGTACCTCTTCGTAGAGCGGCCCGAGGTAGGCCAAATGGGTATCTTGGCCGAGGTACTCTTTGGTGATCTGGAGCTCCAGCGCCAGCGGTGTGCCGGGCATCGCGCCGAGCAGCGGCGAGAACGGTTCGCGCGGCTGGAAGTCGAGCGGCCCGTTCTTGACCTGCAAGAGGACGTTGCTCTTGAACTTGCCGTCGAGCGGTTTGAACTCTTCGTAGGCCTGCTTGATGCGATCGACGGGGCTAGCGTCCGAATAGACGAAGGCTCGCCACATCACGACGCCGCCGTGCGGCGCCAGTGCGTCGGCGAGTACGTTCGCACCGTCAGCGTGAGTGCGTTTGTAGTCCTGGGGCCCGGGCTGTCCCTCCGAGTTGGCTTTGACCAGAAACCCTCCAAAATCGGGGATTTGCCCGTAGATTTCGGTCGCTTTGTCGGCCCACCATTGCTTGACGCTCGCGCTGTTGGGGTCGGCGGTGCTCAGCCCTCCGAGCTCGATGGGAGCACTGAAGCGCGCGGTGAGGTAGACCTTGATGCCGTAGGGACGAAACACGTCGGCCAAAGCCTTCACCTTGGCGATGTACGAAGCCGAGAGCACCTGCGCGTCCGCGTTCACGTTCGTGAGCACCGTACCGTTGATGCCGATGGAAGCGTTCGCCCGGGCGTACTCCTTGTAACGCGGCGACAGCGTGCCTGGAAGCGCGCTCCAATCCCACAGCGAACGGCCGGCGTATCCCCGTTCGACGGTTCCATCCAAGTTGTCCCAATGATTGAGGATCCGCAGCTTGATCTTCGGCGAGCTGCTGAGCGCCAGCGTGGCAATACCGCTATGTGTCTGAAGATGCCGCAGCAGCGCGTAGCTTCCATAGAGCACGCCGACCTCGCTGCTTGCGGCGACGGCGATGATCGCGCTGCCCGCCACGTCGGCCTTCTCGATCAAATACCCTTCCGGACCGAGAGCGCTCAGCCGCGAGGCGAGCGGCAAGCCGGCGATGATCGGCGACGTGGTCGGAGTACCGAGCACCACCGCCCCCGGACCTTGGATGCTGGTCCCCAACTTGACCGTCTCGCCCGTCAGGCCGCTGAGCCCTTCGATCAGCTCGGTCTCGGCGATGTCGGTGCTGGCCCCTCCGCCCTCGCTGACCACTTGGGTGAACGCCGCCCGATACTCGGCCAGGCGGCCTGGTATGGGGACTTGTGGAAACCGGAGCCACAGCTTGGCCCCCGTCTCGGCCGGCAGCGCGTTCGGAATCGGGTAGGGCTCATCCGCTCCGACCTTGCCACCCATGGCCTCGGCACCGCCACTCCCGCTGACGGACCCTCCCATACTCTCGCCGCTGGAGCCCGCACTGCCGGCGATAGCGGTCGTACCGCCGCCACTGACCGCACCACCTTCGTTCGCGACAGTGCCGGCTGAGGCGCCGCTGCTGCCCGAGTTAGCTGGTTGGGAACGCGCGTCGGGGGTGGTCGAACAGGCACTCCCCAAAGCCAGCAACTGGATCCCTATGAAAACGGAAGCAATCTTGAGGTGCATGAACGGCCGCCTGAGGCCTATACGGTGAAGGGATCGGGGTCTTTTCAGTCAGAAATCGCCTGGGACGGGGCTAGAGACGGGCGCGGGGCGGCAATGCGCTTCCCCTCGTTGGGATGAAGGACGCGGGGAAGTAGTCATGAGGAAAAAGCACAAAGGGCACACCGCCCGCAGGTGCCGTCGGGCCCTAGCGCGCGCAATCGACCGGCTGCGTATCTACCAGCACGTCGTCCAGATACAGCTCGCCGGACTCCGCTTGTCCGGCGAAGTCGATCCCCACCGAAATGTTGTGCACGCCCGTTGCCGGCAACGTATCGACGCCGGTCTGGTCCGCGAGGACGTCGTCATCGATGTACGCTTTGACGCTCCCGGCGTCGCCGATGCTCAGCTCGAGCCTCACGCAGTACCACCGCCCGAACGGCGGCGACACGGAGCCAGCCACATCCGCGGCGGCGGTCGCGACTTGCAGCTTGCCCGCGGAATACAGGAACTTCGTGCCAAAATCGGCGGTATTGGCATCGCCGACCACAATACTGTGAACGTCGTCCACCACTGCGCCGGGATTCATGTACGCCCAGGCGCGCAAGTAGAGCACGCCCGACGTCATCATCGGAATCTCGCGTAGTATGCGGCTACGGCCGCCGGCGCCCGCGGTGCGTGCCAGCAGCGAGGCCGCGCCGGAGAAGCGCAGCTCGGAAGACGCAGAAATAGCGCTGCCCGCCGATGAGCCGTCCGTCCACCCCGCCGGGACTGCTTCTTCCAGCTCGGCGCACAGCACGGCGTCCGCGTGCTCCTTGCACAGGTCTTTCACGCGCGCCACGCAGCTACCTTGCACACAAGCCTCACTATCGTTGCAGTCGGCTGCTTCGGCGCAGGATTTGAGGCAGACCGCGCTCTCGGCGCTGCCACCGCACTGTAGGGTGGTGGCGAGGTTTTCGGTGCACGTGCCGGAGCTCTCGCTACAGTCGGCCGAAGCCGCGCACGGGATGGTGCAGACACCGCAGGTGCACTGAGCCGCGTCTCCACATTCGACGCTGGTCGAGCAGCTGACGAGCCAGTTGGTATTCTTGTTACCGAGCGACGGCGCTGACGCGCTCTCACAGGCGCCGGCGAGCGGGAGCAACACTGCGAGCACTGCTAGAGCGTGCTGGATTTTCATGGCTCTTCGTCCTCAATCACGCTCTGACCAAAGTAGAAGGTGACGCGCTGCTTCTGGCCGTCCGGAACGGGATGCTCCTGGTCGTAGGCTACGACCTTCTCCCACAGCTCGTTCATCTGCGCCCGCACGCGTTCCAGGCTGCCGTATACCTCGTCGCGCAAGGGATGAGCCGGATGAACGTCGAACGCCAGCGTGGAGCCGCCGACCACGTCGTTCGTCTTGGATTGCTTGGCGCCGCGCCGCAGCTTCATGGCGATTGCCGTGCAAACGGCCTGAAAATGATCGAACACCGCGGCTTCCCAGCCTTGCTGAGCGCCGACCGGGATGCTCAGCGTGTCCGCCGTCAGCATGCCTTGTTGCTCGTGCACCCGCCCCTGCTCCAGCAGCAGCTGCACCGCTGCGTCGACCGTGGCCCGCTCGAGCCGCGTGCTCGCAACCAATGAATCCCGCGTGGAGTCTGGGTTTTCGTAGATCATCAGCCAGGCCAGCAAGCTAGCGGTCTCCAGGTTGTATTCCTGGTTGAGGAGCGCATGATCTTGCGCCTGCGTCACGCCGTAGACCGAGTTGTCGCCGGTGCCGGTTTTGTAAGCAAGGCCGCTGCTCACCAGATCGTTCAGCACCGCGCCCACGGAGTTCGGGTCATCACGCTCGAAGACTTGGAACAGCCGCTTGCGCGTGATGCTGCCGTGCTTCTGCAAGTACTCGTGCAGCGCAAGCCACAGGGTTTGCCCTGAGCTGGTCTGGCTCTCGGTCAGGCGCTGAACCTTCTTCTGGTAGCCACGCAAGACCAAGCCGAACATGTCGGCCACGACCTTGCGCGAGACCCCTTGCGATTCGAGCTCTTTCGACAAATCCAAGAAGACCTGATCCGCAATATGCGCAAGTGGTGCGCGAATCCCCGCCGCCGTGGACAGCTGCGCCACGAGCACCGTCGTTTGACGGAGGATCGAGTCGATGAGGAGCTTCGTTTCCACGGCGACGTCAGCTTACCTTGACGGTTCGGCTTGCGGCGGATGTACGCCGGTTCACCTGTCCGAGCGCTCGGAACCAGAGTAGCCCGGGTCGCGCCTGCCACGAAACACCTAGAAACCAGCCAGATCTGGCAGCCCGCTTGCCGGTAGCTCGACGAAGCTGAACAGCGTACCCGCGTTCAGGTGTTGAGCCGCGTACCCTCGCCCGGAAGACCGCTCCGGCGCAGTGAACGCGCGAAGCCGGCGGCGCAGGGTCGACGGAAGCAATCGCGTCGTTCTCGCGACCATTCGTGGTGATCGGCACACTCGCTCAGAAGACGCCGCTGATCGTGCCGTTTCCGCTCATGCCGACGGTTGTACTGATCCCAAATGCGTTCGCGATGGTCTGAATCAGCCTCGGGTGGGCGTCGGCGGCACCTTGCGCGTCGATGAGCTTGCCCTGGGCGCCTGGGTTCAGGGTCAGCCCCTTACCCAAGATCACTCGAAGCATGCGTTGATAGGAATGAGAATCAGGGTCACCCATTCCTGCCCCAAAGAGGACGACGGAGTTGTCGAGGAGCGTTCGCCCGTCCGAGTCGGGGGTGCGCTTGAAGACCTGCGCCAGGTAGGCGAGCTGCTTGGCATGCCAGGTGTTGATGCCCTGTACGGCAGCAAGCGCCTGACCTCCGGCAGAGTTGTAGTGAGAGACGTTGTGGTAGTTGTCCGCGCCCGTGGTATTGGGTACGCCGTACGCGGCACTGAACTGCCCACTCGGAACCCTTGACCAGTCGTAGGACAGCATCAGGGTGCTGACGCTGGTGATTCCACACTGAAAAGCCAGAGCCATGAGATCGATCATGTTCTGCGCTGTCTGGGTCACCGTGCCGTAAGAGACCGCCTGGTATTCTGCTTGCTGTGCCGCCGTGGGCGCGGCGCAAGAAGCCCCACCCAACCCGCCGCCACCCGTCCGATCGAGGTCGCTTTCGATCTTCCTGATGGAGTCGGCGTACTGATTCATCACCAGGCGATCCGAGGCCCCGAGTCTGCCGTTCAGCCCATTCAGGTCCGCCAGTACGGCATCGAGCACGCTCTTCTTTCGATTGGGGCCGGGCTGTGGCGCGGCGGCAACCCCTGTATCGCCGGACTTGGGGAGCCCGCTCGAGGTAAGCCGAGCAAAAACGTCTTTCGCGCTGCGGAGCGTCTCATTGTTGAAGTGAGTGGTTTGGCTGTCCCACGACACGTTGCACATCATCTGGTTGTGCGGGTCCGTGTTGACGTAGCCGCCATTGCTCGGACCCACCGCCATCATCAGCTGATCGAGACGAGATGCGCTGCCATTCTTGGCAATGAGGCGATCGAGGCTGCTGCCCGGCCCGGCAAGGCGCGAGACGTTTCCCGAATTTGCCGAGGGCGGAGTCACGTTGGCATCGTTGGCGATATTTTGACCGGTCAAGAAACTCGGTGCCGCCTGCTCGTGTCCGGCATCACCCGAATTCTTGATCAGGCCGAATGAGCAATTCTGGACGACAGTCAGGTAATCCGTGAAGGAGGCAAGCTCCTTCATCGGCGTCGACAGAGTGGTGATCCCGTCTGGACTGCCGCTGCAACTCCAGAAGTCGTTTTGAGTGCCGCCACGGCCCGTCAACATACCATTGCCCATGTACAGCACCGCGAAGCGGCCCTTGGCAGCGGCCGCCGCCCACGATCGGCGGAGGGGCAGCATCGCCTCCAGAAATGGAACGGCGAGTGTGACACCAGCGCCCCTCAATAGCATTCGGCGGTTGAGCGGTCGTTTTGACATGTCGTTAACTATCCCGTTCTCACTGATGACTATCGGTGGAGTTGTAATTGAACGAGTCGCTGGTCACGACTTGAGCGAGCAAATCCGTGAAGCTCGATGTGTCTTGAACGGCCGACGCCGCTAGCTGAACCGGCAAAGCCCTCTCTCCGTCGCTCAGCACACGGCTGAGCGCGTAGGTCAGCACCTTCGTCGCGATGCAGCTACGGACCTCCGGTGCTTTCGTGAGGATCTGCGCCATACCGCTGAAGTCGGAGAAGCTCTGCCCCATCAACGTTCCGCTGGCGTCGATGGGTTGGCCGCTGTCGTACGTCGTTCGATAAGTCCCGAGTTGGTCGAAGTTTTCTTCCGATAGACCCAGAGGATCCATGGTGTCATGGCAGGCCGCGCACGAGGGGTTGGAGCGATGCTGGGTGAGGCGCTCGCGTGCGGTGGGGACCGAGCCATTCGCCGATGTCGTCGGGAGCATCGTGTTGACGTCGGCGGGCGGGGGCGGCGGTGGTGCGCAGAGGATTTGCTCCAAGATGTAGTGCCCACGCGCCACGGGCCTGCTATCCGCCGGATTCGACAGGACCGATAGGATCGATCCGTGAGACAACACCCCCACGCGCGGCGTCCCCGCGAGCGACACGCGTTGAAATTGCTTGCCGGTAACCCCCGGCACGCCATAGCGGGTCGCTAAATCAGCGTTGAGATACGTATAGTCTGCCGTCAAGAGCGTCATCGGGCTCTTGTTGTCGGCGATGATCGAACGCAGGAAAGACTGAGTCTCTTCATGAAACTCGGCTCTTAGTGGATCCGTGATCCCGTCACGGATCACCTGCTGAGCATCGAGGATGTGCGGAAAACCCAACCACTGTCCGAAGAGGTCGGCAACGAAGCGGTCGGACTTGGCGTCGCTCAGCATTCGCTGGAGCTCGGCTCTGAGCACGTTAGGCGTTCGAAGCGTGCCGTTGCCTGCGAGGTCGAGGAGGCGTTGATCGGGGACGCTGCTCCACAGAAAATACGAGAGGCGCGACGCGAGCTCCGGGTCCGACAAGCGCACCCCCTTTTGCTCCTGAGCGCCAGAGAAGCTAGTTAGGTACAGGAACGAGGGGGAGAGCAGTACGCGAGTCATCGCCAAGATCAGTGCCGTTTGAAAGCCGGCGTCCTGGTTCGCGACATAGACCGTCATCAAATCGTTCGCTTCGGCCGGCTGCAACGCACGGCGATAGGCTCGCGCAGCGAACGTCTCGAGCTGGCTGCGCGCACAGCTGGAGTCTTGAGCGCCTTGGCACGTCAAGTACGGCGATCCGGGGGCCGCAAAGGCGCTCGTCAACGCAGCGTCGATGACGTCCATGATCTGGGCCGTTTGGATGGAGCCGATCGAGAGCGCCGAAGCGTCGTTGGTGAATCCACTTGGCCCAGGGATATCTGCATCGAGTCCTGAGACGACAGCTGCCGGGACGTTGAGCAGGTCGACGAGAGAATTCTGTAGCTCTCCGGACGTCAGCCTGCGAATGGGGGTATGGCCCACGACGAGGGCCGTTTGATTGGTAGCCCCCGCGGGGGTGTTGCCGGGTACCTGGCCGCCTGCGACTGAACCCGATGGTCCGCCGCCTGGTGGTCCGCCGGTTGAGGGTCCGTCGATTGTCGCAGTGCACGCGCTGAGGCCGAGCGACAGTGCAAGAAGACAGCCGATAGTCGTGCTGCGAGGCATCCAAGTGATCTCCATTTGGCAGGCTTCCGACAAGCTCGTGATTCCCGACAATGAACATGCGCGAGGCGATCGACATCGACCAGACGATCGCCCGATCACCGTCCCTTCAGTGAAGCTGTGCGGCGGGACTGGACACCTACATCCGCCCCCAACGCTCGCGAATCACGGTGCGACTGTAGAGGCTGACCGAGGGGCACCGCGCCGGTCACACTGATGGTCGGCGCGGGCGATCCCGACCCGTTCGGGCCGCAATTGCTGGCAGATCTACGCCGCCGCTTCGCGCCTCGCGCAGCGTCCAGCTCCCGTCCTGATTGCGGCTGAAGCCCTCTAGCCGTTGCTCTTCTTGAGAGATGAGGACGTAGCTCGCGAGGCTCGGGCTACCGGGATACGACGGTAGTGCGCGGCCTTTTTCGGTGGCCTGCTTTCGCGGAAGCGAGTGAGCGTGACTCGAGTCATTCGGGGAATTCGCCGGTCACGTCCGAATCGAGCTTGAGGCACAAGTCCACGAGCTTGCCGTCGTCTCGCTTGCGCGTGCCGCGCGCGACGAAGCTCAGCTTCTTGGCGGCCAGATCGAGCGCCAATTGGTCCAGCTTCCAACTCGTGAAACCCAGCGCAGCGATGCTCATCGTCGGGTCGAGCGGGCAGTCCGCGCCGTCGGCCTCGAAGTTACTGCCGGCGCCACGCTGCGCCGAGATAGTGCAACCAATGCCCTGCCAGTACACGCGCAGCTGGTCGTGATTCGCGCCGTAGTCGAGTCCCAGAAACCCGTCGGTCGTCGCGCTGCCGCGCTCGACGCACGCATCGCCCTGGGCAAAGTCGGACGGGTAGTTGGTAGCGGCGTGGTAGTGCAGCCATTTTCGCGCCGTGTCTTTGATGCCCACCACCCGGCCGTCGATGAACGCGTAGTCGAGCCCGCCGCCCGGCACATTGGTGACGGTTTCGTCCACCTCCTGATAGTTGCCAGTGTCCGTCTCCCAGCGGAAATGGCGCACCACCAAGCTGGTGACGCCGTCGCCGCGACTTGCGGCTCCCATCGGGCTAACCGTCGCGCGCGCGTCCTTTGCTTCGACCACGCCACCGTGAATCTGGGCCAAGAACGACGTACCGTTCTTGACCCAGCTCACGCGCACCTGGTCGTCCCCCTCGCGTGCGGCTTCGAACGTCAATTGAATGCGACTTTGCGGCTGCAGGCCGGAGGGTGAGCCTGAAGGATCGTGCAACGACGTCGTGATGTACGTACCGTCGAGCCCATGCGCGCCCACCAGGTTGTCCGACACCGGCAGCGGCTTGCTGCTGCACGCCGTCAAAACGGCGACGCACGTCGGAACGAGACATCTCATCAACGGCAGCCTAAGAGCAAGTCGAACCCTCGATACCAAGCCCGTAGGGCGCGCTGAGATCACCTTCGAAGCGTATGCCATCGAGCACACTAGACCCGGCTCGCCAGCAGCGCTGCTGCCGAGGTGCGAAGCTGGCTCAACCCGCTGGCGAGCAAGAAACCGACCACCGCGCAGGCGGCCTGCGACGCTCCCACCGGAAAACGCAGAAAGAACGCGGCCAGGTAGCCCAATCCGCCGGCCAGGCCGCCCAGCACGCCCGCCGCTAGCACGACGTATGGCAACCGCTCGGTGGCGCGCAGCGCGGCCATGGCCGGCAGCACCGAAAAGGCAAAAACCGGCAGCGCCCCCACTGCGCGCGTGGTGACCGAAACCTCGAGCGCCACCAGTACCCACAGCAAAAGCTCCAGCCAGCCCACCGGCAGACGCTGCACGCGCGCGCCCTCCGGGTCGAAGCCCGCGAAGACCAAGCCGCGGTAAAGCGTCGCGATCGCAGCCACGACCAGCGCGCTCACCACCAGCACGGCCAGCAGATCTTGAGGTCGCACCAGCACGGCCGTACCAAACAAGATCGCGGTCACGTCCTCCGCTTCTTGCGTGATGCGATCACCTACTAGCACCGCCAACCCGGACGCTGCGACGTAGAGCAGCCCGACCAGCGCCTCGCGCGGCAGGCGCGGCGAGCGGGGCCGCCAAGCCAGAAGCGCGGTGCAGCCGAGCGCGAGCACGAGCGCTCCCAGCACCGGCGGCGGCGCGGTGCCCCAGTAGATGCCGAGTAGGAACGACAGCGCCACGCCCAACGCCGCGCTCTGACTGACCGCAGCCGTCACGAATACGGCGCGCCGCAACACCACGAATACGCCCAGCGCGCCGAGCACTGCCCCCGAAACGAAGCCGCACACGATGGGGTCGCGATACAGCGTCGAGCTGCCGGCAAAGTCTTGCCAGCTCGGTGCGGCCTCTTGCGCGACCGGTAGTGGCGCCGCCGCCACGGGCGCTGCCGGCGCCGATGGACTGCTTGCCGCCGGTGCGGCGCTCGGTGCCAGCAGCGCGTCGAAGTCGAGGTTGCCGCTGGTGCTGGGCGCCGCGGCAACAGTCGCGCTAGGCACTGACGGCCTCCGCAGCAAAGTCGCCGTAACGCGCCCGGAACACCTCGTGCCCGAACACCTCGTCGGGAGAGCCCACCACCACCGCCGGCGTGTCGGCGTCCAGCAGCAGCGCGTGGTCGGCGAAGCGCCGCACCAGCGACAAGTAGTGGCTCACCACCAACACCGCCAGCTGGTGTCGCTGTTGCAGCTCGCGCAGCGCTTCGAACGCTTCGCGCTCGGCCACCTTGTCCATGGCGCTGGTCGGCTCGTCCAATATCGCCAGCTCAGCGCCCGAGACCGCCAATCGGGCCATCAACACGCGCTGCTTCTGACCTTCGGACAGGCGCCGGAACGGCCGCTCCGCCAGCTCGCTCGCGCCCACCTCGGCGAGCGCGGCCTGGACCCGCCGGCGTCGCTCGGCGCCGCCCTTCCAGCCCACGAACGACCAACCGCGCTCCGTGCCCATCTCCACCACTTCGCGCGCCAGCAGCGGATAGAGCTCATCCATCCCGCTGCGCTGAGGGATGTACGACACGCGCACTCCGTCCGCTGATGCCACCTGGCCCTCCACCGGCGCAAGCAAGCCGATCAACGTCTTGAGCCAGATCGTCTTGCCAGCGCCGTTGCGACCGACCACGGCCCAAAACTCACCGCTTTTGATGGCTAGATCGATCGCAGGCAAGATAGCGCGGCCGCCGATCCCGACCTTCAGCTGGCGACACTCGAATAGTTGCGGGCGTGTGAGCGACATGCTGCCTTGCCTACACGCCGAGCGCGCCGGCCAGCCTGGCCACCAGGTCGTCCATGTAAGCCGCATAGCTCTGGCCGCCAGCGAAGTTGGGATAGCCTGGTATGTTCAGGAAACGAGCGCCCGCCTTGCTGGCGATCAGCTTGGAGGTACTCGACGGGTAGAAGGACTGCTGCACGATGGCGCTGACCTTGTCGGAGCGCGCTACTTGCAGCACGTGGGCGACGTGGCTGGGGTTGGGCGGGATGCCCGGCTTGGGCTCGACGTGCTCGACCACCTGAATGCCCAGCCAGTCGGCCAGATAGATCAGCGAGCTGTGGTAGGCGATGATCTTGGAGCCACGGGCCTTGGCGAGTCTTGCCTCCCAGCGGCCACGCGCAGCGCGCAGCCCGTCCACGAAGCTCTTGGTGCGGGCGAAGTAGCCGGGCTTGTTGCCCGGATCGAGCCCGGCCAGCCGCTTGCCGATGCCGACTGCGATCGCTTCCACGCGGCGCGGATCGTAGGTGAAGTGCGGGTTGCCCTGCGGGTGAATATCACCCTGTGAGCGGTCCACCTTGGTGGTCGGCGCCTCCAGCAACGACACCAGCCCCGAGCAGTCGAGGTAGCCGGGGCTGCCCGGTTGGATGTCCGGGTTGCGCGAGCCGGTGAGCAGCGTGGGTAGCCAGCCCACTTCCAGCCCAGCCCCGGTCAGCAGCAGCAGGTTGGCCTTCGACAGCTCCAGCGCCAGGTGCGGTTTGGCGTCGACGAAGTGCGGATCTTGCGTTGGCAGCGCCAGCGCCACCACGTGCACGTCGCCTCCCCCCACTTCGCGTGCGATCGCGGCCAGGTCCGGCGTGGTCGCGACCACGTTCAGCTTGGCCAGGGCCGCGGCCGGAACGAGCCACGCCAGCAGCCCCAGCATCAACGGTAAGAACCTACGGGTCATCACGTGCTCCTTCCAGCATCAGAATGCGTGCGCGCCGTGCGCGCCCACGGCGAGCTCCGCCGTCAAGAAGCCCGACCAAACCGCGCCGGCATAGCCGGGCATGTCGCGTGACAGCTGCACGCGAAAGCGTGAGAACTCCGACGGGTAGTGCGTGAGCTGAACCGCCACGCGGTGCCGCGGCGCGGTCCAGTCGGGATCGAGCGGGTCGGCGCCGAAGGTGTTGCCGCTCGAGTCGAGCGCTGGCGAGCCATACTCGTAGCGGGCGGCGGTGGCCCAACGCTGCGCGAAGCGCCAAAACAGCTCGCTGTAGCTGGAGACGTCCTGGATGATGTCGCTCGGCACCTGGCGACGGCGGTAAAACCACTCGCTGGTGAGCGACACGATCGTAAAGCTCTCCGTGGTGATGGGCCGATACTTCAGGTACACGTCGCTGCCGTAGATCGCGCTGCGGTTGCCCGGACCGCTGGGATTGGGCCCGTAGGCGCCAGAAAGCCCGAACGCCAAGGACCAATCGTCCGACAGCGGGAAGAATTGCTTGATCGCGGTCAGGTATTCGAAATCGCCCACGCCGTGGGGCGTGCGCCCTTCAGCTCCGAGAAAGCTGCGGTTGCTTTCTTCGCCGTCGGCCATGGTCGCGGAGCCGACCAGCTCGACGTACCAGGGCAACGGCGTGAGCCACGACAGCTCGAGTCCCAACCCCTTGTTGCCCTCGGCGCCAAACACGCGGCCCAGCGCGAACGGTTGGTCGGAGAAGTTCCAGGTGTGGGGATGGGTGGCGTTGAGGCGGCCGAAGCGGTTCAGAAACTGCCCCAGGCGGGCTTGCAGTCGCCAGGGCAGGCCCAGCGTGGTGCCGTAGGCTTCCTCCACGTCTACCCCTTCCAGCTCGAAGGTGATGTGGCTGTCGAAACGCAGGTACGGGTCGACCGCGGCTGCCAAGCTCAGCTCCAACGCCTGCAGGTTGAAGCCGTTGTGCTGCGGGTCGTGCGCGCCGGTCTGCAGGTGCTCGTCTTTGGAAAAGACGGCCGCCGCGAAATCGGCGATCACCGAGATATCGGGGTTCAGTGATTGCGAGCCGACCGCGCCGCCTGGCGCGGCAGCCGGCGCCGCGCTCGGCGTGGGGCCGGACTCGGCGCTTTGGGTGTCGGCGGCCAGTGCGGCCTGGATGTCCGCGAGCTCGTTGGGCTCGGGCGGAGGCGAGGGAGGTGCACTTTGAGCTCGGCTCCAGGAACACAGGAGGAGCGTCGAGGCCCAGGTGCTCGCCGATGGGAGGCGACAACGCATACGGCAAAACCTTGAACGAGAGAAAAAGCAGAAGACCTTCGGCGACGCTCGCATGCAGCAAGAAACGGGCCCGCTTGCCAACACTGCGCTCAGGACGCCGCGTGCCCTCGCTGGCGCAGTCATTGCGACGCCGCTCTTTCTCGACGCAAGGATTGCGCGTGCCCAGCTCGGTGCGCGGGGACTCGAACCACTGAGCCCTCGCGCTGACCGTGACGTCGCCCCGGCGAAAAAATCGCGCAACTGCCGCCGCCGACGACCGAAGGGTCGGGAGCAATGCGATTGCTCTTCGACCACGGCACGTTGGTGCTGGCGGACGCGCCTGACCTGAGTCGCAAGGACATTCCCGGCTTGCTCTGGGATCCGCGCGTCGCGCTGTACCGAGCACCGGCTCATCGCCACGCGGAGGTGGTCCAGGCGCTGGCGGCCTTACGCTTGCCATTCGTTGACGCAGTCTTGCCCGCAACGCGCGCCCCGACAGGCGTTTGGACGATGCCCGAGTTGCGCCCTTATCAAGAGGCGGCGCTCGTCGCTTGGGATTTGGCGGAAGGACGCGGCGTGGTCGCGCTTCCGACCGGGAGCGGGAAAACACGTGTGGCAGCGGCCGCGCTGGCTCAGTCGACCGTGCCAGCAATCTGCTTGGTGCCCACCCGCGCCCTGCTGAATCAGTGGCTCAAAGAGCTGCCCGCGTTCTATTCGGGCCCGATCGGCTGCTTGGGAGACGGGCGCCAGCAGGTCGAGGACGTGACGGTCGCAACCTTCGAGTCTGCCTACCGCTGGATGCCGCGCATCGGCAATCGATTCGATCTGCTGGTCGTCGATGAAGCGCACCATTTCGGTAGTGGCGCGCGCGATGAGGCGCTCGAGATGTGCACCGCGTCGCGTCGCTTGGGTCTCAGCGCCACGCCGCCAGATGGCACACAGCGGCAGCGACTGGCTCAGCTTTTGGGCCCCGTCGTTTTTCAGTTGGGACTTGCCGATCTGGCGGGCAAGTGGCTCGCAGAGTTCGAGTTAGTCGTGCTTCGTGTGGGTTTGAACCGCGAAGAGCGCGAACGCTATGAGCTCGACCATCGACTATTCGCAGAGGTGAATCGACGCTTTCGCGCCCTGCACCCCTACGGTACCTGGCAAGAGCTGGTGTCGGCCGCGACCCAGACCCCCGAAGGACGAGCCGCGCTGGACGCTTGGCGGCGCACCAAGCAGCTGCTTGGATTCACGCGAGCGAAGGCAGAGGCGGTGCGCGCCCTGCTTTCGAGGCACCGTGACAGCAAGGTGCTCCTTTTTACAGCGGACAACGCCGCGGCGTACGCGATCGCCCGCGAGCACCTGATCATGCCACTCACCTGCGAGATTGGGCGACGCGAACGAGAACGCGTCCTACAAGCCTTTCGAGAGGGCACACTGAGAGCGTTAGTCAGCTCACGCGTGCTCAACGAAGGCATCGACGTTCCGGACGCAGACGTCGCGATCGTCGTCGGTGGCACGCTGGGGCAGCGGGAGCACGTGCAGCGCATCGGGCGCCTGCTCCGACCGGCTCCCGGCAAGCGCGCCATCGTGTATGAGCTCGTCACACTCGACACCAGCGAGGCCTGGCGAGCCGCGGAAAGGAGGCGTGGTCTTGGTCGGCAAACCTCCGCCTCGGCTTAGCTCACGCACGCCGAACGATCAGCTCGTACTGCATTACCTGACGGAGCGCGATCACCCGTGGTTGCGCGCGCTCCTGGACGAGTACGAACGGGGAGTTGGTACCAAGCGCAATGCGCTGGTCGCGCGACTGCGTGAGCCGTTGGCTGCGCCGGCACCTAACTCCAAGCAACGACTCGCCGTCGAAGCGCTCGAGGGGCTGGTCGAAGCAAGCGTCGCGGCGAAAGTGCCGCCTCCCGAGGCGCGATGGCATCTCTTCACCGCGGCCGCGGGTGCAAGGGCTCCACGCGACCAGCTGCTCGAGGCAACAGCCGAGCAGCTCGGAACCGACAGCGAAGGGTTGGAGGAAGCCCTGTTCGCGGACCTCAACAGCGAACGTGTCGCCACGCCGCTTCCACCAGAGGTGACCCCGCAGCACGTGGCTACCGAAGCCAACCGGCTGCTGGTCAGCCGCTGGTTGTCACGCGCCCAGAACGTACGGATCAGCGCATGGGGAAACACACGCGCACTGATACGCCAGGCACGCCTGCATGGCTTGATCTGCAACGTGCGCCGTGCAGCGACTCCCCCACGAATCGCCCTTCCCGCAACGCTCGATGGGCTCAACGAGCTTGAGGCCCCCGGAGTGGAGCTGGAAGTTTCGGGCCCTTTGTCGCTATTCCGGCATACCCTGCTGTACGGTCGCGCGTTATGCGGGCTATTGCCGCGTGTGGCGTGGTGCACGCGTTTCGAGCTGCGGGCGACCTGTGAGTCAGCACCTGGCACGGCGCCCGTCACCCTGACGGTTCGCACGGGCGATCCCATCAAGCCGGGTCGCGAGCTGAGGCCCTTCGACAGTCAGCTCGAGCAGCGCTTTGCACGGGATTTTTGCAAGATCGCCCCCAACTGGAACGTCGTCCGCGAGCCACGACCTGTCGACAGTGGTGGCTCTCTGATCTTTCCGGATTTCGAGCTCGTGCACCGCCACGACCCTTCGAAAAAGTTCTTGCTCGAGATCGTGGGGTTTTGGACGCCCAAGTACCTCGATGACAAGCTACGAAAATTGCGCGATGCTCGCTTAGACTCCATCATCTTGTGCATCGATGAGACGAGGGGTTGCAGTGACGCGGCGCTTCCCAAAGGCGCAAAGCTCATACCCTTTCGTCGACGCATCGACGCAAAGCTCGTGCTCTCGATCCTCGAGGCTAGCTTCAGCGATTGCTGATGCCTGATGAGCGGGGCGCTTCTCGTGCGCAACTGCGGCGAAAGGGTAGCAACCGCAAAAACCCGGCCAATTCTCGCCAGATCTTGCGCCAGAGGCAACTAGTGCCGCATCTTGCCGCGATGAGGCAGGGACTTCACCCCGTTGGGCTCGCCATTGCGGCTGCCGTCGGCTTGGCTACCGGTTGCGCATCGCATTCGAGCCTTCCCCTGGACCGCGCAGTGATGGCGTACGATCGCAGCGTCGTCGACCTCGTCTCGAAGCTGCTGCTCATCAACATCGCGCGAGCGTATCGCGACGAGCCCATGCACTTCACGACGGTCTCGAGCATCGCTGCGACCTACAATGTTCAGTTCAGTGCGGGCGTCGGCCCCGCCCTGACAGGCGACATGGGCTATTTGCCTATGCCCTTCATTGGCGTTTCGTCGGCCGAGAATCCGACGCTCTCGCTCACCCCGATGCAAGGCGAAGAGTTCACACAGCGCTTGCTGACCCCCTTCGAGGAACGCAAGCTGACCATGCTGCTACGCCAAGGTTACGACGTGGACGCCTTGCTGCGGCTGACGGGGGCCCAAATTCTCCTCAAGAACGCTGGTCACGAGCAGGTTTGCACGAACAGCCCGGCGGACCGAGCCGGATACACGGCTTTTCGCCGGATGGTCGCTCACTTGTCTTCGGTGCAAGATCGTCATGCGCTGCGCGCCGAGCCGCTCCAGTTCACGCTGCAGCGCAAGATCCTGGCCAGCGACGCGACGCCCGACGACCTCAAGGCTTTCCAGGATGACCCTACCGCTGTTCGCTACGATGAAGAAGCGAAGGCGTACCACGTGAATACGCACGTCGTTGGGCGCGTCATCATCACCAACTATGAATATTCGACGCTGCCCCTCGATGAGCTGATCGCGCTCCATACGGAAGCGAACCAGCTACCGACGAGTGACGTCTTGATCGATATTCGCGCCGGCAAATCCGGAGGCGAGTTCCCCATTCACGGCGTCTTGCGACTCCGCAGCTTCCTCAACGTGCTCACGTTTCTCGGTCGCGGCATCGCGGACGAGCCGGAATTCCACGTGGCGCCGGATCCGCGAACACCTCGTATCAAAGAGAACCCGGTGCACACCTTGGAGATCGCGGTGGGCAACGCCACGCCAAAAGGCGCGTTCCTGTCGGTCGACCTAGGGGGGCATAGCTTTGCGGTTCGGCCCCAGCGTGGCTATCAGTGGAACAAGAAGGCCTTCAGCATGCTGTGCCAGCTCTTCCAGATGAGCGTTGCGCCCACGACCCCCCCGCCTCCGCTGATCACCATCGCGAAGTAGCCCGCCCCGCGGCTAGCGCGCTCCGAAATGGAGGCGCCCCAAAGGCTGTTGCCCAAACTTGTAGAGCGAAGGAGAGACACAACGACCGGACGCCGAGGACCGCGTGAGCGGTCGCGCGTCGTCTGGAATACCCGCGAGATGGCGCCCGCGCCGGCTGAGGCGATCAGGGTGGCGCTGGTCCGCCAGTGCCACGAGCGCGAACAAGCCCCAAGCGGTAGTTAGGCAGGCGATGACGACGAACATGTTTCACTCCAGGCGCGGAGGCATTTCCGGCCGCCCAAAGAGTCTGAATCCGCCCGTGTAAGGAAGCTGTTAAGGTCGAGAGCAGCCTTATCAAGATTGTGTTTACGGGCGGCCTCGACCGGGAAATCAGCGCAACTTTTACAGGTCGATCTGCGCGCCGACCTCGATGACCTGCTCAGGAGGTAGTCGAAAGTAGTCGGTCGGGCTCTTGGCATTGCGAGACAAGAATGCGAATAGGCTTTCGGAGAGAACGCCCATTTTCCCCTTGTTGGAGGCGACGAATGTCTCCCGTCCGAGCACGTACAAGAGCTCATCGCTCCCGACTTTGAGCTCGAGGTGGTCCAACACGAGCGCGAGATCGCCGTGGACATCGGGCTCTTCCATGAATCCGTAATGAAGAATCACGCGATAAAAGCCGTGCTCGAGGCAGACCGGGCGCTGGAGTCGGCTGGCCGCAGCAACCCGCGGTGCGCTCTCGAGCACGACCGTCAGCAAAATCACAATCTCGGGCAAGGCGTGAAAGCGTGAGACGACTCGTCGCAGAGCCGCGGGCACGCCGTCTGCGGATGCCATGAACACCGCCGCCCCCGGAGGGCGCGCAAGTACGCGCTCTGCAAGCGAGCTCAGGAACGTGTCGAGCGGTTCGGCGCGCTGCTTGAGGTAAAGCCCCAAAAGGCCGCGGCCGATGCGCCAATTGACCATCAAGATGACGAACAAGACGCCGACGCTGAACGGTAAGTAGCCACCGTCGAAAAACTTGAGGGTGTTGGCCAGCAAGAATGGCACGTCGAACGACAGAAAGAGCGCGACCACGCCCGCGGCCTTCCACAGCGGCCAGCGCCAGGTGTGGCGCGCGACGTAGAAGTAAACGACGGACGTGATGGCCATGGTGCCGCTCACGGCCAGCCCGAAGGCAGCCGCCAGCTTACCCGACTCGCGAAACAACAGCACCAGCGCGATGCAAGCGCCGGCCAGTCCCCAATTCATGAGCGGCAGATAAATCTGGCCCTTCGCGTCGCTCGATGTGTGGCGCACGGTCACGCGCGGGAAGAAGCCCAGCTGCACAGCCTGATAGGTGAGCGAGAACACACCCGAAATCAGCGCCTGCGAAGCGATGATGGTTGCCAGCGCAGCGATCGCCACGAACGGATAGAGCCAGACGCCCTGCGGACACGTCGCGTAAAAAGGCCGGGCCGCAAGCGCGGCACGCGCTGCTGCAGCCGGTTCTGCCAGCAGGACTGCACCTTGCCCGAAATACGAGAGCACCAGGCTCGGCAGACAGATGTAGAGCCACGAGGTCCGAATCGGGCTGCGCCCAAAATGGCCCATGTCGGCGTAGAGCGCTTCTCCGCCCGTCACGCACAAAATGACGCCGCCCAAGATGCTCATCCCCGCCAACCCGTGCGCGCGAAAATAGTCCACGATGTGGCGCGGCGAGAGCGCCTGCAGCACTGCGGGTGTGTGCGCGATGTGATAGACGCCGAGCACGGCGATGGTCAAAAACCAGAGCAACATGACCGGTCCGAACAAGCGACCGAGCTTGGCCGTTCCGCGATACTGAACCGCGAACAGCCCCAGCAAGATGGCCACCGTGAGCGGTACGACCGCGCTCTCGAGCTTGGCAGTGGCGACGCCCAGGCCTTCGATCGCCGACAAGACCGAAACCGCCGGCGTGATGATGCCGTCGCCGAAGAGCAGGGCCGCGCCGATGATGACGAGCAGCGCCACGAAGCCGATGCGTCCCGGGGCTGGGTTCTGCCGCTGCTTCGGCGTGAGCGCGAGCAGCGCCATGATGCCGCCTTCGCCGTCGTTGTCGGCCCGCATCATGAACGCCAGGTACTTGACCGTGACGACCAACGTGAGCGACCAGAAGATCAATGACAGCACGCCGAGGACGTGAGCGTCGGTGGGCGCGATGCCGTGCGGACCGGAGAGGCATTCTTGCAGCGTGTAGAGCGGGCTCGTGCCCAGATCGCCGAACACGATGCCGAGCGCGGCCACTGCTAGCGCGGCGCGCCCCCCGTGCTCGACCGCCGGCTGCGGATAAATGCTGGAGCGCGTTCGGGACGGCGGCGGAGAGGATTTAGGACCGGTGGTCATACCCGTGCAGGCTCGACGTGGGGCTGGCGCCTGCCTCATCCCGCGAGGGGATTGCGGTAGACGTCCACGACCGCGAGCGTACAGCCAATTGCTGGCAGGTCTGCGGCGCAGCTTCGTGCCCCGCGCAGCGACCTCGGGAGGTGTGGCGTCCCGGGGCGGTCGACGGCCATACTCGCCAACTTTTCGCCTGATTCTAAATAGTTAGAACGCCCAACCGCTGCCTCCTTTAATCCGTTGGCTCGCAGTTCGAGTCTGTGATGGCCCACAAAGAAACGGCCTGAGGGCACCCTTGGGAGGCCGTCGCCGATTTGTAGCCGGACCCCACACGTTGCGCGGGTGACAAACTGCTCCCGGTGTGACGGCACCGCCGTGGCACTGGCCTTCGCCTCCGCAGACGCGAGTCAACGATCTCTCGCGCGCTCGCCGTGTCACCCGAGGGAGTGTAGGTAGCTTTCCCGACAGGGCTGACTCCGGGCGCGTTTGGCACGCGCGGTGCAGCCAGGGCGTGATCATGTTCATGCACCAAAAGAGACTCCAGTACACCGTGCGCGTTTCGGAGACGAACCCCGGCCTTGCCAACTTGATGCTCGAGCAGTTCGGCGGCCCGCAAGGAGAGCTGGCGGCAGCGATGCGCTATTTCACCCAGGCGCTCGCCGAGGAAGACGCCGGGCGCAAAGACATGCTGCTGGATATTGCGACAGAAGAGCTCAGTCACCTGGAGGTGATCGGCAACATCGTCGCCATGCTCACGCGTGGGGCCAAGGGTCAGCTGGCAGAGGGTGCTCTCGAGCAGGCCGAGCTCTACCGAAACATCAACGGCGCCGGCAACGACAGCCACGTGACCCAAGTCCTATACGGCGGGGGCCCGGCCTTGACGAACTCCGGCGGCGTGCCTTGGACGGCGGCCTACATCGACAGTATCGGTGACCCGACCTGCGATTTGCGCTCGAACATCGCCGCCGAAGCTCGCGCCAAGATCGTCTACGAGCGCTTGATCAACCTGACCGCCGACGTCGGTGTGCGCGAAGCGCTAGGATTTTTGATGACGCGAGAGATCGCGCATCAAAAGTCCTTCGAAAAGGCGCTCTACGCGATCGAACCGAACTTTCCGCCTGGCAAGCTGCCCGGCGATCCTCACTTTTCCGACACGTATTTCAACATGTCTCAAGGCGGCAAAGACCAGCGCGGGCCGTGGAACAAGGGAGAGCAGTGGAATTACGTCTCGGACCGAGAGCAGCAGCTGGCTGTCGACGGCGGCGACGGCCTGGCCTCGGTCGACCTCAGCGCCAACGAGAAGGCGACCCTGGAGCGCCTGCGCACGCGCACTCAATCGGACCCTACGGTGGATCCGGTGACGGGCGCTGACCTGGGAGCTTCCGCGGGGGCGGGCTCGACGACACTCGGGGCCGATGGCGGATCGCCGCGTAAGAAGACATGAACGCGGCAAAGCGCCGGAGCTGGTGGGCTCTGTTGGGCCCGGCCTGCCTGGTGAGCGTGGGCTACATGGATCCGGGCAATTGGGCTACGGATCTCGAGGGCGGCGCGCGTTTCGGCTACAGCTTGCTCTGGGTGCTCGTTGCCAGCAACGTAGTGGCGCTGCTGCTCCAGAGCCTCAGCGCCAAGCTCGGTCTGGTTACAGGAACGGATCTGGCGAGCGCGTGCCGCGCCAACTACTCGCCAGGGACCAGCGCCGCGCTCTGGATTTTGGCGGAGCTCGCGATTGTCGCCTGCGACTTGGCCGAGGTGATGGGCAGCGCGCTCGCGCTCAACCTGCTGTTTGGCTTGCCGCTGGTTGCCGGTGCGCTCCTCACCTCGATAGACGTCCTACTCATTTTGGCAATCCAGCGGCGCGGGGCGGCTCGACTGGAGGCCATGGTAGCGGTACTGCTCCTAACAATCGCGATCTGCTTGGCCGTCGTGCTGCTCTGGGCCCGGCCCGCGGCGGGAGAGGTCGCCCACGGCCTCGTACCTCACCTGCCGGGTGACAGCCTGTACGTCGCCATCGGCATGTTGGGTGCCACGGTGATGCCCCACAACCTGTACCTGCATTCGGGTCTGCTGGCAGCGGCTCGACGCGAGCGGACGCTCGGGGCAGCCGCCTCGACATTTCGACGCAGCTCCTGGAGCACGGCTCTGGCTTTGAACCTGGCGCTGCTGGTCAATGCCGCCATTCTCCTGCTATCCGCGTCTGCCTTCGGGCAGCGCAACTTGGCCGTGACCGACCTCAGAGACGCTTACCACCTGCTGACACCGCTGTTGGGTACGGCTGCCGCATCGGTGCTGTTCGCGGTAGGGCTATTGTGCTCGGGCCAAAGCTCGACGGTCACGGGAACCCTCGCGGGCCAGATCGTGATGGAAGGGTTCGTACAACTCAAGCTGTCGCCCTGGCTACGGCGCGCGCTGACTCGCGGCCTCGCCATCGGTCCCGCCGTGGCCGTGCTGCTGGCGGTTGGCGATCGCGGTGCCACCGCGCTCCTGGTCGGTAGCCAGATTGTCCTGAGTATTCAGCTACCTTTCGCCATCGTGCCGCTGATCCGCTTCACCAGCGCACCCCAGGTCATGGGCCATGACAGCTCGCGTTCGTGGGTGCGCGTCGCCGCGGCGGCGTCCGCCGCGCTCATCACGTTCGCCAATGTCGCGCTCGTGCTGCGGACTCTCGAGCAACTAGCGGGCACGAGCCCGACTTTGGCCCTGCTGCTCGGCGGCGCCGGTTGCGCCGGCCTGGCCTTTCTGGGCTGGGTCTGCTGCGTCCCGTTGCGCAGCGCGCACGCCAGAGGCGCCCACTCGTGTCCGGTGCCTCTTGCCTCGAGCAATGCTGCTCGCCTCGGATGAATCGGCCACGGCGCGAGCGATCACGCGCAGTACATGCTGGTATGCGGCGTGCAAAAGACGGGGACATGGCAACCATGATCAGCAGTGGGATAGACGTCGTGACGTTCCTCAAGGAACAGCACGACCAAATCGAGTCCGCGTTCGAGCAGGTGCGGGCCAGCAGCGGTGAGCCGCGCAAGAACCGGTTCGTCGCCCTGCGCCGGCTCCTGGCCGTGCACGAAACAGCGGAAGAAGAGATCGTGCACCCTGCTGCCAGGCGCGCTCTGGCGGATGGCGACGTGATTGTCGACGCTCGCTTGCAGGAAGAGAACGAAGCCAAGAAGGTACTGTCCGAGCTCGAAGATCTCGACGTCAGCTCGGCCGAGTTCGAGCGAAAGCTAGCGCTTTTGCAGTCGAGCGTGCTCCTGCACGCACGGGCGGAAGAGGAGAACGAGTTCGAGCAATTGGCGAGCGCGCTCGACACCGATCGGCTGGAAAAGATGCGCAAAGCCGTGAGCTTCGCCGAGAGCGTTGCCCCGACTCGCCCGCACCCTGGTGTCGAGTCCCCTGCCGCCAACATGCTGGCCGGGCCCTTCGCATCCATGATCGATCGCGCTCGCGATGCGATCTCGGGCAAGAGCTGAAGCGCCGACCGAAAAGCGAAACGGCGCTGAGGCGGTCATATGCGCTTCCGCGCGAAGGAGCGAGCGCGTGTTCGTGCCGAGGTTCTTTTTCGCCGTCGACCCAACGAGCCGAGCAGAGCCAGCGCCGCGATGCTGCTGCGGGCGCGCGTCGGTGTAGCGACGGCGCAACCACATCCTCCCGAGTCTCCGCTCGTTGCGGCATTGCCGGCGACGTTGCCCGCGATGCCACTGTTCGAGGTGCCTGCCGCGCTGGCGCCGTCGCCGCCACCGCTGGTGCCGGTGCCACTGTTCGTTGTGCCGGCCGTATCAGTCGTGCCCGCACCTGCGGTGGACCCGGCTCCGCCCGAGCCCCCCGTCGGCCGCGGCGCGGCGCCGCATTCGGCGTCGGTGGTCACGCAGGCGACGTAAATGAAGCCGTCGGATTTCCCGCCGCCATACTTGGCTTGGAGCGGGGCGCCGGCGGGCAGCGGCTCAAGCACGGCTTGCGCCTGTTGCTCTTGCCCGGCGGGCGCGACCCACGTGCTGTTATCCGGAGCGCTCCCGACGACGACCAAGCGGCCGCCTCGATAGTCGGCAGCTTGGGTGCTGCCCGTTCCCGGAAGCAGCGTGGCCATCTTCATGGTCTTGAGCTCGCCGTCGAGAACGCTCACCACCGCGGGGTAACCGGGCGTGTAGGCGGCAGCCGGGTACCACGCATCGACCACCGGAAAGTGCCAGCCTGCCGAGCCGGCTCCCACCACGTCTCCCGTCGACGTTCGGAACACGAAATCGAGCCCGGCGCTGTTCGGCCGCGCTCCGCTGCCGTCGTCTTGAGGCACGTCGCACGTGCAACCTTTGGGCTGCTTGTTGAAGTGGGCGACGATGAAGGTCGCGCGCTCGAAGTCGCTGAAAGCCGAGTTGACACGAGCCACGAAGCGCGGAGCCGCCGCTCCCTTCCAGCCGTAGCAGGCTGAGTCGAAGCAGGCGCCGGCCAGCGCCGTGCTGTTCTTGCTCAAGTCGCCGGCGGTGCGCGACAGAACGGTGTTGCCGCCATCGGAGCCGCCGGTCACCCACAGCTCTCCATTGGGCTCGAAGCGAAGGTGGGTGAAGAACGAGTCTGCCGCGAGCTGCTCATCGCACGCCGCCTGTCCCGGATAGTCGTAGAGCTTCGCAGTCTGCTTGCCCGTGGCGTCGTAACGAAAGATGAAGGGCGAACGCCAGGGACCCCCGCACGTGCCGTAGCCGGCGTTTTGATCGCCCGAGGCGAGCACTTCACCAGACTTTGGATCGATCGCGACCCCGACGGCGTGCGAACGTCCCGTCTTGCCGCGGAATTTCTGGGTGATTCCGTCGGAGGCGAAGGAGAATACGTCGTTGCCGGCGATGAGGGCGATGTCGCCTTGGGGGGCGATGTCGAAAGCGTCGATGGCCGCCCCGACGTCGGCGCCGGTCCAGCTGATCGACGTCCCGTCGGCGGAGAGCTTGGTGAGCTTTTGACCCGTAATGAGGATGGGCTCGTCTTGCGCGGTCAGCTTCAGGCTGCCGCCCGCCGGGACGCGCGAAAGCCAAAGTACCTTGCTGCCACTGCCGTCGAGCTTGGCCACGAAGCCTTCGCCCATGGCGAGGGGCGTCGTCACCAGCGCCGCCAACTCGCTCGAGCTCGAGTTACCGCTCACGAAGATCGAGCCGTCGGAGCCGATCGCAACGCCGCGGAGCTCGTCGTCGCCGCTGCCACCGAAGTAAGAGGCGGCGGTCACGGCTGCCGACGCCTGCCCTTCGAAAGTGAGGAGACCTGCCCCTAGGCCGGCAAAAAGCGCTCCAGCGCGCAGGTACTTTTCGAGCATCATCCTGGTGGGTGCCCCCACTTGGTCGGTTTGGGTCAGCCAAATCGTCGACCAGTCCGAGTAAGGAGCCATTCCCAAGCGCGGGCGCTCCGTTCAGAAAAGCCTTCGGGATCGCCGCGATAAGTGCGGCGCGCCCGAATAGGGCTGCGGCGGTTCGACGGATGCGGCGTGGTTAGCGAGCCCGCGCTCCAGGGCCCAGCAGCCACGCGGCGGCGCACCGCTCGATGTACTGCTCCAGTCCCGACGCCGGGCGGCCGAGCAGCAGCTCGACGTCTTCTGTGACGGACTCGGCATCTCCATGGCGCAGCCCGAAGTGAAGAAAGGCTTGCACCGCCGCTTGCATGAGCGGTAGGCGCCGGCGGGTCGTGAGGTGCCAGAGGTAGCCGGGCACGGAGGCCGGCTGGTAGCGGATCTCTCGAACGAGGCGCTCGCTCAACATCTGGGCGACTTCGTAGAAAGTGAGCGCCCGCGGGCCCGTCAACGTGAATGCCTTGCCCGCGAAGTCGCTCGGTTGCTCGAAGAGCCTCGCGCTCACGGCGCCCACGTCCGCGACATCGAGAAAAGCGACCCTGCCGTCTGCAGCGGGCACATAAAGCCGGGCATCTTCGATGATATCGCTCCGATAGGCATCTTCGAGGTTTTGAGCGAAAAAGCCGGGCCGCAATAGGGTCCACGGCTTGCCGGCGGCGAGCAGGTGCAGCTCGACTTTGCGATGCGGTACCCACGACGCCTTTTCGGCGCCGCTCACCGAAAGAAAGACGATGTGCTCGATCCCGCTGGCATGAGCGGCGTCGATGAAAGGATTCAGGGTGGCATCCATGTTTGCCAGCGCGGGTGGTCGTAGCAGGAACAGGCAATCACAGCCGGCAAGGGTGCGCTCCCACGTAGCGCGCTGCTCGAACGCGAACGGCACGCTGTCACTGCCCACATCTCGGGTCGATGCAGCGTTGGGCCGCACTGCCTCGCGCACCGCGAAGCCGTGCGCCACGCACTCGCGCACCACTTCGCGTCCCACGTTGCCGCGGGCACCCGTCACGAGAATGCGCTTGGCTCGCCCTTGCATCGGCGTCGTTGTCGCGTGACCGCCAACGACGGGTCCAGCTTTATTTAGGCTAGTAGAGAGCGCTCTATTCTTCGGGGGCTCCCGCGAGGGCGCACGACGCCGTACGCGAGCACGTCGAGCGGCGGAGGAGGCTCCGGAATTTTGCAGCTAGGCGCTGCGCGCTTGCCTACATTTTCTCACTTCTCCGACCAGGCGGGGCGATTTCGTGGACCCTCTCCATCGCTGCCGGTACCTACGGACGTGCGCGTAAACTTGGGCTCACTGACGCTAGCTTTGGCCTGCTTCTTTGGGGTGGTAGCGCCGGCCTGCACCGGCAACCTGAACGGCAATGGCAACGGTCCGCAGGCGACTTCCGGTCCCGGTGTCGCTGGCAATTCGGCATCGGGCGGGGGCACGGACGGAATGGCAGCGGCTGGCCAAAGTGGCGTCGGCAACGCTGCGTGCGCGAGCCCCTCGGGCATCGCAGCCGGCCCTGCGCCCCTCGTCCGGCTCAGCGCGATCGAATACACGAACACGCTGCGCGATCTCTTCCCCAAGGTGACGATCTCACCCGGTGATCTGCACCTGCCAGCCGAAGTTCAAAGCGAAGGGTTCTTGAACACGGCAGAGGCGCAGGCTCCGTCGGCGGCACTCATCGAGGCGCTCCACGACAACGCTGCCGCGGTAGCCAAGCTCGCGACGGCCGATCTCAGTCGAGTGTTGTCGTGCTCCCCCGCGAGCCCGAGCGACGAGGCCGCGTGCGGGAGCCAATTCATCGCCAGCTTCGGTAAACAGGCTTTTCGGCGTCCCCTCAACGAAGAAGAGTCGACGCGTTACGCTGCTTTCTTCGAGAGCGTCCGGACCAAGTGGGGGTTCGCGGTCGCGATCCGTTCGTTGATTCAAGCCTTCCTCCAAACGCCGGCGTTTCTCTACCGCTTGGAGTACGGCGGCACGGCGGCTGCCGGCAGCCAAGTAGTCCCGCTGGATGGACATCAGGTCGCCAGCCGCGTTGCCTATTTGCTGACCGACACGATGCCCGACGCCGAGCTTTCGGCTGCAGCCGATGCCGACGCGCTTGCCTCGCCCGAAGCCATCGAGGCCCAGGCGCGTCGCTTAATGCAGCTCGACCGCGCCCGCCAGGCCGTTGCCTCATTTCATGCGCAGTGGCTGCGCTTCGAGAAGCTCGACAATCTCGTGAAAGCGTCGGACCTTTTTCCGGCGTTCGGCCCGAGCATGGCCAGCGCTCTGAAAGAGTCGACGGTGCGCTATGTCGACCGTATCTTTTGGGATGAAGGGCATACGCTTCGCGCCCTGCTCACCGACAACCACGCGTTCGTCAACGCCGCGCTCGCCCCACTCTACGGGGTCACGGCCGGCGGTGCCGACTTGGCGTGGACGCCGGTCGACGCGAGCCAGCGTTCCGGAATTCTCACGCAAGCTGGGCTCATGGCCGGCTTGGCTCACGAGCGCAACGACGCGCCGGTGCTGCGCGGGGTGTTCGTGCTGGGCCGTCTGCTCTGCCAGCAGCCTCCGCCGCCATTGGCCGGAGTGAACACCAGCTTGCCCCCGCTGACCGCAGAATCGAACCAGACGACCCGCGAGCAGCTCGAGGCCAGCCACAACACACCTCAGTGTGCCGGGTGTCACAATGCCATCGACGGCATCGGCTTCGCTTTCGAAAACTACGACGCCCTCGGGCAATGGCGCACGCAGCAATTCGGCAAGCCCGTCGATTCGAGCGGCGCGTTCGTCGGCACCGACATCGACGGGTCGTTCGTCGGCGCCGTCGACATGGGCAAGAAGCTGGCCGAGAGCAAACAGGTGGAGGGCTGCTTGGCCGCGCAATGGCTGGGCTACGCGCTCGCCGTGCGTCGTGCGGGCATCGACGCCTGCATGACGGCGCCGCTCGTCAAGGCGCTGGAAGATTCGAACGGCGACCTACGCGAGATGCTGGTGGCGCTCGTGAAGAGCGACGCCTTCCGTCATCGACTGCTGGCTGACTAGGAAGAACGACAACGGCATGAACGCTTGGAAACCCTCGCGACGTTCGCTGACCAAGGCACTCGGTTTGGGTGCGGCAGCCACCTTTTTGCCACTGCTGCGCCCGCGCCCGAGTCGAGCCGCCAACGAGGCTCCGACCCGGCTGCTGGTGTTCTGGCTGGGTCACGGCGTGCCCCGGCACGTGTACGACTTCAAGTCGGCGGGCGGGGGAGCCGCTAGTAAGACCGACTTCGTGTTCCCGGCCGTGCGCGAACCGCTCAACGCCGTCAAAAAGGATCTGATCGCGCTGTCCGGTATCGGCATGCGCTCTGCCGAGGCGGACGGCTCGCAAGCGGCGAACGCGCACTACGCCGGGGAGACGCACTCGCTCGCGGCGACCAACCGTGCCAATCCGGACACTGCCGGCGGCCCCTCCATCGATCAATACATCGCCAAGGCCATCAATAGTCCGAGCCCCGTTACCAAGTTTCAATCGCTGTCCCTCGCCCTGCAGGTCGACGGCAACGTGAGCGCGACGAAGGTTTGCACGCAGGCGTCGGGCCAGGTGGTGTCGCTCGACGTGAACCCCGCCAGCGTCTACAAGCGCCTGTTCGCGAGCTTCACGCCTCCATCGATGACGCCTGCGCCGATGCCGGGCCCGTCTCCGGCAGAGGTCGCGCTCGAGCAAGACAAGAGCGTGCTCGATTTCGTCTTGAACGACTTCGATGTCGTGAAGCCCAAGCTCAGCCGCGAGCAGCAGCAAAAGCTCGACGCGCACGAAAGCGCAGTCAGAGACCTCGAAAAGAGCCTGGCGCTCGGCGACCAGGGGGGCACGGCATCGGGCGCCGCCTGCGCCGACCCGACCTCGACCGTCACCGCCGGAACCGGCAATGCCTACCCTGGCACCGAGACCATGCATCAGGCCAACATCACCTCGATGTCGAAGCTCGTGACGGCCGCCTTCGCCTGCGACCTGACGCGCGTGAGCTTGCTGTGCGTCTCCGACCCTTTCGACGCCGCCTTCGACTACCAGTCCGGTTCTTGGGGAACGACGGATGCGCACGATTTGATTCACAAGACTTCGTTCAACGGGGCTGGCAGCTTGAAAGACAATCCCGATGCCATGGCCGCCGTGACGAGATGGCATCAATGGGAGGCCAAGCAATACGTGAGCATGCTCGATTCCCTGCGCCAAATTCCCGAGGGGCAGGGCACGCTGCTCGATCACACGATCGTTTTGCTCTGCGGTCAGATCGGCGAGCACGGGCACGACGTCGACCAGCTGCCCTGGGTCATCGGCGGCGGCGCGGCGGTTGGTTTTCAAGGCGGTCGGCTCCTGCAATTCGACAAAGCCGCCCACAACGATCTGTTCGTGTCGATCGCCCAAGCCATGGGCGTACAGACCAGCACCTTCGGCAATCCCAGCGTTTGCAAGGGACCCCTCGACGGCCTGCGCGTCTAAAGCAGGCTGCGCTAGCCTGGCCGGCGGCTCGGGCGGTGATGGATTCGGCTCCCGTCGCGGTATTCGACGGTCTTCGGCGATTTGATGACAATTCTTGGTTCGTCGGCGCATTGCCTGGGCGATGCTGGCGGTTCTCGGCGCGCTTCGACGCTACCGGCGGGTGGCCGCATTCGGGCTCATGGGGCTTTGCTCGCTCGCCTGCGGTCGAGTCGGCACGAGCCAGGGCATCGAACGAGGGAGCGGGGGCTCCGGGGAGACCGGCGGCAGTGCCAACACGAACGCGGGCACTGCCGCCGGCGACGGAGCGGGAATGGTCGGCGCACCCGGCCAAGGGGGGCGGAAGCTCAGGTTGCTCACCCAGTCCGAGTACAAAATGGCGCTGTCGGACCTGCTGGGCACGATCAGCACGCCGCTCGTTCTTCCCGAAGACACGTCCCTGGCCGGCTTCGTCTCGATCGGCGCGTCGCAGGTAGCGGTCAACAGCGCTGCGGTTTCGTTGTACGAAGCCGCAAGTCGAGCGGTGACGGCAGAGGTCTTCGCCGACGCGCTTCGCTGGCACGAGCTCGTCGGTTGCGAGCCGCCCGCCGATCTGAACGACGCTTGCGTAGTCAGCTTCATTCAGCGCGCGGGTAAGCGTGCCTACCGGCGCGACTTGACGGACGTCGAGCTGCAAAGATGGCTACAGGTTGGCAGCGAGGCAGCCCAACTGCCTGGGTCCAGCACCGCGCAAGGGCTAGCGACCGTCACGTACGGCTTGCTTCAATCCTTCAATTTTCTGTATCGCGTCGAGAGCAATCAACTCGATCGGAGTAGTGGGCGCCTCAAATACGACGGCGCGTCGATGGCCACGCGCTTGGCTTTCCTGCTCACCGGAGGTCCGCCGAGCGACGCCTTGCTCGCCGCCGCTGCTGCCGGTCAACTCGACACCGCAGACGGCGTGCGCGCAGCCGCGGCACCGCTGTTGAGTGATCCGAGCGCCGTCGAGCAAATGGCCGAATTCTTCGGTGAAGTCTCGCAAGCCCGGTTCGTCTCGGTGGTGCAAAAGAGTCCAGAGCTGTTTCCGACCTTCAACGCCGCGCTGCAGAGCTCGATGCTGCAAGCCACGCAGCTGTTCATCAAGAACGTCGTGCTCGCGCCCCAGGCGGACGTGCGCTCGTTCTTCGATAGCGACCAAACCTTCGTGGATGCGGCGTTGGCGCCGATCTACGGCGTTTCGGCTCCGGCCTCGGGCTTCGTGAGGCTCGAGCTGGGTCCGGAAACCGGTCGCGCAGGCATCTTGGGCCAGGCCGCCGTGATCGCCGGCCACTCGCAACCTGATCGTGGCTCGCCCACGCGCCGCGGCGTGTTCATTCTGCAGAATCTTCTGTGCCAGACACCTCCCGCTCCTCCGGCGGGTGTGGTCACGAACCTGCCCCCAGTCGATGCGAACCTGACCACGCGCCAAAAGTTGGCTCAACACCTGGCTGACCCGACGTGCCTAGCCTGCCATGAGCTCATCGATCCCCTCGGCTTCGCGCTCGAGCATTTCGATGCGATCGGGCAATACCGCGCAACGGAAGGCGGCCTGCCCATCGACGCCACCGGAACGCTCGATGGCGTGGCGTTCGACGGCGAAGCGCAGCTCGCCGCCGCGCTCGCCGCGAGTCCCCGCGCGCTGAGCTGCCTGCTGAGCAACTTCTATCGCGACGCCAACGGGTTGGCGGACGCTACGGCGGACTCGGCCCAAATCGACGACCTCGGACAGACGCTGGCTTCACACGGCTACGCCTGGCAAGACCTGGTCGGCGAATTCGTGGCCAGTGATGCCTTCCGTTCCGCACCGAACGTGCCAATCACCGCGGGGAACCAGTAATCGTGTCGCTGCTCAAAGAGCTGAAGGTTTCGAGGCGTTTTGCACTGCGTGGCGCGCTCGGCGGCATCGGCGTCGCCGTGTGGCTGCCGGTGCTCGACGCCATGTGCAATAGCAACGGCACGGCGTTCGCCGCGGGGGAGGCGCTACCGACTTCATTCGGTATCTGGTTTTGGGGCAACGGCATCCACGCCGACGTGTGGACTCCCGACCAAGATGGCGCTGGCGATGCCTGGCAGCTCTCGAACAACCTGCAAGATTTTGCAGAAGTCAAAGATGCGATGACGCTGGTAACGGGCCTCGACATGCTCGATGCCAAGTTCAAGGGCCACGGTTGGGGCGTGGTTTACGTGCTGGCGGGTGGCGACGGCACCATTTGCAACTACACGAACGAGATCGAAAACACGCCATCTCACTATTACGAGACTTCGAACGCGACCCAATATCAGCCCACGGTTGACCAGATCATCGCCGACGCCATCCATACGAATGAGCCGTTCCGGTCGTTCGAGACGGGCATGCTGCCGTACGCGCCGTACGTCAAAATGGGCACTGTGGGCGAAAACCTGGCCCACCGTGGCCCCAACGATTTCCTGCCACCCAAGCGCGAGCCGAAGGCTATCTTCGACGCGCTGTTCGGCGCGATGCCGCAGGGAGATGGCTCGACCGGCGTCCCCTCGGACATTTCTTTCGCCATGCGTCGCAGCGCGCTGGACGCGGTGCTCGAAGAAGCCAATCGTCTGAAGCAGACCCTGGGCGCAGCGGACTCCCAACGCGTCGACGCCCACATGGAGGGCATTCGCGAGCTCGAACAGCGCATTCCGACGCTGGGGGACGGCGAGGACCCGACGTGCAAAACACCCGAAGCGCCCCCACTGACGCTCGAAGAGCTGACGGCGAAGAGTCACGCCGTCAACCAGCTGATCGTCGCTGCGCTTTCCTGCAATTTGACGCGTGTTTACACGCACCAGTGGTCCGGTCCGCAGAGCGAGAACAGCTACCCAGTGATCCAGATCGCCGGCACCCATCACGCCTACACGCACGCCTCCGATGGGCAGGAGCCGAGAAACATCGAGCGCTACATCATGAGCCAGTATGCAGACCTGGCGAAGCGGATGAAGGCGACACCGATGGGCGCCGGAACCGTGCTCGACAACACGTTGCTCTATGGTGTGAGCGAGCTCGCGTCCCCCCGCTCACACATCATGACCGATTTTCACATCGTGTTGATGGGCCACGCTGGCGGCAAGCTACCGGGCAACCGCCATATTCGCATCCCCGGCCGCAAGGTGACCGAGCTCCTTCTCACGTTGCAGCAGGTGATGGGCCTGAACGTGACTACCTGGGGTAGCTGGGACAGGACCAGCAGAACCGTGCCAGAAATCCTGGCCTGAGGGACGGCAATGGGGGCAATGACGTGCCCAGTCGACTGCGCGGGATGAAGACCGCTCTTCCAAAGACAGGTCAAGCTGAACGGCATACTGGTTCAGCAAAACGTCGAGGTGCCTGGCGTGACGCAGGCAGGGATGTCCGAGACGTGCGAGCCGAGGAGCGTGCTGCTCCAGGATCGCTTCACGTACACACCGGTATCTTTCCGCAACATTTGGGCCGTCCCGCGCAATTAAGAAGGGGCTCGAGCGATCGATTTCGCTTTGGTCTCGTCAAAGGTGCGTGCTTCGAGGCCTACAGGGCGACGTGCCTTCGCGCGGCTCACCACTGGCTGCTCGAGGGGCTGCGCCACACGCGATAGTGCTCCCCGACTTCGGGCCTGCCCATGAGGTAGGCACGGCCTTGCGCGTCGAAGGCCAGCGCAGAAAACGCGACCGTGGGCTTGGGCAAGCTGTGCTCGGCCCAAGTCTTTCCGCCGTCTACCGACAGGAACGTGAGTAGCCGCGTCTTGCTCGTGTCGGTGGCACTATCGTAGATGCTGCCGCCGAGCGTTACGATCACGTGACCTTCCTTCGAGGTGCGGCCAGATACGTACAAGTGTTCATTTTCGGCCAGCGTAATGGGCGGTGTGCGTGTCTCCCAAGCGTTCGCGCCGGTATCAAAGTGGTAAAAGCCGCTCCTGCTCACACCGTACAGATTTTGGTCGTCAACGGCCGTGAGCTCGGTGAGCGTCGCCGGGCAGTCGGGTAGCGCCTCCCAGGCAGATGCGCCCTCAGCGCTGCGCAGCAACGCGAGTGAGTCCTTGGCCGTGGCGTACTCGACCAGGCCATAGGCGTAACGGGTACCAGCTGGACTCACCGCGATGGGACCGTACAACTCGCTAGGGGGCGAAAGGACTTGCCATTGGCCCGAACCGTCGTAGCGCAGCTGCTCCTTTCCGCCGGAATCGAACAACCAAGAGCTCGTCGTCGAGCTGGCGAGATAACGAATCGACGAGAAGTCGCCTTCGGGAAAGGGGCTCCCGAGCGCCCAGGACTTCGTCGTTATGTCCAGGCTCAGCAGGTAGGTGGTACCGGCCTGCCCCGGCGTGGTCGGCAGGCATCCTTGACTGCAGGTCGAGCCAGGCGAGATCCAGCGCGCGAGCAGCGTCCCCTCTCGGTCGACTCCGAGGACGCCGAACGTCCCCTCTTGGTAGAGCGGGTTCGTGAAGCCGCTGTGCAATGCCTGCCACTGCTTACCTTGATCGTAACTAATGAAATCCGCGGTTTCCCGGCTGATGGGGGCGTTATCGCTGCGCACCCAGACGTCGTCGGTGACGATGAAGAGTCGCTTCTGGTCACCATTGTTACCGATGTCGAACTCTTCCCAGAACGCGCTGCTGGTACCTGCGCTGGTACCGCCGTTCGTGTTCGTTCCGCTACCGCCATTCGTAGCAGGGCCAGTGTTCACCCCTGCGTGACCACCGCCGGCCCCGCCCGCTCCGCCCGCTCCGCTGGACTGCGATCCAGCAGCGCCCATCGGCGTTCGAACATCGCTCGCCGAACACGCTGCAATAGCAGCGACCAGACCGGCACCCACCAAGCAGACGCTAACCCAACGATGCAAAACCACCTGATCAGGATAGGCCACTTCCGCGGCCGGCACAGCCGTCGCTAGCCCGCGTCTCATGCTCGCCAGTTTGGAAAACGGCCGAACGAACGTCGGTAGGCGTGCAGTCGTAGCGCTTCCGACTGGCAGCGTCATCCTTCGCTGATCCCTGTCGCTCCACGTGATCGCGCGCCGTCCGCCCAAGTCCGAACGCCCACTGGCATAGCGGCGTCGAGCACGTGATGGGGCTGTAAGAGCTGAAGGCTTGCGTCACCTCGATGTTGCCGAGCGGCGATGGCGCGCGAAGAAATCTTTGCGCAAGTCCCGCGCGCGCCGGGTTGAGAGGAAAGAAAACCTGATCGACGACGCAGCGGCCGAAAGCCAAGTCGTCGACTCGATCAGTTGGCCATCAGGAGCGTCTGCAAGCGCTCCATGTTCGTTGGAGGACAGCGTATGAAAACCAATCTCCGTTTCACGGCGGCTCTGCTTTTCGCCGGCATCTCGTTTGCGGCGCTCAGCGCGTCTGCCACAGGGACTCAGCCAGACACAGGTGATGGTCAATGCGTCACCGGACCTGAAGCGATTACGGGTCCGTGTAACCCCGACAACGGGGTAGCGGGGACCTGCAGCGTATCTGGGGCGCCAGGTCGGAGCTCGGGCAGTGGTGGTGCTCTGGTGCCGGCGCTGGCGCTGGGCTTCGCCTTCCTCTGGCGTCTCAAGCGCAAGGCCACGGTCCGCTGAACCATGAAAAACAGGACGAAGAAGATGAAGCAAACTCTACTCTCGGGAATCGCGCTGCTCGGTTGCGCCACGGCACTCGTGGGTTGCGTTGCAACCGTCGACGAGGGCTACGAGGCGACCGAGGACAGCACGGGCAGCACGAGCCAAGAGCTCACGGCCGGGCACGATTACCTCGCGAACGTCACGGGCGGCATAGCGATCAAGCGAAGGTTCTTCTACACCGAGACCATCACCGCGCCTCGCATTCGAAGCGGACTGGTAAGCTTCGGTCCGAACCCACCCAGCTGCACGACACGCTCGGATGGGGTGCAGGAATGCCTGTACACGATGGCGTGGAAAGGGGTGAAGGTCGATGACTTTTCCGCCAACGGCCACACCCTGCGCGCCCTCAACATCGACACGTACGCCCCGGTCCCAGTCAAGGTCGCTCAGGGCAAATTCACGATCCCAGCAAACACGGCCAGGTTCAACATCCGTGGCACCGACAACGGCTCCGCCTTCCACAGCGTGCGCTACATGGATAGCGAGATGTCGGGCACCTTCACGCCCGGAGGCGCGTTCACGCTGAACGGCGTGATCACTCGCACTGTTTCGGGGCCACTCGGCGTCAACGTCAGAGTCTGGGGCAACGTGGCTCTGTCGGGCACGATGGTCGACACGACCCCCACCTGCAGCTCGACTGGCTCGGGAACATTCGCTTGCGACCCGGGAGCCAGGCCCGCCGGAAGCTGCCAAGCCAGTACGCTCCACCGTTTCGTATTTAGCTGCAACGGCGTCAGCCGGCAGGACCAGGCCATTGACTTGTTGGCCACCGGCTACCGCAACTACACATGTAGCAACAGGTTCACCGACCAGTGCATCAACGACGGCTCGTTCGACAGCTACTACCTGGAGTGGTGCGACTATAAGTGTTCGCCGTGAGCGGCTTCACGCACGAAGCGCTCAGCTTGAACCGCTGAGCGCTCCAGCCGCCCCGCGCGGGTCTCGCGCCGCAGTTCAAGTCTGCGATGGCGTCTCGAGCCCCTGGGATTTTGAACTGCGCGCGCCCGGCTCGCCGTTTCGTCCTTTCGGAAGGTCGGCGGTTTGCCCTAGGTTCACGGCAATGACCGAGCACCTGGTCCGCTTTGGCGTCGCGATGGAGAGCACCTTGCTCGAGCAATTCGATCGGTTGGTCGAGGCCCGGGGCGGTACGCGGTCGGAAGCGTTTCGCGATTTGGCCAGAGCGGCCATCGTTCGCGCAGAGGTCGAGCGCGGTGTGGAGGCGGTGGCCACGCTCACGTTGATCTACGACCACCACGTGCGCGACCTCACCGAGCGCCTCAACGAGCTGCAACATGCGCTCGGCGATCGGATCCGTTCGACCCTTCATATTCACTTGGACCACGATCACTGCCTGGAGATCATCGTCATGCACGGGCGTTCGGACCGGCTCCGGGCAGAGGCTGAGCGCATTCTCGCGTTGAAAGGCGTTCTGCAAGGGTCGTTGGAAGTCTTCGCGCCTCAAGCGGGGCGCGGCGACTCCGCTGATCGAGGCCACCACCATGACCATGACCACGGGCGTGAGCATGGTCATACTCACGGCGCACCAGGGAAGCGAAGCGCCGGGCGTTCAGCTCCCAAGGCCCCGCGAACAGCCACCAAGCGGAAAGCGAAGAAGTAGCCGGCCGCGCCTGCTCACTTGTATTCGTCGCACGGGTTCACGACGTCCTTCGGCACGGCGTCGATGCGCTCGATCGTGCACTCACCCTCGTGACGAAAGTGCCCGATGGTGCGAGCGAGCGAGATGACGAAGTCGCCGATGGTCGCCCCCGGCAAGCCCGACGTGTTGTAGATGCTCGGGTCGATGTTGGCGCCGCACAACTCGGCCAAGGTGATGTCGCCGTCCGCGTCGCCGGCGTCGTCCGCAGCAGCTTTTTCATCGAACCGAATGAGAGTCGGCTTGGCGTTGTCGCCCGATTGCAAGCTGTCGTAGTATAGGTGGTCGCCGTGCGTGGTGAGCTGGCTGGTGTCGGTCTGGTTGTTCGTGACCACCACGCCCTCCGTCGAGACGCCGTTTTCTTCCGCAGAATGGCAGTCGTGGTACGACGTCTGAGTCTTGAAGCCCCAGTGAAAGGTCTTCGCGATCGTCTTCGACTCGTCCTTCGAGTCGGGCTTCTCCGCCGTACCCTCCACGTAGACTGATAGGCCCTGGTCGACCATCATCTGCAGATCCGCCGGGTCGGCGTCCCCGACGACCTGCTCGTCTGCCTCGGCAGTTTTGATCTCGTAGCTGACCTGGGTATAGGCCTGGGCATCGAGGTCGGCGAAGGTGACGAGATCCTTTTCACCGCTCTTCGTATTGTCGACGAAGCGCGGCTTGTCCATCGAAGCGACGACGTGCCCCGATGAGTCGGCGACCTGAATATTGTGAAAGTTCACCAAGAACTTGTCGTACTTCAGCGACCACCCATCCACGAAGCCGCTCGTGCCGTCACCGGCTGGAATGCCGTCTTCGACGAACTCCTCACCCCAGGTGGTGAATTTCTCCGTACCCTGCCCCGGATCGGTAGGGCTGCTGCAAGCAGCGCTCAGAAGCGCCACACAAACCAGTCCCAAGCACGACTTCGCCATCATGACGTTCTCCTCGAATCAGTGACGCTGCCGAGTCAGTCGGCGTACGAAAAGTGGTAGGCGCTCAGCGCCGTGACACCTTGAGAAAAGCCGGGGTCGTGCGCCTCGGTCGGCGCATCCTCGGTCCCCGGCTCGAGCTTCGAAAAGTCCACGAGGTTGAGCCAAATTGTCGGCCTCACCTCGACGGTGATGGTTCCGTCAGCCTCGACGCTGGCTTCGTCGAGCACGCAGCCGTCGACCGAGCCCCCGTTCACGTTCATCGACACGTCGTCGTAGTCCGCAAGCAACCGGAAGTGAATCGGATCTCGAGACGACCCGTCATGCTCGACGGCGCTGCCTTCCGCGATCGCGATATGTCCGGCGACCGTGTCGTCCTTTGGAGCTTTGCTGGCCAGCACGAAGCGCGCAGAGCGGTAGGTCCCGGTAACACCCTCGCCATCGGGTAGCTCGCGCGGTTTCGACGCGAACAGGTCGAGCGCGGTGGAACCCCCGAAATCGACCTGCCCGAGCGCCGTACCGGCTTGGTAGTGACCCGGGTGGGCGTACGCAGTGCCGATGAAGAACGAGCCGATGCGCTCTCGCAGGCTCGGCTTGTGCGGCGCAAGCAGAGCGGTCGGTGGCGGGCCGTCGAAGTAATAGAGCCCCGACGCGGCCACGATTGCCTTCGTCAAGGTGACGTCCCAGCCGAAGCCCGTCGTGAAGGTCGAGCGAGCTTTCGCCTCCGTGGTCATCCGCGTCTGCAGCGTGATGCGTTTCCCGGCGGTGCTGCCACCGGAGTCTGCGCTGCAGGCCGTCGGGGCCAGGCTAGCCAGCACGACGAGGAGAGCCAGGTATCGGAGGTGATGAAACGACATGGTTGCTCATAGATAGAGGGACAAGGAACCGATCACGGTCCGTGGTGCACCGACCGTCACGTGGCGCTGCGGGACGAGTGATGGCAGGGAACCCCGCTCGAAGTTCGATGCGAAGGTGTACTCACCGTCGTACCAAGCGGCATTGAGCAGGTTGAACACGGAGACGCTGAGCTCGACTTCCTTGAGGCGTGCGCTCACGAGCGCGTCGACCAGGAAAGCATTGTGTCCCATCTCCCCAAAGGGCAACGGCCGGCGGGCGATCGCGGTCTGTCCGATGCCGATGTGCGCCGTCAGCGGGCGGTTCAATAGCCTTCCCAAGGTCGGCGTGAGCGCTAGATCAGTGCGTCCGACGACTTGCGGCGCGTACGGCAACAGATCGCCGGCGGTATAGCCCCCGTCGGTGTTGGTGAACTCTGCGCGGGTATACGTGAGACTGGCGGATACGTTGAACCAACGTCGCGGCGCCGCGCTGATCTCGGCGCTCACGCCGGTACGCCGCGTTGGCGGCGTTCGCTCATTGCGCGCGGTGACCTGGTTGAAAGCCAAGTCGTCCGACAGGAGCGTGCGAAACACCGACGCCGTGGCGCGCACGCGCTCGGTAAGCAGGCGCAGCCCGAGCTCGAAGCTTTGAACGGTAGTGAACGGGGCGCTCTCACCTTCTTGCAGGCTGCGCGCCTGTGGCGAGCGGAAGCCATCGCCGTAGCTCGCCACCGCGTGGAGCGCCGGCAGAATGCCGTAGTCGGCGGTCGCCTTCTTGCCGAGGTGTGCGCCCTGCGCAGAGCGCCTCTGGCCTTGCCCCTGTCCCCCGTTGTCTTGCGTCACGTAGGCCAAACCGTCGATGCGGAGCCCACCACGCACGACGAGCCGATGTATCGGATGGAGGGCCAAGTCGACATAGCCGGCCACATCGCTCGCGATGATCTTGGAGTCGAGCTCGTCGAGCGTGACCTGCGAGGTATCGATCGACAGCTTCTTTTGCGACTGTCCAATGCGATCGAGCCGTCCGAAGACGCCTGCCTCGAGGCTGTCGGCTCGAGAAAACACGGGCAGGGCGCGACGGTATGAGCCGGTAACTCCGAAGGTGGTTGCGTCATTGATCTGCTGCTCGGAGTTGCCCTGCTCGGCTGCGCGATTGGCCGCGGCGACTTCGGCCGCGGTGCCGGTGAAAGGCTGGACCAGGTAGCCCGTGAAATCCTCGCGTAAGCGCATCGAGCGCAGCACGACATAGGGGGCGAGCGACCACCTGGAATCACCATCGCCGTGGCTCAGCTCCGCCACGAGCTGCGAGCGTGCCGCGTCACCACCCTGGTGCTCGTCATACGAGCCGAAGCGGTCGATCTTGCCGCTCTCGATGTCCGAAAGCCGAAGCACGCCTGCAGACGCAAAGCTCGCGGCGTAGGTTGACGCCATCACGCGCAGCGAGGCACTAGCGATCGGTAGCTCTGCTTGACTCACCAGCGAGGTTCTGCGGAGCGCTCGTGACGGCCCGAAGCCGTCGGTCGAATACAACTCGAAAGCCGCGAAGGTCGCCTCCGACCAGCCCTCGGGATGATAGGCAAGAAAGTAGCGCCGAGCTCCGAACTGCCCGGCGCCAGCGCTTGCCGTAAAGCCCGGCTGGTCGTAGCCGAGCTCCAACCAGACACTTCCAGCGACCGAGAAATCGCCTTGTCGCGGATCATAGGTACCGGGCGCGGAGCGAATTCGCTTCACCACCTCGGGTGGCAAGAAGTTGAGGTCGGCGTAACCCTGACCGTGCACGTTCGACACGTCGTTGACGGGCGCGCCCGCCGCCCAGATTTCGAGATCTTGGCCGTGAACAGCGTCGAATCCTCGAAAGAAGATCTGGGCTGCACCGCCTTCGCCCCCATGCTGAGAAAGCGCCATTCCAGGCACGGTCAGCAACAAGTCGCCTGCTGTGCGATGAGGCGCCGCGGAGAGCACGGGCTTCTCCTGAGTGACGTCGGAAGCGCTCCGCGCTGCTGTCCTCGTGCCTGTGACGGTAACGACCGTCGGCTCTTGCTGCGAGCTCGGTGCGGACGGTGTCGCTGGCGACGCAACCTGGGCAGAGGGCGCGACCGGTGACCTGACCGGAGTCTCTGCTACAGCCGGCAACACGGGCGCTACACCCGCCAGCAGAGCACCCGCCTGCATGAGCGCGCCAATCCGACGGTGATTGGCGCGCCTGAGGCGCAGTTCGCTTCGATCACCGGAGAGCTTCACCGGCGGGCTTGTAGCACGAACCTTCAAAAACGTGACACCCAGAAACTGGGCGATTTCTGCGTCGAGGATGTTTCCAGCGCGGCATCTACGTGCGCCCGGCGTCATTTGCGTGACGAGGCGAGGCCAGATTCGGGACGCACCTGTAGATGCTCGGCGGTCGCCTCTGCGCAGACGGAGCCCGCTGGTCCTGCATCCCTTGGGCGTCTCTCGGCTCGCAGGTGCGACAGGTTGTCGCACTTCTGCCGATCGTAACGCGACTGCCGTCGTGGTACACACCCTCTTCCTCGGAGAATGCGCAACACTTCGTTGTTCTTGAGCATTGCCTTCAACTGCGCGGGGTGCAGCTGGGGCGGTGCGCTCGACTCCGATCCGTCGGCGTGGACCCCGCCCGCCCGTGCCGTCACGTTGGAAGACGCGCCCACGGCATCGACTGCCGGAGGAGCCGCTGATGGTAGCGCGAGCAGCGCTGGTGCCGACATCGACTGTGCGACGACGCCGGCCCTAGAGTTGTCGCTGCTGCAATCTGCTCCCGAACGCGGCAGCCATCGCGTGGGTGAGCCTTGCCTAGAAGGTTGTCATGAAGCGGGTGGCAGCGCTGAGCTCGCTTTTGCGGCGGCCGGTAGCGCCTATCGAGCGCAGGGGCAGCGGATGATTGCCGAAGCGGGGCGCGAAGTGCGAGGTGTCGGCGGCAGCGTGTTGCAACTGGATGCGTGCGGGAATTTCTATGCGCTGAAAGCTGCGCTGAAGTCGGAGACCAAGAGCACGCAGCCCTGGCTGAAAGACCCGACGTTTCGGCACATGGAAAAACCGCTGCTACGCGTGGCGCGGCCGGGAGACTGCAATCAATCCGGTTGCCACGACTTCAGCGGTCGACTCAATTCGGGCATCTACTTTTGAGGGGGGACGAACGCGGCCCAGATGCCGAGTCGCACACTACGAGCTAGCCACGCCTGGGCTCGTTCGGGCAAACGGGCCCGCTCTTCGGTTGGCGCTGCCGCCTCCAACTCACCCAGAGCTCGTTCGAGCGGGAGCCGTTGGAGTAAGCCGAAGAGCTCGGCTTCGCGCGGCTCGAGCGCGAGCAGCCCCAGCTTGGAAGCGTGCCGGGCGAGCAGCCAGTGCCGCGGCTCCGGCCAGCGCTCGGCGAGCTGCACGGCCTCGTCACTCTGTTGTTCCACGAAGCTCAGGCGCAGCTCGCACAGAGGCCAACGCTCTTGCACGAGCGCCACGCTGTCGGAAAGTCGCAGGCAGCTGTCCTGAAAGCGCTCGGCGTCAGCGGGGCCGGGGCGGAGGGGTTCGCGGCGGGGCGCGCGCGTCACGCGGTGGAAAGCGGCGTCCACGCGGGCCGCGTCGAGCACGGCAGAAGCTTCGATGCGGTGCTGCGCGTCGGTCACGACAGTGGCATTTTCGGTCAACTGCTGCACGAGGCTTAGCTCGAAGTCGTCGCCAATGGTGTCGATGTCGAAACCGCGAGGGGGGCGCTGCAACACATGGTGCGCCGCGAAGGCGTTGAAATGCCAGTAACCGACCAGCCGCGACGTGAGCGGATAGAGCCCCTGCAGCACGCTGAACAGCCGGAACCAATACTGCCGGTGGTACACGGCGAGCCGCTCGGCGCTGCTCAGCGTCGCGCCGGCACGCGCGGCTTGAACCAACGCGGGCCGGTAGCCTTCGGTTCCGGCTCGCAGGCGGCCGCTACTGCGGTCGAGCGGCGTGCGCAGCAGCTCACCGAAGCGCGATTGCAGCTCCAACAGCCACTCGGGTGAGCTGGGCCACGTCACGCGCGCACCGCCAAAGCACGGCGCAGCTCGGCCACCGCCTCAGCGAGCGGTGGAATGTGGTCGTCCCACTCGAGCAGTGTCGGAAAGGGCTGCTGGCGAAAGGCGCCCGCGTAGAGCTGCCACACCGGATCCGCTACCGGGTGATCGTGGGTATCGACGATGATGCCGCTCGGCTCACGCGTGTGCCCGGCGATGTGAGCTTGCAAGACGCGCGAAAAGTCGATGCGCGCGAGGTAGTCGGCTGGCAAAAACCGATGGTTTTGGCTCGACACATAGATATTGTTGATATCGAGCATGAACCAGCACCCGGCGCGCTCGACTACGCCGGCGTAGAAGTCCCACTCGGTCATGCTGGACGCCGTGTACTCCACATAGCTCGACAGGTTCTCGACCCCGAAGGGCCTGCCCAGGTGCTGTTGCACGTGACGGGCGCGTGCTGCCGCAAGCTCCACCAGCTCCGGCACGTGCGGCACTGGCAGCAAGTCGTGGTGAGAGACGCCCTGCGCGCCCGTCCAGCACAAGTGGTCGGTGACGAACGGCGCGTCGACGAGCTCGGCGAGCGCCGCGATGCGGTCCAGATAGTCGTTCGTCGGCGGCGCGGGTCCGAGCAGGTTCAGCCCCACGCCGTGCAGCACGATCGGATAGCGCTCACGCACGCGATCGAGGTGATAGCGCGGGCCTTCCGCGTCGCTCAGAAAGTTTTCGCTGATGATCTCGAAGTAGTCGAGCTCGGGCCAAGGCTCAGCCAGCTCGCGGTAGTGACGGGTTCGGAGACCGAGCCCGAGAGCGTCGCGAGCGAGCGAACGTGGCATGCGCCGACGTTATGGCGCAGCGCCGCCAGCGCCGCCAGCCTGGGGCGTTTCACTGGGCACGCCGCCCGTCGCCTCGGGGATGCCGAAGCCGGGAGTCACGCCGAAAATGTCGTACTGTTCAGTCTGCGTCGGCAGGCTTTGCACGTACTTGATGGCGCGCTCGATCTCAGCGCGCGAATACTTTTGGTAGTAGGCGGGCATGTTCGAGTAGGGCGTGCCGTCCGGGTGCAGACCCTGGGTGCCGAACACGACGATCGACATGAGGCGCTGCATCGAGCTCTCTTTAAAGCGTTTCAGAGCGGCGTCTGCAGTCATGTCAGGCCCATACACGACGTTGTACACGTCGAATTTGGGGTGATCGGCGTCGCTCCAGTCGCCATGGCAACCACCGCACGGGCCGTCCGCGTAAATCTCTTTGCCGGTAAGCCCGCTGTCTTTCGGCAGGTCGACACAACCGGCGCCGCCGCAGCTGTTCAAGCCCTTGCACGAGTGGTCGGTCAAAGTCGTGCCGAGCAGCGATAGGCCCTTGCACATGCCGGCGCCGGCACAGAAAGCCGTGACGTAGGCCCAGCCGTCGCGCTCGTCGCACATCTTCTGAAAGTCTTCGGCCGTGATTTCTACACCGTCCGAAATCACGTTGTTGTACTCATCGGAGGGCACGCCACCGGCACCGGCGCTTTCGCTCGACGTGCCGCCGGTTCCGCCTTCCGACTGCTGCGATTGCCCGGCGGCGCCGGCTTCGCTCGGCGTGGGGATCGGGGCGACGCCGTTCTCTCCGTCGTCACCGCAGGCGACGGCTGCGCTGAGTGTGAGCAAGCCGCACAAGGCGGCGCTCATCAGCGCTTTGGAGGGCTTCGAAGCTGCCTGAATTTCTGGCGCGGAGGAAGAGCGATGAAGCATGACGAACATACCAGTCGCCCGGGATGATGTGTATCGGGCGAACGCGCGTAGATATGCCCAAGGGAGGCCTTGTCCCACAAGGCCTTTGCGTGCGGTATTTTGTCGCAGGCGCGCGGCAAGCAGCAGCTGCTAGGTGGAGACACCGACTTGAGATCACAACTCATCATCAGCTTCGGCGGGCTCTTGGTCGTCGCCGTCGCGTGCTCGACCGGGACATCAGGAGACGAGCCGGCGGATGTGCACGCGGGTGCTGGCCCCGGTGGAGAAGGAGGAGTGGCTGGGTCGGTCGAGGCGGGCGGAGGCGGTAGCGAGGCGGTCGCGTCGGCGGGTGGCGCCCCAGCCGAATGGGCGCCCGGCGGAGCAGGAGCGGCGACTGGCGGCTTTGCGTCCATCGCTTGCGCGGACGAGACACGCGCGGTGCCCTATGAAGCAGGACTCGAGCTGACTTCTGAAGAGCTCGGTTTACGACTTAGGTTGGCCCAATCTCGGCCAACTCCCAGGGTTGGCAACCTAACCTGGACCCTTCGGGTCGAGGACGCAGCGGGCGAGCCCGTGAACGGAGCCAGCGTGAAGGTGTCCCCCTTCATGCCGGATCATCATCACGGTAGCCCGCTCATTCCCACGGTGAAGGAGAGCGGCGACGGCGTTTACGTGGCGACCCCCATCAACCTCATCATGCCGGGTTTCTGGCGCACGACCGTGAGGGTGACGACGGACGGCTGGACCGACACCGTCATCATTCCCTTGTGTATCGAGTGAGCGTGCCAATCCGCTCAATTGCAGCCGCAGCCGCTGGCGACGCCCAGCGAGCCGCCCCGTGCGCCTTCTTGAATATCGCGCAAATGGTCGCGCGCTGGGCTCTGGGCGTAGTCGGGCTGCATCGTGGGGTGCGCCAGCTTGCCGCGCTCGTAGCTCTTCACGGTGACGCAGCCGAGCTGGGCCACCGCCGCGAAAATGACGAACGGAGCACGCACAGAAATCAGCACGGCTTCCGGCTTACCACGGGTCGCGCGGCATTCGTAGTCGTTCTCATGCTCCTTTCCCGCGACGCGCGAGCCCAGAGCAACCCAGCGCGGCGCGAGCCCGTCGCGCCGATAGCTACGGCTGCCACAGAGCGCTTTCGTGTGGGCGCGAACGCCGAAATGGCAGCCTACACCGACACGAACGGGGTGACGGTGCTCAGCCCGAGCACGGCGGCCAAGCTGAGCTCGACCGACGAAGCTTGGGCCGCTCGCGGCAGCTACCTCGTCGACGTGGTGAGCGCGGCTTCGGTCGACATCGTGTCGAGCGCCAGTAGCCGATGGCGGGAGGTCCGGCAGCAGGGCTCGTTGGGCGCAGAGCGGCAGCTGTCACGTCAGTCGCGGCTCGGCGCAGATTTCGTGGTTTCGCGCGAGCCCGACTACGTGTCGCTGGCTGGAGGTGCGCTCCTGCGCTGGGAGCCGAGCAACAAGCAGCTCAACCCTACCTTCGGCTATTCGTTCACGCACGATACTGCGGGCCGCACGGGCACGCCCTTCGCGGTATATTCCAAAAAGCTGTCGATTCACGCCGTGAACCTCGGCTTGGAGGCGGTCCTAGACCCGACGACGCTGGCTTTCTTCGAGGTCGACGCGCTGCTCGAGCAAGGCGACTCGGCCAAACCGTATCGATTTCTTCCGCTGTTCTCAGCCGAAGTCGCGCCGCGCATTCAGCCCGGGGCAGCGCTTTCGCTCGTGAATCAGCTGCGCTTGCCGGGCCGCATCGAGGAGCGCGTTCCGGGGCAGCGGCTGCGCTTCGCTGCCACCTCGCGCTTCTCGCGTCGATTCCGCACGTCGACGTTGATCGCCACGGAGCGACTCTATGTCGACGATTGGGGTCTTACAGCGTCGACTTCGGACCTGCGGTACGTCCGCGAGCTGGTGCCACGTCTGGCTGGCATCTTGAGCACGCGCTGGCACGTGCAATCCGAGGTCTATTTCTGGAATAGGGCCTACACGTCATCTCTCAGCGATGGTGGGCTCACCGTGCCGCGCTACCGCACGGGCGATCGAGAGCTCAGCCCGCTGTGGGTCGCGACGCTGGGTCTGGGCTTACGCTATGGGCTTGGCTCCCCCGCGAGTCCCAACCGCACCACGATCGCCTTGCAACTGGACGAATCGGCTACACGCTTTCTCGATACACTTTACCTCGAGGGGCGCTGGGCGCACTTGGTCGTGCTGCAACTGGAGAGCGAGCTTTGATGCGCGCGGTCGTTCTCACGCTGCTAATGGCTTGGGGGTGCAGCGAGCCGGTACACGAACGCGAAGTGGAAGAGCTGGGCCCTGAATCGCCGGGCGTTGCAGAAGGGCCGCTGCATCGGGCGGGGCAGCCTTGCGGTACCTGCCACGGAGAGCTCGGCCCCGCACGGCGTGCGTTCTCGCTGTCGGGAACCGTGTATCACGCGGGCAGCGGCGATGAGCCGGAACCGAAGCTCACGGTGCGCGTGCTCGACACGAAGGGGGCACAGCTACGCCTCACGACGAACGACGCCGGCAGCTTCTTTTTGCCGGCGGATGAGTACGCGCCCGCGTACCCGCTCTGGATCAAGCTCGAGCGCGGTGAGCAAACGGTGGAAATGCATTCGGCTATTTCGCGTGAAACCTCGTGCGCTGGATGCCACGGGCGCGTCCCGACGCCGGATAAGGTGGGGCAGGTCTATTTCGAGATGCCCGGCACGACTGCGGGAGGCGTGCCATGAAGCCCACGGGGCGCGTGGCACTGGCGGCACTCGCTCTACTGTCGAACGCCTGTTCCAAGAGCGAGGCGGCGGTCGAGCTTCGGGCGCCCAGTCGCGTCGAATTCTCTGCGGTGAGCTCCGTGCTCGAGCTGCGCTGCGGGGGGCTAGATTGCCACGGCGGGCCCGCTCGCAGTCTGCGTGTGTTCGGCGTCTACGGGCTGCGCTGGGACGGGCGCGACGTACCCGGCGGTCGCGACACGACGCCCGAAGAGGTCGAGGCCAGCTACCAATCGTTGATCAGCATCGACCCGGAGCGACTCAGTCGCGTGAGCGCGGACGCGGGGCGCGGCGCCGAGACCTGGCTGCCGCTATCGAAGGGACGCGGCCGTGAAGCGCACGAAGGGGGCACGCGGCTGGTGCCAGGCTCCGCGGCGGATCAATGCGTGCTCTCGTGGCTCTCCGGCAAGGTCGACTTCGACGCCTGCGCTAGCGACGACTTCGGCCCTGAGCCGCGTGCGGGAGAGGATTGGTAGCGAACCAGCCGTCCTCGGGCGCGGTTAGTCGAGCTGCAGCGCGCAGCCGAGCGCCTCGTGCCCGGCGGAGCGCACGGTGCGTTTCGCCAAAGCGTCGTCCAGCGCATCGCGCAAATAGGGAGTCGCGTCGGCCCGAAGATGATTCTTGTCGGAATCAAAGGCGCCCGAGTAGACGACACGCCCAGCGGCGTCGACGACGATGCTGTGCGTCGCGAACTCGGCGCCTAGCGCACGCGCCAATTGCGCTCCCGAGTCCGTGAGCAACGGGAACGCTAGACGACGTCGGAAGGCTCGTTCAGCGTCGTGAGCGATGCTGGCGCCGGTTTCGGAATTCACCAAGAAAAACGCCACACCGAGCTCGCGGTAGTCGCGTTCAAGCTCAGTCAATCGCGGCTCGTGCGCGGCAAAGCACGGGCAGCCTTCGGAATAGAAGATGAAGACGGTGAGCCGGTGCTGCGACAACTCGCGCGAGATGGCATGGTCGGCGCCGTCACTGCCGTGCAGCTCCAGCGACGCCACGATCGGGGCCTCTGCGCTATGTGGCGCCGCGCAGCCACCCGCGCCCGCCACGCAGACAGCGAGGGCGAAGCTCAACGCAATGGCGTGCCGAACAGAGAGCGTCACAGTAGGCTCCAAATGGCGCCGATCGCAGCGCCGAAGGCGGCGGGCTGATTCTGCCCCAGACCGCTGACGGGCGGGTCGACGAACACGCTGGCGCGTAAGCGCCAGGCGTCGTCGAGAGTGTGGCTACCGGCCAGTGCGACGCGCAGCTGCTTCCGCGCCGTGCCCGGTGAGTCTCGTTCATCGATCGAGGCATCACCTTCGTACGTGTAGGTGCCGACCAGCGCTGCCGCCGTCGCGTCCGAAAAGGCGTACCCCACTCCCAAGATTCCCGTGAGCTGCGGCGCGAGCGCGCTCTGCACGCCCCGAACGCTTCGCGAGAAACGCTTGGCGCCGAGCCCGCTAGCGGTCACGAGCACCGACCCGAAGCTGCGCTCGAGCGCGAGACCCAAGCTAACCTGAACCGCGCCGGTGCCTGTAGAGTCGCTCGCCAAAGGCTTCTTCGCGTCTTCTGGCGGGCGACCCGTGGGCAGCGTCGCGCCAGCAAGTAGCCCAATTCCCGGCAAGTAGCTCAGCTCGCGATTCCTCACCAGGTCGTAGCGGGCGCCGAGATTCAAGTCGCCGAGACCGGCTCCGAGCTCAGAGCCGGTCGTGGCCGAGCTGCGGCGTGAAATCAGAAAGGGAACGAGCAGGCTGGCCTGGCCGCGCCCCAGCCAGCGCACGGAACCAAACACGTCCTGCTCGAAGTCCAGCTCCGACGCGCCCTTCGGATTCGAGTGAAAATCGCCGCTGGAGTTGAAGTTACCGAGAGCATGCGCAGCTCGGAGCTCTGCCCCGAGAAGCGCTCGCTCGTGGAGCTCGAGTCGTGCCGGAGTGATCGCGGAAACACCAGCGCAGCAAGCCTGCGCGAGGGCGGTAGAGGGCGAAACGAGGAGCGCGCCGAACAGCAAGGCGCGCAGCGGGCTCCACCTCACTCGACCTCGAAACGCGGCGTAAAGTGGTCCTCCGGCGAGCCGGCGACGGTGGTGCGAAGCTCCCACAGGCCGGGCATGGAGAGCAGGACATCATCGAAGCGGTAGCTGCCACCACCCAGCCCGACTCCGGCGGGCACGTCCGGGCTCGCGTGCGAATGAGCGGGCATGATCGGCGTCATGCTCAGCGCGAGACCATCCACGGGGGCGCCAGTCGCGCTGGACTTGACGAGATAGAAAATCTGGTTCTCTCCACGCACCGGCAGCGCATCGGGAGCGCTCGAGACAGTCACGAGCAAAGAGCCGCTCTCGCTCGTGAGCTCATCTTGATTGATGCCGTCCGGAGGAGACGAAGAGCAGGCGAGCACCAGCGCGGTGGAAGCGAGCAGCAAAGCTTTTGACAGGAGGGACACCGAGAGCTCCACGAGGGCCGCGTCGCGCGGCATCAATTCGTACGCAGCTCTCTTGCGCCGAGGGCGAGCTGCTCGCAAGACCTCTCGCACGCGACAAATCGTCGCAGCCTAACGGTCTCCTGGCCCCGTGCTGACGGCACGCCAGTTGCTCTACGGCTTTCATGACCGCCGTATTGGCCCGGATCCGCGCAAAGGTGGCGGGAAGACGCCCGCTCGTCCGAAAAAGCTGCGCGCGAGCGCGAGCCGCCTGGCTGCTCGTCACGGCGTGGGGCCTCGTCGCCTGCGGCTCCGACAGCGCCGGCTCGACGGTCAGTCCCCCGCCGGCACCAAGCGGTTCCGGCGCTCCCGGCCTCAGTCCGCTCGGCCGCGCCCGCTGTCAGGCGCCGGCTGGCGTGGACGCGTCGCCCAAGAACATCGACGAAGCCGTGGAGCTGCTCAATGCTTTGCCCAAGCCGACGAGCGTCGCCTGCTTCGTCGAAAGCCTCGCCAGGCCCCTCAACGCCTACGCCACGAGCAGCCCCTTCAGCGCGCAACCGGCGCTCTCGCCCAAGAGCCCGCGCCTGTTTCTTCAGCTCGACGAGCTCTGGCTATCGGTGGTCATCGATGGCGACAGCAGCTACTTGATGGAGTTCGGCTTGCTGATCGACACGCAAGCGATGCGCTCAATCAAAGGTGAGCTGAAGCTCCCGCTGGACGCACCCGTGGCGCCGAGCACTCCGTTCGATCGCGTGCGCTACGATAGCGGCACCGTCTGCGGCCTGTGTCACCTGGATGAGCACCAAGAAACGAGCGTCTCGTTCGCGGCCGCTTTCAGCTCCAACGCCTTCCGGCCGCGCCCCGACAGTCGCGTAGGCATCGACGGGCTGCGCCTCGAAAACCAGCTCTGCGACTGGCACGCCGAGCCGCATCGCTGTGAAATGCTGTCGGCCGTTTTCGACGGCGGGCCCGTGAGCGAGATACAATTTCCGGCCGAGATGCGCACGTTCTTCTGACGGACGAGCGCCGTTGACGGGTCCGTCAGCGAACGGGGCGGAAAACGCCCGGGTTGCTGATGAATTCGTCGTCGCGGAGTGACTCCAAGAAGGCGAGCTCGTCTTCCGTCTTGGGGTGGAGCGTCTATTCCACGCCGAACACGACATTGCGCGAAGCTTTCGCTTTGCCGCTGTCGATGTCCAACCCGAAGTGGTCGAACAGGGTCGGACAATCGGGTTGATCCGGCGACGAATGGCACTCGACTCCCGGCCCCTCGCCGATCACCTCGAAGGTCGTGAGGTCGTAGACCGGCGAGACGAAGTCGAGGCCGGCGAGCGCGGCGGGCACGTCCAGCGTGACGACGTTCTTGTCGAGGTCGAAGGCGGCGAGCGAGACCCGAGGCGTGTTCACGAAGTCGCAGCGCTCCCGATCCTTGAGCGCTAGGCCATCGGCGGGGCCACAGTCACGACTGCCGATGTGCACGTAGCCGTCACCGGTCTTGCCGTCAGCGTCCGTCACGGCAAAGTTCATCACGAAGTGCCGGTATCCGGTCGCCCAAGTCCACTGCATCTCAGCCAGCGGCGACGGCGCCCCCTCGGGTGTGTGCTCGGCGATCACGTCCTTCATCACCGCTTGGGGTACGCCGAGGTCGAAGGAGACGCTCTTCACGTTTTCGACCACGGTCGTGCCGGTGACGCTGTCGTTGGTGCGCTTGGTGCCTTCTGCAAACGCGATGGCGTTACCGGCGCAGCTTCCTTTGGTATTGCTGGTCAAGTCGATGAGCGACACCTGACCGGCCTCGCTGTCGTATTGAAAGTCGTTCTCATCGAGCGTGAACGCGACCTCGCTTCCGGCCGCGTCCCACAGCTCGAGGTTGCTGACGTAAAAGCGCAGATCCGACAGGCCAATGCTGTCATTGCCGTCCGGACCGAGGCCTTCGACCGTGTCCTCGCAACCGATGTGCTTGCCGTCGGCAACGGCCGCGAAGCTCAGCGCAAACCCGCGAGGCTTCGGCGCTTTGGCGTCGTCGTCATTGCCGCAGCCGGTGACCAATGCGGCGATCGAGAGTCCAAGAATCAAGGCCGTGAAGGAGAGACGAGTGGGCATGGCGGTCGAGGGCGAGCAGGCTACGCGCGTTCGCAGTCCGCGGCCTGCGTCACGTTGTCGCATCATGCAGATGGGCTACGCTCTTCGGACGCGTCGATGGCAGATTGACGGTCGCAGCCCTCCCGCGTTTCGTATTCCCTTGGCAAACGCAATAACCTAGGTTTGCGTCGCGCGGGAGGCGTTGCCCCAACAAGCGGGTCAGTGAGACTCGGAGCGGTAGCGCGTCTGATCTACTTCGAACGCCGTCTTGCAAGGGTGCGGCCGATTGTCGCAGCCAGGCGTAAAGGATTCTTCATCGGGACGTCAGTTCAGTTGAACCGGGCCTGGACTAAGTCGTTCTGCACCTCTCTTGCGGCTTCCCGCCGGGCCCGCGCCAAACTACGGTGCGCGGCATGAAGCAGTTCCGTTCCACGATGGCTCTCGTTACATTGGCTGCGGCGTTCAGCTTTGCTGGGTGCGGCGACGACGACGACAGTACGGTGGGCGCCGCCGGGAATCAGAACGGCGGTGGCCAGGCCGGAGCTGGCGGCAGCAGCGACGACGGCGCGCTCGAGTGCGAGGTCGTGGGCGAGCTCTGTCACGAGGCGGACTTGGGCAGTGGCCCGGCCCACGATTGCCACGAGCTCGGCCACGACGGTGACGGCCCCGCATGTCATGCGCAATTCTCGAGCTGCATCCATACGTGCGTGCAAGATGAGGACGGCAGTCCCAGCACTGACCAAGATCCCAAGTGTTTGGCGCTCGGCGAGCTGTGCCACCCGGTCGACGACAAGAACGGCCCGCTTCACGAATGCCATGAGCTCGGCCACGACGGCGAGGCCGCAGCGTGCGCGGCGGGCTTTGAAGACTGCGCCAAACGCTGCCTGGCGGCACGCGAGCTTTTGCCCGAGCCCGGTGAAGGCGGGGCGGGCGGGGCGAGCTCGACGAACGGAGGCGCACCTGCCGCAGGCGGAGCGGCGGGCGCAGGTGTTGCAGCTGCCGGCGGCGGAGCGGGCGGCGCACCCTAATTGCGTTGAACGTGCATTCGAGCGCGCAAGCCAGGGTTGCTCTCGTTCTCACGGTGCCTAACGAGCGGAAGAGACCGTCTCGTTCGTGGCGCTTCGACACTCTCGCCACCCCCGTTGACGCACCGCCCGCGGGCGGCGCAAGATCGCGGCATGCGGCGGTGGCCAGGTGGAAGATGGGTAGTTGCCTTCATGGCGACGCTGCTCTCAGTGCATTGCGGCTCGTCGGACGAAGCCAACGCGCCTGGCGGCGGAGCGGGCGGCTTAGACGACGTTCCACAAGGCGGCACACACCTCGCCGGGAGCGCCGGCGCCCTGACGGGCGGCAGCAGCGGCGCGACCGGCGGCGTGGGCACCGCGGGCAAACCCGTTCAGGGCGGCGACGACGGTGGCGGTGAAATCGCGGACCAGGGCGGCATGCAGGCGGGCGCGACCGCCGGCGCGGGCTCAACGGCGGCAGGCGAAGCGGGCACCCCCTCGATCATCGAAGGTGGCTCGGGCTCCTGCGCGATCCCCACCACGGAGCCCGGCAGCGGTGACGTGCTCGCGTTCAACGTCGCACGCGACTTCGCGACGGGCTCATTCTACGTCGGGCTGCCGTTCGACCTCGTCGAGTTGGACGGCAACTCTTACCTGGACGCCGTGATGGCGTTGCAGAGCGGCGGCAAGCTGGCGTTGCTGCGCGGGACCGCTGAGGGGACTTTCCAGCCTGCGACCGAGCTCGTGTTTCCGAGCGTGACGAGCGCGACCGCGCACGACCTCAACGCCGACGGCGTCGCCGATCTGTTCCTGCTCCAGAGCGATCTGGCGCAAAACCAGGCGCTCGTGGCGCTGGGCAACGGCGACGGCAGCTTTCAGGACGCAAAACCGGCGTTCCTGCGCTCAGGCCATGGCGTTCCCCAGTTTTACGATCTGGTCGGCGACGAGCACGTGGATCTGATTGCGCTACGCGCCAACTGGGACGACGTCGTGATCTACGAGGGGGACGGCTCGGGCGCGTTCTCACCAGCGCTCACGCTCACGCCCAGCGGCACACCGGAAACATTCGCCGTGGCCGACGTCGACGGCGACCAGCTGCTCGACATCGTCGTCACGGCGCAGGCAGGCTCGAGCCAAACCCTCCAAATCGCTTGGGCCAAGGCGCAAGGCGGCTTCGAGCCATTCAGCTCGCAAGATCTCTCCACGCTCTTGGGCCAAGCCGCCGAGGTCACTCGCGAGCTCGACGTAGCCGACGTGAACGACGACGGCGCGGATGACCTGCTGCTCGTGGGCAAGCTGAGCGCCAGCTTGCTCTTCGGCGGGCAAGCTCGTAGCCCCAGCTTTTCAGCGCGCTTCGACGCCGGCGCCAAAGCGTCCGGCGCTGCCCTCGCCGATCTCGACGACGACGGTCACATCGATCTGGTCGTCACCAACGAAGACGATGCGCTGCTCAGCGTGCGTTACGGCCTGGAAGGCGGCGGTTTCGGGGCTGCCGCCGAGTACACCACCGGCACGACCGCGAGCGCCGTCAGAGTCGGCGACGTCGATGGCGACGGCGATCTGGATCTGGCGCTCTCGGCCGGCCAGGTCACGCTGATCTCGAACGAGGGCGAGCGCCGCTGGCGCGCCGCGCCGGTGCTCCGTCGCGGCGCGCAACCCGGCGCCGTGCGCCTCGCGGATCTGAACCACGATGGCAAGTTGGACTTGCTCTCGGTCGACGGCACGCGGCTGCTCGTCTCGCTCGGCGACGGTAAGAGCCATTTCGCAAGCGCGACACCGTACGAGCTCGGCACCAACCTCGAAGCGGTCACGGTGCTCCAAGGCAACGCCGATAACCACCTGGACGTCGCCGTCACCAGCGGCAATCACCTGGGCTTTTTGGCGGGCGACGGCAAGGGTGCGCTCACGACGCCGAATGCGCTGCTCGACTCGGGTTACCTTTTGGCCAGCGGAGACGTCGACGAAGACGGGCACGGCGATCTCGTCACCGCCACCTACAAGTTTCTGTATGTGCACGCGGCCGACGGCAACGGTGGCTTCACGCGCCACACCGCCTACGACCTGGGCACGAGCTTCTCGCACCTTGCTCTCAGCGACGTCGACGGCGACGAGCACCTCGACGCCGTGCTGGCCGGATACGACAGCAAGAACGTGACCATCCTGCACGGCAAGGGCGACGGCACGTTCGCGCCCGGGGGCGCGGTAACGCTCGACTACGCCGGTGTGCAGACGCTCCCCGCGGACTTCACCGGCGATTGCCAGCCCGACTTGCTCGTCATTCAGTCGACCGCCGTCGATTCGCTTCTGCTCTTTTCAGCGCTGGGCAATGGCAACTTTGGCGCGGCCGCGCCCTTGCCGAGCAACTCCGGCATCGAGCTGGAGAGCGGCGATCTCGACCGAGACGGCTGGCTCGACGCCGTGCTGGTGGATCCTGGAGTCAGCGGCTGTCAGCTCGAAATCAACCAAGGCGGCGGCAAGCTCGAGCGTCAGGTCTTCGGCTGTAGCTTCGTTGCTCACCTCGCCCTCGGCGATCTCGACGGCGACGGCCGCCGCGACATCGTCCTGTCCCACGGCAAGCCCGGCTACATCAGCGTCGCGCTCAACCGTTCGCACCGCTGAGGCGGCGCAGAGACTTTGCTCCTGGCTAAGACAACAAATCGCGCGCGGCACGCAATGCGTCGACGTAGCTGACGATACCGAGAAGCTTCCGACTGCCCAGCTCGATGACCGGCAGGGCGCCGACCCGGTTCTCGATCAGCAGATCGATGGCCTCGCCGACGTCGTCTTCCGGACAGACTGCGAGGACATCGGTGCTCATCACGCTCGAAACGGGTTGCGACAGGATTCGCTCGGCCAGCTGTGGCGCGTCGAAGCGCTCCAAGAAGGTCGGAAGCAGGCTGCGCATGTCGCGGTCGCTCAAGATACCGACGAGCGCGCCGTCCTCGATCACCGGGACGTGCCGTATGTCTCCTTCGTTCATGATGTTGATGGCGTGCCGAACGCTAGCGGTCGAAGCGACCGCAAACGGCGCCGTGCTCATGATTTCGCTGATATTCATGCTGACCTCACTGACCAGTCGGGAGCAAGGGCCATGCCACAGGCACTGACCCCAACCGCGCTCGCTAGTGGCCGCCGCGACCATTTGGCTCGGTCTTTGCTGAGCTGCCCGGCAAACGCCCTGCCCAGGAGCACCGATATGAAAGCAAGCGACCTCATGTCCAAGGAAGTCTTCAAGTGCTCACCACACGCCTCCCTCGAGGAGGCCGCTCGTCAACTATGGGAACACGACGTCGGTTGCCTGGTCGTCGTCGATAGCGACGACCGCCCCGTCGGAATGATTACCGATCGCGACATCCTCATCGCCGCCTACACTCGAGGCATCACGCTCGGCCAGGCCGACGTCTCGAGCGCGATGGCCAACAAGGTGCTTTCGTGCAGCCTCGGCGCCTCTCAAGGCGACATCGAAGAGACCATGCGCGACGCGAAAATCCGGCGCATGCCCGTCGTCGACGAAGCCGGTAAAGTAGCCGGAATCGTGACGGTTAGTGACCTGGCGCGAAGTAGCCAGTCGGGCCCGCTCCGCGCTGCCGGCATCCCGGGCGTCGTCAAGACGCTCGCGGCAATTTGTGAGCCGCGCGCGGTGCCCGCAGCTGCGGAGTAGCGAACGATACATCCGGGCGAACGCCGCAGTCGCGCACCGGTGGGTGGGACTCGACTCACGCAAATATCAACCACCTGACGCTGCGCTTGCGCATGTATTGCGTTCGCCCCAGCTCGCTACGCGATCCTAACGCCGGTTGCGGCTCGCCTTTCTGGGCTCCCCGTGACCACCTGACGAGAGAACCACAGACCTGGCAAGATCGGGAGCCAGAAGCTCAGGCCACGAAAGAGCAGCGTCGCCGAGAGGGCAACGGGGAGCGAGACGCCGATCAGCTTGAGCGCGACAACGGAGGTAGCCTCGAAGGTGCCGACTCCTCCCGGCAGAATGCCAACGGTTCGAAATAGCGTTGCGAACATGAAGCTCCCGAAGACGCCTGCGGGCGCCGCTCGCACGCCGAGAGCCGCGATGAGCACCCACAGCGTGGCGGCGTCGAGCAGGAAAATCGACAGCTGACAAGCAACGGCCTCGCCCAGCAAGCGCGGGCTGCGCGCCAAGACAGGGTCCGCGCTTTCGAGCAACTCGACCAGGTGCTTCAGGGGTGGCACAAAGCGAGCGGCACGGCGGAGCTTTGCGTAGGATTTGCCGACGAGGCCGAGGACGCCGACGGTAACCGTGAGCGCAAAAAGAACGAACAGAAGCGACGCGACGCCGATCGCCGCGTTTGCTTGGTGATACGGCAGCGTGACGAGCCATGCCATCGCCAAGCAGGCCATGTAACTGGCGTGGTAGGAAGCCGAGTCGACGGCGACACCGGCGCCCACCGCCCGCCGTGGCACCCCCCTCTGCTCCAGCGAGCGCGCGATGACGAGCGTTCCGCTGACTCCCCCCGATGGCAGCGCTTGGTCGACGAACAGCTTGGCGACGCTGAGCCGCCAGGTCGTGGAGCGGCGCAACGAGATCGCACACGCGCGGGCGACGCGCTGCCAGACCTCGCCTTCACTCGCGTACGTTCCGAGTTGAAGCGCGATCGCCACGACTAGCCAGGCGGGTTGGGCATCTTGCGCGAGGTGCACGAACTCCCGCCCTTCGGAAAAATGGAGAGCGACCGCGATCACCGCCGCCAGCGCGGCTAGCCCGACTAGCCACCCAAGCGACGTGATCCCCACCCGAGCCCGTGCGGCTACCGGCGTGGCCACACTCGGCGCCGTGCGCGCCAGCAATGTCTGCGGCGCGCCACGCACGCTTTGCGCTGATTGGTCGTTGCCCGCGCTCATCTCCACCCAGGGACAGCAAGCCCCGAGCCAGCGTCACGACGCCCGAGACGGACGGCACCTCGAGCGCGCAATTCGACGGCCGCGAGCCGGCGAGCCCCAGCGGCCAGCAATTTTCCACCCCGACATCGCTCAACCGGCGCTCGACAACACGGGAGGCAAGCGCTGGGCGGCGATGCCATCGATGAAGGTCGCCACTGCCGCCGAAAAGTGCGCGTTCATGTCGAACGGACGTGCGTTCTGCAGCGCCAGGTGAGTCAGACGTTCTCGCTGTGCGAACGAGGGCTGGCCGGCGACCTCGCGGAGCAGCTCGAACTGCTGCGCGATGATTGAGCCGCCCTGCGTATCGCGAAAGCTGAGCTCGGTGCCGACGAAACCGATGGTGAGCATGATCAGGTTCCAGATGGCGATCAGGGCGTCTTCGAGAGCCACACCATCGCTCGTCATGAGGGTAATCAGCCGCTCGCGCAAAGGAATTTCTGGCGGCCTGGCGAGGCGGGTCATCAGCGCGATCCAGCGAGGATGCTGCAGCAGAGCCTGCCTGATGTGGTGACAGAGCGCACTGCATTCGGCCTGCCAGCTAGCGCGGCCTGAGTCTCGATACAGAGCCGCGCCACCTCGGCGAACATCAAGTCGAGTAGGACGTCTTTGCCTTTGAAGTGGGCATAAAGCGTCATGGGCGGGGCGCCGACTCGATGCGCGACGCTTCGGATGGTGACCGTGGGCAGGCCGGACTCGTCCACGATGGCCAACGCCGCGTCGATGATGCTGGCGGTGGTGATGGTGGAGTGCGCAGCCACGCGCAATCTCTGGCATGCTTATTTTTCTTCTACAAGTCTATTCGGGGTCGGCGACGCGTAACCTTCGCAAACCAGCGCGTGGGCGTCGTCGAGGCCGTGGGCGCCGGCGCTACCGGCGACGAGACGGGCGCGCCGTCAGTCGACTCCGCCGAGCGGAATCGCGACGCACATCACGCAGCCCGGTGCGCCGTCTTCGATCCAGATGCGGCCGCCGTGCGCATCGGCAGCAAGACGGCAGAAGGTCAGGCCCAGCCCGCGATGGTCTCCGCCGGCACCAGCGTCTTGTGAAAAGGCTTCGAAGACTCGGTCGCGTAGTTGAGCGGGGATGCCGGCGCCGGCGTCTGCCACTCTGATCTCGGCGCTGCCCGGCCGCGGCGAGGCCACGATCTGAATCGTGCTACCGCGGGGAGCATGCTCCAGGGCGTTGTCAATGAGATTGGCGAGCAATCGCTTCAGCAGCTTCTTGTCGGCCTCGATGTTGTGAATGAAGACCGAGGACTGAAGCTCGACGCCGCGGCTGTGCGAGAGGGCCTGGAATCCGAGCACCAGCTGCTCGACCATCTCGCGCAGATCGACCGTCTCGAGGTGGGCCATCAACCGGCCTTCGCGAGCCTTGCCGACGTCGAGCAGGTCCAGCACCATGCCAGCCATACTGCGTGCCTGTTGCCAGATTTCCTCAAGCATTTCACGGTTTGGGCCACTGAGGTCCTTGCCTCGCAACATGCCCTGGGCCAGCAGGCTAATGGCGTTGAGCGGGGCCTTCAGGTCGTGCACGAGCAGCAAATTCAAGCGCTCTTGCTGCAACTGGTGGCGGACGAGTTGGTCGCGTTGCCCCTTGACCAAGCTATGATCACGCGACGCGCGGACGCGCCACAAGGCCATCCCGGCGTGGACGCGGTCGATGAGGTCGTTCGGCGAGACGGGTTTCGTCAAGAAGTCGTCGGCTCCGCAAGCAAAAGCGCGATCGAAGCTGTCCACGCTGCGCTCCCCCGTCATGAAAATAATTGGAACTTCTGCGCCCTCGCCGATGGCCCGTAGCTGACAGCACGTTTCGTAGCCGTCGACGAAGGGCATGCGCGCATCCAAGAGGACGCAACGGGGCTGTTCCCGCCGAAACGCCGCGAGGCCCTCGCTGCCGCTACTTGCCAGCACGACGCGATAGCCGGATTCCTCGAGCACCGCGCGAGCGAAGGCGCCACTCGCCTCGTCATCTTCGACTACCAAGACGGTGTTTTCCCCAACCATTTCCGGTTGAGGGAGGCCTATTCTGCCCGGAGCGTCGATCCCCTCCGCGCGCGTCTCCAACCGCCTACTGCTGATTAGCTTAGCTTCCGAGGCCGGCAGCGCTTCCATATTGGGAAGCTAACCGCGGCCGCGTTCGGGCAGCCATCCTGACATTTCGCCATTGTGGGCCACCGAAAACCATGATCGACTAAGCGTGCTGGAGATTGCGTTGGAGAGGCCGAAAAAGAAGCCCTCCCAGGCGAATTTCGCTCGTTTTCAACACATGACATTCACGTGAAGGATGCGAATACTCATAGCCGATGATCACCAGCTGATGCGCGACGGGCTGCGCGCGTTGCTCGAGCGGGAGGGCCTGACCGTGGTGGGTGGTGCCGCCAGCGGCCGCGAAGCGCTGCAGTTGGCACATGAGCTACGCCCAGACTTGATCGTCATGGACATTTCCATGCCGGATCTCAACGGCATCGACGCTACGAAAAAGCTGAGCAGCGACCAGCCGGAGACCAAAGTCTTGGCGCTATCCATGAACTGCGATCAGCGCTACGTGCTTGCCATGTTCGCCGCCGGCGCGGCGGGCTATCTGGTCAAGAGCGCAGATTCACAGGAGCTCGTGCTGGCGGTGCGCGCGATAGAGAGGGGTCAACGCTACGTGAGCCCCAGCGTCGCCTGGGCGGTCGTGGATCGCGTCAAGGAGCCCAAAGACGAAGGTATCAGCCATCGTCGTACACCTCCTCCATTCGGGGCGCTCAAGCCTCTTTCGACACGAGAGCGTGAGGTGCTGCAGTTGATCGCCGAAGGTAACGGCTCGAAGGAGATCGCGGCGCGGCTCGACGTGGCCGTCGCGACCGTCGAGTCGCATCGCCGTCAAATCATGGACAAGCTCGGCCTGCGCACGATCGCGGAGCTCACCAAGTACGCCATTCGCGAAGGGCTCACGTCGCTCGAGTGAGCAAGCCTCAGCCCGCCACGCTCGAGCTCGGCCTGCGCACGCCTAGTCTCGGCGCACCACGTAGAAGAAGTCTCGCGTGGAGGCGCGCGTGAGGTAGTCGTCCGGTCGGAACACGAAGCCGGAGAAGAGCCCCAGCGCGCGACGCTGGCCGTCCGGACCTCGCGGGAATACCAAGAACTTGGGGTAGGACCAGTTCACGTCGAGCTGCGCCACGTCGCTGGCTCCGGCGTGGTGCATGGCATCTGCGATGGCTCTCGCGGTCGTATCGTTGCTGACGCCGACGAACAGTAGCTGGCGACTCGCATCCAAGCCGACGGCGGAGCGCCGAATCACCACGGAACCATCGAGGGTTGCGCCCCAATTTTTCACGTCTTCGTCGCGGAGGGCGGCGTTGAGCCGCCCCTGCTCGTACATGCATGGCGCGGCCTGCCGCCAGAACAGCAATTGCTGCGCGGCCTCGGCTCGTTCGACCCGTTCCACGAGCTTTCGCCAGGTGCCGATCTCGAGGCTGCCGTCGCGCATGCCCCAGAAGGTACAAAGGTGCCGCTTGGGCGAGACGAGCGTCACGCCATCGACGTACATGCCGTGCTGCCCGTGCCTGGTCATGAATCCGCCGTTGAAGGCCGCCAGCAGGGCGCCTCGCTGCGTCCGGGGCACCAAGCCGCTGCGAACGGCCTCGAGCCCCGCGGCCGTCGTCGCCTCCGGCTCGATCGTACCGGCGACCGCATGGACTCGTACCCGCTCGACAGGCATGACGACTACGAACACCTCGGCCCACGGGCGCTTTGCGTCGGGGTGCAGCAGCGTGGCGAACAAGAGCGGGTCCGCTTCGGGGCGAGCCGGATCGGTGACGGCGCGCCACTGCCCGTCGCCGGCGGCGGCGACGCGGCGCTCTAGGGGTCCCACGTCGATCGGCGCAAACCGCGGCTCTTGCGGCGCGAGGAGCGCCGCTGGCTTCGGCTCGGTGCCCCGTCGGTCGGGCTGCACCTGCGCGGGTTCCGCTTGCTCGAGTGTTCGGGAACGGCGGCGCGACCCGAACAATCGCCGCGCGCCGTCTTCGAGGTCGGCCGAAGCCTCTTCCAACCAAGTAACGGCGTCAGAACCGATAACGCTACGCAGCCCATTGGCGAGCCACGGTCCGGCGCCGGGGAAGACGTGAATGGCCAGCCACAGCGACAAGACCGAGCCGATGAGGACCACAACGCCGCCCGCCAGCTGGAGCAGCCGTTTGCTGAGCCTCGGTCGGGTCAACGCTCTCCGGCGCCCAGCTCGGAGGCACCGAGCTTCGAGCTCTCGTGGCGGCGTTCTCGCTCGAGCAGCGTGGCGAGCTCGACGATTTGCTGCTCGTAGTACTCCAGCAAGTCGTCGAACGAGAGTAAGCCAACGAGCGCACCGGTTGCGTCCGTTACTGGCACGCGCCGAACACCCGCTGAACGCATGATACGCAGTGACTCGGCGACATCCAGAGTGTCTTTCACGCTGACGACGGGCTGCGCCATGACGTCAGCGACGCAGACTTGTTCGAGGTGGCGATCGGTTTGCGCCAGCACGCGTACGACGATGTCTCGATCGGTGAGCAGACCAACCGGCAGGCGCTCTCCCTGCGGACCGCGGTCGACCACGACGACACAGCCCACGTGGTGATCACGCATGCGCTGAGCCACGGTCGAAAGGCTATCGTTGCGCTCCGCTGTTATCGGGTGTTTGGTGCAATAGCGTCGGGTCGTTGTCATGGCTGCTCTGAGGCAACATTGAGGCCAACGAGCCCCTCCCTACTCTGACGCCGTCGACGTGCATGGCCTGCAGGAGCCGGCGCACGAATTGCGCGGAAGAGCGGGTACCGGGACGGGATGTTGATGCCATTTCGGCGGCCCGTCGGGCGCTACGGGCTGGCGCGGCTGTTGCTTCGGCGGGAGTCGATGACGACCAAAGCTGAAACCCACACGCGCTCGGTTCGTGAAGGCCTGGCGGGTGCCTTCGGTGCGCTGTTCAACTTGGGGACCCCTTTTCTACGCAACGCGAGGAACCGTTGGGGCCTGGCTCTCGAGGAGACGCAGCGAGCGTACCCCGGAGACGAGCTCGTTCCAAAACCGACTTGGATGTGGACCCACGCCGTAGATATCGATATTCCCGCTGCCGGCGTTTGGCCCTGGCTAGTTCAGATCGGTCAGGACAAGGCCGGCTTCTACAGCTACCAATGGCTGGAAAACCTGGCGGGCTGCCAGATTCGCAACGCGAGCAGCATCGAGGCCGCCTGGCAGACGCTGAAGGTGGGTGATGCTCTCAAGCTTCACCCGAAGGTGCCGCCACTAACGGTTGCAGCGATCCAGGCAGGCAAATGGTTCGTGGTCACCAGCGAAACGGACGCCGAGCTTGCGCCGGGCGCGGAGGCCGAAGCGCATGTCTCTTGGCTCTTCTTGCTGGAGCCTCTCGGACCTCATCGCTGTCGATTGATCAGCCGCTTTCGTGTCGACCACGTTCGCGGTTGGCGCGCACGGCTCAGCTACGGGCCCTGGTTGACGGAGTCCATCGGCTTCGTGATGGATCGGGCCATGCTGCGGGGCATCAAGAGGCGCGCCGAAGGCCGGCAGTAAGCTTTGGCAGGCACCTGTCGAATCTAGCCCTGAAAGGTGTGCGAGGTCGGCTCCAGCAGCTGCTCGACCTTGGCCAGCAACGTCGGGACGGCGAATGGCTTGGAGAGTAGCTCCGTGTCGGCCGACAGAACGCCGCGGCGCACCAACGCCTCCTTGCTGTCCGCGGACATGAGCAGCGCCGGCAAGGCGGGCTCGATGGCTCGCGCCCGGCGCACCAGCTCGGCACCGGACAGTCCGGGTAAGCCGACGTCACTCAACAACATCGAAAATTCGCCCCCGCGACGAGTCAGCAGCTCTAAGGCTCGCTCCGCGTCTGGCGCCGTCACGACTTTGTAGCCTTCGCTCGCCAGCGCGCGCGCGACGACCCCGAGAAGCAACGGCTCGTCGTCCACCACGAGCACGCTTTGCGGGCGGCGCATGGCGAACGGCGGCTCGCCTCGCAGCCAAACCCCGGAACGGTTAGCGAAACGTGGGCTCACCCTCGAGACAGTGCTCATGACTCGATTCTCTAACAGCCAGGTCCGCGCTGCTCCATCCTCGGATTTCAGGATTAGCTCGCGCGAAGATCGATGAATGGATCGCTCTGCCGCGCTCGACACGGAGAGCGCGACTCCGCAAGACGCATCGTTTGCGTTCCAGCGCCTCGGTACCTGCACCCCTTGCGTCTGACGTTGCCCGTTACCTCAACTCGGTGCCAAGCCGAGCAGCGCTTCTGTCACGAGCGGCGCGAGTGAAACACGTTCGATGGGGAGGCGGCTCGGGTCCGCGAGGGGCTCGACGCTGTCCGTAACGATGACGCGGCGCACCGAGCGGCTCTCCAGCAGCTCGGCCGCTCCGGGCGCAAAGAGCCCGTGCGAGGCCACCACGACCGCCTCGGACTTGGCTCCGGCCGCGGCCACGGCGTCCAACGCCGCCGCGATGGTCGCGCCGGTCGAGATGATGTCGTCGATGATGATCGGACGGAGGCCACGAACGTCGCCGCGGACCTCGCCCTGTTCGACTTTTTGCGCCGAGAGCCGCGTCTTTTGCACGACCGCGAACGGCAGCTCGAGCCGGCGAGCATATCCGCGCACCAATTTGGCCGCGCCCAGATCAGGAGCTACCAGAACCGCGCCTTGGGTAAACGGGCGCAGGGCGTCGATGAACAGCGTGACTGTCGTCAGATTGTTCACGGGGCAGCTAAAAAACCCTTCGATGGCCGGCGTGTGCAGATCGACGCAAAGGATGCGGTCGAAGCCACAGCTGTCGAGTAGCCGCGCTACGACCTTGGCGCCGAGCGCTTCGGCGTCGTGCTCTCGGCGCTCTTGTCGTGCATAGCCCAGGTAGGGAATGACAGCGATGGCCTCGCGTGCGCCTCCACGCCGCGCCGCATCGGCCAGGAGCGCGAGCTCGAGCAGGCGTTCACCCACCGTTCCGCTCAGGCTCTGCAGCAGCACGACTCTGCGCCCGCGTACCCAGGGCTCGAGCGAGACATGCGTCTCGCCATCCGCGAAGCGCTCGAGGTGAGCCGGCGTCGCCGAGCCCGACGCGGCGAGCAAGGCCCTTCCTAGGGTGCCGCTATTCGAACCGAGAACGAGGCAGTCGGAATCTTTCATGTCTTTTCCTCCTGTGATGGTGGCAGCGAAGCCCCGGGCAATTTGCAGGCCATGCGTGGCCACGACCGCGCGGCGGCGCTCGGTGCAGGCGCAGAAGTTGCGCCAATTGCCGCGCGTAACCGCAACTGGCTTGTACGCCTGGTCGATAATTCCGACTTCAGTGCGAGGACATTGTCAGCAGTGAAACAAGCGAATACATATCCAAGTGACTTGATGTCCGAGCAGCCGATCCCAAGCTCGTCGGGCGACGAACGCGCGGGCGTCCCCGTCGTCGGCATCGTTGCCTCTGCGGGCGACCCGGCCGCCACCGCCGCCGTGCTGGGCGCTCTCGAGGACAACCCGAACCTGAGCATCGTGGTTTTACAGCATCTGAGCAGCGAGCACGACAGTGCAGCGCTCGTCTCTCTACTTCAGCGCTCGACTCACCTGCCGGTCGTACCAGCCCCGGACGGAACGAGGCTCGAGGCCAATCGCGTGTACGTGGCACCGTCTACGTCTGCGGTGGTTCTGCAGCGAGATGGTCTGAAGCTGATTTCGCGCTCCAAAGTCGTAGGTCTGCAGGTCGCCAAAGAAGAGATCACGTACGACAACGAGGAGCTGCGCAGCACCAACGAAGAGCTGCAGGTCGCTAAAGAACAGCTCCAAGCTACGAACCATGAGCTCCTCGCCATCAACGACGAGATGACGGCTCGCAGCGAGGAAGCCAATCGACGCGCCGACGACCTCACCAATGTGCTCAACAGCGTGGAGGTACCCGTCTTGCTACTCGATCGGGAGGCCAAGATTCGGCGCTTCACGCCGGCCGCGGCCGTATTGTTCGAGCTAGAGGCAGAGGACGTCGGGCGAGAGCTGAAGGGCCTGCGTCGGCCCTTCGTTGCGGATTGCAGCGAAATGGCGCGGCAAGTCTTGCGAGACTTTCAGCCGGTGGCCCGCACCGTCCAAGGCGCCGACGGCCGCTGGCAGCTGTTTCACGCTCGCCCCTATGTGACCCTCGAAAAGCGAATCGAAGGCAGCATCATCAGCGCCTTCGACGTGGACGCCGTGGCGGGGACCACCTTCCGAGACTTGCTGGCCGGAGCCGGTGAGGGCATCCTGATGATCGCTGCCAGCGGTCGCATCGTTTTTGCCAACGAGGCCGGCGCCACCCTGTTCGGCTACGCTCCCGACGAGCTCGTGGGGCTGGAGCTGGAGACCCTGCTACCAGCGGACAAGCGAGTCGAGCACCGGAGTGATCGAGCTCGCTACGCGACGGCGGCGTCGGCACGGACCATGGCCGGCACGCGCTCCGTGTTCGGGCTCAGGCGGGACGGCAAGACGATTCCGCTCGAGGTCACCCTGAATCCCACGCGTGGGCAGCATGGCGAGGTGGTGATCGCGTTCGTGAGAGACATCACCGAACGTCGCAAGGCCGAGCTAGAGATTCAAACGTACCAGAGCCGATTGCAGCACATGGCTTTCGACGCCGCGGTAGCCGAGGAGCGCGAACGGCGCCGGATTGCCGTGCATTTGCACGACCAGATTGGTCAGGGCATGGCGCTCGCACGTATCAAGCTCAGCGAGGCCCGCGACTCGACCAGCGGCAGCGCGCGCGAAGCGATAGACGACGCGATGTTGCTGTTGGCCCAGTCGCTCGAATCAACCCGCAACGTCACGTTCGACTTGAGCCCTCCCATTCTCTACGACCTCGGCTTGAAGGAGGCGCTCTCCTGGCTAGCGGAGGATTTGGAGGGGCGCTTTGGGCTACGCGTGAAGCTTCGCATGGACACTTTGCCGGCGCCGCTCGACGATGCCAGCGCCGCGCTCGTCTTCCGCGCGGTGCGCGAGCTGCTGATCAACGTAATCAAGCACGCGCAACTGCCCGAGGCGGAGCTGCGCGTAGAGTGTACGAACGACTCGGTAAACATCCGCGTCCAAGATTACGGCGTCGGCTTCGACGCTTCGGCGCCCCGCTCCGGAAGCGCCGGCTTTGGTTTGATGAGCGTACGCGAGCAGATCGTGCGGCTGGGCGGCTGGCTCAACGTCGCGTCTACGCCGGGGCAGGGCGCTTGCATCAGCCTCAGCGTGCCGCTCGTTGCAGCGAGTAGTAGCTAGCCAGCGGGGTAGCCGACGGTTTGAGCCAAGAGCACGTCCTCGTGCTCACTCGGCCGCAACGCCTTCGACAGAGAGCCGGGCTCGGCGGCCGCCAAGACGTGCGACCGATCGGAAGCTCGTGGGAATGCTGAGCTACGTGGACGCCTTGCTTGCCGCCCACGACATGCTCTGAGACTGGCTCATCGAGCGGGGGCGGCTATACTGTGCTCCCGGTCACGTTGTGCTTTCCCTCCGCGCGGTGCTCGTCTCAAGCTCGTTGTTTGCGTGCTTGGGCTGCGACTCCGCCAAGAACTACTTGGACCCACATGGGCCACGTTATGCGGGCGACTACGCCGATGGCCCCGATACCATGTCGGCGTTGCCGCAGCTGATGGTCGTGACCTTCAACATCAAGTTTGGCGAAGCCTTCGAGGCAGCCGGAGAACAGCTGGCAACGGATCCGCAACTGTCTGCCGCGGACATCGTGCTCCTACAAGAGATGGACGCGCCGAGCACCGACGCCATCGCGAAGATTCTGAGCATGAGCTACGTGTACTATCCAGGATCGGTGCAGACCAACGGCCGAGATTTCGGCAACGCGGTGCTCTCGCGTTGGCCCCTGGTTGCAGACAAGAAGTTGATTCTTCCGCACAAGAACCCCATGGACGGGCGCATCCGCATCGCAGTCGAGGCTACGGTGGCCACGCCGCTCGGCGAGCTCGCGGCGTATAGCGTGCACACCGAAACTCCGTGGCTGGGCCCGAGCGCTCGTTTGGATCAGGCCGCGGTAGTGATAGCCGACGCGCGCGCCGCGGGCCGGTGCAGCCTCGCAGGCGGCGACTTCAATACCTCCGACCCGGGGACCGCCGAACAGACCATCGACCTGTTTCAGGCTGGTGGCTTCGACTGGGCTTCGAGCGGCGTGGGCGATACCGCGGGCAGCTTTGCGCTCGACCACATCTTCGTCAAACAGCTCGTCCCCTTGGAGTCTGGCAGCGTCGACACCCAGGCCAGCGACCATCGTCCGTCATGGGCACGCCTCCAGCTCGAACCTGCGCCGTAGCCTGGTACATCGCCCTGCTGTCGTGGCTTTCGGGTTGCGTCAGCTATGGCTCACACCTGTCAGCATCTCCACTGCCAGAGCACACGCGAGAGGTTTCGCTGAATGCCGACGTGCTGATCGTGGATCGCGGCTTGGGGCCGCAACCGTTGCCCAACCCGGAGCTCGGTTACCGCCGGTCGATCAACCCCAGCCTCGATTGGGGAGGGCGCATCAACGCAGGTAGCTTGGAAACCAATCTGCGCTGGGGCTTTGCGGGCGGCGTCGTGCGTTGGGCGCTGGTGCCCGGCCTGGGTCTCGGCTTCGTGCCGGTGACGAACCGTGACACGGGCTTGTTCAACTCGCACCTGCTGCTCTCGCTACTCTCCGGCGTGCGCCTCGGGCAGCGCTCGGAGCTCGTGCTGGCGGCTCGCGGCGCGCTGACCTACGCGTTCCCGCTCACGCTGCTACGTGGGGAGCCTGGCGAAGACACCTTGTACTATCTTGCAGGGGGCGCGCTGGGTTTTCGCTTTCCTGTCGGAGAGCACACTTTCTTGTTCCCTGAGCTCGACGTGCTGCGCGCGTACGACACGCAAAGCGAACGCTGGCTCTTCCCGACGCTGCAAGGGGGCGTGGCGCTGCAATTCGACTAGAAGCGGCCGCTGACGGTGACCAGCGTTGCGGAGCCATTCACGGACGACCGCAGCAAGCCGAGCCCGACGAGAGAGCCTGCGGCAGCCACGCCGGCTCCGCTCCAGATGGGCAGAGCGGCGCGCCGATGACAGGCGTGGTCGTCGGCAGAGCAATCGATGCTCAGCCCGTAGGCGGTCAGGGCCGCTCCGGCTGCAAGGGACGCCACGATGACCGCAACTCCCCAGGCAGGAGACAGCCTCGACCCCCTCGGCGATGGCATGGGGCGAGCTTCGCTCTTGGTTGGAAGCTTCGAGGCCACGGCGGGAGGCGGCGATTCTGCTCTGGCCGTTCCTGTCGCGACCAGGACGATCAGGCAACTAGCGATGCGTAGGTGCTGGTTCATGGCTCCTCAATTTCCCACGGTGAAGTAGAGCTGAGCTGAAAGCTGCTCCGCCCAGTAGCTCTGGCTCGCGTCGTAGTGCCCGCGGCGGTAGACCCAGGTGGGCGCAAGCCCGATCCCGAAGTCGCCGATGGCCTTGAGCTCGTACCAAAGACGCGTGGAGCCGATGAACTCTTCGCCGCGCTCGCCGTCGACCACTTCGGCGATGTAATGGCGCATTTGAAGACCGATCTCGCCGAATGGACCGAGCCCAACGGCGACACCGCTCCAGGGCGAGACGCCCGTCGCAAAGTTGTAGTCGCGCGCCGAGTGACCGGCTTCGGTCGAGGTTGCGCCTAGGATCGGGACGAAATCGGCCCCGACGCTGAGGCGGACCGAGAGGTGGCCACCGCGCCTCAGCACGAGGTGATTGACGGGACCGAAGCCAAGCCCGCTGTAGGTCGTGAAATCGGTACCGACGTACTCGTAGTTCAACGCGACTCCGAGCACGTCATTGTCGGCGAATGGTCGCGGCCACGACGACAGCTGCGTGCTGATGCCGTAGAGCAAGCCGGATGAATAGACGTGCGCACCGCTGAGCTGGCTGTTCAGGAGGTTGGCGGCAGCGTAAATCTCGAAATACTCGAGCGGCTCGAAGCTGGTGCGCTCCGGAACGGGAAGCAAATCGCCGTACCTGACGCGCGTCGCCAGGAGCAGCGCTGGGCGTGAAGGTGACGGCGTCCCTTGCTCTTCATTCAGGCTGACGCGGTCGGCGCCGACGTCGAGCTCGAGACGGAGCGGGTGGCGAATTGCCGGTGCCCCCTTGCTCCAGGCACGCCCGGTCACGGCTCGATCGAAGCCGCGCACCGGATTCACGCAAGCCGCCGCCAACTCTCGCAGTAGCCGACTTTCATCGCTGCCCTCGTCGAGCAACTCGCTGGAGAGGCGAAAGGTCATCTCGCCGAGCAAGATGCCGCCGAGCGTAGTCACGGCGAGGTCGTTGAGGGCAGGTTTTTCACGCTCCGCGAAGAGCTCCCAAGCCAAGCTGCCACCGAAAGTGTACAGCGCCGATTCCCAGAAGCTCAGCCCTGCGCTGCGCGCGGCGTTGAACTGAAGCCCGCCGTGGTACGGGTGACCGAAGAAATTGGTTTGCAGCACGTCTTGATCGAACGTGAAACCCGCCTTCAGATTGGCTCGCAGGGTGGTGCGCGTAACCGGTGCCCAGTCGCGGTCACGCGCCCAGGCCACTTGCCAGAACACCCAATTGGTAAAAACCAGGTTGGCGGCGGCTCGCGCGTAGTCGAGGCCTCCGCGTTGGGGGTCCGGCGCGTTGTACTCTCGGCGGGCAGGGGCCACGTCTGCCGCAACGGCAGGTCTCGACGCAAGGCTTGCCGCTCCAAGCAAGCCGTAAGCGCCCATGGCGCGAAGCCGACGACCGAGGCGGAGCATGCTCGTGATTCGATGTCTCAGTCGCTGTTCGTCGGCCAGAGCCGGCGGCTTCAGGGCTGCTGGGTGTCTTCGGGTTGGGTCTGGAGCCGAACGCGCTGATCTGCGGGCGGCACGTTCTGCATGCGCGGCACATGAACGGCGGGGCCGAGGTTCTGCGCCGGGTTCGACGTAGCCGGCAACAGTAACGCCGCGGTGAGAAAGCCGAAGATGAGCAGCGCGACGCCACCGAGCCAAAAAATGCGACGACGATCAGTGAACGGTTTCATGGAGACACCTCCGCAGTGCTGGTTTGTTGTTCGCGGCGTGCCATCTCGAGCAGCCGAACGACCTCTTCGTCAGGGACCTGCGAGAAGTCTTCGTACCAGAGCCCGATGGCGTAAAGATTGTGGGGCGTGCTCAAAGCAACCAGCTCGTCGACCTCGTACTGCAGGGCCCGCGCCACGTCCGCCGCGACCACCGGCACCGCCAGGACGATGGCCTTGGGGCGCTCCTGACGCAGCGAGGCGATCGCCGCGCGCACGGTACCGCCCATGGCGATGCCGTCGTCGACCACGATGAGAGTGCGGTCCTTCAACGGCGGCCGAGGGTGGTTGCCACGAAAGCGCTGGATGCGTTGTGTCACCTCGCTCTGCTCGCGCCGGATGATGTCCGTCAGACCTTCCTCCGTGAGCTGTAGGTTGCTCATGATGTCGCGGTTCAGATAAACGAGGCCGCCTTCCGCGACCGCCCCGACCCCCAACTCTGGATGCCAAGGTACGCCGACCTTACGAACGACACACACGTCCAGGGGCGCATCGAGCGCGCGAGCAACTTGATACGCGACCGGCACGCCGCCTCGCGGTAGGCCCAGCACGATGGGCTTCTGCGCTCGATAGGCCGCGAGCCGCTGGGCCAGCGCGATTCCGGCGCTCACGCGATTCTCGAAGGTCGCCATTCAGTCGTCCTTTCTCGCGCCCTTCAAGGCTCGATCCTCAGTTGGTCTCGAACGGTGTGCACGCCCGCGGTTCCGCGAGCGGCGCCGACCACGGCCTTCTTGTCACCCCAGGTGCGGCATGTTCCCGAAAGCGTGACGGCTCCGTCTACGGCGTCCACATGGATTCGGTCGGATTCGCGCGCCGCACGGCGCTCGAGGGCGTCGTGAATGGCGTCTCGAACGTCGGGCAAGCGCACGTTGCGGGGTGCCTTCACGACGATACGATTCGTGATGAAGCGGACCCCCGCCAGGTGCCGAATGGCCTTCTCGGCGTCGTCGCGTTGGGTCAAGTACTCGACCTCGCCTTCCAACACCACCTCGCCGTCCGTCACCGTCGTGCGAATCGCGCGGTGGGGTACGAGCACGTTCCACTCCAGCGCATGACGCACGGCTTCGGCAATTTGGGTATCGGTGCGCGAACCAGTAGCCGGAATCGAGACCCGCACGTCGTTGGCGACATCCAACACGCCCGCTACCCGATGAGCGGCTTCCTCGGCCGCGACGCGCTTGCTCCAGGCGTCCACCGTCCCCGAAAGAGTGACGATGCCCGAGCGGACATGAACCCCAATGGCCGCCTGGTCGACTCGACAGTCCCAGGCAAGCTCGTCCGAAACAGCGCTTTGAATTTCTTGATCGCTTTTCATGCGGCCCTTCCTTCGTGTCGCTGCCGCCAGGACAGCGCTGCACCTACAGCAAGAGCCATTCCATCTTGCGTTCCTCGCGCGGGCACCTACGAGTTGTCCGAGATCGGCGGCCGCGAGGCGCACAGCTTGCGTCGGGCGCCTGGCTCGACGCATCGGCTGCATCTTTCGTTCGGGTCAGCACGCGAGCCTCACGCAATCAAGGCTGCCGAACGGAAAAGGCATGTTGGGGCATCCTCCCCTGCTCCGCCGACGAGACCATCGACCGCAATTCGCCGCGACAGGAAGCCAGCCCCAAGATCATGCCGAGCACGGCCACGCCGCACGTTGTCAGGGTCGCACGCCGGCGAGGACGGCCGAGCCAGCGCGTCTTGCCGGCGCGAATGGCGTCCCTCGCGACCTGCCCCAGCTCCGCCGCCATGGCGGAATCACACGCGAGCTCGAGCGGCGAACCGCAACGAAATACGCCTAGCTCGACCTCGTCGATGATACGCACGGCCGAGTACGTCGCGTGTCCGACTTCGACGATGCGATAGGTGCGACCGGCAGTTTGAATCATGCCCTGGGTGGTCATGGTTGCGCTGCCAGAGCAACTTTCGTTCCTGCGCGACGCGCGCTGTTCCGGGCTGGCACTGCGGAAGAACGGAGGCGTCTCGTTGAAACGCAGGGATTGCGTCCCGTGCTGGCGGACGCGCAAAGTTGGCATGCCGACCCCGGGTTCCGCGGTCTTGCCGAAGTCTCGGCAGCAGCGGTGAGCCGTCGCGGCGCTACCAGCGGCTCATCGGTCCCAAATCGTGAACGTCCACGAAGCCCGCGCTCTTGAGCATACGGGCGGCATTGCCGCTGCGATGACCACTCCGGCAGTAAACGACTACCCCCGTATTTTTGGGCTGCAGCTCGCTCATGCGAGCATCCAGCTGTTGAACGGGGATGTTGATCGCGCCGGGGATGTGCCCTGCGGCAAACTCTCCTGGCGTGCGCACGTCGACCAGCCGCGCACCGGCTTGCACGAGCTGGCGTGCCTGTGCGCTGCTCACGTCGCCCCCCTTCATGAACGTGAAGTAGCCGGCCCCGAGCACCACCGCGACAATCAGGAGCGTAGGCAGCATCTTTTCGATCACTTTAGCCTCACCATGCGGTCGCTGTCTCGGGGCTGCGGCTCCGCCTGCGCGGTCGTTTCACGGCAGTCGACGCATCGGCACATCACGCGCCCCCTGAGCCTGCAGAAGCAGCAGGCGACGTCTGGGCAGCCTCGATGCTCTTACGGACCTCGTCCATGTCGAGCGCGCGCACCTTTTTGACGAGCTCATCGAGCGCAGCCGCCGGCACCATGCCGGGCTGCAGCGCGAAGAGCACGCCGTCGCGCAGCACCGCCAAGGTCGGAATGGCGCGGATGCCAAAGGCCGCCGCGAGGCCTGGCTCCTCTTCGGTGTTCACCTTGCCGAAGACCACGTCTGGGTGACGCGCCGCCGCGGCTTCGAAGGTGGGCGCGAACGCTCGGCAAGGGCCGCACCAGGCAGCCCAGAAGTCGAGCAGAACGATGCCCTGTTTGACGGTCGGATCGAAGGTCTGCTCGGTGATTTGCACGGTTGCCATTGAGCCTCCGTGCGGTGAGAGCCACGCCGCCGCGAAAGGGTTCAGGCGCTGCCAGCCAAGAAGTTTCTCAAGGCAACTTTGACCGAGGCTTGAACTGCGGCTGGAATGGGTGCAGCCGGCGCCGTCGTGCGGCAGAGGCTCAGGGTGTGTTTGAGGGAGTCGCAGGCCCCCTTGCAGCGCGGACAAGCGTCGATATGCCGCTCCATCTCCGCACAGACCTCGGCACTGACTTGGCCTTCCAAATGCGACGAAAACAGCGCCAGCACGTCCGGGCACTTGCCGGGCGCGGCGGGCAGATCCGTCGGAATGCCGAGGAGCGGAGCAACGCGCGCGCGTACGGCCAAGCGAGCACGATGCAGTCTGCTCTTGACTGCTTGAACGCTAGCTCCGGTCACGCGGGCGACTTCAGGCGCGGTCAGTCCTTCGACATCGCGTAGCAAGAGCACCTCTCGATACATCGGTTCGAGCGAAGCAATTGCCACCTCGAGCGCTTGCTCGACCTGCTTGGAGGCCAAAGCTTCGTCTGCCGCCGCGTCCGGGTCTGCGACACGCTCGGCGTCACCGTCCAGAGAAGAAGGCGCATCTTTCGGTGCGAACTTGCTCTTGCGGCGTTTCTTGACGCAAAAGCTGCGGGCAATCGTGTAAAGCCAGGTCGAGACCGAAGAGCCACCTCTAAAGTCCCGGACGTTGCGCGCCACGCTCAGCAGCGTGTCCTGCAGCACGTCCTTCGCGTCCTCGGGATCGCGGCACATCTTCATGCCGAAGCGATAGACCTGCGACTGGTGGCGCTCGAGCAGCTGCTCCAAGGCGTCTTGCTGGCCCGAGCGTGCGCGCTCCAGGAGTTGTTGGTCGTCGTCCGGCACTCCGGGTCATGTAGGACAGAAACCGCCCGGCAGCCATGGGGCTCGTTCATCGTCACGCTAGCGCCTTTTTTGCGGAGGCCGAACCCTTCTGGCGCCACCTGGCTCCAACCGCTGAAAGCTGGAGAAACCATGCTCTTCAGGTTGCGCGTGAACCAACTGCGCTCGTTTCGTCGGCCAACGCAGCTCTTGCGCGCCCTGGCTCCAATAGCGGCCCCAGAGCGCCGTTGGTCGCTCGGCTCGGTGCTTGCACCACGCCTGCTCCGGCGTATGCGACTCGCTGTTCATTCACCCACCGACGAGGAGGCACGATGGCCCGCGTAGTCATTCTCGGCGCCGGCATTTCCGGACACACCGCCGCGCTCGTGCTTCGGCGCAGGCTGTCGCGCGAGCACGAGGTGCTCGTCGTCACGCCCAACCGGCAATGGAACTGGATCCCGTCGAATATCTGGGTGGGCGTCGGCCTCATGAAGAAGGAGGACGTCACCTTCGAGCTGAAGCCGGTCTACGACCGTCAAGGCATCACACTACGGCAAGCGCGTGCGGTGGAGATCCATCCGGAGGGCTCCGCTGACTCGAGCAAGCCCTTCGTCACCATCGAGTCGACCGAAGCCGGCAAGGAAGGTAGCCGAGAAGAAATCAGCTACGACTACCTCATCAACGCGACCGGACCGAAGCTGAACTTCGGCGCAACCCCGGGGCTCGGTCCTGACGGCAACAGTCTATCCGTCTGCACTTACGGTCACGCCGAGCAGGCCGCGCAGGAGCTCGCCGCCGGTATCGAACGGATGAAAAACGGGGAGAAGCTCACATTCGTCGTGGGGACGGGTCACGGAACCTGTACCTGCGAAGGAGCAGCTTTCGAGTACATCTTCAACCTCGAGTTCGAGATTCGCAGAGCCGGCGTGCGCAACAACGCCCGCATCGTGATGCTGACGAACGAAGCCGAGCTCGGCGACTTCGGCGTCGATGGCTTACAGCTCGAGCGCGGCGGCTACGTCATCCCCAGCAAAGCGTTCGCCGAGTCGCTTTTCGTCGAACGCGGCGTGGAGTGGATCACGGGTGCCCACGTCCAAAAGGTGGAGCCCAACCAGGTCTTCTACGAAACGCTGGACGGCGAGTCGCACTCGCTGGCCTTCGACTTTGCCATGCTGCTGCCGCCCTTCACCGGAGTGGGCCTGAAGGCGTTCGACAAAGCCGGCGCCGACATTTCCAGCACCGTCTTCATGCCCAACCAGTTCATGAAGGTCGACGCCGACTACACACCGAAACCCTATGAAGACTGGAAGGCCACGGACTGGCCCTCGACCTATCAGAGCCCCAGATACCCCAATGTATTTGCCGTCGGCATCGCTTTCGCACCGCCTCATCAGCTGTCGCGACCGCGCAAGACCAAGAACGGTACCGTCATCGCACCCGCTCCGCCACGTACGGGCATGCCGTCCGGAATCATGGGGCGCGCCGTCGCGATGAGCATCGCCGACCGCATCGAGAAGGGCGACGACGCCCCGCTTCACCGCGCGTCGATGGGCACCATGGGTGCGGCCTGCGTTGCCTCGGCCGGCTCGAGCTTCCTGCGCGGCAGCGCAGCGTCGATGACCATGTACCCCGTCGTCCCCGACTACGAGAGGTTTCCCCAGCACGGTCGCGACCTAGGTCTCACGTTCGGCGAGCTGGGCTCGGCCGGCCATTGGATCAAGCGCATCTTGCACTCGATGTTCATCTACAAGGCGAAAGCCCGCTTCGGCTGGTGGTTGATCCCGGAGTGAAGGAGCGATGCCCCATGAGCACCCCCAGCGACGCCATCAAGTACGCGATGAAACCCAGCCGTTGGGTGCTGTTTTGGCGCACGTTCTTTCCTTACCAACTCTACCGCTTCATCTGGATCAACCTGCGCATGCTGCGCATGATCTTCAAATCGCACCAGTAGCGCTGCAGTTTCTCGAACCAGTCACCAGAGAGGTCTGCCATGAATCAAAATGAAGGAAGCATCGACCGCGTCGTTAGGGTGTTAGTGGGCAGCGTGCTGCTCTCGCTCGTCTTTTTCGGGCCGCACACGTGGCTCGGGCTGGTCGGCATCGTGCCGCTTTTCACCGGCATCGTGGGCTTCTGCCCGCTGTATCGCGTCTTCGGCCTCAGCACTCGGACCGCCAAAACGTGAGCGCCATCGCGAGCACCTTCTCGCTCCACGTCGAACAGATCAACGGCTTCGAATTTCGAGTCAAGTTCGACAAAGAGCAGTTCGCGCCGCTCCTGCTCGACGAGCCACCACCGCTCGGGCACGACACGGCGCCCAACGCCGCGCGCGTCCTCGCCGCAGCGATCGGCAATTGCCTCTCCGCCAGTCTGCTATTTTGCCTTCAAAAGGCCAAAGTCCCCGCCCCCTCCGTCAGCGCGGACGTCCAGGTCGAGATCGTCCGCAACGAAGCGCGCCGGCTGCGCATCGGAAAAGTCGACGTGACGCTCCACACCAGCCTGCCGGCGGAAGATCCGTCACTGTCCAGCTGCCTTTCGACGTTCGAAGACTTCTGCGTCGTCACCCAAAGCGTGAGGCAGGGCATCGACGTTGCCGTGAAAGTCGTGGGACGCCAGTAGCGTCGTCTGGTCAGGCTCGACGACGTCGCTGACAGCCGGCGCGAGAGCCGCGTCGCGCAGCAGAACGGTCGAGCACCCGCTGCAGTAGACGGCAAGAATCAGTCGCGCAATTGTAACAGTCGTGCATGGCGCAAACTGCTAAGCCCTTCCCCCATTCGTAGCAGCTGCGTTGGCTCCAGGGCTGACGCCACGAGGAGCACCATGCGCGTTCAGAAGAGACTCGTTCGAAATTTGGCAATGCAAGTCACCGTGGCTACGGCCGTTCTCGGAAGCGGCGGCGCTGCTTTCGGCCACGACGGCGGCTTCGGACCGTTCGGAAAAAAGCCAACCACCATCGCCGTCTACGGTGACGCTCCTTACGGGACGAGCCCCACCGATACCGCAGAATTCGCGGCCAGCCCTGCCTTCATCGACGCCATCAACGCCGATCCGGACGTGAGCCTGGTGATGCACGTCGGAGACATCCACTCCGGCAAGCAGTACTGCACGGAGGCCTACAATCGGTCCATTTACGACCTGTGGACTCGTTTCAAGGATCCGCTCGTGTACACGCCCGGCGACAACGAGTGGACCGATTGCCAGAAGACGGCGGAGGGTGGCGGAAAGTACAACGCCGCCACGGGGCAGATCGACTACGTCCTCGACGCGAGCGGCAATCCCGTCGACTACGCGAACGGCAACCCGGTGAAGAACCTCGACCTGTTGCGCTCGATCTTCTTCTCTCGACCCGGGCAGACGCTCGGCGCTCGAAAGCGCGTGCTTTCTCAGGCTCAGGTGTTCCACCCGCAACACCCCTCCGACGCCAAGTACGTCGAGAACGTCTTGTTCGAAGAGTCCGACGTGCTGTTCGTGAGCATCAACCTACCCGGCGGGTCCAACAACGATACCGACGTCTGGTATGGAGCGCCCTCGCAAAGCGCCGAGCAAGCGCAAGAGGTCGAAGAGCGCACCGGTGCCGACCTGCGCTGGCTCGAAACCGCGTTCGCGTTGGCCAAAATCACCCACGCCAAGGGCCTCGTCATTCAGGCGCAGGCCGACATGTGGGATCCGGAAAAAGGCGCCGCGCACCAAGCGGCGTTCGAGCCCTTCGTCCGAGAAATCGCCGAGCGTACCCTGGCATTCGGTAAGCCCGTGTTGATGTTGAACGGCGACTCTCACGAGTACCTGTCGCACAATCCGCTGTCTGCAGCCGACGCCCTGAGCTACATGCACCCCGGCTACGACGTGCCCAACTTCCATCGCATCGTGGTACACGGCAGCACCGTTCCGCTCGAATGGTTGCGGCTCACCGTGGACCCACGCGCCAACGCTCCGGAGGGCCCGAACGCTTTCGGGCCCTTCCGCTGGGAACGCGTGATGCCCTGAACGCCTCCGTCGAATCTCCCGGCGTCGCCGCTACCGCTTCCAGGCCGAGCAAAACTCCTCGCGCGTGATGGTTCCGTCGTGATCGAGGTCTCGCTCGGCGAAGAGGGTGTCGGCGTCGCCGTGGGCGTGCGGCCAAGCCGCAAACTCGTCCGGGCTCAGCTTTCCGTCATGGTCGGCATCGAAGGCGTCGAAGTGACCCTCACAACGCGCTCCCATCATCGGGCCGGGTGCGCGATGATGCCGCATCGGCGCGCCGCTTCGCGGGCCTGCAGCGCCGGGGCCCATGCCCTGGCCAGGCCCCGGAGCAGCGTCGCTAGCAGGAGCGCCACGGAAGCCGGAGCAGAGCTCGGCCTCGGTTAGGCTGCCGTCGGCGTCGCGGTCGCGCGCGCGGAAGACGGCAGCCGGATCCGGATGCGCGTGTGGCTGCGCATCGAATTCAGCCCGTGAGATGCGGCCATCGTCGTCTTCGTCGAATGCTTTGAAGTGTTCGCCGCATCGCGGGCGGTTCGCGGCGCGGCTGGTAGGCGTTGCCGCGCCAGCCGCGGGCGTCAGCGGCGGAGCTTCGCTCGGGGCTCGGGACTCGGCTTGGCGCGAACACGCGAGGGCCGAGAGTGTCAGCGCACAAACAGCGGCAGGGAGGTAACGAATGGTCATGCTCAATTCTCCTTGTGGATCGAGTCCCCACTCGAGCAAGTTCCAGGCCGCCCGCATTCGTTGCCGAGTCTTTCGCGAAGCGCTGCGCTCAAAGCGCCGAGGTGACGCGCAAGCCGCCAGCGTCAACGGGTGAAGGCGCAAGACGTGCGCGCGGGGTGGGCCCCTACAGTAGGCGGCACACTCCGTGCAGCCCGCCTGGCATGCGCGTCACCCGAGCTCGTGAAGATTGCCTGACCGGGGTGCGCTCGCAGAGTCTGTCGTGGATGCTCGCGCTGGCCCTCGCGCTGTGGTCATGCCTAAGGCCGTTGATCTGTCTCGCTGCCCCCGAGCCGACGGCTGCAACAGCAGCATCCGCCCCGGTCGTGGTCGAGCTCTTCACGCGCCGCGGTTGTCCGCGCTGCAGCGAGGCGAAGGCATTTCTGAGCGCCCTTTCCCAAAAGCGGGCAGAGCTTCGGGTCGTCGAGCGGCCCATCGACACGGATCGTGACGCCCGTCGCGAGCTCGAAGAGCGGCTGTCGAAGGCGGGGATCAGCGTGGCTGGGGTCCCCACGTTCGTGGTGAGAGGGCAGGTGCTGGTCGGGTTCGCGGATGCCGAGACGAGCGGCAAGCGGCTCGAGGCCTTGCTGGACGCAGGACGGACCGCAGACAGCGTTTCCGACGCGGAAGCGCTGCCCGACAGCTGTGGAATCGATGAACAGCAGGCTCCGTGCGCGGAGCCCGCCAAGGAGGCGGTCGAGGTTGACACCAAGCTCTTCGGGCCGCTCTCGCTCTCTCGGCTCGGGCTACCATTGTTCACGCTCGCGCTCGGGTTGCTCGACGGCTTCAACCCCTGCGCGATGTGGGTTCTTTTGTTTCTGCTGGCCATGCTTGCCGGGCAGCGCGATCGCAAGCGCCTGGCGGTGACTGGCGGTACCTTCGTGCTCGCGAGCGGGCTCGTGTACTACGCGTTCATGGCTGCATGGCTGAATGCCTTCCTGCTCATCGGGGTTTCCCGGGCCGTTCAGCTCGTGCTCGGCGTGCTCGCGCTCGGCGTCGGAGCGCTGAACGTGAAGGACTTCTTTACGTTCCAGAGCGGCCCTTCCCTGACCATCCCGGCCAGTGCAAAGCCGGGAATCTACGCGCGCGTCAGGCGAGTGCTGCGGGCCGACACACTCGCCGCCTCGGCGCTCGGGGTGGCGGTGTTGGCGGTGCTTGTAAACTTCGTCGAGCTCTTGTGCACCGCTGGTTTTCCAGCAGTTTACACGTCGGTGCTCGCTCGGCTGGAGCTATCGCCTTGGGCGCGGGCGGGCTACCTGGGCCTGTACAACCTCGCTTATGTCGCCGACGACGCGCTGGTCGTCAGCATTGCAGTCGTGACGCTGAGTCGGCGCCGGCTGAGCGAAACGGTGGGACGGTGGCTGAAGCTCACGAGCGGCGTCGTGATGCTGGCTCTGGGCCTGGCACTGCTGCTGGTTCCCGAGTGGTTGGCGTGACGTCGATGGTCGTTCGCCCGCGAATCAACGCGCTCCGCGTTCCGCGAAGGCGGCAATCGCCAGCAACTTCTGGACCCTCGTTCGAGATGCGTCGTCGTCCGCACTCTGGCACCCCAATTGCTTGGAGTCGGACATGATGCGTAGATTTCACCTACCCCGCTTGCCTCAGACTCCGGGCCACCACTGGAAGCTCATGACCGCAGCGCTCGTGACGTTCACGATCGCCGGCCTTCTGGGAATCACGAACGGCTACCTGATTGCGGGTTTCGCCGTTCTGCTCAGCGTTGGCACGCTTGCCGTGCAGTGGTTTTGCATCGATCCACCCGACGTCGATGAAGTCGATTTGCACGGCTCGAAGCCCAAGAACAGGCCGCCGAGCTGAGCCCGGCGACGTAGCTGCGCTCGCTTCAAGTGCCACGCCTAGGATTCGATGCGCACCCCGTTTTGCGCAGCCACAACGCCAACGCGCAACCCTTGCGCCGCCGGCATCACGCGATGCTCATCGATCACGATGATGGGTTCCGCACCTCGGCGTGGCCCGCATGTTGCGTTGCCAAGGAAGACCTACCCCTCGAGACCGAGCCTCAATCAAGGAGCCAGAGAACATGCGTCAGAGCCACCGGCTCGCCGCCGCCCTACTATGCCTCATCCCCTGCGCCGCTTGCGACAAGTCCGCGCCCACCGCGGGCACGCCCGCGAAGGAGTCGGTGGTTGCTTCGGCAACACCATCGTCGCCGTCCACGGCCGCGCCTCCGTCTGCAGGCGCTGCGACTCCGGGGGTGGCCGAGCACATGCGCGACCATTTTAGCCACGCCGTGAAGATGCGGGACGCCGTCATCGCGAACGACCTCCCGGCGCTCCGCAAGGACGCGCAATGGATGGCCGAGCACGAGCTAACCAGCACTTTGCCCGCGACGTGGCAACCGCACGTGAAACGTCTGCAGGAGGCCGCGAAGAAGGCGCTCGATGCTCAAGACTTGGCAACCGCCAGCGCGGCCGTTGCCGAGACAGCGGCTGCCTGCGGCGGCTGTCACGCGCAGCTCGGCGGTCCAAAACTGGTAGTCGGGGCACCCCCTGCGGAGGGCTCCGGCGCCGCATTGCACATGGCCCGGCACCAATGGGCGGCGGCAAGGATGTGGGACGCCCTGGCGACGCCCTCGGAAGAGGCGTGGCGCCAGGCGAGCGAGGTGATGGCCGACGCGCCGCTCTTGCCCGAGGCAGCCACTGGCCCGCGTAGCGCGCCGCAAGACACCAAGAAACTCGGTCAGAACGTGCACGACATCGCCGAGAAGGCTCGCTTGGATCGCGACGCGACCAAATGGACGAGCAGCTACGGACAGTTCCTGACGACGTGCGGCGCCTGCCATCAGGCGCTGGGCGCAAAGCCGCCAGCGAAGCCTTGACCTGGTTTGGGGCTCGCGCGCGCGCTCATCACCGCCGCTCGAGCCCTTGGAGACGCCGTACGCCTCGCTCGAACTCTTTTCGAGCGGCTGATAGCCGGGAGTAGACGGTCTGGACGTTCTGGCCGAGCGCCCGCGCCACCTCGGCTACCGTCAACCCTTCAATCTCCACCAGGATGAACAGGGAAGCCTTCTCATCGTCCATCGCGTCGAGCAGCTGCTGAACGAGCTTCCCAGCCTCCGAGCGACTCAGCTGCTCCTGGGGATCGAGCGATGCATCCGAAATCAAGTCAGGGTCGCCCACGACGGTGGCGAGGGCGTAGCCAGCGCCCTTTCGTCGCCAAGCGCGGCGATAGTTGCGCACGATTCCCGTCGTGATCGCGAGCACCCAAGTGGTGACGCTGCTGCCCCCGTTGAACTGGGGCAGCTTTCGGTAGACGACGACGAAAACCTCCTGCACCACGTCATCGACGAACGTGTCGACGACGCCCATCCGACGCACCATGCGCCAAACGGCGCGAAACGTTTCCGTGTAGATCTGCTCGAACGTGGGAACGACGAACGGCGCGCTGACGACAGCTCTCGGCCCTGACTCGTCTAGTGACTCGGGACGAGCACTGCCGGGGTCTGAGGTGACAGACGAAGAAGGTCCCGCCGCTGGGGAGCGCATTCCAAGCCGACGCCAGAGTCCCACGTCGGTTGACCTGACTGTGAGTTACGGCATACCGGCGTCGATCCACTTGATGAATCGGTCGCGTTCGGCGTCCATCGGCTTTGCGCCCCCGCCGGCGGGGAACTGACGCGCGGCTGGACCGCCGGTACATCCGCGGGCGCTCCAATCCGCCTGCGACTTGCTCACTCCGCACGCAATCTTCACGCTCTCGGCCTTCACTGCCGCGAGCATGTGGTAGTCGCGCGTCGCGGTGCCCGCGTTGTCGTCGTTGTGGCAAGAGACGCAGTAGGTTGCCGTGAAGCTCTTGGCGTAGCTGTCCCAGGTGTCGGTCGCCGCGCCGCCTGCCTGGCCGCCGCCAGAAGTGCCTGCCGCGCTGGCGCCGCCTCCTCCCGTCGTCGGCGACGTCCCACCGGCAGCGGCGCCGCCCGCAGCGCTGCCGCCCTGAGCAGTGCCGCCCTGAGCAGTGCCGCCCTGAGCACTACCGCCCTGTGCGCTACCGCCTTGTGTGATGCCGCCGGCTGCGGTGCCTGCCTGTGCGCTGCTCCCGCCTACTCCGCCGGTAGGATTGGTGCCGCCGCTACCGGAGCCGGCGGTAGCGACCGTGCCGGCACTGCCCGAGCTGCCGTCACCGCTTGCAGCCGGATCACTGCTGCAGCCGACACCACCTACGCAGCACACGGCGCTACTGAGCAATGTGAGGCTTAGGGCGTTTTGAACGTGCTGCCGAAATGTGTTGAAAGATTTCATGCGCGCTTGAGCTTTCGAGTGTTGAGAGATTTCCTTGCCGCCAATTGACAGACCGATGTCTGCAAGGGCTCGGAAGCTTCACTCGACGTGCTGTCGTGCCCGCACCAGCACCGATCCGTTAAAACTTAGCGACGCGCTACGGGCGCGCCCTTCTTGTTGCCCGCGCGAGCTCATCTGCGAACCCATGATTCGAGCAGAGCCACCTTCAGGGTGTCATTCACACCCAGGCAGGAAACCATCGCCAAGACGAAGATCGCGAGCGTCTGCCACCAGGGTAACGGCATGAGGCCCGGCAAGCCCACCGATGTCAGGATAGTGCCCACGAGTACGTCGGCCCCGAGGGCCGCCCCTAAGATCTTGCTGGGCCACGTCGCCCAAAAGCGACGACGTTCCCGCGCTGAAACGATGGAAAATGCCGCGAAGTAGAGCAGTGTCAGGAAACTGAACGTGTAGAGGGCCGCGTCGTTCGTCGCCAGGCCGAAGTACGACCAGCCAAGCCACAATATGCCCAGCGCCTCCGCCACCATCGCAACCCCCAGCACGACCGACACGCGGACGAAGCCGTTGATGTTCCAGCTCTCGGGCAGCGACGACGGCCGCACGTGATCGGTGGACAGCGCGATCTTCGCGAAGTCCGTCATGAACACCAGCAGCAACATCGCGAATGCCGAGACGACGAACTTGCCGGTGACCACGAATGCGATGGCCACGAACGCTGCTTTGAGAATGGTGCGGCTGATTTTGTTGATCACCCACGTCAGAATGCGCTGGTAGATCGTCCGCCCCTGTTCGACCAACGCAATGATGTTGGTCAATCCCGGCTCGGTCAGGACTACGCTGGCGGCAGCCTTCGCGACGTCGGTGGCGGTGCTCACCGCGATGCCGACTTCAGCTTGGCGCAGCGCAGGTGCGTCGTTGACGCCGTCTCCGGTCATGCCCGTGACATGCCCGGCAGCCTGAAGGTGCTGCACCACATTGTACTTGTCCTCGGGATAGACCTCGGCGAAACCATCGGCGCCGGCCAAAAGATCAACCGCTTGGTTGCCGGGCTCGGCACTTGCGGCTTTGAGATCGGCCACGCGCTCGATGTTGGGTAACCCGACGCCGCGCGCGATCTCGCTCGCGACCGCGACCGCGTCACCGGTGAGCATCTTGACCGCGACGCCAAGACCGCGAAGCAAGCCGATCAGCTGCTTGGCGTCGGGCCGAGGTGGATCGTACAGGGTCACCAGACCTAGCAAGGTGAGACCGCCAGACTCGGGGCCACGCGCCACCGCGAGCGTGCGGTAGCCCTTCAGCGCCGAGTCGCTGACTCGTTCCTCGAGCGCCTGAATCTCCGCCGAGCTCTGCCCGCAGGCCTCGGCGATGGTGCGCAGCGCGCCTTTCATCATCCGCAGTCGTTGGCCGCTCTGCTCGACGACGGCTTCGGTTCTTCGGGTCTTGGCGTCGAACGGCGTGAACGAGACCGGCGTAGCGCGGGGAACGCCGTCGAAGACATGCCGGGCTTTCGCGGCCGCCAGGAACGCAAGATCGATCGGATCTTGATTGGCTTCTTCCGACGCGAGCGCGCCCGCGAACAGGACTTCGGCTTCCGTCGCGTTTTCGAGCGGGATGACGCCGGTGACCGCCAATTGATTCATCGTGATCGTGCCGGTCTTGTCGACGCACAACACGTCCATCGTCGCGGCGTCCTCGGCGGCGCTGAGGCGCGTGACCAACACCCCGCGCTTCGCCAGCTCCTTCGAACCAACGGCCATGCTGACCGTGAACATGACCGGCAGCGCAACCGGCACGGCGCTCATGAGCAGTACGAGCAGGAGCGGAATCATCTCGAGCAGCGGCGCTCCACGCAGCAAGGATAGGGCGAGCACGACTGCCAGCAGCGCCCCGACGATGACGAAGAGCGCGCGAACGACCTTGGCCACGACCGCTTCGATGTGCAGTTTTGGTCGCGCTTGCTGAACGAGCTCGGTGGTGCGGCCGAAATAGGTCTTCGCGCCGATCAGCAAGACCTCGCCGGTACCCTCGCCACGGCGCACGATCGCGCCGGACGCGAGCACTTCGCCCGGAGCCTTCTCCACGTCTTTCGACTCTCCGGTGAGCGCGGACTGGTCGACGGTCAGTGAGCCTTCGAGCAGCTCGACGTCGGCCGGGACGATATCCCCGGAGCGCACGCGCACGATATCGCCGGGAACGAGCTCTCGCGCCGGCTCGACCTGCCAGCTCGCGTCACGCAGCACCCGCGCATTGACTCGCAGGCGGCGGCGCAGCGCCTCGACGGCCCCCGCAGCTCGATGCTCCTGAGTGAAGCTCAGCACGGCATTGACGACGAGCAGGCCGCCCACGACCGCGAGATCGGAATACTTCCCGAGCACCGCCGAAAGCACCATGATGAGCTCGAGCATCCACGCCGACAGTCCCCAAAACTTGCCGAGAAAGATCCGGAGTGAGTGCTCCTTCTTTTCGACCACTTCGTTGTAGCCGTGCTCGGCCCGGCGAGCCTCCACCTCGGCCCGAGTGAGCCCGGCAGACGGCGGTGAGTGTAACGCTGCCACGTTGCCAACGGTCTTACGTGCCTGCCGTCGCGAAAGCATCGGGGCAAGCCATTGCAACACTCACGCCAGCGCTAGCGTGCACCCCCGGACATGACATAGCCGAGCAACGCTCCGTACAGAGTCGCGATGTACGGGTTCGAGGTGATGGCGCAGGTGCCGGTGCGGCAGCCGATCAGTCGCTGGTACCCAAAGCCGAGGGCGGCGCCCCCGACCACGAACAGCACGATGCGCCAAATCATCCAATTCCTCCTAGATGTTGCAAGCCGGCCAGGCTCTGGCCAACCCGAGTGAGTCGCGCGCCAATCTCGTGAGCAAGCTCCGCGAGTGGACCCGGCGGTGCGTTGAGCTGCTGCACCGGATCAATGACCCCGAGCATGGCGACGCCGTCGTCACGCTCGAAGAGCACGACGTTGCACGGTAAAAGCAGACCCGCGCGCGGATCGACCTCCACGGCTTTGAGCGCGAACGCCGGATTACAGGCGCCGAAGATCCGATACCTGCGGTAATCGGCCCCCAGTTTGGCCTTGAACGTCTGCTGGAGGTCGATCTGCGTGATGACGCCGAAGCCTTCGGCCTGGAGCGCTCGAGGAAGGTGTTCAGTCGCCTCATCGAAGCTGATGCTGAGCGGACGCCAAGTGCCGCGATGGGCCTGTTCCTGGGGTTCGGGGTTGCTCATGGCGTTCCTCTGTCCTGGTGAGAGCCTAAAGGCGGGCAAAGGGTTCTGAAGCATGTTCGAGGCCAAGTCACGTTTCGCCGCGCGCGGCACAGCAACTGCCGCCGACGCCCAGGCGTTTGAGGATCATTTCGGCGGGGCAGAAGCCGCTGAGCGAAGACTGCGCCAGGTTGAGCCCGACGAAAGCGGTGAGGAGCAACCACCACGGGCTGACGAAATAGAAGAGGGCAAGGCTGATCAGGATCAGGCTGCCGGCCAGGAGGCGGATCGCGGATTCGACGTTCATGGTGTGTACCCGTGAGAGCCACGCGCGGGCCGCAGGGTTCGCGAGGGCGCAAGAGTGCCGCTGCAACCGCTGCGTCCCCGCGCAAACGTTTCGCCTGGACGAACCGCCGCAACGCCACCGCGGCGCAGGGCCGGCGCGATTTCCGACGCTGGCACAGCGGTTGCGTTGGAATCGGCTTGGGCTCGAGTCAGTCGGCTCCTCGGTGAGCGCGAACCCTTTTCCAACCGGCTGGCTCCCACTGGCCAAAGTTCCCATGTTTCGTTCGATTTTCCCGCTGTTCGTCCTCGCCGCTACGGCGCTCGTTGGTTGCAATAAGCCCGAGGGCACGAGTACTGGCTCGGTTGGTCAGCCGATATCCGTCAAGCTCGCGACGGCTCACGAGGAGCCGCTCGACGCCTTGTATCGCACGAGCGGCACCGTGCGCGGCCGCACTACGGCCGTGCTCACGAGCAAGACGGTAGGCTATGTCCGCTCGGTGGACGTGCGCGCGGGCGACCGTGTCAAGCTGGGTCAAGTCTTGGCCGTGCTCGAGGCCAACGACTCGAGCGCGAGCGTGCGGCGCGCCCACGCCGGGCTCGACCAGTCGATGGACGCGCGTACGGAAGCAGAAAACGCCGTGGTCGCCGCGGAGGCGGCGCTGAGAATCGCGCAGACGACGCACGCACGCATCGCCGCCCTGCACGCCACACAAGCCGTATCCCAGCAAGAATTGGACGAAGCGCAAGCGCGGCTTCAGGCCGCCACGGCCCAGGCCGAGATGGCGCGCGCGCGTCTCCGAATGTCAGGCTCACGAATCTCCCAAGCCAAGGCCGAGATCGGCGAAGCTCAGGCCGCGCTCGACTACTCGCGCATCGTCGCCCCGTTTGCGGGCCAGGTCATCGAGCGTCGGGTCGAGCCCGGCGGCCTCGCTTCACCGGGCATGCCCCTATTGGTGCTCGAGCAAGAAGGGCGAGTTTTGGTCGAAGCGCCGGTCGAAGAGTCCCGTGCGTCGAGTGTCACGCTGGGCGACACCGTCACGGTCGACATCGAGGCGGTTGGCAAACCCGTGGTCGGGCAAGTCGGCGAGATCGTCCCCACCGTCGACGTCGGCTCGCGGGCATTCCTGGTGAAAGTCGATTTGCCGTCGGAGCTGGTGGGTCTGAGGCCCGGCATGTTCGCGCGGGTGAGCTTTCGGGTCGGCCGCAAGACCCCGCTGGTCGTTCCCACTTCCGCGATCACCCGTAGCGGCGCGCTCGACCGCCTCTTCGTCGCCGAAGGTGACCACCTTCGCCTGCGCATGGTCACACTGGGTGAAACGCAGGGGGATTGGACGGAAGTGCTCTCCGGATTGGCGGCTGGCGAGCGCGTCGTCGCCTCGCCCTCACCGGCCGTTGCCGACGGCGTCCGCTTCACGGAGCTGCCGTGAGCACCGGCAAGCTGGGTCCGGCGGGTCGGCTCGCCAAAGCCTTCATTCATTCCAAGCTCACGCCGCTCTTGCTGGTGGCCTCCGTGCTCCTGGGCGCGCTCGCGGTGTGGAAGCTGCCGCGCGAAGAGGAACCGCAGATCATCGTGCCGATGAGCGACGTGTTCGTGCGCATGCCCGGCGCCTCCGCCAAAGAGGTCGAGCAGCGCATCACCAAGCCGATGGAGCGCTTGCTCTGGGAAATCCCCGGCGTCGAATACCTCTACTCGACTTCGAGCCCGGGCCTGGCCAGCGTCATCGTCCGCTTCAAGGTGGGGGAAGACGAAGAGCGCTCCATGGTGCGGCTCCAGCAGAAGCTAGCGGCCCATACCGATGTCGTCCCCCCGGGCGCATCCGCTCCGCTGATCAAGCCGCGCTCCATCGACGACGTGCCGGTGTTGGCGCTCACGCTCTGGAGCAAGCGCTACTCGGGGTTCGAGCTCCGTCGCGTCGCGGCTGAGCTCGAAGAGCAGATCAAGCAGGTGCCGGGGGTGAGCGAGGTAACTCTGACGGGCGGCGAGCGCCGGCAGGTGCGCGTGTTGCTCGACCCCGAAAAGATGGCGGCCCGGAGCGTCTCGCCGCTGGCCGTGGCGAGCGCCCTCGAAGCCGCAAACCAACGCTTGCCGGCCGGGGCCGTCGCGGCGCGGGACCGCGAGCTCTTGCTCGAGACCGGCACGGTGCTGACCAATGCCAAGGACGTCGGCGACGTGGTCGTCGCCGTCGCCACCGGTCGACCCGTGTTCGTCCGCGATCTGGCATCCGTCGTGGACGGCCCTGCGGAGCCATCGAGCTACGTGCGTTTCGGAGGCGGCGCGGCGGCGGAGGGCGCCGCGCGCGACGCCGTCTCGGCACCGTCTCCAGCCGTCACGATCTCCGTGGCCAAGCACAAGGGGCTCAACGCCGTAGAAGTGGTCGGCGACGTGATGCGCAAGGTGCGCTCGCTCGAAGGGACGCTCGTCCCCGGCGACGTCCAAGTCAGCGTCACGAGGGACTATGGTGCCACCGCAGCGGACAAGAGCAACGAGCTGCTCGAGCACATGGCGATTGCGGTGGTGAGCGTCGGCTTTCTGATCTGGCTCGCGCTCGGGCGACGCGAGTCCGGCATCGTCATGCTCGCCATTCCGGCCACGCTCGCGCTGACCTTGGCCGTGATTTACGCCTACGGCTACACCCTCAATCGCATCACGCTCTTCGCCCTGATCTTCTCCATCGGCATCCTGGTCGACGACGCCATCGTGGTCGTCGAGAACATCACGCGCCATTGTCGACTGCCGGAGAACCGCGGGCGCTCCGCCACCGAGATCGCCATTCGAGCGGTGGACGAGGTCGGTAACCCCACGATCCTGGCGACCATGACGGTGATCGCGGCGATTCTGCCGATGGCCTTCGTCGGTGGCTTGATGGGTCCGTACATGCGCCCCATCCCCATCGGCGCGACGGCGGCGATGGTGTTCTCACTCCTGGTCGCCTTCGTCGTCACGCCCTGGGCGACGATACGTTTCATGCACTGCGGCGGGGAGCATGGCGACGAGGCCCGCGAAGGGAAGATGACGCTCGTTTACCGCCGGGTGATGAGCAAGCTGCTGCGCGTCGCGCGTGTGCGGTATGCATTCCTCGCGACCGTTGTCGTGCTGCTCCTGGGAGCCATGTCGCTCGTCGCCGTCAAATGGGTGCGCGTGAAGATGCTGCCCTTCGACAACAAGAGCGAATTTCAAGTGGTCATCGACATGCCCGAGGGCACCACGTTGGAGGGCACCGACCATGTCGCCCAGCTGGTCGCCGATGTCGTGCGCGCCCAGCCGGAGGTCACGAACTACCAAACCTACGTCGGCACGTCTGGCCCCTACAACTTCAACGGCCTGGTGCGGCACTACTTCCTCCGCCAGGGCTCGAATGTCGCGGACATCCAGGTCAACCTCGTGGATCGCGGGGATCGCAAGGCCCAAAGTCATGCCATCGCCAAGCGTGTGCGCGACGCGCTGCTGCCGATCGCTCGAAGCACGGGGGCGCGCATCAAGCTCGCCGAGGTTCCACCAGGACCGCCCGTGCTGGAGACCTTGGTGGCCGAGATTTACGGCCCTGATTACGAGCGCCAGATCGAAGTCGCCCACCAAGTACGCGACATCATGGACCGCACAGCGGGAGTCGTCGACGTCGACTGGTACGTGGAAGACGACCAGCCGAAGAACCGCTTCGTGGTCGACAAAGAAAAGGCGGCCATCAGCGGCGTCAGCGAGGCCGAGATCGTGCGCGCGCTGCGGCTGGCTGCGTTCGGTGAGTCGAACGGCTTGCTCCACGATGAGCGCGAAAAAGTCGACATCCCCATCGTCGTCCAGCTGGACCGCGCCACTCGCTCCGATCTCGAGCGCTTGCAAGGCCTGAAGCTGACTGGCCGAGACGGCAACGCCGTCAGCATCGGTGAGCTGGTTCACCCCGTGGGCGCGACCGAAGACAAGAGCATCTACCACAAGAACCTGATGCCGGTCGTCTACGTGACGGCCGACGTCGCCGGCCAGATCGAAAGCCCGGTCTACGCCATCCAGGCGCTCGGACCCAAGCTGGACAATCTCGCGCTGCCCGAAGGCTACCGGCTCGAGCAGCGCACCGCCTCGCAGCCGTTCTTCTCGGACAAATTGGCGATGAAGTGGGATGGCGAATGGCACATCACCTACGAGGTGTTCCGTGACCTCGGCCTCGCCTTCGCGTTCGTTCTCGTCCTCATCTACGTGCTCAACGTGGCCTGGTTCAAGTCGTTCAAGACTCCCCTCGTCATCATGTCGGCTATCCCGTTCTCACTCGTCGGCATCTTGCCCGCCCACGGCCTGCTCGGCGCGTTCTTCAGCGCCACCTCGATGATCGGCTTCATCGCCGGCGCCGGCATCGTCGTCCGTAACTCGATCATCCTCGTGGACTTCATCGAGCAACGCTTGGCGGAGGGTGCGCCGCTCGAGCAAGCTGTGGTCGACGCCGGCGCAATCCGCTTCCGACCCATGGTGCTGACCGCAGCGGCGGTGGTGGTCGGCGCTGCCGTGATTCTGTTCGATCCCATCTTTCAAGGCCTCGCCATCTCACTCATGGCCGGCGAAGTGGCGTCGCTCCTGCTCTCGCGCATGACGGTGCCGATCGTCTACTTCATGATGCGGAAACGCGAGCAGACGCGGGCTGCGCCGATGGGCTCGTCCCAGGTTGGCGCTAGCCTCGATCCGCAGGCAGCGTAGGTCGCGTTCGTAGCCGCGCTGTCGGCCCGGTTCCTTGCCGAGGGTTCGCCGACAGCGCGGGCCCTAGAGCCAGAGCTTCGCGTCCACGTGGTACATTTGAGGATACAATCCGAACTCACTGCGCGCGGTGATGCCGGTCGAGTAGTGCGGAGGGCGGCCCACCGGGATGAAAGCGCCGGCCACGATCGAGGCGTTCTCAGCGAGGCTGTAGTGGAGCACCGGTGCCACGATGGCGCTTGGGTCCTGCAAGTTGGCGATCACTGACAGGTCGGCGGAAAGTAGCGGATGGAGCTGCGATTGCGCGGCGAACCCCGCGTAAATTCGGCCAAGGTTATAGACTTCGCCGACGCTCAGGCGACGACTGGACAGCTCTTCTACGTAGTCAGCGGGCTCGCGCGCACCGGCGCCGTTGAAATAAGCCTCGGCAGTGACGTGCAGCTTGCTGGAAAGCTCACTGGTTGTGCCGAAGACTGCCCGGCTGAAGGCACGCCGCCCCCAAGGTCGACGCTCAGCGCTGCCGACCCAAGTCACTGTGCCTTCGCCGTGCAGGTCGGTGCCAGCGCCGAGATCGACGAACAGGTCCAACCCCGCCACGCCGTCTTGCCGGACGTCACCGAGCAGAACGCCAAGCCGCAGATTGGCGCCTCGCAGCTCGGCTCGCGAAAGCAAAGCTGAGTCGTTGTCGTTCGCGGCGGCCCCGACGACCATCACACTGAGAGCCTCGCCTGCGTCCCAATCGAGGCGCGCGGCATCGGCCCCCGGCTTGAACTGAGTGTCGATCTGCAGCGGAGAGAACGGCGCGATCAGATCCTCCGGCGTCCAAATTTGACCGCGACCGATCGTAACGGGCTGGCGCCCGAGGGTCAGGCTCAGTGAGCCGGCGTGGTAGCGGGCATAAAGCCAGGCGATTCGGTCCTCTAGCTGATAGGTATCCCGATTCGCCAGCGACCATTGTAGGGGCAACCAAACGGGCGCCTGTCGGCCCTGGCCGAGCGACAGCGAGCCCATGAGCGACCCGGTCGGCACCGAGCTGGTCGTCGATGCGAGCTCGTCGTGCAGCACGAAGTCTAGCCCGAAGCCACGCTTGAGCTCGAGCTCGGGCCGGAGGTAGATGCTGGAGACCGCCGCCGGGTCGCTGTCCGCCGGGGCCGAGGGAGACGATAGCGGCCCGCCCCGAAGCACCAAGTTGTAAGTGCGGGCGCTACCGCCAACGGCAAACGAGTCGCCCGCTAGAGCATCTTCGGAGACGACGGCGGCGCGAGCCCGTGCGGAAAGTAGCAGCAGGAGGCATGCTGCAGCGCGTTTCACCGCACGACCTCGTCGGCCACGATGTGACCATCTTCGAGGTGGATGACGCGCCGCGCACGCGCCACCACGCGCGGGTCGTGACTGCTGAACAGGAACGTGAGGCCTTCACGCTGGTTGAGCTCTACCATCATATCGAGTAACGACTCCGCTGCCTTACTGTCGAGATTGGCGGTGGGCTCGTCCGCCAGTACGAGGGTGCGGGCAGAAGCAATCGCGCGGGCCACGGCCACACGTTGCTGTTGACCACCGCTGAGCTCGCTGGGCCTACGCCCGAACATTTCGCCAAGGCCGACCGAGCGCAGCACCTCTTGAGCGCGCTTTTGGCACTGAGCCCGCGGCAGCCCCTGGAGCTCCAAGACCAGCTCGGCGTTTTCGAGCGCACTGAGCACCGGCAGCAGGTTGTACGCTTGAAATACGAAGCCAACGTGATCCCGGCGCAGCGCTGCGCGTTCGGCGGCGCTCAGAGTGCCGATGTTGCGCCCGCCAACCTTGATCTCGCCGGAGCTCGGGCGGTCCAGCGCGCCGATGAGGTTGAGGAGCGTGGATTTGCCGGACCCGGACGGGCCCGCCAGCACCACCAGCTCCGCAGCTTCGATGCGCAGGTCGACGTCGCTCAGCGCGTGTACGGCAAGCTGGCCCTGGCGGTAAGTCTTACACAGCTTCGCCGCCTCGACCGCAAGCGGCTGCTTCGCTTCATTCATGACGGATAGCCTCCACGGGTTGTAGTCGCCCGGCTCTCAACGCCGGATAACAGGCGCCAAGCAGCACCAAGCCGACGATTAGTACGGCGCTCCACACCAGCTTGGCCGGGTAAAGGTGCGCGTAGAAATGCGTCGGCAAGAGTACGCCGCTCGTTTCGTAACCTTCGCCAGTCATGCCGCTCAGATCAATCCCGGTCGTCGAAAAGTAGTGGTTCACGGTCAGGCCAAGCGCCAAGCCGGCTCCGACAGCTACCGCTCCCAAGATCGCAGCCTCGGCCAAGACGATGGCCACCACGCGGCGCGGGGTCGCGCCCACCGCAAGTAACAAGCCAAATTCGCCGGTTCGCTCCATGACCCCCATCAGCAGCGTGTTCAAGATGCCGGCGGCAACTACGACGAACAAGATGCCCATCATCGCGTAGAGGCCCCCCTGATCGACGACGATGAACGAGTAGAGATCGGGTGCGGCTTGCATCCAGCTCAGCACCTCGACGTGCTCGCCCGCGAGCGCGGTCTGAAGCTGCGCTTTGGCAGGCGTCGTTTCGGCGACGTTGTCGAGAAAGACAGCCAGCGACGTCGCCGCCTGTTCGCTGCCCGTCAGCTCCCGCGCGGCTTGGATCGGGATCTCGCTCCAGTAGGCGTCGATGTCGTGCACGCCGGTCGCGAAGATGCCGTGAACCCGGTAAGCGCCGCTGTGCGTTTCACCGCCGCCCCGCGGACGCACCGTCAGCGTCACGCGGTCGCCGACCTGCACGTCGAGTGTGCGGGCCAGCTCCTTGCCGACGACGATCGGAGCCGGCTCGCTGCGCGCCGGCGTGCCGTCCGGCGGCGCGAGCGCGTGCCCTGCAACCATGGAACGCGGCGTATCGATCTTGGAGATCAACGGCTCGATCGAGGGCTCGACGCCGGATAGCGCTACCCCGACGCTCGTCGCGCCGGCCGTGATCAGCGCATCGGTACGCAAGCGCGGCGCGACCTGGCGCACCCACGGCAAGCGCAACAATGCGGTGCGTAGCCGCGCTGGTTCGGGCAACGAGTGCTCGAGCGACGGGTCGTCGCTGAAGCCCTCGCGGTCGACGATCAGGTGTCCGAGGCCCATGCTCACGCCGACCTCGGCCATCGCCTCGTGTACACCGTCGCCGATACCCAGGAACACGAGCAAGAGCGCAAAGCTCAAGCTGATGGCGACGGAGGCGAGCAGCGTACGCCGACGATTTCGCAGCGTATTTCGGAGCGCCAAGCGCCAGATCATTCCGAGCGCCCCCTCATCGCCAGCACCGGCTCGATGCGCGCGGCGATCAGCGCGGGCCACAGCGAAGCTAGCAGCGCCATCGCAATCATCAGTGCCAGGGGCAGGAGCACGCCCTGTTTGGTGACCGTGGCGTGGAGCACGGGCGGGATGGCCGCTCCCGCCATGCTGAAGCCGCTCAGCCCACCGAGCGGAATGCCCCAACGTGCCAGGAACAGGTCGATCCCGAGGCCGAGAGCCAGGCCGGCGAGCGACGCACCGATAGCCAGGGTCAACGTCTCTACCGCTACCATCACGACGATCGCCAGGGGCCGCATGCCCACCGCCTTCAGCACGCCGAGCTCGCGGCGACGTTCGAAGACCGCCATCAGGATCGTATCGGCGACGCCCACGGCCGCGACCGCGAAGATGATCATCACCATGATTGCCGTGACCGAGCCGTTGGTCCGGACCATGGCCACGACGTCCGGGCGCAGCTGTTGCCATGTCCTGACGTCGAGCCCGCGAAAAGAGGGCTCTTGCGCGAGCTTTTCGGCGACACGGGCGGTTTGGCTCGGCTCGCGCAAGCGCAGCGCCAGCTCGTGGGCGCGATTGCCGAGCCCGAACAGCCGCTGCGTGTCGGCGATGTGCGCTACCGCCCGCGTGGAGTCGAGCGACGCATCGCCCGTGCGGAGAATGCCGAGCACACGAAACTCGACGTTGACGGGATTGCCGTCGACATCCGTTCCGGTGACGTCGACGCCGGCTCCTGGCTGAACGTGCAACTTGTTGGCCAGCTTCTCCCCGAGCAAGACCGGCGGCGGGTGGCTGGGCTTCGGCGCGACCTCCGCGAGCAAGCGCTGCGTCTCCGAGCGGGCCGCGCCGGCCGCCGCCGGCGCAGCAGCGTCTGCGTTGCCGAGCCCCGTGATTTCCGCGGCAGCTTGCTCGGCTGCTCGCTCCGTCAGCCGTTGATCGAGCGCTCGCTCCGCGTCCGTCAGCTTGCGCTCGTGCGGCCACGGCGTCGCCGCTTCGCCTAGGTAGTCGCCCCCTACGACGTGCCGCTCGAGGTGGGTCAGTGCGTTCTCCCGCTTCGGGTCGACGCCCAGCAGCTGCACGCCCACCGACTCCTGCGCGCCGCTGACCAGGGCCCAGCCGATGACGCGTGCGCTCGCGGCCTGCACGCCGTCGAGCTGCTCGGCCTTCTGCGCGTGCTCGTTCGCCTGCTCAAAGGCGAGGTCGAGCTTGGGCCGCGCGGAGAAGCCGGGCTCGTGAACCTGTACGTGCCCCAGCTGTGTATCCGTGATGGACCGCACCATGTCGCCGCTCATGCCGTCCATGACGCCGAAGCCGGCAACGCACATGCCGACGCCGAGGGCGATGCCGCCACCGGCAATCAGCGTTCGCCGGCGATTTCGCCCCAAGTTGCGCCAGGCGATCGCGAGCAAGAGTCCGAGAGGGCTTGCCATGCCTAACGCCGGAGCTCCTGCTCGCTGAACTTGCTCTCGGGCACATCGGCATCGAACCTGAGCTGCTTGTACACCAGCTCCGTGAATTCGCTCGGCTTGTCGGCGACGTGAACGGTGAGTCGAGTCGGTACGACCCGATCGCCCATCGTCTTGACCGAGTCGAACGTCAACATGCGGGTGGGCGCGGGCTGCTGCTGGCGTTGGTAATATTCCTCGCGCGAGGGGATCACGCTGCCGCCCTGCTCGTAAAGCTCGAACACGATATGATCCCAGGCGACCGGCGCGCGCGGGGTCGGTGACAGCAAGATGCGGTGAAAGACGGCGGGCTTGCCGGCGACTTCGGCGGTCCAATCCTTGAGGACTCGCGCGGTGTAGTCTCGCGCGAGCTCGGTTTCCTTGACCAGGTCGTCGTTGCTGAAATGGCTGCCCATCCAGTTGTCGGCCAGCATCGAGCCGCTGAGCACCGTGATGCGGTCGGTGCTCGGATCGTAGAGTGAAAGCCTGCCCCCGATCTTCAGTGTGCCGTGGCCACGCCAACGAGCGGGCCCGAGAATCTTGATCAGCGCGCGGCTGGTGCCGCCGCGCTCGTCCCCCCAAAGTAGCATGCTGTAGTTGCGGTCGTAGCTCTGGGTGTGGATATGCATCTCGAGCAGAGCGGCCGTGGTTTGCCCGCGCAGCGCGTGATCGGCCTTGGCGATCAGCTCGGTTGGCGACGGGGCCGACGCGCTGGCCCGTGCCGCCGGCCACAGCAACAGCGCCCCCGAGGCCAGTAGCACCCTGGAAACCCAAATTCTTTGCATGTCAAACAATCTAGTCTCTGCACCTCGAACGGCACTGATGAATGCCGCCACAATGACTGATAGATTGCGCCAAGAGCCATGAAGCTACGCGTCGCCCTCGATCCGACCGGCCCAACGGTGTGGGCCCGCATAGCCTCGCTGTTCGTCGACTACGGCGTGCGGCGCGGCGCCTCGAGGAGCACGCTGCTGGCGGCGGGGGGCCTGAGCGATCGCTCGCTGGCCGATCCAGATGGACGGGTCCCGCTCACCTCCCTCTACACCGTCGTGGAAGCCATCGAAGCGCTCACCGGCGATCGCAACTTCGGCCTCGAGCTCGTGTTGGGGCTCGAAATCGAGGCGCTCGACGCGCTCGGCTTCTTGTTCATGACCAGCGCCACATTCGGCAGCGCGCTCGACCGAATGTTGCGCTACCAACGGCTTTGGAACGAAGGCGAGCGGTGCGAGCTCGTGAGCGATGGCGCGGTCGCCCGTCTCACCTACGAGCCCTACGGGCTGACTCGCCCCGCCCACGTTCAAATGGCGCAAGCCGCGATGTGCGACTGCGTCGTGAATGGAGCTCGCTTCCTGCCGGGGCTGGAGTTCGAAGAGGTTCGCTTTCGGCACGCGCGTCCCGACGATGCGTCCGCTTACGAGCGTGTCCTGGGAGTGCCGGTGCGGTTTGGCTGTGCAACCACCGAGGCGCGCTTCAGTGCACAGATGCTGGCGTTGCCGATCCCCGACGCGAATGCCACGCTGTGCGCTTTCTTCGAGCGCTACGCCACGGCGAAGCTCGAGCGCTTGCCGGCCGTGACCACGACCGCCGAGCGCCTGCGCGCAGCGATTCGAGGCCAGCTGCCCGACGGTGACGTCAGGCTCGCAGATCTCGCCGAGCAGCTGCACATGAGCGCGCGTACGCTCCAGCGCCGCTTGAGTGACGAAGGTACGTCGCTTCAGGCGGAGCTCGACGAGGTGCGCAGACAGCAAGCGCTGTATTTTCTCGAGGGCGGAACCGCCATCGCCGAGCTGTCATGGCTCCTTGGTTACGCAGAGCCCAGCGCGTTTCACCGCGCCTTCAAGCGCTGGACCGGTACCTCGCCTGAAGCCTGGCGCGCCGAACGTCGGTCGGCATGAGCCAGGCGCTCTCTTCTACGCCAGGCGTCGTTGCGCAGCAGCTTCCAAGGCTGCCATCGCGGCGCGCCCGCCGCTCAAACGACAGTGCGGGCGAGGGCCAACAGCTCATCGACGCTCCATTGGTCGTTAGCGTGTGAGCCATATCGAGCCGCAACGATGATGTTGTCTCGATCGACGAGAAAGTCGGCGGGCAGGCCGGTCTGATCGCTACCGCCCACGAACGGATTGGAAGGCGCAACGACCAGCCCCCTCAACGCGGCATCAATCACCCGCGGATGCGCCACGGCAAAGAGCGAACGCTCCACCCCGAAGTACCTGTACCAGCGCCGCTCGGGATCCGCGACGCAAGGAAAAGGTAGCTGGCCCTGGTAAGGCGTCATTTGCTCGGTCGTCGAGTGGAAGAACGCGACGCTGAGCACGCCTGCGTCGTTGAGTCGCTGGTGCGCGCGAGAGAAGGTCTGAAGGTGCAGATTGCACACCGGGCAACCTGCAAAACGTCGGAATTGTAGATGGACCGCGGCCACGGTCATGCTTCCCGCAGCAACCTCCTGCATCGATTGGACACATACTGGAGCGAGAGCCCAAGCTGGGGCATGGATAGCTCCAAACGTCGCCTCGTCGGTGAAAAGCTCCCTCCGCTCCGATTCATCAGCCTCCAGGGCGACTGCGGAATTCCGAGTCGATGCGCGGCGCGGGTAGGGCGTGGCTCTCGGCTAGCTGGATACGCGACATTTGCGCGCAACCCGAGTAGCCCAAATGGGCTAGCCAAGTCCGACTAGCCCATCTGTGCCAATAAAGCCCAGGCGCCGCACGCCGTTCCTGGTCGGTGCGATAGCAAGCGCCGAAAGCTCCTGTTGTCGCAACTGGCGACGAGCGGGCGACACGGTTCCCGCGAGAGGACGGTTCTCCATGGCGAGCGACGACGACGATGTCATGCGCGAGTTCCTGATTGAAAGTCGGGATAACCTGAATCAGCTCGATCGTGATCTCGTGGCGCTGGAGCAAAATCCTCGCGATCCGAAGCTTTTGGGCGCCATCTTTCGCTGCGTTCACACAATCAAGGGAACGGCCGGTTTCTTGGGCTTGGTCAAGCTCGAGTCGCTGACGCACGTCGGGGAGAGCCAACTCAGCCGTCTGCGCGACGGCGGACTTTCGCTCGACACTGAGCTTACTTCCAAGCTGCTCGCGATGGTAGACGCGATTCGACGCATCCTCGCGTCGCTCGAGGCGAACGGCAGCGAAGGCGGCGAAGACTTCTCGAACGTCGTGCACGAGCTCTCGCAAGTCGGCGCTGGTTCAACCCCGCGCGCGGCCGCTGCGAGTACTCGAGCCAGTGTCACGCCCGAGCTTTTGCCGCGAGCCGCGCCCGCGCATGCCCCGGCCGCCCCGGTCGCCCCGGACGCGCCGCTGGCCGCGCCGGCAGAAGCGCTGGGCAAGGCCGCGGCTGGCGTCGCCGACACGGCGATCCGGGTGGACGTCGCGCTTCTCGATCGCGTGATGAACCTGGTCGGTGAGCTGGTGCTCGCCCGTAACCAAATCATACAGTACGGGCTGAGCTCGAAGGACGCGGGGTTCGTCAATGCGTCTCAGCGTTTGAATCTGCTCACCACCGAGCTGCAGGCCGGCGTGATGAAGACGCGCATGCAGCCGATCGGCAACGTCTGGAACAGGTTTCCGCGCATCGTCCGGGACTTGGCCAACGTGTGCGGTAAGCAGGTGACGCTGGAGCTGGACGGCACCGAGACGGAGCTGGACCGCTCGATCATCGAGGCGATCAAGGATCCGCTCACGCACGCGGTACGCAACGCCGTGGATCACGGTATCGAGACCCAAGCCGCGCGACTAGCGGCGGGCAAGTCCGCCACGGGACACCTGTTGCTCCGCGCCTACCACGAAGGCGGACAGGTGAACATCGAGGTGTCCGACGATGGCGGCGGTTTGCCTGTCGAGAAGATCCGCGCCCGGGCCGTCGAGCGTGGCGTGGTGACGGCCGAGCGCGCCGCGCGCATGAGCGAGCGTGAGGTGGCACACTTGATCTTCCTGCCTGGATTCTCGACCGCGGAGCAGGTGACCAACGTTTCGGGCCGCGGCGTGGGCATGGATGTAGTCAAGACCAATATCGAGAAAATCGGTGGAACCGTCGACATCAGCTCGCGAGTCGGCGTCGGTACCACGCTCAAGATCAAGATTCCGCTCACGCTCGCGATCATCCCCGCGCTGGTCGTTACCAGCGGCGGCGAACGCTTTGCGATTCCGCAAGTGAGCTTGCTAGAGCTGGTCAGGCTCGAGGGCGCGCAAGCGCGCCGCGGCGTCGAGAGCCTGCAAGATACGCACGTGTATCGGCTACGCGGCAACTTGCTGCCGCTGGTGTTCCTGAATCGCGCGCTGCGCTTGCCGAGCCCCGAAGTCGGCGAAGACGTTTGCAACATCGTGGTGCTGCAGGCCGACGACCGCCAGTTCGGTCTGGTCGTCGACGGCATCAACGACACCGAAGAAATCGTGGTCAAGCCGCTCGGCAAGGAGCTGAAGGGCATCAGCTCGTTCGCGGGGGCGACCATCATGGGCGACGGTCGCGTCGCGCTGATCCTCGACGTGTTGGGCATCGCTCAACGCGCCAACGTCGTGTCGCCGACACGCGATCGCGCCCTCGTCGAGAAGACGCAGCAGCAGCAGCAGCAGCAGGCAGACACACGCGAGGCGCTGCTGCTCTTCCGCGTGGGTGCGTCGACGCGCATGGCGATTCCCTTGTCGATGGTGGCGCGGCTCGAAGAGATCGCGCCCGAGAAGATCGAGCGCGCGGCCGGTCGTGAGGTCGTGCAGTACCGCGGCGCGATCCTGCCGCTGGTCATGCTGAGTCGCGATCTGTTGCGGGAACCCCGCGTCGCTGGCGCGGACACGCTGCTGGTAATCGTCTACTCAGAAATGGGGCGCAGCGTCGGCATCGTGGTCGAGCAAATTCTCGACATCGTCGAAGAGACCGTCACCGTGCGCAGTCGCGCTTCGCGCGAAGGTGTGACCGGTTCGGCGGTGGTTCAGGGGCGCGTCACCGATCTGCTCGACGTACACGGCGTGATCCGTCGATTCGACGCCAGCTTCTTCGAACGCAACGACACCGCTGCTTGAGCGGAGAAGGGGCCTTACCGTGACCGATACACGACAGCTCTGCACCTTCGCTCTCGGGAGCCTGCTCTTTGGCGTCGAGGTGGTGAACGTGCAAGAGGTCATTCGCTGCCAAGAAATGACCAAGATCCCGCTCGCGTCGGCCATGGTGCGCGGGCTGATCAACCTGCGCGGACAGATCGTGACCGCGATCGACCTGCGCGCGCGGCTGGAACTGCCCGGGCTCGGCGACGAGCAACCGCCGATGAACGTCGTGCTGCGCACGAGCGAAGGTGTCGTCAGCCTACTCGTCGACGAAATCGGCGACGTGCTGGAGCTCGACGGGAGCGACTTCGAGCGGCCACCCGAGACGCTGTCGGGCGTCTTTCGCGACGTCGTGCCGGGGGTCTACAAGCTGGAAGGCCGGCTGCTACTGGTGCTCGACGTCGAGCGCATCATCGCGCTCGGCGCGCCAGGCGAGCCGAGCGGCGTCGCCGCAACGGTGGCGGCGTGACCGCGAGCCAGCAAACCGGCGTACGGCGAAGCGCCCCAGGTCCGGTCGCGGTGTTCCTGGCCGTATGCGGGCCCATGAGCACGGTGCCGGCTCTGCGCCGCCTGCTGATCGACGTACACGGTGGAGGGCCGGCACTGCTGCAGTGGTTCGTCGTCGTCGGCATGTTGGGCGCCGTGCTCGGCGCGCCGGTGTTGGCGCGCTTCGCCGACGCGCGCGACAACCACCTGCAGCTGGCGAGTCGGCTGGCGCTGCTCGACGCGCTGCTCGCCCTCCTCACCTCGGGCCCGGTCTCTACGACCATCGTGTTCCTGCTCCGACCCATACACGGCGCTGCCAGCATGGGCATCCTGGCGCTAATCCTGGCGCGCTTCCGAGGCTCACGTCGCGAGCTGGTGTCGCAGGCCGGAGGCGCCGCCATTGCCGCGCTGGCATTCGGACCCGCGCTCGGCGGCGCGTTGACTCAACACGGGGCGGCAACGCCATTTCGGTTCGCGGCGCTGCTCTCCGTGCTGCTGGCGGGGCTGCTGGCGCTCCACAAGGGCGCGAGCGTGACAGCGGCGCCCGTCATGCCAGCTCGGCCCAAGCCGCAGCTCGCCGTTTTGGCGCGAACCATCGGCGCCCCGATGCTGCTGATAGCGTCGCAGCGCTTCGCGATCGGCGGCTTGGTCGCCGCCTTGGCGGTGCACCTGCGCGCCAAGCATGGCTTCACCGACGCGCGAGTAGGCGCGTGCTTCTCGATCTTGCTAGTCGCTTTCGCGTTGGGGACCTGGTGGTCTGGTAAAACGCACGCCACGACGCGCAGCGTTGCGCGAATCGTGCCGGGCGCGGCGTTATTTGCGGGCGCGTTCGCCGCTGTGGGATTCGCGCCCGCGCTGGCCTTGATGGCGGCGTTGGCGTTGGCAGGTTTGGGCGCAGCGCTGGTTTACGCACCGTGCTTGGCGCTGGTCGCCGAGCGCGCGCCGACCGGCACGCGCGCCACGGCCATGGCGCTGCTGCAGGCGGCGGGCAGCGTCGGTATGGTGCTCGGACCACTAGGCGCGCTGCTGGTCGGCTACGCGCTCCGCGGCGTGGCGCCCGAGCGCGAGGCAGCAGCGTTCATGTCTCTGGCGGGTGCGCTTCACGTCGCCACGGCGCTGTGTCTCGTGCCGCACCTGCGCCGCTGGGCGGGATCGGCCGCGCCGATCGCGCCTGGTCGATCGAATCTCCGCGTCGCGACTCCAGCGAGCCCGCACGCATGACTGGGTCTCGCATTTCACACGCGATGCGCGCGGCGTGGGTGCAACGAATTCGCAAGGAATGAAGGACGGACACCATGGAAGAGAGAGCAGAAAACGGTCACTCACACCGAGATTCGACACGGCCCCGCCTGATCGCAGATGCGAACGCGCTGGACGTGAGCGAGCTGAAGGCCAAAGCGTTCGATCTGCAAGAGCAACTACACGCGGTGCATAAGACCCAGGCGGTCATCGAGTTCGAAATGAACGGCACCGTCCTTGCTGCCAACGAGAATTTTCTCAAGGTGACCGGCTACGCCCTCGATGAAATCAAGGGCCGTCACCACCGCATGTTCTGCGAAGGGTCGTACGTCAATACCCCCGAGTACGAGCGATTCTGGGCCGCCCTGAACCGCGGCGAGGCGCAGGACGGCGACGTCAGGCGCGTGGCCAAGGACGGTCGCCAGATCTGGTTGCGGGCCGTCTATGCGCCGGTGCGCGATCAAAGCGGTCGGCTATCCAAGGTGATCAAGTTCGCTAGCGACGTCACAGCGGCGCGCAAGGCCGACGAGCAGCAAGCGCAGCTGCGACAGATGATCGACAGCGCGCCGATCAACGTGATGTTCTGTGACCTGGATCTGGTCATTCAATACGTCAACGCCACGTCGCTCTCGACGCTGCGCGCGCTGGAAAAGTACCTGCCGATTCGTGCCGACAAGATGGTCGGGGCCACGATCGACGTCTTTCACAAGAATCCGGCGCACCAACGGCGCTTGCTGGCGGATCCCAAGAATCTGCCGCACCGCGCTCAAATCTCGATCGGGCCGGAGACGCTGTCGCTTTCGGTCACCGCCATCACCGACTCTGCTGGCAGATACATCGGACCCATGCTGACTTGGGAGGTCATTACCGACAAGTTGCGCATGGAGACGGAAGCTCGCGAAAGCCGCGAGCGCGAACAGGCACAGGCCGCCGATTTGCAGCGCAAAGTCGACGAGATCCTGAAGGTCGTCGACGCCGCAGCACGTGGCGATTTGACTCAGTCGGTGACGGTGACTAGTGACGATGCCATCGGCCACGTCGGCAAGAGCCTGGGGTTGTTCCTCGGCAACATGCGCAAGAGCATCGGCGGCATCGCCGGCAACTCGACTACGCTCGGTGCCGCTTCGGAGGAGCTTTCGTCCGTTGCCAAGGAGATGGCGGAAAATGCCGGCAAAACCTCGTCACAGGCCAGCGTGGTCTCCGCGGCCGTCGAGCAGGTCAACCGCAACATCCAGACCGTAGCCACCGGTACCGAAGAGATGTCGGCGAGCATCCGCGAGATCGCCAAGAATGCCTCGGACGCCGCGCGTGTGGCCACCTCGGCCGTGAAGGCGGCCGAGACCACCAACGCGATCGTGTCAAAGCTCGGTGAAAGCAGCGCGGACATCGGCAAGGTGATCAAGGTGATTACCTCGATCGCCCAGCAGACGAACCTGCTGGCGCTCAACGCTACGATCGAAGCCGCGCGCGCCGGCGAAGCCGGCAAGGGTTTCGCGGTCGTGGCGAACGAGGTGAAGGAGCTGGCGAAGGAGACCGCCAAAGCGACCGAGGATATCAGCCAGAAGATCGAGACGATCCAAGGTGACACTCGCTCGGCGGTCGGCGCGATCGGTCAAATTGGCTCGATCATCAACCAAATCAACGACATCCAGAACACGATCGCGAGTGCCGTAGAAGAGCAGACGGCGACCACGAACGAGATTAGCCGCAACGTGGCCGATGCCGCGCGCGGCAGCAGCGAAATCGCGCAGAACATCACCGGCGTCGCCCACGCGGCGCAGGGCACTTCGTCCGGCGCCGGCGACACCGAGCGTGCGTCCGCCGAGCTGGCCCGGATGGCATCCGAGCTGCAGCGGCTGGTGGCGCAGTTCACCTACTGAAGCCGTGGCGGAGCACATCCAGCAGCTGCCCACGTCGGAGATGACGTCATGATCCGCGTCCTGATCGTGGACGACTCGGTAGTGGTGCGGCGCATGCTCAGCGACGTGCTGGCGTCCGACGCGCGGGTCAAGGTGGTGGCGACCGCTTCGAACGGCACGATCGCACTGCACAAGCTGGGACAAGTGAGCCCCGACGTAGTGATTTTGGATGTCGAGATGCCCGACATGGATGGCATCGAGACAGTACGGCGGCTTCGGGTCGAGTACCCGAAGCTGCCGGTGATCATGTGCAGCTCGCTTACCGAGCGCGGCGCCGACGTCACGTTGCGCGCCCTGGCTGCGGGCGCCACGCACTACGTGACGAAGCCCAGGGCGTCGGAAGCACAGCGTGACGGGCTGGGCACGTTCAAGAGCGAGCTTTTGGCCAGCCTACTGGCACTGGGCGAGGCAAATACCGCCCGCCCCGAGTCGCTCCCCGTGCGCGCGCCCGAGGAGGCCAGCGTGCGGCCGCGGCTTCGCATCCCGACGCGCGGGGCCGTCGCCGCCGTCGGCATTGGTTGTTCGACGGGGGGCCCGAACGCGCTCGCCAAGTTGTTCTCGCGTTTGCCGCCGGACTTGCCGGTCCCCATCTTCATCGCCCAGCACATGCCGCCGCTGTTCACGCGGATGTTGGCCGATAGCCTGACGGCGTCGTCGGGGGTTTCGGTGCACGAGGCCGAGCACGGCGGGAATATCGAGCCCGGGCACGCCTACATAGCGCCGGGTGATTTTCATTTGGTTCTGGGGCGGGACGGAGCCAAGCTCGTGACGCTGCTCAATCAAGGGCCGCCCGAGAATTCCTGCCGTCCAGCCGTGGACGTGCTCTTTCGTTCACTCGCCAGCATTTACGGCAACGGCACATTGGCGTGCGTGCTCACCGGCATGGGTCGTGACGGCACGCGCGGCGCCCAGGAGATCGTCAAGGCGGGCGGCGCCGTGCTGATCCAGAGCCCTGACGGCTGCGTCGTGCCGAGCATGCCCGAGGGCGTTGCCAAGGCGGGCCTGGCCGAAGCGGCGTTGCCGCTCGAGCAACTCGGCGACGAGCTTGCAGCCCGGGCACGCAAGTCGTCGACTGAGACGACGCGGCTATCGATATTCGCGCGGAGGGGTACGTAGCGTGACGCCGAGCAGCGACAGCATGTCCTACTTGCAGGACCTCGTTTACCGACGCTCGGCCATCGTGCTTCACGACGACAAGAGTTACCTGATCGCTACGCGCCTGGCGCCTTTGGTACGCGAGGTAGGGCTCAAGTCCATCGACGAGTTGGTCGGGAAGATTCGGCATCAAGACGCGAGCGCGCCGCTGGTGCGACGGGTCATCGAGGCCATGACTACGAATGAAACGCTATTTTTTCGCGATCTTCACCCGTTCGAGGCACTCAGGACGCGGATCTTGCCCGACTTGATCCGAGCTCGCTCGGGCCAGCGCGCGCTACGGATTTGGTGCGCCGCCGCGTCCACCGGTCAGGAGCCGTACAGCATCGCCATGACCTTGCGCGAGCACTTTCCGGAGCTGGCGACCTGGGACGTCAAAATCGTGGCCAGCGACATCAACGCTTCGGTGCTCGCGCGCGCGCGCGCGGCGACCTACCGCCAGGTCGAGGTCAACCGTGGCTTGCCCGTCACGATGCTGTTCAAGTATTTCGAACGGCAGGGCACCGACTGGGCGCTCAAGCCGGCGATCAAGGACGTGGTCGAGTTCGTCGAGCTCAACTTGCTCGACGCATGGACCAGCATCGGACCGCAAGACGTCGTCTTCATTCGCAACGTCTTGATCTATTTCGACGTCGAGACGAAGCGGCAGTTGTTGAGACGCATTCGCGGGTTGCTGCGGGGCGACGGGTTCTTGGTGCTCGGCGGCGCGGAGACGACGAACAACATCGACGAGAACTACGCCCCCGTGAAGATTGGCAGTGGAGTCTACTATCAGGTCAGGCCGCCGCCGCCGGCCGCCCGCTGAGCGGTTTGCTCCCAGCGGGCAGGGGTGGCCGCGAAACGTCGTTCAACGCTCGCCACGACGTAGCTTGACCAAGAGCTCGATCTGCGAGTGCACGCGCAGCTTGGCGAAGATGCTCTTGACGTGGTTGCGCACGGTATTGGCGGATAGCCCGAGCTTCGAGGCCACGTCTTTGGCCGTGTCGCCCTTCGTCAATAGCTCCACGACTTGCTTCTCACGTTGCGAGAGACGAGCGAGGTCGTCGGGATTGAGCCCTCTCGGTCGGGCGCGCGCGGCTCCGAGCGCGCGTTGCTTGAGCACCGCAGCGTCGAGTCGCAAGACAAGCTGGTCGGGCGCAATCGGCTTCGTGATGTAGTCGATAGCGCCGCCGTGTAAGGCCCCAACTGCGCTGTCGACGGTCGGCTGGCCCGTCATGAGCACCACTGCGGCACCGAGCGCTTGCACCTTGGTCAAGAGCTCCAGCCGCGCGTTGCCAGGCATGTTGATGTCGGCGAGCACGACGTCGAAGACGTCCGTCGTCAGGACCGCGAGCGCTTCTTCGCCTGTCTCGGCGCCCTCGGTCACGAAACCGGCGCGGCGCAGTACTGAGACCAGGCCCGCTCGCAGCGCCGCGTCATCTTCGGCGACGAGGACGGTCCCGCGCGTCAGGCGCGAACCCGAAGCAGAGCGTGTCGAATCTTTCAATTCGGCGCAGCCTCCGGCATCGACAAGTCGAGCTCCAGGCCACCGCTACGTGAGGTGGTCACCAGCAAGTCACCTCCGTGGATTCTGGCGAACCGGCGTACGAGCTCAGTCAGTGGGAGTTGCTCGGGGGCCTCACGCAAGGCGCCACCTCGAGACAAGAACTTCGGAATCTCGATGGCGCTCAGGCCCAGGGTGAGCCGAACCCCTGAGGGGGGCCTAGGCGCTGCAGCAATCGCCAGCTCGGCCCCGTCCGGCAGCAGCTCGGCGGCCAAGACCACCAATGTCAAGAAGCCCTGACGAATCAAAGCGTTATTGGCCTCGAGGTGGCGCACCTCGGCCGCGACGCCGACGACGCAGCTGACATCCGAACGCCCCAGCTGTCGCAGCAGGGGCTTCACCATCAGCATGGCGTCGCTGACTTTGATGGGCGGCCCGGGCTCTGGGGGCGGCTCGAGCTCGAACACACCGAGGGCGCGGGGAATCGCCTTGCCAGCGTCGATGGCCGATTCCAAGGCGCACAGCGTATCGGCATCTTCACCCGCCACCGCACCGCGCAGCAGAAATGCGTTGGTTTGCAAGGAGGCCAGAAGGTTGTTGACGTCGTGGCGAAGCGCGCCCGCCAGAGCACTGGTCAGATAGGCGTAGCGAGCGCAGAGCTCTTCGAGCGACTGGCGATTGGCTGCGCCTCGCTTGTTAGCGTTGACGTGCTTCGACATCGGCTGGGGCAACATAGGTCGTCGTGGCCTCGAATCAAGGCTTCCGATCGAGTGATTGACACTTTGGTCAGTCCAAGTTGGCGAGCCGATGCACCGCGCGGCAGAGCGAATCTGGGTTAAACGGCTTTGAGAGCACTTCTGTGACTCCGGCGGCCTCCGCTTGCTCGGAAAAGCGCGCTCCGAGCGAGCCCGAGGTGAGGATCACCGGCAACTCGGGGCAAATCTTGTGCGCCTCGCGAGCGAGCTCTAGCCCGGAAATGTCGGGCATGCTCTGATCGGTAATCAGCACGCGAAATCTTCGGTCTTCGGCGCGTAGCGCGGCGAGCGCCAGCGTTGGCTCAGCGAACGCGGTCACACGGTAACCTTGCCGCTCTAGAATGCGCTTGGTCGCGACGCGCAGACCTTCGGCGTCCTCGACCAGCAACAGCTGCTGCCCGTCACCGCGCGGAACCGGCTCGGGCGTGGTTGGCCGAGTCGGTAGCGGCACGTTCCGGTCGGCTTCCGGCATGTACACGGTGAAGGTGGTGCCCACCCCCGGCGCGCTAGTTACGAAGATGGCGCCGCCCATGCTTTTCACGATGCCGTGCACGATGGACAGCCCGAGGCCGGTCCCGGCGCCGATTTCCTTGGTCGTGAAAAATGGGTCGAATACGCGTTCCAGCGTGGCCTGATCCATGCCCGTTCCATTGTCCTCCACCCGCAGGCACAAATAGCAGCCGGGCCGGAGGTCCGGATGGCGCGCGGCCGTGGCCGCGTCGATCAGCTCGCGCTGCAACGAGACCCGGATTTCGCCGCGCCCGTTGGGCATGGCCTGCCATGCATTGGTGCCCAGGTTGAGGAGGAGCTGATGAATTTCGGTCGAGTCTGCCATCACGCGCGGTAGGTCGTCGGCGCAGCGGACGCTGAGCGTAACGCTCGCGGGTAGGGTCGCTCGCAGCAAGTCGCTCGTCTCCGCGACGATGGCCTCGACGGCGGTGACTTGCGGCTCGCGTGTCTTGCCTCGGCTGAACGACAAGATGCCGTCGACCAAGTGGGCGGCTAGCGCGCTGGCTTTCGCGATTTGCGCGAGGCTCTCGTGCGCACGGTGCCCCGGCTCGAGCTCGCTTTCGGCGACGTGCAGGTTGGCGACGATCGCCGCCAAGTGGTTGTTGAAGTCGTGCGCGATCCCGCCCGCTAGCGTACCGAGCGCCTCCATTTTCTGGGCTTGGCGCAGTTGAGCTTCTAGCCTCTCGCGAGCTGCAGCGTGCTCCTGCTCCGCAGTCAAATCCGAGACCGAAGCCAAGACCAAGGCGCCCTCCGCGCTGCGCACGGGGTTCAGGCTGATCTTCAGCGGCACCTGGCTGCCGTCGCGACGCACGCCGAATAGCGCTCGGTCTCGCGCCATCACGCGCTGCACGGGCGCTTTCGCGAAGGCTCTACGCCGCTCGGCGTGGCTGACCCGCAAGCTCTCGGGCACCAGTTGCTCTACCTGACGCCCGAGCAGCTCGGCTTTTGTGTAGCCAAAGAGTGCCTCGGCTTGGCTGTTCACCAGGACGAGCACGCCCCGCTCGTCCACCATGAGCATCGCGCTCGGTGACGCTTCGACCGCCAACCGAAAGCGCTCCTCAGCCAGCGTTCTCTCGGTAATGTCTTTGATCGTGCCGATCACCCGCTCGGGGTCGCCGTTGCTTTGTCGCGTCAGTCGCCCGCGGGCCCGCACGAAGTGCACGGTGCCGTCACGACCCATGGCGCGAAACTCGATGTAGCCAGGATTTTGACCATCCCGCACCGCTAGCATCCAGTTCTTCCATGCGGCGCGGTCTTCGGCGGCGACTTGTTCTGCGAACGCTTCGAAGGTGAGCTCTGGGGACGACTTCGAGAGCCCAAAGACGTTGTACAGCTCGTCGGCCCACGTGACGACGTCACGTGAGGGCTCCCAAGTCCAGCTGCCGACGTGCGCCAACCGCTGGGTTTCGTTCAGCAAGTGATCTTGTTCGTTCAGTCGCCGCTGCGTCTCGACCTGCTCCGTGAAGTCGAGATTGGTGCCCAACAGCCCCCGCGCCCTGCCTTGGTCGTCCAGGCGTACGCTGACGCTGGCTCGAATGTGACGCAGCTGGTGATCGTCCGCACGTCGAATACGAAACTCGAAGCTGCGAGTCTGGCAAGACTCCAGCGCGTCCCGCAAGGCTTGGTCGACGAGCGAAGCGTCCGCAGGCACGACGGTGCCGAGCCAAGCTTGCCGTGCCAAGGTGCAGTCCTTGCTGGGCGCGAGCCCGTAAATGCGGAACATCTGTCGGTCTACGCGGAGGTTGCCGCTTACCAAGTCGCTCTCGAAGACGCCGACGCCAGTGGCCGCCGACACAGCGAGGCTGCGCTCCTCGGCGTCGCGCAGCGCATGCTCCGAGGCCAATCGCAGGCGCTCGGCTTCCGACAGCAGATCGGCCCGCTCGCGCTGGGTGGTCTCTCTCTTCTTGGCTTGCACGCGCGCCGCGATCAGCGCGCTGATTGGACGGGAAGCCCATGGCCGCCGACGGCCACGCCAAGACAGGCCCCCCATCGTCACCGCGCGAGGCGTCCGTTTAGTTAGCATTCTGGTCCATTCCCGCATGGCCCAGGGCCTGACGACGCCCACGGCGTGCGATGCGTGCCATTTCACGAAGTCCTACAGCGTCGATCGCACTAGGTTGCATCTTGGCCCTCGCTCGACTCGGAGCTGTAACGGTGCGCGGTCAGGCGCTGGCAACAGCAACAACCAGGCCAGAACGACGCGCTCGCGCGCCGCGGCCCGCATGCGGCTCGGGCGCGCCCGCTACTGCTGTTCGCAAGGGCGCGGGATCTGTCGTGACTCCGAGCTCGTCGGCCTGTCCCACTTCAGACCCAACCTGCAGATTTGGCGACCTAGTCATCTGTTGCGTGCAATTCTTGCGTGCGATGTCGTTGCTGGCGCGTCGTTCGGCGCGTGCCCGAGCCAGCCTCCGTTTGCCCTGACGACGAGGCGGACGTGGGCGAGCGCGCACGTTGCTGGGCCAGGTGTAGGCTCGCAGCCGGTCCAGCGTGCGCTCCGACAGCGGCACGCACCGAAGCGCCGCGTTTGGCCCCAATGGTGCTAGACGCGCGACCGACCTCGCGAGGTAGGATACGACGCGCGGCTGTCGCACAGCTGGAGTGCCCTTCCCCCCACTTGGCTAGGCTGGAGCGCGCCTCGCAGGCTAAGCTCGTCGTTCTGGCTCACGCGGCAAAACATCTTGGCTGGCAAGCTCCGATCTGGTCGGCGGCTTTGGGGTTGGGGGTCGCGTCTGCCGCGTGCTCCTTCCCCGAATATCGCGTCGACGAGGCGGCGATTCCCGATCATTGCCGCAATCGCCTCAAGGACGGGGCCGAAGCAGACTACGACTGCGGGGGGGATTGCGCGTCCTGTGAGGCCGGCCAGTCGTGCCTGGTCCCCACTGACTGCGCTTCCGGCGTGTGCCTGGCAGGAACGTGCGCGGCCCCGAGCTGCGCCGACGGCGTGAAGAACGGGCGCGAATCGGACGTGGACTGCGGCGAAGCTTGTACGCCTCTGCGCTGCGCGAGCGGCAACTCTTGCTCCTTCAACGAAGACTGCAATAGCTTTCAGTGCGAGCAGGGGGCGTGCAAGGCCGCTGCCTGCACGGATAACCTCAAGAACGGCGCAGAGTCGGACGTGGACTGCGGCGGCCCCAACTGCCCTGCTTGCGTGACCGGCTCGGCGTGCGGAGCCGACACCGATTGTGCGACGCACATCTGCTCGACCGCGCGCTGCGCGCCCGAGGCGTGCCGCAACATGCAATTGGATCCGGGCGAGACGGACATCGACTGCGGCGGCCCCAGCTGTGGCCCGTGCGCGGGCGGGGCGGGCTGTCTGGACTCGACGGATTGCCTCAGCGGCAGCTGTCAGGTGTCGATCTGCGGTGCCGCGAGCTGCGACGACAACGTGAAGAACCAAGACGAGACGGCCGTCGATTGCGGAGGCAGCGGCTGTCCGAGCTGCGCGGATCGCTCAGAGTGCTTGGTAGGCCGGGATTGTCAGAGCGGCGTGTGCGTCCAGCAGACGTGCATGACGCCGACCTGTTCCGATTTCGTCAAGAACGGCACCGAGACCGGCATCGATTGTGGCGGTGGATGCACGGCCTGCGCTACCGGCCCGGAGTGCGCCCAGAGCTCCGATTGCCCGAGCAAGGTTTGCAAGTCCGGCGCCTGCGCGCCGGCAAGGTGCGACGACGGAGTCCAGAACGGCAGCGAGAGCGACGTGGATTGCGGGCAGGGTTGCCCACTGTGCGAGCTCGGTGACAAGTGCGTATCGAAAGACGACTGTGCCAGCGGGTCTTGCCAAACCACGTGCACCTCGACCGTGCACCTCGACCTCTTGTGCTCTAACCGCGACGCGACCCCGATGTGTATTCAGCCGTACTTTCGCATCGTCAACACGGGCGCAACGGCCGTGTCGCCGACCGACTATACGATTCGCTATTACTACACGAAAGAGCCCAACGTCGACGAAAGCTACGCCTGCTACTACGTGAACAACGGTGACTGCAATCAGGTCGCGCCCGCGCATTTCGGCAGCATCGACCCGCCGAAGTCGGGTGCGGATCGCTACCTGGAGCTGTCGTTCACGGCGGGCGCCAAGGCCATCGACGCGGGCAAGTTCTTCGAGCTGGAGGGCGGCTTCTGCCTGCAAGGCAGCGAGACGTTCAAGCAGGCAGACGACTATTCGTATACCGGCTCGAGCGACTTTCAGACCACCACCAAGGTTGCGTTGTTCAAGAAGGGCGTCTTGGTTTGGGGGCAGACACCATGAGACGCAGAGCGTCTCGCTGCTGCCTCAAGGCTCGTTCGGGCAACCTACTCGTGTCGGTGAAATGACGAGATCGTCCACCCACGCCGTGCGAGCGGTGTCTGCCTGATACGAGGCCCATCCGACGTCGACATGATCGAACAGCGGCGCGGTCCACGGGTAGTCCGCGGGCTGGCTGACGCAAGTGGTGCCGGCACCGTTCACCCACACCTTTTCGACGCTGACGCCGTTCAGCCAGAGCTGCAGCTTGCGCTGCGAGCCGTCGAAGTACCACTCGACGCACGACCAGTGCGCGCTTTCGAGGACGTCGGTGTCGGAAGCTTTGCCGCAATCGCTCTTGGGGCCGAGGCCCTTGTACCCGTCGTCCGTCTCGTAGCTCGCGAGCAGGTGCGCGCCCGCGGGCGCGGGCCGCTGCGTGCCGTAGCGATAGACGGCATGGTAGCCGACGGCGCCGGGTACTACTCCTCCCGCCTCGATGAACGAGGCGTGGTTATTCACCTCCGGAAGCGCCTCCACCCGATACATCATGCGACCGAAGAAGGCGTTGCCGGCGGCAGGAAAGAACGGCGCACCAGCCAGGCGGAGCATGGCCGACTTGCCTCCGCTCGGCGTGCTTACCTTGACGGACTTGCTGCCCGAGTAGTGCTGCGCCGAATCGACGACGACGCTACCAGGCGGATGATTCGGGTCGTTGCCGGTCTTGAATGGGCCGACGAGCGGAGGCTGCCCGACGGTTTCTCGCTCGAAGTCGTCACACACCTGCGTGGGGGCGCAGCCTCCGTCGCTCCCGCCCCCCGCCGAACCGATCGGGCCCGAGCCGCCGCTGCTCGTGCCGCCGCTGCTCGTGCCGCCGCTGCTCGTGCCACCGGTGCTCGTGCCGCTCGTGCCCGCCGAGCCAGAGTTTCCTCCGCTCGCGACAATGGCTCCGCCGCCATTTTCGGCGGATGGTGCCGTTCCAGCTGCGCCTGAGCTCCCGCCATTCGTCGCGCCGCTGCTGGCGCTGCCGGCTGCCCCTGTGAAAGCGCCTCCGCTGGCGCCTGCACTGCCGCCTTCGAGCGGAGCCGACGCGGGAGTATCGCAACCGGCACACAGCATCGGAGAGATGAGCAGCGCTCCGGCGAGCCTACGGCCACGAGCTGGGCGCAAATGGTGGAGCGCTTTCATGACGAACCTGGATTCGCCTGCCTATGCCGAGAGCCGCGACGAACCTTACATATCTCCAAGGAGTTATTTGCGAGACGCAGCCGTGCCTTCACAAATGGAGTGAAACCGGAAAGCGACGAGCGCCGACAAATCGCTCCTGAACGCTAGAAGGCAACGCGAGCTCCGACGCATACCGCGGCGAGGTCAACATGTTCGGATCGCGCGCCGCTCAGGTTCGTGCTTGGTCGAGCAATCACAGCCACTGGTCAACGCTGCTCGTCGCGCTGGGCATGAGCGCCTGTGCGGCACCAGCAAGCGACGAGGACTCGCCCGGCTTCGTCGAAGCGAGCCGCGGCGGAGCGAGCGCTGGCGCGTCGGGCTCGGCGAGCAACGCGGCCGGCAGCGCCTCGCTCGCAGGAACCGGGAGCGAGGGCGGCGCCGCAGCCGGCGCGGGGGGCCAAGCGGGTAAACCGCAAGGTGGAGGCGACACCGGCGGCACGGTGATGAACGGCGGCAGCGGCGGCAGCGGCGGTACCGTCGTGCCGGGCGGCGGCGGGAGCGCTGGCACGACGGGAGGGAGCGCCGGCTGCGGACTGTCGCCGGCTGATCCAGAGGCCAATTCAAAAGCCAAGAACCTGCTCTGCTACTTGAAGACCCACACCAACATCAGCGGGCAGACCGACCTGGGCGACGGCGACAAGGTGAAGGGAATGACGGGTCGCTATCCCGCCATCATCGCCTTCGATTTCTATCGGTACACCGACGGAGACACGAGCCAGACCCAAGCCGCCATCGACTTTTTCAAAAAGAAACGCGGCATCGTGGCCTTTCAATGGCATTGGAAGGCCCCGCCGGGTGGTGACTATTACACGGACTGGGACTTCCCGTCGGCGCTCGGCGATCCGAATAGCAAGCTGCACCAAGACGTGCACCTCGTCGTCTCGGAGCTGAAGAAGATGGGTGACGCGGGAGTGCCGGTGCTCTTTCGACCGCTGCACGAGTGCAACAACAATTTCATGTGGTGGGCGCGCCACGGGGCCGACAACTACAAGAAGCTTTGGAAAATCATCTTCGACGAGGCGCAGCAAGTGGGTGCGCACAACGTCGTCTGGGTGTTCAACGGGATGGCGTCGAAGCAGAGCACGCCCATGAGCGATTGGTACCCTGGTGACGGGCAGGCCGACGTGGTGGGGTCGGACTATTTTCAGAGCCCCTCCGACTACGACACGCTTCAGAAGATCGGGTCGGGCAAGGTGATCTCCATCCCCGAGACGTTCAACGCGCTCGTTCCAGACAAAGATCCGGCTTTCAACTATTTCGTGGTGTGGGCCTCACGCGACTGGGGCGGAAAAGGCGCCGAGGATTCGTGGAAGGCGTCGATGAACAACCCCAAGACCATTTCCATCGACCAGCTGCCGGACATGAGCCAATGGTGAGCGGACGAACCCTGCGCTGGATGCTGGCGAGCGCGACAGGCGCGTTGGCGTGCTCCGCCCCCACGCCGCAAAGTGCCGAGATTCCTGCGGCTTCGATGAGTGGGGGTGCCGGAGGCGCTGAGCCCGCGGCCGTGGCCGGCGCAGGCGTCGGCGGCTCGAGCTCGGGCAGCGCTGGCGCGGCGGGTACCTCGAAGGCGACCGGTGGCACGACGTCGAGCGGCGCTGCCGGTGCTGCCGGTGCTGCCGGTGGCCTGGCGGGTGCAGCGGGCGGCACCCCGGGTGGTGCAGCGGGCGATGCGCCGAACGGTGCCGGAGGCATGCGTTCGGGCGACTGCCCGTCCTCCGCACAATGGTGCTTGGACTTCGAAGACGGTGGCTTCGACGGTTGGCTCAAGAAAGAGAACGGCGGAACAATCGCGATCGACGCCACGCTCGCGAGCAGCGGCGCGCGCTCGCTGGTGATTCACACCCCGGGGGGCAAGCGCGGTGGCCACTTGGAGGTCAGCGGCGCGCCGCTCTTTCCCCTGCCCACCGGCAAGCTATGGGGGCGGATGATGGTTTACGTCGACGGCGTGCCCGATGGCCACACCAACTTTGCTTCGGGATCCGGAATGGGCGGCGGCTCCTACAACGTCAGCGAGCAGCATGGCTCCTTCATGATGAGCTACTACGCCGGCTCGGCCGCCACGGATTGCTGGGCGCGCCCGAAAGCGGGCGTCAAGGTGCCGAGCCGGCGCTGGAGCTGCTGGGAATGGAGCTTCGACAGCGAGCACAATCAGCTGCAGTATTGGCTCGACGGAAGCTTGCTGGTGAGCGTCGACGGTATGGGCGACGGTTGTCTATCCGGCAATGGAGTGTGGAAGGCGCCGAGCGAATTTCAGACGCTGCAGATTGGCGAAGAGATCCAGCAACCGGGAGGTGCAGACTCCAGCGTGTGGATCGACGACGTGGCTGTTAGCAACGTCGAGCGGCTCGGCTGTCCGATCCGCTGACGTGCTACTCGGGGTGGATGTCGACTAGGCAGAAGTCGAAGGGGGTGGCGCTGGCAGCGCTCCCGGGGACCACGATGGCGGTCTCGTGAATCTGCGTGCCGAGCGCCAGCGCTTTGGACGGGTGCGCGGCGTCGCCCCAGCAATACGTCTTGAAGCTCGAAAACGGAATGACTCCGGTGCCGCCGAGGGGCAGCGGAGCGCAGTAGCGCTGGTCGTTCGACGACGTGTTCGGCTCTTGGAGCTGCAATCGTGCGGCTGGCGGTGGATTCGATAGACTGATGTAGACGCCTTGGCCTGCCACCGTCCAAGTGCCGGTCCCGCCACTCATCGGATTGTTGTTGTGGAAGGCCAGACCGACGAACGTGCTGCTCGCGGGGTCTTGAGCCACGAGGCCCTTGAGACAAGCTTGTTTCTCCCACGCAGGAACGCAGCCGTTGGCGTCGCAAACCGGAGAAACGAGCGTGCCTTTTCCCGCCGAGTCGGCGTACGTGAAGACCCAACCCATCCAAGGCCCGCTCGTCAGGTAGCCGCCGGAAAAGAAACCGGGCGGGCTTTCGAGCGGCGCGCCGGAGCCGCCGGCTCCGCTCGAGCTTACCTCGACAGCTCCGCCACTGCCGCCCGCGGCTCCACCCGACGCCGCGCCGGCCAGCGCCGGCGCGCTCCCGGCTGTCACGCTATTGACGCCCGCAACCGATGAGCCGCCGCCGTTCCCGGCGGCCGCGCCTGCGACCGTTGCTGCTCCTGCATTCGACGCATCGCCGGAGCTGCCACCGGCGCCGAGAGCCCGCTCCGGGGGTGAGGCGCCCGCGTCGTCGCAGGCGACGAGACTCAAAAGCATCGCGAATAGTGCGCGCTGGTGCATGAGCTAGCCGATGCCCGCGAGCGGTCCCGAATCGAGCACGCGATTGCCGAAGCTGTTGATGTCGAGCCCCATGAGCCGACCTATCGAAACGAGCAGCTTGACGTGCTCCTGACCGTCGAAGTTGAGAAAACGCCCCGTTTTGAGGGCGCCGCGGGCGCCGCCGGCCATCAAAATGGGCGAGCGGGCCATGTTGTGCGACGTGTTGCCGAGCTCGCGACCGATCACGACGAGCGTGTTGTCCAGCATCGTGCCGTTGCCTTCTTTGACGCTGTCGAGCCGCTGCAGCAGGTAGAGGAATTGCTGCGCGTACCAGCTGTCGATAGCCGACAGCTCCTTTCGGCGATCTTGCCCGTCGTGCGAGTAGCCGTGGTGATCGCCCAAACCAATCCACGTATGCTTGATGTGACTGAAGCCGTAACTCCACTGCAGGCTCAAGACACGCGTCACGTCGCAAGCCAGGGCCGCCACCGCGATGTCCGACATTTGCTTGAGCTTCGCGTCGTAACCGCCTCCCGCGGGCACGCCCGGGACCTCGCAGTCCAGGCTGGCGTTCACGGGGGCGCCCGTCCCCAGGCTCCGTTCGAGCGCGGCCAAACCCTCCAGGTGTGCGTCGACCTTGGCGTAGTCTTCGGCGCCGAGACGCAGCCTGAGGCGCTGCAGATCGCCGGCCACATTGTCGACGACCGCTTTTTGCCGCGCCGCTTCCTTCTGCGCGACCCCGTCGTCGACCGGCATACCGGCGGTCGGCTTCACGTTCTTGAATAGACGATCGAAGGCGGCACGCGGATCATCCTCGGGGTGGAGCGGCTGATCTTTGCCGGCATAAATCATGCGGTTGGTGATGGCCGGGTCGAGGCACTCGACGCCCAGCTGCACGGTTCGAAACAGGGTCTCGGGCATGGGGTCGTCCGCCGCACGTTGGTAGGGATTTTCCGGACCGAACGCTTTGGCGACGACCTGGTCGATCGACGGCCCACTCCCCCAGCCCGTGTGGTGGCCGTTACCGCCGTCGAAGTTGGCGTTGGCCGAGGGCTCTTGGCAAGTGGACGCCGTCCATAGGCCGCACATGCCGAAGGCGTGGTTCTCGCCTGCTCCGCCCGCGGTCAGCTTCAGGCCCCAAGGCACGACGATTTTGGATTTCATCGGCTCGAGCGGCTTGTGAATGTCCTCGCCGAACGTAAAGTCCGTCTCACTACCTTGCGGCTGCCAGCTGACCTCGGTGTTGTAGTCCTTGGCCGGTGCGCCGTCGGGCTCGAACACCAAAATCAGCCGCTTGGGAAAGGTCGGCTCGGCACCCGTGGCGTTGAGCAGCGGCAAAATCGGGCCGACGCCCATGCCCAAGCCGAGGGCTCGTAGCAAGTCACGCCTGGGCAACTGCCAAATGCGTCGCGAGCGGCTCATCGATTTTCTCCCGTGGATCGGACGTGTTTGAAGGCTTCGCTCGCGACGACGTCGGCGAGCAGCTCAGGCACATTGCCACCGCTGCTTTCGAAGCGGCTCTGCAGGCCCGAGACAGTGCACGCATCGGCCTCGCTCTCGATGCGGCCGAGCGCAAAGCGTAGCCACTGGCGTGTGGCGCAATCGGCCACCTCCGTGGACTTGGCGAGCGCCTGGGCCATCTGTACCGCCCCCACGAACGGGCCGGCCAGATCGGGCCGCACGCTCGTGAACGTGCCCGAAGCATCCACCGGGCCCAAACCGTCGACGGTGCGGTAGGCCCCCACCTGGTCGTAGTTTTCGAAGCCCAAACCGAGCGGGTCCAAATCTTTGTGACATGCGCCGCACACCGGGCTCGCCTCGTGCTGGGCGAAGCGTTCGCGCGTGGAGGTGGACGGCGTAACGGGCGGCACCACCACCACCAAGTTCGCGGGAGGCGGCGCGATGGTCCCGCACAGAATGTTTTCCCGGATCGCGATACCGCGGTGGACCGGCGAGGTTTGATCGGAATGTGAGTGATCCATCAGAAACGCAGACTGCGTCAAAAGGCCTGCCCGCTGTGTGGCGTCGAGCGAAACGGGCGTCCCCGCTCGGTAGCCCGCGGGCTCGGTCACTCCGTACACGGCAAACAGCGGCCCGCTCGGGAAAGCGAGGTTCGACGTCAAGAGCGTGCTCAGCTTGCCGTCGCCCTGGCGCAGCACGTAGCTGGCGAACAGCTTCGTCTCTTCGTAGGCCGCGTCGAGCAGCGACGGGCTGAACAGCGGCGACACGCGGTCGACCGTCTTCAAGTCGCCGACACCGAGCCACTGCCGGTGAAAGTTGCCGATGGTTTCGCTGGCGGCGTCACTCTCGAGCAACCGTTTGGATTGGGCTGCCAGCTGCTCCGCCGTACCCAGCTCGTTCTTGCTCGCGGCCCCGAGCAGCTCGTCATCGGGCGTGGAACCTACGAGGAAGAAAGAGAGGCGCGCAGCGAGCGCATACGGGTCGAGCGGGAGTGGCTTGGCGCTCGGGTGCTGCGGCGCCCCCTCGACGCTCACGTACGTGTCGTCGTGGTACAAGAAGAACGGCGATTGCAGCACGGCTTCGAGCACCGTCTGAAACCCGAGCGCCACCCCGCCCGCCCCCTTGCCCAGCTCGAACAAGCCCAGCAGCGCGGCTTTCTCCGAGGCAGCCAGCGGCCGCCGATAAGCTCGCCGCCCAAAACCCTCGACGAAGCTGTCGGCACACGCCGCACTGGCGGCAAGATCACAGCCGGCAATCGTCGCCATGCGCGGCAGCGCGGCTTGGGCCACTCTCACCGCCAGCTCCTGGTACTGGGCGACCGTCAAATCGTCGACGGGCGCGACGGCGTTGCTGTAGAACGCGCCCATCTTTTCGTCGGGCGTTACCTTGTCTCGTGCGCCCGCCTCCACCTGCAAGAGCGCACGCACCGAATTGTCGATCTCCCCGCGGGTCAAGCGCCGGAGCGGCGTGCGCCCGGTGTCAATCACCCCGGACTTTGCGCGGCAGGCATTGGCAACGAGGTCACGATCGGTCGGCAGCGGACCCGAAGACACCTGCGTGCCCCCCGCGGGCGCCCCGCCCGATGCGGAGGAGCCGGCAGTCACCGGACTGCTTCCGTCGCCGGTGATCTGAGCGGTACAAGCGCACGCAACGACGCCGGTTGCCACGAGCAGCACGCGTGGCGCGCCGCTCAGGACGAGCTTGAAACGGTTCATCTGGTTTCTCCGACGCGCGTGAGGCGCTCGCGTCGTCGGCCTATGCTTTCTGGAACCGTTTCCCTTCTATGCCTGGATGCTTTTTTCGGTGCCCTTCGCGGCGGCTTGCACGAGTCTGCTTGACCCCGGCCCGGCCGTTCTGACAGTTTGTCGAGGTGAGAGCGCGAGTCGTGGCGGCGCTGACCGGTCTCGGCCTGGCGCTAGAGCTCACGAACGCAGCAAATGCGCACGCCGACCAGCCCGCGCGACTTGCGCTGCAGGTCGATTCTGCGTGTCCGAGCCAGGGCCAATTGACGGGCGAGCTCGTGCCGCTCCTCAAGGGCTACGAGCTGACGGCCGAGCCGGCCGAGCTGATCGCGCAAGTCGAGGATCTCGGAGGAGCTTATCGGCTGCGCATTGGCGACAAGGAGCGCTCCGTGAGTGATCCTGGTCGTCAATGCGTCGAGCGAGCACGCGTGGCTGCGGTCTTCTTCGCCCTGAACCTCCCGCCCCGGCAACGTGAGCCTCGGGCGCGGAGCGAACCCGTGCGCCCTGTCGAACGCCAACCGGCGCCCGCTCCGGCGGCGACGCCCTCGTCATCCTTGCGACCGCGCCGGGCGCTGGCGCTCCGGGCGTTCGTCGAGATGGACATGACGCCCCAAGCAAGCTTCACCACCGTCGGCGCCGGGGGCGGCGTCGCCTTGGAGCTCGGCCAGCTCTCGTTGAGCCTCAATGGTGGCGTGACAACCCCCATTCACCCCGCCAGTGCCAACGGTGAGCCGGCCCGCTTCGAGCTCCGCCGCCTGCCGTTCGCCGCGCTGCTCGGATGGCAGACAACGACAGGAGTCCTGGGCTGGGGCGGTGAGCTCGGGCTGGCCCTGGACTTGCTGAGGTTTCGGGGCGAAAGCGTGCCCAATCCCGACGAGGCCGATCGCGTGAACGCAGGCCTGCGCGCGGGGGGCGTCTTGCGCGTTCACGCGAGTCGGCGTTTAGCGGCCGAGCTTATGCCTAGTTTTTCATTCTTTCCGAGGACTTACGTTATTCGAGTCGAGCCTCGGACGACCCTGGCGGAGACGCCGGAGTGGTGGCTCGGCATCAGCCTTGGTTTAAAATATTCGGTTTGGGGAGAGTGACGATTTCTCTCCTCCCGATAGAAGGACCCGCGACGTCGCGAGCATATGCCCTCCGTGCCGCCCTCCACCGCAGCGCTCGAAAGGCCGACCTGGAGCGGCACCGCGGAGGCGCGCGCGCCATTCCTTTCACTGAAAGACTTCGAGGAGCTCTACTCGGCTTACTTCCACCACGTCACGCGCTGGGTGCGCGCTTTCGGCTGCCCGCCGGCGGACGTGGACGACGTCGCGCAAGAGACGTTTTTGATCGCGCGCAAGCGCCTCGCCCAATTCGAGGGCGGCAACGCGGCGGGGTGGCTCTACCGCATTGCTCAGCACGTCACCCGAGCGCATCGGCGGCGGGCCTGGCTGCGTCGCGTGCTCCATCGTGATCCTGACGCGCGAGCGTCTACGAACGGCGCCAGTCCGATCGAGGCGCTCGAGCAGCGCGAGGCACGCGCCCAGATGCACGACATCTTGTCGCGCATGACCGAGCGGCGCCGCACCGCCTTCTTTTTGTTCGAGATCGAAGGCTATACCGGCGAAGAGATCGCGCAGCTCGAAGGCGTGGCCATCAACACCGTCTATACGCGCCTGCACCACGCTCGCCGCGAGTTCATGACCCTGCTTGCGCGCTCCGAGGGCGAGGAGAAGACGCCGTGAAACGACTGGTCGAGCTACCTGCCGAAGATCGTTTGACCGCACGCGCTCATGTCTTGGTTCGCGCTTTGGGCTCGACCGTCGAGTCGAACGAGCGGCTGCAACGCGTGCGGCGGGCGCTGGACGCGCCGAAGTCACGAGCCGTGCCTGGCTGGGCGTTGCGGGTGGCCTTGGCGGTGGCGCTGCTCGCCGTGACCGCGGTTGCGGCGGCTGGTCCGGGAAGACTCTGGTCCGCGTTGGTTTCCGTGGCTCCCGCGGCCCGACCGAGCGCGGCGACTGCGCCCACGACGACACCTTCGGCGCGCGCCCGGCTGCTGACACCACCACCCAAGGCCGATGGCGCTCCCCTCGACGACGACTCGACGCCTGTTGAAGCCATCGCGCCGGCCTCCCCGTCGCACCGCGCGGCGAGCCCCCATCTGCCTGCGGCCACCTCCAGCTCGGACGTGGCGCGCGTGCACGAAGCCGCGATGGCGTTGCGCCACGACGGCAATCCCGCTCGCGCTCTGCAACTGCTCGAAGCCAAGCCGGTCAACGGCCCCTTGGCAGAAGAGGCGCTCGCTTTGCGCATCGAAGCGTCGAGCGCCCGCAAAGACGGCCAAGCATCGAAGCTCGCGTCGGCCTACCTCGCTCGTTTCCCGAACGGTCGCTACCGCGATTTGGCCAAGAGCACGCTGTCGGGTCGCGCGCCGTGACGCGCAGCCCCGCGCTGGCCGCTGCCGCAGCGGTCGCTATCGCCGCCGCTTCCTGCGAGCGCAACGTCGCCGTGGGTCACGAAGACGCTCCCGTGACGGTCGGAGCGCAGCCTCCCGTCGGTGAGGCCGGAGCCGGCGGCGTTGAGCCAGAGGGTGACGCTGGAGAAGGCGGTCAGGGCGGCGCGCGGCTCGTCGGCGACGCGGGCATGGCAGGCGAGGGCACTTCGCCGTCGTGGAGCGCGGATCACGAGACCGGCACGCTCGATCAATGGCTCGGCGATGGTGCAGGTTTGCGCTACTTGGAGGGCAGCGGCACCCTCGCGATTTCGAGCGAGCACGCGCACTCCGGCCAATACGCTTTCGTGGCGAGCATCACCGCCGACGACGGCGCCCAACACCAAGCGGTGCTCGGTCGTGACCTGATACAGAGCGAGGGCCGCTACGGTGCCTGGTACTACCTGCCGGTCGCGCCGCGCGCCGACTACTGGGTAATCATGAAGCTCTCGAACGGTCCTCTCGTCGACCGCTTCGACATCGACATCGAGGTGCCGGCGGGCGGACAGCCGCATTTGCGCCTCTACGAGCACGACGACGGGTGGATCAGCGAGCCTTCGTCGCTGGTGTTCCCGACTCGGCAATGGGTGCACGTCGAAGCGCTGTATCGCAGCACCGCCCAAGACAACGGCCGGCTCGTAGTCCTGCAAGATGGGCAGCAGGTCCTGGATAGCGGTCCGCGCCCCACCGCATCCGATGCTCACGTCACCTTCTTTTGCGGCAGCTCCTCTCGCTACGTATCTCCCGCGCCCTATCGACTCTTCATCGACGACGCCAGCGTGCGCGAAGATCGAGTGCCCTGACGAGCGTCCAGCTACCATCGGAGCCGTTGCTCCCCCCTGCGAGAGTTAGGGAGCCGTCGCCGGTTTGTGCCTCACGCCGTGGCTCGACGTCGCGCAGGTGAAGTCTGTTTCTTTTTCGGTCGGGCGCGCCGCGTCCTCTGCCCCTCCACGATCGCGAGCAGTGGACGGAGCAGCGGCGATTCGACCGCGTCGCGGCGCCAAAGGGCGATGTCTGCCACCTCGACGCCGAGATCCACGAGCGGCGCCGCCACACCGCCGCGCCCAGGTGCGGAGCGTCGGGTTCGAAACGCTGATGACGACCGTGCTCATGGCAATGATGGCGATGGTGGTCGTGCTGTCCGTCGCCGACCTCGGGTGGTTGCTGATAAAGGACATCTCTTCACCGCCGTTTGTGCTGCTCGACGTTCGCGAGCTTCTGGATGTGTTCGATGCTTTCCTGTTGGTGCTGATGGGAATCGAGCTCTTCGAAACATTGCCTCTCACTCCTCGGAATCGCGGCGATAGTCCTGGCGCTCGGAATCTCCCACTATCTCATTCGGCTCACTCGCCACCGCAGCGCCGGGTCACCACCCCCTGGCGGGAAAAGCGTGATCGCGGACAATCCTCGCGAGGTGCGGCGCCTGCCATCGGGTACTCGGCGCGAAGCCGCTCGCACGAGCCACTTCGAGCGCGAGCTCAGGTACTCTGGGGTGCATCGGTTGGCGTCGCGACGTCCGGTCCTTCCGTGTCTGGATCGGGCTTGCCCCCGAAGCGAACGTAGAAGGCAGGTAGCGCGAGCAACGTGACGAGAGACGCCGTGACGAGGCCACCGATGACGACGGTCGCGAGCGGGCGCTGCACCTCCGAGCCGGCTCCCGTCGCGAGTGCCATCGGAAGAAAGCCGAGCGCGGCGACCAGGGCAGTGACGAGCACAGGGCGCATGCGGTCAGTCGCCGCGCTGACCACGGCCGATTCCGTTGGCTCACCCGACCGCTGTCGCTCACGCACTGAGGCGAGCAATACGACACCGTTCAGCGTCGCAACCCCGAACAGAGCCAGAAAGCCGACCGCGGCGCTGATGCTGAGCGATAGCTCGCGCAGAGCGAGGGCAATGACACCGCCCGTCGCTGCAGCCGGCACGTTCACGAAGATGAGTAGCGCGGGCCGGATCGAGTCGAACGCAAGGTAGAGAAGCACCAAGATCGCGCCAAGCGTGAGCGGCACGACGACGGCCAGGCGCGTGGTCGCGCGAGCCAGGTTCTCGTATTGGCCGCCGTATTCAATCCAATAGCCCGGCGGAAGCTCCAGACGAGCCACGCGTTGCCGAAGGTCTTGGACGAAACCCGCCAGATCGCGCCCACGCACGTTGGCCTCGAGCAGTACCCGCCGTCGCCCCTGCTCTCGGCTTACCTGAGCGGGGCCTTCGCTCACGGCTACCGCTGCCAGGTCGCCGAGCTTGGCCGATTTGCCGTCAGCGAGCGGCAGCCTGAGGGCCTGGATCGGACCGTCGTCAGCGGCCGGCGATTGCCCCGCGCGCAGCACGATGTCGAAGCGCCGCTCGCCTTCGATCAGGCGCCCCACCGCCCGCCCCGTGCGGAGCATCTCGACGAAGGCGAGGAAGTCCGCTGCCCGGGCGCCGCTTCGACCCAACCTTCGAGTGTCGGGCTTGAGCGTCAAGAGCCGCAGCCCGCTCGTCGCTTCCATGCGCACGTCGGCCGAGCCCGGGGTGTCCGCGATCGCCTTGGCCACCCGCTCGCCGAGCTCACGAAGTCGCGCCAGATCGTCGCCGAAGATCTTCACGCCCACGTCGGCCTTGACGCCGCCAATGAGCTCTTGAACACGCATCTCGATCGGCTGCGTGAAGCCGAAGACGGCGCCCGGCAGCGCGCGCCGGAGCACCGGCTCGAATGCGTTGGCGAGACCTGCAGCGTCGGACGCGGTCTTCCACTCGGCTCGCGGCTTCAAGATCACGAACACGTCGCTCTGATCGAGGCCCATCACGTCCGTCGCCACATCGGGGCTGCCCGTTCGACTAACGACCCGCACGACCTCAGGGAACCGCCGGAGCGCCCTTTCGACGTCGGTGGTGCCGCGCGCCGCCTCCTCGAGCGAGACGCTGGGCGGGCGCGTGATCTGGATGGCCACGTCGCCCTCTTCGAGGCGGGGGATGAATTCCGCGCCGCGAGTGGCCGCCACCGCAATGCCGACCGCGAGCAACGCGCAAACACCGCCAAACGCGAACTTCCAGTGGCTGACGACCGCAGCCACGAGTGGCTGGTACGCAGCGCGCAACCACTGCACCAGGCGAGGCTCGCGGTGCTCGGCGCGTAAGAGCAACGCTCCAATCGCGGGCACCCAGGTAAACGTGAGCACCAGCGCCGTGGCGAGCGCGAACAGCACCGTCAACGCCATGGGTCGGAACATCTTGCCTTCAGTCCCCTCCAGTAGCAGCACGGGCACGTACACGACCGCGATGATCACGACGGCGGTCGTCACGGCGCGCCCCATTTCGGCCGCCACGCCACGCATGGCCTGTCTGGCCGTCCAGCGATGCAGAAGCATCGCCGTCAGTGCGCCCTCGACGACCACGACCGAACCGTCGACGACCAAGCCGAAATCGATGGCTCCGAGGCTCAGAAGATTGCCGGAGATGCCGAACCAGCGCATGAGCGTGAACGCCCCGAGCATCGCCAAAGGGATCACCGAAGCAACGATCAGGCCGGCCCTCAAGTTCCCGAGCATCAGCAGCAGAACCGAGGTCACGATGACGCCGCCCTCGAGCAGATTCTTCTGCACGGTATCGAGCACGCGATCGACGAACGCCGCGCGGTCGTAAAAGGGCTCGATTTTGGCGCCCTGCGGCAGGCCCTTCGTGATCTCCGCGAGCCTGTCTTTGACGCGACGCACGATCTGGTGGGCGTTGCCGTCCGCGATCATCTGCACCATCGTGTAGACCGTTTCGCCGTGGCCATCGGCGGTAGCCGCAGCGAAACGCGGGGCGGCGGCGTCCAGGACGTCGGCCACGTCTTCCACGAAGATTGGGCGCGCGACGCCCGCCGCGACTCGCGTTGCCACGACCTGACGCGCCACGTCCTCGCGCGTCGCGTAGGCCCCCAGCGCTCGCACGAAGGTACCTTCCTCGCTGCGCTCGATGAACCCGCCGCTCACGTTCTGACCGGCTCCGAGCAGCGCACTCTCGACCTCGCCTGGCGTCAATCGGTTGGCCAGCAGAGCCCCCTCTTTGAGCCGCACTTGCACCTGGCGCGTCTCCCCGCCCCAGGAGTTCACCTCGACGACGCCCGGCACCGAACGCAGACGGTAAGCAACGTCCCAGTCGAGCAGCGTCCGGATCTCGCGCAGCGAGTGGCCAGGCCAGGTCATGGTGAAATGATAGATTTCGCCCAAGCTGGTGGTGAGCGGACCAAGCGCCGGCCTCCCGGCTGTGGGCGGAATCGATTCGCGAGCCGCCGACAGGCGTTGCGCGACGAGCTCGCGGGCCGTTCCGAGCTCCACGTCGTCGTCGAACACCAGCGTGACCGCGCTCACCGCCGCTCGCGAGATCGAGCGGATCCGCGCCAAGTGCGGCACCCCGGTCATGCTGAGCTCGACCGGCTGGGTGACGAGGCGCTCGACCTCAGTCGGGGAAAGCCCCGGGGCGCTGGTCAAGACCTGCACCTGCACGTTCGTCAGGTCCGGCACCGCGTCGATTGGTAGCGACAGGTAGCTCCGCAGACCTACCACGATCAACGCGACCACGCCGATGATGCTCAGCAGGGGGCGCGTAGTGACGAATTCGGCGAGTCGCGCGATCATCCACTACTCCAGACGGGCGCGAATGAACTCGCCCTTCAAGAGTAGCGCGCCCTTGGAGACTACCCGTTCCCCCTGCCGCACCCCGTCTTCGATGTACACGATCGGGCCCGCGTACTCGGCGACGCGCACCAGGCGCGCCTCGAACACGTTCGGCTCATTGCCCGCCACGAACACCAGCGTCGCTTCGTCGATGCTGACGACGGCGTCGCGCGGCACCACGCACAACTCGCGTCCCGAGGCAGCGCGCCGTTCGATCGATACGTCGACGTAGGCGCCTTCGTGGAACTCGCCGCAGTCCGCCTCCAGGATCACCCGAAACGGGACCGTCCGCGTCTGCGCTTCGACTGCCGGAGCGTGCGCCTCGACTCGTCCCACACAGCGTGTCGAGCCCGAAGTCGAGCTGATCGTGGCCTCGGCCCCGGCGGGCACCTCGTCCGCGTCACTCTCCGCGACATCGGCGCGTACCTGCAAACGGCGCGTGTCGACGATCCGAAACAAGGGGGTGGTGGCCTCCACGGGCGCGCCGAGTACGCCGTCCACGCGCACCACGCTGCCGGCGATCGGAGCCACGAGGTCCAACGTGTTCTCGTGCGCCTTACCGAAACGGGTCATGAGTAGCTCGGCGGCCCGTTCGTCGGCGCGCGCGCTGTCCAGCGCGCTCTGGGCGTCCAAAAAATCGCGCTCGCTCGTAGCTTGCTGTGAGATCAATCGTCGCTCTTGGGAGAGCACGCTTTCGGCGTGGACGCGGCGCGCACGAGCTCGCTTCAGGTCGGCCGCGACTTGCGCCACCTCCCCGGCTTCCAACGTGGCCAGTCGGTCGCCCCTCTTCACCACGTCGCCGCGCTTCACCACGATCTCGCGGATGCGCGCCGTCACCGGTGGCGTCACGGCCGCCGCGGCGTCCGAAGGTGCCTCTATCTCCCCGACGGCCACGATGAAGGCGGCGACCGGCTTCCGCTCGACCACGGTCGTGGCGACACGCCCCGAGCGAAGAAGCTCCTGATCGATCCTGATAACGCGTGCTCGAGCCGGTGACGTGGCTGCGGCAGTTTGCTCTCGAGACGGCTGGGTACAATCCGCAAGCAAGGCGAACGCCCAGATTCCGAACGCCGCGCGCGCGCTCACGGTAGCGGCCCTTCCTCGCTATTTTCGGGAGTGTGCCCGAGCAGCCTCGCGAGGCGAATATCCGCTCGGCGCACGTCGGCTGCGGCTTGCGCTCGCCGGTGTTCGGCGGCCAATAGCTCGCGGCGGGCCGCCAGCGCCGCGGCGAAGTCAATCTTGCCCGCCTCGTATTGCAGCACGGCTAAGCGAAGAGCCTCCGCGGCCGCGCCTACCACGGAATCGCCCAACAGCTTGGCGAGCTCACGAGCGTGCGTGCGCTCTTCGAGGGCGAGCAGCACTTCGTGTTCGAGCGTCGACTCCACGTACCGCTCCGCCGCCGCCGCCACGTCTGCATCCAACCTCAAGCGGCTGGCTTCGACCCCCGCTGGATTGACCAGTGGCAGCGGAATACCCACGCGGATTAGTAGGATCCAGTCCCCTGTCGCCTCGTGTGTGACGCTGGGCCCCAACGCAAGCAGCGGCTTGCCTCCCGCTGCAACCATTTCGGCGGCGCTCGTGGCGCGCTCCACGGCGCGCCGCGCGGCCTGGCGATCTGGTTGCACTCCATGCGCTTGGCGCAGCACGCTCACGCGGTCGAGCTCCCCCGCTGGCGCATCGAGCGATCCCGCTAGCTCGAGCGGCGTGTTCGCCGGCAGCGCCGTCAGGTAGCGGAGGCTCGCATCAGCGACGAAACTCCGCCCTTGGGCCGCCAACAGGTCCGCTTGGGCGTTGCCGACGAGCGCCTGAGTCAGGGCCAGCTCGGCGGGTGACGCGCGGCCAACGGCCACCCGTGAGGCGGCGACGCGCTCGAGCCCCTCTGTTTGTTCGAGCGAATCCGTCATGATGCGCACGCTTTCGCGCGCCAGCCGCGCCTCGACCCAAGATAGCGCGGCCGCTGTGCGCGCGTCCTCGACGGCCACCGTGAGATCCGCTCGGGCTCCCCTCGTCAGCGCGCGAGCGTAACGCTCCCGCGAGCGACCGTAGCCTCCGAGAGACAGCTCCTGCATCACGGACACCGAGATCTCCGGCCCGAGCTCGCCCGGCGACGCGCGCCAGCGCGATCCCGCTGCAACGTCGATGCGCGGCGGAAGCGCAACTAGCGTGTCCGCCGCGTGCTCGACACCTTGCGCCCCGTGCACGGCAGCACGGCGCGGGCCGAGCAAGGGCGAGAGACGCGAGGCCCGCTCGCTCGCCGCCGACAAGCTGAGCACAGCCGGCGCTGGCTCGGCCGCCGCTGATCGCGCCAACGCCAACACCGAGAGGGTGACCACTGCGATCCGCGCGAACATTTCGAGCAGGCCGACAGCAAGCGCCGTGCCGGACCGGCGAGGGCGCGCCGCTGCCCAAAGGCGCGCATTGTGCGCACCGCCAGACAAAGGTCGCGCAGGGGCAGCGTGTTCGCGCGCAAAGCTTGCGCCGGTCGAATGCTCGCCGCCAACATCGCTGCTAGCCGGGGTTGCTCGTCAGATCCACGCAGGTGCCGTTACAGTCGGTCAAGCCGTCACGACACACGCACTTGCCGACTGAGCACAACGCCATCACGTCGACGCCGTCTTGTCCGACGTCCGGATGCCCCGAATGGAGGGCTACAGCCGCTCGACGCGCTCCTCATGCTCGATCCAGACCTGCCCGTGGGTGCTCATGTCTGCTTCGGACGACGTCGCCGACACGCAAAGTGAGCAGTCGCTGAGGGCGTTCGGTTTCCTCTCGAAGCCCGTCGACACCGCGCTGCTCGTGTCAGCCATCACTCGCGCAGTGGGCAGCGAGGCGGCAGCCGGGGCGCCAAGGATGCCGTCGGGTGACCGCTCACAGGTCGGCCTGCAGCGGTGTCGCCAAGAGCAGCCGATTCTTCGGCGTGATGTTCGCGGGGATGGTCTGGGTGTGCACGTCGTAACCAGCGGCGGTGAGCTTGGCGGCGCGCGTGACATCGATGGCCAGCGCAGGGTCGAGCCAACCCGAGAGCCCGCCCGCGTCGCTGTCCGCAGCGCACTGACAGCACGGAAGGACGACGACTCGGGCGCGGGCAGCGACGGCTTTGTCGAGCACGTCGTCGGTCAGTTGCCCGCAGGCATGGCAGGAAACGATGACGTCGCCAGGCAAAGCTTCTACGGTTTCGAGCTTTGCGGAAAGCAAGCTCACGCGACCGGCGATCCGTGGCCACGCCGCGCTCAAGCACGTGGCGAGGCGCTCGGCGCTCGGCGGAAGCTGGGCATCGACAGCCAGCGCCGCGGGTGACGAGTCGTCCAGCAGCAGCATGATGTGTGCGACCAGCGCGTGGCCGCAGGCCAGGTCGAGCACGCGGCCACCGCGAAACTTGCGACGGGCGCGGCGCGCGACCTCCCAAGCTTCGTAGAGCTCTTTGCGCGGCACGCATTCGGCCTGGCAAACCTCGCGCGCGATGCGCTCGAACAAGGTGTCGCCTTGAAAGCGCCCGAGATCGTGGCGCGTCAAGCGCGAGCGGCTGCCAGGGTGAAAGCTCAAGCTGCCAGCCTACTCTCCTGCCTCGCGCCAGAGTAGTTTGGGTTCGTTCCCCCATTTAGTCAGAGATGCCCGATCCGGCGCGAGCCCGTGCGTTACTGTTACCCCTGCTCATCGTGAGCGTGTGGTCTGCGTGCTCCAGTACGGAAGCGACTCCAACCCCACCTGCGGCGGCCGCGGCGGGAGGCGAGAACAACGACGCACCGACAACGAATGCAGGCGGGGGTGCAGACGCGGGCGGTCCTGATGCTGCCATCGGTGGCGTGCCGAGCGCCGACTTCGGGGGCGCGCCGGCCGCGGATTGCGGCCCTGCCGCTCCGCCCCACGCTTGGGCGAGCTGGCGAGTGCCGGAGCCCGAAGGCGCCGGCGGTGAAACGGCGCTGCCCTACACGCTGACCGCCGACACAGCGACCGATACCCTTACGGGTCTGACCTGGCAACGCCATCACGCGCCGGAGCCGCTCGATTGGCAAACAGCAGCCAGCTACTGCTCGTGCCTTTCACTCGAGGGCTACGACGACTGGACCCTGCCGTCGCGCTTGGAGCTGGTCAGCCTCGTCGACTACACCCGACAGAACCCCGCGCTCGACAGCGAAGCATTTCCCGAGACCCCGTTCGAGTGGTTCTGGTCGGCGTCGCCCACTGCGGAGTCGAGCGAGCGCTACTGGTTCGTCGCTTTTTGGGACGGCAACACGCACGCCGCCACCGTCGACCAACCGTATTGGACACGCTGCGTGCGCCAAAGCAAAGGTTCTGCGCACCGCTACGATCTGAGCATCGCCGGCACGGTACGCGATGTTTCCACGCAGCTCACCTGGCAGCAGGCGGCCTCCGCAGACCGCGTGGTTTGGACCGACGCCGCCGCCGCATGCGCGACTCTCGACCTGCAAGGCCAAGGCTGGCGCTTACCCAACATGAAAGAGCTGCAAACCCTGGTCGACGAGAGCCGAGCGTCACCCGCTATCGATACCCAAGCCTTTCCGGATACCCCCGCGGAAGGGTTCTGGGCCGCGACTCCCCTGGTGGGCAGCACGACCTCCGCCTGGTTCGTCAGCTTCGACGAAGGCATCGCCTACAATGCCCTCACGACGCACCTGTATCGCTATCGCTGTGTGCGCTGATGCTTTCAGCTCGCTCAGCGAACGCGCTGCGGCGAGCAGTACTGCTGGTTGTCGATGATGGTGAGCACGTAGCCGAACGGACAGCTACCGTTCATGGGCGGAGGTGAGCAGCGGCTCACGCCGTCTTCTTCTACGAACATCTTGGAGCCGGGCGGGCATGTGCCACCGTCTCCGCCCCCGTCAGCGCCGCCCGCACCTACGGAGCCGCCGCCGCCACCTTTGACGCAGCAGCCGCCGGAGCAAATGTCGCCCTCGATGCAGTCACCGTCCTTTTCGCAGGGCAGCACGTCCGTCGGGCAGGCGCTGCCGGCACAGAAGGTCACGCAGGCTTCGCCGGAGTCACCGCCGACCTTGTTCTGGTCGCCGTCGTGGACCATGACCTGGAAGCGATAGTTGTGGCCGGGCTCGAGACGAATGTCCCAGCGCACCTCGGTTCCGAAGGCTTCGGCTTTCGCGATCGAGCCGGCGGGAGCCGTGTGGCCGTTGCCATAGTTCTGATTGTTCTTGGCAGGGTCCGCGTCCGGTGTGATCGACGCGCCATTCGCGTCGACGGTACGCACGGCGCCCTTCCAGGTGCCGGCCACGTAGGTCGGATTCACGGGAGAGCCGCCCCATTGCCAGTCACCCGAGACCGCTCTCGAGTCCTGGGTGATGTCGGTGATGAAGAGCGCGGGCCACATCGGGCGCCCCACGGGATCCACACCGGCGAGCTGCCCGGTGATCAGGTTCGTGCCTGTTTCGGGCGAGTCGACGGTGTCCGGACTCATGGACAGCGGTGACACCGGGAACGACGTCGACTTGCCGTTGATGACCGCCTGGTGAACGCCCAGCGTCATCGCGTGCTCGTCGTTGTAAAAGAGCTGCACGCTCGCGAAGGGATAGCCGCCCGAAGGAACGATGGCCGCCAGCACGGAGCTTTCGTTGAACAGGATGTCGGTGAGCGGGTTCGCGCTCGCAAACGGGTAGCCGCACTCCGTGATGACCGTACCGACCACGCCGGGTTTGCAAGCAGCGGGAGGACCGCTGTCGGCGCCGCCGGCGCCCATCTGCGCGCTGCCCGCGTCGCAGCTGCCGGTCGCCGAATTGCAACACTTGCCGTCCGTGCAGCTGAGCCCCGGCTTACACTTGTTCTTCGGCTGACACATACAGCCGAGCGACCCCGCCATGCACTCGGTGGTATCGATCGTTCCAGACGCACCCGCCGGGATGACGCACTTGCCGGACTTGCAGACGCCGCTCGCGCAATCTGGACCTGTCTCGCAGGTGGTGTTGGGGAGCGGCACGCTCGGCATGCACAGCCCACCTTCACAGACGCCGCTCTGGCAATCGCTACCTTCACTGCAGCGCGAGCCTGCGAGCGCGCCAGGAATCACGTCGGAACCATCGCCGCCCGAGCTGGCCGTGGAACCGCCGCTGGCCGTCGCGCCACCCGTGGCCGTGACGCCGCCCAGGTTCAAGCCATCGGAACCGCCGTCGCTCGAACCATCGCCCGCGCAATCGTGCGACGTGCAATTGCCGTTCGCCACGCCGCTGCCGCTCGAATCGCTCGAGCTGCAGGAGAAGGGCAGCGAGCCTACGAGCAGAATCCCTACGAGCCGAACATAAGCGAGGCGCTGTTGACGAAGCATCGGATGCCTTTCGGATGATCCCTGAGAGCGCGCGGCCTCAGCGAAGGAACATCCACACTAACACTGATGTTCGTCAGGACTTCGCCGTTCTTCGTACTTGCGTCGCTTTCGTGGTTCGAGGTGCTAAACGGTACGACAATTCTTCTGGCGACTTCAGAAAAGGGTCGGTTTCCCCCCATGCTTGCATGCCTTTCGCTCCGACACCGATACCCGACATGAGCGCGTTCCCGCGATGCATTTGGCCACGCCAAACCAGCGGATTTGGCGCGTCGTCGACCGATCGGCTATCGATAGACCCAGGTACCGTCGAGCGGCCCGTGACCGTAGTCACCATCGTCACCGCCAAAGAGCAAGACGTAGCCCTGCGCGGCGTCATAAGTCAGGTGTGCCGACGCGCGCGCCGGTGAAGGCGCCACGGCTCGCTCCTGCCAGCGCTTGCCGTCCCACTCCCAGGTCGCATCGTAGACGAGCAGCACGATGCGTTGCCTGTGCGCATCGTAGGCCATTTCGCTGCCGTAGCGCACAGCCATCATGCCGAACGGCACCTCGGGAGGGCCGTCTTCGCTCTTCAACTCCCAGCTGCTGCCGGCGTACTCCCACGTCTGAGCGTTGACTTGCATCACGGTAACGGCGCGTTGCGGATCGAATGCCATGGCGTAACCCGGAACCGCCAGTGGTGGTGTTTCGGTATTCAAGGCAGGTGCATCGCCGACGCGTAGCCAGCTGTCGCCAGTCAGCTCCCACGTGCCGTACCGCGAGCCCCTGCGCGATGGCGGCGGGTCGACGACTCCGCCCACCATCACGACACGATCACGCGCGCTGTCGTAGACCAGCTCGATGTTGATGGCCTCCGGCCCGTCGCAGGTCAGCGGCTGCCAATCGCTGCCGTCCCACTGCCAGGTCGCACGACTGGCGCTCAACAACGGATCGACTGCCCCGCAGTTGTCGGGGTTGCCATTGGTATAACCCCCGTGGCTGATGACACGCTGCCGGCGTGAATCGTAGGTCATGCCGAACTCGATCCAAGCCAGCGGTGCCGTTCCAACTTGGTACGTGCCGTCGCTACGGGCATTGGCCATCAGGGTCCACGATTCGCCGTCCCATTCCCAGGTGTCGTTGAGGGGCCAGTGTCCGTCCGACCCCGCGCTATTGGACCAGCCACCGTAAATAGTCACACGCTCGCGTTTCTCGTCGTAGACGATGCCGTTCCCCCACCGCGCGCGCGGGCCCGCCGCAGCCAGCAACTTCCATTGCGGAAGGTCAGTGCCGGTCGAAGGGTCTGGCGACCCGACCGCGCGCTGACCGCCACCAGCGACGTCATTTCCGACCGTAGCGTTACCCGCGACAGCCATCGCTACTCCACCTCCACCCGCGTCTCCGAAGCTCAAGAGCCCGCTGCGCGCACCACAACCGAGAGAGGCCGATGCGGCGACGACGAGCGAGACCACTCTGCCGGCTCCCGCCAACAGTCGCCGAGCCATCAGCCCTGCGCCCGCTTTCATCGTGTAACCTTATCGTAGACGGGCGGACATTCGAGCCCTCGTGTAAGGCTGTCGCTCCCTGATGCTCAGCTCTCACAAATGACTAGCGGTCCTCGAAGCCGCTCCCCAGTACCTTGGCGCCGCGATGCCTCCCACCGCCCGCTCGTTTCGGCTCCTGCAGGACTTTTGTTGGGCTGTAGCCCTCGCGCTGAGTAGCTCCGGCTGTTACGCCTATCACATCACCGGTAATCGCGTGCCGCCTGCTACGGAGGCGCGGTCGCAGACCCAGGTCGCTTATTTGTGGGGTGTGGTGCAGCCCAATGACATCGTGCCGCCGAATTGTCCCAAGAACGTGCCGCTGGCCGACGTGACGGCGCGTACGAATTTGGGTTACGCGCTGATCACGACGGTAACGCTGGGCATCGTTTCGATTCACGAGCTGGAGTGGCGCTGCGCCAAGGATTCCGGCGAGGTCAAGGTGCTACGCGCCGCAGCCAAGGGCTCGGAGGGTTGAGCCATGCCCAAGCCCTACCTGCACATCGAGCGAAACCAAACTTGGACCAACAAGCACCAGAACGTGACCGGCAAGGTCGCCGCCTACTACGACGTCTGGAATCGCTGGGAAGACCAGTCGAAGGATCCGGTGTCGTGGCGACCGGGCATGGCCGGCCTGCAACAGGCGATTCGCGATGCAGAAGCCGCAAAGGCATCGGTGCGCGCCTTCGGTGGCTCCTGGTCGCTGTCGGGGGCCGCGTATTGCCCCGACTTCATGCTGAATACGAAGCCGCTGAACGCCATCAACGTCGGCATCCGCCCCGAAAACTTGCGGGCTGGTACGAACGGGGATCGGCTGCTGTTCGCCCAATGCGGCGCGTCCGTTCAAGAAGTGCACGACACGCTGGCGCGCCACAACCTGGCGCTGAAGACTTCCGGCGCGAGTGACGGGCAAACGTTGGCGGGCGCGATCTCGACCGGCACTCACGGTGCCGCCAATCAGATCGGCGCCATGCAAGATTCGGTGGTCGGCATTCAGCTACTGACCGAGCACGGCGCGTCGCACTGGCTCGAGCGCGCCAGCCAGCCGCTGGTCTCACCGGGCTTCTTGCAGCTCATCGACACCCCCGTAGCCAACCATCACCTAGACGACGACCTGTTCGACGCGGCGCTGGTGGCGTTTGGATCTTTTGGCGTGGTGCATGCTTACTTGATTGAAACGGTTCCGCTTTACTCGCTCGAGGCCTACTCGCGTCGCCTGGACTATTCGCAAGTGGTGCACACGCTGGAGACGCTCGACGTTGCCCCGCTCGGCCTGCCAGAAGGCGCAACGCTGCCGTATCACTTCGAGATCGCCTTCAATCCCTATCGCTTGGGGGCCGGACAGAAGGGCGCCTTCGTGCGCTTCATGTACAAGCGCGACGGCTCTACGCCGGATCCGACGACGCCCCTCCCCGGGGGACACCGCCCCGGAGACGACCTCTTGGGTGTGATTGGCACTTTGAGTGACGCGATCCCCGGCGCCATTCCCACGCTGGTGAATCAAATCATGGACATGGAGCTGCAACCGTACGAGGCGCTGCGAGCCACTCCTGGTTACACCTTCGGTCCCACGTCGATCCGGGGCCGCGGCATGAGCACGGAGATGGGCTTCGGGCTCCAGCACATCCGCCGCGCCGTCGAGATCATCGCCGAGGTCGCGAACGGCTTTCCCTTCGGAGGCGTCGTAGCCGTGCGTTACGTGAAGGGGTCACGGGCGCTGCTCGCGTTCACGCAGTACGAGCCGACCTGCACGGTCGAGATCCAGGCCGTCGACAGCGCTCGCTCGCAAGAAGCTTACGAGCGAATCTGGGCCAAGCTCGAGGACGAGAGCATCCCCTTCTCGTTCCACTGGGGTCAGGTCTTGCCCTATAAACCGGCGCATTACCGTTGGATCTACGGGAGCAGGCTCGAGCGCTGGCAGGCTGCCAAAGCCAAGCTGCTCACGCCGGCCGGGCGCAAGCTCTTCTCGAACGATCTCGTGCGCGGCGTGGGCTTGGAGTGAGCACTGAGCTCAAGGGACGATCTCATAGGCGTACGCGGCGCCGGGGCCATACCGGTATTTGTCCGAGGGCGAATAGAATTCCTCGGGGGCCGAGTGGCGCAGCGGTGCGCCCACCACGAAGGCATTCCCGCTGAGAGCGACGGAGACACCGAACTTGTCGTACTGGCGCGCGTTGGACGCCTTGATGTAGTGGGTGAGCTCCCAGCCCCACGTCTTCGGGTTGACGTCGAACAGGTAGGCGGCGCCGACTCCCACCGACAAGTCGCCTTGTTCTGGATCGAGCCCCTGCCCACCGTTGGTCTCGAGTGGATCGCCAACGACTAGGCGCTTGCCCTGCAAGGCTACCGACGAACCGAAGTCGTTACCACGCCCGAAGTTTCCGAGACGCGTGATCGGGTGCCACCCCGCACCCTGGCCAAACAAGCCGAAGATGGTCACCGTCCCGAAAGGAGTCGCGGTACCGTCGCTGTCGTCGGGCGCGCCGACGGCCAGCGTTTCTCCGCTCAAGGATACGGCGGTGCCGAATTTGGCGTTCGTTTCGCTCGCCGTGAGCGCGGGGCGCACCCAAATGGTTTGCTCGAGGCTCCAGACCCCCGAATCTTGATTGAAGAGGTAGGCGGCGCCGGCGTCCGCAAACCCCGACGCATCCGTTCCGGGAGCGCCAACGACGATCCGCGTCCCACTCGCAGAAATACTGGCGCCGAAGCCACCGAAAGCGTTACCGCCGCCGTCTCCTTCGCGCTTCAGGTACGCCGCCTCGACCCATGCATTTGCCACCCGGCTGAACACGTAGGCGGCGCCGTCGCCATCCAAGGTGTTGTCGTCCAAGCCACTGTCGATGGTCCGTGACGCGCTGTCCTCGCCGGGGGCTCCGATCGCGATCGTATCGACGTCGAGAGCGACCGAGGCGCCGAAGTTGTCGTAGGCGTCTGGGTTGGGTGCAATCAGTTTCCCTTCTTGCACCCACCTCGTGCCGGTACGCTCGAAGACGTACACCGCGCCCGCCTTGAGGCTGTCACCCGAGCTGAGTGGCACCTCGGCCGCCGGCGCGCCGACGAGGATCGTGTCGCCTCGAACAGCGACGGCGATGCCGAAGCTGGCGCCGAGAGTCTTGTCTTGTGCCTGGAGCTGCGCTTGAAAGCTCCAGCCACACTCTGTCTTGACGAAGACCGATGCCGCCTCATCGCTCAACGCGCCGACGACCAGGGTGTCCCCGTCGAGCGCGACGGCCGTGCCAAAACGCACGGCCGATGAGGAAGGCTCGGGATCGAGCAAATAGGCGACTTCGGCCGTCTTGGATGGCTCGCAGCCCTTGCTACCGCTCGCCCCGCCCAGGTCGGCTCCGCCACCTTCGGCGCCGCCCGCACCCCCATCGGCTCCGCTCGCGCCACCCTCGACTCCACTCGACACCCCTGTAGCGCCACCCGTTGTGCTCGCGCCCCCGCTCATTCCGCCAGCTCCGGCCGTGCTAACCGGGCCCGGCTCGCCAGCGCTACCGCCGTCAGCGCCCGAATCGCTACTGGCCACCGGGTGCTGGTCGCTGCCCCCCGCCGACCGAGCTCCGACTGAGCCCGCGCCCGCGCCAGAGGCCGCGTCCGTGCAGACGTGGGCCTGGCAAATGTAGCCGGCCAGGCAATCGCCCTGCGAGTCGCACGCGGTCTTGTGGGCAAGATTGAAGCTGCACCCGACTGCAAGAGCTAGGGCCGCGGCATTAATCAGGATTCTCGGCATTCGTCGGAGGCGGGAGCGGCTGGAGGATCCCCCCTCTCGCTCTACGACGAAGCCGAACGTTTGGGCCGGGAAATCTGACGAGGCTCTGAGCGTTAGAGACTCGACCAGAAGCGCCAGAAGCCCACGGTGCTGATCGGCACCTGGCTGTTGTGCGTGGGCTTCCCGGCCCCGGCCATGGTCGGACACCACACCACCGGATAGCCCGGCATGCAGCCCTGGTATTCGACGCACGTGGACGGCGTGTTGGGATCGCCGTCGTAGTCGTAGGGCTGCGTTTCGGTGCTACAGCCGTTCTTGGCCAGAATTCGATCGCGAGCCTTTTCGGCTCCGGCGAACGAGTTTTGGTCGTCATTGACGTCGTGCGCGAACATCGCCGCAATGGGTCCGGCGCAGTTTTGCAAATTGACTTGGTTGCCGGAGGCATTGCCCTGGCCGCGCACGACGCCCGCGCGAACGCAGCCGATGGTGTGCGTGAGCCACGAGCCGCTGCTGAAGCCGGCCATGAAAACCTTGGCGCGCTCCACACATTGCTGGGCCGAAACCTCCGCGAGCACGTCGTCGAAGTAGGTGACGTCGGGGCCCGTCGGAGAATACTCGAAGCAGTCGCCGACCGATTTCAGTGCCACCACGATCGCGTCGTCTTTCGACGCCTGCTCGATGGGAAAGGGCGTGCCACCGTTGCCCGTGCAGCCGTGCCCGAGCACGATCAGCGGATAAGCACGCATGGGCTCGTAGTTGTTGGGCAAGCGTAGGCGGTACGAGCGCGCGGTGCCTTTGGAAGTGATGTCGTGCTGCACGTACATGCCGAGGTCCTGGCTCGCCGCGGTGCCGCAGCCCTCGCTCGGCTTGCTGAGCACGCCTCCGCTGCCACCGTTGTTTGCGCCTGCCGTGCTCTCGCCACCGCCACCGCCGGCGCCCGCCATCGCGCCCCCTGCGCCGCCGCCTCCGTTGGTAGCGCCCGCGCTCGCGCCGGCCGTTCCGGCGTTGGCGACGCTGGTGCCTGCCGCGCCCGACATACCCGCGGCGCTGCCACCGCTGCCCGCCGCGGCGCCGCCGCTGCCACCCGCCGTCGCTTCGGTTCCAGGAGCTGCGTCGGTGCAACCGAGCAATGCGGTCAGCGACACGCACGCCCACAAGAGCTTCGATTCCGAAGCGAGCATATTGTTTCTCCTAACGGAACCAGCGATTTTCGACTGGTTGGGAATTTTACCAAGTGCGGCTAATTGGAGCGAAGAGCGCGACCAGAACATCCGCGGACCTAACAATGGTCAGGCATCGCCCACACCTTTCCGGAGTGGGCGGGCACGCGAAACATCGCGGCGAGCTTCCACCCGTCAGGTCGTAGCTCGAGCTACCTTGGCGAATAGGGGAGCCAGGCCCTCCGCGTGCTTTCGCAATGCTTGGCGAGCGACCGAGCACGCCTCCTCCGCTCCCTCGCGACCACCTTCGACGACGACGCCGTGCGCGCTGGGGTCCACGAACTGGATACGAAAGGTGCGCTTACCGATGGTCACGTAAACGCAGACACCGCTGCGACTGGCAAAGAAGCTCTCGAGCTTGAGCTCTCCGACTCCCGGCATCTCTCGCACCCACTCAGCTTACCCCCGCTTTGGTCTCGAGGCTAGGCTCCGCCGCGCCGACCGCTCCAGCAAGGCAGGCGTCGACCGGCATCTGCAGATCGAGGATGACCAGAGCGGCTCGATCGTCGGGGTGAGTGACGAGTAAGTCGAGCGCTTGTTGTTCGTGCACGGCCTCGACGACAGCGTAGCCAGCATCCTCGAGAGCTTCGCGGACGGAGACGCGAGCATCGTCGTGGTCATCGACGAGCAGAATGGGACCGAGGCGGTGAGCGGACGGGCGGAAGTCCTTGCACCGTCGACGGTCTCCCTGGTGCGCGAGCACCCCACTCGTGGCCGAGGCGCTTTGCTGCCCCGCGCGGCAGATTTGCAGTTTAGGAATAGGTCACGTTGTAAGCCATGGTACCTTCGAGCCAATGCCTCGAAGTACTCCTCCGGTCGGGGAGAGTCCTCCCATTGCCGGCGACGATGCGTTCGTCGAGTCGGGTTGGTCCTCGCTGCCACCTGCACCCACCCCTGCCGCGCCCGAGGCATCCAGCGGGCTCCCGCGAGTGGTGTCGAAGCGGCGCGCGGAAGGCACTTTGCTGGGCGTCGCTCCCCCGCGCTCGCCCGACGCGCCGCTGCCACAAGCCAATCCCGTCGTGGTCCACGCCGGATTGTCACCAGCTTCCACTCAAGTCGAAGCTCCACCGATCACCGCGCTCGCCGGTGAAGCCGCGCTACCGGTGCCGAGCGCGCCGCAGGTAGCGTTCGAGCCGCCACCGCTCGCTCGGCCAGCGCCCGAGCCGATCGCGCCCGAGCTTCTAGCGCCCGAGCCGCCGACGATGCCGCGTCCGCAGCCACCGCTGAGCCCTCCGCAAGCAGCACGGCACGAGCCGGAAACCGCACCGATCTTGAAACCGCCGGTCGCTCCCGTCGCGACGGCACCGCATGCGGAAACGAGCACGCCGACGTTGCTCGATGCGATCACGCAACGAGTCCGCGCCTTGGCAATCGAGCTGCCGCTTTGGATGTTTCTGGCGCCGCTTCTCGTCGCATTGCTCGCGGCCTGCACCATCGTCGCCTTCGCGGTCGGCTCTCGCCGCACCCCTCCACAAGCAACGGTCGCCTTGGAAGCAGCGTCGGCGACTCCTCTCGCCTCCGCCGCCACGGCGGCGCCACTACCGTCGATTGACGCCAGCGCCATCGAATCGAAAGCTCCCGAAGCGCGCAGCGCCGAGGAAGTACTTTCGCTCGCCGGGGTGGCCGCGGACAAGAAGCGCGCCGCCGCCGCGCGCTTCAATCAAGACTTGCTGCAGGCTCCCACAGCGCTGCAAAAGAAGGCGACGCTCACCGAGCTGAGAAAGCTGGTGGGCGACCCGATCACGGCTCCGCAAACACTCGCCGCGGTGGCGGACCTGCCCGGGCCGACCGGCCCCGACCTGCTTTACGAGCTGTGGTCCGGCACACCGAACAAGACGGACTCCACCGAGCTTGCGCGCTCGCTGCTCTCGAGTCGAGACGTGCGGAGTCGGGTGTCGGACGCGCTGTCGGTCGCCCTGAACCTGCGCGCTATCGAAGCCTGTGGCGATCTCGTCCCGCTACTCGAGCGCACGCGCCAGGTTGGCGACAAGCGCTCCCTTGCGCCCCTCACCAAATGGAAGCGCAAGCGCAGCTGCAGCCTGCCAGGCCAGCGCGATTGTTGTACCAAGGATCAAGCCGAGGGCATCGACTCGGCCATTGCTGCAGTGAAGAGCCGAAAAGCCCCCTTCGACTGAAGCTGGCTACTGACTCTCGCACACGTAACGCCGCTGATCGGTGCAGATGCGGTCGACCCAGGGGCCGTTGCCTTGCACGACCAGGCAATCGCCGCTGGCGTTCGGCTCGTTGGCGCTCCAATGCGCGTAGGCCAAGGCCGTGCCGTCCGCGACGCCCGACCAAAACTTGCCGCCGAGCAGCCACGACCATTCATTGGGCGTCGTGGCGTCGGTAGCACCCAAGAAATACTCGCCCAGCAGGTGTGTTTGCGCGGCCGCAAATAGCCAATCGTCTTCGGCCTGCGTCTCGATTGTGGGTAGGTGCTTTTGCCCGCTCTTGCACTTGTTTTCGGCCGCCGCGAACGTGAGATATTGGCTGCAAAACCAGTATTCGTGAGCAGCGTGCAGCTCGCACGTACAGCCCACGTCGGGCGACGCGCCGATGCACTCCGCGGGACTGCCAGCAGCGCCTGCGCTGCTCGCTTACCAGCGCCGCCCCGCGTCGTCGCTGCACCCGCCAGCTCGCTCGTGCCGCCCATGCCCGCACCTTGGTCGGGTGCGCCACCTTCCAGCGTGCTCCCGCCCGCGCCAGCCGCCCCCGCCCCAACCGCGCGGCCCGCGTCTCCGCCCATCGAGCCACTCGGGTTGCCACCCATCGCGCTACCGGCGTGCGCGTTCACGCCTGCCGCGCCGCCATCGCCGAGGTACGCAGCAATGCCGGCGCCAAAACCCGAAGTGGCGCGAGCGAGCTGCGACTCCGAGCGCAAAGTAAGCTCGCTAGTTGGAACACGCCACTTCAAACACAACCCGATTGGAAATTTCAGGCACGTTCTTGCACCAACAATGCGCCGCGCCCAGACGTGAAAATCTCATCTTTTACCGTACCGCGCTGGGCACGCCGCGCGCGCCGCACGGCGTAAACCAAGCAATGTCTGTGCGTGTGGCTTGGTCAATCCACAAAGTAAACTGTCAATCGAGCGCGACGGAGATAGAGCTTTCGAAATGATGCGAAGCTCGATCTGGCTCGTGCTGTTCGGAGTGGCGTGCGCAGCTCAACCAGCTGACACGGACGACAACATCCACGGCAACACGAGCGGCTCGTCCAGTGGCGGCAGCGCGACGGGCGGCGGCGGAAAAGGTGGCAGCAGTGGCAGCACGAGCAGCGCGGGAACCGTCAGCTCACTCGGCGGCTCGCCGACCAGCACGGCTGGCACGAGCGCGGTCAGCGGCAGCGCCGGCAAGACGACTGTCGGTGGTACCGTTAGCGACACTGGCGACGCAGGCGCGGCGAGCGAAGGCGGCACGGATGCGAGCAGTGGTGGCACGGGCGGCACGGGCGCGAGCGGCGGGCCCGGCCGCATCGATCAAAAAGACATCACCACGCACTACGAGGCGATCGAAACGGGAACCGCGTCGCCGGTACAGCACATCTACGGCAAGGTGAAGGTCGTCAATATGGGCGGCGGCAACGCCTATTTGAAGGACACGAAGGTCCGCTATTACTTCACCAATGAGCTTGCGCCGACGGTGCCGAATGTCGAAGTTCAGTTGCACCAGCTCACGGCCCCCAACATCACGAGCGACATCGCCTGCACCGCCACTTTGGTGAAGATGCCCAATCCGACGGCCGACGCGGACACGTACCTCGAGCTCACGTTCCCGAACGAAGCCCAGGTGCTCGACAGCGGCAAGACGGCGCTGATTCAGTTCCGCATCTTCGATCCGGCGCCGACTCAGCCAAAGTTCGATCAGAGCAACGACTACTCGTACAGCGCCAACCAGGACAGCACCGACAAGATCACGCTGTACTACAAGACCAACATCATCTGGGGCAACGAGCCGCAGTAAGCGCGCGGCTCGTTCCGCCCGCAGCGAGTTACTTGCCGGACTTGGCCTTGCCGCCGTGCTTCGGGCGCACGTCGGGTGCTAGATCCGGGTTGGACCAGTAAAACTCGTTCTTCTTGCCCGACTCATCGGCGAAGCCCACCGTCTTCACCTCGGCTTCGATGGCAGCGGTGCCTTCGGGCACGATGTCCTTCTTTACGCACGAGAAGAACATGAAGATCTTTTCGCCGGGCTTGACCGCGCCCGCGAAAATGTTGCCGGCGCAGGGCTGGTAGGGCTTCTTCTTCTCGCCGACCTGCAGCTGCTTGCCGGCCTTGTCGTAGAAGTAGACGGCGAGCGAACCGAAGAGGATCTGGCTCTCGGCCTTGTTCACGATGCTGAACTTCGGTCCCTCGTCGGTGGTTTTGCCGGTGTACGCCACTTCCATCATGCGCGCGTCGCCGCTGCCGAGGCACGGCTTGTCCGACGTACCGACGCCGCTCGAGCCCTTGGGGCAGTCGTCCCGGAGCTTGGGCGGCGGCGGTGGCTCCGCGCTGGGCGGTGGTGTCGCCGGCGCCGCGGCGCTCGGCTTGGCAGGCGCGGCTTCTTTCTTTGGCTCCTCTTCACACGCGAAGAGCAGCGATGTCAGCAGCAATACGGGAGCGTACCTGGTCGCATGAATCGGCAACATCGCGCGCAGCATAGAACAGGCTGCGCCGCGTCGTCAGCCCCAACTTATCAAGGAAACGGGCGACCGCTGAGCATCGCCGCCAGGTGCGCCAAGCCGAAGATGACCATGACGCTGCCGACACCCGCCGCGACAGCGAACGGGATGTTCAGGCGCGCGCGGTCGCGCAAGGCTTCGCGCACGGCATCCGCGCTCATGCCCTGGCGCTTCAACTTCAGGTACTGGGCGTTGGCGGTGACGAGCAGGAGGCCGCGCGCCATCATGCCCATCGCTACGGCCGTGCCCACGAAGGCGCCGTTCGGGATCGTGATGCCGAGCGCCTGCTCGACGAACGGAACGGCGCCGATCAAGCCGGTGAACGTGGCCCACATCGCCCATTGCTGTCGCAGCCCGAGCCAAGCAGGCAAAAGCAGCATCGCCAGCGGATTGAAGCTCATCACCAGTGGATTCTTCTTGCTGACTGCCTTGTCGTAGTACGTCAGCAAGTCTTCCGATTGCGGACCGACATACGCCGCGAACAGCTCGCGCGGTATCCAGTTTTGGGGGTCGCGGGAGTCGAGTTTTTCCGCCAAGCAGGCCTCGGCCGCGGACGATGCCCGGTTTGCTCTTCGAGCTCAACTCCTGGAGCTCCAAGAACAGCGCGCAGCGACGAGGCCGATTCTCCGTCCGAGACGCCACGAGCTTCGAGGCGGCCCCCTCACCCAAGTCAGGGAGCCGCCTGGGATCGCGAGACGGCTTGGAGCTATTTGCGCCCGAGCAAGTGACCGCGGTGGCGAGGTAGCCGGCGAGCTTCGGCCAGCAGCTTGGTCCGGCGGGGCTCGTAGCGCGCCTGAGCGCCCTCGCCATACACATCGCTCCAGTTGTTGGCGGCGAGGTCGTAGTACGAGAAGTAGCCACCCGGGCGCACGCCAAAGCGTTCGAGCTTGAGATTCAAATAGTTGGTCTGGGTCAAAACGGGATGGTCGAGCTGTGCAAAGTAGAGAGGCGTCACGAAGTTCGACACTGCGATATCGTCGATCTCGTAGGAATCCGCTTGCACCGGATCGCAGACTTCGTAGGGCCTGAGCACGACGCTGTTCGAATCGTTCGGCTTTTTCGGATCCGGGCCCACCACCATCAAGTTCACGTCCGGATCGGCAATCAGCTCCAGCACCTCGTGCGAAAGGGTGGTCGACCATGGTTCGTCCACCTTTTTGGCGATGTCGGCGAAGACGAAGCCGTACGGCACGCCCCTGTGATTCTGCGAATGGTAACCGACGGCGTTCTTCACCTGCTGCGGGTCGTCGTTCGTCTCGCCAACGTAGATGATGACGTCGGCTGCGCTGAGCTCCGGGTCGGGCTTCGCGCTCCTCGAAATGGTGGCGTGGCGAAGCGTCGCCGTCATGCCCCACAGGGGCGCGAAGTCCTCCTTTACTTGCTTCGAAATTGCGCGAACCGTGGCGCTAAATTCGTCTTTTTGGATGTTGTTGCTGATGTTGCCGATGGCAATGCGCATAGTGGCCTCCATTGAAGCGACGAGTGATCCCCCGCCGCGCGCACTGTGGTTACACCCGCGAGCTGCGGCTGGAGATAGTCATTCATCCCAGCCCTCGTGTGACTGGCCTTGAAATGTTCTTTCATTTCGCGACTACCCCCACGCGCCGGCAACGCCGTAGCATGCCGTCGTAGATGCCTTCGCGCTTTCGCTTCGTGAACCTGGATGGCTCCGAGCCGCATGAGCTCGGGGCTGTCTTGAAATGGGCCGTGGTCGACCGCGTGCTGGGGCGGCGCGAGATTGCGCGCGGCCCCGTGCACACGCCGCGCGTCGAGCCGAACATGAGCGAGCTCGCGAAGCCACCGGCCGTGGGCGAGCCGGCGCGGCTCACCTGGATAGGGCACGCCAGTTGGCTAGTGCAGCTCGACGGCGTGTCACTCTTGATCGATCCGATCTTCTCCGACAGCCTGGGCCCGGGGATCCGGCGCTTCGTTCCACCTGCGCTCACACCCGAGCAGCTGCCGGCGATCGAAGCGCAGCTGATCACACACAACCACCGCGACCACCTCGACATGCCTTCGGTGCGCCGCGTGGCAAAGCCGATCGTGGCCGGTACGGGTACGGCACCGTTGTTCGCCCGCCAAGGCCTGGCTTGTACCGAGCTCGGCTGGTGGGAAACGACGCGCATCGGCGGCGTCGAGGTTCATTTCGTGCCGTCCCAACATTGGAGTCGGCGCAGTCTCAGCGACACGAACGACATGCTGTGGGGCGGCTTCGTGATCGCGGGCTCGACAGCGCGCATCTACCACTCGGGCGACACCGCTTACTTCGAAGGCTTCTCCGAGATCGGCCGGCGCCTCGGCCCCATCGACGCGGCGCTCTTGCCCATCGGCGCGTATGCTCCAGCCTGGTTCATGAGCAAGCAGCACATGAATCCCGAGGAGGCGACGCGCGCGTTCGTGGATTTGAGGGCGCGCCAGTTCGTCGCCATGCACTGGGGTACCTTCCAGCTCACGGACGAGCCCATGGACGAGCCGCCCCAACGACTGGCAGCCGAATGGCGACGCCTCGGCTTGAACGCAGACGTGTGCCAGGTGCCGCCGATTGGTGGCACGATCGTCGTGTAGTCTCCACGAAAGCTCCACGAAGCGCGCCTCACCAGAGCGGCACGGGCGGCTCGGCTTCGTTGACGCCGAAAATGTCGTCCTGGTTGCCGCGGCCGAGCTGACCGTAGCTGTTGTAGCCCCAGCATCTCACGCTGGAGTCGTCGAGCACGGCGCAGGTGTGGAACGGGCCGTTCGCGACGGCGTGCACGGTGCGGCCGGCCCCCACCTTGACGAACGGCAACGCTGCGCCCATCTCGCCCGGATCGTCGCCGCGAGTTTTGATGTCGCCCAGCCCCAGCTCGCCATCGAAGTTGTATCCGAAGCATTTCATCGAGCCGCTGCTGAACACGGCGCAGCTCGCGAAGTAGCTGCTCACGGAGACGACCGCTTCATCCGTGCCCAGATCGACCGTCGCAAGCGCGTCGCCCATTTCACCGGCGTTGTCCCCGCGACTCTGCTGGTCACCTTGCCCGAGCTGGCCCTCGTTGTTTTGCCCCCAACACAAGAGCTTGCCGGCGCTGAGCAGCGCGCAGTTGTTGAAGGCCCCGGCCTCGAGAGCGATGGGCGTGCGGTCACTGCCGAGGGCGACCACCGGCAAGGCGTCACCCATCTCGCCCGGCGCATCGCCACGACGATTCAGGTCGCCCAGCCCCAGCGCGCCGCCGGTATTTTCACCCCAGCAGCGCACGGAGTGGTCGTCGAGCAAGGCGCAGGTGTGAAACTGCCCCGCGCTGATTGAAACGGCCGTGCGCCCCGATCCCAGATCGACCTCGGGCAGGGCGTCGCCCATCTCGTTCAGATCGTCACCGCGCGACCTCACATCGCCGAGCCCCAGCTGGCCCCCGTCGTTGTTACCCCAGCACTTGACGGTGCCGCCTTGGAGCAGCGCGCAGGTGTGGGCAGCACCGGGAGCCACCGCCAGAGCCTTCTTGCCGGTGCCGAGATCGACCGTCGGCAGGGCGTCGCCCATCTCTCCAGGCGCATCGCCGCGATCATTGGTATCACCGAGGCCCAGCGCGCCAAACGTGCCGTTGCCCCAGCATTTCACGTCGCCGCCGTCGAGAACGGCACAGGTGTGGGTGTTGCCGGCCGCGATGCTCAGCGCTTTTCGGCCCACGCCCAAATCGACGTTCGGGAGCGCTGCGCCCAGCTCGTTCGGCTCGTCGCCGCGATGCGCCGTGTCGCCCACGCCGAGCTCGCCGTTGCCGTTGGCGCCCCAGCACTTGATCGCACCGTCTGCTCGCAGCGCGCACGTGTGGTACGCGCCGGCGACAATCGCGATCACGGTCGGCTCCTCGACGCCTCCGCCGACGCCACCTTCGCCGCCGCGCTGCGCGGCTCCCGCCTCGGCAGCTCCACCCGAGCCACCTTGCAAAGCCCCGCCGGAAGGTGCGCCGGCGAACAGCGAGCCTCCGGATGCTTCGCCAGCGAAGCCCGTGCCACCGATGGAAACGCCGCCCGACGGCGCTGAACCAGATACGGCGCCGCCGTGCATCCCGCCAACGCCCGGCGCGGCGCCGGCTTCGGGCGTCCCCCCAACGCCGTCACCGTTCACGTCTCCGGACTGCGACCTGTCATTCGTCGTCCGACCGCAGGCCAATGCCAGACTCGATGCCAGTAACCAACCTTGCCAGCCCGCTCGCCACGCCATCATCGACAGACGCCAAGAGTCTCATCGAACCGCTCCGCCGAACAGAGCCAGGTGAGCGCGCGGCTTACGGCGCCACTTCGGGCTGGAACGGCGGCTGAACGGCGCGGCAGCGGCGCTGTCTCAGAGCTGACGAATCACGACTCGCGGGGGCGTTTGCTCACGGGCACCATCGTCGGTGCAAAGGCGGCAGCAGCCGATTCGGGGGGAGCGCTGGCTGGCGCGTCGAGCCTGAGCCAGGGACCGAGCGCATCCGCCATCTCTTCGGCGGTTTGAAAGCGCTCGTCGGGGTCGACCGCCATGGCGCGGCGAATGACCTGGATCAGGTCGGGATCGAGATCGGAGCGCAGCGTGGCGAGCGGCGTGGGTTCGCCCTTTTGGATCGCGAACAGGAGCGCGTTGTAGTTGTCGCCGGTGAACGGCGGAGCGCCCGCCAGCGCCTCGTACATGATCGTGCCGACGGCGTAGAGATCGCTACGCTTGTCGATGGCGGCGCCGCGAGCGTGCTCGGGTGCCATATAGGTCGGGGTTCCGAGCACCGTGCCGGTCTGGGTGAGGGTGTTGCCCGGTATCGCGCCGAGCTGCTTGGCGACGCCGAAGTCCAGCAGCTTGACGATGTCGCCGAGGCCGGACATGCACGTGAGCACGACATTTTCGGGCTTGATGTCGCGGTGGATGATCTGCGCGCGGTGCACGGCCGCCAGCGCCGCCAGTATTTGCGAAGCGATGAACACGGTGCGCTCCACCGAAAAGTCGATGTGACGCCCGAGCGCCTGCCGCAACGACACGCCGTCCAGCAGCTCCATCACCAGGTAGGCGGGCTCGTCCGGCTCGGCGCGAAAATCCAGGATGCGCACGATATTGGGGTGGTTGATCTGGCCCACGGTCTCCGCTTCGCGGCGAAAGCGCGCGAGCAAGAGCGCGTCCGCTGCGAGGGAGGCGTGGAGGATCTTCACCGCCACGCGCATCTGCCCCAAGTCCTCGCGCGTCGCCTCGTAGACCGCGCCCATGCCGCCCGCCCCCAAAAGGCGCCCCACCAGGTAGCGGCCGCCCAAGCGCTCGCCTGTCCACGATTCGCGATCCTCGCCGGCAGCTCGCGCCGCGCGCTGCCGCGTGCCCGAGCGGAAGTGATCCAGCAGCTCCTTGTCTTGCGTGCGTCGGCGGCGTTGTTCAATCGCGCGGTCCGTGCTCGCGCGCAGCTTCTCGAAGCTCACCGGTTTGGTCAGGTACTCGAACGCGCCGTACTCCACGGCCTTCATGGCCGTCTCGAGATCCGGCGAGCCCGAGACGAGCAGCACCGGCATGTCGGGATCTTCGGCGTGCAAGGCCTGTAACAGCTCGACACCGCCCATGTCCGGCATGCGCACGTCGCTGATCACCACATCGAAGGTGTTATTAGCGACCAGCTCCACGGCTTTGCGACCATTCTCGGCCACCGAGACGTGGTGACCCGCCTTGGTCAGCGTGCGCTGGAACAAGCGGCGCAGCTCCGGCTGGTCGTCGACCAACAGCACCCTGCCCGGAGCTGCCTCGGTCGCTTGCGCTGGAGCATCCTTGACGACGCCTGCCATGGCTCTTCCCGCTCTGTACTCAGGACCGGCACTATTTGGGGGATCTTAAGGGCCAATTACCCGTAAAAGTGAGGCAAAAGAGCCCACGAAGCGTGCTGGCGCCACTCCCGCTGGTCTAAGCTCGCGGGGTTACGACGACCGGTAGGGGAAGCGGGACGAGCATGAGCAAAGCCGTACAAAAGTTCCTGAGCGCTTGTGACCGCTACGGCGGCGAGCCCTGCGCGGAGCTGCGCACGGCCACGAGCGCTTTTCTCGAAGCCGCGCGGGCCGATCCGGAGCTGCTCACGCTCGCGGGGCGTGGCTTTGCAGAGCTCGCCCCCGCACCCGCTGCCTGGCTCGCGCTCACTTACGGAACAGCGGCAGAAACCGGCTTCTCACCAGAGCTCACGGGTGCGGAGTTGCTGCCAGCCTTCGACGCGTGGGTAGCGCGACTGCCAACGGCGAGCGACGGAGAGCTTTCGCAGCCGACGCGCGAACAAGAGGGACTGATTCGGAGCTTCCCCTTCGTCTGTCAGGCGGTCGTCTCGACGTTGGCGCGGCTGCCCGCGCAACGCGAGGCGCGTTACCGAGCCGAGAGGACGAGCAAACGGCTGGACGAGCTCTGTGCATTGACTCATGGCGCGCGCTGGGTGCGCGAGGCTTTGAACAAGTCTAGCGGTCGCTTGTTGGTGCTGCATCCCGAGAGCGGGCGCGGGGTCGAGCTCAGCTACCAGGGTGTCTCAAATTGCTTTCATTTGTTCACTCTGCTGCAGGGGGCGATCGGTACCACCCTGCCCGGCGGACGAGCACCCGACGCGGATACGCTGGCGGCGGCTCGCGGAGAAACGGATGACGACGCCCGCGACGAAGCCTGGTGGCACTACGGCGATCCCTCCAACTCGACTCCCCACATTGCGGCTTCGATCTGGGGTGAAGCCAACCCGCGTGACCTGCCGTTCCTGGCGCAGCAAACCCTGTTGCTTTGGAAGCCGCTGCTCGGCTCACGCAGCTGGGACGCGAGCTTCTTCCGCCCGCAGCTCGCCCCATTTCCGCCGAACGCTCGCATCGAGCGCGTCTTGCCGGAGGCGGAAGCGCACGAGCGGCTGCGGGCGCTCCGCATCGAGCCCGGCGCGCAGTGACTGCCCCCAACGCCTTAGCGCCGCTCTAGAAAAATCCGCCTGCTCCGCTTTCGTGTGGCGCCCTTCTCTTTTTCAAGCCACTGAGGGGGGCTCGCGTCACTTAATATCGTGGCTCCGGTAATTCGCGCTGCGATGTCGTGTCTGATCGCCTCGGTCGCTTGCTCGAGCGGCAGTGAGGAACCGGTTTCTACAGGAGCAGCCGGGATGGGTCCGGTGAGCGGCGGCGCTTCCGCAGGCACTGGGCTGGTGACGGCTGGCACCACGGCTCTGGCCGGCGGAAACGCCGGCGGGTCCAGCGGCGGAGCCCTGGCCGGCACCGCGAACGGAGGAGCCGCTGGGGGCAGCGCGGGCAGCGCCGCCGGCGGAGGCAGCGCAGGCAGCGCAGGCAGCGCAGGTGTGGGTGGCAGCAGCGGGGCCAGCACCTGCGGCACCATGCCTCCGGTCGTCTTCAGCAAAAATATCCGCATCAACGACGATCAGGGCAACGGCAATCAGGCCGAGGTGACGCTGGCAACTGGACCTAACGGTCTTGCGGTGGCGGCCTGGGGAGACTCTCGAGGCCAGCGTACGTGTACGTTCAGCGTGAGCAAAGACGGCGGCGCCAGCTGGGGAAAGAACGTGGCCATAGCCAACAATGGCGGCGACTTCGTAGGCGACCCGGCAGCGGCCATCGACGCGGGCGGAGTCATCTACGCGGTGTGCCAGCAGTACGCCGACAACGGCCAGATCCGGATGATGACCTCGACGGACGGCGGCGACACCTGGTCCAGCGTGCGCTCGATCCAATCCGCTCCGGACAAGCCGTGGGCAGGAGGCGGCGCCAAGAGCGGCACCGTGTTCGTTTCTTGGCTGGGCAACGCGGCGGGCATCAAGCGCTCCACCGACGGCGGGCAAAGCTTTGGCCCGGTTCAGTCGCTGGGCAATATCATCCACGGCACTGCGATCGTGGCGTCGACGAGCGGGCTCGTGCACGTGCCCTATAACCTCGACTCCGATCGCAACCAGCTGCGCTACGTGCGTAGCAAAGACGGCGGCGACACCTGGGAAAAGCCGCGAGACTTGCTAGGCGACATGGGCGGCTTTTGCTTCGACTGCAAGCCGCGCCAACACCCGATCGTCGGTGCCGCCAGCGACCCGACCGGAAAGATCGTAGCCATCACGTGGACGAGCGAGATGGATGGCGGTGAGGGCGACGACGACGTGTGGCTGCTGTACTCGAAAGACGGCGGCGATACCTGGACGGATCCGCTGCGCGTCAACGACAATGCCAAGCCGTCGCGCCAATTCCAATCTTGGGTCGCCGTCGATGCCTGTGGCCGCGTGCACGTCGCGTGGACGGACCTGCGCAACGGGCAGAACGAAGTCTGGTACGCGCGCTCGGCAGATCCCTCGCAAGGCTTCGAGCCGAACCTGCAAATTACGGACGACAGGGGCGACGCCGACACGGACTTTCTGGGCGACTACAAGGGCTTGGCCATCGTCGGGGCGGACGTGCTGGCGGTGTGGCAAGACACGCGGCGCGACAGCGGGGACATCTTTGCGGCGCGCGCGCCAGGAGCAGCTGCGCCGTGACCCGCGCGCCGGCATGGCTCTCCGCCGTCGCGATGGCGGGCTCCTGGCTCCTCACGAGCAACGCCTTGCACGCAGAGGGGCGCGAGCAGCCGCAGCGCAGCGCGCCTTCGTGGAATGAGTCCGTGCAGAATGCAGTCGCGGCAGGCAGCTACTTGCCTCTTTCGCTCGCTCCCGATTTGGAGAGCCATGGCGCGCGAGCCGGAGCCCTGACCGGTTACGACGGAGCGCGCCAGGCCGTCACGTTTCAGTCCTTCGTTCAGGCATCGATCTACGGGCCACTCGGACTCCGCGTGGGCGCTCTGTCGACCAGCGCCGGCCGCGTCGCGCCGCTGTTGGGGGCGCGAGCACGACTTTTGAGCCAAGACCGGCACGGCGTGGCTCTTGCCGCATCGGTATTTTACAAGACGGAAGGCTTCACGGAGCTCGAGGGCGAAATCGAGACCGCGCTGTCGCTGGCGCGGCGCTGGAACCAATGGCTGGTCGTGTCCACGCTCGCCTACGGACAGGATCCCGAAGGGCGCGAACGGGACGGCGAAGTGAGCTTGGCCGGGCTCTTCCAATTATCGCGCGCCGCACACGTGGGTGTGGATGCCCGGGGTCGCTTCGATTTGGGCTCACGACGCCAGCAGCTGCGCGGCGCTAACGAGCCGCTCGACGACGTGCAAGCAGGCCCTGTCTTGCACGTCGCACTCGGCCCCGTCGCGCTGAGTGCGCACGCTGGTGTTTCGGCATTTCGCAGCGTCGAGGGCACGCCGCAGGTCGGCGTGGTCGCGGCCGCAGGCCTGGGGAGCGCGTTTTGAGGCGCGCCCTGCTCTGCCTGAGCGTAGCCACGGCGCTGAGCACGCTGTTCGCCTGCCATCGCTCCCGCGATGGGCAGGCACGTGACGACCGTCCACGCGCGTCCGCCCGCGCGCGCACGGCCACGGCTGCGCTTCCGGAAGATGCGGCTGCCGGACAACTGGCGCTCGCGCGCTGGACCGAGCACTTGAAAGAGGAAGAGCGCGCGCGACAGGCCAACTACGATCGACGCAAGCTGCCCGAGCACGAGGCGCTCGTCGCCAGCATCGAGCAAGCGCGCGCGAGCTACGACAAGGCCCACACCAAAGCGGCCGTCGCTCGAGCGCAGGCGCGATTTCGCGCCGGCTTGCCGGTGCTGCAGAGCCGTGTCCAGCACCTCGATCGCTGGGGCAGAAGCTCGCACCTGCTGAAGGACTACCGCGCCCTGCTCGAGCTCTTGGCCAACGACTATCCGAAAGCAAAGCTAGCGGCGCTCGCGGGCAGCCCCGAGAACGCCCGCCACGTCGACAGCGAGCTCAGCGCGCGCCTGACCACTATCCACGACTGGCTCGAGCTCGCTGCAAGCGCCGAAGAAGAATGAGCCGAACCTCGCTCAGGGCGGCTGCCACTCGAGCGTGACGCTGGCGCACGGCATACCAAAAGAGCTGATCCATTCGTCCACGCTCGCGTTGGTACCGGTGGCGAGCGCGCCCTCGGGGCAGGCCGCGCGTTGAAAGGGCATGCCACCCGACTCGCCAATCGGCTCGAGAGGCTGCAACGTGCCAAACACGATCGTGCCGTCCGCAACCAGCAACCGCGCGCAGTGCAACCGCAGTTGATCGAGAAGTTGCCCGCTTCTGCCTTCGAAGCCGACGATCACGGCGCCATCTGGGCACGAGCGAGTGACGGGCGTGCCGTCGACGTTGCCTTCCAGCGGCAGCGTTTCGCCCGCTTCGATGAAGACGCCCCCGGGCTGATTCGTCCGGATGGTGGGCACTCCGCAAACGCCCTGCAGCCTCGCTACGATGCCCTGGTTGACCTCGGCATTCACGCCAACCAGCACTGATCCCGGCGGACACTCATCCAAGACCGAAGGGGTGCTCGTGCTGTTGCCCCGCTGCGCAGTGGCATTCACCGCTGCGTATTCGAAGACAGGCTGGCAGTCGAGGTCTTGCCCGCATGTCGAACCGCCGCTGCCGGCACCGCCAGCGAGGGACGCGCCGCCGCTTGCAGCCCCAGCAGACGCAGCGCCTGCGGCGGAAGCCCCAGCGGACGCCACACCACCAGCTCCGACAGCGCCGCCGGCGCCGCTTGCGGGAACGATGTACGGCGAGCCCTGAGGCACCGTCGCCCGTCCACCTTCGGCGACGTGCCCACCGTTGGACGCACCGCCACTTCCGGCCGCGTCAAAGCCAGCACCGCCCTCCGACCCCGTCGAGAAAGCGGCGCCCGAGCACCCCACGAACGTGAGCGCAAACAGAACTTCGAAACGGCAGCGCCACGACGTCAGCACCGATCTCCTACATGTCCCGTGAGGAGCAGTTCCGTTTTACCGAGCGATCGCGGAGCTATTGTCAATCGTTGACTGACACACCTTCGGTGTAATGTCCTGGACGATGTCGTCGAGGCACTCAACGCTCCTTCTCGTCGCGAATCCGACGGCGCAAAGTGGAAAGAACGCCGAGCGCATCAACCGTGCACGGACGTTGCTCCGGCAGCACGGCATCGAGGCAGAGCTCTTCTCCACGCTGCCTGAGGGTCGCACCATACCTGAATTGGCCGCGCGCCTGCGCCAGGAGCCGAGCCGCGTGGTCGTGGCGATGGGCGGTGACGGAACGTTCCGCGAGGTTGCAAGCGCCATCCTCGATGCCGCTCGTGCCGACGACATCGCGCTCGGCATGTTGCCGACTGGCACCGCGAACGATCAGGGCAAGAGCTTCGGCTTGGGTGCGAGCGAGGCGGACTTGCCGCGCAATGTAGAGGTCATCGCGGCCGGGCGGGAAACGCGGCTCGACGCGGGCGACTTGGAGATCTTGGACGACGCGAGCCGCACGGTCCAGAGACTGTGGTTCTTCGACTCTGCCGGTTTCGGCCTCAGCGCGCGCGTGCTCGCGACGCGCAACCGCGATCGCGACGTCGTCGCCAAGCTGGGTCCGTTGAAGGAGTTGTACCGCGATCACCTGGTGTATGCCGGCGCGTTCTTGCGCACGTTCTTGGAGTCGCAGGTCGTCGACGACAAGTTCACGGCAGCGGTAGAGGTGGACGGCGTGTCGCACACCTTTCATGGCTTGACGGACCTGGTCTTCAAGGGCACGCGCATCTACGCTGGCGCCTGGGTCTTCGATCGCACCAGCCGGCACGACGACGGTATGTTCGAGCTCGTCACCTTCGCCGGAAAACGCGAATGGTCCAGCAAAGCCATCGTCGATCTGGAAGGCAACCCCATCACCGAAGAGCTGCTCAAAACCGTAGGCATCGAGCACTCCAAGCCCCTGCGCGGCGCCCGCTTCGAGCTCACGCTCGCCCCCGAGAGCAGCGTTCCCATCGCCGCCCAAATCGACGGCGAAGAGCTGGCCTGCTCCTACCAAGTCCGCATCACCGTCGTTAAGCAGGCATTGCGCCTGATTGTGCCCTAGGCGCGCCCCTGTATTGCGATTATCGCAATTCAGACTCCCGATAATATCACTTACTGCAACATTGGCCGTGGCCGCTCGGCGAGCTAGCTTTTGGGCGCGCGGCTTCGGCGTAGTCACTGAAAACCCTGGCGCCGCGGGAAAGAGCTAGCCATGACCCGTCAGAACTATTTCAACACTCTCACGATGGCGCAGAAGCTGGAGCAGCTGGGCCAGTGTCGCTTCATGGACCGAAGCGAGTTCAACGGCGTCGAGCGGCTGCGCGGCAAGAAGGTCGTGATCGTCGGCTGCGGCGCGCAAGGCTTGAACCAGGGCCTCAACATGCGCGACTCGGGCCTGGACGTGAGCTACGCGCTGCGCGCCGACGCGATTGCACAGAAGCGCGCCAGCTTCACCAACGCTACCAGCAACGGCTTCAAGGTGGGCACGTACGAAGAGCTCATCCCCACGGCGGACCTGGTCTGTAACCTCGCTCCCGACAAGCAGCACGCAGACGTGGTGTCGAAGGTGATGCCGCTGATGAAGAAGGGCGCAACGCTCGCCTACAGCCACGGCTTCAACATCGTGGAAGAGGGCCAGGCCATCCGTAAAGATCTCACGGTCGTGATGGTGGCGCCGAAGTGCCCGGGCACCGAGGTGCGCGAGGAGTACAAGCGCGGCTTCGGTGTACCGACGCTGATCGCCGTCCACAAGGAAAACGACCCGAACGGCGACGGCCTCGAAATCGCCAAGGCTTACGCTGCCGCCACCGGCGGTGATCGCGCGGGCGTGCTCGAGTCGAGCTTCGTGGCCGAGGTAAAGAGCGACTTGATGGGCGAGCAGACGATCCTGTGCGGCATGCTGCAGACGGGCTCGCTGCTCTGCTTCGACCGCATGGTCGCCGAAGGAATCGACCGCGGCTACGCCAGCCGCCTGGTGCAATACGGCTGGGAAACCATCACCGAATCGCTCAAGCAGGGCGGCATCACGCTGATGATGGATCGCCTGAGCAACCCGGCAAAGATCAAGGCGTTCGACCTGGCCGAGGAGCTGCGCGCCATCATGCGCCCGCTGTTCCGCAAGCACCAGGACGACATCATCACCGGCTTCTTCAGCTCGACGATGATGAAAGACTGGGACGCCGGTGACCCGAACCTCTTGGGCTGGCGCGCCGCTACCAACGACACCGCCTTCGAGCAGACCCCCGCCGGCGATCAAAAGATTGGCGAGCAGGAGTACTACGACAACGCGGTCTTGATGGTCGCGATGGTGAAGGCCGGCGTGGAGCTGGCGTTCGAGTGCATGGTCGAGGTGGGCATGAAGCCCGAGTCCGCCTACTACGAGTCGCTGCACGAGACTCCCCTCATCGCCAACCTCATCTCGCGCAAGAAGCTGTACGAGATGAACAAGGTGATCAGCGACACCGCCGAGTACGGCTGCTACCTGTTCAGCCACGCCGCCGTGCCCCTGCTCAAGGAGTTCATGGCCAAGCAAAAGACGGACGTGATCGGCAAGCCGTTCGCGGCCGGTAGCCAGCAGGTCGACAACCGTCGCTTGCTCCAGGTCAACCAGGCCATCGAGGCGCACCCGGTCGAAAAGGTCGGCGCCACGCTGCGCGGTTACATGACCGCGATGAAGCAAATCGCCGTCGGCGGCTGATGCGAAAGCCGAGCACAGGGCCGGGCCTTTCGCTGGTTACCGGCCCCAACGGCTCGGGCAAATCGAGTGCTGCACGCGCCCTGGTCGCAAACACGACCGGGGCGCGCCTGCTTTCGGCGGAGACGCTGCAGGCCTTTTACGAGGCCGAGCTGCGCGACGACGACAGCAACTTTCAAGAAGCGGTGGACATCGGCACGACGGTGGGCGAGCTGCTCGGTGATGCCGGTCGCAGCCACCCGCTGTGCGCCGCCTTTCGGCTCGAGCCGCTGTGGGAGCGCGGCTATCGCCAGTTGTCGACGGGCGAGTCGCGTAAAGTACTCCTCCTGCAAGCGGTCGTGCAGGAGCCGACGCTGCTGGTGCTCGACGATCCCTTCGACGGACTGGATCGGGCCGCCTGCGCGGAGCTGGCGCGCGCCATCGTGCACGCTTCGGCGACGCTAGCAATCGTGGTGGTCGGCACATTCGGCGAGAATGAGCTTCCGTTCGCGCCCGACTCGCTACGCGAGGTGGTGGTGATGGGGGAACAGCGTGCGCCCCACCCGACACCGCCGCCGGTGCATCTCGGCAGCTACTACGAGCCGCTCGATCCGGAGCTACCGCTCGTCGATTTGAAAGACGGTCACGTGCGCTACGGCGAGCAGCAGGTGTTCGAGCACCTGGATTTCCGTGTGGCGCCCGGTGAGCACACGCTCATCGAAGGGCCCAACGGCTCCGGCAAATCGAGCTTGCTCGACATGCTCACCGGCGATCATCCGCAGGCTTACGCGAACGAGCTGTACCTGTTCGGGCGGCGCCGCGGCAGCGGCGAGACGGTGTGGGACGTCAAAAGGCGAGTTGGTAACGTCTCGGGCCGCCTGCACCGCGACTACCGCGTCGAGGCCAGCGTGGAAGAGGTGTTGCTGAGTGGCCTTTACGACAGCATCGGTGTGTACCAACGGCCGGAGCCGAGCCACCTGGCGCGGGCGCGAGCGTGGCTGTCGTGGCTGCAGCTGGGCCTGACGCCCAGCGCGGCGTTTCGCGAGTTGTCGTTCGGGCAGCAACGCTTGGTGCTCATCGCGCGCGCCGCCATCAAGGTGCCGCCGCTGCTCGTGCTGGACGAGCCGACGTCGGGGCTGGACGCCGATAACCGCGCCCGTGCGCTCGACTTGGTCGAGTCGTTGTGCTCGCAGCAGAAGAGCACGGTGCTGATGGTCACGCACCGCGCCGACGAGCGCGCTTTCTGGCAAGAGCGCATCGGCGGGGCGATTCTTTCGCTACCGCGCTAGGTGGGGGTGGCGCGACGCGCAGGCGACCACCGTGGCCTGCTCGCGTTCACGAGCCGGCCGGACGTCACCTGCCCGGGTTGACGCAAGTCGTGCGTTGGCTCGGCGAATCTTCTGCGCCGAGCGTCGTACGCTTTGCCAGCCTGACGACATTTCTTCGGCAGGCGCGTTTCTTGCGACCGCGAGGGCGTGCAACGCTCGCTGCTGCTCCCGCACATCCCCACGCTTCCGTCCGACTCTGGCGTAGCGCTGTTCCGCAAAGGGTTTCGGCCCTTCTTCCTGCTGGCCGCGTTGCACGCCCTCGCGTTCGTTCCGCTCTGGCTCGCGGTGCTGCACGGAAGCTTTGCGCCTCACCCCTATTGGACGCCCGCGGTCTGGCACGCGCACGAAATGCTGAGCGGCTTCGCCACAGCGGTGATCGCCGGCTTTCTCCTGACCGCGGTCGGCAATTGGACGCAGCGCGAGACCGCCACCGGCGGTGCGCTGATGGCGCTGGTAGTGTTGTGGCTCGCCGGACGCGCCGCGATCTTTTTTGCCGACAGCTTGCCCCGCGCGACACCGGCGCTCGTCGATCTGGCGTTCTTGCCGGCGCTGATGGTCACGTTGGCGCGCCCGCTGCTGGCCAGCCAAAACAAGCGGAATTTCGTGATGCTGGCGGTTTTGGGCGCTCTGTTTGCGACCAATCTCGTGACCCATCTGGAGGCGCTCGCGGTGCTCGGAGGCGGTGTGGGCCGGCGCGGCAACCTGGTGGCCGTCGACATCATCGTGCTGCTGATCTCGATCATCGCCGGGCGGGTGCTGCCCCTGTTCACGCGCAACGCGACGCACGTCGAAACGATCCGTTCCATAGCGTGGCTCGATCGAGCCTCGATCGCAGCGCTGCTGGTGACTTGCCTGCACGACGCGCTGCGGGGCCCGGACACGCGGCTGGCTGGTTTGCTCGCAGGCGCGGCCGGCCTCCTGACGGGCGCTCGCGCCCTGCATTGGGGAGCGCGCCACACCCGACGTGATCCGCTGCTTTGGATCCTCCACGTTGGCTACGGCTGGCTGGTGCTCGGGCTGCTGCTACGCGGCGCCAGCCTCTTGCTGGGCCCGCCGCTCGCGTCGATGGCGACGCATGCGCTCACGGTGGGCGCGATCGGCACGTTGACACTCGGTATGATGGCTCGCGTCGCGCTCGGCCACACCGGGCACATGCTCGCGGCGCCGGCACCGATGACGGCAGCGTTCGTTGCCATCACTTTGGCAGCGCTGATCCGCACGGGCGCACCGCTCTTTCCCGCGCATTACCTGACCGCGCTCGTCGCCGCCGGGGTCTTCTGGACCCTGGCATTTCTGATCTTTTTGCTGACCTATTCGCCCCTACTGCTGCGTCCACGCATCGACGGCCGACCTGGTTGAAGCTCCGGAGGTCTTCTTTGCGCAAACCGCGCTAGTAGCGGTTTGGGTGAGCACGAAGACCAAGCTCGTGGCTCGTCCGATCACGCCAGCTCTGGGGCTACGGCTTGCCGCAGTGAGTGGCCGGCAGCCGTCGTCTCTGAGCGTTCCAAATTTCTGACTACGGACGCGCGCCTCCTCGGAGACGTGGTCAATGATTCAACTTGCGGGTGCGGCATTGACGCCGACGAGGCAGACATCGAAACTGCCGGCGTGCGATCACATCGAGTGGCTCCGTGGGGGCCCCGGCCGTTCTTGTGCGCCACGCTACTGGCAGCCAGCTCGTTGGCGTTCGGCTTCTTGGGCTGCAAGAGCGACGAGCTCTGCAGCTCGAATGAATGCGAGCCGGCCGGCGTGGGCGACGCCGGTAGCGGCGGCGACTCGGGCAAGGAGCCGAGCGGGGGCACGCACGCCGGAGCAGGCCCGCAAGCAGCCTGCCTGGGCAAGCAACCCAGCCCGACCTCCGGCGGGCCCTGCGGCTGCAGCGCCGACTGCGACGAAGGTGAGCTGTGTGCGTCCGAAGTGGAGACGGGCGCGCCGGGAGGCATCTGTGTTCGGACTTGCGACGTCGACCCCTGCCCGGCTGGGCGCGGCTGCGTCCAGCTGAACGCGGAGGCGACCGTCTGCCAAATACTCTGTCAAGGAGCGCAAGACTGCGGCCCCGGCCGCGTCTGCCAAGATCTTTTTCCACCGCTGAAACCTGGCGACAGCCTCTACTGCACGCCTTTTTGTCAGAGCGACGACGACTGTCCGGCGCTCGGCCATTGCGACGCTTACACCGGCCTGTGCGGCGACTTCGGCAAGCACCCGGGCGACGGCATCACCGGCGCGCCGTGTGCTTCTCCGAACGACTGCAAATCGGGCGCGTGCTTGCCGCCCGAGCAAACTCCCGGCGGCAGCTGCTTTGGCAATTGCTCACTCTCCAAACAAGGCTGCCCGGACGGCGCCGTGTGCGACCTGGCCGATGCCGACTACGGCTTTTGCGTCCCCGGCTGCAAACAAGACGACGATTGTCGCGACGGCTACGCCTGTGCGCACGCCTACGACGTGAAAGCCTTCGAGTGCCGCGCCGGCGGCCGCATCGGAGCGGCCTGCACGAGCGCCGACGACTGCGCGGACGGCGACTGCATCGTCAGCAAGGACTACCCCGGTGGCTATTGCACCGCCCATTGCTCGCTCGACGCGCCCTGCCCCGACGACAAGCTGTGCAGCGACGACGTCGACGGGCGCTGCCTCGCCCATTGCGCCACTCCCCAAGATTGCCGAGCTGGCTACGAATGCGTCAACGTCGTAGATGTCGGAGGGAGCGTCTGCTGGCCAAAGGGCCTTTAATCAGGCGGACTTGCGCCGCCGCGCGTTGGCTGTGCATCGGCCTCTCGAGCCAGGCCTGTAGCCTCGTCAACGCGTTCGACGCTTGCGACGAGCAGCCGAGCGAGCGGCGCGTCAACGAACGCGGCGACCTCACCGAGTTCGTGGCCGGTCCCGGCGCGGCCGCCGGGCTCGACACCGGCCGATTGCTCGTGAGCTGGGCGGCGCAGTCCGAAGACGAAGCGACCTCCGAGGTGCGCTACGGCATGTACTCACCCACCGGCGAGAAAGTGTCGATCTGCAGCGGAAGCGCCGTGGAAAAGACCTTCAACGCCGAGGGCGCGTACGCGATGCTGCCCAGCGCGAGCGTCGCCGATCTCGACCATTTCGGAGACCACGCCGCCGCCGCGCTAGCCTGGACCGAGCGCTTGACGACGGATACCAACGAGCGCCGCTCGCGCGTGCTCTTTCTCGACGCGGCGGGCTGCGGGGTGGGCAGTCCGGGCTCCTTCTCGCCCTTTTCGCCCGAATTCGAGAACGTGGGCAACGTGAGCATCGGCTGGTCGGCGCGCGCGCACACGCTGCTCGCCATCGGCAACTCCACGAGCCACGTCGTCATGGCGCACGTCACTCAGCTCGACTGGGGTCCCACGACGGAGCTTGGAGGTTCCGAGCTCGTGTACCGGACGGCCTTCGCGATTGGACCACAGGGCGACGCTCTGGTGGCGTGGTCCCACGCCCCTTCGCTTTCACGAGCCACCGCCAACAGGGTCTCGTTCGGAGCAGCGCTCTTGGACGAGCAGCTCGAAAAGCGCAAAACCTTCGAAGTCACCACCCCGATTGAGTACGAGTACGGGTCGAGTGTGGTGCCGCCTCATGTCGGCGTGGCCGCCGGCAAAGACAGGTTTGCGATCACGGTAGACGGAGCGACCCAGGACCACGGCGCCCCCACGGCTTACGTTCTCGAGGTCGATGGCGACGGCCATACTCTCGCCCCAGCACGTAAGCTGGAGCTCGGCGACAGGAATTGTTGTGCCACTCCGCTCTACCTTGCCGATGGCTCGCTGTTCGTGAGCTGGCTGTCGGCGGAGGCTCAGGGCAGCGTCGGGCTCCTCGTGGGCCCCGATGGTCGCGAGCGCTTCACCTCCGTTGGCTGCAAAGAGGGGCCTTTCGTGCTGGGCAGCCGCAACCCGGATTTCATCGGCCAACCCTCGCCCTTGTTGGCCGGCGATACGTTGCACGTTCTGCACACTGCGACCACACCGACTGACCCGCTGAGCACGGCGGTGCTCGACTGGTTCATGCCGGCGGCGCAGCTCTGGCCGGTGGCACCATGAAGACCGCGCTGCAGCGTCGAAGCCGCCTATGCCAGCTCCTGGTCGCTGTGGTGCTCGCGGGCAGCACGTTCAGCGCAACCGCGTCGGCGGACCCCGCCACCGAAGCGAGCTTGCTCCACGAGCTGGGCGCGGAGCTCTACAAACAGGGTCGCTACGCCGAAGCGCTCGAAAAGTTCATTGCTTCGAACCGGCTGGTACCGAACCGCAACGTCGTGCTCAACATTGCGCGCACGTTTGCGTTTTTGGAGCGCCACCAAGACGCCTTCAATTGGTACACGACCTTGCTCGAGATGACAGGTGACGACGCCTCGCGCATCAGCGTGACCGACGAGCGCGCCAAGCTGCTGACCAAAGTGGGTGCCGTTCATGTCACCACCACCCCATCCGGCGCCGAGCTGTACATCGATCGCAAAGAGCTCGGCTCGGTCGGCAAATCGCCGCGTGACGTGGGCGTGGCTCCCGGTCAGCACCGCATCATTGCCGTGTTGGACGGCTGTCGCGACACCAGCGTCGAGGTCGAAGCGCGCGTCGGGAGCGTGACAGAGGCACCCGTTGCGCTCGAGCAAATCGTGGGCAAGCTCGTGGTGTCGAGCAACGTCGAGGGTGCGCGGGTGCAGCTGGCCGATGGGCGCGTGCTGGGCTCAACTCCGCTCGAAACGTCGCTCGCCGTCGGGCGCTACGAGCTACGCGTAGGGCACCCCGGTTTCAGTGAGCAGCGCGCCTGGGCAACGGTCGAAGAGGCGGAACCGGCGCGCCTCGAGCTGAGCTTGAAGCACGACCCTGCGACCGTCGCCACGCTGTCGGTTCGCACAGGTGCGGCTCACGCTCGGATCTCGCTGGACGGTAAGCTTCTGGGCGTCGCGCCGTTGCTCGTTCAAGATCTCACGCCGGGCGACCATCGCCTCAGCCTGTCCGGCGACGGTCTCGAACCGTGGACGACCGTGTTGCCGCTCGAGCCGGGCGGCACGACACGCGTCGACGCTCGCCTGGCGGATCCGCGAGCCGCGACTTGGTCCGGTTGGCGCTGGATCGGCTACGGCGGCTCGGCGGCGCTGCTGGCCGCCGGAGGCATCGTGGGCATCACGGCCTTGAACGCCAAGGCTTCTTTCGAGCGCGAGCCCAGCACCGAGAGCAAGGACCGCATGGAGTCCCGGAATCGCGTTGCCGATGTGCTGTTTGCGAGCGGCGCGGTAGTCGGCATCGTCACGGGCTCGTGGGACTTTTTCAGGCCCGCCGCGACTCACTCCCGAGGCAACGTGAGGCTCGACCGCTAACACTCCCGAGAGTTTGCGGATGTTTCAGATGTAGGCAGAAGGCGCCCTTGCGTGGCTCGTCCGCTGCTGAAAACCTTTCGCTCGAGATGTCGACGAAGCCGAGCGTGTGGTGGGGCTTGTTGCTAGGGCTTCTCTGGGCTTGCGGCAGCGGAGATACCAAGACCGGCAACGCTGGAACGGCGGGCGGCGCCGGCGCGCCGGACACGACGCAGGGAGGCAGCAACGCCACCGGCGCGAGCAGCGCCACCGGTGCAACGAGCGGAACGAGCACGAACGACAGCGCCGGCGCCACGGGAGTGGACGAGCCGCCCAGCGCTTGCGAAGATTTCGGCCATTTCGGCACGCCGAGCGTGACCTTCACGCTGCCTGGGGGCAAGCCCACCATCTCCTATCCCGATGTGCAGAAGAGCTTTCCGGACGTGGACTGGCAAAAGCTAGAGCGCCTCTACGTTCCGGCCGGCAAATACAAGACCTTCGAGCTCGGCAACTTGCCCAAGCGAGACGCAGCCTCGCCGCTCGTCATCACCAACATCGGTGGCCAGGTTCAGGTGGGCCCCAACTTGGGCGGCAATTTCATCTGGTCCATGGGTGGCGGCTCGAACTGGATCTTGACCGGCCGCTACGACCCCGACTCCAAGACGGGCGACGCCGGCTTTCCCGGCCACCGCTGCGGCAAGTACGAAAATTCGCAAGGCAGCTACGGCTTCTTGAGTGACGACGCCTTCGACCACTCGGGCCAGTACACGCACATGGGCTTGGCGATCGGCGGCGGCGCGACCGATTTCGAGCTCGAGTACCTGGAGGTCACGCGCTCCGGCTTCGCTGGTATTCGTCTGCTCAACTCGAAGGCGGGCGGCGTCGCAGACCCGACGCAGCCCATGGCCAACGTGCGCGTCCACGATACCTACGTGCACGACGTCGACTCCGAGGGTTACTACTTTGGCTGGACGGGCGAGCCGCCCTCGTACTTGTTTCCGAATTTGCAGATTTACAACAATCGCATCGTGCGCACGGGCAGCGAGGCGCTGCAGATTCAGGACTTGGACGAGGGGTCGCGCATTCACCACAACGTGTTCGCGTTCGGCGCTCTGCACTGGCTGGATAACTTCGGCAAATACCAGGACGGCTGCCTGCAAATCCTGGTACGCCAGGGCAGGGTCGAGTTCGATCACAATGTCTCGCTGGGCGGCGCCGGCACCTTCTTGAGCTTCTTCAGCTCGCCCGAAGCGAACGACGGCGCGCGCGACGTGACCTTTCACGACAACTACTTTGCCGACACCCGCAGCCTGGGTGGCTACTTGAACGGCTCATCCGAAGCTCCTTCGAGCTTCAGCTTCGTGAACAACTTCTTTCGCGGTCTCGACTTCGGCTACACGCCGGTCGACCCCGCGGCGAAAGATCCGGGCGTCGTGTTCGGCATCAACGCCGCGCACCACGCGCCCATCGACTTCACGGGCAATACTTTCGAGGGTCCGCGCCTGCTGCTCTCGGGCCTCCCGCTCAACGGCGCCAAAGGCAGCGTCACGGCGAAGGACAACGTCAACGCCGCCGTCGAGCCTGCCGCTTTCGTCGATTCGGGCTATCCCGACGTGCCGACGTCGAAGCTCTCGGCTTGGGGCCGCAAGGCCACGCTCGCCGCAGACATGCACGACATCACGTACGCGGTGGGCGATCTGGTCATGTCCGACGCGCAGCTCTACCGCGCCAAGGTCGAGAACCAGGGACTTCTCCCCGCCGAACACCCCGAAGCTTGGGAAAAGCTTCCGCGGCCAGCCGACGACCTGCGTTTGAGCGAGACCTCGCCCTACGCGGAGATGGGCATTCACTAGTTCCCGCCGCGGTCGGCTCGGACTCGCGGCAACCCGAGCTCGTTCAGCTCGTCGAGCTGCACCCAACGCGAGTCGGCGACCTCGTCGCGGGCCCGGAAGCTGCGAGAGGCTGCGGCGAAGCGGAACCGCACATCGAAGTGCTCGTGCGCGGCTCGGCTTTGCGGGCCGGTATCTGGTGAATGTCCAGATCGAAGATGGCACCGCTTTCGCTGGCGGGCAGCGAGAGCCCCACCTCTTCCTCAAGCTCGCGGCGCGCGGCGCTTTCGAGGGGTGGCATCTGGACGCCGTACCGAGAATCGCGCGCCACTTTCGCTGGGCACCGACCTAGTCTGCGCGGGTGGACTGGATCAACTATCACCACTTACTCTACTTCTTCATCGTTGCGCGCGAAGGCGGCCTAGTGCAGGCGGGCAAGGTGTTGCGCTTGTCGCACCCGACGTTGAGCGCCCAAATCCACACGCTCGAGGATCAACTAGGAGAGAAGCTGTTCCTCAAGGTCGGGCGCAAGTTGGAGCTGACAGAGATGGGGCGCGTCGTCTACCGCTACGCCGAGGAAATATTTTCTCTCGGTCGAGAGATGGTGGACACCGTCAAAGGGCGCGGCGGGGGCAAGCAACTGCGTCTGGAGGTTGGCATTGTCGACGTCGTCCCCAAGCTCGTGGTCAGGCGATTGCTACAACCGGCGCTGGATTTGTCGGAGCCCGTGCGGCTAGTCTGCGTTGAAGCCCCCTACGAAAAGCTGCTGGCGGATCTTGCCCTGCACGCGCTCGATATCGTGATCGCCGACGCGCCCGTGCCAGCCGGCAGCAACATTCGCGCCTACAATCATTTGCTGGGCGAAACCGGCGTGAGCTTCTTTGCCGTGAGGAGCCTGGCGAGCCAGTTGCGGCGCAAGTTCCCGGCGTCGCTCGACGGCGCACCGGTGCTGTTGCCGCTCGAGCACCTGCCCTTGCGCCGAGCGCTCGACCAGTGGTTCGAACGCAACGAGGTGAAGCCGAAGGTGGTTGCGGAGTTCGAGGACAGCGCCTTATTGAAAGCCTTTGGAGCAGATGGTGTCGGGGTATTCGCTGCTCCCAGCGTCGTGGAGGCCGAGGTCACGGCTCAGTACGGTGTGGAGACCATTGGTAGGTCGGACGAAGTAAAGGAGCGATTTTACGCGATTTCTGCCGAGCGTCGGCTGAAGCACCCTGCGGTCGTCGCCATCTCGGATGCCGCGCGCCAAGACCTGTTCGTGCGACGTTAGGGCCGGGCGCGCTCTTCACGCTGGGTTTTGCGGTAGCTCGGGTGAGCCGTTCGCGCGCAAGTTGAGTCGCGAGCTGGCTCTGGGGGGCCAGTAGGTAGAGGGAAGCTGCGCCAGCTTTGCAAACACCACTGCCTGGGAGATGAAGCCCAGCGGGTAGTCGGGTGTGATCACGACACCCAAGGGGGCTTCCATCTCTTCCAAGAGCTTCAACGCTTCGGCCGCGTTGAGATGACTCGGCAGCTGTGGGACCTGTCGAGTGATGGTGCGAATCGAATGCAGCTCGATCTCGGGTTGCCGCGCCGCCAGAACCAGCTCGCTGCGGAGCACGACGCCCATCAGCGCTCCGTCTGCTACGATCGGAAAAGCATCTTGGGTGGTGCGTAGTAGTTGCGGAACCGCGTCTCCAATCCGTGCGGTTGCGTCGAGCTCTACCGCGGGAATCTCCGCGACATCACCTGCGGTCAAAGCCAGCAGCGGGGGTTGTAGCGTAGCGGCCGTGCGCTCGCGGGCAGCAGCGACGAAGACCAAGATGCCGATCAGCGCCAGCACGACGTGGCCGGACACCAGCGCCACGCCGGCGATCGCGGCGCCGGCAACCAGGCCAAGGCCTGCGGCCAGGCGAGTAGCTCGTTGCTCGCCGACTTTCATCGACAAGAGTGCTCGAAGCACCCGGCCACCATCCAGCGGAAAGAACGGCAACAGGTTGAACAGCGCGAGGCTGGCGTTGCCGGCCGCGAGGAGGAGCAAAAATGTGGGCCAGCTGGGCGTGAGTTTGCCGACGCTCGCTACGGAGAAGTGGGCGCCGGCGCCCGAGAGCCACAGGCCCACACCCAACGCCGCGGCTATGACGACGTTGACGAGCGGACCCGCGATCGCAATCGCCATCTCTTGCTTCGGTGACTTCGGCTTGCCTGCCAGGCTCGCGATGCCGCCGATGGGCAGGAGCACGACCTCTTTTACCTGCAGACCGCAGCGCTGGGCGACGAGGCTGTGTCCCAGCTCGTGCAGCAGCACGCAGGCAAAGATCGCCAGCGTGGACGCGGCTCCGAACAGTGCGCCACGTGGCCCGTGCGCGGCGCCCCACTGCGTGGCTCCAAGAGCCACGATGATGGCAAAAGACGCATGAACCTTTATGTCGATGCCGCGAATCTTGAACAAGGTCGTTGACCACATGATGCTTGCCGCTTTCGGTTGGGGTGGAGCTCTCAGGCAGCGTTGGGTACTTCCGTCGCGACGGGCGACTTGAAGTCTGCAGGCTTCAGCGTGAGCACGGAGCACTCGACGCGGGTGAGCACCTCTTCGACCAAGCTGCCCATCAGGTGACCGGGGTTCGAGTGAGCAACGCTGCCCATGACCAGATGCGAGATGCGCTCTTTCGCGACCATATCGACGAGCTGGTCCGGAGGAGAGCCCTCGAGCAAGTGCGCGTGCACGCGCGGCACGGCGCTGAGCTCGCTCTGGAGCAGTCTTTCCAGATCTTCTTGCAACAGCCGCTGCCTCTCCGCGGCGAAGCGCTGGAAGGTGTCGGCCGTCAGAAACGCCCGGTAGGCACCGGTGCGCTGCGTGTCTACGACGTGGACGACGTGGAGGTCCGCACCGTAGACAGCCGCCAGCTGGCGACTGGCGGCCAGCAAGCTTCTATTGAGTGCCTGGCGTCGGTCCGTGTCGTCGAGCTCGAGGGCGCAAAGCACCTTGGCTGCCTCGAGCAGCGCGCGCTGCGGGCTGACCAACAGCACGGGAGCCGGGCTCTTTCTCACCAGATGGAGAGCCGTTGAACCGAAGCTCGTCATGTGCCGGACGTCGCGGCCGCGAGCCGTCTTGACGATGAGATCGTGCTTGCCCCTGACGGCCTGGCGAATGAGCTCGAACGCAGGGTTACCGTGCATGACCTGGACATCGACCTGGCTGCGCAGGCGCAGTTGATCGAGCTCTTCCAAGAGCTGCTCTCGTCGCTGTTCTTGCATCAGGCTGAGCAGCTCGGCCTCTTCGAGCGCCAGCAGCCCCGTGGGGACTCGCGCCGGAAAGTAGTGCAACACGTCGAGTGCCGTTGCCTTGCCGCCCACGTGCTCGGCGAGGCGAAGCGCTTCGGCGACGGCGAGTGAGCTCTCGGGGCGACCATCTGCGTACACGAGGACGTTTCTCCAATTGGGCATGAGCGTGTCTCCTTGTGTCGATCAATTCGCGGGTAGGCTCCGCGATTCCCGCTTCGAAACCCAAAGCGACGAGAAGATCGAGCCGGCCAGAACTGCGGCGATCACGAGCAGCGATAGCAACGGGGGCACCTTGTACACGTCTACCAAGGCCATCTTGAAGCCGACGAAGGCGAGCACGATCGCCAAGCCCACCTTCAGGTAGCGGAACTTGTCGACGATGCCCGCCAGCAAGAAGAACAGGGAGCGCAGCCCCAAGATCGCGAAGATGTTCGACGTAAAGACGATGAACGGGTCACTCGTCACCGCGAAGATCGCCGGAATCGAGTCGACCGCGAAAACGACGTCGGTTGCTTCGACCAGCAAGAGCGCCATGAAGAGCGGCGTCGCGACGCGGCGCCCGTTCTCGATCGTGAAGAAGCGATCGCCGGCGTACTGCTCGGTGCTGGGGATCAAGCGTTTGGCCAAGCGCAGGACGCTGCCGTCGTCCGGGCTTGCTCCTTGGTTTCGCTGCAAGAACAGTTTGACGCCGGTAAAGACCAAAAACGCCCCGAAGACGTAAATCAGCCAGTGAAAGCGCGCGAGCAGCGCAGTGCCGCCGAAGATCATGCCGGCGCGCAGCACCAAGGCCGACAAGATGCCCCAGAACAAAACCCGGTGCTGGTAGAGGGCGGGGACGCCGAGGGCGCCGAAGATCACGACGAACACGAAGATGTTGTCGATGGACAGGGACTTTTCGATCAAGTAACCGGTCAAGAACTCCAGGCCGCGCTGGGCCCCGAACCACTTCCACACTCCCAGGTTGAAGAGGAGCGCGAAGCCGATCCACACGCTGCTCCAAATGAGCGCCTCACGGGTGCTGACCACGTGCGATTTGCGGTGGAAGATGCCCAGGTCGACCGCCAACATGGCGATGACGAAGACAACGAAGCCTAGCCACAGACCAGGACTGCCGATCGTTTGTAGGTTCATGATCAGATCTCGAGCGAGCGACACGGGGGCCGACACGAGGGCGGCGCGCCGTCCAATTCATATTGGTCCAGATCCTGGTGTTGTAAATCCAGTTAAAATGGTTGAATCGTGTAGGTTAAAACGACATGTCGGCCCCGCGCGGGCCCAGACTCGGAATGACGCCACGCCGCTACGCTGCGCGGCCTGGTGACGTCGCGCGCGCTTGTGCCAGGCTGCGGTGGGGCAGCCAGTAAGAAGACGAGATTACTCGGGCGGTGTTACGGCGCTTTGAAGAAGTAGGCGAGTTGCTTCTTCGTGTACGGGCACCCCCCGACCCGCAGGTGGGCGGCGGCCATCGCAGCGTCCAACAGCCGTTGACGGGCGAGGGCCTCGCGTGCCGGTCGCTCGCGGCGGCGTGGAGCTCGAGTGGCAGCCGGGAGAAGCGGGCACCAAGGTGAGCGTGGTCGCCTTCGGCAGCGGCGCGGGCTGGACCAGCTTCGTCTGCAGTTGGGAGGCGGCGCTTGGCTCCGGCTCCGTCCCCGCCGATGCGTTGAAGCCCTTGCCGGATGGTCAAGAGCTTTTCATTACGGGGCGTCGCGACGAAGTCCGGAGCGTGGGGAATTTCGAGATCGAAGCGTGACTGTTGACCTCGGCCCGAAGCTCAAACGACACGCGGGCCCGAGTGTTGGTGCTGACTGATTCTTTGTGAAAGACTTCGCCGACCATGAACCTCCTCAGGCTGGCAGCCAGCATCTTCGTCGTATCCATGGTCGCGTGCAGTAGCGGAGGCGACGACGACGACACCAACTCGGCCGCTGGCAGCAGCGGCACGGCCTCGGCCGGAACCGCGGCCGGCGGCTCGACCGTCGGTGGCTCTACTGGCACCGCGGGCTCCGTTACGTCGAGCGGCAGCACGTCGGTAGCGGGCAAATCGGCCGGCGGCGGTAGTGCGGGCAGCAGCAGCGGCGGCTCGGCTTCGACAGGCGCGCATTGCACGCCTGGAACTCCCCACCCCTCGGCCTCCTACATTGGTGGCATCGTCGACCAGTGTCCATCCGTGAGCGGCCTCGATGGTGACTACAACCACCTCATCGACATCGAGCTACCGAAGCCCATCGCTCCCGGCGACGAGTTCGCGTTTTCGATCGACATGAACGCGCCCGAGGGTGACTTCGAAGTCTATGGAACCACGCGGGAATGCGGAGATGTGGGCGAGAAGCTCAGCACCGTCCACGTGCTCGGCAACGGCATCATTTGTCACGCGGTCAAGCCGGCAACCGGCACCTACACACATCTGATTTGGGTCTGGCGGGTCGCGGCCGAAATGAAGGACCTTGCCACGTGCGAGTCGGGCACCTGCCCCGCGCAATAGCGATCATGCACCGGTCCAGGGGGCTCGTTCGTCGGGCAAGCAGCCACCAGCGCGCCAGCGCCAAACCAATGGCCGCTGGACCGAACGGCCGAGTACAAGCTCCAGCTGTCGACCGTCAGTGGCACGGGCCAGTCGCCGGTCGCGGTCCTGCTCACGCTCACGGCGTCCGTCGACGTGACCTTCCGCCGCTCAGAAACGGGCATGCGCGCCGAGCTCTCCTTGCGCGACGTTCAGCTATTGGATCACGCCAAGCGGCCCGCCGACGATGCCGGCCAACTCGCGCACGAGCTGGAACTACCCTTCGGCTTCGAGCTGAACCAAGCCGGACAGGGTGTCGGCAGGCGGCGCCCAAACCTACAAGAAGCTCGAGTACGAGCGAGTTTTGCTCACCCAGTCTCGCAACGACGACGCACTGGACGCAAGCAAGGTCAAACCGCAGAAGGCACCACCAGCGAGGTTGACGGTACTACTTCCGAGCGCGTCGCCGATAGTAGGTGAAGTAGCGAAAGGGACCGCTGGGCTCGAGCTCCACGACCACGCGCTCGTAGTCACGATGAAATTCCGGACTCTGCCAGAGGTCGCGCTCAGCGGTCATGTACAGGTGCTCTTTCACGCCCGCCTCGTCCAGCGGCATCGGCAGGACGGCCACGTTATCGAGCAAGATGTAGGCGGGCCGGCGCGAGAGCACGTACGCCGCGTCGCTCCGCTCGTGCCCAGCTCGCCCCACGCGAGCGCCGCTCGAGCGCGTACGCGCGATTACCAGATCGTTCAAGCCCAGCAAGTCGAGCACGGGTTGGCGCACATAAAAGGCGATGCCGGCCGGCTCCGCCGCGATCAAGTCCGTGGCTTTGGCGTGGTCATTGATGTAGCGGCCCCCGCGCTTCACCCGCTCCACGAAATAGTGGTCGAAAACGAGCCAGCCGTAGCGGGGATCCGGAAATCTGATGCCGTTGTTGTCTTCGAACCAGGTCCATTGAGGCTTCAAGAGCAGCAGCGCGCTGGGGAAGCACTGGCAGAGGGCGAGCAGCACCGGCAACGCTACTCGATAGAGCGGCGTCCCCGCAGCGAGCAGGGCCAGCCTGTCGCAAAAGCCCCAGGTGCCGTGCGCCGCCAGCACGCAGCCGAGCGGCAGCACGTGCGCAACGAAGCGAAACGAGAACAGGCCATCGCCGCCCACCGAAACGATCCACACCAGGTAGGCGAGCAAGCACAGCACCATGAGACGAAGCTTTGGCCTGCGCACTGACTCCAAGCACCCGAGCAGCAGCACCACCACCGGCAGCCAGGTGCCGTGCACGGCGTAGTGCGACAAGTAACCGAGGCCACGCTCTGCCACGGCCCAACTGAAGTCCACCTTGGCGAAATAGGTGTTGGGCAGCCACTGCCGATAGTAGACGCGGCGAAACCCCACCTGCAGCGCCAAAAGCAGCAGCGCCGGCAGCGCCAGCCGCAGCGCACCGCGCAGCCGGCGCTGCCAGAGCTCGTAGCCCGCCGCGACGACCGTAAATAGCGCACCTTCGGGACGCGTGATCGCGAGCCAGCCCAGCCAGGCGCCGGCTACGAGTGGCCTCGAGCTCGCGCGCAGTTGCTCGAGCACGGCCGCCGAAATCAAGGCCGCAAACAGCGCTGACTCCAAGCCACTCCCCGCCCAGATGGCGAACGGCGTCGACAGGCTCAACAGCAGCGGCGCCAGCAGCGCGCGCCAACGCGGCAGGCCGGAGCGCGTGGCCAGCGAGTACGTGAGCAGCACGCAAGCCGCCGAGAGGAGCACGTTCATGACGCGCGCGCTGGCCGCCACGTCGCCGCTGAGCCACGCGCCGGCGGCCAGCAGCAGCACCCAGCTCAAGTTGCTGTAGCCCTCGACCCGCTCGCCCGCATTGTAAACGAGCCCGCGCCCACTGAGCAGGTTCTGCACGTAGCGAAAGTTGATCGCCGCGTCGTCACACCGGTAGTCGAGCGCCCGAAGGTGCAGCGCGGCTACGAGCGCCAACACCAACACCAAGGCGAGCGGCGCCCACGCGAACCGCCGCTCGCGCTCCTTCGCGAGGTGGGGCACCGAACGGCGCCCCACCTCAGGCGACGGTGAGCCGGGCGCGAACATCGGCGTCAGTATGCCCGCACCCTACGGAAACTGGATTGGTTTTCCAAGACTGCGGCCCGAGGTCCGCGCCGGGTGCGCTCGAGGGGGAGCATGGCGCCGCGTGTGCGCGTCCCCGTTCGCTGGGCGACGACGAATCCGTGATCAAACCGCCGGGGCTGCTTCCATTGCGCGTACGAGGAGAACGCCCCAGATGCCCGCTCTCGCTTTTCGCACGTGGTTCGGTTGCTGCTCTTTGGTCCTGACTGCGGCCGCCTGTTCGTCCGACAATGCGGGAGCCCCCGCCGAAGGAAGGGGCGGGACCAGCAGCATGTCGAGCGCTGGCACCGGAACCACCGGCGGCAAAGGCACCACGCCGAAGCCAGGGCCGGTGTCGATGGCCGGCGAGGGCGGCGGCACGACGGCGACCGGCGGCTCGAGCATCCTAAGCACTGCCGGAGCAGACTCCCTGAGTGATGCCGGCCAAGGCAACGGCAGCGTGGCCCAAGTCGTGGGCAAGCAGGGCGGCGTCGTGATGCAAGAAGGAGTGAAGCTCGACATCCCGGCGAACGCGCTCACGACCAACGTTGCGATCTCGGTAATGAGCACCGCGAAGATATCTTCATCATTCCCGCAGCCGGAGCCCGTGTCGAGCTCGACACGAATCGGCTCGACGGGCTCGGTGGCGCGAGCCGTGTGCGCGGCGCCCAGTACGGCCACCCCCAGTCCGATGAGGGCAAGCCCATAGCGGCGGCTCCGGTCAAAGAACACGGCCGAACACGATATCGACGTCCGGAGCGAAAAGCGAGACGCTACGATCACGACCCCCGGGAGGATTCCGGGGGCCGTGCTGTTTTCGTGCCTTAATTCGTAAGCGTCACGGCACGGGCACGAACGTCCACTGGGCGCTTTCCCAAGTGTCGTAAACGTCACCGTACTGGGCGTAGCCGGTCAGGTTTTCGATGTGCGCGAACTTGTTCTGCCACAGGTTGCGAATGCGCTTGTAGCCGTTGAAGTTGTCGAGAAACCACTTGGCGCTGTCCCATTGCGGCTGAATGTCGCCGTACTGCAGCTTGCCGGTGAGGTTCTCGATGTGGATGTACTTGCCGGTCCAGCGGTTTTTGAGCCGCACGTAGCCTTGGCCCGAGTCCTCGATCGACCACATCGCGCTCAAGCAGGTGTCGCAGATCGGCCCGACCTGTACGAAGCCGGTCAGGTTCTCGGTGTGCATGTACGTGTTCTGCCAGCGGTTCTTGATGCGGTAGTACGCGACGGTCACCGAAACGCTGAGCTTTTCCACCGCGCGCACGGCAAAGGTGCTGTCGGGGCCGTTCACGCCGTCGATCGCGTAGATGTCGTTGCCGAGCGCGGCGACACCGAGGCCGTAGCGCGGCGTGGGCATGTCGGCCAGCTGCGTCCAGGTGTTGGTGCTGGGGTCGTAAACCTGAGTCGAGGCCTTGGGCGTGACGGTGCCGACGCCCGAGTAGCCCCCGATGACGTAGAGCTTGCCGTTCAGCGCCGTGGCGCCGGGGCGAGCAACGCTGACGGGCATGTCCGCCTTGGCCGTCCAGCTGGCGTTTGCCGGATCGTACACGACCACGCGCGGCGTGGCCTGATTGAAGGCGTACGGCTTGCCACCCACGAAGTAGAGCTTGCCGCCGACGACAGCGACGCCCATCTCTTGCTGCTCGTCCGCGCCCTGAAACTGGCCGACTTCGGTCGTCCACGTGCCCGTGATGGTGTCGTAAACGTTCAGACCGATGGTAAACGGCGCGCTTTGCACCGGACGCCCGAAGCGCGTGATGAAGAACAGCTCCGTGCCGACCGCGACCATCTGGTAACCACCCTTGCCGGACGGCGAGGTCGAGACGAAGGTCCACGAGTTGCTGCTCGGGTTGAACTTGTAGAGGCTCACCTGGTCCGTGCCAGAAGCCGCGTAAAGCGTGCCGTTGACGTCCGCCAGCAGCGGGCCCTGCGAAGCCTTCTGCGTCCACGTATTGGTCCCCGGGGCGAAGGACTCGACCGTGCTGCCGGAAGAAGTGTTACCGACCGCGTACAGCACGCCGCTGGACACCGCGGCTGTGGCAGACGCGCGCTGCCAGATGGTGCCGGCCACGGAGCTCCACGTCGCCGATTGGGCGGATGCCGAGCTCGAGAGCGTGAGCATCGCCCCGAGGGTCAACAAATACTTTACAGCTTCGAACAACCAAGCGCGCCGCTTCATGAGCATCATGGCGCCACGGGGTAACATGCGTCGATGGAGACGACAGTCCATCTGCAAACTAAACCGAGCCTCGTAGCGGCAATTCGGCTCTAGAAACCGCGAGTCACCGATTCAATGCGTGTGCCTTGGGGCCAAGACACTCAGAACGCCGCTTGCTCGAAGGTGCAAGTAGGCGGCGTGCCGCTGCAAATGTCACACGTCTGCGCGGAAACGACCTCAGAGTCTTCGCAGGTGTAGAGCGTGCTGAATTGACCTTTGCCCAATTGCCAGCCGCAGTAGGTTCCGTGCGCGACTTTGCCCTCGCACGGATTGGCTACCACGGCTGCACCACCGCCCGAGGAGGGTGGAGCGCCACCGCCGGCGCCACCACCAACGCTCGCCGTTCCGGCGCTCGAGCTCGTTCCACCGGCGACCCCGGAACCGCCTGAGCTGCTGCCCGCCGTGGCGGTACCGCCGCTCGCGCTGCCGCCACTGCCGTTCACACCTGCTGCGCCGCCGCTCGCGCTGCCGGCGCTGCCGTTCACGCCTCCTGCGCTCCCCGCCCCGGCGCCCCCATCGCCTTGAGGATTCGTGCAGGCGGGTCGCTCGCTGGCCGGGCGGTTGCTCGATTTGCAGCACAAATCGAGGCAAGCATCACTGGTAGAGAAGCCGCCTGGATCGCTGCCGGCGCAGTTTTCGTAGCAGACAGGATCGCAGTCGTTGGTGCCCTGGGCGATGCACTGCTGCAGGGTGCCCACGTCCAGAGCGCCGTCAACGCAGTTGCCATTGAACGTGCGGTTGAATTGGCAGAAGTACTTGCCCGTGTAGCAGCCGTCGATCAGCGGCTTGCTATTGCAAGCGTCGCAAACATCGCGACGCCCCGGATAGCGCAGCGGCGAGCACTGCGAAGCGTCGTCCCAATCGCAACGAGTCAACTTGCCTGCGGAGTCGGTGATGCGCTGATAGCGGGGCAGGCAGGTGCAACTCGAGTAGTCGCTCTTTACGGCCGCATTCTCGACGCAGAAGAACTGGCAATACTTTTGCTCGCCGCCCAGCTCGGCACTGACACCGCAACCGACGCCGCGCTCGAGCAGAGTCGATTCCCACGAGTTGTGACCAAAGCCGTCCGGATCGAGTGGTACCGAGATAGCGTAGGAGGTTTGCGCGAACGCCTGGCAGTCGGACGCCTGTGAGCAGGGGGGCGCGCAGTACTTCGTCCCGCTCGGAAACCCCGCGGGCGCGAGGCAACGCAAGCTACCGTCACGACAGTCGGAGTCACGTTCGCAGCGCCCTCCCAAGCTACCGGCCGGCGCGTTGAGGTCACCCGTCTGCCGCATCGGCTGCGGATTTTGGGCGCCCGTCCCACCAGCGCTCGTGCTGCCGGCGGCTGCGTCCATCCGCGCCTCATCTTCGGGTGCCGAGCCCTTGCCGCAGCCAACGCTGACCGCTGCCGCCAACCACAACCCCCAGCCCAAGCCTAGAAAACGATTCGCGTTCATGAATGGAGACCGAGCTAAAGCAGCAACTATGCCAGCCCGGCAAAGCGTTTGAATTATCGCTCGCCCGTCCGGCGCCCCGCACAGCCGTGCGTACGCACTAGCGGTCAGTGTCCGGAACTTCGTACAGCTTCCTCGTCACAACGCGAGTAGATTGCGGGCCCATGAGGATGCTCTCGTTGGCGCTGGGGGTCACGCTTTCGATCTCGCTTGCGGCCGCTTGCTCGGGCTCGGAGTCGCACCACGACACGCCGAGCACCGCTCAAGGTGGCGCCGCGGCAGGTGAAGGGTCGAACGTCGCCGGCAAGTCTGCCGATAGCTCCGGCAGCGGCGGCAGTGCCGCGGGTGACGTGAACAGTGAGGGCGGCGGCGGCATCGTTGCAACAACGGGCGGCGAGGCAACCGGCGGCAGCGGCGCAGGCTCGGACAGCGAGGGCGGAGCGGGCGGAGCCGGCCGCGAGCTGCCCCTGGATTCAGCCGCGTTCTGCGACGCTTTCGCCAAGCGTGTGTGCGAATTCGCGGAGACCTGCCAGAAGTTTGCCGACTGCACGACCTGGGGCGGGTACCAGAATTGGGTGCGCGAATGCCAAGACGCGCGCGCGTCCGAGAAGGGTGGCTATCTCGAATTTTCGCCCGAGCGCGCGGCGACGTGCCTGACTGCCGCCGAGCAAGAAGCCTGCATCGGCGGCGGCCCCTTGTTCTTTCGCGCCGACGTGAATTCCGTTTGCTCCAAGGTATTTGCGGGCACCGTCGCGAAAGCTGGTGAGTGCACGTCCGCCGATTTTGCGTCCGAGTTCGACGAGTGCAAGGACGGCTACTGCAATCGCCAAACGCAAGCCGGCCGCGTTTGCCTGGGCAGCTGCGTCCCTTATTTGAACGACGGCGATGACTGCGCGACGGGTGGTTTGTGCAAGCCGGGCTCCTACTGCCAAGACGGCAAGTGTGGCGCGCCGCGAGCCGTCGGCGAGAGCTGCTCCTCGGCGGTGTGCGCCCCTCCACTCGTGTGCGGTGGCGCCACGCCAACTTGCCGCGACGTGAAGCCCGTCGGCGGAGCATGCAAGGACAGCTACGACTGCACGTGGCCGGCCGGCTGCGTGAAGGGCAAATGCGCCGACATGCTGGATGTCGGGACTCCGTGCCGGGACTTCAGCTCTTGTAAAACGGGTACGTTCTGCAAGTTCACCGGCGACGCCAAGCAGGTGTGCACGGCGCTCGTCGCGGCCAACAAAGCTTGCGACCCCAACTACGACCAGTGCGTCGAGGGCTACGGCTGCAGCTGGCTCGAGCCGCACGTGTGCGTCAAAGCTCAAGGCGCGGCCGAAGAGCCGTGCGGCCCCAACGGTTGCGAAGCCGGCCTGTGGTGTGAGTACACGGCGCCCTACACAGGCACATGCCACGCGCGCGTCGGGCTTGGTGAAGCTTGCGACAACGGTGCCGCCTGCGAAGACGGCTTGTATTGCGTGGGCGACCCCGGCAAGTGCGGCGCGCCCGGCGGCGAAGGCGCGCCGTGCGCAGTCTTCGACGACCCGACTTGCATCGGAGATTTGTTCTGCGCGCGCGATACCGTCAAGTGCACCAAGCCACGCGCCAAGGGGCAAACCTGCAATCCGTACGAGCCGTTGGGCTCGTGCCAAACCGGCCTGTACTGCGCCTGCCTCACTGCCGGTTGCCCCGCCGTCGGCAGCGCTCCCAATCCCGACGACGTGTGCACCGTGCAAAAGGCCAACGACGCCGACTGCAACAACGCTTACGAATGCAAGAGCGGCTACTGCTACGGCGGCAAATGCGCCACCGCGCCGGCGGGCGGCAACTGCACTCGTTAGTCGTCTAAGAACGCAGAGACCTGCGCTCAAGTGGCTGTCGTGCCTGGTCGGAGCCCACGGGCTCGAGCGCCTGGCTCAGGCTCGCTCGAAGCGCACGACGCCACTCCAGCGCTCGTTCCCGAGCTTGCGGGGATCGGGCGGCGGAATGAGCGCAAACGGGCGCATCAAGAGCGGCAGCCGCTTGAACCGGGCCCCTTCGTGGAACAACGAACGCACCTCGCGCGGCGTCCAGCCCAGGGCTTCGAAGAAACCGACGCCGCTCTTAGGAGCGAATTTGAACGGCGCGCTGTCGAGCAAGCCGCGCATGCTGCGAATCATCTCAGCGGTGATGCGCGGCGAATTGAAATCCAAAATCCAAGTGTGAACGCTGGGCTGGGCGAGCAGCGCGCGCGCCAAGCCGGCCACGACCGCTTCTTCGAGGTAGAGCACGAGCCCCTCGGTAATGACCGTAGCGCGCTGACTACCGGCCAGGCGTCGCGCCAAGAGCTCATTGAGCGCCGTCGGATCGGAGAGGTCGACCGCGTCGCGCTCCAGACGGCAGCGCGGCTGCTCCCCCGCCAAGAGCTGCTCCTTTTCTGCGATCAGGGCGGGCAAGTCGGCTTCGACCCACAACAAATCTTTCGGCAGCTCGAGCCGGTACGGCCGCGTATCGAAGCCCGCGGCCAGATTCAGCACCCGGTCGCAGCCATCTTGCAGCACGGTGCGCACGTATTCGTCGATGACTCGAGTGCGTGTGATGAGCGCCCAACGACTATGCCGTGAAGCTCGTTGTGCGATGGCGCGCCCCCGCTCGCCGGCCAACTTGTCGGCCAGCGGATCGTGAAAGAGCGCATCGCGCCGCGTCGACTCTTCGGCGCGGTAGGTGGCGACCCAACGCGCGGTGTCGGAGACGTTACGAACGAGCTCGGCCATGGCTACGCGCGAAGACTAGACGGTTCTCATCGCTCCGGCCAGGGCGGGGCGGAACATCACGGCGATGCGCGGAGCGGCTTGATTGCGCTTGAACCGACCCAGCTCGGCTGCCATCACCCTATCGCTACTCGGGCAGACTACGGCGCCGAGCTCGCGGTCGACGACCGGAACGTGTACTGGATCTTCGAGCACTCGCTGCAGAGCATGGAGCGCTAAGCTCACGGCGCGCTCAGGGTGCCTTGCCGGGCGCCGACATCTGCACGGCGGAGGGGCCATCTGCCGGAGGAGCTGCGGCGGGCGCCTCTGGATCCGGCAGGCCACCGAGGGCCGCTTGGAAGCCGGGCGCCTTGACCAGATCTTGAGCAGCATTGACCAGGCAGTCGCTCAAGACCTCGTTGTAGTTACCCTCGGACAGGCTCGCGCCCCAGCGCTTGGCGCTACCGGTAACGACGAAGGTGGTGGTGTTGCCGTCCTTCACCACGTTGACCTTGAGCACCACGGTGCCGCGGTAGATGTTGCCCTCGTCCACGAAGAACTGTGTGAGCTCGACGTTGATGTTCACCGGGCTCGACGGAGCCATGGTGTAGCCGGCCGCCGTGAGCTGCCGCGTGAGTGCCGTCATCACCATGTTCGTGATCTCGGCGGAGGAAGCCTTGATCGGGATCGGCGGCGACTCTTCGCTGTTTTTGCCGATGGTGGTCGGGTCGGCGCGCTTGTCGACGATGGGCAGCAGCGTGATCGGGATACCGGAGCCGACGACCGCGACCGTCTCCGTTTTGCCGGTGGGGGTGAAGCGCGGCGTGATCGTCATCGGACCTTCTGGACCGACACCGCAACCCACGAGTGCGAGGGCCAAACCCAACCCGACCAAGCCACGACCTACCAAGGACTGCATGAGCCTCTCCTAAGGCCGACGACCGCGAGAAGCAAGGCGTGCGGAGCCGGCGCCGTTACTCACACGCAGCACAGGTTTTAGTCGTGGAGTCGCAATGGCCTAGCTCGCCGGCGCACTCGCCAATCGAGGCGCCAGAACACGACGCTCCGGACGCCTTGGCGGGGTGACAGACGCCGGTGCCCAACACCGGGCCGTCACAGTACAGGCCGCGCGCGCAGTACGCAGGCTCGCCGTCAGGCTGCTTACCGCACGGGTCGCCGTCTCGCCCTTCAGCGTCCACGCACTTCTGGTCCTGACCGCAGCGACTGAGGATGTTACATTCGAGGTTGCCGGGGGTGCAGCTGGCTCCAATCGGCTTCGGGTCGACGCAGGATCGCGCGTCCATCGGCCCCGCGCAGGTTTTCGACCTCACACATTCCGTCATGTCCTTGCAAGGACCGCTGGTCTTCTTCGCGACGCAGGTACCGGCCACGGCGCCATCGGGGATGTCGCACCACAGCCCGCTCTGGCATGTGCCCAGCGACGCGGAACCGCAAGCTTCGTTCAGTTTGGCCCGAGGCGGCTCGGTAACGCATTTCTTGGTAACCGAATCGCATGTCGCATCGGCTGCGCAGCGCACGTCGGTCGTGAGCGGGTCGCAAGCCGTGCCCACGGGCGAGGTCGCCGCGCAGACGCCCGTGCATGCGTAGGTCGTCGCGGTTTGGCAAAAGGTGTCGCCGGCACATTGGCGACCGAGAGCGTTTTCTTGCAGAGGCGAGCAGGCTTGTCCCTCCTGCACGAGCGGTTGAATCACCGCCTCGCAGTTCGGCGCGGTCGCGTCTTCAGCAACGCCGTCACACATCAGGGCAGCGTGGAGCTCGCTGAGGCAGGCTGCGCCGTGCGAGCCGTCGAAGCCGATGCGGTGTTGGTCGACACCGGCGAGGAAGTCGTCGCACAGCCGTGACTCTGCAAAGAGCATTTGCGCTTGCTGCGCCGAGAGCCCCCAGCACTTGCCGAAAAGCTCCGCGACGATGGCGTAGTAGCCATCACAGAAGCCCTTGGCCGTCGTCGGATCCCCGGAGAAGGCCAGGTCGCCACCCGTAGAGCTCTCGCTGCCGCCCGACGCTTTGCCGCCCGCGCTCGAGGTGCCGGCGCTCGTGCCGCCCTCGGCAGCACCAGCATCACCACTGCTCCCTGTGCCGCCCTGCGCCGTAGCGCCAGGATCGTGCGTCGTCGACGAACAAGCCACCACACAAGTAAGCCCAATAAGCCCAACCAACCGCTTCCCAAGCATGAAGAAAGGGTAAGCCGCAATGGCTAGCTCGTCGAGCAGAGGCGCGTGAATTGAAGTTCCTCCCACAAACTAATGGCTATTGAGCGTGTCGTGCTCGGGAGGTACCCCTAAGCTCGAGGTGACTCAGTGAATGCTATGAGCTTCGTACGTGGATTCGTTTGTGCGCTATTGCCCTTTGCTCTGCTCGCCGGTTGCGGAGGCGGAGGCGGAGGTGAAGACGCAGGCTCCGGTTCGATGCAGCTGGCGACCATTTCCGACTTTTGCGCGAAATGCGCGGACTGCGTGGCGCAGCCGGGATTTTCGGAAGGCTTCTGTACGCCCTTCATCTCGAACCTGATGTTCGACCGCCTGGCATGTGCGTCCAAGGGCGACACCACCCAGCTGGACAATCAGAATCTCACCGTGGGTGATCTCCAGCACATGAGCTGCGCCGACTTCGACCACGCTGAATAATCTTTAAGGAGCCGGCGCCACGAGACAGACGCACGTGGTTGCGAAAACCGTGATACATTCGCGAGTTTGTTCGCCTCGGCAGCTAGCTACCGTGCGCCCATGCTGCGCGCCATCATGGTCTCCAGCGCTTGGGTCGGGCTGCTCTGGCCACTCGACGGCTGCGGCGGCAAGGCGGTCGAGCACCAAACACTGAATCAGGGTGTGGACGAGCCGGCGCTGAGCGGTGGCGCCAAGAGCAACGGTACTGCTGCAACTGGTGGAAGCGGCAACGGCGGAGCCGCAGCAGCAGGTGCGAGCGCAGCCCGTTCGTCGATGGCTGGCGCGACCTCGGACGATGCGATGGCGGGCGAAGCCGGCGGTCCCGGCGACGGAGGGGGTGGCACCCATAGCGCGGGCGCCACCACGGGTGGAGCGGCCGACGGTGGGCAACCGACGAGCGATGGTGCCGCTGGCTCGCCCAGTGACGGCGGCGTCGCCGGTACGAGTGAGGTCGGAGGCTCGGGCGGCAGCGGTGGTAGCGGAGTCGCAGGAGCTGGTGGCAGCAGAAGCTGCGCCTCGCTGACCGAGTGCCCGCGGCCGAATAATGCTTGCGTGAGCGCGCGCTGCACAGCGGGTGAATGCGTGACGGATAACGTTCCGGCGGGTGAGCTCTACGTGCTCGACATTCCCGCGGATTGTCACGCGACTACCGCGTGCGATGGGTTCGGCCAGGCGACGCTGGTGATCGACCAGAGCAACACGCCCACCGTTCCCAATCCATGCCTAGTTGGAACCTGCAACAACGCTGGCGTCGCCAGCACCGAGCCGGTCCCGATGGGCAAGCGCTGCAGCTGGGATTTCGGCCGCGGCCGCTGCGACGGCGCCGGTAAATGCGTCACGTGCTTGACGAGCGCCGATTGCCCGCTCGGGCAGAGCTGCGACGCTCATCACGCTTGCGTAGGACAGGCGTGCTCCGATACTCATTGTGGCGGCGCGTGCCCGGCCTGCCTGGGCGCCGCGTGCGCGGTGGACCACGACTGTGCCTCGCACGTTTGCGACCCACTTGCCTTGCTCTGCGTTTTGGATCCGCAATGCGCCGACGACGCGCGAAACGGTAACGAGACGGACGCGGATTGCGGCGGTGGCACCTGTCCGCTGTGCGCGGCCGGGAAGGCTTGCTTGCTCGACACCGATTGCCGCTCGTTCGGCTGCGACACGCAGACCTTGCTGTGTGCGGACGATGCGTGCTTCGACAACCACCAAGACGCCGACGAGTCCGACGTGGATTGTGGCGGTACCAACGCCAATTGCCGGCGCTGCAGCCCAGGCGAGGGCTGCTACAGCAACTGGGACTGCGTGGGCGGCCATTTCTGCAACGGCACCAGGAAGTGCCAATGAGGACACGACGACTGATCGCGGCAATCGCGGTGCTGCTACCGCTCGCTTGCGAGGGGCAAGTCAACATCTACCAGACCATCGTGAGTGGCGGCGCGCCGGCTGCGAGTGGTTCCGCCGGCACGCCCGGTGCCGGGGGCAACGCCGCGGCTGGTACGGCGCAAAGTAGCGGCGGAGCCGCCGCGGTCGGCGGCGTGAGCGATAGCGGTGGTGATGCGAACCGAGCCGGAGCCTTCAGCGCGAACGGCGGCGTGAGCGGAGCCGGCCGCGGCGCGAGTGAAGCCGGCAATGGCGCCGCCGCCGGAGCCACCGAGGGCGGCAGCGCGACCAGCACCGGAGTGGCGGGCGCACCGAGCGAGGGCGGCGCCGGTGGTGAGGCTTGTGGCACTCCGCTCGCCAACGTGCCGGCGGATTGCCACGCCACCATCGCGTGCAATGGCTCGAGCGTCGTCGACCAGAGCAACGTGCCGACTCCGGCCAACCCGTGCCTGGTAGGTACCTGCAACGCAGCCGGTGTACCCGGCACTGCGCCCTCTGCCGCCGAGACGCCGTGCAAAGCCGCGGGCGGCGCCAAGCTCTGCGATGGCGCCGGAAAATGCGTGCGCTGCCTGCACGCTGCCGACTGCGCGGACGGTGAGATCTGCTCCGACGGTCATGAGTGCGTTTCTGGCGCGTGCACCGACGTGGATTGCGGCGGCGCCTGCCCACCCTGCGCCGACGGCAAGACGTGCGCGGTGGACGCCGACTGCGAAAGCTTTGCCTGCGACGTGGCGTCGAAGACGTGCGTCACCCCGCAATGCCGGGACCACCATCAAGATGGCCTGGAAACGGACGCAGACTGCGGCGGTGGTACTTGCCCGCCCTGCGTGCTCGGCAAGAGCTGCGTGCTCGATGAAGACTGCGCCAGCAACGCATGCGACGGCCTCAAGCTAATGTGCGTGAGCTGGCAATGTGCCGACCATCGCCTCGACGGCTTCGAGACCGACATCGACTGCGGTGGCGGCGTGTGCGGCGCGTGCTTCGTCGGCACGAAGTGCAAGACCAACTTCGACTGTCAGTCCGGACACTTCTGCAACGTCGACAAAATTTGCCAATGAGGCAGTGTCCGCAACGCCACTCTCCCACGTCGGTAGAAGCCGAAGCCCCCTACCCGCCTCTACTCCGCGGAGTAACCGATGGTTGCGACCTGGTTCTGGTCGAGCTCGCGGAAGCGCGTCGCCAGCGCGCGCACCAGCTCGCCGAGCCAGGAGCTGTGGCCGAGCTCGTGCTCGAGCGCTTCGGGCGTGATCACCATCACGGTCACGGCGTCGAGCGCGGCGACCGTCGCGGTGCGCGGGCTGCGCGTCAAAAGGCCCATTTCGCCGAAGATTTCGCCGGGGCCGACGCGGCGCACGACGCGGCGCTCGCCCTCGACATGGCGGAAAACCTCGCAGTGGCCGGCGGTCACCAAGAAGGCGGAATCGGCTGCGTCCCCTTCGCCCACGATGGTGCTACCTGCCGTGAACGTCTTCATCTGAAACCAGCCGCCACCGCGCAAGAACTCTTCTACCTCTTGGCGCAGCGCATCGACCGATGGCTGGCGATCCTCCGGACGCGTGGAGAGGGCCTTCATCGTGATGCGCGACAAGCCAGGAGGAATGGTGGGCCACGCGGGGCGGCTCTCGGGCGCTGGAATCGGACCGGAGCGCGCCAGCTTGAGCGACTCCGTGGTGCTCGGCGCCCAACACGGCGCCACGCCCGTCAGCAGCTCGTACAAGATCGCACCCAGCCCATACACGTCCGTCGCCGGCCCCTGGTTCTTCACCAGCCCGAACGCTTGCTCGGGCGCCATGTAGCGCACCGTGCCGACGATGGTCCCCGCCTCTTCGCTTGCCGGTCGCGCCACCGAAATTGGCTGCTCGGAGTCGGGAGCGTCTTGTTGCACCAGCGCGACGCCCCAATCCATCACGTAAACCTGGCCGTGCGAGCCGACCATGACGTTGTCCGGCTTCAAGTCGCGGTGAATCACGCCGCGGCTGTGTGCGAACGACACGGCGTCACACACTTTGAGGAACACGCGCAGCACGCGCTCCAGCTCGAGGCCGGAGATGGGCCGCTCGTGCAACCGGCGGAAGACGGCGCTGAGCGTCTCGCCGTCTACCAGCTTCATCGTGAAGAAGACTTTGCTCTGCTCGCTGTTGGCGGCCAGGTCGTGCACCGGCACGATGTTCGGGTGATCGAGCTGTGCGGTGATCTGCGCCTCTTCGATGAAGCGCATCGTGAGGTCCGGGTGATCACCGGCCTCGGTGTGCATGGTCTTGCGGGCCACGCGCCGGAGCAGCACGTTGTCGTAAGCGCTCTCGACCACGCCCATACCGCCGGCCGCGATCGGCTCCACCTGCTGAATGCGCTCCGGCGGCGACGCTGGCGGCAGCGCGCTCGGTAACTCGAGCTTCTTGCCCGAGAGCGCGGTGCGAATGAGCGTGGTGGTGACTCTGGGCGGCGGCGATTGCCCCTGCGCCTGCACCGTCACCGGCTGCTCGTGCAGGTTGGGGTGAGGTGGGCCGACGGTAAAGGGCGGATTATCTCCGTCCGCGACCGTCTTGGGTGGTTCTGAAGGTAATCGCACGGCCAAAATGGCACGCTAACACGCTCATCTCGGAGAACAACCTCGATCTTTCTTCGTTGATTGCAGTCGATCGCATGCTTTAGCAGGCGCCTTGAGCCCGCCACCAAGAGCCTTGTAGGCTGCGCGATCGTGGCAACGCTCGAAGGGCTCGAAGAGCAGGCGCGCGCAATTGTGTCTCAAGTCAGAGATGACCCTGCCGCGCGCCTCGCGCTGCGCGAGCGTTTCTATGAAAAGTACGGCGGCGGCACACCAGGCACGTACGGCTTTGGGCGCTCGGAGCTCGACTTCATGCGCTGGGAAATCTCGCGCGGCGTGCTCAACGCCGTGACGCAAGGCGGTAGTCCATGGTGGCGCTCCGTCAACCTGCGCTTGATGTATCAGGCCGAGCTCGCGGCGCTGATCCAGGAGCAGCTGCCCGATGCCTCTCCGGGCGACACCGCCGTACGTTTCTGGCTCGAGTTCATCCGCAAGCCGAGCCCCATGGGCTGGTACCGCGCCCACAACACGAGCATCGTCGACGGCTACCTCGACGCGGTAGCGCTGGCGCTCGCCGAGCCCTGGTCCGAGCGCGTGTTCGTCAACGTCGTCTTGTATCGACTGCTCTACGCGCAAGGCCTGGTCGAGGGCGTGTCGCTCGGTCGGCTCGGCGAAATCTTGAGCGACCCCGTCGGCGACTCGGTCGATTTGTTGGTGCACATTCCCGCGTTCTATCCGGACAAGTACCCACTTTCGCGCGGCGAGGTGCAAACGCTGCTCCAACAGTCGCACCACCTCTTGCCGGAGATGGCGGCGGATTTCGACGACTTGTTCGTGATTCCGGATTTGATTCCGCTTTACTCGGACGCCTGCGGCTGGCTCGGGCAGCCCGGCCTCGAGCTCCTGCTACGCGACGGCCTGCCCTGCTACCCGGTGGACCAAGCCAGCTCGCAAGGTCGCGGCCCCGATCGTGAGCCGCCGCCGAGCCCCGGACCCAAGCGCAAGATCGCCGTGCTGGGCGGCGGGCTCGCGTCGCTGGCGGCTGCCTACGAGCTGACCAGCTACGAAGGCTGGCGCGATCGCTACGAAGTGACGCTGTACCAAATCGGGTGGCGCGTCGGCGGCAAAACCTCGTGCGGGTTTGGCCCGGGCGATCGCATTCAAGAGCGCGGCATTCACATCTTTCAGGGTTGGTACGAAAACGCGTTTCGCATGGTGCAAGACACCTATGCGTACATGGACAAGCACGACCTCGCGCCCGGCAGCCCGCTGCCGAAATGGACGGACGCATTCGTGCCCGACGACGCCACGCTCTTCACTGAATTCGACCAGGATCGCGGTGTTTGGACGAACTGGCCCGTGCTGTTTCCGTACAATCAGAAGCTGCCCGGCGTGGAGGGACCACCGCCGTTACCCGAGATTTTGTACGAGGCCGTCGGTCTGATCGCGGAGTTGCTCCTCGGCTCGCCCTATCAGTCGAACGCCGGCTGCCTCGGCAAGCTGCTGAGCCCGGAAATCATCAAGCTGTTCTTCACCCCACCCTGGGAAAAGTCAGCGCCCGATTGGTGGAAGCACCTCGCCGATCTCAGCGACCAGAATCACGCTTCGATCGAGAAACCCGAGGTGCGCTGGCTCAAGCAAGCGCAAACACTGCTCGGAAGCTTGCGTCACAGCCCCACGCTCCAGCTCGGTCCGTTCGAGGTATCGGCGCTGCGCGCCGCGGTGCAGTTGTTTTCGGCGGCCGTCGGAGTTCTGCGCCTGGCCTCGCCCGCGGACACGGCGAGCGAGAATCGGCTCGCGCACATCGTCGTGCTGGCCGAGTTCGGGCTCGCCAACCTGCGCGGCATGCTGGCCGACACCTACGACGAAAAGAACCACCAGTTCGATTTCCATCTGATCAATCGCTACGACTACGAAGAGTGGTTGCTCAAGAACGGGCTGCCTACGGCGTTCGAAGCATCGGCGCCGGTGCGCTTCATTTATTGCGGCGCCTTTCACAATTTGTATTTGGACAAGCCGGGCAAGCTCGCTGCCGACATGGGCCTGCGCAGCCTCCTGGCTTCGGTCACGTATCGCGGCTCGCTGGTGTGGAAGCTCACGGGCGGTACCGGTGGCAGCTTGACGGCGCCGCTGTACAAGATGCTGTCGCACCGCGGCGTGCGCTTCGAGTTCTTCAACGACGTCGAAGAGATTCACTACTCCGCCGGCAACGAGATCGAGTCGTTCACGGTCGGGATCCAGGTCGACCTGGCGAAAGACCGCAGCGACTACCCGCCACTCAAGAACGTGAAGGGCCTCGACGGTTGGCCCGCCGAGCCGCACTACCAGTACCTGGACGCCGAGCAGGCCGAGCGCCTCAAGCGCGACAAGATCGACCTCGAGTCACCGTGGACGACCTGGCACGCCGTGCGCGGGCGCGTGCTTCGGCGCGGTATCGACTTCGACGACATCGTGCTGGGCATTCCGGTCGGCGCCACCGCCAAGATTTGCTCGGGCATCGTCGAGCGCAAAGAATCGTGGAAAAAGATGGTCAAATACGTGCGCACCACGCCGACGCTCGGTGTGCAAATCTGGCTGCGCCCCACGCTCGAAGATCTCGGCATGCAGCTGGCGGATTGGGGCATGCCACCAGGAGACGAGCCGAACTCGGTGATCTATGCGGACCTGCTCTATTCGTGGACCGACATGGGGCTGGTGATGCCTTTCGAAGGCTGGCAGCCCGACGACGTACCGGGCGAGCTCAGCTACTACTGCGGCACGTGGCCGCTCAGCGGTCCTTTGCCGCCGTTCTCCGACCATGGTTTTCCGGCGCGCGAGCGCGAACGGCTCATCGAGTACACCGGCAAATGGCTGGGCGACAACATGGGCTGGTTCTGGCCCAAAGCCATCAAAGACGAGAAGCGCTTCGACTTCTCGCTGTTGGTCGATCCCGACGACCCCGACAACGACCAGCAGAAGAGCGATAGCGAGCGGCTGCGCTCACAGTGGTTCGTCGTCAATATCGAGCCAACCAACCACTACACCTTGGCCTGGCCGGACTCGGATCAGTATCGCCTGCGCGCCGACCAATCTGGCTACAAAAACCTATTTCTGTGCGGAGATTGGACCAATTTCGGGCTCAACATCGGCCACGTGGAGGGCGCCGTCACCTCCGGCTTGATCGCGGCGCAATGCGCGCTGCGCGCGCAAGGGCAGACGCAGTTTCGTCCCATCTTCGCCGACGCTGGCTCGGGGGAGGTGAGTTGACGTGCGTCGCCTGCACGCCACCAACGGAGCCACGTGCTTCCTGGACGACTCCGAACCGGAGTCGACCGTGCTGGTCACGGTGCTGGACGAAGCGAAGCCGCCGCCGGCGCGCCTGCTCGAGCTCGAGACCGAGCATCGCCTCACCCGGGACCTGAACATCCCCGGCGTGCGCAAGGCGCTGCGCCGCGGGGAGGTCGACGGCAAGCCGGCGCTGTACTCTTCGTGGTTCGCCGGCAACACGCTAGAAGAGATCTTCGCGGGCGCGAGACCGCCGCTCGAGCGCGTGCTCGACTTGTTGCTGAAGGCCGCCAGGCTGGTATCGCAGCTGCACGCGGCGCGCGTGCTGCACGGCAGGATCGGCCCCCAAGCATTTCGGGTCGATGCTTCGCTGCGCGAGCTGGAGCTTTCCGGGCTGGGCTTCGGTACGAGGCTCGACAGCGAGCTGCCGCAAGGTGGTGAAGCGGGTGAGCTCACTCCCTATGCGTCGCCGGAGCAGACGGGGCGCATGAATCGCCCGATCGACTGGCGCAGCGATCTGTACTCGCTCGGCGCGACCTTTTACTTGATGCTCACCGGCTCTGCGCCCTTCGCGGCGGGCGACGCTGCCGAGCTCGCGTACTACCTGATCGCGGTGGAGCCGACTCCGCCCGCCACGCGCTCGCCTGACGTGCCGCAGGTGCTGTCCGAGATCGTGCTCAAGCTGCTCGCGAAAGACGCCGAAGATCGCTACCAATCGGCCGACGCGCTGTGCGCCGACCTGGAGCAGTGCCGCAAGCTCTGGCAACAAGGCGGGCAGATCCCGCAATTTGCGCTCGCTCAGCACGGCAGCGCCGCGCGCTTCGAGCTGCCGCGCAAATTGTACGGGCGTGAAGAAGAGCTCGGCAGCTTGCTCGCGGCGCTCGAGCGCACGAGCAGTGGTGCGAGCGAGCTGGTGCTGGTCGGCGGCGTGGCCGGTGCCGGCAAGACAGCGCTGGTGCGCGAGGTGCTGAGGCCGCTGGCGTTGCGCCGCGGCCGCTACGTGGAAGGCAAATTCGACCAGTTCCAGCGCGAGCTGCCGTTTTCTGCCTTTGCCCAAGCGTTCTCGTCGTGGGTGCACCACGTGCTGTCGGAGAGCGAGGACGAGCTCGCTCGCCTACGCTCGCGCGTGAAAGAAGCCGTCGGCGAGCTGGGCGGCTTGCTCACGCGCTTGGTGCCCGATCTGGAGCTGGTAATCGGCGCACAACCCCCCGTGCCCGAGGTCGGCCCCAGCGACGCGCTGCACCGTTTTCAGTACGTCCTGCGGCGCTTTCTGCAGTCGATCAGCGACGAGGCACACCCGCTGGCGCTGTTCGTCGACGACTTGCAGTGGGCGGATCCGGCCTCGCTAGAGCTACTTGCGACGCTGATGAGCACGCGCGACGCCAAGCACTTGCTGGTAATCGGCGCGTACCGCAGCGAAGAGGTGGGCAGCGCGCACGCGCTCACGCTGTGCCTGGCCGAGATGGATCGCGAGCGCGCCCCGCTCAGCCGTATCGAGCTCGGCTTACTGGGCGAAGCTGCGGTGACGGCGTTGGTGGCGGACGCGCTGTTCATGCCGCAAGAGCGCGCCCAGCCGCTGGCCCATTTCGTGTGGAGCCGCACGCAAGGCAACGCGCTGTTCGTCCGCCAATTGCTGCGCAGCTTGTACGAAGACGGCGCGCTCCGTTACAGCCACGTCGTGGCAGCCTGGGAGTGGGAGCTCGGCCGCCTCGACCACGGCCAGGCGAGCCTCGACGTCCTCGCGCTGTTCGGTGCCAAAACGGCGCGCCTCGACGAGCAAGCGCGTCGCGCGCTCGTGCGCGGTGCCTACCTGGGCAATCGCTTCGACGTCGCGGCGCTGGCCACGACTCTCTCCGCAAGCGTGGCCGAGGTCGGCACCTGGCTCGAGCCCGCCGTGCGCGAGGGCTTGTTGGTCCCGATCGGCACCGGACACCGCTACGTCGCCGCCGGTCTCCCGCTCGGCGAAGGTCAGACTGCCAGCTACGTATTCCCGCACGATCGCGTGCAGCAAGCGGTGTATTCGCTGGTGCCCGAGCCTGAGCGCGCGGCCGTGCACCTGGCGATCGGTCAAAAGCTCAGTGCCGCCGCCGGCCCTCTCGACAGCCGCCTCGGAACGCACCTATTTCTGATCACGCACCAGCTCAACCAGGGCCGCGCGCTCGTGAGCGAGCCCCAACTGCGTCGCGAGCTGTCGCTCGTCAACCTAGAAGCGGGCCTGCTCGCCAAACGCTCGGCGGCGTACGCGGCCGCGCTCGAATACTTCAGCATCGGGCTCGAAGTGGCAGGACCGGACAGTTTTCAGCGCGACCACCAGCTGGCGCTGCAGCTGCATTCGGAAGCGGCCGAGTGCGCTTACCTGGCCGCAGCACCAGACAAGATGGAGCAGCATACCGAGCGCGTGCTCTCACAGGGCAAGAGCGTGCTCGAGAAGGCGCCTGTTTACCTGTTGCTGGTCGACGCCTACACCTCACAGAATCGCTTGAACGACGCGCTGGCCAAGGGGCTCGCGGCGCTCGCCGAGCTGGGCGTCGCCTTTCCGCGCTCGGCCAAGTTGCCCCACATCATCTTGGGCCTCAGCCGCACCAAGCTGCGCCTGAGCGGCAAGAACATTCCGGCGCTGGCCAAGCAGCGTCCGATGACCGACCCGCACAAGCAACAAGCCATGCTCTTGCTCGAGCGCATGGTGCCGCCCGCGTACATGTCGGGCAGCCCACTGTTCCCCCTGTTCGTGTTCGCAATGGTCGATTTGTCCGTAAAATACGGCAATTCGCCACTCTCTGCCTTCGGCTACGCCTCGTTCGCCATCACCCTTTCGGGTGTGCTCGGAGACATTCGCTCCGGCACCGTGTTCGGCAAGCTCGGGCTGGACACGCTCGAAGAAACCCACGCCGAAACCTTCCGCGTGAAGGTGCTGTTCGTCATCTACGTCTTCATCCGCCACTGGACGGAGCATCTCGCGAGTTGCCAGGCACCGCTCCTGGTCGCTTACCGCGTGGGCATGGAGGCCGGCAACCTGGTCGGCGCCACCTGGTCGGCGTACTACCGCTTGCTTTGGATGTACTTCACGGCGCGCCCGCTCGGCGAGCTGGAGCAAGAAGCGGCCACGTACAGCGCGATCTTCCACGACTTGGGCCAGACCGCTGCCTACCGGCGCAACGACATGCTGCGCCAGGTGATGCTGAACCTGGCAGGACGCACGGCGGACCCAGTCGCTTTCAGCGGCGAGACATACCGCGACGCCGAGATCGAGACCCTGACCGCCAAGGGCGACGACGCGACCTCACGCTTTTTCTACTACTTCAACAAGCAAATGCTGTGCTTCTTGTTCGGGCAGCACGAGCAAGCCGTCGCTCACGGCGACAGCGCGCGCGCCTTGACCGAAGCCGTGATTGGCTTACCAGATCTGGCATTTTGGGCGTTTTGGGACGCGCTCAGCCGCACCCGCTGGAGCGAGCGCTGCGTCGACAAGCCGACCAGCAAGCGCCTCGTGCAGCAAGCGCGCGCTCAGCTGAAGAAGCTCGCCAAATGGGGCGAGCACGGCCCCATGAACTACCAGCACAAGCACGACCTGGTGCTGGCCGAGCTGCTGCGCGTGGAAGGCGAAGCCGACCGCGCAAGAGAAAAGTACGACCGCGCCATCGAGGGCGCTACGGAGCAGGGATATTTGCAGGAGGCCGCGCTCGCCGAAGAGCTCGCGGCGCGCTTTCATCTGCAGTCAGGGAGGCGCGCGCTGGCCGCTTGGTATTTGGAACGCGCCCGGCGCGACTACCTGAAGTGGGGCGCGATCGCCAAAGCCGACGCGCTCGAGCGCGAGCACGGTGAGCTATTATCCGCTCAGGCCTCGACGCACGAAACGCCGTCCCGCGTTGATGGCGCCATCACCATCGACCTGACCGCAGTCGTCAAGGCGACGCAGGCCATCTCGGGCGAGATCGTGCTCGAGCGCCTGGCCGCCAAGCTGCTCGAGATCGCGCTCGAAAACGCCGGGGCCGAGCGCGGCGCGCTCGTGCTGTACGAAGGCGAGAGCGGGCACGTCGTAGCACGCAAAAATGCCGGCAACACCGGCATCGAAACCGGCCTCAGCCAGGCGCTGGAAGAGAACGCCCGCCTGCCCCTGTCGGTGCTCAACTACGTGGCGCGCAGCAAGCGCCCGCTCGTCGTCGACGACGCGGAGCAAGAGCCGCGCTTCGCCCGCGATCCCGAGGTGATGGCACGCCGCGTGCGTTCGATTTTGTGTGCTCCTATCGTGCACCACAACGACCTGATCGCCAGCGTCTACCTCGACAGCTCGCTCTCGCCGCGCGTATTCACGCCCGAGCGGCTCGAGATCTTGCAGCTGCTCGGCGGGCAGATCGCCATCTCACTCGAGAATGCGCGCCTGTACGGCAATCTGCAGGCATCGCTCGACAAGCAAGTCGAGCTGACGCGCGCCTACAGCCGTTTCACACCGCGCTCCTTTCTCGACATTTTGGATCGCGAGTCGATTCTCGACGTGAAGCTCGGTGACCACCGTCACGGTGACATGACCGTGATGTTCCTCGACATTCGTGACTACACCAGGTTCTCCGAGCAGCTCTCGACGAGTGACAACTTCCGCTTCTTGAACGGCTTCTTCCGGCGCATGACGGTGCACGTCGCGCGACAGCAAGGCGTGGTTGCCACCTTCACGGGCGACGGTTTTTCTGCATTTTTTCCGCGCCATCCCGAGGATGCGTACCAGGCCGCCGTGGAGATCCAGAAAGCCGTGCGCGCCTACAACGCCGAGCGGCAGCTCAAGGGTCGCGTTCCGATCGCGGTGGGGCTCGGGCTGCACACCGGTCCACTCATGCTCGGGGTGATCGGCGATCAAGATCGGCTCGAGGCATCGCTGATCTCCGATACCGTGAATACGGCCTCGCGTATGGAAGGCCTGACCAAGGAGTTTCGCGTCGGCATCGTGGCCAGCGAAAGCACCGTGAGCGCCCTGCCCGAAGCCGCCCGCACCAGCGCGCGCAGGGTCGGCAACGTGCGCGTGAAAGGCAAGTCGCTGCCCACACGCGTTTACGATTGTTTCGCAGGTGACGCGCCGGAAGCCGCGTCGCTCAAGCGCGCTACACTTGCCGATTTTGCGACGGGCCTCGAGGCCTGGCAGAGCGCAGATTTTGCGGCAGCCGTCGGCGCATTCGAGCGCGTGATCGCCAAGCATCCAGCCGATGGCACGGCCCAGCGCTACCTCAGCCGAGCGCGAGAGCAGATCGCCCATGGCGCCGACCCCAGCTGGACAGGGGTCGAAGTGATGGACAAGAAATAGCCGGGACAACGGTCGACGCCGCTCGCGACTACGTCGAAGCCTTGCGCGACTCCTGTCTGGCAAGCGCCGAGGTGGAGCAACTGCGCAGCGGGCGGCGGCCTACGAACAGCCGTTTGGCGCACCGGACTTGCAGAGCACCGCGTGTATCCGCGATATTCACCGAGCAACTTGGCGCTCATCCTTCTCGTCGACGATCATCCGCTTTTTCATGAGGGGCTCGCCAGCGCCCTTGGCCGACTCGCGCCGGATCTACAGATCGTGAGCGCCGAATCGGCAGAAGCAGGGCTCAAAGTCTTGCGCGATTCGGTCGGTGTCGAGCTCTCGTTGATAGACCTGATGCTGCCCGGCATCGACGGACTGTCGGCGCTCGGGCGCTACGCAGAGGAATTTCCGCACGTCCCGCGCATGCTCATCTCGGGCAAAGACGACGCTCAGGTACTACGCCAGGCGCGCGACGCCGGAGCGTCCGGCTTTTTGCACAAGTCGCTGCCCCTCGAAAAGCTGCTGGCTGCGCTGCGTTGCGTGCTCGACGGGGGCGCCTACTTCGAGCAACCGCCCGGCAGCGCCGCGCCGCCGCCGGCACGGGCCGACGGCGACCCGAGCCTAGACCTCACCCTGCGTCAGCTGGAGGTGCTCAAGCTGCTCGGCTCCGGACGCAGCAACAAAGAGATCTCCTCGGAGCTCTCCATCGCCGATCGCACCGTGCGCGCGCACTTGACCGAGCTGTTCCGAGCGCTCGGTGTGAGCAGCCGAACGCAAGCGGTGCTGGCCGCGCAAAGACTCGGCCTGCTCGGAGCCGAGTGAACGCGGCCGCGCCGGCTTCCACGCGCTCGCCCGACCGCGAACATGAAGTCCAAGCCGAGTGCGTGCGCACGCTCTACGAGCAAATTCCCAACTCGCTGGCGGCCGCGTTGGGCGTCACCGTCTATCTCACCATCACACTGTGGCGCCACGCGCCCCACCGGCTGATCGGCTATTTCCTCGCGATTCAGGCCGTTTCGCAGCTGCACCGGCTCTGGGTCATGTTCAGCTACCGGCGCGCGACGCTGTCCGTGCACAACGCCGGGCTCTGGGCGCGGCGCTACGCGCACTACATGCTCGGCGCCGGCCTGGTTTGGGGCATCGCAGCAGTGTTGTTTCTGCACGCGCAGGATCCGCTGAGCTTGGTGTTCACGCTGTGCGGGCTTTACGGCATCACGGGCGGCGCCGTGTCGGGCAATGCCTACCACCCGCCGGCCTACAGCGCCTTCGTGATTCCCATCTTTGGCGCAGCCTTCGTGCGGCTCGCTGCGCACGGCACGGTGGAGCACATCGCGCTGGGCGTGGCCTCGCTGTTCTACGCCGGCATCTTGCTGCTGTTTTGCCGCGTGCAGGCGCGTAGCATTCGGCAGTCGATCCAGATTCGCTTCGAGAACGCGGACCTGGTGCAGCGCCTGCAAGAAGCCAACTTGGCCAAGTCGCGCTTTCTGGCGGCCGCCAGCCACGACTTGCGACAACCGCTGCACGCGCTGAGCCTTTTTTCGGCGAGCCTGCGCGAGCTCAAGCTCGACGAGCAGCAAAAGCGCGTGGTCGATCAAATCTATCGCAACATCGACTCGCTCGAGAGCTTGTTCGACGAGCTGCTCGACATCTCCAAGCTCGACGCCGGCTATTTTCAGCCGCGGCTCGCCGACTTTCGGGTGCAGCACCTGCTCGATTCGCTCGAACGTCACTACGCGCCCCTGGCGCAAGAAAAGGCGCTCAGTTTGCGCATCAAGCCATGCTCGGCCACGCTGCGGAGCGACCCGGCGCTGCTCGAACGGGTGCTCGGCAACCTGGTCGCCAACGCGATTCGCTACACGAGCGAGGGCGGCGTGATCGTCGCGTCCCGACGCCGGCAAGAGCGACTCGAGCTGGTGGTTTGGGACACCGGCATCGGCATCCCACCGGACCAACACGAGCGGATCTTCGAAGAATTCTTCCAGTTGGGAAATCCGGAGCGCGATCGGCGCAAAGGGCTCGGGTTGGGCTTGCCGATCGCCCGGCGTATCGCGCGGCTGCTGGGCAGCGAGCTCACCCTGGCTTCCCGGCCCGGGCGTGGCTCGCGTTTCTGGCTGCAGGTGCCGCTCGGGGATGCAGCGGCCGTGAGCAGCCGCCGTCCCGAGCCAGAGCAAGCGGGCGACGCGCTGAGCGGCCGCTGCGTGGTCGTGGTCGAAGACGAGCAGACCATTCGCGACGGCATGCACGAGCTGTTGTCGAGCTGGGGTTGCACGCCGGTCGAGGCGGCTTCGGCCGCTGCCGCCATCACGCTCTTGCAAGAGCGCGCGCTCGAGCCGCAGTTGGTGCTCGCCGACTACCGGCTGACCGACGGCGCCGTTGGCTCCGACGCCGTCGACCAGCTGCGGGCCCGCTTCGGTCGCGAGCTGCCGGCGCTGCTCATCACCGGCGACACTGCGCCCGAGCGGCTGCGCGAGGCCAAGCAGAGCGGCCTGCACATCTTGCACAAGCCGGTGCGCCCCGCGCAGCTGCGCGCGCTTTGCAATTATCTCCTCACGCGTGCCCCCTAATTTGTGCCAGCTGACTGACATCGAGTCGCCGGCACCTGCCTAAAGCGGCAATTGCTGGGCAACTGGCCGGCTAGTAAAAAGGGCGCATGTGGCGGAGCAGTCTCGGACGCTCGTGTGTCTGCGTGGTGGCTTTGACCCTGGTTTGGTCCTGCGGCAGCAGTGACGACAAGAAGAAGGCCTACGGCGGAGCAGGCGGCGAAGCAGGCGAAGCCGGGGCTCCCAGCGAGCCAGCGATGGGCGGCAGCGCCGGCAAGGCCAACGGAGGCACGGGCGGCAAGGCCAACGGAGGCACCGCGGGCACCAGCACGGGCGGCAGCGCCGGCACGACGACAGGCGGCAGCGCCGGCAACGCCGGCGCCTCGATGCAACCGCAAGGCGGCGACAGCCTCGGCGGCAGCGGCAACGAAGTCGCCATGGGCGGCGACGACGCAGCGGGCAATGGCGGCGCGGGCGGCACGCAGCCGTGCATCGGCGCGGCATGCTCGCCGCTCGGCTACGCGCTGGTCTCCACCGCGCAAGACCACGTGTGCGCGATTCGCAATGACCAATCGCTGTGGTGCTGGGGCGGCAACGGCAACGGACAGCTCGGTGACGGCAGCAACATCGCTCGCGTCGCGCCGGCGCGCGTCGGCCGCGCCACCTGGAGCAAAGTCGTCGCCAGCTACTATGGCAGCTGCGGTCTGCAAACCGACGGCTCGCTCTGGTGCTGGGGCCTCGACCAGGGGCGCCGTCTGGGCAACGGCCGGCTCGAAGATCAAAATGTGCCCACGCGCGTCGGCGACAAGAACGACCAGAGCTGGAGCGACGTCACGCTCGGCGACAGCCACGCCTGTGCGCTCCACCAAGACGGCAGCTTGTGGTGCTGGGGTTTGGGGAACCAGGGTCAACTGGGCGGCAATGTCACGGGTACCCGCGCGCTTCCGACGCGCGTCGGCAACGACACCTGGCTCGAAATCAAGGCCGGTGGCGCCAGCAACTGCGGACGCAAGCAGGATGGCTCGCTGTGGTGTTGGGGCCGAAACGACAACGGGCAAGCCGGCGTCGCAGCCGTCAATCCCGTCAAGGAACCGACTCAAATCGGCAAGTCCAAGGCGTGGACTCAGCTCAGCCTCGGTGACAACCACGCCTGCGCGATCGACTCGAATCACGACTTGTACTGTTGGGGCGACAACGGCTGGGGACAGCTCGGCAACGGCGCAGCTCCGACCGACAGCCCGACGCCGGTACAGATCGGTGCGGGCGCCAGTTGGGCCAGCGTCGACGCCGGCTACTCTTACACCTGCGCCACGCGCAGCGACGGTACGGCGTGGTGCTGGGGCAACAACGATTACGGCGTGCTCGGCAAGCCCGGCGCGCCCTCCAGCGTGCCGCAACAGGTCGACGATACCGACACGTGGAGCAGCATGTCCGCGTCGCCTGGCTCCGAAACGTGCGGCATTCGCAAGGACTACTCGCTCTGGTGCTGGGGCTACGGCCCGCTCGGTAACGGGGACCCCAACGGCACCGCCGTGGATACGCCCAGCCAAGTCCCGGGCAATCCGTGCACCGATGTGAGCGACACCTGCCAGGCTCAGCAAGAGTGCAACTTCGTGCAGGGCCAGGGCGTCACCTGCCGCTGCGCAGCGGGCTACACGGGCGCCAATTGTGACGATATCGCGGAGTGCGCCGGCAACGTATGCGGCGTGCGCACTACGTGCGACGAGAAGACGCCGGGCTTCGACTGCTCGTGCCAGTCCGGTTTCGTCGGCGACGGCAAAGCGTGCGGGCCGAAGTTCGCGGCGCTCGCGGTCGGAGCCAACAATCACAGCTGCGGCATCGATACCGCGCAGCAGCTCTGGTGCTGGGGCGACAATCAATTGGGCCAGCTCGGCACGGGCGACACGAACGGCACGTTGAGCGCGAAGCACATCGGCGCCGCTGCGTGGTTGGCCGTCGACATGTCGCAACAATTCAGCTGCGGCATCCAGGCCGACCACACGCTGTGGTGCTGGGGCACGAACGGCGCGGGCAGGTCGGGCCAACCCGCCAACGTCGTGAACGAAACGTCACCCACCCAAGTCGGCACCGACAAAGATTGGCTCGAGCTCAGCGTCGGCGAAGATCACGGCTGCGCACGCAAGCAAGACAACTCGATCTGGTGCTGGGGCTCTGACAGCCAGGGCGCGCTCGGCATCAACCTCGGCACCGGCAACATTCCACCGACGCAGGTCGGCAACCTCAAGACGTGGACGAAAGTCACCGCCGGGGACGCCAACTCGTGCGGTTTGCGCTCCGATCACTCGCTGTGGTGTTGGGGCTACAACGGCTCCGGTCAAATGGCGCAGCCGGCCGCGAACCCCATCCGCGTGATGCTGCCTGCACCAATCACGGGTCCGGCCGGCGGTTGGCAAGACGTGAGCATCTACGACCACACCTGCGGCGTCGGCGTCGACGGCACGCTTTGGTGCTGGGGCCTGAACGACAAGGGCCAGCTCGGCATCGGCAACGGCACCACCACCGAAGTCGTGACGCAGGTCGGCACCGACACCGATTGGGTCCGGGTCTCGTCCGGCTTGAATCAAACCTGCGCCTTGAAGAGCAACGGCAGCATCTGGTGCTGGGGTGGTGCCAGCTACGGAAACCTCGGCGGCGGCAGCGACATCTATGACCTGTTCCCGCGCCGAGTCGGTTTCATCCCTGGCTTCACGGCGCCCCGCAGCGACGGCTTCGTCGCCTACGATTGGGTCCAGGTCGATGTCGGCTACGACGCCACCTGCGCTCTACGCAGCAACGGCTCCGCCTGGTGCTGGGGCAACGGCTTCAACGGCGTGCTCGGCAGCGGCGACAGCTACGATCACGATTTGCCGGTGCTGGTGCGCTAGCGCGCGGCGCTCAGCGATTCGTCATCAACAGCGGCTGGCCGGTGTCGTTCACGACGTCGCGCCAGAGGGCGCCTTCGGGATCGACGCGGTTGCGGCTGGCGGAGGCGGCGCCGATCGGCACGTGGACGAGGCGGTTGTTGACGCGGCCGACGAGGCACGCGGTGCGGCCGGTCATGGCGGCGTGCACCGCGTTGGCGCCGAGGCGCGCGCAGTAAATGGAGTCGGAGGCGCAGGCGGGCATGCTGCGAATCATGTAGCTGGGGTCGATGTATTTCATCGACAGCTCGAGGCGCTGCGCCTCGAAGTGCGCGGTGATTTGCTTGCGCAAGAAGACGCCCACGTCACCAAAGATGCGATTGCCGCCGCGATCAGTGCCCTGATCTTGCACGTATTGTTGGCCTGCGCCTTCCGCGAGCACGACCAGCGCATGGCCGTTTTTGCGCACGCGCCGCGTGAGATGGGCCAGAAAGCCGTTGTCGCCTTCGAGGTCGAACGGCACTTCGGGCACGAGCACGAAATCGGCGTCGTTCGACGCCAACGCGGCATGCGCGGCGATGAAGCCGCTTTCGCGCCCCATGAGCTTGACGAGGCCGACGCCGTTCACGGCGTCCTCCGCCTCGGTGTGCGCGCCTTCGACGGCGCGCAGGCCTTCCGAGACGGCGGTCTCGAAGCCGAACGATTTTTCGACGAAGCTCAGATCGTTGTCGATGGTCTTGGGCACACCCACCACCGCGATCGGCAAGCCGCGCTGGCGGATCTCTTCGGAAATCTTGGCCGCGCCTTTCTGAGTGCCGTCGCCGCCGATCGTGAACAGCATGTCGACGCCCAGGCGCTGCAGCGTGTCGACGATCGGGCCCGTCTGGTCACCGCCGCCGCGCGCGCCGCCCAAAATGGTGCCGCCCTGACGGTGAATGCGCGCCACCGCCGTCGGGTCGAGCGGCACCGGCTCCCAAGGCGCGTCTTGCAAGAGACCCCGGTAGCCGTAGCGGATCCCGCTGATACGCCGCACCCCGTACTGATTCCACAGCGTCATCACGATCGAGCGGATCACGTCGTTGAGGCCCGGGCACAGGCCCCCGCAAGTGACGATCGCGGCGTGCACCCGCCCGGGCGCGAAGAAGAGCTTCTCGCGTGGCCCCGCCTTCTCGAGCTCGCCCAGCTCGCTGCTGGCAAGGCTCTGCCCGGCGCGATCGAGCTCGATCTTGTAAAGTACGCGCTCGTCATCACACACATAGTTGACGGGGTGCGAAGGCTCGTCGTCGCCGGCCGCCGTCTTCAAACGCAAGGGAGACGGGACCTTCGCGGGACCCAGAGTAGCGATCTCGAACAAGCCAGGCATGGGTGCCCAGCTTAGCCAAAGCGCTCGGTTGGCCAAGCTGGTAGCGATGCCGGCATCTGCTATCATCCGGCCGCATGGCGCGCGGGTTTTGGTTGGTGGTGGGGGTACTGAGCCTCGGCTGCGGCGGCATTGTCGCCCGCCAGAGCGGGGACGACGACGACTCGACCAACGGTGGGTCGTCGAGCGCGACGGGCGGCTCGAGCGCGGTCCCGAAAGGCGGCTCGACTTCCATACCGAAGGGTGGGGCGGCTTCGACGCCCGTCGGCGGTGCAACGTCCACACCCAAGGGCGGCTCCGCTTCCGTTCCGCCAATCGACAGCGGCGAGGGTGACGGTTGCTTCAACGACAGCGACTGTCCCAATCCCTCGTGCGGCGGATTGGTCTGCAACTGGACCAAGATGAGCCCGAACCCATCCGGCAATAAGATCTTCTACTGCAGCCCCGCTGGCACCGGTCCCCAGGGGATGGACGGCTGGTGCACGACCGACGCCGACTGCAAGTGCGCCAGCGCTGGCGCGAAATGCGTGGCCCCGTACTGTACGTTCACGCGCGTGCCCTGATGCAAGCGTGCACGGCGCGCGTCGGTGAAACCTTGCCCCCGTGATGCAATCGCTGACGCCCAGCGCGTTGGCTCATTATCACTTCGTACCTAACGGATGGCGCATACCGGCCAGCGCGAAGGTCGAGCGCTCGCGATGCGGTACAGCTGACGTGAGGCAATTCATGTCGCGCCGCATCCTTCCCCTCGGTTTACAGCTCACTCTGGTTTCTACCCTCGCGGCCGCGGTCGTGGCCTGCAGCTCAGACGATGGCGGTCCCCGCAATAACCCGAACGGGGGTGCCAACGCAGTCGGCGGGCTCGGTCAGGGCGGCAGCTACAATCCCGGTGGTGGCAACAATCCCGGCGGCGGCGCGGCTCCGGTCGCTGGCAGCGTCAATTCGGGCGGCGGTGCAGCTCCCGTCGGTGGCAGCGTCAATCCGAGTGGTGGTGCAGCTCCTGTCGGCGGTACGGGCGGTACCGGACCCATGGCTTGCGGCAAGGGTGCGCCGGCTGGCAATCGCTGTGCGGCGGGCGCCACCAAGGGCGCCGGCAACGAAAATCTGATCGACGACTTCGAGACGCAGGACGACGCGGCCAAGTGTCACCTCATCCGCGCGGTAGACGGTCGCGACGGCAATTGGAACTGGGGCAAAGACACGATGAGCCCCAACGGCAGCGTCACCGTCAAGTTCGAGGCGCCCGGCGCCGGCGGCAAGGCAGGCAGCACCAAAGCGCTGCACATCGTCGGTATGGGCCTCAACGGTTACGGCGGCTACGTCGCCGTGCCGATGGCCCCTTGCTACGACGCCAGCGCCTACAAGGGCATCAGCTTCTGGCTCAAAGGCAACGTGGGCGCCGCGCCCTACGTGAAGGTCTCCATCGCCACGCCGAAGACGGTGCCGATGGCCGAAGGCGGCGACGACAGCTGCAACACCGGCCAGCAGTGTTACAACCACTTCACGGTTCAGTACTTCCGCGTCTCGGATGTGTGGACCCGCTACGCCTTCACCTGGGCGCAGCTGGCGCAGGGTTGGGACAACACCGGCGGCGCCGTACCGCGCGACTACCAGCCGCAAAAAGAGATCACGGGCCTGAATTTCGCCCCGGTTTGGCCCGAAGAGCAACCCAACGCGCCGATCCCGAACAAGTCGTTCGACTTCTCTATCGACGACGTGAGCTTCGACGTCGCGGGTCCATTCGTCGACACCGGCTTCAAGTCGCTGGTGAACGAGGGCACCTTCAACGGTGCCTTCCCGGGCTACAACGCGCAAGCCTTCGGCAACCCGTACAACGAGCTGGCCACCGCGCTCGACGACCCGCGCTTTTCGCGCATCGCACGCGAGGGCAGCCTAGACGATCGCAAGCGCGAGATCGCGGCCATGATGGCCCACATGAAGCAAGAGACCGGCGGCCTCACGCTGGCTCAAGAGATCGACGGCGCCAGCAAAGACTACTGCAACGACTCGGACACGTACTACCCGTGCTCGGGCGGCCAGGGCTACTTCGGCCGCGGCCCGCTGCAGCTGTCGTGGAACTACAACTACGGGCAAGCCGGCGAGTTCTTCTCCAGCGACTTTGGTTGGAACAAGTCGTCGCTACTCAGTAACCCCGGCGACGCCATCTCCACCCCCGGCAAAGCCTGGAAGACGTCGATGTTCTTCTGGATGGCGTGGAAGAGCCAGGACAAGAATTACTTGTTCCTGGGCCTCCACTACCGCTTCTTGCGCGAGGGCTTCGGCGCCACCATCCGCGCCATCAACGGCGCGCTGGAGTGCCCGAGCACCGCGCAGGCCGAAGCACGCCGCAACAACTACCAACAATTCTGCACGGCGCTCGGCGTCGGCAACTGCAACCAGAACCTGGCCTGCCCGGCCATGTGAGCGGTTCGGCTCCGAGCGACCACTCGAGTGGTGACCACATTTCTGCGTTCGCTGCCACTAAGGGTAGATGCGCTCATTTGCACTGGTTTCCGCTCTTGGGCTCACGGCCCTGGCCGGCGCCTGCCAAAGCGACGGCGGCTCCCCTGCCAACGCTGGCGGAAGCGGCGCGGCCGTCGCTGGCGCAGCCGTCGCTGGCACGAGCACCGCGGCCGGGAGCGGCAGCGGCGGTACTAGCAACGGCGGCAGCTCCGCTGGCAGCGCTGGCAGCCAAACCAGTGCCGGCACCTCGGTCGGTGGCAGCTCGGCGTCCGGCATGGGCAGCGGAGGTACGGCCGGAACCGCTCCGCCAGGCGAAGGCGGCGTCGCGGGCGCTGGCGACGGTGCCGCGGGCCACGCATCCGTCGGCAACGGCTGCATCGTCCCTCTGTATAGTTACCCCGACGCGCCCGCGTGGAGCGCGCTCGTCAAGGCGAAGCAGGCGCACCCGAACGTGGACGTGATCGCCATCGTCAACCCCGACAGCGGCCCGGGTGCCAACGTGGACGCAGCCTTCACGGACGGCATCGCCAAGCTCGTAGCCGCCGACATCGTGCCCATCGGCTACGTCTCCACCAACTACACCAAGCGCGACCAAAGCGCCGTGAATGGCGACACCGACCAGTGGCACGAGCTTTACCCAGCCGTCCAGGGCATCTTCTTCGACGAGCAGTCGAGCCAGAGCGGCGACGAGTACTTTTACAGCGCCGTGGCCGGTCATGCGCGCACGCAAGCCCTGGACCTCAGCGTCGGCAACCCCGGTACGGGTGTGCCAAACAGCTTCCTGAGCACGGTCGACGTGATGCTGGTCTACGAAAGCGCCGGCACTCCAACTCTGAACAGCCTGCAAAAGTACGCTTCGAACCGCGAGCGCTACGGCATCATCCCCTACGCCGCGGCGCTCGACGTCAGCTTCGTCAAATCCGCAACCCAATCGGTGCGCTACGTGTATCTCACCGACGACGACCTGCCCAACCCTTGGGACAGCCTGCCCAGCTACTTCGACGACTTGCTCGCCGCGCTTTCGCCCTGAGCTCAGTAACCGTTGTCTTGCCGCATCAGGAGCGTGATGTTCTCGAGGGTGCCGTCCACGAAAGCGCCGGCCGTCACCCACGCGCCATGCCCTTGGTAACCGCCGATGTTGCGGGCGATCTCGCAGGTTTCGTCGGATTCGCACAGGCCATCGTCATCGCCCTTGCCGTCGTCGATCAGCTCCCAGGCGTGCTTCAAGAAGGTGGATTCGCAACGGTTGGGCGTAGCGGCCACGAACACCGAGCCCGGAACGCGGGCGTCGCAAGCCGTTTGATCCGCCGGAGCCTGGCTGCTGATGAACCAGCTCTGGACAGTGACGTCGTTGCCGGTGGAGACGACATTTCGATTGCGCAAGAGCGTGTCCGTCGCGCGCAGCGCGACGTCCAGAATGGCGCAATTCTCCGTGAGACGACACGGTCCGCGGTTGGCGTAGTCAGGAAAGGCCGCGCCGGCACGGATGTAGCGCCGGGTGTCGGTGCCAAAGGTGAGAAAGTCCGTCACCGTGTCGTAGCTGGCGGTGCCGGTCGCCCCTTGCGGGTTCGCATTGTCGGTGACGATGCCCACGATAGAAGCGAGCACGCTGGCGCTCTGCGTGAGCGTGGCCGCGGTGCCGCCGCAGGCATTGTCGAGCCCCGTGGTGCTGGTGGTGACGCAATCAGCGCCTGTTCCCGTGGCGCCGCTGTTGCCGACGATGAGCTTTTCCGCGATATCGAGCGTGCTGTTGTTCGAGTAAATCGCCGCCGTCTGGTTGTGCGAAGACGCAAAGCTGCGCACGCGCGGCGGGCCGAACAGGTTGCTCAAGAAGTAGAGCCCGTAGGTCGTATCGATGGCGACGACGTCTTCGAGGTAGCTGCCGTACGAAGCATTGCGAAAACCGACATCTTCGGTATCCGCTACCGTGACCGCTTGCACGACATCGGCGCTGCCGTTCAGGTCGACGCCGTAGCGACACGCCGTCACTGTCACGTCGTAAACGCGGCTATGGGCCGTATTGCTGGGGATGGAGACTCCGGCCCCCAGCGTGCCGGCACCTTTACCGCACGAGATGCGCGCATGCTGCAGCACCGCACGATTGCCGCCCAAGAACACGCCGTTGCTGTAGGCGTCGGCTACTTGAATATCGACCAGGCGATTGTCGTCCCCCTGATCGACCGAAACACCGACACCGTTGGCGCCGTCGACCGTGATCGACTTGAACACGGTGCGGGCGGTCAAGGTCGCTCCGATCCCGCCCGAGCCCGATTTCTTGATGCGCACGTTCTCGATGCGGCCGTCGGTTACCTGCGTCACGCCGACCGCACCAGAGCCGTTGTTGGTCGCCGTCAAATCACGCACCGAGAGCCGCGGCGTTACGCCCTGGGCGTAGATGGCGCGATTGACGGTGTTGGTAATCGTGGCGCGCTCGATCGAGCAATCCGCGCAAGCATTCAGCGAGATGGCGTCGGCCTTGGCGCCGTCGGACGTCACGTCGCTGATCGAAAGACCCGAGGCAGAGCTGGCGCCGATGATGATGCGGCCACCTGAAGCGGTGATGTCGCGCACCACGCTCGCTCGCGCCGCCGCCATCGTCACGGCTCCGCCAAAGCCACCTCCGACGGCCAGCGCCGTGAACTTGGCGTTGCGCACGACCTGAAACCCGAAGCTGCCGGGCGTCAGCACCGTGAACTTGGCTTGCATCGCGTACTCGCCTTCGTACCAGTTGAAGGCGCCCTTACCGTTGAAGCTGAAGTCGGTCACCGTTTCGCCCGGCGCGGTCACGAGCCCGATCTTTTCGGTCTTGCCGGTACAGTTGGCGTTCGACGACGCCGCGTCGAGCACGAAGATGTCGTGCGGAGCGCCCACGTCGGCGACGCAAGCGGCCGCCGCCAGTGACGTGATGGGGTTACTCCACCAAGCCGCCGGCTCCGACGAGGCATAGGGCTGGTCGTCTCTGCTGATCGCGACGGCATTGAGCTTCCAGGATTTGCCCGAAAAATCGAGCAAATCCGTGAGGTGCTTGGCCGGCGCCAAGCCGGTCGACACGACCTCGACGGCGTTGCCGGCTGGCTGGCAAATCCACTCGAAGGCGCCGAGCGTGTCGGTCGCGCTCACGCCAGCGCAGCTTTGCAAACCCGGCAACGCGATGCGGCGGATCTCGCCGCCATGCACGCAGGCAGTGTACGTGGGGCCGTCGCTGGTCGGGTTGCAAGCAACGTCCTTTGCGGTCGTGCGCGTGGTTCCGTCGTTCTTCACGTAGTCGAGCCAGAAGACGCCGTTCGTCGGGTACTTGGGCTCGACCAGCACCGGACCCAGCGCAGGTCCTGCACCAGCACCGCCTTCGATGCTGGGCAGGCCACCACTCGCGGGCACACCGCCCACGCCACCCTCGGACAATGGCTCCATACCGCCGCTTCCGGCCAGCGGCGCGGTGCCGCCTTTGCCGCCGACTGCTGGAGCTCCCGCGTCACCAGGCTCGCCGCCCGCTCCGCCTTCTTCGGCCGGCGCGGCATGCTTTCCATCGCTCGAGCCGCAAGCCGCGACGATCACGCTCGAGACACCGCAAGCTATCCAGAACCGCACCGAAGCCATGTCCACCTCGTGCCCCGGCGGTCAGGACGCCTGGAGCAAATTGGCACTTTATCAGAGCGGACGAAGGGATTCTCAGCATTCGAATGGCCATTTCTTCGGCTATTTCCCATAAATCGCGACAACCACTTCGGAAGACCGACACGCACGCACACGAGGTCTGCCATCGTTGGAATCGCACCACGCGCTTGGTCGCGTCGCCGTCACGCCACGTTTGCTTCACGCACATGGACGCATTCCGTCGCTGAAGCGTTGCAGCGAGCTCGCGTGACTGCCGACTAGCTTCGCGCGCGTTCATCGAGCGCGGCGGTCGCGCTCGATGCGAGCAACTCAGAGGTGAACATGTACGCGAAGCTCGTGATGCGCCGCGCCCGTTTGAGCGCGTTGGGAATCGGTCTGGTCTCGGCTGCTAGCTTGCAGGCTTGCTCGGGAAGTGAAGAAGAGCTCGGTTTCGCCCAAGAGGCGGTGACGAGCACCACGTCGTTCCAAGACGGCGTCCTCCCCACCACGGGCTACTCAGGCACGCGCGACACCATGCTGCAGGGCCTCTCGCCCAACACGACCAGCGGCACCGCCACGGCGATCTCGGTCGACGGCGATGACCAAAAAGAGGTGCTGTTGAGCTGGGACATCAGCACGATCCCTTCGACTGCCGTCGTCGACGGCGTGAGCGTCACGCTCGCCGTTTCGGACAAGAGCGACGAGACGTTCACCTTTTACGAAGCCAAGCAGGCCTGGAACGAAAGCAAGGCCACCTGGAACGTCTACGACGTGGGCCTGAGCTGGCAAACGGCGGGCGGCCTGGGCGTAAGCGATCGCGGAACGAGCGCGCTCGGCAGCTTTTCGGCCGATCCGACCGGCACTTATACGATCAATCTGAACAGCGCAGGCGTGGCGCTCGTTCAGGGTTGGGTCTCATCGCCCTCCAGCAATCACGGCTTCTTCGTGGTCGGGCCCAACACCACCAATCGCCTCGAGCTGCGGTCGAGCGAATACGGCACCAAGAGCAAGCGCCCCAAGCTCAGTGTCACTTGGCACGACGGTGGCGGCGGTGGCGGCTCCGGTGGTAGCGGCGGCTCGGGCGGCTCCGGCGGCAGCGCAGGCGAGATCACGCTCCCGACAACCCCGGGCAACTACAAACAAACCTGCGACGGTTCGTTCGGCGTGATGATCGACGGCACGCACTTCTTGGACGGCAACGACGAGAACCAGGGCATGCGCCTGTACACGCGCGGCGCCAACGCCAACGCGCTGCAGAACATCGACATCAGCACGTCCATTGGCCTGGCAACCTCCGACGAAGCGGACATCGAAGATGCGGCGCGCGTCGGCAACCGCATCTACGTCATCAGCTCGCATGGTCGCGACAAGAACGGCAACCTGGAGCGCCAGCGCTACCGCTTCTTCGCCATGGACGTGAGCGGCGCGAGCCCGAGCATCGGCCTGAGCGTGCCCGGCTACACGACGCAGCTACTCGATCAAATGCTGGTCTCCGCGAACTGGGTCACGCCGAATAGCAGCGTGATCACGACCCTCAGCAACGCCTCCAAGCTCGGCACCGCGACGGATCCGAACCTGGCGCCGAAGGTCAACGGCACCAACGTGGAGGGCCTCACCTGGGCGCCCACCACCGCGCGGCCGAACCAGCTGCTGGTCGGTTTCCGCAACCCCGGCCAGAGCGGCGGCACCATCGTCGTTTCACTGCTCAATGCGGACGCCGTGCTCGGCGGCGCCACCGCGCAGTTTGGCGAGGCAACGTTGCTCGACCTGGGCGGTCTCGGTATTCGCACCATGACTTGGTCGCCCATCCACGACTCGGTGCTGCTGATCGGCGGCCCGCGCGACGCGTCGGCCGGACCGTTCAAGCTCTACAAGTGGTCCGGATTGCCCGGCGATGCAGCAACTTATGTGCAAGACATCACCGGCATTCCTTCCGACTCCGGTCCGGAGGGCATCGTGATCTATGACAACACGCACGACATTCAGGTGCTGTTCGATCAGGGTGATCATTCAATCGGCGGCAATGCCTGCAAGGACGTGAGCACCTCGAGCCAGTTCTTCAGCGACGTGATCATTCACGTGCCTTGAGCCGGCGCACGACGACGGGGCCGACTCTCGCCAGAAGGCCCCGCGCGAGCCCAACAGACCACGAATTCCGCCCAGAAACGACATTGTGGCGGCTGCTCAAAGGCAGTCGGTGGGCGCTCCCATTTCACTAGCATGCGAAAGTGCGTGCTCACGGCGATGCTGGTGGTGAGTGCTTACGGCTGCTCCCGTGGCGGCGACGCCAATTCGGGTGGAAACACCGGTGGTAGCGTTGCCAGTGGCGGCAGCGGCGTGGCGGGAACGAGCACGGGCGGCGGTAGCCCAGGCGGCACGAACGCGAGCCCGGGCGGCGGCGTGCCGGGTGGATCGGGGAGCGGCAACATGAGCGGGACTGGCGGAACGGGCGGCGAGAGCACGGGCGGCGGCAGCAACTTGGGTGGCGGTACCGCGGGCAGCGCCGGTGACGGGGGTACGGGTGGTGGCGTGTCGGCGGGCCTCGGCCCCGCTGGTAACACGTGTCCGGCGGGGCCCTACGCGGCGCCGCTCGCGGGCGATACGAAGGCGACGCTCGTGAAGGGCAACCTGGGCGGCGAGCTCGAAGGTCCGGTCTGGGTCGAGTCGCTGCAGGCGCTGCTCTTCACGCAGTCGGGAGGAGGCAACGCCAACGGCAAGATCAACAAGTACACCCCCCAAGACGACATGCTGACGACGTTCGTCGACCATGTCGGCGTGGGCGGCCTGGCGATGGATACAGGCGGGCAGATCTTGGCTGCTTCTTACGACAAGCGCACCATCACGCGCTTCGACCCCGCCACGGCCAAGCGCAGCGACGTGCCGGGCGGCGACGCTTACAACGGGCAACCCTTCAACGAGGTGAACGACGTCGTCATGCGTGGCGACGGCAATATTTACTTTTCGGACCCGCAATACGACTCGGTTCCGCCCGGCGAGCAGCCGATGGCTTTTTACCGCTTGTCGCCGCCGCCGGCGTCGAAGGTCACGCTCGTGCTGGCCGCCGAGGGCGCCAACGGAATCGCGCTCTCGCCCGACGGAAAGTGGCTGTATCTGGGCACCACGGAATCTGGCGGGGGGCCGGTACGGCGCCTGGCATTGGCAGACGACGGCGCTCCCAGCGGAGAGCCAACCACTTGGAAAGAAGGCTCGAGCGACGGCATGGCCATGGATTGCGCCGGCAACCTGTACATCACCATCGATAATCAGGTGCGCGTCCTCTCGCCCAAGGACGAAGTGCTCGGTAGCATCACGGGCTTGGGCAACGGTTACGTCACCAACAGCGCTTTCGGTGATGCCGATCACCAGACGCTCTACATCACCACCAACACCAGCTTGTTCAAGGTGCACCTGGGCGTGCCCGGCTTCCCGAACTAGATCTAGATCTAGCCGGGCGAGCTACACGGCGAGAAAGCAGGCGGCGTGCGCCAAGCCGTCCAGCCCCTGGCGCGTCAGCGTCGCTTGCAGGCGCCGCGGCAGGTCGGTGTGCTCCACCGCACGAGCGAACGTGAACATCGTCTCGACGATGACCTGATCGAGCTCTTGCGGTGTGTGCTCACGGCTCGCCAGCTGCGTGCACAAAAGAAAGCGTAGGCTGGCGACGCGCACGACCAGGTCGTAAGCGTATTCGAACAGGTTTTCGGCCAGCATGTAGGGCGTCGTCAGCACGTGATTGGTCGCGTAGCGCTCCAAGCAGGTTTCGATGCGTGCGCGCGTCGCGGCCGGCAGAGCCGCGCGTAGAGCCGCGTAGCACTGCCAAACGGCGTTGAGCTCCGCTTCGCCCTGCGCACTCCCTGGCACCAAGCCGAGCTTGCTCCACACCTCGCGCAAGATTGCGTCGAAGCGATCGGCTTGGGCGCCGTGCTCCCGCTCGGCGTTCGGCGGCAGGCTGGCGTGCAGCACGAGCAGCGGCAACGGTCCGTCGAGCTCGAGCGAACGAAAGCTGCCCGCGAGCGAGCCCAGCACCTGCGCCTCGCCGAGCGCGCCAAAGATGCCGCGCAGCTGAGCCTCCGGAACGGCACTGCACCCCGAGTGCAGAACCGGGCGCAGCTTGTCGCTCACCCAGAGCAGCACGAACAGCTTCTCGGACAAGCCGTAGCCCGGCTCGGCCAACAATTTGAGCAGAGCGCTCCGCACCAGCTTGAACGGGCGGAAATAGGGCCGCTGCGTGTCGAAACGATTGCGTAGCTTGCGCGGTAGCTCGTCGAGCTCGACGCTCTCTTGTTCGAAGCCGTCTTCCGAAAGCAAGGCGAGCCGCGCGACCTCGGGGCACGACAGCGTACCGAACAGCTCCAGCTCGCCGTCGAGCTCGTTGGCGTAGCGTGGGTACGTCGCGCAGGTACCGAAGAGCGCAGCGTGCCCGAACTTCGCGTGAATGCTGCACAAGCCCGAGGCATCGTGCATGCTGCAAGCGCCCGAGGGCAGAAAACGCAGCCGCGCGTAGTCTGGGCCTTCCGGCGTGAGCTCGATGCCGCGCTCGAGCAAGTCGCCGAGCGCCGCGTCCCCTTGCGCGACCAACTTGAGGTGCCGGTGCTCGGATGGCTCCACTGCAATGCCCCAGCCGCCGCAACACGTGGCCTCGCAGTCGCCCGCCAAGCATTTGAAGCGCCTCATGTAGCGCGCGGCGAGCGCTGTCGGGGGCGGCGAGGCACGCACTCCGCGCAGCTTAGTCGATATTTCGGTGCGTGACGGCTCTTGCCCAGGGCTCGGAAGATCGGATGGTAGGAGCAACGGGCCTGGGGTGGAGCCGTCGAAGCTAGCGAGGCACTCGACGGGCTCTGGCTCGCGCCAAAAGCTTCCGATCTCCCGAGCTCCGGGCAAGAGCGCGGGGTGATGGCTGCATCTTGGGCCGGAGCGACCCCAGCCACCAGGTGACCGTTTCGTCATGGGAGTCTGGGCAGAAGCCTGTGGTCGCGCCAGAATTGGCCTCGCTTCGTGGTTGCCTTTTGATGGCGCGAGGCGGCTCCCCCCATTGGTGATCTCGAGCGATGCGCGCGCCCCCAAATCCGCTGAAATGCTTGCTCGTGCTGGTCGTGGCTGGTTGCACGAGCCACGACCCCGCATCTCCGGTGCCGCCAGGCGACGACACCGGCGGTGCCGCAGGCGCTTCGGGCTCCGCCACCCCCGCTGGCAGCACGAGCTCGCACGACGGAGGAGAAGGCGGCGGCAGCGGTGCCGAGCGCTCGGCCGCCGGAGCGCCTACAGCTGCTGGTGCCGCGGGCGATGCTCCACTCCTGGCGTGCGGCGAGGTCGAAGCGCCACGCGCCTGGCCTGACTGGGTGATGCCGAATCCGGTGGCGAGCGGCTTGCCGCATCCTGCCAGTTACGCCGTGAACGAGAGCGGCGAGCAAGTCACGGACGAGGTGACGGGTCTGGTCTGGCAACGCCGCGTGCCGCCCCAAAGCTTCGGCTGGCAAGACGCCAAGAGCTATTGCTCGTGCCTGAACCTCGACGGCGACGACGACTGGCGGCTGCCGTCGCGCATCGAGCTCGCCTCGCTCGTGGATTGGACGAAGGTTGGCCCTTCGATCGACAGCGACGCCTTTCCCGAGACGACGAGCGAGAATTTCTGGACCTCGTCCGAGGTCGGCATCGACCCCGGCCTCATCTACCTGGTCTTCTTCTTGAATGGGCACACCACGTACGCCGCGAGCGACTATGAGTACCGCGTGCGCTGCGTGCGGTCGGCTGTCGCACCCGGCACCGAGCGCTACGCGATTGAAGCAGGTGTCGTAAAAGACGCTTTCACCCAGCTCAGCTGGCAACAGCAAACCCCGAGCGACCACTATGGTTTTTCCGAAGCGGGGCAGTATTGCGCCGGCCTTACGCTAGACGGGGGCGGCTGGCGCTTGCCGAGCATCAACGAGCTGCAAACGCTGGTCGACGAAACCAAGAACCCGTCCATCAATCTGACGGCATTTCCCGGCACTCCCAGCGAATATTTTTGGTCCTCCTCCCCCGTGATCGATGACGCATCGCGTGCCTGGACCACGTTCTTCACCAACGGCAGCACGTACAGTTTTGCCGCGTCGTCCGGCAAAAACGTGCGCTGCGTACGCTGATGCTCGTTTTGGGACGCCGGGTCACTCGCACCCAGCCACGAAACGATGTAGGAGAAACAACGACGGACCGGCTGGTCGTGCTTACGCAGACTGGGCCGAGGTCGTTCAGAGCTGCTAGGACTCCTTGAGAAGCATGAGAAAGACGTCCGTGCGGCCCGCTCCTCGCGATGCGACCCGCCACGAGCCGAAGACACCGGCGCCGGAGGCGTTCGGCGCCGACGCGCCGCCGCCTTCGTCGTCTTCGAGCTCGGTCAAGCGCGGAGCCCTCGACTCGCTCGTGCAAGGCTCACTCGTGGAGCTGTTCCAGGCTTACTCGGTCGCGCTCGCACCGCAGCCGCGTACCTCACGCGATCCGCTGCCCAAGCTCCCGGAGATTTGCGCGTGGATTGGCTTTACGCACGGCGCGCAGAAGCGCACGGGCAGGCTCACGCTCTCGCTCTCGGCCGCGGTGGTTGGTTTGATGAAGGTCGACCTGGGCGGCAACCGCCAGGTGGATTGGGCGCGCGAGCTCTGCAATCAGCTGATGGGGCGCATCAAGAACCGCATGCTGCAGTTCAACGTGCGCCTCCAAGCCGGTTTGCCCTCCAGCATCGACGCCAAGGTGCTCGAAGAGCAGCTGCGCAGTGCCCCCACGACGCGCATCTATGCAGGTCGCACGCTGCGTGGCGACGTGGTGGTGACGCTCGACGGCCTGCCGCACGAAGCGGAGCTGGTTTACGTCGGTCCCACGAGCGTGGCGAACGAAGGCGAAGCCATCTTCTTTTAATCAGGAGCGGAGACGAAACAAGCTGGTGCCGCGGAAGCAGCCAGTCTTGCCCGTCATCCCCTGAAAGTCGTGCCACTCGACGCGCGCCGCGACCACGACGCCCTCGATGGTCGTTTGCACGAAGCTACCCATCGGAAAATCCGCGGCGTGACCTTCGACCTTGGAGGCGAAGGCTTGCACGGCCGGTGAGACGCCGCCTTTCCAATACGTGTAGCCGACGGGCGGCGCGGGGTTGTTCGGGCAAGGCAGCTGCCCGGGCAGGTGATTGGTGATCACGCGCGGATCGCGCACGACGACCAGCGAGACGTCGGGCGGCGCCGCGGGCGCCGTCCAGGCATCGCCCAGCGAGATTTCGCCACCGGGCAGTGGCGGATCTTCGTGCGCGAGCTCGAGACCTTGTTGGAGCGCGACGCCGTACGTGCCGTCGCCGACCAGGCCGTCGTCCTTCAGCGCGTTCTGGCGCTGGAAGAGCTGCGTGGCCTCGAGCGTACGCGGCCCGTACTGACCGTCGAGCTTGCCCTGGTACAGACCCTTTTTGAGCAAGAAAGCCTGCCAAACCTGAACGTCGTCACCCACTGAGCCCGGCCGGAGCGTCCGCATGCCCTCGAAACTAGGCAGCTCGCGCTGGACACGCAATGGTACTTTCCGCGTCACCGCGCCGGGCAATCACCGCTATGCTGCGCGGCGCCTTGAACCGCGCACTTTCATTGCTCAAGCGTCTCACGATCGACCAATGGGCTGCGATTGACACGCAATACCGCCGCGAGCCTCTACCCAATTTCAAGGCCGGGGCGGTGCTGATCACCGCCGCGCTCGCGCTGGTCATCCCCAAGTATTTCGGAAGCCCTAGCTCCTTCAAAGAGTTTCCGTTCCTGGTACGCGCTTTCTCGGGCCTCCCCTATCCGGATCTCCACCCTCACCTCTTCTGGTCCGCCTTCAAGCTCGTTCACTACGGTGTATTGCCTTACCTGTGCATCAAGCTCGTGCTGAAAGATCGCATCTCGAGCTTTGGCGTGCGCTTCGTTTGGGAACCAAAGATCTGGCTGCTCTACCTGAGCCTGATCGCGCTGGTCTTGCCCTTGACCTACCTGGCATCGAGCAGCGCCTCATTCTTGCGCACTTATCCGAAGTACGCCGGTGCCGGCAATTCGCTGGAGCAGTTCTTCACCTGGGAGATTGCGTACGCCTTCCAGTTCTTGATGTTGGAGTTCTTCTTTCGCGGCTTTTTGTGCTTCGCGCTGGCGCGCAGCATCGGCTCGCTCGGGGTGTTCGTGATGGTCATCCCGTACGCGATGATCCATCTCAACAAGCCGATGGCCGAGTGCCTGGGCGCAATCTTGACCGGGCTCGTGCTCGGCACGGTGGCGCTGCGCACGGGCTCGATTCTCGGCGGCGTCGCGGTGCACTGCACGATCGCCTGGGGGATGGATCTCTCCGCGCTGGCGCAGAAGGGCAAGCTGGCGAGCCTGTTCGGCGGTTAGCTCACCTGACGAGCGCAGGCTTGCGCGCGATGCGACTCGGGTCGGCCAGGAACTCGAAGTGCATGGTGTCTTCGATCTTGGGGTGGCCCAGCCAGTAGAAGCCGAAGCGCTCGAACTCTTCCACCCAGCAGCGTGGCATGTCCATGCGCTGGAACTTGCTTTTGTCGTTCTGACAGCGCTCGCTCGCGTGCCATTCTCCGACGCAGCCACAACACGGGTTACGCGTCGGGTCCACGTCCAGCGCGATACCGTAAACGTGATTGGAGGCCTCGCCGTTCAAGTAGGTGTTGCGCTTGCGCAGGCCGGAGAGCACGTACGGCTGATACGGATGGTCCGCGCAGTGCGCGCGAATGGCCGTTTCTACGCACGAAAGCGCGGGCGCGATTCGCCGGTGGATCGAGACGGGCACACCGAAGAACGTGACGACGCGCGCTTGCTCGGACGGCGTGCTCGCGTTCCACGCCTCGTCTCCGAAGCCTTCCACGTACCCGTACTGTTCGGTGCGATAGCGCACCGCGCGGTCCAAGAGCTGCTTCCACTCGCGCGCAGTACCGCCGGTTGCGTTGAACGAATCGAAGTGCGCGTTGACCAGAAATGGCTGGGGAGCCTGCTCGTTGCAGAGCGAGGGCGGCTCGGCGATCGCGGCCGGTACCGCTGGCGGCGCGACCGGCTCAACGTTCGCTATTGCCGCTGGCGGCGGCGCCACGGCAGCGGGGACAAAGACGCTGGGCGCCACCGGGGCGACGCTCGGCAAGCCTGCCGGGTTGGTCTTTTCGACTCGCTCAGGGGCCTGTGCACACGCGAGAGCGACGCAGCCGAGCCATGCCAGAGCAGAACGTTTGCCCAACGAAACGCAAAGGTAGCATCGCCCCGTCACTCCACGCTACTGATGAAGTAGTCGTGAACGAGCGCGCTCCCGCTCGCGCTCGGGTTCTTGTCGCCACGTGCGACGATGCGCAGCGTGTGGAAGCTGTTTTTCAGCCCCGAGACCAAGAGCAGCTGTGCCGGTACTCGTGACGCGGCGTAGCAATCGAGCCCCTCCGCCACCAGGACGTCGTCGATGAAGACGTCGGCCAAACCGAGGTCGGCGTTGCGGAGCCCGTACCAGGCGAGCCGCGTGCCGGTGAAGGAGGCCTCCAGGGCTGCGCCGGCCTCGGTCGAGTAGTGGCACGTGCCGTCGAAGAAGGTGGCGTCGCCCGTCACGCTGCTCCAGCCGCCGCTGTAATCAACGGCGGCGTCGGCGTCGTCGACGACCTGGGCGTCGGTGTCCGCGGGGCCGGGCCAGGCGCGCCCGACCACACGAAAATCCGCCGCGCTGACAGAAAGCACGCCGTCTGCGCTGAGAGAAAGCGACGCTTCGTCCGGCGCGAATGGCAGGCTCGCGCTGTAGCTCGCCGCAGCGCCGAACACTTCGACAGAGCTCCAGTCCACCAAGAAGCGAAGCGTGAGCTGGTCGCCGAGCGCAGGAAACGCGGCGCCTTCCAGCGTTTGCGCGGCAAGATCGTAGGTCAGCTTTTGATCCGTAATGGCAAGCTCGAGCGTCTTGGCACGGCTCTCGGCGAGCGAGAGAGTGAGCTCGAAGTCGAAAGTCTTGGCGCGCACGCCGGCGAGCAGGTTCTTGCCGGCCGCTAGCTGCTGTGCGCCCCAGTGCTTGCTCGGCCCGTAAAGCTTCGTGAGCTCGCTCACGGGCCTGCGTGTAACGACGAGCCCCGTCGGGGTCGTGCTCAGTGTTAGCTCGGCCGGAAATGTCGCCGAGCCGCGAAACGGAGCGGTGGCGATGCCGCCATCGCGCAGCCACGCGATTTGTACGACGCGCGCATCCGGAAAGGTTTGCCGGAAGAAGGTGTGAGCCGCGAAAAAGTCCGGCCCCACGTCGAGATCGAGCGGCTGCTCGGCTTCCGGCGTGAAGGTTTGACCATCGAAGCTACCGACCAAGTACTTGCCGTCGCTATTTTGCAAGACCCAGCGCTTGTCGGCAGCGTCGCCGTCGACCGGTAGCTCGTAAAAATCCGGGACGACATCGCCGAACGCGACGCTGGAGGCGCGCGTCCACGCCTTCAAATCCGGCGACGTGTAGAAGGTAGTGCCGCCGTCTTCCCAGTACACGCACACCCAGCGCTGCGACGGCTGGTGCCACACCACGGTCGGATCTCGATTCGTTTCGAAATCGGCGTTGCCGATGGCGAGCGGGTTCTTGTCGTAGCTGGTAAAGCTCTTGGCGCCGTCGTTCGAAAACGAAAGTGACGTGCCCAGCCGCGTCGAAGTGTAAACCGCCACGACCGTCGGCTCTTTGCCCTGCATCGAGCCGGCCGTATCGTTGGCATCGACGACGACCGAGCCGGACCACGCCTCACCTTCGACATTATAGCCGGGCACCAACATCAAAGGCTGCTGTCGCCAGTGCAAGAGGTCCGTGCTCGTTGCGTGCCCCCAATGCAAGCCCTTGCCACCCGCGAACGCGAACGGGCTTGCCTGGTGTGTGAGGTGATACACGCCCCCCGAAAACCACAAGCCGTCGACGTCGTTCATCCAACCCGAAGCGGGACTGAAGTGAAACTGCTGCCGAAATGGCTCGGAATAGCTGGTCTTGGGGTACGGAAAGAGCGGGTCGACGTCGCCCGGCTCGGCCCTGCCCGGGGCTCCGCCGTCAGCTTCCGAGCCGCCGGGCGCGCTCGCGCCGACACCGCCTCCGCTCGCGACCGCGTCTCCGCCAACGCCAGTCCGTCCCGCGGTGACCTGCTCGTCGCCAGTGACGCCAATGATGCTACGTGCCGAGCACGCTGCGAGCGCGGCGCTCACGAGCGCGATGGACGCCCCGCGCCGTTTCATTTCGAGGGCGCGGCGGCGAGCAGCGCCGGTACTCTCCGCGCGTACGCGCTGTTCGGATAGTACTTGGTGAGCGCGGCGGCGTCGCGCCTGGCCGCGCCGGTGTTACCGAGGCGCTGCAACGCGTCCACGCCGAGGTAGAGGCGCTCGGCGCTGAGCTGGCCGTTGGGAAACTGGCTCTGGTGCTTGCGCAAGAGCGAGAGGGCATACGCCGGATCGCTGGCAACAGCGCGACGCGCGGCTTCGAGCAGGGCTTCTTCTTCGGCCAGCGCGTCGCGCGGTGCGGGGCTGGCGACGCGCTTGGCCTTTTCAGGCACGGCTAGGCTGGCCGCGGCCGGAGCGGGCGCTGCTGCGGGCGTTTCGGCGGCAGTTGGCGAGACCAACGCAACCACAGCGGCAGACGCCGCGGCATTGGGGCGCGAAGCGGGCGGAGGCACGGACGCGGAACCCGGCGCCGCAGAGCGAGCCACATACGCGGCACCGCCCGCACCGAGCGCCAGCGCGCCGACCAGCGTAGCCTTGACCCACAACGCCAGCCCCGCCGCCTTGAGCGACGACCCAGCGACCAGCCCGGAAAGATCGCGCACCAGCGCCGCTTGCACACTGGCCGGTGGTGCCTCGGGCGGTTGCAGCTCGCGCAGTAACTCGAGCGTGCTAGCGGAAGTGCCCGGTTGGTCGAGCAGACGCGGCGGGTCGCTCATGTGGCTTCCTTTCTGTGCTGCGCCTGGAGCCGCTGCGCTTCTTGCTCGAAGAAGCGACGCGCGGCGTGGAGCCGCGAGTAGACGGTGCCAACCGGTACGCCGAGCTGCTCGGCGATGGCCTGGCACGACAAGCCTTCGATCTCGTACATGAGGAATACGGCGCGGCGCGTGAGATCCATCCCGGCCAATACGGCCTGCACGCGCTCTTGCGCTTGACGCCGGGCGAGTTGCTGGTCGGGCTCGATGGCGGCGGGAGCGCGCAAGGAGCCGGCTTCGTCTTCCAAAGCGGCGCTGCTGTGCTCGTGACGGTGGCGCGCGCGACGGCGGTAGTTCGCGGCCAGGCGCAGGCAAATGCCGAACAGCCAGGCATTGATTCCCACGCGCCCGTCGAATTCACGAAAGCGTCGGTGCGCGACCAAGAAGACGTCGTGGCACACGTCTTCGAGATCGGCGTGGCGGACGCCGAGCCGCTGCAGCATGCGCCACACGAAGTCGGCCCACTGCGCGTAGACCTGGTCGAGCCGTGCCGCCTCGGCCGACTGCGGCTCGGCGCCGGCAGCCGCGAGCGCCGGGTCGCGCGCTCGATTCATCGCGCCGGCAGGGCTCATGATCAGAGAGTGCACGGGTGGGGGCGGTCCTTCAAGCCGTCTGGGCTCGCTGAACAAACCATTGTCGGCACGGCCACCATCCTTCACCGGGCCGCAGATCGGGCGAAGATTGGCTCAGAATCGCAGTGCCAGGCCCAGGTGCAGCGTGGCGGCAAATGCTGGGTCACGAAACACCTCCAGCTCTGGCTCGCTCGCGCGCGCGACGACGTATTCACGCCGCTGGATCGGTATCGTACCCTCCACGCCGGCACGCAGCAGCAGGGGCTCTGCGAGCACCCACCCCGCCCGCAACCCGACGCCCGCCGTCGACCACAGCAACTGCCCCGCGCGGCTGCGCGCCGGCTCGTAAGCGTTGACGCTCATGGCACCCACTTGACCGAAGCCGCACGCCGCGAGCGTGACCCGCGATGCCGCGAGCGCTGCATAGCAAATCCCGAGCGAGCCGTAAGTCAAACCGAACCCGGCGTCGACGCCGCGCAGCTCTTGCCGCACTTGCGGCAGAAAGCTGAGCGAGAGCTCCGCGTGCACGCGCCCCACCAGCCGCTGATCTGCACCCAGCCGCACGCCCCAGGCGGCCTGCGGCAGCAGGCGCGCCGCCACGAGAGCCGCAGCGCCGAAAGTGAGCTGAGGCGCGCGCGCCGCGGGCTCGCAGCTCGGAGCTGCGCTCGCTGTTGGGGAAGGAGGCGTCGGAGGTGGCGGCGATGGCGTGGGTGCAGGCGGGGGCGCTAACGCGGCGTCGGGATCGATCATCAGCGCGATCGCCAGACCTGCGGCTGCCACCAGCGACGCGCAGCTCGGCGCGTCGCTCGTCACACGTCTGGAGCCGAGCGATGCGCCGGCTGCGTCACGCATTTCGAGCTCGGCTACGAAGGCGCTCTCGGGCTTCGAAACCGTCGCTTCGATGAAGATCTTGCTGGGCTCGCTGAACGGGTTTTTGCCCAGCCTTCGCACGACATCGGCCTGCACCTGGCCAGCGTCGTCACAGTCCAGAGCCTCGGGCGCGCGCACCCACGACAGGTGCACCGCGCGAGAGCTCTGCGCCCGGCCGAGCGACGCCACGGCGCCCACCGCAACGACCCAGGCGCACGCGCAGAGCAGCCGAATGCCGGTTCCCAAGCGCGGCCAAGTTAGCACCTTCGACGCAAAAAGAGCCGGCCTCGAAATTCGCGGCGCCTCCGTGAAGGATACGCAGGGTCCCGACAACCTCAGATCGAAGGCATGAAAACACTCGTTGGCTCATGGTGCCTGCTGGCCTGGATGCTCCTGGCCTGCTCGGAGAGCCAGCCCGGCTCGAGCGGCGGCGGCGCCAATGCAGGCACCGCGGGTGATGCCGCGGGCGGTACCGCCGGCGGTAGCGGCAACGTGAACGCGGGCACGGGTGCGACGAGCGGTGGTGACGGCACGGGCGGCAGCGCGAGCGCGGGCGCGCCCAGCGCCGGCAGTGGTGACGGCGCGGGCGCAACCGCAGGCGGTACTGGCGGTGGCGGCGGCACGGCGGGCAGCGCCGGCATGCCAATGATTCCGAAATTCCCCGACGACGCGACGTTTCCGTATGTCATCACGAACTACGACGAGCCGTATCGCCCGCAAGTGCACTTTTCGGCGCCCATGGGCTGGCTCAACGACGCGAACGGCATGTGGTTCGAAGGCGGGCTCTACCACCTCTCGTACCAGGCATTTCCGTACTCCATCGACGAAGGCCCCAAGCATTGGGGTCACGCCTCGAGCCCCGACCTCGTGCACTGGACGCACTGGCCGATCATGCTCGACCCCGGCGTGAACGTGCCGGGCGATGCCTGGTCCGGGTCGACGGTGGTCGACGAAACGAACTCGTCCGGCTTCGAGCAAGGCGCAGGTCCCGTGCTGGTCACGCTCTACACGTGCACCACCCAAGGCACGTGCGTGGCCTACAGCAACGACCGCGGAGTCACCTGGCAAGCCTACGACAAGAACCCAGTCGCCATCGGTGGGTCCAACGCCGACACCAGAGATCCGCACGTTTTTTGGCACGAACCGACGAAGAAATGGGTCTGCGCGCTGTTCGAAGACGGCATCAGCTTCTACACCTCGACCGACCTCAAGAATTGGTCGAAGGTGAGCCACGTCGACTTCGGCTTCGAGTGCCCGGACATCTACGAGCTACCAGTCGACGGCGTGGCGAACAAAACGAAGTGGGTGCTGCAAGACGCTTCCGGCGCATACCTGCTCGGCAGCTTCGATGGCACCACGTTCACGCCCGATTCGCTCGACGCCGAGCACCTGGACACGTCGGGCGTGTTCTACGCGGCGCAGACCTTTTACCGCAAGAACTTCCCCGACCAGCGCGTGGTGCAAATGCCGTGGCTGCGTGGCATGAACGGCGCCACGGCACCGTTCAACCAGGCCATCGGCTTCCCGCTGCAAGTCCAGCTCAAGACGTTCCCCAACGGTGTGCGGGTGGCCCGCACGCCCGTTGCGGAGATTGAGAAGCTCTACACCTCGAGCCAGCATTTCGACGCTCAAACGATCGCGCCAGGCAGCAATCCGTTCGCCGCCGCCCGGAGCCGCGTCTTCGATCTCGAAGTCGATCTCGATCTGGGCAAAACCACCGCAAAAACCATCACGCTAGGCCTCGGCGACTTGTCCGTCGAGCTCGATGTTGCCGGACAAAAGCTGTTCGGCGCCACGGTGTCACCCATCAACGGGCACCTCAAGCTGCGCGTCGTGCGCGATTGGGGGCAGTACGAGCTGTTCGCCAACGACGGGCAGGTCGTGCACACCGACGCGCACCCGTTCGCTCCAAACAACAGCGGCATCTCGCTCACGGGCGACAGCGCCATCGGCCTCGCTTCAGCTGACCTGCACGAGCTCGGCCGCGCCTGGCCTGGCAACGCCGCCAAGAGCAGTGTCATCCTCGACGACAACGACGGCAGCGTTACGTACGAAGGGGCGTGGACCTTGGCGCCCGAAAATCGCTACTTCAAGGCCAGCGCGCACTACAACACCAGCGGCACCGCCTTCGAGGTGCAGTTCACGGGCACGCGCGTCGAATGGTACGGACTCAAAAACACCGACCTCGGCTTCGCCGACGTCTACCTCGACAGCGCGCTCGTCGGCGAAGGCATCGACTGCTACGACCCCCGCCGCCAAAACGCGCTCCTGTTCACTCAGGGCAAGCTCACCAATACGGCGCACACCCTCAAAGTCGTCGTCACCGGCCAAAAGAACCCGGCGTCGAGCGGTACGGCGCTGGTGCACGACTACGTCGTGGCTTACGTCGATTGACCACACGTGGGAGTTGCACAAAAGACGCAAGCCAATGACGCGCCCGACGCGTTCGAGATCGGCTTGATTCGTCCCGCGCGCCGCGCCGCCTCGTCATCGAACGGCAGTATCTCCGCACCCGCCAACGGACGCCTCGAACAGCGCCACTGCCTCGGCGACAGCGGTGGCCAGCTAGTCGTAGTAGTACTTGCCGCAGACTGACTTTCCGATGTCGAAGCGCGAAAACGAAAGCTATCTGGTGGACCGTGCCCTTGAACGCGCTGCGCAAGCCGTTGCTGTAGCCACCGCCCCCGGAGGCCCATCGCTCGAGCGGTTACGCACCCAGTTCGGTGATCCGAAGGCATCGCTCGATGACCGTGTTCGGTACCTCACGGAGGTGGCCAACCTCTGCTGCCGAGCCGCAAGTTGGAGAGAGGGGGAGCAGGTTGCTCGAGCCGCGGTCGGCCTTGCGGAGTATTCGGGCGATTCCGCCATGAAAGCACTCGCTAGCTTGCGGCTGGGCACGCTCATGATTCAGGCTTTCGAGCATGGCTATGGAGGTGACGAGGAGGACTCGTTGTCAGCAGCGTTGGCCCACCTGGACGGCGCCGCCGAAATTTACGAATCGATCGGCAGCCTGGATTTCTATCCGTGCCTTCTGGCAATCGCGCGCACGCTCGAGATCTGCGAGGACGACCCGCGCGGAGTCTACGCCCGCATCACGGCCGATCTCACCGGCGAAAAGTGGGAGCAAGCATCCCGCCAGTCCCCCGACCTCGCGCGGCACGTCGATTACTTGCGCGGGCGCGCGTTCTTGGGTCTTGGCGAAGCCGAGCTCGTCGCCGGGAATCACACCCTTGCGGCCGAGCGTCTGTCAGCCGCCCGCGAGCTGCTGCAAGCCAGTCAAGCCCCAGATCTGGCGGAATTGCTGGCGCGCATCGACGAGCACGCGCGAAACGATGGCGGGCGGTCGCCAAATGACGGCTAGCGGAGGGGGATGAGAGGCGAAAGGGGCTCGAGGCATCGGCGGAAGCCGCTGCGCCCTCCACGCCTCATGCAAGTCGCGCGGCGGCATCGTCGAACGGCAGTACCTCGGCATCGGCGAGAGACGCCTCGAACAGCGTGACGCGGTCTTCACGACCGACGCGACGCAGCCCATAAACGATCTCGGCAACCGTAACCGCAGACGTAGTCAAGCGACCATGCTCGGCGAGGTAGGCCGACGCTTTGGCTGTGACGGCAGCGCTCTTCCCCTTGAGAATCTCGGACAGACTGTCCGTGTCGATCAGAACCTTAGCCATCGATGCTGCGCAACCGGGCCCCTTGGCGGGCCTCGTAAGCGGACGCACAGACGCGATCAACCAAGTCCGGCTCGTCCCCCATCAACCCAGTAGCGAAGCGGTGGGAGGTCGTCATCGCCGAAGAGCTGAGACGGCGACACACGACGTCGATCGACGGGCTACTTCTTCGGCAGCGTTGCCGCTGAGCTTGGCTTGATACGAACTACCCGTCCGTCTTCGACCTGCACGATGGACGTGTTCGTCGCGAAAGCGATCTCTTCCGCGCGTCGGCGCGCACGGCGAAGCGCCGGCAGCGCGAGGGCTAGCTCGGGGGTGTGGGCTTGCTCGACGGGCTTCGGGTTCATCGTTTCTCGCCCCAGTCTAGCAGAACGGGCTCGAGCTGCGAGCTGTCGTAGAGTGCCCACGCGTTCGCGATAGGCTTGTAGAAGGTCTCGAAGTTCGCACGCCCTGTGATAAATCGGCGGCGAATCACGTCTTCCGGAATGTCGTGTCCGCCCTGGGCGACTCGCTCCTCGCGCGAACGTCGTCTTGCCGGCGCCGTTGGGGCCCGCCAAGATCAAGATTCGTTTTCGCGTTGGATCCACGTCGGCCTGCTTCATCCAGCTTCAATGCTGTCGACGTTGAACGGATGGACGTGGCGGCAGAGTCGCCACTCAGCACCGCGCCGGCCTGCTTGAGCGCAGCAGCCGAAGCCCACGATCATGCTCGACGACCAGGCTCCGGCCGATTGAACCGCCCACATCACCACGTCACAACAGCGACTTGAGATCGAGCATCTCCTCCACGTCGGGCATCAGGACGAGCTCGACGCGGCGGTTCTTCTTGCGGCCTTCGGGAGTGTCGTTGGCGGCGATGGGATCGGTTTGGCCGTAGCCGGAGGCGCTCCAGTGCTTGGGATTGAGGTTGCCGCCCTGGCGCTCTTCAGCGGCGGGTTCTTTCGCGGCCACCTTCTTGTCGGCGGCCTTTTCTGCCGTTTTGTCCGCCTTTTCGCCCTTGGCGGGCTTGGCGGATGTCGCAGCGGGCGCGGCTTTCTTCTTGTCGCCTTCGGCGGGGGCGACGAGGAAGACGAGCACTTGGCGGGCGCGCATGAGTGACAAGCCCCAGTTGTCGTGGAAGGTGTCGGCGGCGCGTTTGAGCGGTTGGTCGTCGGTGTGGCCCGCCACTTGGTATTGGCGATCGCGCAGGGCAGCGTCGTTTTGGATGACGTCGGCAACCTGCAAGAGGATCTTGTTGCCTTCGGGCGCCAGCACGTCGCTGCCGGAGCCGAAAAGCACGTCGCCTGGGAGCGAGATGACCATGCGGTTGTTGCGAATTTTCACGTCGAGGCCGAGCTCGGTGAGCTTCTGCAGCTTCTTGCGCAGGGTCTCGAAGCGCTGCTTGATGCGCTCGAGCGTTTCGGCGCGCTGCTGGTACTCGGCTAGCGCCGCCTTCATCTGCGCCATGTCCTGCGTGAGCTTTTCTTTCTCAGTGCCCTCGCTGCTCAGCTTCACGCCCATGGCCTCGAGCTGATCGCTCAGCTCTTTGACCTTGGCCTGCTGTGCGGCCAGCTGCGCTTCGAGATCTTTGTCTTTCTTTTCGAGCGCGGCGTACTTGGCAAGCTGAGCTTGCCACTCGTCTTCGGAGTAACCACAACCGAGCACGAGTGCGAGCGGCAAAACGAGGGTCGAGCGACGCTTCAAAGGAGTCCTCCTGGGGCGAGACAGATACTAGGAAGCAAAACGCCTATCACGCCGAAAACCGGGGCCCTAGCCCCCGCGCGGCCGGATTGAAGCTCCACGGGTTTCCTCGCCATTCCCGGTGGCCAGGGCCCAGTGTCGCCACGAGATTTTCTGCCGATGACAACGATGATGGCGCGGCCCCGTTTGGGGGCGGCGCCGCTTTTCGGGACGCTCCTGCTGCTCGCCTGCCAGACCGAGCCGTACTGCACGGAGCGTGGCAAGTGCGGCGGCGATTTGATGACGGGCGGGAGCGACTTCGTGGTCCTCAGCTCGCTGCATGAGCCACCGCCCGGCATGGACACGGCCGTGCTCAATGACACGCCCGGTCAAGACGGTGCGGTCGACAGCGAGTGGAGCCTGAGCGGCGGTTGCATGGACGAAGTGAAGAGCGCACCGGTCGCGCTCTCACAGGTGCGCCAACCTGCCAAGCCGGCTGGCGAGCGCTCGGTGGAACGCACGCTACCAGACTGGTGCTCCAGCATCGTGCTCGCTTCCGACGGCAGCGTGAAAGCTTACGACGGCTTTTACACGATGCTGATCGCTAACGAGGGCTGGTTTCCGGCTGTTCCGATCGCATCCGGGACGCTCGAGCTGTCGCAAAACGGGCGTTACCAGGTCAAGCTCACGCAGCTGCTGTCACAGCGCATCGAGCTGAGCGCGTCATGCCTCACGGCGCAGGGCGCATCGCAAAGCTGCAGCGATTTCGCCACGAAGCTGAAGGCGTTCATCGACATGCAGCTCCAAAACTTCACGAAAGATCCGAGCTACCGCGGCTTCAGCGCCGCAGTCGGCAACGTGGCGTGTGGCACGAATGCGGACGCCGGCTGCACCTGCGATTACGATCTGTCGATCACGGGCGGGCCGAGCGGCCGCTACGCGGCGAGTGGCAGCCAGCTCACTTTCTTCGACGATCAGTATCGCCCGCCTTCGCTCACGCAGTTTTGCTCCAGCGGCGGCAATCTAGACATCAGCTCCGAGGACCAGACGCGCCTCTTCAACAAGGCGGACCTTCGCACCACCTCGTGGAAGAAGGCGAGCTGCCAAGACGGCGTGCAAAGCATGTCGCTCGGCGAGACGGGCGTGGACTGCGGAGGCATGTGCCCCCCGTGCATGTGACTTAGGTCGTCTGCCTGCGCCGCAAAATTCGGCCTGGCTCCTTTTGCACCAAAGATGTTGAAGATCTGATTTTGCAAAACCCATTTCATCGAGTCCTGCCGAGGGAGCTCTGAAATGAAAGCCTTCTGCGTGAGTGTTGCGTGTATCGGGTTGGCGTTGGCTACCGGCTGTTCGTCGGGCGACGACGGCAACAAGGGCTTCAACACCGGCGGGGGAACGACGTCGGTCGGTGGCACCGGCGCGACGGTCGCCGGCACCGGCAATACGGCTGGCAGCAGCGTGGTACCGCAAGGTGGAACCACACCCAGCGGCGGTGGTGCGGCCGGCGCAACCAGCGCGGGCGGCGCCAACGGCGGCATGAGCGGCAGTGACACCGGCATGGCGGGCACGGGCGGCGCCAGCGCAGGCGCAGGCGGCATGAGCACCATGCCGGGTGACCCCAACGTCGTGCTCAAGAGCTCGGGCTGCGGCAAGCCGTTGCCTGCGAATCAAGTCAAAACGATCCCGGGCAGCCGCACCGGCTACACCGAGTATCATGTCAAACAAACCGGCGACTCGCTCAACGGCATTCACGCCGAGAAAGCCGTCGATCGGCAGTTCTTCGTGCGCGTGCCCGCCGACTACGACCCCAACAAGGCGTATCGCGTCGTCTACATCTACCAGGGCTGCAGCGCCAACGCGAACGAGGGTGACACCGCCACGTACCCTTTGTTCAACGAAGCACAGGGCGGCACCGAGCAAGCCATCTACGTCGCCGTCTCGCTGCCTCCCAATCACCCGAACAACAACTGCTACGACAACCGCGCCGGCGTGGACTCGCAGGAGTGGGAAGCGTTCCAAATGTTCCACGACAAGGTGGAGAGCACCTACTGCGTCGACAACAACCGCATCTTCCAGAGCGGCTACAGCTCGGGCGGCTGGGTCGCGAACATGTTCTCTTGCTACTTTGGCGGCATCCCCAGCCCGGAGCGCAAGTTCTTGGGCAAGTACGCGCTGCGCGGTCGCGCTGCCACTTCGGGCGGGCTGATTCCGGACAACATGCCGCCCTGCAACGGCCCCGTCGCGGCGCTGTACCTGCACGACGCGGGCGACACGACGAACCTGATCGCGGGTAGCAAGCTTGGCCTCGAAAACACGTTGAAAGAAAACAACTGCACCGGCTCGCAGACCGCGCCCTGGGCTCCCATGTCGGACGTGTGCGTGCAGTACACGGACTGCCCCAAGGAATATCCGGTGGTGTTCTGCACCACCAACGGCCAAGGTCACAACGATCAGTCGAATCGCGCCATCCCCGGCTTCAAGAAGTTTTTCGACATGATGAACCCGCCGTGAAGCGCGGAGCGCTGGCAAAACTCACGCTGGTGTGCGGGGCGCTCGGCAGCTTCGGTTGCCAGACGGATCCGTATTGTGCGCCGCTGAGCGAGTGCGGCGGCCAGGTGGTCGTACCGGGCGCGCCCATCACCCAATGGGTGACGACGAAGAACGATTCGTGCCTGGATCAGATCCAGCCACCGCCCAACCCGGTGTCGCTGGTGCGCCAACCGCAGCGCCCTGCGGGAGATCGCCCGACCGAGCGCGGCACCGCCGATTGGTGCTCGAACGTGGCGCTGCGGCAAGACGGCACGCTGCAGCAGTACCTGGGGTGGTACCCGCCCATCCCGGTGCAAGACGCAACGCTCGATCTGCTTTCGGACGGCAACTACGAGATGCACATCACGTACTTTGCCAAGCAGCACGTCGATTTTTCGGCCACGTGCTTGAGCGCGCAAGGCGTGAGCGAGAGCTGCGCCGCGTTCGGTCGCAACTTGAAAGAGTTCGTGGCGCCCGAAGCCAACATCTACAACGTGCTGTGCTACCCGGCCGAGAGCGGCTGCGGTTGCGACTACGACTTGTCGCTGATCGGCGGCCCCAGCGGCCAATGGTCGGTGGACGAGGCCCACGCCACGCTCACTTTTTTCGACGCGCTGGGCGGACCGCCCGCGCTCGCCACGTACTGCCAAAAGGGCGACACGCTCGAAATCACCGGCAAAGACGGCTCGCGTCTGTTCAATCAGTTCGGGCTGCGCACGATGCGCTTCACACGCCCAACCTGCCACGACGGCGTGCAGAGCAAATCGATCGGCGAAGTGGGCATCGATTGTGGCGGGCAATGTAACCCCGAGCTGCCGGAGGGCATGGGACCGCCCGGTTGCCCCGCCAGCTGCGAAGACGGCGTGCAGAGTGGGCTCGAAGAAGGCGTGGACTGCGGGGGAACCTGCCCAGAAGTGTGCGCCTGCCACAACGGCCAGCACGACGCCTGGGAAGAGGGGCTCGACTGCGGCGGCCCCTGCAAGAACCCGTGTTCGTGCTTCGACGGCATCAAGAACGAAGGCGAAGACGAAGTCGACTGCGGCGGGCGCTGCAGCAAACCGTGCCTGCAGCCAGTGAATGCGATGGGAGCTCCTCTATGAGACGTACGCGGCTAAGTGGGCTTATTGCGAGTGGCTGGCTCGCGCTGACCGGCATGGCGCATGCCGCCGAGCCGCCGCTAGCCGCCACCTCCGCGTCGCCCCGAGAAACCGCGCAAGGCGAAGCAGCGGCACCGGTCCCCTCTGCGGAAAGCTCGACTACTTCGCCAAGCACACCGCCTGCCGTGACACCGCTACGAACGCCGCTTCAAGAGCCCAGCGGCGAGCCGGACGACCTGACCGCCAAGCTGGGCGGCTTCAGCGTCACGCTGTTCGGCATGGTCGCCGTCAACGCCATGCACGATTCGACGCAAAGCTTCGGCCCAGCGAGCGCCAACGCCATGCTGCAAAGGCGCGGAACGTTTCGCGGCAACAACGACCAAGCCCAGCTCACGACGCGCGACTCGCGCATTGGCCTGCGCATTCACCTGCCAGACTACGGCCGCATCCGGAGCTCCGCCGTGATCGAGACGGACTTTGGAGCGACTCTGCCGGTCGAGTCGACCGAGACCGCCACCTACACACAAAATCCGCTGCGCATGCGGCTCTTCTACCTACAGGTCGAAACGCCCATCGTCGACGTGATGGCCGGGCAGATGCAGGACTTGTTCGGCTGGCAAGCAAAGGGCTTCTATCCGAACACGCTCGCTTTCCTCGGCACTACCGGCGAGCTGTTCCATCGTCAGACAGCCGTTCGCATTTCCAAAACCGTGCGTCCCGGTGGGCTCGAGCTCGAGACGGCGATCGCCGCCGTGAGACCGGTGCAGCGCGCTTCGGGCATGCCCGAAGGTCAAGGCGGCATCCGGCTTGCGGTACCGGCGTGGTCCACGGTGCGCGCGCAAGGTTACGCACGGCCCGGCGTGGGCGCCCTGTCGCTCGGTGTTTCAGGCGTGGCGCGCCGGCTCGAGGTCGCGGAGTTTCTGGAGTATCCGGGTGCTTCGAAAAAGGCCCTCGGCTGGGGCGTCGCGGTCGACGGCTTCATCCCCATCATCCCCGTGACCAACCTGAAGGATCGGCGCAACGCCCTGTCGATCGTCGGCGAGTTTTCGACCGGTACCGGCATTTCGGACCTGTATACGGAGCTCACCGGTGGCGCGCTGTTTCCCACGCTCACCAACCCACAAGATCGCCAGCAGCCGACTAACCCGCCGCCCGTCTACCCGCAGAACATCGACAGCGGTATCGTCACGTTCGACGCCGACAACAACCTGCGCACCATCAACTGGCAGGCTTTCGTGGTGGGCGGCTCCTACTACTTGCCGTTCTGGGATGGCCGCGTGTGGCTCAGCGGCAACTACGCACAAATCAAGTCGAGCAACATCGTCAAGTACACGCCCATCCCGGGCCGCCCTTTCGTGTACTCCAAGTCGCAGTACTGGGACGCCAACCTCTTCGTCACGCTCACCGACCACTTTCAGATGGGTTACTCCTTCCAATCCGTGGAGCAGACCTTCGGCGACGGCGTGAAGGCGAAGAATCTACGCAACGAGATTGGGCTGCATTTGCACTTTTGAAGCGAACGTGGCGCGCTGGTGTCGTCCTTTCGTTGTCGTCATGGCCCGAGCTCGGAGACGCTCGCGGTCGCGCTACGACAATCGAGTCGCGCCCGCTTTGAATATCGAGAACCAAGCTTCACGCGCTCGTGAATCACAACGCTCGAATCAGGGCGTTGCTCCTCGTTTTCGTGCTCACGACAGGGGTTTGTTCGCGCAACAGCGCGTGCACCTTCGTCACGACGGGTTTGGCACCATCCCTGCTAGGCGCCGCGCATGCTTCAGCGCATGCGCATGTATTCACGGGCCCTCATCATTTCAACGATCGCCTCTCCGGCACCCGCCGAAGAGCCGCCTGCTTCGCTGAAATCGGGGTCGACCCCGCCTACAACCATCGACGTGCAAGTGGAACCGGCCTCTCCTCCCGTGCCCCAACTGCCGCCGCCTCCCCCTCCGCGCCGTCTCACGACCCCCGCGCCAACTCTCACGGCGCCGCAGAGCGAGCGACGCAGCACCCTCGCGATGACTTCCGGCATCGTGCTGATCGGCGTCGGTGGCCTCGCGATTTCCTCAGTCGGACCGGAGCTCTGCTACCCCGCTGGGCCGGTGCACCGACGCTGGCGGGCTGGCAATGGAAGCTGTGACGAGAGCGACGATGGCTCAGGGGCAGTACATACGCTTCTCCGTGGGGTGCCAGACTTCACCCGGGGGGCGGTCGAACACCGCCTTGCCGCCTTTTTCGACGAGCTCGTTCTTGAGGTAGATGGCGTCGCGCGGCTCGGGCTCGTTTTCGCCCCAGGGTTTACCGACGATGTCCAGGTCGCCGTCGCAATCGATGTCGCCGACGCGCGCGTCGTGCCCGCGCGACGTGTTCGAGACGGCGTGCTCCTTGAAGTTGCCTTTGCCGTCCGTGTTCTCCCAAATCCAGGCCGTGCCGGTGCTCTCGCCGCTATAAATGTCTAGATCGCCGTCGTTGTCGAAATCGAGCGCAAAGATGGCGTGCAGCTTGTTCTTGTTGTTGCCAATCACGTGCATGGTCATGGCGCTGCCGTCGCCCTTGGTGTTGTCGAACCAGGCGACGCGCGCCCCAAAGTGCGTGCACATCGCGAAATCCATGTCGCCGTCGCCGTCGATATCGCCGATGGTGGTCAGCGGCGAATCATCGAAGTCGTTCTGAAAATTGACGGCTTGCCACTGCGTGCCTTTACCGTCCACGTTCTTGTACCAGTACTGCTTGCCAACCAGCACGTCGTTGTCCTTGTCGCCGTCGATGTCGCCGACGAAGCCGCCTTGCGTTTGCCGGAACTCGAACGACGCACCGAGCGGCCACTGTTGCTTCGGATCCGCGCCGGGCGTGCGCCATTGCGCGTCGATCTGGTTCCAGACCCACACGGCGTCCTGCTTGCCGTCGCCGTTGATGTCGCCCACCGCGACGTCTTCCGCACCGGCGACGCCCACCCCATGGCGCTCCCAGTTGTTGCTCATGCGCGGCGTTTGCGGATTGCGGTACCAAGAGTCACCCGCGATCATGTCGACCCAGCCGTCGTTGTCGACATCGAGCGCGTTGCCGCCGCCGGGCGAATTGTGGCCGCTGCCAATCGTGTGCAGCGACCAATGGTCGGGCGAGCAATACTCCCACCACTTCATCGGCCCGCCGCGCTGGCCGGCCGCAAAATCCAAGTCGCCGTCGTGATCGAAGTCGGCAAGACCCGTGATGCCGACAGCCGTTGGGTCATCGCTGAAGCGCCCAACCCAGTGCGTGCTGAACGGGAACTTGGTGTCGACGGGATCGGTCTTCAGTCCCTCTTTGCCTTGAGGGGGACCGGTGCGCAGCGTGGCGTCCGTGCACGTGGGCGGCGGCTTCATCGTTACGCTGCCACCGCTACCGGCGTTGGCGCCGCCGCCACCTCCGCTTTCGCTGCCGCCCGTGCCGGCGCCACCGCTGCTGACGAGGCTGCCGCCAACTGAGCCGCCGACGGGCACGACCGCGTCGTTACCGATGCCGGCCATGGGGCTCGAGCCCGAGCTGCCGCCGACGGTACCACCTGGAGCTTGGCCTGCCGCGCCGCCGGACGGCCCGCCGTTGCCCGCTTCGCCGCCTCCGCAAGCCAGACCCACGAAACAGCCAACGATGCCCAAAGCAAAGCCCGCGCGCATGAAAAAAAAGGGCACCACGACCGCGTAAGCTTCAAGAAGCCGGCCCCCTCGGCGCTTCGCCAGCGTCTCTTGCTTTCTCGAGAAGAGTTACGATGAGCGGGTGAGCCATCGAGCCAAACCACTGATCGCCGGCGCAACGACGGCGCTGCTGGCCGCGCTGAGCTTCGGCATGACGGCACCGATCGTCGCGCACGTCGGCGCAGGAGTGGCGCCGCTCACGACCGCGGCGCTGCTGTACGTCGGCGCCGCAGCCTCGTCGCTGTTGCGCTTCGAGGGCGATGTCAGCGGAGCGCCGCTCACGCGCGCGCATTTTGCTCGGCTTTCATGGATGGCGTTGGTCGGTGCGGGCGTGGCCCCCACGCTGCTCGCGTGGGGCTTACAACGAACGGGCGGCACCGTGGGTTCGCTGCTGCTCAACCTCGAAGCCGTGTTCACGGTGCTCTTGGCCTGGGTCGTCTATCGCGAGCCGATCGGGCGGCGCGTGGCCTTGGCCCTTTTGCTCATGACTTGCGGCGGCGTCGCGCTCGTTTCGGGCATCGGCTCGAGTACGGCGTGGAACGCGCTCGGCGCGCTTGCCGTAGCGGGCGCGACCTGCGCTTGGGGACTCGACAACACGCTCAGCCGCAGCCTTGCCCAACAAGATCCGCTCAAAGTCGTCGCTACCAAAGGCGCGTTGGGAGCGTCGCTCACCGGTGCCGCCGCATACCTGTGGGGTGAGCGAGCGCCGTCGTGGTCCGCGGCGCTCGTGCTGCTCGCGTGTGGCGCGACCGGTTACGGTCTGAGCCTGCGGCTTTACTTGCGAGCGCAACGGCGCTTGGGTGCAGCCCGCACGGGCTCGATTTTTTCGGTGGCTCCATTCGTGGGCGCCGCGCTCGCGTTCGCGCTCGGTGAGCGCGCCAGCGCGCTGGCAGTGATGATTTCTTGCATGTTCTTCCTGACGGGGCTGTGGCTGCACCTGACGGAGCAGCACCACCATCACCACGTGCACGAAGCGACGGACCACGAGCATCCGCACCGGCATGACGACGGGCATCACGAGCACGAGCACGATCCACCGTTTTTTGGCGAGCACTCGCACCCGCATCATCACGAGCACACCGAGCACGATCACGACCACTTACCGGATGTGCATCACGATCATTCGCATTGAGCTCAGATTCAGAATCTGGCTACGGTTCGCCCACTAACTCAGACACACTGAGTTGAAATTTTTCTTCACTCTATGGAGGCCCCGATGCTCCGCGTCGCCGCAATTCTGACTCCCATTCTCCTCATTTCGGCAATTTCCTGTAGTGATTCATCGAGCTCGGATTCGAGCAACTCGACGACCAACAACACCGGGGGGGACACGTCGAGCGGCGGTGCAGCCGACACGAGCCAAGGGGGCGGCGAGGTCACGACCGCAGGCAAGACGAGCGGCGGCACGACGAGCCAAGGTGGCACGACGGGCGAAGCTGCGGGTGGCGCGAGCTCGAGCAACGGCGGCGCACCCAGCGAGCCGGCGGGCGGCGCGCCCAGCGAGCCGGCGGGCGGCGCAGCCAATCAAGCAGGAGCCGGTGCTGGTGGTGCCGGCGCCGTAGCGTGCCCCGATCTGTTCGGCGCCTACACGATCAAGACGACCGCAGGCATGTGCGGCGACATCAACAAGGCCGCGCCGCAATCGATCGACGGCGACGACGTCACATGCGCCGCGCACTTCGTGTCGAAGCCCGCCAAGGGCAAGGCCGGCATCAACGGCACCGCCGCGTTGGACGCCAAGGGTGGCTTCACCGGTGCGAAGCTCACGCTCGGCACGACCCCGCGCACGGGCTGCACGGGCGCGTACAACGCAATCGCCGAGACCATGACCGTCAAGTGCGGCGCCGCCGCCAATCTCTGCACGGCTGTCTTGACGAAGCAGTAAGCTGACGAACGGGAGGTGCGAAAGCCGCAACGCCCTGCGGCGGCTGTCGCACCTCTCCCGACCTTGCCACTCACGCAGGGACGAAAAACGCACTCTACCCGAGCCGCCTTGCGCGAAAAATCGCGCAAAGGTGCCTGCTGTCGTGGCTTGATTGAGACTCCCTAAGACGGAGGACTTTCATGTTGCGTGCCTTCTTGGTTGCGAGCCCCCTCGTGCTTACTCTCGTCTCTTGTGGTGACTCGGCGACTTCCTTCGATGAGAGCACGCTGCCGGGTGGCACCAGCTCGGGCGCGAAGGGTGGCACCGACGGCACGGGAGCAACCGACAGCATGGGCGGTAGCTCGTCCAGTGCAGGCACGAGCAGCGGCGCCGGCACCACCAGCGCGGCTGGCACCGAGAACGGCAGCGCCGGTTCCAAGAACACGAACGGCGGCGCCAGTAACAACGGCGGCACCGGTAACAACGGCGGCACCGGCAACAACGGCGGCACCAAGAACACCGGCGGCGGTGGCAGCGGCAACCAAAGCGGCTCGAGCAACACCGGCGGTGGCGGCAGCGGCGCAGGCACGGGCGGCGGCGGCAGCGGCAACGGTGCCGGCACCGGTGGGACGGACGCCGGTGGAACCGATGCAGGCGGCAGCGCTGGTACGGCAGGCACGGCAGGCAGTGGCGGTGGCACGGGCGGCACGGGCGGAGCGACTTGTCCCAACGTGTTCGGCCAATACGATATCGTCAACCTACAGGGTGCATGCAACGGCGTGAGCAAAGATGCCCCGCAATCCATCCAGGGCATGGCGGTCGGATGCGCAGCTCATTTCGTGTCCATCGTTCCCGCGGGGAACCCAGGCGTGAACGGCAGCGCGGATCTCGACGAGAACGGCAACTTCACGGGCGCCACGCTTTACCTCGGCAAGGCCGAACGCAAGCCCTGCACCGGCAACTGGAACGCGGTCGACGAGCGCATGACCGTCAAATGCCCGGTGCAGAACGAGTTCTGCACCGTAACCATGGATCTCAAGTAGCGCCGGCGGGGTAAGCTCTCGCCTAGCCGGTGAGCAGCATCCCGCCAGCCTCCATCCCGCCTCGTCACCCGTCGCTCAAGTTCGGGATTGGTGTGGTGGCGGTTGCGTTCAGCGCTGCCGGTTTCGCGATCGCGTTTCGCGCCGCGCTCGGCTTCGTGGTGCACCGCTGGGGCAACGGACCCGACGTGGTGTCGGCTGCGCGTTCGGCGCCGGTCTGGCTGCGCTTACTCGCTCCCGCCGTGGGCGGCTTACTGGCAGGGTTGCTCGGCATCTTGGTGGCGCGCGCTCCCGCCGGACAAGGCGTGGCAGACGTGATGGAAGCCGTCGTGCTCGGCCGCGTGCGGCTCTCGATGCGGGTCACGCTGCTCAAGTCGCTGTCGTCGTGGCTGGCAATCGTGTCAGGCGGCTCGCTCGGTCGTGAAGGTCCGCTGATTCAGTTCGGGGGCGCGGTCGGCAAATGGATGAGCGATCGCCTCTCGCTGTCGATGACGCGCACCCGCGTGCTGATCGCTGCCGGCACCGCGGCAGGCTTCACGGCCGCCTACAACACGCCATTGGCGGCCGTGCTGTTCGTGCTCGAGGTCGTGGTAGGCGTCGCAGCGCTGGACACCGTCGTACCGGTCCTGATCGCCACCGTGCTGGCGACGGCGCTCACGCGAGCCGTCGTGGGCGAAGGCCCGATCTACGGGCAACGCGCTTTTCACCTCTCATCACCCCTCGAGCTGATCGCGTTCGGCGGCTTGGGCTTGTTCGGCGCCGTGGGTGCGCAAGCCTTCATGCGCCTGCTGTCGCTCGGCGAAATCCTGTTTCGAAATCGCCGACTGAAGCCGCCGTGGCGCTCGGCGCTGGGCGGGCTGCTGGCAGGCGCCATCGTAGCCGTGCTGCCGGAGGTGGCTGGCAATGGCTACGAGCCGCTCAACGCGTTGCTCAACGGCTCGTTCGCGCTGTCGTTCACGCTGATTTTGCTGCTCGGTAAGTGCCTGGCCACGACCGCGTCGGTGTCGTCCGGTAACCCCGGCGGTGTGTTTACGCCCACGCTACTATTGGGCGGTGCATTGGGGGTCATTTACGCCAGCGCGCTCAGCGCAGTGGGCGTGCAGCTCGGCCCGGCGGGCGGCTATGCGCTGGTCGGAATGGCGGCTGCTACCGCCGCGACCACCCACGCGCCGATGATGGCTGCCGTCATGGTGTTCGAGCTCTCCGGCGACTACGCGATCGCGCTGCCGCTGGTCCTCGCCACGGCGCTGGCCACCTTCGTCTCGCAGCGGCTACGCCGAGACTCCATCTACACGGCCGAGCTGCGTGAACGCGGTGTGGCCTGGCGGCTCACGCTCGACGGGCGTCGGAGCGAGTAGCGCCAGGGCCGCAGCTCGCGTAAGCTGAAGGCCGCATGGGCGTGGTCAAGATTGGCATCATCGGGGATTTCGACCGCGGCAAGCACTCGCATTGGGCGACCGAAGCCGCGCTGTTCCATGCCGCCGCGCGCCTGGGCGTGCGGGTGGAGCCACGCTGGGTACCCACGCCGTTTTTGGCCGCGCAGCGCGCGGCGGACGCTTTGGCCAGTTTCGACGGCATTTGGGGCGCGCCAGGCAGCCCCTACGCCAGCATGGCTGGCGTGCTGCGAGCCATCGAGTACACGCGCACCCGCAACGTGCCGTACCTCGGTACCTGCGCCGGCTTCCAGTACGCGCTCATCGAGTACACTCGCCACGTGCTCGGCATGCCGGACGCCGACAGCGCCGAAAACGCCCCTCCCGCCGGTACCCCGATCGTGATCACGCCTGTCGCTTGCGAGGCGCCCGCGCCCGGCCGGCCACGCCTGTGCGGCAGCGGCATCGCGCGCCCGGTCTCCGGCAGCCTCGTTTACAAGCTCTGCGGCAGCGCGGACCTGGCCGGCGAGTTCTTCTGCAGCTTCGAAGTGAACGCTGACTTCGTACCAAAGTGGGAAGCATCCGGCTTGCGCGTTTCCGCCACCGGCCCCGCCAGAGAAATGCGCGCCTTCGACTTACCGGCGCACCGCTTCTTCCTGGCCACCCTCTTCCAACCACAGCTCTCGTCCTCCTTCGACGCGCCGCACCCGCTGATCGAAGGCTTGCTCCGCGCCGCCGCGCAGTGACATCCCGCCTCGGGCCATTCCCTATCCGGTCCGTCGTCCTCGTTTTCCTGGAGCTGTCGGACAAACTCGGCTTACCGCTGGCGCGCGCGAAGTGACTGCTAGCCAGTGATCAACGATGAGACGTTCGTAAGTAGCTTCGTGGACGCACGATGGCGCTCTGAGGCCGTGAGAGCACCGCGTGTCCACACGAGCTCTTACGTTCGCAAGAACCTTGTGGTGATCAAAGGGGTCCCCGCCACAGGGGGCTCCCAGCCAATCGGAGATGTATGAATCCTGAGGGACTGCGGAGCCGCGGATGGGCAGCCGAACCGGCCGTTCAGCTGCTGAGGAGCGTGAACATCACGTTCAGTGAGAGCGCCAGGATGGTGGTGTTGAAGATGAACGAGATGAGGGCGTGGCCGAGCGTGACGTGGCGGATGTTCGACGCTTCTACCTGCACGTCGGACACTTGGAAGCACATGCCGAGCGTGAAAGAGTAGTAAGCAAAATCCAAATCGCACGGCGTGGCGGTGCCGGGGAAGCACAAGCCCCCATTGGATTCGCCCGTATAGTAGAGGTGCGCGTAACGAAAGGTGTACGCCGTGTGCGTCAGCAGCCACGACAACGCGACCGCCACCAGCGCCAGGACGACCCAAATACCGCCACAGCTTTGGCCGCGCATCATGCGCAGCACCATCGTGGCTGCGAACAAGCTGAACAGGCTGGAGAGCACCGCAATGATGAACACGGCGCGCCCCCCCGGATCGTGATCGCCGGCGCGCAGCTCCGTCGTGCGCGCGTCAGAAGCCAGCAAGATTTGCCAACACAAGCCGAGCAGAACGAACGCAGTCGCGTCCCAACCGACCATGGCGCGAAGCGCCGGTGGCGGCGAGCCCGGCGTCAGCAACATCACTAGCCCACCGACACACATCGACAAAAATAGCCGGCCGGTTGCCCGCTGAGGTGAGAGCGGGTGCCGCGTTTGCGCAGATCGATAGCCAGCGCGCGACGTAGGCGGCGGTGGTACGGAGTGCGAAGGTCGCGAAGAGCTCGGAGATTCGGCCAGCTTGGTTTCCTTCTAGCACGGGCCGGATTACCCTGGAGGGTCTCGCCCTCGTCCCGCCGTTTCGGAAATGACTACCTCCAAGCCGAAGAACAAGCGCCCCAAAGCTATCGTGCTCACGTCGCACCCCGGGGGGCACGGCCCCAAGCCGGCGCCGATCGTGTGGGGCGCAGCCGATCCGGCCGTGCGCGGCCCGCTCATCGGCACCGTGACCAACAAGGCGCAACGCAACGTGATCGGCACGCACGCCGGTTCGTACTCGGTGTACCGCGCGGTAGCGGTCGCAGCTGGAGCGCTCGATCCGCTACGCAAGCCGGACCTCACCAACACTGCGCCCACGCACGCCATCGGCCCATTTCCACAGTGGTTCGACGCGAACAAGATCGTTTCGATCGATCCGTGGGGCGCGGTAGTGAGCGAAGTCTTCAAGTCGTACTTCGAGCAGGGCTACGACATTCGCCCGACCATTGCGGTGACGCGCGCGCACATCCAGATGCCGGAGCTCGCCGACGCCGTGCAAGCCGGGCGCTTGAAGGTAGACGGCAAGATCCTGAAACCGGGCGGCGCCATCGTGGTGACGAAAGCCGCGATCGAGCCCGTGTGGTACCTGCCCGGCGTCGCGGCTCGCTTCGGCTGCTCCGAATCGGACCTGCGACGCACGTTGTTCGAGCACACCGCCGGCATGTTTCCGGAGCTGGTGACGCGCAACGATCTCGAGGTGTTCTTGCCACCGATCGGCGGCGCCACGGTTTACATGTTCGGCGATGTCTCGAGCATTCCCGACGTGAGCAAGCCGCTCGCCGTGCGGGTGCACGACGAGTGCAACGGCTCCGACGTGTTTGGCTCGGATATTTGCACCTGCCGCCCGTATTTGACTCACGGTATCGAAGAGTGTGTGCGCACCGCACAGGCTGGTGGCAGCGGCGTGATCGTGTACAACCGCAAAGAGGGGCGCGCGCTCGGCGAAGTGACCAAGTTCTTGGTGTACAACGCGCGCAAGCGCCAGGTCGGCGGAGACAGCGCCGCGCAGTACTTTGCCCGGACAGAGTGCGTGGCGGGCGTGCAAGACATGCGCTTTCAAGAGTTGATGCCGGACACGTTGCACTGGCTCGGCATCACCAAAATCGACCGCTTCGTGTCGATGAGCAACATGAAGCACGACGCGGTAACGCGTGCCGGCATCCAAATCGTGGAGCGCGTTCCGATCCCCGACGAGCTGATACCTCCAGACGCGCGCGTCGAGATGGATGCCAAGATGGCGGCCGGCTACTTCACCGAAGGTGCCGTGCCGGACGGCAACGAGCTGGCCAAGGCCAAGGGTCGCGAGTTGGATGGCTGAAGCCAGCGCCGAGAGCTACGACTATTTGTTGAGCACGCCCGCCATTCGCGCCAAAGCGGGCCTGGTGCTGGCCGCCGCGCGAGCCGGGAATCTCGCGCATCTTCGGCTGAACGAGGCGGCGCTGCCCGCGGTGGCAGAGCGCGTAATCGCGATCACCCGCGAGCTGTATCCCGACGTGACGGCGATTCCGTACCACGGTCGCTACCGCCATTTCGATGTCGGCGGTGTGCCGCGCCTGGCGCGCTTCTTCAAAGGCCTCGCAGAGCTATCCGTCGACGACCAGCTGCGCGCCGCGACGGAGCTCGTCATCACCAGCGTGCTGCTCGATGCCGGTGCCGGCCCGACCTGGCAGTACCGTGAGCCCGGCGGCAAGAGCTACGCGCGCTCGGAAGGGCTCGCAGTGGCGAGCTACCACCTGTTCATGTCGGGCGCGCTTTCGAGCCAGCACGGCAGCTTCGCCGATGGAGAAGGGCTCGCTAACTTCGATGGCGTGCGGCTGGCGAGCGCATTTCAAGTCAGTGATTCGAACCCGCTACCGGGCGTCGCGGGGCGCGCGAGCTTGCTGCGGCAGCTGGGCGAGGTCGTGAAATCGACGCCCGCCTACTTCTCCTCGCCGCAGCCACGCCTCGGCGATTTGGGCGTCTTCCTGAAGCGGCAAGCCGTAGACGGCCATTTGCCGGCAACGGCCGTGCTCGACGCCGTACTGCGCGCGCTCGGACCGATTTGGCCCGGCCGCGAGAAGCTGGCGGGCAAGCCGCTGGGCGACGTGTGGCGCCACGGCCGCTTTGGTCTGGTGCCCTTTCACAAGCTGTCGCAGTGGCTCAGCTACTCCTTGCTCGAGCCGCTCGAAGCGGCCGGCGTCACGATCGACGCCTTGGAGGAGCTCACGGGCTTGCCCGAGTACCGCAACGGCGGTTTGTTCCTGGACGCGGGCGTACTCTCGCTGGTCGAGCCGCGTGCCGTGGAGCTAGAGCACGCGGTATCGTCCGAGCTCGTCATCGAATGGCGAGCCCTCACGGTAGCGCTGCTCGACATATTGGCCGAGCAGGTGCGCTCACGGCTCGGTCTCAGCGCCGAGCAACTACCGCTCGCGAAAGTATTGGAAGGCGGCAGCTGGCGCGCGGGTCGCGCCATCGCCAAGGAGCTGCGGGCAGACGGCGGCCCGCCGCTGCGCATCGACAGCGACGGCACCGTATTTTGAGGGAATTTCCATGAGCCAAAAAGTAACGGTCATCGATCACCCGCTGGTGCAGCACAAGCTGACGCTCTTGCGCCAGAAGGACCGCAGCACCAACTCGTTCCGCACGCTGCTGTCCGAGATCAGCATGCTGCTCGGCTACGAGGTGACGCGCGACTTGCCGCTCGTTTACCAGGAGATCGAGACGCCCCTGGCCAAGATGCGCGCGCCGCTGATCGAGGGCAAGAAGGTCGTGCTGCTCAACATCTTGCGCGCCGGTACGGGCATGGTCGAAGGCATGCTCAAGATTCTCCCGGCCGCGCGCATCGGCCAAATCGGCCTGTACCGCGATCCGGAGACGCTCGGCGCCGTCGAATACTACTTCAAGCTGCCAGGCGAGATGTCGGACCGCGACGTGATCGTCGTCGACCCGATGCTCGCCACCGGCAACAGCGCCGTCGCCGCCGTCGACCGCGTGAAGACGTCGTCCCCGCGCTCGATTAAATTCGTGTGCTTGCTCGCCGCGCCAGAAGGCATCGCGAACATGGCCGAGTCACACCCGGACGTGCACATCTACACCGCGTCCATCGATTCGCACCTCGACGACCACGGCTACATCATCCCGGGCCTGGGCGACGCTGGCGACCGCCTCTTCGGCACGAAGTAATCGGACGCCGCGCTGAACGCCGCACTGAACGGCATCTCCAAACTAACCGAACCCTCACAGGTCCCCTCGCGCGCCTCCAGCTCGACTTGGGGACCCAATCCAACAAGGCGGGCGGGAAACCGCCCAGGCCGCTTTTAACCCGTCCCCACCGCACCACTTGGATTGGGGACCCAATCCAAGATCTCAGTTGCGAGAGGCGCGGGGGTGCCGGGGCGTAACCAGATCCGGTCACACTGCAACGGCATGTCCCTAGGTGGTTGTGAACCCGCGATTCGGGCTGATTGTTCGAGATACGAGGGTGAGTGAACGTAGCCACGCCTGCTACAAAGTTCGATCAGGGGCGGCACGACCAGACACCTGAGCGCTGAGGAACTGATGCGCAATAGCCTGGTCGGTTGGACGCTCTTGACAGGTGTGGCGGCGGCAGTCGCCGCATGCGGGTTCGATGGTGGTGCCGGCAATCCGCCCAACAACTTTCCCAACAACGACACAGGTAGCGGTGGCACGGTCGGCGGCTCGAGCGCTGCGAGCGGAGCCGCCGCTGGCGGCTCGAGCGCGATGGCAGGTTCCTCGGTGGTGGCCGGCAGTGCCGGAACTGGCGGCAGCGTCGACCCGAATCTCGGTGGCAGCGCGGGTAGCGGCGGTGCGAGCGCTGGCAGCAGCGCCGGAGGCAGTGCCGGCAGCGGTAGCAATGTCGGTGGCATCGGCGGCACGAGCGGCTCGGGCCCGCGTCAGCCGCCGATGCCCGATGCGCGCGGCATCTACGGTCATCCCGATCCGAACACACAGTACCCGAGCGTCGGCGACTTCACGCCGTACCTGATCGAAGAGTTCAACGCCCCGCTCGACCTGGATGCCGATCCGATTTGGACGTGGAGCGACACTTCGCTCGGCGACGGCAACGCGCGCATGGTCAAAGACAACATCACCTTCGAGAACGGCAGCATGGTGCTGAAGGTGACCGAGACACCGCAGCTCGGCGGCTACTCGTTCGCGGCTGCCGACAACGTCGCCGATCGCCCGCTCTCCAGCGGCGAATTTCGCACAATTTACAACAACTTCCGCTACGGCCGCTACGAAGTGCGCATGAAGGCGCCGCCCCAGGCATCGAACTACATCTTCACGATGTTCGCGTACCGCACGCCCGCCTACCTCAATTGGCGCGAGATCGACATCGAGGTCCAGGCGTCTCCGCAAAACTCGTTCATCACCAACCTGATCACGGCCGAGCCCGGCACGCGCACGTGGAACGGCGGCATTGAAGAGTCGGCGCGCAACTACCCGTTCGGCGGCGACGCCGCGCAGCCAATCCCGGCCGGATTCGACACGCAAGCCGACTACCACACGTACGCCTTCGAATGGCTCCCCACGTCGGTCAAGTGGTACGTCGACGGCACGCTGATCCGCGTCAAGCAAGACAACGTCGGCAAGAATAGCCTGCCGATCCCGAAGCTCTCGACCAAGATCGTGATGAACCTCTGGATCTTCCCGACCAAGGACTTGGGCGGCGGCGACCCGGCGCTCAACGTGTACCCCATCGCCGGCCAGTACGACTGGTTCCGCTTCTACAAGTGGAACCAAGAGACCACCTATCCCTGCGCCAACACTCCCAGCTGCCTGCCGGAAGAAGACCTGAAGCTCGCCAAAAACAACCCCAACGACGGCCTGCCCGACATCCGCCCCGAAATGTGCACCAGCGCAACCGGCAAGCTCGACGTCGCTTGCGGTCCGTAACGCAAACCGCGACGGCGAGCTAGCGACGCAGCTCCGGCGGATTCTTGAGCGTTTGATAGACGACGCAGTAGCGCTCAGTGAGCTCGAGCAGCTTGGCGAGGCTTTCGGGGGCGGCGTCGGTGTCGAGGTCGAACGCGAGCGTGATGTTTTTGAAGCCGACGGGGGCCTCGCGAGAAACACCGAGGGTGCCGCGGAAATCGATCTCGCCGGAGGCGGTGATGGTGCCGCTGCGCACCGTGATGCCCATGGACGTGGCGACGGCACCGAGCGTGACCCCAGCGCAGCCGGCCAGCGCTTCGAGCAGCATGTCGCCGGAGCAGGCGCTCTCGCCGTCTCCGCCGGTCGCCGGGTGGAGACCGGCGGGCGTGATGCCCAGGTGCGTCTTCACGTTGCAGATTTGCGCGGGGACGTCGACGCTACCCTGGCGGTGCAAGGTGACGAGCGCCGCAGCGGGCTCGGTCTTGTAACGTGCCTTGAGGGGGGCCTGGGCGGCTCGAAGCTCTTCTAAGTTCACTGGATACCTCCGTTTCGAAATTTATCGCGCGACCGGGTAGGGAAAATTAGGCGTGGGCTCGGTCGCCACGAGGTCGTCGAACTTGCGCACGTCCATCTCGATCATGCCGTCCGGCAGCTCTCGCAAAATGTCGGCGTGCCGCGCGCCCCAAACGATGTCGGTGTCGACGTAGCGATAGCGAGCGTGCACCGGCTGCAGTGACGTGTCGTCCGTCCCCGTAACGCTCGCCAGTAGCTCCACTTCGTGCTTGGCCATGAGCTCCGGAGTCATGCCGAACAGTGGGCTCTTTTCGTCGATGGTGTGCATGACCATCCAAGACCGCTGCAGGGCTTGCGAGGTGTCGCGCACCAGCGCCAGGTCTTGCAGGCGATACAGCGTCATGCCCTCTTGCGTGACTTCCGTGCGAACCAGGCCCAGGCGAATGCGCGCCTCGGCGATGATGTTCGAGCGCTGGTTGCCCAAGCGCAGCGTCAGCGTGGGCACGCCGTTCATGGGTGAAATGGTCACCTTCTGCGAGAACGCCAGGCGCGACATCGGCAGCGAAAACTTGGCGAAGATGAGCCCGGTCGCGAGCGCGATCAAGATCAGGCCGAGCACCGATTCGACCATCACGACCGCGTGCGCCGGGCGCGTGGCGGGCGCCATCTCGCCGTAGCCTATCGTGCCCATGGTCTCGATGCTGAAGAAGAGCGAATCGAAGAAGTCGCCGCGCGAGTTGGCGACACCACCCACCTGCATGTAAACGACGGCAAACAGCGCGTTGACGCTCAGGTAGGCACTGGCGATCAGCAGCAGCGCGCGTGGCCAGGTGGTGCGGAGCCACAAATGATACAGGTCGTGAATGGGCTCGTTGCGCTCACCGACGATGACGACGCCGGTCTGCGATGAAGAGCTTTGGGCCATGCCGGCCGGCAGCCTAACTCAGATGCCGTAGTCTTCCCGGCGCTCACGCGGCTTGCCGACAGCTTTCGGGACGGGCAGCGGCGCCCGGGGCACGGCAGCAGCCGGCTTTTTCGGCTCCGTCGCCGATGCGGATGGTGCTGCCGACGGCGCGGCGGCTGCTGATGGCCGCGCCGTGGTCGCTGCCGATTCAGCCACCGGAGCGGCTACCTTCGCCGAAGCAGCAGAGCGCGGCGGCAGCGCCAGGGGCGGAAGCTGCTCGAAGCGCGCGGCCGCCGCAGCCGGTGCGCCTGCAGCCGTTGCCTTGAGCTGCGCCCAACTCGGTAACTGCCGGATCCGACCAGGAACGAGCGCCGCCACCAAACCGACCGCCAGCGCCCCCACGGCCAACGCCAGAGCGCGACCGCGCCGCCGCGGCGCCACGGCTTCGTGCAGCTCGTCATTCGGAGTCACGCTGGCTACGACGGCGCGCTCGCTCGGCGCCTTGCTGGCTTGCACTCCGATGTCGGGCGGTAGCGTGAGCACGGCGGGTGGCGGCGTCGAGGGGCGCAGCGTGGCCAGGTGCAAACGCGGCTGAAAGACGGGGGTGGGCGCTTCTTCTTGCCAAGCGTCACCGTCGACGCGCGCCAGCTGCCGTGCGGCAACTCGCTCGATCGCCTGGCTGAGCTCGAGCGCGCTGGCAAAGCGAGCCTCCGGCTCCACCGCGATCGCGCGCTGTACCACCGCGCGCAGCGGCTCGGCCCAACGCAGCCGCGACGACAACTGAAAGCTTGGCGGCTTTTGGCCTGGCGTGAGCAAGCACGTAAGCGAGCCGTCCGCCGAAAGTCGCTGTCCGGAGAGCGCCTCCCACAGCATCACGCCCACGCTGAACACGTCGGCGCGCGCATCGGCGGGCTTACCCAGCAGCCGCTCGGGCGCCACGTAGCCAGTGCGCTCCAGCTTGGCATTGGCGGAAAAATGCGCAGGCAGCAGCGGCACCAACCGCGCGGTACCGTGCTCGTCGATGTAGATGTGCTGCGGCGCCACGGATCCGTGAACGAACGGTTCGGCGTCGCTCGTGACCTCGTGCAGAGCCGACAAGCCGCTCAGCACGTCGAGCATCAAGCGCACGACCTGCTCGAGATCGAAGCGCTTGAAAGTGCCCACCGGCAACGTGAAGTCCGAAAGCCGGTTGGCGCTGCCGAGGACGGGAGAGAAGCCGGCACCACCTGGCAACAACAGCATGCGCACCAAGTTGGGGTGCCGCAGTCGGGCCACGGCGTGAGCACGGCGCATCAGGCGTGCGGTCGCGCCGCCGCTGGGGGGAGCAGACAGTGTCGTCACCCCCCCAAACACGGCCGGCCGTCCCGAAACTTGCGTCTCCCCGGAGTGCGGCAAATTGCCCTGCTATCAGCTGCGCCACCTGACGCTCGTGCCGTCACTCACCAAAGCAAGGACTTTTAAAGCATTTCGCGGGCCAAAGCGGTGCACTCGCGCGCCTTGGCTGGGCCTCGCCTGGAGCGAAACGGCCTCGCCACGCAATCCAGATCACAACGGCGCCCGCCTGACGGCGGACTCCAACCAACAAACGGCGCGAGATATCGCCAAGTTTTACGACGGACCGTCGGCGCAGCTCACTTCAGCAAGCTGCCGATCTCGTCGTACCAGGTGTTGGCCATGACGACGTAGCCGGCGTCTTTCGGGTGCAGCTTGTCGTTCATGTACTCGGTCTTGAAGTTCGGATTCTTGGTGAACGCGCTGTACATGTCGACCATCGTGATGTGCTTGCCAGCATCGGCGCGCGACTTGACGAGGCCCGGAATCGCAGCGTTGAAAGTTTGCACGCGCGGGTTTTGGCCGTCGTCGGTGGTCGGCACGATTTGCGCGACGACGATCAGCGCGTTCGGCGCCGTAGTGCTGATGCGATCCAGTAACAGGCCCAGGCGCATCGGGGCATTCGGCAAATCGAGCTGCAAGTCGGTGTCGTTCGTGCCAATCATCAGCGTCACGATGTGTGGCAGCGCCTTGCTCGGATTGGCGTTGTTCAGCCAATCGATGACCTTGGGGTAGAGCCCGGAGCGGCCGCCGCCGTCGTCGATCGTCCAGCCGCTGTGCCCTTCTTGATCTTTTGGAAACGGCACGTTGTCGACCATGTCGGGGCCGCTCGTGTGCGAGCCCACGAACACGATCTTCTGGTTATTTTTCAGGGCAAGCCGGAACAGCTCGAGCCGGTAGCTCGCGCCCGTCGACGAGCCTGCGCCGTCGGTGATCGAATCACCCAGGGGCATGATGCGGCACGGGTCGCCGTTGGTCGGGCACGGATTGTACGGAGGCATACCGCCCGAACCGCCGCTACCACCGCTGCCCCCGCTACCACCACCACCACCACCACCACCACCGCTACCTGCGCCCCCACCACCACCCGCTGAGCCCCCAACACCACCCGCTGCGCCGCCGGCACCACCACCACCCGTTCCGGCTGTCGTCACGCTGCCACCAGTACCAGCCACGGCTTGCGAGCCTGCGCTACCCGCAGCGCCGCCGCCGCCACCACTCGCGCTGCCACCTAGACCTGCTGCGCCCCCCACGGCGCCGCCAGGCGCGTCTTCCGAGCTACACGCAACGAGCGTCAGCAGAGCCGAGCCCAACAACGAGGCAACGAACGAGCGCAACAACGAGGCCTGTGATGACTGCATACAAGTACCTTTAACGACGAGCACACCTGTCCGAGTGGATGCGCAAGATAGCCACCTACATTCCCCGGTTTAGCTCGAAAAATGCGGCCGGCTGCGGTCGTGCCGTAACTTTCCTGACAGGTGACCGGTCCATCATCATCGCTGTTGCGAACGGCACATGAGCCGAGTGGAACCGGACACTCATTCTGCCAAATGCGCGTCGTTGCTCGTCTATCTACGCTGTTACTTTCGTCTCTCACGCTCATGTGCTCGGCACCTGCGGATCCAGGGAACGATGTGGGTGGCGCCCCCAGCAACAACAACCAGTCAGGCTCGGCGAGCGGTGGCGCCGGCGGCAGCAGCGTGCTGCCAGTGGGCGGAACCGACGCGACCGCCGGCACGGCGGGCATGGCCGCCGGCACGAGCGCAGGCGGTAGCGCACCCGTCGCGGGTAGTGGCGGCGACGCCGGCGGCTCGAGCAGCGCCGGCGCGGGCGGCACGGGCATGAGCGATCCGGTCGGCCCGCAACCAACCATGGGCTGCATGGCGCCGGACCCCGGAGAAGCACCGCAAACCTGGCTGACGCGCGACATCATGGTCGCCAACCTTCCGGCTGATCAGCAAGCGATGTTCGCCGCGCGCAAGTACTTCGTGCGCTTGCCCGTCGGTTACGACCACACGCGCGCCTACCCGCTCGTATTCTGGGGCCCCGGCTGCGGCGCCTCCAACGTGGAAGGCACCCCGATGATGGACCAGATCAAGAACGACGCCATTCACGTCTTCTTGCTGCAAAAGAGCAGCTGCTTCAGCACCGGCAGCTTCCCCTCGCCCGAAGTGCCGTACTTCACGCAAGCTCTCGACGAGGTGCAGGCCAAGTACTGCACCGACGCCGGCAAGGTGTTCGTCTCAGGCTACAGCAGCGGCGGTTGGCTCTCCAACGTGCTCGCCTGCGCGATGGGTAAGCGTATCCGGGGCATCGGCACCGCCGCCGGCGGCCTCAAGAAGGAGATCATCGACGGCTACAAATGCGAAGGCATGATGGGCGCGCCCGCCACCGGCATCTTCTACAGCGGCGAGAACGACACGACGAACCCCGCCGACAAGAAGGACGCCAACGGCTTTCAAATCGGCGTGTGGGGCGCGCGCGATCGTTTGATCGCATCCAACGGTTGCGACGCGATGGCCAGCGAGCCCTACCCCGACAACCCCATCTGCACCGTGTGGAAGCAGGGCTGCCCCAACAATCCGGTGCTGTTCTGCGTCGGGCCGGGCGACGGCCACGGCAACGGCGGCGGCAAGTTCAACGTCTCCAACAAGACGTTCTGGGACGTTTGGATGAGCGTGAAGTAACCGCTCCCCTTCGTGGTGCGCGCAGCATCAGCCGTGCGCGCACTCGAAGCGAATCGTCACTCCGCGACCCGACTCGGCTTTGACTGCGTTGAGCGCGCCACCCGCCCGCCGAGCCAGCCCCAGGCAGGTCCACAGCGTCTCGAGCGCGCCGGCGTCGTAGCTCTGGCCGTGCTCGGGGGGGTCGAAACGCTCGAAGTTTTTTGGTGGCTCTGGCAGGCCGGGCAGAGCCAGCTCGAACCGTACGGTCTTGGGACCATGCTCGATGGCGCGCACCTCGATGGCGTCCCCAGCGGCGGTGGTGCGCAGGCCCAAGGACAGCAGCGTGGTGAGCACGAGCGAGGCCAGCGCGCTTTCGACTCGGCACGGCTCCACCCCCTGCGCGCTGAAGCGCAGCTCCACGCCGAGGTGCTGGGCCATCGGTACGTAGAGCATGGCCCACGTCTCGAACAGCTCGCCCACGCTCTGCGGCACGGCGGCGGGCTCGACCATGCCGAAGTAGTCGATCAATCGCCGGATACGCTGCGCCAGCCGCTCTACCTGTTCTTCGATCCGGCGCACGTTCTCTTCGACCGCTTCCGGCGCCGGGTTGGTGCGGATGAGCGCCGCGCGCCCGGCGATGACGTTGAGCGGGGTACCAATCAAATGGCCCGCCACCGAAACCATACGCGCGCTCACTGCTCGGCGCTCGGCAGCGCGCAGCTGGTCCAAGCGCGCCAAAAGCTCGCCCACTTCCATCAGGCGCTCAGCAGCGCCTCGAGCGCTTCGGGCAGGATCGGTTTGACCATGTAGGCATCGAAGCCCGCCGCATCGGCGCTCTCGCGCATCGCGCCATCGGAATAGCCGGTAAGCGCAACCAGGCGCGTTTGGAGCCCCGGCACCTCGACCATCGCCAGGCGCAAACGGCGGGCGAGCTCGCAGCCGTCGACCTCGGGCAAACCGATGTCGATCAGCGCAAAGTCCGGCTTTTGCTCGCGAGCCTGCGCAAGAGCTTCATCCGCGTTGGCTGCCTGCAACGGACGGTGGCCGAAAGCCGTGACCAGCTCACCCAGCATTTCGCGTGAGTCGTCGTCGTCCTCCACGATCAACACCGAGCGGGGCGAGATGGGGGCCATGTTCACCAGATTACCCACCTGAAAGAGCGTAGACGCGTCGCGTACCTCGAGCGAGCGAATTAGCCGAGTAACCTCGAGGCTTTTTGCCCCGAAGACGTTCACCCCGCCGGATGATGCGCGATGATTTGCCACCTTTTTCGGGGCCGGTATTGATCGCTTTCCCCGACAATCGGTCCCGACAGCGTGAATCCCGACGAACAGATGACGACTCAGCAACCACTTCGCAAATTCTCCGGCCTCGCGTTCGTTGCAGTGTGGCTGGTCGGGCTGGCGGCCTGCTCCAGCAACGGCGACGGCGGAGACGCCGCAACGGGCGGCAGCAGCGGCTCCGGCAACGCCGCCGGCAGCTCGTCGGCCGGGACCTCCACCGCCGGCAAGGGCAACGCCGGAAGCGGCACCGACACCTTCCCGGACCAGATCGTCGGCACCTTCCAGGTCCAAGGGCTGGAAGACGAAAAGGACGACACCGCCGGCATCACCAAGGTCGTGGGCGCCGTGGGAGACGGGCCGATCCCGTCCAACGTGGTGTGGACGACCACCAAGCAAGAAGGCGACTGCAAGCTCGAGACGCCCAGGGCCCCGTTCTGCGCAGATGGCTGCGGCTCGGACGTATGCGTGGCCGATGATAGATGCCAGGCGTATCCCACGAGCCACAGCGTCGGCGACGTCGTGCTGAGCGGCGTCAACCTGAGCACTGGCGGCGCCACCCTCACACTCAAAGAGATCGCCAAGAACTATCAGCCACCGGCCGGCACCACCTTTGCCTACCCGGCGTTCGCGGCCGGCGACGAGATCAAGGTGCAAGCCAGCGGCGGCGACTACGAAGCGTTCGACTTGTCCGCCAAGGGCGTGGATCCGCTTCATGTCACCACCACCGACTTCGAGCTCGATACGGGTAAGGCCTTCGAGCTGACTTGGGACGCCGCGGAGGATCCGAAGGCGTCGCAGGTTTACATCAAGCTCGACATCAGTCACCACGGCGGCATCCGCGGCATGATCGAGTGCACCACCGACGATACTGGTTCGCTCACCCTCTCCGCGGACATGATGAGCGAGCTGATCGGCCTGGGCGTCGCCGGCTACCCGAGCGTCGTCTTGATGCGGCAATCGCTCGACACCACGCAGATTCAACCCGGTCTCGTGCGGCTCGAGGTTTCGTCGCGCGCCGAGCGCTACGTCACCATCAAAGGCGTCGAATCCTGCACGACCGACGAAGATTGTCCGAGCGGCAAGACCTGCCGCACTACCGATTCGACCTGCCAGTAAACGAACAACTTAGGCGACGGCGCGCGAACGCTTCGCTCCAGAGCTGATGCTTACCTTTGCGCGGCGACGCCGCACGGGAGACGTGTGCTCGATGTCCAAGTCAAAAGCCTTGATTGTGATCACGCTCGGTCTCGCACCTCTTTCCCTGGGGTGCGGCAGCACCAACAGCGACATCAACGAGGCAAGCCCGGAGCAGAGCGCCGGAGGCAGCGACGCCAACGTCGCCGGCAGCGGCAGCGGCGCCACCACCGCGGGCGGACGCGACTCCAATGGCTCGGGCAGCGGCGGGAGCGGCAGCGGCGCTCAACCTACGACGGACAAGTTCAGTTTCTTTGTCACCAGCCTGAAGGCGATGCGCGAGCTTTCCGGCAACGAGGACGGTTTTGGCGGGGATTTGCGCTTCGGCGAGACGGGTGACGGCGCGGGTTTGCGCGGCGCAGACAAGATTTGCACGACCATCGCCGAGAAGAGCATGCCGGGCAACGGCAAGACCTGGCGCGCCTTCTTGAGCGCAACCGCCGGTGAAGACGGCATGCCCGTCAACGCCATCGACCGCGTGGGCGAAGGTCCGTGGTACGACCGCACCGGCCGCTTGCTCGCGCAAAACAAGACCGATCTGGCCACGGAGCGCCCCACCGGCGCCGACTCCGCCATCGTCAACGACTTGCCGAACGAAGACGGAGTGCCCAACCACGCGCCGGACGCTTCGGGTGAAGTAGACAACCACGACTTTCTGACAGGCACGAACGACCAGGGTGCGCTATTCAGCAGCGATGCAGGCTTCACCTGCAACGACTGGACGAGCGCGGTCGGCGGCGACGGCACGCCGCGCTGCGGTCATTCCTGGCCACGGCAAGGTGGTCCGGGCGGCGGCGGCGGTCCGGGCGGCAGCGGCCCCGGTGGCGGCATGAACGGCAGCGGCAACAACTGGATGAGCGCGCTCAACGAAGCCGGCTGCGCGCCGGGCGCGTTCGTGATCGAAATGGGCCCTCCTGGCGCCAACGGCACGCAAAGCGTGGGCGACGGCGGCGGCTACGGCGGCATCTACTGTTTCGCATTAACCCCGTGAGAAACCCGTGAAAGTCAGCTCTGGATTCGCAGTCTCTCTGTTCTTCGGCTTGTGCTGCGCGCTCGCGTGCAGCGACCACGATGCTCCGACCGGCTCCGGCAACAACGCTGGCGCCGGCGGCGAGGCGACGATTACGGTGACGGAAGGCAAGTGCCAAATCGACGCCGACGACGTGCCCGACTCATTGAGCGACATCCAGTGCAAGGCCGATTTCGACGCGCTGGCTTCCGCGCCGCTCGACGCGAGCTTGCCCGGCGCGACCTCGGCCAAGGTCGTGCTCGATACGCGAGATAGCGACGCCCTCTACTTCCAGAACAGCACGCGCTTTCAGATCCACTACGAGTTCGTCAGCACGCACCTCTCGGGTGGCGACCTACCGCTGGTGGCCGACCTGTCGAGCTTCGAGGCCAGCGAATACTACCGGCCCGATCGCCGCTTCATCCTCGGCGCGGTGAGCTACTACGAGGGTCCGGGCGTGTGGGCGCTGGAGCTGTCTCCTTACGACACCGCCTCCGCAGCGATGATCACGAAGCTGTATCAGGCGATCGCAAAAGCCAGCTATTTTGGCCCCATTCTCAAGTTTCACCCCACCTCGCTCGCCATCCAAAAGGTGGCCGACAAGCTCGATGACAGCGTGCAAGTCATCACCACCAGCGAGCTGTACGCGCAGATCGACTACCAGCCCCTCACGCTGGGCAGCACCATCGGGCGCGTCCATTTCGCCAAGGCCGCCGAGCTCGACAGCGAGTACCTCGGCTACGAAGACATTGCCGTGCTGGACGAAGCACCGAACGACATCTCGGTCGTCGCCGGGCTCATCACGGAGGAATTTCAGACTCCGCTGTCACACGTGAACGTGCTCTCGCAGAACCGGCACACGCCGAACATGGGCCTGCGCGGCGCATTCGAAAACGAAAAGCTGCGCGCGCTCGACGGCAAATGGGTCAAATTCACGGTCGGCCCCAGCGACTGGTCCGCGGAAGAAGTCTCGGCGGACGACGCGGAGACCTATTGGGCGGATCACAAGCCGACGCCGGTGGTGTTGCCCGAGCTCAATTTCGACATCACCGAGCTGACGGATATCGAAGACGTGACACCCGAGCCGGACGGCGTCTCACTGCGCGACGCCATCAAAGAGTCGGTGCGCGCCTGGGGCGGCAAGGCCGCGCAATATTCGATTTTGGCGAAGACCAAGGACGTGCCGACGCCCAAGGCGTTTGCGGTACCGGTCTTTTACTACAACCAATTCATGACCGAAAACGGCCTGTTCGACCGCGTCGACGCGCTGCTTTCGGACAAAGATTTCGTGGCCGACCCGGCCGTGCGCGAAGACGAGCTGGCCAAGCTTCGCGCAGACATGCAAGCAGCGCCCGTGAATGCCGACTTTCAGGCGGCGCTCAAAGCCAAGCTTGCCAAAGACTACCCGGGCCTCACCATGCGCTTCCGCACCAGCACCAACAGCGAAGACCTCGACGGCTTCCCGTGCGCTGGCTGCTACGAATCACAAACCGGAGATCCGTCGAATTGGGACAGCGTGCTCGACGCCGTCCGCAAAACCTGGGCCAGCATCTGGCTGTTCCGCACCTTCGAGGAGCGCAGCTTCTACGGTATCGATCACCACAGCGTCGGCATGGCGCTGCTCGTCCACCACAACTTCCCGGCCGAAGAAGCCAACGGTGTCGCCGTCACCAACAACCCCTTCGACGTCGCCGGCATCGAGCCCGCGTTCTACGTCAACGTGCAATGGGGCGGCGACGCCGAGGTCGTGCACCCGCCGCCCGGGGTCACCAGCGACTCGTTCCTCTACTTCTTCAGCAACCCCAACCAGCCCGTCACCTTCATCGCGCACAGCAACCTCGTGCCTGACGGCGAAACCGTGCTGGACACCACGCAAACGCATGAGCTCGGCGTGGCGCTGAACGCCATCCACGAGCGTTTTTCCGCCGCTTACGGCCCCAAATCCGGCAACAAAGACTGGTACGCCATGGACGTCGAATTCAAATTCGACGACATGGACCAAACCGACGGTAAGGCCCACCTGTTCGTCAAACAAGCCCGCCCCTACCCCGGTCGCGGCGCCAACCAAACGACGCAGTGAGCCTCAGGGGCAGGGGTCGCCGCGGTGGAGCTCGGCGTAGGAGTGCTCGGCTTTGATCGCGGTGCAGGTGTCGACACACTGAGGCGTCGCGCCATCCGCTGGTTTGCACTCGTGCCAGCGCTTCGGATCGGCGGCAGGGTCACATTCGCTGGGTAACACCCAGCACGCGCCCATGGCATGACCGCACATCGCGTTGGGCGGCAGCAGGTGCCCGCACGTCGCACCCGGCACTTTGCAGTCGCTGCCGACCTCGCAAGTGCAAGCCGTGTCGAAGCATTGCTCGGACGCTGCGAGCCGCGCGCGTGCCTGCAGGCGGATGCAGTCGTTCCAATAAGTAACGCCGTCGCAACCGCACACTGGTCTGGGGGTGGGGTCGCAGAACGGCGGGTAGGGCTTGCAAAAGCCGTCCGTCGCGTCGCAACCGGGCTTGTCGCAAATCCAGCCCTGACAATCGTCGTCGGTCTGGCAGGGCTGCGGCATCATCATGCCGGGAGGCACGCCTCCGGCGCCACCACCTTGAGGCAGAGCGCTGCTGGTACCGCCACCACCGCTCGCCACCGCGACGGAGCCGGCGGTTGCCGAGCCCGCCACGTCGTTGCTCGCGCCGTTCGAGCCCGAGCCGCCCGCGCCACCGCCCGGGTCGCCCGCGCCCGCTGCGCCGGCCTGCGACGAGCTACCGCCCACCATCGCGGGCACATCGAACACCGACAGCTCACGCCCCTCGCAGGCCGCGACCAGCGCAGCCAGCGCCGCTGCCAACAGCGCGCCTTGCCTCATGGCTCGAACGCCGCCTTGCTGAAGCGACGTTCACCCGCGAGAGTGAAGTCGAGCGCCAACGTGAACCCGCCTCGCCAGCGCGGCAGCGCCAGCAGCTCCTCGCTCATGGGACCCCGGTGCGCCACGAACGACGTGGGCGCAAGATCGTAGTCCAGCGACGCCAGCGCCGCCAAAAACGCGCGGCCCGAGATCGGCATGCGCACGCCCAAAAACGCCGTCAAAATCGGATCGATCGCGGTTTGCGAGGGCGCAGCCATGCCCTGCTCCGGCGGCTGCACCGGCGTTACCATCAGCGAATCCAGCCCGCCGCCGACGCCCCCCGCCGCAGACATATCGCGCGAAATCAGCCAGTCGACCATCGGCACGACGCGCACCTGTAGCGGTCGTACGTCGGCGCTGCCTTGTTGGTAGCGCAGCTCGCTCGTGCCGTGCAGGGCGGCCGTCACCATCAAGCCGGCTTGCGTGCGACCAAAGTCGGCGCGCGGCTCCACGCCCAGCCCACCGCCGGGTACGAAGCGACCGTCGCCCAACGCGCTCAAGCGCAGCAGCGGGCCCACGTCGAGCCCGAAGCGCGCGCCCTGCGGCGGCTTGGCTCGCTCCGGGGGCGGTGTCGGTCTCTTTTCGGGCGCAGCCGGCAAGAGCGGCGCCGGGCGCTCGAGCCCGACTTGCAGCTTGGACTCCACCGCCAGGTACAGCACGTGCAGCACCGATTCGACGCCGGTCTCCAGCGACGAAACGTCGTTCAGCTCGCGACGCGTGAGCTCTTCGTGCGTCGTACCGTCTTCGATCTGAATGCTGGGCGCCGTCACTCGCAGCAAGTCGACGTAGGCAATGACGAGCGGCGTCGTCTCCGTCGCCGCGGTCACCGGCTCGTCGATGGCTTTGATGACGGGCGTGACGTCGAGCCGTAGCAGTAGCTCGCGCGCCGTCAGCTTCACACGCGAGAGCGCCGCCGCATCTCCGCTCACCCGGATCTCGACCACGCGGCCCTGCGCCGGACCGGCGCTCGTGTCGTCTTCTGCCGCCGCAGCCGCCGAAGGTGCCAAAAGCGCCAGCGCCCCGACCAGGGCCACGATCATGGGTTTCACGGCTGACCCAACGCAGCCAGCCGCTCGTTCGCCTGCCGGCCGTAGATGGAGCGCGGGTACTTGCGCTGCACCTCGCGCCAGGCCACGGCTTCTTGATCCCGCCGGCCCAAACGCCCGAGCGCCCGCGCGCGCCCCACCAAGGCTTCCGCCTCGAGACCGCGCGAGGAGCCGGCCAGGTACCGTTCGAAACCGCTCAGCGCGCCCTTGGCGTCGCCGCTATCTAGCAGCAACAGCGCCAGCGTGACGCGCGACAAATCGGCTTCGGGCGAGCCCGGGAATTGGTCCTGCAACAGGTGATACAGGCCCGCAGCGCGACCGATATCGCCCGAGCGACGCGCCTGGTTGGCTTCGCCGAACAGCTTAGCGGCGCTCGACGGCTCCTTGGTCGGCTCTTTGACAGCTTCTTTGACGAGCGGCAGCTCCGCGCGCGCCGGCAACGTGGTGAGCACGGTGGCGGGCGCCTCGGTTGGCGGCGCCACTTGCACACGCGCGAGGGCGCCGTGATGCGGTGTAGCCTTCGTGACGGGCTCCGACACGGCGAGTGCCGCCACTGCTGCGGGTGCAGCGACCGCTACGGGAACGGCAGCCTGTGCCGGCGCGACCGCGACGACCGGCGCCGCAACGAGGGGAGCGCTTGCGGGCTTCATGCTCGGCGTCGCCGGCGCAACCTGCTGCGAGCTCGTTTGCGAAAACAGCGCGCCGAGCGTGTGCCAGGGTGCATGCCCCGCGAGCACGGAAGCGACCGCGCCGCCGGTGGTGATGAGCGCCGCCGCCGCCAGCCCCCAAATCAAGGTTCGCGGACGGCGCCGCCGCGGCGCAGCAGCGGCCGGCACCGGCGTGGTGCGCTCTTCGCCCGCCACCATCGGTGGACGCAGCGGCAAATGCGCCGCGGACGGCGGGCTAGAAGCCTGAAGCTGTAGCGCCTCGGCCTGAAAATCCAGCCGCGCCGCGTACTCGAAGCGGCACACTTCGCAGCCATCCAAGTGCTGGCGCAGTCGCTCACGCTCCGCGGGCGTGAGCTCGCCGTCGAGCAATTTATCGAACAGCTCTTCGGGGTGAAGACCTACGACGGTCATGGCTCCACCTTCAATTCTGCGAGCGCCGGTTGTGCCTCGATACGCGCGCGGAGCGCCTCTTTTGCGAGGCGGACGCGGCTACGCACGGTGTTGACGGGGGCGCCGCTCGCTTTCGCCACCTCTTCCAAGCTCCAGCCCATCACGACACGCAGCGTGAGCGCTTCGGCCTGCTCTTCGGGCAAGTCTTCGAGCAACTCGCGCAGGAGCTCTCGCCGCCGCGCACCGAGCGCGTCGACGCTGGGCGCAGGCGCGCTCTCGTCGTCGCCCTCGAGCTTGAGCATGGCTTCGAGCCGGTTGGCGTCACGCTTGCTGTTCTTGCGCGCGCGCAGCGCCACGCGCAGCGTGATACGCGACGCGTAGCCCGCCGGATGGCACTCACCACGAAACGCCGGCAGCGCGCGCACCAGCGCGATCATCGACTGTTGAACCGCGTCGTCCAAATCGGCATGGCGCGCACCGAGCACGCCAGCGGCCACCCGCGTGAGCGTCGGCCACACGTAGGCCAAGAAGTCTTGCGTGGCCGCCAGGTCGCCGGCCGCCGCGCGCGTCGCCAGGTCCCGTGCGCGTTCCTCGTTGGAAGGCAGGCCGGGGCCGACCGGGGCCAGAAGCGCGGCATTTTGGGGGTCAGGACGCGGGCTCACTCCCCTGTATCGTAGGCCGGCGGCCAGTAAAGTGATCACCAGTGCGGGGAAAACACCCATGCCGGGCTGAATTTCCGCCGGATTCCGTCGCCTTCAAAACTTCGCCCGCAGGCTTTGGTGGCCAGAGCCCCCGAAATGTCGCCCGAAGGCGCTGCCGCTCGGTGCCCACATTTCGATTGGAACCGGTGACAGAGATCCGCAGCACGCTGATCGCGTCGTCGCTCCAATCCCTCAAAACGCGGGGCCTGCTCGAACGCTACGCCGCGCCAGACAGCGGCCAGCCGCTCGAGAACCGGCCACGACAACTCTCGTACAAACCGACGCGCAGACGTCCGGAAAACCTTGCCAATCGGCCTCGGGGGTGGCGGTCGTACAAGCCGAGCCCTAGGGGTGGCGTAGGCTCGGCGCGCGCGTATTTCCGCGGAAATTCTGAAGAAACGTGAAGCCCGTCGCCAGCCTCTCTTCCGCCATGCGTTACCTCATCGTCATCCTCGGGCTCGTGGGGCTCATTGGCGCGCTGGTCGCCATCAAAGGCTCGCAAATCAGCATGCTCATGGGCATGGGCGAGACCATGAAGAAGGCCGGCCCGCCGCCAGAGGTCGTCGCCACGACTACGGCCCAGAAGCAAACCTGGGAGAGCACCCTCTCGGCCGTCGCCAGCGTGGTCACTGCCAAGGGCGTCGCCCTGAGCAACGACGCCCCAGGCATCGTGTCACGCATCCATTTCGAATCCGGCGACACCGTCAAGCAAGGCGACGTGCTGGTCGAGCTCGATACGAGTGTCGAGCGCGCGCAGTTGGCTTCGCTCAAAGCCAAGCGCGAGCTGGCGGATATCTCGGTCAAGCGCTCCAAGGCATTGGCCTCATCTGGCGCCGTCGCCCAGTCGCAGGTCGACGCCGACGAGTCATCTTTCAAGAGCCTCACTGCGGACGCCAGCGCGCTCACTGCTCAGATCGCTCGCAAGGTGATCCGCGCGCCCTTCAGCGGCAAGCTCGGCATCCGGCAGGTCAACCTCGGCCAGTACCTGGCGCCGGGCACGACCGTCACCACGCTCGAAGCAGAGAAGTCCATCTTCGTCGACTTCAAGCTGCCGCAAGAAGACTTGTCACAGCTCGCCGTCGGCATGCAGGTGCGCGCGCTGGCCAGCGGCTCCGGCACGCCAATCGCGGTGGGCAGCATTAGCGCCATCGATCCTTCGATCGACCCGCTGACTCGTACCATCAAGGTGCGGGCGAGCCTTCCGGACGCCGAAGACAAGCTGCGCCCCGGCATGTTCCTGCGCGCCGAGGTGGTACTGCCCGAAAAGGCGGAGGTGGTGGCGGTGCCGCAAACGGCGATCGTGCACGCCTCCTATGGCGACTCCGTGTTCATCACCGAGCAGAAGCCGGGGCCCGACGGCAAGGAGCGCAAGGTCGCGCAGCAACAGTTCGTCAAAGTCGGTCAACCGCGCGGTGACTTCGTGTCGGTGGTCGACGGCCTCAAGGCCGATCAAGAGGTGGTGACGGCCGGCGCCTTCAAGCTGCGCAACGGCATCCCGCTCAAAGTGAACAACGCGGGCGGCCCTCAACCGTCGCTCGATCCGCACCCCGAGAATCGCTGAGCGAGGTCACGCCCATGAAGCTCACCGACTTGTTCATCCGCCGCCCGGTGCTCGCGATCGTCGTCAACCTGATCATCATCATCGCGGGATTGCAGGCGATTCGGACGCTGAACGTGCGCCAATATCCCAAGCTCGAAAGCGCTACCGTCACGGTGAAGACGCCGTACGTCGGCGCCAACGCCGAGCTGGTGCGCGGCTTCATCACCACGCCGCTCGAGCGCTCCATCGCCGCCGCCGACGGCATCGACTTCATCGAGTCGCAGAGCACGCAGGGCCTCTCGACCATCAACGTGCGACTGAAGCTGAATTTCCCGGCCGCGTCCGCTCTGGCCGACATCAGCGCGCGCGTGAACCAGGTCCGGCAAGAGCTGCCGCCCGAAGCGGAAGTGCCGGCCATCAACCTCGAGCCGTCCGACTCCCAGATCGCGGCCATGTACGTCAGCTTCGGGTCGAACATCCTCGAGGACAATCAAGTCACCGACTACTTGATCCGCGTCGTGCAGCCGCGCCTGTCGGCCCTCGCCGGCGTGCAGAAGGCGGACATCTTGGGCGGCCGGCAATTCGCGCTGCGAGCCTGGCTCAAGCCCGAGCGCATGGCCGCGTTGGGAGTCAGCCCGGCGCAGGTGCGCCAAGCTCTCGCCTCCAACAACTATTTGGCTGCCGTCGGCCAAACCAAGGGCCAGTTGATTCAGGTCAACCTGACGGCCACGACCGACCTGCAAACCGTCGAAGGCTTCAAGAAGCTCGTGCTGCGCGAGAACGACGGCGCGCTCGTACGGCTGGAAGACGTCGCCGACGTGACGCTCGGCGCCGACAACTACGATCAAGACGTGCGGCTCAGCGGCAAAAAGGCCGTCTTCATGGGCGTGTGGGTGCTGCCCAACGCCAACTCACTCGAGGTGATCGCGCGCGTCCGCAAAGAGATCAAGACGATTCAAGACGAGCTGCCCACGGGCATGACCGTCACCACCGCCTTCGATTCGACCAACTACATCAACAACGCGGTGCACGAAGTGACGCGCACGCTGACCGAGACGATCGGCATCGTGGTCATCGTGATCTTCTTGTTTTTGGGGTCGCTGCGCAGCGTGCTGGTGCCCGTCGTGGCCATTCCGGTTTCGCTGGTGGGCGCCATCTTCTTGATGCAGGTCTTTGGCTTCACCATCAACCTGCTCACGCTGCTGGCCATCGTGCTGTCCGTCGGCCTGGTGGTCGACGACGCCATCGTCGTGGTCGAAAACGTGGAGCGCAACATCAGCGAGGGCAAAACGCCGCTAGAAGCAGCGCTGGCAGGCGCGCGCGAGCTGGTCGGGCCCATCATCGCGATGACCATCACGCTGGCCGCCGTGTATGCGCCGATCGGCTTTCAGGGTGGGCTCACGGGCGCGCTGTTCCGTGAGTTTGCTTTCACGCTGGCCGGCGCCGTGTTCATCTCGGGCGTCGTCGCGCTCACGCTCTCGCCGATGATGGCATCGCGTTTGCTCAAAGAACACAGCAAAGAGGCCCGCCTGACACGGCTCGTGAACGGCGCCTTCGAGCGACTTCGCGCCAGCTACGGCAGGCTGCTGGGCGGCACGCTGCGCATGCGCCCGATGGTCTACGCGGTGTGGATCACGCTCACGCTCTTGATCGTGCCGCTTTACATGTTCTCGGGCCAAGAGCTGGCCCCGAACGAAGACCAGGGCGTGGTATTCGGCGCCATCGACGTGCCGCCCAACGCCACGCTGGAGCAGCTCGAGCCGTACACGAAGCAGGTTTTCCAGGCTTACTCGTCCATACCGGAGTTCAACAACAGCTTTCAGATCACGTTCCCCACCGCTGGCTTCGGCGGCGCGCTGATGAAGCCGTGGGAAGAGCGTAAACGCAGCATCTTTCCGATCCAGAACGAGCTGTTCGGAAAAACCAGCACCATCGCGGGCATTCGCGCGCCCGTGTTCTTGCCGCCCGCGCTGCCGAGCGCCGGCTTCTTGCCGGTCGAGTTCATCATCGCCTCGACCGAGGACCATCAAAAGCTGCTCGGCTACGCCCAGCAGATCGTGGATGAAGCGGTCAAGAGCGGCCAATTCGCATTCCCGCCGGGAACGGACGTGCGCATCGATCAGCTCAAGAGCGAGATCGTGCTCGATCGCGACAAGATCGCGTCGATGGGCCTGAACATGCAGCAAGTCGGGGCCGACCTCGCGTCCCTGCTCGGCGGCAACTGGATCAATCGCTTCAGCATCGACGGCCGCGCTTACAAGGTGATCGCGCAGGTCGAGCGCAGCGCGCGCCTGACGACCGCTCAGTTGAAGGACATGTACGTGACCGGGCCGAACAACAGCCTGATCTCGCTCGACAACATCGCTTCTATCCGCGAAGGGGTCGAGCCGCGTACGCTCAACCGCTTTCAACAGCTGAACTCGGTCAAGATCGCCGGCGTCGCGCCCCGCTCGGTGAACGAAGGCCTCAAGGTGCTCGAAGCGGCCGCCGCCAAAGTGTTGCCGCCCGGCGCGCGCACCGACTACACCGGTGAATCACGCCAATTGCGCCAAGAATCCGGCAAGTTCTTGCCAGCGATGGGCCTGGCGGTGCTGCTGATCTTCTTGGTGCTCGCCGCGCAATTCAATTCCTTCCGCGACCCACTCGTCATCTTGGCTGGCTCGGTGCCGCTGGCCATGTTCGGCGCGCTCATCTTCACCTTCCTCAAGTTCGCAGGCCCGCCCGGCATGAGCTTCAGGCTGACAGAAGGCTGGACGACCACGCTCAACATCTACTCGCAGGTCGGTCTGGTCACTTTGGTCGGCCTGGTCGCCAAGAACGGCATCTTGATCGTCGAGTTCGCCAACGCACAGCAGCTCGCCGGTCACAGCAAGCTCGAAGCGATCCAGAGTGCCGCGCTCACCCGCTTGCGACCCATCCTGATGACGACCATCGCGACCGTCGTCGGTCACTTTCCGCTCACGCTCGTCACCGGACCCGGCGCCGTCGCGCGTAACTCGATCGGCATCGTGCTCGTCGGCGGCATGACCATCGGCACGCTCTTCACGCTGTTCGTCGTGCCTTCGCTTTACGTGCTCATCGCGCAAGACCACGGCCACGACAACACCGGCGCCCAGCGCGAGTCCCACCGCGCCCCCAGCCAGTCCGGCCACGACCTCGGCCCCCACCTCGAGCCCGAGCTCCAAGGCACCGGCTAACGACCTTCGGCACATCACGGCTCCCAGATTTTTTGCAGGGAGATCGCGAGATCGGGAGCACCAGACACAGGCGAGAATTTTCTCGTTCGATCCTTGCGGGACCTGGCTGCGCCTGCGCAGGCAACTCCTCGCATCGAGCGGATTGAAACCCCAAAACCTCCCGATCTCCGAGCTCCGAGCTCCCTGTGAAAAATCTCGGAGGAACCAGGGTTCAACGGGGACAACCCTACCCGTCTCGCATCAAGGCGGCTATTGCTGGCCTCGTGCACCGAGCTACCTGGCTTGCGACCGTGTTCACGCTCGGAATGTACGCGCAAGCGGCGTCCGCGGCCGAGCTGGGCGACGTGAAGGCGCGGGGGGAGCTGACTTGGGGTGGGGATTTACAAGGGGGTGAGCCTTACGTTTACGAGGACGAGAAGCAGCCGGGCAAGCTTCTGGGGTTCGAGGTGGAGATTGCGGATGCGCTGGCACGGGAGCTGGGCGTCAAGGCGAAGTTCAAGCAGAACGACTGGTCGAACTTGGTGCCGGCGCTCGAGCGGGGCGACTTCGACGTGATCCTGAACGGACTCGAAGAGACGCCGGAGCGACGCGAGCGGCTGCGCCTCTCCGAGCCGTACTACACGTACGGCGAGACCCTCACGGTGCGCAAAGACTCTGCCATCAAGAGCCTCGCAGAGCTCGAGGGCAAGCGCGTCGGCACCTTGAACCAGACGGTGGCGCACGACCTTCTGAAGGCCTCACGAGTCGAGGTCGTGCTCTACGAAGGCCAGCAAGAGCCGTACATGGACCTGGCGAAAGGGCGCACCGAAGCCGTGCTGCTCGACCACGTCATCGCCGATCGCTACGGCTGCGTGCTGCCCGAGCTGCGCTGCCTGCCTGACGACGTCGCGCGCGGCCACTACGTGCTCGGCATGCGCAAAGACGCGCCGCAGCTGCAGGCCGCCATCAACGCCGCACTCGGCAAGCTGCAGCAATCCGGCGAGCTCGAACGCATCCTCACTCACTACGAGCTTTGGGACGCGCGCCAGAGCGCAAGCAAGCCGTCGAGCGCGGCTGCCCCATCCGCTAGCGCTTTGCCCATTGCCACGCCCGCGGCCGCAGCCCCGGCCGCAGTGCCGGAGCCGCCGCCAGAGCGACATTTCAGCGTTGGTCACGCGCTGCTGTTCTTGCAGGGCGCTCTGATCACGCTGCTCATTTCCGCGCTTTCGTTCGCGCTGGCGTCGCCGCTCGGCATGGCATTGGCGACGCTGCGCTTGTACACGGGGCGCGCTGGGCAGGTGCTCTCGGGCGCGTACGTCGAGCTGTTTCGGGGCACGCCGCTGCTACTGCAGCTGTACGTGCTCTATTTTGGCCTGGCCGACGTCGTGCGGCTGAACCCGCTCACGGCGGCAGTGCTCGGCCTGGCGCTGAACTACGGCGCTTACGAGGCCGAGGTGTACCGCGGCGCGCTGCAGTCGGTGCCGCACGGGCAAACCGAAGCAGCGCGCGCGCTGGGCATGAGCCGCTGGCAAGCGCTACGCTACGTGGTGTTTCCGCAAGCGCTGCGCACCGCGCTCCCGGCCGTGACCAACGACTTCGTCGCGCTGCTCAAGGATTCGTCGCTGATCAGCGTGATCACGGTGGTCGAGCTCACCAAGCGCATGACCATCGTGGCGGTAGAGCTGCGCGATTGGGTCACGCCGGGCCTGATGTGCGCGGCGCTCTATTTCGTGATGAGCTTTCCGCTCGCGCGCTGGGCGCGGCGCATCGAGCAGAGCCTGTCGCCGCAGGCGAGAGCCGACGGCGAAGCGACGGAGGGCGCGTGAGCCGCGAGCCGGTGCTGCACCTAGACCAGGTCGGCAAGCGCTTCGGCGCGCGCCAAGTGCTGTGCGGCATCGACGCTCACGTGACGCCCGGCGCGATCGTGTCGCTGGTCGGCGCCTCCGGCTCCGGCAAGACGACGCTGCTGCGTTGCCTCAACGGGCTCGAAACCATCGACCAGGGGCGTATTCGCGTCGCAGGCCACGTGGTGGAGCCGAACCCGCACGACGCCGCGCTCACCGCGCTGCGCGCCGACGTGGGCATGGTTTTCCAGGATTATCAGCTATTTCCGCATCTTTCGGTGCTGGACAACCTTTGTCTGGCGCCGCAAGTCGTGCGCAAACGCTCGCGCGCCGACGCCGAAAAGCGCGCGTGCGAGCTGCTCGAGCGCGTCGGCCTCGGCGACCGGCAGCGCTCACGCCCCAGCGAGCTTTCCGGCGGCCAGAAACAGCGGGTGGCGCTGGCACGCGCGCTGGCACAAGACGTCAAGCTGCTGCTGTTGGATGAGCCGACCAGCGCGCTCGACGAGCGCACGCGTGATGACGTCGTGCAGCTGCTGCGCGACTTGGTCAAGGGCGCCGCGAAGCCGCTCACGCTGATGCTCGTCACGCACGACCTGCACCTGGCCGAAACGTTGTCGGACGAAGTGTGGAGCCTCGTCGAAGGGCGGCTGGCCAGAGCAAGCAGTGACCCGCGATGAATCTGTTCCTACGCCTGCTGCTGCTATTCGTCACCTACCGCTTTCGGCCGCGCTGCGAGATGTTGGGCCCGGCGCGCAAACGGTTCTTGGTGTGGCCACCCGATCTCGACGTGCTGTTTCACGTCAACAACGGCGTCTATTTGTCGATGCTCGACGTGGCACGCGTGGACATGATGCTGCGCTCGGGCCTGGCGGCGCCTTTGCAAAAAAGAGGCATTTACCCGGTCGTCGCGGCGGAGACCATCCGCTTCCGCCGCTCGCTGCAGCTCTTCCAAACCTTCGAGGTCGAGACCGCGGTCATCGGCTGGGACGAAAAAGCTTTCATCATTCAGCACCGGTTCTTGCGAAAAAACGACGTGGTGGCCGAGGCCGTGGTCCGCGCGCGCTTCCTCTTCCGTAAGGGGGGGACGGTGAGCACCAGTGAGCTGCTCGAGCTCGTTGGCCAGGCCGGGCCGTCGCCTCCGCTGCCGGAGTGGGTCGACGCTTGGAACCGCGAGAACGCTCGCTGAACCGCGCGCCAGCTGTGGTACTTAGCTCCGTGTGAGGTCGCACCCCGCTCGCGGCGCCGTCATTTGGCTGCTGCTGGCGCCGAGCCTGTCGCTCGCGGCGCCTTCGCCCGCATCGTCGAGCGCCGCGCTCGGGCTGCGCTGGAGCGACCCGGGCTCGCTTTCGCCCACCACCGAGGCTGAGTTCGACGCGCGGCTCTCGGAACGCTTGGGTCACGCCGCGTTTGACGCCACTGTCAGCGAGCAGGCGCTGTCCGTGGTTTGGCAAGGCAGCGCCGAGCAATGTCAGGTCGAGCTTTCGCTGGTCCACGGCGCAGAAGTGCAGGGCACGCGCTTGCTGCAAAGCCCGAGCGGCGACTGCAGCTCCTTGGTGCCGGCTTTGCTCACCGTGGCGGCGCTCCTGGTGGAAGCCCAACAGGCTCAGCCAGCACCAACAGCCACGCCCGCCGAAGCTCCCCCACCTCCGCCGCCGCCCCCGGCTGCTTCCGTCTCCGTAGCTCCGGAGCGTGCTTCTCCGCTCGTGCTAGTGAGCCTGGGCGGCGCCGTGGCTTCCGGCTTCGCGCCCAAGGTCGAGCTGGCGCCTGCCGCAGCGATCGTTTGGGTGCCGTGGGCACCGCTGCGCGTCGGCGCCGAGGGTGAGCTGTTCTTCGCGCACCAGTACGGGAACGGCCCCGGCTTCTCGCTCGCTCACGACCGCCTGGCGCTGCTGCTGTGTGGCATGCCCCAACAGGGCAACGTCGCGCTCGGGCTCTGCGCCAACTTTGCCTACCATCGCAGCACGACAGAAGGCATTTCGCTCGCCCACGCTGAGACCCACGACGCAAACACCTTCAGCGTCGGAGCAGGTCTGCGCGCAGAGTGGCGGCTCACGTCGCACCTGTGGTGGGTCGCCCACGCTGGCGCCGACGTGGCGTTACGCCAGCTTTATTTTTACTACACGCCGTCACCCGGCGGCGAGGTGACGCTGTTCCGTCAACAGCGCGTGATGCCCCAAGCCTTGCTAGGCTTGACGCTGGAGCTACCGTGAAGCGCTGTTGGTGCCTCACCCTCGTCGCCTGCGCGCTCGGGAGCGTCGCTTGTGACGAGCGCGGCGTCAGCCTCGGCACAGAAGAGCTGTGCCAGACCGATCCGCTCCTCGTCATTGCCCAAGAGCGCAACCCCCAGGAAGCACTGCCGCGGTGCGCGAACCTCGGCCGCAACCGCTTGGTCAACGCCGGCTTCGAAACACCCGTGATTGGCGACTGTAACAACGGCGATTTCTGCCAATTTCCTGCCACTTCGTTGCCGGGCTGGGATACCACGAGCGAGCAGCAAGTCATCGAGGTCTGGAACGACCAAAAGATGGGTTTCGCCGCCTACGAGGGCAAACAATACATCGAGCTCGACGCCAATTCGCAAGACACCGTGTTTCAGGACTTGGCGCTGCCCGCGGGGCAGCTCATGTACTGGTCGCTCGCGCACCACGGCCGCAACGGCGTCGAGAGCTTCGAGCTGCTGCTCGGTGTGCCCGACGCGCCCCCTTCACAAGGCTTGATCGAAAGCTCGAACCAAGGCTGGACCAGCTTCAGCGGCCTCTATCGCGTCGGCTCGGACGAGCCCATCACGCGCTTTGCGCTCTCGTCGCGCACCGCTGGCTCAGAAGGCAACCTGGTGGACGGAGTCGTGTTCGCGCCCGTGGAGTAGCCCTACTTCGCGTCGAGCCGCACCAAGAGCGCGCGCACCTGGGGCGTGTGAATCGACTTCGGGTACCGCGCAGTGAAAGCCAAGGCGCGGCGCCGTGCCTCTGAAGTCTGCCCGGTGCGAGCCAGCGCCTCGAGCGCGATCACCTCACGTTCGACGCCCAGCGCGCCCGCTGGAAAGCGCCGCTGGTGCTCCTGCGTGAGCGCGAGCGCGCGCCGCGGATCCGTAGCCAGGGCCCTACGCGCGCGCTCGATCAGCTGCGGCTCGTCCCAGGTCGGCACGCCCGCCGGCGAGCGATGCTCCGGCTCGGCGTTGGGGACCGGTACGGCCGCTTCCGGCTCCGGGAGCTCCGGCAAAGCTGCCTGCGGCATCTCTTGATGTTTGGCCACGTGAGTCGTCGGAGCAGGCAGCACCAGAGCAGGAGGCTGCGCAGGCTCGTGCAGCGCCACCGCCGCCACGACACCACTCACCGCGACGGCAGAGCCAGCGCTCCAACCCAGCAGCGCCAGGCGACTCAAGCCAACCTTTGCCACCACGCTAGCCAGCGCCGTGCTCGGCACTGCGATGGCGGCCACGGGCACCGCCACGAACGGCACGCGCAGGCCGCGCGCCACCGCCATCAGCGCGCTCGGCGCAGGTCGATCACGCCGCGCGAGCAACACCAGCTCGTCCAAGTCAGGTTGCGTCACCGCTTCACTCCCTTCTCCAGCAAGGCGCGCTTCAGCGAGCGGCGCGCCAATCGCAAGCGCGAGTAAGCCGTGAACAGGCCACACTCGACGCGCTTCGCCACCTCGTGCATCGGCAGCTCTTCAATCTCGCTCAACACGAATACCTCTCGCTGCGCTTCCGAAATCTGATCCAATGCCCAACACAAGAGCTCGTGCGTATCGCGCCGTTCGCGCTCCTGCTCCTGCGAAGGTCCGACCGCGCGGTCGTCGTCGCCGAGCGGCACCATCAGGCGTCTGCGCCGCCACGTCTTGGCCACGCGCAGCGAGATGCCGTACAGCCAAGTGCGCGGCGCCGATTCGCCGCGAAACTCCGGCAGCTTGCGGTGCGCGACGAGGAACACCTCCTGGCAGGCATCCGCCAAGTCGTGCTCGCGCACTCCCAGGTACTTCAAAAATCGCCAGACCTCTTGTGCGTGTGCCTGAAACAGGCGGGCAGTCTCCGGCCCGACCAGCGACTCTGGCTCAGGTGTTTCCGGCAGGCTCGCAGGCGGGGCCAATCTCCCAGTTAGTGCACGAACCCCTCCCGCTTGTCACCGCCGCTCCAAACCCTCCCGTAACCCTTCAGAATCCGGTCAAATTCTGGGGCCGCCAAGCCGCATCGGGGTGGACCGCCGGGTGGCAGCCCAAATGAAGCAAGGCCCCGAAGTTTCCTTCGAGGCCTTGCCAGCCGAGCGTCGCGCAGCGGGTTCGAGGAGGGCTGCGCCGACGTCGGCTTATTGCTGTTGCTTCAGCTTCCGGTAAAGGGTGCGGCGATCGAAGCCGAGCACCTTGGCGGCGAGCGTCTTGTTGCCGCCGACGGCTGCGAGCACCTTGCGAATGTAGCGTTCTTCCACCACGTCCATGCTGGGGAGTTGCTTGGGATCGTCGCTCTCGGCGTAGACCTCGGTCGGGCGATGTTCGCGGATCTTCGCGGGCAAGTCGTCGGTCGTGATCTCGTCGAAGCGAGCGAGAGCGACGGCGCGCTCCATGCAGTTTTCGAGCTCGCGCACGTTGCCGGGCCAATCGTAGCCCATGATGTGCTCGGCCACCGCGCGGCCCAGGCGCGTGACGCTCTTGCCCGAGCGCTCTGCCGCGCGCTGCAGGAAGAACTGCGCGAGCAGCAGCGCGTCGTTGCCGCGACGGCGCAGCGGCGGAACATCCACCCTGACGACGTTGATGCGGTAGTACAGGTCTTCGCGAAAACGCTTGGAGTTCACCTCCGCTTCGAGGTCGCGGTTGGTGGCGGTGACGATGCGCGCATCGAACGGAATCTCCTGCGCGGCGCCGAGCGGCCGCACTTTGCGCTCTTGCAAGGCGCGCAGCAGCTTGGCTTGCATGCCCAGCGGCATCTCGCCGATTTCATCTAGGAACAGCGTGCCCTGGTTGGCTTCGACGAACAGGCCGCTGCGCGACGTGCGCGCGTCGGTGAAGGCACCGCGCGTGTGACCAAACAGCTCGCTCTCGAGCAAGCTCTCCGGCACTGCAGCGCAGTTGATGGCCAGGAACGGCCCGCGGCGGCCGCTGCGCTCGTGCAGCGCACGCGCCACCAGCTCTTTACCGGTGCCGGATTCGCCCGTGATCAGCACGTTGGCGTCTGTTTCGGCCACGCGCGAGACGATGTCGGCCATGCGCTGCATGGCTTCGCTGTCGCCGATGACGTTGGGCAGCTCATGCTCGTCGACGCGGCGGCGCAAACGGCGCAGCTCGTCGGTCATGGCGCGGTGGCGCAGCGCGCGGTCGATGGTGAGCGACAGTGCGTCCATCGACACCGGCTTGGTGATGAAGTCGTAGGCGCCGGCGCGCATGGCGCCGATGGCATGCTCCAGCGTACCGAAGCCCGTCATCACTACCACTACCAGGTCCGGGCGCTTGGCGAGCGCCGCACGACACAGGTCGAGGCCGCTCATGCCCTCCATGTGGATGTCGACGAGCAGAATCGCAAAGTCCTCGCTGTCCAGGTGGGCTAGCGCCTCATCGGGCGACAAGCGCCAGGAAACGGCGTAGCCGCGCTGGCTCAGGCCGGCCTCCGCGAGCTCGCACATGTCGCGGTCGTCGTCCGCGATGAGGATTTTCGGAGCCGACGAAGAGCTAACCCGAGCGTCGGACGACCTTGATTCAGCCACTGCTAATGCGCCGTTCATGCCCGAGCCCCTAAGCACGGCCCATGCCTGCGACGTGGGTGCAAAAAACACCGACAAAAACGCGCTAAGGCCGGCGCCACACCGGGACATTTTGCCACAAGACCCACCCCAGTCGAGACAAATTGCCCCGTGCGAGGCACACACGAGCGAGTGCCGGCTGCGTCAGATCGGCGTGGCGAGCCAGACGCTCACACCAAAACGCCACAAAAAAGTCATCAGCCTAACACCAAAAAGCCAGTACACTCCAGCACTTAGCTACGAGTCAGCCTTGAACGCGGTTACGACCGAGGTCTTTCGCTGCATAAAGAGCTCGGTCAGCTCGCTTGAGTAGCGATTCCAGGGGCTCGTCGCCGCGCAGCTGAGCCACGCCCACGCTCACGCTCACGCGGATCGGCTCCGCGCTCTCCCCCGGTTCGGCCGGCGGCAGCACCAGGCGCTCCACCGCGCTGCGCACGCGCTCGGCCACGATCATCGCCCCCGCTTGCTCGGTATCGGGCAGTAGCAGCGCGAACTCTTCACCGCCCAGACGGCCCAGTTGGTCGCTGACGCGCAGCTCTCCGCGCGCGGCCTGAACGATCGCCGTGAGCACCTGGTCGCCCGTGGCGTGGCCGTACTGGTCGTTGATATTCTTGAAATGATCGACGTCGAACATGCACAGGCTCAGGGGTGAGCCGCTGCGCAGCGAGCGTTCGCGCTCGCCATGGGTGAGCTCGACGAAGTAACGCCGGCTGGCGGCGCCGGTCAGCGAGTCGCGCGTCGCCAGCTCGCGCAGCTGCTCTTCCAGCTTCTTCTGCGCCGTGACGTCGAAGATGCCGACGAGTGAGCAGCGCTGCCCGTCGAGCTCCACGACGCGCGCCGCCATTTCTCCCCAAAATTCCTGACCGTTGCGCTTTCTGAGTCGGACCAGGTGCGAGTCGAGCTGACCGTTTTGCATCAGAAGCTCGACCATCTGGTCGCGCTCCTCGGGATTCGCGTAGTAGTCGCGCGTGCGTTGGCCGACGACCTCTTCGAGTGGCACCTCGAACAAGGCGGCGCAACGCTCGTTGGCGAGCACGACGTGCTGATCACGCAGCCGCGTGAGCACCAGCGCCACCGGCGCGGCACCCAGCACGATGCGCAAATTTTCGCCGCTGCGGCGTAGCGCCTGCTCCACGCGCGTGAGCTCGTCCACGTGCTCGCGGTATTGGCCGAGCGTGCGTTCGGCGCGCAGACGATCGGCGGCTTCGATCACGCGCGCCACGAAGTCGGCCATCGTGCCGGCGATGAGCTCTTCTTCGAACTGCCAGCGACGCTGACCGCCCACGTGCTCGTGGCAGACCACACCAACCATACGGCCGCCCACCCAGATCGGCGCATCGAGCATGGCGCCGATGCCGAGCGGTAACAGGTACGACTCGGTAAATTCGCAGGTGGCCGGATCGGTCGCGGCGTCTTGCGCGGCGATGCAGCGATTCTGTGCCAGCGCCCGAAAGTACGCGGGTACGCTTTCGGCCGTGATCACGGCGCCGCTCGAGTGGCGGCGCGAGCTCCACTCGAACAGGTCGACGCACTCGAGCCGGGTGCTCGCTTCGTCGAAGCGCCACACGCTGCCTCGCTCCACGCGCAGGAGCGTCGTCATCAGCTCGGTAACCTGCGCGTAGCCCGCCTCGATGTCCTCACCCGTCAAGGCTTCGGAGTGGGCAAGCTTGCTCAGCAGCTGGCGGTGCAGGCCCAGCCGCTCGGAGACGCGCTCGCCGTCCGCGCCCAGGCGCGCGTCGGCAGGCGCGCTGCGGGAAGAAGAGGGTGAGCTCATTCAGCGCTATTTTCGACGTACCACGGGCCTTTTCGAAAAGCATCAAGCTCGCCGTGCGCTAGGGTCTGCCGTGATGCTCCAGTCTGGTGTTGCGGGGCCAAGGCCCCGCTCCTCGTTCTTGGTACTGCTCGTAGTGCTGCTGTTCGGCTGCGCGGGGGCGAAGGAGCCGGCGGCGAGAGCGCCGGTCGACACCACCAGCGCGGAAAACACCAGCCTGCCGGTAGCGGTTTCAGTGCGTTCGGAGGCGCGGCCCGAGCAGGCGCAAGCCAAGGTGCCGGTCACGCCCGAAGATCCGCAGTGGGGCAGCGTCGACGCTCCGGTCACGATCGTCGAGTTTTCCGACTTTCAGTGCCCGTTTTGCAGCCGCGTGGTGCCCACACTCGAGGCGCTGAAGGCCAAGTACGGGCCGAGCCAGCTGCGCATCGTGTTCAAGCACAACCCGCTGCCCTTCCACGAACAGGCGCGACCGGCTGCGGAGGCCGCCGCCGCGGTCTTCGCGCTCGCCGGCAACCAGGCCTTCTTTGCGTTTCACGACCTCGTCTTCGACAACCAAGAGAGCTTGAGCGAGAGCAACCTCGTGACCTGGGCAGCGAGCGTCGGCGTGCAGCCCGAGCCTTTGAAAGCATTTTTGCAGACGGGGCGCCCCGCCCAAAAGGTGGACGACGACATGGCGCTCGCGCGTCGCGTAGGCGCGAACGGCACGCCGGGTTTCCGCATCAACGGCGCCACGCTATCCGGCGCGCAGCCACTGGAAGCCTTCGTGCAGGCGGTGGACGCGCAGCTGGCGGCCGCTCGCGTGCTCACCCAAACCGGCACGCCACCGCGGCTCGTATATTCGACACTGACCGATCGCAATGTCGAGCTCGCGCCGCCTGCCAAAGATCGCGATATCGAGCCAGCAGCGCCGGACACGCACGTTTGGAATATCCCGGTGTTGGCCGACGACCCCGTGCGTGGCAGCGCGGATGCCCTCGTCACGCTCGTCATGTTCTCGGATTTTCAGTGTCCATTCTGCAAGCGCGTGGAGGCCACGCTCGACGAGCTCCGCAAGCTTTACGGCAAAGACTTGCGCATCGTCTGGAAGGACAATCCGCTGCCGTTCCACCAGCGCGCGCTGCCGGCCGCCACTTTGGCGCGGGCGGTACTGCAAACCAAGGGCAACGACGCCTTTTGGAAGATGCACGACGCGCTGTTCGAGAACCAAGCGTCGCTCGAGGACGACGATCTCGAGGAGCTGATCAAGAAGCAAGGCTTGAACAAGGCGGCGCTCGACGCCGCCGCCAAGTCGCCGAAAATCTCCGCCAAGCTGCAGGCTTCACAGCAACTGGCCGACGACTTCGAAGCGCGGGGCACGCCGCACTTTTTCATCAATGGCCGGCGCCTTTCGGGGGCGCAGCCGCTCGACAAATTCAAGGCGCTCATCGAGGAGCAGCTGACCAAAGCGAAAGGGCTGGCGGAAAAGGGTACCCCGCGCGCCAAGCTCTACGCCGAGCTGATGAAAACGGCCGAGGATCCGCCACCGCCGCCGACCAAGCACGTCGATCTGCCGCCCAACGCGCCGAGCCGCGGCGACGCGAAGGCGCCGGTGGTGATTCAGGAGTTTTCGGACTTTCAATGTCCGTTTTGCAAGCGGGTGGAGCCGACGCTGGCGCAGCTGCAAACGGAGCTCAAAGGCCAGATCCGCATCGTGTGGCGGCACTACCCGCTACCCTTCCACCAGTACGCGCGCGAGGCGGCCGAGGCGGCCGAAGAGGTGCGAGCTCAAAAAGGCGACGCCGCGTTCTGGCAGTACCACGACTGGCTGTATGCCGCGCAGGCCGAGCCGGAGGGCTTGTCGCGTGTGGGGCTCGACGCGCTGGCGGACAAGCTCGGTCTCGATCTGAGCCGCTTCAAGGCGGCCCTCGATGGGCACGTGCACGCCGCCAAAATTGACGCCGACATGGCGGCTGCCGCGCACGCCGAGATCGACGGCACGCCAACCTTCTTGATCGACGACTACGTGGTGAGCGGAGCCCAACCGGTACCGGTTTTTCGCCGCATAATTGCGCGAGCGATCGCGGATCACAAGAAATGATTCGGGGTTTGGTCACGCCTCGGTGTCCCGAGTGGCCCGCGTACTTCGCTTTCTGAGCCACGGCTTTTGCGACCGGCCTCGCCGGGTTTGTTCACGGCGGTCTGCCGGTGCCGATCGTGATCTGCTGGTGCCAAGACCTGCCTGCGTGGTTAAAGCTCGCACGCTATTCGCGTGCTCGCTCTCAACTCACTTGTAGTACAGGCTAGACATGGCTTTTCCGAAGGACTTCGTCTGGGGTGCCGCGGCAGCGTCGCATCAAATCGAGGGTGCATCGCAGGCGGACGGCAAGGGCGAGAGCGTGTGGGACATGTTCGCCCGCAAGAAAGGCACCATCTGGCGCGAGCACACGGCAGACGTGGCCTGTGACCACTACCACCGCTACGCGGAAGACGTCGCGCTGTGGAAGCAGCTGGGTCTTCAGGCGTACCGGCTGAGCGTGAGTTGGCCGCGCGTGCTGCCCAGCGGCACCGGCAGCCCGAACGCGGCCGGCCTCGATTTTTACGATCGCCTGGTCGACGCGCTCTTGGCGGCCGGCATCACGCCGTGGCTCACCTGTTTTCACTGGGATTTCCCGGTCGATTTGTACCACCGCGGCGGCTGGCAAAACCGCGACAGCGCCGACTGGTTCGCCGAGTACGTCGCTGTCTTGGCCGAGCGTCTGTCGGATCGCGTGCGGCACTTCATGACCCTCAACGAGCCGCAATGCTTTTTGCTGATGGGTCTCGAGACGGCGGTGCAGGCGCCCGGCGACAAGCTGCGCGAGCGCGAGGTCGTGCTGGCGCAACACAACGTGCTCTTGGCGCACGGCAAGGCGGTACAGGCTCTGCGCGCGAACGCGAAACAGCCTCTACAGATCGGCTACGCGCCAGTCGGCGTGATCTCCATCCCCGCGACGGACGACCCTAAAGACTTGGCCGCAGCCGATCAGCGTATGGGCACCCCCGACCCCACTCGTTGGGACAACGTGAGCTGGTACGACCCGGTATTTCTCGGCCAATACCCCAAATCCGATTGGCTCGAGAGTCGCTTGCCGAAAGGCTACGCGCAGGATCTGCCCACCATCGCGCAGCCAATCGATTTCTGCGGCACGAACATCTACTTCGGCACACCCGTGCGGGCGGGCGAAAGGGGCGAGCCCGAGGTGGTGGTGGAACCGCCCGGCTCACCGATGACGGCCTTCAACTGGCCAGTGGCTCCGAGCGCGCTGTTCCACGGGCCGCGCTACTTTTACGAGCGTTACAAAAAGCCGATCGTCATCACGGAAAACGGGCTGTCATGCCGCGACTGGGTCTCGGTCGACGGCGCGGTTCACGACCCCAACCGCATCGACTTCATGACCCGCTACCTGCGCGAGCTACACCGCGCGACGCAGGCAGGCGTACCGGTGCAGGCCTATTTCCACTGGTCCATCATGGACAACTACGAGTGGCAAGAAGGCTACAAGGAGCGCTTCGGCCTGATCCACGTCGATTATCAGACGCAGAAACGTACGCTCAAGGACTCGGCGCTCTGGTACGCCAAAGTGATTCAGTCGAACGGCGAGCTACTGCTCACTTGACCACGACCACCGGCGGCTCCGAGATCCTCAAGAGATTGAGCCCACCGGGATAGTAATAGGCGGTAGCGAAACCGAAGCCCATCACCTGCAAGCCGACGGGCTTGTCGCTGGTGAGCTTGTGCACGCCGGTAGTGCCTTCGAGCTTGAAGCGCTGCGTCGACCAGCCGTCGGCGATCGCGGTGGGAGCGCCCATCGCGGTGCCGCCGTCGACCGTCACGGTCGCGCCGTCCGGCAACACGACATCCGCAAAATTCTCGAGGTAATCGGTGGGCGCCAGGAAGGTGTAATCCTGGCGGAACTGCTCAGGCGTCACTTCCATGCTGAAGCTGGGATCACCCTGCGAGTTCGTCGCGTCGGTGCCCGGCATTTGCAGCACGCCGCCGACCATGAACGATGCCACCGCGAACGGTTGCGTGCCCTCGACCACGAACGGCGTCGTGAGCATGCAGTGGTCGGCGGTGCCGACGCATTGCGCCGCGGGTTGGCCGGTGGGCATGGGCGGAATTTGCACGACGTCGCCGGCGTTGATCATGTCGGGCGCGCCCGGCGGCTTCGTGCCCTTGTACGTGAGCACCGTGCCGTCCACGTTGCCGTAGATGCGCACGACGTGACCGACGCTCGTGCCCAGCGGGTTCGCGGGCGGCGTCACTACGTATTTCTTGCCGATCACCTCACCGGGCAAAACCGTTTCTTCCATGTGATCGGCGTTGGCCACCGACACGTCCGGCAGCTGCGAGATGGCGTTGAACGAAATCACCTGCACCGGATGATCCTTGTTGGCCACCACTACGGTACCGCTCATGTCGGCGTTACGAGTCTGCGGATCCTTGGCCCACGCGCCCACCAGCTCGACTACGTCGCCGGCGTTCATCGTAAACGTCGCAATCTCGCCCGGCATCTTGGCGTCGATGCCGCTACCGGCCGGACCCGCCGCGACGCACGTACCCAAATCGGTCGTCGGAAAGATCTCGACGCCGCATTTCGGACCGAGCTGCACCTGCAGCTCGGTGCCGTCCGCGGTCGCCGTGATCGCGACCCCGCCCGGAACCGTGCCCCAATCCGTGCCCTCGTTCTTCGAAGAGTAGCCGAACACGCGGTAGCTCTCGGTCATCGCCGTCGACGGAATCAACAGCGATGCGTCGTTGGTCGCCGAACGACAGCCGCTCGTGGCGCCCGGAATGCGCGAACACGACGGACCGTCGAGCACGTACTTCAGCGGGTTGAACTGCCACGCCGTCACCGGCACGCTGCTCACCATGTGGAACGCGCCCTTGTCCTTGCGCGCGGACTGATTCATGCGCCCGCCGGAGGTGTTCGCCAGCGAAAATTCCGGACCCTTCAGATCCATCACCCACTTCAGCATCACGGTCTCGAGCCCGCCGGCCTTAACGGTCACGCTCTGATTGAAACCATCCGGGCCCGTGATGGTCACATTGGCGTCTTCCATCGTGCCGTTCGCCACCACCACCGCCGGCAAGAACTCCTGCCACACCGGGTTCGCGACGACCGTCGGCCAAAAATCGCATCCCACGTAGGTGTGGCCCTTCGCGGCCTCGTCACAGCTCGTCGGATTGCCGTCGACCGGTCCGGTCGCGCCCGTGCTCAAATCACCACCCAGCGAGGGAGTGCCGCCGAGCCCCAGGTTCGGCTGCCCGCCGCTGCTCGACGTCGCGCCAGTGCTGCTACTCGCACCCGAGCCGTGATCCACACCCTTGTCGATACCGGCGGCGCTGCAGCCAACCAGCAAACCCAAACAGGCAATGACTTGAAGCTTCATCGGGGAGACCTCCGCACCAAGCGCGTGGCGTTCGATTCTCGTTGTAGCTCCCCTGGAAGCTCCACGAATGTTCGTTACCGCTCGTCATCCTGATCAATTTCAACCGTGCCCCCAACACGGTGCAGCATCTTTTCAGGGATTTTTTGGCGCACGGCGCACGCCGCGTTCGCACGGCCCAGCCTCGTCACGATCTCATCTTCACTTCGTCCCCCAATCCAAGTGGCCGCACAGCGACCTGTTAAGAACGGCCTCGAGCCCCTCGCGCCGCCCCATCTTGGATTGGGGAACCAACTCAAGTTGCGCGCTCCGAAGAGGCCTCCGACGAGCTCGCGCCGTCGCGGCCTCGACGAGCTCATGCGTCGCCGCTAACGAGACGCGACGCTTCGCGGTTACACGGTGGCGCCTCGGAATCGCATCGAGCAGCAATGGAAACTCGATATCGCGAGGCGCTTGCTTACATCGGCTCCTGACGCCCAATATGGCGTATTTCGCGGGAAAAATAGGAATTTGACCACGGTTTTGGTGGCGTGCGTCAGCTGCGATGATTTACTCGAGCGGCATGCGCGGCTGGCACCAGAGCGACGGGGCGCGGAAGCACGATCACGAGCGTAGCCATTTTGGGCGGATTTTCGCGCGCTATGGCTCGACTCTTTCGTTGGTTGGCTTGGTCGCGGCGGGTTGCGCGGCGCAAGAAGAAGGCGACATGCCGGGCGGCGGAGCGAGCGGCGGCAGCTCGAGCAGCGGTAGCTCCAGCGGCGGCAGCGCGAACGGTGGCAGCAATGCCGCCGGCACCAGCAATGCGTCGGGCAGCGGTGGCAAGGGCAGCGTGGCTGGCAGCGGCGGCAGCGGCATGTCCGGCAGCGGTGGCGTCAACGAAGGCGGCAGCGGCGGGACGAGTGGCAGCGCTGGCGCCAGCGGCGGCAAAGGCGGGAGCGTCGGCACTGGTGGCGCCGCCGCCGGCGCGGGCGGCAAAGGTGGCAGCGGTGGCACGGGGGGCAACGGCGGGGGTGGTGCAGGCGGCGGGGGCAACGGTGGGGGTGGCACGGGCGGCAGCGGCGGAACGGCCGGAACGGGTGGCGGCGGCAGCGGTGGCATGGGCGGCACACCGGTCGATGCCTGCATGAACAAGTCGAAAGACGCGAACGAAACGGATGTCGACTGCGGCGGTGTGTGCGCGACCAAGTGCGCTACCGGCAAGGGTTGCAACCGCATGAGCGACTGCGTCGCCAGCGACGTGTGCGACTCCGACAAGTGTCGCGCGGTCGGTTGCGCTGGCGGTACCTGCGCGTACGCGCTCACGCACTACATCATCGGTAGCGGTGCGGTCGGCCAGGTCATCGTGAGCTGGGACAGCGACAGCCTGGACCTCGACTTCCTGATCGAAGACGCGACTCCGTTCGACGATTCGGCCAACAATTGGGAAGACGACTCCGTCGAAATCTACCTGGATTTGAACAAGGCAAAGACGACCTCCTACGAGACCGACGACTTCCAAATCACGGTTCCGCGCAACGCGGGCGCGCTCAGTGGTGGTACGGGCGCCGGCGGCAACCTCAACTTCAACGCGATCGTCGTGTCGAACCGTATGTCGGACGCAAAGGGCTACAGCCTCACCGTTTCGATCCCGTACAGCGCGCTCAACAATGCGGGCGACCAAACCGGCAAGACCATCGGCTTCGACATCGCGATCAACGACGACACCAACGGTGGCACGCGCGATGGCCAGGGCATGCTCTACGGCGGCACCGAGAACTATCACGACACATCCGCATTCGGTACGCTCACGCTCTCGCCGTAACGGCTCGGCGCAGCAGCGCCGCTAAAGCAGCGCGCCCACGTTCAGGCTCAGCCCGAGCCAGTAGCTCTTGAGCGTGATCGGGTCGTGGTCTTCGACGACGCCCTCCAGCGGAAACGAAACCAGGCCCGCTTCGGCTCCCAGCTCCGCGATCCAGGCGCCCGAGCGCAAACCGAGCCCGGCCGACAGCAGCGGCCCACCGCACGCCCCTGCGACCGTGCCGACCGGCACCATCGCTCCCGAGCCCGCTTTACCGGAGATGCGCCCCGCGCCGAGCCGGTAGCCGAGGAAGGCGCGTGCCGTCCAGGCATCGTGTAGGGCCAAGTAACCGGCTTGCGCCGTCAACGTGGTGAGCTGCACATGAGCGCTGCCCGCGGCGTACTCGTGATCAGCGACGGCGACGTCGAAGCCCAGGCGCATGCCGAGCTTCGACAGGCGTAAGAAGTCGACGACCAGCCCTCCGCCTTTGAGCGGCGTTTGCCAAGCGAAGCTCTGCGCGCCACCGCCGAGCATCAACCGCACCGAAGGCGCCGCTTCCCGCGGCGGCGGAGGTGCCGGCGGCGGCGGAGGCTCCGCGGGCCGCGCCGGCTCGGCAGGACGCACCGGCTCCGCCGCATTCTCTTGCTTCAATAGCTCGATGGCAGCGAGCGAGAGCACGCGCGCACCAATCTCACCGGCGACGTCGCCCGGCACAAATGTGCGCTGCCTGGCGCGGTTGTCGCCCTGGCGCTCGACCGACAGCGTGACCACGTCGCCTTCGCAGGTGACGGCTACGGCCGCACGCGCCAGCTCGGAACCGACCTCGCGGCGCTGCTCCACGCGCAGCAGCCGCGCGAGCTCGGTGCGGTCGACACCGGCGCACGATTCGCCCACGGCGAGCGCCACGGCCGGCGCTGCTTCCACCGCGCTGGCTGCAGTGAGACTGCTGGCCAGCGCCAGAATCAGGGGCCACGGTCGCACCGCTACAGCTTACGCAATGGCTGCCGCTACAGCTTACGCAATCGCTGGGCGTGCGGCCCCGACGGGTAGGACTCGAGGTAGCGCTGCGCGAGCTGTCTTGCCCGGTCAACCTGACCGGCTCGCTGGGCGGCATCGGCTTCACGCGCCAGAGCATCGGAGGCAAGCGGGCCTTTGGGTGCAAGTTGCTGAGCGCGGTGAAACGCGTCGGCCGCGCGTCCTGGTTGGCCCAGGTCTTCGAGCAAGACGCGACCGAGCGTGAAGGCCGCGAGCGGCGCCTGCTTGTCGCGCGGGAACTGCTCGGTGACGCGCGACAAGAAGCGCGTTGCTTCCCCCGGATGACGACTGAGGCGCGCCACGTCTGCCGCGAGCATCAAGTCGGACGGCTCGTTCAGCACGCCTTTGCTGGAGGGACCCAGCGCCTTGAAAGCGTCTGCATAGGCGCCGCGCTTGGCGAGCTTGCGCCAACTGACGGCTTCTTCTCCCACGTTGCTGCCGAGCTCGGCTGCGGCTTCGGGCGTGGACGGCTTGGCCTCGGCATCCGTAGCGGGCGGCGGATACAAACCGGATTGGCCTGCAGACAAGAACGCTTGCCCGCCCGACCACTCGACGCGCACGGCGCCACGCTCCACCGCCACGCGCGTGAGCGCGCCCTCGCGCACCAGGCTGAAGGCGGTGCCGAGCACGCGCACCTTCACGTCTCCGCTCTCGACCTCGAACATGCGCGACGGATCGTGCCGCACGTCGAAGCGTGCAGAGCCGGCGCCGAGCTGGGTGCGCACGAGCGCGGCGCTCTGCTCGAGCACCTCCACGCGGCTACCAGCAGCAAGCAAGCTCACGTGGGAGCCGTCGGCGAGGGCGAAGTCGCGCTCGGCGACGCTCCGCGCCGCGCTCGCAAGAGCCGGAGCATTCGCCGCGGTCCCGCTCGATTTGGGGCTGAAAAACCATAGCCCCGCGAGCAACGTCACGGCAGCGCTCAGCGAGGCCACGCCGCGCACGACGGCGCGACGCCGGCGTGCCGCGAGCACGCGCCCCGGCAAGCGCTCCGTGTGCTCGGCGCTCCACAACGGAGCGACGTGCAGCGGGCCTTCGTTCAAACGGCGCTCAAAGTCCATGCGCGCCTCCCTCAAGGCGTTTCTTCACCACGGCGTGCGCCGCAGCGATGCGGCGCTTGGCCGTCGCGAGCGAGCAATCGCAGAGCAGCGCTGTCTCTTCGAGGCTCTCACCCTGCACGTGACGCAGCACCCAGGCGACGCGCTCTTTTGCAGACACGCCGTCGAGCGCGCGGTACACCTCGGCAATCATGCGTCGCTCTTCGGGACCAGCCGACGCATCCGACAGCCGCTCGTATTGTGGCGGCTCGGCCAGGTCGAACACGTTCCACAGCGCGCGCACGCGCAGCTTGCGCATCGAGCTGCGCACCGTCACGGTTGCGAACCAGCTCTTGGCCTGCAGCAGCTGGTCGCGCTTTTTCAAGCCGCGCAGCGCCGCGATGAACACGTCTTGCACCACGTCTTCCACCTCGCTCTCGCGCCCCAAGATGCGGCTGGCGATGGCGGCGACATACGGCGCAAAGCGCTTGTACAAATCTTCGATCGAAATGTCGGCGGCGCTCTCGGGCAAGCCATCTGCCGGCTGCAAGCCGCTCGGCGCTTCGGCCTTGGGGAAATCGAGCAGCTGGCCCTGCCCCGAACCGGGCACCACGCGAAGCGCGGCGGAGGAGGGCAGACGATGCGACATTCAGAGCCTATAATGGCGCAGCCCGGCCAAACGGCTCAGCCCTTTCCGGCAAAGCGCATGCTCAAAAGAGCCCCGAAGCAATGGCGTAACCGCGCGATTCTCGGCGTTTTTTTGTCGACGGTGGCCACCCTTCTAGCGGGCGCTTCGGGGGGCTGCAGCAGCGGGGAGAGCGGGCTCGTCTTGGGGCGCCCGTTGCAAGACGGCCGGGGCGGCCTGAGCGGCGCAGGGGCCGGCGGTGGCAGCGTCGCCTCCGGCGGGACGGTGGCGGCCCTCGGCGGCGAGCCCGGCGCCCCTGATGCCGGAGCGCCGTCCGCGCTGCCAGAAGCGGGCGGCGCGGGCGGTGACACCGGCGACACGACGGATCCGCCGTGGGTCGGCGAGCGCTGCACGCCGACCGTCGAATACTCCGTTCACGACACGACCCCGCAGGGTGATCTCTTCAAGAACGCGATCCCGATGCCGGCTCGCGTGCTCTGGCAGGCGGCGCACGCGGCGTGCCGCTTGCTCTACCGCGACGGCAGCGAGGTGCCCGACATCACGACCATCACGCTGATCGTCGAAGACGCACCCGGCATTGCCAGCACGAGTGGCACGACCATCAAGCTCAGCACACCGTACTTGAAGCAACAGTCCGACGCAGGCGTCGATTTGACTCAGGAAATTACGGGCATTTTGCACTTTGCAACGTCGCTCGTTTACCAGAACCACGGCAGCAGCGGCGACAGCGGAGCGCCGAGCTGGTTGGTCGTCGGCATCTCGGACTACGTGCGGCTCGAGTCGGGTTACATCGATCGCGCGACGCGCATGAAGGGCGGCACGTACAACGGCGGCAGCTCGCAATCGACCGCGTTTTTTCTCGACTACCTGGCCACGAAAGATGCGGACATCGTCTACGAGCTGAATCGCGAGCTGTCGCCCACGTCACCAGCCTGGTCGAACGACGTGTTCGTGAAGCTGCTCGGGAGCGATGTCGACACGCTGTGGACCGAGTATCAGTCCACGCTGTGAAGCAGGGCCGCCACGATCTGCGCCCAGCTGGGCGCACGAGCCAGGCCTCCCCCAAACCTGCTTAGCGAAGCGCCGAGCTGTGACCGAGAATGTCCGCGGAGGCTTGATCGCGGCGGTGTGCTCAGTATACTGAACGCATGAGCAGCGAAGGTAGCGTGAACTACGACGAAAGCCCGGTGGCAGAAACAGCGATCGACGGCACCGAGTACCGCATCGACGCGGGCAAGCAAGGCACGGCCATCTGCGTCTCGACGCGAACGGCTGGCAGCTGGGACTGGTCCTTCTTGTGCGAAGCGCGGTGGGACGGTTCGGAGCTGCGGACGAAGTCGCTCGAGCGCAACATCCGCACGCAGCTGTCTGGTGCGCTCAAGTCCGCGATGCAGGATTTGTGAGATCCACGGTTAAATCCTGATTCTTACCGAGGATTTCGGCATTTCTCGGATCGTCAGGCGGATTCTACAAATTCCAGTGTGTTCCAGAAGCGGCGAAATACGCGAAGAAGCTGAAGCTTTTCGCGGACCCGGGCCATAGCCACGAGAACGGTGAGCCCCCGCCAGAGGCAGTGAGCTGCGGAGCCTTTGAGCGGTACTGACTCGCCAACATCGATGCGCCGTGCGGCGCATGGGCGGAGCCTTTTCATGCCGAATCTGAAACTAACGGCCGGGTCGTGTATCGGCGCAGTCAGCTGCGTGCTGCTCTCCGTCGTGAGCGGCTGCACTGGCTTCATGCAGGGTGATCCTGCGGGGAACAACGCGACCACCACCGGCCCGGGGCCGAACCAGGGTGGCAGCGGCGGCACGACGACGGTGGGAGGTGGCGCGGGCGGCACGACGATGACCGCCGCGTCGAAGCCCGAGGTCGACGTGATAACGATGCGTCGCCTCAACCGCACGCAGTACAGCAACACGCTGCAGCAGCTGACGGGCAGTAAGCAAGACTTCGCCGAGAAGCTGCCGGCCGACGACTTGTCTTTCGGCTTCGACAACATCGGTGAAGCGCTGACCGTACAACCGCTGCACATCGAAACCTTCAGCTCGTCCGCCGACGCAGCGCTCGACGATCTCTTCGCGTTGCCGGCGGGTGACGCCACACGCAGCAGGGTGCTCGCCTGCGATGCGCAGACCGGTGGTCATGCCTGCGTGCTGTCCACGGTCCTGGCCTTCGCCACGCAGGCCTTCCGGCGTCCCGTCACCGAGGCTGAAGTCACGCCTTTCGTGAGCATCGCGGACAAGTTCACGATGACCGGTGGCAAGGCCACGGACGGCTTGAAGCTCGCGCTCAAAGCCGTGCTGCTTTCCCCGCATTTCTTGTTCCGCGTCGAGCTGGATCCCTCGCCCACCGCGAAAGACGTGCACCCACTGAGCGCTTACGAGCTCGCGACGCGCCTCAGCTATTACCTGTGGAGCACCATGCCGGACGACGCGCTGCTCGCCAGCGCCAAGAGCGGCAACCTCACGACCGACGCCGGCCTCACCAGCGAGGTCACGCGCATGTTCAACGATCCCAAGGCCAAGGCGCTGGTCTCGGACTTTGCCGGCCAATGGCTCAACATTCGCCGCGTCACGGCCGTCAAGCCCGACGCCGCCACGTATCCGAATTTCAACGCCGACCTGGCCGTGGCGATGCAGACCGAGAGCTCGATGATGTTCCAGGAGCTGCTCGCTCAGGGGCGTCCGATCACGGACCTACTGACGAGCAACTTCACATTCGTGAACAAGGCGCTGGCTACCTACTACGGCCTGCCGGCGCCAGCGGGGGACGGCTTCAGCCGCGTCATGCTCGACGGCAGTCACCGCGCCGGCTTCTTGATGCAGGGTAGCTTCCTCACGCTCACCAGCAATCCGACCCGCACCTCGCCGGTCAAGCGCGGCAAGTGGGTGCTCGAGCAGCTGCTGTGCTCGCCACCGCCACCACCACCCCCCGGAGTGAACATCTCGGGCGTCGACGGCGGCGGCCAGTCGGTGCGCGCCAAGCTCGAAGCACACCGCGCCAAAGAGCCGTGCCACAGCTGCCACTCGATCATGGATCCCATCGGCTTGTCGTTCGAAAACTTCGACGGCGTGGGCGCGTTCCGCGCCGCCGATCAGTACGGTCCAATCGACGCCACCGGCACGCTGCCGACCGCAGCCGGCCCCGTGAACTTCAACGGTGCCCTGGAGCTGATGCCGATTCTGGTGAAGGACGAGCGGCTCGCCCCCTGCGCAGCCGAGAAGGTACTCACCTACGCCGTGGGCCGCGGCTTCTCCAAAGACGACGCCATCGCCGTGACCAACGTGCTGAACGCGACCAACGCGTCGGGCCAGGGCCTGCGCGGTCTGATTGGTAGCGTCGCCCTGAGCCAGAGTTTCCGGAGCCGCCGCGCGGTGGGAGAATGAAGATGCGCAAGCTGACTGCAAGTAGGCGATTGTTCTTGGGTGGTGCGGCGGTAGCGATCGCGCTGCCGTTCTTCGAGTCGCTCACCCCGCGCGAAGCTCGGGGCGCCGGCACCGCGGCGCCCAAGCGCTTCATGGCGTGTTTCATGCCCAACGGCTTCGACATGGCGGACTTCCGCCCCACGAGCGCGTCGGGCACTCCGCTCGCGCTGGGGCCCATGATGGCCAGCCTGGCTGACTTCAAAGACCACTTGCTGGTGCTGGGCTCCCTCCAAAATACCAAGCAAGATCATCCGCTCGGCGACCATTCGGGCGGTATCGGCTCGATGCTCACGAACCACACGGTGATTTACGACACCGAGAAGATGGGCGGCCCGTCGATTGACCAGGTAGTCGCCAAGCAGATCGGTGGCACCACCAAGCTACCGTCGCTGGAGCTCGCGGGTGAGCCGGGCGCCACAGAAGGCTCGTGCGACAGCGGCTACCGTTGCTCGGTCGGCAATCACATCGCGTTCGACTCGACCGGCACGCCGCTGCCCAAGCTCTACGACACCGGCCAAATCTTCGATCGCCTGTTCCAGGGCTTCGATCCAGGTGCCAGCCAGGCCGACATCGCGCGCCGCAACGAGTACCAAAAGAGCATTCTCGATAGCGTGCTGGCGCAAGCCACCGAATTGAAGGCCAAGCTCAACGCGGCAGACAACGTGAAGCTCGATGAGTACCTGAGCGCGGTGCGCCAGGTCGAGACGCGCATCGAGGTGAGCACCGGCGGCAGCTGCATGCCGCCGATGAAGACCACCGGACAGCTCAGCGACCAACAGCGCGCCGAGGTCTTGAACGACCTCGTGGCGCTGGCCTTCCAGTGCGACATCACGCGCGTGGCCACGTTGATGTGGGGCAACGTGACCAGCAACCGTAACTACGCGGCCATCGGCGCGGCGGGCGGCCACCATGACATCTCGCACCACGGCGGCAACCCCGACAACATCGCCAAGCTCAAGAAGATCGGCAAATGGGAGATGGATCGCCTGGCATACCTGCTCGCCAAGCTCAAGGCTTTGCCGGACAGCGACGGCCGCACCGTGCTCGACAACACGCTCATCCTCTACTCGAGCGACATTTCGGACGGTGACGCGCACAACCACGACGACATGCCCGTGCTCCTCGCCGGCGGCGGTGCCGACTTCACCATGAACCGCTACGTCGACTACAAAGACAAGCCGCACTTCGGCGATCTGTTCATCTCGATCGCCAACGCCTTCGGCGACGCCAGCGTCACCACTTTCGGCGAGCACGGCACCAAGCCGCTCGATGGTCTGAAGGTATGAGCCGGCGGGCAACCTTCGGCCCGCCACTACTGCTCGCGCTCGCTGCCTGCAGCGGGACGCCCGACACGCCACCCGACCCGGGCCACAGCGCTGGCACGGGTGGCGGCGGTAGTGCAGCCGTCGCCGGCACGGGCGGCGGTGGGCAGCCTGCAGCGGCCGGCACTGCGTCCGGCGGCATGGGCGGCGGCGGCACGGCCGCGGGCGCGGGCGGCAGCGACGTCTTTCCGACGGGTGGCAGCGGCGGTCGCGGCGGCGCAACGGGCGGCGGTGGCACGGGCGGCGGCATGCCGGGCTGTGTGGAAGCGGGAACGCCCGGAAAAACAGGGCAGCAGTGCGACCCCGGCACGACGGGCGACGGCACGTTCGACCAGAAGCAACCGGCGAGCAACCTGCCGCCCGAAGCGATGGGCAACCCCGAGGGCGAGCTGTCGGCCGGTAAGCAGCTGCAGAGCAAGGCCTTTGGCTACGGCTTCAACTACCGCACGTACAAGCCGACGGCGTACCAGGCGGGTAAGCCCGCCGCGTTGATGATCTTTCAAGACGGCGGCAACTACACCGGTAACTTCAAGGCGCCGCGCGTCTTCGACAACCTGATCAAAGAGGGCAGCGTACCGGTCATCATCAGCGTGTACATCGACCCGACGGGCCAGCGCAGCAAGGAATACGACACGCGCGATTCCAAGTACGGCACGATGATCACGACCGAGCTCGTACCCGAGCTGCTGAAGAGCTTCGACCTCGTCGACGACCCGAACGGGTGGGCCATCGGTGGCCACAGCTCGGGCGGAGGGTGCGCATTCAACGTCGCCTGGTTATTCAACGACAAGTTCCACAAAGTGATGACCCACAGCGGAACGTTCGTGAGCCTGCAGGAGCCGGGCAATCACGACTACGTGAACATCGTCACGATGGAGCCGAAGAAGCCGCTGCGCGTCACGCTGCTCAGTGGCACCAACGACTTGGAGTGTTGCGGCACGACGTGGTTCAAAGTCAATAACGAGATGGCGGATAGCCTGACCAAGGCCATGTACCCGTACCGCTTCATGAAGAGCACGACCCAGCACGGGCCGACGATGTGGCACTTCAACGACTTTCCAGACGGCCTGCGCTGGCTGTGGAAGGGCTACACGCTGCCGCACTACGCGATGACGAAGTAGCTGCTACGCTCGGCGCCGTGAGCGTCGACGTCGTGGTATTCGGAGCTGGCTTTACGGGCCGGCACGTGTGCCTGGCGGCGCAAGCACGGGGGCTGACGGCCCTGGGTGTGGTGCGAAGCGACGAGAGCGCGGCGGAGCTACGCGCGTTGGGAATCGAAGCAACGTCGGACGCGGCAGTGGACGTCGCACGGCGCGTGGTGGGAGCGGAGACGCACGCCGTGATCACGTTTCCGCCCGACGGTGTGACGGATGCTACCTTGGCTCCGCTGCTCGCGGGTGCGCGCGCCGTCAGCTACCTGTCGACCACGGGTGTTTACGAAGACTTGGAGGGCGTGGTCGACGATGCAACGCCTTTGCCGGCGGTGGCCTCGCCGAAATACGCAGCCGTGCGCGCGGCGGAGGCAGCTTATCGCGCCGTCGGCGGCGCCGTGCTGCGCTCTCCCGGCATCTACGGCGCCGAGCGCGGCATTCACCTGCGGCTGAAGCGCGGCGCCTTCAAGCTCTCGGGCGACGGCAGCCGCTACGGCTCGCGCATCCACGTGAAAGACTTGGCCGAGTTGCTGTTGGCAAGCGCCGCCGCGCCCGGCGAAACCTTCGTGGTCGGCGATCTCGAGCCGTGCCGACAAATCGACATGGTGCGCTGGCTCTGCGAGCAAATGTCATTGCCGTTGCCGGAATCAGCACCGCTCGAAGCCGTGCACGAGACCTTGCGCCGCAACCGCCGCATCGACGCATCGCGAGCGCTCGCTCGCCTTGGTGTGACCCTCAAGTATCCCTCGTATCGCGAGGGCTTTGGACCATGATCCCCCTCACCGTTCTACTGCTCGTCATCTCCAACGTCTTCATGACCTTCGCCTGGTACGGTCATTTGAAGCACCACCAGGCGTCACCCGCGTGGGTTGTCGTGCTGGTAAGCTGGGGCATCGCGTTCTTGGAGTATTGCTTTCAGGTGCCGGCCAACCGCTTGGGGGCCAAGGCGGGGCTGGTGACCGCTCAGCTGAAGACGATTCAGGAGGTCATCACGCTCGGGGTGTTCGTGGCGTTCGCGACGCTGTACCTGGGCGAGAGCCTGAAGTGGAACCACTTCGTGGGCTTTGGATTCGTGGCTGTAGGTGCGCTGTTCGTCTTCAAACCCTGGTGAGTATCGATGAAGCGCCAAAGTCCCACCGTCTCGCACCCATTTAACGAGTGGTAGTTTTTGACCATGGTGCGATAAGAACCGGACATAAGTGGAACCGGTGCACGTGGTACTTTCTGGCTGAATCCAATGACAAGCGAGCTCGAACGGCAAGCCGCCAGCCTGTTCACGGTGGGGTTTTACGGCAAGTCCATCACGGACGACCTGACGGGCCTTTTGGCCCGCGGCGTCGGCGGCGTGATCTACTTCGCACGCAACGTCGGCACCCCGGCCGAGGTGCTGGAGCTCAATCGCGAAATCAAAGCCACCGCGGCGCGTCCGCTCGTGCTCGCGATCGATCAAGAAGGCGGGCAGGTCGCACGCCTGCGCCAGGGCTTCACGGAAATTCCGCCCATGCGTGCCGTGGGCGCCACCGGCAGCGCGACGCTCGCTCGTGAGCTGGGCAAGCTGATCGCGCGAGAGCTGCGCGCCGTCGGCTTCGACATGAACTATGCACCGGTGCTCGACATCGACACCAACCCGCAGAACCCAATCATCGCCGCGCGCTCGTTCGGGCGCACGCCGGAGCTGGTGACCGAGCTGGGCCTGGCGCTCGCGGCCGGCTTGCAAGAGGCCGGCGTCGCCGCTTGCGGCAAGCACTTCCCCGGTCACGGCGACACCAGCCAAGATTCGCACCTCGAGCTGCCCACGCTGCCTCACGCGATGGAGCGATTGGAGCGCGTGGAGCTGGCACCGTTCAAGGCCGCCGCGCAAGCCGGCATCGCCTCGTTCATGACCGCTCACGTCATCTTCGAGGCTGTCGACTCGAAGTATCCGGCCACGATGAGCCGCGAGGTCTTGACCGGAATTTTGCGCGAAAAGTTGGGTTACGACGGCATGGTCGTGACCGACGACGTCGAGATGAAGGCGATCGCCGACAACTACGGCGTAGAAGAAGCGGTGCTGCTCGGCTTGAACGCCGGCGTGGACCACTTTTTGTGCTGCCACACCGCCGCGCTGGCGCACCAAGCCATCGAGGCCGTCGTCAAGGCGGTCGAATCCGGCAAGCTCAGCCAGGGCGTTTTGGATGTCGCAACCCGCCGCTTCGGTGCCGTGCGCTCGCGCTACGCGAAGCCAGTGGGCGGCGCCGAGGGCCTGGCCACGTTGCGCGCTCCCGAGCACCTGGCGCTCATCGACAAGATCTTGAGCGGCGTCGACACTTCGCTGTCCGAGGCCGGCGCCGACCCGACCGAAGTGATGGAACGCATCCGCGTCGAGCGCGAAGCCTCGCGCGCCGCCGCCAAGTAAGATCGGCCAACGAAGGCGTGCTCGCGGCGGCACGATCGCCGTTCGATTCCGGTTCGCGCCTCGGGGATGACCGCCCTCCGCTCAGGACACTAGAGGGCGTGCAGCGTGCCGTTACGGCACGCGAACGCACGCGTTTCGAGGCGTGAGCCGGCCAGGTACGCGACGACCAGGCTCTTTCCCGTCCAGCCTGCGCGCGCACCCGTCGGCAACAGGGCGGGCGGCAAGATGGCCTGCAAATCGGCGCGGGCCTCGCGCAGCGTGAGCACGAAGCGCCCTTGGCGCAGCTCGGCGCGCTCGGGCGTGCAGGTGATTTGCGGGGCGTCGACGTATTCGGTCTGCACGCGCTCGTCGGTCAGTGGCACGGTCGCGGCTTTGCGCTTGCCGTGGCAATCGCCGATGAGCCAGGGCTGGCCGGCCACGTCTACCGTGCCGAGCGGCAAGCAGCCTTTGAGTAGCGGCTCCGCGCGCGCGTACTCGGGCTGGTACTGGATGCTGAACATCGTCGTCACCGGGTCGGCGCCTTCGCGCGTGCAAACGCCATAGTGAAAGCGTCCCTGGGACACCGCCAGCTCCACCGAATGCGACGTGCACGGCACCGGCACCGAGAGCGGCAAGCCGGTCGTCTCCGCCGCACCCGCGCGGATGCGCCGAAACGTGAAGCCAACACAAGGCGACGTCGACTTCGGATCCACACAAGGCGCCTCGAGTCCGCGCCACATCACCATGGCACGACCCTTCTCGTGCTCTGACGCGAGCACGATGTTGCCACGCGCCGACTCGGCGGAAAGCGCCGCCGCCCCCAAATCCAAGAGCACGGGCGCGGCGCCTGAAAGGACCAGCGCCTCCGCGCGCGCTTCGGTTTTTCCCTGATCGATCCAGGCAAGCGCCAGCTCCTCCCCGAGCGAAGAAGCGGATAGATCCGTGAGCTTGCCCAGTCCCCGCCCCGGCACCGCCGGCTTCTGCGGCGGCAACGTCGGCTTGCCGTCTTGCGCCAAGTCCGCCGAACGCAACCAGCCCGCGCCACTGTCGGGCGTCGCCCACACGAGCCGCAAGCCGCCTTCGCGCAGCGTTAGCTCGAACGCCGTGGCGGAGCTGAGCGGCTCGCTCGTGACGAGGTGCGGCAGGTTTGCGGGCGCGGCGCTCGTGCTGGGTCCGGCCTCAGCGCCGCGGTTCGTGCTGGCCGAAGACTTGCCGCATCCGGCCAGAACGAGACCGAACGCCACCAAGCATGCGCCGCGATAAGTGCTCATCACACCGTGATCTTACTCACGCGGCGGACGCTGAAGAAGATCATGAGCACGGCGAAAAGTACTAGGGCGCCGACGTGGGGCATGAGCTCTTGGAGGCCGGCGTCGCGGAGGACGATGCCGCGCATGACGGCGACCATGTGCGTGGTGGGCAGGATTTGGCCGATAATTTGCAACACGATCGGCATGCCATTGAGGGGGAACAGGTAGCCAGAAAGAAAAATGGACGGCAAGAACATCATCTGCACCTGCTGCTGCGCTTCTTGCTGGGTTTTGGCGCGGGTCGAGATGAAGAGGCCGAGGGCGAGCAGGGCCAGCAAGTAGATGAGCATCACGCCGAAGAGCAGCACCAGGCTGCCCCGGATTGGCACTTGGAAGAGGAAGCGCATCACGCCGAGGATCAGCGCTGTTTCGCCGAGGCCGAGGCCGAGGTAGGGCGCGACCTTGCCGAGCATCAAGCCGAGCGGGTTGATGGGCGTGACCAAGAGCTGCTCCATCGTCCCCTGCTCGCGCTCGCGCACGATCGAGCCAGCCGAAAGCATGACGGCAATCATCTGTAAGATCACCGCGACCAGACCGGGGATGATGAAGTTGGCGGTGCGGCCCTCGGGATTGAACAGGATGATGGGCTGAGCCGCCAGCGCCATGCCGGTCCGTGCGTCGCGCGTGAGCGTTTGCAGGTTTTGGCTCGAGACGACACCGTTGACGGCCGCCAGAGCGCCCGAAGCGACGATGCTGTCGGAGCCGTCGATCAGCACGAGCATTTTTGCAGTCGTGCCGCGCGCGCGCGCGTCGTGAAAATTGGGCGGAATCACGATGCCCACGCCGGCGCGCCCCGCTACGATTTCGGTGCGCGCCTCGCGCGGATTTTCGGTAATTCGCTTGATGTCGAAGGTCTTGGTGGCGCGCAGCTTGTCGATCAGCTCGCGCGATTGCACCGAGCGATCTTGGTCGACGATGACGGTCGGCTCGTCGTGCACGGTCTGGTCGATGAAGCCGTACATCGTGAGCTGCATCATCGGCATCATGAGGGCCAGCCAGGCCACGGCTTTGTTGCGCCGCAGGTGCAGCACTTCTTTGCGGAACACCGCGCGGAACGAGCTCAGCGTCGGTGAGCTGATCACGCGGCATCCTCCGCCTTGCGAGCGGCCGCGGCCTCTTCCGTCAGGGTGACGAACACGTCTTCGAGCGAAGGCGCGATTTCGCGAAACGTCGCTTGGTCGAAGCCAGCGGCGCGCAGGCGCTCGCTCACCTCCGGATCGGTGACACCGCGCTCGAGCACGGCGTGCACGGCCTGACCGAAGATGGTGGCGCGCTCACAAAACGGCTGCTTTTGCAGCCAGGCCAGCGCACGCGCCGTTTGTGGTGTCTCGATCTCGAGCCGGCGCGTGTTCGGCTTGTTCACGACCGGCAGAGCCTTCAAGTCGTCTGGCGTGCCGGTAACGAGCAGCTTGGACAGGTAGATGTAGCCGACCTCGCCGCAGCGCTCGGCTTCGTCCATGTAGTGCGTGGTGACGAGCAGCGTGATGCCCTCCGCAGCCAGCTTGAACAACAAGTCCCACAGCTCGCGGCGGGCCACCGGATCGATACCGGCGGTCGGCTCATCCAAGAAGATGACGCGCGGCTCGTGCAGCAAGGCGGCCCCCAAGGCGAGGCGCTGCTTCCAGCCGCCCGAGAGCACGTTGGCCGGCCGATCCACGTACGGGCCTATGTGCGTGAGCTCGATGGCGGCGTCGCGACGCTCTCTCAGGCGCTTGCCGGAGAGTCCGTAAATCTCGGCGTAAAAGTCCAAATTTTCGCGCACCGTGAGATCGGGATAGAGCGAAAACTTTTGGCTCATGTAGCCAATCTGTCGGCGGATTTGCTCGCCGTCTTTCACGACGTCCAGCCCCAAGACGCTGGCGCTGCCGGCGGTGGGGGCGAGCAAGCCGCACAGGATGCGAATCAGCGTCGATTTGCCGGAGCCGTTCGGCCCGAGCAAGCCGTAGACCATGCCGCGATGCACCTCCAGGTTCACATCGCGCAGCGCGTAGAAATCGCCGAACGCCCGCGAGACACCGTTGACCGCGATGGCGATCTCGGCGCTCACTTGGGCACCTTGATGAAGGCAGCCATGCCGGCGCGCAGCTGATCGAAGCCTTCTTGCAGCTCTACGCGTGTGGCAAACACTTGGTCTGCCCGCTCGTCCGCGGTTTGCAGGTTGCGCGGTGAGTACTCGCCCACGTCGCTGATGTGCTTGACCAGGCCTTTGAACTCGCGGCCCGGAAACGAATCGACCGAGATCGGCACGGCCTGCCCGACGTGCAGGCGACCGAGCAGCGTTTCGGGCACGTAGATGCGCACGTACAGCTCTTTTTCTTCGAGCAGCACGGCGGCCGTGGCGTTCGGCGGCAGGATGTCTCCCGGGCGCAAGTCCAGCGCTTCGACTCGGGCGGCCAGGGGCGCGCGGATCGTGAGCTCGTCCAGCATGACCTGGATTTGCTGCACGCGACCGTGCGCAGCGTTCACGGCCGCTTCGGCGACGCGCAAGTCTTCTTCGCGTGTGCCGGCCGCAACCAGCTTGAGCGAGGCGTTTTGCTCCATGTTACGGGCGGCGGCTTGCGCCACCTCTTCGCGGCGGGAGCCGTGCAGCAGCTCGTCGAGCTGGTTCTTGAGCGCGTCGCGCTGGGCGACGGCTTGCTCGAGCGCTAGGTCCGCGTTCTCCAGATTGGCGCGAGTGGCAGCGCCGGCGCGGTCGAGCTGGTGCTCGCGCTCGGCGTCGCCTTTGGCTTTTTGCACGGCGATTTCGGCAGCGGCCAGGCGCGCTTCCGCGGCCTGCACCTGCTCCGGACGAGCGCCGGCCTTGGCCTGCTGCAGCGCTGCCTGCGCGGTGAGGCTGCGCGCCCTGGCTTGCTCGAGCTCTTCCGGGCGAGCGCCCTTCTTCAGCTTGTCGAGCACGGCTTGCGCCGAAGCTTCTTGCGCTTGAGCCTGCAGCAGCTGTGCGGGCCAATCGCCCGGCTCGAGCTCGAGTAGTGGCTGCCCCGCGGTCACCCTCGCGCCCTCTTTGACCAGGACCTTGGCCACACGCCCCCCTGCTCGCGAGCCCGCCGAGATGGTGTGCGCTTCGACCGTGCCGCTCCATTCGTAGGGCTTACGCTCCAGGTAAAAGCGGTAGCCCCCGTACACCACCAGCCCGATCACCAGCACGATCAAGGGAATCGGCGGGCGCTTGGCTCGGGGCTTCGTGTCACTGGTCATGGCGCGTCCTCGTAGGGCAAGCTTTCGAAACGGGTAGTCATTTCGGAGCAAAGACTCCGTAATTTCGGAAATGTCACTTTTTTCTACGTTTGGCGGTGGGCGGACAGAACATGTCCACCAGCCCTTCTAGAAAGTCTTCTTCGGCCAGGCCGTCCGTCGCGGCGCCCAGCGTTTCGAACGTGGCAACGTGACGGATGGATCCGAGCCACATACGTGCCGCCACGCGTGGATCGATGTCGATCATGCGCCCGGCCGCGATTTCCTTCGTGAACAGGTCGGTCACGGCGCCCAAGATCCACGACGCGCGTTTGATCGCGTTCTCACGGTCGGAAACGGAAGGATTGGACATCTTCATCATGAACAAAGGCATCATTCTGCGCGACGAATCGAGCATCATTTGCGCCAGCTCACGCAGGCTTTCGCGCGCGCTCAGCTGCTCGCCGCGCTCGGCACGGCGCGCCAGAAAGCGGCCCCACTCCGCGTCGTTCGACACCGTCATGGCCGCCGTGAACAGCTCGGCCTTGGTCGGAAAGCGCCGGAAGATCGTCGCGACACCCACGTGGCAACGCTCTGCTACCTCTTCGACCGTCGCGCTGATGCCCTTGGCCAAAAACACCGCGCGCGCCGCCGCCAGCACCTCGTCATCCGTGATCCCCTGCGGCCGCGCCATTACGGAGTCGCTACTCCGGAATGGCTGAGAACGCAACAGCAAGGCGGTCGGGCGTTCCAAAGCAGCACCGAGCACCGTTCGTGCCGGTGCGCAGAACGGGTTCGTTGGCCCATGAGGACGGACGAATTTTTTCCAATCGTCGCGAATCCGCAGGGCGGTTCGGCGCCTCGTATCGGGCAAGGCGCGGCACCTTTGCCGCCATGAAAGGTACCGATGACGACTCTCAAATATGCGTTTTTCGCCAAGAATCTTCCGGTTTGGGAGCGAGTTTTGCGCTCTGTAGCAGCGGCGGCGGCGCTGGCTGGCGGTTGGGCGATGGGCACGCCGTACCGGGAGCTGGGGGTGGCGGCGGCGGCAACGTTGCTGGTGACGGGGCTGTTCGGGTTCTGCCCGGCGTGCGCGATGGTGGGCCGCAAGCTTCCGGCGGCGCCGGGTGAGCGCTAGGAGGGAACGGATGCAAGCCGCCCTGCTCAATCCGTTGTTCGAGGCGGCGCAAGCGGGCGACGCGGGGGCGCTCGCGCAGCTGCTGGAGCGGTCGCAGCCCGATTTACGGCGCTACGCGCAGCGCAGTTGTCTCATCTCGGACGTGGACGACGCGGTGCAAGAGACGCTGTGGATCTTGTCGCGCTACATCGGTCGCTTGCGCAGTGGGCTCGCGCTGAGTCGTTGGCTCTTTCGCGTGATGCGCCGCGAATGCCGGCGCCTGGCGCGCAAGACCCTTTCTCTCGATCTATGGGACGAGCAGCGCACCGACCAGATCATGGCGCATTTCACGCCCGAGCTGTTGCGGCTGGAGCTGGCGCGCGCCATCGAGTCGCTACCCGAGCATTACCGCAACGTGCTCCTGCTGCGTGATTTCGAAGAGCTCACGATCGGGGAGCTGGCGACGCAGCTGGAGCTGACGCCCGCGAACGTGAAGAGCCGCTTGCACCGCGCACGCGAGCTGGTGCGCGAGTATTTGACGGCTGGGCTCCCGACCAGCAGCTAGTGCGACAAATTGCCGGGCGCGATCGTGGTCTGCTTCGGGAAGCCGGGGCCCGTCCAGGCCACGCTGAAGTTGTTCGCGCCCTGATCGTCGTTGGCAAAGTACTCGATGGTGATCTCGTGCTTGCCTTTGGCGAGCGCGATGTTGCCGGCGCGCTTCGTGGTGGCGTTGCCGTCGTTGCGCGTCGCTTCGCACACGCGATCTTTGCCGATTTTGATGCGGGCGCCGTCGTCGGTGTCCACGTAAAAGGTGTAGATGCCGTCTTGTGTGACCTCGACGTAGCCGTGCAGGCGCAGCGCGCGCGCGTTGTCGGCCGGCAGCGCGGGCGTGTACGTTCCGACCGCCGAGGCTACGCCAATGCGCGCGGGTGAGTTGACGCTGAGGTCGGCAGGTAACGACGTGAGCGTGAGGTCGTAGTCGGCGTAATCCAGGCCGGCCGTCGTGTTGGCGGGCATGTCGGGCATGCGGTAGGTTGGCGCGTCCGGCGTGACCCACAAGCCGACGTCGATGTAACGACCGCCGTCGTTGTTCTTGGTGTGCACGGCGATGGTGTTCGTGCCTTTGATCAGCGCGTCCATCGCGCCATCGGAGGCCATGTAATCCTGGTAGCGAGGCGTCCAACTGTACGTGTCGCAGATGCGAGTGCCGTTGAGGTACACCTGCGTATCCTCGTCGTACATCATGCGCAAGAACATGCGGCCCTTGGGTATGGCGTCGAGCACGAAGCTGGTGCGCGCCCAAATTTCGCCGAAAGAGAGCAGGGTTCGAATGCGAGCGCCGGAGTCCGCGGTGTCGCCGATGCCGGCGGGTGCCGGCGTCCAGTTCTTGTCGTCGAAAGCGCTTTGTAACCAGGTGGTGTCGCCGGGCGGGGTGGTCGTGTAACGGAAGATTTGCGCGTCGGCCAGGTACGCCGGTTTGAGCTCGAACTCGGAGGCTTGAATCAGCGGCGTGTACGGCTCCGTCGTGCCGGTGTTGGCGGCGGCTGCGGTTTTGGCGACGACTTTGGTGACTTGACGATCGTAGGTGACGAGGCCGTCCAGCTCGCTCTCGACGTCCGTCAGCTGGCGATAGACGGAGGTCGAGAGGCCTGGGCGGAGCGTCAAACCGCGGGCGCGGCGCGCGAGGTCGACGTAGCGATCGGTATCGGCAGCCGTTTGCACGCCGGAGCCGTTGCCCGCCCAGGTGTGCCCGGCGATGGCACGCGTGAACGAGCCGTAGCTGCCGAGCGCGGTGGCGCGAGCGTCCGGCACGGCGGCGGTGACGTTGCTGCCGTCGGGACGGTCGCGGATGTCGCCGCTGCCGTCGTCTCCCACGCCGGCCGCGCCGATCACGAGCTGGCTCGTGGTCAGCTGCTTCACTCGATCGACGAGCTTGCTCAGCTCCGCGCCCTTTTGACCGAGGCTTTCGGTGAACAGGGTCCATACGGCCAAGCTGGGATGCGACGCGCGCTCCGTGACCATCGACGACAGCTCGCCGCTGAAGGTGGTGCGCGCGGCGTCTGTCGAGTTGTCGCCCGCCGGCATGTCTTGCCAGACGAGCAAGCCGAGCTGATCCGCCCAGTAATAAAAGCGATCCGACTCGAGCTTTTCGTGCACGCGAATGGTGTTGAAGCCTAGGTTCTTGGCCAGGGTGAGGTCGGCCTTCACGGCGGCGTCGCTGGGGGGCGTGTACAAGCCTTCCGGCCAATAACCTTGATAGAGCACGCCCATGCCGACCAGCGGCTGCCCGTTGAGCAGCACCTTGCTCACTCCGCCGTCTTTGCCGAGCGACACGCTGCGCAGCCCGAAGTAGCTGCCCACGCTATCCACCACCACGCCGCCTTGCTCGAGCTCCAGGGTGACGTCGTACAGGTGCGGTGCGTCCGGCGTCCAGGCGATGGGCGACGGCACCGTGACGTCGAACGCGGCGCCGTCCACGGCTTCGGCGCGCACGACCTCGGTACCGCTGTCGCTCACGATGGCGCGCAGCGTGGTGCCATCGCCCTTGCCGCTGAGCTCGGGCTTGATGTGCACGACGCCGCTGGTGGGGTCGCCTTCGAACGCCACATCTTGGATGCTGAGCAGCGGTACCGGCTCCAGCCAAACCGATTGCCAGATGCCCGAAACGGACGTGAACGACGTGCCGGCGTTGGGCACGAGCGCCTGCTTGCCGCGCGGCTGGCTGCCCGAGTCGGTGGGGTCTGCGACGCGCACGACGATTTCTTGCTCCGGATCGGCGCTGAGCTGGTCCGTGATGTCGGCGCTGAACGAGTCGTAGCCCCCCTGGTGTGTCACGACCTCGGCGCCGTTGATGCGCACGCTGGCGTCCCAATCGACCGCGCCAAAGTGCAAGAGCACGCGCTGATCGCGCCAGGCGGCGGGCAACGTGAACTTGCGCTGGTACCACAAGAAGTCGTCCGCGCTGAGCAGCCCACCGTCGACGCCCGATAGCTTGGACTCGAGCGGGAACGGCACGAGCAGCTTGGCGTCGCCAAACGCCGGCACCTTCGTGCCAGAAGGATCGATCTGGTAGCTCCAAAGCCCGTTGAGCGTGGCCCACGTGTGGCGAGTGAGCTGGGGACGCGGGTAGTCGTAGTGCACGTTGTCGGGCGAGACGTCGGCCGCGAAGCGTGTCTTCAAGCCGTTCCCTGCGGCCCAATCGCCGTCGGGCACGCCGACCGGCACGGGCTTGCCGGGCGAGTTGCCGCCTTGCTCGGCCTCGGCGGCGCCACCAGCGCCGCCTTCGGGCAGCATCATCGCTTGCCCGGCCAGGGGCTCGTCGCTGCCACCGTTGGTGTTGGCGCCGGTAGAGCCCGCGCTACCGCCGGTTTCGACGGGGCGCGTGCCGACGAGCTCCGAGTCGGGCGGCGCGAGGAAGCTGCACGCGAGCGGCAACAGCGCCGAGCAGCCGAGCGCGAGCCAGGCGCGACTGCGGAGCCTGAGTGCGCGTGCCATCAAAAATTCCCCCGCACTCCGACGCTGCCGCCATTGTAGGCGCTGGTGTTCGGATCTTTGGAGGCGCTGAAGAAGAAGTAGCCGCTGGCGCCGAGCGCGACCACGCTCACGCCGATCGAGATGTCGGCGATCAAGTAGCGGAGCCGCATCTTGTCGGCCTGCGACTGTTGACAGTACGGCTTGCAGCCATCCATGTCGCGCTCGGCCGATTTGCCGGTGATGGCAAAGGCCGCAAAGCTGCCGAGCGCGGCGACGCCCACGCCGGCCAGCACGAACGCGGCAACCGGCGTCTTCTTGGCTTGCGGGGGGGCTCGTACGGGCTCGGCCGCCACTGCTTTGGGCTCACGCCGCAGCTCGACGCGGCGATTCTTTTCGCCCTGCGCCACCACCACGGTTTGCTTTTGCTCCGTGCCGTCGGGCCAGGTGTACAGAATCTCGTGACTGCCCGGGTCCAGGGTGGTGGCCAGGCCATTGAGCTTGTCGAGCACGACCTGGCCGTCGACCGACACCTTCACGTCGGTCGCGTCGTGCCCCTCTGCGTCGATGGCCGCGAACACGACGCTTGCCATGAACGCCTCGACCTCGGACAAGAACGACGCGCACTCGGCTTGAATTTCGCTCGGACACTCCGACGTGGAGCAGCTGATGAAATCGTTGCGCGCGCTCTGCAGGCGCCCCGCGTTGCGCTCGGCCTGGCCGTGCGAGTGCGCGGTAACGCAGGCGGCAACGTCCGCCCGCGCCATTTGCGGCTCGAACACGACGAGCGCGCCCAAGAGCGCGCCTACCCCCCACCTCGCCAGCGTCATTTGAAGCATTCGGGCTTGAAGTGCTTGATGCCGTCTTTGCCGATATCGAAAGGCGGCGTGCAGTTCTTCTTGGCGGCCGGAGCCGCGGCAACTTTAGCGGTAGTGTTGCTGGCCGCGGCGCGCTTGGCGTGCGTCGGGGCGGCAGAGGGCGCGGGCGTCGGCTCGGGTGCGAGCGTGGCCGGGCTCACGGGTGCGGCAGCGGCAGGCGCGACAGCAGGGGGTGGCGGCGCGACGGGCGCGGGCGGTGCCGGTGCGGCGGCCAGCGCTGCCGTCGGAGGCGGGGTCGCCCCCCTGTGCTCGAGCATCCAACCCAAGAGCAGCAGCAGCGCGGCCGCACCGGCGACCATGGCTGCCGCGCGTTTGCGCTTCTTGGGCTCGCTCCGCGAGCTCGGCACCAGATCCGTCGAAGAAAGCGCGGTGCGCGTTTCTTCGCCGCTCGACGGGAAGCCGGACGAGAACGCCGGGCGCACGTCGCTGGAGGTCGTTTGCCGCTCCACGTCGGATACGGCCCGCGCGCGGTCGGCTAAGACCTGGCGAGCGCGTTGCTCGACCCAGTCGCCGACCTCCATCGAGCTGGCCGGCGGCACGGCGTCCGCCAGCGCCAGCGCCATCTCGCGAGCGGTGGCGTAACGCTCGCCGGGGTCACGCGCCAGCGCCCGCTTCACGATCGGCTGCAAGAACGCCGGGACGAGCGCCAAGTCTTCGTCGGGAATGCCCTGCCACGTCGTCACGCGGTTGATGGTGGCGTCGCCGCGCGCCAGCAACTTGCGGCCGACGACCGACTCCCATAGGACCACGCCCGCCGCGAAAATGTCGGCGCGACGATCCACGTCCTCGCTCTGCACCTGCTGCGGGGACATGTAGCTGAGCTTGCCCTTGATCTTGCCGGCCTGCGTGGTGTGCACCCGCGACGCGGCCTTGGCGATGCCGAAGTCCACCACGCGCGCCACGCCGTCCACACCGACCAGGATGTTCTGCGGCGAGACGTCGCGATGCACGATATCCAGCGGCTTGCCGTGGTCGTCGACCGCCTCGTGCGCAGCATGCAAACCGAGCAGCGCTTGCGTATTCACGCTACTGGCAACCGCCAGCGGTATCGGGCCCCCGCGCAGCAACTTTCCGAGCGATTCACCGTGGATGTAGTCCATCACGATGTACAGCTCGCCCTTGGAGGCGACGACGTCGAGCGCGGTGAGCGCGTTGGGGTGACGAATGCGCGCCGCGATGCGCGCTTCATCCAAGAACATGGATGAGAACTCGTCGTCCTTGGCAAACTGCGGATGTAGCTTCTTGATCGCGACGGTGCGAGTGAAGCCGGCCGGGCCAACGAGGCGCCCGAGGTGCACCGTGGCCATGCCACCAGCCGCGATCTCGTCGTAGACCCAGTACCGCCCTACGGCTTGGGGCGCGCGCGGCTCTGCAGCCGGCTCGAGGGCGCGGGTATCGGAATCCACTGAACCAATCATGATGGATGACTCGCGCGGGCACAGCAATACATCGCCGTTCCGCGCCAATTTCTGTCTCGCGTCGCGGGACCAGTCCCGCTCCAGGTGAGTTGCAATGCCACCTGACAGCCTTCCCTCGACCTGAGCATCGGTGGCACGATTTGGGCCTATTTTATGGGCTGGACGCCTTTTGTCAGCACCCAAGCTGTCAGTACGACGATGTGGGACCAGTCCCGACAACGTGGTGCCGCGGCGGCGCCTTCCCCCGCTCCCGCAACGGAAAGCGTCGTTACTCGGCGGCGGGGGCTTCGATAAGCTTCACCAGCTCGTCGACGCTGAGCTTCTCGGCCACGGCGCCGCCGTCGAGCAGGTTGCGAGCGAGGTTGCGCTTCTTTTCGTGAAGCATGACGATTTGTTCTTCGATCGTCGCTTTGGTGATGAGTCGGTAGACGGTGACGCGCCGGTCTTGTCCGATGCGGTGCGCGCGATCCGTCGCTTGCGACTCGACGGCCGGGTTCCACCACGGGTCGAGGTGAATCACGTAGTCGGCCGCGGTCAGGTTCAGACCGAAGCCGCCCGCTTTCAGGCTGATCAAGAACAAGTCGGCGCGGCCATTTTGGAACGCATCGACGCGCTTCTGTCGCTCGGCTTGGGGCGTGGAGCCGTCGAGGTACTCGTAGCTGACGCGCCGCTCGTCGAGCTGCTCGCGCACCAACTGCAAGAAGTCCACGAACTGGCTGAACACCAGCGCGCGGTGCCCGTTTTCGCGCAGCTCTTCGACCAGCTGCAAGAAGGCGAGCACTTTCGAGGCTTCGAGGTCGGCGTCCGGGAAGACGAGCCGGGGGTGGCAGCAAAAGCGCCGAAGCCGCGTAATTTCGGCCAAAATTTCGATCTTGTTCTCGCGCTTGCCCCACGAGGTAAAGAGCTTTTCGTGGATCTGTTTACGGAGCAGCGCGTAGCGCAGCGCTTCATCGCGCGACAGCTCCACCTCGTGCGCCAGCTCGGTGAGCGGCGGCAGCTCTTTGAGCACATCGCGCTTCAAGCGCCGTAGCACGTAGGGCTGCACGAGCTGCTTGAGCTGCTGCTCCGGGTTCAGCCCGCCGTCGCGATCGATGGGTTTGACGAAGCGGCGATTGAAATCGGCAAAGTCACCAAGCAAGCCCGGGTTCAAGAAGTGAAAGATGCTCCACAGGTCGGCCGCGTGATTCTCGACCGGCGTGCCGGTAGCGGCGATGCGCTGCCCAGCCTGGATGCGAAAGGCGGCTTGGGCGCGCAGCGACTGCGAGTTCTTGATGAACTGCGCTTCGTCGAGCACCGCGGTCGCGTACTCGAGCTCGGTGAGCTTGGCTTGATCTTGCTGCAAGAGCGCGTAGCTTACGATCAGCAGCTTGCCGCGACCCGATTGCCGAAGCGACTCGAGCAGCGCGTCGCGCCCTTCTCCCGTGTACTCCAGCACTTCGAGCGACGGCGCAAAGCGCGCGGCCTCACGCGCCCAGTTGCTGCAAACGGACGTGGGCGCCACCACCAGCGCCGGACCGCGCTCGGCGCGCAGCAAGAGCAGCGCCAAGATTTGCACGGTTTTGCCCAAACCCATGTCGTCGGCCAGGCACGCCCCGAGGCCGAGCTCCGTGAGCCGGCACAACCAGCGAAAGCCGTCGAGCTGGTACGGCCGAAGCTCCGCCGACAGCGCTTGCGGCACGTCGAACGATTGCTCGCGCAGCCGCGCGACGCGAGCAAGCCAGGTCTGGCCTTCTTCGTCGAGCTCGAAGCCGTCGCCCGAGAGCTCGCTGAGCGCACTGGTGGCGGCGGGGTGCAGGCGCAGCTCGGTCTGCGACTTGGCGCGCAGCCCAGCCGCCGACAGCGCCGCCACCACGCGCCGGATGCGCTCTTCGAGCTCGACGTAGTCTCCATTCTCGAGGCGTACGAAGCGCCCGCTGGCCAGCGCCGGCGCGTGCACCAGCTCACTCAGCGCGACCTCGTTGATGTCGTCGAGACGCAAGCCGCCGGTGGCCAGGTACCAGCCCTTGTTGACGCGCAAACGGCCGTGAAACGCCGCCGCGCGCCCGTCGCCACGCAACCGGATGCGCTGATTTTCCGGCCACTCGAGCTCGTGGCGCACACCCGAGCGACGCAGCTCCGACAAGAGCGTGAGCACGCCGAGCTCGCTCAGCACCCAATTGTCGACCTCGTGGTGCGGCCGACCTTCGCTCTCTTCGGGCGCGCTCGAGAGCGTCGGACAATTCGCGACCAGCGCATCGACGGATGCGCGCTCCGCGGCGAAATCTCGCTCGGTCCGCAGGCGCCCGGCAGCGGTAACGATGCCGAGGCTCGCTCGCCCTGCGCCGGCCACGAAAAAGCGACCTTGCGCACCGAACGGGCGTACGCCGGCCTGAACCTGCCAGGCGCCGGCGTGCGGGGCGAAGCGCAAGCAAGCCGTGGCATCTGCCGTGACCTGCTGCTCGGCGCCCAGCGCCGGGCTCGAGACCTCCACGCTTTGGGAGAGCTTGCCCAGCACGCGCATGACCTCGCCCTTTTGCGCCAGAGGCACGCGCAAGCCGTGCGGCAGCACCTCGATCACACGCTGCATGGCCTCGGTCACGCGATACACGACGAGCCGCGCGTCGCCTTCGGGCACCACGTTGACGCCGAGCTGCGCGCCTTGCGGCTCGACCAGCACGCTGACGTAGCCGGCGTCTTCGTGAGCGGTGACGCGACAGCTGCCGCGCACGACCTCGACCAGGGCGCTGCCGCGCGCGCCGTTGTAAACGCGCGGGTGGCCGATCAGGCGCTCCGCAGCTTCGGGCAAAAACTCGCGGCGCCCTTCGCCCAGCTCGCGCGTCGCTTCGAGCACGCGCTGGTCTTCGAGCGGCAATTCTTCGCGGTACGGGTACAGCTCGCTCAGTGATAGGCGCCGCCCGGCGCTCCAGCCGCCGCCGTCGACGCGATGCTCGGACAAGGCGGGGCGACTCAGGCTGCCGTCGGCCATGTCCACGAACCAGGCCACGCGACGGCTCAGCTCTGCGTGGTCTTCCACGCTATCGGAAACAGCCGACAGCGCTTGCAGCGTCTTTTGCCATTCGGGCTTGGGCGCCACGAGGTTCCACGGCGACAGCGCGAACGAGCGCGGTGCCAGCGCGCCGCCGAGCCGCTCGCGCTCCTGCTCGGCGTATTCGGCGCTGAGCCCGTTGGCCAGCGCCAGCGCCTGCGCGGCGAGCCACTGGTAGCCCGCCGCCTGCCAGTCAATGGCGCGCCGCACGACGTGCTGCGCCCAACGCGCGCGGGTCTCCGGGCGCTTTTCGTGGAGCTCCACGTTGTGCGCGCTGAGGAGGGTCTCCCACACGCCCGCATCGGCGGCGAGATCGTGCACGTCGATGCGTTCGTGCTCGGCCTCGGATTCTTCGAGGTATTTGAGCAACAGCCGAAACGCGCGCCCCGCGGCGCGCTCACTCTCGCTCGTGCCCACCGAGAGCAGGCGCTTGGCCAGCGCCAAGGAGCCCTCACTATCGCGCGCGCACAGCAGTAGCGCCAAGAGCGGCGCGACGGCCCCGCATTGCGGCAAGGGTCCACGCCTGGCTCCGGTTTCGCCGCGGCCACGCAGCAGCGCGGCTCCGAACAGCTCTTCGAGCCGCGCCTGAGCCAGCGGCAAATCGCCGTCGAGAAATGCCCAGGCGGCCGCGTGCCCCAGCGCGCTCGTGCGCGAGAGGTGCATCGTGTACGTCGGAATGGCGGCGGCCTTGCCGCGGAGCAGCGCCTGCTCGGCGAGCAAGCCGGCGAGCTCGCTGCGCTGCTCGCCCTCCGGCCATTCTTCGAAGCGCGCTTCGAGCCAGCTATACAGCTCCTGGCAAGGTCGCCCTGTCTGCGCGCAGTCGCGCAGCACACGCAGAGCGATCGCGTCGGCTTCGTCACCCCAAGTGTTGGCTAGCCACGCGGCGTCGAACGGCTCGCACACACTCACGCGCAGCCACTCCGCTGCGCTGCGCAGCGACACCTGTCGCGGCAACCGCTCGGGCGAAAAGCGCTGGCTGAACGCGCGAAAGTCGCCCAGCGTGAGCGCCAGCGCCAGATCCGCCACGGAGCGAGCGCCCAACAAACCGTAAGTAGCCCGCGCGACTTCCTGCAAATGACCGCGCCGTGCCAGCTCGCGCAGCACGAGCTGGCCCAGCTCCGGCTCCAGCGCGAAGCCCGGCTCACGGCTGGGCGCGCTGCTCAACCCGCGGGCTCGCGTCGGCCCGACTGCCAGCAGCAGCCCCCGCGCGACCGCGCGCTTTGTCCAAGCGTCGAGCTCCTTGGTATCGGCCGTCGGTCCCGCCAGCGCCAGGAGCACGCTCGAAGCCAGCCCCTGCTCCAGCGCCAACGCCCCAAGGTAGCGCCAATGCAGGGCAGAAAGGCCAGCCGTCAGCAGGCTGAAGCGATCGGAGAGGAGCGTGGCCTGCACGGTCCTGCCGCGTAGCGCTCGTGGCGACCCCGCACAAGGTCTTTCGCGCGGACTCGGACTACATTGTGCCGGTCTTCATGTCCGACACCGCCCGCGCGCAGCCTGTCTCGCCCTGGTATCCGGTGCTGGTCTTGCTGGGCGCTTCGGTGCTGTGGGGGCTCAGCTGGGTACCGCTCAAGCACTTTGCCGACTTTGGCCTGCAAGGCGTCGGTGTGACTCTCGTCGGTCACGGCTCGGTCGGCGTGCTCGCGCTGCCCTGGCTCGCGCGGGGTTGGGCGCGCTTTCGGCCCTGGTGGCGCGGCTTGCTGCTGCTCGGCATCTTCGGCGGCCTCGCCAACCTGGCGTTCGTGAGCGCCATCGTGAGCGGCGACGTGGTGCGAGTGATGGTGCTGTTCTACTTGCTACCAGCTTGGGGCGTGCTCGGAGGCTGGCTGCTGCTCGGCGAGCGCGTCGATCTGCTACGCAAGCTCAGCGTCGCGGCCGCGCTACTCGGCGCGTATTTGATTTTGGGCGGCACGCGCGTCGTGAGCGAACGCCCGAGCCTGGCCGACGTGTTGGCGGTCGTAGCCGGCATGGCGCTGGCCATGAACAACGTGATGTTCCGCAAGCTCGCGGACGTCACGGTGCCGGACAAGGTCGCGGCAATGTTCGCGGGCTGCCTGCTCTGGGCAGTGCCGATCACGCTGCTGGGCGCCGCACCGCTGCCGAGCGGCGTGCCCACGAACATCTGGCTGGAGCTCTCGTGCTTCGGTTTGGTCTGGCTATTCGTGGCGACCGTCGGCACGCAGTGGGGTGTTGCCCACATGGAAACCGGGCGCTCCTCCGTGCTCATCATCATGGAGCTGGTATCAGCGGTCGCCTCCGCTGCCATCATCAACGGCACCCGCCTCAAGCCCATCGAATGGCTCGGCGGCGCCCTGATCGCCCTGGCCGCCTTCGGCGAAGCCCGGCGCGCGTCGTGAAATCAATCCTCGGCGTCGCGGATTGCCTTGAGCAGTGAGGCGTCGCCCGACGCATCTTGCCCGGCTTCCCAGACCATGATGCCGCCGTAGTTCTTGGCGAGCTGGGTCTTGGCTTCGATCGTCGCTTTGCTGTTCAGGTAGGTGATGGTGCCGTTGCCCATCAGCGTGTCCTGCGTCGCGGCCAGGGGATCGCGTCGTATCAAGTCGCCGTAGCTGACCTGCTGCGGCGTGCCGCCACCCGTCGGCCATTGCATGCCGTAAAAAGGTACGCCGTAGACGACCTTTTCCTTGGGCAAGCGCGCGGCCCACTCGTCCACGGACTTGTTGGCCGCGTCGATCGACGAGGTTTGCATCGGCGTCTCCAGCGAGCTGTAAAGGTCGTAAGCCATCACGTTGACGAAGGCAAAACTGGCCAGCGCCTTGTCGGTGATCTTGTGACCGAACCAACCGGCCACGGCCGCCGTGAGCTCGCGACCTTCGGCATTCAGCTGGGCGCCGAGCTCGGTCACGAACGCCTCGTAGAAGTCGTTCACGCCGTTGCCTTCGAGATCGACGTCGAGACAGTCGAGCTGGTTGTCGGCGGCAAACTTGGCCAGGTTGGCGACGAACGCCGGGCGGTTGGCGTCTTGCAGCAGCGCGGCGAAGACGCCGCCGTTCTCGATGGTGCTCGCGCCGCCGAGCGCAACGCAAACCTTGGCGCCCGCGCGGTGCGCCTGGTCCACGAAACCGAGCATCGCGGCGTCCGGGAAGCGCACGTTACCGGCCGCGTCGATCTCCGCGAAGCTCAGGTTCACGTACGACACGTTGCGGAACTGCATCTGCTTGATCCAGGTCGCGAGCGAGCCGTGGTACGTGGGCAAGTAAGCGACCGTACGCAGCGGGGGGCGATCGTTGGGATCGACGACCTGGCTCGTGGTGCTACCGGTCCCGCCGAGGTTGGCTTGGCCGCGTGGACCGCTCTCGCCGCCGCCACACGCCACCGACGTGAGCAAACCGAGGAGCAGGGCAACCTGGCGAGCGCTTCGCGTCATCCTTAGGAGATAACTCGCTGGGCCGGCACAGGCGTGTCCTAAATTTATCTTCGCAATGTACCTTTTATACGGTTAGCCCGGGGACGGGCCCCGTGCTGTTGCCGTGCGCGGACTTGTCGACCCCTGCTGCACGCATCACTTCGAGGATGGCGTTGGCGGAAGGCGTGTTGTCCGGCACCGCGATCTGCTGTCCGGTCTTGAAGCGACCGCCGCCCGTGCCGGCGATCAAAATCGGCAGCTGCCGGATCGAGTGACCGTTGCCGTCGCCGAACTCGCTGCTGATGTAGACGATGCTGTTGTCGAGCATGGTGCCGGCGCCCTCGTTCACCGCGTCCATCTGCTGCAGCAAGTAGGCAAAGTGCTCGAAGAAGTGCGTGGTGATCTTGACCCAGCGCGGGTGGTCTGCGGCAACTCCGGCAATCTCACCGTGCGACAAGCCGTGCACGTAGTCCACGTTGTCGATGTCGGTGAGGCCGTAGTTGCGGTGCGAGAAAGCGCCGTCGAGCATCAAGGTGGCGACCGGCGTGAGCCCGCACTTGAGCGCGACCAGCGCCGTGTCCATCATCAGCTTGCTGTTCGCAAAGAAGGATCCGCCATTGGCGGGCGGCGCCGTCGGGCTGTCGCAGCCCGCCGACATCGTCGGCATGTTGGCCGGATCTTGAAAGCGTCGCTCCAGCTCGGCGACGGAATCGTAATATTGCTGGAGGCGCAGGCGATCTTGCTGGCCGACGCAATCCATCAGCCGCTTGGCTTCTGCGTTCACACCGCTCATCACCTGCTTTTCGAACGCGGCGCGCTCCGCTGCGGCCGGGTCGGGCACCTTCGGACCGGTGCCGCCGAAGCCGCCGCACTTGGTCAGACGATCGAACAAATCTTTGGGTTTGTTCTCTTTCTGGACGTTGGCGGTGGGCCCAGTGAACGAGACGTTGTTGTAATAAACGGAGCCGTAGCCGTCCTCCGCGAAGGTCGGCGGCTTCTCGTCCGGAATGCCGAGAGTGAGGCTCGGGATGCAGAATTGGCTGCCGTTCTTCTGCGCGATCAGCTGGTCCGCCGAGATGCCTGTCTTGAAGCCGCCTTGCTGCAGCACCTCGTTCGTCAAGAAGCAGCCCGTGCCGCGCGCGTGGATGCCGTCGCCGCCGTTGCCGACCGCGGCCGGGTCGTTGGACATACCCGTGATGAGGTTGAGCTTCTTCTTGAACGGGTCGAGCGCCTTGGCGATCTTGGGCAGCGCGTAGTCGGCGTAAGTGCCGGCTGCCTTGTTCGGGACCCACTCTCCGCTCTTATAGCCGGTGGGAAAGTAGATGAAGATCACGCGAGGCAGCGTTGCGTCGGGCGCGCCCTGCGCCTTGGTCTCCATGATCTCGAGCCAGGGCAGAGCCAGCGAGACGCCTGCGCCGCGCAGTAGCGTACGCCGCGAGAGCCGGAATGGTTTGACGCGCCTCATGGCATACTCTCCGCGGCCGGGGCGTTGGCAGGGTCGACGAACGCGCGCGCGCTTCGGAACAGATCGCTCTGGGCCAGGCGCACGATGTGGTTCTTCAAGTTGTAGCCGTCCGCCTTCCACTCATCGCCCAGCTTTTGTAGGGCGTCTGCGTCGCACGGCGCCTGCAGGCCGCGGCCCAGCGCGTAGGTCAGGACCTTCTTCGTCATGCAGGCGGGGAAGCGCGGGTCTTGCCTGAGCAGCTGCATCAGCCCTTCGGTGTCGGCGAACATCTGGCCATCCGGCAGCTTGCCGCTAGCGTCGATGGGCTTGCCGTGGTCCGTCGAGCGCAGCGCGCCGACAGCGTCGAACACCTCGAGACCGAAGCCGATCGGGTTCATGTTGACGTGGCAGCCGCTGCACGGGGGATTGGCCGTGCGAATCGTCAAGCTCTCACGATTGGTGAGGCCGAGCCCCGGATCCGGCGGAGGCACGCTGTCCACGATGCCCGGCGGCGGTAGCGGCAGGTGCTCGCAGAGCAGGTTGGTGAGCACCCATTTCGCGCGCTGGACGATCGACGTGTTCTCCGACGAGGAGGTCGCCGTGAGAAAGCTGGCCTGGCTCAAGATGCCACCGCGCAACGTGCCCGCCGTGCTCACGCGCTGCATGGCAGCCCCGCTGACGCCGCCGATGCCGTAGTGACTCGCGAGGCGCTCGTTCAAGAATGAGAAATCCGTGCGCACCAGGTCCAGCGCCGACCGCCCGTCGTTCACGATCGAAGCGAAAAACAGCCGTGATTCGTCGCCCAGCGCCTGGCGCAAAGGCTCGTCGAAATTGGGGAACAGCTTGGGCGAGGGCGCCGCCGCCGCCGCCGCGCTCAGCTGCAGCCACTGCCCGGGAAAATTCTCCAGAAACGGCGCGCGATGCCCCGCAGCGCTCGACGTGCCGAGCAGCCGCTGCACCTGCGCGGCGATACCATCTGGCGTCAGCAAAGCGCCACTGACTGCGGCGCCGTAGAGCTCGGCGTCGGGTGCGCTGGTGGTGAGCCAGTAAGAGAGCCGCGCGGCCAGCGCATGTGGAGAGAGCTTGCCGTCCGTCGACGAGGTGAGCGGCGCGGCCTCCGTACAGGCCTTGGCTTGCTCGGTAGCGAGGAGCTCCGTACGGAACAAGAACTTGGAGGACAGGAGCGCGGCTTGCATGGCGCAGCCGATGCCGGCGTCCACGCTACTGCTGCACACCTTCAAGTAACCGAGCGACTCGTCGAGCTCTGCGGCCGACGCGGGGCGCCGAAACGCACCGGCCAAGAATTTTTCCAGCACCGAACGAGCGCAGACGTTGTCGCTGCCGAGCGTGCACGGCACCAGCGCGGCGCGCGTGGCGACGTTCCCGAGCGCGGCCCCCACCGCCTTTTGCGCGGCGTTCAGGTATTTTTGCATCAGCGTCGCGCTCATGGCGACGTCGGCGTTGTTGTCGAAGCCGTACACCAACGAATCGACCGGCAAGTCGTCCGCCAGCGGCAGGTCCGTGCCGAGCAGCGCGTTCACGCTGTTCTGATATTCGACACGGTTCAGTCGATGGAACGAGGGGACGACGCTGCCGGCCTGGCACACCGGTGATGGCAATCCGCCGTCGGGCACCGTCGCGCTCGAGCCCCCCACGGCGCTGCTACCCCCCGTGCCGTTGCTCGAGCCGGCACCACCTGCCTGCCCGCCGCCGATGTTGGCGGTGCAAGCGGCCACGGCTACGCCGGCCGTGAGCGCCGCCAAGAGCTCGAAGGTCGCCTTACTGGACATGAGGGTGCCCTCTCTCGCCTCGCTCCCCCGCGCTACGGGCAAGCTCCGAGGCTTCTTCGATGGAATGGAATGCGCGCGCGGCGACCTTCAAGGCCCTTTCAGTGCCTACACGTGCGCACCGGTTGCATGCTTGCGCGCACTGCACGCGCCTCCACGAGCCGCGGATTTTTCTACGAGCTTGCTACGTCAGTTCGCCAGGGCGCGACAGCGCAAGAGCGCCTCGAGATAGTAGTAGTCCGCGTAGTTGATGGCTGCGTCTATCTCGATATTGCCCGGCAAATGCCCGGTGCTGTGCATGAGCAAGAAGTGGCTGTTCTGCCCCGCCGCGGCCGCATAGGCGGGCGACGACAGCGACTTGAGAATCTCGAGCGCGTAGTCACGATACTTGCTGGAGTCCGGCTCTTGAACGAGACCAGCGAGCTGCAAGAGCCCGCTCGCCATGACCGCGGCCGCCGACGCATCACGCGGCGTCGGCGCGTCGGGCGTGTCCGGAGCATCGTAGTCCCAATAAGGCACCTTGTCGGGCGGCATGTTCTTGTGACCCATCAAGAAGGCCGCAATCTTCTGTGCTTGTGCCAAGAACTCGGGCTTCTGGCTGGAGACGTAGCTCTCGGTGTAGCCGTAAAGACCCCAGCTCTGCCCGCGCGCCCACGCCGAGCTGTCGGACAAGCCCTGCACGGTTTGCTTGCCGATGACCGCGCCGGTGGTGTGATTGTAGTTCACCAGGTGGAACGAGCTATTGTCCGGGCGAAAATGGTTCTTGATGGTGGTCTGCGCGTGCGTCGTGGCGATGGTCGCCAGGTTCGCGTCGCCGCCGCTCGCGCTGATGGTGTAGAGCAGGTGCAGGTTCATCATGTTGTCGATGATGACCGGGCAATCCCACTGCGCGCGATCCCAAGACTGAATCACTTGCGGCGCCTGGCGAAAGCGCGTCGCGAGTGACGCGGCCGCGATCTTCATGATGTCCAAGTAATTGGCCGTCTTGACCAGGCGGTAACCGTTGCCGTACGTGGCCATGAATTGAAACCCGAGATCGTGCGAGGTCGTGACGGTCTTTTGCGGCTCGAGCGCGGCGGTCGTCGCTTCGGCCGCTTTGCGGAAAGCCTCGTCTTTCGTGTACTCGTAGAGGTACCAGTAGTTGCCGCCCACGAAGCCGAAGGTCCAATCAGCGATGCCCACGTTCGACACCGTGCCGTCTTTTGCCGAGCGCGGCACACTGGCCGGGTTGGTGTACGTCGTGCGAAAGCCCGCGTACTGAACGGCCGCCGCGTCGAGCGCAGCCGAGCAAAACGCAACGTCCGGCTTGGGGCTCGAGCCACCAACACCCGCAGAGCCAGCGGCGGCGCCGCCAGAACCCGCGTTGACGTTGCCTCCGACGCCTGATCCGCCCTGTGCCTGCCCGCCACCGGCAATACCCGAGCTCCCGGCACTATTCGAGCTCCCGCCTTGCGTGCCGGCACCGCCACCGCCGCTCGGTGTAGCCGAAGTGCCGGCGCTACCGGAGCTGCCGCCCGGGCTCGCTCCGCCACCGGTGTCGTTCGTGCCCTCGTTGCCGGAGCAGGCAAGCAGGCCGCACATCGCGAATATCAGGTAACTCGAACGCTGCATGGCCACTTTCGCTTCAGTTCACCGGCTCGAGCACGCCCGTCGTCGGGCTCTCGACCTCGAGCTTATCTTGATCGACTCCGCTGAGCACGATGACCCCCTGCAGTGACGACACGAACGACGCATCTTGCTTCCACGACCAGACGAGCTTGCCCGATGTGTCGTACTCGACCACCTGCAAGCCCTTGGCGCCGTTGCCGGTGCCGTGGCCTTCCCAGTTGGCGACCACGTACGTGCCGCCCGGCATGATCTGCACGTCCGAGAAGAAGTAGGGCTCGACGCCGTCGCCACCCGTGATGGTCTGTTTCAGCTTCTGGTCGGGGCCGAAGATCTCGAGACCTGCCGCGTAGCCCGCCGCGACCAGCACGTCTCCCGACGCGATTCGCAGGGCTTCCCAGGCGTGCGGATCTGCGGGACCACCCACGATGGTCGCATCCCAAAGGACCTTACCCTGCGCGTCACCCTCGAAAACATGCGTATTGGAGGTAATGAGGAAGCGATCGGGGCCGCTTTCGCGCGCCAAGCGCACGTACGTTCCAGGAAATTCTATTTGCCGCCCGGCGGTGCCTTGCGGTGTCACCTCGAGCAACACGATGCCTTTGCCGCCGTGAAAGTCCACGCCGGTGAGCAGCGTGTTGCCGTTGTGCAAGCGATGCGCGTCGAGCGTACCCGCGAAGGTGTTCACGTCTTTGACGAGAGTGCCGTCGCTCAGGTTGCGCTCTTGGTAGCCGTTCTCGGTACCGATCAAGAAATGCTTGCCGCCTATCAGCTGCAAGTCTTTCCCCACGGGCACGGTTTGGTGCCAATTCTTGCTGGAATCCGCCAGGTCAACGTAGTGGATGGCGCTGTTGCCTTCGTCGCGCAAGAGCAGCTTGCGCTGCGCGCGATCTTCTCCGTTGCCGGCACCCCCGCTGCCACCATTTTCACCGCTAGCGCCGCCGCCACCCGTGGCTGCTCCGCCCGCATCGCCACCACCAGCGCCGCCGGACACGTTGCCGGCGCCCGAGCCCGCGGTGCCGCCTGCCGCGTTACCACCCGTGAGGGTGTTACCGGCGGCGCTGCTGGAACCACTCACTCCGACGGGTGAAAAGCCGGCCGTTCCGGCGGTGGGACCCGAGCCCGCCGTAGCGGCCGAGCCCCCTCCGTTTCCCTCCGATCCGCAGGCCGACACCGCTCCGGCAAATGCAAGGAAAAACGCCAGAGAATGACGGCTTTGTAAGCCAGCCGAGTGACGAAACCAGCTCATTTCTGCTGGATAAATGGTGACAGAGACAATAATCCTTTCGTTGGTGCCGCACAAAAGCCCTGAAAGAGGCGCGGATTGGCAGCTGTACGCGGAGCACCGCGAAGAATTCACCAAGGCCGTACTTTCGCTGGCGCCGGAGCGCCTCGGCCGGCTGTGCGTGCTCGGCGCTGGCAAGTGCAACGACCTGGATTTGGCGCGCGTGAGCCGGGCCTTCAGCGAAGTGCATTTGGTCGACTTGTTGCCAGCGGCGTTGGCCAGCGCCGTCTCGCGCGAAGACGCGACTGTGCGCGAACGCTTGAAGCCGCACGCGCCCGTCGACCTCGCCGTGATGAGCGACAAGCGCGGAGCGAAATGGAAACGACAGCCGCCGCCTGCGAGCGAGATCGAAGCGGCGGCGTCACATGCAAAGCTCGCAGTGTTGTCGCGCTTGCCGGGGCCATTCGACGTCGTGGTGTCGGCTTGCGTGCTCACGCAGCTCGGCTTCGCGCTCACGCAAACGCTGGGCGACGCGCACGCTTCATTGGCAGCGTTGCGGCTTGCGACGGTGCGCGCCCACTTGCAAACGTTGCTCGAGTTGACGGCGCCTGGCGGCAAAGCGCTGTTCGTCTCCGACCTCGCCTCGTCGACACACTACGCGCTCGACACGTTGCCGCCCGATGCCAACCTGCGCGACGTGCTGCAAGACGTGCTAGCGAAGCGCGCCTTCTATCACGTGGCTCACCCACAGCTGATTCGCGACGAGCTAACGTCAGAAGCGCCAGACCGGCCGGTGTCGGAGCTTTCTCCGTGGTTGTGGACGGGGCCGAAATCGCGGACTTACTTGGTATATGGCTACGTCCTTGCGGCAGCGGCCTAGTGGCGGGGGCGCCGAAAACTTGGCCCGGCCGCGGAGGCGGCGCACGCTCGCGGCACCATGCAACAGCGCTGCGAAGTCTGCGAGAATTTCAGGCCTGAGGGCGACCTGAAGCCCGGCCGCAAGCTGGAGGAGGTGAGCTTCGGCTCGCGCCGCGTGCTCCTATGTCGCGCGCACGCCGGCATCGCTCAAAACTCCGGAGTCACCAGCTTCGAAGAATTGCGCGAGCTCTACACCGAATCGAATGGCGTTCGCTCCTACGTGCCACGCCGCTCACGCGGCGACGTCACGCGCAGCGCCGGGCGTCGCGAGAGTGACCACGCCTGAGTGACGATGGCCGCCACGACATCAGGTGGCGGCCAGCAGTGACGGCGGCGAAATCTCGACGAATTTCGCGCGTACCCTCTTGGCACGAATGCGGCAATGGGCGGGCAGGCCCATGCAAGCTATAGTCGCGGTCAACATGTTGGCGCAAAGCAGTCTGTCTCTGCGTTATCCCGTCCGACCGCGACCCGAGGCATGGGTCATTCCGGAGGGGACCGTGCCCGAGTCGACCGCACATGACGCAGCCGTGCTGCACATCTATCTGCTGCTCAGGGCGTGGGCCACACGCCAGCCCGGCCGCGTGCGCATCGCGCGCAACCTGGCGGTCCGCTGGTTCAAGGAACACCCCAAGAGCGGCATCGATCCTGATTTGTGCGTGCTGGATCCGGCGCCCGAAGAGATGGATCGCGATCTCGGGTCGTTATGCCTGTGGAAGCCGGGCCACGAAATTCCGCGCTTCTGCGTCGAGGTGGTGAGCACGACTCACCCGAACAAGGACTACGTCGACGTGCCCGAGCGCTACGCGGCCCTGGGCGTGCCGGAGCTTCTGATTTTCGATCCGCTGCTCCAGGGGCCGAAGCGCCTGGGCGGTCCGGTGCCGCTGCAGCTTTGGCGGCGCGACGCCACGGGAACCTTCGAGCGCGTGCACTTCGGCAGCGAACCGGTGCATTCGAGTGAGCTCGACGCTTGGGTGAGCGCTCGCGGTACAGAGCTCGTCATCTCGCGCGATCGTGGTGGCGCGGAGCCCTGGCTGACTGAGACTGAGCTGCTCCGCGAAGAGAATGAGCAGGCTCACGCCGAGAAAGAGCGCGAACGCACCGAGAAGGAACGAGAACGCGCCGAGAAAGAACAAGAACGCGCGGCACGGTTGGAGCTCGAACGGCGCCTGGCGGAGCTAGAAGCCAAGCTCGGCAAGTAGCCTCAGCCCTGAATGCCCGGCAGCACCTGGCCGATGCTGGCCAGGTCATAGTTGACGGGCCAGAGGTTGGGGTCACGGCCGTTGGTGCTGGTGGAGCCGTAGCCGGCTTGGCCAGCGCGTTCGTAGTCCGCGGGAGTCAGGCCCATGGCCTGCAGCAGGGTGACCAAGAAGCGATTGTGGGGGATGCCCTGGATCACGTTGCCGTCTTCTTGCGAGAAGTAGGCGTGGCCGTCCCAATCGATGTAGTCGAGGTAGCGGCCAGGCTTGATGAAGCCGCCCGCGCTGCCAGCGAGCAAGCACGGCACGCTGTAGGCAATGTGATTGAAGCCGAGCTCGTTACCCCAGTACACGAGCGAATTGTCCAGCAGCGTGCCGCTGCCTTCGGCGACGTCCAGCTTGGTGACGAGCTTGGCGAACAACTCTTCGGCGATCCAACGGTTGATGCCGGCCAACATGCGGCGTGAGTTTTCGTTGCCGAAGTCGTGCGCCAGGCCATGCCAGGTGCCGCCGCTCGCGTCTTCCGAGTGGTAATGACCGTGGAGCGTGGTGTCGTTCGGGTCAGGGCCGGGGCCGAGCGCCTTGTGTACGCCCAACGTGACGATGCGCGTGCGGTCGCAGGCAATACCGGCCACGACCAAGTCGAGAAAGAGGTCCCACTTTTTCTGGATATCGCTCGGATCCGTGCCGCTGTTGTTGTCGAGCGAGCCAGGGTCGGCGGGCTTGGTGCACGAGAGCTTTTGCGTGGTGCTGAGCTTGGCTTCGACCTCTGCCAAGAAGCCGATGTGCTGCTCCAGCTTGGCCTTGTCGTCTGCCGAAAGGCGCGAGCTCGTTTTCAGATTCTTGTATTGCTCGACGACCTGGTCGACCAAGAGCGCGTCGGGGTCGGGCATCGCCGGCCCCGTGCTTGCACCTTCCATCACGCCGGCGAACAAGTCGTTGAAGACATCGCGCGGGTTGGTGCGCGTTTTGAGTTGCTCCACGGCCGCGCCCGTTTTCCCGCCATCGGAAAACGACATGGCGTCGACCACGCCTTGCGAGACGTGCAGGCTGCGAACGCCAGGCGTCTGCGCGTAAAACTTCGGCGAGTAAGCGAGCACCTGATCGATGGTCGGCACGGCGTCCAGCGAGTCGGCGTCGCACGGCGTGGCCTTGGTGCACGACGAGAAGTTACCGAGCAGCCCACCGAAGTTGTGATTCACCGACGGCAAGAAGTCCAAACCCCGAATCAGGGTCAGCTTGTCCAACAACGGATTCAGCTTGGGCCCGAGAATGCCCGAAATGCCTTGATCGGTCTTGAAGTCCGAAAGCGGCGCCCAGGTGGCAGGTCCTCCGGCTAGCTTTTGCGTCAGCAAAGTCGTGCTGTCGCCGCGGCTGTCGTTGTACTTGGAGTTTTTGAGCTGGTAGCCGTTGCCGGTAAACGCCGGGTACCACTGCTTGATGAGCTGCGTGCTGAAGCTCTTGAGCACGATCAAACGCTTGGGTGCAGACGCCGCCTGCGCCGCGGCCTCTTTGGAGAGCAACGACGGCAGAAACGGCAGCGCCACGAGCGCGCCGCTCGCACCGCGCAAGAACGTGCGCCTCGAAACATGGACCAAGTCCTTCACGGTGCACCCACCTTGCGTTGGAAAAAGCTCGAGTACTTGGCAAAGCGTCGAAACGCGCCGCCCAGGCCCAGCGCGGGATCCTTCAGCGCGCTCGCCAGGTCTTGCACGACGCACGCATCTTGCGCGTCGGCCGTAACGGCGCGCCGCGCCACGAATTCGAAATAGCGCTGCGCCAGGCAGGCTTCGACCTTTTCGCTCGCCACCAGTCGCTGATTCAGCTCCGCGGCGTTCGCGACGGGCGTCATGTCCGTCGGCGTCACTTTGGCCACCGCACTGGTATCGATGGGCAGCTCGGCCAGCTTTTCGCCGGTCTTTTCGTCGTACACCGTTTCGGTGGTGCGAAAACGGCCGAGCGCGTCGAAGGACTCGAGCACGTAGCCGATGTCGCTGAAGCCGCCGTGGCACGTCTGGCACAAGGCCTTGCCCTCGATCTTGGCTTGAAAGCGCTGGCGCGTGGTTTGCGCCGTGCTGGGCGCCGGCGGATCGAGCGAGCCGGGTGGCAGCGAGTTCGGATCCGGTTGCGGCAACGGATCGCACAGCACGCTGCGACGGATGGTCGCGCCGCGGTGAAACGGATTGGTCTGCTCCAGGTTCGAAACCAGCAGTGCCGCTCGCTGCAACAAGCCCGCGCGCGTACCCGCTGGCAGCCGCGGGTAGTCGCCCGAGCCGCTCCACGGTGCGACCCCATACAGATGTGCGAGGTCGGCCGACTTCGTCAGCGAAATATCCGTCGTGAGGAGCTCACTCGCCGTCGCGGGCTTGCCGAACGTGAACAGCTCGGTGAGATCGCGCACCTCTTGCACCATGTCGCGGTAGTGTTCGTGACCGGGCATGCCGAGCGATTCACCCGCGGCCAGCGCCTGTAAGCCAGGGCGCGTCGTCTCGAAGCCCGTGAACTTTTCGAAGCGAAACCACTCGTTCCAAAAGCTCCACAGCGTCTCGTGAGCGCGCGGGTCGGCAAAGACGCGCTCGAGCTGCTGTGCGAAGCCCGCATCGGTAGCCAACGAGCCGTCCGCCGCCGCCGCCAGCAACTGTGAGTCCGGCATGGTTTGCCAAAACGTGTACGACAAGCGCGAAGCGATTTCGTAGGCAGAGAGCTGCAAGACGTCCGATGAGCCGGTCAGCGGCGTGCCGTCGACTTCGAGCTGGTGCACGAAGCGCGGCGAGGAAAGCGCCACGATGACGATCGCGCGGATCGCCTGCGCGGGCGTGCGCACGCCGTCGTTCAGCGCCCCGTACTCGCTGCGCTCGGCGTCGCTCAGCGGTCGCCGGTACGCCAGCCGCACGAAGCGATCGACGAAGTCGCTCACGCATTGGCTGCCGAGCGGCACCTGCACCGCGCAGTCACCCGCCACGGTCTTGAGCAAAGCCGCGTCTTTCGTCACCGCATCGCCGACGGCGCGCCCGACGTCGAAGTAGCCTTGCACGTGCTCGAGCGTCGTGCGGTTGTCTCGACCGCGAAAGCCGTCGGCCAGGCTGTCGTCGGGAATGGAGCCGAGCAAGCCGTCGAGCGACGAAACGATCGAGCCTGCGCCGACGGCGCCGAGCAAATCTTTGACGGTATTCTTGTATTGCAAGGTCGACAGCTTCATCAGCGGCGACACGCCGGGGGCGGCTGATTGATCGCAACTGAGCATCACGCCGCCCGGATTGGTGCCAACCGGAACCTCGCCCGGCCCCGCACCGGCACTCGCCGAGCCGGCGCTGCCCGCAGGCGCCGGGCCACCGCTGCCCGAGGTGCAGCCCAAGAAAATTCCGAAAGCCAGGCACCAGGTCGGTGATTTTCGCGCATTCATGGCTGGCGAGAGCTACGTACCTCGAGCCCCGCCAGGCGGTTCACGCCGCTACGTCCCTCAGGTGCTCGGCCGCGAGCCGTCGACGCGGTAGCGCGCCTGGTCCAAGTGGATGTGATCTTTGTGCAGGCCGTCGAAGAACGGCGTGATCACCACCGAAAACGCGCCCTCGTCGTACAAGCGGTGCGCGACGCTGCGCCAGAACAGCGCCTCCGGTCGCTTCGGCTCGGCGTCGATGCGACCGAAAGTGCCGAGCACGCTCAGCTTGCGACCGTTCTTGAGCGTCACGCTGCGAATGTCGATCGCGTTCGCGTAAGCGTGCTCGCTCACCAAATCGAAGCGCGCCATCTTGCGACAGTTGTAGGTGCCGCCTTGCTCGACGCGCGCTACGCCTTGGCCCAGGTAGCGTTCCGCTTCTTCGCTCACCACGCGCTCGAAGCGCGCCAGCCCCAGCGCCATGCCACAGCTCACGATGGGCGCGGAGTTGTAGCGAAGCCGAGCCGGGCCGCGCCGGTACACGACCGCTTGCGGCACTCCGCACGTCGGGCGCTTGGCGTTGCCGGGCCGCACCGGCAGCTCGGCGAGCGTGAACTCGACGCCGGCCTCACGCAGCTTGGCTTCGCAATCGGCGATCTCGTCCGGGGGCGCGACGACGTAGTCGTTCAGCGGATCCGTGTCGGCCAGCGCCGTGGTCGGCGGTGCGGCCGCCGGCAGGACCGCCCGCGCATCGAGAGCCCCTGCTAGCACCAAGACGACAACGGCCAGCCCCCAAAACCTCGACGGACCGGCGACACTTCGACTCATCCCCGTTAGACGCACAGAACGACCAAAACATTGGCCCTCATCTTCCATCCCTCGGCAGCTCCACGCACCGCTCGTTCGTGCCCCGCGATAGTCGCAATTGCGACGGCGAATCCCCAAGCATTTCGGGTGCCCTCCCCCTCAACCAAGCGCCGTCGCAATTGCGACTATTTCACCTCTTCGCCCTGCGCTTTTCGCCCTGCGCAACCGCGGATTGTCGCAATTGCGACGACGCCCCGCGCACGACGACGGGTCTGAATATCATTCAGAGATTCGTGTCGCGATCGCGACTAATCGTACGAAGAGAAATGGTGGCCCCTGCGGCCGTCGCTGCGATTGCGCGAGGCGCGGCCCCCCGCACGGGCCGCGCCCGACGCGCGAGTGCTAACTGCCGACCTTGGCTTTGATGCCGGCGATGGTCGCTTTCATTTTCGCCAAATCTTGCACGAGCTTGGCCTTCGTCTTGCTGAGGTCGTCGAGCGCGGCCTTGTCGAAGGCGGCCAGGTCTTTAGCGATGGTCTGCTGCTCGGTGACGATGTCTTTCATCGACTTTTGGACGGCCGGTTTCACCTTGGCCGAGGCCTTGGCGATTTTGGGCGAGAGCTCCTGCACTTGCTTGTTCAACTGCCCCAGCTCAACCAGGCCCTCGGCTTTGTAAGCCGCGCGCGCTCGCTTCAGTGCTTCTTCCGCGGCTTTGGCTTGTTCCTCGACGTCGCCTTGCGCTTTGGCAATCGCCTGATCGGCTTCGCTCTTCAGCTTGGCAGCTTGAGCTTCGGCGTCCGCCTTCATCTGGTCGAGCTGCTTTTGCATGGCCGCGACCTTGTCGTCGGCCTCTTTTTGGACCTTCTTCAGCTTTTCGTCGGCAATGCGCTGCACCTCGGCCAGCTTTGCCGCTTGTTCCTTGTCGTCGTCACACGCTGTGACAGAGCTCAGAGTCCCCAAGAGCAGCACGCCGGTCCAAATTCGCTGACGAATCGGCATGTGCATCACGCTAGCACCACCGATTGCCCTGCTGTAAAGGCTGGATATTTCCAGGCGCCGGGCGCGGCAAATCACCGCGAAATCCGGATGTAAGCGGAGCAAACCCTACGGACTTACATAGCCGTCAGCACGCCGCTCGGCTCTTCGTGCAGACGCGAAGTGTCGAGACCGTCCAGCGCGATGACGTTGTTCAGCGATGTCATGCGCGGGTACTCGGTTTGATCGAACGTCCACGTGAGCTCACCAGTCGCCGAGTACATCAGCACCTGGTAACCATCGCGCGCGTGGGACGGACCGTGACCTTGCCAGTTGGCGATCAAATAACTGCCGTCCGACAAGACTTGGTAACCCGAGAAGAAATTCGGCGAAAGCGGGCGGCGCAAATGCGCTGGCTCGGCTTGCGTCTTGCCGCCGATCGTTTGCACGACCTCGCCGCGCGCGGTGTCGATCACGAGCAAGCTCGCAGCGTAGCCGCTCGAAACCAGAACGCGATCGGGCGCGACGCGCAGCGCCTTCAGCATGCTATCGGCGGGCGTGCTCTTCGGCACCACGAACAATTCGCGCGCGCCGTGCTCGAAGTCGGCTTCGTGGATCACGCGACGGCCGTCGGTGTCCGAGCAAAACAGCCAGGTCCCTTGCGGGGTCGGGCGGACGAGGCGGCCTTTGAGAGCGCCCTCGCAGAGCAAGCGTCGGCCCGCGATCGGCTTGCCCGCGCCGTCGAGCTCTTGCAGGTAGATGCCACCCTCACCGTTACCGAGCACGAGAGTGTGACCGTTCGACAGGCGACGCGCCGACTCGACGGCTGGCACCCCCGCCAGCGACACCTCGCGCACGAGCTGGCCACCTTCGAGCGCGAGCTCGAGATAACCCTGCGGGGTGCTGCGAAGAATGCGCTCGCCGCCGATCAGCTGCAGATCACGCCCGGGCCCGCTGAACGACCAGCAGCGCTCGGGCGCATCCAAATCCAACAGGTGGACGGCGGAGCTGCCTTCGTCGTTGAGCAGCAAACGTCGCGGAGCTTGAGCCATGACTCGGTTCACTGAAACACGTACACGTTGGTAATCTGGCGCGCGAGCGTTTGGTTGCCCCAGGTCCAGATCGCCTTGCCACCGTTGGCATCGGGTTGAAACTCGATGATCTCTGGAGTGTCTTGCGCGGGAGTGCCTTGGTGACCGAGCCAGTTGGCGACGATGTAATTGCCGTTGGGGCGGCGCACGAAACCGGAGAAGAAGTCGAGCTTGAGCGAGGCGAATTGCGGAGCGTCGCCGCCGGTCGTTTGCAAGATCTTGCCCGCGGCATCGAGCTCGACGACGGTGTGCGGCTCACCCGTGGTGCCGTACATGCCGCCGCCGTCACGCCACCACACGGCGTAGCCCTTGGTGCCAGCGCCCATGAAGCCCTGCCACTTGACCTGACCGCTGTCGCTGATTTGGTAAACCGTTTCCGTCTTCGACAGCCAGAAATCGCCGGTCGCTTTGTCGCGGTTGATGGCGCGCAGGTTGTTGCCCGCCGGCAGGTTGAAAGAACGCGACTGCACGCCGCTGGCGTTCACGATACGGATGGAGGCGTTGGTGCCGAGCGCCGTTTGACCATCGGGCATGCGGCACGCGCCGGTGACGCCGGTGAACTGCACGGTCACGTCGGCCAGCTTGTTGCCCGTCATCATGTCGAGCTCGACGTAGCCGTCGTTCACGCTCACCAAGATGGCCTTGCCGTTCGTACCCTTGGGGTTGTCGACGATCTCGATCGTGCGCGGCGAGTTCTCGGGAGCGGTCTGGCCGTGGCCCACCGGCTTGACCCACACCACACCGCCCGGGTTGGTCGAGGTGAACTCGTTGACGTAGTTGACCTGGTTGCGGCTGTTGTCGTTCGCGAGGAACTCGTGGCAGATTGGCGCGGGCTGACCGGCAACCATGGGCTTGGGGCATACCGGGCCCGCACCGCCTCCGCTGCCGCCCATGCCGCCCATGTTGACCTGGCCGCCTTGAGCGCCGTCTCCGCCCGTGGTGCCGCTGCCGCCCGAGCTGGAGCCCGCTACCGGCTCGCCCGTGCCCCCGTTGGCTTGCGTGCTGCCGCCCACGGCCTGCGTGGTGTTGGAGCTGCTGCCGCCCATCGCGTTGGTCGTGTTGGTATCGCTACCGCCGACGGTGTTCGTGGGGTCCGGACCCATGCCGCTGCCGCCCGTGCCGCTACCAAAGCTGCTGCCGTTGCTGGAGCAGCCCAAGGACAGCACGCACGCGAAGGTGGCGGAGAGCGAGACGGTGGTGGCAATGAGGGCGCGACGGCCGGAGCGAGAAGAGTCCATGTTCGAGTCCTTGGGTGCGGAGGCCGGGGGGCCTCCCGGAAACGGCCAGGTTCTATTTCGTAGAATTTTTATTCTACTTCTTGCTTTTCATAGAATATATGTTCTCTTAGGAAACATGTCCACCCCGTTCCGCAGCCCTCTGCACGAAATGGTCTCCACCACGCCCACGGACTTTTGGAACGACTCGTGCGCGGTAGGTGAGCTCAAATATGCGATCGAGCACGGCGCAGTCGGAGCCACCAGTAACCCCACCATCGTGGCTAGCGTGCTGAAGACGGAGTTCGGCGACTGGAAGGCTCGCGTCGAAGAGCTGTTCCAAAAGGAGCCAACTTGGACCGAGGCGCAGATCGCCTGGAAGCTGATCGAGGAAATGGCCGTGAAGGCAGCAGGGCTTCTCATGCCCGTCTTCGAGCAATCAGGTGGCAAGAAGGGTTGGCTATCGATTCAGACCAACGCGGAATTTCACAAGAGCCCTGATGCGCTGATCCAACAAGCCATCCATTTTGCGTCGCTCGCTCCGAACTTGATGGTGAAGATCCCGGCCACCGCCGCCGGCGTCGCCGCCATCGAAGAGGTCACGGCGCAGGGCGTCAACATCAACGCTACCGTCTCTTTCACCGCGCCGCAGGCCGTGGCCGTGGCAGAAGCGGTCGAGCGCGGGCTCAAGCGCCGCGAGGCCGCCGGGCATTCCACGGCCAACATGGTGCCGGTCTGCACGCTCATGGTCGGCCGCCTCGACGACTGGCTCAAGGTCGTGAGCGACAAGCAGGGCAAGGTGCCGACACCGGGTACGCTCGACTGGGCCGGCGTCGCCACGTTCAAAAATGCGCTAAAAACCTTCAAGCAGAGTGGCTACCGCACGCGCCTGCTCGCGGCCGCGTATCGCAGCCACCTGCACTGGTCGGAGCTGATAGGCGGCGACGTCATCCTCACCATCCCGCCCGATTGGCAGCGCAAGTTCAACGCTTCGACGGTCTCGGTGCAGTCGCGTATCGACGACCCGGTTCCGGCTCACGTCATGACGGAGCTGTCCGAGCAGTTCGAGGATTTCCGCCGCGCCTTCGATCCCAAGGGCATGAAGGTCGCCGAGTTCGACGGCTTCGGCGCCACGCGGCGCACGCTGCGCGCGTTTCTCGATTCCTACTACGGACTTTTGAGCTTCATTCGCGACCTGCGCATCCCGAATCCGGACAAGTGAGCCCTGACGCCGGCACCGTGCTACCCTGACGTCGGGTCAAGGGTGCAGCATGCAGGGTAAACTTTGGTGGCCGTGGCTCCTGGCGACATTGATGCTCGGCGGCTGTGGCCGCACCAGCCGTGACTGTCAGCTTTGCGGCGACGGAGCAGCCGGAGAGGGCGGCTCGTCGAATGGAGGTGTGTCTTTTGGCGGTGCGGGTGTCGGCGGTACAACCAGCGCCGGCGCCTCGTTCGCCGGTAGCGCGCCGATGGCGGGCGCCCCGCTCGTCTGCCCCTACGGCTACGACGCCCCCGCGACGCCGCTCGTCTCCTACTCGCCGCTCGACCTCGTCAACACGATGAACGACGTTGTCGGGCCCGGGCCCGACATGCCACCGAGCTACGAGGACCGCGCCGACGCAGGCTCGTTTCGCTCCGTCTCCGGACCATTCATCTCGAATCTCTACAAGGCAGCCACGGCGCGTGTCGACGCAGTGTCGCTCCAGGGCGCTCCGCTGATGCCGTGCGCTGCAGGGACTTCCGACCAGAGCACCTGCATCAACGGCTGGATCGCCGAGCGCGGTTTGCGCCTCTATCGCCGACAGCTGACGGGCGAGCAGATCGCAACCTATGCGGCGGCCTTCAGCCAGCAGCTCACCAGCAGCACGCCCGAGGCTGCAGCCAAGAACCTGTTGCTCTCCATGTTGCTCTCGCCGTACTTCGTGTACCGCATCGAGCTCGGAGCCAACGCATCGCGCGCGCTCACCCTGCCTCCCGGAATTCCGCTGCCCCAGCCCGCACCGGCTTATCCGCTGAGCGATTATGAGATCGCCGCGCGGCTCAGCCATTTTACTTGGCGTAGCGCCCCCGACGCGCAGCTATTGGCCAGCGCCGCAGCCGGCGAGCTATCGCGGACGGATGGCGTGCTGGCGGCGTTCGATCGCTTGCTCGCCGATCCCCGCAGCGTGCCTGCGCGCACGCAAGAGGTGCTCGAGTGGCTCGAGCTCGAGCAATGGGGTGCGCTGTCGCCCGATATGCCGAGCGACGCCAATCGCCTCGAGCACGAACAAACTTCGCGCTTCATCGCGGACGTACTCACCAATCGCAACGGCTCGTTCAGCGAGCTACTGACCAGCCCCAAGCAACCGTTGAACGACCTGCTGGCGGAACAGTTGGGCATCCCCGCCGGCCTCGGCGCGAGCTTCGAGATGGTCGACCTGGACCCGACCTTCTACGCGGGCATTTTCGGGCAACCCGCCTGGCTCCGGCGCAGCCCTCATCCGAGCCAGCGTGGCATGCGCATCTCCAGTCAGTTCTTGTGCGTGGAGATTCCGCAGCCGCCTGCCTTTGAGCCACCGCTCGGCCCGGGAAACACGCCGCGCGAACGCATCAGCAGCGTGACCGCCGGCAATCCTGCTTGCAATAGCTGTCACTCGCTCTTCGACCCGGCTGGCTTCGCGCTCGAAGCCTTCGACGACCAGGCGCGTCTCACGGGCTTCGACACCAGCGGCGCGCTGCGCCTTCCGAGCTCCGGCAACATGGTGCCCGTGGCAGGCCCACCAGACCTGGGTAAAACGCTCGCGACCGAGAACGATGGCAAAGTGTGCGCCGCCCTGCACGCCATCCAGTACTTGCTTCAAACGAAGCAGCTGGGCGGCGACCTGCAAACCCTCGCGACTTGCGTGACGAGCAACCAGGCTGGTCACGACTTGAGCCTGAACGAAATGGCTCGTCAAATCGCCAGCAGCGCCGCCATGCTGCAAACGCTCCGCCCCCCCTCGAGCGCCGTCGGTGTGGGCAAATCGGCCGACCCGATCCAGCACGCCATCGAAGAGACGCTGGGCCTGGTGGCAACGCTGCCGCCAGAAGACGCACGAATCCTCCAGCCCTACCAGTCCGCGCTGTCCGAGCTACAGGGCTTGCCGCCGGCGAAGTGACGAGCGGGCGCTAGCTGCCGCGCTTGTGGCGCTTGCCGTTGCCGTGGGCCTTCTTCGCCTCAACGGCGCGACCGAGGCCAACGATGAACGTGACGGCTAAGGTCATGTTCACGGCTTGCGAGCGGAACAGACCGACGGAGGCTTGCTGCACCTCGAGGCTCACGTCGGCGTGCTCGGCGAGCGGGCTGAGCGGGCTGTCGGTCATGGCGATGACCTTGACGCCGCGCTGCTTGGCCTCGCGCACCACCTGCGCCACGTCCGGCGAATAAGCCTTGGAGCTGATGGCGATGATCACGTCGCGGTTGCCGGCGTGCCCCACCTGCTGCGTGAACATGCCGCCCACGCCGTCGACCAAGACGTTCTTCACGTTCATCTGGCTCAGGGCGTAGGCCAAGTAACAAGCAATGGGGAACGAACGGCGGTGCGCGACCACGTACACGGTGTCGCTCTCGGTAATCAGCTTGAAGGCTTGGTCGAGCAGCGTGCCCAGGCGCTTTTGCTGCTGCAAACGGCGCAAACCGACGATGTCGGCCTCGACGAACTGGTCGAGCAGCGCGCTGTTGTCCTTGGCTTCTTCGCCTTCTTCTTCGGTGCCGTTCAGAGAGCGCAGGCGCTCCTTGTAGTCGGGCATCGCGTCGGTCAGGCGTAGCCTGAACACGCGCTGCATGTCGCTGTAGCCCGAGAAGCCGAACACCTTGGCGAAGCGAATCAGGCTCGAAGGTTGCACCCCCGCTCGTTGCGAGACCGCCGCGATCGTCTCCAGCGCCAGCTCGCTCGGATTCTCGAGGGCGTGGCTCGCGATTTGCTGCAGGCGCTTACTCAAGCTCGGAAACTGCTCGATAATCGCCTTTTCCAGCTGATCGTAGGTCTCGGGATAAGCGGGGGCGCTCTTTCTCATTCACTTCACCGTGGGCATCGCGAAGCTCGCCCCGGCGCTGGCCCCCTTGGGCCAACGCGACGTGACGGTCTTCATGCGCGTGAAGAAGCGCACGCCTTCCGGGCCGTGCATGTAGTGGTCACCGAACAGCGAGCCCTTCCACCCGCCGAAGCTGTGGAAGGCCATGGGCACCGGGATGGGCACGTTCACGCCGACCATACCGATTTGAATGCGCTTGGTGAATTCATCAGCTGCTTCGCCGCTGGTGGTGAAGATAGCGCCACCGTTGCCGAAGCGGTGGGCATTCACCAACTGGATGGCGGCGTCCAGCGTCGGCACGCGAACGACCGCCAAAACCGGGCCAAAGATTTCCTCTTGGTAGATTTTCATCTCCGCCGTCACGTGGTCGAACAGGCAGCCGCCGATGAAGAAGCCATTTTCGGCTCCCGCGACGCGCAGGCCGCGCCCGTCGACCAGCAGCTTGGCTCCCTCTTTGACGCCCAGGTCGACGTAGCCCGAAACCTTTTCGAGGTGCTGCTTGGTGACCAGCGGCCCCATGTCCATGCCCGGGGCGGTGCCGGGGCCGATCTTCAAGCCCTTGACCTTGGGGATGAGCGCTTCTACCAACCGATCGCCCGTCTCTGGACCGACCGCGACCGCGACCGAGATCGCCATGCAGCGCTCGCCGGCCGAGCCGTAGGCGGCGCCCATCAGCGCATCGACCGTGTGATTCAGATCGGCGTCGGGCATCACAATCATGTGATTTTTCGCGCCACCGAGGCACTGCACGCGCTTACCCGCGCGGGTTGCGCGCTGGTAGACGTTCTCGGCCACGGGCGTCGAGCCGACCAGGCTGATGGCCGCGATATCGGGATGCTCCAAGAAGGCATCGACGACTTCTTTGTCGCCATTGACGACGTTGAAGACGCCCGGCGGCAACCCGGCTTCCGTCCACAGCTCGGCCAGCTTGAGCGACAGCGACGGCACGCGCTCGGAAGGCTTCATCACGAAGGTGTTGCCGCAGGCGATCGAAACGGGCGCCATCCACATCGGGATCATGGCCGGAAAGTTGAAGGGGCCGATGCCCGCGCACACGCCGAGCGGCTGTCGGAACGACCAGCTGTCGACGCCACGCGCCACGCCTTCCGAGTATTCGCCCTTCAAGAGCTGCGGGATACCGGCCGCAAACTCCACGACTTCCATGCCGCGAGTCACCGAGCCGCGCGCGTCGTCGAGCACTTTACCGTGCTCGGCGGTGACGAGATGCGCCAGCTCGTCCATGTTCTTTTCGATCAGGTGCTTGAGCTCGAACATGATGCGCGCGCGTCGCACCGACGGCGTCGCCGACCAGCTGACGAACGCCTTCTTGGCAGCCTCGACGGCGGCGCCCACGTCCGCAGACGTGCTCATCGGCACCTGACTCGCCTCGGCTCCGAGCGCCGGATTGAAAACGCTCTGGTAGCGCGACGTCGCGCTCTCCACGAGCTTACCGTTCACATAATTGTGCAATTTCTTGGTCATGTCAGCTGTACCTGTCGCGTCGTCGCGACCTGAAATCTTGGTCGAGATTTTTCATAGGGAGATCGGGAGATCGGGAGTCGTGCGAGCGAGAATTTTTGGGGTTCGAAGCGCACGACACGGCTCGATACCTGCGCAGTCGCGACCCGGCATCTCGCGGCTCGAACAACAAAAAACTCGCACGACTCCCGATCTCCCGATCTCCCTGTGAAATCAGGACCCGCAACGAGCTCTCGGTCGTCATTGGCAAGCGGTAAGTCCCCCATCCACATACAAGATTTGGCCAGTGATGAAGGCGGAGGTGGGGCCGGCGAAGAAGAGGGTGGGGCCGACGACGTCGGCGGGCTCGGCGATGCGGCCCATGGGGATGCGCTCGAGCAGCTTGGCCGAAGCCTCGGGGTCTTTGAGCACGTGCTGCGCCATGTCGCTGTTCACGAAAGTGGGCGCGACACCGTTGACGTTGATGCCATGCGGCGCGAGCTCGACCGCGTGCTGTTTGACGAGCATCAAGAGGCCGCCCTTGCTCGCGGTGTACGAAGAATAGCCCTTACCGCGCAGGCCGAGCATCGCGCGCACACTCAAGATGTGCACTTGTTTGCCGCCTTTGCCGGCCTGCACCTGCCGGCGCGCGACGGCCTGGCCCAAGAACATGGCGGCCTTCAAGTTGAGCGCGATGACGCTGTCGTAGCTCTCTTCGGTCGCTTCGAGCAGTAGCTGCTCGCGGTGGATGCCGACCGAGTTGACCAAGATGTCGACGCGCCCGAAATGGTCACACACCGCGTCGACGGCGCGGCCGATATCTTTGACGGAGCGCGCGTCGAAAGCGACGGCGCGAACGTCGCCGCCTTGCTTCGTTGCGCTGTCCGTCACCTCGCGCAGCCGGCTGTCTTCTGGACCGCCGACAGCGACCTGCGCCCCGGCTCTGGCGAAGCCGCGCACGATGGCTTCACCGATCACGCCCGTTCCGCCGGCGACGAACGCCACTTTTCCGGAAAGAATGCCTGTACTTGGATCGGTCATAGCTCAGTCGAGGTGCAGGCCACCGTTGATGTCCAACAGCTCGCCGGTGATGAAGCCGGCCAGCGGTGACGCGAGGAACACCACGGCGTGAGCGATCTCTTCCGGCTCGCAGAAGCGCCCAACCGGGATCTGCTTGAGCGTGTTTTGGCGCTGCTCTTCGGTGAGCTGCTCGGTGATCATCTTCGTCTTCACGTAGGCCGGCGCGATGGCGTTGACGGTCACGCCGTGCGGAGCCAGCTCGCGCGCCAGCGAGAACGTGAGGCCGCCCAGCGCGCCCTTGGAAGCGGTGTAAGCCGTACCGGCCGTGAGCCCACCCGTCTTCATCGCCACGGAGCACATGTTGATGATGCGCCCCCACTTGCGCTCACGCATGCTGGGCACCCACTCGCGGCTCAAGTGATAGGGGCCGTCCAGGTTGACGGCCATGATCTTGCGCCACTCTTCGGGATTCGTTTCTTGTAGCTTGTGGTTGGAGAGCACGCCGGCGTTGTTCACCAGCACGTCCACCGGTCCGACCTTCTCGCGCACCTGCTCGCAAGCCGCGTGGATGGCGTTGGCGTCGCTCAGGTCGAACAGGATCGGGAAGGTGCCCTCGCCGAGCGCCGCCGTGACGGCTTCGAGGGCCGGCCGATCGGCGTCCGCCAGCACGACGCGATAGCCTTCCGCCAACAGCGAACGCGCGATGGCGGCGCCCATGGCTCCGCCCACGCCCGTGACCATCGCTACCCGCGCCGGAGCGCCGTTTTTTTCCCTGGTTTCGAGTCTTGGTGTCATGAAATTCTCGTTCTCGGTTTGGCGGCAACCGCCGCTCAGCAATCAGCCAAGGCGCCCAAGTAGTCACGCACACCTTGATGCGCGCGCAGGGCGTCGTAAGTCGGAAACTGCGCCACTCCCCCACCCGCCACGAACAAGAAGCGCTCACAATTCTGGCGCAAGATATCGATGTGAAACGGCTCGTAAGGATGCACGCACAGCATCACCACGCGGCCGCCCGCGCGCAGCTGCCTGAAGAACTGCAGCATGAAGCCGATGTAGCCGTCTTGCGTGCTGAACTGCGGCTCGTCGAAGATGTGCACCAGCGGATACGAAGACTCCGCTGGCTGCAGCATGAAATTCGGCTTCGTCTTCTTGACGGAGCGCACCTGATACGACTGGTGATAGTGAATCACCATGCGGTCGCGTTCGCGGTACTTCACCGACTGAATGTCGCGACCACCGCAAAGAATCTGCCCACTCGTCGGCACGTTGCTGCCCGAGAGCAGCTCGAACAGCGTCGTTTTGCCCGCGCCGTTGGGCCCCATCACGCCGACAATCTCCGGCTTCTCGACGCTGAAATCAGCCTTGAGGCTGAACGTCTGCTTCTTCGCAATCCAGCCGCGCGAATAAGTCTTGGTGAGCCCCTTCACCTCCAAAATAGGCTGCGTCACGGCTGCACCTCGCAACCCCAGCTCCGCCGTGCACCGGAACGACCCTCGAGGGACTTCCACAGGGAGCTCGGGAGATCGGGAGTCGTGCGAGTTTCTTTGGGTTTTGTGAACCGCACGGAGGTGGCAGTCATCGTCGCAGGCTGGTCGCGACGACGATTGGATCGAAACCCCCAAATTCTCGCCTCGCACGACTCCCGATCTCCCGATCTCCCGGTGAAATCTCGAATCACGAGGGTCATGACAGTTCTCCTAGCAGGCGTTCGTCGTCGAGCAGGGTTTTGGCGGGGCCGTTGTAGACGACTTTGCCGTGGCGGATGACGAAGGCGCGGTCGCAGACGGCGAGCACGCTGCGCACGTTTTGTTCGACGACCAGCACGCTGATACCTTCGTTCTTGAGGCGCGCGATGGTGCCCATCACGTCTTGCACCAGCTTCGGTGCCAGGCCTTGCGACGGCTCGTCGAGCAAGACGAGGCCGGGGCCGCCCAGCAGCGCGCGACCGATGGCGACCATTTGCATCTCGCCGCCGGAGAGGTTCTCGCTGTCGCGCTCGAGCAGGTACTCGAGCGCCGGGAACAGCCCGTACACTTCTTTCTCGGTCCAGCTCCGGAAGACCGTCTTCTTCTTGCCGAGCGCCAGGTTCGTCTTCACCTTGAGCGCCGGGAAGATGCGGCGGTCGTCCGGCACCCAGCCGATGCCGGCACAGGCGATGTCGTTCGTGGCAGCACGCGTGATCTCTTTGCCGCCGAAGCGAATCGCGCCGCGACGCGCCGGCGTGAGCCCCAAGATCGAGCGCAGCACGGTGGTCTTGCCGGCGCCGTTCGGCCCGAGCAAAGCCACCGCTTCGCCCTTTTGCACGTCGAGCGACACGCCAAAAAGCGCTTGAGTTTCGCCGTAGTACGTCTCGATGTTCTGAATTTCAAGCACGGGCGTCGCCTCCGAGCTTGCTGCGCTTCACCCAGGGATCGCTGCGCAGCTCGTCCGGTGTGCCCTGCGCGATCACTTGGCCCCAATGGATCACGCTGACGCGATCGGCGAGCCGGAACAAGAAGTCCATGTCGTGCTCGATCATGACGATCGTGAAGCGCCGCTTGAGGCTCAAGATCAGCTCGAGCAAGCGATCGCGCCCCTCGGCGCCCATACCCTGCGTGGGCTCGTCTAGGAACAAGACGCGCGGCTCGGCCGCCAGGGCCACGGCGATTTCGAGCGCGCGGCGCTGGCCGTAGGACAGATTGATCGACTTGGCGTCTACCACGGCGCTCAGGCCGACTTGCTCGACGATCTTGACCGCTTTTTCGATCGCGGCGCTGTCGCCGGCCACGCTCTTCAGCGGGTTCATGCCGGAGCGGCGCATCTCTGGCACGGCGAAGAGCACATTCTCGAGCACGGTGAGCTCGTCGAACAAGCTCATGATCTGAAACGAGCGCGCCACGCCCTTTTGCGCGATCTTGCGCGGCGACAGGCCCGTGATGTCCTCGCCGTCGAGCAAAACCTTGCCGCGATCGGGCGGGAAGTGCCCGGTCAGCACGTTGAAGCAGGTGGACTTGCCGGCGCCGTTCGGGCCCATGATGCCCGACAGCTGGCCCTGCTCGAACGAGAGCGAAATGTCTTCGAGCACCACGCGGTCACCGAAGCGTTTGCTCAGGTGACGTGCCTCAAACAGAGCCATTTTCAGCCTCCGGAGTGAGCTTGGGCGGTGCGGCAGCACGGGCGCGGTGGGCGGCCAGCTTGGCTCGGTAGTGCTGCACGGCACCCGCGATGCCCTCGGGCTGGAACAGCACCACGCCCATGAACAGCAGGCCGTACCAGAGCAGCCAGGTCTCCGTGGCGGCACCCAGCAAGTCGCGCGCGACGATGAACACGAGCGCGCCGATCACCGGACCCCAAAAGCTCACGGTGCCGCCCCCAATCAAGACGGCCATGACCACGAAGCCCGAGCTGTGCACGCTCATCACGTCCGGGTAGGCGCTCTCTTGGCCAATCGCCAAGAGGCCGCCCGAGAGCCCAGCGAAGGCGCCGGCCAGCGTGATCACCGCCCACTTGGTGAGCCACACGTTGTAACCGACGAAACGCGCGCGCGTTTCGTTCATGCGAATCGCCTGCAGCGCTTTGCCGAACGGCGAATGAACGAGCCGCCAGAGCAACACGATGGCGAGCGTGAGCACCACCACCACGAAGTAGAACAGCGTGACGTTGTCCTTCAGCGCCTCGGGCCGATGCACGTTGAGCAGGCCGTCTTCGCCACCCGTGATCGAGTGCGCTTTCATGGCGATGAACCAGAAGACTTGCCCGCAGGCGATGGTGAGCAGCGCAAAGTAGATGCCCCGCCGGTGCGCCACCAAACAGCCGACCAGCCCGGCCGCGGCAGCCCCGGCTAGCGTCGCGCACAGCAGGGCGAGTGCCGGGTTTTGCGGCCCGTGCAGGTAGCAAAGGCCGTAGGCGTACGCGCCGACACCGAAGAACGCCCCTTGTCCGAACGCCGGCAAGCCCGTGTAGCCGAGCAGCAGGTTGTAGCCCAGCGCGTACAGCATCCAAACCACCACCTCGATACCGAGGTACTGGTAGAGCCCGACGTGCTCGGCCCACAGCGGAAAGCTGGCGAGCAACACCAGCGTGGCCACCATCGGTTTGGTGATCCACGCCTGGCCCTGCGGCGCCGAGCCCGCGCCTTTGACGATGAGCGGCGTGTACAGTGACATGCGTCAGGCCTCGAGCGCGCTCTTCTTGCCCATCAAGCCGCGCGCACGCACGCTCAGCACCAGGATCAAGAGCAGGTACATCGACATTACCGACCACTCGGCGGCGTATCCGCCGGTGATGCCAACCGTGATGCCCACGAGCAAGCCGGCGATGACGGCGCCCCAGAAGCTACCGACGCCGCCCAGCACGATAATCAAGAAAGAAGGAATCACTGCGTCCACCCCCACGTGCGGGCGCAAGCCCCAGATCGGCGTGAGGATGATGCCGGCCAGCGCCGCGAGACCGGCGCCCATCGCGAACACGAACAGGCGCAAACGGCTGATGTTGATACCGAGCGCTCGCACCATCTCGGTGTCGTGAGCGCCGGCTTTCACGCGCGCGCCGTAGGGCGTTTTCTCCAAGAACAGCCAGACCGCCGCCATCAGCAAAATCCCCAAGAAAGCCGCAAAGAATCGGTACTTGGAGTAGATGAGGTCGCCGGCCATGAAGGCGCCGTTCACACTCTCGGGCACCGGCAGGTTCTTTTCGCCGGGGCCCCAGCCGATGCGAATGCCTTCTTCGATCACGAGCGAGGCACCGAACGTGAGCAAGAGGCCATACTCGGCCTTCTTCCCGTAGGTGCGCCGCACCAAGCGCTCGAGCCCCATGCCCACGACACCGATGACGAGCGGCGCCAAGATCAGCGCGAGCCCGTAGCGCAAGGCGAGCGGTAGCTCGAGGTAAGCGGCGCCGGTCTCGCCCATCCAACCCGGGTTGATGATCTCGACCGCCACGTAAGCTCCCAGCGCGAACAGCGAGCCGTGCGCCAGGTTGATCACTTCCATCACGCCCACGATCAGCATGAAGCCGAGCGCGAGCAACCCGAATAGGATGCCGAGAGCGACGCCGTTGATGAGGTGCGGGAGCATGGGGTGCGCTAGCTTCTAAGCTTACGGGTCGTACAGCGGAGTCGACTCGAGCGGCTCGAGCTTGCACTTCGCGTCCGCTTCTTTGTCCACCACCTCGCCGGGGGCGGTGTTGCTCAAGATCTTGAACAGGTCGTCCGGGTTGTTGGACGTGAGGTTGGCCGTCGCCAGGTAGATGGTCTGCTGCAGCTGGTGCGTCGCCGGATTCATGTAGGCGTCGTGGTGCTGCATACGCTCGCCCGCGGGGATTTTCAGGCCCTCTAGCTCTTTGATGAGCGCGCGGTTGTTGGTCGTCTTGAGGCGATCGACCGCCTCCAAGAGCGCGCGCGTCGCCCAATAGCCGTTGTAGAAGACGTTGCCCGGCGTCTTGATCTTCGAGTCGCCGTTCGCCTTCTGGTACTTGGCGTTGAATTCTTTCACGCCGGGCAAATCCAGCCCCTGGTACCAGGTGGTGCCGAAGACGCCGAACAAGTCGGTGCGCGGCAAACCGTACACGTCCGGCCAGTCTTGCTGGTTGTTGATCCAGGCGTACTTTTCGCCGAGCTTCATTTGGGCGACCTGAGCGCGCAGCGCCTTCAAGTCGTCGCCACCGACCGCCGCCGCCACTACTTGCGGCGACTTTTGCTGCAGCTTGAGCAAAATTGCGCTGAAGTCGCGCGTGCCCTGTGGCACCAAGATCTCGTCCATGATCTCGCCGCCGTTCTCGGTCACGAGCTTGCGCGTGGCCTTGGCGGTGTCGTGGCCCCAGACGTAGTCGTTGGTGATCAGCAGCCACTTCTTGCCGAAGGTGCCGATCGCGCTCTTCACGGCTGCTTGCGAGAAGTTGTTGCCGTTGCCGTCCCACACGAACTTGACGCGGTGGCAGTTTTCGCCCGCTTCGGAGGGCGAGCTGCTGTTCGTGTTCAGGTAAATCACGCCGTATTTCTGCGCGACCTGCGAGACGGCGTTGGCCACGCCGGAGCTCACGCCGCCGACGATGAAGGCCACCTTGTCTTGCTTGATCATGCGCTCGGCGATGCGAGAGCCGGTGGCGGGCGTCGTTTCGGTGTCCATGTGGACCCACTTGACGGGCCGCCCCATCACGCCGCCCTTGGCGTTCATCTCCTCGATCGCCATGATGACGCCACGTTTGTCGGAGTCGCCGCTGTTGGCGTACTGGCCGCTCGCGTCCGCCGTGATTCCGATCAAGATCGGAGTCTTACCGCCGGCCGCCGCTGCCGAGCCCGCGCCGGCGTTGCCGTCCGTGGCGTTCGCCTTCTTGTTGCAAGCCGCCCCCAGCAAGCCGAGCGCCGCCGCCACCGCCAAGTTCGCGATGCGCAGGTTGGGGCTCATGACTTGAGCTCGACGCCGTTGAGCTTGCAGTGAGAGGCGACCATGTGCCCGACCAGACCCTCGGGATAGTTGGCCAGCGCGGACACGAGCGAGTTGAGCACCTGCGGCCCCATCGGCGCGGTGAGCGGCACGTCCGCCACCATGCGGTTGTAGTAACGCAAGTCCTTGGCGGCGTTGGCCAGGCTGAACTTCAGCCCGCTGAAGTCGCCGTTCTCGATGACCTTGGGCGCAATCAGCTGAAAAATACCGCTATTGGCGCCGCCGCCGCCCACCACCTTGGCAAACTTCGCCAAGTCGACGCCGGTGGCCGCGCAAGCGCACAGCGCCTCCGCGATCAGCGCGGCGTGACCCATCGTGATCAGGTTGTAGATGAGCTTGGTGCGCGCGCCGGCGCCGACACCACCCATGTAGAAGATGTTTTCGCAGAACGCTTCGAGCACCGGGCGGATCTCACCGAACACCTGCTCGTCGGCACCCACCATCGTGTTCAGCTTGCCGGCTTCGGCATCGGCCGGGCTACGCGCTAGCGGTGCATCCGCGTAGGCAGCACCGACGGCCGCCAAGTCCTTGGCGACGCGCTCGCTCATGGCGGGCTCGCTGGTGGAGCAGTCGAGCAGCACCATGCCCTTCTTGAAGGCGCCGAGCAGGCCGTTCTCGCCGTAAACGACTTGCTCGACCTGCGGCGCGCCGGTGACGCACAAGATGACGACGTCCGACGCCTCGGCGATGGCGCGTGGCGTCTTCGCCTCCTTGGCGCCTTGGCCCAACAAGTCTTCGATCGGTTTGCGGTTCTTGTGGGCCATGACCGTGACCGGAAAGCCCTTGGCCAAAAGATTCTTGGCCATGCCGTGCCCCATCAAACCCACGCCGACGAAACCGATCTTCTTTGCCATTGGATGACTCCTGCTGCGCCGCTAGCGTTCGCTAACCGGCCAGGCTTGCCGCTGTGCGCAATCGAGGCGGCTGTCTCGATTTAGGTTTTTCCACCGTAGAATATTTGTTCTATTTCGTCAACCGATAGAACTGATTTTCAGAATTTTTAGAATTTCTGTTTCAAATGTTCCCGGTTTGGATTATTCATTCCCAAAGCGCCGTATGCGGTTGAAAAGCCGCCAGTGGCGCTCGTGCAGCCTCGGCACAGGAGTCCGGTCAACGTGCGAAGTTTCATCAAAGTCTTCCGAGCGTTCACGCTGTGCGCCGCCGCCGCGGCCCCACTTTTGACCGTGAGCCGGGCTGCTCACGCCGAAATCTTCCTCGTCAAGAAAGAGAAGGCGGACGACTGGGAGGTGTCGACCAACGGCCGCGTCGACGCCTACCTGAACTGGATCGGCGGCGAGAGCACGAACATCGGCAACACCGGCGCGCTGGTGAATCCCAGCGACCCGCAGTCGATCGATCGCTACGTGCTCACGGGTCCGCAGATCGGCATCCGCGGCAACCCGACCCCGGACGGCGCCTACGGCAGCGTCACGGACGAAAAGAAGCTCAGCACCTTCCGTATTCGCGGTGGCTTCGCCAGCACTATTTTGGCCTTCAACATCTACAAGCAAGTGCTGCCGGACGTGAAGCTGAGTATCAAGATGGCACTCTGGGCCGGTATCCAGAACGGCCTCAACGGTACCAACTACCGCCAATTCAACGACTCGGCCACGGTCGACTTCCGTGAGCAGTACATGGACCTGTCGGGCAGCTGGGGCTCGGTCTGGGGCGGCCGCCGCATCGGCCTCTTCAACCGCGGCGGCATGAAAATGGATTGGTTTTTGATGCACCAGCACGGCGTCGGTCACCCGTGCGACGTGGATTCGTCGGCCTCGGCTACCTGCGGCCACACCGGCACGGGCTCCATGTTCCCGTCGCGTCACGCACAGCTCGGCTACGCGACGCCCGACATCGGCGGCTTTCAGCTGTCACTGGCCATCATGGATCCGGCCATGATCGACCAGTTTTGGAACCGCACCACCGCGCCGCGCTTCGAAACCGAAGCGACGTTCCGGCGCGTGCGCGACGACAAGGCCGTCATCAAGGACGAGATCAACGCTTGGGCCAACGGCATGGTGCAGTCTATCGGCCGCACCGGTGAGGTTCAGCCCAACCCCGCCTCCGGCGATCCAGGTATCGCGGCAGACGTCGTGCGCACCGCCTGGGGCGTGGGCATCGGCGTTTGGGGTCGCATCGTCGGCCTCGGCGCCGGCGTCACCGGTTGGTACGGCAAGGGCCTCGGCACCGCCTGGGCGCTGGGTAATACCGCCATCGACAATATCGGCGATCTGCGCACCCACTACGGCGGTCTCGCGATGATCAACTACCGCATGTCGAATTTCGAGATCGCGGGCTCGTATGGCACCACTCACGTGCAGGACACGCCCTGGGACGACGCTCCGAACAATCCGGTGAAGATCAGCTTGATCAACAAGATTGAAGGCATTGGCGCCAAGCTCGCCTACTATATGACGCCGGTCGTGTTCTCGATCGACGGCATGGCGCTGCGTTACGAGTGGCACCACGGCGAAGTGCAGAAGGCGACGACGATCAGCGCCGGCATGCTCGCCGAGTGGTGATCGCGAGTTCGAAAATAGTTGAAAGCCTTTGACGACGTAGACACACCCACTTGCCGGAGGCTCCATGGCTCGTCATCTCGGTGGCGTGAGCTTGGGTGTGCTGGCGTTTTCTTTCAGCGTCTCGGCCAGCGCTCAGCTCGGCAACGTCACGTTTCAGCAGGCAGAGCTCAGTAAACCGCTCGCGTCGTTCAACGAGACGACGTTCACCGGTCCGCCCGGCGGTAGCAACACGGTGCTGATGCTGCGCAAGTACATGCTCGTCATGGGCTCGCACGACAGCGGCGTGCCGGACGGCCCGTTCCACGTCTTCGACGTGCAGGATCCGCGTAAACCCAAGCTGCTCAAGCGCTACACCAGCGCGGCGACGGCCAAGCTACGCGAGCTTCACGCCATGCCCGTCGCGGTGCTCGACGGTCACGACTACCTGGTCGCACCGACCACCACCGGCGTGCAATTCTTCGACTTCACCGATCCGATGAATCCGTCGGATGCCGGCAATCTGGTGCTCGAGGGCGTGAATGGCGGTGACTACGACAACGCGGCTTGGATGCTGTCGTGGGCGTGGCCCTACGTGTACGTGGGCGGCACCGGCAACGGCATCTACATCGTAGACGCTCACGATCCGCAAAAGCCCGAGCTGGTGACGCGCATCCAAACGGGTGAGCTCGGTGGCTTTCGCATTGGTCCGGTTTACTCGGCTGGCAACTACATCGTGGCGAGCGGCATGGACGGCGTGCCCACCAAGGTCAGCGTGCTGGACGCGGGCGACCCGAAGTCGCCGTTCTTATTGGCCAGCGGCCAGGCGCCTTCACCCATGTACTCGTCGGTCGTGATCGGCGATCACATCTACGGCACCGGGGAAGGCGGGCAGTACTCGTTCCTGAAGTGGAGCCCCGACGCGATCGAGGTCATTGGCACGAAGGTCAAGATGGGCGCCGATAAAGGCGGCTATTGCACTTATCAGGACGCCTTCATTTTTTGCGGCCAATCGAGCGAGGGTTTCCGCAAAATCGACGTGAGCGACGAGAAGAACTTTCACGAAGTAGCGCTGGTCGACATCCCCGACGAAGCCACCGCCGACACCGACTTTGCGACGGTGCTCGGTAACTTGGTCTACCTCGGCAACGATCACGGCACGGGCGCGGCGCTGTTCGCCCACCAGACGGCGCCCGATACCAACCCGCCCAAGCTCTTGGCGGGTTACCCGCACGACGGCGACTTGCACCAGCCGCTCACCACGCGCGTCACCCTATTCTTTTCGGACGAGATCGATTTGGACTCGATGACGCCCGAGCACGTGATCGTGCGGCCCGTGAACGGCACCGCCATCGATGGGGTGCTGAGCCATTCGTCGTTCAACGCCGTCTCGTTCGGGGCCAAAGCCGATCTGAAGCCGGATACGACGTACGAGGTCGTGGTCGTGAAAGGCGGCCTCACCGATTTGGCGAAGAATCCGCTCGGTGAGCAAACCGTGCTGCGCTTTTCGACGGGCAGCACCCTCGACGCGCCGATTGGCGAAGGAGGCAGTGGCGGCGGCGGCATGGGCGGCGGCGCTGGTAACGGTGGCGCGAGCACGGCCGGCGCCGGCGGCATGCCCGGCGCCGGCGGCAGCGGCGACAGCGGCAGCAAGCCGATGAGCGAGGCCGGAACCAGCGCCAATTCTGCCGGAACGGGCGGCTCCGCTGCCACCCAACCGACGGCGGGTAGTGGCAACTTCACCGATGGCGACGGTGGCGGCTGCGGTTGCAGCGTGCCGGGGCGCGGCACCGGCGAAGCAGCGTTCGGCCTCGCGCTGGTCGCGGCCTGCGTTTCTGCTGCACGGCGCCGCGCGCGCGAGCGAGGTGCGCGGCGTTCATGAGACTGGGCGCGCTCCTGCTTGCTGCGAGCACGTGGCTCGCGGCGGGCTCCGCTGCGGCGCTCGAAATCAAAGCCGAGCCAGCCGTTCCGGTGCCGGTCGGCGAGTTGCACACCTTTCGCATTACCGACGTGCAGGGCGCCACGGGGGACACGACCTACCGCTGGAGCTTCGGCGACGGCACCGTCGTGGGCCCCGGCGCAGGACCGGAGGTCGAGCACGCCTACCAGGCGCCGAGTCACTACACGGTGATCGTGGTTGCAACGGACGGCGGCGGTACCCGCACCAGCACCACCTGGGTGCAAACGGCGCACACCCCGCTCACGCAAACGCCGCCCAGCAACTCCGGCGCCGTGCTCTACGACGCCGCACGCGGGCGCATTTGGAACATCAACGGCGACAGCGCCAGCGTGAGCGCAACGGACGCCCGGAGCCACGCCCGCCTGTTCGAAACGCCGACGGGTGAGCAGCCGCGAGCGCTCGCCCAAGCTCCCGACGGCTCGATTTGGACCACCGCGCAGCTCTCGGACGAGCTCGTGGTGCTGGATCCCGATAGCGGCTCCGAGCAGGCTCGCATCGCGCTGCCTTACGCGTCGCAGCCGCACTCAGTCGCGTTCAACGCCGCTGCCGGCAAGGCGTACGTCTCGCTCTTTGCGCTGGGTGAGCTGGTAGAAATCGACGTGGCAGCGCGCGAAGTGACGCGGCGGCTCGCGCTGGGACCGACGCCGGCCGCCGTTTCGGTGGCCGCGGACGGGCGCGTGTTCGTGACGCGCTATGTGTCGCCCGAAGATCACGGCGAGGTTTGGGTGGTCGCGCCCGATACGCTCACGCTGAGCAAGACCATCGAGCTGCCGATGGACCCAGGTCCGGACAGCGAATCGCACGGGCGCGGCGTGCCCAACTACGTCTCGTCGTTCGTGATTTCGCCGGACGGCGCGCAAGCCTGGGTCACGGCCAAGAAAGACGACGTGCTGCGCGGCCCGATGCGCGATGGCCTGCCGATGAATTCGGACAACTTCGTGCGCTCCATCGTGTGCGTGGTGGATTTGGCGAGCGAAGCCGAAAAGCTCGAAAAGCGCGCGGACGTGGACAATCGCTCACTCGGCGTGTCGGTGGCGTTTTCGCCTGTCGGCGACCTCGGCTACGTGCTCGAGCAGGGCAGCAACTGGGTCGGCATTTTCGATGCGTACCGAGTCGAAAACCTGAGCGGGATCAAAGACGTCGGAAAAGCGCCGGACGGTCTGGCGTTCAGCCAAGATGGCCAGCTCTTCGTCGACAGCTTTCTCACGCGCGAGCTGTTCGTGTACGACCTGGCTGCGTCGCTCGCGTCGCTCGATCATCAGGCGCCGCCTCCCCTCGCCCAAGTGCCCACCGTAGACAGTGAGCCGCTGTCGCCGGAGCTGCTGCTCGGCAAGCAAGTCTACTACGGCTCCGCCGACAAGCGCATGAGCGCGGTCGGCTACATGAGCTGCGCCTCGTGCCATTTCAATGGGCTGAGCGACGGACGCGTCTGGGATTTCACGGATCGCGGCGAAGGCTTGCGCAACACCAAGCCACTGCTCGGCATCGGCGATCCCGGCCAGGGGCGGCTGCACTGGAGCGCCAACTTCGACGAGATTCAGGACTTCGAGCGTGACATCCGCGAGAGCCTGGGCGGCACCGGCTTCATGCCGGACGCGGAGTGGTTGGCGCGCCAGGGAGATACTTTCGGCACGCCCGCGGCCGGGGTGAGTCCCGAGCTGGATGCGCTATCGGCGTTCGTGCTGTCGATGAACGCGACCCCGCGCAGCCCCTTCCGCAATGCGGACGGTAGCTTCAGCGAGCAAGCATTGCGCGGTCGCGCCATCTTCGAGCGCGCCGGCTGCCCTCAGTGCCACGCCGCGCCCGACTTCACGAACAGCGCGATGGGGCAGCTGTTCGACGTCGGTACGATCTTGCCGACCTCCGGGCATCGCCTGGGCGGTGACTTGGCCGGCATCGACACACCGACCCTCAAAGGCCTCTGGCAAAGCGCGCCGTACTTGCACGACGGTCGCGCCGCCACGCTGCGTGACGTGTTTGCCATCACGGGTGACGCGATGGGCAAGACCAGCGACCTCAGCTCCGCAGAGCTCGACGACCTGGCGCGCTACCTTCAAGAGCTGGACGACGTACCGGAGCCGCCGCCCAGCACCACGCCGATGGACGAGCCGGAGCCGATGAGCGCGCCCGCCGGCAGCGCGCGCGGTTGCAGCGTGAGCCACGTTGCGGGTTCGCGCACGCTGCCGTTCGAGCTCTTGCTCGCACTCTCGGTGCTGGGCTTCAGAAGGTCACGTTTTGCAGCGCGGTTCCGTCCGGGAACGTGCCCTTCTTCACGGCCGTGCCCCACGTCACACCATCTGTACTGAGGTAAAATTCCCAGTCTTTGATGCGGCCGTGCGTGCCCGTCTGGCGCGGCAAGTAGCTGAAGCCAGTGACCGTCTGCGGCGACTTCATGTCGATGGTCAGCGAGTGCGGCAACGGCGGATCGTTGACGTCGTTGGGCGCTGGCTCCCAAGCGGTGTGCCAGAAGGTGGCGACATCGCCGTCGATGGCCGCCGTAGCAGGAGCCTGCTCGTCGTCGGTCTCCTCCGAGTCGGCCATGATGCTCCAGCCACCGCGAGTGATGGTGGCGCTGCCGGTCGTGAGCAGGTTGAGCTCCGCGACGGAGCTCCAGACCGCGCCCGATTGTTCGGAGGTGGCCACGAGCTTGGCGTACCGAAAGCCGCCCGAGCCGCCACCGCCGCTGCCCGCCATGCCGCCCGAGCCGCCACCGCCCGAGCCGCCGCCGCCCGCGCCGCCGCCGCCCGAGCCGCCGCCGCCCGAGCCGCCACCGCCGGCCCCAGTGCCCGCAGTGGCGTTGCCGCCGGAACCGCCAGCGCTAGCTCCGGCGCCGCCGGTCGGCGTCGGCACGCCGCCGCTGCCCGCGTTGCTCGACGGCAAGCCTCCACCACCACCGGTGCCGGCAGCAGTCATGGTGCCGCCGCTCCCGGCGCTCGGCTCGCCCGAGCTCACTCCGGCACCGCTCAACGTGCCCTCGCTGAGATGCTCGTTCGGCGTGCCTTCGGCGCAAGCAACACCGAAGACGAACAAACCAATGCCGCTAGCGGCGAGCCGCCCGGCAGCCCTGAACCTCGAGGCTGTCACGCCTGTATTTGCCCGATGCCCGGAAAATTCATCCCACGACGCTGACGGAAGTCGGGCGCACCGGAAATTCAAGAAACAATCAGCCAGGTTGCGGCGCTTCTTTTGTCGTAAAAAGCTCGTTGGAATAAGTGGATGAAAATGACTCCGAGCGCCCATAGCCGATACCGCTCTGCCCGCGTGCTGCTCCTCGCCGCTTGCCCGTGTCTATTTGCCGGCGCTTGCGCCGAGCCACCACCGGCAGCTGCCCCAGCTCTCCCGGCGCCGAGCAGCAGCGCGGCCCCGGTGAGCGAGGCTCCGACGCTGGAGCCGCACCTCAAGCAGCTCGAGCAGCTCACCTTCGGCGGGGAGAACGCCGAAGCCTATTGGTCCTTCGATGGGCAGCAGCTGATCATCCAAGCCCACAAGGGCGAAGGTTGCGACCAGATCTACCGCATGCGTCCCGGCAGCGAGCCGGTGCGCGTTTCCACCGGTCACGGCTCCACCACGTGCTCGTACTTTCTGCCCGGCGATCAGGAAATCATTTACGCCTCCACCCACCTCGGCGGCGAAGCGTGCCCACCCAAGCCGGATCACAGCCAAGGCTACGTTTGGGCACTCTACGACAGCTACGACATCTTCCGCGCCAACGCGGACGGCTCGAATCTGCGCCAACTCACGAATTCCCCCGGGTACGACGCGGAGGCGACCGTCTGCAAGAAAGACGGATCCATCGTCTTCACGTCCGTGCGCGACGGCGACATCGAGCTTTACCGCATGAACGCGGACGGCTCGAACGTGAAGCGCCTCACCCACACGCCGGGCTATGACGGCGGCGCTTTCTTCAACGACGATTGCACCAAGCTCGTCTGGCGCGCCTCGCGACCCAAGGGGCCGGCGCTCGGCGAGTTTCGCGCGCTCTTGGCCAAGCACCTGGTGCGGCCGACGCAGCTCGAGCTCTACGTGGGCGACGCCGACGGCTCGAACGCCACGCAGGTCACTTACCTGAACGCCGCCTCGTTTGCGCCCTTCTTCTATCCGGGCTCGCAGCGCATCATCTTTTCGAGCAACCACGGCGACGCGCGAGGCCGCGAGTTCGATTTGTGGGCCATCAACAGCAACGGCACCGGGCTCGAGCGCATCACGCGAGCGCCGGGCTTCGATGGTTTCCCCATCTTTTCGCCCGACGGCAAGACGCTCGCCTTCTCTTCGAACCGCGCGACCGCGCCCGGCCAGCACGACACCAACGTGTTTTTGGCCCAGTTCGATTTCGACGCGAAGGGCGCCATCGAGGAGAGCGGCGCCGATCGCATCCAGAAAGACATCGCCTGGCTGGCAGATCCGGCGCGAGAAGGCCGCGGGCTCGGTACGAAGGGGCTCACGGCGTCCGGTGAGTACATCGAGCGGCGCTTCAAGGAGCTAGGGCTGGCGCCGGCTGGCGACAGCGGCACGTATCGCGACGACTTCGAGGTCGCCAAGCACGTGTTGGTCGGCAAAGAATCGGCGGTCAAGCTCGGGGCACAGGCGCTCGAAGCTGCAGCATTTCAGCCGCTGGCGTTTTCAGCGACAGGTCAAGTCGCGGGCGAGCTCGTGCTGGCCGGCTACGGCGTGAGCGCCAAAGAGCTGAAGGTCGACGACTACAAGGGCTTGAACGTCAAAGGCAAAGTCGTCGTCGTGCGGCGCTTCGTGGCGGAGACTCCGGCGTTCGCGCAGCCCGCCAACCAGCGCCGCTACGGCGACCTCTGGTACAAGGCCGTCACGGCACGCATGGCCGGAGCAGCCGGCGTGATCGTGGTGGATGCGCCGGTCGCGCCGCCCAACGACAAGAAGTGGAAAGCGCCGGACGAAGCGAAATTCCCGGAGCTTACCCGCGAGAACTACGGTGACGCCGGCATCCCGGTCGTGATCGTGAAACGCGACGTGTTCGCGGCCACACTCAAGGGCTTGGAGCAGCGCAAGAAGGTACAAGCCAGCCTGAACGTCGCGCTCAGCTACGAAAAGCAAGCCGCCTTCAACGTCATCGCCAAGATCGTAGCGAACGCGCCCGCCGCGGAGCGCCTCCCCGGTGCGATAGCGATCGGCGCGCACTATGACCACTTGGGCTACGGGGGCGTACACTCGCTCGCGCCCGACAGCAGCGCGCCGCACGTGGGCGCCGACGACAACGCCTCGGGCGTCGCCGGTGTGCTCGAAATCGCGCGCGCCCTCAAAGCCGCACCCAAGCTGAAGCAAGACGTGTACGTCATGGCATTTTCAGCCGAAGAGAGCGGCGTGCTCGGCTCTTCTCACCTGGTGCACGAGCCGCCCGCGGGGCTCGAGCCGAAGAAGCTGCGCGCCATGCTCAACCTCGACATGGTAGGGCGGCTGCGCGACAACCAGCTCACCGTGCTGGGCAGCAAGACCGCCAAGGAGTGGGAGAGCATCGTGGGCGCTGCCTGCGAGCGCGAGCACATCGAGTGCGCGCAGAGCAGCGACGGTTACGGGCCGAGCGACCAGACCTCGTTCTACGCAGCCGGCGTGCCGGTTTTGCATTTCTTCAGCGGCTCTCACACCGACTATCACAAGCCTACGGACACGGCCGACCGCATCAACGCCGGCGGCGCCGCGCAAATCGCCAAGCTGGTCACGGATGTCGCGCAGGTCGTCACCGATCTACCCGCCCCGCTGACGTTCCAAGCCGTGGCGCCCGAAACCCCGAAAGGAGACGTGCGCTCCTTCAACGCTTCGCTCGGTACCATCCCGGACTACGCGGGCCCCACTGACGGCGGAGGCGTCTTGCTGGCCGGCGTGCGCCCCGGCAGCGCCGCGGAGAAAGCCGGTCTACGCCGCGGCGACACGCTCGTGGCGCTCGGCAAAACCGAGCTGAAGAGCCTGCACGACTTCATGTTCGTGTTGAACGGCAGCAAACCCGGCCAAACCGTCACCGCCCGCGTCAAGCGCGACGGCAAGGTGGTCGACCTGCAAGTCACCTTCGAAGAGAAACCTCCGCGCAAAGAGTGACCTAAGAGCCTTCGGGTCTCTGCCTTGCCCGCGACCTTTCGCGAGTACCTCCGTGGCCGTTACGATTTGCAGTGGGGCTTTTCGGGCCAGCCTAGCTCGTAGGGTTGGCGGGCTTCGTCGAAGATGGGGGTGCCGCCGTTTTCAACGGTCATGTTCTGGAGGTAGAGCACGTCGCGGGCAGGCTCGCCGACGCTCTCACCGCTGCTGGATTGATTCCGGTCGCCCCAGGGGCTGCCCACCAGATCGAGATCGCCGTCGCAGTCGACGTCGCCCGTGCGCGGGGTGTGCCCCCGAAAGTCTTCGACTATTTTGTGCTCGACGAAAGCGCCGTGGGCGTCCGTATTCTCGTAGATGAACGAGGGACCCACGTTTTGAGCCCACAAGATGTCCAGATCGTGGTCGTTGTCCCAGTCGGCGATGATGACACCGTGCGTGTATTTGTGCGCATCGCTCAGCTGGTGCACGGCCCAGCTCGTGCCCTTGCCGTCCTGATTTTCGACCCAGGCCAGTCGTGAAGTGAGCCCGGCGCCGAGCCAGTGCGTCGACATCGCGAAGTCGTTGTCGCCATCCCCATCGAGATCGCCAATGTACGTGAGCGGCTGCTCGTCGAAACCGGCGGTCGCCGCGATGGCGTGCTCGGTGAAGGCCGTCCCCATGCCGTTATTCTCGTACCAGTAGTCCTTGCTCAGCAAAAAGTCGTTGGCCTTGTCACCGTTGAGATCGCCCCAGGCACCGCCTTGTTGGACGGGATGCATCAGCTCGCCACCTTTGACGAAGCCCTTTTCGGGTGTCGCACCCGGTGACCACCACTGCGGGTTGAACGAGTTGTGCACGTAAAAGATCTCCGCTTTGCCGTCGCCCGTCACGTCGCCCACCGTGAGCTCTTCTGCGTCGGGCGTGCCTGCGTTGAAACGCGTCCAGGGCATTTCCCGAGATTTTCCGGGATTTTTGTACCAAGAGTCACCGGCGAGCAGATCGTTCAAACCGTCGCCGTCGACATCCAGAGCGTCGCCGGAGGCTTGCGACTTGTGCCCGGTGCCGACCTTATGACCCACCCAATGATCGGCAGTGCACTGTTCCCACCACACCATGCCGCCGGGCGCTGTTTGGCGTTGCCCCGCCGCAAAGTCGAGATCTCCGTCGTCGTCCAGATCGGCAAGGGTCTGCATGCCGATGCGCGTCGCTTCCGTGCCCGCGATCCATTCGCCGACCCAGTGCTCGCTAAACGGAAATTTCACATCGATGGGAGCTCGTTTGAACATCTCCTTGCCGGCAGGTGGCGCGCTGCGCAGATCTTTTTCGGAGCAGCTGCCCGGGGCGTAAATGCCTGGGGTCTGGGGCTTGCCGCCCAGGGACTCGCCACCCGTCATACCTGCCGCGCCGGCCGTCGCTGCGCCGCCGCCGCCGCTCTCGCTGCCGCCGCCCTGCGTCGACGCCGTGCCACCCTCCACGTTGGCGGAGCCAGCAACGGCTGGTGAGCCACCACCGTTCCCGATATTTCCCGCGGAATTCGTGCCTCCGGCATGGGTACCCGAGCTGCCGGAATTGCCACAGGCGCAGACTAATTGTGTCAGGCCGGCGAGTAGCAGGGCGAGCGTCGATTTCATCGGCAACACCTCGTGAGCGACGTGAAAGAGATTGTTCCGCTTGTCGCGCGCCCTTCCCACCGTTTTGTGGATGTCGCTCGAAACAACCAGCCACCTAACCAATTGTCGCCAAGAGCCATCTTTGCGATTTGGAGCTACATTGATGTCGCGGAGCTTGGGTGCCAGGCTCCGCTCCTCAACGAGAGGCGTCGGGCTTCGCCCGCCACGTGGACCCCCCATGAGACTCGGATTCATCCCCGCCAATCGCGGCATGTTCAACGAGCGACTCGCCGCGCGCATGCGCACGCAAACCATCGAGAGCCTGACCGCGCAGGGTATCGAGGTGGTGGCGCCTACTACCGAGCAAACACGCCAAGGTTGCGTGGAATCACGTGAAGAAGCCGAGCTGTGCGCCCGGCTGTTCCGCGACAAAGACGTGCAGGGCATCATCATCGGTGCCGTCAATTTCGGGGACGAGCAGGCGGCGGCGCTCACCGTCAGGCGAGCCGCGCTGAATCTGCCCATCCTCATCTTCGGCTGCCAAGAGGACGAGCGCTTGCGCGTCGGAATGGCCCGGCGCGATTCATTTTGCGGCCTGCTCAGCATCGGCGAGGGTTTGCGGCAGGTGGGCGCCAAGTACAGCGTGGGCCAGCGCCCCATCTGCTTTCCGACGGACGCGGCCTTCCGCAAAGACGTGGACTGGTTCACGCGCGTTTGCCGCGTGGTACACGGCATCAAGAACGCACGCTACGGCCAGATTGGCGCACGGCCAGACGACTTTTGGACCTGCCGCTTCGACGAAAAGCAGCTGCAGCGCCTCGGCCCCACCACCGTCACGCTCGACCTGTCGGAGGTGATCGGCGGCTCCGCCAAGATTGCCGACGGCGATCCGGAGGTCAAGGCGCTACTGGGCGACATCAGCGACTACGCGGATACCACCGCGATCGCCAAAGAGTCGCTGTTCAAGATGGCCAAGCTCGAGCTCTTCTTGCGCCGCTGGGCGAAAGAAGAAGCGCTCAACGCCTTCGCGATCCAGTGCTGGACCTCGATCCAGAACAACTACGGCGTCTGTTCCTGCACCACGATGAGCCGCCTGGGCGACGCACGCATGCCTGCCGCGTGCGAGTCGGACATTCTGGGCACGCTCAGCATGCACGCAGCCATGCTGGCCGCCGATCAGCCTTCGGCGCTGGCCGATTGGAACAATCTGCACAACGACGACGACGACCTGGTCAACGTCTGGCACTGCGGCGTTTTTCCCAAGAGCTTCGCCAAAGACCAGCCCAAGCTCAGCGTGCACGGCATGATGGTCGACTCCGGCTCGGTCGAAGCCAAAGACGCCGACGGCATCGTCAATTTCGTGGTGCGCGAATCACCGCTCACCCTGACGCGCATCACCCAATCAGCGGACGGCGAGTGGAAGGCCGCGCTGGCCGAAGGCCGGATCGAAGACAACGAGGCGGCCACGAACGGCTCCTACGGCTGGTGCCGCATCGAGAACTTGCAGGGCTTTTACCGCGACGTCTTGCTGCAGCACTTTCCGCACCACGTGGCCATCACGCAGGCCAACGTCGGTAACGTGCTGTGGGAGGCGTTCGGCAACTACCTCGGCTTCGAGGTGTACCACCCGAGCCAAGCCGTCCCAGGCAAGTACCAGAGCGCGCTGCCGTTCGCTGCAACGTAACCTCGCCCGGCTAAAAGCACGCGACCGTGAGCTCGGACACGCTCCACCAGCTCGTCGCGTCCTTGCCCTTTTGCTGCACGAGCAGGTAACGACCTTTGACGGGCTCCGCCAACGTCACCACCAGCGTTTGGCCGAGCGCACCGGCGCCGCTCGCGCGTATCTCGCCGTTGAAGTCGAGCGGCGTGTCGGAGATCTTGACCTGGTAGCTTCGCGGGTAGTCGTCCGCGTCGTCGCTGTTGAGCGTCATGGTCAGCTCGCGAACGGCCGCGGAGGCTCCCAAATCGATCTGGAACCACTCGTCGCCGGCTTGAGCCTTGCCGGTGGACCAACGCTTGCTCGACAGGTCCATCAAGTTTTCGGGCGGGTTGTAGTACTCGTCGCCCATGCCGAGGCTCGAGTGAGACGCGCTGGCGCGCCAACTACCCTTGAGCGGAACCGGCGCGTCCTGGCAATCGACGGTTCGAGTCGCGGTTTCGCCCGCCGCGCCGCTCGCTCCGCCTTCCGCCGGTGCGCCTCCCGCCCCGACTGCCGGGACGCCGCCCGTGCCCGCAACCACCTCGCTCGCGCCCGCCGCGCCGGCAGCGGGCACGTTGCTCTTGGTGCCGGCCACGATCACGCCCGCACCGCCACCGAGCGCGGCCCCCGCGTTGCCGGCAGTCATGCCAGCCGAGCCGCCGGCTGTCACTTCTTGGAGTGACAATAAAGTCTCGTCGTAGACCGAGCAGGTCCACGAGACTGCGGCGGCAGCCGCGACGCCGAGCGAGCGGAATGAGCCCTTCACGCGCCGGCCAGCATAGCAACTCACACGATGACTGCTAACCACTCATCGTGATTCGAGCGCGAGCGATCGCAACTAATGCAGTCAGCTGACCACAACGGACAGCTAGCCAATTGGCGAGCGTCGTCGACTCAGCCAGCGTTCTTCTTGCGCTCGGCCTTCGCGACCTTGCTGAGCGTCGCGTCCTCGAGAATCGAGCCGTCCTCCGGCTCTGGCGCGGAGATCTGATTGACCAAATGCGTGTGCGGCTCTGCCGACGTTTGAGTCGCGCGCGAGAGCCACACGCTACCCAAATCTTCAGGCGCTACGGCGTCGTAGCCCTCGAGCTCTTCTTCGAGCTCCGACAGCTCTGGCTCGACGCCCCAAAGCTCTTTGAGATCGGAGTCCACCGGCAGTGTGTCGGGCGGTGGCTCCACGTCCGCGACTGCCTCCGGATCCACCAAGAACGGCTCGATGGCTGGCGGTTGGATGCGTGGAACGTTGTTGGACGCGACCAACCTCAGATGACGGTGCCCGAGCCATGCCGCAGCGGCGCCCGCCGCCACGCCTGCCAAGACCATCGCTGTCTGCTGCTTTCTACTTTTCACGATAGACCTCGCCAGCTCTCGATTGCAAACCGAGTGCCGCCGCCGCCGCGCGCCAAATCTGCCGCTCATTCTGCGGGTGTTGGGTGGGGGCGCCATCTCGCGCGTGGCGCGCGTGCCGGGGCGTGTCGCCACCGCGCGCCTGGGTTAGCTTTCGCCGTATGAGCATCTCGATCGTGCGCCTCGGCAGCAAGCGCCTCAAAGGCGAAGGGGTTCGCATCGGCAGCGTGCGCCGCCCACCCCGAGGCGTTCCGAAGAGTGAGTTTGCTACGCGCGACTACTACGATACTTGGCTGCCACAGCTGGCGCCGAGCGAGGCGCTCGTCAAGCGTGCGCTGTCGTCGGAAACGACGCGCGAGTGGGCAGGGTTCGTCAAGGCATACCGGCGCGAAATGAGCGCGACGGAGCCGTCACGTCTGCTGGATTTGTTGGCGGCGCTGTCGCACGACTCGTCGTTTTCGCTCGGCTGCTACTGCGAAGACGAAGCACGCTGTCATCGCTCCGTCTTGCGCGCGCTGCTGCTCGAGCGTGGCGCGCGGGTAAAATAACCCTTATGGTTTTGCACGCCAATGCCCGACGCTTCTTCCGAGCCTCCAAGTAAACCAACGACCTTTACCGAACGGACGGACAGCGAGGCGGCGCTGCCGGGTTTGTGGCGAGTCACGTGGCCGCTGTTCGTGAGCCTCGGCCTCTCCCTCTCGCTCACGTTTACGGACGCTTTCTTTCTGAGCCGGATCTCGGATGCCGCGGCGGCTGCGGCCGGTGCCATCAACCCGCTACTGGGTGCGACGCTGGTGGTGTTTTCGGTGATGGGTCAGGCCGGGGCGAGCGTCGCCGGGCGCCTGCTCGGAGCACGGCGCCACAGCGAGTTGCCTCTCACCTATTTCTCGATGCTGGTCTTCAACGCCGGTACGGGCCTGCTCGTCAGCGCGATCTTGTTGGCGTTTCACCGCTACCTGCCGGCCAAGTTGGGCCTGCGCGCAGACGCCTTGGAGGCCGCCCAAACTTACATGGCCGTGCTCGGCGGCTGCCAGGTGCTGAAGGCGGTGCAGCTCGCCTACGGCAACATGCTGAATTCGCGCGGCGAAACGCGGTGGGTCATGGTCGAGGCGGTCGCGACGAACATCGCGAACATCGGGCTGAACTGGGCGCTGCTCGAGGGCGCCTTCGGTTTACACGCCAGCGTGGGGCTGGTTGCTGGGGCCACCGTGGTCGCGATGACTTTCGGTATGCTCTTCACGATCGCGCTGGTGCACTTTCGCTTCGACGTGCGCTTCCCGATCCGCAGCTCGTGGCGAGAGCTGAGCACGGCGCTCAGGCCCATCCTCAAGATCGGCCTGCCATCGGCAACAGAGCCAATCTCGTACAACGTGGCGCAAGTCACCATCAACGTGCTGGTCATCTCGCTGGGCGCGCAGGCGCTGGCCACGCGCACCTACTTGCTCAGTTTCGTGACCATCAGCTCGGTGCTGTGGTCACTCGCGCTCGGCGTCGGCACGCAAATTCTGATCGCGCACCGCGTGGGCGCCGGCAAGCTCGAAGACGCCGACCAGCAATTTCACCGCGCGCTTTTGTACGCCATTGCCGGCAACGGCGGCATCGCGCTGGTGCTGGCACTCTTGCACCGGCCGCTCTTGGGTCTGCTCACCCAGGATCCAGAGATCCTGCGCATTGCAGCGCCCCTGTTCGCCGTCGGCGTCTTCGTGGAGATGGGCCGGGCCGTGAACATCGTGTGCGGCGGAGCGCTGCGCTCGACCGGAGACGCCGGCTACGCCGCCGTCGTCACTTCTACCTTGATGTGGTGCGTCGGCGTGCCGTCCGCGTTCGTGCTTGGCGGGCTGTTGAAGCTCGGCCTCACGGGGGTGTGGATGTCCATGGCGCTCGACGAAATGCTGCGCGGCATGGTGAGCTACCGCCGCTGGCGCAGCGGGCGTTGGCGAACGACGTCGCAACTTGCACCAGCTGCGAGCATCGAGCTCGCCTGACTGGAAGAACAGCTCGCGTTGTGGCTAGGATGGCCGGCAGGCAGAGCACATGAGCAAGAGCACCGACACGCCCCTGCTCGCCGCCGCGCGAGCGCTCGCAGAAGACGTAGGCCGCTTCGAGGCGCTCAGCCTCGAGCTGGCTCGCCAACCGCTGAGCTCCGAAAAGTCTCTGCAGCGCGGACGCCAGGCCTTGCAAGCTTGCTCGGAGCACGAAGCAAAGCTGGCGCAAAGCTTGCGGGGCTTCGCCGAAGCCATGCAGGCCGTGCAAGAAAGCCAGCGCCAAAGCATGGACCGCACTGCCGAGGCCGCGCGACGCCTGCAAGAGCGTCAGGAGCAGCGCGCTGAGCTCGAGCGGCGCGTGGCGCAGCTGGGCAGCCAGGCTCGCGAGGTGAGCCAACCGGTGGCAAGCATGGTCGAAGCGCCTGGCGAGTCGCCTGACCTGCTGGCGCCGCTGGCCGAAGTGGGGCGGCGGCTAGATGCCGTGATCGACGACGCTGGCTCTGTCTACGAGCTGGCCCGGCAAGGCGAGTGGAACGACCTGGAACGAGAGACTCAGTCGCTTCGCGAGCAGCTGCAGGCGCTCCGTAACCGCGTACTGTTGATGCGCCGAAAGCTATCGAGCGAGGCCGCGAGCTGAGTCGCTCTACACGTCTTCCCAACGACCGGACTGAGCAGCCTTGAAGAGCGCGTCGATGACGCGCATGTTCGAAACCGCGCTCTGCATGTCGTTGTGTACGGGCTTGCCCGAGCGAATCGCTTCCGAAAACAGCTGCGACTGCCGTGTGTAGTGGTTGGCCGGCTCCGTCGTAAAAAGCTCTGCCACCTCGTTCGAGCTCTTGGCGACCGTAAAGTCGGGCGAACCGACGAAGCCGCTGTCTACCCAAACCTTGCAGCCCCGGTCGTGCGGCGCGTTGAAGGGAATTTCCACCTCGATATGGCCCGCGGTGCCGAAGATTTGCACGCGCTGGTACGGCACGTGCTGGGTGCCGACGACGAACGTGGCCTGCCCGGGAGCAAAGTCCAAAATCGCCGAGCTGAGGATGTCGCAACCGCTCTGCGCGTCTCGTTCGCACACCGCCGCAACGCGCTTCGGCTCCGTGCCGAAAATCAAACGCGCGGTGTTGATGGCGTAGCCGCCAATGTCGTAGAGCGCGCCGCCGCCAACGTCCTTTTGGTTGCGGATGTTGTCGAGGTCGCTGTTGCTATACGAGAAGGCCGTTTGCACGGCGCGCACCTTGCCGATGCGACCGCTCTGAATCTTTTCCGTCACCAGCTCCCACTGCGGGTGGTAACGGACCATGAACGCTTCGGCGACGAGCTTGCCGGTCTCGCGCTGCACATCGTAGAGCTGCGCGGCTTCGGCCGCGGTCAGCGCGATGGGCTTTTCGCACAGCACGTGCTTGCCGGCGCGGGCCGCCCGGATCGACCACGCCACGTGCAAATTGTTGGGCAAGGGGTTGTAGATGGCCTCGATCTCGGGGTCGGCGATCAGCTCCTCGTAGCTGCCGTAGGCGCGCGGCACGTTCGCCTGCCGCGCTGCCTGCTGCGCCTTGTCGAGCGAGCGAGAGGCGAGCGCGCTCACCCTCACCAGCGGCGCTTTTTGCATGCCCGGAATTGCGGCCATGAGCGCGAAATGACTGGCGCCCAGCACTCCCCAGCGAACCGGCTTATCGCCCGACTTTTCCTCGACCATCGGGCGCATGGTATATCGATAGCCGATGCCGACCAACAAGCTTTGGATCGAGCACACCGAGCGCGCAGCGTGGGATTCGGTCGAAGCGTTGCGCGAGCGATTGTTGAAAGCCGAGAGCCGGCTGCAGGCATTGGCAACCGGTGTAGACCGCGTGCCGCAGCTGCTCGACTTGCTGGACGAGGCAAAGCAGAAGTTCGCGCCCGACGCGCAGACTCACGACGAGATCGTGGCGCAGCTGTTGTCGCGTATCGACCAGCTGCAAACGGAGCTTACCAGTACCAAGACGCCGGAGCCGACCGTCATCAGCTTCAGCGCACCGCTGCCTCGACCGCGACTCGATTCCGATGATCTGGATCGTCCGGCACCGGACAGTCGCGACGACGTCGACCCGGATCTTTCGAGCTTCACGCAGAGCATGCTGCGTCGCAGTGAGCGCCAGGGCGAGGGCACGCCACGCGACTTGAATCGCCTGCTCTCGCAAGCCGAAGACAAGCTCGACGATTTGACCGAGCTCGAAGGCGGCGCGCTGCGCGAAGCAGCCGTCGACCTGGCCATTTTGGCCGGTAAGATTCACGCTGCCTCGCGCGAAAAAGGCTAAGAACGCCGCGCGATCTCCAGATTTTCACAACGAGATGGCGGAGAGTTACCTGACGCTCCGCAAAAGATAGTTTCGAACGTAAGAACTGGCGCGCGTTGGAAGAGGGGATTCGCGGAGCGGGCGGAGGGGTCACGAGCGTGAACGTATTCACGTACACGTTCACACTCGAGAGAAAGCGCGAGACGACTAACGGCCGATCTGGCGACTCCACAGCTCCATCAGGTTCCGAATGACGGGGCCGGGCGGGGGCTCGACGACACTGCCGAGGTCGACGCGGACGCCGAACGCCTCTGCGTTTTTGAAGGGGCCGGTGCCGTCACTGGACAAAACGGGTACTTCGGGATTGGCGGGGCGGAAGCCGAGCGCGAGGGCGCGTTGTTGCTCGGGCTTGTCGCGCAAGTAAGCGATGAGCTTTTGGGCGGCGCCGCGCTGATCGGGGCTGACCCAGTCGCCTTTGAGGAGCGCAACGGGGTGGCTCGACCACATGGTTTGCGGTGGGTAAAAGACGCGCAGGTTTCCCCAGCGGCCCTGAGCGTTGGGAATGTGCTGAATTGCCAGGTTTTCGTAGGTGACGACCACGTCGTACTTGGAGGGGCCGTAAAGGACCATTTCGTCCATGAAGCTGCCGGTGGATTCGCCGAATTTGGGCACGCCCTTTTCGAGCTCTTTCAAGAAGCTTTGGAACTTCTCGTCGAGCACGTCTTTCACTTCGAGGCCGCTGCGTTTCTTTTGGAACTCGTAAGCGACGAGGATGAGCGCCTGGAGGCCGGAGTTGCTGCGCGTCGGGTTGGTGTGACCGAGCTTGACGAAACCCCAGTCCGGCTTGCCGCCGGCCCCGGGCCAGCCCTTGGGATTTTTGATGGCATCGTGCAAGTGCGTGAACGTGAGGCTCTTGTCGGAACCAGTCAGCGCTGCGGCGCGGTCGTCCCAGGCCACCAGCACGAGCGGCGTGAGCACCAGCGGTTGCGGCTTGTCAGCGCCATCGAAGCTGACGAGATCCGAGCCGTTTTTCTGCTTCCAATCCGAGGTGAGCAGGTTGAGCGCAACGTCGTCGGCGGGGCTGATGAGGGTGGGGCGCTCGTTTTGGTCGAGCAGGGCCTGCACCATGTCGAGGCTGCCCTTTTCCACCGTATCGACCGCGATCTCCGGGTGCTCTTTGCCGAAACGCGACAGCGCCTCCACCAGCCACGCCTTCTTTTCGGTACTGTAAAGGAAGCGCACGTGCGTGACGGAGGCGGGCGGTGTTGCAGGGGCTGCAGCGGCGGGCGCGGTGCTGGCCGGCACTTCGGCGCTGGCTGCTGTGTCTCCCGCAACCTTTTCTTTGCGCAAGAAGATGAACCCGAAGGCGCCCAGCACCGCCGCGGCAAACATGCCCAGAATCGCAATCTTGCCGGCGTTCGAATCGTCGCTCATGAAACAAGCTCCTGCATGGTCTCTTCGTAGGTCGACTCGAGGATCTCGACGTCGCTGGTCATGGTCTGCACGTTCTCGGTGATCGAAGCGTTGATGGAGATGGCTTCGGTGAGGTCACTGGCGTCGAGCTTGACCAGCTTGGCCGAGAGCCCGTCGAGCGACGTTTCGATCAGCTTGAGCTGCGCGTGAATGCGATCGCGGAGGCCGGTCAGCTGCTGGTAGGTCTCGAGCTCTTTCGCCTTGGCTTCTGCGGCCTGAAGAAAGCTCTTTTTGGCGGTTTCGTCGTTGGTTCGGCTCGCCAGCGCGCGCAGCCGCTCGAGCTCCTTGTTCAGGCTCTCGGGCGTGTCGTTGTCGAGGTGGCGGCGGATCGCGTCGCTGCGCTTGGCGGCGCGGGCCGCCACCAGCACCAGCTGCTCGGAGCGATGTAAGCCGTCTTCGAGACTCGAGCGCAAGCTCTCGCCGGTGCCCCCGTAAATGCGCCGACACTCGTCCATGGCGCGCAAGATCGCCGAGTACACTTCGCGGATTTCGCTGTCGCGCAAAGTCTTCGGCTCGAGCCAGGCTTCAGCGTCGGCGTCGTCCACGCGCAGCTTGGAGTTGGCACGCCGGATGAAGTCGGGGTTACTCACATCGAGCCCGACCATGGCCGCGTACGCCAGGATGCCCAGGCCAATCACAACCGTCGGCAACGTGCTGCCGCCCAGGTCCAGCACGCTCGCGAGCACGCCCGCGCCAACGCCGGCCGTCGCCACTCCGAGGTGGAGCTTGCGCGTCGCCGAGGCGAGCAGCGCCTTGTAAAGAGGTGCGTAGTTGTCTGCCATCCGCCGCGCTGACCTCAAAAAAATGACGCCAAGTCGCGGTAAACCTGGCGAATCGACGTGGCGTCACCTTTGAAGCTCGCGCCGCCCCCGGACTCGGCCAGGTCGGCGAGCAGCTTGCTGTCGGCGCCGGCGCCGTAAGCGATGGTGAACAAGCGCACGCCCGCTTCGCTGACTTCGACCGGTTGCTTGACGATTTGCTTGATGCCTTCCAAGTCGAGCTTGCTGTGCTCGTCCTTGCCGTCCGTGAGCACGACCACTGCGTAGGTGCGCTTGGTGTTCTGCTTGGCCAGCTCCGCCAGCCTATCGTGCGCTTTGGCCACGGCATCGTAGAGCGCGGTGCCACCATCGGCGAACGTGCCGGAGACAGCGTCGTTCAGCTGGTTACGCGAAGCCGACAAGAGTTGTGGCTCCGTCGCATCCGGCACCTTGTCGTTGAACATCAACACCGAGACACGGTCGCGGCCGTCGAGCTGCCCCAAAAAATCCAACGCGCCCTGCTTGGCCTGTTTCAACGGCTCACCCGCCATCGAGCCGGAACGGTCGAACACGAACGAGATATCGACGGTCTTTTTGACCTTCGTCCAAAGCTGGAGCGCGCTCTCGACCACGTCGGTGCTCGGCACCTCCAGCAAGGTTTGCGGCTCTTTGGGGTTGACGCCATGCGCCTCGTCTAGCGGCGCAGCGATCGCGATTTTCGGATCCGACGGACGAAAGCCGAAGCGCGTCATCGCGGTAGCTTGCTCTACGGGGCTGAGCAAGAACGAGCGGAACATGGCCGCCGCCTTCTGATGCGCGTCATCGCTCCAAGGCGCGTCGAGCACGTAGAACGGGTTGTCGATCCAGAAGGTACCTTCCTTCGGATATACGCAGACCAAATCCAAATCGCGGGTTTGGAATTCAGGGCGTGTGTACGAATCCACCACCAAGTTTTCGTACAGCACAGCCGCGCTCAAAAAAGACGGGCCACGCCCGAGCATCTTTTCGGAGAAGAATCCAGTCGACTTGCCGTAGTGGACAATCGACTGCTCGATGCTCTCCATGAAGGGCGCGACCTTGGGCTTGACCAGAGCCTCCTTCGTGAGGCCGCGCGTTTCGGCGAGCGCCGCGTAAGCCTCTGCCAGCACCGAGAGGGTGCCTGAGTTGCTGAACATCGGGTGCGTGTGGCCAAACTTGAAGCTGCCCCACTCCGGGTGCTGCTTGCTGGCCCAACCCTTGGGATCCTTCGATAGCGCCAGTACGTCTGCCCACCCCACGGGCTTGCCGGGCCAGCCCAAGGCTTGCGCCATCGGCTTCCACATCGCGAGCACCACGGGGCTCAAAACGAGCGACCTGCCCTCGTCCAAAATCTCTTTCTTGCCGCCCAGGGTGCCCTGATGCGCCGTCCACGCGCGCTGCAGCACGTCGCGGTACATGGTGCTGGCCGGCGCCCAGGCGTGCGCCTTCACGGTGCCGTCGACCAAATCCTCTACCGCCGCGCCGCTACCCACGGCTTGGCCTTCGACACGCACCTGCTCGCCGCTCGGCAAGCGCAGCGTCTTGTCGTTGAAGCGCCCGATCGCGTCGGTAAGCCAGCTCTTCTTCTCGCTGCCGTAGGCGAGCACGACCGTAACGGCTTCTTTGGTGGCTGCTTCGGCCTTCGGTTGGCTTACGCTGCCTTGCGATCCAGCGCTCGGCGTCCACACGCCGCTGCCGCCACCGCGGGGCGACTCGCGTTTGCACGCCCAGCCGGCGGCAAGCGTTACCAAGAGCACGCCGCACGTTCGCCAAAAACCTGCTCCCTGGGCCATGGCCCGGCAGAATAGCCGTTCTTGCGGGCCTCCGGGGAAGCCTGTAAAAATCGTGGCGCCGCGCGCAGCTTCGACGTTTTTCGGGCCGGCGAAAGGGACCTATGCGAGTCGCTCACTCCGTCGCTTTTTCGTGCTCATTCGGTTTGCTACTGGCGTGCCAAGCGACCCAGGGCCCGCCCGCCGCCGAAAGCACGCCGCCCGTTGCTACTGCTGCGCCTGGCGTTGCTGCAACGGCCGTTGGCGCCGCGCCCGCGCCTGCGCCGAGCGCCGCCACGACCACGACTCCCACCACCGCTCCGAGCACCGCCATGCGCCAATTCGACGACGACGTGCAGTTTCTGAATCAACACGGTGCCGCTGTGAAGGTTTTGCAGGGCGCGGCCGGCGCGCGTGTCGCCGTCTCGGGCAAGTACCAAGGCCGCATCATGACGAGCGCGCTCGAAGCGCAAGGCAAGAGCCTGGGCTTCATCAACCGCGCCTTCATCGAAGCCGGCAAAACAGGCACCGCCTTCGACAACTACGGCGGCGAAGATCGCTTTTGGCTCGGTCCAGAGGGTGGGCAGTACGCGCTGTATTTTGCGGCCGGCAAGCCGTTCACGTTCGACAACTGGCAGACGCCGCACGGCTTTCAAGAAGGGGAGTGGCAAGAGACGGCCGCCAGCGCCACGAGCATCACGTACACGCACGCGCTCAGCGTGAGCAACTACGCCAAGACCGAATTCAAGCTCGAGGTGCAGCGCAAGGTCTCGCTGTTGAGCGCCGAGCAAGCCAAGCAGGCGCTCGGCGTAGAAGTGCCGGCGGGCGTCAAATGGGTCGGTTTTTCGAGCGAGAACGTCATTACCAACCAAGGGCCGAAGGCGTGGACGGAAGACAAGGGTCTGCCCAGCGTGTGGATCCTGGGCATGTTCAATCCGGCGCCCGGCACCCGCATCGTGCTGCCGTTCGAAAAGCAAGCTCAGGGCGACGTGATAACCGACAAGTACTTCGGCAAAGTGCCGCCCGAGCGCTTGCAGATCAACCAAGACAAAGGCTTTGCCCTGTTCAAGGCCGATGGGCAGGCACGCGGCAAAGTGGGACTGCCGCCGGCGCGTGCCAAAGCCGTGCTGGGCAGCTACAGCGCGGAAGCGAAGCTGCTCACCATCGTGCGCTTCACCAAGCCGGCCGGCGCCAAGCGTTACGTCAACAACTTGTGGGAGGTGTCGAAGGAGCCGTACGGCGGGGACGTGAGCAACGCGTACAACGACGGCCCGGTCGAGCCAGGCAAACCTTCGCTCGGCGGATTTTACGAGCTCGAGAGCAGCTCACCCGCGGCCGCGCTCGCGCCGAACGCTACGCTTTCGCACACGCACGAGACGTATCACTTCAGTGGTAGCGAAGAGGCGCTGGAAAAAATTGCCACCAAGGTGCTGGGCGTGAGCTTGGCCGATGTGCAGGCGGCGAAACTCTAGTCGCTCGTGAGGTCTCGAGAAGCCTTTCGCGGGTCTAGGATCGTGTTACTGTTCGAGCAATGCTTCGGACACCGGCGCGTTGCAGCTCGGTCTTATCGCTCCTAGTAACCCTCGCGTTCGCACAGCAGGCATTGGCCCAGGCGGACGACGCGACGCCACCTGCACCGCCAGCGGAGCCGCCCGCGCCGCCGGCAACGCCACCTGCAGCGCCGCCGCCTGCAGAGCCGGCTCCGCCCGCCCCACCGCCGCCTAGCGAACCGCCTGCGGGCGCGGCGCCGCCGCCGAGCGAACCGCCGCCTGCTGCACCCCCGCCTGCTACACCCCCGCCTGCTGCACCCCCGCCGGCTGGGCCACCTTCGGGCTCGTTCCCACCGCCGCCGTCAACGCCCCCAGCAAGCCAGTCCCCCGCCGCCAAGAAGCCGCCGGCCAAACCGGTCGAGCCGCCGCAAGCTACCAAACCCGTCGCGCCGGCGCACGAAGCGGAATCCACGACGCCGGCGCACGACGGCGCCGCCCAAGAAGCCACGCGCCCGCCTCCCACCACGCCGGAGCCCGCCGCCACACACCCCCACGAAGACGAAGAAGAGAGCGTCGATCAATTCAAGATCGGGCCGGTCGTGGGCGTGGGCATTCCCAGCATCGTCAGCGTCGGCGGCACAGTGAAAGTGACGCGCTTCATCGGCCTGGGCGTCAACTTGGGGCTCATTCCCAAGGTGCAGCTCGACTACTACGGCAAGGCCACGCTGTCGTACCAGCACCTCGACTTTTACGCGCGCATCTATCCGCTGGGCGGCGGCTTCTTCTTGCAGGGTGGAGCCGGTTACATGCACGTGGATGGCACGCTGAAGAGCACGTACAACCTCGGTCCGCAGGTAAACATCCCCGGTTATGGCAGCGTGGGCGGGGACATCACGTACAACGCGGCCGGCAACGTCAAAGCGCTGATGCTCACTGCGCTCATTGGCTATTTCTATACGACGAGCATCGGCTTCAGCATCGGGGTCGATGCCGGCGCACAAATTCCCATCGCCCCGGCAGAGGTCAACTACGCGAGCGATCCGCTACCCGCGTGGGCGACCCCGGCGCCAGGCTGCGACCCGATGACGAATCCCGTTTGCAAGGTGCAGAAGCAAGCCCAAGGTTATAAGACCTCCGCCGACGACTCCGTGCGTGACAGCCTCGAAAAGATCGGCCGCACGGTGCTGCCCACCCTGAACCTGCGCATCGGGTGGATCCTGTAGCGAGCCCACCACCGATTCGGCGCCGGCGCGTCTTGCGCACGGTGGGGTTCGTCGTGCTCGTCTTCGTGGTCGCGCCGCACGTCGCGCTCTGGTTCCTACAAGACCGCTTCATTTACGTCGCACCGCACTACACGCCGGCTGAGCTCAGGCAGCTGCCACCCGGCCTCGTCGCGCTGCACGATCCCGAAGACGCCGCGTCGATTCTCGGATTTTATCGGGCGCCGAGCTCCGGGCAGCCGCCGCGTCGATTGTGGCTGCTATTCGGCGGCAACGGCAACACCGCGCTGCGCTGGGATCCGCTGATCGCCGAGAGTGCCACCGATCAAGGCTTCTTGCTCGTCGAATATCCGGGCTACGGCGCGCGCGCAGGTCGTCCTTCGCCGGAAACGCTTCGCCAGGGCACCGAGGTCACGATCGCGGTGCTGGCTCGGCAGCTCGAGCTCGAGCAGAGCGAGCTCACGCCGCGCATCGCCGTGATCGGCTATTCGCTCGGCGCTGCGGCCGCGCTCGACTACGCATCGCTACATCGCGTGCAGCGCATCATCTTGTTTGCGCCGTTCACTACCATGCTCGACATGGCGCGCCGCTTCGTCGGCTCGCCCGTGTGCCACCTGCTGTCCCATCGCTACGACAACCTCGCAACGCTCCGCACCATCGAAGCGCATGGCGCTCCGCCGCTCACCATTTTGCATGGCGACCAAGACGACTTCATACCTCCCGCCATGGGCCGTGCGCTCGCCGCACGAGCCCCCGGCTGCGACTTCGAGCTCGTGCCCGGCGCCCACCACGGCGACCTGATCGAGGTCGCACAAGTGCGGCTGCGCGAGCTACTGAGTGAGCCTTAGCTGCGACTCGGGCACACACGCTTCGGGGGTCATCGCGAGCGGTGCCTGCAGAACCGCTACCTAGGACGACATGCGAAAGATGCTCTCACGCTCAGCGCCATTTCCTGTGCGATTGGTCTGCTCGCCGGCTGCGGTTTGAGCTCGCTCCACAGCTCCTTCTCGTCCTCGAAGGTGAGGAGCACGAGTCGCCGAAACAACGCGAAGCGACCTGTCGCGCCGCGGAAGCCGAGGCGTCTCAGATCGAGTCACGCTGCGCTAAAAGTTCATTTCAGCGCGATTTGCGGGAATAACTAAGGTGCTCAGTCGTGCGCGCAAGTACGAGCGCCGGTGCCAAATGCATTGTAGAGAATGCGGATGAAGCCGTTCAGCTGGCCGCTGAGCCTAGGCCTGTTCCTACCGCTCTCTTGTGCGGCGCCCGCCGGCGTAGGGAGCTCGACCGCAATTGCGAACGCCGCTGCCAGCGAGTGCCGCGCCGTCGACGCGAAAGAGAACCCGCTGCACGATCCGGCTCGGATCGCCGACATGCAGGTGTTGGTCAAAAAAGGGCTGCGCGGCAACGTGCTGGGCGAAAAAGATCAGGGCGTCGCCATCGCGCTTCGTCCAGAACGCGGGCTCACCCGAGAGTGGCTCACGCACGTACTGGCGTGCGACCAGGCCGAGCCCCAACATGCAGACGCCACGTGCCCGCTCGCGCTGCCGGGAGCGCAGGTTACGGTGGATGCCGTGCAGGGCCAACTCGTGGTGTACGTGCGCTACTCGAACCCGCAGATGGTAGCGCGTGCCGTACAGCTGGTTGAGCGCTTCCACGGCACCCAGGGCGAGGCGCTCGCGCGAGGGATGTAGCGACTCCCCGCCCCGAGCACATTCGGCCGCGCACGTCGCTTGCTTGTCTCCGGGCATGACGACTCCACAACAAGAGCCGGACGACCACGAACCCGGCATGACCAGCGCCTCTCCCGGTCTCACTGGGACAATCGCGTTGATCATTTTGGCCATCCTGTGCGCCGTCGCCGCGTGGATATTTGTCGTATTCGGCGCGTGGCCTGGCGCGATCCTCATCCTCGCCGCCGCCCTCTTCGGCATCCTCGCCAAGCGCCGCTCGCGGCAGATCGACCAGCACCAATAGCGAACGGTGCGCACGCTCGCTCGTGACGAAGCGGTTTCGCACGACGTTCGTGCCGTCGCGTGAACGGCTTCGTTGGCCCCTCACGCTATTTGCAGAGGCAGTCGTAGACGGTCTGCGCGATGGGATAGCCGGCGGTGCCTTTGCCGATGTTGTTGGCGCCGCACTTGTCGGTGTTGCCGCCGCAGCTGCTGGGGCCGCAAGAATTGGCCGCGTAGCAATTGAGAATGTCGACGCAGGCCAGTTTGTCGGATTGAGTCTGCGCGCTGCAGGTGTCGCACTTGTCGCCCTTCCAGCTCATCAAGCAGGCGAGCGGGGTGCCGCTGCCGCCGGTGCCGCCGTTCGCGCTGCCACCGCCGCCGCTGCCGCCGTTCGAGGTGCCGCCTGTCGACTTGCCACCGGAGCCGGCGTTGCCGCCTGTGCCGCCGCTCGCGCTGCCCGCGCTCCCGCCCGCGGTGGTGCCTGCCGCGCCCGCGGTGGTGCCCGCGGCACCCGCGGTTGCGGTGCCGCCTGCGCCGGCCTTGCCGCCCGTCGTCGTGGTGCCACCGAACGCGCCTGTCAGCGTGCCGCCGCTGCTGCTCGTGCCGCCGCTGCTGCTAGTGCCGCCGCTGCCCTTGCTGCCGCCCGTGGTGGGTTTGCCAGCGGCGCTGGTCGTGCCGCCGTCGGTGGTGTTGGTGGAGCCGCCATTTCCGGCGACCTCATCGAGCGGCTCGAGGGTGTCGACCGCCGTGGCGCAGCCGCTGGCGACGCTGCCGACGCCGAGACCGACGAGCAACAAGCTCATCCAAAGTCGGGAGCGATTCTGAACGACGCGCACGCGATCGCGACGCCGATGCATGATTCCAAGAATGTCACGTCGCTCCGCGTTCGAGCCAGCGCGAACGTACACCGCGCTGCGTTACCTGGCAGCTCGCAACTCTTAGGATCCGAGCAACTGGCGACGAGGATGGCGGTCTCTACATCGAATCCACAGTAGCTCCACACTAGGTGGAGGTGCGCATGCTCTTAGCGCGTCAGGCCAAGATCTCCGCGATGTTGGCGTTCGGCACCTTGCGCACGTCCACGCCGAAGCTACTGACGCCGAGGCCGAAGTACTGGTTCATGATCGTAAAGTAGAGATCGCGCGATTGGCGCGAGCTGGCGGGGTCGCCAGGCAGCAGCACGTATTCACCTTGCTTGAAGGTGCCCGCGCCGCCGAAGAGCATCATGGGGATGTCGAAGCCGGCATGGTCACCGTGATGCATGTCGCTGAACAGCATGATCAGGCTGTTATCGAGCAGCGTGCGTTCGCCCTCCGTAATTTGGTCGAGCTTTTGCAGCAAGTCTGCCGCGACGCGCACCTGCCAGTTGGTGATCGAGGAGAAATCATTCTGGCGCAGCGGGGCGTGTTGCGCAGCGTGGTAGTTGCCAGCCGTACCCGTGCCCGGCTTGTCGTTGGTGAAGTCGTAGCGGGGCACGTGGCTGTACACGAGCTCGGAGCGGCTATTGTCGAGCATGTAGGTAATCACACGTGTCACGTCGCATTGCAGCGCCATCACGATCAGGTCGTTCATGATGCCCATACGGCCGATCGGATCTTGGTTCGCGTCCGTCGTCATTTGGGGCCGCTCGACGGGCTTGCACTGCGAGGCCGGCATGGCAGGCGTGGCGGCGACCTTGACCTCCAACTCGCGCACGCCGGTCAAGAACTTGTCGAGCTCGGCGCGGTCGGACATCGACAGCCGATTCTGCAGCGACGTGACGCTGGCCTTGAGCGAGTCGAGGGCGCTCTGCTCGAGCGCGCGGCGGCGGGCCGCTTCAGCGCTGGCGTCCGCGCTTTGGTCCGGTGCAGCAGCGCCCCCTTGAACGATGGCGTCGAACACCTTTTGCACGTCGAGCTCTTTGCCCATGGGCGTGTCGGGATCCGACCACGACATGTTCTGCGAAAAGACGCTATTTCGGCCGTCGAACTCGCCGGAGCCATTGAGTAGGCCCAGCTGCATGCTGGCGATGGGCGACTTGCCGGCGAGCCCTTGGGCGATGACCTGGTCGACGGTGGTGGCGTTGATGGGCGAGGTCGTGATGTCGACCTTGCGCTCGCGGCGCACCTGGTCGCCGTCGACGCAGGTGAGCATGGCGCCGGGGCAGCGTGAGTGCGAAGGCGTGTTGAAGGCGCCAGCCGGCATTTGCGTGTGAATGTCGGCGCGCTCGATCAGCATGTCCCACGGCGTGCTCATGGTGAGCAGGTCGGTACGCCAGGTGTAGTTGCCCAGGTTCTTGATGAAGAGCGACTTTTGCTGAATTGGTGCCAGGGGCTTCAAGATCGGCGGTAGCGTCCAGTCTTTTCCGGCTCCCGTGCCGTCCCACCATTCGATGGCAGCGCCGTTCGGAAAGTAAACGGGGACGAAGCGCTTGGGCAGCGCGCTCGCCTGGCCGCGCGCCGCGCGAGGCGCGAGCGACTCCAGGAAGGGCAGCGAGAGAGCGACGCCGAGGCCGCGCAGCAAGTGTCTTCGGGTCAGCATGGCTTGGTCCTAATTTCCGTGGCGAGAACGAAACGTGTCACTTGCAACCAGGGCTTGGAGCAAGTTGCGGAGCGACAGGCCCTTGGCCTGCCAGCGCTCGACGATCTGGTCGACGTAGGGCTGGCTGGCGTCGATTTTGCGACCCAGGCCGTACACGAACAGTTTTTGCGCTGCGCACGCCACGAAGCTCGGATCTTTCGACATGGCCTGTGCCAGCTGCAAGAGGCCGTCGAACTGCGAGCCATCGGTCAAGGTGCCGACGGAGTCGACCGGCAAGCCGTTGGCGTAAGTGTCACGGTAGCGGCCGATGCCGTCGAAGTGCTCGAGGCCGAGGCCGACCGGGTCCAAAATGTTGTGGCAACCCGAGCATGCCGGAGCGGCGCGATGCGCTTCGAGCACCTGGCGCTCCGTTTGCCCCGCGCCGGGCTCGCCCAGCGGCGGGGGAGTCAAGTTGGGCGGCAGCTCCAGCTCCAGGCACTTGAGTGAATTGACGACCCATTTGCCGCGAATGGAGGGCGCCGTGCGATCCATGCGAGAGGTGTGAGTCAAGAAACCGGCCAACCCCATGAAGCCGACGCGCTGCCCGCTGCCGTTCTGCACACGCGTGAGGGTCGCGCTGCCTGGATCCGGCAAGCCGTAGAGCGCCGCCAGTCGCGAATCGACGAAGTTGACGTTCGAGGTGAGAAACTGGTCGTACGTTTGCTGGCCGTGCAGAAAGTCGTCGAAATAGGCGGCCATTTCTTGCTGCATGGCGACGCCCAGCTCGGGCGTCCACATCGGGTAAACGTTGGTATCAACGGCGTGGTCGTTCAAGCGCCGGGAGCCGAGCCACTGCGCGGCAAAGTTGTCGACGAGCTCGCGCGAGCGCGGGTCGCCGAGCAGGCGTTCGACCTCTTGCGACAAGCGCTGGGTGTCTTGCAGGGCGCCGCTGCCGGCGGCATCGAAAAGCGCCGCGTCCGGCATGGAGCTCCACAGCAAGTACGAGAGGCGCGAAGCCAGCTCGTAGCCACTGAGCGGGTGCACGCTCGTCGCATCCGGATCGAATTCGATGCGGTAGATGAATTGCGGCGAGGTGAGCATGATGCGCACCACGTGCTGCAGCGCGCCCTGATGATCCAGGCCGAGCCCCAAAGCGGCCTGGTAGCGCACGAGCAGATCCGCGGTTTCACTCACCTCGAGCGGGCGACGCCAGGCTTTCAGCCCGAACGCGCTGATGATGCTCGAGGCGCAGGCCGTATCACCAGGCGCCGCGGGCTGGCAGGTGACGATCGAGGCGCGCCGCGCAGCATCTTGGAACAGGTCGTCGGCCAGGGTATTGGCGGCGCTGAAGTAGTCGGCGACTTTGCGCGAGTTCATGACGCCGGCGGCGGCCAAGGTGTCGAAACCGGCGGCTTCGAACGACTGAAAGGCGCTGCCGGGCGTGAGCTTGGTCCCCAGCAAATCGCGAACGGTGTTGTTGTATTCGCGTGCGCTGAGCTGATGAATCGCGATGCTGCCGACGTCGCCGCCGGGTAGCGGTGTGGTCATCGGGGCAGAGCCGGCCGCACCCATGCCGGCGGCACCCGCGGGAAGCTCGCCGCCGCCGCTGCTGTGGCTCGGCGCGGCGGCGCAGCCCAACACCCCGGCCACGAAGATTGGCGCCAGCCACGCCGGACGCCATGCTGCCCTGAGATCAGTCATGTCAGCCGGGAGATGCCCAGCCACACGGCCATCCATGCGGGACCCGGCCAGAAAGCTGCCAGGTAGCTGCTAACTACGCGAAGCTCACACGGAAACGGCGGCGCGCGGGAATAGCTCGACGAGGTAGTCCCGGATGCCGTTTTCGCGCCCCCATTTCCGCCTGCTGGCCCCCAGTTTGCTCGTCGCTTTCGCCTGCAGCTCCGGAGGAAACGAAGACACGGTGACGCCGGGTCCGTCGCAGTCGAACGCAGGCAGCACCTCGGCTACCGCTGGCGCCGGCGGCAGCGTCGCTCCCACTTCAGGCTCGGGCGGCAACATGCAAACCGCCGGCTCCGCGGCCACTCCGCAGGCGGGCGGCGGAGCGGGCGGGGCCGCAGCGGGTGCTGGCGGCAGTAGCGGAGGCACGATGCCGAGCGGTGGCCGCGACGCCGGGGGAAGCGGCGGCAGCGCGGGCTCGACCGGCGATGCTTGCGGCACGCCGGCACCGCGCGCTCTCGAATTCGAGGCAGCCGACGGCCAGCACCTGCACACCGTGGACGGTCGCCCCGCGGCTGTTTACGGCGGCGTGCCGCACTTGATGGGCAAGCTGATCGTACAATTGGACAACAACGCCTACCCCTTCGGCGCCAAGCGCGGGTTTCATGTCGTGGGCGTCAATCTCCCGGTGTTCAACACCGGCTACACCACACGCAACTTCAACGGTGACTGCCGGCTCGAGGCGTTCGACGGAGTCGACCGTTGCGCTGATTTCGCCGTCACACCCGAGCAGAGCGTGACCGGGCAAGTCACTCGCAGCCTCAAAGGCTTGCAGGAAATGTACCCCGAAGAGGATTGGGCTTACTTCCTCAACCCCGACGGCAGCGTGCGCTGGTCGGACGTGGGCTTCACGGGTCATTCACACCGCGCCCAGAGCGCGACACGCTTTGCGGTAGCGGTGTGCGCCTACCGCGCGGTGGCGCGCTCGGGACCGCGCGACAACCTGTGCGGCACCGGCCAGAGCGTGACCGATTTCGATCCGCAGAATCCGCCCTACGACCCCCATTGCCCGGACGCCAAGATCAGCGCCTGGCTGGACGACCCACCCAAAACGCCGATTGACCGCTTTTTCGGCTTCGTCGGCAAGATGGACGACGAGTACGGAGACATTCAGTTCACGATGGAGCGCATGCACTTCGTCGGCAAGCCGGTCAACGTGACGACCGCCAAAGCGCCGTACGACAATACGCACCGCTTCTACGCCGACGCCGGCCACGACGGCTTCGACAGCGCTCCGTACTGGGACGCGCTGAACGCTGCTTGGGGCGTACCGCCCGAAAACGCAACCTGGGCGCTCACGCATTGAGCCCGCAGCCGCAAGTGATAACCTAGGCGGCTTGCGATGAAGTCGCTCGCTGCTGCCGCGCTTCTCTGGGTCTCGATGGCCTGCTCCGTGCAAACGAACCGGGGCGAGGTGGGGGTGTATCAAGCTCCTGCGAGCGCCGGAATGGCTGGAAGCGGCGGAACGAGCGGAACCGCCGGAGCGCCGGGCCTTCCGGGCCCCGATACGCCCGCGTTCTTTCTCACGCTCATCTTGCGTGACTTCAAGCAGTACGACGCCAACGACGAAACGACGAACCCAGCGTTCGACAACGTCCAATCCGAAGCCGGAGTAGTGGCCGCGCAGCTCGGCGCGGATCAAAAGCCCGTCTATCGCGTGCCGACCAACGCCGTTCCCACGTTCGGCGCCGACTACTTCGACCAATGGTACCGCGATGTGCCGGGCACCAATATCACCAAGCCGTTCCCGCTGCCGATCGCGGTCGATGCCCAGGGTTTCTACGTGTACGACAGCCAGCAATCGGGCGTGGCCGACGTGTATCAAGGCGTGGCACGGCGCGTCTTCTTCCCGCTCGACGATGGCGGGCCGTACGCCACCGCGTTCGGCAATCAAGGTAAGGGGCACAATTTTTCCTTCACGGGTGAGCTGCACGGCCGCTTCGTGCCCCAAGCCGGAGACGCGCTCGAAGTACGCTCCGACGACGATCTCTACGTCTTCGTCGACGATACTTTGGTTTTGGATCTCGGCGGCACGCACGTCGCCACGTCCAAAACGCTCCAGCTGAACGACCTGGCGCTCACGCTCGGCGAGCCACACGCGCTGCACCTGTTTTACGCCGAGCGGCTCGGCGCGACGGGCGCCTTCACGGTCCGTAGCAGCTTCGAGCTCGAGTCCGCACGTTGAACTCACGCTGCCCGCTGCCTAAGCTGGGCCGGTGACGCCACCGGCCACGCCTGCCATCGAGATCCAATGGGAAGCGCCGGCCCCTTGCCCCGACGCGACGCGCGTACGAGCGGCGACCGAGCGCTTGCTGGGCAAGAGCCTGAGCGGGCTCGAGCAAACCAGTGTTCGCGCCACCGGCAAGGTGACCGCAAACGCCGCAGGCCAGTGGCAGCTGCGAACGCTGTTGGTCGTCGGCGAACGCGTCGAAGAAGAAGTACTGGTGGCGCGACAGTGCAGCTCGCTTGCCGATGCGATGGCGCTCAAGGTGGCGCTCGCGATCGATCCTGTGGCCGTCGTCGAGGCGGTGCAATCTTCGCAACCGTCTGCCGCCGCCAAGATTGCACCGGAGAGCCCGCCACCCGCGCCAGGTCCGCGCAGCAGCAACGCGCAGCGCGTGAGCTTCGGGGCGCGCGTGGTCGGGCAGGTCGCGCTCGGCCCGCTGCCGGGCACCACGCCCGGCGTCGCGGCTCTTGTCTCCGCGCAGTGGCCGTCGTTTCGCGTCGAGCTCGGTGGAGAAGCATTCTGGGGCGGCGTCGCCAACTACGAGGCGCTGCCCGCTATTGGCGCGGACCTGCAGTTGTTCGCAGGCATGGCGCGCGCTTGCCTCACCCCCGCTACGGGGGCCTTTCGTTTCCCCATCTGCGCCGGGCCAGAGCTCGGTGTCATGCGGGGCCGTGGCTTTGGCACCGCAGAGACCTCGAGCACGACCGGCCTTTGGGGAGGACTCGCGCTCGGGCCGGCGCTCGAGTGGCGAGCCACATCGCGGCTTTCGCTTTGGCTGGAAGGGGACGCCGTGCTCACGCTACTAAAGCCTGAATTTCACGTGCGAAATCTGCCATCGCTCTACGCGCCGCCCACCGTGGCCGCTCGCGCCGCGGCCGGGCTCGAAGCTCATTTCTAGCCGCCCACACGGAAAAGCTCGCGAGCGGGTATACATCCAAGAAGGCAATGAGCGAGGCGGCTTCACGGCGCGAGGAAAGCCAGGCTGCCGCCCAGATTGCTCACCTCTTCGCGGAGCATGCGGACTTCGTCTGGCGCTCGCTACGTCGGCTCGGAGTTCCTGCTGCCGACGTCGACGACGCGCTGCAGGAGGTGTTCTTGGTCGTTCATCGCCGGCTCCCTGAATACGAAGACAGAGGTCTCATGCGCGCTTGGCTTTTCTCGATCGGCCGGCAGATTTCGAGCCATTACCACCGCGGCGTAAGGCGCGCGGAAGAGCGGCATCGCGGCGTGACGGTGAGCGCAATCTCACGGGATCCAGAAGAAGCGCTGGAGCGGCGCGAGGCAGAGCGCTTCGTGGGCGAATTCTTGGAAGGCCTCGATGAGTCGCGCCGCCTGGTCTTCTACCTGTCGGATATCGAAGGGCTCACGGCGCCCGAAATCGCTTCCGCGCTGGACGTGAACCTGAATACCGTTTACGGCCGCTTGCGCCAGGCGCGCGCACGCTTCGAAGACGCTCTGGCGGCGCGCGAGCGGCAGGGGAGCCAAGCATGAAACCACCGAGCGACAGCGCCCGCCGCTTGCTGGGCCGCTACAAAGAAGCGAGCTCGCTGGGCTCCGAACGCAAGACGCGCTTGGGAGAGATCGTGCAGCAGCGCGTGCTCCGCGGCGACCTGCCGCGCTTCGACGTGGTGCCGGGAGCTCAGGCAGCCGCTCACCACGGCTGGCTCCAAAAGCTGTGGGCTTCGAGCGCGACCAAGTGGGGCGTCGGAGCGCTGGTGGCCGCAGCGGTCGGTGCGGGCGGCTACCGCGCGTGGCACGAAGACGCAGCAGACTCGCTGCGTGAGGCGCCGGCAGCTGCCGTGACGCGTCCGCTACCGCCGAGCGAGCCCGTGCCCGCGCAAGCCAGCAGCAACTTGCCCGCCGAGCCTGCAGCACCAAACGAGCCGGCGGCGCCCGAAGCGCGGCAGCCTCGCCCCGAAAAGCCGAGCCTGCCGGCGCCTTCACGCTCGCCGGCGCCGTCCGCTGAGCCCACCGTCGACGAAGAAGTGAAGCTCATCAACTCCGCACAGGCGGCGCTCCGCGCGGGCGACGCAAAGCACGCTTTGGAGCTACTGTCGCAGCATGCGGCGCGTTTTCCCGCCGGCAAGCTGGCGACGCTGCAGCAAGTCACACACATGATGGCGCTGTGTCAGGCGGGCAAGGCCGAGCAGGCGCGGCAAGAAGCGGCCGATTTCGTCGCCACCAAGCCGAGCTCGCCCTTCGTCGAGCGCGTGAAGACCATCTGCGCAGCGCGCTAGTCTCGAGACTAGTTGCCGTAGAGCACGAGCTCCGCCAGCTGCAGTGAAGTGGCACCGGCGTTGCCAGTGATGAACAGTCTATACCAGCGATACGCCACCGAGTTGGCGCACGTGTACGAATTGGTTTGGAGCCGCGCCGCGAACGTGACGCCCGTCCGCTGGTCGACCACCGCCCAGGTGCCGCCGTTGTTGGAGCCTTGTAGCTCCCACGCAGTGGGATCGCGCTGCGGCACGTCATTGGCGGACGTGACCGAATAGGACGTCACCACATGCGAGGCGAGGCCGGCGAATTGGTAGGCGAGCCAGCCGGTGCCGCCATTGTTGTCGCCGTTGTACCACTTGGTGCTCGTGCTCAGGTCGAACGCCTTCTGGCCGTCTTCGGCGATGCTCCACACACTGCTAGCCGTCGCGACGCCGCCCTGTGTGGGGTCCGTGAGCGCGCCGCACACGTTGGCCTCACCGGCGCCGCCGCACTGCTTGAAGCCCTGACAGGTCCCGCACTTCACGCCCTTCATGGGGTCGCCGCAGTTGTTCGCGCCGTCGACGCTGCCGCAATCTTTGCCGAGTCTCTTGCAGAATTCGGACGCCGTTTCGGGGACGCATTGCGCCGCGCCGCCTTCGCCGCCTGCCGGCGCTCCGGCCAAGGCCGAGCCGTCGCCGCCCCCACTAACAGCCGCATCGCCACCGCTCACGGCGCCGGTACCGCCGGTGCCGCCAGTGCCGCCACTGCCAGCGCGCGCGCCGTTGGCGTTGTCACCCGCGACTGGGCTCGCGCCGGAGCCCGCGCCGATTCCGCCCGCGCCCGAACCAGCCTCTCCACCCACAGCGCCCGCACCGGCTCCTGCCGAAGAGGGCGCCCCGGCTCCGCCGCTGCGCAAGCCATCGTCGTAGACGGCGCAACCCCAGACCAGCAAAGCGATGTAGGTCCAGCCAGGGGCCCGCCGCGCTAGTCCGCAATGCACTTTGTATGTGTGGTCGCAGGCGCCGCGAAGTATCACCAAAATCTTCTAGTGGAACGTATTGGGATTGGTGAGAGCCGCCCACACCTGCTCACGCGCTCGGTCGCTATCGCCGCGCCCGACATGCCAAATCGGACCTTCGGGGTCGGCATCCAGCAGCGTCAGATCCGTGTCATCGATGCGCAGGCGGGTGACGTCTTGGGCGAACCAGGGTAGCGCGGCCGCGAGCACGCTCACCTGATCGCAAGCCTGAAGGAGGTCCAGGATGTCGGGGCTCTTCGCGGCGATCCAGTCGCCAAACGCGTTTTGGGGTAACTCGCCCCGTCGCGCGTCGGGAAAGTCGGCAAGCTGATCGTAGTAGCCGCTCACTTGCACGAAGCGCAGTCGCGACGTGGCGATGAAGGTCGCCCATTCGTCACGACCACCGTTCGGGTTCGAGGTGCGCACGCCGCTACCATCGGACATGCCGAGGCTTGCCACGACCACGGCACGGTCGGCCAGCGTCGGATCGAGCAGCCAGGCGTCCGCCACGTCGGTCAAAGCTCCGCCCGTCGCGATCGCGAGCGGGTGCGCGACCGTGCCCCAACGCTTGGCAGCGTCGATGATGACCTTCGCGCCTGCGGAGCCGTTGGGTTTCGTGTCCTCGATGCGCTCGCTCTCTGGCTTGACGAGCGCTGGCGCAGCGCTGCCAACCGGATCGGGCAGGCCTTGCAGGCCACTGTCGCGCGCCGCCGCGATGAGGTCGGTGTATCCGGCGAGATTCGTCTCGAGCGACGGATATTCGAACGTGGCATTCACGACGATGCCGACCAGTCGCAGCGGCGTCGTCGCTGCGAGCAGCGCCGCGTACTCGCCTTGCCAGTTGTCACGCGCACCGTCGTTGACCACGACCATGGCGCTGCGCTCGTCCACCGGCAGCGCGCCGTGCGGAACGTCGTAACCGGCGTCGAGCTGGCCGCTGCAGGCCGCTTGAACCATGGCCAGCGGCAACAGCAAGGCCGCTCGCCGCAAGCTCATGGTGCTGGTTGCGCTTTCATCCACGAGAGCAACCCACTGCGTGGGTAGCGTCGCCGAAACGCCGCCGCAGCCGCTTCTGCCGCTGGCTTTTGACCCGAGCCCCACAAGGCGCGTACTCGCAAAGCCTCGCGCTCTTCCGTCAATTGGCCGCTCGGGTACTCGCGTTGATGGCGACCGATCGCGCTCAGCGCCGCTGCGTAGTCACCCCGCGCGATGCCGGTCCGAGCCGGTTCGAGCAGCCCGACTTCGAGCGCGTACTGGCCGGCGTTGCTCGTACGCGCATGCGCGACGGCGCCGTTCGCCGCAGAGGCGTTGCCGGGTTCCGCTGCTGAGCTGGTGACTGGCGCTGCGCGCGCCGGCTCCGTCGTGGCGCGTTCCGGGTCGGGAGTCGCCGCTGCTTCTGGTCCAAGCTTGGGGTAAACAGGGTGCGGCCGCGACGGCGCTGCGTGCGGCGGGGCCGCAGCCACCACCGCAACGGGAGCCGTCGGCTGCCTCGCCAGCCTCACACCCGCCGTCGCCAGGCCGGCAATTCCGAGAGCCGCTGCCATGAGCACCATGGTGCGCAGGGCGCGTGAACGCCGGCCCGGCGCCGCGAGCTCACCCGCTCGCCGCATTTGGATGCCGGACCAACGCTCACCTTCGAGCGTTGCCTTCGCGCGCTCGAGCGCTCGGGCTTGGAGCGCGGCGTCTTCGTCCGCCGCGCGTTCGTTCGCGAACAGCGACTGGGCCGTCGGTGACAGCGCGGGCAGCCATTTACCGAGCATCGCGCCCTCCTTTGAGCAAAATTTTGAGCGCGGCATCGAGCTCGCTGCGCGCTTTGCGCAGCCGCGAATAGGCCGTAAACAGCGGAACCGAAAGCTGGTCGGCGATCTCGCGCATGGCCACCTCGTCCACATCGTGCAGGATCAGCACCGCGCGTCGCTCGAGCGGGACCTTGGCGAGGGCCCGCAACAACATCTGGCGCTGCTGCGTGACGGCCAGCGTCTCGTCGGGCTGCGCGCTCGAATCCTCGGCGTCGGGACAGTCGCGCAGCAGCTCGCGGCCGTTGCGACGGCGATGGCCCGACGCGACTCGAAACGCGATGCCGAACAGCCAGGGACGCGGCGGGCGGGCGCGGTCGTAATCCTCCCACCGGCGCAGCATGACGATGAAGACCTCGTGCAGCACATCGTCGATGTCGCTGTTCGAGACCCCCAGCCGGCGGAGCGAGCCAATCAGATAGCCCAGCTCCTGGCGGTAAAGCGCCAGGCACTCGTTCGCTTCGGCCGGCTCGCGGCTCGAGCTCACGTCGGCTCGTGCAATCTGGGGCGCCACAGTAGGTAATTGCGCGAACGTGCCGACTTTTGTCATCAAAATATCGCCGGCAGGGCCAAACCGAAGCCGGCCACCAGCGGCGCGGTGGACCAAACCCGCGTGTGGTTCAACATGACGTCAAGCGGCGTCAGCGTTGAGAGTAGCTCTCCGTGAACCATGATGCCGAGGCTGTTCAGTGCGGGCCAAAACAGCTCGATTTGTCCGCCGGCCGCGGCAAACACGCTCGAAGGGCCGAGGGCGCGGTCCACCCCGTGCCCGCTCACCTGTAGCTTTCCGACCCTGGCCGCTGCACACACGCCCAGCGGTGCAGCCCGTAGACAGGGTAAGAGCGAGAAGCTCAGCTCATTCGCCGAAAAACCGGAGCCGTCCGTGAGCTCGAGCGACGTGGGTGAGGTCACTTGCACCCCCGCTTCGAGCCAGAACCAGCCCTTCGTGGTCGCCGCAAATGCGTGCAGCCCCGTGCCCATGCCGGGAGTCAGCCCGTGCTCGAACGCAACGCCGAGACCGAGCAACGACATGCGACGCGACGCGTTGGCCGGGCGAGCCGCCGCGGGCGGCAATTCGGGCGCAGGCGCTGCTGCAGCGCTAGACGGTTGAGCCACCGGTTGCGATGCGACCGGGGCCGCTTCCGGAACGTGCAGCTGCAGCTGCACCGCGACAGCAAACGCCAGCCCACTCGCCAGCTCTGCGCAATCGTTGGAGCCAGACGCGAGGCGGCGTTCGCCCTCGCTTCGACCGTCGGCGTCGATCCATTCCAGACGACCCTCGAGACCGCTGCTCGTGCGCGCCACCACCACGCGCAGTCGTTCTCCGCTCGTCGCGAGCTCGTCACTGAACAAGTCGCGACCCACTTGCTGCGCCACTGCCGAGCGGAGCTCGGCAGCGCTCGCGCAACCGAGCTCTGGCGCGGCCTCGTATTCGAGGACGAGGGGCGACATGCGCTGACGGTAGCCTTGTTGCGCCAAAAACCAAATTGTGATCGCGCCTGGATGACGCTTCCACCAAGGCGGAAGCTTGAGGCAAGTCGCAACCGGCCAGATCCGCGTCGCCTTGCTGTTCGCGGCGCTCGCGAGCGGCTGCGGTTCCGATCCACCAGCCCATCCGCCAAGCAGCGGCGGCGGACAGAGCGGGACCGTGGCTGGTACCTCGGGAGCAGGCGGCGACCTCGCCGGCTCGTCGAACGCCGGGTCGCTCAGCGCAAGCGGTGGCGGAGTTGGTGGCGCGCTCGCCATGGCGGGCAGCGGTAGCGGTACTGGCGCTGGCGTCGCCGGTGCGGCTGGCGCCGGCAACGCGGGCGCGGCCGGTGCTTCCGGTAGCTCTGGTTCCGCTGGAGCGGGTGGAGTTGCCGGCGCTGGTGCGAGCAACTGTGCCGGGTTGCTGTGCGAAGATTTCGAGAGTGGCCAGATCGACGCCACCAAGTGGGACACGAAGACGATGGGCGCCACCCTCGCGCTTCAAAGCGTTCGCGCTGCACACGGCAAATACGCCGTGCAACTCCATGGCCAGTCCCAGGCAGACGTGCAGAGCGACTACGCCTTCCTCATCGCTCACAACGGCCCGACTGCGCTGGCCAAGCACCATTTCGGCCGCGCCTACTTTTACATCACGCCCAAGCCGATGAGCGGGCACACCGGCATGGTGTTCGCGGGCACTCCCGGCTTCCCGAAGCCGGCTTACCTCGAGGTCGCCAACATCAACAGCGGTTGGCAGCTCGGCTATGTCAAGCTCGACGGCCCACCCAACGGCGAAGAAGTCGCATATCCGCCCGGACAAGTGCCGGTCGAAAAATGGACGTGTCTGGAGTGGGAATTCAATGACCAACCCGATTCCGCCACGCTTTGGATCGACGGCAACCAGCTTGGCCAGCTCAACGACCAGACGATCGCGTATCCCCCGGGCCACGTGCCGGGCTCACCCATCTTCGACGGCAAGAGCAGCGACTTGGTGGGCGGCTTCAGCGATTTTGGTTTTGGCATCTACGACTGGCACCCCAAAAACGCCTTCGACCTCTTCTACGATGACATCGTGCTGGACGTGAAAAAAGTCGGCTGCTTGCCACCCTGAGATTCGTTGGGGCAAGTCCTCGGGTATGTGGTTCGCCGTATTCTGGTTTCTCGCTGAGCCTATGCCCTGACCCCGCCACAATGGCTCAGGCTCCCGGATGATTTTTCACGGTGCTCGATTCCGGCGAGGTTAGTCTCGTGGGGTGCCTCGGTTCGCGTGCCTGGTCGCGCTTTCGGCGGTGCTCGCCTGGTCGTCCAGCTCGCGCGCCCAACCTGGCTCGTGCCCTAGCGGCTCCGACGCCTGGGTCGAGGTGATCTTTTCCGGCTCGGCTTGGTCGGACGGCATGCGTGACGGCGTCATTCGCGAGCTCCGCACGGAGCTGGCGAGGCGCTCGCTCCAGGTCTGCCCAGAAGCCGGCCCCGCGCCGACGCGAGCACCCAAAGAGGTCGTCACCTTGCTCGCCAGCGATGCGGACCACGTCTCGATCGTGGGCTCGAATCTGGCAAACGAGGGCGGCTTCAACGGGCGCACGATCCTGGTCAGCGCCATTCCAGAAGACGCGCGCTCGCTCGCCATCGCTCAGGCGGTCGACGAGGCGCTGCGCAACAGCGACAGCCGTAGTGAGCCTGCGCCCGCTGTCGAGCCGACGTCCCCACCCCGCCGGCCCCCGGCTTCGTCTCGCGACAAGCCGCGCGCGACTTGGTTCCTGGCCACGGCCTTGGCGCCCACATTGCAAGTAGCTCCCCCCGCCGCGCAGCGAGAGCACGCCGTCGTTGCGCCCGGCATCGCGCTCAGGCTGTCGATGATGGGCGCCGTTCTGGGCGGCTCGCTCGGTGTGGCGATCACTCGCGCCAGCGACTTGACCTTCGACGACGTCACGATTCGCAGCTTTCGCGTGCCACTCGATCTGTCCGCCAGTCTGCGGCTCGCGCGCGGCGCCGCGCAGGGCACGATCGACATCGGCCTGGTCGCGGCCCTGGCGAGCTACGAGCAGGCGTCTGCGAGCCGTAGTAACCTCGAGCTCGGTGGTCGCATCGGCCTGCGTTTCGGCTGGGGCCGCCGCGTCGTGCCCTGGATTGGCACATCGCTCGAGCTGCTGCCGCGCGCCACGAACTTCGAGTTCACCCCCACCGGCACGCTCGGTCATGCGCCGTCACTGTGGCTGGGCTTCACGATCGGTACGGAGGTCAAATGGCCTTGAGCCGCTACTCGTGCGGGGCATTGCTCGTCGCGTTCGCGTCGCTCTGCGGCTGTACGGATCGGTCACTGCAGTTTGGCGACGACCCGAGGTTCCTGTGGTGGACCGACCACGAGACGGGCGACCTTTCGGATTGGCTCGGCAAATCGCAGCAAGGCGGCTTCGTGCTGCCCGGCGGCTCGCATGTCGAGGTCGTGGACGGCATCGCTCGCAGCGGCACGCACGCGCTGCGCATCACTGACGACAAACCCACACAACGCGATTTCCCGCTCGTGGCGCGCAACGGTCCGCTTCCGAGCGGCATCTACACCAGCGCCTGGTACTACCTACCGGCGCCGTTGGCTCCGCTCAATTACTGGTGGTTCGTCCTCTATCGCAGCCGCCACCCTCCCTACGACTTCGGCTCGTTTCGCGACGAGATTCGACTTTCTTTCACCCAACGCGCCGACGGCAGCATGGGCAGCGTGCTGCTGACAGAAGAGCTCGGTACGATCGCGCCGCTGGTCGATCGAGAGATCCCGATCGGGCGCTGGTTTCACGTCGAAACCTACCTGCGCGCCACCGACGGTAGCGACGGCGAATTCAAAGCCTGGCAAGACGGCGAGCTCACCTTCCAAGCCTCGGGAAAGATGATGGAAACCAGCTGGGCAGAATGGATGATCGGCGGGGTGTGCGACGGCCTCACCACGGACGCCAACCAGCTTTACATCGACGACGCAGCTGTCTCCAAAGAGCGCCTCGGTCCGCTGCCACCGTTCCAGCACGACCCGTAGCGAGGTCGCGCAGGGCGAATTTTTTTGCAAACGATGAGCTGGTTTTCCAAGCCAAGGGTATAGCTGTTCAGATAGCCCTTTGGCGATCAACCCGCTCAAACCAGGCTCGCCGGAGCCCGCAGCACCCAGCCCGCTGAGGCCCCTCCCCTCCAGCGCACCTCGAGACCGCTTGGCGCAGCTCTACGCCGACTACGCGCGTTTCGTGGCCTGGTTCGCGAGCCGCTTGCTCACGCGGCCCGACGAGGTCGAAGACATCGTTCAGGAGGTTTTCTTGATAGCCGCACGCCAACTCGACAGTTTGACGGATCCAGCCCAAACGCGCGGCTGGCTGAAGACCGTCACGCTTCGGCGCGCGGCGCGACTCTTACGCTGGAAGAAGGTGCGTGCTCGCTTCGGCCTCGCCAAAGGCTTCGAGGCCAACGAGCAATGGATCGCTTCGCCCGACGCCAGTCCGGAAGATCGCGCGGCTTTGAGCGAGCTTCTGGCGAGCCTCGACGAGCTGCCCACGGACCAACGCCTCGCCTGGACGCTCCGGCACTTGCACGGAGAACCGCTCGAAGGCGTGGCCGCGCTGCTCGGCTGCTCGCTCGCGACCACCAAGCGTCGCATCGCAGCCGCTGAAGCGCACCTACAGCAGGAGCTGCGCGATGACTGAAAAGCGCAGCAAGCTCGAGCGCGCGGTGGGCGCGATGCGTGACGAGGTCTGGGACGACCTACGACACCGGCGCGTCGCCAAACGACTGGACGAGGCTCTCGAAGAGCCCGAGCGCGCCAAGCGTTGGTGGCTGGCAGGTGTTGGAGCCGCCGCGCTGGCAACAGCTATCGTGGCGCTGGTTCTCGTCCGTCCCTGGGCGGAACCGACCCCATCGGTCGCCGGGCACCGGCAGCCCGAGAGCGCACGCACGGTGCTGGCCGATGGCTCGACGGTAGACGTCCAGCGCGGGGGACAAATCCAGGTCCTGACTGATCGCTCGGAAGGCACGCGCATCGAAGTGCTGGCCGGCCGCGCGGAGTTCGAGGTGCAAAAGCGCGTGGCGCGCCCGTTCGTGGCGAGCGTGCGGGGTGTCGAGGTTCGCGTGATCGGTACCCACTTTTCGACCGAGCTCGACGAGAGTCACCCGCCTGGCGTCGTGCGAGTCGTCGTGAGCCGCGGCGTGGTGGAGGTCGTTGGTCGCCAGGGTGAACGAGTGGCGCGCCTGCAAGCCGGCGACCGCATCGAGGTCTCGCTGGCCCCCGCTGCGAAGGAGCCTCTGCCGGCGTCATCGAGCCCCGGCGATGTGGACGCCGTCGTGCCGGGAGAGCCAGGGGCATCGGCCGTGCGGGCGGCATCGCCGCCGGACGCCGCTCAACTGTTCGAAGCAGCGAGCGCTGCGCGTCGCGCAGGCGACGTTCAAGCGGCCGTCAAAGCCTACGCCGCGCTGCTCAAGCAGTTTCCGCACGACAGCCGCGTGGGCGTCGCCGCCCTCGAGCTGGGGCGGTTGCGCATGGATTCACAGCACGCCTACGGCGCCGCCTCCGACGCGTTTCGACGTGCCATTGCGGCCGCTCCCAACGAAGGCGTGCGTGAAGACGCGATGGCGCGGCTCGTCGAATCCGTCGATGCTCTGGGCGACAAGACCGCGTGTCTGACCGAGCAGCAGCGTTACCAGGCGCGCTACCCTACCGGCGTGCACGCGGCGGCGGTGCGCGGACGTTGCGGCGCGCGTTGACCACGTCACAGCGACAGAGCGCGACGTACATTCGTGGCACGGGCGAGGCAGCTCGCTCCGTCGCGGGCCCGACAGCAGATATCGTATCGCCCACCTGAACGACTTGGCACGCAAGCTGCTGCGGTAGCAGAAACCTTGAAGATGCCATGACTGAAACCGAGAGACTGTGGACCATTGTCGCGCTCGTGGGTGTGGCGCTCGTGTTTGCGCTGGCAGCGGTTGCGCTCATGAGGAAGCGCGCTCGCGACCGTCGCGCGGAGCTCCAAGAACGCTTCGGAGCCGAGTATCAGCGTACCGTGGAGGACCTCGGCACGCCGTCTCGGGCAGACAAAGAGCTGGCACAGCGCGCCGACCGGGTCGCCCATTTTCATTTTCACGAGCTGAGCGCGGCGGATCGTGAGCGCTTCGCGATCGGCTGGAATCAGCTACAAGCCCGCTTCGTCGACGAGCCGGTGGAAGCCGTCACACGCGCCAACGACCTCATCAACCAAGTCATGCGCGCGCGCGGCTACCCCGTCGAGCACTTCGAACAACGCGTGGCCGACCTTTCCGTCGAGTATCCGAACGTCGTTCAGCACTACCGCGCCGCTCACGAGCTGTCTCGGTCCATCTACAACGGCACCGTGGACACCGAGCCGCTGCGGCAAGCATTGATTCACTATCGCGCGTTGTTCGCGGAGCTGCTCCAGGAGCACGGCCACGCGCTGGACTACCGGAAGGCCGTGGGCGCGCACTGAGTGGATCAGGGAGCGGCGCGCACGCTCTCGGCTGGCAGGGCGCGCAAGCGCGCATCTCGCCACCTTCCACGGCCTTACGCAGGCGTGAATGCCGCCAGATCGGCGATGCCGAGCTGCGCCTCGAGCCGCGCCACGTCAGCCACCGCCCTTTCGAAGCCGTGCTCGCCGACGAGCTGATGTTCGCGCTCTTCGAATTGCTCTCCGAGCTCTTCGTATTCGGCGCCTCCCACGATCTCGCGGAATGCCGGGAAGATGACCGTATCTTCGCGAGCTGCGTGAGCCCGGTACATGCGACTGAAGCTCCGGAGCGCCCGCGCCAGCTCTTCGCTCGCGCCAATGCCAGCTCGGCGAATGAGCTCATCCGTGAGCTCACGACCGCGTTGGTGCTGCTTCAGCAAGATCGAAACGAGCGTTGCCTCTCGCCCCGCCGCTTGCAAGCGCGGGAACACGAACTTTTCCTCCGTGCGCTCGTGATAGTCTTCCACGAAGCGGCGCACGATCCCGGCGGCCTGGGCGACGACGGCTGGATCGACTTGCTCTCCCCGCTCGATGCGCTCCGCGGCGGTGTCGTAAACGATCACGATGCGCTCGAGCACCCCATGCTCTTGCATCAAGTCCTCTCCCGGCGTGACCTCCGCTTCTCCGTGCTTGCAACTCGTGAGGGCAACTCCTGCGGCTGCCGCCCCTAGACTCAGCAACTTCCGGCGCGTTTCGTTGGTCATGGCCTCCCTTTCGATGCGTCAAGGTAGACGCAGATTCAGGCCGCCGCCACTGCTCGAACCCGTTGCCAGTGGGTCCCGATGCCGACCGATGTCTGGGTGTTTCCGCTCCGCACCCGGACTGGTACGTTTGACTCTATTTCGCAGCCAGCGCCGCCAGGCTCGCTCCCAGGGCGACGCAGACCATATCGCTGACGAAGAATTCGTGGCCGAGCAGCAGCCCGCCCAGCGCGGTGTCACGAATGCGGACGAGCCACGGCGCTTGGCAAAGCTGGCTCAGCTCGATGAGCTCGGTCGTCGCCAAGGCCCAGAGCCAAAGCCGAAGGCGCGTCGCGCGCGGCCAGATCAGACGAAAGAGATGAAAGAAAAGCACGCCCCAGAGCACGTCGCCCACGTAAAGAGTCACCAGCGGCGGGAGGCCGGGGCGTCGTGAGGCGAGCCCTGCGGCGACCGTGACGACCACGACCATGAACGTGCGGCGTCTGTTTGCAGCGCGTGACATGGCCCGATTCAAAGCACACCGCCGTCTCGCAACTCGAGGAGATTTGGTGGAGGTTTGGTCGAGAGGCCAGCCGTCGCGACGCGCTCAAAGCCGCTGTTTGGCGACGAGCTTGGTCCTCAGCCTAGAAAAAGATCGTGGAGCCTTCACTCGGAGTCGGCGAGCCGACGTTCGTCGCGTCCAGGTCTCTGGGCAAGCCTTCTAACGTGACGAGCAAGCGCCCGCTGCGCGTCATGGCGGGATACACACTCTCGACGGCTTGCGACGCGATCTCGAGGCGCACCTGGCGAGAGTCCATGAGCGATGCGGTGCCGATGTCGAGCCGAACACCAAACGGCAGCAGGCGGTTTTTGATACGCCCGCCCAGCTGATTGGCCAGCTCGCGCGCCCAATCGAGCTTCACGTACTTGGTTTCGGCGCTCTTCATGGTGTCGAGCAGCGGGCGGGGCATCGACAACGTGAGCCGCCCTGGCGCGCTGTGAGTCGAGCACCGGAACGGCATTGCCACCGAGATGTCTTGAGCTTCCGGCTGCGAGCCCGCGACGCCCTGCAGCGGCGCCACCGCGACCTCGTAAGCCGCGAACAAGCCTACGAGTGAGCTCTGCACCAGGAAGTCGAAACTAGCTCGTACCGGTAAAGAAACCGCCACGGGATTGCTGGCCAACCTTCTGAGTATGCAGGGCCAAAGGAGGCTCGAGCAAGGGCTCTGGCAGGTGAGCGGCTCTACGCCGCTGTGAGGCGGAGTGAGATGCGAAGAGCTGGCTCCAACGATTCGCAAACGCGCTCGGGGTGAGCTGGATACAGCGGGAGCTCGACCACTTGGCGAAAATTCCTAGTGCGCATAGCTGAGAGACAAATCGAGGCTCGTCTCGCCGAGCGTGTTCACGCTCACGGCTCGCAACGGCGGCGCGTAGCGAACCCGAAAGCCCGCACGCAGGCGCGAACCATCTGGTCGAAAGACCGCGCCCGCGCCGACTTGCCATTGGCGGGAGCCGCTGCCGACTTGGCGCTCTGCGGCATAGCGCGTGTCTGCTTCCCACGTGAGATTCGAGGCCAAGCTCAACACCAGATCGGGGTGGGGCCAGTACAGGCCCGCGATTTGTGCCGCAGCACGCGGCCCCAATCGTCGCGGAGCGCCCAGCGAATGGTCGGGTGCACGCCACGCGAACACCCCCGACGCGCTGACGCGAAGACGGGCCTTGATGCTGCGCTCGACCGTCGCGCCCAGGCCAACCTCGTAGGCCCCCAGCCCGAGGTTGGTACGGCGGTCAGCGTGAGCCGTCGGCATCCGTAACGAGCCCGTGAGCGCCAACGAGGGCCACGGCAAGCCTTCTCGATGCGGCGGAGCTTCCTCGCTGGCTTCGTAGCGCGCGCGCGCGAACGTATCTCCGAGCCCCGACAAGGACGAGCTCCAGCCCGCTCCGGAGGTGCTGGCACGAACGTAGCTTGTCGACGCGCTGAGCTCCCATGGCGAGGCCGGGCGCACCGCCGCGAGTGCCTCGAGCTCATAGCGTCGCTCGCGATCCCCCGAGGCCAGCGCGCGATACCTGCCGCGCGCGTCCCAGCGGCCGTGACCTTCGGCGAAACTTTCGGCGAGGCGCGTCCCCCAAAGCTCCCGCGGGCTCGTGAGGGCGCTCTCGAGTCCAGGCACCCCACACGTACAAGCCCCCGCCGCCGAATCGAGCGTCAAAAGGGCCAGGATGGCCACGCCCACGGCCCCCATCCTCATGGCACATCGACTTCGAAAGTGATCTCGTCAGCGCGCTCGTCGGCGATGATCTCGGCGCGAACCTGCCAGACTCCTGGCATGCTCAGCGGAAGACCAAGGATGCGATAGCCAGCCTCGGTTCGTTCGATTTGGGTGGGCTCGGCGCGGTGCCCGTGGTTCGGCATCACGGCGACCATCGCCTCCAATTTCGCTGATTCGTTAGGAGACTCTGGAGAAAGCTCGAGCTCGAAGTCGTTCGAGCCTTGCTCGACGCTACCGAGCACGGTCAGTCGACCCCGGACGAGGCCCGCTTCCGACGTGCGCACGAGCGCGCCACTCTCCGCCAGCTCGTCGTTCGAGGCAGGTGCGGCTACACAACCAGAGAGAATCGCCGTGCACAAAATCGCTCCAAGCAGCTTCATCGAGTCGCTCACGTCGTAGACGAGTTGCACGGCGCGTGCCGCATCCCAGCCCGCGCTCGGGAGCCGGTTCACTCGACGAGCGGGTGGACGCGCAATCTCCGCGCCGGGCGCAGAAACAGCGGACAGCCTGAATTCGCTCGCCCACATGAGCACGCCGCTGCATACAAACTCGCCAATTTGGCGGCGCGCGCAAACGGTGCGTAGCCCGCGCGCTTTGCGCACCGAGGCCGCCAATACGCTGGCAACTCCTCGATTCCTCGAGGGGCATGACGCTTGCTTAGTCTCCGACCATGTTCAACCGCGTTACGAAGATGGCGCTCCGATCCGGAATTCTCACGATGAGCTTAGCGGCCTGCGCCTGCCAAGAAGCTCCGAGCTCGAGCGCTGTGAGGTTGCACCTGGCGCCACCCTCACCTACGCCCACGGCAGCCGGCGATGCGTTGGACAAGCCGGTGATCGCGACGCTCACGTCGCCTCCGAACGTGCCGCCGCCCACGAACCGCACGAAGCCGGCGCACGTCATCGTGAACCTCACGGTGAAAGAAGTGGTGATGCCGATGGCCGACGGCACTCGCTACACGTACTGGACCTTCGGCGGAACGGTTCCGGGTAGCTTCATTCGCATTCGCCAGGGCGACCTCGTCGAGTTTCATCTCCAGAACGACGCCAGCAGCACCATGCCGCACAACATCGATTTGCACGCGGTCACGGGCCCTGGTGGTGGCGCGGCCGCGAGCTTCACGGCGCCGGGTCACGCTTCGACCTTTTCGTTCAAGGCCCTGAATGCCGGCCTGTTCGTGTATCACTGTGCGACCGCGCCAGTGCCGCTTCACGTCGCCAACGGCATGTACGGCATGATCCTGGTCGAGCCGCCCGAGGGCCTGTCGCCGGTGGAGCACGAATACTACGTGATGGAGGGCGACTTCTACACCAAGGGCAAGTACCACGACAAAGGCCTGCAAGCTTTCGACATGCAGAAGGGCATCGAAGAGCGCCCGACCTACGTCGTCTTCAACGGTGCGGAAGGCTCGTTGCTCGGCGACAAGGCGCTCAAGGCCAACGTCGGCGACAGCGTGCGCATCTTCTTCGGAGCCGGCGGTCCGAACCTGACCTCGAGCTTCCACGTCATCGGCGAGATCTTCGACAAGGTCTACTTCGAGGGCGGCTCGGCGTTTCAGAACAACGTGCAAACGACCATGGTGCCCGCTGGCGGCTCGGCGATCGTCGAGTTCAAAGTGCAAGTTCCGGGCAACTACCCGCTCGTCGACCACTCGCTGTTCCGTGCGTTCAACCAGGGCGCAGTCGGCATGCTCAACGTCAAGGGCCCCGAGGACAAGCTCGTTTACTCGGGCAAAAAGGCAGATTCGCTGGCCAATAGCGAGATCGCAACAGCAGAAACGGGCCCCACCGAAGCGGTCCTGGCCGCTGCGCTGACAGTCCCACAACAAATCGCGACGGGGCAAACGCTGTTCGCCGCCAACTGCGGCGCGTGCCACCAAGCGAGCGGCGTGGGGCTGCCAGGCTCGATCCCGCCCCTCGCCGGCTCTGACTTCTTCGTCAAGAACGACAAGCAGCGCGTGCTCAGCGTCGTTCTGAACGGCCTCAGCGGGCAGGTCACCGTCAACGGCAACACCTTCAATGGCGCCATGCCGGCCTGGAACCACCTGAGCAACGACGAGCTCGCCAACATCCTGACCTACGTCTTCAACTCTTGGGGCAACAGCCACGGCGTGGTCTCGCCTGCCGACGTTGCCCGCGCTCGCGAAGGAGGCGCCATCTAATGAGACTGAGCCAGGTAGGGCGAGTGCTCTCGCTCGCGGTCGCGCTGTCCAGCCTGGCCGCAGCCGCGCCCCGGCGCTCGGTCGCGCCCGCAGGCATGAGCCTGGTCGGACCTGGCGTGTACAGGCCGCTGTACGCCGCCTCGCCGGCGGAGGGCACGCTCGAAGTGAAAGCGTTTTGGCTCGACCGCAAGCCGGTGACAAACGCCGAATTTTTGGCCTTCGTAAGCAAAAACCCGCGCTGGCGCCGCGATCAGGTCAAGCGGCTGTTCGCCGACCCGGGCTACCTCGGTCGCTGGCAAACGGCTGACTCGCTGGGCAAAGGCGTGCGCCCCGCAAGCCCCGTCACCCAAGTCAGCTGGTTCGCCGCGAAAGCGTATTGCGCCTCGAAGAATGCTCGCCTGCCGAGCGAGCGCGAGTGGGAGCTCGCCGGGCTGGCCAGCGAATCCGCCGCGGATGGTAGCGGCGACGCTCGTTGGCTCGCGCGTATCTTGAGCTTCTACTCGGAGCCAGCGGCAGCGACGACGCTTCGCGACGTGGGCACCGGCAAGCCCAACTTTTGGGGCATCTACGACATGCACGGCTTGATCTGGGAGTGGGTTTACGACTTTGGGGCGAGCCTCGTGGCCTCCGACTCCCGCGAGAAGGGCGACTCGGAACAGAATCGCTTCTGCGGTGCTTCGGGCGCCGACGCTCAGAACCCCAGCGACTACGCGGCGTTCATGCGTGTCGCTTTTCGCAGCTCGCTCCAGGCGTCGTTCACGACGGCGCGCCTCGGCTTTCGCTGCGCGGCCGACGTGAAGGTGACACCATGAAAATCGCGCGATTCTTCGCAGCCTGGCTGTGCCTCGGGCTGTTCGCTTGCGCTCGTCCCGAATCCCAAAGCAACACGAGGACGGCGCCGACGGCACCGAGCGCTCCGCTTGCGGCGCCCCCGCCACCGCTCGCCGCAGCAGCGACGACCGAAGTCGGCGGCGCCTCCATCTATGACCTCCGCGTGCCCTTATTGGACGAGACCGGCGCCGTGCGTCCGCTCGATACCTTCCGTGGCCACCCGGTGCTGATCACGATGTTCTACGGGAGCTGCCCTGTCGCGTGTCCGATTCTCACCTCCGACCTGAAGCGACTCGAGCAGCAAATCCCGGAAGCGATTCGTTCGGACGTGCGCATTTTGATGGTGAGCTTCGATCCGGAGCGAGATACGCCGGCCGCGCTCACGCAATTGAAGCAAGAGCGCGGCCTGAACAGTCACTGGACGCTCGCCAGCACCGGTGACGACGCGGCGCGAGAGCTCGCGGGCGTGCTCGACATCAAGTACCGTAAGGTCGACGGCGGCGCCTTCTATCACACCTCGGTGATCGTCCTTTTGGATCGGCAAGGCCGACCGCAAGTGCGCCTCGAAGGCGCCGGCAAGGACACCTCTTCAATACTGAGCGCGCTCGCGGCGCCGTCGATCTAGCCCCTCGTGCTGGTGCCGGCGCTGCACAAGGTGCCGGAGCCGCAGGCCGTCGCGCGGCAAGCAACGGCGCCGCTGTTACAGCTGGAGCTGGGTCAAACCGCGAGGATTTCGGAAATTCCGCTGGTAACGAGGCCTTCTTCGGCGCCGAACTGGGTCTTGTTGGCGCCGTAGATGTTCACCAACGTGAGCAGGAGCTTGCTGATGTTGTCCTTCTCGACGCGGTGATGCTGGTTGCCCTTCAGGGCGCCCCCGCCGCGACCGAACAGCAGAATCGGGTACTCGTCTTTCGAGTGCGTGAAGCCGAACGAGATGTCCGAAGTGCCGTAGACGATCGAGTTTTCGAGCAGGTTGCTCGCGCCGTCCGGCGTGTTTTGCATCATTTCCATGAACACGCGGCATTCTTCGAACCAGTACTGCATCGCGCTGTTCAAGATGGGCTGGTCGCCCGGCTCTTTGTGGCTGATGTCGTCGTGGATGTCTTGGGTGATGCCGAGCACGCTCATGTTGTAGTGCGCGGCCGGGCGCCCGTGCTGGAACATGAAGACGTTGGTCAGCTCACACGACATGGCGTAAGTGACGAGCGTCGCCATCGCCAGGTTTTGCTCCGGCGTGCACACGCCGTCCAAGTCCTCCACCGCGGCGGGGAACTTGCTCGCGTCGATCTTGCTCGGGTCGCAACCTTTGACCCCCGTCGAGAGCGTGTCGATGCGGCGCTGCAGTTGATGCACGCCGTCGAGGTGCTGGTCCAAGCGGGCCTTGTCGGCTGCGCCCAGCTTCTTCGACAGGGCATTGGCGTCTTCAGCTACCACGTCCAACACAGCCTTACGGAAGCCGGCCGACTTGTCGGGCGCGCCCGGCATGGTGGGGACGGCCTGCATGAACAGACGCTTGAAGAGCGCGCTGGCGTCGTACTCCGGCATGACCGGAGCGTTGGGCCCCGACGACGAAGCGTAGTTCACCGTGTGGCCCTCGCCGTTGGCGGTAGCGCGGCTCACGCCGACTTGGAGCGCCTTGAATGGGGTCGATTGGCCGATCAGCGCGGCGATTTGATGATCGATGGTGGCGTCGCGGTAGTTCAGGTTCTTGTCGTGCCCCATGCCGGTCAGAGCACCGGCAGGGCCGACGTGATGCACCTGGCCATCCATCTTCACTTCGTAGCCGGTGAGGACGGTGAGGTTCTGCTTGAGGGCCGCGAACTTCACTTGCTGAGCGCTCAGCTCCCAGCCGTCGCCGACACCCGGGGTCTTCGGCGTCCAGATGTTCGGGATGACCCCGTTACCCCAGAACCAGACCCCGAACCGCTTGGCCAGCGGCGCGCCCGCCGCATAGGCCGTCCCGTTCGTGTTGAGCATCGCCTCGAGGCGAGGGAGCCCCACGGTGACGAGGGCGCCGCCAGCGAGACCGCGCAGCATCGTGCGGCGCGAGAGAGGCTTCTTCGGAATGCTAAAGGTCATATCGGTTTCCTACTGCCTTGGGACAATCACTGGACCGGGGACACGTTCAAGAAGCCGTCGCTGTGCACCAAGTTCATGAGCAGCGGGGCGAAACGTTGACCGTCGGTGGCGAAAGAGGCGGCCAGCGTCGCGATCTGTGCCTTGTCGTAGTCGTTTTCTTTGCGGCCCATGGTGTAGCGGTAGATGCGGCGCACCATGCACTCACGCACCTTGTCGCTCTTACGCAGCACGGCGCCCAATTCCGCTGCCGTGGTGAAGGCGGTGCCGTCTACCGACCCGCTCGGGTCGATGGGCAGGCCGTTCTCTTCGTTCGTACGATAGATGCCGAGCGCGTCGAAGTTCTCGAAGGCGAGCCCCACCGGATCCATCAGCGAGTGGCAGGCACCGCAGCTGGCGTTGGTGATGTGCCCCGCAAGCTGCTGCTTGCGGCTCACCACGGTGCCGGCAGGGGGATCCGGAATGGTCGTCACGACGTTGGCCGGCGGATCCGGAATCGTGTCGCACATCAGCACCTTGCGCACGAAAGCGCCGCGGCGCGTGGGCGACGTTTGCGAGCGCTTGTCTTGCACACTGAGCAAGAGCGCGCTGGTGAGAATGCCGGCGCGTGGGATGTTGGCGGGGTGCTGCGCAGCCTGCATGTTCGCCCCGGTCACCGAAATGCCGTAGAGCTTGCCGAGCTCTTCGTTGACGAAGGTCGTCTTCGTGTCGAACAGCTCCATCATGTCGGCGCCGCGGGTCATGGCAATGTCGCGGAACAGCAACAGAATCTCTTGACGCATCTCTTCGCGCAGCGTGGTCGTTAGCTGCGGGTACAGCGAGGCGTCCTTCGACATCAAGAGCACCGAGTCCAGGCCCAGCATGTCGCTGACCATGTCGTCGACGCCGTCCACAATGCGCGGCGACGAAATCAAACGCTGCGCTTCGGCCTGCAGCCCGTCGGGCGTGTCGAGCGCCCCGCTCTCGGCGGCGTTGAGGAGCTGCTCGTCCGGAATCGTGCCCCACAGAAAGAAGGAGAGGCGCGAGGCAGTTTCGTAAGCCGAGAACCGTGACCAGCTAGTGCCCGGCAGCGGCATGCCCGTCCCCACCTCGGTGCGGTAGACGAAGTTCGGCGACTGCAGCAGCGCCGACACCATCGCTCGCACGCCGTCGGCGAAGGTTCCATAGGCAGCCGACTGCGCGGCGCCGAGCGCCAGGTAGCGCGTGACCTCGTCGGCCTCCAAGGGTCGCCGCCAAGCGCGACGACCAAAGCTCTGCAAGAAGGTCTTCGCGCACGCCTCGTCCCAGGCGGCCGCGGTGCAGCCGATGAGCTTGTCGCGGCGCGCGGCGTCGCCGAATACCGCCTCGAGCGCCGCGGTCGACGCGGTCTCGAAGTCTTCCACCCCCGTGGGAGACACCGAGGTGATGGAGGCGGCGATGGCCTTCAAGCTGTCGCCCGCCGGGAAGGCCTCGATCGGCGGCAGGGTCTCGAGCGGGCCGAGCAGGTCGCGCATGGCGCGGCCGTACTGCTCGGGGCTCACGCGACGGAACTGCCCCGAAGCCGGCGCGCCGGTTGCTGGCGCCACGCCGGTGGTACCGCCACCGCCCGCGGTACCCTGATTGCTCGTTCCGGCGGTGCCGGGCAGGCTCATGCCGCCGCTCGGCCCCTGCCCGTCCAGCATCCCCGTACAGGCGAGGAGTAACGAGGAAGTGAGGCCGAAAAGCAGCCCAACTCGATTCCCCAGGCCACGACGCGCATCGAGAGTCATCTTGAGGATTCTCCGGAGTGCCAGTCTCGCGAGCCGGGACCGGCTAGGTGACTAATGGGGCACTTCCTCCGAATCCTTCGTTACCCAGAAAAAGATTCCAAGTTCAGTACTCTGATTGGACAGTTCTCTGATTCGATTTGACGAGGGGCCACGATCCGGGCCTCGGCTCCCGGTACAAGATTGAAGTTAACTGTAAGGTTTTTGCCGACTCCGTCGGACACTCAATGGCATGAGGAGACGGTTGGGACACTGGGCATGCTGGGGCATCGTCGTCATCGCGTGCGGCGCCGCGTGCGCGCGCACCAAAAAGGGCGATGCGCCAACCGGGGAAGCAGGCGCGAGCGGCTCGATCGCCGCCGAGGCAGGGGAGAGCGACGGCGGCACCGGTGGGACGAGCGGCTCCGCTGCGCGAGGTGGCGCGGGTGGGGGCAGCGCCGGGATCGCGACCATGCCCACTCACGGAGGCATGCCGCCGATGGCAGAGCCAGGAGACGAGCCTTGCGTCCAATCTCTCGAAGAGCTGAATGCGCTCGGTGGCTTTGCGTGTCCCGCAACGTGGTGTGCGGGCAGAGCGCAGGCTAGCGACTGTGCAGCGCTGTCGAGTGACGTGCAGCAATCTGGCTACCGCAGCTGCCCAGCCGGCGCCGAGGTCCAGCTCGAGCTCCTGCTGGCATCCGGCGCAACGAAGCTTTGTCACTACTCGGTGCCAGTGGTCGGCCCCCTGAACACAGCTAAGGCGGATCCGCAGCTCTCCGCAATCGAGCTCTTCGACACGCAGGCCAGCTACTGCGACGGCTCCTCCAAGCACGCCACTTCGAGCACCCGGTTGCCTGCATGCGATGTCTCGTCGACGGTCTTGTGTGTCGGCAGCGAATCCAAGGCGCCCCAGGCAGCGAAGGAAACTTGCTTCGACGCTTTCAGCCATTCATGCGGCGAATGTTGCCCGGATCCGACGCCGAGCTGCACCGGGGGCCCGCAAGACTTTCCCAACGGCTCCTGCGTCTCGAACGACAATCCGTACTGCTCGTGTGGTTGCCAAGACGGCACATGGACCTGCGCGTGCTGAGCAGCAACTCGCGCGACGAGGTGTCGGCAGGTTGTCGGTAAAGAATCAATTCTGACTGTGTCGTCGTTGGCCGTGTCGCGCGCGTGAGTTGACGCGACGTATTCCCTATCGTTAATGCTGCGCGACATGGGATTGGCGTGTCTCTCCCGCCTGCCCCGTTGGTGCATCCTCGTGACTGCGTCGATGGGTTGCGGTGCGGAAGTGAGCGGTGGCGAAACGATGGCGAGCTCGACGAACACGAATTTCGTGCCGGCAATTGCGCCAGAAAATGGCTGTGCCCTCCTGGCTCTCGAAGACATTCGCTCGCTTGCTCCCGCGGTACGCTTCGCAGGCCACAACGAAGGCTCGAACGGGCCGGATAGCTGGATCCGCTCCTGCACGTGGCGAGCCGGAGACAGCTTCGTGAGCTTGTCGTTGACCGGTGCGCTCACGAAGGAGGCGACCCGCACCGTCCTTCGCTCGCCGGGGGCAGACCGAGGCCAGCGCGTGGAGCTCACCGGCATCGCCGACGCCGCCGCGTACTACGCCATTCCCGACATCGGCTACTGCGGAGTCGAAGCCAACCTCCGCAGCTACTCGCTCGATATCAGCACGCTCGACGTCCTGCCACTGCCGGCGGCAGACGCGTTCATTCCATTGGTCAAGAAGGCGCTGTCGAAGCTCCGCTAGTCCATCGCCGCTCGCCGCAGCATTTGCGCGGCCGCGCAGGTTCTTCGCTCCGCAGCGAAAATTGCGGCGGATGCGCCAACGAAGCCATTGGCACCAAACCTGCTCGGGCAACGCGCATGCAGCTGCGCGGCACCGATTTCTCCGCCGCTTCCTGGGCCCCGACATGACTCGACCTGCCCCCGAGCGGCGCTCCTCCAAGGCCGTTCGCGAATCGATGGCGGAGCTCTTCGGGCGTTTGGCGACGTCGAAGAGCGGTCTTTCCAACGCAGAAGCTCGAGCGCGCCTGGCTCTTGCCGGTGGCGCGCTCGACCAATCGCCGCATCACGCTGCCGGCCACGAGCTCGCCCGAGCGGTGCTCAATCCGCTGACGCTGATCTTGCTCTCGGCGGCCGTCGCCGCGGCGTTCGTGGGGCAAGTCGGCGACGCCGCGATCATCGTCGGTATCGTCACGCTCAGCACCAGCCTCAACTTCTGGCAAACTTTTCGCTCGCAACGCGCCGTCAAAGAGCTGCAGCGCGGCGTCGCCCCCACCGCCCTGGTTCTCCGCGATGGCGTCGCCTGCCGTCTTCCCCGCGAGCAGCTCGTCGTCGGAGACGTGATCCGTCTGGCAGCGGGTGCTCTCGTCCCGGCCGATGCGCGCATCATCGAGGCCCGCGATCTGCACGTGCAGCAGTCAGCGCTCACCGGCGAGTCGTTGCCCGTCGAGAAGAGCGCAGTGCCAGAAGCGCCCGCCGAGCTCGACGCACAGTCGCCGGGCTTCGTTTACCTCGGCACGTCCGTCGTGAGCGGCAGCGGCAGCGCCGTGGTCTTCGCGACCGGACGCGACACCGCGTTCGGCGACATCGTCGAGCGCCTGGCGGCGCGCCCGGTCGAGACGGAGTTCGAGCGGGGCACGGCGCGCTTTGGTCTCCTGATCCTCGAAACGGTCGTCTTCTTGGTTTTGTTCATCTTGATGGTGAACATCAGCCTGGGTCGCAACGCGCTCGAGTCGTTGCTGTTTTCAGTCGCGTTGACCGTCGGTCTAACACCGGGCTTTTTGCCGATGATCAGCACCGTAACGTTGGCCCAGGGCGCGGTGCAGATGGCGCGAGAGAAGGTGATCGTCAAGCATCTGCCCGCCATTCAAAACCTGGGCAGTATCGACGTGCTGTGCAGCGACAAGACCGGCACTCTGACTGCCGGCACCATGTCGCTCGACGCATCGCTCGACGCCTTCGGCAGCGCTTCGGTGCGCCCGCTCTTGTTCGCTCGTCTCAATAGCCAATTCGAGACCGGCATCGACAGTCCGCTCGACGCCGCGATCCTGGAGCGTCACGTCGACGGCACGGAGGCATTCGAAAAGCTGGACGAGATCCCGTTCGACTTCGAGCGCCGTCGCGTATCGGTCGTCGTCAGCAAGGACGACCAAACGTGGCTCATTGCCAAAGGGGCGCCCGAGGGGCTCTTCGATGTCTGCTCGAGCGTGGAGCGTGGCGGGCTCTCCGAGCCTTTGGGGCCCGAGCAACGCGCCAGCTGTCTCGGAGCGTTCCGCTCCTTGAGCGAGAGCGGCTTTCGAGTGTTGGCGGTCGCCATGAAGGCGGTGCATCAAAACGGCGGCTTCAGTACGCTCGACGAGCGCGATCTGACTCTGCTGGGGTTTCTCACCTTCGCCGATCAGCCGCTGGAAGGCGTCGCCGAGACGCTCGTTCGGCTGCGCGAAGATGGCGTAAACGTCAAGATCTTGACCGGCGACAACGAGCTCGTTACGCGACACGTTTGCGGCCAGGTGGGTATCGACGCCAAGGATTTGGTGCTCGGTAGTGACATCGAACGGCTCGACGCCGCAGCGCTGGCGCAGGTCGCCGAAGCGCGGCAGGTCTTTGCGCGTGTCTCCCCGGCACAGAAGCATCGCATCATCGGCGCCCTCAAATCACGCGGGCACGTGGTCGGCTTCATGGGCGATGGCATCAACGATGCTCCGTCGTTACATGCGGCGGACGTCGGCATTTCGGTCGCCGGCGCGGTGGATGTGGCGCGCGAAGCCTCCGACATCATCTTGCTCGAACGACGCCTCGACGTGCTTCATCGCGGAATCCTGGCTGGTCGCAAGTCTTTCGGCAACGTCTTGAAATACCTGCTGATGGGTACGAGCTCGAACTTCGGCAACATGTTCAGCATGGCCGCGTCTTCGTTGTTCTTGCCGTTCTTGCCGATGCTGCCGACGCAAATCTTGCTGAACAACTTCTTGTACGATGCCGCCCAGATCACGATCCCGACGGATCGGGTCGACCCGAGTTACGTCAAGAAGCCGCAGCGTTGGGACATCAAGCTCATCCGCAACTTCATGCTGTTGATCGGCCCAATCAGCTCCGCCTATGATTTTCTGACGTTTTTCGTGCTGCTCAAGGTTTTTCACCTGGGCGAGCGCGCTTTTCACACGGGTTGGTTCCTCGAGTCACTGGCCACGCAGACGCTCGTGTTGTTCGTGATTCGAACGGCACGAAAGCCGTGGACCAATCGCCCGAGCCTGCCCTTGACCGTGACCACACTGACGATCGTGATCATCGCCTTGGTGCTTCCGTACACCAGCCTGGCCGAAACCTTCGGCCTGGAAGCGCTGCCGCCCCGTTACTTCGTCTTCTTGTTCGTCGCCGTAACGACCTACCTGACGCTCGTGGAGGCCGTGAAGGAGCGGGTGATGCGCCAGCTCTTGCCAAGTGGCTGAGCCGCAGGCGGTGGCGACGCAATATCTGCGCGCCAGCGGCCGTTGCCCGCAGCAATTACCGGCGGCGAGCGCGTCGGAATCTGGACCATCCTACATTGTCGGGCAACTCGCACGTGGAACGGCGCTTGCAAAACGGCTCGGCCATGAAGTCGACCGCAGCTCGGGCCTGGCGACACCTCCCCTCGCGGGAGCGACTGCGCTGCATCGTGGTGGAGAGCGGCAGCGGCTCCTTCGCGCAAGGAAGCGGTGAAGGCTTCGACGAAACCATCGCCATTGCCCAGATGCCGGGAGAGCTTCCGGCCATCTTTGCACGACGGGCGATGGCTCGAATTGCCGGCGTGGAGCGTTCGCGGCGTCATTTCGAATCGCTCACGTACTTGATGGGGCGCGCGGGCGACGATGCCTCGAGAGCGGCGCGGCGCTCGCTGGTGCTCGGGCTATCGGCGCACGCCAAGACGCAAGGACTGTCCGCCGAGCTCGTGCTTCGCGGACGCGCCGACGCAAGCCTGGAGGAGCGCAGCGATCTGCTCGAGCTGGTCGGCGAGGTAACGGAATCATCGGACGCCGTATCGGTGCGGGTCTACTTCGGCGAGGTATCGCGACCGCGCCTGGAGCGACGCAGCGGCGTGTTCGCCAAGCCAATCCGGAGACAGGCGTGAGCTCGTCTACGTCTCACGTCGACGTGCGGTTTCCCGGCGGCAAATGCGTGAGCGCGACCATCGACGGCCATGTGATCCGCACCGATCAGAGCATCGAGCACGGCGGCGCCGGCAGTGCGCCCGAACCTTTCGATTTGTTTCTCGCGTCTCTCGCCACCTGCGCCGGGCTCTATGTGCTGGTGTTTTGCCAGTCTCGGGGCATTCCCACGAGCGAGCTCCAGCTCGACCAGCAGCAAGTATTCGAAGACGGTAAGCTGCGCCGGATCGTGCTGCGCGTACTATTGCCCCAGGGCTTCCCCGAAAAGTACGTCGACGCCGTGCGCGCGGCGGCGGCCGGATGCAAAGTGAAGAAGACGCTGCTCGCGCCCCCGGAAATCGAAGTCGTCGCTGTCCCGGCGCCGGCGATCGCCGTGCCGGCTTGACGGCGGTCAGACGCAGAGCCTGCCGTCATCGACGCACGATCTGCGTCTTGCGCCGCCGTACGCGACGATCCGCCCGCCGATCGGGCTAGGCACGCTCGATGCAAAGGAGCGCAGCAACATGCGCTGGATCATTCCCTTCGAGCAGGTCACGCTCAACGACATCGCCGAGGTCGGGGGCAAGAACGCTTCGCTGGGCGAGCTCACGCAAGAGCTCGTTCCGCAAGGCATCGCAGTCCCGCGAGGCTTCGCGCTCACGGCGGCGGCGTTTCGTGAGCACCTGCTACAGGCAGGCCTGCGCGAGCACATCTACCAGAGCCTCGACGCTCTGGACGTCGGAAACGTGAGCGATCTGAGCAAGGTATCCGCCGCGATCCGGAGCTTGATCCGCGGCGCCAGCTTGCCCAAGGAGATCGCGAGCGAGCTGGTCTTGGCCTACCAAGAGCTGTCGCGAAGCTATGGTCAGCATCACACGGACGTGGCGGTTCGTTCGAGCGCAACGGCCGAGGACTTGCCGACGGCGTCGTTCGCCGGCCAACACGAATCCTACCTGAACGTCTACGGTGAAGCGGCGCTACTCGATGCCGTGCGTGACTGCATGGCGTCGCTGTTCACGGAGCGCGCCATCGCTTATCGTGCCGAACGCGGCTTCGACCATCGCAAGGTCGCGCTCTCGGTCGGCGTGCAAAAGATGGTACGCAGCGACCTGGGCTCGGCGGGCGTCATATTCACGCTCGACACGGAGAGCGGCTCACGCGACGTGGTGATCGTGACCAGCTCCTGGGGCCTCGGCGAGAGCGTCGTGAAAGGCCGAGTCAGCCCCGATGAGTTTTGGGTTCACAAACCGACCTTTCAGCAAGGCTTTGCGTCGCTGATTCGCCGTGAGGCGGGCGACAAGGCCGTCACGCTCGTTTACGGCGAAGGTGGGGCGACGGTCGAACAGCGCACGGACCCGGCGCTCGCCGGCGTCCTCAGCCTCAAAGACCAGGACGTGCTCACGTTGACACGCTGGGCGCTGGCAATCGAGCAGCACTACTCCGCGCGCGCCGGAAAACCCACGCCCATGGATGTGGAGTGGGCTCGCGACGGGCGTAGCGGCGACCTGTTCATCGTGCAGGCGCGCCCCGAGACGGTGCACGCGCAGCGCGCGACGCAGCTCGAATCTTTCCGGCTGCTCGAGCCGGGCAAGGTCTTGACTCACGGCAAGAGCGTCGGCAGCAAGATCGGGGCGGGCAAGGTGCGCGTGATCCGTGACGTGAAAGACCTGCCGAGCTTCCAGCCGGGAGAAGTGTTGGTGGCTCCGATGACGGATCCCGACTGGGAGCCCGTGCTACGCAGGGCGGCCGCGATCGTCACCGATCAGGGTGGCCGCACGTGCCACGCGGCCATCATTTCTCGCGAGCTCGGCATTCCGTGCGTCGCCGGCACCCACGACGGCACGGCGCTGCTGACGACGGGCCAAGCCGTGACCGTCTCGTGCGCCGAGGGCGACGAGGGACGCGTCTACGAGGGCTCGCTCAGATTCGAGCGCCACGAGGTCCGGGCAGATTCCCTGCCGCGGCCGCGCGTTCCCGTCATGCTCAACGTGGCCAACCCGGACAGCGCGTTTCAGGTCGCGCAACTGCCCAACGCCGGTGTCGGGTTGCTGCGCGTCGAGTTCGTGGTCGGTAGCCAAATTGGCATTCACCCCATGGCGCTGGTCCACCCCGATCGCGTCAAGAACGCCGACGAGCTGAGAACCATTCTTGCCAAGGTCGGTGACCAACCTGACCTCACCCGCTTCTTCGTCGAGCGCATGGCGCGCGGCATCGGCCAGATCGCCGCCGCCTTTTACCCCCGCGACGTCATCGTTCGCTTCTCGGATTTCAAGACCAACGAATACGCGGGCCTGCTCGGCGGTTCCACCTTCGAGCCGCACGAAGACAATCCGATGATTGGGTTTCGCGGCGCCTCGCGCTATTACCACGAGCGCTACCGAGAAGGCTTCGCGCTCGAGTGTGAAGCGCTGGCGCACGTGCGCGAGGTGTTCGGTCTGCGCAACGTCAAATTGATGATCCCGTTTTGCCGCACGCTCAAGGAAGCGCGCCGGGTTCTGGACGAGCTGGCCCACAACGGCCTGCGTCGCGGCGAGCACGACCTCGAGATCTACATGATGTGCGAGATTCCGAGCAACGTGGTGCTGGCCGACGACTTTGCCCAGCTGTTCGATGGCTTTTCGATCGGCTCGAACGATTTGACGCAGCTCACGCTCGGCATCGATCGCGACTCGGCCACGCTGGCGCCACTGTTCGACGAGCAAGATCCGGCTATCTTGAGATCACTCGAGCACGTCGTTCAGGCCGCCCATCGTCACGGATGCAAAGTCGGCATCTGCGGCCAGGCCCCCAGCGACCATCCGGAGTTTGCCAAGTTCCTCGCCGAAATTGGCATCGACACCATCTCGGTGACGGCCGACGCCCTACCAGCCGTGTGCCAGGCGTTGGCGCTGGAGCCCTCCGCGGAAGACAATCACTCTCACGCTGCGGAGTAGCGATGACCGCCAAGTTGCTCGACGCGCTCATTCCAGCGCCACGGCTACTGGAGGTAGACCACGTCGACGTCGCTGCACCTCCAGAGCGCGTTTGGAGTCTCGTACGCCACGGCGACCTGGCTCGTTCCGCGATCGTGCAAGCCTTCTTCGAGCTGCGTGCCATTCCCGAGCGGCTGACGGGCAAGCACCAGCCGACGTCGCTCGTGCTCGATGACCTACGCTCGACGCCGGACAAGCCAGGATTTTCGCTGCTGCTGGAGGACGAGGGACGCGAATTCGCGATCGGCGCGATCGGCGAGGTTTTTCAACCCGTAATCCCTTTCGTGTACGTGCCCGACGCGCCGGCATTTCTGGATTTCGAAGAGCCCGGGCAGGTCAAGGTCGCGTGGTCGATTCGGGTACTACCGCTCGGCGAGCGCGATTCGCGCATCGAGGTCGAGGTGCGAGTCGACACGACGGACGCCGACGCTTGGCGCAAGTTCGAGCGCTACTTCATGCTCATCGGCCCCGGCTCCCGACTCATTCGGCGCATCTTGCTGAGCGGCTTGGCCAAAGAGCTCGGCACGCTCGAAGCAGCCGAAGCCCAACTCAGCTTGCCGGGGGACGAGCTGCTTGCGACGGCCGACGCCGAGCTCACCGACGGCATCACGATCGAGGGGCCCCCCGAACGCATCTGGCCCTGGCTCATCCAGATGGGTTGCCAGCGGGCCGGGTTCTACAGCGTCGATCTGCTCGACAACGCGGGCGAACGCAGCGCCAGGGAGCTCGTACCTGAGCTGCAGCACCTGAGCGTCGGCCAGGTCGTGCCCGCTTCGCGGCAAGGTGCAGAAGGGTTCGAGGTGCTCCAGGTCGACGCAGGTCGCGCGCTGGTGCTCGGAGGACTTTACGACGTCGAAGCGGCGAAGCAGCTCTCCTTCTACGCTGCTCGCCCGGCGCGATATTGGCACGTTACCTGGGCGTTCGCGCTCGAGCCGTTGAACGAGCACACGACTCGCCTGCACGTCCGCGCTCGGGCAGCTTTCCCCAAGTCTGGCCGCCTTCACGCCACGTGGATAAGGCCCGTGCACCGCTTCATGCAGCACGAGATGCTCGAGCACCTCGCGGCGCGTGTCGAGGGGCGCCTGCCCCAAAACGACTACCGTGACGTGCTCGAAGGAGTCGGAGGCGCGGCGATCATGCTCGCCTCGCTGCTCACCCCCTTCTTGCGCAAGTCACGCTGTCACTGGGGTGTCAGTAGCGCCGAAGCCGCTGCGACGCGCCCGGGCGATGAGTTGGTTCCGGCCCCGCTCTGGTCGTGGACGCACGCGGTGGAGGTGCGAGCCTCCCCGGAGCTGGTCTGGCACTGGGTCGCTCAGATCGGCGCGGACAGGGGCGGCTTCTACAGCTATCAGTGGCTCGAAAACTTGGCTGGCTGCAGTCTGCGCAACGCGGATGCGCTCCACCAGGATTGGGAGCTCGAGCTGGGCGATGCCCTGCGCCTGCACCCGAACGTGCCACCTCTTCGCATCGCTCAGCTCGAGCGAGGCCGCTATTTCGTGGCCCACGCTCCGCTCGACGAACGAGCGCGCGGCGCCGGCAAGCCTTGGGCTACGGCCAGCTGGCTCTTCGAGGTCGAGCCGCTCCGTTCAGGGTCCTGCAGAGTGCTCACGCGCTATCGCGTCGCCTGCTCGCCCGATCTCGCAACGCGCCTCGCCCTCGGTCCAGGGCTGCTCGAACCGATTGGCTTCGCCATGGACCGGCGAATGCTGCTCGGCATCAAGCAGCGCGCCGAACGCGAAGCCCACTATGCGCTCACCGCGACGGCCAGCCGTCAGTCGCGCCAAGCGGGCTGAACCGGCTTCACTTGGCGTCGTTCGGAGCGGCGTCAGCGTGCGCCGACATCATCGGGCAGGTTCCGCGCTGCATGTGCTCTGCCTGCTTCTTGAGGTGCCCGCGCAAGGCCTCGAGCTGCGCGGCGTCCTTCGGCTTGAAGATGAGCCGAACGCCACCGTCGACGTCTTCGGTGGATGCCTCCGCCGCGGGCATCGGGCCCTCGCCCCTCATCCCGTGCTCGCCACTCATCATGCCGCCGCCCATCATGCCGCCGCCCATCATGCCGCCGCTCATCATGCCGCCGCTCATCATGCCGCCCTGATTGTGCAGGGCGGCCATACGCTTCACGCGGCCACGTAGCTCGTCGACCTCGGACGACTGGGTCGTCGTGAAGGTCAACGCGACACCGCCGTCGGCGTCGGCGACGGCGACGGTGGTGCCCGGCATCATCATCTGATGCGGCGGAGCGGCGGGCGTAGAGCTCGCGCTCGCTGGGGCTGCGTTTTGAGCGGCACGACTTGACGCACAGCCACCCAAAATGAAGAGAACACCGAGCAAACTGCGAACGCGGATATATCGAGTCATGGCTTCTCCCAACGGCGAACGAGCTGCATCAAGCGAGCCAGAGAACGAGCGCATGCGAAGCTCGACATCTGACGTGCCGCTCGAGAGCCGCGAACGCAGCCATTGCACAGCGGGAGCACAGTTGCGCAGAACTTGCGCTTGCTGCCGCTGCCGACACGAGTCGTTGGCGCTCGTAGCGCGTGGCGCGGTGATTGCTTGTGCCACGGCCATGACCTACAAGCAGCTCAAGTTCAACTCCGAGGCGCGCGAGAAAGTGCTGCGCGGCGCCAGCACCTTGGCCGACGCCGTGCGCGTCACGCTGGGGCCGAAGTCGAAGTCCGTACTGATCGGCAAGAAATGGGGCAGCCCCGTGGTGTGCAACGACGGCGTGACCATTGCCAAAGAGATCGAGCTCAAAGATCCCGAAGAGAACCTGGGCGCGCAGATGATTCGGCAGGCCGCAGAGCGCACGGGTGACGCGGTCGGTGACGGCACCACGACCTCCGCGCTGTTGGCGCACGCGATCTTGAGCGAGGGCATGCGCAACGTGGCCGCTGGCGCCAGCGCCATCGACATCAAACGAGGACTCGAGCATGGCCTGAAGGTTGCGGTCGGCGCGCTCAAGCAGGTATCGCGACCGGTCACCAGCAAGCGCGAAAAGGCGCAGGTCGCCACGGTTTCAGCCCACAACGACGAGGTGATGGGGAACCTGGTGGCGGAGGCCGTCGACAAGGTCGGCGACGAAGGTGTCGTCTCTGTCGAGGAAGCCAAGACGACCGAAACGACGCTCGAAGTGGTCGAAGGAATGCAGTTCGATCGCGGCTACATCTCACCGTACTTCGTTACTGATCCGTCGCGCATGGAATGCGTGCTCGAGAGTCCCCTCATTCTGATCTATTCGCAGAAGATCGCGGCGCTGAAGACGCTAGTGCCGTTCTTGGAAGAGGTGGCCAAGGCCGCACGACCGTTGGTGATCATCGCCGAAGACGTGGAGGGCGACGCGCTCGCCACGTTGATCGTGAACCGTCTGCGCGGAGCGTTGCCCTGCGCCGCCGTCAAAGCACCGGGCTTCGGCGACCGCCGCAAGGAGATGTTGCAAGACATCGCGATTCTCACGGGTGGCCAAGTCATCTCGGAGGAGCTTGGAATCAAGCTCGAAAGCGCGCTGCCCGCCCAATGCGGCAAAGCCGAGCGAGTCGTGATCGACAAGGACACCACGACCATCGTCGGCGGCAACGGAAACAAGCAGAGGATCAAGGACCGCATCGCCGAGCTGCGCGTTCAAATCAAAGATACCAAGAGCGACTACGACCGCGAAAAGCTCGAGGAGCGTCTAGCCAAACTGTCCGGTGGCGTGGCCGTAATCCGCGTGGGCGCGCCGTCGGAAGCCGAGCTCAAGGCAAAGAAGGATGCCTTCGACGATGCCATCAGCGCAACCAAAGCCGCCGTGGCGGAGGGTATCGTGCCGGGCGCAGGGCTATCGCTGTTGCGCGTGATTGGCAGCTTGGAGCAGGAGGAGTCCAAGTACCAGGGCGACGAGCTCACCGGCCTGCGCGTGTTGCGTCGCGCGCTGGAGGCGCCGACGCGCCAGATCGCCGTCAACTCGGGCCGAGATCCCGGAGTCGTCGTGGAGCGTATGCGCACCGGTCAGGGCGCGCTCGGTTACGACGCTGCGCGCGACGCTTACGTCGACTTGCTCGAGGCCGGCATCATCGATCCGACCAAGGTCATGCGCATTGCCCTGGAGAACGCCGTCTCGGTCGCCGGCACGCTGCTGCTGACCGAGGCCACGCTGACGGACGTGCCGGAGCCGCCACGCCCCGAGCCCGGCATGCCCGCGGGCGGCGACATGTGAGTTGGCCTGCGACCTGCATGGCAAGCGAACAAAGGAGCGGAACATGTCTATCAAGAAGGATGCAAAGCACGCTAGCCGACGCGCAATCGAGCAACTGCAGGCGCTTCGCGACGAAGCCAAACTGCAGCTTCACCTGCTGGGGATGGAGGCGAGGCTCATTTTTGCGGAGCTAGAAACTCAAGTCATCGCGATCGAAGAGCGCGTCGAGCGTGAGGGCGACGATGCTCTCGACTCGCTGAAGACGGCCATTCACGAGGTCACACGAGCCCTCAACGAATTCATGACGACGCAGGTCAACGCTTCGGTGGGTTTGCTCACCAGCGCGCGCACCCTGATGACGACCCACGTCCGAACGTGCCAGGCCGACGACGCTTTGAGTCATGCCGCACACCTGATGTGGAACGAGGATTGCGGCATCGTTCCAGTGCTGTCCGGGCGCCAGGTCGTCGGAGTCATCACGGACCGCGACATTTGCATGGCCACCTACATCCAAGGCAAAGCCCCGGCAGAGTTGAGGGTCGAGGACTCGATGTCGAAGCAGCTCTTCAGCTGCTCCGCTGACGACTCTGTCGCGACAGCCCTGGCCACGATGCGCGACGGCCGCGTGCGCCGCCTGCCGGTGCTCACCGTCGACGGCAAGTTGCTCGGCTTGCTCTCGCTGGCAGACGTCGTGCGTTGGGCACAACCGCTCAGCAACCCGTCGGTGGACGCGGCGATTACCGAGACGTTGGCCGCTATCTCGGCCCGCTCGCCGCACAAGCTGGCGAGCGCAGCCGAATAAACAGCGCTTTCAAGGGGCCGTGAAGTGCCCGACGGAACGGCGGTAGCGACGCGGCGATGGTCCGCGTCGCTACCGCCGTCTCGTGCGCCATCAATTCGATTGCGGAACGGCAACTAGCTCGTCGATGTTCGGCTGCAGAGTGATCTCGATGCGACGGTTCTTGGCCTTGTGCTCGGCGGTGTCGTTGAGCGCAACCGGATCGAACTCGCCATAGCCGGCCGCAGACAACGTGGCCGGGGCCATACCACTCTCGGTCAGGACTTTGACGACCTGCAGCGCCCGAGCCGTCGAGAGCTCCCAGTTGGACTCGAAACCCGAGAACCGAATCGGGTCGTTGTCGGTGTGACCCGATACCTGAAAGCGCCGCTCCTTGATGGTCGCGAGGGCAGCCGCGACCTGGCTCAGAGCTTCCCTGCCTCGTGAGCCGACCTTGGCTTTACCCGAGTCGAAGAGCACGTCGGTCGGCAGGATCAGCACCATGCGGCCGCTGCGCAGCGAGATCTCGAGCTCGCCTGCATCCAGCATGTGGCGCAACTTGAGCGCCAGGCCTCGAAACAGGCTCGCCCTAGCCTCCGCGGCCGCCTGCGCCTTCCGCAGCTCCTCCAGCCTCGCCTTGGCCTGCGCCAGCGAGCTGGCCAGCGCGCCCTTGCTCGACAGCAGCTCGTCCACGTTCTTGCCCTGCTTCGCCAGCTCAGCGCGCAGCTGCTGATCCTGCGCCGTCAGCTCATCGAGCGACGTGCTGCAGCCGGCGTAGCGGTCCACGGACAGGTGCAGCTCGGAAGCCAGCTCGTTCTTTTCGGCATCGAGGCGGCCCAGCGAGTCGTTGAGCCGGGCAATCTCGGTGTCCTTTTGCTGCAGCGTCGTGCGCGACACAGCCTGAGCCGCGCGCAACTTCTGCGCGTCTTGCAACGCCTGATCGTACTTGCCGGACGAGACACAGCCCGTGGCCGTCAAAATGAGCGCCAGAGAAATCAGTGATGTGTTTGCCATGCGCGCCGGTCTGCACGGAGCGTGCCGCACCCGCTCCGACTCCCGAGCGCCGAAGGCACGCTACTTGCTGAGTTTCGGCCTGACCGAATGCGAGAAAACCGAGGCGAGCAGAGCTTCGATCAGCGCCTCTGGCGGCGTTTCTGGAACATCGCAAAGCTCTACTGGGTGGGCGACCAGCGTTGGCAAGCGCACGGCCTCTTGCTGCTACTCGTCGTCTTGTTGCTGGCTCGCACGGAGTTTACCGTGCGCTTCACCGAACAATCCAGTGAGCTCACCTCGGCTCTGGCAGCTCACGATGCGGAACGCTACTGGCATTCGATGCGCGTCTTCGGGATCGCGCTCGCGATAGGTGTACCGGCTTATGCCTGCTACTACTTCGTTCGCGACACCCTGGGCATGGCCTGGCGTCGATGGCTCACGAGCGACTACTTACGACGCTACTTCGAAAGGCGCGCATACTACCGGCTCACTTTCGAAGAGCATATCGACAACCCCGACCAGCGCATCGCCGAAGACGTAGCGGCCTTTTCGCAAAAATCGCTGAAGGTTTTGGTCGAGGTGATTGGCGCGGTGCTGCAGCTCTTGGCCTTCAGCAGCGTGCTCTGGACCACCTCGAGGTTGCTCGTCGGGATCCTGGTCGGGTACGCGGGCGCCGGGACGCTCGTCAGCATCGGGGTCTTCGGCAAGCCGCTGATCGCGCTCAACTTTCAGCAACTGCGCCGCGAGGCCGACTTTCGTTTTGGGCTGATTCACGCGCGCGAGAACGCAGAGGCGATCGCCTTTTACAACGGCGAGGAACCCGAAGCCCAGCTGCTTCGCGAGCGCTTCTCGCGTCTGTTTTCGAACTTCTCGGCGCTGCTGCGCAAGACGCTACGGCTGAACTTCTTTCAATATGGATTCACGTTCGCGACCTACGTCGTACCCGGCATCGTGATGGCCCCACGCATCCTTTCGGGGGAGCTCGAGGTAGGGCGACTGGTATTGGCGACGGGAGCGTTCGCGGCGATGCTCGAAGCGCTCAGCGTGTTCGTCGACAACTTCGAGATGCTCACTGGGTTCGCGGCGGGCATCAATCGCTTGCACGCGTTCGGTAGCGCTCTGGCGGCCCCTCCAGCGCGGCCGAACCAGGAGACGATCCTGACGAGGCCCGCGCCAGATATCGAGCTCAGTCATCTGACCTTGGCGACGCCGGACGGCGCACGAGTTTTGATTCGCAATCTATCGCTGCAAGTCGGGCGCGAGCAGGGGCTCTTGTTGATTGGCCCCAGCGGCTGTGGCAAGAGCTCGCTGCTCCGGGCCATCGCGGGCCTCTGGCACGCGGGCTCCGGCACGGTATCCAGGCCGGCAGGGGACGAGCTGCTATTTCTGCCCCAGAAGCCGTACATGGTTCCCGGCACCTTGCGGGACCAGCTGCTCTATCCGAGCACCAACGGCCACGTCTCCGACGAAGAGCTCCACGACGTACTGCGGCAAGTGAATCTGGGGCTACTGGCAGAGCGCTGTGGAGGCCTTCACGTCGAGCTGGATTTCGGAAAGTTGCTTTCGGTCGGCGAGCAGCAACGGCTGACCATAGCCCGCGCGCTGATCCACCGGCCGCGTTACGTGGTCCTGGACGAGGCTACCAGCGCGCTGGACGAAGCCAACGAGCTTGCCATGTACGAGCTGCTACTCGGAGCTCACGCGACGTTGATCAGCGTCGCGCACCGGCCGGCGCTGTCACGGTTTCACGGCCAGATGCTGGAGCTCGACGAGAACGGCAGGTGGCGCCTCGGGCCCGTCCCCCCCTGACGAAGCCGCGCGGCGAGTGACTGCGAACTTTGCGTTTCGGCGAGGGCCCGCCGCAATTCTTGCGTTGGCTCATGCAGCAACAGCAAGCTCGGAACGCGCGGGCGACTGTCACCGCCTGCGACCATCAGGGCCGGGAGTCTGCGAGGCCGGGCACGAGCCATGCAGAGTCCGAGCAGTCGCCATGAAGACGTTCAAACACATCCTCGTTACAACTGACTTCGAGCCTTCTTCAGCGGAAGCGCTCGACGTAGCCATGAGCCTGGCGCAAGCGTTCGACGCGAAGCTCACGCTCCTGCACGTTTGGGAGCTCCCCATCTATCCGTACATGGAGTTCATGCTCAACTCCGAGGTCATCACCAGCATCGAGGATCGAGCGGTAAAGCGCTTGGACGAGGCGATCACCAAGGTTCGCGCCGTCTTGCCCTCGGCCAATTCAATGCTCAAGACGGGCACGCCTTGGGGCGGGATCATCGATGCCATCAACGAGCTCGAGCCCGACTTGGTGGTGATGGGAACGCACGGGCGGCGAGGATTCAGTCACCTGATGCTGGGCAGCGTCGCCGAAAAGGTCGTGCAGCTTTCACCCACTCCGGTGCTCACGGTTCGGCCCAAGCAGAGCAGCTAGACTCGCTACGAGCCGGCTCCGCGGCGGCGTCCGAAGCCGTTCGGGCCCCGCCGCTCGGCGTGTGTGAGATGCGATTTCGCAATTGCAGCGCGACGGCGAGCCAGGCGATGGCCAACGCCACGTTCAGCAGCGCGTAGCCTTTGACGCCCACACCCAGTCGCGTACCCAAGAAGATGACGCCCGTGGAAGCCAGGTCGCCGAGGCGCATGAAGAGGGTGTCGATGGCGGCCTTGGCCTTGTACTTCGCGTCGCGCGACGTCCGCAAAAACAGGGCCTGCTGGGTAGTGTTCTGCAGCGAGTATTCGGCGCTGTCCTGCCCCACCTTCACGGCTGCCACCAAGCTCAAAACGGGCAACGCCGCCGCGGCCCCGTAGCCCAGCAGCACGAAAGCCGGCAGAAAGATCAGCGACGCGCCGACCCCCACCTTGTTGAAGACTCGCGCCACCAAGAAGATCTGAACGAAAGACGTCAAAACGGCGACCCAGGCCTGCAGGTTGCCGTAAAAGCTGGCGATGAAATGCTGAGCCAGCGCCTTGCTCGGCAATGCGCTGGCTTGGTGGCTAACGACTTGAGCCAACACGAAGTCGCCCGTCGTATTGATGAAATTCAGAATGACGACGGACGCAGCGATGAGTAGCAGGTACCGGTCGTGAAGCACCAGCGCGAGCCCGCCCCGCGCGTCGCGCTCCTGCGAGCTGTCATGAGGTATCCGAGCGCGGTGCACCAGCGCAGCGTCGTGCGTGATGTGCGTCAACAACGCGCAGCTCACGAGCAGCGCCGCTGCCAGAAGCATCAGCTGGTGGGGACGACCGTCGATCATCCGGGCTGCGAGCTGTGCCCCGCCGATGCCGCCGAGAGTCCCTCCCGCGGCGACTATCGGGAACAGGCGTTTTCCTTCGGACTCCGTCAATACATCGGTCGCCAAGGACCAAAACTGGGCGATCGAAACCGTGCTGAAGATGCCCAACCAGACGAAGAAGGCGAAGCCAACGGGCACGCCGGCCTGACCAAGCACGACGAACCCCGCCACGCACACGACGAAGATGACCATGATCCACTTGACCAGGCGAGCCGGTTCGAAGCGATCGCTCACGTAGCCGTACGCAGGAATGAGGACGAGCAGCAACCCCGCCTGTAGCCCACGGGCGTAGCTGCGTTCCACGGCCCCCCCCTCCAGCAGGATCAGGGGCTCCCGAATCACTTTGAGGATGTAGTAGGCCCCCAGCAGCAAGCACAGGTTCGCGAAGAAGAGCAGCACCAGGTGCCACTCCCCCGGGCGAACTTCGGCCCCCAGCAGCTTCTCGACGAATCGGCCGGCTTTGCGGAGCCCGCTAGGCATCACGGCTCATCCAGCAAGGAACGAACCAACCTCGCCGGCGGCAGCCGAAGCGAGGTCCGAAGCGCCCGGCGCAAACCTTGCGATGCTCGCACCGCATGCTTTTCGTCGCCGACGCGATCAGAACGAGCCCGCTACGTTCAGCGCGGCGCCATCGCCGAAAGCGGGCTGAATTGCCACCAGCACGGGCTTCTTGGTGCGCCCGTAGTGCAAGAGCGTCGGGACGCCGTAGCCAAAGCCGAAGCCAATGCCGAAGCCGACGAGCACGTCGCTGGCGTAGTGGCGATCCGCGGCGAGGCGAGAAATGGTCGTCACCAGAGCCGCCGAGGTGGCCAAACCGCACGCACTGGCGTCAGCCGCGGGACTGCCCCAAAGAGCCATGAACTGGTGGTTGGCGCAAACGATGCCTGCAGAAGCTGCGACGATCGTCGTGTGACCGCTCCAAAAAGCTTCGGTGTCGCGATCGCACCCACCCTCGGGATGCTCACGCCGACATTCGGTCACGTCGGGTCGCTCGCGGACCGATATTCTCGTTGAAATGAACGACGAAAGACCGGCGTAGCTGAAGGCTTCTAGCCCGATGAGCTCCATATTTGCGGCTGCCGTCGCGTCATCACGAACCAGCCAAGCCACCAGCGGATCGGCGAGCAACGGCATGAGGCCCGCCGCGTAGTACGGCCAATCTCCGATGCTGCGTGCGGCCTGTCGTGCCGAAGGCGACGAGAGCCGCATCGCGCCACGTACGGCGCCATCGAACAAGATGCCACCCTTCCAGCGTGGCTCTTGAGGCGGGTCGTCGAGCGCCAAGGCGAGCGTCACCACTCCCGACGAAACCGTGAACGCCCCTTCGACCACCGAGAAAGACGGCCAAGACGGACGCCAAAGCGACGAGCGCGCTGCCGCTTTTCGCTCGACGACGACGGGTCCCTCCGCTCGCGCCGTCGCCGACGCCAAGCTTGCACCGAGCAGCACGAGCGCTGCGAGCCTTCGCACGCGCAATCCTGTGCAGCAACCATGCCGCCCGCCCTCGCCTTACCCGGCGCAAAAGCTGCGTGAGCGACGAAGTGCTTGCGCCGGCGCGCAGAATCCGACGCCAAATACCGTGAGAACCCCCACTGTGGGTCAGGCACGGCGCTTGCCATATCGACGCTCATGAACTCGATAGCCGCCAAGCTCACGAACGACCATGTAGAGCTCGACGCCCTGCTCCGCCGCCTCGCGCAAGATGCTCAGGCTCCCGTGCCGGGCGCTCTGCAAGCTACCTGGTCCGAGCTCGAGAGCAAGCTGATACGGCACATGCAGGCCGAAGAGCAATTTCTGCTGCCGCTCCTCGAGGCGAGCGACGCGGCGGAGGTTGCTCGCATTCGCCTGGAGCACGCGCACATTCGAGATGCGCTGACCGAGCTGGGGCTCGCGGTGGAGCTCCATACGGTGCGCGAGGCGAACATCCTGGAGCTCATCGAGTTGCTCGAGGCTCACGCCAAGCACGAAAATGGCGCTCTCTATCGTCTAGCCGGTGACAAGGCTTCCGCGGCGGTCGAGCACCGCATCGGGCAACTGCTCAAGCACGGCGTAGCCGTCGCCACTTCCGTGCTGGCGCATCGAGGTGCGGACGCGGAGCATTCGAAAAGGCGAGCTCGACCGTGAGCGAAGACTGGCGCCTCCGCCATGCGAGCAAGCTGTGCACCGCCGCAGAGGCGATCGCGCGCATCCTGCCGGGGCGACGCATCTTCATCGGGTCCGGCGCAGCGGAGCCCGTCGGCTTGGTACGGGCGCTGGTGAAAGACAGTAGCCGATTCGTCGACAACGAGGTCGTGCACATCCTGACGCTGGGTCCCGCCCCGTACGTGGGCCCCGAGATGGAAGGCCACTTTCGGCATACGGCATTCTTCATTGGCTCCAACGTGCGCCAAGCCGTGCAGGAGGGACGCGCCGACTTCATGCCCGTCTTTCTGTCCGAGGTACCGCAGCTGATTCGCTCACGTCGCGTCAAGATCGACGTCGCGCTGCTGCAGGTCACGCCGCCCGACGCGCGCGGCTACGTCAGCCTCGGAGTCTCAGTAGACGTGGTCAAGGCGGCCCTGGACAGCGCCGATATCGTGATCGCGCAGGTCAACGCGCGAATGCCGCGAACACTCGGCGACTCACTCGTTTCGGTCGCTCAGCTCGACTGCTTGGTCGAGCTGGCAGAGCCGTTGGCCGAGCTCGCGCCAGAAGCACCGGACGAGGTCGCGAGCCGTATTGGTGAGCTGGTAGCCACGCTCGTGCCGGACGGTGCCACTCTTCAGGCCGGTATCGGACGAATCCCCAACGCGATTTTGAGCGCGCTCCGCACCCGCCACGACCTGGGGGTGCACACGGAGATGTTCTCGGACGGGTTGATGGAGCTGGCGAAGCTCGGCGTCATCAACGGCAAACGCAAGACGCTCTGCCCTGGTAAAATGGTGACGTCCTTCCTGATGGGCAGCGGCGCGCTGTATACGTGGGCGCACGAGAATCCGTTGCTCGAGATGCATGCGAGCGACTTCACCAACGACCCGTTCGTGATCGCCAAGAACTCGCGCATGATCTCGGTCAATTCAGCGCTGTCGGTGGATCTCACGGGCCAGGTTGCGGCGGACACCGTGGGCGGGCGGTTCTTCTCGGGCATCGGCGGCCAAGTGGACTTCATTCGTGGGGCCGCCCGCAGCGCTGGAGGCAAGCCCATCATCGCCCTTCCGTCCACCGCAGTCGGTGGCACCAAGAGCCGCATCGTCGGCGCGCTGGAGGCGGGGGCCGGGGTCGTCACCAGCCGCGGCGACGTGCACTACGTGGTCACCGAGTATGGAATAGCTCAGCTCTGGGGAAAGAGCATCCGCGAACGTGCATCGGCGCTGATCGAAGTCGCGCACCCGGATTTTCGGGTGGAGCTTCTGAACGAAGCGAAGGCGCGCCACTATGTTTTTCCGGACCATCCCTTGCCCAACTTGCAGCCGCCGCAACAGGCGCAAGTCCTCACCCTCCAATCCGGAGAGCGCGTCGAAATCCGACCGGTACGAGTTTCGGACGAAGACGCTTTGCAAGATCTTTTGTATCGGCTTTCGGACGAGAGCGCGTTCCTTCGGTTCTTCGGACACCCCGTGACGCACCCGCACCGCGAGGTGCTGCGGCTGGTAGAGCTCGATCCCACCGCCAGCGTCGCGTTCGTTGCGCGGCTCGTCGATAGCGACGAGCTTTTGGGCATCGCGCGCGCAGACGGCATTCCCTACGGTCGCTGCGCCGAGATCGGCGTCACGGTCGCGGATGCCTGGCAGAATCGCGGCATCGGCGCGGCTTTGCTCGAGCGCCTGACCGAAGCATGTCGGGCCATGGGCTTCGAAACCCTCCTCGCGGAGGTGCTTCCCGCCAATGGCCGCATGCAGCGATTGTTGCGGCGCCACGACTTCACGTGCAGCGGCGACCCGTTGGCCCCCACCCTCGAATTCCAGCGCTCACTCCGGAGCGACGCTCCCGTCGAGGAGCCAACACCTGCACCGGGTCCACGATTTGCAGAGGGCGTCGCATGACCGAAAACGTGCCGAGGATTTTGGTCCTCTTCTTCTCGCGCACCGGAACGACCAGGCTCCTGGCGGAGGCCATTGCGCGCGCAGAAAACTGTGAGCTCGAGGAGCTCCGAGAAGCGCGGTCTCGGCGTGGCCCGCTCGGGTGGTTGCGCTCCGGCTACGAGGGGGCTTACGGCTACTCGGCCAAGACACTGCCGCTACGGCACGACTTGCGGAACTACGACTTGGTGTTCGTGGGTAGTCCCACCTGGAGTCGCTCGCTATCGAGCCCGGTGCGTGGCTTCTTGGAGGATCACGGGGCGGAGCTGCACGACGTCGCGATCTTCGCGACGTGTGGTGGGCACGGCGGGGAAGCGGTCTTGGACCAGATGTCGACCTTGTTGAGTGAAGTGCCTCTGGCCAGGTTGGCCCTACTGGAGCGCGACGCGAAACGAACGCCGGCCGTGTGGGCAGCTGAATTCGCGGAGCGCGCAGTCGCGGCTTGGGAAGCACGACACAAGAAGTGCGGATGACGCCCGAAAGAGCTAGCGCTCGGCGACTCTGCTCGACGCCACCTCCGCCGCTGCGTAGCTCGTGAACAGCTCGCCCCAAGACGTCGTCTTCTTCCAGGCTTCGAATACCTGCGAGTCGCGGATCTGCCAGCGGTAGTAGTCGTGATACGCCTCACTACCCAAAGCGAATAGATGCACGAGCGGCGTGTGAAAGCAGAGCTTTTGCAGACGCTTGAGGGGACCGAACCACAGCAGGTCACCAACGCGGCTGGCCGCGTTGTCTCCGACCACGAAGTGCCAGTTCTCTTTCGAGATATCATCGCCGACGACCTCGATGTCTTTCGGATCGCCGACGCCCAGCCCGTCGTCGTGGGCAACGCGGATGTACTCGATCGACAGCGGATCGAAGCCCATCATCTTGGCGGCAACCGCGTCGATCGCCACCTGATCGCTGCTGGCCAGCATGAAGTCCTTGATGACCGGTCGTAGCGTGCGAGGGCCGGGGCCATTACCGGCCGTCGTGCCATCCATGATTGCGAACAGGCCTGGGTGAATTTCGCGCTGGATCGCCAACAAGTCGACGAGCGTACGGTGAATATGGCTGTGCGTGTAGTGGCGTTTCCTCGATAAGAGGCCACCGAAGGCGTTCTTCATCGCCCCTGTCGTGGTCGTGTAGATGTGGCACTTCATGGTCGGCAAGTGCACGATGTTCTTACCGATGAAATAGTCGGGGATGCGCACGCCCTCGGGAAAGATCCGATGCAAGACGTGCAGCTGGGCTCTGGGTCGGTATTCGACCCAGCTCATGTCAGCCGGCTCGAAGTTGTAGAGCACCGGAACGGCATGACGCCGAAAGATGGGGCGATAGTGATTCAGGTCTTGGCCCTTGAAGGCGTCGGTGACGACCGTCTCGTTTTGAACGCAGACGAGGTCCTGGTAGCCGCTAGCGCGCAACGCCAAGATGCTGCCTTCGAGCTGCCAGGGCGTGGTGTTCGCTCCTGGAAACGGAAAGTGCCACGAGATGTTGTCCTTCAGAATGGTCGTCACGGACGGGTCGAGAGCCGAGCGCAAGCCAGCGAGCTCGCAAAGCCGGGCAATATCGGGCAACACATTCTGAGGCTTGACCCTGAGGGCCGCGACGCGACTCTTCATTTTGGAGCGCTCAGGTTGGCGAGCCCATGACGGTCGGAGGCTCGCTCACGCTCCGTGGCTCCAGCGAGAGCGCCGCGGGGCCCTCTTCGTCGCGTCGCGAATGCTCGCGACCGATCCAGATCACGAAGGCGAGCCAGATACCCGCGAGTACGGCGTTGATCGTGGCAAAAGTCGCGGTCGTCCAGCCGGCTTTGGAGCCGAAGTAAACCATGATCGCCGACATGACAGCGCCCAGCCGTACCGCGACGGTATCGACCGCCGTCTTGCCGACGAATTTTTCGACCCGAGACGTCATCAAGAACAAGGCGTTGCGTGTCGTGTCTTGGAGGGAGTACTGCACGCTGTTCTCGCCGATCTTGACCAGGCGCATGACGGCCAGAACCGGCAAGAAGGCCGCCGAGCCATAGGCGAGGAGCGCGAAGCCCGGCAACACGAACAGCGCTTTGCGCACGCCGACGAGCTTCAAGATGCGAGAAACGCCGAACAACTGCAGCGTGAGCCCGAGCAGGTTGTACCAGGCAAAATAGTCGGCCTTGAAGCTGCCGACGAAGACTTGCGGATCGACGACCCTGGCCTCGCGCGCGGCCGCCAATAGCGTGCGATCCAACAAGTATTCGCCGGAGCTGTTCACCCAGTTCAAGAAGATGACCATACCGGCGATCAGCAGCAGGTACTTGTCGCGGAACAGCAGATGAAATGCCCCTTCTTGCGCGAGCGGCTGTGCTTCGGTGACCGGGCGCTCCCCCGCGCGCTGCGACAACGGGCGCCTGCCGGCAACCATGAGCAGCGCCGCGCACCCCAACAAGATCACGACCGCCACGCCCATCAGCATCTGCGGTCCGAACGACACGAGGGACTTGGCGAGTCTCGCTCCGGCCACGGCCCCGAGCGAGCTGCCGCCACCGATGATCGGAAACAGCCGCTTGCCCTGTTCTTCGCTGCAAAGATCCGCAGCTAGCCCCCAGAATTGCGCCACGATCGTGTAGCTGAAGACACCGACCCACAGGAAGAAAGGCAGCGCGATCTGCGCAGGTGAGCCGGCCAACGCCGAAAACACCGCCAAGTTCGAGATGAAGAACAGAAAAACGATGCCGAGCAGCTTCATTCGTCCGACATGCCGGGCCAGCTCGCCATAAAAGTGCACGAACACGGCCATGATCAGCGCCTGCGCCGCTCGCGCGTAGAGCTTCACCTCCGCGCCGCCTTGCAACAAGATGAGCGGCTCACGTACTGTCTTGAGCAGGTAATAGGCGGTAAGCAGCAGGAACGCGGTCAGGGTCAGGACTGAAACGCCCAGCACCTCGTGCGGCTCGACCTTACTGAAGGGCCGAAACAGTGCCGCCAGGATGCGATTTCTCGTGCGAGTAGTGGAAGAGCTGCTGACCGATTCGGACGGCACGGTCTCCTGCAAAGCAAGGCACGATCCAACTCTCATCCGACGTGTCTCGTGGGACGGGCGCGACGAAGGTTTGTCGCCCGGCGCAGGGCGTGCGCCTTCGACGCAACGTTTGCGTCATACGTCCGAGATCCGTTCGCTTTGCCAACGACCGGGGGTTTCACGCTCTGGCGCGGAACCTGCACACAGCGCTTCTGAAACTTGGGACCATGAGAGGTTCGCTCGTCGCTCTTGCAGTCTTGCTGACGCTTGCCGCTGCCTGCGCACGCAAGCCGTCCGCTGCCTTGACCCTTTCTGGCTCTACGTCCATCCAGCCACTAGCCGAGAAGTGGGTCGAAGCTTATCGAGTGGGCCACGACGCTCTCACCATCGCGGTGCAGGGCGGTGGGTCGACAGCCGGCGTGCAAGCCATCCTGTCCGGAACGGCCCAGATCGGCATGGTCTCTCGCGCGCTCTCGCCCGAGGAGCGCAGGCAGGTTCACGAGATCGTGGTCGCCCGCGATGCAATCGCCATCGTGGTTCATCCGACGAACCCAGTCGGCGACCTGAGCCTGGACGACGTTCGTGACCTTTACACCGGCGCGATTGGCAACTGGCGAGCCTTGGGTGGGCCGGCACGACCCGTCAGCCTGATCACGCGCGAGGAAGGCTCGGGCACGCGCACGGCCTTCGAGGGCTCGGTGATGCGCGGGCAGACCATCGCCCCGGGCGCGCTGGTCCAGGATTCAACGGGCGCGGTGCGGCAGATGGTGGGCAGCGATCCCGCAGCCATCGGCTACATCTCCTTGGGCCTCGTCGATCGTTCGGTGAAGGCGCTTCGCCTGAACGGCGTACCGCCCACGGAGCAAAGCGTCGACGACGCGAGCTACGCGCTGACGCGTCCGTTTCTGTTCGCGCTACGCGGAGAGCCGTCGCGCGCCGCGGCGCAGTTCATACAGTGGATCCATGGTCCCGAGGGCACAGCCCTGACGCGCGCCGAAGGCTTTCTCCCACCCCTATCAGAGCCGGCTCATGCGCGGCAGTGACCGCTACGTCGAGCGGACGCTGCAGTTGGTAGCCTTCAGCAGCTTGGCCGCGCTGGTGGCGATCACGTCCTTCATCTTCAAAGAAGGCGCGCCATTCGTGTTCCGGGTCGGCCTCGACAACTTCTTTTCCGGAGACTGGCATCCGACCGCGCATCGCTACGGCATCGGCTACATGATCGTGGGCTCGGCGGTGGTGACGGGTGGGGCGCTGTTGCTCGGCGTGCCGCTGGGCATCGCCTGCGCAGTCGTGCTCGGCGAGATGTGCAACGCGAGCCTGCGCGGCTTGCTGAAACCACTGGTCGAGATTTTGGCGGCCATTCCGTCGGTGGTGTTCGGGTTCATCGGCATCGCGCTGCTGCTGCCGTGGATTCGTGAGCATCTCGGTGGCCCGGGCGCCTCGGCGCTGGCGGGAGCGCTGGTCCTGGGCGTGATGATCCTCCCGACCATCATTGCCATTTCGCTCGACGCGCTGCGAGCGGTGCCGCGCTCTTACCGCGACGCCTCCCTGGCGATCGGGGCTACCGAATGGCAAACCATTTGGCGCGTCGTGCTGCCGGCAGCTCGCTCCGGGATCGTCGCGGCCGTCATCCTGGGGGTCGGTCGCGCCGTGGGCGAGACCATGGCCGTGGTGATGGTGACGGGCAACGCCGTGCAATTGCCCCATTCTGCGCTGGCCCCACTACGCACGCTCACCGCAAACCTGGCGCTGGAAATGGCCTACTCCACCGGCGAGCACCGCTCCGCGCTCTTCGCCACCGGCGTCGTGCTGTTCGTCGTCATCGTCGTGCTCAACGCGCTGGCCGGACTGGCTCGGCGTGGCGCGGGTGCCTCGCATCGTAAAAAGGCGCCACGAGTGGCCGCCTTGACCGCGACCCATCGCGAGACCGAAGGGGCGACACCGCGATGACCCGCCTGTTCTCCCCCCGGCGCTCTCAGCAAATCGCGCGCGTCGTGTTGTGGGCGTTGATGGGCCTGGCGATCGCCGTGCTGGTCGCCGTGCTCGCGTTCGTCCTCGAGCGCGGCCTGCCTCACCTGAGCTGGTCGTTCTTGAGCGAAGCACCGAGAAGCAGCGGGCTTCGCGGTGGAGTGTTTCCCATTTTGGTGGGCACGCTCGAAGTGACGTTGCTGGGGGTGGCCATGGCCGCACCGCTCGGGATCGGCACCGCCGTCTACCTGTGCGAATACACCCGAGAAGGCGCGCTGACCCGCGTCATTCGCTTCGGCAGTGATTGCCTGGCAGGTGTGCCGTCGATCATCTTCGGCTTGTTCGGTTTCGTCTTGTTCGTCACGACCCTGGGCATGGGTTGGTCCATCCTGGCCGGCAGCCTCACGCTGGCGTTGATGATCCTGCCGACCGTAATCCGGACTTCGGAAGAGGCGTTGCGCGCCGTACCGGCCGGCTACCGTGAGGTGGCGCTGTCGCTCGGAGCCACGCATTGGCAAGCGATCGCCTTCGTCGTGCTGCCGGCCGCGCTGCCCGGCATCTTCACGGGCTTGATCTTGAGCCTGGGGCGCGCCGTAGGAGAGACGGCCGCGCTGATTTTCACGGCCGGCTCGACATTGCCGCAGACGACGCCGCGCTCGATCTTCGACAGCACACGCACCTTGTCGGTGCACTTTTACCAACTCGCTCGCGAAGGTATCTCCAACGAGCGGGCGTACGCCGCAGCCGCAGTCCTGGTGCTGACGATCGCCGTCATCAACGTCGGCTCTCATCTATTCCTCCAGCGACTCGTTCGGAGTCACCAATGAGCCCCGCAAAGCTCCGTTTCGAGCGTTTTGGGGTGAGCTACGGCGGCAACGTGGCACTACGCGAGCTGACGCTCTCTATTGCATCGAACACGATTCACGCCATCATCGGACCGGCGCGAAGCGGCAAGACCTCCCTCTTGCGCAGCATCAATCGCCTGGCTTCGGACGTCGACCAGGCGCTGCTGAGTGGCAGCTTGCAGCTCGACGGTGAGGACCTGCTGGCACTGGACAGAACGGCGCTGCGCCGGCGCGTGGGCATGGTCTTCGCGACGCCGCAGCCGCTGCCAGGCTCGATTTACGACAATCTGGCGTTCGGCCCCCGGCGCAGCGGACTCAAGTCACGGCGCGACCTGGATGCTCGCGTCGAGTCGGGGCTGAAGAGCGCAGACCTCTGGGAAGAAGTCAAAGATCGGCTACGGCAGCCGGCATCTGCCCTGTCCGGCGGGCAGCAACAACGACTGTGCATCGCGCGCTCGCTGGCGCTGTCTCCCGAAGTAATCCTGCTCGACGAGCCGTGCTCCGGTCTCGATCCCATTTCGACCTTCAAGATCGAGCAGACCCTGCGCGCGCTCAAGTCGCAGCTTACCTGCGTGCTGGTCACCAACAATACCAAGCAGGCGGCGCGCGTGAGCGACCGCACCGCCTTCATGCTCTCCGGTGAGCTGATCGAAGACGCGCCCACCAGCGCGCTGTTTACGACACCGCAGGATCGGCGAACCGCCGACTACGTGGAGGGCCGTTTTGGCTGACGAACGAGCAGCGAGCCTGCGCGCCGAGCGCCTGGACCTCTTCTACGGGGATTTTCAGGCGCTCAAACAAGTGAGCGTCCGCATCGCGGCCAATCGTCTGACCTCGCTCATCGGCCCGTCCGGCTGCGGCAAGAGCACCCTGCTGCGTGTATTCAACCGCATGAACGACGTCGTGCCCGGCTGCCGCATTCGCGGCAGCGTCGAGGTCGCAGGCGAATCGATCTACGCGGCGGGCGTGGATCCTTCTGCCTTGCGCCGGCGCGTGGGCATGGTCTTTCAACGGCCGAACCCGTTCCCCTTTTCGGTGTTCGAGAACGTGGTCTACGGACCGCGCATCCACGGCAGCGCGAGGGGAGACGAGCTTTCGGCGATTTGCACGGCATGCCTGAAAGCGGTCGGGCTCTGGGAAGAGCTCCGTGAAAAGCTCGAGGAAAGCGCGCTGGAGCTGTCTCTGGAGCAAATGCAGCGGCTGTGCATCGCGCGCGCGCTCGCGCTCCAACCCCAGGTATTGTTGATGGACGAGCCGTGCTCGGCGCTGGACCCGGTCGCTACGTTGCGCGTCGAGACGCTGATGCGAGAGCTTTCTCGAAGCTACACGGTCTTGGTCGTGACCCACAACATGCAACAGGCGGCGCGCATTTCGGACGACACCGGCTTCATGCTGCTGGGCGAGCTGATCGAGTTCGGCCCGACCAAGAGCTTGTTCACTCACCCTCGCGACTCACGGACCGAAGACTACGTCACAGGCAGGTACGGATGAACCATCTACCCCCCGAACGCCCCAAACACCTGTACAGCAAGCTCGACACCGACCTGCGCGCGTTGAAGGACGGCGTGGTGAAGATGGGCAGCGCCGTGGACGCACAAGTGGCACGAGCGCTCGACGCCTTCGTCAAACGGGACTCTACCGCGGCGGCCGCCGTGGTGACGGGTGACAAGCAGGTCAACACCCTGGAGCGCGAGCTCGATGAGCACTGCGTGCTAGTCCTCGCGCTACTGCAGCCCGCAGCTTCGGACCTGCGCTTCGTCGCCGCGGTATTGAAGATAGTGACCGATCTCGAGCGGATCGGTGATTTCGCGGTCAGCATTGCGAAGGCTGTCGCGGGTCTCGACCCCCTCCGCCTGCGGGCCGAGCAAGACCTCGTACCGCTTGGAGAAGCGGCGGTGCGTATCCTGCGAAACTCGCTCGACGCGTTCGTGCGTCGAGACGTGGCTGAAGCGCAGGAGGCTTGTACGGCAGACCAACCGGTAACGGCAGCGCTGGTGGCGCTCGGCAAAGAGCTCCGGAACGAGATGAGCCAGAGGCCGGAGGCGCTGGACAATGCCCTCGCCACGTTGTTAGTCACCAAGTACTTGGAGCGCATCGCGGAGCATGCCACCAACATCGCGGAGATGGCTCTCTATACGGAGCGCGGCGAGGATATCCGGCATATCGTCGAACGGCCTGCCTGACGCGCTGCGGGTCGCTTCAGCTGCGGACTCTGAGTGAGGCGAGCGTATACGCCTTACTCGAGCTCGAGACGACCAGGTACACCTTGCAGCCTTCGACGCGGAGGGGGCTGGTGCGCTCGCCGAGTCCACTAACGGTATTGCTCAGAAGCCACGCCGACTGCGGCACGCTGGAGAACGCGCCGTCACGGATGGCTGGGTAGTTTTCGCGCAAAGCCTGCTGGCAGAGAGCGCGGTAGCTGACTCCTGGCCCCTGTTCGACGATCAGGTTCATCGTCAAAGCTCCCGGGTCGATGGGCCCGAGCACCTGCACCCCATCGGGCGCGAGTAGCAGCCGTTCGTTGATGGACCACGTGGGCTCATCGCTCAGCGCCGCGCTAGGTGTCTTGCCGGGGGGAAGCTGTCCGAGCGCCGTGTCTGCTTGGCCCGAACGTAGGTCGTAGGTGAACGTGGCGCCCGCCTGAACCTGCGACTGAAGGGCCTGCGTGAGGTCTTGCTTGAAGCGTCGAGCGGCGGCCTGCGCCGGTGAGACACCGGGTACCCAGCCGAGGAAGTTGCCCCACGCATTCACGGGCGCAACATCGAGCGCCGCCGGCGCCGTAACCTGAACGACAGGCTGTGCAGAAGGGGTGAACCACAGCGAAAGCACGCCGTCTCGCGCGGCTTCGCGCAGCCGCCCTGTCACCTGCAGGCTCATCTCGAACGGTACCTGTTGGCGTACCTGGATTCCGCTGCTGCTCTGGTCGACCCAATACCAACCCGGGCCGCGCAAAGCCACCACGAGCTCCGCGCCGTGGGATGTCGCGGAACAATGGCTCACCCACCAGCGACCGGCGCTCGGAGCAGGACCGACCGCTGTGCCGCCACTCGACCACTTGGGATCAACCGTCGGCAACGCGACGAAATGCTCGGCGATGGCACGGCACAGAATGCTGTCGTCCACCGACGAAGCGGCTAGCGGAGTCCCGGTTGGTTCCCAGCGAGGCGCCTGCAACAGACTATTGCCGGCGCAGCCGCCGGCCGCGAGCGCCGTCAAACCCGCGACGATCCAATTCCATACCGGCGGAGCGGAGCTCATGACAAACCTCTCCTCGCCCGGCGCACTGGCCTCCGGGCATTGTCAGAGTCAGCATCGGAGTCGGCACTGTCAAGGGTCGCAATCGCGGAACGGAAGTTGCTGTAACTCGCGACATGACCAGCCAGCGCGTGATTCCACTTGCTATGATGTTGGGACTGGCTTCGTGCAGTGGCTCACCCCCACCCGCGGCCGCGCCCCAACACGAGGCCGCTGCGCGGACCGCCCCGCAAGCAGCACCACCGGCGCCCGCAGATACCACGCAAGATCTGTCCGACGAACAGCGGCGGATGCCCGACATGCCTCCCGCAACGGCCAGCGTCGATCGCTTGATGCACGCACACTTTCATGACGCCATGTTGATTCGCCAGGCGGTTCTGGCCGGGAGACCTGAACAAGCGATCGGTCCCGCGAAAGTCCTGTCGATCATCGAAATCGACCAGACGGTGCCCGCGAGCTGGCGAGAATTCGTCGTGCGAATGCAGGCGGCGGCTCGGCGTGTCAGTAGCGCGACCAGCCTGGCGCAAGCGGCGGCCGGGACCGCGGATTTGGGAGTCACTTGCGGAGACTGTCATCAGCGGCTCGGGGGGCCGGACGTCTCGAACGAGCCCCCACCCACCACGGGCACGACGGTAGAAGCCTGGATGAACCGGCATCAGTGGGCCAGCGATCGACTTTGGGAGGGGCTGGTGGTGCCGTCCGTCGAAGCGTGGACCGTAGGCGCGCGGGCAATGGCAACGAGCCCGCTGCCAGAGCGGCTCCTGGCGGACGAGGGCTCGCAAGGTCGAAGCGCGGCAGAGGACCTCGCTCGGTTGGTCGCCAAGGCCCCGCAGCTAGCCGACAGCGAGGCGCGCGGAGCCCTCTACGCCGAGCTCCTGGTCACGTGCGGGACCTGTCATCGATCCGTCAAACGGCCCCGGAGCGACTGAGCCGCCGCCGGCGCACGAATTGCGCCCGTTGCGGCCGCCCGGCGCATTCTCTGCACCCCAGCTTGCCGAGGGCGCCCAATCCCCACGAAAGTCCAGGCCGGCACAGCCCATGCTTAAGGACCTTCACCATGTACAGCGGGCGAATTTTGTTGGTGGATGATGAGGCGAGCGCGCGCAACGCCATGGGCAAGGCGCTCGAGCAAGCTGGCTATCAGGTCACGGCGGCTTGCGATGCCTTCGAGGCGCTCAAGCTACTCGAGACTTTCGAGCCGGATCTGACGCTCGCCGATCTCATGATGCCGGGCATGTCGGGGCTGGATTTGCTGAAGGCCATTCGAGCTCGCGATCCCGATGCGCAGTTGGTCTTGGTTTCCGGTTATCGAGACGTCGAGACGGCGGTCGAGGCCATGCATTCGGGAGCGTTCCACTTTCTGTGCAAGCCCGTGGATATCGACACCTTGCTCGCGATCGTCGAGAAAGCCTTGAACGCGCGAGAGCTTCGCCGCCAGGCCGCGTCGCACTTCCCCCCCGCCCCGACGCGCCTGCTCGGAGAGTCGCGAGAGATCAAGGCGGTCCTCGAAACCGTCAACCGCGTCGCCAGTAGCAAGGCGACTGTGCTGATCACCGGTGAGTCGGGTACCGGCAAAGAGCTGGTCGCCGAAGCCCTGCACCAAGGCTCACCACGCGCTCGGGGGCCGCTGATACGGGTAAACTGCGCCGCGCTGGCAGACGGCGTCTTGGAGAGTGAGCTGTTCGGGCACGAGCGAGGCGCGTTTACGGGCGCCTCACAGCAGCGCAAGGGTCGCTTGGAGCAGGCAAACGGCGGGACACTGTTCCTCGACGAGGTGGGCGAGCTGTCTCACGCGGTGCAAGTGAAGCTCTTGCGGTTCCTCCAAGAGCGTACCTTCGAGCGCGTCGGAGGGAACGAGCCGATCAAAGTGGACGTGCGCATCGTGGCCGCGACCAATCGCGATCTGCGGGAGCAAGTCGCCAAGGGCGCGTTCCGCGAAGATCTGTTCTATCGGCTGAACGTGATCGGCCTGCATTTGCCGTCCTTGCGCGAGCGTCCTACCGATATTCCGCTACTTGCAACGAGCTTCCTCGAAAAGTACGCGCTGGCTAACGACCGGCCCGCGCGCAAGCTGGATGACGCCGCCCTGGCGGCGCTGGTGAGCTACGCCTGGCCGGGCAACGTTCGCGAGCTCCAAAATGTGATCGAGCGCGCGGTCGTGCTGGCCAATGGCCCCGTGGTGGAACAGTGTCACCTACCGGAAAGTATCGTGGGCGCTCTCTCGCCCGTCAGCTCCGGTCCCCGCGTCCCTGGAGCCAGCCTGCAAGAGCTGGAGCGCCACGCCATCCTCAGCACCCTGCAAGCCAACGGCGGCTCCACCGTCAAGGCGGCCCGCGTGCTCGGCATCAGCGTGCGCAAGATTCAATACCGCGTTCAACAGTACGCAAAAGCACGACGCAGCGGGTTGCCGCCCATCAAGCCCAGCTCAGCCGCATGACCCAAAGGGTGGTCGCGCCAGTCCGGCGCGACGCTTGCAACAGGCCGATCGATGTTCTCACTGGCCCCTTGGCTAGCGGCCTTCGCGACTGGGTTGTCGCTCACGGGTTGCATGACGCCGACGCCGTTCGGCTCGGACGTCGATCAGCACGAGCTCAATACGACGGCAAGCCAACGCCTGAAGACGCCACGTTCGGCGGATAGCATCCGCTTCGTGGCGCTCGGCGATTCGCACGATGCGTACGACGAGCTGTGGGAAGCGGTGGCGGTCATCAATCGTATTGCAGACCTGGACTTCGTCGTTCACGCCGGAGACATCAGTGACTACGGCCTCGCCCAGGAATACCAGTGGAGCGCGCGGGCGCTTTCGGGCCTACGCGTACCCGCGTTCGTCGTGATCGGAAATCACGACGCGATCAGCAACGGCAAGGCCGTCTACCGAGACCTCTACGGCCCGTTCGACTTCTCCTTTCGCTACGGCGCTTACAAGTTCGTATGCTTCAACTCGAACTCGCTCGAGTTCGACGGCGGAGCTCCCGATCGCGCCTGGCTCGAGACACAGCTTGCCGATCTGCAGGGCGCCGAGTGGGCCGTCCTCGTGACGCACCAAAACCCCGAGGCGCCCGATGAGCTTGCTGGGTCGGAGGACAGCGCCTTCTACGAACGACTTCTGCTCACCTACCCCATCGCTCTGATCGTTCACGGCCACCTCGATGACTTCGAGCTCGGGGAGTGGCACCAAGTCCCCAATCTCCAGCTCGGCACGTTCAGAAAGACGCACGAGTTCTCGATCGTTAGCCTGTCTTCAGGGCAGGTCAGCGAGGAGTTGTGTGATGCAAACGGCTGCCTCTCGCAGTCGCTCGAGCGAGAGACATCGACAGATGAGACGCCGCCTTAGCTTGCGGATCCTCGCCGCCCTGCTGGCAATGACTACGGCTGCCGGCGCCGAGCGCCGGACAGCGCCTGCGTCACCTACAGACCCGCTCGGGCCCTGGGTTCCGGACTTTGCCAAGCTCCAGTCGGGTGGCTTTTCTGGCACCTTTACGGTGGGTGTTGGCTACGCCCCCTTACATGATTTGCTGAATGTGGCGGTGCTCTACGGCTATGTTCCAGCGGCGCTCGGCGGCAGCGTGCACTCGCTGCATTTCACGTTGCAGGTGCGTCCTCTGAGCTTTAGCTCTCACGGCGTGCGCTGGCTACCTGCCTATGCGGGGTTGGGTGCGCTCTGCACGTGGGGCGCGGACTATTTCTTGGTGCCGCCAGACCGCTATCCAGACGACTACTACCCGCCCAACGCGTGCCACGCGAGCGCTCACGTCGGCGTAGAGCTGCAATGGCTACCGCGGCGAGGGCTCGCGCGAGCGCATGGGCTCTACGCCGAGCTCACCACGATCGATACGTTGATCATCGACTACTTTCAGAATCCTCGCGTCACGGCCCCCGCGGACGTCATCAGCAGCTCGATTGGCTATCGGCTAGCGCTCTGAAGCGAAGCCCAACGACGCACCGAGCGGGTGCGCGGCCCACACCAGAAGATCCATCGCAGCTGTCCGACGCAAAGTTTGCGTGTCGCGATCTGGAAAAATTTCAAGGTAGCTAGTTGCAAGGTGACAACTCGCGACACAGCTTTCCTACCGTCATGCGCTACCTGAGAGCCTCTCTCGCCTTCAGCGGGCTGCTCGTGGCCTGTTCCTCCGGGCTCGCTGAGCTCGCGGCCAAAAAGACCGGCAGTTTGAGCCAACCTCTGGCATCCAGGTCATCGCTGGAACCGACTCTCGAGCAGCAGTGTGGCGACGGGCGGGCCCTTGCCAGCTGGCTCACCCGCAATCCGTACCTGCAGCAGCTCACGGATACGAGCGTCATCGTCGCGCTGAGCGCGCCATCTGCTGAAGGGCTATCGGTCGAAGTCACGACGCCGGCAGGCCAGCATGTGCTCACGGCGAGCGTCGGCAGCGACTCGCCTGCGAGTCCCGACGGCATGGCCACGTTGACGGCGTCACTCGAAGGTCTGTCGCCCGACACCACGTACTGCTACGCGATTCCCGGCGTCACGGCGCGCGCTGGTTTCGTCACTGCACCTGCGCCGGGCGTGAACGCTCCCGTGCGGTTCATCGCCTTCGGAGACAGCGGTGACGGAAACGGCGATCAAGAGCGTGTCTTCGAGCAGATGCAAACCGTGCCATTCCAGCTCGTGCTCCACCTCGGAGACTTGGCCTACGAATCCGGAGGAGCATCGGAAATCGATACTTACTTCTTCAGAGTCTACGCACCGATTCTGAAGAGCTTTCCGGCATACCCGGTGGCGGGAAACCACGACTACGCTACCGATGACGCCAAACCCTTCCGGCAAGCGTTCGTGCTGCCCACGAACGGCTACCAAGAGCGCTGGTATTCATTCGACCGCGGCGCCGTGCACTTCGTGGGTTTGGACACGGAGCAGATTTCGACCAAACAGGCCGATTGGCTGGAGCAGGATCTGAAAGCCAATCGCCTGCCCTGGACCATCGTGTTCGGCCACCGGCCGCCGTACTCGTCTGGCGAGCACGGCGGGAACGGCGACTTCGTGCAGTACTTCGTTCCTATCCTGGAGCGGTATCACGTCGACTTGGTCTTGAGCGGACACGAGCACGACTACGAGCGTTTCTGGCCCATGGCAGGGGTGGTGTACGTCGTGAGCGGTGGGGGCGGTCGAGGGACACGCCCCGTCGGCTCGGGCGCATCGACGGCCTTCTCCGAAGCGGTCTTGCACTTCTTGTATGGAGAAGTGCAAGGGTCACGACTCACGCTACACGCCATCGACGGCGTCGGCCGCGAATTCGACCAGGCCGTCGTGGAGCACTCCTAGCTCGTTGGCTCAGGGCAAGAAGATGCGACCAGGCGCGTTCTCGCGGCCGTCTTGCGTGTGGCAGTCGTTACAGTCGCCACTCTTCTGCGCCTCGACCATAACGCGCTCGCGATCTTGGTAAACGACCTTGGCCTGGTACGGATAGGCGAAGGTGCGCGTCTCTAAGAAGAAGTTGCCGGCCTGGTTGACGCTCAGTTTGTGCACGGTGCCGTTGGCCTCGGTGATGACGACCTGCGCGCCGGCGGTGCTCGTAACGCCATTGCAGTCGTCGGGCTCGTGCGGGGTTGGAAACAAAGTGCCCGCGACCGCGAAGAGCGGACCTTCGCCCTCTTTTTGATGACACGCGACGCAGGCGCCACCCGGACGCATCAGCGGCGATTCGCGATTGCCGCCGGTCCAGTTGCTCATGCTCGTGCACACGAGCGGCGTGTCGTAAGGATCGGGCCCGACAGCGACCGGCTGCCCACAGCCCGCGGGCGTGGCGCCGCTCTGCACCCACGCGGAGAGCGCAGCGATTTCGTCGGCGGTCGCGGCGGCAAGGGGTGCGGGAGGCATGCGCAGATTCGTGGTGAGGGCGAGACGCTCCACTGCGACCTGTCCGACCGTTTTGGAGGGATCGATCTTGCTCGGCTTCTGGAAGTCGGCGCTCGTAAAGAGCGTGCCGGGCGGGTCGGCGCGGTGGCAAACCTGGCATTTGCTGGCCAAGAGAGCCTGAACTTCGCAGGGCAGGTCGCCGCTCCCCGCGCCGGCTACGGACGTCGCCCCAGAGCTTGCGCCACCACCAGAGCTTGCGCCACCATTAGTGCTACCCGCCGCGCTCGTGCCGCCGGTTGCGTCCGTACCGCCACGATCGGCGCCATTTTGATTCGACGAGCCAGCGCTGCCAGCGCACGCCCCGAGCGTCGCTGCGAAGAGCCCGACTGTCGCCAACGGCCAAGAGCTAAGCGTGAGCTGCATGGTACGTGGGTGCCGCGGCGATGTCAGGATCAGGCAGACAACGCTCACCATGCGTCTTAAAGTTCTACCTGCTTGCTAGCCGCTACCCTGCTCGTCATCGTCGTTGCGCAGAATCCGGAGCTTGACACCTGCGAGCCTGGCCTGTGTGGCGGCACCGCGATGATCTCCTCGTTTCAGCAAGCCGTGCAGCGGGTGCTCGGGAACGATACGCAGATTCAAACGCAAATCGCAGCGACCGATCCACTCGATGAGGACGTAGCGGCGAAGGCGGCGGAAGTAGAGGGTGTGGTGGAGTTGAGCTTCTCGCCCGAGGGCCAGAAGGCACGCCTGCACTGCTACCTCTCCCGCGAGAAACGCTGGCTCGATCGAGAAATCACCTTTGGCGAGAGCCGCGGCAGTATCCGCAACGAAATTGCCGAGCGAGGGCGGCTACTTGGCTTCGCCGTCGCGACGATGTACGCGGGCGGTGGGAACGACGATCAACCGGTACCGGACACGCCGGCTCCCCCCGTAGCCAAACGGCCTCCTCCCAGCGCCGCTGCCAAAGTTCCTTCTCCGGCGCGAGACGAGTCGGCGCCTGGTCGCTCCGTTCGTCGCGCCAGTCGGCTGGCAGAGTTCGGAGCGATTGTCAGCTCGGGGTTGCACGGGCCCGCGGGGGGCATGGGAGCGAGCGCGGGGCTTCGTTGGGGCTTGACCGGTCCGATTTGGGCGCGGCTGTTCATCGCCGGGCGCAGCGGCAACCTTCCCGCGGCTCAGGCCAGCACGCGAACCGCGCTCATGGGCGGAGGGCTCGCGCTGGCATTGCTCCCAGAATCGTCCAGCTTCGAGGTAGGCGCTCGGCTCGACGCCTTTGCGAGCTACTTCGACATGTCGCACCTCTCCGAGGACGACATCGAGGAGGACCGGCGCAGCCGGTGGCAGGCAGGAGCGGACTTGGTAGCCGAAGGTGGCTGGCGGTTCACCCAAGGTGCCGGGCTGTTCTTGGGAGCCGGCGTGGAGGCAATGCTCGGAAAAACCGAGATTTACACGCATCACAACCGGGTTGCCGTGGTTCCTCCGTTTCGTCTCACAGCGGAACTCGGGTTTCGAACGCGCTTCTAGCTCGTTCTGCCTGCTCCTCCCGGCCTCGCTGCACTCTTAGAACGAGCCTGTATGCCCCCCGCCCGCCGCGCCCCACTGATGCTCGTGCCCGCCGCCGTCGGCGACAGCGAGCGTCCGGGGCCGCCCGAGCTGGATGACAGCACGCTCCTCGCCGGCCTCAAAGCGCGCGACACCACCCTCAGCAACGCTTTCTATGCCCGCGTACGGCCGATCGTCGACAGAACGCTGCTGCGGCTGCTTGGCCCCCGCGACGGCGACTATGAAGACGTCGCGCAACGCGCCTTGTTCGAGCTGGTCAGCACGATCGACCGCTTTCGCGGCGACTGCCCGCTAGACGCCTGGATCTCGATCGTGACCGCTCGAGCCACGTACCGCGCGATTCGCCGCCGGCGCATCGAACGTCGGCTCTTCGTCGACGAGCAGCCGCAAGAGCTGCTACAGACGACGCGCAGCCACGCGGGCTCCGTGGCGGCTCGCCAAGCCATCCAGCGCGTCCGCGCCGAGCTAGAAGGCATGAACCAGGACCGCGTCTGGACATTCTTGCTGCACGACGTGTACGGCTACGACCTCAAAGAGGTCGGACAGATCACCGGTGCGTCGCTGACAGCCGCCCAAAGTCGTCTCGTCCGCGGCCGGCGCGAAATACACGAGCGCATCAAGCGGGACGAAGCCCTCGCGCGCTTCCTGAAGAACTACCCGGAGGACGAATGAATACTCCGCGCTATGCAGCGGCAGCTGCAAAATTGCTCAAGCAAGGTCTGCCGGCCACGACCGTGGTCGCGGGGGACGAGGCGCGCGGTATCGCGACCATCCAGCGGGCAATGTTCGCTCGCACGCGCCGTCGCCGGTGGGTGATGCTCGGCGGCTCGCTTGCCGCCGCCGCTGCGGTCTCGATTGTCGGTGCACAGCTCGTCCAGTGGCGTTCGCGATCGGTAGTCGCGGCGGCTCCGGTTGCCATCGACGTGACCCCTTCTGGAAAAGGTGCCGCGCTTGCGCGCACCGAAGGCGAGCAGCAGCTCACCGCGCGCGCGCCGATCGAGTCGGGGCAGCGCATCGATACGCCGGCGGACGGCGGCGCCGCCCTTCAGTTTTCGACGGGAACGTCGCTGACCCTGGCGGGGCGCACCTCGTTCCGCGTAGAAAGCCAGGGCTCGACGCAGCGCTTTTCGCTCCAGCACGGCGAGCTCGTGGCGCACGTTGCCAAGCTCACGAACGCGCAACGTTTCATCGTCGATACGCCCGACGCAGAGGTCGAGGTGCGCGGCACCCGCTTCCGCCTTCGAGTCGTCGAGCAGCCCGAAGCTTGCGGCGCGGGCACGCGAACGCGCCTCGAGGTGACGGAGGGCGCCGTCGAGGTGCGCATCGCCAGCCAAAATGCCATTAGCGTCAAGGCAGGCGATGTGTGGCCCACGGACTGCTCGGGCGCTGCTGACACGACTCAGGCGAGCGATGCGGCACCGCCAGCCACACACGCGGGAGCCGCGTCGCAGAAGCACGAGGTCCGTCCACCAGCGTCGGCATCGGCGCCGGCGCCGACGACAGAAGCGGAGCGCGCCTCGGCGCTCACCGCGCAAAACGACTTATTTGCGGAGGGCGTCGCTAAGGGTCGGCAGGGCGATCCCAGCGGCGCCCTCCGTGCCTATCAAGACCTGATGAGCCGTTTTCCCGGCAGTCCCCTGGCGGAAAATGCGATGGTCGAGCGTATGCGGCTCTTGGCAGCCACGCCGGACGGAGCGGCCGAAGCACGGCGCTACCTGAAGCGTTATCCGCACGGCTTCGCGGTTGGCGAAGCGAAGAAACTCTTGGCCGAGCCGTGATCTCGCTGGCGGCAGCACGCGCTCAACGTGCGTTGGGCGCCACACTGGCACTGGGGCTTGGGCTCTTCGGTTCAGCTTGCGATCGGCGCTTCGATTTCGACACGGAAGCGGGCGGAGCAGGCGCTGGTGGCTCGAGCTCGATGAACGGCGGCAGCTCCGACGGCGGCACGCCAGCGAGCGGCGGTGTCGGAGGCTCGGCAGGATCGGGCGGCTCGAGTGGCTCCGACGCTCGAGGCGGCACGACGGCGGGTCTCGGCGGCGGCGGTCTCGGCGGCGGCGGCTCCGCGCCTTGTGGCACGCTCGCCGCTTGCTCGGCCGGCACGCACTGCGCGGAAGGACAATGCGTTCAGTGCGCCGCAGACCCGGACTGCGCCGCCTACGGCTTGCCCCGCTGCGAGCCAACCAGGCACCGCTGCGTCGCCTGTGTCAGCACCGCGGATTGCCACGACGGCTCCGCCTGCGACTCGCTGGCGAATCGCTGCTTACAGACCTGTGTGGAGGACGACACCTGCCCCGTTACCGCCCACGGTTGCGATGAGCGGCGACACGTCTGTTACCAGTGCGACGAAGATGGCGAATGCGCCAGCTCTCCGCTCGGCCACCTGTGCGCCAGCGACGGCAGCGGTTGCGTCCAATGCCGCAAGGACACCGACTGCTCCGGCCAGCACTGCGACCAACTCAGCGGCCGCTGCGTCGCGTGTCGCGATGGCCGCGACTGCAGCTCGCAAATCTGCGACCCAGCGACGTTCACGTGTGTGCCGAGCTGACGCCAGGCAGGCTCGACGCTTTGCCGCCTAAGGATCGCGGTCCGCACCGCCGAACCGCAGTGGCCCGTACTGCGGGTCATTGCGTTCGAGGCTACGTGTTCAACTCGGACGAACACGCTTGCCGAAGGTCGAAGCGATCGAGGTTCATCACCTTGTTCCAGGCAGCGACGAAGTCCTGGACGAACTGCCCTTCCGCGTCCGCGCTTGCGTAGACTTCCGCAAGCGCTCGCAGCTGAGAGCTCGAGCCAAAGACGAGGTCGACGCGGGTGCCAGTCCACTTTGGTTCACCCGTCTTGCGATCTCGTCCTTCGAACAGCTCATTGCCCGACATGGCCGTCCATTGCGTGCCCATGTCGAGCAGGTTCACGAAAAAGTCGTTGGTCAGCGCTCCCGGGCGCTGCGTGAACACACCGTGCTGGACCTGCCCCACGTTGGCATTCAGCACGCGCAGGCCGCCGACCAATACCGTCATCTCAGGCGCGCTCAGCGACAGCAGTTGCGCCTTGTCGATCAGCAATGCTTCTGCCAGCATGGCGTGCTTGGCCTTCTGGTAGTTGCGAAAGCCGTCGGCGACGGGTTCGAGCACCGCGAAAGATTCCACGTCGGTCTGCTCCGGCGCAGCGTCTGTGCGTCCTGGCGTGACCGGAACGGTCAGCTCGTGCCCGGCGTTTCGAGCCGCTTGCTCGATGCCTGCGGCGCCGCCCAAGACGATCAGGTCCGCGAGCGAGACTTGCTTGCTTCCAGCCGCAGCGGCGTTGAACTCGCGCTGGATGCCTTGAAGGGTCTCGAGCACCTTCGCCAGCTGCGCGGGCTGGTTGACCTCCCAATCCTTTTGTGGGGCGAGGCGAATACGCGCACCGTTCGCGCCCCCACGCATGTCGGAGCAGCGGAACGTCGACGCTGAGGCCCAGGCAGTCGAAACCAGCTTCGAGACCGACAGCCCTGATGCCAGGACCTTGGCCTTGAGCGCAACCATGTCCTGCTCGTCAATCAGCGGATGATTGTTGCGTGGAATCGGATCCTGCCAGATGAGCTCTTGGGCCGGAACTTCGGGCCCGAGGTAACGCGCGCGCGGACCCATGTCTCGGTGGGTCAGCTTGAACCAGGCGCGAGCGAAAGCGTCCGCGAACTGCTCCGGATTTTCCATGAAGCGCCGCGAGATTTTCGCGTAGACCGGATCGAAGCGCAGCGACAGATCAGTGGTGAGCATGGTCGGTGGGTGCTTCTTGGACGGGTCGTACGCGTCCGGAATCAGGGCGGCGGCGCCCTTGGCGGTCCACTGCTGAGCGCCAGCTGGGCTCTTGGTCAGCTCCCATTCGTACCCGAACAGGTTCCAGAAGAAGTTGGTGCTCCACTTCGTGGGCGTGGTCGTCCAGGTGACCTCGAGGCCGCTGGTGATGGCGTCGCGGCCCTTTCCCGTGCCGAAGCTGCTCTTCCAACCGAGGCCTTGCTGCTCGATCGGAGCCGCCTCGGGATCGGGACCGACGTGCGTCGCCGGCCCGGCGCCGTGCGTCTTGCCGAAGCTGTGGCCGCCCGCGATCAGCGCTACCGTTTCTTCGTCGTTCATAGCCATGCGCGCAAAGGTTTCGCGGATGTCCTTGGCGGCGGCGATTGGATCGGGGTTGCCTCCGGGACCTTCCGGGTTGACGTAGATGAGGCCCATTTGAACCGCCGCCAGCGGATTTTCGAGGTCGCGCTCGCCCGAGTAGCGCTGGTCACCGCCCAGCCACGCCCTCTCGGCACCCCAGTACACGTCCTGATCCGGTTCCCAGACGTCCGCGCGACCGCCGCCAAAACCGAAAGTCTTGAAGCCCATCGACTCGAGCGCCACGTTGCCTGTGAGAATCATCAGGTCGGCCCACGAGATCTTGCGGCCGTACTTCTGCTTGATCGGCCAAAGCAGGCGTCGCGCCTTGTCGAGATTGACGTTGTCCGGCCAAGCATCGAGAGGAGCAAACCGCTGCTGGCCTCGGCCGGCGCCACCACGGCCGTCTCCGGTGCGGTAAGTGCCGGCGCTGTGCCAAGCCATGCGCACGAATAGAGGCCCGTAGTGACCGAAATCTGCGGGCCAAAAGTCTTGTGACTCGGTCATCAATGCTGCGAGATCTTTCTTCAAGGCCGCGAAGTCGAGGCTCTTGAATTCGTCCGCGTAGCTGAAGCAGCCGCCCATCGGATTCGATTTCTCGGAGTGCTGATGCAAAAGCTCGAGCCTAAGTTGATTCGGCCACCAGTCGCGGTTCGAGGTGCCGCCGCCGGCAACGTGGTGGACAGGGCACTTCGATTCGGTCGTCATCGCCTCTCCTTGGGTTCGCCTGCGAGATTTGCGAGGCGTCACGCTGCTGAGCAATAACTGGACCGGTGCCGGTCCACTCTCCCGAGTGTTCGGCTCGTCGTCGAATCACCGCGCTCGACGGCGACCGTCCTATTCGTCGGCGCAACGGCTGCACGTGGCTCGCGAATCGCGCAAACGATGCGGCTCGTAGCGATTCGAAGCGTTTACGTTACGCGCATCCGCCTTTCCGGCGCCGCGGCCGTGCTCCTTCCTGCGCCGGGCTCGCCCTTACACCGCGGGTCACGAAGGCGACCGCGCAGGGCTGACGTAAGTGGCTACCGCGACCGGATGCATTGGTTCCCCGCTTGGGTATGATTGGGCCGCGCCGTGCAAACGCTGAATCTCACCGTTCGATTCGTGCTCGAGCTCGCGGCGCTCTTCGCGTTTGGCGCGTGGGGTTTCAGCGCCGGCGAGGGAGCGCTGCGCTACGTGTTGGCAGGGCTGTTACCGCTGGTCGCGGCCGCCGCGTGGGGAACGTTTGCGGTGCCGGGCGATCGGAGCAGGTCCGGACGCGCGCCGGTTCCGATTGCGGGCCCGCTGCGGCTAGTGCTCGAAGCAGCGTTCTTTGGCGGTGCGCTTTGGGCCACCTGGCGACTCGGGAAGGTGCCCCACGCGATGGCAGGGGCCGGGGTGCTGGTCGTGCACTATGCGGTTTCTCGCGAGCGCGTAGCGTGGCTCTTGAAGCGGTGATGCGAGGACGGGTTTCGAGGCCCGAGAGCGGGGCCGCTAACTAAGGTCGAACCCTTGATGCAAACGTTGCTCAGCCACACTTTTGCGCTCAGAGCGCCGCCACAGAGAATCGGCCATGCGTGGGACTACAAGCGTTGATTGGCTACACGCAACTCCGGCAGACCGTGGCGTGCTTTTTCGAAAAACGCAATCTCGACCAGCGTGGGCCAAAGCTCCATAGAACCCCTGATGACGCTCAGCACGTCATCGACGATGCGCGCAAGATTCTGTTGAAAAAAGTCCGGCTCGAACCCGTAGAACGACTTCTCCAGACTGCTGGCGAAGCCGTTGAGAGCCGTCTGGCGCTCGTTGGAGTTGGAGGCGTGGACGGCGCGCATGGCTCGGGCGTGGATTCCCTTGATCCTCTCGAGAATGTGCTCGGCGTCCTCTGCGCAGATCGAGCCATCGTAGTCGAAAGAGATGCCCATGTCGTCGAGCCGGCTGACAGAGCCCTTGATCTTGCGCTTGAGCAGATTCGAGACTTCCTCGTTGAAGATCTCGGCGGCCGGAGGATTGCGCATGTAGTTGTTCTTGATGTGGTGCTGGGCGGCGTCCACGTGCGCCGCGGCCAGACCGTCTTGCTGGATCCAGAGGCGGTAGATGTAGTCCTCGAAGCGTAGGCGCGTGGGGAAGAAAGGGGGCAGACCGAACTCGTTGTCGTAGCCGGCTACGCCGCAGTCCATGCGCCAATTCTTGTCGGTGACGGCTGGCCGGAAGTTGACCAGCACGTATTGCTGGTTGAGTTCATCGGGATCGATCTGCCTTTCGTCGTCGAAGAACATCTCGATGAAGTCCGTCGCGTCCATATCGTGGGTGCCAGAACGGAACGTCTGTGCCACCTTGACCACGGCCTGGTCGTCGAGCGGCCCCTGTTCGAGCATCAACGAGTTCTCGCGACACAGACCCTTGCTGGCGTTGGTCTCGAGGTCCATCGCGGTGTCGATCAACATCGCGCCACGTGCGTAGTTCGCCGGCGCCTGCTGCACGCGCTTGCCCAAGACATCCACGAAAGCCGACACGATATCGAAAGACTTCTCGCTGAAGCCATTTTCGTGGCCATGCAGCAACTTGCCGCGGCATACTTCGTGCTCAGTCAGCGTCTCTACGCGATTCTCCATCAGCGCGTGCGGACGCATGTCGTCGTCGGCGCTGATCATGAGCTCGCCGAGTGTGTACATCAGCGTGTAGTTGCGGTTGCCCCCGTAGCTGGGACGGAACAGGTTACGGAGCAGGCTTTCCAGTCGCTTGTCGCGCAGCCTCCGACTCAGGTGCGCGAGGAAGCGCTCCTTCTGTTGTGGCCCAACGTAGTACAGCTCGTTATGGGTCTTGGTTTGCTCGAGAAGTGGGTAATACTTCTCCTGAGTCGAGGACGTCGAGTCGTCGAATACGACCATGCGCACGGCATGTCCGTTGTTCCAAAAGTGCTGGTCATATTGCTCAACGGTCGTGCCGACGTCCCTGAGCCGATAAGTCGGGATCACGAAGACGATATCTTGATTCATGCGTGCCCTCGAGGTGCAAGAAGCACCTGCGCTCCGGCGATTTGCTTCGCAGCAAGGTAAGACGCGCGGCATCAGGAATCCGTCAGGACTATCGGCTCGTCTATCAATGCGACATCAAGGGCAGCTGTGCCGCGCTTGTCGTTTCGAGCCACCGCACCCGGCAGAGCAGGAACGCGTTGCTCGCATCATGAGCGGCAATCACGTTCGCAGACGAATAGCTCTCCGACTTAACGCCATCTTGATGCGCGCTGTCGCAGACTAACGCCGCCGCGTGACTCACGTTGAGTGAGCGTTCGAGCGCGCGCGGCAGCTCCATATTCGTGCCTCGCAAATCGATCATCTTGCATTGCGCTCGTGCCGCCGGGCTAGCTGGAGAGCTTCCAGCGGCCAGCGCGTCGGCGAGCGCACCTTTTCGTGTCTGGAGACAAGAAGTATGACGTCAAATAAGTTCGTGTCCCCCATCACGCTCGCTTGTCTGTTGGCAACGAGCATCGCGCAAGCTCAGCAGGCCCAGCCGGCAGCCGAGCCCGCGCCGTCTGAGCCGCCACCGGCCCCAACCAGCGAAGCGGCAGCGCGCAGTACGGCGCCCACAGCGACCTCGGCGGTGCCTGCAGCAGCGCCGCCGACCGACGCAAACACGACGGCGGTACCCGCTCCCGCGGCTGGGCCCGTGAGCGTTGCATCGACGACGCCTGCTGGCCCCACCACGACGGTCTCAGGCTACGTGGAGGCGGCCTACCACCGCAGTCTCACCTATGCCAACGCCGCGATGCCGCCGAGCGGATTTTTGGTGACACGCGCCTACGACGGCGCCAACGAGTTTTCGCTGCATGCCGCGCACCTGGCGTTGAGGCACGCGATGAACGAGCACGTCAGCATGACGGTCGAGCTCGACGCCGGCGAGGACGCAGCGGCCAACAACGTGGTGGCTGGCCTGCCCGGCTTCGTCGACATGCAGGAGGCATATGCCACCTACAGCAACAGCGGCTTCTCGCTGACCGCCGGTCGCTTCGTGACTTATGAGGGCATCGAGGTGATCGAAGGGCCGGCCAATCCGACCATCACTCGCGGACTGCTTTACACCTGGGCCGAGCCGCTGACTCACACCGGCTTCAAGGCGCACTACGCGACGGGACCTTTGGACGTCGGGGTGGGTCTGGTCAACGGCTGGGACAAGATTCTATCGGACAACAATGACGCCAAGACCCTGAACTTTCGCGTCGGCGTGACACCAGTCAAGCAATTCTGGGCCGCCGCTTCCGGGACGTTCGGCGCCGAGCGCAACGGCAACGACGACGACAAGCGACTGTCGCTCGACCTGACGGGCGCGGTGATTCCGATCGACGAGCTGACCGTCTTCTTCCAAGGCAACTACGGCAGCGAGCCGCACGCCGGCGTCACGGGCGCGGACGCCAGCTGGATCGGCTTCGGCCTCCAGCCATTGCTCAAGCTGAACGCATTGTCCTTGGGTGCGCGTTTCGAATGGTTCAAGGACACCAACGGCGCGCGGCTACTGAGTGACGACACGAGCTATCTCACGTTTGCCATCACGCCAGGCTACACGCTGGGCGGGGGATTTCGGCTGCGCGCGGAGTATCGTTTCGACAGCGCCTCCAAGCGCATTTTCGTTACCGGCCACGGCACGCGCGTGACGGACGACGGGATGGGGGGGACGACTCCAGACCCGGAGCTCGGAAAGAATCAGAGCACGATAGCCCTTTCGGCTGACTACCAGTTCTGAGTCCAGCGTGCTGATTCTCTAGGAGAGACGCAGTCAATGGAAAGTCCCTCCACGTACACGCAAGAGGGCGCGAAGGACCTTGCGGTGCACGAGGAGGGACTTGAACCCCCACACCTTGCGGTACCGGAACCTAAATTCCGAGGGCGCGTAGCGAGGGGTAGCGAACGGACGCCAACGCCGGGTTTCGGGGGTTAGTCCGCTACCGTTCGCCTCGTCTCGGTACGGCTGGGGACGATTGGGGGACGATTCGGAGGCGGCGGCTTGGTATACGAGTGGTGCGGGCCATGATCGACAGCGCCGACGCTCACGAGGTGCACTTGACGGTCGAGCTAGGGGGCAAGGATCCCGACGTGCTGGCCGCCCTGGCACGAGTGCACGGCTGTCGCTTTCTACACGTGCTGCTCGATACAGGCACGCACCCGAGTCAGCCCATGTTGTCGTGGCGGCAAGCGGCGGGCATCGACACGGCATTGAAACGCGCCGCCGAGCTTGGGCAGGCTCTCGAGCACCAAGGCATGAAGCTCCTGCGTACCAAGATTGAGGGCAAACCCGAAGTCACCGCCGACACCCAATACTTCGAAGCTCATTTCAAGGTCGAGCTCGACGACGGCAAGGCGTCGGAGCTCCAGCCCCTTGCCCGGGAGCTCGGTGTCCACCTGTCGCGGAGCGCCTTCGCTCGCAGCGCCGGCAAGGAGCAGCGCTTCCTCACCGCGCGTCAGCGGACGTTCGCGAGCGCGCTCGAGTCATTCGAAAGAGTCGAGACCGCCCTCACATCCCGCGGTTGGCGTATCCTGGGTGTCGATCGCGAGGCCGTGCTCTACGACAGCAATCTCGGTCTCGACGAAGGCTGGTCGACATGAGCTGGTGGAAAATTTGGCAGCGCGGTGAAGATGGACGCGAAGCGCCCGTGCCAGAAATATTGCCGCCTCTCCAGCCTTCTCCGCCGCGCCGCCCGGTTGCCGAGCCCCACCCGACCACCTCGCAGGGCCCCGGCGGCGCGCCGGTCACGGGCCGTCCCAAAGTTTTCGATCCCGCGCTCAAGCACTTTCGGGTCGGCCTCTTGCCGGACGATCCGCCGTTTCAAACGGCTGCCGGGGTTGCATCCTGGCGAGCGCTGCAACGCCACGTCATGGGCCACGTGCTCAGCTCGCTCGCGGATTCCCCAGCTGCGTCGCGCTTGGTGCTTCGCGGCAGTGCGCTCTTGTGCGCGTGGTTTCCCGAGACGGCGCGGCCGCCGAAGGATCTGGACTTCGTCGTCGTACCCGAAACGCTAAGCATCTCCGATCGACGCGCCGTCGAGCTGCTGGAATCCGTAGTGACGGCCGTGACCTCACGCGAGTGTGCGGGGGTCGAGTTGCGGCGCGACGAGGTCGCGCAGGATCAGATTTGGACGTACGACCGTGTTCCGGGAACGCGTCTGGTGTTCCGTTGGACGGCACCAGGCTTGCCCTGGGGATCAACCCAGCTCGACTTCGTCTTTGGCGAGCGCCTGCCGGTGGCTCATCAGATGCTCGACGTCGCCCTCACTCCGGAGCGGCACGCCGAGCTGCAGGTGGCACCGAAAGATCTCTCACTGGCGTGGAAGCTCCTGTGGCTGCATTCGGATATGCATCCGCGCGGCAAGGACTTGTACGACGCCATGCTGCTGGCCGAAGCCACGACTTTGCCGTTGCCGCTCCTCCAAGCGGTCTTCGAAATCGCCGACAGCAAGCTGCCGCCGCCAGAGGATCTGATCAGTTTTGGCAACGTCTTCGAATGGGTCGGGTTCGAGCAGCAAAACGAGAGCACCGTCGACTCTTGGAAGCAGCGGCTTGCTCGAGCTCTGCGCTCGGCACCGGGGGAATCGATTGTGCGGTGAAGCGCTAGCGACTGGTCGAGGGACGTATCGACGCGTCTAGGGCGATTCAGGCCCTAGTTGGCTGTCGATCGTGTCACTTCGACAAGGCTGGAGGCAATTCCGTGACGATTACCTGATGGCCTCCAGCGGCATCGCTGAGCTATCCTTGGGTTCATGGCCCGCGTGACTTCCCGTACCAAGCTGACCGAGCTGAAGGCCCGGGTCGGTTCCACAAGCAAGCATGGCAAGGACGGCCCTGCTCGGCTGGTGCGGAGCGTCCAACAGTCGCTCCGCGTCGAGGGCTATGAAGTGAGCGAGGAAGTCCTCCGCTCTGCGCTTCGGCGAGTCACCGCCGGACGTGCTCGTTAGGCGTGGCCCGCCAGGGACGCCGCACTGAGCCTCTGGAGACGCTCCACGGAGTGGTGGAGGACTATGCCGAGATCGAGGAGCTGCTTTCCGACGGTGAGATGAAAGGACGACGCTGGGTCTTTGATCGAGCTCAAAGCGGCGAGCACGGCGGCAGCAAGCCGACGGATCACGACATCCTGGATCTGCATCGCGTGATGTTTGGGGAATTTCTGGAGTGGGCGGGTACCACGCGACGCGACGACCGCGGTCCTGGCGGGCGAGTATCCGTGTCCTGGCCTGATGTGCGGCTCCAACTGAGGAATCTGGGTCTCGATCTCGCTGCCTGGATCGGCGACCCGGCGACGATGGATACGGAGGCCGTTGCAAATGTCATTGCAGATGCCCACCATCGATTTCAATGGATCCACCCATTCAAAGATACGAACGGCCGCACCGGGGCGTGTGCTCGACCACTACATTCTTTGGGTGACGTTCGGGCTTCACTCCGACGCCCTCGAGACATCACCCGTGATCGAATACTTCCCGTCCGAGCATCACGAGGACGAATACTACGAGGGGCTGCTGGAGGCGGACCTCGATCGTCCCGAGCGCATCCGAGCCTTCTACCTCGAACGGCTCTTGGCACTCTTCGACGATAGCTAGCTGCCGGCTGTCTAGTGCACGAGGAGGGACTTGAACCCCCACACCTTGCGGTACCGGAACCTAAATCGGGTGCGCTTGTCGCCAGCCGCACCCAACGAGCGTGAACGAAGGCATTTGTTGATGAAGGATGCTGCCGTTGAGGTTCGTTGAGCGCTGTTCCCGACGATATTCCGACGTTATCTGCGACCCGTTTCGCATCCAGCTAGGCCCACGGCCCGCCTGGTTTCCACGAGCGCGTGTTCGATAGTTTGCCTGCTGCCGCGTCGAGCACGGGGGCCAAGAATGCCGCGACGACGTTTACCACCTCCAGCAGCGAGAGTGCAGTGTCTACTACGCGCGACCGTGCCAGGAACGCGGACCACTGCACACCCTTGGTGGTGTCCAGCGCGAACGAGTTTGTCAGGGCCAACGGAAGCGCAGCAGGAATGGGTGTCTGGCGCCGCTCGAACGTACTGCGGATAGCGGCAACAAGCTGTGCCCCATCGAACGCGAACTCGCGGCAGAGAAACCAGAGATCGAAGAAGTCCTTCATCCTCGTGTTCGCCATCCCGAGATCGACCATCGCGTGCAGCTTCTCGGCGACGACCGTTTCCTTGGCATAGGCTCGGATGACAGGTCCCGGAAAGGGAAGCAGTGTCGGGAACTCAATCGTCATTGGCGAGGGAACGGCCAAGTCGCCAAAACCGACATCAACCTGCACCGCGAGCTGGGCGGAACCGAGCTTGCCGTCGAGGGTGATCCGCACGCCCTCGTACTCGGCATCCTCCTTGATTCCGCGTGCTATGACGCTTCGGCGCTCGAAGACAACGCCGTCATCCTCGACGGAAGCCGCACAAACGTCGCGGAATACCTGAGCAAGGCGGTCGAGGTCGGGCGAGCCAGCGCCAAGCAGGTCCAGGTCCTTGGTAGCTCGGTGCGGGTGCTTCGACCAAATCGTGAACAGCATAGCGCCCTTCAGGATGAACTCCCCGCCGTGGGCCGACTTAGTCAGTCGGTAGAGCAAACGCTCCAGAGCGTACCGAACGAGCACGAAGTTGAAGTCCTCGCCTCGTGCCTTGGCGAGTTTGAGCAGTCGATCGCGGACCGAGTGCGCCAGATTCTTTGGTGGTACCGATGTCACGCAAGGGCCTCAAGGTAGGGCCGCATGACGCGGCTGACGCGGCAAGCCTCGGCAGCACGCTGAAGCTCATCCATCGACCGACCTCGCTTGCCAAGATACCCGCGAAGAGCCTCGATAGCCACGTCGATACCGATCTTGTTCCGGTACTTGAAGCAATCCGCCACTGTCTTCGCCCGCGACGTGATGCGCACCTCAACACCCTCGATCACATGGCTCTCGACGCCGAACGCCCGGGCCGCTCCGGAGAACCTCACGATGCGCAGCGGCGGCCAGTCGGCGCTCGGCTTCCGAGCCTTCACGTCGATGGCCAGCCAAACCTCGTGCGGGCTCTGCGTCGTCAGCCTGTGAAAGGCGAGAGCTGACAGCAGGCAAACGACGCCGCTGGGCACGCGCGTGGCTGCCTCGACCAGCGTGTGATGTTCTGTGATCTTCGCGCCCGCTGGAACGTAGAGGCCACGCCCCACTCGCTCCAGCTCACCCGACTCGGAAAGCCGCTGAATGCGCGTCCGTGAGACGCCCTTGGCGGCGACATCTCTCGGACGAAGCACACCCAACCCTTGCGGAATGGTGTACTTTTTCGCGGACCCAACCGTCGGCATAAGCAATAATATACCGACATAATGTAACGCGTCAAACCGGAGGGCTCCCCGGAGACGTTCAGGGCTAGATAGGGCTCGGTCCGCCTGATGCCGGCGAAACCCCTCGCACTCGCGAGTGCGTTGCCACACGGTTTACCAACCCCGTCGGGGCTCCGAGGAAACAACGACGGTAGGCATCTCATACTCGAAGGAGACGGTCTCTCGACCGATAGTGACCTTCCAGTCGAAGTCCTTGGCCGCCAAAGGAAGCGTTCGCATGACCGCTTCACGACTGACGAGCGGATGGCAGCGTTCGATGATCTTCTCGTAAGTTAGGATACAACTGTCGGTCAGGGATCGGAGCAGGACGCGCAGCTGCGCCGCTGTTTCGTCGTCGCTCAGCGGCTCAGGAATAGGGGCCGCATTCGCGACAACACCTGGGTCACTCGTCGGAGCCGGTATCGGCGGAGGTTCGTTTGGACCAGTTACCGCAAAGAGTCTGGTGACGCCGAACCCCTTGGGGAGCGTTACCTCGCCTAGCAAGTAGGCCTTTGGTCCGATGCCACGAATCGCTTGCAAGGCCACAGCGAATTCGGATGTGCAACAGACGTCGCCCTTTCCGGCAACGGGTTCCAAACGGGCAGCGAGATGGACGGCATCGCCGAAGATGTCGGGCTTGTCGATCAGCGGATTCGTCGCGATGATCACTTCACCAACGTGAAGAGCTACGCGAGGAACCAGGCCTTCGGGAACGCCATCGGCCTCCGAAGTCCGGCGAAAGAAATCGCGAACATCGAGAGCGCAGTTGGCCGCTTCGCCCACGGAGGAGAACGTCGCCACGAGGGCGTCGCCCCAGGTGTTAACGTGTTGGGCACCGAAACGCTTCACCACCTGAGCCAGCCTGGGCAGCGCTTTCTCTAGATACGCCAGGACTTGCGGCGGCGAGAGCTTGCTCCACCCGGCAAGGTCCATGAAGAGAATGCTGCGAGTCTCCGTCCGCATCGAAGAACTGCTAACTGGTTGCGAACTTGACGATGGTGGACTGATCGGCGCCGCACTCCATTGTCCGTTCAACCAATGCTGGACTACTAGGCGGTCGTCTTCGAGCGCAAGGCGATACGTTCCGTCGGGATCCCAGGGAGGTGCCCCACAGTCCATGTACTTAGCAGCGCGCACGCCCGCAATGTGGGCGTCGTACCTGATGTCACCTGGGCTGCCTGTCACCAGACGTATAGCATCTTGAAACGTCATACTCTTGTTAGCCATTCGAATGGTCTCTGAAGTCGCTTGCATGCCAGCCAATTGCTGCTGCTGAAGAATATCTTGGTGCACTCGCAGGAATAGGTTTCGGGTGACAGGGACTTCCAGCAAGTCTTCGAGTTGCTCCGCCGGTGGGCGGCTCCAGGTCGTCCCGGAACGCCCCCACACTCCGATGCAGAAGAAGATGAAAGCTGTCAGCTCAAGGTCTCGCTCGGCTAGGTCGCGACCATCGACGTGGACAGCATGTCGCACCTCGTCCCAGGTGAAGGAGTTCCGGCCCGAACCAAAGGTCGTTTTTGCGAAGTCGTGCAACTCAGCCGCCAGCGCAAGTGCGAGAGCCGAATGCTTGCACCAGATCGTCCCAAGTGGCGTCAACGAGTAGGAGTCCTCGCGTGCGCTGCCGTGGAGCCGAACATAGGCGGGCACGAGGAGCTGTAAACACGCCCGCTTTGCCTCGCGGTTATCTCCCGCCATGCGCCGTCGAACGTCGAGCCCCTGGGCGAAGCGAATGCCGTCAACGAAAAGAAAGTCGGCGACGAGGTCGAGCGCAACCTGTAGTTCCGGAGCAGGGGGCGCGTCGCGACCCCCATCCTGATCTCCCCCTTGCAGGTCTGCGACACGCTCGGCCGAACGCTGTTCCAGCTGACCCATAACGTCGCAAGCAAGTTGCTGAACCTGCCCCCACAGCGCTCCCGTAAGCGACTGGCTTAAAGGCAGGGTCATCCTCTGGGAAAGTAACCGAAGCTCGCTTGCGCGGGCTGGGTCTGCTTCTTCAACAAGGGCGGCAAGACGACCCATCCACGCTCGCCCGTCATCGGCTTGCCTGAGCCTCGTGCGCTCGTCGTAGTGCGCCTGGAGCTTCTGCAAGAGGTCCGCGCTGTTGACGCCGGCTGCACCCTGGTTTGGACCGACTGTTCGGGGTTTGGCCTTCATGGGTCGTCAACGTGCGAGGCACTAGTAGAGCCGACGTCGCCCTGAGCTGTTGCCGAAACGGCCTCGCGCCTGCGTTGCGATTCTCGGGCAATCTGAGGCGCCAACTCCTCGACAACGCGCATGACGAGCCTGCCGTAGAGAGCGCGTCGTTGCTCCTCGGTCTGTTCGCCCTCCCCAACATCCTCGAAAAATTGTCGAAACGGCTCTTCGAGGATGCGGTGCAACCAGAGGCCTTGCTGAATTCGGTGGGCCACGGGAAGGACTCTATTGACCTGACGCACCACGACCTGGAGGTAGTCGTCGTAGCTAATCGCAGCAGCATCGTCAAAGGACGGTATCGGCAGTCCGAGGTCAGCTTCGTCGTTCAGGCGGTACGTGCCGCCCAGCTGATCAACTCGATAGGACCAGCTACAGCGCTCGCAACGCGGCAGCTCGCCGAGGCTGACAACGAACGCGAGCGCGCCGAAGTAGACCACAAGCCCGAACACCTGGCCGCTGGGATGGACATCGACCTTCACGAGGTGGTCAAGCGGTCCCAGCACATCGCCAATCTCGACCTCCACCGCTTGAACAAGCGGAGAATGGGGGCGCGTGCCGTCCAGCACAAACTCTCTAATCGTGTTGAAAGTAGGCTCGAAGAACAGGTTCGGGGCTGCATAGGCGAAGAAATTACAAGCAATCTTCGCTGTCGCTCGGTACTCCTCGTCGCCCCAGAGCGACACGCCGAAGGTCAGTACGGGTGGCGCTTCAACCCGATGTTTGGCCGATTCCGTGAAGGTTCGGACCAACTCGTCGATGCTCTTGCCTGAACGCTTGGCGTAGTTACGCAACATGGCCCGAACCACGTCATCGTTTGGTACGCTGCCTTGGATCAACAGCTCACCGGTCGCAAGCTTGGTAGTCGTGATCTCCGGATGCGGAATCATGATTCCGCCCGCTTCTACCTTGTATTTCTTGCCATCGTCGCCGGCGACCGTTCCCAGTGCTCGCGGCGCGATCCCGTCAGCGCTTAGTGCGTTGGTGATGACGCGGATCGATCGCAGGCCTTCATCCAGACGCGCATCGATGTCGTGGCCAAAGCGATCATTGGTGCGCTTGTCGATTAGCCCGATCTTGGCCAGGCGCCCCCCAAGAGAACGTGGCAAAACGTGCTCTTCGGAAGGCGTTGCGATCGGCTTCAGCGTGTAGATGTCCACACCGTTTGAGTCGCTCAGACCCTCCTTCGCCAGCCCATCAGCTTCCCCCGCCGTCTTCTTGTCGTTCGACATCACGCCCTGCCTTGCCGGAGACTGGTTCCCTGAGTCGAAACTGACGACGGCAATGAGCGTCCGGTAATGGACGAGTACCTCCATGCCCGGGTGAGTCAAGAGCGCTCGCCTTCCTGGCAGGACACAAAATGTCCTACCCGGCGAAGTCTGCGTCCGCGGCCGATTCAACGAATGACTACTGCTGTTCCTTCTTCACCCTGGCCTCCAAGTCCCGCATGTCGGCCAAGGCGGCGTCGAGAGCCTCGCCTTGCGGCTCGATCTCCAGCGCGATTTCCGCAACTTCGTTCAATGGATCCAGCTTCGTGGCGTAGCGCCGGACGGCTTCAAGCCAACGGACAGCCATGTCGGTTCGAGCGACGACCGGGAGCGCGGCGTCGTAGGCTTCGACGAAGTCGCGGACCAGCTTGGCCTGTGCCCACCTGGCAGCCACCCGATCGACGTCCCGAGCTAGCAGGCGCTTGTACTCGGCCAGCTTCTGCTTTTCTCGCTCCCGAGCCTGGGCCTCCGCCTGGCGTTGGCGCCGCACGTCTTCCTCGGCTTGACGCTGCAATTGCTCAAGCCGCCGTTGCTCGGCTTCTTGTTTTAGTCGTCGTCGGTCTTCGGCGGCGGCCTCGATGCCGATGATGACCTGGCCCAGCACGCGATCGAGTGGACGTGTGTCGAGATCGGACCACATGGCGCGAGCAAGGCGACTTTCGAGAATGTCGATGCGCAGCCGCCCACCCGGCCAATAGTCGTACTTGCGAATCGCTGACCTTTCGCCGGTGGCCGCTCGCTCATGCTCCGCCGCAGTTTGCTTGTGCTCCGTTCGCTCCAGCCGTTCGGATAGCGAGAACGGGATGACCTCACCGTTGGCGCTTGCGACGAGCTTGAACTCCTTCTGGTCAGTCGCAACAAGTTCGACGAGATGGCTTCGAGATTCGAGCGCTTTGCAGAGCCCATCGAGCAAGAGAAGCGCTCGCTTGTGAGTGTCCACCGTGACCGCCAGGCATCCTCCACGTACCGCCAATCTCTGGTGCTCGTCGAGGGGCGCCTTGGCCAGAAGTCCTGCCAACATGCGGATGGCGGGATGCGCGGCCGTCAGGGTTGCCGGTACGGCCACGTCCGGCGCCTGGGCCTTGGTCTCAACAGGCTCAACCGTTGGATCTTGTTCGAGCCGCACCCACTCCTGACGAGCGCTCGCCTTTGGAAGCGGTGGTCGCTTCAGCTTCTCGCCAGCGGCTATCCTTGCCCAATAGCCACGACCCGGGGTGGGTATGTTCAGCCGCTTGCATGTCTTGCCAAGTGCCACGTTCGAGACGCCATATTGCAGGGCGAGGCGAAGGAGCGGAGTCGTCCAAACCTGCTCGTACAGTTCTTCCCGCGTGACCGTTTTCCGCGTCATCGGTGCCAATGATCCCTCCATTCGACCAAGACCGCAGCCGTGGTATTCGAGGTGGATGGCAGCGCGGAAGGGCTCCAAGAAGCCGTCGAGGGCCTCGTTAGCGTCACCCAAGTCGTCCCTCTACTTGGGGTGCTTCTTCTTTGACAGTTACCTCAACGACCAAGATCACACGGGGACTTTCCAGATGGTCGTTGGCGCGACTAGCCCGGAACAGGCCGTCGATCGGTTTCACTCGCGCCTTCGAGCAATCCGGCGCATAGGCTCCGTGCTCTCCGGCCCGAGCACCGTCTTCATCCAGGGCATCATTCCGCTGGACGGCTCCTTTGAGCAAGCGGTGCTCGTCAACTACGAGTCGCGGCCTTCACCCGATCCGCCAGACTATCAGCTCCTGAATATGACACCCGAGCAGGGCGTGAAGGGGCTCGGTTCATACGAGCTATCCAAAGAGGACGATACGATCCAGCCGTTCATCGACTTTGGTGGTCAGGCTCACAACCGGGCGCTCGAAGCTAAGAAGGCCGCTCCTCCGCCCTACGCACAAGTGAAAGCCCGGTCTTCACCCGAGGAGGCGGCGAAGGCACGAGCTGAGAAAGCCGAACAGAAGGCCCGTCGCGCCGCAGAGAGTGCGAAGAGGAAGGACGAGCGGGAGACTATCGCAAGGGTGAAGGCGCGCCGGGACCAGGCGCTCGGCGCCACGCTAGCCGAAATGGGCAAGGCGGATCGACGACGGTAGACTCAAGGCACCGCGGATCAAGCTAGCGGAATTCCCGCGTGCAGCTGGGTCGTTGGGCCGCTCGGCAACCATTAGGAATTTCCGAACAGTTGCTGAGCAGCTCACGTGGCCACCGCTATGGCGTTCAGACTTCGGTCAGATCGACGGGATTGCCCGTCTTCTTCTCCAGGTCGCGTCGCAACTGCTCCAGGCTGAAGTAGTGGGTGCCGTTGTCTACCAAGTAAGTTAGGTCACGGCCGTCTTCTACCAACGAGATCACTTGAAACATGCCCATCGCTCCTGCGTGGGTAGACGTTTCGTAGTCGCAATGCGCGACGATGGTTAGCTCCCGCGAGGCACAGGAATGGCAACGCATCTGCCATTCATTTAGCGGTCGCCACGGGTTCGCCCCCTCCGACGCCTCGGTCATGCGGAAGGGGGTACCGCAATCCAGACACCGTGGGCCTGCTGAGCCTGTCCAGTGGAACTGAGGCGCGAGGTCGAAGACGACCCTGTAAACTTGACCGCAAGCGCACGTAGTCTCGCGCTCAGTGTCTCCACACCAGATCCAGCGCCGACACGCTTGGCAAGTCTCAGAGAACGTGGTGCCGTCATTCTTGAACGTTCGAATGACCTGGATGTCGGGGCTCCGAGCTGCTCCGGCGGCAATGAGTGCTTCCATTTCCTCCGGCGTAACGAGCATCTCGACGAGGCCCGACTCAGCGAAGAATTTCGGATGCACCGCGAGTTCGTGAGCGTGTGCTTGAGCGGTCGCTAGATCGGCTGAGCCCGCCACGGCTGGAACGCGGCCGACCGACACGCAAAAAGCCGAGGACTGAAGTCGAGCAAGCAACTCCACCGCGGCAGAGCCCGTGAGCGAACTTTTGACGTGGTGCTCGTGGGGCGTGCTGCCCACGGCTCCGTTGTCGAAATCTCTGAGGGCGGCCGTATACGACTTGCCGGTCTTCTTGGCATGCTCTCGAACGAGCTTCTTGAAGTCTTTGTGCTGAGTCATTGATCGTTCTCCCCACACGTCGCGCCAGCCCCCACCTGGAACATGACGTGTGCAAGAACTCGATCAACTGGTCCGAGGATACGCTCCCCTTTGCCCCGCTGAAGGCTCTGTGGGGGTGAGCCGAGGCAGGGTTTGGCGCTAGACCAGCGCCGAAGGAGAGTGTGACGGCGTCCAGCTGTGCGGTCAAGGGGTCCCAAGTCCGCCAGAAGCTCGGGCTTCCAGTCCGGCTTCCACCTCGTCGGGCAAGCCTGATAGGTAGTCGTAACCTGTATCGCGCTCTACGTCGTCCACGCTTACCCTGAACTCCGCCCAGTGGCGCCCCTTCGCGCTTATGTCGTTCGGCATCTCGACCGCAAGGACAGGCGTTGCATTCGTCACATCGCTTGGACCTTGGCCCGGACGGACCACGATCGTCACGCGGTAGCTCGCTGCGGGAACCGCCACGCCGCGGCCGATCGTTTTGGGGTTCGTCCGGAATATGCCCCCGGCCACGACGTAGACGTCCTGGCCTTGCTTGGCGACCAGCTCGCGCTCGTAGGTCTCGATACCCTTCCAGGGGCCCGCGTTCAGCGCGTGGACTTGCGGCATCATGTTGGTCATCAAGAACGTGGTCGAGTTGGTGCTGGCATCGCGGGTGCGATGCGCCGACGGACACAGGTGACCTCGGTCGTATCCCGCCCCCTTGTAGTCGGTGGAGAGCACCCGATAGAAGTCGAGGGGCAGTCGATCATCGGCGCGGAAGGCGTCACTGCGATCCGTCGTCCCCAGATCGTCGGCAGTGAGTCGCCACGCTACCCAGTTGGCGACGCCCCGTTTCGGGTTGTAGGATGCAACGTACGCCCCGCGATCAATCAGATAGTCGTCCCTCGGATCGGCATCGCGCGGAAGGCCGAAGCGGACGTGATGACTTTCGTGCAGGTCGGTGCCGTTCGGCGTCTCTGCGAGTGCACGAGCCTTCGACGCTGGCGGGCGCCCGACGGATGCGCCGCAGTTGATGAGCAGCGCACCGGACACCATTGAGGCTCCGAGAGCTGCAAGGCGTGGTCGCATGGGGGCAAGGTACGTCGAGGTGAACAAGGGCGGCCCCCATGTGATACCACCACTGCCATGGTGGTGATCCGCTGCACGAGCAAGCTGCTCAATCGGCTGAAGGTCTGCCCGACGCCTGAGCCAACCGCTTCAACGACGCGCCTGGGTGACTGGTACGGCAACGTGGTCCGCGTGGGGCGCAAGCAGTTCATCCTTGCCGTGAGCGAGGCAACGCTCCTGCCGGTCGTGTTGGAAGCCGCGGCCGGAACGGAGCCGTTCTCCGCACGGCTGGCAGCGGCGGTTCGCCAGGTGCTCGCTGGCATCGGTGTCGATCCTCCGGTCGTCCAAGCCGAGATCGAAGCCATGGCGACGGCGATCTATGCTCCCACCGCCAGCCGGCGCGTGCTCGGGTCGATGAACGACTTCTGGAACCTGCTCGACGGGTACTGGGAACCGCGAGCCGACCTCACACGGGTGGCGCTACGGATTGCGGAGGCGCCTTGCAGCCCGCTCGTGATGGAGTCGCCCACAAGAGCGACGCTGGCGTTATTGAAGGCCGCGGGCCGCGTAAGTGCGAACGATTCGTGAAGCCGGCCGGTGATGGTCTGGTGACGCGCGCTCGGGAGTCGTTCTGGGCCGCCTAGAAGCTGGCTGAACGAAGATCGCTCGCTTGGCTAGGTTTGGTGACGCCGTGGTCGAGAGCGACTTAGCGGGTCCTTGTGGTCATTTTTCCAGTAGCGGCTGCTCCCATACGAAAGGGCGATTGCGGCGATTCACCGAATGCGATCTGCTTCGAGATCATGCCCGCCAGCACGCTTGTCCGCTTGGGACACTACGAAACCAGCTTCCACCGGCTCCACGCTGACCAAGACCGCTACTGGAACAAGGGCGAGTTGGACGGCGACGGTCATCGCGTCGAGCCCGCTCCGGCCAAGTTCGAGGATGGCATCAAGTTCGGGTTCATGCAGACGGACGATGGCCACGTCTTCGTGCGGATCAACCGTCTCGTCCTTCCAACGCCGGTGCTGTTCATCGGTGGACGCCATGGCCCGAAGGGACCCGGGCCGGCGTGGTCGGAGATAGACCGAGAGACAACACTGAACATCTTGGCCGATGCGATCGTGGCCAACCCCGCGTTTCGTGACCAGCTGCTTCGCCTCGCGTTCTAGGGCGAGGCATCCAGGAGGCTCGGGCGTCAGGGTCGATGGCCACTACTCATCAACTTCAGGTCGTGCAAAGTGAGGCGGCAACGTGCGTGCGCTGTCGTGACGACGGGCTCTTGTTCCGTCACGCCGACGGCCGTTGGGCACAACCCCTATTTCACAAAGACACGACGTGCCCATCTCGGATCGTTATGGTTGCGGAGGCGCCAAACCTCGCGGACACATTCGACCCCGATAAGGGGCGGATCACCGTGGATGCTGAGACGGATCCGACAGGTCGATTCATGCGCCAACTGCTCGAATCGGTAGGCTTGAGGCCGGAGGACGTCTTGGTGACCAACACCGCCCTTTGCTTGCCGGCGAAAAACGCAGGCAAGTTCGCCGTGAAGGCACCAATCGCTCGGAACTGCCGACCTTGGCTAGAGCGCCTCATCGTCGCCGCGGATGCGCGAGTCGTCGTCACGTGGGGCGCGGTGGCGCTGCTCGGAACCCGGAATGTGGAGCGGCACAAACTTGAGCTTCGAGAGGCCGTCGGAAGGCTCCATCCCTGGTTCGGACGCCAGCTCCTGCCTCTTTATCACCCTGGCCTTCTGGCAAGGAAGAATCGCTCGACCGCTCAGCAGCTTGAGGACATCTCGTGCTTGAGGGCGGTGCTTCATGAGACGCCCCGCTCGGGTCAGCGACAATGACTCGCCACAATCTCTTCAGCTTCGCGACTTCGGAGCTTTCTCAGGACGCCTTCCTGTGTTGGTTGGCAGCGCTGGCCGATCACGACGACCCTGAGCTGCAACAGCTGGGCAAGGCGTTCATCGCGTGGCTCTGGGAGCGGGCTCGGGGGAGCAAGGTGGAAGCGGAGCAAGTGCGTCTTCGCGAGCGTCCAAAGCCACAGTGGAAGAAGATCGACATCACCCTGGAAGCGGCAATCGGTGAGCGAGAATGTCGATTCATCATTGAGGACAAGACCGACACGACTCAGCATGGGGACCAACTGAAGCGCTACCTGGAGGTCGCACGTGCGGACGGCAGCGATGTGGTGCCGATCTACTTCAAAACTGGCTACTACTTCGGCTCCGATCGAGCTGCGACCGTGGCGCAGTATACGGTGGTCGAGCTGCGACCGTGGGTCGAGTTTCTCAGAGCACAGACAGCACAGAGCGACATCCTCGATGACTACCGAGCCTACGTTGCGAACATCCTGGAGAAACGGGAGCAGGCTCTTGCTCGCCTGTCCGAAGCTTCTGGCTTCGAGGCCTTCAAGCACGACTTCGTCCAATACGAGTTCTTGGAGAAGCTGGCGAACCGTTGTCCCGAAGCAGTCGGCGGTAGTGCGATTCATCGCGGCACCAACTTGGGCGGCAGCCCATGGACCCACTACCGTTTCGTGTTCTTCACCGGGCTGCCGGCAGGCGTTGATGAAGTCCTCTTCCACCGAATCGATAAACGTCAGAACGACAGCGGTCAAACGGGCTACTACCTCTCCACGAGGCAGTACGCATCCGTGAAGGAAAAGCCCGATGCGGCTGCGGCGAAACTGGCCCGTCTCACGGAGTACCGCCGGGCGTTCTCAGCCGCTATCGAGCAGGCCGGTACAGGGCTCCGCTTTTCGAAGCCGGCGGCTGACTTCCGAGGGGCCAACGAGAGCGAGGTGGGCATTCTGTTCTTCGATGCGCGGACCAACTCGACCACGAACGTGCTGGAGCAGTTTCCAGCTGTACACCGGGCTTTTGTGGCGGGCTTGGCAGGACGGACTCGCCCCTAGGCGAGGGCGTTCTTAGCGCCTCACCACCCAGGATAGCGCCCTGCCCAGACCTCGGACTCTCCTTGGGTCACGCCGACGAGATCACGGGCCAGCTCTTCGATGACGTCCCGCAGCTCGACCTGGTCCACCCACCGGTTTGGAATTGAGTCCACGCCCCAGAGGGTTCCGAGAAGCTGCCCCGTCAGACTCCCAGTCGAATCCGAGTCTCCGCCGTGGTTCACCGCGAGTCGAACACCGTGTTCGAAACTCTCCGCTCGAAGGGCGCAGAAGAGTGCGATGCCCAGCGACTCCTCGGCGACCCAGCCGGCTCCCAAAAGCTCGACCGTCTCGGCGGTGGCAGCCACGTTGGATGCTGCCATCGCGAGGGCTCCGTCGATCGCAGCCATGACCTCCTGGGAGTCCTCGGCGCGTTCGACCCACCCCTTCGACAGACTGATTGCGTCAATCAGGGGCACTCCCTTTAGCAAATAGCCGATAACCAGCGAGAAGAAGCCCGACGCCAGAGTGCTGCTGACGTGGCCATGGGTGTGCTTGGCGGATTCACAGGCCATCGTGAACGCTAAGGGTGCGGTGCCCTCGGTCAGATGGTCGTCGATCCTGACGAACAAGCCGATGGGCGCGATTCGCATGATGGCCCCGCATCCCTTGCTGTCGTTGCGAGCCTCGTCGCCAAATTGCTTCGACGCCTTGAGCGCGGACAGGCAAGTCATCCCCGGCGCTCGTCGTGCGTGCAGCTCCTTCCGTTGAACGAGCCACCCATCAGGCCAAGCATCGTCGAACTTCGGGAAAGCTGGGCTCGTCTCGCCCTGGGTGTGAAGCCAGCGCAGAAGGGCGTGGTGAATCACGCTCGGTGGATGGCAGATCCCTCTACCCGCGTATCGCACCTGGGCTCGGATCAGCCCCTCGGCAGTGAAGAGGGTCATCTGCGTGTCGTCCGTCACGGCGCCGACGTGGTCGTAGGCTGGTGCGAACTCCAGGATGCCAGCACCTCCATGTACGCGACGGATCTCTCCGAGCGACATGAACTCGACCGGGGCGCCGAGCGCGTCACCGACAGCACCGCCCAGCAGGCAACCTCGAACTCTGGAAAGGGCATCAGGCCTAGGTTGCATGCCAGCCGTCCTCCGTCTCCGGCATCCCGAGCGCCGCCGGAGAAGCCCGTCGCAACTGCTCGACGAAGCGGTCCCTTGCCGCCTCGCTCTCAAAGACGCGAACCGTCACGCTGTCGTCGTACCTGTCCTCTTCGTCCATGATGTCGTTCAGGGTCCCGCAGTCAGCGATGAAAGCGGCCTTACCTTCGAACAGGCCGGTGTAGGTTGCGAAGCCTTCACCGGCGCCGACCCGGCGCAGGTTGGTGATTCGGCGGTCGTCGGTGGCGGCGACTCTCGTCTCCGCAGCGGGGATGTTGGTGGGGGAGTTCGCCCCAGGACCGACGACGAAGGAGTATCTTCCGCCATCAACCGCATACCTCGTGACGCGAATCCCAACGTCCAGAAGCTCCTGCGTCCGCGGATCGGCGCTAGCACCGGCGGTCGGCCATGCGATCCACTTCTCGGTCGGACCGTCGAAACGGATGTCTTCGCCCAGCAGCGCGCTGAACAGCTCGGCAAACTGATCGGCATGCTCCTCGATCAGTCGGGCATAACCCTCGACCTGTTGGACCAGCCGCGTGAGCTGCCGGCTGTCCTTCAACTCGATCAACACAGGGGTACAGCGACCGCCATCACGACGAAGTGCCAGGACGTCGCACACCATCTTGCCGTCCTCGACCGGTAGCGCGATCTCGTCGGTGACGAACCACAACTCGACAGGATCGTTGGTGGCGGCCGATGCCCTATTCAAAGAAGCGAGACGCCGCCCATTGGTCTGAGCTTCGCTGATCAGGAAGCTCTGGAGGGCCTTCTCGCCCGTCACGCGGCCCTGCTCGACGGTGCGGCAATGGGCGTCAAACGTCGCCTCGAACCCGTCGGCGAGAGCCTTCAGGTTGGTGAGCCCGCTCTTGCCTCGCTGAGGGCGATCCGGAAGCAGCCCCACCATCGCGACACCGGTCGAGCTGGGGCGGAAGTGGACACGGCCGCCGTGCGCGTCGAGCAGTGGCCGTAGCTCGGCCCGGATCCGATGCGCCCACTCAATAGCCCGCTGGAGGCGCTCCCGTTGTTGCTCGCGTACTGCCACGGGTTGAATGATCGGTCAGAAGCGTCCTGCGCTCAAGCGCACCCTGACATTTCGTGTCAGCCCTCGACGTGCCAGAGTTCGTCGCCCAGCGTAACTTCGACTGCAAAATGACAAGCAGAGAAACGCTGGCTCGACACGACGTGCTCGTGGAGAGCGACAATGAGTGGCAGCAGCACGCTCGGTCCCTTCAGGCCCTGTGGCGCGAACGCCACGACCTTCCCGTTGGGCTGCACCGAGGTCGCCGGCTCGGGTCGAGGCTCGCCATGCCGTACGCGAGGGATACGCTCGCCACCTTCATGACGGAGACCGTGCGAGACGTAGTGCGGGCTGAGGTCCTAGATGTCAACACGAGCGCGGGCAAATTGTACGAAGAGCCTCGTATCTACGACAACCTGCTGACGTCGCAGGCTCTGTGCTTCAACCTGTTCGGCGAGCTTCAGCGAGACCTCCGGCTTGCCTCACGTGCCCTGGGCGACTTGCTCGGCGAGCCGACCCTGGAGGTCACCGCGATTCAGTACGAGTACTCGCCGGGCCGTTCCGATTCGCGCTTCACCGCGGACAAGACGGCGTTCGACGTGTTTGTCGTCTACAGGTCCGGTGCCACTCGTGGGTTCCTCGGGATCGAGGTCAAGTACGCCGAGAACTTAATTGAGGACCCCGCCCGTCATCGAGCCCGCTATGAAGAGCTGGCGGAGGCGATGGGCTGCTTCGTTCCCGAGCGCCTTCCCGAGCTGCGGAAGAAGCCGCTAGAGCAGTTTTGGCGCAATCACCTGCTCGCAGGCAGCTTGGTCCATGACGAGACCTCTGGTTTCAAAGAAGGGAGGTTCGTCCTGCTCTACCCGAATCGGAACGTCATCGTAGGAGGCACCGTTGAGCTGTACCGGACCTGCCTGACCGACGAGGCAATGTTCACCACATGGACCTTGGAATCCGTGTTGGACGCCATCGTCGATGCCGGCGGCGGGCAGTGGGTGCAGTCCGTGAGGGAGCGCTACGTCGGTTAGCGGACGAGAAAGCCCATTCGCTTTCGGCAAAGCGAAGATGGGCCCGCAGATGTCGTCCCGGCCGATTGCGGGATGGATCGCCGGCGCTTTCTCAGGGCCAGCTCACTGCTTGAGCAAGGTCTCGATCACTTCATCCACCCGTTCGATGGCGCCCACTTGGCCGTCGATGCCTTCGAACAAGACGCCGGCCTCGGCTTCCGAGAGTCTGGCCGTCTTCACGACAACAAAAGGTGGGTGATTCACGAGCGCGACAAACGAGCCCCCTCCCGGCGAGAAGTCGGCGAACCCATAGCTTTCGGGGGTCGCGAGGTGGTTGGCCCCAATCCCGAGTCGGCGCAGGGCGAAATCAGTTCGAAGCCCAACAAGCCGCAGTGTCTTGCGGATCCTTGAGTAGGGAGGGTTTCTCGTCCCAGGCGGAAAGCCTCGGATGCTCTGACCTTGCCAACCCTTGAGCCAAAGCAGGTCCCACTGGGGGAAGATCGAATTGGTCACCGTCGCCGCGACGTGATCGGCACCAAGGTCGATGTGCATTAACGCGCTCTCGGCTCCAGCGAACCGAATCTCGGCAACCCGATGCATCCCGGCAGCCCCTTGAAAGGCGTGCACCACCTCGTGAAGGACGTACAGCACACCGAGAGCGCGTTGGACCTCGGGGTCTGCACTCACGCCGCAGACACGTCCTAGGTCATCCCGGCTCAACTTGAGGGTCGGCGCCTCGACCACAAACGCCTTGCCATCGCGAAGTTCGCCAAATTCTGCGTGGGTGACACCGCGCAGCTGCTCTTGGAAGCTGAAGCCGCAGAAGGCCGCGTTATTGGCGCCGATCACCTCATCGATTGCCGCCAACACGTGATCGAGATTCTTGGGTGTTGCAGTCGCTATGCTCGATGGACTCGGCGTGATCAGAAGGTCCAATGCGGGGCTTACCACCAGGGGTGTCACGTCGGGAGAAGACAGCATCTTGAGCATTCGATCGAGCCCAGGGTCGCCCGCATGTTCAACCGCTTTTCTCACCGCGGTACTAACACCCGCGGTCGTGGCCTCGTTCCACCCGATGCATTGCTGAAGCGCTCGGACATCGTCCGGGTCACGAGTTCGTAGGACGTTGGTAGTTCGAAGGAACTCCGTCGCGATCATCTCGCTCCACATGGCGAGGCTCGCGGCCCCCGATGGATTGGCGGTTCGCAGATGAGGCTTGCTTGCTCGTCCGAGACCGGCAACGGACTCTCGCGCGATCCCCCGGCTCCCCAGCTCGATTGGCACGGGCGGGCCCACCATGGCTAGGCTCCACGTTTCGGCGGGATCTTGCGGTTTGACCTCACCGTGGGCAAGTCGTCGCACCACCTCGGCACGGCTCGCGGCGAACTGCTGCCAGCCTCGAAGGACGTACCGAATGTAGCCCTCGATGTAGGTTGCATCCAGCGCTTCAAGGAGATCTCCCACGATTCCTCCTGCCCCTGGCGTCACGAGGAGACGCTCAATGGCCGGGAGCAGATTCTCGATCGTTTGCGTGCCCCAACCGTCAGCACCGACGCGGCTGTCGTTGTAGAGAACGTATCTGATCGTTGCTGCGACTTGCCCGTCGGTGCCGAACCGCACGACGAGAGGGAGCATCCGTGTCACGAGGAACGCTCGCCTTGCGGACCGCAGCTCGGATGACCCGCTCGTCAACAGCCACGTGAGCAAGGGAAGGCATGCTGCGAGGAGCGCTTCGTCGCGAGAGTGGACCAGCGTCTCGACGAGGTCCGCGACCATCTTGGCATCGTTGGGTCCGGCGTTGCGAACCAGCCACTGCGTCAGCCTCGCCGCTTCCGCGACCGCAGCGTCTGTCGAGTTCAACTCGAACACGCCTGGCAAGGCGGCATGCGCCGCGTCGTCAAGTCCGCCGCCGAGGATTGCCTCGATCAGTTCTCGCCTCAGGTTCAGCGCCTCACTTCGGCTCGCTCGGTCCCAGAACCCTGACCAGCTAAAATGCTCGACCCACACATCCGGAGCATGCCGCCAGGTGCCGTCGCGCAAGGGCCCGGCGAGGACGTCGAGGCCATCCACCGGGCTCGCGTGGCTCTTGGCCCAATTGCCGAAAGCGTTGGGGTTCTCGGAGAAGGAGATCATCTCACTGAAGAAGGTTCGGAGCGCCTGACCTCAGGCTACCCGTTCTATCTCGGCTTGCACGCACGCAAAGAGCCCATCCCGGAACTGGCCCCAGGCCGCTCCGTTGACGCCTGAGCCGCGTCGTTCGAAACCGCCTCGGTGGACTACGAAACCTTCCGTCGCCTCTGGCTCGAAGCCCTGCATCAATGCCGTCTCCCAACTGTCGGGCTTTACGGGACCGAGACGCTCGACACGCGGAACCTTGATCGCTCGTACCGCGTCTATGTCGAGCCGTTTGGCGGCCAGGATGCGGCTCCGTTCCACGTCACGGCCGAGCTGTCGTGGGACTGGCATGCGACGAACACGGTGCGCGGGTCGAGGACCGATAGTGAGCTGCTATCGGAGATGCTCGGGCGCGACCAGGTCAAGGATCTCGTAACCGAGAAGCCGTACCTCCGCGTTGACATCAAGCTTCGCGCTTCGGCTCCGTACGACAAGCCTCTGCCGATGCCGGCGAAGACAGCATGGGCCAAGTGGGTTGAGGAGACGATGGCACGCCTGGACAGCATCGAGCCGCTGCTGCCCGACCAGATCGTGCGCGAGAACCGCATGGGCATGACCGAGGTCCTGGGCTGGCAGGGATCGCCCACGGCGAAGGTCGTGTGCGGGCCTGGCGGTGAGTTGCGTCTGGAACGGGTCGAGGTGGCGGCTATGCAGCTCATCGAGCTGCCTCGCCTCATCGACAACCCGGACGAGCGCGAGGACGGGCCTGAGGTCGAGCTGGAGGAGCTGCTCGGGCGCGTCAGGGCTTCGCTGATGGCGTGGATGCAGGCGCTGGATCATTTGAGGCCACGCTAGTTCCTGACAGCCTCCCACCGCGTCTGGTGTGCACAGGAGAAGCGCACTAGCCTGCCCACACCGACATGGCCGAGATCCCCACGTTTGACGACTACATGAAGCCCATGGTGGCCGCCCTGCGGCGACTGGGCGGATCGGCAACGAACAACGAACTTTATGAGGCGGTCGTTGACGAGATGAAGCTCTCGGAAGAGCAGCTCTCATTGATCCACGACCCCGAACGCGGCAACCAGACGGAGGCCGCCTACCGCATGGCGTGGGCCAGGACCTGGCTTAAGAAGGCCGGATTTCTGACGAATAGCGCCCGGGGCGTCTGGACGCTGACTCAAGCCGGTCGCGAGCACGAGATCGACCCAGAGCGCGTGGTGGCGAGCGTTCGGGCGGCGTACGTCGCCGACCGGCTCGCCACGGACGCTCCTCCCGAGTTGGCGGGTGCGGCCTCGGCCCCCGAAGTGATCCCCGATGCTGATGAGCCGGACGCTCCAGCGGACTGGCGGAGCCGGCTCATCCGTAAGTTGCAACGCATTTCACCGGATGCATTCGAACGGCTGTGTCAGCGGATTCTGCGCGAGAGCGGGTTCATCGAGGTGCGCGTCACAGGGCGCTCCGGCGATGGCGGCATCGACGGCATCGGTATCCTTCGCTTGCAGCGTGTCGTGAACTTCCAGGTTCTTTTCCAGTGCAAACGCTACCAAGGCTCCGTGAGCCCAAAGGAGATTCGAGACTTCCGCGGCGCCATGGTCGGCCGCTCCGACAAGGGCCTCTTCCTCACCACCGGATCATTCTCACGGGCCGCCCAGGAAGAAGCGACGCGCGACGGTGCGCCGCCCATCGACCTGATCGACGGCGAGCGCCTGGCCGATCTGCTGAAAGACCTCAGCCTCGGAGTTCAGACGTCCATGATCGAAAAGGTTGACGTTGATGAAGCGTGGTTTGACGGGGTCTGACCACCACGTTGCTGAGGCGCCACTCCGCCTATAGGCATGACTTCTTGTCCTTGCACGCGGCTATCATCTGCACCAAGCGCTCCGTGGCCACTTGATGGTCGCGAACAGCTTTCTCGGCATGGGCGGGTGCGATCAACAACCCATGCTCGCGAACTAGCTCACACGCCTTTGCTGCTGCCGTCCGTGCCTCGTTGTCGTTTGGCGATGCGGTCAACCGCACGAGATCTCGAACGCGGCTCAGCAATCTTCGCTCGTCGTCCAGCTCGCCGGGAGATGTGGGGTATTTCATGGGCTTTCATCAACTTGAAGAAGGTGCGTGTCGGCGGCCTCTAGCCCTTTTCGCCTTCACTAGCCGCGTCGAGAGCAGCCGCGAGGAGCAGACCTAGTCCAACTCCGACGAAGACGCCCTCCTGCTTCCGACTCAACGAAGAACCGATCGCGCCGCCGAGTAACGCCGCTCCGAAGTACATCGCCGCTTTCGGCTGAGCCTCGACCATGTTGATGATTCCAGCAGTGGCTTGAAGCCCGTCCAAAGCTGCTTCAAATCGGTCATGAAACTCACGAACGACCAGAGGCGGCCCATCCCCGCTGTCGATCGCATAGTCGGCCATCTGTCCCACGGGAAACGTAGCCGTCGGTCGTGCCCCCACGTCGCGTGGGTGCGGCATCGAGCTTCGCTTTACCGAGGTGGACGCATTCTGACCTCGCGCCTTCAGGTCGGCTCGAACGCTTTCCCATGAGCCTTGGCTGACCTTTCGAATGCGCTTCACAGCCCCTCCGCTTGAAACTCTTGGAGCAAGTCGATCAGACGCGGCTGGGCCGTGTCAGACCCTTTCATCTTTCGGACCGTTCGGCTCCGTTGAGCTTCGACCGCGTTGGCTGTGGGGAAGTGCTGCGGATAGCGATCTGCAATGCGTTGAGACCCAAGATCTTCATAGGACTCACCGGGCCACAGTGCTGCCGCTGAGCGAGCGTCGAGTTGACGTCGGTGCGGAGGTAGCGCTCGCCGTGAACCACACGCTCGACCGCCGTCGTCACTTCAGCTTGCCCACATGCTCGTCGGTGGAAGAAGCCGAGGTCCGGCGACACATCATCGCGGAGATCGGGGGGAAGCTGAAGGGCATCGGGAAGATCGACTTGGCCATCGCAACCTGTCGCCAGGCGGCTGCCGCGGATGGCGCCAAGCTCGCCGACATTGCGTCTCTGGTGGACGGCCTCGTGCGGGGTACCGAACGGGTTGCCCTCCGTTCGCCCAGAGCACCTATCCACGTCTGAGACCACGACGGTTCGGCAGTTCGGAGCCGTTTGGACATCGAACGAGCTGGCCAGACGGCATCCCGGTCGTGTGGACGAGATCGACCAGGATGAGAATACGCGGCGACTGACAAAGCACGTCTATCCGGTCGTTTTTGAGGGGCGCAAGATCGGTGACGTCCCGTTGCAGGAGTTCACGATGGATATGGCGGACCACGTTCTCCGGCAACCGACGTTGCCTCGCGGCTCCGTCCGCCATGTCGCCCAGTGCATGCTCCGGCTCATGAATCTTGCCGTGTACCCAGCGCAGGTGCTTAAGGCGTCGCCGTTCCCGCCCAAGGGCTGGCTTCCGAAGGCCAACCGCGTAAAGGAGCGAACCTACCTCTTCCCCCACGAAGAGGCTGCCGTGCTGGCCTGCACCGATGTCCCGCTCGTCTGGAGGCTGTTCTTCGGCTTCTGTGCTCGTGAAGGACTTCGACGCGAAAACGCGGTCACCCTCGAATGGTCCAACTTGACGCTCGACCTCCCTGGTGGCGGCGGTCACATCGTTCTCGACACGACCAAGAATGGTCGCGGCGGCAACTGGCACTTAGATCCTGGGACGGCGGAAGCACTCCGAAGATGGCAGCCGCTCTGCCCTTCCGAGCGCTTGGTGTTTCCGACCGAAGCTCTCCCTCGGCATCGCAGGCGACGAGCGGGCCTCCCCCTTTCGGCTGACCACGCAGGTTTGAAGCTCAGGGAAGCCTTGGCGCTTGCCGGCCAGGTCAGACCGAAGCTCTTTCAACGCGACGCAAACAGGATTCCGATCCGAGCCCATGATCTGAGGGCGACGTTCGTCACGCTCGCTCTAGCGCTCGGGAAGACGGAGGACTGGGTCACGCGCAGGACGGGGCACTGCTCGTCCGTCATGCTCGCTCGGTACAGACGGGACGCTGAGACCATCCGTGAACATGATCTCGGCTGGCTCGTTGATCTTCACGAGCAACTGCCCGAGTTCAAGATTTCGAACCCAGAGCCGGCGTCTTCGGAACCGATAACGTCGGGATAACGTCGGGTTTGTTGACCGCGTTACTCAAGAATCGATTTTCGTGTTGCCGACTTCTCGAATCGTTTCGCAGTAGTGCACGAGGAGGGACTTGAACCCCCACACCTTGCGGTACCGGAACCTAAATCCGGCGCGTCTGCCAATTCCGCCACTCGTGCTTTTGGGGAGCGGAGGCATAGCGCGGGGGGGCGGGGGGCGTCCAGGGGCTTCGCTGGGAAGCGGAAGTTACCGCGCTCCGGAGCGGCAGCGGCGCAGATCTACGCTCGATGAACGGCCGCCGGCGCGGCTACTTGAGCGGCGGCGGCGAAAATTCATCGCCTTGATTTGGGCATCAAAACGGGATCGGAAGAGCTGGCGCGCAGGTTCTGCGGGCTGCGAAAATTGCGCGCGCGGGCTCCAGGGCGGTGGCGGCAATTGCACGGTTGATCCGAGGGACAACCGCGAACGAGCGAGCTGGCTCGTCGATTGCACTGGCTCGGACAACGGCTCGCTTTCCGAGCCGCAGGGATGGTCGCCGATTTGTCGCTTACCAATCAACGCACGACGCCGGTTCTGATCGTCGACGACGATCCGAGCGCCAGGCGCGCGGCGTGTCGCGTTTTGAAGAAAGCCGGTTACGACGTTCGCCAAGCAGCCTCGGTGAGTGAAGCGCGTCGCGCGCTCAGCGGCGGAGGGATCGGGGTTGTCGTGCTCGACGTCGTGCTGCCCGACGCGAGCGGCCTCGAGCTGCTGCGGTGTCTGAAGCACGAGCAGGCGGACGTGGACGTGCTCGTCTGCACCGGCTGGCCCGCAAAGTGGGACATGGAAGAGGCGATCCGACTGGGTGCCACCAGCTACTTGCGCAAGCCGCTCGATCCCTTCGTGCTCGAAGGCCAAGTAGCGGCCGCACAGCATTCGCATGAAACGAAATGCCGCGCACGCGAGCGTTCGACGGCCTTGGAAGCCTCGCTCCGCGACACCAAAGCCATGCTCGACCGCGTTCCACGCCGGCTGGCTCAACAATTGGCGAGAGCCTGGGACTTACGTCACGTTGAAACGGGAGCGCACGTGCGTCGCATCGGTGCCTATAGCGAAGCGCTGGGGCTCAACCTGGGGCTCGCGAGCGACGACGCAGAGACGCTCGGCCAAGTGGCGATGCTGCACGACATCGGCAAGATCGCGATTCCGGACGCAATCTTGACCAAGCCCGGCCCCCTCGCGCCGGAAGAGTTTGCGATCATGAAGCTGCATCCCCGAGCCGGCGCCGACATGCTGGACGGCGCAGGGCACCCCTTCCTCGAGCGGGCCGCGCAGGTCGCGCTGCGGCATCACGAGCGCTGGGACGGGTCAGGCTATCCAGGCGGGCTGCGGGGAGACGCCACCCCCTACGATGCGCGCATCGTCGCGGTAGCGGACGTGTACGACGCGCTCGGGCAAGCTCGTTGCTACAAGCGTGGATGGTCCGAGGAAGAGATCGAGCGCTACTTCGTGGAGAGCTCCGGCCGCCTCTTCGAGCGCCCGATTGTGGAGGCGCTGCTCGATAGCCGACCCCGCTTACGAGAGATCGCGCAAAGCTTCCCCGAGCTGCCACTCGATAGAGAGCTTTCCAGCGCCGTCATGAAGGTCGGCTGATACGGAATCTTTCTATTCTCGCTGCGTGCCCGCGAAAATCCCGGCCAAAGGCCAGCTCTGAATTCAACACATCGCCGGTGCGGCGGACACGACTACGCCGAGGACGGAGCGGACGGAGCCGATGACGCGAGCGCGCCTACACCGCCTGAGCATGCGAGGCAGCCATCTGGCTGCGGCGGCGTTGTGCGTGTGGCCACTCGCTTGTTCGTCGACCCCGAGCACGCCCGGTGGCGGCGCGAACGTCACCGGCGGCGGAGCTGCGGCCGTCGGCGGTGCCGCCGCAACGGGCGGCACCGCGTCCAGCATGCCGCCGATGGGCTACGACCCGAAGACGTTGGATCCTGGTTGGGTGCCCGTGCACCGGCTCACCAACACCGAGTACAACAACAGCGTCGGCGATCTAGTCGGAACCAGCTTGCGTCCGGCAGACTACTTTCAGGCGCAAACCGGCAGCGGGTTCGACAGCAACGCCGGGCCGCTCACGAGCATCACCAGCGAAAGCGCGCAGGCCTATTTCGACGCGGCAAAAGCCGTCGTCGACGACGTTTTCGAGAATCCAGCCCTCAAAGCCAAGGTGGTCAGCTGCGTGCCGGCCAGCGCGGGCGACACCGCCTGCGCGCAGACCATCATCCAAAACCTGGGGCGTTCGGCCTTCCGGCGTCCTCTGGAGCAGACGGAGCTCACACAGCTCACCGCTCGCTATACCGAAGCGCTGACTACGCTCGGTAAAGATCACGATGGCGCGATCGGGCACGTGCTGCGCATCCTGCTCACGTCTGCTCCGTTCCTCTACTGGATCGAAATCGATCCCGATTTGCAGGCGGCCGCCGCCGACAAGCGCAGCCTGAACGGCTACGAGCTGGCATCTCGCCTCTCGCTCGCACTGTGGGGCTCAGTGCCCGACACCGCCCTGCTCGACCTCGCCGCGAACGGCGGCTTGACGGATCCGACGGCGCTCGCGGCAGAGGTCGATCGCTTGCTGGACGACCCCAAAGGGCCGCGCTTCGTGCAGACCTTCTTCAACCAGTGGCTGCACATCAACAACTTGGGTGGCCACCAGGTGGATGCCAAGTCGTATCCGGCCTGGACGGAAGACTTGCGCGCCGCCATGTTCGCGGACGCCAAGAGCTTCTTCTCGAGCTTCGTGTACGGATCGCGCTCTTGGTCCGAGTTTTTGACCGCGCCGCTCACGCCGGGCGCCGGTATCGACGGCATTTTTGCCGCAGATCCGGCCGGTGCGCGCAAGGGCTTCCTCACCCTGCCCGCTTTTTTGACGGCCGAGTCCGTGCCGACCCGCACGGCGCCGACGTTCCGCGGCAAGGTCGTGCTCGAGTCGGTAATGTGCACCACCATCACGGTGCCGCCCAACCTGGTGATTCCGGATCTGGATCAAGGTGCAGCCGGCATGCCGGACTCGCCCAACATCCGCCAAAAGCTGCAGAAGCATCGAGCGTCCCCCGATTGCGCGGCGTGCCACAACATTTTGGACCCGATCGGCTTCGGGCTCGAGAGCTTCGACGCCATCGGCAAGTACCGCACGCAGTACGAGAACGGCGACGCCATCGACACCTCGGGCGAGTTCCTGGGCAAGCCGTTCAAGAACCTCGACGAGCTGATCCCGATTTTGACCAGCGACGCGCGCTACGCCGCCTGCCCTAGCGAAAAAATCCTCAGCTACGCCTTGCGCCGCGTCGTCCGCACGGAGGACCAACCGTACCTCGACCAGCTCACCACGGATTGGAAGGGCGGCACCGTGCGAGACCTGGTGAAGAAGCTGGTCGTGAGCGACGCCTTCCGTTTCCGCAAACTCCCGCCGAGCGCGCTGTGATGAACCGAAGCCGCAACCCGCTATTTTCTCGCAGAAACGTGCTGCGCGGCGCCGGCGTGTGCCTGGCATTGCCGTGGCTCGAGAGCCTGGCTCCGCGTGGCGCACAGGCGCAGGCCATGGGCACGCCCAAGCGCTACGTGCCGATCTTCTTTCCGTGCGGCGCAGCCGCGCAGTGGTGGGACAAGGCACCCGCCTTCGGCACGAGTGTCAGTGGAGATGCCTTTGCGCTGGGCTTGATGCACGAGCCACTGATGGCCGTGAAATCCAAGCTCATGATCTTGAGCCGCGTCGCCAACTACAGTTGGAACGGCGGCAGCTACGGCGTCGATCCCGCGAGCCACGCGCGTTGTCCAGCCGCGCTGCTCAGCTGCGTCGATGCCGACAAGCTGGCCACCGCGGCCGGCATGCCGCTGCCCTCGGCGGTCATCAACGGTGTCACGGCCGATCAAGTGATCGTGCAAAAGGGGAATTTCGCGAACCTCACCCCGATGGCGTCGATGCAGGTCGGCTGTGGCAGTTTTCCTGGCGCGTTCGACGGGCGCAGCTACTCCTACAACCAGGTCATGAGCTGGAAGAGCGAAAAAGAACCGCTCAAGCGCATGATCAACCCCAAAGCGGTGTTCGACGCGCTGGTCATGGCGGGCGCCAAAGACGCAGCCGGCATGACCGACCCGACCGCCGACGCGGAGGCCGCCCGGCGCGCCGCCGAGAACAAGAGCGTGCTCGACGCCGTGCTCGAAAATGCCAGCGGCATCAAGCCGCGGCTCGGCAAGCAAGACCAGCAGACGCTCGAGCAATTCATGTCGTCGTTTCGTGACATCGAAAAGCGGGTCACGACCACGACGACGAGCGCGAGCAGCGGCTGCCAGGTCATCGCGCCGCCGGCCGCCGTGCCCGAGCCGGGTGGCGCCATGCAGGGCCTCAACCAAGGCCAGATGGGCTACGACCGCGCCGCCCACCAGAAGATCATGAACGACCTGGTGGTGATGGCGCTGCAGTGCGACGTGACACGCATCATCACGTACATGCTGGACGATTCGCGTAGCGAGTTCAGCTACACCTTCATCCCGGCCGAAGACCAGGTCTTCGACGGCACACCCGGTATCGACAACTACCACGGCGGCTGCCAGCACGGCCCCGGCAGCATCCCCACGACCGCCAGCAACGGCGTGTACGGCGGCACCAGCAACGGCGGCTACGCCACCGTCGGCCGCTGGTGGGTGCGCCAAGTGGCTGATTTGGCGGCCAAGCTCGACGCCATCCAAGAGGGTGACGGCACCGTGCTCGACCACACGCTCTTGCACATGGCGAGCGACATGCGCACCCACGATCACAAAGCCTTCGATTTACCGATGCTGCTCATTGGCGGCAAAGGCTTCATCAAGCAAAACACGCACATCGCGCTGGGCGCCTATCCCAGCGATCGCCAGGCGCGCGACCTCTACTACACCATCCAAAAGAACTACTTCGGCCTCGCCATCGACAAATTCGGCGACGGCCCGATGCCGAACGCGCTCATCGAAGAGATCCTGGCCTGAGCCAACGGCGGCGGTCGCCAGCTTCAGTCGTCGTCGAGGATGGTGCCGAGGCCCTGGGCGTCGCTGATGGTGGCGCCTTGAGGGCCCGTGAGGTTGACGTAGAAGGTTTCGTTCTTGTGGCCTTCGACCGCGGTTTCGCCGATCACCAGCACATCGAGCGTGGCGGTGGTTTGGCCCGGCGCGAACATCACGGTACCGCTCGTTTGGTTGTAGTCGATGCCTTTGAGGGCCGTCCCGTCCGCCGTCGAGTAGTCGACGCTGACCGCGGTGCCGCTAGCGGCCGAGAGCGTGAGCGTGAACGTGAACGCCTTGGTGCCCGCGTCGCCTTCTGCCGAGGAGACGTCGCCGATCGCGATGGTGGGCAATGCGTCGTCATTCGTGATCGTGCACTGACCGCTACCGTCCGCAATGCTGGCGTTCTTGGCGACAGAGAGCACGACCTGAAAGGTTTCGTTGCCCTCCGTGACCGTGTCGCCGTTGACGGGCACCGTGATTTTGACGCTGGTTTGCCCGACTGGAATCAGCGCAACGTCCGAGGCGGCGTCGTAGTCGTCCTGCCCGGCGCTGGCGACGCCCGCTTCGACCGCGGTGCCGTCGTTCGTCGCGTAGGTCACGCTGACCGCGATGCCGCTGGCGGCCGAGAGCGAGATGGTAAACGTCGCGTTCTTCTTGCCGGCGTTGCCTTCGGCGATCGACACGTCGTCGATGCTCAGCGATGGCTCGGTGTCGTCATTCACGATGGTGCCGGCACCGAGGCCAACCGCAATGTAGGCGTTGACGGGGGTCGAGAGCACACCGTATACCGTCTCGTCGAGCTCGTTCAGGGTGTCGCCGTTGACGGTGATGTCAATCTGCTTGCTGGTTTGCCCTGGCGTGAAGGTCAACGTGCCGCTGGTTGCCAGGTAGTCGCTGGTCGACACCGCCACGTCGTCCATCGTCTGGTAATTGACCTTGACGGTTTGCGCGCTCGCCGCCGAGAGCGTGACCAGCAAGCTCAAAGTGACCGTACCGGCGTCGCCTTCGCTGACGCTGGCGTCGCCGATGGTAATGCCGGGCAGCGAGCTGTCGTCGGTGACGATGGTGCCCAAGCCCTGGTTATCGGCCAAGATCGCGTGCACCGGCGCCGACAGATCAACCGTAAAGGACTCGTTCGCCTCGTCCACCGCGTCACCGTAAATCGCGACGTTGACACTGCGTGTCGTCGTGCCAGCGGGAAAATCCAGCACGCCGCTGCCGCCCGCATAGTCCTGGTTGGCGGTCGCGCTGACGGCCGTCGTCATCCACGACACCGACACGGCGCGCCCGCTCGGAGCCGAGAGGGAGACATCGAAGACGGCATTCTTGCTGCCCGAGTCGCCCTCGACGATCGCCACGTCGTTGATCGAGATCCCCGGCAGGTCGTCGTCATCCAAGATCGTGCCGACCGCCTGAGAATCGTTGAAGGTCGCGTTGGTCGCGCTGCTCAAGCTGACGACGAACTGTTCGTCGTCTTCGTCGATCGAGTCGCCGTCGACCAACACCGACACGTAGGCCGAGGTTTGGCCGGCCGTGAACGTCAATTTGCCCGATGCGGCTCCGTAGTCTTGACCGGCAATTGCGGTTGAGTCGCTGGTGGCATAGTTGAAGCTCACCGGCTGGCCGCTACCTTGAGACAAGCTGACCAAGAAGCTGGCGGTTCGGGTACCCGCTGCACCTTCCGACACGCTGGCATCACTAATGGTGATCTTGGGTAGCGCGTCGTCGTTCAAGATGGTGCCGTTGCCGACTGGATCGATCACCACGGCGCCGGAGCCGTTGTAGAGCTCGACCGTGAAGGTCTCGTCGGGCTCGTTCAGGGCGTCGCCGTAGACGGTAACGCTGACGTTCTTTTGCGTTTCGCCCGGCGCAAACGTGAGGCTGTCCGATGTAGCGGCGAAGTCGAGCCCGCCCGAAAAGGAGGAGCCGTTGGACGTGGCAGTGCCGTCCACGGTGGCATAATCAATCGTTACCGGGACGGCCGCGGCCGGCGACAGCGTGATGGTGAAGTTGAGCTGTTTGCTGCCAAAGCTGCCTTCGCTCGTCGAGGCGTCGTTGATCGACAGCTTGGGGCCGGCGACATCGTCGTTGACGATGGTCAAGGTTCCATCCGCTGTGCCGAGCGTGACCCCTTGCGGCTGCGACAACGAGACCAACACGGTCTCGTTCGCCTCCGGCAGGGTGTCGCCAGCGACCTCGACGACGATCGACTGCTCGGTCTCGCCGGCGGCGAAGGTCAAGGTGCCGTTGGGCAGCGTGTAATCGTCGCCGCTGGTGGCGTCGCCGCCGGTCACGCTGTAACCAACGCTGACGTCCGTATCGCTGGGCTCGGACAGCGTGACCACGAGCTCGGCTTCGGTGACGCCGCTGTTGCCTTCGCTGACCTGCGCATCTGCGATCGAAACCTGCGGCATGACGTGGTCGTCATTCAGGATCGTGCCTTTGCCGTAGACGTGCGAAATGGAGGCGCCGATCGGCTTCGTCAACTTGACGCGAAAGACCTCGTCTTCTTCTGGCTTGTGGTCACCATTGATGGTTACGGCGACCGTCTGCTCGGTCTCGCCGGGGTCGAAGCGCAGCGTGGCCGAGGTCGGCTCGAAGTCGAGTCCTCCCGTGAGTGTGACGCCGGTCGAGACCGCGGTGTCGTCCTCGGTCACGTAGGCAACCTTCGCGACGTCGTTCAGGGCGTGCGACAGCGACACCGTGAACGTCATTTCCCGGGTCCCGACGTCGCCCTCTTTGAGCTCGGCGTCGCTGATGGTGAACGCCGCCGGTCCGCCCGTGTCGCCACCTTCGCCTCCCCCGCCGTCCGCCCCAACCCCGCCGCCCGAGCCGCCGCCGCAGCCAACGGCACCCAAGAACAAGACGACCCCGACGCGCTTCGACCAAGCTGAGAAGTTCATGTGAAGACCCTCTGCGACTTTGACGGCAGACGCCGCGCAGCCAAGCCATTAGAATCCAACCAAAGCGCCATTTCCGGCAATAATAATTTCGCCGCACCGCCTGCCACTCAATGAGACAGCCGCCAATCTGGCTTGCGTGCCTTGCGTGCCTTGCGTGCCTGAGCCTGCTGGCTCTGGCTTCGCACGCGCAGGGCGCGCAGGAGCTCTTGCGCTTCGAGTGGAAAGCGCCCGACGGCTGCTCAACGCGCGAGCAGGTCCTGGCGCACGCCGAAAAGCTACTCGGGAGGGCCCCCGAGGCAGCGCTCACTGAGGCGCTGGCGCTCAGCGCCGAGATATCGGCCGACCCACGCAAACCGAACGGCGGCTTTCAGCTGCTCTTGAGCTCCCGCTCCGCGACGAGCACGGCGACCCGCGACGTGAGCGCCGACAGCTGTCAGGAGCTCGCCGACGCCGCCGCGTTGCTGCTGGCGTTGACGATCGATCCCAACCTGAAAGCCGACGCGCCGGCCGCGGACGGATCTTTCACCGACGAAAGCAACAGCGCTGCGCCACACACGGAGGCGGCAGCCGAACCGGCCCCACCCAATTCCGAGCCCGCCGGCGTCGGGCACGCGCCCGCCCTCCCAGCATCGCGCGACGACGAGCGTAAGCGTTCGGAGCGCACGCATTGGCTCGCGGGTGCGGAGCTCGGTTTGTTGAACCGCCGCTTGCCGGGAGTGTCACCAGGAGCGCTCGTCCATGGGGGCATTGCGGGACGCTCCTGGCTGTGGTTGCTAAGCGTCGGATTTTTTCCGGCGCGCCACGCGGGCATCGCTGGTAGCGCCGCGGGCGGTGACCTGGAGCTGGGCAGCCTGGGTACGGACGTGGGTTATTCGTTCGCGTTCCAGAGCCTGGGCGTGACACCGCTGGCGGGGGTCGAGCTGGATTGGCTGCACGGTTCCGGTAGCGGTGTTGCCCGACCGGCCAGCGCCGACCTGCTGCTGATCGGGTTCGAAGCGGGTGCGCGCGTTGGGCTCGGGGTTTCGAGGTCGTGGACGGTGCTCGGGCAGGGGTTGGTGTCGGTTTTGGCGCAACGCCCGCGCTTCGTACTCGACGGGCTGGGCGAGGTTTTTCGGCCTGAGCCGTGGGGGGTGCGCTTCGGTTTGGGAGCCGAATGGCGTGAGCCATGAGCAGCCGCTCATTTTCGATCACTGGCCGGCAACCGGCGCGCCACCCAGAAGAAGGAGTGACGGATCCGGCGCAGGAGCTCGAGGCAATCTACGATGAGTACTTCGATTTCGTTTGGCGCAGCCTGCGACGTCTCGGCGTCGATCGGAGCGCGCTCGACGATGCGCTGCAAGACGTCTTCTTGGTCGTGCACCGGCGCCTGGCGCAGTTCGAGCGGCGCTCCAGCCTCAAGACCTGGTTGTTCGGCATCTGTCTTCGCGTGGGCAGCGACTATTCGCGCAAGCGCCGCCACCGCACGCTCGGGAGCGAGCCGCCTCCCGATTTGCCCGATGTGGGCGCGCCGGATCCGCTCGAGCAAGCGGCGCGTGGCGAGGCCGTGGCGTTTCTGGATGCACAGCTGGCCGAGCTCGACCCCGACAAACGCGCCGTCTTCATCTTGGCCGAGCTCGAAGACATGAGCTGCCCGGAGATCGCCGAGGCGGTGGGCGCCAACGTGAACACGGTCATGTCCCGGCTCAAAGCAGCACGGGCTCAGTTCGAAGCGGCGCTGAAGCGCCATCGAGCGCGCGATCGCAGCCAGTGGGGAGAACGATGAGCGGCGGATTGAGTCCGGAGGCTCGCGCGATGCTCGAGCAAGCGCGCTCCGAAGAGCTGCCGCTGGCTCCTGACGCGACTCATCGCGCGCAGCTGAAGCGCAGTCTCTTGCAAGGCGTGGCGCTCGGTCAGGCTCCGATCTCGGTAGCCGCGGCGAGCGTTGGCGCCAAGGGCGCCGTACAGGTCGTACCTTTCGTGAAGGGCATTTGCGTGGGGCTGCTCCTTTCGGGAGGAGTTGCGGTGGGCGCGCACCAACTGAGCAGCAGTGGTGCGCCGTCGGCCCCAGTGGTCGTAGCTGCGCCGAGCACGAATGCGCCCGCACCGCAGCAGCCAGCGCCTACACCGCTTTCCACGATCACCCCCCCCAGCTCCACTCCGACAGAGGCGCCCGTGAGCGAGCAAGCTTTGCCTTCAGCCAAGGCCGCCAACGCGGCAAGCCGGCCGGCACCGAGCGAAGAAATCCCCGAGGCGCCCGCTCTGGCCTTGCGCGCCGAGCTGGAGCTCATGACCGCCGCCCAAACCGCGCTGCGTGACGGCCGCGCCGCAGAGTCGCTGGCGTTCCTGGAGCGATACGATCGCACTTTTCCCGGCGGTCAGTTGTTGGGCGAACGCCTGGCAGCCGAGGTATTTGCCGCCTGCCAGCTGGGTGATCGCGCCCGGGCGACGCGCGCCGCCACACGCTTTTTGCAGCGAGACTCGGGCTCACTGTTGGCAGAGCGCGTGCGGCGATCGTGCGCTTTTCAAAGTGCAGGCTCAAACTGACGATTCGATCACGTGACCTGGCCGGTGCCGCCACTCAAGTAGCCAGAAGGAAGTCGCCATGATCGTCACCCGCAAACGCCTCGCCTATTTCGCGCTCTCGCTGGCTGCAGCTGCCGTGATCGGCGTCCCTGGTTGCGTGCTCAGCGGAGACGCCTCACTCGGTAGCGACGACGGTGGCGGCAAGGGTGGCGCAGCGAGCAGCAGCGGCGGCACATCCACCACGCAGGCCGGCAAGTCGAGCGACAGTGGCGGCAAGAGCACCAGCGCCGGCAGCAGCGCCATCGCGAGCGGTGGCTCGAGCGCCGCGGGCGAGCCCAATACAGCCGGTACCGGCAACGCCACCGCCGAAGGCGGGGCCTCGCCGGGTGCCGCGGGCGAAACGGGAGCAGGCGGCGCCAGCTCCGACAAGTGCGATTTGCCCGTCGACCCCGGGCCTTGTGACGCTGCGATTTTCATTTTTGCCTATCATAGGGATACCGGCGAATGCCGCCCGTTCACCTACGGTGGCTGTGAAGGCAATGCCAACCGCTTCGATACGCTCAAGGCTTGCCACGAGCAGTGCCAGAACGTCAGCTGCCCGAACCACTTGCAGACCGACACGGTCTACGCGGCACTCCCGCTGAATCGACCGGAGCACACCTGCATCGCATTCGATGATCCGATCCAGGTGAGCTGCTCCACGCTGCTCGATCCGTCGCTCACCGTGCCCACGAACTACGGACAGAATTTCTGCGTCAAGAAAGGTAACGACACCTTCTATGCCGGCACCACGCTCCCCAAGGCAGACGGCTGGGCAGACTGCTCTGCCCAAGAAGCGCAGTGGGTCAACGAAGCCGCCGACTGCAAGGCACTTCCGTAGCCGTCGTTCCCCGGTCCCGAGGTCCCTCTTCGGACCCACGAAACTAGTCGCGATTGCGACATCAAATCTCGAATGATTTCGGGCTCAGAACCGCTCGAGCGACGCTCGTCGCAATTGCGACTACTCCTAGTGTCCCGATTCAGAAGTCAGCCAGCTCAAGGCTCGAGCTTTAACAGTAAGGAGTTGGGATCAGCCCAAGCATGATCCACGGGTGGCGCGAGGAGTTCGAGGAGGAGCTTCCCAGAGCGACGCCGGTGAGCCAGAAGGAGCGCGAAGAGGTCAGCAAAGAACGTGAAGTAGCCCTGTACGAGCAAATTCACGCGGAGAGGGCAAACCTGCCGGTCGCCCGCGCTTGTCGCGTCCTTCAGGTCTCGCGTACGGGCTACTACAACGCGCAACGCGCGGTCTGCGGCTCAGACGGTGGCAACGTCGGATGCGACGGGCAATGTACGGCGGGTTGGACGTCCGGCTCGATTGTCGCAATTGCGACGACCAGGCGGCCGAGGCAGGTAGCGCTGAAAACATTGAGGAAATCTAGTCGCGATTGCGACTAGATGGCTGGAGGCGAAGAAGCAGTCCGCGGCGGGCGCCGCTTGCCACGACGGCGAGCGCCGCATGGCGCGCTTCAGCTCTGTTGCCCCGCGACGTGCGCTTTGAGCTTTTCCAAGCTCATGAGCTCGATGCCGCGCGTTTCGGGCAATACCCAGACCCAACTGGCGGTCGCGAGCGCGAGCACCAGGGGCACCCCGAGGCCGCCAGGCAAGCCATAGGCCGCAACTGCATACCCCACGAGCACTGGCGCGCCGAGCTGCACGCCGCGCGCGAGATTGTACGTGGTGCCCATGGCCGTGGTCCGAAGCTCAGTCGGAAACAGCTCCGCCAGGAGCGCGCCGAAGCCCGCCGTGCAACCAGAACCGAGCCCCAAACAAAACATGGCGGTCCAAAACAGCGGCGGAAAGTCGGACAGGGTTCGCCAGGCAAATGCCAGCGGGGCGATGGCAGCGGCCGTCAGCAGCGAATAGCCGAAAAACGCCGGGCGTCGCCCGATACGGTCGGCAACCCAACCAAAGCTGAGCATGCCCAGGAGCTGCCCCACTTGCGCCGTGAGCACCCACGTGAGCGAGCGCCCCACGCCCTGGTGCATCTCTTCGCGTAAGAAGCGCGGTAGCCAGGTGTAACAAGTCCAGTAGGTGCCAAGCTTGAAGGTACCGAGCAAGAACGCCCGCACTACGCGGCTGAAAATGTGCGGAGCGAGTAGCTCACGGAGCGGAGCGCGCGGCGCCGGCTCATCCGGCAAATGCATCGAGCGACGCGCGAATACCGCGAGCAGCGCCGTGACGCTCGAGCCCACCAGCACCGCTCGCCAGCCGATGATCGGCAGCAAGCCGAAACCCATGATCGCGGCCAGCATGACTCCGACCGGCTCGCCTGCTTGTAATAGCCCCGAGGCGCGACCGCGCAGCTCGGGCTTCACGGCTTCTGCCAACATGCTGTGGCCGATGGCCCACTCACCACCGACGCCCAGGCCGACGATGGCACGCCCAAGCACGAACACGGTCACGCTCGGCGCCAGACCGCACACCAGCGAACCCAATGAGTAAATGAGCACGGTGAGCGCGAGCAGCCGCCGCTTGCCCCAACGATCCGCAAAGTGGCCGGCCAAGAGCCCGCCAATGCCAGACGCGCCGAGCGCCGTGCCCAAAATCCAGCCTTCGGAGGCGTGCGTGAAGCCCAGCTCTTTGCCGACGGCGTCCTTCAAAAAGCCGAGCAGCACCAGGTCGTAAAAGTCGAAGACCCAGCCGAAGAACGCGAACAGAAACAGCTTGAGCGGGAAGCGTCCGGCCATGAGGCTCGGACCCTTTTACTCGCCGTGGCGGTCCGCTACCAGCGCCGAGGGCCCGGCGTTACGGCGACTCCAAGTTCATCCAGAAATTCCACATGGCGGCCGTGGAGAGCGCGGTGCTCGAGTCGTCTTGCGGGTTGTGGTTGGGGTTCACGTTCTTGGTCGTGCAGAACACCACCGGGTAGCCCTTCATGCAGCCCTTGTACTGCACACAATCGACGGTCACGCCGGGCGGCATCTTCAACCCGACGGGCGTGAAGGGCATGGTTTCGTTGCTGCAGCCGTTGCGCTTGATCTTTTCGTCGCGCGCCTGGGTGCCGCAACCGTAGCTGTTGTTCGGATCCGGATCGTTGTGGATGCCGAAGTACGCGATGGGCTTGGTGCAGGTGTTGGGCGGCACGCCCTGCATACAGCCCGAGGCGTTGCCCTGCGCGCGAATCGTACCGGCGTCCGTACAGCCGAGCAGGTGCGAGAGCCAGGAGCCGCTGCTGAAACCCTCGATGAAGATGCGGCTCTTGTCCACGCAGTACTTGGCTTCGATCGCCGCCAATGTTTGGTCGAAATACGGCACCTCGGGATCCGGAAAGGTCTGCGAGTCGAAGCATTGCCGGCCTTGCGGGTCGACGTTGGTCGAAGGATCGAGGCCGATGATGATGGCGTCCTTGCCCGTTGCCGATTGGATTTGGATCCCGTGCTGGCCATCGCTGCCGCAGCCGGGGCCGATGAAAACGAGCGGATAGGCGCGGTTCGGGTCGTAGGCTTCGGGCAGGTACACGTAGTAGTTGCGCGGCGCCTGCTTGTCGGTCACGCCCGTGATCATCTCGCCGTACTTGACGTAGCTCATCAGCGGTTGAGCAGCGGGCATGCCGCAACCCGCGCTCGGCATCGATCCGGGCAACCCACCACCCGTGCCGCCGCCACCACCCGCACCGCCGCCGGCGCTGCCACCGGCACCCGCTGCGGCGCCGCCCGAGCCCGCTGCTGGTCCGGTGCCGGCAGCCGCACCGCCGCTGCCACCCGTCTGAGCAGCGCTGCCCGCAGCCGACCCGCCCGCGGCAGAGCCGGCAGCACCGCTCGTCGCTCCGGCCACGCCCGTGGTGCCGGCGGCTCCGGAGCCATTCGACGGCTCGCTCGAGCAAGCGCCGAGCGAAATCCAAGCAGAAACCGCGAACGCGGAGCAATGCAGCAAGTGGGGGCGCATGGTCAATCCTTCCGCCCTTCATGTCCGGTCTCCTGCCCCGGCATGAGATGTAGCGAAGGTGACGAATGTTACGGCTTGGCCGGGGTGATGCAGAACTTGGAGCCGGGCCCCTGGTTGTCGTCATACACGTCGTCGTACAGCGTGATCGCGAGCTCACCGCCGTGATGCTCGAGCGCCCAGGTGTGCTCGAAGTTGGTTGCCTCGATGTGGGCGATGGTGCCGCCGGTGACGAGGCCGGTGTCGTCTAGCCACAGTTGCGTGGCGCCGGTTTCGGGGCTCGCGCCACTGAAGATGTGGTGCCCGGCCATGATGCCATTTCTGATGTAGTGACCGGTGACTTCGTACCCGATACTCGCGTCGTGAATCTGCGCGCCACCCATGTACGTGATGGTGTAGCTGCCCGCCGGTATGACGTTGCCAACCTCGTCGCTCGTGAAGGTGACGGGCGTGTTCTTCCACGGAGCGGTGGCGCACCATTGGGGTGGCTCGACCGCGGCGGCGCCAGCCGCGCCTGCTTCGCCACTGGCGCCCGGAGCGCCCGCCATGGCAGGCTCGCCCGCTTCTGCCGAACCACCGGCGGTCGCCTCCGTTCCAGCGCTACTGCCACCACCGGCGACGGCCGTGGTACCGGCAACGGCGGCTTGCCCAGCCGCTCCGCCCGCGACGTGCCAGCGCTCGCCGATGAGCACATTGGGGTCACACGCTGCCGCAGCAGCCAACCCGCCGAGCACGACAACACGGAGCGCTTTCGATGACACGACCAGGCCCAGTCGATCATGGACTCCCGTGCCCATAACCTTCGCGAGCCTGGCCGCTCCACTCACTTTGCGCCCCATTCCTGGGTAGAGAGGTAGGACACCACCGCCGCGGACTCGTTGACGGTGCGCTGGCTGATACCGGCGCGCCGTTCGGTGTAGCTGAAAGCGTGGACGTTGGTCAGCGGCTCGTCGTTTTCGAACGTTGCGACCAAGTCGGCTGTCTGGAGCAACTTGCTCGAGGGCTCGAACCTGTCCACCGCGTCTTTACCCGACAAGCCCAAGAGCGGCTCCGCCACGAGCTTGGTAGTGGGCGTTGCGATGTGACAAGACGCGCAGTCCACGGTGTTGGGCGAATGATGCGCCGGATTTTCGACGCGCAGCAAGCGCGCAAACAGCGCGGCTTGCTGCGCGTGGCTCAAGGCCTGCGCGCCGACCGGAGCCGCCAGCTTCATGAAGTCGTCGTCGGAGCCGCTCGGCGGCGTCGCGCTCGGCACCGGAGGCTCGCCGAAGTCTCGCGCGAAGAGCTGCTTGGTGTCGTCGCCCGGCGGCAAGGTCGGGATGTGCATCGGCACCGTCTTGCCGTCGACGATGTCGAAACCGCTGAAGTTCCAGAAGGGCCCGTTGCTCTCCGTCATGCGCGTCACGCGGATCAGGTTCGTCGTGCTTGCATGATGCAAGATGGCGTCACGCACGCCCTTCGACATCGAGCCCGTGAGACCTTGCTCGACCATGATCGGATGCGGCTGCAAACGGCCGAGGCTCACCCCCGGCGCCAGCGACTGCCGAAGCCCACCGATCGAGCGCACCAAGTCGAGCACTTCGTCGCGCGAGATGCTGTAGAAGAGGTGCAGCGCGGCGTCCGAGGTGCTGCCGTCGACGACTTCTTGAACGACGAGGCGCACCTGGTTCTCGCAGTCGCCGGCATCGGCGGGCACTTCGAGCGCGGCAAAGCACGGGTCGATACGCAGCGCCACGACGCGCAAGTCTTTGTAGAGAGCCTCGCCGGAGCCGATGAATCCGACATTGCTGCGACCGGAAACATGACCAATCGAGTCGTAGATGGCCGACGGCAGTAGCGCCTGCACGTCGAGCATGCCGGCGTCGCGCTCCTGATTCGTTGCCGGGAGCGGGAACAACACCGACACGTCGTTCAGCTGCAGGTCTTTGGCATCGAACGGGTGATCTTCGCCGCCGCCGCTGCCACCGCTGCCGCCCGGATCACCACCACCCGCGCCCGCCGTGCCACCGTTGTCGCCGGGATCGCCGCCGCTCACCCCGCCACAAGCCGCGCTCAGCGCCGTCATCAACACCAACCCGAAGTAAGTCATGCGTGTCATAGAAGTCCTCCGCCTCACCTGGCGCTGCGTGCTTGCATCGCCTTCGACTTGCTCTGGAGCAAGCCCCATGCCGCGCAGCGATCCAGCATGATTCCTGCGCGTTCGTCTGTGTCACACCCACGCCTGTGCAAGACCGTGCACAGGCCGGTTGGGCATGGTTTTGCACAGTGAGCAAGAACCCACGGCAGCGAAACATCAGCACGCCCTGCCCGGCACGCCGCCGAAACCGAAGCGCCGCGCGGCTGTCGACGCCACCGCCCGCCCCCGACAAATCGGGGACTTCCGGCTAGCTCTCGCTACTTGCCCATCGCGCTCAGGGCGGCGGCGATCAGGGCGGCGCTACCGATGCTGCGATCGGTACCGCTCGGCAAGCGCCGGACGTACCACGTGACGGTGCGGGTGTAGGTCGCGCCGGGGGCGATCTCATCGTAGGAGCTGTGATCTTCGAGCTCGACGTACGTGTGAGGATCGTTGCAGTAAAATTCGATCGGATAGTGATCAGGCGGAGCGGAGGCGGAGGCCACGGGCGAGAATGCTTTGATGAAGAGCAAGTCTCCGGCCGGGTGCGGTGCGACCTGTGCAATGAAGCCACTCGGACTATCGGTACCGGCTTTGGATTCGCCCTGGCCCATTTTATGCGTGCTGTTGTCGTACCAGGTGTAGCCGGCGGCCTGCTGCACCTGCACGGGCTGCTTCAAGAAGTCCAGCTTCGGCGTGCCGCCGGTCGCGAAGAACATCAGCCCGTTCGGGAAGACGCGAGTCACTTCCCAATGCGAGAGCCGAAACGGTGCAGCGCCCGTATTCTCGAGGCCGTAGTCGATCACGATGGCTTGGTGCGCCAGATCGGCGTGAAAGATCTTGCTGACGACGAATTGCTTGCCGTTCGCGGTCGAGGTGGCGCTCGTCGCCGTGATCACGCCCTGCTCCGACGCGGTGACGGTGTACGGATTGCCGTCGACAACGGGCGGCGGAACGAACGTTCCCGGTACTACCCAGTCGCTTGCCGGGCTCGTCCACAAAGTCGAGCCGTAGTAGTTCGGGTTCGCGGTCGTGTCGGTGAGTAGCTCGTCGCCGTCGAGCTTGAAGCTCACGATGCGAGCCCCCTTGCTCGGGTTCACCGCGAACGCAATCCCTCCGAATTCGAGCACGTCGAGCTCACCGCGCGTGATGGGCAGCACGAGGCTCGGTGCCGCACCGCCGCTGCCACCAGAAGCTCCACCGGCACCGCCGGCTCCAGCGGCGCCGCCCGAGCCGGCCGTGCTCGCGCCACCTCGACCCGCCGCACCCGCCGAGCCGCCCGCACCTGCGGCCGCGGCGAGCGCCGTCGTCCCGGCGCTGCCCGCGTTGGCCGCGCCACCGCCCGCGCTCGGCATCGAGCCGGCTTGCCCAGCTCCGCCAGCCCCCGGCGTGACGCCGTTCTCGGAGCCGCTGCACGCAGCAGTCGCAAACACGGTAACCAAGAGCAGGCTGAGCGCTTTCATGCTTGCCTCCTGAACGAGCGCCGGCTCACCACTCGAAGGTGGCGCCGGCCCCCACGAAATCGAGCGTCTGCGATTCGCCCAGGTACCAATCGCTCATCCAGTGCATGTACTCGGCGCTGAACACGAGCGACTTCACCCGCCAGGTGAGCACCGCGTGGTATTCGAGATTTTGGCGCAGCAAGCTGGTGCTAATCGCGGCTGCATCCGAGACCGTCTCTTGCACGAAGGCGCCGCCACCGCCGACCGCTGCCGAAACGCCGTTGTAGCCGTAAACGACGTTGCCGAAATAGCCGCGGAAGCTGCGCAGCTCGTCGCCCGGGTAAGCGCCGCCCGGTAAATCGTGCGCGAGCGGCTTGGCCTGATCGTCTTGCTGCAAAGCGTTGTGCGTGCCAAGGCCCTTTCCGGTCCAGGCGCCGCCGCCGATCTTGAAGCCACCCAGCTCGAACCGCACGGCGCCGAGCGCGCCCCAGGCGGTCACGGTTTCTGTCCCGTCCCGGTTCGCGTTCAGCTTGCCGAGTTGTTGCACCAGGCCCTGGCCCTTCACCGAAAGCAGACCGCCGGTGCCGAGCTCGAGCTCGTAGCCCAGCTCCCCCTCGGCCCGCGGCCAGCGCGTGATGTGAAAGTCAGGAAGGGACGACGGATCTTCGATCGAAAGCTGCAACTGCACGCCGGCCAGGCGCGGCGTCTCGTAACGCAGCTGCGCGTTGAAGCCCGCATACAGCGGACCCGCGCCGACCGAGCCGCAGGCGATGGTCGACACGTCGGCCAGACATGGGTGCCCGACCGCGTAGGCGAAGGCATAGTTGTTCACCTCGCCCGAGGCCGACCCGAAAATCGAGAACGCGCGACCGAAGACGAAGCGACCGAAGCGGCCGTTCACGGCGCCCCAACCCTCGCGCACGTCGAAGCCCTTTTGGGCCGGCGGCGTGCCCTTGCTGCTGTCGATGCCGGCCAGCCAGGCACCGATGAACGCCTCCGCGGTGAGGCCGGTCCACAGCTGGTTGCGAATTCCGAAACCAAGCTGCGTGCCGACGAAGCCGCTGCGAATGCGCGAATCGACCAGGCGATTCTTTTCGTCCTGCGTGACGGTATTTTGGATTTGCCCGCCGACCAAGCGGTTGTGCGAAACCGGATCACCGTCACCCAACATCAGCTGGTAGTGCCCCTCCACGCGGCCGGTCGTGTACACGCTCCAGTCGTTCTTGTCGTAGAGCACGAGCTCGGCGCGCGCGGTCTTGGACGCGGCCAGCGCGAGCACACCACTGGCTAGGAGCAAGCGAGAGCTGAAGCTGCTCTTCATCGCGCCTCAGGGCTTGCCCATGTAAACGAACAGGCCGCGCTTATTGGCGATGACGATGTCTTTGAGTCCGTCGCCATTGAGATCGATGACCTTGAACTCACGCGCGCCGCCGGCCGCCTTGCTGGTCGCCGTGTCGGCATCGAGCAAATGCGGCTCAAAATGCGCGGCTGGCGTGCGCACCAGCTTGAAGATGTAGAATTCGACCGGGTCGTTGCCGCCCGCGTCGCCCGTCGCGTACGGGTGAGCCAGCCAGGTTTTGCCGGTGACGATGTCTTTCAGACCATCGCCGTCCATGTCTTCGAGCCACACGGTGTGGAGCTGCGAAACGGCGATGTTGTTGTACATCGCCTTCTCTTCCGGCGTGTTCATGATCATCATGCGCGTGAACGTTTTGGCCGGGCCCTGCTTGAACCAGGCCAACCCAAAGCCGTGCGAATTGAGCGACGTCACGACGTCGTTCATGCCGTCGCCGTCCACGTCGTAGGAGTACATCTGGCCGCCGCCGATATCCGGCTGAACGCCGAGAAACTCGGGGATCGAGAAAGCGACGTTGAGAAACTCCCAGGGCATGCCAGCCGTCGCGGGTTGCAGCCACACGCCGCTGCGCTCGAGCAAGTCGAGCTTGCCGTCGCCGTTGACGTCGCCGGCGCCCAGGCCGTGCAGCCAGCCACAGCAGCCGTCTTTGAAATCGTAGGTGCGCGTGACCGGGTGAAAGGTCCAGAGCGCGCTGGGGTTCGCCCAATCCGCCTGCCAGTAGCCCCAGGCCTGAATCGGGTTGCTGTTCTTGGAGGTGCCCAAGATCTCCGGCTTGCCGTCGCCGGTCATGTCGGCGAACGCCTTGTGCTCGCCCTTCATGTCGGCAGAGATTTGGAACGACTGCCAGTTGCCGTTGCCGGTATTTTTCGGGTTTTGGTACCAGTTACCCGTGCCGGGCGTGATCGGGTTACCGGGATTCGGGCTGCCCGCAACCTTGGGCCCCATGTCGGAGGCCGAGATCTGAATGATGTCGTCCCAGCCGTCGCCGTTGATGTCGTAGCTGTACGCGGCCCACGAGTCCGAGACGCCGGTGTTGATCTCGATCGCGGCGCCGGTGGTCGGCAAATCCTCGTGACCGTCGCGGTACTGGTGCTCGCCTGCCGCGACGTCGTAGCCGGGTGCGAACGGCCCCTGATACCAACGACGCCCGGCTGCGATGTCGAGCGTGCCATCTTTGTTGAAGTCACCGACGGCCACGGCTTCCGCGAGGAAGCGCGTATGAAGCGTGATCTTGGTGAACGTGAGGTTCGGATTGGTCGGAGTCGGCGCGCCGCCACCCGAGCCACCCATGTTGCTACCGGCAGTGCTATCGCTACCGCCCATCGCCACTGAGCCGCCCGTCGGCGTGCTCGAGCCACCCGTCGGCGTGCTCGAGCCGGCAACGCTGGAGGTGCCGCCGTTCGTGACCTGGCCGCTGCCGCCGTTCGCTACCTGCCCACTGCCGCCATTGCTGCCATCAGCCGGCAACGTGACAGGCTTGTAAGCGCAGGAAGATGCGGCCGCAATTCCAGCGCTCGCAAGTAGACCGCGCGCTAGCCATCGCAAAACAAAAAAGCGTCCGGCGACGCGTACCACGCGCTCCATTCCAATCGGGCTCCACCGCGTCAGTGGAACGACCGTTGCGCCTGCGATCACAAAACATCGACTGGCGGAGTCGACTGCTGACGAGAGTTGTCAGCTGACTGGTCAAAGACCCGTCGACCCCGCGCGTCGAATTTACCAGCGCAACAGCGCTCGTTACCCGGCGTCAGGGCGCCGTCTGATTGCGCACCTGCTCGCGTCGTGCGCGCGCCGCGTCCCAGCCCTGGACGGCGAGCTCGCGCGTGGCCGCCAGCTCTTTCACCTCTTCGCTGTAGACCCAACGCGCGGCGCCCTGTAGCCCGTCGAGGAACGAGAAGTAGGGGATCACCTTCGTCAACGTCTCGCTCTCGATACCGAGCGGCGCGGTATCGAACGCCCACTGCGTGCCCTCGAGGTAGTCGTCGAGGTGGAAAGCGTCGGCGCTATCGACGAAGAAGTCGCCCGACTTACCCCACATCGTGATCTTGACATTGTAGATGTCGGCAACGGCTGTCGCGGTGCCCGCGAGCTGCCAGGTTTTGAACGTGCTCGAGTACGTCTTGGTGATCTCGCTGAGAGTCGGCGTCGACGGGTGTATCTTGGCGTCTGCCTTCTCGATCGGGTTGATGGTGACGACCAGCTTCTTGATCGAGTCGACGTCGATGGCCACGTCCGGAAGATCGTTCGACCAGATTGGCACGTGCTCACCCGGAGCGGCGCAGGTGGACACGAGCTTGCCCAGGCCGATGTCGTAGGCCGGACCATACGCGTACGTGTCGAGCTTGGTCACGCTCGTGCCCGCCGCATTCTGAAAGTCACCGCTGATGGCGATCAGACATTGCGTCTTGCTGGTGCCGTTGACTAGCTCGCCGAGCCACTCCACATAGTTCAGATCGCCGGTCGTCTCTTGCGTGATGCTGCTCGTTGTCAGCGTAAAACCCGCGGCCTTCGACTTGGCGTCGAGCTCGAGCGCGATACCGGCCGGACGCGACTGGAACCCTGCGGCTGGCACTCCGCCAGAACCGCCAGAGCCACCGTTGCCACCCACCATCGCCGTGCCACCGCTGCCGCCGGTGCCGGCCGAGCTGCCACCGGTGCCCGCAGAGCTACCACCGGTGCTCGACGAGCTGCCACCTTCGCCGCCGCTCTCGTCGCCGGCCGCACCGGCGCTCTGACCGGCGCTACCTGCAGTGCTGCTGCCGGCCATATTTTGCGGAGGATTGTGGTCGTCTCCGCCACAAGCCGCCGCAAACGCCAATACCCCCAAACACACACCACCCAGTACCCCGTAAGATTTCATTTTCTTTCAACTCCAAACCCCAGTCAGGCCCCACGCCTGACTTCAGGTGAGCGTTTAGATCATGCGGCGCGCAGAAGCAAGCCCCGCGTCATCTTCGGCTACAGCGCGCGCTAGAAACGGCCGGAGACGCCCGCCGCGCGATAACCTACCCACGGGGTGAGCGAGGCGTGATCCGTCGTCGCCGACTTGTCACTCGAGAGGAGCAGCAGCACCACGCCCGTGGCAGCGAGCGCGCCACCGACGCCGAGCGCTACGAAGCCGCGCGTGCGCGCGCCGTTGCTGTCGTCTTCGTAGCTGCGCACTTGGGCTTGTTGCTCGGTGGTGCAACCGGGGTTGCACTTGGCGAACGTCGTGTCCGAATCATTCGCGTAGCTGGAGCTTTGCCACAGGAAAAAGCCACCCAGCCCGAGTCCGAGTGCGCCCGCGCCGAGCGCGGCGTAGCTGGCGACTCGCATGCCCGAGCTGCCCGGCGCCTTGTCGGCGGCTGGCGTGGCGCCCGAGGCCAGCGTCGCGCCGGCGGCGGGTTTCGGCTCTGCGTCGAAGTCGAAGACGTGGGAGGCGTCAGCCTTGGGCTCGAGCACGACCTCCCAGCCCAGCCGCTTTTCCCCCGAGCTGGCGCTGAGGGTGTGGTTGCCGGCGCGCAGGCTCAGCTCGAGCTTGCCGCCGCTGAGCACGTAGACTTGAGCGGGCGCGGCGCTGCCGGCGCGCTGGTCCATCACCTTCAAGTCTTTGATGGGTGAGGTGATGTGCACGGTGGCGAGGTTACCTTTGAGCAAGAGCAAATCTTGCTCGATGGCGTTGCGCTCTTCGGGCGCGATGTCGGTACCGCCCTTGTCGAGGTAGCGCTCGTAGTAGTCGACGGCTTCTTGATCGCGCTCGAGCTTCAGCGCGCACAAGCCCAGATTGCCGAGCACCTTCCAGCTCTGCGCGCTCTCGCGGTACGCCAGCTGAAACTGGTAATAGGCGTCCTGGTAGTTGGGCTGCGCGCCCGTCATCAAATCCACGCCGTTCTTGAAGTAGCGACGCGCCTCTTCTTGCGACGCTTGAGCGTGGACGGACACACAGGGCACCAGCGCGCTCAACGCCAGCGCGACCACCCAGCGGGGGCTTCTGCACTCGAACATGTTCTCTCTCTCGGAGGTGAGGGTTAGCGAGACCGCGAGTCTCGACTGACGCACGGATCTGACACGATCCAAGGCGGGATACCCAGGAAAACTTCGCCCCAAAATATTTTGCGCACGCTGACGGGCTCGCGGGTTGTTGGGGGTTGAGGAGCGTGTGAACGCCTCTCAGAACGACAAGGACCCCTTTGAAAGCCCTCAAGCTCGCCATCGGTCTCTGCCTGGTGCTCGTGCCGCTCGCCAACGCTTGCAGCAGCAAGCCTCCTCACGAATTCACGGATACGGCCGGCAGCTCCGGCAGTACGGCGAAAGCCGGCTCGAGCACCACGAGCGGCGGGAGCGACACGGCGCAGGGCGGCAGTGATACGGCGAGCGGTGGCACGAGCAGCGAGGCCGGCACTGCGCCGACGACGGCGGGCGACGCGGGCGCCGGTGGCGATCCGCCGACCAGCCCGCCGGAGTGCAACCCAGGTCAAAAGAAAGACTGCTGGGACCTCGAGGACGGTACGCCCATCGACCCGGTGCCGACGGTAGAGAAGGGTAGCTGTCACATCGGCCAGAGCTTCTGCGGTGACGACCAGCACTGGGGTCCGTGCCTAGGGGCAGTGGGGCCGAAGACCGCCGACTCGTGCGACGTGGCCGGCAACGACGACGATTGCGACGGCGTGCCGAACGAGGGCTGCACGTGCGTGAACGGCGCCAAGCGCGCCTGCGGTACGGACACCGGCTCGTGCACGGCGGGGCAACAAACGTGCGTCGCACACGCTTGGGGCCCGTGCGAAGGCGAAGTCAAGCCGTTGGCGCTCGACAGCTGCGAAACCGCTGGCAACGACGACAATTGCAACGGCAAGCCAAACGATGACTGCCCGTGTGTCGGTAAAGCGACCGATAGCTGTAGCGGCGGCTGCGGGACCAAGCAATGCAACGCAGCAGCGCGCTCGTGGGGCGCCTGCATCCCCGCCGCTTCGGAGTGCGTGAGCGGCACCCAGGTGAAAGACTGCACGGACGGCGGCTGGGTGACCACCAACTGCAAGTATGCGTGCGATCAGAATCAGTGCACCGGCACCTGCGCGCCCGGCACCCCCCGCTGCCTCACCGGTCCGGAGCGTCGCCAAGTTTGCACCGACAAGGGTGTGTGGAGCACCGTCGAGACCTGCGGTAATGGCGAGTACTGCGAGAACAACGGCGCCGACTGCGTCGCGCCCTGCGCCGGCAAAAAGCTGTGCCCCGGCAACGTGTGCGCGCCTCTGGGCGGCTGCTGCTCGGATTCGGACTGCGGCGGCAACTTCAAGTGCGTGAGCGGCAGCTGCTCGACCGATACCTGCCAAGACGGCTTCAACGGTCCGTGCGGCGGCGTGTGCACCAAAGGCTGCTGCTCGGTCAACGATTGCCCCACGCACCCGAACACGGGACGCTCGTGCGACAACAATCACCAGTGCCACTACGACTGCAAGCAGAACTTCGGCAACTGCGACGGCAACGACGCCAACGGCTGCGAAGTCAACCTGGTGAGCGGCGTCACGACGGGCAACACCATCAGCAACTGCGGCAGCTGCGGCAACACCTGCGACTTCCACAATCCGGACGGCGACTTTTGCGCGGTGCTCGGTAACATCTGCGCGTACGGCGAGTGCTACGCCGAGTTCAAGCCGCCGGGCGACAACAACGACGAGTACGCTTACAAGGTACCGGTGAACGAGCCGCACGCGGCCCTGCGCCGGGGCGATTGCGACATCGGCGGCAGTTACGACTGCAGCCCGGGCTACTACGACTGTAACAACATCGACTACGACGGCTGCGAATCGCAATCGGACACCGGTGGCTGCTACCCGGATGCCTTCTGGGGCGGGACCCCTCCCTGAGGCCGCAAAAGTGCCCCGCTAGCCGCGAGCTAGCACCGAGCGGGTGCGCGGCCACCGCAGGCCATCACACCGAACTGAAGGCGCAAGGCGACTTGGCCTCGCGCGGCTACGCCGCTCGCGTGTATCGTGAGCGGTCATGCGAAGAGCGATCGCTTCGGTTGGTATCTTGGCTTTGGTGTACGCGTGCGGCGGTGACGACACGCACCCCGGCGGCGTGACGAGCGCCGGAGCTGGCGGCGAGCCCGAGCAACCCTCCGGCGGCGGCAGCTCCGGTCGCGGCGGCAACACGAGCGGCGGTACCCACAACACGGGCGGCACCGGCACCGCGGGGTCGACACAGGCAGGTCAGGCGGCGGCAGGCGAGCCCGAACAGCCGAGCGCCGGCTCCGCCAACGAACCGCAAGGTGGCGCTGCCGAAGGTGGCATGCCGGGCGCGACCGCAGGTGCTCCCAACGCGGGCGGCGCCCCAACGACGCCCAGCGACGGTGGCGCAGCGGGCGCCGTCGCCTCCGAGCCCGCCGACAATCCGCTCGTGCTCGCGAGCACGCACTTCCTCGACTATGGCGTGCTGCGCGTGACCTTCACGCTGCCGGTCGATGCCGCCAGCCTCAGCGTCACGCTCTCACCCGAGCTTCCGGCCAACTTGAAGGCCTCGCAGTACGTGAAGGTCGACAACACCACCGTCGACGTGAAGCTGCAGAACTACCACCTGCCGCACGACTACCAGCTGAACGTCACCGGCAAGCTGAGCAACGCGAAGCCGTTCACGAGTCAAGCCACGCTACCCGGCCTCGACAACGGCTCGCGCGTCGCCTTCATCAGCAAGGCATCGGGCACCGGCAACATCAAGAGTTGGGCCGCGGCTCCGGTGGGCGCAGCCACGGCGCGCGACGCCGCCGACGCCATCTGCCAGGGAGAAGCGGCGACAGCGGGCTTTCACGGCACCTTCGTGGCTTTTCTTTCGGAGCAGGCCCAATACGACGCCGGTTGCCGCGCCTTCGGTCTCGACGGCTTGTTGACGAACAAGTGCGGGCAGCAGTCGACGCCGGTCGACGATGCTCCCTGGCTCAGCCCGACTGGGTTACCGATCGTCGACGGAGCGACGAACGTGGTGCTCGGTGCCTGGCAGAATGCTTTCAGCTCTTACGCCGACGGCACTCGCGCGGTGCAAGAGGGGGTGTGGACGGGCACGATCACCGGCGCCAAGGCCCAAACGGGCGCGCCTGGGCCCACCAGCGCCGACTGCGTCGGTTGGACGAAAGATACGAACTTTGCCGAGGTCACGGAGTTCGTCGGCGAGTACCTGCTGAGGTACGGCGAATTCGGCAGCGGTTGCGGTACGGGCCACAGCTTGATGTGCTTGCAAGTGGGTAGCGAGTTCTTCGGCCCGAGCAACTTGCACGAAGTGTCCGGCAAGCGCGTGTTCGTCAGCAAAGGGCAGCTCACCGGTGCCATGAGCTTTGGCGGTAAAACGGGTCGCGACGCAGCAGACGCGCTGTGCCAAGCCGAAGCCGGTACCGCCAACTACGCCAACGCGGCCAGCTTTCACGCCTACGTTGGCACGAGCGACGACGACGCCCTTTGTCACATCTTGGGTGCGACCGGCAAAGTCGGAAGCAAGTGCGGTCTCGGCACCTTTTCGAACGCCGACCCTTGGCGCCGCCCCGACAACTACCCCGTCGGAACCGCGGCCCAGATCGCCCAAGCCAACCTGACCGCGCCGATCGCCTTCGCTCCGGACGGCAGCGCCCAGTTCGAGCAACGCCCCTGGACCGGCAGCAACTCGAGCGGCAACACCGTCAACACGTGCATGAACTGGAGCAGCGCCGACGTCGCCAACACCGGCTACGTCGGCCTCGCCCGCGCCCTCACCAACGGCTTCACCCTGTACACGAACGGCAACTGCAACGCCTCGGCCCCGCTCTACTGCTTCGAGCAGTGACTCGAAGCAGTCACTGAAACGGCTCGGTCGAAAGATCGTAGTCTTTGCCGGCGCTGTGGCAGCCCACGCAGTCGCCGCTGCCACGCGCGTTGCCGTAAATGCTGTCGTTGCCGCCACCTTGGTGGATGATTTCGTACCAAAAGAAGCCATTGCCGTTGTCGGTAGCGTCTTGCACCTTCACCCAGAAGGAATAGCCGTAGACGGAAAAGCCGCTCGACAGCTCCTTGATGGCGGCGGCGCCCGCCGGAAATGTTGCGGCGTTTGCTGACAAAGCCGCGGCCGCTCTCGGACTGTAAAAGACCTTCACGTGGTCTCCATGAGGCCCCGCCGACTTGTGATAGTCGGCCTCCTTGGCCCAGCCCATGTATTGCTTGGCGGCGATGAACGCGAGCAAGTCCTGCTCGTTGTCGGGCGCGTCGAGCGCCATGGCGCCGCCACCACCCCCGACGGGCGCCGTACCCGCTGTGCCGCCGCCGACCGACGCCGTGCCCGCGCCACCACCCCCAACGGACGCCGAGCCGGCCGTTCCACCAGCTCCGCGCGCACCGTCGTCGCCGCTACCGGAGCAGGCCAGCGAGCTCACTGCCACGATGCACGCCAGCCCGAGCAAAGAATTGCGCATGTGCGCCGTACGCCAGGTTGCGCGCGCGGTTACCGCAGGTCGAAGACGAACAGGGTTCTGAGACGATTTCGATCTGGATCGCATCGCCCGCCGGCCGGGTTCGACTCCGGGCGCCAGTGTTCGCGAACGTTCGCGGACACCCCGAAGCAGCGGCCCGGAGCTTGCGCCGAAAACCGCCAAGAAGCTGGTTTTTTGTGAGCGCAAAGTCTCGCGCAAGCGACGAGCGACGTCGGCACACGGGTTGCACGAGGCGTGATTGCTCGAGGTCGCATGAAGAACAAACTCATCGCCGCAGTCGTCACACTCGCGTGCCTGCTCGTCATCGCGCTTTGGTTGTGGCGCCCCCGCCCTGCGGCGCCGCCCACGCGCGAAGTCTCGAACACGCCGGCCGCGACCGCCGCGACCGCACCGTTGTTCGAAATTCAGAAAGGCGAGCCCGCGCCCGAAGCACCCGTAGCGACGAACGCGCCGATCATCGACTCGATTGTGGTGGAGAAGAGCGAGGTTTGCGAAGGCGAGGAGAATCTCATCACGGTCAAGGCGCATAGCCCCGACAACGCCGACGGGTACTTGCACGTGGTGTTCTTGGGCCAGGGCTCGGGAACCGCGGTGCCGATTCGCGCCATGTTCGACCATCACGGACAGCCCTTGATCCCGGAGATTCGTGTCTTCGGCAAAGACGGGAGCGTCACGGCGGCGCAGATCCCGCCATTCCAAGTCAAGCATTGCGCCCCGCATCGCGCGCTCTCCCTGAGCGTGCAGAAGATGATCAATACGCACGCTGGTTACCGTGTGTATGGTCAGCTCATCGAGCTGGAGCGAGTGCCGGGTAGCAACCCCACACCGTTCAAGGCCCTGCGCTACCAGTGGGACTTCGGAGACGGCAGCTCGCTCGACACCAGTGAGCCGTTTGCCGAGCACGAATTCAATCGGCTGGATCCGGACAAGCAATTCAGCTCGTTCGTCGTGAAGCTGCGCGGCATCGACGAGCAGGGCAACGAAGTGAGCGGGCGTACGAGCCTCGAGATCGAGAACGACGCGTTCAGCGCGCTCAAGGTCAAAAACGTGGTCCAGATCTTTTCCAGCATGGAGCCGCGCTTTGCGGTGCTCCAGGGCGGCACGGTGCGACAGCACTTTCGTCTGTTTCATCATCACCCGGCCGACGTGCACATCACGCACCTGCAGCTTTCTTGGCTGGGTGAGGACAAGAGCGAGATCGTCGAACCGGAGGCCTTGCTGGGCGGAGACACGGTGTTGGCAGGCCAACCCCTTGAGTTCGAGCTACGGGTCAGCTTGTCCGAGCACCCCAAATTCGTGGGCCTCAACGTGAGCATCGAAGGCTTCTCCGAAGATGGGCACGTAGCGGGTGGCTTGTTCTCGCTGATGCGACCGGGCGAGGACCCGACGCCCGAGCATCACGTAGCCGTGAACGATCCCGACCTCAAGGCCCGCATCTTGCGCGCTCGCGAGCTATTGCATCAGCAGTTCGTCTCCGACGAAGACCTGCTGAACCTCGAGCAACAAGGCAAATTCGACGACTTGAAGCCGACGCCAGAGCGCGTGGCTCAGCAAGAGCACGAAGTCGTCAACGATTCGAAGCTCCGCGCCGAGAGGCGCTGAGCGGGTGGTGGAGTTCGCGTAACAAGATCAGAAAAAAGGGAGTAGAGCATGAGCACGAAACGTTTGGGTTTCTGGATGGGCGCGCTGTGCGCAGCCGCCGTCCCCTTGCTTCAGAGCGCCAATGCGCACGCTGAAGTGTTGTGTGGGTACATGGAAAACGATACCTGGAACGTCGCCGAGGGCGGCATGATCTGGAATCAGAGCGCAGGCATGATCCAGAGCGCCATGCAGGCCATCGGCGAGAAACGCACGCACGTTGCCGTATCGAACGGCGTCAAAGAAGGCACGGGAGTTTGGGTCACGCATGCCACGATGCGTAGCCCGTCGGTTGCCAGCTGGCCGACGGTGTGCGACGACCCGCTCGACAAAGGGCAGCTGCGCTTCGGGCAGCCGGGGGCCTCACAAACCCCAATTGGAGGCTACTTTCAATACCTGCACGGATCGGACGGCCAGAGCGTCATCGACTACAAGTGGCAACGCGGCAATAGCACTTTGCCCGACACCTCGATGAACGGAGTGACCAACGTAATCAAAAGCTGGCCCGCCAACTCGAACCGCGGACAGCTGGTGTCGGACTTCTTCTGGTGGAGCATGCCTTACGGCGTGTTCACGGGCCAGACCAACGTGACGGGCGTCGATACGCGCTACTTCAAGTTGAAGTGGGACAACGGCCAATACATGTCGTATGGTCTCAAGCAGTTCCGCGATATCGAGAGCGTCAATCTGGGGCAAGGGCCGTCGACCAACAATGGCGTCGTGTGCTCGACGCTCGCCAGCTATGGCTCACAGCGCGCCGACGCGGGCTGGGTGAAGGAAAAGGTCTACACTCACCAGCAGGTGCACGACGGTTTGCAGGCGCTTTACAACGACGTCTACGCGCAATGCAAATCGGGCACCGGCTACTGGAAGCGCGTGAAGAGCGCGGTGGCTTGCTTCGACGGCGATCTGTGCAACGAAACGGCACAGCAGGTGCTCGATTGCTTCGCGCTCGGCAATTGCACGGATGGCGAGTCCGAGGCCTGGGCCGGCGTGCGCGATGATCCGGCGGCGACCGCCCGCAGCGTGAGCCCCGACTGCGTGACGGGCTGGGCGCCGGGGTGTGGCGTGACCGGCCCGGGCGCGAGCCCCTGGGCGTACGACTTCAACCAAGACGTCGTCTTCAGCGGAGCTGGTCGCCGCTTCGGCTGCTGGGACTGAGCACATCGCCATCGCGGGGCAGGCTCGAGCTTGCCCCGCGGTATCCCGCATTTTCGGTCAATGGCCGATGGGCGGATCGAGTCTATCCACGCACTTTCGATGTTGGACATCGCAACGCGAGCTGGCGCACTGATCGTTGCGCACGCAGCTGGCCCCGGCGGGCTGGCGCATGCGGCAGTGCCCGCTGCTGCAGAAACCGCCACGGTTGATGCTGCTCGGGGAATCGCACTCGGCATCCGCCTCGGCTTCCGTCTCCCCCGCCTTGCCGCAAGGCAGCGTGCAAATCGTCGTTTCGCTCAGGCCGAGCTCGCTGTCGGCCGGCACGGTCTGGCATTGACCGCTGAAGCACTCGCTGTCCTTCTTGCAGGGCAGGCCCAGGCGACCGGGAAAGCAGCCGCCAGCACCGTTCCACAGACAGGTGTGCGGCAAGCCGCCTTGTGGATCACAGGTGCCGTCGCCGTTGCACTGCACGCGGCACTCGCCATGCGTGGATTCGCCCAAAACATCGAGGTTGAAGCACTTCTCGCTGCGCTCTGCGATGCAATCCTCGTCTACGTTGCAGTTCGCCCCATTGAAAGGGCGCGGCGTGACGCAATGACGACCCTCGCCCCCGGTGACGCACGCAAACGAATCGGTGGGCGTATCCAGCAGCAAGCAGTCGCTGTCGTCCGCGCACGCGATAGTGCACACACTGAAGCCAGCGCCCGTGTCCTGGCAGCTGCCCGCGACACAGTTTTGCCGGCTGCAGCGAAAGCCAGGTACCCCCGGCAGGCACAGATTGACCGAGCCGGGCCCCGACGTGGCGCGCGCGCACGAAAAGTTCGGCGGGCAATCTCCGTCTTTGTCGCACTTGGGCGTGCAAATATCGGCGATGTCGGTCGAATATTGCGTACCAAGACAGCCTTCACTCGTCGGGCATTGCGATTTCAGACTGACGCAGTTCGGGTGCATGCAGTTGAGATGATTCAATTGCAGCAGCGACGCGCCTGCGTATGTCTCTACCAAGCTCGAGGCGCAAAGCTCGTGATCCAAGCTCGGACAATCCGCGTCGGACTCGCAAACGGGCATCATGATGCACAGGCCTCGATTCTCGGACAGGCTGGTGCGGTAGCAGTTGAGACCGGTCGGGCAGTCGGCAGCCGGTCCCTGGCCGTTCGGGTGACAGATCTGCAGCAGCGCTCCTGAATCGACGCAGCGGTGCTCGGCGTCGGTAGCGTCCGCGGGGTCACAAGCGTCGGCGCAAAAGTCCTGACCCGCCAGCGCGCTGGCCCGAAAACAGGTACGACCTTCGCCGCACTCGTTGGAGCCCGCCGCGCATGTTCGAATCTCTTCGTCAGGAGCACGGCCGGCGGCACCGGCGCTCGGATCGATGGGCGCGGACTCGTGCTTCAAAACCGGAGACGAGAAGTCGAACAGGCTGCAGCCCAAAGGCACGAGCAGCAAGGCTGCGATGAGCTCTGGCCGGCGCAGCCGCGGTAAAGGCGATTTCGAGACGTTCACCGAACGCCTCCCCACTACCACGTTTCGCGATAGCCCAGCAGCCAGTCTCTCGAGCCGCCCATCAGCAAGATCGGCTCGCGGCGACCCATGGTTCTCGGTTGCAGTGGCCGAGTGTAGAAGTAGGCACCGACGCCACCGAGTAACAAGCCGCCACCAAAGACGAGGCCGGAAATCTTGGCGCGACGCGCCGCGGACTCTTCGCGTTCGAAGAACGTGCGCTCACACTCGTTACTCGAGGTGCAGTGCCGGCGCGCGTCATCGTAGGCAACGCGGGCGCTGACGAAGAGCGCAGTACCGGTGACGGCGGCCGCAGCACCGGTGAGCGTGAGCCCCAGCGCCCAGACGGGCCTGGTTGGCCGCCAGTCGGAGCGGTGCGGCGCGACGGGTGGCTCCACGCGGGCCGGCTGCGGGCGGTGCTCTTTCGGCGGGCTCATGCCCGACGACTCGGGAGCCATTGCGGGAGAAGCACGAGTCGAGGGTTCTGCATCCGGCAGTGGGATCTCGATCGCCAGCTTTTCCGCCAACGCGATCGTCAGCGAACGCTCCCAGCGCACGCCATTTTCCAACGTAGCGACGACCACGTGCGGGCCTGGATCAACCGGCAGCGAAACACCGTCGGCCTGGGGCCCGAGGGCTTGCCCGTCGAGCTCGATCCGCAAGTCGCGTTTGACTCCGCCCGCCGGCGCCAGTGTGAGTCGCGGCAGCTGCGGCTCGAGTCGCTCGGCTTGTTCGCGCGCGATTTGTTCGTGCTGCCCTTTGTGGGCTTCTTCAGCGAGGGGGGTTGCGCTCCGATAGCTGAGCCAGGCGCTTGCGATCAAGCCGAGCCGCGCCTGGCAGTAACCTAGGTTCAAGAGCGTGCCGCTCGCGGGCTCGAGCCTTTGGCTGTAGCGAAATTTGTCGATCGCCTCCGCGCACCGATCCAGCTTGAGCAGCTTCACCCCCTCGGCGAAGGCAGACTCGGCTGCCAAGCGCTGCGAGCCAGCGGTCTCGGACGGCTCGGCCGCGACGACAGCGCTCAGCATCCAAGCTGATAGCGCGACGGAAAAGAAGGGCCGAAGCTGCATACGATTCACTCTTGGCTAGCGGGACTCGACCCACGGCCGAGGCGCAGTCGGTGCGGGCTTGGTCCCAATAGTCTTGGCGACTGGTTGTGTCCGCCGCGCGGACGCAACGGATTCAGCAGCGACGCTCGGGGAAGCCGTCAGAGCCCGCCCACCGGCGGAGGCAACGCTGGTCGAGCTCGTGGTCGCGTTCGGCACGCCGGCAGGCTCGCTCGTCGCGCTCGGCCACGGCACGGTGCCAGCGGCGGCGCTCACCGTCTGGAGCGCTCGTCCCGCGCTCGCCCGCCCTAGCAGCCAGGCGCCGACCACCACGGCAGCGATCGCGCTCGCCCACACCACTACCCTGAGGCCCGAGCGCCTTGGCTTGGCCGCCTCCGCCGATTGCTCGGTGTAGTAACGGACCGACTCGGTGAGCGTGGCGCCCCGTTCAACGGCGGCCGGGGGCACCTCCGACGACGCGGGCGCGAGCGACGGCGCGGGCAAATCGTGGAGATAAGCAAGGCAGCGTTCGGTCGCGGCGGGCGCGTAGTCGTGAAGCGCCGCAACCAGCTCTTCGACGTTCTGAAAGCGCGCGCGGGGGTCTTTTTCGAGACAGCGCATGACGACGCTCGAGAACGCCGTGGCCAAGTCGGCGGCGAGAGCGCTCGGCGGCGGCGGAGTTTCTTGAAGGATTTGCGTGCAAACTTGCGCGAGCGTCTGGCCATTGAACGGCCGCGTTCCGCTCGTGCACTCGTACAGCATCACGCCGAATGACCAGATGTCCGTGCGACGGTCGACATCGTGCGAGGAGCGGAGTTGCTCCGGCGAAGCGTACACCGGTGAACCGAGCAGCGCATGCGAGTGGGTGAGCGTGTCTTCCCGATCGTCGGTCTTCGAAATGCCGAAATCGAGCACCTTTAGGAAATCAGCGCGACCGAAGCGTCTGAGCAAAAACAAGTTACTCGGCTTCAGGTCGCGGTGAATGATTCCCAGGCGGTGAGCTTCGCCAACGGCCTCCGCGGCTTGCGCCAGGAGCGCGACGGCTTCCGCCACGCCGAGTGGCCCGCTGCGGCGAAGGCGCGTCGCCAGGTCTTCACCCTCGAGGTACTCCATGACGATGTAGGGCGGAACATCGGAGCCGCTCACGACATCGAGCACACGCACCACATGCTCGCTACGAATGCGCGCAGCCGCACGCGCCTCACGCAATAGCCTCTGAGTGCTACGCTGCTCGGCTTCTCTGCCGGGCAACAGCAGCTTGATGGCGACGAGCTGCTCGAGCTCGAGGTGGAGGGCGGCGTAAACGTGGCCCATGCCGCCTTGACCGAGTGTGCGCTCGATACGGAAGCGGCGATTGAAGATCGTCCCTACGCGCAAGGCCTCGGCTGGCGTGCCCTGGGTTCGGGAATCATCGGCGGCTCGATCTGCTGGCAAGGCTGCCCCCGCGCGGCTCAGTCGACCAGCCCAGCTTGGGTGGCGGCTTCTAGCATGCGATAAGCCTTGGGCCGGCTGAGCCCGAGCGAAGCCGCCGCTTTGGTGATGTTGCCGCCGCAAGCCTTGAGCGCGGCGACCAGCCCCTCCATTTCGCGCTGCTCGTAAGGATGCTCGGCCCTGCTGCGCCCGGGCGCCGTGACACGCCTGCGGCCGGCCTCCGCGCGCGGCTCCACGGCTTTCAACGGCGCGGCCAGGCCCTCGAGCGCGCCCGGCTCGAGCCGTTCACCGTCAGCCGTGACGAGGGCCAGCCGCCGCGCGTGCGTATCCAGCTCCCGCACGTTGAGCGGCCATTCGTGCAGGCACAGTCGCTCGGCGAAAGCCGCCGAAAGGAGCGGCTGTTTCCCACGATGTTGTTTGAAGAGCTCAGCGAAAAGCTCGGGCACGATGTCTCTGCAGTGTCCGAGCAGCGGCAGACCAATCACGGTACCTTCCAATCGGGCCCGCAGGTCGGCGCGAAATCGACCTTGTTCGACGGCATCGGCGAGCGGAATTTGCGACGCAGCCACGAATTTGACGTCGACGATCGTCGGCCGCGTCTCACCCAGGGATAAGATTTCGCGGTTCTCGATGGCCCGTAGCAGCATCGCTTGGACCTCGAACGGGAGCTCGACGAGCTCGTCCAAGAAGAGCGTTCCGCCTTGCGCCGCTCTGATGTGTCCAGGGCTGGCCTGATCGGCCCCGGTGAATGCGCCCTTGCGATAGCCAAAAAGCTCAGCCGCGGCGACGGCTTTGGAATAGGTGGCGCAGTTGACGGCAAGCAGCGGTCCTTGCCGTTGGCTGAGCTGGTGAGCGGCGCGCGCAAAACGCTCCTTGCCCGTCCCGGTGGCGCCTTCGAGCACGACTGGCAGATCGGAGCTCGCTAGCTGCGCTAAGCGTTTGACGGCCGCGCGGTGCGCAAAACCACCAAATATTTGCGGCCCGACCTGAGCGAAGCTCAAGTCGGCGTTGGGCGGCACACTCAAGTAGATGCCAACGTAGTCGCCGATGCGAATCACGTCCCCCGGCGAAAGCGCCGCCGAGCTGCAGCGCTTTCCGTTCACGAATACGCCATTCTTACTGTCGAGATCGTTGAGCAACCACAGCGCTCCCGAACGGCTGAGCTCGGCGTGGCGGCGCGAGACGCGATTGCTGGGCAGCACCGCATCGACATCCGGATCTCGGCCCAACGTGACGCGAGATCGAGTTGGCCAAAGCGGCGACAAAGGCGGCAGCGGGAACACCCAGCGAATGACGGGCACCAGCTCGCTCGCGAGCAAGCCGTCCAAGCCGTCGCTCGTGGTCGTTTGCGTCACCGCCAGGGACATTCCGGGCGCAGCTTACGGCCTTCTGAGACATCGCGGCACGTGTGTCGGCGGAGCGATCACCCGACTAGGGGCCCGCCTCCCGCGACGACCCCACCTCTCCAGAAAATATTCTGTAAATCTAAGAATTTAGAAATCCGGACACCGAGAGCGCGACAACGCGCGGGCAGCTGACGGACGAGTCGCGCCGGATGGCTGACCTGGAGTCGTTACGACGCGTGCGCGGCGTCTGCTCCGAGGGCGGCTGTATGAAGAACGGGAGCACGGCGGCGACGAAGAAAGAACGCGCCCGAGTAAGGCGTGCGGTGCGTGGCGCCGGGAGGGGTGAGACGCTCGCTGGGCTGCGCGCGAGCACGACTTCTAGTAAGCACCGAGCCCGATGCGCATTCAGTCACTCGACGTTCCGAAATCGACGCTAGGCGAAGGACCGGTTTGGTCCGATCGCGACGGCTGTCTCTACTATGTCGACATCTTGTCGTATCGCGTGCAGGCGTACACGCCTTCGACGAAGCAGTACCGCTCGTGGACGTTCGATACTTACGTGGGTTCGCTCGCCGAGTGTCGTAGCGGTGGGCTGCTGCTGAGCTTGGGTGGGCGGCTCGTGCGCTTCGATCCCAACAAGGGGCTGAGCTCGCTCGAGCCGTTCGTGGATTTGGAAGCGGATCGTCCGGGCAATCGTCTCAATGATGGCAAGGTGGATCCTTGGGGCAGGTTTTGGGTTGGCTCCCTCAAAGTGGAAGGCGAAGAGAGCGAAGGCCGCCTGTGGTGTGTTTCGGGGGACGGCACGGCCGAGCTGGTGCGTGACGGAGTCGGATGCAGCAACTCCTTGGCGTTCGACGCCCAGCGCAACCGGGCGTACTTCGCCGACTCAAAACTCTTGCTCATCGAGGTCAGCGACCTGGACGCCGCGCATCGCGTAAAAGGTTTCAAACCCTTCGCCAAGACCACCGCCGGTGATCCGGACGGTAGCTGCACCGATGCCGCGGGCTATTTGTGGAATGCGGAGTGGGGCGGCAGTCGCATCACGCGCTACGCGCCCGACGGCTCGATCGAGCGCACGCTGCCGATGCCGATGAGCCGCCCCAGTTGCTGCACGTTCGGCGGCCCAGGTTACCGCACGCTGTTCGTCACTTCCGCCAGCAACATGAGCTCAGAAGAGCTCGCAGCTGATCCCCAGGCGGGCGCCTTGCTCAGCGTCGAGCTCGACGATATCGCAGGCTTGCCCGCCACGCTGTTCACACTCTAGAGCTTCGGTGTGACGCGGTTGTCAGGCTGTGCGCATCGCGGGCCGGTTCTCGTCCACGGCAAACGGCACGACTGAGCCTCACTAACGACCGTTTTCGGCTAGAACGGGCAAGCTGGCACGGGTGGTGCTTTCCGTTGCCGCCTGGAGGATGCGAATGAGCTTGTTCCGTAAGTCCTGGAGCGCCCTTGTCCTGGTGTGTGGGCTGTTTCCCTGCGTGGTGGGAGGCTGTTCCTTGAAGGGCGCGGTCGACGATGCAGGAAAGGTGGACGTCGACGGCAAGCTCGACGTGCGCTCGATCTTGCGCGCGCTGTTCCCCAAGCTCAGCGATGCCGAGATTGACGACCTGTCGACGAGCATCGACCTCGAGGATGTGCTGAAGCTGAAGGCAGAGCTCGAGAAGGCGCGAAAAGAGGCCGAGAAATTCAGCGACGATCTCTTTACGACGTGCCAGGAGCGGGTCGAGCAACGGAGCAAAGACCTCTCTGCCCTCAACGACGGTTACCCCACGTCGCTCGAAGCGATCGCGGGTGGTGCCTTTTACTCGAAAGGCAGCGGCCAGGTGCGAGTCGACATCAGCGGCCTGTTTTCGAACAAGACCTCTTATTCATTCGCGGCCAGTGACGTGACCGTCGAGCTCGACGGAGTCGCCCAAACACCGGACGTGAGCTGTCTCGCCGGCGGCGACAGCGTCGACATCGTGTTTCTCGTCGACGTGACCGGGAGCATGTCGAACGTCATCGACTCCGTGCGAAATTCGCTACTCTCGTTCGTCGGCGCGCTGAAGGAGAGCCATCTCGACGGCACCATCAGCGTCGTTTCGTTTCAAGACACCGTGGGCGAGCAGGTCTCGTTTCAGGAGCTCGAGAAGAACGACTACGAGCGCAGCCCCTTCATCGCGAAGAAGAAGATTTCTAGCTCGTCCGAGGTGGACGAGGTGGAGCGCTTCATCGCCAAGCTCGAGGCCAACCGCGGCGCCGACCGCCCCGAGAACCTCTCGGCCGCCCTCGATTTCGCGCGAAATAGCGTGATCGGTCTCGACGCCGACGGCTCTGACAACGTGATCGGCGACGGTAAAGGGGATCCGCTCGGAACTGCCGCCTTCCCGAAGCTCGAGAGCAAACGCCAAGTCTTCGTCGCGATCACGGACGCGACCTTCCACTCCGATTCGCGTGACTCCAGCAATTCTTCACTCGAAGACGAGTTCAAGCCGCGGCCGCTGGCGCAGATCGTCGAGTCGCTGCGCAGCACCGGGACGGTCGTGCACGTCGTTGACGGCAGCTGGGTCGACGAGAGCGTCGAACTGACGGGTAGCCCTTCCGAAGAGGAGATCGACGCAGACTATTTCGCGATTGCCACCGGTGGCGTGGGCGAAGACAAGGTAGCCGGCTACTCGCTGACCGATCTCGAGCTCGTAGCGGTTGCCGAGAAGACGGGTTTGCTCGACATCGCGCTGCACGACATCCTCAAGGGGAGTTGCCGCATCACCTTCCCCGCCGTCGATGTGGCGGCCGGAGCCGAGGTTTCGGTCTCCGTGAGCGCGAACGGTGAAGTATTCGACGGCAAGTACAGCGTGATCAGTGAATGAAGCTAGAGATGGCGAGCTGCGCGCTGAAGTAGAGCAGCGCAGGGTACGCCGCGACCCAGGCGAACAAGAAGCGATTCAGCCCAAAAGCCGCGGCATTCCCGAGATGAAATAGGGCGCCGCACGCCATGAACGGCAGCGCCATTCGCGGCCCGACCAACGCGAGTGGAAAGCCGCACTCGAACGCTAGCAGCGCCCCGGCTGCGAGCCTCGCCGCCGGCGGCTTCGCCACCAAAACCGAAATCCAAGCCGGCGTGCCGTAACGGTTACTCGAGAGCAAGCGGCGCAGCGCCTCCCCCCGGCGCCATTCAGATCGGCTCACCTTCACGCAACCTGCAATGAAGTACGAAAGCACGAGCTGCACCGTCACGTAGGCGAGCCCGGCCTTGAGCAGCAACGGCTGATTCAGACCACCCGCCGCCGCCGAAAGCCCCGAGAGCACGACGACCGTCATGTAGTCGCTGCCGCCATTGAACGTGCCGCGGAAGCGCGCGCCAATCGCCAGCTGGCTGACGAGCAACAACGGGGCGCACCACCAGAACCCCATCGCCAACAACCCCGCCAAGGGCAGCCGCACCACGAGCAGCGCCAGAAACGCTCGATACGGAAGCAGCGCGCCCAAAAGCGCACGCAAGGGTAGCGGCAACGCCGCATGCTCCTCCTTCAAGATCGGCCAGCTCCACACCCCTTGGTCAGCGTAGGCAGCACGAATCTGCAAGAGCTCGAGCGTCTGCAGCGCCACGCTGAGCGCGCTGAGCCGCGCACACCACGTCAGCGCGTCGACCAGCGACAGGCTCACAGCGCGTGCTCCTCGGACACATAGCCTTCGCCAGCGTCACCGATGCAGAATTGGTAGCGCGTCCCCACCCCATTGCCCGAGCTGCGCAGACGCTGCTCGACCAAGCGTTGCACGAGCCGATACGGTACGAGCGTTGGCGCCACGCCGCGCTCCACGCCGTCCAGCTCGGACTCTAGCTGTTCCACGAGCGACTGGTAGGCGAGCTGCAGGTTGCCCGCGGCGTTGAGCACGAGTCCACGCGAAGCAGCACGCGCTTGCAGCACGCCTTGCCAGGCTCCGTATTCCCCGCCCGGCAACGCCACGCGGCAGAGCAGCTCAGGCCCCGGCTCCACGTCTTCGAAGAAGCGCCAGGATGGCAGCAGGCTGCGCAGCAGAACCCAAGCCTTGCTGCGCAGCGGTCGGCGGCTGAGGCTCAGCGTGAGCAGCACTCCCAGTCCGAGCAGCAGCGGAACGACGAGGCCCATAGCCTCGCCGACTCTAGACGAGCTGAATTTCCTTGTCGTCCGAAGGATCGAGCGCCGCGCCCTTCACGTCGGCCATGGCCTTCACCTTGTAACGAGATTTCTCGTTGTTGGCGAAAGCCGCGGCCTTGCCCAGCATGCCGAGCGCGCCACCCTTCTCCTTGAGGTCATCGGCGTTGGATTTGATGAGCTGATAGGGGAGCACGAAGTCGAAAGAGCGCTCCTCGCCGAGCTTCATGTCGAAGGCTTCGGCCAGCTTGATTTTGCCGAGCTCGAAGCGCTTCTCGCTTTTTTCGTCGCCGCGACCGGTTACCCACTCTTCTTCGAGCTCGACCGTGAGCTCGATGACGTGTTGATCGCTGAGCGCCTTGAGGGCGATCTTGCCCGGTACTTGCAGACCGTTCTTCTGAACACTCGGCGGCACCGAGAGCTCTACCTTGACAGTGCCCGCACCAAAGAACTGTTTGACCTTCGCGAAAAAGGACATGACTCACCTCCGAAACTCGCGAACGTATCAAGTCCCCGGCAGGCAAACAATCGCGCAACTGCTTCAATCGCCGTTCAGACAGTGACGCTCAAGGCGGCTTCGAAGCCGGAGCTTACGCTTCCACTCATGGTGGGCGTTTGTAGCTCGACGCCGTCGCTGAACACGTTATCGGTATCAAGCGTTATGTTGGCAAGGTTCTGGACGCTGGCCGAGTAGCCATCAGCCGCATAGGCCGCGTGGCAGGAGTCTTCTGGCATTGCCAGCTGCGAGGTGGCGATGGTGTTTTGGCCGGATGAGGCGACGGCCAGGCTCGGATAAACCTCGAAATGAATGTGCGGCCAGCGGCCGCTGTAGCAGCCCGGAAAAATCGTGGTGAAAGTGACCTGGCCGTTCTCGTCCGTCTCTTGGACGCCGCGCAGGTAGTTCTCGGACGCGGCGGCCGCCGAATACATCGAGTAGTTGCCGTCGCGATCGCAATGCCAGATGTACACGGCTTGCCCGGCGAGCGGCTTGCAGCCGTTCTGACCATCCAGAACGGTAATGGTCACTGTCAACGCCACGCCCTCGGCATGGCCGGTCGCTCCGGCAATGCTCGAGGTGATGTCGCTGCGCACGATGCCGCTCAGCGTGAGCGCGTTCTTGCCGTTAGTACCGTCGCCGGGATACGGGCCGGCGGTTTCTTGCGGAATCGTGCTGCAGCTGCCGTCCGAGACGGTCGTGCTCGTCGAAGCGCTGCCGTCGCCGGCGGCGCCGTCCGTCGTGGTCGAACCATCAGCGCTCACGCTCGAACCGGCGCACGCGAGTAGTGGGAGCGCGCCCAGACCGAGGCCCCATTTCAGCAGCGCGCGGCGTCGGGCGGCAAAGTCGGCGAGCACGGTCAGGTCGTGGGCGAGTCCTCGGTCATGGTCATGGCTCATCTTGGTTCTTCCTCTCTGCTTTCTGATCGACGCAGCGAGAGCAAGCGCCGTGCCTCGACCAGCTCGGCGCAATTTTCGAGGCCGAGCCGCGGGCAGGCTGCGCTTTTCGCAGCTGTCATGCGAAATCCGCAGGCGTCGCGCTCATCTGCGGGGCCTCGGCGCGCATTCCGAACGGCACACCACTTGCGTTAGTGAGTGGTTTTCGGAGACAACGACGACACATGGCCACCGCCAAGACACGCCTACTGGTGCTCGCGCGCTGGGGGCTCCTCTTGGCGCTACTCGCGCTCGGTATCACGCTGGTGTTTTCGGCGTGGAGCAGCCGGCGTGAGGCGCGCCAGCTCTCGAGCTTGCTGGACCGTGGCCAGTCGGAGCGCTTCTTTCGTTCGATTCCGGAGCTGCACGAGCGCAACCATGGGCCCGCTACCTCAGCGGATCTCGCGCAGCTGCTGGAGCAATTTCGTGACGAAGGCCTTCGCTACCTGGTCGAGTACGACAGCGCCGGCGAAGTCTTGGCCGAAGCCGGCACCCACCTCGGCAGCGCGCGCCCCCGAGCAGCCGGCGCTCCGTCACAACCGGTCTTGTTCGGCGACCGTGTGCGCGTCATCTTTCGTCCGCCGCGCTCACAAGGTCACGGGCCGCGCCCCGATCACCCGCCGCCGCCCGGCGAGCCGCACGCCCCGCGCGGACCGCACGGGCCCGATGACGCCGACGGACCGCACGGCCCCCACGACCCGCCAGGACCGCACGGTTTTGGCTCGCCGCTACCGGACTTGGTGATCGAGTTCGAGCCCACGGTGGCCAACCAACTGCGCGATCGCGCTACCAAGAGCTTCGTTTTCAGTATCACCGCGGCGATTTCGCTGTTGGCGCTCACGCTCGGGCTGTGGTTGGCGCTGGCGCGCGAAGAAAAGCGTCGTGAACAGAGCGAGCGTGAACGTCAGCTCGCCGCGCTGGGCGAAATGTCGGCCGTGTTGGCGCACGAGATCCGCAACCCGCTCGCCTCCCTCAAGGGCCATGCGCAGCTGCTCGAAGAGCAGCTGACCGACGACACCAAGCTGCAGAAGAAGGCTCTGCGCATCGTCGACGAAGCCAAGCGCCTCGAAGATCTCACCAGCACCTTGCTCGACCTGGTGCGTTCGTCATCCGTATCGCCGACGCCCACCGATCCCGCGCGACTGCTGCGCGAAGCCGCGGAAGCGGTGGGCGCCGAGCGCATTCGCATCGACAGCAGCCAGGCGCCGAGCAGCTGGTCGCTCGACCCGATGCGCATCGATCAGGTGCTCAAGAACCTGCTGCAAAATGCGCTCCAAGCTTCGCCGGCGGAAGCCAGCGTCGAAGCCTCGCTGCGCGTCGAGCGCGGCAAGCTCGTGGTCGAAATCCGCGATCATGGCCCCGGCCTGGCCGAAGGCAGCGAACAACAGATCTTCGAGCCGTTTCACACCACGCGCGTCAAGGGCACGGGCTTGGGCCTGGCCGTCGCGCGTCGCATCGTGGAGCTGCACGGCGGCCAGATCCGCGGCGAAAACCACGCCGGTGGGGGCGCACTCTTCAAGCTCTGGCTGCCGGCTCAGCCGAGCTCGTAAGCCTTGAGCTTTTCGTAGAGGGTGCGCAGACCGATCCCGAGACGCTCGGCGCACCGCTTGCGGTTGCCGTCCACCTCGGCCAGCGCCCGCTCGATGGCCCGGCGCTCGATCTCGTCGAGCGTGCCGCTCAGCGGGTCCACGCCGCTGGCCAACGGATCGAGCACGATGTGCTCGGCGTGGATCACCTTGCCTTCGGCCAGAATCGCCGCGCGCTCGAGAGTATTTCTGAGCTCTCGCACGTTGCCGGGCCAACTCGCGGCCGTAAGGCGCTCTTGCGCCGCGGCGTCGACCACGAGACCGGGCTTACCCAGCTCGGCCCCGATGCGCTCCGCCAGCGCGCGCGCCAGCTGCGGAATGTCGCTGCGGCGCTCGCGTAGCGGCGGCAAGCGGATGGGGAACACCGCGAGGCGGTGATACAGGTCGTCGCGAAATTCGCCCGCCGCGACCATCTTGGTCAAATCGCGGTTGGTGGCGGCCACCCAGCGCACGTCCGCGGTCATGCTGCGGCTGCCGCCCACGCGCTCGAAGCTCTTCTCTTGCAGCACGCGCAAGAGCTTGGCTTGCAGGTCCGGCTTCAGCTCGCCCACCTCGTCGAGAAAAAAGGTGCCGCCCGCGGCTAGCTCGATGCGCCCGCGCTTGGCGGCCGCGGCGCCCGTGAAGGCGCCTTTCTCGTGACCGAACAGCTCGCTCTCGAGCAAGTTCTCGCTCAGTGCCGCGCAGTTGACGGCCACGAAGGGCCCCGCCCCGCGCGCGCTGCTGCGGTGCAAGGCGCGCGCCGCTACTTCTTTACCCGTACCGCTCTCGCCGACCAGCAGCACCGTGGCCGTCGTCTTGGCGACTTTACCCAGCGCCTCGACGACCGGCGCCATCTTCGGGTCGCCGTAGGAAAGCGCGGGCTCGCCCTCGCCGCTACGCGCCACGCCCTCTTTCATGTCGAGCAGCGAGCGGCGCTCGAGAGCGCGCGCTGCCAACAGCCGCAGCTCTTGCGGCCCGCTCACCGGTTTTTGGATGAAGTCGAAGGCACCGAGCTTCATCGCCTCCACCGCCGCGTCCACCGAGCCTTGCGCGGTGAGCACGATCACCTCGAGCTCGGGCTGTAGCTCCCGCGCGCGTGCCAGCAGCTCGAGTCCGTTGATGCCGGGCATCTTCAGGTCGGTGAAGAGCAAGGAGTACGAGCGTTTCCCGAGCTCACTCAGGGCGGCCTCGCCGGAAGACAAGGCCAACGTCTCGAACCCGTCGAGCTCGAGCGCCTCAGCCACGAACTCGCGCACACCAGCTTCGTCGTCGACTACGAGGATGCGGGACACAGCGGGCACCTACCTAGACTAAGCCCTACGGCGCTCCACAGGCGAGCTACTCGCCGAGCGGCTGGAGGATCGAACAGCCGCCAGGTTGGCGAGCAGCACCAGCGCCAGCACCTTGAATACCTTTTCGCCGCCGAACGTTGAATCAGCCATGACCGCGTGGACTGCAGGGCGCATGCCGTGAATAAACCTCGCGCTTTCGCCGTAGCGGGCTGGCTCCGCCACTGCGGAAAGCGCAGTCAGCGTGCCGATTCCGCACTCGCCCAAGCTCGAGGGGGGTCGCGAGTCACACTTCCAGGCCTTCGCGCGAGGTAAGCACATGCTCTGGTGGCTTCCAGCAGTTTGGGGACTCTCGGCCACGGCGCCGAGCTACGACTTGCAGAACGACGTGAGCGCCCGCCGGGCCGAGGCTCAGGCCGAGCTCGGCAAGCGTGCCGCCGTCGAAACGGTGGAGGGCGTGTTCGTGCTGGCCACGCCGCCGGGCCAGGGCTCGCTGGCCGGCACTTCGCTGCTGACCAAGAGCGTGCTGGCAGCCTACTTCAACGGCCGCTTCGCGCGCCGCCCCGCCGCGGCCATCTCCGTTTACCTCTTTCAAGACGCTCAACGCTACGAAGCTTACTGTCGGAAGCGTTACGCCGAGCCGTGCGGAACGCCCTACGGCTTTTATCGTCCGGACGAGCGCCGGATCGTGATGAACATCGGCCCCGGTATCGGAACCCTCACGCACGAGCTGGTGCACCCGATCATGGAGGCAGATTTTCCGGGAGCGCCCGAGTGGTTGAACGAGGGCATTGCCTCGCTCTTCGAAGCCCTCTCGATGCCGGCAGCCGGGCAAATTCACGGCGTCAAGAACTGGCGTCACCCACGGCTGCTGCGTGCGCTGCGTTCGCCGAGCGAGCGCGACAAGGCCACGTTGCCGGCGCTGTTTTCGCTGACCGACGTGCAGTTCCGCGACGCGGACGAAGACTTGCACTACGCGACCGCGCGCTATTTGTGCCAATGGCTCGACCAGCACGGCAAACTCTGGGAGTTTTACCAGCGCTACCGCGACCACCGCGCCGAAGACCCGACCGGTGAGCAGGCCTTCGCCGTGGTGACGGGCAAGACGCCGGCTGAAGCGAACGCGAGCTGGAGCGCTTGGGTCAGGCGTCTTTGAACAGTATGCTGCCGGCCGCATGCAGCACGTCACCTCGGCAGACGGCACCCGTATCGCGTTCGAACGACTCGGCGCCGGCCCGCCGTTGCTGCTCGTCACCGGCGCGCTGAACGACCGCACCACGCGCAACGCCGGCATGCCCCTGGCCAAGCTGCTCGCGGAGCGCCACACCGTGATTTGCTACGACCGGAGAGGCCGCGGTGACAGCAGCGACACCGCCCCGTACGCGCTCGCGCGCGAAGTCGAAGACATGGCGGCGCTCCTGAGCCAGCTCGGCGGAACGCCCGACGTTTACGGGCATTCTTCGGGCGGTTTGCTGGCGCTCGCGGCCGCCCACGCCGGGCTGCCGATTCGTAAGCTGGCCCTGTACGAGCCACCGCTCGCCCTCAGCGCGCTGCGGGAGCCCACGCCCGTCGACATGGTCGAGCAGCTCGTTCGCTTCACCGAGCACGAGCAACGCTCGGAGGCGGTAGAGCTGTTTCTGTCGCGCGCCGTTCGCATGCCCGAGCTCGCGCTGCAAAAGACCAAGCACAGCCCGCACTGGCCCGTGCTCATGCGCCTCGCACACACACTCAGCTACGACGCCCTCCTCGCCGACAATCCTGAAGCCATCGTCGAGCGCGCCAAGGGCCTGCGCCTGCCGACTCAGGTCTACGACGGCGAACGCAGTGCACCTTGGATGCGGGCCGCAGTAGAAATCCTCGTCAGCGCACTACCCTTCGGAGTGCGACAATCACTCCCGGGGCAGAGTCACGAAGTGGATCCACTACAGCTTGCCCCGAAGTTACTCACATTCTTCGGCGACTGAGCCGACGCTAGTGCGGCATTTTGCCGCGCCTATGAGCGCTCAACAGCATTGCTCGGATTAGCTGAAACCGGTTACCTTCAAAGCGGTGGAGCAACACGCGCTTCCTCAGAACGGCGTGGCGTGGCGGACCGAGCGAGGGTGCATCGGCATTTGGCTGCCGTGCCCGCAGCTGATGGTGCTTTCGCTGATGGGCTATGGCGAAGCAGACTTTGCGGTTCCTATTTTGGAAGCGTATGAAGCCCTGGGCAAAACCGAGCCCATCTACTTCTTCGCCGATGCCGAGCACCTCGTGAACTACGACTCGCGGCTGCGCACCGCGATGACGGCGCGCTTCCTGCCTGATCGCAAGCGCTTCGAGACGCTGCAGGTGATGCTCAAATCCAAGATCGTGGCGATGGGCGTCTCCGTCGCCAACCTCGCCCTCGGCGGCATCGTCGAAGTCACGAACGACCCCGAAGCCTTCAAGGCGTCGCTCGACGCGTGCCTGTACAAGAACCACGTCGTCGGCTTCTCCAGCAACGCCCTGCAAGCCCCTCGTTTTCAGTCTATTGCCGCACAGGCGTAGCCTCTTCACGTGTCCGTGTCGGTGCGCGATCGAACAACGCGGCACGTCTGCTTGGTTGGTAGGCCCAGCATCAGGCTGCCCAGCTGGGCAGCCCAACACAAACTACGGCCTCCCCAATCGAACCGCCACTTCGGTGAGCCCTCCGCTTTCGCGAACCTGAACGTGCGCGTTCACGTTGGGACGAGGCCGCGTCGAGTAATGCCGCTGAGCGGGCCCTGCTTCCAGGCGGGGTGGGAGCCGAAGCTTCGAAGACGCCTTCGAAGCTCATGGCGTCCACCTCTACGCGCTGCACTAGGCGCGCAGCGTGGCGAGCACCGCTTGCATGTCGGCCGGCAAGGCTTGCTCGAACGCGAGCAGCTTACCGCTGGCGGGGTGCTCGAAGGAGAGCGCACGGGCGTGGAGCATGAGGCGCGGCGCTTCGATCAAGGTACCGCGGTAATTTTTGGAGTAAACGCGCTCGCCGACCAGGGGATGCCCGCGCTCGGAGAGGTGAATGCGGATCTGGTGCGTGCGGCCGGTTTCCAGGCGGCACTCGACGAGCGTCGCGCCGCGCAGCTTTTCCAGCGCTTTGACGTGGGTGATGGCCTCGCGACCCAGCTCGTCATTTTCGGTGGAGCCCCGGCGGCCGTCGCCACGATCTTGCACGAGGCGGCTGCGAATGGTGGCGCTCTTCACGGCGCCGTGCGCGATCGCTACGTAGCGGCGATCCACCGTGTGAAAACGGAACTGATTCTTCAGCGCCAGCTTGGCCGACATGCTGCGCGTGAAGACCACGATGCCCGACGTCTCTTTGTCGATACGGTGCACGATGCCGAGCGGCGCGCGCCGGCCGCGCTCCGAGATCGTCTCCATCACCAATTGGTCGAGGGTGCCGCGCTCATTCTCGTCGTACGGCACCGTGCTGATACCGGGCGGCTTCTCGACCACGACCACGTGCGCATCGAGGTACAAGATCGCGCTCTTGGGCAGCGACGGCGTGCGTGTCGCGCGGGGCGCGTTCTGGCGCAGCTCGACCTCCGCCCCCGCCGCCACCGGCTGCACCGGATCGAGCTGGGCCACGCCGTTGACGAAGATCTTGCCGGTGCGGGCCAGGCGCCGCACCTCGTTCCAGCTCTTGCCGGGCAACAGCTCGCGCAGCCAACGTTCGAGCGGCTTTTCGCCGCTGCCGGGGAGCTTCTGTTTCATCGGCTCAGGGCGTGACGCGCGGCGTGTTCCAGCGCGGCTTGATGTGAATCTTCAAGATGTCCGCATACAGGCCCAGCTGCGCGCAATGATCCATCTTGTCGTTGCCGGAGAAGCCACGCACGTGGAAGTTGCCGCGCGTGTAGCGCGAAATCAGCTCCAGCCCGAGCGGACCTGCGCCGCTGCTCGCCTTGGGCGTCCCGCCCACCTCGTGAATCAAGAAGTTCGCCGTCTCCGTGGTCGAAGCGTAACCCGGAGGGATGATGGACGAATGACTCACGAACATCAGCTTCTGACCGGCGGCCGCCTCTTTCGCGAAATCGGTGAAGGCTTGAATCTGCAGTGCGTTGAGGCCCTGACCCTGGTAGCCGCAGTGCAGACCGTCCAGCAGCACCACGGCGTCGACGCGCTGCTTACCGAACTTTTGCCCCAAGATGGTTTGCACGGCGCCGTAACCGGCGCTCCAGGCGCTGAGCCCGACCTTGCGCGCTTTGGCGGGGCGCCCCGTCTTCTTCTCGACCGCGCGCTCCACGCTGTGAATCAAGCGCTCGAAGGCTTCCGGAGCGCCGAAAGCCTGCTCGTAAGGTCCGGAGCCGAGCCCCAGATCGATACCGACCAGCACCGCGCCGTCCATCACCTGGACCCACTCTTTGCGCGCCGACTCGTGGCCGTGAAAGTGGAACATGACGTCGAACTGCCCGCCGCGCGCAAAGCGCTTGCTCTGCGGCATGATCAGCTGGCCCATATCGATGCCGCGCGTCCACTTGTCGTAAAGGCCGAAGCCCGGGTCCGGCGTGTTGCACGGATTGACGCCGCCACGCGCTTCGACCGTCTTCGAAACCTGCGTCGATGCCGGCGGCTTCTTGGCCACGAAGCTCGCCGTCACGGTCGGACCCTTCGGCTGCGCCACGCCCACCCCCGCTGCCAGCACGCCCGCGAGACCCCACGCCAAGAGGCGCGAAGCACGCCGTGCAGAGCCAGCCGTCGTCGTCACCCGCCAACCCTGCCGCCATCTTCAATAAACGGCAAGTTTCGAAGCATTCCTGTTGTTGGTAGGCCCGGCCATCCAGGCCATCCCCGCCCAGCGGGGCGGGGTCGCTCCAAACGAGACCGGGCCTCCCCGACCACGTTGCTCGACGGGGGCGCCAACCCGAGCAGCTGCAGTGCGGACCACGAGCCGACCGCGTCCAGCCGATGCAACGAGCGGGTCGCGCGGGCAAGAAGCGCGTCGCGCACCAGTCGATCGCGGGCTGGCACTTAGTCGCAATTGCGACCAAGCCCCTGGCTCACATCGCGGGCTCAAGATCGTTGCGAAATACGTGTCGCAATTGCGACTACTTTCGCCCGTAGGGCACTGGCTTGACCCGTCGCAATGTGGCGGAAACGGCTCCGATGGATCCAACGCCGAAATGCGGACTCGGCGCTATTTGGGTTCTTGCTGCGTGCTGCAGTGAATCGTGCCGAGGCCGAGCACGAAGTCTTTGGAGTAGATGCCGACGACCCGCCGGTCCGGGAAAAGCTCCGCGAGGATGCCGAGCGCGGTCGCGTCCGCGACGTCGTTGAAGGTGGGGACCAGCACCACCGAGTTACCGATATAGAAGTTGGCGTAGCTCGCTGGCAAACGCTGCTCGTCGAACACCACCGGTTCGGGCATGGGCAGCGGAATCACCTCGATGCGGCGACCACGCGCGTCTTTGGCGCCGACCAGCCGCTCGAGCGCTTCGCGCAAGGGACGGTAGTTGGCGTCTCTGCGGTTCTTTTCGGCGGCAAGCACGATTTTACCGGGCGCGACGAAGCGCGCAAAATCGTCGATGTGACCGGCGGTGTCGTCGCCGGCGATGCCGCGGCCGAGCCACAGCACCTTTTCGGCGCCCAAGTGCTGGCGCAGCGCCTGCTCCACGCCCGTTTTACCCAGCTCACGGTTGCGCGCCTGGCGTCCGTCCAGCAAACACTCCTCGGTGCAGAGCAGCGTGCCCTCACCGTCCACGTCAATCGCGCCGCCTTCGAGCACCAGCCGCTCGCTGCCGCCACCAACGTAGGCCTGGAACGGAGCCACGCCCGCTGCCGTGGCGCGCGCCTGCACCTTGAGACCCGCCGCCTCGTCGCGCGCGTGGTTGTCGTAGCGAGCCCAGCCGTTGAAGCGGAACTTGACGGCACCCAGCGCGCGTTTGCCCGGACGCCCCGACTTGGCCACGAACAGCGGCAAGAAGTCGCGCGTCCACGAGCGATCCGTCGCCAGCTCGACGAAGTCGACCAAGCGCACGTCGACCTGCGACTTTTCGAGCGCCGCCGATGCCTCCTTCTGCATGCGCTTGCCGGAGACGATCAGCCGCACGCGCTCGCCGCGCGTGAGATTCTTGATCACTTCCGCAAAGACCCACGGCACGGCCTCGAACTTGCCCGGCCAATCCGTGGGCTCGTGCGGCCACGCGAGCCAGGTCGCCGCGTGAGGCTCCCACTCGGCCGGCATGCGGTATCCCAAATCGAAGGCACACTCACTCACCGAGATCTTCGTTTCGCGCAGAGAGGGCGGCGTTTTACTGCTGCGACCACGCACCGAGCGCGGCACGATGCTCGGACGGCTGACGACGGACGGCTGACGGCTTTTCATCTCAGCGATCGATGAAGCGAGAAGTGATGTCGCCGTAAGCGTCGATGCGGCGATCGCGATAGAACGGCCAGTTGCGACGCACCCACTCCTGGCGGCTCAAGTCGAGCTCGACCACGAGCGTCTCTTCACCCTCGCCCGCTTCGGCGAGCACCACGCCGAACGGATCGGCCACGAACGAGTGGCCCCAAAATTGCAGCCCGCCGCCTTGGGGGCCTTCGTGGCCCACACGATTGACGGCGATCACGAACACGCCGTTGGCGATGGCGTGCGAACGCTGGATCGTCTGCCAAGCCGACAGCTGCGCTGCCCCGAACTCCGCTTTTTCAGCCGGGTGCCAGCCAATGGCCGTCGGGTACACGAGCACCTCTGCGCCGCGCAGCGCGGTCAGGCGCGCCGCTTCCGGGTACCACTGGTCCCAGCAGATGAGCGGGCCCACCTTGACCTCCGGCGTCTCGAAGGTCTTGAAGCCGAGATCGCCCGGCGTGAAGTAATACTTCTCGTAAAACAGCGGATCGTCGGGGATGTGCATCTTGCGATACAGGCCGAGCGACGCGCCGTCGGGCCCGACCACGATCAGGCTGTTGTGATACACGCCGGGCGCGCGCTTCTCGAACAGCGGCACCACGATCGAAACGCCCAGCTCTTTGGCGCAGGCGCTCACCGCTTCGCTCGTGGGCCCAGGAATGGGCTCGGCGAGATCGAACAGCGCCGAGTCCTCCACCTGGCAGAAGTAGGGCGAGGCGAACAGCTCTTGGAGGCAGATGAGCTTGGCGCCGCGCGACGCCGCTTCGCGCACGCGCTCGAGCGTCTTTTTGACGTGGCGCGCCTTGTCGTCCTCGACCGTGGTTTGAATCAGGCCGACCTTGACTTTGCCTGTCTTCATAGCGGCCGGAAGGTAGGGCCTGGCGAGGCTCCCCGCAAGGCAAGCCGACAGCGGTCGATTGCGACAGCCCCGGGGCCGGGTTACAAGCCCCAGTCGCATGAAGGGCATCATCCTGGCAGGTGGCAGCGGAACACGCCTTTACCCGCTCACGCGCGTGGTCTCCAAGCAGCTCTTGCCCGTCTATGACAAACCGATGATCTTTTACCCGCTCAGCGTGCTCATGCTGGCGGGTATCCGCGAGATCCTCGTCATCTCCACCCCAGTCGACCTGCCGCTGTTCAAGCGACTGCTCGGAGACGGCTCGGATCTGGGGTTGCGCTTCGAGTACGCCGAGCAGGCGGCTCCGAACGGGTTGGCGGAGGCGTTCATCATCGGCCGCGAGTTCGTGGGAAAGGATCACGCCGCGCTGGTGCTTGGCGACAACATCTTCTACGGCGCCGGCCTGGCCGGCATGCTGCGCTCGGCCGCCAGCCTCAAGTCGGGCTGCGTGCTCTTTGGGTACAAAGTGCAAGACCCAGAGCGCTACGGCGTGGCGGAGCTCGGGGCCGACGGGCGCGTGCTCTCGATCGAAGAGAAGCCGAAGCAGCCGAAATCCAACGTGGCGGTCACGGGGCTTTACTTCTACGACAACCAGGTGCTCGACATCGCGGCCTCACTCAAGCCTTCCGCCCGCGGCGAGCTCGAGATCACGGACGTGAACCGCGCCTATATCGAGCGCAACCAAGCCAAGGTGGAGCTAATGGCACGCGGAATGGCTTGGCTCGATACCGGAACCCACGAGAGCTTGATCGAGGCGAGCGAGTTCGTGCACATTTTGGAGCAGCGCCAGGGCACCCGCATCGCCTGCATCGAAGAAATTGCCTTTAGAATGGGCTTCATCACCCAGGCTCAGCTGCTCGCGCTGGCCGACGCTTACGGCAAGAGCGAGTACGGTACGTACTTGCGCCAGTGCGCCCGCGAGCCCTCCTAATCACGATTAGTCCATGGAAATCATTAACTTACCTCTCTCCGGTGCCAAGCTAATCAAACCCCGCGTCTTCCGAGACCCGCGCGGCTTCTTCTTCGAAAGCTATAGCGCCCCGCGCTACCACGAGGCGGGCATGAGCGAGGTCTGGGTGCAGGACAACCACTCCCTCTCTCAGCGCGGCACCTTGCGCGGACTGCATTATCAATCGTCGCCGGGGCAGGCCAAGCTGGTGCGGGTCACGCGCGGGCACATCTACGACGTGATCGTCGACATCCGCCCGGACTCGCCAACCTTCGGCCGCTGGCACGGGGAAGACGTGGACGCGGAGTCGCACTGCCAGCTCTACATTCCCGTCGGCTTCGCGCACGGCTTCTGCGTGCTCAGCGAGCAGGCAGAGGTGCAATACAAGGTGAGCACCCCGTACAACGCGGCTACCGAGTGCGCCATCCGCTGGAACGACCCCGAGCTCGGCGTAAAGTGGCCGCTCGCCGAGCCCACGCTGTCGGAACGAGACCAGACATCGGAAAGCTTCGCCGCCTTCAAGGCACGGCTGCTCGGCAAATGACCTCTCTCGAACGTAGCCCGCGGGCGCTACTGGTCACGGGCGGCGCGGGCTTCATCGGCTCCGCCTTCATTCGCCGCCTGTTTCGCGAGCCCAAGTTCACGGGCAAAATCGTGAATTTGGACTTGCTCACCTACGCCGGCAATCCCGAGAACCTCAAAGGCGCGGTAGACGACGCGCGCTACACGCTCGTGCGTGGCGACATCGGCGACCAGAAGCTGGTCGACGGCCTGTGCGAGCAGCACGGCATCGACGCGATCGTCAATTTCGCCGCCGAGAGCCACGTCGACCGCAGCATTTTGGGCCCGGGCGTGTTCGTGCAAACGAACATCGTCGGCACCTACGCGCTGCTCGAGGTAGTGCGCAAGCGCCCACAGATTCACTTTCATCACGTCTCGACCGACGAGGTGTACGGCTCGCTGGGGGAGACGGGGCTGTTCACGGAGCAAACTCCGTACGACCCGAGCTCGCCGTATTCGGCTTCCAAGGCGGCGTCGGACCATTTGGTGCGGGCGTACCAGCGCACGTACGGCCTTTCGACCACCGTCTCGAATTGCAGCAACAACTACGGGCCGTATCACTTCCCCGAGAAGCTGATCCCGCTCATGATCTTGAACCTGTTCGAGGGCAAGGAGCTGCCCGTGTATGGCGACGGCCTCAACGTCCGCGACTGGCTCTTCGTCGACGATCACGCTGAGGCGCTGTGGGTGATCTTGACGCGAGGCAAGGTCGGGCAGACCTACAACGTCGGCGGCAACAACGAGTGGACGAACATCGCCATCGTCAAGCGCCTGATTGAGCTCGTGGCCGAGCTGAAGGGCAAGCCGCGCGCGGAGCTAGAGGGCCTGATTCGCTACGTCAAAGATCGCCCCGGCCATGACCGCCGCTACGCCATCGACTCCAGCAAGCTGCAGCGCGAGCTCGGCTGGTCGCCAAAGCACGATCTCGATGGCGGTCTGAAAGAGACCGTGCGCTGGTACGCCGACAACGCCGCCTGGGTCCAAGGCGTCCGCTCCGGCGCCTACCGCGAGTGGCTCGAAAAAAACTACGACGCCCGCTGATTACTCTGCGGGTTTGGGCTGCCTCCCCGCAGCCCCCCTCGCACAGTCTCCCGTTCGTCTTTAGGTCTTCATTGGTCGGGCTGACGCCTCTGCTTGGCGCACGCGTTCTGCCTTCTAGGGTGGGCAAGATCTCACAGGGAGATCGGGAGATCGGGAGTCGTGCGAGCGAGAATTTTGGGGGTTGAGCCGTGCACTACCCGACGGCGACTGCGCAGGATTCGATCGGCTCCGCGAGGCCCGAACAACAAAAAACTCGCACGACTCCCGATCTCACGATCTCCCTGTGAATTCTCGACTCGCAACGAGCTCACACGTCGGAACAGCAACCCCAACCCAGCAGCCCGGCAACCGCTAGTTGCGGATGGCCATCACGAAAGTGGGCGACAGCGCGCCGATGCCGTGGCGGATGGTGAGCTTGAGCAAAGCGTACGGAAAGTAACCGTACAGCTCTGCGTCGGGAGCCAGCCGCTTGATGTCCTTCAGGTCGAAGAACTGAATGTGATCTTTGCGCTGGATGCGCTGCGGCGTGAGCCCGAACAGCGCGATGAAACGGAATAGCCACGCGTAGCTGTTGGGCGTGGTGAGCACCAGCAACGCGCCAGGCTTGGCGACCCGGCGCAGCTCGCTCATCGCGAACGCCGGGTCTTTCAAGTGCTCGATCACCTCCGAGCACCAGACCAGGTCGAAGGTGCGGTCGTCGAAGGGCAAACGCTCGTTGGCGTCGATCTGCAGGCACGGCTGGAACTGCGGCTCCACGTCGATCGACGTGACCTGATACCCACGCTCCTTGAGCCAGGCGGTCTGCGCGCCGTCACGTGCTCCGACGTCGAGCGCCTTGTCGCCAGCGCCGGGCGGGATGAGCTCCAGCGCGATCTGCTTGCCCTTGGTGGTGGTCGACGTTTCTCGCTGGCCCAGATCCAGCGGTACTTTGCGGAGCAGCGCTAGAATCGACTCTTTCATTGCAGCTGCCCCGGCGCGCCGACGTTGACGCCCAAGGCGCTCGGCTCAGCGCTCTCGGTGGCTTCGCTACGCACCACCTGGCGCACGTAGTACGACGGTTTCTTCTGCGATTCGAAGTAGGTGCGCGCCAGCACGTCCGCCACCAGACCGAGCGAGACGAGCTGCACACCGACCACGATCAAGAGCACGCCGAGCAGCAGCAAGGGGCGCTCGGCGAGCGGCGAGCCGTAGACCAATTTTTGCACTGCCAGGTAAGCGGACAACACCGCGCCGGCCATGAAACACAAGAAGCCGGCGAGGCCGAAGATTTGCATCGGCCGCGCCAGGTACGACTGAATGAAGCGCACCGTCATCAAGTCCAGCACCACACGGATGGTGCGGCCGATGCCGTATTTGCTCGTGCCGAACAGACGCGCGCGATGATTCACCTTGGCTTCGATGATACGCACGCCCTGCCAGCTGGCGACGACCGGGATGAAGCGGTGCATCTCTCCGTAGAGCCGTAGCTCCTTGGCGACCTCGCTCTTCATCACCTTCAGGGTGCAGCCGTAGTCGTGCAGCTTTACCCCCGTGATCCAGCTGATCAGCCAATTGGCGAGCATCGACGGCAGACGACGGTTGATGAACGTGTCTTTGCGATCGGCGCGCCAGCCCGCCACCATGTCGTAACCCTGGTGGATCTGCTCGATCAGCCGTGGGATGTCTTTGGGGTCGTTCTGTAGATCCGCGTCGATGGTGGCGATGATGTCGCCGCGCGCGTGATCGAAGCCGGCCTGCATGGCAGCCGTCTGCCCGAAGTTGCGCCGAAACGTGACCACGGTAAGCGCCGGGTCGGTCTTCGCGTGCTGCTGCAAGATGGCAAAGGTCTTGTCGCGCGAGCCGTCGTCGACCAGCACGATTTCGTAGCGCAAGCCGGTGGGCCTGAGCGCGGCGTGCACCTCTTCTAGCAGGCGTTCGACGCTCTCTTCTTCGTTGTAGCAGGGTATGACGACCGATAAGTCCAAAGCGCTTGGCGGGGCCTCTAGCACGGCACCCCGGGGGCCGCGACAAGGTCCTGGCAGTCGCGGGCCAGCCCCGCTCCCGCGTCAGCCCGCGCCCTGCGGGCGCGCCCCGCGGCCTTTACGCGTGGTCTGTGGTAGCTCGGTGTGGGGGCTCACGGCCAAGGTGAGGCCGTGATTTTCCCCTGAAAGCAGGCGCAGGGCGCCAGAAAAGGCGATCATGGCGGCGTTGTCGGTGCAGGCGCGCGGAATCGGCACGACCAGGCGCGCACCGCGCTCGGCCGCCGCAGCCGCCGCGTGGGTGCGCAAGCCTTTGTTGGCGGCCACGCCGCCGCCGATCACCCACGTGTCCAGCTGCTCGCGCACCAGCGCGGTCACCGATTTTCGCACCAGCGTCGTGACCACGCGCTCCTGAAAGGCCGCGCACAGATCGCACAGCTGCTCGCGCGTGGCCGGGCGGCCCTGCTGCTCGACGTAACGAGCCACGTTGGTCTTCAAACCTGAGAAGCTGAACTCCAGCGAATCGCGGCGGCTCATCGGGCGCGGCAGCTCGAAGCGGGTCGCGTCACCTTCGTGCGCGAGCTTATCGATAACGGGCCCGCCCGGATAGCCGAGCCCGAGCAGCTTGCCGACCTTGTCGTACGCTTCGCCGGCCGCGTCGTCGCGCGTGGCGCCAAGCTCTCGAATCCCGCCCGGCGTCAGCGCGTCGACGCGATAGAGCGCGGTGTGGCCGCCGGAGACGAGCAGCGCCAAGAACGGCAGCGTTGGCGGCTCGATCGGCTGCCCCGGATATTGCAAGAAGGCCGCGCACAGGTGACCGACCAGGTGATCGACGCCGACAATCGGCAGGTCGCGCGCGAAGGCGAGCCCGAGCGCGGCTTGAGCGCCGACGTGCAGCGCACCCGCCAGGCCCGGACGCGCCGTGACCGCGATGCCGTCGATATTGGAAAGCCCCACGCCGGCGCGCTCGAGCGCGGCTTCGATGACGGGGCGCACGTTGCGCAGGTGATCGCGCGAAGCGAGCTCGGGCACGATGCCGCCGTACGGGGCGTGCGCCGCCACCTGACTCTCGATCACGTCGCTCAGAACGTCGCCGTTCGAGCGCACGACCGCCGCCGCCGTTTCGTCGCACGACGTCTCGATACCCAGGACCGTGATCAGCCGCTCAGAAGCCACAGTGCTCGTCGTCGCTGCGCTGCAAGTAGAACAGCGCGTAACCGGGGCGCTCGTCGGGGCCGGCGTCGGGCGGGGGTAGCGCAGCCGGTTTGAACAGGCGCAGCTCGACATCGCCTTTGCGCAGCAAGCTCACCAGCGCCAGCATGGTGCCCTGACAGGTCGAGTCCGTCCACGCGAAGAAATCGTCGTCGTGGCCTTCACCGAAGCTCAGCGTGGAGAGCGTGTCGTGGTCCAGCTGGGGGATACCGCGCAGCGGCGAGCTCTTGAACAGCGGCTGCTTTTGCTGCGAGCACAGACCGTCGGCCTTATCGTTGCTGCTCAAGAAGCCCAGCCGCACGGGCTCGTCGTTGGAAAACGCGCCGAGCTGGCTGGTGTCGAGCTTGAGCTTCATCGCCAGCGTTTGCGCGATCTGCTTCTCTGCGGTGAGGCCGTCGTAAAATCCGGGGCCCACCACCATGTGACCGCAGTAGGCCTCGCTACGCTGCGTGTTGAAGCGGTCGATGTCGCGACAGCCGAGCGACGACGTGGCCAGCGCGAGGGCCAGCAGCGAACGAAAGGAAACGAGGGAAGCCAAACGCGGTGGGCTACTGTAGCTCGCCTAGCAGGCGTTCGGCGAGCCCGCGCAGGCGCGGCTCCGGATCGCGCTCTTTCATCTGCCGCAGCGCCGGCTGGGCTGCGGCTCCGGCCACCACCGAGAGCGCGCGCGCAGCGGCCTCTCGCACCAAAGCGTAGGGATCCGACAGCGCGGCGCGCGACAGCGCTTCGACCACGGCGGGCTCCGCCTTGCCCTGGCTCAGCCGACCCAGCGCTTCAGCGGCCGTGGCGCGCAGCGGCCATTCCGCCTCCTGACTCAGCCGAGCGGCCACGCCCGGAGCCAGGCGGGCCTGCGCCGGGCCGAGCGCGGACAGCGCCGCCCGGCGCACCGAAGGCTCTGGATCGCGGGTCAACGTCTCGAGCGCCTGCATGGCGGCCTCTTCGCTGCGGCCGACCAAGAACGGCAACGGCACGAGCCGCAGCTCGGGATCCGGATGCGACGTGAGGCGCGCCAGCGGACCCACCACGCTCGCGCCGACCTCGGCCAGGAGCCGCCGCGCGGCGGCTTGCTCTTCCGGCTTGGGCTTGCGGCTCGCGGTTTCGAAGCTGCCGAGCATCAACCCGGAGCCATGTGCCAGCGCCTCCGAAAGCGCGCGAGCACGAGCCGGCGACGACTCGGCTGCCGCAGCGGCCGCGCGCGCCAATGCCGAAGACAACTTGGCGAGCGCCGCGATCTCTTGCGTCGGATCATGCGGCGCCGGGTGAATGGCGTCGATGACTTGCCGCACGTCGAGCGCGCCGTCCGGCACCGGGAAGACTTCGTCGGGCGCTGCGGAGGCGGACGTGACCAGCACCACCGCAGCACGCGCGGCCGCGCGCCCCAGCTCGGGCGACGGCTCGGTGAGCGTCTCCGCGATCGCGGAGCTTGCCGGCTCGAGCTTGAGCCGCGAAAGGGCCAAGATCGCCTGAGCGCGCACGCTCGGGTCCGGGTCGCGCGAGAGCCCGGTGAGCGCCTCGGCCTCGCTGCGCAGTCCGAGCGCGCCAGCCGCAAATGCCGCCGCTGCGCGCGGCAAAGCACCGGCGTCCGCGTTGCGGAGCAGCTTTTGCACCACCGGCACCGCGCGCGTATCCGCCAGGCGCCCCAGCCCCAACACCGCCAGCGCTCGCAAGTTGCCGCTGTCGCCGGCGGCCAGCTTCTCGAGCGGGGCGAGCGAGCCGCGCGTGCCCAAGCGTGCCAGCGCCCAGGCGGCGGCCACGCTCACCGGATCGCTATCGCTGAGGCGGCCGCGCTCACCGCCGAGCAGCAGCTCGGCCAGCTTCTGCTCCAGGCGCGCGTCGCGCAGGGTGCCCACCGCCAACATGGCGCGCGCCCGCAGCTCCGGATCGGCGCTGCCCGTGGCGTAGGCGAACAAAGAAGATGCGGCGTCCTTGTTGCCGACGTGGGTGAGCAAGGTGATGGCCACCTGCTGCTGTGCTTCGCGCGGATCGGACAGCGCGTCGAGCAGCGGCTTGACGGCGCGCTCGCCGAGCTTCTTCAGCTCCGCCCGAGCGTCGTCCGCCTCGCTTTCGTTACTGCTGCGCACCCGCTGCAACAGCGGATACGCGAGCGCCCCATAAACCTCGACCAGCAAGCGGCGAAAGATGGGCCGCTCCGGATTGCCGAGCGCGATGGGCAACAGATCGCGCTCGAGCGACTCGAGCGTGCCGCGCCCCAAATTCAGCTGCATCGAGAGGCGCGCGGCCTTGTAAACCAGCTCTTCGTCGGGAGACGAGCGCACCACGCGCCGGAACAGCTGGTCCGCTTCGTCGAGCTGCCCTTGCCCCACGAGCAGCTCCGCCAGCTCCAGATACACCGGGAACAGCCGCTCGTTCTTGGCGATGGCGCTGCGAAATTCGGCGACGGCTCGCGGCGTGTCCTGCCGTTTTTCGTACATTTCGCCGAGCTTCTTGTGGCCCTCCGCGTCGTCCGGACCGAGCTCGACGGCGCGCGCCGCGTAGCCCAGCGCGCGATCGTCTTGGTACAGCTCGGCAGCGTAGCCGGCCATGCGCTGGTAGTATTCGCGCGCGCGCTTCGGGTCGAGCTTGACCAGCTTCTCGAGCGTGGTGAGCGCGGCCTCGAGCTTGCGCCCCAGCACCAGCACGCGCTCGAGACGCGTCAAGTCTTCCACGTTGCCGGGCGATAGCTGCGTGATCCGGCGCAGCACGCGCTCGGCGTCGTCGTAGCGGCGCAAGCGCACGTGCGCTTCCGACAATAGTCGCCCCGCCTCGAGGTCGGCCGGCTCGGCAGCGAACTTGCGCTCCCACACCGTGAGCTTGGGGCTGAGCTGCCCCGTCAGGCTGAGCAGCGTGACGATGTGTTGCCGCGCCTCGCGCGAGACGTTCGCGTCAGCCGCGGCGTCACGCAGGATCTGCTCCCAAATCTTGCGCGCTTCTTCGTAGGCTAGGCGCTGGCCGTCGCGACCGCCAGCAGCCCCCACGCGTTCCAAACCGATCGCGTAAGCGCGGCGCACGCGCGGCTGCTTGGGCTCGCGCTTGACCGCTTCGGCCAGGCTCTCGAGCGCCTCCTGCGACATGTCGTGCTCCAAGTACACCTCGCCCAGTCGCAGCAGGCCTTCGGCCTTTTCGGGCAAGAGCGTGCGCAGGCGCTGCCAGGTCTGCACGGCGCGCTTCTTGTCGCCTTGCTCCCAGTAGCGCGCGCCCAGCTCGACGACGTGCTCGGGATCCTGCGTGCCGCTGCCGGCGAGGCGCGTCAAAAGCGCCAGCGCGCGGTCCTTTTCCTCCATGCGCTCGTAAAAATCGACCAGCGCGGTGAGCGTCTCTTCGTCGTTTTGCGAGCGCGCCTCGAGCGCGGACAGCTCGGCCAGCGCGCGCTTGCGGTCGCCGCGCTGCATCAGCGCCTCGGTGAGGCGAAACACGTAGTCGGGGTTACGCGGCGCGCTCTTGATCAGCGCGTCGTACTCGGCAATGGCCGCATCCAGCTCGCCCCGCACCTCGAGCAGGTGCACGACGCGCAGGCGCGTGCCCACCTCTTTGGCGTCGCGCCCTAGCACTTTTTTGTGGGTGGCGAGCGCCTTCTCGACCTGGCCGGTCTCTTCGTAAAGCTGCGCCAACAGCTTGAGCTCTTCGGTGCCGTTGGCCTGCTTGGCGAGCCGCTCGACCAGCTGTGGCAGCCGCTCCGAGCGCCGGTAGATCTCCGCCAGCGCCTCCAAGATCTGCCGGCGCGCACCGGACTCGCCCGACGAGATGGAGAGCGCGCGGTCCAGCGCGGCCTGCGCCTCGTTTTCGCGACCGGCTTGCGAGAGCGTGCGGCCCAGGTCGACGAGCGCCGGCGCCAGCACGCGGTTATCGCCGGCCGCAGCTTTCACGACGGCTTCGTACTCGGTCACGGCACGCGCGAGCTCCCCGCGCGCCACGAGCTCCCGCGGCAGCTCTCCGCGCACGAAGAAGGATCCGTGCGTCGCCGCCAGCAGCTGCTCGTGCACCTGCTTGGCCTTGGCAAAATCCTTTTCGTCCAGGTAAAGGCCCATCAAGGTGCGCAGCACCTGCTCGCGCGTCGGCGCGTCCTTCAAGAACGGAAGCGCCTGCTCGAAGCGCGCTCGCGAAGCGGCCTTGTCGCCGCGCTCGGCGTACAGATGGGCCAGCGCCAGGAGACCGATGGGGTTGTTCGGGTCTCTACCGATCGCCTGCTCGAAGCTGGCCACGGCACGCTCGGGTTGTGCATCTTTCTTGTAGATGCCGCCCAACGCCACCAGGGCGCTGTAAGGCGATGCGTCTTTGGCGACGCGCTCGCTCAGCTCGCTGATCAGCTTGTCGAGGTTACCATCGCGCTCGCGGTACAGCTGAGTCAGACGTTCGAGCGGGAATTCCGAGCCTGGCTGCGAAAGCACGATGCCGAGGTAACGCGCGATCAAAGCCTCGCGATTCGGGCCTTCGGCCACGGCTTTCGTGCTCACTTCGCTTGGCGTGCTCGCGGCCGCCGGCTTGACAGCCGCGGGCTTGTCGCGCGCCGGGCGCGCGCTGGGCTTTGCCGCCTTCAGCTCCGGCTTCGACTTCTTGGAACGCCCAGCTGGATTGAAAGCCGTTGCGGGTGTGGCCAGCCCCATCAGCGCCAGGCTGAGGGCCACGCCAAACCGCAGATTTCGGAGCATCCTCCTAGAAGCGTACGCGGTCACCCCCCTCCCCGCCAGCCTCGTGGTAGTACCCGGCCCGACATGGCCGGGTCCCAGGACGAAGAAGTGGTGGAGGCATCCAAAGAGAAGCCTGCAGAAGAGTCTAAGGAAGCAGCTGCGCCGGCCGTAAGCGCCCCACCAACCGCTGATGCCCCAGTGGACGGCCACGAGCACGAAGCCAACGAGAGCGCGCGCGACGAGAGCGAAGACGAAGACGAAGACGAAGACGAAGACGAAGACGAGGGTGACGAGGGTGACGAGGGTGACGAGGGTGACGACGGCGTCGACCCGCCCGCGCCTCGCTTCGACGAGCCGGCACCGCTCTTCGATCAACACCCCTGGGCCGTCACGACACGCGTCCTTGCGCTGAGCGCGCTGCTCGGCCTTTCAGCGTCCATGTGGGCGCAGCTCTCGATCAAGGCGCCGTGGGTTTCTGACTTCTTGATGAACAACAACCGCGGCGTAGCCGAGCGCAAGCTCATGCTCGTGCTGCTCGTCGCGGGTCTGGGCATCGGCGGCGCGGTTGGCCTCGGTCTGCTGACGCATTTCCGCAAGCAGGAGCGCCAGGCGGAGCTCGAGCGTTGGCTCTGGTTCCTGCTGCCCGGCATTTTGCTGCCGTGCCTGCCCACGCTATTTCGCGCCAAGCCGTGGCAAAACCGTCACGAGGCGCTGCTACCCATCGTGATCTTGCTCAGCCTGCTGTTCGAAGCGGTGCTGCTGCTTTCGCTGCGCAACGTCCCGGCCGCAGCACGCGAATTCTGGGCGCAAACGCTGGAGCAGGTCCCCAAAGCCATCAAGAAGCGAGGGCCGCTCGTGATCGTGTGCGTCGCCGCCCTGCTCTACTCGGCGTTTTTCTCGTTCTTTCTGCTGCGCTGGCACTACAAGCTACGCACCGGCAATTTCGACCTGTCCATCAACAACAACTTGATGTACGGCGGGCTCTACGGGGACTTTTTGAAGAGCCCGGTGGCCTTCCCCGACGACCCCGGCAAGTACCTCGCAGCTCACGCCAAGTTCGGTCACTACCTCTTCCTCCCGATCTACGCGCTGGTGCCACGGCCGGAGACGCTGCTGGTCATCCAGTCGGCGCTGATTGGCGCGGGTTCCATTCCGCTGTTCCTGTTCGCGCGGCGTCACCTCACGGAGTGGACAGCGGCGACGCTGACGCTCGTCTATCTAGCGTACTACCCGATGCACGGCGCCACGTTCTCGGAGTTCCAGAACGTGCCGATCGCGGCGTTCTTCGTGTTCGGGGTGGTGTGGGCCGCGGACGCGAAAAAGTGGGTGTGGATGGGCCTATTCACGGCCATCGCCTGCTTGATGCGTGAAGACGTGCCGATCGGGCTGGCGATCATCGGCACGTTCCTACTGGCGAGCGGCTACCGGCCCTTGCCCGGTCTGGTGCTGGCGGCCGTCTCGACCTCGTACTTCTTGTTTCTGCGCTTTTACGTGATGGACGAAGCGGGCGACTGGTGGTTCCCCACCATGTACAAAGAGCTGTGGGCCGACGGCGAGCGAGGCTTCCGCAGCGTGATCAAGACTTTGATCACCAACCCGCTGTTCGTGATCGACAAGCTCACGATCGACAAGAAAATCATCTACCTGGCGCACCTGCTGACGCCGATCGTCTTCTTGCCGCTTCGGCGCTGGTACCTGTGGCTCAGCCTGATTCCGGGCGTGCTGCTCACGCTGCTGGTCACCAACTACGACCCGCCGATCCAGTTCTCCTTCCACTACGTGATGCACTGGGCGCCATACCTGTTCATGGCCACCGTGCTGGCGCTGGTCGCGATCGGTCGAAGCCCTGATTTGGGTCCGCTACGCCAACGCGCAGCGCTCATCACGATGTGCGGCGCATCTCTCGTGCTCAGCTTCAACTACGGCGCCTTCGCCATGCGCGAGAACGCGTTCAAGGGCGGCTTCCACAAGGTCGAGTTCACGTACAGCCAGGCCGAGGCCGACCGCTACCAGAGGCTGATGAACCTCATCAAAGACATTCCCAAAGACGCGACGGTCGCGGCCACCGAAAAAGTCGGCCCCCACTTGTCGTCGCGCCGCGTGCTCCACACCATGCGCACGGGCCCGCACGGCGCCACCTGGATCGTCGCCTCCAGCCGCGAGCTCAAGCTCTCCAAGACCAAGCCCTCCCTGCGCGCCGTCCTCGACCGCAACGAATACGGCGTCGTCAAACGCGACGGCGACCTCGCCCTCTTCAAGAAGGGCGCCCCCACCGACGGCAACGCCAAGCTGATCCGCGAGTGGGGTTTGTAGGCCTGGCCTGCGCGCCCAGCTGGGCGCGTAGCGTTGGTTGAATCCGGGCCGCGCCCTGGTATGATAAAGGTATGTCTACCACCAAGGTGGCATTCACGATCCAAACCGACACGCTGGCCCTGGCGAAGAAGGCGGTCAAAAAGGGTCGGGCAAAGTCACTCAGCGCGTTCGTCAACGACGCGCTCGAAGAAAAGGTCGAACGCGATCAGCTCACGCGGGTGCTCGACGAGCTGGACGTGCGCCACGGCAAACCCAACAAGGCGGACCGAGCGTGGGCCAAACGCGTCCTGTCACGGTAGTGCTCGACGCGGGGGCGCTGATCGCTTTCGAGCGCGGCGACGCCAAGATGCGCGCGCTCTGTCGCGAAGCACAGCGCAGCGGCGCTCGGCTCGTGGTCCCCGCCGGCGTCGTCGGCCAAGCTGTTCGCGACCCCTCGCGCCAAGTCGCTCTGCGCGCGCTGCTCCACGCCGGTACCACTCAGGTCGAGCCTCTCACGCACGCGCTGGCAGAGGCCTGCGGCGTCCTGTGCGGAAGAACCAAAACCCGAGACGTGGTCGACGCCAGCGTCGCCTTGAGCGCGCGCCGACACAACGCCGTCGTCGTCACCAGCGACCCCAAAAATTTGAGGCGGCTGGACGCGCAACTGAAGCTCGAAACAGTCTGAAGGAGCTACGCGCCCAGCTGGGCGCGTTAACCCGGCCTACCCAACCAACCAGCGAGCTAGAACAAGCTGCCGCAGTTGATGCTGCCGCGGCGGAGGGCGTGGCTGTTGATCTGGTCGTCGTCGGACCAGAAGAAGGTGCGCTGACCGGCGACGCATTCGCTGTCCGGCACGAAGGTGATGCCTTCGTTGTTGGAGGCGGGCAGGCCCGAAGGCGGGCCGAAGACGCGGCCGATTTGGTAGGCGCCGCTGCTGATGCGAAAGAGCGTGGATTTGTTGCCGCAGGTGTTGTCGCAGTAACCCCAGAGGTACTTGTTCTGGCGGTCGTAACCCAGGTCCATGATGCCGGTCTGGCCGCTTCCGAAGCTGGCGACGCGCACGAAGGTGTTCGCGGTGTGGTTCAGCACGTAGCCGTGGATGTTGCCGCTACCCTCGACGCCGACGAAGAAGACGCCACCGTTGTGATTCGGGTAAGTCGCGGGGTTGTAAGCAGCGCCCGTCGTTGCGTCGATGAAACCGTCGGCCACGAGATCGGCGTCGGGCACGAACGCGATGGCTTCGAGGCCCAGGTTCGGGCCCGTCGCCGGTAGGTCCGCGGTGACGTTCCACTCGTTCACGGTGGTGAGATCGCCGCTCGGCGTGCTGGTGTCGACGCGCAGGATCGAAAGGCGGCTTACCTGGTTATTGTTGTTGTCGCGCTCGGTGACGACGTACATGAAGTCGTCGGTGAGGTCGCTCTTGGTGATGCCCTCGCTATCGGGCGCGCCCGTGCCGTCGAGATAATGCAGGAGACGGCCCGTGCCCCAACCGTTGGTGTCCGGCGTCCAGCCGGAGCCGCCGCTGAGCAAACGAAAGAGCTTGGAGGGGCTGTTCTGCACCGCCCACAGCACTGCGGGATTGCCGGCGTTCGCGGGCTGGTAAGAAAGGCCGCTCATGTTGGTGCCGAAGAAGGCAGCGTCGTCGATCGTGACCACGTCAGAGCTGCCCGGCCACGCCAAGACGGTCACGCCACCGGCACCTGCAGCACCCCCGGTGCCACCCGTCCCGGCGCTGGCCGTCGTGCCACCGGAGCCGGCAGCGGCGCCGCCGGTGCCACCCGCGCCGCCGGTGCCACCCGCACCGGCGCAGTCGTTGGCCGCCCCCTTGGTCGAATTCGTCGCAACGAACGGACCCGAGCCGTTGGCGCAGCGACCGTAAGTGCTCGCCGCGTGCGCGGTCCACGAATACGAATCCACCGGGTTGCCCGCAGCGTCCCACAGCCGAGCCGAGTCGGCGCCGCCGAGCCCGAACCCGAACTGCGCTTCTTCGAGCGTGAGGTAGGCACCCGGCGCCAGCAGTGTGCCGGCCGGAATCACGAAGAAGGCGTGTGAGTCGTCGTTGTCCTTGAATTTCCAGCCCGAGAGATCGGCCGGCGCGGTGCCGTCGTTGTAGAGCTCGACCCAGTCGCCGGGGATGCCGCCGTTCGACTCGACCTCGTTGATGACGACGCGCGCCACGCCCCCTCCGCCCGCCGTCGCCGTGCAGCTCACGGTCGTGCTCAGCGTGTCGCCACAATCGCCGTCCGTCACCGTGAGGGTCACGTTCACGTCGCCAGCCGAGGTGCAAGTGAAGCTCGGCTCCTTCGCGGTCGCGTTGCTGAGCGTGCCGGAGCTCACCGTCCAGTTGTAAGCGAGGACACCGGGCGCGTTGTCCGAGTCGTGCGCCAGCGCCGACAGCGTGAGCGAATTGCCGACGATTACCGACTGCGGGCTGGCTCCGATACCGTCGACCACCGCGCACTGGTTCAGCTCACCGGTGACGAGCGCGCCGCCGGTCTTGGGCTGCTCTTTGCATTGCATGTGCACGGTCACGTTCGAGGTCGCGCGCGCGGCGACGTTGAACCCCGCGCTACCGGTACAGGTGAACGAGCTGTCGCTCGCCACCGCAGTCAGCGACACCGTGTAACCGGTGCCCACCGGGAGCCCACCGATCAGCGCGCTGAGCTTGCTGCTACCCGAAACACCGACCACGCCCGGGCGGTTGAAGCCCGCCGGGCCCGTGATCACATAGTTGAAGGAGTTGATCGTCCCCGACGCCGTTTGCAGCGTGAGCCCCAGATCGCCGAATTGTCCTTCGGCCGAGACGGGCGCATCCGAGCGATCGCTCGAGCTGCACGCCGCCGCCGCAATCACGAAACCCAGTGCTGCGAGACCTAGAAAACGAGGAGTCATGGACTCCCTGGGCTGCAATCAGCAAGCCACCGGCGTCAGCTGCCTCGACAAGCGACCGCAGCACGAATGCTGCGGCGGCCGTGGAGCAGGATTGTGTCCGATTCTGTAGAGCCTCCGATTTCCGAAAATCGGCGACCGAGTTTCGGAGAGGGGGGAAGCGGCGCGCGCGGTTATTTCTTGGTCTTTGCAGCCGGCTTGGACTTCGACTTGTCCTTGGCGCTGGCGGCGGAGTGCTCCGCCTTGTCGGTCTTTTCGCTCTTCTCGGCCTTCTTCGGCTCCGAAGCGCCGATCAAGATCTCGAGGAAGTCGCGGCGGAGGCGCGTCTTGTAAGCGGGCACGCCGTCCTTGAACTGGACCGTGACCTGCGCCCCGTTCGGGGTGTTGACCGTGCGAACGCGAGCGATGCGCGAATCGCGCTTGGAGATGCCGTCGCCCTTCTCCATCACCTTGCGGTTCGGCACCACGACCGTGAAGCCCGTCGGTTGCAGCGAGCCTTGCAGCGCCTCGCCGGCACCATCGAGCCGCAAACGGTGGATGACCGGATTGACGACTTTGCCGCGACCCCAAGGCGCCACGTCTTCCGGCTTCTTGCTGGCTTTCGCCTTGCCGGCCTTGTCGCCTTCTTCGGGGAAGCTCTCGTCGTCGGCCACCGCTGAGACCGACGCCTTGGCTTCGGCCTTCTCGGCGGCTTCTTCGGAGGCAGCATCGGCGCTGGGCGGCGGAGCGAGCGGAGCCGGCTCCATCGTGGCCATCGGCGTGGCACCGAACAGCGGCACATCCGCGGACACGACGCCGTTGGCTTCGCTGAGCGCGTTGGGTGCAGGCTCGGGAGACGGCAGCGACGCGGTACCGGGCGCCACGGCACCGGCAACCGGAGCCACAGGCTGCGCCGGAGCGGCTTCACCCACCACGGCCGGCTCGGCCTTGGCCAGCGCGTCGGCACCGGGCGGCGGAGCCGAACGGTGCGAAGCCAGCGCCACGATCGTGGCGAGCATTACCGCCACGCCGGCCGATGCCATGAGCTTCTTCTGCTTCGGCAGCTTGTTCCAAACGCCCTGCGCGGCGGCGATGCCACCTTCTGTCGTTGCAGTCGCGGCGCGCTCGCCCGATTGCGGGCGCAAGCGCGGAGCGGCGCTGGTGACGGAGCCGGTCGGAGCCGGAGCGGTGACACGACGCTGCGGCGGCTTCTCGCGTTGCGACAGCTCCTTCACCTTGCCGCCGGCCTGGCGCAAGAAGCCGGCAAGGCCCGTAGCGGCCGAGCTGGACAGCGCGGCCATGCGCTTGCCCGCCGAGAGCGCGGCTTCACCCGCGTGGGTTGCAGCAACACCGAGCTTACCGCGCAGCGCCTCGACCTCACGGTCACCTTCGTCTTCGATCTGGTGATCGGCGCGCGCGCTATCCGTCGTCACGTCTTCGCTCGGAATGCGCAGCGTGCGCGGCTGGGCCTCACCGGCGAGGTCGGCCACGCTCGGCTCGGGCGTGCTCTCTTCGGCACCTTCGTAGCGCAACGCCACGACCAGCTGCGGCACCTTGCTCTCGGGATCGATCGCGACGTTGACGGAATCGATGTGCGCGCTGCGGCGCCCGCCGCGCTCCAAATCCTCGATCTCGAGCCGGCGACCCACCTTCAAAAACTCGAGGTTCGACCCGACCTGAACGCGCTGCACGTCGCCCGAGCGCACGCGCGCTTTCATCGGCGAGCCGAGCCCGTCGATGTGCAGTCTCACCTTGGTACCGTTGTCGTGCGGCGGCTCCTCGGCCACCGCGGCAGCCTTTTCGCCCTTGGCAGCCGCCTCGGCGGGGCCGTCGCACAGCTCGCGCAGCGCATCCACCGAGCGCGAATCCAGCGCCGTGAACTCGATGCCGAACTCGCCGCCGCGCGCGCCTTCGCGGCGCCAGGCGACCACGCCTTCGACCACGATCTCGCGGCCTTGCTCCTCGAAGCGGCAAACCAGCGGCGCGCCCTCGTCGGGGAGGTAGGCGGTGCGAAGGTGCATGCCGCGGGCGCTCACGTCGACCGATTCGGCCTCGAAAGCGGGGATTCCAGGCTCGTTGCCCACGACCTCGACCAGCGTTTCCACCGGCATCCGACCCTGGCCTTCGGTCCTGCGTTCTTGTGCTTGCGTCATGCTGCCTCCAACCTCGGCTCCGGGGTCGGAGCGCAAGGCTTGACCCTCGACTACGCGGACCGCCGGCCTTTGGCCAAGTTTTGGCAATTGGGGTAAGAGCTTCTGACTGCCGCTGGGTTCCCCTACCCCGCCCCGCGGCTGCCCCAATGGCGCTCACCGTGGTCGTCCGTTCCGGCGACCATCCCACCCCGCTCAAGCTCAGCCTCGACGCACCCCGCATCGTGATCGGACGCGGGGAGGGCTGCGAAATCCGCTTGCCGGATCCGAGCGTGAGCCACCGCCACGCTTCCATTCGGCAGCGCGGCAGCGACTACGTGGTGGTCGACGAAGGCAGCACCAACGGTACCTTCGTGGGCCCGGTGCGACTTTCGCCGCAGGCGCCGCGCGTGATCAAAAGCGGCGAGCTGGTACGCGTGGGGCGCATTTGGCTCGAGCTCACGGTCGGCGCAGTCCCGGTCACCGACGACGTGCAGCTCGCCACGCGAGAAATCGCGCTCTCGCTCGTGTCCGCGGCGCTGGCCGCGCAAGGCGAGGCCGCCAAAGTGGTGATCAAGGTCGAGCAAGGTCCGGACGCCGGGCAAGAGCTGGTGCTGGGCGACGCGCAGCGCGCCTACGTCATCGGCCGCGGCCAAGGCCTCGACCTCACGCTCACCGACTCCGACGCCTCGCGCCGCCACGTCGAGGTGGGCCGGCGCGGTGCCGTGCTGTGGGTAAAAGATCTCGGCTCCAAGAACGGCGCGCTGCTCGACGGCGCGCCGCTAACCCCGAACAAAGAGACACCGTGGCCGCGCGGTAAGCGCGTCGCGCTCGGTCAAACCGAGCTCGGCTTCGAGGATCCGGTCGCAGAAGCGCTGGTCGAAATCGAGGCCAGCAGCGACGAGAAAATGCACGACGCCGACAGCGTCGATCCGCCCACTGGCATTCCGGCAAGCCAGGCCGCATCCGCTCTCCCCGGCGCCGCCGGCGCCGCACCCATCGCGCGCGTGCCGCGCGCCGCTGCCCCCAAAAACAACGAGGCCCGCGGCTTTCGCACCGCGGACCTCGTCATCGCGCTCTTGGCGCTGGCCGTGCTCACCGCCAGCGTCATCGGCATCGTCTGGCTGTCGCGCATGAAGTGACGCGACGTGCCAGAAGACGCTCGCGCTACCTCAAGGCAGCTTCGGCCCGCAGTAGCTCACGCAGGTCGTGATGTCGGCCGGATCGAGACAATCCTTTTGCAAGAAGGTCTTGATGTGGCTGCCCGCGTAGTAGCTGCAAATCTCGGGGCTGCAGCTGACGAGCGGGCCGCACGGCTCGAAGCGCGCGTACTCGCCGAAGAGCGCGCCCGGCAGCGGACCGTAGTACGACATGGGGTGGTAGTAACCGAGGCGCAGGTACGGGTCGGATGTAGACGACATGTACACGGCCTCACTCAACCAAGCTGTTGGATCCGTGATGACGCTGTTGCCGTCAACCGACTGGAGGAAGCCGGGGAACGCCGCGGCGCAAAGCGTGGCGCAGCGGCCGGGCGACTCGCACTTTTGCGGCGGCGCGTTGTCGAGCGACACCGTGTAGAAGCTCTGCTGCTTCAGCATCTCCATGATGCGCGGGTTAGGACGCACGTCGTCGCTGGCCGGTAGCTCGGGCAAACCGGCCTTGACCACGGACGCGATCGTTTGCGCCGTGATCTCGTTGACGTAGCCAGCGAACTTCCAGCTCGGGCAAGTGTCGACGAGGCCGCTGCTGATGAGCTTGGCCTGGGCGTTGGCAAAGCGCCCGACCATGCACTGCTTGGCGAAGGGCAGCCGCGCGGTGCGGTACTGCAGCGAGAGCAGCTGCAAGATCGGCGTGTATTTCGCCTCATTGACAGTGCAGCCCGCGAACTTCGGCCGCATGATGCCATCTTGCGTGACCTCGTAGTCGCGCGGGTCGACGCGGCCCAAGCAGTCGGCGGTGAGCTCGCCGAGGGCCGCCATGTACGTGTCGTAAGACGAGCAATCTTCGACGCCGATGCGAATGTTGACGCTGCCGTTGCCGAGCGTCACGTCTCCGCTGACGGTTGCGAAACCAAAGAAGGCGTCGGCAGGCGTCTTGCCGTTGACGTCGAAAGAGGTCGGGTTCGGCGTCACCAACGTGGCCGGCACGGCCGTGAACACCTTGGCCTCGGGACCGCGGCGTTCGAGCACCCAGCCCTTCTCGAGCTGGATCGAGTACGAGCCGACCGGCAGGATCTCGTTGTGCACCGGCTCGTCCGCCGGTGGCTTGACGATGCGCGGCTTGCCACCGAGCGCGGGTCCCGTGATCGTGAACGTGGCGGTATTGAGACGATAGGCGACGTCGCCCACTTGCGTTGTCAGCGGCAAGTTGACACTGCCGAGCTCGCCCTCGGTCGCGCCCTGTTCGGTGGAATCGAGAGGCGTGCTCGAGCACGCGCCGACACCAACAATGAGCGCAACGAGCGCCGCGCCTAGTAGTTGCCTGACCATTGACCCATCTCCTTGCGGTTACGTGGCTGCGTTCAGCCTGGTCCACCCCTACCCAGCGCAGACGTCTGGCAGATAGCCGAGTCTTTTAGCGGGTTCAATCGTTCGTGGCTACGCCTCTGTGACAAATCTACCAAAGGCACCCACAAATCTGCTTGATTTCAGCCAGATAAGAGCCGTCGCGCAGGCCGATAGAAGCTTTGCGTTTTCTCCTCTACTATCGCGCGCCTCATGCTCTTCACGCGGCTCGGGACGCTCGCAAGCCTTGGCGTGCTCGGCGCCGCCCTGCTCCTCAGTTGCGGCACCGACGAGGGAACGGCTCCGTTTACACCTGGTGAGGGTGGCGACAACGGAACGCCGACAGCCGGCGCTGGTAACTCGAGCACGAGTGGCAACAGTGGCGGCGGCGTGCTCAACGGCGGGACGAGCAGCGGTGGGACGAGCGCCGGGACGAGCAGCGGCGGCATCGCTGGCAATGTCACTCCGGCGGGTGGTGCGGGTCACGAAAGCGAGGCCGGCGCTGGCGGCATGCCGCTCATGCCGGGTGGCGGCGAGCAGCTCGACATCTGCGCGCGGCTTCCGACCTTCCTTCAGCTTGCCCCCGCGACTTCGAAAGCCTACCAAGCATCGGTGTACGCGGATTGCCGCGTGAAATGGGTGATCCCGCTGCAACCCAACCAGGCGCTCGTCGACTACAAAAATCGTCTGGTCACCTGGAGCCTCGAATTTTGGGGTTGTCAAGGCGCACCCGTGACCGACCTTGCGCTCGTTTACCCGCAAGCGAGCCTGTCGCGAGGCGACGCGACGATTCTCATCCAGTACTACCTCGACGTAGCTGATGCCCAGCTCGACCTAAGCCCGCCTGAGCACGCCGAGATGAAAGCGGCGCTCGAGTGCCTGGCAGCGCCGCTGATCGTGAGCGATTCCGAAGAGCCGTCGCAGTCGAAATGCCCTGTAAATACGGGTTCGGGCGGCGCTGGAGGTGCCGGTCCCGACGCTGCTGCGGGTGCCACCAGCATGCAGACTAGCGCTGGCGCACCGAGCCTGCCGGCGGGCGGCGCCGGCCAAGGAGGCGCGCCGTGAGACTTCGTTTGGCTTGGGTGGGTTTGCTCTGCGCGGCGCTGCCCGGCACCGCACTGGCACAGACAGAAACGCGCGCCGCCGTCGCCGAGGCGCTCTATCGCCAAGCGCGCGACTTGATGGCAAAGGGCTTGCTCGATGAAGCGTGCCCCAAGTTCGCCGAGAGCCAACGGCTCGATCCGGCGACCGGCACTCTGCTCAACCTCGCATCGTGCCACGAGCGCCAGGGCAAGCTCGCCACCGCCTGGCTCGAATACTCGGACGCCATGGTCGCAGCGCGGCGTGATGCGCGCGAAGATCGCGTCGAGTTCGCGCGCGAGCGCGTGGCCGACCTCGAACCGAAGCTCTCTCGTTTGACCATCTTGCTCGCGGCCGATGCCGACGCGGAAGGGCTCACGCTGGAGCTCGACGGTGCCAACGTCGGACGCGCCGTGGTGGGCGCGCCGTTTCCGGTGGATCCCGGCGAGCACCGCGTGCGCGCTTCGGCGCCGGGCAAAACCGCGCAAGTTTTCAAGGTGCAGATCGGAGCCGTGGCGGACCAGCAGTCACTCACGGTCAGCAAGCTCGCCGATGCTCCCGCCGAGCCTGCAGCGGCGCCAGCTGCAGTCGCGCCCGCGCCCGGCGCCGCAACCCTGTCGCTCCCGCGCGACGAGCTCACGGTGCGGCCGACTCCAAGCTCCGTGTACATCGCGGGCGGTATCACGCTGGCGCTCGCGGCCAGCGCCGGCGCCACCGGCATCACCTACTTGCACAAGAAATCCGCCTACGAAGATCAAAAAACGAGCGAGCGCCGCGACGACGCGCTTACATACGGCCGCCTCAATCTGGGGTTGTGGATCGGCGCGGCGCTCAGCGCTGGCGTCACGACTTACCTTTACGCAACCCGACCAGAGCGGCGCGCGGCGGTGCAAGTAACGCCGCTCATCGGGCCTCAGGTCGCCGGCTTGGGCGTCGCGGGGGGTTTCTAGCTTGTCGCGCTCGAGCAACACGAATTGGCTCCTCCTGGCTGCAGCTTTCGCACCCGTCGCGGGTTGCCTCGTAGTCACGCCGCTCGACGATTTGCCGAGCAAGACCCAGAGCAGCACCACGGGCGGCTCTTCGCATGGCGGCAAGGGCGGCAGCAGCAACGGCGGCAAGGGCGGCAGCAGCAACGGCGGCACTGGCGGTACCGACACCAGCAGCGGTGGCAGCGGCGCAACCGGCGCCACCGCGGGCAAACCTCCCGTCGACGACGGCCCCTGCAAGACGAACGTCGAATGCATGGATCGCAATTTCGACGAGCCTCAGCGCTGTCGCCCGAGCGACAACAAATGCATCCCGCTCGCAACCCCGGACTGCCCCGTGGTTTACGGCAACGCCGCTTCGCCGAATGCCGTGTACTTCGGAGCCTTCGCCACGCTCGACCCAGCGGCGCCGGGAGACAACTCGATCGCCTGGTCTCACGAGCTCGCGATCGACGAGCTGAGCGGCGACCTGCTCGGCGGGCTGCCCGGGCCCAACAAAACGCGTCGACCGCTGGTGATGGTGCTCTGCAACAACGCCACCAACGTCAACCTCGGCCTCGAGCACCTGATCCACGAGGTAGAGGTGCCCGCGATGGTCGCTACCCTGCAGCCCGGCGACCTGCGCCGCGCCTACGAAGACTACGGGGATCGCGACGTGCTCTATTTCAGCCCCGTCACGATCAGCGATGCGCTCAGCCAAGAGGACGACAGCGACCATATTTGGGGCCTGCTGGGAGAGCCGAAAGACTTTGCGCCCTCTTACGCCGCGCTGCTCACCCTCTCCGAGGCGTATGTGCGCTCCGGGCAGACCGATGAGCAGAAGAAGCAACCGCTGCGTGTGGCCCTGGTCACCACCAACGACGCGTTCGACCAAGAGCTCACCCAGGCCGTCACGGACGTGCTGACCTTCAACGGCAAGTCGTTGGCCGCGAACGGCGGCGACTTCATTCCACTGACCATCGGAGCCAAGCCGGATTTCGTTCAGCTAGCGGACAATCTGGCCGCAGAAAAGCCAGACATCATCATCTCCACGGCCGGCGACGCGTTCGTGATGACGAACGGGCTCGAGCAAAGGCTCGAAGAAGAGTGGGAAGTCGTCGCGATCGGCAAGCCGCGGCCTTTCTACATCTTGTCGCCCTACAACGCCGGCAATTTGCAGCCCCTGCTCAAGCGCCTCAGCGGTCGGCTCATGCGCGATGGCAATACCGACGTGCAGGAGCGCTACGTGGGCGTATCGATCGCGTCGGCGGCCGACAACACACTGCAGAACGCTTACGCCATTTCGCTCGGTGGCAAGCACCACGGCGCGCTCACCGATACCGCCAACTACTACGACGCGACGTACTTCTTGGCCTACGCCATGCTCGGCGCCAATCAACCGGACGGTCTCACCGGTACCGGCATCGCGCAGGGCCTGCATCGGCTGCTCAGCGGCGATCCGCTCAACGTGGGACCGAAAGGCATCAACACCGCCTATTCCGCGCTCAGCGACGACTCCTCCACCATCAAGCTACAGAGCACCCTCGGCCCCCCCGATTTCGATCGAAAGACAGGGGTAAGACCCGTGGACGGGAGCGTCTTCTGCATCGATCGCGAGGCGACGACCGTCACCGTCAAGGTGAAGAACGACGTGCTGCGCTACGACAACCAGGCCGGGAAATTCAAAGGCGACCTGCCGTGTATCTCCGGGTTCTTCCAGCCATGAGCGCGCGCCGGGCGCTGGCGCTGCTCGCGCTGGGCCAGGCCGCGCTCGGTTGCTCGAGCACCCACGAGCGCTACGACAGCAACGCCAGCGCCATCGTCGAAGGCGAAGCCTCGGGCCCCGAGCAAGACGGCGTGCTGCTACTGCGCGCGCGGCTCGACAGCGGAAGCGAGGCGCTGTGCACCGGCAGCTTGGTGGCGCCGCGCCTGCTCATCACCGCCAGGCATTGTGTTTCTTACGTCAGTGAAGGCGTGTTTTCGTGCTCGGTGCGCGGTGAGCCGATCGACAACCCCGACGGCGGTGGAAGCTTGGGCCTGCACCTGCCCCCAGAGAGCATCGAGGTGTATGGCGGACCTCCACCGCGCAAGGCGCCGCTGGCGCACGGCACGCAAATCATCTCCACGCTCTCGCCCACGGTGTGCCGAAACGATCTCGCCTTCGTCGTGCTCGACACGCCCATCGACGCCCCGCTCGTGCCCTTTCGGCTCGGGATCCCCGCGCGAGTGGGCGAGCTCGGCGTGCTCGTCGGCTACGGCCTGCGCAAGGGTCAGGACGGCATCGACTACGCCAGTCAAAAACGCCAGCAAAAACGCGATTTGGTCATCAGCGGGGTCGGCCCCGACTCGGTCAACGACGGCGTGACCACAGTCGCGCCGCGCACCCTCTTGCTCGACGGCCCCTCCGGCTGCATCGGCGACAGCGGCGGCCCCTTGCTCGCTCAAGACAGCGGCGCGCTGCTCGGTATCTACTCGCTGCAAGAGGGCGCCAGTTGCGAGGCGGAAGACGTGCGCCACCACTTGGTGCACGTTCCGCCGTTTGCCGCGTTGATCGACGAAGCCTTTGCCGCGGTTGGCGGCGCGCCGCAGCTCGAGCCGACCACGAGCAGCGACGCCGGCGCAGGCGGCGCAGCCGGCGCCGCTGACGTTGCCGCCGGTACCAGCACCATCGAGGGCGGCGCCAGCGCGGGGGCGCCCGACGCAGCTCCTGCCGAAGCGAGCGACAACCACGACAGCAGCGGCTGCAGCATCAGCGGCGCGGCGCCCCACCTGACCGCGAGCCCGCTCTGGCTCGCGCTCGCGCTTTGCGGCGCCGCGCTGCGCCTTCGCGTGCGGCGCCGACGCGCGGCCTAACGGCGACCGTCGAGCGGATCCGCGATCGCGGCTTTGGGCGGAGCCGGCGCAACGGGCGCCGCCGTGGGTGCCGCGGGCGCGGGCGCCACTGCCGGTGCCGGAGCGGCTTTAGCGGCGAGTTTTGCGCCATTTTTCGCGGGGATTACCGGCGTCGCCGCCGACGGAATCACCGACGGAGCCGCGGGCGCCACGGAAGCCGCCGCCACTGCCGGCGGCGTTTCCGGGGCAGCCGGCGCGGCCGCAGCGCTGCGCGCCGGCGCCTCGAGTGCAGGCGCGGAGCGAGGCGTTACTTTGATGGTCGACGGATCCGGTGTCGCTTCTGTCGGCGCGGGGCTGGGACGGAGCCACAGCACGACGATGCCGACCACCACTGCTGCCAGCGCCGCTAGTGTGACCACGGCCGTGCGCCGGCGCGAGGCCACCATCGACGGCGTCGCTACCCAGTCGGTGTTCGTATTCTTGGTGCTGCGCGCCGCCGGTGCGGGCGTGATGACCTTGACCTTGACTTCTTCAGTCGCCTGCTCGCTGATGGGCGTGCCGAATTTGGGAGTACCCGGGCTCTGCAGCGTGCGCTCGGAAGACGGCGACTTGTCCGCGGCAGGCGGACGCAGCGAAGTCGCGCGCAAGATGCCGGAGATGCGCGAAATCGAAGGTTGCGAGCGCGGCGCGAACGGCGCCAGCGCGTCGGCCAGCTCCGCCACCGTTTGGTAGCGGTTGTCCGGATTCTTCTCGAGGCACTTGGCGATCACCGCTTCGAGCTCGACGGGCACGTCCGGGCGCTTGTCGCGGATGCTGGGCAGAGGGTCCGAGACCACGGCCGCCAAGAGCGCCAACGGAGAATCCGCGGTAAACGGCGGATCTTTCGTCAAAAGCTCGTACAAAATGGAGCCCAGCGACCAGATATCGGTGCGCGTATCGACCTGCTTGGGCCGCCGAATTTGCTCCGGTGACATGTACGCGGGCGAGCCGAGCAGTGAGTGGGTGGCCGTCAGACTCGGCGCCGGCTCGAGCGCGTTCTCGTCGGTGTTGATGGCCTTGGAGATGCCAAAATCCAACACCTTGACCAGCGGGCTGCCGTCAGGGCGATGCGTCAGAAAAAGGTTGGCCGGCTTGAGGTCGCGGTGAATCACGCCGAGCGAGTGCGCCTCGGCCACCGCCTCGGAAGCTTGCAGCACGTAGTCGATGGCAACCTCCACCGGCAGCACGGCGTCCGGTTGGTCGAGCTCGTCGGCCAAGTCACGACCGTTCAAGAACTCCATCACCATGTAAGGCGAGCCGTTGGTGAGCTCGCCCACGTCGATCACGCGCGCCACGTGCTCGCTGTGAATCTTCACCGCCGCGCGCGCCTCGCGCAGAAAGCGCATCACCGAGTCTTCGTTTTCACACAGCTCGGGCACGAGCAGCTTGACGGCAACGCGCTGCCCGAGCTGCTCGTGCATGGCAGCCACGACGTAGCCCATGCCGCCCGCGCCGAGCACTTGCTCCACGCGGTACTTCCCGGCAAGTAGCTCGCCTTGCTGGATCATGGGGCTCCCAGTGATACCACGGGACGGCGCCCCGCGCCCAACGCCGTCCTGATCGCTAAATTACCCTATTCGCAGACCGGTGTGGCGTTCGCGGTGGGGTCCGGACAGACCTCCGCGCCGGAGCAACCGCATTTGCCATCGACGCATTTGTCCAGGCCCAGATTGGCACCAGCACAATCGTCATCGACCTTACATTCAGTGCAGTGGTGGTCGGCACCACACACGCCCGTCGCGCTGCACTCGGCGCCTCCGGTAGTGCATTCGCACTCGTGCGTCGTCGGGCTACAGGTGTCACCCGCTCCTGCGCCGCAGCCGAGGGACTCGCAAGCGAATTGGCACACACCGCCGACGCAGGCGCTGGGCGTGTAACAAACCTCGATTGGTGAATCCGGCAAGCCGAACTGACCCAGTGTGATCTTCAGATCGCCGTCCAAACAATCGGGGTCGGGCGTGTACGCACAATAACCACTGCCCTGCCAGTCGATGCACTTGCCGCCATCACATTCGTCGTTCGACGCGCAGGGAAAGAACGACCAGAACGAAGCATTGGCCACGCAGTCGTCCACCGTTTGACAAGCACTCACCGTGGGATCCACGCAGCGCTTGCTCGTTGGATCACAAATCATTTGGAAGGCCGCGCCGTCTACGGCGCAGTCGTCGTCCATCTCGCACTGATTCGCGCAGGCTTGGTGCACGGCAGGCACGCCCACTCCGCCTGCTCCCGCCGCATCGCCGCCCGCTCCCGCGCTGGGGACGTCGGGAGCGCCGCCGGCTCCGCCCATGGCCGTCGGCACGCCGCCCTGGCCAGCTTCAACGACGTTCGTGCCGCCGCTGCCAGCCGTCGCTCCACCCGTGCCGCCCGTGCCGCCCGCGTTCTTGCCGCCGACGCCGCCGCTACCGCCCTTGCCTGCGGTGCTATTGCCGCCCTTGCCGGCATTGCTGGTGCTGCCACCGCTCGACGCTTTACCGCCGGCGCTCTCCCCCGCCTCACCGGCGTCCCCGGTGTTGACTTGCTTGTTGTCGTCCGATCCGCAGCCGACGGCTACGAGCCAAGACGCGCCCAAAATTCCGATGACGCCAAGACGACGTGAAAAAGCCATGCAGAAGCTCCTCTCCGGAGCCCCTCATAACACGGACCTAGCCGTGGGCGGCGCAGTAGTTGTCTCTGATGACGGTGCCGGGAGTGAGCAGTGTGCCTAAAACGCCATGCAATACGTTCAGGTTGTGATCGCTGACCGCCTGCAAAACACGCGCGGGGTCCACGGGTAATCCCGCCAGCTCCGCCAGCGCCTGCTGCACGCTCAGCGCCGTGTAAGCGGTAGCGACGATGATCAAATTCGCCTCGATCGCCGCCTGCTGCTCGATTTGATTTTCTACCAAAGCACGCGCTGCGGGCGTCGGGGCACTCACGAGCGCCTCCGCGTTGCGCCAAGCTTGTTCGCGCCAACCGACCAAAATCTGCAACAGCGCGGCCTCGTCGAGCTGCGTACCATCGACCTGGGTGTCGTCGACGAGGGGGTCGTAGCGCGCCGCCATCTCGTCGAAGAGCGGCTCGATCACGCGGTTCAAGAACACGTTCACCTGATCGTGATCCGGTTTGCGCGATGAGCCGTCCGGCTTGACGAGCCCAATCGCGGCCAGCACGAACGGCAAGTCGCGGTTGACGTGAGCCGACATACCGAGCAGCACGTCGCCGGTACCGTTCACCAAGCGCGAATCGGCGGAGCGAAACGCCAGCTGCCACGCGCGCGGCACCGCGCCCAGCACGCCCGCCCGATACTGATCCCAAGCGTCGAAATACTGCTGCGCGAAGTTCGCGTCTTGGTGGTTGATGAAATTCGGGTCGCTGAAGAAGCCCGGCTCGACTACGGCCCGCCGGTACTCCTCCGTGGTGCGCAGGTAGGTGAGCGCAAACAAAAGGTTGTGGTTGCAGCTCGCATCGAGCGGCTCGAAGCGCCGCTGCATCTCGCGAATCACCGCGTCGACGCAGTGCAGCTGGCCCGACTGGCAATCATTGGCGCTCGAAGGCTCGTAAGTCGTCGTGAGCCCCGGCAGCAGCGCCGACCACGGCACGAACGGCGGATCATCCGCGCGCGCGGCGCCCAACGAAAGCCACGGAATCGCCAACGCCAAAGCACCGGGCAAGCATCGCCTCATCACGTGCATCGCTTCCTCCCGCGAGGCGCCTTGCCTCGCTCACGCTCAGTCTACGCCCGCCTGCTCTCCCGCGTAAACGTGCCCGCGCCGACCTCCTCTCGCGGCCCCTCGGCTCTAATCGCCCTTGGGCCCCTCGTCGTACGACCTCGGCCGGTACTTCTTTTGCACGCCGCCGTTCTTGTCGCCGTTTTCCAAAGTGTCGCTCACCAGAAACGAGAGCCACGAGCCGGGGTGCTGATCCGCCAAGTCCGTGAGCTCGTCACGATGCGGGAGAAAGATCTTTTCTTCCCACATGCACTGCAGCGCGAGCGAAATCAGGTTCGGGTCGTTGGGCGAAAGCGCGAAGCCCTTCATGTAATAGGGAAAAGCCAGCTCCGCCCGCGCGTGGCGCTCCTCGGGGCTGCGCACCACCGCGGCAAATCCTTTGGATAGCTTGTCGCTGGGGGAATCGGGTGCGTTGGCCAAGCGGCACAGCGTGTCGCCATAGTAGATGTGCCCCATCGCCCAATCCGGGGCGAGCTTTCGTGCAATGGCGTTGTACTTCAAGCGTTCTTGCAGCTGGCCGCGAGCGCCGAGCATCACCGAGTAGTTGAGCTGCGCCTTGGCGCTGAGCGGCACCGCCCGCCGTGTCGCGTCCCAAAAGCTCAAATCATCCATGTAATCGAGCGCATGCGCGCGCGCCTGAAACGCTTGCACCCCAAAGAAGGCGCCGAGCACGAGCGCACCGAGCCGCTCGCGGTAGGCGCTCAACATCTTGGCGGCCACGAGCCCGAGCACCAGCGACGTGCCCACGACCGGCAAGTACCAAAACCGCTCGGCCCGCACCGTGGGCAAGAGCACCGCGATGTTCGAGTGCGGAAAGTAAGCGATCGGAAACCAAAGCAGCCCTGTCGCGAGCAAGGCACCCGTCGCCAGGCGTTGCCGTCGCAGCTCCGGCTCTTCACGGCGGAGCCGAACGCTGTCGAGCAGATTGCGCAAGAGCACGATCGCCCCACCCACCAGCGGCCCCACCGCGAGCAGCCCTCCCACGATGCTACCGAAGAAGACGGGGCGCACCGGTACCGGCTCGGCGCGATACGAATAGTCGCCGCTCAAGGTCCACGGAAACAGCACCTGACCGACGCCGCTCGCATACACGCGCAACGCCGCCGCTACTCGCAGTGGCACGCTGGCGTTGACGAGCGGGTTGTTGATGGGATCGTGCGGCAGGCTCGGCTGCTGAAACCACGCTAAAAACCGCAAAAGCTGCAGCTTGTACCAGGGCGTTCCGGGCGGCGGCGGCTCGAAGCGCGGCCGCGGCTGGTGCCACCAGCGCCCCAGATTGCTGAGCATGCGGTGATACCCATCGAGGCCCGGCGTGGTGTCCCAGAAGCCCGCCGGGTGCGTCACGAACGTGAGGCGACGGAACTCCGTGTAGAACACCAAAGCGGCGACCACCGCGGCGGTCGCCAGCAGCGTGCGCAACAGCCGCAGCGGCCGCTTCAGGTGCAAGAGCGGCGCCGTCGTGAACGCCGCAATCGCGACCAACGGCACCGCGACAATTGCGCTCTCTTTACTGAACAGGCCGAAGCTCGCTCCCAAGAAAACGGCGAACGGCATGCCGACCAAGCCGAGCCGCAGAGCGTGCAGCGCCAACAGGACGCCCAGGCCCCCCAGCACGTCGGCGATGCCGACCACGCCCGAGATCGCCTCGGTCAGCACCGCCGCCATCAAGAAGATGGCGCCCGATAGCCAGCTCAGCTGGCGCCGCCCCGACACCGCCAGCACGAACGCGCCCAGCAGCGCGGCGTTGATGGCGTGGCCGATCACGTTGACCCAATGATGGATGAACGGCTGGTGACTGATGTGCCAGAGCAGCCGCCAGAGCAAATTCGGGATCGGACGGTACGAGCCGATGCTGCGCTCCGGCGGCAGCCCCCAGAAGTCGCGCTCGAAGGCGCTCCAGAACGGCACGCTCGAGTCGTTGACGTAAGGGTTGGCGAGCAGCGCCTCCTGCTCGTCGAAGATGTAGTTCGAGAGCGGCGAGCGCACGAACAGCACGATCGAGACCAAGAGCGCCGGCGCGAACGCGACCGAGAAGCGCGGATCTTGCTCCTCGAAGTAACGACGGGCCGAGCCGTAGAGGCCGCGCAGAGTCGTGCCGAACCGAGACAGAAACGCCAACGCCTGCGACCTGTAGCCTCGTCGCGGGCGTTTTTCCAGAGACCTGGCCCCGGCGCGTGCGGCTGAGGCTATAAGGGCCTGGCAACTATGCCCGAGCCGGTAACTTTCGACGGCTGCGAGATCATCCGCAAGCTTTCCTCCGGGCCGGTCTGCGACCTTTACAAAGCCATCCAGGAACCGCTCGGCCGCACGGTGCTGATCAAGGCGCTGGGCCACAACATCCTGCCTTCGTCGCCGTTCGCCTCGACGCTCGAGCGCGAAGCGCGCCTCCTGAGCGAGCTGCATCACCCCGGCGTCATCAAGGTGCACGACTTCGTGCGCCGCGACGACCGCATGTGGCTGGTGCTCGAGTACGTCGATGGCGTCACCCTCGAAGAGCTGCTGACGCGCGCCAAGCGTCTGAGCGAGCCGGCAGCGGTCGCCATCGGCCTCCGCTTGAGCGAAGCGCTCGAGCATGCACACGAGCACGGCGTCGTGCATCGCGATCTGTCACCGAAGAACGTGTTCATCTCCAAGCGCGGCGAGGTCAAGCTCCACAGCTTTGCGCTGGCAGTCGACGAGCGCATGCCCACCGCGCCCGAGCTGCTCGACGGCGGCACCGGCTACTTGGGCCCGGTGTACATGTCACCCGAGCAGATTTTGGGCGAGCCCGCGGACCCGCGCTCGGACTTGTTCTCGCTCGGGGTCATGCTCTACGAGCTGATCAGCGGCTCACGCCCCTTCGAAGGTCCGAACGACCGCTCCACCTCGCTGCGCATTCGTCAAAACCCGCCGCCTCCCATCACCCAAGCGGGTGTGAAGGTGAGCGGCAACGTCGAGCGCTTGCTGGCGCGCTGTCTCGAAAAACTACCTAGCGACCGCATCGGCAGCGCTCACGAGCTCGCGGCCGACCTGCGGCAGGCGCTGGCAGAAACGTGGGATGGCCCCCCCGAAACGGCCGTTTTGGCGGCCTTGGCGGCAGCAGGCCTGGCCGATGCGAAGTCGGCTCCGCCGAGGGCTGTCGTGCGCGAAGTGCGGCGCACCAGTGTCGCCAAGGTGGGTGTGGGCTTGTTGTTGATCGGCCTCGCCGCGGTAACGAGCGGCGCGGCATTGCGGCGCGTGTTCGGACCCATGGAGGCCAGTCGACGCGCTGCGGCACCGCTCTCGAGCCCGGGCGCCGAAGCAGCTGAGCTGCGCGTGGTTGCGCACCCGTGGGCCCACGTTTTCGTCGACGGCCAGCAGCGTGAAACCACGCCTTTTGCGCGGCCAATTCGCCTGAGCGCGGGTACCCACTACGTGCGGCTCGAGCATCCGAACGCGGTCGCGGAGCGGCGCACCGTTTCAGTCACGGCGGGTGAAGCCGTGCTGCTCGAGGTCGACATGAAGGTGGTGGCGCCGCAAGGTTCCGCGCCGACTCCAAGTCCGTCGGCATCTGCGGAGCTCGCGTCTCCATAACCCTACATGTAGGGGGGCCGCATGTAGGGGTGGTGCGCTGCGGCAAAGTTTCGATGGGCTTGGCTACGACTTCCATGGCATAAAAGCAGCAGGCGAGGCCCGCGCCATTCAGCGTGTGCTTGCCGCGCATGCTCAGGGTGATTGGATGGCCGCGGAACTGAAGTCGGGCTCGACGCTCGGCAAGTACGAGCTGTTAATTCGGCTCGGTCGCGGCGGTATGGCCAGCGTCTGGGTCGCACGCGAGCGCGCCGCAGTCAGCGGCAAGCAACGCCTGGTCGCCGTCAAGGCGATGCTGCCCGACCTCGCGCGTCACTCCGAATTCCGCGCCATGTTCCTAGAAGAGGGACAAATCGTGCGCAGCATCGACCACGCCAACGTGGTCAAGGTGCACGAGGTTTCGGAAGACCACGGCATCCTTTACATGGCCATGGAGTGGGTCGAAGGCGACTCGCTCCGAACCATCATCAAAGAAGCGCGCCGGCGCCGCGCCATCCCGGCCGAGATCGCGGTGAAGATCATCGCGGACGCCGCCGCCGGCCTGCACGCCGCGCACGAGCTGCGCGGTTGGGACGGCGAGCTGCGCAACATCGTCCATTGCGATGTCTCGCCGCACAACATTTTGGTCGGGCTCGACGGCCGCGCCAAGCTCGTAGACTTCGGCGTTGCCAATGCCACCGCCCACAGCGACCTCGGCTCAGAGGACAAGATCAAGGGCAAATTCGGCTACATGTCGCCCGAGCAAGCGCGGGCCGAAAAGCTGGATCGCCGCAGCGACGTATTCGCGCTCGGCATCGTCTTGTTCGAGCTCGTCACCGGCGAGCGTCTGTTCCGCGGCGAGAACGCCGCGCACTCGCTCGAGCTGGTCAAGCGCAGCAAGATCCCCAACGCCGCCGAGCTGAATCCGCGGCTCTCGCCGCAGCTCGTCGCCATCGTGCAAAAGTCGCTCGAGCGCGACATCGGCAAGCGCTTCCAAACCGCTCAGCAAATGAGCGAAGCGCTGGAGCGCTTCCTGGTCGAAGATCGGGTGATGGTGTCGCACGCCAGCGTCGGGCAGCTGGTGCGCCGCGTGCTCGGCTCACGCATCGAGACCCAGCGCCAAGCCCTGCGAGAAGCGCTCACCGCGAGCGACGGCGTCGTCGCAGCCGGCCTCGTTCCGGAGCATCCAGCAGCACCCGACCGCTCGCATCCGCATTTTTCGTCGAGCGGGCGCTTTCCCATGTCCGGCTCGCCGTCGGAGCCGCCGACGTCGAGCTCCATCTCGTCCAAGTCGAGCACACCGCATCCGCAGAGCTTCGACTTCGCGCAAAAGCCGCGAAAAAAGTCGGCCGCGCCGATGTTCGTGGCATTGCTCGGTCTGTCCGCGGCGGCCGCGGCGGTGTGGTTCGTCAACAACCAGCAGCCGGGCGCGTTGCCCGCTTCCGGCGCCGACGCACCGACTCACGCCGACGGCTCCAAGCCGTCCGCTCGCGACTACACGCAAGAGCCGGGTCCGTCCGGCATGAACATCGACTCGTTGCCTCTGGCCGAGCGCGACGACCCGAGCAAGCCCGGGCGTGCGCGCACCGACGTCCACAGCGCCAGACCGGGCAAGCCGGCCGAACGCGACATCGCGAATCCGTATCACACGGACGCCACGCCCCCCGCCGAGAAGGACGCCCCCAAGACCGACAAGGCGGCCGACAAAACCGAAAAGGCGGCCGACAAGACTGCTGAAAAGGCCGAGCCCGCCGCGCCGCAAGAGCCCGTGCTGCAGCCGCCGCCGACCGAAAAACCGCCGCCCGTCGATCAGCGCGCGCCGCTCAATCGTGCCTCGGCGCTCACCGCGCTGAGTACCGCCGCCAATTCAGCCGCCAGCTGTAAGCGCGAAGGCGGGCCGACCGGCACCGGCACTGCCAGCATCACCTTCTCGCCCGAGGGTCCGGTTTCTTCGGTCAGCCTGTCGGCTCCGTTCGCCGGCACCCCCGTCGGTAACTGTATCCAAACCGTCTTCAAGAGCGCGCACGTGCCTGCCTTTAGCGGCAGCGCCGTCACGCTGAGCAAAAGCTTCCGCATCGCGGAGTAGCGCTCGCTCGTCAGAGCAGCTCTTCAGAGACGACGTGCGCGTTCACCACGCGGCGCGGGCGTGCTGCCGCGTCAGCCGGGTCGCCCAGCAGCGAGAGCGGCACGAGGCCGTTCTTGGGATTCAAAATGTCGAGCTTGGTCGAGCGAGGACCGGCGCCTTTTTTGACGGGCACGCCGAGCACGTCGAGCTCGACGCCGGGATCGGCGCCGCTCGGCAGCTCGAGCCGCGACGTGACCGCGATGGTGAGCCGTACGCTCTTGCCTTTTGGCACGGGCAAAGTGCGCGTCGCCAGAGCGCGCGCGGTTTCGTGCGCGAGACGCAGCCAAGCCGGTCGATTGCCGTCCGCCTCACCGAGGGAGCTTGTGACGACCTTGCCGCTGCTGTCGATCACGAACGATAGCGTGGCGTGTGTATTGAGCGGCAACGTGGAGGCGTAGACCGCGCCCTCGAGCGCGCGCAGCACCGGGCTGCCGGAGCCGCGACCGGCCGCCGCTTCCTGATTGACGATGCCCTGCGCGAGCGCCTTGTCGAGGCGCGCTTTGACACGCGCGGCGCGAGCGGCGCGAACAGCCAGTGGATCGGCGTGATCGATGAACGGATTGGTGCCGTCGACACCCAGCTGCGAAAGGCTCAAGTGGGGGGCCGCAGCGGACGGCGCAGCGGACGGCGCCGCCGCTTCTTCGCCCGAAGCTCCCTCCACGTCGGCCGCTGTCGCCGCGTCGGCCTCGTTCGCTTCCGCGACCGGCGCAGCCGGGTGCGGCGCGGCGCCGCGACGTGGCGCCGGCGCGACGCGGCTCGGCTCCGCTTCGGAACCGGACGCCACCTCGGCTTCTTCTGCAGGGGGCGGCACCACCTCGACCTCGAGCTCGCCCGCCGACAGCGACGCGACCACTGGCTCGGCTTCGCGCGACGCGCGACGCGCGACAATCGCGACGAGCAACGCGTGCAGCAGCAACGAGCCGATGACGAAGCGGGCTCGCCGAAATCTACCAGTCGCTCCTGCCGCCACGCCGCAGGCTTAGCTCGGCCGTTCGTCTGCGGCAAAATCAGCCGCGATTCGCCTCAAGAAGCCGGGGCAGGCTTGGCCGACGCTCGCTTGAGGCCAGCAACGATCTGGCGAGCGCGGATGCCAGCGACGATCCCACGGGCCATCAAGATCGCGACGACGACCTTGAGCCACAGCCCCGTGAAGATCAACAGGTAGGCTCCAGCCAACAAAGAGACCACTACGATCATCAGCTGCGCCGCCAGCCACAGCGCCGCGGCCAACAACAGCGCCATCGCGGGATGGCGGCGTGCCGCGGCCCACAGCACCAAAAAGGTGGATCCAATCGACACGTCGACGACGAAGCCCATGACTAGCAACTGGTGCGCCCCCGGTTCGACATCACCGGAAGCCAGGAAAGCTGGCAGCGACACCCCAACGAACGCGAGGTAGGCGAGCGAAGCGACGAGGAGCACTGCGCGACCCGCGTTCACTTGGGTCATGAGATCGCGGTAGTCATCGCTCGACGCTTCCAGCCGCGCATGCAGGGCATCGCGAGCGTCCCGGCCCACGCGTGCTCCACAGCCGTCGCAGCGTAACTCTCCGAAACGGTTGGGCGCCCCACACCCCGCGCACGGCACGCTGACATCGAGCATGTTGCGAAAGGAGGCTTAGCTCGGCGTCGGAGCCCGGGCAACGCGCTCGCCTTCGCGAAGCGCGGCGGCCGCCAAAATGCAGAGCAAGGGCGAGAGGAACAAGTGGTAGCGGTCCTCACCGAAGAAGACGACGTGCGTCAGCGCCGTGATGAGCACCGTGCTCAGCGCCATACGCCCAATCGGACCCAGGTAGGGGCGACCCGGCACCGGCGCGAGCCCCGCCAGCGGCGCCAGCACGATCAGCCAATGAAACGGGTGCTCTTGCTCGGCGATGCCGTAAAAGATCAAACCGCAAAAGGCGATCAGTAGGCCTATCTGCCAATACTGTTCATCACGGCGCAGCCGGCCGAGCGGCAGCGCCACCACGGCGAAGGCAGCCACGGCGAGCAGCGCCAGGTGCGCGGCCGTGAGCAGGCCGCGCGCCGCCTCGCGCCGCTCGTCGGGCCACTGCCCCGGATCGGCTTCGTGCACGTACTCGACGGCGAAGGATTCGTGGTCGAAGGTTTGTGCCAGCTTCTTCGGCGCCAGGCCCAGCCAATGTCCGGGCGCGTCTTTGATCTTCTTCCAGCCGACGTGGGCCCAGCAGTCGTCTTGCTGCACCTGGCCGGTCACGTTCGGGCAGCCGTCGCTACCGTGCAGCGTTTGAAAGCGCCCCGTCTCGGTGATGGCGCCGATCGCCAGGTTCCAGCCGCCGTTGGTCGAGACCAGGGCGCAGCCATCCATGCGCACACAGTTGCGAATCGTCCACGGCATGACCACCGCGAGCGCGATACCCAGCATGGCCGCGCTGCGCAGCGCAGCGCGCTCGATCGGCCGCGGCTCGCACAGCGCCAAGAGCGGCGCGAGTAGCAGGCTCGCCGGGCGAATCAAGGTGAGAAGGCCCAAAATCAGGCCGCCCAAGATGGCCGCGTACCAGGTTCCGCGAAAGCGCAGCAGTGTCCAGAGCAGCAACACCAGCAAGAACGCCGAGGGGATCTCGGTCATCACCAGTGGGCAGTACGCGATGAGCCCGGGATGGAGCGCCGCCAGCCCGCCCGCCACTCGGGCCCGCCCCGCGCCGACGTGCCTCAGCGCGATGCGGTGCACCAAGATCGCCGTGGCGGCGCCGAGCACCGCATTGAGGAGCGGCCCTACCAACAAATGCTCGCCGAACACGCGATAGAAGAAGCCGAGCAGCGCGCTGTAGCCCACCGGGTAGTGCGTCCACGGCTTCCACACCGGCGCGCCCCGGATGATCACGTCTTCCGAATAGCCGAGGCCGGCCGCGATGCGGCTGGCACCAAGATGGTAGTAGTGCCCGTCCCACACCGGCTCGCGCGACCAGGCGATGGCCACGAATAGCCGCGGCAATAGCGCCACCATGCCCAACGCCCACGAGAAGGCCACGTCTTCTGGCCGACGCTGAGGCGTGGCGCCCGTCAATGCTGGGCTTCTCCGTCGGTCTCGGAGCGCCATTCGCGCAACCGGCGCAAGTACGTCTTGGTCACCTGCGTCGGGTCGAGCTTCAAGAATTTTGCGAGCTGCTGCACGAACCCTCGGGTGTACACGAGGGCCGGAAGCTCGTCGAATGCTTCCGCTTCGATGGCCGTGAGGTAGGGCACGCTGATCTTGGTTTCGCGGGCAATTTCTACCAGCTCCACCCCCATCGATTCCCGCACCTTGGCGAGAAGCCTGCCCGTGAACTCGGTCTCGGCGTTGATTTCGCGCGACAGCTCCTGGCGCAGCACCGCACGTTCGGCGAGCAAGGCGCTGTCGGCTGCGGGCGAGCGCGGCGGCGCCACTTCGGCCTCGGGAAAGATCGAAGCGTCGTAGGCTTTGCGGCGCAGCGGGTCGAGCAACGTGTCGTGCGCTTCTTCGATGCGGGCGAGCTCGCGGCGTTGCCCGGCTTCGTCGAGCAGCGACGTGAGCGGTAAGCTGCCCGACTGGTAAAGGTCACGCTGGCGCTTGTACGCGCGCCGCAGCTCTTCGTCGGTAGCGCCGCGATGGGCGAGCAACACCTCGTACAAATTGAGGTGAGCAGGCGAGAGCGGCACCGTCTCCGCCTGGCGCTCTTGATCGCGGCTCGCCGCCAACGCCAAGATACGACGCGCGATGCGCTCCAGGTTGCGCGCCCCCTTGCTGGTCGGGCTGTCGATCAGCACCGGTCGTTGGTGCACGACGCTGAGCCACACGGCGTCGTCTTGCTCGATGTGACCGACGTAGTCGAAATTGACGCCCAGGTGCCGGCGCGCCAAATCGCACATGGAAAGGCCCAAATCCGTGTCCGCGCGTAGGCGCGCGCTGTTGATGACCAGTCGCGGTCGAATTCGCGACAGCTCGGTGGCTGCCAGCTGGCCCAGGCTGCTGTCGTAACGCGCGATGGCGTGCACCAGGTCTTGCGGGGCCGGCAGCGGGCCCAGCTCGGCCTCGGCGCGCTCGACGAGTCTCAACTTGAAGCGGTCTTTCACGAGCGCACGACGCAGCGCGCGCACGAAGACGGCGCGCACGAAGCGGTACGAAGCCTCGATGGCGGGCGGCTCCGGTGCGCTCACGCAGACGCCGAAGTCGGCCGCCAGAAAAAGGTCGAGCGTCGCCGGCTGCGTTCCGGCTCCAAGGTCTAGCAACACGTAATCGGCCTCGAGCGATTTGAGCTCGCGGGCCCAACGCGCTTTCCGCCCTGGTCGCACCGGCACGGTCGAGCCAGCTCGATACAGCTGAGGCACGAGTGACAAGCCGGGCACCTGAGTGGCGACCGGCGTGAGATCTTCCTCCTCGGCGTCCTCATTACTAGAGGCGGCAGCAGGCGCGCGACCGAGCGAGGAGAACGGCTGGCCGAGCCCGAGCACGGTGTGCAGCTCCGCGCCGGCCGGATCCGTGTCGATCAGCAGCACCTTACGGCCCAACTGGGCCAGGTACACCGCCAGATTCACGGCCACGATGCTCTTGCCGACCCCGCCCCGGCCCCCGCCGACTGCAATCACGTGCTTGACCCCCAGGGGTGGCGCCACATTCGCCGAAGGCGGCGGCATGCTGGGCGGCACGCTGGGCGGTGGGGAGGACGGTATCGTCATCGGCCGGGGAACGTACTACGCTCCGCCGCGCAATGTTGAGCTTCCGCGCGGCCTCCGCCCTGGCGCTGTTTGCCTTCCTGAATACGAAGCTCGTGACGTGTCGCTCCCCCGGGGAGACCCCGGCAGACGCCTCGCCGACCCGTTCCGAGACGAAAGACGTCAACCTGCCGGGTGTCGATACCTCGAACCTGACCGGCCGCGAAAAGTCGGAATGGTCTCGCTTCGTTTCCGAGCTGCGCTCACCCTGCGCAGACCAGCCGGTCAGTGTGGCGCAGTGCGTCTCGGAGTCACGCGCGTGCAAGGCCTGCGTGCCCGCCGCCAAGGCGCTGGCCAAACAAGTCCAGCGCGGCCGCACCCGCCAACAGATTGAAGCCTTTTACAAGTCGCGCTTCGCGGCCGACCAGGTGAAGGACATCAGCCTCGAGGATTCGCCCTCCAAGGGCAATCCCTCGGCGCCCGTGCTGCTGGTCGAGTTCGCCGACTTCCAGTGCCCCGCTTGCCGCGCCGCCCGCCCGATCATCGAAGAAGCGCTGAAGAAGCACGACGGCCAGACGCGGCTGGTGTTCAAGAACTTCCCGCTCAGCATCCACCAGTACGGCGAGAAGCTGGCCCGGAGCGCGCGCGCCGCGCAGAACCAGGGCAAGTTCTGGGAAATGTACGCGGCCCTGTTCGACAACCAGGATCGCATCAGTCCGCCCGTGATCGACGAGCTCGCCAAGGGCCTGGGGCTCGACATGGCGAAGTTCTCGAAAGACGCCGAGAGCGAAGCCGTGGCCGATGCCGTGGCGCGCGATCGCAAGCAAGGCGAACGGCTCGATATCCAGAGCACGCCCACGCTGTACATCAACGGCCGTCAGTTCACCGGCACTTCCGACTTTCCGGAAGAGCTCGAAGATTGGATCAACCTCGAGGTCGAGCTCACGGGTGGCGCGCCGGCAGCCCCCGCGCCGGTTGCCGCTCCCGCGCCCTCCGCTGCGGCCACACCAGCCCCCAGCGCGAGCGCCGTCAAGAAACCATGAGAGTCCTCGTCGACCTCGGGTGTTTCCCGACCGGCCGACACTACCCGGGCATCGCGCACCTGCTGCGCGTCGCAGCGCTCGGCCTGGCCGAAGGTTTCGCCGGTGATCACGTCGTCGCCGACTTGCCGATCGTGGCCATCGACACCGAAACCACGGGCCGCGACCCCTCGACGGATCGCGTGGTCGAGGTGGCGTGCGTGCGCTGGGAACGCGGCGAAATCGTGCTGCGCAAGAGTTGGCTCGTAAACCCCGGCCGCCCCATCCCCAAAGAAGCTTCGGACGTGCACGGCATCTTGGACGAGCACGTGAAGGACGCGCCCGGCTTCGAGAGCATCGTGCCGGAGCTGATCGAAGCGCTCACGGGCGCGATTCCGCTCGCCTACAACGCCGAGTTCGATCGCAAGCAGCTGATGGCCGAGCTCGGTCGCGTGGCGGCGCCCGCGTCACCACCGCCTGCTTTTCAAAAGAACGCCGAGTGGATCGATCCGCTGGTGTGGGCGCGCGAGCTGCACAAGCTCGAAAAGAGCCGCGCCCTGGGCGACGTCGCCGCCCGCCTCGGTATCGAGCTCACTCAAGCGCACCGCGCCACCGCCGACGCCGAAGCCGCCCTCAACGTCTTCATCCGCTTCCAAGAAGACTCACGCCTCCCGAAAGCGTACGGCGCCTTCCTCCAAGAACAGCGACGCCTGGCGCGCGCCTTCGAACAAGAACGCGTGCGGTGGCGCTCGTAGCAGGCGGCCGCCTTGATGAGAACGGCTTTGCACATCCCTCGGTCGCACATCGCACGAACATACAAATCAGCATCGAGCGGCGGGCACTGGTAATCGGTGCAGACGGCTCGAGCGCATTGAGCGCGCCATTCCTTCTCGAGAGCGCTGGCGAAAGCCCGAGTGTGCGCCGTTGGCTAGCCGCACGCGATGCCGCAGCACTCGCCGTCGCGCTCGTTCGAAAGCACGCAATCTGCATCCAGCTTGCAGGCGTCCGCGCGCTCGCCCCAGCGCGGCCCGAGCTGGCGATACGTCGCGGCAAGCTCCGGCCGCTTGGATGCGCGAAGGATGAAGAGAATCGCGAGCGCGATGCCGAGCAGCGCTACCAGCGCCCAGCGCCAACTACCGCTTCGGATCATGCCAGAGGGTGCCCGGCGACAGGATGCGGTTCGCTTCCGCCGGACCCCAGGAGCCCTTTTCGTATTCGTAGATCGGCGTCGCGTCGCCGAGGATGGGTTCGACGATGCGCCAGGCTGACTCGACGCTGTCGACGCGCGCGAACAAGTTGGCGTCGCCGCGCATCGCGTCGCCGATCAGGCGTTCGTAGGCGCCCATCTCGGCGGGATTTTGCTGGGTGACGAACAGCTCGGTGCTGTCGCCCGCCATCGCTTCACCGGGGCGCTTCACGCGCGTGCCGATGGCGATCGCAAAATCCGGCCCGAGGCGGAAGCGGAGGTAGTTGCCGCGCTGAGCGACCGTCTCTTTGAAGACCATGTGCGGCGGGCGATGCAGCTCGACCAGTACCTCTGTCACCGTGACGGGCATGTTCTTGCCCGTGCGCACGTAAAAGGGCACGCCTTCCCAGCGCCACGAATCGACGAAGAACGAGATGGCGGCGTAGGTCTCGACGGTCGAGTTTTTGTTCACGCCTTCTTCGTCGCGATAGCCCTGGAATTGCCCGCGCACGCAGTACTCGGGTGAAACGGTGCGGATCGACTTGAGCAGCTGCGTCTTCTCGTCGCGCAGCGCTTCGCGGTCGCCGGCGGGCGGCGGCTCCATGGCGAGGAACGCGATCACCTCGAGCAGGTGGTTTTGCACCACGTCGCGGATGGCGCCCGCTTCTTCGTAAAAGCGACCGCGGCCGGATACGCCGAACTTCTCCGCCATCGTGATCTGGAAGCTCTTGACGTAGTTGCGGTTCCAGATCGGCTCCAGGAACGCGTTCGCGAAGCGGAAGTACAAGAGGTTCTGCACCGGCTCCTTGCCCAAGAAATGGTCGATGCGGAAAATCGACGACTCTGGGAAGACCTTGTGCAAGGTGGCGTTGAGCACGCGCGCCGACGCCAGATCACGACCGAACGGCTTTTCGACCACGACACGGGCGCCCTGGGAGCAACCGCTCGTGCCGAGCGTCTCGACCACGTTGGGGAACACGCTGGGTGGGATCGACAAGAAGTAGACCGGGCTCTTGGCGTTGGCCTCGCTGATGGTCTGCTTGATCTTCGCGAACAGCTCGCCCTTGGTGTAGTCGCCGTCCACATAGCGCAGGTTCTGCGACAGGGTCGTGAAGGCCTTTTCGTCTACCCCGCCGCCGAACTCCTGAATGCTGGCTTTGGCGCGCTCACGCAGGTTCTCCAGGCTCGAGCCGCCGCGCGAAACGCCCACGATCGGAAAGGGCGCGTGCCCGCGCTTGAGCATCCAGTGCAGCGCCGGGAAGATCTTTTTGTACGCCAGGTCCCCAGTTGCCCCAAAAAGAACGAACGCGTCGGAAGTCGGCTCGGCCATTGCCCCTCTTTATAGGGCGCGGCGCGCGCCCTAGGAAGCTGTTATGCTTTTCGGCCTGGTTGTTGCGGCCCGGTCGCGACGGCCATCGCGTGGAGCCGCCCCCGGCGGCAGGGACCTTTAGGAAAGCTTTAGCCGGCCGCTGATGACTGACGTGCGCGAACGCCGTGACGGCAAGAAGAACCCCCCGCGCCAGGGTACGGGCCGGGAGGAGCTGCGGAGCACTTGGTTCCGCCCGTACTTGTTACGTCTGCGCAACGAGCGGGGTGAGGCCGCGCTGCGCGCATTGCTTTCCACGGCCGGCATCCCGATCGGGTCGATGAACGACGACGCCGGCTGGTTGTCGGTCGCCGCCGCCAAGCGGCTGCTGCGCGCTCTGGCTTCGGCGCTCGGCCCTGACGCGGTCAGCGACCGCGGCGCCTGGATGACTCATCCAGAATCGCTCGGCGCGTACGTGCGCATGCTGCGCGTCGCTTCCGCACCCGAAGACGCGTACCGCTACCTGGCCGCCAACGCGTCGGAGACGACGCGCGTCGGCAGCTGCGAGCTCAAGGCCGCCGGACCCAGCTCCGCAGAGATCGTCTACCGCCCGCGGCAAGAGACCGAAGAGAGCCAGGCCGACGAGCTACTGTGCGCCGCGCGCCGCGCCGAGCTCGCCGCCATTCCCCTGATTTGGGGTTTGCCGAGCGCGACCATCGAGCACCCGCGCTGCCTCGCGCGGGGAGACGCCGAGTGCGACTACATCGTGCGCTGGAAATTCGGGCAGAAGCGCTCCATCGCGCTGGGTGCCGTGCTCGGCGCCGCGGCGAGCGGTGGCGCGGTGATGATTTCCGGCAGCCTGCTGGGCGCCGCCATCGGCGCCGGCGTGGGCGGCGCGCTGGGTGCAGCGCTCGGTATCGCGTCGGAGCGGGTGTCCGAAGAGCGCTCGCTGCGCGTGTTCGAAAAACACCGCATCGCGGCGCTGGAGCGCGGGCTCGAGGTGCGCGGCCACTTCAAAGAAGCCGCCGGCGACATGATCGGCAGCGTGCTCGGCGGCAAGTACCGCATCTTGCGCAAGATCGGCTCGGGCGGCATCGGTGTGGTGTACGCGGCCGAGCACGTCGCGCTCGGCACCGAGGTCGCCGTCAAGGTGCTGCGCGGCGCTGCGGCCATGGACGCATCGGAGATCGCGCGGCTCCGTCGCGAGGCGCGCGTGCAAGGCTCCATCGAGCACCCCAACGTCGTCCGCACGCTCGACCTCGACGAGTTGCCCGACGGTTCCATCTACGTCGTGATGGAGCTGTTGCGCGGTTCGAGCCTGGCCACGATGCTCAAGCATCAAGGTTTGATCGCGCCCGGCTTTGCGGTGCCGATGTTCACGCAGGTGTGTCGCGCGCTGTGGGCCGCGCATCAGCTGGGCGTCGTGCACCGCGACTTGAAGCCGGGCAACATCTTCATCTGCGACGACAAGACCATCAAAGTGCTCGACTTCGGCATGAGCAAGTTCAACGAAGCCGAATCGCTCACGCAAGACGGCTACACGCTGGGTACGCCCGAATACATGGCACCCGAGCAGTGCATCGGCGCGCCGGTCGACGCTCGCACCGATTTGTATGCGCTGGGCGTAATGATGTTCGAGGCCGTCACCGGCGACTTACCGATCCGCGGTCGTAACCGGCGCGAGCTGCTCGAGCTACATCAGCGCGCGATCCCTCGCACCATCATCGAAGCTCGCCCCGATTTGCCTTTGCCGGAGGGTTTGAGCACGGCCATCGCGCAGTGCCTGCGCAAGCGGGCCGCCGAGCGCCCGAGCAACGCGCGCGAGCTCGAAAAGCTCATGGCTTCGATTCCGCTCGAAGGCTTGCCCGAAGAGTATCCGAACGATATTCCTCGACATTCGTCGGACGCGCCCTCGTCACGCTCGCTGCCGGCGCCGCGTTGAGGCAAAACCGTGCGCATGGGAAAGACGCACGCCGTGCTCGGTTCGCCTGCACTTTGGATCGTGCTGCTCATGGCCGGAGCGTTCGCGGCGGCTTGCGGGGCTTCGGACTCGCACAAACAAACTCGGGCCGAAGAAGCGGGAGCAGCCGGCAGCACAGGCGCTGCAGGTGGCATCGGCTCTCCGGGCTCCAGCTCGGGCGGTGCTGCCGGTGAGCACGGCGGCGGCGAGCCAGCAGGCGGAAACGCGAGCTCGCCGAGCGGCGGCGCTAGCGGCGATACAGGCACCGTGAACACGAGCGTGGCTGGCGGCGCCGGCAACGCGGGCGGCGGCGGCGCGCCTAGCGAAGGCTGCCTTGCCCTGCATTTCGGCACCGACACGGACACCGTCCAGGTCCCCGACGATACGATTCCGGACTTTGGTGCAGCCGCAACGATGGAGCTGTGGGTGCTGCCGGACGCAAACGACGCCGGCATGATCCCGGCCGAGGGAGTGCTCCTGAACAAGTGGACGAACTTTTTGGAAGACAAGTACGTGGCGCTCACGTCGCAAGGCAGCATCTACGTGTTCTTCCACGGCAACTCCGGCGAGCTGGCAAACTTCCAAAGCACGCCGGCTGCCAAGCCCGGCGTGTGGACCCACATCGCGGTCGTCTACGACGCCACGTCGGTGCGGCTCTATACCGACGGCGTCAAAGTCGGCGAGCAGAACGGCGCGATTCAACCCGACAGCAGCAACGGCCCGGTGCAGATCGGCGCTTCTTCGCGTGGCACGGTTCGAGCGGGGCTGCACGGCTTCTACTCGGACGTGCGGCTGTCGAACGTCGCCCGCTACACGAGCAACTTCACGCCCGCCGCGCATCTCGCTACGGACACGGACACGATCGGCTTGTGGAAGCTCGACGAAGGCAGCGGCACGGACGCCGCGGACTCGTCGGCTCTCGACAATCCAGGAACCATCACGGGCGCCGCATGGCAGCTGGCACCCTGCCGTTGACGCCACCGAGTACACTGAAGGTTTCGCGCCAGGGCGCCCATTACTGCGCACCCGCCACGGGTGCACCATGGGTCAATCTTCAGTTTACGCATTCCTCGGCGCCTGCGCGCTTGCCTGCACGTTGACCGTCGCGACCACGGACGCGCGCGCCGCCACGTACACGCTCGACGTCGACGCCGCGCAAGAGCTGGGACCGCTGAATCGCTTCTGGCAAGCCAGCGTCGGCTCCGACCACCTGTACACGGTTCTGGGTTCCGCCGAGGGCGCCACCGCGCAAAGCGCCTACAAAATGGCGGCGACGGAGCTGGGCATGAAGAGCATCCGCGGCCACGGCATCTTGAACGATGACGTCGGTATCTACAGCGAGGTCAACGGGCAGCCCGTCTACAAGTGGGACAACTACGACAAGATCATCGACTACATCGTGTCGCTCGGCATGAAGCCGCTGGTCGAGCTCAGCTTCATGCCGCAAGCGCTTGCCTCCGGCGGCGCGACCTTCGGCTGGTACAACGGTCGCCCCGGTAACATCACGCCGCCCAAAAACTACGATCGCTGGCAGGCGCTGATCTACAACCTGGCCAAGCACTCGATCGAGCGTTGGGGCGTGACCGAAGTAGAGAGCTGGTCGTTCGAGGTCTGGAACGAGCCAGACTTGAAGGACTTCTTCAGCGGTTCGCAGAGCGAATACTTACAGATGTACGACCGCGCCGTCGCGGGGTTGATGCAAGCGAGCCCGAACCTCAAGGTGGGCGGCCCCTCCGTCGCCATCATCGGCAGCGGTTGGATCGGCGCGCTGATCGACCACTGCATGACGAGCAACACCAAGCTCGACTTCATCTCGTGGCACAAGTACCCGTACCCGTCGGACGCGCGCGCCCTGAACATCGGCGACGGCAACGTCGAGGTCTCGAACATCATCAAGCAGAAGAAGGCGCAGTACCCGGCGCTCAACGTGCAGAACTACCTTACGGAGTGGAACAGCAGCTTCACCGGCGGAGACAGCTTCAACAACGAAATGGGCGCGTCGTTCGTGGCCAAGGCCGTGCACGGCATGTTCGAGGATCAAAACGGCGTCGCTCCGCCCGATCGTGCAGCTTTTTGGGTCATTTCGGACATTTGGGAAGAGTGGGATTCGCGCTCGGGACCAGCCTTCGACGTCATGGGGCTGGTCATGCGCAAGCACGACGTGCGAAAACCAAGCTACCTCGCGTTTCAGATGCTCGCGCTCATGCACGATCGGCGCGTGTCGTTCCGGGGCGGCGTAGGCTCCGACACCGAGCTCGGGCTGAACGGATTTGCGACGCTGAGCAAGAACGGCAAGGGTCTATCGGTGCTGGTGTACGACCACAACTACGGTGACGGTCAGTATGCCAACACCGCGACCGACAAGGTGACGCTGCAGCTCCAGAATCTGCCCTTCAGCAAGGCCAACGTAGAAGTGGAGCGCGTGGGTGTGGACCGAGACCACGCCAACGCCTTCCGCGTTTGGGACGCCGCCGGGCGCCCCAACTCGCCGAGTGAAGAGCTGTGGCAGCAAATGAAGGCGACGGCGGCGCTGACTCCGATCGAGCCCAAGCAAACGCTCCCGCTGAACGCCGGCGCGCTCAGCCTCCAGTTCGATCAGCTGCAGCCCGGCGTGAGCTTGATTCGCATCAACGAAGAGGGTGAAGATCCCTACGCCGAACCGGCAGCGCCGATGGGCGGCGCGGGCGGCAACGCCGCAGCCGGAAGCGGCAGCGGCGGCTCGGCAAATGGCGGAAACGCCGGTAGCCCTGCTGGCGGCCCGGGCACTGCGGGCGGCAATACGAACGGCGGCGCCTTCATCGAAGGATTTGGCGGTGGCTTCGGTGGTAGCGCGCCGAACGGCGGGCAAGCTACGGGTGGCGCTAGCCCTCCGTCGAATGGCGGGTTCCTGACCGGCGCGACGCCGGCCGACGCGAACGGTTGCGGCTGTCGCGCCACACCCCGCGGCCGCATCAGCCACGGCGTCTGGAGCGTGCTCATGCTCGCGGCGGCGCGATTTCGGCGCCGCAAGGCCGCCCGCGAGCGCTCGTAAACTGGCGATGGCCCTGCCCTCTGGCCGCCACTATGCTTCGCGCCGTCATGAAACGGCGCTCCTGGCTCTTCGGCCTGCTCGTGTTCGCGGGTCTGATCGGTAACGCGCAGGCCTTCACGCACATCGTCGGTGAGAAAGACACGCTGGCTTCGATCGCCGAGCGTTACTACGGGCGCATTCAGTACGAAAAGCTGCTCGTGGCCGCGAACGATTTGGACGCGCGCGGCGGCTCGCCGATCGTGCGCGGCATGCGGCTCGAGGTCCCGGCGCTCGGTCACCGCGTCGTCAAACAAGGCGAGAGCTGGGACAGCCTGGCGGCCGAGCTTTTGGGCTCACCCAAGCGCTCGGACGTGCTGTCGCTGGCCAACGACTCGAGCCCCTGGCTCACGCCCGAAGAGGGCGCCGAGATCGTGGTGCCGTTCAACCTGCGCGTCCTGCCCGACACCAACGACACGCTGATCACGATCGCCTATCGCTTTTACGGCGACATGAACCGTGCCTGGGTGCTCGATCGCTACAACTTGCTCAACGGACGCAAGCTCCAACCGGGCGACGTCGTGCTGGTGCCGCTGACCGAGCTACCGCTGACCGACGCCGGCAAGCAGGCCGCGCGCTTCTCGGCCGGCGCCGCCTGCTCGGAGGCGCAAGGTCAAACCCGCGCGGTGCAGAAGAAGGTCGCGGCGGAGCTACCGGCGCTGCTCGCCGACATTCGCGGCGGGCGCTACGTGGACGCGGTGGCGCGCGGCACGCGCTTTCTGTCATCCGCCGAGCTGAGTGAGCCGCAAGTCGCGCTCGTGCACCGCCAATTGCTCGAGGCGTACGTGGCGCTCGAAGCGCCGGGCCTGGCCGCTGCTGCTTGCGGAGAGTGGCTCAAGCGCAGCCCCGGCGTGCAGCTCTCGCCCATCGAGCTTTCGCCCAAGATTTTGGCTGCCTGCGGTCGAGCCACGTGACCGAGCTCCGTTCGAAGCTGGATTGGGGCGCGTTCGCGCCGCTGCGTCTGAAGTCGCGCAGCGTGGCCGATGGCGTTTACGCGGGTAGCCACAAGAGCCCGCGCAAGGGCTCCGGCGTCGAGTTCGGCGGTCACCGCGCCTACGTGCCGGGCGACGACCTGCGCTACATCGATCGCCACGCGCTGATGCGCCACGACGACTTGCTCATCCGCGAATTCGAGACCGAAACGGATCGCGACCTGTGGCTGTTCGTCGACGCCAGTAAATCCATGTCCTACACCGGCCCGGGCGGCCCGGGACCCAAGTACGGCTTCGCAGCGCTGATCGCGGCCGCGCTCGCATACATCGCGGTGCGCACCGGCGACCGCGTGGCGCTCGACTTCTTGGGCGGCAAGAACGCGCGGCCGCTGCCACCGCGCGCGGGGCGCGACGCCTTCGAGCGCGTCGTGCTCGCGCTCGAAGACGTCGAGCCCGATGGCGACCTCAGCGAAGATCGCGCCAGCCTCGAGCAGGTCATCGGCCAGGCGCAGCGCTCGGCGCGGCGCGGCGCGATTCAGGTCGTTCTCACCGATTTGCTGGATTTCCCGCCCGGCGGCCTCACGGCACTGACCAACCTGACGACGCGCGGCCGCTCCTTGCAGGTGATTCAGGTGCTGTCGCCGGCCGAGCGCGACTTTCCTTTCGAAGGCGCGGTGCAGCTGCGCAGTCTCGAAGGCAAGAGCCTGGTCGAGACCGACGCCACCCAGTCGCGCCAAAGCTACTTGGCGGCACTGGCCGCCGCGCAGCGCGCCGCCGAGGCGGAGCTGGTCCCGCGCGGCGGGAGCTTACTCAGCGTGGCGACGAGCGACCCGCCGGAGCAGCTGGTGCGGCGCATCCTCAGCCGCAGCATGGAGCCCGACGCTTGAGCTTCGTCACGATTTTAGCCCTGGGACTTTCGGCGCTGATCGCGGCGCCCACGCTGGCGCATTTGCTGCGTCGCGGCCGCGTCAAAGAGCAACCGTTCCCCGCCGCGAGCCTGGTCCCGGCCACGCGCGCCACTGCGCGCGAGCGCAGCCGGCTGGAAGACCGCGGGTTGTTGGCGCTGCGCGCGCTCATGATCTTGTGCCTGGCCGTGATCGGCGCGGGCCCGCTCGTGCGCTGCTCGCGGGTCGCGCTCGGCCGCACTGGCGGTGCCTCCGTCGCGATTGCACTGGTGGTAGACGACTCGGCGAGCATGAAAACACGCCTTTCCGGCGGGAAAACCCGCTTTGCGCGCGCGCTCGAGGGCGCGCGTGAGCTGCTCGCCACGGCGCGCGAGGGCGACGCCATCGCGCTCGTGCAGGCGGGCAAGCCGGCTCGCCTCACACTGGCCGCCAGCACGGATCTCAACGCCGCCACGCGCGCGCTCGCCGAGCTCAAGCCGAGCGATCGCGCGACCGACTTGCAAGCCGCTATCGGCTTGGCCCACGCCGCGCTCAGCGGCCTCCCTCACAAGGACAAGCGCGTGGTGCTGCTCAGCGATCTGGCAGGTCCGCTCGGCACGGAGCCGGCGCCGGACGTGTGGGCCGCCCTGCCGGAGCTGGCGACGCCGGCCGACGACTGCGCGGTGCTGCAAGCCGCGCGCGACGGACAACGCGTCAGCGCCAACCTGGCGTGCTCCAGCGAGGCGACCGCGCGCGGCCGCTCACTGTTGCTCAAGAGCCGCGATGGCTCGAGCAAGGCGGAAGCGCGTCTGGTCGTGCAGCGCGGTGAGCAGTCGCTGGTCCTCGAGCTCAAAGGGCCCACCCAAACGTATGTCGAGCTCACCGGACAGGACCAGAACCCGGACGACGATCGCGCAGAAATCGCCCCAGAATCACGGCCGCTGAGCCTGGCCGTGTTGGCCGACCCCGAGCGCGAAGCCGTGGTCACGGGCGGCGCGCCGGTGCTCGAGCAAGCGCTGCACGCACTGGCAACGAGCGCAGCCGTGCGCCCCTTGCCGGAGCTGCCGCGCGAAGAGGGCGAGCTGCGCGACGTCGCGGCACTCTTCATCGACGATCCGCCAGGGCTCACCCCCGAGACGCGCGGCACCATCACCAGCTGGCTCGAAAACGGCGCCGTGGCAGCGCTATTCCTGGGCGCGCGCGCGCACGACACGCAGCTGGGCGCCAACCTCGAGCCATTCGTGCGCGGCGCCGTCGATTGGGAAACGCTCGCGGCTGGCACCGTCAACGTCGACGTTCGCTCGTTCGATTGGCTGGGCGCCGAGAGCGAAAGCCTCAAAGACCTGGCGCCGAAGGGGCGCGCCCGCCTCGACACGGCGCTCGTGCCGGGCGCAGAGGTCGTGGGTCGCTGGAGCGACGGCAAGGTGCTCGTCACCCGCCAAGAGCTGGGCCGCGGCCTGCTCTTTAGCGTCGGTCTACCGGTTTCGGTCGAAGTCAGCGATTTCGCGCTGCGCCCCGCCTTCTTGGCGCTGCTCGATCACATGGCCGGTGAAGCGTTGCGGCGGCGCGGACCGCGCGCCAGCGTCGCCGGCACCGAGTGGTGGTTTTCCGCCACCGGCGCGCTGCAAATCAGCGGCAGCTCCGGACCGCTCGCGCTGCGCGAAGCCGACGGGCAACGCGTCGCGACGCCTGAAAACACCGGCCGTTATGAAATCAGCCTGAATGGAAAGGCGGAAACGCGCTTCATCACGCTCGCGCCGGAAGAGGTACTGAACACACCGCAGCAGACGCTGCCCGCAGCATGGCGCAAGCCGCAAGCCGGAGCCGCGCCGCAAGTGGACGCTTCGCCCGGCTTGGGTTGGGCCTTGCTCGGCCTTTTGGCTCTGGAAATCGCGGTACGCGTCGCGCGGCTCTGGCGTGAACGACGCGCGCACAATGCTATACAGGCGACCCCGACATGACCGTCGCCATCAAGCCACCGCAGCAAGAGCTCACCGATCGCTTTCGTGACGCCGTAGCCCGCGCCTTCGGCGCTGAGCACGCCGAGATCGATCCGCTGGTGCGCCGCTCGGACCGCGCCGATTTTCAGGCGAATTTGGCGATGAGCCTGGCCAAGCGCGTCGGCCTCAAAAACCCGCGCGAGGCCGCGGAGAAGGTGCTCGCCGCGTTCGACGCGCACGGCCTGTGCGAAAAGCTCGAAATCGCAGGCCCCGGCTTCATCAACGTCACGCTCAGTAGCGCCTACCTCGAAGGCTTGCTGCAAACGACGGCGCGCGACCCGCGCTTCGGCGTGGCCAAGGCGGCCAAGCCCGAAACCGTCGTGGTCGACTACGGCAGCCCCAACGTCGCCAAAGAGATGCACGTCGGTCACCTGCGCCCGTGCGTGATCGGCGACTGCCTGGTGCGCGTGTTGGATTTCGCCGGCCATCGCGTGATCCGGCAGAATCACATCGGCGATTGGGGCACGCCGTTCGGCATGCTGATCGAGCATTTGCTCGACCTCGGCGGCGCCGAGAAAGCGACGGAGCTTTCGGTCGGAGAGCTCGACGCATTCTACAAAGCTGCGCGCAAGAAGTTCGACGGTGATACGACCTTTGCGGAACGTGCGCGGCAGCGCGTGGTGCTGCTACAAAGCGGCGACACCGCGACGCTCGAGCTGTGGCGCACGTTGGTCGATGCTTCCTCTCGTTACTTCGAGAAGGTGTTCGCGCGCCTGGGCGTGACGATGAAACCCGAAGACACGCGCGGCGAGAGCTTTTACAACCCATTTTTGCCCGAAATCGCCGCTGACCTCGAGAAGCGCGGCATCGCTCAAATTCAAGATGAAGCGCTGTGCGTCTTCCTCGAAGGCTTCAAGAATCGTGAAGGCGCTCCCTTGCCGCTGATCGTGCGCAAGAAAGACGGCGGCTACGGCTACGCCACGACCGACTTGGCGGCAGTGCGTTTCCGCTCGCACGAGCTGCACGGCGATCGCCTCTTGTACGTCGTCGGCTCGCCGCAGGCGCAGCATTTTGCAATGGTATTCGCTGCGGCGCGCCTCGCCGGCTACGTGCCGGAAGGCGTGCGCACCGAGCACGTCGGCTTCGGCTCGGTGCTTGGCAGCGACCGCAAGATGATGAAGACGCGCTCGGGCGACACCCTGCGCCTGATCGAGCTGCTCGACGAGAGCCGACAAAAAGCTCTGGAGACGCTGGAGAAGCGTGTCCCGGACGTGCCGCGCGAAGCCTGGCCAGAGCTTGCCGAAAAGATCTCGCTCGCGGCCATCAAGTACCAAGATCTGTCGAGCGATCGCATCAAAGACTACGTCTTCGATTGGGATCGCATGCTGGAAGCGGAGGGCAACACCGGACCTTACTTGCAATACGCCCAGGCGCGCCGTCGCTCGCTGCTGCGCAAGCTCGCCGCCGGCGAAGCGGTCGACGCGGCGTCGCTGCGGATCCAGCACGATCGTGAACGTGCGCTCGCACTAAAGCTGGTCGGTTTCGGTGAAGCGGTCGAGTCGGTGGTAGCGTCGCTCGAGCCGCATCGTTTGTGCTCGTTCCTCTACGAGGTGGCCAGCGCCTTCGCCTCGTTCTGGGCCGATCCCGAGTGCGCCATCTTGAAGGAAGGCGTGCCGCCCGATGTGCGCGCCTCCCGCGTGGCGCTGACAGACCTGACTGGTCGCGTGCTGATGCAGGGGATGGAGCTACTCGGCATCGAATCTCCCGAGCGTATGTGATAATCGGCGGGCTATGCGTCTTTCGCTGCCCGCTTCCGCTCTGCTGCTCGCCTTCGCCACCGCCTGTAGCTCGGCGGGGCCTTACGGATTCAGCCGGACCTACACCCCGCTGAGCGCGGAAGAAGACGCCGCCCAAGGCGCGCGCGAGTTCGACCCGGTGATGGCCGAGCGCGACAAGGCCGAGTGGACGAAGCACAAGACGACCTTGTTCGGCATCGTCACCAAGCGCGCCGAAGGCCCCTCCGGCACCGCGTACGTGACGCTGAGCGTACGCAACCTCGAGATCCGCAACCTGTGCGAAGCGCTCGACGAGGAGACGTGCCGCGTCACCGTGAGCGAGCACGAGTTCGCGGTACTGCACGCGCAGCTCAAGCTCCTCCCCGCCGACGACATCGGCGAAAAGAGCCTGAACCGCGGCTCACTCGTGCGCATTGTCGGCAAGCTCACCGACGAGGTCGACAAAGACGACGGCGCCTTGGTCATCAAAGCGGACTACTACCGCCACTGGCCGCGAAACTACTTCGTGACGACTGCCAGTAGACCCGACATGACGATGTGAGTTGGTGGCGTCGTTGGCAGCGAGGTCATGCCCGCCGTTCGTCGATCGTGCCAAAGTCGATTGAGGCGGTTCCATGCTCGCGCGGTGCGCGAGCGGTTTCGTTCAGCAGCCTCGCGCTCCGGCGCTAGTAACTAGAGGCTTCCCAGCGCGTAGCCAATATTGAACTGCCCGAGAAGCGACGTGCCGCCGGGGCGATCCACGGTGTTCACGCCGCAGCTGGCGCAGGCCTGGCGCTGCTTGCCGTCGAAGGCGTGACCGAGGCCGAGCTCGAAGCCCAAACGCAGGTTACGCGCGGTCGTCCACTCGAACGGCAGCGTGACGAACCAGGCGGTGCCGTAGGCTTCGACATCCGTGCGCAGCAGCGCCACGCTCGGCCCGAACGCGAAGGCTTTGCCATTCGACATCACGAGCCCTACCGAAAAGCCGTACAGCAGCGAGATGTTGCGTGACTTGATCGGGTGCGTGGGGTTGCCGCCCGAGTAACTGGTGTCGTAGCGATTGTACGAATCGCCTACGGCTTCGAGCGGTGTGACCAGTCGGCCCGATACGCGCAAATGCTCGAACAAGTAAGCACCCGCCTGCATCCCGAAGTTCAGCACGTTGTCGACGCGATCTTCGAGGTAGAAGCTGGTAAGTCCGAAGTCGACCCACGGCGTCGCCCGCGCAAAGAAGTCGGCCTGCCTGCGCTTGGGCGGAGGCTTGGGGCGCCACGGCGATGGTGCGCCATTCATGCGCTGCATCTCTTCGCGCGTGTGCAAGAAGGCGGGCCTCTGGGTCGGCTGAGGTGCGGGGGCTGGCTGGAGCGGCGCCGGAGCCGGGGCGGCGGCTGGCGGCGGCGGCGCGACTGGTGCCTCCGGCGGCGGCGCTTGAGGTACCGGCTGAGCCGGCCCCGCGTTCGCGGGCTGAGCGGCCGGGCCCGGAACCTGCGAAAAAACAGGCGCCGCCCAGAGCAACGCGAGCGCGCTCGCCAGTGTCACGCGCACCAAGCCCTGAGCCGAGCTCCCCATACCCTGACAGCATCGCTAATCGCGCTGCGTAGTCAAGCCGGGAGTGGTATGACGACCGGCCTTTGAAGCTTCGCAGCCGTTCCTCCTCCGGGCGTGCCCGCCTCCCCCGCCTGCTGGCGTCCGCCGTTTTGGCAGCCAGTTTGGCGCAGGTCGCCCTGGCCAGCGCCACGGTGGTCGAGCGCATCGTCGCCACGGTGGGGGAGCGCGCCATCCTGCTCAGCGATCTCAAGCGCCGTGCAGAGCCGTTTCTGCTGCAGGTCGCGCAAACGGTACCGGCCGGCGCGCAGCGCAGCGCAGCCATCTCGCAAGTGTACAAGGCGGTGCTGCAGAAGATCGTGGATGAGGAGCTGATGGAGAAAGCGGCCACGCAGGCCAAGGTCACCATCACTCCAACCGAGATCGACGAAGCGCTCAAGCGCGTCGCGCAGCAGAACAAGCTCACCCCCGACCAGGTCATGGCGGAGGCCGCCCGTGCCGGCATGCCCGAAGCCAAATACCGCGAAGAGCTGCGTCGGCAGCTGCTCGAAGCGAAGCTGCTCAACGTGCGGCTCCAAGGCCGCATCCGCATCACTGAAGAAGACTTGCACGCCGCTTACCAAAAGATCGAAGTAGAAGAGCGCGGGCAACTCCCCGTGAGGCTCGCTTGGATCGTGATCCACGCTCAGGGTCACAGCGCAGCCGACGCGCGCAGGCTGGCTGATGAAGCCGTGAGCCGCAGCCGCACCGAGGACTTCGCCAACGTGGCGCGCTCCCTTTCGGAAGACGCCGCCACCCGCGCCAACGGCGGCACGCTGAACAAGACCGCCCCGAGCGCCCTCCCGCCAGAAGTCGCGCGGGTTTCGCTGGCACTGTCCGTGGGTCAGGTGTCGCAGCCGTTCCGCAACGGTGGCGACTGGGTGGTGCTCAAGGTGCTGGAGCGCGACCCCTCCAACCTACCGGATTACGAGTCCGCCAAGCGCGAGCTTTCGGAGCGCGTCTACATGGACAAGATGGCCGCGGCGCGCCGCTCTTGGCTCGACAACCTGCGCCGCCAGCAACACGTCGACGTACGTCTCTGACAGTTTGTCAGTCGCCTGGGTGAGTGCGCCAACCTGGCGCGCTGAGCTTCACGGAGCGCGCGCAAAAACCGAGCGTGTCCGCGGATTTGTCCCAAGTCTCCAAGCGGATTGCGGCGTGGCACGCCGTGTGCTCATAAAGCGTCGTCCGCATGCGCTTTCTCCGACTCCTGGTCGCCGCACTCTGCTTGGCAACGCTCGGCCTGCTCACCGCTCCCGCCCAGGCGCTCGGGCTCGGCACGGTCACCATCAGCGCCGCCCCCATCTGGCTGGATCGCAGCCAGGCCGACCGCAAGCTGGACGTGATCAACCGCCGCGATTGCCTCGACGACGCCAAGATCACGTTCACGGCTACCATCGCCAACGCGCCGGGCGGTGCGTTCGAGGTCTGGTCCGGCGCCGGTTGCGACGCTTACACCGCGCGCAGCGGTACCTCGCCCACGTGCGTCAAGGTGTTCACCGGCATTACAAACGCGACCCAAACGGTCACCGTCCGGGTGCAGAGCATCATCCGACCCACGTCGGAGGACTTCAGCAACCCTGCGGCAGGCACGGCCGCAACCTGCGACGCGATCAACTCCACCTCGCAGGCGTCGCGCGCTCTGTTCTTCATCGACTACAACGTCGGCGACAACAGCAGCCTCATCACGAGCACGCCGAAATGGGCGTTCAAGTACGACACGATCGGCCCTGCTCCGCCCACCGGCATCACTGCCGACTCCGGCGAGCGCTCGCTCAACCCGCGTTTCACTGCGCCAACGGGTGAGACCAACATCATCAAGTACCACTTCTACTGCGCTCCCGCCGCAGAGACCGCCCAAAACACTGCCGGCACGAGCGGCGGTGGCACCGACACCGGGGGCAGCGCGGGCACTGCAGGCACCGACGCGATAACGAGCGGCACGACCGGCATGGGCGGCGCCGCCGACATGACGTCGACAGCGGGGACCGACACGGGCGGTACTGCCGGTACTGCGGGAACCGACACGGGCGGCACTGCTGGTACCGCGGGAACCGACACAGCCAGCGCTGGAGCCGCCGAAACGAGCGCCGGCGGTGACTCGGGCACCGCCGTGAGCGACGACTCCACGTGCCGGGCCGAAGGCGACCAACTCGTCCCTGGCGAAGATCCACCGCAAGGCTTGGTCGAGTGCGGCAGCGTGACCGCGACAGGTGCCACCAAGGGGCATACCAACGACTCGCTCGAAAATAACGTCAGGTACGCCGTCGCGATCGCTGCCGAAGACGACGCCAACAACATCGGCAAGCTCTCCAAGCTCGCGTGCGGCGTCCCCGCAGAGGTCACGGGCTTCTTCGAAGCTTACACGGCGGCCGGCGGACAGGCGGGCGGCGGCTTCTGCAGCTTCGCGCCCGCTCGTCGCGGCAGCGCCGCAATGGCCCTGCTCATGCTACTCGGAACGTGCGCGTTGGTTGCGCGGAGGCGTCGATGAGCGCGCGCGTGAAGCAGCCGCTCAAGAGGCTGCTCGTTGGTCTCGCCACCACCTTCGCTCTGCTCGCCCCAGCGGCGGTCGCACACGCTCAGGGCGTGGACGAGTTCGGCGCGTTCGGCGTGCCACGCGAAGGCCGCTCCGAATCGCCCCAAGACACCGCCTTCGAAATCCGCGTCGGGCGCTACCGGCCCGAGGTGGACGACGAATTCGACGGCGCCGCCACCCCGTTCCAAACCGTATTCGGCAACACCAATCGCTACGAGATTGGCGCGGAGCTCGACTGGCAGGTGCTGCGCATCCCGCACCTTGGCACGCTCGGACCAGGCGTCGGCTGGGGCATCACCCGCTTCACGCAGAAGGCCCAATTCGCCAACGGCAAGGGCGCTTCCGGCGAGGACACGCGCCTTTGGATCATGCCGATGTACTTGGTAGCCGTGGCCCGCGCTGACGTACTGCCCCGCGATCTCAAGATCCCGTTCGTCCCCTACGCCAAGCTCGGCCTCGGCGTTGGCATGTGGTGGTCGTCCGACGGTCAGGAATCTGCCAGCGTCCAAGGCAAAGCCGGCAAGGGCCTCTCCTACGGCCTCACCTACGCCGCCGGCCTCATGTTCCTGCTGGATGTGCTCGACCCCGACGACGCCAAGAGCGCCGACGGCATGGCGGGCATCAATAACTCCTACATCTTCGCCGAATGGTTCCGGCCTCAATTGGATGGGTTCGGGAAGAAAGACGTACTGGATATTGGGAGTAGCAGTTGGGTCGTGGGTGTGACGATGGAGATGTAGTGCCTACTCGCGTGGGTCCTGACCGGCGAAACGACCTGGCCCTCGCTAGAGCAGCCACGCCCTTCCAGTCAGCGCGCCTTTAACAACCGGTCGATGTTCTTTTGCTCCCAAGCCAGGGCTTGCGAGAGCTTTTGAAAGTCGCGCTCGCGGCGCTGAAATTCGGGAGGATGGAGCAGCACGCGACCGGAGACGCGGGCTTCGGGCACGAGGTGGTGGAGCAGCTCGTGGTAGACGATGTACTGGACGAAGTAGCGGGGCACCCAGCGTTGGTCGAGCACCGGGTGGATGCGCACCAGGCGCTCGGTCGCGCTGTAGCTACCCAGCTTGATGCTGGTGCGTTTGCTCTCGCGCGGCCGCGTCTTACGGCCCCAGGTGATGAGCACGTCGCTGACGGTTCCCGCGAAGTAGCGCTGGTTCACGTCGTGAACGATGGCGTCCAGATCGTGTACCTGGCCGGCGGTACGCAGCGGCCCGGGCGCCTTCCGCGAAGCGCGGATGCGGTGCAGGTTCTGGTCGATGAACTCGCCGACCACCTGCGAGCCATCACGGTCCCCATGCACGATGTAGGCAACCAGCGCATTCTTCACGCGCTCGTCGGCGCCCAAGAACATCATGTGCAGTCGCACCCGCAGCCGGCCGCGTGAGCGCGTTTGCGTCACCATGCGCCGGCGGTTGTCGGTCACCCCGAGCTGCACAGGACCACCGAAGGCGAGCTCCAAGCGCCGCTCGAGCGCCTGGCGAGCGCCCTCGTGGATGAAGATCTGCGGCCCCTTGGCGAGGCCCTTGATCGGAAGCTCGATCGGTTGCGGGATGCGTACCGCCGCCGTTGCCATGCGTGGCGCACCACTCGTCGCGCGAGCGCGACTGAAGCGCCCGACAGGGGCCGTGTGCCAGGGGAAGCGGAGCTGCGGAGCCATGGAAACCGAGACTGTTCTGGCTTCCCTAGGGGTCGCTGTGGGGCCCGTCAAGGAATCACGAATCATTCAATAAAAACGCGATGTTAAAAGAAACGAATGAGCGTGTCGGATGAGCAATTCGTAAGTGCGCGACGCCTAAACCATTCCGCGTTTTCGGCCATCTGGCCCCCGCGAGAATTGGGCAAAACCGGCCCATTGGCCGCCGTGGACCTCACCCAGAAGGATTAGTCTTTCGGCGCCGCAGACGACCCTTGATTTCCAGCTACCCTGAAACCACAACGGCCGACGCCGGCCAGCTGCAATGGACGACGCCGGCCGCTGCCTGGGATCTTTTGAGGAGTCGAACAGCGCTCCTCCTCACGCGCCGCTCGACTTCGCGCTTCAGCTCGGGCGAGCGCCGGGCGGGCGCTTGGCGCCGTTCGGCGCCGAAGGCGCGGGGCCGTTCGACTTGCCCTCTGCTTGAGCCGGCCCTGCGCCGGCTTCACCTTTTCCCGGCTTGGCGCCTTCGGCTGCTGCTGCCTTACCAGGCGCCGGAGCCGACGTGCCCGCTGCCACGTCTCCCGCCGGACCACCGCGCTTCAAGCCGTGGTGCTCCATCACCTTGGTGACGACCTTTTCCATCAACGCGGGGTGCTGCTCGAGATAGGTGCGAGCGTTGTCTCGGCCCTGCCCGATGCGCTCGCCATCAATCGAGAACCACGCGCCGCTCTTTTGGATGATGTTGGCATCGGACGCCATATCCACCACCTCACCCGAACGGCTCACGCCCTGGCCGTAGAGGATGTCGAACTCCACCTCGCGGAAGGGCGGCGCCATCTTGTTCTTCACCACCTTTACGCGGGTACGGTTGCCGACGACGACCATGTCTTTACCGGGCGGGCCCGCCTCTTTGATGGCGCCGATGCGGCGCACATCCAAACGCACGGAGGCGTAAAACTTGAGCGCGTTGCCGCCGGTCGTGGTTTCGGGGCTGCCGAACATCACCCCGATTTTCATGCGGATCTGGTTGGTGAAGAAAATCATGCACTGCGAGCGATTCACCGAGCCGGTGACCTTGCGCAGCGCCTGGCTCATCAAGCGCGCTTGCAAGCCGACGTGCGAGTCGCCCATGTCGCCCTCGATTTCGGCCTTGGGCACCAGGGCCGCAACCGAGTCGACCACCACCAAGTCCACGGCGCCGGAGCGCACGAGCATGTCCGCAATTTCGAGCGCCTGTTCGCCGTAGTCGGGCTGGCTGATCAAGAGCTCGTCCGTCTTCACGCCGAGCTTTTTGGCGTAGCCGACGTCGAGCGCGTGCTCGGCGTCGATGAAGGCGGCCACGCCGCCCTGGCGCTGGACGGCCGCGATGGCGTGCAACGTGAGCGTCGTCTTACCGCTCGACTCAGGGCCGTAAATCTCGACGATGCGGCCACGCGGGTAACCGCCAATGCCTAGCGCAATGTCGAGCCCGAGCGAGCCGGACGGGATGACCTGAACGTCTCCGCCGATCTTTTCGCCGTCTTTGAGGCGCATGATCGCGCCCTCTCCGAATTCCTTTTGAACGCTGGCAATCGCGAGCTCGAGGGCTTTTGTCTTCGGCTTGTCGTCCATGGTGCAGCTCCTAGCGCGGAGCCACGCACGGCTCCCGGTTGATCCTCACGAACGTCTCTCGGCGTCGTTGGAGACACTTACTACTGTTCGACTGTTCAGTTGTCAACTGAACGGCGGACGTAGCCTGTCACAGCTCGTAATTAGCTGAGATCAAACAATTTTTTTGGCAGTCCGCTACGGCAGTGGGATTTTGCAATCGGTGCCGCCGATGGGCTTGGCTCCTTGTTTCAACCACGTGAGCAGCGTGTTCTTCTCCGCATCCGTGAGCGGCTCGACGGGGGGCATGATGTTGGTGGGCGGACCGTTCAGCACCACGTAGGGCATCTGACCCTTCTCGACCGCTCCGATCATCGCATCCGAGTACTTGAACTCGCTGGTGCCGTAAGGCGCTTGCGTGTCCTCGTAAGTGAGGAACGGAACCGGGGCGCCGTTCTTCGGGGGATCCTGATGGCATCGCTGACATTTATCGTGAATGACCTTGAGCGCCGCGCAAAATGGCACCGCGTCTTCGGACGATGCGCCGCCGAACGACACCGAAGCATCTCCGGCCGTGCCGTCCGGCGTGGGCATAGGCATCGTGCCTCCTTGCCGCTCGAGATCGGGATCTTCGGCGCAACCCAGCACGACCAGCAACGCCGAGGCGAGCACAAGTAGGGCTAGGCGTTTCATCAAGGCTCTTAACGGTAGCTGGCTCTGAGGCTTGCCGCAAAACGAAACGGCGCGCAGCGAGTCTGACTCACTGCGCGCCGCGCGAACGCCGAGCGAGTTGCTCAGCGCGCGTCCTTGAAACAGGGACTCACTTGATCTCGTTGCACGGTCCAGCCTTGCCAGGGTCGCCGCTGGCGTGGCCGCAATGGCCATCTTCTAGCGTCGCCACGTTCGCCGTGTGGGTGATCCAGCAAGCCAGGCCCATCGCGCCGTTGGCAGAGGCATCGGAGCAGTGCGCTTCACATTTCTGAACGCTGTCTACGAGCGGGTTCAAGAGCGTGCTGCCCATGCATTTCTTGATAAGGCCCATGTCGCCTTCGCACCACTTCTTGCAATCCGCGCTGGGAGCCGCGCCGCCGGAGCCGCCGCCGCCGCCGGAGCCGCCGCCGCCGGCGGAGCCGCCGCTGCCGCCGCTGCCGCCAGAGCCGCCGCTGCCACCAGAGCCGCCGCTTCCGCCGCCGCCCGTAGCAGTGCCGCCGCTGCCGCTGCCGCCGCCGCCGCTCGCAGTGCCCGCGGTCGTGCCGCCGGAGCCACTGCCGCCGCCGCCCGTGGCAGAGCCCGCAGTGCCGGTGCCCGCGGTGCCGGCAGTGGTGCCGCCAGCCGACGTGCCGCCACCCGTGGTGGTGCTGTCGTCGTCGTCGCCGCAGCCGACGAGTGAGAGCGCGGCGATGGTGCCGACGCTAAAGATGAGACCAAGCTTTTTTAGGTTGTTCATTGGTTCGTATCCCCTTGGCAAACGCGCGCGAAAGCATCGAAGAAGAAACGGCCATCGTCAAGCAAGCGGCCGAAATTGCCTCAACCGGTTGAGCGAGAAATCGTCTGGCATTTTCCTTGTAGGTGTATCTCTCACCCGATGTTGCGCAGGCGATCAGAGACGTAATGTCTCCAACCGCAAAAACGCTTCATCCGTCAGCTGGAATGCTACGCGGACGTTTACTCGAAATGGAGGGACGCTCTTCTGCGTGCGGCAAGCGCTCGACTTCCATGCGTTCGGCGCGCCGCGCGGTCGCGCGCGTGACGGTAAAGCGCCAGCCGTGCCACTCCACCTTGTCGCCGATGCGCGGCACGCGGCCGACCAAATGCGCCACGAAGCCCGCGACGGTGACCATCTCGGAATCTTCCTCGATGCCGAGAATTTCGAACAGCTTGCGCGTCTCGGCCATGCCGCGGCACACCAACTTGCCGTCAGCTCGGCGGATGATCGATTGATCGACGCGATCGGTTTCGTCCTCGATCTCGCCGACGATCTCCTCGAGCACGTCCTCGAGCGTGATGATGCCTTGGGTACCGCCGTACTCGTCGACTACGAGCGCCAGGTGCCGGCGCTGTTCTTGAAACGTACGCAGCACGCGCTCGAGCTGCGCGGTCGCCGGGATCACCAAGAGCGGCGTCGCCAGCGCTTTCCAATCCGGATCTTCGGGCGTTTCGCGCAGCTTGAACATCAAGTCTTTGACGAGCACCATGCCCTCGAAGCGATCCGGATTGCCGTCGGGCGTGAAGGGGAAGCGGCTGTGGCCGGATTCGCGCACGACCTGCAGGTTCTGCTCCAGATCGCGCTCACCCGACAGGTAGACGACGCGCGCACGCGGCACCATCACGTCGTACGCCGTGAGCTCGCGCAGCGCGGTAGCACCTTCGATCATGTCGGCGATGCGACCAGCCAGCGCGCCCTCGGTGCGGCCGAGCGCCACCAGCAGCTTGATCTCTTCCAGCGACGTGACGGGGTTCTCGCGATCGCCCCGGATGAGCCGTCCGAACATGCTGGTGAGCCAGAGCACCGGCCGCAGCACCACGACCAGCGCGCGCACCAAGTACGCGACCGGCACCGCCAGGGTCGCGGCGTAGTTGACACCGATCGTCTTCGGCACGATCTCCGAAAAGATCAGCACGGCGGCCGTAAAACAGCCCGAGAATACCCAGAGCGTGTGCTCGCTGAAGACGCTGACGTAGAGCGCGCCCGACAGCGACGCGCCCAGAGTGTGCGCGACGGTGTTGAACGTCACGATCGCAACGACCGGTATGTCGATCTCGCGCTTGAACTCGCGCAGAATCTCGGCGCTACGCGAGCGGCCCAGCGCCTCGACCTGCGCGTGCGTGATGCTGAGCACCACCGCCTCGCTCATGGAGCACATGAACGAAACGACCAGCGACCAGAGTACGACGAGAGCGAGGAGCAACATGACGAACGGAAGGCGCCGCGGAGCCCCGCAGGCTAGCATCAGGCGCGCGCAAACCTGCAGGCCACCGCGCTGTGGCGCGGAAACCTCGCGAGATTTGCGCTAGCCGTCGCGCTTTTTAGCCGCGCTTCGGCAGGCCGGGCACGGCGGCGCCGCCTGCGGCCCCCGCCAGCTGCTGCTGTTGCTGCTGAAGGTACTGCGCCACGGCGCGTGAGCGCTCGATCGCGAACTGCTTCACTTCGCGGTTTTGCGAACCGGCCAAAGCGTTGAGCAGCTTGGTTACCCGGTCGATCTGGCGCTTTTGGAAGAGCGCCTCGAAGTAGTTGTTCGCCAGACGCACGTCGCTCGTCATCTTCGACTCGTGCTTGGCGAGGAGATTGATGATCGAGTCCAAGTCGCCGGCTTGACCGTAGAGCGCCGACAGGCAGATCAAGGCGAGCGGGTCGTTCTCGTTACGCGAGACGGCGAGCTTGGCGAACTCGAGCGCCTTGTCGCGCCCCGTCTCTTCGTTGGCGTACAGGCCTTGCAGCGCGATGTACGGCGCGGCCGAGCGCTTGTTCGGCTCGGCGTCGGCCAACGCGGCCACGACCTTGAGCGCCGCATCCTCACTCTCGGCCTGACGAACCTGCGAGTACAGGTACGCCCACGCATCCACCGCGTTCGGCTCGAGCTTGATCGCGGCTTCGATGGTTTCGCGCTCTTTGGCGGCGTTCTTTTGACCTTGGTAGACCTTGGCCAAGTGTAGCGTAGGGAACGGATTCTTCGGCAGCAGGTTCTGTGCGCCCTTGAGCGTGGCCTCGGCCTTGTCCCACTTCTCTTGCTGCAGCTGCGTGATGCCGAGCGCGAGCCAGTCGTCACCGGTGCCGCCGAGCGCCACCAAGCGCCCGAGCACCTTTTCGGCCTGCTCGAAGCGACCGTACTTCATCAGCTCTTGTGCGTAGAGCCGGCCGCGGTTCACGTCGTCTTTGTTTTCTTGCCAGTGCTTGTCGAGACCGCCGAGCAAATCCTCGAGGCCAATCGCGATCGGACGCCCCTCGGCATCTTGAACCTGCACGGCGGGGCCGTTGAAGCCGAGCAGCTTCCACATCTGCTCGACCTCGAGCGCGATGGGGCCCTTCTTGATCGAATCGAGCAGCTCGTCTGACGGTTTGCTGAGCGGCAGCACCACCAGCGCGTTGCCGGGAACGCCGCCCGGAAACGCGCTCACGGGCGCGACGATGGCGGCGCCGCCTTGCAACGAAAGGTTGGTAGACGGGTCGACCCCACTCGGCAAATTCTGCTCGGACATGCGGCGGGTTCCCTAGCACTTTGGCGGAATTTCCACCAGACCCGAGCAAAAATCCCGCTAACGTAGCCCCCATGAAGTCAGCGCCTTTGCTGCAAAGGTTTGGGACGCCTCGAGCCCGCCTGCTGTCCTTCATCGGCGTGGCGCTGTTGATGCCGCTCGCCTGGGCGACACCGGCACGCGCGGACACGCTCACCATCCGCAATCCCGGCGATCACTCGCGCTACTTCTTCGAGGCGGAGCCGCGCCTGATGCTCGGCTTCATCGACCCACCCGGCTACGCCTCCGGCGCGGGCTTCGGTCTGGGCTTTCGTGGCTCGATCCCCATCGTGCGCAACGGCTTCGTTCCCTCGCTCAACAACTCCGTGGCCATCGGCTTTGGCGCCGACTTCGTGCGCTACGGGCGCGCCGACTACTGCACCAACGGCGGGCAGCTGGCGAGCTGCGACCGCGTGCGCGCCGACAACTTCTTCGAGTTTTACTTCCCGGTCGTCATCCAGTGGAATTTCTTTTTGAGCCGAGACTGGTCGGTTTTCGGGGAGCCCGGTATCGCGCTCAACTATCACGCTTGGAATGGCCCCCGGCACGTCGACGTCGATCCGTTCATCTTCTTCGTCGGAGCGCGCTACCACTTTGCCGACCGCATGACCCTGACCATGCGCATCGGTTACCCGGCCTTCTCGATCGGCGTGTCGTTCTTGCTTTAGGCCGCGGTTTCTTCAGGCGAAATGCCCCGGATGGCCGTTCCCCCACGGCCACGCTATAAATCTACCCGTGAGCCTCTTTCACATCGTGGCCGGCATCATGGGCCTTGGGCTTTTGGTCATCGTTCACGAGACCGGGCATTTGTTGGCGGCGCGCGCCTCCGGCATGCACGTCGTGAGGTTCAGCCTCGGCTTCGGGCCGTCGCTGCTCACGTACCAGAGCAAGCGCTCGGGCACCGTGTACCAGGTCGCGGCCATTCCGTTTTTGGCCTACGTGCAGATCGCAGGCATGAACCCGTTCGAAGAGGTCGATCCGGACGACAAGTCGTCGTACGCCAACGCCTCGCTGTTCGCGCGGGTGTTTGCCATCTTGGCGGGGCCGCTGGCCAACTACGTGTTCGCCTCGGTGCTGTTCTTCATCTATTTCGCGATCGGCGGCGTGCCGGAGATCACCAACAAGCCGATGGTCGAGGTGCTGCCGGACGGGGTGGCGCAAACGGCAAAGATGAAGAGCGGCGACCTCATCCTCTCCGTGGGCGGCCAGAAGGTCAGCGACTGGGAAGGCATGCGCCAGCAGATCGTGAAGAGCCCCGGCAAGGCGCTGGTGTTCGAGGTCGAACGCGGGAAAGAGCGCCTGCAGCTGACCATGACGCCCAAGAACGAGAAGAACGAAGGCCGCATCGGCGTCGCGCCCTTCAGCAAGCAGGTCCCGGTCACGCTGAAAGAAGCGGGGGTGCGCTCGGTGATTGCGCCCTACGTGGTGGTCAAAGGCTCCATCATCCAGCTCGGTCGCATCATCACCTTGCAGGTGCCAGCAGACCTGGGCGGGCCCGTGCGCATCGTGAACGAAACGTCGAAGGCGGCGAGCGCGGGCTGGCTGCCGTACCTGGAGTTCTTGGGTATTTTGAGCGCCTACCTCGGTGGCTTCAACGCGCTGCCCTTCCCGGCGCTCGACGGCGGCCGGCTGGCGTTCCTGGGCTACGAGGCCGTCACCCGTCGCAAACCGAACACGCGCGTCGAATTCATGGTGCACGCCTTGGGCTTCGCCATGCTCTTGACCCTGATCGCGGTCGTCACCTTCGCCGACACCAAAAACGTTATCCGCGAGCACTCCGGCAAGGCCGACACCCCAGCCGCCCCGTCCAGCTCACCGAAAAAGTAGGGCTGCCAAACCGCGGCCCAACTCGCAGCAACTTACGTATCGTCCCCAGGTCCCATTGGTCGGCGGCGTGGGCTCGAACGACAAAGAATTCCCGATCTCCCGATCATCCCGATCTCCCGTGAATCTCGCAGGGGCTCGAGATGAGCGAGCAGGATGGAAGCAGCCCGAGACGTGCTGCTAGACTGCGTCGCGATGAAGCTCGCTCATGCCGTCGTCCTGTTCGGCCTTTGCGGCAGCGCTTGCGCGACGCCGAAGGTCAAGCTCGACGAGGGCCCACGCGAGTACGTCGCCACCGACTACGACACCGTGCTCAAGAGCTGGACGCGCGACAAGCAGTTCACGAACGTGAACGTGATGGACAACGTGCTCTCCGTCACCGCCACTTATGAATCGTGGGACTTTCGCTGGGCCTACGTGGTGCGCTACGCGGAAGACTATCGCCTCACCATCGATCAGCGACACGCCTTGCTCGAGCGCTCTCTGAGCGAAGCACGCGAGGGCCACCAGTTTTACGTGTCGCTCTACACCCAGCGCCACAAGTGGAACGACCTGACCGCCAAAGAGCCGGCCTGGATCGTGCGCCTGATCGATGACGAAGGCACCGAGACCGCGCCGTCCGAGATCCAGAGCATTCGCAAGCCCGGCGCCATCGAGCTCACGTACTTTCCGTACACGTCGCCCTGGCGCAGCTCGTTTCGGGTGAGCTTTCCGCGTGTGCGCGCCGACGGCCGCCCGACCATCTCCGGCGCCGCGCGCTGGTTTGGTCTGCGCTTCGCCGGAGCGCAGGGCTACGAGGAGTTGATCTGGGAAATCGACGGCAAGGCTACCGCCCTCGCTAACCCGCCAAGAGCTCGAGCAGTGGCGGCACGCTGACCATGAGCTCGTGAGCATCGTGGCGATCCGCAGCCATCAATAGCGCGCCCGCGGCACCTGCACGCGCGACGGCAGGAGCCGAGCCAGCCATCAGGATCGTGGTCGGAAACACGAAGTCGCCCGGGCCGAGCTCTTCGGCGCCGGCTTTCGCGCCTTCGAGCTCGATGCGACCGGCGCCGACGATGAACAGGCCGCCCACGGGCTTGCCCTTTTCGACCAGCACTTCTCCCGGGAGCAGCTTCACCAGCTTGCAGCGCGAGAGCACCATGCCACGCAGCGAGTCGTCGAGGCGATCGCCCATGGGCCCCATCGAAACGCCGGCCAGCGCCTGGTAGCGATCGGCGACGCTCTGAAGCTCTTCGAGCACCCAGGGACAATCGGCGAGCGCGGGCTCGATGGTCTCGAAATCCCAGATCGCGATTTGAGTGTCGGGCGCGGTAGCGACTAGGCGCAGCGCGACGCCGTCTTCGAGCGTGCCCTTGCCGTAGATCAGCTCGCGCTCCTGAGCCGCGCCGCACGCGACATCGGCAATCGTCGGCATGACGTTGACGGCGCCGCGCAAGACGAGCGCCAGGCCAAAGCCGCTGATTTCTTCTTCCGTCGCGAGCCGTTCCACGCGCGCCGCCTGCGCCAACGCCAGCTGAGTCTCGGGCGGAAAATCTTCGAAGCCGCTGATTTCGGCGAGCGAAATGCCGGCGACGAACGGCTCCGTGAGCGGCGGCGGCGCCGACGGCGGAGCCGGCTCGGGCTCGGGCTCGGGCTCCGGCCCCGGCTCACTGGCTTGAACGGGCTCCGCAACGCTGAGCCGCACGGGCGTCGGCGACGGATCCTCATCCGCATAGGCGTAAGTCGCAGGCTGCGGCTCGGGCTCCGACAGCGTCTCGGGCTCACGTTCCGAAACCGTCTCGGGAATTTCCGATTCCGGTTCCGGCTCTGGTTCTGGCTCCGGCTCTGGTTCCGGCTCCGGCTCTGGTTCCGGCTCTGGCTCTGGCTCTGGCTCTGGCTCTGGCTCTGGCTCGACTTCGTACGGCAGGAGCTCGCGGCCCAAATCCGGCTGCGCGATGTTGGCGGTCGGCGCCTCGCTCGCGAAGCGGGGCAGCGCCCCCTCCTCCTCGCCGAGGTCATCCTCGGAGATGTCGTCTTCGTCGATTTCGACGACTTCGACGTCGTCCACCAGCTGCTCTTCTTCGGACGTGACGTCCGTGCGCTCGTCGGTCGAGTCGGCGCTCAGGCCGACGGGCGGCTCCGACATGCTCGCGTCGGGCGGTAACGACATCGCCTCGGCATCGATGATGTCGGTGCCGTCGAAGTCGTCGATCGCTACCTCGCCCGGAACCGATAGCGGGGACGTCACTGGCGCCGAAGCCGGCGGGCTCACCAAAAAGGCTTCGAGCTCGTCGGTTTGACGGGTCAGCTCCGCCGCACGCCAGGTCGCCCCGACCGAGACCGCCGAATCGATGGCGCGCCGCAGCCAGACCACCGCATCCGCCTGGGAGCCGCGCTTCCATTGGACCAGCGCCGTCGACAGCGCCCACGCCACGTCGTCGTCATCGTCGTCCTTCGCCTGAGGGAATGCGGGGGCGGCGGTCATGATCTAGCAGCCTTTTACACGAACCACGCTGTTTTGGGGTCGCGGCCGAGCAAGGATCATTGCGGATGCACGTAGACCTCGCGGTCCTTCGCGCCGTTCGGCGGCCCGACCACCCCGCGCTTTTCCATCATTTCGACGATCTTGGCAGCCCGATTGTAGCCAATCGTCATCTTGCGCTGCAGCCAGCTGGTCGAACAACGCTGGGTCTCGGCCACGATGCGAACCGCCTCGTCGTAGCGGGCGTCCAAGGGCTCGTCGCCCCCATCCTCTTCCTGCTCGTCTTCGGCCGCCTTCAAAATGGCTTCGTTGTATTCCGGGGTACCCTGCGCGCGCAGGTAATCGGTGAGCGCATTGACCTCTTCTTCGCTCACGAACGGGCATTGCACGCGCCGCGTGTCCGTACCACCGTTGAGCTTGACGAGCATGTCGCCGCGGCCGAGCAAAAGCTCCGCGCCCATTTCGTCCAAAATGGTGCGGCTGTCGACCTTCTGCGCCACGCGGAAGCCGATGCGCGAGGGAAAGTTGGCTTTGATCATGCCGGTGATGACGTCCACGCTCGGGCGCTGGGTCGCGAGCACCACGTGCATGCCGGCGGCGCGCGCCTTTTGTGCCAAACGCGCGACGCTGGTCTCCACTTCCTTGCCCTGCTGCATCATCAGGTCGGCGAACTCGTCCACCACGATCACGATGTAGGGCAGCGCGTCCGGCAGCAGCACGCCGTCGCCCTGATCTTTGGAGGTCGGGACGGTCACCGTCTCGCCATCCGCCGTGATGGCCTGCACCTGGTCGACCTTCGGCGCGGGCAGCTCGCCCCGGCGCACCTTCTCGACCCAGCCGTTGTAGGTGGTGATGTTCTTGGTGCCGGCGTTGGCAAAGAGCTGGTAGCGCCGCTCCATCTCGTCGACCGCCCAGCGCAGCGCCGTGGCCGCCTGCTTCATGTCGGTCACCACCGGCAAGAGCATGTGCGGAATACCGTCGAACGGCGCCAGCTCCACCACCTTGGGATCGATCATCAACAGCCGCAGCTCTTGCGGCGTGCGGCGCATCAGCAGGCTCGAGAGCATGACGTTGAGGCCGACGCTCTTACCGGCGCCGGTCGCGCCCGCCACGATCACGTGCGGCATCGAGGCCAAATCGGCGTAAAATGGCGCGCCCACGATGTCGCGGCCGAGTACGACCGGCAGCGGCGCCTTCTCGGACAGCTTCTCGAAGCGCTGGTCCTCGATCAGCTCGCGCAGGTTCACCGGGATACGCTCGTCGTTGGGCAGCTCGAAGCCGATGCGGCTCTTGCCGGGGATCGGCGCGATGATGCGCACCTTACGCGAGAGCCCGAGCGCCAAGTCGTCGGCCAGGCCCGCCACGCGGCTCACCTTGGTGCCCGCTTCGCATGTCACCTCGTAGGTGGTGACGGTCGGGCCGGGATGGATCTCGACGACCTTGCCCGAGACGTCGTAGTCGCGCAGCGTTTTCTCGAGCTGCTCGGCGTGCTCCAGGATCTTGGTGCGATCGATCTCCGGTGCCTGCGCGCTCGGCGGCTCGAACAGCGTGGACGCCGGCAAACGGAACTCGCCGCGCTGCTTCGGCTTCTCGGCCCCTTGGGCTTTCTTGACGTCGGCTTCGGGATTCGAAGCGACGATCTTGGGTTCTTGGGGCGCCTTGTCTGGTGGTGCCTTGGGGGCGTGCGCGGCCGGGGGGCTCTGCGTTGTCAGTGGACCGCCATCAGCGAACGCCTCGCTGGCTGACGCGTCGTCTTCCTCTTCCGACCCGTCAAGCTCGGGCTCCGGTTCGGCCTTGGCCTTCTTGCGGCGATCCGGTCGCGGGGATTTTTCTGGGGTCTCAGCGACCTTGGGCGGAACCTTGCTCTGCGCCCGCGGCGGGTTGCTCGTCAGCACTTCTTCTTCGAGGCTAGAGAGCGCGGCGCGATCACTCAGGCCGGCCCGCAGCGATTCGGACACAGCCAGCGGCGGCTCACCGGTGGTATCGAGCGGGATCCAATCCGACGAGTCATCCTCCAAGTGCATCAGGATCGCTTCGTCTTTGTCCTTGTCGTGGAGCTCGATGCGCGGAGCTTCGCGCTGCGTGAGCGCCTCGCGATCGGCGCGGCGTAGCGCGCGCGCCTTGCTCCACGCTTCGTGCAAGCGACCCACCATCGCCATCAGCTTCTGCAGGAGCAGCGACGTCCAATCGCTGGTGCGTTGACACCACTCGATGAACGAGAAGCTGCTGCGACCGATCAGGATCAGTCCCACGCAAGTCAGCCCCACCAAGAACGAGCCCAGCGTGGAGAACGCCTGGCGCGACAGCTCGCCGAACAGCATGCCGACGTTGCCGGCCGCCGAAACCGCTCCGAACGCAGTCAGCTCCGGCGCCGCCACCTGCACGAGCGCCGCCATCACGACACCGACGAGCACGTCCGCGGCCACGCGGTAGCCGAGGTTTTGCGGCACGCGGGCGCGGAACAGCGGCGCGCCAAGCAGCGCCAGATCGATGGGCAAGAGCCACGCGACGACGCCGAAACCCTGAACCAGCACCGCTGCGATTGCTGCGCCGGTCGCGCCCGCGAGGTCGCCGCCATGCTGGGACGGATCGAACGGATCGATGCGGTAGCTGGCGAGCGACAACGCGAGGAACGCCGCCGAGAAGAAAAGGAGCAGCGCGGCTGCCTCGAGCAGCCGGCCATGAAACTGCTGACCAACTGGCCGACTCGAGCCGCCCTGACCAGCGGCGTCGTTTCGAGCGCCAGCTCCCACGGAGCCAGCAGCTTCGAGCGCGTTTCTAGCCGAAAACAGTCGCACACCCATCTTGGTTACCTTTACCTACATCACCCTACCCAACGGAGCAAATATCGGAACGTCCGGGTGCGACAGCGCTTGCGCTTAAATAAGCCTGGAAGCTGGGCCGGAGCTGATGCCTGGGCGACCGCCAAGCGTCGACTGTCGCGAGCTTGAGTCTCGCGCAAGGGCGAGAGTACGATGGCGGGTCTTTCGGCTCAGGGGCGAAGAACACCATGATGGGACACGGCCAAACACAGCGAAATTCAAAGAGAATGATGCGCGGACGGTTCCTACCTGCTCTGGTCTTGCTCGGAGCGCTCGCGGGCGTCACCGGCTGCCGCACAGATAGCGGGAACATTCACGCTTGGGCCAGCAAGTCGCAGGGGCCGCGCAAGCTGGTCTCCGTGCTGACCCACGACAAGTACGCGATTGACCTGCGGATCGAGGCGGCGCTCACGCTGATCAGCATGAAGCCGCGCGGCGGGCGTCGCATCGGCATCCAGGGCACCGACGAGCAACCGGGCCTGATCGACGCGCTCGCGCAGATGCCGCCCGCGGCCCGTACCGCGATCGTGGGCCGCCTGGTGCCCAAGCTGCAAGAAGAGATGATGAAGCCGCTGCCGCCCGCGCAGGCTGGCCAGGCGGTGGCCGACCCGACCATTCCTTATAAGGACGCGGCGTTCGCGCTGCTCACCCACGAGGATGGTGCGCTGCTCACCGACGAAGGTCTACGCAAGGGCTTGAAGACGACGCTCGCCTCTTGGACCGCGACCAACTTTGCGGAGCGGCTCGACGACACGTCGCAAATGTTCGGTATGGAGCAGGTGCTGCGTGAGCTCAAGGCGGACGGCGTGCGCTCGCTGCCGGACTTGATCACGCCCGGCGCCAACAAGATCGACCGCATTTCGCAGATGATCTCGGACTTTGGCGACGACGCGACCAAGGCCAAAGCCGGCGAAAAGCTGGTGGCCGTCGCCAAAGAAGTGAACTCTGACACGTGGATCAAGCAAAAGGCTCCCGGCGTCGAAGCCGCCAACAAGGCGTCGAAGATGAACCCGACGCCGGAGCAGTTCAAAGCTCAGCTGGCGCAGTACCAGGAAGAAGAGCTGCTGCGCGTCTTCTCCTCGATGAAGAAGGTGGGCGGCAAGCCAATCGCGGCCTGGTTGGTGGCGTTCGCGCAGGACAAGAACCAACCCGAGAAACGTCGCGCGGCCGCGCTCGCCGCTCTGCAAGGCAACCTCGACAAGAAGGACGCTGCGCAAGCTGCCGCCCTGCTGGCGGTGGCTGGCGCCTCCGACACGCCGGACTCGGTGCGTGACGTCGCGCTCCAGCGCGTCGGCGAGCTGCCGCGCGCTACCGTGATCGAGAAGCTCTACGACCTGTTCAAGGACCCGAACTGGAAGGTGCGCTGGGTGGCGGCCGAGCTCGTGCTCAAGATGAGCGAGACACCGCAGCTGCCCGAGTTCTTCAGCAAGCTCGCGGGGGCGCCCAACATGGCCATCACCGAGCCGCTCAAGTACGGCCTGATCATTTCGAGCATGAAGGGCACGCCTTCGCCGGCCGAGGTGGTCGAAAAGTACGCTGGCAGCGGTCACCCGGTGGAGGACCGTCTAACGGCGCTGGGTTATTACTACAACGTCGGCACGAGCGCGGACTTGCCGAAGATTGCAAGCTACACTTCGGACAAGACCGCGACCCCCAAGTGCAAGGCCGACGCGAAGGACTGCGACTGGAAGTGCGACGTCCAGACCGACAAGGGCTCGGAAACGAAAGAAGTGACGACCCTGGGCGAGTTCGTCGAGCACTGCGTCAAGCCGGCCATGGAGAAGCGTAAGCCGCTAAAGTAGAAGAGCAGATGACGACGGCGGACCAGAACAAGAAGACCCAGCGCACGTTCCAGTGCAAAGACGCCTTGTGGCAAAAGTTCGAGCAGATGGCGCGCGAGCTCGAGTGCTCCGTCGACTATCTGGTGAACGACGCCATGAAGCAGTACGCGCGCCAGCGCGGCTATGGGGCTGCGGCGGGCTCACCGTCGATTCCGCCGCCGATGGCTGCGCCGCCCGCTTCGGGTCCCGCGCCGAGCTCCACGAATCTGCCGGTCGCGCCGCCCGTCGCAGCGCCGCCGCCGGCTCCCGCGAAGGTCGCGCCCCCGCCGCCCGCTCCGGGAAAGCGCCCGGTGGCTCCACCGCCCGTACCGCCGCCTCCCGCCGCTTCCGGCGCCGGCGGTCCCCCGCCGCTGCCGCCTCCAGGCTCCGCGCTACCGGCTCCCACGCGCCGCGCACCGGGGCCGCCGCCGCCTCCCATGCCGAGCGGTGGCGGGCGCAGCATGCCGCCCCCGCCGCCTCCGGGTCGTCCCGCCGCGGTGGCTCCGGCGCCCGCGGCGCCAGGCGGCGCCGGCGCCAAGCTCACCATCAGCTACGCGGGCGAAACGTTTCCCGTCACCAAAGATCGCTTCATCATCGGCCGTGGCAAGCAAAGCAGCGATCTCACCATCAAGGACCCGAACGTTTCGCGCCAGCACGCGATGATCGAGTTCTCGAACGGCCAATATTACATCGTGGACATGGGCTCGACGAACGGCGTCGAGTACAACGGCCAGCGCGTGCAGCGCAAAGTCATCTCCGAGGGTGACTCGTTCCGGGTCTGCGACCACGAGCTGAAATTCACCTTCAGCTGAGGACGGCGTGAAGCGCCGCCTGCTCAGCCTCGCTCTCGTCTTTGGCCTGAGCAGCGCCGCGGCGACGTTGCCCGCAGCCGACAGGCTCGAAGGCGTGCGCAGCGTCATGGTCATGCGGCGCGACGAGCCGCTCTTCGTCGAGCCGAATCGCGGTGCCGCGCGGCGCGGTGCCGCCGAGCGCGGCGCGCACCTGCCGGTGTTCGAGCTCACGCGCGGAGGCGGCTGCAGCGGGCGTTGGTTCTCGGTGGGGCCACTGGCGTGGATTTGCGAGGACGGCGCCGAGGCGTCGAGCGCCGCCGCGCCGCCGGAACAGCCGCGAGAGCTCACGGCCGACGGCTTACCCTACGACTACTACTTCGTCGGGCCGGACGGCTCCTTCGGGTATCAAGACTTGCTGGTTGCCGAAGAGGGCGTGCCCGAGACGCAGCTGCTGCCAGGATTCGGCGTCGCCATCACGCGCGAGGGACAGAAGCCGGAAGGTGAGCGCTACGGCTTGTCCACGCACGGTTTCTGGATCCCGCTGCGCGACCTGCGCCGCGTCGCGACGCCACAGTTCCACGGCGCACCAGTCAACGACGCGCTGGATGTGGCCTGGGTCAGCGCCGACAAGGTGCACGCCCGCAAGACTCCCGGAGGCGCGGCTCTGAAAGACCTCCTGCCGCGCCAGACGCGCCTGCAAGTTTTTGAGACGAGCGACACCGGCGGCAAGCATTGGCTGCGGGTGGGGTCAGATCAGTGGCTGCTTGCGAGCGAGGTGGTGCGCCCCAGCCAGATGCCGCGCCCGGCCGAGGTCAAAACCGGCGAGCATTGGTTCGATGTCGAGCTGGCGACGCAAACGCTCGTGGCTTACGCCGGCGATCACCCCGTGTTCGCCACGCTCGTCTCCAGCGGGCGTGGCCCCGAAGGCAGCGTGCTCGCCACACCCAAGGGCATTCACCGCATCTGGGTAAAGCTCAAGAACAGCGACATGGACAACCTCGAGAACCTCGAGGCGAACGAGAGCTACGCCATCCAGGCCGTGCCCTGGGTCATGTACTTTCAAAAAGGCTACGGCCTGCACGGTACGTTCTGGCACCACGCCTTCGGCCGCGTGCAGAGCCACGGCTGCGTGAACCTGAGCCCCATGGACGCCGAGCGGCTGTTCGAGTGGGCGAGCCCGCATCTGCCGAGCGGCTGGACAGCCGCGCTACCCACGGTCTACGAACCGGGAAGCTTGGTCCGCGTAAGATAGTAAAACCGGGACCGCCCGCCGCGTCACTTTCGGAGGATTGCCTGATGGAGCTCAAAATCGGTCGCGATACGTTGCTCGCCATTGCCGCCGTGGCCTGGGCCGACGGCAAGATGGACCCCCGCGAGGCCGCCGCGCTACGCCAGGCCGCGCAACAGCTCGGCATTTCCGGCGAAGACGCAGCAGCAGTCGAGCGTTCGCTCACCACGCGTGTCTCGCTCGAAGAGGTCGAAACCGTGCGCATGAACCGGCTGACGCGCCTCTTCACTTACGCGACCGGCTGCTGGATGGCCGAGGTCGACGGCGCCGCCACGGCAACGGAGACGGCCTTGCTCGGCCTCCTCGGCGACCGGGTGGGCTTGTCGAGCGTGGCTCGCGATCGCGCGCACAACGTGGTGCGCGGCATCGCCGAGCGTTCGCAGCCCGGCAGCTTCGACTTGTTGGAGCTGCGCTCGCGACTATCCGCCGGGCTGAGCCAGATCAGCGACGATTGAACGTCTCAACCGGCCCAGCCCGCGGGAACGCGGAGCGCTGAGACTCAGATCTTGCCCTGGAGCAAGAACGCAATGATGAACGCGAACAGCACCAGCGACTCGATGAGGGCGAGACCCAGAATCATCGGGGTCTGGATGCGCGGAGCGGCGCCCGGGTTGCGGCTGATGCCTTCGAGAGCGGCGGCGGCAGCACGACCCTGACCGAGACCACCCCCGAGCACTGCCAAGCCGATCGCGATGGCGGCGCCGATCGCGGCAGCGGAGCCCGAGCTACCACCGCCCTCAGCGCCCTGCGCGAAGGCCGGCGTGGCGGTGAACGTGGCGAGGGCAACACTGGCAAGCTTGAGCTTGTTCTTCGACATTAAAAGACTCCTTCTACTCCGCGTGGCGCTTGTTGCGCCGAAGACCTGCCGGGTTCGGCAGGGGTAATTTCGCGACCCGCTCTTAGTTCGTTTTCAGTCCCCGTGCCACTCGTTTTTGAGTACCTGGGGCATTCCATCAGCTCGCGAGGTTGTCGCTTGTTTCGAGCTGATTGGAAGGCAGCGTCAGTGGTGAGCGCCGTGCGCTTCGTGCTCGGTCGCCAGGCCGATGTAGATGCAGGTCAACATCGTGAAAACCAGCGTCTGAATCAGCACCACCAGGCATCCGAGCAGCATCAGCGGGATCGGCACCAGCAGCGCGACGAGCGACAGGAACAGACCGAGCATCAAGTGATCGGCGGCCATGTTCACCATGAGACGCACGGCCAACGTGACCGGGCGAACGCAAAGCGAAATGACTTCGATGGGAAACATCAAGGGCGCCAGGTACCAGGCCGGCCCCGCCAGGTGCTTGATGTAGCCGAAGCCGTTGGTCATCAAGCCGTAGGCGTTGAACAGCACGAACACCACCAGGGCACTGCCCAGAGTGATGTTGAGGTTGCTGGTCGCGACCGGCATGCCCGGGATCAGCGCCATCACGTTGGCGAAGAACACGAACATGGCGGCCGTGCCGATGAGCGGAAAGTACTTCTTGGCGCGCTCGGCATCCATCACGCTCTTGGCCAGGTCGTAAAAGTAAGCCAGGAACGCCTCCATGAACGTACGGAGGGTGAGCTTGTCTTCCGGGATGATGGCTTCGTCCGTCCTGTCGAGGCGCGAGCGAACGCGCACCGCGATCAGGAGGATGAGCGTCATGATGAACAGCGACGCGGCCAGCGGCTCGAAGCTGTGCCAGGTCGGCGCTTGCTTGCCCACGATGCTGTCGCCCAGCATCTCTGCGTTGTGCTCGAGCGTCTCACGAAAGTGCGAAAGGATCAGCGTAAGCCAAGAGGAATGTTCGGGCATCTGTCACCTAGTTGCGACGTTTTGGGCTGGAATCGTCGTCGATTCCGCCTTCGAGACTGGGAGAAGTGGCAGCGCGCGGGCGCGCGCCGGCTGACGAAAGCTGAGCAAACACGATGCCGATCGGCAGCGCGGCGTAGCCGATGGCGAGCGGGATGGCGGTGGTGAGACCGAGCTTGAGCACGATGCCGATGATCGCGAGCAAACCGAACAGCTTGAGCCCGCCCAGAAGCACCCACGGCAAGCCAGCACCGTTCATGAACGCGCGCACGATGCGACCGAGCGCCCACAGGTTGAAGGCCGCAATGGCCGAGCCGAGCGCGACGCCAATCACGCCGCCGCGACCGAGCACGAACGGCGCCACGAGCGTACCCACGGCACCGGTGAGCAAGATGGCCCACAGCGCCGCGCGCAGGCCTTGCTCTTCATCGGTCTTGGGCGTCGCTGCCATATTTTTCTCGGGCTTCTCGCTCACGCTTGTCGAGCTCTTCGGCTTCGCGGGTGGACTTTCGGACCGCTCGATAGATGGCGCGCCCCGCGGCCGCAAGCCCGTAAGCGAAGCCCAGCCAAGTGAGCCAGTGGGTGCCCAGCTTTTTGTCCAGCCACTGGCCGCCAAACAGCCCCACGACGATGCTCAGCGCGATCTCCATGCCCAGGGTGCCGTAGCTCCCGAGGGCTTTCCAGTCTTGCTGAACAGGCGGTTTCGTGGGCAATGTTCGGTGCTTGCAGTGTCATGGCGCACCACGCGCGACGCGCCGGGCACTAGCACGCCAAATGCTATGGTCCACCCCGGATGAAGCGCGTTCTGGTTCTCGCAGGATTGTCTGCGCTCGCCCCTGGCGTGGCGCAGGCGCAGATCCCCGTTGCTCCTTCGCCCGAACCCCCGGCCGCTGCGCCCGCACCGCCACCTGCTGAGCAGGCGCCGCCACCTGCTGAGCAGGCGCCGCCGGGTGACCAGTACTTCGTCGAGCCGGCTCCGCCCGCTGGCGAGCCTGCCCCGGCACCGCCGGCGGCAGAGCCGCCGCCATTCGAGCCGCCACCTCCGGGGCTCGTGGTCGTGGAGCCACCGCCACCACCGCCCATCCACCACCTCACACCGCAAAACTCGCTCGTACTCGGCGCACGGCTCGGCTGGTTCTTCCCCTTCGGCAACCTCTACGCGAAGGCGCAGCCGGTCTCCGATCAGTCGGGCAGCGGCTACGTGCTGGATGGCGTCCCGTGGCGAGACTACGCCTCCTCGGGCCCCATGCTCGAGCTCGATGCCGGCGTGCGTTTGGCTCGGTCGTACACCGTGTTCGCGCTCTGGGAGCGCGCGCAGCTCGGCACCGGCAACGCCGTCGACTCGTTGACGGGCAGCCAGCAAGATCACGCGGACACCGACTTTTGGGCGATCGGTCTGCGCGCCTCTTCCAACCCCGATCAGCTCGGCTTCATCACCGAGGTGGCCGTGGGCTACCGCCGCGCGCGCACCGTGTTCGAAAACGACGTGGAGTACCAGTTCACGGACGCGCCGTTCGAGGCACGGCTCGGGCTCGGCGCCGAGCTGCGGCTCAGCCGCATGACGTCACTCTCGGCACTCGCCACCGTCGGCGTCGGCGGCTTCGGCGAGCTCGAGCGCGTGCAACCGAACAACAGCGCCACCCCTATCTCGAAGAGCTACGACCAGTCGGACGGCCACGCCTGGGCGACCATCAACGTCGGCGCTCATTTCGATCTAATTCCTTCCAGGAATTAGCGAAGGTCTTTGTTCGCACCTCGGTGTCCCGAGCGTCCTGCGTCCTTCGCAAGTTCGACCACGGATTTTACGCCCGGCCTCGCCGGGTTTGTTCAGTCCGGTCTTCTTGGACGATCGTGATCTGATCCCTCCGCTGACTAATCCCTAACCCCTACCCCCAAGCGCCCTTCACTGCGCGAGGTGCATCACGATGCGTGTGCCCTTGGGCTCGCGGGATTCGACGCGGATACCGCCGCCGTGGGCTTCGGCGATTTGGCGAGTGATGGCGAGGCCGAGGCCGGTGCCGTGCTTCTTGGTCGTGAAGAAGGGCTCGAAGAGGCGCTCGCGGGTGGTGGCGGGCATGCCGACGCCCTCGTCGTCGACCACGAGATCCAATCCGCCGTCGGCGCGCTCGATGCGCACGACGACGCGACCACCGTTGGGCATGGCCTCGCGCGCGTTGCGCAGCAGGTTGAGCAACGCCTGCCGAATCTGCGCTTCGTCCACCGCCAACGTGACCTCGTCCGCCTCGGGCGGCACGACCAGCTCCAGCTGGACCCCGGCTTGTGACAGCTCGCGGCGCACGAACTCGCACGCTTCTTCGACGATCTCGCTCAGCTTCTCTGGCCGTTTTTCGTGGGCACGCTGGCGCGCCACCGACAAGTATTGCTGGCTGAGCTCCGACAAGCGCTCGACCTCCGCCTTGATGGCGCGCAGCAAGTTGTTCGCTTCTTCCGCCGACGCGGGCAGCTCTTCTTCCAAGAGCTCGAGGTTCAGCGCGATCGAAGACAGCGGGTTCCGAATCTCGTGCGTCACGTGCGCGGCCATCTTGCCGATGGTGGCCAGGCGCTCGGAGGTGAGCAGTTGCTCGTTGGCGCGCGCGATGGCGCTGACCATGCCCTCGAAGGTGGTCGCCAGCTCGCCGATTTCGTCGTTCGAAACCACCGCGGGTCTGGGCTTGAGATCGCCGCGCGCCACGGCCTTGGCGCGCTCGGTCACGAGCCCGAGCGGAAGCAGCATGCGCCGCGCGTACAGCGCCATGCCGGCGCCGATCGCCAGTGTCGCCAGCGTGAGCGAAACGAGGAGCCAGGTCGCGACCCGCTCCCGCGCGCGCGCCTGGGCGACCAGGTGGTCCACGTTGTCGACGACGTGCTTTTCGAGCAGGCTCAGGCGCTTTCCTTGCTGAAAGCCGCGCTTCACCAGCTCATCGCGCTGCCGCTCCGACTCCTCCACGTCGCGGCGATCTAGCGCCTCGAACAGGTGATCCAGCCGCTCAGCGTCGTCCTCCGCCGCGCGCTCCGCGTCGTTGATATCGCGCAGAAGCGCACCGCCGATGCGTTGCGACTCCGGAGTGCGCTGCTCCAAGAATGCGTGAGCTACGGCCGCGCGCGCGCGCGTGAACAGTCGCGGGCGGCCGATGCGCCGCGAGAAGTCGAACCAGGCACGGATATCGGCGGGGTTCTTGGCGGCCGTGCTGTGGTTGAGCTGCGTGTTCCAGGTATCTTGCTCGGCCACCACGTCGCGCACGGCCAGCGCCAGCGGGAAATAGCCGGAGCGCATCAAGTTGGCTTCGGCCACCGCCTGGCGCTGCGCGAACACGCAGAAGCCCGAGGCGGCCGCGAACGCCACCACGACGACCGCGAACGCGGCGAAGACGCGCGCCGCAACTGGCCGCCGCCCGCGTTTCGGCTCAGACATCGTCACCGAGCCCGCGCTCCAGCAGCGTCACCAGATCGACCGCTTCCACGCCGGCTCGCAGTAGCTGCGACAAGCTCGAGGCGCAGCTCGTGACCAGCACGCCGCCCCCCGCGCGCTCGTGCTCGTCGGCCAGGCGCCGGGCGGCTTCGCGCGCGACCGCCGGCATGCTCACCGGCAGCACACCGCCGCCACCCGAACAACGTGCCCCCTCATGATGCGTCTCGAGCTCGAGCGGTCGCTCGCCCGTCACCCGCGCGAGCAAGCGCCGCGGCTCCGCATAGAGGCCGAGGCCGCGCCCCAGCGCGCAGCTATCGTGATAGCGAACCGGCGCCGGTTTGGAGGAGCTCTTGAAGCGCGCAAGGTGCCGCGAAGCGAGCTCGACCAGCGTGACGGGCTCCAGCTCCGCGAGCTCCAGTGCGCAGCGCGGATCGAGCACGTACAGGCGCTTGGCGCCGACGAGCTGCTGCGTGAGCTTGGCGCGCGCGCTGGAGGCCGCTGCTGCGCCACCGGCGGCGCGTTGCCAGGCTCCGCAACAACCGCTGAGCACCCGCACATCGCCCACCAGGCGCGCGACCAGACGAATTGCCGCGCGCGCCTGCTCCGGAAACTCTTTCGCGTAGCGGCACCCGAGCAGCAGCGCGTGGCTCGCCTCGGCGCGAGCGCCGGGCGCCGACTGCAAGCGCTCCGCGGCCTGCTCATGCTCTTGTTCGACCTGGGGCAGTCGCTCGAGCAGCGCGGTCACACCGGATGGGGCCAAGCCGCGCGCCACGTAGTCGGCGCGCGCATCGTTCAGCGTCTCCGTCACTGGATTCTTGTGGTCGCAAGCCTCGCGACATTTGAAGCAGTTGCTACAGCCCCAGGCCAGCGCCGCGCGATCCGCGTCGAGCTCCGCGCCGCGCGCCGCATCGAAGGCGGTCGTCATCTTGCCCCACGGCGTCAGCATCTCGCGCGACTCGATCTCGGACACGACGCAGGTCGCCCGGCACAGCTTGGGGCAATACGCGCACTTGGAGAGCTCGTCCTGTCGCCGGTCGAGCAGGGGCAGCGCGTGCGGAGCCATCTTGCGGCTGTTCTACCCCGTCAGGACGCTCCGCGTGGAGACTTGGAGCCCTTACGCGAAGCCGGCTTGCTCTCGACCAGGTCAGGCTGGGGTAGCCGCAGCTCGAACGTGGCGCCTTTGGGGCTGGATTTTACGGACACGCTGCCACCGTGCTCCTCGACGATCTTCTTCACGATGGCCAGGCCGAGGCCGGTCCCGCCCTCCTTGCCCATGGTCACGAACGACTGGAACAGCCGGTGCTCGATGGCGGGGGGGATGCCGGGGCCCGTATCGCTGACGGCCAGTAGCAAGTCCTTGCCGTCGCGTTTACAGCGCAAGGTCAAGGTGCCGCCCGTGTCCATGGCCTCGATGGCGTTGCGCGCCAGGTTGTGGACGGCTCGCGCCACGCGCGCTTCGTCGAAGCGCGCGACCAGCTTGGTGTCGACGTTGAGCTTCAGCTCGATGGGTTTGCCGCTCAGCTCGAGCTCCAGCTGGCGCCGCAAGTCTCCGAAGAACTTGTGCAGGTACACGCGACGCACGAACAGGGTGCGCTCGCCCCGCGCGAATTCGAGCACCTCGCGCTGCATGCCGGTCAGCACGTCGAATTGCTTCAGTACCTCTTCCGCGTATTCGTGGCGCTTCTTGCTCTCGTCGGCGTCGGCCATCAGCTGCACGTAGCCGCTGATGACGGTCATCGGTGTTTTGAAGTCGTGGATCACCTGTGACAAGAGCCGGCCAATCGAGGTCAGGCGCTCGCCGCGCTCACGCGCCTGGCTGGCGAAGAACAGGCGCACCGCGGTGGAAACGTTGGCGCCCACCAGCTGCATCAAGCTCTCGTCTTCGCCGGTAAAGACGCGCGAGCCCGCGGTGCCGAAGAGCGCGACCGCGCCCAGCGGAGCGTCGTCGCCCTCGAGCGGCAGCACCAGCGCGGCGTCCACCGCGAACGGCAATCGTCCTTCGACACGCTCGTGCCAGTAGGGGCTGCGTTGCCCGGCCCTGACACGCAGCATTTCGCCGCGCGCCATGGCGGTCGCGAGCAGACCTTCGCCGGCCTTCACGCCGATGCGGGTGAGCGCGTCCGGCATTGCGGCATCGAATACGTATTGCACCAAGTCGCCCGACTCTTCTTCGACGACCAGCAGCGCGGCGCCGCGGGCTTCGGTGGCTTTGGTCGAAAGTCCGAGCAACGCGCGCGCCAGATCTTCCAGCGAGGTGGCACGCCCCGTGGCGCGCTCCAACTCGAACAGCAGCGACAGATCGCGCAGGCGCCGCTCCAGCTCGCCCTTCGTGTCGAGCAGCTGCTTGTTCTTCTGGATCAACGACAAGAACAAGCGCGAGTTGTCGATCGCAACGGCCGCCTGGGTGGACAGCGCCGACAGAATGTTCTCGTCTTCGGTCGTGAACTCGTCGGCACCGCGCTTGTTCAGAATCTGAATCACGCCGATCGTGCGCCCGACGTGGTTCTTGAGCGGCGCCGCCAAAATGCTGTGCGTGCGATAGCCCGTGAGCATGTCCCAATCGCGCTCGAAGCGCGGATCGGCGTAAGCGTCGCGCACGCGCAGGGCGCGACCCGTCTGCGCCACCAGGCCTGCGATGCCGTGGCCGACCTTCATGCGGATCGAGCGCACTTGCTCGCCGACCACCATGCGACTGACCAGCTCGTCGTGCGCCTCGTCCAGCAAGTACAGCGTGGCGCGATCAGCCTCGACCAGCTCGGTGAGCTTGCCCAGAATCAGCTCCAGCAAGTCGTCGAGATCGAAGGTGGTACCGAGCGCGATGCCCACCTCGCGGAGCGCCTCCGACACACGCTCGGCATGGCGAAGCGCGGCGATGAGCTCGCCGACCGTCAGGCCTCGCTCGGACTGCGCTCGCGCTTCGGTGCCGGGGGACCCGCTGACCACGCTGCGATCGAACCACGAAACCCCGCCGCTTTTCCACCAGGCTTGCGTATGGGCCCTAGATTTGCGAAACGTTCGTACCGGATGGCTTTGAAGCAGCTACAATTGCTGGTGCGCGGGCGCGTACAAGGTGTGTACTTCCGCGCCTCGACGCAGCGCGAAGCGCGGCGGCTCGGCATCACCGGCTGGGTCAAGAACCGCGCGGACGGCACGGTCGAGATCGTGGCCGAGGGTGAAGAAGTCTCGATCCGAGAGCTGTACGGCTGGGCGCAAAAGGGCCCCAGCGCCGCCCGAGTAGAGCGCGTGGACACGCGCTGGCGAAGCTTCACCGGCGACTTTCCGGACTTCCGCATCATCGACTGATGCGGCGCCTGCGCGTTCTGGGGCTGGGACTGCTGCTCGGAAGCGCCAGCCTGGTGTGCGCACCGCCGTCGGGTAACGCCGCACCGGACAAGCCCGCCGCAGACCGCAAGCTGCCGGAGCTCCCAACTCCGCCCAGCCTCGAAACGGGGCGCCCGGACGCCGCCGCGCTCGCCGAGGTCGACGCGCTGCTCGGACGCATCGTGGCGGACGACGCGCAGGATCGTGACGGCGCCGTGCGCGAGCTACTCGAAGCCGAGCCCAAGCTCGTCACGGCGATCCGTTTTCGGATCGGCTCGATCGCCGACGGCGCCGACAAAGAGGCAATGAAGCGCCTCTTGCTCAAGACGCGCCGCGAGCTGCTCGACAAGAAAGACGACGAAGAAGAGTCCGACAAGCCTTCGGCAGGGCTCGACTACCTGGCGCGCCTGGTACAGAAGCCCGAGCCCCAGTCCGAAGCCTGGCAGAAGCTCACCAGCGTGCTGGCGCTGTCACGCATGCTCGAGAGCATCGGCAGCGTGGAGGCCGTACGCGGACTAGTCGACGTGTACGCGCGCTTCGGCGAATTCTTGCGCATCACGACTCAGAACGCCCTCGCGCGTTTGGGCGAGCGCGCGGTTCCGGCGCTGATCGAAGCGGAGCGCCACCCCGCCGAAAAGATCGCCAAGTGGGCCGTGCGGCAGCTGGACGGCCTGGGCAAGGGCGTGCCGGCAGAAGCCGTGCAGACGCAGGATCAGGCCGTGTTGGCGGACGTGCTGCGCGCCTATGGGCGTACTCGCAATCCGGACGCCGTGCGCATCGTGGTCTCGTTTGCCAACAGCGAGCGCGCGCAAATCCGCGAGGCATCGCGCCAGGCCGTCGCGCTCATGGGCGAGGTCAGCAGCTGGCAGCTGCGCGATACCTACGAGAACGTCGTCGGCAAGAAACCACCGCGCGATTGGGCGTGGGAACGCACGGCGCGCGAGCTGTTCGCGGAGTTCGACCGCCTGCGCTTCGCTCAGGTCGGCAAGCTCTTCGAAGATGGTCAGGCGGCGCGCGCCAAGGGCGACCTCGCCACCATGCGCGAGAGCTTCGACAAGCTCCTGGCCTACGACCCCAATTTCGATCAAAAAACGGAGCTGGCGGCCGGTTACGTAGCGTTCGCCAAGGCCAATCTGGACAAATCGCGCGAGCAAGCCATCGCTGCGCTGCGGCGCGCCGAGCGCCTCGACCCCACGCTGAAAGACGCAACCAGCCTGCGCCTCACGCTCGAGGCAGAAGCGCTCGAAGACCAAGGCGTCACCGACTCGACGTTGCTGGAGCGTGCGCTCGATGCCGACGCCGGCAACGGCCGCGCCAAGTCCGCGCAGGCGCGCTTCGAGCGCGGCGAGCCCAAGCGCTCCGAGAACGCTCGCTGGATCGCAGCCGGCTCCATCTTGGCCCTAGCTGCAGGCGCGCTCGCCTTCATCTTGCTTCGCAAACCGAAGGCGGACGAGCCGAAGGCGGACGAGCCGAAGGCGGACGAGCCGAAGGCGGACGAGCCGAAGGCGGACGAGCCGAAGGCGGACGAGCCGAAGGCGGACGAGCCGAAGGCGGACGAGCCGAAGGCGGACGAGCCCAGCGCCGAAAGCTAAGCGCCGATCGCGCCCAGTATCTGCTGGGCGGCGTCGCGCAGCTTCGGCCACATCGCCTTGAGCACGTCTTCACTGTAGCCCGTGTACGCAACGGAACCGTCGCGGGCGAGCTCGGCCACGAAAGCCTCGTCGAGCTCGGGCCCTTTTTGCAGCTGGTAGTCGATGCGATCGGCGATGCGCACCAGCGCGACGCCCAGGCCCAGCTCTCGCCCGTGCTCGAAAGCGCGACCCGGCTGATGGTGTAGCGCCACGACCTCTGCCACGAGCGTCGGCAGCTTCCAGGCGTCCAGCACGTGGCCGCCGAGCACAGCGTGGTCGTAGCCGAGCAGGGCTCGCTCGTGAACGAACGCTTCGTCTGGCTCGCTGAGCACACGCGGATCGAGCTTTTGGTAGTCGATCCCGCTCACCTGCAGCAGCAGCAGCTTGCCAAGGTCGTGCAGCAGACCGCACAAGAACGGATCCTCCGCAGTCTTTTGGTGCCACTCACTGGCCAGCACACGCGCCATGGCACCGGCGCGAGCGCAATGATTGCGCACCAGCAGGCCCACGCCCTGGGCGTCCTTGAACATGCCCATGGCCGCGACACTGGTGACGATCTCTCGCACGTGACGCGAGCCCAAGCGCTGCAGCGCCTCGTCGACCGAGCTGATGGCATGGCGCGAGCGGTACGCCGCGGAGTTGGCGACGCGCAGCACGCCAGCTACGATCGCCGGATCCTTCTCCAGCGCTTCGCGCACTTTGCGGTGCGGCGCGTCGTGATCGCTCAGTAGGCTGATGGCCTGTTGAGCAACCGCCGGGAACGGCTTGAGGCCGGTCGCGCGCGCCAGCGCCGCAGCCAGGGAGCGCGAAGCCTCCAGCGCCGTGCGGGCCGGGTCGTCATCACCGAACCAGAGTTGCTCGCGCACCGCGTCGGCGAGCTGGCGCTGCGCGAGGGGGAGCGCCGGGGGACGAACAGGTGCTTGAGCGGCCATGGTGCTCAAGAACGGACGCGCGGTGCGAGAGATTAGCCGGCTCGGGTGGTCGCGAAATCATGTCCTTTTCAGGGGTTGGCGCAAAAACTGCGCGTGGCTTTGAACACTCTACCGCTGGTCGGGCACCCCTGACGGCATAGGGAAAACCGGGCGTGGCTAACCCTCCGCAGTCGGCGGATCGGGAGAGGTGCGCCCCTTGCTTAAAGAGCGCTCAGGCGCGGGAGATCAGTATGAACAGGATAATGGGCATTGTCTTCGTGTGCTCTCTGGGGCTGTTTGCGTGCAACGTCGAAAACTACGAGGACTGCAAGAAGGACGACGACTTCGCTGACGACTTCGGCGGCAGTCACCACGGAGGCAGCACCGGACACGCTGGCACCAAGGCGACCGACGATGGCGGCACCAGCAGCGGCGGCGCGGGCAACACCCACGGCGGAAGCGGCGCTGTCGGCAACTGCGCCGGCGCGGACGACACCGGCGAAGCTGGAGCGGGCGCAGCACCATCGACACCTGCCCCAACGTCGTGCGACGACGAGCCGGACTGCCCTGCCGGCTACAATTGCGACCACGACGCCGGACAGTGCCAGGCCGCCGACGAAGAGACGTGCGGTGAGCTCAAGACCGAAGCCGCGTGCACGCACCGCAGCGACTGCACGCCGGTCTACGCCGGTACCAATTGCAGCTGCGGCCAGGATTGCGCGTGCAAGGGCGGCGAGCCCGGCTGCGTGTGCGAAAGCTTCGCGTTCTTCGTCTGCCAGGCGGCGCAGTAGCGGCGGCAAACACGCTGGCGTGCGCGGCACGCCCGTTGCTGTCATGCCAAGCATGCGGTCAACTTGGTGGCTGGCAGCGGCGTGGGCGAGCGCTTCCGGGGTGGCGGCACAGTCGTCGCCACCCCGAGCGCCGAGTGTGGTCGCGGAGCAACAGGACGAGCGCGCCCCGATCTGGAGCCGCCGTCACTTGCGCGTCTTGTTGGGGCTGGCAAACCTGATGAACCCCAACGCCAACACCGTCGACCCCACGAGCGACGAGTACGACACGCCCATCGAAGTGCGACGCACCATGGCCTACGTGGGCGCGGCCTTCGGCTTCGGACTCTGATGGCGCACCGAAACGCGAAAAGGCGCCGCCGGACGAATCCGACAGCGCCTTGGCGCGGTGCCGAGCTTTCAGCCCGCGGTCTTGGCGGCGGCCTTTTTGGACGCCTTCTTCTCGGTGCCTTCGCTCTTCTTGGCGGCCTTCTTGGCCGGCTTCTCGGCACCATCTGCCTTGGTCTTCTTGCCAGGCTTGTGAGCCTCGCCAGCTTCGACCACGAACTCGACCAGCGCCATCGGGGCGTTGTCGCCGCGACGGTGGCCGAGCTTGATGATACGCGTGTAACCGCCGGGACGACCCTTGAAGCGGCGAGCCAGGTCGAGGAACACCTTCTCGACCAGGTCGATCTTCACGTCTTCACCGGACTGCTTCACGACCGCGAAGCGGCGTAGGAAGCGGCCCATGTGCTGCTGGGCAGCCTGGCGCTTGGCCTTGTCGGCGGCGCTCAGCTTGTCTTGCGGCGTGTAGGCCACGTCGCCCAAGCGGACGGCGTGAGTGATGAGCCGCTCCGCCACGCGCTTCAGCTCTTTGGCCTTGGCGTCGGTGGTCTCGATGCGCTCGTGCGCCACCAGGTTAGCGGTGAGCGCGCGGAACATCGCCTTGCGGTGGCTGGTGTTGCGGCTGAATTGCCGCCCGGCGTTACGGTGCCTCATCGTACGATTCCTTCAGTCTCAGCCCTGGGCTTGCTGAGCTTTCCAACGCTCGAGCATGCCGGGCCAGTTGTCGAACTTCATGCCGAGACCCAGGCCCATCGTGGAGAGGATCTCTTTGATTTCTTTGAGCGACTTGCGACCAAAGTTCTTGGTCTTGAGCATGTCTTGCTCGGTCTTCTGCACCAGCTCGCCGATCAGAGTGATGTTGGCGTTCTGGAGGCAGTTGGCGCTACGCACGCTCAGCTCGAGCTCGTCCACCGAGCGGAACAGGTTCTCGTTCAGCGGCTCTTCGTCGCCACCACCGACGTGGTAGCTCGTCTCTTCGCTCTCTTCGAAGTTGATCCAGATGGAGAGCTGCTCCTTGAGGATCTTCGCGGCGAAGGCGACAGCGTCGACCGGACGCACGGCGCCGTTGGTCCACACCTCGAGCACGAGCTTGTCGTAGTCGGTGACCTGGCCGACGCGCGCGTTCTGCACGGTGTAGTTCACCTTGCGGATCGGCGAGAACAGCGCGTCAATCGGGATGGTGCCGATCGACATCGTCGGGCTCTTGTTGCGCTCGGCGGAGACGTAGCCGCGGCCCACGTTGACCGTGAGCTCCATCGACAGCGGGCCCTTCTTGTCGAGCGTCGCGATCTGGTGCGTCGGGTTGAGCACCGTGAGGCCGTCGGTCACCTTGATGTCGCCGGCGAGAACGGGCCCGGGGCCCTCTTTCTCGAGACGCACGGTGTAGGTCTTGGGCGACTCCGCCTTGAACACCACCTCTTTGAGGTTGAGGATGATGTCCGTCACGTCTTCGACGACGTCCGGAATCGTGGTGAACTCGTGGAGCGCGCCCTCCATCTTCACCGCGGTGATCGCTGCACCCTGAAGCGAAGCGAGCAGCACGCGGCGCAGCGAGTTGCCGATCGTGATGCCAAAGCCGCGCTCGAGCGGCTCGCACGTGAACTTGCCGTAAATCTCGTTGTTCGACTCGGGGTCGAGCGTGATCGCCTTCGGACGGATCAGGTCGCGCCAGTTACGGCTCATCATTTGCGTTACCATTCGATGCTCTCCTTCTTCGTTTCAGGGTTCGCGCGGCCGTCCCGGAACGATGGTGGAAACCGCTCCTCCCATCGTTCCCGCGGCCTGCCCGCGTTCAGCTCGTTTCCGAGCTCTGTCACTATCAGTCGTCTGCGTCTTGCTTCAGTTGCTGCGTTTTGGGTAGGGACCCAAAACCATTAGCGCGAGTAATACTCGACGACGTACTGCTCACGGACGCTCGGCTCGTTCATCTCGTCACGAACCGGCATGCCCTTGAACGTGCCGCTGAAGTTCTCTTTGTCGACTTCGATCCAGCTCGCCTGCTGACGGTTGCCAGCGGCCGCGAGGGCTGCAGCGATGAAGGGGATCTTCTTCGCGGCTTCCTCGATCTCGATCTTGTCGTTCGGGTTGACCGTGTAGCTCGGGATGTTGACGTACTTGCCGTTCACCTTGACGTGCGTGTGGCGCACGAGCTGGCGGGCCTGAGCGCGGCTGGAAGCCAAGCCCATACGCAACACGACGTTGTCGAGGCGGCGCTCGATGAGGCCCAGCATCTCTTCACCGGTGCGGCCCTTGAGATGAGTCGCTTGCACGTAGTAACCAGCGAACTGCTTCTCGAGCAGGCCGTAGATACGCCGCATCTTTTGCTTTTCGCGGAGACGCAGGCCGTACTCGCTGAGCTTGATGCGCGCCTGACCATGCTGGCCCGGCGGGTACGGGCGGCGGCCAACAGCGCATTTCTCGCTGAAGCAGCGCTCACCCTTGAGGTAGAGCTTGCCGCCTTCGCGGCGGCAGATCTTGCAAACGGCACCAATGTAACGAGCCATCTAGGTCTTCCTCTAAAACTACACGCGACGGCGCTTGGGCGGCCGGCAACCGTTGTGGGGAATCGGCGTCACGTCGCGGATCAGCGTGACCTTGAAACCAGCTTGCTGCAGAGCGCGCAACGCAGACTCGCGACCCGCGCCCGGACCCTTCACGAACACCGCGACGGAACGCAGGCCGTGCTCTTGCGCACGACGCGACGCCTCTTCTGCCGCGAGCTGCGCCGCGAAGGGCGTGCTCTTGCGGGAACCCTTGAAGCCGCGCGACCCGGCGCTGGCCCAAGAGATGACGGCACCGTTCACGTCGGTGATGGTGACGATGGTGTTGTTGAAGGTCGACTGGATGTGGACGATGCCCGTATAGATGTTCTTCTTGACGGGCTTCTTGGCCGGGCGGCCCTTGGTAGCGGTTGCGGGAGTTGCCATTGGCTAGGTTCCGATCAGGCGCGGCGCCCGAGGTTCTTGCGCGGGCCCTTGCGGGTACGCGCGTTGGTGCGGGTACGCTGGCCGCGCACCGGGAGAGACTTGCGGTGACGCAGGCCGCGGTAGCAACCGAGGTCCATCAGACGCTTGATGCTGGCCTGCACCTCGCGACGGGCGTCGCCCTCGACCTTGATCGAAGCATCGATGGCGTCGCGGATGGCCTTGATGTCGGCTTCGCTCAGCTCGTCGACCTTGCGGGTCTCCGGGATGTTCGCGGTCTTGCAGATCCGCTTCGCGGTCGCGTCACCGATGCCGTAGATGTACGGCAGGGCGTAAGCAATTGCCTTGCGGCGGGGAAGATCGACACCAGCAATACGAGCCATGATTAACCTTGACGCTGCTTATGACGGGGGTTGTCGCAGATGATGCGCAGCACACCGCGGCGCTTCACGATCTTGCACTTCTCACAGATTTTCTTGACGCTGGGACGGACCTTCATGACGTGCCTCAAATCGTTTCGGTGATTTGACCGCGGTTGGGATCGAGCTCGGAAAGTTTGACGCTGACTCGCGTGCCACTGATGAGTCTCACGACTGCGTGGCGGAGAGCGGGAACAACTCCCGCGCGAACCTTGCGACCATCGTCGAGGCGGACCCGAAACATTGCGCTCGGTAGAACCTCTTCGATGATGCCAGCTTCAGTCTTTTCCTTCGTTTCGATCCTCCGTTCTTCTCTCCGGCTCAGCCGGCAATCTGGGAAAGCATTCGGTTGGTGATCTCGGCAGGAGTACCAACCCCATCGATTCGCTTGAGCTGTCCACGCGCTTCGTAGTGCGGGAGCAGCGCCGCCGTCTGCGCGTCGTATGCATCGAGGCGCTTCTTGACGGTTTCTTCCTGGTCGTCGGCCCGATGTTCGAGCTCGGCGTCCGGGGGCGGCGGACTGTACTTGAGGTGGTAGATTTGTCCAGTCCGTTTGTCCGTCCGGCGGAGCGTGGCGCGCTCCAGCAAAAGCTCCCGGGGGACGTCGATTTGGACGACAAAATCTAAAGGAGTACCTAAACGTTTGAGCAGCGCCTCGAGCGCCTCCGCCTGAGGGACGGTGCGGGGGAAGCCGTCGAGGATGAAGCCCTTTTGTGCGTCCGCTTCTTTGAGCCGCTCTTCGACCAGGCCGATGACGACCGAGTCCGGCACCAGGCCGCCGGAGCTCATGTACTTCTCCGCCTCTTTGCCGAGGGGGGTGCCGGCCTTGAGGGCGGCGCGCAGCATGTCGCCGGTCGAGATCTTGGGCACACCGAACTTGTCGGTGAGGACCGAAGCCTGCGTGCCTTTGCCGCTGGCCGGAGCTCCGAGGAGAATCAGCCTCACGCGGGCCTCCGTCCGGAGAGACGAGTCATGCGCGGACCCGTGAGCCCTTCGTAGCTGCGCGTGATGAGGTGCGCCTCGATTTGGTTGACCGTCTCGAGCGCGACGCCCACGACGATGATCAAGCTGGTGCCGCCGAACTGGAACGGGATGCGGAACGCTTGCGCCACCAACGACGGAACCGTGCAGATCACGACCATGTACGCGGCGCCACCCGTGGTGAGGCGGGTCAGCACGCGGTCGATGTACTCTGCCGTTTGGCGACCGGGGCGGATGCCGGGGATATTCGCTTGCTGCTTCTTCAGGTTGTCCGCGACGTCTACCGGTTGGAACGTGACGGCGGTGTAGAAGAAGGAGAAGAAGACGATCAGCGCGCCGAAGCAGACGTGGAACAGCCAGTCGCCGCGGTTGAGCAGCGAGCTGAATACCTGCATGCCCGGGATGTTCATGTTGGCGAGCGTGGCCGGGAACATCAGCAAACTGGAGGCGAAGATCGGCGGGATCATGCTCGCCATGTTCACCTTCAGCGGCAGGTGTGCGGTCTGACCGCCATACACGCGGCGCCCCACTTGGCGGCGTGAGTACTGAATCGGAATCTGGCGCTGAGCGCGCTCGAAAAACACGACCATGGCGATGCTCACCAGGAGCACGCCGAGCAAGATGGCGATGGTCAGCGGTTGGATGTCACCACCACTGCCTTGCCAGTAGCTCGTGATACCGCCAGGAATGCCGCTCACGATGCTGGCAAAGATGATCATCGACGTGCCGTTGCCGATGCCGCGTTCCGTCGCTTGCTCGCCGAGCCACATCAATAGCGACGAGCCGGTGGTCAGCGTGAGCACCGTCAACAGGCGGAAGCTCCAACCTGGATCGGTCACGATGTCGCCGCTGGTTGCGCCGCCCGCGACATCGCCGTTGTTCATGTGCTCGAGCGAGAGCGCCAGGAAGAATGACTGAAAGATCGACAACGCTACCGCGCCGTAGCGCGTCCATTGCTCGAGCTTGCGGCGACCGGCCTCGCCTTCCTTCTTGAGCTCCTCGACCTGCTTACTCACCAGGCCCATCAGCTGCATGATGATGCTGGCTGACACGTAGGGCATGATGCCGAGCGCGAAGATGCTCAAGTTCGCGAGCGCGCCGCCCGAGAACAGGTTGAAGAGCCCGAGCAAACCGCCCTGGGCCTTCATGGCCTGATGCATGACGACGCGATCGACGCCCGGCGTCGTCACGAATACGCCGATGCGATAAATCGCGACGACGATGAGCGTAAAGATGATGCGCCGGCGCAGCTCCGGCACCTTGCCAATGTTCGAAAAGCCCGCAAGTGCTGCCATGGGGGCTCAGCTTAGCTCGCGGCAGCCGTCTTGGCCGGAACCGTCGTCTCGATGACCACGGCCTTGCCGCCAGCCTTGGCGATCTTCTCGCTGGCCGAGGCGCTGAAGCTGTGAGCCTCGACCGTGAGCTTCTTGCTGAGCTCGCCGTCGCCCAAGATCTTCACCAACACGTCACGGCCCTGGACCAGACGAGCCGCGCGCAGCGCTGCTTCGTTGACGGTCGCGCCGGCGTCGAAACGCTCGAGGTCCGCGAGGTTGATGGCCACCGTGGTGACGGGGAACGGCACGCGGAAACCGCGCTTGGGCAGGCGACGCTGGATCGGCGTCTGGCCGCCCTGGAAGTGCAGCTTACCGAAGTTGCCGCCGTGACGGGCCTTCTGGCCCTTCATGCCCTTGCCGCAGGTCTTGCCCAGACCCGAACCGACACCGCGACCGAGACGCTTGGACGTCTTGACCGAACCGGCGGGGGGAGCGAGGCGAGAAAGGATCGTGCTCATGACTTCTTCTCCTCCACCTTCACCAGGTGGAGCACCTTCTTGATCATGCCGCGGAACGACGGAGTGTTCTCCACCGTGACGCTCGAGCCCGGACCGCGCAGGCCCAGACCCTTGATCACCGCGCGCGTGGTGTGCGGGCGGGCGATCACGCTAACGGTTTGGGTGACGAGCAGCTTGCTCATGACGTGGCTCCCGTGCCGCCGCTCGCCACCTTGTTGGAGACGATCGACGAGGCTTCACCAGCGTGGCTGGCCATGGCCGCGACCGGGTAGTCGCCGGCGACGTGGTCGGTGGCCATCTCGCGAGCGCCGGCGACCTTCTCCGCGGAGCGGAGCATCTGCAGGGCGGCGATGGTGGCGTTCACCACGTTGTGCTTGTTGGTCGTGCCCAGGCACTTGCTCAAGATGTCGTGAATGCCCGCCGACTCGACGACGGCGCGCACCGCGCCGCCGGCGATGACGCCCGTACCCGGAGCAGCCGGGCGGAGCAGCACGCGGCCGGCACCGAAGTGACCGATCACGTCGTGCGGCACCGTGCTGCCGACCATCGGCACCTTGAACATGTTCTTGCGAGCCTGGTCGTTGCCTTTGCGGATGGCTTCGGGAACTTCGTTCGCCTTGCCGAGACCCACGCCGACGTGACCGGACTCGTCGCCCACCACCACCAGCGCGCTGAAGCTGAAGCGGCGACCGCCCTTCACGACCTTCGCGACGCGGTTGATGTGGATGACGCGCTCTTTGAGCTTTTCTTCGTCGATATTGTCGATCGCCATCTTAAATCCTCAGAACTTGAGCCCGGCTTCGCGCGCCGCTTCGGCCAGGGCCTTGATGCGGCCGTGGTACAGGTAGCCGTTGCGATCGAACACGACCTTCTCGATCTTCTTCTCGAGGCAGATCTTGGCGATCAGCGCGCCGACCTTCTTGGCGCTGTCGGTCTTGTTGTCTTCGCCGAGCGTATTCTTCAGGTCGCCGGACAGCGTGGAAGCTGCGGCGAGCGTCCGACCGTCGTCGTCGACCACGACCTGCGCGTAGATGTGGCGACCGGTGCGGAACACGCTCAGGCGCGGACGCTCTGTGGTGCCACTGATCTTGCTGCGAATGCGGAGCTTGCGGCGCTCCCGACCCGTGAGCTTGGCCATGGTTACTTACCCTTGCCCTTGGCGGCCTTACCGGCCTTGCGACGGATGTTTTCGCCGCGGTAACGGATGCCCTTGCCACCGTAGGGCTCTGGCGGACGAAGATCGCGGATGCTGGCCGCGAGCTGTCCGAGCAGCGCCTTGTCGGCGGAGGTGAGCACGAGCTGCGTGCCCTTCGAGTCCGGCGGGACGACCGCCGTGACGGAGGCCGGCACCTCGACGTTGGTCGGGTGCGAGAAGCCGAGCGCCAGTGTGATGACCTTGCCCTTCACTTCGGCGCGATAACCGGTGCCGACCAGCTCGAGCACCTTCTCGTAACCTTCCGCCGAGCCTTTGACGGCGCTGGCGAAGAGGGCACGAGCGAGGCCCTGCAGACGGGCGCCGTCGCGGCCGGGAGCGGAGCTCGTGAAGCTGATGGCTTCGCCATCTTTCTTCGCGATCACCTGGCCCGGGAGCGGGATCGACAGCTTGCCCTTGGGGCCCTGCACGTCGAGCTTCTTGTCGGACAGGTTCACGGTCACACCCTTGGGGATGCTCACCGGGCGCTTGCCGACGCGAGAGAGACGGACTTCGGGAGTTGCGGTAGCCATCACCACACCTCACACAGAAGCTCGCCGCCCACCTTCTGGCGACGCGCTTCCTTGTCGGTCATCAGCCCGTGCGAGGTGCTCAGGATCGAGATCCCGAGACCCGACAGCACGCGCGGAATTTGGTCGTGGCCCACGTACACGCGGCGGCCGGGGCGCGACACGCGGCGAATGCCCTGGAAGGCGCTCGTGCGTTCGTTGGTGCCGGTCGTGCTGTACTTGAGGACGATGGTCAGGGTCTGGTGCTTCTTGGGGCCCCACTCTTCCTGACGAACGTCCGCGACGTAACCCTCTTGCTTGAGGATCTCGGCGACGCTCTTCTTGAGCTTGCTCGCGGGGATCCGCGTGAGCTCATGGCGCGCCAAGGCCGCGTTGCGAATGCGGCCGAGCAGGTCTGCAATCGGATCGGTCATCATGGGATCACCAGCTCGATTTCGTTACGCCCGGGATCTCGCCCTTGAGCGAGAGGAGGCGGAAGCACATGCGGCACAACCCGAAGTCGCGGTAAACCGCGCGCGAACGGCCACAAACCTTGCAGCGGTTGACGACACGGGTAGAGAACTTGGGCGGACGGTTGACTTTGGCCCACTGTGAAGCGCGTGCCATCGTTAGCTCCTGAACGGCATGCCGAGGTTGGCGAGAAGCTCCTTGGCTTCCTCGTCGGTTTCGGCGGTTGTGACGAAGGTGATGTTCATGCCCTTGATCTTCTCGACCTTGTCGAAGTCGATCTCCGGGAAGACGATTTGCTCTTTGAGGCCGAGCGTGTAGTTGCCCGCGCCGTCGAAAGCCTTGGGGCTGACGCCGCGGAAGTCGCGCACGCGCGGGAGGCTCAGGGTCGTCAAGCGATCCAGGAACTCCCACATGCGCTCGCGGCGCAGCGTGACCTTGGCACCGATCGGCATACCCTCACGCAGCTTGAAGGTCGCGATGCTCTTCTTGGCGCGGGTCACGACCGGCTTCTGACCGGTGATCTGCGTGAGCTCGGCGACGGCGGCGTCGACCAGCTTCGGGTTACCGACTGCTTCGCCGAGGCCCATGTTGAGCACGATGCTCTTGAGCCGCGGAACCTGCATCACGTTGCTGTAGCTGAAGCGCTTCATCAGCGCCGGAACTACGTCCTTCTTGTACTTGCCCTGGAGGCGGGGGCTAACGTTCTCGGACATGACTCAGCTCTCCTTCGCGACGGCGAGCACCGCGCCACTCTTGGCAACGCGGCTCTTCTTGTCGCCTTCGACCTTCGCCTTGACGCGGGTCGGCTTGCCGGACTCGGGGTCCACCGGCATGACGTGCGAAACCGGGAGCGCAGCCTCGACCTGGAGGATGCCGCCCTGGCGTTGGGGGGTGGGCTTCAGGTGACGCTTCACCTGGTTGATGCCCTCGACCACGACGCGGTCCTTGTCCTTGAGCAGGCGAGCAACCTTGCCGCGCTTGCCCTTGTCGTTGCCGCGGATGACGATCACTTCGGTACCGACGACGAGGCGGTTCATCACAGCACCTCCGGCGCTAGCGAGATGATCTTCATGAACTTCTTGCCGCGGAGCTCGCGGGCAACCGGTCCAAAGATGCGGGTTCCGACCGGCTCGAGCTGGGCGTTGATCAGCACCGCGCTGTTGTCGTCGAACTTGATGTAGCTGCCGTCGGGGCGGCGGCACTCGCGGGCGGTGCGAACGACGACGGCCTTGGCCGTATCGCCCTTCTTCACCTTGCTGCCCGGCAGAGCTTCTTTGATGCTGACGACGATCACGTCACCCAGGTGCGCGTAACGACGACGCGAGCCGCCCAGCACCTTGATGCACTGCACGCGCTTGGCGCCGCTGTTGTCGGCCACGTCCAGGAAGGTTTGCGTTTGGATCATGGATCAGCCGAGCTCCGACGCGGGACGCGTGATGAGACGGGTGACGATGAAGCGCTTCTCGGCCGAGAGCGGACGATGCTCTTCGATCTCGACGCGATCGCCAGTTTTGTACTGGTTGGTCTCGTCATGGGCCTTGTACTTCTTACGGACACGCACGTACTTCTTGTACATGGTGTCGCGCTTGAAGCGCACGACCTCGACCACCACCGTCTTGTCCATCTTGTCGCTGGAGACGCGACCGATGAGCTTGCGGCGATAGACGGGCGGGCTGTTCTTTTCCGCGTTGGCGTCGGTCTCGCTCACGACTTGGCTCCTTTGGCAGCACGCTCGCTGAGCAAGAGCTCGATGCGCGCAATGTCCTTGCGGGTCTTGTTGATCAGGCTCGTGTCGTCGAGCTGACCCGTGAAGTTCTTCATCTTGTGAGAGAAAAGATCCTTGGACATCGACGCCTTCAGCGCCGTCAGGTCCTCGGTCGACCGCTCACGCAGGTCTTTCGATTTCATCAGAGTGCGCTCCGCGCGAGGAACTTGGTGGTGAGCGGCAGCTTGCTGGCCGCGAGCTTGAACGCCTGGCGGGCTTCTGCCTCGGGGACGCCGGCGATCTCGAACAGGACGCGACCGGGCTTGACCACCGCGACGTAACCCTCGACGCCGCCTTTACCGGAGCCCATGCGGACTTCGAGCGGCTTCTTGGTGATGGGCTTGTCCGGGAAGATGCGGATCCAGAGCTTGCCAGCGCGCTTCACGTGGCGCTGAATCGCCATACGACCCGCCTCGATCTGGCGAGCGGTGACGTAGCTGTGGTCGACGGCCTGCAGCGCAAAGTCGCCGAACGACACGTCGGAGCCCTTCCAGGCCACGCCGCGGTTCTTACCCTTTTGCTGTTTGCGGAACTTCGTCCGCTTGGGAGACATCTGGCTCATGGCGCATCACTCCGGGATACGGCGAGCCTTGCGCTGCAAGACTTCACCCTTGAAGATCCAAACCTTGACGCCGATGACGCCGTAAGTGGTGCGGGCTTCGGCCAGGCCGAAGTCCACGTCGGCGCGCAGCGTGTGCAGGGGCACGCGACCCTCGCGGTACGTCTCGACGCGACCCATTTCGGCGCCGCCGAGGCGACCGGCGCAACGAACGCGCACGCCCTTGGCGCCGAACTTCATCGCCGTCTGCAGCGCCTTCTTCATGGCGCGGCGGAAGGCGATGCGACGCTCGAGCTGCGTGGCGATGTTCTCGGCGACGAGCTGCGCGTTGGTCTCGGCCTTGCGCACCTCTTGCACGTCGATGAACACCTCGTTGTCCGTGAAGGACTGCACGCCGGGGAACTTGGTCTCACCCTTGGCGGCGGTGTCGAGGTTACCCGTCTTGAGGATCTCGATGCCCTTGCCACCCTTGCCGATCACCATGCCCGGGCGCGCCGTGTACACGATGATCTTGGCCTTGTTGGCAGCGCGCTCGACCTCTACCGACGCGACGTTCGCGTTGTAGAGGTACTCCTTGACGGCCCGCTTGATGCGGATGTCTTGGTGCAGCCAGTCTTGGTACTGCTTGTCTTCGTACCACTTGCTGGTCCAGGTCTTGATGACACCTAGACGGAAGCCATAAGGATGAGTTTTTTGTCCCATGGTTTACTCTTGGCTGCAGCTGGCTTGGCAGCGCCTCAGCGCTGATCCAGCTCGATGTTGATGTGGGTCACGCCCTTCTGGATTTGGGTCGCGCGACCTTGAGCGCGCGGCCGCCAGCGGCGCAGATGTGAGTTCGGACCCTTGTCGGCGCTCGCACGGCTGATGAACAGCGTGTCGACGTCGATGCTGGGGTTCTTCTGCTTCGCGTTGGCGACAGCGCTCGCGATCAGCTTCTTCAAGAAGGGGGCGCCGGCCTTGAAGGTGAAGTCGAGCAGCTGCATGGCCTCGCTCGCATCACGTCCCCGGATCAAGTTCACGATCATCCGGGCTTTGCGCGGACTGATCCTTTGATAATTGGCTTTGGCGCTACTAATCATGGCGACAGTTTCTCCGTGAGACTTGTCGACCCCCGGAGCGACGACTGCCGGCGCTCCGACATCCGCCTCCGAGGGGCCGCGGCATTGAGAGGTCCGGGGGGACCCGCCGCGCGCCGCCCTGGTGGCGGCTGGCTAGCCCACGTTGGTAGGCCAGCTAAGGGGACGCGCTTCGTAGCAAAGGCCCCCCGCCTAGGCAAGCCTTTGGGCAAACTTTGGCACGCTTTTCTCCATGGGGACCTGGCGCCCGCTGGCGGCGGTGCCCTTCCGGTCGAAAGCAACTAGTCGCAAGTGCGACGCGGAATCCTCAATGATTTCGCGGTCGACTGGGGTCGGCGCGCCATCGTCGGCTCTCTGAAAATCAAAGCGCTGCTCGCTCAGCGTTCGTCGATGCCGATGTCTTGGGTGCCGATCGGCCGCTGCTGCCCATCGATGTCGACGTTGGGGAGGCCGTTCGCCGCGGCGTGCCCGGCCAACACGCCAGCGCCGATCAGCAGGGAGCCGTCGGCGAGGTGAAAGTCCGCCGTGAAGCCGGGGACGAGCGCGACGTTGGCGCCGCCACCTTCGGTGCAGCCCGTCCACAGGCAGGCGTTCACGACCGCCAGGTCGTCGACCGGGTGCGCCTGGTTGTCCGCGTACTCGAACAGGTGGCGGTTGGCGCCGACGTTGGGTGGGCTCACCTCGTCGGAATAGATGAGGTTGAAGAGGTCGTTGCCACTCACGTAAGTCGAATTGGCAAAGCCGACGTCGAGCGGGAGCGCGAGCGAGGTTGGCTTCTGCGCGAACGTGAGCGGCCCCGGCGTGCGGTCGCCGAGCACGTTGTTCACGAGCGTGAGGCTGGCATTGTTGCTCACCCCCACCGAGCTCGCGCTGCCGCGGCCGCCGAAAATAACGTTGTGGTACGCGAATGCTTGGCCCGGATTGGGTAAGCCGTCGGCCTTGGAGTTGATGAAGCCGTAGCTGGCGTCGACGCCCCCGCCGTAGTCGCCGCCGTTCAGCACGTTGTTGACGAGCGTCATCGTGCCGTAGTTCTGCACGGCTGCGCCGAAGCTGCCGCTCTTGCCCTGCGCCATGTCGATGACGTTGCCCCACAGCACGGCCGTACCCAGGTTGTTCAAGCCGTAGTTGCTGCTGTCGGTGGGTACGCCCGCGCTGATGCGATTCTGGATCAGCCACACGTTGCTGGTCGTCGGATCATTCTTGTCGCTTCCGAAGATGTTCACGCCGAGCGTCTGGTAGCCCTCTCCTGCCACGATGACGTTGTCGTAAAGCTCGACCTTCCCGGCGCTGTTGATTTCGATAGCCTTGATGGGCGCACCCGCGCGCTTGCCGCCCGTGATGTGAAAGCCCTGAACCGCGACGCTGGCGGAGCCGTTGACGTTGAGCCACATCTCGACGCCTTTGAAGCCGTCCAGATCTTGCATCACGTCGGCGCCGCCGATGGTGGTGACGTTGTTGACGGGGTCGTAGCTCCAGTCGGCGGAATCGTAGCCGCCGTAAAGTCGCATGCTTCTCGGCGTGCCCACGGTGTTCGGGTAGGTACCTTGCGCGACGAAGATGCTGCGGCCGACTTTGTCGTCGGCGGTGGTCGCTTGGTAGGCCTTCACGACGGCGAGCTCGATGGTGCAATACGGCGTGTCCTTGGAGCCGGTCGCGTTCTGCGCGTCGCTGCAATCGGGATCGCTGCCGTCGACGTAGTAGCCGACGCCGCCGCTGGCTTTGATGTCGCCTCCCTGACAGTCGTTGTCCTGGTCGTCGTCGGCCAGCTCGAGCATGCCGGGGTTGATGAGCGGATTCGCGTCGTCGCAATCCGGCCCCGCGCAGCCATCGCCGACGCCGTAGCCGTCGCCGTCCGCGTCCGTGGTGCAAACCTTGGGGATCGGCACGCCGCCGTCGCCACCGGCGCCCGCGTCGCCGTTGCCGGCACCCGCTTCGCCGCCCGGCTGTCCGCCGCCGCTCGGCCCTGGGCCTTCGCCGCCTGTTTCAGTCGGGCTGCCGCCAAGCGCTTCGCCACCCTGGTTGTTGGTGGTGCCGGCCTGCGCAGAGCCGCCCGTGCTGCTACCAGCCATAGCCTTGCCAGCCGTGCCGCTGCCGCCGTGGTTCGTCGTGCCGCCGCTACCAGAGGTGTCGTCGCCGTTGCCGGCCTCCGCGCCGCTGCCGGTGCCGCCCGCCGGATTCGAGCCGCTCGAGCTGTCTCCACAAGAGCTCAGCAGTGCTGAGCAACCAAGCAAGGCATAACCGCACACGACGCCCCGAGTCGCAAATCTCGCCATGCTCCAACACTTAGAGGAGGCGGCCGCCCGTCGTCAAACGGCGCTTGTTTTGCCTTACTTCACGACCACTTCGGTCTCGCAGCCGAGCACGATTTTGACGGAGCCCATGTCGGTCTTCTTGAAAGCGTCGCACGCCGCCGGGCACGTGAGGATGCGCGTCGGCATGCCGACCTTCGGATCCACGTCGTAGTACCAGCGCGCCTCGTTCCCGCAATCTGCTTCGCTCTGCACGTTGCCGAGCGTCTTCGGGCCGCTGCCGTCGTCGAACTGCACATTGACGAGACCGAAGTCGAGCGTCTGACCGGCGGGCGGCGTCGGAATGGCCAGATCGCACGAAAGCCCCGCGGCGCGGATCTTGTTCAGGGCGTTGCGGAACTCGGTTTGAACGTCGTTTTGCGTATTGACGATGAAGGCTTGAGTCGTGCCGCCCGCCTTGGCGATCGCGTCGAGCACGTCGGGAGCGCCGGCCGCCACGTCATCAGGACTGGCAACCCCGATCACGAACGTGGAGATCGAGGGCTTGCTGCGGAAGCCGCTGCCGGCCACGTCGACAACTGCGTTGATGTCCGCGACGGACGACATGTCCGTGATGCCCTCGCAATACTGGCCGGCCGCTTTGATGGTCGGAATGCCATCGGTGGCCAGCACCGCAACGACTTGATGATCGGTGTGCGCTTTGGCCCACGTGCTGGCCTGTTGCAGCGCCCCCGTGAGCGCCGGTCCCGTCGGAGTCAAACCATCCTCCGGCATCGCCGCGTTGATGACTTTGACCAAGCCCGCCTGCGCGCCCGGCAGCTCGGCGATGGGAGCCGCAGCCTTCGCATAAGTGGCAGAGCGACAGTCGTCGTTGATGGTGCACTTGGCCGGGGTTGCCATGCACGTCCCGATCGGCATGTTGTTCTCGTCGATGCAGTTCTGCCCCGTCGGGTTCTGGCAAACGTAGTCTTGGTTCCCCGAGCAGTGCCCAAAGGTGACGCAGGGACCGTAGAGTCCGCATTCGTTATTCTTTTCGCAAGGCACGAGCCCACCGGGATAGTTCCAACACGTCTTGGCGAAGCAAACGCCAAAGTGGGTGCCGCAATCCGCGGTCGTCTTGCACGATTCAGGTGCTTCGGGGTGCCGGATCGGAAACACCTGCAGGCCCATGCCCAAGCCGTCGGAAGCCTTGTCGCTCACGAAGTCGACGAGCGCCGAGCTCACCGCTTGCCACTTGGTAACGTCCGGATTGCCGTCGGTCGGCGCCAACATCGACCCCGATACATCCAGCATCACGTACATGTCGAGCGGGATGCGCTCGGCCTGAATCGTGTCGCCCGCACACTCGTCGATCGCGCTCGCTCCCGAGGCGGTCATCGTCTCGCTGTCTCCGCCCAACCCCAGATTGATGGAGCCACCGATATTGCTGCTCGCGCCCGTGCCCTTTGCGCCGCTCCCGTTGGCGCCCGTACCGTCGGCGCCGGTAGCACCGCCGTTCACGTTCGAGCCACTGGAGCTCCCGCAAGCCGAGGCCACGAGCGCCGCCAAGCACGACAATGCGAACGCCGGAAAGGCGGCACGGAAGAGCCTCATGGCCCTCATGGAACCACCTTTTGCAGGGACCGAGAAGGGCGCCCCCTAAGTCGACGCACCCATTCAGGCTATTTCGTGCACTGGCCCTTATCCACCCAGGCTTCGGCCCAACCGTTCCCGACACCGGGCTCGCGCTGCTGACACCAGGCTACGGCTTGCGCTCCTGCCGGAGGATTGCACTCGAACTTGTGCGTTTGCCCAGACGTGCACGGAGAAGCGAATACGCCCATGCACGTGTCCGCAACGATATCGCCGACTTGGTAGGTCGTGCTGGTCCAATCCGCCACGCCCGCGCACGTCGTCGAGCTCGAACCGCCGCTGCTACTGCCACCACCACCCGCGGCCGTTCCGCCGCTGCCACCACCGCCGCTCGCGCTGCCGCCCTTGCCGCCGGAAGCGGTGCCGCCCGAACCGCCGCTCGTGGTGCCGCCGCCGGCCGTTCCACCACTTGCGGTGCCGCCGCTCGCGGTGCCGCCCTTGCCGCCGCTGCTGGTGCCGGCCGTCGAAGTTGTGCCGCCGCTCGAGGTAGTACCGGCGCTCGTACCGGTGCCGCCGAATGCCGTCGAGCCGGTGCCGCCCTTGCCACCGTCGGAGATACTGCCGGCAACGTTCCCGGATCCTGAGGTGGTGTTGGTGCTGCCCGAGATACCGCTCTTGCCGGCGATGGTGGTCGAGCCGCCGGTATCGTCGCCTTCGTCGGGGGAGAGCTCCGCATTTTCGGCGTTGGCGCAGGCGAACGCCAACCAGCCGCACACGACGAGGAGGCGCGAAAACACCTGGCGCATGCTGAAATGGTAGCGTCCGCGCCCCGTCAGAGATGACGAGTTTCAATCCAATCCGTGGCTAGAAAAATGCTTCTGCCGGAATGGCTGTCGGAAATGCCAGCTCAGCTCGAAAGCGCGGCCAAGAGCTCCGCCGCGTGACCCTTGGGATTGACCTGTGGAAAGGTGCGCTTGATTCGCCCATCGGCCCCGATGACGAAGCTTTGTCGGGTGGCGCGGCCGTTCTTGAGCGCGACACCGAAGGCCTTGGCGATCTCTCCGGATTCGTCCGACGCGAGCAAGAAGGGTAGCCCATGCTTTTGCACGAACGCGCGATGCGAGTCGGCCGCGTCCGTAGAAACGCCGATGATGACGGCTCCGGTGTGCTGCAGTTGCTCGTACAGATCGCGAATCTCTTGCGCCTCTACCGTGCAGCCGGGCGTGTCGTCTTTCGGGTAGAAGTAGACGACGACGGGTTTGCCGCGCAGGCTCGACAAGCTGAGGTGCTCGCCGGTATGCAAGGCAAAGGTTACTTGTGGCGCGGGAGCGCCGACCGTGAGCGGCGCCGCCGCCGACGTGGCCGCGGGCGGTGCGCTGCCGTTGCCGCTGGGCCGTGAGCAGGCGGCTCCGGCGACGAGCAGCAGAACCGGGAGAGTGCGAACCAGCAAGCCCATGCGAATTTCGTAGGGCGGGTGGCGCGGGGCGCCAATGGCAAAGTAACGTTCGTGGGCATGGTCGAGGCTGAGGTCTACCAATGCCCGGTGTGTGGCGCGTTCGCGCGAGCCGGCGAGCGCACTTGCCGCCACTGCTCGACGCAACTTGCCACGCTGCGTTGCCCGCATTGCTTCGACTTGAGCTACCCGGGCGACCTGCACTGTCGGGGCTGTGGCCGTGAGCTCGGCCTGTTGCCCCACGAAGAAGCGAGCGAAGCCGTCTGCCCCGATTGCCAGGAGGCGCTGCGCTCTTTCAAGGCCAGCATCGGAGTATTGCAAGCTTGCGAGCGTTGCGGCGCGCAAATGGTGTCGCACGATTTGCTTCGCGCGCTGATCGAGGAGCGCGAGGCGCTCGGTCGCGCGGTCGCGGCGCTGGCAGATGCTCCGCGCGGCAACCCGCTCGACAGCGCCGTTCGCTACCGCGGCTGCCCCATCTGCCGCGACATGATGAACCGCAAGAATTTTGGAGGCACGAGCGGCATCATCGTGGACGTGTGCGCCAAGCACGGCACGTTCTTCGATGCTGGTGAGCTGCCGCGCGTGCTCGCCTTCGTTCGCCGCGGTGGGCTGGCCAAGGCACGAGCCACCCTCGGTCAACCCGGCAAAGCGCCCGCGGGTAGCGGCGCAGGCTCCGCGCTGACCGAGGTGCACGCCACCGGCCACGGGCTCGCCGGCGACGTGCTCGAGCTGCTCGACTTCGTGATTGACGTGCTGCGGCATAACTAGGCCACGAGCCCCCCTCCGCCCGGCGGGAGGGTCGCTGACCTTTTCTGGCCGCCCAGCTGGGCGGCCTCGCTACGGACGAGACTCGGCCTACCCACAAGCAACTCGGGGCAGGTGGTCCTGGGTGGATTTTTCTGCTCCAACGCGCCCAACGAGAGCCTGACTTGGCACGGCAAATGGGGCTACGAGCCCGAGAACCACCTGGAACCGGTTCCCGATCGGTGTCAGGATGGACCCAGTCGCTGCTGTTATCTCGGCTCGCCCACGCCGCCCACAAGGAGATTCCGCGTGTCCTACCGCTCGTTTTCCGTGTTCGCCCTGGCTCTGACGCTCGTTCCGCTCGCGCTCGCAGCGTGTTCGGCAGCCGGCGATGGCACTTCGGGCAGCAAGCTCAACAACGGTAACGGTTCTGGAACTAGTTCCGGTAACCCCAACCTGAATACGGGTACCTCCGGCTCCACGAGTCAGCCGGTGCTGGGCGACAACGTCACGGACACGCCGGAGATGATGGATACCTGCGGTCAGGTGCTGCCGGTTACCTACCGCGACTTCAAAGCATACGGCGAGAGCGGCGGGCACGACGACTTCGAAGCCTCGGCGCGCGGCATCAAGAACAGCGACGGCACGGTGTACAAGGGCTGGAACGACGTGGGTTGCGGTCTGGTGGAGCCGGCGCTCGGCACCGACAACAAGCCGCGCGCCTACACGGGCGCGCCGGATCTGGTGCAGGCGATGCCGCAGGTGCCGGCTGGCACCGGCAAGCAGCGCCGCATGGTGGCCGGTCCCGGCTGTTGGACGGCTGCCAATCCCAACCCGATGGGCGTCTGCGGCATCGGCACCTGCGTGCCCTGGGACATCAGTCCCATTACCTACGCTATCAAGAGCGGAGCTACTTTCGACCAGTGGTACAACACCGTCGCGGGTGTGAACATGGAGATCCCGGGTGAGCTGATGCTGGTGGAAGATCCGCCGGGCTCGGGCGTTTCCGTTTACGACACGAACGCCTTCTTTCCCATCGACGGCAAGGGCTTCGGCAATACGCCCGGTCAGCAGCACAACTACCACTTCACGACCGAAATTCACGTGAAGTTCACCTACCAAGGCAAGCAAACCTTCACGTTCCGCGGCGACGACGATTTGTGGATCTTCGTCAACGGCAAGCTGGCGCTCGACGTGGGCGGCCAGCACCAGGCGCTGCAGGGCACCATCGACTTCGACGCGCAAGCAGCGACCCTCGGCATCACCCCCGGTGGCAGCTACGCGATGGACATCTTCCACGCGGAGCGCCAGACCGCCGAAAGCAACTTTCGCATCGAAACCAACATCAAGTGCTTCGAGCGCAGCGACGTGAAGTAAGGGCCAAGCCCGCACGCTCGAGCACCGCGGCGGCGAGCTCCGGAAAATAGCCACAAAACGCCAGGCAGCCCGGCGCCGGGTTGTGAGTCGGCCGACTTCCGGAGATGCTCTGGGGTCCATGACCGAGCCCCGACCGAGAGGAGCGCACTGGCTAGCCGGTGCTGCGCTTGCGTACGCGGTAGCGTACCACCTCGGCCTGCTCTTCATCGACCCGACGACGCGCACCTCGACGGTGTGGCCGGCGAGCGGCGTCGCGCTGGCGGCGCTATTGCTCACGCCCAAAGAGCGGAAGCTCCAGCTCTACGCGACGCTCGCCTTGACCGGCCTGGTCAGCAACATGCTCGCGTTCGGAAGCTTGCACACGCTGCGCGATGCCGCCGCAGGCATCGGCGCGCTGGCGGGGAACCTGCTCGAGCTCTTTCTGGCCGGCTGGCTCTTGGAGCGGGTCACCGAGCGGGCCACCTTCGAGCGCGTGCGCGAAGTGACGGCGCTGGTTTGCGCAGCGATCGCGGCCTGCATGGTGGGCAGCGCGCTCGGCTCGGGCAGCATCACTTTGGCGCACGGCGTGCCGTTTTGGGCGACACAGCGCAATTTTTGGGTGGGTGACGGCCTGGGCGTGCTGATGGTGACACCGCTCGTGGTGTGCTGGGCGCGCCCGGGATCGAGTTGGCGCGCGCCGCGCTGGCTGGAGGCGGTCGGTTTCTTGACGCTGTTCTCGGCAGTAGCGTGGCTCACGTTCCGGCGGGAGTCGCTGTGGGGCGGCGCGTCGCCGGGCCCGTACGTGCTGCTCGGGCTGCTCGCGTGGCCGGCGCTGCGCCTCGGCCAGCGCTTCGTCACGTTGGCGCTCGCGCTGCTGGCACTCGTCGCCATCTCGAGCACGCGCTCCGGGATGTGGCATTCGCCTTGGGGCGGCAAGACGTTGCACGAGCAGCTCCTGCTGCTGCAAACGTACCTGGGCTTTGCCAGCGGCAGCGCGCTGCTGTTCGCGGCCAGCGTCGCGGAGCTGCGGCGCGCCGAGCAAGCCTCCCGCCACGATGCGTCGCTCTTGCAGCAGTTCGTCAAGCACACGCCGGCGGCGGTAGCCATGTTCGACAACGAGATGCGCTACTTGCAAGCCTCTGATCGCTGGCTCGCCGACTACCACTTGCAGGGGCAAGAAATAGTCGGGCGCTCGCACTACGACGTGTTTCCCGACATTCCGGAGCGCTGGCGGCAGGTACACCAGCGCGTGCTGAAGGGCGCTGTAGAGCGCAACGACGACGACGCGTTCCCGCGCGACGACGGCAGGCAAGAATGGCTGCAGTGGGAGGTGCGTCCCTGGCACAACCCTGACGGAGCCATCGGCGGGCTGGTGATGTTCACGCAAGTGATTACCGAGCGAAAACTGGCCGAGCTGCGCAATCGACAGCTGCAAGAGCAGCTGCGCGAAGCTCAGAAGCTCGAGTCTCTGGGCACGCTGGCGGGCGGTATCGCCCACGACTTCAACAACATCTTGTCGGCGATCGTTGCTTATACGCAGATCGCGCAGCTCGACAACCCGAGCAACGCCGAGCTCCAGTCACAGCTGGGCGAGGTCATGAAGAGCAGCAACCGCGCGGCCAAGCTGGTGCAGCAAATCTTGTCTTTCAGCCGCCAGCAACCACAGGAGCGCCGCAGCATCTCGCTCTCTCCGGTGTACACCGACGCGGTCAAGCTGCTGCGCGCCACGCTGCCGGCCACGATCGAGCTGCGCGAGCACGTCGCTGACAACCTGCCGGAGGTGCTGGGCGACCCCGCGCAGGTACACCAGGTGCTGATGAACCTGTGCACCAACGCCAGCCACGCCATGAAGGGCCGCGGCGTGTTGCGGCTCGAGCTCTCTCGCTACACGCTGGCGGAAGGCGCCGTCAGCCCGCACCTCGATTTGCGGCCGGGGCAGTACTTGAAGCTGAGCGTGACCGACGACGGGCAAGGTATGGAACCACACGTGCTGTCGCGCATCTTCGAGCCGTTCTTCACCACCAAGAGCTCGGGCGAGGGCAGCGGGCTGGGGCTGGCCGTGGTGCACGGCATCGTCAAGGAGCACGAGGGCGTCATCACCGTAGACAGCGAACCCGGCCGCGGCACCACGTTCTGCGTCTATTTGCCGGCGTTGGCGGCGGCGGAGTTGCCGCTGAACGAGGCGCTCGTGAACGTGCCGCTAGGTCACGGCGAGCACGTGCTGTTCGTCGACGACGAGGCGGCCCTGTGCGTGGCGGCCAAGCAGACGCTCACCCGCCTGGGTTACACACCTCATGTCTTTCAAGATCCGCAGGCGGCCTGGCGCGCGTTCCAGGCCGAGCCGCACACGTTCCACGTCTTGCTCACCGACTTGACCATGCCCGGGCGCACCGGACTCGACCTGGCCGGAGACGTGCTACGCCTGCGGCCGAATCTGCCGGTAATCCTCGCGACCGGTTACAGCGCGACGCTGACGCCCGAGGCGCTGGAGGAGCGCGGCATCGCGCAGCTGCTGTTCAAGCCGCTCGACTACCAGGGCTTGGCGGCAGCGCTGGCCCAGGTGCTGCCGCCGCCACTCGAGCGCACGGCCTAGTAACGCCGCCCGCCGCCGTTGCTCAGCCGAGCAGCAGCGCACGACGCTGCATCCCGCTGAGCACGAGCTGCAGCTGCCGCTCGACTTCTGCGCGCGGCAAGGGCGTCGCAGCGCGCTCGGCGAAGAAGCGCTCCATCGCGTCTGCGAGCTCGGCGTGATTGCGCGTGCCGTCGAGCAAGCCGAGCAAAAAAGCGCTGGCTTCGTCTTCGAGCTTCAGACGCTTGTGCCACAGATCGGTAACGAGTAGCCCGGCGCGCGCTTCGAGCCGCGCCAGGGCGCTGGCGCGCGGCCGTTCGCTGACGGCCGCCGCCACGGCGGGCGGCGTGACCTCGAGCTCGACCACGCGCGCGGCGGCCCCGCGCAGCAGCGTGCGTAAGAGCAGCTGCTGCTCGTCGGCGCGCGCTTGCGGCGTGGCCGCCCCCGCCAGCGCCGTCGCGCGCTCGAACAGCTCTCGCACCGGCATCGCAACGGGCCAGCGCTCGGCCAGTGTGCTGAGCGCCGCCCGCACGAACGGCTGATCGATGCCCTGCTCCTCGGGCGATTTGGGTTGCAGAGCGCTTGCCGCAGAGAGCTCGAACAGGCGCTCGAGCTGCCAGGCGCCCGCCGGCACCTGCCCCGCGTGGCAAAACAGCGATTGACGGAAGGCGCGACCGCGCAAGAAGTCCAGGTACTGCTCGCGCATCACCCGATCGCCGCCGCTGAGCTGCTCGACCATCGCCGTGACCTCGGCCGACAAGCGCCCGTCGTCGAAATTCAGGAATAGCGCCTCGGCCAGAAAATCCAGGCCATGCTCGCGCACGTTCTCCACCATCTCCCCGAAGTACACGGGCGAGTTGTGCTCGGAAAAATCGTCGTGAAACGCATAGCCCGCATCGTGCGACTCCATACGCTTGAGCTCTTGCTCGATAGCGCGGCCGTAAGCCTCGCCGCTCGTCTGATTTTGCGCGATGAAACGCGCGAACCCCAAGCCTTCTTTCACGATCTCGGCGCCGGGCGCTCCGCTCAGGCGCGCGGTGTGAAACAGCATCAGGTTTCGCACCATCTCGCGCTGGTGGCAGCCCGGATAAGTGGCGTAACTGAGGTAGGCCAGGCCTTGCGGCGCCAGGGAGCGGCGGCAGAGGGCGAGCAGCGCCTCCTGCACGGGCGCCGGCACCCACGAATACACGCCGTGCGCGAGGATGTAGTCGAACGGTCGACTGGGGCTGAAGCTGGCGATGTCTGCCTGCTCGAGCGAGATGTTGGTGAGCCCCAGCTCGCGGATCCGGGCGAGGCCACGCTCGATGGCCTTGCCCGACAGATCCATCCCCCAAAATTCCGACTCCGGACGCTCCAGCGCGAGCGGGATGAGCAGCGAGCCGTCACCAGCGCCCAGCTCGAGCACGCGGCAGCGCTCGGGGGCGGCGGCGGGGAACCCGAGTAGTGCGGCAATCGCGGCTAGGCGCGACGGCCGCACTTCGGGGTGAGGATTGCCCGGATAGACAACCTCGTCGTAGCTCGTACTAGCGGACGTGGCTCTCAGAGCTTCGAGTTGAAGTCGTAGGAGAACGGGACCGTGACGCCTGCCGAGCCGTCCGCCTTTTGCGTCGTGTACTCGACGGTGACCTTCTGGAACACGAAGCCGAACACGTCACCACCGCTGGTGAGGGTGACGTTCTCGAACTTGTATTGGGCGAAGGTGAACTGGCCGAATCCGCCGGACTTGACCAGCGAGAACGTGACCTCGTCGAGGTGACGGCCCGAGGCCGCGGCCTGCAGGATGCTCGGGGTGGCGCGATCCGTACCGACCTTGATCACGTTGACCGGGCACGGGTGGCTCTTGCCGACCGTGGCGCCGCTGCCCGACGTAGAAACCGGGTTCACGACGCCGCCCCACGAGAACGAGCTGATGTCGATTTCGCCCTTGTGGGCCTTGTCGAGCGACTCACCCTCGATGTCGTCCATCTTCAGGAAGATGTCGTAGTTGGGCTGACTGTTCGCGACGTAAGCAACGCCGCCCGAGCCGCTGCACGGGTCAACCGGGAGGCCGCTGCCACCGGAGCCAGCCGGCCCCGTGGCACCCGTCGCACCCTGCGGCCCCTGCACGCCCTGTGGACCTTGCACGCCTTGCAGACCTTGCGGGCCCGCGGGACCGGCAGCACCAGGCAAGCCGGGTGCGCCGTCTTTGCCATCTGCACCGGCAGGACCTGTCGCGCCCACGGCACCCGCCGGGCCCACCGGACCCTGCTGGTTCCACGCGATGGCCGACTCGGCCTTGTGGCAAGCGACGCCGGCGTCCACCAAGCGCAGGTCACCGGTTCTGCGATCGTAGCAAGCGTTGATGACGTTGTTGGACGGCGCCAGGGCCGCGGCCGCAGCTGCTGCAGCTCCCGCCAGCGTCACCAAACCGCCCGCACCAGCCGCCGCAAGCTTGAACTTCTTGCTTCCCGAAAGCTTCTTCCAATCCACGCGTCACCTCCTCGCGGCGGAGTGACTAACACGGTGCGCCGCCCGCGAGGTCCTCAAAACGGCTTCATCACGGCCATTTCAAGACTCTTCCCAACTTCCGCTCCGTGCAGAACGCGCGCAAACATCGAGATATGCTCGGATTTGGACCCTCGCAGCGTCTGGCTGATCTGACGCACCGTTTCTATGGCACGCATGAACCGTTGCTAGACGCAAGTGATTGGCGTGTTGCGACGGGACTACATTGCGTGCCGGACGCTCGCCAAGTGGCGCGTGATGCGCTCGGCGTCTCGGCTCACGCCGTGGATCATGCTGGATGACATGGAGTACAAGAAATGGAGGCCTACGAAGTAGAGCCCGGGGTGGTCAGGCACGATGCCGGCCTCGTGACGGGGCAAGCCACGCTCATCCAAAATCGGCAGCTTGATCCAGGAGAAGCCGGGCGTGAAGCCGGTACACCAGATCACGTTCGCGGCGTCGAGCCGGCTGCCGTCTTCGAGCACCGGGCGGCCAGCTTCGGCCGCGGTAACACGCCCGACGCGCTGGACACCGGCGCCGAGCAAGTCGCTGGTACGGGTACGGATGAGCGGCGTGGCGTGGCGCAGCATTTTCGGGCGAGCTTTGCGGCCCATCGGCGTGCGAATGGTGAGCAAGCGGTGAAACACGAAGCGCAGCAGCAGCCGCGCGAGCAGCAAGCGTCCCCAAAAGCTCGACATCTTGAAGCCCACCTCGCCAGTGCTCGGCCCCGCCACCCAAACCCGGCGTCCGCTCTTGGCCAGCTCGATGGCAATCTCGGCGCCCGAGTTGCCGGCGCCCGCCACGAGCACCGAGCCTTCGCGCAGCTGCGCGGGGTTCTTGTACTGGCTGGCGTGAAGCTGCACGACGCTCGGATCCAGCTGGGCCGCGAACGCGGGCGTGTTTTGCACCTGAAAATTACCCATCGCCACCACGACTTGATCGGCCACGAAGCGGCGCCCGGCAGCCTCGATGACGTACACGCCATTCTCGCGGCGCAGTGACTCGACGCGCACGCCATTCTTTACCGGCAGCTCGAAACGCCGAGCGTAGGCCTCGAGGTAGTCGGCCATTTGCTCGTGGGTCGGGAAGGAATCGGGCGGCGCTGGGAATGGCATGCCCACGAGCGCATCGAACCGCGCCGGCGTGAACAGCTTGAGCGAGTCCCAGCGCTTGCGCCAAACGTCGCCGACGCGCTCGCTCGCATCCAAGATGGCGAAGTCGAGCCCGCGCCGACGCAAGTAGTAGCCGACGGACAGCCCCGCCTGCCCGCCGCCGATCACGATCACGTCGTAGCGCTCGGGCTCAGCGGCAGTGTGCGCGGGTTCGAAGTACCGGTGGAGTTGGACTGCTGCGTTCATGGCTCCAAAGTAGGCAATCGAGCCGCGCCGAGCTTCGGGACAATCCCCCATTCTGCGCGAAAAAACGCATGGGTATTTCTACCCATGCGCGGAGCCGGGCCGCTAAATGAGCTCGTTTTCGTAGGCGTAGGCGGTGGCGGCCGCGCGCGATGGCACGCCGAGCTTGGTCAAGATGTTGCTCACGTGCCGATCGACCGTCTTTTCGCTCAGGCATAGCTCGCGCGCGATGAGCTTGTTCGTCTTACCCGAGGCCACGAGCTTCAGAACCTCGAGCTCGCGCACACTGAGACCGCGAGTTGCGGGTGCCTCCGCTGGTGCCTCCGAGCTGCGCGCCGCAAGCGCGCTGAGCGCGCGCAGATCGTTGAGCGCCCCGAGCTCCTCGAAGCAAGCTTGGGCGGCTCGAGCCTCGAGCTGCGCGCCATCTTCATCGCCCAAGGCTTGGTAGGCGCACGCCAAGAGCACGCGCGCTTGCGCTGCGAGATAGGGAGCATTTTGGTGCTTCAACTGCGCAAACGCCGTCGAGAGCGAGGCGACGGCGGTGGCTGCGTCGCCTTCGGCCAGCTCCACGGCGCCGCGAGCGCGAGCCCAAAGCGCGCCCAACAGATCGGTGCCGAAGAGGCGGGCGATGTCGCCGAGCTCATTGGCGGCTTCGCGCGCTTCGGCAACGGCGCCGTTCGCCAGCGCGACTTCGACCAGCGCGGGCAATAATTTCGCGCGCGCGGCGCTTTGCGTGGCGCCCGCCAAAGCACGCCGCAACGCTTGCAAGGCGGCGTCCGCGCGACCTTGCACGAGCCGCAGTAGGGCCAATCCTGGCTGCGGATCGCGTCCGTTCCGACTGGCCTCGACGTAGCGCGCCTCGGCCTCCGCCAGCTCTCCCCGCAGGCGATGGATCTCCGCCTGGCGGTAGCAAGCCTCGCCGGTCGCGCTGGGGCCGAGCGCCTCCAAAAAGAGCTGGGCGGCGCGCTGCGCCTCGACCAACGCCTCCGGCCATTGGCCGGCCACCTCCATGATCTCCGAACGGCACACCAGGCAGGCGCCGGTGAACGAGCAGAGCTGCGGCTGAGCGTCGCACCAAGTCTTGAGCTGTGAGGTCCAGTCGCGCACGCGCTGCAGCTCGAACACCGCCTGGCAGCTGTCGATGGCCGCGCAGTACACCAGCCCCGTGATGATCGGCGAAAGCTCGCCGCCGGTAGCCGCCAGCATGACTTGATCGTGGAGCTTGAGCCCCGCGTCGAGCTCCCCCTGACGAATGCGAATGCGCCCCTGCAGGTTGCGCGCGAACGCCTGCAAATCCGTGTCCGCGAAGCGCTCGCCCACCTCGAGGGCGCGCGTCGCTGCCTCGAACGCCTCGGCATACTTGGCCGCGCCGAACAGCGCGCGCACCCGCGGCAGCTGCAAGTAGCCTTCAATCACGCACGGCTCGGCCGAGCGCCCCACACACTGTTCGGCACGAGCCAACCAGCCTTGGCCGCGGCTCACCTCGCCCGCGTGCAGGAGGCGAAAGCCGATCCAAAAGGCCGCGCGAGCCGCCTCGGCGGGCTGGCTGTCGACCCGCGCGTGGTAGATGCGCTCCAGCGCGGCGCGCCCCACCGCTTCGCGACCGGAAAGGTTGGACGCCCAGGCCAATCTCCACAGGTCCTCGATCTGGAGCGGGCTCTCCGCGTCCGCGCGGGTGAGCGCCTCGTGCGCGTCGAGCCACGCGCGCTGCGCAAACAGCTCGCGGCCTCTGCGCAGCTCGGGAGCCTCTTTTGCTGCCGTCCGAACCACGCCGGCAGTTTACCAGAGCCGAGAAAATGCTCCCCTGACGGCATTTTTGCCTGCTGCGCGAGAGCTGGCGCAACTCTTGAAGGGTATGGTGGGGCCTGCGCCATTGCCCTGGAGAGTGACTCCTTTGCGCCTCGTTTCAGTGAGTTTCGTGTGCTGGCTCACGGCGTGTGGCAGCGCTGCGACGACTACAGCTCCCTCCGGCGAGTCTCCGACCACGACCGGCGGCGCCGGCTCGCCCGCCGCGGGCAGCTCCAGCGAGCCGAGCCGCGGAGGTAGCGCTAGCAGTGTCGCTGGTGCATCGACAGGCGCCGGTACGGCAGCAACGCTGGGGGGTGCCGATGGCGGCGCGCAAGCCGGCGGTGGCGCTGGCGGTATGGCTGCCGGTGGCTCGGCTGGCGCTGGCGGTTCGGGTGGCCACGCAGCTCCTGATCCGGCGCTGCCACCGGGACAGAACTTCGATTTGTCTCATTTTGCTCTGCAGCTGCCGATCGCCAACGGCGACAGCGTGCTGCAGATCAAAGATCTCGCGAGTTACACCTCGGACTACTTCTTTACCGGCAAGGACGCGGCGATGGTCTTCTGGTGCCCCGTGACGGGCGCAACCACGCCCAACACCCACTACCCTCGGAGCGAGCTGCGCGAGCTGCCAGAGGGCGGCGACTGGGCCATCACCGGGCACCACCGGCTGACCGTGTCCTTGAAGATGCTGCAAAACACGCCCTCGAAAGGCACCGTGATCGGCCAGATTCACGGCAACGCCACCGGAGGCACCAGCGAAGTGCTGAAGCTCGAGTGGATGAGTAACGACGACATCGTCGCGTCGGTCGAGAAGGACGACAACCCGAGCCAGCAGCTCGATCACAAGATGGGCAGCGGCTACAAGCTCAACGAGCTCGTGAGCTACGACTTCGAGCTAAAAGACGCGAGCCTAACCGTGCAGGTGACGGACACGCGCGGCACTGCGACCTTTACCACTCCCTACACGGCGGCCTCGTGGACTCGAGACAAGTACTACTTCAAGCTCGGCGCGTACGTGCAACTCGATACGGGTGGCAGCACCGTTGGCGGCAAGGTCGCCTTCTATTCACTCGCTGTCGAGCACGACTGAGCATTCACTCGCCATGGCCCGGCGCTTCTTCGCCGTGCACCACGTCCATCTGTGAATGATCGATGACGAGCATGCCGGGGGTGGAGCTGTCGATCATATCGGCGAAGCGCGCGCCGAAGCGCATGTCCTCGGCAGTGTACATTTGCCGCGCATGCACCGTCTGCAGCATGGTTTCGTCCACGCCCGTGAAGCTGGCGACGATACCGACCACCTTTTCTGCCGCATTTTCCGGCGAGATCCCGTAGAGCGGGCTCTTTTCGTCGAGGCGGTGGATCAGCGTCCAGGCCAGTACGAAGATGGGCATGCTGTTGCGCTCGAGCAGGAGCTCGTGATTGCGGCGCATGCGCTGCCCCTCGGCCGTAACGTCGTCCATCAATGCGTGTGCGGAGGCCGCGGCATCCAGCAGCGAGGTACCACGCCGGTTGGCGATGCGAAAGATCAGGCACGGTTGGCCGTTGCGCTGGCTCACGATGATGTTCTTGCTGAACGCAACGCGCGCTTTGGGCAACGAGAACTTCGCGAACACGATGCCGGTCGCCAGCGCGACCGCGAGCATGCCCGAAAACGACTCCACCGTGACGAGCACGTGCGCGTAGGTGGTCGCGGGCGCCAGGTTGCCGTAGCCAATGGTGGCAAAGGTCTGAACGCTGAACCAAAAATCGTCCGCGAACGAGCCCGGGTGCGCGTTGAGGATGGTTCCGTCTCCACCCAGTCGGTAAAGCAGCGCGAACAGCGCGTTGGTGCCGCAGTAAATCAGCACGAACGCGCCGAGCAAACGCGACCACTTCGTGCGCATGAAGAAGTGGAAGAGGTCGGAAAGCGGGGTGACGCGCAGACCTCTCATTTCGAAGCGCAGCCGCCCGGACTGGTAAATGGAGGGCGCTGTGCGCACCGGTTTCTGCGGCTCGGCCATTACCAGCCCACGTTAAGCTCGAAATCGCTGAGACGGCCCGGCAGCGTCACGTTGAGCGTCTTTTTGGCTGCGTCGTAGGCGTGCGGCACCGACTTGCCGTCGGCGAGCGCGACTTTGGAGGGCGCCTGCGCCACCCCGTGCAGCACGAGCGTTACGTCTTGCCACCAGCCTGGATAGTCGCCGGTCGAGCGCGCGGCAACGCTGAGGGAGGTGTCGGATTTGTCGCACGTGTAGGCGATGCGGCGCGACTTTCCCGATTGGTAGCCAAAGCTTTCGCCATCATCCAAGTACAAGGAGCCGCGGCAGTCCGCGCCCGGCCAAACCGTCAACGTGAGCGACCCAGCGAGTGTCGCGCTGCTGTTTGCGGCGACGGGAGCTTCCGGAATGATTGCGCCGGCGCGTGCGAAAATCCGCACGCTGCTGCCGCCCACGGGCTGGATGTCGCGCGGACCGCCTTCCACCAGCGCGAGCGTCTCGGTGTCGTACCAATCGGCGGCCGGCAACGTGACGCGGTAACGCACGTTACCCGGAACGAGCTTGGCTGCGACCAGCAAGTCCGAGCCCAGCAGGTACGCGTTGTCGACCGTGTATGTGGCCGCGTCTTGCGGGTACTCGAGCCAGAGCGGGCGCATGATCGGCAGGCCGCTCTGCGCGGCCTCTTCGAACAACGTGTAGAGGTAGGGCAAAAGCCGATAGCGACGCTCGACGGCTTTCCGGGCGCGCGCTTCGATGGCGGCGCCGAACAGCCACGGTTCCCGCCGGCACGCCTCTTTGGCGCTGTGATTGCGGTAAAAGGGCTGCAAAGCGCCGAGCTCCATCCAATCCGCGAACAGCTCCGCGTCCGGGCAGCCGACGAAGCCGCCCACGTCGGCGCCGTTGAACGGATAGCCCGAGAGGCCCAGGTTCAAGAGCTGCGGAATCGTGATGGCCAGGTGCGCGCGATCGGCGGTGTTGTCACCTGTCCAAGACGCCGCGAACTTCTGGGCGCCCGCGTAGGCGGCGCGCGTCAGCACGAACGGGCGCACGTCGGGGCGCAGCGCGCGAACGCCTTCGTAGGTAGCGCGCGCGTTGAGCATGCCATAGGCGTTGTGCACCAGCGCGTGCGGCAAGGTGCTACCGTCGTCCAGACGATGCTTCACGTCTTCGGGAAAGGTCTTGTCCTTCACGAAGACAGCCGGTTCGTTCATGTCGTTCCAGAAGCCGGCCACGCCTTGCTCGACGAAACCTCGATACAAGCCGCCCCACCACTTTCGCGTCGACTCCCGCGTGAACTCGGGGAACACGCTCGGCCCCGGCCACACCGGCCCTTCGAAAAAGCCGTCTTTCGCGCGGATGAAGTGATCGCCCGCCGCGCCTGTTTCGTACGGAGCGTAGTCGGCCGACACCTGCCCCGGCTGCGGGTGTTGATACGACTTGATGTGCAAGTCGGTGATGGTGATGGTGCGGACGCCGCTCTGCTCGAGCTCGGCAACCATTTTGCCGAAGGTCGGGAACGCCTTCGTGTCGACGGTAAAAGGTGCGTTACCAGCCTGGTAGTCGATGTCGAGCCACACGGCGTCGACCGGAAATTTTTCTTTTTGTAGGCGCGCGACCACGCCGCGCACCTCGGCCTCCGACTTGTAGCCGTAGCGGCTTTGGTGGTAGCCGAGCGTCCAGCGCGGAGGCAACGGCGTGCGCCCCGTCAGCGCCGTGTATGCTTCGAGCACGCGCTTCGGCTCCTCACTCGCGAACAAATAGACGTCGAAGGCCTCGGCTTCTTTGGCTTCGTAGCTGACCAGGTTCGGCTGCTCTTTGCCGAAATCGATGCGGGCGCGCCCGGGCTGGTCCACGAACACACCGCGCGCATGCCCGCCATCCAAGCACAGCCAAAACGGAAGCGATTTGTAGAGCGGGTCCGTGTCCACCTTCCACCCGTAGGCGTCGGTGTTCCACAGCTCGAAGCTCTGGCCACGCCGATCGAAGCCGCGCACCTTGTCGCCGAGACCAAAGACGTGCTCCGCGTCGTTGAGGCCGAGCAGCAGCCGCACCGCGGAACCTTGCCAGCGGACTTGCAGGGCTGGGTCGCTCACCACGTGCCCGGCTCGATCCATCAAGCGCAAGCGCAGCGGTTGCTTGTCGATGCGCAGCAGCGCCTGGTCCGTGCGCAGCAGCACCAGCGCGTCCGACTCCTCGATTTGCAGCGACGCCGGGGAGGCCAGCGCCGCCGCGTCTACCGCGAACGAGGGCAGCTCGCGCGCACCGTGCCGCGCCAGGTGCACCCGAAATGTATCAGCACGGGGCGCGCTGATGGTGAGCTTGCCATCTGCAATCTCGAGCTCGATGCCGTTCTGAGTCTTCTTGCTCGATAAAACCGGCGAGCCGCTGACGGCCTGGGGCGCGTCGGCTCGAAGTGGTACTGGCGCTTGGGTCCGGCCCAGGCAACCGCTCATCAGCGCCAGCCCTACCGGCAACGACAGCTCGAGGAGGCGACGTGCGCTCATCGCCTCTACATAGCCGAGGCCGCGGGTCCGGTGAACGCCAGATGAAGCACGGGTACGCGAGCGACTTGCAGCAGGCGCGCGAGCAGCGCGATGCGTTTGCCGGCCAGGCCGTAAGCGCCGCCGCGACCGTCGAAGCGCTCGTTGCCCTGATCACGCGCGGCGTCTTTCCGCGCGCGGCGTCTTTCAACGATGTGACCGACAACTCGTGTGCAAAGCTGCTGCGAGCAAGCTCAGGTCACGCCCGCCGCACTGGCGCGGCGGCAGCCGGTCAGGTATGGTCGGAGACATGCCTTGGCCGAGCGTGCGAACGACCTTGGTCGCGTGCGGCTTGGTTGGCTCTGCATTCATGGCTTGCTCCGGCCCCGCGTTTCAGCAGGGCTCGAGTCCGTCGGCTTCTGGCTCGGCCGGTACCGGCGCCAACGCCAGCGGTGGTAGCTACCAGAGCACCGGCGGCAAAAAAAGCGGCGGCGGCAGCGACGCTGCTGGAACCAAGAGCGTCGGCGGGAGCGGCGGGCGTGGCGGTGCTGCAACGGGCGGCACTAGCAACAGCAGCGCAGCCGGAGACGCAGCAGGCGGCGCCCCCGAGACGCCGCCTGGCATTTCAACGACCGGCCTCGTGCTCTGGTTCAAGGCCGACGCCGGTGTGAAAATCGAAGACGGCGCGATCACGGGCTGGGAGGATCAATCGGGCAACGCGCGGGACGCGACCCAGCCCGAGATGAATTCGCGGCCCAAGCTCACGAGCGCCGCGGGCATACCGTTCTCCGTGCTCGAGCTCGACGGCGTCGACGATCACCTCGAGCTGCCCAGCTTCGAACCCGAGCTCAGCGAGGGGCTGAGCTTCTTTGCCGTGGCGGGCCGCAGTCACGAGAGCGCCTGCTCGGCCATCCTGGAGCTCGCCAACGGCCCCGAGATAGACGACATCAGCTTCGACAGCCTCGGCAACTCGTTCCAGTTCGAGGTCGTCAACAGCACCGTTTACGCCAAACCCGACGAATTTCCGCAGGGCCAACTCAGACTGATCGAAGTCTTGCAGTCGGGCGATCCGGTTCAGCCAACCACCGAGCTACGTGCCAATGGACTCAATGTGGGCGGCGGCGGCAATCAAGAGGCGCCGATGCAGCTGCTGCGCGAACAAAACAAGATCGGCGACTCGGGCTACTCGGATTGCACCACCTTCCCGGGCGCCATCGCCGAGATCATCCTGTACGGCCGCAAGCTCGAGACAGACGAGCGCGTCGCCGTCGAGACGTACCTGAAGCAAAAGTGGCAGTGCTGTAACTGAGGCTCACCGCGTCGACGGCTTCGAGTTACGCGACCGCAGAGCGCATCGACATCGGCGGGCAGCGCTGGTTCATGGCGCTTCAGTAACGCGAGGCTTCGAGCGTCTTTTTCATCACGGCCAGGCCCTGGCGCTGCATCTCTGCGATGGCCGGCGCAATATCGTGCGGCAACACATGCCGTTGCCGAACGTTACCGTTCGCGTCTCACCCTGCAGACGTGTCTCGACCACGAAGCCTGGAACGAGCCGGGTGTGCAGCGCCAACGTCGCGCACGGCATCCCAAACCTGCTCGGCGCTCACTGAAATGCGGATCTCTTCGTGGGTCGTCGCCATGCGCTGGAGGCTACCCGTCCGGCCGCCGGCACCGCCAGCCGCAGCGATGTCACAAAAAGAACGAAGCCGGGTCGGCTCCTTACGGAACCGCCCGGCTCGGCTCTATGCCGCGTCGCTTACTTCTTGGCAGCGGCGGGCTTCGGGGCTTGCGACGGAGTCGCGGGCTTGGCACCCGCGCCGGCGCCGCCCTTCTTGTCGCCCGCGTGACCGTGGAAGGTGCGCGTCGGAGCGAACTCGCCCAGCTTGTGACCGACCATGTTCTCGGAGACGAACACGGGCACGAACTTGCGGCCGTTGTGGACCGCAAACGTGAGACCGACAGCCTCCGGGATGATCGTGGAACGACGCGACCAGGTCTTGATCACGTTCTTCTTTTGCGACGCCACGGTGGTGTCGATCTTCTTCTGCAGGTGGCCGTCGATGAACGGACCCTTCTTAATGCTGCGTGCCATCTATCAGCCGCCCTTCGCCTTGCGATGCTTGATGATCATGCCGTCGGTGCGCTTGTTGTTGCGCGTCTTGAGGCCCTTTGCGAGCTGGCCCCACGGCGAGCAGGGGTGACGGCCGCCGCTGGTGCGACCTTCGCCACCGCCCATCGGGTGATCGACGGGGTTCATGGTGACGCCGCGGTTGTGCGGACGGAAGCCGAGCCAACGGCTACGACCCGCCTTACCGAGGCTGATGTTCTGGTGCTCCAGGTTCGACACCTGGCCGACGGTGGCGCGGCACTCGATGTGCACCTTGCGCACCTCCCCCGAGGGCAGCTTCACGCTGGCGTAGTCGCCATCGCGAGCCATCAGCTGAGCCGCAACGCCCGCCGAACGCACGAGCTGACCGCCCTTGCCCTTTCGGAGCTCGACGTTGTGGATCATCGTGCCCGGCGGGATCACCGCCAGCGGCAGGCTGTTGCCCGGCTTGATGTCGGCGTTGCGGCTCGACACCACCGTGTCACCCTGCTTCAGGCCATCGGGGGCCAGGATGTACGCCTTCACGCCGTCCGCGTAGTGCAGGAGCGCGATGCGAGCCGTGCGGTTGGGATCGTATTCGATCTCAGCCACCTTGGCCGGCACGCCGATCTTGGCGCGCTTGAAGTCCACGATGCGGTACTTCTGCTTGTGGCCACCGCCGCGGAAGCGCGAGGTGATGCGCCCGTAGTGGTTGCGGCCACCCGTCGAAGGCTGGTGCTCGAGCAGCTTGCGCTCCGGCACGTCGGTCGTGATCTCGGTGAAATCACTGACCGTGTAGAAGCGGCGCCCCGGTGAGGTCGGTTTGGTAACTCGGATACCCATGGCTTATTCCTTCGACTCGTCGAAGAACTGAATGTCGTTGCCCTCGCGGAGCGTGACGACAGCCTTCTTGAAGTTCGGGCGCTTGGCGAGGCCGCGACCCATACGCTTCATTTTGCCGCGCTGAACGATGGTGTTCACGTCGGCGACCTTGACGTTGAAGAGCGCTTCGACGGCGCTCTTGATTTCGAGCTTGTTGGCGCCGAGCGCGACCTCGAAAATCACCTTGTTCGCCTCTTTGAGGCGGGTGGCCTTCTCGGTCAGCGCGACGGGGCGCTTGATGATGTCGGTAGGCTTCATTTGCTTACGCCTCCGCCTTCGGCTGTGCGTCGAGGCAGCGAGCCTCGAGAGCCTTGGCAGCGCTCTTGGAGAGAACCAGGTGGTCGTGACGCAGGAGGTCGTACACGTTGACGCCCTCCGGCGGGAGGAACAGCTTGTCTTCCATGTTGCGGATCGAGAGCTTGAGGTTCTCGTTGCCGCGGTCATCGACGACCAGCGTCTTCTTGCCGGCTTGCAGCGTGCTGAGCACCCCGGCAAGCTTCTTCGTCTTCACCTCGCCGAGGTCGATGCTGTCGACGACGGTCAGGCGGCCTTCCTTCAAGATCAGGCTGAGCGCGCTCTTCAGCGCGGCCGTGCGCACGCGACGCGGCGGACGGTAGCTCCAGTCTTGGGGCTTGGGCGGGTGAGCGCGACCGCCACCGACGAAGATCGGTGCGCGAATCGAGCCGTGACGGGCACGACCGGTGCCCTTCTGCTTGTAGATCTTCTTGCTCGAACCGGCGACCGCCGACCGCTCTTTGGCGGCGTGCGTACCGGCGCGGCGCGAAGCCAGCTGAGCCACGACGACCTCGTGAAACAGCTGCTCTTTCACGTCAGCCGCGAAGACCTCGTCAGCGAGATCCACGCTGCCGACCTTTTCGCGCTTCAGGTTGTAAACGTCCACTTTTGCCATGGTCGCCTCAGCTCTTGATCTCGACGTCGACGCCCGCCGAAAGGTCGAGCTTCATCAGAGCGTCCAGGGTTTGGGGGGTGGGTTCGAGGATGTCGATCAGGCGCTTGTGCGTCCGCACCTCGAACTGCTCGCGCGACTTCTTGTCGACGTGCGGGCCGCGAAGGACGGTGTACTTGCGGATCGAGGTCGGCAGCGGAATCGGGCCGGCGACGCGCGCGCCGGTGCGGCGCGCGGTCTCCACGATGTCCGTCGTCGACTTGTCGAGCAGCTGGTGATCGAAAGCCTTGAGACGAATGCGAATCTTAGTTGCGTCAGCCATTTACGTAACCTTCACTCGATGATCTTGGTGACGACGCCGGCGCCGACGGTCTTGCCACCTTCACGGATGGCGAAACGCATCTGCTCTTCCAGAGCGACGGTGGTGATCAGCTCGACCTCGACCGTGATGTTGTCGCCCGGCATCACCATCTTGATGCCTTCGGGCAACTGCACCGAGCCCGTC
>DASZTA010000043.1:0-61536 GCA_035548415.1 Polyangiaceae bacterium
GGAAACGCCGTGCTTGTCGAGATTCGACAGAGCCTTCTCGTCGTCCCATTCGAAATCGCCTTCGATGACTGTCGCCACGACATCCTGGAGTATGGTCTGCGTCCCATACTCGGTCAAGCCTGGGCTTGCAGTCCGGCTAACTATAATTGGGTCGCGCGGCTCGCGGGTAGGGGCGATGCCGGCTGCTGTGTAAGACCGGGTACGATTCGTGTGTTTGGGATAGATTCGGGGGGCTTTGCTGGGGCTTTGCTGGGGGTTGGTGCGTAAGCGGAGGTCTGCGTAAGGCGGTAAGGGAAGGTCTGGGATTTATTTTGCGTCGAGGGAAACGTTTGGCGGTTCAATACGAGATTTCGACGTGTTCGACTTTGAGGTGGCAGGCGCGCGTCACGACTTCGGTGATGGCGCGCTTGGCGTTGGAGGCGTCGCCGGTGGGGGCGGCGGGGAGGTGGACGGAAACGCTGGTGTGGCCGTTGATGATATTGACGGCGACGTTGGCGGTGAGGCCCAGCTCGGCTTTGAGCGCGGTTTCGGCTCGTTGGTGGTCGTCCCAGGCGTCTTTCAAGCCGCAGGCGCCGAGGCCCAGGGACAGGAGCGCGACGCCAATGGACACGGGTTTACGGGTGGCTGACTTCATGGCCACCCATCGGTTCCGCCCGCCCCGTGGTTGCGATCTTTTTTGGTAGGCCGAGTTTTTTGGTTTGGGGCGCCGTGGCCGAGCTAACAGCCTGAGCCGCCATGCGGCGATCGTCGGTCCGCTGCCGCCCGGGTGACCGACCCCGCGACACCGCATGCTTGCCCGCGGTTCGAGCCTGTGGCCCTGGCCTCGTTCACGCTTCGCGCCCTCCGTTTGGCAGCCGCCGCTTGAAGCAGCGTCGGGCTCCTGGTTAAGTGCGGCGGCAGAAGCGATGCGAAGCTCGATGGTGGGGGCGCGCTTCCTGTTGACGGTCCTGCTGGTGGTGGGAGGCCTCGTCATCACGAGCGTGGTTTGCACGGTGGTGCTGTGATCAAGGCCTTCGGCGCGGTGGGCGGCGAAGGTGTGGACCCGTCGCAGAAGGCGCGGATTCTCGCGGAGGGCATTTCCGAAGCGATGAATTGCACGCGTTCGGTCTGCTGGTTTGGATCGTGAGCGCGCTCGTCGTTGCGGCGCTCACACGCAAGCTGCCGCGCCCGACAGACTCTGGCTAGAACCAGCCGCCGACGATGCTGGAGGCGCCGACATGGTAGCGGAGGTGTTCGCTGGTGCCGGCTTCGCTGGTGGTGGAGTGGTAGGGGTCGAAGTAGGCGTCAGGGCCGAAGCCGACGAAGAAATGTTCGGCGAGGTGAAGCAGTACGGGCGAGTACAGGCCGACTACGACCACGCTCTCTTTGACGTTCGAAGTACCTGGCACCACGGTGCCGCCCGCGCTGGCCGCGAAATTGGGGCCAGGCGATTCGAGCGTGATGCTCGATTGCCAGGCGCCGAGCGAGAGTACCGGGCGCACGCTGAACAGGTCGCTGATGGGCACGTTGCGACCCAGGTGAAAGGAGATTCCCACAGAAGGGCCGTAGGATTTGACGCCGAGTCCGCTCGTGCTGCTGGAGTAGTGGACGAACGCCGAGCCGCCGATGATCACGTCTCGGGCAACGAAGTAGTCGAAAGCGGGATCGATTCCGAAGCTGGCGGAGCTCGCTTCGCTCTTCGTGTAGCCACCGACACCCAGGCTCGCGCTCAACAAATCAGAGAAGACGAGTCCGCCCTGGTCACCGAAGCGCCGCGCGGGCGTGACGAGCGGGGCAGGCAGTTTTTCAGGTTCTTCTGAAAGGTCGACAGCGTCTGACTCGGCGGTGCTGGTCGTCGCCGGTGCGGGAGCCGGCGTGGCGGGTGCTGGCGTGGCGGGTGGCGGCGCGGCGGGTGTGGGAGCGGGAGCTGTTTCGGTCGTGTCTGGCCGCGGCGGCATGGGAGCGACACCCGGCGCTGGCGTTGGCGACGCTGCCGTCGCACCTGGACTCGCCGCAGTCGACGGAAACGAGCCGGCCGAGCCTTGTGCGTGCGCTCGCGTGGCAGCGAACGAGCACACGACGAGCAGCACTCCCCCTCGAAAAAACTCTCTCATGTAATGCCCCGACCTGGCTACTAGCTCAGTGAAACGTCTCTGACTCGCGCAGCGCGAACGGTGCGATCTCGGCCAGAAACATGTCGCCGTCTTCGGTCACCATCTCGTACTCGCCGTGCATTGAACCGAACGGCGTCTTCAACGGACAGCCGCTCGTGTACTCGAAGCTCTCGCCCGTTTTCAGCGTGGGCTGATTGCCGACGACGCCCGGGCCACGCACCTCTTCGACGTGGCCATTGGCGTTCATGATCACCCAGTGGCGATTGACGAGCTGCACCGTCTCGTCACCCTCGTTGGTGATGGTGATGGTGTACAAGAAGAACCACTCGCGCTTCGACGGATCCGAATGCGAAGGCGAATACTTGGCGTTGACGGTCACGCGCACTCCGCGCGTACAGGCTTCCGAGCTCGGCACGGCGCGTAATATACACGCGGGTGATGAGCGTAAAGGGCGGCCGGGCAGCGGCCCGCGGGCGCAAAAGCCTGCGGAACCTCGAGGCAATCCCGGCTGGTCGGCCGCCCGGTTCGGTAATGATTACGGTGGTTTGACCACTGGGGTTGACTCGCGGGGCAGGCCGAGGGACCCCACGGGCCGAAAACCGTGGCTGCCTGTTACTTCGACGTCGACGGGACCCTCGTCTCGTCCAACCTGGTTCACCCGACTCTCTATTATCTGATGAACCAGGGCACGCCGCTGCAAAGCGCGCTGAAGCTCGGTCGCGCCCTGCTCGACTCGCCGCGCCTGATGGTCGCCGAGATGGTGGACCGCCGTACCTTCAACGAAATGCTGTTCTCGTCTTACGCCGGTACCAGTGAGGACCGCATGGTGCTGTTGGCGCAAGAAGCGTTCGACAACGTCATGCGCCCGTCACTGTACCCGGGGGCGCGCAGCCTGGTTGAAAAGAGCCGTGCTGCCGGCCACGACGTGGTGCTGGTGTCCGGCGCCCTCGAGTGCGTGCTGGAGCGTCTCGCGGAGCACTTTGGCGGCGCCGAAGTGATCGGTAACCGCTTGGAAATGAAGGACGGCATCGCCACCGGCAAGCTGCTCAAGCCGGTCGTGGCCGGTCCCGAAAAAGCCCGCTTGATCCGTGAGCACGCCGCGGCTCGCGGCTACGATCTCGCCGACTGCTTCGCGTTCAGCGACAGCTACTCGGACGTCCCGATGCTCAGCGTGGTGGGCCACCCGGCCGCCGTGAACCCCGACAAACGCCTTTCCTGGCTGGCCAAAGCCTATGGCTGGCCCAGCTTCGATCTGAGTCGCGCTGCATGAATCATCCCAGTCTCGTCACCCTGGAGCGCGACAGCGCTCCCCGCGTTTTGTTCTCCGGCGACCGCCTGGTGGAGGTCGATTTACCCGCAGGAACGCGCGTTATTTACCCCAAGCCGCCGATGACGCCGCTGCGCGATCCGGACGCGGCGATTCGCTACGCCATCAACCACCCCATCGGCTCGGACCCGCTGTACGCGAAGCTGAAGCCGGGCATGCGCGTCGCCATCGCGATCGACGACATCTCGGTGCCGCTGCCGCCGATGAAGCGCCCCGACGTGCGTGAGCGCATCTTGACCATCGTGCTCGAGATGCTGGCCGACCACGGCGTCAGCGACATCGAGATCATCGTCGCCACCGGCATTCACCGGCGCATGAAGCCGAATGAAATCCGCTGGGTCGTCGGCGACAAGATCTTCGACGAGTTCTTCCCTGACCGTCTGTACAACCACGACGCCGAGGACAAGGACAACCTGGTGGAGGTGGGCACCACGCCGCACGGCGAGGTGCTGGAGCTGAACCGCCGGGCCGCCGAGAGTGACCTGCTCATCTACGTGAACCTCAATTTCGTGCCCATGAACGGCGGCATGAAGAGCGTGGCGGTGGGCCTGTGCAGCTACAAGAGCCTGCGCCCGCACCACAACCCCCACACCATCGCCAAGAGCGACAGCTACATGGACCCGGGCGGTTCGCAGCTGGCCCGCGACATCGAGCGCATGGGCAAGGTGGCGCACAAGGCGCTGAACATCTTCACCATCGAAGCCACGGTGAACAACCAGATGTTCGACAAGTCGCTCGACTTCTTGATGAAGAACGAGGACGAGCTCTCTGGCCGCGAAAAGGCGCTCTTGAAGGGCCTCGTGATGACCACCGCGCGGCTGCCGCAGCCGGCACGTCAGGCCATCTTCGACAAGTTCCCGGCGCCCTACGGTATGACGAGCGTGTTCGCGGGCGCCACCGCCGAGGTGCACCCGCGTATCATCGAAAAGAACTTCGAACAGTACGCGGTGCCGATCGAGGGTCAGGCGGACGTGCTGGTGACAGGCATTCCGTTCATCAGCCCGTACAACGTGCATGCGTTCCTGAATCCGTTGCTCGTTCAGGTGCTGGCGCAGGGCTACCTGTTCAACATGTACCGCGGCGCGCCGCTGGTGAAGAAGGGCGGCACGCTCATCATCACCCACCCGTGCACCGACAAGTTCGACCACGAACAGCACGCGCCTTACATCGACTTCGTGCACCGCTTGTTGCCGGAGACGCGTGACAGTAACCAACTGCGCGAGCGCTACGAAGAGAAGTTCGCCAAAGATCCGGCGCTGATTCAGATGTTCCGCTCGGGTTACGCCTACCACCCCGCGCACCCGTTCTTCATGTGGTACTGGGGCGAGAACGGCCGCCAGCACATCGGTCGCGTGATCGTGGTCGGCGCCGACAACGAGTACATTCCCAAGCTGCTCGGCTACGAGACGTCGCCCAACATGGAGGACGCGCTCTACAAGGCCAAGAACGGCCAGAACAAGACGCTCGACATCACCTGCCTGCACGTGCCGCCGATCGTGATGGGCGATGTCACGCTACCGGCCGGTAGCGGCCCCGCCCTGAGTGCCGGCAACGGCAACGGTCACCACCATGGCCACGGGAGCCACGGCTGATATGGCGGAGACTTCGCTCACGAAGTCGTCGAACGGGCACACGCCGCCGCTGGAGCTGGGCAAGCTGCTGCGCGGCAAGCGCCTGGTCGTCGTCGGTGGCACGGGCTTTTTGGGCAAGGTGTGGTGGGCGTTCTTGCTCAGCCGCTACCCCGATATCGGTCATATTTACCTGACACTGCGCCCCAAGCGCGGCAAGAACGCGCAGCAGCGCTACGACGAAGAAGTGGCGACGAGCGAGGTGCTCGACGCGCTGCGCGGCCAATATGGCCATGGCTTCCCCGAGTTCTTGCGCTCCAAGGTGACGCCGATCGCGGGCGACGTGATTCAGCCGCTGTGCGGGCTCGACGCGGACTTGCGCGAGTCGCTACGCGGCAACGTGGACGTCGTCATCAACGTCTCGGGCGTCGTCGATTTCGATCCGCCGCTCGACGAAGCGCTGGAGGTGAACGCGTTCGGCGTCAAAAACCTGGTCGGGTTGGCGCGCGATCTCGGCAATTTGCCGCTGCTCCACACCAGCACCTGCTTCGTGGCGGGCAGCCGCACCGGCTACGTGCCGGAGTCAGACCCACGCGAGTTCCCGTTTCCACGCGCCGACGAGCTCGAGAAGTCGCACTGGGACCCGGATCGCGAGATCGCGGAGTGCCTGGACGTGATCGAGCAGGCGCGCCACCGCAGCAACGACGCCTTCCGCCAAAGCCGCTTCTTGGACGAAGCGAAGAAGAACCTGCACTCGCGCGGCGAGCCTGCGCGCGGCAGCGTGCTCGAAAACGAGGTCGTGAAGGTCAAGCGCAAGTTCATCGAGGACCAGTTGGCGGACCTCGGCATGGAACGCGCGCAATTTTGGGGCTTCCCCAACACGTACACGTACACCAAGGCCATCGGCGAGCAGATCGCGCTGGCTTCGGGCTTGCCGGTCACGATCGTGCGCCCGGCCGTGGTCGAGTCGACCAACGAGTACCCGTTCCCCGGCTGGAACGAGGGCATCAACACCAGCGCGCCGCTCATCTACATCATCCGTCAGGGTGGTTTGCAGATCCCGGGCTCCGAGAATTTCCTGGACGTCATTCCGTGCGACATGGTCGCGGCCGGCTTGACGCTGGCGCTCGGCGAGCTGCTCGAGGGCCGTCAAAAAACGGTGTACCAGCTCGGCTCGAGCGACTCGAACCCGTGCACGATGCGCCGCTTCTTCGAGCTCTCGGGCTTGTACAAGCGCAAGTACTACCAGCGCACCGGCAAGGGTGGCCCGGTGCTCAGCTACCTGCAGTCGCACTTCGAAGGTGCGATGCTGAACAAAGAGCAGTTCAACAGCATCGGTCCGCAAAAGATCGCCGACGGCGCTCGTTCGATCGCGGGGCTGCTCAAGAAGGCCGCGCTCGGCCCGGTCGCGCCCCTGCTCGACCCCGCCGCGACGGCGATCAACGGTTTCGCGCGTCAGCAAGAGAACGTCGGCAAGATCCTCGGCGTCTTCTTGCCGTTCGTGGCGCAGTACGAGTACGTCTTCCGCTGCGACAACACGCGCGCCGCCTATGCGCGCTTGCTGCCGGAAGAGAAGGCGCAAATCCCCTGGACCATCGAGCAGCTGGACTGGCGCAAATGGTTCCTCGAAGTGCACGCGCCTGGCCTGGAAAAGTGGGTGTTCCCGCAGATCGATGAGCGCCTCAAGCGTCCGAAGAAGGCGCCCGAGCCGCACCAAACACTGCCGGCCCTGCTCGACGAAATGGCCGACCGCTACGAGCTGGCGGTCGCGCTGCAGCGCACCGAAGAGGGAGGTCTTTCGCGGCTCTCCTTCCGCGAATGGCGTGAGCAAGCCGGCGCGGCCGCTGCGCGCTTGATTCAGTCCGGTGTACGGCCGGGCGATCGTGTGATGCTCGCGGGCGCGAACCACCCGTCGTGGTCGATCGCGTTCTTCGGTATCTTGATGGCAGGCGCGACCGTGGTGCCGCTCGACGCCGCGATCGACGCCGACGCGGCCGCCAACCTGCAGCGCGCCTCGCGCGCGCGCGTGTTCGTGTCGGACGCGAAGGTGAAGGCGCGTTTGGCGCCGCAGCTGCAAGAGATGCAGTTCGTCGACTACCACCAGCTGAGCCAAAAGGGTCCGATGGGCATCGGTCTCGCGGTGCAGCCGGACGACGTGGCCGCGCTCATCTACACCAGCGGCACGACCGGCAACCCCAAGGGCGTCGAGCTCTCGCACGCCAACTTGTCGGCGCTGGTGGCCGCTTTGGCGCCGCTCTTCCCGCTCGGCAAGGGCGACCGCGTGCTGTCGGTGCTACCGCTCCACCACACGTTCGAGCTCACCTGCGGCATGCTGCTGCCGCTGTCGCGCGGCGCGCGCATCGTTTACCTGGACGAGCTCAACGCCGAACGCCTCGAATTTGGCCTGAAAGAGGGCAAGATTACCGGCCTCATCGGCGTGCCTGCTCTGTGGGAAATGCTGGAGCGCCGCATCTTGGCGCGCGTGGCCGAGCACGGCACCGTGGCCGCGCGCCTATTCGACGTCGCGGTCGAGCTCAACCGCAGCCTGGGCAAGAACCTGGGGGTGGACGGCGGCAAGCTGCTGTTCGGCACCGTGCACCACGCCTTCGGCGGTAAGCTGCGTTACTTGGTGAGCGGCGGCGCGGCCTTGCCCGAGCGCACGCACAAGCTGTTCAGCGGTCTCGGCATGCATTTGGCCGAGGGTTATGGGTTGACCGAGGCGTCGCCGGTCCTCACCGTGGCCAGCGCGGGTCCCAAAGCGCGGCCCGGCAACGTCGGCAAGCCTATCCCGGGCGTCGAAATCAAGATCGACAACCCCAATCCCGACGGCGTGGGCGAGATCTTGGCGCGCGGTCCGAACGTGATGCTCGGCTACTCGGACGATCCCGAAGCGACCGCGCAGGTCATCGACGCCGACGGCTGGCTCCGCACCGGCGACCTCGGCAAGCTCGATCGCCGTGGACGCCTCTCGATCGTGGGCCGCGCCAAGGACGTGATCGTCGCTTCGAACGGCGAAAACGTGTACCCGGACGATCTCGAAGCGCGCATCGGCCGCGTCGAGGCCGTCAAAGAGCTGTGCATTTTGGGCATTCCGGACGGGCGCGGTGGTGAGCGCGTCGCCTGCGTGGCCGTGCCGGATCGCGACACCGACAACCCGCCCGCCGTGCAGCGTGCGAAGGCGAAACGCGAGCTCGAAGAAGCGCTCTCCAAGCTGCCGAGCGCGCAGAAACCCGCCGTCACCTTCATCTTCGAAAAAGATCTGCCCCGCACCACGACGCGCAAAGTGCGTCGCGGCGAGGTGCGCAACGAAATCGCGCGCCTCGAGCGCCAAGAGGAAGCCGCGAGCCCCAAGGGGCCCGTGGACGGCGCTGCCAACCTGGTGCGCAGCACGATCGCGACCATCGCGCGTCGACCGGCCTCCAAAATTGCCGCCAACCAGGCGCTGCGCGGTGACCTCGGCTTCGATTCGTTGATGCTGCTCGAGCTGCTCGTCGCCATGGAAACCGAGCTGGGTCGCTCGCTCGACGCGGAGCGCGTCTCGACCGCCGAGACGGTGGCAGACGTGGAAGCCTTCGTTCGTGAGGCCCAAAACGCCCGGCGCCTGGCGGCCAGCACGCAGAGCATCGAGAAAGAAGACGAGCTGGAGCTAAACATCCCCGAGCCGCTGCGCGAAGCGGCGATGGCGTGGATGGGCATGGCGCAGCACGGCTTCTACGACCGCGTCTTGCGCACGAAGGTCAGCGGCCGCGCGTTCATCCCGCACAACCGCAACACCATCATCGCCGCCAACCACGCGAGCCACCTTGACATGGGGCTGGTGAAGTACGCGCTCGGCAGCTACGGCCAGAAAATGGTCTCGCTGGCCGCGCAGGACTACTTCTTCGAAGGTAACAAGTACCGCAAGGCGTTCTTCGAGAACTTCACGAATCTGGCGCCGATGCCGCGCGGCTCGTCGCTCCGGCAAGCACTGCGCCAGGCCGGCGACTTGCTCGAGCAGGGCAACACCGTGCTCATCTTTCCCGAAGGCACGCGCAGCACCGACGGCCAGGTGCACGAGTTCAAGTCGGCGGTCGGCCACCTGGCGCTGCACCACAACGTGGACATCCTGCCCGTGTGGCTAGGCGGCACGCACCGCGCGCTGCCCAAGGGCTCCACCGTGCCCAAGCATCGCGAGGTCGAGGCTCGCATCGGCGCGCCGCTCGAGGCCCGCGAAATGCGCCGTCTCACCGCCGGTCTGTCGGCGGCAGAGGCCTCGCGCGTGGTCACGCGGCTCGCGCAGCGCGCCGTGATGATGCTCAGCCAGGGGCAGGTGCTGGAGACGCAATCGCTCACGGTCGAAGAGGTGCGCGCCTCCTTGCCGCCACCCGAACCCGAAGGCCTGGAGCCGGTGTTCCGCGAGCTCGAGCAGCGCTTCAAGGCCGGCAGCATCGAGCAGCCGATCAGCTTCTACTTCTCGCTCGGCGACACCGAACGCTGGACGATCCGCGTCAGCGGCGAGCACTGCGAGGTCGTGCCCGGTAAAGTCTCCGGTCCGGCCGATTGCGTGCTCAAGACGACGCCGGACATGTTCACCCGCATCGTGCGCGAGAAGTACACTCCGTCGCCCGCCGAGTTCATGTCGGGCGCCGTGAAGAGCAACAACATCCAGCTGCTGTTCACGTTCCAAAAGGTATTTCAGCTGGAGAGCCAGAGCTCGTGAGCAAGTTTTGGGTGGCAGGCGCCACGGGATTTTTGGGCTCGCACCTGGTGCAGGTGCTCACGGCGCGCGGTCACGAGGTCGTGGCGGTGTCGAAGAGCGGCGGCAGCGTGCACGGCGTCGACGTCGCGCCGGTCGACGTGCTCGACGAGCGCGCGGTGGCCGAGAGCGCGAAGGGCGCCGACGGCGCCTTCTTGGTGACGGGCCGCGTCTCGCGCGATCGCGACGACGCGGAGCTGCTCCATCGTGACAACGTGCTCGGCACCGAAACGTCGCTGCGCGCGCTCAAGTTTGCCGGCGTCAAGCGGGTGGTCGTGGCCAGCACCAGCGGCACCTTGGCCGTCAGCCGCGACGCCGACCGCATCGCCGACGAGAGCTGCCGCGCCCCGCTCGAAATCATCGCGAAGTGGCCGTACTACCGTACCAAGCTCTACGCGGAGCGGGCCGCGCTCGACGCGAACGTGCCGGGCGAGTTCGAGGTGGTTGTCGTCAACCCGAGCCTGTTGCTCGGCCCCGGCGACTTACGCGAATCGTCTACAGGCGATGTTCGTTTGTTCTTGGAGCGCTCCATCCCGGCCACGCCGGCAGGCGGCATGGCCTTCGTGGACGCGCGGGACGCAGCCGTCGGCTTGCTGCAGGCCTTCGAAAAAGGCCGCGCTGGCGAGCGCTATTTGCTGAACGCCAAGAACATGACCATCGCGGCATTTTTCCAGCGCCTGGAGCGTATCAGTGGCGTGAAGGCGCCCGTCTTGCGCATGCCCAGCTCGCGCCCGGTCGCGATCGGTTTGAATCAACTCTTCGCCAAGGCCGTCGAAGCCATCGGTGGGCGGGTGCCCGTCGACGAGGTGAGTGTCGAAATGGCCCAATATTTTTGGTACTGCAGCGCCGAGAAGGCCGAGCGCGAGCTCGGTTTCGTCGCGCGCGACGCGGGCGAAACGATCCGCGACACGGTGGACGACTTGGTGAAACGCAAAGTCGTTGCCGTCTCGAAAGGCTCGTTTCTCAGCGCATTTGCCGCGCGCTGACGCTCGCGTCAGTCTGATGTGACGCGGTCGCCGCATCCCGCGTATCGCTGGAACCTTCAACCGACATCGATTATTCCGATGGAACGAGCGCTCGTTTCATTGGTTCTTACCGTGGACACCATCACTCCTCGTGCTTATGAAAGGCAAAGAGGCTCGACCTGTGTTCAAGCGCATCACGCTGTTCATCCTGACCAACCTGGCCATCACCTTCATGATTGGCCTGATTCTCTCGGTTCTTTCCGCGCTCGGCGTGTTCCGAGCTGCCGGTGGTCTTGGCCACTACGGACCGCTGCTGGTGTTCTCGGCCGTGGCCGGCTTTGCCGGCTCGTTCATCTCGCTGCTCGCCTCCAAGTGGATCGCCAAGTGGACGACGGGCGCCCAGGTGATTGACGTGCCGCGTAACGACACCGAGCGCTGGCTGCTCGAAACGGTGCGGCGTCACGCCAGTCGCGTCGAGATCAAAATGCCCGAGGTAGCCGTATACGAAGCGCCGGAGATGAACGCCTTCGCGACCGGCGCCACCAAGAACAGCTCACTGGTCGCCGTCAGTACGGGCCTCCTGCACAGCATGAATCGCGACGAGGTGGACGCCGTGCTCGGCCACGAAATCTCCCACGTCGCCAACGGTGACATGGTGACGCTCACGTTGATTCAAGGTGTGCTGAACACCTTCGTCATCTTCTTCTCCGAAATCATCGGGCGCCTCGTGGATTCGGCGCTGCGCGGTCGCGACGACGAGCGCAGCGGCCCCGGCATCGGCTACTGGGTGACGACCATGATCGCGCGAGTCGTGCTCGGAATCGGTGCCATGCTGATCGTCAACTGGTTCAGCCGCTGGCGCGAGTACCGGGCAGACGCCGGAGGAGCCAGCCTCGCCGGTCGCGACAAGATGATCAGCGCCCTTCGCCGCCTCTCGCGCAGCGAAGGCTCTCACCTGCCCGACGCGGTCGCCGCCTTCGGCATCACGCCCCGCCCGTCCAGCTTCGGCCTGCTCTTCCGCTCCCACCCCCCGCTCGAAGACCGCATCGCCCGCCTGCAGGCCGCTGCCTAGCCTGTCCGAAAGGGGCTGCCCACTTGGTAGCCCCTTCCGCCGACAACGCAAACTAGAGCGCGAGGACCCGGATGCGCGCTTGCTCGATGGCCTTGACGAGCTCGTTCATGCCGTAAGGCTTGGGTAAGAAGACTTGATAGTCGTGCGCGTCGAGGCGCTCCGCGGCAGTTTGAGCCTGGTAGCCGGAGGAGAGCACGATGGCGGCACGGGAGCCGCTGGACCGGATACGGCGTACGACCTCGGCGCCGTCGATGTCGGGCATCGTCATGTCGATGACGAGCACGTCGGCGGGGGTCGCCTGGTGCGCCGCGACGCCGCTGAGGCCGTCGCAAGCTTCGTCGACCACGTAGCCCCTCAGCTCCAGCGAGCGCCGCAGCTGAGAGCGGACCAGCTGCTCATCGTCGATGACCAGCACTCGACACGGCTCGTTCGAGAGGGCTGGCGGGTCGCTCTTCAACGCATCCTCACGGCGCGTGGTTGCGGGCAAGACGAGCGAAAAACAGCTGCCGCGGCCCGGCTCACTCTCGAGCAGCAGCGCGCCGCCGTGATTCGTCACGATGCCGAGGCAGGCCGCGAGCCCCAGCCCGTGTCCGGACTCTTTGGTCGAAAAGAACGGCTCGAAGACGCGCTGCCGCGTCGCTTCATCCATGCCGACGCCGTTGTCCTGGATCTCGATCAAGACCCAATTGCCGGGCCCCACGCTGGCGCCCAGCGCGTCGTCCCAGCGGTGATCCAGCTCGAACACCAGGCTGGTGCGTACGTCGATTCGCCCCGGCTTGCCTTCGAGCGCGTCGGACGCGTTGGTGAGCAGGTTCATCAGCACCTGAGTCAGCGGCGCGCGATCGCCCAGCACGACACTGTTCGGTGCGAGCACGAACCTGACGGCTGCCTTCTTCGACAGCGTGGCGTTCAGCAGCGTGCGAAGCTCCTGAAAGAGCTCGGCCAGATCGATCGGATCGCGACGGCTCAAGTCCTGGCGTCCGGCGTAGGCGAGCATTTGCTGCGTCAAGGCACCGGCGCGCTCACCAGCGGTCATGATGCTTTCCGCCGCCTTGCGATCCAGCGGACTCTCCAGCGTCGTGAGCAGTAGGCTGGCGTTGCCGATCACACCGACGAGCAAGTTGTTGAAGTCGTGCGCAATGCCGCCGGCCAAAATGCCCAGACTGTCGAGCCGCTGGGCGCGTTGGAGTTGTTGCTCCAGCTTGCGCCGCTCGGCTTGCAGGCGCCGCTGCTCCCTGAGGTCGCGGAAACCAGCGACCCGCGCGGGCTCGCCATGGAACGTGGAGCCGACGCTCATCACCTCCACCGGAATCTCCTCGCCGTCTTTGCTGGTGACGACGGTCTCGTAGACCCCGGCCCGCCCCTGACCAATCGCCAGCGCCACGGACGAACGCGCTGCAGGCGACACGAAGTCCAGCGCGTCGTGGCCAAGCATCTCTTCGCGCGTATAGCCCAGCACGCCCTCGACTCTGCCTCCGGCATCGACCAACCGGCCATTCTGCAGAACGACCATGAAGTCGAAGGCGGCCAGCGCCAGCGCGGTCAGCTGCTGCTCGCTCTCCTGGAGTATCGAACGCGTCCGCTCGTCGCCACTACGTTGGGGCTGCGCGTCTCGATCTGTGATGCGCAGAAGCGCCAGGCGCAACAGCGGAGCCAGGAGCACCTTCAGCTCGGCAGACCCCCCGGCAAGGCTCAGCGAACGTTTACCCGCCTCGATGTGTAGCCACGGAGCTTCGGTGCCGCGCGGTGCGTGGATACCGAGCTCTGCGAGGCGAGTGAGCACGTCCTCGAGGCCACGCTGTGGGTCGTCCACCGCCAGCAAGGTGACGAGCTCGGACAAGAGGCTTTGGAGTGGGGGCAACGGCATTGGCGTATCCGGTGCGCAAGCCCCCCAGGCGAGCGTGGTAGTTTACGCCTCGCCGCCCTCGACGGTTGTGCGAGCAAAAAAGCGACCAATTCCCGACCTTTAGATGACGGCAGCTGACGCAAAGCCCCGGCGTGATACTGCTTGGACATGGTGAAGGCGCGCGTGGGTCGGCAAGGTCTCAAGCTCGTTGTGGGACCGGTTGCAGTCATGGCGCTGGTGGCCGCTTGCGACAGCGGCTCGTCATCGTCGTTCGACGATTCGATGAGCAGCGCCGGTAAGGCGGGCGAGATCACGCTTGGCGGTTCGCAACCGGACGCGGGCGGCGGTGGCAAGTCGAGCAGCGGTAGCTCGAGCGGCGGTAACATGAGCCAAGGCGGCACAGGCACTCAGGCTGGCAGCGCCGGCACGGACGGTGGTGGTGGTGGTGGTGGTGGTAATGGCGGCAGCGCAGGCTCGAGCGGGAACGGCGGCGGTGGCTCGGGCGGCATGGTGGCGGTGCAAATGGGCGGCGCCTCCGAAGGTGGCGCGGGCGAGCCACTGGGTGGTGGTGGCGCGATGGGCGGCGACGGCAACGGCAGCGGCACGAGCGGTGAAGCAGGGCAGGGTGGCAGCGGGGAGCCAGTGGGCTGCGGCGGCGATGCGCTCACCTGGCAAGCGCAGAAGTCGAGCGTCATGCTGCTGATGGATCGCTCGGGCACCATGTTCGATCTCAACTCACAGCCTTGGTCCGGAGTGCGCGACGCGGTGCTGCCGGTGATCGACGCCAACGACGGCAGCGAAAACATCGGCTTCATGGCCATGTCGGGCGAAAGCGCGACGTGTCCGCTGCTGGACGAAGTGGCGCCGGCGGCGGCGAATTACACGGCGATTGCCAGCAAGTACAACGCGCTGGCCAAGCCGACTAAGGGTGAGTCGCCGTTCATGATGGCGCTCGATCGCGCGCAGCAGTTGCTTGCTGCCGCCCCCGAAGGGCCGCGCTTCGTGATTCTGGTCATCGACGGACACCCCGACTACTGTAACGATGGCGACGATCTGTGCCCCGTCGACTCGGTCGTCTCTCACCTGCAGAAGCTGCACACGGCCGGTATCACGACGCTGGTCGCTGGCCTACCCATCTATCAGGGCGCCGATACGGCTGTCTATGCTGCGGCGCTGCAGAGCTATGCCAACGCTGGCGTCGGCGCAGCCGTCGCGAGCGTCGGCGACACCGTGGCCAACATCTACTTTCGGTGTAACTCGGGCTCGGCCACCCCGCCCAGTTGGAAGGCCGAGTTCATCGACAGCGGCAAGGCCGCCCAGCAAGCGCTCGGCAGTTACTCGGCCAGCCCCGGCACCGCGCCCTATACGACGCTCACCCCTGCCGCCGGCGCGCAGAGCCTGACGAGCGCGTTTACCAGCCTGTTCGCCCAGACCCGGAGCTGTCGCTTCGAAGCGACCAACGGCAGCGTGAAGGCGGCTTCGGCCGCGGACGGCGTCGTGAAGATGAACGACGCGACCGTGCCGTACGACGCCGACAACGGTTGGCAGCTCGTCGACGAGCACACGGTCGAGCTCGTCGGTAGCGCTTGTACGAGCTTGCGCACCACGCCGGGTGCCATCGTCACGATTACGTTTCCTTGTGAGGCCGTGACGAAATAGGTGGGGGCGCGCAGCGCAGCCTGGGCTGCAACGAGCCCCAAAAGTGCCGCCAGCAACGAGCTACTTGCGCTTGCCGGGAGTCGCGCTCGGCTGCTTCGTCGCGACATTTTTGAGCTTGTCGGCGAAGACATCGCCCAAGCTGCCGAAGTTTCGTGGGCCGCGATCGGCCTTGGGCTTCGGCTTGGCCGCCGCCGCACCGGCTGCTGGGGCCTGCCCGGTGTCGGCTTCGCCAGCGGCACCTTCCGTGAACTCGCGGAAGTTCTTCTGCTCTTCGACGCGCGTGACCTCTTTGGCGCTGAAGCGGATGCGGCCGCGATCGTCCACGTCCATCACCACCACCGTGAGCTCTTTGCCGATCGGGAAGGCTTTGCGCAGATCTGCCCCTGGCGCGAGGCCCAGCTCGCGAACCGGCACCAGGCCATCGCCTTTGGCGGTGCTCACGAACACGCCGTAGTTCTCGACGCGCGTCACCTTGCCCTCGAGCACCTCGTCGGGCTTCGGGATCTCTTTGCCTTGCGCACTTTGCAGGGCGCGGAGCACGGCGCCCACCGTGCGGGCCTCCACGACACCGGCTCGCACCGTGTCACCCGGCTTGACGCGCAGCTTGCCGTTTTCGTCGGTCAGCTCGCCTGCCGGGATCTTGCCGTCTCCCGCCGTGCCGACGTCCACGTAGACCCATTCGTTCGACACCGCGATGACGGTCACGTCCATCACTTGGCCTCGATCGAGTCGCTTGCGCGCGCGGTCGGCGACGGAAGCGGAGCCATTGGCCATCAGCGAGGCGAAACTGTCCTTGGACATGGAGGGCGGGGGAGAATGCCACCGGTCCCACAGCTTCGCAAATGGCGCCTAAACCGCGGAAAAGAGGCTCAATCGCTGCGGCGCATCAAACCCAGGCCAAAGCTCGGGGTGGAGGTCGTGACGTCGGGACCTGCGCCGGAGCGCGCCAGGTAGTCGATACCGGCGAACGCTGCCGGCACGAAGCCGCCGAAGCTTGCCACGTCGAGATCCACGAACAAACGCGCTGACGCTTCGAGCTGTGAGGCTTGGGGTTGCTCGACGACCGGCTGACCCATGAAATCGAACACCAGCCGATCGATGGTGAGCTTGTAGTAGTCGATGTCCCCGCGCACGCGCGCGCCGAGCACGCCGGGCACGACGCGATAGATGAACAAGAGCCCGCCGCCGAAACGCGCCGAATTCGTGTCGACGGACTCGAAGTTGTTGTTCTTGAAGAGGTTGGTGGTGTCGTGGGTCTCGTACTGGTAACCGCCGGATGCGGCGACGCGCAAGAGCAGCTGCTCCGTGGGGGCGACGCGTAGTCCGAGCTGCCCGCCGGCGCGGATCAAGGTCGAGTCGTAATCTTGAAAGTTCGCGCCTCCCGCCGCCGTGCTCTGTGCGGCCACGGTGGTACTGACCCAGTCGACCAGCATGTTCAGCCGCAGCTCGAAGCGCACCTTGTCGCGTACGTCGCCGAGCATGAACGAGCCGTCGGCGCCGCCGAAGTAGTGCGAGTCCTGGGTCGCCACACCTGCTTGCTCCAGGTCGAACTCCTTGATGCCACCGTGCGCCACCACCCCCAGGTGCTTGCCTTGGTAACCCAGGCGTGCGTCGCCGATGATGCGAAAGTCGTCGCTCTTCAGACTCGGCACGCCGGCGTTGGCCTCCGCGACCCACGGCGTCGGCTTGAAGCCGAGCAGCGTGCGCAGTGTCGGCACGCCGTTCTCGTCGAGGCCGTAGGCGTCTTTCAGGCTTTTTACCACCACGAGCGGGTCGATGCTGACGTGCTGCGCGTGGGCATCGACCGTGAGCGCCTGGCGGAGCGCGTCGAGCAGGTGGCCCCAAATTTCGTTGGAAAGCGCCTGCGGCTTCCACTCGGCTGCCAGGCGCGCGAGCATGACTTCCAGGCTCTGCTGACCGAGCTGGCCGGCACGCAGCAGCTCGTCGAGCTGAGCACGCAGCTGCGCCTGCAGCTGCGCCGCTTGGGCTGCCGCGCTGAGCGCTTCTTCGATCAGCGCGGCGCTGGCAGCTTCCAGCCCGAGCTTGCGCAGCTCGTCGAGCTCCGGCAGCGACACGGAATCGGGGCCGCCCAGCGCCGCCGAGCATTCGGGCGCGCTCTGCGGCAGCTCGGGCGTGCGCAGTTGTTGCAGCTTCGCCCAGTGGCTCTGGTAGTCGGCAAAGCTGTCGAGCGCGCCGGGTTGGAGTAGCGGCGCGCAGGCCGCGGCGGCGGCCTTCACTTTCGCGATGGCGTGCTGCACGCCTTGCCGAACGTTCTCGGGGAGCAGCGCGGCCAATATCTGCTGGTCGACCAGCTTTTCGGCAGCATGCGCGGTCTCGACGCAGCTCGCGCTCACGCTGTGCGTGGCCGCCGGAAACCGCAGCGGCGCCAACGCGATGCTGATCGAAAGACCCTCGTAGATGGCGCCGAGCCGTGCAGAACCGTTACAACCCGTCTGCGGCGGAACGGCATCCGCTACCTCGAGCACGAGCGCCGCGCGGGCCACCGCGCCCGTGAGCCCCAAAGCCCGCTCGTAGCGCGCCTTGTCCGAGGCGAGCGCCGCGACCGCGCTCTGGCTCAGATCGTCGACGGGCTTGCTCCACACGTCGAGCTTGCGAGCTTGCTCGGACAGCGCGTTGCCGAGCCGCTGCTTGAGCTCACGTTCGAGCAAGCCATCGCTGGCCGACGGCAGCAGCTCGGCCGGCGGCTGAAAGAGCGGCGCGTGCGCCGCCTGCCCGGCGGGTACCTGACACACGGGCGCGACGCACCAGCGATCGAACGGTGCGGGACGCGTGAGCTTTACTTCTGATTCGGCGCGTGCAGCTTGCGGCCAGATCGCCGCCGCCGCACACGCACCGAACCAGATTGAAGCGAGCGCCCTTCGCTTGCTCAGCGCGCCCATTTGTAGAGGCTGGAGGTGTTGATCGCCGGTCCGCTGTGGTTCATCTGCAGGACGTAAATGCCGTCTGCGGTGACCGCGACCTGCTCTCCGCCTTCTTGGCCCAGGGAACCGACCTTGCTTTGCATGCCGTCCGCGAGCGAAATCTTGATCAGCTCGGCGCCCGCCATGCCGTCCGTGATGGCATACATGTCGTCACCGTCGATGCGGATGTCGTCGCTTGCCTGCGAGCCGGCGCGTGCCGCGAAGCTGGCGATGGTCTGCGGGTTGCCGGGGGCCGTGGTGTCGTACTTGAGCACATTGGCCTGCGTGCCAGCGTTGGTGACGAGGAAGAAGTTGCTACCGCTCGCGCCCAACCCCATCAAAGACGCCGCGCCCGGGAACATGATGCCCGTATCGCTGGCGGGGCTGCCCAGCGGGCCCGCCCAAACCGAGTACGCCGTCTGCCCACCTCCGGTGAGGAAGAACACTTCGTCGGCACTGCGCGTGATCATCGTCAGGCCGTTCACGCCGTTTGCCACGTTCGAGCCGTAAACGGTCGGGTCGAGCATGCCGCTCGCACTGTCGTACAGCGTCACGTTGCTGCTCCCGTCGACGAACAGAATCGAGCCTTGCGCTGAGGTCAGGTTGGAGCTCATCGGGCCGCTAGCAATGCTTTCGACGCTGCCTCCGGGCTTGACGCGTTTGAGCTCGGCGGGTGGCGGCGGACCACCCATCGGTTCTTGCTGTTCGATCCAGTAAACGTACTCGCCACTGGCCGCGAGTTGCGGGCCACCACCGAGCCGAGCTCCCAGTGTGGCCACCACGACCGCCGGATCCTTCGAGCTCAGCGGCATGGCCTTGATCGCCGTGGTCATCACGCCGAACGAGTCCGTCGTCTCCTCGGCGTAGAAGAGGGACGTTTCACCGAAAGCCATGCCGCCGGGAGCGGCGCCCCCCGGGATGTCGGCGCGCACCAGCTCGCCGTCGACCGAGGCCGGCCCGCCTGGGTTGCTGCCGCCCATGCCGGCGTCTCCGCCGTTGACGGTGCCGTCCGGCCCCGCAGACTGCGCCGCCGCGAAGAAGCCAGCCTGAATCGAGGTCGCCACGATGTGCCCCTGGCCGTCGGCGGCGCCGTGAATGTCCGTCCAGCCCGAGCCTGGCGCGGCGAAATACAGCGTGCCCTGGGTACCTGGTGCCGAAAGCTGGGCCGCGATCTTGAAGGTCACGTCCATCGGGTCGATCGCGTAGACAGGGCTCGACGCCACGATGTTGTTGAAGGGCGGATAGCCCGAGCCGACGCGCCCAAGCCGCACTTCGCGCTCCGCGGTGAGGGCGTTGGCCGGAATATACACGCTCGCGCCGTCATCGAGGCTCAGCGTCGCGCCCTGGCTGCCGACGATCTGCGAAATGTAGTCGTCATCCGAGCTCTTGATGTTGTTGGACTTACAGCCCATGGCAAGAGTAACGGTGAGCAGAACAAGGGGCAGCGAAGTACGCGCGAGGTTCAACATCGGTGATTCTTCTCCAAGATAACCAATCAAGTTATCAGAGGAGCGAGAACAGTTGAAAGCGAGATCGCGAACCGCCACTCACATGAGTGGGTGAGTTACTTCGCGTGACCGAGAAGGTACGCTTTGACCAGCGTTCCCCAGTCCGTCGGCACCAGGTTCGTGGAGCTGGTGTTCACTTGCAGCAAATCGGGCGCGCAGTCGCTGAACGGATCGAAGTCCCAAGCCAGATTCGGAATCTGCTTCGCTTCGATGTCGTCGTAGAAGGCGGGGGCGCTACCCATATCCAACGACCCGTACTCGCCGATGATTACGGGTAGATTGTCGTAGGTGTAGCTTTCTTTGGCTGGCGGGTAACCGTGGACTTCGTAAACGACGTTGTCGTAGGCTAGGGGTTTTTGTGCGTAAAAGCTGATGTCGCTCGTCCAGCTCTGCCCCTGCACGGAGACGAGGTGGTGCGGGACTCCCAGCTTGTCTTCTTCGGCGCGAATCACGCTCACCGCGTGATCCATCGCGCCGCGGATCTGGTCGTTGGGAAGCAGATTGCCGCCCGGCTCGTTGGTGAGCCCGAAGGCGACGAAAGCGTCGTTCTTGAAGGCGTCGACCAGCGCGGTGTACACCGGATCCGTTCCGCTCGGGAACTTGGCCTTGTCGGGTGTCGTCTTCGAATCAGACGGAATGCCGGTCGCCTCGGGGTCGCCGTGCTGCATGTCCTGGCCGATCATCGACGCATCGCTGCGCACGACGAGCAGCAGGTAAACGCCCGCGTGCTTTCCGATCGACCGGAGCGCGTCCAGCATTGGCGCCTGGTACTTGTCGACGTCGGTCAGCCAGCTCACGTTGGCGCTGTGGCTGGCCATCCCGAGAGAGAGCCGAATGAAGGTGGGCTTCCAGTCCGTGAGCAGCCCGCCGAGCATGTTCTTCAGCTCGTCTCCCGGAGCCGGCATCCACAAGGAGTCGTTGTAACCGCAGAAGAAGATGTCGTCGGTGTTGACGCCGCGGCCGACCCAGACCGTACCGCCGCCTTTGCCGTCCGAAACCTTCACCTTGTTGCCGTCGGTGTACAGCCAGCCCGCGGGTCTGCCGCCCAGGCTGACCGAGCCGCCGGCTGCGTCCGCACCACCGTCAGTCGTCGTGCCGCCGCCGCCGGTGGGTTTGCCACCGTGATTGGCAGTACCGGCGCTGCTGTTCGAGCTACCGCCACTACCGCCACTACCGGCGCTGCTGGCGGCCGGGCCGACGCTGCCGGAGCCACACGCCGTGCTGAGCGCCGTCAGCGCTGAAGTGATGACCAAGACCGCCGCCCGAGATGCCCTCATGACGGCGCACTATAGCTCAGGTCTTGTGCTCACGCTCACGTGCTTCGCGTCGGATCGCGCGGGCGACCGTGATGGCCGTCATGTGAACGATCGCATCCACGCTGGCCCCCTGCTGCAGCACGTTCACCGGCTTGCGCATGCCGAGCACGATCGGGCCGATGACTTCGGCGCCGCCGGTCGCGCTGAGCAGTTTGTAAGCAGCATTGCCCGCGTCCAGGTTCGGAAAGATGAGCACGTTGGCCGCGCCCTTCAGGGTGCAGAAGGGGTAGGGGGCGCGCGCTTCCTCGTCGAGCGCGACGTTGGCCTGCATTTCGCCGTCGATCATCAGATCGGGCCGGAGCTTTTTCACCTTTTCGGTGGCATTCGCGACTTTGCGCGAGAGCGGGTGCGGCGCATCGCCGAAGTTGGAAAAGCTCAGCATCGCCACGCGCGGCTCGATGCCCAAATCGCGCACGGTGTCGGCCGCCAACATCGCGATTTCGGCCAAGGTATCTTCGTCCGGCTCGATGTTGATGGTCGTGTCGGCCAAGAAGCGCACGCCCGTCTTCGAGACCACCATGTACATGCCGGCGGCGCGCTTCACGCCTTCACGCACGCCGATGATCTGCAAGGCAGGCCGAATCGTGGCCGGATAATCCTGGCGCACGCCGGCGACGAGGCCGTCGGCGTGACCGGCGTCGAGCATCATCAGCCCGTACGCGGTGCGCGAGCGGCGCAGCTCTTTGAGGGCGTGGTGGCGGGTCACGCCGTGACGTTGCCGCTTCTGCCAATACGACTCGACGTAGGCGTCGAGCTCGTCGGCCTCACGCGGATCGACGAGCAGCGCGCCTTCCAGATCGATGCCCAGCTTTTCCGCGTGCTCGCGAATGCGATGGGGCGCGCCCAGCAAGATTGGCCGCGCCAGGCCTTCTTCGAGCACGCGGTGCGCGGCTCGCAAAATGTTGTCGTTCTCGGCCTCCGGATAGACGATGCGCCTCGGGTCGCCCTTGGCGGTCTCGGTGATCCGGAACAGCACTCGCCGCGCTGGAGAGATCGTGCGGAACAGCCGCTCGCGGTACTCCTCGATGTCGATCCGGTCGCGCGCGACCCCGCTCTCCATGGCGGCGCGCGCCACCGCCGGCGCGACCCAGTACAGCACGCGGCTGTCGAAGGGCTTGGGTATGATGTAATCCTTACCGAAGCGCAGTCGGTGTTGGCCGTACGCTCGCAACACGTCGTCCGGCACTTCTTGGCGGGCCAGCGCCGCGATCGCTTCCGCCGCTGCCAGCTTCATCTCTTCCGTGATCGTCCTGGCGCGCACGTCCAGGGCGCCGCGGAACATGTACGGAAAGCCGAGCACGTTGTTGACCTGGTTCGGGTAGTCGCTGCGACCCGTAGCAATCACCGCGTCAGGCCGTGCCTCGACGGCTTGCTGGTAGGGAATTTCCGGATCCGGATTGGCCAGCGCGAAGATGATCGGCTTCTTGCCCATCGTCTTCAGCATGGCGGGCGAGACCACGCCGCCCGCCGAAAGTCCGATCATCACGTCGGCGTCGACCATGGCTTCGGCCAGCGTGCGGCGCATGTCACCCTTGGGACGCGCGAAGGGCGCCCGGAATTCGTCGATGTCGCCGCGGTCGACGTACAGGACGCCGTCCACGTCGGTCATGGTGACGTTCTCGCGCCGCACGCCGAGCCGTACCCACATCATCATGCAGCTGGTGGCGGCCGCGCCCGCGCCGATGCACGTCACTTTCAGCGAATCGAGCGGCTTGTCCACCAGCTCGGCCGCGTTGCGTAGCGCGGCTGTAGTGATGATGGCGGTGCCGTGCTGGTCGTCGTGAAACACCGGGATCGCCATGCGTTCGCGCAGCGCCCTCTCGATCACGAAGCATTCCGGCGCCTTGATATCCTCCAGGTTGATGCCGCCGAAGGTCGGCTCCAGCGCCTGCACGATTTGAATGAAGCGATCCGGATCCGTCTCGGCCAGCTCCAGGTCGAACACGTCGATGTCGGCGAAGCGCTTGAACAGCACCGCCTTGCCTTCCATGACCGGCTTGGCTGCGTGCGGGCCGATGTTGCCCAGGCCCAGCACCGCGGTGCCGTTGGTCACCACCGCGACCAGGTTGCGGCGCGCCGTGTAAAGGTCCACCCGGTCGGGATCTTTGGCGATTTCGCGGCACGGCTCGGCGACGCCGGGCGTGTACGCCAGCGACAGATCGAGCTGAGATGCCACGGGCTTGGTCCAGGTGACCTCGATTTTTCCGGGCCGGCCACTCGAGTGGTACGCGAGCGCTTCTTCACGTCGGGACATTGCTCAAAGCCTACCAAAGCAGTTGGCTTGTTTCCCGTCTGTTCCGTGGCCTAGCCTCCAATCATGACCATTCGCTGGGGAATTCTCGGTTGTGGCAACGTTTGCGAGGTCAAAAGCGGTCCCGGTTTTCAAAAAGCTCAGGGCAGCGAGCTCGTGGCGGTGATGCGCCGCGACCGCCGCTTGGCCGAGGACTTTGCTGAGCGCCACGGCGTTCCCGCCGCTTACGACGACGCTGACGCGCTGATCGCCGATCCCAACGTGACGGCAGTGTACATCGCTTCTCCGCCCGGCAGCCACTTGGAGCTGGCGCTCAAGGTCGCTGCGGCGGGCAAGCCCGCGTACGTCGAGAAGCCGATGGCGCGCAATCACTCCGAGTGCATGCGCATGATCGAAGCCTTCGAGCGTGCCAAGCAGCCGCTGTTCGTCGCCTATTACCGGCGCGCGCTGGATCGCTTCATCAAGGCCAAGCAGCTGATCGAAGCCGGTCAGCTCGGTGCCATCCGCAGCATCGACGTGCGCTTTGCCAACGACGGCCAGGCGCGGCTGGACCCGGCGCAACTGCCGTGGCGTGTTCAGGCGGAGCTCGCCGGCGCGGGCTTGTTCCTGGACCTCGCTAGTCACACCCTGGACGTGCTCGATTTCTTGTTCGGCCGCCTACAAGACGTCACCGGCGAGGCCAGTCGTCGCGGCACACCCGGAAACGTGGAAGATCGCGTGCTGTTGCATTTCAAGACGCCGTCGGGCGCGCGCGGCAGCGGCTACTGGAATTTCGCCAGCGACATCAAAGAAGACGTGATCAGCGTCGAAGGCTCGACGGGCCTCTTGCGGCTCTCCACGTTCGGCGACACACCGCTCGAGCTCGAAACGTCGAACGCTTCGGAGCGCTTCGGGCTGCCGAATCCACAGCACATTCAGCGGCCGCTGATTCAGACCATCGTCAATAGCCTGCTCGGGCAGGGCTCGTGCCCCAGCACCGGCGTGAGCGCGGCCCGGACTTCAGAAGTCATGGATCGCGCGCTGCTCAGCTACTACGGCTCGCGCGCCGACGGCTTCTGGCAGGAGCCCCAGCGCTGGCCGGGGTACCGCTCGTAACGTACCCTTCGCCCCGTGAACGCCTCTCAACCGCTGCACATCGAGCTCGAACGGGCGGCGCTGCGCGCGATTCACAAAAGCTACGAAGCGCTCAACGGCTCGCTGTTTCGGTTCAAGCTGCGTCCGCCCACGTTCGAGCTGACTAGCAGCGCCGAGCGCCTGGGGCGCTGGGTCCCGACTCACCGCGCGATCGAGCTGTCGCGCGACTTGCTCACCCGCCACGGCTGGGGCGTGCTCGAAGAGGTCTTGAAGCACGAAATGGCGCACCAATACGTGGACGAGGTGCTGCGCATTCGTGGCGAGCCCGCGCACGGCCCCGCATTTCGTCAGGTGTGCGCGGAGCGCGGCATCGATGCGCGCGCTGCGGGGGCGCCCAGCGCGGATCCTGCCGCGCCCAGCCCGGTGCTCGAGCGCATCGCCAAGCTGCTGGCGCTGGCCGAGAGCCCCAACGAGCACGAAGCGCAGGCGGCGATGAGCGCTGCGCAGCGGCTCATGCTCAAGCACAACATCGAGGCGGCCGTTTCGGGCACTACGGCCGCCTATTGCTTTCGTCACCTGGGGCAGCCCACCGGTCGTGTGTCGGAGCACGAGCGGCGCCTGGCCATGATCTTGGACGAGTTCTTCTTCGTGCAGGTGATTTGGGTGCCGGTGTGGCGTGTGGCCGAAGCCAAGCGCGGCAGCGTGCTCGAGGTGTGCGGGTCGCGCGACAACGTCGAGCTGGCGGCGTACGTGTACGACTTTCTGATGTACACGGCAGGCGCGCTCTACAAGGCCGATCGCAAACAGCGCCGCGACCGCACGCACGCGGCGCGCCGCAAGTTCCTGGCCGGCGTGATGGGCGGGTTCCACGAGCGCCTGGCAAACGAGCGAAAGCGCTCCGAGGCGCAAGGTTTGATCTGGGTTGGGGACCCGGAGCTCGGCGGTTACTTTCGCAGCCGCCACCCGCACGTCCGTTGGGCGCGCCATGCGGTCTCCACGGGCGGCGACGCCTACCAGCGTGGCCAGACGGCCGGACGCAACATCGTGCTCCATCGCGGCGTGAAATCCGGCTCTAGCGGCGCTGTTCGGCAGTTGCCACCAGCCAGGTAGTGCGTTGTCCTACCCGGCGCAGTTAAGGGCCCTGCCATCGAGCCGTTTGCTCGATGCGGACCCTTGGCCACAATGCTCGACTCTAGCGCCGAAGCTTTCCAGAATGGGCGGAGCGTGACCGAAGCCACCGAGACCGAAGCCGGAGAATCGCTCGTCGGCACCGTGCTCGCCGGCCGCTACCGCATCGAGCGTCTGCTCGGCTCGGGCGGCATGGGCTCCGTGTATCGCGCCGAGCACGTGCTGATGCGCAAGGCCTGCGCGGTGAAGGTGCTGCATCGCGAGATGACGCAGGTCAAAGAGGTGGTGGCGCGCTTCGAACGTGAAGCGGTGGCGGCTGCTCGCATCGAGCACCCCAATGTTGCGACCGCCACGGACTTTGGTCAGCTCGACAACGGCTCGTTCTACCTCGTGCTCGAGTTCATCGAGGGTAAGAGCCTGGCCAAGCTGATCCACGAAAGTGGAGCGCTCACCGAAGAGCGCGCGCTGGTCATCACGCGGCAAATCGCCGACGCGCTGGCCGCCGCGCACGCCGCCGGCATCGTGCACCGCGATCTCAAGCCCGACAACGTGATGTTGGTGGCCAAAGACGGCGGCGCCGATTTCGTGAAGGTGCTCGATTTCGGCATCGCCAAGGTCAGCATCGAAGGCGCGACCAACACGCAACAGGCGCTCACCCGGCTGAACACCGTGATGGGCACGCCCGAATACATGGCCCCCGAGCAGGCTCGCGGCGAAGCGGTGGACCACCGCGCGGACCTCTACACGCTCGGCGTCATCCTGTACGAAATGCTCTCGGGGACGTCGCCCTTCCGCCACGAAGAGTTCGTGGTGGTGCTGACCAAGAAGCTGACCGAAGATCCGCCGCCGCTGCCGCAACAAGTCTCGCCCGCCACGCGCGAGCTGGTCGACAAGCTGCTGCAACGCACGCCCGATGACCGCCCGCAGACCGCGCTGGAGCTGATCTCGCGTGTCGACGCTATCCTCGGCTACTCACCGCCACCCAGCCTGGCGTTCGCGCCCGTCTCCGGCCAAGGTGCGGTGCTACGCCGCACGGCCTCGCAGCCCGACGCACCGAACCCCGCCTATGCCGCCACCGTGATCGGCGAGTCGCCGGCCGCGTCGGCTCCGGGCAGCGAGTCCACGCTCGCTCGCGTGAGGGGCAGCGTCGTGCCGGTGGTGGCGCAAGGGCTGGAGCTTGCCAAGCGCCGCGTCGCCGTGGGCTCGCGCCAGGTCCCGCTCGGCGCCATCGGTGGCGTTTTGATCGGTTTGCCGGTGCTGCTCGCGCTGCTGTTCTCGGCGGTTTCGCACGACAAGCCGGAAGACACGAGCCCGGCCAGCAGCGCCATTCCGGTCGCCAAAGTCGACGACGACATGGCCGACCTCATGAAGCGCGCCGAAGACGGCGATCGCCTGGCGCTGGCCGAGCTCCTCGGCAAGGCCGACGCCGCCAAGTCATGGCCTGCGTACCGCGCGCTCGGTCGCGGCTACTTCAAGATTGGCCAGATTGACGCGGGCCTCCGCGCCTATCGCTCTGGCGGGCGGCTCGAGCCGCGGCTCGGCAACACGCCCGAAGTGCTCGCCGACTTGAAGCGCGGCCTGGCCGACGCCGCCAACGAGCAGCTCACGCTCGAGGTAGCCACCCTGCTGGGCGCCGGTGGCGCAGACTTCCTGTACGACGTCTACGATGACAACCGCACCACCAACGCCACGCTCAGTAAGCAGGCCAGAGCATTGCTCGACAGCGAAGCCGTGGTGCCGCACGAAAGCCCAGCGCTGAAAGTCGCGCTCGAGCTACCCAAAGCCAAAGCCGAAGGCTGCGCCGCCGTAAAAAAGCTCCTCCCGCGCGTCGAATCAGACGGCGACGTCCGAGTCGTCCCCATCCTCTCGCGCATGGCCGACCGTCGCGGCTGCGGCTTCCTCGGCCTTCGCGACTGCTTTGCCTGTCTCCGCACCGAAAAAGGCAAAGACCTCGCCGCCGCCCAAAAAGCCGCCTCCGAACGCCCCGCCCCCAAAGTCGGTGGCTAGTCCCTTTTGTGCTGCCCAACCGCAGCCCAATTGCAGAAAGCTCACGTGGCTTCCTCAGGTCGCGCGGTGCGGCACGCTTCGGGCTGCCTCCGTCTGAAAAAATCTCGAGCCCCGAATGAAGACTGAACGCGGGCGCTACGCTCGCGCGGGGGGACCAGCGCGGTTCTGGCCGCCCAGCTGGGCGGCCTCGTTATGGCAGAAACTCAGTCTACCAACCATGGTAACTATTTGAAGTTATTAGCTAAAATGCGGTGGCGCTTGACAGGGGGGCGGGTTGGGACCAAGGAATCCGCTAATCTGGATAGCAGGATACGTGGTCCTCACTCAGTTCGTCGAAACGCTCAATCTGCTCGGTGACGAGAGCCGGCTGCGGCTCTGCGCGTTGCTGCGCGATCGCGAGCTGTGCGTGACCGACTTGGTGCGGGTGACTGGTATCTCGCAGTCGCGCGTGTCGACGCATTTGGGCCGGCTGCGTGAAGCGGGGTTCGTGCGCGATCGGCGGCAAGGGCAGCAGTCGTTTTATGGACTGTCGCTGGAGGCGTTGCCCGCGACCGCGCGCGCGGTGCTGGAGCAGGCGACGCGCGCGGCGGATCCGACCTTGGAGGGCGATCAACGTCGACTCGAGGAGCTGGAAGCCGAGCGGCGCGGGGCCGCTCCCGAGTTTGCCGACGACATCGAGCGCTTCTATTCGCCCGGACGCACCTGGCAGTCGCTGTCGGTGGGGCTGGCGGCGCTTCTCGATCTCGGTGACGCGCTGGACGTCGGCTCGGGCGATGGAGCGGCCGCCAGCTCGCTGGCTCCGTACTGTCGTTCGCTCACCTGCGTGGATACCAACGCGCGGATGATTGAGGTGGCGCGCGAGCGCCTGCAGCGCTTTGCGCACGTGAAGGCGCAGGTCGCCGACGTGCAGGCGCTGCCGTTCGCCGAGGCGTCGTTCGACGCCGTCTTGCTGTTTCACACGCTAACTTATGCGGAAAAGCCTGCCCAGGCGCTGGGCGAGTGCGCGCGCGTGCTACGCCCCGGGGGCCGCCTGGTTTTGCTCTGTTTGGACGAGCATCGCCAACACGAGATCACCGCGCCCTACGGCGAACGCCACCCCGGTTTTTCCCCCGCCAAAGTCCGCGAGCTTCTCACTCGCTCCGGCCTGACCGTGCGCACTGCCGAAGTCGCGTGCCGCGAATCCAGAAAACCTCACCTGCAAGTGGTCCTCGCGATCGCCCAGAAGCAGAAGCCACGCAACTGACAACCGACGACAGACAACTGATGACCTCTCTCCACCCCCTCCAGCAGCTCCTCCACCAACGCATCGCCATCATCGATGGCGCGATGGGCACCACCATCCGCACTTACGGGATGAAGGAGCAAGACATCCGCGGCGAGCGCTTCAAGGATTCCAAGAAGGATCTGCTGAACAACGGCGATCTGTTCTCGCTGACGCAGCCCAAGATGATCTGTGACATTCACCGGCGCTTCTTGGAGGCTGGCGCGGACATCATCGAGACCAACACCTTCGGCGCGACCAGCATCACGCAAAGTGAGTTCTTCGTCGACGACCCGCGCGAGCACGGTGGTCGCAAAGATCCCGAATTTTACCAGAAGATCATCGAAACCAAGTCGCTTCGCGACCTGGCGTGGGAGATCAACGAGCAGTCGGCCCGGCAATGCCGCGAGTGGGCGGATCGCGTCGCAAACGCGACCGGGCGCCGCCGCTACGTGGCCGGTGCGATCGGGCCGCTGACGGTTTCGCTCTCCAATTCGCCGGACGCCGACGACCCGGGGTTTCGCGTCTGCACCTTCGACCAGGTGAAGCAGGCCTACGTGGAGCAGGTGCGCGCCCTGATAGCCGGCGGCTCGGACGTGCTCCTGGTCGAGACCATCTTCGACTCGCTCAACGCCAAGGCAGCGCTGGTCGCGATTCAAGAAGTGTTCGAACAGAACGGCAAGCAGCTGCCCATCATGATCTCGGCGGCGGTAGGTCGCGGTGGCGAGACGATGATCTCGGCGCAAACGGTGGAGGCGCTGTGGAACGCGGTCAAGCACGTCAACCCGCTTTCGATCGGGCTCAACTGCTCGCTCGGACCGGACTTGATGTACCCGTTCTTGAGCGAGCTCGCGCAAAAGTCGGACGCGGCGATTTCCTGCTACCCGAACGCCGGTTTGCCGAACCCGCTCTCGCCGACCGGCTTCGACCTGGAACCGCCCGATATGGCGCGTTTTCTCGGGCAATTCGCGGAATCCGGGCTGGTGAACATCGCGGGCGGCTGCTGCGGCAACACGCCCGAGCACATCGCCGCGATCGCCCACGCGCTCGAGGGGCGCCACCCGCGCGATTTTGCCGACCACGATGCCACGAAGAAAGTGGTGTCGCTGCCGGCGGCGGTGCCGGAGAGCGAATGGCGCCCGCTGCGCCTGTCCGGCTCGCAGCCGTTCACGCAGCAAAAGGGCGTTTACATGATGATCGGCGAACGTACGAACGTGGCCGGCTCGCCCAAGTTTGCCAAGCTCATCAAGGAGAACAAGTACGAAGAAGCGGTAGCGATCGCGCGCCAGCAAGTGGAAAACGGCGCCAACGTGATCGACGTGTGCATGGACGAGGGCATGATCGACGGCGTCGCGGCCATGACGCGCTTCTTGTCGCTGCTGGCGAGCGAGCCAGAGGTCGCGAAGGTGCCGTTCATGGTCGACTCCTCCAAGTGGGAGGTGATCGAGGCCGGTCTGCGCTGCCTGCAAGGCAAAGGCATCGTGAACTCGATCTCGCTCAAAGAAGGCGAGGAAAAGTTCCGCCAGAATGCCCGCACCGTGAAGCGCTACGGCATGGCCGTGGTCGTGATGGCGTTCGACGAGCAGGGCCAGGCCGCCACATTTGCCGACAAAATTCGCATTTGTGAGCGTGCCTATCGCATCTTGCTCGAGGAGGGGCTGGACCCCGAGGACATCATCTTCGACCCGAACATCCTCACCGTGGCCACCGGTATGGAGGAGCACAACAACTACGCGGTCGATTTCATCGAGGCCACGCGCTGGATCAAGAAGAACCTACCGCACGCCAAGGTGAGCGGCGGCGTCTCGAACGTCTCTTTCAGCTTCCGCGGCAACAACCCGGTGCGCGAGGCCATTCATAGCGCGTTCTTGTTCCACGCCATCCAGGCCGGCATGGACATGGGCATCGTCAACGCGGGCATGCTCGAGGTCTACGAAGAGATCGAGCCGGAGCTGAAAGAGCTGGTCGAAGACGTGCTCTTGAATCGCCGCCCCGACGCGACCGAGCGCCTGGTGGAGTTCGGCGAGAAGCTGAAGGCCAAGAGCGCCGGCGCCACCGGTGAAGAGAAGAAAGAAGAAGAATGGCGCAAGGGCACGGTCGAGGCGCGGCTGTCGCACGCGCTCGTGAAGGGCATCGACGCGTACATCGACGCCGACACCGAGGAGGCGCGCGCCAAGCTGGGGCGACCGCTGGCCGTGATCGAGGGCCCGCTGATGGACGGCATGAGCGTGGTCGGCGACCTGTTCGGCGCCGGTAAGATGTTCTTGCCGCAGGTCGTGAAGAGCGCGCGCGTCATGAAAAAGGCGGTCGCGTACCTCACACCCTTCATGGAGGCCGAAAAGGCCGAGATGGCCAAGCAGGGCCAGGTCGTGAAGACGCAGGGCAAGATCGTGCTCGCGACCGTAAAGGGCGACGTGCACGACATCGGCAAGAACATCGTCGGCGTGGTTCTGGCCTGCAACAACTACGAGGTCTTCGACATGGGCGTGATGGTGCCCTGCGAGAAGATCCTCGAGCGTGCCAAGCAGGAGAAGGCGGACCTGATCGGGCTCAGCGGCCTCATCACCCCGTCGCTCGACGAGATGACGCACGTGGCGCGCGAAATGGAGCGCCAGGGGCTCAAGCTGCCGTTGCTCATCGGTGGCGCCACCACCAGCAAGGCGCACACGGCGGTCAAGATCGCGCCGCACTACAGCCAACCGGTGGTGCACGTGCTCGACGCGAGCCGCGCCGTACCGGTCACGACCAGCCTCCTCAGCAGCGAAGGTCGCAAGGCGTTCGTGGAGCAGCACGACGCCGAGTACAAACGGCTGCGCGAGATCCACGGCGGCACGAAGCAGAAGCTGGTGAGCTTGGCTCGGGCTCGGGAAAATCGCCCCAAGCTCGCATGGAAGGCGGAAGACGTGCCGCAACCCGAGTTCACGGGTGTGCGCGTTTTGGACGATTTTTCGCTGGCAAAACTGCGCGAATACATCGACTGGACGCCGTTTTTCCACACCTGGGAGCTCAAGGGCGTTTACCCGCGCATCTTGGAGCACGAAAAATACGGCGAGCAGGCGCGGCAGATCTTCAAAGATGGCAACGCGTTGCTCGACCAGATCATCGAACAAAAGCTGCTGCGAGCGCGCGCGGTGTACGGCTTCTTTCCGGCCGCGGGCGTAGGCGACGACGTGCAGCTGTACACGGACGCTTCGCGTAGCCAAAAGCTCGCCAGGCTGTGTTTCTTGCGCCAACAGCAGCAGCCCAAGAACGCGGAGGATCCGAATCGCAGTTTGTCGGACTTCATTGCGCCCCAGGCCAGCGGCCTCCGCGACCACATCGGCGGCTTCGCGGTAACGACCGGTATTGGCTTGAAAGAGCTGGTCGACAAGTACCGCGCCGAACACGACGACTACAGCGCCATCATGGCGGAGGCGCTCGCGGATCGCTTGGCGGAAGCTTTCGCGGAGTGCTTGCACCAGCGGGCTCGCCGCGAATGGGGCTACGGCAAGAGCGAGACGCTGAGCAACGCCGAGCTGATCCAGGAGAAATACCGCGGTATTCGCCCTGCTGCGGGTTACCCGGCATGCCCCGATCACACCGAAAAGGGCACGCTTTGGCAGCTGCTCGACGCCGAGCAAAACGCCGGCGTGAAGCTGACCGAGTCGTTCGCGATGTGGCCTGGCTCGAGCGTGAGCGGGCTGTACTTTGCGCACCCCGAGGCGCAGTACTTCAGTCTGGGTAAGATCGACCGTGACCAGGTCGAAGACTACGCGGCGCGCAAGGGCATGTCGGTCAGCGAGGTCGAACGCTGGTTGAGCCCAAACTTGGGCTACGACCCCTGATTCATTCGCTGCGCAGCAGCGTGCGATCGTGGATGTAGTGGTAGCGGAGCTGGGCCTCACCGTAGCGTGAGGCCTCGCCGACCGGGCAGACGCGCCGGACCTCGATCCAGGCGTCGGCGTGCTCGCGAATCGTTAGTTGGCTGAGCGGCAGCGGCGTGACCGCGAGGGCTTGTTTCAGCGCCGGAACGCAGGGGGCCGCGCAGCCGTCGCACGGGCGGGGCGGCGGTGCCAATGGCGCATCCGGACCATCGCAATCGAAAGTGACGACGGCGCGCAGCCCTAGCCACATGCCGTGCTCGGGGTGAACGGCGAGGTGACACGGCGAAATGGCCGCGAAACCGATGCGCTGAGCCAGCCGCTGAATCGGATACGCGCGAGGCTCTATCAGGTGGGAGAGCACGACCTGGCTGGCGACCTTCGTGGCATCGGCTACGGCGCGCGCCACACGGTCGGCCACGTAGGTATCGAGCGGGTGCGACGCTCGTTGCAAGGCGGGGTCGGTGGCGAAAGCTTCGGTGAGACGCGGCCACAGCGCGCGCGTATTGCCGATCAGCACGCCGAGCGCGTTCGCTCGCCCAAAGTCGTGAAGGTGCTCGTCTTCGGGAGCGTCGGCGAGCCGCTGGACTCCGAACGGCTGCGACAAGTCGAGCCCCGCTTCGGTGCAGGCAGCTCGCAGGCGCTCGTAAATGTCGGCCCAACGCTTGCTCACAGCGCCAGCCTAGCAAGCATCGTCACGCGGCGCTGCCCGCACGTTTGCGGGCCAGCTCCAACAAGTCCGTGTGCCAGGCGCTGTGGCGGGGCGGCAAGAGCTTGGAGCTGGCGCGCGAAGCGACTCGCACGACGTGTCGGTACTCGCGTCGCGCCTCGTCGAGCTGACCGAGCGCTTCGTGGCATACGGCCAGGTAGAAGGCGGCCGGCCACAGCTCGGCGTCCAAAAATGCCGCCGCTCGCAGCTCGTGCAGCGCCCCCTCGATTGCGCCGTTGAGATACAGCGCGATGCCCAGGTACATGTGCGGCTCGGCCCGCGTCGGATCGGCGTCGACCGCCAGCTCGTACTCGGTGATGGCCTCGGGCAGCTCCGAGCGATCGAGCAAATCGTGACCGCGCGCCATCAAGGCTTCGGCGCTGAGCGGCGCCGTGCCGGGCAGCGGTAACGCCAGCGGCCGCTCGGCAATACTGGCCACGGCGCGCGGTAGCGCAGGTAACGGTGCCTGCCAGTCCTCGGCGCGGGCGTGGGGCACCAAGGTCGCGCGCGGCGGTTGGCTACGGCGCCGCTCGGCCGGCAAAGCGGCGCGTCGCAGCGCAAGTCGACCAGCAATGTAAGTGGCATCGAGTTGGGGCGGCACCTCGAACACGACCTCGCTGGCTCCGAGCAAGAGGTAACCGCCGGGCGCGAGCGCGTCAGCCAAACGCTCGACCACGGCGCGCGCCCGTTCGCGGGACAAATAGATGAGCACGTTGCGGCACAGCACGACATCCCATTCACCGGCCGGGCTCGCGTCCAGCAAGTTGTGGCGCTCGAAGCGGGCCTGGCGCTTGAAGCGCTCGGCGATGAGAAACGTGGAGCGCGGCCCGCGCTCGAAGTAGCGCTCCACCTCCACGATGTCGCGCACCGACCAACTGCCGTAACTGCCGGCGCGCGCTTTCGTGAGCGCGCCCGAATTGATGTCGCTGCCCAGCACTTCGACGCTGCGCCCGGCTTGCTCGGCCAAGATCGCCACCGAGTACACGTCCTCACCGGAGGCGCAGCCGGGCACCCAGACCCGGAGCGGCGCAGCTGCGCCCGTGCTGCGCTCCAATAGCTCGGAAATGATGGCTAATTGGCCGGGATCGCGCATGAACCAGGTGTGCGTGACGGTGATCGCGTTGAGCAGGTACTCGAGCTCGCCCCCGTCGGGACCGAGCCGTGCCAGGTACTCGTCCAAGCTTGCGAGCTTGAGCTCCGGCAGGCGCCGCGCCAGAAACGTGTCGACGCTCGCGTCGATGCCGCCGCGCGTGACCTGGATACCGGTCTGGTTTTCCAGCAAACGATCGAGCTCGTGGCGTGCGTTCATCGGGCTCGCGGTAGGTTGCTGGGTTGCAGCGAGACCCAGGTGCTCACCTCGCGCGCCAGCCCGACCGGATCCAGCGCGGCGACGGAAGCGCCGCTATCGAGAGCGGCCTTGGGCATGCCGTATACGGCGCAGCCCGCTTCTTCTTGCGAGAGCGTGAGGGCGCCGCGCGCCTTCATCTTCAGCATGCCGGCGACGCCGTCTTTGCCCATGCCGGACAAGATCACGCCACATGAGCGAGCGCCGAGCCGCGCTGCCAGTGACTCGAACAGCACCGTCGCTGCGGGGCGGTGCCCGTCGACGGCCGAGCTGCTGTCGGGACCGAGTTGCTTGTCGCTGAGCGCCACCAAGTGCACGTCGTCGCTCGCCAGGTAAACGTGACCTGCTTCCAGCCGTGTCACCTGCTTGACCATGTGCACGCGCTGCGGAATTCGGCTCTGCAAAAACTCCGCAAAAGCCGCGGTAAAGCCGTTGGGCAGGTGCTGTACCACGGCCACCGCCGCGCCAAAATCCGCAGGCCAGGCCGAGAGCAGGCTGACGAGCGGCCGTGGGCCACCGGCAGACGCCGCAACTCCGACGACCAGCGGGCTGTTCGAGCCGTCGAGCGGCCGGGGCGGAACCGGCGTAGGTAGGCCTGGCGCGCCGTCTCGACGGCTCAGCTTGCCGGCCACGTGCCGCACGACGCGCACGCGCGACAGCTCGCGCACCATCGCGCGCAGTCGCTCCTCGGCCTTGGTGTCGCCGTGCGTCGGCTTCTCGGCGAGGTCGAGCGCGCCGCGCCGAATGGCTTCGAACACGGCTTGGCGGCGCACACCCTCAGGCTGCCCCGTGACGATCAAGATCGGTAGCGGGTGGTGCGCCATCACGCGCTCGATGGTCTCTTGTCCGCCGGTGCCCGGCATCTGCAAGTCCACCAGCAAGATCTGCGGCTGTGCCTCGTCGATCAGCCGCAGGACCTGGTCGCCGTTGTGCGCCTCGGCCACGACCTCGATGCGCTCGTCTTGCTCGAGGATTTCGCGCAGCTGCGCGCGACAAATCGGCGAGTCGTCCAGCACCAGAACGCGGATTGCCATCAGCCCCTGAGATTCACGAAGCGGCGCACCACTTCTAGCAGACTTTCACTGTGAAATTGCGTTTTGACCAGGTAAGCGTTGGCCCCCAAGCGCGTGGCGCGTTTGCGATCCTCCACCGAACCGCGGGTGCTGAGCATGATGATCGGCAGGCGTTGCGTGCGGCGTCGTACCTCGGCCAAGAGGTCGAAGCCGTTCATGCGCGGCATCTCTACGTCGCTCAACACCAGGTCGGGCTCGCTGTGTAAAATTGCCTCGAGCGCGTCGGCGCCGTCGACGGCTTGTTCCACCGCCAGTCCTGCCGCGGTCAGAATTTCGGTTACCAGCTCACGCACCACGGGTGAGTCGTCCGCCACCAGCACGCGCTGGCGTCGTCGCTCTTCGGCCAGCGCTCCCGGCACCGCTTGGCCGGCGCGCGCCCGCAATGCTCGCTGCACGTAGTTCAGCTCCGGCAAGAGTACGATGCGCCCGTCTTCCAGCACCGCGCTGGCGCCGATGCCCGTCTGATGCAGGAGCTTTTCCGCGGGGCGCCGGATCAGCTCGCGCTCGCCGACGATGCGCCCGACGCTGGCTGCGTAACGCCGCCCCGAAAGCTCCAGCAGCAGCACGAAGCTCTCGCTGGAGTCGGGCGGCAGGCTCAGCGCGTCGCACAGCGAGCGAAACGGCACGATTTCTCCGTTGAAGCGCAGCACGCTGTCTTGGCCGGCCTGCGGAAGCGCCTCGGCGCCGAGCACGGCCCGCACCACGCGCGCCGGAAACCCGTACGGCGCGCCGCACAGCTCCACCACCAGCAGCTTTTCTTTGGTGATGGCGAACGGCACGCTGAGCGTGAAGCGCGTTCCTAGCCCGAGCTGACTCTCGATCGAGACATTACCACCGAGCGACTCCACCCGACGCCGCACGACGTCGAGCCCCACGCCGCGGCCGGCGGTGCGCGAAGCCTCACCGCGCGTCGAGAAGCCGTGCTCGAAGAGCAACTCGCTGACTTGCCCGTCGCTCAGCTGGCGCGCGATATCGGCGGTAATCACGCCGCGCTCCACGGCCACGCGCCGCACTTCGCCCGGATCGATGCCGCGCCCGTCATCTTCCACGCGCAAGACCACGCTTGGCCCCACCGACTCCGCGAGCAGCTTGAGCCGCGCGACGGGCGCTTTGCTGCCGCGCGCATCCGGCAGCTCGAGGCCGTGGTCGACGGCATTTTGAACCAGGTGCAGAAGCGAGTCCCACAGCTGATCGGCCACGTCCCGCTCGAGCTGCACGCCCCCGCCGATGGCCTGCACCTCCACCATCTTTTCTTGCTGCGCCGCAGCCCTGCGAGCGTGCCGTGCCAGCTCTTCGAGCAAGGGCTCGATCGGCACGAGGCGCAGCGTCCAGGCGGTGGCGGTCGCTTCGTCGAGCAAGCTGCGGCAGCGCTCGAAGCCGTCGCTCATCTTCGCGGCGGCCGCGCGCTGCTCCTGACGATCGAGCAGCGGCTCCGCATTCGTCTCCAGCTGGCCGAAGGCGGCTGTGAGCTCTGCGACTCGCTCGCACAGCAGGTCGATCAGCGCCGCATCGACCTGCATGAAGCGCTCGCCGGCGCGGCGGCGCTCGGCTTGTTCTGGGGGCGCGGGAGTTGGCGACGCGGGAGCCGATGCGGGAGCGGCCTCGGCAGCGGGCATCGACGTGGAGCGCCGCTCGCCCTGTAACTTGATCAGCGCCGCGCGCAGGCCTGCGCCGTCGTCCGGCGTCGTGAGCGCATGCAGCATGGCGTCGAACGCGCCCAGCGCGAGCGAGAAGCGTTGCGCGGTGCCCAGCTCCGTCTCCAAGGCATGCGCCAGCTCCGAGAGCGCCGACAGGCCGAGCATGCGCGACTCGCCCTTCAGCGTGTGCAGCTCACCGAGCGCCTGGCGTAAATCCTCGGGGTCGCTCGTGCTCTGGAAGGCGTCGACCAGCCGCTGCGTGGTGCGGACGCGCTCCAGCAAACCCGCCCGAAACCGCGCGAGGAGAGCCTCGCGCGGCTGCGTCATGAGACCTCCGCGGACAGCTCGAAGCGCTTCACCAGCGCCGAGAGCCGATCCGCCTGCGCCTTGAGCCCTTGCGCGGAGGTGCGGGTCTGCGAGGTCGCGCTGACGGCCTGCGACACCACGTCCGCGATACCCTTGATGCTCTGCGAGACTTGCTCGGTACCCGAGCGCTGCTGCTGGGTCACGAAGGTGATCTGGCGGGCTGCGTCGGTCGTGCCCTCGGCCAGCTTCTTGCTCTCTTCGGTGGCCATCACGGTGGAGGAGCCTGAGTCGCGGATGTCGCTGACCAGCTTCTTCACGTCCGAAACGGAGGCCGTGACTCGCTCCGCCAGGCGCCGCATCTCGCTAGCCACGAGCGCGAAACCGCGACCGCCCTCGCCGGCGTGGCTGGCTTCGAGCGAGCCGTTCAGGGCCAGAAGGTCGCTGCGGTCCGCGATGTCACGAATGACCTCCAAAATTTCGCCGATGCGGTTGGCGTGACCGGTCAGCTCGCCGATGCGCCGCACCATGTCGTCGGTGTTGTGCAGTGTGCGCTCGGCGTTGCCCAGCACGCCTTGCACGGCATCGGAAACATGCGCGGCCGACTCCGAGAGCGAGTCCATGGTGCGGCTGATTTCGACCATGGCGCTCGATTGCGACGCCGCGGCGGCCTCTTGCTCTTGCGAGGCCGCGAAGATCTCGGCGGCCGCGCTGGCCAAATCTACCGACGTTTCGCGGATTTGCTGCACCATGCCGCGGAGCGCCTCGATCATGCCGCGGAACGAGTCCGGCAGCTCTCCGGTGCCGGCCACCATCGCGCGTAGGTCACCCTTGGCGATGGAGTGAGCAGCAACGCTCACGTCGCGCATCAAGTCGAGCACGTCGTTTACCTTGTCGGTCAGTACGCCGATTTCGTCGTTGGTGGCGACCGACACGGTGCCAATCTCTTTCAAGTCGCCGTGCTCGACGATGCGCCGCGCGATGGCCGTCAGCTTGCCGATCGGCTTGGACACGGCGGTGCCGAGCGCGTAGGCGCAGACCGGCGCCCACACCCCGACCAGCACCGTGAACACGATTGAGCTCAGCACGAAGCCGGACGACGCCGAAACCGGCACTCGCAAGACCGCGACCGCCACGCGCGTGGCGTCGATCCGGTGAAACGCCACCACCTCCGGCAGGTCGATGCGGGAGTGCACGTCGTCCACGCTCTTGGCGGCAGCGCTCTCCAGCCAGCGCAAAAGCTCCGGATTGGCGGCGAAAAATCGGCTGCTGGCGTCGTTGCCGCGCGGCTTGCCCGCTTCGAGCAATAGGCCGTCCACGTTGCGCTTCTCGAAGCTGTCGAGCACGCCCGGCAAGCGCTGAGCCAGCTCAGCGGCTGGCAATTTGCTGATCTCCAGCGCCAGCTCGCTGCTGGCCAGGCGCGCGTGGGTGGTCCGCTCTTGGTGGCTGCTTTCCACTTGTTTGATGTAGCCGAGCGCTACCATCCACAGCATGGGGCCGAGCGCCAGCGACAGCGCCACGATCGCGATGCGGGCCTGCAGCGAGCTCGGTGAACGATCCAGCGAGAAGCCGCTACTGCGCGCGAGGCTCGAGCACTCGCTCGCGGCGTCCGACACCAGCGTGGAGGCGAGCGGGTAGGCAAAGGCAAAACCGCCGAAGAACACCGCCACACACAAGATGCCGACCGCATTGTCGGCCTGGGCCGGCAGCGGTACGCGCTCCGGGCCGTAGCCCTTGACGATCAAAAAGCCGCTACCATAGGTCGCGATCCAGGTGAGCCCGTAAAAGATGCCGAAGCGCAGCGAGAAGCTCTGCAGGCCGCGGTCGGCGCGTTGGGCGAGCTCCGCCGTGCGCCCCTTGCCTGCGGTTCTGGCGAAGCGCTCCCAGGGCGCTAGCTCGTAGCTCAAGTAGACGGCCCAGCTCACGATTTTGAGCACCGTGAGCCCAGCCATGGTCAAGAGCGGATCGGCCGCGCCACCGGTGCCGAGCAGCTGGGTGAAGGCCAGAATCACGAACGGCGCGAACAACAGGTCGAGCACCGCGAAAGTAAGGATGGATCTAAGCGTCAGGGTCTTGAGCATGACTTCACCTCAGACAGCGTCTTCAGAGCCGTGGGGCGCGCTGGGCAGCGATTCGAGCAGCCGCTCTGGCGACACCACGAACAAGGTTGGTTTGCCGCCTACCGTCGCCACGTGGCTGACGAGCGGTGACATTCGGCGCAGCTCGGGGGGTAGCGGCAGCAATTGCACCGCGCTGCCCTCGACCAGATGCAGCTGGCCAGCGATGCGCACGCGCCGCCGCCGCTGGCCCGACTGCACGACGAGCACTCGGTCGTCTCGCGCCGGATCGCTGCTGGGCGCGCCCAGTAGCGCGCCCAAATCGAGCGGCGGCTCGGCCATCGGCGTTGCCGTGGCGCTTTCGACGCTCACGACGGCGGCGCACGGTAGGGCCCATTGGCCATGCTCTGTCCAGATGGTCAGAAGCGCGCTGGCGGCAGGGGCTCCGCTAGAGGGCTGCAGCATGACCGCCGATTCCTTCTCTACCGAGCTCTGGAGTGGCACCGCCGAGGATCTCGCCGACGAAGCGCGGCAGATCGATGACCGCCAGGACGCGCTCGAAGAGCTCCGTCTCGGCCAACGCGTACGGCAGCTGAGTTACGGTCACGGGGCGCAGATCAGCCGGATTGACGCCATGCACTTCACGCGCAGCATCGACCGGTACCGCTACGATGCTTTCTGCCACGGACGCGATCAGCGTGCGCGCGCGTGTCTCACCGTTGTTCAAGCGCTCCGAGCCGAAGGGCGCGGCCAGGTCGACCACCGGTATGGCTCGACCGCGCCAAGCGATCACACCCGGCATTTCTGCCCGGGCACCGGGTATGGGCAGCCACGACTCCTGCCCGAGGATTTCGCGAATGATATCCGCGTCCAGCAACACCCAGGCCTGACCGATCTTAGCCGGCACCAGCGCACGCATCATGAGCCTGCCCTGTCCATCGTTTCCGCCCGATGATTTCGTCGTCGAGATGCGAGCCATCCCGCCGACAAGCCGATGAGGCTAACACCGAGGCGTCTCCCTTGTGAACTTGGTTAGCGACTGGGGTGCGATCAACACGATCGAAGTGTCGAAAATTGTCCCGGCGTATTCATTGCTTAACTCTCACAAGTGATGAGACGTAGGCCTCACTTAGGTAACTGAAGGAAGTACCAAGGGGCCACCGAACCACCACCAGCGTTGGTGGACGTAGACTGAAGGCTGTTCACTAATCGAACGAACGTCCGGAGATTAGAGCGCCAAGCGCGGGCGGGAGTCGGATACGTGCACATTCGCAAGCCGAAGATCGTGGTCATCGACGATAGCGAGATCGTCCTGGAGGTCACCAAAGGTGCCCTCGAGGGCGCGGGCTATGACGTCGTGACGCACGATCGCCCTGCGGGCTGCGTTGCGCTCATTCTGCACGAAAAACCCGAGCTGGTGCTGATGGACGTCAACATGCCCGGGCTCGGCGGCGACACCATCGTGAGCGTACTCGGCAAGGCCGCGCCCACTAGCGACACGATCGTGCTGCTGCACTCGAGCTTGTCCGCCGAGGTCTTGCGAGCCAAGTCGATCACCGCCGGTGCGCACGGCTACATCCAAAAGAGCGGCGATCTGTTCGGCTTGGTGCGCGAGGTCGGGCGCTGGCTCAAGCGCCAGAACAGCAGCGCCAACATGCGGGCCGCGCCGGTAGTCACGGGCGACGACAAGACTCCGAGCGGAACGCGCCTGGCGGCTGGTCCGGTGAGCGTCTCTATCCCGGTCGCCACGCCTTCGCTGTCGTCCGGGCCGCCTCCCAGTAGCGACCGCGGGGCCCTGGCCAAGCGCACGAGCGGCACCGTGCGTGTCGACGCGCCCACCCTGCTGCTCGTCGACGACGACATGGCCGTGCTCTCGGCCTACCGGCGCACGCTGCAGGTCGAAGACATTTCGATTGAGTTTGCGCTCTCGGGCGCGCAAGCCTTGCGCCGGCTGCTCTCCGACAAGCCACCCGACGTCGTCATCTGCGACATGGTGCTGCCGGACGTATCGGGCATCGAAGTGTATCGACGCTGCGTGGCTGCGGAGCCCAGCTATCGCCAACGCTTTGCGGTCGCGACCGGCGCTGGCTCGGTGCCCGAGGTGGCCCTGTTCCTCGCGACTTTCAGCGGACCGGTGCTGTACAAGCCGGTCGAGGGCGCGCAGCTCACGGCGGCGGTGCGCACCTGCCTGGCCGGCGCGCGGCCGTTCTTGAAGAGCGGCGTGCGGCCGTAAGGGTGGCCGTCGCCTTCAGCGTTGCCAGCGCTCGCGCAGTCGAGACAGCAGCGTGGTGTCCATTTGCCGGAACTGCACGATGTGCGCGGCGCGGTCGTCGCCCGTGAAGCCCTCGATCGCGAAGCTCCCCGATTTGCCGCTCACCAGCGGGTCGTCGCAGCGCACGTCCAGCGCGCGCAGCAGCGCGCGCGAGCATTCGGTCGTGCTGGCGTAGCCGTCTGTCATGATGCTCGAGTGCGTGATCAGGAAGAGCTTTTCGTCTCGCTTGGCCAGCTCGCCAAAATCGCGAAACGCCTGTAGCGCGTTCGGGGCCAGCGTCCGCCTGTACTTGTCGGTGAAGCCCGCGTGCAGGCCGTCGGCGAGCAGGACCGCGTCCACGCGCGTGCGATCTTCTTCGTGCGCGAGGATCTTTTCGACTCCGGCGTAGCCGGCGCTCCACGCGCTGAGGGCGATGCGGCCGGGCTTGGCGCCAGGGCCACAGAGCGGGGATGCGGCCATGTCGATTTGCCGCAGCAGGGAGCTGAGCGTGCCGCCGGCTCCGTACGCCTGCGCGTACTTTTCTGCGCCGTTACCGGCGTTGAAGACGGCGACGACCGCGTTGAGGCGCGCCCTCTCGACCAGGTCTTTCACGTAAGGGTGAGCGCCGTGAAAGTGCAACAGCACGTCGTAGCTGCCGGAGCAGCTCTCCGGCACGAAGACGGGCGCGCCGTTGTAGGTGCTGGTTTGGCGAAAGGCAGTGCTGGCGGTAGGTACGGCGTTCGCAGCCGGTGCGGTGCTCGCAACCGGCGCCGCACTGGTAACTGGTGCGGCGCTCGGCGGGGGTGCGGGGGCGGGCCTTTCGGCAGCGTGCGCGCTCAGGCTGCGGCGCTCGGCCATCACCAGCGCATTCGAGGCGCTCTCGGCGTTGGCTTGGGCGCGCATACCCAGCAACGCCGCGGTGGCGCCCGCGGCAGCCAGCGCGCCGAGCGCCGTGAGCAGAGCCGACGCCTTCATGTGCTGGGTGCGGTGGCCTCACGCCGCTTGCGCAGCATGCGCCGGACGACGAAGGACACCAGGAGCAGGAAGACACCCCCGAGCAGGCCGAAGATCAACTGCAGCTTGACGAAGTAGGCGAGCGCGTCGTTCACGTCGCTGCCGCACAGCGTGTTACCGCGCGGCGACGTGTAGAGCAGGCTGAGCAACCAGGGGCCGTTGACGCAGGCGAAGACGATGCCGGCCAGCACCCCCAGTGCCGCTTCGATGCCGCGGCGGCGGGTGGTGTTGGGCTTGGCGATGACGACGACTTCTTCGGCCATGGGCGTCCGGAGCATAATACAATCGGCAAGCCCCATGAAGCTCGTGAAGGTCGCGGCCGCGACGCTCAATCAGACGCCCCTGGACTGGGACGGAAACGAACGCCGCATCCGCGAAATGCTCGCTCGCGCGCGTGCCGAGTCCGTCAGCGTGCTGTGCCTGCCGGAGCTGTGTATCAGTGGCTACGGCTGCGAGGACGCCTTCCTGTCGCCTTCGGTGCGCGCCACCGCGCTGGAGGTGCTCGAATCACTGGTGCCGCAGACGCGCGGCGTCATCTGCTCGTTCGGTCTGCCGCTCTCGCATCAGAAGGGGATCTACAACGCCTGCGCGCTAGCGGTGGACGGCAAGCTGCAAGGCTTCGTCGCGAAGCGCGCGCTCGCCGGCGACGGCATCCACTACGAGCCACGCTGGTTCAAACCCTGGCCCGCAGGGGCCCGCACCACGACCAGCGTGCTCGGGCAAGAGTTGCCGCTTGGTGACGTGTTCTTCGACTGCGGCGGCGTGCGCATCGGCTTCGAGATCTGCGAAGACGCTTGGATGGCTGATCGTCGCGGCGCGGAGCTGTCGCTGTCGGGTGCGGATCTGATTTTGAATCCGAGCGCCAGTCACTTTGCGTTCGGCAAGCACATGATTCGGCGGCGCCTGGTGCTGGAGGGCTCGCGCGCTTTCGGGGTCACTTACCTGTACGCCAACCTGCTGGGAAATGAGGCGGGGCGCGCGATTTACGACGGCGATGCCATCATCGCCAGCGATGGCGCGCTCGTCGCCGAGGCGCGCCGCTTCGGTTTTGGAGAGGGCGAGCTCACGACGGCGGTGGTGGATATCGAGCTGCCGCGCACCCGGCACGGCTGGCTCTCCGGCTACTCACCCGCCGTGAACGACGAGCCTGGGGCGCGCGTGGCAGTGCCGTTCGAGTTTCCGAACGTGGCTCCCGTCGCCAATACCGTCGAGCCTGCCGCCTGGGAAGGCGGTCAGCACGTCAAGGAAGAAGAGCTGGCGCGCGCGCTCGCGCTGGGCCTGTTCGACTACATGCGCAAGAGCCGCTCGTGCGGCTTCGTCGTGTCGCTCTCGGGCGGCGCGGATTCGTCGGCGATCGCCAGCGCTTGCGCGGCCATGATCGGTTTCGCTTTACACGATTTGGGGCTGGACGGTTTGAAGGCAAAGCTCGACTACGTACCGGGCGTCGCGCAAGCCTCCACGGCTCGGGAGCTGGTGCGCGCGGTGCTCACCACGGTTTACCAATCGACGCGCAACAGCGGCGAGGTAACACGCGGCGCGGCCCGCAGCGTGGCCGAAGCGCTCGGAGCACGTCATCTCGAGCTGGACGTCGACGCGCAGGTTCAAGGCTACATTTCCATGATCGAAGGCGTGCTCGGGCGCAAGCTCGACTGGCAGACCGACGACATCGCGCTGCAGAACATCCAGGCCCGCACGCGCGCACCGAGCGTTTGGCTCTTGGCGAACATCTCGGGCGCGCTGCTGCTCTCGACCAGCAACCGCTCGGAGGCCGCGGTCGGCTACGCCACGATGGACGGCGACACCGCCGGCGGCTTGGCGCCCATCGCCGGCATCGACAAGGCGTACCTGCGAAAGTGGCTGCGCTGGCTCGAAGAGCAAGGTCCCGAAGGTCTCGCGCCGGTGCCGGCGCTCTCGGCCGTGAACTCGCAAGCTCCGACGGCAGAGCTTCGACCCGCCTCGCAACAACAAACGGACGAAGGCGACCTGATGCCGTACGACTTGCTCGACGCCATCGAGCGCGCCGCCATCCGCGACAAGCGCGGCCCGCTCGAGGTGTTCGAGCTGATGCGTGCGCTGTTCCCGCAGCACGGCGCCGAAGCGCTGGTCACGTGGATCGAGCGCTTCTTCCGACTCTTCACGCGCAACCAATGGAAGCGTGAGCGCTACGCCCCCTCGTTCCACTTCGACGACGAGAACCTGGACCCGAAGACCTGGTGCCGCTTTCCGATCCTGTCGGGCGGCTTCGCCCGCGAGCTGCAAGCGCTCCGGGCCCAAGTGCTGCCGAAACGGTAACCAGAGCCAGCGGTAGTTACCGTTCAGGTGGTAACCATGCTCTGTGATAGCCAAAAATGGCTGCGGCGTGGAAATTGCTGTTACCGCGCCTGGAGGCATGAAAATGGTAACTACGCGCTTGCTGCCCTGGCTTTTGACGGTCGTTTCGGTCACCGCCTGCGGCGGTTCAATGGATAGGGGGCAGGGGAGTGGCGGCCAGTCGCGCTTGAACGGGGATGCCACGGCAGGCGACCAAGGTGGGGGGAGCGGCTGCGATCCGAAGGACGCCAAGTGCGTTCCTTCGGACGTCGGCGGCACGGTTGCCGACGGCGGCGATACGGGAGGCACCGGCCCCAGCGCGGGTGGCGGCAGCGCTGGCGGGAACGAGGGCTTGGGCGGCTTTGGTCCCGGCGGTACCGGCCAATATCCGGGGCACGGCTTCGTGGTGCACGAGTGGGGTACCGACACGATCGTGGTCGGCTCGGACGGCTCGCTGCAGCGCGGCCTGCACCACGAAGAAGAGGACTTGCCCGCATTCGTTTACGACCGTCTCCGGGCGGGCACGTCGATCGGCGCCGGCAATCCGGCGTCGCCCTCCGTCACCATCAAGATGGAGACGCCGGTAGCGTACTTCTACTCCGACAAACCGCTCTCGATTCGCGCCCAGGTGAGCTTCCCCCAAGGCGTGCTCACGCAGTGGTACCCGGGCGTCGCTTCCTTTTTGCCGGCGATCGCGGCGCCCGGGGCGGCGGGAGCGGGCGGGCCGCTGAGCTTTGCCGATCCGGCGCTCGATCCGAGCTTTCCGTTCCTGACTGAAACGTGCCGTGAGCATTGGTCAACGGTCGCGGGCGGCGAGCTGAATTGGGGCGATATTTCCGTGCTCGCGCGCGGCACGGACGTCAGCTCGATGTTGCCGGCGGCGCCGCTCGCCCAATTCACCTGGGACTACGCGCGCGCGGTCGATGCCAACCCGCTGGTGCTGCCGAACGGCGAAGCGGAGCGCTTCTTGTTCTATCGCGGCCTCGGTGACTTCGACTTGCCCGTGCAGGTCACGCAGGGCAAGGGCTCGCTCATCCTGGCCAACAAACTGCAGGCGGCGATCGGCAGCGTCTTTGCGATCAACGTCGATGCGGCGCGCGGCGTCTTCACGACCTTTCCCCAGGGCATCGCGGCGGGGTCCGAGCTGGTCATGTCCGCTCCGAGCCTCGAGCGCGGCGAGGCGCTGGACCAGTATCAAGACAAGCTAGGTAGCGCAGTCACGAGCGCGCTCGACGCGACGGGCCTGTATCACGACGAAGCGGTCGCCATGGTCAATACCTGGAAACGGCAATGGTTCCGCACACCGGGCGCGCGCCTGCTCTACGTGATCCCGCAAGTCTGGACGGATAGCTCGATTCCGCTCACCATCCAGCCCAAGCCCGATGCCGTGCTGCGCGTCATGCTGATCCGCGTCGAAGTGATCACGCCCGAGCAAGAGGCCGACGATGTCGCTGCGCTCAAGGTGCTCGAAACGACGCCTGCCACGGGCGAAGCCTATTTCAAGGGTTTGGGCCGATTCGCCGAGCCGCGCCTGCGGCGCGCGCTCGACCTTTATTACAGCAAGGCCGGCCTCGTGTTCTTGAGCACCATTCAAGGCGCCAACACGAGCGTCGCGAGCGGAGAGTAACGGATGACGCGCGCGCCGCTCCTGGTCCATCCGCGCTACGAGGTTGGCGCAGAGCTGGGACGCGGCGCCCAGGGCGTGGTGGTGCGGGTGGTGGATCGCGAAGCCCCGGAACGCGCGCTGGTGGCCAAGGTATGGCACGGCGGCCGCTTCGACGCGGCGGCGCTACAGAGCGAGTTTTCGTTGCTCTGTCGCCTCGACGTTCCGGGGCTCGTGAGGGCACATGACTTCGGGCGCGACGCTCGCAGCGGGGCTTGCTTCTTCGTCGAAGACTTCGTGGAGGGTGCGGCCTCGAACGACTTCGTGGCCGAAGCGCGCGGCAGCGAGCGCGTCGAACGACTCTTGCTCGTGCTCTCGGAATTGACGGCCACCTTGGCGGCGCTGCATGAAGCGGCGTTCGTGCACGGCGACCTCAAGCCCGAGCACGTGCGCGTGACGCGCGCCGGGCGCGTGTTCTTGCTCGATCTCGGCGCAGCCGTCACGTCGAGCCGCGAGCAGCCGGGCGGGCCGTCGCTGCTCACGCCAGCTTTTGCTGCGCCCGAGCGGCTCGCCGGAGAGCGTCCCAGCGCGCTTTCCGAGCTGTTTTCGCTCGGTGCGCTGGCGTGGACGCTCGCTTGTGGCGCGCCTCCTGCCAGCGCGCGCGGCAAGCTGCGCTCGCTGGCTCCGTGGCTACCGCCGAGCCTGGCAGATTTGATCGAGCGCCTGCTCGAGCCGCACCCGCGTGACCGACCCGAGAGTGCCGAGGCCGTGCTCCGTGCGTTGGGGTTAGCCGGCCTGGAAAGCGCCCGCCGAGCCGTGCCGGCGCCGGTCGGTCGGGAGCGCGAGCTGGCGCTGCTCAGCACCGCGCGGGCCGGCGTGCGCTATCTCACGGGTGGCAGCGGCGTCGGTAAGAGCCACCTGATGCGCGAGCTGATGACGCGCGAGCTGCTGCGCGGGCGGAGTGTGCGGCGGTTGGTGTTCCCGGTGCACGAGGCGCTGCTGGTGTCGGAGTTGGTGACGTTCTTGCGCGGCGAGAGCGCCGCCTGGCCGTTCACGGAGCTGCGCCGAGCCGAGCAGCCGATGCTCTTGCTGCTGGACGAGCTCGAGGCCGCGCCGGGGGAGCTGGTGAGCGCGCTCGACGCGTACCGTTGCCGTCGCGCCGAGCACGCCGGGCTCGAGATCATCGGGGCGCTGCGCCACGCGCCCGAAGGGGCGGAGACGGTCGAGCTCGGAGCGCTGGACGACGCTGCTTTCGCCGAGCTGTGCCGTCGCCTGGGGGTCACGCAAGCCGCGGAACGCGCGGAGCTTTTGCGCATTTCCGGCAAGAATCCCGGATTCTTGTTGGCGGCGCGCGGGCGCGTGCCGCTCACTCAGGCCACCGTGCTCGAGCGCACGCGTGCGCTCTCGCCGGCTGCGCTCGAGCTCTTGGCGTGGGTTGCGTCGTTCGGCGGCGAGCTGAGCGAGTCGGTCGCGCGGCGCGGCGGTCTGAACGACACCGCGGAGGCGGAGCTGATCGGCGCGGGGCTCGTGGCGCGCCGTCACGAACGGGGGCAGCGTCACTATTGCCTGCAGGTGCGTGAGTTGGCGACGAAGATCGCAGCGTCGCTCGCCAGCTTCGAGCTGTGCGAGCGCGCGGCGGCGTGCGCGCTGGCCGAGCCGGAGGTGAGCCCGGCGGCCTTGCTGGCGCTGGCTGGCTCGGCATTTCCGCCCAGCAATCGCGAGGCTCTGCTGGAGCGCGCCGCCCAGGCCGCCGAGCGAGCGGGCCGCAGCGCCGAGCAAATCGACGCGCTGCTGGCGCTGGCAAGCAGCGCCGCGCGCCGCACGCCGGAGCTGCTCTCGCGGCTCGAGCGGCTCACCCGCAGCGCCGGCATCAACCACCCGCAGCTGCTAGAGTGGCTGGCGGCGGCCGCCGAAAAATACCCGGAGCTCGAGCCGCTCACGCTGCGTCGCCAGGCCGAGCGTGCTGCGCGAGCGTCCGACTTTGCGCAGGCCGAGCAGCTCGCGGCTGCCGCCGAAGCGAGCGCGGCAAAGCTCGGCGACCGTCTGGCGGAGGCGCTTTCGCTCGGCACGCGCGGTGCCGTAGCGCTCTTTCGCGCCGATGTGGCGGGTGCCGATGCCGCGCTCGGCAAGGCACGAGCGCGCCTGGCGACGCTCGACGTGAGCGATCTCGAAGAGCTGGCGCGCATCGATCACAACGTCGGCGTGGTCGCGCTGTATCGCGATCGCATCGACCAGGCCGTACAGGCCTTCGAGCGCTCACTCGTGCTCAAACGGCGGCTGGGTGATCGCGCCGGGGTACGCTCGTGCTTGCTCAACCTGGGGCTCGCGCTTTCGCGTCAAGCCCAGTACGAGCGCGCAGCCGTTACGCTCGACGAGGCGCTGGCACTGGCTCGAGCGCTCGGCCAGAAGCCGGGCCGTGCCTGGTGCCTGGCGGCGCGCGCCGACGTCGAGGTGCGGCGCGGCAATGCGCACGCCGCCGACGGCTTCGTCGCAGAAGCCGAAGCCATCCGCGAGGCGCCGCCCGCCGTGCGCGCCGATTTGTGCCTTTTGCGCGGTCAAATCGCGCTGCTTTTGGGCGACGCCCGCGCAGCCACGCGCGCCGTCGAGCAGCTGGAGCCAGCGCTACGCAGCAGCGACGCCATGGTCGACGCTCGCGCACGCCTGATCGAAGCCGGCGCCGCACTGGCCTCGCTACCGGCTGCGCCACGTCGCGCCGCGCGTTGGGCAGCCGCTGCCGCTCGCATCGCGCGGGGCGCACAATTGTCCGAGCTCGAAAGCTCGGCTTGGGCGCTCGTCGAGCGCGCGCGGCCCCGTCGTAGCGGCACCGCGCCGCTGCCGCCGCGCTATAGTGCGACCATGCCTGCCAGCGAGCCCGCGCTCTGGAGCTGGCTCGAGCAGGTCGCCACCGGCCTCGAGCCCGAAGCCGCCGTGCTCGCGCTGCTCCGTACGCTGCGCGAAACCTCGCAAGCCGAGCGCGTGCTCTTCATCGCCCGCCGCCTCAATGGCAGCGCCGAACGCGCCTGGGGTGTCGATCTCGAAGGCTTTCCGCTGCCGTCGGCGCTCGAACGCTGTGACCCTGCGCTGCTCGGCGCCGCCACTCACGGCGTGCACTACTTGCGTGACATCGAGATGCCCGCCGGGCGCGGCTCGCGCCTGGTGTTGCCCTGCGCCGGCCAACCGGCGAGCGCGCTGCTCGTCTTCGAGCATCGCTTCCGCGTCGGTTGCTTCGACGCGCTGGGCGCCGAAACCTGCCAGCGCTTTGCGTCACTCGCGGCGCTGGCGCTGCGCCTCACGCCCGCCGCCGTCACGACAGAGGCTCGCGCCAGCCAGTCGAGCAGTGAACCCGCCTGGTCCACGGTGCTGCCAGAAGGCGCGCTGCGCCGTCAGTTCCCGGGCATCATCGGCTCCAGCAGCGCGCTCACCCGCGCGCTCGGTCGGCTCGACGCCGCGGTCGACTCCGACTTGCCCGTCTTGATCACGGGTGAAACCGGCACCGGCAAAGAGCTATTCGCGCGCGCGCTGCACGAGCTCGGCCCGCGTCGCGCGGCGCCCTTCGTGGCCGTCAACTGCGCGGCCATTCCGGAGACCTTGTTCGAGGCCGAGCTGTTCGGCCACGCTCGCGGTGCCTTCACCGGCGCCGAGCGCGCCCGCAGCGGCCTTTTGGCGCGCGCCGAGGGGGGCACGCTCTTCCTCGACGAAATCGGCGAGCTGCCTCTGCCGCGCCAGGCAGCGCTCTTGCGCGTGCTCGAATCACGCCGTTACCGCCCCGTCGGCAGCGACGAAGAGCGAAGCAGCGACGTTCGCATCGTGGCCGCCACCAATCGCTCGTTGCCAGACGAGGTCGAGCGCGGCGCCTTTCGGCAAGACTTGCTCTATCGCATCAACGTGCTCGAGGTTCGCGTACCGCCGCTCCGTGAGCGGGCGGAAGACGTGCCGGCGCTGGTGCAGTCGTTCTTGGCGCGCAGCGGCGCCGGTGTCAGCTTCAGCCCGGATACTTTGAGCGCGCTCGAGCAGCATCGCTGGCCCGGCAACGTGCGCGAGCTGGAGCATCAAGTGCAGCGGCTGCTAGCGCTGGGCGTCTCGCGCGTCGAGCTGCAGCATCTACCGCGAGCGCTACGTCAGGCGGTCGCTGCAGCGCCGAGCACGGCGCCTCCCGCCGCAGAACCGCTGGACGAACGGCGTGAGGTGGAGCGAGCGCTGGCCCGCGCCCAAGGCAACATCACGCACGCGGCGCGCGCGCTCGGGCTCACGCGCCACGGTTTGAAGAAGCGCATGCTGCGGCTCGGGCTGCGCGCCCCGGCAGCGGCCCAGGAGCGAGAATCATGATGCGAAGCCTGCATTCGATGCTCGGCGGTACGGCACTGCTACTCGTGGCGTGCGGCACTGTCAGCCACAGCGACGCGCCCAATACGGGCCAAGCCGGTACCGACTCGGGCGGCTCGGCCAGCGCGGGGGGCGACTCCGCCACGGCTGGCCAAGCTGGCTCGCGCGCTTCGGGCGGCTCCTCCAGCGGCTCCAGCCCCATCGACGTCGCCGGTGCGGCGGGCGCCGGTAGCGACTGCGGTCCCGAAGCTTTCGCAGGCCTCAGCGTCTTCGCCAGCGGCGGTTGGGATCCGCTCGGTTATCCGCCGTACGCACTCGACGGCTGCATGCTCGTCTACGTGGCGCCCACTGCGCCGGGCGCCACCACCGGCGCGCTCTTCCTGCGCGACCTCTCGACGGGGCAAGAAATCCTGCTCGAAACCGCGACGCTAGAGCCGCGCCGTCCCGCTATCGCCGGCGACCTCATCGCTTGGGAAGCGCGAGTGGCGGACAAAAGCCAAGTGCGCGTCCGCTACCAAGGCCAGACGCGCGACGTCGCAGGCGACTTCGTCCAATCCGGCGAGCCGCGCGTCACCGCCGATGCCGTCGTTTTCACCGCCTTCCTCGGCACCGAAGCCACCGCCGACACCGACGTCTTCCTCTACGATCCCATCGCTGACAAGGCCGCGCCCGTCGCGGCCGGCCCTGGCCAACAACGCTTCGCCGACATCTCGCACGACTACGTCGCCGTGACCGATTTTTCAGAAGACCCGCGCGGCTACTTCGACGAAGCCCAATCCATCGCCGACATCTTGCTCGTCGAGCGCGCCACCGGCAAAGCCACCTCGCGACCGCGCGAAGGCAAACAAGCCTTTCCGCTCCTCGGCGACAGCGGCGCGCTCGTCTACCTCGACTGGGGCGCCGTGCACCCCGAGCCAAAATTCAGCCAATTCTCGCTGCGCGCCGGCGACGTCACGGCCGCCGCCATCGCCGACGTCGACTTGAAGGGTGAGCCGGTGCAAACCAACCCCGCCTACGTGCGCCCCTCGCTGCGCGGCCTCAACGTCGATTTCATCGACACCCAAAATTCCGTCGGCCTCTACCGCGTCGTGCTCGGCACCGGCGCCGCCCCGGTCCTCACGCCCATCGCTGGCGCCGCCCAGCTCTTCGGCCCCGTCGCCGCCGACGAGCTCACCCTCGTCTCCCAACCCCTCGCCGGCCAAACCCTCAAGCTCACCGCCGTGGCCCGTTAGAGGTGCCCACCCCCCGTCCGTGCTCGCCCTGCGGGCTGCGCGCGGGCGGCCCCTCCCAAACGCGGGCTACGCCCGCGCGGGAGGGGAGAGAGCTCGCTGGCGCGAGGGCCAAGGCGATCGCCATCGCCAGAGGCGATCGGGACCGCGATCGGATTTCGTGCTCGCGATCGGATTTCATGCTCGTGGTCGTGATCGGATTTCGTGAAGCGCCCCAAGATGTGAGAGCTGCGGGGTGCCACTTCAAGTCAGCACGACATGGGCCACATACTCCCCTGCTGCCCCGCGTGAGTCGCGAACGCTTGCCACTCGGCGTAGTCGACGCGTTCGCCGCAGAGATACTCCCACTTCGTCAGTTCCGCTGCCTGCTGCGCGCTCGCTTTGGGCACCACGAACTGCTCGCCCCGCCGCCCGCGCGGGAGTTCGGCGCGGCGCGCGGCTGTGGCTTCAGGCCGCTTCTTGCAGAACCTCGGCGAGGCGGCGCGCGAGCTTGCCGCGCCAGCCGTTGCTCATGCCTTCGAAGGCCATGGCGTGGATGGGCAAAAATCCGCTGTGCTCGAGGGTGAGGGCGGTGCCGCGCGGTGTCGGTACGAGCGTCCAGCGCACGACGGTGTCGATGGCCCAATCACCGACGCCGCCGTGCCAGGAGTAGGCGAGGCGCTGATGCGGCTCCACCTCGAGCACCTCGCAGCGCACGGTGCCGTCCCAATCGCGGATGGGGGCCGCCTTGAACGTGAAGCGATGCCCGACCTTCGCCGAGAAGTCGTTCGGCATCAACCACGTCGCCAGCAGTGCCGGCTCGGTGAGCGCGCGCCACACCTTGGTTGGCGGATGCGGTAAATCGTACTCGACCACGATCGTCTTCGCGTCCTCACTCATCGTCCATCTCCCGTAGCAACGTCGACAGCGCATCCAAACGCTCGACCCAAAATGCTTGATAGTGCGCAATCCAATCCACGAGCGGCTTCAGCCCCTTCGGCCGCACCCGGTAATAGACCAGCCGCCCCTCCTTCCGCTCGCTGACGAGCCCTGCCCCCTTGAGCGCCGCGAGGTGCTGCGAAACCGCCGGCTGCGAAATATCGAACCGCGCCGTCAGCTCCTTCACCGGAGCCTCTCCCTTCGCGAGCCGCTCAAAGATGGCCCGTCGGCTCGGATCCGCCAGCGCCTGAAATACCGCCTGTTGGCTCACAGACAATCCATAAGCGTATGCTTATGGATTGTCAAGCCGCACAGTTGCTGCTGCGCGTCAGGTGCCGTTGTCGCGGCCAGGCGCGAGGGCGATCGCGATCGCGGAAGGCGAGGGCAATCGCGATCGCGTAGGCCGATCGCGATCGCCCATGAAGCCCTAGTGCGTGAGCTTCCAGAGAATGGCGACGATGCGCTGGAGTAGCTCCCGCGCAGGTTTCGCGTCTGCCTCCGGGACATGGCCCCAGCACACCGCCGAGCGCAACGCTGCCAGTGACTCGCTTGCGCTGCCTTTGGCCGTGAAGAACCGCGCCCGTTGATTGCCAGGATCCGAATGATCGCCCTCGGCGATGTTCAACGCGACGCTGGTTTCCGCCCTCTCCAACTGATCTGCCAACGACCGATTGCGTGCCCTCACGCGCGGCACGATGGGACGCAACGCTTCAATCGCCTGAAAACTCAGTTCTGCAACTTCAAACATGTAGTGCTCCTTCGCGTTCTCTCTTGCGAACGCCCCACCCCGACGCCTGCGAGTCGCAGCCCAGATCCAGGGCGCGGCCCCCGGCCGCGTCGCGCGCAGCGCGAGCGCAGCCCCTGGATCAGGGCGAGCACGCAGGCACAATGAGAAACCCACGAGCAGCAGTATTTTCGCGATCGCGATCGCCTCTCGCGATCGCCCCTCGCGATCGCCTCTCGCGATCGCCTCTCGCGATCGCCCCTCGCGATCGATCGCCCCTCGCGATCGCCTCCCGCGATCGCCCCTCGCGATCGCCTCTCGCGATCGCCTCTCGCGATCGCGATCGCCCTCGCGCCAGCGAGCTCTCGATCCCCTCCCACGCGGCGAAGCCGCGTTTGGGAGGGGCCGCCCGCGCGCAGCCGAAGGCGAGCACGGACGGGGGGTGGGCACGTGGGCATTCCTTATCGGTGAAGCACCATCACCGTCGCCGGCCCGCGCCAGGGCATCCAGCGCACGCCATGCCAGCCTTCGGGCAGGGGCGGGTCGGTCCAGGCGAAGAGCTTCTTGCCGTCGAGGGGAGACACGTTCACACAGCCGCCGCTTTTGGGGGTGCCCCAGTCGTCGTGCCAGTAAGCGGCGTGCAGCGCGTGGGGCCCCGAGAAGTTTTGGGTCCAGGGCACTGCGGTGTGGATGAGATTGCCGGGCGCTTCCATCGTCGCGGTGGCGAATTTGCCGGAAATCGGGAAGACGCCGAGCGGAGTGCGCGCTTCCGCGATGGGATCTTCGTCGGGTTTTGCGGCGCCGCCGCGGCCGGGCGAGATGAGCGTGGTGAAGACGGGCGTGAGGTTTTCGTAGGCGATGAGCCAGCCGCCATTCACGGAGACTTCGATCCAGGTGCCGCGGCCTTTGGGCTCGGCGCTGCCCCACGGTGCGTGATCGGCGGCGACGGGGACGACGGCGTCTTTGGCGCGTACCCAGCTGCCCTCGGCGGTTTCGAGGTAGCGCTCGCCGGCGACTTGCGCGTCGTTGCCGGTGAGAGCCACGTGCGAAAGTCGCGCGAATTTTTCGCCGGTTTCTGTGAACGCGTCGCCTTCGCGTTTGAGCTTGGGGCGGTCTTGGCCGCGGAACAGCGCGAGCGGCAGCTTCACGTCTTTGCCGAGATCGAGACCGCGGTATTCGTAGTGTGGAAACGGCGTGACGAGCTGTTTGGGGAAGTAGCTGAGATCGGCGCCAAGCAGGTAGTCGGCGGCGCCCGCTTTGACTTCGGACACGAACGCGACGGTGGAGCCGCGGCGCAGCTCGGTGCGGCTGTCGTGCACGCTGTTCGGCAAGTTCGGGAAGGTGAGGGGAGAGCCTTCGACCGCGAACACGCGCGTGAGCTTTTGGGCTTCGCCGTATTGGTGAGGCCAGGCGGAGCTCAGATCGGCTGCGTATTTTTTGACCGCGACGTAGCCCGGGTCGTTTTCGTCGAGCGTCGCGCGCAGGCCGTCGACGCACACGAAGCCGACTGGCTCGACCGCGTACCAGGTCATGCAGCCCGGGCCGTAAACCGGCCGTCCCGTGACGAGTGGCGCCGACTCACCCGTCCACAGGTAGCCGATCCACTGCTTCGAAGCGTCCGGCTCCTGCCGAATCCAGACGAAGCGCGTCTTTGCGTAAACGCGCGGCTTGGCGTCTGCGGTGGGCGCTGGCGCCACAGGGGGCGGGGCCGAGACGCTCGGCGGGGTAGTCGCAGACGGCCGGGCAGCCGCAGCGGACTTTGGCGCAGGTTGGCTGGCTTCGGCCCGGCTCTCGGCGCGCGCGCAGCTCAGCAAAAGCGGAAGAAAACTGCAGAGCGCCAGGGCACGCACCACCGGACCGTAACTCAGACGGCCCATTCGCGCCAAATCTACCAGGAACGAGCGCAGGGGCCTTCCGATTGCGGAGCAGGGGCGTTAGGACCCAGCACTCCCGGAGTTTTCAAAACATGAACCTCTACGCAGCTACCATTCCGCAGTTCAAGCGCATCCTCCAAAACGTCGAGCGCTGGCTCGACAAGACGACCGCCTACGCGGAATCGAAGAAGTTCGATCCGAACACCTTGCTGACCGCGCGACTGGCGCCCGACATGTTCCCGCTGCTGCGCCAAATCCAGTCCACTTGTGACCAGTGTAAGCTCACGGTCGCGCGCCTCACCGCCAAAGACCCGCCCAAGCACCCCGACACGGAACAGACGCTGGACGAGCTGCGCAAACGCCTGCACTCGGTGATTGCCTATCTCGATACGTTCACACCGGCGGACTTCGACGGTGCCGCGGAGCGACCCATTTCGCTGCCGTTCTTCCCCGAGGGCAAGATCATGACCGGCGCGGACTACCTGATCGAACGCCAGCTCCCGAACGTCTATTTCCACACCAGCATGCTGTACGCGATCTTGCGCCACAACGGCGTGGACGTGGGCAAGGCCGACTTCATCGGCCAGGTGACTTACAAGGATAAGTAAGTCGTATATGCTCGGCCGGAGTGACCTCGGCTGATGCAGAAGCGAGCCCGGCGGCGCCGCCACCTGCGCGGCGCCGTATCGGCGTGCTGCTCGACGCGCTCTACAACGAGTACGCGAGCATGATCGTGGCCGCGCTGGAGTACGAAGCACGCAGCCGCGACTGGGATCTTTACTGTTTTGCGGGGGGCTCGCTGCTCTCGCTGGCCGGCAACGAGCGCGCGCGTAACCGCTGCTACGACCTGGTCACGCCGCAGGCGCTCGACGCGCTGGTGGCGCTGAGCCTGAGCGCGTCGGCCGAGGTGATCGAGTCGTTCTTGGGGCGCTACCGCGGCATGCCGATGGTGACTATCGGCCACGTGGTGCCGGGCGTGCCGGTGGTGGCGCCCGACAACGCCGCCGGCATGCGCGAAGCGGTGGTGCACCTGATCAGCGGACACGGCCGCAGGCGGATCGTGTTCTTGCGTGGCCCGGTCGAAAATCAGGAAGCGCAGACCCGCTTTCGAGCGTACCGCGAAGCACTACGCGACTTTGGCCTCAGCTACGACCCGCAGCTCGTGCTCTACGGCGAGTTCGCCAAAGAGGTCGGCAAGGCCAGCATGCGCCAGTTTCTGGAGCAGCAGGTCGACTTCGACGCCGTGGTCGGCGCCAATGACCTCTCCACGTTGGGCGCGCTCGAGGCGCTGCGTGAGCGCGACATCAAAGTGCCCTCGCAAGTCGCGGTGGTCGGCTTCGACGACGCCGAAGAAGCGCGCGGCGCCACGCCGACCTTGAGCACGGTGCGCCAGCCCTACTTCGAGCTCGCGGCGGCCGCTCTCGACACAGTGGGCGCGCTGCTCGACGGTCAGGCGCCGCCCCCACAGCGCGTGCTGGGCTCGCGGCTGGTACGCCGGCGCTCCTGCGGATGCCTTTCTGAGGGTGCGCCCTCGGACGCGCCGCCCTCGGTGAGCTCACTGGCGGAGCCGTTCAAAGACGCCTTCGAGCGACTGCGCCCGGAGCTCATGCGCGAGCTGGTGAGCGCCGCCAAACGTGCGCGAGCCAACGTGGAGCGCGGCTTCGAGCAGCACTTGGTAGATGCGCTGGGCGAGGCGCTGGAGCACGTCTCCGATCGGCGCTTGATCGAGCGGCTGGACGAGGTGCTGTCGCAGACCATCGAGGTGGGCGGCGACGTGATCGCCTGGCAGCAGACGCTCTCGTTTTTGCGGCGCAAATTGCTGCCCAGCGTGCGCGGCGACGCGCTGCGCTGGATGCGACTGGAAGACGTCTGGCAACGACTGCGCGTCTTGGTGGGCGACGCCATCGACCGCGAGCAGCGCGCGCTGCGCAACGAGGCCGAACGCAGCGCCGGCATCTTGACCGATACCAGCGAGAGCCTGATCACGTCGTTCGACGTGGAGAGCCTGCCGCGCGCGCTCGCCGATCGCCTGCCGGCGCTGGGCATTCGCAGCTGCTTCTTGTCGATTTACGACGGTTGGGGCAGCCCGCCACCGGCGTCACGCCTGATCGTGGCCTACGACGGCGGGCGCTTGCTCGACGTGCCGGCCGGCGGCTTGCCCTTCGAGACCGCGTGCCTGGCTCCGACCGAGCTGCTGCGGCAGCGTCGCCGCGCCATGGTGGTGCAGCCGCTGTTCTTCGAAAATACCCAGCTTGGCTTTGCGCTGTTCGAGCTGGGGCCGCGCCGGCGCGTGGTTTACGAGCTCTTGCGGGAGCTGGTGAGCGCCGCCCTGCACGGCGCCGGTCTGATGCAACGCGTGGCGGAAGAAGCACGCGCGCGTGAAAAGGCCGAAAAACAGCGGTTGGAGCAAGAGCTTTCGATCGCCACGCGCATCCAGACGTCGATCTTGCCGCGCGACTTGCGCGTGCGGGGTCTCGAAATCGCCGCCACCATGTTGCCGGCGACCGAGGTGGGCGGCGACTACTACGACGTCCTACCGACAGCGAGCGGCTGCTGGATCGGCATTGGTGACGTGGCCGGTCATGGCCTGGGCTCGGGGCTCGTGATGATGATGCTGCAGAGCGTGGTGGCCGCGCTGGTGCGGAGCCGACCGGACGCGGCGCCGCGCGAGCTGCTCGGTGTCGTCAACGGCGTGCTCTACGAAAACGTGCGTGAGCGTTTGCACCAAGACGAGCACGCCACCTTGAGCCTGATTCATTACGATCAAAGCGGCCAGCTCACGTTCGCGGGCGCTCACGAAGACATGCTCGTGCTACGCGCGGCGACCGGCAAAGTGGAGGCCGTAGCGACGCACGGCACCTGGGTCGGCGCGACCAAAGACATCGAGCTGGCGACGGAAGACGCGCGGTACCAGTTGCAAGACGGCGACGTGCTGGTGCTGTATACCGACGGGGTGATTGAGGCGTGCAACGCCGCGAAACAGCAGTTCGGCGTCGAACGGCTGATGCAAGAGCTGCAGCGCGCAGGCGTTGGCGATAGCACCGCCTCCGAGATTAGGGACCAGTTGTGCGGAGCCGTCACTCGCTTCATGGCCTCGCAGCACGACGACATCGCGCTGCTCGTCGCGCGTTACCGGAAACTGGCGTGAAGAGCCTGTCGCCGCCGCGAGACGAGAGCGAGCTTTTGGAGCGCGCGGCGGCGCTCGCCGGCCTACGCCTCGCGGAGCTGGCCGAGCGCTTCGAGGTGCCGGTGCCGCCCGATTTACGGCGCGCCAAGGGCTTCGTGGGAGGCCTCTTGGAGCGGGCGCTCGGAGCCAGCGCCGGCTCGCGCGCGCTGCCGGATTTTCCCGAGCTGCAAATCGAGCTCAAGACCTTGCCCGTAGATCGTGGCGGGGCGCCCGTGGAGTCGACGTTCGTGTGCACGATTCCATTGACCGAAATCGGTGAGGTCGAATGGGCGGACTCGCGGGTGCGTCGCAAGCTGGCCCAGGTGTTGTGGGTGCCGGTCGAGGGCGAGCGCGCCATTTTGGTGGGCGAGCGCCGTATCGGCCAGGCGTTGCTCTATCGCCTGACCGAAGAAGACGAGCAGCTGCTGCGCGCCGATTGGGAAGAGCTGGCGGGCTTCATCGGGCGCGGTCACGTGGAGGAGCTGACCGGGCATCTCGGAAAAGCTCTGCAAATTCGGCCCAAGGCCGCAGACTCTCGGGCGCGCCGGCTCGGCTTCGATGCCGATGGGGCACCGTTCGCGGCGCTGCCGCGCGGCTTCTACCTGCGCCCGGCGTTCACGCACGCGCTGCTGCGCCGCCATTTTGCGTTGCCACCTCGGCCCACGCGCTAAGCTCGAGCAGCGCATGTTCGTCGTGAAGACCTCGGCCGGGCTGGCCAAGCCCGAAAGTTACCGTGAGCTCAACCAGCAGCTCGCGGCGTTGTTCGAAGGCGAACGGGATGGCTTGGCCAACTGCGCCAACATGGCGGCGCTGTTCTTTCAGGCGCTGCCCGAGCTGAATTGGTTCGGCTTCTATTTTCTGCGCAGCGGCGAGCTCGTGCTCGGGCCGTTTCAGGGCAAGGTAGCGTGCGTGCGCATCGCGCTGGGCCGCGGGGTGTGCGGCACGGCCGCCGCGCGCCGCGAAACCGTGCTGGTACCCGACGTGCACGCGTTTCCGGGGCACATCGCCTGCGACGCGGCTTCACGCTCCGAAATCGTGCTGCCGCTACTCGACGACGGAAAGCTCTACGGCGTGCTCGATCTCGACAGCCCGCGTGAAGGGCGCTTCGACGCCGACGACGCCGCCGGCCTGGGCGAAGCCGTCCGGCTACTGCTCGCTCACTCCGACTTGTCGCGACTGGCCGACAGCGCCTGATGCTTCTCCACCGGCTCCCGCGCGATCGCGATGTGCAGGTGGTCGCGGTGGTCGGCGTTGCTATCGGGCGTCAAAAGCTCCTGGAACAGCCGCAGCTGTGAGAGCCGGCATGCGAGCCGGTTGAGCACCGGAGCGCTGTCGACACAACCGTTCGGCAGGCCGCGCGCAAAATCGTGCGCGACGACGAAGCTCTGCCCGTATGCGGTGATCTCGTGTACGTCGATGGCGAGCCCATAGGCGTGCAAGCTCAGCCGGCCGACTTTGGCCATGCGGTACGAATACGCGCCCGAAAAGCGCATGGCCGTGATGCCGAGACCGCGCAGCTCCGGCGCCACCTTGGCCAGCGCCAAGGCCAAACGACAATCCGACACCATCGGCCCCGCCCCGACCGTCCAATAGCGCACGCCGCCGATCGGTCCTTCCAGCGCGATCGGCGTCTCCACGCCGCGCTTGTCGCTCACCACGTTGAAAGGCACGCCCATCGCGTGCAGCTGGCTCAGGCACTGGTCGCCGCCCGGAAATTCCTCGGCGATCAGCTCGGGCGCCAAGGGCCGTGGCCGTCCATCGGCATAGGTGGGTACCCCCGGTGCCGCCGCGAAGCGCAGCGGTGAAGGCACCACCGGCACCACCGGCTTCGGCGCGGCGCCGTGCCCGGGCTCGCTGCCGGTCTTGCGCGGCAGCGTCTTGGGCGGAAACTCATACTCGCTCGCCGGCAACACCCAGCCCGCCGCCCAGCCCGGCGCCGGCGACTGTGGCTGCCCCGCCTCGTGCGCGCAGCCCGAAAGCATCGCCGAAAACGCCGCGATTTTGAGCCAGCCAATCTGCTTGGGCATCACTCGCGAAATTCTCGCAACCTCGGACACGCCGAGCCAACAAACCGGCAATCCCGGGCCGGCGCGCGGTGGCCCCACTTGCATAAGCAAGAGGGGTTGGAGGGACCAGTCACAGGGTCACAGGCTGCCCAGCTGGGCAGCCCAAACAGAAACACGGCCTACCCCCTCAATCCCTCAAAGGTGCAGAGCGTCGGTGGAAGGTCCGCGCGACCCCGACAAACGTAAGCTGCTTACAATTGTGACAATTGTCTCATGGTTCAACACAGCGAGACGGCAAAGGTCCGCCCTTGAAATAATCGCAGCCAGGAGAGCGGTTTTTGGTGCAAGCAGCTCGCGGGCATGATCGTAAGGGGGCATGGCGCTCGACCACCAGACGATTCAA
>DASZTA010000044.1:0-117019 GCA_035548415.1 Polyangiaceae bacterium
GCCCGCCAAGCCCGCCGAAGCGCCGGCAGCCGCCGCGCCTGCGCCGCGGCCGCGCCCCGCTGCCGAACCGGCCGCGCCCAAGCCCACCACACCGCCCGCCGCGCCGCGTCCGGTGCAGCCGCCCGTGCCTGCCGGCAAGCCCCCGACGGTGTCGTTCCCCGACTGAAGAGCGCGAGTCGGCAGGCTCAGTCGCGTGCGAGCGCGACACGCCGCGCCCCCGCGCCGCTGCCGCCCGGTGCGCCGATGCGTGGTGCTTCGGGTTGGGAGACCGTGCCGGGCGCTTCCGCCGGAGCCTCGAACGCAGGCTGCTCGAGCTGCGGCGCGTCGCTGCTCAGCGCGCGCAGGGGCCAACGCGGCGCGGGGCTTTGGCTCGAGCAACCCAGGTCGGAGAGCGCGAGCAGTGCCAAGACGAGCGAGCTGAGCCGGAACATGAGCCGAGCCTAAGCGTAGCCGGCGAGGCTGGCCCAACTTGCCGCCACTTCGTTAACTGCGCGCAACTGGAGGGCGGTTAGCCGCGCGTGTCGCCGCGTGCCTCGCGCAAGAAACGCCGCACGGCTTCGGCCAGCTCGCGAGGCCGTTCTTCTTGCGGCGCGTGCCCCGCGTCCAGCAGCTCGAAGCGCGCCCCGCGGATCTCGCGCGCCAGGCGTTGACCCACGCTCGACGGCAAGAGCCGGTCGCGATGCCCCCAGAGCACCAACGTAGGCGTCTGGATGCGGCTGGTTTGCGCCGCGACGGGACGAGTGTCGACGGTGGCGCGCAGCGTGGCCAGGGTGCTGCCGCGCGCGGCCGGGGCGCTCCAGGCCTGGTAGTATGCGTCCAGTCGCTCACTGGAAATCGCGCTGGGATCGGCCAGGAACAGCTTGCGAAAGTACGCGCCGAACAGACTGCGGCCGAGCAGCTGCTTGAATACCAGGCTGCCGGCGAGCGGGAAGTGCGCGAGCCTTCCGTACAGCCAGGGCCGTGCGTTCTCGGCGATCGGATCGACCACGACCAGCTCGCTCACCAGCTCGGGGTGGCGCGCCGCGAGCGTGAGCGCGATAGCGCCGCCGAGGCCGTGGCCGATCACGGTAGCGCGTCCCAACGACAGCGCCGCGTACATGTCCGCGATGGCGTTCGTGAATGCGTTCACGTCGTAGGCAAAGCGTGCCGGCGTCGGCTTCTCGCTCTCGCCACAGCCGGGCAGATCGGGAATCACGAGCGCGTACTCATCGGTCAGCTCGGCCGCCACCGCGTTCCACGTCGAGTGGTCCATGAACAGCCCGTGCAGCAGCACCAGCTTGTGGCCCTGACCGCGCTCCACCACGCGCAAGCGCACGCCGCTCGCCGCCACGTCGCGGGTGGTGCCCAGGTCGTCCATGGTCGACTGGCTGGAGCGCTCTGCCATCGGCCGGGCCGAGCCTACTTCAATATGTCCGGCACGTAAGGGGTATCGGCGAGCGATTCGCGGCAGGCGCGCGCGCGCCTAGCAAAGCTCGTAAGCGCGGTACAAACGCGCGGCGCTGCTTGTTTCGCGGGAGAGTCGCCGCGTTGCCAAGGCGCACGCTCCGTGGCGCGCGTGCCACAGCCGTTTTTTCGTGTAGTTCCATGTGGGCATGGACGGTGGATTAGCTCCATGGACGACGGCTTAGATATGCCAAACAATGTCCGCTCTGCGCGCGTTCGCAGCGTCCATGGAGCTACCCGCGGATTCGCGCAAAATTTCGTGCAATAAGTCCTTTGGCGGATCCACTCAGTAGAATATATTCGGCGTCGTTCAAGGGAGCCTGGTCGCTTCGACGAAGCAGCCCGGTACGCCTTTCCATGATTGACGCCGAAACCCTCGCCCAGCTCGAAAAAGCCCACGTGGCGGGGTTCACTTCGGCCGAGATTTTGGACGTCTTCGCTCGGCACGACGTGCAACTGAGCGAGGCCACGCTGCGCAAATACGTTCAACTGGGCTTGCTACCGCGCAGCGTGCGGGTCGGTCGCAAGGGCAAGCACCAGGGGTCTCAGGGTATCTATCCGGTCAGCGTCGTTCGCCAGATTCTGCGTATCAAGCAGATGATGGCGGAGAGCTACACCATCGAACAAATCCAGCGAGAGTTCTTGTTCATTCGCAGCGAGGTCGAGCAACTCGAGTCGATGCTGTCGAAGATCTTCAAGAAGCTGGAGGGTGTGGTCAAAGAGCGCAAGACCGAGCGGGTCACATCGGCCGTGCAGCGCGACGTCAGCGATGCGCGCAGCATCAGCAAAGAGCTGGTGACCCGGCTCGAGGCCATCGAAAACAAGCTCAGCTCGAGGTCCAGGCTCACAAGCGTGTCTTCCGTCTCGGCTGGTTAGAGCCTGAGTAGCGAAGACGTGGTTAGGCGGCCCGCCTGGGCCGAACAGGATACGTGCGTGCTTTGGGAACGAAGCGGAGAATGGTCATGAACGAAAACGCGGCAAACGCAATCGAAGCAGAAACCACCAGCGAAGAGACGCTCAGCGTCGACGGTGCGCTGGCGCTCGAGCCCGAAATTACGCGGGAACAGCGCCGCAGCCGCCGCAAGCGCGACGTGCGCGCTCGCACGATCAGCGTCAAGCGCATGACCAAGCGTGAGCTCGAAATCGGCCGCTTGCTCTTTCCGGAGACGGACTACTGGAAGCCGCGCACGCGCGCTGAGTGCGCCGAAGGCCCGCGCCCGTGCCCGTTCGTTTCCTGCAAACACCATCTGTTCATCGACGTTTCGCCCCGCACCGGAGCGATCAAGCTCAACTTCCCGGACCTCGAGGTCTGGGACCTCGGTGAATCTTGCGCGCTCGACGTCGCCGACAAGCACGGCACGACGCTGGAAGACGTGGGAGCCATCATGAACCTCACCCGTGAACGCATCCGCCAGGTCGAAGTGAAGGCGCTCGCCAAGCTCGAAGCGCTGAGCGACATGTACGCGCTGCGTGATCACGTCGACGAGGGTCCGGTCGGCAAGCGCCGTTTGCCGCAGCTCTCGAAAGAAGAGCTGAGCGGCAAGGGTAAGGCCAAGGTTGCGCCGGTCGCCGAGATCGACGACGAAGACGAAGACGAATTCGAAAGCGACTTCGAGTCGGACAGCGAAGAAGCCGCCGACGCGCTGTGAGCCGCCGGAGCCCGCCAGAGTCACGCTGGCGGGTGAGCAGGCGACCAGCCTGAAAAAACTGCAACTTCTGCAGCCCCGATACGTAGCCGAAGCAATGCGCTCGGTCTTTCGTTCGGGGCTTTGGTGTTTGGTAGGGCTCTCTTCGGTGCTTGCCGCCGCCTGCGGCGACGACGGTACCGCTGGCCAGGGCGGAAACGCCGGGATGAGCGGCTCCGGCAACGCAGGGGCCGGGGGAGGCGCGGCCGGTGCCGTGGCTGCGGGGGGCACGATCGCGGGCACGTCGCCAAGCTCGGCCGGCGCCGGTCGTGGCGGGACCGGGGGCGGCGGTGGCGGCGCCGCGGGTGGGATGGGCCAGCCGAGTGGCGGTGCGGTAGGCGGGGGTGGCGCTGAGCAGGACGCGGGCGGCGCGGCTGGTGCTGGCGGTGCCGACCCGGACGCGGGCGGCACGGCCGGTGCTGGTGGTGAGGGCGGTGAAGCCGCGCCGAGCTTCGCCTATGTCTCGACGATCCTGGGAGGGCTGGTGGCGCTTTCGCGCGACGGGCGCGGCGACTTGCAGAACCTCGAGGGCTCGCCGGTGGGTCAGGGCCACTTGTCGAACGTGCTGGTCGACCACCGCAAGAAGTTCTTGTACACGCTGGACGCAGACTCCCACGAGATCTCGCTCTACCCGCTGGCAACGGACGGCAAGCTTCCCGCCAACCCGGTAGCAAAGACGGAGGTGGCGGAGCAACCCTTCACGGCAGCGCTGGATCCGTCGGACCATTTTCTTTACGTGACCTCGCAACTCGAGGGAGTGCTCAGCACGTTCGCGGTCGGAGCCGACGACGGCAAGCTCACGGCGGTGGGGACTCCGTTCGATTTGGAGGCGGTGCCGGCCTTCGTTGCCGTCTCGCCCAGCGGTCAGTTTTTGTACGTTTCCCAGCAATTTCCCAGCGGAATTCGTGGTTTCTCCATCGACGCCCAGGACGGCTCGCTCGACGAGCTGGATGACTCGCCGTTTGGCGCAGGGGACGTGTTCGGCGGTGCGCTGGCGTTCACGCCAGACGGTTCGTTTCTGTACAGCACGGGCTCGGCGCTCAACGGCTTCGCGGCGGGTGCCGACGGCGCGCTCGAGCTCCTGAGCGAAGAGCCGTTCTCGGAAGACGTGGGTAGCGACTCTTACGCGAGCAACCTGGCGATCGATCCGCAAGGCAAGTACCTGTACGTGACGCAGTTCTTGCTGACGCGCCATGTCTCGGGCTTCGCGATCGATGCCGACAGTGGTTTGTTGAGCTCACTGGGAGCGCCCGTCACTGCCCGCTCGCCCTATTCGGTCGCCGTCGATCCGAGCGGTCTGTTCGTTTACGCATCCAACGACGACGAAACCATCAGCGGCTACCGCTTGAAAGCGAACGGCGCGTTGCAGGAGCTTTCGGGCTCGCCGTTCCCGTTCGGCGGTTTGCAGCCAGAAATGGTGTTCTTTCAGCCGTAGCAGGTCACCGCGCCCGAGCCTACTGCTCGACCGAGTACGCCACCCGCAAATTAGCCACGAATCGACGCAACGACGCGCAGGAAATTGCCTCCCAGCACCTTGCGGATGCGAGCCTCGCTCCATTTTCGATCGAGCAGCGCTTGGGTGAGGCGCGGGAGCTCGAGCACGGTGCGCATGTCGCGTGGGGTGACGATCGAGCCGTCCCAGTCGCTGCCGAGTGAGACGTGATCTTCGCCGACCACGTTCGCGACGTGCTCGACGTGGCGCACGAGTGTCTCGAGGCGCCCGCGGAAGATCGGGTCGCCCAGATACTCGGAGTGGTACATGATGCCGACTGTGCCGCCGCTGTTCGCCACGGCGCGTAGCTGCTCGTCGTCCAGGTTGCGCCAGTGGTCGAACACGCCGGAGACTCCGGTGTGCGTGACGACGAGCGGCAGGCTGCGGTCGTGGGCATCGACCGCGTCCCAAAAGCCGGCGCGCGAAATGTGCGCCAAATCTACCAGGATTTTATGCGCGTTCAGGCGGCGAACGTAGTCTTTGCCGTAGGCGCTGAGGCCTGCCTTGCCGCCGAGGGGCGAGCTGGTGGCGCCGAGGCGCGAGCTGGTCAGGTGCAGCAGGGTGACGCGCAGGATGATGCCAGGCGAGAGGCGATCGAGCGCGTCGAGCGAATGAGCCAGCGCGTTGCCGCCCTGCACGCCGATGAAGGCGGCGTGCAGCCCCGCGGCTCGCGCCGCGCGGTACTCGGCGGCCGTGCGCACGACGCGAGCTCGCGCTTCAGGGGATTCGAGCAGCGCGGTGAGCTCGCCCAAGTTCTCGAAGAAAGAAGCTTCCCGGTCACGCGCGTCTCCCAGCGGGTTGGTGGTGATGACCCAGGTGGCGCCGTTCACGCCCGCCTCGCGCGCGCGCGGTAAATCGAACTGGCTCAGCATCACGCCCGCCGTGAAGGCCGCGTGCCGTCGCCGAAAGTCGTAGCCGAAAATGCGCCGCCAAATGAACGAGTCGACGTGAAGATCGATGACGTCCGCGGCGTCGTGTAGGGCGCGGGCTTCGCTCGACACGTGCATGCGCTCAGCCTAGCGCGACGATCGAGATTTCACAGCCGGATCGGGGGGACCTGGTGTGGGGTTTCGGGCCGTGATAGCTCAACCAGCATGACGGCGGCCGGGAGCACGATCATCGGTGGGACGGAGTTGCGCGCGGAGGACTTCGCCAAAGCCTACCCGCGGCTTCCGGCTTTCCGGCGCCTGCGCTGGATCCTGCTCGCTTTGCCGATCGTTTGGGCCTTCTCCGCAATCACCACCGTCGTTGGAGGCGCGCGACCGGTAACGGTCCTCACATTGCCCGCGCTCCTGCCCCCGGTCGTCGGCATACTCGCGGCGATCGCGTTGGGGCTCTGGATACCGCACAGCTGGGCGAGGCGCTCGCTCGCCGCCATGGGCGGCGGTCGCGTGACGTTTCGCTTCGACGACGAGGGCCTCTACTACGAAGCGCCTGCGCGCCAGTTCAAGCTGGGCTGGGGCGCGCTTCCGCAGCATATCGACGTCGGCGACAGCTTTGCCATCTACACGAGTGAGCAGACTCTACTGATTGTTCCCAAGCGGGCCTTCGCGGATGCGGACGTCGCGACGCTCGGGCAGATGCTGCAAGCCCGCATTCCACCGCTACGTCAGCGGACGTTTCCACTGCGCCTCGTGATCTGGGTGCTGGCCATGATCTTCTTCCTCAGCGTCTGGCACTTTTTGAGCATCGACGCCGCGCCGCACTGACCAGTATTGGGCTGAAATTTGTGGGTTCGAGACGAACGGCGTCGACAGTAGCTCCGAGGTAGCGTTGCGGACACGGTCGTCTCGAACCCCCAAAAGGAAGCTCGAAGGGGCTGGGGGGCGCCCAGCTGGGCGCCCGTAACTCGGCCTACCCCGAAACGATCAGAGACCCTTGGGGACCGTTTCGAGGTTCACGGCGCCCAGCGCGTAGCGGATGAGGGCGCTGCGGTTGGCCTTGGTGAGGCCGCGCGCCTTCAAGGAATCGACCATGTTGTCGAGGCGCTTGAGGTCCTCGGTGTACATGGAGATGCAGATCACCTTGTAGTGCGTCGGCTTTTCGCCTTCGGCGTTTTGGCCGCGCGAGCCGGCGCCCGCGGCGGTCGAGTAGTAGGACGCGGACAAGACGCCGTCGACATCCGTCGGATCGAGCACCTTGGCCGTAGCATTTCGCAAGTCGTTACGGTCGCTCATTTGACACCTCCAGCCTGCTCGGCGGCCTGCGGCGTGTACGCAGCGGCAGTCGAGGAGAGAAGCTTTTCAACCACGCGCCAGTAGTCTTCCGTCGCGGTCGAGGTTGGCGCGTACTCGAACAGCGTTTTTCCGAGAGAAGGCGCCTCTTTCACGCGGCTCACGTAGTGGACCGGTGAGAGGCAAACCTCTCCGAAGTTCTGGCGCAGGGTCTCCAGCGCTTCGCGGCAGATGCGCGCGCGCGTGTCGAACTGCGTAGGCAAGACGCCCCACAGCTGGACCGAGTGCCCCAGGATGCGGTTGACCTGCTTGATGGTGCGCAGCACCTGGCGCACGCCCACCAGCGACAAGTAGTCGCAGGCGACCGGGCACAGCACGGCGTCGGCGAACGCGAGCGCATTCTGATTCATCAGCGATAGGCTCGGCGAGCAGTCGACGACGATGTAATCGTAGAGCTCGCGAGCGCGCTCCAGGCGTTGGGCGAGCACGCGATCGCGGCGTTTCTGACCGGCGAGGTACAGCTCGGCGGCGGCCAGCGTCTCGTTCGAGGGCAGCACATCGAGGTTCGGGCGCGCCTCGATCACGGCTTGCTCGAGCGACAGGCCCATCACGATCACGTGGTAGAGCGAGCGCTCGGAGCTCAGCTGCAGCGAGGTGGCGACGTTGCCCTGGCCGTCGGTGTCGACGAGCAGCACGCGGGCGCCCTTTTCAGCGAGGCCGGCTGCCACTTGCACCGAGGTGGTGGTCTTGCCGGTGCCGCCCTTGTGGTTGAAAACCGCCAAAACTTGCGGCTTTCCCGGGCGTAGGCGGCGCACGTTGCTGCGCTGGGCGCTGCGCGGCGGGGGCGTCTCGAGGCGGGGGGCCTGGATTGACGGCGGCAGCGCCGGAGTCTCGGCCGGTACGCGCTCCGTGAGGCGCATGCTGTCGGCAGGTTCGGGCAGCTCTTCGGCGTCGCCGGGCAGCTCCTGCTCGTTTTGGCGCAGCTCACCGAGCCGCACGCTACGCACGCCTTCCAGGATGCGCGAGCGGCACTCCGGGCTGCAGGCGTAGTGGCGCATGCCGCCCGTGAACAGCACCTGCGCCGCGAGCTCGACCGTAAAGCGGGTCGCGCAAGCGTTGCAGCAGGCCTGGCCGTCGCTGCGGTCCTTGTGGCTCGCCTCGAGGCACTTCTGAGAGCAGTAGAAGGCGTAGCGGGTAACGCTCGCGCCGCCCTCCGTCAGCTCATTGCGCTCTTCCATCTGGTAACGGAAGTGCAGCTCGAACTCGGTTTTGCAGACGTCACAATTTCGGGGGATGACAACCATGAGATCGCTTCGCTGTTATCGAAGTGATTCTCATGACGCGCAGCGCCGGGCCAAATTTGTGCAAACAGATTTTCTACTTCTCGCGGGCGACCGTGCGCGACGGCACTCGACCATGCGCGCCCCGCGTCCACGGTGACTCGCGCAGACCCCCTCTTCCCGAAATCGTCCCCTTCAGAACTCCCACTAGGCTTTTCCTCCTCCGCGCAGACTCCGCGCAGACTGCCCGCTCGAAGTAACTAAACTTACACCTGAAACTTGAGAATGTTGGTCTATCTATACGACATTAAAAGAGATTACGTTGCTGGTGCTACTGGCGGCTGCGGGTGCGGCGTGTTGCGCAGCAAGACCCGCTTTTGCGCTGCAATCTTGGATTGGGTCCCCAATCCAAGAGGGCCTGGGGAGAGTGGCGCAATGGCCAATACAGTCGGTTTATACGCCGCCACTTGAATTGGGTCCCCAATCCAAGATTGGCGTGGCGAAGTGAGTCGCTGCGCCCTCCGTCGTGCGGCTTCGTAGGGTCGACGGGGAGAAGCGCTGCGCTTAGTGCCGGAAGTGACGCACGCCGGTGAAGATCATGGCGATACCCGCCTCGTTCGCGGCGCGGATGACGTCGTCGTCTTTTTTGGAACCGCCGGGTTGGGCGATCGCGGCAACGCCGGCGGCGGCGGCGGCTTTGACGCCGTCGGGAAAGGGGAAGAAGGCGTCGGAGGCGAGGACGGAGCCTTTGGCGCGCTCGCCGGCTTTGTCGCAGGCGACCTGCACGGCCGTGACGCGCGCCGTTTGGCCGCCGCCGATGCCGATGGTCTCGTAGATGCCCGGGCTCTTGCCGGGAGCAGCCAGCACGATAGCGTTGCTCTTGACGTGCTTGCAGACGCTCCACGCGAACTCGAGCGATGACAGCTCGGCGGCCGTGGGCTGACGGTCGGTGACGACGCGGCCCTTGAGTACCTCGCCGCCGCCCGTGGCGTCGCGATCTTGGATGACGAAGCCGCCGCCGACGCGCTTGAATTGGCGCGCCTGGTGGGCCGCGTCCAGCCAGCCGCCCGTCGACAGCAGGCGCAGCGCCGCTTTCGCGCGCAGCCGCTGCAGCGCGCCGTCGGCGAAGCCGGGGGCGATGATCGCTTCTAGGAAGGTTTCGGCCAGGATCGCGGCAGTGGCGTCGTCGACCTCGCGATTGAGGGCGATGATACCGCCGAACGCGCTCATGGCGTCAGCGTCGCGCGCGGCGCGGTAGGCGTCGGCCAGCGTCGGCGCCGTGGCCACGCCGCACGGGTTGGTGTGCTTGACGACCACGGCCGCGGGATTTTCGAATTCGCGCACGGCGTCGAGCGCTGCTTCGACGTCGACCAGGTTGTTGAAGCTGAGCTCTTTGGAGCCGCTGCCCACGCTCTCCACGCGGCCGAGCGAGCCGATCGGCGCCTTGCGCTCTTTGTAGAACGCGCCCGTCTGGTGGGGGTTCTCGCCGTAGCGGAGCGGGTAGGCCTTTTCGAGCACCAGGGAGTAGAAGCGCGGGTAGCCGTCCGCCTCGCCGCGCGCCGAGAGCCAGCCGCTGATGGCGGCGTCGTAAGCGGCCGTGTGCGCGAACACCTTGGCTGCCAGCTTCTCTTTAGTGAGGCGACTCACGTCTCCGTCGCGCGTCAGCTCTTCGAGCACCGCTGCGTAGTCGTTCGGGTCGCACACGACGGTAACGCGGTCGTGATTCTTGGCGGCTGAGCGCAACATGCTGGGTCCGCCAATGTCGATGTTCTCGATCAGCTCTTCGAACTGCGCGCCCGGCTTGGCCAGCGTCTCTTCGAACGGGTAGAGATTGACGACGACCAGATCGATCGGCTTGGCGCCGATGTGCTCGAGGTCCGCGTCGTCCGTGCCGGTGCGCGCCAGCAGCGCGCCGTGCACGCGCGGGTGCAGGGTCTTGACGCGACCGTCCATCACCTCGGGCGAGCCGGTGTAGCTCTCGACGGTTTCGACCGGGATACCGGCGGCCGAGAGCGCCTTGAAGGTGCCGCCGGTCGAGAGGAGCTCCACGCCGCGCTTGCTGAGGGCTCGGGCGAACTCGATGAGGCCGGTTTTGTCAGAGACTGAAAGCAGGGCACGGCGGATGGGCATGTATCTCGCCCCGGTAACGAAGCGCGCGGGCGCCGTCAACGGCGCTGCGAGTCTCCCTAGAAAGCCGCCGAAGACGAGGCTACGATGCCGGCCGATGTTCGTCCGGAACCCTTCCGCTTCGCTTGCTCGCTGGGGGCGTACCAGCCTCCTGGTGGCGCTCTCCGGCCTGCCCCTTTGGGCCAGCTGCACCAAATCGGAGGACACCGAGCCCTTCGTGCCGGCTCAGGAGGGGGCGACGCAGCCTCCAGCCGAAGGCGCGCTGATCGGCGAGGACGACGCTTGCGACCGCGTGCGCCAGGCCTACGAAGGCACCTACGACGACCTGGGCTGCGACTTCCCCGAGCCGCCGAAGTGCCCCTACTTCATTCGCCCCGGCGCCGGCAGCGGCTGCTACGAGTATTACGAAGATAGCGTGGCTGCGTGTGAGAAGGCGTACCAAGACGCCGCCTCCTGCGGAAGCTTGGTGCCGTGCGTGGTATCGGCCAAGCGCAACGATGCGCTGCCGGCCTGCGTGCCACCGAGCACTGGCTCGGGCGGTGCTGGCGGTCAGGGCGCCGGTGGACAAGCGACGAGCGGCGGCGCCGACAGCGGCGGGGCTCCGCCCATCACCGAAGGCGGTGCGCCGACTGCGATGGCCGGTGCGCCGGCTTCGAGCGCGGGCGCGCCCGACCTGCCAGCGGGCGGCGCCGGCCCCTGAGGCTTCAGCTCGTGGCTTTGCGATAGAGCTGAGCGTAGCGGCGCGCGGCGCGCTCCCAGGACACGTCTAGCCTCATCACACGGCGGCGCAGACGGGCGTGGCCGGGCGAGCCGTAGGCGGAAAACGCGCGGCTGGCGGCGCCGACCAGCGCCGCATCCTCGAGCGCTTCGAACAGGAAGCCTGTGCCCGTTTCGAGCTCGGCGTCGCAGTCGACCAGCGCGTCCACCACGGCGCCCTTGGCCAATGCGATCGGCACGGCGCCGTAGCGCTGCGCGGCTTGAACGGACGCGGGAGTCAGCGAGCCGGCGTCGAGGCAGAGCGCGAAGTCGGCTGCGGATAGGACGCGGCGTCGCGCGGCCTCGCTCGTCTCTTTGAGGCGCACCAGATCGGAGGGGTAGTCACCCGCGAGGCGATCGAGCTCGGCGGCGCTGGCAGGCGGCACCCACGCGATGACGGCGATGTCGTTCTTGAGCAAGGCGGGGAGGGCGCCGAGCAGCAGCTGCGCCTCGCTCGCCGAGTTGGCGAGCGCGAACACCAGCGGCCGATCCAGCTCCAGCTCGAGTGAGAGCTCGGTGAGCACCGCCGATTTGCAGCGGCCCTTGTTGGAGGCGTCTTCCGCATCGTAGCGGGCGGCCAGCGCGGTGTCGGTGGCGGGGTTGAAGAGCGCGTAGTCGAGGCCCGAGCCGACGACGTTGGGAGCTCGCTCGCCGACCAGGTTCGGGGCCAGGGCGCCGGAGACGCGCGGGCTGCCCAGATCGCGCGCTTGGTCTTCCGAACCGGCGACGACCAGCTGGGCATTGGCCAGCCCCAGCTCGAGCAGCGACAGCGAGTCGCCGATGTTGCCGCGCAAACCTGGGAACGCCGCGTGAGCGCCGCTGGCGAAGCGCCCCGCGCGCTCGGTGTCGAGCACGGTGAGTAGCGTCGGGATGGCGCCGCCCGGCAGGTGCTTGAGCAGCGCGGGCACGGCTGCGGCCGGGGCATCGAAAGCGTGCACGACCTCGAACGGCTTGCCCTGCTCGCTCCGCTGCTGGGCGAGCGCGGCGGCGCCGCGGCTCAGCACCGCGAAGCGCGCGAGGTTGTCTTCGTAGCCTTCGCCCTCGCCGAAAACCGAGGGGCGATCGTAAAGCGGAGGGTCGTCGAACAGCACGAGCTCGACGCCCGAAGCCAGCTGGCAGTCGAGCACGGTCAGGTCCGAGCCCCCGATAGAGAGCGGCGTGAGCCGGCGCGCCATCAGCAGGCCGCCCGCCTCGAACCCGGGGTGGCGCGGCAGCGCCAGGGTAACGCGGTGCCCCAGCTGCCGGAGCGCCTTGCTGAGCCCAGCCACCACATCGCCCACCTCGCTCCCGCGGGCGTAAGGGGACAGCTCGGCCGACACCATCAAAATATCCATATCGGGCCGGCCTCTACCACGACCTTCGCCCCGGCCCAACGACAACGGCACAGCCCCATGCCCCAAATTGCGCTATAGCGGCGGGGAAAATGGACGAGCTGGTCGAGAAAGCCAAGGTTTTGCACGAGGCGCTGCCCTACATCCAGCGCTTCCACCAGCGCACCTTCGTGGTGAAGTACGGCGGGCACGCCATGGTGGATGAGGCGCTGAAAGAGAGCTTCGCCCGCGACGTGTGCTTACTGCGCTACGTCGGCATCCGGGTGGTGGTGGTGCACGGTGGCGGCCCGCAGATCAACAGCATGCTCGAGCGCGTCGGCATCAAGTCGACCTTCAGCGGCGGCCTGCGCGTGACCGACGACGCCACGATGGATGTGGTGGAAATGGTGCTCGGCGGCGCCGTCAATCAAGAGATCGTCGGGCTGATTTGCCAGCACGGCGGGCGCGCCGTCGGCCTGTCGGGCAAGGACGACCAGTTCATGCGCGGCAAGCGCCAGGAGCCCGTGAAGGGCAAGGACGCAGCCGGCAACGAAATCATGGTGGATTTGGGCCGTGTAGGTGAGGTGTCGAACGTCGAGCCCAAGATCGTCGAGCAGCTGATCTCCAGCGGCTTCATCCCGGTGATCGCGCCGATCGCGGTCGATCGTGCTGGCCATTCATTGAACGTCAACGCGGACACGGCCGCCGGCGCGATCGCGGGTGCCATGAACGCCGCCAAGCTGATGCTGATGACCGACGTGGATGGCGTGAAGACCGCCAGCGGCGACCGTTTGAGCTCGCTGGACGCGAACGAAGCCGAACGGCTCATCGCCGATGGCGTGATCACCGGCGGCATGATCCCCAAGGTGCGCTGCGCGCTCGACGCGGTTTCGGCCGGCGTAGAGAAGGTGCACATCATCGATGGCCGGCGCCGCCACGCGCTCTTGCTCGAGATCTTCACGGATCTGGGCGTCGGCACCGAGATTCACCGCGTCAAGGCGCGCGGCTGAAGGAGCGCGCAGGCGGCGCTTGGCCAGCATGAAGCCGCGCGAAACGCCGTCGGAGCCGCCGCTGGTTCGCCCCCCGGGCGTCCACGCAGACGCCATCCTCAAGATCTACCGGGTGCCGGCCGAATGCGCCGGCATGCGGCTGGACGTCTTCATGCGCACGCAGCTGCGCAACACCAGCCGCACGCGCGCTCGCGCCATCATCGAACAGAGTGCCCACGCCGCCGATGGTCGCGCGCTGCGCGCCAATGATCGCGTGAAAGCCGACGAGCGGATCGCGCTCTGGCGCGAGCCGTTCGAAGAGATCGACGAGATTCCGCTGCCCGTGGTTTACGAGGACGAGCACCTGCTGGCGATCGACAAGCCGCCGCTCGTCACCGTGCACCCGACCGCTCGCTACCATCGCAATACCGTGATCGAGCGGCTCAGGAAGGCCAGGCCCGGCGAGTTTCTGGCCTTGATTCACCGCATCGATCGCGAGACGAGCGGCGTCTTGATGCTGGCCAAGCACATCGAATCCGAGCGCGCCTTCAAACGTTTGCTCGAAGAACGCTCGCTGGGCGGCGAGGATTCGGTGAAAAAGACGTACGTGGCGGTGACGCACGGCGTCCCCCAGGTCGCGTTTTGTGACTTGCCGGTCGAGCTCGACACGGAGAACTCTCTGCGCGTGAAGATGCGCATCGCGGCTCCAGGTCAGGGTCTGCCGGCTCGCACCGGCATCGAGGTGTTCGAGCAGCGCGCTGGCTACGCGAAGTGTCGTCTGGCGCTGCACACCGGTCGACAGCACCAGATCCGCGTTCACCTTGCGGCGCTGGGCTGCCCGGTGGTGGGCGACAAGCTCTACGGGCCGGACGAGCGCATGCTGGCGCGCGCCGCCGACGGTGAGCTCACCGAAGAAGACTTGCTGCTGCTGGAGCACCCGCGGCAGCTGCTGCATGCCGAGCGCTACGACTTCGTCCACCCCATGACGCAGGCGCCACTGGCGCTGGTGGCGCAGCTACCCCAAGATTTGCAGGAATTTTGGGAGGCACGAGCGTGAATAGAGTCGCGCTGCGCGCTTGGTGCCTCGTCATCTCGACTTCGTTGGCGCTGCTGTTGGCGCCAACGGCTCACGCTTTGACGCTCGAGGCGCCCGTCGGTGGCGCGGCGATCCCGGTCGGCTCCGGGCTGGTTGCGTGCGGGGCGAGCGGCGCTTGGACGCTCGAGGCTGGCGGAGCGCAGGTGCGGCCGCCCAGCGCCGACAGCGCTGCCGGTACGAGCGTGGTGATCAAGGTGGCGCCGAGCTTGGGGGCATGCTCGCAGAGTAAGCAGCAAGTCACCTTGCTGGCGCTGGGGCATTACCCGCAGATCGACCCGGCGAGCGTTACGCTGTTCGTCGACGAAGCGCGGGTCGAAGCGCACGGCCGCGGCTTGAAAGGCGCGCAGATCCGCTGGCTCGGCCCCGGTCACTCGGGGACCGACACCTGCCCGGAGCCCAAAGGAGAAGCGTCGCAACAGAGCTGCGCCTGGGTGGTAGGTCGCGATTTGTCGGCCGATCCGGGGGCGGACACGCTGCGGCTCTTGCCCGCGTTCGCGCTGGTGGGCGAGGGCCAGCGCCTATTCGACGCGCAGGGGCAGCCAATCTTGACGGACGGCGTGCCACTGCAGGCGGCGCGCATCGTCATCGGCAAGGTGCTGACGAGCGATAGCGCGATCGATCTGTCGATGGGGCGCACCGAGCTCAGCTTCGTGCATCCGGAGGCGGTGGCGGGCGCGGATTGCAATGTGCTCGATTGCGCGCTGGCCTCGAAGAAATTGGTGGTGACGAGCACGGCGCCCGTCACCAGCGCGGACCTGCGCGTACGGCTGGCACCCCGCGTGTTCTATCAGCACAAGGGCGCGCTCGAGGTCTCGCCCAGCTTCAAGCTGCCGGTGTTGCACTGCGCGATGACGCTCATTTCCGGCGCGCCCGTGCGCAAGAACGACGCGGCAAAGCTGGTGGTGCGGCTCGACCGCAGCTGCGTGGCCTCACGCCAGCTGTACCGCTTTACCGTGGGCGACGCGCCGCTGCGGGTGTTGGGCGACGCCGACACCGAAGAAGGCCTGTTCGTGGTGCTGGAGCTGGGCTCTTACTCGCGGGACGAGCTCGAGGTCACGGCTCGCCGCAGCGACACCGACGCCGTGGTCGCCGTGCTCACGACGCCGACCCGTGCCGCGCCTTCGGTGCGCACCGCGCTGTCGCTGTCGGACGGCGTGCGGGTCGACTTCGTGCCCACCAATCGCCCCGCGATCGTGAACGTATCGCGCCTGGCTCAAGGTGAGCACTGGCAGGTGATCTCGGTGCCGAACGTGTACAACGCCGGCCAAGACGGGCATCACGACGCGGTCACGGGCGATCCCGACGCCGCCGGCTTCACGCAGCTGGAGCTGGCTCTGCGCAACGACGCCGTACCGGCCGCGCTGGGTGAGGTCGACCTGGCAGTGGTGCAAGACCCGCTGCAACGCAAAATCCAGCAAGCCAACGTGCCGGTGGCGCTCGGGGCGGGCGCGTTGGTCGAGTTCAAGTGCGGGCCGAGCGGTAGGTCCGTGACGCTGCACCCGGGCGACCCCGTGAATCTGCCATTCGCATGGCGCGACAGCTGCCGCATCACCGTTCACCGCGAACGGTTGCGCAAAGAAAGCGGCCGGCAGCGGATTGCCCTGAGCGTCGACGTGTATTCCTCCGACGGTGCTTCCCGATCGGAAGGGCACATCAAAGACACGCTCGAAATCGGTCCGGGGCCGGAGCCGCGACAGATCTGGATTAGTGGCGTCACGACGCCGTTCGATCGCATCGTGGTGCGGGTCGCGCACGACGCCGGCGAAAGCCATTACGTGGGCGGCTCGGAGCTCTACGCGAGCGGCCCCGCCGTGCAGTGGTCGGTCGTGCTCGGCACCGGGCACGCGCGCATCTACGCGACGTCGGCCATTCCGGCGGGCCTCTATCGCTTCGGCGACAAGGACCACAGCGGCCTCTTGTCGCTGAATTTTGGGCTCATTTCGCGGCTCACCTGGCTCGATAAGGACGGCAAGGAAGGGCTGCTCGGACTCGAAGGGGGCGTCATGGTGATCGGGCTGGCCAGCTCCACCAGTACCACCGGGCACAGCCTGACCGAGGTGGGCGTACCAGTTGGGCTCGGGCTCAGCATTCCGATCGCGAACCGCCTCTCGACCACCGAGGCTTCGATCAACTTGCACGGCTGGCTCGAGATCCCGATCTCGCGCGACGATCACACGCCGGCGTTCATTTTCGGCCCGAGCATTTCGATCGGCAATATCGGCGCCAATCTGTGAGCTTCGTCAGCTCTGGCGTAGAGTCTCTGACGCGGTGAGCCTCAGCGCTCGTGCGTACCAGGCGGCGCGCAGCGCGACCGCGATGACGATTACCAGCTGGTGCACCACGAAAACGAGCGCCACGCGCCACGCTCCGGCCTGCGACACATCGCAGGCCTCGGCGATGCGCGCTGCGAGCGCGAAGGACAGGGCCAGGGGGAAGGCGTAAGGCAGCCAGCCAAAGCAGCTCAGCGCAGGCCGGCGCCACGCCAGCTGACTGGCATGCGCCAGGGCCTGCGGCAGGGGCACTTCGTGTCGAATCAGCGAGGCCCGAGCGACATCCGCGAGGCCGCCCACGGCGCCTACCAGGATGCCGATCGCCAACCAAACGGCGACTTGCCCGAGCGTGGCCGCGAGCGGCTTGGCCAGCGGCTCCGGCACGGTGCCGGCCAGCGCGGCACCGATCAGACCGAGCACGATCTGCAGCAGGCTGGCGCCCGCGCCGAGCAACAGCAATCGTGGTGCGACGCGCAGCGCGCGAGCCGTGAGCTCCGAAGCGCGGATGCGCTCGCTCTGATTCAAGCCCAGCAAGAGTCCTGCGTTGCACAGCGCGCTCAGCAGCAGGCCCATACCCAGTAGCGGAAGCAGCCCGCGCGCGGCCGCCAGCAACGCGGGGCCCTGGAGGCGAACGACTTCGAGTAACAGATAGCCTCCCGGCTCGAACAGCGCGCGGTCGCCCTGAGTGCGGGCGCCGATTCCGCTCGCGGCCACCAGCGACGCCAGCGGCCAGGCTAGGCACAACGCGCTCGCGGCGCGCACCCCGGCAATGCTCAAGATCAGCAGCGGGCGTTGACGCGCGCGCAGCTGCCCCGGTCCAACGGCGCTCATGGCAAGCCTCCGCCCAGGAGTAGCTCTGCGTAGTAAAAAAGCCGCTCGAAAGCGCGCGGGCTGCCGCGTTCGTGAGTGCCGGCGGCGTTGTTGGTCAGGTCGTCGTCGAGCAGCACGCGCTGCGTGGGGTCGACGGTGACGCTGACGAGCTGGCTGGTCGAGTCCACGCTGAGCGTGTAGTCCGTGCCGCTGCCGTCCCAGCTGCGCTTCTCACAGTGGCCGTCTTCGAAGCACAGCTCGATGTCGACCGGAAACTCGAGCGCGCCGTGGCGCAGCACGATGGCATGACCCGCGAAATGTGCCGGCGGTCGCGGCTCCGAGCGCGGCACCGTGCGGCGCCCGCTGCTCTCGTCGAAGACGCCCGCGTGCGGGTCGCGCGGCACGCTTTGCACGTCGCGCACCAGGTAGTCCACGCTGGCGCGCTCGAACAGCGCGCGCTCCAGGTTGCGGGCGGCCGCGTCGCCGAGGCGGCCGCGCACGGCTTCGATCAAGTCGCGTGGCTCGGGATGGCGAAAACGGGCGTGGTCGGCGTAGTCGTGCAGCGCCAGGTCCAGCTGCGGCTTGCCGTAAACGCGCTCCAGCGTGCTCATCAGGCTGGCGGTGCGGCCGTAAACGATGGCGCCGACGCTGCGAAAGCTGAAGAAATCGCCCGCGCCTTGCGCGATCGGCTCGTCGGCGCCGCGCGCCGCCGCGATGGCGCGAGACAAGGCCTCGTTCGAGACACGCAGCCCGAAGCCCGAGTAGGCCGAGCCGGTGCCGAAGCGCTGCGCCAGCCCGGAGTGCTCGGCGTAGCTGTTCAGACCTTCGTCCAGGAACGGGAAGCGGTGCTCGTCGCTGGCGAACAAGCCGTAGAACCACTGGTGCCCGAGCTCGTGGATGGTCACGGCCTCGACGTCGCGCGCGCCCGTGAACGGGGCGAACCAAGCGCCGCCGGTCGTGATGAGCGTGGGGTATTCCATACCGCCCGAATCTGCGGCGGCGTCGGGCGGGTGCACCACCGTGAGCGTTGGGTAAGGATACGCGCCGAAGCGCTCGCCGAAATGCGACAAGCCGAAGCGCACGATCTCGAGCTCCGTGGCGGCGTTGCTCGCGTGGTTCGGTGGCGTCAGCACTCGCACGTCGACCGAGCCGACCTGCGCGCGCGTCTCGACGAAGTCGGGCCAGCTCGTCCAAGCAAAATCGTGCACGTCTTCCGCGCGGCAGCGCAGCGCGCGCCGGCCGACGCCGGGTGAGGGCAGGGGCTCGCAGCGGCCGGTGGCGCCGACCACGTCCCGCTCTGGTACGTCCAGCGTCACGTCGTACGAGCCAAAATCGGCTGCAAACTCGCTCTGTGGGTGAAACGAGAAATGGTTGAAGCTGCCGTCCGGCAAGAGCTGGGCGAGCTTGGGAAACCATTGCGCGACGAAGTGGTAGCTCTGCTTGAAGCCGGTGCGCTCGACGATCTCCGGCAGCTGTACCTCGAAAGCGACGTCCAGCTTCAAGGTGTGGCCCGGCTCGAGCGGCACCGGAAGCGGCACGCGCACGTCGGTCTCGTCATCGGGATCGCCGGGGCTCTTGGCGCTGCGATTGGGCCAAAGGTCCGTCTCCATCTGCGCGGCGTACAGCCGCTTGACGTCGATGTAGCCCCACTTGCCGCCGTGCCCGCCGCTGCGGCCGGCGCCGAACGGAGAACGCAAGAACAAGCTCTGGTCGTTCTTGAACGCGTTCATGTAAAGATGCAGGTAGAGCTCGTGCAACGTGGCCGCGGTGTAGTTGTAAAGCTCGATGCTGCCGTGCCCGTGCACGCGGTGGGCGCTTTCGTCGAGCTTGGCGTCGAGCTGGTAAGAAGCGACGCGCGGTGCGTGCTCCAGCACCGGTTCGGCCGCCAGCGCGCGGCCGTGCCCGGCGAGCAGCACCAGCGCGACGGCCAGCCTGGGCCAGCGCTCAGCCCAGCGCGATGACGCGCTGATCGAACAGCGTGTAGAGGATCCGCAGCGCATCCAGCCGGTTCATACCACTGATGTCGAGCAGCTCCTCAACCGTAGACGAACCGTCGATCAGCGACAGCACGAAGCCGGCGCGGTGATCCAGCGACAACCAGCGGATCTCGTCGCCCGGGACGGCAACCCGTACGCGCTGGGAGAGCGCGCCGAGGCGCGCCGAGTACATTTGCGTCAGTACGTCACGGCAGCTCTGCGCGTAGCGCTGCGCGTCGATATCGGTCGCATCCCGGTCGAGCATGCCTTCGGCCACGACCAGGGCGCCCGTGAAGTCGCCCATCGCGTAGCGATCTTTCATCTCGGTGATTTCGGCGTCGCGGCCGCTGGCGGGTGCGGAGGCCATCAGCACTGCTGGAGGGGGGCCCGAGCGAGCCACTTCACCCAGGTCGAGCTCCAGCACTGGGTCGCGCGGATCGCGCGCTGCAGGCGAGCCAATCGGGCTGCGCGAAGTCGTCGGCGGCGCTGGAGTCAGGTCCGCCAGCTCGAGCCCGGTCGGCTCGGCGCCGAGCAGCTGGCGATTTCTGCCGGGGCGCGTCGTGACGCGGTTGGGAGTGCTACCCGGCGCCGCCGCGATGTCCGGCCGTGAGTCGGCGAGGCTGGCGCGCGGCGGCTGCTGCAAGCCCATCGGATCCAGCGGCCGTACCGAGACCACGGGCGGCTCGCTGGCCATGCGTGGCATCTCGCGCGACTCGGCGCCGCGCGAGGCCGGCGCGGGCGCGACCGCAGGGCCACCCGGATCCGAGGGGCGCTGCTCGGCCATCATTTGCTTGGCGAGCAACTCCGCCGGCAACTCTGGAATCGCGGTGACCCGGTCGAATGCGCTCTCCGACATCGGATCGTCGAGCTCGAGCCGCGGCACCGTGTCGTCGTCCCAACTCGAGTCGAGCTCGAGCGGAATTTCAGGCGGCATCGACGTCGGATGCGATGGGCGCGGAGGTTTCCGTGAGTCCTCGGCCATGGGAGCTTGCGGCCGGCGCGGCGTCGATCAGCCGCGCGAGACCACTCCCTTGAACATGCGCTGCGTCCGCGCGAGCTGATCGACCTGCTCCTTGAGCAGCGCAGTATCTTTGGAGGCGATGGCGGCTCGCGTCTTGTCGACCGCGCTGCGCGCCTTGGCGATGGCATCACGTCCGAAGTCTGCGCCGCCGACGACGCGCTCGATTTCGGGGAACATCTGCTCGATTTCGGCCATGAGCGTCTCGGCCTCTTGCTTGGCGCCCTCGAACTGCTCGTCGCTGCGGCGCTCGACCAAATAGTCCTGCGCGCTCGACATCATGTTCTTGACCTCGTCTTGCGTGAGGCCGCTGGTGGCGGTGACCTGAATCGACTGCGCCTGACCCGTCTCCAAGTCCTTGGCGTGCACGCTGACGATGCCGTCGGTGTTGATCTCGAAAGTGACTTCGATCTCGACGTGGCCCTTGGGCGCACGGCGCAGTCCGGTCAGGATGAACTCGCCCAGCAGCTCGTTGTCGTCGGCGCGCTTGCTCTCGCCCTGCATGACGAGAATCTTCACGGCCGTCTGGTCGTCGCGGCTGGTGGTGAAGATCTTGGTGCGGCTGGTGGGCACCGTGGTGTTCTGCGGGATCAGCTCCTCGAAGTAGCTGCCGAAGGTCATGATGCCGAGGGCGTGCGGTGTGACGTCCAGCAGGATCATGTCCTGCTTTTCTTGCACGAGCGCCGCGCCCTGAATGGCGGCGCCCATGGCCACCACCTCGTCGGGGTGCACGCTCTTGTTCGGATCGCGGCCGAAGAAGGTGGCCACCGATTGCTGTACGGCAGGCATGCGCGTCATGCCCCCGACCAGGATCACGTCCTCGATCTCGTCGACGTCCAGCTTGGCGTCGCCGATGGCCTGGCGGCAAATGTCGATCGTGCGCTCGACCAGATCTTCCGTCAGCTTCTCGAGCGTCTGGCGCGAGAGGGTGCGCTGCAGGTGCAGGGCCTCGTTGCGGCCGGTGGAGATGATGAAGGGCAGGTTGATCTCTGTCTCGCGCACGCTCGAAAGCTCGCACTTGGCCTTTTCTGCGGCATCGCGCAAGCGCTGCAAGGCCATGCGATCTTGGCGCAGGTCGATCTGGTGCTCTTCTTGGAAGCTGCCGATCAGCCAATCGATGATGCGCGCGTCGAAATCTTCACCGCCCAGGAAAGTGTCGCCGGTGGTGCTGATGACCTTGAATACGCCGTGCGAGCCGATCTCGAGGATGCTGACGTCGAACGTGCCGCCGCCCAAGTCGTAAACGGCAACCGTGCGGTCGAGATCTTTGCCGTAGCCGTAAGCGAGCGAGGCGCTCGTAGGCTCGTTGATGATGCGGATCACGTCCAGGCCCGCGATGGCGCCCGCGTCTTTCGTGGCCTGGCGCTGATTGTCGTTGAAGTACGCCGGAACGGTGATGACGGCCTTCTTGACCGGCTCGCCCAGGTAATCCTCGGCGATGATCTTCATCTCCTGCAGAACGATCGAGGAAACTTCCGGAATCGAATAGGTCTTGTCGCGCAGCTTGATGCGTACGTCGGCGTGCGGACCTTCGACGATCGAATAGCTCGACGTCATGATCGCATTTTTGACCTGCGGCGAGTTCCACTTGCGGCCGATCAGGCGCTTGGCTGCGTAAACCGTGTTTTCGGCGTTGGTGATGGCTTGCCGCTTGGCGATGTGTCCGACCAAGCGCTTGCCAGCCTCGGTCACCGCAACGACGCTGGGCGTCGTCTTGTAACCACCCCGATTCGGGATCACGACGGGAGTGTCTCCCTCGAGGATCGAGACGCAGGAGTTGGTGGTCCCGAGGTCGATGCCGATGACGCGCTCCATATCGCTTTTTCGAAGCTCCGTAGTTTTAGGTCTAGTCGCAGGGACCTTGACTCAGCCGAGCTCGCGCTTCAGCCGTCGGATCCAATCCGTTACCTTATCATCGCCAGGCGCCAGCGTCTGTGCCCGGGAGAGCTCGCCTTCGGCGCTCTGTTTCATGCCGGCTTTCGCGTAAAAACGGGCGAGCGTCACCCGGAATCGGGCGTTATCGGGCTGCATCAGCACGGCCTTCTTGGCGGCTTCGCCAGCTTCGCGCAGGTTGCCCTCGCCGGAGAGCAGGCAGTGCGCCACTTTTTCGTAGACTTTGGCATCCGGGCGGCCGGTGAGCGCGCGCGTGTAGGACTGGGCTGCGGCCAGCCATTTCTCGTCGCGTTCCTCGTACTCCGCCTGCTCGAGGTAGCTGGTCGAGAGCTCGGCGCGGGCCTTGCCGCTCACTTCGTTAAGTCGCTCGGCGAGCGATGGGTCGTCGGGGGCGAGCGATACCGCGATGCGCAACGCGTTCGCTGCACCGACATGGTCGCCCTTGTCCAGCGCTTGCTGCGCCGCGCGCGTGTACACCTCGACCTGCCGGTCGCGCGCGGCATGCACGCGGTCCTGGTAGCGGCGCTTGAGCTCGTCTGCTGCCCACCCCTGGCGCTGGGCGCTATCGGCAGCCAGCTGCTCGGGTGTCGGCTCGTTCGTGGCCGGCTTGTCGTGGCCGCCCGCGAGCGGGCGACCCAGTTTGCGCGCCAGAGCGCGACGGCGACTTTCGGGATCGCTCGGCCTGAGCGACGCCGAAGGACGCAGCGACGGGTTGGAGCTCGGGCGCTGGCCCGCCGGGATCGAGCTGGTGTGCGAAGGTCCCGAGGCGGGCGGAACGGAACCTGCCGGCGGGGGCACGCTGAGACTGCGCGCTTCGACGCTGGCCTCGGCCTGGATGCGACGCATCACGTCGCGCAGCGCGGCCTCGTGCGCGGCGCTGTCGCTCTGCCCGGCGTCGAAGGCGCGCGTCTTCGACTGCGCGCGCAGGTAGGCGTCGTATTCGGTGCGGCTCGCGTTCCGCGACAGCACGTCGTACGCCTGCGTGAGGCGCGCGAACACCTTTTCGAGCTTCGGCTTGAAGCTCCCCACGTTCTTGCCGAAGTAGCGATCCGGGTGGAAAACGTGCACCACCTCGAAATACGCGGCCTTGATGGCCTTCTTGTCGGCGCTCGGGTCGACGCCGAACAGCTCGTAATGGCTGAGCTGCTCGATGCGGTAGTAAAGGTCCAGGATTTGCCGCCGCCGTGGCAACTCGATGTCCACGGCTTCGTCGAGCTCGGCGGGATCGTACAGCGATGCCGCGGGGTGGTGGGCTTCCGCGGCGGTGCGCGTCTCCACGATGGGCCCGATGCGGAAAGCACCGGAGGGGCGAGGCTGGGGCGCGGGCGAGGCACGCCGTTCGGGGCTGGGCGCCGGCTCTTCGAGCGTTACGGCGCCGAGCGCCACCAATCGGTCGAGCAGCGTCTGCACTTCTTCGAGCGACTTGCCGGTCTCCTCGGCGATCTCGCTGACGTTGGTGGCGCCGTCGATGCGCGACACCACGAACGCTTCCGCTGGACTGAGGGGCAGCCCGCGGAGGTCCGTCCCCGGAAGGAGCCGGGGCAGGCGGCTAGGTGTGCCAGACGTCAAAAGGCTGTCCCGTGACTCTCGCCACTCTAGCTCAAGGACGGGCGCCTGGTCGCGCAGAAGGAGCCGGCAGGGCACCACCGATGACGCTGGCCTGAATCTTCATGGCCTCCTCGTAGGCCACGAGCGAGCGCTGGTGTGCGTCGTCGGCCTCCTGGCCGCGGCCTTTTGCCCGCAGCGCCTTCTCGCGGCGCTCTTCGAGCAGGCCGCGCACCTCGAACAGGTGACCGCGAAAATAGGTAGGAGCTTTGGCGCTATCGAGCCCCTCCCGGATGGCGGCCTCGGCCGGATCGAAGCGACCCAAGCCGCTGAGCAGCTCGGCGATACGAGCTTGCGTGTCTGCCAAAACCTCGCCGACCTCGGGCGGTGCTCCGGGGGGCCGGGGCGCCGTGACCAGCGTCTGCAGGTCGCGGAGGGCGCCTGCGGTGTCACCCGTTGCTTCACGCTGGTCCGCCAGGTGGTGCGCGCTACGAGCCTGGCTGAGGAAAGCGAGCAGCACCGGATCGACCACCTGCTCGGAGCCGGGGCAGTCGCTTACCGGCGAGCGCTTCGAGCACGCGCTGGCGCTCAGCGCGAGCGCCCCCGCGAGCAGCCACGAAAGGCGTCTCCTGAAGCCCGCCGTCATCGAACCCGCCGTCATCGAACCCCCCAAGCCGCGTAGCGGTTGTCGCGCAGGTCGCGGCTGCGCACGCTCACGATCAGGTCCACGCGAGCGGTGGTGTTGGAGTCGAAATGACCGTCGAAAAGCGGGGCGGCGCTGCGCGGCCTGGCCAGCGCCAGGGGCGGCGCGGCCGGCGCGGCTTCGCGAGACAAGCCTCCGAACGACAGCACCAGCGCGGCCGCGGCCGCCAACGCCAGGCTAGCGACGCCGAAAGTTGCGTAAACGACATTGCTGCGCCGCTTGGGGCTGGGAGCGGGGCGGAGCTGCGCCTTGGCCAGCGCGACCTCCGTTGCGCTCTCGGCCTCGCTCGCGGCGAACGGCGCCCGTAGCGCCTCCAACAGCGGCGCGTCTTCGTGAGCGCCGCCGCTGGCCAGGGCATCTCGCAGCCGCGCCGATTCGGCCAGCTCTTCTTCGCTGGGCGGCGCGAGCGGATCGTCGAGCGCCCGGGCGATCAGCCGCTCGTTGTCTTGCGCGGAGAGCTCACCCGGCCGCAGCGCGGCGCCCAGCGCCTCGAGCCAACGTTGAGTCTCGGCCGGCTCGAGCCCCGAGGTTTCGTCTGGGGAAAGCCCCAAGGCCTTGAGTTCGTCAGCTTGGCTCACGTGCCAGCTCCTTCTTGAGCGCAGCGACCGCGCGGTGCAAGACCACGTCGAATGTGGCGGTCGAAACTTCGAGCGTCTTCGCGCACTCCTCGCGCGGTCGCTCTTCGAGGATGCGCAGGGTGATGGCCTGGCAGTAGCGCGGGTGCAGGCGCCCCACGACTTCTTGCACGCGCTGCCGCGCCAGCGCCAGGTCGTGCTGCTCACTGCTCACGGCGTCCCGCGACTCGCGTTCGCCCTGGTCGATCTCGCGCTCCAGGTCTTCGGGCTGGAACACGGTTTCTCGCTTGCGCGAGCGCAGCTGGTCGAGCGCCACCCGCAGCGCCACCACGCGCAGCCAGGGGTACACGCCAACCGCTTGCCAGCTGAACTGGTCGAACCGCTCGACCACCTTCAGGTAGGTCACGCTGAGCGCCTCCTCGGCGGCAGCGCGTGAGCCGAGCCGAGGCAAGAGCACGGCGCGAAAGAGCCGCGGGCCGTGCAAACGCAGCAGCTGCCCGAGCGCCGAGCGGTCGCCTTGGTGCGCGCGGGCGCACAGCTCGCGCTCCTCGGCGAGCGCAGCGCTGTCGGCGAGACCATCCGCGAGCGGTGGTCGTGTGGGCCCATCTGCTGACACTGGAGCCAGCTTTGTACCAGGAACGGGCAGGTTTTGGCGGGCACGAACGGATAACGCGGATCCGTGCCCGTGCTTACGCCCGGCCGGGTGCGACGCGATTTGCGCCGAGCGTCACGCTGGGCTAGCCGGGGCACCATCAAACCGATGGCTCAAGGCTCGCGCGTCTGTACCAAGTGTGGCCGGCTGAATGCCGCGGAAGACAAAGTTTGCTACAATTGTGGGCAGCGCCTGCCGGGGCCCATGGTGCGCTCGGCGTTCGCTTTCCTGGCGGACTTTTCGGAGGACGGGCTGCCGGTGACCAAGCTCGTCGCCGGCCTGTGCATCGTGGTTTACGTGCTCAGCCTGATTGGTGACCGAGGCTTCGACGTCGGTGGGCTGCTCAGCGGCCCGGGCGCGCTGTCCGCGTTGCTCCGCTTCGGTATCCTCTACAAGGGGCTCGCCTGGGCGGAGCCATGGCGTTTCCTGTCAGCCGTATTCATGCACTTTGGCCTGTTGCACATCGGCATGAACCTGCTCTCGCTCGTGAACTTGGGCCGCACGCTCGAGCCTCATTTCGGCTCGGCGCGCTTCGCGATCCTTTACGTCGTGGCGGGCGTGCTCGGGTTCGTGGGCAGCCAGGTCTGGTACGATCACTTTTCGGCCTACCACACGTCGCCGCCCACGGCCGGCGCGAGCGGCGCCATCTTCGGCTTGCTCGGCGCGTTCATCGGCGTGCTTTGGGCCCGGCGTCATCCGAACTGGGGCCGAATGCTGGTGAATTATTTAGTTTACGCAGCGATCTTGGGCTGGGTCTTTCCGGCCAACAACGCCGCGCACATCAGCGGTTTCGCGGTGGGCGTCGTGGTCGGCGCGCTGTTCGAGCGAGAGCCTAGCCCGCGCAAACGGGACGGGCTGATGCGCATCCTGGCTGGGATCTGCCTGCTTTGTTGCGCTCTGTCGGTGGTCCTTTCGGCCAGCTCCCCGGTCTGGAAGCAGGTCCGGGAGTACGAGCGGGCGGAGGACAGCGCGAGCGACTGAAGAAGACGCGCGGTAACGGCTGAATTCGGGGTAGGCTCCTGCTTCGCCCTCATGCCGGTCGTCAATCCGCTCGCGCGGGAGCTCGTCTTCAAGGTCGTCTATTACGGACCTGGGCTTGGTGGAAAGACGACCACGCTGCAGCACATCCACGCCACCGCCAAGCCCGAGCACCGGGGCAAGATGGTGAGCCTGGCGACGCCGGTCGATCGCACGCTGTACTTCGACTTCTTGCCCATCCGCGTGCCGCACGTGCGCGGCATGGGCGTGCGGCTGCAGCTGTTCACGGTGCCGGGGCAGGTGCACTACAACGCCACGCGCAAGCTGGTGCTGACGGGTGCCGACGGCATCGTCATGGTCTTCGACTCGCAGCGCGCTCGCGAGGACGCCAACCTCGAGACGCTCGAGAATCTGAAGGACAACCTCAACGCTCACGGCAAGACCTTGAGTGAGGTTCCTCACGTCATTCAGTACAACAAACGTGACCTCTACGACGTCACGCCGATCGACGAGCTGGAGCGCACGCTCAATCGTTTTTCGGCGCCGTCTTTCGCGACCACCGCCACCAGCGGGGAGGGTGTCTACGAGTCGCTCGAAGCCATCACGCGCGCGGTGATGGACGACTTCGATCGCCGCGTTCCAGAATCGCGCGCGCTCGAGCGGGCGCAGCTCGAGGTACCCGAAGGCGGCCTGGTCGAAGCGCTGCGTCGCGCCGAAAACGCCGCGCCGGTCGTGAGCGTCGAGGCGGCGGCGGAGCCGCGCCTGACCGTGCGCACGTCGAGCGGCATGCTGCGTCTCTCCGAGCTCCCCGAGACCGACATCGGCGAGGCCGCGGCGCGCGCGGTCACCGGTGAGCGGCCAGCGCCTGCCACCGAGCCACGTCCGAACTTGTTGGTCGAAACGCCCTCGGCGCCGCCGGTGAACGTGACGCTACCGGCGCAGAGCGGCGGTACTAGCCTCAACAAAGGGGCGGGGAGCCTGGATTCGCCGCCCCCGCTCACGCGCGCCAGCCGTCCGCCGGACATGCCGGCGGTCAAGCCGCTCGGGCCAGCCGCCAATTTCAGCTTCTCGTCGCTCTTCCCGGCGGCCGAGCAGGGCGTGGTGCACGTCGTCGAGTCGGCGCTCGCGCTGGGCGACCCGATGGCGGCGATCACGTCGATGGATCAGCTCGTAGCGCGCGCGTTGGCGAGCGGGGCGGCGCTCGTCGGCTCCTCGCACGACGCGCCGCGCGACCCGGCGCTGGTGGCGCTGCTGCTCGGGCTCGAGCCGCGTCGCTACCTCAAGTTCCGCAGCTGGGTGCGCGAGGCGCGCGCCGGTACGCTGCTTTCGACGGAAGCGGGACTGCTCGCGTACGCGTTCGTGCTCGATTTGCGGCGCGCGCTGCGCGACGTCAGCTGAAGCCTCAGGGAGGAGACGTCGCGGTGAGCGCACCGCTGGTCGTCGCGTCTCGACCCTGGCTCGACAGCTCGCCGAGCCACGAGCCAGTCATGCCTGCGACCTCCGCCGATTCGCCGACGAAAGCGTGCCCGGTAGCGGTGAGCGTGAGGCGCGAGGGGCTGAGCCCGGTTGCAGCAGCCGCGCGCTGCCACATCGCGCGCAGGCCTTGCTCACACAACGACTCGAGGCAGCCACTATCGCAGCCGGCATAGGCGAGCGTGGGGCTCGCGCCGGCAGCCGCCAGAGCGGTGCTTGCGCCCTCGCAGTCGAGCGCTTCGTCCAACGCGCCTGGCGCATCGGTTGCGTTTTGAGCCGAAGCGACGGCGACGGTTTCGCCCAGCGACGTGAGCAGCTTCGACTCGAACAGGTAAATGTCGGTGCCCATCGTGATGTTGTCGTCGGGGCCCGCGCTCCACGACCACAGCGCCGGGCTCGCGAAACCGGCTCGAGCCGCGGTAAGCCCAGCGACCGACTCCACGGTCAGGTGTGCGCTCGAATCGCCGGCTCCGTCGGGCTCGATAGCGCCTTGCAGCAGCTGCGTCTGAGTCGAAAATCCCTTTTGGGCCTGACTCAGCCAGCCGTCGACCAGGTCGTGAATCTGGTGCGGCGCGGTGACACCGTAGCGAGCGCTGAGCAGCGCGTCCCAGCCTTCGCTCGTGCGCGCGCTCTCGAAAGCCTGGCGATCGTCGCCGGCGGCTTCGCGCATCGCGTCGAGCAGGACATCCACATCGTCGACGCTGGTGCCGATGAGCGCGTCGAGGGCGGCCTGGTGGGCGGAGGCGAGCAGCGTCGTCCAGGCAGCGTCCGGCGGCATCAGCTCGAGCTTGAGCGACAGATCCGAGGCCGAAAGATCGATGGGCCGATTGAGCACCGGCACCGTGACAACCTGCGTCGAATCCGGTGCGAGCGGCGAGACCGAAGCGCAGCCGCCGACGAAATGGCCGGAGCGCAGCGTGATCGCCAGCGGCGTGTTGGCGGGGACCTTCGGCAGCAGGGGAGCTTCGTTCTGCCCTGCGGGTTGTGAGACGACGCTGCCGTCGGGCGGAGGGATGCCGGGCAGCTCGACGCAGGTCTTTCCAGGGTGAGCCGTGGCGACCCAGGTGGTGGGATAGCGCAGCGCCGAGCCGTAGCGTGGCTCGACGGTCACCGACGCATAGCCGGTGTCCATGACCGTGATCGTGAGAGTGTCTTGCACCGCGTTGTCGACGTCGGCGCGGACCACGAACGTCGTCGGCTCGCTGGGTGCGATCAGGTGCACGCTGGCGATGTTGTCGGCATCGGTATCACGGCTAGTGGCGGTCAGCACCGCGTCGAGCGGCGACTGCTCGGCTTCGGAGCTGGGCAGCGTGAAGCGCACGCGATAGGCGCCGGCTGGCTCGGCCCGCACGCGCAGCACGACGTCTTGCCGCGGCGCCAGCGGGTCGACCGCCTCGAATTTGAGCGAGCTGGGGATAGGCTCTGCTTCGCCGCCGCTGGCCGCATCGCCCCCGCTGCTCGTCCCGCCCGAGCCCGAAGGACCCGGCGAGGCCGGGTTTGCGGTATCCGTGCTGCAACCCAAGGCGAGCAGCAAGACCAGGGAAGAGAAGAACCAGGCGCGCATGCGAGGCGGAACGTAAGAGAGGTAAGTCGAGGCGGCTTGTTGCCCCGCCAAAAGCCTAGCAGGCGCGGGCGAGGCCGCACTACTCTGACACGGCTGTCGTGACCTCCCTCGTTCCGCCGCCGGTGAAGCTCTTGCTCGTAGAAGACGAGCCTGGGCTGCGCCAAATGCTGGAGATCTTGTTCCGGCGCGAAGGGTACGCCGTGGTCAGCGCTCCGGGCTGCCGGTCGGCGCTCGACGCCATCGCCAGCGCGCCGCAGCCTTTCCCGGTCATCGTCAGCGACCTGTCGATGCCGGATGGCTCGGGTCTGGACGTGCTGGCGGCCGCCAAGGGCCGCAGCCCGCTCACCGAGGTGATCCTGGTCACGGCGCACTCGACGATCGAAAACGCGCTGGCCGCGATGCGCGCCGGCGCGTACGACTTCGTCGCCAAGCCGTTCGACGCGCAAGAGCTGGCAGCGCTCGTCACCAAGGCGATCGAGAAGCAGAGTATCGTCGCCGAGAATCAGCGGCTGAAAGCGCAGCTCTCGCGGCTCTCGGGGGGAGAGGTGCTGGGCAAGAGCCCTGCCATGCAGAAGGTGCTCGAGCTGGCGACGCGCATCGCCAGCGCCAAGACCACCGTGCTCATCACGGGTGAGAGCGGCACCGGAAAAGAGCGCGTCGCGCGCGCCATTCACGAACGCTCGGATCGCGCCTCCGCTCCGTTCTTGGTCGTCAACTGCGGCGCGCTGCCAGAAGCGCTGATGGAGAGCGAGCTGTTCGGGCACGAGAAGGGCGCGTTCACCGGGGCCGCTACCAAGCACTTGGGGTTGTTCCGCGAAGCCGACGGCGGCACGGTGCTGCTCGACGAAGTAGGGGAGCTACCCCTGAGCCTGCAGGTCAAGCTGTTGCGCGTGTTGCAGGAGCGCAGCGTGCGTCCCGTTGGCAGCGCGGTAGAAGTTCCGGTCGACGTGCGCGTGCTGGCCGCGACCAATCGTGATGTGGAAGCCGACGTCGCCGCCGGCAAGTTCCGCCAGGACCTGTATTACCGCCTCAACGTGATCCGCCTCAATTTGCCGCCGCTCCGCGAGCGCGCGGACGACGTGCCGCTGCTGGCCGAGCGGTTCATCCGGCGTTTTGCCAGCGAGATGAACAAAGAGGTCGTGGGCTTCACGCCGGACGGGCTGCGGGCGCTCACGGCCTACCGCTTTCCCGGCAACGTCCGCGAGCTCGAGAACGTCATCGAGCGCGCGGTGGCGCTGGCCGGCTCGCGCGTGATCGGCCTGGGCGACCTACCCGAATCCATCAGCGGCCACGCCGCGGCGCCTACCGCCAGCCTGCTCGAGCTGCCGACCGAGGGCCTGAACCTGGACGAAGTGCTGAGCGAGGCCGAACGGAGGTTGCTATTGGCCGCCCTCGAGAAGAGCGGAGGGGTGAGAAAACGTGCGGCCAAGCTCCTGGGCATCACCTTCCGCTCGCTGCGTTATCGCCTCCAAAAACAGGGGCTCAGCGAGCCGGAGACGGAAGCCGACGACGAGCCCGAGACCGACACCTGAGCGGCGCGCTGCTCGCCAGCGCCCCGGAGCTCGGCTATGCTGAGAAGGATGCGCCGTTCGCCATGCAGCAAATCCGCTCGGCTCGCGCGCGGCTTCACCTTGGTGGAGCTGATGGCGGTCGTCGCGATCACCAGCATTTTGGCGGCCATTTGCATCACCCTGGCGCGTAAGCACCTGCGCTCGGCCGGTACGGTGGAGGCCGTGGCGACCATGCAGGCCCTGCGCGCCGCCGAAGAGTCGTTCAAGGCCGAAAACGGCACTTACTTGGACTGCTCGCGTTCGAAGGGTCCCGTCTGGTACCCCAGCCAAATCCCCAGCAAAGCGGTGTACGCCTGGGCACAGCCGGCCCACCCCGACTTCGCGTGGTGGAACCAGCTCGGCTACAAGCGCGAGCTCACGCGCTTCGGGTTCCTGGCCAACGCCGGTCTGCCGGGTATCAAGTTCAATGCCGTCAAGCCAGATGGCTCGCAACTGAGCGTGCAGATGACCAAGACCTACAAGTTCAACGTCGACCAAGTCGCGCCGGAACCTTGGTATGTCATTCAGTTCAAGGGTGATCGGGATCGCGACCCGAACAGCGCCCAGGCTCACACTCCGGTGCTGGGGCTCATCACGAGCTTCCACTCGGACGTGTTCATTCAAGACGAAGACGAATAGCGGCGCGCGCGCGAGGATTGTCACCTCGCGCTGCCAGGGGTGACGAGAATTGTCACCGGCGGTTCCGACGTTCGGGACGAGCCACGGCACCGTGGCTCCGTGCTGCCTCGTCGCCTGCTGATCGTCGACAAAATGCCGTGTTTTTCCGGTGTCGGGAAGAAGATGACCCAGTGGGAGCCTGTAGGGCCGTCGACTCGGAGTCAGAGCGGCATAGAACCTGCTTGGTAGCCGCACAGACGAAATGGGCAAGCGTCGCGCACGAGTAGCAGTCGGCACCTCACAACGTGGTTTCACGTTGGTGGAGCTCATGACCGTGATCGTGATCGTCGGTGTGCTCGCCGGACTCGCCATCTACGGAACGCGTCGCTACGTATTCGCGTCGCGCACGGCCGAAGCCGGCGAGATGATCAACGCCATCAAGACCGCTCAAGAGTCGTACCGCAGCGATGCGATGACGTACCTCGACGTGAGCGGCGTCCACGCCGTCTCGGACATGTCGGGGTTTGCTCCGAGCACGGCTCCCGGCAACTTCAAGACGGCATGGGGCGGTGGCGCCAACGCCGCCCGTTGGAAGCAGCTCAACGTGCGCCCCGACGGCAGCCCCCTGTATTTCGTCTACGCTTGCTCGGCAGGCGAGCTGCCCGCCAACAAGGTGGACGACTACGACGTCGCTGGCATTTGGGCCAGCCATGCAGTCACCAACAAGACCATTACCGGCTGGCCCCCCGCCGCTCTGACCGCCGGCTCCTGGTACGTGGTGAAGGCCGTCGGCAACCTCAACGGTGACAAGACCAGCCAGCTCTGGGTCACCGCCAGCTTCACTGATCAAGTCTTCAACAACGACGACGCTGACTAAGTCCGAAAACCTCCCGCGCTGGGTAATGGGCCCGAGCGCGATCCCGTTACCCGCCACCCGCACAAGAAAGTAGGAAAACTCATGATTCGCAGCATCCGCCAAAAACTCCGCAAGTCTCGCGGCTTCACGCTCGTCGAGCTGATGATCGTGGTCGCGATCGTCGGTATCTTGGCTGCGCTCGCCATCTACGGCGTCCGCAAGTACGTGATGAACGCCAAGACGGCTGAAGCCCGCAACACGCTCGGCCAAATGAGCAAAGATTCGGTGACCGCGTTCACGCGTGAGACCATCGAAGGCGACAAGGTGCTCGCGCTGGCGGATTCGTCGGCCGTCACCAGCCGCCTCTGTCTGAGCTCGAAATCGGTCCCTGGTGCCAAGGCCGGCACGATCTGGAAGATTGGAATCACCGAGGTCAAAGGCAAGAAGTACCAGTCCACGCCGCTCGACTGGACCGACCCGGCCCTGTACGACCGTTTCACGGGTTGGACTTGCTTGCACTTCTCGATGACCGACCCGCAGATCTACGCCTACCAATACCAGACGAGCGCGACTGACGCGACGACCGCGGGTAAAGACGGCACGACGTTCGCGGTGGAAGCGAGCGGCGACTTGGACGGCGACGGTGATGCTTCGAGCTTCACCATCCTCGGCAAGCTGCAGACCGACTCGAAGACCAACGAAATCATCGCGACCCTTGCACCGTCGATCGACGAGTGGAAGCCCGATGAATGAGCTCGGCTGAAGGGCGCTCGTCGCTCTCCAGCTCGTTTCGAGGCGCAGCGCCGCAAGGCCTGCGCCTCGAGCGCTTTTGTGGCCATCCGTTGCCGGCGGCCCGCGAATCCGGGTTGCATCTGGCGGGGCTTCGGACGACGCTCCGGGGCGTGCGCGCGCTCACTCCCGTAGAAGTCGCCCTGGCCTTCGCGCTGGGCGGCTCGGTGCTAGCGGTCGGTGTGCCAGCGTTCGTGCGCAATCTCCACGCCTCGCGCATGGTCGAAGCCTTGAACGGCGTCGAAAAGATCGCCACCCGCGCCGCCGGGCAAACGGCATTTCGCCCGCTGGCCTCGCCATTTCCGGACAGCGCACCGCTCACGCCGGCGGACGTACCGCGCGCCACGCTGGTGAGCGATCCGCCCGGCACCTGGGACCACCCGACCTGGCGGCGCCTCGACTTTGCTCTGAGCGAGCCACACGCCTACAGCTTCGAATTCAAGAACGACGGCGCGCCCGGCGCGGCGGCTTTCCATGCCCTGGCGCGCGGTGACCTCGACGGCGACGGCGTGCTCAGCACGTTCGACGTGCCGGGCAAGCTCGACAAGAACGGCGACGCCGTGCTTCTGCCACTGGAGCTGCTGCGTGAAATCGAGTGAGCGCGCGCGCACCAAGCTGAGCGACGCGCTACATGCGGTGCTCGTGCTGCTCTCCGCCGTGGTCATCGGATGGAAGCAGCCCGGACTCACGGCGAGCTTCGCCAAGCTGCGCGTCAACGCCGACGACTACCTGTTGCCCGATCCGAACGTCACGCTCGTGGTCAGTCTGGGGTACCGCTCTGCGCTGGCCGACTTCATCTTCGGCCACGTGTTGGTTTCGCACGGGCTGCATTTCCAAGAAAAGCGCCTGTTCGAGCACGTGGGCGAGTATTTGGACGCGATCAACCTGCTCGATCCCAAGTTTCGGGATCCGTACCGCTTCGCGGACACGCTGCTCACGATGCAGCCCAAGAGCCCACCGCAAGCCTTTTACCGCAAGGCTCGCCAGATCCAGGAGCGGGGCCTCCAAGAGCTGCCGTACGATCAGGAGCTGTGGTCGACCGCCGGGCAGTACATGGCCTACCTCGCCGCACCGTGGTTGAAAGACCCGGCGGAGAGCGCGGAGTTCAAGCGGGTCGGCGCGCAGTACTTGATGCACGCCTGCGACCTCATCGGCTCGAACCAGAACATTCCCTACCAGTGCATCACCGCCGCCAACCTGCTGACCAAGCAGGGCGACCGCGATGCCGCGCGGCGCTTCTTGCAGCGCCTGCTGATCATGAGCGACGACCCGGAGATCCGCGACCTGGCGCTGCGCAAGTTGAGCGGCATCGCCAACCAAGAAGACATCGCGCGCGCCAAACGTCGCGAGCAGCGTTACATCGTCACGGCCATCCGCGAGGGCATGGCCTTCCTCTCGCCGATCGAACGCGACGCGATCGGGCCTGGCACGGACACGACGGCCTGCGCCGGCAACGAGGCAGAGTCGTCAGAGAGCTGCGCCAGCAGCTGGCGTCGTTTGGACGAGCACCTGGCTGAAGCCGAAGAAGCCGCCCCGTAGCGCTGCGCGCGACCAAGGCGGCTGCGAACGATTGCCTCAGGGGAAACGCACGATGGCGGCCGCCGTCTTGCCGGCTTCGACCGTCACCGACTTGGCTTTGCGACCGTGCTCCGGGTGCACGAAGATCACCGTGTGCGCACCCGGGCTCACGCTGATGCCGACCTTCGGCGTCTGCCCGAGCGGCTTGCCGTCGAGAATGACGTTGGACACGGGGATCGAGTTGATGTTGAGCGTGCCCTTGCCGGAAGCCGCCGCCGGCTTTTCTTCGACCGGCTTGGGCGTGGCGATCGGCTTGGGCGTGGGCGCCGTCGCGGTCGTGCCGCCGTGCTTGGTCTCGGGCTTTTCGGGCTTCTGCTCGTCTTCGTGGGCGGTGTCCGCGGTGCTGCTGGAGCCGCCCAGGCTCACGACGAACGTGCGCTCCGCCTGGCCGTCCTCGAACTCGATGTTCTGCTTGTAGTCGCTGAAGCCCTTCTTGCTGGCGACGATGCTGTACGGCTTGTCGCTGGTGATGTCGACGCGCAGCGGCAGCGAAGGCACCGGGCGGCGTTCGCTGCCACTGACGAGCAGCACCTTGGCGCCGTCGGCGTTGTCACCGGCCTTGATGGTGGCGAGGCCCTTCTTGACCTTGAGCTTCGGCTCCAGCGTGAGCACTTTGTCTTGCTCGACGGTGACCTTCTTCTCCATCGACTCGTAGCGCTCGCCACCGTCAATCTTGACCGTGTGCTCGCCCGCCGTGAGGTCCTTCAGCTCTTGCGGTAGCGGCCCGTAGTCTTTGCCGTCGACCGACAAACGCAGGCCCGCGCCTTCGGCCATGACCTTCAGGCCGGTGCCGTCGCTGCCCTTGGCCAGCTCGACATTTTCCGCGCTCTCTTCGCCGGCGTTGATCTTCACCGCTTTGGGCGCGGTGGGCGTGTAACCGGCCGCAGCTACCTTCACGAAGTGCACGCCGCGGGGCAGGTCGGTCACCTGACACGGCGAAGCATCGCAGCGTTGTGAGCCGTCGACGAAGACCTGCACGCCGTCGATCGCCTTGCCGCCGGGGCCGGCAACGGAGACGACGAGCGAGCCCTTCTTCGGCATCAGCGCGAACGCCGCTGCGCCGGCGGCAATGACCACCACGGCCGCGATCACCATCCAGAGGCCGCTGCGGCTGCCGCGCTGCTGCGGCAAGGTGATGGACGGCGAGGGCGGCTCGAACGCAGCCGCTGGAGCGGCGACGGGAGGGGGCGCTGCTTTGGGCGGCGGCGGCAACGGCGCGCGCGGCACGGAAGGCGGCGGCACGCTCAGCGGACGACCGACGAGACCGGCGGCGCGCGAAGCGGGTGGCGGCGCCCCAGCAGCGGGCGGGGGGGGCGGCGGCGCGCCAGCAGCAGGCGGAGGAGGAGGCGCGCTGTGCAAGAGCGCCCGCGCCGTGTCTTCCACGCCCTTGTCGAAGACTTGCGTCGCTTCGTCTTCGTCGTCCCAATCGATGTCGACGCCGGGCTTACCGCCCGGCTTGGCGCCGGCTTTGAACGGCACGGGTGTCGTCTCGTCTTCGTCTTTGCCCTTGGGCGCCGCGAGCGGCGGCGGAGGTGGGGGCGGCGGCGGCGCCGCCGATGCGCCGGGCATGGGCGGCGGCTTCGGCCCCGTGCTCATGCTGGGCGGCGGAGGAGGCGGTGGGAAGCCACCGGGCTGGGTCTTCAGCGGCGGTGCCGGCGGCATGCTGCTGCGCGGCGCTGGCGGCGCGGGAGGTTTGCTGGGCGACGGCGGAGGCGGCGGGCCCGGGCGCGTCGGTGCGGGGAGACCGAGAAGCGTCTTCTGGCGGGGGGCAGAGGGCGGCGGAACCGGACCGCGGCTGGTAGGCAGGGGCGCCGGAGCCGAGGTGCTGGGTCGAGACTTTTTCGCAGCCAGTCCGTCAAAAACGTCGAGATCGGAACTCGCCTTGTCGCTCATCGATGCTGCTCTCTCTGCTCTTTTGCTCTGACCCTGCTCTGGCGGCTGGTCTTGGCAAACCCCGGTGGGTTGGCGGCAACGCTGTTATGCAGCGAGCCGCGGCGGCCCGTGGTCCGAATTTAGACGTTCAACGAGCCCGCCGGGATTTTCGTCGCGTAAAGATACCTCTGACACTCAAACTTGGCGAGAAGTATTGCTGGAATTCAAGCACCGCTCCAGCGCCTTTCGTGGGTTTTTTGAGGTGCGCGTAAGTAGTCAAACGTACGTGCAATCAGATGCCGCCCTTGTAGCGGACGCGCTTTTGCTGGAGCGGCGCCCACTTCGTCGGTTTCACGATCGGCGTGTCGGGGAACAAGCGCCGTGCACCGGGACCTGCAGCGCGCACCAGGCGCACCGCCAGCCCCGGTGCGTTCGACGCTTCGCCCGCGTTGCCGAACAACGTCGCCAGCGGGCGTGGCAGAAACAGCAGTGTCTCGCAGCCGAGCTCTTTGAGCAGCGCAGCGAGTCGCTCGCCGTCGCCGCTCGGGTGTGGGCCGCCCGTGACGCGCGCGTAAAGCAACGCGCCGCTGTCGTCGATGCCCATCACCGCGGCGGCGTCTTTGGCGTTCGGCGCGCCAGCCGCAAAGCCCGAAGTGATGCGTGACGCGCCCTTCACGCGCGGCTCGAGGCTGATCTGAAAACCGATGTTGTCGGCGTGGTAAAGCGTGAGCTGACCGGGGCCGGCCTCGCTCTGTCCGCGAAGCTCCACCACCACCTTGGGATCGAGATCCCCCGCTTGAGCGACGCGCACGAGCTGCGAGTCGATTTTGATTAGACCGATACGAAAGTCGGCGTCTTGCGCGTCAGTGCGCAGGTTGGTGGTGGCCACCGCGTAGGGCCAGCCGTGCTGCGGCAAGCCTTCGACGCGCCAGGCGCCTTCGCCGGGCTCGGCCGGCTTGATTCGAGGAGCCAGCGGCTCGCCCGGCAAGATCGAGCGCAGCGTGAGGTAAAAGAAATCGCGCTGCTCGACGTTCACGTAGCGGGGAAAGTTCATGAGCGCCATGAACTTCATCATGCGCCGCGACATGAACTCCCAACCCGGCACGCCCGGCACGTTGCCGCGCGCTTCCCAATCTTCGGCCAAGCGACGGTTGGGGATGGGCAAGGTGCCTTTCGGACCCACGCGATAGAATTCGAGCCCGGTGTGGCCCGGGTTCATGTCGAGGTGGATGCCGTAGTTGCAGCGCGCGCGCTGCATGGCGAGCCCGAGCACGTCGGGGTCGACGCTGCCACCGTAGAAGTAACCGACGAAGCCTTCTTTGGTCATGCACAGGCCACTGCGCACCGTACGGCTCTCTTCGGTCCAACCGGGCGGCAGCCCGCCCCACCAGTGCCGCTTCCACGGATTCAGATCGCCATTTTCGACCAGCGCGGTCATGTTCTGGCGAAACGAGACGATGTTCGTCGGCACGTCTGCCGACTCCGGCCAGCTACCGAAGGCGGTGGAGCCGTCGTCGAGCTCCGCGACCGTGGCTGCGTAAGGCTTGGGCGGCAGGTACAGCGTGCGCTCGGCCATCATGCCGAACTCGCCGTGAATGGCCTGAAAACCGCCGTTGAAGCCAGCCACGAAGCGCTTGAGCACCTTCGGATCGCGAGGCACCTGGCCGGGGCCGGTCTCACCCGTCGCGCTGATCGGCTCGACGGTGCCGCTCATCGCGTGCAGCTCCACTTGGCGCGGATCCCACAGCGTGACGAACACCTGCGAGTACATGCGCTTGCGATCGGTGCGAATGAACGAGAACACGAACGGGCTCGGCGCGCCCGGGTTCTTGGCGACGAACGGATCCTTCTCGAGCGAGCCCCATTTCCCTTCGCCGGGGATGGGCGGATCCAGCATCGTTTCCATGGGCGGCGGAGGCCAGCCGGTCTCCGGATTCGTCTGCGCGACGCCGCCGTTGGCGAACAAATCGCCCAGCTCTTCTTTGACGGTTTCGGAGCCGTCGTCGCCGGTCACGCCGCTCACGATTTGCTCCAGCTGATCACGACCGCCGAAGGCGACCGCCTTGAGCCACTGCATGCGCTCGTCGCCGAACCACGGCAGCGCTCGCACGCGATCCACGGCCCAGGTCACGAAGTTACCGGGGCGTCCCTTGGGCGGGGTGACCTCCTTGACGTACTTGTCTCCCTCGAGCATCGCGCCTTGGTCGGCGATGCTGATTTTGTGGGAATCGGCGTCGATCAACAGCCGGCCGCTGGCAAAGCCGAGCACCACCTTGTAAGCCGCCGGCTCGAGCTTGAACGAGCGGCGTCCGATGCCGGCGAATTCGCCGGTCTCTTGCAGGTTGGTGATCGCGTTCTGCAGGCGCCGTGCGCGATTCCAACCGGGGCCGTGCGGTGGCGGCTCTCCACGAAAGTCCGCGAACTGCACCGAGTTGATGGTGTCGTTCGTGCCGATGGCCCAGGCGGCGCGCATGTCGCTCACCACCAGGTTCTGCTCGTCGGCGGCAGACGTATCACTCAGGTTGTAGACTGCGTCGAGCTCGAGCAGAGAGCCGCCCGGGGCCAGGCGCGTTTCGACGATGTAGATGTCATAGGGGTCGTCGTCGTGGTGCGCGCGCACCACCGCGCGCCCGCGATCGATCGAAAGGTCGGACAGCGACGGCGCCTTGGGCACGAAGTGCACGTCGTCGGGGCTGCAGGTGAGGCCGCGCGGCTTGAGCGCGAGGCACAGTGCTTTGGCAGGGTCAGTCTCGGCGCGAGCGACGCGCGGCGCGCCGTCATGCCAGTGCACGTACAGGAAGCCCGCCGTGAGCAGCGGCAAAGGCCGGAGCAGGGGGCGAAAGCGCTCGAGCTGCCACGACGATGCCATCCGAAAGGTCCTTGCTCGCGGCTACCAAGTTCCGACCCAATGGGCCCACTTATTCGGGGGGCTCGGGTCGTTCTTCGCGCAACCTAGTTGGCAAGGTCGACCAACCGAGTTGCTCCTCGGCGGCCCGGATCGAGGGGTGGTTGGGATAATTTCATTAGTAATTACTTATTGTTACGGATTTGGGCTCCGGGCCAGGCCACAGCGCTCGTGGGCACATAGTGTGCTAAAGCCCGGTAGCCATGCTCCGTCTGCCGCGTCGATCCCTGCTGCTCGGAGCGTCGCTGTTCCTCTCGGCGTGCCTGTCGCCGACCCTGCCGCTCCCGCCGCCGGATCGGCCCGACGTGACCAGCCCAGACGCGAGCGGCATGGCGCGCGTTCGGGGGACCGCGGTGCCCCAGGCCGAGGTCATCGCCTGGAACCGCGGCAATGACTTACTCGCCGGTCAGGTCAGCGGCGCCGACGCAACGTACGACTTCATGATCCGCGCCGACGTCGGCGACATCATCGAGCTTTGGTACGTGAAGGGCACGGACCAGTCGAGCTCGGTGAGCGTGAAGGTCCCGGACAAGACACCGTAAGGTGCCGTCTTAGATTGTTCGCAAGCTCACGCGCCGCCCGTCGCTGGATCGATGCGCGATGTTGGACACCAAGCTCGGCTTCTTCTTCGGCTTCGGTAGCGCGATGGCATCTTCGCTGGTGAGCTCGCCCAGCAGGTCGTAGTCGGTAGCGCTCTCGATGCGCACGGTACGCAGCTCGCCGGGGCGCGCTTCGATACCGAGGGGACCGCCGGACAGGTACACGACGCCGTCGATGTCCGGTGCCTGGCCCGCGTGGCGGCCCACCATCACCAGCTCGCTATCTTCGCTGGGGCCCTCTACCAGCACCTCGAGCTCGCGCCCGAGCAAGCTCTTGAGCTTCTTTTTGCTGATCTTACGCTGCAAGGCCATCAACTTCTTGGCGCGGGCGGCCGCGACCTTGGTCGGCACCTTGTCTTCGAGCTTGAAGGCGCGGGCGCTCGGCTCGTCGGAGTACTGGAAAACGCCGACGCGATCGAACTCGGCGAAGCGGATGAACTCGAGCAGCTCTTCGTACTCCTCTTCGGTCTCGCCGGGGTGACCGACGATGAACGCGGTGCGAAACACGAGACCCGGAATGCGCGTGCGCAGGCGCTCGACCAGGTCGTACAGGCGTTTGCCGCCGTGGCCACGCCGCATGCGCCGCAGCATGCCGTCCGCGGCGTGCTGCAGCGGCATGTCGATGTACTTGACGATCTTGGGGTGGGTGGCGATGAGCTCGATCAGCTCGTCGTCGAGCTTTTCCGGATACAGGTAGAAAAGGCGTACCCAGCGCAGGCCCGGCACGTCGGCGATGCGCTTGACCAGCGCCGCCAGGTTGCTGCCGTCTTTCAGGTCGCGCCCGTAGGAGACGGTGTCTTGCGAGACCAGGTTCACCTCGAGCACGCCGCGCGCTGCCAGCTCTTCGACCTCGCGCACGATGTCGTCCGGCTCGCGCGAGCGCTGCTTGCCGCGTAGCTCGGGGATCACGCAAAACGCGCAGGTGCGGTTACAGCCCTCGGCGATCTTCACGTAGGCGCTACGGCCGCGCGTGGAAATGCGGCGCGGGTCGGTGGCGCTGACCACCCAATCCGCGGGGTTTCCGACCAGCACGCGCTCGGCCTTGCCTTTGAGGACCGTCTCGAGCTTGAGCATGTCGCTCGAGCCGAGAAAGTGGTCGACCTCGGGCAGGTCGCGCGCGAGCTCTTCCGGATAGCGCTGGCTGAGGCAGCCGGAGACGACCAGCTTCTCGCAGCTGCCGTCTTTGAGCTGCGAAAGGCTCAAGATGGTTTCGATCGATTCTTGCTTGGCGGCATCGATGAAGCCGCACGTGTTGACGACGATCACGTTCGCCTGCTCGGGATCCGAGACGTGGGCGTAGCCGGCCTTCTCGGCCACTCCCAGCATGACCTCGCTGTCGACGCGATTCTTGGGGCAGCCCAGGCTGACGAAGTGAATCGTCTTCTTGCTCATCGAGCGTCCATCAACCGCCGGAAGCGATCGAACAGGTACAGCGCGTCGTGCGGGCCGGCGGCGGCCTCCGGGTGGTACTGCACGCTGAAGGCTTTGTGAGCCGGAGCTTGCAAGCCTTCGCTCGTGCCGTCGTTGAGGTGCACGTGCGTCGACTCGGCGATGCCCTTGAGCGAGTCCAGATCCACGCAGAAGCCGTGGTTCTGCGTGGTGATCTCGACGCGGCCGGTAGCCAGGTCTTTCACCGGTTGGTTCAGGCCGCGGTGGCCGAACTTGAGCTTGAAGGTGGTGCCGCCGAGCGCGCGCGCCAGCAGCTGGTGGCCCAGGCAGATGCCGAAGATCGGCTTCTTACCGAGCAGCTCTTGCACGGTCTTGACCGCGTAGGGCAGGGCCGCGGGGTCGCCGGGGCCGCTCGAGAGGAACACGCCGTCCGGGTTGAGCGCCAAGATTTCGCTGGCGCTGGTGCCAGCCGGGACGACCGTCAACTTGCAACCTGCGTCGTGCAGGCAGCGCAAGATGTTGCGCTTGGCACCGTAATCGATGGCTACCACGCGGTAGTCTTTGGCAGCGACGCCGCGCGAGTCGTGCCCGTCTTTCATCTCGCTCGACCACTCTGCGCCGCGCGACTCCGTGAACTCGTACGCCTTCTTGGGCGTGACGCGCGCTACCAGGTCGAGCCCCTCCATGTTGGGTGCAGCCTTGGCGCGATCGACCAGCGTTGCCGGATCTTCGCTGCCGATGGCGCCGTTTTGCGAGCCCTTGTCGCGTAGGTAGCGCGTGAGGCGGCGCGTATCGACGTCGCTGATGGCGACGATGCCGTGACGCGACAGGTAGTCGTCCAGGCTCTCTTGCGCGCGCCAGTTGGAGACGACTGGGCTCGCGTCGCGGATGATGAAGCCAGCGACTTGTGGCTTGCTGTCGACGCTCTCTGGATCTTCGTCGTTGATGCCGGTGTTGCCGATCTGCGGCGCCGTCATCGTCACCAGCTGCCCGGTAAAAGAAGGATCCGTCAGCACCTCTTGGTAGCCGGTCATGCCGGTCGTGAACACGACCTCACCGGTGGTGCTGCCGTCTTTGCCATGGGCACGACCTTCGAAGATCGTGCCGTCTGCTAGCGCGAGGTACGCCTTGCGTTTGCTCATTTGCCGGCGCTCCCATTGAGCGCGTCGAATACGACCTTGCCTCGCGATAGCGTCATCACAATCCTCGCTGTCATCTCGTGCTTCATGAACGGGGTGTTGCGGCTCTTGGAGCGCAGCTTCATGTCTTCGACGCGGTAACGTGCACCCGGGTCGACCAGAGTCAACTCCGCCCGCGCACCTTCTTTCAGGGTGGGGGGCTCGATGCCGATGATGCGCGCCGGGCGGCTCGACATCGCGTCGAGCAGGCGGGGCAGAGTGATGCCAGATTCGCCCACCAGGCCCAGTAGCAGGCCGAAGCACAGCTCCAGCCCGATCATGCCCGGCGAAGCCTCGGCAAACTCGCAATCTTTCTCGAGCGGTGAGTGCGGCGCGTGGTCGGTGGCGATGGCGTCGATCGTGCCGTCCGCCAGGGCGCGGCGCAGGGCATCCACGTCTTCCGGCTCGCGCAGGGGCGGGTTCACCTTGCAGGCGGTGTCGTAGCCAATGACCGAGGCGTCCGTCAGCAGCAGGTGATGCGGCGTCACCTCGGCTGTGGCGTCGATGCCGCGGGATTTTGCCTCGCGTAAGATGCGGACAGCTCCGAGCGTGGAGACGTGCGCGGCGTGATAACGCGCCTTCGTGTACTCGGTGAGCAAAATGTCGCGCGCGATGATCACGTCTTCTGCCACACGCGGCCAGCCGCGCAGGCCGAGCCGCGCCGAGACGTTGCCCTCGTGCATCTCGGCGCCCGCCGTAAGATCGTGATCTTCGGCGTGCTGAATCACCGGAATGTCGAAGTTTTTCGCGTATTCGAGGGCGCGGCGCATGACCGCGCTGTTCATCACGCACACGCCGTCGTCGCTGACCCCGACGATGCCGGCGTCGCGCAGCTCGGCCATCTCGGTCAAATCCTTACCCTTTTGGCCCATGGTGATGGCCGCAATGGGGTGGAGCTGAGCGCCGCCGTGCTCTTCGGCTCGGCGCAGCATGAGCTCGGTCACCGCGCGCGTGTCGTTCACGGGCTTGGTGTTGGGCATCACGCACACGTGCGCGTAGCCGCCCGCCGCGGCGGCGTTGAGTCCGCTGGCGATCTCTTCTTTGTATTCCTGGCCCGGCTCGCGCAGATGCGCGTGCAGATCCACGAACGCAGGGACCGCCCACAGGCCCGTCGCGTCGATGACGCGCGCGCCTTCGGCGGCGGCGACCGCGGCGGCCGCACCAGGACCCACGCGGGTGATGATGCCGCGCTCGATGGTCAGGTCGACAGTGGCATCGAGGGCGCGCGACGGATCGATCGCGCGCACGCCGCGAATCACGAGAAGTTGGGGGGCGTCCGACACGGCGGCGGGTGATAGCACGGCGCGGAGCTGCAGGAGTCGCCCAGATGGCGGATTGCGGCGGAGGTGCGTGGGTGTGCGCGGTTCGGCGAATTTATGATTGGTTCCGGCAATTTAAGTAGGAGCATACCGGCCTGCCAGGCGTGTTAAGCTCGCTTCCCGGCGTATGGCAGACGAAGGCGAATCGAAGAAACCGAACGCAGGCGCGCCCCGGCCGGTGGCGGGTCGCTCGCAACCTCCTCCCGCTCCCGTGCGGAGCAGCCCTGCTGCAAACCCGGGACCGGCCAAAGCCAGCACGCCACCTCCGCCGCCGCTGCGGTCCAAGGAGCCGCCGCCGCCGCCCGTGCGCTCCAAGCTGCCGGTTCCGCCAGGAGTGGACGCTGCGTCATTGAGCGGGGACGCCACCTCGACGCCACCCCCACCGGTGAAGAAGGCTCTGCCACGTCCGCCATCGATGCCGGTGCGCGCATCCACCGCGCCCGCCACGGCCGACGTACCGAAGTCGGATCCCAAAGCGAGCTCGTCGCCGAGCGCCGCACCGAAGCCGCCCGCTTTGCCGTCGCAGGCGCCACATGCGCCCCTGCCGCCACCCCTGCGGTTGGCCGAGGCGGCTCCAGCGGCGGCCAAGGTCATCGACGCCACGACGCTGGTGCGCCCTGACTTGCAGGTGAAACCGCCCGCGGAGAGCGAGGCAACACGCGCCGAAGAATTCTTGAAGCGTGCCGAGGTGGAGCTCCCCACCAAGCCGCACGCCGCGAGCCGTGCCCGCATCCGCTTCGAGTGCGGCCGGTTGTGCGAGTCCGTGCTCGGCAGGCCCGACGACGCCATCGGTCACTACCGTAAAGCGTTGGTTGACAACGCCAGTCACGTGCCGTCGATCCGCGCGCTGCGCCGCTTGCTGCTGAGCAAGGGTGAGTACGGCGCCACCATCCCGCTGTTCGATGCGCAGATCGCGGCCACGCGCGCTCCGGCGGCGCGCGCCGCGCTCCTCTACGAAAAAGGCCGCTTGCTCGAAGATCGCTTGGGCCAGCGGCGTGAAGGGCGCGAGGCGTTCGCGGCCGCGCTCGAGCTGAACCCCGGCGACGGCGCGCTGCTCAAGGCGGTGGTGCGCGCAGAGCTGGCCGCCCGCGCTTGGGACGCGCTCGACAAAACCGTCGAGCAGAGCGTCGCGACGGTGAAGAGCGACACGCGCCACCGCGCTTCGCTGCTCGTCGAGCGCGCGCGCATCGCCGAGTCGCGGCGCAAGAACCTGCCTCAAGCCGCCGAGCTGTACCAGGCGGCGCTCGACGCCGACCCCCGCAACGATTCGGCCGTGCACGCGCTCAAGCGGCTGCACTACTCGCACCAGCGCTGGCGCGATTTGATCGGCGTGCTCGAGCGCGAGGCCGAGCAGGTCGCGGATACGAACGCACGCGCGATGGCCCTGTACCGCGTGGGCCGCATCGAGATCGACAAGCTCGGCAACCTCGAGCAGGGCACGCACGCGCTCGAGCGCGCGCTGGGCGTCGTCAAAGACGATCGCCTCGTGCTCGAAGCGTTGATGCGTGCTTACGAGGCCATGCAGAACCACGCGGCGCTCAGCAACGTGCTGGCACGCCTGTCGGATCTGGCCAAGACGGACGCGGAGCGCATCGCTTACCTCACGCGCGGCGCGCAGCTGTTCGAAGACCAGCTGAACGACGACAAGACGGCCGTCGCCTGGTACGAGAAGGCGCTCAGCTTCGATCGCGCGCACGCTCCGGCGTTGGCCGCGTTGTCGCGCCTCTACGGGCGCACCAAGAGCTGGGAGAGCTTGCTCGCGATCTGCGCCGGTGAGGCCGAAGCCGCCCGCGACCCGCTGCGCCGCGCCTACGCCCACGCGCGCATGGCCGAAATCCTCGAGAAAGAGCTGAACAAGCCGGAGCTCGCGGTGGCGCAGCACGCGCGCGCGCTCGGCGTCTCGCCCGGCTACGCGGCTTCGTTCAAGGCCCTGGTGCGCCTCTACACGGCCGCTCGCAAATATACCGAGCTGGTGGAGCTCTACGAGCGCGCCGTCGATCTGGCGCACGACGTGGAGACCAAGGTCACCTATCTGTTCAAGATCGGGCGCTTGCACGAAGACGCGCTGGGTGATTCGCACGCCGCGCTGACCGCTTACCGGCGCATCCTGAGTATCGACGCCGGGCATCTGGGCGCTGTGCACGCGGCCGAGCGTGCCGCGGAGCGCGGCGGCTTGTTCCGCGAGCTGGTGGAGATGCTCGAAATCGAGGCCAAGCTCGTCAAGGACGCCAAAGAGCGCATCATGCTCTTGCATCGCGCCGGCGAAGTGGCCGAGCACGACTTGAACGACGACTCCGTCGCGCTCGGTCTGCAGCGCCGCGTGCTGGAGCTCGACCCCAAGTTCCAGCCGGCGCTGGCCAGCCTCGGGCGCCTGTACTTCCGTGCCGGCCGCTGGGAAGACCTGGTGCACGTCTACCAGGCCGAGCTCTCGAGCTTGCCGCGAGGCCCGGAGTCAGCGCGCCTCGACTACAAGATCGGCGAAATTTACGAGCAGCGCATCGCCAAAGACGATCAGGCGCTGGCCGCCTACCGGCGCGCGCTCGAAGCCGACCCGAAGCACTTGCCGGCCCGGCGTGCGCTCGAGCGCAAGCTGAGCGACAAGCACCATTTCGAAGAGATCGCCAAGCTGATCGAGAGCGAGCTCTCGGCCGAGAGCGACCCCGCCGCCATCGCCCGCGCCGCCCTGCGCCTGGGCGAGGTGCTGGAGCTCCGCATGAACGCGCCCGAAAAGGCGCTGGCGGCTTACGAGCGTGCGCTCAACGCCGATCCCGAGTTCCGGCCGGCGCGTGACGCGCGGGTGCGGCTCTTGACCGAGGCCAAGGACTGGAAGCGCCTGGTCGACGAGCTGGCCAAAGAAGCCGAAGCCAGCTCCGATCCGAAGCTGGCGATCGCGGCGCTGCTGCGCGCGGGCGAGATCTGGCAAACGGAGCTGGGGGCCGCTCAGAAAGCCATCGAGTGCTTCGAGAGCGTGCTCGAGAAAGATCCGGGACACATCGACGCGCTGCTCGCGCTCGAGGCGTTGTACGCGGAGCGCTCGCTGTGGGAGCCGCTGTCCAAAGTTTACGCCACCGAGGCGCGCGTGCTCAGCGAGCCCAGCGCGCGCATCGCCGCGCTGTCCGAGCTGGGCCGGCTCGAAGAAACGAAGGGCGTCGGCTCGGAAGACGAGCGCAAGGCCGCGTATTTCGCGATCTTGCAGCTGGCTCCGCACGACCAGGCGGCGCTCTCGGCGCTCGAACGCATCGCGCTCGAGGGCGGCGACGCCGGCCTGCTCGCCCACGTAGACGCCAAGCAGGCATCGCTCGCCGAAGACCCCGAAGTGAAGGCGGCGCACCTCACGCGCCTGGCCGAGGCGCTCGAACGCAGCGCAGATCCCTCGGCGCTCGAGGTCTGGCGCAGCGCGATCGCGGCCGATCCGGAGAGCTTGTCGGCGGCGCGCGGCATCACGCGCCTGGCGGAGCGCACCGGCGATCCGACGCTGCTCGAAGAAGCCAGCGCTCACGAAGCGCGCGTCACCGGCGACAGCGACGTCGCGGCGCGGCTGTTGGTGCGCTCTGCGATCGTGCGTGCCGAGCGCGGCGACGTCGACAACGCGGTGCGGCTCTTGCGCCGCGCCCTGGAGCAAAACCCCGACTTCGAGGCGGCGGCGGCCAAGCTCAGCGAGCTGCTCGTGGCGCGCGGAGCGATCGACGACCTGATCGCGCTACTCACCAACGCCGCCAACTCGGCGACGCAGCCGCAGCGCGTGGCGTCTTTGTGGAGCATGGTTTCGGACCTGTACGCCAGCCGTAAGCGCGACGTGCCGGCGGCGCTGGCCGCGCTGCATCGCGCACAGAACCTGGTGCCCGGTCACGCCGGTACGTTGGTGAAGCTGGCCGAGCTTTACGCCAGTGACAAGCAGTGGGCCGAGGCGGTGGACCGGCTCAAGCAGGGGCTAGGTCACGCCACCTCGGACGAGATGAAGGTGGACATTCACCTGCGCCTGGCCGCCATCCTGCAAGACCAGCTCGGTGATCCCGAGCGCGCGCTCGGCAGCCTGAACTCCGCGCTGGCGCTGGATTCCGGGTCGCGGCTGGCCCTGTCACGGCTGGCGCGGCTGGAGCTTCAGCGCGGCAAGGGCGACCACGCCGCCGAGCTGGCGGCGCGGCTCGTCAAAGTCTCGCCGGAGCTCGGTCAGCGCATCGAGGCTCTCACTCTTTTGGGTGATTTGGAGCGCGGGCGTGGGCAGCTGGCAGCCGCCGTGCAAGCCTACGAACAAGCCGTGTCGCTGGCTGGCCTGTCCGGCAACGCGGCGGAGCGCTTCCGCTCGCTGACCGCCGACCAGGTGAAGCGCAACGAGCCGCCGAGCCACGCGCGCTACGTGGCGGCGCTACGCAGCTACGCCGAGCAGCACCCGCAACCCGGGCCCGAGTCGACCGCGATCCAGCTCGAGCTGGCGCGGGTGCTGGGCGATGAAATGGGGCAGGCCGAGCAGGCCGCGCAGGCCCTTGAAAAGGGCATGGCGGGCGCGCCGACCGAGCCAGATCTGGCGATCGCGTACGCCCGGCGGCTGCTCGATGCGCAACGCTATAACGACGCGGCCACCGCGTACCGGCGTGCGCTCTCGCTCGATGTGTTCCGGCCCGATGCCTTCCGCGGCTTGGCTGAAGCGTGGCGTGCGCTGGGGCGGGCTGCGGAGTCGGCCTGCGCGGTCGGCGCCGTGGTGGCGCTCGGAGCCGGCAACGATTTGGAGCTGGCGGGTATGTCGGCGCGCACCGTGCGGGCGGCCGCGCAGGCGCCAGGTAGCCTGGACGGGGGTGAGCTGGCGAGCATCGACGTGAACCCGACCGACAGCACGGCGTCCGCGCTGCTTTCGGCCCTCGGCGACGCGGCCGGCAAGGTGTACCCGCCGGATTTGGAGCGCTGGGGCTTGGGCGTGCGCGACAAGCTCTCGCAAAAATCAGGGCACCCGTTGCGCGCCCTGGCGGATCGGGTGGCCGCGGTGTTCGGCATCGAAGGCTTCGATCTGTACGTGCACCGCGCTCACTCGGGCGCCGTGCAGCTCGAGCTGACGGATCCGGTGAGCGTGCTCGTGCCGGCCACGGTCGCGGGCCTCGCCGAGCCAGCGATCGTGTTCGCGCTGGCGCGGGTCTTTGCCAGCGTGGCGCGGGGCCTCGCCGCCACCGAGCGGCTCGATCGCGAGGAGCTGCGCGTGCTGCTGGGCGCGGCGGCGCGCGGCGAAGACCCCTCCTTCGGCAGCGGCACCCGCGACGAAGAGAGCTTCGCGTCGATGCAGCGTCGCGTCGCCAAGGCCATGCCCTGGCTCGGCCGTGGCGCCATCGAAGTGGCCGCGCGCGCCTACGCCAGCGGGCCGCCGCTGGACTTCGAAGAGTGGCGCCTGGGCGTGCGCATGACCTCGACTCGCGCCGCTGCCATCGTTTGCGACGACGTGGTCTCGGCGGCGGACTTCTTGCGCCGCAGCGAAGGGGAGCTGGCCGGCGCCCAAGGAGACGCGCTGCACGTCAGCCGTCGGCTCCTCGGCGACATGCTCGGCTTTTGGGTCAGCGACGGCGCGTTCGCGATGAAGCGCCGCCTCGGCATGGGCTGACAGATTCAGAACGGCGCCGTCGGACGCGTCACCAAGATCGCTTCGAGCGCCGCGAAAGCTTCCGCGACGGACTGGAAGCGCTCGCTCGGAAAGATGGCGAGCGCCTTCTGTATCCACGGGTCGATGGCTTGCGGCAAGCTGCTCCGCAGCGCGTGGAGACTGGGGCGCTCACCGCTGGTCGCCCAGCGGCAAATCTCCAGCAAGTCGCTGGAAGGCGGCGGCAGCCGGCCTGCCAACGCGCGGAACACGATCACGCCGAACGAGTACACGTCGATGCGCTGATCGAGCTCACTGGAGGTGCCGCGCCACGCTTCGGGCGCGATGTAGCTGGGCGTGCCGGCGATCATGCCGTTCTCGGTGACGGTCGTGGCGTCGAGCAGCTTGGCCAGGCCAAAGTCGAGCAGGCGCACGCCGCCGCCCTTGGCCGCGTCGACGATGAACACATTGCTGGGCTTGAGGTCGCGATGAATGATGCCTTGGCGGTGCGCTTGCTCCAGGGTGCTGGCGACGGGACGTAAGATTTCGAGCAGGCGTGCGCCCTTGATGCGGCCGCCCACCTTCTCGGCCTCTTGCAGGTACTCCTCGAAGTCTTGGCCGTGCAGCATCTCCATAGCCACGTACAGCATGCCGTCTTGAGCGTTGGCGATGCCGTGAACGTAGACGGCGCTCGTACCGCGCAGCCGCGCCATCGCTTGCGCCTCACGCTCCATCCGCCGGCACAGCTCCGGGTCGAGGCCCTTGCCGTCGCCCAAGAACTTGAGCGCCACCTCGCCGCGAGTCTCCAGGTCGCGGCAGCGGAAAACGACGCCGTACGCGCCTTGGCCCAAGCGTTCGAGGATCCGATAGCGGTTGCTGACGACGTCACCGGGCTTGTAAGCCATGCCGAATCCTCAAGCGTAGCACGCCCTCAGCCGCTCGGCCGCTCAGGGGCGCGGTTGGCGGAAACACCACGTCGTGATTCCGCTTGGTGAGGCGACGCCGGAGACCATTTCCCAGCCGCGGGCGCCGGCCGCATTGGCCTTGGTGTGCAGATCATCCGTGCTCGAAGCGTCGAAGCAGAAGTACGACCAGCGCTGCTCCTCGACGCGTGCCGCCTCGGCCTTGGGCACGCCCAGGCTACTCGCGCCAGCCATGCAGCCGGCTGCAAACACCGCCATCAATCCCAGCCCGAGCAAAAAAGATCGCATGCTCGGCTCCTAGCCCAGCTGCGTCCGAGACTACAGGTGGCCTCCGCGACGAGCGGCAGCGAGGTGTCGCGTGGAGGGGCGGCGCGTGCCGGGAAAAAAAAAGGCCAGCTCGCCTTTTGCGAGCTGGCCAGTGCCGACGGAGGGACTTGAACCCCCACGACCTTGCGATCGCGTGGACCTGAACCACGTGCGTCTGCCAATTCCGCCACGTCGGCGCGTGGGGCCAGGGACGAATCCCTGAGGCCCGCGGGGTGTAGCTCACGCCCCGGGGCCCCGGCAAGCAGTTTTGTGTCAGCGAGCGCGTTTGCCTTCGGGCAATGGGGGCGGCAGCGCGCTCTGCGCCCGCGGCAGGGGCGGGGGAGCAACCGACGGCTTGCGGCCGGAATTGGGAGGCGGCAACGCCGCTGGCGAGGGGGCCGGCCGAGCCGACGGATGCTGCTGCTCGTAACGGTGCCGCTCCTCGAACAGCACCACCTTGATCAGGCTGTCGACGTCGGCGTCTTTGATGACCGGGTCGTTGACGTCGATCGTCGGGTCGAGCAACTCGATGAGAGCGAGCAAGGCGGTGGTTAGCTGCTGCTGGTTCGGGAACGAGTCGCGGATGCACATCTCGCGCGCTTCGTCGGTCGAGGCGCCCAGCAGCTCCGAGTACATCGACTCGATGGAGAGCAGCACGGGCGTCGTCAGCGCTTCGTGGCGTGGTGGCAAGCGGCTGATGCCCGTGAGCTTGGCGATCACCTTCTGGCGCGCTTCTTCTTCTGCCGGCGGGCGCGTGCTCTGGATGAGCGCATCGACGTCGTCATCCGGATCGATCAGCGAATCCTGTTGGGGCTTGGGTGGCGGCGCTGCAGCGGCGGCGGGCTTGGGCGGCGGCACCGACTTGGGCGCCTCGGCCTTTGGGGCTTCGGCTTTGACCTCGGCCTTGTCCGCCGGCGGGCGCTGCGACTCCCAGCCCTCGCCGCCGACGAAGCCGGCCGGCTTGGCCACCTTCTCGACGAGCACGTTGTTGTACACATGCTCGAGCGGAATGTAGCCAATGAGCGTCTTCAGCGGCACGCCTTCCAGCAGCTCTTGCTCGCCGAACGGCTTCTTTTCGCGCCCGAGCTTCAACGCCAGTCGCACGATCTTTTGTAGCTCTTTGAGCGGTAGTCGCGTCGAGATCGAGTCGAAGGTGATGCCGTCCGTGAGCACCTGCAGCGTGAGCAGGTTTTCGCGCAAAGCGTTCTCGATCAAGAACACCACGCGCGAGAGAGCTCGATCCACGTCCGCCTCGGCATTGAGCGGCGACCAGAACTCGTCTTCTGTGGTGAAGGCCCACAGCTTCTTGTGATCCAGGTAGCGAACGCGATCGTCGGGCGGCAAGAGCGTCAGCAGCTGGGCGCCATTGGTGACGCCTTCGTCGAGCGCGAGCTTCAGATCTTCCGCTGCCGAAGAGGTCGACTTCTTGCGCGCGATCTTTTCGTGCACACCGGCGCCCTCGATCAGAATCTTGGCGCGCAGATCGGGCGCGCCCTCCAAACCCTGCATCAAATCAGCGGGCTTGAAGTGTCGGAGAAAGTCTTCCGGTGTGCGAAAGCCACGCTCAAGCGTGTGCACGACCGTCTGCGACAAAAATCTCTCCGAGGCGCTCTTCAGCGCGCTCTTGAAATCCGATCCCGAACCACCGTCACTCTTTGCCATGGGGCGCGCATCGTACGCTGGCTCCAGCCGCAAAATCAGCGGAGAAACGTGGTCAGAAGGCGCTTTCGCAACGGCGCGAGGCGTAAACGCCAGCGCTACCAATTTCCGCTATTGGCGGCGTTTCCGGCGCGCCCGGACCGGCTTGGCGTTACGATCCTTCGAATTGCCCCGTTCCGCCCCGCGGCCACCTAGCAGGTGTGCGGATGCCTCTGCGGCGGCGCCGTCGAGTCGGGCCACCACGTGACCCGCGTCGCGCCGGTTGAGGGGGACGCCCACGAATAGCGGTGCTGCCCCCAAAGCCGCTGCAAGCTGAGCCTGAACCCCGTCCGGCAGTAGCGCGACCACGTTAATGAGTACCGAACCGTCCGAGGCTGCGGCGATTGCTGCCGGATGTGCCCTCCGAGATGCCATGCCCCTGGCCTCTAGCGAGCCCCGTGCCAGCCGTTGATCGGGCAAATTCTCCGGGAAATTGATGCGATAGCATTGTTTTTGGGCTCCAAACTGAGACTTTCGGAGTCCGCAAAGTTCCAAGTCGAGAAACCCCGCGAGCTCCTGCGGCCTTTGGTACGCTGAAGGCAGTGAGCAGCAGCACCGATCGACTTCCCAAGGTGTCCGGCGTGGCCGCCGTTTCGCTGGCCGCCATGCAGGTGGACGTGACCAACCACCTCGGGGCGGTCGGGCCGGCCACGTCCACCGGCTTGCCGCATCTGGACCAGCTGCTCGGCGGCGGCATGCGCTCGGGCATGCTGCTGGCGCTCGCCGGACCGGCTGGCAGCGGACGCACCTCGGTCGCGCTGGCGCTGGCTTACCTGGCGGCGCGCGCTCGGGCTGGCGTGGTGCTCGCCGGCGCCGCCGTGGACCCGACCGAAATCGTGGCGCGCCTCGCGGCGCGCGCCCTGCACCGCGAATACCCGGACGCGCGCACCTCGTACGGCGAGATCTGGACCGGGCAGGCCTGGGCCGACGACGCCAGTCGCCGTCCGATCGCCGGCGCCATCGACACCGTAATGAAGAAGGTCGGCGGGCAGCTGCACCTGTTTCGCGGTACCGGGCTCGAGACGACCGCCGCGCTCTCCGAGTGCGTGCAGCAACAGTGGGCGCGCAGCGAGCGCGTGGTGCTGGTCGTCGACGACGTGGAAGGCTTTCTGGCCATGGGCGATGGCGGCATGACACGGGCCACGCTCGTCAACGGCAGCTTCGAGGCGCGCATCACTCAAGTGGGTTATGAGTTGCGCCGTATCGCGGAGCAAGGCGCGTGCGTCATCACCACGGTGCTGACCGAGCATCTGCCGCTACTTTCACCGGCCGTGACGCAAACCGTGGAGCTCGAGCGGCGCCCACTCCCCCCGCAGGAGCTCACCGAGCGCCTCGAAAAGCTCGGCGCCTGCCAGCTCGTGCTCAAGGTCACCAAGAACCGCGTCGGCAGCACCGGCGAGGTACCGCTTTCGTTCATTCCTGGCGCCGGCACCGTCGAGGAAACGCGCACGTGATCGCGCGGGCTTGAGTCGTGGCTGCCCCCCACCTGCGCACGGTGCTGCACGCCGATATGGATGCGTTTTACGCATCCATCGAGCAACGCGACCGGCCCGAGCTGCGTGGGCGGCCGGTGATCGTGGGTGGCATGCAGGCACGGGGCGTGGTGTCGGCGGCCTCGTACGAGGCGCGAAAGTTCGGCGTGCGCTCGGCCATGCCCGGCTTCGAAGCCAAGCGCCTGTGCCCGGACGGCGTGTTCCTACCGCCCGACATGGAGCGCTACGCGGCGGTCTCGGCCGAGGTGCACCGCGTGTTCGAGGAGTTCACTCCCGAGATCGAGCCGCTGGCGCTCGATGAAGCCTTCCTCGACATCACCGGCTCGCTGGCGCTCTTCGGGAGCGCCGAGCAGCTCGCGGCGCGGCTCAAGGCGCTCGTGCGTGAGCACACCGAGCTCACGGTCTCGGTCGGCATTGCCAGTAGCAAGCTGGTCGCCAAAATCGCCTGTCGCTTGGGCAAGCCGGATGGCCTGCGCAGCGTGGCGCCTGGCAGCGAGGCGAGCACGCTGGCGCCCCTTCCGATCCGCTATTTGTGGGGCGTGGGTCCCGTGCTGGGCGACAAGCTGCAGGCCCTGGGGATGCGCACGATTGGCGACCTGGCACGGGCCGATCCGGCGCGCGTCGCGCTGGCGGCAGGCGAGCGCGCTCACTACTTCATCCAGCTCGCGGGCGGCATCGACGCCCGCCCCGTAGAGGCAGAGCGCGAGCCGAAGTCGCTCGGCGAGGAGAGCACGTTCGAGCGCAACGTGAAGGAGCGGGACGTCGTGGTCGAGGCGATCACCGCACACAGCGAAGAGGTCGCGCGGCGGCTGCGCGGCGCCGGCTACCTGGGTGCCACCGTGACACTAAAGATGAAGCTCGGTCAGGCGCGCGCGCCCCGCGAAGGCTCGGGCCGCACCTCGGCGTCACGCGAGCCGGACTACCCGCTGCTCACTCGCCAGCGCCGCTTGCCGTCGCCGACCAACGACGCCACGACCATCGCCCGCGCCGCGGTCGAGCTCTGGGACGAGACGCAGCTGGCGCAGTCGGTACGCTTGATTGGCGTGAGCGTGAGCGCGCTCACCCGCCAGAGTAACGAGCAGCTCGAGCTGTTCGCGCCGCGGAGACCGCAGCTCGGCCCGACACTCGACGCCATTCGCGAGCGTTTCGGGCAGGGCAAGATCGGCCGGGCCGTAGCGGCGCCGGACAAGGTCAGCCCCTCCTTGCGCCGCAAATCCGGGGACTGAGCCGGACTCATTCGAGGGCGGGCTGGTTCAACCACCATGACATCTGTGCCATAGCGCTGTGGATAACTCGGGTTGAGTTCCGTCCGCCGGACCGTTTTGCCCACTTTTCCGGCGTTTCGAGCGATCTAACGGCAGCGAAACTGACCCCTCGCGTCAAAAGCGATTTGCGCTCTGACGCGGAACCACTGTATGAGGCGCACACACCATGACACCAAAGTCCGGGTGGCCCCAGGTGGGCCAAACACCCCTACCGCGGTGCGGTGCCTTAAAATATTAGTAATTCTTGATACTTAGCCGGCAAAGGCGCCACGCGCGCCAAAGTGGCACGTGGTGTGCTTTAGGGCCGGCGGGCAACTCCGCCCATTGCAACTAACCTAGGTTATTTCGGAGGAACTGTAATGAAGAAGCTAACTAGCCTGCTCGCGATGGTCGCGCTCGGCTCGACCCTCGCAGTCGTGGGCTGCGGCGACGACGACGACTCGACCGGCCCCACGGCTGGCTCCTCGGGCTCGGGCACCGGCGGCGACGCTGGCGAGAACGCTGGCGGCACCGGCACCGTTACCGGTGGCAAGGGCGGCACGGGCGGCAAGGGCGGCTCGGGCGGCACGGCCGGCAAGGGCGGCTCGACCGCTGCTGGCGGCGGCGGTGCTGGTGGTGAAGGCGGCGTCGCCGTTGCTGGCGGTGCCGGTGGCGAAGGCGGCGTGGCTCCGGTTGCTGGCGGCGCCGGTGGCGCTGGCGGCGCGAAGTAAGCCGACCCCCAACCCAAGAAAAGTCGGCGTGGCAGGCTCGTCCTGTCACGCCGCTTGTTTTTTGTCGGCCTATACTCCGCTCACGATGAGGCTCGTCACTTTAGTGCCGCTGCTCACGCTCGTTGCGTGCGCTGGCGCGCCCCCCGTCACCGCCCCCGTGCACCGCGCGAGCGACGTCGCCGAGGCCGCGCTGCTGCCGACTGGCTTCGAGAACGGCGAGAAGCTGCGAGCCAGTTGTTCGCGAGTCACGCTCCGGCAAGGCGGTGTGGCACGGCTCGCCGACGTGGATTGCAGCTTCGATCGACTCACGCGCGTGCTCAAGGCGCAGGCAGGCGAGCAATCGGCGGAGCTCATCGTCGGCAAGCGCTGCCATGCCAGCGCGGGTGGGCGGAGCCTTTGGTGCTCGGCCAACGTGGCGCGCGCCGGCCGCACGCTTTCGTTTGCCGCACGCGAGGCCGCGGCAGACACGTCGCCGGCGCCTTCGCCGGCTCAGGTGCTGGATCTCGACGAACCGCGGCCCCAAGACGCCTCCCAGATCGAGCTCGGGTTCGCGCCGGATCCCGATGCGCCCGAGCGCGCTCTAGCGGCGCGGAGCTACGCCAACGTGGCCGAGACGCAGCTGCCCACGGTGGGTTTGCGGGCGCTCGGTGAAATCACGGCCTCGTGCGAGGCCTGCGACAGCGGCGCCTTGCATCATGCGTTGCGCGTGGGCGCCGGTCACGTGGGCGCCGGCGAGCTCAGTCGCGTGCGTTGTTTTCGAGAAGACGACCGTTCGGTCTGTGTCGGCTCTGCGCTCGTGCCATGGAGCTCCTGATCGTTCGGCACGGCGAGAGCGTGGCCAACGCCGAAGGTCGCATGCAGGGCCAGCGTGACTACCCGCTCTCGGAGGCTGGCGAGCGCCAGGCCGCGCTGCTCGGTCGTTTCCTCAAGAACGCCGGCTTTCGCTTCGACGCCGTGTATTCGTCACCGCTGACACGCGCGCGCGCCACCGCGCAGGCGCTCACGACGTCACTCGGTTTGCCCGACGCCGAGCTCGCGCCCGAGCTGCTGGAGCTGCACGCCGGCAACCTGCAAGGCCTGACCCGTGAGGAAATTGCCGAGCAATATCCAAGCTTCATGCAGCGCGGACTGACGGAGCTGGGAGATTTTTCTGAGTACGGCGGCGAGAGCTACGCCGACGTGCAGCTGCGGGTAAAAAGCCTGGTGGCACGCCTGCAGGCGCGACATCTTTCGGACCAGCACCGTGTGCTGGCGGTGGCGCATGGCGGAACCAACTTTCATCTGGTCAAGGCGCTCGTGTGCGATCCCATCCCGCGCGTGATGAGCCTGAAGTTCGGCAACTGTACGGCAACGCTGGTGCGCATGCGCGAGCGCCGCGGGCAATACCTGGGCGAGGTCGTGTTTCACCTGCCGGTCGATTTACTGGGCGCGGCCACGGGCGAAGGCCTGGTCGGCGTGTTCTGAGGCGGCATGCTGGTGCTGTCTTTTCGCAGCGGCACGCTGGAGCTGAGCGGCGCCGGCAAGCACGACGAGCTGCCCAAACCGCTTGCGTGGGACGCGCGGGGCGGCGTGTTTCGGGCGCCCGCCATGGCCTACGCCGAGGTCGTGCTCGCGCTGCGAAAGCAGCAGCTGGCCTATGAGGATCGCGCGCGCGCGTACCCCGATCTCGAGCACGGGTTGCTGGTGCGGCGCGAGCCGCGGCCCTTCCAGGTAGAGGCGCTGGCCGCCTGGGAAAAAGCCCGTGGGCGCGGCGTGGTGGTGCTTCCGACTGGCGCCGGTAAGAGCCACGTGGCCTTGATGGCGATTGACGCGCGCCGACGCGCAGCGCTCGTCGTCGCGCCGACGCTGGATCTGGTGCGGCAATGGTACGACCTGCTGCGGCGCAGCTTCGGTACCGAGGTAGGGGTCGTGGGCGGCGGCTCGCACGAGGTGAAACCGCTGACGGTGACGACCTACGACTCGGCGTGCCTGCACATGGAGCACTTTGGCGCGCGCTTCGGGCTCGTGGTGTTCGACGAGTGCCATCACCTGCCGGGGCCTAGCTACGCGCTGTCGGCCGAGCTGAGCCTGGCGCCATTTCGTCTGGGGCTCACGGCAACGCCCGAGCGCGCGGACGGACAATCGTCGCGTCTGGATCAGCTGATAGGTCCCATCCTCTACCGCAAGGACATCGTCGAGCTCTCCGGGCGCTACCTGGCCGATTACGAGGTCGAGCGCATCGACGTGGAGCTGACCGACGCCGAGCGGCTGGAGTACGACGCCGAGCGCAAGATTTACCTGGATTTCGTGCGCAGCCAGGGCATTCGCTTCGATAGTCCCGCAGGCTTTGGTCAATTCGTCATGCGCTCTTCGCAATCGGCGGCAGGGCAGCGCGCGATGCGTGCTTACCGTCGGCAGCGCGAGCTGGCGTTGGCTTCGAGCGCCAAGCTCGAGTACCTCGAGCATTTGCTGTGGGAGCACCGCAAGCAGCGCTCGCTCGTGTTCACGCAAGACAACGCCACGGCGTACGCCGTGTCACGGCGCTTCTTGATTCCGGTCATCACGCACCAAACCAAGGTCAAAGAGCGCAGCGAGATCCTCGAGCGCTTTGCCGCCGGTACTTACACGGCGGTGGCGACCTCCAAAGTGCTCAACGAAGGCGTGGACGTGCCGGACGCGAGTGTTGCTATCGTCCTTTCTGGTAGCGGCTCGGTGCGCGAGCATGTGCAGCGGCTGGGGCGTGTGCTGCGGCGCCAGGGCGATAAACGCGCCATTTTGTACGAGCTGGTGTCGTCGCGCACCAACGAGTCCGGCACTTCCGAGCGGCGGCGCGAGCATTCGGCCTACGCGGGAGCAGGCTGATGCTACCGCCGGAGCTCACCCGAGCCCGCAAGCGCGAAGGCAAGCTCACGCTCAGCGCGCTGTCCGCGGCTGAGCGCGCGCGTGCGCTCGAAGTCGCCGAGAAGCTGCTGACCGTGACGCGCCAAAGCATCGGCTGCGAGCGGGAGCAGGTCGAAGCGAGTTGGGCCGGTGTGGAGGCCTCCGCCCACGTGGCAGCGAAGGAGCGCAAGCTGCTGGCCGGCCTCACGCATCTGGTCGAAGCGCGCTCCGAGTTCAGCGCGCCGGCCAGCGCCGAGCCCGAGCAAGTGCGCCGGCGCGTGTTCGAGCTGGCCGCGCTGCGTCGCAGCCAGCTGGGCGACGGTGAGCTGTTCCGTCGCGAAGACGTGCTCGGCGAGGTCGCAGGTGAGCTGGGCTTGACGGGCGAGGCCCTCGAGCAGGCTCTCTATGCGGATCTGCGCAGCGCGCAGAAGCTCGCGAGCTGCTCGGTGCCGAACGCCGCCGCGCTGGTGGCCGACTACGAGCTCACGCAGGTACAATCGGTGCTGCTGCGCGCGGTGCGCATCGAAGCGGAGGTGCGCGCCAAGAGCCCGGACGCCTACCGCGAGCTGTTTCGGAAGCTGAAGTTCCGGCAGCTGCTGTTTCGCATCGAGCCGCTGTCGGGCGGTGGCTACCGGCTCGACATCGACGGGCCGCTGAGCTTGTTCGGAGCCACCACCAAGTACGGTCTCGAGCTGGCGTTGTCGCTGCCCGCGCTCTTGTCGTGTGGCCAACTGAAGTTGAAGGCCGAGCTGCGCTGGGGAAAGCGCCGCGAGAAGCTCACGTTCGAACAGACGTACGCGCAGCTGGCCGAGGTCGCGCCGCTCGGCGGCGTCCGCAGCGAGGTCGCCGAGTTGCTCGAGGGCTTGCAGGCGCAAGCCGGCTGGCAAGCGCAGCTCTCCGAGCGCTTGCTCGACCTCACGGAGCGGGGAGGGGGCGTGCTGGTACCCGATCTGGAGCTGTCGCGGGCGGCGGGCAAGGCGCGGACGACGCAGCGCGTGCTGGTCGAAATCTTGGGATTTTGGAGCCGCGACGCGGTGTTCCGCCGCATCGAAGCCGCCGAGCAGGGCTTGGCCGAGCGCGTTCTGTTCGTGGTGAGCTCACGCCTCAGGGTGAGCGAGGCCCTGCTCGACGACGTTCAGGCTGCGAGCCTCTACGTCTACAAGGGCAAGATCAACGCGGCGGCTTTGCTCCGCCACGCCGAGGCTTTGCTGTAGCCGAGCCGCCAGGCTTCGTGCATACTGCTTGCAGTTTCAACGTGCGGGTCGCTACTGCCCGAGCTCCAAGCTCGAGCCTCTATCGCGTAATTGCGCAGGATGTGCCGACCCATGTTGTTCGATGACGACTTTTTGCTCGAGACCGACGTCGCGCGCGACCTCTACCACCGCTACGCCGTCGGCCGGCCCATCATCGATTACCACTGTCATCTGCCGCCCGAGCAGATCGCGCAGGATCATCGCTTCCGCTCGCTGACCGAGCTCTGGCTCGACGGCGATCACTACAAGTGGCGCGCCATGCGCAGCAACGGCGTGCCCGAAGAGTTCTGCACGGGCGACAAGAACGACTGGGAAAAGTTCGAGGCCTGGGCCGCGACGGTGCCCAAGACGCTGCGCAACCCGCTCTATCACTGGACACATTTGGAGCTGAAGTTCCCGTTCGGCATCCGCAAGCTGCTCGGCCCGAGCACCGCGCGCGAGATCTTCGACCGCGGAGGAGCGCTCCTGCAAGACAACGCTTTCTCGACGCGCGGCTTGCTCCGCCAATTCAACGTGCACGCCGTGTGCACGACGGACGACCCTGCCGACTCGCTCGAGCACCACATTGCCTACGCCAAGGACGCCAAGGGTGGCACGCGCATGTACCCCACCTTCCGCCCCGATCGCGCGCTCGACGTGGACCAGCCCGAGCGCCTCGGCGAATGGCTGGGGCGGCTCGAGGCGCGCATCGGCTCCAACATTGCCAGCTTCGACGACTTGCTGAGCGCGCTCGACGCGCGTCACCGCGCCTTCCACGAGCTGGGCGGTCGCCTCTCGGACCACGGCCTCGAGACCGCTTACGCCGACGACTTCACCCTCAGCGAGGTGCGTGAAACGTTCGCCGCCGCGCGCGCCGGTACCGCCGCGGACCCGGGGCGCACCGCGCGCTTTCGTTCGGCGCTGCTGCACGAGCTCGCGCTTTTGGATCACGCGCGCGGCTGGGTACAGCAGTTCCATTTCGGAGCCCTGCGCAACAACAACACGCGCATGCTGCGCCGGCTGGGCCCCGACACGGGCTTCGATTCGGTGGGCGATTTCCCCATCGCGCGGCCGTTGGCGCGCTTCCTCGATCGGCTCGATCAGGACAACCGCCTGGCCAAGACCATCCTCTACAACCTGAACCCGCGCGATAACGAGGTCATGGCCACCATGATCGGCAATTTTCAGGATGGCTCGGTGGCCGGCAAGCTGCAGTTCGGCAGCGCCTGGTGGTTCCTCGACCAGCTGGAAGGCATGCAGCGGCAGATCGACGCGCTCTCGCAGATGGGCCTGCTGTCCCGCTTCGTGGGCATGCTCACGGATTCGCGCAGCTTTCTGTCGTATTCGCGGCACGAGTACTTCCGTCGACTTTTGTGCACCCTGCTCGGCACCGACGTGCAGCGCGGCTTGTTGCCAGACGACCGCGAGCTTCTGGGCGAAATGGTGACAGACATCTGTTTCCGGAATGCCCGCGCGTACTTCGGCCTGGAATTGCCGTCTCTTTGACCTGTGGACAAATTGCCTCACGGTGTCTCGAGCTGAGGCGCTGGTCCAAAACGCGCGCAGCCTCGCGCGCCATCCGATCGTTCATTGTCGGATGGCGCGCTTGGGCTTACGTTTAAGCCAAATGTCAGGGCGGCGTATTCTCTTCGCAGACGACGATCCCAGTGTGCAACGCGCGCTCAAGCGCTTGGCCGAAAAGAACGGGTTCGAGCTCGTCCCGGTTTTCGCCGGGGGCCACGTCTACGAGGCCGCGCTGAAGGACGCGCCGGACTTGATCGTGCTCGACATCCATTTTCCCGATGCCGACGGTCGCGACGTGCTGTCGCAGCTCAAGGCGGACCCACGCACGAGCACCATTCCGGTGGTGGTTTGGTCGGGTCGCGATCCGCAGTCGGACCGCCGCATCGCGCTCGATTTGGGCGCCGAGGACTACGTCGAGAAGCGCGATCCTTCGACGTTGATGCCGAAGATCGAGCGCGTGCTGCTCCGTCTGCGCGAAACCGGCTAGCGCTACGTGCCCGGTATCTTGACCTTGTGAAGCTCGCCCGGTGGCTGCGCGGTGAGTCCGCCGGGGGTCCTGTCGGAGCCCACATCGTGGAGCGGCACGTACAGCGGCTTGTCCGGACGCGGCCGCGTGGGCTTTGAGTAGGGACGAGTCGGCGTCACGTCGGCGCGGGCTGGCCGGGCGACGCGGGGAGGCGGGGCGACGCGGGCTGGCGGGGCCGCGGGCTGCGGAGCGCGAGGCTGACGCTGCTCCACGGTGGGCCTGCGGTGATGCTCGTGGTGCGCGTGCGCTGGCCGGGCTTCGGGCGCCGCCGCGACCAGGATGGGGGCAGGCGTCGTCGCCAGCGCCGGCTGTTCGATGACGTGAATCGTGCAGCCGCTGGCCAGTAAGAACAGCGCTCCCAGGGCTCGGGGGATCATGCTTGTCTTACGGGGCGCGAGCCACAATTCTGCCCGTCGCAAGAAATCCCAATGGAACCACGCCGATAGGCGGTGGACTGGAGGCAGCAACTCCGGCTTCTATGCCCGCGCCACCTCGCCCCGGTCCCCCCCGGCCGGTAAAGGCACTCCCCCCCACCGCCGTTGGCGGGGTGGCACTTGGTTCTAGGTTTGCTCCTCGGTGTCCCGAGCGTCCTGCGACCTAGACGAGGTGAACTAGGGGTTCTGCGCCCGGCCGTGTGGGGGGAGAGCGACGGCTCACTCCGTTGCGAACGCGGCGTCCACGTCGCAGCGCAGGCTGACCGTGATGGTGCTCTTGGCGTCGCCCTTGTGGCGGAGGTTCAGCGTCTGCAGGTCGCTGCGTTTCCAACCCTTGCCGGGGACTTTGCCGGGCTTGGCTTTCGTGTGGAAGTTGCAACGCAGACTGACGAACACCTCTGCCTCGCCGACACCACAGGCGACTTCCATTTGCTCGTAACCGATACCGTCTTCGTTGCCGCGCTGGGTAGCGGGGTAGGTGCATGTCCACGCTCCCGTGCCTTTGACGGTGCCACCGAGCGTTTCCGGCGTCGTCGTCTTCATCCACGGTGCGCCGTTCTTCTCGCCCGTCACCATCATCACCCAATACGTAGGAACTCCTACCGATGGAGTCGTGGGCGCGGCTGCCGGCACTTGTGCTTCTGCGCTGCTCACGACTGAAACGAACAGCACGGTCCAAACGAGTCGCGGTCGCTGCATGCAGCAAGCATAGCCGTGCTCACCCGGCAGTCACGGCTTTCGTCGAAGTCGCGCATCTTCCTAGGAGTTCTTCGCGCAATTCCATCGGAGAGTTTCGCTATTTCTCGCTCGAACCCGAAAGACGACACGCGCATCGAGCGCATCAAGCTCGCTCCGGCGACGATTCGTCTGAAAGCGGCGTGAGTCGCTGGTAGCTCCGTCGGCGGCATGTTGCGCGCGCAGTGTATCGATCGTGCCGCCGACGCGCAGTCTCGAGCTCAATACAGAATCGTCAGCGAGCACACGTACACGGCGCCTTCGCCGCCGTCGATGAATTGGCCCAAATTGTCGAAAGAGGTCGTGCTCGCTTGCTCGGCGCGGAAGGCATAGTCGTGTGCGAGCAGGGTAGGTGCGGCGTCTGGGTCCGCTTCGTTGTTCTTGACGGTAACTGAATAGCGACCGCGGGTCGTGTCGATATCCATGCTCACGTGGTAACTCGTGACGCTGGCGTACGGAAAGTCGACGTCGGCCGCGTAGGTCGAGCCATTGCGCGCGTCGATCTTGCCGTCGGGCCGAAAGCGCACGATGGCCGCCAGCTGGCTGAAAGTTGTCGGCGCGCCCTGCGCGGCGCCGACTACCGCGTCGAGCGTGGCCGAGCCATCGCGCGATGCCGGCAGAGCGTCGAAATCGAGCTGGAAGTGTCCGCCTCGGGCAGGGAATGCGCGGCTGCGCCAGCTGTCCGGTGTGGAGGCTTCGCGGTACGAAACGGTGCACTGCTCGGGGGCCTCGTATCGGAACTCGCAGTTGTCGAGCGAGCCCGTTTGCGAATCGATGAAGGCGCCGACGTTGTCCAAGCGCTCCACCGCTTGCTGCTCGCTACGAAACGCCAAATTGCTCGCAACGAGCTCGAACGGCTTGGCGGGTGCATCCGTGTGCCGCGCATAAACCGTGTAACGGTGCGTCGTGAGGTCGACCGACATCTGCACCTGAAACGGCTCACCTGTGATGTACGGGAAACCACCTGCATAGTGATCGCCATCGCGCGCGTCGATGTAACCGTCGGGATTGAAGCGCACGATGGGCCCCAGATCCCCGAAGCTCCCGGCAGGCCCGTTCGAGAGCCCGACCACGCCGTCGATCAGCGGATGACCTTGCGCGTCGACCCCCGAAGGCCAATTCCGAAACGTGAGCGTCAAACCCAGCGTGGATTGGGGCAAGAAGGCATTGACCCAGCCGCCGCCGGCTACTGCGCTCACGCAGCCGCGGCTCGACGCCACGACGCCCATCGCGCTGCGCTGCGTTCCAACGCTCTCGTTCGACTCGCGCTGCGGTCCAGCTGGATCCGTCGCGGCGCAACCCACGACGCCTAGCGCCACCAACGCCACCGCGCCGGCGCAACCCTTCATGCTTGCATGCCGTGCCATGCGTGAGGGGTAGGCATCACACGTGCCAAGAATTGCGCCTGCTTTACGGCCGCAAACCTTGGCCGCGTCACCCGGCAGCGCTCGGACGTCCGGGGCGGCCTACGACGCGAGCGGCAATGTTGCCCGCGCAGAGCCGTCGTTGACGAGCTACTGGTGCCTGGATACGCTCGCCGGTCGTGCTCAAGTCATTCTTGAAGTGGTTCGCGCCGTTCTTCGCCATCTTCTTTTGCCTCGGCGCTTACAACGGTTGCAAGAGTCGGCCGGACAGCAAAATCGCGCCGGTGGCGGTGGCGGTCCGCTACGTATCGCCCCTTCTCAAGGACTCGACCGTCGAGCTTCACTATCGCTGTGACTCCAAGGAGTTCTGGAGCTACGACCTGAGCGACGGCAAGCTCCGCATCGTATCTACGCCGCCGGAGCCTTCCGGCTTCATCAGTAGCTCGGTGGAGACCGGCAAATGGGCGTTCAACTCGTTCGGCATCTCGCTGGCGACCGTAACCGGCCTCAAGCTGGGTAAGGCGAACCTCACGAGCGAGGTTGGTAGCGAGTTCAACCTCGTCAAAGGTGTTGCGATCGCCCTCGGCGCCTTCTCTGGATATGGCGTCGGCTACGTGGCGACTGCCTTCCAGGAGCCGAGCTGCACGAGCGAGCCGTTGCTCGCCGCCGTCAAAGAAGAAAAAGCGTGGCCAGGGATTGCCAAGGAATGGCTCCGGCAATTTTCCGAAGCGCCCAGGCAAGCACACTTCACCGTCATGGACTCCAGCGCGCTCGACGCGCCGCATCCCTGGGCCAACCTGCCAGTGCTAGAGCGGTTGGCCCTCCCCCAAAAAGCCCAAACCTCCCTGAGAGACCGCGTCACCGTCGTGGGCGCCAACGTGACGGCCGACGACTACCGCAACATCCTGGCCAACACGTGCGTCACCGCCTGGAATCGCATCGAGCAAGCAGGCGGCGACCGCCGCTCGAACAAGCTACTGAGCTCAACCCTGATCGAAGCCACCGGCTTTCCCCTGAGCTGCGAGTAGGCGCCCTCACGGGGGTGGGCCGCAGGCTGTCCGGCGCATGTGTAGCAATTGCCGCTCGTTTGCCTGGTGACCTTGCCGACTCCGTTCGCCGGCTTACCGTTAAGGTCATACAGGCGCCCTCCACTGGCTTCCCCGCGACCCGGACCCCGACGAGTTGAGCTGCTCGAGTACCTGCTCGAAGGCCAACCGCCTCTCACCGAAGTAGACCGCGACGCGGTCCGCGACGAGTAATGGCAGCGGTCACGCTCGACACCGGCGTCTTCGTCGCCCTCGAGCGGCGCCAGCGGCGGCACTCGCGCTCTGGGAGAATGAGCACTCAACAAGACCGCGCTCACGGCCAGCAGTCGTGATCGCAAATGGTGGTGCGAGCGAGGTTTGGAACGCGGCACGCTTGCGTGAAAACTGGTGTCCCGGGACGGAACCGCCGACACGAGGATTTTCAATCGGGAGCACTACCTCGGGAAATCACGGCGGAGCCGTTCAAGCGCTTGGCCATGAAGCCGAGGAGGAACCTCCGGAGCGCGACGAGGGGCCATCAGCCCCTCCAGCGGGGCCATCGCAATTAGCTCCGGATCCCGTAGAGGTGGCGCTGGGCGACGCCATCCACCGTGCCGCGAGAGCCGAGGCCTGGTCAACCGTCGAGGCGCTGACGACCGAGCTGCGCGCGCGTCGGGAGTCCCGGGCAAAGGTCGTCAGTCTTGACGCTGAGCGGGCAAAGCGAGGTGGCCGGTGACCTCCCGTCTGCAGCGCGTTACAACGCAGCGTATGGCCCAGGACCGATGGCGCTCGCAGCGCAAGAGATGGTCGAGCCTGGAGGCAGCTGAGGGGCCACTCGAGGCGTACACAGCGGCACTCAAGCGCCTCCTAGACGGTGATCTCGAGCCATTGCCGGTCGAGTACAGCCAGGTCGAGCTGCTGGCCAAACGCCTAGGGGGGTACCTCGGAGCGACACTCGCGCTCGAGTTGTCGTTCCGAGACCTGAAGGCGCTACGTGAGGCCGTGGCACCCTTCGAGCGCGAGGAAGGGCTCATCGAGCAGCGGGCGCGCAGCGTCGAGGACGTGGCAAGCGCTGGCGATAGGTATCTCGCCGTGCACAACGACGAGGGGCGGCGCCAAGTCGTGTTTGAGCTTGCTGCCGCGCTCTCGGCCATCCCAGCGTTTGAGGACGCGATCGGGGAGCTGGCAGCCGTGCCCTTCGAAGGCGACCTGTCATGGCTCGAAGCGCGCCTGAAGACTTATCACCCGGACCCAAAGGGAAGAGACGGCGCGAAGGGGGCGGCGACCATCCTGGCCGAGCTCATCGTGCTTGATGTCGAGGGCAGCGCGCTCGGCCTCGGCGTTGCTGAGGAAGAGGATCTCGAAGATGCGATCGAGCGCGCCCGCAAGGCGCTCGATAAGGCGGTTCGCAAAGTTTTCGAAGACGTTCAAACGGGCGAAAACGAAGCTTGATCGCACTATGCGCCCCTAAGTGGGGCGCGTGACGGGTTGCGCTCACGACCGCTACACCAGTGCGGCATGAGCGCCGCCAAACTTGATGCCCACACCGAACGCCGAGTCGCTGTCGCGGCCGGTGTCGACCCCCGAACGGTTCGCGCGGTCCTTGCCGGGCGCTCTGTTCGCAGCACGTGCCGCGCTCGCGTCGTCGAGGCGCTGCGAGCGCTCGATCTTGGCCACCTGGTGCCCTCGCAGCAGGCGGCCTGAACGCGACGGCCCGGGCGCCAACCCGAGACAATCGCCGACCGACGAGACCCCATATGACCGACACCAAACCACAACGCAAGCCTCTCCCGCCTGTCGCTCCGCTGATCGTGGGCCCCGGCAACGCACTCCCGGCGACTGGCTTCCCGTGGCGCTGGTGCCGCGACTTTTGGGAGTCTCGCGGCCGAGCGTTCGTCGGTGCCGGTAAGAAGCGCGGCATTCCTGCGCAGGCGCTGCTGGCCGAGCTGGAGCGGACCGGTGCTGCTCCGGACCTTTCGAGCATCGTGAACAGCGACATCAAGCCCGAAGACGCCGCGGAGGCCGTGCGCCGCGCCATCGGGGTGAGCCGGAGGTGAAACATGCATTCCCGAAGCTCAAGGCCCTTCACGCCGTCTTCGGCATCGACTGCCCGTATAGCGAGGCAGAGCGAGGGGTGGCAGCCGTGCTGATCCTGGACCGCAACGACGCCACGGGCCATGCCTACCGGGGCCAAGACGGCATTGCCCAACGCGCGGGTATCAGCCGGCGGACGGCGCAGCGGGCGCTCGACTCGCTCGTCGCTCGCACCGACGGACCCCTGCTCGTGAATCGCATCGCGCAAGGTGGTCGGACCGGCCGTGCCGGTGGGCGCGCCCCCAACCACTACGCGATCTCCTTGCGCGTCACCATGACGCAAAACACGGCCAAGGTTGCGCGCCACGGTGACGCCGAACCGAACACGAGGTTGTGCGCCAAATCTGCAAGGGTTGTGCGCCAAACCGAGGGGGGCTTGCGCGTCACCGTGGCGCAAGATCTGAGTAGTGATCTGAGTAGTGATCTGAGTACTCCCGCTTCGCATCGCTCAGCGGAGACTTTTTCTCTCGAAATCCCAACGCCAAAGAGCGAGCCCACGAAGAAGCGTCCCGGACCGTCGAAGGCAAAGCCAGAGCCCAAGTGGCCAGGCGTCCACCCGCAGGCCGTGGCCGTCTACGTCGAGGTCTTCAAACGCGTCCGCGGCGCTGACCCGTTCTTCGGGCCGCGCGAAGCCAAGGCGGTCTCCAAGCTCCTAGACGCCGTCAACGGGGACCTGCAGCGCTTCCGCGAGCTGGTCGAGAACGGCCTCGCGAACTGGGATCAGGCGACCATCCTGACCATCGCTGCCGACCCGTCCAAGGCGGTCGCCCGCCGCGCCTATGGCTTCCGCGGCCCCGTGCAGCAAACCAACGTTGACCCCTTCGAGGGCGTGCGGGTGATCCGATGAGCTTCCCGGCATTCAAGCTGCCCGACCCGAAGACGCCACTCGAGCACGCTGCGGCGGCCATCGGCTGGCACCCGAGCACGCTGCGAGACCTCCTGCAGTGCGCCCGCTGGACCAACGAACGGCAGACGGCGGAATTCGCCCAGACCGACTGGCTAAAGCGCCTCGCGGCCGACGTCGTCGAAGCCCAGGTCGCGAAGTTCATCAAGCCGATCGGCCCGGTGGGCGCGCGCGAGCTGTCGAGCAAGGAGCTAGCCGCTAAAATCAGCGTCGGGAGCCTCCGCGAAGCCGTTGCAGACTACGCGGGCGGCGCTGCACTGCTCCTCGGCAAGACGGGCGTAGGCAAGACGCTGGCAGCCCTGCTCATGGCTCGTCGCGAGGCGGCCGGAATCGAGCGGGAGCGTCTGCAACGTCGGCGACCTGAGGACCTCTGCGAAGAGATTCAGCTTCGCCAGCACGCGGCTTACGTCGCGTGGGTGTCCTGCGCAGAGCTACCGCGAATCGCTGCCAGCGAACCTTTCGGGCGCGAGCACTCCAGCGTGACGGCAGCCAAACGGGCCCCGCTTGCGGTCCTTGACGACCTGACTTGGGGCGCAACCGACAAGACCCTGCTGGAGATCCTGGCGAGCCGCTACGACCACGGCCTGCCGACCATCTCGACCGCTGGCGCGACCCGCAAGGAGCTCGTGAGCCGGTTCGGGGACGCGGTGGTGCGACGACTGCTCGAGTGCCGAGGTCAGAAAGGGTTGGTCGTTGAAGCCTTCTGAGTCACGCGCGCCGGTCCAGGCCGCGCGAGCCCGGAGCGTAGAGCACTGGATTGTGGCTCCGGTGGTCGCGGGTTCGTCCTCGCTCACCCCCGCCATCGGATTCACGATCCGCAGCGCCGGTGCTGAATCAATGGCGGATGCGGGTTTTCGCAGCGTGATCGCCCCTGGCGTTGCCCCCGGCGAGGTGCGTCCGTGACCCTGCGCAACGGCCACGGCAAGGGCGCCGGCACGCCGCGCGTCGAGGTGCTACCACCCGACGAGCTCCCGGCCGCTACCCCTGCGCTTACGGCCCGTCCTGACCGCGACGCGAGCGGTCGCTTCGTGAAGGGCAATGCGGCAGGCATCGCCAAGCGCGTTAAACCGGGCGTACGCGGCGCTTTGGGCCTCGACCAGTCCGACCCTCGTTACCGCGTGTTCGCGCGCTGGGGAGCCCGTTACGGCGCCCACAGGAGGCGTGAGCTGGCACGTGCGCACGGCGGCGAGATCAGCGCGGGCGTGGGCGCCATCGTCGAGTCGGCCGCGCAGGCCATGGCGGCCAGCCGCTTCGTGCAGTCGCTCGCTGCCGCCGCCGGCGATGCCGAGCTGTTCAAGCAGGCCGCGGCGCTGGCCAGCACGGCGCGCCAGCACGAGCTCGCCGCGTGGGAGCTCGCGGCGCGCGAGAGCAGGGCTCGCCCCAAGCGAGCGAATCACGACCCCTGGCACGTCGTCGACGACGACACGGACAGCGCCACCCCCAGCGCCTCGGCGCCCAAGGGGGGCAAGTGACTTTTGCCGCTGCTTCTAGCCATGGGAGCAACCGGACAGTGAGGACCGTCGGGACCTTGGTTCAAAAGACCGTCGATTCGGACCCGACCCTCACGAGCGACGTTCGAGTCGTCGCAGCGGCGCCAACCCCGGCCACATCGGCCAAGGAGTGCACTGACCCATGAAGTTCCGCATCCAGAATCACAACCCGACCTTCGTCCTGCACCGCGAGGGTGAACCGAGCATCACGGTTCCGCACACCCAGGACGGCCCCGGCGTCGTGCTCGAGCTGCCGACGTGGGCGGTCGACGCCATCGTGTGGGGCAACCACGGCACGCCGCTGAGGTTCGTGCGAGTCGCCGACGACCACCCCGTGCACGAGCTCGATCAGCGGACTGGCATCCGCGTGGCCGTGCGTGACCGCCTCGACTGGCCACAGGACGGCTTCGAGCTGGCAGCGGGCACGACCGATCACGACAGCATCGCGGCCTGGGTGGCCACCGTGCCCGAGTCCGTGCGGCCCAAGTTGGCGCGCTTCCTCCGCGGTGACCACGTGCGGGTGCTCGACCTGAGCACGAACCCTGTCAGCAGCGTGACGGCTGCCGCGATGGCGGCGCTGGAGGCGGCGTGATTGCAGTCTCGGTCCCGTCCCTGCGCAGCAAGCTCGAGCAGAGCCTCGCCGACGCCGCGACCCTGACGCGCACGGACGCGAATCCGGACGCCTGGAAAGACCTGTACGAGCCCGTCTTTCTGGCTCGTGAGATCTGGATGGCCACGGGCGCCAAGGAAGACCGAGAGCGATTCGACGCCCTCGCTGCTGACTACCAGTCGCGCCTCGACTGCCACACCTGCACTCCCCGCGGCGTTTGCCGCTGCACCTTCGACGACCGCGCGGACCGCACGCGCACCGACAGCATCGATACCTCACCGAAAGGCATTACGCCCATGAAACGAGACCCCTCCGAGCAAGCCAGATACGACGCGGAGCGCCGCAACGCGCTCGCGTACCTCCTCCCACCGACCGACTCGAAAACCGGCCTACCGTCGCGCCAGCCGACGGCCGAGGAGCAGGCGCGCTTCGACGCGGCGGGCCGTGAATACGACGCCCGCAAAGCGTCCGCCGCGCAGCTCCGTCGAGACCGTATGGCGCGTTTCGACGCCGAGGACGCGGAAGACGAGATCAAGAAAAAGCCCGCTTCGCCCGAAGCCACGGCCGCCGACCAGGCGCTCGAGCGCGCGCGCAAGCGAGCCAACCACCGGGCCGCGAACGCGTGGCGCCAGCCGCTCGACAAGGAGGGACAGATGCGCCTCGACGAGGCTCGGCTGATTCGCGACGAGGACGAAGCCGGCAACGACCCCGATTCAGCCGCGTGAAAGGAGTAAGCAACATGGACAGCCTTTATTCGAACCGACCCGGCCGCACGATCAGCGGGAATCCGCTCCGGGACGGTCCCGACCTCAACAACCCAGAGCACATGCGGTGCGCTATCGAGTTGCTGCAGAGCTCGGGCGTCGAGTTGCCCAAGCCGCTCGAGGCCGAGCTCAAGCGTCTGCAACAGGTACGCGAGGTCCGCCGTTTGCACGGCTTCGTTCTCGCGGAGGTCGAGCGCATCCACGCAGGGGAGGACGCGGCCGCTGAGCAGGCCGAGCGCGACCGCACGGTCACGTTCCCGAGCGAGCCTGCCGCTGACTCCGACGTCTTGGTGATCGGCGAAGGCCTCAACCGGTACCCGGGCGGCGAAGACTCCGCGCGAGAGGTCGACGGCAAGATCTACCAATTCTACGCGCACAGCCTGCTGCACTTCGTGCCTCAAGAAGTCGCCGCAGCGTGGCCGCACCGTCGCGGCTTGCCCGGTCACGCGTTCACACACGGCTGGCCGACGGATTTGATTCGCTCGTACAAATACGACTTCACGCGCTTGCGGGCTGGCGGAAGTCAGGGCACGGGCCCGGGCTACAGCGAATCCGAGACCGACGAGAAGGGCCTGCTCTCGTACGTCTCGAGAATCGTTCGGGAGTGCTCGCACGTTCCGTTGCTCGAGATTTGGCTCGCGACCGCCAAGGCTGCCGGTGACGACCTCAACGCCACGCTGGCCCGCGTGCTCGAGCAGCAGCTGGAAAAGCTCAGCAGCGCCGACGATGCCGACGACGAGGAGAGCGCGGCCTGATGGCGAGCGAGCTTCGCCAAAACGAAACCGAAGCCCTCCAGGAGCTCTCGAGCTTCTGGGGTGGCTGCGGGATCCGCGCGGCGCTGGCGCTGGCGATTGCGCTGGCCCGGGCGCTCCAAGCTGGCGTCGACCCTGGTCCGCACTCGCCCGAGCTCGCGAAGCTCTTGGCGGGGCGCCCGCTGCTCACGCTGGGTGAGCGCGAGATCCTGCAGGCAGTCGCGGCGCTGAACGGCACGAGCGAGCGGGCCGCGCTCGCTCACGTCATCGAGGCTGCGCGAGTCCGCCTGAAGGCCCTCGACGGGAGCGCTAGCTAATGGCCGCCGCACTTCGTGAAATCCTCGCCGAGTACGGGTTCGCGCTCGACACCAGCCAGATCGAGTCTGCCGACTCAATCGTGGACGGCCTCGGCGACAAGCTGGCGTCGTTCGGTAAATGGGTGGCCGCCGCTTTTGCGGTCGGCAAGGTCGTCGACTTCAGCAAGCAGCTGATCAACACGGCCGACCATATCAACGACACCGCGCAACGCCTCGGTGTCGGTACCGACGAGCTGCAGGCGTGGCAGTACGCGGCCAAGCTTTCGGGCATCGAAGCCGACGAATTCGCTTCGTCGCTGCAGCGGCTCGGCTCGGGAATCGCGGAGGCCGCCAGCGGCGCCGGCAACGCCAAGACGTTTCGCAAGCTGGGGGTCGACCTCAAGAACGCGGACGGCTCGCTCAAGTCGAGCATCCAGGTCTTCGAAGAAGCGGGGCTCGCGATCGGACAGTTGCAGAATCCCACCGAAGCCGCAGGGCTGGCGGCCGACCTTTTCGGCAAGCAGTACGCGCGCCTTCTGCCGCTCTTTCGCGAAGGCCCGCAGGGTATCGCGAAGCTCAAGAAGGAATTTCAGGACCTGGGAGGCGGGCTGTCGTCCGACTTCATCGAGCACGCGGCGGAGTTCAATGACGACCTCGACAAGCTGAGCGTGATCGGCACCTCGCTTGGGGGTCAGGTGCTCGGACCGCTGCTGCCTCTCATCACGAAGCTGGCAGAAGGGATCGCGAGCTTCGGTCGCGCTCTGGCTGGCACAAGCAAAGAGACCGACGCGCTCTCGGTCTACGGTCGCGCGTACGGGGGCATCGTGCGCATCGTTGCTCAGGCGGTGTCCGGCGTCGGCAAGTTCTCCAACGGCATGAAGTTCGCCTCGCGAATTGCTCGTGTGCTGGTCGAGCCGCTTCTGGACATCGAGGACTTTCTCGTCTTCCTCGCCGGCGGCGACAGTGTTTTGGGCGATTGGGTCGACGAAAACTTTGGGAAGGGCTCCGCCGAAAAGGTGCGGGGCTTTTTCGGCGGCCTGGTGAAGGGCATCGACAACACGGTGTTCAAGGTCGAGTGGCTGGCGGGAAAGATTGCCGAGTTCGGCGTCGGTGCCGTGCTCGCCGCTGGCGACGTCGAGTCCGCGTTCCTCCGAATCCCGGCAAGCTTGCAGGCTGCCTTCGATGCGATGTGGAACGCGGTGATCGACGACGCGGCCGCGGCAGTCACGAAGCTCGGCGGTGCCGTGAAAAAGCTCCCTGGCTTCGCTGATACTGGCAACTCGCTCGAGGCGGCCGGCTCGGTACTTGGCAACGCTCCGAAGCGCACAGGAGGCCTGGGGGAGCTCGCCCAGTTGCAAGCCGATGATGTTAAGCGGCACGCCGCCGGTGGCTTCCTGCTGGGTGGCATCAAGGCCGCGCTCGAGCCCAAAGCACCCGCCGACCTCGCGGCAGCGGCGGCAGCCGCTCAGGCGAACGCGAACGCACTGGCCACGTTCGTGCAGGCCACGGTGGCAGCGCGTCAAGCGCACGCGATGGGCGCACCTGGAAATGCTGCACAGGCGACCGCGAGCGCTCCGCCGCAGTGGATCGTCGACGTGCAAGCACCGACCAAGATCGAAGTGAACGTGCCCCCTGGCGCGGACGCAGACCTTACGAAGCGTGTGGGCGATGCCACTAAGAAGGCGTCGACGCAGGCAAACAACGATCTCGCGGCGACGCTCGCCGCCTCAACGACAGGCTAAAAATGTCCGGACCGTTTGGTGTAACTCCGACCGGCTTCACGGCTCCGACCGAGGAAGAGCTACTCGCTTTGATCGAAGCCGACCAGCACGCCGATATCTCGGCAACGCTCGACGTCTCCGAGAGTAGCGTGCTCGGCAAGATCAATCGAGTCTTCGCGCGGCGATTCAAGGCAGCTTGGGATTCGCTCGAGCAGATCTATCACGGCTTCGACCCCGACAAGGCGACCGCAGACCAGCTCACGTCGCTTCTCAAGATCACGGGCACGCAGCGCCAAGGCGCGAGCCGCAGCGAGGTGCCCGTCGTCGTGCGGTTGAAGGCCGCAACCAAGCTCGAAGCCGAAAAGCACTTCGCCCATGTAACCGACAGGCCCGATCTCAGGTGGACACCGAAGGCGGACTTTACCGCGCCCACAGACGGCGACTTCTCGCTGCGCTTTCGTGCCGAGCAGACCGGGCCAATCGACACGCCGGAGGATTCGATCACTGCGATCGCGACACCGCTCGTGGGTTGGGTCGCGATCGTGAGCAGCGGCGAAGTCGCGGTCGGGCATGAAGCCGATGACGACGCGGCAGCCCGAGCGCGGCGAGAGCAGCAACTAGCTACGTTCGGCAGCGCGACCGTCGCAGGTGTGCGGTCGGACCTGTTGAAGCTCGATTCGGCAACAGCCTGCACGGTCTTCGAAAACACCAGCGACCAGACCGACGCGAACGGGATGCCTCCGCACTCAATCGAAGCGATCATTGCAGCAGACGACGCAAGCGACGACGAGATCGCCCAAGCGCTTTTCGACACGAAGGCTGCCGGAATCACCACCGTCGGCAGCTCAAGCGGGACGGCATTCGATGCTGACGGCGAGCCCCACGAGGTGCGCTTTTCGCGCCCGCAGCAGATACCCGTCTGGATCAGCTACGGGATCCAGCGCCTCGACGGCTACGTCAGCGACGACGTGTTCAAGGCCACGGTGGCGAGCTTACTCGATGCGCTTACTGGGCCGGGTTACAACCTCGTCGACTACGACTGCTGGAGCGTCACGCACGGGCTTGGCATTCGTGGGCGGTCAGTCACGTTCGGGCTCTCTGCAAACCCAACGAACGAAGACGCGATCCAGTTCGGTCCGCGTGAGGTGCCGCGCTTCGATGCCGGGAGGATCACCCTCACGTGAAGCGTTCTCGCCCGATCCGCTTCGTTGACTTCGCGACGCGCGTACTGCGCGTCCGGCTCACGCCCGCGCAGCGGGTGCTTTGCCTAGTGGCGTTTGATGGCGTCGAGCCGGTGCAGCTCGACCCTGCAGATCGCGATCTCGCCGCGAAGCTGTTCGGGCCAGTCGACGAGATCCCGACAGCCGCCCGAGCCGTGCTGCTCGTCAAGAAGGGCGCGCGCGTGGGCGGCAGCTGGATCTTCGGCGCTCTCTATTCGCTCTGGCGCGCGCTCACGGCTGACCTCGGCGGCCTCGCTCCTGGCGAGCACGCGACGGCGTTGATCGTGGCGCCAGACACGCGGTTGGGTCGGCAGGTGCTGCGGTATGCGCTGGGCGCTGCGAAGGAAGAACCCTCGATCGCGGAGAAGATCGAGGCCGAGACCTCGGACAGCTTCGTGCTGCGCCGCTCGGACGGGCGACCCGTGGCGATCGAGGTGCTGCCGGCAACGCGCGGCGGCTCGGCTCTGCGCGGGCGCTCCCTCGTGTCGGCCGTGCTCTCGGAGGCCTCGTTCTTTCGCGACGAGTCGGCGGTTGTGAACGACACGGCGTGCTTCACGGCGGTTGCTCCTCGCGTCATGCGCGGGGGCATGGTCGTCATCGAGTCGACGCCGTGGGCCGAGCAGGGGCTGGTGTACGACCTGTTCAACGCCAATTGGGGCGCACCCGCCACGTGCCTCGCCGCTGACGCGCCGACGTTGCTCATGCGGCCCGACCCCGAGACGGCTGCCATCGTCGAGCGCGAGCGCCTGCGTGACCCGGACAACGCGGCGCGCGAATTCGACGCGCAATTCATGAGCGGCGGGAGCTCGCTCTACTTCGGCGCCGAGCTCGCCAGTGCGCTCGACCGCGACCTCAGCGTCCGGACGTCGGCGCCCGAGGGCGCGACAGTCCAGATCGGCGGCGACATCGGGCTTTCGCGCGACGCCTCCGCTTTCTGCGCCGTGCACCGCATGGGTGAGCACATCACGCTAGCCGACTTGCTGGAGATGCGCCCGAGGCGGCTCGGCAAAGGACGGACACAGCCGCTCAGCTTGCGCGACGTCGTGCAGCAGGGCTGCGAATTCGCCGAGCGCCACGGTCAGCGTGTCATCCACGTCGACTCTTACGTGCTGGTGCCGGCGCGCGAGCACCTCCCGCAGGGCTTCCAGCTGAAGGCGGTGGCCATGGCCAACGAGCACAAGGCCGAGCGGTACCGCCTGCTCAAGGAGAGCCTGCGAAACGAGCTCGTCCACATCCCCGGCGCGCTCGTGCGCGTTGTCACGCAGCTGGCCGACGTGGTTGCGCAACCCGGGCCCGGTGGATTGGTGCTGATCAAGCACCCGCGCCGGCAGGGCAGCCACGGCGATGCCGCAGCGGCCTTCGTGATCGCGGCTTCGAAGGCTGCGGATCGCGTGCGCGGCGCTCACTGGTTTGAGATTCGCAAACGGCAAGAGCGCCTCGCGGCGCTCGAGAAAGCAGCAGGACTCACGTCATGATTTACGCGCAAGCGCACGGCACGTTGGAATACGACGCGCAGTTTCAGCCCCCGAAGCTCGACTTTTCGGCGCGGCTTTCGTTCATTGTCTGCGTTCGCGGGCGTGGCCAAGACAGCGGCATGACTACCTATGTTCGTTGCAAGCTCATGGGGCGTCACGCTGAGGTGATGCAGCCTCATCTTCGTCGCGGCAAGCACGTCCTCATCGGTGGCGCCCTGCAGTTGAAGCAGCGCGCGGACGGCCAAAGCTTTCTGTCGATGCGCGTCCAGACGCTTGAGCTGCTCGACCCGCGCTCGCCTAAGGCTGACTTCGACGACGAGGAGGCGTAGCCGTGCTACGCAGCTCGTCGGCTCGAGCAATGACGGCGCGCGGCTCGTCGACCATCCGCCAGAAGAGCTCGCCGAACTCGGGGCCCGTGAGGTCGGCATCCTGGTACCGCACCAGCAGGCGCGCCGCGCCCTCGACGTCGTGTCGCGGTGGTTCGCCGAGCGGCAAATACGAGTCGGTCACGGTTTCAAGATACGTTGTAGCGCCTGCCGGCGCAAAGGCTGGCTCACGGGGTGAACACCGCCCGGCTTTGACCGAGGGCCGAGGTGGCCAGGTCGAGCGCCTGGAACATCAGCTCTCGAGCACCAGGCCGCAAAGCGTCGAAGATCAAACCGTCCGTGCGCCAGCCGCCGTGGACGGCGCGCTCCAGCGGGATGCGCCCGATGACCTCGTCACGTTCCGTGACCGTCACGTCGACGCGGTTGTAAGCGAGCTTGCGGTACCGGAGATTCACCATGCTGCGAAAGGTGACCGCGAACGCGCGGTCAGTCAAAAGGGGCTCTCCGATGCCCTTTGACATCGACGTGCTTGATGCTGACTGGCGGCGGTACGTTGAGCCCGCTACCGATTGCCACGACGGAGGTTGCGATGCAGGTAATCACGCCCGAACTCCCGAACGAACTCACGCCGGCTCTGGTCGGCAAGGCGTGCAACATGAGCCGGAGGGCTGCCAAGACCATGCTGCGGGGCGCCGGGATCGCTGAGTGCGGCGACAACGGGCGCTGGTACGTGCGGGCTGAGCTGCTTCGAGAGCGGTTGCCGGACGTGTACGACCGGGTGCGGCGGACGACTGAAGCGGAGGGGGTGTGAGCTTCGCAGCCAACTCATCGCCCGAGCTGGATCTTGTATCGCGGCACGTTGCTCTTGCGCACCTCGATCGCGAGTTCATGCAGCTCACGATGGTTGGCGACCATGAGCTCGAGCAACGCTTTCCCTGCCTGCTTGCAGCGGTCGATAAGAGCTGCGATGCCAGCGTGGGTTACGACATCGATCAACCGATGGATGATCTCACCATCGACCTCGAAGGTCTTCGACACCGTGAACCAGTGAACGTCGGACAGGGTTCGAGTTACCGGATCGTAAAGATGCAGCGTCGGGGTATGTACGGCCAGCGTCGGCATGAACGAATCCAGTGCAGGTACGGGCGAGACGGCGACACCAACGCTCTGCAGATGCTCCGAGGCCTCACGCTCGAGCCACGTTGTCGCAGCCACGAGCGTTTGCAGGCCATCATGGATTCGAACATTCTCATCACCGGTGTCGCCAGACGCAAACGGTGGATAGTTGGGGCCCTTGTCTTTTCGCCGCACAACCGCCCAGTGTGCGCAGAACGGCGCATCGAGAAAGGGGGCCAGCGAATCTCCTATGCCCGGGCTGTTGAGAAACAGCGGCGCATGCGAGCCGTCCTTCGGAAGAATACCGAAACTCGGGCATCCGTGGAACTTCGCACGCCATGCCACAAGCTGGTTGCGCTCGGGTGGCGGTATCAGAATGCCGACCAGTCGCAATGGTTCCTGGAGTTTCTTCGCCTCAACCAGTGGCGTGATTCCAGCGCTCATTACGTGATCAACGACCGCTGTTGTTTCGCGAACACGCGCGACGAGATCGATCTCCCTCGATACCAAACCATCACCGCCGCGTTCCGGATCGCGCACACGAAAGCGTTGACCCAGCGTTGGGTCCATGCCCGCCGCGGCGAACTGTTGATAGAGCGCTACTTCAAAGGGGTAGCCGCTGCTCTCCAGCGCATCAACGATCTGTTCGCGCGTGATCGGGGTGTCCTTGTCGATTCCCATATAAAGCGCTCAACCTTCCTGCATCGCGCCGATGATAAAGCCGTCCACCTCCGACAGTCGGCCGCGCCACCACTTCTTGCTCTCTTGCGGGATGCCGTTGGCTCCTGGTTTGAAAAAACGAGCGTTGCGAATGTGGATGTACCCAGGCGCTTGCTTTTCGTTGGAATAGAGTTTCTCAGCAAGCTCCCCCATGGCCTTGGCGATGCTGTCACGCTTTCCGCCAGTGAGTGCTGCGTCCAATCCCTCGCCCGTTTCCTCGAGATAGTCGGCGCCGGAGGCGAGCTGGCCCGTTACCAACAGGCCTCCAACCTGCAGCGTGATGCCCAGGCCAGCGCCTCGCAAGCTGTTCATGATGGTGACCAACGCCGACAGGAACCAATCTTGCGATGGTGGTGTGGGCGGGGTGAGGGAGCGAGCATCATTTTCACTGTCGGGCATCGTGGGTCCTCCGTGCCATTGGGAAGTCTTTCGGTATCTGAAAGCGCGAGGAGAATCACGCGTTTACGCGCGCGTTCGAAAAAGTACCTTGCGCATCGGGTCCGCACGAGGTACCTCAGGGGTGCATGGTGGATCGCGAGTTCCAGTTCAAGATTCGGCTCTCCGCTGAAGAAGCGCAGTGGCTGGAGGAATTGGCTGAGGCCGACGGCGTCACGAAGACCGACTTCTTGCGGCTCATGCTGCGGGACGAGCGGAAGCGACGGATGCCGCCAGAGCCAAGGCCAAAGCCAGTCTTGGCGAAGCGCTCGCAGTCACCGGCACCAAAGAAACGCTAGCCCAACCCATAGCGGGGCCCGCGCTGTTACAGCAGCTCGAGCCCCAGTCACCACAGGAAGGTAAGTTCCAATGGCAACGAAGAAGACCGTATCACGTTCGAAGGCACAGGGGACAGGGCGAGGAGCGCGCGCGAAGGCGCACGACCGCCGCGGGCTCACGCAGGCCGCCAGGCAGGAGGTCGAGGGCAAGGTCGCACGCGATTACTTGGGCCGACTGACAGAGGCCCTCGAGAAGGCGGCGCCGAAGCCGCAGCCGATCGTGACAGCTGCGATCGGTCCCGACGGGGCTCGTGAGATGTTAGCCGCCGAGTTGCACGACCTCGTCGACAGCCTGGGGGAAGCTCTGGGCGACATCATCGAGGCGCACATGGAGGACGACTCCGAGTCCTTCGGTGAGGCGCTGCGCCGCGTGAACAGCGCGCGCGTCGTGCTCCAGGGAGAGGCCGCAAAGCTCAAGGCGGTGCAGCCGTGAGCACCCCTGCAGACCCCACAGACCTGCGCCTCGCCGCGGCCGTCGTGGCGCCCTGGGCCTGCGCCTCGGAGCCGCCGCCGTTGGTGCTTGCCGTCGAGGCCCTGAACCAACTCAGCGCCGAGCTCTGCGTCCTGCGCGCTGCTCTCTGCGAAGGCGACGAGGGCGAAGGCCCGCTCGCGACGGAGATCGTGAGCCGCGCTATCACGGGCATCGAGGAGCGCGCCCGCGTCGCTGCCCAAGTCGCCGAGCGGCTCAGCAAGAAGCGCGAGGTGCGCCAATGAACGGCATTCGACGCGTCGACGATGGCGCAGACGAGGACATGGTCGCGATGGGTGCGGGCTGGTTTATCAGCGCATTCGACGTTGCGATTGGAAACAGCAGGGCCGAAGTCCTAGACCGATTCTCAGACGATCTCCGTGCGCTGATCAACGCTGTCGAAAGCGACGATTCGTTGATCAGGATCGACGCCGATGAGTTCTTGAAGCGCGTCGAGCAGCTGCAGTTTCGGATGTCGGTCGCCGCCGAATGGGCGGAGCGGCTTGAACGACTCGAGCGCCTTAGCGAGCGAGGTGGCCGATGACCGCCGAGCAAGCGAAGCTCATCGCAGCCGCGCTCACAGCCAACCACGAAGCCGATCACGACGTGGCCGTCGGCGCCTGCCTGCAGGCCGCTGACGAGCTCTGCGTGATCAGCCAGGCGATCAGCCAGGGTGCGAGCGACTACCTGATCCACAACGCCCTCGCGGGCGTCGAGGAGCGGCTGCGGGCCGCGGCGGCGCTCGCGGGCGAGCTCGAGCTGGCGCGCGAAGCGGGTGACGAGCCAGTGGAGGCGCGGTCATGACCTGGTCGGCACGCATCGAGCACACGCCGGCCGGGCTCGCGCTGACTTTCGGCGCGCCGCTCAGCCGGCTCGACATGGCGCCCGAGGTCGCGCAGCACCTGGCAAGCTTGCTGGCCGTTGAGGCGCGGCATCGGATGGCGGGCGTGGTGCGCGAGCTTGTCGAAACCCGCCAAACGGGTGACGACGGGTTCAACCCCGTTCGAGCCGAAAACAAGCCAAACGCACTGACGGTGCGCCGGAGCCAAAAGCGCCTGTACGTCGGTAGTACCGACGCCAGCAGGGGTGATCGGCGGGAAGCTATCTTGAACATACAATTGGCAGAAAACATGCCGGTTCAGGTGATCGGCAGCGTGCACGCCCTGTGCTGCGATTGCGATGCCTGCTTGAACGGAGTCCGCCCGTGACCCGCGCCCAACGCATCGCACGCATCCGCCGCGACCTGGACGAGCTGAAGGCTCGCATGCAGCGGATCGAGTCCGAAACCTTCGCGGGCAAACGCAACGTCGACGAGCTCGTCGCGGAGCTCAAACAGCTCGAGAACGGAGAAGCGGGGCAAGATGGTTGACGAAGCAGAGGTAGTGCTTGGTGAAGGTACCGCCGCGGTGCTCGATGTCCTTGGATTCAAGGCCGCGCGGAGAACTCATGGCGTCGAGAAGCTAGTGAGCGCTGTTCGGCGACTCCGCCAGCACATGGAGATGGATGAGGGCGTTCGGCAAATCTTTGGTGGTACCTCGACCACTACGGCGGCGTTTTCCGATTCAGTCATTCTGACCAAGGCAGCGGGCCAGCTCGACGCCGATGGTACACGCGAGACGCTAAGTCAGACCGTCGAGCACACGGCTGCCGCCGCCGCGCAGCTAGTCACTGATGCGATCTCGGGCGATGTCCCGCTTCCTTTTCGCGGTTGCATCGCCGCAGGACCGCTGCTCGTGTTCGGCGATATTTTCGTTGGAGACGCAATAGACGCCGCGGCAGAGTTCGCGGAGCAGGCCCTAGCTGCCGTCGTTTGGCTCGCGCCCTCGGCTTTGAAGGCACTGTCGGCGTCGAGACGGCGGTCGATACTTATGCTCGTCGAGTGGGAGGTCCCGCTGCGCGGCGGGCGGATTGAGACGCTGGTGGTGAATCCGTTTTGGCAGTCGGCACTTCTAACCCCGACACAAGAGAACGCCGAAGCAGAGTTTGCTGAGCTGACAACGAAACTTCTCGCACCATTCGATGGTGTGGACGCGCTCGATGTCGCGCAGAAACGTCAGAATACCGCGTCGTTTCTGCGCCATGCCGCCGCCGTTTCGCGCGACAAGTGGAAGGACCTTGAGGACCACACCTGGCGCAGAACTGCTCGAGAAGGGAGCGACCACTAATGCCCAACCCGATCACGGGCGAAGTCCGCTGGACCGAGCAAGGCGCCGTCGCGCGCATAACCATCGAAGGCAAGGAGCGGCAGTCGCTCCCAATGCCCACATGCAAGACCAAAGAAGCAGCGGCCGAGCGATGCACCTTCGTCGCGACGCTGGCGGCGCAGCTGCGCAAAGCAGGCGTCGTCAAGACCCGCGAAGCCATGGAGCTGCTGAGGACGGCCGCCGCGTGTCCGCCGCAACTGCTTCCGGGCGTCGAGCAAGTAGCCCGTGAGCTGATCGGAGGCGACTTCAAGCCCGGGCCCACGGTCCCGACGTTCGGTGAATTCGCGAAGCGTTGGACGTCGGGGGAGCTCGCCAGGCTCTACCCGGATCACGTGAAGACCAAGGACGCCGAGCAGGACAAGAAGCGCCTCGCGAAGATCTGCGCGGTGCCGTTCGGCGTGACGCTAATCGGCGACGTGCCCATTGATCGCTTTGGGCTGGACCACGCGGAGACCGTTATGGCGAGCTTGCCCGACGACGTGAGGCGGTCGGCGACGCGCCGACACTACGCCCAGCTCGTGCATCGCACGCTGCAGCTCGCCGTCTACCCGTGCCGGCTCATCCCCGCCAACCCGCTGCCGAAAGGGTTCCTGCCGAAGATCGGGCGGCCGCCGGGCTATCCGTACCTATACCCGACCGAAGACACGCGACTGCTCGAGCACGCCGCGACGCCGCTCGCGCTTCGACTGCTCTTCGGCTTTCTCAGCCGCGAGGGGTGCCGCGAGGGCGAGGCCTTCGCGCTGAAGGTGCGCGACTTCGACCTCGATACCGGGTCCGTGAGCCTGGACGACAACAAAACCGACGATCCACGGAGCTGGGCGCTCGACCCCGGCACCGTTCGGGCACTGCGCGTCTGGGTAGCGATGCGCGGCGCCGCTGCGAATGACTATATGTTCGTGGACGACAACGGCGGACCGCTCACGCCCGAGCACCGGCTGGCCGAGGGCTTGCGGGCGAGCCTGCACGCCGCTGGAGCCACCCGCGCCGAGCTCCACACCGATGGCACCAACCGGCGCAAGCTGCGCGTGCACGACCTCCGAGCGACCTTCGTGACGCTGTCGCTGGCCAACGGTCGAAGCGAGACGTGGGTAGCGGATCGGACGGGCCACCGGTCCAGCCAGATGATCAACCGGTACCGCCGGCAGGCGCGCGGCGCGCACGAGCTCGGCCTCGGGCCGCTGCTGCCGCTCGACCAAGCTATTGACGAGCTGTGCCCGCGCCAGCCCACCCGCGACCAATGGCAACTCGAAGCTACAAAAGGCGAGCGGGGCGACCAGTTTCCTGATCGCCCCGGAATCGCCCCGAAAGTTGTGTCCCGGGACGGAATTGAACCGCCGACACGAGGATTTTCAATCCTCTGCTCTACCGACTGAGCTACCGAGACAGGCGAGACAGCGGCCTGGGGGGCCGTTCCCGACGGGAAAACCGTCGAGGGAGCGGGTTCTTAGCGCAGGCTGGGTGGGGGGCGCAATCACGAAACGTCGGGAAAGTGCTGCCCGGTATCGTTCGTCCGGTAGGATGGGCGGACGTGGCCAGTCTTTCGCCCTCCAGCCAGCAAAATCCCTATGCTTCCGAGGCCTACCTGCACCAGCTGCTGCAGAAGGCCAAAGCGGCCGGTGCCCGGGATGTGCATCTCAAGGTGGGCCAGCCGCCCGGCGCGCGCGTGCGAGGCTCGCTCGTGTTCTTTCGCGTCGACAAGATTCGGCCGGAGGATACCGAGGCGCTGGCGCGGCACCTGATTCGCGACCCGCAGGTGCTGAGCAACCTGAGCCAGCTGCGCGAGTACGACACGTCTTACGAGGTGTTCGGTATCGGGCGCTTTCGCGTGAACATCTATCGGCAGCGCGCGTCGCTGGCGATCGTGATGCGCATCATTCCGCACGAGGTGCCGAGTCTGGAGAAGCTCGGTGCGCCGGAGGCGTGTCGCACGCTGGCCGAGAAAGATCGCGGTTTGGTGTTGTGCGTGGGTGCGGCCGGCAACGGTAAGTCGAGCACGCTGGCGGCGATGGTCGACCACATGAACCACAACACGGCCCGCCACATCATCACCATCGAAGATCCGATCGAGTACATTTACCAGGACGACAAGTGCTCGATCAGCCAGCGCGAGATCGGCTACGACACGCAAAGCTTTGCCAGCGCGCTCCGCGCGGCGTTGCGGCAAGATCCGGACGTGATTCAGGTGGGTGAAATCCGCGACGCCGAGACCATGGGCATCGCGCTCAAAGCCGCCGAGACCGGCCATTTGGTGATCTCGACGCTGCACACGCCGGATGTGGGCCGCACCATGAACCGCATCATCGCGCTCTCCGAGGGCGGCGATTCGGACGACCTGCGCGACCGCTTGGGGGACTCACTCCAGGGCATCATCGCGCAGCGCCTGCTTCCGCGCGCAGACGGTCAGGGCATGGTCCTGGCCGCGGAAGTTTTGGTGATGACCGGCTCCGTGCGCGAAACGATCAAGCGCCCCATCGGCAATCCACCGCTCAAGGAGCTGATGGAATCCGGCGGCAGCATGTACGGCATGCAAACCTTCGAGATGCACATCAAAGAGCTCATCCGCGCCGGCATCGTCGATCGCGAAGTCGGGCGGGCCGCGATGGGGTTCTGATCACGGTCAAGCGCGCATCGAGGCCCTGCGGCCTTCGGCAACCGTCGAGCAGGTTGGCCCCAACCCGCTGCGCGAGCGCCGAAACAACTTCGCCTAGGGGCAAGCGTCGACGTCCGTGCCCGCTGGGACGCGCGTTGCGCTGGTCCACGTGCCGGGGGAGCAGCCGCAGGTCCAGGCGCCGTCGGTGAGGGTGTCCGAATCGGCGTCGTACTTGAAGGTGTCGGTGGCGGTGACGACGTTGCCACCGGTGACCTCATATTCCTCCAGGGTGATGGTTCCGCTCTCGGCGTCGTAGCTGCCGTTGAAGAGGGTGTTGCCTTCGCTGGTGCCGCTGTTGGTGGTGAGCCAATGAAAGCTGCCGGTGAGCGCGGCGCCGCTGCAGGTGTCGAAAGTGAGCAGGCCGTTCCAGATTCGACCATTGCTGGCGAGCGCGCCGCAGATCAGCCAGTGGCCTTCCAGCGTCGCGGCCAGCGCAGCCGGAGCGGCTTCGCAAACAGAGGTAGCCCCACCGACGCCAGCGTCGCCGGCAACCCCGGTCGGCGCGGCTCCCGCACCATCATCTCCTGCCGTCGCGAACGAATTGCCCCCATCGACCGCCCCCGCCGCTGCGCTCACGCCGCCAGAATCCGGGTGCGGCCCCTGCATCTCACCCGCATTCGGCGCGCCGGTGTCGCCGCCGCGTGCTCCGCCCGCTGCCTCGCCGCCGGCCTCCTGCGCGAGCTTCTTGTCATCGGACGAACCGCACGCCACCGCTGCGGCCACCGCCGCCGTCAGTAGCCCTACGAGCAACCAGACGCGCATGGCCTCTGATGCCATAGATGGGCGGGGGAGCCAACGCACCTGTTCGACGCCCGGCGCACCAGTTTGTCGCTCACCTCGTAGGTCGCCTCGAACGTCTAAGCCCGCAGCTGACGCTAATGAGTCGGTTGTTCTGCGATGGGTCGTACGCGGCGGTGCCGCTGATGGAGATACCGCTAGAGAAGTCCTTGTGGCGGGCCTCGGCCGTCGGCGGGCATGCGGCCTTGCGGGAGCTCGACCACCCGGTCAAGCGCCCCGGTGCCATCGGCCGCGGAGGGAGAGCCTAGACGGCGACCCTGTCCGGTTTTTACTCGCATCGTCGAGCTTGGCAGGCACTGCTCGATGATGGACTTACGACGCACCATGCCGATGAATACCTCTCGGTCGTCGAGCACCGGGACGAAATTCTGCTCGGCGGCGCGAAGGACCAGGGTGTCGAGCTTCGCGTCGATGTGGACGGGGCGGTAGCTCGTGCGACGCTGAACCTCGAGCAAGGGGGCGTCGCGCGCAAGCCGCGGGTCGACCGCATCGAGCAGGTGCCAAAGAATGTCGCCCTCGGTCAGGGTTCCGACGTAGCCACCCTCGTCGTCGAGGATCGGAACTGCGGCGAAGCCGTTTGGCTTCATGCGTTCGATGGCCTCGCCGAGCGTGCCGGCGGCGCTCAGCCAAACCACCTCGCTCTTGGGCGTGAGCAAAAACGCGATATTGATCATCGAGGCCTCGCATGACGGGCCCCGCATTTCGGACGTGAGACGAGCGTTGCCATGCTGCGTAGCCTGGGTCCACCAGGCTCAAGATTGCGTAAGAACGCGCCGGCTCACGCTAAGAAAATCGTTTGGAGGGCCCCCTTATAACTTCTTGATTAGCCGAGCGCGCAATCCGTGCCCACGCTGTCGCACGTTTCGCTTTAGCGAGGAGATCGTGTGGCTCAAATTTCATCCTACAGACCCGCTCCGTCGGGTCGCACGCTGCGCCGCATCGTGATCGCGGCTGCGATCGTGGTCGGCTCCATCCTGCTCGCCAACGCCACCGTCACGCGCATCGACGCCGCCCACGTCGGGATCAAGGTGAGCCTTGCCGGCAGCTCGCGCGGCGTGCAAGACGTGCCGATCGTCAGCGGCTGGGTCTTTTTCGATCCTCTGACCGAGCAAATCGTCTCTTTCCCGACCAGCGTTCAGAACGTGGTCTGGACGAAGTCGCCTGACGAGGGGCGCCCCGTCGACGAATCCATCACGTTCTCATCGCAAGAGGGGGTGAACGTGAACGCCGACATCGGCTTGTCGTTTCATATCGACCCGCTCAAGGCGCCCCATCTCTATCTCAGGTTCCGGCAGAACGATTTGCTGCAGCTGGCCGACGGCTACGTGCGTAACTCGGTGCGCGAAGCCTTCAACGACGAAGCGTCGCGCATGCCGGTCCAGGAAATCTACGGCGCAAGCAAAGGCAAACTGGTAGCCGCCGTCATCAAAGCGCTGGGCGCCGTCCTCGGCAAAGACGGCTTCTTGATCGATCAGCTCACGATCAACGGCGCATTGCGTTTGCCCGAGAACGTCGCCACCGCCATCAACCGCGCGATGGAAGCGACCCAGACCGCAATTCAGGCCGAGAACCGCGTGCGCCAAGTCAAGGCCGAGGCCGAGCAAGCCATAGCAGAAGCGCACGGCGCGGCAGAGGCCGCTCGTGAGCGCGCTGGGGGCGAAGCCGACGCGGTGCTGATCCGCGCGCACTCCGAAGCCAAGGCCAACGAGATCATCCGTCTTTCTACCAGCGGTACGGTGCTGCAATACCGCGCCATCGAGCGCTGGAATGGCCGGCTGCCAGTGATGCAGGGTGGCGACAAGACACCGCTCCTCACGTTCGAGACCAGCAGCCTCGGCCTGAACGACGCCGAACGCGAGAAGAAGCTCGAGGCGCTGCTCCAAGAAGACGCGCCGAAGGTCGACGCGCCCGCAGCTGCCGTGCCCGCCCCCGCTCCGACCAAGCCTCAATAGCGCTGCACGCCCGCGAAGCTCGCTCCGGACGGAACCGGAGCGAAAAATCGTCGCGCCCACTAAGAGGAGAGAGGCGCGACCAGCCGGCCCGCGCGGCCGCTTCCCGAGCACTGCAGCCGAGAAGGGTGCTATCGGGTGCGGGCCGTGGATACTCTCGCCCCCAAAGCCTCGCCGCGCGAACCGGAGCACCGCGAAAGAGGTCGCCTCTTGTTCGCGGTCGTCGCGCCCTTTCAAGCTTTCTTCCGGCTCGAGGCGGCGGGCGGCCTGGTGATGATGGCCAGCGCTGCCCTGGCCTTGATTTGGGCAAACTCGCCTTGGCGCTCCGCCTACGAGGCCATCTTTCGCGCCACGATACAGGCCAAGGTCGCCAACTGGGGCATCGATTGGACGGTTCACCACTTCACGAACGACGCGTTGATGACGTTGTTCTTCGTGGTGGCGGGGCTCGAAATCAAGCGCGAGCTCGTGCATGGCGAGCTGAGCAGCTGGGGTAGGGCCAGCTTGCCGCTCGTCGCAGCCGCCGGGGGCATGCTCGTGCCGGCGCTGATCTACTTCAGCCTGAATCGCTCGGGACCGGCGCGCGCCGGCTGGGCGGTGCCGATGGCTACCGACATCGCGTTTGCGCTGGGATGCTTGGCGCTCGTCAAGCGTCGCGTGCCCTCGCCGGTCTTCGTGTTCCTGACGGCCCTGGCCATCTTCGACGACCTGGGCGCCATGATCGTCATCGCGCTCTTCTACGGCGGCACCGTTCAGCCGCAGATGCTGCTGGTGTCACTCCTGCTGGCGGGCGTCTTGCTTCTGCTCGGTCGCCTGCGCGTGCAGGCCATTTTGCCGTACGTCGGCGTCGGTCTACTGCTTTGGGTAGCGGTGCTGGCGTCGGGTATTCACCCGACCGTCGCCGGCGTCGTGATCGGGCTCGCCCTGCCGACGACGCCGCGTCGGGCGCCGCTCGACGTGGTCGACGATCTCGACGAAGCGACGACCGCGCTGCGCCGCCAGTGCGCCGAGCGCGGTGCGGCTCCTGAGGGCACGATCGCCGCGATCGAGCGCCACCTCGAGTCGGTGCAGTCTCCGCTCGATCGAGCGATGCACGGTTTGCACGGCGCGGTGGCGTTCGGCATCGTGCCGCTGTTCGCGCTGGCCAACGCCGGCATCGAGTTGCGGGGCAGCTCGCTGCTCGCCTCGAGCGTGACGCTAGGAGCGCTGCTCGGCCTGGCCATCGGAAAGCCGCTGGGCGTGCTGGGCGCAACGTGGGCGGCCGTCAAGCTCAGGCTCGCGCCGCGTCCGACGGGCTCGACGTGGCTACAGCTGTTAGCTGTTTCGCTGGTGGCAGGGGTGGGTTTTACGATGTCGCTTCTGGTCGGCAATCTCGGCCTGGGGCACACGCGCGGGCTCGAAGACCAAGCGAAGCTCGGCGTGCTCGCCGGTTCCATCGTTTCGGCAGCGCTCGGGCTTTTCGTGTTGCGGCGCTACAGCCCGCTGACGCAGAGCGACGTCGAGCAAGACCAGCCGGTCATCTTGGACGTGCCGCGCTTCGCGCGTGGCTACGGTGTCCGGCACTGCAACGTCGCGGGTCCGCTCGTCGATCAGACCCTACGCGAGTTGGATGTCGGCAAGCGCTTCGGCGTCACCGTGATCGGCATCTGGCGCGCCGGCACACCAGCCGGCGCCCGCAAGCTCGAGCCCATCCAAGCTGAAGACCGCATGCGCGAAGGCGACGTGTTGCTCGTCGCTGGCACTGACGCCGCGGTCGACGACTTCGTCTCTTTCTCACGAGCGGGCGAGTCACCGTAAAACGAAGCCGTGTGGACACAATCTTGATGCGGCCGGCCGCAAGCCTAATGGCATCCTTATACGGATGGATTCAGGCTCTCAGGGCCGCCGGAAAACGGCTCCGCGCCGGAGTGAACCATGCTCTTCGCCCTCGCCTGCCTGACTATCGGTTTGGGTGTGTTCGTGCTCGTAGCCCTGGCGGACAGGCGCCACCCTGATCGCCTCAGCCGGCGCGGGCGCCATCTCGCGGGGCTTCCGGAGGACGCGTCTTCGCCCACGCGATCGTCGGCGTGCGGGTCGTCTGTTTCACCTTCGCGTTCCGGGTACCAGCAACTGCGTCTAGAGCGGCTCCATTTCGGAAGGCGCTAGCCAGGATCCCGTCGCCGTAGAACGCACCTCACGGCGGGCAGTGGTCGACGACTCTGCCGTCGCTGCTCAAGGCGTGGGCGAGGTCTTCGCACTTGGAGGTGTAGGGGTCTTGGCATTGGCAGCGGGTGCTGGCACCGAGTGGCACGGCGAAGCAGCACTTGTAGGTGCCGGTGCAAACGCTCGCGTCTTTGGGGTTGCTGTTGTTCTGACAGATGCAACTGGTGCCAGCCTGGATGCAGGCCCAGTTGTCGTCGCCGGGGAGGGTGCTGGAGCCGCCGCTGCTCGAGCCGGCTGCAGACGAGGTGCCGCCGTGGCTCGTGCCGCCGGACGCCGTGCCGCCGCCGTTGTCGGGCTCTCCGCCCGCTGCGGCGTTTCCACCAGCGGTGGTGCCGCCGTTGTTGCTGGTGGTGCCGCCGCTGTTGCTAGCCTTGCCGGCGTCGTTGTTGTTATCGCCGCCGCTGCTCGAGGAGGTTCCGCCACTACCGGAGCCAGAAGCGGACGAGCCACCCGCGGCCGAATCGTCGCTGGAGTCCGAGCTGCACGCGGCCGCGCCCGCGAATAGCCCGGTAAGAGCGCCGGCGGCCAGCAGAAGACCAAGATGTCGAAACGTTGAGGAAGCTTGCGGGGGATGGAATGACATGAGCGCGTAACCCGCAAAGGTAATTGCTTCCGCTCAGGTCGCGCAAGGTCGTAAATGTGGGGACGGCGAGTGAGTCTCAATCTGAGTCTCGGTCTCGGTCTCCGTCCTTCGCGCGACCGCGCGATGCTCGCAGCTGTTCAGGACTCTGCCAAGAACTCGCGCAGCCGCTCGCGCTCGGCTTCGGTCAAGACCTCGCCGACCCAGCTCTCTAGCTCTGGCTCGCTGAAGAACAGCTTGCGATCGGGCAGGCCTGCCTCGCGGATCACACGCATGAATTGCAGCACCGTGACGGGCGCCTCTTGGTTGGCCAACGCGGCGCTGCGCTCGGTGCGCGCGTTGTACTGAGCGATGCACTGGCCAAAGCGCTGGGCGGCTTCAGGTGACATGACGGGGCAGGTTCGCCAATCTGCGACGGTGACGTGGCGCTGCCCGGCGGGGACGGACTCGAGCGCCTGGGCGATGCTCACGAAGTGCGCGTCGACGTCTTCGGCCGAGCGCAAGCCGGACGCCACTCGAATCTCGAGCAGGCGTCCGACCCTGACCGCGGCGGTGTTCACGAGGAGGCTCCCATCGAGCTGTCACGCTTCGAAACGGTACGCGACAGGCCAATCATTACTCCATGGGACCGTTTTTCGGAAGCCTCGCCCCGAATTGGCCCGGTCGGCGGGCGGTCGTCACATTCGCCTCCAGCTCGAGCCTTCGGGTGAATCCTCGATGACGATGCCCTTGGCCAACAGCTCCGCGCGCATCGCATCCGACAGCGCAAAGTCCCTGTCTTGTCGGGCCTGGTTGCGCCGCGCGACTTGGCGCTCGATGAGCGCGTCGTCCTCCAAGGCGGGCGCGGGACCGCCCAGCGCCAGGCCGATGCTGTCGCCCAGCTCGCGGATGAGCCGGGCGCGCTCCGGCAAGGGCTCGGGTCGGTCGGCGATGTCCCACAGGGTTGCCAGTGCGCGCGGCGCGTCCAGATCGTCTCGTAGGGCATCGAAGAAGCGCTGGCGAAGGGGCGAGAGCGAGGTCGGCGGCGCGCTGGACCTGGCATCGGCCTCAGCGGCGCCCGCTCGCACGATGGCGCGCAAGCGCCGCCGCGCTGCCTCCGCGCCGCGCAAAGCCTCGCCCGATAGCGACAGCGGGCTGCGGTAGTGCGCGGTGTAGAGGTAATAGCGAAATCCGCCCGGGGTTACTCCTAGGGGTGATAGGTCGTCCAGGTTCGGCGGTTGCCGGCGCTGGGCGCGCGACTTGGAGATCTTTTCGCCGTCGAACAGGAGCCAGGCGCCGTGCATCCACAGCTGCACCCAGGGCCGCACGTCGAGCGCATTTTCGGCTTGGGCGATTTCGTTGGTGTGGTGCACCGCGACGTGGTCGACGCCGCCGGTGTGGATGTCGATGTGCGGGCCCAAGTGCTTGGTGGCCATTGCGGAGCACTCGATGTGCCAGCCCGGAAAACCGACGCCCCAAGGGCTCGGCCATTCGAGCTGGCGGCGCGGCCCACGCGGCGGCGAGAATTTCCACAGCGCAAAATCCGCGGGGCCGCGCTTGCCAGTGTCGTTGGCGATGCGCCCGTGGGCCGCGCTCGCCTGCAAGCGAGACAAGGCGCCGTACCCCGGATCTTTGGCGGTATCGAAATAGACGCCGTCGCTGGCGACGTAAGTGAAGCCACGAGCCTCGAGCTTTTGAATCATCTCGATCTGCTCCGGAATGTGCTCGGTGGCGCGCGCCCACACGGTTGGCTCGCGCACGTCGAGCAGCGAGAGGTCGCGTTTGAAAAGCTCCGTCCAGATGCGCGCCACCTCGAGCGCGCTATGACCGCTCTGCTGCGCGGCCAGCTCGAGCTTGTCTTCGCCCTGATCCGCGTCATCGGTCAGGTGCCCGACGTCGGTGATGTTGATGACGTGCTCGACCACCAGCCCTTCGAGCCGCAGCACGCGCGTGAGCAAATCCGCCAGCACGTACGGCCGCATGTTGCCCAGGTGCTGGCGGCTGTAGACGGTAGGCCCGCAGCTGTAGACGCGCGCCTTGCCCGGCTCACGCGGCTGGAACGGCTCGATGCTGCGGGTGAGGGTGTTGTAGAGGCGGAGGTCGGTGCGAGAAACGGTCACGGTGGCTCCTCTGGCGCTGAAAACGAGCGGCAAAGAAGCACCGGCCGCCCAACGGTGGGGACGGCTGCTGCTGCGAAATGCGAAAAGACGTTCGCGTCGAGTCAGGCCGTCCGAGGACGGCAACAACACGTGACGCGCAGCGTGATTTCGAACATCTGCCCGGCAGTCTAACCCAAACTGGACGGGCGGTCACGGTAACGCTACACGGTGGGCGTTCTCAGATGTCCGCCACCGTCAAAACCGCCGCTCCGCAAGCCATCCGCCACGACTGGACCCTCGCCGAAGTGCGAGCCCTCCATGACTTGCCGCTGTTCCAGCTGATCGACCGCGCGCGAGCAGTGCACTTGGCGCACCATTCGGAAGACACGGTGCAGCTCTGCACCTTGCTCAGCGTCAAGACGGGCGGCTGCCCCGAAGACTGCGCGTATTGCCCGCAGTCGTCCCACCACCAAGCCGTGACGGGCGAGGCCATGCTCAAGGTGGAGGACGTGATCGCCAGCGCGCGCCGCGCCAAAGAAGCCGGCTCCACGCGCTTCTGCATGGGCGCTGCCTGGCGCGAGGTCAAAGATGGGCCCGCCTTCGACCGCGTGATCGAGATGGTCAAAGGCGTGAAGGCCGAAGGGCTGGAGGCCTGCGTGACGCTCGGCATGCTCTCGGCCGAGCAAGCGGCGAAGCTCAAGGACGCCGGGCTCGACGCCTACAACCACAACCTCGACACGTCGCCTGGCTTCTACAAGTCGATCATCTCGACCCGCACCTACAAAGATCGCCTGAACACGCTCAGCAACGTGCGCAACGCCGGCATCACCGTGTGCACCGGCGGCATCATCGGTATGGGCGAGGGGATTGACGACCGCTGCGCCATGCTGCTCGAGATCGCCAAGCTCGATCCGCAGCCGGAGAGCGTCCCCGTGAACGCGCTGGTGCGGGTCGAAGGCACGCCGCTGCAGGCCTTGCCGCCCATCGATCCGCTCGAGCTCGTGCGCATGATTGCGGTGGCGCGCATCCTGCTGCCGCGCTCGAAAGTGCGCCTGAGCGCGGGACGCACGGATTTGCCGCGAGAAGCTCAGCTGATGTGCCTCTACGCGGGCGCCAACAGCATCTTTTACGGCGACAAGCTGCTCACGACGCCGAACCCGGGCCCGGACGAGGACATGGACCTGCTCAAGGTCGCCGGCTTGAAGGGCGAAGTCTCTTCCGCCGCAGCCGCGAGCTGAGTCCGAGCAAGAGCCAGGCGGCGTTCGCCCAACCGCCACGTCCGGGAGGCGAGGCGCCCGACACGGTGCAGCTCGTGGCGGTCAGCGCGCACTCACCCGAGAAGCCGTGGCGCGGATCGCAGCTCATCGTCTCGGGCTTGCGATCGGGTGGCAAAGCGGCGCAGATGCCCTGCTGGTCGTCGTACTCGATGGTCGCCATTTCGGTGAGGCCGGGCGAGTAGCTCGGCTCCATGGTCGAGAGCGCCACGTCCGAGTGCGAGAGCCCCAAAAAGTGGCCCACTTCGTGCGTCAAAACCGAGTGCAGATCCACGTCGCGCTGGCCCACCTTGCCGGTGGTCATTGCCGACGTGAAGGTGTTCACCTCGATGTCGGCATCGAAGATTTCTCCCGTTTCGGCGTCGAAGATCAGCGTCGTCAGCGCCAGCGTGTCGATGGCGTTCTTGTAGGGCCAATCCTGATCGCGGAACATCACGACGTTGGCGTTGGGAGAATCCTGGTTGTACTCGGGACTGCGGCACGTCACGGGGCCGTAGTCGCTGACCGTGATGCTCGGCGGTTGCCCGCCGCCACAGTCGGCGTTCAACCACTGCGCGAAGGCTTGCACGAGCACGTCGTGCGCGGCCTCGTAGCTGATGTCGCGCTTGGGTGAGCCGTCTTGCTGCAAATCGACCGAAACACAGCCGCTCTTCCAGTGCAGAAGCGGGCCCTCGGTCACGCAGCCGTGCCTGTCGGGGCGACACTGGTCCGTTTGGATGTTGCAGCCGTGGGTGAGGCAATAGGCCTGCGCCGGCAGGCTGGCTACGAAGGCGGCCGCGGCCAGCAGCGCGGCTGGTGCGAGCTTTCGTTCGCTCACCGCTTCACCGCTGCGCGCAGCAATGCTCGTGCGTCGCCGAGCGAAAGGCCGTGCAAGCGTCGCACGGCCGCGTCGGCTTCTCCGACGAGGTCGGTCGCCTGTGGGCTACGGAACAAGTGCGGAACTCCCACGCGGTCGCGCTCGAGCGGGTAGTGACCTTGCGCCATGGCCGTGACCGCCAGCACCTCGCGCTCCGGAGTCACGAAGAGCACGCCCTGTGCTCCGGGCGCAAGCTGCGCTTCGCCCGCGACGAGCTCGCCGAGCTTGCCCACGCGCCCGCCGAGCGTGCGCACCATCAGCTCGTCTTGCTTCGGCGTGGCGCCGGCCAGAAGCTCCAGTGTACTTACGCGCGTGAACGTGACGATGTGCTTGCGCCCGCCGATCTCGGCGTAATCACAGTACGCATCCAGCGGCTCGGCCACGACCACGTGCTGGCTGCGCGCCACGAGCTCCTCGAGCCGTAGCGCCCGCGCCAGCGTCGCGCGCGCTGGGGCGGTGACAGCCAAGCTCAGCGCTCCGGCCAGCCCTACCCGCAAGACACCGCGTCGATCCATCAGCAAGCCGAGCCTAGCATTTGGGTGGTGCCGCGCTTTTCCGCCCGCTATTTGCGAGGGCGCCGGGTGGGGCGCTATAACTTCGGGCGGTTCGGCTCGCCGTTCGGCTTTCGAAGGAGAGGCGACCCTCCCGACCGCCCCGCCTCCGCATGAGCTCCCCCGCCTCCGCGCCCGTATCGGGGCCGACCCTCGAGCGTGCTTCGCCCGGTCTCCTCGACGAGATCAAGGTCTACATCCACCGCCACCGAGGTGCCGTCGAAGAGATGGTCCGCGGTGGCCAGGTGGAAGCTGGCTTGCCAGCGTCCGAGCGCTACAGCCGCGCGGTAGACGGCCTGCTTTGCTCCTTGTTCAAGGCGCTCGAAGGCAAGCTTCATAAAGACGTGAGCTTTGCCCAGCTCGGCCTCGCCGCCGTCGGTAGCTACGGCCGCGGCGCGCTGGCGCTGCATAGCGATCTGGACGTACGCCTGCTCACGCCGGGACGGCCCGACAAGGTGCGTAACGTCGCGGAAGCCTTGCTCTACCCACTGTGGGACGCCGGCTTGATGATCGGGCACCAAATCGTCAGCGCCGGCGAGATCATCGAGCTGGCTCGCGGCGATTTGCCCACCGCCACCACGCTGCTGGACTGGCGCGTCGTTGCCGGTGACAAGACCGAGACTGAAAAACTTTTGAATCGCTGCTTCGAGGGCCTGTTCGGTTCCAGCAACATTCAGCGCTTTTTGGACCGCATGGAGCAGCACGCGGCGGAGCGCTCGGAGCGCTTCGGCGGCTCCGTCTACCTGCTCGAGCCGGACGTGAAGAACGGCATCGGCGGCCTGCGCGACTTGGATATCGCGCACTGGGCGGCGCGAGCGCGCTGGCGCGTCAATCACCTGTCGGAGCTCGTGCGGCTCGGCGTGCTCTTGCCGCGTGAGTGGCAGCAGATCGAAAACGCTTCGACGCTGGTCTGGCGCGTGCGCAACCTGCTGCACCTTTACGCGGGGCGCCGCTCCGATCGTCTGAGCTTCGACCGGCAAGAGGCGGTGGCCGAGCTGCTCGGCTACGGCAGCGGCGGTCCGGGCGTCGAGGCGTTCATGAGCGAGTACTATCGCAACGCCCGCGCCATGGTGCAGGCGCGCGAGATGCTGCTGTCACGCGCGGCGCCGCCGCCCAAGCGCCGCCCGCGCGAAGAGTCCTTGGGGCGTGGGCTGAAGCTGACCAACCGCCAGGTCTCGCTCGAAGATCCGGCCCAGCTCGAGACCGATCCGGCGCTGGCGCTGCGCATCTACGACGAGGCCGTGAAGCGCGATTTGCCGGTCTACGCCTTCGCGCGTGACGCCATCGCGCGCATGGCGGGCTCGCCGACGTTCTGCGAAGAGCTACGCAAGAGCGAAGAGGCCGCCCGGCTGTTCGTGCGCCTGGTGACGACGGCGGCTCGCACGCAGCTGCGCGATGGCTCCGTCCTTAAAGAGCTGCACGACGTGGGCCTGCTGGTGGCCATGATTCCGGAGTTTGCGCCGGTGGTCGGCCGAGTGCACCACGACGTGTACCACGTGTACACGGTCGACGTGCACTCGGTGGCGGCGGTCGATCGCTTGCGCGCGCTGGTGCGCGGTGAGCTCGCCGCCGAGCATCCGCTCGCGTCGCGTTTGGCGGCGGAAGTGCCGCGCCCGGTGGTGCTGTTCTTCGCCGCTCTGCTGCACGACATCGGCAAAGACATCGGCGGTAAGAACCACGACCAGCGCGGTCAAGAGCTCTCCAAGGGCATTCTGGAGCGCCTGGGCATCACCGAGTCGGACGCGCGCGAGATCGGTCAGCTGATCTTCACGCACCTCAAGATGTATCACGTGGCCACGCGCCGTGACATCGACGACCCCAAAACGATCGAGATGTTCGCGCAGGATTTGCACGGGCCCGAAGGCTTGCGCGAGCTGTACCTGCTCACGATTTGCGACGTCTCCACCACCAGCCCGACTGCGCTCACGAGCTGGAAGGCGCGCGTGCTCGAAGAGCTCTACGTGCACACCTACCGCTTTTTCACGGCCGGTCAGGTGGGGCGCGGGCAGGAGCGCCTCGAGCAGATCCGCTCCGAGGTGCGCGCGCTGTGCCCGGAGCGCGGCGAGCGCGAGTTCCTCGACCACTTTCTGGCGGCCATGCCGGAACGCTACATTTACGCCAACGATCCGCCGGACATCGTGCGTCATTCGCGCTTTGCCCGGCAGGCGCAGATGAAGCAGGTCAACGTCACCGTGATGACGACCAACGACCCGTACGTCGAAGTCGGCTTCATCGCCGACGACCGCCCGGGGTTGTTGGCGATGATGACCGCGACGCTCACGGCGGCGCGCTGCAAGGTGATCAGCGCCCAGGTCTATTCGTGGACCGATCAGTTCGGTCGCATGCGCGCGCTGGACTTGTTCTGGGTGCGCTGCGGTGAGAGCGCAGACGGCGTGACCTCGGCCCTTCCCAAGCTCGAGCGCGACTTCACGCGCTTGCTCGGTATGGAGCTCTCACCGGGCGAGCTGGTGACGGGCGGTGTGTCCCGTTCGCGGTGGTCGGATCGCCCGACGCCCAAGGTGCCGACGGAGGTCAACATCGACAACCGCTGCGCCACCGGTCATTCGGTGATCGAAGTGACCACCAAAGATCAGCTGGGCCTCTTGTTCTGGCTCGCCAACACGCTGGTGCACCTCGATCTTCAGATCTCGCTCGCGAAGATCAACACCGAGGGTACGCAGGTCGCGGACGTTTTTTACGTGACCGACACCGCGGGAGCCAAGATCAACGCCCCCGAGCGCATCGAAGAGGTGAAAAGCCGGATCCTCTCCACGATTGCGCATCTGGAAAAATCCAAATAGTCCCGCCCCTTGCGGGCTCAAAATCCGCCCCAGCCGCGTGGGGCTCCGTGCTTTGATAGGGCGCCTCACCATGAAGATGTCTCGCGTCGGTCTCACGGCTTTGTCTTGTTGCTGGCTCGCGCTCACGGCTTGCGGTGGCTCGTCGCCGCCGCCGAACAACCCCGACAACCCGCCGCCGCTGGACGACGCACCGCCCGCCAAGAAGCCGAAGCAAGACGCGGTGGTCGCGCCCTCCAACGAGCTGGTGAAGCAGGGCATGGACGCGATCCAGAAGCAGGACTTCGCCGGCGCCAAGAAGGTGCTCGCAGACGCCGCCGCCAAAGATCCGAAGGACCCGCAAGCCGCCTACTACCTGGGCGTGGCGCTCGACGGCTTGGGAGACGTGCCGGGCGCGATGGCGCAGTACAAGAAAGCGCTCGAGCTCGACCCGAAGCTGGTGGAAGCGGCGGTGAACCTTTCGGGCGCACAGTTCGAGGCGAAAGACGCGGCTGGCGCGCTCGCGACCGCCGACCAGGGCCTGAAGGCGAACCCGAAATCGCCCGAGCTGCTCGTCAATCGTGCGCTCGCGCTCGAAGCACTGGGCAAGAAGGACGAGGCCATGACGGCCTACGGTGCCGCCGTGAAAGTGAAGCCGGACGACGCGCAGCTGCGCATCACGTACGCGGAGTACCTGGCGGCCGCGGGCAAGCGCGACGACGCGCTCACCGAGCTGCGCGCCGTGCAAAATGTGGAAGATCCGACGCTGCTAGCGGCGCTAGCGGTGCGTTTCGGTCGCCTCAAGGCGTTTCCGGACTGCGTGGCCACGCTCGACAAGGCCATCAAGGTGAAAGATAGCGCCGACCTGCACACGCGGCGCGGCGTGTGCCGTCACGACTTTGGTGACGACGCAGGCGCGCAAGCCGACTACGACGCCGCCATCAAGCTCGACGAGAAATTCGCCCCCGCCTACTACTACCTGGGCCGCCACCTCGAGAAGAAAGACAAGAAGAAGGCGCTCGAGGCGCTCGACAAGGCGCAAAAGCTGGATCCCACCGGTCCCATCGGCAAGCAGGCCAAAGAAGCCGCCGACGATCTAAAAAAGAAGAAGTAGAGAGAAGCAGACGTGAAGAGGGGGCAACCGACTTGGTTTTGGGTGGCGTTGTCGGCTCCGCTGGTATTGGTCGCGCTGAGCATGCTCTACGGTATCGGCAAGACGCAGTGGCTGCGCTATCAGGAGCGGCTGCGGGCCAGCGCCGTTGCCGCGCCGAGCGCGGAGAGCGCGGCCGGAGGGCTCGTCTTCGACGGCTCGCTGATCGATCTGAGCTCGGTGATGGGACGAGCGCGCCGGCTTGCCAACGAGTGGGATCCCGAGGCGGCGCTGCTCGCCATCGAAGCGACGCTGCAGGGCGGCAAGATTCAGCCGCAGCTGGGCGGTACCGCCAAGCTCACCTTCGGGCCGTCGCCGTTCGCGGCGCAGCCCCGGCGCACCGGTTTATTCGTCGTTTCTTACGATCAGGGCGGCCTGCACGCGGCGCCCGAGCCCGGTAACGCCGGCGTTACCTTGCCGGAGCCCATGTGCGCCCCCGAGACGGTGCTGCAGCGCGTGGCGGAGCTCGGCGTGCGCCCGCTCTTGCTCCGCTACGGCCTCGACAGCGTGAAGCGCCCGAGCTGGCTCGTGCACCCCGTCGGCGAGCCCGAGCAGCTCCGCATCTTCGAGCCACAAGCCTGCGGCCCGCGCGGTACCGTCGTGGTACAGCCCCAATAGAGGCCGACATGGCAGGAGCCGGCAAACACAGCGCAGGACTCTTGGTCTACCGCGGCTCGGGTCCCACGCTCGAGGTGCTGCTCGTGCACCCCGGTGGCCCGTTTTGGGCCAAAAAAGACGACGGCGCCTGGTTCATCCCCAAGGGTGAAATCGAGCCCGGCGAAGACGCCTTGGCGGCAGCACGCCGCGAATTCAATGAAGAGCTGGGCATCGCACCGCCTGCAGGCGAGCCGCTCGAGCTCGGCAGCGTCAAGAATAAGGGCGGCAAGCTGATCGACGCGTGGGCGATCGCCGGCGATCTCGACCTCAGCGACTTCAAGAGCAACCTCTTCTCGATGGAGTGGCCGCCGCGCTCCGGCAAGCAGCGCGAATTCCCAGAAGTCGATCGCGCCCAGTACTTCGGCATTGAAGGAGCGACTCAGAAGATGCACCCGGCGGAGCAGCCGCTGCTGCAGCGACTGCTCGAGCGACTGCTCAAGGCTTGAAGGGCGCGAAAGCTCCTTTTAGGTAAACAAACCACTTTAACCGGCGTCGAGTAGTCTCGTCTCGCACTTCGCCCGCGTAGCTGCTCCAACCTGCTCCCTGTCTCGGCCTGCGGCGCACTTTGCCGCGCGCGAAGGTAGTGGTGAGGTGCTACCCTATGCGGTTGAGATTTGTGTCGAGCGTGCGTAGCCGGTGGTGCGGTGGCGTGGGCTCGCCTTGACCTTGTAGGTGTCCGCGTGAGCCTCTTCTCGTTGCGTTCGCTTTGGGCCTTGTGTGTCTCGGCAGCGCTTGCCGTGGCCTGCGGCGGAAATCCCGAGGTCTCGAACAACCAGCCGGGGACGACAGGGGAGGGCGGCGAGGGCGCTACCGGGGCTACCAGTAGTACCGGCAATACCGGCCCGATCCTGAATACCGGTGGCATGCCCGACGACAGCGGGGAGGGCGGAGCGCCCGCGATTGCCGTGTGCGGCAATGGGCTGCTCGAGCCGGGAGAGGTTTGCGACGACGGCAATACGACAGACGACGACGGCTGCTCGGGCGATTGCGCCGACGTCGATCTGGATTTCGATTGTTCGCAGATTGGCGAAGACTGCGTGCGCGTCGTGATTTGCGGCGACGGCGTGCTGCAAGGCGAAGAGGCGTGCGACGACGGCAATACGACAGACGACGACGGCTGCTCGGGCGATTGCTCGATGGTCGAGGATGGGTTCGTGTGCGTGCGCCCCGGCGCCGCTTGCGTGACGCGACCGGTCTGCGGCAACGCCAAGCGCGAGCGCGGCGAAGAGTGCGACGACGGCAACACGACAGCCCAAGATGGCTGCGACGAGCAGTGCCAGCTCGAGGCCGGCTACGACTGCCCGCCGATGCAGAGCTGCACGCTACGCGAATGCGGAAACGGCGTGCGCTCACAAGACGAGGCTTGTGACGACGGCAACAAGAAGAGCGGTGACGGCTGCTCGGACCTGTGCGTGGTCGAAGGCGGATTTCGCTGCGGTGCCGAGGGTTGTCAGGCGATCTGCGGTGACGGCTTGGTGCGCGGCGCCGAAAAGTGCGACGACAAGAACCGCGTTAGCGGTGACGGTTGCTCCTCGGCTTGCTTGGTCGAGCCGTTTACCGACTGCGGCAAGGCTGAGCCGAGCGTCTGTAAATCGACGATCGCGTGCGGCAACGGCGAGCTCGAGCCGGGTGAAGTGTGCGACCCGCCGGGCACCAATGGCTGCGCTGCTGGCTGCAAGAGCTTCGTGCCCGACATGGGCACGCCGCCGAAATGCGGCAACAGCATCATCGAGTTGGGCGAGACGTGCGACCCGCCGAAAGCCGGTAATGGCTGCAGCGCCAAGTGCGCGGTGGAGAATGGCTGGACCTGTCCGCAAGCGGGCGTCTGCTTCAGGAATCCGTACTGCGGCGACAACGTCGTGCAGTCCGCCCAGGGTGAGGGCTGTGATCCGCCGAACGTCGGCAAGGGCTGCAGCGCGGGCTGCACCGTGGAGATGGGCTGGACGTGCGTGGGGTTGGGGCCGTCGATCTGCGTGAAGCCGGTGTGCGGCAACGGCGTGGTCGAGGCGGGCGAAGAGTGCGACGACGCCAACGATACGAACACCAAAGACGGCTGCCAGGCTTGCAAGCTAGCTTCCGGCTACATCTGCCCCGCCCAGGGCAAGCCGTGCGTCACGCACTGCGGCGACGGCGTGAAGTCGGGCACGGAGGAGTGCGACGACGGCAACTTCAAGAGTGGCGACGGCTGCAACCAGGGTTGCAAGGTGGAGCCGGGGTTCGCCTGCCCGACACCGAACAAGGCCTGCGTGGCCGCAAAATGTGGCAACAAAGCCGTCGACAGCGGCGAAGGCTGCGACGACGGCAACGTGATCGGTGGCGACGGGTGCGGCCCCACGTGCCAGCCGGAGCCCACCGTTACCGTGGGGCCGAATCCGACCGTGAACGTCTTCTGCGGCGATGGGCTCGTGACCGGTAACGAGGAGTGCGACGACGGCAACAACAAGGACAGCGATGGCTGCGCGCACGACTGCAAGATTGAAAAGCCCGGTTGGGATTGCCAGAGCAAGCTAACCCTGCCGCCGTCGATTTCGATGCAGGTGACGTACCGCGATTTCAAGAAGCGGAGCTCGACCGGCGGTCATCCGGACTTCGAGTGGGACATCAAACAGCGCCGCGACGTGCCGGGACCGGTGTGCACGCGAAGCTCGACCGAGTGCACGGTCGCCGCCGGCACCGTCTGCCCCGCCAATACCTGTGGCCACCTCGACGCCGAGGGCAAGCCGGCTTTCCACCGTAACGGTGGGGACGCAGCCATCACCAGCTCGGACACCTTCTCGCTCTGGTACCGCGACACGAATCCGAGCAACATTGCCGGACAGAACGGCACAATCGGTATCTTTCCGATCACGAGCTCGCTCGTGCTCACGCAGATCGGCGGCGCGACCTCCGAGGTGTACGAGTACGACGACACGGCGTTCTGGCCGCTGACCGGACAAGGGTTCGGCAACGACGGCAACAACAAGAACTTCCACTTCACGACCGAGCTTCGCTACTTCTTCCAATACAAGGGCGGCGAAACGCTGACCTTCCGCGGTGACGACGACGTGTGGGTCTTCGTCAACGGTCGCCATGCGGTCGATATCGGCGGCGTGCACGGCGCCGAATGGGGGCGCGTCATCTTGGGTGATGACGGCGATGGCACGGCGCAGGACAGTAACTGCTCGGTGCACCAGGGCGGCTCGCTGCCGAACTGCGCGCTCGAGACCGACGAGCTGGCCAGTAACGACGATCAACGCTTTGGCCTGGTGAAGGGCAACGTCTACGAAATCGTGCTGTTTCAGGCCGAGCGGCACACCACGGAGTCGAACTTTCGCCTGACTTTGGCGGGCTTTTTGGCCCCGCGCACCTTCTGCGAGACGGTTTGCGGCGACGGCAACATCGTCGGTGACGAATACTGCGACGACGGCAAGAACAACTCGGACACGGTGCCGGGCGCCTGCAACACCAGCTGCACCTCGAAGAACTTCTGCGGCGACGGGGTTCAGCAGACGGGCGAGGCATGCGACAACGGCACCAACTCGGACCTTTACAAGACGGCACAATCGCCGGCCGACGCTTGCGCGCCCGACTGTAAGCTGCCGGCCAGCTGCGGCGACGGGCAGCTTCAGGCCGCGTTCGAGCAGTGCGATCGCGGCGGTCTGAACAACGACTCGAGCTACGGCTCGCAGAGCTGCAAGAAGAATTGCTCGCTGGGTGGCTTCTGTGGCGATGGCATCACCAACGGGCCCGAGGACTGCGACAACAAGGATCAGAACGGCAAGGGCTACGGCCCGGGCTCCTGTGGGTACGATTGCAAGCCGGGGCCGTATTGCGGCGACGGCACGCGCAACGGCCCCGAGCAGTGCGACAAGGGCGCAAAGAACGGCGTCAAGGGCTCTGGGTGCACCGCGGCCTGCGAAATCGAGCCGTATTGTGGTGATGGCCTGAAGCAAGCCAATGAGGCTTGTGACTACGGTCCCTTCGCCTCCAACGCCTACGGCGGCTGCACCAACATGTGCATGTTCGGGCCGGCATGCGGCGACGGTGCGCTCGACACGCCGTACGAAGAGTGCGACGACGGAGCGGCCGCCAACACGGGCGGCTACGACGGCTGCACCGCGAGCTGCGCGCTCGGTCCGCACTGCGGCGACGGCGTGAAAGACGCCAGCGAGGTTTGCGACAACGGCTTCAACGACGACTCGTACGCGACGCAAGCCGGCGCCTGCGCGGCCGGCTGCGTGAAGCCGCCGTACTGCGGAGACGGTGTCGCCGACGCCGGCTACGAGCTCTGCGACAACGGCGCCAAGAACGACGATGACGCCTACAACGGCTGCACCACCGAGTGTGACTACGGCCCCTACTGCGGCGACGGCACCGTGGACGCTACCGGCAAAGAAGCCTGCGACGACGGCCTCGACAACGTGGCTTACGCCAGCAAAGCGGGCGGTTGCGGCTACGACTGCCAGCCGGCGCCGTTCTGCGGCGACGGCACGCGTAACGGCCCCGAGCAGTGCGATCTCGGCACGAAGGAGAACACGGGCGACTACGGCACCTGCAACGCCGACTGCACGCTCGCGCCGCGCTGCGGCGACGGCGTGCGCCAGGATCCGGAGCAATGCGACGCTGGCCCGGCCGGCAACGCCACTTGTACGGCCGCCTGCCGCCGCCGTGACATCACCAAGTGAAGGAGCGCGCTCTCGTCAGCGTGCGACTTCCAGGGCAATCGCCAGGGCCGCCGTCATGCCCGGCGACTCGATTCCGTACAGGTTGACGAGGCCGGGCACCCCGTGCTCGGCCTCGCGCTGAATCACGAAGTCGGCGGCGGGTTCGCCCACTGCCGAGAGCTTGGGGCGTACGCCGGTGTGACCCGGCGCGAGCGCGCCTGGCGCGAGGTCCGGAAAGTACGTGCGGATCGCGGCGTAAAAGGCGTGTGCGCGGCTCTCGTCGAAGCCGTAGTCGACGCCGTCGACCCAGTGCACGTCGGGGCCGAAGCGCGTGGCGCCGTTCAGGTCCAGCGTGACGTGCACGCCCAGGCCGCCTGGTACCGGCACCGGGTAAACCAAGTGCCTGAAGGGTGACTTACCCTGCAGGGTGAAGTAGTGACCCTTGGCGTAATGCTGTGTGGGGACGCTCGCCGTAGGAATGCCCCGAATCGACCGCGCGACGTGCGTGGCCCAAAGCCCGGCTGCGTTCACGACGCTTCTGCAGCGCAGGCTGAATGGTTCGCTGCCGCCGACTTCGAGCTGGAAGCCGCCGCTGTCGAGCACGTGGCCGCCGGTGACGGGACTGGTGGTGACGACTTGGGCGCCGCGCTGTGTGGCGTCGTGGCGCAGCGCCGCCATCAAGGCGTGCGTATCGATGATACCGGTCGAAGGCGAAAATAGGCCGTGCAGGGCGCGCACGCGGGGCTCGAGCCGCGCGATATCCGGCTCGGTGAGCCACTGCAAGTCGTGCACACCGCAAGCTCGCGCGTTGTCGGCGATGGCCTCGAGCCGCGCCACTTCTTCGGCCCGAGTTGCGACGATGAGCTTGCCCAGGCGCCTAAAAGCGACGCCGCGCTCCTGCGCATACCGGTAAAGTGCAGCCTTGCCGGCCACGCTGAGCCGGGCCTTCAAAGAGGCTGGAGGGTAGTAGATGCCGGCGTGGATGACCTCGGAGTTGCGCGAGCTGGTATGGCTACCGCAGCGCGGCTCGGCTTCGAGCAAGGTGACTTCGCGGCCGGCGAGGGCGAGCGCACGCGCGACGGCCAAACCGATGACGCCGCCGCCGATCACGACGGCGTCGGCATCAACGTGGTCCGGCATGCTGCACGCCGCTCACGGCGCGGTGGAGACGCGCATCTGGTAAACTTGGTTGGCGTTCACGTAGTACGACTGCAAAGCGTACGAATAATTGAGGAAGCCGCCGAGGATGCGCCCGAACGAGGCGACGCTCGCCGACCTAGCCACCACGCCCCAAACCTGATCTTGCTCATGGTTGATCCCACGGTTCGGAAACCTTGCCGTGATGACCACTGTTAACGCCGATGGACCAGAAAGGCCAGGCTCACAAGTTGGGAGCGTGGTTAGCCGTCGTTCAGGGCAGCTCTGTCGTGACCTTCATTTGATAGGCGAGCGCGGTGTCGATGTAGGCCTGAAGGCTCGCCGCGTAGCCCTGGTCGGTGCGACCGAGCAGGCTGCCGAACGACACCCACGACTGGAAGGGCGCGCCGTCGTAGTATGAAATAAAGTTGCCGCCGGAGACCGCGACGCCCAGAACGTAGGTCTTGCCGGCCTTAAGCGTGAAGCTCATGGCACCGGAGCTGATGAAACCCGTGCCGCTCTGGTTGGAGATCACCTTGTCGACCCGGGCGACGAACAGCGGCCCTGTTTGCTCGTAGATGACCCAGCGCAGCTCGCGTGGCGACGCCAGAATCAAGTTGGCTTGGAGCTCGGTGACTTTGCGCGCCGAGCGCACCTGCACGATGTTGCCGATGAAACTGCCGGCGTACTCGGTGGTAGCGTCTTCTGCCACGCCGACGGTTTCGGTGGAGCTCTTGGCGCATTTCATGTCCGCCGTGCACACGCTGCTGGCGCCCGCGCAGTCGTCCGTTACCTTCGTCAGGCTGTTGCCGTCTTCGGCGCAGGTGCCGACCTGGTTGGCCAAACACGAGGTTTCTCCCGGCGAGCAGGGCAGGGGCACGCACGAGGGCTGATTGTTGTCGACGCGGCAGGTGGTGTCGGCCACGCACGTTTGAATCGGCTGCTCTCCCGGTTGCGGCCCGCCGTAGTAGTTGCAGTAATAGACGTCGCCGTTCTTGCAATAGTAGGTGTACGGCTCGCACACCTTGGGTTTGCACGACGAGCCATCGCAGTAGTTGTCGTTGCCGCAGTCCGTGCCAGTTGCGGGGATCGTGCCGTCGTCGGAGCACGTCTTGACCGTGTTGTAGTCGCAAAATACCTGGCCCGGCGTGCAATCGTTGTTGGCGCACACGGCGTAGCTCGTGCCGGGGTATTGCAGGCAGTGGTAGTACTGCGGGTTGCACGTTTGCGACAGCGTCGCGCTCGTGCCGTTTACGTCACACTGGTAGACGTTGCCGTCTTGGCAGAAGGTGGATTGCGCTTTGCAAATCTGCTTCTTGCACGTTCCGGCCACGCAAATCTGGTTGTCTTTGACGCAATCCTCGGTGGGCGGCTTGAAGCCGCTGCCGTAGTCGTTGCAGGTCACCACGCGCGTCGAATCACAGCCGACCTTCGCCGGCTCACACACGGAGGGGACGCACGCGGCTTTGTCGCCGTCGCACACCTGACCCATCCCGCAATCCTGCAGCAGCGACGTTTCGGTGCCGCTCTGCGAGCAGAGGTACACGTCTCCGTCTTGGCACAGCTTGCTGCCGGGCATACAGGCCAACGGCTTGCATGCCCCCTGCACGCAGCCCTGCTTTTGCGCAGCGCAATCCGTACCGCCGGGCGCGGGACCCGAGCCGTCCATCGCGCAGGTGGCGGCGACGTTGCCGTCGCACATGCCCATGCCGGGCGTGCACGCCTGGTTGCTGCAGTACGCGGCGCCGTCTTCGTCGCGGCAGAATTGACCGGTGGGGCAGCTCGCCGAAAGCGCGCTGCCGCTGCCGGTGCTGTCGCACTTCCACACCGCGCCGTCTTGGCAGAACTTGGTGTTGGGGACGCAGGCGTTGTCCACGCACGTGCCGTCCGAGCAGGTCTGTGACGGCAGGCAAGTGGAGTCGATGGTCTCCTGGGTGCCGTCCGCGCTGCAGACCTTGACGTTCAGCCCGTCGCAGCGGCGCACGTTGGCGTCGCAGATGACGTCTGGTGTTTCATCTCCAGATTTTTTCGAGGACCCACTGCAAGCAACGCTCAAAAGCGTGATGCACAGGGCCGCCGCCAAACCACGCCCAATCAATTGTCCCATCGCCTTACTCCCGTCCAGTAACTACACGCAGTGTAGTGCCCGCGACGCAGGCGAGTCGTGTCAAAAATCAACCACGCTGCGAGACGCCGTCAGTTACAGCAAGACGTCGAGCAGGCGATCCAGCTCGTCCCAACTCGCGTACTTCACGATGATTTCACCCTTGCCGTCGCGCTCGCGGACTTCCACCTTGGTGCCCAGGCGCTTGGTCAAACGGGTTTCCAAATCGCGCACGTTTGCAGGCTTCTCTTTGCTGCTTCCGCCCTTACCGACGCTGGTTTTGCCGTCCTTTGCGGAGCGCACCAGCGCTTCTGTCTGACGCACGCTCAGGCGGCCGCGCACAACTTTTTCGGCGAGGTCTGTTAGTTGTTTGTCGTCCGGCGCACCTAACAGCGCGCGAGCATGGCCTTCGCTCAGCTCACCCATCACCACGCGCTCACGCACGTTCGGCGGCAGGCGCAGCAGGCGCAGCGCGTTGGCGATGGTCGAGCGATCCTTGCCGACGCGCTGGGCCAGCGTGTCTTGCGTGTAGCCGTGCTCCTTGACCAGCCGATCCATGGCTTCGGCGAACTCGATGGGATCGAGATCCTCGCGCTGGATGTTCTCGATCAACGCCAGCTCGAAGGCGTCTTTCGCCGAGACGTCGCGCACGACGACCAGCACTTGCTTCAAGTCCGCGCGCTGCGCGGCGCGCCAGCGGCGCTCACCGGCGATCAGCTCGAAGTCGTCTTGCCCGGGGCGGCGGCGCACCACCAGCGGCTCGAGCAGGCCGTGCTCACGCAAAGACGACGCCAGCTCGTCGAGCTTCTCGGAATCGAAGTGCTGACGCGGCTGGCCGCGCTGCGGCACGATCTTGTCGATCGGGCACGAGAACACGTTGCCCTCGCCGTAGCTCGGTGCCGCGCCGCCTCCCGGGGCGCGCTCCGGGCTTGCGGGCACGCGCGCCGGCAAGAGCGCGTCGAGGCCACGCCCGAGTCCGCGCATCGGCTTCTTCGGATCGTTCACGCCGGGGCTCCTAGCAGCTCGTGCGCCAGGCTCAGGTAGCCTTGCGCACCCTTGCTGCCGACGTCGTAGAGCAACGCTGGCAAGCCATGCGACGGCGCCTCGGACAAGCGCACGTTGCGCGGAATGATGGAGTCGAACACGCGGAAGTGCTTGCGCACCTCGTCGGCCACCTGATGTGCCAGGCGATTGCGCGGGTCCCACATCGTGAGCACGATGCCTTCGACCGTGAGCCCGGGATTGAGCGAGTTCTTCACGCGATCGATCGTGGCCATCAAGTACGTGATGCCTTCGAGCGCGTAGTACTCGGGTTGTAGCGGCACGATCACGCGCTCCGCCGCGACCAGCACGTTGAGCGTGAGCACGCCCAGCGAGGGAGGGGAGTCGATGATCACGAACTCGTAATCGGCCGCGCCCTTTTGCAGCACCGAGCGCAGGTGGGTGCCGCGATCTTCGTCGAAGAGCTCGTACTCGACGGCGGTGAGATCTTGCGTCGCGGGCGCGAGATCGAGCGTCGCTTGGGGCGTCTTCTGCACGACGCCCGCGAGCGTCGAGCTGCCGATCAGCGCGTCGTAAATCGTGCGCTCGGTGGTGCCCGGTCGCACGCCGACGCCGCTCGAAGCATTGCCCTGCGGGTCCATGTCGACGAGCAGCACGCGGCGCTCGGCCGCAGCGAGACTGGAAGCAAGATTCACCGCCGTGGTGGTCTTTCCGACGCCGCCCTTCTGGTTGGCGATGGCGATGATCAGAGGCGTACCCATGCGTGCGGGACCGTATCAGAGGGGCGCGTGGCGAGGGACGAAGGACGAATCGGAAACGGTCGGCGGCCGTGGCACTTCCTGACGCCCCTTATCGAAATGCGCGAAAGCACCGCGCATTTTTTGGACGGCGCCTGACGTTGTCCTACTGTGTGCGTAGATGTAGGTGTAAGTAGGCTTTCTTGGAACGACGCACCCCGCCGCAGCTTCTCAACCTTCGCAGCCGCCTGACCCGGGCGCTCCTCGTGGAGCCCCCGACCAGCGTCAGTGCCGCGCAGGAACGGATCCTCCAGCAAGGGTTCTTCGAACCGCCCCGAACGCCCACTCCCGCCCGTGTCGTCAGCCTTCGGCCCTCGCTTCCTGCCCGCACCGAACCCTGAGCCCCCGCCCAAAGGAGACTCTCGACCAACATGGCTTCGCCCAAGAACTACTCCTCTTTCGCTGACTTCGAGCGCGATCTGCTGCGTCCTGACATGCGCATCGGCTGGTCTTCGTCCGACGAGATCGAGTCGACCGGCGCCCAAGAGCTCGACTTCGACCTCGACCCGTTCGAGGCCAAGCTCTGGGCCGCCGAGCAGGACGAATAACCCCTTCACGTCCCTCTCCCGGGACGCTCTTGAGCCCCGTTCGGCTGCCTCCGAACGGGGCTTTTCTTTTGCGGGGTTTTTCGAGCATGAATCGTTGACGTTGTCGTCGCGGCATGTAAGGTCTGCCGCCGCTGTCATGTCCGAGATGCAAGTCAACGTTCAGAGGCTGAGCCCGGTTTTGGTGGAGTTCGACGTCGAGGTGGGCGTCGGTAAGGTCACGACGGAGCTCGAGAAGGCGTACACGCAAGTGGCGCGTACCGCGCGCGTTCGCGGGTTTCGTCCCGGCAAGGCACCGCGCAAGGTGCTGACTCACCTCTACGGCGCTCGCATCGCGGCAGACGTCGCGCAAAAGCTCGTCGACGAGACCTTCCCGCAAGCCGTCACCGACCAGAAGCTACAGCCCGTCACGTCGCCCGCGGTCGAGGCCAAGCAGGGCGTCGAAGAGAACAAGCCCTTCTCCTACAAGGCGCGCGTCGAGGTGCTGCCCGAGATCACCGGCGTGAGCTACGAGGGCCTCGGCGCCAAGCGCCCGAAGGTCGACGTGAGCGAGGAGGCGATCACCAAGGAGCTCGACGCCGTGCGCCGCGCTCACTCCACGCTCGAGCCGCCGAAGACGCCGCGCCCGAGCGCCAACGGCGACACCGTCAGCATCGACTTCGTCGTCTCGGTCGACGGCGAAACGATCGAAGACGCCGGCGCGACCGACTTCCAGGTCGAGCTGGGTGGCGGCACGCTGCTGCCGCAGATCGAAGAAGGCGTGCTCGGCAAGAGCACGGGTGAGGCGGCCACGGCCGAGGTGCCGATGCCGGCGCAGCACCCACACCCCAAGCTCAAGGGCAAGACCGCCAAGTTTGCGATCACCGTCAAAGACATCAAGGAGCGCGTGCTCCCGGCCGCCGACGACGAGTTCGCCAAAGACGTGGGCGAGTTCGAGACGCTCCAGGCGCTGAAGGACGACATCAAGAAGAAGCTCGAAGCGCAGGCCAAAGAGCAGAGCGACAACCAGCTCGCCGAGCAGCTGGTTTTGGAGCTGGTGAAGGCCAATCCGGTGCCGGTGCCCCCGTCGCTGGTCGAGCGCCAAATGCGCATCACCGAGCAAGAAATCCTGAATCGGGCGCGCAGCCAGGGTCAGCGCGTGACGGGCCTGGGCGATGAGCTCCGTGGCAAGTTGGTCGAAGACAGCGAGATCAAGGTGCGCGCGGGCCTGCTCATGGCCGAAATTGCCAAGAAGGAAGGCATCCAGATTGGCAACGAGGAGATCGAAAACGGCCTCAAGGAGCTGGCCGAGCAGACGGGCCAAAACCTTGCCAAGCTCCGCGTCCAGTACAAGGATCAGCAGAAGCGGGAGATGCTGATCGGCATGATCCTCGAAAACAAGGTGCTAGACATCATCGAGGCCAAGGCCAAGATCGAGGAAGGCTGAGGGTTGCTCAATGCGTCGGCCGGAAGCGTCAAACCCACGACCTTCCCGCCGACCTACCCGAACGGGGAGTTTTCTTTTGGGGCAGGGGCCCCAAAAGATGGAATACCCTTGCCAGTCTCGGCACCAGCAGATCACGATCGACAAGGAAGCCCTAGTGAACTCACCCGGCGAGGCCGGGCGCGTGACCGTGCAGCAGGTCGCGCGAGTCGCCACTCGGCCACGGGCGTAAGCGGAGCGAAAACATGAGAACCAAACCCCCTGAAACTCGTGCGCAGGCCATGGCCATTCTGGAGCGGATCAACGACCGCCCCGAAGCCAACATCATCTACCCCCACGTCGTCGAAACGACGCACCGGGGTGAGCGCACCTGGGACATCTTTTCGCGGCTACTCAAGGACCGCATCGTGTTCCTGGGCAGCGCGGTCGACGACGACGTCGCCAACATCATCATTGCCCAGTTCCTCTTCTTGGAGAGCGAGGATCCGGACAAAGACATCCAGCTCTACATCAACTCGCCGGGCGGCGTGGTTACGGCCGGTTTGGCGATTTACGACACCATGCAGCACGTGCGCTCCAACGTGAGCACCATCTGCGTGGGGCAGGCTGCCAGCATGGGCGCGGTGCTGCTCGGCGCTGGGATGAAAGGCCGTCGCTTCGTCCTCCCTCACGCGCGCATCATGATCCACCAGCCGCTGGGCGGCGCGCGCGGTCAGGCCACTGACATCGAGATCCAGGCCCGCGAAATCCGCCACATGAAGGACGTGCTCACCGACATCCTCGTCAAGAGCACCGGCCGAAACCGCGACGAGCTGTCCAAGGACATCGAGCGCGACTTCTACATGGGCGCGCAGCAGGCCAAGGAATACGGAATTATCGACGAGATCTTCGAGCACAAGAAGAAGGGCGACAAATCCTGAGGGATTCGTTGCCTTCTGCTCGAAGGATTGGCGCTTATCATCGCGTAATTAAAGGTTTCTTACGCGAGGCTAGGGCGGGGCGCCGGTCGACCGCGACAAGCTTGCACTTACGTTGTGCGCCCGGCGTGCCGCTTGAAGCTGCATACGCCGGCGCGTGCTTGCGATAGGCTGCGGGCGGCCTTACAATTTCACGAATTCTGGAACGATAATCCCAACATCCGGCAGGGCTAAGAGAGCGAAACGTGGAGAGAAGGCGAGACGAATCCAACGGGAACCTGTGCTGCTCCTTCTGCGGGAAATCCCAGAAGGAAGTGAAGAAGCTGATCGCGGGTCCCACCGTCTACATCTGCGACGAGTGCATCGCGCTCTGCAACGACATCATCGCCGAAGAGGTGGAGAAGGACGAGCCGACCGGTGGCTCGGATCCGATGCCGAAGCCGTCGGAGATCAAGGCGATCCTCGACGACTACGTCGTTGGCCAAGATCGCGCGAAGAAGGTGCTCTCCGTCGCGGTTTACAATCACTACAAACGTATCGACACCAAGGTGTCGACGGACGACGTCGAGCTCGGCAAGAGCAACATCTTGCTGCTCGGGCCCACCGGCTCCGGCAAGACGCTCTTGGCGCAAACACTCGCCAAGATCCTCAAGGTGCCGTTCGCCATCGCAGACGCCACCACGCTTACTGAAGCGGGCTACGTCGGCGAAGACGTCGAGAACATCATCGTCCAGCTGTTGCAGAACGCCGACCACGACGTGGAGCGCGCCCAGCGCGGCATCGTCTACATCGACGAGATCGACAAGATCAGCCGCAAGAGCGACAACCCCTCCATCACTCGTGACGTGTCCGGTGAAGGCGTGCAGCAAGCGCTGCTCAAGATCATCGAAGGCACGGTCGCCAATGTGCCGCCCAAGGGCGGCCGCAAGCACCCTCAGCAAGACTTCTTGCAGGTCGACACGTCGAACATCCTGTTCATCTGTGGCGGCGCCTTCGTCGGGTTGGATCAGATCATCCAGCGCCGTCTCGGCCAGTCGCGCATGGGCTTCGGCGTCGACGTGAAGAGCAAGAACGACCTGAAGCTCGGCCAGCTGCTCAACGAGGTGCAGCCGGAGGACTTGCTCAAGTTCGGACTGATCCCGGAGTTCATCGGCCGCCTGCCGGTGATCGCCACCCTGCACGAGCTGAGCGAAGAGGCGCTAATCGACATCTTGACCAAGCCGAAGAACAGCTTGGTGAAGCAGTTCCAGAAGATGTTCGAGATGGACGGCGTGAAGCTGAAGTTCACCAAAGGCGCCCTGCAAGCCATCGCGCGCGAAGCGTTGACGCGCGAAAGCGGTGCTCGTGGCCTCCGCGCCATCATGGAAGAAGCCATGCTGGACGTGATGTACGACGTGCCCTCCAAGCAGGGCATCAAAGAAGTCGTCGTCAACGAAGACGCCGTCAACAAGGGCGACGCGCCGCTCATCGTCTACCACAAGGAAGCCGGCGTCGGATGACGCGCGAGGCGGGGCAAGGCCCCGCCGTTCCAGGCCGCCGGTTGAGCTGGCCTCGGCGCAACTGACTCATGTTTTTCAAATCAGACGGTAGTGAGAGGCAAGGCGCGCGCCGGATCGTTCCGGCGCTGCCGCTGCGCGACATCATCGTGTTCCCGCACATGGTGTCGCAGCTGTTCGTCGGTCGCGAGCGCAGCATCGCCGCGCTGGACGAGGCCATGGCGCAGAACAAGGAAATCTTCCTTGCCGCCCAACGCAGCGCCAAGACGAACGACCCCACGCCGGACGATATCTACGCGGTAGGCACGCTCGGGACGATCGTGCAGCTCCTGCGCCTGGCGGACGGCACCGTCAAGGTGCTGGTCGAAGGCCGCCAGCGCGCGCGCGTGCGCCGCTACCTGGACTCGGCCGACTTCTTCCAGGTCGAGCTCGAGGAGATCCACGAAGCCATTTTGAGCGACGTCGAGGTGGAGGCGCTGATTCGCAGCGTGCAGAGCACCTTCGAGGTCTACGTCAAGCTCAACAAGAAGGTTCAGCCCGAGGTGCTGATGAGCGTCCAGAGCATCGACGATGCCGGAAAGCTCAGCGACACCATCGCCGCCAATCTGCCCACCATCAAGCTCAGCGATCGTCAGGCCTTGCTCGAAATGGAAGACGCGAAGAAGCGTCTCGAGCGCCTGTACGAGTTGATGCAGGCCGAGATCGAGATTCTCCAAGTGGAGAAGAAGATCCGCTCCCGCGTCAAGAAGCAGATGGAGAAGACGCAGAAGGAGTACTACCTCAACGAGCAAATGCAGGCCATCCAGAAGGAGCTGGGTGGCGGCGAGCGCGACGAGTTCAAGAACGAGATCGCGGAAATCGAGGAGAAGCTCAAAGCCAAGAAGCTCTCCGAAGAAGCGCTCGGCAAGGTGAAGAAAGAGCTGAAGAAGCTCAAGATGATGCACCCCACCAGCGCAGAAGCGACGGTGGTGCGCAACTACGTCGACTGGATCTTGAGCTTGCCCTGGCAGGACAAGACCGAAGAGCGCTTCGACATCAAAGAAGCCGAAAAGATCCTCGACGAGGATCACTACGGCTTGAAGAAGCCGAAAGAGCGCATCATCGAGTACCTGGCCGTCCAGGCGCTGACCAAGAAGCTCAAAGGCCCGATTCTGTGCTTCGTCGGCCCGCCCGGCGTCGGTAAGACCAGCATCGCGCGCAGCATCGCCCGCGCCACGGGACGCAAATTCACGCGCCTGTCGCTGGGCGGCGTGCGAGACGAAGCCGAGATCCGCGGCCACCGCCGCACGTACATCGGCGCCCTCCCCGGCCGCATCGTGTCGGGCCTGAAGAAGGCCGGCTCGATGAACCCGGTGTTCGTGCTCGACGAGATCGACAAGCTAGCAGCGGACATGCGGGGCGACCCGGCCGCGGCCATGCTCGAGGTCCTCGATCCCGAGCAGAACAAGGACTTCGTCGATCACTACGTCGAGGTGCCGGTCGACCTGTCCAAGGTCATGTTCATCTGCACCGCGAACCAGCTCGACACGATCAGCCAGCCGCTCCTCGATCGTATGGAGATGGTCGAGCTGTCGGGCTACACGACGCTCGAGAAGCTCGCGATCGCGAAGAACCACCTCTTGCCGAAGCAGCTCGGCGAGCACGGCATCGGCAAGGACCAGCTCGAGATCGACGACGAGGCGCTCGAGGACATCATCGACAGCTACACGCGCGAGGCCGGCGTCCGTAACCTCGAGCGCGAGATCGCGGCGGTCTGCCGCGGTGCCGCGGTCAAGGTCGCGGAGGGCGCCACCAGCGTCCACGTGACCAAGCCGATGCTCGAGGAGCTGCTCGGCCCGCCGCGCCACGTCTCCGATACGGCGGAGCGCCAGCCCGAGGTCGGCGTCATCACCGGCCTGGCATGGACGCCGGTCGGCGGCGACATCATGTTCATCGAGGCGCGCATCTATCCCGGCAAGGGCGACATCCGCCTGACCGGCCAGATGGGCGACGTGATGAAGGAGAGCGCCGCGGCCGCCGTGTCGTGGGTGCGCGCGAACGCGACGCGCCTCGGCATCGATGCGGACAAGATCGCGAACAGCGACCTCCACATCCACCTGCCGCAGGGCGCGATCAAGAAGGACGGCCCGTCCGCGGGCGTTGCCCTCGCCTGCGCGGTTGCCTCGGTGTTCTCGCGGCGCCCGATCCGCAACGACGTCGCGATCACCGGCGAGATCGACCTCCGCGGTCACTCGCTGCCGGTCGGCGGCATCAAGGAGAAGGTGATCGCGGCGCACCGCGCCGGCATCAAGATCGTCTTCCTGCCGGAGCGCAACCGCAAGGACGTCCTCGAGATCCCGGAGGAGGTCCGCAACGACCTCGACATCCGGTTCGCGACGAAGAT
>DASZTA010000045.1:0-35751 GCA_035548415.1 Polyangiaceae bacterium
AATTAGCTTCGTGGACGTCCGATGATACCTGGGGTCCCGAAGCGCATCGCGCGTTCACCCAAGTTCTTACGTTCGGAAGAACTTCTTGGCGATGGAATGGGGGACACGCCGCAATGGGATTACGACTGCGAAGGATCCTGAGGGGCCGCGTTCGGCACCCCACCCTTACTCGGCCGGTACGGCTTCCGCAGCGATCGGTACGGCAGTGCCCGAGGCGTGCTCGCGACTGAACTGCAGCTCGTGCAGGCGCGCGTACAACCCGCCCTGCGCGATGAGCTCGTCGTGGCTGCCTTGTTCGACGAGGCGACCGCGTTGGAGCACGAGGATGCGGTCGGCGGCGCGCACGGTGCTGAGGCGGTGCGCGATGATGAGCGCGGTGCGACCACGCATCAGCTCTTGCAGCGCGCGCGACAGTCGGGATTCGGTGTCGCTGTCGATGCTGGCGGTGGCTTCGTCGAGGATCAGGATCGGCGCGTCGCGGTACATGGCGCGCGCGAAGGCGATCAGCTGGCGCTCACCGGTGGAGAAGTTCTTGCCTTGCTCGGCGACGGGCGTGTCGAGCCCCTGCTCGCGACGTGCGAATACTTCGTAAGCACCGAGGCGCTGCAGCACCTGCTCGGCGCGGGCGCGATCAGGCGTTTCTCCGGCGGCGATGTTGCTGAGCACGCTGCCGGGAAACAGGTAAACGTCTTGCGGCACGACCGCGAACTGCCGGCGCAGAGACTCGCGATCGTAACGACGCACGTCTTTGCCGCGCACGCGCACGGAGCCGTGCTGGATCTCGTAGAGGCGCAGTAAGAGCGCCGTAATCGTGGTCTTGCCGGAGCCAGTCGGGCCGACCAGGGCGACCTTCTCGCCGCGCGGCACCTTGAAGGTGAGCTCGCGCAGCACCGGTACGCCGGGCTTGTACTCGAAGTCGACGTGGTCGAGCTCCACGTCGAAGCTCTCGTCGCCGCTGTCTCCGCGTTCGAGCGGCGGACAATCCAGATCCGGGGCATCTAGCAGGCCAAAGACGCGCTCGGCACCCGCCATCGCGCTCTGCAAGAGCGTGTAGCGCTGGGCGAGCGCGCTGATCGGGTCGAAGAACTCTTTGATGTAGGCAGCGAACGCGACGAGCGTGCCGAAGCTGACCGGCCGATAGCCGAGCGAGACGACGATGGAAGCCAGACAGATGGCGCTGATCGTGTCGATCGCGGCGTCTTGAATCGCGTCCCACTTGATGGCGGAGTTGTTGGCGTCGCGGTACTGCGCGTTCACTTCGTCGAACTCGCGCGCGGCCGCGGCTTGACGACTGAACGCCTGAATCACGGTCATACCCGTGACCTGCTCGTTGGTGGTTGCGTTCATGCGCGCAGTGCCGCCGCGAATGGAGCGAAACGCCTCGCGCATGCGCCGGCGCACGAACACGACGAGCAGCGCAACCGGCGGGACCCCGACGAAGGCGATCAGCGAAAGCCGCAAATCCAAAGACATCATCAAGACGATGATGCCCAGCAGCTTGATCAGATCGCCCAGCGACAGCAGCGCGCCGGACGCGAACAGCTCGAGCATGGCGTCGACGTCGTTGGTGACGCGCGACACCAGCTTGCCGACTAGCTGCCGGTCGAAGAAGCCCAGGCGCTGCCGATGCAAGAAGCGAAATACGTGGCCGCGCAGGTCGGACATGGCGCGCGCGCCCGCCACCTGCATCGCGTACATCTGCGCGAAGCCGAGCACTTGCTCGATCACGAGTACGCTGGCCAGCAAGATGCCGCCCTTCATCAGCTCGCGCGCGTTGCCGGCGACCACGCCTGCATCCATGGCGTGGCGCATGATGAGCGGGCGCACCAGCGCGCCGGCAGAGGTGAACAAAATCACCGCCAGCGACAGCCAGAGCAATTTTTGATGAGGCCTGACGAATGGCCACATCTTCTTGAAGAGTTGGAAATCGTAGGCGTTACCGAAGCGTTCTTCTTCGTGGAAGGCCTTGAGCGCGGCCGCGGCACGCGTGTTGCGCGCCGGCTTGGGGGCGGCGGGGCTCATGGGCTGGCCTCCACCGCTCCCGGCGCGGTCGTGGGCGGCGCCGGCTCGACCGCTTCGCCCTCGAGCGCTTGCAGCTCCCGCTCGATGCGCTGCTCTTCCGCGAACGCGGCGTAGAGGCCGCCGGCGCGGCGCAGCTCGTCGTGCGTGCCGCGCTCCACGATGCGCCCCTGGTCGAGCACGATGATTTCGTCGCAGTGCGCGGCGGCGGCCACGCGGTGCGTGATGAGGATGAGCGAGCGCGCCCGTCGTTGGCGATCGATGGCATCCAAAATGCCGCGCTCGGTGCGGGCGTCGACAGCGCTCAGCGGGTCGTCCAAAACCAGGATCTGCGGCTCGGAGACGAAGGCGGCCGCGAGCGCGGTGCGCTGCTTTTGGCCGCCCGAAAGCTGGACGCCGCGCTCACCGACCACGGTGTCGAAGCCGTCCGGCAGCTCGCGGATTTCTTCGGCGATGCGCGCCTCTTCCGCCGCGCGCTCGGCGCGCTCGCTGGCTTCCGCCGAATCCGGGTCGTCCAAACAGAATGCGATGTTGCGGCCGACGGTGGTGCTGAACAGAAACGCATTTTGTTGCGCGTAGCCGACGGTGCGGCGCACCAGCGAAAGCGGCAGATCGCACACATCGACGCCGCCGAGGCGCACGCTGCCGGCGGGAGTCGGCAACAGGCGAGCGAGCAACAAAGCCAGCGTCGACTTGCCGGCGCCCGTGCGGCCGACGATAGCCAGTGACTTGCCTGCCTCCAGCTCGAAAGAGACGCCGTTCACGACCGTGCGGTCGCCGTAAGCAAAGCTCAGGTTCTTCACCACGAGGCCCGGCGGTAGCGAGCGGGGGTGCAGCGGGCCGTCCTGAATGTCCGGCTCTGCCTTGAAGATGTCCGAGAGGCGCGAGTACGACGCGCGACCACGCTGCAACATACCGACGATGAAGCCGAGCGACATCAACGGCCACGTGAGGCGGCCCAGGGCTCGCGTGAACGACAAAAACTGGCCCTTATCGAGCTCGCCACGCATCACCAGGTCCCCGCCGTACCAGAAGACGACCAACACGCCGAGCGCCAGCGTGACCTGCAAAATGGGAGTCATGGATCCGCGCAGGCGCGCCAGGCCCAGGCTCTTTTCCAGATACTTCTGGTTCACGACCTCGAAAGCTTCGGCCTCGCGATCTTCGAGCGCGAAGGAGCGCACCACGCGCACGCCGGCGATGCTGGCCTGCGCGCGCCCGCTCATCTCCCCCAGGGCTGCTTGTGCATCGCGCGTCCGGGTGAAGAAGCCACCCGAGAACCAGCGCGTGACCAAGAGCAGCAGCGGCAACGGCACCATGGCAGCCGCCGTGAGCTTGGGCGACATGGGTAGAATCACCCACAGCGCGCTCACCAGCGCGAACACCGTGTTGATCACGTTCAGCACGCCGAAGCCGAGCAGCAGCCGTACCTGCGTCAGGTCGTTCGTGACGCGGCTCATGATCTCGCCCGTGTTCATGCGCCGGTAGAAGGAGGGCCCGAGCGTGAGCAGCTTGGCCGAGAGCACACGCCGCAGCTCGTACTCGGCGTTGCGCCCGGCATTGAACACGGCCACGCGCGAGAGCACGCGCACACCGAACGCCGCGAGCGCCACCGCGATCAGCCAGATACCGAGCTCTACGGCCGCCTCTCGCTGGTGGTGATCCGCCAGGTTGATGGCGCGGCTGAAGCGAGTATCGAACCAGTACTGGGCGTACTGATACACCGCAAGCAGGAATAGCCCGGCGGCGTAGCGGCGCGACTGGCGCCCAAACTGAGCCCACAACCCGAACGGCAGGCGCGCGGCCACGGGGTCGACGGCGGCGAGCCCGAAGACGGGCTCGGAGGCGGGAGGCTCGGCGGCAGCTTGGACCATGGAAAATGACGCGGACGCCACGGCCATGTGGAGTTGAGACGGCGCCGGGTCAAGGCCTAGGATGCGCGTCGCCTATGGCCAAGACGCGATTGTTCGGAAAGCTGCGGAGAATTGTGGCGAGCGTGCTCGCCGAGCGTCCCTCGAGACCGCGCGGCTCGGACGTCGGGCGCTTTCATTTGACGCGCCGGCAATTGACATGGGGCTCCGCACAGCTGGCGGCGGCTGGTGCGCTCTCGGCCTGCGCCGGTCAGGGCGACGAGAAGCGACCGGGTAGCGAGCGAGTGGCGGTCGTGGGCGCGGGCATCGCCGGGCTGCACTGCGCCTACCGACTGCAGCAATCCGGCGTGGACGTCAGTCTGTACGAGGCGTCCGGACGCGTCGGCGGGCGCATGTTCACGGCGCGCGACGACGCCTACGACGACCAAGTCTTCGAGCTCGGCGGCGAGCTGATCGACTCCAACCACGCCGCGCTGATCGCGCTCGCCAAGGAGCTGGACATCACGCTCGACGATCGCCTCGATCCGGAGATCCAACCGGACGTCTGGTTCGTGGCCGGGGCGGAGGTGCCTGAAGCCACGATCGTGGAGCAGTTCACGGCGGTGGCGCCGACCATGGCCGACGCGGTCGCGGCCGCCGACAACGAAGACGACGACACCGCTTTCAACGAGCTCGATCGCAGCGCGCTCTCCGATTGGCTCGCAGAGAACGTGCCCCCCGAGACCTACCCCGAGCTGCACGCGATTCTGACGTGCGCTTACCGCGGTGAATTCGGGCTCGAGACCGAGCGGCAATCGGCGCTGAACCTCTTGTATCTCATCGGCTCGGACGAACCCGATCCGTTTCGCATCTTCGGCGAGTCGGACGAGCGCTATCATGCACGCGAAGGCAGCGACGCCTTCGCGACGCGCCTGGCGGCGAAGCTGAACGACGGCGTGCTGAGCCTCAACCTGAAGCTGACCGCGCTGAGCGGAGGTGACGACCGCGGCTACAAGCTGCTGCTCACCGACACCAAGAGCGGCAGCAAGAGCGAAGTGCACGCCGATCACGTCGTGCTGGCGCTGCCGTACAGCATCTTGCGCAAGCTCGAGCTGAGCGTGCCGCTCAGCGACCTCAAGCGCCAGATCATCGATGAGCTCGGCTACGGCACCAACGCCAAGGTGATGGGCCAGTTCGACAGCCGTGTGTGGCGCGAGGAGCTCCAAAAGAGCGGCACCGTCACGAGCGACCTGGCGCTGCAACAGCTGTGGGACAGCTCCATGGGCCAGCCCGGCAAGCGTGGCATTTTGACCAACTTCCTCGGCGGCGACGCCGGCGTCGATGTGGGGGCTGGTGAGCCCGAGGATTACTACGCGACGATCCTGCCCGACGTGGAGAGAGTCTTTCCGGGCACGCAGGGCGCTTATCGCACGGGTAGCGCGCGCCGGATGCACTGGCCCAGCTACGAATTCAGCGAGGGCAGCTACACCTGCTATTTGCCGGGTCAGTGGTCGTTTTGGGGCCACGAGGGCGAGCGCGAAGGCAACGTGCACTTCTGCGGTGAGCACACCTCGGCCGATTTCCAGGGATGGATGGAGGGAGGCGCCGAAACCGGGGCTTTCGCAGCCAAAGAGGTGCTCGACGACTTGGGGCGAGCGCCTTCGAAAGAGCTCGCGAAAATACTCAAAGCCAAAGGCCGGAGTTGAAGTCCCGGGCTGAGACGCGCGAGACGACAAGATTCTGGGGCGACCAACTAATGACACCTCATTTCGTGCCGTTCACGGAGGAGGGCGCAGAAGATGGCATTGGCGAGCACGAAGCCTCCTCCCGGAGATTTTCAGCGACCAGTCTCGGGGTCGAGCGTCAAAGCCACGAGCGTGCACGACCTCACGACCGGGGACATCGACGTCGTCTTCCAGCCGATTGTGGACATGCAGACGGGCTTTCCGTTTGCGTACGAGGCGCTCACGCGTTGCCGCTGGCCGGAGTTCAAGAACCCGCTGGTGCTGTTTCAACAAGCCGAGGCCGAGCGCGCTTGTGGCCCGCTGGGCCGCAAGATCCGTGAAGTCGCGTTCGGTCGTTGCGCCGACGCGCCGCTGTTCGTCAACTTGCACCCGCACGAGCTCAGCGATGGCTGGCTGGTACGGCCCGACGATCCGCTGTTTTTTCACGACCGCGCCGTGTACCTCGAGATCACCGAGTCGGCCGCATTCAGCTACTTTGGTTTGTGCGCGGGCGTGCTCAAAGAGATTTGCTCGCGTGGCGGCGCTTACCTGGTCGTCGACGACCTCGGCGCCGGTCACTCGAACTTGAAGCGCATAGTCGACCTCGAGCCGCACGTGGTGAAGCTCGACCTGGCGCTCGTGCGCGGCATCGAGAAGAGCCGCCGCCAACAAATCTTGGTGCGCCAAGTGGTTTCCCTCTGTGAAGAGCTGGGCGCCAAAGTCGTCGCCGAGGGCATCGAGACCGAAGAAGAGCTACGCGCCGTCCTCGACACCGGCGCTCACTACGGCCAAGGCTACCTCTTCGCCAAGCCCGCCTTCCCCATCCCGTCGGCACGCTGGCCCCTCGATCGCCACACGCCCGCAGCCGCAGCGCAGTAGCTCGGTCGAAAGATCCGTCACCCCGAGCGGGTCCGTCGCCCCTGTTCGACCGGCAAAGCGGAGCGCTGTTCAGGTTGCGAGCTCGCGCAAAGCGCGAGCCGGAACCACCTCAACCGTCCTGGAAGATCAGATCACGATCCGCGATCGGGAGGAGGCCCGAGACAAACTCGGCGAGGCCGAGCGCCTACTGCGGCACTGAAACACGAAGGTCGGGAGGCCATCGGGCAAGGGGCGGAGGTTAAAATAGACCGATCGAGAAGTGAAAGGCTCCGAGCGATTCCCAGAAGCGTTGGCGCTTTCGCGACGGAGCGATCTCGTCCAAGACGCGGTCGATGTTGAAACCGTAGTCGAAGACGAGCGGGCCGACGGGCGTCGAGATGCGGATGCCGGTGCCGGCGGCGTAGCGGAGGCGGAAGGGTAAGTCTTCGAAGGCGCGCAGCGAGCTCCACAGGTTGCCGGTGTCGACGAATAAGGCTGTTTGCACGCTGCCGCTGAGTGGGATGCGCAGCTCCGCTCGCGGGTTGATGAAAATGTCGCCACCGCGAATGAGGATGCGGTCGACGGTGAGCAGCTCGTTGTCGCCCGGGTCCGACCGGGCCAATGAGTGCGCGTCGAGCAGCTGCTGCGCGATGTCTTCCGGGATCAGTGAGTCTTGGGTGAAGCCGCGGATGGTATCCACGCCGCCCATGAAGAACAGGCGATCCGGGTAGGTGTGCGAGCGCTCGATCAGCTGGCTGTTGAGGCCCCAGCGAAACGACAGCGCCAGCGCCATGCCCTTCTTACTCAAGGGCACGTAGCCGGCCACGCGCGAAGTGTACTGCATGAAATCGCTCACCACCGCCGCGAACGGCCCGGTCTTGGAGGCGCTGTTGTCGCCTACCGGTTTGGCGTGCACGTGCTCGACGGTGCCGGAGATCAAGAAGCCGCGCGTCGCGTCCAGCGGCACATCGCGCTGATCCCAGGTGGCCGACGCGCGCTCTGCGACCACGAACGTCGTGCCCTCGGGGACGCGGAACGTCGTGAGCTGCCCGGTCTTTTGGATGTATTTTTCGAGGCCGCCGGTGTCGCCCAAGATGCTCGCCGTGTTCAGCTCCAGCGAGCCACCGAGCTGCGCCGACAGCCGCCGCTCGGGCCGAAAAACCACGGTCGGAATGAAGGCGTCCTTCACCAAGCTGTAGTCGCGTGCGTTGTCGCGCACGTCGATGGCTTCGACGTTCAGGCGAAACAGCGGGCCCAGGCCGATGTCCGGGAACTCCACGCTGGCCGAGTTGTGGCGACCGAAGCGCGTATCGACCGACTCGTGCTTGGCGCGCACGTCGTCTTCGATGATGAACTGCTGCGGCAAGAAATTGAGCTGGGTACGCAACGTGAACGCAATGGCTTCTCCGGCCAGGTTGCGGTGCCCGTACTCGAACGAAATGCGAAAGCCCTCGCCGCTGGACAGGCCGGGCCGCACGTCCACGTATTGCGGCATGCGCTCTTCGACGCTGATCACCACCACTTTCTCGCGCGCCGGTACGTACGGATCCTCGAAACCGACGCTCACGCTGCCGAATACGCCGAGTGTCGCCAAAAGCTCTTCGGTGCGCCGCACCAGGCTACGCCGGTAGATGCCGCCCGGTTTGAGCGCCAGGCGGCTTCGGATCAGCCGCTCGCTGGTGATGTTGGCGCCCTTGATGACGATGCGCGAAATCCGCACTCGCTCACGCTCGCTCACCACGTAGCGAGCGCGTGCCCGGGTGCGATCCGGAGACAAATCCAGCTCCACCTCCGCGTCCGCGAAGGCGAAGCCCTGCTCGGCGTACTCGTCCAAAATGCGCCGGCGCGCCCGGTCGAGCTCGGCTTGGCTGAGCGGCACGTTGATGCTCAGCTGCGAGGCCTTGAACAGCTTGCTCTCGACCAGCGCGCTGTTGCCCTCGAACGCGACGTCGTACAAATACGTGCGCGGGCCGAGCCGGATCGGCAAGAAGAGCTCGGCCTCGTTCGCGCAGTGCTTGCCGTGCTTCGGATCGGGCACACAACCCAGCGTGGGGTCGGGCGCAGGCGGCTCGAGCGGCACGCCAACCTCGTCATAGGCGCACGCGGTCGGCGGTATGAGCTGCGGCGCCGCCAAGCATTGGCCGGGCGGTGACGTGCGATCGCAGGTGCGGCGCACCAGTGAAAGAGGCCCGACGCTGGCCGAAAGGTAGCCTTCCGAGCGATACAGATCGCGCAGGTGGTCGACCGCCTTCTCGTACACGTCCGGCACGTAGTAGCTGTACGGGTTGAAGTCGCGCGGTGCGTGGCGCATGCCGGCGTTTTGCCGAGGCCCAAACGCATCTTCGCTGACGCGGGGATCGACGGGGCCGAGCAGCTCGCCACCCGGCAATTCCGCCAAGAAGCTGTCGATTTCCGCGTCGACCTCTGCCGGCTTGTGCCGCGTCAGGCACGGGTAGTGGCGCGCCGTCACGCGCAGCGCGTCGCCTTCGCGAATCGTGAAGACCAGATCGCTCACGGGCGAGCCGCGGCGCGTGCGCACGCTCGGCGTGACGGTGACGTCGAGCCTGCCGCGCGTCAGGTAGTGCTGGCGCAGCTTCTCGGCCAGCGTTTCCGGCGCACGGTCGTCGGTCTCTTCCAGCTCCAGCACGGCTAGGAGCTCGTCGTCGTCGAACAGCCGATTGCCTTCGAAGGAGACGCGCATGCGTTGGTCCGCGCGCACGTTGACCTTGAGCACGACATTCTCGTGAGCATCCGGCACCAGCTGATGCTCGACGGTGGCACGGTGAAAGCCGCGCGCGCGCAGCAGCGCTTCGAGCTTGTGGTCCGCGTCGTCCAGCTGCTCCTCGTCGGCGCGGTCACCGCGATTCTGCGGGTAAGAGTCGAGCAACACGCGCAGCACCGGCTCCTTCGGGTCGGGCCACACGTAAAAACGCCGTTCTTGGATGCGTTTCGGCGCGCCCGGCACCAGATCGATGCGCAGAGCCACGCGCAGCGGGTCGTCCGTGTCGATGGCTTGCAGGGTGGCGCGCGCGTCTGGAAAGCCACGCCGCGCGTGCTCCTGGCGCAAGCGCGCTTCGAGGCGCGTCAAGTCGTCCGCCGTAAGCTCGCGCCCGACCTGGACCCCGACGGCACGCAACAGCACGTCGTCCGCCAACACGCCGCCGGTCACGCGCACGTCGGCGATCACGCGGCGCGGCGTGACCAGGAACCGCAGCAGGACGCCGTCGCCGTCCGCTTCGACCTGCGCTCGAGCGTCGGCAAACTTGCCGGTGTCCAGCAGCTCGTCGAGCGAGCGTCGCACCAGCTCGGGTGACAAGACTTGCCCCACCGCGGCGCTCACGCTCGGGCGCTCGCCGAGCCAGCGGCTACCCACGAGGCTCACCTCGATGCGAGTCAGCGGCCGCCCCACCAGCGCCGAGATGTCCGGCGCCGGCTCGAGCTTGGAGACCGAGACCTGCTGTGCCTGGGCGGAGCGCGCGACGAGCCCCAGCGAAAGGGCAAGCAGCAGAGCCCGAACCAGCATCGGCTCCCCTTATACTGTGGTATGGGCCGAGGATGGTTCAGGCGTCGGCCTCGCTGCGTTCCTCCAAAAGGTCCGAGCGCCCGTCGCGACGCCCTGGGCGCTGGCGCCGGGTCCTGCTCTGGCTCGTGGCGGGCGGCGTGGGGCTGGTCGGCCTGACGTACTGGGCCGTCCACCGCTTCGAGTGGGCCGGGCCGCTGGTCGCCAATAGCCTGCGCGCGGTGATCGGCGTCGACAACGTCGCCCACCTGGAAGACCTGGTTTACGCGGTCGAAGATCGCCTCAACCGCTTCACCCGCAAGAATGAGAAGCCGCAAGCGCACTGGCAGGTGCCGGCAGCCGTCACCGCGACGCTCGCGACCGCGGCGTCGGCCAGCGCCGCAGCAGCAGGAGGCGCACCCGCGCTGCCGCCCTTTGCCCCGGCTGACCCGGGCCCCTGGCCCAAAGCTTGGTCGGCGCCGGGTGACGGCAAATGGGTGCCCATGCTCGACCCGCGTCGGCCGGGCGAGCCGCCGTACATGATGAAGACGCTGCTGCACCCCGACGCCGGGCGCTCCTGGGCGGAGGTGTTCGTGGTGGCGGTCGACTTGCGGCGCGTGCGTCTGTACGCCGTGGCGGGCACGCGCGAGCCCGCTGCCGACTCACCCGAAGGTGAGAAGTACGAGCGCAGCGCGCTCATCCCCGCAGCTCACGACGAAGAGCTGTTGGGCGCCTTCAACGGCGGCTTCATGACCGAGCACGGCGGCTACGGGATGAAGATCGACGGCGTGACGCTCGTCAAGCCCAAGCCCAACGCCTGCACCATCGCGGTGTACAACGACGACTCGGTGCGCATCGCGCCCTGGCACGACATCGCCGCAGACGAGCCGCAGATGCGCTGGTTGCGCCAAGCTCCCGAGTGCATGTGGAGCCAAGACAAGCTGCATCCCGGCCTGATCGGCGGCAAAGGCTTGAAGTGGGGCGCCACGCTCGACGGGGACACCGTGATCCGCCGCTCGGCCATCGGCCTCAACGCGGCACGCGACGTGCTTTACGTCTCCATCACCAACCACAGCACCGCGCGTGTGCTCGCGGACGGCATGCACCACTGCGGCGCAGTGGACGTCGCCCAGCTGGACGTGAACTGGAGCTACCCCAAGTTCGTCACGTTCGAGCCGGGCGACTCCGCCGCCGAGCGCAAGGCCGTGGCGCTGGCCGACGGCTTCGAGTACTCGCCGGACGAGTACATCCGCAAGAAGCAGCGACGCGACTTCTTCTACTTGATGCGCAAAGACACCGGCCTGCAGCCGCCCACCGGCTACGTCGCACCTTCGTCGCCGGCCGTGGCTCCCACCAGCAAAGACTGATGCCGGAGCTGCCCGAGGTCGAGGTCACGCGCCGCCGCATCGGCAAGCTGCTGGTCGGCCGCAAAATCGCGCGCGTCGTCACGACCAAACCGAGCTACTTCTTCCTCACGAGTCCCCAAAAGCTCGTCCAAGAGCTGCGCGGCCAGAGCGTCGAACGGCTCGATCGCCACGGCAAGTACCTGCTCGCGCGCTTGAGCGGAGGTGGGAGCCTGCTCTTGCACCTGGGCATGACGGGCCAGCTCTTCGGCGAAGGCGCGAGCAGCATCCGGCTGATGCGGGCGCCCGATCGCCGCTCGAAGAAGACGGAAAAGCCCCGCGGTTTCGAGCCGGATGAGCACACGCACCTGCAATTCGAATTCGCCGATCGCGGGCCGCGCGTCTTCTTTCGAGACGTACGCAAATTCGGCAAGGTGCTGCTGATCGGCGCCGGCAAGACCGACGAGCGGCTCGAGAAGCTCGGCATCGACGCGCTCGTGGCGAACGGCCATCACCTGTACGAGGCCGCTCGCGCGCGCAAGATCCCGATCAAGTCGCTCTTGCTCGATCAAGCCGTGATCGCGGGCATCGGCAACATCTACGCGGACGAAGCCTTGTTTCTGGCCGGCGTCAGTCCCCGCCGCAGCGCGCGCCGCGTCGATGCAGAGGCGTGCACCGCCATCGTCGCCGCCGCGCAAAAGGTCATGCGCCGCTCGATCCAGACCGGCGGCTCCAGCATCAGTGACTATGTGACGCCGGACGGCTCGGACGGCGGCTACCAAAACGAGCGCCGCGTCTACGGCCGCGAAAACGAGCCGTGCCCCACGTGCGCGACCCCGATTCGCCGCGTGGTCATTGCGACGCGCTCTTCGTGCTTCTGCCCCAACTGTCAGAAGTAGCCGGGCCTGTAAAGCGCCGCCGGTAGCCAGCTGACCGGTTGGGCGTGAAACAGAAATTGGACCGATCGAAAGGGGAGGAGCGGCTCTTACACCGCACCTTGGCCGCCAGGCTCGATGCCTGGGGTCTATCCGCCAACGCCCGCTCCCCCCCGAAAAACCAGAGATGAATTCGGCGCTCGATCGCGTTCCCTCCCCCAAAACCGGTTCTCGCTCCCGTGCACGCGGCGGCTTGCTCTGGGCGGCCCTGACCACCCTCGGCGTGCTGGCCCACGCTCCGGACGCACGCGCCGACCTGACGATCGCCAAGGGCGACACCTGGGAGTTCTCGACCAACGGCCGCGTCAACGCCTTTCTCAGCTACCTGAACGGCGACGGGTACCCCTCCAAACCACCGCTCAATGGCATGCCGCCAGCGCACAACTTGGCCGCCGGCGCCGGTCTCGAATCGGTGCAGAGCGACAAGAACAACCACATCGAGACACTGCGCCTGCGCAGCGGCTTCTTGGGCAACGTGCTCGGCTTCAGCGGCAAGCTGAAGATCACCGACAACACCAACGCCACCGCGCATTTCGAGATCTGGAACACGATCGGTACGTCGCGCACCAAAGCTGCCGCGAACAACCCCGACATTCGCCAGGGCTACGTCAAGCTCGAAGGTCCCTGGGGCGGCTTGCTCGCCGGCCGCTCCCTCGCGCTGTTCATGCGCGGCGCCATCTCGCTCGACTTCAACTACCAGCACGGTAACGGCCTCGGCTACCCGTGCGCGGCCGATAACAGCGACCCGACCTGCGGCATGGTGGGTTACGGCGTAATCTTCGCCGGTTTCAACCCGCAGCTCACGTACAACACGCCGACGCTGGCTGGCTTTCAGCTGTCGGTCGGCTTGTTCGATCCGGTGAACGCGCCCGGCAAGTACGAAAAGACACCGTTGCCTCGCCTCGAAGGCGAGCTCGACTACGACGCGGACTTCGTGCTCTCGGGCGTGAAGAGCAACTTTCACGCGTTCGCCAACGGCATGGTCCAAAAGATGGAAGAAGAGGGCAACCCGGCGCGCACGCCGCGCACGCCCTACGACCCCACCAGCGTTACCCCCTGGGGTATGAACGTCGGTTTTTGGACCGAGATCATGCATGCGCGAGCCGGTTTCTCGATGTTCCAGGGCCGTGGCCTGGGTATGAACAACGCCTTCGAAAATACGCCGGCGGTGTTCGACCAGGACATGGGCGAAGACATCAACGGCGTGAAGCACGACCCGCAAGCGCCGAAGCCCCGCAAGTTCGACGGCTACTACTTCGTGCTGGGCCTCAACTTCCAGCCGGTCATGCTCAACGTCGGCTACGGCATCACGCGCGTGTTCGCGACCGACAACGACTTCGTGGCTGCGAAGAAGAACGGCTTCGATCCGATCAAGACGCAGCAAGGCATTTCGGCCGGCATCAACTACTCGGTCGGCGAGCATCTCGTGCTGGCGCTCGAATACTTTCACGCCAAGCACACCTGGTATTTCGGCGAGACACAGAACGTCAACGTCGCGAACGCCGGTCTAACGGTTCTCTGGTGACGAGCGAGCTGGGAGAAATATCATGAACAAGTTTGCATATTTCGTGATTGGCGGAGCAGCTCTGGCGTGGGGCGGTTGCTCGGACTTGCCGTCGTTTCCAGCGAACCTCGGTCAGGGTGGTTCCGGCGGTAGCAACAGCACCGGCACGGCAGGCAGCAGCGTGATCCCGAACGGTGGCTCCAGCAGCAGCACGGCAGGCACCAGCAGCACGGCAGGCACGAGCAGCACGGCAGGCACCAGCAGCGAAGCTGGCACCGGTACGAACGGCGGTACGAATTCCTCGGCCGGCACCAGCGCGACGGCTGGCACCGGCGGCTCGGGAACGGCGGGCGACACCGCGATGGCGGGCACTGGCGGCACCGGCGTGAACCCGCAAGCCGAGATCGACGACGCGGTGAAGAACCTCAAGGGCTGGCGCTACGAGAACCCGTGCGGCTACGTCGACGGCCACTCGCTGACCGACGGCCAGTGCAACTCCGGAGAGATTTGCTGGCCCGACTCCAACAAGGCGCGCTTCGCCGAAAAGAAGACGATTCAGATCGGCGGCATGGCCGGCCACAACTACGACGTCACGCTGCGCATCCGCGGCGCGATCGAGCCGCGCGACTACCCGGCCGAGTGCCAGCTGGTACCAGGCAAAAACTCGCAGATGGGAACCACCATCAGCGTGTACGACAACTGCGACGGTTTCGCGAACGCCGGTCAGGTGACGTTCAACGTTTACGAGCTCAAGATCGAACAGCCTGCCCACACGTACTACCTCAACGGCGTCAAGGTGCACCCACCGCACCGCGTCGACGCGATCGATCAAGAGTTCAACATCACGGTCGCCGGCGGCAGCAAGATCACCTTCAGCTTCGACGACCTCAACGGCGGCGAAATTCGCAACTGCTCGATCACGGTCGAAGGCATTCAGCCCTACCCCAAGGTCTACGACGGCAACTTCTTCCAGCTCGACGTGATCGACGCCAAGTTGGCGCAGTAGTCTCGAGAGTCCTCGTTCCGACGATCGCGCTTCAGCCAACGATCGACGCGGGGGCGCCTGGGCGAGGGGCGGAGGTGACCAAGAACGTGCAGCCGCCCACGCTGGCGCTCGATTCGGGTCATCTTTTTTTTGCGCGCAAATGTGCGGAGACTTTGTAGGTTTTGGCCTCACTCCAAAGAGAGCGCGCGCGAAGAATCCTGACCTTTCCCGGGTCCACAGGTGGCTTCTTCTACGGACTGCACACGACTCGCATTCTCGTACTGGTTTAGAAAGCCGATTGCCCTAGACTACGCATGTTGGCAGCCCGGACCACCACACCCAGTCCGCTGCGTCTCGCCTCGGGCGGCTCGACCGAGCCCCCGTTAGACGACGCTGCGGCGACGTTCGCCGTCACGGCGATGGTGGAAGGGCTGCGTCGCTCGGACCCCGCGGTCACGCGACGTTTCTTCGAGATGTACTCAGGCCGAGTAGAACGGACGCTGAAACGCCTGCTCGGCCCCAGCGACGACATGGAAGACCTGGTTCACGACGTATTCGTCGACGCGCTCGAGGCGATCGACAAGCTGCGAGAGCCCGCAGCCTTGCCAGGTTGGGTCACCGGCATCGCCGTCATCACGGCCAAGCGTCGTCTGCAGAAGCAATACCGTCGTCGCTGGTTGTCGCTGTCACCCAGCGGCGTGCTGCCGGATTTGCCGAGCACGCCGGGTGACGTCGAAGCGCGCGCGGCTTTTCAATCCATCCACGAAATCCTCAACTTGCTCCGCCCCGATGACAAGATCGCCGTATTGCTCTACCGCGTCGACGGGCTCACCGTCGACGACGCGGCCGGAGTGATGGGCATCTCGAGCAGCACGTTCAAACGTCGCTTGCGCCGGGGCGAGCGCCATCTGCTGAAGCTCGCCAAGCGCTCCACCACGCTGCGCATCTGGCTAGGCGAAGAGGGGAGGCTATCGTGACCGATCCGGTAGCGCGTCTACTCGAAACGTACGCACGAGAGCTGGAAGCCCAGCCCCACGAATCGCCGAACATCAACCGGCTCGAGCAGAGAGTGCGCGGCACGCTGCGGCAGCGCTCGGTGCAGCGCAAGCAAACGGTGCAGCGGCTGCAGGTCGCCTTCGCGTTGGCGGCGGGCTTCGCGTTGGTCGGCGGCGGCCTGGCTTACAAGCTCGGCAAAGATCAGGCGACGCCCGCGCCCGTGGCGGCCATGCCGGCGGGCGAGTGGATCGCAACCAGCAGCGCCACGGTCGAAGAGCGCAAGTTCGAAGACGGCTCCTCCGTGCGGCTCGAGGCGGAGTCGGCGGCGCGCGTGCAGTTCGTGCATGCTAAGGGAGGCCTCGTCCATTTGGATCGCGGAGCCGTGAAGCTCAAGGTGCACCACCATGACGGCTCCACCTGGCGCGTGGCGGCGGGCCCTTACGAGGTCGAAGCCATCGGCACCGAGTTCGTGGTCGATTGGGTGTCGGGCAGAGAGAAGCCGCTGCGCGTGAGCGTGACCGAGGGCACGGTCGCGGTGCGCGGTCCGGCGTTCCGTGGCACCCGCTTCGTCTCGGCACACCAAATGGTGGAAGTCGCCACGGCCGTCACGGATAGCGCGGCGCCCGCCCCGGCAGAGCCGACGCCCGTCTCCGTCGACAGCCTCTCGCCCGAAGCAGACGAAGCCGCCGCGGACGAAGTGCTGCCCAGCACGCCCCGCGCGCGCAACGAAAAGTCATGGCGCGAGCTCGAGGCAGCGGGCAAGTACGCGGACGCGGTGAAGGCCGCCCAACACCGCGGTCTCTCGAGCATCTACCAATCGGGCGCCGGTGATGACCTGCTCGCGCTGGCGCGCGCCGCCCGGTTCGCGGGCCGTATGGATGTCTCGCGCGACGCGCTCATGGCGTGCCGCGCGCGCTTCGCCGGCTCACCCCAAGCGGCCATGTCTGCCTTCTTGCTCGGTCGCTCGGCCAGCGGCGCGCAGGCCGCCGAGTGGTTCTCCACCTACCTGAAAGAGCAGCCCGGCGGCGCGCTCGCACGCGAGGCGCTGGGCCGCCTACTCGAGGCCTACCAGGCATCGGGCGACCGTGTGGCGGCTCGGGCCGCAGCCGAGCGCTACCTCAAGAGCTACCCTGACGGGCCGCACGCGACGCTGGCGCGCGAAGCGCTCCACAGGTGACAATGCGCTGAGTGAAACGGCTCCTGGCGGCAGCACTCGTTGCGCTAGGCGCCCTTGGACCAGCCTCGAGCTGGGGCGAGGAGGCGCAGCGTGACTACGTGGTGCTCTTGCTCCCGGAGCACGAGTCGCCCACGTCACTGCGGCTGAAGGCTGAAGTGCAGAAGCTGCACCTGGCCGTGCACGTCGCGCAGACGGACGAGCCCGTCGACCCCGACGAGCCACGCATGGCAGAGCTGGCGCGCACCTTCGGCGGCGAAGCGCTGGTGGTGCTGTCGTCCGATGGGCGCGTCGCTACCATTTGGTTCAGTCACGCCGGCCAGGGCGAAAAGCTCAAGCGCGTCGTGCAAGCCGAAAGCGGCTCGCCCGACTTGCGCTCCGAATCGGTGGTGGTCGGCACCGTCGAGCTTCTACGCGTGCGCTTGCTCACACGCCGCGAGCCCGAGCCCGAGCCCGCGCCGCCGCCGCCACCACCGCCGCTGCCCCCGCCCGCATCGCCCCCGCCCGCGCCACCGTATCGCCCGCTCACGATCGGCGCCGTCGTGGGACTCGACAAGGCCGGGTCAAAATTCAGCTTCGGCTCCAGCTACCAGCTGAGCCTCGACTTTCAGGTTTTGGAGCCGGTCTCGGTGCGCGGGCTCGTGCGCTTGCCGGCGGCGAGCTCGCAAACCAGCCTCAACGGCGCGACGGCCGAGCTGCAATCGGTGCTGGCCGCGGGCGGCCTGGCGCTGGGCTTCAACCCGACGCCAGCGCTGCGGCTCGACGCCTACGCGGGCGCTGGCGCCGCGCACGTGGTGGCGCAAGGCTTTTCGCCGCCCGGCATGCTCGCCGCCACTCGCCAGCAGTCAAAGTGGCTATTCGTCGGCGTGGGTGGTGCGCGCGCCGCCTTCGAGATCGCGCCCATCTTGAACGTGACCGCGCAGGCTGGGGTGGCGGTGTCGGGCGTACCCGTCGAAATCGTGATCGACGGCCAAACGGCCGCCGTGTGGGGACGTCCCTCGCTCTTCTCCGGCATCGGGCTCGAGCTGCGCCCGAACTTTCGCGGCGGCGGTTAAGGACTCACGGTCTCGTTGAGCGCCTTTTGCCTGTAGAACGTCGACTGCGCGGCGAAGTCTGGATACGCGACGTCGTCTTTGGCCGGAACGTCGTCGATCCAGAGCTCGTTTTGGTTACGCAGGTGGATCGCTCGCTCGGGATAGTTGGAGGAACGAAACGTCACCCCTGCCGGATCTGCCAGGCCCGGCACTTCGCAGAAGGTTGCGTCGGCCAAGAACAGCGGTTCGTCGCTAGCTGGGTTCAAGTAAACACGCGAGTTGGCGTGCCGAAGGAAAGCGCCGATCTTGTTCACGGCGCGGAAGGAGCTGCAGCTCACGTCCCAGAGGCCGGGCGTGATCTCGAAGCTCGCGGTCTCTTGCTCGGCGAGCGAGGCCATATCGATCGGCCCGATGAAGGCCTTGTTGTCGATGTAGCGGACGTACTGATCCGGAAACGAGTACGCGCTGAACGACGCCGTGTAGCGCGCCGGTTGGTCCCAAAACGGTAGGTCTGGACTACCCGCGGCGCCGCCTTCCGCGGGTGGCAGCTCGTCAGGCTCGCCGCCCATGCCGCCCGCGCTGCTCTGGCCGGAGCCGGCTTGCGGCGAGCTACCCCCTTGAGGGATGACCGACGTCATGCCGCCCTGCGTGGCAGTGCCGGCGCTCGAGCCGCCCGTGGCGGCGGTCGCGGCCGCGCCGAGATCCGCTTGCTCGACCACCACGAGCTTGAGCCCGCCGTCGCAAGACACGCAGATCGGCAAGAGCCACCAAGAGCGTGTCCAGAAGCGTTGCATGAGCCTTTAAGTATAACCCGCGGTCTATTTCTTCAGGTAGGTGGTGTTCTCGCCCATCTTCTTGCTGGTCTTGAGCTGCGGTCCGGTGAGCGCCGCGTCATAGATCCTGAACTCGCTGATCTTGCCGCCAAAGTAGTCGTCGGGCGCGTATTGCGAGCGGCCGATCCAGTTGTTCACGTCCGGAATCGCGGAGAGCGGCAAATCCAGGGCGGTGGTGCCGACGCCATTGCCTTCGAGATACAGCTCGAGCTTCTTCGTGCTGGCGTTGACGACTACCGCGACTTGCGTCGGCGTCGAATCCGGGAAAGGCACGCCCGAGTCGGTGAAAACCTCCGACTTGGGGGTGGCGCTCGTGTAGCAGGCGCGGAACGTGCGAGCGCTCAAGAACAAGTACTTGCTGCCGGAGCCCTGCATGTTCTCACCCAAGTCGCTGGTGCCAAAATCGAAGATGCGTTGCCAATCGCCGTAGCCGGAGCCCGTCCAGGTCACGAAGGCCTCGATCGTCACGTTGGTGAGGCCGCTGATGAGCGAGTTGGGCAAGTCGAGGTATTGGGCCTGTTTGCCACCCGCAAGCACGAGCGCGCCGCCGCTGATGCTGGCGCCGCCGATGAGCGTCCCGTGCGCGGTGCCGACCGAATCCTTGGCGTCGGCTTCGAAGCTGTAGCGGTGAATCAACGACTGCTGCAGCGGCACGCAGCTGGCGCCGTTGACCGAGTCTTCGTCCGGCGCGCCGCAGCCGCATTTGCCGGGCTCGGTCTTGTCCGGATCCGTCGGGCATCGATCGTCGGCACCACTTCCCCCCGTGCCACCACTGCCGCCGCCGCCCACCGCGCTGCCGCCACCGCCCCCGCCACCGCCCGCGGCGCTGCCGCCACTGCCGCCACCACCCGCCGCGCTGCCGCCGTTCGGCTTACCGCCGCTGCCCGTGCCGCCGCCGCCCATGCTCGCGCCGCTCGTGGAGCTCGAGGTTCCGGCTGCGCTGCTTCCCCCGGTCGTGGTCGTACCGGCGGCGCTGTCAGAGCCGCCCGAGCCCGCCGTGGCTCCGTCGCCGCCGCCTAGCACCTGCATGTCCTCGGTGTACGAGGCGCAGCCAACCAGCCAGCTGCCTGAAGCCACGAACGCCACCAAAGAAGCCCGTATCCAACTGCGCGACGCAAGAAAGGGTGCCACGCCGTTGAGCCACCCCGGGCGCTCTACCAGGGTCAGTTTTCGAGCTACTCGGCACTGGACCGCTTTTCCCTCAGAACTGGCGCAGCTTTTCGCCTGTGATTGAAAACTCGACCACGCCGTTTTCGCGACTGCCGTTCACCACCACGCGCCAGATGGGCTCGTGCTTCGTGCTCTGGGAGTCGCGGTCGAGCGTGACAACGGCGACTTTGCCCTCTTCGAGCTTCAGCTCACCGAGCGCTTGCTTGATGACCTTGGGCACGACGCCGAAGTCGACGCTGTCGAGCGAGAACACCAGCTGCGCGATCTGCGCCTTGTCGCTACCCAGCCGTACGGGCTGGGGCCGCTCCACCTTGTTCGCCCACAGCTTGTAGCTGTCGATGTGCTCGTGGTTCTTCGGGTCCTGAGCCTCGAGCGTGGCGTAGTACTGCATGAGCGTGAAGGAGCGCGCCATGATCGGCTTGCCGAGCACCTTCTCGTAACGAGCCTTGGCCAGGTTGGCGTTGGCAAAGTAGTCCTCTTCGACGAGCGCGCCGGTCGGCTCATCTGCCGTGGGGTCAGCGGCGACGGCAGGCTTGGCGGCGGGCGATGCATTGAAGGCTGGCGGCACGACCGCCGAAGCGGCCGACGAGGCCACGTACGCCGCGACCAGGCCCGCGATGGCGCCGCCCACGCCGAGCAGCCCGGCCACGATCGCGATCGCGCCCGCACAGCCGCGCTGCAGCTGCGCGTGCGGCACGTGGATCACCGGCAGCGCGTGTTGGTGCACGTACTGCGTCACCGGCCGCTTTTGGGTTTGGACGAACGAGCTCGCGCCGCAAAACTGGCAGGTCACGAACTCGTGCTCGGGGTCCAGCTTGACGTTGCCGCCGCACTTGGGACAGGTTGCAGGAACGAGCTTCGCCACGCGTTTTGGGTAGTATATACAGCCGCCCGATGTCGTCCGACGAAATGAAGAAGCAGGCCGCCCTCGCCGCGCTCGCCTACCTGCCGGAAACTGGCGTGGTGGGGCTCGGCACCGGCTCCACCACGCGCTGGTTCATCGAAGGCGTGGGGGAGCTCGCGCGGGGCGGCCGAAAGCTGGTCGGCGTACCCACCAGCGCCGCGAGCCGTACGCTCGCCGTGCAATGCGGTATCCCGTTGCTGAGCGACGACGGCCCCTGGCAGATCGACGTATGCGTCGACGGCGCGGACGAGGTGAGCCGCTCGCTCGATTTGATCAAGGGCGGCGGCGGCGCGCACACGCGCGAAAAGATCGTCAACTACGCCACGAAGAAGAACATCATCATCGTGGACGAGAGCAAGCTGGTCGAGCTGCTGGGGCAAACGCGCAAGCTGCCGCTCGAGGTGCTGCCGTTCGGACTGCAAACGACCTTCAGCGTGCTCCGCGCCTGGGGCGAGCCCGAGCTACGCCACGTGGGTGGGGCACCCTTCCGCACCGACTCCGGCAATTTCATCGTCGACCTGGCGACCGGGCCCATCTCCAGCCCCGCCCAGCTCGATCAGGCTCTGCACGCCCTGCCGGGCGTCGTCGACACGGGCCTGTTCGTCGGCCGCGCCGATGTCGTGCTGGTGGCCGGAAAAGCCGGCGTGAAAGAGCTGCTTCGCCCAACCTGAGCTAAGCTGCCTGCCATGTGGCGACGCTTGGGTACGCTGGGAGTCGTATCGCTCGGACTCATGTGCATGGCGATCAAGCCGCGCGACCCCGCGCCGCAGCCGCCACCGGCCACCGTGCCCACCGGCAAGAAGGTGGTCACGACGCCGACGCCGCAGCCGTCCACGACCGACGCGCCACCCCGGCTGCCCAGCCCGCTGATGCCGCCGTCCGTCCCCGCGGCGGCGCCCAACACGGTTGAACGCGCGCGCCAGGGCGTGGTCGTGCTGGAGCGCGCCGGCAAGCCGCTCGCGCTGGGCGTGGTTCTCGAGGGTGACGGGCGCATCCTGACGGCGCTGTCTCCGCTCACCAACGGCAACTACCTGACGGCGCGTTACCAAGACGGAGCCGTAATTCCGCTCAAGCTCACGCTGGGGGATCGCGGTTGGGACCTGGCTTTGCTCACACCGGTCAGCACGCCCACGCAACCGCTGCGCAAATCGGGCCTGCGCGCCGCACGCTTCCCGAGCTTCCTCGGCCTGCAGAGCTTCAACCTGGTTCCGCCCAACACCATCACGGCCACCCCCGCAGCGTTGAAGCTATCGCCCGGCTTGCTGGGCGGAGACGCAACATCGCTCGGCGGCGCTTACGAGCTCGGCAGCAAGCCGGCGCTGGTGGGCGGCCCCGTGGTGAGCGCCGATGGCGAAGTCGTCGCGCTCGTCGCGCGCGCCTGCCCGGTCGAAAGCAAAGCCGCCTGCGTCCCCGCGCCGTACGGCGCGCCCGTCAGTGCCGTAAAGCAATTCTTGCAACGCGTGCCCGCCGAAGCCACCTGGCTGGGTGTCGAAGTCGCCAGCGACGAAGCACGCGGCGTGCACGGCGTGCGCGTCGTCACGGTCATTCCCAACAGCCCCGCTGCCATGGCCGGCGTCCGCCCCGGCCCCGATGCCACCCAAGCCGACTTGGTCGTCGCGGTCGACGGAACCCCCGTGGCGACCCCAGCAGAGCTGAACGAAGCCGTGCGCGCTCGCACCACCGGCGACTCCATCCAGCTACTGCTTTTCGGATTGGGACGTTACCGCCAAGTCGCCGTGAAGCCGCGCCCCGCGCCGCAGCTCACGGCCCCGCCGTACGCGGCGCCCAAGCCGGGCAAGCCGCGCACGCCGAATCCGTACCGCTAGAGCTCGACCGGGTAGCTCGTGATCGCGCGACGAACGGAAGGAGCGGCCGCGCGCGCGGCGTTCACGCCGCCAGGCGAAAAGAGCCCCAAAAATCCAGCTTGGACGCGAGCTTAGCGGACGGCCTCCCAGGCCCCGGCAGTCCCAGGCATCGAAGCAGTGGAAAACGCGAGAGCCCTGGAGTGAAATGATGAAAATGGATGCTCACGTAGCGCGCCCGGTTGGCGCAGCGCTCAAGGCGACGCTCGTCGGCGGCGTCGCCGGCCCCAACTCCTTCAGCGCGGTAGGCCCCGCCCGCAGCACGCTGCAAGGCGTTGGTCAGGTGGCATTGCAGCCGGTGGACGTCGACGCCACGCTATTTCAAGACGAGGCCGCCAGCGCCAGCCCCATCACGCCGAACATGACGGCGGGCGGCGGACGCACCACGGTGCTGCCGCGTCGCAAGCGCGCCGAAGACGCTGCCAAATTGGTTACCGAGCAACGGCCGCGCTTCGATCGCGTGCGCACGCTGGGCGAAGGCGCGATGGGGCAAGTCGACCTGGCTCGCGACAACGACATTCGGCGCACGGTGGCGGTCAAGCGCATGCACGGCGACAACGCCACTGCCGCGGCGCTCTTGCGCTTCGCGGACGAAGTGCGGGTCGTCGGCCAGCTCGAGCACCCGAGCATCGTGCCCATCTACGACGTGGGACGCGACGAAGACGGCCAGGTCTACCTGGTGATGAAGCACCTGGAAGGCGAGACGATGGAGAGCATCATCGAGCGGCTGCGCGCTCGAGACAGCGACTACGTCGCGCGTTTTTCCGTGGAGCACCGGGTGCACCTGTTCTTGAGCGTGCTCGACGCCATCCGTTACGCTCACGCGCGCGGCATCCTGCATCGCGACTTGAAGCCGGCCAACATCATGATCGGGCCGTACGGCGAGGTCACCGTGATGGACTGGGGCATCGCCAAGCCGATCCCGCGCAGCACTGCCGCCGGACCGCAAGCAGAGCCGCTGCAGCGCACGCTGGTCGAGTCACACGACCAGCGCTTGCTCGAGACGCAATTCGGGTCGCTCGCCGGCACGCCCCTGTACATGTCGCCCGAGCAAGCTGCCGGTCGCAACGACGAGCTCGACGAGCGCAGCGACGTCTACGCGCTGGGTGTGATGCTGTACGAGTGGCTCGTGCTCGAGCACTTTCTCGCCGATCGCGGCACCGTCAACGAGGTGCTCGCAGCCACCATCACGCAAGACTTCAAAATGAGCCGCCTGTTCGAGCGCGCGCGCGAGGTGGGCGTGGCCATGGAGTACATCTACGTGGTCCAGGGCGCCCTGGCGCGCGACCGGAACGAGCGCACCCCGAGCGTCTCGGAGATGGAAGAAGGACTGAAGCGCATCCTCGGCGGGCACATCCAGGTCCGTTGCCACGTGACCTTCGCCAAAAGCGCGGCCAGCCGCTTCGCCCACTGGGTCGACCACCACACGGGCATCTACTCGCTGATCTGCCTGGCCACCCTGGTAAGCCTCGTGGGCGGCCTCGGCTACGGCCTGTTTCGGGCCTTCAGCGCGCTCGCGCACTGAACGAAAACCGGCCTCTCGGCCCAATATTTATACGACGTTGACAGAACCGCCCGTAATCGAGGAGGATTTCGGGCTTCCGGGCGGCCCATCCGCCCGGACACCCCTCACGAGTGTCACGGCCCCTGCGTATCGAGGTAGCCGGCCAAACCGACGTCGGCCGTAAACGCGCTCACAACGAGGACAATTTCGCCATCATGGCGGAGTACGGACTCTACGTGGTCGCCGACGGCATGGGCGGCCACGCCTCAGGTGAGATCGCCTCCAAGATGGCGGTCGACACCTTGCACGAGTTCTTTGCAGCCACTGCGGACGACCCGGAGCGCACCTGGCCGTACAAGATGGACCGCGCCAAGGGCTACGAAGAGAACCGGCTCATCACCGGTATCAAGCTTTGTAACCTGCGCATCTACGAGCAGGCACAGCGCAACAGCAAGCAGCGCGGTATGGGCACCACCATCTGTACGCTCTTCGCTGTGGAAGACGGCGTGTACATCGCGCACGTGGGCGACAGCCGCGTGTACCGCATCCGCAACGAGCAAATCGAGCAGCTGACCGAGGATCACTCGCTGCTGAACGATTACAAAAAGATGAAGAAGCTGACGGAGGAAGAGATCGCCAACTTCCCCCACAAGAACGTGATCGTGCGCGCGCTCGGCATGAAAGACACCGTCAAGGTCGACACACGCTTCGAAGCCCCGCGCGCCGGCGACGCCATGGTCTTGTGCTCGGACGGCCTGTGCGGCCCCGTCAGCGACGAGAAGATGCTCGAAATCGTGCAAAGCGCGCCGGATCTTCCGACCGCCTCGCACCGCTTGATCGAGTGCGCCAACGAAAACGGCGGCCCCGACAACATCACCTGCGTGATCGCGCGCTGGATCGAGTAAGCGCTGCGCGCGAAAGAGTCGCGGGTGCAGCCGTTCGAAACCGTCGCCCGTGCGCGCACGCCAGACGGCAGTGAGCTCACGCTGGTACGGCGCGGTGACGAATGGGTGGTGCGAGCCGGCGCGACCACGTTGATGTCGAGCCGCCAGCACGACTCCGAGGAGTCGCTGGCCAGCGTCGGCTTGGAGAATCGCGCCGGTGCGAGCCGCGTGTTGGTGGGCGGATTGGGGCTCGGCTTCACGCTGCGGGCGGTACTGGATCGCGTGACGCCGGCAGCGCACGTCACCGTGAGCGAGCTGGTGCCGGAGCTCGTGGCCTGGAATCGCAGCCACCTGGCGCCGCTTCATCGCGCGGCGCTCGATGACGCGCGCTGCCACGTCGCGGTCGGCGACGTGCTCGAGCTGCTGAAGAAGTCGCACGCCGCGTTCGACGTGCTGTTGCTCGACGTCGACAACGGCCCCGTTGCGCTCACGCAAGACAGCAACGCGAAGCTGTACGCTGCTGAAGGCGTGCGCGCTTGTTACGAGGCGCTCGGCGCAGGCGGAGTGCTGGCGGTGTGGTCCGCCGGAGCGAGCCCCGAGTACGAAGCGCGGCTCAGAGCCGCGGGCTTTCAGGTCGAGGTGCGGCGGGTGGCGGCGCGGCGCGGCGCGGGCGCGCGTCACGTCATCTTCTTGGCGACGCGCGACTGAGTCGCGATTACTCGGTCCAGTAGTCTTGGACCTGCCAGACCTTGCCGTCGGGAGTGGTGTAGAAGCCACAAGCCATGTGGGTCGAGCCGCCCATCATGTTCTCGTAGTGGCCACCGCCCGGCCCCTCTGCCCACATCATGTCGATGCAACCGGTGAGCGTGGCTTCTACAGACTTGTAGCCCGGGCATTCGTTCTGGGCGATGCCGCTCCAGTGTTTGACCTGGTCGGCGCAATCGTTGAACGCACCGTGCGCCTTACCCGACTCGGAGTCGGACTTGGCTTGACCGTCGGCACAAGCTTCGGCCGAAGCCAGGCGCGGGATTGGCCCCTTGCCCTTGCTGGCGCGCAGCTCGTTGACGCGATCGACGCAGCGGGTCCGTGCGTCGGCGTACATATCGCTGCCGGTGCCGCTGCCGGCGGTGTTGTTGCCGCTGCCGGCGGTGTTGTTGCCAGTGCCGGCGGCGTTGTTGCCGCTGCCGGCGGCGTTGTTGCCAGTGCCGGCGGTGTTGTTGCCGCTGCTGCCACCGGCGTTGCCGGCGTCGCCGTCGTCAGTCCCGCTGCAACCGAGAGCGAGACCCAAAGAGACGAGCAAGACTCCGCAGCGCATACGAGGCAGCATCCCATGAGAAGTGCAGGAGACTCGGGAAACGGCTCACGCGGCGAGGCAAATGCTCGCACCTTCACGCACCCGTCGACGTCGTCGGCGGTTTCCGCCCTCAGTCGGCGGGGGCTGCACCATAGAGCGGCACGCCACCACCCTGAGTGCCACCCGTGCTCTCGGAGCCAGCAGCCGGCACGGCGCCGTAAAGCGCCTGTGCGCCGCCGCCGTCGCTCACGGTGCCGCCGCTGCCTTGGGTGCCGCCCGTTTGCTCGGGGCCGGTGCCGGCCGCGGGTGCGCCGTACACGGGCTGCGCGCTGCCGCCGACATTCTGCTGCCCGGCTTGGCCGGCCATGCCACCCGTGCCGCCGCTGCCTTTCTTGCCGCTCTCTGTATCACCACTGCAGCCGACGAGCGCCGTCGCGCCTACCAGCGCCGTGGCGCCGAAGGCAAACGTCGCGGCGCGGCCCAAACGCGTGCGCGGCAACGGGTGCGGAGGCACGTGCTCAAGCGAGAGCTGGGCTTCGCAAAACGGGCAGGCCGACTCGGTTTGCCGGACGTGACGCTGACAGCTGGGACAAGGAATGAGCTGAGCCATGGTTGCCTCGGTGAGTTGGTTATTGTCCGCCAGCGCCAGCCGGGGAACCACCAGAATTCGTCGTGACGCCGCCTTCGCCCCCTGCCCCGCCGCCATCGTTCCCACCCGCCGCTTCGCCAGCAGCACCGCCGGCAGGTGCGCCGCCATCGACGACAGCTCGGCCACCTGTGCCACCGACGGGCAGCATACCGCCGTTCCCGCTCGGAGGAGCGCCGTACACGGCAGAGCCACCAAAACTGTTACCCGCTCCCCCACTTTCGGTTCCGGCAATGGAGCCACCGCCTGCACCGGCTGCCGGCGGACCGCCGTACATCGGTGCGGGATCGCTACTGCAACCAACGATCGCCGTGGCGCTCACGACCGTCGCACCGAAAGCGAACGTCGCCGCACGGCTCAGTCGATTGCGCGGCAGCGCGTGAGCCGGCAGGTGCCCGAGCGACACGCTTTCTCCGCAGAACGGACATTGCGTCTCATTCTTCCGAATGTGGCGCTGGCACTCAGGGCAAGGGTGAAGCTCACTCATAAGGGTTCCTCCCGCAGCTCGAACTTACCATAGTCGAACGGCGCCCCCGGGGCCATTTCGACGCGAGTCACGACCTCTCGCACGCCTTTGCGCTGCATCTCCAGAGCGCGGTGGTGGCAATACGGATTGTTACCGGCACGCCCGAAGAAGACGAAGCTCGTCCAAGTGCAGCCGGCGCGGCACTCTTCGGCGTAGTAGCAGGTGCGGCAGAAGCCCCACAGATCTTCGACGGTGCGGTCGCGCGTATAGCGGAGCGGTGTGGAGCGCTCCCAAATGTCCTTCAGCGAATTGTCGCGGATGTTTCCGCCGGTCCAGGCTTCGGTCGGCAAGGAGGGGCAGCCTTTGATGGCGCCGTCGGCCTCGATGCCGAGCGTGGAGCGACCCGCGCCGCACGAGGCCATGTGTCCGCGCGGCATGCTGCCTTTGAGCACCGACTCGTACGGACCAAAGTAACCGATGTTGTTGCCCGGCCAGATGCGCACCTTGAGCTCATCGGCGCGCTGCTTCAGCTTACCGAGCAATGGGAACAGCTCGAGCATTTCGTAGGGTTGAAACAGCACCTCGGGCTCGTCGGCGGCGCGGCCCATCGGCACCGTGAGCTGCAGCTGCCAGCTGTGACCGCCGTGCGCCGCCAGCGCCTCGAGCAGCTCCGGCAGCTCCGGCAAGGTGAGGCGGTTGATTTGGGTGTTGGTCGAGACCTTCACCCCGGCCTCGCGCAAGAAATCCATCGCCTGGAACGCCGACTGGTACGAGCCTTTGACGCCGCGCAGTCGATCATGCGTGGCTTCGTTGCCGTCGATCGAGATGCTCACGCTCTCGATGCCGGCGGCCTTGGCGGCTTGCGCCTTTTCACGGGTGATGCCGCGACCGCCGCTCGTCATCGTGCACGACATGCCCAGGCGGCGGATCTCGCGCACGATCTCGGTCCAGTCTTCGCGCAGGTAGGCTTCGCCGCCGATCAGCGTCACCTCCATCACGCCCAGCTCGGCCATTTGCCGCACGAGGTCGAGACACTCCGCGGTGCTCAGCTCGTCGTGGCGGGCGTGGCCGGCGCGCGAGCCGCAGTGCCGGCAGGCCAGGTCGCACTGCAGCGTGATTTCCCACACGCAGTAGATGGGCCGCGCCTGCTCGTCGCGCGGCCGCACGGTATCGGCCAAGGGCAAGCGCCGGCGCGCGGGCGGCGCCGTGGGCGCAATCGGCAAATTGCGCGGACGCGGACGGTTCAGCTCCGCCTCGCGTTGCTCCGGACTCAGCACGTCGGGGCCCTTGGCCATGCACGGATGTTAACAGCTCCGCTGACGCTAGGCGCCCCCCTTTTGCTTCTGCCAGGCACGCGACGCTCTGGTGCGAGCCTTGTGCATACGCTGCCGCTCGGCCTGCAACCGCTGGTCGACACGGCGGCGCTGGTGCAACAGCTCGCGCTCGAGCTTGTGGGCATGCTCCAAGCGCTCCGCCGAAAGCGAGCCCGCTTCGACAGCGGCCAGCACGGCGCAGCCAGGCTCACCCTGGTGCTTGCAGTCGCGGAAATGACAATGAGCCGCCAATGCGTCGAGCTCGGATTGCTCACTACCGGCCTCGTTCTCACCGTCGGCCCACAGCGCTAGCTCGCGCATTCCAGGTGTATCGATGAGCAGCGCGCCATTCGCGAGCCGCAAGAGTTGGCGCTCGGTGGTGGTATGGCGCCCGCGCGCGTCGTCGCCGCGTTCCGGCGACGTGCGCTGAGCCTCTCCACCGAGTAGCGCGTTGACCAGCGTCGATTTGCCGACTCCCGAGGAGCCGAGCAAGACCGCGCTGCTCGCCGTCGGCAGCTCGTTGCCCAGCGCCTCGAGCCCTTGCCCCGATCGCGCGCTCAGCAGCAGCACGCGCGCCTGGGGAAACGCTCGCGACAGCTCATCTTGCGCGCGCTGCGCGGCTTCGTTCGAGACCACGTCGGCCTTGTTGAGCAAAACCAACGCCGGAATGCGACCACTCTGCGCGGTCACCAAATAGCGTTCGATGCGGCGCGGATTGAGCGAACGGCGCTGCGCGTGCACGTCGCCAGCGCTGAACGCCGCGACCACGCAGCACAGGTCCACGTTGGCGGCCAGGTTCTGCGCGCGTGAAGTGCCGCCCACCGCCACGCGACGGAGCACGCTTTGGCGCTCGAGCACGTGCTCGATGCGGCTCACGGGCTCGGCTGGTTGCAGCACGACCCAGTCGCCAACCGTCGGCCAGGCGTCGTCGTCGAGCGTGTGGGCCAGCCGCCCGCCGAGAGAAGCTCGCCATGTTTCAGACGCCGTGGTGACCAGGTACTCACCACGGCGCTCACATGCAATGCGACCCAGCACACCTTCGGGCGCGTCATGAAGTTGTTGAACGAAAAACGGAGTCAAGCCGAGCTCAATGAGCTCGCTAAACGATGCAAACATCGGAAAACCTCGAGAAAAGAGCTGAGAACGGCGCCAGCGCCAACGCGCGGCGCGACGAATCAACGTCGGCTTCTGGTGTTCAGCAGCGTCCGCAGAAAGAGCGGACGCATTCGTGGACTTGGTCGGTCATTCGAAGGCTCCTTTCTGCGTTGAGGTGGTCCCGGACTCGGAACTGCCCTCAGGGTGTCACGCCTTTTGGCGGCTCGCAAGCGCGCGGTGCGCGTCGAGCGCCGCGTCGGTCAGCGTGGCCAGCTGCTTCGGCCGGTAGCCGGTGGCAATGCTCGTCACGGTGACGGTGCGCTCCTCGCTCGTGAAAGAGACGCGAAAGTCCTTCAGCGCCAGCACGGAGCCGTCTTCGGTTTTCCGGATGCGGCGGTAGGGGTGCGGCTCCGGGCCGAGCTCCAGAACCTGGCGGATCGCCCCTTCGAGCGCCACGCCGAAGGTCTCCAACAGCGCCAGGTCCTCGCGCGCGCCGGCCGAAAAATCTACTACGTACGCGGCGAGCGGATCCGGGTTCGACCCCTGCTCGAGCCACCCGTGATCAGCGTCCCCGCGCGAATCCGCGTACGGAATGTACGGCTTGATGTCGATGACGGGCGTGCCGTCCAGCAAATCCAGGCCCTGCACCGAGAGTACGAGCCCGTCGATACCGGTGAGCTCGACCAGGCTCATGCCGATCGGGTTGGGGCGGTGCGGTGAGCGCGTGGCGAACACACCACGGCGCTTCTCGCTGCGCGGCGGCAGTACCTTTGGGCGCCACCCCTCCGCGCGGTCGAACCAAAAGAGCAGCCAGATGTAGCGAAAGGTCGAAAGGTCTTCGAGCGCGTGCTCGAAGTCGTTGCCCGGATAGAGCTCGACGCTACCGGCAGCGGCTTGCGCGGTATTGGGCTGTCGGGGCGCCTGCATCTTTTCCGTGAAGGGAGAGCGCACGACGCCGATCGGCTTGATCTCGAGGCGGCGCTCGTCGGTCATGCTCAGTGCGGCGTCGGGATGATCTGCACGGGCTGCGGCGTGTTCTCGACCGGCACCGGCTCACCCGAGAGCGGCGCCAACAGGGCGTAGATGATGCCGAGCACCGCGAGCATCAGCAAACTGGTGATGAGGTAGGTGTTGATCGGCGGGTGACGGCTGGTGGACCAGCCTTCTTCGTAGAATTTGCCGCCGCTGCGCTCGCGCACCTTCTTTTGAAAGCCAGCCAGCACGTCCGGCGGCGCCGGCTCTTCGCCGCCACCTTTCAGCGCCGAGAGCAGATCCGCGCCGAGCTCTTCCTTCTCATCGGCCTCGCTCATTTGGCCTTCTCTCCCATTTTACGTTCGACGGCTTGCTTGAGCATGGCGCGCGCGCGATGCAGCCTGCTCTTGACCGTGCCGTCGGGCAAGCCGGTCACCTCGCACAGCTCTTCGTAGCTCAAATCTTCGACGTCGCGCAGCACCAACACTTCGCGAAAGTCTTCGTCGAGCTCCATGATGCACAGCTGCACCACGCGCTCCAGCTGCATGCCTTCGACCATGTGATCGGGGCGCGCGATGTCGCCCGCCATCACGCCGCTGCCCGCCGTCATCGGCGAGCGCTCGGCCAAGGCTTCGTACTCGTCTTGCGCCTCTGCGCGGCGCCGCTTCAAATACTTCACGCGGTTTTTGCAGAGATTGACCGCGATGCGATAGATCCAGGTGCTCAGCTTGGAGTCGCCGCGAAAGGTGCTCACCGCTTTGAACACCTGCACGAACACTTCTTGGGCCATGTCCTCGGCTTCGTCGCGGCGCCCCAACATGCGCAGCAAGATCCGGAACACGCGCTCTTGGTAGAGCACGACCAGCTCGTTGAAGGCACGCTCGTCCCGCGCTGCCAGCCGCGCGATGAAGCGGGCTTCTTCCTTGTCCTCGGCCTCCATCGTGAGCAGAAACGCGACCGTACCACCCTAGACAACCCAGCGGCCGGCAGGTTCCGACCATCACAAAAACCACGCAGAAAGCTGCGATCCTGCCGCCGCCGCACCGGGCCGGCGGCCGCCCTGCACGACCGGCTTGACGGGGCCGGTGGACGTTGTACGCATGCGAGCCCGTTTTCTGAGTTTGTGCCTTTCCGGTGTCGTCTAAAGGCAGGACAAGGGACTTTGAATCCCTGAATCGTGGTTCGAATCCATGCACCGGAACCAACCGTCTTGTTGTTGCTCGATCGTCCATGATTAGCTGAGCCCGCGCGATGCGCTCATTGGCGGCGGCGGTGGTGTTGGTATGGTTGCTCGGTTGCTGGTCGCGACCAGCCCGAGGTCAACCCGTCGAGCGTGCGACCACGGGGAGCGCGCTCAACTGGTCACGCTTGCCGGGAACTGAAACGTGTCCCGACGTCACCGAGCTCGCGCGGCGCATCGATGACCATTTGCGCCGGGAAGCGTTCACCTCACCGGCCCAGGCCACATTGCTGGTCGACGCGACTATCGAGGCCGTTCAGCCGCAAGGCTTCAGAGTGCGCATCATCCTCAGTGGAGCCGAAGCGGAACCGGGGGTGCGCGAGCTCGAAAGCCCGGGCGTCGACTGCAGCGACGCCGTCGACGCTGCGGCGCTCGCGATCGCATTGATGATGCCGCCGGATGCCGCGGCCGCGTCACGCCCAACAACGACGCCGACGACAACGTCCGAGCCGCGACAGCTCGCCGTCACGCCAACAGACACTGCCCTTCCCGCTAAAACAGACAATGACGCGCCGCGTGCGGACTCCTGGCACACGCGCTTGGCGGTCGGCGCCTTGGGAAGTGTGGGTCCGCTGCCGGGAGCGAGCGCGGGCTTGATCGCCAACCTGCGTGAGCTCCGCGCTGGCGCGTCGCTGGCCATCGACCTGAGTGTGGCTTACCTGGCTCCGCGACGCGCCAGCTGGAGCCCTACCTCCGGCACGGATTTCAGCCAGCAAGCTCTGAACCTGACAGGGGTCTGGCGACGCCGACTCGACGGACCGCTCGAAGTGTCGGTGGGAGCTGGCGTGCAACTTGCCGGCACATCGGCGCGCACCTTCGGGTCCACCGCGAGCCACGATTTCACTTCGCTGGGAGTGAGCGCCCTCCTCGAGGGCGAAGGCGCCTGGCACGCCGACGAGCATTGGCTGCTACTTGCGCGGTTAACCGGCGGAATGCCCGTGTGGAATGAAAGCTACGACGTCGTCATCGACGGTCGGAACCAATCGGTTTTCGACCCCGCGCCGGTTTTCTGCAGCTTGTGGCTGGGACTCGGGCTGACTCTGTAAAATCTCGCTCGAGCCTCATAATTGGCCGAGCCGGTCGCCAATACTCAAGCAGGAAAGGATGGAGGCAGGTTGAACGCACCGCAGAGAAGGCCATCGGCGGCCCCGACCTTCGAGGTCGTCTTTGCGGATCAAGCTCGCTTCGCGTGGCGACTACTAATCCGTCTCGGCGTGAGCAATCGCGATGCCGCTGACGTCTGCCAGGAAGTGTTTTTGGTGGTCCATCGCCGTCTACCCCAGTTCGAGGCGACACGCAGCTCTTTGCGCAGTTGGGTGTACGGCATCTGCATCCGCGCCGCATCGGAGTACCGGAGGCGCAATCCCGCCCGCCACGAAGTTTATGATCACGAGCACGGTTCGATGATCGCGGCAGTGGGGCAAGACGACAGCCTCGAGGCAAAGCGTGCGTGGCTGAAGCTGGAGAGGGCGCTCGACGCGATGGATTCCGACAAGCGCCAAGTGTTCGTGCTGTACGAGCTGGAGAACGTGTCGATGGCTGAGATTTGCCAGATTCTTGGCTGTCCAGTGCAAACCGCCTACTCGCGCCTCCACGCCGCCAGGCGCCTAATCCTGGCGGCCTTTCAACCGGGAGACGGGTCATGACCGAAAGCCCCTGGCTCGACAAGCCGAGTCAATTGCCGGCCGAGCTCATCGAGGCTCTGCGTCACGCACCTGGAGAGCCAAGCCCGGTCGAGCTGCAGACGTTGGCCCAATCACTGGGTGCCTCGCTGGGCACTCCAATCTTGAAGGCGCCGCCGAGGCTTTCGTTGGTGAAGGACGTGGGGATTGGCGCGAAGCCGCTCGGAACGGTCGTGGCCGCGTGGGTGGTGGGAGGGGCCATGCTCGGCGCGGGATTGGTCGGTGTCGCACATCTCGAAGCGACATCCGTCGGTCCCGCGCCGAGCCGGGCGGTAGTGGCGACGAGCGCGGTACCCGCGGCGCTCGAGCTGGCACCGCAACCGGTTTTGCCTGCTGTGTCGAGCGAGCCTGAGGCGCCAGTGGCGCCGACGGCAGCGGGCCGCCCCATGGATCATGCAGCTGCGGCAGCTCTGGCTCGGAGCTCTTTTGCAGGGACGAAAGGTCAAGCTGTCGGCGAGACCGAGGTGCAGCTGCTCAAGCGCGCGCAGCAGGCGCTCGCTGCTGACCCTGTGCGAGCACTGGCGCTGGTAGCGGAGCATCGGCGACGCTTCCCGGGAGCGCTGCTGGAGCAAGAGCGCGGCGTGATCGAGATCGCCGCTCTGCTGCAGCTGGGTCGCAAGGTAGAAGCATCAGCTCGTGCGGACGAATTTCGTGCACGGTATCCCGGTTCGGCACACACGCGCCGAGTCAATGCGCTCTTCGGGGAATTGGAAAGGTAGGGCAAATGAAACATGGCTTCACGAGGCAAACGTCGGGACGGGTTGCGATTTGCGCAGCTGCCTTGCTGCTGGGCTGCAGCGGGCGCGTCACGCTCGCCGAGCAAGGCCCTGCCCAGGTCGGCGCCAGCGCTGGCAGTGGCGGCGACGGCAGCGGCAGCGGGGGCGCTTCCGCTCAGAATGCTCCGAGTGGAACCGCCGGCTTTGACGATACGCCAAGAGGCATAGGTGGCTTCGATCCCCCCGAAGGAGCGATGCCGGATTGCGGGAGGCTGGACGGTACGAGCTACATCGCGTTCGACACCGATCGCGACAACTTCGATCGCGAGCTCTACATGGTGCATCCGAACGGTACTGGCCTCAGGCGGCTCACCAATCGCGACGGCCGCGACCAGGAGCCGGCATTCTCAGCCGACGGCAAGCAGCTCGCCTTCACGTCGGACCGCGACGGCACACTGCAGATTCACCTGATGGACCTCGCGACCGGAGACGTGCGGCAGCTCACCCATCAAGCGGGCGGCGCAGATCGACCCGCGTTGTCGCACGACGGCAAGCGACTCGCTTTCCACAGCGGCCCCTCTCTCTATACGATGGCCCTCGACGGTACGGACGAGCACCTCGTGGCCACGGGGCCCGATGACCTGAACGGGTATACACGTCCCGGGTTCACTCCTGACGACCAACACCTGGTGTTCGATCGAAACAACGAGATCGACACTTCATTGGTCGACGGATCAAACCTCAGGTACGTCGTGCCGGACACCACGATGCTGATGCACGCTCCTGCCATCTCTTCCAACGGAGTGGACGTTGCTTACGACCTCGGTTGCTACTTCGAGCCTGGTCGGTCCATTTGGGTGTCGCCGATCACGCACGAGACGCCGCCTTGCGAAGGCGTTCGCATCACACCCGTCGGTCAGTTCGACGCCGAGCACCCGACCTGGAGCCCGACGGGAGAGTGCTTGGCCTACGTGCACGTAGACGTTCCGCGGGCCGTAGGCCGTATTACCATCATCACAGGGGCACGAAATTCGGTCGGGGCAGCGTTGACGGACGGTTCCAGCGACGATCGCAATCCCGCCTGGTCGCCGTAACCTCCCCGTTGCGACTAGCACTACTCAGTCACTTTTTTTATGGCGGAATGAACAGCCTCACCGCGAGGCCGCAGCGTGGGCAAGGCGTAGCGAGATGGAGCAAGAGCTGCCGACGAATGGCCGGTAGCGTTGCTGGGCGGTGACCGTCGCCGCTA
>DASZTA010000046.1:0-145531 GCA_035548415.1 Polyangiaceae bacterium
CGCTTCTTCGAGCGCCAAACATCCAGAAACGGCTCAATGAAGCGGTCGAAACGCTTCTCCCAAGCGCTTGCGTCTTTCACGCCCCGCTATGGAGCACGCGGCGCCCAAGATGGAAAGCGAAAAGTGACCGAGTAGTGCTAGTCGCGTGCAGCTCGAAGCGCGGCCTCGAAGGCTACGGCTTTTTGGTTTTGGAGTCGGCGGGCGCTTCGAGTTGGGGTTTCTTGATGCGAGTTTGCGCGTCGAGGCCGCTCAAGACTTCGACGTTGATGCCGTCGGACAAGCCGAGCTTGACCTCGCGGCGCGTGAAGGTTTGCGGCGCCGTCTCCACCTCGACGTAGGATTTGCCCTTGTCGAACTGGACCAGGCTCTCTTCGATGGCCATCACCTGGTGGCGCGTGTCGAGGATGATGTCGGCGTTGGCGCTGTAGTTGGCGCGCACGAGCACGCCCGGCTTGAGCCCGACCGCGGCTTTGACCTCGAACTCGATGGTGCCCTCTTTTTCTTTACCTTTGGGCGCGATGTACTCGAGCTTGCCTTCGAGTCGCTGCTCACCGAGGGCGCCGACGCTGATCGAGACGGGCATGCCTTCGCTCAGCTTGCCCACCTCCGACTCGTCGACGCGACCCTGGAAGATCATGTCGGTCATGTCCGCGATCGAGCAGATGGTCGTGCCTTCGTTGAAGTTGTTGGCTTCGATCACCGTCGAGCCTTCTTTGACCGGTACGTCGAGCACGGTGCCGGGAGCGGTGGCGATCACCACGTTGGAGACCTTGCCGGTGCGCTTCGAGGCGCCCTCCTTGACCAGCTCGCGGTTGCTCTGCGCGGTCTCCAGCTCTTGCCGTTTCAGCTCGAAGCCGAGCTTGAACTGATTGAACTCGGTCTCGTTCATCAGCTTCTGGTCGAACAACTGCTGGTAGCGCTGCATCTGGCTCTGCGCGTTGTCGAGCCCGATCTGAGCGGAGCGGATCGCCGATTCGGCGTTGTTCAGCGCGACGATGTTCGGAATGATTTGGATCTTTCCGAGCAGCTGCTGGTCTTTGACGGTGTCGCCCGGGTTGACGTACAGCTTCTCGAGCACGCCGGAAACGCGCGGCTTGATGGCGACCTCGCGCCGCGGAACGATGGCGCCAGGGGCGACCGTCTTCTTGACGATGTCCATCACCACCGGCTGCACCGTGTCGAAGGCGGCAGGCTTGGCTTGCGACTTGTCGTACAAAAAGAGCAGCGTGCCGACGAACGCCGCGAAGACGCCGAGCGCGAGCAAGAGGGGGACGATGCGGCGGATCATTCGGCTCTCAAGGCTTCAACCGGGTGGACACGGGCGGCATGCCGCGCAGGCATGATGGCAGCGATCAGCCCGACGGCAATGAGCAGGCATTGGGCCACCAGGGCGGCCTTGAAATCCACTTCGGGCCGCGAAACCGGGGCCGTGGGCAGCTTTTCGAGCACGCGCGCGAAGGCCTCTAGCGCCCCCACCGCGGCCACCAGACCCAGGTAGCCGGCGATCAGCGTCAGAACGACCGATTCTTTGATGATCATGCGCACGACCGAGCCAGGCGTTGCACCGAGCGCCTTGCGGATGCCGATCTCACGGGTGCGTTCTTTGACCGTGATCAGCAAGATGTTGCTCACTCCGAGCATGCCGGCTCCCAACGTTAGCGCGCCCACCAGCCACACGAACCAACGGATGCCGCGGAATAATCCCTGAATCTTTTCGAACTTGTCCGCCGCGTTGAATGACCCGAAAGCCTGGTCGTCGCTGGGGTGGATGCGGTGCTTCTCGGCCAGCGTGTGCTTGATGGAATCTTCGACCCAGACGGAAGGGTAAAGGGGGTCGGTGCCGATCGTGAACCAGCCGACACGGTCGCGCAGGTTGAAGGCGCTTTGAAAAGTGGAGAAGGGAATGAACACGGTCGCGCTGACCTTTTCGCCCTCGTCGCCGAACTTGAGGCTCTTCAGCTCGCCGACGACCAGGAAGTTCACCCCCTTGACCTGGATGTATTGGCCGATCGGGTTCTCGTCGTGGCCGAAGAGCTCGGCCGTGACCAGGTTGCCTATCACCGCGACCTTGCGCTGCTCGAGCATGTCGCGCTCGTTGAAGAAGCGGCCGCGCGTGAAGGTCAGCGGCTCGACCAGCGGGTACTCCGGCACGTCACCGACGACGTTGAAGTTGCCGGTTTTGGCGCCGCGCGTGATATTTTGCCCGTCGCGCCAGCCGCCGAGCTGCAGCCGCGGAGCGACGTATTTTACGCCCGGAACGTGCTGCAAAGTCGCCACGTCTTGGTTGGTGAAGCGAACGAAACGGCCCGGCTGTAGGCCCCGATAGGGCAAGCTGGTGCGCTGCGACCAGACGTACATGCTGTGCAGCGCCATACCGCCCAAGCTGCGCACCACGCCGCGCTCGAGCCCGGCGCCGAGCCCGAGTAGCACCATCAGCATGAACATGCCCCAAAACACGCCACAGGCCGTGAGCGCGGCGCGCAGCTTGTTCTTGCGCAGCGTCGACCAGATCTCTTGCCAGGCGTCGAGGTCGAACATTACTCGCTCCTCAACGCCACCACCGGATTGACGCGCGCGGCGCGGTACGCCGGAAAGAAGCCGGCTAGCGCGCCCGCGGCCATGATCAACAGCGTGGCGCTCAGCGCCAAGCTGAGGCTCACGCTGGGATCGCGAAAGAACGGCGCGTCGTGGACTTTGCTGGCCACCAGCTCGATCACCGCGACGCCTCCGAGCAGCCCGAGGTAACCGCTGACGCCGGTGAGGACCAGCGCTTCACCCAGCACCATGCGGATGATCGAAGCGGGCGTGGCGCCGAGCGCTTTGCGGATGCCAATCTCTTTGGTGCGCTCGGCCACCGAGATCAGCATGATGTTGCCGATGCCGACGATGCCGGCCAGCAAGGTGCCGACCCCGACCACCCACACGAACACGCGAATCCAGCGAAAAACTCCGGTCAAACGCGTGAATTGCTCCAGGTTGTTACCCATGCGCAGCGCGCGGCGATCGTCGGGGGCAAAGCCGTGATTCTGCGCCAGCACCAGCCGCGCCTTGTCGGCCATGGCCTGGCTCTGCTCGACGCTCGCGTCACCTACCGTAAACAGCAGCTGGTGAATGATGTCGGGTTGGTTGTAGACGAGCTGGGCCGTCGAAAGCGGCACGTAGATCTTGCGCAGCTCGTTCTCTCCGCCCACGTCTTCGAACTCACCGACGACTTTGTAGGCGAGCCCGCGGATGTTGATGTACTCGCCGATCGGGTCGCGGCTGCCGAACAAGATCTCGCGCACCTTGCTGCCAACCACGGCCACCTTGCGGCGCTCGCTGAGGTCGGCGTCGTCGAGAAATCGGCCGCGCGTCATCAGCGTCTTTTCGAGGAAGCGATGATCGGGGTGTACGCCGAGGATGTTGAACGACGAGCGCTTGCTGCCGTAGCTCACGCTGAACTCACCCCACAGCCAGTAGCGACCGGTAAAATGATCGATGCCGGCGACCTTGCGCTGCAAGTCGTCCACGTCACGATTCTTGAACAAGATGGCCCGGCCGGGACTGCGCCCGGCAAACGGCACGGACGTCTTACCACCGCCGATCCAAATCGAGTTCTGCGCGTCGTCGCGAAACTCCCAAGAAGCCCCGTTTTCGAGGCCCTTGCCGGCGCCTAGCAGCACCACCAGCATGAACACGCCCCAGGCCACCGACAGGCCCGTGAGCACGGTGCGCAGCGCGCTGCGGCTCAGCGTGTCCCACAGCTCGAGCAGCCCCTCGATCACGCGCCCGGCTCCTGCGCAGCGCGCTCCGGATCTGCCGCCTCGACCCGCCCGTCTTTGAGGCGAATCGTGCGCGACGTCATCTCGGCGATGTCGTGCTCGTGCGTGACCACGACGACGGTCATGCCCTGCTGGTTGATCTCGCGTAGCAGATCCATGAGCTGGTACGAGGTCGCGGTGTCGAGAGCCCCGGTGGGCTCGTCCGCCAGCAGCAACTTGGGCTTCGTGATGAGAGCTCGCGCCACCGCGACGCGCTGTCTTTCACCGCCCGAGAGCTCGGCCGGCAAATGCTCGGCGCGATGCCCGAGGCCCACACGCTCCAGGTACTCACGCGCCAGCTTGTTGCGCGCGCGCCGCGACACGCCCTGGTAGTAGAGCGGCAGCGCCACGTTCTCTTCTGCCGACTTGAAGCCCAACAGGTTGAAGGACTGAAACACGAAGCCGATCAGGCGATTGCGGTAGTGTGCCGCCTCACGCTCGCTCAAATTGCGGATCAGCTTGTCGTCTAGGTAGTACGCGCCCTGGTCGTAGTCGTCCAAGATGCCCAAAATGTTGAGCAACGTGGACTTGCCGGAGCCCGACGAGCCCATGATCGAAACCAGCTCGCCGGTTTCGACGCGCAGGCTCACGTCGCGCAGCACGCGCACCGCAGCGCTGCCGCGCCCATACTGCTTCTGGATGCCTTCGATGCGAATCACGGAAACCCCCGGTGTTTAGCACCGGGAGTTTCGGACAGCAGGGCCGCGCTCTTCCCTTGGCGTTTTGCGTTATTTCGCGCCGCCAGCGCCACCGGCGCCCGGCTGGTTGCCGGCGCCACCAGCGCCCGGGCCGTCGCCACCGGCGCCCATGCCGATGAATTCGACGTCGTCGATCGTGACGCTGGCGTCGTAGGCGGTCGCCTTTTCGGCCCAAGGTAGGATGAACTGCAGACCGATCACGTCCGAGCCGTCCGTCTTCGCGTCGGCCGCGGGTTTGCCCGCGCCCAGGTCGGCCCATTTCACTTCGATGGTGGTGAAGGCGTCCGTGACGGTGATGGGGAAGCTCGGGTGCACGCAGTTGACGAACTTTTGTGCGTCGGGCGCCAGACACGCGCCCTTGGTGCCGTTGGCCCACTCGTTCTTGTTCGTCTGCACGGCGAACGTCATCTTGCCCATGGGCGGGTTGCCCTTGATCTTGAAGCGCACACCTTCGAACGCCGAGGCGTCCGCACAGTTTTGCACGTAGAGGCCGAAGCCCGCGTACTCGGTGATGTGGCCGGCCGCGGTCATGGCGCCGTCCGCGAAGCTGAGCATCAGCGCGTCGGGGTAGTTGAAGGTGCCGCCCCAAAAATCGTCGGTGCCTTGCGCAGCCGAGCCCCATTCGTACTTCGCGCCAGCCGCCGGAGACATGTCGAAGTCGGCGATCGCCGCGTCCATCGGCTTCACGCCCACGCATTGCGTGACGACTTGGCCACTACCACCGCCGCTGCCGCCCGTTCCGCCCGTGCCAGCGCTGCTGCCGCCGCTGCCGCTGGTGCTGCCGCCCGCCGTCGAGCCTGCACTGCCGCCGGCCGTGCTACCGCCGGTGTTGCTACCACCCATCGTCGAATCATCGTCGTCGTCGCCGCTGCTGCAGCCAGGAACGACGAACACGCCCGCGAGCAACACCACCGCGCCAACACCCATCAACTTGGAAGCATGACTCATCGTGAAAGTCTCCTTCGAGCAGACGCCAAGAAGCCTCTCACTATGTTCGGACGCGTTGTGGCTGTCCAGCGCGCAAGCTATGGCATTTCGATCACGGTACGCGCGTGTGCGCAGCACGGCACCTCTGACACAGCGACAACCATTCGCTCCACTTACTTGGCTGCCCATCCGCAGCCCCTCAGGATTTTACATATTTCGACGCAGTGGCCCACGAAGCCGAAATCGCGGTGTCCGAGCGCTCTCCGAGCTTCGCAGTCGCAATCCCATTGCGGTGTCCCCAGTTCCATCGCCAAGAAAGTTCTTCCGAACGTAAGAACTTGGGTGAACGCGCGATGCGCTTCGGGACCCCAGGTATCATCGGACGTCCACGAAGTTACTGACGAGCGTGAGAATCTTCTGCGCGCGTGAAAGGTGAGTGGGCGTCCTCACTCGTCGGACCCTCGTACGTGCAATGCAGCGCTCGCTCATTGTTTGTTCGAGCCGTCCGTGGCGCGTGGGGACTGCACAGTCACCTCACTAACCCGCGTCCTTCAAAACCAAATTCTGGCGCGGCCTGAAGACGACACGGCAGCTTTCTGCAAGCAGGCTGCGGTTGGGCAGCCCACCTGCTCAGTTGATGCTGAACGACTTTGACACCGTCACGGGGCTGCCGCCGAAGGCGGGCACCTTGGCGCGGCGGAAGGCGCCGGCGACGCAGCCGCCGACGGCGGTGCCGGCGAAGGGCGGGCCCATCACGGTGGCGCTCGTCACGCGGCCGCTCGGAGCGAAGGTGACTTGAACCTTGCCCACGCCGGTCGGGCCACCCGGCTTCTTGCAACCACCGGCGGACGACGCTGCCGCGCCGAGCGCCGAGATCGCGGACGCCTTGCTGAAGGGCGGAGCGTTGCTGGCCGCGGCAGGCTCGGGTTCGTCTTTCTTGACGGCCGTGGTGGTGGCGGCGTGGCTCGTCGTGGCGGCCTTGGTGTCGGTCTTGGCTGCCTCGGGTTTCGCTTCTTCCTTCTTTTCTTCTGCAGAAGGAGCGGGCGCGGGCTCTTCTTTCTTTTCTTCCGCCTTGGGCTCTTCTTTCGGAGCCGCGTCGACCTTCTTCTCTTCCATCTTGGCGGACGCCGCGGCGCTCGCCGCACCTTCGGCGGAGGCTTCCGTCTTGTCTTTGCCGCCGAAGATCAGCATGCCAGCGAGCAGCAAGATGACGGCGCCGGCACCGATGCCCCCGAACAGCACCAGCTTCTTCGTCTTGTCGTCCATGCCCGCCGGCGGAATCGAGCCGGGAGCACCCGTGAAAACAGGCGCCGCGATGGGCTTCGGCTCGGGCGGGGCGGGCGCGGTGAGCAACGCCTGATTGGCGTTCATCGTGAAGAGCGGCGAGCCTCCGCCCGGCAGTCCGTTGGCGCTGCTGCCCATGCCAAAGGGATCGTCGGGATTCGACGGCTGCTGCGGGCGTGGCGCACCGGGCTTGGGAGCCGACGGCTTCGAGCCCTTGGCGGCGGGCGCGGGCGAGACGAAGCCTGCCTTCATCGCGTCGAGCGAGAAGAGCACCGAGTTCTCGTTGCGAGCACCGGTCGGCTTGTCGTCGTAAGCGGAGGAGCCTGGCAGCACCGGCAGCGCGGCTGCGGCGCGCGCGCCGCCCGAGACGTCGATGTCTTCGCTCTCGGCCCCGGCTGCGTCGATGTCGCCGAACAAGTCGGCAGCCGGAGCCGATTTGGCGCTGGCAGTGCGAGCTGCGGCGGTGCCGGTGGGAGCTGCGGCGCTGCCCAGGTTCGGCATGCCGCCCACCTTGGCGGCAGCGGGTGTGGCAACGACCGGCGCGTGCGGCGTTTGGCCTACAACCGGCGCGGGGGGATCCGTCGGACCCTGCAGCAGCGGCGCGAGCTCCACGCAGTCCATGATCGGGAGCCAGTCCGCCATGCCGTCTTTCCAGACGAAGGCGTCGTTCGTGACCGTGCCCGAGCGATACGCTTCGATGACTTCTGCGGTCGTCATCGTGCGCGAGTCGGTGTCGCTCAAGTTGACGTTCCAGGTGTCAGCGTCGTTCGCCATTGCGGTTTCCGGTGCGAACGGATCGAGCGCCGGCGGGGCTACTGACTGACCGGAGCTGGCTGCTTCAGCCGGCGGATTCTGACCGTCGACGACGATCGGCGTTTGACACGCTTTACAGCGTATCTTGACTTTCCTGCCTTTAACCTTGTCGTCGGCGATCGTGTACTGCGCGCTGCACGCCTGGCAGGTGACTTTCATCGCGCGGGGACTGTACCAACTCCGTTCCGGAATGGCCGCTAATTGTGGGCGTTTTCCCGCCACGCCCCGCCACCGGCCGATGGACGGTTTTTAGCCGTTGGGGTGCCGAAACCGCGACACGGAGGCCGGTTTGGGGACACTCACCTGAACCGAGCCAGTGGTCGGCGGCACCAGCGCGCCCTGGCTTGAAACGGAGCTCGAAACCGATGCTGGGACTGAAACTGCGTAGCCGAATCGGCCTGAAGGCGGGGGTGTGTGCGTTGGTGGTCGCGGGGCTCGGCGCCTGCTCCTCGGGCGGCAGCTCGGGGGCAGCGGGTGCTGGTGGCAGCTCGGGAACCGGTGGCAGCTCCAATAGCGGGGGCAGCGCCATGGCTGGAACCGGACCCGGAGCCACGGCGAAGGTCGCCGTGATGACCCTGCGCCGCCTCAACCGCACCGAATACGGCAACACCTTGCGCGACCTGCTCGGCACCACCGCCGACTACGGCGCCAAGTTCCCACCCGAAAATCTCTCCTTCGGCTTCGACAACATCGGCGAAGCGCTCACGGTGCAGCCCCTGCACATCGAGCTCTATGAGGAGAGCGCCGAAGCTGTCTTGAACGAGCTGTTCGCTCGGCCGGCAACCGACGCCACGCGCAAGCGCATCCTCGGCTGCGACCCCGCGACCGGTCGTGCCTGCATGACCCAATCGGTCATGACGCTCGCGCAATACGCTTACCGCCGCCCGGTGGTCGAAGCGGAGATCAGCGGCCTCGTCGACATCGCGCAAGACTTCGTCACCACCGGCGGCAACGCCAACGACGGCTTGAAGCTCGCGCTCAAAGGCGTGCTGCTCTCGCCGCATTTCATCTACCGCGTGGAGCTGGATCAAGATCCGACCTCGCCCACGCCGCACCGGCTGAGCGGCTTCGAGCTGGCCAGTCGCCTCAGCTACTATTTGTGGAGCACGATGCCGGACGAGCCGCTGCTCGTCGACGCGCAGGGCGGCAACCTGCTGACGGACGCCGGGCTCAGCGCGCAAATCGAGCGAATGTTGAAGGATCCGCGCTCCAGCGCCTTGATCCTCAACTTCGTCGGGCAGTGGCTCAATCTGCGGCGCGCCGATCAGGTCAAGCCCGATTACGCCACGTTTCCGACCTTCGACGACGATCTGCGCGCGTCGCTCAAGGCCGAGAGCCAGAACTTCGTCAACGAGCTGTTCCAGCAAGGCCGACCGATTTCGGAATTGCTGACGGCGCCGTTTACTTACGTGAACAAGCGCCTGGCGATGCACTACGGCTTGCCGGCTCCGGCGGGTGACGGCTTCGAGCGCGTGGATTTGACGGGCACGCCGCGGCTCGGCTTCTTGACCCAAGCCAGCTTCCTCACCGCCACCAGCAATCCGACGCGCACCTCGCCGGTCAAGCGCGGCAAATGGGTGCTCGACCAGCTGCTGTGCACGCCTCCGCCTCCGCCCCCGCCGGGCGTCGACTCGAGCAGCGTCGACATGGGCACCATGAGCGTGCGACAGCGGCTCGAGGCGCATCGCGCCAAAGAGCCGTGCCACAGCTGTCACGCCGTCATGGATCCGATCGGTCTGTCGTTCGAGAACTTCGACGGCATTGGCGCCTACCGCACGCAAGATCAATACGGCCCGATCGACGCGACGGGCACGCTCACCACTGCCCAGGGTGACGTCACGTTCCAAGGTGCCAATGAATTGGTGCCGATTTTGGCCAAAGATCCGCGGCTAGCCAGCTGCGTGGCGCAGAAGGTGCTCACCTACGCGGTCGGTCGCGGCTACTCCTCGGCGGACGTGGACACGGTCACTTCGGTGACGGAGGCGATGACGGCGTCCAACCAGGGTTTGCGAGGCTTGTTTGCGAGCGTCGCGCTGAGCGAAGCGTTTCGCAGCCGCCGGGCGGTGGGAGAATGAACATGCGAAAGTCCGGACTATCGCGACGGTTGTTTTTGGGCGGCGCGGCCTGCGCGGTGGGGCTGCCGTTCTTCGAGTCGATGGTGCCGCGCGAAGCGCGCGGTCAGGCAGCCACTGCCCCCAAGCGCTTCTTGGCATACTTCGCGCCCAACGGCTTCGACATGGCCGACTTCCGGCCCACCGCGCCGACGGGCCCGCTCGCGCTGGGGCCGATGATGGCGTCGCTCGAGCCGCTCAAGAGCCAGCTGCTCGTTTTGACCGGTCTGCAGAACACCAAGCAAGACCGCCCGATGGGCGATCACGCCGGCGGCATCGGCTCGTTCTTGTCGAATCGCACCGTGATCTACGACCAAGAGAAGATGGGCGGCGCTTCGATCGATCAGGTGATCGCGTCGCAAGTCGGCGCCAAGACTTACCTCAAATCGCTCGAGCTCTCGGGAGAAGAAGGCTTCGCCGACGGCTTCTGCGACAGCGGCTACCGTTGCGCGGTCGGCAATCACATCGCCTTCGACGCCAGTGGCACGCCGCTGCCCAAGCTGTTCGACACGGCCGCGATTTTCGACCGGCTTTTCCAGGGTTTCGACCCAACTGCCAGCGCCGCCGACGCGATGCGCCGCGCGAAGTACCGAAAGAGCGTGCTCGACAACGTGCTCGGCCAAGCTCAAACCCTACAAACCAAGCTCAGCGCGACGGACAAGAAGAAGCTCGACGAGTACTTGAACGCCGTGCGCGAGGTCGAGTCACGCATCGGCACGGGCGAGAGCGCGGCGTGCATGCCGCCCAAACGCACCGAAGGCAAGCTCGACGATCTCACCCGCCACACGGTGCTGGCCGATCTCATCTCGCTCGCGTTCCAGTGTAACCTCACGAACGTCGTCAGCCTGATGTGGGGCAACATGACCAGTAATCGCAACTACGCCTTCATCGGCGCTTCGGGCGGTCACCACGACATCTCGCACCACGGCGACAAACCCGAGAACATCTCCAAGCTGAAGCTCATCGGCAAATGGGAGATGGATCAAATCGCCGCCCTGCTCACCAAGCTGAAGAACCTGCCCGATTCGGACGGTCGCACCGTGCTCGACAACACGCTCGTGTTCGTCTCGAGCGATATCTCCGACGGCGACGCGCACAACCACGACGACATGCCCGTCTTGCTCGCCGGCGGCGGCGCCGGCTTCAGCATGGGCCGCCACCTCGAATTCCCCGAAAAGCCTAGCTTCGGCAACCTGTTCATCAGCATTGCCAACGCCTTCGGCGGCAACCTGACCAGCTTCGGCGAAAAGGGCACGGCTCCCTTGAGTGGGCTTACGGTCTGAAGCCGCGCCCTACTACTACGCGGAAGCATGCCCCGCGGCGACGCCAGTCTCGTCACCCAGATGCCCGAACGCACGGCGCGCCAGACCTTGGGGCGCCTCATCGACGCCGGTCTCGCCGGTTCGGCGACTCCCAAGGGCCCCGTATCGCTCCGCTTCACCAGCGCCAGCGCGGATGTCCTCTTTCCGCGCCTCTTTCCGGCGCAGGCGTAAGCCATGTGGGTGGAATCTCGGAGCAAACGGCTCTTGCCAGGACAATTCGCCCGTGTGCGTTTCCTGGCGCTGGCTGCGCTTCTTACCCTGTGCGTGAGCGCTTGCAGCGCGCCGCCCGAGTCGGAGCCCGAGGTCTTTCAAGAACCGGTGGGCGGTTGGGTCGAGACCTGGCGCGACGACTTCGACGGGCCCACGGGCTCCGCTCCGGATGTCACCAAGTGGCGCGTCGACGTGCGCCCCAGCGGACAGAATAAAGAGCTCGATTACGACACCGACGATCGCAAAAACTCGTTTTTGGATGGCAACGGTAACCTGGTGTTTCAAGCCATCCAGGAGAGCTACGTCGACGCGCAGGGGGTCACGTCGACACAGCCGTACACGTCGGCGCGTTTGGACACGCGCGGCAAGCTCGAGCAGACGTATGGCAGGTTCGAAGCGCGCATCAAGCTGCCACCAGGCGGTCAGGGCATCTGGCCCGCGTTTTGGCTATTGGGCTCCGACATCGACGAAGCGGGTTGGCCGGGCTGTGGCGAGGTCGACATCCTCGAGATGCGCGGGTCAGAACCGGCTCGCATCCTCAGCAGCCTGCACGGGCCGAATTACTCGGGCAGCGGCTCCTACAACAACCCGTTCCAGCTTCCGAGTGGCACGTTTGGCGACGATTTTCACACGTTCACGTTCGAGTGGACGCCTGACGCAGTGCGCTGGCTGATCGACGGGAAGCCTTACTTCATCGTGGTGGCGTCCTCCCTCGCCAAGCGCGGTCGTCATTGGGTTTTCGACCACCCCTTCTTCATCATTTTGAACCTGGCGGTGGGCGGCGTGTTCGACGGTTCGCCGGCAGCGACCACGCTCTTTCCCCAGCAGATGCTGGTCGACTACGTCAGCGTCTCCGAAATCGCGTCGCCCTAGCTCCGAAAAAACGGGGGTGGCTGCAGCGGTGTCCGATTCTTCTTCGATTGGGGCTCAGAAGAAGCCGATTTCGCGGCCTTAGCCTGGTGATTTGCCCACGAATTCGTGATCGGCGGTCACAAAGGAAAACACGTCACCAGGGAGCCCGCGCCACGCTTCCCCTCCGCCAGCCGGACGGGCGGCCGCCTGGGCTTAGAAGGTTCGCTCGTGCTCCTCCATTGGAGCCCAGCAAGGAAATTGTAATGAAGGTTTGGGCAGCAAGCGCTTCGGCATTCAGTCTCTCGTTGGCTTACTTCGGCGTGGCGTGCTCCAGCGAGCCCCCGAATGACCAGACGCCCGTGAACACGGCCGGCTCCTCGCAGGGCGGTGGCGGTGCGGGCACCACCAATGGGGGCACCACCTCGATGGCGGGTACCACGCCGACGGCGGGCACCACCACCACGGCGGGCACCAGCGGCGGCGGCACGGCCCCGGTTGCGGGCACTGACGGTGGCGGAACGGGTGGCAGCGGCACCGGCGGAGGCACCGGAGGCACCGGAGGCGGCAGCGTCGGCGGCGACTGTCCTGCCGGAGTCGACGGTCACTGCAAGGCCGGCTTCGACTACCCGAAGATCGCCGGCTACACGCTCAAGCTGGTCGAAGAGTTCGACGCTCCGCTCGACCTCAACAACGACAAGATCTGGACCTGGTCGGACGGCGCTCCCGCTGACGGTCAGACCAGCTTCCGCGAAGAAGCGATCAAGTTCGAGGGCGGCTACATGACGCTCACCGCCGACAAGCCGCCGGGCTGCGCAGCTAACCAGACGCAATGCATTCCGCCGCGCAAGTCGTACGGCGAGGCGCAGGCGCCGGGCACGCAAGCTGACTTGGGCTTGATGGGCGTGTACAGCGGCGAGCTGCGCAGTAAGTACAACAACTACCGCTACGGCCACTACGAAGTGAAGATGCAGCCGCCGAACCAGCCGATGGGTAACTTCCTGTCGACCATGTTCATCTTCCGCACGCCCAAGAACGTGCAATGGAACGAGATCGACATCGAGCTCGAGCCCTGGCACGCGGCGACTGCCGTCAACGGCAACGCGGTGAACTTCATGGGCCCGGGCAACTCGCCTGTCGGTTACCCGAACGACCCGGCCCGCAACGACGCCTTCGAGGTGAACGGCCCCGGCCAGTTCGACAAGTTCGCCGAGCACATTTACGCCTTCAACTGGACGCCCGGGAAGATCGAGTGGTTCGTCGACGGCACGTCGATTCACACCTTCACGGGTGAGCCGCAGAACATGGTCTCGAGCAAATCCGCCAAGATCATGATGAACCTGTGGGTGTTCGGTAGCAGCGCGGCCTTCGGCGATCCGACCAAGAACACGTACCCGATGGTCGCCAAGTACGACTGGTTCCGCTTCTACACGCTGGACGGCATGGAGACGACGTACCCGTGCAAGGACACGCCTGCTTGTCTCCCCGCCGAGGACAAGACGGGTTCTTCGCAGAACAACCCGAAAGAAGTGAACTACGGCAAGTAAGCCTGGCTGGCGCTAGCCACGGTCGGAAATGAGAACGCCGGGCACCTCGAGAAGGTGTCCGGCGTTTTTCGTTGAGCCGAGCGGAGCGAGCAGCGGCCGGCGAGCCCCGACGGCCGCCGGCAGAATCTACTCAGAGCTTGTGCCAGTCCCAGCCCATGCGGATGCTCATGTGCACGTTGTGCACGGCCTTTTTGAGCGTCCAGAAGTACTGGTAGTCGTAGCCGATGGTGCTGAGGAACGCCGGTCCGAGGAAGCCGGTGCCATAGAACTTGGTCCACAGCTCCGCGCCGACGCGGACGTTTTCGTACATTTTGTAGCAGTCGGCGGCGGTGCCGTAGCCGATCCACGGTGCGCTCAGATTCGTGTCTTCGCCGGTCAGCTCGTTGCGGATGTGATTCTCGCAAGAGCCACTCAAGCCCTTGTCGACGCTGAACGGCACGACCACGTGCACCATGTCGGGTGCGATCACTTTGCCGTTCACTCCCGGAATGGCGTCGGGGTTGATCAGTCGGTATTGGAGGTAGCCCGAAGCGCGAACGCTCGAAAACTTCATGGGCTGGCCCGGGACTGGCCCCACCTTACCCGTATTCAGATCCAGAGCGCGGAGGTCCGAAGTGGAGTAGGTGCCTTGGAGCTGGAAATCCCAGCGTTCGGCGCCTTCGTAGCGAGTGCCCAGGTAGGCGTCCTGCTTGACGACGGTGCGCGTACCGTAGACGTCGCGGTCATCGGCGCCGCCCAGGTTCCAGTACCAGCCGCGGGTCGGCGTGCGCGCCATCGTGAGGGTGCCGTTCTTGACGGACGGGAGCACGAACGGTCGGTAGATGGCGTATTCGAGGTTGGCGGCGCGGATGTATTTGCCGCGACCTTTCTCCGAGTTGACGCCGAAGTCCACGTCCGTCACGTCGAGGTAGACCCAGATCAAGTCGAGCGTGAGCTTGTCCGGCCCCATGAAACGCGAAAAGCTGGGGCGCGCCTCGTAGCCGAGGAATTTTTCGTGGTCGAATTCCAAAAACTCGATGACGCCCTGGCGATCGAAGTACTTCACGCCGCCCTTGAGCTTGAAGTCCATGATCGGGAAGAGCGGAAATACTCGCTCGTAACCGAGGCCGGCCTCGAACAGGTTCACGTTGCCAAACGGGGTGAGGCCCTCACCGCGGCGCTGCTGCTCGTATCTCCATGCCGGTGACGATGGCGTCATTCCGCCGTGGTCGCTGCGCGTATCGCCGGGAGGCAGGTAGTAGCTGTTGATCTGGCCGTTCTTCATCGTCTCGGTGGCGACCGAGAGATCGACTGCGCCGATGGCGTTTTGACGGATGCGTGCGCGCACCTCGCCGCGGACGCGCAACGGCGTGCGCGCGATCGCGTACAGCTGCCCCTTATCGATCTGGAACTGTCGATAAGAGCCGTTGATGAACATCATCTCGTTCGTGAACAGGCGCATCTCGTTGTTGCGGAAGAAGTCGCGCGTGTCTTTCGATACGTGAAACTGCCCCGAGATCGAGACGTCCGGCACGTTGAGGCCCTGGTCGCCGTGTTGCGGGTAACCCTTGAACCAAGGCAGCAAGTGAATGCCGTCTTCCTGGTAGCTGTACATCAGCTGCTTGTGCGTCCACTCCTCGACCACCGCGTGGTAGTCGCGGAATTTGTGGGCGGCGCGCTTGGCGTCCAGCTTCTTCAGCGCGGCGTAGAAGTGCTTTTCCGCGCTCTCGACGATCACGCCGCGTGCGCCGCGGAAGCCGCTGAAGTAGCGGCCGTACCAGAATTCGTAGCCGGGCTCTTCGGGGTCGTTTTCGACCGCCATCTGGTAGTAGTCTTCGGCGTCGCTGTCGCCGAGGCGGCTCTTGAGCATGGCCACCACGCAGGCTTTCATGGCCTTGACGGTTGGCGGCTCCGGACCTTCGAACAGCGGGTGCGTGCGCTTCTCGAGCTCGGCGCGCACCTGGCCCATGCTGCGGTTGCCGGTGGCGGCTTCGTAGCGGCCCAAGCACTCGTACGGGTTTATCTCGGGGCCGCGATCTTCGGCCGCGGCGTAGCTGGTGAGCGCCAGTGTCGAGCAGAAGCCCGACGCCATCAAAGAAAGCTTTTTCAACACCTTTACTCCCAAGCGATGTCGTCGAGGTAAATGACCTGGGGCAGGTTCTTGTTCATCTCGTCATTGGTGGAGAAGCCGAAGCCACCGAGCACGCGCTGCGGAGCCCACATGCTCAAGTCGACCTCCGCGGATCCCCAACCACCGTTCGCGATCGTCGCGGGGTCGTCGGGATCCGCCGTCTTCGTGGTCTCACCGGGGTTGAAGAAGTACGGCACTTTCACGGTCTTGGTGCCCTTGCTTCCGTCCGGATTCGTCGTCTCGATGGTCTGGTCGGTCGAGCAGAGCACCGTACCGGCGAGCACGACGCAGCCTTCGTCGTAATAGGGCTGCGGTGGTCCGCCGTCGGCGGGTGGCATGCGCCCGTCGAGCTTACCGGCCCAGAAGTGCAAGTCGTTCTTGGCGAGCTTTGGGCAAATCTGGCTGTTGTTGTAACCGCAGGGGCAGCCGGCTGGGTCCGCGCACATCGCGAACTTCACGCGCGCCTTCGAGTAGCCGTGCAGGTTGCCGGCGTTGGGCTTGTCCGGATCCGTGACCATCAAGTCGATGGGACCAATGACCTGTCGCCCTCGCGTGCTGCCCCAGTTGTTGGCAGGAAAGGACCAGAACGCGCCGGCCCAGTGCACGGAGCCAGGAACGTACGTGAAGCGGTAGCAGTCACCCTGGGCGCCCGGCGGACGAGGCTGCTTGCAGTTCTTGTTGATGTCGACCGTCACGCGCTCCGGCGTGGCGCCGTCGCCCATCAACCCGCTGGGTGTAAAGAAGTTGGAGACCAAGAACGGCCCGACGATGGGACCGGACTTGGCGCGGTCCTCTTCTGCGGTGGGGCCGCAGGCGAGGAGCGGCAGGGCCAGGAGGAGCGCGGCGGCGATTCTTGCGGGCGAGAGCGATTCCATCTTCGACAGAGGGGCGGGCAAACCTGGGACGCAGCTGCCTACGGTGTGAGTGTCCGCAGCGCAGGCCCTGATCTTCGAAATGGGACCTTTGCGGCGTAGCTTCTGGGGGTCAAGCTCATTGCGCGACACCGGTGGCCCACTGGATGCCACCCAATAAGTGCGCCAAAAACTGAGGTTCCGAGAAGCTCTCGCGCGTGTGACCGAGCGCCGTGTAGAAGGCCCTCCCGCCCACGTTGGTGTGGTACCAGGCGACCGGGTGGTCGGCGCCCATTTCGCCTCCTTCTGGCGCGAAGGTGGTCTCGTCGACGGTCAAAAGCACGGTGACGTCGGGCCGCGGATTGGTGGCGAATCCGTACCACTCGTCAGTGCGAGTCCAGGGCGATGACAGCCCCGTGAGGGATGGGTGCGTGACGGGCTCGACCTTGACTTGCGCGCTCGTCGGCAGGCTGTGCCCCTTGAAATACGCGCCCACGAGCTTGCCGTAAAAGGGCCAGTTGTATTCGCAGTCGGCGGCGGCGTGCACGCCAACGTAGCCGTGGCCGGCAGCCATGTAGCGCTCGAACGCCGCTTCTTGGTCGGCGAGCAAGATCTCGCCGGTCGTGCTCAAGAAGATGACGGCCGCGAACTGCGCGAGGACGGCATCGGTGAAGCGCGTCGCGTCTTCTGTATTACTCAGCCCGAAGCCGTGCTGCTGCGCGAGCGTCGTGAGCGCTTGCAAACCCGCCGGGATGGAGTCGTGGCGAAAGCCCGAGGTGCGGGTGAATACGAGCACGCTCGGGGCACCTGCCGGAGTCGGCACCAGCTCTTTCAGGGTGGGGCCGGTGTCGTCTCCGGTTGGCGGCCCTTCGCCGCAGCCGGTGGCGAAAACCAGCGAGAAAACGGCGGCAATCGAGCGTAACACGCCCTGCTCCGCGCTTACTTTTTGACGGTGAAGGCCATGGCCTTGGGGCTCACTTTCAGCTTCGTGCCGTCCGAGAACTCGACCTCGATGCTCTTCTTGTGGCCGTTGTACGCAGTGTACGTTCTGCCGTTCGGGCCTTTGAAGACACCGTAAGTCGGCACGTTGGCGGTGATGGTCGTGTCCACCTGGCCGAGCGCGTTGATGTTCTTGAGCCAGTGCTGGAGCAAGAGCTTGGTGTTGCCGAACTCGACGTCGAAGAGCGTGTCGTCTTCGTACATCTTCAGGGCGCGCTCGGGCTCGGCGAGCGCCAGGTACATCAGCATGTAGTCGCGCCACGAGTAGATGCTGCCGTTGCTACGCTTGAAGACCTCGGCAAAATTCTTGCTGACGTATTTGGGGTGGCGACCCAGGTACGTCGTGGCGCCCGTGAACGGCAGGTAGTTGATGCCGTGCACCATGATCGGGTCGGCGTCGAACCACGTGTCGTATTTGGCGCCGGCGCCCCAGACCATGGCAATCGTCGTGTGATCGAAGCCTTCCGGAAAGACGGCGTCGTCCACATCGAACCAGTACTGCTCGGCGGCCTCGACTTGCGTGGTGAACAGGAAGATACCGAGATCGCGCAAGTCTTTGCGGTGCACGGTTTCGCCCCACAAAACCAGGCTGGCACTGAAGAGAATGTCTTCCGACGAGGACTCTTCGTTGTTGCCGTCTTCGAACTGCGCGGGACCGTTGGCCCAAGAGTGGCCGGCGTAGGCGTCCATGTGGCGCAGGAACGGGAAGCGCTCGTCATCGTGCTTCCAACAGGCGGCGTCGCGAACGAGTAGCTCGACCATGGGCGCGTACTTCTTCGCCCAGTCGTGGTCCCAGCGGGCGATCGCGGCCGAGCCGGCGATGAAGTAGCCGTAGTGAAAGTGATGGTCGTTCAGCTGCTCGGCGGAGCCGTAGCTGGCGGGCAGCGCGATCACGCTGTGCCAATCCGGACGGTAGTAGAGCCGGCGCGGGTCGCTGCCGTCGAACCAATCGCCTAGCTCGTTCTTGAGCGCGGTAAGCATGCGCTCTTTGGCGTCTTCGTCGCCAACTTGATCGGCGATGTAGGCGTTGGTGGCGTTGCGTCCCAGCGACTTGCCGGCCCAGTAAGCGTCGCGCTCCGGCCCGGGGCCGTAGCCCTTGGGGAACAAATCCGAAGCGTTCGTGACCTCTTTGATCGGCAGATCGCCGGCCTCGAGCTTGGCGGCGTTGGGCAAAATCGGCAAAACGCCGGGGAAGATCATGTGCGTGGTGAAGTCGTTGCCGACGCGCACTTTCATCTGTCCACGCGGCGACGCATACGTGAGCTTGGTGAGCTCGTCTTTCGTGTGCAGCCACTGGTGGCGGTAGAGCGCGAACAGCGCGGTGTTCTCGATGCCTTTGCCCGTCTCTTTGTTGTCGACGGTGGCTTCGAACTTGCTCGTCAGGTCGGCGGTGTCTTCGTCGTACGTCCAGCTCACGGTCGTCTTCGTGACGAAGGCGTAAGCGTGGGCACGGAACAGCGCGAAGGTGTTTGCGTCGCCGTCGGGCAGGAGCGCGATCGAGAAGTAGTCTTTACCGCCGAGGTCGGAGGCGTAGCCCGCTTCGACCTTGTCCCACTTGGCTTTGCTGGGCGCGAACAAGCCGTAAAAGTGCTCGCCGATCTTCAGCTCGATGGCGCTGCCGTCGTCTTTGACGACGTCCATCATCGTGCCCTTTTCGATCTTGAGCAGGGCGCGGGCGCTGCCGGTTTTGGTGGCGTAGATGAAGGGCAGGCCGTGGCCGATGGTGGTGCGGAGCTCGTTGTTCGCGTTCTTCCACGACGCGGTGACCGAGAAGTCCGAGTAGTCGGCGACGCGCGTGTCGGGGAACTTCTCGCCCTCGAGCCCGACCGTCAGCTCCTCGGCGTAGCGGTACATGTACTCGCGCGGCTTGATGGCCGGCTTGTCGGTGTAGCCGAAGCCGAGACCCTGCTCGCCCGCGCGCATGCTGAGCGGGTGCGGGTACATGGCCATCGAGTACGGGTTCGTCTCGTCGAACTGCCAGATGAGCGACGACCACCAGGTGTTGCTCTTGGGGATGGCCTTGAAGTCCGCCGTGACCTTGGGTTGCACCGACTTGCCACGGCGATCGGTCGCGATCTTCGTGTCTTTGGGCGCCTGATTGGAGACGTAGCCGGCTCCGACCTGCTCAGCCGAGCCCTTGGGCGGCGGCGGAGGAGCTCGCAGATCCAGCTGCGAGGTGCCGCAAGCGGCGAGGGACGCGACGACAAGGGTGGTGGTGACGCGAAGCTTGTTCACGAAGGCCTGAGATGGAGGGGGATCCGTGAGATCCGTGCCCCCGAGCTTTGTCCCTCGGTTGCGCTTTTGATCACGGGTTCGCCCTGGCTAGAATTCACTGCGCTAGAAGGGCCTCGCCGCGCGAGAACCTTCGAGCCAAAGACCGCGGCCTACTGTGTGGCCGGGCGCTCGTCAATCTGCGGGCCGAAAGCCGCGGTCGTCTTCGGTCCGACTACTGCAGGAGCCGCACTTCATCCAGGCGCCACCAGTTGTTTTTGCCCTGGGTGAGCGTGATGCGCACGTAGCGTCCGATGCCGACTTTCGGCAGCTTGATCACTTCTTTGGCGGACGGGGAGTACCCACTCAGCACCGGTTCGACCGTCGCCCAATCGGTGTCCGTATCGGCAAACGCAATCTCTATCTCGGCGGCGGTATCCGGCGCGTCGTTGTTCACGAGCTCCACGCTGAACACGTACTGCGTCTTCTTCATGTCGATATCGAACCACATACCCGCTTCTTGGGTCGCGCCCGTGATCCAATCACCGGTATCGTTATTCCCGTCGATGGCCAGCGACGGCGGCGAGTTCGCAGCACTGAAGGTGTGTGAGGCAGTCGCAACCCAACCCAGCGGCGACAGCGCCTTGTTGGTCGGCACCTTCGGCACGCAGCGCGCATCGACGCACTCATCGCCGCTCACGCAGTCGTTGTCGAGATTGCAGGCATCGAGCGTCTTGCACTTGCTCGGGCAATCGATGCCGCAGTCGACGCTGGGCTCCTTGCCGTTCTTCACCTTGTCGGTGCAGCTGGGTTGGGAGCACGTCTTGTTGGTGCCGCACACGCCGCTCTTGCAATCCGTGCCCGAGTTGCAGTCGACGCCGTCGTCGCACGCGCTGCAGCTACCTCCGCAATCCGCGGCGGACTCATCCTGATTCAGGAGCTTGTCGTCGCAGGCTGCCGGCTGGCACTTGCCCTTGGCGCAGAGCGTCGCGTCGCAGTCTTTCGTCTCGGTGCAGATTTTTCCGACACCACAGGGGTTGCAGCTGCCGCCACAATCCTGATCGGTCTCGTCGCCATTGAGCAGCTCGTCTTTACAGCTGGGAGCTTTGCACTGCCCGTTGACGCAAGCACCGCCATCGCAATCCGAAGTCATCGAGCAACGCGAACCGGGCTTGCAGCGATCGCAGCCCATGTCGCCGCCGCAGTCCTTGTCGGTCTCGCCGCCGTTGACGAGCCCGTCGCTACAACTGGCCGCCTGGCAGACCATGCTCGCGCACAGGCCCACCTTGCAATCGATGTCCCCCATGCAACCCATGCCTGGATCGCAGCCCACGCCACACGCGGTCATGCCGCAATCGATGCCGGTCTCGCTGCCATTCTTCTGGCCGTCGTTGCAGCTCGGTTCGGCGGGCATGTTGCCAGTGCCGCTCTCGCCGCCATCGCCCACGACGACGGGCTGTTCCGTGACCTTGTAGTCAGGAAAACAGGCCGAGAACCAAGCCAAGCTGAAGAGCGCTGCCGCTCGCTTCATCGCGAACTATCAGCTTACTCACGCGCGGGACATTTCGCCAATACCCACACCTGAGCCCTTCGTACGACAGCGGAGCTAAGCGCGCATTTGGGGCCGCGCGGGGCAGTCAACGACGACGCGACTTCAGTCCGCGATGCGGCAGGCGCTCTTCAGGCGCGGAGCGAGCGGCGAGTGCGGCGAGTGCTCGATGAAGCGCTCTGCCACGGCCGTGCTCCCAGGAGCCCCCATCTGGCAATTCGCGATGGCGCGCAGGCCCTCGCGCTCGTGAGCCAGCGAAGCGTGCGGATGCTCTGCCTGGTGTTGCGCGAGCAGCGACAGCGCCTCGCTCGCCCGACCGGCGCGCAGCGCGGCGTCGGCGCCGCGAATGAGCTTCATCTCTGCTTCGAGATCGGCCGGAGTCGGCTCCACCTTTGCTTCGGCCTCTTTCACGCTCTTGGTGCGCGGCAAGACACGGTTCTTGGGGGTGGGCGTCTCTTCTTCGAGCTTGACGTCTTCGGGCGAGATGATGGCGGGAGCGGCGGCGGCCGGAGCGGCTGCGGCATCTGCAACCTGAGCGGCGGGCTTGGCCTTGGCCGGCGCCGGAGCGCTCACCGCGACCTCGTGATGGTGGCTCACGTACGACCAGGTGGCGGCTACACCGCCCGCCGTAAGAGCTAGCGCTGCCGTGAGCTTCGCGGCAATCGACATCACCGAAGCTGCCTTGGCTTGCGTCGAGCCGGCGGTCACTACCGCGGCCGTGACGCCGATCGCGCCGACGCGCGTCAGTACTGCGCGCCGAACCCGTTGTGCATCCTCCGGGCTGGGATCATCAAAACCGTCTGCTGCTTGCAAGAGCGAGCGGACGCCCGGGCTCAAGTCATCCATCACGAGCCTCCCTCCGAAGCGCACGCTGCTTCAGCGCACGTTCGAATTCCTTCCGCGCGGCCCTCAGCCGCGAATAGACCGTATTGACGTTGGTGTCGGTGGCCTCGGCGATCTCGGGCACGCTCATGCCCTCGATCTCGGCCAGCACGAACACGGCCGCCTTCTGTTCGTCGAGCTTTTCCAAAAGCTCGTGGAGGATACGCCCAGCTTCGCTGCGGCTGGCGAGCTCCAAGGGGTCAGCTCCGGCGTCGACCACCACATCAGGGTCACCGACCACCGAAGAGGTGGCGTGACCCGCGCCCTTGCGGCGGCGAGTGCGGCGGTAATTGTTGACGACGCGCATGAGGATGCCGAACACCCACGTCTTTAATGCGCAGCGCCCCTCGAATTGGTCGAGCCGGCGATAAACCGTTACAAAAACTTCCTGGACGACGTCGTCCACGGCGCTTTCGACGACGCCGAGCCGGCGCGCAGTGCGCCAAACGGAGGGGAAGGTTTCTGCGTACACTTGATCGAACGTGGGGCGGACAAAGTCTGGACGTGACAAGACCCGAGAGTTGAACTCTACAGCGGAATCCGGGGCGCCATCGTCCCGAGAGGCCGCGAACAGTGAAAGTCTGGCAGTCAACAGCTCGGTTTCGCGGCTCTTTTTGCTGGCCGCGCCTCAGTCGTTTAGTTCGTGTCCGGGATCGGAGGCGCCCATCGAGGATTTCACCCGCGGCGGGAGTTTGGCCTTGGAGTGGATGTGGGTAGCCGCAAGTACCGAGATTGACGAAAGAAACCATGGGGTCAGGGGGCCGAATGCTTGCCCGGCGATGCGCTTTGCCCATGACCTGGACAAGAAAGCGCTACGGGTGCGAGCCCCGGTAAGCCCGAATTTCAACCCAATCGAACTCGGCTCGGAGTGGCAATTGGCTCGGGTCGAATGGGCTGATCCAGCCAGCCTGTGAGGGGTAGGCGCTCAGGACCAGGCGCTGGTACTGGGTAAGCTCAGGCGCCGCGTCCCCGGCGACGACCTGGGACGTTTGCCCATCCAGGTAGAAGCGAACCTCGGTCGGGGACCAGTCGTAGCCGAGCTCGTGAAACTCGGTGGATGGCTCGAAGCCCGTGGGCCGTTGCACGGTGTCTGGCGCGCCCATCGGGACGTTCACGGCGTAGCGCAGGCACGGCGCGCCTGTATCTTTCGCGACGCCGCTCTCGATCACGATTTGATTGTCGATCTGTGGCCCGCTGCTCATTTCGTAACGATCGTAGAAACCCCAAAACGCGGTAACCACGCCAGGCCCACCGGCCACGCGTACGCGCGCGCGGTAGCTGCCGTACAGATAATTGGCGCGCGAGCGGAGCTCGGCTGCGGAGTACGGCTTCTGCGCTTGCATCGGAGCCGGCATCGGAGGCGAGGGGTCGGCCGTGATCGAGAGCACCAACAGGCCTTGCTCGACCTTTGCGCTCCCGGCGGTGAAATACGCCAAGTTCGGATCGAACGTGTGCGTCGCGAGCTCCCAAAAATCGAGATCGAGTTGGTCGAAATCGTCGTGCCGCACGAGCGAGTAGTCGTCTCTGCCGATCACGAGATCTTCGCGCGAGCCGCAGCCGAGCAGGCTTGCGGTTAGCCACGCTCCGAACGCCACGCTCCCAAGGCGCCCCGAGCTAGGGCCGCAGCAGTTGGAGCTACACTTCGTGTGCAGTGTCCAGGCCCGCTCCCTTGGATCGCGAAAAGAAGCCGATCCCGGGCCCGCCGACCGCGAGCACGAGTGGCGCCCAAATCTAGCGTCCCTGGATCAAGACCCTTCCGTTCGGACACCATGCGGTGCAAGGATCTGGTCCCTGGTGAGGTGCTGGCTAGCGACGCTTGGGGCCATTTTGGCCTTCGTCTTGACCGCGATACCCGCGGCCGCTGACGAGCCGTTGCCAACCCCAAAGCCATTTTCGCTCACCTGGCAGGCTCCCGAAGGCTGTCCTAGCCAGGAGCAGGTCGAGCGTGAAATTACGTCGGCGCTCGCGGCTCTGCCTGGCCGGGGGTCAGTCGAAGTGACCGCCGAGGTGACGCTGCGCGAAACCGAGCCGGGCTTCAAGCTACGCGTGAAAGTCAGCCACGAAGGTCAGGTCGGGGAGCGCGTGCTCCCCATCGACGACTGCGACGATGCTTCGCGCGCAGCCGCGTTGCTGGTCGCGCTCTCGGTCGGCAACCCCGCGCCGCCGCCGCCGCCGCCACCGCCACCCCCGCCACCACCTCCGCCACCACCTCCGCCACCACCTCCGCCGCTCAGGTGGTCGGTCGGTATGGGGCCGCACTTGGCGGCCGGTATTGCCCCTGAAGTGAGCGCCGGCCTCGGCTTGTCCCTCGCTTACAGCACGTCCTTCTTTCGTCTGTCGGCGCGCGGCGCCGGCTTCGCTCCGTCACACCACACCATTCCGGGCACGCAGGTGGGGGGCTCGTTCACGTTGTTCACGGGCGGTCTGTTCGGTTGTGCTGGGTACCCCGGTTCGCCGCTCACGTTCTACGGCTGCGTGGGTGGTCGCTACGATCACCTGAAGGGCACCGGTACGGGCGCCACGACCACGTTCACCAAGTCGACGGACATTGGCTCGCTCGCGGCCGGAATCACGCTCGAATGGAGCCTGACGCGCCGCTTTCGCCTGCGCGCTGAGCTGGATGCTGGATATCCGCTGGGCGACGCGCGCTTCACCATCGAGAACGAGACCTCTCCCGTGCACGAGGTCGACAGCTTGCGCGGCGAAGCAGCGCTCGAGATCGCCGTCGCGTTTTGAAGCGCTAGTTGCAGTCGACGTCGACCTCGAACAGCGACCACCAAGCCGGCGCGACTTTACCGGTTTGACGGATCGTGAGGTAACAGCTGGGAGTGCCGCGCGCTGATCTTTTCTCACTGACCGAAGTAAGCGCCGCCGTTGACGTGAATCACTTCGCCGTTGATGAAGCTAGCGGCGGGCGAGGCCAGGAACGTGACGGCGCCAGCGACCTCTTCGCTCGTGCCGGGGCGCCCCATCGGGATGCCCGCGATCTGCGCCTTGAAGGCGTCGGACGGCGTGTGCACGGCATGAAAAGCGTTGTCGATGAGCCCCGGTGCGACGCTGTTGACGTTGATGCCCTGGCTCGCGAACTCTTTAGTGAGGGTGCGCGTGAGGTTGCCGACGGCCGCCTTTGCGGGTGCGTAGTGCGGCGTCGTGGGCCCGCCGCCGTTGTGGCCGGCGAGCGACGAGATGTTGATGACTCTGCCGCCGCCGCTCTTGACCATTTGCGGGATCACCGCCTGGCACATCAAGACCACGCTGTTGAAGTTCAGGTGCATGACCTGATTGAGCAGCTCTTCGGTGAGCTCGGCGAGCTTGACGCGCTTGACGAGCCCGCCCGCGTTGTTGACCAAGATGTCGATGCGCCCGTTGCCGAACGCCAATGCTTCTTGCGTGAGCCGCTCACAGTCGGCTTTCTTCGTCACGTCGGCGCGGACGATGAGGGCGCGACGACCGAGCGCCATGACGGCCCGCGCCGTTTCGGCGGCGGCGCTCTCGCTGCCGTTGTAGTTGACGACGACGTCCGCACCTTGGCCTGCCAGCGCGAGACACACGGCGCGGCCGATATCGCGAGCGCCGCCGGTGACCAGCGCCATCTTTCCGGAGATGTCGAAGAGCATGTTTTCGAGCCGTTAGTCGCCGCGCGCGCCAGTTCCCGTGAGGCAGGTGAGCGCGCTCGCTCTGCTTGGATTTTTCTGCGATTTGGCTGATTTTTCCGTGATCGATGACGGCGACGCCGGACACTGACTCTTCGTGCCGTGCGCGTTCGAAAGGCTTTCGGCTGTGATCTCCGGCATGGCGCTGTGCGTGGCCTGCTCGGAGAAACCTTCCACACAGAACACCACGTTTCCCTCCAACCAGGCGGGCTCCACCAGCGCGGGAGCTTCCGCCACGGGCGGTAGCGCGAGCGCCGGTAGCGGCAGCGCGGGCGAGGGTGGCAACTCCGCGCAAATTCGTGGCACGGGCGGTTCGGGGCAAGCCGGCGGCACGGCGGGCGGCACGGGCGGCGGTGGCAGCAGCACCGGCGGCAGTGGCGGTGGTGCGCCGGTCACTTTCAAAGACGGCGCCGTCGCTGCCGTGAGCCTCACGTACGACGACGGGCTCGACCCGCATCTTGCGATCGTGCAGCCCGCGCTCGAAGCGGCCGGCTTTCGCGGCACCTTCTTTCTCTCGAGCTTCGAAGGCGTCGACAACGACTGGGCGCTGCCCAGCATCAAGATGCCGCTACCACCGCTCTCGGCGCGCCACATGGCCTGGCAAGCTGCCGGCCAGAAAGGTCACGAGTTGGCGGATCACACCGTGAACCATCCGTGCAACTCGGCCTCGAAAGCGCCCGGCTTTCACTACACCGACTACACGATGGCGCGCATGCAGCAAGAGCTGGACGAAAGCACCGCGCGCCTCGCACGCTTGGGCGCCACGCCGCCGCTCACCTTCGGCTACCCCTGCGGCGGTGACAAAGCGGGCGTCGGCCCCACGGGCGAAGACTTCTCTCCGCTCATCGCGCAACGCTTCATGGCCGCGCGCGTCTCCGTGAACGGCATCGCCGATCCCGCGACGGTGGACCTTCTACACGTGCCGCAGCTCGACACCGGAGGCAAAACCGGCGACGAGCTCAAGAAGATGATCGACGATGCCATCGCCGCGAAGGGCTGGCTCGTCTTGTTGTTTCACGGGGTTGGGAACGAGCAAGCAAGCTGTCCGCAGAACCTCGGCTATGCACCCGACAAGTGCACCATCAACTATTTGACGACTAGTGCGGAGGCGCATCAAGCGCTCATCGACTACCTCGCCGAGAAGAAGCAGCAGGTGTGGACGGCGCCGTTCAAGGAAGTTGCGACGGCGATTAAGACGGCTCGGGGCAAGTAGGGATGGGGATCGGGTTTCAGGAGCTCAATCGAGATCCTGATCTTGATCTTGATCGTGACCTTGATCTTGGTCTTGGTCTTGGTAGTGCGAATGAGACGCGGTTAGGCCTCGCGCGCCGGAGCCGTGCGGTGCGGCTCCGGCGCGCTGGTTCCAGGCGGCGAGCTTGACGAGCGTGCCGATGATTTGGCGTAGTTGGTTGTAGAGCGCTTCACCCGGTGAAACGACGTAGTGGCAGCGTTGCGCTAGCTCCAGGCACGACAACGTTTCGCGCGCGGAGCCCAGCGCCGTGTCGTACCGCACCTGCCGATTGCGCACGCGGCTATACATGCCCTCGGCGACGTTGAGCGCAATGCTGTTGCTGGCCCGCCGGAACTGCCGCCCGAGATCCTTGTCTCTCAGCTCTACCCGCCGCACCCAGGGCTGCAGCGCCTCAATCGTATCCAAAATGACCTGATAAATTCGCAACATTTGTATCTCCCTGCGGCTCCGTGAAACCAAAGCCACGCCCGCCGCCCCACCGCGTGCTTTCGCGTCGCGGGTCCAGGCTGACCGCGAGCGCCAGTGAACGGTCACCGGCGCGAAGCGCCGGCCGCGGCCTGGAGGCGCGACGCGAAAGCACGCACGCTCAAAAATCCAGGCCGCACCCCGCACCCCCACCCCGCTTCTCACGTACCCCTTCACCCCTTGTACTTTCCCCTGACGCGTCCCCCGACAAACCTGCACCTACCGCCGCCACAAAAGCCTTCTGCAATTCAAGCTGCGCCTTGGCAGCCCCCTCCCTCAATTGATCGGCACGACCGCGCACCCGCACTCGCCACAAAACTTCGTCTCGCCTCCGAACTGCGTGCCGCAAACCGGACAAATCGTCTTCGTAATCGCCAGCGTCTGCCCCAGCGCCGGCGCGCGTGTGGCGACGTACGCGGCGGCGGGGATGAGCTCTTCGCCGTGCTCGGGGCAACTGGTGGTGCCGGGGTTGAAACCGCGGCCGCACGTGGGGCAGACGGAGCCCCCGGGGCCGGCGCCGAGCAGGTTTTGCGGCACGAGACGGTTGCCGTCGTTGGGGCAGAACTCGGCTTCGGGCGGGAACTCTTCGCGGCAGGTGGGGCACGCTTTCGGGCCAGCGCCGGGCGCGGCGCGCGGGCGCGAAGGCGAGTCCGAGGGTGGCACGGACTCGGGCGCGGCGCGACGGCGCACCAGTAGGAAACCGAGCAGGCCGAGCACGAGCGCGGCGGCGCCGGCGATGGCGACGAAGGTGCGCGTCTTCTCGGGCGACTCGTCGCGGGCGACAACCTCGCGCGCGCCCATCGACTCGGACGCGACGCGCAGCACGGCGGCGTCTTTGGATTCGCCGCTCTCGTCGAGGCCGCGTGCCTGCAAGAGCGCGTCGTAGCGATCCTTCGAGGCAATCTCGACCTCCACCTGAACCGAACGATCGCCGAGCGTGACTTCGATCTTGGCCTGAGATTCGCCAGCGCTCGGGTTGGCGGTGACCTTGCCGGGCGCGGTGACGCTCACCAAGTTGGCCCCGGAAATCACCCGCCAAATGGGCGTGACTGGTAGCGGGCAGCCATGCGCATCGACCACGCTGGTGCGAAATTCGAAGGACTCGCCGGGGCGCATCAGCTTGCGCGAGGGCCGCACTTCGAGCCGTTCGGGCAGGCCGGTGTTGTCGCAGTCGTGCGAGCGCGCAGCGGGCGCCGGCTTGGACGAAGCGGGTGCGGCGCTCGGCGTGGGTGCAGCATCACCCAAACGGGTGATGAGCGAGTAGCTACGGGTGCGGCGCACGCTGGCGGTGCAGTTCTGCCCCTCGATCACGAACTGGTACTGGCCGGTCTCGTCGAAGTTGATGCGGCTGTCGGTGGCGCTGATGGTCGTGACCAGCTTGGCCTGACGCGGGTCGCCGGCGGCCGTCTTGCACACGTTTTGAAAGCTGCGCGCGGACGCGCTGTGGCTGATGCGCTGGATGCCGGGGTAGCGCTCCCAGCACTCACCGGTGCTGTAAGTGCGACCGGTGCCGACGATGGAGAGCTCGCTGCCGTTCTGCGAAATCGTGACGGTGCCGCCGCCTTCTCCGCCGCCGCTGGGAGCCGGCCCGCAAGCCTTACCCCAATCTCCTAGCTGCCAAGAAACGGAAAGCGGGCTTGCCGACCATGTACCGGCGAGCGTGGGCGCGTCCGCACGCGCTCGGCCGCACAAAAACATCAAAGCGCACGCACTCAGCAGCGAGGACCAGAGCCGTGAAAATCGCCAGAGAGGCTGGAAAGCACGCATTGGAGAAAGACAAGGAGCTGGGGCAGAGCCCCAGCGACCACGGGACCGCAGCCTACGTTGACATGCCAATTTTGGCGATGCTAGCGTGCGCAAACGCTGGATTTGCCAGCTTTTACGCGGCCTCCGCGCTCATCTGACGAACCTGACCATGGAGACGACCAGGATGCTGAAGGCGTTCCAAAGCTGGGGAGCGAAGACCAGCCAAACGGCAATCATGCTTTCCATCTTGGGGGCGCCGGCGTTGGCCTCCGCGCAAGCCGTAGAGCAGCGCGCCAGTGGCAACGGTGACGGTATGGACACGCACCTGTTCCGTCCCGCCGTCGATTCGAAGGGCTTCTTCTCGGTCAACGGCTCCGACATCTTGGGCGCGAAGAACATCAGCTTCGGCTTGGTGCTCGACTACGGCCGCAACCTGATGCGAACCCGGGTCGATCGTGTGCCCAACGATTCGAAGCCCGAATCAGCAGATGAGCCGGCGTGTAAGACCGAAAAGTGCGTCGTGGCTGCGGGAGACGACGGCTCCGGCGTGCCGGCGCTGGTCCCGAACTCGATTCAGGGTACGTTTGGCTTCAACTACGGCATCGCCAACATGGGCGTGGTCGGGCTGTCGATCCCGGTGGTGTTGATGACCGGTGACGCGGCGTACGGCATCGGTCCTTCGGGCCAGACGTATAATTCTGCGCCGCTGGACGCGCAAAAAATCTCGTCCCTCGCGCTGCACGGCAAGTTCCGCATCACGCGCGTCGATCGCCAGGTGGGTCTCGCCGCCGTGCTGCAAGCTGGCATTCCGATCTCCAGCGCTCCCAAAGATCTCGGCGCCGATCCGGGCTTCTGGTTTTGGCCACAGATCGTGGTCGAGAATCAATTCGGCGCGACGCGCGCTTTCCACATCGGTTTCAACGCCGGTTACCGCGGCCACACCGGCAAGAATCCGACCTTCGGTTTCTCGCCGAACACGAACCTGTACCAGCTGAAGGAAGGCAACTTCGAAGCCTCGAACCTCGGCACCTTCAGCTTGGGTCTTTCGTACCGCGCGCTCGAAGCGCTCGACCTGGTTGCCGAAACCTACGGCACCTACCAGCTCGGCGGAAACTCGGACAGCAAGCAGAAGTGGTCCGAAGAGTTCGTCGGCGGCATCAAGCTGTTCGTCGAGCGCAACAGCTACTTGATGATGGGCGCCGGAAGTCGCGCCTTCAACACCGGCTTCGAAGCCGCCGACGTGCGCTTGATCTTGGGCTTCGTGTTCGAGCCGTCGATCGGCGACCGCGACGGCGACGGTTACAAAGACGATCAGGATCAGTGCCCCGACGATCCTGAGGACTTCGACGGCTTTCAAGACGGCGACGGTTGTCCGGATCCGGACAACGACAACGACGGCATCTTGGACGTCGATGATCGCTGCCCGAACATCGCGGAAGATCGCGACGGCGACCACGACGAAGACGGCTGCCCCGAGTCGGATCGCATCGGCGATCGCGACGGCGACGGCATTCCGGACAACAAGGACAAGTGCCCCGACGATCCGGAAGACAAGGACGGCTTCGAAGACCTGGACGGCTGCCCCGAGTACGACAACGACAAAGACGGCATTCCCGACAAGGAAGACCAGTGCCCGGACGACGCCGAGGACAAGGACAAGTTCGAGGACGAGGACGGCTGCCCCGATCCTGACAACGACAAGGATCAGATTCCGGACGTGAAGGACAAGTGCCCGAACGACCCGGAGACCTACAACGGCTTCCAAGACGAAGACGGCTGCCCCGACAAGGGCAAGGTCATCATCGAGGGTAGCGACATCGTGATCCTCGAGAAGGTGCAGTTCGAGACGAACAGCGCCAAGATCCTGCCGAAGTCGAACGAGATTCTGGACGCCGTCGCCGCCACCATGAAGGGCCACCCGGAGTTCTTGGTGATGGAGATCGCCGGTCACGCCGACGAGCGCTCCGACGACCAGCACAACTTGATGCTGACCAAGGCGCGCGCGCAAAGCGTGATGGAAGCGATGCTCAAGCGCGGCGTCGCCGCCAAGCGCCTGGTCTCGCAGGGCTACGGTGAATATTGCCCGCTCGACGCCGCCTCCAACCCGGCCGCCTGGGAAAAGAACCGCCGCGTCGAGTTCAAGATCGTGAAGACGGAAGAGGGCAACACCGGCGTGGCCCGCGGCTGCGAAACCGCGCGCAACAAGGGTGTGATTCCGCCCGTCGTCCCGTAAGCGCGCGCGAGCCCTCGTACCCGGTCGACAGATGTAAGTCGACTTACATCTGTCGGCCGTTTGCTACCCGCCGTGTTGCTGAAATGACGCAACTTGGGCTGGTGCGCGCCCGAAGGGAGGGCATGAAGAAGCTCGGGGTTGGTGAGCTGAATTTGAAAGCCATCGTAGCGGTGCGCCCGCTCGTCGAGGGGCTTCGCCGGCGCGATCGCCGGGTCTGCGAACAGTTGCTGCGGGCGCTGACGAGCTCGGCGCTGTACATAGGGAGAGCCGACTACCAGGATCCGAGAGGCCGGCGCCGACATCTGCTGCACGCCGTTGCGAGCACGGGAGAAGCGCGGGCGCTGCTCAAGATGTTCGTAGAGTGGGGCTATTGTGCCCCGAGTCGCACGGTGGCTGCCGAGCGCCTGCTGGACCAAACGCTGAGCATGCTGTCGGCTGAGCTCAGTTATTGGGGCTGACGCCGCGGAGGAAGGCGACGTAGCGCTGGGTGACGGCGGGCATGGCCCTCACGGTCACTCCACGTGGTGCGCGGCGGCTTGGGCTGTTTGATGGCTCGCGGTGCTCTCGAGCACCACGACCAGCATGGTGAGCGTGCCCCACGCGGCATCGGGATAGCGATGATGAGCGGCGGAGATCGCGAGCTTCACTCGTGGGCGGAGTAGCGCTTCGGGCACGGTGACGTGATCGACGTCCGTCGCTTCGATGTAGAAGCCCTCGACGCCGTGTTGCTCGCGCTCGACGACCTGGTGCAGCGCGGTGTTCAAGGCGCCCTCGGGGTCGTGCGTGGTCTTGACGCTCTTGACGGCCTTATTCAGGTCGGCGTCCGCGACGACTTGCACGGCCGGGAGCCCGAGGCCACGGCGGCGTTCGTTCAGCTGGCTCAAGAAGCGCTGCACGTCTTTTTCGTGGTCGTCCGAGCCGTAGAACTGATAGGTGCTGACGAGCGCGCCGATTGTGGCCGTCTTCGGTTGCACGGTGGGACCGATCGCGATGGCACGAGCCTGCGGATCGAGCAGCACGCGGCGAGCCGACGGTTGCTCCAGCATGAAGCCGAGCCAGCGACGTGGATCCAGCGAGCCGGAGAGCTGATTGCTGTAGAAGTTGCCGTTGCGGATGGTGCCGCCCTGGATGTCCCAGCCCGCCATCAAGCCGAGCGCGATCACGTCGGCCCGATCGGCGTCGCCTTCGCCGCCAAAGTAGTGGCTGGCCAGGCGCGCGCTGGTTTCGCTCTGGCGAGGCGCCAGCTGGAGCGCCGGCAACTGAGCCTGCGCGCGACGCTCGTTCACGAGCGACAGCAGGCGCTGTGCAAACTGAGTGTTGTTGCTCACCGTCTCGGGCGGCAAGCTCTTGGTCGGGGCGCTGAAGCTGAGCGCGGCGCTTGGTCGGCGGATGAGCACGCGTCCGAAGCCGTGTGCGAGCACGCGGCCCGGCGGCAGCGTCTCGAGGTCGACCCACGCGGCACTGTCGGCGGCGTCCAGTTGGCAGGTGATGCGGAAGCGCGGCGGAGCCACGCGCGGGTCCGAATAGCAGTCGCGCTCGCCGTTTGGTCCCACGGTGTTGAGTCCGAAAATGAAGGCGGCCGGTGAGTGGATGGTGCCGCTGAGCACGACCTCGCCGGCGTCGTTGGCGACGGGGCTGCGCGACTCCCATTCGACGTCGCTCTGGCCCATGGTGGCGGCAAATACGCTGGTCTTGCCGTCCGAAAGCTCGGCCGCGCCCACTTGCCGCGCGCTCGGCGGCAGCCACTGGCCGAGCTGCTTGGCGATGACGTCGTGCCACTCCGCCTGGCGGCTCGCGACGCTGGTGGTCGGCTCGGCCCAGACCATGGCGCCGAACGTTGCCTGAGTGGAGCCGCACACGCCGGCCATGTACGCCTGCAGTTGTTGATCTGGAAACGCGCCATGTTGCGCGTAGAAACGTCCGATCTCGCGCGCGGCGCAGCTGAGCTCGGCATCGAGCTGCGCGCCGCCTTTGCCGCGCGCCACTTTTTGCGCGAGCGCTTCGGCCTCCGTGCTGGGAGTTGCCTCGCCGGGTTGCCACTCGTCGACCGCGACCGTCTTGCGATCTTCGCCTTGCGCGGGGGCGGCCGGGCTGTTCGCGAGATCCGCTAGGCTGGCCTGGCTCGGAAACTCGGGACCGCCACCGTGAGCCGCTCCGCCGCTCGCTCCGCAGCCCACCGCACACACCGAGACCACCGCCGCTACCGCACTCAGATACGTTTCTCTCATGGTACCCACCCACCTGTTGTCGCGAAAAAGTTGTCGCGAAAAGACCGAGTGGAAATTACGTCGTGGGGCGGCCGGGACGCAAGAGCGCGGTCTCTAGCGTAGGGCTTCGCCCGCTCGGGGCGCGTCGTCGAGGTGCTCGCCTTCGAAGCGAAAGCCGACCGCCGGCACACGGAAGCAGAGCGGCACCGCGTCGCCCGCAATGGCTCGGGCGGCGCGGGACACGACCGAGCCGGTAAGCGGCTCACAGCCGTCGAGCGGGATGCCCAGCTCGATCTCCTGGCGGGAGGTAAGCCGGCGTGCCGGGACGGGCGAGAGCGCGCGGTCTTGCGGGACGGAGTACGCCAGGAATTCTCGATAGTTGGGCCAGCATTCAGCGGAGCTGATCGGCGTTGGCGCGCGCGCGGCCATTGGCAGCGCTTCCTTCAGCTGAAGCGCGCTACGTGCCAGATCTTTTTGCCGCGACGGATCAGCAGCACTTCACCGTGCAGCAGCCAATCCGGCTGGATGTGCTCTTCGGGGCCGGGGCTGCGACCGTTCATCAAAATGGCGCCGTTGCCCAAGAATTCGCGGGCTTCGCGCTTGCTCTTCACGACAGCGGCATCGACCAACAAATCGACCACTTGATAGCCGGCGCCCGACAGCTTGTCTTTGGCGAGGCTGGCGGTGGGCGCGTTACCGAACAAATCCGCGATGGCGCTTGGGGACAGCTCAGCGACGTTGCCCGAGAAGAGCGCTTCGGTCGTCTTTTGAGCTTGGGCGAGGCCTTCGGCCCCGTGCACCAGCTCGGTCATGTGCTGGGCGAGCGCCTTGTGGGCCGCGCGCGCGCCGGGATTGCTGGCGTGCTCGCCTTCGAGCTTCAGGATCTCTTCGTGGGAAAAGAAGGTGAAGGTGCGCAGGAACTTGGGGATGTCGGCGTCGGCCGCGTTTACCCAGAATTGGTAAAAGGCGTAAGGCGACGTGCGCTCGGGCGTGAGCCAGACGGCGCCGCTCTCCGTCTTGCCGAATTTGCCGCCGTCCGCCTTGGTGATCAGCGGCACGGTGAGGCCAAAGGCTTCGCGCTGCTGCGTGCGCCGGATCAAGTCGATGCCGGCGACGACGTTGCCCCATTGATCGGAGCCGGCCGCCTGCACGGTGACGCCGTGATGCTGCAGCAGGTACGAGAAATCGTAGGCTTGCAGCAGCATGTACGAAAATTCGGTGTAGCTGATACCTTGGTCGCGGTTGTTCAGGCGCTCGCGCACGCTGTCCTTCTGGATCATCATGTTGACCGAGAAGTGCTTGCCGATATCGCGCAACGCCTCGATGAAACCGAGCTTGCCCAGCCACTCGTAGTTGTCGACGAGAATCGCGGCGTTCGGGCCCTCGAAGCTGAGCAGCCGTTCGTAGATGCGTCGCTGGGCGGCCACGTTGGCGTCGACCTGCTCCGGCGTCTGGATCTGCCGTTCGGCTTCTTTGCCGGAAGGGTCGCCGATGCGGCCCGTGCCGCCGCCCATCACCACGACCGGCGTGTGACCGGCCTGCTGAAAGCGCCGCAAGAGTAGCAGCGGTACCAGATTGCCGATGGTGAGCGAGTCGCGAGTCGGATCGAAGCCGCAATAGACCTTGCGCGATGCGGTGAGGTGCTCACGGAGGCCTTCGGCGTTCGTCTGCTGGTACAGCTGGCCGCGAAACTCGAGATCAGCGAGGAGGTCCATCGGGGGCCGGCAGCGTAGTGCAACGCATGTGATCTGCGGTCAACAATCGCTGCGCGGCATGCGGTGCCCTAGCATCCTTTCCCTCGGGCCTCCCGCCCCAGGCCCCAATTGCTTCGCTGCTACTGCAGCGCGCAACCGCAGGCATCTCTATCTCGCTGGCACTGCCCTAGCATCGACCCAGTGCAGTGGGCCTCGGATAGCGGGCGCCACGCCCGTGGCGGTCGCTTCGGGTTCGCTGCCCGCCGTGAGCACGAAACCGCCGGCCGAAAGCGCCAGCGCGTGCCGTGGGCTGGCCAGCGCCGGCGCCTCCACATCGACGATCACGAACGGGCTGAGCAGCACGGTGGCGCCAGCCTGCAGTAAGTCCGGATTTTTGAGCACGCCATGAGCCAGGTGCTGCTCGGTCTTGGTCTGCGCATCGTAGCGGTACAGGTCGCTCTCGCGCCAGACGAGCGCCAGCGCCGCGCGCGTCGTGATCACGCGCGAGCCCCCCGCGAGCGGCAACAGCTCGCGCCGCTCGAGATCGACGAGGCCGGCTTCGCTGCCCGGATAGAGCGGTACGAGGCGGGTACCCACGACGGCCGCGCGATCCGTCGAAGTCTCGTAGAGCTCGCTCTGCAAATCTTTGGCGAAGCCCGCGCCGAATAACCAGACCTGGCGCTTGCCGGTGGGCGGTGGCGGCGGCTTACCCTTCTTGAGTGGCGGCGGCGGTGGCGTACAGGCCGTGAGCACCAGCTCGCGCTCGGCGTCCGCGAAGAGCACGCGGCCGGCGCAGCTGGCGGGAGCCAGCGGCGTGCGCTTACCGTGTTGGTCCAGCTTCAGAGCGCCGTCACTCTCGCGCACGAGCAGGCTGCGGCCGAGCGGCGTCACTAGCTCGGGCACGTCGCGCAAGCTGCCGTCGGCCAGGGTGAGCACGGCTCGGGTGAGCGCGTCGCCGCGACCCTGATAGCCAAAGCTGCGGAATTTCGGCAATCCGGGCTTGGCGCATGGGCTGGGTCGCGCGGTGTCCTCGGGCGCGGGCCAATCGAGCTTGCCGTTCTTGTTCGAGTCTTCGCGCAGGGCGTCGAAGCTCACGTAGCGTCCATCGGCGCTGAGCTCGAGCCGATACACGTCGCCGGCGCCCACCGCAAAGCTCTGTTCCGCGCCGCTTTCGAGCTCGCGCACTACGATCGAGCGTGCGCTGCCTTGCTGGCGTAGGTAGGCAAACGAGCGCGCGGCCGCGTCGAAGCTGAGCGTGCGGTGCTCGGCGTAGTCGGCGCGTGCGCGGCGGACGTCGGCGCCCAGCTCCGACAGGTTCACCCGCGTCCCCTGCGCGGTATCGATGAGCAGGGCCGCCCCCTCTTTCGCGACGACGACGTAACGGCCGGTTGCGTCGCGCGCGAGCAGATCTTCGATCGGCTCACCCGTGCCTGAGCCGAGCACGAGCGTCGGCGTCGTGCTGCCGGCGTTGCACAGCGCGACCCAACCGCCGCTGGCGGACGTAGCGACCACGCGCAGCTCTGCGGATGTACCGATGTCGCCGAGTGACACCGCGGGCAGGCTCGGGGGCGCCGTTGACGTGCTGGGGGCCGCGGGAACGGGAACGGGAGCGGCGCTGGCGCTCACCGCAGGCGGCGCCGGGGCAGTAGCGCCGGTGACGCCCGGGATTGCCGTAGAAACGCGGGGCAACTCCGGCACCGGGGCGAGCGGCGCCCGGCCGGCGCAAGCCACGAGCAGGGTGACCGAAACCCAAGCTGCCGCGAACCGCACCTTCAGCCCTTGGTGCGACGCAGCTCTTCGCGCGGGGGCTGTGCGCGTTCTTCGCTGCCGTCTGCCGGCGTGCGTGGCGCTACGGGCTGCACTTCTGAGGTGCGATCGGCGAGGGGACGTTCGCTCGGCGGGCGGTCACTGGGGGTGCGCGCCGCTACGGGTTGCACGTCCGACGTGCGTTGATCGACCGAGGGCTGCGATTGCCGATAAGAGGTGGGCACTGGTGTCGTGCGCGGGACGTAAGGCGGCTTGTGAGAGCCGAGGATACGCTCGACCTCTTGGCTCAGCGATGGCGGCCGGAACGAGTGCGCCGGGCGGCGCACCGAGGTGGGCGGCGGCTCTGAATCCGCGCGTGGCTGTGAGGTGTTGCGCTGGTATTGCACCGTCAGGGTGGCGCGGTCAGCGTGTGAATCGCTCGTGAGCTTCAGGCCGTCGCCCTCGCGCGCGGCGCGCTCGGCGGCGTTGAGCGAGCCGATGGCGAGGTGGCGCAACACGCGCGTGGCGCGTGGGCGGCCCATCACTCCGACCGTGAGCGTGAAGCCCAAGTCGGTGCGCCTGAGCTCGAACAAGGTGGGCGTGTCGACGAAGGGGTGGTCCAGGAACGCCTGCAGGCGCGCGACCGTGCCGTGAAGATCACCGAACTTGGCGACCCCACCCTGGCCCAGCGCGCGCGCGGCCAGCTCTTGCCCGATGCCTTCGAGCACCTTGCCGTTGCCATCGCCCACGAGGCTGTCGATGAAGAGCAGCAGCTCCTCGCCATCGTCGAGCAGGATGGTGTCGAGCGCGGCGCTCGCGCGCAGTCTGTCGAGCGAGGCGTGAGGAAGAAGGCGACGCGGTACTTTTTCAGTGAGAAGCGCGAGCGAGGCGGCGCCGTGCAGGCGCTCGAGCGCCTCCAGCACACCTCGCAAAAACCAGCTTCTCAGACGATGCGTCAAGCTTCCTCGTCCCCTCTTCGAAACCCGGAGAACAAGTTACCTCGATCAGGCTCGCGGCGCGAGCACGATGTGGGTGTATCTACTCTATTGTATCCATGCCCCTCACGCCACATCTCGTTGCCTGTATGCGAGGGCACTACTCGCATGTCCGGGTGAGTGTCGATGGATCGTACAAAAACGCTGTTGCGTTCTCGTTTACTTGTATCGCGCACTGCGTCAGTGCGAGTCCTTAGGGACTTCGAATGATTTGCTCGAAGAGCCTCAGGCCTTGTCCAAGGCGCTCAGCAGATCTTGTACGAGGTCGCTCGTTTCTTCGATGCCGACCGACAATCGTATCAAAGCGGGATCGATCCCGATCTTGGACAAGTCTTCGTCCGTCAGCTCGAAGAAGCTCATGATCGCTGGCTGCTCGATCAAACTTTCGACGCCGCCGAGCGAGGCCGCGATCTGAGGGATGCGCGCGGCGTCCACCACGCGTGACGCTGCTGCGCGGCCCCCGCGAACCACGAAGCTCACCACGGCACCACCGCCGCTCATCTGCGTGGTGGCGATGGGAAAGGATGGATGGCTTTCCAGCCACGGGTAGTGCACGCGCTCGACCTTGGGATGGCGCTCGAGCTCGCGCGCCAGCGCCAGCGCGCTCTGATTCTGACGAGCCACACGCAGGGCGAGTGTCTTCATGCCTCGCATGATCAAGAACGCGGCGTGCGGATCGAGCACCGAGCCGACGATGCCGCGCGTGTCACGCAGCAGCGAGATGATGTGCGAAGGCCCGGCCACCACGCCGCCAAGCACGTCATTGTGGCCCGATAGGTACTTGGTGGCGCTGTGCAAGACGAGATCGATTCCCAGCGACAGCGGCAGCGAGTTGACGGGCGTCGCGAAGGTGGAGTCCACCAGTGTGCGGATGCGCCCCTTCGACTTGACGATGGACGTGAGCTTCTCGAGATCGACGCAGAAGTTGAGCGGGTTGGTCGGCGACTCGGTCACTACCAGGCGTGTGTTCGGCTTGATGGCGGCCTCCATCGCGACCAGATCGCCGGCGTCGACCACCGTGTGCTCGATGCCGAAACGCAGCAACGTTTGCGTCACGAGTTGGCGCGTGCGCCGGTAGCAGTCACGAAACAGCACGACGTGATCGCCCGCCTTGAGCAAGGCGAGCAGGGCGGTGCTGGTCGCTGCCATGCCACTGCTGAACGCGACCGCGTCTTCCGCACCTTCGAGCGCTGCCACGCGACGCTCGAGCTCACGCACCGTCGGGTTGCCGTAGCGACCGTATTCTTCGCGCTCGGGATCCGGATCCTCACCGCGCATGTAGCGCTCGAGCGTGGCGGTGTTCTCGAACGTGTAGGTGGCCGTTTGAGCGATGGACGGGGTGAGGGTGTGGTGCGCACGCCCGCGTTCGATACCGGCGTGCACGGCGTCGGTGGACGTCGTCGATTTGTGTTTGGGGTCGCTCATGCTGCCTGGCTGGGCGAGGGCAGCGCCCGCTGCACCAGCTCCAAAATGTGCGTCGCGGCTTGTTCGAGCGTGACGACGCTGGTCTTTTTCGGGTCGCGCTCGGTGCGCCACTTCAGCTCCACACCGCCGCTCTCGAGGGATTTCTTGCCGATGGTGACTCGCAGCGGCACCCCCAACAGGTCGGCGTCTTTGAACTTCACGCCGGGGCGCTCGTCGCGGTCGTCGACCAGCACCTCTACCCCCAGGGCCTCGAGCTCGCGCTCGAGCCGAGCTACGGCCTGGGCCACTTGCGGCTCCGAGCCCAGCTGCACGAGGGCCACCTGAAACGGCGCTACCGCCATCGGGAACATCATACCGTCGGCGTCGTGGTGCTGCTCGACCAGCGCCGCGAGCAGGCGCGAGATGCCGATGCCGTAGCAGCCCATCACCAGCGGCCGCGGGGTGCCCTGCTCGTCCAGGTACGTGGCGCCCATGGCTTGCGAGTACTTGGTGCCGAGCAAGAAGATGTGCCCGACCTCGATGCCTCGAAACAGCTTGAGCGACGCGCCGCACTCCGGGCACAGATCGCCGTCGACCACGCTGCGGATATCCGCCAGCTGCCCGTCGAAGTCGCGGCCGTAGGCCACGTGTAGCAAGTGGTAGTCGGTTTCGTTCGCGCCCGTGACGCCGTCAGCCACGCTGGCCGCGTCGCGATCCACCACCACTTTGCCGGCGAACCCGACTGGGCCTGCATAACCGACGGCCGCGCCCGTGACGCGCTGCACTTCTTCGGCGCCTGCGAGCTTCACCTCGTCCACGCCCAGCGCGCGGGCGAGCTTCACCTCGTTCACCTCGTGGTCGCCACGCACGATCGCCAACACCAGGTCGGTGCCGGCTGCGTACACCAGGCTCTTGAGGAAGCTGGTGATGGGTAGTCCGGTGAGCTGCACCACTTGCGCGATGCCGCCGTGCCCGGGCGTGTGCAGCCGCTCGCGCGGCAAGAGCTCGCCCAAGGCGGGGCCGCGGCGCGGGTAGGGTGGGCTAGTCGCTACCTCGAGATTGGCTGCGTAAGGGCACTGCAGGCACGCCGCCAGCTCATCCTCCCCGCTTTGCACCAGCACCTGGAACTCTTCGCTACGGGTGCCGCCGATCGAGCCGCCGTCGGCGTTCACGATGCGAAACTCGAAGCCCAGGCGCTCGAAGATGCGTTGGTAGGCGGCGCGCATGGCGGCGTAGCTTTCTTGCGCCTTCTGCTCGTCCGCATCGAACGAGTAGGCGTCCTTCATGATGAACTCACGGCCGCGGAGTAGGCCGCCGCGCGGACGCGGCTCATCGCGAAACTTGGTCTGAATCTGATACAGATTCTTGGGCAAGTCGCGGTAACTCTTGAGCTCGCGGCGCGCGAGGTCGGTGATGATCTCTTCGTGGGTGGGCCCCAGGTGGTAGTCGCCGCCCTTGCGATCCTTGAGGCGCAACAGGACATCGCCATAAGCGTCCCAGCGCCCGGTCTCGCGAAAATACTCGGCCGGTAGCAGCGCCGGCAGGAGCAGCTCTTGCGCTCCCGCCCGGTCCAGCTCGCCGCGCACGATGTTTTCGATCTTGCGCAGCACGCGCAGGCCCAGCGGCAGATAAGAATAGATGCCGGCTCCGACCCGCCGTGCGTAGCCGGCCCGCAACAGGAGCACATGGCTCACGCTGGTGGCGTCCGAAGGGGCCTCCTTCAGGGTCGGGATCAAGGCGCGCGCGTAACGCATCCGTGTGGAGGGGCGTCCTAGCATGGGTGCGCTCAAAAGCTGTAAAGTCTTGTAATTATGATGGGTTGAGGCTATCGAGCGGGGCGCTGGCCGGGTGGGTTTGGGGTATTCCCCAGTTGTCGCACCGGAAAATGGGAGTATGGTCCCTGACCCCCCATGTCGCAGAGCACCTGGAAAGAACGCCTCACTGGCCAAATGCGCGAAGACTGGTCGCGCGAGATTGATGTCTTCGAGACGCAGATCGAGCTGCGTAAGAAGGGGAAGTTCGAAGAGAAGATGTTCGCAGAGACGCGCTTGCGTCGCGGCATCTACGGTCAGCGCTACGACAACGGTCAGCGCCATGACGGCGAGAAGACGCAGCAGCTCAAGTTTCCGTGTGGCGACCTGACGAAGGGCCCGGTCACGGTGTTCGACGCGCCGGGCATGATGCGCATCAAGATCCCGTACGGGAAGATGACGGCAGCGCAGATGGACGTGCTGTGCGACCTGGCCGAAGAGTACTCGGACCAGATCCTGCACGTGACCACGCGCCAGGATATCCAGCTGCATTTCGTTCACATCCAAGACACGCCGGACTTGATGCGGCGCCTGGCCGCGGTGGGTGTGACCACGCGCGAGGCGTGCGGCAACTCGGTGCGCAACGTCACGTCGTGTCCGCTCGCGGGTGTGTGCAGCACGGAGTCGTTCGACGTGACGCCGTACGCGCACGCCGCGACCTTCTTCTTGCTCGGTCACGACGACACGCAAGACTTCGGCCGTAAGGTGAAATTGGCCTTTTCTGGCTGCAAAGACGAAGCCTGCGCGCTCGTGAACTTTCACGACATCGGCGGCATCGCCAAGGTGCAAGACGGTAAGCGCGGTTTCGAGTTCTACGTCGGTGGTGGTCTCGGCTCGGTGCCGTATCCGGCGGCGCTGGTTTCGGACTTCGTGCCGGAAGAAGAGCTGCTGCCGATGTGCCAGGCCGTTGCGCGCGTGTTCGCGCGTTTGGGTGAGCGCGAGAACCGCAGCAAGGCGCGCATCAAGTTCTTGGTGAAGAAGCTGGGGCTCGACGAGTTCAAGCGCCTGGTGTTCGAAGAGCGCACCAAGCTGCGCCCCGACGAGCGTTGGACCTCGTTCCTCAAGGAGCTGCACGCGACCGACGAGAAGCCGCTCAAGGCTCCGAGCGAGCTCGCTGGCGGCGCCAAGCCCGCTGGTTTCGAAGCGTGGGCCAAGACCAATGTGCGGCCGCAAGCGCAGAGCGGTTACTCGACGGCCAAGGTGGCTCTACCGCTCGGCGACTTCTCGCCGCAGCAGGGCCGCGCCGTGGCCAACATGCTGCGCAAGTACACGGGCGATTCGCTGCGCACCACCGTCGACCAGAACCTGATGTTCCGCTGGGTCGCCAACGGCGATTTGCCGGCCCTCTACGCCGAGCTGGCCGCGGTCGGGCTGGCCGAGGCTGGCGCCGACACCATCACGGACATCACGTCGTGCCCGGGCACCGACACGTGCAAGCTCGGTATCTCATCGTCGCGCGGCCTTGCTGGCGAGCTGCGCCGTCAACTCAAGATCGTGGAGCAGGAGCTGGCTCCGGAAGCCAAAGCGCTCCACATCAAGTGCAGCGGTTGCTTCAACAGCTGCGCTCAGCATCACGTGGCGGACTTGGGCTTCCTCGGGGTGAGCCGCAACGTCAACGGCCGGCGCGTGCCGCACTTCCAGATGGTGGTCGGCGGCGAGCTCACGCACAACGCGGCGCACTACGGACTGGCCATCGGCGCGATTCCTTCCAAGAACGTGCCGAAGGCGGTCAAGCAGGTGACCGACTTCTACCTGCGTGACAAGCAGCCGGGCGAGACCTTCAAGAACTTCATCGACCGCGTGGGCAAGAAGCCGATCCGCAAGATCGTCGACGAGCTGAACGCGGTGCCGAGCTACGAGCAGGACCCGAGCTACTACTCGGACTGGGGTGACCCGCGCGAGTACACCATCGGCGACCAGGGCGTCGGTGAGTGCGCCGGTGAGGTCGTGCCGCTGGTGGAGATGGGCCTGGCCGCCAGCGAGCGTGAGGTGTTCGAGGCGCAAATCCTGCTGGACGAGGGCAAGCCGGGTGAAGCGGCGTCGCGCGCTTTCAGCGCCATGCTGGTGGCGGCGCGCGCCTTGACTCGTCAGAAGAACGAAAACCTGAGCGATCGGGCCGACGAGATCGTGCCGGAGTTCAAGCGGCTGTTCGTCGACACCAAGCTGTTCTGGGATACGTACGCGCACGCCAAGTTCGCGCAGTACCTGTTCAAGGCTCACGAAGAGCCTGCCAAAAACCCGAACAAGGAAACCGCACACCAGCTCGTCGAAGAAGCGCAGCTGTTCGTGGACGCCGCTTACGAGTGTTACACCAAGACGGGCAACCTCGCCGGTACCGCTAGCTGATTCGAGCACGCAGATGAAATCCGAAAAGCTTCAGATCAAGTTCTTTGCCAAGCCGAACGGCCACTTCGAGCTCGAGACGGTGGTGCCGGTGTTTCACCGCTTCATCCGCGAGCAGCTGTTCGACGAGCTGATGATCGACGTGGCGGACTACAAGCACGTGCACAACGGCCCCGGCGTGGTGCTGGTCGGCGACGCCAACGACTACTACCTGGACCAGGGCGGGGGTCGCAGCGGGCTCTTGTTCAGTCGCAAGCGTCACGGCTCGGGCCCGGAAGGCCGAGTGCGTGAAGGCTTCGCGCGTGCGCTCAAGGCCTGCTCGCTGCTGGAAGCCGCGCCCGAGCTGAGCGGTAAGCTGACGTTTGCCACCGACGAGGTGCTGATTCGCTTGCCCGATCGGCTACGCGCGACGAACGACGACGCCGGTTTCGCGGAGGCTTCGCGCGACGTGTCCCCGTCGCTCGACAAGCTGTACGGTGCTGGTAATTACGCCATCGAGCGTGGCCCGGCTGCGCCCGAGCCACTTTCGCTACGGGTGAAAGCCAAGAGCGCCCCGGCGCTCTCTGCGATGCTGGCCGCCCTCGGCGGCTGAAGGGCCAACGAAGGCGGTCTCGAAGCGGCACGACCGCTGTTGAGCTCTGCTTCGCGCCTGGCGATCGCCAGGCGCATCTCCTTTGGATCGCTAGAAGTTCTTACGAATGGACGAATTCGCGTGGACGCTCGACGCGCTTCGCGGGCTCTACGTGCCATCGCGAGTGCGCGAAACTTCAGACGAACGTAAGAACCTTTGGCGAGCGTGACAGGTCGCCGAGGCGCTCAATCGTCTTGCTGCCAATCCGGAAACCGTCCCGTCTCCCGCCCAACTCCCGCCGAGCGAGCTCCCGTCGAGATGGCGAGCCGTTGTTGCCCTGAGAGTTTGTAGATTCGCGTACTTGCGCGCGCTCTCGTGAACGGTGCGCGGTCGTGAGCAGTTCGGGCCAGCAGCGACGGCCCGAATCGTGTTAGTCATGCTCGATGCCGTGGTACGGGCTAGTGGCTTGGGGGCGCAAGCGCTGGACGAGCGCGCGCGGACGTTTCTTTCTGGTCGCTGCCCTGGGCGTGCTGACGGCCCCTGGTTGCGGCACGGGTGAGGGGCGCAAACAAGCCGTCGAGTGTCATACGGATGATGACTGCGACGACTCCGAGCTCGGAGTTTGCGAGACGGCGGCCTGCGTCGACAACGCCTGCAAGATCGACACGAAGCCCGACGGGCACCGCTGCAACGACGAAGACCCGCTCACCGGCGACGACGCCTGCCTCGACGGCATTTGCGCCGGCGTAGTCAAGACCTGCGACGACGACTTGGGGCCCTGTCTCAAGGCCGTTCACGACTCCGAGACCGACGAGTGCACCGTCGAGCCGGTGGAAGACGGCGTGAAGTGCGATGACGCGGATGCTTGCACCCAGCTGGACACTTGCCAGGCGGGCGCCTGCGTCGGCAGCGAGCCCAAGACCTGTGACGCTTCCGACCAATGCCACGTCGCTGGCAAGTGCGACCCCGAGTCCGGGGAGTGCAGCGACGAGCAGGCGGCTGACGACGGGACGCCCTGCGACGATGCCCAGGCCTGCACCTCCAACGACGTGTGCACCAAGGGCACCTGCGGGGGCGAAGCCGTGGTCTGCGACGACGGCCTGGCGTGCTCGAAGGACAGCTGCGACGAAAAGAGCGGCGCCTGCGAGGCCGACATGTCCGGCTGCGCCTGTGATAACGACGGCGATTGCGACGACCACAACGCCTGCAACGGCGCAGAGGTGTGCGGCGCGGGCAACCTGTGTCAGCTCGGCACTGCGGTCGTTTGCCCGACCAGCGCCGACCCGTGCCTGAGCAACGTGTGCGTGCCCGAAACGGGCGAGTGCGCGCCCGAGCCGGTGACAGACGGCACGGCGTGTAACGACGCCAATTCGTGCACGGCGCGCGACAGCTGCGTGGACGGCAAGTGCGTGGGCAGGAGCCCGGTGGTGTGTACGGCCCTCAGCCAGTGCCACCTGGCCGGCAAGTGCGACCCGGTCACGGGCGCGTGCTCCAACCCCGAAAAGCCCAACAAATCTGCCTGCAACGACGGCAACGCCTGTACCCAGATCGACACCTGCCAGGCCGGTGAATGCGTCGGCGCGGCGCCGGCTACCTGCGCGGCCATCGACCAGTGCCACGACATGGGCGTGTGCGACTCCGCTACCGGCATTTGCTCGAAGCCGCTCAAGCAAAACGGCGTCACTTGCGACGACCAGAACCCATGCACCGCGGGCGATGCCTGCTCGAACGGCGTCTGCACCCCGACCGCCCAGGTCACCTGCACGGCTCTCGATAGTTGTCACGCGGTGGGCACGTGCGACACGCAGACGGGCCTGTGCAGCAACCCCGCCAAGGCCGACGGCACGGTTTGTAACGATGGCTTGACCTGCACCACGCCGGACGTCTGCACGGCGGGCAAGTGCACCAGCACGGCCGTCAAGTGCGACGACGGCATCGCCTGCACCGTCGACAGCTGCTCGGAGAAGCTGGGTGGCTGCACCGCCAACGCACAAAACTGCCCCTGCACGAGCGGCGCCGACTGCGACGATCAGAACCCGTGCAACGGCGTCGAGACGTGCAACTTGCAGACGTTGCAGTGCAAGCCCGGCACTCCGATGGACTGCTCGTCGCTGAACGACGCCTGTAACGTGGGCAGCTGCAGCGCCGTCACCGGCCAATGCGTGCCGACGCCCAAAGCCAACGGCACTACTTGCGACGATGGCAACAAGTGCACGTTGGGCTCGAGCTGCCAGGCCGGTGTTTGCAAGGGCCAAACTCCCGTCGTTTGCACGGCCAGCGATCAGTGCCACAGCGCCGGCTCTTGTGACCCGGCAACGGGTGCCTGCAGCAATCCGGCCAAGGCCAACGGTGTCACCTGCAACGACGGCAACGCCTGCACGCAGACGGACACCTGCCAGTCGGGTGTGTGCACCGGCTCGAACGCGGTGGTGTGCGCAGCCAGCGACCAGTGCCACAGCGCTGGCACTTGTGACACGGCCAGCGGCCTCTGCTCCAACCCCGCCAAAAAGAACGGCAGCACGTGCGACGACAGCAGCGCCTGCACGCAGACAGACACCTGCCAGGGTGGCGTGTGCGTCGGCGCGAGCCCGGTGACGTGCACCGCGAGCGACCAATGTCACTCGGCGGGCACTTGCGATCCGAAGGACGGTAGTTGCTCCAACCCCGCCAAGACGGACGGTAGCGCCTGCAACGACGGCACCCTGTGTACGCAGACGGACACCTGCCAGAGCGGCGTGTGCACCGGCAGCAAGCCGGTCGTCTGCACCGTGAGCGACCAGTGCCACACCGCCGGTACCTGCGACGGCGCGACTGGCACCTGTAGTAACCCCGCCAAGAAAGACGGCACGGCGTGTAACGACAGCAGCGCCTGCACCAAGACGGACACGTGCGTGTCCGGTGTCTGTACGGGCTCCGCGCCGGTGACGTGCACCGCGAGCGACCAATGTCACTCGGCCGGCACCTGCGATCCGAAGGACGGCACCTGCAGTAACCCGGCCAAGGCCGACGGCACGCTGTGCAACGACGGCAAGACCTGCACCAACGCCGACAAATGCACGGCCGGCGTGTGCGGCGGTGGCGCGATCACGTGCGACGACAAGATCGCGTGCACCGTGGACAGCTGTGTAGAGCCGACCGGTTGTAAGTTCGACACCAGCAAATGCGGCTGCACGAGCGACGCGCAGTGCGACGACAAGAACTCCTGCAACGGCGTCGAGACGTGCGACCTGGGGACGCTGACGTGCAAGAACGGTACGGCCGTCAATTGCTCGAATCTGGACGATTCGTGCAACGTGGGCACGTGCGACGCGCTGACGGGCAGCTGTAAGGCCGTGCCGCGCATGGACGGCACGAGCTGCGACGACGGCGACGCCTGCACCAAGACCGACGCCTGCAAGGCCGGCAAATGCACGGGCAGCGGCGCCGTGACATGCACTGCCAGCGACCAATGCCACAACGCAGGCAGCTGCGACCCGAAGACCGGTGTTTGCTCGAACCCGTCGAAGACGGACGGCACCGCTTGTAGTGACGGCAACGCCTGCACCACGACCGACACCTGCCAAACCGGCGTGTGCACCGGCAGCAACCCCGTGCTGTGCACCGCCCTCGACCAATGCCACAGCAAGGGCATCTGCGACACCGTGAAGGGCGTTTGCTCGAATCCGGCGAAGGCGGACGGCGCCAGCTGTAACGACGGCGACAAGTGCACCCAGACCGATACCTGCCAAACGGGCGTCTGCAAGGGCAGTAACCCCGTGGTGTGCACGGCGCTCGACCAGTGCCACGACGTGGGCGCTTGTGCCTCCGGCACTGGCACATGCAGCAATCCGGCCAAGACGGACGGCACCGGCTGCGACGACGGCAACAAGTGCACGCAGAGCGACTCGTGCCAGGCGGGGGCCTGCACGGGCAGCAAGCCCATCAAGTGCAGCGCGCTGGGCCAATGTTACAAGGTGGGCGTCTGCGACACGCAAACCGGTATTTGCTCGAATCCGTATCAATCGTCCGGCACCGCGTGCGACGACACGGACGCATGCACGACCGGCGAGGTGTGCGACGGCGCCGGCACCTGCGGCGGCGGCAGCGCGGTCGTTTGCCAGCAGCCGTCCAACGTTTGCTTGTACGCGGCTTGCAACAGCACGTTGGGCTGCGTCACCAACGAGCAACCTGCCGGCACCGCTTGTGACGACGGTACGGCCTGCTCACGCACTTCGAGCTGCCTCAAGGGTCAGTGCACCGGCGCGAGCTACCGCCAGAACGTGAACAGCGACTGGGCCGACGATCCGGGACCGGCCGCGAACAGCGTCGACATCTTCACCGACAGCAAAGCCAACGTGCACATCGTGGGCACGTACTCGCAAGACTTCAAATTGAACGACAAAGACGGCACGCCCTCGGCGACCGTCACGTTCCCGAGCAACTCGTTCGCGGTGGGTATCTACTCGGCGCGTTACACGGAGGCGGGCGCCATTTCCAGCAGCGCGCCGACCATCAACATCGGCGGCGTGGGGCACGATGCGGCGGGTGTGCCCGGAACCATCACGGTGACCGACGCGGCCGGAAATGCCGACGGTACGTTCACCATCGTCGGCGTGTTCAACGGCCCCGCCACCTTCGGCGCCAATACCAAGACCGGCAAGACGCCGATCTCGATGAACAGCAACGGCACCTCGATCGTGTACGTGGCGACCTTCGCGGCCGACGGCTCGATCTTGTGGATGGCGCCGGTGCTGGCCGACGCCAAGTCGTCTTACACGGTGACAACCGTCGCGCTGTACGACGACGGCTCGGTTATCGCTGCAGGCGGCCTCAGCAACGCCGGCGCCATCTCGTTCAACGACGTGAATCGCAAGCCGTTTGCCAATGAAGATCGCAGCGGCGTTTGGGCCGCGCGCTTCGACGCCACGGGCTTCGGCAAGTGGGCGAGCATCGTCGTCACGGGCGGCAGCCAGGCGGTGGCCAGCGTGACCACGCACGACGACGGCGGAGCGTCGCTCACCGGCTTGTTCCTCGGCACCGTGCTGCTCGGCCCGAAGTCGTCGCTGCAAGTGAGCACGGTCGCGGGCGGCAAGGACCGCGACGTCTGGTACCAAAAGCTCGACAGCGCTGGCTCGCTCTCGTGGGGCGGCCGCGTCGGTGGCGCCGGGCAAGATTTGGCCGGCGACGTGGCGCGCATTCCTGGCGGCGGCTTGCTGTTGATGGCCAACACCATCGGCGCCGCTCCCAACGCCATGGACGCCAAGACCACGCAGCAGCTCTACGCGACGGCCACCACCGGACTGCAGACGCACTTCCTCAGCATCGACGTCGATGGCGTCATGCAGAGCGACGCGCTCATTGCCAACCCGGAGGCGGGCGCGACGCGCGGCTGGGCGCTCGACCGAGACTTGAAGGGCTACTACGCGGCTGCCGGCATCTTCCAGTTTGGTACGAGCTTCTACAGCAAGGTCGGCTTTGGTAGCGGCGCGCCGCCGAGCTCACCGGACATCTCCATCACTGGCCAATCCGCGCAGCTTTCGCCCAGCTTGTTCGTGGCGCGCGTGGACGAGAAGACGCACTTCAGCTGGGGTATCGCGGCCGGCGGCGACGGTAGCGGCATGGGTAGCGCGGGCAAGATCGTGCTCACGGCGCACCCGACTCATTCCGTCAGCGTCGCGGGCTTGTTCAACGTCTCGGCCATCTTCGGCGACAAGCGCACGGAGCAGCTGACCTGGTCGGAGCAGAACCTACCCTTCGTGGTGCACCTCAACTCCGAAGAAGAGTACGACTACTGTCCGTAGACGCTCACGGCGTCGCCGACGTGCAGCCTGCCCGAGCCGTCGTGGATCAGGTTCATGCCGAACCACACTTTGCCGTCTTCTTTGCGGTAGTGAGCGAGCGTTCGTAGCGGCTCCTTGCCCTGTTCGCCGGTGTCTGGATCGATGGTGGTGACGACGCAGCGATCGCAGCGTTTGACGCCTCGAAACGCGACCGCGCCAATCTGCAGGCGAGCAAAGCCGTCTTCGGCGTGTGGGGCGCAGCCGGAGATCACGAGGTTGGGCCGGAAGCGCCGCATCTCGAGCGGCTCGTCCAGGCGGCGGTTCAGCTCCTCGAGCGACGCTTCGGAGATCAGCAGCATCGGGTAGGCATCGGCAAAGCTCACGATGTCGCCGGGGCGCGCGCGCTCCGGATTGACGGGGCGGCGTTCGGCGTCGGGCATGTAAACGAGGCTGACTTCGTCGTTCAAGAATTCGGAAAACCACCGGCTGCCCTGCGGGTGGTGGAGCGCAGCACCCGAGCTGCCCCACACCTGGTACGGCACCGATGAAAGACCGGAGCCAGACAGCTCGCGCGGCAATTCGAGCGGCCGTCGGCCGGGTGCCGTCAGCTCGAAGCTGCCGGTGGCGTCGCCAAACCGTGGCCGCACCAGACACAGCCGGGCCACACTCCTTTGGGTGATGAACTGCCCGGCGCGATCGACCAGCATGTAGCGCCGGTCGTCGGCGAGCCCGCGTTCCACCACGGCCGCGCTGTCGAGCGCGATGCCGCCGCAGGCCTTGATCGGGTACACGAAGATGCCGGAGAGCCGCACGGGGCGAATATATGCCGGCGAGTCCACGCGCCCAGAGCTCGTGAGAGTGAATCTGGAAGTTTCCGCTCTCGCTACGCCTTTAACTGACGTCGGCTGCCGAACCGGGGTTGTGGCCGCCGTCCGGCCGGGTTTAGTCGAGGGCATGGCTGTTTCCGATTCCGCGCGCCCGCTCCCGCCGCTGAGTGCTCCGCCGATGCGCGCCTCTATGACGAGTGAAGCACCGCGCTCGGGTTTTGCTCCAGCGCCCGACGTGCCGCGTTTCGATGAGGAAGGCCAATCGTCAGACGCTCGTCCGCTGGCGAGCTTCGCTCCCGACAGCGCGATCGACGAGCAGATCGCCGACCTGGAGCGCTGGGCGCTGGGCAATCTGGCTCGGGACCGGCGCGAGAAGCTGCGCTTTTGGGTGCTGCGCGGCCTTGCGTTTCTGGGCGCGGCCGGCGCTGCGGTGGCGGCAGGCTTTGCGGTCGGCAAGCTCGCGATCGTGCTGGCCGGGCTCGCGGCGCTGGCCGTCGCCGTCGACGCCGCCTGGCCGTCGGGCGCTTTCAAGAATCCGCACCAGCGCGCCGTGTACGATCTGCGCGAGCTGCAGAACACGCTCAAGCTGCGTTGGGACAAGGTGCGGCTGGCGCATCCGGATCCCGTGGCGCGCGAGCGTATCGCTCATGCCTTGGCGCTGCTCGACTCGGTGCAGGCCAAGCGCGAAGAGATCGGCAAGTACCTCGGCAACTCCGAGCCGAGCCCGGGTGTGAAGCGCGGCTAGCTTCTGACTCGGGACTCTAGTCGCGCGCGGCCTGGCGCAGACGGTCGAGCGTCATCGCCACGACGATGATGGCGCCGGTGAGGATCTCTTGGATCCAGTTGGGCATGCCCAAGTGGGTGCAGCCGGCCTTGATGACCGTGAGTAGCAGGGCCCCGATCAGGGTGCCTGCGACCGAGCCCTGGCCGCCGGAGAGCGAGCCGCCGCCGATCACGACCGCGGCGATGGCCTCGAGCTCCAGGCCTACTGAGTCGGTCGGGTCGCCCACCGTGAGGGTCGAGAATTCGAGCACGCCGCCCAAGCCCGCCAAAATGCCGCCGATGGCGTAGATGGCCAGGCGCACGCGCGCAACCGGCACGCCGCACAGCCGCGCGGTGAGCTCGTTCGAGCCGACGGCCACGGCGTGGCGCCCAAGGCGGGTGTAGCTGAGCAAGAGCGCACAGACGACCGCGGCCAGCAGCGCGAGCCACACGCCGTGCGGCACCAGGTGCTCGCCGGGTGCGATGGCCATCCAATCGTCCATGCCGCGCGCGGGCGCGTCGATCTTCTGCTCATCGGCCAGGCCTTTGGCGAGGCCGCGCAGCGCGCTCATCGTGCCGAGCGTGGCGATGAACGGCGCGATACGCAGCCCGACCACGAGCGCGCCGTTGAAGGCGCCTGCCAGCGCGCCCAACGCCAGAGCCGTGAGCACCGCAGTGAGCGGGGAAGCACCACCCTGCAGCGCTTTGGCCACGACCACCGTGGTGAGCGCCACCGTGGAGCCGACGGACAGGTCGATGCCGCCGTGGATGATGATCAGCGCCATGCCCACTGCGGCAATCGCCACGACCACGGTTTGGCGCAGCATGGTGACCAAGTTCAGCGCCCGCAAGAACGTGTCGGGCGTGAGTGCCGAGAACAGCGCGTACACGACCAGGAGCGCCAGTAACGGTCCAAACCAGGGCTTTTTGAGCCAGATGCCGAGCGTTTTCATTCAGCCTGTCGCCTCGAGCAAGAGGGCGTGCTCGCTGAGCTCGCGAGCCGGGCGGGCGGGGCCGAGCGTGCCGCGCACCATCACCGCGATGCGATCGCAGACGCCGACCAGCTCGGGCATGTAGCTCGACACCATCAAGATGGCCTTGCCGCGCGCCGCCAGGTCGTCGATCAACCGATAGATGTCGGCGCGGCTGCCGACATCGATGCCGCGCGTCGGCTCGTCGAGCAAGAGCACGTCCACGTCTTGCTCGAGCAGGCGCGAGAGCGCGACTTTTTGCTGATTGCCGCCCGAGAGGCCGCGCGCTTGCTGCTCGGGGCCGCGACAACGGATGCCTAGCTTTTGGATCCAGCGCGCGGCGGCTTTGCGGCTGGCCTCCGGCAGCGCCAAGCCCCAAGGTCCGAGGCGTGCCGTGCCCGAGAGCGTGATGTTTTCGGCGATCGAGAGCTGCTCGGCCAGGCCTTCACCTTTGCGATCTTCCGAGAGCAGCCCCACTTTGTGCCGCGCCAGCGCGACTGGTGCGGCTGCGACGGCCACGCCGCCGACCAGCACGCTGCCGCTGCTGCGCGGATCCAGCCCGTAAATGGCGCGCAAAAGCTCCGTGCGACCCGAGCCCACCAGGCCCGCTATGCCGACGACCTCACCGCGCCGCAGGCTCAGGCTGGCCTTTTGTGGCAAGCGCCTGCCTGAAACATCACGCAGCTCGAGCGCCACTTCGCCCGGGGTGCGCTCGGAGCGCGGGAACAGCTCCGTGACCGTTCGGCCCGCCATCAACGATACCAGCTCGCTGCGCGTCGTTTCGGAAACGTTGCCGGTCGCGACGGCGTTGCCGTCCCGCAGCACCGTGTACTCGCTGGCAATCTGCTCCACTTCTTCGAGGAAATGCGAGATGTAGAGCACCGTGACGCCAGCGCCGGCGAGTCGGCGCACGACCTCGAACAAGCGCTGCGTGTCAGCGCCCGTCAGCGCGCTGGTCGGCTCGTCCAGGATCAGGACCTTGCAGTTGGCGTTCGAGAGCGCTCGCGCAATGCTGACCAGCTGGCGATCGGCTGGCGACAATCGTCGCAGCACGACCTCGAGACTCAGGTTGGCGCCCACTTGCTCGAGCGCGCGGCGTGCGACATCACGGCTCTTTTGCCGGTCGATGAATGGGCCCGAAGTCGGCTCGCTACCGAGCAGGATGTTCTCGCACACCGTGAGATCGGCGCAAAAGAGTGGTTCTTGGTAGACGATCGAGACGCCGGCGCGCCGGGCGGCTTCGGGGCTTTGAGGGCGAAAGCCGGCGCCGTCCAGCAGCATTTCGCCGCTGTCCGGGTGCTCGGCGCCGGAAAGCAGCTTCATCAGGGTGCTCTTGCCGGCGCCGTTTTCGCCCAGCACGGCGTGCACCGCGCCGGCTGTTGCCGACATGCTCACGTCGCCGAGCGCGCGCGCCGCCCCGAACGATTTGGATAGCGCGCGCAGCTCGAGCCGCTTCACGGTGCCGAACCGAGCCACTCGGCGAGCGGGGGGGAGAGCAGCGCTTTCATGTCGGGCTGATCCATGTTCGCTTTTTCGATCAGCGAGGCGCCGGTATCGATGCGGCTCTCCACCCTTTCGTTCTTGAGGTGGGCCACCAGCGTCTTGACGGCCAGGTAGCCCATGTTGAACGGGTTTTGCAGCACGAGCCCGTCGATCTTGCCGGCGCGCACGCCCTCGATCAGCTTGGCGGAGGAGTCGAAGCCGATGAAGCGCAGCTTGCCGGCCAGCCCCGCCTTTTCGAGCGCGAGTAGCATGCCGAAAGTCGTCGACTCGTTCGGGCAGAACACGCCGGCGAGCTGGCCTTTGGCGGCGTTCCGCGCGAGCAGCAGATTCTCGCTCGCGGCGAAGGCGGTCTCGGTCGTGGCTCCGCCGTACTGGTTGTCGCTGACCAGCTTGATGTCGGGGAACTTCTTGATGGCCTCGAGGAAGCCTTCTTCGCGGTTGTGGGTGCTGGCCGAGCCCTCTTGGTAACGCAAGAGCACCACGTTGCCCTTGCCGCCCAGCAAGGCGCCCAGCTTTTCACCCGCCAGCCGTCCCGCAGCGACGTTGTCCGTGGCGACGAAGCTCGTGTGATCGGTGCCCTTCAAGTCCGAGTCGAAGATCACCACCGGCACGCCGCTCTTGACCGCCGCCTTGACCGGCGCGAGCAGCGCCGAGTCGTTGAGCGGCGCGAGCACCATGCCGGCCACACCCTGCGCGGTAAAGCTCTGCACCAGATCGACCTGCGACTTGAGGTCGTCTTCTTTCAGCGGACCCTTCCAGATGATCTCGACGCCCAGCTCTTTGGCGGCCTTGGCGGCACCGGCGTGCACCGCCTTCCAGAACTCGTGCGTGGTGCCTTTGGGCACCACGGCGATGCGCAGCTTTTTGGCTGCGCCGCTGGTCGAGCCGGAGCCGCTCGCTTCATCGGTTTTTTTGCAGCCGAGCGGAAGCACGGCGAGCGTTCCCAGTCCGCAGATCAAATCGCGTCGCAGCACGGCGCTGGATGCTAGTCGCTCGGCCCTGCCGCCGGCAAGTCACGGCGCCGGTGCAAAGCGGCCCGGGAAAGCGTCGGCCGAGTGGCGGCGCTCAATCTCGCGTTGTGTCCACGGCCAGCTCGAGCCGCGCTCCTGGAAGATCGCGACGCCGATCACGCCGACGTTACGGTCATTGCCGCGCTTGGCAGCGTAAGAGTCGCGCACGCGGCCGAAGCGGAAGGCCGCCACTTCGTCTTCGCTGCGGCGGAAACCGTCGATTTCGACGGTCGACCACGGCTGCACCAGGTAGCCGCGCTTTTCGAACGAGCCAGGCTGGCCATCGATGACGTCCAGGCCGTCCACCGTCGCGACGGCTTCGAAGCGAACGCCCGTCTGGTTCTCGATGCGCAGCGCGTACCGCGCGCCGTCGTTGCCGACCACGTAGCTGCGGCCGCCGGCAGAAAACGTCGGCAGGGGTGCGCCCCTGTCGTCGACGACACGAATCGTGATGGCGCCGCGTGCCGCGCTGATACCGTCGCTGCGGCGATCCCAATAGCCGCTGCCGAGCATGGCGCGTACGCCGGCTTCGTCGTTGTAGAAGAAGCTGCTGGTCGAAATCGGCGTGTCCCAATCCTGGCGTTCGAACGGGGCCGACGACACGCGGCTCTCGCGCGTCTCGCCCCATTCCGTGCCCAGGCCCGGGCGCTCTTGCGGAGCCGGTGTCGGCTCGTAGGCGTCGGCGGTGGCACCGGCGGCTTCGCTACGTGCAGCGGTCGGAGGCGGGGCGGGCGCGGCGCTCTTGTCCATCGGCGCGGAGCGCTCACCTTCGGCGAGAGGCGCGGGCGCGCTGGTGGGGCTGCCGTAGGCGCGGCCCGGCTCGCCGTTGTGCGCCGGCGTGGTCGGTCCTGGCGCGGACTCGTGAGTCACGCCGCCGCAAGCCGTTACGGCGGCGGCAAGCGCGCTGAGGGCCAAAACGGAGCAAGCGGAACGGGGCAGCGAAAACGAGCGGTTCATGGCGGGCCTTTCCAGGTGCGAGATGCCTTGAAAACGCGCCGCCAGGCGCCGCCTTACAGGCGCCCGCGCAATGTCTGATTCAATAATAGTTACCGGTAGTTAAATTACAGCAACTGACCGGTGCGATCGGCGTCGATGTAGCCGCTTTGGCGAGGGCTCGCCACGTACACCCTGAGTCGGACGTCGTCGCTCTCGGGCAGCGCGCGCCGGATCAAAACGAGCTCCACCGCGCCGTTGTCGGCGTCGACACGGCGCACGGCTTCGCGCGCGAGCTCCGGTATGGCGTCGAGCTTCACGTCCGCCAAGTCGAACAGGTTCTCGGCGAGCTGCCCCTTGCCGCGCAGCACGGCTTGTTCCGGCTCGCTGACCTTGCCGTCGCGGTAACGCAGCTCCACCACGGCGCCAGGCGTGCTCGAGTCTTCGGCCTGCAGTAGCAGCTCGGTCGGTCGAATCTCGAGGCGTAGCAGCTTGCCGCTCGCTTTGGCGCGCAGCTGCGCGAGCGCGGCCGAAAGGCGTTCGCGCGTGAGCAGCGAGGGCCCGCTCATCGCCTGGCTGGCACTCGCGACTGCCTCACTACGGCTGTGTCGAGCCTTTTCGCCTTGCTGATCGCAGCCGAGCAGCGTGAGCGCCACGAGCGCCAGGCAAAGCGGCTTCTTCACGTGAATGCGCCTCCGATGCGCTCGAGCCAGCGCGTGAGCACCACGAGACCCACGTCCAGCTGCGGCAATAGCGTCCATTCGTTCTTCTGGTGGGCTTGGGCTTGCACGCCGGGCCCAAAGTTCACTGCCGGAATGCCGAGCTGAGCGAAGCGCGCCACGTCGGTCCACGCTTGCTTGGGCTCGACACCCAGCACGCCGCTCTCGGCCAGCGCGGCGACGAGCGGGTGGTGGCGGAGCGGCGGAGCCGAGGGCGAGATGTCGACGAAATCCACGTCGGCTTCACCCCCAACGACGTTCAGCACGTTTTGCCGGGCGCCTTCCACGCTCGTGCCAGGGCCGAAGCGGTGGTTCAAGTTCAGCTCGAACACGTCGGGAATGACGTTACGGGCGCGGCCGCCGCTGGCCAGGGTCGCGCTGATCACGTTCTTCCACGTCAGCCCGTCTTGCTCGTCAGTAATCGGCTCGAGCTGGCCCAGGCGCGCCAAGAGTGCGGCCGCCTTGTGGATCGCGTTTTCACCTTGCCAAGGCCGGGCGCTGTGCGCAGTGCGGCCGCGAAAGCGCACGTCGGCGTGGATCGAGCCGCCGCAGCCGAGCTGTAGTTTGTTGTCGCTCGGCTCGAGCATGACCGCGATCTCTGTCTCGAGCAGCTCGCGATCGGCCTCGAGCACGACGCCCAGCTCGTTCTCCGCATAGGGTCCCTCTTCGCGGGCATAGAAGACCAGCGTCAAGTCGACGCGCGGTACGCTCGCGGCTTCGGCCAGCGCCAGCATGAGCGCGAGCCCGCTTTTCATGTCGGCGGCACCGGGCGCGTACAGCCGCTCGCCCTCGATGCGAGGGGCACCCTCGTGCTCCGTGCGCACCACGTCGAAATGGCCACCCAGCACCACGCGCGGCCCGCCGCTGCCGCGCCGCACCGGCACCACGATCGAGTCGCCGTAGCGACGAATCGGGGCGGCCAGCGCACGGCGCGACAGTCGCTGCTGCACGGCATCGCAGAGCGCCTTCTCCTCGCCGATCAGCGAGGGGATCTGGCACAGCCAGAGCAGGTCTTCTGCGAGGCTCATGCGCTAGCTCAGACGGACACGCCGAAGTCGCGCAGCGCGGTATTCAGGCTGGTTTTCTTGTCGGTGCTCTCTTTGCGTTGCCCGATGATCAGCGCGCACGGGATCTGGAATTCTCCGGCCGGGAACTTGCGCGCGCGCGTGCCTGGGATCACCACGCTGCGCGCCGGAATGCGCCCGCGAATTTCGACCGGCTCGGGGCCGGTCACGTCGAGAATCAGGGTCGAGGCCGTGAGCGCCACACCGGCGCCGATCACCGCTTCACGCTCGATCAGCATGCCTTCTACGATGATCGCGCGCGAGCCGATGAAGCAGCCGTCTTCGATGATGACGGGCTGCGCGCCCGGCGGCTCGAGCACACCGCCGATGCCGACGCCGCCCGAGAGGTGACAATCCTTGCCGACCTGCGCGCACGAGCCGACCGTCGCCCAGGTGTCGACCATCGTACCGGCGCCCACGTAAGCGCCGATGTTCACGTAGCCCGGCATCACGATCGCGCCCTTTTCGACGAAGGAGCCGTAGCGCACCGTGCCCGGTGGCACCACGCGTACGCCGAACTCGTCCAGGTTCTTCTTCAGCGGGATCTTGTCGTAAAATTCGAACGGGCCGACCGACATTTTCTCCATCGGCACGACCGCGAAGTAGAGCAGCACGGCTTGCTTGATCCAAGCGTGGGTCGTCCACTTGCCGGGGGCGTCACAGGTGGCCACGCGCAGCTTGCCTTGATCCAGCAGCGCAATCGTATCCAGCACGGCTTGCTTGGTCGCCGCGTCGGCGAGCAAGCTGCGGTCGGCGAAGGCGGCTTCGACCTTCGACCTGAGCTCGGTATGTTCCATGCCGCCTGTTAACCAGGGTTTTGGGCCGCAGCAAGACCTCAGCCGACTTCGCCAGCCATGCGTCCCGGGAAGGCTTTGCTGAAGGTCAGCGAGAAGCGGCTGGCGGCCGCGTCGAACTCCACGGCGGCGCCGCTCGCGCGCGCGGCGGCCGCCACGCAGGGCAGGGTGGGGCCGATCAGGCCGCGCCGCAGCAGCATCAAGTCTTCACCCTGGGCGTCCGGCTGGCGCTCGATCGAGATGTAACAGCCGTTTTCGGCGGTGGCGCTCACGCGGATATGGGGCACCTGCGTGACGTCTCGCGGGTTCGTCACGAGCTCCACGCCCAGCGTGATGAGCGCGGTGAAGGTGCGCGGGTTGACCTCGATCTCGAGCTCCTGGATGTCACTGCTGAGGGTTGCGACGAGGGTTTCGCGCGGCCAGCTGCCGCCGCTGGGGGGCCCGCTGAAGCTCTGCCGCGCCAGGTCGAGCACGTCCAGTCGCATCGGGCGACCGGTGATCGCGTCGCCGAGCAAGTCGAACAGGCCGCGCGCGGTGTCGAGCTCGTGCGAGAGGCGTGTCACGCACTCCTCCAGCGACAGTCGCATCTTGACGCTGAGCGGCCTTTCCGACGCTTCGGTCAGCGCGGTTTCGAGCTCACGCACGCGCGGCTCGACGTAGGCGTTCAGGCTGTCAGCGGCGATGGTTTCGCCCAGCGAGCTGCGCACGGCCGCCAGAATCTCTCCGCTGGCGTGGCGCAGCGGATCGCAGGCTTCGCGCGCTGCCGGCAGTACATTGCTGAGGGGACGTGTCCCCACGCGCAGCGAATGCAGCAGCTGCGCCAGGTTGCGCAGGCCACCCAAGCTCTCGCGCAAGCTGCCACGCTCGATGTCCAGCGCGGCGGTGCCGCGCACGAACGCGTGCGACGAGGGCGGGTGTCCGCTCTTCATGACCTCGGGGGCAGTCTAACAGTCACGCCCCCCGAGCGCGAACCGGCTCGTGATTCGGGCCGTTTTGTCGCGCCCGAGCGTTAGCTCACGATCAGCCGAGCTCGGAGCCGGCGAAGTAGTACGCGCACTCGATGCGACCATTCTCGACAGAGTCGGAACCGTGCACCGCGTTCTCACCCAAGCTCGCGCCGTACAGCTTGCGGATCGTACCCGCTTCCGCCTTGGCCGGATCCGTCGCACCGATGACCTTGCGCCAATGAGCCACCGCGTTGTCGCGCTCGAGCGCAACGAGCACGACCGGCCCGCGCGTCATGAATTCGCACAAATCCTTGAAGAAAGGCCGCTCGCGGTGCACCGCGTAGAAGCCTTCGGCTTCACGCAGCGACAGTTGCGCCTGGCGCATCGCCAGCACCTTGAAGCCCTCCTCGAGGACGTGTTGGAGGATGGCTCCGGACTTTCGCTTCTCGACGGCGTCCGGCTTGATGATGCAGAGGGTTCGCTCGATGGCCATGGGCGTTTTTCCGCCCGCGCTCTTAGCACAGCTCACCGAGCTTGCCGTGAATGTGGCAAGCACTGCGCGGATGAGCAGTGTTTTGAGAAATTCAGCTCAGCCTCGAGCGGCGGCGGCGGACGGCGACGAGCAGCACGCTACCGAGTAACCAGCCGAGCGTGGACGGCAGCGGGGCGCCGATCGCCGCGACGCTACAACCCCTGCCTTCGTGTGAGCCGCTGTCGTCTTGGCTGCCGTCGTCCAGCGGCGTGACGTCGCCTCCGCTACCGGCAGTCGGGTTCGCGGTACCGGCGCTCGCATTGCCGGCGCCGCCCGTCGGGTTGCCGCTGCCGCCGGTACCGTTGCCAGCCATCGGCATGCTCGAGGTGCCGGCGGTCGTCGACGTCGTGCCGGCGGTGTTGTTGCCCGTGCCACCGCTGCCGTCGTGAACGGGCGCCGTACAGCCGAGCTGGGCGCAGGCGCCCGCGACGTCGAGCTTGATCAGCGCTTGCGACGCCGCCTCTGCCTTCGGATCGTTCGCCTTACGCTTGTCGAAGAGCAGCCGTACGATTTCGAGCTCCTGTTGGCCGTAGCTCACCCCGAGCAGCTGCTGCAGCTTCACCAGGTACTTGTAGCCGAGCTCGTTGCTCGGCTCGATCATCGTGCCTTCGGTGTAGTCGTTCCACGTGGCGATCTGCAGGGCGGTGCCGACGCCCTTGGCGAGGTTCCACGTCGCCGTGAACGTGTCGCCCTCGGCGTCGTACGGGATGCTCCAGCCGGGCGCGCCGTTGGGGTAGGCGGCGTTGAAGCCGGGGTACAGCACCGGGACCTTCGTGCCCTGGTCCGGGCGGTCGTAGTAGTTGCGCACGCCCATGAGCCCGTCCGAGTAGAGCCAGGCGAACGTGCCGTCGCGCGCGGGGCCTGCGCCCATGTTGTACCAGAGCGAAAAGAACGACGGGTCCGTGCCGGTCTCAGCCAGCACGCCGGCCCAATCGCCGGCCGCGATCTTTTGCGGCCCGAACACGAACAGCGCCGGGGCATTGTTGATCTTGATGTGGTTCGGCTTGTTGAAATAGTGGTCGCGGACCCAGTGCATCGAGTTCTTGGCGTCGTTTACGTCACCCGCGTACTGGTCCTCGAAGCAGACGGCGAACTCCATGCCGAACTTCGCCGTCTGGTCGATGATCTGATCCGTATTCTCGGCGTTGGCGGGCAGATCGTTGAACATGGTGCTGCGCCCGGGCCAGTCGATGATCACGCCGTCGATGCCGGCGTACTTCATCAGCAAGAGCTGATACTCGATCACCTTGTAGTCACCCGAGTGGTACGGCCCGATTTGCGGGTTGTAGTGGCGGCCCACCATGTCCCAATGAAAACCGGGCGTCTCGAACCACGGCATCAGGTGCACGTAGATCTTGCGCGACTCTGTCTTGGCGATCGCTTGTTGCGCGCTGCCGAGCGCTTCTGGTTGTTCGACGGGCGTTAGCGTGCACGCGCTGCTGAGCAGCAATGGAACGAGACCGCACGTCGCGAAAAGGCGCTCGAGCTTCATGAGTTGTGCTCTAGCTATGTCATGTCGTCGCGCATCACTCCAGGAGTGATGTTTGTGCTGCAAGTGTGTGCCACGGATACAACGCGCCTCGGTAAATTACGTTCTTTGACCGAGCGCAATCAGCGTGCGTGCGTGTGCGCCGAAGATGGCAGGAAAATAGCGGCAAACGCGCGCCTGGCGTCGCCCATTTCGCAGGCGCCGTCTGCGGGGGTGGCAGGTAGGTCGCGGCAGCAGTGGTGGTGGCGTCGATCGCTCGCGCTCGTTGCCGCGGCTGTGTGTGCAGCGCGCACAGCGGCGGCAGAAGAGAGCACCGACGTGACGGTGAGCTCGAGCTCACCACGGCAAGCGTCGCCCGACGCTTCGGGTGAAGTCGTTGTCGTTGGGCAACGTCGCGCAACCGGTCAAGGCTTAGCGGCGGCGGAGGCGGTGTCTGAGGCACCACGTCGCACCGTAGGTTCGTCAAATCGTGTGGGCACGGGTCACTCTTGCTGGAGCTCGTCGCGTGTGACCCGCCGAGTGCGTGCGCCACTGCGAGGCGGACTATCGCGGCGCGCCGCCCGACGGCTGCGACGCGAGCCGGCGTGCGCTCGACGACTGCTGGCGCAAGGTCCAGACTGCGGCGCCGTCCTCGGCGACTGCGAATACTCCTGCCAGCATCAGGACCAGGCCTGCGCCAGCATCAACTTGGGCTACGGAGCCTGCCTGCTCGACTACCGCGTCGAATGCCGCGGAGACGCAGAGCCAACTACGGCGATCCCTCCGTCGGCGTCTTGGCTTCCACCGCCGCGACGATGACGTTGACGAGGTCGGCGATGAAGAGCTCGCGCGAGATGTCGATGCCGTTTCCGGTGAAGCGCAGGTAGTCCCCGATCGAGCCATAGAGCAAGCCGGTCAGGCGCGTGCCGCGCACGGCAACGAACATAGGCGGGAGCGGGGGGCCGAAGTCTGCGACGCGCTTGGCGGCCGCGTGCGCGGTGGGCGTCGTCGCGACCCGCATACCCATGAGCGGGAACGAGCGGCTCGCCACGAGCTCGGCGCAAAGCTCGAGGTAGCAGCGACCGTTGTCGACATCGTCGATCTTGGCGACCATCGGACGAACGATGAGCTCCACCAAGCGCGGCAGCTCGAGCTTGCGCTCCGGATCGCGGTCGAACGCGGCTTGCCATGCTTCCTGGATCGGGATCGAGTGCCGTTCGAGGATGGCCTCGATGAGCTCGCGCTTACTGCCGAAGTGGTAAGTGGCGGCGGACACATTGCGTTGTCCCGCTGCCACTGCGATCTCGCGCAGCGACACGCGGTCCACGCCCTGTTGCGCAAATAGTTGCTCCGCAGCTCGCATCAAGGCGAGCCGCGTATCGACGCGCGGCAAATCCAGACTCCTAGTTAAGGCGGGTGACTTGATGTCTCGCTGACGACGAGACAAAACAGAAAGCCCCAGGGAGATCGCATTTCCCTGGGGCTTCGGCAAGCTTTGCGAGACTCTAGAGCAAGCTCTTTAGCGTCGCACCCATCTCGGCGGGCGACGGCGACATGCGCACGCCAGCTGCCGTGAGGGCCGCAATCTTGTCTTTGGCTGTGCCTTTGCCACCGGAGATGATGGCGCCGGCGTGGCCCATGCGCTTTCCGGGCGGCGCGGTGGCGCCCGCGATGAAACCGGCGACCGGCTTCTTCATGTGCGCCTTGATGTACTCGGCCGCGCGCTCCTCGGCGTTGCCACCGATTTCACCCATCATCATCACGGCTTGCGTGTCCGGGTCTTCGTTGAAGAGCTTGAGAACGTCGACGAAGTCGAGCCCCGCGACCGGGTCGCCGCCGATGCCGACGCACGTTGACTGGCCGAGCCCGAGCGCCGTCAGCTGGCCGACCGCTTCGTAGGTGAGCGTGCCGGAGCGCGAGACGACGCCGATCTTGCCGGTGCGGTGGATGTGGCCCGGCATGATGCCGATCTTGCATTCACCCGGCGTGATCACGCCCGGGCAGTTCGGCCCGACGAGCCGTACGGGCTTGCCCTCGATCGAGCGGCGAACACGGATCATGTCGGTGACCGGGATGCCTTCGGTGATGCAAATCACCAGTTTGCAGCCGGCGTCGACCGCTTCGAGGATCGAGTCGGCGGCACCGAGCGCGGGCACGAAGATGCAGCTGGTATCGGCGCCCGTTTGCTTGACGGCCTCGGCCACGGTGTCGAACACCGGGACCGAAACCGCCTTGCCGCCCGGGCCTTCGGCGGTGAAGGTCTCACCACCGCGGTTCGGCGTGCAGCCCGCGACGATTTGCGTGCCGTAAGCGATGCACTGCTTGGCGTGGAAGGAGCCGGCCGAGCCGGTGATGCCCTGGACGAGGACTTTGCTGTTCTTGTTTACGAGAATCGACATGTTCTAAGTCCTTGGTCCTTCAGGCGGCCTTGGTCGCAGCGACGATCTTCTTGGCGCCGTCGGCCATGCTGTCCGCCGCTTGGATGGCGAGACCGCTCTCGGACAGGATCTTCTTGCCGAGCTCCACGTTCGTGCCCTCTAGCCGGACGACCAGCGGCACCTTGAGGCCGAGCTCGCGCGTGGCCGCGACCACGCCTTCGGCGATCACGTCGCACTTCATGATGCCGCCGAAGATGTTTACGAAGATTCCTTTCACCTTCGGGCTCTTCAGGATCATGGTGAAGGCCTTGGTGACCTGATCCTTGGTGGCGCCGCCGCCCACGTCCAAGAAGTTGGCGGGGCTACCCCCGTGGTGCTTGATGATGTCCATGGTGGCCATGGCCAGGCCAGCGCCGTTCACCAGGCAGCCGATGTCGCCGTCGAGCGACACGTAGCTGAGCCCGGCGTCCTTTGCCTCGAGCTCGACCGGATCCTCTTCGTCTTTATCGAGCAGGCTGTCCCACTCTTTGTGGCGGCCGGCAGCGTTGTCGTCGAAGTTGATCTTCGAGTCGCCCGCGATCACCTTGCCTTGCTTGGTGATGATCAGCGGATTGACCTCGCACAGCGAGCAGTCTTCCTTCTCGAACAACGTGGCCAGTTGGGTGACGAGCTTCACGAACTCGGCCACGGTCGCCTTGGGATCGGGCGTGCCCTTGCCGACTTGCAGCTGATAGGCCAGCTTGCGTGCCTGGTAACCGCCGAGCCCGGTGACGGGATCGACGAACTCGATCAGGATCTTTTCCGGCGTTTCTTCTGCCACCTTCTCGATTTCGACGCCGCCTTCGGTCGAGGCCATCACCGCGATCTTGCGGGTTTCGCGATCGACGACCAGACCCAGGTACAGCTCGCGCGCAATGTCGATGCCTTGCTCGACGTACAGCCGCTTCACCTTTTGGCCTTCGGGGCCGGTCTGGTGAGTGACGAGCTGCATGCCGAGGATCTTGGAAGCGACCTCGCGCGCCGCCTTGGCGCCATCCTTCACGACCTTGACGCCGCCGCCCTTACCGCGGCCGCCGGCGTGAATTTGCGCCTTGACCACGACCACCGGGCCGCCGGTCTCGGCGATGATCTTCTCCGCTGCTTTCTCGGCATCGTCGACCGTGAAGCAGGCGATGCCCTTCGGCACGGCGACGCCGTACTTCGCGAAGAGCTGCTTGCCTTGATACTCGTGGATCTTCATCGGGCTTAGGCCTTGGCTTTCACGATGTCGACGACCTTCTGCACGCTGTCGGCGCTCTTCTTGAGCATCTCTTGCTCTTCCGCCGAGAGCTCGATCTTGACGATCTTCTCGACGCCGCCGGCGCCGATCACCACCGGCACGCCCAGGTACAGGTCCTTATAGCCGTACTCGCCGTCGAGGTAGGCGGCGGCCGGGAGCAGGCGCTTTTGGTCGAGCAAGTAAGCCTCGGCCATCACCACCGCGCTGTAGGCGGGCGCGTAGTAGGCGCTCGTGCCCATCAGGTTCACGATCTCTCCGCCGCCCTTACGGGTGCGGTCGACCATCGCGGCCAGCTTGTCGGCGGCGATCAGCTGCTTTACGGGCACGCCGTTGATGGTGCAGTAACCGAGCGCGGGCACCATGTCGTCGCCGTGGCCACCGAGCACCATCGCGCGCACGTCCTTGATGCTGGCGCCGGCCTCGCGCGCCAGGAACAGCGAGAAGCGCGCGCTGTCGAGCACGCCGGCCATACCGACGACCTTCTCGCGCGGGGCACCCGTGCGGCGCTTGTACTCGTACACCATGGCGTCGAGCGGGTTCGAGATGACGATGACGAACGCGTTCGGGCAGTATTTCTTCGCGTTGTCGGCGACGTTCTGGATGATCGGCAGGTTCACGCCGACGAGGTCGTCGCGCGACTGACCCGGCTTGCGCGGAATGCCCGCGGTGATGATCAGTACGTCCGAGCCCGCGAGGTCTTCCCAGTTCGCCGAGCCCGTGACCTTTGCGTCAGCGCCCGAGCACGCCGAGGATTGCTCGAGGTCGAGCGCCTTGCCCTTGGCGAAGTTCTCCTTGGCCGGGATGTCGAACAGCACGACGTCACCGAGCTGCTTTTGCAGACACAGGTTCGCCAGCTCACCACCGATGTTGCCCGCACCAATCAGACCAATCTTTTTTCTGCCCATGTTCAATACTCCGGCACCGAAATTCTGGAAAAACCCGGAGTAGTCCAGCATTTGCCCCCCGGCAACTGTGCTCGCACCAGCACAGTCAGCAGGCCGTAAGCTGGCTACGTCCGCGCGGCTCGCCCTTCGGAAACTTTCGGGAAACTTAGCCCCAAGCGGCTGTGGGGAAAGGTCGGCCTGGGCGCGCGAACAAGAAGCCCTGGAGCAGGTCGCAGCCGAGACTGACGACGCAGTCGCGCTCAGCGAGGGTCTCGATGCCCTCGGCGACGACCAAAAAGCCCATGTCTTTGCAAAGCGCTGTCATTGACGCGACGAGCTTTTGCTTCACCGGGCTCTGGTCGATGTCGCGCAAGAGCGAGACGTCGAGCTTGACGATCTCGGGCTCGAGCAGGGCAAAGCTGCTGAGGCCTGCGTAGCCGGCGCCCAGGTCGTCGACCGCGATGCGGAAGCCGCGCTGACGCAGCTCGTGCACGCGCCGCTCGACATCGTCGATTTCTTCGATGGCGGCGCGCTCGGTCACCTCGAGGATGACGCGCGAGGCGAGTCGCGAGAGCGGCGATGCGGCGTCGAACAGTTGCTCGTCGGCTAGGTCCGCCGGGTGCAGGTTGAGGAATAGGCACGCTTCTGTAGGAGCGTTCTGCATGGCCGCGGACGCCAATTCACGCACGCGCCGCCCGAGCCGCGGTAAGGCGTGTAGGCGCTCGGCCGCGTCGACCACGAGCGGCGGGCGAATCAGCGTCGGCTCTTCAGTGCGCAGGAGCGCCTCGTAGCCGAACACGCTGCCGTCCGAAGCGCGCAAGATGGGTTGAAACGCCAGCCACATGGACCCGAGCGCCGAGTCGAAGCTCGCCTCGAGCCCCGCGCGATCGGCCGAGACGGCGTTGGCGCCGAGCAGCTTGAGCGCCTCGCGCTTCATGCGCGCCAGCCGGTAGAGCTTGCGTGCGCGCTCTACCGCGGTCGTGAGCACCTCGGTCTCGAAGGGTTTGACGATGTACTTGAAGGCGCCGTACTCGACCGCATCTGTCGCGCTTTCGAGCGCGGGCAAGCCGGTGACCAGCACCACCGGTAAATCGGCGTCGTAGGCGCGGATGGTGCGCAGCAGCTCGACCCCCGTCATCTGCGGCATGGTGATGTCACTGACCACGACGTGCACGCCTCCAGCCGCGATGCGGTTGACGGCTTCGCGCGGGGACGTGAACGCTTCCACCACGAAGCCGGAGGCGCGTAGCATGCGCTCGAAGGCACGCAGCGCTTCTGGCTCGTCATCGACGAGCAGGACCGTGCCTGACCGCCCAGACGCCGGCATCTGCTCGACCGTCACGGCAAGGACGGTAGCGCAGCTCGTGCGGCGTGCACACCTTCTCGTCAATTGGGGCAAAAGTGCTTGCCATGCGCTAGAGTGCGGCACGTGTCGCGTCCGTGTTTCGCGTCTGCGCTGCTCTTGCTCTTGCTGCCCGGGGCTTGCGGTGCCCCTCCCGCGCCACCCGCGTCGGGGGAACGGAAGCCCCCGGCCTTGGGCAAGCGTCGTACGGACATTCCGGACGACTGCGCCCAACAGCCGGGCCAGCCGCCGCCGGAGCCACTGCGCATTGCCTACCAAGGCGTGGCGAAGGGCGCGGCCTGTCAGCGCGCGGTGTACACCATCATGGGCGGTCTGACGCATTTTCTCGGCGTCGAGTGCGGTCACTGTCACCTCGAGCCGGACTACGCGGCCGACACGCACAACAAGCATATCGCCAACTGGATGGCGCGTGAGCTCGTGCCGCGCCTGCAGCTGCGCACGGCGGCGGCGGACGGCAGCCGAGACGTGTGGTGTCAGGATTGCCACGCCGGCAAGCCGAAGTTTCTGGGTGACCCACGGCGCCGCGACTTCGCGATCGAGTGGATGACGACGCACCTCGTCGAAGACTTCAGCCGTGTCGACCCGAGCGCGGCCGGTAGTGGCGCGGGCGCTGCGCCCGGCAAGCCCCCGCGCTGCAAAGATTGCCACGGCGGGGATCTGGGCTCGCCGGAGTTTCGCTTCAAGATCATCCTGAGCGACTTGGCGACGGGCGCGATGTTGCCGCCGCCGCCAGCGCCCGAACCCGCCGCGGCACCATCGGCACCGGCCGCGCCCGCTGCCGCGCCCAGCTCGTCCGCGCCGGCGCCCGTGCCGGATTTTGGCGCACGCTGATGCAGAGCGGAACGAAGCGCGCCCTATTCGAGCACGTCAAACACGATCGCGATCTGGGCATCTTGTTTCGCGACGTGACGGGGCCGGCGCTGCAGTTCCCCTGGCATTTCCACCCGGAGCTCGAGCTCACGCACATCGTGCGTGGCTCGGGCCGTCGTTACGTGGGTGACAGCATCGAGCCGTTCGATGCGGGAGACCTGTGCCTGATTGGCGCGAGCACGCCGCACTGTTGGCTCACCGAGCAGGGCGATCCGGGGCCCGTGCACGCGCGCGTGATTCAGTTCTTGCCGGAGTCGATTGGCCAAGGTTTGAGCCAGACTCTCACGTTTCGTCCGCTGCTGCGGCTGTTCGAGCGTGCGCGGCGTGGGCTGTTCATCAGCGGTCCGGTGCACGCACGCACGGCCGGCGCCATGGGTGAGCTGTTCAACGATCGCACGCGCTCGCTCGACCGTTACGTTGGCTTGCTGGCGATCTTGACCGATCTGTCCGAGAGCCCCGACTGCAAAGAGCTCGCGCTCGTCGATGCGTTGACATCGCAAGATACCGAGGCTGCGCAGGTGGCAGGTAAGCTGCTCTCGTACCTGCACGAGCGCGCAACCGATCCAGATTTGTCATTTTCACAGGTCGCGCGGGCAGTCGGTATGTCACGGGCCACCTTGGGCCGCGTATTTCCGCGGCTGTTCGGCCGCACCTTCGCCAAGTACCTTGCCGAAGCGCGCGTCGTGAAAGCTTGCGCGCTGCTGAGCGAAACGAACAAAAGCGTCGCGGAGATCGCGGTCGAAACCGGCTTCGGCAGCGTGTCCAATTTCAACCGCCGCTTTCTCGCATTGAAACGCGTGAGCCCGCTTCGCTATCGGAAGACGGCGCTGCCCCGGCGCTGACACTCGCCTTGACCCGATCAGGGGTGGATGCTAGCCAAATCTGCTTGAGGTCGGTGTTGGGTCAGAAGAGCTCACTGTTCGCGTGGAGCATCGCGCTGGCTCTCGCTGCGGGCTGCGGTGAGAAGTTCTCCGAGGGCCCGGGGAGCGGCGGTGCCGGCACGTCGAGCGGTGGCTCGAATGCCCCTGACGCCGGCGCGAACACGGACGGTGGCAAGTCCGGCGCTGGCGCCGCGACGAGCGGCGGCAATGGTGGTCGCGCTGGTAGCGCCGGCGCGGCGAGCAGCGGCGGCAAGGCTGGCACCGAAACGACGATGGGCGGCAGCGTGCCGATCGCCGCCATGACTGGCGACGGCGGCGCCGGCGGCGCACCGGTAGACGTGTCGCCGCCCATCCCGGTAGACGGCCTCGAGCTGTGGTTCGACGCCTCGCGCGGCGTGGGTCAGGTGAACGGCATCGTCTCCACCTGGGCGGACCAATCCGGCCACCATCGCGACGCGCTGCAAACCGCCAACAACCTGCGCCCCAGGCTGGTAGACGGCGCGCTCTCCGGCAAGCCGGCGCTCGTGTTCGACGGCGCGGCAGACGGCGGCGATTACCTCAAGCTGCCGACGCTGGACGCCGACTACACCAAAGGCCTCGCGATCTTCATGGTGACCCAGCAAAAAGAGCCTGCGGACCTACAGCAGTGCGTGGGCTTCTTCGAAGCTTCGAACGGCTCGGAGATGGACGACTTTCACGTCGGCGTTTGGCAAAACACTCCGCTGCTCGAAGTCATCGAGGAGCTGGTGCACGACACCAACTACACTGCGCTCTACGACGCACCCCAAATGCTCGGGGCGATGGTGAGCCCGAGTGAGACGGCAGTCATGCGTCGCAACAGTAACGTGGTAGGTGAAGGACAGGTCACTCCTCCGGCGAACACGCCTCGCAGCGAGGTGTTCATCGGCCACACCTTGTACCAGGGCTGCGCGCCGTTCCAGGGCGCGATCGGCGAGCTCATCATGTACAGCCGCGCCGTGACCGATCCGGAGCTGATCCAGATCGAGAGCTACCTGCAGAAGCGCTGGGGCTGCTGTACCCAGTAGCGCTGGCAGCGGCGGCGGCGCCAAACTACTTTTGCATGCGACCGCGTACGAAGAGCCCGTGGCCGTGCAGGTACTCGTGTGTCCAGCCGCCGTCGACCGGGGCGCCGGGCATCAACAGACAACTCGAGTCCGGCTCGCAGCCGTCGAGCTTCCACGCCGACCAGCTGATTTTTCGCGCGGAAAGCCAGTCATCCCAGAGCTGCGCTTCGTCCAAGCAAACCTCACCGTTGACCCCGCCGTCGGCGCTGGTGGCGCCCCATTCGGTCACGAACAGCGTCAAACCCTTCGAGCGCGCCACGTCGCCTTTCGAGCGCAACCAGCCTTTGTGGCTGCACGCGTAGTAGTGCAGCGTGTACATCAGGTTGACGCCGGCGACCGGATCCAGGGCGGCCTTGTCGACGTCTTGCGAGTAGTTGGGCGTGCCGAGCACGATCGGCGCCTCCTCGTCTTGCTTGCGGATCGCAGCGACCACGGCCTCGTGGTAGGGCTTGATCTCGTCCCAGGTGAAGCCCTCCGGTTCGTTGAAGGGCTCGTAGATGACGTTGGGTACGCCGCTGTACTTCTCTGCCACCTCGGAAAAGAAGTCGACCGCCTTGTCTCGATGATTCACCGCGTGGTGGTCGTGAAAATCGACGAGCACGTAGACACCCGCGTCGATGGCGTTGTCGATCACCGTGTAGAGCTGCGCTTTGGCCGTATCGGGGTCGGCGAGGTAGGCGCCGTCCGGCTCCACGCCCATCGCGGCGCGGATCACGCTCAGCTTCCAGTTGTTGCGCATCCAGCGCAGCGCGCTGGCGCTCTCGGCGTAACCGTCCTGCTCCCAGTTGAGCCACATGCTGCTCACGCCCTTGAGCTGCACGGCCTCGTCCGATTCGTCCTTGAGCTGGCCGTCGGCCACCTTGAGATGACCGTGCAGCTCGACGGGCGTTTCGAACATGCCGTCGTCGGCACCGACGTCGTCGTCGCTGCCGACGTCGTTCGGATCGCCTTTCGCGTTGGCATCCAGGGTGCTGTGACCGGCGTCGCAGCCTGAGGAAAAAAGCGCAGAAAGGGCCAGGGTCAACAACGTGGCGTGCGCTCGCATATGCCAACTATTGGCCTAAAAACTACAAATGCTCCACCAGGACCAGCTCTAATTTTACGCAAATTCGCTCAAGCGACGCAGGAGCAGGAGAAACGGATTGGAAAACAGGAGGAAACCTTTGATCCGGATACTCAATCCCGCTTCGTAGGCTCACCGGACGAAAGGTCTCTCAATGAACCCGATCGTTCGGCTCATCGGTATTGCGGCGCTGTCGTTCGTAGCGACGGCTTGTAACAAGTCTGAGGCCCCCAAGCCGGCAGCGGAAGAAAAGCCCGCACCGGCGGCATCGGCAGCGGCAGCTCCATCCGCGGCCGCTGCAGCCGCTCCCTCGGCCGCGCCCACGCCCGGCTCTGGCAGCGGACTCAAAATCGCCTACAGCGATTGGCCTGGTTGGGTCGCGTGGGAAGTCGCCATCCAAAAGGGGTGGTTCAAAGAGGCCGGCGTCGACGTCGAGTTCAAGTGGTTCGACTACGTGCCGTCGATGGAAGCCTTCTCGGCGGGCAAGGTCGACGCCGTGTGCGTGACCAACGGCGACGCGCTCGTTACCGGTGCCACCGGCGGTAAGAGCGTCTCGATCGTGGTCAACGACTACAGCGACGGCAACGACATGATTGTGGCCAAGCCAGGCATCGCCAGCATGGCTCAGCTCAAGGGCAAAACAATCGGCGTCGAGGTAGGCTTCGTCGACCACCTGCTGCTCTTGCACGCCCTCAAGGCCTCGAACCTGAAAGAGAGCGACGTGAAGCTCAAGAACGTCAAGACCGACGAGACGCCGCAGGCGCTCAAGTCGGGTGACGTTGACGCGATCGCGGCCTGGCAGCCCAGCAGCGGCTCCGCGCTCAAAGAGGTGCCGGGCAGCAAGGCCATCTTCACCAGCCACGACGTGCCGGGCCTGATTTACGACATGCTGGCCGTGAACCCGAAGAGCCTCGCGGAGCACCGCGCGGACTGGGTCAAGGTCGTCAAGGTTTGGGATCGCGTCGCCAAGTTCATCAACGACGAAAAGAATCTGGACGAGGCTGCCAAGATCATGAGCGCTCGCGTCGGTCTCACGCCCGACCAATACAAGGCGATCATGAAGGGCACGCACATCATGACGCTCGAGGAGGGCAAGAAGCACTGGGCCAAAGCCGACGGCCTGACCTCGATCTACGGCTCGAACAAGATCGTCGACGAGTTCAACGTCAAGAACACGGTGTACAAGGCGCCCGAAAAGGTCGACGAGTACCTGGATCCGTCCGTCACGGAGGAAGCCCTCAAGTGACGCACGACGGACCAGCAGCAGGCGCCGCCTCGACCGCGGGCGACGAAGCGCCCAAGGGCAATCCGCGACGACGGCTGCTGGCCGTGCGTTCGCCTCTGCCACCGCGTATCAGCGTGGTGGCAGGGGTGCTGGCGTTCGTGCTCCCGCTCTTGGCGTGGTGCATCGTGAGCTACGTACCGTTCGTGTGGCACCCGCTCGTGCACGTGCGCGACGCGGGTGACGTGAGCGTGCCCGGCGAATACAGCTACGTCGCCGCCGACCAGCTCATCGAGCTGGAGGTGTTCGACAAGCGCAATCAGGAGCTCGGCCGTGCGCACGCCAAGCTGGTGACGGGCGAGCGCGCCAACCCGGTGTTCTTGCCGGCTCCGCACCAGGTGGCGCGCGCGTTCTACACGGCGTTCACCACGCCGCCGTTGCGCCGCGGTGACTACTGGTTGCACGAGAGCCTGTGGCAGAGCTGCCAGGTCATCTTCTGGGGCTTTGCGTACTCGGCGCTGTTCGGGCTGCCGCTCGGCATCTTGTGCGGCACCTTTTCGTTGTTTTCGCGGCTATCCGAGCCGTTCGTCGACTTCGTACGCTACATGCCGGCGCCCGTATTCGGCGCGCTGGCGGTCGCGGTGCTGGGCCTGGGCAACGAGCCCAAGATCACCATCATCTTCATCGGTACCTTCTTTCAGATGGTGCTGATCGTGGCCAACACCACGCGCTCGGTCGATGGCGCGCTGCTGCAGGCCGCGCAAACGCTGGGCGCCAATCGCCTGCAGTTGATCAAGAACGTGGTCATCCCCGCCGCGCTGCCCAACCTGTACCGCGACATGCGCATCTTGATCGGTTGGGCCTGGACGTACCTGGTCGTGGCCGAGCTGATCGGCGAAAAGTCCGGCATCAGCGCGTTCCTCTACCAGGAGCAGCGCTACCGCCATTTCGACAACGTGTACGCAGGCATCGTGATGATCGGCATCATCGGCCTGCTCACCGATCAGGCCCTCAGCTTTGCGGGGCAGTTCCTGTTTCCTTGGGAGACCGGCAACAACGCACTCTTTCGTGTGTTCGCACAGCTTAAGGAAGCGCTCTCGTCGCGCGGAGACAAGCTGCCGGAAGCCGACCCGATCAACGATTCACAAGTGCTGGAGCGCATGCCCATCGCCCCGATCGCCGAAGCACCGGAGGAGGAAGCCCATGTCGGTTGACGATCGCCTGGAGTTACCGAGCTACCTGCACCACAGCGAAGAAGTGTCGGCGCGCTTCGCCGAGATCCGCAAGCGCCCGACCGTGATGCGCTTGTCCGCAGTTTCGCGCCAGTTCGAAGGTGCCCAAGGCCCGGTGCTGGCGCTTTCGAAAATCAGCTTCGACGTGCGGCAGCGTGAGTTCATCAGCGTCATCGGCCCTTCCGGCTGCGGCAAGTCCACGTTGATCCGCATCGTGGCAGGGCTCGAGACGTGCACGGGTGGCTCGATCACCATCGACGGCAAAGAGGTGGGCGAGCCGGGGGCGGACCGGGGCATGGTGTTCCAGGGCTACACGCTCTTCCCGTGGCTCAACGTGAAGCAGAACGTGATGTTCGGCCTCAAGATGAAGGGCATGCCCAAAGCCAAGGCCGAGCGCATGGCCATGGATTGGCTCGATCTCGTGGGCCTCACCAAGTTTGCCACGCATTACCCGGCGCAGCTCTCGGGCGGCATGAAGCAGCGCGTGGCGATTGCGCGCGCGCTCGCCAACGAGCCGCGCATCTTGTTGATGGACGAGCCGTTCGGCGCGCTGGACGCTCAAACGCGCGGCAGCATGCAGGCGCATTTGCTCAAGATTTGGGAGACGGTCGACGTCACCATCCTGTTCATCACGCACGATCTGGACGAAGCCATCTACTTGTCGGACCGCATCGTGGTGCTGGGCGCGCACCCCGGCCGCATCCTCGAAATCATCGACGTGCCGGTGGAACGGCCGCGCAATACGGACCAATTCCTATCCGGTCACTTTCTCGCGACCAAAAAGCGGCTCGAGCAATTGATTCACCATCGCGAAACCTCCCCGAAACCTGACTCGGGGAAACTAGGCATCGTCGCGGCCTGAAAGCCGCGGCGCTTCGCAAGCCTGAGCCGGGACGACCCGGTTCGCGACGGGCCACAATGCCGGGACGACCCGGCACTGATTGTTCCTTGCAGGGTCCGGCCGGCACCGGGCGCGAGCGTTGCTCTACGTCGACCTTCCCTGCGAGGAGAAGGCACGACGAAGATGAACGAGTCTCAGCTGATTTTGGAGGAAGCCCTGCGCGGCGGCCAGATGTGGTCGCGCATCTTGCGGCGCGGGCAAACACTGCGGCTGACCGATGTCGAAGGCGGGGCGGCGGTAGCGGCGCTCTTCTACAACGCCGAAGATCCGAGCGAGCGATACAACATGCCCGACACGCTCAAGGCGCAGCACATCGCACGCCTCACGAAGGGCTTCGTGCTGTATTCGGACATGGGCCGTGTGCTCTGTTCGATCACAGAGGACAGCGTCGGCTGGCACGACACCATCACCGGGCACGGCACCGCTGCGCACGGCCGCGCCAAGTTCGGCGAAGGGACGTACCAAAAGCTACGCAACGATTGGTACCGCAACACGCGCGACAATTTCCTGGTCGAGCTGGGCAAGTACGACCTGGGTAAGCGCGACATCGTCGCCAACGTGAACTTTTTCGTGAAGGTCGTGGCGAACGAGCAGGGTGCGCTGTCGTTCGTGCCCGGGCATTCGCGGCCCGGCGGTTTCGTGGAGCTGCGCGCCGAGATGCACACGCTGGTGGTGCTCTCGAATACGCCCCACCCGCTCGATCCGAGCACCGTGTACGAGCAGAAGCCCGTCGCGCTCACGATTCGCGGCGGCGCTCCGGCAGGCGCAAACGACGCTTGTCGTCTCTCACGCCCCGAAAACGCGCGCGGCTTCACGCTGACAGAGAGCTACTACGCCGGGAGGGCAAGCTGATGGCGCTCTCGGAGAGCAAGCTCGATCCGGCCAAGGCCGTCTTCGACCAGGTGGTACTGGCGGGGGACGGCTTCACGCATGTCGTCGAGCGCGGGCAGATCTTTCGTATCGTGGATCTGGAAGGGAACCAGGCCGCCGATACGTTGTTCTACGACGCGCACGACCCCAGCAACCGCTATAGCGCGGTCGACACGGTGCGCGAGCAAGGCAACATCTACCTTTCCACGGGTACCAAGCTGATGTCGCTCGATGGCGACGTGCTGATGACGATCGTGGCCGATACCTGCGGTCGCCACGACACGCTCGGCGGCGCCTGCGCGGCCGAGTCGAATCAGGTCCGCTACGCGATCGAGAAGAAGTACATGCACGCCTGCCGCGATACGTTCTTGTTGCAGTGCGCGTGTCATACGCCCAACTTGAGCAAGCGCGACATCACCGCCAACGTCAACTTCTTCATGAACGTGCCGGTGACGCCCGAAGGCAAGCTCACGTTCGAAGACGGCGTCTCAGGCCCCGGCCGCTACGTAGAAATGCGCGCCGAACGCGATGTTCGCGTCCTCATCTCCAACTGCCCGCAGCTCAACAACCCCTGCAACGGCTACAACCCAACGCCCGTCCGCGTTCTCATCTGGGACGCCGAATGACGAGCCTTCGCTTGCCTGACAACCAGATGGCTCCCCGCCTTTCTGTGAAGACGGCGAGCGCAGCGAGCGCGAATCAGCAGAACCTAACAGTCACGAATGAACACGAAGAATCCGGAAGCCCGAGGGCCCGGGCCAATCTTGGAGGATCAGGATTGAGCCCCTGGTTTGCCAACAACACTGAACCGGTGATGTCTACGAAGCGGTTCGGGTCCTCTGGCTTCCTGATTCTTCGCGTTCCCCAGCGCCAATCATGTTCAAAAGCGTATTGATCGCTAACCGCGGCGAGATCGCGTGCCGCGTCATCCGTACCTTGAAGCGCCTCGGTGTGCGCTCGGTCGCCGTTTATTCGGAGGCCGATCGTCACGCCAGGCACGTGCTCGATGCCGATGTCGCGGTGTGCGTCGGCCCGGCCGCCGCCAAGCAGAGCTACCTGAACGCGGAAGCCGTGCTCGAGGCGGCGCGCAGCACCGGCGCCGAAGCCGTGCATCCGGGCTACGGCTTCTTGAGCGAAAATACGCGCTTTGCCGAAGCCGCCGAGGCCGCCGGCATCGCCTTCATTGGCCCGACTTCCGAGCAAATTTCCAAGTTTGGCTTGAAGCATACGGCGCGTGCCCTGGCCAAGGCGGCGGGTGTGCCGCTCCTCCCAGGGAGTGAGCTGCTCGCCAACCTCGAAGAAGCGCAAAGCGAGGCTACGCGCATCGGCTTCCCGGTCATGCTCAAGAGCTCGGCGGGTGGCGGCGGCATCGGTATGTCGCTCTGCCGCAGCGCGCAGGAGCTAGCGGCGGCCTACGAAACGGTACGCCGCTTGAGCCAAAACAATTTCGGCGACGCCAGCGTCTACCTCGAGCGCTTCGTGGAGCGCGCGCGCCACATCGAGGTACAGCTGTTCGGTGACGGTCGCGGTGACGTCATCGCGCTGGGCGAGCGCGACTGCTCGGCGCAGCGCCGCAACCAAAAGGTAATCGAAGAGACGCCGGCGCCGAACCTGGAGCCGGGGCTCCGTGCAGCGTTGCACGAAGCCGCGGTCGTGCTGGGTAGGAGCGTCGGCTACCGCTCGGCCGGCACCGTCGAGTTCGTGTTCGACGCCGAGCGGCGCGAATTTTACTTTCTCGAGGTGAACACGCGCCTGCAGGTCGAGCATGGCGTGACCGAAGAGGTGATGGGCGTCGACTTGGTCGAGTGGATGATCCGCACGGCAGCCGGTGAGCCCCCGGACTTGTCGGCATTTCGCGGCCGAGTGCCGCGCGGTCACTCGATCCAGGTGCGCGTTTACGCGGAGGATCCGGCGCGCGACTTCAAGCCCAGCTCGGGGTTGCTCACGGAGGTGAAGCTACCCAACGCTCGCGTCGACAGTTGGATCGAGCGCGGCACGGAGGTCTCACCCTTTTACGATCCGCTGCTCGCCAAGATCATCGTGCACGGCGAGAATCGCGAGCGCGCGCTCGAAAAGCTCAAGGGGGCGATCGCCGAGACTCGCATCGGCGGCATCGAGACCAACTTGAGCTACCTCGCGCAGTTGGCGCGCGATCCCGTGTTCGTGGCCGGCGAGACCATCACGGCACACCTCAAGAGCGTCGCCTTCTCGACGGCCAGCATCGAGGTCGTGGTCCCCGGTACGTTCAGCATCGTGGTGGAGTACCCGGGCCGGCTCGGCTACTGGGACGTGGGCATTCCGCCTTCGGGGCCGATGGATCCGCTCGGGCTACGGCTCGCCAATCGCGTCGTCGGTAACGCGGAGGGCGCGGCAGGTATCGAGCTCACCATGTCCGGTCCCACGCTGCGTTTCGCGACGGACGCGCTGGTGGCGCTGACGGGCGCCGACATGGGCGCCACGCTCGACGACGTGCCGGTCCCGCAATTTGCGCCGATTTCCATCAAATCCGGCCAAATTCTCAAGCTGGGTGCCTCGGGCGGCTCCGGTGCGCGCGCGTATCTGGCGGTGCGCGGCGGGCTCGACGTGCCCGAATACTTGGGCAGCCGCACCACGTTCACGCTCGGCGGCTTCGGTGGTCATGGCGGGCGCGTGCTGCGTCGTGGCGACATCTTGCATGTCGGTGGTCACGCCGCGCCGGACGACCCGCGCGCGCTGCCGCCCGAGCTCTGGCCGAGCTTGGGCCGCCGCTGGCAGCTGGGGGTGCTTTACGGCCCGCACGGTGCTCCCGACTTCTTCACGCCGCGCGACATCGAGATGCTCTTCTCCACGGATTGGGAGGTGCACTACAACTCGAACCGCACCGGCGTACGCCTGATCGGACCCAAACCCGAGTGGGCGCGACCGGACGGCGGCGAAGCCGGCCTGCATCCGTCGAACATTCACGATGTCGCGTATGCCATCGGCGCCATCGACTTCACGGGTGACATGCCGATCTTACTCGGTCCAGACGGCCCCAGCCTGGGCGGCTTCGTGTGCCCCGGCGTCGTCGCCACCTCCGAGCTGTGGAAGATGGGGCAGCTGCGTCCCGGCGATAGCGTGCGCTTCGTGCCGCTCGCTCCGGAGCAAGCGGCTGCTCTCCAATTGGCGCAAAATCGGCTGGTTTCGCAGCGTACGGCAAGCGCACCGGCGGAGCCGCTGGTGGCGACCGTGCCGAGCGGCGCGGTGGCGGCGGAGCTACCGGAAAGCTCCGAGCGCGTGCGCGTCGTTTACCGTCGTGCCGGCGATCGCTACTTGCTCGTGGAGTACGGGCCGCTGGTGCTCGACTTGCGGCTTCGCTTTCGTGTGCACTCGCTGATGACGTGGCTCAAGCAGAGCAAGCTGCCCGGCCTCGTCGACCTCACGCCGGGCGTGCGCTCGCTGCAGATCCATTTCGATCCGCACCGAGTCAGCGCGCAGCACCTGCTCTCGGCGTTGCGCACCGCCGAGCAAGAGCTACCCGGCATCGACGACGTGGAGGTGCCGACCCGCACGGTGCACCTGCCGCTTTCGTGGGACGATCCCCAGACGCGTCTGGCGATTCAAAAATACACGACGTCGGTGCGGCCCGACGCGCCGTGGGCCCCGAGCAACATCGAGTTCATTCGTCGCATCAACGGCCTCGACTCGATTGAAGACGTGTACAAGACCGTTTTCGGTGCCAGCTACCTGGTGCTGGGTCTGGGCGACGTGTACCTGGGGGCTCCAGTGGCCACGCCGGTCGACCCGCGCCACCGCCTCGTCACCACCAAGTACAACCCCGCGCGCACGTGGACGCCGGAAAACGCCGTCGGCATCGGCGGCGCGTACTTGTGCATCTACGGTATGGAGGGGCCGGGCGGCTATCAGTTCGTCGGCCGCACGCTGCAGGTCTACAACCGCTTTCGTTCGACCGAAAAATTCGTGGCCGGCACGCCCTGGCTGCTGCGCTTCTTCGATCAAATACGGTTCTACCCCGTTTCCGCCGAAGAGCTCCTGGAGCAGCGCGAGGCCTTCCCCTACGGCAAGGTCGACATCCGCATCGACGAAGGCACCTTCAAGCTGCGCGACTACGAAGCTTTCTTGAAGGAGAACCAGGCGTCGATCCAGAGCTTCAAGTCGCAACAACAAGCGGCCTTCGAGGCCGAGCGCCAGCGCTGGATCGAAAGTGGCCAGCTCAGCTTCAGCAGCGAAGCGCAAGGCAGCGCCGGCGGCGCGACCGATGCGGCGGATCTGCCGGCAGGCGCCGAAGCCGTCGAGTCACACGTGCCCGGCAGCGTTTGGAAGCTCGAGGTCAAGGCGGGCGAGCGCGTCAAACGCGGCCAAACCCTGCTGGTCGTCGAGTCGATGAAGATGGAAATCGCGGTCGAAGCGCCGAGCGACGGGGTGGTGATCGAGCTGCTCGTCGGCGAGGGCAGGGCGGTTTCGCCCGGGCAACGCGTGGCGGTGCTCAAGAGCGAGGCGCGCGCGTGACGGACGGCGGACGCCGCTTCTTGCCGCTAGGCGAGCTCGTGGCCGGAAACCGCAGCGGTCAGACCGCGCCGAGGCAGGAGCTGCTCGAGTGCGTTCGCCGCATTCAGGCCGAGGGTGAGCGGCCGATCTGGATTTCGACCTTCAACGAAGAGCAGGTGCTGGCACAGCTCGAGGCGGCGGACGAAGCGGGGCCGCTTTACGGCGTACCCTTCGCCGTGAAGGACAACATCGACGTCGCCGGGTTGCCCACCACGGCGGCGTGCCCGCAGTTCAGCTACATGCCGGCGCGCCATGCCACGGTGGTCGAGCGTCTGGTGCAAGCCGGCGCCATCGTGATCGGCAAGACCAACCTGGATCAATTTGCGACCGGTCTGGTCGGCACGCGCACGCCCTACGGCGCCTGCAGCTCCGTATTCGACGCGCGCTACATTTCGGGCGGTTCCAGCTCGGGTTCGGCGGTGGCCGTCGCCAAAGGGCAGGTGGCGTTCTCGCTCGGCACCGACACGGCCGGTTCCGGGCGAATTCCGGCGGCCTTCAACGCGCTGTGCGGCGTGAAGCCGACGCGCGGCGTGCTCTCGAACCGCGGTGTGGTACCGGCGTGCCGCTCGCTCGACTGCGTCTCGATTTTCAGCAGCAGCCTGGCGGACGCCGAGCTCCTGTTCGAGGTGTGCGCCGGCTTCGACGCCGACGATCCGTTTTCGCGACCGCGCGAGGCCGTTACCGGCTTTGGTGACGCGCGCCTGCGCCTGGCCGCACCGCGTGCCGAAGACCTCGAGTTCTTCGGCGACGACGAGAGCGCCGAGCTGTTCCTGGCCGCGCTCGAGCGCGCCAAAGGCCTGGGCGCCGAGATCAGCCGCTTCGATTTGTCGCCGTTTCGGGAGACGGCGGCGCTGCTCTACGCCGGACCTTGGGTCGCCGAGCGCCTGGCGACCGCTGCGGCCTTGCTGGAGCGCAACGCCGAGGCGGTGCACCCGGTGGTGCGCGGCATCATCGAAGGTGGCCGCAAGTACAGCGCGCTCGAGACCTTTCGTTCGCTTTATCACCTGGGCGAGCTCCGGCGCCGCGCCGACCAGATACTCGCGAGCTGCGACGCGTTGCTGTTGCCCACCGCGCCCACGCATTACACGATCGAAGAAGTGCTGCAGAACCCGCTGGAGCTCAATGCGCGCCTCGGCACTTACACCAACTTCGTGAACCTGCTCGATTTGTGCGCGCTGGCGGTGCCGGCGGGATTCAAGCCATCGGGCTTGCCGTTCGGCGTTACCTTCATGGCGCCGGCTTTTCACGACGCTCGGCTGCTCGAGCTGGGGCGAGCTTTCACGGGTGAGCAGGCGCAGCGCCGGCAAGCAGCACCCGGCTGCGTCTGGTTGGCGGTGGCCGGTGCGCACCTGTCGGGGCAACCACTCAATCCAGAGCTCACCTCGCGGGGGGCTCGTCGCATTCGCACCACCAAAACCGCTCCCGAGTACCGGCTCTTCGCGCTCGACACCGTGCCGCCCAAGCCCGGCCTCGTGCACACGCCCGGCGAAGCCGCGCACGCCATCGAGGTCGAAGTCTGGGAGCTTACCGCGAGCGCCTTCGGCGACTTCGTGGCGCACATCCCCGCGCCGATGACGATCGGCATGACGAAGCTGGCGGACGGCTCGTTGATCAAGGGCTTCGCCTGCGAGCCTCACGCGCTGGAAGGCGCGCGCGAGATCAGCCAATTCGGCAGCTGGCGTGCGTTTCGCGCGAGCGCATAAAATCGCAGCCGAGCCGGCTCTCGGATCGTCAGGTTCGATGCGTTTAACTGCTGAGAACTATTGCCTATTCTTTCGTTCGTGCTGGGCATTAGGCGGATTCTGCTGTGGCGAGAGCGAGCGACTTGGGTTATTTGTGAAACTGGTTCCAGGTTGTGGACCTCGCCGCGATTAACCCAGGAAATCCCATGACTCGGTCTGCCCTCTCCTCCGTTCGTTCCTTCATGCTCGCCTCGGCGTGCGCGCTCGCTGCCTGTGGCGGCTCCCACCCGGACGCTGCTGCTCCGAGCTCGGGCTCGACCAGCAGCGCGGTATCGTCCACGCCCGCCGCCGATGAGCCGCTGACGGAGGCGCCCAAGCCGCCCAAGGCCACCGGCAACCCCTTCACGGGCATGAAGCTGTGGGTCGACCCCGAGTCGCTCAGCATGTTGACCGCCAACTCGCTGCGCAAGAAGGATCCCGAGAAGGCGAAGATCCTCGACAAGATCGCGCAGCAGCCGCAAGCCTTGTGGGTTGGCGACTGGAACAAAGACGTCAAGCGCTACATCGAGTACATCATCGGCAAGACCAAGGCGGACGGCGCCGCGCCGATCTTCATCCTGTACAACGTGCCCGGTCGCGACTGCGGCCAGCACTCCAAGGGCGGCCTCAAGACGGGCGACGAGTATCGCCACTGGATCCGCAAGGTCGCCAAGGGCGCCGGGCAAGAGAAAGTCGTGTTCGTGCTGGAGCCGGACGCCCTCGGCTTGCTCGACAAGTGCCTGACTCCAGAGCAGCAGGAAGAGCGCCTGGCCATCATTCACGATGCCGTCAAGGTGCTGCGCCAAAACCCCAACGCCGCCGTGTACCTCGACGCCGGCCACGCCCACTGGGCGCCCGCCGACGTGATGGCCGAGCGGCTCAAGAAAGCCGGCATCGAAGACGCGATGGGCTTCTCGCTCAATACGAGCAACTACGTGTGGGACAAGGAGAACATCGAGTTCGGCCACAAGGTGTCGAAGCTCGTCGGCGGCGCGCCGTTCATCCTCGACACGAGCCGCAACGGCAACGGTCAGGACGAAAAGCTCGAATGGTGCAACCCGCCCGGCCGCCACATCGGCAAGCTCCCCACCACCGAGACCGGCGACCCGCTCATCCAGGCTTACCTCTGGCTCAAGCGCCCCGGTGAGTCGGACGGCGAGTGCAACGGCGGTCCGAAAGCCGGCGCCTTCTGGCTCGAGCAAGCTCTCGAGCTGGCGAAGTAAGCAGCTCGCGTCACGGCGAGCGCTGCAGTGCACGTACGAGGGTCCGACCACTGAGGACGCCCACTGACCTCTCACGCGCGCAGAAAATTCTTACGCTCGTCAGGAGCTTCGTGGACGTCCGATGATACCTGGGGTCCCGAAGCGCATCGCGGGTTCACCCAAGTTCTTACGTTCGGCAGAACTTCTTGGCGATGGAACTGCTGACACGCCGCAAATGGCATTGCGACTGCGAAGCGGCCCGGACAGCGCTCGGACACTGCGAGCTCTGCTTCGTGGGCCACTGCGTCGAAATGTGTGGAATCCTGAAGGGCGCTGCGTTTGGCAGCGCCTGGTGAACGAAGGGCGTGGCGCGAGCGAGACTAGTCGTCGTCGGCTTCGGGCGGCTCGGAGTCGCTGGCGTCGGCTTTGACCATGCGCTCGAGCATCTTGCGGTGGATGCCGAGTAGGCGGGCGGCGGCGCTCTTGTTGCCGCCTGCGGCCTGCAGGGCCTGGGCGACGAGGGCGCGCTCGATGGCGTCGAGCTTGGAGGCCTCTTTCGTCGGCAGCGTGAGCAGGGTTTTGGCCATGCGCGTGAGCTCGCGATTGGCCACGGCGCTGTCGCTGCCGATCAGCTCTTCGAGCACGGGCACGTCGATGTTGTCGGTTTCCGAGAGCAAGGAGATGCGCTCGATGGCGTTACGCAGCTCGCGCACGTTGCCGGCCCAGCGACGGCCGCGAAGCCAGGCGACGGCGGCTTCGCTGAAACGCAGTGGGCGAGCTTGCTCGGCCGCGAACGATTGCACCAAATGTGGGATGTCGTCGTCGCGTTCGCCCAACGGCGGCACGTCGATGGTCACCACGTTGAGGCGGAAATACAGGTCTTCACGGAAGGTGCCGGCTTCGATGCGGCGCTCCAGATCCACGTGCGTGGCGGCGATGATGCGCGCGTCGAGCGAGACTTCTTCTTCGGCGCCGAGCGGGCGGAACTTGCGATCTTCGATCACGCGCAGCAGCTTGGCTTGCAGCTCGATCGGCATCTCGGCGATTTCGTCGAGCAGCAGCGTGCCGGAGCCGGCCAGCTCCAATTGACCCCGCACGCGCCGATCTGCACCCGTGAAGGCGCCGCGCTGGTGACCGAAGACCAGCGACTCGATGAGGGTGCCGGGTAGCGCCGAGCAGTTGACGGCGAGCAGCGGATGGCTGGCGCGCTTGCCGGCGTAGTGAATGGCACGCGCGACCATCTCTTTGCCGGAGCCGGTGGCGCCGCGCACCAAGATGGGAGCGTCGGCGTCCGCCACGCGCCGCACGAGCTTGCGAACACGCTCGATGGCCGGAGAAACGCCGACGATCGCCGGCAAGCCCTGGCGGCGATCGACCTGCTCGCGCAGGCGCTGCACCTCCCCTTGCAGGGCGAAGCGCTCGCGGATGCCGTCGACGATGGGCAGCAGCATCTCGGCGCACAGCTCGTCTTTCAGCACGTAGTCTTGCGCGCCCTGGCGCATGGCTTCGCGGATTTCGGCCAGCTCGCTGACACCCGTGACCATCACGGCCGGCATGCCGCGGCCCGTGGAGCGCACCCAGCGCAAGAAATCCAAGCCGCCGCGATCGTTCGGCGAGTCGCTGAGACGGATGTCGAGCAACATGGCGTCGACGTCTTGCTTCTCGAGGCACAGCTGCGCCTCGTTCACGCTCGCCGCTTCCAGCAGCTCCACGTCGGGACGCGCTTCGAGCAGGCGCCGCAGGACCAGGCGCGCGCTGCGCTGATCGTCCAGCAGCAGGAGCTTCATTCCGGTACCTTATCGCGGCTCTCGAGCACGTCGCGAGCCGGAATCGAGAGCTTGGCGACCGTACGGGCGTCTTCTCGCTCGAACGCGAGCGTGAAGCCGTGACTGCGCGCGGCGCGCAGCGCCAGCGTGAGCCCCAGGCCCAGCGCGCCGGGCCGGGTCGAATGGCCCCAGCGCAGCGCCTGCTCGGGAGCACCCGCGCCGGCGTCGAAGCCCGAGCCGTCGTCCCACACGCGAAATGTCACGCCGTCGCCGCACGTGACGTGAACGCCCGCATGGGTCTGCTTGGCCTCGAGCGCGTTGTCGATGAGCGCGGCGAGCCCCTCCGCTACCAGCTCGAGATCGCAGCCCACGCTGATGCCCTCGTCACCCTCCAGCCGAAGCTCGAGCGGGAGCGGGCGTTCTGGCGTCGCGACGCGCGCGCAGGCGGCGTCGACGAGCACGCGCGGCGTGTGCTCGGCTCGTTCGGGTGTGCGCTTGGCGAGCTCGCGCAGGCGCGTCGCGAGCGAGCTGAAACGCTGCAGCTCTTCGGACAGCGCGCTCGCTTCTTCGGCGTCGAGCTGTTTGCCCTGGCTCAGCTGCTCGGCAATCAGCCGAAAAAAGCTGAGTCCTCCGTTGATCTCGTGGCCCAGCTCGGCCGCCAGCGCTCGCGTCGCATTGCTGCTGTAAAGCCGCACAGAATTGCGCGCTGACATGCGGGCCTAGAGACTAACATCGCTCGCATGGCTGCGCCCCCTGTCAGGCTGTTCGTTTACGGCTCGCTCAAGCGCGGCGGGCGCCATCACGCCGAGCTCCAGAACTCTCGTTTCTTGGGCGAAGCCACGACGGCCCCCGGGCATGCGGTCATTCAGCTGGGTGATTACCCGGCGCTAATCCAGGCTGATGACGGCGTCGTCACCGGCGAGCTGTTCGAAGTGCCCGAAAGCCTTCTACCCGCGTTGGACGAGCTCGAGGGCGACGCTTACGTGCGCCAAAACCTGGCCGTAAGGGTGGCTGGAGCCACAGATCTGGCCTTGGCTCTCGCGTACTTCCACAACGCGCGCTAGTGCCTGGCCAGAAACCGCGCTAGCTTTCCCGATCCCGTACCGTGGCGGATCCGTCTCCTGATTCCAGCAAAGTCGCGCGCAGCTCCTTACCTCTAGACGTATTGCAGGTGCTGTCGACGCCCGTGTGGGTGTTCGACCTGGGGCGCCGCCGCATCACCTGGGCCAACCAGGCGGGGGTCGAGTTCTGGCAGGCGAGCAGCGAGGCCGAGCTGCTCGACCGCGATTTGGCCAAGGACCTTTCGCTCGCCAGCGAAGGGCGCCTGTCGGGCTATGCGCAGCGGCTCAAGAGCGAGCCGCGCATCACCGAGCAGTGGACGTTTTACCCGAAGAGCGGCCCCGTCACCGTGAGCTGCAGCTTTAGCTTGGCGGCTTCGAGCGGCGAGGGACCGGCTTTCTTGGTGGAGGCTCGCTCCACGGTGCCGGAGGGCGCTGGCGGTGACACCGTGCGCGCGGTCGAAGCGTTGCGCCACACCACCGCGCTGATCAGCGTCATCGACATGGCCGGCCAGACGCTGATGGAGAACCCGGCCGCGGTTCACACCTACGGCCACCTGCTCACGCGCGAAGGCCAGCACGCCTTCACGCTGCGCTTCGCGGACGCGGACGACGCCGCCCGCGCCTTGCACCGCGTCAGCAACGGCAAAGAGTTCGTAGAAGAGTGCTGGGTCAATACGCTCGAGGGTCAGCGCCGCCACGCCATCGAGGCGCGCCAGACCAACGACCCGGTGACCGGCCGCCGCGCCATCCTGCTCAGCGAAATCGACGTTACCTTCCGGCACGAAGCCGAAGAGGTCGTGAGGCGCGTTTATTCCGAGCTCGAGTCGCGCGTCAAAGAGCGCACGCTCGATTTGGAGCGCCTCAACCGCGAGCTCGGTGAAGAGCGCCAGTTCGTCTCCGCGGTGGTGGAAACCGTCGGCTCGCTGTTGATCGTGGCCGATGCTTACGGCACCGCCGTGCGCGTCAACCGCGCGCTGTGTGAGCTCACCGGCTACCGCGCAGAAGAGCTCACCGGGCGCCCGCTTTGGGAAACGCTGCTCAATCCGCCCGAAGCCGAGATCGTGGAGCGAGCCTTCGCGCAGCACGGTCCCCGCTTTCACGCCATCATGCCCAAGACCATCGAGGGCATGATTCGCACCAAGACCGGCGAGCCGCGCATCGTTTCTTGGACGAACGCCGCCTTGCTCGACGCCAGTGGCTGCACCGAATACGTGATCGGCGCCGGCGTAGACGTGACGGATCGCAAGGAGATCCAGCTGCGGCTGCAGATCAGCGATCGCATGGCCTCGATCGGTACGCTGGCGGCGGGCGTCGCTCACGGCATCAACAACCCGCTCGCCTACGTGATCGCCAATCTGGACTACGTGCGCAACAAGCTGGCCACGCCGTGGAACGAGCTGCCGCCCGAAGACGTGCGCGAGGTGCGGGAGCTGGTCGAAGAGAGCCTGGAGGGCGCCGACCGCGTCCGGCGCATCGTCGGCGATTTGCGCTCCTTCTCGCGCCAGGCCGACGACCGCGTGGCGCCGGTCGACCTGACGCAGGTCATCGAGCGAGCGCTGAACATGGCCATGAACGAGATCCGGCACCGCGCGCGTGTGGTGCTCAAGCTCGAGCCGGTGCCGCGCGTGCTCGGCACGGAGAGCAAGCTCGGGCAGGTCGTGCTCAACTTGCTCGTGAACGCCGCGCAGGCCATCGAAGCGGGCAACGTCGAGCAAAACTCAATTACCGTGCGCACGCTGCTGGACAAGCACGGCCGGCCACGGCTCGAGATTCAGGACACCGGCGTCGGCATTCCGGAAGAGTACTTGCGGCGCGTGTTCGACCCGTTCTTCACCACCAAGCCGGTGGGCGTGGGCACCGGGCTCGGCCTCAGCATCTCGCACCGTATCGTCAGCGAGTTCGGCGGCGAGATCGGCATCGAGAGCGAGCACCAGCACGGTACCTTGGTCTGGGTCGCGCTCGAAACCGCGCCGCTCGAGGTCGTTGCGCCGCCCCGGCCGCCGACGTTCCCGCCGCCTTCGGGGCGCGAGCACGCCGCGCGCATTTTGATCGTCGACGACGAACCCGCCATTTTGCGCGCGCTCAGCCGTGTGCTGGCCGGCTACCAGCTCACGCGCGCCCTCAACGGTAAAGAAGCCGTGCAGCACATCGAGCAATCGGGCCCGTTCGACGTCGTGTTCTGCGACGTGATGATGCCGGAGCTTTCGGGCATCGACGTGTACGAGCGTGCCAAAGAGGTGTGCCCCGGCCAGGAGCAGCGCATCGTGTTCATCACCGGCGGCGCCTTCACCGAGCACGCCGCGCGCTTCATCGACGCCATCGACAACCCCAAGCTGGGCAAGCCTTTCGACGCCGGCGAAGTGCGCGCGCTGGTCAAGCTGCTCACGCGCGAAGCCGTCGTCGAGCGCCCGTCTCTGCCGGCGGGCGAGTAGCCGTGCTAAACCGCTCGCACCTAGCGTGCGCAGAATTTGGCCCGCGCGCCTCCAGGCCCCGTACCATTTCATCCTGGAGGTTCTCTGAATGCGCCGCTCGACCCGCAAAGCCACTCGCCGCTCTACCCGCCACGGTGTTCGAATCGAATGCCAGGTGGTGCGCGAGCGCGATTTCCAGCTCGTTGCCGATCGCATCGTGAACCTTTCGGCCACTGGGCTGATGGTCAGCCCCGCCGACCCGGCGCTCACCGGCGAGCGCCTGATTGTCTCTTTCCAGATCCCGCATTCGGGCCACTGGGTCGACGCCGAAGCCACCGTGGCGCGCGTCGTTCATGGTCGCCGCCCGGGCGAGCACACCCGCGGCCTGGCGCTGGAGCTGGAAAACGTCGAAGAGATCCCGCAGATGCTGCTCGGGCGCGCCCTGCGCCGCTGCCCGCCGGCTCCGCCCGGCCACCGTTCGGGTCGCCGCGGCGTGACCGCGCTTTCGGCGCTGCTCGGCTAAGACGCGGCTTCGGTAAGCGAAGCTTGCGGTGCGGGAGACGCTAGGGGTAATTTTCGGCTGGAGGAGCTTACGCGATGCGATTCTCTGCTGTGAAGGCGCTGGGCTTTGCGCCGCTCTTGGCGTTGTCTTTGACGGTTCGACCCGCCGCGGCCGACGTGCCCATCTCGGATGAGGCGCGGCAGCACTTTCAGGCCGGCGTCGCGTACATGCAGGACCCGGACGGCGCGCGCTACGCCGAGGCCTACCAAGAGTTTTTGACCGCGTACGCCGCGTCGCCCTCGTGGAAGATCCTGGGCAACCTCGGCATCGCGGCGATGAAGCTCGAGCGCGATGGCGAAGCCGTCGAGGCGTATTCCAAGTACCTGCAAGAGGCGGGCAACGATCTGGATCCGTCGGAGCGCGAGCAAATCACGCGCGACATGAACACGCTGAAGACGAGCCTCGTCAACCTCACCATCGAGGCCACGCCGGCCGGCGCTACCATCATCGACGAGCGCATCCCCGCGACCGGTAACGCCATCGTCAATCGCTACGGTCCGGTGAACGGCCCGACCAAGATCGGCATCAAGGCCGGCAAGCACCGCCTCACCGCTCAGCTCGATGGCTACGACCCGCTGGTCTGGGAAATCAACGCGCAACCTGGTGGCGATCAGCCCCACACCTTCGAGCTGAAGAAGACGCCGCCGCCTCCGCCGCCCGGCAGCGTGATGGTCAACGGCGCGCCGGTGGATCGCCCTGCCTCGGGCCTGCGCATCGCGTCTTACGCCGCGCTCGGCGTGGGCGTCGTGGGCCTCGGCGCCGGCACGTTCTTCGCGCTGCGCTCCAAGAGCAAGCAGAACGAGCTCAAAGACTTGTGCGGCGGCAACGCCGGGCAGTGCAACATCTGGGAGGGCGACACCGCCCAGGTCAACAAGGCGCGCAGCCTCAACAACGACTCCGGTAGCGCCAAGACGATGGCTTTCGTCGGCTTCGGCGTGGGCGCCGTCGGCGTCGCGGCCGGCGTCGTCTTGTTCATCGTGAGCGGCAACAAGAGCAGCAGCGCCAGCGCCACCAGCTCGTCTCACGTCGCCAGCGCCGACAAGCCGCGAGTCATCCCGTACTTCGGCTTCGACTCGGCGGGCGTCGTCGGGCAGTTTTAAGGCTACTCGGCCCGGGGTGTCGTTCTGCTACTCGCGATACTCACCTGCATGTCACTAGAGCAGGTGAGCCAGGCTTCTGGTAGCGGCGTCTTACCGCGTCGTAAGTCGGTCCCAAAGCTGCCGGGCGAAATGAGCACGCGATACGCGCGAATTCGCTGCGGGCATCGGCCGGTCGCGTCCGCGTACCGCTGGCCCACGCGTGTGAAGTAGCGCTGCCAACCTCGGCCTGAAACGCCAAAGCTCGCCATCACTTGCTCGCGGACGTTCCGTGACTCGAGCCAGCCTAGGTGCAGGCGGCCCGCATCGTCGAACGGCGGCAAAGCGTGCGCAGACCCACCTCTTGGCTCGAGCTCTAAGTACACTGCCGGCAGGCGAGAGAAGAGCTGACCGGGCCAGAGCGCGTAGTAGCGAACGTTGGCGACCGCATAGCCATAGGTACCGAGCACGGGCAGCGACGCAAGGCGCACACCTAGCTCGTAGCTTCCTCCAGCTAGCAAGGCGTAGGCGGCTTGCATCCAAGCGAAACTAACTAAGTGGAAGACCAGAAAGGCGTTGACCAACGGCTCGCGCCAGCCTCCACGCGGACTGCTGCCGCTCTCGGAGCGCACCTGCGTCGAATCGCTCGAGCCGAGCAGGCGCTGAGCCATCGCTGAAAGCCGCGGCGTATCGTCCACGAACACGAGCAAATTGGCGACGCAAAACCATGCGAACCAACCGACTGGCAAATCGAGATCGATGACGACCAGGAAACTGAACGCAGAAACGATCGCGAACAGGCGTGTGCAGCGCCAGAGCAGGAGCAGCGGCATGGCGCATTCCCAGGCGACCACAGCGTAGTTGAGGGCCGGGGACACGAACGGGAGCCTCGCCAACCAGGTAAAATCATGGTGGCTCAGCGCGGGATTGGCAAAGGTCATGAAAAAGCCTTTACCGTGACGCCAGACGACATCTCCGAGCTTCGAGCTACCCGCCGTGAAGTAAAAAAAGGCGACGCTCAGCTGGGCGAGCCTCAACGGCCACGCTGGTACTTGGCCCTGCAACGAGCTTGGCCGAAAACGTCGATCCAGTGCCAGGTAGTGGCCACCGGGGAGCAACGCCATCTGAAAGGCCATGCTCGGAATGAGCCAGTCCGCCGCATGCGTTGCCAGGGGTTGCCGCAGGACCAAGAAGTAGAGACAACCCAAAAAGGCGCCAACCGTCGCTACGCGCGTAAAAAGTCCGACCAGCATCAGTGCCGCGCTGGCACACCAGGCGACGTAGGCGACGCGGACGAGAGCCGGCGTGTAGAGCGCGGCAATCGTAGGGTTGGGGGGGCTTGGTGACTCAGTTGAGTAGAAGAACTCCACGTCGGAGTACAGCCACGCGAGCTGTATCAGAAGCACGAACGCAAACCCCACGCGCGCCAGCGCCTCCGCGCGTCCACTGCTCAGCGCGTGACGCTGTCGCCGGAGCGCTTCGAACAGGGCAGTCAGGGTACGCACGGGCCTACGAATATCACGCAACCAGCCCAGTAAGCCTGTTATTGGTCAGCGCCTGAGCCCGATGCGAAAGGTTTGGATCAAGATTTTTCCTACCACGCCGCCGCAGGCGCCCGAGACAGGAGCGCCGTTGAGCCGTGCGGTGGTATCGCTTTGCGCTCTGCTCTTGCTTGCGGCTTTTTACGAGGTCGCGCGCCGCGGGCTATTGATCTGGGGCGGGCAGTTCGAGGTCAATTTCGTGCTCGTCACTTTCGGTTTGGTGACGGCGCTTTGCGTGGCCCTCCCATGGCTGTCAGGGACGCGCAAGCGGATAGTGTTGCTGGCGGCGTCCGTGTTGGTAGGTGCCGCTATTGTGCGCTGGCTGCTGCTCTTCCCGTTGTTCTTGGCTTGGCTCACCACGCGCGTATCTAGAACTCGCTGGAGCACACCCGCTAAGCTCACTGTGGTACTGGGCGTCTGGCTGCTCGTACCGGTCATCACCTGGTTCATTCCCCGTGGCTGGGGACGCTTCGACGAACTGTCGATGTATTGGGCCATGCTTTTCGGGCCGCTCATCTGCCTAGTCGTCGAGCGATCGCGCGGGCAACTAGAAGAGGTAGGGGTGTTCGACGAGTGGCTATACCTGTTGGTTTTTCCGCGCTTCTTCGTTCCGTTTCCTCAGCCGATTGGCGTGCGCCGCTTTCACGATAGCTGGCGCGGCCCCGCCGACGTGCGGCTCGCGCTGCGTGCTTTGGCGCTCGGTGTGTACGGTTTGGGTGGCTATTTCGTGATTCGGTACACGTTCTACGCGCTCAAGTCGCCGACGGCCCCCCTGAGCCTGGTCAATCACGGCCCCCAGATCTTGACCAATGGCCTTCGCATCTACGCGTTCAACGCTACCAGCATCTTTTGCGCCGTCGCTCTGTTGCGGCTGGTCGGCTACGATTTGGGCTCTGGTTTCAGGTACCCGTTACTTGCCACATCCTTCGCGGATCTGTATCGGCGCTGGAACTACTACCTGTTCGAGTTCTCGAGCTCGATGTTCTACTTGCCGCTCGTCACGCGGTTGCGGCGTTTCATGCCGTTGTCGCTGGCGTACGTGCTGGCCGGCTACGCCAGCGTGCTCGTGGGCGTTTGGGGATTGTTCAACGTTTTCGGACTGTGGCCTTTCGGCCAGTACGGCGTACAGATGTGGCTGTCCATGCGAGACGTGAAGGGGCTCTCGGGCTATTTCCTGGTGTGGACGGTCATCGTCGTGCCGCAGGTGCTGTTCGCACCTGTGCGGCGGCTCCGACGCTTCCTCTGGTGGCGAATCGGTGGACGGCTGATCACGATCGGCACGGGCGTAGGGCTCGCGACGTACGCATTCATCCACGGCATCACCGTCTATTGAAATGAGAAAGGCGCGCCGAGTTAATGCTCGGCGCGCCCACCGTTCGTTGCTCAGTGCGCGTTCAGTTCAACGTGCAGGTGCAGCTAGCGCTACAGGTTGTCGTGAGCTTCTGAATCGTGCAGTCACCACCCGCTTCTCCGTGGTAACCAGCCTTGCAGGTCGTGGGCCCATTGGACGTGCAGTAGGCGGGCGTCGTGTTGCCGTTCCCGTTGTCGACGGCCGCGTGGTAGACGCATTGAATAGTGCAGGCACCGCCGTCGTTCGGCACGCACTGGCCGGCGTTGCAGAAGTTGGCGCCGGTGCAGCCGTTTGGATCTTGCGTCGTCTTGGTGAGGTTGGCCGAACCGTTGTCGCAGCTCTCGGAGTTGGCTGGAGACCACTTGCACTGGCACACGGAGTCCGGAGTCTTGCAGGTGCGAACAGTGCAGTCGGCATCGGAGCAGATGCAGCGGTTCGATTGGCACTGCTTGCCGTCCTGACACGGCGAGGAAATGTCGAGCTTGCAGACGTGCTTGTTCGGGTCGCAAATCAGCTTACCCCCGTCGAACTCGATGCAGTCCGTGTCGTCGTCACAAGCGCCATCGAGCCCACCCTTGGGGGCGCACAGGTTCTTCACGCAGGTGTCGATGCAGTCGACGTTGTCCTTACATGCCTCGCCGTCCGGCGTCAGGCACTTCCCCGATACGCACTGCAGGGGCGCAACGCAATCGGGGTTCTGGGGAACAACACCGTTGTCGCCACCGACGCCGCCGCTGGCGTTCACGCTGCCGTTGCCCCCAGCGCCCGCGCCGCCGGCACCGCCAGCGCCGAGGGCGACGTCACAATCGCCCCCCAGCTCACTCGCAGGCGCGCAGACGTTGTCGATACAGGTATGAGCACAGTCGCTGTCGACCACGCAGTCCGCGCCGTCATCCGCGCCGGGCACGCACACCTTGTCGACGCAACTGTGAAGGCAATCCGCGCTGGCCTCGCAGGCCTCACCGTCGTTCTTCTTGCACGCAGCATCGACGCACGTGGCGTTCGCGCCGCAGTCGGCGTCCTTCGTACAGCCAGTCGGAGCCGGACCGCCGCCTTCGCCTGCAGAGGGAAGCGACGACTTGCCAGCGCTGCTGGTGCCACCGTTGCTGGTCGCGCCTGTGTTTTCGCCGCCTTGACCCGCGACCACGGAGGTCGTGCCCGCAGTGTTGTTGGTCCCACTGCTATCGTCGCCGCCGCAGTTCGCAGCCAAACCGATAAAAAGGAAACCCGCAACGATGCCTGCTGTCGAACGCATGTGCTTCTCCGTGCTCGAAGTAGTTAAGCCCAAGAGGGTATCAAGACCGTCAGCTCACCACAAGGGTTCGCCTTGAAAGGTTCCTTTTCACTCCGCATTGTCACCGCTAGCTCGTGGCTAGCGTTTCTAGTCTCAGCGCACGATGATCTGGTCGAACCACACCGAGGAGGACGTCGCTCCGAGGTTCCTAAGATTGATCTCCGAGATGCTCGGCGTGGTCATGGTCAGTGTGGCGCGCTTGACCGTATCGACGTAGACGTCGACGGTGCCGCCGGTGGGGTTATTCACCGGGGTGTACATGAAGTTCTTGTACTCGATGAAGTACCAGGTGTCGGGCTTGTACGGGATGGTTTGGACCGGCATCTGGTTGGGCCCGGTTGCACCCAAGGCCAGCGACCCGGTCGCCACGCCGTCGCGGAAGAAAGAGCCGAAGCCAGCCGTCTCGGCGCCTGGGTTACCAAAGAAGCACCATCCTTGACTGACCGTCTTGTCCGACCCTCGGGCACGCAGACTCACGTAGGTCGGTGACACGCTGTCGGGCATGCCCTGGCTGTCACGAAAGGTGAACTTGGGGCCGTTCCAGATGCCGGGCTTGTCGTTATTGCCAGTGAGATCGAGTGAGAACGCGCCAATCGTCCCCATTACTGGGTCAAAAGTAGTCTTGTAAAATACCGTCGACGGTGCAGTCCAATTGGTGATCGCGCTGTCTTCGAAGGTTTCCGCGTAGAAAGCGCCGACGAAATCCGAGGCCTTGAAGTTGGGCGCAACGCCGTCGTTGCTGACACGGAAGAAGCTCATCTTGGTGCGATCGGCGAGAGCCGCGACGTTGGCGTCGAAGCTCACCGTGGAAGGCGGAGCCACTTTGGGCTTGCCTGAATCGCCGTTCCAGCGGACCGCGTCGAACACGTTGGTGCCCTTGGCGGTGTCGCACTCCCCACGACATAGGTAGTATGCCCCGGCATAACCGTCCGCGTCGAAGGGGATGGTGCCCTGGAAAGTCGTGCCCTGGGGTGGGGGGCTCTCACTGGTAAGGACGCGCTTCTTCAGCGGCTCGAGGGTGACGGCGGGCAGGGTCTTGGGGCCGTCCGGTGCCTCGGGCTGGGCGTAGACGCCGACGCGTGACAAGTCGATCGCGCACGACTGGTTGGAGTTGAACAGAACCGTCCGGAACGGCTCGGTCACGAACACGCGGTCGATCTTCAGGCCTACCAGAGGGCAGCTGGCCTCGACACTCACGCTGAACGTCCCGGCTTGTTGCGCAGTCTTGCCGTCGACGATGACGAAGTACTTTCCGGCCGGCGTGTTGTTCAGCTCGACCACCTCTTCTTCGCCGACGGCGCCGTTGTCGGTGCAGGTATTTGGTAGCTCTGTCGTCAGGTCGCAAGGCTTGCTGGTGACGCGCACCACGGCGTCGAAGCTGGCGCCGACCCGCACGACGATGTCGGCAGGATTGTCCAGATCGAACTCGAAAACGCGGTCCGCGCCGCCGCCGGCCATTTCGCCACCGCACGCCGCCTCTTCGACCTGGCCCATGTCTTCTTTGCTGGTGGTCGAATTGACGCTGCCGCTCAAGACTCCCTTGCTCGACTTCAGGGAAATCAGCGCAGGCGCAGTGCACGAGCCTTCGATCTTGCAGTCTTTGCTGCAACCGTCGCCGTCGTCACCGTTGTTGTCGTCGCATTCTTCGCCCGTTTCGAGGGCTCCGTTGCCGCACTTGACGCACACGCTCGGAGCGCCCGTGCACGTCCAGCCATCTTCCACCCCGCACGTGCCGTCGCAGCCGTCGCCGTCGGCGCGGTCACCGTCGTCGCAGGTTTCACTTTTGTCGACCTTGCGGTCGCCGCAGGTGGCGCTCACTTGATTGCCGTCCCCACCCTCACCACCGGGGACACCGACGAAGTTGAGGTCGAGTTTGCCACCGCAGGCGGCAAGTCCAAGCGTACCGAGAAGCAACACGGCCCTAAAGGTGGCGCGCACGAAGCTCAAGACATCCTCCAAGAAGATCGTGACGAGGCAAGAATCACGGGCGTGGGATGCTATCGAACCGGGGCCGGCGGCACAACCCACCAGCCCGGTATTTTGCCCGGCGTCGCCAAGGCCGGGGTGGCGCCGCGAGCCGTCCGGATGTATCGTCTTTCGCCGGGGTCGAACATGAGCCTGAACGGCTCGCCTGCCTCCGTCGCGGACTTGATGAAGCGAAAACTGTACCTGATTCACCCCAAGCACGACCAATCGTCGTTGATTGAGGTCGACATCGTACGGGGGGCCGTCGGTATCGCGAACGCGGCCATCGGCACGGTCGCGGCCCTGGCGCCGTCCGACAAGTTCGAGATCAAGCTGTGTGAAGAAGAGGTGGACGAGGTCGACTTCGACTATCCGGCGGATTTCATCGGCATCACGGGCAAGCACGGCCAGGGTGGCCGCATGCGCTGGCTCGGCGAGCAATTCCGTCGGCGCGGTAAGGTCGTGATCTTCGGGGGGCCGCACGCCACGCTCGCGCCCGAAGAGGTGCGCGACTACTGCGATGTGCTGGTGCACGGGGAGTTGGAGCCTATCGCGGACCGCTTCTTCGCCGATCTGCACGCTGGGAGCTACCACCGCGAATACCGTGGGGAGCGCGCGGCGCTCGACGAGTCGCCGGTGCCGCGCTGGGACCTCTATCCGAGCCACCGTGCGCTCATGGGCAGCCTGCAGACTTCCCGCGGCTGCCCCTTCGAGTGTGAGTTTTGCGACGTGATTCAGTACGTGGGGCGCAAGCAGCGCCACAAGAGCGTCGACCAAGTGCTGAGAGAGCTCGATGCGCTCTATGAAGCCGGGTTTCGCCGCGTGTTTTTGGCAGATGACAACCTCACCGTGTACCGCAAGCGAGCCAAGGACTTGCTGCGCGGCATCGCGGAGTGGAACGAGCGGCAAGGCGAGCGCGTCTCATTCGGCACGCAGCTCTCGATCGAATGCAGCGATGATGCCGAGATGCTCGAGCTGCTCGCTCGGGCCGGTTTGCATTCGGTGTTCATCGGCATCGAAACTCCCAACCAGGAGAGCCTGCGCGAGACGAAAAAGCGCCAAAACCTGGACGTCGACATGGCGGAGCGCGCCGAACGCTTCGCGCGCCAGGGGATCCAGGTGATCGCCGGCAGCATCGTCGGCTTCGATCACGACGGGCCCGACATCTTCGAGCGTCACTTGGAGTTCGCGATGCGAACGCCGATCGCGATCTTCAACGTGGCCGCGCTGTACGCCGCGCACGCGACGCCCTTGCGTGAGCGCATGCAGCGCGAAGGCCGTCTGTTGGACGTCGAAGTTGCGCTGGCCAACGCCTCGACCAACATTCGGCCCGTGTTGATGAGCCTCGAGCAGCTCGAGCAGGGTATCAACTGGCTCATCGATCAGCTCTACGCGCCGGAGAACTTCACGCGCCGCTTGCTGCGTATGATCGAGCTCTTCCCCGCCGACTTGCCCGGATGGAACGCGAGCGATCGCCGCGTCGACGCCGAGGCGGCCCTGGCCAGCCACAGCATCTTGACCGGCGAGGGTACGGAGCTCGGACCGCTGCTCGGCAAGGTGCTCAAGGCCATCCGCGAAAAGCCGTCGGCGCGGGGAGCCGCCATGTACGCGCTCTTGATCTGGGCGCAGCAGCGGCACAATCGGCTCGGGCGGCGTCCACCGGTCGAAGTCACCGCGCCGCCAGCGGTCGAGCCCAACAGGAGCTCCGCACCGCGGCGTGCGCTTGCGGTCGTCGGCTGACTTTGCGGCGCTAATGACAGAGCCTTTCCCATCGCTGCCGCAGAAGCCGTTCGCGGCGGAGGCCTTGACCGATCGTGCCACCTTCTTGAATCCGTACCCGGTTTACGCCGCGCTGCGAGACGTTACGCCCGCACGGTTCGAAAGCGTCTCCGGGGACGGCAGCGGTCGCCCGAGCAGTGTGTGGAGCTGGGCGGTCATGCGTTACCGCGACGCCTGCCAGGTGCTGCGCGACCATCAAACGTTTTCCTCCAAAGACATGCTGGCTGGGCAGCTGGGGCCGCGCCTGGCGTTGATCGACGACGACCCGCCGCGGCACACGCGCGTTCGTCGGCTCGTCTCGGATTTCTTCACATCGGCCGGGTTGGCGCGCCTGGAGCCGTGTATCGCGATGACCTCGGCTGAGCTGCTCGATGCCATGGGCAGCGGGGACGTCGAGCTGGTGAGCGCGTACGCTGCACCGTTGCCGGTGCAAATCATCGCCAACCTTTTGGGAATCCCGGCGAGCGAGCACGCCACGTTTCGCCGCTGGACGGACGCATTCTTGAATACCGAGCCGGTGCGGGCTCGCGAACGCATGCGCGACGTGCGCGAGATGGCGCGCTATTTTGAGACCCTCATCGACCTGAAGCGCTCCCAGAGCGCTGCCGATTTGATCGGCACACTCGCGACCGCCGACATCGACGGGCAGCCGCTCGAGCGCGCTGAGGTCTTGGGCTTTTGCATGTTGCTCTTGATTGCCGGTAACGAGACAACGACCAGCCTGGTCAGTAATGCTTGCAACCTGCTGGCAACTCGACCCGAGCTCTGGCAGCGCATGCGCTCCGACCGCACTCTGATCGAGCCAGTGCTCGAAGAGACGCTGCGCTTCCACAGCCCGATTCAGCGTTCGGCTTTTCGCACGGCCACGCGCGACTGCGAAATCGCCGGTATGCCGATCGCCGCCGGCGAGCGCGTGACGGTGTTCTATGCAGCCGCCAACCGCGATCCGGAGGCGTTCCAGGCGCCAGATGAGTTTAGGCCGGGGCGGGCCGAGCGCGAGCACCTGGCCTTCGGTCTCGGTCCGCATTTTTGTTTGGGAGCGCAGCTGGGTCGGTTGGAGGCGCGCATCACCATGAACACTTTCCTAGATCGTTTCAGTGGTCTCGAGCTCGGAGCTCAGCCGGGAAAGCGCCCGCAGCACAGCCCTGTGACATTTGGTTTCGAGCGACTGCCCTTGCGGTTTTTCCCATGAGCGAGGGCCCTTCGACGCAAGGGTCCGAGGTGGGCGTCCTTTACGACGAAATGCACGCGTTGTACGTGGCCGCACTGGGCGACAATCTGCATGCGGGGTACTTCGAGGGTGCGCTCGACACGAGCGCGCTGGAGGCAGCGCAAGAGCGCTTAACGCAGCTGATGATTGAGCACGTGAGGCTCGAGCCGCAGCAGCTGCTGCTCGACGTCGGTTGTGGCAGCGGGCGGCCGGCGCTGCGGCTAGCGCGCGATAGCGGCGGTGGGGTGCTGGGCATCAGCGTGAGCGCGGCGCAGGTGCACTCCGCCAACGCTCGCGCCGCAGCAGAGGGCTTGGCGCAGTGCGTGCGATTTCAACTGGCCGACGTGCAGAGCCTGCCGTTCCCCGATGCGTCCTTCGACGCGGCCTGGGCGCTCGAGTCGATGTTGCACGTTGCAGATCGGCCACGCGGCTTGGCGGAGATTCGGCGCGTGACGCGGCCTGGTGGCAAGCTTGCCATCGCCGACGTGACTGTCGATGCGCCGCTCGAGCCCGAGGAGCTAGCCGAGCTCGTACGGGCCTTTCGTCTCGGGCGGCTGTGCTCGCGCGAGCAGTACGTGACCGAGCTGGTGGCGGCAGGTTTCGACGTGTTGAGCGCGCGAGACATCGGCGAAAATACGCTGCCAACGCTCAGGGCGATCGCGCGGCGCGTGCCGGCACTCCAGGCAGAGGTCGGCTCGCGCTGGCAGAGCGCGCAGCTGGAGGCTTTCCTGCGTAGCTTCACCCACTTGGGCAAGCTGCGCAGAAAGCTCGGCTACGTCTTGATTGCGGCCGTCCGGCGCGATTGAAGCTCATGGCGAGGGAGCCTTGGCGCTCGGCTCCGAACCAGCGTATTAGTACGAGAAGCGACAATGGCGAGGCGCAAGCTCTACCTGGTGCATCCCAGGCCGGCCGACACGGATCAGTACGAAGCGGACCTGATCCCGAACGCCGCCGGTATGGCCGACGCCGCCATGGTCACTGTCGCGGCGCTCGCGCCCGAAGACAAGTTCGAGTTCAAGCTGTGCGAAGAATCGATCGAGCCGGTCGACTTCGACCATCCCGCTGACTTCGTCGGCATCACGGGCAAGAATGCACAGGGGGCGCGCATGATTGAGATCGCGCGCCGCTTCCGAGCTCGCGGCGTGCCTGTGATCTTCGGTGGTCCACACGCCACGCTCGCCGCTGGCGAGCTGCGAGAGCACTGCGATATCATCGTCAAAGGTGAGCTTGAGCCGATCGCCCAGACCTTTTTCGATGACCTCTACCGCGGCGAGTACCAGCGGGAATATTTTGGGCCGCGCGGCCATTTTGCTGACTCACCGGTACCTCGCTGGGATCTCTACCCAAACGATCGCGCGCTGTGCGGCACGCTGCAGACGTCACGCGGCTGCCCCTTCGAGTGTGAGTTTTGCGACGTAATCGCCTACCTGGGGCGTAAGCAGAGCCACAAAGCCATCGATCGGGTGCTCGCCGAGCTCGACCTGCTCTACCGCGTCGGTTACCGGCAGGTGATGTTGGCCGATGACAACCTCACCGTTTATCGCGCTCGTGCGCGCGAGCTGCTGAAGGCCATCGCAGATTGGAACGGCAAGGTAGAAGAGCCGCTCTCATTTCGAACTCAGCTCTCCATCGAAATCACGAATGACCCCGAGGTGCTCGAGTTGCTCGCCAAAGCGGGCGTACGGAATGTCTTCGTCGGCATCGAATCGCCCAATCAGGACGCGCTCAAAGAGACGAAGAAGCGCCAAAACGTCGGCGTCGACATGGTCGAGCGCACCGAGCGCTTTGCGCGCCATGGCATCCTGGTGCAGGCCGGCTGCATCGTCGGTTTCGACAGCGATACCCCCAAGATCTTCCAGCAACAGCTCGAGTTCGCTCAGCGCTCACCGATCCCGATCTTCACGCCGGCGCCGTTGCACGCCGCTCACGGCACGCCACTGCGCGAGCGGATGGCCCAGACGGGACGCCTGAACGTGCATTTGCCGATGTCCAACAGCATCAGCAACTTCGTGCCCGCGCAAATGTCGCTGGCGCAGCAGCAGGCGGGGGTAGATTGGCTGATCCGAGAACTCTACGCGCCGGACAACTTCACTCGCCGCTTGCTGCGGATGATCGAGCTCTTCCCCAGCGATTTGCGGCCCTCGCGTGCGCGTAGCCGGCCTATCGCCGCCGAGGCGACGCTGGCATGCCACCGGCTGCTGAGGGAAGCGCCGGATTCGGCGCGCGTGGTGACCAAGATCCTGGCCGCGCTGCGCCACAAGCCGGGCGCGCGCGAGGCCGCACTGTTCGCGCTGTTCGTTTGGGCGCAGCGCCGCTATCAGCTGCGGCGGACGGAGCCCGTGCCGGTGGCTCCACCCACCGAGGCCCTGCCACTTGTTGCTTCCAGTGGCGTCCACTAGACTTTGCCCGATGGCTGACGTGCCGACTGATCCGAAGAGCCTGACCGACGAGCAACTGGGCCAAGCCATTGAGGCTACTGTTCGCGAATTCTTGAAGAACGAGGGCGGCTCGGAGGACGTGCTCGGCCTGCCTGCCGATCACGAGCTGTGGACCCAGTTCGACTCGCTCCTCATTATGGAGTTGCTGGTCCACCTCGAAGAGCGGTTCGGGGTACCTCTGAACACCGGAAAGCTCAGCCCAGACGACTTGAAGACGATCGGGCGAATTCGCGACGTCGCCACCAAGGCGATCCGTGCAGCTCAATCGTGAGTACGCCCGCAGGTCCCGTCTCCGCGCTCGAATATTACGAAGCGTTCGAGCAGGCGCTTTCCTCACTCACGCGGTTGCGGCGTGAATATCGACGGCATTTCGGTGCCAGCGACCGGCCAGCTCCGCCGGGCTATTGTTGGTTCAAAGGCGTGGTCTCTCCGGAACGACATCCGGACTACGCCGAATGGGCTTGTAGCGCCGCCGCCGAGCTGGAAGCCCGCTTCCTGTCGGAGTTGCCCAGGCTCGCGCCGCGCAGCGTGCTCGACGTCGGTTGCGGCAACGGAGCGCTGCTGTTGCGCCTCTCAGAAGAGTGCCCGGGCGCCGAGCTACGCGGCGTCAATTTTCAGCCACGGCAGGCGGCGGTGGCCCGAGGGCTGCTACAGAATACCCGAGCCGAGATCATCGAAGCCAATTTTCTCGAGCTCGAGCTGGGCCGGCGCTTCGAACTGATCTGCATGGTCGAGAGTGCCTTCCACATGCCAGACAAAGCAGAGCTTTGCCGGCGACTTGCAGCGGCGCTCGAGCCGGGGGGCGAGGTGTGGCTATTGGACATCGTGATCGCCGAGCGGGCGTCATCGGCGTTTACCACGCTCGGACGAGACCAAACTCTCTTCAACTACGTGCCGCTCGAGCTTTGGCATTCAAGCTTCAATCCGCACGGTATCCAAAATGTCGAGCTCGTGGATTTGAGTCGGGAAATCTCCGACTTCCTCCAAGTCTCGGATGTTAATGTGCTGCGCGACAAGTACCTTCAGCCGCGCATGTCGTCCACTTTGTGCGAGGCGTCCACGCTCGCGCGGACACACGGAGATCCTGCGCGCTTGCTGGAGTTGATGGTGCGCACCGCCAACGAGTACCGCCGCCTTTCGCGCTTGCTCCGCGGTGGGATGCTCCAATACGTGCTGATGCGCTGGCGGAAGGCGGGCTGAACGACGGGCCTGGGAGCCGCAGATTGTTTTTGCGTCAGCAGGCCGAGCCCGCTCGAATCTTCAGGAGCGTTCCAGCGACAATGCGCGGCGCGGCCTGTAGAAATGGGGACGAATAGCCAGGGGCGCGGCGGTTCTTGCGGCTGCGGCTCCTCTGGTTCTGTGGTGGCGCGAAGGAGCGTAGTGCCGCAGGGGACAGTCCAGCCATTCATGTTTGGGTTGCGACACGATTGGGGGATCGGTTTCCGCTACGGAGTGAATGGTATTGTTTAGTATGCACCGTACTTGCGTCCGTCACCAGCCAGGTCTCGGCTGCGATGAAACGATCGGGGAGGGCATCGTGTAGGGAAGCACGGGTACGACAGTGAGTGCGATCACGGCCGGAAAATGCGGCGAGAACGCTTTCTTCGCCAGGGAAGCCCACGCTCTCAGCTAACGTATCGGAAGATCGTGAGCGTCTCTACCCCGATCGCGCCGACGCTGGCGAGGAGCGCAATGTCCGGTAGGTCTCTTACGCGAGTGTTGGGGCGCTCACGAGGCATGGTGTAAGCGTCAGCAAAGCCGACATCGACGCCGAACGGATCTCCGTAGACTTTGCCCGCAAGTCTCGCTTCAGCGCGGAAGCGAAGGCCATCGTAGACCATGCCCGGTCCGGCGATGTCGGGCATAGTCGCGTCGGGCTCGATGACGAATGAGAGCCAATCGCCGAGATCCAACTGCCCCATGGCTTTCAGGCTTGGTAGTAGGTCTCGACTATCGCCGACCAAGCGCAGATCGACGTCCTTGGTCGTTCGGGCTCGGTCGAGCCGAAGCTCTAGCACCAATCCGCCCTTTAGGATGATGCGGTCGTCAAAGTGTCGGAATACCCGCGCGAGAAAGCGATCGAAGACGAGCAGCTAGCGGAAGCGATTCATTCCCCCGGCAGTGACGATCTTGCGGATGCGTTGTTCGAGCGCTGTCCGAAAGGCTTCGGGCGACCGATACCTACGCGGCTCCACGAGAGCTTCCAGCCCGTTCGGCGGCGGATCGCTTCAGGTCTGCGCGTGTGAATAGACGCCGGCGAAGCCCCTGACGCTTGGCCTGTTCGACGAGGTCAGGGGACCGGGCATCCGCCGAGCAATCGACCACGGTTCGAAGCGGCGTCGTCACCTGGACGGGACCTTGCCATGTCCGGTCGTCGTCTTGGAGATCGGCGAAGTAGAGCACGACGTCACGAGGAACCTTGATGCGGCGTTTCTTCCAGGCGGTGGGAACCGTGAGATGCAGCTTCGACGGCAGCGCGTCGGAGAGTTGATGCAGAGCGAGCGCCGTCTGGTGGCTGAACGTTCCCTCGCGCCGTGACAGAGCCAGGTCGGGACGAGCCCTTCCTCTTCGCTGGAGGGGAAGTTCACGAGCCGGAAGACACCTCGCTGAGCGCGCTCCACTCGTCCGGCATTGAGGTGATGCTGGAGCAGCGGTAGAGAGAAGCCCACCTCGCGCGCGTCGGAGGCGGTGAAGTAGCCAGCCTGCACGGACGCGGTCTCGTAGAGGCGGTCCCAGCTCGGCTGGGCTCCAGAGCCTGCTCGGCATGGTGGCCGGTCGCGCGCTCTCCTATTGCCCAGAAATTAGGCTGCTTCACAGGTAGAAGCGAAAAGATGTCCTCGCCTCAGGTGTTCTTCGGCAGCTCCGAGAGGGTGAACCCGATGTTGCGCGCAAAAGCTTTGGTGCGGATTTTGGTACACCCGCGATCCTGGGTGCAGCGTGGACTTTTGTAACCGCGCGGTTGATTTGGCACGCCCGAAGGGACTCGTGCCGCGCGCGAGCCTAAAAGGCGATTGAGCTAGCCCGATGCCCCTTCGTGCGAGCGAAACTCGAACGACAGTGAGAGTTAGCACGCCCGAAGGGACTCGAACCCCTGACCGGTGGATTAAAAATCCGCCTGCTTCTCGATCCCGGGGGAGCTCAGCGACGCTAGGGTGGGCCTGCGGGCATCGTCCACGTACCGCAGGGTGGCCTCGAGCAGCTCGCCGACGTTGCCGCTCAGCTTCAGCGACGAGAGCTCGTCCGCGCGCGTCTTGCCGCGGTTGACGATCGCGATGGGTACCTGCAAGCGCGCAGCGGCGCGCGCGAAGCGAAAGCCCGAAAAGACCATCAATGACGTGCCGGCGATCAGCAACGTCCGCGCACCGTCGAGCGCCTCCATCACGGTCGTGACGCGCGCAGCCGGCACGTTCTCGCCGAAGAAGACCACGTCCGGCTTGAGCACACCGCCGCACGCGTCGCAGGGCGCGACGCGAAAGCGCTCGTAGTCGGCCTCGAGCTCCACGTCGCCGTCGGCCCGCACCGTGAGCTCGCGCCCCACGAAGGCCTGATTATCGGCCAAAAGGCGCTGCTGCAGCGCCGCCCGTGTCGAAATCGCCTGACAGCTCAGGCAAATCACGCGGTCGAGCCGCCCGTGGAGATCGACGATGCGTTCGCTGCCGGCCGCGCTGTGCAGGCCGTCGACGTTCTGTGTCACGAGCAGGCGTAGCTTCCCGAGCCGTTCGAGCTCGGCCAGCGCCCGGTGGGCCGTATTCGGCACGGTATTGGCCATGCGCGGCCAGCCCAGCATGCTACGCGCCCAGTAACGCTTGCGCGCCAGCTCCGAGCCCGCGAAATCTCTGAATTGCATGGGCGCGCTCTGCTGCCAGCGCCCTTCTTCGTCGCGATAAGCCGGAATGCCCGAATCCGTGCTGACTCCAGCGCCCGTCAGCACCACGGCTTCGCCCGCGCGCAGCCAGCTGCTCAGCACCTGAACGTCATCTCGAAGCGGCGCGACGCTCATGTTTGGCGCGGCCGCTTCAACGGCGGCCTTTGAAGCCCATCATGTTCTGCACGACCGCTTCGCTGGCCTCGGCAACCTCGCCTTGCTCGCGCACTTCGTCGGCACACGATTCGCACACCTTCTTGGTCTTCCCCGCGACCTTCACGGTCACCAGCTCGTCGGCTTCGTCGCCGCAAGATTTGCACGTCGGCATGGCTGGAGCGTACACGCGGCCCCGCGGTCAGGCGAGCCAGCAGCCGCCTGTGGGGAAAGGTAAGCCACGCCCGCGACGAACAGGCCGAAATTTGGCCGCTCTGATGGCGGGCTGATAGCGGAAAAGGTCCCCGCATCGCGAGACTCTTCATGTCGCTACCTCTGCTCCCGCGCTCTGTGCTCGCCACCGTGACTGCGCTCGGACTGGCCCTGGCCAGCAGCTCGCTCGACTCGAGCGCCGCTGCCGCATCTCCTGGCGCAGTCTCGATCGGAGACGTTCAGATCGCTCCCGATGCCAGCGCTCCCCACGAAGCGCTGCCAGAGTTAGGTCGCACGCTCCGCGCTGCGCTGACGGACGAGCTTTCGCGCGTAGGCTTGAGTCAGGTCAAGCGGCCACTCATCGTGAGCGCCACGCTCACGCGCCTGTCGAGCGAGCGCCGCGACGAACGGACAAAGACGACCGCCACCATTTCGCTCGCGCTCCGGCGCGCTGACGATCAGGTGCTGTTCGCCGAGCTGCGCGGCCGTGCCAGCGTGGAGGAATCGACGAATAACGCCGCATCATTGCGGCGAGCCGCGTTGCAAGGCGCGGTGCGCGGCGCAGTGGCTCGCCTGCCCGAGGTGGTACAACGTACGCCTTGAGCGGCCTGAAAAAAGCTCAGGCCAGCATGTGAGTCCAGACGCACAGTTTTGGCAGCTTCTGGTAGCCTGGCGTTGGGTGCGAAATGGTGACCCAACGCTCCCTCGCTCAGGCATTTCTAGCGCTCCAGGCAGGGCTGACGGCATTCTTGTCCGCCTGGCTCTGGCTGGTGCACGACCCCAACGCCGCCGCCGCGTCGATCGGCGCGCTGATGTACGCGGGGTGTTACTGGGCGTTCCGTCGCGGCTGGGAGCCAGCGCGGCAATTGTTGGTGATGATGCTCACGGCGCTGCTGGTGTTCGGCACGCGCGAGCCCTACCTCACCGGGCGCCTGATGCTGGGCGTGCTCATCCCGCCGATCGTGGCGCTGATGCTCACGTCGGCGCGCTGGATCGTCGCTTCGACGCTGGCCGGCTTCGTCGGCATTTGCGTGCGCTCGCAGTTTCGTACGCCGTTGCTCGAGCCGCTCGACCTGCTGTTGTTCGTGATGGCCGCTTCGGGCCTGGTGGTGGTGCGGCGCAGCGTCGACGTCGCCATGGGCAAGCTCAAGGCGCAGGCCAAAGCCGCCGACAGCGCCCGTGATCTGGCCGAGGCTGCCGCGCGAGAAGCCATCGCGGCTCGCGATCGCGCCACCAAGCTAGAAGATGCGGTGCTGCACCTGCAGCGGCTCGAGAGCGTCGGCCGACTCGCGGGCGGCGTCGCCCACGACTTCAACAACTTGCTCACGGTGATCGGCGCGTCCGCGTCCATGGCCGAGAGGGCCGTAGGCATGGGCGATTCTCCTGCTGCAGATCTGGAGGAGATTCAGCTCGCGGTGGGCAGGGCCTCCGAGCTCACGAAGCAGCTCTTGGCGTTCGCGCGCAAGCAAGTGCTGGTCAAGCGCAGCGTCGACGTGGGCGACCTGGTGAACGGGGTCGAGCGCATGCTCAGTCGCGTGATCGACGGCGACGTAGCTTTGATTACCAGCGGCTGCGCGGAGCCGCTCAGGGTGCAAGCCGATCCCGGACAGCTCGAGCAGGTCCTGGTGAACTTGGTCCTGAATGCGCGCGACGCGGTGAGCGCGGGCGGGCGCATCGAGCTGCGCACCCAGCACTGCCAAGTTGCGAGCAGTGACGAGCAGGAGGTCGAAGGGCTGGCCGCCGGTGACTACGCCTGCATCGAGGTGCGCGACAACGGCAGCGGCATGACGGACGACGTGCAGCGGCGCTTGTTCGAGCCGTTCTTCACCACCAAGCCCGCCGGAAAAGGCACCGGCCTGGGCTTGGCGACTTCGTTCGGTATCGTGCGCCAACACGAGGGCACGATTCGCGTCGAGAGCCGCCCCGGCGAAGGCACGGTGATGCGCGTGCTGCTCCCGCTCGCCGCCGCGATCGAAGCGCCCGCCACCAGCGGCGTCGTCAAAGTGGCCGGAAACCGGCCGCGCGTGCTGGTGGCCGAAGACGAGCCCCAGGTGCGCGCCATCGCAACGCGCGCGCTCACCAGCGCCGGCTTCGAAGTACATCAAGCCGCCAACGGCGCCTTGGCGCTGGCGGCGCTGAACGAGCAAACCGCCCCATTCGACGTGCTCGTGACCGACGTCGTCATGCCGGAGCTCAGCGGCCCCGAGCTCGCCCGCGCCGCGCGCCAGCGGCAGCCTCGGCTCGGCGTCGTCTTCATGTCGGGCTTTCCCGAGGCCATGACCGGTGCCCACACCGACGAATTCCCCGGCGCCGCATTTCTGGCCAAGCCTTTCTCGCCGCAAACCCTGATCGAAGCCGTGCGCGAGCGCGTGCCGGAGGAGAGCTCGAGGCGCCTACAAACAATGTAGCTGCTCGGCCGCGAGGGCGAGGTCGTCGTACCAGAGCGTCTTGGCCTGGCCGCCGTATTTTTCGAAGCCAACCTTGAAGATCTTGTAGTCGAGGGTGCCCCAGTCGGTGGTGTGGAGCGCCGGCACTTCTTTGTCGTCGACGAACACGCGCGTCTCTTGGCCCGGGCCGTCGTAGTAAAATTCGAGGCAGTACCAGGTATCTTTCAGGAGCTTCACGCCCCCCGAGCACATGTACATGCCGCCGTTCGACAAGAGCTCTTTGTCGTCGGTGTTGCGGTTCAGCTCCAGCTGGCATTCGTGCTCGCCGATGCGAATGTAAGTGCCGTCGTTCGGGTCGCCCGTGCCCGTACCGGCGTTGACGTACGTGTTGTGCCCTTCTTGAATGTCGGTATCGCTGCGCAAGTACACGCGCCCCCAGAACTTGCTCGGCACCGCGACGCCCAGCATCTGGCTCGAGTCCGTGCCCGTGACCTTCAGCGCCCGCTTGCCACCGTGAAACACCGCCGTATCCAGCGTGATGAGCGCCTGCGTCGCCCGCAGGTACTCCGGATAAAAGACGAGCTTGTCCGGAATCGTCTCCGCCTCGAAGTCGGTGCAGAAGATGCTGCCCGTGCCGCAGGGGGAATTCGCGGCCCCGCCGCTTGCGGAACCGCCCGTCGCCGTGCCGGCGGTCGCGGTGCCACCGTTCGCGTTGGCGCCGCCCTCCGCCGAGCTCCCGCCAGACGTACTCCCGGCGACGGGCTGCACCGTGCTGCCGGCGGTGCCACCCACCTGCGCCGCATCGCCGCCGGAACCCGCCGTAGCCGTGCCGCCGCCGCCAGGCGTGGCGGGGCGCCCCGTGCCGCCGTCGTTTCCGGCCGGGCTACAGCCCAGGGCGCAAGACAATCCGACAATCCACCGAGCAGAGGCGGGAGGGCGCAGCATTCGCCTTAATGTGAGCGAAGCGGGGCATTTCTGCAACCGGTTCCGCACACTGCCCGCGACGGGCCGCGGCGAGCTTGTCTGCGCTCAATTGCCGCAGCGCCCATTCTGCCTCGCCGGAAGGCCAGGCAGGGGAGAGGGCACAGGCATTGCAATCCTTGCGGGCATGCGCACCACCGGCACCCTCATTCTCTTGCTCTCCACCGTTTTCGCTTGTTCTCGCGCTCAGGGTGACAGGCAAGACCGTGGCGAAGCACCCGGCAAAGAAACCGACCCGGTCAATGCAAAAAGTGGCCAAGCGATCGCCAGCAGCTCCGCCGTCGCGGCGGCCGAAGCTCACGGCAACCGCGTCGAGGGACCGCGCGACGAGAACATGGGCCGCAACTTCGAAGGCCGCCTGCAGTTCAAGGTGGTTGGCCTAGCGCAGCCGCTCGAGATTCGTTACCTGAGCCGCGCCGAGCGCGGCCGCTTGCAGATCGATCGTCAGGCTAGCTCCTTCGACGCCATCTTTGCGGGCGATCAGGCGCTGGTGCTCGACCACGCTCATCACGGCTACCGCACCTTCGATCTCAATACCGTACCGAAGAAGTCCGAGCCCGATGAGAAGGTCACCATCGAACGCACCAGCGATCGCAAGGAGGTTTCCGGGTTGCTCTGCTACCCCTGGCGACTGAGCAGCGGCAGCCAGAAGATCGAAGCTTGCGTGCGAGGGCTTCCCGGCCCGTTCGACACCGACAAGCTCGAAACCCTGAGCCACCTGGACATCCCCGCGTGGGTGGAGCAGCTGCTAGCCATCCACTACCTACCGATCGAAGCGACGGTTACGGAAGGTGGCCGCAAGCTGTACGAGCTTCAGCTCGTGCAGTATTCGCCCGACCAGGTGCCGGAAAACGAGCTCAGCATTCCGGCCAATTATCGGAAGCTGTGACGCGGGCGCGGGCGCGGGCGTTCTACGATCGTCTTCGCGTCACGGCATCGTCTTCGCTTGGCGAGTCTCACCGTTGACGCTGAAGGAGACGCTCTTGACGACTGTTTTGCCTTGGGCCCCCGTGTAAACCTCGTTACCGAGCTCGAAGCGCGTGAGCCACGCATCTTTGCTGAAGCCTTGCTCGACGTAGTGTTGGAGAAACTTTCCGATGTTCAGCTTGCCGCTATAGGCTTTGCCGCCGTTGCTGAGCCGATATTGCCGGTATTTTTGGTCTTTGGTGTCGCCCCAGTCGTCTCTGGATTCGTACAGCACGTATTCGTGCTCGCCATCGTTCAGCTTCTCGTTGGTTTTGGGCTCGGACGGGTAGTACCCCTCTTCGTTGCCGAAGAAGACCATGACCTCCGCGACCGCCTTGGAGCCGGGGTGAGTTTCGGGGTTGTTGTCGGCTAGCCAAAGCTCGAACGCCAGGTTCCACTTGCCGCCGCTGACCTCGGTAGCCACGTCGACGGTCATGCTGGCTTCGTTCACCTCGCCCAGCTTTTTCGGTAGCAGCGTCGTAGTCGAGCGATCGAGGCCCTGCTTGTTCCACGGGTTGATACCGAACTCGAGCTCGGGGTAGTTGGGCCAGTCCTTGTTCACCATGAGCCCGGGCATGTCGGGTCCAACCGGGACGCTGAAGTCACCGTTGACCCAATGCCAACCAAAGGTGCCGTCGGCGTTCAAGTAGACGCACGTCTCTGCGCGCGGGTCGTTCCATTCATTGGGGAAGATTTGCATTTCGCCCAAGTGAATGGCCATCCCTGCACAACTCTCGCCCGGCATATCGACGAGCGGTCCGCTGGGCATCGTCCCACCCGCGCCAGCGGCGGCTCCCCCGGTGCCGCCCGCAGCGATGTTGCCACCGGTGTTGTCCACTCCACCCGACCCCGCGCCACCTGCCGCCACTCCTCCAGTCGCCGGATTGCCGGCACCACCAGAGCTCATCACCGGCGACGCTCCCGCCGAGCCGAGGCTGGTGCCGGCCGCGTTACTGCCGCCGCTGGGGGGATTGAATTGAGGGACGGTGTTGCCGGAAGACGAAGATCCCTCCAGGCACGCCGGCGCGGTGCCGAGGAGGGTGAGCAGTGCGAATGATGGTGAAAATTGGCGCAGCATGAGTCGTTCTCCAACGCGGCGCCGGGCCCGACGCCTCCGCCGAGCCCGGCGCCGTAGGCGGGGTGCCTTTGAGTTGCGCGAGGGCCGTACTGGTCATCACCCCGTCTTTGGAGAACGTTAGGACCCGAGAAAGAAACGTCGCTCCTCGCTGACGCCGAGCGCACGCTGTCGCAGCGCGCGGCGAAAGAGTCGGCGAGCCGCCTTCAGCCGAGAGTAAACTGTCTGCAGCTTGGCGTTCGTTTCATCCGCGATCTCTCCGATGGTCGAGCCCTCGAGCTCGGCGCGGGTGAAGACGGTCGCTTTGTCGTGGTCGAGTCGAGCCACGAGCCCTCGAATGACGACCGCCAACTGATGCTGACTGGCCAGCTCGTCGGGCGCCGGCGCCGCATCGACCAACTGAGCGGGGTCGATGACCTCAGTCCACAGAGCATCGCCCCGGCCGCGTCGGCGCTGGGTGCGAAAGAAGTTTCGGACCACGTTCTTCAAGATGCAGCACAGCCAACGACGCAGCATCGATGCCCCGCTGAGCTCCGGTAGGCGCCGATGCGCGATGATGTACGTCTCCTGAACGACGTCGTCCACCGCGTGGTTCGGCACCCGCATACGACGAGCCCTTCGGACGATATGGTCTCGCGTATCGGCGAATAACACCGCGAATGGTGGCAGCAGCTCTTCCGCGTGCGGGCCGGTAAGGTCTTCGGCGACGGCCATGCATCTCGTCATTGGCCAACAAGCGGCGCTAGCGCGGCGGTTTGGGCGGCTCCTGATCGCTCTGCACACAGGCGCTCAAGTCGAAGAGCATGAATGCCATGGCTTTTTCTTGCGCGGAGAGCTCGCGGGCCTCGCAGTCTTTCGGGAACGGCTGCGGCAAGACGTTGACGAAGTTCTTGGTGGCCGAAACGTGCAACCCCGTGAACACCGCGCGTCCGCAAACTTGGTCGTCCGCGGCACCGACCGGTGTGTTGAACGACATGTACTGCACCGACCTGCTGCCACCGTTGTTCGGGTTGGCCAGCGTTACCCACTCCGTAGAGGTGACCGGGTTGACGCTCTGAATGTTGTCGCGCGGGAACGAGGGCGTCATCTGCCCGAGCGTGCTCGACGCACCCACGGTGAGCAGCCACTTCGCGAGCGAGGCGCCTTTGGGAAAGCTCTGGTTGACAGTCGCCACGATGGTGCCACCGTCGCCCGCCGGATCGTTCCGGTCACCCCATTGGCCCGTCGTTGGTAACGGTGCCGGACCCTTGGAGAACCACAGGCGGTGCCAGTGCGAGGCGAATACACGGCCGCCGCGCGAAGCGTAGTCGTACATCGCTTGGCGCGCGGCGAGCGGTTTTTCGCTATCGAGGCTACCCTCGCCGCCCTCACACGACAGCGCCACGATGTCGTACTTCATCAAGGAGTCGACGTCTTTCCAGAGCTCGGTGGCGCGTGCATATTCTGCCCCGCCATTTAGCGAAGAATCGAACACGTGGGGCGAGTAGTGGTGCTGGCTCTGATCCGTGCCGACGATGTCCGCTCCTCGGTACAAGTGAATGCGCCCCGGCCCCCCTTGCGTCGAAAACTCCGCGTCGTCGATGCCGAGCCGGCGCGGTAAGCACTCCAGTTGGTCGGCACCTCCGACGGCAATGGCGATGCGCGGGATGTCACCTTCGGATCGATTGCGTGGCAGCCGGGTCTGCTGCGGGTCTTTCAACGCATTTTCGGTGCAAGCAGACACCTTCGGAATCGAGATCCTGCGGCGCCATTTTCCGACCTGCATCACGAGCGGAACGTTGGTGCCTGCGGGTGCATTCTCGAGCTTGAAGGCCCCCTGCTCGTCGGTCACCGTAGAAGTGACGGGGTTCAACACCGTTGCACCACAGCGATCGCAGGAGGCGCCCTCGCTGAACGGCGGCAGCTCTGCGCTCGGCACATAAACGAGCACGTTGTAGAGAGGCACCTTGCCCGCCGGATCGTAGACCTTGCCGGTGATCGTCGTGGTCGCGCCGCCGCTGCACGTTGGCACACTGCAAGCGAGCTCTCCCGGCTTGCAGGCCGCGCCCGGGTCCACGCCCGTCAGAACGATTCCGGGATCCCCCTCGGCGTCGTCGGTGTGCCCGCGCTCGGCACCGCGTCCGCCGCTACCAGCTCCCGACGCAACGCCGAAGGTTTGTCGGTCACCCGCCGCGGAGCAGCCCGCTTGGTTACCGAGGCAACACGCCAGAGCTACGAGCGTCAGCGAGCGAGAGGAGCACGCAACCCGGGTTCGATACGACATCTCGCCTTTGCTGTTGGTCGACGCCGGCTTTTTTATTCAACTTCCGTCGGACGCAGAACAATCCACGGATCATGGCGCTTGGCGAAACAGCCGTACGGTGCGGAGGGGCGCGCGATTGAGCAGGTACGCGGCCCCCGCTCCCGAGAGCTCGAGCTCGTCGCCTCGTTGGCAAAAGGTCGCCTCCGCGCTGTAGTCGAGGCCGCCCTTGCCGTTGCCAGGAGATCCAGTCGCCTTGAGCGGGTAGGTCGTCACCGTGGTGCCGACGACCTTGTACGAGCCCTTCTCTTCGGTGCGATAGGAGACGTCGAAGCCACAATCGCAGCCGCTCCGGCCCGAAGAGGGCACGCACGCCACGTTGTTGTAGATGGAGCTACCGTCGGCATTCTTCTGCGCTGGCGCCCCGTTGGGAGCGTTATTGAGGACGATCGCGATGAGGCTGCAGGTCAGTTGCGCACCGGCGAGCATCGCCGCGCCGCCACTACCCTGATAGGTGCATGAGCACCCGCCGCTCGGCGCTGCGCTGCACGACGCCTGGCTGTTCGGGTCTACGGCCAGAAGTGCTGCCTGAACGCCGGGACAATTGTCGGGATCTTGGCCGAAGCGGCTGATGCACGTGCTCGAGTAATATTGCGAGAAGCGGCCGACCCGCGCGAAACCTGCGCTGTAAGACCGCGTCGCGGCGTCGAACCCGATGGTGAACCCGGCGATAGGCGCGTCTTGAAACTGAAAGCTTGGCGCCGAAAGCAGGAGCTGGCTCGGATCGTTCTGCAACACGAGCTCGTCACACCATTCGGCGAGCGTGGGTGGCGAAGGCGCTTGTCCTGCCACGGGTGAGGGGCGGCCGTAGCGCGTCAAGTCCAGCGCAACGCCTGGCTGCGGCACCGTCGCGGGAGTGTAGTACGGGCCGTCTAAACACACTGGGGCCTGCTGATCGCTACTCTGCCAACTGCCGTCGAGATCTCCGCCGCAGGCTCCGAGACCCGGGCACAGCGAGCCGTTGGCACAGGCAGGTAGAAGCCACAGCGCTCCAAGCCAGGCCGCCTTCAGCGCGAGATTGAGCTTCCGAAACGTCATGGCAAGCTCCTAGAGAAAGAACAGCAGCGAAAGCTGCACGCGAATGTTGTTGGGCTCGGCGCCGTCACCATACGTTTGCGTCGTCGATTGGAAGGAGGCTCCGACGAGCGTGGCCGGCGTCGGCTCGACGAACAGATTCGCGTCGAAGTAGCGAGCTTTCTCGTAGACGGCGCCCCAGCTCGCGGCTGGCGTCAGCAGGAGCATGTTGTCCAAAGCAATCTGGCCGTAGTTGGCGGAGACCCAGACTCGACCACGAGCGACGGGCAAGTAGTATTGAGCGCCGACCACGAACCCGGAAAAATTGTAGGTCTTGGCGCGCAGGTCCGCGTCGAAAGTCACGAGCCCACCGTCGACGTCTTGCGGATAGACGGGAGGCGGTTGCAGGCGGCCAGGGTTGGCAAGCTCGGGGAACTTCGCGCCAGCGGTAGTGCCCGTGTACAGGTCAGCAATGCCGGTGCCGCGAGAGTACTCGGCGGTCAGCGTGAGCGCGTTGCCTCGGTCCTCCAAGCTCGTAACCGGAACGATCGGTACGGCCACGTTCACCGCGGCGCCCCAACCGTAAACGGTCTGCGAATTGCGCGGCACACCGATGAATTGCGGAATGACGAACTTGCGCCCCACCGCCGAAATGCCAATCGAGAGCGGAACCAATTGGGGCTGCGCCGCGCCCTGGCTCGCGGCCCCCTGCCAACCGCCCAGAGCGACCCGTGCGCCCGCTTGGAAGTCGGGTAGCTCCGAGTGCCGCATCACAGGACGCACGGCGGCCACCGCCATTTCGACGCTCAGCGAGCTCCCGCCGACCGTCTTGGAGAGGCGGAGCTGAGGGTTGCGATGATAGATTTGGCCCGGTAGCCCCAAGTACGCGACGGAGCTCGGATAGAAGCCGGAGCCGCCCCAACCGTACAGGTCGTGATACTGCCCCGCCAGCACGTCGACGAGGGGCGTGGCGAGCTTGAAGTAGGCATGGCGTACCCGAACGGTTCCAAACACCGACGAGTCGTTCTGCGAGGTATCGAGCGGTTGATTGCCGAAGAAGTCGAGCTCGAAAATGGCGCTCGCGTTCAGGTGCGCGTACTCGGGCGCCTGAACCTTGAAGCCGAGCCGACTGTTCTTCGCCGTGGCCACGACCTGTGCCCGATCGCCGGCGTACGTTCCACGGCGGGCAATCGGGGTGGCGTTGGCCGACTCGGCGTAGCTTTGCGTCGAGTCGTGCATGAAGTCGAGCTCCGCAAAGCCGTAAAGCGAGACGTCCCAACGACTGCGGATCGGCGGGCGCTCGGCCTCCTTGGGCACGCTGGCCTTCACGGTCGCGGCGCCGGCGGTTTGCTCCTCCGCGCGGGCAGCGAGGCCAAGGCTGGCGCAGGCGAGGTGGAGTCCCAACGCAAGGGTAACGACGTGAATGCGAGCTGGTTTCATGAGCAGGGTGGGCAGGCCGGGCTCTACGGCGCGGGCGTCGTGAGTTGGCGATGCAAGCGAACGGTGCGAATGGGGGGCTTGTTCAACACGAAGCCGTTGTCGAAGCCCGAGAGCTGAAAGCTGTCGCCGCTCTGACAGAACGTTGCCTGTGAGGGTTGGTCGATGTTCGTGTTTTGCGGATGATGAGTGATGACGTTGCCGCTGACCTCGTACACCCCCACTTCGATGGTCGGGTACGCGACGTCGTAGGCGCAGTCGCAGCCGCCTCGCTCCGTGTTGGGCGCACACCCGACGGCCTGAAAGGTCTCGTCGACGGCCTCTGTATTCAAGACGAGCTCGACCATCTTGCACAGCAGCGGCGGCCCGCTCAGCTGCGCCGAGGCGCCGCCCGCTGCAAAGCTGCAGCTGCAGCCTCCCGCGGCCGCCTCGCACGAGGCCGTGCCCGCGCGCAGACCGTCGGGATCGGCGCGCCGGATGGCGGCCTGCGTGGCGCTACAGTCGCCAGGATCCACGCCGAACTGGGTCAAGCAAGTCATCGAGAAGTACTGCCCAAATCGCGTTCGACGCGCGATGCTGGCCGTGTAGCTCATCGTTGCGGCGTCGTACTGGAAGCTCACGTTCGACACTTGCGGGTCGCGGAACAGAAAAGAACGGCTCTCGACCTTTTCGCGGGTGAGAACGAGCTCTGCGCACCAGTCGGCCAAGGTGGCGGCGCCCTGCGACTGCCCCGCAACCGGAGACGGCCGGTCGATCAGAGTCGAGTCGAAGGGCGCGCCAGGGGCGGTGACCGTCGTCGAGCTGTAGAACGGATGCTCGAGACAAGCCGGCGCCTGATCGTCGCCGCTGACCCAGGTCCCGTTCGGATCCCCGCCGCAGCTACCGAGGTCCTCGCAGAGCGGACCGTTGGCGCAGCCGGCGAGCAGTACGCTGAACGCGGTCGCGCACCAGCCTGCTGCCCGCGAGCGGTGCGTGTGACCCCTCCGCGAAGGCTGGGATCTCGAGCCGATGCTCATGGCAAGCTAGTGAAGAACTTCCACGCGGCCGCTCTTTGGTTGCCGTCGTTGAACGCATCAGCGTGGTCGCTACCGGGCTCGCGACAGAGAATGATGGGGAAGTCTGCCGGACAGGTCGTGAACTTCTTGCAGATGTTCACGTTGTCGTATTCGACTGACTCTTGGGGGCTGGTGGCGAAGCTCGTGTCCGTGCAGTGGTTGCGCATCAGCGCGTTTTCGATGGCTTTTTGGGTACCTGTGAACGGATTGGTGCCGTCGTTGGTCTGGTGCCACCACATGCCCGTGACCTCTTTGCCGTTGCCCGGTTGCTGCTGAGCTCCCTGGGCCAAGCCGCCCGAGCTCGGCGCAATCGCGCGCAGAATCTGCATGCCGTAAGCATTGCCGAACTGATTGGAGAGCCAGCCGCCGCTGCTGTGCGCGGCCATGAATACGCGGTGCTCGTCGAAGCACAGCTTCTTCTCGAGCAGCGCGAACAGCGTTTCGATGTAGGGCTTTTCGATCGTCGTCGGGCCCCGCTTGTCGTCGAAGCACCAAGGCCCCACCTTGCCGTCAGCGCTGCCGGCGCCCCACACGCCGTCGTAATAGTGAAGCTCGACCTGGATGCCGTCGCCCGCCATGACGTCCGTCCAGTTGGGCGAGCCCACGGGGAATCCGCCGCCGCAACCGGGTGACGTGAACAGCAGCTTGTACTTCTTGTTGTTGTCGTAATCCTTGGGCAGCTTGATCGCGTACTTTCGCATCAGCGTTGCGGGCAGCGGCTGACCGTTGGCCATCGGCGCGTGACCCTCTGGAGACTTCACCTCGAGCTCTGCGGTGGACCAGTCGTCGCTGGCGGGAATGCCCGGGTCCGTCCCGCAACCCGGGCTCGCCTTGACCGCATGCCAGTCGTCGCCGGAAGCGGCGCCACCACCTCCGCCCGCGGCGCCGCCCCCTGTGCCGGCGCTCGCGCCGCCAGAACCCGCTGCTGTGCCTCCACTGCCAGCCATGCCAGCGCCGCCGCTCGAAGTACCGCCAGCGCCTCCACCTCCCGTCGCCACGGCGGACCCGCCGCTTGCGCCACCAGCCGAAGCCACCGAGCCGGCGTTCCCGGACGGGGGCGGAACGTTGGTGGTTGGATCGGGCGTCGAGCTACAAGCCGCAACAGAAGACAAAGCAACAGCAATGAGAGGTACGTAACGCATGGCAATCTCCAATGGCGCTTCACGACGCGCCATCAATGGGCTGGAACAGGCGAAAGTGACCCGAGTTAGGTCGCCAGAATCTCGTCGATGACGGAGCGCGGAGTGTCGCCGCGGTCGATGCCGAACGTTTCGACGTCCGGACCGCTCATGCCGAAGGCCCGCGTCATGATCGTGTGATGCAAGTCACGCAACCACCGTGACCCGAGCTGAATGTGCTGATCGGTCTTGAAGGCCCCGCCACCACTGCCGATCAACACGGAGGGCAGCTCGTTACAGGCGTGGTTACTGCCGTGCATGCAAGCGCCAAAGAAGACGACGGAGTTGTCTAGTATCGACTTACCGTCTTCTTCTTTGATGGCGTCGAGCTTCAGGCACAGCGCGGCGACCTTGCCCACGTTCCACCAGGTAATGGTCGCAAAATCGTTTTGGTCTCCGTGCTGCCCGCCATTGTGGTATTCGGGGCACGTTCCGCCGATTTCGTTCGATCCGTCCGCAGAAAACTGCCGGCGCGTCACGTGGTCGTACGCAAACTCCGAGCGCTCGTCCTCGAGCATGTAACTAATGACGCGCGTGCGATCGCACTGAAACGCCATGGCGATCAGGTCGTTCATGACGTCGGCGTGCTTGCCCTTGTTGTAATCGGCGGTGTTCTGGCGAGCGAAATTGTTGTTGTTGATCGGCTTGTCGGGGCTCGAAATGGTCGGCTTGGGTACGGCCATGCAGCCCATACCGTTCATGCCGCTCGACACCTGCGTGGCGCTCACCTCGACCTCGCGAACCGCCGTCAAAAACTGGTCTAGCCGCTGCTGGTCCAGGCTACCGAGCTTGGCGCGGGTGGCGTTGGCGTTGGCCAGTACCGCGTCGAGCATGCTCTTGTTCATGGCGATGCGCTTTTGCGCTTCGGCCGTGCTTTCACCGCTGACCGCGCCCCCGGTGAGCTTCGTGAACACTTCCAACGGGTCCACGAGCTTGTAGAGTGGCTGTCCGCTTTCGCTCCACGAAACGCTGCGGCTGTTCTCGCACGGGTTGTTGTCACAGTAGCTGAAGGTGGTCGACAAACCGACCTGCAACGAGTCGAGGCGGTCCGGGCTCTTGAGCAGCTTGGCGATGCGCTGATCGATCGAAGCCTTTTTGCCTTGAGCTGGATCGATGCAGCTGAGCCAAGCTGCCGGCTGCCGACCGTGGCTCGGCTCGACGGACGAGCTATGGTCGCCGTTGAATGAAGTGCCATTCTCCAGGTTGGTCAGCACGTTGAGCTTGGACTTCAGCGGTGCCAGCGGCTCGAGCACCGACGACAGCTTCCACGCGCCGCCCACACCCTGACTTTGAGGCTTCCAATTGTCGGAGGCGCCATTGGGCAGAAAAATAGGCAAAAACCGCAGGCGTGCCGGGTCTGCCGCGCACGCCGAACGAGGAGCGAGCGACTCGAGCCACGGTAGCGCCAGGGCCACGCCCGCGCCGCGCAACAAGGTTCGACGGTTGAGCAGATGGTGCATGCAAGCTCTCCTCATCACGGCTGGATTCCGGTCCTGGTACGGAAGGTGTTGTCGAGCACCGTGAGCTCGACCAAGCGCTGGATCGACGGCGTGCCTCCGCTCGTCCAACTGGTCACGATGCCATTGACGACGTCCCGATCTGCGTCCACCACTAGCCGCCCCAGGCCATAGCCGTACAGGTTGTCGGCGATACAGCTCTTGAAGCGTGGGTCGTTGCTCACGTAGCTCGTGAGCTCGTCGAAACCAGCGAGCTCGGTGCCATCCGCAAGCTGGGTGCTCGGGTCGATGCTCGAGCCGTCCGAGTAGGTCTCGCGATAACTACCGATGGCGCTGAAGCGCTCCAGCGCAATGCCGTAGGGGTCGAACAACGCGTGGCAGCTGGCGCAAGCCGGGTTGGTGCGGTGCTTCTCGAGCACCGCACGCACGTTGCCCTTCGACAGGTCCGTCATGCCGGCGGCCGCCTCGATCTTCGGTACGTTGGGCGGCGGTGATGGCGGGTGCGTACAGAGCAAATTGATGAGAATCCAGCGTCCTCTCAGCGTGGGAGAGGTGCGGCGGTCGAGCGATGCTTGCGCCAAAAATCCACCTAGCCCCAAGAAGCCGTGGCGATGGTCGGTCGTCATCTCGACGCGCTGCAGTCCCGTACCAGACGGGGGCGAAAAGTTGTAGAGCTGCGCCAGCGGAGCGTTGACGAAGTTGACGTCGGCTTGCAAAAACTCGAGCCACGAGCGTCCGGATCTCAGAAACTCGGCGAAGTAGGCGTACATCTCGCCTGCCAGCGCGCCCGCCAAATCCGGACTCCACGCCGGGTAAACGTCGGTCGCCACTGCGTGCTCTTGGACGCGCCGCGCGCCCAACCACTGTCCGTAAAAATTCTCCACGAAGCGCGCCTGGCGCTTCTCGTCGGCCAGCAGCCGAGCCACGGTCGCCTCGAGCACTTCGTCCTTCAGCAGCGAGCCGTCAGCTGCCGCCGCGAGCAGTGTGTCGTCCGGGGCGCTGCTCGACAGCAGGTACGAAACGCGAGAGGCAAGCTCGTAAGCGTTGAGCGGGTGGCGCTCGCTGGAGCCCGGATTCGGGTCGAGCTCGATGCGATAGAGAAACTCGAGGCTCGACAGCATCGTCTGCAGCACGTAACCGAGAGCTGACTCGTGGCTCTCGCCCTGAGTCTTGGCGGTCGCATACACTGCGCTAAAGACGCTGATTTCGGCTTCCGTCAGCGGACGGCGCAGAATCGGAAGCCCGAGCTTGGCGACAGTTCCGCGCACGCAGGCGTCGTCAGACGTGGAGCAACCGACGAATCTCGATTTGAAGTCGCTGCGAGAGAAGGCGTCGCTGGCCAGTTTGCCCGCGGCGTCGAAATAGCGCTGGTACTGGTCGGTAGGCACCAGCTGCGCTTCGGCCATGTTGTCGAAGCCGTTGAGCTCGTAGACCGGCCACGAGCCGTTGGCCGGCGCTAGAGACGTGCCGAGCACGTCTGCGACCGTGGCGTTGTATTCGGTGTTGCTCAGCCGGTGAATCGGCTTGTACCCAGGGGCGAGCGCGGCGGTCATGCCACTGCCTCCACTGCCGCCCAGGCCGGGACCCGTCCCGCCCTGGCTCTGTTGTGTTGGCGAAGTGCCGTCCAAGGTGCCAGTGCATCCAGCGCCGAGCGCCAGTGCCGCGGCCGTCACGCCGAGCCGCAGCGAGCTGGTCGCCGCACCGAGCCGTCGTATGGGGGGCATGCTCGCCAGTAGTCGCGCGACGCCGATTTCCGTCGTCACCGCCCCGAGACGGCCCGTGTAGTTTTCGCCTCCAGGCAGAGTGACGACTCGATCGCGCGCTGCGCAACTTGTTGGGCGTGACCCAGCTAGCGTTGCGCTCAGTTGCGCTCGGCGTTCTTCTGACTGCTTGCAGCGGCGATCCGGTCGCGACTGTCTCGATGGCGGCCGGCGCTGGCGGAGCCGGCACGTTCGCGGGATCTGGCGCCATTGCCGCGGGCACACCGTCGAGCGGCGGCGGAGGAGCTAGCGCAGCCGGCGCTGGCCCGCTGCCAACCGCCGCGAGCGGCAGCGGCGGAGTAGGAAACAACTCCGCTGCCTCGGGTTCGGGGGGCAGCGAGCGCTCTGTCGCGGGCGGCAGTGGCGGCGCAGCAAGCCCCGACACGAGCAGTTTCGGGCCGGCAGGGAGCCCGGTGGCACTTCACGGTCAGCTCAAGGCGCAGGGTAACCAGGTCGTCGACGCGAGCGGCAACCCGACTCAGCTGAAGGGCATGAGCCTATACTGGAGTGACGTGAGCGAGGGCGCGCGTTACTTCGACCCAGCCACCGTCAAGTGGTTGGTCGACGATTGGCACGTCGGCGTCATCCGAGCCACCATCGGCGTGCGCGAATCGCAGGGCGACTACCTCAGCGATCCCGAAGGACAGCTCGAGCTGCTGGACAAAGTCGTGGCCGGAGCGCTGGAGACGGGCATTTATGTGCTCGTCGACTGGCACGACCATTTCGCGAGGCAGCACACCGAACAGGCAAAGAGCTTCTTCGGCAAGGTCGCGGAGAAGTACGGCAGCAAGCCCAATGTCATGTACGAAATCTGGAACGAGCCGCGCGGCACCGGTGCGGGCGCGGCGACGTGGGACGGCGACATCGAGCCTTACGCCCAGGCCATCTCCACCACCCTACGTCAGCGCGGTGCGCACGGCCTGATGATTGTCGGAACTCCGTTCTGGGATCAACGCCCCGACGAGGCGCTCACCAACCGAGTGCAGGACGAAAACGTCGCCTACACGCTGCACTTCTATGCAGGCTACGCGCCACACTTCTTCGACAATGTCGGCGGCGGTGAGGTTGGGAAGCATGCCCAAGCGGCTCTCGACGGTGGTTTGCCGTTGTTCGTCACGGAGTTTGGCACCACCGCACCCGACAATACGAGCTTCAATGAGGCGGAGACGCGAAAGTGGATCGAATTTTTGGACCAGAAGAAGATCAGCTACTGCAATTGGTCCATCACCGCGGTGCAAGAAGGCTCGGCGGCGATTCATCCGTCCGCCAACCCGCAGGGCAACTGGAGCGACGGCGATCTTTCGCAATCCGGAAAGCTGGTTCGTAGCTTGATTCGCGGCAACTGAGACGGCGTGAGCCGTTACGACAACGGCGCGTGAGTGGTCGACAATCGCATCACGGAATGCGGCGGTGACGCTGTGTTTCTGAGCCCGTAAGCGCTCTGAGAGTGTCGGCTTCTTCAAAAAAGGCTGAGCCAGCCGAAGGCGCTGCTGGATTGGAAACAGTAGCCACCAAAGCGCTTGGCCGGCCAAGGCGAGACATTACCGGTAGCGTTGACGGCTTGCCCATTCACCTGCAGGCCCGCGCCGGCGACGTTGCCAACGTTGGCTCCTTGGAGGGGCGTGGTCCGTTCGTAGCAGATGGCGCCCGTGGTCGCGGGATTGGCCTGATCGTTGACGTTCTTGGGGTTACTGCACAGGTCGGCACAAGGCCCACAAACTTCCGTCATGCACGCGCCGCCCGGGCCGCCGCTGCTCATGCCCGCAGCGCCCGCACCGCCACCGCTCGTGCCCGCGGCGCCCGCGCCGGCGCTCGCGCCCGCTGCTGAACCGCCGCTGGCCGCATCGTCGGCTCCGCCGTCGCCGGTCGAAGATCCAGCTGCTCCGGGTGAGGTGCCACCGACGGGCTGCGCTGCCATTCCACGGTTGCCACCGCTCCCGCCCGGGGCTGAGCCGCCGTTCGCTGTGTTCGACGAGCCTGCGACAGAGTGGGTGGGGGGGCCTCCAGCCTGAACCGCAGCAGCCGACATGCTGGTGCCCGGTTGGCTCAGCGCCGACTCGTCTTGGGGCAAGACGGCATCCGTGTACACCGCACACGCCAGGGCGCTTGCTCCTGACAAGATGGCTAACCGACGTGCGCTGTCTCCCATGAGCTTCGCTCGGCTTGGGTTCAACTCGAGTTCAGTTGCTTTGGCTCGCCTGGACCGGAACACTGCCGCGAGGGCCGTACCAGGCGATGTACAGGTAACAAAGCGCGGCCAGCGCGAAGGCGTGTTGCACACCGATGCTATCGGCGAGCGCTCCCTGCAGCACCGGCACGATGGCGCCACCGACGATCGCCATGCAGACGATGCCCGATGCCTGACCGGTTCGCTCACCCATACCCTCGATCGCCAAAGCGAAGATGGTCGGGAACATGATGCTATTGAACAAACCCACTGCCAGAATCGAGTAAACAGCGCCCGGGCCGTGCGCGAGCATGGCGACCGCGATCAGCAGCACAGCACCCGCCGCGTGCAAGCCGAGCACGCGCCGCGGATCGAAGCGGCGGAGCGTGAACGTGCCCACGAAGCGTCCCACCATCGCGCCGCCCCAATAGAGACTGACGAGCTTGGCGCCCGCGGCTTCGGTGAGCCCACCAATCTCGGGCAGCTTGAAGAAGTTGACGAGAAAGCTGCCGATAGCAACCTCTCCTCCGACGTAGAGAAAGATGGCGACCGCCCCGAGGACGAGGTGCCGCGTGCGCCAAATGCTGCCTGCCGTCGTCGAAGCCGCGCTGACGTGGCTGGCGGCGCTCAGTCGCGGCAATCGGAATGCGGCAATGGCCGCCGCCAGCAGCACCAAAGTTACCGCCAGCGCGAGGTACGGGCGCTGCACGGACGCCGCCTCCGACGCGCGATACACGTCGACCGCGGCTGCCGTCATCCCCGCCAGCTCGCCCTTCGACTTGACGGCCGTCGACAAGATGACTGCGGACCCAAAGACCGGAGCGATCGTGGTCCCGAGCGAGTTGAAGGCCTGAGTCAGAGTCAGGCGGGCCGAAGCCGACTCCGGCTTTCCGAGCGCAGTGACGAACGGGTTCGCGGCAACCTGGAGCAGCGTGATGCCGCTCGCGAGCACGAATAGAGCGCTCAGAAACAGGCCGTAGGAGCGAGCGCCGGCGGCGGGATAGAAGAGCGCGCAGCCCGTCGCCGCCACGAGCAGACCCGTGCAGATGCCGGACTTGTAGCCGAAACGCTTGACGAAAGCGCCGGCAGGCAGAGACATGACGAAGTACGCCGCGAAAAACGCGAACTGAATCATCATCGCCCGCGCGTAGCTCAGCTCGAACACCGCCTTGAGGTGGGGAATGATGATGTCGTTCATGCAGGTCAAGAAACCCCACATAAAGAACAACGAGGTGAGCACCGCTAGCGGCGCGGCATAGCGGCGCGACTCTCCGGGAGCTTGGCTGGCCTCTAGAGTCGCTGAGGCCTGAGCGTTGACCATACCTGCCATGATGAGGACCTCGCGTCGGGGTGCGAGGTGGTAGGCAGTTGCCCGACCGGCATTTCGCTAGTCAGGTCTAGGTGCCGTCCGTGCCGAGGCTTCGCTCGCCGGTGCGATTGGCTTCCGCTGCTGCTAAGCTGCTCCGGCATGTCGAGGCGTCGACGACCTGGGCGCGGTTTGCGCGCGGCCTCGATTGGCTGCTGCTGGGTCGGCGCGGCGTGGGGCTGTTGCCTGAGCTGCGGCAGCCACAGGCTCGAGACGGCAACGGAGCCGGTCGGAGTGTCGGGCAGCGCCGGAGCGGGGGCGGCGGGCTCGGGTGGCTCCGCTGGTTCCGCCGGCTCAGCTGACACCGCGGGCGCGGTCACCAACGGCGGGGCAGCACCGGTCGACACGGGCGACGGCGCCGCCGGCGAGCAGGGAACGTTGCCCGTAGAGCCGCTGGTAACGCTCGATGACTTCGCTCAGATGTTTAGCGTGGGTCCCGTGAACGCCGAGCGCTTCACCGTAGCGGGTCAGTCGTCCTTCTCTGAAGCTTGGCGGGCGACGATGAGCGAGCCTCCCTCCTCCCCTTGGATCGCGCAGCTCGTCATGCCACTGAACAAACCGGTCAAAGCGGGGCAGCTCTTACATGTAAGTTTTTGGGTGAGCTGTGAGGCAAAGGGACTTACGGGCGACTGCTACACCGAGTACATCTTCGAGCGCGCCTCCGATCCCTGGGAAAAATCGGTCACCTTCCCGGTACATGCAGACGGCACGTGGACGCAGAAGAGCGAATACTTCTCGGTAGTTGATAGCTACGAAGCGGGCGCCTCTCACATGGTTTTTCGGCTGGGTTACGAGGCTCAAGTCATCGCCATTGGCGGGCTACAGCTAGAAGCGATCGACGCACCGTAGGCGCCGAATTTTTCGGTTGCGCACCGAACGGAGGCCAGCGCAACTAGAGGGTTAGGCCGCGCGCCCTCATGAGCAACCAGCACCTCCCGCTCCTGCCAAGCCCTCCCGCGGGCAACGCCGCCGGTAACGTGGCCCAGCTACCCCTGGCGACATTGAGCGACGCCGCGCTCGTCGCTGCTTTGATTCAGGGTAGCGAGCGCGCCGCAAACGAGATCTGGTACCGGCATGCCCCTGCTGTGCGCCGCACCTTGGCGCGCGCGCTGGGCCCCGATCAAGACATCGAAGACCTACTCCAAGACGTGTTCATGGGGTTCGTCAAGAGCGCTACCAAACTCGAAGACCCGAACAACCTTCGGGCTTACCTGGTTTCGATCGCTTTTCGCACCGCAGCCATGGAGATCAGGCGCCGCAAGGTCAGGCGCTGGGTCATGCTCACGAGCAACGGCGACGTGCCCGACTCACCAGCGCTTCAGCGTGAGCCGGATGAATCGCGCGCCATCAAGGCACTCTACAAGATCTTGGATACGCTCTCGGCGCGCGACAGGCTGGTCTTCATTGCCCGCTACGTCGAGGGCATGCAAATCGATGAAACCGCCACGAGTCTCAAGCTGTCGAAAGCGACCGTGTGGCGAACCGGCAAGGCCACGCTCGAGACCGTGCTCAACAGAGCGCAGAAGGATCCGGCGCTGGCCACGTACGTCGAGCGGGCGTTGAAAGGGAAGGACCGATGAAGCGGCAATCGGCAAAAGAGGCAGCAGCCCAGCCGGACGCGCCTTGGAAACCAGACGGCGCTGAAGCCAGCGCCGTGCTCGAGCTCGCGCGCTCGGTCGACCCTCTACCCGGGCTGGGCTCGGAAGAGGTCTCTGCCGAGTGGTTCACGGCGTCCTTTCGCCTGCATCGCGACCGCAAGCGAAAGTCGTCCATGCGCATGGCCTCGCCAGCTTGGCGCTACGGCTTGGCGTTCGCTGCCGCCGTGGCGCTCGTCGGTTCGGCGGCGAAGCTGAGCGGCTTTTTGGGCGCGGACAGCGCGCTTTCGTATCACGAGAAAAGTGGCGCGGCGGTTGGCAGGCTCATCGAGGCCCGCCAAGAACCAGTCGAGCTCGATTTCTCGGATGGCACGGTGGTAACGCTCGAGCGAAAGGGGCAAGCTCTCGTTTCCGAAACCACGGAGCGTGGCGCGCGTTTTCGGCTCGATTCAGGGCGCATGCGCTTCAATGTGGTACCCAATCCGGGGCGGGGCCGCTGGCTGGTGGACGCCGGACCGTTCCAGGTGCGTGTCACAGGCACGATCTTCACCGTCGAATGGCTGGCTGGAACGGGCTCGCTCCACGTCGAGGTCGAGCGCGGCCACGTGATCGTCGAAGGAGCAGGGCAACGCCGAGAGCTGGGTCCCGGCGATTCTTTCAATCATACCGAGTCCAGCGCAGAGGCCGCCGAATCAGCCAAGCAAGACGCCGCCGAGACTTCGACCAAGAGTGCGGACATTCCCGTCTCTCCGTTGCCGCCCGCAGTTTCAGCTCGCGACGCGGAGAGGGCTACGCCGTGGTCGGCGCTGGTTGCGGCTGGCGACTACTCGCAGGTTCTCGAGGCGGCGAATCAACGAGGTCTTCAGAGTTGCCTGGACTCTTGCAACCGAGACGACCTGCGGGCACTGGCCGACGCCGCGCGGCTGGGCGGAAATTCCGGCGTTGCCGACCGCGCGCTCCGCGCCCAGCGCGCGCGATTTGCGGGCTCGAGCGACGCTGCAGCGGCGGCCTTCTTACTGGGGCGCAGCGCCGAAGATCGCCGCGAGCCAAAGGCCATCGAATGGTACGACCTCTACCTGCGAGAGGCTCCGCACGGGCGCTTTGCCAGTGACGCGCTGGGTCGCAAGATGGTTCTGTTGGAGAAGAGCAATCCGCAGCAGGCGCTAGAGCTCGCCAAACAGTACACCGCGCAGTTTGCCAGCGGCTCGTATGCCGGGCATGCACGTAGTCTGATCGAGGCTGCTGGAGGCCGCTAAGCTGCTGAGGGCGTTCTCTTCCAAGCGCAGTCGTGGCACCGCGGTGTGGGGACTCGTTTGCGGGTTGGCCCTGAGCCGGCAATGCTGGGCGGCCGACCCAGCCAGCGTTCCTGTCGAAGAGCACGACACGTCGGCCGCGGCTCTCGTACACCTCACCATCGAAAGCGCACCCGCCACGCGCTTGGTCGCGATCCTCCTCACGCGCCTGCAAGCCGAGCTGAACGTCGGCGGATTTGCCGTCGCGCTGGACGTGGATTCGTCATCTGCTCCACCGAAGGCGAACGCCGCTTACGCCGAAGTCGAGGTCGCCGAGCGCGAGGGTCGCGTGCTGCTCGACGTGACGAGCCGATCGCAGAGCGCCTCGAGCCACGTCAAGCTGACGGGCTCCGAGAAAGAGATCGGCCCCATCGCGCTGCAAGCGGTCGAGTTTCTACGCGCCGGGCTGGTTCCTCGCGTCGCGGCGCCACGCGCAGGCTCGTCAGCGCCGTTGCACGAGTCCGTTTCGGCGCCGCCGGGGCCGGTCAGCGCGCCGGATGCCGTCGGGCGCGCGTACCTGGATCTCGGGTGTGGCCTGCTGACGAACCTGGGGCCGAACGACAAGTTGGCGCTGCTCTCGACCGCCGTCGGTTACGCGGGAGCAGAGCGCCTCGCCATTGGCGTCATGGGTGACATCCCGCTCAACAGCACGACCCTAACGGCTCCGCGTGGCTCCGCCGACTACCGGCTGTGGCTCGGGAGCTTGAGCGCTGACTACTCGTTCTGGCGCTCTCGGCGGGGAGAGTTGGCGTTCGGGACCACCTTGGGGGTGGCGCGCACGGTGGCGAACGGCCATCCCGACCCTCCTGGTCAGGCGGCGCAGCCCAAGCTCTGGTCGTTGACGCTGGGAGTGCGCCTGCGCGCCGAGCTGAAGCTGCACCCCCTGATCGCAATCCAAGCGGAAACCCGCGTGCTGTCGATGTCACCGAGCCCCGTGGTCGCCGTCTTCGATGAGGAGCGCCGTCTGGGTGCCCCGAGCGTGCTCTTCGGCTTGGGTGCACGGGTGGGCGGGTGGTGATCAACACCGGCGCGTGACTCCCCAATGTCGTTCCGGCCGTCGGTGGGGCCGCTCCGAAGGGGGAGCGGCCCGCACCCCGTGGCCGGCTTCAGCCCGCCTTGAGCGTGGCCTTGATGACCATCTCCGGCACGGCGCTGAGCGCCTTGGAGATCGGGCAATTGGCCTTCGAGAACGCGACCTTCTCGTCGAACAGCTTTTGATCGATGCCCGGTACGACCGCGATGGTCTCGAGCTCGATCTTGGTGACGGTGGGGCCGTCGCCCAGCGTCACGGTCGCGCTGGTGTTGATGCTGGTCGGTGGCTTGCCTTCCTTGGTGAGCTGGGCCGCGAGGAACATCGAGAAGCAGCCCGCGTGAGCGGCGCCGATCAGCTCCTCGGGGTTGGTGCCCTTGCCGCTGCCCTCGAAGCGCGACGCGAACGTGAAGGGGGCTTCGAAGCCGTTGCCTTTGACGCTGCCGTTGCCTTCCTTGAGGGTGCCGTTCCAAGTCGCCGATGCTTTAGAAACTGCCATGGGGTCTCCTTTTTCTCCGTAGGGTCTTGCCGGATAGCCTCGTCACGGGGGAGCCACAACACCAAGTTCACCTCGTGCGAGGGACGAAGGCGTGAAATGTCATCGTTACCAGCCTTTCTCGAGCCGGCCCGGGGCGTCATAATGGCCACCATGTGGTGGACGCGCCTTTTCGCCACGACGACTGCTGCCGCGCTTTGCGCTTGTGCCCCGAGCCAGGCCGCCCACACGGCGGACGTCAACCGGGTCACGACGCCGGTTGCCCAGCCGGCGCCGACGGCGCCCGCCGCGTCGCGGGTCGATCCACCGGCTTCGGCGGAGGCCTTGTCGAGGGCGCGCCACGTGCTGAATCGCTTCGCCTTTGGCCCGCGTCCCGGTGAGGTCGATCGCGTGGCGCGCGCAGGCGTCGAACGTTGGCTCGACGAGCAACTGGCGGGTCCGCCCGAGAGCCCGCTGCTCGAAGCTGCGCTGGTGCCGCACCGCGCGGCGTTCGTACCGCCGGCGCAATTGGTCGACGATTGGCTCGGCGATGATTGGGAGCAAGAAACGCGCTCCGCCAAGGAGCTGCGTCGCGAGATGCGCCCCTATTTCCGCGAGCACCTCGAGCGGCTCGCGACCGCCGAGCTGACGCGAGACATCTTGAGCCAGCGCCAGCTCGAGGCGGTGATGACCGACTTCTGGGCGAATCACTTCAACGTGTTCGCAGCCAAGGGCTTGGTGCGGCTGTTCGAGGGCGACTACCTGGAACGCGCGCTTCGTCCGCACGCGCTCGGCAAATTTTCGGAGCTCTTGCTGGCGACCGCGCGCCACCCGGCCATGCTGCTCTATCTCGACAACGCCGAGAGCAAGCGCGAAACCAAGACGAGCCCGGCCGCTCGCAAGAAGCGCGGCGGTTTGAACGAGAACTACGCGCGCGAGCTGCTCGAGCTGCACACGCTCGGGGTCGACGGCGGCTACACGCAACAAGACGTGCAAAACGTGGCGCGCATTCTCACTGGCTGGAGCGTGGTGCGCATCAACGAGGGCGCCTTCGACTACGTGTTTCGCCGGAGCGCCCACGATCGCCGCCAAAAGGTCGTGATGGGCGAGGTTTTTCCGGGAGGCGTCGACGAGGAAGAAGGCGTGCGGCTCTTGGAATTCTTGGCGCGGCATCCGTCCACCGCGCGGCACTTGGCGCGCCGGCTATGCGCGCGCTTCGTGTCGGACGACGTGCCGGCCAGCTGCGTGCAGGCCGCTTCGAAAGCATACCTGGCAAGTGATGGCGATATGCGCCAGGTGCTGCGCGCGATCTTCGAAGACGAAAGCTTCTGGTCGCAAGCGGCGCGCGGCACCAAGCTCAAGACACCGCTCGAGCTCTTGGCCAGCGCCGCGCGAGCGCTGGGGGCCAAACCAGACGGGAGCCTGGCTCTGGCCAAGACCATGACTCGGCTCGGTGAGCCGCTGCTGCAAGAGAGCGTGCCGACCGGTTACCCCGACAGCGAGCCCGAGTGGGCGAGCGGGGGCGGCATGCTGGCGCGGATGAGCTTTGCCAGCACACTCGGCGAGAACAACGTGGCCGGGCTCGAAGTGCCGTGGGACGAGAGCGTGCCGTCCGGCGCCGACGTGAACGCGCTGGTGAACCAGTGGGGAGCGAATCTGCTCGGTCTCGCGCCGGGCGCGCGCACCCTCAATCTGGTCCAAAGCGAAATAGCGGAGCTACCCGAGCCGGCGCAGCGCCGGTCTTTGGCGGTGGCGCTGCTGTTCGGTAGCCCGGAGTTTCAACGCCAATGACCGATCGTCTTTCGCGTCGTCACTTGCTCGGCGCATCGCTGCTGTCTTCGCTCGGTTTCTTGCTGCACACGCGCGGTGTGGCCGCCGAGCCTGCCGAGGTGGTCGTGAATACGCCCGTCTTGCTGTGCGTATTTCTGCGCGGCGCGGCCGACGGCCTGAACGCGGTGGTGCCGCATGCGGAGCCCGAATATTACCGCCTCCGTCCCACCATCGCGGTGCCTCGGCCCGGCGAGAACCATGGCGCCGTCGATCTCGACGGGCGCTTCGGTTTGCACCCGCGCCTGGCGCCGTTGAAAGACGCCTTCGACGCCAAGCAGCTGGCCGTCTTGCATGCCGTCGGCTCGCCGCACCCGACGCGCTCGCACTTCGAGGCGCAGGACTACATGGAAACGGCGGCCGTCGGCGATCGCGCGGCGTCGCACGGCTGGCTCGCCCGCTACCTGGCGACTCGCCCGCTGCCCGGCCGCGACCAGCTGCGCGCGGTCGGCATTTCGAGTCGCTCGCCGCTGGCGCTGCGCGGCTACCGCGACGCCGTCGCCGTGCCGAGCTTGCGAGACTTCAAGCTGCGCTCGTCGGACGCGCTGGAGCCGAAGCTCGTGGAAGGTTTTCGCAAGCTGTACGATGTCGACGGCGGCCTGGCGGAGCGAGCCGGGCAGCGCGCGCTGGATGCGACGGAGGTCGTGCGTCGCGCGCTCGGCAAGCAGCGCCGCGGCGGCAATCCCTCGTACGCGAAAGACGCGCAAGATTTTGCAGACGTGGCCAGGCTCATCAAAGCCAACGTCGGCCTGGAAACGGCGTGGATCGATCTCGGCGGCTGGGACACGCATCGCTACCAAGGCAGCACGGATACGGGCGAATTGCCGCGCCAGCTCGAACGGCTCGGCAATGCGCTGGCGGCCTTTCGTAGCGATTTGGGCCCGCATTTCGAGCGCACGGTGGTGCTGGTGATGAGCGAGTTCGGCCGCACCGTGCGCGAAAACGGCACGCGCGGCACCGATCACGGGCACGGCAACTTCATGCTCGTGCTCGGTGGCAAAGTGCAGGGCGGTCGTGTGCTCGGCAACTTTCCGGGCCTCGCCGCCGATCAGCTGTTCGAGGAGCGCGACGTGCCGGTCACGACCGACTTTCGCGACGTGCTGGGCGAGGTGTGCGAGCGGCACCTGAACCTGGTCGACGCCGCGCCGCTGTTCCCGGGTTTCAAGCTCGATCGCCAGCGCCGGCTCGGCTTGTTCGCCTGAGCCTCGGGGCGCCGTGAACGCTCACCAGTTGCCGGTGTAAAATAGCGCCCAACCCAGGTACGCCACGACCGACGCCGCGATCGCAACGGCCCACGCCGGATGCACCTGGGCCGGTACGAGCCGCGCCCGCCCGCTCGCCAGCAGCTTCTGCGAGAGCGCCGACGGTGGCGCTTCGAGCGGCAGCTTTGCCAGCGCTTGCAGCACGGCATCTTCCGACGTCACGACGACGCCTCCCGCGCGGCGCGCGGCGCTGCACGCTCCAGCTCTTGTAAGAGGCGTTGCCGCGCGCGCGCCAAGCGTTTTCGCAGGGTCGCCGCTTCGATACCCAGGAGGCGTGACACCGCAATTGGCTCGATGCCGTCGGCGATCAGCAGCAAGAGCTCGCGATCTTCCAGCCGGAGTCGCGAAAGCGCCGCCTCCACGTCACCGAGCAATAGTCGTGCTTCGGCGTCGGGCGAATAGTCGGCCACCAGCTCCAGGTTCGGCGCCTCCGGCTCGCGGCGCCGGCCGCGCAGCTGCCCCAAGAACGCGTGCCGCGCCACCGTATAAAGCCAGGCGCGCAGGTCCGAATCGGCGCGCAGCTCCGGCCCATGCTCGGCCAGCTTGAGGAACGTCTGCTGCAGCAGGTCTTCGGCCAAATGCTGTTCGGCGCGGCCGACCAGCCGCAGCAAGAACGAAAACAGCCGTGAGCCGTACTTGGCGTAAGCCTGATCGAAACCGCACGGGTCGCGGCGCCGCAGCAGCGTCAAGGTTTCGTGGTCGGGGTTTGGCGGCATGCGGGGCTAGCCGTTACAACGCGTCCCGGGGCCGAGCGTGACCGGTCACGCTGAGCGACTTCGTGCATTTTAGACGGTGCATGGCGACTTTGGTCCGCGAAGGCGGCTTTCCGGTGATTTTCCTGTTGGCGTTCGGCCTCTTGGCGATGGCGTTCGCGGTCCGGTTTGCGACAGCGCCGTCCGTTCGGGTGTTCCGCACCACGCTGGTGTTGTGTGCCGCCACGGCGCTCACCTCCATCAACGGCATGTTTGCGGCCTTCGCGGCGGTGGGGCACCACGCCCCCGACTACGTCAAGGCGCACCCGGGGTCGACGTTGCCCGAGGTCGTGCTGCTCGGCTTCGGCGAATCGATGAGCCCCGGTATCTTGGGCTTCACGGTGCTGTCGCTGATTGCTCTGATCTTGGCTTTGGGTGTGTGGCGGCAAAACCCGGCGTGAGGCGGATGCGAGCGCGGCTTGCCGTGCGAGCTGCCTCGACTTGGTGGTCTTGAAAGGAAAGATCTTGGGTGCTCAGGATGACCTTCAGCGCCCAGGGGCCGAGTTGCCTTGCTGCGCCGGAACGGCACTGGCACAGTGGGGGAAGCGGTACAGGCGATGATGACAAAGTGGGCTTGGGCGGGTGCGGCGATGGTGGTTTGGCTGTCGGGACTAGCAGCAGCGTGCGGCTCGACGTCGAATAGTGGGGACACCGGCACGTCCCCGACGACTACCCCGACCAACACCGGTGGAACGGCGAGCGGCCCAACGCCGATCCGCATCGGTCGGGAGTGCTATGGGGCCGCCGCCGTGTGCGCCGACAACGGCTTCTGCCTCGAGCTCACGGGTCTCCAACCAACGAGCTTCTGTAGCAAAGCTTGCAGCAGCGATAGCGACTGCAGTGGTGGCACCCAGTGCGGCATCGGTCCCGACGGCTCGCAGACGTGCCTGAACAGCGAGATCTGCAGCGAGCTGCCCGCCGACCTTTGTCAGCGTGACCCGGGCGCCTGCGACAGCCGCTCTCCCAGCTACGAGCGGCGCAATCTCACTTGCGTCGATGGCGTGCCCACCGCCTGCGCTGCCGCCGACGCCACGCAGTGCAAACATTGCGGCTGCCCTTCAGGTCAGTTCTGCAGCCCCGGCACGGGGTGCTCGGCTCAGGCAGAGGTGGGGGAGCCGTGCGAGGGCGACGCCGGGTGCGTCAGCAACAACTGCGACTTGCGGGCACACGTCTGCCGGGTACCAATCGGAGCCGCGTGCACTGCGGACAATTGCGCTCGCTGCGTGAGGGGCAACGGCTGGTCATCTTGCTCGCGCGACTGCATCGACAACGCGGAATGCAACGGTGGGTTTTGCCTGGGCTACGAGGGCGGAAACAGCGCCTGCTACCCAGCGTGCAAAACGTACGCCGACCCAACCTGCCCGGGCGAATGCCACAACGTCGAGAACAGCCCCAGCGATCTTTTCTGTTTCTGCCCGGATTGCATGGTCGACATCGCGGCGCGCCCGCTCGGCGACGGTTGCACCTCGTCGAGCGATTGTCAGAGCCAAGACTGCTACAACACCGCACTCGACAACCCCGGCTACTGCTCCAAAGGTTGTAAGAGCGATGCGGACTGCGATAACGGGACGCTGTGCGCCAACGTGCCCTGTCAAATGGGCGAAACCGGAACCTGTGGGCTCAAGTGCCTCGCTCCTTGCAGCAGCCCGAACGATTGCTCTTCGTGCCGTCACCTCAGCTCGGCCGATGGCAAGCCCATCGAGGCTTGCGACGCCAAGCAAGCGGACGGCGGCAACTGCATTAGCGACCACGATTGCGCGTCGGCACGGTGCAGCTCGAACAGCTGCTTGCCCGCGCAGGGCTTGGCCAACGGTGGCGTCTGCTTGGATCCCACGCAGTGCCAGTCGCACAACTGCGTGATTGGCGTGTGCCACGGTAACGCGACGCTGGGCGAAGCGTGCGCGACGACGCTCGACTGCTCGCTGGGCGACTGCTGCATGACGGGCCCGGACGCGGGCAAATGTGCCACGACGTGCCCGTGACGCTGGCGGCAGAACGCGCCTGAGCACTTCATGGTAACCGTGAGCATGGCCAAAGCCGTCCAACTCATCGATGACGCTCTGATTGACGCCACGTTGGCGCGCGCCGTCGCTGCCCCGCGCGGGCGCATCAACCACAATTTTCATCCCAGCCTCGACTCCAACCTGCATCGCTTCTTGAATGCGTGGACGCGCGGCAGCTACGCCGCGCCGCACCGCCACTTGCAGGTGCCCAAGCCCGAGAGCTTCGTGGTGCTGCGCGGCGAGCTCGGCCTGTTCGTGTTCGACGACGCCGGCGCCATCACGGACAAATTCATCCTCGGTCGCGATGGTCTCGTCGGCATCGATCTCGAGCCCGGCCTTTGGCACACCGTCACCGCCCTCACCGATACCGCCGTCTGCTTCGAAGTAAAATCCGGCCCCTACGACGCAGCCACGGACAAAGAGTTCGCGCCCTGGGCTCCGCGTGAAGGCGACCCTGCTGCGGCTGCTTATTTGGCAGGCCTGGTTAGCGCGCTCAGCTGAGCGCGCTGCACCGTGAGTCAAACGAAGAAATCCGGCAGGAGCTCGGAGTCCGGCACGTCGGCGTACTGGCTGAAGTCGGTGACTCCGGCGCCGCGTAGCACCGTCTCGTCGATCAGAAACTGGCCGGTGAGGCTACGGCTATTGGAGGTGAGCACGACGTGCGCGGCGTCCGCCACGATCTCGGGATCGCGGGCGCGCGCCATCGTCGAGTCGCCCCCCAGCAGATTTTGCACCGCGGCGGTGCGGATCACGGTGCGGGGCCACAGCGCGTTGACGGCGATGCCATACGGCTTTTGCTCTTCGGCCAGTCCCAGCACGCACAAGCTCATGCCGTACTTGGCGATGCTGTAAGCCAGGTGCGGCGCGAACCAGCGCGCTTCGTGCGTGAGCGGCGGCGAGAGCATCAAGATGTGCGGGTTCTCGGCGCGGCGTAGGTGCGGGAGGCACAGCTTGCTGCTCAAGAAGGTGCCGCGCGTGTTCACACCGAACATCAGATCGAAGCGCTTGAGCTCCGTTTGCTCGGTGCTGGTCAGGCTGATGGCGCTGGCGTTGTTCACCAAGATGTCGATGCCGCCGAAGGCCTGCACGGTGGCCGCCACGGCGGCCGCCATTTGCTCCTCGATACGCACGTCCGCCACGCAAGCAATCGCTTTGCCGCCGGCGGCTTCGATCTCGCGCACGGAATCGGCCACGGTGCCGGGCAGCTTGGGGTGCGGGGTCTCGGTCTTACCGACCACCGCGATGTTGGCGCCGTCGCGCGCAGCACGCAGCGCGATCGCTTTGCCGATGCCGCGGCTCGCGCCGGTGATGAACAGGGTTTTGCCGCGAAGTGTCACCTGCGCGACACTATCCGGCGCGATGGCGCCCCACAATACCCCCTCACAAATCTCGCCTGGTGTCGCGGGGCTCGCCCCGCTGGCCCCCGCCGCCTTCGTGCACCGCGGCCAGGGGCTCGAAGCCGTTCACTCGGCAGCCATCGCGGTGGTCGACGAGGCATCGCGCCTCACTCACTCCCTCGGTGACGCTTCGCAGGCGTTCTTCTCGCGCTCGTCGATCAAGCCGCTGCAAGCCTTGCCGCTGGTCGAAGCCGGCGGCCTCGAGCGCTTTGCCTTCGGTAGCGAAGAGCTGGCCCTGTGCACGGCCTCGCACAACGGGAGCGATCAACACCGCGCCATCGTGCTCGGCATGCTGAAAAAGCTCGGCATCGGCGCGGAGGCGCTGCAATGCGGCACCGGCTACCCGCTCGAGCTCAAGCTATTCGGCAAGTACCCGCTCGCCGGTGAAGACGAAGATCCGCTGCGCCACAACTGCTCCGGCAAACACTCCGGATTTTTGGCGCTGGCCAAGCTGCTCGACCAACCGCTCGACACCTACCTGGATCCGCAAGGCGCCGCGCAACGTCGTGTCCGCGCCGCCGTCGCCGCCAATTGCGAAGTCGCACCGGAATCGCTCTTGCTCGGCACCGACGGCTGCAGCGCCCCGAACTACTCCCTGCCGCTGCAAAACCTGGCCGTCGGCTTCAAGAACCTAGCGCTCGCGAGCGACCCCGTGCGCACGCGTGTACGCGACGCCATGCTCGCGCACCCGCTGCTCGTCTCCGGCCAGCGCCGCCTCGACTACGATCTGGCGCAAGCCTTTCCGGGCCGGGCCATCGTCAAGGGCGGTGCTGAAGCGCTGCTACTCCTCTCTTTTCGCGAGCCCGCGCTGGGCATCGCCGTCAAAGTCGTCGACGGCTCCCCGCGTGCCCTCGGCCCCCTCGTGGTCGAAACCCTGAAGCAGCTCGGCCTCATCGACGACATCGCGAAATTTCCGACACTTGCCCGCCACCAAGCACCCCTCGTCAAGAATGCACGCAAGCTCGTGGTCGGCGAGATTCGCGCCGATTTCATGCTTCAACGCCGCTAGGAGCTAGAGCTAGAAGCTAGGTGGTAGGAGCTAGCCGCACGCCGCACGCCGCACGCCGCACGCCGCACGCGCTAGGCGTGACGCTCGAGATTCGAAAGGCCCCTCGCGCGGGCCTACAATTGTCACAATTGTAGTTGCGCGGAGGCCGGTGCCTGCGGCCGGTGCCTGCGGCCGGCGCGATGCGCTCCCGCCCTTCACGGCGCTTCCGCGTGGCTCAATCGACCGAGTCGCGTGCGCTCGAATCTCTAGCGTTCGTAAGAACCGCGGATGCTCAGGCGAGATTCATGCTTCGGACGGTTGTTCGAACTTCTGGGAAAGTTCGCGTTCGTAAAGAACCGTCGCGGATGCTCAGGCGAGATCGTGCTTCGGACGTTGTTCGAACGTCTGCGAAGGTTCTCGCGTTCGTAAAAACTTTCGTGGTGCTTGAGGTAAGGTGCGGCCGCGAATACGCGCGCGCGTCCGTGGAATTCGTGAAATGCGTATGAACTTTCGTGCGCGCGGAAGGGGGGGGCGGCGCGCGGAAGGAAGCTGGGATAGAGGCGCTTGCTGACTACTAGCTGGTGGTGCCGACGAACGCCGCCGCGGGGGGCGGCACGCGCGCGCGATAGGGACGCCAGAGCGGTTGAAGGGGGAGGCCGGGTTACGGGTGGTTACGGGCTGCCCAGCTGGGCAGCCCCAACAGAAACAACGGCCTATCCCCAAGAGATCGCGGCGTTGCGGCAGCGGGGACGGTGTGACGGCGAGCGAGGGCCGAGGTGCGCGGGATAGCTGTAAGGCGCGGGGCAAAGGCGCGTTGGAGCTCTATGGCAAGCAAGGTGCGTATCGGTGCGGCTGTTTTGGTGGGGGCGTTGGCGCTGGGTGGATGTGCGAAGAGCCGCGAAGCGCCTCCGGCACCGGCGGCTACGGCTATGGCGAAGGGTGGGGGCGATGTTTCGCGAGATCCGGCGGCGCCCGCGGACGGCGCCAAGGCGGGCGAGCAAACGGGGATGCCGAAGACGGCCCGGAAGGTGATTCGGAATGCGGAGCTTTCGATTGAGGTGGCGTCGCCGGCGGCCGCGGAGACGACGGTCACGAGCTTGGTGGAGCGGCTGGGCGGCTACGTGGCGAGCTCGGAGCGCGAGAGCGGCGCCGACGAAGGCGAGAGCTCGGAGTCGCGAGTCAGGCTTTCGCTGCGGGTACCGGCGGAGAAGATGGGGGAGGCGCTGCGCGAGATCAAGCGGCTGGGGCGCGGCGCCGAGACGGAGAAGATCGGCTCGGAGGACGTGACGGACGAGTTCATCGACGTGCAGGCGCGCATCGACAACCAGAAGCATTTAGAGCAGTCGCTGGTCGGGATTTTGGCTCAGGCCAATAGCGTCGATAGCGCGCTGAAGGTGCATCAGGAGCTGGCGAGCGTGCGCACCGAGATCGACCGTTTAGAAGGACGAAAGCGCTTCTTGGAGACCGAAAGCGACTTGGCGAAAATTTCGCTTTCACTCGCGCCGGTGCGGCAAGTCGTGGCGACTTCGCCGACGACGGGCTTTGGCGTGACGTTGCGGCGCGCGATGGCGGACTCGGTGGATGTTTCGATCGCGATGGTGACATTCGCGATTCGCGCGATAGGCGTGATGCTACCGGTTGCGGTGCTGTTCGGCTTGCCGCTGGCGGCCTTGGTCTGGTGGCTGAAGCGCCGGCAGCGCCGGCTGGTGGCGGCGCTCGCGGCCCAAGGCTAAATGCTCCTGCTCACATTGCGCCACGAGCGTGCAGGATGCGCTCGGTGAGCGGGCGGCGGACGGCCGTGGGATCGACGCCGTCAGTGTGGCCGTCGATGAGCAAGGCGAAGAAGATGCGGCGAGGGCCGGCTTCGAGCCAGCCGACCAACCAGGCGAGCTCGCGCGGCTCGTCGGGCGGCGCGGTGGTGCCGGTTTTGCCGCGCAGCACGTAGTTTTCGGTGACATCCAGCGTCATGATGTCGCGCACGATGTCGGCGGTGCGGTCGGAGATGGGCAGCTTGCTTTCGTCGAAGCGCCGCAAGAAGTCGATTTGCTCGAGCGGCGAGATGCGCATGCCGCCGCCAATCCAAAACTTGTCGACGCCGCCCGAGGTGTCGCGGTTTCCGTAGCCGAGCTTGGTCACCCATTCGCGCTCGCCGGCTTCGCCCACCTTGCGCGCGATGGCGCGGTAACAGGGCAAGCACGAGTAGCGGAGCGCGTCACGAAGGCTCAAATCCTGATTCCAATTCGGGTTGGTGTACTCCTGGTGATCCCAGGGCAGCACCGTGTCGGGGCCTTCGACCACGCCTGTTTCGAGCGCGATCATGCTGTGCGGAATCTTGAAGGTGGAAGCCGGCGTGACCGCTTCGGTGCGGCAACGCTCGACGTCGCTACAGCGGAGCACGCCGTCTTGCGTGTCGTAGAGCGCGAGGGTCCCCGTCACTTTGGCGGCTTCCAGCTCGCGCGCTGCCTCGGGATACGGCTGCGGGTCGGCAGCTGTGGGCGTTGTGGTCGACGGCGCGACGGCGGCTGCAGGCGTGGGCGAGCTGGCCTTGGGCGGCGCGGCTACGGGCTGGGCGGCGGCGCAGCTCATCGTCAAAGCCAGCGCTCCCACCGAGAAAAAACGCATGCCGCGGCAATAGCATCAAGGGCGAGTGCTGTCAGTGCTCGCGGCGCGGCCTGGGGCCCGGCCCGGGCATGCCGAGCGGGAAGCGCCGGCCGCGCTTCTCCATCAGCTCACCGAAGCGCTGCGCTTGAGCGGGGCTGAGCACGCCGCGGATCTCACCGTCGACGCGCGTGCGCAGGCCCTGCAAGTCGTCGCCGCACTTTTCGAACATCTCTTCGGTGAGGCGGCGATTTTCGTCGCGGTGACGCTCCATGATCTCGCGCACTTTGTGACGTTGGTCGCGTGAGAGATCCAGCTCCTTGGCGATGGCCTCGAAGCGCCGCGCCTCGCCCAAGCTCGGGCGATCGCCGCCCAGCACCTCGGCCAGGCGCTTGTTCGCGACCGCGAAACCGGCGGCGCCACCAGCACCAGCACCGAGCACGAAGATACCCAGCACGATGCCGTAAATCTTGAGCTTGGGAGACATCACCACACGAGCTCCGTGTCGTCGCTCGAAGCCATGGCTTCGTCGACCTGGCTACTGACGGAGATGGCCCACACGAAAGCGGCGGCCGCCGCCAGCATGCCGAGCGGTAGAAAGCGCCGCGCCGGCTTGTTCAGCGCGTAGAGCGTGCCGAGCTGCTCGTCAGCGATGCGCGCCATCACCCGGCTCGAAAAACCAGGCCGCGCCTGGATGCCGTCGGTCGCTGCCGCGAGGCGTGCCAGCCGTGCGTCGATGTCGTTGTCGCCGTTCATCACCCTTCGCTCCTCTTGCGCAACGCCGCGCGCGCTCGGACCAGGCGCTGCTCGACCGCGCCTTCACTGCACTGAAGCACTTCTGCAATCTCTGGTGAGGTGAGGCCCTCCACGGCCTTCAACACCAGCGCCGCTTTTTGATCAGGCGGCAGCTCGCTCATCCAATCCGAAAGCTCCGCCAGGGCGAGCTTCTGCTCAGCCGACGCCAAGTCGCTGGTCGACTCGTCTGCCGTATCCGTCGGCTTGGGACGGCGGGCGCGCCCGCGCATCGCGTCGATCGCCTGGTTGGTCACGATACGGTAGAGCCAGGTGGACACGTTGGCGCGTCCGTCGAACTCGCCGGTCGAAAGCGCGCGGTAGGCTTTGACATAAGCTTCTTGCACCACATCCTCCGCATCGACGACGCTGCCCATCATCCTAGCGGCCAGCCTGACGAGCCGAGCGCTCGTCCCGTCGACGATCCGTTGAAACGCCGCCGTGTCTCCTGTGCGGACCCGGGCGACGGCTTCGTCCAGATTGTCCAATGATTCTCCGTGTTTGGATCACTCAATGGGGTTGGACGCTGACGCCCGGCAAGTCCCTACGGCCCGAAAAAACGGCGGCCGACACGTAGGGGGCGCCGGGGGGCCGGCGTCGCACACGCTGACAGGAGCACGACGACATGAAGACATCGAAAATCCTCACTACCACTTCTCTCATCGCGTTGCTTTCGAGCTTTGGCTTGATGGCGTGCGGCGGCTCCGAAGTGGAGCCGGCGGACCAGAGCCAGCAAGCTTCGCTCGCCCAACAGCAAGCCGCGAAGGCGCCGGGGACCGAGGCGGCTCGCCCCGAGGCAGCTCGCAACGGTCGTGACCACGGTCCGCGCGACCATCGCATGGGTCCGCCCTCGCCCGACAAGCTCATCGAGCGGTTCGACGCGAACAAGGATGGTCAGCTGCAGGCGGCAGAATTGCCGGAACGCATGCAAGAGCGCATCGGCGACATCGACAAGAACGGCGACGCCGTGGTGACCAAGGACGAGCTGGTCGCGCATTTCGAAACGATGCGCACCGAGCATCGCGCACAGTTCGAAGCGCGCGCCAAAGAGCGCTTCGAAAAGAAAGACGCGAACCACGACGGCATGCTCGAGCAATCCGAGGTCGACGCCCAGCATTGGGCTCACCTGAGCGTCGCCGACACCAACGGCGACCAGAAGCTCACGCCCGAAGAGCTCAAGGCGGCCTTCGAATCCGGCAAGCTGCGCCCGATGCGCGGCGACCACCACCGCTTCGATCGCGGTGGCGACGCCGCCCGCCCCGACGGCGCCGCTGCCCCGGCGCCCGCGGCTCCTGCCGCGCCTGCTCAGTAACGCTTACGCTGCGAGCCGTTCGAGCAGCGCACCCGGAAGGATCAGGCACGAGTCGCCGAATTCGTGCGGCTCGTAGCCGGCCCTTCCGGCGTGCTCGGTGGCTTTGAGTAGCAGCGAGCGCGGCGCAAAAGCCTCGAGCAGCTCGAAATGGCTGGTCGTCGGCTCGTGAAGCCCCGTGAGCAAGCCGTCGACCACGCGAGGCTGGTAGCGCGCACTGAGCCTCAGGTCGGTGACGCCGCTACCAGCCGTGACGGCGCCGTTCTCGTCGGCGCGCCCCTCGAGGGCCCGCACGACGCTGGTGCCGATGGCGATGACTCGGCCTTGTTGGCAGCGGCCGCGCGCGATCGCCTCCGCCGCGGTCGCGCCGATCTCGAAGCGCTCGGGTAGTGGAAACCGAGCGTCGAACGCTGCGCTGCCGGTCGAGGAGATGCCGGCGGCGTGCGTGACGTGTGTCAGCACGGCGCCGCGCTTCTCGAGCGCGAACAAAGTCTCGAACGTGAGCGGATGCCCCGCCGAGGGCAGCTCGAAGGCCCAGGGACGAGCCGCGTAGCGATTCTGTACGTCCCACAGGGCGAGCGGCGCTGGTTCATGGGCGTACTGAATCGGCTTGGCGTGCCGATACAGCGCGCTCCAAAAAGCGGCGCCCGCCTGCTCGAAGCGCAGCCGCACCAAGCGCGGCTCGTCGGGGTCGAAGCCGGTGACGATCGCCGAAAGCCCTTCGCCGAAGCGCAAACGCTCGCCTTCGCTCAGTCGCCGCGGTGTTCCGCGCGTTTCGGTCGTTTGTCGAAAGTCTCCGGCTCCGAACGTCACCGCTAGAAAGCTGCCGTCCTCAGCGGCCGAAACGAGCCGCAATTCGAGCTCCGCATCCACTCGCAGCGAGCCCGGCAGCGTGCTTGCATCGTTGACTACCACCACGTCGCCGCTGCCCAGCAGCTGCGGCAGCTCTTCGATGCGGTAATCGCCGAGGCGTGCGCTCAGCGGATCGATCACCAACAAACGCTTCATGACGGCCTCCAATTCTGTGCCTCGACGCGGCTGCCGCTCGGCACGTTGCCCTCGCGCAGCATCGCCACGATGCGCTCCGCCACTTGTGCGGGCCGCGCCAGAGTTGCCGGATCGGCTTCTGGCAGCGCGTCCGCGTGCATCTGCGTATCCATTTCGCCCGGGTCGACGCTGAAGACGCGCACGTTGCGCTCCGCGAGCTCGGCCGCCCACAGCCGTGACAGATGATCCAGCGCCGCCTTCGAAACCGAATAGGCACCCCAACGCTCGTAGGCGTTCACGCTCGCGTCCGAGCTGATGTGCACGATGGTGCCCGTTTTGCGCAGTGCCATCGAGCCGCCGACGGCCTTGCTCAGTCGAAAGGGACCGAGCAGATTCGTGTCCAGCACGGCCGACAAGTCTTCGCACTCGGTGTCGAGCAACAGCCGTAGTGGGGTGGGGCCGAGCGCGCTGGCGTTGTGAATCAACAGGTCCACGGGTCCGACCAGCGCGGCGGCGGCGCCGGCGAGGGGGTACACGTCTTCTTTGCGGCCCACGTCGGCGACGAGCGCGTGCGCCTCACCCCCGCACGCTCGAATCTCGTCGACGGCGGCCGTCAGCTCCTTTTCGGAGCGCGCCACCAGCACCACTCGGGCGCCGGCTGCGGCCAGCTGCTCGGCGAGCGCGCGGCCCAGGCCACGGCTGGCTCCCGTAACGACTGCGGCGGTTCCTCGTAGGTTCATGACTTGCTCCTTCGAGGGTGAGCATGGTCCCGCCGTGACAGGGCATTGGCACGTCTGCCAATCCATTGGCAGAATGTCAACGCATGAGCGATGAGCTATCCGGCAGGCTGGGCCGTAACATCCGCCAATTGCGCCAGGCGCGCGGCTTGACCCAGCAACAAATGGCCAAACTCTCGGGTTTGCCGCGCGCCACCTGGGCCAACCTCGAGTCCGGCGAGGGCAACCCGACGCTCACGGTGCTGCACGCCGTGGCGATGGCCTTCCAAGTCTCGCTCGAAGAAATCGTGGCCGAGCCTCGCGCCTCGGCCAAGCACTACCGGCGGGGCAGCCTGCCGACGCGCCTGCGCGGCACCGTGCAGGTCAACTCACTCTTACCCGACAAGGTCCCCGGCATGCAAATCGAAAGGCTCGAGCTCCCGGTCGGCGCGCGCATGGTCGGCGTCCCGCACACCGCCGGCACGCGCGAATACCTGACGTGCGAAACCGGCGAGCTCGAGCTGATCGCATCCGGCGAATCGTTCAAAATGGAAGAAGGCGACGTCGTCGTCTTCCGCGGCGACCAACGCCACTCGTACGTCAATCGCGGCAAAAAAATCGCCGTCGGCTACTCGGTCGTCATGCTCCGACCCATTGAATGAGGGGAGCTGCCCAAGCGCGGCCCACTTGCAGAAGGCTGTCGTGGCGGTCACCGGTGCATCCGCGCGTCGCGCTTCGGGCTGCTTTCCGCGCGTTTCTTCAGTCGAAGCCAGAATCGTGGAGTTTCTGTCGCGCGACCGACTCGTGGCGCGCTCCATCGCTCCGTTCGGCCATGAGCTCGGGCCCGAAATCTCGTTCGGCCGCCAATCGGTTGTGAGCCTTGCAGCGGAGCGCCAAATTCGCGGCGCGGTGCTGCCCACCTCGAGCAAAGGGCTGGAGGTGATGCAGCTCGAGGTAGCGCGTCTCGCCGCAGCGCTCGCCTCGAGCGTCGAGGTAGCTGCAGCGACCCGCGTCGCGCTCGTACACCTCGCGCCGCAGCGCTGCCGGAATGTGCCGACTGCGCCGGTGCGACGAAGAGCTGGCAGGAGAACGTCCGGCCGCGTCCACGGTGCCAGCGCCGCGCTGGCGCGGTTCGGAATCAATGCGGCGCTGGCGCGGTTCGGAATCAATGCGGCGCTGGCGCGGTTCGGAGTCGCGCTGGGGCGGTTCGGAGTCGCGCTGGGGCGGTTCGGAGTCGCGCTCGGGCGGTTCGGAGTCGCGCTCGGGCGGTTCGGAATCAATGCGGCGCTGGCGCGGTTCGGAGTCGCGCTCGGGCGGTTCGGAATCAACGCCGCGCTGGCGCGGTCCGGAGTCGCGCTCGGGCGGTTCGGAGTCGCGCTCGGGCGGTTCGGAATCAATGCGGCGCTGGCGCGGTTCTGGATCAACGTCGCGCTCGGGCGGCTCGGAATCAGCGCCGCGCTGGCGCGGTTCGGAGTCGCGCTCGTGCGGCTCGGAGTCACCGCCGCGCTGGCGCGGTGGCTGGCGGACGCCGGCCGCAAACTTTCGCTTTTCGAGCGCCGCCACGAGCAGCTTCATCGCTTCGAGGTGCAGCTCGCCGAGCGAAACGCCGGGGCGCTCGCGAGCCATGAGCG